>NZ_CM186213.1:0-4800000 GCF_059759395.1 Achromobacter sp. EG18
ATTCTGTGCTATAGTCTCGCTCCTTCGCAGTTCAAGCAGTTTTGTTGAGCGGCGAGGCCAGGCAAGTGCAACGGATCCGAGTGCTAAGGCAAGCGGATCTGTCGCAGGGCAGCAAGGCGGTGAATCAGCGATGATTCTCTCGAACCGGCGGTCAGCGAGTTTTGCATAGGATGGTGCGAATCAGGCAGAAGCCAGTTGCACGATCTGCAAAAATTGTGCTATAGTCTTGGGCTTGGCTGGTGACGGCGAATCAGGGTTTACCCGGTAGGGTGGTCTGGCCAGCGTTGCAAGCCAGCTGGGGCGGTAACCAACCTCCGAAGCGATTTGGGGCTGCTGCGAAAGTGAAGTGATTCACGAAGCGGCGGGGTTGCAAGATAGGATGCAAGTTAGGCAAAAGCCGGTTGCATAATCTGCAAAAGTTGTGTTATAGTTTCAGGCTTGGCAGTTACCGAAAACTTAGGGTTAACCCTGATATTTCGATAGCTGCTAAAGAGAAAGCCGGGTGTGAGCCTGGTGAGACCTGAAGGGGTCGTAGGCAAGGCAGCGAAGTGAAGCAAGCGACGCTGACTTGACAAACGATAAAAACTTCTTCATAATCTCGTTTCTCTGCTGCTGACACAGCGATCGACGCGAAAGCGAAATCGCCGAAGAAAGCAGAAGATGCAGTAAGTAGTTTGGTAGTACAGAATTTGGCAGTACCGCTCTTTAACAATTAAACAACCGATAAGTGTGGGCGCTTGATGCGAGTGCACAGTGATTGGGTTTTAAACCCTTTCACAAGCACAATGAAATCAAGTGCTCACTAGAAGTGAAGTACCTTAGATGTCAAGTCTAAGCACATACCTCACTTCCTTTGAGTAGCGACGTATGACTCGGTTCTTCGGAACTAAGAAATACGAAACAAATACAGAGATTAAACTGAAGAGTTTGATCCTGGCTCAGATTGAACGCTAGCGGGATGCCTTACACATGCAAGTCGAACGGCAGCACGGACTTCGGTCTGGTGGCGAGTGGCGAACGGGTGAGTAATGTATCGGAACGTGCCCAGTAGCGGGGGATAACTACGCGAAAGCGTAGCTAATACCGCATACGCCCTACGGGGGAAAGCAGGGGATCGCAAGACCTTGCACTATTGGAGCGGCCGATATCGGATTAGCTAGTTGGTGGGGTAACGGCTCACCAAGGCGACGATCCGTAGCTGGTTTGAGAGGACGACCAGCCACACTGGGACTGAGACACGGCCCAGACTCCTACGGGAGGCAGCAGTGGGGAATTTTGGACAATGGGGGAAACCCTGATCCAGCCATCCCGCGTGTGCGATGAAGGCCTTCGGGTTGTAAAGCACTTTTGGCAGGAAAGAAACGTCGCGGGTTAATACCCCGCGAAACTGACGGTACCTGCAGAATAAGCACCGGCTAACTACGTGCCAGCAGCCGCGGTAATACGTAGGGTGCAAGCGTTAATCGGAATTACTGGGCGTAAAGCGTGCGCAGGCGGTTCGGAAAGAAAGATGTGAAATCCCAGAGCTTAACTTTGGAACTGCATTTTTAACTACCGGGCTAGAGTGTGTCAGAGGGAGGTGGAATTCCGCGTGTAGCAGTGAAATGCGTAGATATGCGGAGGAACACCGATGGCGAAGGCAGCCTCCTGGGATAACACTGACGCTCATGCACGAAAGCGTGGGGAGCAAACAGGATTAGATACCCTGGTAGTCCACGCCCTAAACGATGTCAACTAGCTGTTGGGGCCTTCGGGCCTTGGTAGCGCAGCTAACGCGTGAAGTTGACCGCCTGGGGAGTACGGTCGCAAGATTAAAACTCAAAGGAATTGACGGGGACCCGCACAAGCGGTGGATGATGTGGATTAATTCGATGCAACGCGAAAAACCTTACCTACCCTTGACATGTCTGGAATGCCGAAGAGATTTGGCAGTGCTCGCAAGAGAACCGGAACACAGGTGCTGCATGGCTGTCGTCAGCTCGTGTCGTGAGATGTTGGGTTAAGTCCCGCAACGAGCGCAACCCTTGTCATTAGTTGCTACGAAAGGGCACTCTAATGAGACTGCCGGTGACAAACCGGAGGAAGGTGGGGATGACGTCAAGTCCTCATGGCCCTTATGGGTAGGGCTTCACACGTCATACAATGGTCGGGACAGAGGGTCGCCAACCCGCGAGGGGGAGCCAATCCCAGAAACCCGATCGTAGTCCGGATCGCAGTCTGCAACTCGACTGCGTGAAGTCGGAATCGCTAGTAATCGCGGATCAGCATGTCGCGGTGAATACGTTCCCGGGTCTTGTACACACCGCCCGTCACACCATGGGAGTGGGTTTTACCAGAAGTAGTTAGCCTAACCGCAAGGGGGGCGATTACCACGGTAGGATTCATGACTGGGGTGAAGTCGTAACAAGGTAGCCGTATCGGAAGGTGCGGCTGGATCACCTCCTTTCAGAGCTTAGTGCTCGTGTTAAGCGTCCACTCTTATCGGTTGTTTGATATAGCTGGGATCGGTTGTGGGCTTGGGTAGAGGGACTCCTCCCTGTGTCCATGACTTCTGACTACTGATCCGGGAAGGTTTTGGGTCTGTAGCTCAGTCGGTTAGAGCACCGTCTTGATAAGGCGGGGGTCGTTGGTTCGAATCCAACCAGACCCACCAAGTATTCGCAGGTAGAGATGCCGTGGATATGGGGGTGTAGCTCAGCTGGGAGAGCGCCTGCTTTGCAAGCAGGATGTCATCGGTTCGATCCCGTTCACCTCCACCAAGACCTGTGCCTGGTGGGATGTAGAGGCTAACTCATAACACTGCGAGCAGTGCTATGAGTTAGGTTTTACCTGACAGCTATATTTGTTCTTTAACAATCTGGAAGAAGCACAACGAAATGTGCTCATCGAGTAATCAGCTTGCTGATGAAGATGGGTACGGGTTGTGATTGCATTAATTTTGTTCCAAGTTCTCAAGACTGGGGTGAATAACCTCAGACTGCTTTGAAACTTATGAACGGCACAAACGCTAATACTCAGGTCCTATAGCCTACAGCGTTATAGGATCAAGCGACTAAGTGCATATGGTGGATGCCTTGGCGATCACAGGCGATGAAGGACGTAGTAGCCTGCGAAAAGCTGCGGGGAGCTGGCAAACAAGCTTTGATCCGCAGATATCCGAATGGGGAAACCCACTGCGCAAGCAGTATCCCTGACTGAATACATAGGTCAGTGGAAGCGAACCGGGTGAACTGAAACATCTCAGTAGCTCGAGGAAAAGAAATCAACCGAGATTCCGAAAGTAGTGGCGAGCGAAATCGGAAGAGCCTTCACGTTTTAGCATGCAAGATAGTCGAACGGAATGGAAAGTCCGGCCGTAGCAGGTGATAGCCCTGTAGACGAAATTTTGTGTGTGGAACTAAGCGTGAGAAAAGTAGGGCGGGACACGTGAAATCCTGTTTGAAGATGGGGGGACCATCCTCCAAGGCTAAATACTCGTGATCGACCGATAGTGAACCAGTACCGTGAGGGAAAGGCGAAAAGAACCCCGGAAGGGGAGTGAAATAGATCCTGAAACCGTATGCATACAAACAGTAGGAGCCTCCTTGTGGGGTGACTGCGTACCTTTTGTATAATGGGTCAGCGACTTACATTCAGTGGCAAGGTTAACCGAATAGGGAAGCCGTAGCGAAAGCGAGTCCGAATAGGGCGATTCAGTCGCTGGGTGTAGACCCGAAACCAGATGATCTATCCATGGCCAGGTTGAAGGCACGGTAACACGTGCTGGAGGACCGAACCCACTAATGTTGAAAAATTAGGGGATGAGCTGTGGATAGGGGTGAAAGGCTAAACAAATCTGGAAATAGCTGGTTCTCTCCGAAAACTATTTAGGTAGTGCCTCAAGTATTACTGCGGGGGGTAGAGCACTGTTATAGCTAGGGGGTCATGGCGACTTACCAAACTATGGCAAACTCCGAATACCCGCAAGTACAGCTTGGGAGACAGAGCACCGGGTGCTAACGTCCGGACTCAAGAGGGAAACAACCCAGACCGCCAGCTAAGGTCCCAAATTATCGCTAAGTGGGAAACGAAGTGGGAAGGCATAGACAGTCAGGAGGTTGGCTTAGAAGCAGCCATCCTTTAAAGAAAGCGTAATAGCTCACTGATCGAGTCGTCCTGCGCGGAAGATGTAACGGGGCTAAGCGATAAACCGAAGCTGCGGGTGTGCACTTTGTGCACGCGGTAGGAGAGCGTTCTGTAAGCCTGCGAAGGTGGCTTGTAAAGGCTGCTGGAGGTATCAGAAGTGCGAATGCTGACATGAGTAGCGATAAAGGGGGTGAAAAGCCCCCTCGCCGTAAGTCCAAGGTTTCCTGCGCAACGTTCATCGGCGCAGGGTGAGTCGGCCCCTAAGGCGAGGCAGAGATGCGTAGCTGATGGGAAGCTGGTTAATATTCCAGCACCGTCGTACAGTGCGATGGGGGGACGGATCGCGGAAGATCATCAGGGTGTTGGATGTCCCTGTTGACGTATCGAAGATGGCGCTTAGGCAAATCCGGGCGCGTAAATCAAGGGTACGGCACGAGCGAGCATTGCTTGCGAAGTGATTGGAAGTGGTTCCAAGAAAAGCCTCTAAGCTTCAGCTGTACGAGACCGTACCGCAAACCGACACAGGTGGACGGGATGAATATTCCAAGGCGCTTGAGAGAACTCAGGAGAAGGAACTCGGCAAATTGATACCGTAACTTCGGGAGAAGGTATACCCCGGTAGTGTGAAGCGCCTGCGCGCTTAGCATGATGGGGTCGCAGAGAATCGGTGGCTGCGACTGTTTATTAAAAACACAGCACTCTGCAAAGACGAAAGTCGACGTATAGGGTGTGACGCCTGCCCGGTGCCGGAAGGTTAAGTGATGGGGTGCAAGCTCTTGATCGAAGCCCCGGTAAACGGCGGCCGTAACTATAACGGTCCTAAGGTAGCGAAATTCCTTGTCGGGTAAGTTCCGACCTGCACGAATGGCGTAACGATGGCCACACTGTCTCCTCCTGAGACTCAGCGAAGTTGAAGTGTTTGTGATGATGCAATCTACCCGCGGCTAGACGGAAAGACCCCATGAACCTTTACTGTAGCTTTGCATTGGACTGTGAACCGGCCTGTGTAGGATAGGTGGGAGGCTTTGAAGCGTGGTCGCTAGATCACGTGGAGCCATCCTTGAAATACCACCCTGGTTTGTTTGCGGTTCTAACCTTGGTCCGTTATCCGGATCGGGGACAGTGCATGGTGGGCAGTTTGACTGGGGCGGTCTCCTCCCAAAGTGTAACGGAGGAGTTCGAAGGTACGCTAGGTACGGTCGGAAATCGTGCTGATAGTGCAATGGCATAAGCGTGCTTGACTGTGAGACTGACAAGTCGAACAGGTGCGAAAGCAGGACATAGTGATCCGGTGGTTCTGAATGGAAGGGCCATCGCTCAACGGATAAAAGGTACTCTGGGGATAACAGGCTGATACCGCCCAAGAGTTCATATCGACGGCGGTGTTTGGCACCTCGATGTCGGCTCATCTCATCCTGGGGCTGTAGCCGGTCCCAAGGGTATGGCTGTTCGCCATTTAAAGAGGTACGTGAGCTGGGTTTAAAACGTCGTGAGACAGTTTGGTCCCTATCTGCCGTGGGCGTTGGATACTTGACGGAGCCTGCTCCTAGTACGAGAGGACCGGAGTGGACGTACCTCTGGTGTACCGGTTGTCATGCCAATGGCATTGCCGGGTAGCTAAGTACGGAAGAGATAACCGCTGAAGGCATCTAAGCGGGAAACTCGTCTGAAGATTAGGTATCCCGGGGACTTGATCCCCCTAAAGAGTCGTTCGAGACCAGGACGTTGATAGGTCGGGTGTGGAAGCGCAGTAATGCGTTAAGCTAACCGATACTAATTGCTCGTGAGGCTTGATCCTATAACACTGATGGTTATGACCTGGTGATATAGCGTTCCAAGTGTCGTTCAATACAAAATCTGGCTGCCCCGTCAGCAGCCAGCCAACACCAATTACACCCACTGTGCGTTGATCATCGAGTCACACTCTGATCACCACACGTTGCGCTTCTTCCAAGATTGGAGCGGTTGTCCCTCAAAGACAATCTCTCAACCCGTTACGCCTGACGACCATAGCAAGGTGGTACCACTCCTTCCCATCCCGAACAGGACAGTGAAACGCCTTTGCGCCGATGATAGTGGACGGACGTCTGTGAAAGTAGGTCATCGTCAGGCTTTTATTGCTCAAAACCCCACAGGCTCGCGCCTGTGGGGTTTTGTTTTTGCCCCAAAAGAACCCCCGTGCGGCTGGCGCCGCACGGGGGTTTTTACTTGATCCCACGGAAATTCAGCGCGGACGGTTCAGTTGGTGGCGCCGGTGTAATCCTGCCGATCGATGCCGTGGCGCTGCAGCTTGTCGTAGAAGGTCTTGCGCGGAATGCCCAACGCTTCCAGCGTGGCGCGCACATCGCCCTGGTGGGCGGCGAGGGCGTCGCGGATGAGCTGGGCCTCGAAGCGTTCCATCTTTTCCGGCAGGGTGCCTGGCGCGGTTTCCGCGGTTGGCGAGACTGCAGCCGGCGTGTTGAGCACGCCCAGCACGAAGCGCTCGGCGAAGTGGGCGAGTTCGCGCACGTTGCCGGGCCAGTCGTGCGTCAACAGGTGACGCTTGATGTCGGCCGGCATATCGGGAATGTCGCGTTGGAAGCGGCGCGAGGCGTGACCCAGATAATGGGCCAGCAGCAGCGGAATGTCCTCGCGGCGTTCGCGCAGCGGCGGGATACGGATGGTGACGACGTTGAGCCGGTAGAAGAGATCTTCACGAAATTTGGCGCGGATCGCGGGATTGCCCAGGTCTTCCTTGGTGGCGGCGACGACACGCAGATCCAGGCTGCGGACCTCGTTGCTGCCCAGCGGCGTGATCTGGCGGGATTCCAGTACCCGCAGCAGCTTGACCTGCACGGCGAGCGGCATGCTTTCGATTTCGTCCAGGAACAGCGTGCCGCCGCTGGCATGCTCGATGCGCCCGATGCGGCGCTTCTGTGCGCCGGTGAAGGCGCCGGCCTCGTGGCCGAACAGCTCACTTTCGATCACGCTTTCGGGTAGCGCGCCACAGTTGATCGCAACCAACGCCCGGTGACGGCGGCGGCTCAGGCGATGCAGGGCGGTGGCGACCACCTCTTTGCCCGTGCCGGTCTCGCCCTCCACCAGGACATCGACGTCCGCATCGGCGATGTGGCGCAAGGTCTGCTTGATGCGCTGCATGGCCGGTGTGGTGCCGATAAAGGGCACTTCATCGGCTTCGACGGCGAACGCCGCTTCGCGCAGGCGGCGGTTTTCAAGCACCAGGTGGCGCTTTTCGGCGGCGTGGGTGATGGCGGTGACGAGGCGGTCAGGCGGATAGGGCTTGGCCAGGAAATCATAGGCGCCGTCGCGCATGCATTGCACCGCCATGGCGATATCGCCATGGCCGGTAATGAGAATGACGGGAATTTCCGGATCGATGGCGCGCAGGCGCTGGAACAGTTGCAGGCCGTCGATATCGGGCATGCGGATGTCGGTGACCACCACGCCATCGAAATCACGATTCAAGGTGGCCAGCGCACCGCGCGCACTGGCGTGGGCTTGCACGTCGATGCCGCGCAGCTTGAGTGTCTGCACATTGGCGCGACGCAGTTCGTCGTCGTCATCGATGAAAGCCACCAGGGGCGCCGGCCGGTTGCCGGCAGCCGCTTCGAACATTGCGGCCATGGCCGGCTCGGCCTCGGTGTGTTCCAGGTGTCTGGTGTCTGATGCCGGCGTCGCCGGATCTAGCCGGGTCGGCGGGCGGGAAGGGGAGTCAGGAACGCGGGTCATGGATCGGCGGGCGGCGACTTGCGCAGCGTGAGGGTGAACATCGCGCCGCGGTCGGGACCGTGGGGCGCGGGGAAAATGGCGTCGCCGGGATGGGCGACACGCAGGTCGCCGCCGAACTCGGCGACGATGTCGCGCGAGATCACCAACCCCAGTCCGAGGCCTTCGGCCTTGGTCGTGTGGAACGGCGTGAACAGCCGGGCGCTGGTTTCGGCCGACAGACCCGGGCCGTTGTCGCTGACGAACAACTGCACCGATGCGCCCATGTCCTGCATGGCGACGACGATGCGGCCGTCGGCCCGGCCTTCAAGCGCATCCAGACCGTTCTGCAGCAGATTCACCATCACCTGCTCCAGACGGATGCGGTCGGCCCACACCCGATGATCCTGTTCGACGGGAGGCCGCTGCAGGACCACGCCCTGCCGCCTGGCGCGCGGGCCGACCAGCAGCAGCGCGCCGTCCAGCGCTTCCTGCAGGCTGGTCGGGCCCACCGACGCCCCGGCCTTGCGCGAAAAGGCCCGCAGTTCGCCGGTTATATGGCCGATGCGTTCCGTAAGCGAGGCGATGGTGGCCAGGTTTTCCTCGACCGAGGGATTGTCGCGCCGGCGCAGGAATTCGGCGGCGTTGTCGGCATAGGCGCGGATGGCGGCCACCGGCTGGTTGATTTCATGCGCCACGCCGGCGGCCACCTGTCCCAATAGCGCGAGCTTGCTGGCCTGCACCAGTTCGTCCTGCATGGTGTGCAGGCGCGCTTCGGTGCGCTGGCGTTCGTCCATCTGCGCGACCAATTGCTGGTTGGCCGCGCGCAACTGCGCGGTGCGTTCCTCGACCTGCGCGGCCAGTTGCTGGCGTACGGCCAATTGCTGCGCGCTGCGCTCGCGGCCCCGGTGACGGCGGTACAGCAGGATGCCGATCACCGCGGACAGCACGCCTTGCGCCAGCAGCGCGCCCAGCTGCGCGTTGGCGGTGGCGCGGTTCAGGGCCGACTGCACCGGCGACAGCAGATGCAACGTCCAGCCCGGCGATTCGACAATGGGCAGCGTGGTGTGCAGCAGCGGCGCACTGGCCGGGATTTGCGGCAGGGCTTCGCCGGCCCGCACCAGTTGGCCGCCACTGACGGTTTGCAGGGGCGGCTGCAACGGGATTGGCTGGAACATGGCATCGCCGAACTGCAGGCTGGTGCGCAGGGTCTGGGCCAGGTCGGGCGCGAGCGGCGCCACGACGCGAAAGCGCCAGTCGGGCACGCTTCCCAGGAGCACCACGCCATGCTCGTCGGTGACGAAGATGGGCGCGTTCGACTGGCGCCAATCGGCCTCGAGATCGCGGAAATCGACTTTCAATACCACCACGCCCAGCATGGCGCCATTGGCGTCGTCCACACGGCGCGACAGGTACAGCCCGGCTTCGTGGCTGACCGTGCCCAGGGCGAAGTGTTCGGCGGAGCCATGTGCCACTGCGCCGCGGAAATACGGCCGGAACTGGTAGTCGACACCGACGAAGGTGGCCGGCTCGCGCCAGTTGCTGGCGGCGATCGCATAGCCGCTGCGGTCCAGTACGTAAATTGCGGATGCGCCAACGCCGCGGCTCAAGGTATCGAGTTTCTCGTCGAGCGCTTCGATCTGCGCTGCCGAGGGCGCCTGCAGCGTGGCGCGCAGGTCCACGTCGCGCGTCAGGACGAAGGGCAGCGCGCGGAACTTGTCCAGGTTGTTGCGGAGCAGGGCGGCATTGATCTGTCCCGCGCTGCGGGCCTGCTGGTAGGCCTCCTTGAGCGCTCCTTCCCGCGCCCATTGACTGACGGCGTGCAGGATGCCAAAGACGGCGGCCACCGCCACCAAGGCCAGCAGGATCCAGGCCCAGGCGGGAAGGCGGCGTGGGCCGATGGCGTCCGGATCCGGCTGCGTCGGCGGGAAGGCTGAGGGGAGGGGCATGGTGTTGTGCGGTTTTTCGCACATTTTATCCGGTTTCTGTGCGGTATTTCGCTCGATATTTTATCGGTGTACCGTGGGGTGGAAAAAATTCCAAGTCGAATCAAACACTTGAGGCGGCGGCGAGGGAGGCTTGCTGCTGGCACGGGGTTTGCGTATGTCCCTCCAAGCCCGGCCACATCGCACACCGGGTGAAATCGGCCTGCGCCAATACGCAAGGCTCTAAAAGAGATAACGCCCCGATATCCGCTGCGCCACGACGCGGGGGAACAGGGGCCCCTGGTGGGGACAAATCCCAATGATCGAAGTGGATCAAGGCGCGCCTGCGCGCAAGCTCAAGTTCTATCAAATCCTGTACGTGCAGGTGCTGTTCGCCATTGTGGTCGGCATTCTGCTGGGCTATTTCAAGCCCGATCTCGGCCAGGCGATGCAGCCCCTGGGCGATGGCTTCATCAAGCTGGTGAAGATGATCATCGCGCCGGTGATCTTCCTGACGGTAGCGACCGGCATCGCGGCCATGAGCGACCTGAAGAAGGTCGGCCGCGTGGCCGGCAAGGCCATGCTGTACTTCCTGGTGTTCTCGACCCTGGCGCTGATCGTCGGCATGCTGGTGAGCCACCTTGTGCAGCCGGGCGCCGGCATGCACATCAATCCGGCCACGCTCGACCAGAAGGCGGTGTCGGGCTATGTCGCCAAGGCGCATGACTCGACCATCACTGGCTTCCTGCTGAACGTCATCCCCACCACGATCTTCAGCCCCTTCGTCGGCGGCGACATCCTGCAGGTGTTGTTCGTGGCGGTGCTGTTCGGCATCGCGCTGGCGCAGGTCGGCGAGCGCGGCAAGCCGGTGCTGGACTTCCTGACGGCGCTGGCCCAGCCCATCTTCAAGCTGGTCGCCATCCTGATGAAGGCCGCGCCCATCGGGGCCTTTGGCGCGATGGCGTTCACCATCGGCAAGTACGGCATCAAGTCGATCATCAACCTGGCGATGCTGGTGGGCACGTTCTACGCCACTTCGGTGCTGTTCGTGGTCGTGGTGCTGGGCCTGGTGGCGCGCTACAACGGCTTCTCGATCCTGAAGCTGGTGCGCTACATCCGCGAAGAACTGCTCCTGGTGCTGGGCACGAGCTCGTCGGAAGCGGCACTGCCGACGCTGATGCAGAAGATGGAGCGCGCCGGCTGCTCGAAGTCGGTGGTCGGCCTGGTGGTGCCCACCGGGTATTCGTTCAACCTGGACGGCACCAACATCTACATGACGATGGCGGCGCTGTTCATCGCCCAGGCCTGCGACATTCCGCTGTCGTTGGGCGACCAGATCCTGCTGCTGCTGGTGGCGATGCTGAGTTCCAAGGGCGCCGCGGGCGTGACGGGCGCCGGCTTCATCACGCTGGCAGCCACGCTGTCGGTGGTGCCGACCGTGCCGGTGGCCGGCATGGCGCTGATCCTGGGCGTGGACCGCTTCATGTCCGAATGCCGCGCGCTGACCAACCTGGTGGGTAACGCCACCGCCGCCGTGGTGGTGGCGCGCTGGGAAGGCGAGCTGGACAAGGACCAGTTGCATGCGGCGCTGGAAGGCGAGGCCCCGGCGCCCGGCGTGCAACCGCAGGCGATGGCGCAGGTGTCGACCTCGCAAAGCTGATCGCTGCCGCGGATCGCTACAAAAAAGCCCCCGGGATCGCCAAGGTCCCGGGGGCTTTTTTCATGTTGCCGCGCGAATCAGGGAATCGCGATGCCGGCGGCCCGCAGCAGGTTGGCGGTTTCGAACAGGGGCAGGCCCATGACGCCGGTGTAGCTGCCGTCGATGCGCGCGATGAAAGTGCCGGCCAGGCCCTGGATGCCGTAGGCGCCGGCCTTGCCGTAGGGTTCGCCGCTGTCGCAATAGCGCGCGATTTCGTCCGCTTGCAGCGGCCGCATTTGCACCTCGGTGATGGAGACCGACTCCAGCAGGCGTTCGCGGCTCCACAGCGCCACGGCGGTGTGCACTTGGTGCGTCTGGCCCGACAGCGCCTGCAGGATGCGGATGGCGTCGTCGCGGTCGGCGGGCTTGCCCAGCACCTGGCCGTCCAGGATGACCGTGGTGTCGGCGGCCAGCAGCGGCATGATGGGCAAGGATTGGGCGCGCAGCCAGTCGCGACCGCGTTCGGCCTTGTCGCGGGCCGTGCGCCGGACGTAGTCGGCGGCGCTTTCGCCGGGGTGTTGCGGTTCGTCTTCGCCGGGCGGCGCGGGCACGCGCAGCACCTCGTGCGGCAGGCCGATCTGTGTCAGCAATTCGCGCCGGCGAGGACTGGCGGAGGCGAGGTAGAGGCGTGCGGGCAAGGCGTCAGTCATGGGAGGCGGCGCGCTGCAGGCGCGCGAGGCTGGCGCCGGGCGTCATGCCTCAGGCGCGGTGATAGGGATGGTTGGTCATGATGGCCCAGGCGCGGTAGAGCTGTTCGGCCAGCACCACGCGCACCATGGGGTGTGGCAGCGTCAGGGATGACAGGCGCAGTTGACCGCTGCACGAGGCCTTGAGGTCGGCGTCGAGTCCGTCGGGGCCGCCGACCAGGAAGGCGACGTCCTGGCCGCCGGCGCGCCATTGCTCGAGCTTTTGCGATAACGCCATGGTGGTGAGATCGCGGCCGCGTTCGTCCAGCGCCAGGCGCAACGCGCCGGCCGGCAGGGCGGCCTCGATGCGCTTGGCTTCGGCCGCCATCATCTGTGCCGGGGTCTTGCCGGTGGTGCGCGGTTCGGGCTTGATTTCACGCAGTTCCAGCGCGCAGTCCGGCGGCAGGCGCTTGGCGTAGTCGTCCCAGGCTGTCTGCACCCAGTCCGGCATGCGGGTGCCCACGGCCGCGACGATCAGTTTCACGACGCGCCTCAGTCGTCAGTGCTGTCGTAGCCGCTGTCGCCGGCGATCGGCGCGGACCGGGTGGATTCGGGCAACAGTTTGACGCGCACCGGCTTGCCGCCCCAGATCTCTTCCAGGTTGTAGTACTGGCGGATGGCGGGCTGCATGATGTGGACGACAACGTCGCCCAGGTCGACCACGACCCATTCGCCGGTGTCTTCGCCTTCGATCGTGATGCCCGACAGGCCGAGCGCGCGGCCGCGGTCGGAGACGCTGGAGGCCAGCGCACGGGTCTGCCGGTTGGAGGTGGCGCTTGCAATCACGACGCGATCGAACAGGCTGGTCAGATGCGTGGTGTTGAAGACCTTGATGTCTTGCGCCTTGACGTCTTCGAGGGCGTCGATGACGGCGCGTTGGAGTTTCTGTATATCCATAGCTGCAAATATAACCCGCTGACGGGCGGTGGGAGCCGGTTCCGCGGCGCCGCGCGCCGAGGCGGGGGTGGGTTTATCGGTAAAGATGGTGCGCCGCAATATAGGCGGCGACAGGGGCGGCCAGCAGGCCGTCGGTCGGTTCGCCCCGGGCCAGGCGCTCGCGGATCTGCGAGGCCGAGACCGGCATCGGGGCAAAAGGCAATTCTTCGAGTTCGCGCCCCTGGCCGCGCAGCCAGTCGGCCAGTTCGGCCGGCGGCGTCAGCGGCGTGCCGGGGCGCGTGGCCACGGCCAGGTCGACCAGGCTGGCGATGTCGCGCCAGGACTGCCAGGTGCAGAAATTGGCCAGTTGGTCGGCGCCCAGCAGCCAGACGTAGCGCGCATCGGCGGGCAGGGCGCGCAGGGTGTCGATGGTGTAGGTGGCGCCGCCGCGCTCCAGTTCGATCGGGTTGACCGCCAGGCCGTCACGGCCCGCAATGGCCAGTTCCAGCATGGCGCGGCGCTGTTGCGCGGTGGCGTGCAGGGCGGCGCGTTGCCACGGGTTGGCGGCCGGGATCAATTGCACCTGCGCCAGATCGAGCGCGCGCAGTGCGTTTTCGGCCAGGGCGACATGCGCGACGTGGACGGGGTCGAAACTGCCGCCCAGGAGCCCGATACGCTTCACACCCAGTCCCGCGGCGTCAGGTAGGCGGCCAGTTCGGCCTCGGGCGTCCCTGCCTGGGGCTGCCAGTCGTAGCGCCATTGCGCCAGCGGCGGCATCGACAGCAGGATCGACTCGGTGCGGCCGCCCGATTGCAGGCCGAACAGCGTGCCGCGGTCGAACACCAGGTTGAACTCGACGTAGCGGCCGCGGCGATAGGCCTGGAAGTCGCGTTCTCGCTCGCCATACGGCGTGTGGCGGCGGCGGTCGACGATTGGCAGGTAGCTGTCGAGGAAGGCGTCGCCGACCGAACGCGTCAAGGCGAAGGAGGCGTCGAAACCGGGGGCGTTCAGGTCGTCGAAGAAGATGCCGCCGATGCCGCGGGTTTCGTTGCGGTGCTTGAGGAAGAAGTATTCGTCGCACCAGCGCTTGTAGCGCGGGTAGTAGTCGGCGCCGTGGCCCGCCAGGGCGTCGCGGCACACTGCGTGGAAGTGGCGCGCGTCTTCCTCGAAGGGGTAGTAGGGCGTCAGGTCGATCCCCCCGCCGAACCAGAACACGTCGGTTTCGTCATGGCCGGGACGGGCCGTGGCGACGAACATGCGCACGTTCATGTGCGTGGTGGGCACGTAGGGGTTGCGCGGATGCAGCACCATCGAGACACCCATGGCCTGCCATGAGCGGCCGGCCAGTTCGGGCCGGTGCGCGCTGGCCGAGGGCGGCAGCTTGGAACCCTGGACGTGGCTGAACAGCACGCCGGCGCGTTCGAACAACTGGCCGCCTTCGAGCAGGCGCGACACGCCGCCGCCGCCTTCGGGCCGGATCCATTCGTCGGTGCGGAACGGGCCGCCCTCGGCGGCTTCCAGCGCCCCGACGATGCGGGCCTGCAGGCCGGTGAAGTAGCCGCGGACGTCGGCGACGGGCAATGCGTTCATCGGCGCTTCCGGTTACGCGTTGGACTTGGGCTTCTGCTGCGACGGCTTGAGCGCGCGCCAGCCGATGTCGCTGCGGTACTGGCGGCCGTCGAAGTGGATGCCGTCGATGGCTTCGTAGACGCGGTCGCGCGCCATCTTGACCGAGTCGCCCAGCGCGGTGACGCACAGCACGCGGCCGCCGGTGGTCTGGGTTTCGTCGCCTTCCAGGCGGGTGGCCGCGTGGAACACCATGCAGTCGTCGGCGTCTGCGGGCAGGCCGCGGATGACGTCGCCGGTGCGCGGGGTATTGGGATAGTTGTGCGAGGCCAGCACCACGCCCAGGGCGGTGCGGCGGTCCCAGGTGATGTCGGCCTGGTCCAGCGTGCCTTCGACGGCGTGCTCGAGCGCGTCCAGCAGGTCGCTCTTGACGCGCATCATGATGGGCTGGGTTTCCGGGTCGCCCATGCGGCAGTTGAATTCCAGCGTCTTGATGTCGCGGTCGGGATCGTCGCCGGGGGCGATCATCAGGCCGGCGTACAGGAAGCCGGTGTAGGGGATGCCGTCGCGCGTCATGCCCTGCACGGTCGGCAGGATGATTTCGCGCATGATGCGGTGATGCAGCTCGGGCGTGACGATGGGCGCGGGCGAATAGGCGCCCATGCCGCCGGTGTTCGGACCCTGGTCGCCATCTTGCAGGCGCTTGTGGTCCTGGCTGGTGGCCAGCGCCAGCACGTTGCGGCCGTCGCACATGACGATGAAGCTGGCTTCCTCGCCGACCAGGCATTCCTCGATGACGACGCGCGCGCCGGCCTCGCCCATGGAGCCGTCGCCGAGCATGGCGTCGACGGCTGCGTGCGCTTCTTCGAGCGTGGCGGCGACTACCACGCCCTTGCCCGCGGCCAGGCCGTCGGCCTTGATCACGATGGGGGCGCCTTCCTGGTCGATGTAGGCGTGGGCGGCGGCCGGATCGGTGAAGGTCTCGTAGCGCGCGGTCGGGATGTTGTGCCGGACCATGAAGGCCTTGGCGTAGTCCTTGGAGCTTTCCAGCTGCGCGGCGGCCTTGGTCGGGCCGAAGATCTTCAGGCCACGAGCGCGGAAGACGTCGACCACGCCAGCGGCCAGCGGCGCCTCGGGGCCGACGACCGTCAGGGCGATGCCTTCGCGCTGGACGAAATCGGCCAGTTCCTCGGCATTGGTGAGCGGGATGTTTTCCATCTGCTCGGCCCGTTGCGTGCCGCCGTTGCCCGGCGCCACGTACACCTTGTGTACGCGCGGGGAGCGGGCCAACCGCCAGGCGAGGGCATGTTCGCGGCCGCCCGAGCCAATTACCAGGAGTTTCATTGTTGCGTGATTCTTAAGGTTGCCAGTCGAGTGTCGTCAGACACCTGCCCGAGAAATAGGCCACGGATCCGGGCGGGCCCGGATCCGGTGACAGCGGGGCGCGGGGAAGGCCAGGCCTGCGGCGCGCCGGGTAATGGAAAAACTGCGTGGAAAAGCAGCGTCGACAAGACTGCGGAAAATTATTGCGCTTCGTCGAAAATGACGGTCGTATAGACTTCCTGCACGTCGTCCAGGCTTTCGAGGGCGTCGAGCAGTTTCTGCATCTTGATGGCGTCTTCGCCGGCCAGTTCGGTTTCGTTCAGGGCCTTCATGACGATGCCGTCGACTTCGGCCTTCAGGCCGGCGTCGTCGAAGGCCTTGCGCACGGCGGCGTAGTCGGCCGGGGCGCAGACCACTTCGATCACGCCTTCCTCATCGGTGGTGACGTCTTCGGCGCCGGCCTCGAGGGCGGCTTCCATGACCTGGTCTTCCGGCGTGCCGGGAGCGAACACGAACTGCCCGCAGTGCTTGAACATGAAGGCCACCGAGCCTTCCTGGCCCAGGTTGCCGCCGTTCTTGGCGAAGGCGTGGCGCACTTCCGCCACGGTGCGGGTGCGGTTGTCGGTCATGCAGTCGACGATGACCGCCGCGCCACCGATGCCGTAGCCTTCGTAGCGGACTTCCTCGTAGGCGTCGCCGTCCGCGCCGCCCGCGCCGCGCTGGATGGCGCGCTGGATGTTGTCCTTGGGCATGTTGGCGTCGGTGGCCTTGTCCCAGGCCATGCGCAAGCGCGGATTGCTGTCCGGGTCGGGGCCGCCGGCGCGCGCCGCCACGGTGATTTCACGAATGATCTTGGTCCAGAGCTTTCCGCGTTTGGCGTCTTGGCGGCCTTTGCGGTGCTGAATATTGGCCCATTTGCTGTGTCCGGCCATGGCTTCCCAGGATAAATTGTCTGCAAAACGGGCATTTTACCGTGCCGGCGGCCGGTGCGCCCGGCTGCCGACCGCCTGTGTCCATATTGCCACGCGCACAAGCGCCGCGGCAGGCTCTACACTTGGGCATCTGAGTCATTCCGGTCCGGAGAGCAGTCCATGCCCAATCCCATCGTCATCGCCAAGAACGCCCAGACCGAGCTGGCCCTGTTGCCGGCCCTGGCCAATCGCCACGGCTGTATCACCGGCGCCACGGGGACGGGCAAGACCGTCACCCTGCAGGTGCTGGCCGAGTCCTTTTCCCGCATCGGCACGCCGGTCTTCATGGCCGACGTCAAGGGCGACCTGACCGGCATCTCGCAGGCGGGGGTGGCCAGTCCCAAATTGCAGGAACGCCTGAAAAACCTGGGCCTGTCGGAGCCGGCGTGGGGCGCCAGCCCGGTCACGCTGTGGGACGTGTTCGGCGAGCAGGGCACGCCGGTGCGGGCCACCATTACCGACATGGGCCCGCTGTTGCTGGCGCGCATCCTGGAACTGAACGATACCCAGGAAGGGGTGCTGACCCTGGTTTTCAAGGTGGCCGACGACGAAGGCCAGTTGCTGCTGGACCTGAAAGACCTGCGCGCCATGCTGCAGAACGTCGCCGATCGCGCCGCCGAACTGAAGACCCGTTACGGCAATGTGTCGGCGGCCAGCGTCGGCGCGATCCAGCGCAGCCTGCTGGCGCTGGAGTCACAGGGCGCCGAGAAATTCTTCGGCGAACCCATGCTGGACGTGGCCGACCTGATGCGCACCGACGCCCAGGGCCGCGGCATCGTCAACGTGCTGGCCGCCGACAAGCTGATGCAGGCGCCGCGGCTGTACGCGATCTTCCTGCTGTGGCTGCTGGCCGACCTGTACGAGAAGCTGCCCGAGGTGGGCGATCCCGACCAGCCCAAGCTGGTGTTCTTCTTCGACGAAGCGCACTTGCTTTTCAACGACGCGCCGCCCGCGCTGCTGAACAAGATCGAGCAGGTGGTGCGCCTGGTGCGTTCCAAGGGCGTGGGCGTGTATTTCGTCACGCAGAATCCGCTGGACATCCCGGACACGGTGCTGGGCCAGCTGGGCAACCGGGTGCAGCACGCGTTGCGGGCCTTCACGCCGCGCGACCAGAAGGCCGTCAAGACCGCGGCCCAGACCATGCGGCCCAATCCGGGGCTGGATATCGAGGCGGCCATCACTGAACTGGGCGTGGGCGAAGCGCTGGTGTCGCTGCTGGATGCCAAGGGCCGGCCGATGCCGACGGAGCGCGCCTGGATCGTGCCGCCGGCCAGCCGCATCGGGCCGGCCACCGACGCCGAGCGCCAGGCCTTGCGCCAGGGCAGTCCCATGTCGGCCAAATATGACAAGGCCATCGACCGCGAATCCGCCTACGAAGTGCTGGCCGGACGCGCCGCAGCGCCTGCCGATCAGGCGCCCGGGAAGGCCGCGCCCACGCCAACGGCGGGGGGCGCGCCGGCCGAGAAGCAGGGCGGTGGTCTCATGGACAGCCTGAATGACGTGCTGTTCGGTTCGACCGGACCGCGTGGCGGCAAACGCGACGGCGTGGTGCAGACCTTCGCCAAGAGCACGGCCCGTTCTATCGCGACGCAATTGGCCCGGGGTATCCTGGGGTCGCTGCTGGGATCCAAATCCCGCCGCTGAACGCTGTATTCCATTTTTAGGACAAATTCGGGCCCCCGCGTGTTGTAACCCGAGGTATTGTGTTGTTTGTAACTGGGGGTGTTGCGTTGGCACCATTTATGCCTATGATTCTGGGCGATATAACCCGGAAATCCAAAGGAAAAAGTGGTGGCAAAACACAAGATTGCAGTGCTTCCAGGAGATGGCATCGGCAAGGAGGTCGTGCCGGAAGGCTTGAAGGTGCTTGAGGCCGCCGCGAAGCGCTTCGGCATCGATTTCCAGTGGGATCATTTCGACTGGAGCTGCGACTATTACGCCAAGCACGGCAAGATGATGCCGGACGACTGGCAGCAGCAGATCGGCCAGCACGAGGCGATTTTCTTCGGCGCCATCGGCTGGCCCGCCACCGTGCCCGATCATGAAGCGCTCTGGGGTTCGCTGTTCAAGTTCCGTCGCGAATTCGACCAGTACATCAATCTGCGCCCGGTGCGCCTGATGCCCGGGGTGCCGTCGCCGCTGGCCGATCGCAAGCCGGGCGAGATCGATTTCTTCATCGTCCGTGAGAACACCGAAGGCGAGTATTCAAACAGTGGTGGCGTACTGTTCGGCGGCACCGAGCGCGAGGTGGTCATCCAGGAAAGCGTGTTCACCCGCGTCGGCGCCGACCGGGTCCTGAAGTTCGCCTTCGAACTGGCCCGCAAGCGCGGCAAGCACTTGACCGCGGCAACCAAGTCCAATGGCATTTCGATCTCGATGCCGTGGTGGGATCAACGCGTGGCCGACATGGCGGGGAACTTCCCCGACGTCCGCTGGGACAAATATCACATCGACATTCTGTGCGCGCATTTCGTGCAGCATCCTGACTGGTTCGACGTGGTCGTGGCTTCCAATCTTTTCGGCGATATCCTGTCCGATCTTGGGCCGGCTTGCACCGGCACGATCGGCATCGCGCCGTCGGCCAACCTGAATCCCGAGCGCAAGTTTCCGTCGCTGTTCGAACCGGTGCACGGATCCGCGCCCGACATCTATGGCAAGGGCATCGCCAACCCGATCGGCCAGATCTGGAGCGGCGCGCTGATGCTGGACTTCCTGGGTTATCCGGACGCATCGGCGGCGGTGGTTCGCGCCATCGAAACCGTGCTGGCCGACGGCCCGCGCACACGCGACATGAAGGGCAGCGCATCCACGGCTGAAGTGGGCGACGCCATTGCGTCGCTGATTCCCACGGCGTAGCGATGCATCTGCCAGGGGCCGATAACTTGGTCGATTCGATTGCCTCTCCGCCCGCGCCGGTGGGCGGGAGCCGGGCCGACCGCTTCGCCCGCAAGCTGTTTCGCATGCTGCGCTCGCGCACGCAGCGACACAACCAGCACCTGTGGCCGTTCGTGCGCATCTGGCGCGATCCGTCGGGCGTGATCTGCGGTTTTCGGGCGTTTGGACGCACCTTTCCCATCACCCCGCTGCAGCAGGGTTATGACCCGGCGGACGCAGAGGTGCACCTGATCCTGAGCGGACCCTCCATTGCGCAGATTCCATACGACCGCCTGGATATCCGGACGGCGATGGGCGTCAATGGCTCGATCGCGCTGGCTCGCAAGTTCAAGTTGCCGTTCAAGTACTACTGCATCATCGACCAGAATTTCGTGCGTGATCGCATCGACCTGGTGCGTGAAATCGTCGCCTGCGACCTGACCTTGTATGTGTTGCCGGAAGTCCTGCGCTACATCATGCAGGGCATTCCGCAGGACCTCATCCGCTGCCGCATCTGCATCATCGAGCTGATCTCGGAGCGCGCCTACGAGCGCAGCGCCGCGCCGGCGGTGCTCAAGCGCATGGTGGCGGCATCACCCGACCTGCAATTGCTGGATGCCAAGCAAGGATTGGGCTACAGCTTCGACGCGTCGCTGGGCGTGTTCGATGCCGATACGGTGGCCTATGTGGCGCTGCAGGTCTTGATTTCGGGCGGAGCGCGCAAGGTCTACTTGCATGGTCTCGACCTGACACTGCAGCACGGCATGCGTTTCTACGATGAGGGCGCCACGCCGCAGACCAGCCGCCTGGTGCGCAACTTTGCCCGCATGATCGAGCCATCGTTCCGTTTTGCCGCGCAGCAGTGGCGCGGCCGAGGCGTGTCGGTGATCAACCTGTCGCCGGTGAGCGCGTTGCCGCCGGAGGTGATCGAGCGGCAGGATTGGCAGGCGCTTCTCAAGAACTGAAAAAAAGCCCGGCGCTCGCCGGGCTTTTTTTCGCGTGTTTCGCGGGTGTAGCGCCGTTCAGTGAGCGCCTGCCGCGGCTTCCGCGGCGCCGCCGCCACCGCCCGCCTTGGCCGAGCGGGGCCGCGCGAACCATACCAGTCCGGTCAGGAGCAGGAAGATCACCGCCGAGGCGTAGAAGACATCGACCGCCGACATGGTGAAGGCCTGCGAGTTGATCATCCGGTCCACGGTGCTGAGCGCCTGCGGGTGCGACATGCCCACGCTATTCTGCAGCAGGTTCACGGTCTGGTCGAAGGCCTGTTGACCGGGCTTGGCGACTTCGGTCAGCTGCGCATGGTGCAGTGTGGCGCGGTTTTCCCACAACGTGGTGGCGATCGAGGTGCCGAATGCGCCGGCCGTCAGGCGCAGGAAGTTCGACAGGCCGGAGGCCGCGGGTATGCGCCAGGGTTCGATGCTGGACAGCGTGATCGAGGTCAGCGGCACGAAGAACGCCGCCATGGCCGCACCCTGGATGATGGTGGGGACCATCAGCGTGCGCACATCGGTCTGCGTATTGAAACCGGACCGCATGAAGCAGACCAGCGCAAAGATCAGGAATGCCACCGTGACGATCTGACGCGGGTCGCGCGTGGCCAGCATCTTGCCCACCATGGGTGTGAGCAGGATGGCCAGCAGTCCCACCGGCGCGGTCACCAGACCGGCATAGGTGGCGGTGTAGCCCATGTAGCTCTGCAGCCACAGGGGCAGCAGCACCACATTGCCGAAGAACACGCCGTACGCCACCGCCAGGGTCAGCGCGCCCACCGTGAAGTTACGGACCTTGAACAGGCGCAGGTCCACCACCGGATGCGCATCCGTCAGTTCCCAGATCAGGAAAAAGACGAACGCGACGAAGGCGATCGCCGCCAGCGCAATGATGGTGGGACTGGCGAACCAATCCAGTTCCTTGCCCTTGTCGAGCATGATCTGCAAGGCGCCGACCCACACCACCAGCAGCACCAGGCCGAGTTTGTCGATCGGCAGCTTGCGGGTCAGCGATTCGCGATTGCCATAGATGCGCCAGCTGATCCACGCGGCCAGCAGGCCCACCGGCACGTTGATGTAGAAGATCCACGGCCAGGTGTAGTTGTCGGAGATCCAGCCGCCCAGCAGCGGCCCCGCCACCGGCGCGACCAGTGTCGTCATGGACCAAACCGCCAATGCCATGCCGGCCTTGGATTTGGGAAAGCTGGCAAGCATCAATGTTTGCGACAGCGGGATCATCGGCCCGGCCACCGCGCCTTGCAGCACGCGGAAGGCGATCAGCGCTTCGAGCGAGGGCGAGAAGCCGCACAGCCACGAGGCCAGCACGAACAGCAGCGTGGAGATCAGGAACAGCCGGACCTGGCCGAACCGCTGCGTCAGCCAGCCGGTCAGCGGCACGGTGATGGCGTTGGCCACGGCGAACGAGGTGATGACCCAGGTGCCCTGGCTGGAACTGACGCCCAGGTCGCCGGAGATCGTGGGAATGGACACGTTCGCGATCGAGGTGTCCAGCACGTTCATGAACACCGCCGTGGACAGGGCGATCGACCCGATGATGCGGGTGGCGCCCTCCAGCGGCGGGTAGGTGCCCGGCGGAAGTACGGTGGGTTCGGCGGGGGCGCCGCCGGCCGCGGGCTGCGCGGTGGTGCTCATGGGAGCGCTCCCTTACTTGGCGCCGCGCGCCAAGCCGGCTTTGGCCACGGGCGAGGCGTCCGCCTGCGGGGTGAATTCGTCGGAGGCGAGGTTGGCCTGGATGATTTTCTGGATCATGGCGTCGAGCTCGTCATGGGCGGGTTCGAAGGCGCGCGTCGACCAGGCCGGTTCCTTGCGGGTGGCGGCCGTCAGCGCTTCGCCTTCCTGTTTGCCGACGTCGACTTCCACATCCATCGACAGGCCCACGCGCAGCGGGTGCGTTTTCAGGTCTTCGGGATCGAGCTTGATGCGCACGGGCACGCGCTGCACCACCTTGATCCAGTTACCGGTGGCGTTCTGGGCCGGCAGCAGGGCAAAGGCGCTGCCGGTGCCGGCATCCAGGCCCTCGACAGTGCCGTGATAGGTGATCGAGCTGCCGTACAGGTCGGCGACCATCTTGACCGGCTGGCCGACGCGCATCTTGCGCAGCTGGCCTTCCTTGAAATTGGCTTCGACCCAGACCTGGTCCAGCGGCACCACGGTCATGAGCGCGGCGCCGGGCGCCACGCGCTGGCCCACCTGCGCGCTGCGGCGGGCGACGACACCGCCGACGGGGGCCGGCAGCACCGTGCGCGATTGCGCCAGCCAGGCGTTGCGCAGGCCGGCCACGGCCTGGCGCACGTCGGGGTGGTCCGCCACCGTGGTGCCCTGGGTCAATGCCTGGTTGGTCGCCAGCTTGGCGCGCGAGGCGGCCAGTGCCGCGCGGGCCTGGGCCAGGCCCGATTGCGCGGTCTTCAGCGCGGCTTCGGCGTGCAGGATTTCCTCGCCGCTGACGCCGCCCGACTTGGCCAGCTGCTGGCGGCGGCTGACGTCGCTCTGGGCGCGGGTCAGTTCGGCCTGGGCGCGCAGGATGTCGGCGTTGCGCAGGTCGACGTCGGCGGCCAGCGCGTCGTTCTGGACATAGTAGGTGCGGACCTGGCGCACGGTCTGCGCCAGCTTGGCCTCGGCCTGCTGCAGGGCGACCTGCGTGTCGGCCGGATCGAGGCGCACCAGCGGCTGGCCGGCCGCGACGGTCTCGGTGTCATCGGCCTCGATGGCCACCACGGTGCCGGGCACCTGCGGCGTGATCTGCACCAGGTTGCCGTGCACGTAGGCGTCGTCGGTGCTCTCGAAGTGGGCGCCGAACAGGACCCACCAGATGCCGTAGGCGATCGCGATGAGGAGGAAAACGCCGGTCGCGATCAGCAGCAGGCGTTTGCGGGCGGGATTGGTCGTGGGAGTGGCTGCGTTCATGACGTCTGAATCCGGAGCGTTCAATGAGTGGAGTTCGTGGCGGGCGCGGCGTCGGTCGCGGGGGCGGGCGCATAGCCGCCGCCCAGCGCGTTGGCCAGGTTGGCATCGAGTTGGTAGGCACGGATGCGCAGGTCGGTGTCGAGTCGCGCCTGCGTCAGCACGCCGGTCTGCGCGATCAGCACGGTCAGGTAGTTGCCCATGCCCGCCTTGTAGCGATTGACGGCCAGTTCATAGGCCGCCTCGATGGCTTCGCGCGCCTGGCGCTGCTGCGCTCTTTCCTGTTCCAGCAGGCGCAGGCCGTCGAGCGCGTCGGCGACCTGGTGCACGGCATCGAGCACGGTCTGGTTGTAGTCGGACACGGCCAGGTCGGCGTCGGCGCGGCGGCTGGCCAGGTTGGCGTTCAATTCGCCGCCGTGGAAGATCGGCAGGGTGATGGCGGGGCCGATGCCGGCGGTGCGGGCGGCGGCGCCGAGCAGGTTGCCGGTGCCGATCGCCTGGAAGCCGGCGAAAGCCACCAGATTGACGTTGGGATAGAACTCGGCGCGGGCGCTGTCGATCTGGTGCCGGGCGGCTTCGGCGCGCCAGCGCGCCGCGACCACGTCGGGGCGGTGGCCCAGCAGCTCCAGCGGCACGCTGGCGGGCACGCCGCCGGCGGGGGCGGTCAGCGCCGTTGCCACCAGCGACTGGCCGCGCTGCGGACCGGCGCCCGCCAGCGCCGCGACCTGGTTGCGCAATTGCGCCAGCGTGGTTTCGGTCTGGGTCAGCTCGACCTGGCCGGCGGCCAGCGACGATTCGGCCTGCTTGACCTCGACCTGGGTGTCCAGCCCGGCGGAGTAGCGGCCGCGGGTCAGCGACAGCACTTCCTCGCGCTGGGCCAGCACGCGCTTGATGACGTCGCGCTGGGCGAAGGCGTCTTGCAGATTGAGGTAGGCGCGCACGGTGGCGCTGGCGAGCACGTTGCGCGCGGCCTGGGCGTCGGCTTCGGCGGCGGCCTGCTGCGAGACGGCGGCCTTCAGGTGCGAGCGATTCTTGCCCCAGAAATCGAGCTCGTAGCTGAAGTCCAGCGCCAGGCGGTTTTCGCTGACCACCGAGCCACCGAGCGGGGCCGGATAGATGTAGTCGGCGGACAGGTGCTCGCGGTTAAGCGTGTAGTTGGCGTCGACGCGCGGCATCAACGGGGCGCGGGCCGTACTGACGGCCGCGTTGGCCTTGGCCAGGCGGGCCTGCGCTGCGGTCATGGAGGGGCTGTTGGCCAGCGCCTCGTCCATCAGCGTGTCGAGCTGGCTGTCGCCGTAGCGCTGCCACCATTTCGTTTCGGGCCAGGCCACTGCCTGGCCCGTCAATCCCAGCTTGGCTTCATTCAGGGCGGCCACCGGCTCGGGGCCGGGTTCCATCAGGGCGCAACCGCTCAAAGCCAACACTAATGCGGTAGAAAGAAGGCGTTTCATCCTGACAATCTGCTGAAAGTAATTGATTAATCTGTATTTGCCTAGGCAAATATTACGTCAAATAAAACCCCTTTTACAGGGGTGGGGCGGTGCCGGCCGACGCCGTCAGCGTTCGGGGGCGGAGGCGGAACCGTTGGCGAGCATGCGGCGCAGGAAGTGCATCAGTTGCGTGACTTCGTCGGCGGAAAAACCGCGCAGATGATGGTTCAACACATGGGCGATATTGGGCGGGATTTCGCGCGCCTTGGCTTCGCCCAGTTCGGTCAGTTCGATTTTCACGACGCGCCGGTCTTGCTGGCTGCGGGCGCGGCGCAGCAGGCCCTTGGCCTCGAGCCGGTCGAGCGTGCGCGTCATGGCGCCGGTGTCCACCCCGTTGAGCCGGGCCAGCTCGGCGGGCGTGTCGGCACGGCCCAGGGAGACCATGGCTATGGGACGCCACTGCATGGCGGTGAGATCGAGCGGGGCCATTTCCTGGTCCAGCATCCGGTTCAGGGAGTTGGCGACGAGCTTGATCAGGTAGCCGGCGTTCTCTTCCATCATGCAGCGCGTGTCGCCGCGATAATGGATCGGATGTTCGGAGGAATCAGGGCGGGGCGGGGCGTTCATCCGCGAATTTTACTGCCTAGACAGTAATTGTCAAGACTGCTTTCCAGGCTCGCTTTCCGGGAGAGGAGCAGGCGTCTTGCGCAGGCCGGACCAGACGATGGCGGCCACGATCAGGGCCGCGCCGGCCATCATGCGCACGGTCGGCTGCTGGCTGAACAGGAGCCAGGCGAAGGCGATGGCGTAGACCGGCTCCAGCGCGATCACCAGGCCGGCGCTGCGCGCGTTCAGGCGCGTCAGGCTGGAAACGAACAGGAAATGCGACAGGCCGGTGCAGAACACGCCCAGCAATGCCAGCCAGAACCAGTCCATGGCGGGCAGGGCGGGCAATTGGCCGACGGCGAATGGCAGCATCACCAGCGCCACCACCAGGTTCTGCCAGCAGGCCACCTGCATCGGATCCATGCCCGAGGCCGAGCGGCGGTTGCTCAGGGCCAGCAGCGCGAAGGTCAGGCCCGACAGCAGGCCCCAGGCCAGGCCGATGGTGCCCTGGTCGGCGAGATCGAACGAGGGCGTGACCAGCACCAGGCCGGCGGTGACCAGCCCCAGCAGCAACCATTCGGCCAGCCGCACGCGCTCACGGAAGATCAGGCCCTCGAACAGCGTGATGAAGGCGGGAAAGCTGGCAAAGCCCAAGGTGGCGATGGCGATCCCGCCCACTTTCACCGAAATGAAGAAGGTGACCCAGTGGGCCGCCAGCAGGGCGCCCGCGATCACCAGCACGAACAGCTGGGCCGGCGTCAGGGCGCCGAGCAGCGGGCGCCGCTGCATGCGGGCAAAAAGCCCCAGCGAAATCACCGCGAAGACCGCCCGGCCCAATGTGATGACTGCCGCGCTGGCCTGGATCAGTTCGCCGAAGACGCCGGTCAGGCCGAACAGGACGGCGGCGATGTGGATGTAGGTGAGGGCGCGGTGTCGGGTCATTCGCAATGGGACGGCAGGGCGTGGGGAAGGCTGGGCAAGTGGCTAAAAAAAGCGCGCGGGCGTGCAAATCCCGTGGCGCTGAATCTAAAATCATCGCATGAATCGTATTGCCAAGCTTTTGCCGGTCTCCCGCCCCTCCAGCCGCGCGGCCGGGTTCTTCATGGCCGCGCTTGGCGCCATCCTGTTTTCGGCCAAGGCCATCGTCGTCAAGTTCACCTACCGCTACGGCATCGACGCGGTCACCCTCATCGCTTTCCGCATGTTGTTCGCCATGCCGTTTTTCGCGGCCGTGGCCTGGCACCAGTCTCGCCTGGCGGCACGCGGCGAGATCGTCGTCATGACCTGGAAAGAGCGCCTGCAGGTCTGCCTGCTGGGGTTGCTCGGGTATTACCTGTCCAGCTTCCTGGATTTCCTCGGCCTGCGCTACATCACCGCCAGCCTGGAGCGGCTGATCCTGTTCCTGTCGCCGTCGCTGGTGGTGCTGATTTCGGCGTTCTGGTTCAAGCGCCCGGTCGAGCGCCGCCAGTGGCTGGCAATGACGCTGTCATACGCCGGCGTGGTGCTGGTTTTTGCCCATGACCTCAGCTTCGGCGGCTCGGCCGAGGTGTTGTCAGGGTCTTTGTTCGTTTTCGGTTCGGCGCTCAGCTATTCTGTGTACCTGATCTGTTCCGGGGAACTGATCAAGCGCATCGGACCCACGCGGCTGGTGGCCTATGCCATGCTGGTGTCCTGCGTGGCCTGCATCGTGCAGTTCTTCGTGATCCATCCCGCCTCCGTGCTGGTCCAGCCGATGGGCGTGTACGGCTACTCGATCATCCACGCCACCCTGAACACGGTGGTGCCCGTCTTCATGCTGATGTGGGCGGTGGCGCTGATCGGCGCGCCGACCGCCTCGCTCCTGGGCATGCTGGGGCCGGTGTCGGTGTTGTTCCTGGCGTCGTGGTTCCTGCAAGAGCCCATTACGGTCTGGCAGATGGCCGGGACCGCACTGGTACTGGCGGGGGTATTCGTATTGATGGGGGGCGGGGCCGCCAGGCCTTCGCCCGCCGCGCCCGGCGGCAACGCTGCCCCGCGTTGAAGTCCGGGCTTCCCGTTTGATTCTCAAGCTTGCGTCGCAACAATCCAATGAAAGGAGGCCAGCATGGCCAGCAATCTCGTCAAGGCAATCCGTATCGAGCAGCATGGCGGTCCCGAAGTCCTGAAACTGGTCGAAGTCGAAGTGCCGCCGCCGGCCGCCAATGAGGTCACCATCGACCAGCATGCGGCCGGGCTGAACTTCATCGATATCTATTTCCGCACGGGCTTGTATCCCCATCCGCTGCCGCATGGCCTGGGCTTCGAAGGCGCAGGCGTGGTCACCGCCGTGGGCGCCGACGTCAAGCACCTGAAAAAGGGCGACCGGGTGGCCTATGGCCAGAGCCCCATCGGCGCCTACGCCAAGGCCCGCAACGTGCCGGCCAACCAGGTCGTGAAGGTGCCCAAGGGCATCGGCTTCGACGAAGCGGCGGCGGTGATGCTCAAGGGCCTGACCGTGCAGTACCTGTTCCGCCAGACGTACCGCCTGCAAGGCAACGAGACCATCCTGTTCCACGCCGCCGCGGGCGGCGTCGGCCTGATCGCCTGCCAATGGGCGCGCGCCCTGGGCGTGAAGCTGATCGGCACCGTCTCCAGCCCCGAGAAGGCCGAGCTGGCGCGCGCCAACGGCGCCTGGGAAACCATCGACTACTCGCGCGAGAACGTCGCCGAGCGCGTGCTGGCCCTGACCGGCGGCAAGAAGGTGCCGGTGGTGTACGACGGCGTCGGCAAGGACACTTGGGAAACCTCGCTGGACTGCATCGAGCCGCGCGGCCTGATGGTCAGCTTCGGCAATGCGTCCGGTCCGGTGGCCGGCGTCAACCTGGGCATCCTGAACCAGAAGGGCAGCCTGTACGTGACGCGGCCGTCGCTGGGCGTGCACGTCAACACGCTGGAAAAGCTGCAGGCCGCCTCGGATGAGCTGTTCGACCTGGTCCTGAAGAAGAAGATCAAGGTGCGTATCGACCAGCGCTACGGCCTGGAACAGGCGGGCGAAGCGCAGACCGCGCTGGCCTCGCGCAAGACCACCGGCGCCACCGTGCTGATGCTGGATTGATCCGGCGCGCCCCCGGGGCGCGCGACTGGCAAGGCGGGGCGCAGCGAGCGTCCCGCTTTTTTTTGGGCCGTGCGCACCGGGACAAATCGCCATGCACGGGCGGACAAGCGAACGCGATGGGCCGTTGCTATGCTGGCCCGACACTATCCGTTGGAGCTTTCGCATGTCGTCCGCCCGCCCCTCCGCCAGCGTTTCCGCCACCGGCCGTCCGGAATTGGCCGCCATCCGGGAATACATGATCGTCGACGGCAAGCCGCTGCGCGAGGGGCAGGGCGATCCCATTCCCGTCCACGATCCGGCAACCGGCGAGATCATCGCCATGCAGCTGGACGCTGGCGCGGCGCAGGTCGACCTGGCGGTGCAGGCCGCGCGCCGGGCGTTCGCCGGTGGCCCTTGGCACGAGATGCTGCCGGCCGGACGCGAGCGCCTGCTGCTGAACCTGGCGGACCTGGTGGAACGCCATGGCGAGGAACTGGCGCGCCTGGAGACCCTGAACAACGGCAAGCTGCTGGGCGTGGCGCAGGGCCTGGAGGTCGGCTCCGGCGCCCAATGGCTGCGCTACATGGCGGGTTGGGCCACCAAGCTGACCGGCGACACGCTGGCCCTGTCGATCCCGTTCCCGCCCGGGGTGAAGTACAGCGCCTACACACTGCCGCAGCCGGTGGGCGTGGTGGCCGCGATCATTCCGTGGAATTTTCCGCTGCTGATGGCGATCTGGAAGATCGCGCCGGCACTGGCCGCCGGTTGCACGGTGGTGCTCAAGCCGGCCGAGGAAACCCCGCTGACCGCCTTGCGCCTGGCCGAACTGGTGCTGGAGGCGGGGGTCCCGCCGGGCGTGGTCAACGTGGTGACCGGCCGTGGCGAGACCGCTGGCGCGGCGCTGGTTGCGCATCCCGGCGTGGACAAGATCGCCTTCACCGGCTCCACCGAAGTCGGCAAGCTCATCGGCCGCGCCGCCATGGACGACATGAAGCGCGTCTCGCTGGAGTTGGGCGGCAAATCGCCCGTCATCGTGCTCGATGACTGCGATGCGGATGTGGCGGCACAGGGAGCCGCCGCCGCGATCTTTTTCAACCAGGGACAGGTCTGTACCGCCGGCTCGCGCTTGTATGTGCAGAAAGGCTTGTACGGCAAGGTGGTGGAGCGGCTGGCCGACCTGGCCAGCGGCATGAAGCTGGGTTCCGGCTTTGCCCCGGATACGCAGGTCGGTCCGCTGGTGTCGGCCCGCCACCAGCAACGGGTGATGGACTACATCGGTATCGGCCGCGCCGAAGGCGGCAAGGTGCTGGCCGGCGGCGAGGCGGGCAAGGGCGGCGGCTATTTCGTGCGGCCGACCGTGTTCGCGGATCTGCCGCAGGACGCCCGCATCGCCCGCGAGGAGATCTTCGGGCCGGTGGTGGTGGCCCAGTCCTTCGACACGCTGGACGACGCCGTGAGGCTGGCCAACGACAGCGCGTTCGGGCTGGGCGCCAGTCTCTGGAGCAACGACCTGGCGCGGGTCCAGCGGCTGATTCCGCGCATCGACGCGGGCACGCTCTGGATCAACACCCACAACATGCTGGACCCGAACATGCCGTTCGGAGGTTTCAAGCAGTCCGGTGTCGGCCGTGAACATGGCCGCGCCGTCCTCGATCTGTACCTGGAGAAGAAGTCCGTTTGTATCGCTTACTAGACTGACGGCCGCGCGGGACAAGCCGGGAGATACCGGCGCGCGCAGGCCGCGCAACCAAGGGGAAGTGCATGGCAGGCAAGACCATTTGCCGGGCCCGGGCGCGCACAGCATTGCTGCTGGCGTGCCTGGCGATGGCGCAGACGGCATGGGCCGGAGATCCCAGCGCGCGCGACTGGATACCCGCGCCGGTGGGCACCAATATCATCGCCGGCTACCTGTCCGGACTGCGTTCGTCCGGGCTGTACTCGGCCGGCAAGCGCGTCGACGGCGCCTCGGTGGACGTGGACGCGCTGATCTACCGCCAGATGCACTATCGCGAACTGTTCGGCAAGACCGTGCAGTTGGAGTTCATCGTGCCGATGTCGCGCACCACCATGGAGATGCCGGGCGCCTCGCGCGATCGCCAGACCGGTATCGGCGACGTTACCCTGGGTTCCGCGATCTGGCTTTACAACAATGAGCAGACCAAGACCTGGTTCGCCTGGGAACCCTTCGTGGTGGTGCCGCTTGGCCGCTACGACGGTTCGCGCCCCGACACCTCGCCAGGCAAGAATCGCTGGTCCACGGTCCAGGACTTTTCGTTCGTCAAGGGCGTGGGCGAGTCCACCTTCCTCGAGGCCATCGCCGAAGTGGAAATCTACGGACGCAACACCGACTGGATGAGCCAGACGCTCAAGAAGGACCCGTCCTTCCGCTTCTTTGCGCTGGCTTCCACCAACCTCACGCCCGACACCTATACGGGCATACGCTACCGCTATGAGACCGGCGGGCGCGAACGCTCCAGCGGCGAAACCGTGACCAGCCGCGCGCGCAACCACCAGCTGGCGCTGGAGCTTACCCACCAGATCAACGACGCCAACCAGATCCAGATGCAGTACATCCACGACCTGAAGGTCGAGAACGGCCCGCGCATGCGGGGCGTGCAGATGCGCTACGTCTACGCCTTCTAGGAGCAATGGACATGACACCAGGAGAAAGCCAATGATTGCGCTTTGTGCCAAGGGCAGCGCCGGGCGGGCCGGCAAGTGGGCGCTGTGCGCGGCGCTGGCCGCCGCGGCCGGGCTTGCCCGCGCCGACCTGCCGGTCGAGGAACTCAAGGGCGGCACGCGCCTGCCGCCGGCCACGCCGCATCGGTTGTACGTGATGGATGCGGTGTTCAACCACCTGGTCGACAGCCGCATCAACATCTATGACGGCGATACGATGAAATTCCTGGGGCTGGTGCCTTCGTCGTTCAACGGCCACATGACGGTGTCCGCGGACGGCAAGGACATCTACATCATGACCACCTACTACGAGCGCCTGAATCGGGGCAAGCGCACCGACGTGGTCGAGGCCTGGGATGCCGAGACGTTGACGCCCAAGTACGAGGTGCCCATCCCGGAGAAGCGCGCGCAGGCGTTGAATTATCGCAATTACCTGCAGCAGAGTTCGGACGGCGGCCTGCTGTTCGTGCAGAACGCCACGCCCGCGTCGTCGGTGACGGTGGTCGACCTGAAGACGCGCAAGTTCACCGACGAAGTGACCGCGGCGGCGGGCTGCTGGAGCATCATCGTGCCGCCATCGCGGCCGCGCAGCTTCGCCAGCATCTGCGGCGACGGCTCTTTCGTCACGGTCGACCTTGATGCCGCCGGCAAGCCATCCGGCCAGCAGCGCAGCAAGCCGATGTTCGAGGTGGAGAAGGACCCGATCTTCACCCATACCGACCGGTTGGGCGACACCTTCTATTTCGTCTCGTACAACGGCAACGTCTACAGCGCCGACTTCAGCGGCGCCGAGGCCCGCTTCGGCGAGCGCTGGTCGCTGCTGGATGCTTCCGGCAAGGATCGCGGCTGGCGCCCCGGCGGCTACAACCTGCTGGCGGTGAACCGCGCCAGCAAGCGGCTGTACGTGGGCATGCATCCGAATGGCGCCGAGGGGTCGCACAAGACGCCGGCGGCCGAGATCTGGGTCTACGACCTGGCCACGCACAAGCGATTGGCGCGCATCCCGGGCAAGAACGCGTTGTCGATGTCGGTGTCGCAGGACGACAAGCCGCGCCTGTTCACCATCGACGGCGGCAACGTCAACGTCTACGATGCGGCGCCGGCCGCGCCGGTGTTCAAGGGCACCATCCAGGGCGCCGGTGAAACCGCCTTGCAGGTCGAACCGCAACCGGGAGGCACGCCATGACCGATCCCGTCCTGCTCTATGCCGCCAGCGCCGCGCTGGCCTGCGTGCTGCTGTTGGGGGCATTGGAAAAGCTCAAGGACATGGCCGCGTTTGCCGCCGCCGTGCAGGCCTATGAGATCGTGCCGGCAGCGTTCGGTGGCCTGTTTGCCTGGGGCTATGTGCTCGCCGAAGCGCTGGCTGGCGCCTTGCTGCTGGCGCCCGGCCTGCGTTCGCCGGGGGCGGCGCTGGCGCTGCTGGTGCTGGCGCTGGCCACCGTCGGCGTGGCGGTGAACCTGGCACGCGGCCGCCGCGACATCGATTGCGGCTGCGGCGGTCCCGCCATGCGCGGCGCGGCGGCGCGCGGCGCCGGCCTGTCGTGGTGGATGGTGCCGCGCAACGCCTTGCTGGCGTTGTGGACGCTGCCGGTTTTCGCCGCGGCGCAGGGCGCGTCGCGCAGCCTGCAGTGGGCCGACGCCGCCTCGGTGTTCGGCCTGGCGATGAGCGCCGTGGCCCTTTACTTCACCGCCAATCACCTGCTGGCCTCGCACCTGAAGCTGCGGCAGCTGCACATCTAGGAACAACGGAGAGACACGATATGGAAGCCTTGATCATTTCCAATTTTCTGCTGTGGGGCGTGGTGCTCTGCCTGCTGCTGGTCATCCTGGCGCTGTCGCGCCAGATCGGCGTGCTGTACGAACGGGTGGCGCCGATGGGGGCCCTGACCATGGACAAGGGGCCGGCGGTGGGCGAGGCCGCGCCGCGGTTCGAGCTGGCCGACCTGCTGGGGCGGCGCCTGACCATCGGCGAACGCGGCCAGCACAGCCAGTTGCTGTTCTTCCTGTCGCCGACCTGCCCGGTGTGCAAGAAGCTGTTGCCCATCCTGAAGTCCGTGGCGAGCACCGAGAACGCCTGGCTGCGCATCGTGCTGGCCAGCGACGGCGAGATGCCCGAGCACCTGGCGTTCTACCGCCAGGCCGGCCTGGAGCGTTTTCCCTACCTGCTGTCGACCGAACTCGGCATGAAGTTCCAGATCAGCAAGCTGCCTTATGCCGTGCTGATCGACGAGTCCGGCGTGATCCGCGCCAAGGGCCTGATCAATTCCCGCGAGCAGCTCGAAAGCCTGTTCACGGCCAAGGAGCTGGGCGTGGCCTCGGTACAGGAATTCCTGGCCGGGAGCGCGCTGCAGGAAACCCGTGTTTCACGCAAGGAGAACGGCAATGCTCTGGCTGGATAAGCTTGGCGAGCGCGTCACGCGCTCCGTCGCCCACACCACCTCGCGCCGTAGCGTGCTCAACCGCATCGGCCGCGTGCTGGTCGGCACCGCCTTCCTGGTGCCGGTGCTGCCGGTGGCCCGCTCGGCGCCCGCGGCGGCCAAGAAGCCGCAGACCGACGAGACCGCTTGCGACTACTGGCGCTATTGCGCGGTGGACGGCTTTCTGTGCTCATGCTGCGGTGGCAGCATGACCTCATGCCCGCCGGGCACCTCGCCGTCGGCGGTATCGTGGGTGGGAACCTGCCACAACCCGCTCGATGGCAAGGACTATCTCATCAGCTACAACGACTGCTGCGGCAAGACCGCCTGCGGCAAGTGCATGTGCGCCTCGGCCGAGCGCGAGCGGCCCGGCTACCAGATGTTCCTGCACAACGACGTCAACTGGTGCATGTCGAACGAATCGTCCATCTTCCATTGCACCACCTCCGTCATCGTGGGGTTGGCCAAGAAGAAGCCATGAACGTCGCGGCGGCAAGGGCTCGCGGCGGGGCGCGGCGGCGGGGCGCCGGGGTTGCGTTCGCCTGTGCCATGGCCATCGGGGCGGCGGCCGTGTCCTTCGGCGCGGCCGCCGGCGATGCCGTCCCCGCGGCGGCGCCAGACGCCCCGGGCGCGGCCGGCGCGGGTGCGCTGTGGCAGGCCGCTCGCGCCGACTACATACTGCAATGCGCAGGGTGCCATCGGGTCGACGGGCGCGGCAGCACACCGCACGGCATTCCCGATTTCCGCAATTCGGTGGGCGCGTTCACGCACCTGCCCGCGGGCCGCGAATACCTCATCCGGGTGCCGGGCGCCGCCTATTCACAATTGAACAACGCCGAATTGGCGAACGTGCTGAACTGGCTGCTCCACACCTTCAGCCCGGCGCAACTGCCGGCCGGGTTCCGTCCGTACACCGAAAACGAGGTGGCGGCGGCCCGGCCACGCCGATACGACGATGTGGTGCCGGTACGCCACGGCCTCGCGCGTGAGTTGGGGGCGCTGGGTTTTGCCCTGTCCAACTATTCGTATGGCAGCGCCCGCAAGCCCTGAGGCGCGCATTGTCGGGAGCGCCGGCGCGGAGGGTGCCCGGCATGCTGGATTGCGGTTGCGCCCTAGGGGTTGTCACCGATACTCCGCGCCCGGGGCTCGGTGATAGAAAGAAGACCGCCACTTGTTCCATGCCGCGCGCCGGAGTCGCCATGTCACCCCCCCTCGTACGCAGCGCGCCCCAGCAGTTCCTGGATTGCGCCAGCTGGAAGGAAAACATCAGCAACACGTTCGTGCCGCTGGAAGTGTCGGCCGCCGATCCCAAGCACTTTCGCAGCAGCGTGGCGGTGGATGCGCTGGGATGGATGCAGATCTGCGAAATGCGCACGGGGGCCCAGCGCGTGCGGCGCACCCGGCTGCTGGCCGAGCGGGCCGAAGCGTCCGGCTACAAGGTGACGCTGCAGCTCGACGGCCGCAGTGAAATCCGCCAGGCCGCGCGCACCGCCTTGCTGATGCCGGGCGAATGGGGCATCTACGACACCACCCGGCCGTACGAGGTCGATGTCGACGACAATGCGCATTTCCTGGTGATGCAAGTGCCCGCCAAGCAGTCCGAAGCCTGGCTGCCGGCCATGCGCAACGCCGTGGCGCGCAGTTTCAGCGCCCGCCATGGTTGCGGCCGGATGGCCATGGATCTGCTGCGGGTGGCCCTGAGCGAACACGCGCACCTGTCCGAAAGCGCCGCGCGCGACGCCGCCAACGCGGTGATGCAGATGATGGGGCTCGACATCAGTGAGCGGGCGGGCGGGGGCGGGGCGCAAGACCCCGCTGAATTGCGGCAGGCGCAATTGCGGCGGGTGCAGCAGTACCTGATCGAGAACCTGCATGACCCCGATCTGTCGCCGGCCACGGCGGCCGAGGCGCTGCGCGTGTCGCGGCGTTATCTGTACAACCTGTTCGCGCAGGCGGCCACCACGCCGGCCGACTTCATTCTCGGCGCGCGGCTGGAGCGTTGCCGCGACATGCTGGCCGACGCCGCACAGACCGCGCGGCAGATCGGCGAGATCGCCTTCCGGCATGGGTTCTCGGACGCGGCGCGCTTCAGCCACGCGTTCCGCAATCGCTATGGGGTGTCGCCGTCGGAATACCGGCGCCAGGGACGCCGGACGGACGAGCCGGACTGAGCGGCCGGGCGGGGCCGGCGCGGACCCACGCAGGCCTTAAAGCTCTTCCGCGTTGATCAGGTCTTCCTTGCCGTAGAACTTCACGCCGATGTGGATGCGCTCGCGGCCCTGCGCGCGACGATGGCGGTTGGTGTCGCGCAGCGAATAGACGCAGCCGCAGTATTCCTGCTGGTAGAAGTTCTCGCGCTTGCTGATCTCGATCATGCGCGACGAGCCGCCGCCCTTGCGCCAGTTGTAGGTCCAGTAGACCAGGTCGTCGTAGCGCGCGGCCGCGCGTTCGCCGCAGCCGTTGATCTGGTTCATGTCCTTCCAGCGCGAAATGCCGAGCGAGCTGGTGATGGTGTCGAAGCCATGCTCGTGGGCATACAGCGCGGTGCGCTCGAAGCGCATGTCGAAGCAGGCGGTGCAGCGCTCGCCGCGCTCGGGCGCGTCTTCCATGCCCTTGACGCGCTCGAACCAGTTGTCCATATCGTAGTCGGCGTCGATGAATTCGATGCCGTGCTGCTCGGCGAAGCGGATGTTCTCCTGCTTGCGGATCTCGTATTCCTTGACCGGATGGATGTTCGGGTTGTAGAAGTAGATCGCGTAGTCGATGCCGGAAGCCGTCATGGCTTCCATGACTTCGCCGGAACAGGGCGCGCAGCACGAGTGCAACAGCACCTTGCTGCGGCCGACGGGCAGGTCGAGTTTGGGGCGCACGAATTCGGACATGGTCAAAGCGGGCAATGAGGCGGAAAACCCCTTATTTTACGCCGAGTTGCCGTGACGGCGGGCGGCGCGTGGCAAGCGGAGGGGGGCGTCCCCCGTTGTTCAGCCCAGCACCGCATCCCACAGTTCGCGCACGGCCGTGCGCTCGGCCTGCAACTGGTCCGGCGCCACGCGCGCCTTTTCCACCCCCTGCATGCGCAATTGGTGCTGCACGCGCCGCAGCGTGCGGTAGGCGTCGCCCGCGCGCGCGGCCAATGCCGGATCGATCAGCCCGGCCTCGCCGGCCAGCCGCAGCAGGGTGATGTTGCCCAGGTTGCGCACCAGCACCGGGTGGGTGCCGGCATGGCTCAGCACCAGGTACTGGGTCACGAATTCCACGTCGACCATGCCGCCGGCGTCGTGCTTGAGATCGAACCGGTCGGTGCTGTTCGGATGGCCGGCGTTGATCTTCTGGCGCATCGCCAGCACTTCCTCGCGCAGCTTGGCGGTATCGCGCGGCATCACCAGGATGGCTTCGCGGATCTGCTCGAAGCGCTGGCCGACCGCGGCATCGCCGGATGCGTAGCGGGCGCGGGTCAGGGCCTGGTGTTCCCAGGCCCAGGCGTGCTTTTGCTGGTACTGCTCGAAGGCTTCGACCGATACCGCCAGCAGCCCGGCGTCGCCGTCCGGGCGCAGGCGCAGATCGACTTCATACAGGCGGCCCGACGAGGTCATGGTCGACAGCCAGGAGGTCATGCGGCGGCCCAGCTTGGCGTAGACCTCGGCGGCGTCCTCGCGCGCATCGTCATACAGGAACACCAGGTCCAGGTCGGAGGCGTAGCCCAGTTCCTTGCCGCCCAGCTTGCCGTAGGCGATCACGGCGAAACGCGGTTCGGCGCCCGCGACCTTGTTCACCAGCGGCCAGGTGCGGCGGATGGTTTCCGTCAGCAGCAGGTCGGCCAGCGCGGATAGCTGGTCGGCGAGCTTTTCGACCGTCAGCTCGTCCTCCAGGTCCTGCGCCAGCAACTGGAAGCTGGCCTGGCGCTGCACGTCGCGCATCAGGTTCATCTGGCGCTCGATGTCGGGATCGCCATCGGGCAGGCGGCAGGCGTCGAGGTCGGCGGAAAGCTGGCGTGCGATCTGGGCGAAATCCAGCGGTTCGAACAGCGTGCGCCAGTCGATCAGGCTGTCCAGCAGCAGCGGATGCTGCGTCAGGTACTGGGCCGCCCACGGGCTGGCCGCGACCATGCGCGCGACCCGCGCCAGGGTGTCGGGGTATTCCGCCAGCAGGGCCAGATAGGCGCTGCGCTGGGCGATTTTCTCGATCAGGTCGAACAGGCGCACCGCCGCGTCCAGCGGCGCGTCGGTCTGGCGGGCGGCCCGCAGCGCGGCCGGCAACAGCGTTTCCATGCGGCGCCGGCTGCTTTCGGGCAGGCTGCGCACGCGATGGCTGCCCAGCAGCGTTTCGGTGCGGCGCAGCAGGTCGTCGGCCTGCTCGCCGAAGGCCTGGCGGATCTGCTCGGCCAGTTCGCATTGCTCGTCGCTTTCGTCCGCAGTGGTTTCTTCGGTGGCATCGGCGCTGTCCGCCTTGTCCATGCCGACCATGCGGAACACGTTGCGGAAGGTCTGCGAGACGAACTGGCGATGCGCTGCCAGCGTGGTTTCGAAATCCTGCGCGCTCATGCCGAGGGCGGCGGCCAATCCGGCGCGCAGCGCCGGGTCGCCCGGCAGGAGATGGGTCTGTTCGTCTTCCCGGTATTGCAGCGCATGTTCGGTGCGCCGCAGGAACCGGTAGGCATCCTCCAGGCGGCGCGCGTCTTGCGCCGGAACCAGGCCGGCGACGCATTCGGCGTGCAGGGCGGGCAACAGTCCGCGTTGTTGCAGTGCCGGCATGCGGCCGCCGCGGATCAACTGCGCCAGTTGCACCACGAATTCGATTTCGCGGATGCCGCCATCGCCCAGCTTGATATTGTTGGCGCTGTCGATGCCGTTGCGGGCGGAAGCCCGCCGCTGCCAGTCCTGGCGGATGCGCTCGCGCAGGGCGCGCAGGGCGGCCAAGGCGTCGAAGTCGAAATACTTGCGGTAGACGAAGGGCACGCGCAGGCTTTCCAGCTGACGGGCCTGGGCGGCGCTGTCGCTGCCCTCGAACGCCTGCGCCGGCATCAGGCGCGCCTTGAGCCATGCGTAGCGTTCCCATTCGCGGCCCTGGCCGATCAGATAGTGCTCCAGCGCGTCCAGGCTCCAGGCCAGCGGACCGGCGTCGCCGTCGGGACGCAGGCGCAAGTCGGTGCGGAACACCTGGCCGTTGGCGTCGACCTCGGACAGCACCGGCATCATGCGGCGCGTCAGGCGGCCATAGAACTCGTGGTGGCTGATGCGGCGCGGGCCATCGGTGTCGCCTTCCTCGCCGTACAGCATGATCAGGTCGATGTCGGAGGACACGTTCAGTTCGGCGCCGCCCAGCTTGCCCATGCCCACGATCAGCATTTCCTGGGGCAGGCCGGTGGCCGGGTCGCGCGGCACCCCGTGCACCTCGGCCAATTCGGCGGCCACGCTGCGATAGGCGGCGGCCACCGCGGCATCCGCCAGCGCCGTCATCGCGCCCACCACTTCCTCGAGCGGCGCCTGGCCGGCCAGGTCGCGCACGATCAGCGTGCTGAAGACCCGCTCGCGCAATTTGCGCAGCACCTGGCGGCACAATTCCACCGGCAGGATGTCCGGCGCGCCGGGGCCGGCCAGCTCGGCCTGCCAGTGCGCCAGCCGTTCCCGCGTGACGGGTTCCCGTACGGCGTCTTCCAGCCACGCGGCCAGGTCCGGATGGGCATCGAGACGGCGGCGCAGGTGGCCGGACCAGGCAAGGGCGGGGGCGAACAGGGCGGGCATGGACATGGCGATCGGACGGGAGACGAATGGACGCGTTTCAGGTATAAGTGGGGACGATACCGCAAGACTATTCTCCTGCCCACCGATCCGTGTCTGTTTCAAAGAAAGTGTTCTGCTGCCTGTTCTGGGTGGCGCTGACCGTGTACGGCGTCGTGGCCATCGGGCTCCTGGGCGTGCGCTATTGGGTCTTGCCGCGCGTGGACCAATGGCGCCCCCAGATCGAAGCCTACGCCAGCCAGGCGCTGGGCGCACGCGTCGCGATCGGGGCCATCCGGGCGGATTGGCAGGGCCTGAACCCCAAGCTCGAACTCAGCGCGGTGCAAGTCTATGACGACGTGCCGGAGCCGGTCCTGAGCCTGCCTTCGGTGTCGGCGGTGCTGGCCTGGCGCAGCCTGTTCACCCTGTCGCCCACGTTGCTGCGCCTGCGGGTGGAGCAGCCGGACCTCACCTTGCGCCGCGACGCCGCCAACCGCCTGTGGGTGGCGGGGCAGGGCATCGACCTGAATGCCAGCGATCACCAGTCGGACCTGAATCATCCGGCGCTGCGCTGGCTGACCGGGCAGCGCGAGGTGCAGATCCGTGGCGCCCGCATCCGCTGGCAGGACGAATTGCGCCAGGCGCCGGATCTGGTGCTGAACAACGTCGATCTGCTGGTGCGCAATGGCAGCCTGTCGCATCGCTTCGTGCTGCGCGCCGACGGCGATCCGGTGTTGGCGCGCAAAGTGGACCTGCGCGGAGAATTCAATCGCAGCCTGTTCTCGGCCAATGCCGCCAGCCCGGCCAACTGGAGCGGGCAGCTCTACGCCGCGCTGGATGACGCCGAACCCCTGGCCTGGGCGCCCTGGCTGTCGCCGCCGCCGATCAAGGGACGCATCAGCACCCGCGCCTGGCTGCAGCTCGATCATGGCAAGTTCACCACGCTCACGGCCGACGTGGCCACGCGGGGGGTGGACTGGTCGGCGGCGCCTGGTGCGACCGCGGTGCGCGCCGGCTATGCGCAAGTCCGTATCGAGGGCGTGCCGGGCGATTTCATCGACGGCGAGCGCGTGCCGCTGGCGCGCAGTTCCGGCGCGGCCAACCTCTCGGTCATTGGCCATGCCGAGCAATTGCGCGTGGCGCTGCCGGGCATATTCGAACAACCCGAGCTGGGAGCCGACGAGGTGGCGCTGGACGCCCGCATCAAGGGAACCAGCGAACACGACTGGTTCATCGACGTGGCCCAACTGCGGATCGCCAATGACGATCTGGATGTGCGCCTGCAGGGGCAGTGGCGCAGGGAAGGCAAGAGCGCGGCGGGTAGCGTCGACATGCGCGGCACGCTAGTGCGCGGCGCCATGAACGCGATCCATCGTTATCTGCCGCTGGAGGTGAACGCGGACGCGCGCGAATGGCTCGCGACCGGACTGCCGGCCGGCCAGATGGAGTCGGCGTCGATCGTGCTCAAGGGCGACCTGGACGAATTTCCCTTCGGGGCGGCCGGATCGAGCGGCGAGTTCGTCATCGCCGGCGCCTATTCCGGCGCCAAGGTCGACTACGCGCCGGCGCGCCCTCACCGCAAGGGCTGGCCGATGCTGGAGAACCTGTCGGGCAGCTTCCGCATCGACAAGGTTGGGCTGGTGCTCGACAGTCCGGGCGGCGCGCTGGCGCATACCGGCCCAGGCCAGACCGTGACGCTGGGCGCGGTGACCGCCTCCATTCCCGACATGGAACACAATGCGCAATTGACCGTCAATGGTGAAACCAGCGGTCCGGTGCCGGCCTACCTGGCGCTCTCGGAAAGCTCGCCGCTGGGCCAGTTGCTGGATGGCGCGCTGGACGAGGCGCGCGGCACCGGCACCTGGCGCATGCCGCTCAAGTTGAAAGTGCCGTTGATGAACACCGACGACACGCAGGTGGAAGGCAAGATCCAGTTCGCCGACAACACCTTCACCTTCATGCCGGAAATGCCCTTGCTCAGCCAGATGCATGGCGACCTGGATTTTTCGGAGAAGGGCGTGCGCACCAAGGAGATCCGCGCCCAGTTCCTGGGCGGACCGGTCAAGCTCAGCGGCAGCCTGGCGCAACCGACCGATGCCTTGCGTTTCGAGGGCGTGCTGGCGGGATCCGGGCTGACGCAGATCAGCAATACGCCGTCGATGGGCCGTTTTACCGGGAAGACCGCCTACAAGGGCCGGATCGGCTACCAGCGCGGCGGTTCGGTCGAGTTGTCGGTGGAGTCCGATCTGACCGGCCTGGCGATCGATATGCCGGCGCCCGTGGGCAAGCCGGCGTCGCTGGCCCGGCCCCTGAAGTTGCAATGGGGGGCCGCGCAGGATCCGGGAGCCAAGGGCAGGCGCTGGCTCACCGCCAGCCTGGGCGACAATCTCAATGCGCTTTTCGAACGTGATCCGGCCGATGCCTCGCCGTCATACTTCACCCGCGGCGCGCTCGGGATCGAGCGTCCCGCCAGCCTGCCCGAACGCGGCTTGAGCCTGAACGCCAGCCTGCCGGAACTGGACATGGACGCCTGGGAAGCCGTGTCCAACGGCTTCAACCCGCCGCCAGCCAAGGGGCGCGCGGCGGCCCGGCCGCTGCTGCCGGTTGCCGAGCGCGTCAGCCTGAGCGCGGGCCTGCTGCGCGCCAGCGGCTACACGCTGAACGACCTGACCCTGTACGCCACCCGTCCGGCGCCGGCCCAATGGCGCGTGGACATCCAGTCGCGCCAGGCAGCCGGTTCGCTGTCATGGCGCGAAGCGTCCGGCGCGATCGCCGGCCAGATCACCGCCCGTTTCAAGTATCTCGCGCTGGGCGGCGCCGACGACACCAACGAGGCCGACAAGGCGCTTTCCTCGGGCAACGACCTGTCGGACATTCCCGCCATCGACCTGCAGGCCAAGGAATTCCGCCTCTATGGCAAGAACCTGGGCGAATTGCAGGTGCTGGGCACGAATCTGGAGCGTGGTCGCCAGTGGCGCCTGGATAAACTGTCGATCACCAATGACGCCGCGGCCTTGAATGCGACCGGTGCCTGGCGCCTCGAAGGCCCGGAGCGTGGCTTGACGGTGGACGCCACCGCCAAGTTCGAGAACGTCGGCAGCTTCATGGATCGTATCGGCTTTGACCGGGTCGTGTCCGGCGGGACCGGCAGCATCAAGGGCAAGGCGACCTGGCGCAACCTGCCATGGACCCATGACATCGCCGACCTGGTGGGCGACGCCGAGATCAGCCTGGACAAGGGCCGTTTCATGCACGTGAATTCGCGTACGGCGCGCCTGCTCGAGCTGCTGTCGCTGCAGTCGCTGCAGCGCCTGGCCCGGCTCGACGTGAATCCGACCAACCTGCTGCGCGACGGCTTTCCTTTCGATACCGTGCGCGGCCAGATCAAGCTGGCCGATGGTTCGCTGAATACCGAGGGCTACAAGATCAATGGCCCGGTCGCGGCCATCGTGCTGGCGGGGGGCGTCAACATCGTGCAGGAGCGTTGGGATCTGAAAGCGGTCGTGATTCCCAATCTCGACGCCAGTGGCGCAGCCATGGTGACGGCGTTGGCGGTCAATCCGCTGATCGGCCTGGGCGCCTTCGTGACCCAATGGGTGCTCAAGCAGCCGCTGGCCCGCGCCATGACCATGGAATACGCCGTGACGGGCAGCTGGGACGATCCCAAGATCGACCCGATCGACGCGTCGGGCAAGCCGGCGCCCAAGCAGACGCCCAAGCCGCGCAGCCTGGAAGAGTTCATCGAGCACTGATCAGTGCTGCCCCAGCGATCGCTGGCATGGCGATACAGACCCCCAAAAAGCATTTGGCGAGGACCGCCGTGGGGCAATCCTCGCCAAATCGATGCGTGCGCCCGGCATGCGGGCGGCGACGGCTTACTTCTTCTTCATCATGTCGAAGAATTCGGCGTTGGTCTTGGTGGCGCGCATCTTGTCCAGGATGAATTCCATGGACTGGACTTCGTCCATGTCGTGGATGAACTTGCGCAGCACCCAGACCTTCTGCAGCAGGTCCGGCGCGATCAGCAGTTCTTCGCGGCGGGTGCCCGACTTGTTCAGGTTGATGGACGGGTAGACGCGCTTTTCCGCCAGGCGACGCTCCAGGTGCACTTCGGAGTTGCCGGTGCCCTTGAATTCTTCGTAGATGACTTCGTCCATGCGGCTGCCGGTCTCGATCAGCGCGGTGCCCAGGATGGTCAGCGAGCCGCCTTCTTCGAGGTTGCGCGCGGCGCCGAAGAAGCGCTTGGGACGTTGCAGGGCGTTGGCGTCGACACCACCGGTCAGCACCTTGCCGGAAGCCGGCACCACGGTGTTGTAGGCGCGCGCCAGGCGGGTGATCGAGTCCAGCAGGATCACCACGTCCTTCTTCATTTCGACCAGACGCTTGGCCTTTTCGATGACCATTTCGGCGACCTGCACGTGGCGGGTGGCGGGCTCATCGAAGGTCGAGGCGACCACTTCGCCGCGCACGGTGCGCTGCATTTCGGTCACTTCCTCGGGCCGCTCGTCCACCAGCAGGACGATCATGACCGCGTCGGGGTAGTTGGTGGTGATGGCGTGCGCGATGTGCTGCATCATCACCGTCTTGCCGGACTTGGGGCTGGCGACGATCAGGCCGCGCTGGCCCTTGCCGATGGGGGCGAAGACGTCGAGGATACGGCCGGTGAGGTTTTCCTCGCTCTTGATGTCGCGTTCCAGGCGCAGCGGCTGGTTCGGATGCAGCGGCGTCAGGTTCTCGAACATGATGCGATGCTTGATCGCCTCGGGCGCCACGCCGTTGACCTTGTCCACCTTGACCAGCGCGAAGTAGCGTTCGCCATCCTTGGGCGTGCGCACCTCGCCTTCGATCGAGTCGCCGGTGTGCAGGTTGAAGCGGCGGATCTGGGACGGCGAGATGTAGATATCGTCCGTGCTGGCCAGATACGAGGTCTCGGGCGAGCGCAGGAAACCAAAGCCATCGGGCAGGACTTCCAGCACGCCGTCGCCAAAGATCTGCTCGCCCTGCTTGGCGCGCCGTTTCATGATGGCGAACATCAGCTCCTGCTTGCGCAGGCGGTTGGCGTTCTCGATTTCCAGGCCAGCGGCCATTTCCAGCAGCTGCGAGACATGCAGCGCCTTCAGTTCGTTGAGGTGCATCGCGGTGAGTGTTGGGGGAAAAGTAAAGGAGGGTTCTGGCGGCGCGCCACGGACGGGCTCGCGCGGTATTGAATGCGCGCCGCCCCCAGGGCGGCGCGTTCGTTCACAGCACGCAGTTTACAACGCGCCGTCCAGGAATGCCGTAAGTTGCGACTTCGACAGCGCGCCAACCTTGGTGGCGGCAGCCTGGCCGTCTTTAAAGAGCATGAGGGTGGGGATGCCACGGATGCCGTACTTGGCGGCGGTGCCCTGGTTCTCGTCCACGTTGAGCTTGGCGATCGTCAGGCGACCGGCGTATTCGGTGGCGACTTCTTCCAGGATCGGGGCGATCATCTTGCAGGGGCCACACCAGGCAGCCCAGTAGTCCACCAGCACCGGCTGGCCGGATTTCAACACATCGGCATCGAAGCTGGCGTCACTGACGTTCTTGATTTGGTCGCTCATGATGGTGTTTCTCGGTTCGGCAGCAAAAGGCGCGTAAAAAGGGACGCGCCTTGCCGTTGTTCTTGTTTGTGGAATGGATTAAAGCATACCACTGTCAATAACAACAGGCATACCACTGTTTATAACAACAGTATTCACCGCTTTTGTGTAGGATATCGCGGCGCAGTTATCGCGATCCGGCGCATTGAACCCGGATCCGCTGGCTGTGTCTCTATCGTCATCCTACCGAATTCGGAGCTGGTCAGGTCGTGCGCATCCCACCCGGAGCCGCGCAGAATCTGGGCTTATCCGTAAAATGTCGGTTTTTTTCCACAGATGTTGGGGATAACTTGGCCACTCCACGTTACAACGAGGCGTCCATCCGCGTCCTGAAAGGGCTGGAGCCCGTGCGGCAGCGCCCGGGCATGTACACCCGCACCGAAAACCCCCTGCACATCGTGCAGGAAGTCATAGACAACGCCGCGGACGAGGCCCTGGCCGGCCACGGCAAGCAGATCCTGGTTACGCTGCACATCGATGGCAGCGTCTCCGTCGAGGACGACGGCCGCGGCATTCCCGTCGGCCTGCACCCCGAGGAAAACGCCCCCGTGGTCGAGCTGGTCTTCACCCGGCTGCACGCGGGCGGCAAGTTCGACAAGGCTGGCGGCGGCGCCTACGCCTTTTCCGGCGGCCTGCACGGCGTCGGCGTGTCCGTCACCAACGCCCTGGCCACCCGCCTCGAAGTGGTGGTGTGGCGCGATGGCGCTGTCAACCGGCTGGTGTTCAAGGGCGGCGACGTTGCCGAACCGCTGGCGCCCTACGACCAAGGCGGCCGCAAGAAATCCGGCACCCGCGTGCGGGTCTGGCCCGACGCCAAATATTTCGACAGCCCCAATATCCCGCTGGGCGAGCTGACCCACCTGCTGCGCAGCAAGGCCGTGCTGCTGCCGGGCGTGAAGGTCTCGTTGGTCAACGAAAAGACCGGCGACACCAAGACCTGGCAGTACCAGGACGGCCTGCGCGGCTACCTGTCCGAGGCGCTGGCGGGCGCCGAGCTGATGGTGCCGTTCTTCGAGGGCCAGCAGTACGCCGGCGCCGACCACGAAACCTTCGCCGAAGGCGAGGGCGCCCAATGGGTGGTGGCCTGGACCGAAGACGGCAACGCGGTGCGCGAGTCGTACGTCAACCTGATCCCGACGCCGGCCGGCGGCACCCACGAGTCGGGCCTGCGCGAAGGCCTGTTCGGCGCGGTCAAGGGCTTTGCCGAGCTGCACAGCCTGCTGCCCAAGGGCGTCAAGCTGCTGCCCGAGGACGTGTTCGCGCGCGCCAGTTTCGTGCTGTCTGCCAAGGTGCTGGACCCGCAATTCCAGGGCCAGATCAAGGAACGCCTGAACAGCCGCGACGCCGTGCGCCTGGTGGGCGGGTTCGCCAAGAGCGCGCTCGACCTGTGGCTGCACAGCAATGTCGAATACGGCAAGAAGCTTGCCGAACTCGCCATCCGCCAGGCGCAGGCGCGCCAGCGTTCGGCGCAGAAGGTCGAAAAGCGCAAGAGTTCCGGCGTGGCGGTGCTGCCCGGCAAGCTGACCGACTGCGAATCCAGCGATGCCACCCGCACCGAGGTTTTCCTGGTCGAGGGCGATTCGGCCGGCGGCTCGGCCAAGATGGGCCGCGACAAGGAATTCCAGGCCATCCTGCCGCTGCGCGGCAAAGTGCTCAATTCCTGGGAAGTCGACCGCGACCGCCTGTTCGCCAACAACGAAATCCACGACATCTCGGTCGCCATCGGCGTCGATCCGCACGGCCCGGGCGACACCCCCGACCTGTCGGGGCTGCGCTACGGCCGCATCTGCATCCTGTCCGATGCCGACGTCGACGGTTCGCACATCCAGGTGCTGCTGCTGACGCTGTTCTACAAGCACTTTCCCAAGCTGGTCGAGGCCGGCCACGTCTACGTCGCCAAGCCGCCCCTGTTCCGCCTGGACGTGCCGGCGCAGGGCAAGCGCCCGGCGCGCAAGATCTACTGCCTTGACGAAGGCGAGCTGGAAGCCGCGCAGGACAAGCTGCGCAAGGAAGGCTCGCGTGAAAGCAGCTGGGCGGTCAGCCGCTTCAAGGGCCTGGGCGAAATGAATCCCGAGCAGCTGTGGGAAACCACCATGAATCCGGACACGCGCCGGCTGCTGCCGGTGGGCTATGGCGACCAGACCCCCGAAGACACCACCCGCATGTTCGACATGCTGATGGGCAAGGGCGAGTCCTCGCAGCGCCGCGCCTGGATCGAAGAGAAGGGCAACCTGGCGGAGCTGGACATCTGATGTCGTTGCCCTCGTCCCCGCCGCCGTCCGCCGCCATGGCGGTCGACCTGACCGCCGACGACTACGCCGAATTCGCGGCCTATGTGTACAAGCGGCCCGAATTGCGCCGCCGCCGCTACCTGTCGCACCTGCGTTTCGCGGTGTTGATGGTGGTGGTCCTGCTGGGCTACCTGGTCTGGCAGACCTGGGACGGGCATGGCCCGAACTGGGGCCTGCTGCTGCCGGTGTACTTCGAGGGGCTGGCGGTCGGCCTGGGCATCCTGGCGCTGCTGGCGCTGGCCTACGAGTTCGTGCTGCCGGGACTGGTGCGCATGAACACGCGCCGCATGCTGGCCAAGCGGCCGGACGGGATGTTCCTGGGACGTCACCAGCTGGTCTTCGGCGCCGACGGCATCGAGGACAGCATCGCCGACGCCTCGGGGCGCATCGACTGGGTCGACGTGCGGCGGGTCGAGGAAACGCCGCAGCATCTGTATGTCATCCTGGGGACGCTGCAGGGCGTGATCATTCCCAAGCGCGGGCAGGACGCCGCCACGCTGGACGCGGTGCGGGCCCAATTGCGCGAGCACGTGGCCGACTCCCAGCTGCTGGGCGCCGCGCGTTCCCAATGACGCCGTTTCAATGAATTTGTCTACCTGAAACCATCATGACCGACAGCAATCAACAAGGTTTGTTCGACGCCGCGCCCGACGAGGGCGGCGACGCCGCCATCACCCTGGCGCGCTATGCCGAACAGGCCTATCTGGACTATGCAGTGTCCGTGGTGCGGGGCCGGGCCCTGCCCGACGTCGGCGACGGGCAGAAGCCCGTGCAGCGCCGTATCCTGTTCGCCATGCAGGCCATGGGCCTTGCGGCCGGCGCCAAGCCGGTCAAGTCCGCGCGCGTCGTCGGCGACGTGCTGGGCAAATACCACCCGCACGGCGACCAGGCGGCCTATGACGCCATGGTGCGCATGGCGCAGGACTTCTCCCTGCGCTATCCGCTGATCGACGGCCAGGGCAACTTCGGTTCGCGCGACGGCGACAACGCCGCGGCGATGCGCTACACGGAAGCGCGCCTGACGCCGATCGCCAAGCTGCTGCTGGACGAACTGGACGAGGGCACGGTCGATTTCGTGCCCAACTACGACGGCAGCCAGCAAGAGCCGCAGATGCTGCCGGCGCGCCTGCCGGTGATGTTGCTGAACGGCGCTTCCGGCATCGCGGTCGGCATGGCCACCGAAATCCCGCCGCACAACCTGCGCGAAGTGGCGCAGGCCTGCGTGGCGCTGATCAAGCAGCCGCAACTGCCGGACGCCGAGCTGTTCGGCATGATCCCCGGCCCGGACTTCGCTGGCGGCGGCCAGATCATCACGCCGGCCGCCGACATCGCGCAGATCTACGCCGGCGGGCGCGGCTCGCTCAAGGTGCGGGCGCGCTGGCAGTTCGAGGAAATGGCGCGCGGCCAGTGGCAGCTGGTGGTCACCGAGCTGCCGCCCGGCACCTCGTGCCAGAAGGTGCTCGAAGAAATCGAGGAAATCACCAACCCCAAGGTCAAGAGCGGCAAGAAGAGCCTGACGCCCGAGCAGACGCAGGCCAAGGCCGTGATGCTGAACCTGCTGGACGCGGTGCGCGACGAATCCGGCAAGGACGCCGCCGTGCGCCTGGTGTTCGAACCCAAGACCTCGCGCGTCGACCGCGACGAGTTCGTCAACACCCTGCTGGCGCAGACCAGCATGGAAAGCAGCGCCTCGGTCAACCTGGTCTGCATTGGCACCGACGGCCGTCCGCGCCAGAAGGGCCTGCGCGACATCCTGACCGAATGGCTGGCGTTCCGCACCAATACCGTGCTGCGCCGCACCCGCTTCCGTCTGGACAAGGTCATCGACCGCATCCACGTGCTGGAAGGCCGCATGGTGGTCTACCTGAACGTGGACGAAGTGATCCAGACCATCCGCGAATCGGACGAGCCGCGGGCGGCATTGATGGAGCGCTTCAACCTGTCCGACCGGCAGGCCGAGGACATCCTGGAAATGCGCCTGCGCCAGCTGGCGCGCCTGGAAGGCTTCAAGATCGAGCAGGAGCTCGAGGACAAGCGCAAGGAGCAGGTCGCGCTGCAGGAACTGCTGGACAATCCCAACACCCTCAAGCGCTTGCTCATCAAGGAAATCGAGGCCGACGCCAAGCAATATGGCGACGACCGCCGCACCCTGATCGAGACCGCCGAGCGCGCCGTGCTCGAAACCAAGGTGCTGGACGAACCGGTCACCGTGATCGTGTCGCAGAAGGGCTGGCTGCGCGCCCGCCAGGGCCACGGCCACGATGCCTCGCAGTTCGGCTTCAAGCAGGGCGACGATCTCTATGGCGCCTTTGAATGCCGCACCACCGACACGCTGATCGCCATGGGCGACAACGGCCGTGTCTACTCGGTGCCGGTGGCCGGGCTGCCTTCGGCGCGCGGCGACGGCCAGCCGGTCACCACCATGATCGACCTGGAAAGCGGCACCCGCATCGTCCACACCATCGCGGCGGCGGCCGACAGCCGCTGGCTGCTGGCCACACGCGGCGGCTATGGCTTTGCCGCCAAGCTGTCGGACATGACCAGCCGCCAGCGCGCGGGCAAGCAGTTCATCACGCTGGAGGCGGGCGACGAACTGCTGCGTCCGGTGCCGCTGTTCGAGGGCGCCACGCAACTGGCGCTGCTGTCGCAGAAGGGCAAGTTCCTGGTGTTCGGGCTGGACGAAGTCAAGTCGCTGTCCGGCGGCGGGCGTGGCACCATCCTGATGGGGCTGGACGGCGCCGACAAGCTGGACCAGACCGTGCCGATCGGCGCGCTCGGCCTGCGCGCGGCGGGCATCTACCGCAACAAGCACACCGAGGACATCCTGGCGGGCGCGGCGCTGGCCGAGTACGTCGGCAAGCGCGCCCGCAAGGGACGGGCGCTGGATGTGCGGCCCAAGCAGCCGCTGCTGTCGCCGGTGCTGGGCTGACCTGCCGGCGGGCGCGGCCATCAACGGCGGACCCTCGGGTCCGCCGTTTTTTCATCCCTTGGCTTGACCGTCGCCCGTGGCGTGATATTTAATAGATAGATCAATCAGTCTATTAAATAATTCTCCGTCAGCCGCATGCGCAAGATCGATCCCGCCCGGCAACTGGAGCGGCGCCGCCAGATACTGGCCGCGGCCGCCGAGTGCTTCGCGGAAAATGGTTTCCACGCCACCTCGACCGCGCAGATCTGCGCACGCGCCGGGATGAGTCCCGGCAACCTGTTCCACTACTACGCCAGCAAGGCCGAGATCATCGAGGCGCTGATCGCCTCGGATACCGACACATTGCGCGAACGCCGGCAGGCGGATCCTCCGGCGGCCGACGCGCGTGCCGCCTTGATCGGCTGGATCGACGAGAACCTGGCGCAGTACCGTGATCCGGGCTTTGCCCGTCTGGGCATGGAGATCCTGGCGGAGGCGGTGCGCAATCCTCGGGTGCACGCGCTGGTCATGGCCAACGAGGACGAACGCAAGGCGTCGCTTTCGGCGCTGCTGGCGGCCGTGTGGCGCAACCTGCCGCAAACCGCCATGCCGCGGCCGGTGGCGGAAATGACCGACATGCTGTTGCTGCTGTTGGATGGGATCTACAGCCGGTCCGTGGTCGATCCGCAATTCGACGCGGCGGCGGGCGGCCGCTTGCTTGACGCGGCGTTGCAGGGGTGCCTGCCGCCGGCGCCGGGCGCGGCGGGAGAACGGCCATGAGCGCCGTCCACGGCAGCATCGCCAATGGCGCCACCGGCGGCGTCGCGATGGCGCCGCCGCGGCTGGCGCAGGTCGATGCTTTGCGCGGCTTCGCCTTGCTTGGCATCCTGGTCGTCAACATCGGCGTATTCGCCTCGCCGTTCTATGCCAACGGCATCGCCGATCCGGCGTTTTCGAGCCGGGCGGACCTGGCCGTGCGGTGGCTGGTGGCGTGGCTGTTCGAAACCAAGTTCTACCTGCTGTTCTCGTTCCTGTTCGGCTATAGCTTCACCTTGCAGATGGCCGCCGCCGAGCGCGGCGGCGCGGCCTTCGCGCCGCGCTTCCTGCGCCGCCTGGCAGGGCTGGCGGCGTTGGGCCTGGCGCACGCCGTGCTGTTCTACCAGGGCGACATCCTGTTGACCTACGCGCTGCTGGGGCTCGCCCTGATGGCCGTTCGCGGCATGGCGCCGGGCCGCGCCTTGCGCTTGGCGTTGTGGCTGATCGGGCTGGTGTCGCTGGCCTGGGCGCTATTGGCCGGCCTTAGCCTGCTGGACCCCGCCGGCACCGAAGCCCTGAGCCGTTCTGGCGCCGCCGCCTACGTGGCCGACGCGCAGGCGGCGCTGGCGGCCTACCGCGGCACCATCGGCACCACTATCGCGCGGCACTGGTACGAACTGACCTCCAGTATCTGGGGTGTCATCCTGCTGGTGCAGGGCCCCTTCGTTTTCGCGATGTTCCTGGTCGGATATGCCCTGGGGCGCCGGCAGGCGCTGGCCGATCCATGGCGCCAGCCGCGCGTGCTGTGGCTGCTGTGCGCGCTGGGGGCCTTGCCCGGACTGGCGGGATCCGCCGCCTATGCGACCAGCGCGCTGCCTGCGATGAGCGCCCTGTGGGAGACGCCGGGCCTGGCGATGGATCTGTTCACCGCGCCGTTGCTGAGCATGTCATACGCCGCCGCCTTCCTGCTGGCGATGCGCACGCGGCCGGGAGCCTGGCTGGCGCGCTGCCTGGCGCCGGCGGGCCGCATGGCGCTGACCAATTACCTGATGCAATCGTTGCTTTGCGCCTTGATCTTCAAGGCGTGGGGGCTGCGGCTGTCGGGCAGTGTTTCGCCCGGGGCGGGAGTGCTGATAGCGGTGGCCATCTTCGTGGCGCAGTTGCCGCTGTCGGCATGGTGGCTGCGCCGCCATGCCTACGGCCCGGTCGAGTGGCTGCTGCGCGCGTTGACCATCGGCGCCTGGCCCGCCTGGCGCCGCGTGGCGGCGGAACAGGGAAGCTAGCGCGGCGTCAGGCGCCGCCGCCAGCGATGGCGGCGTCGATGGCGCCGGCCAGGCGCTCGGTCAGTTGGTCCAGTTCGTCGTCGGAGATGATGAAGGGCGGGGCCAGCAGCACGTGGTCGCCGTGGCGGCCGTCGATGGTGCCGCCCATCGGATAGACCATCAGGCCGCGCGCCATGGCTTCGCGCTTGATGCGCGCATGCAGCGACAGCGCCGGATCGAAGGTCGCCTTGCTGGCGCGGTCGCGCACCAGCTCCACGCCCATGAACAGGCCGCGGCCGCGGATGTCGCCGACGTGCGGGTGCTCGCCCAGGGCTTGCTGCAAGCGCTGGCGCAAGCCGTCGCCCTGGGTGCGCACGCGCGCCAGCAGATGGTCGCGTTTGATCACCTCCTGTACCGCCAACGAGGCCGCGCACGCGGTGGCGTGGCCCAGGTAGGTGTGACCGTGCTGGAAGAAGCCGCTGCCTTGCTGCATCGCCTGCACGATGCGCTCTTGCGCCATGACCGCGCCGATCGGCTGGTAGCCGCCGCCCAGGCCCTTGGCGATGGTGATCAGGTCGGGCGTGATGCCTTCCTGCTCGACCGCGTAGAGCGTGCCGGTGCGACCCATGCCGCACATCACCTCGTCGGCGATCAACAGCACGCCATGGCGATCGCAGACTTCGCGGATGCGGCGGAAGTAGCCCGACACCGCGGTCACCGCGCCCGAGGTCGCGCCCACCACCGGCTCGGCGACGAAGGCCATCACGCTGTCGGGGCCGAGGCGCTGAAAGGTCTGCTCCAATTCCTGCGCCAGGCGTTCGGCGTACTGATCGTCGGTTTCGCCGTCGTGGCGGTCGCGATAGGCGTAGCAGGGCGCAACGTGGGCCACGTCGATCAGCAATGGCGCGAACTGCGCCCGGCGCCAGGCGTTGCCGCCAACCGCCAGCGCGCCCAGCGTGTTGCCGTGATAGCTCTGGCGCCGCGCGACGATATGGCGGCGCTGCGGCTGGCCGATCTCGACGTAGTACTGGCGCGCCATCTTCAGCGCGGCCTCGATGGCTTCCGAGCCGCCAGAGACGAAGTAGGCGTGCGAGGTGCCGGCGGGCGCGTCCGCGACCAGTGTCGCCGCCAGCCTTTCGGCCACCTCGGTGGTGAAGAAGCTGGTGTGGGCGTAGGCCAGCGCGTCGATCTGCGCATGCATCGCGGCCTGCACGTCGGGATGGTTGTGGCCCAGGCACGAGACCGCCGCGCCGCCGGAGCCATCCAGGTAGGCGCGGCCCTGCTGGTCATAGAGCCACACGCCCTGGCCGCGGACCGCGACCGGGGGCGTGCTGCGCAGGGAACGATGAAGGACTCGGGTGCTGGTCATGGCGAGGGACTCCGGGACGGGAACGTTGGCAAGGGGCGTGAAATGTCGGGGCTGGCGTGAGCGCGGGGCGCGGGCGCGTTCAATCAGGGACCGGAGCGCGGTCGCGGCCGCCCCGCGGCGCCGGCTCCTGCCAATAGGCGCCTTCGTCCCGCAATCGTGTTTCGATCTCGGTCAGTCGTTGCAGCACCTCGTCGCCGCCACGGGCCGCGAGCCGCGCGATCAGGTGCTCGGCCAGGCCCAGCAGGCCCGCGGTGCTGTGGAAGAACGAGGCGGGGCCGCGCGGCGCCGATGCGTCCGCGCCGGCCTCGGCGGGGCGGGCAAAATGCAATACATGGCGAGCGGCCCGGGCCACTGGGCTGGTGGGGCTGTCGGTCAGCGCCAGCACGGTGACACCGCGGGCGGCGATCTGGGCCGTCAGGCGCACGGTGGCGCTGGGGTAGGGGGCTTGCGACACCACTACCAGCGCATCGCCCGCCTGCAGGCTGTCGGCATCTTCGGCCGACGCGCCGCCCAGGCCATCGATCAGGATGCCGTTGCGGCGCAGCAGGTGGTAGGCATAGCGCATCTGGAAGGCGATGCCGAAAGCGGAGCGCGTGCCCAGGAAGCCGACCTGGCGGGCCCGCAGCATGGTGTCGACGGCGGCGTCCAAAGCGGCGGCGTCGTTGACCTGCCGGATCGAGGCCAGGGCCGCTGTCTGCCATTGCGTCAGCGCGTCCTGCCCGGGGCCGCCGGACCGCCGGGCGTGCGAGACTTGCAGGCGCGCCGCGCGCTCGCGCAGACCATCCTCGGCGGCGCCGGCCAGCGCGCGCTGGAACGGGGCGCGGAAGGCCTCATAGCTGTCGTGGCCCGCGGCGCGCGCCAGCCGCAGCATGGTGGCGGGCGATACGCCCACCGCCTGCGCCTGCCGCCGCATCGACCAAAGCCCCACTTCGGCGGGGTTGGCCAGCACCCATTGGGCGGCGCGCTGCAGCTCGGCGGGCAGCGTGGCGCTGAGGTGGCGCAGATGGTCTTGCAGAGGCGCGATCATGGCAGCAGGGAAGGAGAGATAAAACAAATGCTACATCCGTCTTGGCAAAAAGAAAAACAGATGTTTTATTTGCGGAATGTAGAACAACTCTGGCAAATCGTAACGCCGGCGTTTCCCTGGAACGCCCCCGGCGACTTGACGGCGGATTGCGCGGAAATGATTACAAAATGAGGGTCAATCCGGTTTGACACGGGGATGGGTCACCCATATCATTCGTATAGAAATCAATTTAGCTGAACTAATTCAGTCATGAATAAACAGACCGTAACCGACGCCGCGCAGCAATACGACCTGCGCATCCTGCGGGCGCTGCGCCGGATCACGCGATCCATTGCGTTGCATTCGCGCCAGCTGTCCGCGGTGAGCCACATTACCGCGCCGCAGCTGATGTGCCTGCGCACGGTCATTGCGAACGGGCCGCTGACGGCCACGGCGATCAGCCGCGAGATCCACGTCAGCCCCAGCACGGTCGTCGGCATTCTCGACCGCCTGGAAGACAAGGGCCTGATCCGCCGCGAACGCGGCCGCGAAGATCGCCGCATCGTCTTCGTGACGGCCACCGATGCCGGCCGCGAAGTCGCGCAGCAGGCGCCGTCGCCGCTGCAGAAGCACCTGGCCGACGCGCTCAACGCGTTGCCGGAGCTGGAGCAGGCCACCATCACCCTGTCGCTCGAGCGCATCGTCGCGCTCATGGAAGAAGAGAGCGGGGTGGCGACGGAAACCCAGGGCGATGTCTCGTCGCCCATCCTCGAGGTGCCCACGGGTGGCGCGCCTCCCGAATCAGGATTGGTTGTATGAGAGCAAACGAACTGAACGACCCTACGACCTCAAGTGCCGTGGCGCCGGCGGCGGGCAACAAAACGCATCTGTTGCGTGAGCCCCGCCGCAAGGACGGCGCCGCGATCCACCAGCTCATTTCCGAGTGCCCGCCACTCGACCTCAATTCCCTATACGCGTACCTGCTCCTGTGCGAGCACAACCGCGGCACCTGCGTCCTGGCCGAAAGCGCCGGAGGACGCATCGATGGATTTATCTCCGCTTACGTGCTTGCCGACAGGCCCGACGTGTTGTTCGTCTGGCAGGTCGCCGTGCACACCCGCGCACGCGGCCAACGGTTAGGCCGCGCCATGCTCCGGGCGCTCTTGCAACGCGAGGGGCTCGTGCATGTTCGTCATCTTGAAACCACGGTGGCGCCTGACAACCAGGCCTCGCGCCGCACCTTCGCCGGCCTGGCCAGCGAGCTGGGCGCCCACGTCTCCGAGCAGCCGTTCTTCGATCGGCAGCTTTTCGGCGGCGCGGACCATGACGACGAGATGTTGTTGAGGATAGGCCCGTTCACCCTGCCCGCCCCCTAGGCGGCAACGCGGTCCTGTCGAAAACCGGGATGGCTTTGACGCATCCGGCTGCGCCCGGCGCGCATGCGGAAGGGATCTGGCCGTCTGTCAACTTATGAGATGAAAGGGAGGATTAATCACATGGACTTGAAAATCTTTGACCGGATGGAGTCGGAAGTACGAGGCTATATCCGGTCGTTTCCCGTGATCTTCAGCCAGGCCAGGGGTTCGACGCTGGTGGATGAGGACGGTGGCGAGTACATCGATTTCTTCAGCGGCGCAGGCACGTTGAACTACGGTCACAACAATCCCATCTTCAAGGAAAAGCTGCTCGAGTACGTGCAGGCGGACGGCGTGGTGCATGGCCTGGACATGGCCACCAGCGCTAAGAAAAGCTTCCTCGAGGCGGTCGATCGCGTGCTGCTCAAGCCGCGCAACTGGCAATACACCCTGCAGTTCACCGGCCCCACCGGCACCAATGCGGTCGAGGCGGCGCTCAAGATCGCGCGCCAGGTGAAGGGGCGTCCCAATGTGATCTCCTTCACGCACGGCTTTCACGGCGTCAGCGGCGGCTCGCTGGCGGTCACCGCCAACATGAAGTTCCGCGACGCCTCCGGCTACCCGCTGGCCAACACCACTTTCATGCCCTATGACGGCTACTTCGGCCCGGACGTGGACACCATGGCCTACCTGGAGCGCATGCTGGAAGATCCCAGTAGCGGCATGGACAAGCCCGCCGCCGTCATCGTCGAGACGGTGCAGGGCGAGGGCGGCGTCAATGTCGCCACCCTGCGCTGGCTCAAGGAACTGGACAAACTCTGCAAGCGCCACGACATGCTGCTGATCGTGGACGACATCCAGGTCGGCTGCGGCCGCACCGGCACCTTCTTCAGCTTCGAGGCCGCCGGCATCCGCCCGGACATCATCACGCTGTCCAAGTCGCTGTCGGGCTTCGGCCTGCCGATGTCGCTGGTGCTGATGAAGCCCGAGCTGGACGTCTGGAAGCCCGGCGCCCACAGCGGCACTTTCCGTGGCAACAACCTGGCCTTCGTCACCGCCACCCAGGCGCTGGAAACCTATTGGACCAACACCGCGTTCACCGCCGAGATCCAGCGCAAGGAGCGCCTGGTGCGCGACTGGCTGGAAAACCTGGTGCACAGCTATCCCAACGCCGGCCTGTCGGTGCGTGGCCGCGGCCTGATTCAGGGCCTGGTGAGCAACGCCACCCCGGCGCTGTCCAACCGCATCGCCGCCAACGCCTTCAAGCGCGGCGTGGTCATCGAGACCTCGGGCGCGCACGACGAAGTGCTCAAGCTGCTGCCGGCCCTGACCATCGAGGAAGAATTGCTGTCCAAGGGCCTGGAAGTGATCGAGGCCAGCGTGGCCGACGCGCTGGCCGAAGAGGGGCAGTCCGCCCGCATCCTGAAATTTGGAGGAAAACGTCAATGATCGTACGCAATGTCAAAGATGTGATCGGCACCGCCGACGAAGTCCGCACCGATACCTGGGTCAGCCGCCGCGTGCTGCTCAAGAAGGACGGCATGGGCTTTTCCTTCCACGAGACCACCATCTTCCCGGGCGGTCGCACCCACATCCACTACAAGAATCACCTGGAGGCGGTGTGGTGCATCGAGGGCGACGGCTCCATCGAGACGATTGCCGACGGCAAGAAGTATGAACTCGGCCCGGGCGTGGTCTACGCGCTGAACGAGCACGACGAGCATTGGCTGTGCGGCGGCAAGGAGCCGCTGCGCGTCATCTGCGTCTTCAACCCGCCGCTGACCGGCCAGGAAGTGCACGACAAAGAGGGCGTCTACGCCCTGCCTGAAGCCGAAGCCCAAGCGGCCTGATACAAGGAGGTTCGCATGATCTCACCTGCGCAGGATCCGTACGCCTCCCGTACGGATCGAAGTTCCGCCATCATTTCCCGCCAGGATCCGGTGGTCTATGGAGAAGGCAAGTACGCCGACGCCCTGAGCGGCGAGCAGATCGGCAGCTACGAGCGCGATGGTTTCCTGCTGCTGGAGGACGTGTTCTCCGAAGCCGAAGTGCGGGCGCTGTCGGCCGAGGTCGAGCGCATGACGCGCGACCCGTCGATCGTGCGCCGCGAGGAGTCGATCACCGAGCCCGGCAGCAACGCCGTGCGCTCCATTTTCATGGTGCACGTCCTGAACCCCGTGCTGGCGCGCCTGGTGCGCGACCCGCGGCTGGTCAATGTGGCGCGCCAGATCCTGGGGTCCGAGGTCTACATCCACCAGTCCCGCGCCAACATGAAGCCCGGCTTCAAGGGCAAGGAGTTCTACTGGCACTCCGACTTCGAGACCTGGCACGTGGAAGATGGCATGCCGTCGATGCGCGCGCTCAGCTGCTCGGTGCTGCTGACCGAGAACAATGATTGCAACGGCCCGCTGATGCTGGTGCCGGGTTCGCACCGGCAGTTCATCTCGTGCGTCGGCGAAACGCCCAACGACCACTACAAGCAGTCGCTGAAAAAGCAGGAGTACGGCGTGCCGGATCCTGTCAGCCTGCAGTTGCTGGTCGAGCAGGGCGGTATCCGCACGATGACGGCCAAGGCGGGGTCGGTGGTGTTCTTCGATTGCAACACCATGCACGGCTCCAACAGCAACATTTCGCCGTGGCCGCGCGCCAACGTGTTCATGGTCTACAACAGCATGGAAAACACGCTGGAGCCGCCCAAGTACGGCCTGACCCCGCGACCCGAGCACATCGCCACGCGCAAGGCGTTCAAGGCGGTCACGCCGCTCGATACGTTGAAGCTGGTCGGCAGCTAACGCGGCACGTTGTCCGCGGCGGATGCTTGCCGGCGCTGGTCGGGGCGTGGCCTGGCCGGCCGCGCGCGGGGCGACCCATGCCGTTCCCGCTGCGCGCTTTCCCGTGAGGGAAAGAACGCCCGCGCCGCTTGCATGCGCCGCAGCCCAGGCCTTTCGGCCTGGGCTTTTTTTCGTCGTTCCGCTATGCTCTGCCGTCTTTCCCTGCCGGAAGCCGCACCATGTCCGCCCGCATCCTCAGTCTGCATATCTACCCCGTCAAATCCTGTGCCGGTATCGACCTGTCCGAGTCGCCCGTGGACCGCGCCGGGTTGGCCCACGACCGTCGCTGGATGCTGGTGGGGGCGGACGGCCATTTCATGACGCAGCGCCAGTGGGCGGCCATGGCCTTGATCCGCACTGCGCTCACGGCCGACACGCTGCGGCTTTCGGCGCCCGGCATGCCCGACCTGGACGTGCCGCTGGACGGCTCGGCGCTGCAACCCGGCGTCGAAAGCGTGGGCGTCTGGAAGGACACGCTCGACGCGCGCCGCGAAAGCGAGGTCGCGGCGCAGTGGTGTTCGGATTTCCTCAAGACGCATTGCCGCCTGTACAAGGTCGACGCCGGCGCGACGCGGCCCGCCAAGCCGGAATGGGTCGACAAGTGGGCCGAAAGCCATCCAGACCTGGCGCAGACGTTCGGGGGAGATCACTTCTTCGGCTTTGCCGACGGCTTCCCCCTGCTGGTGGCGAACCAGGCATCGCTCGATGACCTGAACGCGCGCCTGCGGGCCAAGGGCGTGGCGCCGGTGCCGATGGATCGGTTCCGGCCCAATATCGTGGTGCAGGGCGAGTGGCAGGCCTTCGAGGAAGACCATACCGCCATGATCACCACGGGCGCGGTCAGCATGGCGTTCGTCAAGCCGTGCACGCGCTGCTCGATTCCCGACATCGACCAGCGCACCGCCGTGCAGCACGACGAGCCGGGCCGCACGCTGGCGGGCTACCGCAACCTGGAGATCGGGGTGGTGTTTGGCCAGAACGCCATCGTCGATGCGCCGGCCGGCGCCCGCCTGAAGGTGGGCGACGCGGTCGACATCGAACTGGATTTCTAGCCCGCCGCGCCCCGGCGCGCGGCCGGGGCGGCGGTATCCGGCCGTCGATCAGGCCGACGACAGCTTCAGGCCGATCAGGCCCACGACGATCAACGCCACGCTGGCGATGCGCAGCCAGCTGATGGATTCATCGAACAGGATGATGCCGGCCACGAAGGCGCCGACGGTGCCGATGCCGACCCACACCGCGTAGGCGGTGCCCAGCGGCAGCGTCTTCATGGCCAGCGCCAGCAGCCAGAAGCTGATGAGCATGCCGCCGACGGTGACGAGCGACGGCATCAGGCGCGTGAACCCATGGGTATATTTGAGGCCGACGGCCCAGACGATTTCGAACAGGCCGGCCAGTACAAGGATGATCCAGGTCATGACGACTCCTACTTGAGAGGGGTCGTCCCCGGATTGATGCGCTTGCGGCAATGGCCAATGCCGTCGTTGCCGATGGCAAATGCCGCCATGTCGCGGCCAGCGCAGCAACGGGCCGTCCCGTCGCGGCAAAAATTATAGAATACCGGCTTCCGACGGCAAAACCGGGTGCCGTTCGGCTGCATGCCCGCAGGTGCGCGCCATCCGCGGGTGTTTCACATTCATCGCATCACTTCGCGTTCCGGCACGCGAAACCAGGATATTTCCATCATGCAACGCATCATGCTGCGGGCAAAGCTGCACCGCGTCACGGTCACCGAAGCCGACCTGCACTACGAAGGGTCTTGCGGCATCGACGAAGACCTGCTGGACGCTGCCGGCATGCGCGAGTTCGAACGCATCGAACTCTACAACATCAACAACGGCGAACGCTTCGACACCTACATCATCAAGGCGGCCCGCGGCAGCGGCATCATTTCGCTCAATGGCGCGGCCGCGCGCCGGGCGCAGGTCGGCGACCTGATGATCATCTGCACCTACGGGCCGATGTCCGAAGAGCAATCCGCCACCCACAAGCCGCAGGTCGTGCTGGTGGACGACGCCAACCGCGTCAAGGAAATCCGCAAGTTCCCGGCCTGAGGCCGGGCCGGGCGGCGTGCCGTGGGGTGTGTCCCATGGGCGCCGTCAACCCTGATCCCCCTGATACGTTTCATCATGAGCTTCCAGGTCATCATCCAACCCAGCAAGCATCAATTCCCGGTCGAGCCCGGCCAGACCGTGCTCGACGGCGCCCTGGCCGCGGGCATCGTGCTGCCCTACAGCTGCCGCAACGGCGCCTGCTCCACCTGCAAGGGCAAAGTGGTGTCCGGGGAGTTCGACGCCGGCCAGTACCCCGCGCAGATCCTCTCGCCCGAGGAGCTGGCCGACGGCTACACCCTGTTCTGTCAGGCCCGGCCCGCCTCCGACATGGTGGTCGAGTCCACCGAAGTGCGCCTGGCCAGCGACATCCAGATCCGCAAGCTGCCCTCGCGCGTGCAGACGATGGAAAAGGCGGCGCCGGACGTGACCGTGCTCAAGCTGCAATTGCCCGCCTCGGAGCAATTCCGCTACTACGCCGGCCAGTACATCGAGATCATCCTCAAGGACGGCCGCCGCCGCAGCTATTCCATGGCTGGCGCGCCGCACACCGGCAGCCCGCTGGAACTGCACATCCGTCACCTCCCGGGCGGGGTGTTCACCGACCACGTGTTCGGCGCCGGCGACACGCAGATGAAGGAACGCGAGATCCTGCGGCTGGAAGGGCCGTTCGGTTCGTTCTTCCTGCGCGAAGACAGCGACAAGCCGATCATCCTGCTGGCCAGCGGCACGGGCTTTGCGCCCGTCAAGGCCATCGTCGAGCACATGATCCACAAGAACATCCGCCGTCCGGTCGCGCTGTACTGGGGCGGTCGTCGCCCGCGCGATCTGTACATGGACGCGCTGGCGCAGTCGTGGGCCCGTGACCTGCCGGACTTCCGTTACGTGCCGGTGGTGTCGAACGCGCTCGAGGAAGACGGCTGGAGCGGCCGTGACGGCTTCGTCCACGAGGCCGTGCTGCAGGACATCCCCGACATGTCGGGCCACCAGGTCTACGCCTGCGGCGCGCCGCCGATGGTGGACTCCGCCCGGCGCGAGTTCAGCGCCCAGTGTGGCCTGCCGCCCGAGGAATTCTATGCGGACGCCTTCACGTCCGAGGCCGATCTGGCGAAAGCCGCGACTTGATCGAGATCAGGCCGCGGGCAATGCGAAGGGGAGGGATCCGGCATCGGCGGATTCCTCCCCTTTTTTTGATGGCGGCGGGCGTAGGCGAGGGCGGGGCGCCGGGGTAAACTGCGGTGTCATCTTGGCAGCGGCTTGCCGCGGGGGGCGGACATCGTGTCCGCAGGGCCCGCGGGTACGCAGGGAGCAATGCGGGCATGAAAGTAGCGGTATTGGGTAGCGGCATCATCGGAATCTCCAGCGCCTGGTGGCTGAACCAGGCCGGCCACGACGTCGTGGTCATCGACCGCTGCACCGGACCCGCCCAGGAGACCAGCCTTGCCAACGGCGCGCAGATCTCGGTCTCCTATGCGGAGCCCTGGGCCAATCCGCAGGCGCCCCTGAAGCTGCTCAAATGGATGTTCCAGGACGACGCGCCGCTGTTGTTCCGTCCGCAGCTGGACTTGCGCCAGTGGATGTGGGGCCTGGCCTTCCTGCGCGAATGCCTGCCGGGTCGGCTGGCGCCGAACATCCGCGCCATGGTGCGCATGGCCGAATACAGCCGCGCCACGCTGCGCGGCATGCGCGCCGAGCTGGGCATCGAATACGACCACCTCGAGCGCGGCATCCTGAATTTCTACCGCGATCAACACGAGTTCGAGAACTCGCAGCGCGCCGCCGGCCTGATGCGCGACTTCGGCGTGGAGCGCCGCGTCGTGTCGACGGACGAGGTCATCGCCATCGAACCGGCTCTGGCGCCGCATCGCAACACCATCGTCGGCGGCGACTACACGCCCGAGGACGAGAGCGGCGACGTGCACCTGTTCACCGTCGCGCTGGCCGAGCGCTGCGCGCGCGCCGGCGTCGAATTCCGCTACAGCACCCGCGTCACCCGGCTCATCACCGAAGCCGGCGCGGTCAGCGGCGTCGAACTGATCGAACCCGATGGCCGCTACGGCACCCTGGCCGCCGACGCCTACGTGGTGGCCATGGGCAGTTTCAGCCCGTCGCTGCTGCGCCCGCTCGGCATTCCGTGCAATGTCTATCCGGCCAAGGGCTATTCGGCGACCTTCCCGGTCCTGAACCCCGGTGGCGCGCCCACGGTCAGCCTGACCGACAGCAGCCACAAGGTGGTGTTCTCGCGCCTGGGCGACCGCCTGCGCATGGCCGGCACCGCCGAGCTGTCCGGCTATTCGCGCGGCCTGAACACCGGCCGCTGCGAAGCCATGACGCGGCTCGCCCGCGAACTCTTTCCCGACGCGCTCGATTTCGAGCGCGTCAGTTATTGGTCGGGCCTGCGCCCGTCCACTCCCTCGAACGTGCCCATCATCGGCCGCAGCCGCATTCCCAATTTGTATATCAATACCGGACACGGTACTCTCGGCTGGACGATGGGCGTCGGCTCGGGCCGGGCACTGGCCGACCTGCTGAGCGGACGTCGTCCAGAACCGGAATTCCCTTTTCTTGGTCTATGAACCTATGAAGAAATTGCAATTGGCGGGCATTGCCCGCGCGATGTTCGCCAGCCGGCGCACATGGGTCTTTGGCGCCGCCATGGCGGTCGCTGGCGCGGTCCACGCCGCACCCGTCGAAATCCAGGTCTGGCACACGCTGCCGGACGCCAACAAGGCCGAGTTCGAGAAACTGGCCAAGCAGTACAACAAGGAACAGGACCAGGTCAAAGTGACCCTGCGCGCCTTCGCCTCGCAGGCGCAGCTGCAGCAGGAAGCCACCGCCGCGGTCAAGGCCAAGAAGGCCCCCAACCTGGTGCAGCTGAACGACAACCACTCGCCGGAAGTGGTGGCCGAGCACAAGGCCATCCTGCCGATGTACGACCTGCTGGCCAAGTATCCGGTCAAGGACCTGAACTGGTTCGTGCCTGCCACCAGCAGCTTCGTGCGCGACGGCAAGGGCCGCCTGCTGGCGTTCCCCTGGATGGCCGAAGTGCCGGTGATGTTCTACAACACCGCCGCCTACAAGAAGGCCGGCCTCGATCCCAACAAGCCCGCCCGCACCTGGACCGCCCTGCAGGGCGAGCTGCTCAAGCTGCGCGACGTGGCTGACCTCGACTGTCCCTATGCCTCCAGCGACCAGGTCACGGTCCACCTGGAAAACCTGGCGCCGGTGAACAACCAGCAATACACCAGCAACAACAACGGGCTGGACGCGGTCACCAAAAAGAGCGCGGCGCCGGCGATGCAGTTCGACACGCTCTACATGCGCCACATTTCGCTGATGGTCAGCTGGAAGCGTTCGCTGCTGTTCATGGCGCACACCGCCGACAACAGCGCCGACAAGCTGTTCGCCAAGGGCGAGTGCGCCGTGCTGACCGGCACCTCGGGTTCGTTCGGCCAGTTCCTGAACACCAAGTCGCTGGCGTTCGGCGTGGCCCCGCTGCCTTACTACGACCAGGTCACCCAGAACGGCGGCCAACCGTTCGTGAGCGGTTCGGCGCTGTGGGCGCTGGAAGGCCGTCCCAAGGACGAGGAAAAGGCCACGGCGCAATTCCTGGCCTGGCTGTCCAAGCCCGTCATCGCGGCCGAATGGCACCAGCGCACCGGCTACCTGCCGCTGACCGAGGCGGCCTTCCGCGCCTCCGACGTGTCGTTCTACAAGAGCATTCCCGGCGCCCAGGCGGTGGTGGCTTCCATGAGCAACCGCCCGGTCGCCAATAGCCGCGGCTTCCGCATGGCCAACTACGATCGCATCGAGCCGGTATTCAACCAGCAGCTCAACGATGCGCTGGAAGGCAAGACGCCGCCGGTGGCGGCCCTGAACAACGCCGCCAGCCAGGCGCGCAGCATCGCCACGCAGCGCTGAGGCCGCGCCAGCCGGCCCGGCGCCCGCGCGCCGTCCGGCAGCGCCCGCAAGCCCGGTTTTCGAACCGGGCTTTTTTCTTGCCCGCGTCCTTGCCGCGTCGGGAGGAGGGCGATTCGATCCATGCGTACATGCCGGTCTGCCTTTCCGGCCCGCAGGGGTTCACCATGCCCGGCGTGGTGCGATCCGATCCCGGGTCGCCGTTCCTGGGATGGTGGGGCACATGGTACGAATCCTCTTTCTCGCCGGCGCGCTGTCGAGCCTGGCCGGTTGCGCATGGACGCCCGGCGCGGCGCCGATGGCAGGGGCTGGTTGGCGGGCATCCGGCGTCGCCGCGCCGGGGTTCCGATTCGATTGGCAGTTGTCCGGCGATCCCGCAGTCGCGCCGATGCAGGTGTTCGACGATGGCCGGGAGACCTGGCTGCAGTTCGCGCCGGGCCAGGCGATACCCGCCATCTTCGGCGTGGACGCCGATGGCGAGCGGGTCGTTCCCTACGTGCGCCGCGATCCCTACGTGGTACTGGCCGGCAACTGGGATAGCTTGTGGTTTCGTGGCGGCAGGCTGCTTGCCCGGGCGCGGCGCGCCCCGGCAGGGGGGCTCGATCAAGGCGCGGCGGATGGCGATGCGCCGGCCGGGATGTCCCCCAGGGTGCAAGGCGCCGACAACCCTCTATAATCAACGATTCGCCTAAATCCTGCTTCATCCACGATGAAATCCTCCGAGATTCGCCAGCAGTTCCTGCAATTCTTCAAGTCCAAGGGACACACCATCGTTCCTTCGTCGTCGCTCGTGCCAGGCAACGATCCGACCCTGCTTTTCACCAATTCGGGCATGGTCCAGTTCAAGGACGTCTTCACGGGCAAGGAATCGCGGTCGTACACGCGTGCCACGTCGTCGCAGCGCAGCGTGCGCGCCGGCGGCAAGCACAACGACCTGGAGAACGTGGGCTACACCGCCCGCCACCATACGTTCTTCGAAATGCTGGGCAATTTCAGCTTCGGCGATTACTTCAAGCGCGATGCCATCCAGTACGCCTGGGAACTGCTGACGCAGGTCTACAAGCTGCCGGCCGAGAAGCTCTGGGTCACCGTCTACCAGGAAGACGACGAGGCCTATGACATCTGGGCCAAGGAAGTCGGCGTGCCGGCCGAGCGCATCATCCGCATCGGCGACAACAAGGGCGCGCGCTACGCGTCGGACAACTTCTGGCAGATGGCCGACACTGGCCCCTGCGGCCCGTGCTCGGAAATCTTCTACGACCACGGCCCCGAGATCTGGGGCGGCCCCCCGGGATCGCCCGAGGAAGACGGCGACCGCTACATCGAGATCTGGAACCTGGTGTTCATGCAGTTCGAGCGCGACGCCGCCGGCAACATGCCGCGCCTGCCGCGTCCCTGTGTCGATACCGGCATGGGCCTGGAGCGCATCGCGGCCGTGCTGCAGCACGTCCACTCCAATTACGAAATCGACCTGTTCCAGAACCTGATCGCCGCCGCCGCGCGCGAAACCGGCGTCAAGGACCTGGAAAACAATTCCCTCAAGGTCATTGCCGACCACATCCGCGCCTGCTCGTTCTTGATCGTCGACGGCGTCATTCCCAGCAACGAAGGCCGCGGCTACGTGCTGCGCCGCATCGTCCGCCGCGCGCTGCGCCATGGCTACAAGCTGGGCCAGACCAAGCCGTTTTTCCACCGCCTGGTGCCCGACCTGGTCGCCGAGATGGGCGAAGCCTATCCCGAACTGGCCGCCACCGCCGAGCGCGTGGCGCAGGTGCTCAAGCAGGAAGAAGAACGCTTCGGCGAAACGCTGGAACACGGCATGCGCATCCTCGACGGCGCGCTGGCCAACGTGCCCAAGGGCGGCCAGCTGGACGGCACCACGCTGTTCACGCTGTACGACACCTACGGCTTCCCCGTGGACCTGACCGCCGACATCTGCCGCGAACGTGAAGTCGACGTCGACATGGCCGGCTTCGAGGTCGCCATGGAACGCCAGCGCGACCAGGCCCGCGCCGCCGGCAAGTTCAAGATGGCCGAGGGCCTGAGCTACGAAGGCGCGGAAACGCGCTTCGAGGGCTACGAAAAGCTCGAACTCGACAACGTCAAGGTCACGGCCCTGTATGTCGACGGCACCCAGGTGCAACAGGTCCAGGCCGGCCAGAGCGCCGTGGTGGTGCTGGACGCCACCCCGTTCTACGCCGAGTCCGGCGGCCAGGTCGGCGACACCGGCCTGCTCGAAGCCGCCGGCGTGCGCTTCGCCGTGGGCGATACGCTCAAGATCCAGTCCGGCGTGTTCGGCCATCACGGCACGCTGGAAGAGGGCAAGCTGGCGGTCGGCGACACCCTGCTGGCGCGCGTGGACGCGGTGCGCCGCGCCCGCACCGTGCGCAACCACTCCGCCACCCACCTGATGCACAAGGCCCTGCGCCAGGTGCTGGGCGCGCACGTGCAGCAGCGCGGCTCGCTGGTCGACCCCGACAAGACCCGTTTCGACTTCGCCCAGGACGCGCCCCTGACGGCCGAGCAGATCGCCCGCGTCGAGGCCATCGTCAACGCCGAAATCCTCGCCAACCAGCCCACCGTGGCCCAGGTCATGGCCTACGATGACGCCGTCAAGGGCGGCGCCATGGCGCTGTTCGGCGAAAAGTACGGCGACACCGTGCGCGTGCTCGACATCGGCTTCTCGCGCGAACTGTGCGGCGGCACCCACGTCGGCCGCACCGGCGACATCGGCCTGTTCAAGATCGTCTCCGAAGGCGGCGTGGCCGCCGGCGTGCGCCGTATCGAGGCCATCACGGGCGACAACGCCCTGGCCTGGGTACAGAACCAGAGCGCCTTGCTGGCCCAGGTGGCCGGCATGCTGCGCAGCACGCCCGCCGACCTGCCCGCCCGCATCTCGCAGGTGCAGGACCAGGTCAAGCAGCTTGAAAAAGACCTGGAACAATCGCGCAGCAAACTCGCCGCCAGCGCCGGCAACGACCTGGCCAGCTCCGCGGCCGTCGAGGTCAAGGGCATCAAGCTGCTGGCCGCCAGCATCGGCGATGTCGATCCCAAGGCCCTGCGCGGCATGGTCGACAACCTGAAGGACCGCCTCAAGCCCGCCGTGGTGCTGCTGGCCACCGGCTCGGCCGATGGCAAGATCAGCGTCGTCGGCGGCGTCACGGCCGACCTGACCAACCGCATCAAGGCCGGCGACCTGGTGGGCTTCGTCGCCAGCCAGGTGGGCGGCAAGGGCGGCGGCCGTCCGGACATGGCCATGGGTGGCGGCACCGACATCGCGGCCTTGCCCGCCGCGATCGCCAGCGTGCAGAAGTGGGTCGATGAGCGCCTCTGACATGGACAACGCGTCCGGCGCGCCAGCGCCGTCCTTCGACCAGGAAGTGGATGCCAGCGGCCTGACCTGCCCCTTGCCCATCCTGCGCGCCAAGAAAGCCCTCGCGCAGATGGAAAGCGGACAGGTGCTGCGCGTCGTCACCACCGACCGCAACGCCATCCGCGACTTCCAGGCATTCTCGCGCCAGACCGGCAATGTGCTGGTCGCGCAGCATGAGGCGGACGGCCGCGGCGTGCATTTCCTGCGCCGCCGCTAGCCACGCAGCTGCTGCGCGACTCATAAAAAAGGCCAGCCTCTCCCCGGGCTGGCCTTTTTGTTGGCGATCGCCGCGCCTTATTTGTGGATCGCCGCCGCCACCGCTTGCGTGATGGTGAAGTCCACCAGGTCGCCTTCCTTGAGCTGCGCCAGCCGGGCCTGCAGAGCGGGATCCTGCACCTGGATCGTGCGCAGGCCGCCTTGCGGACCCTTCAGTGTGACGAGGTTGGCGCTCTTGTTGATGTGCCAGATTTCCGCGGTGATGGTGGTCTGCCGGCCCATCGCGCCACCCGGCTTGGCGCCCTTGGCGCTGCGCGTGGCGGCGGTCTCGGTGACCACCTCCGGCGCGCCGGAGCCTGCCCGGCGCACGTCGATGGCGACCGACTCGTAATAGTCCAGCGTAAGCGAATCGCCCGGTTTGATTTGCTTGAAGTTGCGCACGTTCGGCCCGGCCTGCACATCCACTACATTGCCATTGGCGCCCTGCAGGGTGATGGTGCGGCTGGCGGGGTCGACCGCCGTGACCTTGCCGGTGACGGTGGTGAGCGCCGCGCCGACCACCCGGGCCTGGGCCGCCATCGGCAGCGCCAGCAGGCCCGCCAGCAAACCTGTGGCCGCCAGGCGCGCGACAGGGGTGAAGACAGTTTTACGGTTCTTCATGGTGTTGCACCCTCCGGTAGAGGAAGTTTGGGGAAAACGCTGGGGAGAAATGGGGCGCGATCAGCCGCTGCGAAACCGCGGACGTTTGCGCGGGCGCAGGGGGCGCGAGGGCGGAGAAGGGCGGCGCCGTTGCGGCGCGGCAGGGGGAGGCGGGCTTGCGGATGTGGCGCAGGATGACATTCCGATCTCTCCAATCGGGGAAATGCTTCACACGCACTTGCAAAGGGCGCCGTTCCGGCAGGGCATTCCGGGTGGAAACCCCGCCAGGCCACTTTCGTGCGCCCTCACGCAGCACAGCGGCCCGTGACGGGCTACACTCTGTCTGCGGCGGGCTCCGGCCCGTATTTTGATTTTGTAGAATACCGTATGTGGTGCATATGTGGTGTTTTCGCGTATGAATCGCGCCGCGACTTCCGAGATTCAGCACGGGCATTTGCCAGCTGGCTTGTTTAAGTGCTAGAATTTCCCGTTTTTCACAACTAATTCAAGGGATTACCTATGGTGGTGATTCGCCTGGCCCGCGGTGGGTCCAAGAAGCGTCCGTTCTACAACCTGGTGGCCACCGATTCGCGTAACCGTCGCGACGGCCGTTTCATCGAGCGCGTGGGTTTCTACAACCCCGTCGGCAATGAAGGCGCCGAAAACCTGCGCATCGCGCTGGATCGCGTGCAGCACTGGACCAGCAACGGCGCCCAGCTGTCGCCGGCCGTCGAGCGTCTGGTCAAGGACTACTCGGCCAAGGTTTCCGCCGCGGCTTGATGCCCGCGTCGTACGCCTGAACCCTGCTAGTTTCCAGCTACGCTGTACGAAACCGATAGCCCGATACATGTCTGATGCCGCACATTCCAACGCGGCGCCTGCGGACTTGATCGAGCTGGGTCGCATCAGTGCGGCCTACGGTGTGAAAGGCTGGGTCAAGGTGCAGCCGCATTCGGCCAATGCCGAAGTGCTGCTCTCAGCTTCTCAATGGTGGTTGACTCGCCCTGTGCCTGAATCGGCGCGGGGCGCTGTCGCGTCTGCGCCTGTCGCATACAAGGTCGTGCAAGTCCGTTCGCAGGGCGCCACCGTGGTGGCCCAGCTGGCGGGCATCGCCGACCGCGACCAGGCCGAAGCGCTGCGCGGTTTTTCCGTGCAGGCGCCGCGGGGCTCCTTCCCCGCGCCCGAAGAAGACGAATACTACTGGGTCGATCTCATTGGTTGTTCGCTGTACACCACGGCGGATGGCGAGGCTGCGCTCATTGGCGTGGTCGATGAAGTCTTTGACAACGGCGCCCACGCCGTCTTGAAAGTCTTGCGCCAGCAGGCCGGGGCCAATGGCCCCGAACCTGTCCTGACCTCCAAGGGAAAGCCCGCCGAAATGCTCGTTCCGTTCGTGCGCGCGCATATCCATGCCGTCGATCTGGCCGCGCGCCGCATCGACAGCGACTGGCCCGCGGATCTTCTCTGATGCGCATTGACGTCGTGACGCTCTTTCCCGAAATGTTCGGGGTGGTGCGTGACCTGGGCGTCACCGGCCGGGCCCACGCCCAGGGCCGGTGGGCCCTGCATGCGTGGAATCCGCGCGATTTCACCAATGACCCTCACCGTACCGTGGACGACCGCCCCTATGGCGGCGGCCCCGGCATGGTGATGATGGCGGCCCCGCTGGAGGCCGCCGTCAATGCCGCCCAGGCGGCGCGCGCGGCCCAAGGCCTGGGGCCGGCCCCGGTGGCGCTGCTCGCGCCCGTGGGCAAGCGCTACGACCAGGCCGGCGCCGAGGCGCTGGCCGCCAGCGACGGCCTGATCCTGATCTGTGGTCGCTACGAAGGCGTCGACCAGCGTTTCATCGAGCGCTGTGTCACGCATGAAATCTCGCTGGGCGACTTTGTGTTGTCCGGCGGGGAAATCGCCGCGCTCGCCGTCATCGACGCCGCGGTGCGCCTGTTGCCGGGCGTGCTGAACGACGGCGACTCCGCGTTGCAGGACTCCTTCAACGACACGCTGTCCGGCCTGCTGGACAGCCCGCATTACACGCGCCCCGAAGTCTACGAGGGCGCGCCCGTGCCGGCGCCGCTGCTCAGCGGCCACCATGCCAACATCTCGCGCTGGCGCCGGGAGCGCTCGCTGGCGCTGACCGCTGCGCGTCGCCCCGAGCTGATCGAGTCGGCCCGCGCCCAGGGATGGCTGTCGCTGGCCGACGAACGCTTCCTGGCCGAGCTGGCCGGCGAGCCGTTGCCGCCGCTTCTCGCCAAGCGCCGCCGCGGCGCCAAGCCCAAGGCTTCCTGAGCCGGCGCAGGCATCTCCGGGGCCCGTGGCAGGACGTACCCTCCGCCGGTTCCGGCGGGGCGCATCTCTCTGCCGTTCTTCGGCAGGTTTCCTCCGCAAGCTTTTTCCCTTTTTCCAAGACTGGATCGGCCTAGGGATGCTCCTAGGTTGTAGCGGCCCGCCTCGCTCCTTAGTATTGAAAATTACATAAAAATGAAATTTTCATATGAGTCGATCCTCATCTTCCGCTGCGCATGACGATGCGGCGCTGTCCAAGCCGGCGCTGGCGCCGGGGCGGCCCGAATCGGCCGTCGACATGTGGCTGGGCCAGCAGCTGCGCCAACTGCGCAAGCAGCACGGCCGCTCGCTGGCGGACGTGGCGCAGGCCTGCGGCATGTCGCTGGGCCTGCTCAGCCAGATCGAGCGCGGCCTGAGCTCGGCCTCGGTCAAGACCCTGCATCAGTTGGCGCGCGAGTTCGGCGTCTCGGTCAATACGCTGCTGCGCAATGCCGAACACACCGAAGGCGAGGATGGCGGGCGCGTGGCCCGCGCCGGCACGCACCGCTACATCGACTTGCGCGAGAAGGGCATCGTCAAGGAGATGTACACGCCGCCGGCCTGCCGCAGCATGGATCTGTGCCGCGCCACCATCGAGCCGGGCGGCTCGACCGGCAACGAGCTGTTCGTGACCGGGCAGGGCGAGCAGATCGGCGTGGTGCTCAAGGGGGCGCTGGAGTTGTGGGTGGGCGACCGGGTCGTGCTGCTCAAGGAGGGCGACAGCTTCTGTTATGCCAGCAGCACGCCGCGTCGCTGGCGCAATCCCGGGTCGCAGGTGACCGAGGTCATCTGGGCCATCTCGAATATCAATCAAGCCGCGGGGGATGGGACGCAACCGCCGCCCTGAGCGCGCGGGCAGTGAATCGGCGCGATGACACTGGGGATCATCCGCCTTCCGGGCGCTGCCCGGAACTCTTTGCCAAGATGAGGAAATGTCATGAAATTCAAGACTCTGGTTGTCTCTGTATTCGCAGCATTGTCCACGGCCACGGCCGCGCAGGCCCAGACGGTATTGAAGGTGGGGTCCACGCCCACCGGCAGTCCGTTCACCTTTCTCGACACCAAGACCAACTCCATCGAGGGGGTGATGGTCGATATCGTGAAAGCGGTCGGCAAGGAGGCCGGCTTCGAGGTCCAGATCGAGCCCATGGCGTTTTCCGCCCTGATCGGTTCGCTGACCTCCAAGCGCATCGACATCGTCTCGGCGGCCATGTTCATCACGCCGCAACGCCAGCAGGTGGTGAGCTTTTCCGAGCCGGTCTATCGCTACGGCGAGGGCCTGATGGTGCCCAAGAGCGATAACAAGGAATACAAGTCCTTTGCCGACATGAAGGGCATGACGGTCGGCGTGCAGGTGGGCACCGCCTTCGTCGAGCCGATCCAGAAGAGCGGCGTGTTCAAGGAAGTGAAGCTCTACGACAATCCGCCGGACATGATGCGCGACGCCAACGCTGGCCGCATCCAGGGCGGTTTCATGGACTATCCCATCGCCGCCTACATCCTGACCCAGGGCAACTATCCCAACCTGAAGATGGCGCAGTCCTACCAGCCCACCGTCATGGGCAGCCTGGGGCTGGCCACGCGCAAGGACGACACCGCCTTGCTCGAACGTATCAACAAGGCATTGGCCAAGCTCAAGGCCGATGGCGCCATCGACCGGATCCTGAAGAAGTGGGGGCTGGGCGGCTGATGTCGCGGGTTGGCGCGCATCCCGGAGAGGCCGCCAATCGGCCTTGGGGAACGCGCCTGACGGAACACCCGCGCGCATCGCGGCGGGTCCGCGCAGGGACGGCAGCGGCTCGCCCAGCGTCCCGCTACGGGCCCGCGGCGAGCGCGGGTTTTTCTCGTGTCAACCGGTCCTGGTCGGGATGGATGGAGTCATGACGGAATTCTTCAAGGACGCGGCAGAGTACCTGCCGATATTGCTGGAGGGCGCCAAGCTCACCATCCTGGTGACGCTGGGCTCCCTGGTGCTGTCCACCCTGCTGGGGCTGGTGTGGGCGCTGATGCGGGTGTCGGGCAACAAATACCTGTCCAGGTTCAGCGCGGGCGTGATCAACCTGCTGCGCGGCATCCCGATCATCGTGCTGCTGTTCTACATCTACTTCGTGATGCCGGACATGGGCATCGCGCTGACGGCGGTGCAGGCCGCCATCATCGGCCTGGGCATCGCCTACTCGGCCTACCAGGCCGAGAACTTCCGCGCCGGCATCGAGGCCATCGACCGCGGCCAGATCGAGGCGGCCATGGCGATGGGCATGAGCTGGAGCATGACCATGCGGCGCGTGGTGCTGCCCCAGGCCGTCAAGATCGTGCTGCCGCCCTACGGCAACATCATGATCATGATGCTCAAGGACTCGTCGCAGGCGTCCACCATCACGGTGGCCGAGCTTGCCCTGCAGGGCAAGCTGATCGCGGTGTCGACCTTCAAGAACGCAACCGTGTTCTCGCTGGTGGCGCTGATGTACCTGGTGATGTGCGTACCGCTGATCCTGCTGGTGCGGCATCTGGAAAAGAGGAGTGCCGCCAAATGATCGAACTCAAGGGTGTGCGCAAGAGCTTCGGGTCGCTGGAGGTGCTCAAGGGCATCGACGCCGAGGTCAGCAAGGGCGAGGTGGTGTGCGTGATCGGGCCATCCGGTTCGGGCAAGTCCACCATCCTGCGCTGCATCAATGGGCTGGAGCGCTACAACGCCGGCCGCATCACCGTGGATGGCGAACTGGTGGATTGCGATGCGCCGTCCATCGTCTCCATCCGCACGCAGGTGGCGATGGTGTTCCAGCGCTTCAACCTGTTTCCCCATCGCACCGCGCTGGAAAACGTGGTGGAAGGACCGATCTACGTAAAGGGCGAGCCGCGCGCGCAGGCTTTGGCGCGTGGCCGGGAATTGCTGGCCAGCGTCGGCCTGGCCGACAAGGCCGACGCCCATCCGCCGCAACTGTCCGGCGGCCAGCAGCAGCGCGTGGCGATCGCGCGGGCGCTGGCCATGCAGCCCAAGGCGATCCTGTTCGACGAACCGACCTCGGCGCTCGATCCCGAGCTGGTCGGCGACGTGCTGGGCGTGATGCGCAAGCTGGCCGAGGCCGGCATGACCATGGTCGTCGTGACGCACGAGATGAGCTTCGCGCGCGAGGTCGCCGATCGCGTCATGTTCTTTGACGGCGGCGTGATGGTGGAGCAGGGCGCCGCCCGTGAAGTGCTGAATCACCCGCAGCACCCGCGCACGCAGGATTTCCTGCGCCGCGTGCTGCATCCCATGTGAGGAACCATCATGTCGCAGACGCCGTTTCCGCTTTCCCCGTCGCTCTGGGCCGCCACCGCGCCGCCGCCGCCGGACACACAGCCGCTGGCGCAGTCCGCGCAGGCTGACGTGCTGGTGGTGGGTGGTGGTTACGCCGGCCTTAGTACAGCGCTGCACCTGGCCGAGCAGGGCGTGCGCGTGGTGTTGCTGGAGGCGCGCGAGATCGGTTTTGGCGGCTCGGGGCGCAACGGCGGACAGGTCATTCCCGGCCTGAAATACGATCCTGACGCGCTGATCGCGATGTTCGGCGGCGAGCGCGGTGAGCGCCTCGTGCGCTTCGCCGGCGCCACCGCCGATTCGGTCTTCAACCTGATCGAGCGGCACGCGATGGACGTGCCGCACGTGCGCAATGGCTGGATCCAGGGCGCGCACAACTCCGCGGCGCTGGAGCTGGCGCACGCCCGCGCCGCGCAATGGGCGCGCCATGGCGCCGACGCGCAACCGCTGGACAAGGCGCAGGTGGCTCGCCTGATCGGCACCGATCGCTACCTGGGCGGCTGGGTCGACCGGCGCGCGGGCGCGGTGCAGCCGCTGAGCTATGCGCGCGGGCTGGCGCGCGCCGCCTTGAACGCCGGCGCCGTGATCCATACCGACACGCCCGTTACCGGGTTCAAGCGCGACGGCGGCAAGTGGACCGCCACCACCGCTGGTGGCCCCAGCGTGACCGCCGACCGGGTGGTGATGTGCACCAATGCCTACGGCGCCGACCTGCTGCCCGGCCTGAAACCCTCCATCATCGACGCCAATACCTTCCAGGTGGCCACCACGCCCTTGCCGGAGCGGCTGCGCGCGGGCATCTTTCCGGAAGGCCACGTCACGTCCGATACCCGCAACCTGCTGCTGTATTTCCGTCTCGATCACCAGGGGCGGCTGCTGATGGGCGGGCGCGGTCCCTTCCGCGAGCCCAAGGGGCCGCAGGACTGGGCCCACCTGGAGCGGGTGATGGTGAAGATGTTCCCGCAGGTGGCGGGCACGCCGTTCGAGTACCGCTGGTGCGGCCGCGTGGCCATCACCCGCGACTACCTGCCGCACCTGCACGAGCCGCAGCCCGGTCTGTTGGTGGATATCGGCTGCCAGGGGCGCGGCGTGGGCCTGCAGACCAGCATGGGCCGCGCCATGGCGCAGTACCTCGTCAGCGGCGACGCCAAGGCGCTGCCGGTGCCGCTGTCGCCGGTGAAGCCGTTCCCGCTGTATGGTTTGCGTCGCCTGTACGTCAACGCGGTGGTCACATGGTATCGCATGACCGACGGCGGGGTGTAGGCAGGCAGGATCGCGCAGGCGAAAAAAAGCCCCGGACGCCGTCCGGGGCTTTGCATGGGCGCCAGCCAGGCGATCAGTTGCCCAGCTTGCCGCGCTGCTCACGCACCTTTTGCAGCGTCTCGCCGAATTGCGCCATGCGGGCTTTTTCCTGCTCGACCACGGCGGCCGGGGCGCGCTCGACGAAGCTGGCGTTGGACAGTTTGCCGTTGGCCTTGGCGATCTCGCCTTCCAGGCGGGCGATTTCCTTGTCCAGGCGCACGCGCTCGGCCGCCACGTCGATCTCGACGTGCAGCATCAGGCGGCTCGCGCCCACCACCTGCACCGGCGCGCCGGCGTCGGGCAGGGTGTCCAGCACGTCGACCTGGCTGAGCTTGGCCAGCGCGGCCAGGTAGGGGGCGTTACGCGTCAGCGTGGGCGCATCGCCCTGGGCGCACAGCGGCACCTTCTGGGCCGGTGACAGGTTCATCTCGCCGCGCAGCGCGCGCACGGCCTCGACCTGGGCCTTCAATTCAGCGACGTCGGCTTCGGCAGCGGTGTCCACGGCGGCCGGGTTGGCCTGCGGGTACGGCTGCACGCTGACGCTGTCGGCCACGCCCTGCTTGCGCTTGCCGGCCACCACCGAGACCTTCTGCCACAGTTCTTCCGTGATGAACGGAATGATCGGGTGGGCCAGGCGCAGCACGCCCTCCAGCACGCGGATCAGCGTGCGGCGCGTGCCCAGCTGCTGGGCCGGCGTGCCGGTCTGGATCTGCACCTTGGCCAGTTCCAGATACCAGTCGCAGTATTCGTCCCAGACGTAGCGGTACAGCGCGTTGGCCACGTTGTCGAAGCGGTAGTCGGCGAAGCCGCGCGCCACGTCGGCTTCCAGCGCCTGCAGCTGGCTGACGATCCAGCGATCGACGAAGGAGGTTTCGCCCGCGTCCGCACCGGTCAGGTCGTGGCCTTCGGTGTTCATCAGCACGAAACGGGTGGCGTTCCAGAGCTTGTTGCAGAAGTTGCGGTAGCCCTCGCAGCGTTTCAGGTCGAAGTTGATGTTGCGGCCCAGGGTCGCGTAGGCGGCCATGGTGAAGCGCAGCGCGTCGGCGCCGAAGGCGGGGATGCCGTCCGGATACTGGCGGCGCGTGGCCTTCTCGATGGCGCCGGCCTGCTTGGGGTTCATCAGGCCGTAGGTGCGCTTGGCCACCAGGCCATCCAGGTCGATGCCGTCGATCAGGTCGATCGGATCGAGCGTGTTGCCCTTGGACTTGCTCATCTTCTGGCCGTCGGCGTCGCGGATCAGGCCATGCATGTAGACGTGCTTGAACGGGATCTTGCCGGTCAGGTGCGTGGTCAGCATGACCATGCGCGCGACCCAGAAGAAGATGATGTCGAAGCCGGTCACCAGCACGCTGGACGGCAGGTAGCGTTCCAGGTCGGGCGTCTGGTCGGGCCAGCCGAGGGTCGTGAAGGGCGCCAGGCCCGAGGAGAACCAGGTGTCGAGCACGTCCGGATCGCGCTTGAGCTCGCCGGTGACGCCGGCGGCGCGGGCCTGCTGGATGGCTTCGGCTTCGTCGTGGGCGACGAACACCTGGCCGTCTTCCGCGTACCAGGCGGGAATCTGGTGGCCCCACCACAGCTGGCGCGAAATGCACCAATCCTGGATGTTGTTGAGCCACTGGTTGTAGATGGTGGTCCAGTTGTCCGGGTAGAACTGGATGCGGCCGTCGGCCACGACTTCCAGCGCCACTTCGGTGATGCTCTTGCCCGGGTTGAGCGTGCCCTCGGGGGCCGGCTTGCTCATGGCGACGAACCACTGGTCGGTCAGCATGGGCTCGAGCACGACGCCGGTGCGGTCGCCCTTGGGCTGCATCATCTTGTGCGGCTCGACCTTGACCAGGTAGCCCTCGGCTTCCAACTGGGCGACCACGGCCTTGCGGGCCTCGTAGCGCTCCATGCCCTGGAACTGCTTGGGACCGTTCTCGTTGATGTGCGCGTCGAGCGTGAAGATCACGATCAGCGGCAGGTCGTGGCGCATCGCGCAGGCGTAGTCGTTGAAGTCGTGCGCGCCGGTGATCTTGACGCAACCGGTGCCGAATTCAGGGTCGACGAAGTCATCCGCGATGATGGGGATGTTGCGGTCGCACAGCGGCAGCTCGACTTCCTTGCCGACCAGGTGCTTGTAGCGCGGGTCTTCGGGGTGCACGCACAGCGCGCCGTCGGCCAGCATGGTCTCGGGACGGGTGGTGGCGATGGTCATGCCGCGCAGGGTGACCGTCTGGCCGTCCTTGTCGACGATGGTCTGCGGACCGTCGACGAAGGGGTAGAGGATGTGCCACATGTGGCCATCGGTCTCTTCCGACAGGACTTCCAGGTCGGACACGGCCGTCAGCAGCTTGGGGTCCCAGTTGACCAGGCGCTTGCCGCGGTAGATCAGGCCCTGTTTGTGCAGGCGCACGAAGGTTTCCACCACGCCGCGCGACATGCGTTCGTCCATGGTGAAGTATTCGCGCGGCCAGTCGGCGGAGGCGCCCAGCCGGCGCACCTGGCCGGTGATGGTGCTGCCCGATTTTTCCTTCCATTCCCACACTTTCTCGAGGAATTTCTCGCGGCCGAGGTCGTGGCGCGAAACCTTCTGGGCGTCGAGCTGTCTTTCAACCACGATCTGCGTGGCGATACCGGCGTGGTCCGTCCCCGGAATGAAGACGGTGTCGTCGCCCAGCATGCGGTGGTAGCGGATCAGGCCATCCATGATGGTCTGGTTGAACGCGTGGCCCATGTGCAGCGTGCCCGTCACATTGGGCGGCGGGAACTGGATGACGTAGGGTTGCGCTTCCGTCCCTGTTTTTACGTGCGACCCGGCGGCGAAGTAGCCGCGCTTGTCCCACTCGGCGTACCAGCGGGATTCGAGTTCGGCGGGTTCGAAGCTCTTGGAGAGTTCCGGGGAGTCGGTCGCGGCGGGCGCGGCGTTCGGGGGAGCGGCTTGAGTCATTACAGGGTTCCGGCAGACAGGGCGCCCGGTCGATGGAAACGGGCAAGCAAACCGCTCATTTTAAGATGTAATGCGGTCGTATCGGCGTGTTAGAATACCGGGTTACTGTAAACCTTTTAGAAGTCCCTGAATTCATTGAGGTTTCGCCAAAAGTTCATTGAAAAAACGCTGAGGATTTCAGCACAATGGACCGAGCGAACATTCAATGCGGGATAACTCCGAAGGGTAGGCAGTGTCGAATCCCCGCCTTGGCACAGGCGGCCGGGACGGCCCGGAACACGCTGTCGTGACACAGCGGGTCCGAGTCGCTTGCGCGCCCATGGCGCGCTGCCGCTTGAAGGGTGACACCGACAAGCGCAGGCCACGCCAGGCAATCATAGAAACCAGTCAGCAATCCGTTTTTGGAGTTCCCATGTCCGTCCAACGCACCCTCTCGATCATCAAGCCCGACGCCGTCGCCAAGAACGTCATCGGCCAGATCGTCGCCCGCTTCGAGCAAGCCGGCCTGAAGGTCATCGCCGCCCGCCTGGCCCAGCTGTCGCGCGCCGACGCCGAGCGTTTCTACGCCGTGCACAAAGAGCGCCCCTTCTTCAAGGACCTGGTCGACTTCATGGTCTCGGGCCCCGTGTTCGTGCAAGTGCTGGAAGGCGAAGACGCCATCCAGAAGAACCGCGACCTGATGGGCGCCACCGACCCCAAGAAGGCCGCCCCGGGCACCATCCGCGCCGACTTCGCCGACAGCATCGACGCCAACGCCGTGCACGGCTCGGACGCGCCGGAAACGGCCGCTGTCGAAGTGGCTTTCTTCTTCCCCGAAATCAACATCCACAGCCGTTGATTTCCAGGAAATCGTTTTAGCGTCATAGCAATACCAGGTCATGGAATCCGTCGAACGAATCAATCTGCTGGGGCTGGACGGCTCCGCCCTGTCCGAACTCGTCGGGCAGTGGGGCGGCAAGCCGTTTCGCGCCCGCCAGCTGCAGCGCTGGATGCACCAGCGCGGCGCCGATTCGTTCGACGCCATGACCGACCTGGCCCGCGATTTCCGCGGCCAGCTGGCGTCGCGTTGCGTCATCGAGGCGCTGGCCGTCAATACCGAGCAACGCTCGTCCGACGGCACCCGCAAGTGGCTGTTCGACGTGGGCCAGGGCAACGCCATCGAAACCGTCTTCATTCCTGAAGACGACCGCGGCACCTTGTGCATCTCCAGCCAGGCTGGCTGCGTGGTGAACTGCCGTTTCTGCTCGACCGGCCACCAGGGGTTCAACCGCAACCTCAAGACCAGCGAGATCATCGGCCAGCTGTGGTGGGCCAAGCGCGTGCTGGAAGCCGACATCGGCACCGCGCGCCTGGAAAGCGCCCGCGCCACCGACGATACCCGCGTCATCAGCAACGTCGTCATGATGGGCATGGGCGAGCCCCTGCTCAACTACGACCAGGTGCTGCCGGCCCTGCGCCTGATGCTCGACGACAACGCCTATGGCCTGTCGCGCCGCCGCGTCACGGTGTCGACCTCCGGCGTCGTGCCGATGATGGACCGCCTGTCGCAGGACTGTCCGGTGGCGCTGGCCGTGTCGCTGCATGCGCCCAACGACGCGCTGCGCGACGAGCTGGTGCCGCTGAACAAGAAATACCCGCTGAAGGAGTTGCTGGCCGCGTGCGAACGCTACCTGGCTTTCGCGCCGCGCGACTTCATCACGTTTGAATACTGCATGCTGGATGGCATCAACGACACCGACCAGCACGCCAGGGAACTGATACACATTGCCCGCCAGATCCGCTGCAAGCTGAACCTGATCCCGTTCAATCCCTTCCCCGCCTCCGGCCTGAAGCGTTCGCCTTCGGCCCGCGTCAAGGTGTTCGCCCAGCGTCTGATGGACGCCGGCATCATCACGACGGTGCGCAAGACCCGGGGGGACGATATCGACGCCGCTTGTGGTCAACTGGCTGGAGAAGTGCGCGACCGTACCCGCATCACCGAGCGGAACGCCGCGCAGCGCCAGACCATACCAATTAGACAGGTGCATGCATGACGCAGGATATCGCTTCTGCAGTTTCAGAGACGCCCGCGAGCGCGGGCGGTTCGGGCAATGTGGGCTCGGCGCTGCGCACGCTGCGCCAATCCAAGGGCTGGTCGCTCGATGAAGTGTCCAGCCGCATCAAGTTTTCGGCCAAGCAGATCGAGGCGCTGGAAAACGAGCAGTGGGGCGAACTGCCCACCGGTGTGTCGCTGCGCGGCCTGATCCGCAACTATGCCCGCATGCTGGGCGCCGATTCCCAGGCGATCGTCGACTCGCTCGATCCCAAGGCCCGCGTCACCGGCCCGGTCAAGCTGAGTCCGGGCGCGCTGCATTCGGCGCATTCCATTCCCCAGTCCGGCGCCGACGACGATCGCGCGTCGTCGACCTCCTGGGGCTGGCTGATCGCCATCGTGCTGGTGCTTGCCGCCGGCGTCGCCTATGCCTTCTGGCAGGGCTGGCTGCCGCAGCAATGGCTGGCGTTCGACTGGCTTCCCAAGCTGTCCAAGTAAATACCGGTTTCGCCGATGCAAGATTCCTCTCTGCCTTGCCAGGATGCGCCGCCGCCCTCCGTGGGCGCGGCTCCCCGCCGCGCCACGCGTTCGGTGGCGGTGAAGTGGGGCGACCGCACGGTCATGATCGGCGGCGATGCGCCGGTGGTGGTGCAGTCCATGACCAACACCGACACCGCCGACGCCATCGCCACGGCGATCCAGGTCAAGGAACTGGCGCAGGCCGGCTCCGAGATGGTGCGCATCACCGTCAATACGCCCGAAGCCGCCAGGGAAGTGATGGCGATCCGCGAGCAGCTCGACCGCATGGGCGTGGATGTGCCGCTGGTGGGCGACTTCCACTACAACGGCCACAAGCTGCTGACGCAATTCCCGGACTGCGCCCAGGCGCTGTCCAAGTACCGCATCAACCCCGGCAACATGGGCGGCGGCAAGCGCCGTGACGACAACTTCGCCCAAATGATCGAGGTGGCCTGCCGCTACGACAAGCCGGTGCGCATCGGCGTGAACTGGGGCAGCCTGGATCACGAGCTGATGGCGCGCAAGATGGACGAAAACAGTCGCCGCGCCCAGCCCTGGGAAGCGCAGGCGGTGATGCGCGACGCGCTGGTGGTGTCCGCCATCAGCAACGCCCAGCGCGCCGAGGAACTCGGCCTGCGCCGCGACGCCATCATCCTGTCGTGCAAGGTCAGCCACGTGCAGGACCTGATCGCGGTCTATCGCGACCTGTCGGCGCGCTGCGACTATCCGCTGCACCTGGGCTTGACCGAGGCCGGCATGGGCAGCAAGGGCATCGTCGCCTCGACCGCCGCGCTGGCCGTGCTGCTGCAGCAGGGCATCGGCGACACCATCCGTATCTCGCTGACGCCGGAACCCGGCGGCGACCGCGGCCGCGAGGCCGTGGTGGCGCAGGAAATCCTGCAGACCATGGGCCTGCGCGCGTTCACGCCCATGGTGGTGGCCTGCCCCGGTTGCGGCCGTACCAGCAGCACGTTCTTCCAGGAACTGGCCGACAGCATCCAGTCCTACCTGCGCCGGCAGATGCCGGTGTGGCGCGCCCAGTACCCCGGCGTCGAAAGCATGAACGTCGCGGTCATGGGCTGTGTGGTCAACGGGCCTGGCGAAAGCCGCCACGCGGACATCGGTATCAGCCTGCCGGGCACCGGCGAGGTGCCGGCCGCGCCGGTGTTCGTCGACGGCGAGCGCACGGTCACCCTGAAGGGCGACCACATCGCCGAAGAATTCCAGGCCATCGTTGAAGACTACGTCGCGCGCCGCTACGGCGCGCTCGCCTCTCATTAAAAGAAAGGGTGTGGCCGCGAGGCGCGCTTGCCGGCGCGCGGGGCGGCATGATCAAGATGACTCAAGCTTTCCAGAAAGTCGCCGCCATCCGCGGCATGAACGACCTGCTGCCAGGGCCGAGCGCCCGCTGGGAGCAATTCGAGGAAATCGTGCGCGGCTGGCTGCGCGGCTACGGCTATCGCAACGTGCGTACGCCCGTGCTTGAGCATACGCGCCTGTTCACGCGCGGCATCGGCGAAGTGACCGACATCGTCGAAAAAGAGATGTACACGTTCACCGATGCGCTCAATGGCGAATCGCTGACCATGCGGCCCGAGATGACCGCCGGCATCGTGCGCGCCTCGATCGAGCACAACCTGCTGTACGACCGCCCGCAGCGCGTCTATTCGATCGGCCCCGTGTTCCGCCACGAGCGCCCGCAGCGCGGCCGCTACCGCCAGTTCCACCAGATCGACGTCGAGGCGCTGGGCTTCGCCGGTCCCGACGTGGACGCCGAACTGATCGTCATGCTGGCCCGCCTGTGGAAGCTGCTGGGCCTGACCGACGTGCGCCTGGAACTGAACTCGCTGGGCCAGCCGGCCGAGCGGGCCGCGCACCGCGCCGCGCTGATCGCGCACCTGGAAAAGCACGTCGACATCCTGGACGAGGACGGCAAGCGCCGCCTGTATACCAACCCGCTGCGCGTGCTGGACACCAAGAATCCCGCCATGCAGGAAATGGCCGACAGCGCCCCGCGCCTGTTCGACTTCCTGGGCGAGGAATCGCGCGCGCACTTCGACGGCGTGTGCCAGCGCCTGACCGACGCCGGCATCGAATACCGCCTCAATCCGCGTCTGGTACGCGGACTGGACTACTACAACCTGACCGTCTTCGAATGGGTCACCGACCGCCTGGGCTCCCAGGGCACGGTGTGCGGCGGCGGCCGCTATGACGGCCTGATCGAACTGCTGGGCGGCAAGCCCGCGCCGGCCGTGGGCTTCGCCATCGGCATGGAACGCCTGCTGGATCTGTGGGAGCAGAGCGTGCAGGTCGAAGCGCCGGCCGAGTGCGACGTCTATGTCGTGCACCAGGGCGAAGACGCGCAGCGCCTGGCCGCCCGCGTCGGTGAAGACCTGCGCGACGCCGGCCTGGCGGTAGTGGTGCATGCCGGCGCCGCCAGCTTCAAGTCCCAATTCAAGCGCGCGGACGCCAGCGGCGCCCGGGTTGCGGTTATCCTTGGCGCCGATGAAGTGGCTTCGCAGACCGCCAGCATCAAGTTCCTGCGCGCCGACGCCCAAGGCGATGGCGCGCAGCAGCAAGTCCCGTTGGCGGGCTTGGCCGACGTATTGAATCTCAAGGGTTAGCATGGCATACGATCTGGAAGAACAGGAAAAACTCGACGCGATCAAGGCGTGGTGGGCCCGTTACGGCACCCTGGTGATGCTGCTGGTGGCCGCTGTGGCGCTGGCCTGGGGCGGCTGGTGGGGCGCCAAGGCCTACCAATCGCACAAGGCCAACCAAGCCATGGGCTATTTCGAGGCGCTCGAAGACGCGGCCCGCCTGGGCGGCGCCGATTCGTCGGTGCGCATCAAGGCCGCCGCGGCGACCCTGCGCGAGCAATACGGCTCGACCGGCTACGCCACCCGCGGCGCGCTGGTGGCGGCCCAGGCGCTGCAGGCCCAGAAGGACGTCGACGGCGCGCGCCAGCAGCTTGAATGGCTGGCCGGCCAGTCCAAGAACCCCTCGATGCAGGCCGTCGCCCGGCTGCGCCTGGCGGGCCTGTTGCTCGACCAGAAGCAGTACGACGCCGCGCTGGGACAGCTGAACAATGCGCCGGCCGCCTTTGCCGCCTTGTTCGCCGACCGCCGCGGCGATATCCTCGCGGCGCAAGGCAAGCGCGATGAAGCGCGTGCCGCGTGGCAAAGCGCCATCGATGGCCTGGGCACGGCGAATCCGCTGACCCAGGTCGTGCAACTGAAACTGGATGCCCTGAGCGGAGCGTGACTGTAATGCGTAAATTTGCTTTTGGTCGTACGACGTGGCGTGGCGCGGTATGCCTGACGGGCCTGTTGGCGCTGGGCGGCTGCGGCCTGTTTTCCCATGACGATGGCCGTTACGACCCCGCTCCCCTGACTGAATACAAGGCCGGCATGTCGGTGCGCCAGGTCTGGTCGACCTCGATCGGCAGTGGCTCCGGCCTGGGCTTCGCGCCCACCGTGCTGAACAATGCGATCTACGCCGCCACCCCCGACGGCTCGGTCGGCAAGTTCGACCTGCAAAGCGGCCGTCCCATCTGGAAGTCGCAGGCGGGCGTGAAGCTGACGGCGGGCGCCGGCAGCGACGGCACCACCACCGCCGTGGCTTCGCCCGATGGCGACGTGGTCGCATTCGACGACAGCGGCAAGGTCAAGTGGAAGGTGCGCGCCACCAGCGACGTCAATATCTCGCCGGTGGTGGGGTATGGCATCGTCGTGGTCCGCAGCGGCGACTACCGCATCCAGGCCTTCGATGCCAACAACGGCGAACGCCTCTGGAGCGTGCAGCGCCCCGGCCCGGCGCTGGCCCTGCGCAGCGCCGCGCAGATGGTGCTGGCCGAAGGCCTCGTCATCACCGGCCTGCCGGGCGGCAAGCTGATGGCCATCGCCTCCGACAGCGGCAACGTGCAATGGGAAGGCACCGTCGCCACCCCGCGCGGCGCCAGCGACCTGGAACGCCTGACCGACGTGGTCGGCTCGCCCCAGATTGCCGGCAACCTGCTTTGCGCGGTGGCCTATCAAGGGCGTATCGTGTGCTTTGACGTCACGGCCGGCGGCCGTCCGATCTGGGCCAAGGACTTTTCCAGCGTCAGCGGCATGGTCCTGGATCAGCGCTTTGCCTATTCGGCCGACCAGAACAGCGTGGTCAACGCTTTCGCGCTCGACAACGGCGGCAACGTCTGGAAGCAGGCCGCGCTGAAGAACCGCCAGCTCACCGCTCCGGCCCTGCTGGGCGGCGCGCTCGCGGTCGGCGACCTGGACGGTTACGTGCATTTCCTGTCGCGCAGCGATGGCAGCCTGATGGCGCGCCTGTCCGTGGGCGGTGGCGCCGTGGTCTCGCCGCCGCAGACGACTTCCCAAGGTGTGCTGGTCCAGACGGGCAATGGCAATCTCGTCCTGATCGGCACCAACTAAACCCTCAAGAACAAAGCCTTACACCGTGTCTTTCAAGCCTGTCGTTGCCCTGGTCGGCCGCCCCAATGTGGGGAAATCGACCCTATTCAATCGCCTGACGCGATCGCACGCCGCGCTGGTGGCCGATTTTTCCGGTCTGACCCGCGATCGCCACTACGGCGAGGGCAGGGTGGGCGAGATCCCCTTCATCGTCATCGACACGGGCGGTTTCGAGCCGGTCGCCAAGGACGGCATCCTGCTGGAGATGGCGCGCCAGACCCGGCAGGCCATCGCCGAGGCCGACGTCGTGGTGTTCCTGGTGGACGCCCGCGCCGGCCTGAACGCGCATGACCACGAGATCGCCACATTGCTGCGCAAGTCGGGACAGCAACGCGTGCTGCTGGCGGTGAACAAGGCCGAGGGCATGGGGGCGGGCGCCGCCATCGCCGAATTCCACGAGTTGGGCCTGGGGCAACCCTATCCCATCTCGGCGGCGCACGGCGACGGCATCGTCGACCTGATCGAACTGGCCCTGCAGGACCTGGCCGAGCCGCCGGCCGAGGAAGAAGAACCCGCCGAAGAGGGCGAGCACGATCACCGCATCAAGCTGGCCATCGTGGGTCGCCCCAATGTCGGCAAATCCACGCTGATCAACACGCTGATGGGCGAGGAGCGCGTGATCGCGTTCGACATGCCCGGCACCACGCGCGACGCCATCGAGATCGACTTCGAGCGCGACGGCCGCCGCTACACGCTGATCGACACCGCCGGCCTGCGCAAGCGCGGCAAGGTGTTCGAGGCGGTTGAAAAGTTCTCGGTCATCAAGACGCTGCAGGCCATCGAGGCCAGCAACGTGGTGCTGCTGATGCTGGACGCGCAGACCGAGATCTCCGAGCAGGACGCCCACATCGCCGGCTTCGTGTTGGAAACCGGCCGCGCCGTGGTCGTGGCCGTCAACAAGTGGGATGGCCTGGACGGCGAGGAAAAGGAACGCATCGAGCGCGAGTTCATGCGCAAGCTGCGCTTCCTGTCGTTCGCTCGCGTGCACACCATTTCGGCCCTGCGCGGCCAGGGCATCAAGCCGCTGCTCAAGTCGGTCAATGCCGCCCACGCCGCCGCCTTCGCCAAACTGTCCACGCCCAAGCTGACGCGCGAGCTGCAGGCCGCCGTCGAGCAGCAGCCGCCGCCCCGCAAAGGCATCTTCCGTCCCAAGATGCGCTATGCGCACCAGGGCGGCCAGAATCCCCCGCTGGTGGTCATCCACGGCAACGCGCTGGATGCGGTGCCGGATTCATACCGCCGCTACCTGGAAACCCGTTTCCGCAACGCGTTCGACCTGGCCGGCACGCCGCTGCGGATCGAATTCAAGTCTTCGCACAACCCCTACGCGCAGGAAAGCTGATCCATGAGCCGTTTCTGGAGTCCCGTGGTCGGGACGCTCAGTCCGTATGTGCCGGGCGAGCAGCCCAAGCTTCAGAACCTGGTCAAGCTGAACACCAACGAGCACCCCTATGGGCCATCGCCCAAGGTGCTCGAGGCGATCCGCGCGGCGTGCGACGACACGCTCAAGCTCTATCCCGATCCGTCGTCCGATCACCTGCGCCAGGCCGTGGCGAAGGCGATGGGCGTGGCGCCTGCGCGCGTGTTCGTGGGCAACGGCTCCGACGAAGTGCTGGCGCACGCCTTTCTGGCGCTGCTCAAGCATGAACGCCCGCTGCGCTTTCCGGACATCACCTACAGCTTCTATCCGGTCTATTGCGGCCTGTACGGCATCGCCTACGAGACCCTGCCGCTGACCGACGATTTCCGCATCGACGTCGAAGACTACCTGCCGGGCCGCCGCGGTCAGGCCGGCGCCATCATCTTCCCCAATCCCAATGCGCCCACCGGCCGCGCGCTGAGCGTGGCCGAGATCGAGCGCGTGGTGGCCGGCAATCCGGACACCGTGGTGGTGGTGGACGAGGCCTATGTCGATTTCGGCGCCGAATCGGTGATTCCGCTGACCGAACGCTACGACAATCTGCTGGTCATCCAGACGCTGTCCAAGTCGCGCTCGCTGGCGGGCCTGCGGGTCGGTTTCGCGGTGGGCAGCCCGGAACTCATCGATGGCCTGGAGCGGGTCAAGAACAGCTTCAACTCCTATCCCGTGGATCGGCTGGCCTCGGCCGGCGCGGTCGCGGCGCTCGAGGATGTCGAGTATTTCGAGCAGACCCGCCAGGCGGTGATCCAGACCCGCGGGCGGATGACGGCGGGCCTGCAGGCGCTGGGCTTCGAGGTGCTGCCGTCCAGCGCCAACTTCGTGTTCGCCCGGCATGCGTCGCGCGACGCCGCCGAGTTGGCGGCCGGCCTGCGCGAACGCAGCATCATCGTGCGGCATTTCCGCTTGCCGCGAATAGACCAGTTTCTGCGTATTACAGTGGGAACCGACGCCCAGTGCGAGTTGCTGCTGAAGGCGCTCGCCGAGGTCGTTTGACCCCCGGCTGAAGGGCCTTTCCGGCGGAAAACTCTGGTGTCATCTTTTGCATCCGACACAAGTAGCACGGGCCGGGAAAACCCTGTAGAGTACATGTTTCGGCGTGCCCCACCTGTAAAAAGCGCGTCATCACCCAATAACAAACAAATGGAGCCTGGCCAATGAGCAATAAAGGGCAAACTCTGCAAGATCCGTTCCTGAACACGCTGCGCAAGGATCATGTGCCGGTGTCGATCTACCTGGTGAACGGTATCAAGCTTCAAGGGCAAATCGAATCTTTCGACCAATACGTGGTGCTGCTGCGTAACACGGTCACGCAAATGGTCTACAAGCACGCCATTTCCACCGTCGTTCCCGCCCGCGCCGTGAATTTCCAGGTGGAAGTCCCTGCTGAGTAATCTCGCTCCCGCAGTACCTTTTATTGCCCGCCGGACGGTCGACGTCGGCGGGCATTTTCGCTTTGGCTCCAAAATGGTGCATGTATGCGCGCACTGATCATCAGCGTGGATCTGGGTGATCCCGACTTCACGGCCCACGCCGAGGAATTCGCCATGCTGGCCAAGGGCGCCGGCGCGGAAATCGTCGGCACGCTCACGGCCCGCCGCGACCGTCCCGACGCCAAGTTCTTCATCGGTTCCGGCAAGGCCGACGAAGGCGTGGGCATGGCCCAGGCGCTGCTGGCCGACATCGTGCTGTTCGACCAGCCCTTGTCGCCCGCCCAGCAGCGCAACCTGGAACGGGTATTCAACCTGCGCGTGGTGGACCGCGTGGCGTTGATCCTGGATATCTTCGCGCTGCGCGCCAAGAGCCACGAAGGCAAGCTGCAGGTCGAGCTGGCCCAGTTGCAGCACCTGGCCACGCGCCTGACCCGCATGTGGAGCCACCTGGAACGGCAACGCGGCGGCATCGGCATGCGCGGCCCTGGTGAATCCCAGCTTGAAATGGACCGCCGCATGATCGGCGCCAAGGTCAAGACGCTGCGCGAGCGCCTTGACCGCGTCGAGCGCCAGCGCGTCACGCAGCGGCGCGCGCGGGCCCGCGGCGGCGCCTTGTCGGTGTCGCTGGTGGGGTACACCAACGCCGGCAAGTCGACATTGTTCAATGCCTTGACCCGGGCCGATACCTACGCCGCCGACCAGTTGTTCGCCACGCTGGACACGACCACCCGTCGCATCTGGATCGAAGGGGCGGGCAACGTGGTGGTATCGGACACCGTGGGCTTCATCCGCGACCTGCCGCATGACCTGATCGCGGCGTTCCGCGCCACCCTCGAAGAGACCGTGCACGCGGATCTGCTGCTGCACGTGGTCGACGCCGCCAGTCCGCAGCGCGATGAACAGATCTTCGAGGTCAACAAGGTCCTGGCCGAAATCGGCGCTGCCGCGATTCCCACCATTCTGGTATACAACAAGATCGACCGCGCTGGCCTGGAACCCCGGGCGGAGCGTGATGCCCATGGTACGATTGCGCGAGTATTTGTAAGCGCCACCGAGCGCGCCGGTTTGGACGCGTTGCGCGGGGCAATTGCGGAGACCGGACAGATTGTGGGAAACAATGCCTCGAATTATCAAACTCTTCAATCTGAATGACCCCGGCTGGGGTCGTGGAAACAATAATGGCTCCGAGCCGCCGCCCAAGCGGCCCCAAGGCAACGGAGACGGTCCGCCCGACCTCGACGAGGTCTGGCGCGATTTCAATAATCGCATCGGATCGTTGTTCGGCCGCAAGGGCGGGGGCGGTAACAATCGCCCTGGCGGCAATCGCGGCGGCATGACGCCGCCGTCACCGCGGGGTGCGCGCATCGGGCTGGGGGTGATCGCCCTGGTCGCGGTCGGCATCTGGGCGGCCAGCGGTTTCTACATCGTGCAGGAAGGCCAGGTCGCCGTCGTCACGCAGTTCGGCAAATACAAGAGCACTTCGCAAGCCGGCTTCCAGTGGCGACTGCCTTACCCCATCCAGAGCCATGAAATGGTCAACGTGTCGCAACTGCGCACGTTCGAGGTCGGTTTCCGTGGCGGCGCCCGCAACAAGGTGCTGCCCGAGGCGCTGATGCTCACGACGGACGAGAACATCGTCGACATGCAGTTCGTCGTGCAGTACCGCCTGCGTGCCGATGGCGCGCCCGACTACCTCTTCATGACGCGCGACCCGGACGATTCCGTGCGCCAGGCGTCTGAAACCGCCATGCGCGAAGTGGTCGGCAAGCAGTCCATGGACTTCGTGCTGTACGAAGGCCGGACCACGGTCGCCAGCCAGGTCCAGGCGCTGATGCAGCAGATCCTCGACCGCTACCAGACCGGCGTGCAGGTCAGCACGGTCGCCATCCAGAACGTGCAGCCGCCCGAACAGGTGCAGGCCGCGTTCGACGACGCCGTCAAGGCCGGCCAGGACCGCGAACGCCAGATCAACGAAGGCCAGGCCTATGCCAACCAGGTCGTGCCGCTGGCCAGCGGCCAGGCTTCGCGCATGATGGAGCAGGCCGAAGGCTACCGCGCCAAGGTGACGGGCGATGCGCAGGGTAATACCGCGCGCTTCACCAGCATCCTGGCCGAATACGAGAAGGCGCCGCAGGTCATGCGCCAGCGCATGTACCTCGAAAGCATGCAGGAGATCTTCACCCGCGCCAGCAAGGTCATGGTCGACACCAAGAGCAACAACAACATGTTGTACCTGCCCCTGGACAAGATCATGCATCTGGCCGCGCAGGACGCCAGCAAGTCCGCGGCCGGCAGCGCCGGTTCGTCGACCCTGATCAATCCGCCCGCCCAGCCGCCGCTCCGCGGCAACGTGGCGCCGGTTCCGCAACCCTCCGGCAGCAGCAATAGCAACGCGCTGCCCCGCGACCGCCAGTCGCGCTAACCCGGAGGATTTCTGATCATGCAACGTCTTATGCCCATCCTGGTCGGCCTGCTCATCGTGCTGGCCGCCCTTTCTTCCTGCGTGTTCGTGGTGCGCGAGCGCGACTACGCCCTGGTGTTCTCGCTGGGTGAAGTGCGCAAGGTCATCAGCGAGCCCGGCCTGTACTTCAAGGCGCCGCCGCCGTTCCAGAACGTGGTGACGCTGGACAAGCGCATCCTGACCATCGAAACCAACGAAGCCGAGCGCATCCAGACTTCCGAAAAGAAGAACCTGCTGATCGACTCGTACGTCAAGTGGCGCATCGCGGATCCCCGCCTGTACTACGTGACCTTCGGCGGCAACGAACGCGCCGCGCAGGAACGCCTGCAAGCGCAGATCCGCGACGCGCTCAACGCATCGGTCAACGTGCGCACGGTGCGCGACGTGGTCTCGACCGAACGCGACAAGATCATGGCCGAGATCCTCACCAACGTGGCCAAGCGCGCCGAGCCGTTGGGCGTGCAGATCGTCGATGTGCGCCTGCGCCGCATCGAATTCGCGCCCGAGATTTCGGAATCGGTGTACCGCCGCATGGAAGCCGAACGTACCCGCGTCGCCAACGAGCTGCGCTCGATCGGCGCCGCCGAGGGCGAGAAGATCCGCGCCGAAGCCGACCGCCAGCGCGAAGTGATCGTGGCCCAGGCCTACGCCAAGGCCCAGACGATCATGGGCGAGGGCGATGCCGCGGCCGCCGCGATCTACTCGCAGGCCTACGGCAAGAACCCGCAGTTCTATACGTACTACAAGAGCCTGGAAGCCTACCGCGCCTCTTTCTCGAAGCCGGGCGACGTGCTGGTGGTCGACCCCAGCTCCAGCTTCTTCCAGTTCATGAAGGATCCCACCGGACAGGCGCTGGCCCCGGTGACGGTGCCCGCCAAATAAGGCGAGCGGCGCTCGCGCCAGCCCCAAGCCCCTTGGTTTTCCAAGGGGCTTTTTTCCGCCGGCGCGATGGGCGGGAGGGCAATCGGGGACGGTTACACGGTGGGGGATGGTCCGGCTGGCGCTGCTGGCTGAACCATGTACAATACCGCGTAAGCTAGAAAACATTCCGCAGCGGCTGAGCGGGCTTACGCCCCCTCAGCCGCTTTTTCGTTTGGGCGACGCCCACGCATCTCTAGGCGTTATTCAGGTAAACATTCATGGGTAACTGGTTGCTGCCCGAGAGCCTTGCCGACGTACTTCCGGCAGAGGCCCGGCGCATCGAGGAATTGCGCCGCGAACTTCTCGATCTGTACCGTACTTACGGCTTCGAGCTGGTCGCGCCGCCCCTGGTCGAGTACATCGATTCATTGCTGTCCGGCACCGGCAGCGATCTGGATCTGCGTACCTGCAAGCTGGTCGACCAGCTGTCGGGCCGCACGCTGGGCGTACGCGCCGACATGACTCCCCAGGTCACGCGCATCGACGCGCACTTGTTGAACCGCGCCGGCGTGACCCGCCTGTGCTACTGCGGCAACGTGCTGCACGCCCGCCCGGCGGACCTGCTGTCCAGCCGCGAGCTGCTGCAGATCGGCGCCGAGATCTACGGCCATGCGGGCTTCGAGGCCGACCTCGAAATCGTCCAGCTGGTGCTGGAAACCGTGGCCATTGCCGGTGTGCGCAATCCGCGCCTGGTGTTGTGCCATCCGGGCGTGCTGCGCGCCATCGTCGAATCCGATCCGGCCGCCGCCGCGGTGTCGCAGGACGTCATCCGGCTGATGCGCGAAAAAGACGTGCCGGGCCTGACCGAACTGGCCGCGCGCACCGCCGGCATGCGGGCCGAAACGCTCAAGGCGCTGCAACTGCTGCCCAAGCTCTATGGCGGACCCGAAGTGCTGAAGCGGGCCCGTCACGATTTGCCGCTGCTGCCCGGCGTCGTCGCGGCGCTGGATGCGCTGCAGGTGCTGGTGGATGGCATGGCCAATGTCGATGTGGGCGTCGACCTGGCCGACGTGGATGGCTACGGCTACCACTCCGGCATCAAGTTCGCGCTGTACGCCGAAGGCTGGCGCGATGCGCTGGTGCGCGGCGGCCGCTATGACGATGTCAGCCTGGCGTTCGGACGCGCGCGTCCGGCCACCGGCTTCAGTCTGGATTTACGCAAGCTGGCGGCGGGTTTGCCGCCGGCGGAACGGGCGCGTGCGGTTCGCGCGCCCTGGGGGCAAGCCCCCGCCCTGACCGAGGCGGTCCGCCGCCTGCGCCGGTCAGGGGAAATCGTCGTTCAGGTATTGCCCGGTCACGAGCAGGATCAGGACGAATTCGTTTGCGATCGCGAGCTGGCGCTGCAGGATGGCGCCTGGACGGTCAGAACGCTGTGACTAACTCCCTCTCGGCAACGAGAGGGCCGCGGGGAGATTTCCGGATTTCCCGAGAAACTCGATATTGATTCGTAACATGAGCAAGAACGTAGTCGTAATCGGCACCCAGTGGGGTGACGAGGGCAAGGGCAAGATCGTCGATTGGCTGGCGGAATCCGTCCAGGGCGTGGTCCGCTTCCAGGGCGGTCACAATGCCGGCCACACGCTGTGGATCAATGGCAAGAAGACGATTCTTCGCCTGATCCCGTCGGGTATCATGCATCCCGGCGTCACCTGCTTCATCGGCAACGGCGTGGTGTTGTCGCCGGAAGCCTTGCTCAAGGAAATCGAAGAGCTCGAGGCCGCCGGCCTGGACGTGCGTTCGCGTCTGCGCATCTCCGAGATCTGCCCGCTGATCCTGCCGTACCACGTGGCCGTCGACAAGGCCCGTGAGGCGCGCAAGGGCGATGGCAAGATCGGCACCACCGGTCGCGGCATCGGCCCGGCCTACGAAGACAAGGTCGCCCGCCGCGCCCTGCGCGTGCAGGACCTGTTCAACCCCGCGCTGTTCGACGAAAAGCTCGCCGAAGTGCTGGATTACCACAACTTCGTGCTGACCCAGTACCTGGGCGCCGAAGCCGTTTCGGCCAACGAAGTGCGTGATCAGGCCATGGCGCTGGCGCCGGCGATCGCCCCGATGGTCGCGGACGTCTCCAGCACGCTGTTCACCATGCAACAGGAAGGCAAGCGCCTGCTGTTCGAAGGCGCGCAGGGCGCGCTGCTGGACGTCGACCATGGCACCTACCCGTACGTCACCAGCAGCAACTGCGTCGCTGGCGCCGCCTCGGCGGGCGCCGGCGTCGGTCCGCAGTCGCTGGACTACGTCCTGGGCATCACCAAGGCCTACACCACGCGCGTCGGCTCGGGCCCGTTCCCCACGGAACTGGTCGACGAGATCGGCACCCGCCTGGCCACCATCGGCAAGGAATTCGGTTCGGTCACCGGCCGTCCGCGCCGCTGCGGCTGGTTCGACGGCGCCGCGCTCAAGCGCTCGGTCCGCCTGAACGGCATCACCGGCCTGTGCATCACCAAGCTGGACGTGCTCGACGGCCTGGAAACCATCCAGCTGGGCGTGGGCTACCGTGTCAACGGCGAATTCCGCGACGTGCTGCCGTACGGCGCGCATGCCGTGGCGCAAGCCCAGCCGGTGCTGGAAGAGCTGCCCGGCTGGAGCGAATCCACCGTCGGCATCACAGAGTACGACAAGCTGCCCGAGGCCGCCCGTCGCTACCTGGAGCGCGTGGCCGAAGTCTGCGGCGTGCCGATAGACCTGGTGTCGACCGGTCCCGACCGCAACGAAACCATTGTGCTGCGTCATCCCCTGAAGGGCTGACATCGGGTTATCATTCGCAAGGCCGCCGCCGGTCTCCTACCGGCGGCGGCCTTTTCGTATTTTCACGCAGGAGATCCTTGCCTATGAGCGCGCCAACCAGTGACGATAGCCATCTGTGGGTGACGTGGGACGACTACAACCGCTTGATCGAGCGCCTGGCCTTGCAGGTGCACCAGTCCGGTTGGGAGTTCGACAAGATTCTGTGCCTGGCGCGTGGTGGCATGCGCGTGGGCGACGTCATGTCCCGCATTTTTGATGTGCCGTTGGGCATTCTGGCGACCAGCAGCTACCGCGAAGCTGCGGGCACCAAGCAGGGCGATATGGATATCGCGCAGTTCATCACCATCACGCGCGGCACGCTGTCCGGGCGGGTGTTGCTGGTGGACGACATGGTGGATACCGGCAAGACGTTCATGAAGGTGTACGACCACCTCAAGAGCCAGTTCGCCGACATCACCGAATTGCGCAGCGCCGTGCTGTGGTGGAAGGGGCATTCCCAGGCGCAGCCCGACTATTACGTCGACAAGCTGCCGACCAACCCCTGGATCCACCAGCCGTTCGAGGATTACGACAGCCTGCGTCCGCACCAGCTGGAAGCCTGGATCCGCAAGGGTTCCAAGGGCTGAAGTCATACGGGGACGGATGGTCTGGCAATCCTGGCCGTCGATGCGCGGCATGATGGTGCGAGGGCAGGGCGCCAGACTGTTCCCCCGGTAGTCAAAATAGCCATGACCATGCTAGAATCGCTGGTTATCGCTAAACCGAACTTGGCTTGTTACTCTTTAGGTAGTCTTTGGGTAACGCAACCGGCCCTGGAGACTCTTGCCAGTCAGCAGCCAGCCGGCCCTAGAGCCAGCCGATTTTAGGACTTTAGCGCTGCAAGGCTCTTGGCGCTGGCGCCTGGAAGCAAGGAGTTCAGCGGGCAGGGAATCCTGTGTGCGGGGCTCTTGAACTCTTGGTCCGGACAGCATGCGCGATTACTATTGTCGCGTGCGTAGTCTGCGGCCTGAGCTTACAGGCGGTTCGCCGTCCGGAACCACGTGGCGTTGCTGGTAAGCAAGCCAGGTTTGTCATCAACTTTTGTTACCCTACAAGCAGGCCAATCACTTTATGCCTATCGTTCGACTGAAGGAAAACGAACCGTTTGAAGCCGCTCTGCGCCGCTTCAAGCGCACCATCGAAAAGACCGGTTTGCTCACCGAACTGCGTTCGCGCGAGTTCTATGAGAAGCCCACGGCCGAGCGCAAGCGCAAGCACGCCGCCGCTGTGAAGCGCCACTACAAGCGCATCCGTAGCCAGCAACTGCCCCCGCGCCTGTATTGATTTCTGATTCCAGAATCTATTGATTCCAGAATCATTCATCCAGGAATTACTCGCCCGGGTCGACGTCGTCGATGTAGTCGGGCGATACGTGCAGTTGCGAAAGGGTGGGGCCAACCTGCTTGGCCTGTGCCCCTTTCATAACGAAAAAAGTCCGTCGTTCACTGTCAGCCCCACCAAGCAGTTCTATCACTGCTTCGGTTGCGGAGCCCACGGCAGCGCCATCACCTTCCTGATGGAACACACGGGCGCCAGTTTCCCCGAAGCCGTGCGCACGCTCGCGGCTTCGGCGGGAATGACGGTCCCCGAAGAAAATCGCAGTCCGCGCCAGCAGCAGGAAACCGCGCGCCGCAAGGCCGAGGAGTCCCGCCATACGCAAGTGCTGGACGCCGCCCAGGCCCATTACCTGAAGCAGTTGCGCGCATCGCCCGCGGCGATCCGTTATCTGAAGCAACGTGGCCTGACCGGCGAGATCGCGGCGCATTTCGGCTTGGGCTGGTCCGGCACGGACCGGCACGGGCTGTCGCAGGTTTTTCCCAATTACGAAGATCCCACGCTGGTGGAATCAGGACTTGTCATCGAATCCGAGGATGGCCGCCGCTACGACCGCTTCCGCGAACGGATCATGTTCCCGATCCGCAATGCGCGCGGCAGCCTGATCGGCTTTGGCGGCCGCATCATCGGCAAGGGCGAGCCCAAGTACCTGAATTCGCCGGAGACCCCGCTGTTTTCCAAGGGCCAGGAGCTGTACGGCCTGTGGGAAGCCCGCCAGGCGATCCGGCAGGAAGGGCAGGTCATCGTGGTCGAAGGCTACATGGACGTGGTCGGATTGGCGCAGCAAGGTATCGCCAACGCCGTCGCCACGCTGGGTACCGCGACCACGCCGGATCACGTCAAGAAGCTGCTGCGCACCAGCGACAAGGTGATTTTCAGTTTCGACGGCGACGGCGCGGGCCGCCGCGCCGCGTGGCGCGCCTTGCAGGCATGCCTGCCGGTGTTGCGCGACGACATCGCCATCCGCTTCCTGTTCCTGCCGAGCGAGCATGACCCGGATTCGTATGTGCGCGAACTGGGCGCCGAAGCCTTCCGCGCCTGCCTGGGCGAGGCGGTGGCGCTGTCGCGTTTCCTGCTGGACGAACTCGCATCGCGTCACAACATGGACGAGGCCGAAGGCCGCGCCAGCTGCCTGCATGAGGCCAAGCCCCTGCTGGCGTCGATTCCGGAATGCGCCTTGCGCGTGCAGATCGAGCGCGAGATGGCCAAGCTGGTGCAACTGACGCCCGAGGAAATGGCCCAGGTGCTGGCGCAGCAACCCGCCAAGCCGTTCGGCGCGCCGGCCAAGCCGGCGCCTGTCGAAGGGGGCGGGGGCGCCGCTGCGGCATTGCACGATGGCGCGCCCGCGGATGCCGGTTACGACTTCGGCGGCCATGACTTCCACGACATCCCGGCCGATGATGGCGAATACGTCGACTACGGCCAGTTTTCCTCGCCAGGCGGGGAGCAGGGCGGCGGCTGGAATGCCGGCGCGGGCAAGCAGGACTGGAAAGGCAAGGGCGATTGGAAGGGCAAAGGCGACTGGAAGGGCAAGGGTGACTGGAAGGGCGGCAAGGGCAACTGGAAGGGCAAGCGCGATGACGTTGGCGGTTTCGAAGGGCGCCGCACCATGCCGTCATTGGCCAAGCGTCTGTTGAGCCTGTTGCTGGCCCATCCCGAACTGGTGGACTCGATGGGGGACCAGCAGCTTGAAGTCATCGACCACGGCCCCCATCTAGGATTGGTAAGGGACCTGATCATGCTGGCCCAATCCAGCGGGGCGCGCCATGTCGGGGCCCTGTTGGAAGCCGCCGAGCCCGACTCCGATCTGGCGACGGTGCTCAAGGGGTTGCGGGTCGATATCCTGTCCCAGGAGGACCTGCCCGACCCGCAGACCGAGTGGGACGACGCGCTGCGGCGGATCGAATTCGATTCGGCCAAGGCGGAAATGGCCAAGCTGGCGGCATCTGGCCTGGCGACGGAAGAGGCGCGCAAGCGCTACCTGGAACTGTCGAGCCGCATGTTGGTGCTCAAGGGTGCCGGCATACGCTAAATGCGGTAAAATCAAGGGTTTTCCGCCGCGAAAGGTTGAAAAAGCGGTTGTGGCAAGAGCAGATGCGCAAGCGGCTGCAAGCAATTGGCGACGGTAGCGGTAGCTGTGACGCAGGCAACTGGGTCGGGCAACTGAGTCAGGCAACTGATACGGTCAGCTGAGAGGCGACTACAGCGTGGCCGCAGGAAGCGAAGTGACGGCAGGAAAAATGCGGCGCGCGGAATCTATTTGCGCCGCCTGAATCTAATAGTTTTAAGGTTTGACGAGCGGATCGGCCGAAGTTTTGGCGGATGGGCGGGGGCGGTACCGGATTGCCGGGAATCCCAGCCCATACGTGAAAAAAAGCGGATGAGTGCGTCAAATTTGTTACATAGTTAATTACTATAGCTGAGTGGTGAATCACGCAGTCCGGCGACGGTTATCTTCGCGTCGCGTCTGAGGTTTGGGTGCTGTGTCTATCCAGCTGCCAAGGGCAAGGCCCGCCAGGCAAGCAACGCCTATTTATAGGCAGACAGCCCCCCTCGATGCCCGAAGTCCGTCGCGGGATGAAGCCATGCACGCCAGGCGCCCAGCCGGTCACGGACCGCAATGACGCCAGGCGGGCTCGCAAGAGCCGGTGCTGCGAACAACGCAGCCGCAGGGTTTCCGCCGATTCACCAGTTTTACCCGCATGGATGCCGCGATGGGCCTTTGCCCGGCGGCGGTTTCATGCGGTGCAACATGCCCGAACGGGTTGCGACGACCACGGAAGCGACTATGACCAAATCCACCGGCAAATCCTCCTCTGCAATTGATGCGACCGACACGCTGGCCACCAAGGCCAAGCGCGTCGTCAGCATGGCGGCGGAAAAAGCGCCCGCCAAGACGGCGGTGAAGGTCGCCAAGCCTGCCGCGAAGACGGCCGCCAAGAAGGCGGCCGCCAAGACGGCGGCGGCGGACAAGCCCGAGAAGGTGACCAAGGCCCGCGCCAAGAAGGCCGAGGACAAGCTCGCCGACCTGGTCGGCAGCGCGCGCCCGGCCCCCAGCGGCCGCCGCCCGGGCCGCCCGGCCAAGAATGCCAACAACGATTCCGACGGTTTCGACGACACCATGGACGGCGAAGGCGAAGTCCTGCCGGACCTGAAGCCGCCCAAGCGTGGCGGCAAGCGCGGCAAGGCCGATCCCAAGGACCTGATCGCCCGCGGCCCCGTCTCGGCCGAGGAATATGAAGCGCGCCGCAACCGCCTCAAGCAGCTCATCAAGCTGGGCAAGGACCGCGGCTACCTGACGTACGGCGAAATCAACGACCATCTGCCTGACGACCTGGTCGACGCCGAAGCCATCGACGGCATCATCAGCACGTTCAGCGACATGGGTATCGCGGTCTACGACCAGGCCCCCGACGCCGAAACGTTGCTGATGAGCGAAAACGCGCCGGTCGCGTCCAACGACGACGACGTCGAAGACGAAGCCGAAGCCGCGCTGACCACCGTGGATTCGGATTTCGGCCGCACCACCGACCCCGTGCGTATGTACATGCGCGAGATGGGCTCGGTGGAACTGCTGACGCGCGAAGGCGAAATCGAGATCGCCAAGCGCATCGAAGACGGCCTGAAGCACATGGTCATGGCCATCTCGGCCTGCCCGACCACCATCAACGAGATCCTCGCCCACGTCCTGCGCGTGCGTGAAGGCCAGGCGCAGATCGACGAAGTGGTCGACGGCCTGGTGGATCCGGAAGACGGCGAGGAATACGCGGGTGCTGGTGTCTCGGCCGACGAAGACGAGAGCGACGACGGCCCCGCCGGCGGCATGTCCAGCAAGCAGCTGGAAGACCTGCGCGTGAAGGCGCTGGCCAAGTTCGACGAGGTTGGCAAGCAGTTCGACAAGATGCGCCTGTCGTACGAGAAGGACGGCTACAAGTCGGACATCTACGTGCGCGCGCAGGAGGCGATCCAGAACGAACTGATGGGCATCCGCTTCACCGCCAAGATGGTCGAGAAGCTGGCCGACACGCTGCGCAACCAGGTGGAAGAAGTGCGCCAGCTCGAACGCGCCGTCCTGCACACGTGTGTGGACCGTGCCGGCATGCCGCGCACGCATTTCATCAAGGTGTTCCCGGGCAACGAAACCAACCTGCAGTGGGTCGTCGACGAAGTGGCTGCCGGCCATCCGTACGCCGAAACGCTGGAGCGCCAGATCCCCGCCGTGCAGGAACTGCAGCAGAAGCTGATCGACCTGCAGACCCGCGTGGTGCTGCCGCTCAAGGACCTGAAGGACGTCAACAAGCGCATGGCCACCGGCGAAGCCAAGGCCCGCAAGGCCAAGCGCGAAATGACCGAGGCCAACCTGCGCCTGGTGATCTCGATCGCCAAGAAGTACACGAACCGCGGCCTGCAGTTCCTGGACCTGATCCAGGAAGGCAACATCGGCCTGATGAAGGCCGTGGACAAGTTCGAGTACCGTCGCGGCTACAAGTTCTCGACCTACGCGACGTGGTGGATCCGTCAGGCCATCACGCGTTCCATCGCCGACCAGGCGCGCACCATCCGTATTCCGGTCCACATGATCGAAACGATCAACAAGATGAACCGGATCAGCCGCCAGATCCTGCAGGAAACCGGCGCCGAGCCGGATCCCGCGACCCTGGCGCAGAAGATGGACATGCCCGAGGACAAGATCCGCAAAATCCTGAAGATCGCCAAGGAGCCGATCTCCATGGAAACGCCGATCGGGGACGACGACGATTCGCACCTGGGCGATTTCATCGAGGACACCTCCACCCTGGCGCCTTCGGACGCGGCGCTGCATGGTTCCATGCGCGACGTGGTCAAGGAAGTGCTAGACTCTCTGACCCCGCGGGAAGCCAAGGTGCTGCGCATGCGTTTCGGTATCGAAATGAGCACCGACCAGACCCTGGAAGAAGTGGGCAAGCAGTTCGACGTCACGCGTGAGCGCATCCGCCAAATAGAGGCCAAAGCGCTGCGCAAGCTGCGTCACCCGAGCCGGGCCGACAAGCTGAAGAGCTTCCTGGAAGGGCAGTAAGTTTCCTGGGCCTCTAGCTCATGCCTGGTTAGAGCAGCGGACTCATAATCCGTTGGTGCCGAGTTCGACTCTCGGGGGGCCTACCAAAGAACGATGCGGGTCTCGGAGCAATCCGAGGCCCGCTTTGTTTTTCGTGATGCAGCGGCAGTCCACCGCGCCATGTCGACAGGCGCCCGCATGGCATCGGTTTATCGTCGGGTGGCGGTTTTTCTGGTCGAAGGCTCGCAAAAGACCTGCGCGCAAAAGGCCTGCATTTTCTGATCCCTGATTCCCGGTCGGCACAGACCGGGCCGGCATGGGCGGTACGTAGGACAGCGCTGATGACGATGCCTCGCGCAATGCGAGGGCGGAGCGCGCCCGTCGTCATTCCCCTATGGCTTTCCCCTCAATTTTCCCGCCATCGGCGCTGTTGCGGCCGACGGGCCTGCGCGGCGCAAGAGGCCGTTCGGCTTCTGGTTCCAACCCTTGTTGTCTGGGTATTGCACCTTTCGTGCCAGTGCATGCCGACGGCGCCACCTTGGGCAGGAGGGGAGGTGTGGAATCAGAATGTTACGAAATCAGCAAAGAAATTAACAATAGTTAAAGGCATCGCCTAATTCGTCCCCTTTTGCCTGTCTATATTCCTGACCGATAGCTAAATTTCACAAAATTGGCGTTTCAGTTGGTTTCGATGACCCGATAGCCTGCCGCGCAAGGATGCGCGACGGCCATCTTACCAAGCGCCGACCTGCGGATTCGAGATCCCGCTCATGCCGCCCCTGCCTGGGCGCCAACCGAGTCGGGCTGGTCCGGGGGCGGAGTTGCCACCGGGCGTCGCCAGTTGCGTCACGCTTTCCGGTCTTTTTATTTTCATGCAAATTCTGCACACGCTTTCTGGCTCGAACCTGGGTGGCTTGGAGTTCCGCGTCCTGGATCAGGCCCGCTGGCTGCGGGAGCAGGGCCACGCCGTGGCGATTGCCGCGCCGCCAGGAAGCGAAACCCTGAAGCTTGCGCGCAGTTGGGGATTGGCGACCATCGGCATGAACTTCCGTTCGCCGTATTCGTGGTCGGGCATGCTCAAGCTGCGCCGGCTCGTCAAGGATCTGCGCATCCAGGTCATCGATGCGCACGGCACGTCGGACGCCAAGGCGACCGCGCTATGCCGCGACCTGTGCTCGCTGGTACGGACCTGGCACTTCGCCCGCCCTCTGGGCACCTGCTGGCGGCGACGACTGGAATGGCGCCTGGGCTGCCACCGTGTCATCACCACCAGCCAGGGGGGCGCCCAGGATATTGTCACGGCGGGCTTTGCCGCGCAGGACCGTATCAGTGTCGTTGGGGAGTGGGCCGACCATGGCTTTTTCGTGGGCGCGGACAAGCTGGAGCGGCGCCAGGCGGCCCGGCGCGAGTTGGGGCTGGATCCGGCCGCGTTCGTCGTCGCGACCATCGGCATGCTGCGTCCGGACAAACGCCAGGAGGACCTGCTGCGCGTGGTGCATCTGCTGCGCCAGCGCGGGTTGCCGGCGCACGCCCTGGTGGTGGGCATGCCGACACGCGGCACCATGGCGTATGGCCAGAAACTGCAAGAGCTGGTGGCGGAACTGGGAATCGGCGGGTGCGTGACATTCGCCGGACATCGCGAGGATATCGCCAGTGTCATCCATGCCGCCGACGCGGTGCTGGTGCCATCCGTCAACGAGGCCTGGTCCCGCGTCGTGCCGGAAGCCTATGCGGCGCGTTGTCCGGTGGTCGCCAGCGCGGTCGGGGGATTGCCGGAGATCGTTCACCCTGGCAGCACGGGTTGGCTGGCGCCGGTGGGTGACATCGCCGGTTTTGCCGAACGACTGGCGTGGATCTGGTCGCATCCGGAGCAGGCCGCCCGCATCGCAGAGCAGGCGCGGGCGTTCGCCGACCGTCACCTGGTACTGTCCCAGAAGATGGCCGAGACGTTGAGCGCTTACGAGGCCGCGATGGACGAGGCGAGGATGGTCAGGAGCGGGGCGGTGGCAGCCTGACGCGAGAACGACGTTCAGGAGTCTCGTGCGCGGCGGGAATCGGCCTTGCCGAGCCAGGCTGGTTGCCGACATGTCGACAACCGGTTTGTTTGTTTTCCCGCTCAGCGGCGTTGGCGATGCACCATGCGTCCGAAGCAACGCATCACCGCGGCCACCGTGGTGGCCTCGCGCCAATATTTGCGGCGCAGGGTCCGCAGGGGCAGCCACCACGGCTTGACGATGATGTTGTCGGCCCAGGCCGGCCGCCAGCGCGGCATATTGCGGGGGCGGTCGACGATGGTCACCGTCGGCAGGCCGCAACAGGAGGCCAGGTGGCCGATCCCGGAATCGGTGCCGATGAACCAGCCCGACTCGTAGACTTGCGCGGCGACACCATCGATGGAGGGCGCTTCCACCAGGCCGGCATGGGCCTGCTCCAGCAGCGGGCGCCAGAACGCGCGTTCAGAGGGCGCCAGCACGAAGGTGGGTTCATAGCCCATGGCGCGCAGGCGACGGGCGACCAGGACGTATTTTCCCGGCGTCCAGCAGCGTTCCGCTTCGCTCGAGGTGGGGTGCAGGATTACGCGTTTGTCGTGCAGGCGGGCCTTGAAGCGCGCGGGCGCGCGCAGTCCGTTGTCGTCGCTCCATTCGGTCAGGCCGAAGGCGTCGACCGAGAACCGGCGGAATTCATCCAGGATGCCGTTGGGCGAGGCATGCCTGCGCGGCGCCGCCCGGATCTTGCCCCATTCCTTGGTGCTGAGAAAACGCCTGCAGACTCGGGTCAGGCCGTCGAATGGGCTGTCCGGGTCCATTTGCACGATGGTGTCGTATCCCGCCAGGCCGTCGATGTCCGCGGGTAGGGGCTGGATATCGAAGTCGGGAAACCATTCCCGCAAGGCGTGGCCGTGCACGCCATACACGGTGAGGTCGCGGCCGGCCTTGCGCAGATTGTTGGCCAGGGTCATCTGATATAACGTATCACCCAGCCGATTGGACAGGACCAACGCCAGTTTGCCGGTCTGGAAGGAATGAGCGGTGCTCACGTTCGATTCATCCTCGTGGTTTTTGCTGCGGAGGATAACCGATCGTATGCTTTTTCACGGTGGCCTTGCCGGATGGGTGCCAGCGGCGCCCGACGCACCGCGTGGAACAGAGCAGCCGTCTGCCGCTTCATCGTGGGGCGGGCCGGGTCAGCCAGTGGCGCATGGGCGTCGAATAATAGCGCGCCACCAATCCCCCCAGCATGGCCGACAGCAGGATCGCCAGCACGCTGGCCGCGGTCAGCGCGCCCGCCCGCCACCAGGTCGACACGACGCCGCCGGAATTGCGGCACGATGCGGCCGCCAGCAGCAGCACGGGGAACATGTGGGTGAGGTAGATCTCGTAACTGTTTTGCCCGGCCCAGCGCAGCGCGGCGGCGATGGCGTTGGGACGTGGCGCACGCCGCGGACGGCTCCAGCCTATCAGCAGGCAGGCCACGCCGATCTCCAGCAGCGTGACGTTCAGCCCCAGGCCCGTCAGGCCCAGCATGTGGGTGGTCTTGCGCAACAGGAACACCAGTGAGAACAGCGCGGTGCCGGCAAGCAGCAGCCTGCGGCCGTGCCGCGCGCAGCGGGCGGGGCAGGCGGCGTACAAGGCCGCGAGGCAGCCGATGGCGATGCCGTCCATGCCGGACAGGTAGGCGTGGTCGGCCCAGATTTCGTTGGCGCTGAGGGCAACCCGGGCGAAGGGACCCAGCACCACGAACAGCAGCAGCGCCACGACCAGTGCGCGCCGGCCCGCAGCCAGCGCCAGCATGCAGATCAGCGGAAACGCCAGGTAGAACGCCTCTTCGATGGACAGCGACCACAACACGTTCCAGGCCGCGGGCAGGTAGCCGACCTGGGCTTCCAGCCAATTCAGATGCAGCGCCAGCGCGCTGGCCGCAGCCCGGGCGAGGCTGGTGTTGTCGACGACGAAGCCAGGGACCTCGGCCCAGTGCAGGCCGGCCAGTATCAATACCAGCAAAGCCAGGCAGGGGTAGATGCGGGCGATCCGGCGTCGCAGGAACGGTTTCCAGGGGACGGCTTCCAGGCTGCCCCAGCGTTCGAGGGCTGCGCGCGTGATGAGAAAGCCCGAGATCACAAAAAAAATGATGACGCCGTAATAGCCGCTGCGAAAGGCGAGGTTGAAGAGGGCGGGCGGCAGCACTTTTCCCAGCAGGCTCTGTTCTTGCGGGATGTGGATCTGCACGTGCAGCAGCACGACGCACAGGATCGCCAGGCCACGCAGGGCGTCGATGGCGGGATTGCGGACGGCGGCGCCCTGCACGGGGCGCGAGGCCCTGGGCTGTGGGGCGTAGGCAAGCATAGGTCGTCAATCGAATCGGGCAACGAAAGACGCAATGCTAGCCATGGCCCTGTGAGGGGATTGGGCGACTGTGTATAGATTTTGTAATGCCGCCGGCGCGCCGGGTCCTGTCTGCGGGCCGCGCAATGGAAGAGCGCCCCAGCTCGCGATGAGTCTGAGGCGCTCCTGCCCGGCTTCGCACGCGATGGGTGTCAGACAGCCCGGCAACTTCAATCTACTGCCGCCCTGGGGCCTGGGCAATAGGGAAAACCCGATGGAAATTAACGGGTTACAACATTTTTTGGGCGTTGTCCTGGGCCGATGTCGACTCGGCCGGATGGTGCGATGTTTTGATCCAGCTCGGTATCCGCGAATTGTGGCGCTCTGCGGCAGCCTCGACACTGTGACCCTCATTCATCGCGAGCGGAGAACGGCAGTGTCGGGATATTTGCAGCGTCAGGCAGGGCAGGGCATGACGGAATACATCTATAGACCGGAGAACCGCATAAACAAAGGCTTTGCGCTCGGTCGTCAATTAGATGTCTAAAACTCGACGCCCTGGACTGTGTGTCTATACAGCCTTTCTGGTTGGACCTTTCACGAGTTTGGGGCGCTTGTCCCGCAGGTAGATCCGGGTCGTTCGGGGATCCGAGTGGCCGAGCAGGGCGCTCGGGTCTATACCTTGGGATTCAGCATCTGTGCCCGCCATTGCCCGCAAATCGTGCAGGGTTACGTCGGGGACGTTGGCTTTGACCGCGGCGTCCTTGAAGATGCGCCAGACATTGGAATGGAGTCGGAGATTGCCACCGCGGCCGCCGAGGACGTACGGCGTTCTGGTGGGGGCGACGCGGAGCTCCTGGGCGCGATGCACCGCTGCGCGCAATTCCGGTGTCCATGCGACCACCAGGCGCTTTCCCGTCTTCTGCTGTTCGAAGTACAGCCCCTCGTCACGAAGGTGGCCATCCTCGATCTTCAGCACGTCGCCGATGCGCTGGCCGGTCAAGTAGCAAAGATCCATGACGCATTGGAGCCAAGGTGGGCAGCCCTCGTAGATGGCTGCGTATTCCTTGGGCGTGATTAGCCGGTCTCGCGGCTTCTGAACGAAGCGCTTCACGCTGACGCATGGATTGGCTTCTACCCGGCCGCGGTCCAAGGCCCACTGGAAGACCAGTTTCAGGACGGTCAGCATTCGATTGGCCAGGGCTCGTCGATCGGAGTAGCCGTCCAGCAGCTCCACAACGTCACCGTGGCGCACTTGGTTCGGATAGAAGTCGACGAAAGCCTCTTTGAGCTGAGCTGCGCAGTATTCGTATTGCTTGCGAGTCGAGGCGGCGACGTCTTTTGTCAGGATCGGAAGGGCGTCATCGATCAATGCCGGCATGCCGTCCTTTGGGGCGGAGACGATACGAGCATATTCGGTCAGCGCGCTGTGAAGATCGGCGCCGATCTTGCGCCACTTCCCGCCTTTAACGTACCAGTACGCGCCGTGCTTCTGGTACACGCACGCGGGGAGGTGTCGGTCCTTGGTTCTTGGTCGCATGGCCTAGTGCAGCTTCCACGGCGGCCCGGAGAACCACAGGGGCTCCATCCGGGCGAATCTTGAAAGGGATGGCGAGGAATTTGAGGGCTTCGATCTGAGCCGCTTTCCTAGTTTTTCCCGTGACCTCGATCAGTTCCTTTTGGGTGAGCGTGAGCATGAGTTCTCCAGAACATGGAGGGTTTTTTCTATTAGGGATTCTTTCGCGAGCGGCGCATCAGCGATGGCGTAGGCGATAGCAGGGTGCGGTTCAAAGTACGGATGCGTGATTTGATTGATCGCATAGCCATTCCGAGGCAACACCAACTGGCGCGTGGAGTCGTCGCGATGGGGGTAGGCGCTCGCAAGTTCGATCTGGGCACATGAACGGCTCGCCAGCCGGTTGCGCCAAGGCGTCACTAGGTGGCAGCCCGCAGTCTTGATGCCTGACTTGATCGCGTCGAAGTGTTCGCCCTTGAAGGCCTGTGCCATGCCGCCCATGGAGTTTGAGCAGTTGCTTGATCGTGTTCGATTGTTGTCCAATCGGCTATTCGATAGTGAGGGTGGCTGCATGATCAGCATAAAATTTGCGGTAAATCTTCGTGAAACGTTAGCGAACGAAGGCCAGCTAGGTACGTTTACAGTTCATCGGTTCAATGAGCCGGAATCTTGTCAATGGGGCGCCATAGATAAGGAAAGGAAGGGCCATTGGGCGTACATGGAAAAATGGGAGTCAGTTTCTAAAATTGCGAATCTGCATCCTTTAGGTGCATGCGAAAAATGCTGGCCTAATGAGTCTGTTGTGCTCACAGCCAAGCTTGGCGAGGAGTTTCGTAGGCTTGGACCGAAGGCGTCATAGTTCTTTCGCGCCGCGCCCAAGTACGGAGTGAGGTGCTCGCCACGCGTCTGCAGCATCACGACGAAAGTTCGGTCGATTCGCGCAATGGCTGCTGTTTATAGACGAGGGAGAAATGGAAAGGAATGAGCTTTCGTGTCTCACAGTCTTTTCGATATTTGGTATCGCGTTGCTTGTCGGGGTTTTCATTTGGCAAATGCCAGCGCCCAACGAATCCGGCCAATGGGCTGCGTGGGTCCAGGCATTTGGATCTATTGGTGCGATTCTCGGGGGAATCTATGTTGTGAAGGTTCAGCATCGATTGAATCAGGCGGCTGCCCTTGCGGCGCGTAAGCAGCGAGTGGATTTGCTTTCAATATCCATGCGGTCCGTTGCGAGAATCGCCTATGAAGCATTCAAGGACCTAGAGCAGGCTCTGGATGAACGAAAGCCCGCTCATTACGCTGAGATCCGATGGAGGCTCGTTGGAGCGCTGAAAATCTTAGAGGGAATCGACATTGCTGAATTCGAGGATCGACGTTGGGTTAGTCCAGTGCTTCGACTGCGAGGGCTATTGACTGAAGGTTGTGAGCGCACGTTGGAGCGGCGAGACAGTCCCGGACGCAATTCTTACGTCCTATTCGGAAAGCGGGATGCAAACAAAATGCATCACGAAGCACGCGTTCTTTTCGATTCAATTGGGGAACTCACTCAATCCTCGGATATTGCGCCTTGAGCAGTTTCAGAGCTCATGAAGCGCGTCCCCCTTCCTCGCCCAGAACCCAGCGCAGGGCAGAGGCATAGTCGCCCTGAGCCCGTTCTAGAGCAGCCTGGATTTGCTTGCGGGATTTCACGCGAGCGGGCTCATTCATCACCGCGGCCTGCTTGCGGCTTCGCTGATGTGGCGTGGCGTTCTTACCGGCCGCGACCAGCTCGGCCACCTTGGCGCGCTGTTCATCGGGTTTGAGCTTCACAAGTGCCTTGGCATGGGTGAGGGTGATCTGACCTGCCTCGACGGCGTTCTGCACGGCCTTGGGGCTATCCAGCAGCGCCAGCGTGTCGCGGACCGTGGCGACTGAGCAGTTGTAGATGACCGCAATCTGATCTTCACCCTTGCCCAAGGCAAGGTGTTGGCGCATCTTCTCGGCGCGCCCCAGCGGCGTATCGGCGGTGCGGGCCTCGTTCTCGCTGACGATCGCGTCCAGGGCGTTCTCGCGCTTGCCCGTGTAGACGATGCCGGGAATCAGCCGCTCAGGCACACCGCGTTCTCGGCGCCACTGGTTGGCGAGCACGGCGGCCTTCACGCGCTGCCGGCCGAACACGACCTCTGTGTCGCCCGTTTCGGGGTTCTTGGAAACCGCCACCGGCTCAAGCACTCCCTGGTAGTCGATGTTTCGCGCTAGTGCCTCATTCACGGGCAGATGTACGCGCTTGTCATAGAGCGGGCTCGATTCGTCGGTGACGAGGGTCAACTTGGCTGGATCGAAATTGAGCAGATTGCTCTGGCCGTCCGCGCCATACACGTCTTTGGATTTTTTGGCCATGTAGGCTCCGATAGGGATAGGTGATACTTCGTGTGCGCTATCGCGGATAGGGAACCCAGGTGATCATCGGGCGCTTGGTGGCCTTGCTGATACGGGGCGCTCCGTGCTTATCGAGCTTCGGGCCGCGCTGCATGATGCACAGCCGTGAGGTCCGGCCGGTGGCCGCGGCGAGTTTGATGAACTCGCGGGCGAACTGTGGCGCATCGAACGGTGCCGATAGCTGGACGGGATTGCCCTTGGCCAGGTGGTACTCGGTTTTGACCTTGATCCAGTCGGCCTGGTCGGATGGCCGCAGGCACGCGCGAACATCCGCGGTCATGGAGTCCTTATATTTTTGCCAAGCCCGCTCGGCGGCTTTCTTCGCGAGCTGCTCGGTCATTCCGTATACGCAAAATGCTCCCATGTGTTCACCTATGGGTTTTGATATCGCTGGGTAATGGGGCGGGCGGCGCCAGGGGTTGCCTCCGTCTGGTGAGGTGCCGCCCAGGGAGAACGGTTAAGCGGCAGGATCCAACGCCGCTCGGCGAGCGTCGTAGGCCTTCTTGAGCGCGTCGTAGTGCTCGTCCGGCGCGTCGCGGAAGCCGTCGGCGACCAGGTCCAGGGCGTCGATGTTTGTGGCGCTCGTGATCTGCGCCAGCACGGGGGCCGGGTCATAGGCAAGCTGTTGCGGCGCGCCGGCACCTTCCTCGGTCTGGTCGGCCCCAGGCTCGGGCTGGGCGAAGATGAAATCGCCGTCGAGCGTGTTGTCGTCCAGACGCTGGTCGCGGCCGCTGCTGGCCATCTCGTCGAGAGCCGTCGCCTTCTGGAACTCGATGGACAGCGGCAGGTACTTGGCCAGCCGGCGAATCACGGTCTTGCGGCCCATCTCCACGAAGTTGTCTTTCCAGGGGCCGTAGGCGCCCTTGCTTTGCGTTGCCGCCTTGATCTGGTCAATCTGGTACAGGCTCATGAATTCGAAGGCATGGCCGCCGCCTACGAGCTTCGCCACGGCATAGAAGCCGGTGACGGCGCCACGTTCGCCCATGGCCGGCCGGTGTTCCAGCTTCTCGTCCAGGCCGTACACCAGGTCGAATGTGTCGTTCTCGCAGACCTCGTGGGCGGCAATGCTCACGATCTGGCCGGAGCGGCGGGCCAGGTCGATCAGGCCCTTGTAGCCAACGATCACCTGCACCGACTTCACCCAGCGTTCGTTGCCGCCCGCGTCCTTGCGCTTGGTGTTGAAGGGCACGAGGTAGGCATGGCCCAATACGGTGTTCGGCTCCAACCCCATCTGCGCGCATTGACCGATGGCGCCCACCAGCGACGGGATGTCGCATTCGGCCAGGGCCGGCGTGGTGGTGGCGGCGATCTGCGCGACCTTGAGCAGGCGATCGGCGGAAAGGTGCTTGGGCAGCATCTTCTGGATCTCGCCCTTGCGCTTTTCCAGCAGGTGGGCGATCTGGTCCTTCGGCTTCATGCTGGCCAGTTGCTGGGACTGTGCTTGGCCGGTGGCCACGGCTTTCAATTTGGATGCGCTCATTTCTTCGCTCCTTTCAGGCGGAAGACTCGGGTTTCGGAAGTGGTGCGGTAGGCGGCGGCGATATCGGGGCGGGCCAGCGCCAGGGCCTTGCCATCCAGGCGGCTGGCGGACTGGCTTTTCCAGGTGGCGACTGGCTCGCCCTTGGCGGTCAGAATGGCGTTGGGCTCCATAAACGTCTGGATGCCGAACTTGAGCTCGTCGCGGCGTTCCTCGATGCGCTTGGCCTGGTCGCTGAGCTCGCGAAACTCGGCAAGCTGGACCAGGATCTCGTCGGTTGCCTCGATCGCTTGGCCGTTGTCGCGGGCGTAGAGAAACTTCAGGTCGTCGAACGTTTCGGGATCGGGCGGGATGTCGGTCAGGACGTGGTTGGTCCAGAAGTCCACGGCCTTGGCGACCATCGCGTCGATCGTCTCCTGATCGCGGCGCACCGCATAGAAGGTCAGGTCATCCACGCCTACCAGCGTGGCGTAGAGGCACGCCTCGCGGCCTGTGACGGCCAGTCCGGTCATGGACTGCGCCGCATAGTGAATCGGCACGTCGTCGGTTCCCATGTCGCCCCACTCGTGGGCGACGAAGGGATGCACGGTCTTGACCTCGCCGTTCTGGCGCGAGCCCAGCTCGAGCGGCGAGAGCCAGGGGAATGCAGCCAGGGCCTGCTCGGTGACGCGCCACTCGAAGTCGATCTCGACGGACAGGAAGCTGTGGTCGGGGTGCGTGTAGCGTTCGTTCACGGCGACAACGTCCAGGCCGTAGTCCTCGCGCAGCATGGCCACCACGACCGGCTCAAGGCGCTTGCCGCGGTTGAGGACCTTCGTCTTGGTCGGGTCGTCTTCGCGATAGGCGTCACGGCGGGTCTTTTCGGCCCACACCTGCAGGGGCGTCTTCCACTTGCTGACGCCGTACAGCGCGGCCATGTCGGTGCCGCCAAGGAAGCGTGTGCGATCCAGGGCGATAGGTTCAGAAATAGCGTTCACGATCAGTCCTTAGCGGCGTATGCCGTCGGACGCCCGTCTTGGGCGGTGGGGGTGGGGGAGTGGGCGTCGCGTGTTGGGCCGACCGTGCCGCTGGCCAGCAGCACCACCGCGCCGGCGAAGATCGCGACGACGCCGGCGAAGTCCAGGTCTCGGCCGGAAAGTCGGGCGCGGTGCCAGAGATTGCGCAGCCGGCGGATCATGCAGACCTCCGCCGGTAGGCCATCCAGGCGTCCCCGAGCAGGCCCAGGGGGTAGGCGGCGCACAGGCCGCCAAGGATGAAGAGGAGCAGGGCGGTCATTGGCGAGCCCCGAAGGTCACACGCTGGCCGTCTTCGCAGCGGTCAGCAAGATCAGCGGTCAACTGTCGGACCGCCAGGTCAAGCCACTGGCGGAACAGAAGCCCCACCACGGCGAGCGGGTCGCGCGCCACGACCGAGCGCACCACCAGCGCGAATGCACCCTCGGCCAACTGATTGCCTTCGGTCGCGGCATAGAGCGCTTCGGCGGCGCGCTGGCTGAAGTCGTATTCGCGGTGGATCAACTGATCGCGGCCGAGCGCCAGATGCACGTCGCCGCCGAGGTCTCGCATCAGCTCTGCGCGGCGTTCCTCGTCGTTGTAGGGGCGAAGAATCGCGGCCGTGCCGCACGGGGTGGGAATCGTCATGCTGGACATGTCAGTTCCCCTCGGCGCGGTCTGGTTCAATGGCCGGCGCCGGACTGAGCTCGATCGCCAGCAAGTTGCTGATCTGGTTTTCGATGTGGCAGGCCTTCGCCTCGGCCTCGGCGCGGATCTTCTTCACTTCCGCGCGCATCGACGCCACCTTGGAATCGATCAGTCGTTCGCGGTCAGGCAGCGCCAGGGTGATGCGGGCCTTGCCGATCAGCGTGTAGCCGCAATCGGTCATGTCCAGGTTGGTGTAGGACAGGTCGCTGAGGCGGACCTTGTTCGGATCGGTGATTTCGTCGGGCGAGATCAGGCTGGTGGGCGTCAGCCATGCGCTGACGGTTTGGGTAACTTCCATGGTGGTCTCCTAGCCCCGGCACCCGGGGCGGGTGGTCAGGCAGAGGCGTGCAGGGCCGCACGGCGCGCGTAACGGGCCGGTGCGTTCTTGGCTTTTAGGTTGAGCGACCGCATTTGGCGCAGCACGTCGCCATGCTGGGCGCGCAGGTGCTTCGGGATTTTCTTCATCGCCGCGGCTAGTGCGCACCGCAACGAACGCACGCAGCGGCCTTTGCCGTCTTTACCCGTGATCTTTGCTTGCATTGCTGTTCTCCCATTCCTCCCCGGGGTGGGGAGGTGTTGAGGAGAAATTAAGGCAAGCCTAACAATCATTCAATAGGCATGCCTAATTTTAAGACGAAAAGAAAGCCACTCAGAAGTGGCTATGTCTATTTACCAGTCAAAAAATGAGGCATGGCTCATGCACTCTGTGCCTTCGATGCTGTGGACGGCGTTCCAACGTAAGCTTCGACTTGCTTGAGTACCCATTCTTCAATCCCATCGCGCTGCGATACGGTGAGCTGGTAATACAGCTCTTTGGGGATTCGCGGAAATGGCCAATCTGAATCGAGCATTCGCTCTTTGGGCAGCTTGCCGTCTGCCAGCCAAGCCTCACTCACATTGAGCAGCTGCGCAACGCTAACCAAATTCGCACCGCGAATGTTCTTGGTCTTTCCGTTGAGCCAGTCGGCCACCGAGGGCGGTTTGATGTTCGCTGCGCGAGCAATGTCCACCTGCTTTACGCCGGTCTGGTCCATTGCTTCTCTGAGACGTTGTGCGAGTGTGCTCATTCGGCAATCCTAAGTGGAAAATGAATAGGTATGCCTTTTAATTTCATTAGGCATGTCTTGACTAAATTTAAGGCAAGCCTAATAATCTTGGAGTGAACACTAAACACCCCGACTCCCAAATTATCGACGCGCTGGGGGGCACCGTAGCCGTCGCCCGCCTGTGCAGAGTGAAGCCGCCATCGGTCTCCGATTGGCGCAAGGAAGGAATACCGCCTGCGCGCCGCATGTACCTGCAGGCTGTGCGGCCCGGAGCCTTCGAGCCGCCGGCCGAGCTGGCCACGGCCGCGCCGCAGGAGCCGAGCCATGCGTAATCGGGCCGGATATGGGCGCGAGAAGGGCGCCAAGGCTTTCAGGCCGCCACAGATCAGGCGCGCCATGCAACGTGCGCTGGTGATGGTAGCGATCAGTCGGCGGCTGGTTTCCTCGGCGACCGCGCGGCCGAACGCTGCCGCGTCTGCTGCAGCCGCGCGCTTGGACGCGCAACCGAATCGAGTCCCTGCTGAATTCCATGGAGAACCAGCCGAGCTGCACTGTCCAGGCTCGGGCCTTGGTCCGAGTCTCGCTGGAAGTCTTCGGCCATGAGTCGCTTGAGCTTTTCGTACATGGCGGCATCCCCTTCGATGAGGGCGCCGAGGATTTGCCCAGCCGCGTATCCAGCGGCTCGCTTTGCCGTGTTGATCGAATCGTTGAAGAAGTGCGATTCCTTCAGCAGGTCGTCGAACTGCTGCCGCGCCGATTTTTCCATGCCCAGCTCCTTTCCCAAGGATGGTTTGTGTGAGAGCAGTCAGTTTAAGGGGGAGGGGCAGGGCGCCCAGTCGCAGCAAGGAGCCTGCCATGCGTGAATTCCGGACCTACGCTGACCTCGATATCAACGCCTGGCTCGAGCCTGCCGGCCGCGGTGGCGTTCGATTGGTGCTTGAGGGGCCGAAAATGCGCCCTGAAGCTCCGACACTCTTGGGCATGCGCCTACGTGACGGCGCTGGCAATCACATTGGTTATGCCACCTTTCGCCCCGTTGGCGATGCTGCAGGGCGATTCACTTATGAGTTGGCCGAGATTATTCCTGGCGCGATCCCGCCAGCCGGTGGGACGGAGTGGAGCCGACCATTTGGCTACCTCGTGATCGGCTGGGGTAAGAAATTCAGCGCGCCAGACTTTGTCGACCGTAATCCGTGATGGCCAGCACGCCCGTACTTATGGCGCACTCGCCGTCCACTCCTCGCGTTACGCCGCTGCGTATCAGGCCTTTATCTTCCAGGTCCAGCAGAGCTGTAATGACCTCGTCGTCACCTGCGAACGCTTGTATTTCTTCCCATGCCGTCTCGGTATCGGCTGGAGCGCTCGGTGTGCCCACTTTCACGCGCGCGAGCGTGTCGAGGATTCTGCGTTGGAGTCCTGTTTGTGTCGTCATGGTCAGTTCCTTCCACATATGGTTGGGGTTGGGGAATCCCGATCATATATGGCTGGAACTGGCCGCCAAATTGGTTGGCAATTCTAGGTTGCGGATTCGTCCCGACGTGTCCGACCAGGTCAAATTGGCGCCAGTTGAGTATGCGCATCTTGATCTAGAACAGGCGGCGCGGGCGTTAGACCGGCAGGAGGAGGGCGCGGTGCTACCTCCTGCACGGCGTGACTTATGTGTTGGGTGGGGCTTTATCCGTGTTCCAAGTTGCCCAGTCGACAGCTTGGGTCACGATCAACCCATCGTCTGCATCGATAAATTGACGGAAATAGTCCCGAACGTATGTGCAATTGGTGTCGGCGAGTTTGAACGCCCAAAGAGATTCCAGGACCCGAGTGGCATGGAGCTTTGCCAGTTCATCGTACAGCGGTTGGTAGTTGCGGGATTTGCGCAAGTCGTAGCTCAAAAAGTAGAGGGCCATTCTGACCAAATCTCCCGATTAATCGCTGCGTATGTGGAAGCTCCCTGCAGGGAGTCTAGTGAAGGTTGGTGGGATTACGTACGAACTCAGCCAGGTTCAATCCAAGGTGCTTTGTGGATTCTTCTGATTGCGATTGAGGCCGATCGCTCATTCTTCTGGTTGCTTAGCCTTTTCCGAGAAAAGGACGTCTCGATGGTAGGCCAAGTATTTTTCTTGGTCCTCATTGAATTGCCCTACGTTCATGTCTGGGTCAATGCCCCAGGCGATGAGCACCTCTCTGACCTCTCCGCTGGCAACCAGGATCTCTCCCTGATCGGAAAACGATATCCAGGCCGAGTCGAACAACTTATCGACGTGAGGCGAGAGAAGCAAGCCATTGTTGCCGTCGAGGCGTTGTTGGTTCGAGCTTTGACGCCACGGCCTGATGTGGCTCGCGATGAGCAGATCCACATTGCTGACACCCGTTACGCGGCAGTAGCGTTCGACGGACATGACGTTCTTTCTATACGTGCCTTGGCCTATACGCGCCTGGTAGACCCGCTCAACCTCGGTCTTATCGACGCCAGACACCTTGACCATCTCTCGATCAACGTTCGCGAGGGCGTCGTCGTCCGTCATGCCGATCAGGTCCAGCAGCTTCAAACCCAGAGGCACGCTCAACGCCGCCAGGTATGTCATGTTTCCGCCGCCATCCTCGCGCAGTGGCGAATGGACAGCAGGGAAAAGGTCGCCGATTTCGTCCCAATGCTCTTTGGGAGACAACGGGGATCCAAGGGATTCCCACTGGATTGCCACGCGCCATCCAGCATCGTTCCACGAGTGATACGCCTCGCTGGGAGCACTTGCCTCCTGTGCATCGCCAAGCGCAACGCCAACGGCTTGGAGCTTCGTTTTTGCGTAGGAAAAGACGATGTCTCCCCGTCGCACGCGGGACACGTTGGTCCAGGTTTCTCTCGCCCCGCCGCCTTTCTTGGTTTGGGGACACCAGATGTAGCCGCCGCTGAGCTCTCGGCGATGCATTTGATTGTGGCTCACCCACCAGTAGTTGGGCGATATATCCGAACTCGTCAGACGTTGCGAGCGACGCAAGTCCGTCGAATTGGCAATTTTTTTCGCAGTCTTCGTCAACATAGGGCGGTCTGGTTTAGCGGGTGTTGCGAGATGTATCTCGCTTCGACGGGAAGGATAGCACTGTCACCGCGCTCATGGCGTTGGAGCGGCAGGGCTACGGCACCTTTCGGTCGGTGTCCCCCGACACGTGTGCGAGTGACCTATGACAGACTTTGAGCTGCTACCTGCGCCCCTGACGCCGCTAGACTGCAACCTGCGCGGCCTGCCGTTCATGCCTCTGCACACCGAGCGCCTACTGGACAGCGACATGATGGCGCTTTCCTCGGGCGAAGAGTTCAAGACGGCCTTGCGGCTGTGGTGCAAGAGTTGGAACCAGGAGCCCGCGGCATCGCTACCTGACGATGACAGGATTTTGGCCCACCTGGCCGGCAAGGAGTTGTCCGCCTGGCGCAAGGTGAGGGGCATGGCCCTGCGCGGCTTCGTGAAGTGCTCCGACGGGCGGCTCTATCACCCGGTGATCGCGGAGGAGGCCATCAAGGCCATGGCGAAGCGGGAGGAGCACCAGGCCGCGAAGGATGGCGATAACGAACGCAAGCGTGAGGAGCGGGAAGACCGCAAGCTGCTCTTTGCGGCGCTGCGTGACGTTGGTTTGATTCTGCCGGCCAAGGGAACGAGTACGTCACACCTGCGCGAGGTTGCGGCGTCACGCGGAATATCCATCGTCGTCACGGAGGGACACAAGGTTGTCACTGTGACACCTCATGGAAGTCACACGGAAAGTCACGGGGGTGTCACGGCTAAGACAGGGACAGGGACAGGGACATATATAAAAGAAGGGGGGGGTAGCGCGCGCGAGCCTCCGACTGTGGATAACTCGCCCGGCTACTTGTCCGATCCGACGCTCTGCGGCGTCCTGGCCAAGCGACTTCGCGTCGAGGGCGTTGACGTCGCGCCGGGCCGGCCCGACTTCCGCGAATGGGTCGAAAGCGGTCTCACCGAGGACGAAGCGTTGGCGGCTGTCGAGGCTGCGCGACAGTCTAAGCCTGTCCCGGAGCCGATCCCCTGGACGTACCTGGCCAAGGTGCTGACCAGGGCGCGCCAAGCTGCACAGGCCGTGCCCGCCAAGCCGGATAAGGTCGCCGACAAGCCCGCGCAGGACGCGGACCGGTGGTGGATGTCGGACGGCGGCATCGACCGCAAAGGCCGTGAACTGGGCATGTTCGCCCGCGGCGGCGAGTCCTACCCGGCCTTCAAGGACCGCATCTTCGCCGAGCTGCGTCGCCGGCGCGATGAGCAGGAGCGAGGGGCATGAGCTACGCCGAAGCATCCGCGGCGGTGACCCGCCATCAGCATCCGGTCCAGGGCTACGGCATGTGCTGCGTCAGGGGCTGCATGCTGCCCGGGTCTATCGCTGACACCACGACCGGCGTGTCCGACTGGTACTGCCATCTGCACCACGGCACGGCCTACGCGGAGCAGGCAGGCATCACCGCTCGCATGCACAACCGTCGAAGCCTGTTCATCCTGGCTGGGCGCTTGAAGGCGGCGTTGCCTGGCCAGCCTGTGCCGGACAGCGTGATTCCTTGGCTGCGCCGGCACAACCGCAAGGACTTCGCGGAAGCGGCCAGCGGGAACGTGACGGCGCAGGCATTGGGGGCGTTGATGCTGCGGGTGCTTGGCGACGAATGCGCGTCACCGCAGCCGCGCGGAGATACGGCAGGGGCCTCGGCCGGTGCGGGCCTTGGCAGTTGGTTTAGGGCCGTGGACCTGGTGAGTGACCTGGCATGAACGCACTGGCAAAAGCGCTACTGGACGACCTTGCACGGCAAGAGGGTTTGTCGGGTTACGAGCCGGGCATGTGGGGCTTGGCTGTCTATACCCACCCGATACAGCCAGGCTGTGAGTTGGAGAATTTGAAAGGAGTAAAGAATGCCGCGTGAAGCCGGAACGTTTTCGTGCCCCGAGCACGCGATTGCCGTTGCCTACCTGATGCTGGCCATGCCCATCGAGCCGAAGAACCCGACGCAGTTGGTCTGCGAGGCCCTGCGCGAGCGGTTCGACGTGGAGTATGAGCGCAAGGCTCTTTCAGGGCTGACGCCGCATGAGTGGCATGCGCAGGCCGTGTTCATCGTGAAGCTGATGGAGCGGACGCTGGGCGACAGCGTGGGCTTTCACATCTTGCGGACGCAGTATGGGACGGGCTTGGAGGGGGCCGAGAGCGCCCGCGCCGTCTCCGAGTGGCTGAACCCCTCCGCCAAGGGGCGGGAGCGTTTGGTGACCGATATGCTCGTTTGCCGGATGCTGCGAGGTCGACCGCGGATTCGTGACCTGTCGGATCGATTCGATGTCCCGAAATCGACGCTGCACGACGTGTTGCAGGCCTATCGACGGCTGGCCATGCAGGAAAGGGCGGGAGCTCTAGATGCTTTGGCACCGGCGATGGTGGGTGCCGCGATCGTCCAGCAATCAGCTCGCGAGGTGCGCGGCTAGCGTCCCCCTCTTTTGCCAAGCATAGGTCTCTCGACATCCCACAAATGATCCTCCATTGCCTGAACCGCTACTGCATGAATTCCTTCACAGTGCCAGACTGACAGATGGATCTGTTCAATATCTCCTGGTTGCAGCCAATGCGTTAGTTGCATCGAATATGTGGTTCTATCTTTGTAGCCGAAGTGTTGCCGCAACCGGCTTTCCAGATTCCGGGAGCTGCCGACATAGAGCGTCGAGGACGCTTGATTTGCTCTACAGTATGCCCTTGGTTTGATTCCTGCCTGCGTCGCCAGATCTTTCTCCTGCGTCTTACAGCCGTTGAATCGCTCCAAAACGGAGGATTGCTCGCGGCCATGTCGAATGGCGAATCGGTAAATCACGGTTCCTTTGCCAGCCCATCTGACTAATTCCCCCGTCTGAGCTTCGGGAAATGACTCGCAAAAATCGGAATACGCGAGAGTGACTTCCTTTTTTGGCGGTGGCGTAGTTTTTTGAACGTCGTCCGCTAGTGAGCGTAACGAGGTAGCACATTGCGAAAAGAAGTCCGGGGTGAGCATGATGGTTTTAAGCGATGAAGCGAATGTCCAATCGGGTTGCTTGAGAGCGCCGGCGGCGAAGTGAATAGCCTGATGACTTGACTTGGCCGGACAAGAAAGCGAAAATTCCGCCACACTCGTAGCAAGTACGACCTGAAGAAACGCCCCGGGCAAAACCCGGGGCGTTTTGCATTTCTGGTCGCGGATTTAGAACTTCGGAATGGCCTTAACTTGGTCCGCAGTCGACGGAGGCTCGCAAGCGTGATCGCTGTCCCCCAATTGGCCTTGGATTTGGCGTGCGCAGAAAATCAGCGATTCACCGTGGGGAAGGTCCAGGCGTCGCTCCTCTCCGTATTTCAACGTGGCGCGCTCCACGTAGACCCGGTGCATCGGGTCGGCTTTCGGCACCGAAATACTGGTCTTGGCATAACTCGCGCCAGTGGTGTTGCCGCTGGTCTGTTCCGCCGCAACGGAGTAATCCACGTTGGCTTCGAAAGAGACAGTAGTCGGCGAGCTGGCGGTTATCCGAATCTGGATCTGCGGCTTCGCAACGCCGCCGGAACATCTTGCGGTTTCATCGCACCGTTGGACTTGATAGATCGTGCTGAGCGTTCGGCCTTGGGAGTCGCTGGCGAGCCTGTCAATCGACAGAGTTGCTCGCAGGGCTGGCCCAGGCCAGGGATCAAGCAAATGCACTCGAATGGCTGCCGTCGACTGTGGAGACGGCATTGGAGCTGCGCAGCCTGTGGCCAACGCGGCGATAGCAACTACGATGAAAGTTTGGGCCGGATTCACTTGTCGCGATTCATGGTTTTTGTTAGTGAGAAGCCGGCGACGGCCGCGCAACTGTAACTGCACGACTGACAGCCGACTCACGGATAAAGGCCTTGAGCGTCCCGAGGCCGTCCTGCCTGCACAGGCGAGCTACAGTAACACAAAATTACACGGCGACCTGGAAATTATTGCCGACGCTTGCAGATCGTTTGCTTTGAATTCCAGGTGGCGAGCAAATGGCATTTGCTTTTGTGGGAAGCGTCACGCCGACTGCTGTAGTTTTTCAGGCCGGTACGCTAAGGAGAAGCCACTATCTAGCCTTTAGGCCTGGGTGCTTGCGTCTGCCGGCCGCTAAAGATCTTTTGCCTCGATGATGCCAAGCTCCAGCTTGGCCACACCGGAGTTAAACGCGCGTTTCGTATATGGAAAGTCGGGGCACGGTTTCAAAGTTAGTGTCTGCCGCATTGCAGATACAAGGCCGTCGGTTCGGCTTTCTAGGTTGTCGAATAGCGCGTATTTTTCGATGAGCGGGACAAAGTTCTTGCCTTGCTCAGCACAGCCACTGTAGAGAAGTATCATCATTTCGGGCCACGAAAGCTGGGAGCGAATAATTGCACAATAGTGCCACTTTTCTCGTGCTGACAGGGGGCTCTTATCGACCCAGTCCATTAGCCTATATAGTGTGCGCAGAATGGGACCTAGAATAGAGTGGTTTCTCTCATATATAGCGTGATAGGAGGCCCGGGCCCGATTAAAGCGGTCAACCACTAGAGTGTCGGCTCCGTTTAAATATGAGTTCGCGGCGTCATCGTAGGTTCGTGGCCCCGGAGAGTCGCCAACGCGTTGCCCGCTAGGGTCTTCAATCATTGTGGCTCTATCGCCTTTGAGGGAAAGGGTCAACCGATGGAGTACTAGTATTCCAGATCGCTCACTGGCATCTTGTAGCCCCATAATCATTTGGCGGTAGCTTTGCAGCCATGCAAAGAAAGTTTGTTCAAAGCTCTGCCTGACTATCGCGTCGTGTTGATCTGACAGTGCTCTGGTTGACGCGCGGGTTTCTTCTAATTGCAGTTCAAAGTCCCGGCGCGCCAGCGCCAGTTCCGTAGTTTGGAGGCGGATTGCCTGCTCCTGTGCTAGCAACGTTCTAACGAGTAGGACGATGGTGATCGTGCCAACTACCGGATTGAGCAGGCCTCCGAGGAAGTCGCCGAACTGCCCCCAGCTTTCTGGCTGCCCTGGGGGGGCAGAGCGGTAGATCCCAAAATAGGCAAAGTACGCGGACAGTAATAGAAGGCCAACGATCACCGGTACCCATACCAATTTAGACGCGCTGGGGGCTTCAGGCGGTTCGTGAGTTTGCGGAGTCATACGTTATAAAATCTGCTGTCGTAAGTTTTTGTAACTCATCAATATAGTGAAAACTCCGCTGCCCGACAATCGGTACAGTTCCTTGAAAGAACTACCGTGTTGCTTTCAACCCTGCGCCGGCGGCGGCACTCGCGGCGGCCGGTCAGCGAAAAGAGCCGCAGCGCTCCATCGAGCAGAGCACCACCGGCCGCAAAATTTGGCGTAATTCAGCATGAAGGTAAGGCGGGGGAAATCGGCAATACCGCTGCGGCCGCAACCGCCCGCCGTGTGGCTGGCGCGAGCGGAGGTAGCCGGCGGCTTGTTGGCGCCGGCGCCTGAAACGCTGGAATGGGTTGAACGGGTGATACTCGCCGCGGACGGGCCGCTTCATAATCCTGACCACGCTCACTTGGTGGATGCCGATCTGGCTTTCCTCTGGGCGTCGTCCGGCTTCCAGAAGACAGGGCGCACGGTGCTCGGCCAGGCCGAACAGGTCATGTTCCGCGCTGGCGGCTGGCAGAAGGCACGCCAGGAGCAGCAGATGATCGAGTGGTTCGGCCGTGTGCCGGCCTTCCTGATCACTTTGGCGGCGGACTACTGCGCCACCTGCAGCGACGCGGAATTCTGCGCGCTGGTGGAGCATGAGCTCTACCACATTGGGCACGCGCCGGACCCCTACGGCGCGCCGGCGTTCGACAAGCAGGGCCGGCCGAAGCTGCGCATCGTGGGGCACGACGTCGAGGAATTCGTGGGCGTGGTGGCGCGGTATGGGCCGACGGCGGATGTTCGGCGGCTGGTGGCCGTGGCAGGCGCGAAGCCGGCCGTGCCTCGGCTCGACATCGCCAGGGCGTGTGGTTGCTGCCTGAAGGCGGCTTAGGGCCGGGCTTGAACGTACCAAAGGAGGGCGTACTCGTCGTAGCCCTCGCGTTCGGCTCGCTCGGCCAAGCGAACGAGATAGGCGCGAAGATCCCGCAGCTGGCGCCGCCTGCGCCGGCAATCAGGATTCGTAGAGATCTGTCGCTCTATGGCGTCGATGCGGTTGATGGTCCGCTCGGCGCGTCGACGTAGGGCCGATTCCCCGCGCCGGTGAAAGTGTTGGAGGCTCATTTGTTGTTTTTCTCCCGAAGTTTGAGCTTGATCACCCAGCATACGGGCCACAAGGTAGGCCGGCAATATTTCGATTGCGAGTCTGGATGTGCCGAAGTTGACCGACGCGCATAAGCGCTTCATCGTCCAGTCCCTAGCCTGCTGGGACTCCCCCAGCCAGGTATCGGAGGCAGTCAAGGAAGAATTCGGCATAGACGTGCCGCGCATGCAGGTGGCCCAGTACGATCCGACCAAAGTCGCCGGCAAAGACCTGGCCAAGAAGTGGGTCCAGCTATTCCACGACACCCGGCAGCGCTTCCGCGAGGAAATCGCCGAGATCCCCATCGCCGACCAGGCATTTCGCCTGCGGCAGCTCGGCAGGATCTACGACAAGCACATCAGCCGGGGCAACGTCGTCGGCGCGGCCGGCGTGCTGGAGCAGGCCGCCAAGGAGGTGGGCGGTGCATTCACGAACAAGCGGGAGCACACGGGCGCCGGCGGCGGCCCGATAGAACAGAAGACGGTGGTGGTGGATGAAAGAGAAGTCGCCGCCGCCGTCGCCAAGCTGCAAGGCGAGTACTGATCCCGCCGTCCTGCGCGCCACGGCCAAGGCGCTATGCGAACAGGACCACCTGTTCTTCAGCCGGTACTTCTTCAAGCACCGCCAGGCCATCAAGTTTCGGGTCAACTGGCACCACGAGCTGATCGCGCGGAAGGTGCAGGACGTCATCGACGGCCGCATCAAGAACCTGGTCATCAACGTGCCGCCGGGCTCGTCGAAGACCGAGCTGGTCGCCATCAACCTGATGGCGCGCGGCCTGGCGCTGAACCCGCGCGCCCGGTTCCTGCACATCAGCTATTCCGATGACCTGGCGCTGCTGAATTCGCAGACGGCCAAGGAGCTGGTCCAGTCTGACGAGTTCCAGGAACTGTGGCCGCTTAAGGTCGCCGCGGACGCGAAGAGTAAGAAGCGCTGGAACATCGAGGTCGATGGCCGCAAGGCTGGCGGCGTCTACGCGGTGTCGCTCGGCGGCCAGATCACCGGCTTTCGTGCCGGTCATATGGCGCAAGGGTGGCAGGGTGCCATCGTCATCGACGACCCGCTCAAGGTCGGCGACGCCTACAGCAAGCCGCGGCGTGCCAAGGCGAACCGCGACCTGATCGCCACGGTGAAAAGCCGTCGGGCCAACCCCGACACGCCGATCATCGTGATCATGCAGCGCCTGGCGCAGGAGGACGTGACCGGCTTCATCGAGGCCGGCAACCTGGGCTCGGACTGGGAACAGATCGTCATCCCGGCGCTGATCGACGACGCCTATGTGGCAGGCCTGCCGGCCGAGCTGCAGCCCAAGGTCGACAGCAGCGTCCGGGACGAGAAGGGGCGCTTCAGCTACTGGCCCTACAAGGAGCCGCTGGCGGATCTGCTGGCCATGGAGGCCGGTGCCGGCACGGACCAGGAGGGCGCACGTGTCAGCCGGTACGTGTTTTCGGCGCAGTACCAGCAACGCCCGGCGCCGCTGGGTGGCGACCTGATCAAGGGCGCCTGGTTCGGCCGGTACGCGGTGCCGCCCCGGATCTTGGCGCGCAAGGTGTTCGCCGACACCGCCCAGAAGACGGCCGAGCGCAACGACTACAGCGTCTTCGAATGCTGGGGCCTGGGCGACGACGGCAAGCTTTACCTGCTGGACCTGTTGCGCGGCAAATGGCAGGCGCCGGAGCTCAAGCGCCGGGCGCTGGACTTCTGGGCCAAGCACAAGCCGTTCAATCCGAAGCTGTCGGCGCCGCTGCGGCAGTTCCTCATCGAGGACAAGTCGAGTGGTACCGGGCTGGTCCAGGAGATCGCCGCCGGCGGGCATATCCCTGTCAAGGGCGTTCCCCGCGACAAAGACAAGCTGACGCGGGTCATGGACGTCCAGAGCTACCTCGAGGCGGGGCTGGTGTGTATTCCCGAGGAGGCGCCGTGGGTGAACGACTTCATCGCGGAATGCGAGGCCTTCACCGCTGACGATACCCACCCCTACGACGACCAGGTCGACCCCATGGTCGATGCCATCAACGACATGCTCGCCACGGCGGGCAGCGACATAGGGCGCTTCATGGCGCTGGCAAGTACATGATGAACCAAGACGGCTACCTGTCGGCGCTGCTGGGGCCGGGCATGCTGGACGCATTGCCCGGCGGGCTGGGTGCGCTGGATGACCTGGCGATGTACGCCGAGGGCGGTCTGCCGGCCCGCGTCGTGGACATGATTCCGGACACCGCTGTGTCACGCGGCGTGACCATCGCCGGCGACGACCGGGTGCGGGACGAGCTGGATCGGCTGAAGGCGTTGCCGGCGCTGGCTGATGCCTGGCGCTGGGCGCGGCTGACGGGGGGCGGAGCGATCGTGATCGTTGCCAAGGATGGGCGTGCCTTGCGCGATCCGTTGAACCTTGACGCCCTGGACACGCTTCTGGAGCTCAAGGTCTTCACGCTAAGCGACATATCGGCCACCGAGAGGCGCTATTCCAACCCGAAGGAGGCCAACTACGGCATGCCCGAGATCTACCGCGTGCGCGTGCAGGCGGCGGGCGTGCCTTCGGCCGAGTTTCTGGTACACGAAAGCCGCTTGATCGAGGTGCCGGGAGATCCGCTCCCTGCGCAGCTCAATCGCAAGGGCATACCCTGGGCGGGGCGACCGGCGGCGGCGCGGGCGTTTCGGGCGATCCGGCGCTACGGCGAGGGGTTGACCTGGGCGCTTCGGCTGATGGAGAAGAAGCAGCAAGCCGTGCACAAGATGAGAGGCCTCGCCGAAGCTATCCAGACTCAGATGGAGGCGGTCGTCCGAAAGCGCGTGGAGATGGTCGACGCCGCCCGCAACGCCCTGAACGGCGTGGCCGTCGACGCGGAAGACGACTACCAGGTGCTCAGCTCGGACATGGGCGGCATCAAGGACACCCTGGCCGAATTCCAGATCGCGGTGTCGGCCGAGGCCGGCTACCCGGTGAGCGTGTTGTTCGGGCGGTCAGCGGCCGGCCTGAACGCCACCGGCGACGGAGACCTCGAGGGGTTCTACAACGCGGTGGCCATGGGCCGTGGGGTGAAGCTGAACCCCGCGCTGGAGCGCCTGGTGTCGTTGATCCGGGCGCAACGCTCATTGGCCGGCACCGGTACCGCGCAGGGCGAGGCCTGGTCTATCACCTGGCCGCCGCTCAAGCCGGCCACGGCCAAAGAGGAAGCCGACGTTCGCAAGGCCAACGCCGAGGCCTCGGCCCGCGAAATGGACGCCCTGAGCGCCGCCGTCGACAACGGGCTCAGCCAGGACCAGGCGCTGCGCTACATGAAACAGGAAGGGCTCTATGGCCTCGTTCCCGACACAAATAGTCAAACGGCCACGTCGTACGCTGCGGCCACCTAAGCAATGGCGCTACCCACTCGGTGACGAGCAGGACTACGCGCGGGCGCTGCGGACCACTGCGCAGGCCGCCGTTCTGGCCGTCGAGCGGTATGTGATGCCCGAACTGCCGCGGGTGCTGCGCGAGGATGACCTGCGCAACACGCCGGCCGGCGACGGGGGCTGGTTCGAGTCGCTGCGCCGAGCCTTCATGGCGGCGCTGCAGGCGGCAGCCTTGCCTGACGGCAAAGCGCAGAGCCTGGCGTCGCTGGTGTCCCAGCGGGTCGAGCGATACAACAAGGAGCAGTACCACCGCATGCTGCGGCGTGCCTACGGGGTGGACGTGTTCAAGGCCGAGCCAGCCCTGGCCCGCATCCTGCGCCCCTGGGAGGCCGAGAACATTGGCCTGATCAAGTCCATCCCGGAGCAATACCTGGATTCGCTGCACGGCCGGGTGGTTGCCGCCGTCCACAGGGGCACGTCCCTGCGGGACATGACCCGCGAGATCCGGGAAACCTATGACCTGCCGCGCAGGCGCGCCGAACTGATCGCCCGTGACCAGATCGGCAAGCTGAACGGCAACCTGACCGAGTACCGGCAGACCAATATCGGCGTCAAGAAGTACCGGTGGCGGGGCGTCCTGGATGACCGCGAACGCGATGAGCACGTCGACCGCGAGGGCCAGGAATTCAACTGGGACGATCCGCCGCCGGACGGCCACCCCGGCAAGCCCATCCGCTGCCGCTGCTGGGCCGAGGCCATCCTGCCGGCCCTCGAGGATCTGGACGCCCTCATTGTTCATTGAAGGAAATCCCATGGTGATGCGATATGACCGGGCGCCGCTCAAGGCGACCCGCACGGACGAGGGCTACCTGGTCGATACGCCCGTGCTGACGCGTACCGGCGTCTTCCAATACCGGGACGGCGCGGGCCGCGTGCGCCGGGAATACCGGCCGCCCGAGGAGGTGTTCAACGCCGACTCCCTGGCCAGCCTGCGGGGAAAGCCGATCACCGACGGCCACCCGGGCAAGGTCAACGCCCAGAACGTGCGCCAGCACATGATCGGCACGGCCCTGTCCGCAGGGCGCCAGGACGGCCAGAACATGGTCGGCGACATCCAGATATTCGATACCGGGCCCGTGGACGCTGGCAACAAGGAGTTGTCGCTGGGCTACGAGCTCGAGCTGGACGAAACCCCCGGGGTATCGCCGCAGGGCGAGCCGTACGACATCGTCCAGCGGCACATCCGATACAACCACCTCGCCGTGGTGAAACGCGGGCGCGCAGGCAATGCGCGCTTGAACCTAGACGCGGCAGACGCCGTAACCAAAACCGATGAGGAACATGACATGAGCACGGTCAAGATCCGACTCGACAACGGCCTGTCCTATGACGCCGCGCCCGAAGTCGAACAGGAGATCAACCGCCTGCGAGCCGACCTGAAAACGGCCACCACCAAGGCGGACGCCGAGGCGGCCCGCGCCGATGCCGAGAAGGCGCGGGCGGACCAGGCGGAGCAGGGCATCGAGCGGGCCCGCCAGGACGCCAAGGGCGCGGCCCTGGCCCGCGTGAAGCTGGAGGCGGTGGCCACCCAGCACAAGGTGGCGTTCAAGGCTGACAGCACCGACCGCGCGCTGCGCGAGGGCGTCATCAAGGCGGTCCGTGGCGACTCGGCCGATCTGGCCGACAAGTCCGACGGCTACATCGAGGCGGCGTTCGACCTGGCCGTGAGCGAAGCCAAGAGCCGGCAGGATGCCGTCGAGACGCAGCGCCGCGAGTTGGCCGGTGGCGACCCGTCGGCGGCCCGGCAGCAGCGCTCCGATAGCGCGCCGCCGCCCAAATCGGCCAGCGCGGCCCGTTCGGCCTACCTGGCGAACCTGAAGAAAGGAGGCGAATAATGCCCGCCATCTACGATGACCGCATGGAGCCGGCCTACGCCGGCATGAAGGCCGACCTGGGCTATGACGATGTCGAGACCTACGCCGCCGCAGGGGATATTGCCCCCGGCGTCATCGTGGGCGACACCACCGACGACCGCATCGTCGCGGGCCCGGGCTCGCGCATCCGCGGCCTGGCGCTGCACACCCACACCATCCCCCGCGATGGCGGTTACCGCGAGTTTGACGCCGTGAGCGTGCTGCGCGTTCGCCGCGGCTGGGCCAAGGTGTCGGCCGGTGGCGCCGTGACCAAGGACGGCCTGGTCCGCTGCGCGGCTGACGGCACCGTATCGGACAGCGGCGCTACCGGTGTGCCCAACGCCGTCTTCCGGTCGGGGGCGGTGGAGGTGTCCGGCGGCAAGGTCGCCCTGATTGAGCTGCTGGCGCCCTTTGCCGCCTCGGCGACGCCCTGATCCCGCCGCCATCATCCGCAATCACCCCCAAGGCCCCGCATAGGGGCCTTTTTTATTGGGAATCAGCATGGAAAAACACGAGCATTACGACGAGGCCGACCTGCCGGCCGTCAAAAAGATCGTCGTGGCGCTGGCCGGCATGCGCGAGGACGAAGGTCTCTACAGCGCCCGCCAGTTGGACTACGTCAAGACGCGGACCTACGACAAGAAGCTGCCGCCCATGGTGGGCCTGACGCTGGTGCCGATCTCCACCGAGGTGCCCGAGTGGGCCGAGACCTTCACGTACTTCATGTACGACGAGGTCGGCATGGCCAAGATTGTCGCCAACTACGCCGACGACCTGCCGCGCGCGGACGTGAAAGGCGAAGAGAAGGTCGCCCAGATCAAGAACATCGGCGACTCCTACGGCTACAGCGTGATGGAGCTGCGGGCGGCCGCCGCCAACCGCAGCGACCTGCCCACGCGCAAGTCGATGGCAGCCCGCAAGGCGATCGAGATCAAGCTGAACCAGATGGCGCTGATCGGCGATCGCAAGTTTGGCCTGTACGGCCTGGTGAACCACCCGAACGTGCCGCTGGTGGTGGGGCTGCACGGTGACTGGCTGAATCCGGCCACGACCCCCGACCAGATCCTGGCCGACCTGGACATGATCTACGACGCGGTGACCAACCAGTCCAAGGACGTGCACACGCCCACCCGCATCGTCATGCCGACCGAACAGCGCAGCCGCATCTTTTCGCGCCGCGTTCCGGATTCCAACGGCAAGACCGTGGGTCAGTTCTTCCTGGACAAGCATCCCGGCCTGCAGATCATCGGCGCCGCCGAGTTCAAGGGGGCGGGCGCCGGCGGCAAGGATCTGATCCTGGCTTACGAGTACAGCGAGGAAAACCTCGCCATGGAGCTGCCGATGCCGTTCAACCAGTTGGCAGCGCAGGCCCGTGGCCTTGAACTCGTCGTGCCGTGCCTGGCGCGTGCCGGCGGGGTGGTCGTGTTTTACCCGCTGTCGATGGCGAAGGGAGATATCTGATGCTGTATTGCGAAAACCGAACCAAGGCGGTAATCAACATCGGTGGCCATACTGTGATCGCGCCGACGCGCGCCGCGTGGGTCAACCCCGAGGACCGAGGCGTGCAGGACCTGATCGACCGCGAGCTGCTGGTCGAGACGGACCCGCCTGGCGAGGATGCGGCCGTGCCGCCGGGCCGCGGTGACAAGCCGACCCCTGCGGCGAAGGCGGACAAGGAGCCGTCCACGGTCAAGGAGCTGAAAGCCTGGCTCGATGAGCAGGGCGCTCAGTACTCGCCATCGGCCTCCAAGCCTGAGCTGCAGGGCCTGTATGAGGCCTTGAAGGCTGCCGCCCCGGGCGAAGGTGGCGGGAATACGCCGGCCGGCGGCGGCTCGCAGGAGTCGTAAGCATGGCGGCCACCATCGACGATCTGGATTTCCTGGCGCCGGCGGTGGCCAGCTTGCCGGCGCCGGACAAGGAACGGGCGCTGGCCATGGCCGCCGACTATCGGCCGGCATGCCTGCCCCCCAAGTTGCAGGACGAGGCACAGCTTTGGTACGCCGCCTGGCTGTTGTACGGCATCAAGGCGCAGCTCGCGGCGGACGCCGACGGCGTGGTGGCCAGGCCTGGCCTGGTCAGCGAGAAGGAAGGCGACTTGCAGCGCGTCTATGGCCGAGTGGCAGGCGCGGAGGATCCAGCGGGCTTCTACGGCAGATACGAACGGCTGGCGCGCATCTGCAAGGTTGGCGCGGCCACCATAAGGAGCATTCCCCGTGGCGGTTAAGGCGATCGACAAGGGGCTGGAGGCGCACGCGCGTCTTGCCAAGGCCATCAACGGGCGCGGCGTCGAGTTTGGCATCCAGCGGGATGCCGGCAGAGACCCGGAGACGGGGATCGAGCTGATCGACATCGCGATCTGGAACGAGCTGGGCACCGAGCACATCCCGGCCCGGCCTGCGATCCGCGACTTTGCCGAGAAAAACGGCGAAGTGCTGGGCATGGCCATGGAGCGGATGGCGGGCGCCGTCCAAGACGGCAGTCTGACCGTGGAGCAGGCCCTGGATCAGTTGGGTACGTTTGCTGAAAAGCACCAGAAGGCGCACATCCAGCATTCCAAGGAATGGGCCAAGCCCAACGCGAAATCGACCGTGGCCAAGAAGGGCAGCGATGTGCCCCTGATCGATCACGGGCTGCTGGTGAACGCTGTCCGATACCAGAAGGTGTAGTGGCATGAGTTTCCGAAAGCCACATGTCATCCTTGGCCAGTTGCCCGGCCGCCGGGAGCGCGGGCGCTGGATCGAGGGCGAGCCCATTCCCGATAGAACCATTTCCGCCTCGGTGCAGCCGGCCAAGGTGGGCGACTACGAGCAATTGCAGGCGACCCCCGAAGGGCGCCGCATACGGGCGGCCGTCCGGATCTACACGTCCGAGCTGTTGAGCGTGGCCGGCCAGGACTGGACCGGCGGCGATCGGCTGGTCTGGGGCGCGGGGCCGCTAGCGGGTGAATACCTGCTGGTGGGCGTGGCGCCCTGGCAGTCGGGCGTCATTCCCCATTACCGCTACCTGGCTGTGCTGTTGGCCGACCAGGAACAACAGAATTCCCAGCACACCCCGGCAACCTGGGCCGGGGGCGGACGGGGCTAAGCGTCCGCAGGGTCTCTCCCCGGGTCCGGCCGGGCAATCCAGGTCACCGGAGAGGGCGGCGCCGAGTCGCAGGCCGTGCAAGCACGGGCGCGATAGTCCCATCGGCGCATACATCCGCAGGACAACCATGACACCGGAAGACGCGATTTTCGAGCTGATCGAGGCGGCCGCCGCCGGCATCCCCGTGATCTTTGCCAACGAGAACGGCACACGGCCGGCGCCGCCGTACATCGCCATGGCGGTGCGCTGGGCGCAGGCCAGCCGGGCCGAGCAGGGCGAGGTGGATGAGGACGGCAACGCGTTGATATCTCAACACAATGACGCCACGGTGGAGCTGCAAGGGTTCGGCGCCGGCGCCTATGACGGCCTGGACACGCTTCAGCTACGCCTGCAGCACCCCGAATTCGAGGAGCGCGCCGAAGCCCTTGGCCTGGCGGTCTTTGATCGAGGCCGCCTGCAGAACATTCCCGTCTTGCGCGAGGGTGCGCGGTATGAGCAGCGCGCCCTCCTGGAGCTGGGCGTGCGCTATGTCGTCGCGAGCCTGGCGGCCGTGCCTGTTATCGAATCGGTCGCGCCCGCCACGTAGGCGCGCGGCCGCTTCCCCTTTGCCACCTGGCCGCCTTGCTGGCGGCCTTTTTACTGGAGCCACGCATGGCAAACCTTGAACGGATCGTCAATGTGGCGATCTCCCTGAACACCACCGCGATCAAGCAGCAGAATTTCTCGGACATCCTGGTGCTGGGCGCGCACGCGCTGGCGGTCGGCCGCATCCTGGTCGTCTCGGAGGCGGCCGAGCTGCTGGAACTGGGCCTGAGCCAGGCCGACCCGTTGTACATCGCTGTGCGCGACGCCTTCAAGCAGATCCCGACAGTGCCGCGAGTCTTCGTCGGCCGGCGCCACGTCGAGACCTCGCATGTCGCGGTTACGCGTGCAAGCGCCAGCGATTATGTGATCAGGCTGTCCTGGCCAGTTTCGAGTGGCCCCTTGCCGCTGGTGGCGTGCCGATTCACGGGGCGGGCCGATAGCACGCCGGCGGACATAGCCGCCGGCCTGGTCCAGGCCATCGTCGACAGTGGCGCACCGGTGTCGCCGACCTCGGTGGGCTCAGATATCTACATCACCGCCAAGCAAGCCGGCCTTGCCGTGGCGGTCTCGGTTAAAGGCGATTTGTTCTTGAATGTTGCCCGCAGCCTGGAAACGCCTACGGCTGCGCTGACGGCATGCAGCAAGGAGAACGCCGATTGGTATGGCGTTGCCCTGGCCAGCCGCTATGAGGAGGATATCCTCGACGCGGCCGAATGGGTCGAATCGAACGGACGGCTGTTTGGCGTTTCCAGCGCCCAGGCCGGCATCCTCGACGCGGCCGCCAACGACGACCTGGCCTCGAAATGCCAGCAGAAGCAGTATTTCCGCACGCATGTCTGGTTTCACGGTAAGGCTGACAGCGAGGCGCTGGATGCGGCGGTGGCGGCCAACCGCTTCACGTTCTACCCGGGCGGGGAAACCTGGGCCAACGCGCGCCTGGCCGGTATCACCTACGACGGGCTGGCCGAGGGCCAGGCGCTGGCGGCGCACGCCAAGAACGCCAACACCTTCGAGCAGATGCGCAGCTTCGCCGTGACCCAGAACGGCAAGGTGGCCGCGGGCGAGTGGATCGACGTCATCCGCGGCCGCGACTGGTTGGCCGAGCAGGTCAAGATCGAGGTGGCCACCCAGCTCGTCAACGCACCCGGCAAGGTGCCGTTCACCGACGACGGTATCCAGGTTCTGGTGGCCGGCGTGCGCAAGGCTCTGATGCTTGCCCAGGCTCGCGGCCTGGTGGCGCCCGACGAGGTCGACGCCGCCGGCAAGATCATCCCGGGCTTTGTGATCTCGGCGCCGCTGTCGATGAACATTCCCACCAATGACAAGGCCAATCGCGTCCTGCGCGACCTCAAGTTCAGCGCTCGACTGGCCGGCGCCATCCATGTCGGCGACATCAAGGGCAACCTGACCTATCAACAAATCTAAGCGGAGCACCTGAGTATGTCCGTAAAAAGCTATGCCCCGAGCCGGGTGAAGATCGTAATGGGCGCGATCTCGCTCAGCGGCCTGGCCGAAGACACCTTTGTCACCGTCGCCGAGATCGGCGAGGGAATTACCTCCGTTTCGGGCGTCGATGGCGAGGTGGCCCGCGCCATGTCGCGCGACACACGCCTGCGCATCACCGTGACGCTGTTGCAAACCAGCGCCAGCAACGCGCATCTGTCGGCCTTGCACCAGGCCGACAAGGCCACCGACGGCGACGGCGCCGTGCCTGTGGCCGTGACCGACCTGCGGGGCAAGTCGTTGCACGCCGCGGATTCCGCTTGGATCGTCAAGAACCCCGAAGCCGGCTACGGCGCCAAGGTCGGCACCCGTGAATGGGTGATCGAAACGGGTCCTTCCATCAACGTCATCGGAGGCAATAGCTGATGAGCCGTACGCTGTCGGTTCCCATTGGGACCACCACCTTTCATATCCTCAAGTTCGACGCATCCACCCAGCTCAAGCTGTTGGGCGATTTGCAGAAGGAAATCTTGCCGGCTGCTGGCTCGCTGTTTGGCGCCGACGTGGGTGGCCAGGCGGGCGACGGCTCCGCTGGCGCTGGCGAGGCCATACAGCGGGACGAGCTGGCCGTCATGCAAGCCCTGCGACACCTGTCCAGCCGCCTGGGCGGCGACGAGCTGCAGAAGTGGTATGGGCTGCTGGTCGGCCCCGACAACGTCAGCTTCGAGCTCGAGGGCCGCGAGCCGCAAAAGCTCACCGATGCCCACCGCGGGCTGGCCTTCCAGGACTTCTCCGAAATCCTGGAACTCATGTACCACGTCCTGATGCACAACTTCGCCGGCCCTTTGGCGCGCTGGGCCAGCCGCTTTGGTCTGGCCCGCGGGAAGCTGGGGAATCTGTCGGCGTCTTCCGCCCCGACTTTGAGCGAGAGCTGATCATCTGGCGGCCGATCCTGGCCGGCCACGTCAGCCTCGACGCGGTGCGCCAGGGGCATGTGGACCTGCTGGACATCCTGAAGCTGAATGCCCTGATGGACGCGCAGGAAGCCCAGCAGGCCCACGCCAATAGGAAAGACCGATGAATGTAGTTCGCGAGCTGGTTACCCTCCTGCGGTACGAGGTGGACGATTCGGGTCTGCAGCGGTACCAGCAGGCCTACGCGGATGTCCAGAACGCCATTGCACGGGTCACAGAATCCGCCGTGCAACGCATGCGCGAGAGCTTGCGGCAGGCTGCTACGCTGCGGCCCGCAGCCGTACCCACGCCGGCCATCAGCACGCCTACGTCCGTAGGTCTGCCGTCCGCACCTCGTGGCGCGGCCGTGGCTGTGGCCGGCGTTGGGGCGGCATCGGCCTTTCCGGTCAACGTAGCGGATACGCGAGCTCGGATTGGGCAGGTTCAGGCCGCCTACGGCACCCTCATGGCCAAGGCGCGCAGCGGCCTGCACACGGTTCGGGAAATCGGAATCGGCACCTGGGAGGGCATTCGCCTGGGCATCCAGGACGCGCGCCAGGCTCAGGACAGAACGACCCGCGCGCAATGGCGGGGCGTGCGCGTACTCAAGGAGCAGGCCGGCGCCTTCTCGGGCCTGCGCAAGATCGTCGGCACGGTGTTTGGCGTGGCTGTTGTCCGGCGGATCTTCAGCGACATCGATGCGTGGGGCCAGATGGAGGCCCGCATGCGCCAGGCGACCGCTTCGGCGCAGGAGTACACGGAGGTTGATCAACAACTGGCCCGCGTGGCCCGCCTGACCTACAAATCGTACGAGTCCAGCGCCGAGCTGTTCGTCCGCACGCGCCGCACCATGGCCGACCTGGGCAAAAGCACCCAGGACACGGTGGACGTGACGGAAGGCCTGGCGCTGGGGATGGCGCTGTCCAGCACCAAGGCGCAGGACCAGGAATCGGTCATCGCCTCGCTGACCACCGCCATCATGCAGGGCAAGCTGGCCATGCACCAGTACAGCACGCTGATGCGGGCGGCACCTCGCCTGCAGGTGGCGCTGGCGGATGGGTTGGGCCTGACCACGGACAAGTTACTCGAGCAGGTAAAGGCCGGCCGCCTCACCAGCGACAGGTTCCTGCCGGCGCTCCAGTCGCAACTGGTGAAGATGCGCATCGACGCGCAGGACATGCCGGTGACTATGGCGGACGCCATGACGGTCTGGAACAACGCCTTTCAGCGGTTCTGGGGGCAGGCCTGGCTCGGGCGCCAGGCGGTGCTGGCTGTCACCCGCGCCATTGAGTTCCTGGCCGATCACATTCAGACGGTGGTTGGGCTGCTGGCCCTGACCGGCGGCGCCTGGGGCTTGGTGAAGCTGCGGGCTTGGCTTCGCCTGGCCACGGTGCAATCGGGCGGGCTCATCCGTTCGCTGGTCTCCGCCACGCGCGCGGCGATCGGGCTGGATACGGCCATGGCGCTACGCCGCGGCCCCGCCGGCGCCCGACGGATGCTCGCCCTCTGGAACCGCGCGCTCGTGCCGATGCTCCGCATGGCCGCGCTGCTGTACACGATCTACCTGTTGATGGACGACATCGGCGTTTGGTATCGGGGCGGTGACTCGATGCTGGGCGACCTGATCGGCCCGGTGGAGGAGTGGAAGGACGAGATCGAGACGGTCAAGACTTTCCTCATTCAGATCAAGGACATGCTCGGAGGAGCTGGTCAGGACCTCAAGCCCTGGCTTAAGGGGCTTGGCACGATCCTGATCATGGCCTATGGGCTATGGAAGATCTTCCGAGGGCTGTTGTGGGTCCTGGGCGTGGTCCGCAATGTGTTCGTGTTCTTGGCGACGCGGGTGGTGCCGATGCTCTGGCGTGCCTTCGTGATGACGCCGTGGGGCCGCATCGCGACGCTCGTCATCGGCAGCCTGTGGCTGATCTGGAAGTACTGGGATCAGATCAACAAGGCCCTGGGTGACGCCTGGACCTGGCTGCGAAGCAAAGCCAAAGGGACCTTCTTCGAGCCGGTCCTCGAGTACATCGACGCATTGTGGACGTTCTGGGTGGAGCTGGTGAAGGGCGTTGTTGCCCTGTTCATCGGCGACTGGGACGGCGCGATCGCGCATTGGCGCAACGCCTTCAGCGGCTTGTGGAAGTTCTTCGAGGATATCGGCGGCCGCATGATCGCCAAGATCCAGGAGATCGGGGCCGCCATCACCAAGTGGATTACCGACAAGGTCGAGGCGGCCGCGAAGTGGTTGGAGCGGCTGCTGCCGGGGGACATGCTGACCGACGACCACAAGGCTGCCATGGCCGCCCCAAAGGAGCTGCTGGGCCACAAGGCTGTCTGGCAGGCGTTTGCAAACGGCACGGGCGTTCCGCTCGTGTCGGCCGGTGCTGCCGTGCGCGCCGGCGCGCCTGGTGGGCGAGGCCCTATGACCGTAGAGATCCACAACGAAACCACGGTCAATGCGCCTGGCGCTGATCCGGGCGCGGTTGCTGGCGCGACCGCGCGCGGCCTGGCCAACACCCAGCGGCGCAGCATTGACCGCCTGGCAGAGTTTCTGGACTTTCATACGGGCGTAGAAGCCGCAAGGTAGGGGTAGAGCCGCGATGAGCTTCGTGTCGATGGTGTTCGGGTGGGGCGGGGGCAGCAGCATCGGCGTGCTGCCCCTGGATGCCCTGATCAGCGAGAGAACCTCGCTCAACAGTCGGGCGACCGAGTACCCGGTCGAGGACGGCCCGCCGGTGACCGACCACGTCGTGCAGGAATCGGAGCTGCTGACCCTGGAAGGCTGGGTGACGGCGGCGGAAGCCTCGTTGCTGGGCGGGATGAAGACAATCGCTTCGCGCATTGGCGGCCATGGCGGAGGCGGTCGCTCCAAGCTGATCGGGGCCAAAGAGGCGTTGCGCAAGATCCACGCAGACCGGCTGCCAGTGACCGTCGTGACCGGCTTGGATGTCTATGTCGGGTTCGTCATGGAGCGGTGCGATATCGACCGCAACAACGAGGACGGCGAGCGGTTCAGCATCAGCGCGGACTTCCGCAAGATCCGCAAGGTCGCGATGCGCCAGGCCGTGATCCCGCCCGAAAAGGTCAAGGGCGGCGTGAAGGGCAAGGCGGGCGCCACCAAGACCAACGCCGGCAAGGCGACCCCCAAGGAAGTGTCGGTGCTCAAGAGCGATACCGGCCAGATCATCGGGAAAATCAAACAGGTCATCTTCGGGAAATGACGCGATGCTGCAGATACCGATCCTGGACGCCAATGACAGCCTCACTGAGGTGGAGCTGGACGGCGCCACGTTCTTTCTGGGCCTGTCCTGGAACAGCGAGGCCGAGCGGTGGACGCTGTCCATCGAGAACGCCTACAACGAGGTGATCGTCGCCGGCATCGCCGTTGTGCCCGATACGCCGTTGCTGGCGATGTATCGGCACTTGGCGGTGCCGGCCGGCGAGCTGGTGGCGCTGGCGCCTGACCGGCGCGATGCGATCGACCGGGAGGCCTTGCCCACCGGCAAGGTGGCGCTGGTGTACGTCGAGGCGGCTGAGGTGGCCCATGGCGCGGTTTGATCGCGTGTACCGGCTTCTGGTGGGCAAGCCGAACCAGAAGGGGCTGGAGATCCGGCAGCCCATTCGGGTGACCTTCGAAGTCAGCAAGGACGCCCAGGAAGAGCCCAACGACCACAAGATCAGGATCTACAACCTCGCCGCGGACACTCGCCGGGCGCTGGAAGAGCCGGGTTTGCGCTGCGTGCTGTACGCCGGCTATGCGGAAGAGGGCGGGCCGCTGTTGATGGCGTCGGGCAGCGTGGTTTACGCATACACCTGGTACGAACTGCCGGATGTGGTGACCGAACTTGCCGTGAAGGACGGCTACACCGAGGTGCGGGACACCGCCGTCTCGATTGGCCTGGGGGCGGGCGCACAGGCCAGCGCCATCATTCGGGATGTGGCGCGCCAGATGGGATTGCCCCTGGTGATGGCCGACGACCTGCCCGACCGCCGGTGGCAGCAGGGATTTTCGTTCTACGGAGCCGCCCGCACCGCGCTGCACAAAGTGACGCAGGGAACCGGCCTGGAATGGTCGATCCAGAACCAGCAGTTGCAGGTTGTGGGCCGGCGCGGGACGACCCGTCGCAAGGCGGTGGTACTGGCGGCCGACACCGGCCTCATCGGCTATCCGGAGCGCACGCGCGAAGCGGCAAGGGAAAAAGCCCGTGTGCGTGACAGCCAGACAAACGACGACGTGCGCCTGGTCAGCGCCCGCCAGCAGCTCGACGGCTGGCGCGTGACCTCGTTGTTGCTGCCTACGATCAATCCTGGCGACCTGGTCAAACTGGAGAGCCGCACGGTGCAGGCATTCCAGCGGGTGGAGGCGGTGCGTCACTACGGCGACAGCGCCAGTGGCGACTGGCAATCCGAGCTGCAGTTGGTCGACCCGCATCTGCCGCATCGTGAGAAGAGAAAGACATGAAAAACCCGATTGCAGGGCTGCGGGCCCTGATCGACGCCGAGCTGGCGGACGTGTACACGACGCTGCCGGGGGAAGTCGTGTCCTATGACGGCGTCACGGTGACGGCGCGCCCGGCCCTGGCCAAGCGCCTGGCAAACGGCGAAGTCCTGAAACCGCCTCAGATCGTCCGGGTGCCGGTCAGGTGGTTCACCGGGGACGTGAACGGCGCGCAGGCGCTCATATCGGTCCCGCTCAAGCCGGGCGACCCAATCACGCTGTCGTTTTCGGCCCGTTCTATCGAAAACTGGCTGGCCGGCGACGACGGGCCGCCCGACGATCCCCGCCAGTTCGACCTGTCGGACGCGTTCGCCAGCCCCGTGGTGCGGCCGGGAATCGCCAGGGCCGATACCGAGAATCTGAGCATTCAGTACGGCCCGGCCTCGGTGAAGCTGTCGCCAGCCGGCGCACTGAGCTTCGTGGTGGCGTCCTGGATAGTGCAGGCCGAACAGACGACCTTCAACACGCCCCTGACCGTGAACGGGCCGCTACGGTACACGCAGGGCCTGTCCGGTGAAGGAGGCGAGGGTGGTGCATCGATGACCGTCCGCGGCGGTGTGGCGTTCGAGGGAGGCCGGCTTACCCATGACGGCAAGGACGTGGGCGCCACGCACGCGCACCCCAACGGCATGGGCGGAATGACGGAGGAACCTGTTTGATGACGATCGATCTTGCACTGTCCGACAACCACGACCTGGCGCTGGACCTTGTCGGCCGCGCTTCGTTGATCGACGGCGCCGCCAAGGTGGCGCAACAGATCAAGGTGACGCTGCTGGCTTTCCTGGGCGAGTGGTTCCTCGATACCAGCTTCGGCGTGCCGTACTTCGAGGAAGTCCTGGTGAAGGCTCCCAATCGAGCCGCGGTCGAGGCTGCGTTTCGCGCCCGGATCGGTGAGGTGCCTGGTGTGTCCCGCGTCCGGCGCCTGGGGCTGGAGATCGATCACGGCCGGCGGCTTCTGCGCGTCTCCTACGAGGCCGACACATCGGCGGGCCTGCTTGCGCAGGTAGTCGACCTGCATCGCCCCTGAACCCATTTTCTTGAGTAGTCCATGGCCTACGGTCTCACGCCGGACGGGTTCGTCCGCATGCGCCTGCCTGAAATCCGGCAGGAAATCATCGAAGACCTGCGCGTCCGGTTGAGGGCGGCAGGCGTAAACGACGCCATCGAAACGCGGCCAGACAGTGTCATCGGCCTGCTGATCGACAGCTTCGCCGAGCGAGCGGCGGCCCTCTGGGAGCAGATGGAGGGCGTTTACCTGTCGATGTATCCCGGCTCGGCCGTCGGCGTGTCGCTGGATCGGGCGGTCGCCTTCACCGGGGTGACGCGCCAACCTGACCAGCAGGCGAGAGCCTATGTCGTCCTGTATGGGAACGAGGGGACGGCCGTTCCCGCCGGCGCCTTAGTGCGCCACCGGGTCAGCCAGAACCTCTGGGCGCTCGCCGGGGATGCGCAGATCCGCAAAGCTGCCGCTGCCGACGTGTGGCTGCGACCCGTGGTGACGCCCGCGTCGCTGTACGAGGTCGTCGTCGACGGCCAAGCCTATTCCTACACTTCCGGCGCCACCACCAACCTGCCGGCGATCCTGGCCGGCCTGGTGGCCGCACTGGCGTCCACGGGCTTGGCAGTTTCCAGCGACGGCGCGGCTATTCGACTGCGAACCGATGGCCGGGTTGCGCGCGCTTTCACCTGGTCACCGACCTTGGACCTGGTGCGCCTGGGTTCGCCGGCGCTGGCCGTCTCGGCCGACCCGTCGGAAGAAGCGGCCGCGCCGGGCGACTTGAATGGCATCGTGACGGCCGTGGATGGTTGGGATGCGGTAGAGAACCTGCAGGCCGGCGCGCCGGGTCGCTTGGCCGAGAATGACGCCGCGCTGCGAGCGCGATATCCCACCGGCTTGTTCCGCCTGGGGGCGGCGACCCTGCCAAGCCTCGCGCCAAACATCCGAGACCAAGTGCCTGGCGTGCGGGCGCTGCGTGTGTTCCAGAACACCAGCGATGACGTTGACGCGGCTGGCCGGCCGCCGCATTGCATCCATGTGGTCGTGGACGGCGGTCTGGACGACGAAGTCGCACAGGCGATCTTCTGGACCAAAGGGGGCGGCATTGATACCCATGGGGCGACACGCGTCGTTGTGACCGACAAGCAAGGTGCTCGGCATCCCATCCAGTTCGACCGGCCGCAACGGGTCTTTGTCTGGGTGTGGTGCGCGGTGACGCTGCTGCCGCCCTCTGAACAGGCGTTCCCGCCGGATGGATTCGACGCGATCACGGCAAGTCTCGCCGCGGCGGGGGATGGTTTCTCGATCGGGGACGACGTGATCCGCCAGCGGCTCTTCGGCGCGATCTACCGCACGCCGGGCATCGCCACGGTGGATCTGCGGCTGGCCTATTCCACGGATCCCACGTTCGTCCCCCGCCAGGCCGACTACACCACATCCAACATCGACATCCTGGATTCCCAGGTGGCCGTGTTTGACCAATCTCGCATCAAGGTGACCTGATGGACCTGCAGCAAGACCATCCAGGCATCGCCTGGTCCCACTGGCTGGGCCAGTTTCAAGGCAAGCCGAGGCTTGAAGCCTTGGTCAAGGCGTTGCTGAAGCCGGCCGACGGCCTGCAGGGCGCCTTGCTCTCCATGTACGAGCAGCGCTGGCTGGATACGGCCGAGGGGCGGCAGCTCGACGGCATTGGCGAAATCGTCGGGCTGCCGCGCGTTATCGATGACGCGATCTATGTGCGGTTCTTCGGCTTTGCCGGGCAACCAAACGTCGGCGGCTTTGGTGAGGTGCGACTGCGCCGGGCCAACGAGCGGCCGGTGGCCGGCTCTACCCGGCTGCTCGATGCTGAGTACCAAAAGCTGCTGTATTGGAAGATCGCCTTGAACAACGGCCACGGCACGACGCCCGAAATCATGGCCTCGCTCAAACCGATCTTCGATGTCAGCAGGGTGGTGGTGCAGGACGCGGGCAACGCCAAGATCCGCATCTGGGTCAGTCGGATTCCGGGGCCGAACGACCCGCTGATGGTCAATCCCTACAAGTGGGTGCCGGCGGCCGCTGGCGTGGGCGTGCAAATTATCTCCGGCTCAACGGAAAAGCCGTTTGGCTTTCGTGAGCAGGGCTTCTACGGTTTTGGCGCCGGCGTGCTGGCGCGGGAAATTCACTGATGGCTGAAACCAACTTCTTCCAGCTCTTCAAGGCAACGTGGGCGCAGAACGGCACCACGGACCGGATCTCGGCAACCCAGTACAGCACGGGGTGGGCCTACATCGGGTCATTGCCGCCGACGGTGGAGCAATTCAATGCTGTGCAGCAGTTCACGGATCAGAAGCTGACCTGGGTTTACCGGCATCTGGAGGCCGTGGCCACCTTGACCGGCCGGGAGCTCACGGCGGCGGGCAGCGACGCGATCTCGTACGCATTCCAGAACTTGAATGCCTCGAGGCTGACCGCTGGCACCGTGCCGGTTGAGCGCCTGCCGGAAAGGGCCCCATCTATGACGGTGGGCGCGGCCGCCAAATGGGAAACGCCGCGCAATATCTCCATCAGCGGCGGGGCGACGGCTCGGGCCAAATTGTTCGATGGGTCCACGGACGTCACCCTGGAAGTGACCGGGTTGAGCATGAGCGCGGCCACGGGCGTATTGCCTCCAACGCACGGCGGGACTGGCTTGGATGAAATTCCCGCGGGCAACTACTTGGTCGGGAATGGCAAGGGTGCCATGATGTCCAAGACGCCGGACCAGGTGAGCGAAGACCTTTTTATTCCCGAGCGCGCGATCGAGGCCTTGGCGCGACATGGCCTGGCTACGGACAATGCTGTCGAAGTGAGCAATCGCCTGACCGACCTGGATGATCTAGATATCAAGTCCGGATTCTATGTAGCTAGGGGCGTTCCGAGTCCGAGAAACTGGCTCGGGTCTGGCTTCCTGCTCCACAGGCTGTACGACTCCAATGGTTTTCAGATGGGTTGCGCGCTTGGCAGCGGAATCCTGCAAATCCGTGAGCGCGACCGGGGTGTATGGAAACAGCCCTTCAAGCTGGCCAACCTGAACAGCCCGGCATTCACTGGTACGCCTACCGCCCCGACGCCGGCGCTGATGGACAGCAGCACCCGGCTCGCCACTACCGCTCATGTTGCGGGTTCCGTGCGCGCTGCGCTAGACGCATATGCCGCCACCAGGGGGCGTTCATCGGCCCAATTCGGTGCGACGGGCTGGTGGCGCTGCGGCGATACGGGATTCATCCGGCAGTGGGGACTCTCGCGCGGAGTCGGTGACGGCGAAGCATGGGTCACATTTCCTATCCCTTTTCCGAGTGTCTGCCTTGGCGGGGTTGTTACGCATGCCGGACGATTTAATGTGCTGGACGACGCCGGCGTTGGTTTGATCGATCCAAGTACGACTGGCGCGTACCTTCGCAATGGCGCGTGGAACTCGGTGATGCTGTATTGGGAGGTTTGGGGAAAATGACGATGACTTACTACTTTTCACCCGGCCGCCTGGCGTTCTACCCGGATACCTTGCGGGACGTGTATGAGGCCAGTCCGCAAGGCTGGCCCGACGACGGCATCCCTGTCAGCGTCGAAGAGTACGAAAAGCTGTTTGCTGAGCAAACACAGGGTCGTGTTTTCTGCGCTGGACCCGACGGCGGTCCAATGACGAAGGAGCCTGATCCGCCGCCACCCGAACAGTTGGCCGCCACTGAGCGCGCCTGGCGTGGATCGCGGTTGGATGCGACCGACGCCTTGGTCCAGCGCCATCGAGACGAGCTCGAGGACGGGATTAGCACCACATTGAGCGCTGAGCAGTACCAGGAGCTGCAGGTGTATCGCCACGCCCTGCGAGAGTGGCCGGAGGCGGAAGGCTTCCCGTCGACAGATCTGCGTCCTGTGGCTCCGGCCTGGTTGTCCCAGCGCTAACTAGGCGCCCGCATCCACATCGCTCATAGACCGCCTCGGCGGTCTTTTTTTCGTCCATCCGGGAGGCAGCAATGCGACCCCATCAAAGGAATTTCTGCATGGAACCCACATCTGCTGGCTTCGGCGGCGGCGCCGCGGTGAAAGTGGCGCTGGCCTACGGCGCGCCTGCCGCGCTGGCCGCCATCCTCGGGCTGCTGATCATGCCGCCCAAGACCTCAAGGGAGTTCACCGTGCGCTCGATCTGCACGGTGGCGTGCTCGTTCATTTTCGGGCCGGCGCTGGCCGTTGCCGTCCTCACCTGGAAGCCCAGCCTGATGGAAGCCATGACCTGGCTTGCCCGGCACGGTGCCGACGGTGACGACCTGGCGCTGGCCAGGTTCTATGTCCTCGGGCCGAGCATGTTGCTCGCGGGCTTGCCGGCCTGGTGGGTGCTGGGTGCCTATATGCAGTGGATGTCGCGCATTCGCGAGATCGGGGTTGTCGCGTGGGTGAAAGAGGTGCTGGCGCTGCTGCCCTGGCGCCGGACTGGCGGGGAGGGGTGAGCATGGACTTGAAAGAGGTTGTGGAACGGTCGATCAATCCGGCGCTGGCGTTGCTACCGGCTCGAATGGACACGCCGGCGGCGCGCGTCATGTTGCTGGCTATCGGCCTGCAGGAAAGCCGCTTCGTGCATCGGCGCCAGATCGGCGGGCCGGCGAGGGGCTTCTGGCAATTCGAGAAGGGCTCGCGTGCGAGTCGTGGCGGGGTGTGGGGCGTATGCCTACATCCAGCGTGCAAGGGCCACCTGGCGGCTCTGTGCAAGGCCCGTAGCGTGGCGTGCGACCCTGATGCGATCTATGCGGCGTTGGAATATGACGACGTGCTGGCCGCCGGTGTGGCGCGGCTGTTGCTTTGGACGGACGCGAAGGCGCTGCCAGCCGTGGGCGACGATCTGGCCGCCTGGGGGCTGTACCTGCGCACCTGGCGCCCCGGAAAGCCGCATCCGAAGACCTGGCCGGCACTGTATGCGCAGGCCATGGCTGCCCTGGAGGCCTGACCATGCCTTCATTCGTACAACGGATATGGGGCTATGTGGTCGCCGCGCTGGCGGCGGTAGCCGCAGCGGCGCTGGTCTACCTGCGCGGGCGCAGCGCGGGCCGCGCAGATGAGCGTCAGGAGCGCAACGAACAGGTCAACGAACAGGCGGCGAAGGCTCGCCAGGAGGTCCGGAATGTGGAGGATGAAGTTGCCCGTATGGACGATGATGCTGTTTCTGATCGGCTCAAGTCTGACTGGGTGCGCGGCCCCGGCCCGGGTGGGCGTTGAGTATTGTGACCATGCACGGCCGATTTATTTCGATTCGAGAGCGCAGGTCGGACAGACACCGGAATCCGTACGCCGTCAAGTTTTGCAGGCAAATGGGACTTTCGAGCGTCTATGCTTACGCCGGCATCGGCAGCCTTGAATGTTAGCTGCAGGTCTTGATTGGCGAGGCAAGCGATGATAATTTTCGTATCCCCCGTTCAATTTGGATGTAAGGAGAGAAACTTGCAACTCACTTTGAATTTGGGGTGGGGATCGCTGCCCGAGATATTCACGAGCGATGTTCGCTGTGACAGTCCCATCTAGCATCCCCAGGGAGTCCGTTTTCACTGGAATCCTGTCGCTTAATCACGTGTCAGATTCGTCTGTCAGGTCGAGGAGCTTTGTAAAGGTGAATGCGCCCACCCCCAGTAAGTCGCGTCATTGACCGCAACGAGAGTTGCTAGCCGAGGGAAGGGTTTAGGGCTTAGGTAGCAACAACCATTGCGCGAGGCGGTGTGTAGCCCAAGGGGTTCCCCCCTTGGGTTTTTTGTTTGGGGGACCTACGTAACTCCCGCGGCGCTTCCAGCAGCTCGGCCGTCATCTGGTCGCGCTCGATCGCACGGGGCTCGACGACCAAGCCATCCATCACGTTTTCGTGGGCTGCCCACCACACCGCCGGGCAGACGTATCTGATTTTGGTAGCGCGGCACCGAGCAGGCCGCCGCGAAGGTGGCGCGCATAACAAAAGCCGGCAATTTGCCGGCTTTGCTTTTGGTGTCGATGGAGACTAGGTCTCGGCGAGGGGAGTTCAGTTCTCCTGATCTTTGCTGGCTTCTGGACTGGTCTGCGCGGCTTTCTTCTGCGCCACTTTTTTCTTCGAAATAGCCGGCCTTGCCTTTTCAGGCTTTTCGGTCTTCGGTGCTCCGCCGAGTCCCTCCTTAGGAGCGTTCACTCCAGGAATCTGTGGAGTTCTCGATCTCAGCCTGCCTTCGGCGGCTATATGAGCTACGGTTTGCAGCGGCTTGAGGAGGGCGTCTCGAGTGGTTTGTACAAGCTGAAAGCTGTTGTCTCTACCGCTCTGTTGTTCCGGGGGTTCGCGTTCGGCTGCCTCAGCCCGTTCGACAAGTTTCAAAAGGACTTGCTCCACCAAGCTGTCCAAAGAGGCTGCCGCCGCATTCTTCTCATCGAGCCGGCGTAACAACTCCATCTCAAGTGTCAGGCCGTTTTGCCGCGCGCTGTCCTCCATACGGGCAACGAGGTCTGCTGGAAGAGTCAGACTTACCGATTCGAATCCTTCAGGCATAGGAGGGAGTTGGTTGTCTCCCTGCACCGGCCCCTCGCCCGTAGCCAACCATTCGATCGTGACGTTGAGTGCTGCGGCGATCTTGGAGAGCGTCTCTGGGCGAGGCGTGGCCCTACCAGACTCATAGCGTGAGAACTGAGTCGGGGCGATTTCGCAGACTTTTGCTAGCTGGGTCTGCGTCCATCCCAGGGCTGCGCGAGCATGCTGGATGCGGCGGCCTATGTCGCTAGATGAGTACATAAAAGTACATGTTTGTGTTGACAGCGATAATTTTGTGAACGAATATGTACTGGTACTTGAGCGTTATGTACCACTATTGACGGAGGTTAACCGTATGGGCGAGGAGCGGCAAGCTATGCAGGTAAATGCTCAGGAGGCTGAGCGATGAGCAAGGTCATCCCATTCGACTTCGAGTCGCGCCAGATCCGTGTGCAGATGGAGGGCCATGAGCCGTGGTTCAATGCAGGGGACGTGTGCGACGTCCTGGGCTATGCCAACCCATGGGATGCGCTAGCCAAGCATGTTGAAGAGGATGACCTCGCAAAACGCGAGGTCATCGATGCACTTGGGCGGCGGCAGCAATCGAACCACATCAACGAATCTGGGCTGTACGCGCTAATCCTCAGTAGCGCCAAGCCCGAGGCCAAACGTTTCAAGAAATGGGTGACGTCCGAAGTCTTGCCTTCGATCCGGAAGACCGGAGGCTATCGCGCCGCTTCGCCCGTTCGGTTGGTCACCGAAGCCGCCCGAGCTTTCCCGCCGCTGTTTCGTGCGGCGCGGTTGTTGGGGTGCGACAAGAACGCTGCCGCGATCGCAGCCAACCAGGCGGTCATGTCCGCCACTCAGGTGAACCTGTTGCAACAGTTGGGGCACACCCATCTGGAAGCCGAAAACCAGGACGCGCTCTTTTTCACGCCGACGGAGTTGGGCCAGATGCTGGGCGGCCTGTCGGGCCGAAAGGTGAACCTGCTGCTGGCCGAGGCTGGGATGCAGGCCAAGCGCGGCGACGAATGGGAGGCGCTGCACGCCGGACGATCTTTCGCACGCATCTATGACACCGGCAAGAAGCATGGTTCCGGCGTGCCGATCCAGCAGGTGAAGTGGTCGTCGGCCGTGCTGCCGCTGCTGAGGAAAGAGGATGTCGCATGAGGCGCGGCCAGGCCGTGGTGAGCACACCGCACATCTACATCATCCAAGGTGGTGATGCTCATGAGAACAGTCTCGTTAGAGACCAAAAAGTCGCACAAAGAATTTGGCTCCGCCGACCAGTTAGGCATACTGGTCTGACAGGCCCAATAGGAAACGCCCCGCTGGCGGCAACCAGCGAGGCGTTAGGTCTGTGACAAGCCCTGTAGGAAGGAAGAATCACAAATGGAAGTTAGCACCGACTCAAAATTCGCTCAAGCGTCCCAGGCGCCGGAGGTTGCCTATCTACCTACCGCCGGCCTGCAGCCCGTGAAGAACTCGGCGCGGCGAGGACGGTTGCCCCGCGGGGTAGCTTCGATCCGTAAACCTGCTGCCGCGGCACCAGCAGAGCGGGTTGCGCAATCAATGACTGATCCTATTGAAGCCGTGCGGCAGATGTTGGCTTCGATGCAGGCATCGCTGAATTTCGCGGTGGCCGTGATCGCGGAGTACGAGAAAGCTCACCGGCGGGCAGGGTAGGGGCGGTCATCGGAGGCAGGCGCGCGAGTATCAACTTGGCGCTGGCGCGCCACCGCGGCAATGAATGTGGCGGTCAATGCCTCGATCATTGCCTTGTCCTCGTCCTGAAGGGTCGCCCAGCGCTCGGGCGTGATGGTGTCGAAGGGCCAGGGGTGCATGCGACTAAGACTACTCTTCGTGTCTCGCCCCTCCGTTTGGCGTCACTCAATCTAGGACCAAGCGGCCTTCTTTGTAGTGCGCAATTCGAGGTGACGTTTGCATCTAGACGGCGTGAGATCTAGTGTGCGACTCGCGCCAAGCCTAGTCCTGATTACGGCATTGTAGTATTCAACTGCTCTTGCGCTAGCGCTACTGCCAAAGGGGCTGACCGGGGACTTCTTAGGAAACGGGGGGGTTGCCGTCAGTGCTCGGCTCTATTCATCTTGGAGTGGTTTGTTGTATAAGGTTACAAACCACAAACTGAGTTGAATATGGCAAAGCACAATGTTGTTGTTACGTTCCATTCGATTGTTCGCTGCGGGCATTATGTGTGGGGAAAGGACAAATCTGCGTTGGGAGGGTTCGACACCACTTTCGAAGACCTCGAAAGATGGTCCGTAGGTAAGCCGATTTCCTTGACTAAGTTGGTGCCTCAGCTACCGGACTCGGATGTTCTTGCCGTGTATTTACTTGGTATCTCCCGCGGTACGGATAGCGTGATGGTAGCGACGTGGAATGAGGTGCCCGCAGGTGAAGGGGGCATCGCATCGGTGGCAGATGCCTCTGTGGTCGGCAATGAACCCACCGTCTTCGTCAATGGTGTGACGCCCAATAGTATTCCCGGGTATGCGACCTTCTTTTGGATTGTGCCTTCTCTGAACGTGCTGGCCACACTCAAGCTGGAGGGGACGTTGACGGGCCTGACGGCAATGCGGGGCTACGTTGAGATGTTCCTAGAAATGATGAGCCGGTTTGCAGTGTTGGGGGCGAGCGGAGAGGTGGTGGGCTATCGTGACCCGGGGAAGCCGACTTCAAAGGCTTTGGCCCTGCGCCCCAGATTTCGTACTAGCGAATTTGTGAAAAAGGGCCCAATAGATCACATTAAAAAAAACTGCGCCAGTATCGGACGGGTGATTCGTACAGGACGCCTGATGGTCAACAGCCAAATGGATCAAGCAGCGTATCAGGGGGTGCTGAAATTCCTGAGAGGCGCAAGCTCTTCTCGCAAAGTGACCACTGAAAAGAAGTTAAAGGTGGAACTGGAGATCACTCCTTCTGTCCAGGAACTTGACAGCATGATCAAGGAGGAACTTTCCGTTGCGCACGTGGCGGGATGGGAGGATCTTGGATTCGTCCTAAAAGGAGAAGCCGGTAAGGTCTATTGGGTTAGCAAAGCCAAAGCTAGGGAGACTTTTGAGATGAACCTCGATATCTCGCCGGCTGGGGTCATTTCGTTGAGCAGCATGCAGCGCGAGATTGAAGCCCGCAGACACCACTTACTGAGCATATTGAGTTGAGAGATTTCAAATGCGCGTATGGAGACGTATAGTCTTTGCGTTCTTTCTCGTAGCGGCTGTGGTGCTCTGCTTCCTTGCCGCCTACTTGGGGGATAGAATCGCGTTTTCCATTCAATGGCCGCTATTTGAGGCGTTGCGGAACACGTCTGCCATAATTTTTGCGGTCGTTGGGGCCTGGCTTGCAATTATCTACCCTGAGCAGCTCAAGCTAACTTTTCGACGAAAAAAGCAGGCCAGTGATTCTTCGTCGGGAACGCCGGATATGCGGCTGATCTTAACGCCCGCTGTTAGTTCAGCGGTTATCTTAATAGTGATACTCGCGGTTGGTGTCCTTGCTCCTTTGGCTAAGCAGGTTCCCTTCGCAATTGAATACACAGCGTTGTTGAGGCGCGGCACTTTTCTCGTGCTGATGGTGCTAACTCTTTGGCAGATCGCCATTGTCGTTCTAGCGATTCTGCCCGTGGACTTTCTTCTGACCGACGAGGCGGAAAGGCGGGCGGTGAGAGCGGTTCACGACCAGTATGATGGACTGGCGCAAAAGACGGATAGCAATGGGAAAGGTTCATAAGCCGTAAAGGCTGGGCCGTTACATTGTGCGGTGAATGACACAAGTCCATTGGTCGTTGATCGCCATCACCGACGAAAACGCCCCAACCCGTGAGGGAATTGGGGCGAATGCTCTGCGGCGGCCGGCATGGGCGTCGCGAGCGTGATAAATCTATCACGACGCTTGGGCTCGTGGTGACGTCAGGGTCGCTCGGTGATCCATTGCATCCACCACCCCTGGTAGTAGCGCACGCCGGCAATCTCCTCGAACCCCACCACCATCATGCCTCGGTCTGAGGCGAAGGTAAGGAGTTGGGGTTCCAGGAGATCGGGGATGGCGCTGGGCACAGTGGCGCCGAACTTTGCCAGCGCGTCCATGGTCATGCGCGGAACGTGCCGATTCAGGCCCTTGTGAAGCATGGAGTACATCCGGACCGTGCCCACGACGGGTTGGCCTGGATCGTTGTCGCGGCGGCGTTCGCCGAGGTGGTGTGTGCGTAGCACGCTGCACTGAAATTGCACGGTCTTGCTCAAAAATACTGTATGTTTGTACAGTATAATTTGGTCTGAGATTGGCGCAATTAGGCCCCGATTTCGGCCGTGAGGGGACGGAACATGGCGGACGTGACGGACTGGCAGCAGCGGGACGAATACTACTGGGCAGGGCCTGGCGGTTGGACCATCTGCCGGGTGTTCGCGCAGAACCGGTGGCAGTACGAGGTCTGGGCGGCAAACAGCACGCGCCACGGTATGGAGCCGTCCCTGGCTGCCGCGATCACGCTCTACGACAAGGTGAAAGGCTGACGCCTATTTCTCCATGGGCGTGGCCACGAGGCGGTCCACAGGAAAGGGCACCAGGAAGTCTCGTGTCGCATCCGCTGGTGCGGTGAGCCAGTCGCCGTAGGCGCCCTCGGGCAAGATGACGACCATCCGCTTCTCCTTGCCGGCCTAGTGGTAGTCGCGGAACAGTGGATCCTGGTCGGCGTTGATGGTGAGCATGGTGTAGCTCTCCTGCAGCTGGCCGGCGGCGTCGCGCCAGCGGTCCCACAGGCCGGCGATGCCCAGCGGCGCGCCGTCGGCCCGGGTGAAGCGGGTCGCCAACGCGGCGCCCGACCGCCAGTCAGGTTCGAAGATGGCGTCGGCCGGGATGATGCAGTGCTGGGCCCGGCGCCAGGCGTTGCCGAAGGTGAATGACTTCGCTGCGGTCTCGCTGCGGGCGTTGATGGTCGACAGCTTGCCGGCCTTGTCCAGGCCGTCGGCCTTCGTCATCGCGCTGATCAGCCTCCCAGCGCCCCACAACCGCCTCGCGGTCCGGCACTGCCCCATCTCCGGCCTCATGCTCGACCGGCCGCCGGATGAAAACGCCCGGGTAGCGTGGCCACATGTCGTACTTGCCGCTGGCCGGCTTGTTGGGCGCGCCGAACTTCTTGAGCAGCAGCTCGGCGTCTTTCAGGCTCTGGTAGTGGCTGCACATCGCACCCTCCCACATCACACCCTTCCATTGGATGAGCCAGTATATGGTTAGTCTGTTATGCGCCGTACGGACTGCGTCAGCTCAGCATCGAGGCAACTAGCTCAATCATATCGTCAGTGCGGGTATTGAAATAATGCTTCGCGAGCGTGCTGTACAAACGTTGTCGAATCATGGGTTTGCCAAGCGCAGGATAGCGGGCGGCCAGCGTATCGACGACAACCCTGACCGCCACCTTGGCCTGTCTGCGGATCTTGCCTTCTTCGGGATTTAACTGAGGGCCTAGCTCTTGCCGGCGGAATGTGAGTTGAGGGTCGTTAAAGGCAATGCGTAAGGCCCGTTCCGCGTTTGCCTGGTCGTTCACCAGGTAGTCTATGAGTCCGACTTCGGGTGTGGTCGGCAGATACTTGACTTGATTTCCCAACTGCGCGAGTGCTTCTAAGCGGGGATAGTTTTGCCTGGTTTGCCAGTCAGGGACGACCTCTGTTTGGACATCTTGATCTAACAGGGCATATGCTTGAGTCGCTTGCGGCAGTATTTCGCCTTGTCGAGCCACAAAGCGTAGGACAGAATCGTATGTCCCCAGAGGAACAATCCTAAAACTAGGGCGAGGAATGGGACGATCCGGCGGATAGATGAGTGCGAGGCAGTGATCGACCAACACGCTCGTGAACGCTTCGGCGGCCTCGTCTTCAACGTAGATGATCTTATCTGGCACCCTCTCCTCAGTATGGGCAAGGCTTCCCAGGATGTACGTGGGAAAGCACCCCTTGTAACCCCTGATGATCTCATCCCCCCGGGCTTCAAGGAATATCAGGTTGCTGCGCGGGGCGCTCTTTATTAGGCTGACCGAATGAGTTGAGAAAATGATAGTCAGATTTCTCGCTTCAGCAACTTCTTGAAGATAATCATGTAGCTCAATTTGGGCTCGCGGGTGTAGTGCAATTTCAAGTTCGTCAATCAGCACCAGCGAGTTGGCCGGCCATGTCATCAGGTTCTTGATCAGCTTTATTACGCACAGCTCCCCAAGACTAAAATTACGTTCGGTGTAGTATTGCGTGCGCTCGCCGGGAGGCGTTGTTTTTTGAAGTAAATAGACTGGTGTTTGTACCCCGCGCGTCACGTTTATTGTGCGCAGTTCCGTAAACTTACTTGTGCCGAAAATTCGGTTGGCGGCGGCAATAATCTCTGGTGGAGCCGCTTGAACATTATTGGGACGAACCTCTTCAGGCCTAGGTGTTATCCGCTCGGCGGTCGCGCCTACATAGTTCACGCCGGAAAACCCGATTGCGTCGAGTACATCGCCACCCGATTTGGGCCGGGGGACCCACCTGGTACCACCATATGTGTAGGTCACCTGGCGACCGTCGCATGCGTATGTGACGGCGGCTCCGTCGAAGTTATCGATACGGGGGGAGATTGACGATGGACGGAAATGCAGCGGAAATGCATTTGGCTTGCCGATGCGGAGTAAGCACGCTAGGAGGGAAGTCTTCCCCGATCCATTGGCACCCGTTAACAAATGAACGCCCGGACCGGGAATCGAGAACTCCAGTTGTCTTATGTGCTTTAGATTCTTGATGACAATCGTGGCTGCCATTTGCGCATCCTGTTGTAGCTAGATGCAGCAATATATGTCAAAAATCAGTGCGATGGTACCTTACACGATCACGGTGCTAGCTTGGTACAGGCTTCTTATCAATGCCCTAGCGCTCGTGAAACGAGTACCTACGTAACATAGGGCGTCCGCTTCGGTACCTATGTGTCTAAAACTAATCTCAAAGGCCCTATAAATCAGGGCATTAGAGAAGAAGGTTGGTCGTCATGTTTTAGACAAGTCGATGGTAATTTCCTTTCAATTTCAAAGGCATATCTCCGGTTCGATGTAGTCTGACGGAATACATCGTGATCGTGGCGCTGGTGGCGATTGCCGCCATCGCGGTCTATCAGCATTTTGGTCAGGTCGTGCGGGCGCAGACCGCGGCCATGGCGCGCGAACTCGCGGGCGAAGACGGCAGCGTGCAAACCCGTGCGGCGGCCGCGGCGGTCAAAAAGGCGGCGGGCCAGGTCTCAACGCGCACGCTCAAGTCCTTCACCGGCAATGCCGTGGGCGACAAATGAATGCTCGGTCAAAAGGCCGCCTGAAGTCCGAGGCACAGCGCGGCCAGGCTTTGGTACTGGGTCTGTTGCTGCTTGCCGTGGCCGTTGCGTCGCTGGCAATGCTGCGTGGCGTGGGACGCGTGGTCGAGGCGCGGATGCGCCTGACGCACGCGGCGGACGCGGCCGCGTATAGCGGCGCGCTCGCGCAAGCCCGCCGATTGAATCTGCTGGCCTACGCAAACCGCACGCTGGTCGCCCACCAGGTCGCGATGGCACACCTGGTGACCCTGGAGGCATCGATGGCCTTCACGCGCACGCTTGCCGGGCAGCGCCGTCGCAACAACCCGCCGGTGCGGCTGCTCGCCACGCTGTTCGGTCGCGACGTGGCGGCGGCCTATCGCGTGGCGCGCGCCGAGCCTGGCACCGCCGCGGGGTTGGCGCAAGCCTATGCCGAACACGATCGTGTCGTGCACCAGGTGCTTGCGGTCGGCATGGCCTCGGCCGTGGCCGATCTTCCGGCCACGCGCGCTCGCCTCATGCGGCTGGTGCTGCAAGACAACCATCCCACGGCGCCCGTGCCATCCATTCGCATGCTCAGCGATGGCTGGCCGGGCTACCTCGAGCGGCGCGATGCCATGGGCCACGCTGGCTTGCGTTCCGCTGTCGAGCAGGCTGTGCAGCGCTATGACTTTGCCGGGCGCCGCGAGGGTACGCGCCGCAACGCCGTGCCGGCTGTCGCGCATTGTCCACAAGGACACCACACCTTGCGCCGCCGGGGCGCGACCTGGTTGGGAGCGGACGGACGCTGGGGCGCGGTGGATACGCAGTCGTTCCATTCGCTGCGGTTCAACCGTTGGGCGGGATGCTATCTGCGTGAGTACGCGATGGGCTGGGGCGCGGTGCTGGGCGACGGTTCCAGGGCTCCGTCCGACCTGGAGCACGTCGAGAATCCCCCGGCGGATTTCATTGCACAGGACTTCTGGCGTTGGGTACGGCAGTCCACCACATGGGACCTGCATGACGGCACGGGCACGCCGCTGGCCAATTCCTACGCGGTGGCGCAGGGCCAGCGCTGGCCTGGCCAGGGTTTGCCGGATTACTACGAGCTGGCCCACTGCTGCCAGACGGCGCCGCTGCGGTTTGCGGTGGCGGTCAAGCTGGACCGCAACACGGCGCCAAAGACGGCGATCATGGGCGGTCTGTTCCTGCCTGGCGCCGATGCGGCATTGACGGTCACGAGCGCCGCCGAGACGTTCTTCGCGCGGCCACAGGCTCGTGCTGATGGGTACACCGAGCTGGCCACGTTGTTTCGTCCGTATTGGCAGGCGCGGTTGTCACCGGTGACAACCGCGGAAGCGCTGCTGGCCAGGGCTACGCCATGATGAGCGCTCGTCACCGGCAGCAAGGCCAGGCCATGGCTGAAGCGCTGCTTGTCCTGCCCGGGCTGGCCCTGGTTCTCCTGGCAATCGGCTGGTTGGGGCGGCTGCAGTTTTCCGCGCAAATGCTGCTCCAGGCCAGTCGCATGACCGCGATGGCGAGTGCGGCAGGCGCGCCGAATCCCGGTCAATCCGGATTCCGGGTGCAGCTGGAACATGTTCCATTGCATTCCGGTGCGGATGGCTTCAACCACACCCTGCCGCAAGCGGAGTGGCTGGGCGGAGAGGTGCGGCTGGTTTCTGCGACGGCCCGCGGCGCTGTGACCGGTGCAGGTCCCTGGAGCGTCATGACACTGCAGCGCCGCACAAGCGTTGCCTTGGGGGCCGGGCATGCGTCCAATGACGCGGACGCGGGCCGTCGCATCGCGGCGGCGACGACGACATGGAGACAGTTTGCTGATCGCTCACAGGCTGTCGCGCGCGCGGCCGGGCCGGTGGCCGCCGCTACCGATGCACCATGGCGCCGGGCGCCGCTTGCGCTGGACTGGCTGTCCGCATGGGCGGACGTGGTGCCGGCCGACAGGCTGCTGCCCGTCGCGAGGGCCGGCCAATGATCACGCATGCCCACTTCGTCGTTTGGCGCGGCGTCCGCCGTGGGCGCGCGCGTACGGTCGTCATGGCGGGGTTGGCGGCCCTTGCTGCATTGGCCCTGGCGCTGGGGACGGCGGCCCTGGCGACGACGCCGGCCAACGCGTTGCCGTCGGCATCAGGGCCTGTGTCCTTGGCGGACCTGCGTTTTCCTCCTGGCTCGCGGGTCGAATCCGTGGCCGAGCGCATGTGGTTGCACGGCATGCCGGTACAGGTGTGGGTATTTGACGCCCCGGTCGACGTTGCGACGCTGATCCAGGCCCTGTCGCGGCAACAGCCGGCGCTGGAAGATCTCCGGATCATGCCCGGGTTCGCCATCCTGTCGGGCCGCGTTGGCGAGGCCTATTGGGTGCTGCGGCTCACCAGTCCCACCGCGGGTCGCAGCGTTGGCAGCATGTCGTCGCTGTCGGCCTTTGCCACGTCGGCATCCCCGCCGCCCGCATGGCTGCCATCCGGGGCGCGGCTCCGGCTGGATTTCGCCGTTGCCCAAGCGGATCGCGTGTTGTCCGAATCCATCTGGCAGTACCAGCTGTCGCCGTCGCGCCTGGCGCCGTTGCTGCGGCGTGGCCTGGCGCGCGACGGCTGGCGCGATATCGAAGCGGGGCCGGGAGACGGCGGCTGGCAGTCATGGCAGCGCCGACAGGAACGGCTGCAATGGCTATTGGTGCCGCTCGAATCGGGAAGTGGCATCTGGATCCGGAGATCGACACCATGATGCGCTTGCTCGGATGGGGGTTGCGCGCCTTGCGCAAGATGGCGGTTCCCTTGTTGGCCCTCGCCGCCGGGTTGGTGGCGGTCTGGGCGGTTCGCGAACACGTGCGGCAGCGGGTCGATATCTTGGCGGGCGAGCACCGCGAGGCCATGGTCAGTCGATTGGTGGCGGCGCGCGATTTGCCGGCCGGCACCGAGCTGACGCCAGCGCATCTGGCGATACGCGACATCCCGGCGCAGTGGGCCCCGGCCGCCAGCATCGAGCCACGCGATGGCGACAGCGTCCTGGGGGCCCGCTTGGGGGTGGCGCTGGCCCAGGGAGATCCGGTGCTGAGCGGGTGCCTGGCTCGCGCCGACAGCGCTTCGCCGCCGGCACTGGCGGCACGGCTCGATCCCGGCCAGCGGGCCTTGCAGGTTCCGGTCTCCGATCTGGGAACCGTGGCGGATCTGTTGCGGGCGGGGGACCTCGTCGACATCTATGTCTCGTTCCCGCATCGGGGCCGCGAGGTGACCGCGCCGCTATTGCAGGGCGTGCGCGTCCTGGCCGTGCCCGATGCCAGCGGCGGCACCGGTCCGGCGCAGGTCACGCTGGCCGCCACGCCGAACCAGGCAATGCGATATCTCGCAGCGCGGCGGGCCGGTACGCTGACCGGCTTGGTGCGCAATCGCGCCGATACGGCCAGGATTCCGGAGGACCCGCCCCGCGACCTGGCGTCGTTGATCGGACTGGCTCCCGAATCGTCCCGCGAACCGGTCGTGGTCATTCTGTATGGCGACCGGCCAGGTCTGTCGGCAAGCGCGCCTGGCACGGTCTTGGCGGATTTTGAGTCGGAGCATCCATGAACATCAGATCCTTTGCGGTCCTGGCCACGTTATGCCTTGGGTTGGCCGCCAGATCGGCCTGGCCGGCAGGCCAGACACTCGAAATGCAGGTGGGGGAAAGCCGCGTGCTGGCGGAGTCCGGAGTGACACGCGTGGCCATCGGCGACAGCCAGGTGCTCAGTGCCATCGCCACCGACAGCCGCGAGGTCGTGGTCTTTGCGCGCACCGAGGGCGTGTCGTCGATACAGGTCTGGGCCGATGGCGGCGTGCAGGCCTACGACGTGCATGTCGCGGCGGCCGGTGTCACGCGCCTGCGCGCCGAGGTCGATGCCTTGCTGGCACGCATCCCGGGGGCCCGCAGCTCCCTGATCGGTGGCCGTGTCGTCGTCGAGGGGGATGACCTTTCCGATGACGACCACGCCCGTATCGCGGCGCTGGCGGAACACTACCCCGAGGTCATGGACTTCACCGGCAGGGTGGGGTGGGACAGCATGGTGCAGCTGGACGTGCAGGTGGTGGAAATGCCGCGCTCCAGATTGCGCGAGATCGGCGTGCGTTGGGACGGCCTGACGCAAGGCGGTGTCAACGCCGGATTGGCGTGGGATGCCGGTTCCCTGGGCCGGATGGCGCGACCGGGTGAGGCGGTGATCGACACGCCCGCGCCGGTGTCGTCGGTCGCGGGCTATTTCGGCGTGAATGCGCTGTTGTCGGCACGTATCGCCGCGTTGGCGCAAAGCGGCGAGGCCGTCATGCTGGCACAGCCGCAACTGCTGGCGCGCAGCGGCGCCAGCGCGACGTTCCTGGCGGGAGGCGAAGTGCCTTACGTCTCCACCGATTCGCGCGGCAATCCCACCACCTTGTTCAAGCCCTATGGCGTGTCCCTGCGGATCACTCCCCGCATCGATCGCAATGGCGTCATCCGTTCGCTGATCGAGGTCGAAGCCAGCTCGGTGGACATGGCGTTGACCGGCGCGAGCGGACCGGCGCTGCGGACCCGCCGCGCCTCGACCGAGTTCAATGTCCGCTCCGGCGACACATTGGTCATCGGCGGATTCCTGTCTCGCGAACGCGCCGACGACAGCAGCGGCCTGCCCGGCTTGAAAGACATTCCGATCCTTGGCGCCCTGTTTGCCTCGCGACGCTATCAGTTGCGCGAGACCGAGCTGGCCATTTTCGTTACGCCCCGGATCGTATCGCGCAACGAGCCAGCCATGACGGATCGCGTACGGCGTGGACGCGACGTGATCCGCGCTGCCTTTCCCGAACCGTCACGATTGGGCACGGAGGTTCCCGTGATGGCGGGGTGGAATATCCATGGGGGGGAGGGCTCGCAATGGGCCGGCACCGCCCGCGAACCGGCCCCGGCCAATCAGGAGTAGCACCATGCTTGAAATCGACATGACCTTTGACGACGGTGCCACGCGCAAGATCAGGGCCGCGGCTCCGGCGCTGATCGGCCGCGGCGCCCATTGCGGCGTGCGCATCGCCAACTGGCGAGTGGGCCGGCAGCACGCGCGGCTGCGGCAAGAGGCCTCGGCCGTTGTGCTCGAGGACCTTGGCGCCCTGGGCGGTGTATTCGTCAATGGCTTGCGCGTGGCGCACCATGCGCCGGTACTGCCGCAGGATGAAATCCTGATCGGGCCGTGCCGCCTGCGGGTGCAATTCGTGAAGGCGGACGCGCGCGGCCACGCGCTCGCCCGGATTCATCCGCCTGCACCCTTGCCGTCGATGCCGGCCCGGATCCCGGATTCGACACGATCCTCCTTGCCGTCGCTCGACCTGCGTCGCCGGCTGCATGCCGCCTTGCTGGGAGCGCTGGACCTGCGCCGTCGCGATGTGTCGGGCATGAGCGACGCCACGCTGCGCGCCGAAGCCGCGCGCCTGCTGGCACAGATCGTGGCCGATGAGGATGTGTCGGCGCCAGGGGTGGACCGGGCAGCCTTGTGCCGCGAGGTGCTGGACGAGGCGGTCGGGCTGGGGCCGCTGGAGCCTCTGCTGGCGGCGCCGGACATCACCGAGATCATGGTCAACCGGCACGATGAGATCTACGTCGAGCGCGAGGGCCGGCTCTGGCGTCACGCGGCCGCGTTTACCGGCGAGCAGTCCGTGCGCCGTGTCATCGAGCGCATCGTGACGCCGCTGGGGCGTCGCATAGACGAAAGCTCGCCGCTGGTGGATGCCCGGCTGCCCGACGGGGCGCGGGTGCATGCCGTCATCCCTCCGGTCGCGCTCAAGGGTGCCAGCCTGACCATTCGCAAGTTTCCGCGCAGCCGGCCGGACATGCCGGCGCTGCTTGCCGCGGGAGCGCTCAGCGATGCCATGGCGCGGTTCCTGGCCCGTTGCGTGCGGCTGCGCAAGAACCTGCTGGTCTCGGGAGGCACGGGTTCTGGCAAGACCACGCTGTTGAACGTCCTGTCCAACGAGATCCCCGAGGGTGAGCGCGTCGTCACCATCGAGGACGCCGCCGAGCTGCGTTTGAATCACGCGCATCTGGTGGCCCTGGAAGCCCGTCCTCCCAATCAGGAGGGCCGGGGGCGCGTCGATATCCGCGAATTGGTTCGCAATGCCCTGCGGATGCGGCCGGACCGGATCGTGGTGGGTGAGTGCCGCGGGGCAGAGGCGTTCGACATGCTGACCGCCATGAACAGCGGACACGAAGGTTCCCTGACCACATTGCACGCCAATTCGTCGCGCGACGCGCTGGCGCGCCTGGAATCGATGATCCTGATGGCGGGACTGGATCTGCCATTGACGGCGGTGCGTGAGCAGATCGCGGCGAGCATCGACATCATCGTGCAACTGGCACGCCAGCCCGACGGACGCCGGGTGGTGCTTTCGATCGCGGAAGTCACCGGCATGGAGAGCGGCCGGATTCAGCTGCAGGATCTATTCCGGCACGAGCGCGCCGGCGGATTCAGCGGCTGCGGCACGATACCCAGTTTTGCGCCGGAATGGCAGCAGGCGGGGGCGGGCTTGGATATGGCCTGGTTTGCGGCCGGACAGGCCGGCACGGCCTCGGATGGCCTGGCGGCCTCGCCATGATGTGGCTGGCGGCGGCGGGAGCGATGATCTGCGTCACGACATTGGCGTGGTGGGCGGCGCGCCGGCTGGCGCCAGCCTTGCGGCGCTACCGCGAGCGCTACACGCGGGATGCGGACCTGCGGTTCACGGAACTGTTCCTGTTCGTCGAACCCGCCCGGCTCTGGGCCTGCGCGGTGACGTTGGCGCTGCTGGCGGCAATGTCGGCCTTCGCGCTCACGGCGAGCGGCATGGCCGCCGTTGGAACGGGCGTGGCGGCATTGCGGGCGCCGGCCATGCTGGCGGGCCTGTTGCGACGTCGGCGGGTGCGGCGCTTCGAACAGCAATTGCCCATGGCCTTGCTGATGCTGGCGTCGGCCCTGCGGGCGGGTGTCGCCTTGATGCCCGCTTTGCGGCAAGTGGTGGCGCAGGGCGAGGCGCCGCTGGCACAGGAGTTTGGCTTGATGCTGCGGGAACAGCGGCTGGGCGTGCCGTGGGACGAGGCCCTGGCGCGCCTGAACACGAGAATGACGGCCGAATCCACAACCCTCATGGTGGCGGCCATGCGCACCGCCGCGCAGACCGGTGGCAACCTGGCCGAAGCGCTCGACAGCATCGCGCAGACATTGTCTGCCAGGCTGCAGTTGCAGGCCAGGCTGCGGACCTTGACCGCGCAGGGGCGCATGCAGGCCTGGATCGTGGGCGCGTTGCCGGTGCTGCTGCTGATCGTGCTGGATCGGCTCGAGCCGGACATCATGATGCCGCTCTGGCACACGCCTGCCGGGTGGACGGTGCTGGCCGTGCTGGGCGGACTCGAGACCGCGGGGGTGCTGCTGATCCGGCGCATCGTCCGGATCGATATTTGAAGCGGGAGGCGCCATGTGGCTGTATTTTGGAATGATCACGGCGGGGCTGGGAGCGGGCTGGGGGACATGGCGTGTCCTGCGTCCTGCCATGCGGGGCGGCCCCCGCCCGAATCCCGACCTCGCTCCCATTCCCGGCGCCGTGCCGTGGTGGTGGCGTCTGGCCTGGCCCTGGCTCACGGGTGTCGCGCCGGCGTTGGACCGGTTCTGCCCGAGGCGCTGGCGCGCTTGGCTGAGCGGGGCGCTGATGCGGGCGGGATTGCCGCCGCAAGTCAGGGAGGGGCATGTCTTGGCCCTGAGCGTCGCCGCATCGATCGGCGGTGTCGGGTTATTGGGGGTGGCTTACCTGTTGCGGCAGCCGGTGGCGGGCATGGTGGCTGATATAGGGGTGCAGCCGCAGGGGATACAGACGCCATGGACGCCGATGCAGCTCGCGGCGAGCGGACCGGCCTGGGCGATTGCGGGCGGGGCCGTCGCTTTCACGGCGGCGCTGCTGCCGTTCGCATGGCTGCGGGCGCAGGGCGTGGCACGGCGCCGTGGGATCGAACGCGGCCTGCCGTTCATGCTCGACATGATGACCCTGTGCGTCGAGGCGGGGCTCGGCGCACATGCAGCGTTGCAGGCGGCCGCCGCGAATGGTCCATCCGGACCGTTGCGTGACGCGTTGGCCGGCGCGCTGGCGCAGGTCCGTGCCGGAGTCCCCCGGGGGGCGGCCATCCAGGCCATGGCGGATCGTTGCGGCAGCCCGCTGGTTCATCGTTGGGCCACGGCCCTGGCGCACGCGGACGCGCTGGGGATCAGCCTGGGGCCTTTGCTGCGGGCGCAGGCAGCCCATTGCCGCAGCGAGCGTCACATGCGAGCCGAGCGGCTCGCGATGCAGGCTCCGGTCAAGATGCTTTTGCCGTTGATCGGCTGCATTTTTCCCTGCACGTTCCTGGTGCTGGCGTTTCCCATCGCGGTCCAGCTGTCCAGGGGGCTGGGATGAACGACCGGCGACGCTTGCCGCAGGCACGGCTCAGGCTGCTGCGGGTCAATGGTTGGATGGGACGGATGCGGGGGTTGCTGTGCCGTCGAGCGCCAGGGTCGAGATCGGGGATTCTGCTGCGCCCTTGCCGGGCGGTGCACACCTTCGGCATGCGGCACGCCATTGACGTGGCGTTCGTATCGCGTGGCGGGCGCGTGGTGAAGGTGTGCAGGGCGTTGCCGCCCCGCCGGATCGCGTCATGCCTGGGCGCCGTGGCCGTTGTCGAGATTCGGGCTGGGACTATTGATGCCGAACACGGAGGTGTACGACGGATAGAAGCTGCAATAGAACACGCCTGCCGCGGCGATCGTGAATGGGATCTGCAGGGTGCTGGCCAGTTGCGGCGAAAGCCCGATGGCGATCAGCAGCCCCGAGCACAGGTCCAGGAACAGCGCGATCAGGACCCACGTGGCCGCGTAGACCAGGAAGGCCCATTTGTTACGCCAGCAAGCGATGCCCGAGAAAAACAGCGCCTGGGTCAGTCGCAGGCCGTGCCAGGCCACCAGGACCGGCGCATACCAGAACAGCGCCGCGATCACGATATAGACGATCGTGAAAATGATGAGCGGCGCGCGCATTGCCATCAGGATGGGTTCCATGCTGTTCTCGATGGAGGCGATGCGCATGCCTTCGGCGAACGCCGACGAGAACGGCAGGAACGTGGCAAGTCCGGCCGTCAGGCTCACGGCGGCATACAGCAGGCCCATCAGGAACAATTTGCGGAGCACCCCGGGCTGCTTCAAGGGCTTGGCCCACATCGAAGGCAGCATGACGCGGTCCGCCTCGACGTGCTTGCAGGCAGCCAGGCTCATCAGGGTGACCGACGGCATCAGCGCAATGAACAGGATCGGGCCGACGATCTGCGCGGCGAAGGCGAAAATCACCAGAAGGCTGTTGACCAGCGCCCAGGTGTACATGGCCAGGGGTTGCTTGCGGAACAGACGGAAGCCGTCTCGAACCCATTGCCAGCCGGAAGACGCGGGTAGGAATGCTGCTTGCATGGCTCTCTTGGGGGTGATCTCTCAATAAGGGACGTGCTACCCCCAATTATGGGGGGCGTAACGATTACGGCAATACCGGCAGGCCGGGGCGGTGGCGCGCCTGCAACACTCTTTCGAAATGTCGGGGGTCGTGTGGCTTGAGCGTCTGGGCCGGGCGCGGCAGGAAAAAGTCGTACAGGCGCGACAGCCAGAAGCGCAGGGCGGCGGCGCGCAGCATCAGCGGCCAGGCTTCACGTTCCGCGTCGGTGAATGGCCGCACGCGGGCGTAGGCGTCCAGCCAGGATTCGACCAGCTCGGGGATGAATTCACCGGTATCGCGTTCGATGCACCAGTCGTTGACGCTGACGGCAACGTCGAACAGCCAGGTGTCGCAACCCGCGAAATAGAAATCGATGATGCCGCCCATGAGCGGGTTTTCGAAGGTGCCGGCGAACAGCACGTTGTCGCGGAACAGGTCGCAATGGGCGGGGCCGGCGGGCAACGTCCGCCAGGACGGGGCGGCCGCGGCGGCCTGCTGGGCGGCCAGTTCCGATTGCAGCAACTGCGCCTGGCCGGGATCCAGGAAGGGCAGGACCTTGGGCGCCGTCTCGATCCACCAGGAAAGACCGCGCAGGTTGGGTTGCTGGATCGGGAAGTCGCGCGCCGCCACATGGGCGCGGGCCAGCGTGGCGCCGGCCAGGGCGCAATGGGCCGCGCCCGGTGCAGGCTCGTAGCCGCCGGGCAGGCGCGAGACAATGGCGCAAGGCTTGCCGTGCAGTGTGGTCAGGCGGGTGCCGTCGCGCAGGGTCTGCGGCTGTGGCACCGGAATGCCGCGGCTGGCCAGGTGGTACATCAGCTCGATGTAGAACGGCAATTGCGCGTGCGTCAGCACTTCGAACAGCGTCAGCACGTACTCGCCACGGCTGGTGTGCAGGAAGTAATTGGTGTTTTCGATGCCCGCCGTGATCCCTCGTAGCGAGACGAACTCGCCCAGGTCGAAATGCGCCAGCAGGGCGCGCGCGTCGTCGTCGGATACGGGGGTGAAAACGGCCATTGATGTCAGGAAAATAGGGGTTAACGAACGCGGGTGACGGACGCCTGGACATGCGTGCACGCGGCGGCGGCGCAATTTTAGACCACATGGCCGGCAGGGTCTGGCGGCCCGCCCGCGGGACCCGCCCGGCAGAATCGCGCCAAGCACCGTAAAATACCGCATCCCCTTGTTTTGCTGAGTGATTCTTGGACTCCCCCGACTGGCGACTGTGCGTCGCCCCGATGATCGACGTGACCGACCGGCATTGCCGCTATTTCCACCGGCTGCTGGCGCCGCGCGCGCGTCTGTATACAGAAATGATCACCACCGGCGCGCTGCTGTATGGCAACGTGGCGCGCCATCTCGATTTCGACGAAGCCGAGCACCCTGTCGCGTTGCAGCTGGGTGGCAGCGAACCGGACGCGCTGGCGCAGTCGGCCAGGCTGGGACAGCAATGGGGTTACGACGAAATCAACCTGAACTGCGGCTGCCCGTCGGAACGGGTGCAGAAGGGCGCATTCGGGGCCTGCCTGATGGCGGAGCCGGACCTGGTGGCCGATTGCATCAAGGCGATGCAGGACGCGGTCGACATCCCGGTGACGGTCAAGCATCGCCTGGGGCTGGACTATGACGAGTCGTACGCCTTCGTGCGTGACTTCGTCGGCAAGATCTACGACACCGGCTGCCGGGTGTTCATCGCCCACGCGCGCAATGCGGTCCTCAAGGGCCTGTCGCCCAAGGACAACCGCGAGATCCCGCCGCTGCGCTATGAGGTGGTCAGCCAGCTCAAGCGGGATTTCCCGGACTGCGTGTTCGTGCTGAATGGCGGATTGGCCGATGCCGCGCAATCGGTGCGCGCGGCGGCCGACTTCGATGGCGTCATGCTGGGCCGCGCGGCCTGGCACACGCCGCGGGTGCTGTCGGAAGTGTCGCTGCAATTGTGGCCGTCGGTGCGCCTGCCCGGCGATGCCCAGGTGGTCGATGCGATGATGGAATACGCCGCGCGCCAGGTGGCGCAGGGCGTGCCGCTGCGGGTGATGACCCGGCCGATGCTGGGACTGGTGAACGGCCAGTCGGGCGCGCGGCGCTGGCGCCGCATGTTGTCGGATCCGGCGCTGCTGGCCGCCAATGACCCCGCGCTGATCTATGACGCCTGGCGCAGCCAGCGGCATGTGCCGCCCGAACGCGACGGCGCTTCGTTGACGGCCGCTCCCGCGAGCGCCTGAGCATCCATCGGAACGGCCTGAACGCAAAAACGCCCGGACGGCCGCGAGGCCGCCCGGGCGTTTTTACGGATATCCCCTGCAGGCCGGCGGACCAGGCCGCCGCCAGGCAACCGCCAATGGCTCAGGATTGGGTCGATTCCGCGCTTTCCGCGGGCCAGTCGCGGATATAGGCCTTGAGCATGTTGTTTTCGAACTGCTGTGCGGCCACGATGGCCTGGGCCATGTCGTAGAACGAAATCACGCCCATCAGCGTCGGGCCGTCCATGACGGGGATGTAGCGCGCATGCTTTTCGAGCATCAGGCGCTGCACTTCGTCGGCGCTGGTATTGGGCGATACGCTGACCGGCGCGTCGTCCATGATGGAACGGATGGTGGTTTCGCCCGCGCCGCCGTGCGCATGCATGTGGCGGATGATCTCGCGGAACGTCAGCATGCCTACCAGCGTGCCGAATTCCATGATGACGAGCGAGCCGATATCCTGTTCGCTCATGGTTTGCACGGCCTGGGACACGGGCATGTCCGGCGATGCGGTGTAAAGCGTGTCTCCCTTGACGCGCAGAATTTCGCTGACCTTCAACATCGGTTTCTCCTGGGCGCATGACGCCCTGATTGCTATTTCTTGTTCGCTTCCAGCTGCAATACCGGGGCGACGTCATTTCCGGTATTTTGCGCTTCTCTGCAGAGTTCTTCCAGCACGGGCGCATTTTCCCGGGAAATCACCGCCGCGGCGACCCGCAGGATTTCGGCGTCGTTGCGCACCCGGGGTTGACCGCGATCCAGCAGGAAACGGTCGACCACCGGCGCCAGCGACGTCTCGCGGGCATCGCAGGTCAGCACCCAGAGATGGTCTGGGCTGCGGGTGGCCAGGCCCATGTCGCCGAGCGTTTCAAGGACGTCGTTCAGCTCGTCCTGGTGCAGTTTCAGGCGGGAGGCGAGCACATTGGCGGGCAGGCCGGGCGGGGTGAGGGACTGCGCCCGGCGCAGCGCGCGCAGGACATCGAGCGCGTCGACGAACGGGGCGCCGGGGTAGCGGTTGAACTCCCAGCGGCCCAGGCGGATGAGCGGCGCGCTGGCTGCCAGGGTGGCGCCCAGCAGCACCGCCAGCCAGGACAGGTAGATCCACAAAAGGAAGATCGGCAGCGTGGCGAAGGCGCCGTAGATGACGGTATAGGTGGGGAAGCGCGTCAGATAGTAGGCGAACGCCGATTTCATGACCTCCAGCGCGACCGCGGTGACGCAGCCGCCGATGAGCGCGTCGCGCCACAGCACCTGCCGGTTCGGCACCACCACGAACAGGGCGGCAAAGCCCAGGCCGGTCAATACCAGCGGAATGAACGAGATGGCGACGCTGACCACTTCGGGCACGTCGCGCACCAACCCCAGCGATTCGCGGGCCACGAACGACGTGGCCCACAGGCTGGCGCCGGCCACCACCGGGCCCAGGGTGATGACCGCCCAGTAGACCAGGGCGCGCTGCGGCAGCGGGCGCTGCCGCGTGACATGCCAGATGTCGTTGAAGGCCTTGTCGATGGTCATGATCAGCAGCAGCGACGTGACCAGCAGGAAGCCGCCGCCGATCGCGGTCAGGCGCGAGGCCTGGCGGGCGAACTGGTTCAGGTAGTCCATGATGTTGTCCGAGACGGACGGTGGCATCAGGCTATTGGTCAGGAAGTCCTCGAGCGCGACCCGGAATTCCTGGAATACGGGGAACGCGGTGAACAGCGACAGCACCACGGCCAGCATCGGCACGATTGCCAGCACCGTGGTGAAGGTGAGGCTGGACGCGACCTGCAGCAGCTTTTCCTCGTCGGCGCGCTGCGCGGTGAAGACAAAAGCGCGTCCGACCCGCGCGGCCCACGATGCGCGCGGGGGCAGGGGCTGGGTGGCCGCCGGCGCGGCGGCGGCAGGCTCGGCGGGGCGGTTCATCAGGCGATAATAGCAGCATGAACCCTGAACTCAACCCTCGCTTGCGCCTGGCGGCCTCGGTGTCGCTGTTCGCCCTGATCGTGCTGTGCGTCACCTGGGAGACGCTGGTGGCGCCGCTGCGCCCGGGGGGCTCCTGGATGCTGCTCAAGGCCTTACCGCTGGTGCTGCCGCTGCGCGGCATCGTGCGCGGCAATCTCTACACCTACCAGTGGGCCGCGATGTTGTCGCTGCTGTACCTGATGGAGGGGGCGGTGCGCGCCATGTCGGACCCGGCGCCGCTGTCGGTGCTGATGGCGTGGGGCGAGATCGCGCTGTCGACGATTTTCTTCTTCAGCGCCATTTTCTATGTGCGGCCGGCCAAGCGGGCCGCCAGGAGGCAACGCGCGTGAATGTCCATTCCCTGTCCGACCTGCGGGCCGTCAACTCGTTTGCCGCATTGCCCGCCGCGTTCTACACCCGCCTGGCGCCTCAGCCGCTGAACCAGCCGCGCCTGCTGCATGCCAATGCGGATGCGGCGGCATTGATCGGGCTGGACCCGTCGGCGCTGCGGACGCCGGAATTCCTGCGGGTGTTTTCAGGCGCCGAGCCGTTGCCCGGCGGCGATACGCTGGCCGCGGTCTACAGCGGCCATCAGTTCGGCGTCTGGGCGGGGCAATTGGGCGACGGCCGCGCCCATTTGCTGGGCGAAATTCAGGGACCGGGAGGCGCCTGGGAGCTGCAGCTCAAGGGGTCGGGCCTGACGCCTTATTCACGCATGGGCGACGGCCGCGCCGTGCTGCGCTCGTCGGTGCGCGAATACCTGGCGAGCGAGGCCATGCACGGCCTGGGCATACCGACTACCCGCGCACTGGCGCTGGTCGCCTCGGACGATCCGGTGTGGCGCGAAACCGTGGAAACCGCCGCCATCGTGACGCGCATGTCGCCCAGCTTCGTGCGCTTCGGTTCATTCGAACACTGGTCCTCGCGCCGCCAGCCGGACATGCTCAGGACACTGGCCGACTACGTGATCGACCGCTATTACCCCGAATGCCGGGCCACGCCGGCCGGTGAACCCCAGGACGAGGCCGCGCCCTATGTGCGGCTGCTGCGCGAAGTCACCCGGCGCACCGCGCTGCTGATGGCGGATTGGCAGGCCGTGGGGTTCTGCCACGGGGTCATGAACACCGACAACATGTCGATCCTGGGCCTGACCCTCGACTATGGTCCCTACGGCTTCATGGACGGATTCCGGTTGGGCCATGTCTGCAACCATTCCGATTCGGAAGGCCGTTATTCCTGGAATCGACAGCCTTCCGTGGCCCTGTGGAATCTCTACCGGCTGGGCGGCAGCCTGCACACGCTGGCCCCGGACGTCGACGGCTTGCGCGCGGTGCTGGACGAATTCGAAGGCGTGTTCACGCGCGCTTTCCATGACCGCATGGGCGCCAAGATGGGCCTGGCGGCGTGGCGGCCGGCGGATGAACCGTTGTTGGATGACCTGCTAAAGCTGATGGACGCCAACCAGGCCGACTTCACCCTGACCTGGCGCCGCCTGGCCGATGCGGTGTCGGGCGATCGGGCCCCGTTCCAGGACCTGTTCATAGACCGCGCCGCCGCATCGGCCTGGCTCGACCGCCTGCTGGCGCGCCACGCCCAGGACGGGCGTGCGGCGGCCGAGGTGGCCGAGGCCATGAATCGGGTCAATCCCTTATATGTATTGCGTAACCATCTGGCGGAAGAGGCGATCCGCGCCGCCAAGGCCGGCGACGCCAGCGAGATCGACACCCTGATGACGTTGTTGCGGGCGCCGTTCACGGCCAGAGTTGGCTACGAAAAGTATGCCGGCCTGCCGCCGGACTGGGCCAACGGCATCGAAGTCAGCTGTTCGTCTTGATGTTCGTTTTGCGCGTTTGGTGACGACAAAATCGTCTTTTGAGCGCGGAAGATGCGGAAAATTGGCGCAATGAGGCGAAAAATCGCAGTTTTTTTCTCTGCAATCATTCGTTTCCATTGTAAAAGTCGTAAGATTGTCGCCTGCGGGACACTCAGGATGGCATGCCTGTCACTGGGGCATTTGTCGACAATTTTCAATATAAAGCACTCTGAATATGCCTGGCGCAGATGGTTTGCTGTGTATCGGCCTGCTTGAGGATGATGCGGACTTCCGGGAGGAGTTGGCGTTGGGCCTGGGCGGGTACGGTTTCCGTGTGGCGTTCGCCTGTGACAATGCCGCGGCGTTTTACCGCCGTTTGCAGGAGCAACCCTGCGATATCGTCATTCTCGATGCCCATCTTCCCGGAGAGGACGGTTTTTCAGTGGCGACGCGCCTGCGGGCGCTCAGCCCCGTCGGCATCGTCATGCTGACGGGCCGCAGCGCGCTCGAAGACCGGGTGCGCGGCCTGGAAGGCGGCGCCGATGTCTACATGACCAAGCCGGTCGACCTGCTCGAACTCAGTTCGGTCATCCGCAGCCTGGCGCGCCGCATGCGCCTGGCCAAGGCGCCACGGCCGGTCGATGCTGAAACCCGCGCGGCCGCCGACACCTCCTGGTCGTTGCAGGACGGCGGCTGGATCCTGGTGGCGCCGGACGGCGCCTCGCTGCACCTGAGCGCCCAGGAGCGCACTTTTCTCATGGCCTTGATGGATGCGGCGGGTTCGGCGGTCAGCCGCCAGGCATTGGCCGAGCTGTTCCTGCCCGACAGCCCGGGCGGCTTCGAACTGCGCCGTATCGATGTGCTGGTGAGTCGCTTGCGCGCCAAGGCGCAGAGCGCGGGCCTGAAGCTGCCGGTGTTGTCGGTGCGCGGACAGGGCTACGTATTCGCCGCCTGATCGCGCTCGCCCGGCGCGGGCGCCCGGGCGGGCAGCGTAATCACGAAACGCGTGCCTACGCCCACTTCGCTTTGCATCGTCAGTGAACCGCCCTGGCTCTGGCAGATGCGCCGCGCCAGGTACAGGCCGATCCCCATCCCCTGGGTCTCGCGATGCGCGGCGCGACGAAAGCGCGGCTCGAAGATGCGCGCCTGTTCATCCGGGCCGATGCCCGGGCCGCGGTCGGTCACCGCTACCCATGCCATCGGCGCGCCGTTTACCTCGACCTGGCCGGTTTCGATCCGGATCGGTTCGCTGGCCGGCGAATACTTGACGGCATTGTGGATCAGGTTGCGGACCACCACGCTGGTCAACGGGCGGTCGCAGTACACCGGCAACGCATCGCCGCTCGTCTGCAGGCGCAGCGCGTGGGCGGTGTCGGGCTGCATGGCCATGACGACGTCGCTGGCCAGCTCGGACATGTCGGTCAGTTCGCCGCGCGGCGTCCAGGCCTGTTCCCCGAGCCGGTCCTGGTTCAGCAGTTGCTCCATCAGCTCGGTCATCCGGCTCACCGACCGGTGAATGCGGGCCAGGCGGTTATCGACGGTTTCGCCGCTGCCGGACAGGATCATGTCGAGCGACTGGGCGGCCGCGCTGATCGTGGCCAGCGGCGCTCGCAGTTCGTGCGAGATCAGGGCGTTCATCTGGCGCTGCGAGTCCAGCGCGCTCGCCATTTCCACCAGCCGCAGTTCACCCTGTACCAATTGGTCGGCGTCGGCCCTGCCGTGGGGGGCGGCCGAGCCTGTGCCGCGCTGGGCCAACCCGGCCAGGAGCAGGGCGGCCAGCACCAGCAGCAGCCGCGCCAGCGGCAACACCAGGGAGCCGTCGCCGGGCACGAATCCGGCGTCGCGCGCCAGGATCGCGATCGACAGCAGATAGGCCAGGCCCAGCGCCGCCGTCGCGGCCCGTTGCGGGCCGGATCGCGCCGCCGCGGCCAGGAACCACAGGGCCAGTACCGCGCTGGCGGTGGCGCCCGCGCCGGCGATCAGCGCAGGCGCCATGCCGCCGTCACCGTCATAGACGAAGATCAGCGCCAGCGCTGCCACGCCGGTCAATGCGATGCAGGTCCAGTGGCAGGCCGCGGCCAGCCGCGAGGCGACGGGGCGGCCCGAGATCAGGGGAATGGACAGGGCCAGCAGCGCGGCGTACGAACCTGCCTGCAATGCGCCGGCGGGAAACAGCGCCGGCTGGGCGCGCAATATGCCTTCGACCAGCGCGAATGCCAGGCCGGCGCCAAAGATCGCCGCGCGCGAATAAATCCAGGCGACGGCGCAGGCCGCGGCGCAAGCCACGGCGATGCCTGCGGCAAGGCCGATCTGCAGGTCTGGAGGGGAATGGCCGGATCCGGCGGCCAGGGCGGTGCCTGGCCAGAAAAGCACGGCGCCCAGCCATTCCGGCCAGGCGGATCCGGCCGGACGGGCGCGCGGCGCGCGGCGCTGGCGCGACCGCCAGCGGGTGCGAAGAAACAATCCTTCCGTCAACTAGAAACCCATTGTTGGTCAGGCGCGAGGTCGTGCGCGCGGGCGAAGTTTACGACAGCGCCACGAATCGCGCGGACACCGATTTGCTCCAGGATGGCGCGGGTGGCTTCGTCGGGCACATCTTCGGCGTATACCGACATCCGCAGGGATACCGCGGTGGCCACGACGGTGGCCGCCAGGTGCTGGCTGCCCGGGCTGTGCAGGATGCCGGTGACGAAGCCGCCGCAGAGCTTCACGTAGGACAAGGGATATTCGTGCAGGTGTTCCATCGCGCCGAACTGCTGCGACAGGCGCGACAGGCCGATACGGCCGCCGCCCTGGCTGACGATCTGGCACAGTTGGCGCATGTCGGCGCCGTGCTCCACCAGCGCCGCGGCATCCACTTCCAGGATCAGCCGTGACGCCTGGGCCGGCCGGTCGGCCAGCATGCGTTCCAGCCTCGACAGGAAAGCGCCCTGCGCCAGCGAGGCCAGCGAGACATGCACGGTAAGCGCGTCGGCATGGGTGTAGAGCCAGTCCAGCCCGAGGCGGATGGCCTGGATGTCGCATTCCGCCGACAGCCCCAATCGCACCGCGGGTGGCATGAAGATCGAGGCCGGCACCGGGTCCGCGCCTTCGGCATCGTGCAGCGTCAGGCTGGCCTCGTAATGCAACGGGGCGCCGGACACGTCGGCCAAGGGTTGCACGGACAGCGAGAAACGGTGTTGCTCCAGCGCCGTGGACAGCGCGTCGTGCCAGCTGTATTCGCCGATGCGCGTACTGTCGGCGGCCTGGCTGGCCGGGGCGATCTGATCGTCGTCGGCGCTTTCCGCGCACATCAGCGCATGATCCAGCCGCGCCAAGGTGTCGCTGATGTTGTCGCCGGGCGTGAAGGCCGCCATCGCCAGGGCCCAGCGGCACCAGCCGTGTTTGTCCATCGGCACGCGCAGCGACCGCAGTTCATGCCGCACGCGCTCGGCCAGCAGGCCGGCCTGGGGCGCCGAGGTGCGCGGCATCAGCAGGGCGAAGTCCGAGCCGCTGATCCGCGCCAGCGTCATGTCGCCATCACCGCCGCCGTCGACCAGCTTGCGCAAGCGGTCGGAGGAGGAGCGCAGCCATTGGTCGGTGAAGGCGCGCGACAAATGCCGATTGATCTGCGCCAGGTCGCGTTGCCGGAACATCAGGATGTGCCCGCCGGCTTCGGGCGCCGGGTCCGCCAGGGCCTGGCGGAAATGGTCGATGAAGTACTTGCGGTTGGGCAGGCGGGTGACGGCGTCCCGATGGATTTCGCTCTGCAGCGATTCGATTCGTGCGTTCTGTTCCTGCACCGTCGCGGCGACCTGGCGCTGCGCGTCGACCAGGGCCTGGTCCGTCAGTTCGCCGGGGCGGCCGGGCGCGCCGCCATCCGACGCCTGCGCGCGTGCCCGGTCGTGGATCTCCCGGGCGGCGCGCGCTTCGATCCAGCGCAGCAGGTTGGCGGCGAACAGCACCCAGAAGACGGCCGCGGCCAACGTCAGGCCGATGACCCGCACGCCGCCCTGCCACAGCGTGTCGCGCGCCAGCCGGGCGTCGGCCTGGACCGTGACCGTGCCGAGCCGGCGGCCGTCGGGCGCCTGATAGGGCCGGGTGGCCGCTGGCGCTTCCATCGCCAGCCAGCCGTTGCGCCAGTCACGCGCCAGGTCCGGCCGGTCGGGCGCGGGCTTGCGCCGCTCGACTTGGGTGTCCCCGTTTTCTCCCGTGATCCGCACGAGGGCGTAGGCGCCGGCCGTGAAAAATTCGTCGGCCAGTCTGGCCTTGTCCTGGACGCCGGTCGCGTCGTGCGACAGGGCCCAGGCCAGCGCGTTCGCGCCGACCTCACCCTGCTGCGCCAGCTGGGTGTTCAGATAGCGATGGGCGGCCAGCATCCCCAGGGCCTGGGTGCCGAGCAGGATGAGGGCAATCAGGAGGGCGGTGCAGAGGATCAGCCGGCGTAGTGTGGACATGGATCAAGGCTTCCCTTCGTGGCCTGCACCGTTGCCGGTGCCGTTCGATGCCGGCCTGCCAATGAAAGGGGGGAACGTCAGGCCACGCAAGTGCCCGATTGGGAAAAATGCTGGATAAGAAACGTGACACACGTTACTAATACCTCAGTGTCGCCGTGTACGCTGTAATTCCGTATGTCACAAAACATACAGAATATTACGAAGTCAGCAGCGATATCAGACAACCTGTGCAATTATTTCGCTCGTGATAATTGCCCGGATGACAACTATTGAGACAGGCCGTATTAATTTTCCGGCCCGGGGTGTCGTAGTAAGGGCACGGCATGGCGCAATGGAGCGGCCAGCGACTGCTATCCAAGGACCGTCATGACCCCTCGCGAGCAATCAGATCAGGGCAGGAATCGAAGGAAAGGGAGCGCGTTGCTTCTGAAGTGTGGCGTTTTTTTGCGAAAATAATGCATAATTTAAAAAATGTTACAGCCCTTGGGTTTCTTTCCGGACCACAACGCCAAGGGTTTCTAGATAGGGGGCTCCGTGCGTGAGAGTTACCTGCTCGCACTGTGCCTGACGCTCGCGGGCGCACTTGCAGCGATATGTTTGTTCTTCGTCCGCCGGGAACGCGTCCTGCGCGGACGATTGACGCGTGACGAATTGACCGGTGTCCTGAGCCAGCAGGAGCTGCAGCGCCGCGCGCGCGCCTGGCTGAACCAGGCCGAAAGGCAGTCGGGCCGAGGCATTTTCGGACCCCGCGGCTCGGCCCAGGATGAGCGCGAATCCCTGGGTATTTCGCGTGCCCGCGCCGGCTCTCGGGGCATCGGCGCCTTTTTCCTGGTCAGCTTCGACCAGTACGCCGAGATCAGCGCCATGCTGCGCGCGGGCGAGGACCAGACGCTGTTGGTGATGGTGGCGGACCGGCTCAGTCTGTTGACGCGCGCGCTCGGTGGGATGGTGGCGCGTACCGGCACCGACGCATTCACGGTGTGCATTCCCGACGTGGATGAAGTGGGCGCCGCCCAGGTGTCGGCCAAGCTGCTCGAGGACCTGTCCGTGCCCTATGAACTGGGCGGTCGGCCCCTGATCGCGGTGTTCCGCGTGGGGGCGGCGTTGTATCCAGACCACGGTCGCAGTGTGGAAGAGCTGCAACGCTGCGTGCAGGTCGCGATGGTGCCGCTCAAGGAGCGCGGCGGGCCGGGCTGGAACATGTTCGATTTCCGCCTGCTGGCGCGCCAGCGCGATCAGCAGGGGCTGGAGAACGACCTGCGGCTGGCGCTGACCACGGCGGCCATGGACCAGTTCGAGTTGTACTACCAGCCGGTGTGTGACAGCGGCACCGGCGTGGTGCAGGGCTGCGAGGCCCTGTTGCGTTGGCACCACCCCGAACTGGGCAGCGTGTCGCCCGCCGTGACGATCGAACTGGCCGAGCGCAGCGGCCTGATCGTGCCGCTGGGCGCATGGATCCTGGAGCGCGCCTGCTCGCAGGCGGCGCTGTGGCCGCCCGCCTGGCGCGTGCACGTCAATCTGTCGGTCAAGCAGATGAACGAAGACAGCCTGGTGCAACTGGTTTCCGACGTGCTGGCCTCGACCAAGCTGGCGCCGCGCAAGCTGGTGCTGGAGATCACCGAGTCGATCTTCATCCTGCATTACGAGCGGCACGTGAAGATCCTGAACACGCTGCGTGCCAAGGGCATCGGCGTGGCGCTGGACGACTTCGGCTGCGGCTATTCCAGCCTGAACCATCTGCGCCACCTGCCCATCGACTGGGTCAAGATCGACCGCAGCTTCATCTCCGCGCTCGAGTCCGACGCCGGCAGCCGCGAAGTGGTGTCGGCGTTGTTCGGGCTGTGCCAGGCGATGCACCTGCCGGTCGTGGCCGAAGGCGTCGAGACCGAGGGGCAGCGCGAGATCCTCAAATCGCTCGGCTGCCGCGTGATGCAGGGTTTCCTGCTGGGGCGTCCGGCGCCGGCCGCGGAAATTCAGGCTTTGGCGTCGGCGGTGTCATAATCGGGGTTGCTTGCAAACCCACCTGTTGACTTCCTATGCCCGGCAATACCCTCGGTACTCTGTTCACCGTCACGAATTTTGGCGAATCCCACGGGCCGGCCATCGGTTGCGTCATCGATGGCTGCCCTCCCGGGATGCCCCTGGAGGCGGCCGACATCCAGCTCGAACTGGACCGCCGCCGCCCCGGCACCTCGCGCCACGTCACCCAGCGCCAGGAAGCCGACCAGGTCGAGATCCTGTCCGGCGTGTACGAGGGCCTGACCACGGGCACCCCCATCGGCCTGCTGATCCGCAACACCGATGCGCGCAGCAAGGACTACTCCAACATCACCGACACCTTCCGGCCGGGCCACGCCGACTACGCCTACTGGCGCAAGTTCGGCCTGCGCGATCCGCGCGGCGGCGGCCGGTCGTCGGCGCGCCTGACGGCGCCCACGGTGGCCGCGGGCGCCGTGGCCAAGAAATGGCTGGCCGAGCAGTACGGCGTGAAGGTGCGCGGCTACATGAGCCAGCTGGGCCCGATCGCGATTCCCTTCGTATCCTGGGACGAAGTTCCGAACAACCCGTTCTACGCGCCCAACGCCGAGGTCGTGCCCCAACTGGAAGCCTACATGGACCAGTTGCGCCGCGATGGCGATTCCGTCGGCGCGCGCATCGAAGTGGTGGCCGAGAACCTGCCCGCCGGCTGGGGCGAGCCCATCTACGATCGCCTGGATGCCGACATCGCCCACGTGATGATGGGCCTGAACGCGGTCAAGGGCGTCTCGATCGGCGCCGGCTTTGATTGCATCGCGCAGCGCGGCTCCGAGCACGGCGACGAGATCACGCCGGACGGTTTCCTGACCAACCACGCCGGCGGCGTGCTGGGCGGCATTTCGACCGGCCAGCCGGTGACGGTATCGCTGGCCATCAAGCCCACTTCCAGCATCCGGGTCGAGCGCCGCTCGGTCAACCGCGCCAACGAACCGGTCATGGTGCAGACACTGGGTCGTCACGATCCCTGTGTCGGCATCCGCGCCACGCCCATCGCCGAAGCCATGCTGGCCCTGGTGCTGATCGACCACGCGCTGCGCCATCGCGGCCAGTGCGGCGAGCCGGGCTGATACCGGCCGCATTACCGAGTTCCTGACCGTTTGTAGGAGGCTGGCATGAGCCTAGACCGCTATCCGTTGCGCCGCATGGTGGCCGCGCTGTCCCTGGCGACCCTGGCGGGCTGCACGGGGATGAACACCACCCAGTCGGGCGCCATCGGCGTCAATCGCACCCAGTACATGTCGAGCATGGTGCCGTCGCAGGCGCTGGAGCAGGAAGCAAACCAGCAGTACGCCGACATCATCAAGCAGGCGCAGGCCAAGAACCTGCTCGATCGCGATGCGCAGCAGGTGGCGCGCGTGCGCGCCATCTCGCAGCGCCTGATCGCGCAGACCGGCGTGTTCCGCCCCGATGCGTCCGCCTGGAAATGGGAAGTGCACGTGCTGACCAGCGACGAGGTCAATGCCTGGTGCATGCCGGGCGGCAAGATCGCCGTCTATACCGGCCTGATCAACAAGATCAAGCCCACCGATGATGAACTGGCGGCGGTGCTGGGGCACGAGATATCCCATGCGCTGCGTGAACATGCGCGCGAGCGCGTGTCGCAGCAGATGGCCACCAACCTGGGCCTGCAAGTGCTGTCCATCGCCACCGGCTCGAGCGCCGCATCGGACCTGGGCGGCAAGCTCAGCGACGTGATGTTCACGCTGCCCAACAGCCGCACGCATGAAACCGAGGCCGACCGCATGGGCGTCGAGCTGGCGGCGCGCGCCGGCTTCGATCCGCGCGCGGCGGTCACGTTATGGCAGAAGATGGGGGCCGCCGACAATGGCAGCGCGCCGCCCGAGATCCTGTCGACCCACCCGTCGGCGGCCTCGCGCATCACCGACCTGCAAGGGGCGGCCCAGCAGGTGCTGCCGCTGTACGAGCAATCGAAGGGGCGCGCGGCGCGCTAGTGTGCTGTCCCGTAGATGCGTGCGTATGACGAAATTCATCCCTTGGCGTCAGGGCTAGGCGCAAACCGCAGTGCTACCCGTAGGTATCGCGAGGATTTGCAACGACGCCATGGCGTCAAGGGGTGGATTTCGTGCGGGCGTATCTGCGGGACAGCACACTAGTGCATTGCCGGCGAGGCCGGCAGTTTGACGCCGGGGCCGCGCATCACGCGGATGCCCAGGTCGGCCAGGATGCGTCGCGTTTCGCTGTCCGGCACGTCTTCCGCGTAGACGTCGATGCGCAGTTTACGGGCGGTTTCCAGCACCGAGGCAGTCAATTGCTGGCTGCCCGGGCTTTGCGACATGCCGCCGACGAAACCGCCGCCCAGCTTCACATAGGACAGGGGCAGGGTGTGCAGTTGCGCCACCGCGCCGAACTGCTGCGCCAGGCGGCGCACGCCGATATGCGCGCCGAACTCGGTCGCCACCCGCGCCAGCGTGGCGATCTGTTCGTGGCATTCGACCAGCCCGTGCGCGTCGATTTCGAGAAACAGGCGGCGCGCCAGCGCCTTGCGTTCGGTCAGCAACAAGGCCAACTGGCGGAAGTACTTCTGGCCGCGCAGCGAGGGCAGGGCGACGCGCAACGTCAACTCGCCATCGTGACTGGCGAGCCAGTCCAGCCCCAGGGCGACCGCCTCCAGGTCGCAGTCGGCAACCAGGTCCAGCCGCACGGCGGGCGGAATGAAAAGCGTGGCGGGGATCGGCGCCTGGTCGGCGGCGATGCGCAACATCAGCATGGCTTCCGTGCGGATGGGCGCGCCGCTGGCGTCGCACAGCGGCTCGGTGGCCAGCTCGAAACGGTGCGCTTCCAGGGCCGACAGGATGGCATCCTTCCAGGCCCGTTCGCCCGACTCGGACGGCGACTGGGCATCCGCCGCGCCGGCGATCACGACCTGGTCATTGCCGGCGCTCTCGGCCCGCATCAGGCCGAAATCGAGCCGTGACAGCACCGGGCCGGCCTGGTTGCCGCGGCTGTAGTCGGCCATGGCCTGGGCCCAGCGGCACAGGTGGCCTTCACCCACCGGGATGCGCGAGGCGTGCAGGTCGGCTCGCAACTGCTCGGCGATCATCATGGCCTGCGGCGCGGCGCAGCCCGGCAGCAGCAAAGCGAAATCCGATCCGTTCAGGCGCGCCAGCAGCGGATCGGCCACGTGCAGGGACTTGAGCGAGGCCTGGATGCGTTCGCAGGCGGTGCGCAGCCACTGGTCGATGAATTCGCGCGGCATGTGGCGGTTCAGGTCGGCCAGGTCGCGCTGGCGGAACACCAGCACGTGGCCGCCGTCGATGCCGGTGCGGGCCGATGCCGGGCCGGCGGCGGGACCGGCGTCGAGCGCGCGGCGGAATTCGTTGACGAAATACTTGCGATTCGGCAGGCGCGTGACGGGGTCCTGGTTCAGTTCCAGTTCCAGGGATTCGATCTTGGCGTTCTGTTCCTCGACGCTGGCGTAGACCCGTTCACGGGTCTGGTTCAGCGCCTGGACCACGCCGGACAGCTCGGGCACGCGCGCTTCCATCTGCTGCGGCGGCGAGTCCTGGCCGATGCTGCGGACGTGGTCGCTGACCTCGCGCAACAAGCGGTTCTTGATCCATCCCACCAGCGCGAAGGCGAACAGCGCCCAGATCAGGCCGGCTCCCAGCACCAGCGCGATCATGCGCAGGCTGCTGCGCCACAGGGCTTCCCAGGCGTAGGCGTCGTTGGCCACCAGCGTCACTTCGCCGATCTGGCGCCAGCCGTCGCTGACCGCGTGCGAGGCCGAGCGCGCATCCAGCGGCGCCAGCGCGCGGAACCAGGCCGGCACCGAGGCCGCCGTGGCGGTCGACTGGCGTTCGATCAGGACCTTGCCTTCCGGGTCGGCCAGCCGCACCAGCGAGAAATGGCCGCCGTCGTACAGCGCCGACACCAGCAGTTCCTGCACCACCGGGTCATTGTTGGCCGGCTGCGACAGCGACAGTGCCAGCGACACGGCGGCGTCGGTGGCCTGCACCTGCAATTGCCCGGACAGGTATTCGCGCGCGGCGTTGACGCTGAGCGCCAGGGTGCCCAGCAGGATGACGCCGATCGCGAGGGTTACGCTGAGCAGTAGCTGTCGAAGTATGGACATAGTCTTGGTTCCGGACGTCAGGGGCGTATGCCTTCCCGTTCCATGCGTTGGAGTAGATCGCGCCAGCGGCTGAGACGGTCAACCGGTGCGGCGGGTTTGCCGTCGACGTAGACGCCATCGGCGTTGAAGCTGAAGACCGGCGTCAGGTCGCGCCGTTGCGACGCCGGCAGGATGGTCGAGACCAGGCTGTCCAGCACCAGCGGTACCGCATTGGGTGTTTCGTAGTAGCCCAGCACCATGTGGGCGATCTGGCTGCTGCTGGCCGGGCCGCCCACGCGCGCGCGGACATAGATGAAGCGCAGTTTGTTGGCCGGCACGCCCATCGACAGCAGGGTGAAATACTTGCCGATGACATAGTCTTCGCAATCGCCCGCGCCCTTGCCCAGCGATTCGAGCGGGGTGGCCCAGTAGTCATCCTTGCCCCAGATCGTGATGTCCTCGCCGGACAGCAGTGCGCGGTTCCAGAAATCGTTGGCCAGCGTCAGCCGGTCCTTTTCCAGCGGCGGCGCCGCGCCGCGCAGCAATTGCAGCCAGTTCGTCACCGCCTTTGCGCCGCGCGCGCCATAGCGGCTGGCCGACAGGCTTTGCAGCTTCTCGGCGTTGATCTCCAGGGCGGAACTTCCGCCCCAGCCGCAAGCCAGGCAGAGCAAAACCAGTCGGCACAGATTCAGCGTGGCGCGGAAACGGCGGGTTGATCGCATGAAACGGATTTTCACATTTTTCCGGGTGATCCAGTGGATATCCGGAAAAAATCCCCGCGCCGCCTGCGCGCCGCGTCGCCATACCTTGTCATCCGAACGGGCAGGGCCGCGCAATGGCCCTGCCCGCCGGCTGCTTAGCTGTGGTCGACGTTCAGTTTGCCCTTCTGCAACAGGTCATTGATGATGGCCTGGTTGTTCAGCTGGCCGCCCTGCGTCAGGTCGACGTTCTCCAGCACGATCTTCTGGTCCGCGCCCTGGGTGCCAAGCTTGCCCTGGGTGTTGACGTCGATGACCGTGTTGTTGCCTTCCTTGTGGAAGTTCAGGTATTGCGTCAGGGTGCCATCCTTTTCGCCGACCAGCAGGTCCTTCAGGTCCAGGACGTCGCCGCCATCGGCGGGCTTGTCCAGCGAGAAGTCCTTGATGGTGTCGACGGCCGGCTTGGCGGTCGTGCCCTGGTCGCCCAGTTCCCACTTGAAGGTATCGCTGCCGGCGCCGCCGATCAGCGTGTCGTCGCCCTTGCCGCCGATCAGCAGGTCGTTGCCGTTGCCGCCTTCCAGCGTGTCGTTGCCCGAGCCGCCATGCAGCACGTCGTTGCCTTCGCCGCCGTACAGCTTGTCGTCGCCGGCGCCACCATAGATGATGTCGTTGCCATCGTCGCCGTACAGGGTATCGTTGCCGCCCTGGCCGTAGATGATGTCGTCGCCGGTGCCGCCGTGGATCGTGTCATCGCCGCCGCGCGGGTCGTCGGCCAGGTTGAAGTCGGCGTGGTGGTCCTTCAGGTACGAGTAGACGTCGGTGCTGGTCGCCGGACGGCCAAGGTTGAAGGTCAGGTAGTCCACCAGCGCCTTCATGCCTTGCCCGTCGTGCGTGCCCGCCGCGACATCGCCCCAGGTGAGGTGATCGGTGTTGATCGTATCGCCGAATATGATGTCATGCCCCGCGCCGCCATTGATGATGTCGTTGCCGACCGGTGCCGGGTCCGTGTTGACCTTGCCGCCCTGCAAGGCGGCGTCGAGGTCGCCTGGCTTGAGCACGATGTCGACGTCGCCGCCGTTCGAGCTCACCACGTTGGACGAGGTGAACGAGGTCTGGACAATGTTGTCAATGCGGACTGTGGCGCTTTGGCCGTTGTCCGTATTGTCGGAGAGGTCGTAGACCAGGCGGTACGAACCCGGCGGGAACAGTCCAGTGGTGATAGTTTGCGAGCCGGAGAGGGCGGCGGTGTATTTGCCGCTGTCCACGGTGACCCACTTGCTGCCATCCCAGCGCTGCATGGACCACGAGAACGAGTCGCCCGTCGCGAAGTTGATCGTGCTGACGCCGAACGAGAACTTCACGTAGCTGGACGTGGTGAACGTCGGGCTGCCCGCCACCGTATGGCCGCCGCCATTGACGTCGACGAGTTGCAGCGTATTGCCACTGCGGCCGATGGAACTGCCGCTGCCATCGTTGCTACGGCTCCAGATGTTCAGATTGTTCCAGTTGCTGCTGGACGTGGAATTGCTGTTGAAGTCGGCCAGCGTGGCGCTGCTGCCGGAACCGATACCGGCATAGGACGTCGCGCCGCTTCCGCCGGTATTGTCGAACAGTTGCAGCAGGTCCTTGTTGATTTCCGGGCCGATGCCAATGCCGTGCACCTTGCTGACGTCCGCAAGCGGGCCAAAGCCGGCCAGGGACTCCTGCACCGTCGTCTTGTCGGTGCTGCTGCCACTGCCCCCGACCGTCGGATTGCCCCACCAGTCGGTGGTCATGTAGTAGGTCGGGTTGCCATCGGTCAGGAAGAATGTCAGGTTCTCGAACCCGGCGGCCGTCGAACTGCCCTGGCTGTTCTGGCCGTTGAACCACTGTACTGCGGTGTTGAAAGCGGATTCATAGTTGGTGCCGCCATCGGCGTACAGGGCGTTGATCGCATTCAACAGGGTGGTCAGCTTGGCCGGAGTGAGTCCGGAGATGGTCAGCGGTTCCCCGGCCGCCGTGGAAAAGCCGATCAACGCAACGTTGACCACGCCATCATGCTTGCTCAGTTGCGTTGCCAGGTTGATCAGCGCATCCTTGACCAGCTTCATGCGCGATTGCTCGTAAGAGGCATCCCGGGCACCATCCAGGCCCCACTTCATGCTGCCGGAGGTGTCCACCACCAGCGCGATGTTGTAGTTCTTGCCCGGTTCCACATTGGTGACCGTGCCTCCCTTGTCGCCGACGATGATGTCGTCACCGCTGCCGCCGCTGATTGGCGGATTGGTGCCGGTGCCGCTGCCCGTGTTTTCCCCCGTAATCATGTTGTTGGTCTTGATGGCAAAGTTGTAGTCGCCCGACGTGTCCTTGCCGCCGTTGGCGGTGCCGCCATCGTCGCGCACCTGGAAGCCGAACGAGGTGTCCTGGCCCGAGGCCGAAGGCGTGTAGACCAGTTTGCCCGCGGCGATGTCCGCGGCCGAAACCACGGTATTGACCGAGACTGCCTGGCCGTTGAGCGTCAGGGTGCCGTCCGTCGGCAGGCGCGTGATGATGACGCTGTCGAGCTGGTTGCCCTCGGCGCCGTCATTGAAGTTGAACTCGGCGGCGGTGAAGGTGTGGCTGCTGCCGGCATCGACGCTGGTGGCGTTGTCGGCGGCCACCGGCGCGTCGTTGGTGCCGATCACGTCGACCGTGATCTGCTGCTTGCCGGTGCCATCGGCCGAGACGACCTCGAAGGTTTCCTTCAGCACGGCGCCCGGCCGCAGATCCTGGACCACCTTCAGGCTGTTGTTCAGCGTGTAGGTCCAGTTGCCGTTGGCGTCGATCGAGAACGTGCCGTACTTGCCCGCCACGTTGGTCTGGGCGATCAGCGCGCTCTGGCCGGCGTCGGCGTCCGAGACCGTCAGCTTGCCGGTGGTGACCAGCGTCTTGTCCTCGATCACGGCGCCGGTGGACTGGCCGGTGATCTTGGCGATGTCGTTGGTGCCGGTGACGGTAATGGTGATGTCCTTGACCGCCGTGCCGCCATGGCCATCGTCCACCGTGACCTTGATGGTGTCGGTCACGGTTTCGCCTTCCTTCAGGGCCTGGACCTTGGTGCTGGCGTTGTCCAGCGTATAGGTCCACTTGCCGTTCTGATCGACGGTAAAGGTGCCGTACTGGCCCTTGCCCTCGTTGTTGACGGACCAGGTGTGCGTGTCGTTGGTGTCGACATCGGTCGTGGTCAGTTGGCCGGTGGTGACCAGTGTGCCGTCTTCCTTGACGGCGCCGGTGGCGGTGCCGCCGATGGTCGGGGCGTCGTTGGTGCCGGTGATGTCGATGGTGATGACCTGCGTGGCCTTGCCGCCGTTGCCGTCGTCCACGGTCACCGTGATGGAGTCAGTGGCCTTCTGGCCTTCGGCCAGGGCCTGGACCTTGGCGCTGTTGTTGTCCAGCACATAGGTCCACTTGCCGCTCTGGTCGAGCGTGAAGGTGCCGTACTGGCCCTTGCCGTCGTTGTTCAGCGACCAGGTGTGCTTGTCGTTGACGTCGACGTCTGCCTTGGCCAACTGGCCAGTCACCGTCTGGGTGCCATCTTCCTTGACGGCGCCGGTGGCCGTGCCGCTGATCGTCGGGGCGTCGTTGGTGCCGTTGATGGTGATGACCACCTTGCCGGTGGTGCCGTCGGCGCTGGTGACCGTGAAGGTCTCGGTCAGGTGCTCCTTGGCGCCCAGCTGCTGGATGGCCTTGGCGTCGTTGTCGAGCTTGAAGCTCCAGTTGCCATTGGCGTCGATCGAGAACTTGCCGTACTGGCCCTGGAAGTCGGTCTGCGGCTTGAACGAAGCCTGGCCGGCGTCCTTGTCGACGATGTCCAGCTTGCCGTTGGCGGTCAGGGTGGTGTCTTCCTGGACGGTGCCCTTGTCGTCGCCCGGCTTGCTCGGGGTGATGACGGCGGCATCGTTGGTGCCGGTGATGTCGACGGTGATGACCTGGGTCGCCGTGCCGCCGTTGCCGTCGTCGACGGTCACGGTGATGGTGTCGGTGACCTTCTGGCCTTCGGTCAGCGCCTGAACCTTGGCGCTGTCATTGTCGAGCACATAGGTCCACTTGCCGTTCTGGTCGACGGTGAAGGTGCCGTATTGGCCCTTGCCTTCATTGTTGACGGACCAGGTGTGCTTGTCGGTGGCATCGACGTCCTGCTTGGCCAACTGGCCGGACACGGTAGTGTCGGTCGCGTCTTCCTTGACCGCGCCCGTGGCCACGCCCGAGATGGTCGGGGTGTCGTTGGTGCCGTTGATGGTAATGGTGACCTGGCCGGTGGTGCCGTCGGCGGTCACGACGGTGAAGGTCTCGGTCAGATGGTCCTTGGCGCCCAGTTGCTGGATGGCCTTGGCGTCGTTGTCGAGCTTGAAGCTCCAATTGCCGTTGGCATCGATGGAGAACGTGCCGTACTGGCCCTGGAAGTCGGTCTGCGGACGGAATACGGCCTCGCCGGCATCCGGATCGACGACGTCGAGCTTGCCGCTGGCGGTCAGGGTGGTGTCTTCCTGGACCGTGCCCTTGTCGTCGCCCGGCTTGCTCGGGGTGATCACGGCGCCGTCGCTGGTGCCATCGACGGTGATGGTGATGACCTGGGTGGCCTTGCCGCCATGGCCGTCGTCGACGGTCACGGTGATGGTGTCGGTCAGGTGTTCGCCATCCTTGAGCGCCTTGACGTCCGGATTGGCGTTGTCGAGCTTGTAGGTCCACTTGCCGTTCTGGTCAAGCGTGAACGAACCATACTGGCCCTTGCCGTCATTGTTCAGCGACCAGGTGTGCGTGTCGTTGGTGTCGACGTCGTGCTTGGTCAGCTGACCGCTCACGTCCTGGTTGCTGCCTTCCTGGATCTGGCCAGTGGACGTGCCGGTGATGGTCGGGGCGTCGTTGGTGCCGGTGACCGTCACGGTAATGACCTGGGTGGCCTTGCCGCCGTTGCCGTCGTCGACGGTCACGGTGATGGTTTCGGTGGCCTTCTGGCCTTCGGCCAGGGCCTGCACCTTGGCGCTGTCGTTGTCCAGCGTGTAGGTCCACTTGCCGTTCTGGTCGAGCGTGAACGAACCGTACTGGCCCTTGCCGTCGTTGTCCAGCGACCAGGTGTGCTTGTCGTTGACGTCGACGTCGTGCTGGGTCAACTGGCCCGACACTGCCTTGGCGCCGTCTTCCGTGACGTCGCCGGTGGCCGCGCCCGTGATGGTCGGCGCGTCGTTGGTGCCGTTGATGGTGATGACGACCTGGCCCGTGGTGCCGTCGGCGCTGGTGACCGTGAAGGTCTCGGTCAGGTGCTCCTTGGCGCCCAACTGCTGGATGGCCTTGGCGTCGTTGTCGAGCTTGAAGCTCCAATTGCCGTTGGCATCGATCGAGAACGTGCCGTACTGGCCCTGGAAGTCGGTCTGCGGCTTGAACGTGGCTTCGCCGGCGTCCTTGTCGACGATGTCCAGCTTGCCGTTGGCGGTCAGGGTGGTGTCTTCCTGGACGGTGCCCTTGTCGTCGCCCGGCTTGCTGGGGGTGATGACGGCAGCGTCGTTGGTGCCGGTGATGTCGACGGTGATGGTCTTGGTGGCGGTGCCGCCATGGCCGTCGTCGACGGTCACGGTGATGGTGTCGGTGACCTTCTGGCCATCCTTGAGGGCCTGGACCTTGTCGCTGGTGTTGTCCAGCTCGTACTTCCAGTAGCCATTGGCATCGACGGTGAACTTGCCGTATTGGCCGTCGCCGTTATTGCTGACGGTCCAGGTGTGCGTGTCGGAAGTGTCGACGTCGGTGACGTCCAGCTTGCCGGTGGCGCTGGTGGCGCCGTCCTCGGCCACGGCGCCGTCGGTCTTGCCGCTCAGCTTCGGATCATCGTTGGTGCCGTCGATGGTGACGGTGATGGTGCTCTTGGTGCCATCGGCGGTGGTGACGGTGAAGGTTTCGACCAGCTTTTCGCCCACGGCCAGGGCCTGGACCTTGGGATCGTCGTTGTCGAGTTCGTACTTCCAGTTGCCGTTGGCGTCGATGGAGAACTTGCCGTGCTCGCCCTTGGCGTCGGTCTGCGGGTTGAAGGTGGCTTCGCCCGCGTCCTTGTCGGTCACGTCCAGCTTGCCGCCGGTGACGAGGTTGCCGTCTTCCTTGACGTTGCCGGCATCGTCGCCCGGCTTGCTCGGGGTGATGACGGCCGTGTCATTGGTGCCGGTGATGGTGACGGTGATGGTTTCAGTCGCCTTGCCGCCATGGCCGTCGTCGACAGTCACGGTGATGGTGTCGGTGACCTTCTGGCCATCCTTGAGGGCCTGGACCTTGTCGCTGGTGTTGTCCAGCTCGTACTTCCAGTTGCCATTGGCATCGACGGTGAACTTGCCGTATTGGCCGTCGCCGTTGTTGCTGACGGTCCAGGTGTGCGTGTCGGAAGTGTCGACGTCGGCGACGTCCAGCTTGCCGGTGGCGCTGGTGGTGCCGTCCTCGGCCACGGCGCCGTCGGTCTTGCCGCTCAGCTTCGGATCATCGTTGGTGCCGTCGATGGTGACGGTGATGGTGCTCTTGGTGCCATCGGCGGTGGTGACGGTGAAGGTTTCGACCAGCTTCTCGCCCACGGCCAGGGCCTGGACCTTGGGATCGTCGTTGTCGAGTTCGTACTTCCAGTTGCCGTTGGCGTCGATGGAGAACTTGCCGTGCTCGCCCTTGGCGTCGGTCTGCGGGTTGAACGTGGCTTCGCCCGCGTCCTTGTCGGTCACGTCCAGCTTGCCGCCGGTGACGAGGTTGCCGTCTTCCTTGACGTTGCCTTGGTCATCGCCATCCTTGCTGGGGGTGATGACGGCAGCGTCGTTGGTGCCGGTGATGTCGACGGTGATGGTCTTGGTGGCGGTGCCGCCATGGCCGTCGTCGACAGTCACGGTGATGGTGTCGGTGACCTTCTGGCCATCCTTCAGGGCTTGGACCTTGTCGCTGGTGTTGTCCAGCTCGTACTTCCAGTTGCCATTGGCATCGACGGTGAACTTGCCATATTGGCCGTCGCCGTTGTTGCTGACGGTCCAGGTGTGCGTGTCGGAAGTGTCGACGTCGGCGACGTCCAGCTTGCCGGTGGCGCTGGTGGTGCCGTCCTCGGCCACGGCGCCGTCGGTCTTGCCGCTCAGCTTCGGATCATCGTTGGTGCCGTCGATGGTGACGGTGATGGTGCTCTTGGTGCCATCGGCGGTGGTGACGGTGAAGGTCTCGACCAGCTTCTCGCCCACGGCCAGGGCCTGGACCTTGGGATCGTCGTTGTCGAGTTCGTACTTCCAGTTGCCGTTGGCGTCGATGGAGAACTTGCCGTGCTCGCCCTTGGCGTCGGTCTGCGGGTTGAAGGTGGCTTCGCCCGCGTCCTTGTCGGTCACGTCCAGCTTGCCGCCGGTGACGAGGTTGCCGTCTTCCTTGACGTTGCCTTGGTCATCGCCGTCCTTGCTGGGGGTGATGACGGCAGCGTCGTTGGTGCCGGTGATGGTGACGGTGATGGTTTCAGTCGCCTTGCCGCCATGGCCGTCATCGACCGTGACCGTGATGGTGTCGGTGACCGTTTCGCCTTCCTTCAGGGCCTGGACCTTGTCGCTGCCGTTGTCCAGCGTGTAGGTCCACTTGCCGCTGCCGTCGACCGTGAACGAGCCGTACTGGCCCTTGCCGCCATCGTTGACGGTCCAGGTATGGGTGTCGTTGGTATCGACGTCGTGCTGGGTCAGCTGGCCGGACACGGTGTCGCTGGTGTCGTCTTCGCGGATCTCGCCGACCGTGGTGCCGCTGATGGTCGGGGCGTCGTTGGTGCCCGTGACCGTGACCGTGATGACCTGGGTGGCCTTGCCGCCGTGGCCGTCGTCGACGGTCACCGTGATGGTATCGGTGACCTTCTGGCCCTCGGCCAGCGCCTGGACCTTGTCGCTGTTGTTGTCCAGCACGTACGTCCACTTGCCGTTCTGGTCGACGGTCAGGGTGCCGTACTGGCCCTTGCCGCCATCGTTGACGGACCAGGTATGGGTGTCGCTGGTGTCGACGTCCTGCTTGGCCAATTGGCCCGAGACCTCCTGCGCGCCGTCTTCCTTGACGTCGCCGGCCGCTTCGCCGCTGATGGTCGGGGCGTCGTTGGTGCCATTGATGGTGATGGTGACCGTGCCGGTGGTGCCGTCGGCGGTGGTGACGGTGAAGGTCTCGGTCAGCTTCTCGCCCACGGCCAGCGCCTGCACGCGCGGGTCGGCCTGGTTCAGGTTGTAGACCCAGTTGCCGTTGGCGTCGATGGAGAACGTGCCGTGCACACCCGCGCGGTCGGCCACGGCCACGAAGAACGACTGGCCATCGTCCGCGTCGACGACATTGAGCTTGCCATTCGCGGTGGAGACTTCGTCTTCCTTGACCGTGCCGGCGTCGTCGCCCGGCTTGGCGGCGGTGATCTGGGCCGGGTCATTGACGCCGACCACGGTCACTTCCACGGTGGCGGTGGAGGTCGCGCCGCTGGGGTCGGTGACCACGTAGGAAATCGTGGTGGTCGTGGTCTGGCCCTCCGGCAGGTGCTGGAAGCTGGTGCCAGGCACGAACACATAGCTGCCGTCCGGCTGCACGATGAAGGTGCCGCCGTTGGAGCCGGTGACAGCGACGCCATTCGGCGTCATGGGGCGGCCGTTGATCGAGACCAGGCTCAACGGATCGCCGTCGGGATCGCTGTCGTTGATCAGCAGGTTGCCGCGCACGGCGCTCTTTTCATCGGTGCGGGCAACGTCATTGATGGCCAGGGGCGCGTTGTTGTTGTCGCCCGCGGCGCCGCCGTCACCACCGGCGCCGCTGGAGGCGCGGTCGATCGTGTCGGCGCCACGGCCCGGATTGGGGTAGGCCAGGTCCAGCGGGCTGGTGGTTTCCAGGATACGGGCCAGGCGCACGAAGCTGCCGCCGCCGTCGTCGCCGCTGCCGCCGGTCAGGGTGGCGGCGGTCGGATCCAGCACGTCGAACGGATCCTGGCCCGCTTGCAAGGCCGCCAGCAGGCGGTCGGAGTCGGTGCCCTTGGGCGCGGCCACGGCCGCTTCGGTCGGGTCGGCCAGCGGGCCGGCCATGTCCTCGGTGACCGCCACCGCCCGGCCTTCGCCGATCACGATCGGCATGCCATTTTCCACCTGCAGCGCCACCGTGGCGCCCGATGCCGTGACGATGTCGCTGCCGGCGGGCACCTTGCTGCCTTGGTGCAGCTCGGTCAGGGACCCGTCGCTATTGCGTATCCACGCGCGACCGGTGATTTCGTTGACGACAGCGGGGGAGGAGTTGGCCATGTTGGTTCCGTTTCAGGGAGTTATCCAAGATGGCCTAGATACTAGAGGGGGCCGCCGCGCGGCGGTATTGTCCTCGAGGACAGGTTCACGAGGGGATTTTGCTGCGCGTATCGGCCGGCGCCGAGATGCCGTGCACCCGCAGCGCCAGTTGCAGGCGGTCGGTCACCTCGAGTTTTTCGAAGACCGCCGACAGGTGGGCCTTGACGGTGCGCTCGGTGATGCCGAGCGCGTCGGCGATCTGGGCGTTGGACTGGCCGCTGGCGGCGTAGCGCGCCACGGTGGTTTCACGCTCGGTCAGGGTGCCGTTGTCCCAGGACCGGCTGTCCTGCGCGCGCTCCGTGACCAGCCGCAGCAGGCGCGTCACCAACGAACGACCCATCCAGATGCCGCCGGAGGCGACTACCTCCAGCGCCTGCGCCAGGGCGGGCGCCGGGGCGTAGCTGTGGCAATACCCCAAAGCGCCGGCGCCCAGCGCCTGGGAGCCCTGTTCGTCGTTGGGACTGGCGCTGGCCACCACCACCTGCAGCCCGGCGAGCTGGGCATTCCAGGCGGGGTCCTGCCAGGACGGCAGTCGCGGCAGGTCGGTGTCCACCACCGCCAGGGCGCGGCCCTGCTCGCGCCAGCGCTGCAGGTCCGCCAGGCCGCGCCCGCGGGCCGCCAGCCAGCGCGCCGGATCCAGGGCGCGCCAGTGCTGCCACAACAGGTCGTCGTGCGTAATCAACAAGACGGGAACGGATTTCATAAAGCCTTCTCGCTCTCCTCTAACGCTCGGTAAAGGCGTTGGCCTTCGCGCGCAGCACCGGCTTGAGCAGGTACTGCAACACGGTGCGCTTGCCGGTCAGGACGTGGACCTCGGCCACCATCCCGGGGATGATGGGCAGGTTCTTGTCGCCCACCGTGCTGCGGTCCGTGCGGACCCGCACCACGTAATAGGAATTGCCTTTCTCGTCGGTCACGGTGTCGGCGCCGATCTGCTCGACCTTGCCTTCCAGACCGCCATAGATGGCGAAGTCGTAGGCGGTGAACTTGACCTCCGCCTTCTGGTCGGGGTGCAAAAAGCCGATGTCGCGCGGCAGGATGCGCACCTCCAGCAGCAGGGTGTCGTCCTTGGGCACGATCTCGATGATGTCCTTGCCCGGCTGGACCACGCCGCCCACGGTGTTGTTGAACAGCGTCTTGACCGTGCCGCGCACCGGGGCGCGCACTTCGGCCAGCTTGACGCGGTCGGCCAGGGCCAGCTTGCCCTCGCGCAGGGTCGACAGCTTGGTGTTGGTCTCGGACAACTCGTTGCGGGCCTGGTTGCGGATGTTCAGCTCGGATTCCTCGAGCTTGCTCTGGGCTTCCTTGATGGAGGCCTGGATGCGGTCGATCTGGGCCTCGGCGCCTTTCTGTTCGCCGCAGTAGCGGGCCACGTCGCGTTGCAGGCGCAGCAGGTCGACCTCGGACACCGCGCCGCTCTTGAGCAGCGGCCGGGTCACCTGCAATTCGCGCGAGGTCAGGCCGCAGCTGGCCGACGCCTGGTCGCGCTTGGCGATGGTCTCGCGCAGTTCTTCCTGGCGCTGCTTGAGCTGTTCGCGGGCGACGTTGACGGTGGCGTTCAGTTCGGTGGTGCGGGCCTGCCAGGCGTTGCGCTCCATTTCGGCCAGGCCGGGCGCCTGCTTCAGCACTTCTTCGGGCGCGACGAAGGGTTCGCCCGTGGCCAGCGCCTTCAGGCGCGCCGACTTGGCCAGCAGCGACAGGTATTCGGCATTGTTTTCGCCCAGCGACGAGGCGAAGCGGGTGGAATCGATCTTCAGCAGGATCTGGCCAGCCTCGACCTCCTGGCCGGGCTTGACCAGGATTTCCTCGACGATGCCGCCGTCCAGGCTCTGGATGATCTGTACCTGGCGCGAGGGCACGACCTTGCCTTCGCCGCGCACGACTTCGTCGATATAGCCGAAGGCCGCCCACAGCAGCAGCAGGAAGACGGCCAGCAGGCTGGTCCACAGCAGCACACGGGCGCCGCGCGCCTGCGATTCGTGGATGACCCATTCGGCGTTGCCGACGTAGTCGGTGCGCGCCTTGGGTTTGCCTTTCTCGGCGCCGTCGAGCAGGCGGTCGAAGAAGTAAATGAAGACGCCGCGTATGCGCAGCCACAGCCGCTTGAGCAGGCCGGGCCGGGCAAGGGCGGGTTTCGGGATGGCGGTGGTGTTGTCCATGCGGCTCTCAGCTTCCGCGTCCGACGCGCCCCTGGCGCAGGGCTTCGACGACCTGTTCCTTGGGGCCATCGGCCACGATGTGGCCGTTATCGATGACGATCAGGCGATCGACCAGTTCCAGCAGGGCGGTGCGGTGCGTCACCAGCAGGATGGTCTTGTTGGCGCTGGCTTCGCCCAGGCGGCGGCGCAGCTGGGCCTCGCTCTGGTGATCCATGTTGCTGCTGGGTTCGTCCAGCAGCAGGATGGGCGGATCGTTGATCAGCGCCCGCGCCACCGCCACCGACTGGCGCTGGCCGCCCGACAGCGACTCGCCGCGCTCGCCGATGAGCATGTCGAAGCCGTTCGGGTGCAGGTTGGCGAACTCGGTCACGCCGGCCATGTTGGCCGCCGCCAGGATGCTGGCGTCGTCGGCGTAGGGCGCGCCCATCGCCAGGTTGTGCTTGAGGCTGCCGTAGAACAGCAGCGGGTCCTGCGGCACGTGGCCGATGGCGCGGCGCACGTCGGCCGGGTCGATCTGGCGCACGTCCACGCCGTCCAGCAGGACCGCGCCCTCGGTCGGCTGGAACAGCGCCAAGGCAAGCTTTTCCAGCGTGGTCTTGCCTGAGCCGATGCGGCCGATGATGCCGACCTTTTCGCCCGGCTTGAGCTTGAAGGACACCTTCTTGAGCACCGGCTGGGTGCTGCCCGGGTAGGTGAAGCTGACGTCGCGGAATTCCAGGCCGCCGTGGAACACCGGGCGGTGCAGGAACTCGGCCTCGGCCGGGCGTTCGATCGGCAGCTTCATGTAGTTGTCGATCGAACCCAGCGAGGTGCGGGCATTCTGGTATTGCATCAGCAGGCCGGCCACCTGGCCCAGCGGGGCCAGGCAGCGGCCGGCGATCATCGAGGCGGCGATGATGCCGCCCATCGATAGGGCCGAATCCTGCGCCAGGTACACGCCGATGATCACGACCGCGATCGACACCAGCTGCTGCACCGCCTGCACGAAGCCCACGGTGGACGACGAGATCAGCTTGAGCTTGCCGCCCGTCTGCGCGATGAACTCGGTGGAACGCTCCCAGTTGCGCTGGATCGCGCCCTGGGCGTTGAGGGTCTTGACCGCTTCCAGCCCCGTAAGGGCCTCGACCAGGGTGGCATTGCGCTGCGACGAAGCCTGGAAAGAAGCCATCGTCAGCGCTTCCATGCGCGCCTGCGCGGCCAGCGACACCACCAGGATCAGCACGATCGCCACCACCGGTGGCAGCACCATCCATGGCGAGATCCAGGCCAGCGCGGCCAGGAACAGCAGGATGAAGGGCAGGTCCACCAGCGTGGTGATGGTGGCCGAGGCGATGAAGTCGCGGATCGATTCGAACGAGCGCAGGTTGGCGGCGAACGAGCCGACCGACACCGGGCGGCCTTCCATGCGCAGGTCCAGCACCCGTTCCATGATCTGCGCCGACAGGCGCACGTCGACCCGCTTGCTGGCGCTGTCGACCACGTGCGAGCGCGCCGTGCTCAGGATCATGTTGAAGATCACCACCAGGGTGATGCCCAGCGCCAGCACCCAGAGCGTCTCGACGGCGTTGTTGGGCACCACGCGGTCATACACGTTCATGGTGAACAGCGGCATCGCCATCGCGAAGATGTTGATCAGCAGCGCGGCGATGAGCGCGTCGCGGTACAGGCGCCGGTTTTCCATGATGGCGGCCCAGAACCAGTGGCGTTCGCGCACCTTGGCCACTTCCGGCGCGCGCGCGTCGAAGCGGAACTGCGGCCGCACGAAACAGACCAGGCCGGTGTATTGCGCGTCCAGCTCGGCCGCGCTCATCTCGACCGCGCTGCCGCCCAGCTCGGGATGGCTGATCACGCACTTGTCGCCATCCCTCTTGAGCAGCAGGCAGGCCCGCTCGCCATTCAGCAGCAGGATGGCCGGCAACAGGTCCGACGGCAGGCCGTCCAGCGGGCGCTTGACCACGCGCGCCGACAACTGCGCGCGCGCCGCCGCTCGCGGCAGCAGGGCCGGGGTCAGGCGATGCGACTCCAGCGGCAGGCCGGCGGACAGCGCCTGCGCGGTGGCCGCCACGCCGTGCAGCCGGGTGATCTCGACCAGGCAGTCCAGCAGCGGGTCGTCATGCGCGGCGCGCGCGTCGGCGCGCCATTCCCGGGCGGCGGCGTCAGATAACTTGTCCATCATCGTCATCCAGCAGGTCCAGATGCTCCGAGAGTCGCGCGCGCTGTTGCTTGCGCTGGGTGAGTTTTTGCTGGGCCTGTATCGGCAGGTCCGTCATGCGCAAGGTGCCATTGGCGATCAAGGCGTCGATCAAGTCTTCCAACACGCGGACGAAGTCCGCATCCAACCGTGAAAAGTCGTTGTCCTCTGTAGCCATATGGCCTCCTTGCGCGCGCCTCGTCAGGGACGGGCCTGGGCGGCGGGCGCGTTCAGCGGCACCAGCGTGGGCGGCAGGGTGCCTTCGTTGTATTGCACACGCACTGGCGTCAGCCGCGCCGAATCGGGCACCGTGGAATTGCACAGGCGGATGACATCGTCGGACACCACCAGCTTGCCGTTTTCCTCGGGCATTTCGTTGCGCGCGGGCTGCAGCGTCAGCGCCGGCAGCAGCTTATGCGAAAGCGCCAGCCAGCGATACTGGGCCAGCCTCAGGTCATAGACCGCGTTGGTCAGCGCGCGGCGCGATTCGAACAGTTCGTTTTCGGTGTTGAGCAGGTCGAGCAGGGTGCGTTGGCCAATCTGGAACTGCTGGCGATAGGCATCGCGCACCTTGGCCGTGGCCATTTCGTGGTCGCGCAGGAAGGGCAGCTTTTCCTGCAGGCTGGTGATGTTGTTCCAGGCCACGGCCAGGTCCTGCTGGACGTTGCGGCAGGTGTAGTCGCGCACGTCGCGGGCCGCGTAGGATTGGGCTGCCGTCTGGCGCACCCGGGCCGAATCGGCGCCGCCGCGGTACAGGTTGTAGTTCATGACCACCTGGACGCTGGAGCTGCGGATGTTGCGGTTTTCCGGCGTCGGGTCGTTCTGGTCGCGGCCGGTGGCGGCGACGAATTCGAACTTGGGCGAGAACGCGCCCTTGGAGGAGGCCACGCCCGCTTCCGCCGCCTGCAGGGCGGCCTGCTTGGACAGGAAGCTGGGGTTGCGGCGCAGCGACTCGTTGAAGTTGCCGGGCTTGGTCGGCAGCTTGTCGGAGATGTCCGGCACCGGCTGCATCGACTCGGGCGGCAGGGCGCCGGTCACGCGCTGGAAGCGCTGCTGCACGTCCAGCAGGTTGGTGGTTTCGGTCATCAGGTTGGTCTGGGCCAGCGCCAGGCGGCCGCCGGCCTGTTCCAGGTCGACGCGCCGGCCCACGCCGGATTCCGTGCGCTGGCCGATCTGCTTGAGGGTTTCCTCGTGCAGAGAGTAATTCTGGCGGGCCAGCAGTTCCATGTCGCGGTAGCGCTGCAGGTCGATGTAGGCCTGCACGGCGGCCAGGGCGGTGCTGTCGCTGGTGGCCAGCACGTCATAGAAGCGCGCCAGCTTGTCGAACCCGGCCTGCTTGACGTCGTTGCTGGTGCGGAAGCCGTCGAAAATCAGCTGGCGCAGTTCGAAGTTGTAGCCCGGGCGGTTCCAGTTCTGCGAGCCGACGCCGGGGACGTTGTTGCGGTATTCGCGGCCGACATAGCCCAATGCATTGACTTGCGGGAAGAACGCGCCGCGCGCCACTGCCTGGCCTTCCAGCGACGCCTGGAAATCGTGGTATTTCGCCTGGATTTCGGGGTTGCTGAGCAGGGTCTGTTCAACAATCTGGTTCAACGTCGTGACGCCCGGGGCGGGCGCCGCAGTGCTGGAATCCGCCGCGGCGGGCTGGGCAAAGGTGACAGGAACGAATGCCAACGCCAGGGCGGAAACCGAGGTCTTAAGCAGAAACGAAGACATAGGGATTATTCGCGAGTCAAGTTTGGGATTAGTAGCCGGCATATTGTGTGCAAATGTCAGAATTGACGAGTCAAGATTTGTTAATTCTTGACGGATCTTGCCGGCCCGTCGGGATTTGTTTCGCGGAAATCACGACAATTGACGGGATTTTCGCGAAATTCAACATGGACGGATTAATCAAAAACTATTAATGCGTTTTATGTCGCATTATTTCGGTTTCTGCTTTGCCACATTGAAACTTGATTATACCTGCTTGCGTCTTTTGTATCTAAATTGTTTTTATATCTCACTCGCCGATTATCTGCCGCTTTTCGTCGGGATCCACGCGCGGAAACCGTGATACCGATGTCGAGGACCAAGGCATGGTGGTATTGCATGTACTAGTATTGTCGGTGTGCTTGTACTAGGTTTGGTCGCTGTGCATAATTCTTCCATGCCGCAGCGGCCGGCGCGGGAACGTTTGGTTTCTTCGCGCCAGGCACCAGCCGGATTGTCTACTTGCAGAGCGCATCCATGGCCCAAACCCTTTACGACAAACTCTGGGACGCCCACATCGTCCACCAGGAATCAGACGGCACCTGTCTGCTCTATATCGATCGCCACCTGCTGCATGAAGTGACCAGCCCGCAGGCGTTCGAAGGGCTGGCCATCGCCGAGCGCAAGCCATGGCGCAACGGCGCCAACCTGGCGGTCGCCGACCACAACGTGCCGACGATGAACCGCGCCCAGGGCATCGACGACCCCATCTCGCGCCTGCAGGTCGACACGCTCGACGCCAACTGCGACAAGTACGGCATCACCGAATTCCGCATGAACGACCTGCGCCAGGGCATCGTCCACGTCATCGGGCCGGAGCAGGGCGCCACCCTGCCGGGCATGACCGTGGTCTGTGGCGATTCGCACACCAGCACGCACGGCGCGCTGGGCGCGCTGGCGTTCGGCATCGGCACGTCCGAGGTCGAACACGTGCTGGCCACGCAGACGCTGCTCATGAAGAAGGCCAAGAGCATGCTGATCAAGGTCGAAGGTGAACTGCCGTTCGGCTGTACGGCCAAGGACGTCGTGCTGCACGTCATCGGCATCATCGGCACCGCCGGCGGCACCGGCCACGCCATCGAATTCGCCGGCAGCACCATCCGCGCGCTGTCGGTCGAAGGCCGCATGACGGTCTGCAACATGGCCATCGAGGCCGGCGCCCGTTCCGGCATGGTCGCCGTCGACGACAAGACCATCGAATACTTCCGCGGCCGTCCGTTCGCACCGTCGGGCGTGCTGTGGGACCACGCCGTGGCCTACTGGCGCACGCTGCATACCGACGCAGGCGCCAAGTTCGACACCGTGGTCGAAGTCAACGCCCGCGACATCAAGCCGCAGGTCACCTGGGGCACCTCGCCCGAAATGGTGCTGCCGGTCGACTCGCGCGTGCCGGACCCCGACCGCGAAAAAGACGATGTGCGCCGCAGCGGCATGGAACGCGCGCTCGAATACATGGGCCTCAAGCCCAATACGCCGCTGACCGACATCCGCGTGGACCGCGTCTTCATCGGCTCCTGCACCAACTCGCGCATCGAGGACCTGCGCGCCGCCGCCGTCGTGGCGCGCGGCAAGCACGTGGCCTCCAACGTGCGCCAGGCCATGGTGGTGCCGGGTTCCGGACTGGTCAAGCAGCAGGCCGAGAGCGAAGGCCTGGACAAGATCTTCATCGAGGCGGGCTTCGAATGGCGCGAGCCGGGCTGCTCGATGTGCCTGGCGATGAACGCCGACCGGCTCGAGCCGGGCGAGCGCTGTGCCTCGACCTCGAACCGCAACTTCGAAGGCCGCCAGGGTCAGGGTGGCCGCACCCACCTGGTGAGCCCGGCGATGGCCGCGGCCGCCGCCGTGGCCGGCCACTTCGTCGACGTCCGCACGTTCCGTTAAGCGCCCACCGAGTACCGACATCATGCAAGCATTCACCACTCACGAAGGCCTGGTGGCTCCGCTCGACCGCGAAAACGTAGACACGGACCTCATCATCCCCAAGCAGTTCCTCAAGTCCATCAAGCGCACCGGCTTTGGCCCCAATCTGTTCGACGAGCTGCGCTACCTGGACCACGGCGAACCGGGCATGGACAACAGTAAGCGTCCGCTCAACCCCGATTTCGTGCTGAACCAGCCGCGCTACCAGGGCGCTTCGGTGCTGCTGGCGCGCAAGAACTTCGGTTGCGGCTCGAGCCGCGAGCACGCGCCCTGGGCGCTGACCCAGTTCGGTTTCCGCGCCATCATCGCGCCGTCGTACGCCGACATTTTCTTCAACAACAGCTTCAAGAACGGCCTGCTGCCCATCGTGCTGTCCGAGCTCGAAGTGGCGCGCCTGTTCGACGAAGTGAAGGCCTTCCCGGGCTACAAGCTCAATATCGACCTGGAGCGCCAGGAAGTGGTGGCGGCCGACGGCCGCGCCATGAAGTTCGACATCGAGCCGTTCCGCAAGTACTGCCTGCTGAACGGCTTCGACGATATCGGCCTGACCCTGCGCCACGCCGACAAGATCCGCGCCTTCGAGGCCGAGCGCCTGGCCCGCCATCCCTGGCTGGAAAGCCGGCCGATCGCCTGACAGCTCCCTTCATACCGACCACAGGACCGTTTTTTCCATGACTCACAACATCGCAGTCTTGCCGGGTGACGGCATCGGCCCCGAAATCGTCGAACAGGCCGTGCGCGTCCTGAAGGCGCTGGGCGTGCCGTTCGACATCAAGCAGGCCGCCGTCGGCGGCGCCGCCTTCGACGAGTTCGAGCACCCGCTGCCCCCGGCCACGCTGAAGCTGGCCAAGGAATCGCACGCCGTGTTGTTCGGCGCCGTCGGCGACTGGAAGTACGACAGCCTGCCGCGCGAATTCCGCCCCGAGCAGGCCATCCTGGGCCTGCGCAAGGCGCTCGGCCTGTTCGCCAACCTGCGTCCCGCCATCCTGTATCCCGAGCTGGCCAGCGCCTCCTCGCTCAAGCCCGAGATCGTGTCCGGCCTGGACATCCTGATCATCCGCGAACTGACCGGCGACATCTATTTCGGCACGCCGCGCGGCGTGCGCTCGTCGCCGGACGGCGCCTTCAGCGGCGAACGCGAAGGCTACGACACGATGCGCTACGCCGAATCGGAAGTGCGCCGCATCGCCCGCATCGGCTTCGAATCCGCCAAGAAGCGCAACAAGAAGCTGTGCAGCGTGGACAAGGCCAACGTGCTCGAGACCTCGCAGTTCTGGCGCGACATCGTCATCGAAGTGGCGCGCGAGTATCCGGACGTCGAGCTGTCGCACATGTACGTCGACAACGCCGCCATGCAGCTGGTGCGCAACCCGCGCCAGTTCGACGTGATCGTCACCGGCAACCTGTTCGGCGACATCCTGTCGGACGAGGCGGCCATGCTGACCGGCTCCATCGGCATGCTGCCGTCGGCCTCGCTGAACGCCGGCGGCCAGGGCCTGTACGAGCCCAGCCACGGCTCGGCGCCCGACATCGCCGGCCAGGGCATCGCCAATCCGCTGGCGACCATCCTGTCGGCCGCCATGCTGCTGCGCTACTCGCTGAACCTGGCGCCGCAGGCCGACCGCATCGAAGCCGCCGTGCGCCGCGTGCTGGCCGATGGCCTGCGCACCGCCGACATCTTCGAACCCGGCACCACCAAGGTCAGCACCTCGGGCATGGGCGACGCCGTCCTCAAAGCCCTGGCCTGATGCCTGCAAGGGACGCGCCCTTGCGGCGCGGTCCCGATTCCAGGGGCCGCCCGCGGGGCGGCCCTTTTTCATGCCGGTGTTGCCGCCGCGCCGCGAAAGCGGGTTGGCTTTTATTGTGGCCCCGTTTTTTCAAGCTGCGCCGCAACATCCATGCGTGCATTCTGATAAATTGTTGGGTTCTTGCCCGTTTTTTCACCACACCTTGTCCCCACCTTTAAAGAGCGATTGAAATGAATCAAGCAGTAGGCCTTGTCGGCTGGCGCGGTATGGTCGGCTCGGTGCTCATGCAACGCATGCGCGACGAGAACGACTTCGCACTGATCGAACCGGTGTTTTTCTCCACCAGCAACGCTGGCGGCGCCGCCCCCACTTGGGCGACTGGCGCGGGTCCGCTGCAAGACGCCTACAACATCGACGCTCTGAAAAAACTGCCGATCATCGTGACGGCGCAAGGCGGCGACTACACCTCCGAGGTCTACCCGAAGCTGCGCGGCGCGGGCTGGAATGGCATCTGGATCGACGCCGCCAGCACGCTGCGCATGGCCGATGACGCCATCATCGTGCTGGACCCGGTCAACCGTCCCGTGATCGACGCGGCGCTCAAGCGCGGCGTGCGCAACTTCATCGGCGGCAACTGCACGGTCAGCTGCATGCTGATGGGCCTGGCCGGCCTGTTCAACAACGACCTGGTCGAGTGGATGACCACCATGACGTACCAGGCCGCCTCCGGCGGCGGCGCGCAGCACATGCGCGAACTGCTGACCCAGTTCGGCGAGCTGAACCACGCCGTCAAGCCGCTGCTGGACGATCCGGCCTCGGCCATCCTGGAAATCGATCGCGGCATCCTGGCCAAGCAGAAGGACGCGGCGCTGCCCCACGAGCACTTTGGCGTGCCGCTGGGCGGCAGCCTGATTCCCTGGATCGACAAGGACCTGGGCAACGGCATGTCCAAGGAAGAGTGGAAGGGCGAGGTCGAGACCAACAAGATCCTCGGCCGCGGCGCCGCCTTCGGCACCGCCGCCACCCCGATCGACGGCCTGTGCGTGCGCATCGGCGCGATGCGCTGCCACAGCCAGGCGCTGACCATCAAGCTCAAGCGCGACCTGCCGCTGGACGAGATCGAAGCGCTGATCGCCCAGGGCACGCAGTGGGCCAAGGTCATCCCCAACAGCAAGGAAGAGACCATCCGCGAGCTGACCCCGGTCGCGGTCACGGGCACGCTGGACATCCCGGTGGGCCGCCTGCGCAAGATGTCGATGGGCCCGCAATACCTCAGCGCCTTCACCGTCGGCGACCAGCTGCTGTGGGGCGCCGCCGAGCCGCTGCGCCGCATGCTGCGTATCGCGCTGGCCGAAGCCTGAGGCCTGGCGGGCGGCGTGGCCGCCCGCTCGCGACGAGGCCGTACCGCAAAGGCACCTTCGGGTGCCTTTGTCGTTTGCGCCGGGTCATCAGCGCATCGGACGCGGCCGGCAATGTGCCGGCCAGCCAACGCCGATGCGCCTTTCAGGTTTGTGAAACGCGCTCGATCCATTACACTTTTCCGGTGAATTGAGGCTTGTTCTCACGCGTTCGCCGCGAACAGCCCCCGCCCGACCATTCGACGACAAGAACGGAATCCCAGCTTATGACCCAGCGTTCGCGCCAAGTGAAGCATGCCCGCCGTTTGAAGGCCCTCCAGTGGGCGATCGCGCTGGCGATCGGCGCGAGCGCTTGCAGCCCGGCGTTGGCCATGCGGGTCGGGCATTCGCGGGTGGTCTCGGCCCCGGGCGCGCCCTTGCAGGCGCTGGTGGGATTGCAGGAACTCACACCCGACGAAATCGCGTCGCTGCGGGTGTCGGTGGCCGACGAGGCTTCGTGGCAACGCGCGGGCCTGAAGCCGCCCGCGCCGCTGGCCAGCCTGGTGGTGCGTGTCGAGGATGGGATGGATCCGACCCGCAAGAACCTGCGGGTGCGGTCGACGCAGGCGCCGTCCGGCGGCGCGGTCGACCTGCTGCTGGACATCAGCTCCAGCTCGGGCCAGCGGCAGGTGCAGGTCAGCATCCTGGTGCCGTTGCGGGGCGCGGGCGCCGAGGTTTCGCCCGCGGCCGTTGGCACGCCGAGCCGCGCCAGCGGCACGGCGGGGTCGGTCAACGTGAAGTCGGGCGACACGCTGTTTGCGATTGCCCAGCGCAATGCGGTGCCGAACGCCTCGATCTACCAGATGCTGGTGGCGTTGTGGCGCGCCAATCCCGATGCCTTCATCCAGGGCAACATGAACCTGGTGCGGGCCGGGCAGAAGCTGGCGATTCCCGACGCGGCGACCGTGCGCGCCGTCGATCCGGCGGAGGCGCGCCGTATTTTCAACGAGCACGCCGAAGCGTTCGCCCGCTACCGGGCCCGTCTGGGCGCGGCGGCCGGTGCCAATCCCTCTGTGGTCAAGGGCCAGGATGCCGCTTCCGGCACGGTGGCCCGTCCCGGCGACACGGGCGTGGCCACGGCGTCCCAGCCGCAGGACCGGGTGCGCCTGTCCTCCGGCCAGGCCCAAGGCGGCGCGACGGCCCAGGCCGACGCGCAGGCTGATCAGCGCGCCTCCGACGCACGAGCCATGGCGGATGCCCAGGGCCGCGTGAACCAGTTGCAGAGCAATGTCGATGAATTGAACAAGGCCGTCGCGGGGCAGGGGGGCGCCACTGGCGCTCCTGGCGCTGCGGGGGCTGCGGGCGCGAACGGCGCCACGGGAGGCGCTGGAGCGGCGGGGGCATCGGGCACGCCTGGTTCGACCGGAGCGGCGGGTGCATCTGGTACGCCTGGCGCGACCGGAGCGGCGGGTGCATCCGGTACGCCTGGCGCGACTGGCGCGGCGGGCGCATCGGGTACGCCTGGTTCGACCGGAGCGGCGGGGGCATCGGGCACGCCTGGCGCGACTGGCGCGGCGGGCGCATCGGGTACGCCTGGTTCGACCGGAGCGGCGGGTGCATCGGGCACGCCTGGCGCGACTGGCGCGGCGGGTGCATCGGGTACGCCTGGCGCGACTGGTGCGGCGGGTGCATCGGGTACGCCTGGCGCGACTGGAGCGGCGGGCGCATCGGGCTCGCCCGGCGCAACGGGTGCCGCAGGCGCATCGGGCACCCCTGGCGCCGTCGGCGCCACGGGAGCGCCGGGCCTCTCCGGCACGCCCGGCGCCGCCGGTCCTTCGACGGCCGCCGCGCAACAGGACAAGGCCGCCGCGCAGGCGTCGGCCGACAAGAACAAGGATAAGGATTTGACTTCTTCGATGCCGGCCTGGTTGGCCGACAACCTTCTCGTCATCGTCACCGCCGTGCTGGCGCTGATCGCTTTCGCCATCGCCTGGGTGCTGCGACGCGCGGGCGCGCGGCGCGGCGACGACGACGAGGAAACCTACGCCTATAACGAGCCGGTGCTGGACACCGCGGCGCTGAACCGCAAGCTCGATTCCATCAGCCTCGACCTGGACGAACCGCCCACGGACGAACCGCGCCCGGTTGGCGGTCCCCGGATTTGAACGATGCCTAGAGTTGCAATGGGGCTGGCATACGACGGCTCCGCCTGGCAGGGTTGGCAGACCCAGCCGCACCGGCAGACGGTGCAGGACACACTGGAGGCCGCGCTGGCGCAGTTCTGTGGCGTGACGGACGCGGTCCCCACCATCTGCGCCGGCCGCACCGACACCGGCGTGCATGGCGCGATGCAGGTTATCCATCTCGACACCACGCTCGATCGCCGCATGGAATCCTGGGTGCGCGGCGTGAATGCCTTCCTGCCCTCCAGCATTTCCGTACAATGGGCCAAGGCGGTGCCGGACGCGTTCCACGCCCGGTTTTCGGCCCGCGCCCGGACTTACGTCTACCTGCTGTGGCGAGGCCGGGTGCGTCCCGCTCTTTGGGCCGGGCGCGCCGGGTGGTGCTACCAGCCTCTGGATGTCGATGCCATGCGCGCTGCCGCGAACGCCCTGCTGGGCGAGCACGATTTTTCCAGTTTTCGTTCCTCGCAGTGCCAGGCCAAACACCCGGTGCGCATCATGCATCGGCTCGACATCGACGAACGCGGTCCGTTCCTGGTGTTCACGCTGCGCGCCAACGCGTTCCTGCATCACATGGTGCGCAACATCATGGGCGCGTTGCTGCAGATTGGGCAGGGGCGCGAGTCGGTGGACTGGATGGCGCAACTGCTTTCATGGCGCGACCGTCGGCGCGGCGCGCCCACGTTTTCTCCCGATGGCCTGTATCTGTCGGCCATCGATTACCCGGACGAGTTCGGCCTGGACGAGCTGGATGGCGGAGCCTTGTTGCTGTCGCCCTTCACCCGACCGTCGGGCAACCCGCCCTAGCCGGACGCCGGCCGGCGCCCAATGGAGGCCTGTCTCATGCAACGCCGCGCGTTTTTGAAACGAACCGCCCTGGGGGCCGCGAGCGGCGCCGTGATCGCCGCGCCTGCGTATGCGCAGGATGCGCCGGCGGTTTCGTGGCGGCTGGCGTCGAGCTTCCCCAACGAGTCGCCGACGCTGTTCGCCGGCGCCGAGGACGTGGCACGCTATGTCGGCGACGTCACCGACGGCAAGTTCCGCATCGAGATATTCTCCGCCGGTGATCTGGTGGACGCCGGCCAGGTGTTGGACGCGGTGCAACAGCGCGTCGTCGAATGCGGCCACACCGCGTCGACCCGGTTCTTCGATACCGATCCCGCATTGTGCTTCGATGCCGGCGTGCCATTCGGCCTGAATACCCGGCAGATGAATGCCTGGATGATCCAGGGCGAGGGGCTGGCGCTGACCCGCGTGTTGTTCGACAAATACAACATCCTCAACTTTCCCTGCGGCTTTACCGGCGCCCAGATGGGCGGCTGGTTTCGCGGCGAGGTCAAGACGGTGGACGACCTGCGCGGCCTGAAGGTCAAGGCCGGCGGTTTCGCCCGCCAGGTGCTGGCCCGCATGGGCGCCGCCCCGGTCGACCTGCCGATCGCCGATACCTATGCGGCGCTGGAGCAGGGCGGCGTCGATGCGGTGGCCTGGATCGGTCCGCACGATGACGAGAGCCTCGCGCTCTACAAGGTCGCCCGGAACTACTATTTTCCTGGCTGGTGGGCGGGCACGTTACAGTTGTCCCTGTACGTCAATCAGGACGCGCACGACGAATTGCCCAAGTCCTACCAGGCGGCGCTGGAGCTGGCCTCGCGGATGGCCACTTCCAACATGATCGCAAAGTACGACGCCGGCAATCCCGACGCCCTGCGCCGGCTGGTGCAGCGCGGCGCGCAGCTCAAGGCTTTCCCCAGGCCGATGCTGCAAGCCGCCCACGAGGCCGCGCTCAAGCTCTATCAGGAGTTGAGCGGCAAGGATCCCATGTTCAAGAAGCTGTACGAAAGCATGACCGCCTTTCGCGACAAGGAAATCCCCTGGTTCCGCGTGGCCGAGGGCAGCTTCGATTCGCTCATGGCCACGCTGGGCCAGCCGGCCGCCTGAACGCGCCTGGCCGGGCCGGCGCGACGTGCCCGGAGAGCGTTCCCTTATACTGACCGGACCTGTCGCGCCGAGCGATACAAGCGGTGAATTCCATGCGCACACGCATCAAGATCTGCGGCCTGACCCGCGAAGAAGATATCGACGCCGCCGTCTCGGCCGGCGTCGATGCCATCGGTTTTGTCTTCTATCCCAAGAGCAAGCGCTACGTCACGCCGACCCGCGCGGCGCAACTGCGCCGCGCGGTGCCGGCATTCGTGGACGTGGTGGCGCTTTTCGTGAACCCGGACCCGTCGCAGGTGCAGGCGGTGCTCGACGAGGTGGGGCCGGAGCTGCTGCAATTCCATGGCGACGAAACGCCGCCGGACTGTGCGCGCTATGGCCATCGCTACCTGCGTGCATTCCGTGCCGGCGCGCCCGGCCTGGATACGCCGGAAGACCTGGCGACGTACTGCCGCGCCTTCGGCGAAGCCGCCGGCTGGCTGTTCGACAGCTACAGCGCGGGCTACGGCGGCAGCGGCCATGGTTTCGACCATGCCCTGCTCGCCGACGTGGCGGCCGATCCCGTGTCGCGCCCGCTGATCCTGTCGGGCGGACTGAACCCCGACAACGTTGCCGCGGCGGTGCAATCAGTGCGGCCGTGGGCGGTCGATGTGAGCAGTGGCGTCGAGGTCGAGCAAGGAATAAAAAGTTCTGATAGAATCTCGTTCTTCGTTGCTGCGGTGCATGCCGCAGACGCGAAGAAATAGAAGGGAAAAGCAGTGCTGGCAGGGAAGTGAGCATCACGAACCCGGCCGTTGCGGCTGAAGAATTTAGTGAATCGAAGGTATCTGCCAAATGTGCATGTGCCAATGCAGTGCACAAACTTATGTGCACAAAGGCATTGAGCTGATCGGTTCACGGCATTTTTTGAAGCCAGGCAAGCAACGAAATAAAAACAGCAAAAAATCTGAAAAGACGATTTGCACAGTTTAAAAAAGCACTATATAATTCTTTTTCTTTGCAGGCGGTTAGCTCAGCTGGTTAGAGCGCCACGTTGACATCGTGGAGGTCGTTGGTTCGATTCCAATACCGCCTACCAAATTCCTGCAAAGTGAATGCCTGATAGAGCTAGTCAGGCATCACCCTGAAAAGCCGCGACAGTCCTGGACTTCGCGGCTTTTTGCTTTTTCACGATGTAGATCAGGCAGCGCAGAACCGTCTGCCTGGTGGTGAAAATACGGGAAAGATTGAACGGCACTTCCCGGAGCGTGTTTTGTTGCGCGCTGCCTGGTCCGCGCCAAAATCCACTACGTTTATTTGATTCGCCATATTCATTCCTTCGACGGCGTCGCACACGGTTTCAGCCGTTGATGCCGGATACGAAGCGATTGCCGTCAACTGTTGCCTCGATGATTCACTTTTGAAGCGGACCGGCACTTGGTCGCGCTTGGAATTCATTATGGGAAACCCGTCGTATTCGGAGAAATGATTGGTGTCGCAGTGCCGCCGTCTTTCCCCGGAAAATGGCGTGATTTGCGACATGGGAAGGACGACGACTTTCGAAAATGCGGAGGGCCGTGACTGGCAAGCCACGGAGACTAGAAGGACATCTGTGCCTGCTCCTCCGGGCACGCGACTTGCTCAGCGGTGACTGCCCGATGTCCCTACCCGGAGAAGCCGCCATGCCTATCATCGCGTTCGACACTCATGCCCCGGCGGCGCCCGCCGTCACCAACGCCGAGCGATGCGCGCGGCGTACGCTCGAGGCGGCGCACCGCCTTCTGCATCCTGGAAGCGAAGTGCAATCCATGTCAGTGGTGGAGCTGGAATTGGCGCGGTATGTCAAAGAGACATACCGGCCGCGCTTCACTTCACGTTCTTATCCAGAAACCGCCGGATGACCGCGCCGATCTCGGCTCCGTGCGTTTCCAGCGCCAGATGGCCGGTGTCGTAGAAGCGCACGTCGGCGCCCGGGATATCCCGTTGCCAGGCCTCGGCGCCGGCGGGCAGGAAGAAGGGATCGTTCTTGCCCCACACGGCCAGCAGCGGCGGCTGGTGCTTGCGGAAGTACGCCTGGAACTCCGGATACTTCTGGACGTTGGAGGCGTAGTCCAGCAGCAGGTCGAGCTGGACGTCGGCATTGCCGGGCCGGGAAACCAGGTGGCTTTCGAGCGCAATCGCGTCGGGGGCCACAAGGGTCTGGTCCGGAACGCCTTCGAGGTATTGCCACCGGATCGAGGCCGGCGTGGCGAACTCGCGCAGGGCGTCGCGGTTGGCCTGCGATGGGTCCTTCCAGTATTTCTGGATCGGCGCCCAGCCCGCTCCCAGCCCCTCTTCGTACGCGTTGCCGTTCTGCGAAATGATGGCGCTGATGCGCGCCGGGTGTTCCGCGGCGAGGCGCCAGCCCACCGGGGCGCCATAGTCGAACACCTGCATGGCGTAGCGATCCAGCCCCAGTTGCCGCGTGAACTGTCCAATGGTCTCGGCGAGCTGGTCGAAGGTGTAGTCATATTGCCCGCGCGCGGGGGCTTCGGTGAAGCCAAAGCCAGGCAAGTCGGGCGCAATGACGCGGTACCCGTCCGCAAGCAGCGGGATGAGATTGCGGTACATGAACGAAGATGCGGCGTAGCCGTGCAGGAGAAGCACGATGGGCGCATCGCGCGGGCCTGCCTCCCGGTAGAACACCTTCACGTCTCCCGCCTGTTCGAACCGATGATGGACCTGCAGATCGGCCGCGGATACGCCTGCGGTCAATGGGGTCGAGGGCAGGTCGCTGGTTTCCGTCGCGCTATTCGAAGTCATGATGCATTTCCTTGGTAACCGTTGAATGTGTTTTTTCAGGTTACTTTGGATTGGCGTAACTGGTCAAATTTATTTTTATAGGTTACATTTGTCCCATGCCAGACACCGCACAAAATCAAAAAACCCCGCTTTTCGTGGGCGACGACCTTGCACTCGATTTCATCAATACTGAATACGGGGTGGGGGCGGCTCGTCACGACTGTTTCGGCGACGATGACGCCGTGTTGGCATGGTTGAAATTGGCGGATGTGTTGCCGCGGGGGACCCGCGTGGCACCTCCGGGCCTGCTGGAGCTGGCCCTGCAATTGCGCGAAAGCGCCCGATCTCTGTTGCAGGCCGCCAAGTCAGGCGGTGACTCGGACGCCAGCGTGGTCAACCACGTGCTCAAGGCGGGCGGGGCGGCCACGGAATTGGCGTGGGACGGCGCCAGCCAGTCCTTCAAGGCGGTCAGGCCGCGCCGCCTGGACGACGCGGCCGGCGTGCTCGAGCCTGTTGCCCGAGCCATCGTCGAATTGCTGACCGACACGCCGTTGGCGCTTGTGCGGCAATGCGAGGCGCATGACTGCACGCTCATGTTCCATGACAGGACCAAGTCGCATCGGCGCCGCTGGTGCAGCATGGCGCTATGCGGCAACCGGATGAAGGTCGCGGCGTTCCGGTCGCGCAAGAAGGAGAGCGAGTCCGATTGATGCCCGGGGCTGCTCAAACCGCCGCGCCCGGAGTTTCGTGAGAATTCATGAAACTGTGCCCCGTTTCATTTTGTAGGATTCCCCGCAAGAGGAATTGAAAGACAAATGAAAGGTGAGGGCGATGGCGGATTGTGAAGATTGCAGGGCGATCGTGCGGGCCACCTCGGGCGCGGCGGGCCATGACCAGTTGATCAGCCTGGGCTACGTGCGCAGCCTTGCCGCGGTGCAGGGCGGGGCGCACCACGAAGCATTTGTCTGCTCGGCCTGCGGTGCCGAGTGGAATTACGTGCATGGCAAACGCGCCGAGACCGCGGGCTGGCTGAGGAGCTGATCCGGCTTCAGGGCAGGGGGATGTTGCCGGTCGAGAGGGTCGCCGCCAGCCGCATGTTGGTATTGCGGATCCAGCCAGGAATCAGGAAGGCGTCGACGATCACCCAGATCCCCACGGCCGCCAGCAGTACCAGTCCCACGCCGATGACGCTGAGGGCGATGCCGACAATGGTGAGCGCGAGCATGGCGATGGCGGACCCGGTCCTGCCGGTATAGAAGCGATGCCCGCCCACGCTGCCCAGGAAGAACCACAGGAGGTAGGCCACGCCGACGCTTTTGCGATTGGCGTCGTACATCATGGTTTGCATGGCGGGACTGTTCACGTTATCTCCGGGAAGAACCAAAGGTCTGGCCGGCGGTATCCGCCGGCCGCAAGTTGGCGAATGATTTTTCGCCGCGTCAGATGATTGGTTCTTTCGAAGTGTCCGGCTAGGGCTGCGGGCCAAATCTCGGACTGCTGAACAGCGCGGGGACGTGTGCGCGCCTTCCCGCGTCGGGGCATCTCTCGCCCCGGATTCAACGGGTCTGCAAACAGCGCCCGACCATTTCCATATAGTGTTCCAGCGGCGGCGTGGACAGGCCGACCACTTTGGCCTGGTCGTCATATCGGCGCAGGCGCACCGCGGCCTGGGCGTGTGGCTGCGCGGCGAACGCGTCGGCCTGTGCCGGGGTGAACACGCCGCCCTGCAGCGCCAGGCTCTGCACCGAGGCGGGCGACAGGGTGTCCAGATAGGCGGGCTCGATCACGCCCAGATAGCGCTTGGCGGCAACGTGCAGGCGCACCGGCGCCGTGATCGCGTCGCCGAACAGCGGGGCGAGGGCTTCGGCGGCCACATCCTGGTGGCGCATGTCGGTGGTGATGCTCTCGGCCAGCATCAGGTGGCCGATGTCGTGCAGCAGCGCGGCGACGATCACGGCTTCGGACTCGCCGGCCTGTTCGGCCAGTTGCGCGCATTGCAGCGCGTGTTCGGTCTGGCTGATGGCTTCGCCGCCGTAGTAGGCGGCGCCATGGCGGGCGAACAGGTCCTGGATGATGGGCAGGGTAAGCATGGGTGGATACCTTCGAGGCAGTGGATCGGTGGAGACGATATGCCTCGAGCGTGACATCTAGATGACTAGAGCATTTTCGCGTCCCGGCACGAATGCGCGCAGGGGCGCCGCGCGTTCGATGGGCCCGCATCGCGATGCCCGGGCCATGCTGTCCCGCGTCCGGCCGGCGGTCAGGCGCGCTAGCTGCAGGTCAGGATGTTGATCCAGGCGATGGCGCTGGCCAGCAATCCCGCGGCCTGCACCCGTTCCGGTGTCTGGCGGCCGGCCTGCAATTGCGCCAGCGCCTTCTTCATGTGCATGAGCGGGGTGCCTTCCGTCTCGGTGGCGGACGGCAGCGCGGGCGCGGCGCGCCGGCGGCGGGTCTTGGCGTTGAGCGGTTCGGTGGTCAAGAAGGCCTCCTGGAGGGGCGCCGGTCGCGGCGGGAGGGGATCTGACCGAAGGGAGGGCGCAAATGTTCCGGGCAGGCAACTGCGTTATCCTGCACCCCATCATGATGAGAGCACTTTGGCTGATCCTGGGTTGCGCGATGCTGGCGCTGGGCGTGATCGGCGCCTTCCTGCCGGTGATGCCGACGACAATTTTCCTGATCCTGGCGGTGGCCTGCTTTTCGCGTTCGTCCCCACGGCTGGAACGCTGGCTGCTGGATAGCCCCACCTACGGCCCGTCGCTGCGCGCCTGGCGCGAGCAGGGGGCGGTGTCGCGCAAAGGCAAGCTGTATGCCTCGCTGGGCATGGCGGTGGGCTACGGCCTGTTCTGGTGGGGCGCGCATCCGTCGCTCTTGCTTGCATCGGGCGTCGGCCTTTTTTTCCTGGCAAGCGCCGCCTATGTGTTGACTCGCCCCAGCCCGCAAGCGCCTGATATCTCAAAGGAAAACACTGACGAGCCGAGCGGCCCGGCGGCCGGTCGCTGAGGCCGGACTGAAAGCCCGGCCCCTGCGTGATGCGCCGAAATCAACGCATCTTTTTCCTCTACTTTGCGGGCGTCGCCGGAGCGCTGCCGCCGCCGTCAGTGCGAATGCCGGGGATCGCCGCGCGTTTCAACCACCTTGAGGTACAGGGTGGCGGGTTCCAGGCAGCCGCCGGTTGACAACTGGCCGACCAGTTGCCGGTACAACTCCTGCCACGGCGTCTGGGCCGGCGGCGGCTGGTAGGGCGGATCCTGCCGCCGCCGCGCCAGTTCGGCTTCGTCCAACAGCGCGATGACGCTGCGCTGGTTCAGGTCGACGCGGATGCGGTCGCCGGTGCGCAGCAGCGCCAGACCGCCACCCACGGCGGCTTCTGGCGACATGTTCAGGATCGACGGACTGGCCGAGGTGCCGCTCTGGCGGCCGTCGCCCAGGCAGGGCAGCGAGTCGATGCCGCGCTTGATCAGGTGCGATGGCGGCGCCATGTTGACGACCTCGGCGCTGCCCGGATAGCCGACCGTGCCGGCGCCGCGGATGACCAGGATGCAGTGTTCGTCGATGTTCAGGGCAGGGTCCTCGATGCGCGCGTGGTAGTCCTCGGGGCCTTCGAACACGATGGCCCGCGCCTCGAAGGCATTCTCGTCGCCGGGCGCGGACAGGTAGGCGCGGCGGAACGCCTCGCCCACCACCGACATCTTGATGACCGCGCTGTCGAAAAAATTGCCCGACAGCACGATGAAGCCGGCGCGGTGCTTGAGCGGCGCGTCGCAGCCGCGGATGACGTCGGCGTCGTGGGTCTTGGCGCCGGCCGCGATTTCGCCGATGGTCTTGCCGGACACGGTGGCGCAGTCGGCGTGCAGGCGGCCGGCGGCCAGCAGTTCGTGCATCACGGCCGGCACGCCGCCGGCGCGGTGGAAGCCTTCGCCCAGGTGCTCGCCGGCGGGCACGCAGTTCACCAGCAGCGGCACGTCTTCGCCCAGCCGCTGCCAGTCGTCCAGGCTCAGGTCGATGCCGGCGTGGCGCGCCATGGCGATCAGGTGCGGCGGACAGTTGCTGGACGCGCCCAGCGCCGAGGCGACGACGATGGCGTTCTCGAAGGCCTCGCGCGTCAGGATGCGGGACGGGCGCAGGTCCTCGCGCACCATGTCGCAGATGCGCAGGCCGGTGGCGTAGGCCATCTGCCCGCGTTCGCGGTAGGGCGCGGGGATGCTGGCGCAGGTGGGCAGCGACATGCCCAGCGCCTCGGCCAGCGAATTCATGGACAGCGCCGTGCCCATGGTGTTGCAGTGGCCGATCGAGGGGGAGGAGGCGGTGGCCAGCGTCATGAAGCCTTCGTAGTCCAGCTTGCCCGCGGCCATCAGGTTGCGGGCATGCCAGATGACCGTGCCGGACCCGACGCGCTGACCGTCATGCCAGCCGTCCAGCATCGGGCCGCCGGACAGCACGATGGCGGGAATGTCGACGGTGGCCGCCGCCATCAGGCAGGCGGGCGTGGTCTTGTCGCAGCCCGTGGTCAGCACCACGCCGTCCAGCGGATAGCCGTGCAGGATTTCCACCAGGCCCAGGTAGGCCAGGTTGCGGTCCAGCGCCGCGGTCGGGCGCCGGCCCTGCTCGGCCAGCGGATGCACCGGGAACTCCATCGGGATGCCGCCGGCGTCGCGGATGCCGGCCTTGATGCGTTCGGCCAGCGCCAGGTGGTGGCGGTTGCAGGGCGCCAGGTCGCTGCCGGTCTGGGCGATGCCGATGATGGGCCGGCCCGATTGCAGTTCCTGGCGCGTCAGGCCGTAGTTCAGGTAGCGCTCGACGTAGATCGCCGTCATGTCGGCGTGGGCGGGATCGTCGAACCATTTCTGGCTGCGCAGCTTGCGGGGAGTGTCGGTCATGGGTGCCTCGTGTGCTTCGGTGATGCGTGGCGCGCCGGCGGGCGCGCCGGGGACCTAATTGCGTGCCTTGCTGATCTCGGCGTTCAGTTGCCGGACCAGGTCCGGGCCGAGTTCCTGGGTGTACTTGTCGACCACGGGCTGCACCTTCTCGCGCATCCGCGCCACTTCCTCGGGCGACACGGTGTTGATCTTCATGCCCGCCTTTTCCAGCGTGCCCATCGCCTTGAGCGAATCGGCGCGGCTGTCCTTGCGTTCGAAGTCGCGCGAGGCCTCGGCGGCCTGGCGCACCAGCTTTTGTTCGTCGGGCGACAGCTTGTCCCACCATTTCTTGGATGCCATCACCACCCAGGGCGTGTAGACGTGGCGGGTGATGGTCAGATAGGGCTGCACCTCGTAGAACTTGCTGCTCTGGATGGTGGTGATGGGGTTTTCCTGGCCATCGACCGTGCGCGTTTCCAGCGCCGTGAACAATTCCGAGAACGGCATCGGCACCGCGTTCGCGCCCAGGGTGTTGAACACGCCCAGCGCGATCTGGTTCTGCATCACGCGCAGCTTGATGCCCTGCATGTCCTCGGCGCGCACGATGGGGTGCTTGGAGTTGGTCATGTTGCGAAAGCCGTTTTCCCAGTACACCAGGCCCACCAGGCCCTTGGCTTCCAGCTTCTTGAGCAGGTCCTGCCCAAGCTGCCCATCCAGCACCGCATCGGCTTCCTTTTCGCTGTTGAACAGGAACGGCAGGTCGAACACGCCGAATTCCTTGACCATGCCGGCCAGCGGCGCGGTGGAGCCGACCATCATTTCCTGCGCTCCGCCGACCAGCGCGCCCTGCATCTGCTCGTCCGAGCCGAGGTTGGCCGAGCCGAAGGTCTTCATCTTCAGCTTGCCGCCGCTGATCTTCTCCAGTTCCTGCGCCAGGTGGCGGGCGGCGCGGCCCTGCACGCTGTCCTCGTTCAGGCCGTAGCCGAAGCGGATCAGGCGCGGCTTGACGTCGGCGGCCGCGGCGGCGCCGGCGAAGGCGCAGGACAGCGCGGCGGCCAGCACGACGAGACGGGTCTTGAAACGGATGTTCATGGTTGTTCCTCCTTGGCTTCTTCTGAATGGCGCGGGGTCGGCGCCTCTGTGTACGGGCCTCAGTGCATCCAGCTCGCGGGGACGGTGATCAGCTCGGGGAAGATCACCAGCAGTACCAGCAGCAGCGTGTAGGCCGCGACATAGCGCCACACGCCCCTGCAGATGGTTTCCATGTTGATGCGGGCGACGCCGCAGACCACGTTGAGCACGGTGCCCACCGGCGGCGTGAGCAGGCCGACGCAGCCCACCATGACGAACATGACGCCGAAATACACCGGGTCGATGCCGGCCTGCGTGACGACCGGCATCAGCACCGGCGCCAGGATCAGGATGGTGGGCGTCAGGTCCATCACCGTGCCGATCAGCGTCAACAGGACCAGCAGCGCGAACATCAGCAGCTTGGGGTGGTCCAGCACCGGCTCCAGCAGCGCGATCAGGTCCTGCGGCATGTCGGCCAGCGTGATCATGTAGGACGAGACCATGGCGGCGGCCACCAGGAACATCACCATGGCGGTGGTGCGGGCGGCGTTGATGAACAGCGGCAGCAGGTGGCGCAGGCCGATCTCGCGGTAGACGAACAGGCTGATCAGCAGCGCGTAGACGGCGGCCACCACCGCCGCTTCGGTAGGCGTGAAGATGCCGCCGCGCAGGCCGCCGATGATGATGACGGGCAGCAGCAGCGCCCAGGCCGATTCGCGCAGCGCCCGCAGCCGGGCGCTCCAGGGCTGGCGCGGCGCGGGCTTGATGGCGCCGTGCTTGCGCGCCACCCAGGTCCACACCGCCACCAGCGTCAGGCCCATCATCAGGCCGGGGGCGATGCCGGCGAAGAAAAGCTTGGTGATGGAAACGTTGGTGGCGACGCCGAAGATGATGAACGAGATCGACGGCGGGATGATCGGCGCGATGATGCCGCCCGCGGCGATCAGCCCCGAGGCCTGGCCGGCGTCGTAGCCTTTCTCGCGCAGCATCGGGATCAGCAGCGATCCGAGCGCGGCCGCGTCGGCCACGGCCGAGCCGGACAGGGCCGCCAGCAGCACGCTGGCGAAGATGGCGACGTAGCCCAGGCCGCCCTGGATGTGGCCGACGAACATGCTGGCCAGGTTGACGATGCGGCGCGAAATGCCGCCGGCGTTCATCAGTTCGCCGGCCAGCATGAACAGCGGCACCGCCATCAGCGTGAAGCTGTTGGCGCCCGACAGCATGTTCTGCGCCAGGATCTGGGTATCGAAGAAATCGAGTTGGAACATCATGGCGACCGCGCTCAACAGCAGCGCGAACGCGATCGGCATGCCCAGGGCGATGAAGCCCAGCAGCACCAGCAGGAAAATGGTCAGGATCATTGGGGCGGGTCCGAACGTGGAGGCAAGGGGCCGGGGTCAGACCAGCGGGTCTTCGGGGCTGGATTCCGCGGGCAGCGGGCCGCCGGCCAGCACGCGAACCAGGTCGAACAGGGTCAGCAGGCCCATTGCGACGGCGGCGTACAGCGCGGCGGCGTTGAACACCGCCAGCGGCATCGCGGTCACGGGCAGGCGGGTATCCAGGCCGATCAGGGTCTGGGCCCAGCTGCCGTCGGCCAGCAGCCACAGCATCCACAGCACCAGCAGCTGACAGACCACGTGCGAGACACGGCGCGCGGCCGGCCCGAAGCGTTCCACCAGCATCGTGACGCCGATGTGCTGGTGATCGCGCAACGCCAGCACCGCGCCCAGGAAGATCAGCCAGACGAAGGCCAGCCGGGAGATTTCGTCGGAGACGTTGATGCCGGAATTGAACAGGTAGCGCATGGCGACATTGCCGAACAGCAACACCACCATGACCGCCAGGCAACCGGCCATCAGCCAGGTCTGCAATCGAGCGCACCAATCCGCCGCGCGCGCCATCGGGCCGGCACCGGGCCGCCCTGGGGGGGAACCATGCATGCTTGTCTCCTCGTTCCGTTTTCCGGAATTTTTATGGGTATCGCGGTACCGATGTTAGCGCTAACATTTTTGGTTTGGCAAGCCCTGATCTTTACGTCAGACTACGGACTCGCCAACCGCTCAGAACGGCCGATGTCCATCCGAAAGCCCCGCAGCACCCGCGCCGGCCGCGTGACCATGCAAGAGGTCGCGCGCCGCGCCGGGGTCAGCGCGATCACCGTGTCGCGCGCCTTGCGCACCCCCGACAAGGTGGCCGAGGCGGTGCGCCTGCGCATCACCCAGGTCTGCCAGGAACTGGGCTACGTGCCCAACCATGCCGCCAGCGCGCTGGCGTCGGCGCGCTCGCAGACCATCGTGGTGCTGATTCCGTCGTTGAGCAACGTGGTGTTCGTGGACATCATCAGCGGCATCAAGGAGGTGCTGGACGAGCAGGGTTATCACCTGCTGATCGGCGTCACGGGATATTCGCCCGATGCCGAGGAGGCGTTGTTGCGCAAGTACCTGCAGCACCTGCCCGACGGCCTGATCCTGACCGGCATCGACCACAACCCAGGGGTCTGGGAACTGCTGCGGGCGCAGGGCATGCCCACGGTCCACACCATCGAGACGCTCGAAGGCAGCGATGGCATGAGCGTCGGGTTCTCGCAGTTCGAGTCGGGCCACGCCGCCGGCCGTCATCTGGTCGAACGCGGCCGCCGACGCATCGGCATCGTCGGCGCCCAGCTCGATCCGCGCTCGCTGCGGCGCTGCGAAGGCTGCCGGCAGGCGTTGCGCGACGCCGGCCTGTACGATCCGGCGCTGGAGATCATGACGCCCGAGAAGTCGTCGATCGCGCTGGGCGCGGCGCTGCTGGAAACGCTGCTGGCCGGACATCCCGATTGCGACGCGGTGTTTTTCTGCAATGACGACCTGGCGCAGGGCGCGGTGTTCCAGTGCGGCCGCCTGGGCGTGAGCGTGCCGGACCAGATGGCACTGGTCGGCTTCCATGATTTCGCGGGCACGGCCTGGACCACGCCGCCGCTGTCGACCATCGCCACGCCGCGCTACGAGATCGGCCGCGAGGCGGCGCTCTTGCTGATGCGCCACCTGGCCGGCAAGCCCATCGAGCAACGCCACATCGACCTGGGCTTCACGCTGGTGCGGCGCGAAACCACCTGACCCCGCGTCAGCCGGCGCGGCGCAGCGCCAGGAACACGCCGGACGCCATGATCATGGCGATGCCGGTCAGCGCCAGCGCGTCGGGCGGACGCTGGAACCAGAAGGTGCTGAAGGCCACCGCCAGCAGCAATTGGAAGTAGTTCAGCGGCGCCAGCGTGGCCGCCGCGACGCGTTGGAAGGCGGCGATGAGCAGGATCTGCGCCAGTCCGCTGCAGGCGCCCAGGCCCACGATCAAGGCCATGTCCGTCAGGTCCGGCCAGGGATCCGGCAGGAAGAACGGCGCGGGCAACGCGGTGACGATCAGACAGATGAATGCCGTATAGGCGTATTGGACCGGCCCGGCCACCTTGCCCGACAGCTTGCGGGTCAGCACCTGGAAGATGGCGTAGCTGACCGCGGACACCGCCATCAGCAGCGTGCCCAGCCAGGGCAGGTCGCCGCCCGGCCGCACGATCAACAGCATGCCGACGAAGCCCGCCGCCACCGCGGCCCATTGCACCGGCCGCACGCGTTCGCCCAGCAGCCAGGGCGACAGCGCCACCATGATGAGCGGCGAGGTGAAGTAGATGGCCGTGGCCTCGGACAGCGGCATCCAGATCAGCGCCGTCATGAAGCAGGTGCCGACCGTTGCCAGCATGAGGCCTCTGAGCACCAGCAGGGGTTTGTGGGGGGCGGCGCGCAGGCCGGGCCAGCGCTGGCGCCACAGCAGCGCCAGCGCCAGGATCGCCACGGCGATATAGCGCACGATGTTCAGGAACGGCGCCGGATAGCGGGCCAGCATCTGCTTGGATCCGGCATCGAAGGTGGCAAAGGCCACCAGCGCCGCGAAGAACAGCAGGATGCCGGCCTGGCGCGAGCCGGCGGCTGGGGCCGGGACGGAGGAAACGGCGGCGGGGTTGCTCATGGCAGGGTTCAGGCGCGGGCCAGGCCTTCCAGGAATGCGTCCAGCGCCGGGCCGATGGCCTGCACCATGTAGCCGCCTTCCTGCACCACCACCGTAGGCACGCCCAGGCTGGCCACGCGCGCGCCGATGTCGCGGTAGGCGTCGATGTCCAGCCGCAGCACGCTGATGGGATCATCCTTGTAGGTATCGAAGCCCAGCGCCAGCACCAACGCCTGTGGCCCGTAGCCGGCCAGCGCCGCCAGCGCCGTATCCAGGGCCCGCAGGAACGGGTCGTTGCCGGTGCCGTGCGGCAGCGGCAGGTTGAGATTGCAGCCTTTGCCGGCGCCATGGCCGCGCTCGTGCGCGTAGCCGGTGTAGAACGGGTAGTAGCCGGCAGGGTCGGCGTGCAGCGACACCGTCATCACGTCGGCGCGCTGGTAGAAGATGTTCTGGGTGCCGTCGCCATGGTGCGCGTCCACGTCCAGCACCGCCACCTTGGACCAGGTCTGCAGCAGCCGCGCGGCGGCGGCCGCGCTGCTGTTCAGGTAGCAGAAGCCGCCAGCGCGGTCGCGGTGGGCGTGGTGGCCCGACGGGCGGCACAGCGCATAGGCCGATCCGCCGAAGACTGCCACGTGCTCGGCCGCGGCCACCGCGCTGTGGGCCGAGCGCAGCGCCGAGCGCCAGGTATGCGCGCCGATGGGGCAGGACAGGTCGCTCAGGTAGTAGCCGGTCTGCGCCACGATCGACGGCGACGGGCAGGGACCGCGCCCGGCCGTTTCGACGCGGCCGCTGTAGTAGGGCGACAGGTTCGGCAGCACTTCCGGGCCGGGGTCGACGCCCGGGGCCTTGAGCGCCTGCCAGCGGGCGAACGCGGTTTCCAGGTAGTCCAGGTAGTCCGTGCTGTGGACGGCTTCCAGCGGCTGGCGGCCGTAGTCGGGCGGCGCCTCGACCGCGATGCCGCGGGCGGCCAGCGCGCCTTGCAGGCTGTGGGCGCGAGAGGGTAGGTCGGTGGGGGCGCTGATGCGTCCCAGCCGCATGAACTGCTGGGGGGTGTGCAGCAGTTGTTCTTCCGAGAAAAACGCCTTCATGGTGGTCCTTTGCGTGTCGGCGGAACCGGGCCCGCCGACCGGCGGGTGGATGCGTGGCTCAGGGCGCGACGGTCGATGCGTGGCCGTCGGCCCAGGGCGGCCGGTCAGTGCGAACAGCCGGCGTCCGGGGCCTTTCCCGGCTGCTTGATCTCGATCTCGACGAAGACGAACTCGGTGTCGCCCGGGTTGATGACATTGTGCTCCACGCCCACCGGCCGGTAGTAGGACACGCCAGTGGTCAGCTGGCTGGTGACCTGGCCGTTGGGCGTGTCCAGCAGCAGCGGGCCGGTGGTCTGCGGCACCACCACGTAGTTCATGCCGTGGCGGTGCCAGCCGGTTTCTCCGCCGGGCGGAAAGCGCCATTCGGTGACGGTGACCTGCTCGTTGTCGATCTGGACGGTGGGCACGGCGGGCGGGCGTTGCATGCGAGTCTCCTGGTTGGGGTGCCGCGGGCGTCGCGGCGGGTCATGCGCTTCACGCCGCGGCCTGCGCCTGGGTCGGATCCCAGTGCTGGCCGGGCACGGCGGCGATGAGTTGTTGCGTGTAGGCGTGCTGCGGGTTGTCGAAAATCTGGCTGGGCGATCCGTATTCCACCACCTTGCCCCGGTGCATGACCAGCACCGAATTGCAGATCTGCGCGGCCACGCGCAGGTCGTGGGTGATGAACACCAGCGCGATCTTCAGGCGCTGCTGCAGGTCGTGCAGCAGTTGCAGCACCTGCGCCTGCACCGACACGTCCAGCGCCGATACCGATTCGTCGGCCACCAGCACCTTGGGCTCCAGCGCCAGGGCGCGGGCGATGCCGATGCGCTGGCGCTGGCCGCCGGAGAACTGGTTGGGGTAGCGGTCGAAGGCCGACGGATCCAGACCCACCAGCGACAGCAGCTCGCGCACGCGGGCCTCGGCCTGGGCGCGCGGCACGCCGTTGGCGACCGGGCCGTCGCTGATGATGCGGCCCACGGTATGGCGCGGGTTGAGCGAGGCGAAGGGATCCTGGAAGATCATCTGGATGTCCTTGCGCAGCGGCCGGAAGCGCGACTCCGGCATGGCGGCGATGTCCTGACCATTGAAGATCAACTGGCCGCCGTTGATGCCGACCAGCTTGAGCAGGCACTTGCCGATGGTCGACTTGCCCGAGCCGGACTCGCCGACGATGCCCAGCGTCTCGCCGCGCCGCACGCTGAAGCTGACGCCGTCGACCGCATGCACCTCGCGCTTGCCGCCCAGCCAGCCATGACCGACGACGTAGGTCTTTCTCAGATCCTTCACTTCCAGCACCGGTTGTTCCGGCGTGGCGGTGGCGCGTTCCTCGCCGCGCCTGTGCGGCACCGCCGCGATCAGGCGCTGGGTGTAGGGATGGCGTGGGCGGTTCAGCACTTCCTCGGCCGGGCCCTGTTCGACCAGCACCCCTTTTTCCATCACCGCCACCCGGTGCGCGATCTCGGCGACCACGCCGAAATCATGAGTGACGAACATCACGCCCATGCCCTTTTCCTTCTGGATGCGGGCGATCAGCGCCAGAATCTGGGCCTGGGTGGTGACGTCCAGCGCCGTGGTCGGCTCGTCGGCGATCAGCAGCGCCGGTTCCAGCGCCAGCGCCATGGCGATCATGACGCGCTGGCGCTGGCCGCCCGACAGGCGGAAGGGATAGACATGGTAGAGCGTGGCCGGATCGGGCAGGCCGACGAAGGCCAGCAGTTCCAGCGTGCGCCGCATGCGTTCCGGTCCTGGATAGGCGTTGTGGACCCGCATGACCTCGTTGATCTGTTCGCCCACCGTCATCAGCGGGTTCAGCGCCGACAGCGGTTCCTGGAAGATCATGGCCATGTCCTTGCCGCGCATGCCCTGCAGCGTGGCTTCGTCCTGGCGCAGCAAGTCGGTGCCACGGAACAGAATGCGGCCCTGTTGCGGCGTCAGGTAGTCGGGCAGCAGGCCCATGATGGCGTTGGCGCTCATGGACTTGCCCGAGCCGGATTCGCCGACGATGCAGAGGATCTCGCCGGCGTGGATGTCGTATGACACGTCCTGCACCGCGAACGGACGGTCGCCGCCGCGGGGCAGGGCGATGCTGAGGTGCTGGATGGACAGCAGGGGCGGGGAAGCGTTCATGCCGGTCTCCTATTCGCCGCGCTTGCGCAGTTGCGGGTTGAGGGCGTCGTTCAGGCCTTCGCCGATCAGGTTGATGGCCAGCACGGTCAGCAGGATCGCCACGCCCGGCCACACGCTCATCCACCAGGCTTCGCGGATCATGGTGCGGGCCGCGCCGATCATGAAGCCCCAGCTCATCTCGTTGCGGTCGCCCAGTCCCAGGAAGGACAGCGACGATTCGGTCAGGATGGCGGTGGCCACCATGAACGAGGCCGAGACGATGATGGGCGACATGGCGTTCGGCAGGATCTGCGTGCCGACGATGCGCGCCGGGGTCTGGCCGATGACAATGGCGGCCTGCACGAATTCGCGCTGCTTGAGCGTCATGAACTCGGACCGCACCAGCCGCGCCGCCGGCGGCCAGGACACCACCGCGATCGCGCCCATGATGGAATACATCGAGGGCCCGAGAATCGCCACCAGCACCACCGCCATCGCCAGTTGCGGGATGGTCTGGAAGAACTCGGTAAAGCGCATCAGCGCGTCATCGACGCGGCCGCCGCAGTAGCCGGCGATGGCGCCAACGACGATGCCGAACACCAGCGCCACGGCGGTCGACAGCAGGCCCACCATCAGCGAGACCCGCGCACCCCACACCAGGCCGGCGGTGATGTCGCGGCCCAGCATGTCGGTGCCGAACGGGTAGGCGGCGTCGGTGAAGGGCGGGATCAGCGGATCGGCCACCATCATCCAGGGCGAATCCTCGTACAGCAGCGGCGCGGCCAGGGCCACGATGACCACGGCCAGCACGATGGCCAGTCCGGCCACCGCGCCGTAGTTGCGCATATAGCGTCGGGCGAATTGCTTCATGCCGCGGCTCCTTGTTGCGCGCCCGCGCTGATGCGCGGATCGATCAGGCGGTACAGCACGTCGGTCAACAGGTTGAATACCACCACCATGATCGAGGTCACCAGGAAAATGCCCAGCAGCAGCTGGTAGTCGCGTTGCAGCAGCGCGTCGAACATCAGCCGGCCGATGCCGGGCCAGGCGAACACGGTCTCGGTCAGCACCGCGCCTCCGGCCATCTGGCCGAGCTGGATGCCGGCGAAGGTGATCACCGGCAAGAGCGCGTTGCGCAGCACGTGGGCGCGGATCACGCGGCCGGGGCTGACGCCCTTGGCGCGCGCCGTCTTGACGAAGTCCATGCCGATCACCTCCAGCATCGAGGCGCGCGTCAGGCGCACGTACACCGCCATGAAGAAGCAGCCCAGCGTCACCGTCGGCAGGATCAGGTGCTGCGCGATGTCGGCGGCGCGCGCCCATCCGGTCAGGCCGGCGCCCACGGTTTCCATGCCGAAGGCCGGCAGCCAGCCCAGCACCACCGAGAACAGCAGGATGCCCATCAGCGACAGCCAGAACAGCGGCGTGGCGTACAGCAGCAGGGCGCCGGTCATGACCGAGCTGTCGATCCAGCGGCGCTTGTTGCGGTAGCGCGCCTTGGCCGCGACCACGCCCAGCAGCACGCCCAGCACGATCGAGAAGATGAAGGCGCAGGACATCAGCAGAAAGGTGGCGGGCAGGCGTTCGACGATCAGGTCCAGCACCGGCACGTGGTTGCGATAGGAAAAGCCCAGGTCGAGCTGGACCACGCCCTTCAGATACAGGAACAACTGCGTCAGCACCGGCTTGTCCAGCCCGAATGCGACGCGCAATTGCTCGACGTAGGCGGCATCGCCCGCGCCGGCCTGGCCCGCCAGCACGGCGGCGGGGTCGCCGGGCGCCAGGCGGATCAGGAAGAAATTGATGATGACCACGCCCAGCACGACCACCAGGGCCTTGCCGATGCGCGAAACCAGGAAAGACAGGAATTTCATGCTCTGGGTCCTCCGTGGACGGGCGCGGACGTCCGTCGCGCGGCCGGGCGCCGCAAGCGAGCCGGGGTTGGCTGCGCTTGCGGCTTGCGGCGCTTACTTCTCGATGTAGACTTCGTCGAACGACTCGTTCAGGCCGATGGCCGTCTTGACCAGGTTCTTGACGTTGGCGCGATACAGCGTAGGGAACTCCATGTCCACCAGGAAGCCGTTGGCGACTTCATTGACCAGCGTGGTCTGCAGCTGCGTGTAGAGCGCCTGGCGCTTGGCCGGGTCGACCTCGGACGCGGCGGCTTCCCACTGCTTGTCGGTCTCGGGATTGTTGTAGCCCTGCACGTTGGCGAACGGCGATCCCTTGACGATGTTCGACGAGATGTACAGACGTTGCACGCCCAGCGCCGGATCGCCGTACTGGTAGGTGAAGTTGGTGGTCAGGTCGAAGTCCCAGTTGCCGGTGCGGCTGGCCCAGCCGCCGGCGTCGGTCGATTCCAGGTTGACCTTGAAGCCCAGCTGTTCCAGCGCCTGCTTGGTGTACTCGCCCAGGCGGTCCCAGGTCGAGCCGTACGGGAAGCTCAACTGGCGGATGGTGTAGTCGCCGGGCTTGATGCCCGATTCCTTGATCAGCGCGCGCGCCTTCTTCATGTCGAAGGGCATCGGCGGCATGTTCTTGTCATAGAACATCTCGGTGGTCACGAACGGGCTGGTCGAGACCTTGCCCAGGCCGAAGAAGATGTTGTTGACCACCATGTTGCGGTTGATCGCGGCCATCACCGCCTGGCGCACCTTCAGGTTGTCGAAGGGCGGCTTGCGCATGTTGAAGATCAGGTAGGCCTGGGGCGAGAACATCTCCCAGCCGGCGGTGGTGTATTCGACCTTGGGCAGGGCGCGCAGGCGCTTGATGTCGACGTTGTCGACATCGCCGCCGCGCAGTACGTCGACGCTGCCGCGCTCGAACGCCACCGCGCGCGAGGCCGCGTCCGGGATCACGTTGAACACCAGCTCATCCAGGTAGGGTTTGCCGGGCTTCCAGTAGTCGGGGTTGCGCGCCAGCTTGATGTATTCGCCGCGTTTCCATTCCTTGAACACGAACGGGCCGGTGCCGATCGGTTTCTGGTTGGCCGGGTTGGTCATGTAGTCGGTGCCGGCGTAGATGTGCTTGGGCATCATCGGCGCGAAGCCGGGTTCGAACATCAGCATGAAGGCCGGGAATGGCGATTTCAGCTTGATGACCACCGTCTTCGGGTCGCTGGCCTGCACCGAATCGACGAACTTGTTCAGAATCACGCGGGCCCGCGCATGGGTCTTGGGCAGCATGTCCGACAGCGTGAAGGCCACGTCGTCGGCGGTGAACGGCTTGCCGTCGTGCCACTTGACGTTGTCCTGCAGGTGGAAGGTGTAGGTCAGGCCGTCGCTCGAGGCTTCCCACGACTTGGCCAGGCCGGGCTGGGGCTTGAGGTCGGTGCTGTACGTCAACAGGCTTTCGTAGATCTTGCCGGCGACGAACTGGGTGGGACCCTGCTGGTTGATGGCCGTGACGATCACGGGCGGCTCGGGCTGGACGATCATGTTGAGCGTGCCGCCCTTGGTCTGGGCCAGCGCCTGCGTGGCGGGCAAGGCGGCCGCCAGGACCAGGGCGCCGATGCTGAGGGAGAACCAAGTCTTCGATTTCACTGCGAGCCTCCGGGCTGGAAGAGGGTTGTCAGGTGGCCGCGCGTCACGCGGCGTGTGCCGGCTATGACAAGCAAACCTCGTGCCACCTGTTTCTCGGGGAACTGCGGGGTGGAGCTGCTACAACAATGCTACGTATGGGTGCAGAGACGGCGCCGCGCACCAATGCGGCGACAGACGAGGTGCACGGCGGGCGCGCTATTGGGTGATGTCGATCCAGGTGGTTTTCAGGTCGCTGTACTTGTCCAGCGCGTGCAGCGATTTGTCGCGGCCGAAGCCCGACTGCTTGACGCCGCCGAACGGCACGGTGATGTCGCCGTCGGCGTAGCAATTGACCCACACCAGGCCGGCGCGCAGGCGGCGCGACAGGCGATGCGCGCGGCCCAGGTTGGCGGTCCACAGGCCGGCGCCCAGGCCGTACGAGGAATCGTTGGCCAATGCGATGGCTTCGTCTTCCGTATGGAAGCGCTGTGCCGCCAGCACCGGGCCGAAGATTTCCTCGCGGATCAGCGTGCTGGAGGCGTCAGCGCAATCGAAGATGGTGGGTTCGATGTAGAAGCCGCCGCTGTCCGTGTGCAACTGGCGTCCGCCGATACGCAGCGTCGCACCCTCGGCCTGGCCGGCCGCGATGCGCGCCATGACCGAGCGCGTCTGGCGCTCGTCGACCATGGCGCCCAGCGCCGTGGCCGGATCCAGCGGATTGCCCGGCCGCATCTCGGCGGCGTGGTGCGCCACTTTCTCCATGAAGGCGTCGTAGATGGCGTCATGCACGTACAGGCGCGAGCCGGCGATGCACACTTCGCCCTGGTTCGAGAAGATCGCCAGCGCGGCGATTAGCGCGGCGCGATCCAGGTCGGGGCAGTCCTCGAAGACGATGTGGGGCGACTTGCCGCCGCATTCGAGCCACACGCGCTTCAGGTTCGATTCGCCCGAGTAGCTCATGAAGCGCTTGCCGGTCGCGGTGGAGCCGGTGAAGGCCACGCAGTCCACGTCCGGATGCAGGCCCAGCGCGCTGCCCGCGACCGGACCGGTGCCGGGCACCACGTTGAACACGCCCGCGGGGATGCCGGCCTGCTCGGCCAGCGCCGCCAGCCGCAGCGCGCTCAGGGACGACTGCTCGGCCGGCTTGAGGATCACGCTGTTGCCGGCGGCCAGCGCCGGCGCGACCTTCCAGGCCGCCATCAGCAGCGGATAGTTCCAGGGAACCACCGCGGCCACCACGCCGAGCGGTTCGCGCGTGACCGTGGCCAGGGCATTGCCCCCCGTCGGCGCGATCTCGTCGTAGCGCTTGTCGATGGCCTCGCCATACCAGGCGTAGCAATGCGCGGTTTCGGGCAGGTCGAAGGCCAGCGCGTCGCGGATCGGCTTGCCCATGTCCAGGGTCTCGATCAGCGCCAGTTCCTCGCTGTGTTCGGTGATGAGCTGCGCTAGCCGCGTCAGGCGCGCCTTGCGTTCGCGCGGCGCCAGTTGGGACCAGACGCCGGCCTCGAAGGCGCGGCGGGCGGCCGCCACGGCGCGGTCGACATCGGCCTTACCGCAGGCGGCCACATCGGCCAGCTTGCGGCCGTCGATCGGGCTGGTGGCCGCGAAGGTGGCGCCGTCGGCGGCGTCGGCGTAGGCGCCATCGATGTAGGCCTGGCCGCGCAGCGTCAGCGCAGCGGCGCGGGCTTGCCAGTAGTCGAGGGTATGCAGGGTCATGACGAGGTCCTCGATTCAGCGCGCGGCGTTGGCGCGGGCCACCATGGCGTCCAGCAGCACGTTGCAGCCGGCTTCCAGGTGCGCGGGCTGCGCGTCTTCGATTTCGTTGTGGCTGATGCCGTCCTTGCACGGCACGAAAATCATGGCGGTGGGCGCCACGGCGGCCATGTAGACGGCGTCGTGGCCGGCGCCGGTGACGATGTCCATGGCGGGCAGGCCGCGGCGCGCGGCGCCCTGGCGCACCTTCTCCACCAGATCGGGATCGAACGGGGTGGGGCGGAAGTACTGCACGTCCTTCACCTCCACCTGCACGCCGTGCCTGTCGGCGATCTCGCGGCAGGCCTCGCGCCATTGCTGGTCCATGCGCGTGAGCGTGGCCTCGTCCTCATGGCGCAGGTCGGTGGTGAAGCGCACCTGGCCCGGGATCACGTTGCGCGAACCTGGATGCGCGTGGATCTCGCCCACCGTGCCGCGCCCGTGCGGCTGGTGCGCGTTGGCGATGTTGATGACCGCCTGCACCAGGTAGCTGGCGGCGAACAGCGCGTCGCGGCGGATGCCCATGGGCGTGGGGCCGGCATGCATCTCCATGCCGGTCACGGTGACGTCGTACCAGCGCAGGCCGAGCGAACCGGTCACCGCGCCGATCACTTTTTCTTCGTGCTCCAGGATCGGACCCTGCTCGATGTGAGCCTCGAAATAGGCATCCACCGGGCGGCCGCCGACCGGTTCCGTGCCGGCGTAGCCGATGGCCTGCAGCTCGTCGCGCACCGCCAGTCCCTTGGCGTCGCGTGCGCTCAGCGCCGTTTCCAGCGAGAACTTGCCGGCGAACACGCCCGACCCCATCATCACCGGCACGAAGCGCGAGCCTTCCTCGTTGGTCCAGATGGCCAGCTCCAGCGGCGCCTCCGTCTGCACGCCGGCATCGTTCAGGGTGCGCATCACTTCCAGGCCGGCCAGCACGCCGAAGCAGCCGTCGAACTTGCCGCCGGTGGGCTGCGTGTCGATGTGGCTGCCGGTCATCACCGGCGCCAGCGCGTCGTTGCGGCCGGCGCGGCGGGCAAAGATGTTGCCCACCTGGTCCACGCGGATCGTCAGGCCGGCGTCGCGCATCCAGCCGGTGACCAAGTCGCGGCCCTGGCCGTCGAGCGCGGTCAGGGCCAGGCGGCAGTTGCCGCCCTTGGGCGTGGCGCCGATCTCGGCCAGATCCATCAGGGATTGCCAGAGCCGGTTGCCGTTGACGGACAGGGATGAAGTCATGGGGATCCTCGTTCGGTGTTAGTGGGTGGAGGCGGCGGCCTGGCGGGCCAGCGCCGCGTCGCGGATGGCGGTGAGGGTCTGGCCGGGGGCGATGCCGTCGGCGTCGTAGCGGATTTCCAGCAGCGCGGGCCGGCGTTCGCGCTCGGCGTAGGCCAGCGCGCGGTCGAACGCCGCGGCGAAATCCTCGGTGCGCTCGACGGCTTCGCCATAGCCGCCGTAGCCGCGCACGATCTGTGTGAAATCGGGGTTCTCGAAGTCCAGCGCGATCGGGCGTCCGGGAAACTCGCGTTCCTGGTGCGCGCGGATGGTGCCCCACATGCCGTTGTTGAACACCAGCACCACGATGCCCAGCCGGTACTGCTGGGCCACGCCCAGCTCTTGCAGGTTCATCTGGAAGCAGCCGTCGCCGGCACAGCAGACCACGGTTTTGCCGGGGTATTCGAGTTTGGCCGCGACCGCCGCCGGCAGGCCGTAGCCCATCGATCCCACGGTGGGCGCCAGGCTGGTGCCCGGACCGGTGAACTGGCGATAGCGGTGCGGATACAGCGCGTAGTTGCCCGCGCCCACCGTGATGCAGGCGTCCGGCGCCAGCCGCTGGTTGACCAGCGCGGCCACGGCGTCCAGGCCCAGCGGGCCGGGCGAGGGCAGCGGCTTGAGCGAATCCAGGTATTCGGCATGGGCCGCGCGCACCGCCGCGCCGCGGGGCGTGGCGTGGGCAGGCCGCAGCGAGGCGACCGCTTGTGCGAACCCGGCCACGCTGGCCGCGATGGCCTGGGTCGGGGCGTAGACGCGGCCCGGTTCCTGCGGATCCGGATGGACATGGATCAGCGCCTGCCGCGGCAGCGGGCTCTCGATCAACTCGTAGCCCTCCGTGGTGGCCTCGCCCAGGCGCGTGCCGACAGCGAGCACCAGATCGGCGTTCCTGATGCGGGTCCGCAGCGCCTCGGTCATGCCCCAGCCCATCTGGCCGGCGGCATTGGGATGGCGCTGGTCGAAACATTCGAGCCGGCGCCATGCGGTCGCCACCGGCAATTCGAAGCGTTCGGCGAAGGCGGCGATCTGCCCGATCGCGTCGGCATTCCAGCCGCTGCCGCCCAGCACCATGACGGGCCGTTCGGCCTGGTCGAGCAATTGGCGCATGCGTTCCAGGTCGGACTGGCCGGGGCTGGCGGCCACGCGCTGGTAGCGCGGCATGTCGGCCACTGTCGCGGTGCCCCACAGGGTGTCTTCCGGCAGCGCCAGCACCACCGGGCCGGGGCGGCCGCTGGTGGCGGTGGCGTAGGCGCGCGCCACGAATTCCGGAATGCGGTCGGTGCGGTCGATCTGCGCCACCCATTTGGCCATCTGGCCGAACATGCGGCGGTAGTCGATCTCCTGGAAGGCCTCGCGTTCGTAGAAGTCGTTGCCGACCTGGCCGACGAACAGGATCATCGGCGTTGAATCCTGGAAGGCGGTATGCACGCCGATGCTGGCATTGGTGGCGCCCGGACCGCGTGTGACGAAGCAGACGCCCGGTTCCCCGGTCAGCTTGCCATGCGCCTCGGCCATGTAGGCGGCGCCGCTTTCCTGGCGGCAGACCACCGGTTCGATGGCGCCGCGATGTTCATTGAGCGCATCGATGCAGGGCAGGTAGCTCTCGCCCGGGATCATGAAGATCCGGCGCGTGCCGTGGATGCGCAGCTGCTGCATCAAAATCTGGCCGCCATTGCGCGGCAGGGGGGCTACAACCGTCATGCAAACACTCCCGGGGAGGTGCTGTCCGCGTCCGGCGCGGACTGGTTTCATGGCAAGGCAGGGGCGCGGCGGCGCCGGCGGGATGGCGAGCGAAGCCTAGATGTCGGGCCGGATGCTCCCGTCGTCGTCGCCGAAGTCTTCCCGCAGGCGCGCCAGGATGCCGATCAGGTGCGCATGCATGGCATGGCGCGCGCGGATCGGATCGCGCGCCAGGATGGCGGTCAGGATGCGCTGGTGCTCGGCATGGGCGACCGCCCAGACCTTGGTGTTGACGAAGTAGTCCTGCATGCGGCTGAACACCGGGCTGGCCAGGCTCAGGCTCCACAAATGCGCCACCGCCGCCGCCAGCGCCGCATTGCCGCAGGCGGCGGCGATGGCGCTGTGGAATTCGCGGTCGTGCCAGCCCGGCGCGTCGGTCAGCGACATGGCTTCGTGGGCCGCGCGGATGGCGGCGATCTGCGCCGGCGAACCCTGCTGCGCGGCCAGCGCGGCGCACTCGGGTTCGATCAGCATGCGCGCTTCGAGCAGGTCGAAGGGACCGATATCGTCCTGGGTGGCCGCCTGGGCGCTGGCGGTGAGGGCGGGGGCGGCCTCGCGCGTGGCGGTGACGAACACGCCGGTGCCCACGCGCACTTCCACATAGCCTTCGATCTCCAGCGCGATCAGCGCTTCCCGGATCGAGGCCCGGCTCACCTGCAGTTGCTCGGCCAGTTCCCGTTCCGACGGCAGCCGGCCGCCGCGCGGGAAATCGCCGGCGCGGATACGCCCGGCGATCTGGTCGGCGATCATGCGATAGAGGCGGGTCACGGCGACGGCTTGGAAGGTGTTCATCTCGGTACTGCAAATTTTGGTCAGGTGGTCAGGCCACCAATATAGGTAGCTTCCCCTTGAAATAAAAGTAAAAAACGCCCAACAGAGGGAAAACGATCAGAGGGATTTCCCCTCTTCCTATCTGGTGGTCAGGCCAGCTAGGGGCACCTGTGCGGGTAGGCCGCGGGCGGGGGGCTTTACAGTTTCAGAACAATTGCCGAACAAATCCCCCGGCGTTGGAGCCGGACCGGATCTGATAATTCCTGCGCCTCGAAACGGGGCGACAGGGCGGGGCATCGCGTACGCCAGGAACGGGAGAGTGGCGTGCAATCTGGCGTCAAAGAGACGTGGAAACCGGGGCTGTGGCAGACCGGCATCGGCATGGCGGTGTTCGCCCTGGCCTGGCTCTGGTTGTCGAACCGGATCGTGCTGGTCCCGCCGACCGACAACATCGAGCAATTGATCTGGGTGCGCAGCCTGGAGTGGGGTTACTACAAACATCCGCCGCTGCCGACCTGGCTGCTGTGGCCGGTGGTGCGCCTGCTGGGCTGGAATGCCTGGGCCACCTATGTCCTGGGCGCGGCCTGCACGCTGGGGGCGTTCGCGCTGTTATGGAACATGCTGCGCGGCATGCGCGGCGAGGCCTATGCCGCGACGGCCGCGTTGGCCGGCCTGTGCATCACGTTCTACAACGGCCGGTTGTACTTCTACAACCACGAGATCGTCCTGATTCCATTGGTGGCGGGGTGCGCGGCGGCGTGCTGGCAGGCCTACAGCACCCGCAAGATCGGCTGGTGGGTCGTGCTTGGCCTTTGTCTTGGGTTGGGCGCGCTGGCCAAGTACCAGGCCGCCGTCGCGGGACTGGCGGTGCTGGCGTTCTGGTGCCGCCGCAAAGCCTGGCGCGACCCCATGCAGCGGTTCGGCCTGCAGGTCGCGGGCCTGACCGCGCTGGCCGTGTTCGCGCCGCACCTGATCTGGTTGATCCACCACGATTTCGAGCCGCTGGGCTATGCCATGTCGTCATCACTGGCCGCTGGCCTGCCATGGAGCGGGCGCGCGCACGAGGTCGCCAGATGGTGGGGCGACCAATTGCTGAACCGCGCGCTGCCGGCCTGGATTTTTCTTGCGGCGCTCTGGGTCGCAGGCCGTGGAGAGCGCCGCGCGCGCGCCGCCGCGCCGACCGCGGACGGCGACGCGGCGCGCGCGCTGTTGCTGTCGTTCGGCCTGACCCCGCTGCTGTTCGTCAGCGTGATGACGTTGGTCTCGGGTTCGCATATCCAGTTGCACTGGGGGACGCCGTTCCTGCTGTTCGTCGTGCCGGCGGCGATGGAGCTGACGCGATCGGCCTGGCAGGCGCTTTTCCGGCCGCGCCGGGCGGTCCTGGTGTTCGTGCTCATCCAGCTGTTGCTGATGGCGCGGGTGGAATTGACCGGCCCCAATGGCGCCGGCCTGATGCGGCGCGCCTCCGACTGGCGTTACTTCGACGCGCAAGCCCTGGCGGACACGCTGCATCCGCGCGCCGTCGCGGAACTGGGCGGTCCGGTGCGCGTGATCTCGGGGCCGTGGGAGGAGTCGGGCGCATTGGCGTTGAGGCTGCCCGGGCAACCGTTGGTATTGATCCACGGGCAGCTGCGATTCAGCCCGTGGGTTGGCGCCGACCTGCTGGCCGCGTGTGGTGCCCTGGAATTGAGCAAGGGCCGGACGCGGCCCGATGGCTTCGCGCCGGTGGGACCCGCGTTTCCGTCGCTGTACTGGCGGGTCTGGCGGCCAGCCACGGATTGCGGCGGCGATGCCGCGCCATAGCGCGGACAGGGATCGTCCGGGCGGTGGCGATGGACGGGAAGGGCGGGCGGCGGCGCATGTCCGCGGCCCGGCCGGCCGTCCCGCTTCGCTGAACGGGGAATCAGGTTCCGGTATCGGGTTCCGGCGTCTGCGTGAAGGCGCGCACCAGGCGCGCAATGCCGTCCAGTTCGTCGTGCGCGCCGGTCGCCCATTCGGGCTTGTCGAAAGGGCTGTCCGATGGCGTGTCGTCCAGATTGGCCTTCAGGTCGTCCAGCAGCTCCAGCGCCATATCGGTGGCTTGCGGGCTGCCGCGGGTGGAAAGGGCGATGGCGATCGCCAGCGCCTGGCGCAGCGCGAGCAGGCGGCCGTCGAGTTCGGTGTCCACGGGGAAGGTCCTTGTGATGGGGGGAATCCCCGCATTTTACGGGGGCGGGCGCCGCCACTCCCCAGGACCGGCAGTTTCGGTTGTTGCGCCCCTTTGCCTGCCTGCGAGCCGGTTTGCGCAAGATCAAGGCCCGGGGGGAGCCTCGGGCGAATAATCAAGGGTATGCAAGCCGTCCTACGCCCACTTTCCGCCGAACCGCCGGCCACCGCGGCCGAACCGTTCTTTCCGCCCCAGTTGCTGGCCCGGCTGGACAAGAACGGCCCTCGCTACACCTCCTATCCCACGGCCGACCGCTACCACCCCGGTTTTGCCGAAGCCGAATACCGCCAGGCCTTGCGGCAACGGCGCGAGGCCTGTACGAACGAGCCCCTGTCGCTCTACGTACACATTCCGTTCTGTGATTCCGTCTGTTACTACTGTGCCTGTAACAAGGTCATCACGCGCCATCACGATCGCGCCGCGCGTTACCTCGATGCCCTGCGGGGGGAAATCGCGTTGCACGTGGCCGAACTGGGCGCGGGCATGCCGGTCTCGCAGCTTCACTTCGGGGGCGGCACGCCTACCTTCCTGTCCGACGAAGAACTGGACCGCCTGATGGCCGACTTGCGCGGCGCATTCCGTTTCGAACCAGACGCCGAAATCTCCATCGAGGTGGATCCCCGCACGGCCACCCCGCAGCGGCTGGAGAAATTGCGACGGCTGGGTTTCAACCGGCTGAGCTTCGGCGTGCAGGATTTCGATGCGCGCGTGCAAGTGGCGGTGCATCGCGTGCAGTCCTTCGAAGACGTGCGCGACCTGATGCAAAGCGCCCGCGCGCTGGACTATGCCTCGATCAACGTCGACCTCATCTACGGCCTGCCGCTGCAGACTGCCGAGTCCTTCGCGCGCACCATCGCCCAGGTCAGCGCGTTGCGGCCCGACCGCATCGCGCTGTACGCCTACGCCCACCTGCCGGAACGCTTCAAGCCGCAGCGGCGCATCAATCCGCTCGACCTGCCCGACCGCGCTACGCGGGTCGGGCTGCTCAGCGCGGCCATCGAAGGGTTCCTGAAGCAGGGCTACGCCTACATCGGCATGGACCATTTCGCCTTGAACACCGACGCCCTGGCCATCGCCAAGCAGCGCGGCCAATTGCATCGCAACTTCCAGGGCTACAGCACCCAACCCGATCGTGACCTGGTCGCGCTCGGCGTATCAGCCATCGGCCGCATCGGCGATACCTACAGCCAGAACGCCAAGGACCTCGACGAATACTACGCCGCCATCGAATCTGGCCGGTTTGCGGTCGAAAAGGGACTGGCGCTCAATGCGGACGATCTGGTCCGCCGTGAGGTCATCATGGACATCATGTGCCAGGGGCGCGTGGACTTCGCGCGCGTCGAGGCGCGCCATGGCCTGCGGTTCGGCACGTATTTCGGACCGGAGCTGACGCAGATGGCCAACCTGGCCGAACTGGGATTGGTGAACCTGGGCGCTGGCGAACTGCGCGTGACCGGCCTGGGCTGGTATTTCGTCCGGGCGGTCGCCATGGCGTTCGACGGCTATCTGCGCAGCGCCAGCACGGGCGCCAGCTACTCGCGCATCATTTGAGGCGCCGGAGTGGGCGTCGGCGTCGTGCGATGACGGCCGGCCGCCGGGTGGGGGTCATTCCGCGAATTTTTCGCGCAGGAACAGGGCCAGCGCCAGATCGTCGGACAGCTGCAGCTTGCGCATGGCGCGGCGCTTGTGGGTGCTGACGGTCTTCTTGCTGCGCTTCAGGCGCATGGCGATCTGCGTGACCGACATCCCCTGGCTGATATGACGCAGGACTTCGACCTCGGAAGTGGTCAGCAGGGCATGCGGCGGCCTGGGGGACAGGGGGCGGATCTTGCCTTCCTGCACGGACAGGAACGGGTCCTTGCGGCTGAGGACGCCGTGGATCATCTCGGGCAGCAGGATCATGCCCCATTGCTTGGCCAGGTAGCCGTTGGCGCCGGCGCGGAACGCCGCATACTGGGTCTCCTGGCGGTTGCCGGCCGAGAACGTGATGATCGCCATGGACGGGTGATAGCGCCGCAGCCTGCGCAGGTAGTTGACGCCGTCCCAGGGCTCCTGGGGCAGGTAGAAGTCGATCAGGGCGACGTCGCAAGGCGAGGTCGCGAGTTTTTCCAGCAGCCTGCGGGCCGAGGTTTCCTGGTGGATGACGCGGAAGCCGGGGCGCGAGTCGAGGTAGGCGCCGACGCCCAGCGCGACGACCGGATGGTCGTCCAGGATCGCGACCCGGATGACGGGCGGCGGCCGCGACAGCAGCAGGTGCTTGCGAGAATTGGGGCGGTCACCTGCATCGTTGGGTCGCGGCTCGGGAAAGGAGGCGGCGTCCGGCGCTGAGGCAGTATTCATCAAGGCTCCACAATGGCAATGGCAACGGTCCGGTAAAAAGGGCGCGCCCCGTGGGCGGCGGCTCCGCACTCGCCGTAACCAGTCCGAAATTCGAGTGCGAAGCTTATGGTCTTACGGCTCGTTCTGGCCAAAAACTAAACGCGAATAAGACGAAACTACATTCGTAATAACGTAGTGCGACGTTACTGGCCCGCTCGCGAGGTGCCGCCCGCGGGGAATAGAATCCCCTTGTTTTCCGGACCGGCATGTGGCCGGACCGCGGCGCAAGGCAAGCATGGCGATGGACGGCAGATGCCCAAGAAGATCCTGGTGATAGGCAGGGACGGCCAACTCGGCTTCGAGTTGCGGCGCAGCCTCGCGCCCCTGGGCGTGGTGACGGCGGTCGGTCGGGCCGATTGCGACCTGACCTATCCGCTGCAGATCGCGCGGCTGGTGCGGCGTGAAAAGCCCGACGTCATCGTCAATGCGGCTGCCTTCACCGCGGTCGAACGGGCGCAAGAGGATGGGGTGCGCGCCATGCGCATCAACGCCGAGGCCGCGGGCGAGCTGTCCGCGCTGGCTGCCGAGCGCGGCGCGCTGATCGTCCATTATTCGTCCGACTACGTGTTCGATGGCGCCAAGCCCGGGGCCTATGACGAGCGCGACACACCGGCGCCGTTGAACGTCTATGGCCGCAGCAAGCTGGCCGGCGAGCAGGCGGTGCGCGCTATGAATCCCGCGCATCTGGTGTTCCGCACCTCGTGGGTCTACGGAGTGTTCGGCAATAGTTTCCTGAAGACCATGCTCATGGCCTTGCGTCAACCAGAGACGCTGCGCGTGGTAAGCGACCAGCGCGGCGCGCCGACGGGCGCCGCCTATATCGCCGATGCCACCGCCCTGGTCCTGGCTCGCTACCTGGCGCGGCCGGCGGACGGGGCCTTTCCGTTCGGCCTGTACCACCTGGCGGCCACCGGCGACGCCAGTTGGCATGAATACGCCTGCTTCATTGCCCGGCAGGCCCGGCGCGCCGGCCTGGCGGTCACGTTGACGCCCGCCGACATCCGCGCAGTGCCATCCGATCAATACCCTACCACCGCGCGCCGTCCGTTGAATTCGCGGCTCGACAGCCGGCTGCTCGAGCGCACCTTCGGAATCCGCGCCCCGCACTGGGAGGACGGGGTGACCCATGCCCTGGCCGCGATCGCCGACAGCCGCAACCTGGCCTGATCCGGACACGCTTCTTGCCGGCACTGTCGCGCCAATGTCACGAAAGGGCGCGCAAAAGGTGCTACAATCGGCAACGATAAAGCCCGTCAGTTTCGCTGGCGGCGCATCGCCAGGTTGTCCTGAAATTACCCCGCAAGGTCCGAATACCATGTTTTTCCCGCTGGCACGAACTACGACCCGGAACTTTCGCCCCATGTCGCGTTAGTTTTTCGTGCGTCGGGTTTCACCGTGTCAGGTCAGCGGTAGGACTCAGCAAGACAATCAGATAAACGCGGCTACCAGCCGCGTTTTTCGTTTCTTTTTCCCAAGAACCCCAGGAAGCACTCCCGATGGTACAGATCACATTGCCCGATGGTTCGCAGCGCCAATACCCGGGGCCGGTCACGGTCGCCGAAGTGGCGCAGTCGATCGGCGCGGGATTGGCCAAAGCCGCCTTGGGCGGCCGCGTGACCTTTGACGGCGCCGACTCCACGCTGGTCGACACCAGCTACCGCATCGAGGGCGACGCCCGCCTGGCCATCGTGACCGCCAAGGACGCCGACGGCCTGGACATGATCCGCCATTCCACGGCCCACCTGCTGGCCTATGCCGTCAAGGAGCTGTTCCCCGACGCCCAGGTCACCATCGGCCCCGTGATCGACAACGGCTTCTACTACGACTTCTCGTACAAGCGCCCGTTCACGCCGGAAGACCTGGCGGCCATCGAGAAGAAGATGGCCGAGCTGGCCAAGAAAGATGAAGTCGTGACGCGTGAAGTCTGGTCGCGCGACGACGCCGTCGAGTTCTTCAAGGGCATCGGCGAAAAGTACAAGGCCGAGATCATCGCCTCGATCCCGTCGAACGAACCGCTCAGCCTGTACCGCGAAGGCGAATTCATCGACCTGTGCCGCGGCCCGCACGTGCCGTCCACGGGCAAGCTGAAGGTCTTCAAGCTGATGAAGGTGGCCGGCGCCTACTGGCGCGGCGACAGCAAGAACGAGATGCTCCAGCGCATCTACGGCACGGCCTGGGCCACCAAGGAAGAACAGGAAGCCTACCTGCACATGCTGGAAGAGGCCGAGCGCCGCGACCACCGCAAGATCGGCCGCGAGCTCGACCTGTTCCACTTCCAGGACGAAGCGCCTGGTCTGATTTTCTGGCACCCCAAGGGCTGGGCGCTGTGGCAGCAGGTGGAGCAGTACATGCGCTCCGTCTATCGCGACAACGGCTACCAGGAAGTGAAGGCGCCGCAGATCCTCGACATCTCGCTCTGGAAGAAGACGGGGCACTGGGACAACTACCGTGAAAACATGTTCACGACGGAGTCCGAGAACCGCGTCTATGGCCTCAAGCCCATGAACTGCCCGGGGCACGTGCAGATCTTCAACGCCGGCCTGCACTCGTACCGCGAGCTGCCGCTGCGCTACGGCGAATTCGGCCAGTGCCACCGCAACGAACCGTCCGGCTCGCTGCACGGCATGATGCGCGTGCGCGGCTTCACGCAGGACGACGGCCACATCTTCTGTACCGAAGAACAGCTCCAGGACGAATGCGCCGATTTCACGGCCCTGCTGCAGAAGGTCTACCGCGACTTCGGCTTCACCGAAGTGCTGTACAAGGTCGCCACGCGCCCGGAAAAGCGCATCGGCTCGGACGAGGTCTGGGACACGGCCGAACAGGCCCTGATGGAAAGCCTGCGCCGCACCGGCTGCGAATTCGAGATCTCTCCGGGAGAGGGCGCCTTCTACGGCCCCAAGGTCGAATACACGCTGAAGGACGCTATCGGCCGCCACTGGCAGTGCGGCACGATCCAGGTCGACTTCTCCATGCCCGTGCGCCTGGGCGCCGAGTACGTGGACCAGAACGACCAGCGCCGTCCGCCCGTGATGCTGCACCGCGCCATCCTGGGTTCGCTCGAGCGTTTCATCGGCATGCTGATCGAAAACCACGCCGGCGCGATGCCGCCCTGGCTGGCTCCGGTGCAGGCCGTGGTGTGCTGCATTTCCGAACCTTCGGCCGATTATGCGGCTGAAATCACGCAAAGCCTGAAAAAACAAGGCTTTAGAGTAGAGTCCGATTTGCGCGGTGAAAAAATCACTCGTAAAATTCGGGAGCACAGCCTGCAAAAGGTGCCGTATATCCTCGTCGTCGGCGACAAGGAGAAGCAAAACGGTACCGTCGCCGTACGCGGATTGGGCGGTCTGGACCTCGGCGCCATTGCGTTCGACGACTTCGTCGCCCGCCTGTCCGAAGACGTATCCACCCGCCGCGACGTCAATCAACCCGATGGCAGCGCTGCTTAACATTTCTAGGAGCTTTCAACATCGCCACTGAAAAAGCCAATCGCATCAACGGTGAAATCCGCGTCCCCGAGGTGCGCCTGATAGGTCTGGACGGAGAACAGCTGGGCATCGTCAAGATTGCCGATGCGTTCCGTCTTTCCGAGCAAAACGACGTGGATCTGGTGGAAATCGCGCCGAACGCCGAGCCGCCGGTCTGCCGTTTGATGGACTACGGTAAGTTCAAGTACCAAGAGCAGAAGCGTCAGGCCGAAGCTCGTTCGAAGCAGAAGGTCATCCAGGTCAAGGAAGTCAAATTCCGTCCGGCCACCGACGAGGGCGACTACCAGGTCAAGCTGCGCAACCTGCGCCGCTTCCTCGAGGAAGGCGACAAGGCCAAGGTGACGCTGCGGTTCCGCGGCCGTGAAATGGCCCACCAGGAACTGGGCATGCGGGTACTTGAGCGTGTGCGCGACGATCTGCTGGAATTGGCCCAGGTCGAAGCCATGCCGAAGCTCGAAGGCCGTCAGATGGTCATGGTGCTGGCGCCCAAGAAGAAGGCTGCCCCCGCGGGCAAGCCGGAATCGGCGGCATAAAGCTCCTGCCGGCCTTCCCGTCCGGGAAGGCCTGGCCGCTCTTGCCCCGCGACCCGCCGTCCAGCCCATGTTCGGCGGGTTCGCTTATTGGGCGGCTCTGCGCTACGATGTCATAGATAGCCGCCTTCCCGAAAGGGAAGGCGGTGTACGTTCGGGGTGTCGCGATGCATGTTTTGTTCGTTTTGGATCCCTTGCCGCTCTTGAAGGCGTACAAGGACAGTTCTGTCGCCATGATGCGTGCCCTGGTGGCGCGCGGGCATACGCTCAGCGTGGCCATGCAGGGCGACCTGTACATCGAGACCGGCACGGTCAAGGCCGTCACCACGCCCATCGAGCTGGTGGATGGCGCCGACCTGCACGGCCATGACTGGTGGCGCGAATCGGCGCCGCAGGACCTGCCGCTGGCCGATTTCGGCGCGGTGGTGATGCGCAAAGACCCGCCTTTCGACATGGAATACGTGTATTCCACCCACCTGCTCGAATACGCCCAGGCGCAAGGCGCCAAGGTGTTCAACAGCGGCGCGGCGATCCGCAACCATCCCGAGAAGCTGGCCATCACCGAAATCAGCGAGTTCACCGCGCCGACGCTGGTGACGCGCAACATGGCGCGCCTGAAGGCCTTCCACGACACCCACCACGACGTCATCGTCAAGCCGCTGGACGGCATGGGCGGCACCGGCGTGTTCCGCCTGCAGCCCAAGGACCCGAACCTCAACGCCATCCTGGAAACGCTGACCGACAACGGCGCGCGCACCATCATGGCGCAGCGTTACATCCCCGAGATCGTCAAGGGCGACAAGCGCATCCTGCTGATCGGCGGCGAACCGGTGCCGTATTCGCTGGCGCGCATCCCGCTGGCCGGCGAAACCCGCGGCAACCTGGCCGCGGGCGGCCGTGGCGTGGCGCAGCCGCTGTCGCCGCGCGACCGCGAGATCGCCGAGGCGGTGGCCCCCAGGCTGGCCGCGCGCGGCCTGCTGCTGGTCGGCCTGGATGTCATCGGCGACTACGTCACCGAGGTCAATGTCACCAGCCCCACCTGTTTCGTGGAAATCGCCGAACAGACCGGTTTCGACGTCGCGGGCATGTTCGTCGAGGCGCTGGAAAAGGCCGTGGCGACAGGTGCCGTGGCAGCCGCCGCCTGAGCGCGCTGGAATCCGCCATGACCACGGGTATCGTCATCGTCGTGCACGCGCCGCTGGGCGCCGCCATGCGCGAATGCGCCAGCCATGTCATGGGCAACCTTGACGGCATGCTGGCAATCCACGACATTCAGCCCGAGGACTTGCCGGACGACCTGGCGCCCGCGGTGCTCAAGGATATCCTGGAGCAGGACCATGGCGGCGGGGTGTTGGTGCTGACCGACCTGATCGGCGCCACGCCCGCCAATATCTCCAAGCGCGCCGTGGCCGATGCCCAGGCGCAGGGCATCCAGTGCTGTGTGCTGGCGGGCCTGAATACCCCCATGCTGCTGCGCGCCTTGACCTACCGTAGCCTCTCCCTGGCGGAGACGCGCGAAAAGGCGCTGGCCGGCGGGGTGCAGGGCGTGTTGCGGGTAGACTGACGGGCAGGAACTTGTCCTATTATTTCGGCTAATATTTCAAGCCGATGAGTGGTTCGACAATTTGCTGCAATCACCAACTGCGGCGTGATGCCGTGGTCATAATATCTCCTATGCCTAATACAGACATTGTCATCAGCAATAAACTGGGTTTGCATGCGCGGGCGGCCGCCAAACTGACGCAACTGGCGAGCAAGTTCTCCAGCGAGATCTTCATCTCGCGGGGCGCGCAGCGGGTCAATGCCAAGAGCATCATGGGGGTCATGATGCTGGCCGCCGGCCTGGGCGTGACCGTCAAGCTGGAGGCTTCGGGCAGCGATGCCGAGCAGGCCCTCTCCGAAATTGAAACTCTGTTCGACAGCAAATTCGGTGAACAGGAATAGCAGCGCTTCCGAATCCGCCGGCCCGGACGACGTCCGGGCCGGCATGTCCGCGGCCGGTACCGCGGTTCTTGCACATGACGGGGATGGCTCAGCCAGCCCCGTTATTTGTTTGTACGGCAAGGGCGTGGCGCGCGGTTACGCCATCGGCCGCGCGGTGGTCATGGGGGCGGCGGCGCTGGAAGTCGCGCACTACCGCATCGCGCCCGAGGACGTGCCGGCCGAGAGCAGCCGCCTGACCGAGGCGCTGGCCTCGGCGCAGCAGGAACTGCGGCAACTGGCCGATACCCTGCCAGCCGATGCGCCGCGCGAGCTGGGCGCGATGCTCAATGTGCACAGCCTGTTGCTGGGCGACCCGTTGCTGGCCGAGCAGACGCTGGCGCTGATCGCCGAGCGGCACTACAACGCCGAATGGGCGCTGACCACGCAGGGCCAGATCCTGGGCCAGCAGTTCGACGCCATGGAAGACGAATACCTGCGCGAACGCGGCGCGGATGTGCGCCAGGTGATCGAGCGGGTGCTGCACGTGCTGTCCGGCACCTCGGCCATTCTGCCGGACATGTCGCACATGGGCGGCGACGAGGCGCTGGTGGTGGTGGCGCACGACATCTCGCCGGCCGACATGCTGCGCCTGCGCGGCGGACGCTTCGCCGCCTTCGTCACCGACCTGGGCGGGCCGACCTCGCATACCGCCATCGTGGCGCGCAGCATGGGCGTGCCGGCCGTGGTGGCCATGGGCAACGTGCGCGAGCTGGTGCGCGACGGCGACATGCTGATCATCGACGGCGCCGCCGGCGCGGTGGTGGTCAATCCGTCGGAACGCATCCTGCAGGAATACCGCCGCCGCCAGGCCGCGTACGCCGATGAGCGCGCCGAACTCGGCCTGTTGCGCGACGAGCCGTCGGTCACCCTCGATGGCATCGACATCGTCCTGCACGCCAACATCGAACTGCCGGAAGAGGCGGCGCTGGCGCTGGCCTCCGGCGCGCACGGCATCGGCCTGTTCCGCAGCGAATTCCTGTTCATGGGGCGTCCGGACCTGCCGGGCGAGGAAGAGCAGTACGAGGCCTACGCGTCCGTCGTGAAGGTGATGGCGGGCCGTCCCGTCACCATCCGCACGCTCGACATCGGCTCGGACAAGACGCTGGACGGCGAAGCCACGGTGGCCACCAATCCGGCGCTGGGGCAGCGCGCCATCCGTTACTGCCTGGCGCGCCCGGAGATGTTCGCGACCCAGCTGCGCGCCATCCTGCGGGCCTCGGCCCATGGGCCGGTGCGGCTGCTGATCCCGATGATCGCCCACATGCACGAGGTGGTGGCGACGCGGGCCGCCATCGAGTCGGCGCGGCGCGAGCTGGATGCGCGCGGCCAGGCCTATGCGGCGCACATGGAAGTGGGCGCCATGGTCGAAGTGCCGGCCATCGCCATCGCGATCGAGCCCTTCGCGCAGGCGCTGGATTTCCTGTCGATCGGCACCAACGACCTGATCCAGTACACGCTGGCCATCGACCGCGGCGACCACGACGTGGCGTCGCTCTACGATCCTTTGCATCCGGCGGTGTTGCGGCTGGTGGCCCACACCATCAATGCCGGCGAGCGGGCCGGCAAGCCGGTGGCGGTGTGCGGCGAAATGGCCGGCGATTCGCGCATGACGCGGCTGCTGCTGGGGCTGGGGTTGACCGAATTTTCCATGCATCCGCAGCAACTGCTGGACGTGAAGCGGGAAGTGCGGCGAGCGCACACCAACGCGCTGCGCGTGAAGGTGGCCAGCGCCTTGAACCGGGCCTTGCCGGTGGATCTGGATACGCTCGACCTGGCCTGACAGCGATTGACTCCCGGGCATGGCTCCGGCGAACGGGAAAGCCCGGCGCATGCGCCGGGCTTTTTTTTGCCGCCGGCGCGTGGCGCTGCAGGCGCGATGTGCCGAGGCCTTCGAGTTCGCGCCGCTCGTGCGCCGCCCGAGCTTTCGAGGGGTCCACTCCGACGAAAAAAAGCCCCCTGTGAAGGGGGCTTCCCATGGCCCCGCCCGGCAGGCGGGCGGGGAAGGGCGATCAGCTGTGATAGGCCGATTCGCCGTGGCTGGTGACGTCCAGCCCTTCGCGTTCCTGGTCTTCCGGCACGCGCAGGCCGCACAGGGCGTTGGCGATCTTGTAGGCGATCCAGGCGACCACGCCCGACCAGACGATGGTCAGCAGCACGCCTTCGAGCTGCACCCACAGCTGGCCCAGGATCATGCCAGGCTCGGCCAGGCCCGGGCCGCCCAGGGCCTGGGCGTTGAAGATGCCGGTCAACAGGGCGCCGACGATGCCGCCCACGCCGTGCACGCCGAACACGTCCAGCGCATCATCGGCGCGCAGCAGGCGCTTCAGGCCATTGACACCCCACACGCAGACCACGCCGGCAACCACGCCGATGATCAGCGCACCCACCGGGCCCACCAGGCCGGCGGCCGGGGTGATGCCGACCAGGCCGGCGACGGCGCCCGAGGCGGCGCCCAGCATCGAAGGCTTGCCCTTGATGGCCCATTCCGTGAACAGCCAGGCCAGCACGGCGCCAGCGGTGGCGATCATGGTGTTGAAGAAGGCCAGGGTGGCGTTCTCGTTGGCGGCCAGGGCGGAGCCGGCGTTAAAGCCGAACCAGCCCACCCACAGCAGCGCGGCGCCCACGAAGGTCATCGGCAGGTTGTGCGGCTGCATGGCTTCGCGGCCATAGCCGACGCGCTTGCCGACCACATACGCGCCCACCAGGCCGGCCACGCCGGCGTTGATGTGCACCACCGTGCCGCCGGCGAAATCCAGCGCGCCCTTGGCATTGAGCAGGCCCGGCGCCGTTTCCGAGGCGAACCAGACCATGTGCGCAATGGGGATGTAGGCGAAGGTGAACCAGATCACCGTGAACACCAGCACCGCCGAAAAGCGGGCGCGTTCGGCGAAGCTGCCGACGATCAGCGCGCAGGTGATGCCGGCGAACGTGGCCTGGAAGGAGGCGAACAGCAGCTCGGTCAGCGAGTTCGACATGGCGTACTTGCCGTCGGCTGGCGTGAACATGCCGGAGAAGAAGGCGCGCGAAAGGCCGCCGAAGAATGCGTTGCCTTCGGTGAAAGCGAGGGAATAACCGTAGATGAACCAGAGGACCAGGCCCAGCACGAACGTGCACATCACTTGCAGCAGCACCGACAGCACGTTCTTGCTGCGTACCAGGCCGCCATAGAACATCGCCAGACCGGGTACGGCCATCATCAATACGAGGAGGGTAGAGACGAGCAACCAGGAGATATCTGCTTTATCCATTTTCAGGCTCCAATGAGTCTTTCTTATTTGTCTACAGCGCAGCTTCGCCGGCTTCACCCGTCCGGATGCGGATTACTTGTTCGAGGGGGGCGGCGAAGATCTTGCCGTCGCCGATCTTGCCGGTGCGGGCGGCCTGTTCGATCGCTTCGATGACCTGGTCGACCAGATGGTCGGGCACGGCGGCCTCGACCCGCAGCTTGGGCAGGAAATCGACGGCGTATTCCGCGCCGCGGTACAGCTCGGTATGGCCCTTCTGGCGCCCGAATCCCTTCACTTCGGTAACGGTGAGGCCCTGGACGCCGATTCCGGATAGAGCCACCCGCACTTCGTCGAGCTTGAAGGGCTTGATGATGGCGATGATGAGTTTCATGGCATTTCCTCTCATGGTTGCACGTTGGCATCGACAATCAAGCAAATTCCATGCCATGTGGGTCGATGCCTGGAAAGCGCAGAGGCAGGCGCGTTTATTGTGCCGAATTGCACCGATATGGTGCGTCATGCACCATCTGCCAGCCTCAATCCGGTGCATCCCGCCACCAACGTGAGGAATGCAACGGAATATGTTCTGGCGCCGCCATTTGTTGCCAGTTGATGCCGGTGTGATCGCGCTTTGTTGCGCTCGCGGTGGGTGACGCGCATCGCCCATGGCGGTGCGCGCCTGGCCGCCGGGCCTTGCGGAGCGGGCTTCGCGCGTCCCTGAAAGCGGTTTCATGAGCTTGAAAAGCGGGGCACGCCCACGCCTAAAGGGCGGCAGGGCGTGATACGAGGGTTTACACGCATAAGCTTGTTGCCAAAGGTAGGCTGAAGAAGAATCAAGTCCGGCTCATTGCGATGGCAGGGCCTGATCGGGCCGCGACAAGAGGTTCCGGCGTTGCGGCTCTCTGAATACGAAAAGCAATAAAGGAAAGAGGAATGATGAATACCCAACGCAAGACCTTTGCCGTGCTGGCGCTGGCCGCCGCGCTGGCCGCCCTGGCTGGCTGCAACAAGAGCGACGAGAAGGCAGCCCCGCCCGCGGCTTCGACCACGCCGGCCCCGTCCACCACCACGCCGGGCACGCCGCCCGCGGCCACCACGCCGCCGGCCACGACCGCGCCGTCCGGCTCGGGCGCGCCCGCCGGCGCCACCGCCGGCCTGCCTGCCGAGTGCGATGCCTACCTCACCAAGGTCAGCGCGTGCATGGACAAGCTGGGCGCCTCCAATCCCGCCGCGGCCAGCTTCAAGCAGCAGCTCGACGCCGCCAAGACTCAATGGGCCACGATCAGCGACAAGACGCAGCTGGCCTCCCAATGCAAACAGTCGGCCGACCTGTTTGCGCAGTCCGCTTCGCAGATGGGCTGCAAGTAACGATGTTGGTAGGGGGCTGCCCCCAAGGCGGCCCGGTTTTCTCCTGTGCTTTGATGGGCGGTCACCGCATGCGGCCCGCCCTCTTTTTTTGCCGCCGGGCCGCCCCAAGGCAAAAATGCCCCCTCGGGGGGCAGCGACCCGCGCAGCGGCGGAGCGTGGGGCCGGAAAGCACTACACTTGAGGCACCAAGAATATCGTGAGGCCGCTATGAACAATCGCACCCAGTGGATGGAAGACATCCAGAAGAACATCTCCGACCTGATCGCCCGCAGCCCGGCGGCGGATGTCGAGCGCAACGTGCGCGCCATGATGACGCAGGCGTTCTCCAAGCTCGATCTGGTCACCCGCGAAGAGTTCGACGTGCAGGCCGATTTGCTGGCGCGCACGCGGGCGCGCGTCGATCAGTTGTCCGCCACGGTTGAACAGCTTGAGTCGCGCCTGGCGGCCCTGGACAAGTAATCCGCGCGGACATTTCTGCCACGGCCGCATCCGCGGCCGTTTTCGTTTTCGGCATACTGGCCTTCGATCGCCCTCGGAGACCACCTTGACCCTTGCCGTAATCGCCAGCCGCACGCTCAGCGGCCTGCACGCCCATGCGGTGCGCGTCGAGACGCACCTGGGGCCGGGCCTGCCGAGTTTCAACGTGGTCGGCCTGCCCGACACCGAAGTCCGCGAAAGCCGTGAACGCGTGCGCGCGGCGATCCTCAACAGCGGCTTCAATTTTCCCGCCGGCCGCATCACGGTCAATCTGTCGCCGGCCGACATTCCGAAGGAGTCCGGCCGCTTCGACCTGCCCATCGCGCTGGGCCTGCTGCTGGCCGCCGGACAATTGGCGCCTCGGGAGGAGGGTGCGCAGGAAGGGGGCGCGGCCGCGGCGCAGGCCGCCGCGCCCGATCCGCTGTTGGCCGGCCTGGTGCTGGCGGGCGAATTGTCGTTGACGGGCGCGCTGGTGCCCGTCTCGGCAGCTCTGGTGATCGCGCTGAGCGTGGCGCGGGAGTCGCCCGGCGCCACGCTCATCCTGCCCGCCGGCAGCGCCGAACAGGCGGCCTGGGTCGAGGGCCTGCGGGTGCTGTCGGCCCGCAGCCTGGCGGATGTGGCGGCTCATGTGGCGGGCGTCTGCCACTTGCCGGATGCCATTGCGGCGAGCTGGCCGGCCGCGCCGCCGGCGCCGTGCCTGTCGGATGTGCGCGGCCAGCCAGGTGCGCGGCGCGCCCTTGAAGTGGCGGCCGCGGGCGGCCACAGTCTCTTGATGGTGGGGCCGCCCGGGGCCGGCAAGAGCATGCTGGCCGCGCGCCTGCCCGGCCTGCTGCCGCCGCTGGCGCGTACGCAGGCGCTCGAGGTCGCGGCCATCGCCGCGCTGGCCGGCGCGCCGGACGCGCGCATGGGCACGCCGCCGTTCCGCGCCCCGCATCATTCAGCGTCCCCGTTCGCGCTGGTGGGCGGCGGCGGCCGCCCGCGTCCCGGGGAGATCAGCCTGGCCCATCACGGCGTGCTGTTCCTGGACGAGCTGCCCGAGTTCAGCCGGCGCACGCTCGAGGCGCTGCGCGAGCCGCTGGAGACGGGCAGGGTGGTGATCGCCCGCGCCCTGCACACCGCCCAGTTCCCCGCCCGCTTCCAGCTGGTGGCGGCGATGAATCCGTGCCCCTGCGGCTGGCGCGGCCACCCGCGCCGGGCCTGCCAGTGCACGCCGGACCAGGTGGCGCGTTATGCCGGCAAGGTTTCGGGGCCGCTGCTCGACCGGATCGACCTGTATGTGACCCTGCCGCCGCCCGATCTGGAAAGCCTGCAGGGACCGCCCGGCGAGGCGTCGGCGCCAGTGCGGGCGCGAGTGGCGCGTTGCCGCGAGCGCCAGCTGGCACGGCAGGGCAAGTCCAATGCCGGCCTGGCCGGCGCCGAACTGGAGCGTCATTGCCCCATGGACCCGTCCGCCCAGGCGCTGTTGTTGCAGGCGATGCGGCGATTGGCGGGATCCGGGCGGGCGCTGCATCGCGCCCTGCGGGTGGCGCGGACCATCGCCGACCTGGACGGGGCGGATACGCTACAGGCCAGCCATGTGGCCCAGGCGGTGCAGTATCGACGGCCGGGGGTATGATGGCGGATCGCCCCTCGGGACTTGGGGCCGCCTCGGTGCGGGGTTCTGTTTCCCCTGGTCCGTCCCTGGTTGTGCTGCCCTGTTGTCCGGCGCCGTGTCCCGGCTCGACAAAACCAGGGAAATCACCATATAATCAAAGGCTTTCCCGGATCCAGGCTACTTTTTTGCCGGCGGTGCGGGGAAGGCCGGGCCAAATGCCCTGGCGGCAGCCGAATGGCGCAAGCCGGGATTCATGGCCCTGGGGGTATTCGAGTAATACCCCCGAAGTACCCCAGCAGTACCCCAGCAGTACCCCCAAGAAGTGGCAAGAGGTCCTCAAGTTTTGCCGCAATGGTGTAGGTCGAACGTTTCCGCCTTCGTGGCTTGGGGCGTTGCCAACCGCCTTGCGACAAGCACCTCGCGTCATGTAAATCAACAATGCGTTCAGTTTAGGGAATCATCATGCCCAAGATGAAAACCAAGAAAAGCGCCGCAAAGCGCTTTCAGGTTCGCGGCAGCGGATCCATCAAGCGTGGTCAGGCGTTCAAGCGTCACATCCTGACCAAGAAGACCACCAAGAACAAGCGCCAGCTGCGCGGTTCGGCGGCGGTTCACGAGACCAACGTGGCTTCCGTGAAAGCCATGATGCCTTTCGCTTGATATAAGGGAGATCTACTATGCCTCGCGTCAAACGCGGCGTTACCGCCCGCGCACGTCACAAGAAAGTCATTTCCGCCGCCAAGGGTTACCGTGGCCGCCGCGGTAATGTGTTCCGTATCGCCAAGCAAGCGGTCATGCGCGCTGGCCAATACGCCTACCGCGACCGCCGCAACAAGAAGCGCACGTTCCGCGCGCTGTGGATCACGCGTATCAACGCCGCCGTCCGCGAACATGGCGTCAGCTACAGCGTGTTCATCGCCGGCCTGAAGAAGGCTGCGATCGAACTCGACCGCAAGGTCCTGGCCGATCTGGCCGTGCGCGACAAGGCCGGCTTTGCCGCCATCGTGCAGCAAGCCAAGGCTGCCTTGGCTGCCTGATCGCGCGCTTTAACTCATCGCGCATCGCTGCAAACGGGGCTGTAATGGCCCCGTTTGCGTTTTGAAGGCTGGATTTCATGACTCAATCGGTTGACGACCTGGTTTCCCAGGCGCAAGAACGGTTCGCCGCGGCCACCGACGCCGCCGCGCTCGAAAACGCAAAGGCCCGTTTCCTGGGCAAGGACGGCGCGCTGACGGTCCTGCTCAAGGGGCTGGGCAAGCTCGATCCCGAGCAGAAGCGCGACATGGGCGCCCGGATCAATCAGGCCAAGCAGAAGGTCGAAGAGCTTTTGAATCTGCGCCGCGCCGCCTTGGCGCAAGCGGAGCTGGATGCCCGCCTGGCCTCCGAAACCATTGACGTATCGTTGCCGGGCCGCGGTCGCGTGCCGGGCGGCATTCATCCCGTCATCCGGACCTGGGAGCGGGTCGAAGAGATCTTCCGCTCCATCGGCTTCGACGTGGCCGACGGCCCCGAAGTCGAGAACGACTGGACCAATTTCACCGCGCTCAACAACCCGCTGGACCATCCGGCGCGTTCCATGCAGGACACGTTCTACGTCGACATGAAAGACGCAGACGGCCTGCCGCTGCTGTTGCGCACGCACACCAGCCCCATGCAGGTGCGTTACGCCCGCATGCACAAGCCGCCCATCAAGGTCATCGCGCCGGGGCGCACCTATCGCGTCGACAGCGACGCCACGCACTCGCCCATGTTCCACCAGGTGGAAGGGCTCTGGATCGCCGAGGACATCTCGTTCGCCGACCTGAAGGGCGTGTATACCGATTTCCTGCGTTGCTTCTTCGAAAGCGACGATCTCGTCGTGCGTTTCCGCCCGTCGTTCTTCCCGTTCACCGAACCGTCGGCCGAAATCGACATGATGTTCACGTCGGGTCCCAACCGCGGCCGCTGGCTGGAAATTTCCGGCTCGGGCCAGGTGCACCCACAGGTGGTGCGCAACTTCGGCCTTGACCCTGAACGTTATATCGGCTTTGCCTTCGGTTCCGGCCTGGAGCGCCTGACGATGCTGCGCTACGGCGTCAACGACCTGCGCCAGTTCTACGAAGGCGATTTGCGCTTCCTGCGCCAGTTCAACGAATAACAGACGGCTGATCATGCAATTTCCCGAATCCTGGCTGCGTACGCTGGTCAATCCTCCGATCGCAACCGACGAACTCGCGCACCGGCTCACCATGGCCGGCCTGGAAGTCGAAGACACCGTGCCGGCCGCGCCCGCGTTCACGGGCGTGGTGGTCGCGCACATCGTCGAGATCGCCCCGCACCCGGACGCCGACAAGCTGCGCGTCTGCCAAGTCGATGATGGCTCCGGCGCGCTGCTGCAGATCGTCTGCGGCGCGCCCAACGCGGCCGCCGGCCTGAAGGTGCCGCTGGCCCGCGTCGGCGCGGAACTGCCCGGCGGCATGAAGATCGGCGTGGCCAAGATGCGCGGCGTGCAATCGTCGGGCATGCTGTGCTCGGCGCGCGAACTGGGCCTGTCGCAGGACCATGCCGGCCTGCTGGAGCTGCCGGCCGATATGGCGCCGGGCCAGTCGATCCGCGAAGCGCTGGACCTGGACGACACGCTCTTCACGCTGAAGATGACTCCCAACCGCGCCGACTGCCTGTCGATCCTGGGCGTGGCGCGCGAAGTGGCCGCGCTGACCGGCGCGCCGCTGTCGGTGCCGACCGCCAAGGCCGTGCCCGTGACTTTGGACGAGCTGCGTCCTGTCAGGATCGAGGCGCCGGACCTGTGCGGCCGCTTCGGCGGCCGCGTGATCCGCGGCGTGAATGCCCGCGCGCAGACCCCCGCCTGGATGAAGACGCGCCTGGAGCGCGCCGGCCAGCGTTCGGTGTCGGCGCTGGTGGACATCTCCAACTACGTCATGCTGGAACTGGGCCGACCCTCGCACGTGTTCGACCTGGACAAGATCCACGGCGACCTGTCGGTGCGCTGGGCCCGCGAAGGCGAGACGCTCGAACTGCTGAACGGGCAGACCGTCACGCTGGATTCGAAGGTCGGCGTGGTGGTGGCTGGCGACCAGGTCGAAAGCCTGGCCGGCATCATGGGGGGCGAGGCCACGGCGGTCACCCTCGACACGCAGAACATCTATCTGGAAGCCGCGTTCTGGTGGCCGCAGTCGCTGGCCGGCCGCGCGCGCCGCTACAAGTTCAGCTCCGAGGCCAGCCACCGCGGCGAGCGCGGCGTGGACTTCGCCACGATTCCGCAACACATCGAATTCATCACGCGCCTGATCGTCGACATCTGCGGCGGCCAGGCCGGTCCGCTGGACGACCAGATCGTTAACCTGCCCAAGCGCGAGCCGGTGCGCATGCGCCTGGCACGCTGCCATCGCGTGCTGGGCGTGCCGGTCACGCAGGCCGAAGTCGCAAAGATCTTCGGCAGCCTGGGCCTGGAATTCACGCTCGATGGCGACGATTTCATCGTCACCCCGCCGTCGTACCGCTTCGACCTCGAGATCGAGGAAGACCTGATCGAGGAAGTGGCCCGCATCTACGGTTTCGAGAACATCCCCACCGTGCCGCCGCTGGCGCGCGCCAAGATGTTCTCGCAGCCCGAAGTGCGCCGTGGCCCGCATGCGCTGCGCCGCCTGGCCGCCGCGCAGGACTACCAGGAAGTCGTCAACTACAGCTTCGTCGAAACCGAGTGGGAGCGCGACTACGCCGGCAACGACACGCCGGTCAAGCTAGTCAACCCGATCGCGAGCCATCTGTCGGTGATGCGTTCGAGCCTGATCGCCGGCCTGGTGGCCAACATCCGCCACAACGCCAACCGCAAGCAGACCCGCGTGCGCCTGTTCGAACTGGGTCGTGTGTTCGCGCGCGACGATGCCGCCAAGGACGGTCCGCTGGAAGTGGCCGGCGTGCGCCAGCCGCTCAAGCTGGCGGGCGCCGCATGGGGACCGTCGGTGGAAGAGCAGTGGGGCGTGCCGGCGCGCCAGGTCGATTTCTACGACGTGAAGATGGATGTCGAGGCGCTGTTCGGTACGCGTGGCGCCCGCCTGCGTTTCGAGGCCGCCGCCCACCCCGCGCTGCATCCGGGCCGCAGCGCCCGCATCACGCTGGATGGCAAGCAGGTTGGCTGGCTCGGTGAGCTGCATCCGCGCTGGGCGCAGCAGGCCGACCTGGCGCACGCGCCGGTGGTGTTCGAACTGGACGTGCAGGCGCTCTCCGAAGGCGAGCTGCCGCAGGTGCGCGAGCTGTCGCGCCAGCCCGTGGTGGTGCGCGACCTGGCCCTGTGGGTCGATGCGCCCGTGACCGTCCAGTCCATGCTGGACACGGTGGCGGCGACCGTCAAGGCCGACCCGCAACTGGCCGTGGTGCAGGACGTGCGCCTGTTCGACGTCTGGCGCGAAAAGCCCCAGGGCGACCAGCCCGTGGCCGAGAAAAGCCTTGCGTTCCGTTTCTGGCTACAGGACACTGAGGTCACACTGGACGAAGCCCGGGTGGCCGCCTGCCTGGCACGCATCAAAGACGCTTTGGTCAGTGCCCACGGCGCGCGCCAGCGCGCTTGAACCATGGGGAACAGTATGCTTGCCGAGCCGCGCACCCTGACCAAGGCCGAGCTGGCCGAACTGCTCTTCGAGCGGGTCGGCCTGAACAAACGCGAAGCCAAGGACATCGTCGATACGTTCTTCGAGGAAATCCGCGACGCCCTGGCGCGCGGTGACTCCGTCAAGCTTTCGGGCTTCGGGAATTTCCAGGTGCGCGACAAGCCGCCGCGCCCGGGGCGCAACCCCAAGACCGGCGAAACCATCCCGATCGCCGCGCGCCGCGTGGTCACGTTCCACGCGAGTCAGAAACTTAAGAGCGTCGTCGAACAGGCCACGCCCGCGGCGCCAGACGCCGAGGAGTGATACGCTTTGTCGGTAATTGTTATCGGCTCTCGACGCATCGCGGCATAGAATTCTCTTATGACACGTACCGAATCCACCGTTACCTTACCGCCCATTCCCGCCAAGCGTTACTTCACCATCGGTGAAGTCAGCGACCTGTGTGGCGTCAAGCCCCATGTCCTGCGGTACTGGGAACAGGAATTCACGCAGCTCAAGCCGGTGAAGCGGCGCGGTAACCGTCGCTATTACCAGCACCATGAAGTGCTGCTGATCCGCCGCATCCGTTCCCTGCTGTACGAGCAAGGCTTCACCATCAGCGGCGCGCGCAACCGCTTGGGCGATGCGCGCGATACGCCGCACGACCAGGATGCCGCGGTGCGCCTGAGCGGCGCGGAGATGCAGGCCCTGCGCAACGAGCTGGGCAATGTGTCGACGATGCTGGGCGAGGCGCTCGGCTCGGCCGCTACGGCTTCGAGCGGCAATGCGGTGAGCGCCAACGCCACGGCCTGAGCATGGCGGTGCATTGCACCGCCGTCTATCCGAGTTGATGGCCCCGCGCCATGCGCGTTGTCGTTGAACGCGGCGTGCATGGACCGCTGAGACCTGTAGTTCACTCTGTCGCATAGTGCAGCTCATCCTGTGGTTCAGTCCGCCATTCAGTACCTTGCGTGCCATGCGCGAGCCTTGCCTGTGAGTGTTGCGGGCATTGCGTAGGGCACGCAAATTTTTTTTGAGTATTCGGCACTTTTTTTGCACCAATGCGTGCAAACAATTTTTAGGTCTGCTATACTCTTTTTCTTTCGGGGCGTAGCGCAGCCTGGTAGCGCACTTGCATGGGGTGCAAGGGGTCGCGAGTTCGAATCCCGCCGTCCCGACCAGCAATACCCTAGGGGGTTAGTGATGAAAATCACTAACCCCCTTTCTCATTGCGGCCCCAACGCATGGGGCCAAACCCATGGGGGCCAAACCCATGGGGGCCAAACCCATGGGGGCTAAATCCGTCGAATATCGGCGGCGCCTGTGGAGTCTTCCACATGCACGGGCATGTCGTTCAGTGCTCATTTCGCTCAGTCCTCATTGCCCATTCGTGATGGTTGCTGCGTTGCCTGCAATTGGAACAGCTGTGAACAGCGGGACGGGTTCGTGGCCGATCCACTCTTCCTTTCGTTATAGTTATCTCCCATGTTCAATACGCTATCTGAAAGGGAGGGATGGTGAGATCAGTCGCAGTGCTGCTGCTTGTTGTATTGACGGGGTGTGCTTCGGTGGAGGATCTGCGAACCGGGGGCACGATCTATGAAGGCGAGACTTCCAAGCCTGTTGCCGAATACGGCCCGTGTGTCTCGGAAAGATGGTCGAAATTCAGCGCCGGCTGGACGAATTACTACCCAGTGCCCAAAGGGATAGAGATCGTGTATGCCCCCATGTTTGTCGATCTGCTCCTGCGCGCCGTGGAGCAGGATGGGGTGACTCGAATTCACATCGGAAGTCGCGCCGGTTGGCGTGCGACCGATTTCGTTCAAGCGGCCAAAGACTGCGCTTAAGTGTGCGATCGTTCCGGCCATCGCCTCGTGCGATTGGCCATTTTTGTTCTGTATCCACAATCATGCCTAAAGGTCAGCCCTTCGGGGGGTGCGGCATTGCCCGCACGGCGCAAGCAGAGTGTCAGAACCTGAACCCGCTGATGTATTCCCCGCAGGCGTTGTAGCTGATCTTTCCCTTGGTCTTCATGTCATAGCGCAGCATCGTGCCGGCCTTGTCGATGTAGAAGATCACGGCACAGTCGGTGTACTCGGGCACGTAGGCGCTGTAGGCCCCATATGTCGTGCCCATCGGAAACGATTGGTTTTTCGGCGCAAAACGCGTGAGCGTTGCCGAGCCGATATGGGCCCGGGCGCCATCAATCGATAACCTCCGCGCACGCATCCGTCGGCGCGGCCGCGACGCCGCCGACGACCGGCACGATCTTGATGACGGCGGACGTGACCCGACAAGGCGCGGCGGCCAGGCCGCAGCCCGCGCAGGACAGGCAGAGCAGGGAGATCAGCAACCACTTCATGGGAGATGCGCCGGCGGATGGATGTTGGCACCGTCGGCGAGGCCAGGGTGCAATGGGAAGATTGTGCGTTGCGGGCCTGCCGGCAATAGTGGGGAATTGATGGGTGAATGTAATGACGTTTGCCCGCGATCAATCAGGATGTAACCGGGGCGCGCGCCCATGGTCGCGGCGTCGTCTGGTTGCGCCCCTGGGGGGCAGCATGTGTGCGGCGTGTCGGTCTCAGCCACGCGCGGAGGCCCGCCAGGACTGCGCTGACGCCATCCGCGCCTTCCGCGCACGGGAGGTAGGTTATCCTGCCGTCGTGTGAATTGATGACGCCGTCGAACTCCATGCCCCGCCCGCCGAAACCGGATGCCGCCGTGCGTCACTACCGCTTTGCCTGCCAGGACATCGAGGCGCGATACGGCCACGGCAATTTCGATGATGCCGGCGACCACGTCGCCGAGGCGCTGCGTGACGTATCGGCTTGGGAGAACCAGTATCCGCTGGCTTTCGAGTTCGACACCGTGCATGCCAATCCGTGGTATCACGCGTTCGTCGTGACGGTCACCGGCCTGCCGGACGACGTTGCGCGGCGTTTCGCGGATCGCATGCGGATGCTCGGCCTGCCGTCGCCGCGCTCGGCCGATTGACCGGAATTCGGCCCGCGCGCTAGGATGCCGCGGCGCGTTCGCGCCTCGTCCATCCGCTACGGAGTCTTCATGGTCACCTGCTATCTGCGTTACGTCATCGACCCCAGCCGTCTCAAGGAATTCGAAGCCTACGGCAAGATGTGGATTCCGCTGGTCGAGAAATTCGGCGGCACGCATCATGGCTACTTCCTGCCCTCCGAAGGGGCCAACAATATCGCGCTGGCGCTGTTCACGTTTCCCAGCCTGGCCGAGTACGAACGCTATCGCCAGCAGTCGATGTCGGACGCGCAGTGCCAGGCGGCGTTCAAGTACGCTGAGGACACGCGCTGCATCCTCAGCTACGAGCGCAGTTTCTTCCGTCCCGTGTTCGACTGAGCGCGGGCGCGGCGTGTTTCACCTGGTCGCCGTGCGCGACCCTGCGCCCCGCGTCGGTCGGCCTGTTATGCCTTGATTTGGACCGCTCTGTGTCTGTCGCGGGGCGGGGGCGGCGCGCATAATTTTCCGCATCCGCCATCCGCTTCCAGGAGCCTGCATGCGTTACCGCTACGTCACCGCCGATGTCTTCACCGAACAGGCCTACCAGGGCAACCCGCTGGCGGTGGTGCTGGAGGCCGGGGGGCTGGATACGGGGCAGATGCAGCGCATCGCGCGCGAGTTCAATTATTCAGAGACCAGTTTCGTATTGCCGCCGCGCGATGCCGGGCACACGGCCTGGGTGCGCATTTTCACGCCCGACCGCGAGGTGCCGTTCGCCGGCCATCCGAATGTGGGGACGGCGGTGGTGCTGGCGCGCGAGATGATCGCGACCGGCCAGGCGGCTCCGGCCCGCTTCGTGTTCGAAGAGGAGGCGGGGTTGGTGCGTATCGACCTGCGTTATCGCGAGGACGGCGGCCTGCTGGGCGCCGAACTGGCCGCGCCGCAGCCTTTGACCCGCGCCAGCCAGGTGACGGCCGAGGCCGCGGCGCGCGCATTGGGCCTGGCGCCCGCCGATATTTTGCTGGCCGAACACGCGCCGCAGGTGGTGTCGGTGGGGCTGGTCTTCCTGGTGGTGCAACTGGCCAGCCGCGACGCACTGCGTCGCGCCCGGCCGGATCCGGCGGGCTATGCGGCCTTGCTGCCGCTTGATGGCGCCCGCTCCATCTATGCCTACACCACCGATTGCGGCGCCGATACCGCGCTGGGACCCACGGATATCCAGGCGCGCATGTTCACCGGCCGCATGACCGAAGACCCCGCCACGGGCAGCGCGACGGGCGCGGCGACGGCATTGCGGGCGGCGCTGCGGGGCGCGGGCGCGCTGCGCCTGCGGGTGGGCCAGGGGGTGGACATGGGACGCGCCAGCCTGTTGCTGGCGCACGCCGAGGTGCGTCCGGACGGCGTGTGGGCTGGCGTGGCCGGCCAGGCGGTGGTGGTGATGGAGGGCACGCTGCCCGCGCCCGCCGCGGCCTGAATGCGCGGGCGCGAGCTTGTCGCGGCGCATCGCGGTCGTGTATGCTGGCCGCCATGAACCGCACCCATCATGCCCCGCCGGCCGCGCCGGCCCGGGCGGACAACCGACGAATCACTCGACGCCTGCGTTGAGTGGCAAGCCGTGTTCGAGCGCCGGATTCTCCCGGCGTTCCATCCAGAAGGCCACGATACCCCTCGTGGCCTTTTTGTTTGCGCGGCATGCGCGCTTTGCTTTCCAGCCATCGAGGCGTAGCGCCCGGCCTTCGTTTTTTCCATCGAGAGGAACGAAGCATGAAGCATCCCGAACTGGCCATCCGGTCTTTCCATCCGGCGGACGAAGCTGCCATCATCCAGCTGTGGACCGACTGCGGATTGACGCGGCCCTGGAACGATCCGCGCAAGGACGTGGCGCGCAAGTTGACCGTGCAATCCGACCTGTTCCTGGTCGGCGAGGCGGACGGCGCCATCGTCGGCACGTTGATGGGCGGCTATGACGGCCACCGCGGCTGGGTCAACTACCTGGCGGTGTCGCCGGCCCATCAGCGCCGTGGCTACGCGTCGGCGCTGATGCGGGCGCTGGAACGCAAGTTCCTGGAGATGGGCTGCCCCAAGATCAACCTCTTGATCCGTTCGGGCAATCTGGCGGTGAAGGACTTCTACGCCAGCCTGGGGTTCCAGCAGGACGAGGTCATCAGCCTGGGCAAACGCCTGATTCCAGACCTGTGATGCGAGGAGGGGGGGCGCGGCCGCCTCGCGCCCGGACTGACCGCCAGGCGACGCGCCGGCCGGGCTTGCGGATTGCGCAAGCCCGGCCTTCACATCGGCTCGGTCAGGTATACCGCCTCGCGACCGACGATGGGCATGCGGGTGGGCATGAAGATCGTGCAGTTGTCGCACGGCGAGCGGATTTCCTCGCCGGCGTTGATGGCGATGAGGTCGCCCTTGTCGAAGACCTCGAAGCCCAGCACCGGCCGGGTGAAGGTGAAGTCTTCCGACTTGACCATATGTACTTCGAGCAGCCGGAAGGGCTGGGCTGGCGTGGACGGCGCGTTGCCGGCCGGCGTGTCGACCAGGCCCAGGCGCGCCAGGAAGCGCAGCGTGACGTCGGTGGCGAGCGTGGCGGCCGATTGCGCGAAATGCTGGCCGCATTCGACCACCAGCGCGCCGCCGCTGTCCGAAGCGGGGTCGCCATGACGGCCGTAGTTCAGCACGCCGGTGCCGGGGAAGCGGCCGGCCGGCATCACCAGTTGCACCGCGGGGGCGCCGATGGCGGCGGCCAGCGCGGCGTTGCGCGCCATTTCGGGGTAGACCCAGAACGGCTGCACCGGCGCCCGCGTCGAATGGATGTCCAGCACGTAATCGGCGGCATCCAGCACCGGGCGCAGTTCGCGCGCGCGCCGCAGTTCCGGGCTCTGTTCGTTGCCGTCGAGCCATTCGGGCGACCAGATACGGTTCAGGTTGTGGACCAGCTGGCGGTTTTCGTAGGGGTTGTCGATGTCGAAGGCGTTGTACGCCTCCATGTTGGCGAAGCTGACAGTAAGCGTGCCGATCTTGGGACGCACGCCGGTATCGAGCAGGTGGGTGGCGGCCACCATGCCGCAGATTTCATTGCCGTGGGTCAGGGCGTTGATCAGCACGTGCGGGCCGGGCTTGCCCGATTCAAAGCGGTGCACGTAGTCGATGCCGGTGTTGCCCTGGCGATAGGCGGACAGGTCGCGCGGCAGGACCTCGAGCGGCGCGGTGTCGGGAGCGAAAGCGGGATTGGACATGGCGGAAACCTATTCCGGACGGATGCCGGCGCGGTCGATCAGGTCTTTGTACAAGGCCAGGCGCTGCGACATCATGTCGGTGAATTGTTGTGGGGACTGCAATTCGGGCGGCAGGGCGCCGCTCTTTTCCAGCGACTGCACCGTGGCTTCCTGGCGGGCGGCGGTCTGCACCGCCTCCAGCAGTTTCTGCAGGACGACGGGCGGCGTGCCGGCGGGCGCGGCGAGGCCGATCCACGACATTGAATTGAGCACGGGGTAGCCCAGCTCGGCGAAGGTGGGCACGTCGGGCAGCGAGGGAAGGCGATTGGGCGCGGCCACGGCCAGCGCGCGCATCTTGCCGGCCTGGATGTGGGGCAGGAAGGGCGCCAGGTTATCCAGCGCGAACTGGGCCTCGTTGGACAGCAACGCGTTGAGCAGCGGCGCGCCGCCGCGATAAGGCACGTGCACCGCGCCGACCTGCAGGGTGTGCTTGAGCAGTTCGGCGTTGAGCTGCCCCATGCTGCCGACGCCGGCGGTGGCGAAGTGGACATCGTCCGGGTGCGCCTTCAGGTGGGCGATGAATCCGGCGAAGTCCTTGACGGGCAGGACGGCGCTGGTCACCAGCACGTTGGGCGAACGCGCCAGCTGCGAGATCGAGGCGAAATCCTTGATCGGGTCATAGCCCAGGTTGGGATGCATCAGCGGGTTGGCCAGGTGCGAGCTTTGCGACGAGGCCACCAGCGTGTAGCCGTCGGGCTTGGCGCGCGCCACGCGCTGGCTGCCGATGGCGCCGCCGGCGCCATCGCGGTCCTCGACCACGATGGTGACGCCGAGGATCTTGCCCAGCACTTCGGCATAGAGCCGGCCGGCCAGGTCGACGGAACCGCCGGCGGGAAAGGGCACCACCAGGGTGATGGGACGCGAGGGATAGGCGGCGTCGGCGCGGGCCGACAGGGGCAGCAAGGCGGCGGCCAGGCCCGCGATCAGCAGTTGGCGGCGGGCGGGCGACAAGGCCTCGGACGGGTGCTTCATGAAGCTCTCTTGTGGGGAATAACGGTTCGGTCTATTCTGCAATACGCATTGCAAAACGAAATATAGTCTGCAATGAACGTTGTTGAATTTGGGGTTATCACCTAGGCCGTGATCCGGCCGGAGCCCGGCACCTTGGAGTCCGCCCGCATCGTGAATCTGCACCAGCGCATCGCCGCCTACGACAAGAAACTGACCAAGACCGAACGGCGCCTGGTCGAGGACATGCAGGCGCGCTATCCCCAGGGCCTGCTCGAGTCCGCCACGGCGCTGGCGCGCAACGTGGGCACCAGCGCGTCAACCGTGGTGCGGCTGCTGGCCAAGCTTGGCTATGACAGCTACGCCCAGGCGCAGATGCAGGCGCGCGCCGAACTCACGGCGCGGCTGGCCTCGCCGGGCGAGCGGGCCGACGCGGTCAGCGTCGACAATCCATCGGCGCAGGCCTGCCTGCGCAACGCCTTGCTGCACGACCAGCACAACCTGGAAACGACCTTTGCCGCCATCGACGTGGCGGCGTTCGAGGCCTCGGTGCGGTTGTTGACACAGCGCCGCGCGCGCGTGCACGTGCTGGGGCTGCGCCAGGCCGCGCCGCTGGCCAGCCACATGGCGCTGTACCTGAACCTGTGCCTGCCGGGCGTGCGCGCCATGACGGCATCGGGGCCGTTGTTCCTGGAAGACCAGCTGCTGTGGCTGGACGAGCAGGATGTGCTGCTGGCGTTTACGTTCCGGCGCTACTCGGTGGCCGCGGCCAATGCGGTCAAGGTCTTCAGGGAACGTGGCGGCAAGGTGGTGCTGGTGACCGACTCGGCCGCGGCGCCGGCCGCGGCCCAGGCACACCATGTGCTGTTGGCGCGCACCTCCAGCGCGTCGCCATTCGATTCGCACGTGGCGGCATTGTCGATCTGCAATGCCTTGCTGGCGGCGGTGGCGCTGCGCCGCAAGAAGGAACTGGCCGCGACGCTCGAACGCGGCGAGGCCTTGTGGGACGCGCAATGGATTCATCCGCCGGCGCGTTGAGTGGCGGCGCAGCAGGGCGCGCAGGCGTGTGCGGCGCGCTCCCGCGTGTTCGCGCCGGTGCCGCGGAAACGGGCTGGATTCAAGGCTTTGTCGCGCTTGTCCAGATGCGTCGGCACCATGCGTCCTAGTACTCCATAACCCCCTGAAAACATTGCTTTTCAAGCCCGCTTTTTGTTGGCATATTGCGGGCGGATCTAGCGGATTTCAGGAGAGGAGGATATGGATGGGTGGCCACAGCGTCGCATCGATGGCTTCGAGGTGCAGTGCGAAGTCGTCAGTCTCGACGCCGGCGTGTTGGCGATAGAGATCAGCGTGGCGCGGGCGGGCGATACGGCCGTCCGGCGGCGTTGGTCGCTGCCGCGTTTCGTGACCTTCGCCGATGAGGGCGTGGCGCGGCGGCATGCCGAACTGGTGTTGTCCGGCATCGTCTCGGTGGATCTGGCTACTGGTGAACCGCGCTACGGCATTCTCTGAAAATGCCATTTTCGGCTGGGTTTCGGTCGGCTTGCAGGCTGGTATCGAGACGCGGATTGCCCTACCAAATGTTGCTCCGGCGGGCCGCGCAAGCGGGCATGGCGCCTTGCGCCACCCGTGGTCCGGCATGGGTTCCGTTGAACGCCCGCCCGGTAGGTTTTGTTTCGTTTATCACATCATGTGCCTTGCGCCCGCGCTCTAGGCCGGTAGAGTGGATAACGGATGACAACAAAAAAGGAGAGTTCCATGTTCGACACTTTTCCTGTCCTGCGCCGCGTCGGTCTGGCCGCCGCGACCATCAGCGTGGCCGGCCTGTTGTTTGCCGGTTGCACCACGACTTCGCCGCAATCGAATGCTTCCGCCACGGAGCAGCGGCAGTCGATCAACAGCGCGGCCAACGCGTCTCTGGGCAAGCTGTACGAAGCCGCGCCGCAATCGAAGGACCTGGTCGCGCGCGCCAAGGGCGTGCTGATCTTCCCTGACGTGTTGAGCGGCAGCTTCTTCATCGGTGCGCAACACGGCAAGGGCGTGCTGCGTGTCGGCGGCGCCAACGCCGGTTACTACAGCACCACGGCGGGTTCGATCGGCTTCCAGGCCGGCGCGCAGTCCAAGGCGATGTTCGTGCTGTTCATGACGGATGAAGCTCTGAACAAATTCCGCAACAGCAACGGTTGGACGGTGGGCGCCGATGCCACTGTGGCGGTGGTCAACATCGGCGCCAACGGCCGTATCGATACCAATACGGCGCAGCAACCGGTGGTGGGTTTCGTGCTCAACAACGGCGGCCTGATGGCGGGCGTGTCGCTGGAAGGCACCAAGATCGCGAAGATCGATATGTAAAGACCGTCGCGGCCGGCCCTGCGGCCGACGCAAACAAGAACGCCGCGGCGCAAGCCGCGGCGTTTTGCGTTGAGAAGGCGCGTGTCAGCGCAGGATATCGTCGCCGTGGTTGCGCACCGCGCTTTCCCGTTCGATTTCGGCGGCTTCGATCTTCGGATCCAGGCCGCGCCAGCGCAGGATGCGGCCGCGTTCCTCGGCGGGTTCCCAGCCCAGGATGCCGTAGCGCGTGATTTCGGTTTCTCCGGTGTCGAATGCCACTTCGAAGTAGCCCTGACGATCGGGTAGCGTGCTGCCGGGGTACCAGTCGGTTTCAGGCATGGTGGACTCCTTGCTAAGCGATGAAGGGGCGCCGGCCTCGGTCCGGGGCCGGACGCTTTTCATTGTGGGGCTGGCAGCCCGATCCCGCAAGCGCGCGGGCCTTGTGCGGCGCCTAGCCCAGCGGGACGGCGGTGGTGTAGAGCACCTGCTTGAGCGCGAAGCTGGAACGGATGCTGGCCACCCCGGGAATGCGCGTGATGTGTTCGACGATCAGGCGCTCGAGCGCGTCGACGTCGGGCACCAGGGCGCGGATCAGGTAGTCGGCGTCGCCGGACATCAGGTAACACTCCATGATTTCCGGCAGCACGGCGATCTCGCGTTCGAACACATCGAGCGCCGCCTTGCGCTGCTTGTCCAGCGAGATCTGGATGAACACATTGACCTTCAGGCCGAGCTTGCGCGCGTTGAGCAGCGTGACGCGGCGGTCGATCAGGCCTTCGGTTTCCAGGCGGCGCACGCGCGCCAGGCAAGGCGATGCCGAGAGATTGACGCGCGCGGCCAGCTCGACGTTGGTCAGGCGCGCGTCGCGCTGGAGTTCGTTGAGAATGCGGATGTCGGTGGCATCCAGGTTGATATCCGGCATAACAGACCTGTCGTTCGTGGATGGGCAATGCATTTGTGCCGAGTATGCCCGTTCCTGCGGTGAATTGAGGTGAAATATGCTGGGGTTTACCCTATAGACTAATCCTTTCTTTGGCGAATTGGCCAAGGTACGGAATATTCAAGCGGTAGATGTGGCGGTAATGATTCAGCAGAGCACGTTGCGCAAGTTCTGGCCCCTGGCGGGGGCGGTCATGATCTGGGGCGGCAATTGGCCCGTCATGAAACTGGGGCTGGCGCACATGAGTCCGCTCTGGCTGGCGGCCAGCCGCTTTGGCTCGGCGGCGCTGATCAGCGTGGTGGTGCTGGCGGCGCTGCGGCGGCTGCGATGGCCGACGCGCCAGGAGTGGCCGCTGGTGGCCGGCGTGGCGCTGCTGCAGATGGGCGCGTTCACGGCGCTGGCGCTGTGGGCATTGCAATACGTGGCGCCGGGACGCGCATCGGTGATCGCATACGCCACCTCGATCTGGGTCATTCCGCTGTCCTCGCTGGTGCTCAAGGAGCGGTTGTCGGCGGCGCAATGGCTGGCCACCGCGCTCAGTTATGCCGGCATCGGCGTGATCGTGGCGCCGGCGTTCAGCCCCTGGCAGGCGCATACCGTGATCGGCCTGGTGATGCTGCTTGGCGCGTCTTTCGCCTGGGCCTGCAACATCATCCAGTTGCGTGGCCACCGCCATGTGCGGTTGGGGGCCGACATGATCCCGTGGCAGACGGCGATCGCCACCGTACCGCTGGCGGCCCTGGCATGGCTGCGCGATGGCGCCCCGCTGTTCCTGGCCGTGCCCGATGCCTGGCCGGTGATCCTGTATACCGGACCGCTGGCCACCGCGCTGACTTTCATCGTGGTGCTGGGCATGACGCAGAAACTGCCGCCGGTGGCGACCTCGATCGCGATGCTGTGCGTGCCCGTCATCGGCCTGATCGTATCGTCGCTGGTGTTCCATGAGCGCATTTCGCCGGACCTGGCCCTGGGGCTGGGGCTGATCGCATTGAGCGTGGCGGGGTCGGCGCTGGCGTCGCGCCGTCCCCTGGCGCTACGGCCGTCGTAGGGCCGGCATGCTATCGTTGCAGTATTGAACTGAGAGTCACGCATGGCATTGCATCGTTTCGAGAAAGGCGAACTGGGACATTGGCTGCGCATCGTTGCCGACAATTCGGAACCGGGCGCCGTCCAGACCAGCGTGCCCGCGCACGTGGCCGAAGCGTTGCAGACATTGCGTTGCATCGATGCCGGCCCCGGGGGCGCCTGGGTGATCACCGAAAAAGGCAAGCTGGCGCTGCGCATGGAAGAACCCGGCGCCATCCATTTGCGCTAGGGCGGATGTAGCGGCGCCAGCCGGCGCCCGTGTTCCTCCTCAGGCCGATCCCGGCCGTCCTCATGGTTCGTCCCCCTCCGAGTCCGCTACAGGTTCTTGACGTACGCGTTAACGCGGGGGCATTCCGTCCATTTCTTGCGAATGTTCATGTGATATTTCACGATGTCCGCGCTTGTCCGGCCGGGCTACGGGAATCTCCTGAGACGGTTTGTTCGATTTGGCTGCGTCCGGACGTATCGCGGCGCGCGCGCCGCCGGTAAGATGAACTTGCGTGACGGATTCAGGTCTATTCATAGCGCGGGAATTCTGCACCCGCATGCGTCACGCGTGGTTCACGCGTTTAGGTAACCGACTGGGAGGTAGCACATGCAGCATCGTGACCAGGAAGTACTGATCGACGTTTCCACAGCGGCCATGGATACCGGCGGATATGGCGTATTGCTGACGGTAACGGCCGAGGGCGGCACCGAAGTGGATGCCGCGTTTTCCCACTTGGGCAACTGCGCTTCGTTGGACGAAGCACGCGATCGCGCGGAAATATTCGCGCAGAACTGGGTCGAGGAAAACATCTTCCGCTAGGCGCTCGTGCGCTGTACGGAAGCTGAACGGCTGTACGGGTCTGTGTGCGCATGACGCTCAGAATGGCGTTCCGGAGATGGCGACGAAAATTTCGGTTATCGTCGCTGCTCCATAACAAGCGGCCCTTATCGGGTTTGCGTCGTTCCAAGATGACTGCCGCACAGACCAACTCCGCGCTGGCGGAGCACATCACCGCATTTCGCGAGCATTTCGACTCCGTCATCCTGCCCCTGTGGATGGGGCCGGGCTTCAATGACACCCTGGGTCTGCCCTTTGAATCCCTGGATGCCGCCAGCGGCGCGCCGTTGCCGGCCGAGCGTTATCGCGCCATGGCGTGCGCGCGTCAGCTGTACGTCTATGCCACGGCGCCGGGCGCCGCGGCGGGCGCGCACGCCGATCGCCTGTTCGATTCGCTGGTGCGCGTGTTTCGCGACGAGGCGCATGGCGGCTGGCACTACAGCGTCGACGCGCAGGGACGCCCGCTGGACCTGACGCAGGATCTGTACACCCACGCCTTCATCGTGTTTGCCTGCGCCGCGCATTTCCGGCGCTCGCGCAACGCGCAAGCGCGCAAACTGATGCTGGCCACGGCGGAGGTCATCGAGTCGCGCTTCAAATCGGCCGACGGCCTTTATCACGCCGCCTTGAACGCGGACTGGAAGCAGGTGCTGCGCGGCCCCGCGCAGAACCCCATGATGCATCTGACCGAGGCCTATCTGGCCGCCGCCCAGGTGGCGGAACCGGCGTTGTTCGCCAAGCGGTTGCGCGGGTTGGCGCAGGTCATGACCCAATCGTTCCTGAGCGCGTCGACGCAGTGCATTGCGGAGCTGCCGCAGGGCACGCCGGGCAATCGTATCGAACCGGGACATCAATTCGAGTGGTTGTCTCTGGTGCGCGAGTCGGCCGAGGTGTTCGATGGGCTGGACCTGGCCGAGTCGCTGCCACGCGGCGTGCATTGGGCCCGAGGCCATGGCGTCGACGCGGGCGGCGTTGCGGCGGCGCTGGACGAGCAGGGCGCGGTGCTGGACGATACCCGCCGCATATGGGCGCAGACGGAGCACCTGCGGGTGCTGGCGGTGTTGGGCGAGCAGGCCGCCCTGAACCAGGCGTTGGCGGCGTTCCGTGCCCGTTTCCTGCATCCCGGCGGTTGGTATGAATGCCTGGACGCCGCCGGGGCGGTGGTGCGTCCGGACATGCCGTCGACTTCGCCGTACCACCTGGCGACCTGCCTGGCGGCGCTGCCTGGCGTTGTTTAATTGCGCCGTTAACAATTTTTGTTTAATCGAGGATAGGTTTTAATAGAAAAACATTGGTGAAATCCCTTACAATTTAGTAACTATGTTTGTGGGGAAGCATCAATGAGCGTTATGTGCTTGGCTTGCCAACGCATCAACCCCGGGCTTGCAGGCGTCGCGCCGCATTCGCATCTGGGGCACCAGGGATTCACCAACCCGACACAGAAAGGCCGCGAGGAAAGCCGCGAAGACCATTTCCGTTGCTTGAACTGCGGCGCCAAGTGGCTGCGCGAAACGGACAAGTGGGGCGTGGACCTGGGCTTCAAATTGGCGCCCTGAGGGCGTCGATATAGGGTGGCGCCGCAAGGTCGCTGCAATTGCTTGTTACTGTCGGGCCCCGTTTCGGGGCCCGTTTTGTTTCCTGGCCGTTACACGGCTGTGCCGGCGGCCGGCGCGGTGTTGTCGGGATCCTGGCGGGCGGTGTCCAGCAACCATTGCCGGAAACAGGCCAGTGCGTAGTGGTCGCGACGCTGGGGCGGCGCGCACAGATGGTAGCCGCGCGAGATGGCGATGCGCAGGTCGGGGAAGGGCGCGGCGACGCGGCCGCTCTGCAGGTCGTCCTGCAGCAGGCAGCGCTGCAGCACGGCGATGCCCATGTCGGCCATGACGGCGCGGACCAGGATGCTGACCTGGTCGAAACCGCCGGCCAGCTTGAGGCCGTCGCGGCGCACGCCGGCGGCCTCGAACCAGCGGGTCCAGTTGTCCATGCCGTTGGAGTGGTACAGCAATGGTTCGCCGAGCAGCCCCGCGGGGGTGTCCCACAGGCCGGCAGCGCGCCGCGCCGCCAGCCGGGCGGGGCTGCAGATGGCGATCATTTCCCGGCCGATCACGTAGTCCGCCTGCCAACCGGGCCATTGGCCGGTTTCTCCGGAAAGGATGCTGGCGTCGGGCGTGGCGCCGGAAAAATCCTCGTTGCGGCGATAGGCCGCGAAGCCCAGCTGGATGTCGGGATGGCGCCGGTGGAAGTCGGGCAGGCGCGGCACCAGCCAGGCGCTGGCCAGGGTCGGCACGCTGGACAGGGTCAACCGCAGGCGGCGGTCATCGGCACGCAGTTCGGCGCTGAGCGCCTCGATGGCCTGGAGCGGCGCCTGGCCGCCTTCATAGAGCTTGCGGCCGGTCTCGGTCAGGGTCAGGCCGTGGGCGTTGCGGCGCATCAGCGGCTGGCCGAAATGCGCTTCTAGCCGCGCGATGGCGCGGCTGACGGCGCCCTGGGTCACGCACAGGGTCTCGGCCGCCAGGGTGAAACTGCCCAGCCGCGCGGCCGTCATGAAGGCGTGCAGCTCTGACATGGACGGCGAGTGCAGGCGCATGGCGCGGCGGTCCCCGGGGCCAGGCGACAGGCCCCTTAGCATGAGCGTTGGTAATGAAGGCGTGCAATATAGTCGTTTGAAAGGGGATCGTAAAGTTCGGACACTGGCGGGCTCGCAGCAAGACCTGCACCTTTTTCCGGAGTCGCTCCATGTCCCGCCGCTTTTTCGGCTGTTCCGCGCGCATCGCGCTCGCCGGCGTCTGCGCCGCGCTGTCCTTTGCCGGTCCGGCGCACGCCGCCGACTATCCCTCCCGCCCCATCAAGCTGGTGGTGCCGTTCGCCGCCGGCGGTTCGACCGACATCGTGGCGCGCCTGGTGGCCGAGTACGCCGGCCGCGACCTGAAGCAGACCATCGTGGTCGAGAACAAGGCCGGCGCGGGCGGTTCGCTTGGCATGGAACAGGTGGCGCGCTCGACCCCCGACGGCTACACCATCGGCATGGCGACGATGAGCACGCACGGGTCGAATCCGGCGGTCTATCGCAAGATGAACTACGACCCGCTCAAGGACTTCGAGCCGGTCGCCAACGTGCTGGCCGTGCCCAGTATCTTCGCGATCAATCCGCAGGTCCCCGCCAAGAACATGGCCGAGTTCGTCGCGCTGGCCAAGGGCCAGGCGGACAAGTACAGCTTTGCCTCGCCGGGCGTGGGCTCGCTGGGCCACGTGAACATCGAGAACTTCATGATGCTGGCCGGCATCAAGTTGCTGCACGTGCCGTACCGCGGCGCCGGTCCGGCGCTCAATGACGTGATGGGCGGGCAGGTGGACGCCATCACCGACAACCTGTCCTCGACCCTGCCGCAGGTGCTGGGCGGCAAGCTGCGGCCGCTGGCGGTGCTGGGCGCCGAACGCTCGCCGCTGCTGCCGGACGTGCCGACCTATATCGAACTGGGCTACCCCGACATGGGCACGGGCGGCTGGTTCGGCCTGGTGGCGCCGGCCGGCACGCCGCCGGCGGTGATCGAGCGCCTGAACCAGGCGGTGCGCGCGGCGATGCAGGATCCGGAGTTCCGCAAGAAGGCCGAGGACGTCGGTGGTACGCTGATGCCGACCACGCCGCAGGAATTCAAGACGCAGATCGAACAGGCCCTGGCGCGCTACGCCAAAGTCGCCAAGGCCGCCAACATCCAGGCTGACTGACGATGACGAACGCCGACTTCCAAGCCGTTTCCGTGCATGCCCCGACCGCGCCGGCCCTGCCGCTGGTGTGTGACTCGCCGCACAGCGGCGAGCAATACCCCGCCGATTTCGGCGCCGCGGCCAGCCTGGCGCAGTTGCGCCAGGGCGAGGACACGCACGTGGACGCCTTGTGGTCGGCGGCGCCGGCATTGGGCGCCACGCTGGTGGCGGCGCACTTTCCGCGCGTCTACATCGATCCCAACCGCACGCTGCGCGACCTGGATCCGGAGTTGCTGGCCGAACCCTGGCCGGAGCCGCTCGATCCCGGCGAGAAGACCCGGCTGGGCAAGGGCCTGATCTGGCGCCGCATGGACAAGGCCACGCCGATCTATGACCGCAAGCTGTCGCTGGCCGAAGTGCGCCACCGCATCCAGGCGTACTACGAGCCGTATCACGCGGCGCTGGCGCAGGCCATCGAAAGCGCGCAACGCGATTTCGGCGCGGTCTGGCATCTGAATCTGCACTCGATGCCGAACGATGCCTATGAGCGGCTGGGCCGCGAGAGCGCGCATCCGCTGGCCGATTTCGTGCTGGGCGACCGCGACGGCACCACCTGTGAGCCGGAGTTCATCGCGCTGATCGAGACGGCGCTGCGCGACCGCGGTTATACCGTGGCGCGCAACGATCCCTACAAGGGCGTGCAACTGATCGCGCAGATCGGCCAGCCGGCATTGAACCGGCACAGTCTGCAGGTGGAGATCCGGCGTCCGCTGTACATGGACGAGGCGACCCGCGAGCGCAACGCGGGCTTCGAGTCGCTGCGCGCCGACCTGTCGCAGGTGCTGGCGCAGGTGGCGCAATACGTGCGCGCGCGCATGCCGGCGATATCGTCGACAAAATAGAAGCGCGTGCATCGTCGCGATTCCGCGGCCCCGGTTGATGCGAGTCAATCGGGGCCGTCGCGCTTGCGCTTAAGTTTCCCGGCGGGCGGCCGTTGTCGCTAACAACGTGCTGCGTCGATCATTGGCGCGGCCTACAGGGAACCGGTATGGCCGAGAAGATCATCAATGGTTTTTCCGTCGTGGCGTACGCGACGCAACCCGAGGGGCGCATTCCGGCGCGCGCCTTTCTGGAAACGCGGCGCCTGCCGGTGAAAGCGGATGCGGCGGCCAAGGCCCCCGGCGCCCCGGACGCGCAGCCGCCCTGTGAGACGCCCGAGGTCGAGGAAGAAGCCGAAAGCCTGGCGTTCGAGATCTTCGTGACGCGTCGTTTCCGCGGCACGGTCGAAGCGATGTCGGCCGCGCGCAACGCGCTGGACCGCGTCAAGTCCGTCGACGAGCACGGCGTTCCCGACCACCTGCCGGACTAGGGCCGCGCGCAGCCTGCCGCGGGACCCGGCGGCGCGGCCGCCGCCCACATATTGTTATCCCCACTTTGTATTTGTCGAACGCCTGAGCGCGGGCCGATGATGCCGCATGGCAAGCATCGCCATTCACAGTCTGCTCAAAAGGAAGGTTGATGAATACGAACGTCCAAACGCGCGCCCATGCGGCGCGCGGCATTTCGCGACGCGCATTGCTGCGCGCGGCAACCGCGGCGGGCCTTGCGGCGCCGCTGGGTATGCTGGGTTCGCGCGTGCTGGCGGCCAATGGCGCGCCTCGCACCTACAAGATCGCGTGGAGCCAGACCGCGGTGTGCCAGTCGCCGGTGTCGGTGGCGCTGGAGCGCGGCTTTTTCGACAAGTACAACCTCAAGGTCGAGCGCATCAATTTCAGCGGCTCGACCGACCAGTTGCTTGAAGCCATCGCCACCGGCCATGCCGATGGCGGCATCGGCATGGCGCTGCGCTGGCTCAAGCCGCTGGAGCAGGGCTTTGACGTGAAACTGGCGGTGGGCACGCACGGTGGCTGCATGCGCCTGCTGACCGCGGCGGACTCGCCGATCAAGAGTGTGCAGGACCTGAAGGGCCGCCGCGTGGCGGTGTCCGACCAGGCCAGCCCGGTGAAGAACTTCTTCGCGATCCGCGTGGCTCAGCTGGGCATCGATCCGGAGTCGGTGGACTGGCGCCAGTATCCGCAGGACCTGTTCGGCGAAGTGCTGAGAAAGGGCGAGGTCGATGCCATCGCCGGCGACGATCCGCTGATCTACACGCTGCGCGAGGACAACAAGCTGCGCGAGATCGCCACCAACATCGAAGGCGATTACGAGAACCGCACCTGCTGCGTGCTCGGGCTGCGCGGCGACCTGGTACGCAACGATCCCGAGTCGGCCGCGGCCATCACCCGGGCGGTGATCGACGCGCAGCGCTGGACCGCGTCCAATCCCGACGAGACCGCCCGCATCTTCGCGCCCTACGTGCCGGGCAAGGTGCCGGCCGAGCGCGTGGCGGCGATCCTGCGCAGCCATAGCCATGGCCACGCGTCGACCGGCGGGGCGCTGCGCGAAGAGATCGTGGGCTATGCCAAGGATCTGAAGACCATCAAGGTGCTCGGCGCCAACCTCGATATCAACAAGTACGCGCAAGCGGTGGTGCCCAATGTCCTCGGCTGACACGCTGGCGGTTGGCGCGTTGCGCGGCGCGCCGGCCGCGGCGCAACCCTGGCGCCTGTGGAAGACCGGCGTGGCCGCCGCCGCCCTGTGGGCGGCGGTGGGCGCGGTGACGCTGCGCTGGCCCAACGTGGAGGTGGGCTTCACGTCATGGGGCTACACGCGTGAATTCGGCGTGGCGGCGTTGGTGCTGGCGGCCTTGCTGCTGCTGGCGGCGGTGGCCGGCGCCGCCCACCGCCGTCCGGTGCGGGCACTGCACCGGGCCGGGCCGTGGCTGCTGGCATTGGCCGTGGCGGTGGGCCTGTGGGAGGTCGCCACGGCCAAGCTGGCGCTGCTGCCCAGCCCGTTCTTCGCGCCGCCGCAGTCGCTGATCGAGGTCTACGTCAGCGACTACAAGCGGTTGGCCGACAGCCTGGCCAACTCGCTCTGGCTGCTGGCCAATGGCTTCGGCCTGGGCGCGGCGGCGGGTTTCCTGACCGGCGTGGCGATCGGCTGGTCGCGCGGCCTGGGTTACTGGGTGCATCCGGTGCTGCGCTTCCTGGGGCCGGTGCCGTCGACGGCGCTGCTGCCGATGGCGTTCTTCTTTTTCCCGTCGAGCTGGTCGGCGGCGGTGTTCCTGATCGCGCTGGCGACCTGGTTCCCGGTCACGGTGCTGACCTGGTCGGGCGTGGCGGGCGTGAACCGCGCCTACTACGATGTGGCGCGGACGATGGGGGCGAGCGAGTGGTTCCTGGTGCTGCGGGTGGCGATACCGGCGGCCTTGCCGCAGGTGTTCGTGGGCCTGTTCATGGGCCTGGGCGCATCGTTTTCGGTGCTGGTGGCGGCCGAGATGATGGGCGTGAAATCGGGACTGGGCTGGTATCTGTCGTGGGCGCAGGGCTGGGCGTCGTACGCCAATATGTACGGTGCGCTGATCGTGATGGCGCTGGTGTTCTCGGGGCTGATCACGCTGCTGTTCGCGGGGCGTGATCGCTTGCTGGCCTGGCAGAAGGGGGTGGTGAAATGGTAGCGGCGGCACAGGAAGCGGCGGCGCGCGGCGCGGCGCTGGCGGTGCGGGGCGTGAACCACCACTTCGAGCTGGACGGCGCGGCGTTGCCGGTGCTGGACGATATCGACCTGGAGGTGCGGCCCGGCGAGTTCGTGGCGCTGCTGGGCCCGAGCGGTTGCGGCAAGTCGACTTTGCTGCGGCTGGTGGCGGGGCTGGAGCCGCCGGCCCAGGGCGACCTGCTGGCCGACGACGAACCGATCGACGGACCGTCGCCATCGCGCATCGTGGTGTTCCAGGATCCGACGCTGTATCCGTGGCGCACCGTATGGCACAACGTGGCGCTGGGCCTGCAGGCGCGCGGACTGTTGAAGACACAGCGCGCCCGGGTCGACGACGCGTTGCAGCGCGTGGGGCTGGCGGCCTTTGGCCAGGCCTACCCGCACCAGCTGTCCGGCGGCATGGCACAGCGCGCCGCGCTGGCACGCGCGCTGGTGAACGATCCGCGCATCCTGATCCTGGACGAGCCGCTCGGCAAGCTCGATTCGCTGACGCGGATCGCGATGCAGTCCGAGCTGGTGGAGCTGTGGCAGCGCAGCGGCTTCACCGCCTTGCTGGTGACGCACGACGTCGAGGAGGCCCTGTTCATGGCCTCGCGCATCATCGTGTTGAGCGAACGGCCGGCGCGGATCAAGGATGAGATCGTCAACGACCTGCCGTATCCGCGCCATCGCGGCGACCCGCGCCTGGCCGAGTTGCGGCGCCAGGCGCTGGCCTTGCTGGGGCTGGATGCAACGTGGTGAGCAACGCGGCATTGGCGCTGGCGGCCCTGGTGGCGCCGGCGGGCATGCTGGCGTGCCTGGCCGCCGCGCGCCGGCGGGGCGATGCGATCACGGCCGGCCTGCCGCTGCCGTGGCTGGCGGCCCTGGCGTTGGCGGCGGTGGGCGGCGTGCTTGCGCTGGGCTGGCAACGGGTGCAGGGCGCGCCCGGCCTGCTGGGATCGCGGCTGGGGCACCTGGCCCTGGCCGTCGCCGCTGTGCTGCTGCTGGCGGCGCTGGTGGCTTGCTGGCTGCACAGCCGCGCGCCGGAACGGGCGGGGCAGGCGTGGCGCCGCGCCGGCGCCACGGTACTGGCAGCGTTGGCGCTGCTGGCGACGCTGCTGGCGTTGGCGATTGCCTGGCAGCCGGAGGAGGCGCTGGCGATCGCGCACTGGCCGTTCACCTGGCGCTACGACCCGGATCTGCCGGTCGGCACGCATACCTGGCGGCGCCTGGGACTGGCGGCGGGATTGACGGCGGCGGCGCTGGCGCTGCTGGTGGGCGCGCTGTTTGCGCGGCGGGGCCGGCTGGTATGGCTGACGGCCGCCGCGGGCCTGCTGGCCAGCGCCAGCTGGCCCGCGCCGCGCATGCTGCTGACGGAAGCGACGGCCACGTCGTACCAGCGTTCGCCCCTGGTGTTTTCGGATCGCAATCTGCTGCAAGGTGCGCGCCTGTACCAGAGCCACTGCGCGGCCTGCCATGGCGAGCGGGCGGATGGCCGGGGGCCGCTCGCGCCGGGGCTGCCGACCTGGCCGAGCGTGCTGGGCGCGGCGTTGTTCGAGAACCGGCTCGAAGGGGAGTTGCACTGGCGCCTGGCGCAAGGCGGCCACGGGCATGCCGTTGGCGCGCAGGGCGGGGACGGTCGCTCCGGCAGCGGACTGCCTGGCGACAGGCCGGCCGCCGCGGCGCGCGTTGCCGGTCCGCCGCAGGCCTTGACGGCCGACGAGATCTGGCAGGTGCTGGACTACCTGCGCGTGCACGCCTATGGCGTCAACGGCGGCGCGGGCATGCCGGCGGTTCCCGCGCCGGTGGTGGCGTTGTCGTGCCGCGACGGGCGCGCGGTCACGCTGGCCGGCCTGCGCGGCCTGCCGCTACGCGTGGTGGCGGCGATGCCGGGCGCGCCGCCGGAACCGCAGGATCCGCGCCTGTTGACCGTGGCGTTGACGCGCGGCGGTCCGCTGCCCGGGGATGCCGATTGCGCGGCGGTGGACGAGGACGCCTGGAATGCCTATGCGCTGGCCGCCGGGCTGGCGCCGCAGGGGCTGGCGGGCGCGCAGTTCATGGTCGATCGCCGCGGCTGGCTGCGGGCGCGGCGCCTGCCAGGCGCGGCGCCGGCCTGGACCAGCGCGGACAACGTCTGCGGGCCGGGCGGCCGCATGGAAAACACCACGGCGCAGGGCTTGGGCGCGCTGCTGCTGGCGATGGACCGTGCCCCCATCGGGATTCCGGATACGCGCCGCAGGCAGTAGCGCGTGTTCGGGCGGCATGGCGACTCGCCATCCGGGCACATTTCCCTTCCACTTTTCACATACGCGAGGCAGGCAAGATGAGCACGTTGAATGAATACCTGGGCCAGAAGCGCGAGGCGGTGCTGGCGCGCAATGCGCGAGACCCGCGCACGGTGACGCCGGTGAAGCTGCGCGCGCAGGTCAGCGCGGAAGGTCGCAGCGGCGTGCGCCGCATCCGCATCCGCGATCACCAGGTGGTGAGCGACAGCCCGGCGGATTTCGCCGGTTATGACCTTGGGCCGAGTTCGCCGGAACTGCTGTTGGGATCGCTGGGCAGTTGCCTGACGCACATCTTCCTGATCAAGGCGGCCGAGCTGGAACTGCCCCTGGAATCGCTGCAGGTGGAGATCGAAGGCGACCTGGATCCGCGCGGCGGCAAGCCGGGCTACGAGCAGGTGCCGTTCTTTCCGCACAACATCCGCTACACCGCGCACATCGTGTCGCCGGCCGACGAGGACGCGGTGCGGGCCGTGCATGAGGCGGTGGAGCAGTGGTGCCCGATCCTGAACCTGCTCAAGCAGCCGCAGCCGCTGGAAGGCAGCGTGCGGCACACGCGGTCACGGGTCTGAGCGGCCGGGGCCTGCGCCGGCGCGGTCGTCCGGTTGAAGGTTTCAGGTCAACGAGCTGCGCATCAGGATTTCGGTGAGCGCGCGGGTCGGCTGGTTGGGCGCGGGCGCCGAGATCACGATGAATTCCACCTGCGGCAGCGCCGGCAGGGCCAGTGCGCCGGCGGGCGCCGCCAGGCCGGCGGTGGACAGGTGCGAGGGCTGCACCGTGATGCCGAGGCCGGCGCGGGCGGCCGCCTGGCAGCCGGCGTAGCTGGTGCTGGTACAGACAATCTGCCAGCTGCGGCCGGCGCGCGCCAGCGCATCCAGCGCCAGGGTCCGGGTGACGCTGGGCTCGCGCAGCAGGATCAGCGGCAGCGGCGCGTCGGGCGCCAGGCGCAGGCCTTCGCGGACGCGCCACAGGAGCGCTTCCTTGTGCAGGGTCTGGCCGCGGCGGTCGCCGCGGCGGCGCTTGCCGATCATGACGTCCAAATCGTTGTCGTCGAGCAGCCGGTAGAGGTCGCTGGTGACGCCGATGGTGATGTCCAGCTCGACTTCGGGATGTGCCTGGCGGAACGCGGCCAGCACGTCGGGCAGCGGGCCCATCGCCAGATCGTCGGAGGTGCCGAGCCGTACGCGTCCGCGCAGGCGCGGGGCGTCGAACAGCCGCTCGGCGCGTTCGTGCGCGTCGAGGATGATTTCGGCGTGCACCAGCAGGCTGCGGCCGTCGCTGGTCAGGGCCAGTGAGTGGGTGTCGCGCAGGAACAGGCGGCGCTGCAGTGCCAGCTCCAGCTGGCGGATGTGTTCGCTGACGGTGGGCTGGGTCAGGCCGAGGCGGCGCGCCGCCTCGCTGAAGCTGGGCGCGCCCGCGGCGGTGGCGAAGGTCTTGAGCCAGAGCGGGTTGAGCATGGCGGCCTGCCTATAGGAAAGTTCGATAGCAGTTAAAGTAACCAGTGGCCTTCACGATAGCAAGCCGCGCGCCTATAGTTTCCGCAACCTTCCCGGAAACCTCCCGCCATGCGCCGCTTCCTGCCCGACCAATTCACTCTCATCCTGATCGCCACCGTGGCGTTCGCCAGCTTTTTCCCGGCCGTGGGCAAGGGCGCGTCGTTCATGATGGTGGCCAGCAATGTGGCGATTTCGCTGTTGTTCTTCCTGCACGGCGCGCGTTTGTCCACGGACGCGATCGTGGCGGGGGTCAAGGACGTGCGGCTGCATGCGCTGATCCTCGGGTGCACCTTCATCCTGTTCCCGGCGCTGGGGCTGGCGTTGCGGGCCGTGTTTCCCGGGCTGCTGACGCCGTCGCTGTGGCTGGGCGTGATCTTCGTGTGCACGTTGTCGTCGACGGTGCAGTCGTCGATCGCCTTCACGTCGATGGCGCGCGGCAATGTGCCGGGCGCCATCTGCGCGGCGACCGCGTCCAACCTGCTGGGCACCGTGCTGACGCCGCTGCTGGTGGCGGTGCTGCTGCATCGCCAGGGCGGCGGCCACGGCCTGGCCGACGCCGGCCGCATCCTGCTGCAGCTGCTGCTGCCGTTCGCGGTGGGCAGTCTGCTGCGGCCGTGGATCGGCGCCTGGGCGCAGCGCAACAGCCGGGTGCTGTCGAAGGTGGATCGCAGTTCGATCCTGCTGGCGGTCTACACCGCGTTCAGCGAGGCGGTGGCGCAGGGCATCTGGCATGCGTTCCCGGCGATCGACCTGGCGACCATGGTGCTGGTCAATGCGTTGCTGCTGGGGTCGGTGCTGCTGCTCACGACCTGGGGCAGCCGCAAGCTCGGGCTGTCCAAGGAGAACGAGATCACGCTGGTGTTCTGCGGGTCGAAGAAGTCGCTGGCATCCGGCATTCCGTTGGCCACGGTGCTGTTCGGCACCTCGCAGATGGGCATCGTGGTGCTGCCGCTGATGATCTTCCACCAGATGCAGCTGATGGTCTGCGCGGTGCTGGCGCGCCGCTACGCCGACCGGGCCGAGCCGACGCAGGCGGCCGAGCCGGCCCGCGCCTGAGGCCTCAGCCTTCGGCGGCCAGCGGCTGGATCTTGCCGCTGGGCTGCCAGTAGACGGCGCCGTCGCGTTCCTCGACCGCCAGCACGGTGAGACGGCCGTTCTTACAGGGACCGCCCACGCACAGGCCGGTGTCGGGCTGGTAGGTGGCGCCGTGGCGGGCGCACATGATCAGGTCGCCGGCGCGGGTGAAGAAGCTGCCTTCCCAGTCGAGTTCGACGCCGACGTGGGCGCAGCGGTTCAGGTAGCCGTGCACCCGGTCCTGGTAGCGCACGAAGAAGGCGGTGGTGCGGCCCGCGCTGTCGGTGACCGGCAGTTTGACGCCGAGCCCGCCGTTGACCAGGTCGGTGGCGGCGCAGACGCGGACTTCGGGGGCGATGCGGGAATCCTGCATGGATGGCCTTGGAAGCAAAGGGTGCGATCTTCGGATAGGGGGGCGGGGCTTGTCAATCCGCTGGCGCGGCGGTGTTTTCCTGCTGCCGCGTCCACATGGCGGCATACAGGCCGCCCGCGGCCAGCAAGTACGTGTGGCGGCCGCGTTCGGCGATGCGGCCATCCTCCAGCACGATGATCTCGTCGGCATCGGCCACGGTGGACAGGCGGTGGGCGATGATGAGCGTGCTGCGACCGCGGCTGACTTCGCGCAGGTTGGCCTGGATGTCGCGCTCGGTGCGGGTGTCGAGCGCGCTGGTGGCTTCGTCGAACAGGAAGATGGCCGGGTCCTTGAGCAGGGTGCGGGCGATGGCCACGCGCTGCTTTTCGCCGCCGGACAGCTTGAGGCCGCGCTCGCCCACCATGGTCTGGTAGCCGTCGGGCATGGCCATGATCAGGTCGTGGATGTGCGCCAGCCGGGCGGCGTGCTCGATCTCGGCGTCGGTGGCGCCGGGACGGCCGTAGCCGATGTTGTAGCGGATGGTGTCGTTGAACAGCACGGTGTCCTGCGGCACCACGCCGATGGCGGCGCGCAGGCTGGACTGGGTGACGTCGCGGATGTCCTGGCCGTCGACCAGGATGGCGCCGGCGTCGGCGTCGTAGAAGCGGAACAGCAGCCGCGCGATGGTGGACTTGCCCGCGCCCGAGGTGCCCACCACGGCCAGGGTCTTGCCGGCCGGCAGGGTGAAGCTCACGCCCTTGAGGATGGGCCGGCGTTCGTCATAGCCAAAGCGCACGTCGCGGAATTCGACCGCGCCGCCTTCCACGCGCAGCGGCTGCGCGTCCGGGCGGTCCGCCACTTCGCGGTCCTGTCCCAGCAGCTCGAACATGCGTTCCATGTCGATCATGGCCTGCTTGATTTCGCGGTAGATGAAGCCGAAGAAACTGAGCGGCGAGTACAACTGCAGCAGGTAGGTGTTGACCAGCACGAAGTCGCCCAGGGTGTAGCGGCCCGCGGCGATGCCGTTGGCGGCCATCCACATCACCAGCGTGAGCCCGGCGGAGATGATGATGGCCTGGCCGACGTTGAGGATCGACAGGCTCACCTGGCTGCGCACCGCGGCGCGCTCGTAGCGGGTGAGCGAGGCGTCGTAGCGGCGCGCTTCGTGTTCCTCGTTGCCGAAGTACTTGACCGTCTCGTAGTTCAGCAGGCTCTCGATGGCCTTGGTGTTGGCCTCGGAGTCGGTTTCGTTCATGAGCCGGCGGAACTTGGCGCGCCATTCGGTGACGGCCAGCGTGTAGGCCATGTACAGGATCACCGTCGCGCCGGTGGCCAGCGCCAGCCAGGCGTCGAACATGCGCCACAGCACGATGCAGACCAGGCCGATCTCGAAGAAGGTCGGCAGGATGTTGAACAGCAGGAACGATAGCAGCGTCTGGATGCCCTTGGTGCCGCGCTCGATGGCGCGGGTCAGGCCGCCGGTCTGGCGCGTCAGGTGGAAACGCAGGGCCAGGCCGTGCAGGTGGCGGAAGATCCGCAGGCCGACCGAGCGGATGGCGTGCTGGCCGACGCGAGCGAAGAGGGCGTCGCGCAGTTCCGAGAACAGCAGCGACAGCACGCGCGCGCCGCCGTAGGCCAGGATCAGGCCCAGCGGCACGGTCACGGCGCCCGGCGCGCCTTCGCCCAGGGCGTCGATGGCGTGCTTGTACAGCACCGGCACGTAGACGGTGGCCGCCTTGGCGGCGAACAGGCACAGCAGGGCGGCCACCACCCGGGCCTTCAACCCCGCCTGGCCGGGCGGCCAGAGGTAGGGAAAGAGGGTGCGCAGGGTGGCGAAACCACCGCGTCCGGCGGGGCGGGATTCTGGTGCGGTCATGGGGACGGAAGTTGTTCAGGCGGGGGGCGGCCCAGGGTTCCAAGGGGGTGAAAGGCCCCGAAAAGGCCCATTATCCGGCACCAGCGCTATGATCTAGTTGAAAACCCCTGGGATGAAAGCACCACTCCCGGGGGTTTTCCATCCGGTTTTCGCATTGTTTTTTTCCATACGGGCGCAGCGGGGCGGGCCCGTCATCAACGGTAGGCCAGGGGGTACCGCCCGGCAACATCCCTGGCTGCGCGACCTGGCGCGATTTCGCCATGCGAGCGTCGCGTCGCAAGCTTCGGAGGGTGTTATGGCGAAGGTACCCACAGTGAAACTGAACGACGGCGGCAAGATTCCGCAATTGGGCCTGGGTGTGTGGCAGGTGCCCGATGACCAGGCCGCGGCCAGCGTCAAGGAAGCGCTGGCGGCCGGCTACCGTTCGGTGGACACCGCCGCGATCTACGGCAATGAATCCGGCGTGGGCGCCGGGCTGCGCGCGGCAGGGGTGGCGCGCAAGGATCTGTTCATCACCACCAAGCTGTGGAATGACAGGCACGGTTTCGACCAGGCCCACCAGGCGATGGACGAAAGCCTGGAAAAGCTCGGCCTGGCCTACGTGGACCTGTACCTGATCCATTGGCCGGTGGCGGGCAGCGAGAAGTTCGTCGACGCCTGGCGCGCCATGATCGAGATGAAGGAAGACGGCCGTGCCCGCTCGATCGGTGTGTCCAATTTCACCCAGGCCAACCTGGAGCGCCTGATCAACGCCACCGGCGTCACGCCGGCGGTCAACCAGATCGAGCTGCATCCGGGCTTCGCGCAGCGCGAACTGCGCGCTTTTCACGATAAGCACGGCATCGCCACCGAGTCGTGGAGTCCGCTGGCGCAGGGCAAGATCACCCAGGACAAGACCATCCTGGAACTGGCGCGCAAGCACGGCAAGTCGCCGGCCCAGGTGACGCTGCGCTGGCACTTGCAGCATGGCCTGATCGTGATCCCGAAGTCGGTGACGCCGGCGCGCATCCGCGAGAACATCGACGTGTTCGATTTCGAGCTGTCGGGCGCGGAGATGGCGGCGATCGACGCCATCGAGGAAGGGCCCCGCCTGGGACCCGATCCGGAAAAGTTCGGCAAGTAGGGCGCCCGCGAACGGCGGGCGCCGCCGGCGTGCCCAGGGCCTGCGCGAGGCTTCTTTCAGTGCCAGCCGGGCTCTAGGCCTCGGGTTGCCTGGGCGGGAAGAACCAGTAGCGCGCGATGACCACCAGCAGGATGGTCAGCGCCGTCCATGAGGCCCAGTGCCAGGCGCCGGTGCCCAGCAGCGCCGCCAGCAGGCCGAAGATGCTGAGCACGCCCAGCAGGGTCGGCACGCCCCAAACGAACAGGAAGCCGCGCGAGGATTTCTGCTTGCTCATGCGGGACTCCGTTGCGGGGTGGCGGCGGCCTGGTGCTTGCGCACCAGTTCGGCGATGCGGGCTTCGGTGGCGCGGCGCCGCGCCAGCCACAGGTAGAGGCCGCTGACCAGCACCACGATGGTGATCAGGTCGAGCACGGCCCAGATGATCTTCAGGGGCAGGCCGGCGTAGTCGCCGAAGTGCAGCGGACGCGACAGTTCCAGCGCGGTCAGGTACCACGGCATTTTCGCGATCGTGGTCAGTTCGCCGCTGCGGCCGTCGATCAGGACGGGCGTGTTCATCTTGGAGGTCAGCGGCGTGGCGCCGCGCATCCAGGTGATGTAGTGGTGGGGGCTGCCGAAGGCGTTGCCGGGGAAGGCGATGAACGACACTTCGTTGCCCGGCAGGGCCTTGCGCGCGGTATCGGCGGCGGACTGGGCCGAAGACAGTTCGGCGGGCACGCCCTGGCCCTTGTAGGGTTCGAGGATGCGCACCAGCTCGGTCGATTGCCACAGGCGGAACAGCGGCGTGGACAGCTCGTTGATGACGCCGGTCACGCCCACCACGAAGGCCCACACCAGCGTCACGATGCCGAGCAGGTTGTGCAGGTCGAGCCATTTGAGGCGGGTGGAGCGGCCGGCGCGCACGGTGCCAAATTCCAGCTTCTTCATGAAGGGCCCGTACAGCACCACCCCGGAGACGATGGCGACGCAGAACAGCAGGCCCATGAAGCCCAGGAACAGCTCGCCCGGCAGGCCGGCGAACAGATCCACGTGCAGGGCCAGCATGATGCCCATGAAAGAGAACTTGTCTTCGGTGTAGAGCGGGCCGTCGAGCAGCACGTCGCCGGTGCGGCCGTCCATGCGCACCGCGTGGCCGGACACCATGCCGTCGCCGGGCTTCTTGGCCATGCCAACGTAGACCTGGGGCTCGTCGGGGTCGAAGAACAGGTAGTCGACCACTTCGCCGGGGTACATGGACTTGGCGCGCTCGACCAGCGTGTCGAGGTTGGCCGGCGGGGTCGAGGCGGGCACGTCGGACAGGGGCTTGGCGTCGTCCAGCCAGTGCTCGATCTCGTGGTGGAACACCAGCGGCAGGCCGGTCAGGCAGATGATGAGCAGGAAGATCGTACAGACCAGGCTGGTCCACTTGTGGACCAGGTACCAGGTTTTGATGGTGGAGGCGGCGGTCATGGCGACGGCGGGGCGGCTCGCGCGGCCCCCTTCAATGGAGATTCGGGAAAGGACGGAACATTATCACGAATAATAGCTATTCTCGTCACGCAATTTGTGTTGCGTCTTGCAAGCGAGGTGTAATTGGGGGCAGATGAAAGCGGGTTAAAAGGAAGCCTGGGCCCGATTGGGCGGGCTGGAGCATCATGCAGCAACGTTTTCTGAAAGTGCCGCGCAACGAGCTGGGCCGCGATTTCGCGGTGGGCGACGTGCATGGCTGTTTTACGCGCCTGCGCGACAGCCTGGCGCGGATGGGCTTCGACGCCAGCCGCGACCGGCTGTTTTCCGTCGGCGACCTGGTCGACCGCGGGCCGGAGAGCGAGGCCGCGCTGGAGTGGCTGGCGCAGCCCTGGTTCTACGCGGTGCAGGGCAACCACGAGGACTATGCCGTGCGCCATGTCCGCACCGGCCAGGTGGACGTGGTGAACTGGCGCGGCTACGGCGGCGGCTGGTTCCTGGACCTGCCGGCCGAGCGCCAGCAGGTCTATGCGGAAGCCTTCGGGCAGTTGCCCATCGCGATCGAGGTGGACACCTCGGCAGGTCCGGTGGGGCTGCTGCACGCGGACTGTCCGGTGCTGTTCTGGCCGCGCCTGGAATCGGCGTTGCAGGACCGCTACAAGCGCACCAGCGCCGCCTGCCAGTGGTCGCGCGAGCGACTGCGGCAACTGGACCGCACCGGCGTGCGCGGGGTGCGCGCGGTGGTGGCGGGTCACACCCCGGTAGCCGAGCCGCTGGCGCTGGGCAACGTCTATCACATCGATACCGAGGGCTGGAAGGATGGCTACTTCACCTTCCTCGACCTGGAAACGCTGCAGGCCTGGCCGCGCGCGGTGGTGACCGAGCCGCCGGTGGTCGAGCCGGGTTAGCCGGGCTAGCCGGGACCGGAGCGGGAAAATGAAACGGGGCGCCTGTGGGCGCCCCGTCTGCATTGCGGCGCAAGGCCGCTAGTGCCGTTCCGTGGATTTCGCGCGGGTGTATCGGCCGGACAGCACGCTAGAGCGGCCGCGCCGCCAGCGGCCCGTTGCCGCCGCTGACGACGCTGGCGCGGGGGCCGGCCACCGGGTCGGCCTCGACGCGCGGCACCGGAATCGGCGGGATCGGGGTGTCATTGCCGGCGCCGCCGCCCAGCGTGCCTCCCAGCGCGCCGCCGCCGGCGGCCGGCACGGGAATCGGCTGCGCCACCGGCGCCTGCTGGGCCGGCACCTGTTGCGTCGGCACCTGCCGGGCCGGTTGCGGCGCGCCCGCCTGCGGTGGGGTGGCCGGCGGCTGCGCCGCGCCGGGCGCGGGCAGGGGCCGCACCGAGTTGTCGACGCCGTCGGTGGAGCGGTTGTTGTTGAGGAAGTCGGTCAGCGGGTCGCCGCTGGACAGGTCGAGCGAGGCCACCGCCTGGCCCGGCGGGAATTCGTTGAAATAGTATTCGCCGTTGTCCACCAGCAGGCCGTCGGGACGCGGCGCCGGCTTGGCCTCGGGCACGCCCTTGAGCGCCGGCTGCATGTAGTCGAGCCAGGTGGTCAGGGCCAGGCCGCTGCCGAATTCGTTGGTGCCCAGCGACTTGGGCTGGTCAAAGCCCATCCAGACCGTGGTGGTCAGGCTGGGGGTGAAGCCGGAGAACCAGACGTCGACCGCCTCGTTGGTGGTGCCGGTCTTGCCGCCGATGTCGTTGCGCTTGAGCACCTGGTGCGCGCGCGCCGCGGTGCCGCTGGTGGTGACGCCGCGCAGGATGTCGTCCATGACCCAGGCGGTGCGCGGGTCGATGGCGCGCGCGGCGGCGTCGCCCGCCACCACCGGCTGGGCCTGCATCAGCACGTTGCCGGAGCGGTCGGTGACCTTGTCCACCAGATAGGGCGTGACGCGGTAGCCGCCATTGGCGAACACGCTGTAGCCGTTGACCACCTGCAGCGGCGTGGCGCCGCCGGCGCCCAGGCCCAGCGGCAGCACCGCCGGCCAACGCGCCTTGTCGAAGCCGAAGCGGGTCAGGTAGTCCTGCGCGTACTGCGGGCCGATGGCCTGCAGGATGCGGATGGTGACCATGTTCTTGGACTTGTACAGGCCCTGCCGCAGGGTCAGCATGGGCTCATAGCGGTTGCCGTCGTTCTTGGGCTGCCAGTCCTTCGAGCCGGTCTGCGCGGCGGTCAGCATGAAGGGCTGGTCGGACACCTGGGTGGCCGGCGTCAGGCCGCGTTCGAGGGCCGCGGCGTACACGAACGGCTTGATGTTCGAGCCCGGCTGGCGCCAGGCCTGCGTGACGCGGTTGAAGGTGCCGCGGTTGTAGTCGAAGCCGCCGATCATGGCGCGGATGGCGCCGTCCTGCGGCACCATCGACACCAGCGCCGCCTGCAGCGCCGGCATGTTGATGATTTCCCAGCCGTCGCCGTTCTTGTGGATGTAGACCACCGAGCCGCGCTGGATGCGCTGGCTGTCGCTGGCCTTGGGGTTGAGGGCGCGCGCCACCACCGCCAGCGCCTTCTTGTCGGAGATGGTGATGATCTCGCGCGCGCTGCGCGCCACGGTCACTTCCTGCGGGCTGGCGGCCAGCACCACGGCGGTCAGCAGGTCTTCGCTGTCGGGCGTCTTTTCCTGTACGCCGTCGAGGATGTCGTCGAACGCCGCGGCGTCCTTTTCGACGCCGTCGGGCAGGTCGATCTGGTCTTCCGGGCCGGGGTAGGGCGCGCGCCGGGTGTAGTCCAGCACGCCGTCGCGCACGGCGCGGTAGGCCGCTTCCTGGTCCTTGGAGTCGATCGTGGTGTAGACGTCGATGCCCTTGGAGTAGGTCTGCTCCTGGAACACGCCGTACATCAGCTGGCGCGCCAGTTCGGCCGGGTATTCGCCGTGGATGGCGAAGCCGCGCAGGCTGGCGCCGTCGGCGCCGCGGATCACTACGTGCTGCTTGAGGGCTTCTTCGGCCTGTTCCGGCGTCAGGTAGCCCAGCGTCTTCATGCGGCCCAGCACGTAGTGCTGGCGGATCTCGGCGCGCGGGAAATTGGTGATGGGGTTGAAGCGCGAAGGCGCCTTGGGAATGCCGGCCAGCATCGCGGCCTCGGCCGGCGTGACTTCGGACAGCGGCTTGCCCAGGTAGGTGCGCGAGGCGGCGGCGAAGCCATAGGCGCGGTGGCCCAGGTAGATCTGGTTCATGTAGAGCTCGAGGATCTGGTCCTTGGTGAGCTCGGATTCAATCTTGTAGGTCAGCAGCAGTTCGTAGAACTTGCGCGAATAGGTCTTTTCGGACGACAGGTAGAAGTTGCGCGCCACCTGCATGGTGATCGTGCTGCCGCCCTGGGTCTTGGATTGCTTGACGAGGTTCACGAGCACGGCGCGCACCATGCCCATCCAGTCGACGCCGCCATGCTGGTAGAAGCGGTCGTCCTCGGCCGCCAGCACCGCCTGGCGCATCACCGCCGGGATCTCGTCGAAGCGCAGCACGTTGCGGTGTTCTTCGCCGTATTCGCCGATCAGGACCTTGTCGGCGGTATAGATGCGCAGCGGCACCCGCGGCCGGTAGTCGGTCATGGCGTGCAGGTCGGGCAGGCTGGGCCAGGCGATCGCCAGCGCCAGGCTGACCAACAGCGCCCCGCAGACACCGAGGCCGGCGACGGCGACGCCGGCCTTGATCAGGAGTCGTTTCCAGGGAAAGCCCGATTTGCCGCCCGGGGTGGCGGAGGATTGCTGGGGGGTGCTCATTGCTGGCGATTCTAGGGCAGAACGCTATAGACCGGCCACCGCGCCGGAAGGTTTCAGTAACCAAACTTGCCCGCAGGGACGGTTCGGATCGGCGGCAGGGGATTTAGGGACGGGGTTGAGGATACGCGCCACGCGGGTTTCGCGCAGCGCCGCGTGGCAAGCGCGCGCTGAAATGTATTGCGCGCCGTGACAAACGGCAAGGCCGGTTGCAGGTGTCATGCGGCCTGTCCGTGCAAATACCGTTGCGGCGGCGCGCCCAGGGCACGGTGAAACATGGCGCTGAAGGCGCTGGGGCTGCGGTAGCCGAGGTCGGCGGCGATGCGCGCCACCGGCACGCCCAGCGACAGGCGGCAGACGGCATCGGCCAGGCGCACCTGTTGCACCCACTGCCGGTAATTCAGTCCCAATTCAGCCTGGAACAGACGGATGAGCGTGCGCGCGCTGGCGCCGACCTCGCTGCCCCAGTCCTCGATGCCGCGCTGCAGCCCGGGCCGGTCGAGGATCGCCTCGCAGATGATCTGCAGGCGGCGGTCGCGCGGCCATGGGATCTGGATGGGCACGACCCGCGCGGCGGTCAGTTCGGACAGGATCAGCGCGGCGATCTGTTCGGCGCGGCCGCCCAGTGGATAGTCGATGGGCTCGGCGGTCAGGGCCAGGATCAGCTCGCGCAACAGGCCGCTGACCTCGATCACCTGGCATTGCGGCCAATACGCCCGCGCCGCGTCGGCCTGGATGTAGAGCGAGCGCATCGAGACCGCGCCGACCATGTCGACGCCATGCGACACGCCCGCCGGGACCCATAGCGCACGCAGCGGCGGCAGCGCCCAGAAGCCGCTGGGCGTGGTGACGCGCATCACGCCTTCGATGGCATAGATGAGTTGGGCGCGCGGATGCGAGTGGGCGCCGGTGCGCGCGCCGGCGGGAAATTCCTTGGCCATCGCGGTCACGCCGCGGGGACGGTGTTGATAGTCCTGGGCGTCGATGCTGCGGGCCGGGTCGAGGCGCGTGGGCCGGGTGGGCATGTTGTCACTTCCGACAAATGGGGGAGGCCGAATTCATGGGGGAATTGCCCTATTTTGTCACTTTCCCGACGAAAATTGTCAGTCGGGGCGCGGGCATGCTTCCTACACTGGCAAGGTCCGGCGCTGCGCCGGGCTTTTCTTTGTTTCCCCCGTCCCGTCCAAGCCATGAACCCATCCCAGACCCCCGCTGTCGCGCTGCCCGATGACGCCGCGCCGGCCGCCGCGCCGCAGCCCGCCGTTGCCGACCCTTCGACCGCGTTCGCGGTATTGGGCGCCATCAGCGTGGCGCACCTGATGAACGACATGATCCAGTCGATCCTGTTGGCCATCTATCCCATGCTGAAGGATTCGTTCAGCCTGTCGTTCGCGCAGATCGGCCTGATCACGCTGGTGTACCAGCTGGCGGCCTCGCTGCTGCAACCGTTCATCGGCTTTTACACCGACCGCAACCCCAAGCCGTATTCGCTGCCGGTCGGCATGGGCTTTACGCTGGCCGGCCTGTTGCTGCTGTCGGTGGCGCCGTCGTTCGGCTGGCTGCTGGTGGCGGCGGTGCTGGTGGGCACGGGATCGTCGGTGTTCCACCCCGAGTCGTCGCGGGTGGCGCGCATGGCCTCGGGCGGGCGCCATGGGCTGGCGCAGTCGCTGTTCCAGGTGGGCGGCAACGTGGGCTCGGCGCTGGGGCCGCTGCTGGCGGCGCTGTTCATCATTCCGCACGGCCAGCGCAGCGTGGCGTGGTTTTCGCTGGCGGCGCTGTTCGGCATGGTGGTGCTGACCGGCATCGGCCGCTGGTACGCCGCCAACCGCGCGCGCCTCAAGCCCCGCGCGCGGCGCGAAGGCGCCGGCAACGGGCTGACGCGCAACCAGGTGCTGGGCGCGTTGGGCGTGCTGGGGCTGCTGGTGTTTTCCAAGTACTTCTACCTGGCCAGCCTGAACAGCTATTTCACCTTCTACCTGATCGACAAGTTCGCGCTGTCGGTGCGCGAGGCGCAGCTGTACCTGTTCCTGTTCCTGGCCGCGGTGGCGGTGGGCACGGTGGTGGGCGGCCCGGTGGGCGACCGCATCGGCCGCAAGATCGTGATCTGGGTGTCGATCCTGGGCGTGGCGCCGTTCACGCTGCTGTTGCCGTACGCCAACCTGTTCTGGACCGGCGTGCTGGTGGTGGTCATCGGTGTGGTGCTGGCGTCCGCGTTTTCGGCCATCGTGGTGTATGCGCAGGAACTGGTGCCGGGCAAGATCGGCATGATCGCCGGCCTGTTCTTCGGTTTCGCCTTCGGCATGGGCGGGCTGGGCGCGGCCGCGCTTGGCAAGCTGGCCGATGCCACCAGCATCGGCTATGTGTACCAGGTCTGCGCCTATCTGCCGTTGTTGGGCATCGTCGCGGTGCTACTGCCGGACGTGGAGCGCAAGCGCGCCTGAGGCGAGCCGCGGCGGGCGCCCCGGCAGGCGCCCGCCCCGCGCGCGGGCCTCAGGCCGCGGCGCCGGCCGCGGCCGGCACGGCGGCCAGTTGCGGGCGCGCCGTTTCGATGCCCTGGATGCCGCCGTCGCCGCCGTGATGGATGACGGCGATGCGAGCGGCGCGCAGCTGGGCGAGTTGCCGCGGCGTGACCGCGAAGCTCGCGGCCAGTTGCTGGTCGTCCAGCGGCTTGATGGCCTGGCGGCGATCTTTGCCGGCAAAGCGCAGGTGGTTGTAGACCGCCCAGGCCACCAGCACGGTGGCGTTGATCAGGGCCAGCAGGGCATAGCCCAGCAGGGTGTGCAGCGTGGGCAGGAAGGTCGGCCACAGCGACGCCTGGGGACCGCCAGCGGCGCCGCGCAGGATGGCGACGATGCCGGCGCCGAACAGGTAGACGAAGGCGAGCCAGCCGACCGCGGTCAGCAGCAGGTCGAACAGATAGCCCGCGCGCGAGCGTTTGGTCGTGATGATCATGATGCGTCCGGTGATTTGATGCCGCGGTCGGGGCTGGTCCAGCGCGCGCGCTCGGCCTGCTTGCGCAGCATGACTTTGGGGAAACTGACCAGGGTGGTGAACAGGCTCACCATCCAGTAGGCCAGGGGATACCAGATGACCCAGTAGAGCGCGCGCCACAGGCCCGGCTCGTAGCGGCGGTCGATCAGGATGCTGATGGCGAACTGCAGCAGGCACACCATCGCCAGCATCATGCCGGTGAAGGCGGGCGGCATCAGGCTGGCGATGTGCATGTTGTTGGGCAGCGTGACGAACTGGCTGATCACCCACAACAGCACCGACACGCCGAAGGCGAAGGCCCAGGCGGTGGACAGGCAGAACTCCAGCATCAGCGGCCACAGGCGGCGATGGCGCCAGCTCCAGATCGAGCGCAGGTTCTTCAGGAACACCTCGGCGCCGCCCTGCGCCCAGCGCAGGCGCTGCTTCCAGATGCCGCGCAGCGTCTCGGGCATCAGGATCCAGCACAGGCCGCGCGGCTCGTAGAAGATCGACCAGTGGTCGCGCTGCAGCTTCCAGCTGATGTCGATATCTTCCGTGATCATGTCCAGGCTCCAGTAACCGACCCGGTCCAGCGCGGCGCGGCGGAAGGCGGCGACCACGCCCGACACGGTGAAGACCTGGCCGTAGACGCGCTGGGTGCGCTTGATCAGGCCGATGATGGACGAGAACTCGCCCACCTGGACGCGGCCGATCAGGGTCGAACGGGTGCGGATGCGCGGGTTGCCGGTGACGGCGCCCACGCGCGGGTTGTCGATCAGCGGCGCCACCAGGTAGGCGGCGGCGTCCGGGTCGAGCACCGCGTCGCCGTCGATGCAGACCAGGTATTCGCTGCGCGCGGCCAGCGCGCCCATGCGCAGCGCCATCGCCTTGCCCTGGTTCTGCGCCAGGTGCACCACGCGCAGGCGCGGGTGCTGTTCGGCCAGGCGGTCCAGCATCGGCCCGGTGCCGTCGCTGGAGCCGTCGTTGATGGCGATGACCTCGATGTTCGGATAGCGCTGGTTGAGCGCCGCCAGCAGGGTCTCTTCGCCGTTGTCGGCCTCGTTGTAGCAGGGCACCAGGATCGACACCAGCGGATCGCCGGCCAGCGCCGGCGGCGCCGATCCGGGGCCCCACTGCCAGCGCCGTTCCCAGTGCCACCAGAAGTACAGGCCGCCGGCCATCCACATGCCGGACATGAACAGCGGGTAGAAGAAGACGAAGCCCAGCAGCGCCTGGCCGGTCAGCATCATGGTGAAGCCGAACGGCGCGCCCAGCACCGCCAGCAGGATAATCAGGGCAATCAGACGGTCGATCATCGGAGGGGATACCAGGCTTCGGAGATGGCGGGCCGGATGCCTTGCAACCGGGGCTGGTCTTGCGAGAAGTCGTCGGGGTAGTAGCCGAAGCTGCGGGCGCCGCGCAGTTGCAGGCGTTGCATCCAGCCTGCCAGCACCGCGGTGTCGACGGGCGTGGCCTCGGGGCGGCCGGGGCCGGTGCGCCAGTCGCGCGCCTGCAGTTCGAATACGGTCCGGTCGAGCGCGCCGGGGCGCCGCGCCACGGCGTCGACCAACCGGTCGAGCCAGGCGTTTTCCTGGCCCTTGGGCACGTTCTCCATCAGCGGCATGGCCATGGGGGCGGTCCAGTCGTAGGCGGCCAGGAAGTCGTCCAGGTTCTGCGCGAACCAGGTCTCAGACTGCGGCTCCAGGATCGGCATGGCGAAGATGTTGCGGGCGGTCTTGATCTGGGGCCCGCGCACGGCGCGCACGCGCTCGGTCAGTTCGGCCGTGAAATCGACCAGGGCGCGGCTCTTGACGCGCGTCCAGCGCTGCAGCGTGTCCGGGTCGGCGCGCAACTGGCCGATATCGCCGGGCAGGCCGGCGGCGCGGTAGGCGGCCAGCGCGCCGGGGCTGGCGTCCTCGAAGTCGGACAGCACGGCGTCGTCGTGGAACAGGATGCCATCGAAGATGGCATGGCGCGCCAGGTCCTCGTACAGGTCGCCGATGCGGGCGCGCGCGGTGGCGTCGAACGGCGACAGGCGGCGGTACTGGTCTGGATCGGGCCGCGCCTGGGCCTGGCCGGGCTGCCAGCGCGTGACGCGCGGGATCGAGGCGTCCAGGTCATAGGCCAGCACCGGCATCCAGGCATACACCATGACGTTGGCGCGGTTGTGCAACTGCCAGGCGGCGCGGTTGAACAGGTCGGCGCGCACCGGCAGCCAGCGGTTGGGGAAGTACACCGAACGCACCAGCCCGTCGCCGGTGGGATCCGAATACGCCTGCAGGAACACGGTGTTGATCTGCATGTCGAGGATGCGCTGCACCAGCTCGCCCAGGTTGCGGTCGGTCTGCGCCGGATCGGGGTCGTAGACGTAGTCCAGGTCGATGTGGGCGATCCGCATGAAGGGCGTGGCCTCCATGCCGACGACGCTGTTGGCGAACGGCTTGAGCGGCGGATCGCTGGCCAGCAGCATGCGCGGCGTGGACATCAGGCGCGCCAGCCGGCCGGGGCCGTCCTCCAGCGTGAGCGCCAGCTGGTAGCCGTTGTCGGCGGCGATGCGCAAGGTGCTGCCGCCCTCGGCGCCATAGGGCCAGACCCAGACGCGCGGCTTTTTGCCGGTGACCTGTTCGATCTTGCGGCTGATGGCGCGCACGTCGCTGCCCATGCGGGCTTCGAACTGCGCTTCGCTTTCGTAGCCGCCGGTCTTGGCGTCGTAGGCGCGGATCGCCGCGGCCGGTTCGGTATTGCCTTGCGGGTTGGCCAGCGCGCCGTAGTGCGAGGCGTCGGTGTGCGCGGCGATCTCGACCAGGCCGGACTGCGAAATCGCGCGTACTTCAGCCCAGTTCAGGAAGCGTTGGCGCGGCTGCGGGCTGCCGCCGAAATCCACCTGCTTGTCGGCGGGGGTGTCCATCCAGGTGCCCACCGGCGCCAGCAGCGCCGGCCAGCGATAGGCCTTCAGGATCGGCAGGACGCGGGTGTAGAAGCTGCGGTAGCCGTCGTCGAAGGACAGCAGCACGGCGCGTTCGGGCAGCGGCTTGCCGCCCTGGCGCGCGGCCAGGATCTGGTCGACCGAGACGGCCTGGTAGCCGTTTTCGCGCAGCCAGGCCAGTTGGTCGACCAGGCGGTCGGTGCGCACGCTCAGAAAGGCCTGGTCGGGGTCTTCGTCTTCGACGTCGTGGTAGGCCAGGGCCAGGAAATTTCCCTGTGCCCAGGGTTGTTCGGCGGGCGCCACGGGCCTTTCGGACGGCGGCGTGTAGACCGGGATGTCCTTGGCGCAGGCGGTCAGCGCCAGGATGGCCAGCAGCAGCAGGGCGGCCAGCAGGAGTCGGATGGGTAGCTTGAGCAACATGGCGGTCTCAGAAGCGGTAGGCAAGGTCGAACACGATGCGCAGTTCGCGCTCGCGCTGGCCGTCGTACGGGCGGCTGATGCCGGTGACCATCGCGCCCATGTCCAGCACGTCGTTGGCGCGGTAGCGCTGGCCATAGCCCAGGGCGATGACGCCGCCGGTGCCGTAGCCCTGCTGGGTGTAGGTGCCGGCGCCGATCGTGCCGATCTGTTCCCAGGCGGTTTCGTAGCGGCGGTACAGCGTGTGCGTGATGCGCGCGCCGGGCAGCACCATCAGGTCCGAGCGCGGGTTGTAGTAGGGCGCGTTGTCGCGCGTATTGCGCTGGGTCGACAGGTCCAGCGTCAGGTCGGCCTTCAGGTGCGGCGCGGTGTAGACGCGCTCGCGCCCGTCCAGCCCCAGTTCCCAGCGCTGGTTGCCGTCGGAAAAGCGCGACGGCGACAGCGACAGGGTCCATTCGCGCCGCTCGTTGGCGCGCCAGCGCACGAAACCGGTCAGGCGGTTGGCCTTGATGTCGTTGGTCAGCGCCCGCAGCGGGGTTTCGCGCGACAGCACTTCGCCCGAGCCGCCCACCTGCCAGTGGTCGTCGATGTCATAGGCGGCCGACAGCCGCAGGCCGGGCTTGACGCCGTGGCCGTAGCTGTGGGTCGAGACTTCGCCTTCGACCGTCAGGTCGCGGCCGCGCCATTGCACGCCGGTGCGCAGCCAGCGGTAGTTGCCGCGCCCCTCCTCGAAGTCGCCGGTGGCGTAGCCGCCGCCGCCGAAGGCGCGCCAGTTGTAGTCGATGGGCGGCGAATACAGCACCGCGTCGATGCCGAAGTCGCCGTTGCCGTTGACCGGGCTGTCCGAGGCCAGGCCGCGGTAGCCGCTGATGCGCAGCTCGGCCTTGTTGTGGACCTCCCATTCGCGCGCCAGGCGGCGGCTGGTGAGGTATTCGGGCGCGCGCGCCAGCGTGTCGGCCGACAGCGCCTCGGCCTGGCGCCATTCCTGCAGGTCCATGGCGGTGAAGCCCTGGCCGTTTTCGACCTGCAGCGCGCGCGGCGCCAGGGTTTCGGCCATCTTCAGTTCGCGTTCCGCGGCGCGCGGCAGGTCGCGGCGGCGGTAGACCGAGGCCAGGTCGGCGCGCAGGGAGGAATTGTTGGGGGCGTTTTCGACCATGCCGCGCAGTTGCTGCTCGGCGGCGGCGGTGTCGTCGGCCTGCAGGCGCGCGGCCGCCACCGTCTGCGCGCCTTCCAGCTTCAGGTCGTTGGGGTTGCGGGTGGCCTGCCCCTTGAAATACAGCCAGGGGCTGTAGCCGGCGTCGATGGCGTCGGTGACCGCGCCGGTCTGGTCGAATTCCTCGGCCTCGGCCAGCGCGTAGTACAGGCCGGTCTCGGTGCTGAGGCGGTCTTGCGCGTCGTCGTCGCGGTTGGCGCCATCGGCGCCGACCTGGCGATACAGGTCGCGCGCCTTCTCGGGCTGGCGCAGATACAGATAGGCGGAGGCGACGTCATTGAGCGCGTAGCGCGGCACCGTGACGTCGCGCGCCCGCAAGGCCTCGTATTCGCTGATCACGTCGGCCATGCGGGCGCGGGCGTGCAGCGCATGCAGGCGGTCGATGCGGGCGCGCAGCACGTCGTCGCGGGCGGCATCGCCCAGGGCTTCCCAGGCCGGGATCAGCGCCTCGTAGCGCGCCAGCGCGCGGTCGGCGATGACGAAGCGTTCGGCCTCGGTCCGCGTCGGCATGGCCGCCAGCCGCACCTGCTGGGCCAGTGCGTCGCCTTCCAGGCGGCGCAACTGCGCGGCGTCGAACAGGTCCGGATGCTGGCGGGCCAGATCCAGCGCCGGCTGCGCCAGCCGGGCGCGGCTCAGCGCGGCGATGTATTCGCGCAGCACGTAGGGCGTGCCGGGCGCGATCGCCAGCGCCTGGTCGGCCTGGTGCAACGCCTCGTAGGGCTGGCGCAGGCGGACGTGGACGTAGCTCAGCGCCAGGCGGGCATCGGCATCGCGCGGCGCGCGCCTGCTCCAGGCCCTGCCGGCGGCCAGGGCGGCTTCGGTCTGGCCGGCGTCGGCCAGGGTCATGATTTCGCCCGCGGCAAAGGCGGACTGGTCAGGATGGCGCCGCAGGCCGGCGCGATAGGCCGACAGGGCCTCGGGCCAGCGGCGCAGGTCGCGATAGGCGCGCGCCACCGCCAGCTGGATATCGGCGGGCAGGGCCAGGGAGGGCGACAGCGTTTCGTAGGCGGCCACGGCTTCGGCGGGGCGGCCGGCCCAGCCGGCGATCACGATGTGGTCGTACACCGCCTGGCGGCCGGCCGCCGCGCCTTGCTGGCGCAGCATGGCCAGCGCCGGTTCGTAGTCGCCGGCGCGGGCGCGCGTGATCAGCGCGTCATAGTCGGCGCCCGGCGCCGCCAGCGCCAGGACGGGAGCGAGCAGCGCGCACGCGGTGAGGGCCTGCAGTCTCGGCCCGGAGATCCGCCGTCGCGGGTCCGTCATCAAGGCGGGCGGCGCCTGGCGGCCTGCCCGGCCCCTGGGGGGCGTTGTTCTTTTCAGCATCTGTAAATACTTCCGCAGTTGCGATGAGGGCGCTCGTGGCTCCGCCGGCCGGACGCGGGTGGGCGTTGCCGAAGGCGCGGCGCGGACGCGGGAAGGCGCCGGCGGCGAAGGGGAGAGCGTTTGGGTATTCACTGCGCGGCGCCCGCTGCGGGGACCTTCGCACTCGCGCGAGGGAGTGCATGGCTAGTACGCGCCACGCCCGTGGGGCGTGGTTGCGGCACTTCTGATGGCGCCGTCAACAGGCCGAACTTTATGGCTTTTCGGCGAAATCAACTGTCAATTAGTGCAAAGGAGGGACCGCGGCCGCAGGCCTTGGCGTATTCTCTGCGGGCGTACCGCACAACCGTCGTGGCGGTATGGCCGGCATTGGGACGGATCCCGGTACGGAACGTTGTGCGCGCGACGGAAATGGCGCGATGGTGCGCCGTGCAGGTAACAAAAAACGTCAAAAGTGCGGGTCTGTAACGTGTCCTCGGGCCCGCATCCGGTGCAACAGTTGTTCCAAGCGACGGCGACCGCCCAGGAGGGCGCAAGCCGGCAAAAACATGACGACTTCACTATTTTTCCTGGTGTGGGGCCTGGCCACGGCCCTGGCGCTGCCCCTGCTGCTGCCGTTCAATGCGCGCCGGGTGCCGGGCGTGCGCGCGTTCACCATCGCCAACGCGTTGGCGGTGCTGTCGCTGCTGGCCTACGCCTCGGCCGAGATCCTGCCGCCGGCCGTCTACGTGATGGTGTCGAATACGTCGTGGCTGGTCGCGGTGAGCCTGGTGTACGTGGGCGTGCGGCAGTTCTTCGGCTTGCGGCCGCAGGTCCTGCGCGTGGGCGCCGCGGCCGCGGTCGGCATCGCGGCGATGGCGCTGATGCTGTACGTCACGCATGACCTGGTGGGCCGCATGATGCTGTTTTCGGGCTACACCGGTGTGCTGATGGCGGCCACCGGCGCCGTGGTGTTCCGCCAGCGCCGCGGTATCCGCACGCCTGGCGTGATCCTGTATGTGCTGTTGTCGCTGTCCGCCCTGGTGGTGCTGCATGCCTTGCGCGCCGGCGTCTATGGCAGCGGCTGGGCGCAGGCCACGTCGTTGCTGGAACCGGCGCCGTGGGGCCTGTTCTTCATCGTCTGCGGCTCGGTGACGGTGCCGGCGCTGTTCCTGGCATTGCTGCTGCTGATCCAGACGTCGCTGTCCGAACAGATGCAGGCCGCGCTGACCTTCGACAGCCTCACCGGCGCCTATTCGCGCCGCAGCATCCTGGATGAACTGGAGCACGAGCTGCAGCGCTGCGCGCGCAGCGGCGGCAGGCTGGCGGTGCTGGTGCTGGACATCGACCATTTCAAGTCCATCAACGACCGCCACGGCCACGCGGCCGGCGACGCCGCCTTGCGCCATTTCGCGCAGGTGGTGCCCAAGGCCGTGCGGGCCAGCGATCGCTTTGGCCGCCTGGGGGGCGAAGAGTTCGTCTTGCTGATGTACGGCTGTGATGCCGCTCACGCGCTGGTGCAGGCCCAGCGGGTCTGCGACGCCCTGCGCGATTCGCCGCTGTACCTGCAGGGGCAGGAATTGCGCATGACCACCAGCGGCGGCGTGGCCACGCTGCAGCCGGGCGATTCGGCCGATGGCATCCTGGCTCGCGCCGACCTGGCGCTCTACAAGGCCAAGGAGCTGGGGCGCGACCGGGTCGAAATGGCCTGGAGCGCGCGTGCGTCGGGCCGCCCGCAGGCGGCCCCGGAGGAAGAGGCGGCCGCCGAGGCCGCCGAACCCGCCAAGCTTACGGCTTGAGATGTTCGATGAAGAACTTTTCCATGGCCGCGTAGAACTCGAATTTGTTCTCGTCGTTGTGGAAGCCGTGGCCTTCGTTGTCCTTGACCATGTATTCCACCTCGACGCCGCGGGCCTTCAACGCCTTGACCATCTGGTCGCTCTCGTCCTTGTTGACGCGCGGGTCCTTGGCGCCCTGGGCGATGAACAGCGGCGTCTTGATCCTGTCGGCGTGCAGGGCCGGCGAGGTCGCCGCCAGGCGGTCCTTGTCGCGCACCGGGTCGCCGACCATGTCCTGCATCTTGTCCAGCATCGGCTTCCAGTAGGGCGGAATCGACTTCATGAACGTGAACAGGTTGGACACGCCGACGTAGTCGACCGCGGCCGCGTACAGGTCGGGCGTGAAGGTCACGCCGGCCAGCGTGGCGTAGCCGCCGTAGCTGGCGCCGTAGATGCCGATGCGCTTGGGGTCGGCGATGCCCTGCTTGACCAGCCACTGGACGCCGTCGGTGATGTCGTCCTGCATTTTTAGGCCCCATTGGCCGAAGCTGGCTTCCCAGAAGGCGCGGCCGTAGCCGGTGGAGCCGCGGAAATTCATCTGCAGCACGCAGAAGCCGCGGTTGGCCAGGAACTGCACCTCGGGGTTGTAGCCCCAGCCGTCGCGCGCCCACGGGCCGCCGTGCGGGTTGACGATGCACGCCAGGTTCTTGGGATCGCGCCCGGCCGGCAGCGTCAGGTAGCCATGGATGGTCAGGCCGTCGCGGCTCTGGTAGCTGATGGGCTGCACGCGCGACATGTCGGCCTCGGGGATGGCCGGGTTGATGTCGGCCAGCTTGCTGAGGGTGTCGGCGCGCGCGTCGTAGATGTAGCGCGAGCCCGGCGTGCGGTCGTTGTAGGCGGCGACGATGAACTTGTCCTCGTCGCGGTTGGCGCCCTGGATGGCGAACTGGTAGCCCTCGAGCTGGGCTGACAGCTTCTTGAACAGGGTTTCGGTCTCGGCGTCGAAGAACTTGTATTGCGGCTTGTCGGTCTGGTACGAGGCCACCGTCAGCACGCGGCGCTTGCGCGAGAAACCGGCCGCGTCCAGGTCGACCGTGTCCGGGGTGAAGATCTCGTCTTCCTTGTCGGGGCTGGCCGGGTCGATCACCACCAGCGCGAGCTTGTCGCGGCCGCGGTTGGACAGGGCGTAGAACTTCTTGTCGTCGAAGGTGAAGAAGGCCGGGCTGACGCTGGTGCGGTAGTCGGTGGTGAAGAGCGGACGGAATTCCGAGGCTTCGTCGTCGCGGTAGAGCAGGGTGGTGTTCAGGCCGTCGCTGGTGACGGCGGCGCGCACCTTGCCGGCGTGGTCGGTCTGCCAGCCGACGATGTTGCCGGGGTTCTGCGCCACCAGCACGCCGGCGCCGGTATGCACGTTGACGCGGTAGACGTCGAACACCTGCGGGTCGCGCTGGTTGTGGCTGATGAGGATGTGGTCGGGGTCGTCTTCGAGGTCGTCCTCGATGCTGGCGCGCACGCCGTCGTACGGGGTCAGGTCGGTGACCTTGCCGGTCTTGGCGTCCACCGCCAGCACGTGGAAGTTCTCGTCGCCGCCGAAGTCCTTCTGGTAGAGCACCACGTCGGCGCCCTTCCAGAAGAAATTGCTGATGTCGCGGGCCGACTCGCTGGTCAGCTTGCGCGGTTCGCCCACCGGCTTGCTGCCTTCCAGGGGCTGAACGTAGATGTTCATGCGCGGCGGCTTGCCGTCGACGCTGGTGGGCTGCATGAAGCCGAGGGTCTTGCCGTCGTCGGCCAGGCGGAAGAAACCGCGTTCCGGATTGCGGAAAAAGTCCTTCAGGGGGTAGGCCCGGGGCGGCTGCGCCGCGGCGCTGGCGCCCAGCGAGGCGCCGACGATACCGGCGGCCAGGATGGTGTGTTTCATGAATGAGAGCAAGGCATACCTCCGACGATTCCACCCGGCCGCGGGCGCCGCCGGACTACCGGTCGATAATGCCATAGCCGCGGCCGGGGTGTCGAACCGGCCGGGCCACTTATGCCGGTAGTCCGTTTGCGGGATAATCGCGGCTATCAATCTGGAGAAACACATGGTTCGGAATCTGGTCGCGGCCTCGGCGCTGGCCCTGGGCCTGGCGGGCTGCTCGCTGGGTATTTCGCAGAACGGCTCGTCGCCGCACAGCGAATTCAAGGCGCCCGTCGCGTTCAAGGACGCCTACGCCACCACGCTGCGCCAGGCCAATGCCTGCCTGCGCAGCACCGACAACGCCTATCGCGTGGTGTCGAGCCTGGACGAAAGCGCCCAGTCCGCCGTGGTGCGGGTGCTGGCGCCGTACAGCGACAGCGAAATGACCCGGGTCGACCTGAAGGCGGCCGGTCCCAAGGCCACCGACACCCGCATCGTGATGTGGGGCAAGGGCACCTGGGACGCGGCGGCGATGCGCGCCATGCAGGACGCGATCGTCTATGGCATGAGTTCGTGCTCCAGCTACATGCCGCTGGACCCGCGGCCGCCGGTCAAGCCGTCGCGCGATCTGCCCAAGTAAGGGCAATTGCGGGCGGGGCGGCCGCATCGGACAACGACGGCCGGGACGGTCCGCCCGTTCAGTCGCCGCCCGGACGGCGGCGGATGATCTTGAAGGTGGCGGTGGCGCGGGCCACCAGTTCGCCGTCGGCGCGGCGGATGTCGCCTTCACAGAAGGCGATTGACGCGCCGCGGCGCAGGCAGCGCGCCTCGATCACCAGGTCGCCGGTGCCGGGCGACAGGAAGGTGGTGTTCATGTCGATGGTGGCCATGCCCTCGGTGGCATCGGCCGAGCCGCGCGCCGCGGCGCTCAGGGTGAAGTCCAGCACGCTCATCAGGGTGCCGCCGTGGACGTCGCCGCGGCTGTTGGTCAGGTCCTGGCGCCACGGCAGCGACGTGCGGGCATAGGCCGGCGCGATCTGTTCGGGCACCAGGCCCAGGAAACTCATGAAGGGAATCGCCAGGCCGAAATACTCGCCCGGAGCGGGAGTTGCGGTTGCAGTCATGGAAGCGGTCACGCGGGGAAGGGGAAAGATGGGGATTTGCCGGTCATAATATCCACTTTTACGCCGTTCGCCGGGCCCGGCCCCCGCGCCGGGGCGATTTTTCCGGTGACCGTACATTTCGCGCCCGCTTGCGCGCCGATGCGCCCTCCGGGCACCCGTTTTCCACCGCCATGAGCGACGCCAGCCGCAAGATCGTACACATCGACATGGATGCCTTCTATGCATCCGTGGAACAGCGCGACAACCCCGAGCTGCGCGGCAAGCCGGTGGTGGTGGCGTGGACCGGGCCGCGCTCGGTGGTGTGCGCGGCGTCGTACGAGGCGCGCCGCTTCGGCGTGCATTCGGCCATGTCGGCGGTGCGCGCCCAGCGCCTCTGTCCGCAGGCGGTCTACGTGCCGCCCGACTTCAACCGCTACCGCGAGGTTTCGCGCCAGATCCGCCAGATCTTCGGCCGCCATACGGACCTGATCGAGCCGCTGTCGCTGGACGAGGCCTACCTGGACGTGACCGTCAACAAGCTCGGGCTGCCGTCGGCCACCGAAGTGGCGCAGGTGATCCGCCAGCAGATCCGCGCCGAAACCGGCCTGACCGCGTCGGCCGGCGTGGCGCCCAACAAGTTCCTGGCCAAGATCGCGTCCGACTGGAACAAGCCCGACGGGCAATATGTGATCCGCCCGTCACGGGTGCTGGAGTTCCTGCAGCCGCTGCCCGTGCGCAAGGTGCCCGGCGTGGGCAAGGTGATGCAGGCGCGCCTGGAGCAGTTGGGTATCCATACGGTGGGCGACCTGGCCACGCACGCCGCGCAGGAACTGGAGCATTACTTCGGCCGTTACGGCCGGCGCCTGTACGAGCTGGCGCGCGGCATCGACGACCGCGAGGTGCAGACCGACCAGCCGTTGCAGCAGGTGTCGGCGGAAACCACGTTTTCGGAAGATGTGCGGCTGGAGGCGGTCGGCGAGGCCCTGGACCGCATGGCCGACAAGGTCTGGAGCCAGGCCTTGAAGAAGGGCGCGCTGGGCCGCACGGTGGTGCTCAAGCTCAAGACCGACCGCTTCCGCATCCTGACGCGCAGCCAGACCAATCCCAATCCGCCGGCCTCGGCCGCCGAGCTGGCGACCATGGCCCGGCTGTTGTGCGAGCGGGTCGACCTGCCGGCGCAGACGCTGTACCGGCTGGCGGGGGTCGGCATGAGCAATTTCGCCGATCCCCAGGAACAATCACGCCAGCCGGACCTGTTCGGCGGGGCGTTCTGACTTCAGGCGAGCCTGGCCTTGACCTGCTGCGACAGCGCGGTCATGTCGGCGCGGCCGGCCAGCGACTGCTTGAGCAAGGCCATGACCTTGCCCATCGCGGGCGCGCCGGTGACGCCCTGGGCGGCCACTTCGGCCAGCGCCGCGTCGATGGCGGCGGCCACTTCCTCGGGCGTGGCGGCCTGCGGCAGGAACTCCTGCAACACCACCAGTTCGGCCTTTTCCTGTTCCGCGGTTTCGGTGCGGCCGGCCTGTTCGAACGCGGCGATGGACTCGCGGCGTTGCTTGACCTGCTTTTCGATGATGGCGGTGATTTCGGCGTCGCTCAGGTCGCGGCGCTCGTCCACTTCCTTCTGCTTGACCGCGGCCAGCAGGAAGCGCAGGGTGGCGAGACGCTCGGTGGCCTTGGCGCGCATGGCGTCCTTGACGGCGTCGGAGAGGCGGGTCTTGAGCGTAGCGGTGCTCATGGGGAAACCTTTGTGTTGTTGCGTCAAAACGGCAGTGTAACCGTGGCCGGGCCTTCCCGGGGCGACCTGCCCAGCGGCCGTCCCGGCGAGCGATCGTGCGGCTCGACTTACTTGATGAGGCTCAGGTCGCCGCGCAGGGCCACGCCGGCCACCATGGCGCCGGCGTGGCATTCGTAATCGGTCCTGCTGCTGTATTCGTTCTTGCGGTAGTAGCTGACAATGTTGGTGACTGCGTTGGCGCCGGCTTTTTTGGCCGCCTCGTGCAGGGCGATCACGGCCGATTGCGCTACCCACAGGCAGGCCTCGGCATCCTTCTTGGCGAAGGCATTGGTCTTGCGGTTCGTGACCACGCTGGCCTCCAGGACCTTGCCCTTGGGGCCGGTGCCCGCCAGGTAGAACTTGACGCTGCCGTCGATCTTGCCGGCGGCCTGGGCGGCCTCGATGGCCGGCTGCAGAGGCAGGTAGACAGTACGGTCCGCGGCCAGGGCTGGGGCCGAGCAGGCGAACGAAAGGACCAGGGTGCCAAACAGCTTATGGGAGACGTTCATGGGTGCGTTCCAAATGACGGGTTGAAAATGTCTTCAGGGCCAGCGCCGGAACACTAGCGAGGTGTTGATGCCGCCGAAGGCGAAATTGTTGTTCATGACGTATTCGTGGCTCATGCGCTGGCCTTGGCGCAGGTAGTCCAGTTCGCCGCAGCGCGGGTCCACGTGCTCCAGGTTGAGCGTTGGCGCGTACCAGTCGCCGCGCAGCATCTCGATGCTGAACCATGACTCCAGCACCCCGCATGCGCCCAGGGTGTGACCGAGGTAGCTCTTTTGCGAGCTTATCGGCATGCGGCTGCCGAACAGGCTGTGCGTGGCCTGGGTCTCGGCGATGTCGCCCTGTTCCGTGGCGGTGCCGTGGCCGTTGACGTAGCCGATGGCCTCGGGCGGCAGGCCGGCGTCGGCCAGCGCCATTTCCATGGCGATGCGCATGGTGGCGGCCTCGGGACGGGTAATGTGGGTGCCGTCCGAGTTGCTGCCGAAGCCGACGATCTCGGCGTAGATGCGGGCGCCGCGCGCTTGCGCGTGGTCCAATGATTCCAGCACCAGCATACCGCCGCCTTCGCCGATGACCAGGCCGTCGCGGTCGCGGTCGTAGGGGCGCGGCGTCAGTTCGGGCGTGTCGTTCTTCTGGCTGGTGGCATACAGGGCGTCGAATACCAGCGCTTCGCTCGGGCACAGTTCCTCGGCGCCGCCGGCCAGCATCAGGGCCTGGCGGCCGTAGCGGATGGCCTCGTAGGCATAGCCGATGCCCTGGCTGCCCGAGGTGCAGGCGCTGGAGGTGGGAATGATGCGGCCCTTCAACTCGAAAAAGATGCCGACGTTGGCCGCGGTGGTGTGCGGCATCATGCGCACGTACGAATTGGCGTTGAGGTCGTCGGTGACGCCGTTGAGCAGCATGTTGCCGAAGGCGCGGATCTCGGCGGTGCTGCCGACCGACGAACCGCAGGCCACGCCCATGCGGCCGTCGCGGATGCTCGGGTCGCCCAGCAGGCCGGCATCGTCCAGCGCCAGTTCGGCGGCGCGCACGCTCAGCTGCGAGACGCGACCCATGCTGCGCAATTGCTTGCGGGTCCAGTGCGCGGGGACGCGGAAGTCCTCGATCGGTCCGGCCAGGCGCGTGTTCAGTTCCTTGTAGCGAGCCCAGTCCGGCATGACGCGGATGGCGCTGCGACCGTCTTCGAACGCTTGCCGGATGGTGGCCCAGTCGGTGCCGAGCGCGCTGATGCCGGCCATGCCGGTAATGACGACACGTTGCATCAGCACAGCCCTCCGTTGACCGCGATGACCTGGCGCGTGATGTAGGCGGCGCCGGGCGACATCAGGAAGGCCACGGTGGCCGCCACTTCCTCGGGCCGGCCCATGCGCTGGGCCGGGATGGCCTTGAGGATTTCCTGGACCGGGACGTGCTCGTCGATCATGTCGGTGTCGATCAGACCGGGCGCCACGCAGTTGACGGTGATCTGGCGCTTGGCCAGTTCCACCGCCAGGGCCTTGGCGGCGCCGATCAGACCGGCCTTGGAGGCGCTGTAGTTGACCTGGCCGCGATTGCCGACCAGCCCCGAGACCGATGCCATGCAGACCACCCGGCCCGGCGCGCGGCGCCGGATCATGGGCATCGCCAGCGGGCCGAGGACGTTGTAGAAGCCGTCCAGGTTGGTGCGCAGCACCTGGTCCCAGTCGTCGCCGCTGAGCGCGGGAAAAGCGCCATCGCGGGTCAGGCCGGCGTTGAGCACGACGCCGTAGTAGGCGCCGTGGGCCTCGACGTCGGCTTGCAGCACGGCGGCGCATTGCGCGCGGTCGGCCACGTCGAACTGCAGCACGCGCGCCTGGCGGCCGCGGGCGGAAATGTCGGCCTGCACGGCCTCGGCCTGGGCGCGTTGCTGGCGGCAGTGCAGCACCAGGTCATGGCCGGCATCGGCCAGGGCCAGCGCGATGGCGCGGCCAATGCCACGGCTGGAGCCGGTGACGAGAATGGGAGCGGCGCTCATTGGGGCGTATCTTCCTGGATGAAAACGTTGGGGTCCTTGGGTTGGTAGACATTGAGGCGGGCGTTGGCCAGTTGGCGTTCGCCGTCGCGCAGTTCGCATTCGAATACGCTCATGCCACTGTCGTCGATGAACCCGCGTTGCACGTGGATGGTGAGAACGGCGCCGGCCGGCAGCGCGTCGGCCTGGCAGTGGTAGCGGCGCGTGCCCAGCAGGAAGCCGAGCTTGACCTCGGCGCCGGCCAGGCGCGCCTGGCAGCCGGCCCAGGCACCGATCGCCTGGGCCATCAGTTCCAGGCCGAGCCAGGGCGGCAGCGCGCCGTCGGGCAGGGAGTAGGGACCGGGCCGCACTACGGCGCGCGCCGTCAGGCCGTCGGCGTCGTGCGCCAGCACGTCGTCGATCAGGATCATGTCGCCGGCGTGCGGAAGCAGGCTGGCGATGGGCCACGGGCTCATGTCGTCCCCCCGAGGATCAGGCTGGCGTTGTTGCCGCCGAAGGCGAACGAATTGCTCATGGCGATGCGGCGGCCGCCCGCGGCATAACGGTGCGCGTGGGTACTGAAGTCGAGCGTAGGCAAGGTCGGGTCGGGCTGGCCGTCCCACACGTGCGGCAGCAGCCGGCCGTCGGCGTTGGTGGGCGCCAGGGTGATCCAGGCGAGCGCCGCCTCTAGCGCGCCGGCCGCGCCCAGTGCGTGGCCTGTCAGCGGCTTGGTCGAGGCGCACGGCACGCCCCGCGGGAACAGCGCGTGCACGGCTAGGCTTTCCATGGCGTCGTTGTGCGCGGTGCCGGTGCCGTGCAGGTTGATCCAGCCAATGTCGGCGGGATCGAGGCCGGCGCCGCGCAGGGCGGCGCGCATCGCCAGCAGGGCGCCGGCGCCGCTCGGCTCGGGCGCCGACATGTGCCAGGCGTCGGAACTGGCGCCTCCACCCAGCAGGGCCACGCTGGCCGCGTCGGCGGGCTCGCGCTGCATCAGGAACAGCACGCCGGCCTCGCCGATGTTGATGCCGCGGCGATTGGCCGAGAACGGCAGGCAAAGGGTCTCGTCCACCGCTTCCAGGGTGGCGAAGCCGTTGATGGTCAGGCGGCACAACGTGTCGGCGCCGCCGCAGACTACCGCGTCGCACAGCCCCAGCGCCAGCAGGCGGCGCGCGGACAGCAGCGCGCGGGCGCTGGAGGTGCAGGCGGTGGACAGGGTGTAGGCCGGACCGGTCGCGCCCAGCCACTCGGCCAGGAACTGGGCCGGCGCCGACAGCGCCTGGCGGCGGTAGTCGTAGTCGGCGGGCCAGACGCCATCGGCGGCCAGGGCGCGGAACGCCGTCGCGTTGTCGTTCACGCCAGAGGTGCTGGTGCCCAGCACCACCGCCACGCGGTGGGCGCCGTGGCGGGCGATGGCGCCGCGCAGCTGGGGCTCGATCTGGCTGGCGGCGGCCAACAGCAGCTGGTTGTTGCGGCTGCGGTGGCGCGCGGCGAAAGTGTCGGGGATGGCCGGCAGCGGAGCGGCGACGGCGCCGAGCGTGAGCGCGCGGTCGGCTACCCAGCCGGCCAGCGGTCGCATGCCCTGGGTGGAGCCGGCGAAGGCGGCGTCGGCCACGGCATCGATGCCGGCGCCGAGCGCGCAGACTATGCCGGGGCGGCTCAGCCAGGTGGTGGTCATGGTTGCTCCTTCAATGGCGCAACGCGCCACAAGGTGCCGGCGGCGTCGCGGATTTCCAGCGTGCCGTCCGGCGCGTCCGCCGGCCAGCGCACGGTCCAGCGCGGCTGGCCGTGTTGCAGCAGCTCGCGCTGTGCCGAGCCGTCGGCGGCGCGGGTGGCGCGCCAGACGCCGGCGCCGTAGGCCGCATCCAGGTCGGCCGGCGCAGTCCAGGCGAACAGCAGCGCCGCGAACAGGTCGCGCGCCTGACCGTTGGGTCGCAGGAAGCCGTCGTTGCGCCAGCGGCCGTCTTCCAGCATCTGGCGGGCCTGCGGCACGCCCATCGGGTCGAACAGCGACCAGCGCATGGCGGCCGCTTCGCGTTGCACCACCAACAGCGTGTCCTGTGTCGGCTGACCGGGGCTGGCCTGGATCACGTGCAACTGGCGCGGCAGCGCGAAGCCGCCCGGCCGCGCCGGCACCGGCGGGGCGCTGGCGCAACCGGCCAGCACCGCCAGCGCCAGCGCGACGCAGGCGGCGCGCAGGGCGGGCGGGAGCGAGGGCAGGACGGACATCATGAGTGGCTCATCGGGCCGGGTGTGCCTGAGCAGCTGGCGCGCGGCACAGTTCGCTCAGCATGCGCAGGCGGCGCTGCGGACTGGCGACGAACGGGTTGTCGGTGTCCCAGGCGTAGCCGGCCAGGATCGAACTGATCATGCGGCGGATATCCGGCTGGGCGTTCTGGTAGAAGACCACATCCTGGAATTCTCCGCTATACCAGCCCTGCACATAGGCGCGGAAGGTTTCCACGCCAAGCATCAGCGGGTCGGCGAAATCGAGTTGCCAGTCGACCGTTTCGCCACCCAGCTGCCGGTGCAGGGCGTCGGCAGCCAGCTTGGACGAGCGCAGCGCGATGGTGACGCCGGAAGAGAACACCGGGTCCAGGAATTCGGCGGCGTTGCCCAGCAGCGCGTAGCCCGGCCCGTGCAACCGGGTGACGCTGGCGGAATAGCCGCCGATGGTGTTGGCCGGCGTATCCCAGACGGCGTTGCGCAGTACCCGCCTGAGGTTGGGGGCGGCGTCGGCCATGGCGCGCAGGGTGGTCATCAAGTCTTGGTCGGCGCCGCCGAACAGGTCCTGGCCGCCCACCACGCCGAACGAGCTGCGGCCATTGGAGAACGGGATCAGCCAGTACCAGATGCCGCTTTGCTCCGGATGCACACTGATCAGGATCTTGTCGCGGTCGAAGCCGGCATCGTCGATGCGGTCCTCGATGTGGGTGAAGATGGCCTTGCGCGACGGCATCGACGACGGCCGTTCCAAGTCGAGCAGGCGCGCCAGCACGCGGCCATAGCCGCTGGCGTCCAGCACGAACCTGCCGCGCACCTGGTAGGGCTGGCCCTGCGGGCCGCGCACAGTGAGCAAGGGGCCATCCGCGCCGGTGAAATCGGCGGCGATGACTTCCTGCTGGTAACGCACCTCCACCCCCTGGCGCGCGGCGTCGTCGGCCAGCACCTTGTCGAATTGGGCGCGCTGCACCTGGAAGGTGCTGCCGGGGCCGGGGCTGAATTTGTCGCGAAAGTCGAAGTAGGTGTATTCATCGCCACGCGCGAAGGCGGCGCCGTTCTTGGTCTGGAAGCCGGCGGCCCGCACCGCGGGCATCATGCCGGCCTCTTCGATGAATTCCAGGCAATGGGCCAGCAGGCTTTCACCGATCGAGAAGCGCGGAAACTGCTGGCGCTCAAGCACCAGGACGTCATGCCCCTGGCGCTTGAGCAGCGCCGCGGCCACGGCTCCGGCGGGGCCCGCCCCGATGACGACGACTTCCCGATATTCCATGCTGGATGTTTCCTCGAATGATGATCAATGGCAAGACTGCAGAATCAGGCCTGGCGCGGGGGGCGGATCCACGGCGCCCACAACAGGGAAAAGCCCACGCCCAGCGCCACTGCCATGCCGAAGTTGGCGATGGCCGGGGTTTGGCTGGCGGCCAGCAGGCCGAAAGACAGCAGGGTGGTGAGCGCGCCCAGCACGATGCCCACCAGGCTGGCCGCCGCGCCGGCGACCCGCTCGTACATGAAGATGGCGTAGTCCACGCCGATGGCCGACACCAGCAGCAGGCCGAAGAGGCTGAACAGGGTCAGCGGCTGGCCCAGGTAGCCCAACGCAGCCAGGCTGCACGCGGTGGCCGCCAGCGGCACCGCCAGGATGCGCCAAGTGGCGGCGCGCCCCAGCGTCAGGCACAGCAGCGCCGCCGCCACCAGGTAGGACAGCAGCTTGAGTTCGGCGGCCTCGACACGGGTGGAGGTGAACATACGGTTCAGTTCGCCGCTGCGATCCACCAGCGTGACGCCGGGCACGGCCTGGGCGATGGCGGCCAGCGCGGCGGGATCGCGCAGGCCCAGCAGCGTGACCATGCCGGCGGCCTCGCCGTCGTGCTGCCCCAACCACAGCGGACGCCAGCGCTCGCCGGCCTGGCCCTGCATGGCGGCGTCGAGGGTGACGGGCGGCAGGGCCGCCAGCGTGCGCAGTTCCTGGCGCAGCGCCTCGAATGGCAGGCCGATGTCGGTCATGGCGCGCCAGGCCTGGGGCCGTTCGGCCAGGGCGCCGAGCGTGGCGGCCAGGGCACGCTGATCGGCCTGCGGTGTCACGCGCTGGCTCAGGGCAGTGTAGGCCTGCAGGTTGCCGGCGGCGACCTGCGCGTCCAGCGCCTGGCTGATGCGTGCCTGGCGGCGCAACAGCTCGTCCGGATCCGGCGCGCGCACCAGGAAGAATTGGCTGGTCGGCATGAAGCCGGTGATCTCGCCGATCTGGCGCGCCTGTTGCAGCAGCGGCGCGGGTAGGCTCAGCCATTGGCGCAGGTCGTCCTGGATACTGAGACGGCCGATGCCGCCGGCGGTGACGGCCGCCAGCAGCACGCCGCCCATCCACAGGATGGCGCGGCGGCCGGCCAGGCGCTCGCGCACGCGCAGCGCGCCCTCGGCGAAACGCAGCAGTGGCGGCCACGGACGCGGCCGGAAGCGTTCCATCCAGGCCGGCAACTGGCAGATCGTGCAGGCGTAGGCGCCGAGCAGGCCGGCGGCGGAGAACACCGCCGTCTGCGTCAGGGCGGGGAAGGGGGTGAACGCCAGCGCCACGTAGCCGACCAGGCTGGCCGCCAGGCTGATGGTCAGGCCCGGCAGCACGCGGCGCAGGGCAGGCCAGGCGCGCCAGTCGGGCATGCCGTAACTCTTGCCGAGCCAGTGCATCGGAAAGTCCACCGCGACGCCGATCAGGCTGGCGCCGATCACCAGCGTCAGCACGTGGATGGAACCGAAGACCGCGACGCAGGCGACCGTACCAGCCAGCAGGCCCACGGCCACCGGCGCCAGCGCCAGCAGTGCGCGCCAGCGGCGTAGCGCAAGCAACAGTACCAGCACGATGCCGGCCATGGCGATACCGCCGATCCAGCCGCTTTCGGCGACGGCCTGGGCGCGGCCGGCCGCCGCGTAGAGGGCGCCGCCGGCCACCAGCAGGTCGGCGCCGCTGGCGGCCAAGGCCTGGCGGTCGCTGTCGATCTGCGCGGCGATGCGCGCCGGCGCGACGCTGTCGAAGGCGTCGTCGCGGGTCGTCGCGCGGACCAGCACCCAGACGCGGCCTGCGCTTTCGGCCTGCAGCGTGCCGCTGCCCACGTCGTATTGCACCGCGCCGCCGGGGCGCAGGGCTTGCTCGGCCAGGCGGGCCAGGCCGAGCAGGTCCTGGTCGACCGGCACCACGCTGGAGGACGAGAACGGATCGACCAGTTCACGCGCGCGGCGCTGGGCGTAGGCGGCGGGGGCGTCCAGCAACTGCTGGCGCTGCGCGGCAGGCAGCAGCGCCAGGCGGTTGGCCAGCAGGCGGGCGCGCAGGTCGGCCAGGTCGACCTCGACGTCGACCTGGGCGGTGTCGAACAGGCCGCTGTGCTGCCAGCGCCGCGCCAGCTGGCGCGCGGCCGCGGCGCTGTCGCCGCCAGCCGGGGCGGCTACCAGCGCCACCAGCTGGCGGCTGAGCGGCTCCTGGATGCGGGCTTCGGCAAGTTGCCGGGTGGCGTCGGTACGCGCGTGTGGCACCAGCTCCATCAGGTTGGCCGACACCGGCCAGCCATCGCGGCACTGCCAGGCGCCCAGGCCCAGCAACAGCAGCAGTCCAAGCTTGAACAGCCGCGGCAGCCAGTGTTCAATCGGCGAAGGCACGTTGCTCCTCGGGGGTCAGGGCCTCGGCCGCGGCGGCATCGGTCATCTGCAGCACGCTGCGGTCGCCCTGGACCTCGCGCAGCTCGATGCGGTCGACCAGCCTGCCGCCGTTGATCTGGATGTTCTCGAAAATCTGGCGCAGCAACACCGAACGTGGCAGCAGCGTCAGTTGCCAGGCGTCCGGGCCGCCCGACAGGCTCAGGTCGAAGTTTTCGCGCAGGCCGCTGGTGTCGCCCGCCAGCACCGACAGGAACAGTCGGTTCTCGCGGCCGGCGCCGGTTTGCTGCGGCAGTGCCTGCCAGGCACCGTCGGGGCCGCGGCGGGCGATGCCGTTGGCGCTGATGCGCAGGTCCTGGACGATGGGGCTGCGCAGCAGCCATAGCAGGCCGCGGCCGGCGGCCAGGGTGAAGTCTCCACGGCTGGTCAGCGGCTGCGGCAATGAGCGCAGGAATTTCTGCTGCACGAAATGGCCGCGCACGATCGGCGTGGCGCGCAGTTGCTGTTGCAGGTCGTCGAGGTCGAAGGCCTGCGCGCTCCAGGGCAGGATGGCCAGGGCCAGGCAGATCAGCAGGCGTTTCACGAGGCGTCCTCCGGAGTGTCGAGCTTGCGTCGCACCGCGTCCAGCAGCACGGCCGGCGAGGCCAGCTGCATCTCGCGGGTGCGCATGCAGACCGCCACCTGCACGGAACTGGCCCGCGTCACGCGCTGGCCGCTGGTGGCCTCGCGGATGAGGTAGTTGATCTTGAGGCGGTTCTCCCATTCGACCAGCTCGGCGCGCACCACCAGGCGCTGGCCGAACTGCGCCGCCTGGGCGTAGCGCAGTTGCAGGTCGATCACCGGCCAGACGTAGCCGCTGGCGCGCATCGCGTCATAGCCGTAGCCGAGGCTGTCGAGCAGCGCGCAGCGGGCTTCTTCCAGGTACTTGACGTAGTGGCCGTGCCAGACGACGTTGATCGAATCGACGTCGTAGAAGGGCACGCGGATCTCGACTTGCGCGCCAAGCGCGCCGCGTTTACGCATCGTCTTTCCAGAAAGGGTAGAAGTTGAACCATTGCAGCGGCGCCTGGCGGCAGTGCGCGCCCAGGCGGTCGGCGTAGCGCTGCGTCCATTGCGCGATCTGCGCCTGGCGCGTGGCGCGGCTCCATTCGATGCCGTCGCTCAGGCGCTGCATCGACACGCGGTAGCGTTTGCCGTGGCGGGTGCAGAACAGCAGGTTGACCGGGCAGCGCAGCAGGCCGGCCAGCAGCCAGGGGCCTTGCGGCAGCGGGGCGGGGTCGCCCAGCAGCGTTACCTCGGTGCTGCGGTCGCCTTTGAGCGGCACGCGGTCGCCGGCGATAGCCAGCCATTCGCCGCGCTCCAGGCGCTGGGCCAGGTCGAGCATGACGCCAGCGTCCAGTTCGCTGACCTGGATCATGCGCAGGCCTCCGCCGGCCTCGTCGAGCAAGCGGCCGAACTGCGCCGCGTGCTTGGTGTGCACCAGCACGTTGAGCTTGAGTAGCCCGGACTGTTCCGCCAGTGCCCGGCAGACCTCGATATTGCCCAGGTGCGAGCCCACCAGGATCTGGCCGCGGCCCTTGCCCATCTGCGCGTGCAAGCCGTCGGGATCGTCGATGTCCAGGTCCGCCAGCGTGATCTTGCCCTGCCAGACGTCGAGCTTGTCCAGCAACGCCTGCGCGAACGCCAGGTATTGACGGTAGACCGGGAACGAGCGCGGCAGCGGCGTGGCCGGGCCGCTGGCGCGCGCCAGCCGGCGCTGGTAGGCGCCGATGGCGCGCCTGGCGCGCGGGCCGAACACATAGAAATACAGCACCACCAGCCACACCACCGGCGCCACCGCGCGCCGGCCGACGCGGCGCGCGGCCCAGGCGGTCAGCCGCAGCAGCAGGGGGCTGCCGCGCTCGGGCTGGTCGGCCCAATGGGAATCGGTCGCGCTCATGAGCGAGCGCCCGAGGTGATGCGGCGCAGCAGCAGCGCCGGCGAGCGCGCCAGCATGCCGAAGAACAGGCGCGCGTGCATGCGGCTGATCAGCAGGTTGTCGCGCAGCGCCTTGAAATGCGAGACGCCGTCTTTGGGGTAGACCACGCGCGTGGGCAACCAGGCCATGGGCACCCCGAGCCAGTGCAGGCGCACCAGGATGGCGATGTCGAAGTCCATGCGCCGGCCCACCTGCGTGGCGTCGATCACCCGCAGCACAGGGGCGAGCGGATAGACGCGGAAGCCGCACATGGCATCCGGAATGTCGAGCGACAGCGTGTTGATCCAGACCCACAAGCGCGTCAGCCAGCGGCCGTAGAGGCGGCTGCGCGGCACGTCGTCGCCGTATAGCGGCGCGCCGCAGATGACCGCGTCCGGCCGCGCCAGCGAGGCCTGCGCGAAGCTGGCGACGTCGTCCAGGGCGTGCTGGCCGTCGGCGTCGACCTGCAGGACATGGCTGTAGCCCAGGTCGCGCGCGGCGCGCAGCCCGTCCTGCACCGCGGCGCCCTTGCCGCTGTTGGCGGCGCGGCGGACCAGGTGGGTGCGGGGCAGTGCCGCCAGCGTGTCCAGGACGGCGGCGCAATCCGCGGCCGAGCCGTCGTCGACCAGTACGCAGGGCAGGTCCAGGGCCGCCAGCCGCGCATGCACAGCGGCCACGGTGGCGCCGTGGTTGTAGACGGGGATGAGCGCGCACAGCCTATGCGGCGCCATCGCGGTCTCCGTGCAGCACGCGGCCGGACGAGCAGGGCGCGTCGCCCAGGGTGTAGGTGAAATACAGCTTGCGCTTGCCGGCATCCCAGCGCAATGCCAATTCTGCCACGTCGCCGGGACGCAGCAGGCGTTGGAACTTGAGCGCCTCCATGCCTGCAAAACGCAGGTCCGGCAGCAGGTCGCGTTGCGCCAGCGCCAGCGCCCAGCCGATCTGAGCCACGCCGGGCACGACCGGGGCGGTGGGGAAGTGGCCGCCGAAGTAGGCCAGGTCGTACGGGATCTCCAGGCGGTAGCGGCGCTCGTCGGCGCTGGCGGCCGGCAGCGGTTCGACCATGGGGCGCAGCGGACGCGGGCCGGCGGCCGTCTCGAAATCGGCCTGGGTCATCTTGCCCTGGCTGTTCCAGGGTAGCTGGCGCGAGAGCCGCCAGCCGCGCGGAATCGCCAGCGATTCGAAGCCCGCCGCCAGGTGCTGGCGCAGCGCGTCCACCACGGCGCGTCGGCCCTGATTGCGCAGCGCGTGCAGGCCGGCCGTGTTCAGCGCGACCAGCGCGGTCAGGCGGGTGGCGCTGGCGGCGCGGCCGACGCGGGCCTCGGCCACATGGGCATGGCGCGCCAGCGCCTGTTCCAACATGGGCAGCGCGATGCGCTTTTCTTCGATTTTGACGATGCGGTCCTGGCGCCCCAGTAGCTGGAAGCGGCCGCCAGACAGCGTGGCGCCGTCGGCGGTCTGCGCGTCGACGGCTTCGACCCAGGGAGAATCCACGCGCAGCGCGCCGAGCGCGTTCAGGCTGACCGCCACGCCGGGCAGGGGCTGCCACAGGTCTGCCCCACCGCGCCAGGCTACTGCACCGGTTTCGGAACTGCCGTAGATTTCCGTGGGACGCAGGCCAAGGTGGCGCGCGATGTCGTCGGATACCTCGGGCGGCAGCGCGCCGCCCGATGAATAGATGCGGCCGAGCCTGCCGCGCAGTTGCGCCCAGTCCAGACGGTCGCCCAGGCGGCGCAGCAGCGCCGGGCTGGCGATCCAGGTGAAGACGGGATGATGCAGGCTGGCCTGCTGCAAGTCTTCGGGGTAGAGCCGCTGGCGCCGGTCGAACGGACGGCCGGCGCACAGCGGCCACAGCACGCGGAAGGGCAGGCCGTACATGTGCTGGGCCGACACGCTGCCAAGCACCGCGCCAGTAGCGTCGGGCCATTGCGCCTGCAGGGCCTGGACCTCGCGCGCCAGCTGGCCCCAGCGCTTGGCGATGCGCTTGGGTGTGCCGCTGGAGCCGGAAGTGCACAGCATCAGAGCCTGGTCCGGATCGAGCGCCGCGGGCGCCAGCGGCGGCGCGTCGCGCAGCGCGTCCAGGCGCCAGCAGGGGCGGATAGTGGGTGGCAGGTCGGTGTCGGTGAGCCAGGCATCGACGTCGGCATCGAGCAGGGTGCAGGTGTCGGGGCGCGCGTCGCCCGGCAGGACCGCGGTCACGCCAGCGCGCCAGCACGCAAACAGGGCGATGGCGAGGGCGGCGGCATCGTCGAACCAGAGCGCGGCGCGGCGGGTGGCGCGCGCCCGCAGCGCACTGGCGGTAGCCAGGCAGTGCGCGCTGAAATCGGCGTGCGGCAGCGCGGGGGCGACGGCAACGGACGCGCTTTTGGCGCCCTCGGCGCGCGGCAGCAGCAGATGCGTCAGATCGGTCCAGGCCACCGCTCAGGCTGCCTTTGCAGCGGCCGGCCGCAGCAGCCATTCGCCGCCCATCAACAGGCCCATCAGCACGTAGCTGATGGCGCCGTTGTAGGCGGTCCACCAGCTCCACGGGCCCCACGCGGCCAGTGCGGTCGCGATCGCGCCGTTGATGGCGAAGAAACCGCACCAGACACGGGTGACGTTGCGCGTGTAGCGCACGCCGGCGGCCGGCAGATCGGGGTTGCGCAGGCGCGCCAGCCGTTCGACGACCGGGCGGCCGCGATGCAGGCTGGCCCCGAAGATGGCCAGCAGCATGGCGTTGACCATCACGGGGTACCAGCGCAGCCAATCAGTGGAATTGGAGACGGCCAGGACCAGGCAGAACGCCACTGCAGCCAGCGGCAGCAGGCGCGCGCTGGGCTGCCCGTCGCGCTCGGCCAGCCCGCGGGCCAGCCACAGCACAGCCAGCGGCAGGGCCAGCCAGGCCGCGCTGACCCGGCCCAGCGTCGCGTAGACGACGAAGGGGTAGGCCAGGCCGGCCACGGCCAGCGCGGGCGCCAGGCCGCGTTTCATGCGCCGATGTCCTGCTGTTTCTGGCACATGGCCTGCACCACGTCCTCGACGGTGCGCACGCTGCGGAAATCGTTGGCGTCGAGCTTGCGGCCGGTCTGGCGGCGCACGTGGTCGATCAGGTCGATGGCGTCGATGCTGTCGATCTCGAGATCGGTGTAGAGGTTGGCCTCGGGGGTGATGCGTTCGGGCTCGATCTCGAACAATTCGCTCAGCGTGTCGCGCAGCGTATTGAAGATTTCATCGCGGGTCTGCATGGTCAACTCCATTGCCTCAGTTGCGGCGCTGGGCCGCGACGAATTCGGCCAGGTTGGCGATGCTGGCGAAGTGCTCGCGCATGTTGCGCGTTTCGGGATCGATGGTGAGGCCGTAGCGCTTTTGCAGCGCCAGGCCGAGTTCCAGCGCGTCTACAGAGTCCAGGCCCAGTCCGTCGCCGAACAGGCTGGCCTCGCGATCGATGTCGTCGGGGGCGATGTCTTCCAGGCCAAGGGATTCGATGACGAGCGTCTTGAGCTCAGTTTCCAGTTGATTCATCCAGCTTGGACTCCACTTGCGGCGCGATTCGCGCTTGTTCGTTGTCGGGGCCGGCGACGGGCGCCGGGGTGCCGGCCGGCGCGTGGCGCGTCAGCTCGGCATCGAAATAGGCATGCAGGTAATCGTTCATGCGGCGGCCGGCGATCGGCAGCGGGTGCGCATTGGACCACGTCGCGGGATCGATGTCCTCGCCGACCTGGATCACATAGCGCATGCGGCACGGCGGAATGCGATACCAGGGTTCGCCTTTGGTCAGGCTGCGCGGGTTCATGCGGATGACCACCGGCGTGACCACGCGGGCGCCGCGCAGCGCGATGGCGCAAGCGCCGCGATGGAAACGCGGCAGGCTGTCCTGTGGGGTGCGCGTGCCTTCCGGAAACACGATCAGGGTTTCGCCCTTGCGCAGCACTTCGGCGGCGCGGTCGAACATGTCGAAGCTTTCATCGTTGGTGATGTAGCCGGCGTTGCTGACCGGCCCGCGCGTGAACGGATTGCGCGCCAGGCCATGCTTGACGATGCAGTTGGCGTTCTTGACGTGGCCCACCAGGAACACCACGTCCAGTAGCGACGGGTGGTTGGCCAGGATCATCTGGCCGGGCCGGCCCAGGCGTTCGGCGCCTTTGAAGTCCACCGTCAGGATGCCGACGCGCACCATGAAGCGGATGAAGAAGCGGAAGGTGCCGTTCAGCGCCCACCGCGCGCGCCGCTGGCGATCGGCGGCATTGCCGGGGATCAGGCGCTGCGGCGGGAACACCAGCAGGCGCAGCAGCAGTCCGCCGACGCCGAACATGGTGAAGGCCATGCCGGTGGCGACCAGGCGCCATAGCCAGAAGTCCTGGCGAGCCTGGGGAGCGGCGGGGGTGGTGCTGGAAGGCGTCATGCCGAGCGGGTCCAGAGCCATTGGCGGGCGCGGTTGGCGTGTCGCCAGCTGGGCGTTTGCAGGTTCAGGTGGCGCAGCAGGTTCAGCGCGTTGGGCCAGGGTTGCGGGGCGACGCCGGTGTCGGCCGCGGTCTCGAGCCGCCAGTCAGCGCCGGCGCGCAGGCGGAATGCCGCCGCGTAGGTAAAGGGCACGTCGTCGATCCAGGGCGCGTAGGGCGCGGGCGGCTGTTCCTCGGCCAGCACCACCAGCACGTTGTCGTGCCCATCGGCCAGCAGCAGCCCGGCTTCGAGGAAGGCGTGCTCCAGGCCGTCGTCTTCGGCCGATAGTGCGATGGATTCGGTGGTTTCGCGGCGTATGATCGACCACTGGCCGCCGACGGCATTGTGCACCGACAGGCCGAAGGCGGTGGGCGACAGCGGTTCGCCAGCGGCCAGCGATTGCAGCAGGCCGAAATTGCGTGTGGTTTCGCCATGGCGCGAGGCGTATACCAGGGGCATGGGCGGCTGGCCTTCGGCGACCGGCCACGCGCATTCGAACACCGCGCGCGCCATCGGGCTGAGACGGCGGCGCTGCATCGGGGGCAGGAATTCGAGGCGCGGGGGGCTGGGTTCTCCAACGGGACAATAAGGATGTTCAGCCCAATACGACCAGCTGCTCGCGTCTTGCATACCCGATGTCCAACCCTGCCATTGCGCAATGGAAAAGGTCAGCATAGCGCGCGATCTTACACTGATCGCAAATTCATGAATTGTTTTTAGACGTTACTAAAACAATGAAAACGCCAGGTATTTTACATTTTGTTTTACCAAATCGTTACGTGAACGCATGATTTTTGGGGAACTTTCCTTGTGGTGGGCGGACCAACGCGCGGCCGGCGATTATCGGCCGGATCTGCTGTCGGCGGCGGAAAGGCGCCGCGCCGTGGCGCTGCGCTCGGCCAGGGCGCGCGATGATTGGCAGGTCAGCCGCGCCTTGCTGCAGCAGGTGCGGGCGGAGGCGCCCGCGGCTCACACCCTCTCGCTCAGCCACAGCGGCGGCCACGCGCTGTGCGCGCAGGCGCCGGTGGATTGGGCCGTGGGCGTGGATCTGGAGCGGGTGCGACCGCGCGATACCGCCGCCTTGGCCGCCTGGGTCTGCAGCGAGCCGGAACGCGACTGGCTGCTGCGGGCGGCCGGCGCGGCCGCGCGGCTCGAGCGTTTCTATATGCTGTGGACGCTCAAGGAAGCCTTCGTCAAGGCGGCCGGGCTGGATTTCCCCGCGGACATGGCGTCGATCGGCATGGCGCCGGACGCTTCGGGCCGGCTAGCGCTACACCCGCCGGCGGGCTACTGGCAGGCGATGTGCTGGGGGCTGGGCAGCGATTGGGTGATGGCCACGGTGTGGCGCGGCGCCGGTCCGGCGCCGGCCCGTATCGGCTGGCGCGCGGCCGCCCGTTGTACCTGGCCGGGGCGGCGCCTGGTGGGTGAATGGACGGGGCAGGGCGGCTGAATGCCAGGGCGGATTTTGTGCGCCGCACTTAAACATGTATTATTAATGCATGTTTAAAAAGGGTGGCTTCGGCGCCATCCGCAGCGCAAGGAGCAGTCGATGTTGAGCCCGCAAATCCGCGCCCTGGTCAAAGCCACGGCCCCGGTCCTGAAAACCCATGGCGTGGCGCTGACCCGCCATTTCTATGCCCGCATGTTCCAGCACAATCCGGAACTCAAGCACGTCTTCAACCAGGGCCACCAGGCGGGCGGCGAGCAGCAGCAGGCGCTGGCCGGCGCGGTCGCGGCCTACGCCGAGCACATCGACGATCCCTCGGTGCTGGCGCCGGTGGTGACGCGCATCGTCCACAAGCATGTCAGCCTGGGCATCCGGCCCGAACACTACCCGATCGTGGGCAAGCACCTGCTGGCGTCGATCCGCGAGGTGCTGGGCGAGGCCGCCACCGATGAGCTGGTCGACGCCTGGGCCGCCGCTTATGGACAGCTGGCCGACATGTTGATCGCCGAAGAGGCGCGCCTGTATGTGGACTCGGCCACCAAGCCGGGTGGCTGGACCGGCTGGCGCGCCTTTCGCGTGGTCGGCAAGCAGCCCGAAAGCGCCGAGATCACCTCGTTCTACCTGGCGCCCGCCGACGGCGGCGAGGTCCCGGCGTATCGCCCCGGCCAATATGTGTCGGTGCGGGTCTACGTGCCCGAACTGGGCCTGATGCAGCCGCGCCAGTACAGCCTGTCGGACGCGCCCGGCCAGGGCCGGCTGCGGATTTCCGTCAAGCGCGAGGCGGGCGGCGCGCAGAACCCGGCCGGGCGCGTGTCCAACGCGCTGCACGACCATCTGCAGGAAGGCGGGGTGCTGGACGTGGCGCCGCCGCAGGGCGATTTCCACCTGCGCGAGGACAGTGACGCGCCCGTGGTGCTGCTCAGCGGCGGAGTGGGGCTGACCCCCATGGTTTCCATCCTGAACCACCTGGTGGCAACCGACGATCCCCGCCAGATCCGCTTCGTGCACGGCTGTCGCAACAACGCGGTGCACGCCATGAAAGACCACGTCAACACCATCGCCGCGAGCCGCGGCAACGTGCGCAAGGCGGTGTTCTACGAAGAGGTCGGCAGCGGCGACCGCAAGGGCCACGATTACGACCACAGCGGCCGCGTCGACCTGAACGCCATCCGCGACGAGGCCATCGTGCCGGGCGCCGACTACTATCTGTGCGGCCCGTCGGGCTTCATGCGGGCCCAGCGCGAAACGCTGCTGGCGCTGGGCGTGGCGCCCGAGCGGATCCACGCCGAGGCCTTCGGCAGCGGCGGCGCGCCGGCCTGACCGGTGTATCCTGGCGGCCATGCAACTGACCCGATTCACCGACTTCGGCCTGCGGGTACTGATGTACCTGACGCAGTGCCGCGACCGGCCCGCGGCGGTCACCATCCCGGAGATCGCCGCGCGCTTCGACCTGTCGCGCAACCACCTGGTCAAGGTGGTGCACTTCATGTCGCAGCGCGGCTGGGTCAGCACGGCGCGCGGCAAGGGCGGCGGGCTGGCGCTGGCGCGCCCGGCCGCTGATTACCGCCTGGGCGACCTGGTGCGTGAACTGGAGCAGCAGGGGCCGCTGATCGACTGCCGCGAACCGCCCTGTGCGCTGGACGGCGCCTGCCGCCTGTCGGGGGTGCTGGCGCAGACCCTGCAGGCGTTCTACGAGGCGCTCAACGGCTATTCCCTGGCCGACCTGGTGCGCGATCCGACCGCCGCCGCCATCATCAAGCTGCACCGCGCCGCCTGACGGCCGCGCCGACTGCGGCGCCGGCCGGCGTAGCCCGGCCGTGACGCCAGCCCCCGAGGGTCGGGGCCATGACGCCGGACCATGAGGGCGGGTTATGGGTGCTGGGCCTTTGGTGATTTGCGATCATCCGTCCCCCGCCTCAGAATAAGACCGTTGCCATTTTCTTATTTGGATGCAGGGTATGCGCGTTTGCGTAATCGGTGCCGGAGTCGTGGGCGTCACCTCCGCGTACTTCCTGGCGCGCCAGGGCCATGACGTCGTGCTGGTCGACAGCCACGCCCATCCGGCCGAGGTGTCCAGCTACGCCAATGGCGGCCAGCTCAGCTACAGCTATGTCGCGCCGCTGGCCGGGCCGGGCGTGCTGCCCAGCGTGCCAGGCTGGCTGCTGCGCGAGGATTCGCCGCTGCGCTTCCGGCCGCGGCTCGATCCCCACCAATGGCGCTGGTGCCTGAGTTTCGCGCTGGCCTGCCGCGCATCGGTGGCGCGCGAGTCCACCGCGCAATTGCAGGCGCTGTCGTTCCTCAGCCGCGATGCCATGCATGCGTTGCTGGAGCAGGAAAACCTGGAATTCGGCCATCTCAGGAACGGCAAGCTGATCGCCTACCGCAGCCCGGCCTTGCTGGACAAGGCGCGCGCGCTGGTGGCGTACCAGGCCGCCCATGGCGCCGAGCAACAGGTGCTGGACGCCGCCCAGACGCTGGCGCGCGAGCCGGCGCTGGCCGGCATGGGCGCCAGCCTGGCCGGCGCCATCTACACCCCCAGCGAAGAGGCGGGCGACTGCCGCCAGTTCACGCAGGCGCTGTTCGAGCGGCTGCGCGGCCTGTCCAACGTGCAGTGCGCCATGTCCAACCCCGTCGCCGGCCTGCAACGCGAAGGCCGCCGCATCGTCGCCGTGCGCACGCAAGAGGGCGATATCGGCGCCGACGCCGTGGTGCTGGCCACCGGCATCGGCACGCGCGCGCTGCTGCGGCCGCTGGGACACGATGTGCCGCTCTATCCGCTCAAGGGCTACAGCCTGACCGTGCCGCTGGCCGATGACGATGCCGTGGCGCCGCGCATCAGCGTCACCGACTACGAACGCCGCATCGTCTACGCGCGGGTCGGCGGCGTGTTGCGCATTGCCGCCATGGTGGACATCGGCAGCGAAGGCGCGCAGATCGATCCGGCCCGCATCGCGCTGCTCAAGCGCCAGGTGCGCGAGGCCTTTCCGGCGCTGGACCTGGAGCAGGCCATTCCCTGGGCCGGACTGCGCCCGGCCACGCCCACCGGCAAGCCGCTGATCGGGCGCAGCCCGGCGGCCGACAACCTGTGGCTCAATATCGGCCAGGGCGCGCTGGGATTCACGCTGGCCTGCGGCAGCGCCGCGCTCCTGACCGCGCAGATGGACGGGCTGGATGCGCCGCTGGACGCGCTGCCCTTCCGGCCCTGATCACGGGCTGTCCCTTTTGCGATAGTCGCTGCCTGTTCATCGGCAGACGGGCGCTTCACCGCTCAATAGGATATCGGCCATCCGCCCCTGCGCCCCGCGCGCGGGCGGTGGCCGATTCCCATTTCCGCGAGTGACCCCATCATGTCCTACCTGTTTCCATTGTTCGCCATTCTGTTCTGGGCGGGCAATGTCATCGTTTCCAAGATGGCGGCCAGCGCCATCTCGCCCACCGCCATCACGTTCTACCGCCTGATCCTGGCGCTGGCGATCATGGGGCTGTTCACGGCCGTGCCGGTGTGGCGCAACCGCAAGACCATCCTGCGCCACTGGCCCAAGCTGGCGCTGTATGGCGCCCTGTCGTCGGCGGTGTTCCAGGCGCTGTCGTACCGCGCCGCCGAAACCACCACCGCCACCAACATGGCCATCCTGACCGCGCTGATCCCGCTGCTCAGCATGCTGCTGAGCGTGGTCATCCTGCGCGATCCGCTGACCCTGGGCATGGCGGCCGGCGGCGCGCTGTCGTTCCTGGGCCTGCTGTATCTGGTGGGGCAGGGCGACATGCTGAGCGTCTTCCAGCATGGCATCCACGTCGGCGACGGCCTGATGCTGATGGCGGCCTTCTCCTACGCGCTCTATGGCGTGCTGCTGCGCCACTGGAAGGTGCCGGTGCCGGCCTGGCAATCGACCTTCGTGCAGTCGATCTTCGCGCTGCTGTACATGCTGCCGTTGTACCTGCGGGTGCCGGCCGCGCAGGCGGCGCTGGACATGAAGACGATTCCGCTGATCCTGTACGCCGGCATTTTCTCGTCTGTGCTGTTGTCGTTCCTGTGGATCGAGGGCGTGCATCGCCTGGGGCCGAACCGCTGCAGCATCTTCATCAACCTGCTGCCGCTGTTCACCGCGCTGGCCGCGTTCGTGCTGCTGCGCGAGCAGCTGCGTTCGTATCACCTGCTGGGCGGCGCCGTGACACTGGCGGGCGTGCTGTTGGCGCAGACGGTGCAGCGGCCGCTGTTCGGCCATGGCCGCGCCGCCGCGCAGGCCTGCGGCAAGGCGTGACGGGCGCCGGCGCGGTTCACTCCCGTTCAAGACGGGGCGGGGGCGGCGCCGCATAGTGGCTCTCTTTGACCGGAGAGCCCATGAGCCTTTTCCAGAAAACCGCCATTGCGCTGGCGCGCAGTCCGGGCGCGGGCCGCGCCATGCGCGCCCTGGCCACGCGCAGCTCGCTGGCGCGCCGCTTCGTCGGCGGCGCGGATATCGCCGAGGCGGTGCGCACCGCCACCCGGCTGCGCGAGGTCCACGGCATCCGCGCGTCGCTGTTCTACCTGGGCGAGTACGTGGCGGACCCCGAGGCCATCGAGCACAACACGCGGCAGGCGATGCAGGCCTGCGCCGCGCTGGGCGGCGCGGGGCTGGACGTGCATGTCTCGATCGACCCTACCGCCATCGGCTACATGCGCGACGATGCGCTGGGGCGCGAGAACGCCCGGCGCATCGCGGCGGCGGCGCGCCAGGCCGCGGGCGGCGGGCGTGACTGGGTGGTGCTGGACATGGAGGATTCGGGCCTGCGCGAGCGCACCTGCGCGCTGCACGCCGAACTGCTGCGGGACGGGCTGCCGGCCGGCCTGACGCTACAGGCGCGCCGCCGCCGCACCCTGGTCGACCTGGCCCAGGTCGTCGGCCAGCGCACCTCGTTGCGGCTGGTCAAGGGGGCGTTCCCGGAACGCGCGCTGGATCACGCGGGCCGGGCCCGTATCGACCAGGCCTACCTGGACGCGGCCACCCTCATGCTGACGCCGCGGGCGCGCGACGCCGGCTTCCTGCCGGTGTTCGGCACCCATGACGACCGCCTGGCCGGTGCCGTGATGGCGCTGGCGCGCGAGCAGGGTTGGGCCCCCGATGAGTTCGAGTTCGAGATGCTTTACGGCGTGCGGCCCGATTGGCAGCTGGCGCTGCGGCGCCTGGGCTACGCGGTCAGGGTGTACCTGCCGTTCGGGGCCGACTGGTGGCCCTACGCGGTCCGCCGCGTGGGCGAAAATCCACGCAATGCCTGGTTGCTGGCGCGCTCGCTGGCCGCGGACGGCGAGTATTTCGGGTAGCCTGTCGCATTGGCCGGGCGTGCCGAGGCGGCACCCCGAGCGTTCCGGACGGGCGGTTTTTCCATGGCGGTTTCCCAACATATCTGGCATTGCGGCGCGGAGCTGCCCGGCGACGTGCTGATCGCCGACCTGCGCGCCTACCGGTACGACGCGCATTTCCACGACGCCTGGTCGATCGGCGCGATCGCGCGCGGGCGCTGCGCCTTCACGGTGCACGGCCGTCCGTTCGAGGCGGGAGAGGGCGACCTGGTGGTGATCGCCCCGGGTCAGGTGCACACCGGCGGCACCTCGGCCGGCCTGCTCGCCTACCGCATGGCATATATCGAGCCGGCCTGGTTCCAGCAGCATGCGCTGGCCCTGCGCGAGGACGGACTGGGCCTGCCAGGGCCGGTCATCGGCGACGCGGCCTTGTGCGCGCAATGGCTGGCGGCGCTGGCCCCCGACGACACCGATGACGCGGTGCGCCGCGCCCAGTTGTCGGCGGCCCTGTTCCGGCTGCTGGCGGCGCATGGCGCGCCGGCGGGCGGGGCGGCCGAAGCAGCCGATGATGCCGGGCCGATGCCGGCCCGCTCGAGCGGCTCCGATCCCGCGGCCCCGCCGGCCCGGGCCGTTGCCGACGTCTGCGAGCTGTTGCTGCAGCGCATGCGCGCCGATCCCGCCTGCGCGCCTGATCTTGAGGCGCTGGCGCGGGCCGATGGCCGCCATCGCAGCACGCTGGTCAAGCAGTTCGCGCGCCGCTATGGCCTGCCGCCGCAGGCGTGGCTGCGCAACTGGCGGGTGGCGCGCGCCCGCGCGCTGCTGCGCGGCGGCCTGCCGCTGGCCGAGGCGGCGCTGGCCGTGGGCTTTGCCGACCAAGCCCACCTGACGCGGGTATTCAAGCAGGTGTATGGCAGCCCGCCCGGCGTGCTGCGCCGGTCCGCGGCCCGCAAGCGGGCACAATGACATTCCTATGGATCATGTAATGGGCGATGAATGATCGGTTGAATCGGCCGATTTGTCGGGATCTAATCGACTCATGCGGTGGCTGTTCGCGCCATGTTGATTGATCGGGAGGAATGTGAAATGGATTCGCAACGCATCGCGCTGCGCGCCGCGGACGGGGTGGCGCTGGGGGGATATGCATGGCGGCACGCCGCTCCCGATCCGGCCGGGCCGCGGCCCGTGGTGGTCATCAACGCCGCCACGTCGGTGCGCTGCCGCTACTACGCGCGTTTCGCGGCCTACCTGCACCAGCACGGCTTCGACGTGCTGACCTACGACTACCGTGGCATCGGCGAATCGCGTCCCGCGTCCCTGCGCGGTTTCCAGGCATCGTGGATGGACTGGGGAGAAAAGGACTTCGAGGCGGTGCTGGGTTATGTGCGCAGCCATTTCCCCGGCCAGCCGGTGGACGTGGTGGCGCACAGCATCGGCGGTTTCGTCACCGGCCTGGCGCCCTCGGCGCGCGGGCTGCGCCGCATTTTCACCATGGGCGCCCAATACGCCTACTGGCGCGACTACGCCGCCGGGCAGCGCCTGCGCATGCTGGCCAAATGGCATGTCGTGATGCCGCTGCTGGCGGCGTGCCTGGGTTATTTTCCGGGGCGCCGGCTGGGGTGGCTGGAAGACACGCCGCGCGGCGTGGTGCGCGACTGGAGCTTCATGGGCCCGCGCTTCGAGGGGCGGGGCGGGCCGGATCACCGCGTGGCCGCCATGGCGGCGGTGACGGCGCCGATCCTGGCGCTCAGCGTCACCGATGACGAATTCGGCACCGAGGCCGCCGTCGGCCGGCTGCTGGCGTACTTCACCGGCAGCGCCCGCACCCATCTGCGCCTGGCGCCGGCTGCGCTGGGATTGGACGGGATCGGCCACTTCGCTTTTTTCCACGAGCGTTTTCGCGACACGCTGTGGCCGATCGCGCTGGGCTGGCTCAGTCGCGGCGAGCGTCGTCTGGCGGGGGCGACGCCCATACGTTGTGACTGCGTGGCGTCTCTAGCCGATAGTCCGAGTATTTCCGCGTGAAGAACTCGGCGCCCAGCGTCTCGGCCGCCCGCAGCGGGTTGCGCGGATCCGCCGCGATTTCGCCGCGGCTGTTGCCGGCGCCATGGACCACGCCGACGAAATCGGCGTGGGTGTAGCGGGCGAATTCCTGCACCTGGTGCACCACGCCCAGGATCGCGCCGGGATAGGTTTCTTCGGAGGCCACGGCCAGGGCCAGCCGCTTGCCGGCCATGCGGGCCTTGACCGCCTCGGGCTCGGGGCCGCTGCCGGCGTAATGCGTGAACGAGCGATCGAAGAACGCCTTGGTCTGCGCCGACATGCCGTACCAGTAGAGCGGGGTGCAGAACAGCACGCCGTCGGCCGGCAGGAAGTGTTCCAGGAACAGCTCGGCGTAGCGGTCGTCCGGCGCGGACGCATGGCGCAGGTCGGGCAGGAATCCCTTGATGTAGTCGTCCAGGAACAGCAGGGTGGCGTTGCTGCCGGCGGCCTGCGCGCCGCGTTGGGCCGCCGCGCCGAGCGCGGCGCTGTTGCCGTCGCGGCGGGGGCTGCCGGCCAGGATCAGCAGGCGCTTGGATTGATGATATGAATTCATGTATGGATGCCTCGGTGGGTGGAACATGTGGAACGAACAAAGGAAAATTTACGCACCAATAGGCATCGGGACAAACGATGATTTCTTGGCTAAGATGAGTTCAATTCATCTGGATGGCCTGCCATGTTCGCCTCCCTGCCGGTTACCGCCTTGCGCGCCTTCGAGGCTGCCGCGCGCTTGCGCAGCTTCAAGGCGGCCGCGGCCGAACTGTCGGTGACGCCGACCGCCGTTTCGCACCAGATCAAGGCGCTGGAGCGCCATGCCGGCGTGGCGCTGTTCGATCGCGTGCCGCAGGGCGTGCGCCTGACCGACGCCGGCGCCCGGCTGTTCGCCAGCGCGCACGGCGCCTTGCTCGACATCGCCCAGACGCTGGACGCGTTGCGGCCGACCAGCGCGGCCGGGGCCCTGACCCTGTCCACCACCCATTCCTTCGCGGCACTGTGGCTGGTGCCGCGGCTGGGCCGCTTCTACCAGGCGTATCCGCAGTACCAGTTGCGCCTGCAGGCGCAGGCCGAGACGATCGACCTGTTGCAGGACGCCAGCGTCGACGTGGCGATCCGCTACAGCCGCCAGCGCTATCCCATGCTGCACGCTGCGTGTACGCTGCAGGAGCGGTTCGGGGTCTACGGCGCGCCCGCGGTGGTGGCGCAGGCGCGGCGGGCGCGCCCCGCGCTGGTGACCGTGCGCTGGCGCGATTCGGCGCTGTATGACGAGGGCTGGCTGCAGTGGTGCGAGGCGGCCGGGCTGCCGGCCTGGCGCAAACCGGCGGCGCTGCACGCCTATGCGGAAGAGCACTACGCGTTGCAGGCGGCCATCGCGGGGCAGGGACTGGTGCTGGCCAGTTCGGTCATGGTTTCGGATAGTGTCGCGGCCGGCACGCTGGTGCCGCTGCGTCCCGAGGTCAGCGTGGCCGGCGCGGCCTACACCGCGCTGTGCGCGCCGGGGCGCGAGCGCCATCCGCCGGTCAAGGCGTTCCTGGCGTGGCTGCGGCAGGAATTCAAGGACTAGCGGCGGCGTTGGTCGATGCGTGCCGGTCGACGCGCATTCACGGCCGTGCCGGTCGCGGCAACAGCGGCAAGATTGCCAGCATGGCGCCGCCGGCGGCCAGCCAGGCCAGCGGCCAGGACGCGGCCGCCACCAGCCGCGGCAGCGCCAGCGGCGTCAGGAACAATCCCAGGTAGCCGCAGGTGTTGGCCAGCCCCAGCGCGGTGCCGGCGCGGGCGGCGCCGGCCAGCGTGACCAGTTCGGTGTAGGCCACGCCGTGCCAGGCCGAGGCGCAGATGCCGGCGGCGGCCAGCAGCACCGGCACGGCCAGCAGCGCCGCGCGGTTGCCGGGGACCGCGCCCTGGAGCCAGGCCGCGGCCGCCAGCGCCACGAACAACACACAGCCCAGCCAGACGCAGCCGCGCAGGTAGGCGCGGCGATTGCCGTGGCGGTCGGTCCAGCGGCCGCCGGCGATGCGCGCCACCATGGCGCCCAGTTGCACCGCCACCATCACGGCGGTCAGCGTGGCGATGCCGGCGCCGCTGAAGTCATGCAGGAATACGGTGGCGAACGTCAGCACCGCGAATTGCGGGCAGCAGAGCAGGCCGATCGCCACCGCCGCGCGCCATACCCTGGCGTCGCGCAGGGGGCTCGACGCGGCGGCGATCGGCGTGTGGGTGGCGGCTCGCGAGGGCGGGGAGGTTGTCGGGGTGTTGCCGCCGGCGTGGGAGGCTGCGGTGTAGCCGGCCGCCGTGGCGGGGTGCGCCCGATCCGGCTCGCGCAGCCATCCCAGCGTCAGCAGCGCGGCGCCCGCACACAGGCCGGCCAGCAGGCCGAAGACCGCGCCGAAACCGGCCCGCGACGCCAGCCAGGGCAGCACCAGCGCGCCCAGTCCGCCGCCCAGCGGCACGGCGGTCTGGCGGATGCTCATCGCCAGGCCGCGCTCGCCTTCGTCGAACCATGCCATCACCGCGCGACCGCTGGCGCCGTTGACGCTGCCGCCCATCACGCCCACCAGCAGCAGGCCGAGCGCCAGCAGCCACAAGGCGGGCGCGACGCCGTGGGCCGGCGTGGCGAACAGACTCATCCAGGCCAGCGCCGCGGCCGTCGCGCCCAGGCCGCCCAGCAGCACCGGCCGGTCGCCCCAGCGGTCGGCCAGCAGGCCCCAGGGCAGCTCGAACAACGCCACGCCCAGGCCGAGCACGCCGAGCGCCAGGCCCAGGGCGTCGTTGTCCAGTTGATAGTCCGCGCGCAGGAAGACGGCGGTGGCGGGCAGGCCGGCCGCCGCTGCGGAGAAGGCAGCATTGGCGGCCACCCCCACCGCCAGCACCTTCCAGCGGTGGGTGGGGCGCGCGGCAGGGGTTGGGGCGGAAAGCACGGAGGCGGGCAGGGACATGACGGTTCCAGATGGGATTGACGCGGCAAAGTCTGCGCCCGTAACATCATTCTGAAAATCGGGAAATTTTTAACTAAAGGTTTTGAAAAACGGGATGATCAGGCCTGTCACCTTTGACCTGGACGTGCTGCGCAGCTTCGTCGCGGGGGTGGAGCTGGGCAGCTTCGGCCGCGCGGCCGACCGCCTCGGGCGCTCGACTTCGGCCGTCAGCGCGCAGTTGAAAAAACTCGAGGAACAGGCCGGCGTGCCGCTGCTGCGCAAGGCCGGTCGCGGCCTGGCGCTGACCGACGCGGGCGAGACCATGCTGGCGTACGCGCGCCGGCTGCTGGATCTGAACGATCAGGCTTCGGTGGCGGTGCGCGGCACGCGCCTGCAGGGGCGGGTGCGCCTGGGTCTGCAGGAGGATTTCGGCGAGATCCTGCTGCCGCGCGTGCTGGGCCAGTTCGCCCGCGCCCATCCGCAGGTGCGGATCGAAGCGCGGGTGGCGCGCAATGCCGAGCTGCTCGAACGCGTGGCGGCGGGCGAACTGGACCTGGCGCTGGCCTGGGACCATGACGCGGCGCGGCCGCATGGTCAGCGGCTGGCTGAACTGCCGCTGTGCTGGATCGGTCCGGCCGCGACGGGCCCGGCGCGCGATGCCGACGGCGCCTGGCCGCTGGTGGCGTTTGAGGCGCCCTGCCTGTTCCGCAGCCGCGCCACCGATGCCCTGGACCGCGCCGGCATCGCCTGGACCTCGGCTTTCATCAGCCCCAGCCTGGCGGGCCTGTGGGCGGCGGTCAGCGCGGGGCTGGGGCTGATGGTGCGCACGCCGCTGGGGCTGCCCGCCGGGTTGCGGGTGATGGCGCCGGGCGAGCAGGGCCTGCCGTCGTTGCCGCCGTTGTCGTTGTCACTGTATCACGCGCAAGGCCGGCCCGGCCCGGTGGCCGCGGCCCTGGCCGATATCGTGCGGCGCTGCGTGCGCGACAGCGTCGCGGCGCTGCCGGCCATGCCGGGCCTGCCGGCGCGCGTCCCTTCCGAGGAGGCCGAGCGCCTTGAACCGATTCCATGAAATGACTGTCTTCCTGGCGGTGGCCGAGGCCCAGAGCTTCGCCGCCGCCGCGCGCCGGCTGGCGATGTCGGCGCCGAGCGTGACGCGCAGCGTCGCGGCGCTGGAGCGCCGGCTGGGCACGCTGCTGCTGGTGCGCACCACCCGCAGCCTGCGCCTGACCGAAGCCGGCCAGCGCTACGCGGCCGACTGCCGCGCCATTCTTGAAGCCGTGGAGCAGGCCGACGACGCCGCCGCCGGGGCGATGGCGGCGCCGCGCGGATCGCTGCACATCACCGCGCCGGCGCGCTTCGGTGAACTGCACGTGATGCCGGCGGTGCTGGGCTACCTGCGCCAGCACCGCGAGGTGTCGGTGAACGCACTGCTGGTGGACCGCGTGGTGAACCTGCTGGACGAGGGCGTGGACGTGGCGGTGCGCATCGGCGCCTTGCCCGACTCCACCCTGACGGCGGTGCCGGTGGGGCAGGTGCGGCGGGTGGTGTGCGCCTCGCCAGAGTTTCTGCAACGCCACGGCACGCCCGACAGTCCCGACGCGCTGGCGCGCTTTTGCACCATCACGGCGGCGATGGAAGGGCGCGGCGCGCAATGGCGTTTCCTGCAGGATGGGCAGCCGCGGCGCCTGCCGCTGGCATCGCAGTTGACGGTGACCTCGTTCCAGGCCGCGGTGGCGGCGGCCTGCGAGGGCTGGGGGCTGACCCAGGTGGTGTCCTACCAGGTGGCGCGCGACCTGGCCAGCGGCGCTTTGCAGGTGGTGCTGCGCGACTACGAAATGGCGCCGCTGCCGGTGCACGTGGTGTATCCGGAAGGGCGCAAGAGTTCGGCCAAGGTGCGCAGCTTCGTCGACTTCTGCGTCGACGCGCTGCGCCGCGACCTGGCGGCCCTGCCGGCTTGATCCTTTCACTGGCGGCAATGGTGTCTTGCGCGCCGTGGCCGTTCCCCGGCGGGCGCGGGCGGTTCAAGATGGAGGCCTGTTTCCTCTATCCGAGATACCCCATGTCCGCCGCTCCCCTGACGTTCTACAGTTTTCCCCTGTCCGGCCATTCGCACCGCGTGGCCCTGATGCTGTCGCTGCTCGATGTGCCGCACCGCAATGTCGAAGTCGATCTGCGCAGCGGCGCGCAGAAGCGGCCCGAGTTCCTGGCGCTGAACGCGTTCGGCCAGGTCCCGGTGATCGACGACAACGGCGTGGTGGTGGCCGATTCCACCGCGATCCTGGTGTACCTCTGCAAGCGCTACAACGGCCAGGCCTGGCTGCCCGAGGACGCGGTGGGCGCGGCGGCGGTGCAGCGCTGGCTGTCGGCCGCCTCCGGCCCGCTGGCGGCCGGCCCGGCCGCGGCGCGGCTGGTGACGGTGTTCGGCGCCCCGTATGACGTGCCGGCCACGCTGGCGCGCGCGCATGCCTTGCTGGCGGTGATGGAGCGGGAGCTTGCGGCCACCGGCTACCTGGCCGGCGCCGCGCCGACGCTGGCCGACGTGGCCTGCTACACCTACGTGGCGCATGCGCCGGAAGGCAACGTGTCGCTGGCGGATTATCCGCGGGTGCGCGACTGGCTGGCGCGGATCGAGGCGCTGCCGCGCTTCGTGCCGATGGTGGCGTCTCCCGTGGGATTGCGGGCGGCGTGAACGCAAGCGCCCGCGCGCAAGGAGCCTGACATGAATACGACCACGACGAGTCCGCTTGGCGCCGCGCCGGCCGGCGGTTCGACGGCTGCCGCGACGGCGACCGGCCAGCCGGCCGCGGCCGCGCCCGCGATGCCCTGGCACGCGGGCGAACTGCGGTTGCAGGCGCATATCGGCATGGCCGAGCGCATGGCGCAGGTGGGCGCGAAAGTGATCCGGCCGTACATGCCGGACCAGCACCGCGCCTTCTTCGCGCAACTGCCGTTCCTGGTGGCCGGCGCGGTCGACGGCCAGGGCGATCCCTGGGCCGGCGTGCTGGAGGGCGAGCCGGGCTTCGCCGTGTCGCCGGACCCGCAGACCCTGCAGGTGGCCGCGCTGCCGGATGCCGATGATCCGCTGCGCGCCGGCCTGGGGCCGGACCAGCCGGTGGGCCTGCTGGGCATCGAACTGCACACGCGCCGCCGCAACCGCATGAACGGCCGCATCACCGCCTGGGACGGCAGGCGTTTCGCGGTCACGGTGGCCGAGTCGTTCGGCAACTGCCCGCAGTACATCCAGGCGCGCGATTTCCATTTCTCGCGCTCGCCGGCCCTGCGCTTTCCGGGGGCGGCGCGCGAGCGGACCGGTCTGGCCGACGCCGACCGGGCGCTGATCGCGCGCGCCGACACGCTGTTCGTGGCGACCTATGCCGATACCGACGAGGCCGGCCGCCGGATCGACGTCTCGCACCGTGGCGGCATGCCGGGGTTCGTGCGCGTCGACGGCGACACGCTGACGATCCCGGATTTCTCCGGCAACCGCTTTTTCAATACGCTGGGCAACATGGTGCTCAATCCGCGCGCCGGGCTGCTGTTCATCGATTTCGAGCGCGGCGACGTGCTGCAGGTGTCGGGGCGCGCCGAGGTGATCCTGGACAGTCCGGAGATCGCCACCTTCGCGGGGGCCGAGCGGTTGTGGCGCGTCCACGTGCGGCGGGTGCGGGCCAGGCCGGGCGCGCTGGCGCTGCGGTGGCGCTTTGGCGGCTATTCGCCGACCGCGCTGGCCACGGGGCAGTGGCCGCAGGCCGCCACGGCCTGACGCGGGGCCGCTCGCCGGCCGCCGCGCGCGGCGACGGCCTGAGCGGCCAATGGCAGGGGGCGTGCGGCAGGGTCAGGCGCGGTCGGCGCCGACCTTGCGCACCACGGTGTCGTCCGGCGCCAGCACGCGGCCGTCCTGGGCGCGGATCTCCAGGCGCTGTACCGGCTGGCCGCGCTTGCGGTCGATGAGCGTGGAGTGCGGCTCGGCGGGGCCGTAGTAATGGTCTTGGCCCCATTGGCGCAGGCCGACGATGACGGGAAACAGCGCCTGGCCCTTTTCCGTCAGTACGTATTCCTGGTAGGCGCTGCCGTCGGACGCCGGCACGGCCGCCAGGATGTCGTGCGCGACCAGGGTGCGCAGGCGGTCGCTGAGGATGTTCTTGGCCACGCCGAGGCTTTTCTGGAATTCGCCGAAGCGGCGCACACCGTCGAAGGCGTCGCGCACGATCAATAGCGACCACCAGTCGCCGATGGCGTCCAGCGCGCGCGCCACCGGGCAGGCGGCGCCTTCGAGACTGGTGCGTTTGACCATATCGTCCTGACCTTTGCCGACGTTCGCGGCGGGGGGAAATTGCGAATTTGTAGTTGCATTATAAAACCTGTGCGCCTAGCATTCTGGTTTCGTTATAAAACCATTTGAGGCCGTCATGCCTGACCGATCCGATTCATCCGCGGCGCCTGCCGCCGCCATTGCTCCAACCGAATCCGCCGCGCCCCTGCCCACCGCCGTGGTGCTGCTGCTGGCCGTGGCCTGCGCGGTGAGCGTGGCCAACGTGTACTACGCGCAGCCCCTGCTCGACGCCATGGGGCGCGAGTTCGGCCTGGACGAGGCCGCGGTGGGCATCATCGTCACCGCCACCCAGCTCGGCAGCGCGCTGGCGCTGTTGCTGGTGGTGCCGCTGGGCGACCTGCTGGACCGCCGCCGCCTGATGCTGGGGCAGTTGGGGCTGCTGGTCATGGCGCTGGTGGTGGTGGCGGCGGCGTCCGCCGCGCCCTGGCTGTTGGCCGGCATGCTGGGGCTGGGCCTGCTCGGCACCGCCATGACGCAGGGCCTGCTGGCCCTGTCGGCGGCGCTGGCAGCCCCGGCCGAACGCGGGCGCGTGGTGGGCGCGGCGCAGGGCGGGGTGGTGATCGGCCTGCTGCTGGCGCGCACGCTGGCCGGCGCCGTGGCCGACCTGTGGGGCTGGCGCGCGGTCTACCTGGTGTCCGCCGGCCTGGCGGCGGCGCTGGCACTGGCGCTGAACCTGTGGCTGCCGCGCCGCGCGTTGCCGACGGCCAACCTGCGCTATGGCGCGCTGCTGCGTTCGCTGTTCACGCTGCTGGCGACCGAACGGGTATTGCAGGTGCGCGGCATGATCGCGCTGTTGATGTTCGCCGTCTTCAGCGCCTTCTGGACCGCGCTGGTGCTGCCGCTGAGCGCGCCGCCGCATTCGCTGACGCATACGGCGGTGGGGGCCTTCGGCCTGGTGGGGGTGGCGGGGGTGCTGGTGGCCGCGCGCGCCGGGAGCCTGGCCGACCGCGGCCATGGCCAGCGCACCACGGGGGCGGGGCTGGCGCTGCTGTGCCTGGCCTGGGTGCCGATCGCCTTCCTGGACCAGAGCCTGTGGGCGCTGGCGTTGGGCGTGCTGCTGCTGGACATCGCCGCGCAGGCGCTGCACGTCACCAACCAGACCATGATTTTCGCCATCGGCGCGCAGGCGCACAGCCGGCTGGTGGGCGGCTACATGATGTTCTACGCGGCCGGCAGCGGCCTCGGGTCGATTGCCTCGACGTTCGTGTATGCGCGGGCCGGCTGGTTGGGCGTGTGCGCGCTGGGCGCCGGCCTGAGCCTGGTGGCGGCGGCGTTCTGGGCCTTGACGCTGCCGCGCAGGACGGCGCCGGGCGGCGTGGCGCCGCGCCGGGCCTGAGCCGGCGCGTCCCCCGGGTTCAGTGATGTTCCAGCGTGTGGGCGATTGCCGCCACTTGCCGCGCGAAGGCCGGGTCCGCCCGGTCGCGCGGGCGCGGCAGGTCGATGTCGTAGTTGCCGGCGATATTGGCCGGGCGGCCGCCCAGCACCACCACCTTGTCGGCCAGGAACACCGCTTCCTCGATGTCGTGGGTGACGAACAGCACCGCCGCGCCGGAGGCCTGCCACACGCGGATCAGCTCCTGCTGCAGGTTGCGGCGGGTGATGGCGTCGACCGCGCTGAAGGGCTCGTCCATCAGCAGCAGGTCGGGCTTGACGGCCAGGGCGCGGGCGATGCCGACGCGCTGCGCCTGGCCGCCGGACAACTGGTGCGGCCAGCGGCGGCCGTAGTCGCCCAGGCCGGTCAGTTGCAGCGCGGCATCGATGCGCTGTTGGCGTTCCTGGCGGTCCAGCCCCAATCCTTCCAGGCCATAGCCGACGTTGCCGCCGACCGTGCGCCACGGCATCAGGCGGCTGTCCTGGAACACCACGGCGCGGCTGCGTCGCCCGGGGCGCGCGGGCGCCTGGAAGCGCACTTCGCCGCTGGCGGGGTCGGCCAGGCCGGCCGCCGCGCGCAGCAGCGTGGATTTGCCCACGCCCGAGCCGCCCACCACGGCCACGAAACTGCCCGCCTCGATCGCCAGCGACAGGCCCTGGATCACGGGCGCGTCGGCGCCCGGATGCCGGTACGAGAGTTTCGAGAATTCGATCACGGACGCCATTGCAGCACCTTGCTTTCGACCACCGAGAACGCCAGGTCGCACAGCGTGTAGACCAGCGAGATGATCAGCATGTAGACCACCACCGCGTCGTACGCGCCGACGCCGGCGGCGGCGTTCATTTCCTGGCCCATGCCCGGCACGCCCAGCAGTTCGGCCGCGATCAGCGTCATCCAGGCCTGGCCGATGCCGGTGCGCACGCCCGACAGCGCGCCGGGCGCGATGGCCGGCAGCGTCACGCCCAGCGCGCGCGCCACGTAGCCGCCGTGGCCGAAGGCGCGCGCCAGTTCGTAGTAGCGCGGATCGACGTTGCGCACCGCGCTGTAGGTGGCGAAGTAGTTGACCCAGAACACGCCGATGGCGATGACGAAGGCGGCGCCGGCATGGCTGACCTTGAACCAGGCGATGGCGAACACCACCCAGGCCAGCGGCGGGATCGGCCGCAGGATGCGCGCCAGATAGGCTTGCGCCAGGTCGAAGCGCGGCAGCGTGGCGGCCGCCAGGCCGACGGCAAAACCCAGCGCGGTGCCGGCGGCCAGGCCCCAGAAGTAATGCACGAGGCTCGAGCCGATGGCCGGCAGCAGGCGGCCCGATTGCCATTCCTGGACCAGCGTGGCGGGCAGCGCAAATGGGTCGGGCAGGGTGCCCGGGGGCGCCCATTGCCAGATCAACGCGGCCTTCCAGATGGCGATGAAGATGGCCAGCCCACCGATGCCGTACGCCGCCCGGCGCGCGGCGGCGAACCAGGGCGGCGTGCCCTTGCGCGCGCGCGGCGCGGGGGCGGCCAGGGCCGGGGCGGTCTGGCTCATGGTTTCTTGGCCTTGTCGTAGAAACGGGTGTCGAACAGCTGCCTGACGTCGACCTTGGCGGCCTCGACCGTGCCCAGGCTGGCCTGGAAGGTCTGCAGTTCGGCGGTGGCGTCGACGATGGCGTGCGGGTCGGCCACGAACTGGTCATGCGAATTGCGAATGGCCTTTTCCACCAGCGCGCGGTCCAGACGGCCGCCGCCGACGTATTTCTGCACGTGCGCCGCGGCGCGCGCCGGGTCATCGCGCAGCAGGGCGGTGGCGGCCAGTTGGGCGTCGACCAGTTGCTGCACGGCCTCGGGGTGCTCGGCGATCAGCTTGTCGCGCACCAACAGCACGGCGCCGGGCTGGTTCGGGAACAGTTGCGAGCCGCGCGCCACCACGCGCGATTCGGGGGCGCGGGTCAGCACGGTGGTGACGGTGGGTTCGAGGATGGCGGCGCCGTCGATGGCGCCGGTCAGCAGCGATTGCTGGATCTGCGCCTCGCCCTGGTAGATCAGGTCCAGGCTGGCGGGGTCCGCCTTCAGGCGGTTGCGCAGCCAGTATTGCAGCGCGGCTTCGGGCACGGCGCCCTTGGGGTAGCTGGCGATGACGGGTTTCCTGCCCTTGTCCTTGGCAAAGCGGGCGAACGCCGTGGCCGGATCGCCCGAGGCGAAATACGGCGCCAGCGCGCCCAGCGCGACCACGTTGACCTGCTCGACGATGTTGGAAGCCACCACCTTGATGCCGGCGCCCTTGGCGCTGGCCACCAGCGCCGGGCCGATGCCGACGTAGGCGATGTCCAGTTGCCCGGCCAGCAGCGCCTGGGTCAGCGCCGGACCGCTCTGGAACGACACCAGCTTGGGGGCCGGCGCGCCCTTGGCCTGCAAGGTGCCTTCTTCCAGCGCCACGAACAATTGCGCGTCCGGCAGGATCGGCAGGTAGCCGATTTCGAGCGCGGGCGGCGCGGCGTGGACGGGGGCGAAGGATGTGGCGGCGGCGACGAGCGCGGCGGTGAACAGCTTGCGGAGCATGAGGGAAATGTCCTGAACGACGGCGCCTTGGTGCGGCTGGCGGCTTGCCCGCGGGGCCGGGTTTCCCGGATCCGCTTAATAATTTTAGATATGTTTATGTCTTTTCATTATTCTTTATGGTTATATGCTTAACGGGGGCCGTGTTCCATGAAAAAAGACCGCCGTGGCGGTCTTTCAGAAAGGAAGCCAGGGTCGCCGTCGCGGCGACCGGCGCGGCTTCAGGGCTGCATGGCATACTCGATCGAGCCGGCCACCACCGCCGCCAGCCCCGGCGCCTGGGTCAGCTTGTGCAGCGCGTAGGTCTGGGCCGTGGCGATCTTGGCCTGGTGGAAGGCCGGGTCTTCGTCCAGGTGGTCCAGCGACGCGAGCAGCGCGCGCGCCATCTGCCAGCCGGCCAGCACCGTGCCGGCCAGCAGCAGGTAGGGCACGCCCGAGCCGAACACCGCGTTGGGATGCGCGGCGGCGTTGGCCACCACGAAGTCGACCGTGTTGGCCAGCGCCAGGCGGCCCTGGCGCAGCGGCGTCAGCACCAGGCGCGCGGCCGGCTCGCTGCGCGCCTGCAGCGCTTCCTCGGTCTTGCGGATTTCCTCGATCAGCGCCTGCGCCACCGCGCCGCCATCGCGCAGCGTCTTGCGGCCGACCAGGTCGTTGGCCTGGATCGCGGTGGTGCCTTCGTAGATGGTGAGGATGCGGGCGTCGCGGTAGTACTGGGCGGCGCCGGTTTCCTCGATGAAGCCCATGCCGCCATGCACCTGCACGCCCAGGCTGGCGACGTCGATGGAGGCTTCGGTGCACCAGCCCTTGACGATCGGCACCAGGAATTCCTGCACCGCCAGGTGGCGGGCGCGCGCCGCCGGATCGGCGCTGGCGTGCGCCAGGTCGGCGTGGCCGGCGGTGTAGTAGGCCAGCGCGCGGCCGGCCTCGGTCAGGGCGCGCATGGTGCCCAGCATGCGGCGCACGTCCGGGTGCTGAATGATCGGCACGGCCTCGCGCGAGGAGCCGTCCACCGGGCGGCTCTGCACGCGTTCGGCGGCGTAGGCCAGCGCGTGCTGGTAGGCGCGGTCGGCCACCGCGATGCCCTGCACGCCGACGGCGAAGCGGGCCGCGTTCATCATGATGAACATGGCGTCCAGGCCGCGGTTTTCCTGGCCCACCAGGTAGCCGATGGCGCCGCCCGCGTCGCCGAACTGCAGCGTGGCGGTGGGGCTGGCCTTGATGCCCAGCTTGTGCTCGATCGACACGCAGGTGACGTCGTTGCGCGCGCCCAGCGAGCCATCGTCATTGACCAGGAACTTGGGCACCAGGAACAGCGAGATGCCCTTGACGCCCTCGGGCGCATCGGGCAGGCGCGCCAGCACCAGGTGGATGATGTTCTCGGCCAGGTCGTGCTCGCCGTAGGTGATGAAGATCTTGGTGCCCGAGATGCGGTAGGTGCCGTCGCCGACCGGCTGCGCGCGGCTGCGCAGCAGCGCCAGGTCGGAGCCGGCCTGCGGCTCGGTCAGGTTCATGGTGCCGGTCCACTGGCCCGACAGCATCGGGCCGACGAAGCGTTCGCGCAGTTCGGGCGAACCGGCCGTCAGCAGCGCCTCGACGGCGCCGTTGGTCAGCAGCGGACACAGGGCGAACGACAGGTTGGCGGCGTTGAGCATTTCGGAGCAGGGCGCGCCCAGGAGGCCGGGCAGGCCCTGGCCGCCGTATTCGGCCGGATGCGTCATGCCCTGCCAGCCGGCCTCGGCGTACTGGCGGAAGGCCTGCTTGAAGCCGGGCGAGGTGGTGACGGCGCCATCGCGCCAGGCGCTGGGCTCGCGGTCGGCGGGATGGTTCAACGGCGCCAGCACGTCGGCGGCGAAGGTGGCGGCTTCCTCCAGCACAGCCTGGGCGGTGTCGGGCGTGGCTTCGGCAAACTGCGGCAACGCGGCCACCTGCGGCAGGCCGGCCAGGTGGTTCAGCACGAACAGCATGTCTTTCACGGGGGCTTGGTACGTCATGGCGTCGGAGCTCCGAGGTCTGGATGAGAGGGAATCAGGTGGCGTCGATGGCGCGGGTGGAACCCACCGCGGCGCGCAGTTCGAATTTCTGGATCTTGCCGGTCGAGGTCTTGGGCAGTTCGCCGAAGCGCACCGCGCGCGGCACCTTGAAGCCGGGCAGCAGCAGCTTGCAGTGGGCGATGATCTCTTCGGCGGTGGCGCTGTGGCCGGGCTTGAGTTCGACGAAGGCGCAGGGCGTCTCGCCCCATTTCGGGTCAGGCATGGCCACCACCGCCACGGCGGCCACGGCCGGATGGCGGTAGAGGGCATCCTCGACCTCGATGCTGGAGATGTTCTCGCCGCCCGAGATGATGATGTCCTTGCTGCGGTCCTTGATGCGGATGTAGCCGTCGGGCGTCATCACGCCCAGGTCGCCGGTGTGGAACCAGCCGCCGCCGAAGGCTTCCTCGGTGGCGCGCTCGTTCTTCAGGTAGCCCTTCATGCAGATGTTGCCGCGGAACATGATCTCGCCCACGGTCTGCTCGTCGGCCGGCACTTCTTCCATGGTGTCGGGGTTGCGCACCGAGACGCCGGCCTGCAGGTGGTAGCGCACGCCCTGGCGCGCGGTCAGCAGGGCGCGCTGTTCGTCTTCCAGGTCGTTCCAGGCGTCCTGCGGGGCGCACACGGCGGCCGGGCCGTAGACCTCGGTCAGGCCATAGACGTGGGTCAGCTCGAAGCCGATTTCCTTCATCTTGGCGATCACCGCCGGCGCGGGCGCGGCGCCGGCCACCATGGTGCGCACGGTATGGGTGATGCCGGCGCGCAGCTCGGCCGGGGCGTTGGCCAGCGCGCTCTGCACGATGGGCGCACCGCAGTAGTGGGTGACGCCCTCGGCGCGGATCAGGTCGAACACGGTCTTGGGGTCGAACTTGCGCAGGCAGACGTTGACGCCGGCGCGCGCCGCCACGGTCCAGGCGAAGCACCAGCCGTTGCAGTGGAACAGCGGCAGCGTCCACAGGTAGACCGGGTGCTTGGGCATGTCCCATTCGAGGATGTTGCTGACGGCGTTCAGGTACGCGCCGCGGTAGTGGTAGACCACGCCCTTGGGATCGCCGGTGGTGCCCGAGGTGTAGTTCAGCGCGATCGCGTCCCATTCGTCGGCCGGCGGGCGCCAGTCGAAGGTGGCGGGGGCGGTGGCCAGGAAGGCCTCGTAGTCGGTGGCGCCGGGCAGGGTGGCCGGGGCGCCGTCCAGGTCGTGCACCGAGATCACTTTCAGGTGCGGGAATTCGGCGCGGGCGCGTTGCGCGACCTCGGCGTATTCGGTGTCGACGATCAGCGCGCGGGCCTCGCCGTGGCCCAGCATGAACAGCACGCTGGGCGTGTCCAGGCGGGTGTTGAGGGTGTTGAGCACGGCGCCCAGCATCGGCACGCCGAAATGCGCCTCGACCATGGCGGGGATGTTCGGCAGCATCACCGCCACCGTGTCGCCGCGCTGGATGCCGGCGGCGGCCAGCGCGCCGGCCAGGCGTTGCGCGCGTTCGTAGGTCTGGGCCCAGGTGCGGCGCACGGCGCCGTGCACCACGGCCAGGCGGTTGCCATAGACCTGCGCGGCGCGGGCGATGAAGTCGACCGGGGTCAGGGGCTCGTAGTTGGCGTCACGGCGTGCCAGGCCGTGGTCGAACATGCTGCTCATGCTTGTCTCCTGTGGGGCGCGGGGACGCCCGGATATGCTTTTATGCGGGAAACTTGATCTGGATCGCCGGGTTTGATCGTGGATGCGAATCCCGCTGCTTGCTAGAGCTTATCGGCCGCCGGAAAATGGTGTCTGTCGCCTGCATGACAGACCTTTTTTCGGGCGTCCAACCCGCAGTTTTACACGGTTCTTTCCATGTCCGATGTTTCAAACATTGTTTCCCAGACCGAGCTGGCCGAACTGCTGCGCGGCTGCGCCTGGTTCGCCGCGCTGGACGCGCCGCACCAGGACCTGGTGCTGGCCACGGCGCGCGCCGAACACGTGGTCAGCGGCGCCTGGATCGCGCGCCGCAATGCGCCGTCGGATTACTGGCTGGGGGTGCATAGCGGCCTGCTGAAACTGGCGATCTACAACGAGTCGGGGCGCAGCTGCACGTTCTCGGGAGTGCCGCCGGGCGGCTGGTTCGGCGAGGGCAGCGTCATCAAGCGAGAACTGCGCAAGTACGACGTGGTGGCGATCCAGCCGTCGCTGGTGCTGCTGGTGCCGGCCGCCACCTTTCATGCGCTGCTGGCCGCCAGCCTGCCGTTCTCGCATTTCGTCATCGGCCAGTTGAACGACCGCATGGGCGAGTTCATCGCCTCGATCCAGAACCATCGCCTGCTGGACGCCGATGCGCGCGTGGCGCAGTCGCTGGCGCAGCTGTTCAACCCGCAGCTGTATCCGTCCACCGACCTGACGCTGGCGATTTCACAGGAAGAATTGGGCTACCTGACGGGCCTGTCGCGCCAGCGCGTCAACCAGGCCTTGCAGACGCTGGCGGACCAGGGCGTGCTGGCGCTGTCGTACAACCAGATCAAGGTGCTGGCGCTGGATCGTCTGCGCCAGTACGGGCTGGACCAGCTCTGAACGCGCGCGCGCCTCAGGCCGCCGCGCGCGGCGGCGTAGGCGCGTTCAGGGCGCGATCCAGGGCCGCGCGCGCCAGGATGCGGGTGGAGTCCAGCGTCGGCAGCGCGCAGTTGGCGTCGTCCAGCACCAGCGGCAATTCGGTGCAGCCCAGCACCACCGCGTCGCAACCGGCGTCGCGCAGCCGCGCCACCACGCCTTGCAGCAAGGCCACCGATTCGGGCTTGAAGACGCCGTAGACCAGTTCGTCCATGATGACGCGCGCCAGCAGGTCGCGGTCGTCTGGCGCCGGGCGCACGTAGTCCAGCCCGCGCGCCCGCAGCTTGTCGGGGTAGACCGCGCTGTCGACCAGCCAGCGCGTCCCGAGGATGCCGATGCGGCGCAGGCCGCGCGCGGCCGCCACGGCGGCGACTTCCTCGGCGATGTGCAGCCAGGGCAGGGGCGAGCGCGGCAGCACGTGGTCCAGCGCCTGGTGGATGGTGTTGTCGGGGCAGACCAGGAAATCCGCGCCGGCGAGCGCCAACCGGTTCGCGGAGGTCAGCATCAGCGCGCCCACGCCGGCCAGGTCATTGCGTTCCAGGCACGCCACGTAGTCCGCCAGCGACAGACTGTGCAACGACACCTCGGGGTGCGCGTGCGGCCCCAGGCGTTGGGCGCCCTCGGCGCAGATCGTGCGGTAGCAGAGCGCGGCGCCTTCCGCCGAGCAGGCGACGATGCCGATGTGCAGGGGCGGACGGGCGGACATGCGGACTCCGTGGCGGCCGGGTCAGGCGGCGGGTTTGGACAAGGCCCGCGCATGGCGGGCGATCTGGCGGAACTGCTCGGCCATGGCGTCCTGCTGCGCTTGCGGCAGTTGCGACAGGAACAATTCGTCGATGGCCGGGCCGTAGACCTTCCACATCTTGCGCCGCAGCGCCAGGCCGTCCGGCGTGATGCGGGCATAGGTGGCGCGGCGGTCCTCGTCGGAACGGAAGCGCTCGACCAGTCCGGCGGCCTCGATGCGGTCCATCAGGCGCGTCAGGTTGTAGCGCGCGATGACCATGCGCTCGGCCATCTCGAACATGCGCGCGGTGCCTTGCGGCGCGCGCTCCAGCGCCCACAGCGCGTCATACCACGCCAGCGGCGGCAGGCCGGCGGCGGACAGTCGTTTCTCGATCTCTTCCACCACCAGCGCATGCGCGGTCAGGAAGAGGCTCCACGCGTCGGGCTTGCCCGTGGCCATGCGGTCGCTTCCTTTTGTCTAGAGATTTCGCAGCCCGGATTGTAGAGGCCCGGACCGCCGCTGGCAGGGTGGAAATCACCGCATGCCGGTTCTTTATACCCTGCCAGGTTCGGGTAGAAAGCACCGGCCCTGTTTCAAGTTGCTGATTTTCCTGGTTTTTTCCCTGGCACGAATTTCGCATGGGAGGGCATACCCCACAACGCAACACAGGAGGGTGTTCCCATCATGGGCCCGTATCGAAGGTTATGGTTCACGTTGATCGCCGTGTTGGCGGTCACGTTCGCATTGCTCGGCTTCTATGGCGGTGAAGTCTACCGACAGGCGCCGCCCATTCCAGAGGAGGTCGCCAGCGCCGACGGCACGCGCCTGTTCGGCCGCGACGACATTCTCGATGGCCAGACCGCCTGGCAGTCCATCGGCGGCATGCAGCTGGGCTCGATCTGGGGCCATGGCGCCTACCAGGCGCCCGACTGGACCGCCGATTGGCTGCACCGCGAGCTGATGGCCTGGCTCGATCTGGCGGCGCGCGATGCGCACGGCCGCGACTACGGCCAGCTCGACGCGCCGGCCCAGGCCGCGCTGCGCGAGCAGCTCAAGGCCGAGTACCGCGCCAACCGCGCGGACGCGGCCGGCGGCAAGCTCACGCTCAGCCCGCGCCGGGCGCAGGCCGTGGCGCAGACCGAGGCCTACTACGACCAGTTGTTCTCGGACGCGCCGGCGCTGCATCGCAGCCGCGAAAACTACGCCATGAAGGAGAACACCCTGCCGGACGCCAACCGTCGCCGGCAGATGACGCACTTCTTCTTCTGGACCGCCTGGGCCGCCGCCACCGAGCGCGAGGGCACCTCGGTCACCTACACCAACAACTGGCCGCACGAACCGCTGATCGGCAACCACCCCAGCAGTGAAAACGTGATGTGGTCGATCATCAGCGTGGTGGTGCTGCTGGCCGGCATCGGCCTGCTGATCTGGGCCTGGGCCTTCCTGCGCGGCAAGGAAGAGGACGAGCCGCCGGCCCCCGCGCGCGACCCGCTCACCACCTTCGCGCTCACGCCTTCGCAGCGGGCGCTGGGCAAATACCTGTTCCTGGTGGTGGCGCTGTTCGGCTTTCAGGTGCTGCTGGGCGGCTTCACCGCGCACTACACGGTCGAGGGGCAGAAGTTCTATGGCATCGACCTGTCGCAGTGGTTCCCTTATTCGCTGGTGCGCACCTGGCACATCCAGAGCGCGTTGTTCTGGATCGCCACCGGCTTCCTGGCCGCTGGCCTGTTCCTGGCGCCGCTGATCAATGGCGGGCGCGATCCGAAGTACCAGAAGGCCGGGGTCGACATCCTGTTCTGGGCGCTGGTGCTGGTGGTGGTCGGTTCGTTCGCCGGCAACTACCTGGCGATCGCGCAGATCATGCCGCCGGACCTGAATTTCTGGCTGGGCCACCAGGGTTATGAATACGTCGACCTGGGCCGCCTGTGGCAGATCGGCAAGTTCGCCGGCATCTGCTTCTGGCTGGTGCTGATGCTGCGCGGCATCGTGCCGGCGCTGCGCACGCCGGGCGGCGACAAGAACCTGCTGGCGCTGCTGACCGCGTCGGTCGGCGCCATCGGCCTGTTCTACGGCGCCGGCTTCTTCTACGGCGAGCGCACCCACCTGACCGTGATGGAGTACTGGCGCTGGTGGATCGTGCACCTGTGGGTCGAAGGCTTCTTCGAAGTGTTCGCCACCACCGCGCTGGCCTTCATCTTCTCGACGCTGGGCCTGGTGTCGCGCCGCCTGGCCACCACCGCCAGCCTGGCCTCGGCCTCGCTGTTCATGCTGGGCGGCATTCCCGGCACCTTCCACCACCTGTACTTCGCCGGCACCACCACGCCGGTGATGGCGGTGGGCGCCAGCTTCTCGGCGCTGGAAGTGGTGCCGCTGATCGTGCTGGGCCACGAAGCCTGGGAGAACTGGCGCTTGAAGACGCGCGCGCCGTGGATGGAAAACCTGAAGTGGCCGCTGATGTGCTTCGTGGCGGTGGCCTTCTGGAACATGCTGGGCGCGGGCGTGTTCGGCTTCATGATCAACCCGCCGGTGTCGCTGTACTACATCCAGGGCCTGAACACCACGCCGGTGCACGCGCACGCCGCGCTGTTCGGGGTCTACGGCTTCCTGGCGCTGGGCTTCACGCTGCTGGTGCTGCGCTACATCCGGCCGCAGTACGCGCTCAGCCCCGGCCTGATGAAGCTGGCCTTCTGGGGCCTGAACCTGGGCCTGGCGCTGATGATCTTCACCAGCCTGCTGCCGATCGGCCTGATCCAGTTCCATGCCAGCGTCAGCGAAGGCATGTGGTACGCGCGCAGCGAGGCCTTCATGCAGCAGGACATCCTCAAGACCCTGCGCTGGGGCCGCACCTTCGGCGACGTGGTGTTCCTGCTGGGCGCGCTGGCGATGGTGGTGCAGGTCATCCTGGGCCTGCTCAGCGGCAAGCCCGCCGCGGCCGAGCCGGCCCTGCGGGCCGAGCCCGCGCGCCGCTAGCTTGCGGATCCGGCGTGGATGCGCGCGGCAGGCGCATCCACGGGGCGGCGGCCTGCTGTTTGCGCCCGGTCCATTGCGCTCATTGCGCCAGCGCAAAGAGGACCAGGCCGGGCGGCGTTCCAATGACAGCGGATCCTGGGGTATCGTGACCCCGGGCGCAACCGGAGCGCCATCCATGCGCCGCCCGCTGGCCGCTGTCTTCCTGGTCCTGTTGACCGCCTGCGGGCCCGCCGAGCGGGCCCGTTCCCTTTCCCCCGACGTGTCGCGGCTGCCGCCGGGGCAGGTAGCCTACCTGCCGCCGGGCGAGACGCTGCGCAACGGCTATCCGGTGTCGCCGGCGCCGCTGCGCGCGGAGCTGGCGCGCGGCGTCGTCATCATGACGCGCCAGGTCAGCCAGGCCGAGTATGCGGCCTGTGTCCGCGCCGGCGCCTGCAAGCCGCTGGATCCCGGCTTCCGGACCCTGGACGCGCCGGACCTGCCCGCGATCGGCCTGAGCTGGAGCGACGCCTCGGCCTACGCCGCCTGGCTGTCGGCCCGCAGCGGGCAACGCTGGCGCCTGCCGACGTATGCCGAATGGGTCTATGCGGCCGGCGAGGCCTACCGCGAGGAAACGCCGCTGCCCGCCTCGGACGCCGATCCGGCGCAGCGCTGGCTGGCCGAGTACGACGCGCAGACCCGGCGCGGCCAGGAAGCCACCGAGGTGCGCCCGTTCGGCGCCTATGGCACCAATGCCACCGGGCTGATGGACATGGCGGGCAGCGTGTGGGAATGGACCGATGACTGCTACACGCGGCGCATCCTGGCGCTCACGCAGGGGGGCGAGGCGGGGACAGCCGGCCCTGACGACGGCGCCGACCGCAACTGCGGCATCCGCGTCGCGGCGGGGCGGCACATCGCCTATCTGCCCGACTTCATCCGCGACCCCAAGGGCGGCGCCTGCTCGGTCGGCGTGCCGCCGGCCAACCTGGGGCTGAGGCTGGTGCGGGAGGACAACCCGGCCTGAGGCGGCAGGGCATGAAACATGAAGGAGAATACTGCCGCCGGGCGTGTCGAGACCAGGCGCCGACGGGGCCCTGAGATAGACCTACAACTGGCGAAATCTACCCGAAGCGCGCCACGGTACTTCCAGCGCGGAAGCTTCCACCGCATTGGCTTGGTCGACGATTCTTGGCCACCACAAAATGAACTGGGCCGTTTTTTCCCAATATGGCTTGGACGCCCACGATGGCTGAAGCACAAAGACGGACAGTCCAAACTGGCGAATCGCCCGACGCTCCGCGCCATTCTGCTTGCGAAATGCATCGCAGGAAATGACGCACCAGTTCTTTTCTCGACCCAGCGGTTCAAGCCATGCAAGGTCTTGCGTGTTGGCGGGGAATCGTTCGCGCAGTTGGACAACTTTCTCCAACGCCGTGCTTGTAAATCGACGTCTGCTCGCGGCGCCCATCGTGGCGGCCCAGGCGGGCGGCAGATTGTTGTCAAACAGGAAATTCAATGGGTTCTCTGCTTCAGGCTGGATTCGAACCGGACAGCAGCGCGTACAAATCTATGCGGAACATCGTAGATCGCCGAGGTGGACGCGATGGCGTTTTCGTTTTCGCCTTCCGCAAGATATGAGGCGTAGAGAATGTCAGTGGGCGTGCCCGTGTCTTCGATGATGGGACTGCCGAATTGTCTCGATGGATCAAGGACAATGCGTTCGCGTTTCAACGTTGGATACCACTTTGTCGCCTGGGCGCCGTTGTACTCGATGCCCGCATACAGCGACGGTGTGATGATGTCGCGAAAGACGTTCTGACGGTTCTTCAAATCGACAAGAGAGGTTCCTTCGCTTTCCGCCTGCTTCAACGCTTCGCCAAAAATCGTCTTGCCGTCTGTCTTGAACTGCAGGTTTGTGAATGGGTATGCCACGCCGTAGATGGATCGAGCGCTTTCCAGGCATTTCCGTATGACGATCAGCGGAATTCCGTGCTGGATAAAGGCTCGGACGAATCTGACTTCCAGAAGGTCCTGAAAGCCGATGATCGGTTCCTCGTGTTCGGATACATCCACCTGCGTTTGCCAAAGCGGTGGAGAAAACGCCCGCAGGTCTTCCCCATTGGGGCCTTTCTTGGGGAAATGATACCCAAATAGCCAACGGTTCAAGTCGCGCGGCTTGGCTTGCACCAGTTTGCCGGCTTCCCGCAGAGAATAGATTCCAGTGCCGTTGTACATGGTGATAGTGCGGTAGATCTGGAATTCAGTTTAGCACCCGATGAACGGGCCGCGACGACGCTATTTGCGACGCTAGGCTGGTTTTCTCACCATCGCCAGTTGCCTCGATCGGGCGTCGCGAAATACGGATTGGGGCGGGGAAAAACAGGGGCGATCTGCAGCCACGGCTACTGCCTGTCAGCGATGAAATGCGTCGCCTGGCCCGGGCGGCCCGTCGATACAGGATGTGCAGCCCGCACAGGTCGGCGCCGCCGCGTGCGCGCCCACCCGCGCCAGCGCGGCGGGCGAGCGCAGCACGATGCGCTTGCGGCCGCTGTCGACGATGCCGCGCTGTTTCCAGCCGCTGAGCAGGCGGCTGACGGTGTGCAGGGTGGTGCCGGTCATCTCGGCGATGTCCTGGCGCGTGATGGGAAAGGCGATGCCGATGCCGTCGGCCGTGGGTTCGCCGGCGCTGTCCACCAGCCGCAGGATGGCGCGGGCCACGCGCTGCTCGACCTCGTCGTTGGACAGTTCCTGGATGCGCAGGTGCGCGTCCTGCAGCCGCCGGCCCATGGTCTGCAGGGCCTGTGCTGCCAGCTGCGGGTGGTGATTGGTGAAATGCTCCCAGAGCGCATCGGGCCAGGCCAGGCAGACGCTTTCCTGCACCGCCAGCACGGTGGCGGGATAGCGTGGCTGGCGCATGGCGCACGCCAGGCCGAAAAGATCGCCGGGATTGACGTAGCGCACCACCACCTGGCCGCCTTCGGGCGTGACCTGCGCCACTTTCAGGCAGCCGCTGAGCAGCACGAAGAAATGCGCGGCGCTGGCGCCCTGGTGGTAGACCACGGCGCCAACTTCGAGCCGGCAGGGCTGCGCGCCGCGCAGCGCGGATTCCAGCTGCGCATCTGACAAGGGCTTGAAGAGATCCAGATTGCGCAGCAGGGCATGACAAAGGGGCGACGGCATCACGGGCTCCTGGCATGGGGGGATTGCGCTTTCATGGTGGCACCGCCACCCGGCCGTGGCAATGCGCGCGCGGCGCCAGGCTGGCGCCGAGTTTGCGCTACAGCAAAGAACGGGAAGGGCATGCGCCATTCAATAGGGTTGCCGACCTACACGGCAGTTGAAAACCCGATAAGGAGCTGGACATGAACGCATTACGGCCCACTTTGCTGGCGGCGGCGCTGGCTTTTACGATGGCCGCCGGGACCGCCTGGGCGCAGGACGCCGACAAGCTGCCCCATACCAAGGTCACGCTGGTCGCTCCGCCCCAGGTGCACCCGCACGAGCAGGCGACCAAGTCGGGCCCCAAAGTCGTCGAATTCACCATGACCATCGAGGAAAAGAAGATGGTGATCGACGACAAGGGCACGACGCTGCAGGCCATGACGTTCAACGGCTCCATGCCCGGCCCCACGCTGGTGGTGCACGAGGGCGACTACGTCCAGCTGACGCTGGTCAACCCGGCCACCAACGCCATGCCGCACAACGTCGACTTCCACGGCGCCACCGGCGCGCTGGGCGGCGCCAAGCTCACCAACGTCAACCCTGGCGAGCAGGCCACGCTGCGCTTCAAGGCCGACCGCAGCGGCACCTTCGTCTACCACTGCGCGCCCGAAGGCATGGTGCCCTGGCACGTGGTGTCGGGCATGAGCGGCACGCTGATGGTGCTGCCGCGAGACGGCCTGAAGGATCCGCAGGGCAAGCCGCTGCATTACGACCGCGCCTACACCATCGGCGAGTTCGACCTGTACATCCCCAAGGGCCCGGACGGCAAGTACAAGGACTACGCCACGCTGGCCGAAAGCTATGGCGACACGGTGCAGGTGATGCGCACGCTGACGCCGTCGCACATCGTCTTCAATGGCAAGGTCGGCGCGCTGACCGGCGCCAACGCGCTCACCGCCAAGGTCGGCGAGACCGTGCTGCTGATCCACTCGCAGGCCAATCGCGACACCCGCCCGCACCTGATCGGCGGCCATGGCGACTGGGTCTGGGAGACCGGCAAGTTCGCCAACCCGCCGCAGCGCGACCTGGAAACCTGGTTCATCCGCGGCGGGTCGGCCGGCGCCGCGCTCTACACCTTCAAGCAGCCTGGCGTGTATGCCTACCTGAACCACAACCTGATCGAGGCCTTCGAACTGGGCGCGGCCGGCCACATCAAGGTCGAGGGCAAGTGGAACGACGACCTGATGAAGCAGATCAAGGCGCCCGCGCCGATTCCGCGCTGACCAGGAGCCCGCCATGTCCCTCGCAATCAGATTGGCACTGGCGGCCGGCCTGGCCGTGGGCGGGCTCGCCCATGCCGCGGCCGACGCGCCGGCGCAGCTCGACCCGGCCGGTGAAAAGCTGTACCGCTCGGCCTGTGTGGTATGCCACGCCAGCGGCGTGGCCAACGCGCCCAAGCTGGGCGACAAGCAGGCCTGGGCGCCGTTCCTGGCGCAGGGCGCCGACGCGCTGCTGGCCACGGTGCTCAATGGCAAGGGCGCCATGCCGCCGCGCGGCGGCACCGCCGCCGACGAGGCCACGCTGCGCGCCGCCGTGGCGTACATGATGGACGCCGCGCGCTAGGCGCGGACAGGAGCCCGGCCGCGATGGCCGGGCCGCTTCCTTCCTTCCTTCCTTCCTTCCTCGCCGTTGTCCCGCCCGCAGGTTGGCGCGGCCGCCTCCAAGTTCCCGCCGTCGGGCCTGGTCCCGTGGGTGCCGTCCATTCGCTCAAATAGTTGCACTTGCAATTGTTCAAAAACCTCCATACGATTGCAATTGCACATTATGCAAATGCAATTCACGATGTGAAACGATGGCGCCGACCTTTCGTGTCCGGGCGCCGCTTGCGCACCACAAGGAGGATGCCCATGGAACCCGAGATCGACTGCGTCGACATCGACCCCGAAGAAACCAGCGAGTGGCTGGACGCGATGCAGGCTGTGCTGGCGCACGAAGGCCTGCCGCGCACGCATTACCTGCTGGACCGCCTGATCGACCAGGACCGCGCCCGCAGCGGCGGCTATGCCGCGGCCGGCGTCACGCCCTACGTCAACACGATCGGCCTGCCGGCCCAGGCGCCGTTCCCCGGCGACACCCGCATCGAGGCGCGGCTGGACGCCTATCTGCGCTGGAACGCCATGGCCATGGTGCTGCGCGCCGGCAAGCATTCCGGCGTGGGCGGGCACATCGCCACCTATGCCTCGGCCACCACCCTGTACGAAACCGGCTACCGCCATTTCTTCCGCGCCGCCACGCCGGACTACCTGGGCGACATGCTCTACATCCAGGGCCATTCGGCGCCCGGCATCTACGCCCGCGCCTACCTGGAAGGGCGCCTGTCCGAAGCGGAGCTGGACCGCTTCCGCCGCGAGATCGGCGGCGGCGGGCTGGCGTCGTATCCGCATCCGCGCACCATGCCCGGCTTCTGGCAGTTCCCGACCGTGTCGATGGGCCTGGGGCCGCTGATGGCGGCCTACCAGGCGCGCTACATGCGCTACCTGGAAGACCGCGGCCTGATCGCGGTGCAGGACCGGCGCGTGTGGGGCTTCCTGGGCGACGGCGAGCAGGACCAGCCCGAGACGCTGGCGGCAGTCGCCATGGCCGGCCGCGAAAAGCTCGACAACCTGATCTTCGTGGTCAACTGCAACCTGCAGCGCCTGGACGGCCCGGTGCGCGGCAACGCCAAGATCATCCAGGAACTGGAAAGCGTCTATCGCGGCGCCGGCTGGAACGTCATCAAGGTGATCTGGGGCGGCGGCTGGGACGCGCTGCTGGCGCAGGACCACGACGGCCGCCTGCGGCGCCGCATGATGGAATGCGTGGACGGCGAATACCAGGTGTTCAAGGCGCGCGGCGGCGCCTACGTGCGCGAACATTTCTTCGGCGCCGACCCGGTGCTGCTCGAGCGCGTGGCGCACCTGAGCGACGACGAGATCGGCGCGCTCAACCGCGGCGGCCACGACCCGGTCAAGATGCACGCGGCCTACGCCGCGGCGCTGGCGCATCGCGGCCAGCCCACGGTGATCCTGGCCAAGACCGTCAAGGGCTACGGCATGGGCGCGGCCGGCGAAGCCGCCAACACCAACCACCAGCAGAAGAAGATGGCCGACCCGGCGGTGCGCGCGTACCGCGATCGCTTCGACCTGCCGGTGCCGGACGAGCGCCTGGCGGACATTCCGTACCTCAAGCCGGAACCCGGCAGCCCGGAACAGGCCTACCTGGAAGCCGCCACCCGGCGCGCCGGCGGCCACCTGCCGCTGCGTCCGGCCGGCCCGGGCCCGCAGGCCACGCCCGCGCTGGAAGCCTTCGCCGCGCACCTGAAGGGCAGCGACGGCCGCGAATTCTCCACCACCATGGCGTTCGTGCGCATCCTGGCGCAGTTGCTCAAGGATCCGCAGATCGGCGGGCGCGTGGTGCCCATCGTGCCCGATGAATCGCGCACCTTCGGCATGGACGGCATGTTCCGCCAGGTCGGCATCTACTCGCACGTGGGCCAGCTGTACACGCCGCAGGACGCCGACCAGCTCAGCGTCTACCGCGAGGACCGGCGCGGCCAGATCCTGCAGGAAGGCATCAACGAATCGGGCGCCATGGCTTCATGGATTGCCGCCGCCACCGCCTACAGCACCCATGGCGTGGCCACGATCCCGTTCTACATCTTCTATTCGATGTTCGGTTTCCAGCGCGTGGGCGACCTGGCCTGGGCGGCGGGCGACATCCGCGCGCGCGGCTTCCTGCTGGGCGCGACTTCGGGCCGCACCACGCTGGAAGGCGAGGGCCTGCAGCATGACGACGGCCACAGCCACGTGCTGGCCTCGGTGATCCCGTCGTGCATCGCCTACGACCCGGCCTACGCCTACGAGATCGCCGTGATCGTGCAGGACGGCATGCGCCGCATGTACCAGGAGCAGGAAGACGTCTTCTACTACCTGACGCTGATCAACGAGAAGACCGCCCATCCGCCGATGCCGGAAGGCGCCGAGGCCGGCATCCTGAAGGGCATGTACCGCCTGCGCGAGGGCGCGCCGGGCGAGGTCCGCGCGCAACTGCTGGGCAGCGGCGCCATCCTGGGCGAGACCCTGGCCGCCGCCGACTTGCTGCAACAGGACTTCGGCGTGGCGGCCGACGTCTGGAGCGTCACCAGCTATTCCGAGCTGCGCCGCGACGGCCAGGAGACCGAGCGCTGGAACCGCCTGCATCCGCTGGACGCGGCGCGCCAGGGGTTCGTCGAAACGCGCCTGGCCGACACCTCGGGGCCCGTGATCGCGGCCACCGACTACATGAAGACGGTGGCCGAGCAGATCCGTCCTTTCGTGGGGCGCCGCTACGTGACGCTGGGCACCGACGGCTTCGGCCGTTCGGATACGCGCCAGGCGCTGCGGGCGTTCTTTGAAGTGGACCGGCACCACATCGCGCTGGCCACGCTCAAGGCGCTGGCCGACGACGGCGTGCTGCCGGCGGAGCGGGCGGCCGAGGCGATCCGGCGCTACGGGCTGGATCCGGAGGCGGTGTCGGCGGCCTTGCCGTAGGGCGCGCGGGCGGCCGGGCCGCGACGCCGGCATCCTGTCACCGGGGCGCGCCGGCGCGGTGACGGGCCGCTGGTCCGGATCCGCGCCGGATCTCCGACGGTGTGACCGGGCCGGGGCTGGGGGCATGGCGGCCGACGGGGCCGCACTGGTGCAAAATAGCGCTTCTCCCGACAGTGAAATGCGTCCCGGCAGCGGGACGGCGAAGGAAACACCATGGCATTCGATTTCGACCTGTTTGTGATCGGCGCGGGCTCCGGCGGCGTGCGCGCGGCCCGCTTCGCGGCCGGTTTCGGCGCCCGCGTGGCGGTGGCCGAAAGCCGCTACCTGGGCGGCACCTGCGTCAACGTGGGCTGCGTGCCCAAGAAGCTGCTGGTCTACGGCGCCCACTACAGCGAAGACTTCGAACAGGCCCACGGCTTTGGCTGGAACGCCGGCCAGCCCAGCTTCGACTGGCCCACGCTGATCGCCAACAAGAACCGCGAGATCGAGCGTCTTAACGGCATTTACCGCAACTTGCTGGTCAATAGCGGCGTGACGCTGCTGGAAGCCCACGCCCGCATCAAGGACCCGCACACCGTCGAGGTCGACGGCAAGTCCTATACCGCCGCCAACATCCTGGTGGCCACCGGCGGCTGGCCCCAGGTGCCGGACATTCCCGGCAAGGAACACGCCATCACCTCGAACGAGGCCTTCTTCCTGAAGACGCTGCCGCGCCGGGTGCTGGTGGTGGGCGGCGGCTACATCGCGGTCGAGTTCGCCTCGATCTTCAACGGCATGGGCGCGCAGACCACCCAGGTCTACCGCGGTCCGCTGTTCCTGCGCGGCTTCGACCAGGCGGTGCGCGAGCACCTGCGCGACGAACTCGCCAAGAAGGGCATCGACCTGAAGTTCAACGCCGAGGTGGCGCGCATCGACAAGCGCGCCGACGGCACCCTGGCCGCCACGCTCAAGGACGGCGGCGTGATCGAGGCCGATTGCGTGTTCTACGCCACCGGCCGCCGGCCGATGCTGGACAACCTGGGCCTGGAGAACACCGGCGTCAAGCTCGACGACAAGGGCTTCATCGCGGTGGACGACGAATACCGCACCAGCGAACCCTCGATCCTGGCGATCGGCGACGTCATTGGCCGCGTGCCGTTGACGCCGGTGGCGCTGGCCGAGGGCATGGCGGTGGCGCGCCGCCTGTTCCGCCCGGAGGAATACCGCAAGGTCGACTACAAGCTGATTCCCACCGCCGTGTTCAGCCTGCCCAACATCGGCACCGTCGGCATGACCACCGAAGAGGCGCGCGCCGCCGGCCATCCGGTCAAGCTGTTCGAAAGCCGCTTCCGTCCCATGAAGCTGACGCTGACCGAATCGCAGGAAAAGACCCTGATGAAGCTGATCGTCGACGCCGACACCGACAAGGTGCTGGGCGTGCACATGGTCGGCCCCGACGCCGGCGAGATCGTGCAGGGCATCGCCATCGCGCTCAAGGCAGGCGCCACCAAGCGCGTGTTCGACGACACCATCGGCATCCATCCCACCGCCGCCGAGGAATTCGTGACCCTGCGCACGCCGGTCGCGAATTGACGCCGTCGCCGGTCCCCGGGGCCGGCATCCTTTGACGGCCGGCACAGCCGCGCCAGGCGGCCCGGCGCGGCCGCGCCGGCTACAGCCGCTCGATCATCGCGCGCGCCGCCGCCGGCGCGCGCTCCTTGGCGCCATTGATGAAGAAGGCGAAGACGTCGCGCGGGCGCGTCGCGCCCGACGGCTTGCGCGTGCCCACCCGTGGCAGGTCGTCCGGATCGGCGCCGCGCGCCCAGGTGCGCAGGCGGTCGGCCCAGGCGTCCAGCACCTTGGGCGCATAGCCGGCCTTGAAGGCGGTGCTGGCGCGCATCAGCCGCGCATAGATGAAATCGCCGGTGGCATCGGCCAGCGAGGGGTAGTCTTCGCTGTCGGTGTAGACCGTGGCCACGGCGTGGCGGCGCGCCAGGGCCAGGTATTCTTCGCAGGCGAAGCTGGCGTGGCGCACGTCCATCACGTGGCGCAGCGGCAGCCCGTCCACCGCGTCCGGCAACAGCGCCAGGAAGGCGCCGAAGTCGTCGGCGTTGAACACCTTGGTGGGCGCGAACTGCCACACGATCGGCCCCAGCTTGGGGCCCAGCTCGGCGATGCCGCCGTGCACGAAGCGATGCACCGATTCCCCGGCGCCGGCCAGTTCGCGTCGGTTGGTGGCATAGCGCGAGGCCTTGAGCGAGAACACGAAATCATCTGGCGTCTCGTCGCGCCACTTGGCGAAGGTGGCCGGCTTCTGGCTGCTGTAGTAGGTGCCGTTGACCTCGATGGCGGTGAGCTGGCGGCTGGCGTATTCGAGTTCGCGCGCGTGCGGCAGGTCGTCGGGGTAGAAGGCGCCGCGCCAGGGCGCGTAGGTCCAGCCGCCCACGCCGACGCGGATGGCGCCGGCACGGCCGGCGGCGGGCGTGGCGGGTGATGATCGTGGTGGCATGCGTGGATCCTCCCGGGGCTTGCGGCCTTAGGGCCTGTTCACACTAAAAGGAGCCTCGCACAGGCCGGTAATCGGGCGCCAGGCTAGGCGCGGTCGCCGCCGCGTGGCTGTGCCACGCAAGGTGAGCGCAACGACGCCTGGCGCCCGATTACCGGCCTGCCCGAAGGGTGAGTACCCAAATGAGCGCCTCTCAGCGTTGCGAATGCTCGCCGGGGACCTGCCACGACTGCGCTTCGCGCCTTGATAGTCACTCATTTGGGTACTCATGCGAGGCTCCTTTTAGTGTGAGCAGGCCCTAGCCGATCACTGTATACCTCGCGGCCGCCGCGGCCCATCCGGCGACATTTAATCGCCGCCGGTGTGTTGTTTCCAGGCCGCCACGCCGCACGAAAAAATCCGCTGTTCCGATACAGATTTCAGATAACGTGGCTGTTCATCTTCCCATTACCGACCGGCCCGCGCCGGCGCATCATGCCTGACATCGCCAATCTCCTGACGTTCGCCCTGGTCGCCCTGGGCATGGTGCTCACGCCCGGGCCCAACATGATCTACCTGGTGTCCCGCTCGATTTCGCAGGGGCCCAAGGCGGGGCTGATCTCGTTGTCCGGCGTGGCGGTGGGCTTCATCTTCTACGTGCTGTGCGCGGCATTCGGCCTGACGGTGCTGCTGATGTCGGTGCCGTACGCCTACGACGCGCTGCGCTTCGGCGGCGCGCTCTATCTGCTGTACCTGGCCTGGCAGGCGGTGCGCCCGGGCGGGCGTTCGCCGTTCCAGGTGCGCGAGCTGCCGGCCAGCAGCCCGCGCACGCTGTTCACGATGGGGCTTTTGACCAACCTGCTCAATCCCAAGATCGCCGTGCTGTACGTGTCGCTGCTGCCGCAGTTCATCCAGCCCGACCATGGCAGCGTGTTCACCCAGTCGATCGCGCTGGGATTGACGCAGGTTGCCATCAGCCTGTCGGTCAACGCCGTCATCGCGATCATGGCGGGGTCGATCGCCGGCTTCCTGGCCGGCCGGCCGCTGTGGATCGCGGTCCAGCGATGGCTGATGGGCACGGTGCTGGCCGGCCTGGCGCTGCGCATGGCGCTCGATTCGCGCCGCTGAGATTCAGCGTTTCAGTGGCGCAGCGCCGCCGCCAGCTTGCCCAATTGCCTGACCAGCGCCGGGTAGCGGTCGGCGCTGGTGTTGCCGTAGCCGATCACCAGACCGTTGTCCTGCGGCTGCGGCGTGATGGCGAAAGTCGACAGCGCGTTCGGATTCATGCCCAGCCGGCGCGCCTGCTCGACGACGGCGCGGTCGGGCACATCGGGCGGCAGCCGCACCGTCAGGTGCAGGCCGCTGTGGCCGCCCAGCACTTCATGGTCGATGCCCAGGTGTTGCGCCAGCGCCTCGCGCAGCGCCGCCTGGCGCTCGCGGTACAGCCGCCGCATGCGGCCCAGGTGACGCGAGAACTGGCCGTTTTCGATGAAGGCGGCCATCGTCAGCTGTTCCAGCCGGTGCCCGCCGCGCAGCATTTCCACGATCGAAGGCATGGCCGGCCCGGCGATCGCCTGCGGCAGCACCAGGAAACCCAGCCGCAGCGCCGGGAACATGGTCTTGCTGAACGTGCCCACGTACAGCACCGGCGCGTCGGGCAGCAGGCCCTGCATCGCGGCGATCGGCTCGCCCTGGTGGCGGAATTCGCTGTCGTAGTCGTCCTCGATGATCCAGGCGCCGGCGCGGCGCGCCCGTTCCAGCAGGTCGAGCCGGCGCGCCAGCGACAGCACGGCGCCGGTCGGGTACTGGTGCGTGGGCGTGGCCTGGATCAGGCGCGGCGGCCGGGTGCGCCAGTCGTCCTCGCTGATGGCCAGGCCGTCGGCGTCGACCCGCATCGCCACCACGTTCAGGTCGCCCGCGTGGAAGGCCGACTTCGCGCCGCGGTAGCCGGGTTCCTCCAGCCAGGCGGTGTCGCCGGGATTGGTCAGCAGTTGCACGCACAGTGCCAGCGCGCCCTGGGCGCCTTCCGTGATGACGATGCGCGAGGCATCGCAATTGACCCCGCGCGACACCCGCAGGTACTGGGCGATGGCTTCGCGCAGCGCGGGTTCGCCCACCGGCGGGCCGTAGCCCAGCGTGGCGGCGGGCGCCGCCTGCAGCGCCCGGTCCTGGGCCCGGCGCCACGCGCTGATGGGAAACTGGGTCAGCGCGGGGGTGCCGGGCGTGAGCGGCAGCGAGCCATCGTTGGGGGCGCACGTCGCGATGATGCGCGACAGGCGGGCGGCGGTGCGAAAGACGGGCGCCTCGGGCCGGGGCGCCTGTCCCGCGGCCGGCCCGGGGGCCGGTCTGGCCGCCTGCTCGGCGGCGCGCCGGGTGGCCTGCTTCGCCGCGCTGGCGGCGGCGGCCGACAGCGGCGCCACGCGCGTGCCCTGGCGGTCGGCGATGACGTAGCCTTCGGCGGTCAACTGTTCGTAGGCGATCAGCACGGTGTTGCGCGAGATGCGCAGTTCGTCGGCCAGCACGCGCGAGGCCGGCAGCTTGCCGCCCGCCGGCAACTGGCCCGCCAGGATGGCCTGCTTGAGCCGCTGGATCAGCTGGCGCTGGCGCGGCAGGGCGCCCGGGCCGCGCGCCAGCGGGCTGGAGAGCAGGGCGGCAGGTTCTGTCATGGCTCTATTAAATTTACGGACCGTGGTGCTTTTTATCATGCCACGGTTTGGCTATCGTGAGAGCGTGCCAGGGTCCGCCGTGACGGAAATTACCCTGGCGGGCGTCCGCCATTGGCGGCGGCGTTCCCCCAACCTGGAGAGGCCTCGCAGCATGCAACCGCGCGTCAATGCATATCAACAACCCATCGGCCCCGACCTGTCCGGCTGGACGCCGCGCCCGCGTCCGCCGGTGGCGCCGGCGCAGGGCCGCTACTGCCGCCTGGAGCCTCTGTCGGCCGAACGCCACGCGGCGGACCTGTACGCCGCCTTCAGCCAGGCGCCCGATGGCCGCGACTGGACCTACATGAGCGTCGGCCCCTTCGCCGACGCGGCCGCCTACCGCCAGTTCGCCGAGCAGGCGCAGGCCCATGCCGCCAGCGATCCCATGCACCATGCGGTCATGGACCTGGCCAGCGGCCGCGCGATCGGCTCGTTGTCGCTGATGCGCATCGACCCCGCCAACGGCGTCATCGAGGTCGGTTTCGTGGCGTTCTCGCCGCTGCTCAAGCGCACCCGCATCGCCACCGAGGCGCAGTTCCTGCTGATGCGCCGCGCCTTCGACGAGCTGGGCTACCGTCGCTATGAATGGAAGTGCGACAGCCTGAACGCGCCGTCGCGCGCCGCCGCGGCCCGCCTGGGCTTCCAGTTCGAAGGCATCTTCCGCCAGGCCACCGTCTACAAGGGCCGCAGCCGCGACACCGCCTGGTTCTCGATCATCGACAGCGAATGGCCGGCCCTGCGCGCGGCCTACGAGAGCTGGCTGAGCCCCGACAATTTCGACGCCGAGGGCAACCAGCGCCAGGGCCTGGCGGAGCTGATCGCTCGGGAAAAGGCCGCGTGCGCCTGATCCCGGTTGCGTTGGCGCTGTTCTGGGGCCTGAACTGGCCGGCGGTCAAGATCGTGTTGTCGATCTGCCCGCCGTTCACCCTGCGCCTGCTGGGGCTGGGCAGCGGCGCCTTGCTGCTGCTGGCGCTGGCGCGCATGAAAAGGCTGGCGCTGCTGCCGCCGCGCGCCTCGTGGCCGGGCATCGTGGTCGGCGGCATCCTGGCCGTCGCGGTGTTCAACCTGGCGGTGGCCTGGGCCCAGCTCAGCACCAGCACGTCGCGCGCCGCCGTGCTCACGTTCACCATGCCGATGATGTCGGCATTGCTGGCCTGGGCGGTGCTGGGCGAACGGCTGGACCGCCGCCGCGGCCTGGCCTTGCTGCTGGGCGCCGCCGGCGTGGCGGTGCTGGCCTGGCCGGTGCTGCGCGCCATCTTTGCCGATCATGACCTGGCCGCCGCGCGCGGCCTGGTGTTCCCGCTCACCGCCGCCTTCGGGTGGGCCGCCGGCACGGTCTACCTGAAGCGCTGGCCGGTGATGGGGCATCGCATCGTGGTGACGGCCTGGCAGCTGGCGGTGGGCGCGGCCTGCGCGCTGGGCGGCGTGCTGCTGGCGGGCGAAGCCTTTCCGACGCAGGGCTGGAGCCCGCGCGTGGCGGGCGCGCTGGCGTTCCACATCGTGCTGGGCACGGCCGTGGCGTACTGGCTGTGGTTCGTGCTGAGCGAACGGGTCAGCGCGACGGTGGCGGCCTTGACCACGTTGATGGTGCCGGTGGTCGGGGTGCTGGGCGCGATGGCGCTGGTGGGGGACCGCCCCGATGCCGCCGACTGGTGGGGCTTCGCGCTGGTGCTGGCGGGCGCGGCGTTGATCGTGTTGAACCTGGGCGGCGGGCGCCGGGCCTGAGGGCCGGCGCATCGATCCGCGCTTCGGCCCGGGCATGCCCCGGACCACAGCCGGCGCACCGGCCGGCGTGCCAGCCCGCGTGCCGATCCGCGCAATTCAGGCGCGCTTGCCGCGCCGCAGCTTCTCGCGCAGCAGACCGGCGCCGCTCACCAGCGAGATGCCGGCCAGCACCATCAGCGCGCCGACGACGAAGGCGCCGTCCAGCGGTTCGTCCAGGATCAGCACGCCGAACGACACCCCGAACAGCGGCGTCATGAACGACAGGATCGACAGGCGCGAGGCCAGGTAGCGCCGCAGCAGCCAGAACCACGCCAGGTAGCTCGACAGCGCCACCACCACCGACTGGAACGCCACGCTCAGCATGGCCGCAGGCGTGTAGCGGATGCCGGCGTTGCCGGTGGCCGCCGCATAGACCAGCAGCACCAGCGCGGCGATCGCCATCTGGTAGAACAGGGTCTTGGAAGGCGCCGCTTCCGACAGCGCGGTGCGGCGGATCGCGACCGTGGTGGCGCCCCACAGCAGCCCGCCCAGCAGCCCGAGCGCGTCGCCCAGCAGCATGTTGCTGGCGGCGTTGGCCGCTTGCGGCTGGCCGTTGCCCAGGAAGGCCACGGCGATGCCGCCAAAGGCCACCGCCACGCCCAGCCATTGCAGCGGCGCCATGCGTTCCTCGGGCACGCGCCAATGCAGGCCCAGCGCCGTGAAGATCGGCGCGGTGTACAGGAACACCGACATGTGCGAGGCGGTGGTGTAGACCAGCCCCTGCGCGATCGCCAGGAACTCGAAGCCGAACAGCAGGCCCACCAGCACGCCGGCGCCCAGCGTGCCGTCGCGCAGCGCGCGCGAACCTTCGGCGCGCCACACCACCGCGCCCAGCACCAGCGCGGCGAAGGCCGAGCGCAGGCCGACCTGCATGATGGGCGAGATGTCGGCCGCCACCAGCTTGATGGCGATCTGCTGGAAACCCCAGCACACGCACAACAGCAGCATCACGCTGGTGGCCAGCGTGTCCAACGCCCGGCGGGAAGGGGCCATGGCGGCGGCGACGGCGCTCATGGCAGTTCGGCCGGGTAGCTGTCCAGCGCCAGCCCGATCTGCTGGCGCAGATCCCATTCGGCCAGGCTGGCCTGCACCGGGCCGAAGAAGGCGCCGTCACGGGTCACGAACATGGCCGGCAGGTGGAAGACCTCGTAGCGTTCCACCAGGCCGCCGTTCTCGCCGGCGTCGACCCAGCACACCCGCTGCACCGGCAGGTCCAGCTTGGGCAGTTGTTCGCGCGCGATGCGGCAGGTGCCGCAGGTGCGGCTGTGGAACACGAGCAGCGTGAGGCCGGGCGTGTCCAGCAGGTAGCGGTCGGCGGTGCTGTCGTTCAGTTCTATCTGTTCCATGGCGGCATCAGGGTGGGGTTATCGGGACAGCCGGCGATCCAGTTCCAGCACGGTCTGGTACAGCACGCGGGTGCCGTCCAGCAGCTGCGCTGGCTCGATCCACTCCTCGGGGCAATGGCTGCGCCCGTTCAGGCAGGGGATGAAGATCATGCCGATGGGGCCGGTGGGCGCCATGTAGACGGCGTCGTGGCCGGCGCCGCTGGGCAGGCGCATGCTGGCGTAGCCGAGCTGGTCGGCGGCGGCCTGCACCGCGTCCATCACCAGCGGCGTGCAGTCGGTGGGCTGGGCCCGGCTCAGTTGCACGAAGCCGGCGGTCAGGCGCAGCGCCTTCAGGTCGGCGGCCACGCCGGCCATCAGCGTTTCGGGGAAGGCGTCCAGCACGGCGTTGCTGTCGCTGCGCATTTCCAGCGTCAGCTCGACGCGGCCGGGCACGGCGTTGGCCGCGTTGGGCGTCATGGCGAGCTTGCCGACGGTGGCGACCACGTAATGCGGCTTGCCGCTGGCGGCGCTGGCCTGGCGGCTGGCGGCGTCGATGATGCGGGCCGCGCCCACCAGGGCGTCGCGGCGGATGTCCATGGGCGTGGTGCCGGCGTGATCGGGCTGGCCTTCGACCGTGATCAGCACGCGGCGGATGCCGACGATGTTGGTGACCACGCCGATCGGCAACTGGCGGCTTTCCAGCACCGGGCCTTGCTCGATGTGCAGTTCGACGAAGGCGGCGGTGCCGTCAGGGCCGCGCAGGGGCTGGGCCAGCGCGGTCGGATCGCCGCCGATGCGGGCGATGCCCTGCGCCAGCGTCTCGCCGTCGGCGTTGCGCGCGGCCAGCATGTCGGCGCTGAGTTGGCCGCTCAGGGCGCGGCTGCCGACGCACGAGATGCCGTAGTCGCTGGGTTCTTCCGACAGGAAGTCGATGACCTCGAACGGGTGCTCCAGCTCGATGCCGTGTTCCCGCATGGTGTGGGCGACCTCGATGCCGGCCAGCACGCCGATGATGCCGTCGAAGCGGCCGCCGCTCATGACGGTGTCGCAGTGCGAGCCGGTGGCGATGGGCTTGCGGTGCGCGTTGCGGCCGGCGCGGGCGCCGATGAGGTTGCCGCCGGCGTCCAGGCGGGTGGTCAAACCCGCGGCCTCGAATTCACCGCGCAGCCAGTCGCGCGCCTCGAGGAACAGCGGCGAAAAGGCGCGGCGGGTCCAGGGCTGGTCGGGCAGGGTGTAGCGTGACAGGGTCTCGACACGCTGCCAGAGGCGCGCGGCGTTCAGAGGGGGAAAAACGGGTGAGGCGGTGGGCATGGAGGTTCCAGGAATTGCATCGGCGATTATGGCATGTGGGACACGCGCCGCCCCACCAATCCCAGCGAGGCGCGCCGGACCCAGCGCTGCATCATCAGCACCGCCACCACCGCCAGCCCGATGGCCAGTCCGCTCCAGATGCCGACCCCGCGCCAGCCGGCCTGGAAGGCCAGCCAGGCACCGCACGGCAGGCCCACGCCCCAATAGCCGATCGCCGCGTAGATCATCGGCACGCGGGTGTCGTGCAGGCCGCGCAGCATGCCGGCGCCCAGCACCTGCGCGCCATCGACGATCTGGAACACCGCCGCCACCGCCAGGTAGCTGACCGCGAAGGCCAGCACCTTGGCGTTGGCTGGATCGTGCACGTCCATGAACACCGACACCAGCGCGTACGGCACGGTCACCATCAGGGCCGCGGCGATCACCATCGAGCCGATGCCCAGGCCGAATGCGCTCCAGCCGGCGCGCGTCACGCCGACGCCGTCGCCCGCGCCCTGGGCATAGCCGACCCGCACCGTGGCCGCCTGCGCCACGCCGTAGGGGATCATGAAGGTCACGCTGGCGATCTGGATGGCGATGGCGTGCGCCGCCAGCTCGGCCTCGCCCAGCCAGCCGATGAGGAAGGCGGCGGCGTTGAAGATGGTGACTTCGAACGCGGTCGCCACGGCGATCGGCAGGCCCAGCTTCCAGAACGCCCGCAAGCGCTGCCAGTCGGGTTGGAGCAGGCCGCTGAACAGCCGGTAACGGCGAAAGCGCCGGTCGCGCAGCACCACGATCACCATGCCCACGAACAGCGACAGGCTGGCCAGCGCGCTGGCCACGCCGGCGCCGATCAGGCCCATGGCCGGCGCGCCCAGGTTGCCGAACACCAGCACCCAGTTGCCGAAGACGTTAAAGAGGATCGCGCCCACTGCCACGATGAAGGCCCAGCGCGGCTGCTGCAGCGCGGCCACGAATGAGCGCAGCACCAGGAAGCCCAGGAACGGCGGCATCGCCCACAGCAGCGCCCGCAGGTACTGGCCCGCCGGCGCGGCCAGCTCGGGCGGCTGGCGCAACAGCAGCAGGATGTGCTCGCCGAACCACAGCGCCAGGCAGCCCGGCACCGAGATCAGCACCGCGCTCCAGAAGCCCTGGCGCACCGTGCGGCGCACCTCGCGCACCGAATTGCGGCGCGCGCCCTCGGCATGCGCGGCCATGGGCGCGGTGGCGCTGACCAGGCCCAGCGCGAAGAACGCGATCGCCGAATACAGGTTGGCGCCCAGCGCGCTGGCCGCCAGCGGCTGCGAGCCCAGGTGGCCGATGAACATCACGTCCGTCACTGTCATCGCGATCTGCGCCAGGTTGGTCAGCACCAGCGGCAGGCTGAGCAGCAGGGTGGCGGTGATTTCACGTTTCCAGGCGGCGCGGCGAAGGGCGGGCATGCGGCTTCTCTTGTGGACGAAGCCCGCATCTTAAACGTCGTTCGGGGTTAACCCGGATATTTCCCCTGGTCCGCGCGGGACATCGCGTTGACACGTTCACGCGCGGGGCTCATGCCGCGCTTCAGGGCGCGCGCCAGGCCGGCGGGCGCTTTTCCAGGAAGGCGCTCACGCCTTCGCGCGCTTCCTCGGAGGCGCGCACCGCGGCGATGCGCTCGACCGAATCGGCCACCAGCGCATCATCCAGCGGCTGGCCGGCGAAATCCCGCACCAGCCGTTTGCTGGCCTGCACCGCTTGCGGGCCGTTATCGCACAGCGCGCGGCAGACGGCGTCGGCCTCGTCCTGCAACCGCGCCAGCGGCACGACGCCGTGCAGCAGGCCCATGCGGTATGCGGCGGCTGCGTCGAAGCGTTCGGCCGTCAGAAAATAGCGGTTGGCCGCGCGTTCGCCCATGGCGCGGATCACGTACGGGCTGATGGTGGCCGGCAGCAGGCCCAGGCGGGTTTCCGACAGGCAGAACTGCGCGTGATCGGCGGCGATGGCGACGTCGCAGGCCGCCACCAGGCCCATGCCGCCCGCGTAGGCGTCGCCGTTGACCGCCGCCACCACGGGCTTGGCGCAGGACCAGATGGCGCGCAGCATCCGCGCCAGGCGGCCGGCGTCGGCGCGATTGTCGGCGTCGCTCAGCGTGGCCATCTTGCGCATCCAGTTCAGGTCGCCGCCCGCGCAGAACGCCTTGCCCGCGCCGGTCAGCAGCAGCACCCGCACGGCCGGATCGTCCGCCGCCTCGCGCACGGCCGTGGTCAGCGCCGCGATCAGCGTCTCGTCGAAGGCGTTGCGCATGTCCGGGCGGTTCAGCGTCAGTCGGGCGATGGGGCCGTCGCGGTCCACCAGCAGCGGGGGCGGGGTGCTCATGCGGGTCTCCAGGTTATTGATTGGTGCTCAATTAATAACCTGATACTGCGTATTGTTTCCATAGGGTAATACGCGAGTCACGCGTGTTTTCGGGTCGGATATTGAGTTATCCTCAAAAAAAATGACAACGGAGCGAGACATGCACCATCCCCCCGACGGCGCCGCCGCGACGGCGCGCTACGCGTCGGTCTTCCGGCCGGGCCTGTTCGACGGCAAGACCGTCATGGTCACCGGCGGCGGCAGCGGCCTGGGGCGCTGCACCGCGCACGAGCTGGCCTCGCTGGGCGCGCGCCTGGCGCTGGTGGGCCGCAAGCCGGAAAAGCTGGAGGCCGCGCGCGATGAACTGGCGCGCATCTATCCCGAGGCCGCCGACCGCATCACGCTGCACGCCTGCGACATCCGCGGCGAGACCGGCGTGCGCGGCGCGGTGGCCGACGCGCTGGCCGCGCATGGCGCCATCGACGGCCTGTTCAATTGCGCCGGCGGCCAGTTCCCCGCGCCGCTGGAGCAGATCAGCTTCAACGGCTGGAACGCGGTGGTGCAGAACAACCTGCACGGCACCTTCCTGATGGCGCGCGAGGTCTACACCCAGCACATGCGCCAGCACGGCGGCGCCATCGTCAACATGCTGGCCGACATCTGGGGCGGCATGCCCGGCATGGGACACTCCGGCGCGGCCCGCGCCGGCGTCTGGAACCTGACCGAAACGGCGGCCTGCGAATGGGCCCATGCGGGCGTGCGCGTGAACGCGGTGGCGCCCGGCTGGATCGCCTCAAGCGGCATGGACAGCTACGACGAGGACTACCGGGCGGTATTGCGCGGGCTGGCCGCCAAGGTGCCGTTGCAGCGCTTCGGCACCGAAGCCGAACTGGCGGCGGCGGTGGTGTTCCTGCTGTCGCCGGCGGCGGCCTTCATCAACGGCAGTGTCATCCGCGTGGATGGCGGCGTGCCCAACGCGCGTCACTCCTGGACCCTGCCGCCAGCCGCGCGCGGCGAGACCTACGACGGCTTTCCTCAGTACGCGCCGCCGTCCTTGTTCTCGGCGGACTGAAGCCGATGCAGGGCGTCTTGCACCTCGCCCCGGAATTGCGCCAGCGCCAGCGCGTCGCGGCGCGGCGGCTGCAGCGCCTGCCACAGGAAGTCGACCAACTGGTCGGCGGTGGCCGCCACGTCGACCCGCGTGCCGCGCAGGATGGCGTCCCACAGCACGTGTTCCATCGGGCCATAGATTGCCGATCGCAACAAGCGCAGCGGCATGTCCTGGCGCACGTGGCCGTCTGCCTGGCCCTGCGCCAGGATGCGCATCAACGGCGCGGTGTAGCGCCGCTGCAGGCCGGCGTAGATTTCGCCGAAATCGTCATTGCGGGCGCGACCCTCGGACAGGATGAAGGCGCACAGCCCGGTGCCCTCGGCCAGCAGGTGGCGCAGGTGCGCATGCACCAGGTAATGCAGCTGGGCCCGCGCTCCCTGCACGTGCGGCAGGTAGTCCTCGACCTTGGCGATGATCTCGTCGTACCAGTCGCTGATGACGCGCACGCACAACTCGCGCTTGCCGCCGAAGTAGGTGAACACCGTGCCTTCGGACACGCCCAGCCGCTGCGCGATCTCGGTGGTGGTGGCGGCCTGGAAGCCGGCCTCGGAGAACACCTGCCGCGCCACCCGCAGGATGTCCCGTATCCGTTGCTCGGACTTGGCGCTGGCCGGCGGGCGGCGCATCGGGACGGCGGCGGTTTTTTCCATGGGTACGGCGGGGCGGTGGGAAGTGGCCAGGGCTTACTATCATACCGACCAAAATAGCGACCAAAATAGCGGCCAGGACCGCGACCAGAAGAACAACGACACGGAGACCGATTCATCATGCTGTCCAGAACCGAAACCTACGCGCAGTTGGCGTCCTCCTTCCAATGGCGGGTGCCGGCGGCCTATAACATCGGCGTGGACGCCTGCGATAAGTGGGCCGACGGCAGCGGCCGCCTGGCGCTGATCCACGAGAAAAGCGACGGCAGCCAGACGCGCTACAGCTTCGACCAGATCAAGGCGCGCGCCAACCAGCTGGCCAACGCGCTGCGGCGCCAGGGCGTGCGGCGCGGCGACCGGGTGGCGGTGTACCTGCCGCAGGCGCCCGAGACCGCCGTGACCCACATCGCCGTCTACAAGATGGGCGCGGTGGCGGTGCCGCTGTTCACCTTGTTCGGCGTCGACGCCATCCAGTACCGGCTGGCCGACAGCGGCGCCGCCGCCCTCATCACCGACGGCGAGGGCTGCCGCCGCCTGCGGGAGATCCGCGCCACGCTGCCGTCCCTGAAGACGGTCTATTGCATCGACGGCCCGGGCGAGGGCGGGGCGCTGCCGCTGCACGCCTCGCTCGACGCCGAATCCGCGCAGTTCGAAGCCGAACCCACCGCGGCCGACGACCCGGCCGTCATCATCTATACGTCGGGCACCACCGGCAAGCCCAAGGGCGCGCTGCACGCCCATCGCGTGCTGCTGGGCCACCTGCCGGGCGTGGAGATGTCGCACGAATTCTTCCCCGAGCGCGCCACGCTGATGTGGACGCCGGCCGACTGGGCCTGGATCGGCGGCCTGCTGGACGTGCTGCTGCCGGCCTGGCACCACGGCGTGCCGGTGCTGGCGCGGCGCTTCGAGAAATTCGACGGCGCCGCGGCCTTCGACCTGATGGCGCGCCATGGCGTCACGCACACCTTCCTGCCGCCCACCGCGCTCAAGATGATGCGCGGCGTGGCCAATCCGCCGGCGCCGAATGCGCTGGCGCTGCGCTCGGTGGCCAGCGGCGGCGAATCGCTCGGCGCCGAACTGATCGACTGGGGCCGCCGCGTGCTGGGCGTGACCATCAACGAGTTCTACGGCCAGACTGAATGCAACATGCTGGTGTCGTCGTGCTCATCCCTGTTCGAGCCGCGCATCGGCAGCATCGGCCGCGCCGCGCCCGGACACCGGGTCGCCATCGTGGACGAGCAGGGCGCCGAAATGGCCGATGGCCAGGAAGGCAATATCGGCGTATTGCGGCCCGATCCGGTGATGTTCCTGGGCTACTGGAACAACCCGCAGGCCACCGCCGAGAAATTCGCCGGCGATTACCTTCTGACCGGCGACATGGGCGTGCGCGACGCCGACGGCTTCATCCGCTTCGTCGGCCGCAACGACGACGTCATCACCAGCGCCGGCTACCGCATCGGCCCCGGCCCCATCGAAGACTGCCTGCTCGGCCACCCCGCGGTGCGCATGGCGGCCGTGGTGGGCGTGCCCGACGCCGAGCGTACCGAGGTGGTGATGGCCTACGTGGTGCTGCACGACGGCGTGGCCGGCGACGAGGCGCTGGTCAAGGCGTTGCAAGCGCACGTGCGCACCCGGCTCGCGGCCCACGAGTACCCGCGCCGCATCCGCTTTGTAACCAGTTTGCCGACCACGGCCACCGGCAAGATCATCCGCCGCTCGCTGCGCGACGGTAGCCACGCATGAGGGCGGCGGACGCGACAAGCGCCAATGAAACAGTGACAAACCCGGTGACAAACTCGTCCGTTTGGTCGGGTTGACGGCCTGCCCGGCGCTGCAAGTATGATGGCGCAAACATGTATACGGCCCCAGTCAAACGGGGCCGTATCGCCATTAGCCTTAGTATGGAGATAACCCTAATGAATAAGCCCTTGGACGGGGGCCTGGCGGCCTTGAACGTACCCGCGTACGTCAAGCACCGCGGCCTGATCGACTGGGTCGCCAGCGTGGTGGCGCTGGCCAAGCCGGATCGCGTCGAGTGGTGCGACGGTTCGCAGGAAGAATACGACCGCCTGTGCGAACAGATGGTCCAGGCCGGCACCATGCGCCGCCTCAACCCGGCCAAGCGGCCCAATTCATTCCTGGCCTGTTCGGACCCGTCCGATGTGGCGCGCGTCGAGGACCGCACCTTCATCTGCTCCGACCGCGCCGAGGACGCCGGCCCGACCAACAACTGGGCCGACCCGGCCGAGATGCGCGCGACCTTGAACGGCCTGTTCGACGGCGCCATGCGCGGCCGCACGCTGTACGTGGTGCCGTTCTCGATGGGCCCGCTGGGTTCGGACATCGCCCACATCGGCGTCGAACTGTCCGACAGCCCCTACGTCGTGGTCAACATGCGCATCATGACGCGCATGGGCAAGCAGGTCTACGACGTGCTCGGCGCCGACGGCGACTTCGTTCCCTGCGTGCATTCGGTCGGCAAGCCCCTGGCCGCCGGCGAGGCCGACGTGGCCTGGCCCTGCAACGCCACCAAGTACATCGTGCATTTTCCCAAGAGCCGCGAGATCTGGAGTTTCGGCTCGGGCTACGGCGGCAACGCGCTGCTGGGCAAGAAGTGCTTCGCGCTGCGCATCGCCTCCACCATGGGTCGTGACCAGGGCTGGCTGGCCGAACACATGCTGATCCTGGGCGTGACCTCGCCCAAGGGCCGCAAGTACCACGTCGCCGCCGCCTTCCCGTCGGCCTGCGGCAAGACCAACTTCGCCATGCTGATCCCGCCGCAGGGCATGGACGGCTGGAAGGTCACCACCATCGGCGACGACATCGCCTGGATCAAGCCGGGCGCCGACGGCCGCCTGCACGCCATCAACCCCGAGGCCGGCTATTTCGGCGTGGCCCCGGGCACCAGCGAGCAGACCAACTTCAACGCCATGGCCACGCTCAAGGCCAATGTCATCTTCACCAACGTCGCCCTGACCGACGACGGCGACGTCTGGTGGGAAGGCATGACCGACACGCCGCCCGCGCACCTGATCGACTGGCAGGGCCAGGACTGGACGCCCGCCATCGCCCGCGAGACTGGCCGCAAGGCCGCCCACCCCAACGCGCGCTTCACCGCTCCGGCGGCGCAGTGTCCGTCGATCGACCCCGAATGGGAAAACCCGCAGGGCGTGGTGATCGACGCCTTCATCTTCGGCGGCCGCCGCTCCACCACCGTGCCGCTGGTGACCGAGGCGCGCAACTGGGTCGAAGGCGTCTACATGGCCGCCACCATGGGCTCGGAAACCACGGCCGCCGCCGTCGGCCAGCAGGGCGTGGTGCGGCGCGATCCGTTCGCCATGCTGCCGTTCTGCGGCTACAACATGAGCGACTACTTCACGCACTGGCTCAAGCTCGGCAAGCAGCTCGAAGCCGCCGGCGCCACGCTGCCGCGCATCTACTGCGTCAACTGGTTCCGCAAGGGTCCCGACGGCAAGTTCGTCTGGCCCGGCTTCGGCGAGAACATGCGCGTGTTGCGCTGGATGCTGGGCCGCATCGACGGCCAGGCCGGCGGCGTGGACCAGGTGTTCGGCATCTCGCCCAGCTACCAGGACATCGACTGGACCGGCCTGGAATTCAGCCCCGACAAGTTCGAACAGGTCATGTCGGTCGACGACGGCGCCTGGCGCGACGAACTGGCGTTGCACGACGAACTGTTCGGCCAGCTGGCCCAGGGCCTGCCGGAAGACCTGCCCGCCACCAAGGCCAGGATCGAAGGGCGCCTGGCCGCCTGAGGCCGGGCAGACCAAGCCGGCCGCGCCTAAGCCGGCCGCGCCCGATCCCAAACCCGTGCACGGTGACGTGCGCGGGTTTTTTTACGGCACAATCGTCCCATGAAACTCGACGCCGAAGACCTCGCCAAGATCACCACGCTGACGCTGGCCCACTACGAAGAAAGCGCCCGGTCCTTCGAGGAAGGCACGCGCGATCACGACGTCAGGCAGAACATCGCCGCGTTGCTGCGCCACATCGAGGGCGAGCCGCCCTGCGACATCCTCGACCTGGGCTGCGGCCCCGGCCGCGATCTCAAGACCTTCACCGCCCTCGGCCACCGCGCCGTCGGCCTGGACGGCACCCCCAGCTTCGTCGCCATGGCCCGCGCCGCCAGCGGCTGCGAGGTCTGGCACCAGGACTTCCTGCGCCTGCAACTGCCCGCTGCCCGCTTCGACGGCATCTTCGCCAACGCCGTCCTGTTCCACGTCCCCACGCAGGAACTGCCCCGCGTCCTGCGTGACCTGCGCGCCGCCCTCAAACCCCGCGGCGTCCTGTTCAGCTCCAACCCCCGCGGCGGCAACCAGGAAGGCTGGAACCGCGGCCGCTACGGCGCCTACCACGACCTGGACGGCTGGCGCGCTCTGCTGCAAGCGGCAGGCTTCGAAGAACTCGAACACTACTACCGCCCCGACGGCCTGCCCCGCGAACAACAACCCTGGCTCGCCAGTGTGTGGAGAAGGGTGGACTGACCGCACGACGCGATACACGCGTCACCTTCCGTGCCCCGCATCTGTGAAATGGTCAACATCTCCATACCTCCCACCCCGTTGCGGAAGATGGATATGCATCGATCACCGGCGCGCAGCGCATTCGTCCCCCTCAAACGCCTGGACGCCAAACTTGGCCGCCCGCGCGGCCAAGTTGGCAGCCCTGAAAGTTCCATTCCCTGCACACGGGTCCAGCAGCGCGACAGACCGAGAGACTCGTAGTCCCTCGGGCAGGCGGCCTCCCGGGCGGGCAACCTCGATGCGCCCGACGGAAACCGAAGGCAGCCGCCGCAGGCGGCAACAAGGTTGAGGATGGGGCAGTCCGGAGCGAAGGCTCCGGACCGCAATCGTGGGCGCCCGCCCGGGAGGCCGCCTGCCCGAGGGGCGACCTACGAAGCACCTCCTCCCAAAGCCACAACTCCCCCGCCCGCATACATACGAAGCACAAACCGGATACCCACCGCAGCCACCGGCCATCCCCCCCTGACGGGCATCAAGCCACCCCACAATACCCGCACTCCCCGGATACCCGCCGCCAAATCCGGCTACCGCCCCGCCAGCGCCCGCCCGCAACATCCGCCTCACGATCTCAGCAACCTAAGAGGCAAACAAAATGAAGGGACTGGCCGATAAAACCGCCATCGTCACCGGCGGCGCCACGCTGATCGGCGCCGGCGTCGTCGCCGCGCTGCGCGCCGGGGGCGTGCGCGTCGCCATCTTCGATATCGACGCCGAAGGCGCCGCCCGCGTCGCCGCCAGCGACCCCGACGGCATCCGCGCCTGGCCGCTCGACATCACCGACGACGCCCGGCTGGCCCGCGCCGTCGCCGAGGTCGCCGCCCACTTCGGCCGCATCGACTACCTGGTCAACCTTGCCGCCACCTACCTCGACGACGGCGCCGCCTCCGGCCGCGCCGACTGGTTGCGCGCCCTGGACATCAACGTCGTCAGCGCCGTCATGGCGGCCCGCGCCGTGCATCCGCACCTGGTGGCCGCGGGCGGCGGCGCCATCGTCAACTTCACCAGCATCTCGTCGCGCGTGGCGCAGACCGGCCGCTGGCTCTACCCGGTCTCCAAGGCCGCGCTGCTGCAGGTCACCCGCAGCCTGGCGATGGACTATGCCGGCGACCGCATCCGCGTCAATTCCGTGTCGCCCGGCTGGACCTGGTCGCGCGTCATGGACGAACTGACCCACGGCGACCGCGCCAAGACCGACCGCGTCGCGGCCGACTTCCACCTGCTGGGCCGCGCCGGGGATCCGGCCGAAGTGGCCGAGGTGGTCGCCTTCCTGCTGTCGGACCACGCCAGCTTCGTCACCGGCGCCGACTACGCCGTGGACGGCGGCTATTCCGCCATGGGGCCCGAGCAGGCCCGTCCCGCCATCCCGCGCCTGGCCGAATAAGCCCGGTCTTGCCGCATCCCGGCCCGCCGCGCATCCGGCGGCCGCGCACACCAAACAGGAGAACCATCATGCGTCGAATCGCAATCGTCGGAGGAGGGCAGGCCGGCCTGCCGTTGGCCCTGGGCCTGCTGGACAAGGGCTACGAGGTGACCGTGGTCACCAACCGCGCGCCCGATGACATCCGCCGCGGCAAGGTCATGTCCAGCCAGTGCATGTTCGACGCCTCGTTGCAGATCGAGCGCGACCTGGGCCTGAACCAGTGGGAGGCCGACTGTCCGCCGGTCGAAGGCATCGGCCTGGCCGTGCCGCATCCCGAGCGCCCCGGCCACAAGCTGATCGACTGGGCCGCGCGGCTGGACCGTCCGGCGCAAGCGGTGGACCAGCGCATCAAGATGCCGGCCTGGATGGAATTGTTCGCCGCCCGCGGCGGCCGGTTGCTGATCCAGGACGGCGGCGTGGCCGAGCTGGAACTGCTGGCGGCCTCGCATGACCTGGTGTTGCTGGCCGCCGGCAAGGGCGACGTGGTCAAGCTGTTCGAACGCGACGCGGCGCGCTCGCGCTTCGACAAGCCGCAGCGCGCGCTGGCGTTGACCTACGTGCACGGCATGCGCCCGGCGCCGGTTTTTTCGCGGGTCGCCTTCAACCTGATTCCCGGCGTCGGCGAATACTTCGTGTTCCCCGCGCTGACTCACAGCGGCCCCTGCGAAATCATGGTGTTCGAAGGCGTGCCGGGCGGCCCGATGGACTGCTGGCGCGACATCAGGACGCCGCAGGACCACCTGGCCAGGAGCCTGGACATCCTGCGCACTTTCCTGCCCTGGGAGGCCGAGCGCTGCGCTGCCGTGGAACTGACCGATGCCAACGGCATCCTGGCCGGCAGCTTCGCGCCCACCGTGCGCAAGCCGGTCATGACGCTGCCGTCCGGCCGCCTGGTGCTGGGCCTGGGCGACGCCGTGGTCACCAACGACCCCATCACTGGCCAGGGCTCGAACAACGCCACCAAGGCCTGCGCCGTCTACCTGGAGGCGATCCTGGCGCGCGGCGACCAGCCCTTCACGGCCGACTGGATGCGGCAGACCTTCGAGCGCTTCTGGGACTACGCCAGCGCCGTGGTCGACTGGACCAACTCGATGCTGCTGCTCCCGCCGCCGCACCTGCTGCGGCTGCTGCAGGCCGCCGGCGACGCGCCCGCCCTGGCCAGCGCGGTCGCCAATGGCTTCAACCATCCTCCCAGCTTTTTCCCGTGGTGGACCGACGCCACGGCCTGCGAGGCCTTCATCGCCGAAAAATCCACCCGGGCGGCGGCGTGATGGCGGCCCTGGACTGGGGCAGCACCGACCTGCACCCCAAGGTCCTGCGCGGCGTGCTGGGCAGCTATCCGACGGGCGTGGCCATCGTCGCCACGCGCTGTCCGGACGGCCGCAAGGTCGGGCTGACCATCAACTCGTTTGCCTCGCTGTCGCTCGATCCGCCGCTGGTGCTGTGGAGCCTAGTGAACCGCTCGCCCAACCTGGCGGCGTTCCGCGATTGCGATCACTTCACCATCAGCGTGCTGGCCTGCGGCCAGGAAGCGCTGGCGCGCCGCTTCGCCGACCCGGCCGTGCCGGACAAGTTCGAGGGCGCCGAACTGCACGAGGTGCCCGAGGGCGTGCCCGCCATCGCCGGCGCCGTGGCCACGCTGGTCTGCGCCAATGACCAGCAGAGCCCGGCCGGCGACCACCTGCTGCTGTTCGGCCGGGTGCTGCGCGTGGCCACCGCGCCGGCGACGGCGGCCACGCCGCTGGTGTTCCACGCGGGGCGCTTCACCGCGCTGACGTAGCGCGCGCCGCCACGTCGGCCCGTGCCGGCATGGGGGCGCATGCGCCATCGCTTCATCAACCTTCCCGGTCCGCGTGGCCGGCCGGAGCCTGTGATGCCTGTTTCATCGACGTCCGACGCCCAGATCATCGTGGTGGGCAGCGGCATGAATTCGCTGGTGTGCGCGGCGCTGCTGGCGCAGCGCGGCAAATCGGTGCTGGTGCTGGAGCGCAACGACCGCCTGGGCGGCTGCATCCGCACCGAGGAACTGTTTCCCGGCTACCGTCACGACGTGCTGTCCAGCTGGTACCCGCTGTTCGTCGGCGGTCCCGCCTACGCGGCCCTCAAGCCGGCGTTGCAGACCGCCGGCCTGGAATTCGCCCAGTGCGACTACAGCACCGGCCTGGTGCTGCCCGACGGCAGCGGCATCGCGCTCAAGCAGGACATCGCGGACAGCGCGCGGCGCCTGGACGCCTGGGCGCCCGGCGACGGCCAGGCCTTCGGCGCCATGGCGCAACGCCTGTTCGGCGAAGACGCCGCGCTGACCTTCGGCCTGCTGGGGCAGAACCCCTATGGCGCCGGCATGCTCAAGCTGCTGTTCGGCGAATGGCGTCGTCGCGGCCTGGACGGCCTGATGGCGTTTGCCGCCGATTCGCTGGAGAGCTTTCGCCGCTGGTCGGACCGCGAACTGCGATCCGACGCCGTGCGCGCGTTGATCGCGCCGTGGGTGCTGCACACCGGCCTGGGACCCGACGACGCCTGTTCGGCGCTGATCGGCAAGCTGACCTTCGCCGCGGTGGTGGCCGGCGGCATGCCGGTGGTCAAGGGCGGCAGCCAGGGCGTGGTGGATGCCCTGGCCAAGGTGATCGAACACCATGGCGGCCGGCTGCTGGCCGGCAGCGCCGTCGAACGCATCCTGACGCGCGGCGCGGGCCGCCGCCGCCGCGCCGTCGGCGTCGTGGCCGCCGGCCGCGAATACCACGCCACCGAAGCCGTGGTCTGCAATGTCACGCCCGGCCAGCTGTACGGCACGCTGCTGCCCGACGCGCCCGAGCCGGTGCGGCGCCGCGCCGCCGGCTACCGCCACGGCCGCGGCGGCATGCAGATCCATTTCGCGCTCGCCGCGCCGCCCGACTGGCGCACGCCGGAACTGCGCCACGTGCCGCTGGTGCACCTGACCGAAAGCATGGAGCAGGTCTGCGCCTCGGTCACCGAGGCCAACAACGGCCTGTTGCCGGCGCGGCCGACGCTGGCCATCGGCCAGCCGGTCGCCGTCGATCCGTCGCGCGCGCCGGCCGGCGGCTGGATCCTGTGGGTACAGATGCAGGAACTGCCGGCGCGCGTCAAGGGCGACGCCGCCGGCCTGATCGACACGCCCGCCGACGGCCGCTGGACCGAGGCCTTGCGCGAAGCCGTGGCCGACCGCGTGCAGGCGCGCCTGGAGCCGGTCATGCCCGGCCTGGCGCAACGCATCGTCGGCCGCCGCAGCTACTCGCCGGCCGACCTGGAGGCGTTGAACTGCAACCTGGTGGGCGGCGATCCCTACGCGGGCGTCTGTTCGCCCGACCAGTTCTTCTGGCTGCGCCCCTTCGCCGGCAGCCAGGGCGCGCGCGGCCACCGCACGCCGCTGCGCAACCTTTTCCACATCGGCGCCGCCACCCACCCGGGTCCCGGACTGGGCGGCGGCTCCGGCTATCTCGTCGCGCAACATCTCGCGCCCCGCGGGGGCAGGAGCGGAACATGAAGAGACACCTGACACGCCGGCTGGCTTGCGCCGCGGCATTGGCGCTGGCCGGCGGCGTGGCGCAAGCCACCGAAGGCGGCGGCCTGGGCATCTATCCGGACGGCCTGGAGAACTTCATGTCGGGCGCGCTGCCGCCGCCTGGCGTGCACATGCTGGTCTACGCCGGCGGCGCCCGCTACGACAAGCTGCGCGGCAACGACGGCGAACGCCTGCCGGTGCCGGACTTCAAGGTCGACGTCAACGTGCTGGCCCCGCGCCTGATCTGGGTCACGCCGCAGCAGGTGCTGGGCGGCCAGCTGGCCTTCCATGCCATCGCGCCGCTGCTGGACGTGACCTTCAAGGCCGGCGGCCAGCGCTACCGCAGCACCGGCCTGGGCGACATGACGCTGGGCGTGGCGCTGGGCTATCACCTGTCCGAATCGCTGCACTACGTGGTCGGCCTGGACATGTACGCGCCCACCGGCGAATACGATCGCAAGGACCCATCCAGCCTGGGCAAGAACTACTGGACCGCCCAGCCGGTCTTCGCGCTCAGCCGCATCAGCCCGGACGGCTTCAATGCCGATCTGAAGCTGATGTACGACTTCAACTTCCGCAACTCGGCCACCGACACCCGTTCCGGCCAGGCCATCCACGCCGACTACGCCTTCGGCTGGGGCGTGGGCAAGGGCTGGGTGCTGGGCGTGGGCGGCCACGCCTTCCAGCAGGTCACCGACGACAGCGGCCCCAACAGCGCCGCCGGCCGCGCCCGCGCCATCGGCATCGGTCCCTCGGTGCGCTACATGAACGACCGCGGCTGGCTGTTCACCGCCAAGTGGCAGCAGGAATTCCAGGTCAAGAACCGGCCGGAAGGCGCGCAGCTTTACGTCAAGCTGGCGATTCCGTTCTAGCGGGGGCATGCAGCGCCTGGTCCAAAGGCGGTGGCCTCGCCGGCACGGCAGGAGGAAGGGGGCGGGCAAGGCGGGGCGCAAACCGCCAGTCGCCGCGAATGGGCTAGACTCAAGGCTCCTTTTCGTTTCAAGTTGCCATCCATGATTGTCAAAGCCTTGCGTGTCGGTTTGGGCCAGCTGATTGTGCTGGGCGATGCGCTTACGCGGCCCCGCCCGCAGCAACGTTCGGCGCAAGGCCAGGCCGCCGTCGATAGGGAGGCGGCCGCGCTGTCGCTCTACCAATTCCATGCCTGCCCGTTCTGCGTCAAGACGCGGCGCGCCATCCATCGTTTGAACGTGCCGGTTGCGCTGCGCGATGCCAAGGGGGATCCCCAGGCCCGCGCCGAATTGCAGGCCGGCGGCGGCAAGGTCAAGGTGCCTTGCCTGCGCATCGAGGAAGCGGGAGGCACACGCTGGATGTACGAATCCAGCGACATCATCGCCTACCTTGAACAACGCTACGCGAACGTGGCCTGACGGAGCCGCGCCATTGGCACGCGCCGCCCGCCTTGCCTTGCTGACCGTCTGCGCGGCCGTCGCGCTGGCGGGCTGCGATTCGTCGCCGCCGCCGCCGCCCGCCGGGTCCAGGTTCACGGCCGAAACCCTGGCCACCCAGGAAACGCCACCCGAACTCCAGTTCAGGGGCGAGCTGGCGGGCAAGCCCATCCACCTGCTCATGCATGAATGCAAGGTTTACAAGGTGGACTCGGCAGAGGGCGGCAATGTCGCCTGGACGCTGGTGCTGGAGGGCGATTTTTCCCTGTTGCCCACGCGCTGCGTGCGCCAGGAACTGACCGCGGGCAAGGGCTTCGTGAAGGCGTTCATTGGCCGCCAGGCGTTCGGCGCTGGCGGCTGCTGCACCGGCATCCCGGAATACCGCTCGACCGACGGGCTGACCTGGAAGCCGCGCTGATGCGCGCGGCGCAAGGCAGGGGGGCCGTGTGCGATGGACCATCGCCACGGCAGCCTGAACGGCAGGCCCCGCCCGTCTTGTCGACGTTGCCGCTTCAACCGTGCCGGCGCACGCTCTGGCTGGGGCTTTCGCCGTAGCGCGCCTTGTAGCTGGCGCTGAAGCGCCCCAGGTGGGCAAAACCCCAGCGCAGCGCCACGCCGGCGACGTTCTGGCATTCGCCGGACACCAGCTCGGCGCGCGCCCGCTCCATGCGCAGGTCGCGCAGATAGTGCATGGGGCTGATTCCCAGGAATACCTTGAAGCCGGCATACAGGCTGCGCACGCTGACTCCCGCGATGCGCGCCAGCTGCTCGGCGCTGACCGGCTCGTGCGCATGCGCCTGCAGGTAATCCTGCACGCAGCGCACGTGGCGCGGCAGCACCGCGCCGCGGCGGCCCGCCGGGGTGGCGCTGTAGTTGTGGGGCAGGGTGGACAACAGCGTCGCCGCCACCAGCTGTTCCATCTGGTGCACGATCAGCTTGTGCTCGGCCAGGTCGGCGTGCTGCGAGGAACAGTCCAGCAAATACGCCATCAGGCAGCGCCAGGCCGGACACTCGCGCCAGCGGAACCCCAGCTGGAAGCGCAACGGCCGCTCCAGGGTACAGCCCAGGTGGCCCACCAGCGTGCGCTCCAGCAGCGAGCGGCCCACGCGCAGCATGAACTGGTCGTTGTCGTCGGCCCAGTGCATCGCCAGGTCGTCGTCCGGGCTCACCACTGACGCCACGTCCGGCGTCGAATCCACCCGCTGCGGCCCGCTTTCGATCAGGGCGGTGCCCGCCAGCGGCATCTGCACCAGAAAGAAGTCCTCCAGCGGTCCCGGCCGGATCTCGACGTGCGCCCCGTAGCGCAGCCGGTTCAGCGACACCTCGCCCAGCGGCTGGTGGTGCATGCGCGCGTTCAGGCGCTGCGTCGAACCCACCACCCCCAGGTGGTGGGGCCGCATCACCCGGCCCACCATGGCGCGCGCCTCGTCCAGGTCGCCCGAGGCGAACAACTGATGCGCGGGCGTCGCCAGGATGGTGTCGGCGCGCCAGCCGGCGGCGCCGGCCATTCCCGCTCCCGCCGAGCGGGGCTCGGCGGGGTGCCATGATGCCTCGGCATCGGACTGCGTCATGTTCAGCATGGCCGGGATTCCTTGCTCTGTCCTGATGTCCGGCGGGCAGCGGCCACCGGTTCCCCTGGCGGCCGCACGGTTGCGGCGCGCCTTTATGAAGGTCCTCATAGTAAAGCGCCGGGCCTGTGGCGGGACTGCTGGAAAACCCGTCCCGCTGGAGGTGGAACTATCCGTTTTTCGCCGCGCCTGTCCGGGGACTGCGAAAAATCGTCATCGGGGCGGACGGGCGAGGCCTGCGCTCAGAGAATGGCCTGCAGTCCCTTGTCGGCGATCAGGTTGAGCAGCTTGAGCGCAGGGCCGGTGGGGCGGGTTTCGCCCTGTTCCCATTTGCGCACGGTCGAGGCCGTGGTGTGCAGGTGCAGCGCGAATACGGGTTGACTGAAATTCAAGGTTTCACGCAGCCGGCGGATGTCGGCGGCGCCAAAGGTCCGTACGGGGGGCGGGCAGAGGCTGTCGAACTCGCGCATGGTGACCTTGGTGATGGCACCCGCTTCCTGCAGCGCCGCCAGGTCGCCACGCACCGACTCAATGATCTTGCTCACAATGAATCTCCAACAATATGCCGGCCCCCAGCGCCTTCGACAATGCCTCCGGCGATAGCTCGAGAAACATCTTCCCGGCGAATCGCAGCGCCTTCTGCTCATCCTGTGTGATGTTTTCCTGGCTGTTTTTAGAAAATCCATGCAGGAATACGTAGCAGTGGCCTACTCGGGCGGAAATCAAAGTACGGTAGCCATGGCTTTTTCCGCCGCCAGGACGTGCGACTCGCTGTTTGTAGAGCAGGCCGCCAAGGTTGGCGTCGACCAAGCCGCTTTCCATTTCCCTCACCGCCATGCAAAGGGCAGTATCGGGTAACCGTTCGCTTGCTTGCCATCGGGCGAAGTGTTTTCGCTTCAGGACGCGCTTCATTTCTACCTCCCTACTATACCCGATACGGGTATGTTTTATATTGTCAATGCCTCCGTTTTCTGGCGGCTTTCGTCTGAGTTGCAGGACGGGACCAAGGGATGTCCTCCAGGTCTCCCTGCGAGGCGGTTTGCACAGAGCGCTTATTTGTCTTGTGAACTTATCGCGGACGGACAGGTTTTGTTCGGCGAACAGGGATCAGCGTGTCCACCTTGGTCGAGCGCCCAGGCATTGCGCTTGCTGCTCCCGCGGGCCAGGCGCATGGGGCGCCTCGCTCGGGAGAATTGCATGAAAGTGAATCTGAAACCGTTGCGTGACCAGGTCATCGTGATCACGGGCGCCGGCAGCGGCATCGGCGCCGTGACCGCGCGCATGGCGGCCGCCAAGGGGGCCAAGGTGGTGCTGGCGGGCCGCCAGGAGGCGGCGTTGGAACAGGTGGCGCGCGACATCGCCCAGGAGGGCGGCAGCGCCGCCACCGTGGTGGCCGACGTTGGCGTGCAGGAAGACCACGAGCGCATCCTCGCGCTTGCCGTCGAGCGGTTCGGACGCGTGGACACCTGGGTGAACAACGCCGGCGTGTCGATCTACGGCACGCTGGAGCAGGTGCCGATCGAAGACCAGCGCAAATTGTTCGACACCGACTACTGGGGCGTGGTGTATGGCTCGCTGGCAGCCGTGCGACACATGAAGGCCACCGGTGGCGCGATCATCAATCTGGGCAGCGAAGTGTCCGATCGCGCGGTTCCGCTGCAGGGCGCCTATTCGGCGGCAAAGCATGCGGTCAAGGGCTACACCGACGCCTTGCGCATGGAGCTGCGGCAACTGGGCGCGCCAATTTCGGTCACCCTGATCAAACCGGCCTCGATCGCCACCAAGTTCACCGAACACGCGCGCAACTACATGGACGCCCAGCCGGACCTGCCTCCGCCCATCTATGCGCCCGAGCTGGTGGCCGAGGCCATCCTGCATGCCGCGCAGACGCCGGTGCGTGACCTTTTCGTGGGCGGCGCCGCCAGGGCGATTTCGGCCTTTGGCCAGAACATGCCGGGGCTGGCGGACCGCCTGGCGGGTTGGCTGTTTCGCCACCAGCGAGGTCCGCGGACCTACGAGGAAATGGGGCAGGATTCGCTGTACGACGCCGGCGGAGCACATGCGGCGGTGCGGCGCCCCGGACGCAGGTTCAGCGCTTATTCCTGCACCGCGATGCATCCGCAGGCGACGACGCTGGCCGTGCTGGCGCTGGCGGGCGGCGCACTGGCATGCGTGCTGCGCGGCCGCCGCTGATCCGCTACTTATCCAGCCACGGCGCTTCCTTCCAGAGCGCCTGGAACTCCGCTTCGCCGGCCGCCAGTTCCTTGGCGTACTCCGGGGGCGGCAGATAGCGCAGCGGAGCGAACATGTCCCTGGTCTTGGCCTGGAACTCCGGATCGTCCACCGTGCGCTTCACGGCCGAGACGAGCTTGGCGCGCACATCGTCGGGCAGGCCCTTGGGCGCGGCCAAGCCGCGCAGCGATGCTAGCTCGAAATCGAAGCCCTGTTCCTTGAAGGTGGGCACGTCCGGCAGCGCCGCCGACCGCGTCTTGCCCATCTGGCCCAGCATGCGCAGCGGCGTTCCGCCTTTCTGGTATTGCAGCGCTTCGCCCACGTTGATGGCGCCGATGGTGATCTCGCCGCTCGCCAGCGCGCCGCGTACCTCCCCGGCTCCCTTGTAGGGGATGTGGCTGAGTTTGCTGCCGGACACCCGCTCAAAGCGCAGCATGGCCAGGTGGTCATCGGAGCCCGTGCCCGTGGTGCCTACCGTCACCTTGCCCGGGTTCTTCTTGGCGTAGGCGGACAGGTCGGCCAGGGTCTTGATCGGGTTGTCGTTCAGCACCGAGAATGCGCCGGGATCATCGATCAGGTTGCCCAGCAGATCGAAGCTGCGCCAGGTGAAACTGGTCTTGCGCTCGATGGGGATCGTCAACAGGTTCGGCGTGTTGATGAAGCCGATGGTGTAGCCGTCGGGCTGGGCCCGGGCCAGCTCCGAGAATCCAATCGCGCCGCCCGCGCCTGGGCGGTTCAGCACGACGATGCGGGCATCGCCGCCCAGGTATTTCTGCAGATAGGGCGCCATCATGCGGGCCACCAGGTCGGTGCCTCCGCCCGGCCCGTACGACACGATCAGGTTGATCGGGTGTTCGGGATAGCCGGCCGCTTGCGCGCCGCCGGTCAACAGGGCGGCGCCCGCCAGCAGGGCCGCAAGGGCGCGCCGCGTCCAGCGTTTGTCTTGTCTTTGCATGAGTTGTCTCCTTGGTATTTTGGCGGGGTCCGGCCTGCGCCACGCCTTGCGGCGCGGGCGGCGGCCCCGCCGCATTGTTATGTCAGGTTTGCGATGCGTTTGGCCGCCAGCGGCCAGGCCTGCGGATTGATGAGTTGTGGTGGGCGTTCGCCACGCAGCATCGCGGCGAGCTGCGTGGCCGATGAACGGGCGACGTTGCGCCGGGCTTCGTGCGTGACGCCGGCGGTATGGAAGGTGGCGACGACGTTGGACAGGCCCAGCAGCGGCGCGTCGCGTTCGGGCGGCTCCTGGTCCCAGACGTCCAGCCCCGCGCCGCGCAGATGCCCCGCGCGCAGCGCGTCGTGCAGCGCCGCTTCGTCATGGATGCCGCCGCGCGCCGTCGTGATGAACACCGCTCCGCCTTTCATGGCCGCGAAGGCCTTTGCGCCGAACAGGCCGCGCGTGGAGGCGTCCAGCGGGCAATGCAGCGACACCACGTCGGACCGCGCCAGCAATTCGTCCAGCGACACCGGTTCCGCGCCGCGGCTGCGGATGACGTCGGCGGACAGCAGCGGATCGTGCGCGATCACGCGCAGGCCGAAGCCGCGCGCGATGCGGGCGACACAGGTGCCGATCTTGCCGATGCCGACCAGGCCGAGGACGCGGCCATGGATTTCGTGGCCCATCAGATCTTCGCGCGTGAAGCCGGCGTCGTGGCGCAGGCGATGGTGGGATTCCACCACCCGCCGCTGCACGGCCAGCAGCAACGCGTACGTGTGCTCGGCCACCGACTCCGCGTTGCCTCCCGCCTGGTTGACCACGGCGATGCCCGCCGCGGTGCAGGCCGCCACGTCGATGGTGTCGTAGCCCGCGCCGCCGGACGAAACACATACCAGGTCCGGGCATTGCGCGATCAGTTCGGCATTGACGAACCATTGCCGCGGCAGTTCGTCCTTGGCCGCGGAAACGTGATACGCATGGGCCGACTTCAGGCCGGCCAGCGTGCGGGCATCGTCGCCCCTTGCCGGCAGCACCGACAGCGAGATGCCGGGCGCGCCGCCGATGATCTCGTCGAACACCGGATCGAGCCAGAGATCCAGGCGGCAGAGCCGGGCGGGTTTGGAATGTGCCGCCACGCTCACAGCACGCCTCGCGCCGTAAGCGTGGCGTCGACCCAGGCGCGATCCAGCGTTCCGCGCGCGATGTCCTCCAGCACGCGGGCTTCCGCTGCGGCGATCGCGCGCACGCGCGCCGCGATGGCGGGCGCTTCGTCGGCGCGGATTGCCAGCAGTCCGTCGGCATCGCCCACCAGCAGGTCGCCCGGCAGCACCACCATGCCGTCGATCGCTACCGGCACGTTGATGGCGCCCGGGCCGTCCTTGTAGGGGCCGCGATGGGCGACGCCGCGCGCGTAGACGGGAAAGTCGCCGGCGCCGATCGTCTCGCTGTCGCGGATGGCGCCGTCGATCACGAAGCCCGCCAGCCCGCGCCTGGCGGCCCATCCCGCCATGATCTCGCCGATGATGGCGTTGCTCATGTCGCCGCCCGCATCGACCACGATCACATCCCCCGGCTCGGCGGAATCTATCGCCTTGTGAACCATCAGGTTGTCGCCGGGCCGCGTGCGCACGGTGTAGGCGCGGCCCAGGATGCGGCGGGTGCGATGCATCGGGCGCAAGGCCGAGGTTCCGGTCGCGCGGCTCATCGCATCGCTGATGTTGGCGACCGCCAATGCTTCATATGCCGCGAGTGTCTCGCGGCTGGGGCCGGCAGGACATTCCTGCAGCGTGAATCCGAACTCCGACATGGCGTCTTGTCTCCTTGGATGATTGTCCGAGGCGACTCTACGCCGGGCTCACGGCGGTTTAAAGCGAATAATTTGATGTCGAAAACAACGCTTTTTGGAAAGCGTTGCAAGGGCTGTGCGCCCGGAAGGGCTAGATCATCCCGGCGGGCGCGTGGAAATCCAGGCACGCCTGCGCGTGCGAGCGCAGGCTCTCCAGCATGGGCCGCGTGTCGTCGCGGCGCCATTGGAAGGTATAGGCCAGGGGCGGCAACGGCGGAAAGCGCGGCAGCCGCCGCAGGTCGCCGCGCTGGATGAGAACCTGGGCCCAGGCGGCGGGCAGGAAACCCAGTCCCAGTCCCTGCCGCAGCATGGCGGCAATGCCGGGCCAGCTGTTGCAGCATTGATTGCGGCCCGGCGATACGCGCTGCTCGGTCAGCCAGTCGTCGAGAATACGGATTGCCCCGGAGCTTTGCGGCAGGGTGATGAGCGTCAGGCCAGGCAGGTCGGCCACTTCGAGCGAGGCCGCATCGGGCACGGCCCTGGCCGACACCACCCATTCGAAATGGGCGCTGCCAATCACGCGCGAGGCCAGCGAAGACCGGGACGAGGGCCCCGCGATCACCGCGAAGTCGAGCTCGCCTTCCTCCAGCCCGCGCTCGACCAGTTCGCCCACGCCCACGAAGGGCTCGACCAGGAGGTTGGGGTGCGCCTGCTGGATGACGTCGATCAGCCCGGCCATCCAGGTCATGGCGGTCAGCTCGCCGGCGCCGAAGCGGCAACGGCCGGAGTAGCTGAGGTTGTTGCTGGCTTGCTGCATGAACTGGTCCGCATTGCGCAGCAGGTCCTTGGCATGGGGCACCAGTTGCTCGCCAAGCGCGGTCAGGGTCGCGCTACGGGCGCTGCGGCTGAACAGCGCGGCGCCGATCGAGGATTCCAGCTCGCCGATCCGCTTGGACAACGACGACACCGAGATATTCAGCCGATTCGCGGCGATGGCAAAGTTCTTGCAGGTGGCGGCCCAGTAAAAGGCCTCGAGTTGCTTGAGCGTCATGGGGGCGGAGGATCGGGCCGGCGGCGAGCCGATTGAGGGCGACGAAAAGTGTAATAAGGGTCTTCAATAAAGTCACTTTATTCAACTCTCGGCCCGGCCTATAGTCTTTCGCCGTCAAGACCCTTGCACGGCGGATCGGCCGCCGGGCGTCGCCAGGAATCCCATCATGTCAGATCCGCTGCGCCGCATGCTCAGCCTGCACGACTTCGAAGCCGCCGCCCGGCGGATACTGCCCAAGCCCCTGTATGCCTATGTGTCGGGCGCGGTGGAAGACGGACAGTCCGAACGCGGCAATCGGCAGGCCTACGACGATTACGGGTTCCGGCCCAAGGTGCTGGTGGACGTGTCCCGCCGCAGCACGCGCTGCACGGTGCTGGGCCGCGAGTACGCGGCGCCCGTTGGCGTGGCGCCCATGGGCATTGCCGCGCTGACCAGCTATCGCGGGGACGTCATGCTGGCCCGCGCCGCGGCCGAGGCGGGCGTGCCCTGCATCATGAGCGGATCTTCGCTGATCCGCCTGGAAACCGTAATGGAGGCGGCGCCCGGGACCTGGTTCCAGGCCTACCTTCCCGGCGACGGCGCGCAGATCGCCGCATTGATCGATCGCGTCGCCGCAGCCGGGGTGGACACGCTGGTGCTGACCGTCGATACGCCGGTCGCCGCCAACCGCGAGAACAACGTGCGGGCGGGCTTTTCCACGCCGCTGCGGCCCAGCGTCGGCCTGGCCTGGCAGGGCGTCACGCACCCCCGCTGGTTGATCGGCACCTTTCTGCGCACACTGGCCCGCCACGGCATGCCGCACTTCGAAAACAACTATGCGACGCGCGGCGCGCCCATCCTGTCCGGAAATGTGCTGCGGGATTTCTCCGATCGCGGCCATCTGAACTGGCAACACGTGGCCGCCATACGCAAGACCTGGAAGGGCAGGATGGTCCTGAAGGGCATCCTGCACCCGGACGACGCGCGGGCCGCGCGCGCGCACGGCATGGACGCGGTCATCGTGTCCAACCATGGCGGCCGGCAGCTCGATGGCAGCGTTTCTCCCTTGCATGCCTTGCCCGCCATCGTGGACGCCGCGGGCGGCATGGACGTCATGCTCGACAGCGGCGTGCGGCGAGGCACGGACGCGCTGAAAGCGATGGCGCTTGGCGCGCGCTGCGTATTCGTGGGCCGTCCGTTCAACTACGCGGCGACGGTGGCCGGCCAGCGCGGCGTGGCCCATGCCATCGCGCTGATCGTCGAAGAGATCCGGCGCAACATGGGCCTGCTCGGTATCGTCGACCTGCGAGAGGTGAACCAGAGCCTGTTGCAACGCAGCCGGTAGTCGCGTGTATGGTTTTTTAAGGCAATGTCCGACGCATGTCTTCCTCTTATGTATGGTTTTTATGCGAATAATGCCTGCTATAAAAGCCGTACAATTCAGCCCTGTGTATGGGGTATGACGGTAAGATTCGACCTGTCCATAGGACCTGTGGCGCTCACTCGTCCCACCCCCGCTTGCAGCTGCTGACGTAGCGTTTTGAGGAAATGATGAATTTTTGGGTCCCTGTAATCTTCGGTACGTTCAAGATCCTCGTGTTGGGCACGGGCATGTTTCTGGCCATCAAGTCCCATTACGACGGGGCAAAAAAGGACAAGGAGAAGCTGGCGAAGGAGAAAGAGAAGGAAACCTCAGTCGCCTCGCAGCGACCTACGGAAGCGGGATGAGCTTCCGTAGACTGTTGCAACCTCCGCCCTTGCCGGGTTCGATAGTCAGAACTGCCCGCGTAAAGTCAGCAGAAAACTGCGTGGCGTGCCGAAGTGGTTGGCATGGAGGTGCTGCTCGTCGATGTAGCTGTAGTAACGCTTGTCGAAGAGGTTTTTCACGTTCAGCGCTGCCTGCCAATTCTGGTCGATCTGGTAGGCGATGCGGCCGTCCCATATGGTGTAGCCGCCTTGCAGGGTGTTGCGCGCCGCCGCCGAGTTGCTGGTGTGCAGAGCACTGTAGTAGCTCGCGCCAGCGCCGAGTTGCCAGCGTGCGAGCTCGCCCGGCAGCCGCCAGTTCGCCCAGAGATGCAGGATGTGCTTGGGCGTTTTGTAGTCGAAACGCTGTCCGGCCTGACCTTTTTCGTCAGACAGATACTTGTTCCGGTTGTACGTGTAGCCGCCCGTGATCTGCACGCCCGGCGCCACCTCGCCGTGAATCTCCATGTCCAACCCTTCGCTGCGCACTTTGCCGGCCGCGCGCGAGCAATAATCGCCGTCGCAGACCCGCGGGGAATCGAAGTCGGTGACTGCGCGGTTCTTCTGGTCGATGCGAAACAGCGCGATCGAAGTCTCCAGCTTGCCGTCCAGCAATCCGCCCTTGAGGCCGATTTCGTAGTTGGAACCGAGGACGGGCTTGAGCGTGCTCAGTTGCGCATCCGTTGCGCTCTGCGGCTGGAAGATGTCGGCATAGCTGGCATAGGCCGACCATTGCGGCGTAAGCGCATAAACCATGCCTGCATAGGGCGTGACCCGTCCGTTCGCTTCCAATCGGGAAACGCCGTAGATCGTGTCGGAGTCATTGCGGTACCAGCTCATCCGTGCGCCGGTTATGAGTGTGAAGCGCTTGGTGAGATGGCTGCGCAGCATCCCGTAGACGCCCTTCTGCACGGCAGTGCGATTCGCGAACGCCGAGCTGGTTGGAGTCGTGGTATTCAACTCCGGGACGTGGTGGTCAGGATCGAACACATTGAACGCGGCATGCCTGCTGTACAAATCGTAGCTGTCGTCGCGCTTTTGCCTCGAGTAGTTGGCGCCGAACACCACGTCGTGAGTCATACCCATCGTGTCGATCTTGCCGACCACGTTGGCGTCCAGGCCGATGTTCCGGGCGTTGTAGTCGTACACGTAGCCGTTGCCGCCGACCATGTCGCCGCCAATGGGCACGGGGGAGCCGCTTGCGTAGATGGACGTGGCATCCCAGCTTTCGCGTGTGTACACGGTGCCAATCTTGAATTTCCAGTCCGCATTGAAGCGATGCTCCAGATCGGCGAAAACCTGGGTTTCCCGACGCTCGGCGGTGTTCCAGTCCGCGCCCAGGTAGGTCGATCGTCTGATGTCCAGGGCACGCCCATTCGCATAGAAAGGCACGCCGCCGTACAGCGAACTTCCGCCTTTGAACCGGGTGTAGACCACCCCCAGACCCAACGTGGTGTCGGGCGTCAAGTCAACGTCGACGGCGCCATACAGGTTCAGGTTGCGATCCGATACCGTATCGATGAAAGAGCCCTTGTCTTCAAAGTCCATGACCAGGCGGGTGCGCACGCGGCTTTCAGCGCCCAAAGCGCCGCCGGTGTCAATGCGCGTGCCGTAGTTGTCCCAGGAGCCGGCACGCATTTCCACCGCGAAAGCGTTCTCGGCAAGGCCGCGCTTGCGCACCAGGTTGACCGCGCCCGCGGGGTTGCCGGTGCCTTCCAACAGACCCTGGGCGCCGCGCAAGACCTCGACGCGGTCAAGGTGAACCGAGCTGGCGGAGAAAGAATTTCCCCAGTAAGTGGCCCGCCATAAGGGCACACCGTCGTACTGGATAGTGTTGGTCATGAATCCCCGCGTATAGATGTCGCTGCCTCCGCTCGGCCGTTTTACCAAGGTCACCCCGGGGGTTCTGGCCAGCACGTCGTCCAGCGAATCCAGTCGCTGGTCGTCGATCTGTTGGCGCGTGATCACCGTGACCGACTGGGGGATGTCCTTGAGCGATTGCGCCCCCTTGAACATGCTGGCCCCGGACGAGGCGTAGGAACCCGTGCCTTCCGATGTCGGGTCGATCGCGCCGACCACCCGTACCGGTGCGAGCTGCGCCACGCCAGCCGAGGCGTCGGGCTGTGGACGCAGCGAATAGCTGCCGTCCGGCTGCCGCTGCGCGTGCAGGCCGGTGCCTTCCAATAGCACACGCAACGCCTCCTGCGCCGTATGGCTGCCGCGCACCCCGGGACTGCTGCGCGCGCCGGCCTCGGCAGTCGCGCCGACGAAAAATATGCCGGATTCCGCGGAAAACCGCGTGAGCACGACGCTCAGCGGACCCGCGTCGATATCGTAATGTTGGATTTGACGCAGATCGCCGGCCCGGCCGGATTGCGCCGCGGCATCAGGCGTCCACGCAGCGCCGAGTGTGGTGGCGCACGCCACGAGCAACGAAGCAATGCGGGCTGCGGGGCCGGTCGCGGGCGTAATGGACAAGGCGCGGCCAGGCGCAGCGGCGGCCGCGGGCAAGCGATAGCGGAACATGGAGGCAGGATTCCTTGTGAACAGGTTGATGAACGCTGGGCGCCCAGCGCGCCCTTCTCAACCTGTCAAAACCGCTGGCAGGCCCAAATCCGGAACCCTCTTTACCGACTTTCTTGTAACTGCGTCGGGCCGCTCTGCGTCGCAGGCAGGGATTCGATGCGGGTCCACCAAGGCAGCGGTTTGCGCACGCGTATCGGCAGCACCGTGGTCAGCATGGCCAGTGCGCGATCCGTATCCCACACGGGGAAACTGCCATAAACCTTGAGGTCGGCAATTTCTTCGGCCACTGCAAGGTGGCCATGGCGATGGCGGCGCAATTCCTGCACCACCTCGCGCAGGCTGATGTCCTGCGCCAGCAAGACGCCGTGCGTCCAGGCTTGCCGCGCCGGATCCGCAGGTGCCGGAGACAGAACGCGCTCCCTCGTGAAGCGGACCTGCTCGCCCGCCCGAATGAGGGTCACTCTGCCTGCGCGCGGCGTGACTTCCACCGCACCTTCATACACGGCCAGCTGGGTGTGCCCCTCCGACAGGCGCAGGTTGAAACGCGTGCCAAGCGCGCGCAGCCTTCCCTGCGCGGTGTCCACCACGAACGGACGGTCCGGGTCCGCCGCGGTGGCAATGAACAATTCCCCAGTCAGCAGGACCAGACGACGCAGCGTGGGGCTGTAGTCGACATCGCACGCGCTGTCGGAGTTCAGCCAGATGCGCGAACCGTCCGGGAGTTCTATTTCACGTGGCATTCCGACGCCAGCCCCATAGTCGGCGGACCACGCCAGCAATCTGGCCGGGATCCACGCGTTGTGCCAGGCCGCGCTTCCCAGCAGCCCGGTGCCCGCCACCGCTGCCAAACCGACCAGCATGCGTCGACGCTGGCGCACTCGCTGGTCCGCCCGCATGAGACTTTCCGACGTTTGCAGCGGATGGGGCGTCTGTTGCAACGCCGTAAAGCGATGGCTGATGTCTTCTACGTAGCGCCAGGCCACGCGGTGCTCATCGCAGGCTTGTAGCCATTCCCGCCACTGCGAGCGTTGCGGGTCGCTCGCGTGACCGGATCGCAACAAGGCATACCATTGCGCTGCCTGCTCCAACGTTGCTTCAGAGGGTTCCACGCTTGGTGCTGGCTCAGGGTTCTTCAGTCAGTGCGCGCGCGGTCTCTCGCGCGCGCAACCGCAAGCAGCCCAGCATCGCCTGGGCCACGTATTTGCGCACCATGCGGCTGGACACGCCGAGCCTGGCAGCCACCTCGTCATCGGTCATCTGGCAAGCCTCGGCGAGCACAAACGCTTGGGCGGCTTTCGGGGGCAAGGCGCGCAGCATGGAGCCGACCTCGTGCAGCGCCTCCAACACCATGGCCTGCCGCTCGGCCGAGGGATAGCTGGCCTGAGGATATGTGGCCAGGGTTTGCAGCCAGGCACGCTCAATTTCCTGCCGATGCCAAAGGTTGATGCAAAGATTCTGAGCGGTCGTGCGCAGGTAGGCGCGCGCCTCGCCCGGGCTGCCGAAGCGGCTGACAAGAGGTTTACGGATGAGACGCAGGAAGGCGTCATGCGCGAGATCGGCCGCCTCGGCTGTATTGCCCAGCCTGCGATAAAGCCAACCTCTGAGCCACGGGTGGTGGTCCAGGTAGAGCCGTTCGATCGATGGAGGGGAGGGATATGCCTGGGATGTCATGGTCCAGCGCTTGTCCGGCGCCTAGGCCCTACGCCGGGGGCGGGCGCACAGGCGATGCGCGCCGGCCAGTAGAAAAGCAAATAAGAACTATTATTAATAACAGAAATTTCACAGCGTTGTCAATGTGGCTGCCACCAGAATCCGGCCTGCGGCAGGCAACTATTTTCGGTCTCTATCGAAATCCGAGAACTTCCGCCGCGGGTCGCAATGAGCCCCTCGCACTCCCAGCCGATCAAAGAGAAAAAGCCGCGTTTCCCCAACAGGAAACGCGGCTCCATTCAGGACCGGCGCGTCGACGCCGGTCCCCACCCTTCAATGCATCTGCCCGTACTTGCCGGCGTTGAAGTCCTGGATCGCCTCGACGATCTCCGCTTGGGAGTTCATCACGAACGGCCCGTACCCCACCACCGGCTCGTCGATCGGCTCGCCGCTCAGCACCAGGAACACGGCGTCGTTGTTGGCTTCGACCGTGATCTCGTCGCCGTCCTGCGAGAACAGCGTCAGCTGCGCGTCGCGCGCCACGGCTTCGCCGTTGACCAGCACCGTGCCGCGCAGCATCACCAGCATGCTGTTGCGGCCCGCCGGGATCGCGAAGGTCGTGGCCTTGCCCGCGGACAGGCGCACGTCCCACACGTCGATCGGCGTGAAGGTGCGCGCCGGGCCGGTCTGGCCGCCATAGCTGCCGGCGATGACGCGCAGCGAGCCGGCATCGTCGGGCAACGACACGACCGGGATATCCGCGTTCAGCAGGCTCTGGTAGCCGGCCGGGGCCTTCTTGTCCTTGGCCGGCAGGTTGACCCACAGCTGCACCATCTCCAGCTCGCCGCCCTTGCGGGTGAACGCGGGGGAGTGGAACTCTTCATGCAGGATGCCCGAGGCGGCCGTCATCCACTGGACGTCGCCGGGCCCGATGACGCCGCCGTTGCCGGTGGAGTCACGGTGCTCGACCTCGCCGCTGTAGACGATGGTCACGGTTTCGAAGCCGCGGTGCGGATGCTGGCCGACGCCGCGCGGTTGCGTGGCCGGCGTGAATTGCGCCGGGCCGGCGTAGTCCAGGAGCAGGAACGGGCTGACGTTCTTGCCCTTGTCGTTGTACGAGAACATCGAGCGCACCGGAAAGCCGTCGCCCACCCAGTGGGGACGGGGACTGGCATGCACACCCAGAATCTTCTTCATGATCGTCATTCCTGTTGCGCGGCCCCTGCGGGGCCGTTCGTCATACCTATCAAGATAAGGGCGGGACGGCGGTTGCGGTAGTCCCCTCCATTGATAAGCACCGTTCCAGCAATAGGACGCTGACGGCCCCAAGGCGGGCCAGCGTTGCCAGTGCAGCGAGGGCGGGGGGAGGAATTCCGGGCTTGGCGCGGTGCCCGCGGCCGGCGCGACCCGCGACGAAGGGCCTGTAAACCCGGGTATTCTTGCGCCATGCAACGACAAGCCGACACAGCCGTGGCTGACCGATCTCCCCAAGTCCAGGGCTTCGCCCCGGTGGCCGCCGCCGACGCCCGCATCCTGGTGCTGGGCTCCATGCCCGGCGTGGCGTCGCTGCGGCAGGCACGCTACTACGCCCACCCGCGCAACGCCTTCTGGCCCATCGCGGCCCAGGTGCTCGGCTTCGATCCCGCCGCCGATTACGCGCGGCGCCTGCAAGCGCTGCGATCCGCCGGCGTCGCGCTCTGGGACGTGCTGCAGGCCTGCGAACGGCCGGGCAGCCTGGATGCGGACATCCGTGTCGACACCCTGGTGCCCAACGACTTCGCGGCGTTCCTTGGGGCCCATCCACGCCTGGTGCGGGTCTGCTTCAACGGCGCCAAGGCGGCCAGCCTCTACCGCCGCCATGTGCTGCCGCGCCTGCCGCAGCGGCCGTTGCAATATATCGACCTGCCATCCACCAGCCCGGCCCACGCGGCCGCATCGTTCGAGAAGAAACTGGCCGCCTGGCGCGAGGCGTTGACGATGCCGGCCTGAGCCTGCGCGTTGGGGCGTTGGCGGCGCGGGTGCCGCGACATGCGGCCGGAGACGAAGCGCGGAAAGCGGAATGTGAAAAGCGGAATACGAGCGGGGCTTGGCCGTGCGCGAGGCGGCCGGTCAGTCCTGCCGGCCGCGACCTTCAGCGCCTACGATCGGGGGGGCTGGCAGGAAGGCGGCGCCTGCGGCGCCGGACGCCGCCGCAAGACCGGCCGCCCGGCGGGCCTGCGCCAGGCTGGCCTGGACCTGCTCGTGGACGGGACCGTCGGGGTCGACCAGGGGCAGCAGGCGCTCCCAGTCGTCAATGGCCTGCTGGAAGTCGCCCCGGAAAAATGCGCTGGTGCCGGCCAGGGCCAGGCCTTTCACGTCGTCGGGCGCGAGCGTCAGCAGCAGGGCGATCAGGCGGTCGGGTTCGCCGGAAAAATCGCCGTCCGCCGCCGTGGCCAGGAGGTCGGCCCACTCCGCCAATACGCCGGGATCTTGCGGCGCCCGGGCGCCGATGCGCGCCCAGGTTGCCGCGCCGTCGGCGAAATCTCCCAGCGTTGCGTAGGTGTGGGCCAATGTCGTCCAGGCCGCGGCGTCGTCCGGATGGGCTTGCAGGTGTTGGATCAAGCCGGCCAGCCGGTCGGCCATGGGATCGTTGGCGTCGTGGCCGGCGCTGGCGGGGATCGCCGCGTCCAGGCTGGCGTGCGCCGGCGCCAGGGCCGACGGCGTGCCAAGCACGGCATACAGGCCGACGCTGATCGCGCCCAGTCCCAGGGCCACGGCCAGGGCCCAGCGCGGCGCGGGCCGGGTATCCAGGGGATCCGGCGCTGCGCAGCCTTCGCGCAGGGCGCGCCGTTCGATCTCCGCGAGCGCCTGGGCATACTGGTCCGGGGCGATGCGCCCGCAGGCCTGGTCGGCCTGCAATTGCGCCAGTTGTTCGCGCAATACCGCCAGGGATGCCTGCGCCTGGGGCGGGCCGTCGCGGCGGCCGGTGGCCCCCGGCGCCAGCAGGGGCGGCAGCACGAACAGCAGGGCGACGGCGACCATGCCGGCCGCGAGGAGCCAGAACAGGGTCACGGAGCGCGCTCCCCGCCGGCAGCGGACGGACCGGCGTCTTCCGAGGGGGCGGCCAACAGGGCCCGGGCCGCTTGCGCTTGCGGCGCAGGCAGAGGTGGCTCCGGCGTGCGGGCATGGCGTCGCAAGCGCCACAGCAGGCCGCCCATGGCGCCGGCAAGCAGCACGCCGGGCCCGATCCAGAGCAGCGCGGTGCGGGTTTTCAGCGGGGGGCGATAGAGCACGTAGTCGCCATACCGCGACACCAGGAACTGGCGCACCTGGGCGTCGTCCTGGCCCGCCTGGAACAGGCGGCGCACTTCGTCGCGCAGGTCGCGTGCCAGCGGCGCGCGCGAGTCCGCCAGCGATTCGTTCTGGCACACCAGGCAGCGCAGGTCGCGCGTGAAGGCCTGGACGTGCGCTTCCAGGGCCGGGTCGGGCGCGGCGGCGGGCGCCTCGCCGGCCGTGGCGCGGGCCGCGATGGCCAGCGCCAGCGCGACGCCGCCGCAGGCCGCGCGCAAGCCGGCGGCCAAGGCGGCGCGCCGGGGCGCGGGGCGGGGCGCGCGGAGGATGTCAGGGTTCATTCAGCGCCTCCCGCGCCCGGGGGATCAGGATGTTGTCGAGCACGTCCTGCGTGACCGGCCCGACGTGCTTGTAGCGGATCACGCCTTGGGCGTCGATGAGAAAGGTCTCGGGCACGCCGTACACGCCATAGTCGATGCCGAGTTTGCCGCCGGGGTCGACCACCGTGGCGGTGTAGGGGTCGCCCAGGCGCGCCAGCCATTCGCGGGCGGCGCTGTCTTCGTCCTTGTAGTCCAGCCCGACGATGGCGATGCGGCCTTCGCGGGCGGCGCGCAGCAGCACGGGGTGTTCGGCGCGGCAGGCGACGCACCAGCTGGCCCAGACGTTGAGCAGCCAGACCTGGCCGCGCATGTCGTCCAGCCCGAACTGGCTTCCGGGCGCGTCCAGCCGCGCCAGCGTGAAAGGCGGCGCGGGCCGACGCAGCAAGGGCGAGGGCAGCTCGCGCGGGTCCAGCCCCAGGCCGATGGCGAGCAGGGCCGTCAGGCCGATGAACAACAGCAGGGGCAGGAGGGATCGGAGTTTCATGGCTGTTCGCTGTGCGGTCGCCGGGTGTGTTGCGGGGGCGCGGCGTCGCGCCGCGACGCCTGCTTGCGATAACGGCGGTCGCCGGCGGCGGCCAGGCCTCCCAGCATCATCAACGCGCAGCCGGCCCAGATCCAGCTGATGAACGGTTTGTGGAACAGGTTCACGATCCAGCTGCCGTCGGGCAGGCCTTCGCCCAGGGCGGTGTAGAGGTCGCGCAAGGGACCGACGTCAATGGCCGACTGCGTCATCGGCATTGCTTGCGCCACGTAGCGGCGGGTCTCGGGTCGCAGCGTGGCGACGTACTTGCCGCCGCGCGCGACATCGAGGGTGGCGCGCGCGGCGATCCAGTTGGGACCGGCGACCTGCTCCACGCCGCCGAAGGTGAAGGTGTACCCGGCCAGGCGGGCGGTCTGGCCGGGCAGCATGCGCACGTCCAGTTGCGACTGGAAGCTGTTGACCATGGTGACGCCGATGATGAACACGCCCAGGCCGAGATGGGCCAGCCACATGCCCCACCAGCTTCCGGGAATGCCGCGCAGGCGGGTGGCGATGCCGGCCCGGCCGCCGCGCAGGCGCTCGCCCAGCAATTGCAGGCTGCCCAGCACGATCCAGGCCGCCAGCGACAGGCCCAGGCAGGTGCGCCAGGTGAAGTGTCCGAGCCCGTAGCCCAGCGCCGGGCCCAGCAGCACGCTGGCGAGCGTGGCCGGCCGCAGGCGGCGCGCCAGCCGTTGCCAGGTGTCGGCCTTCCAGCGCGCCAGGGCGCCGGGCACCAGCAGGATGAGCACTGGCGTCATCAACGGCACGAAGGTGGTGTCGAAGTAGGGCGGGCCGACCGAAATCTTGCCGAGGCCCAGGGCGTCGAGCAATAACGGATACAGGGTGCCGAGCAGGACCGCCGCGCAGGCCACCGACAGCAGCGCGTTGTTGGCCAGCAAGGCGGCGTCGCGCGACACGAGCTCGAAGCGGCCGCCACCCTGCAGCCGCGGCGCGCGCCAGGCGTACAGCAGCAGCGATGCGCCGACCACCGCCGCCAGCAGGCACAGGATGAACAGGCCGCGCGCCGGGTCGGTGGCGAAGGCATGTACCGAGGTGACGACGCCGGACCGCACCAGGAACGTGCCCAGCAGCGACAGCGAGAAGGTGCCGATCGCCAGCAGCACGGTCCAGCCGCGGAACGCGCCGCGCTTTTCCGTCACGGCCAGCGAATGGATCAGCGCGGTGCCCAGCAGCCACGGCATGAACGAGGCGTTCTCGACCGGATCCCAGAACCACCAGCCGCCCCAGCCCAGCTCGTAATAGGCCCAGCTCGATCCCACCGCGATGCCGGCGGTCAGCAGGACCCACGCGGCCACGGTCCAGGGCCGCGACCAGCGCGCCCAGGCGGCGTCCAGGCGCCCCGTCATCAGGGCCGCGATGGCGAAGGCGAAGGCGATGCTGAAGCCCACGTAGCCCAGGTACAGCAAGGGCGGGTGGATGATCATGCCGGGGTCCTGCAACAGCGGGTTGAGGTCGCGGCCTTCCGGCGCCGCTGGCAACAGGCGGGAAAAGGGGTTGGAGGTCAGCAGCGTGAAGGCGGTGAATCCCGCGCTGACCGTGCCCAGCACGCCCAGGACCCGCGCCGTGAAGGCCTCTGGCAGCCCGCGGCTCCAGCGCGTCACCGCCGCCGCCCAGAGCGACAGCGAGACGATCCACAGCAGCATGGAGCCCTCGTGGTTGCCCCAGACCGCGGTGATGCGGTAGATCAGCGGCGTGCGGGTGTGGCTGTTGTCCGCCACCAGCCGCACGGAGAAATCATTGGCGATGAACAGCAGGTGCAGGCAGGCGTATGACAACAGCACGAACAGCAGTTGCCCGCGCGCGGCAGCGCGGCCGACCGCCATCAGCGCCGCGCGGCCGCGCCAGGCGCCATACAGCGGCACGATGGCCTGCGCCAGCGCCAGCGCGAAGCCGAGCATCAGGGAAAAGTGGCCGACCTCGGCGATCATGGCTGTACCGTCCTGCCGGCATCGTGGGCGCGCTCGATGGCTTCGCGCGCTTCGATCGGCGTGTAGTTCTCGTCATGGCGGGCCAGCACGCTGGTGGCGGTGAACACGCCGTCGGCGTCCAGCGTGCCCTGGGCCACCACGCCCGTGCCTTCGCGGAACAGGTCGGGCAGGGCGCCGCGATACACCACGGGCACCTCGTGGGCGGTGTCGGTGACGATGAAGCGCATGCCCAGGCCGTCGGCCTCGCGTTGCAGCGAGCCGGCCAGCACCATGCCGCCGACGCGGAACAGCCGCTGTCGCGGCGCCTCGCCGCGCGCGATTTCGCTGGGCGTGTGGAAGAACACCAGGTTCTGGCGCATGGCCGTCAGAATCAGGGCGGCCGCCGCGCTCAGCAGCGCGACCGCACAGAGCAGCAGGAGCAGGCGCCGGCGGCGGGGTGTCGTCATGCCGGTTCCGCGTCCCGCCGTTGCCGCCTGGACGCCGGGCGACTGGCGCGATCGAGCGCGGCCAGGCGTCGCAGCGCGCGGCGGCGCCGCCGCGCCAGCGACGCGCATTCGGCCAGCACCAGCAGGGCCAGCGCGCCATAGCTGCCCCAGACGTAGCCGGCGCGCCCGCCCATGTGCCAGAACGCGGCCCAGGATTCCCAGTGCATCATGCCGGCTCCTTGCGCGATGCGGCCTCGCGGCGCGCCAGGTCGCGCACCCAGCCGGCCGGCCATTCCCGTTCCAGCACCATGACGCGCGCGCGCGCCAGCGCGACGGCGGCGGTGTAGGCCCAGGCGGCCAGCGCCATCAACAGCATGGCGGCCAGCATGGTCGCCGCCATGGACGGCGCGCGCGTCAGGCTGACCGAAGCGCCCTGGTGCAGCGTGCTCCACCATGACACCGAGAAATAGATGATGGGGACGTTGATGGCGCCCACCAGCGCCACCAGCGCCCCGGCGCGGTCGCCACGATGGGGATCGACGGTCAGGGCGGTCAGCGCCAGGTAACCCAGGTACAGGAACCCCAGGATCAGTTGCGAGGTGAGCCGCGCGTCCCAGACCCACCAGGCGCCCCAGGTGGGCCGGCCCCACAGCGCGCCGCTCCAGAGCGCGACGAAGCAGAACAGCGCGCCGGTGGGAGCCAGCGCGCGCGCCATGATGAACGACAGGCGGGTGCGCAGGACCAGGCCGAGCGCGGACCAGAACGCCATCAGAAGATAGATGAACAGCGACATCCACGCGGCCGCGACGTGGATGAAAATGATGCGGTAGACCTCGCCCTGCGTGGCGTCGGTGGGCGCGACGAAAAAGCCGATCGCCAGGGCGCAGGCGCCAAGCACGATCGCGATTCCGGCGCACCAGGGAACCAGCCTGCCCGCCAGCGGATAGAAGGCTTGCGGCGCGGCGAACCGCAGCAGGCGGGTGGCGTGGCGGGCGGGGGGAGTGGGCATGGAAGGCATCTTCATTCTTCGACGGCGAAGCGCAGCGCCAGGACACAGGCGGGCGGGGCCAGCGCCAGCGCCGCCAGCAGCGCGCCGCCAAGCAGCAGGAACGCGGTCGTGGGCGGCTGGCCCGTGGCGCAGGCGGACACGGAGCCCGCGCCGAAGATCAGCACCGGCACGAACCAGGGCAGCAGCAACAGGGCCTGCAGCACGCCGCCGCCGCGCATCCCGAGGGCCAGCGCGGCGCCGATCGCGCCGACCAGGGCCAGTACCGGCGTTCCCAGCGCGAAAGATAGCGACAGGGTCAGGCGCGAACACTGACCCAGGTCAAACAGCAGGCCCATGAGGGGCGCCACGGTCACCAAAGGCAGACCGGTTCCGATCCAGTGCGCCGTGATCTTGGCCAGCACCCAGAGCGTGGCGGCGCCCGGCGAAAGCAGCAGTTGTTCGAGCGTGCCGTCGGCGTGGTCCTGCGCGAACAGTCGATGCTGCGACAGCAGCGTGGCGAGCAGCGCGGCGACCCATAGAACGCCGGGTCCGAGCGCGCGCAGCAAGGACGCATCGGCGCCCACGCCCAGCGGGAACAGGCAGGCGACCAGCACGAAGAAAAGCAGCGAGACAATGGCGTCGGCCCGGCCGCGGCCAAGCAGCAGCAGGTCGCGCCGCAGGACGGCGAAGAAGGGGCTGTCCTGCCACGTCATGGCGTGTGCGGGCCAAGGTCGAGGGTGCGCACCGGCCGGTCGAAGGCAACCTCCTGGTGCGTGGTCAGCAGGACGCGTCCGCCGTTGTCGCAATGGCTTGCCAGCGTCCGTGTCAGCGCCGCCACCGTGGCCGCGTCGAGCAGGTTGAAGGGTTCGTCCAGGATCCACAGCGGCCGCGCCGGGCGCAGCGACAGCCGCGCCAGCATCACGCGGCGCCGCTGGCCGCGTGACAGCACACGCGCCGGCAGGTCCAGCAGCGCCGCCAGGTCCATCCGGCAGAGGGCGTCGCGACAGGCTGCCGTGCTGACGGCATCGGCCTGGGCCTGGCACAGGAAGCGCAGGTTCTCGAGGGGGGTGAGGGAATCGGCGAGGGCGTCGGCATGGCCCAGGTAGAGCAGGTGCTGGCGGTAGGCCGGCCCCAGGCGGTGGATGTCGGCCCCGCGCCAGCACACCGTGCCGGCGTCGGCGCGCGCCAGGCCGCACAGGATGCGCAGCAGGCTGGTCTTGCCATGGCCGTTGGGCGCGGTCACGCGCAGCAATTGCCCGGCGCGCAGCTGGAACGACACGTCTTCGAACAGCAGACGGGTTCCTTTCGAACAGGTGAGCCCTTCCGCTTCAAGCATGGCCGGCGCCCATCCAGATACTCATGACAACAATCCCCGCTGCATCAAGGGCGGCGCGAAGCCGACAACGGGATGGGATATTAATGAATCCAGGCCGCGGTTTTGCGTGGCCGTGGCGCATTTGGATTTATGTCGGACGCGTTTACCGTTGGCCGCATCATGGCGCCGATCGCCACGCGACCGTATGCGTTTTCGAGCGCTGGCGGGCCGTGGCTTCAGATCGGTCTGAGTAATGGGCGCGATGGCGTGTGTGACCCGCGGCGCTTGACGGAGATCAACATGCGGGGGCCGGCCGAGCGTCGATCATGAAAAGGCATCGAACCGCCAACGGCCCTCGCGGGGACCGCCGGCCTTGCTTGTGCCGCGGCGCGGTTCGACGTAGTAGCCGTTCATATCCAAATAGTTGTACTCCGTGAAAAGCAAACCCAAGCACAGCAGCAATGGTGGTGGGGCCGAGTGGGCAAAGTTCCTGTCGCTGGCCTTTGTAGCGTGTCCCGTCGTGGCGTTTCTGATGATCTGCGTGTACGGATTCATCGTCTGGTTCGGTCAAATCCTGTTCTGGGGGCCGCCGACATGAATGCGCCGTCCGAGAAAAACGCAGCCTGAGCCACCGACATGAAAAATCCCTTCAAGATCGCCAAATCCATCATCCAATGGATGGGCGCGCTGTTGCTGCGCCCCGCCACCCGCATCGGCCTGGGCGTGCTGGTCATCGGCGGGTTCCTGGGCGGCGTCACGTTCCTGGCGCTGTTCAACACCGGCATGAACGCCACCAACACCGAGGCGTTCTGTATTTCCTGCCACTCGATGCGCGACACCGTGCTGCCGGAACTGCAGCAGAGCGTGCATTGGAAAAACCGTTCGGGCGTGCGCGCCCACTGTCCGGACTGCCACGTGCCGCATGACTTCACCTCGAAGGTCGCGCGCAAGATGCAGGCCTCGCGCGAAGTGCTGGGACACCTGATGGGCACGATCGGCACGCCCGAGAAATTCCAGGAACACCGCATCGTGCTGGCCACGCGCGAGTGGGCCCGCTTCAAGGCCAACAATTCCAAGGAATGCCGCAACTGCCACGATTACGCCAGCATGGATTTCGACAAGATGCGGGTGACCTCGCAGACCACGATGCACGGCGCGGCCGAGCGCAATGCCAGTTGCGTCGACTGCCACAAGGGCATCGCGCACCGATTGCCCGAGGTCAAGTCACAGGGCAACCCGGCGCTGGCGGCGCTCACGGCCGACGCACGCGGCGCGGCCATCGACGCCGGCCGCGAGTACTACAGCGTCATGCCGCAGCCGATCTACGCGGACGAGGGCCTGGACCGCGAGATCGGCGCCATCGAGATCGCCACCGGCGTGAAGGTGCTGCAGAAGAAAAAGGACGCGGTGCAGGTCGAATTGCAACTCTGGAGGAAGAACAAGGGTTACGCCCGGGTGCTGTACGGCCAGTTCGGCCTGAACATCACCAGCGCCGTGCTGAGCCAGGAGGTGTCGCGCGACGACGGCGTGGTCCATGTCATCGAAAGCCGGATCGACGATGTGACCGGCCTGCAATGGCAGAAGATCGCCGCCACGGTCTGGCTGCGCGGCGGCGGCCTGGTGGCTGACGTCGCGCCGATCTGGACGGCGGCCAGGAAGAGCTATTCGCAGAGCTGCAGCGTCTGCCACCGCCAGCCGAACGAGGCCTCGCACGACGCCAACCAATGGCCCGGGCTGTTCGGCGGCATGGTCGGCTTCACCAACATGGACGACCAGACCGCCAAGCTGGTCCTGAAATACCTGCAACTGCATTCCTCCGATTTTGCTGCAAAGGACAGTGTGGCCGCGGCCCACTGAGAAAGACATGAAACTCTCCCGTCGTCGTTTCCTGGGTGGTGTCGCCGCCTCGCTGGGTTCCATGGTGGTGCCGCCGCTCTTGCGCAATGGCCGCGTGCTGCGCGCCGCCACGCTTGGCGATGAGGACGCCGGCCCGGGCCGCTGGCGGTTCTCCGGCGCGCACTGGGGCGCATTCCGCGCCCGGGTCGTGGCCGGCCGCGTCGTGGAAATCAAGCCTTTCGAGTTCGACAAGCATCCGACGCCGATCCTCGATGGCACGCTGGACGTGCTCTACAGCGCCTCGCGGGTGCGCTATCCGATGGTGCGGCTCGACTGGTATCGCAAGCGCGGCGCCGCGGGCCAGGCGCTGCGCGGCGACAACCGCTTCATCCGGGTCGGCTGGGACGAGGCGCTGGACCTGGTCTACGACGAGCTCGAGCGGGTGCAGCGCGACCATGGCCCCTGGGCGCTGCATGTGGGCAACGTCGGCTGGCGCTCGGTGGGGCTGATGCACAGCTGCGGCAACCACATGCTGCGCGCCATGGGCATGCACGGCTATAGCGTCGGCACCGCGGGCGACTACTCGACCGGGGCCGGCCAGACCATCCTGCCCTACGTGCTGGGTTCGACCGAGGTGTATTCGCAGGGCACGTCGTGGGACATCATCCTCAAGGAAACGCGGGTGCTGGTGTTCTGGGCCAGCGATCCGATCAAGAACCTGCAGGTCGGCTGGAACACCGAAACGCACGAGGCCTATGCCTATTTCGAGCAGCTCAGGCAGAAGGTCGCGAAGCGTGAAATCACGGTGATCTGCGTCGATCCGGTGAAAAGCAAGACGCGCAACTACCTGGACTGCGAGCACCAGTACGTCAATCCGCTGACCGACGTGGCCTTCATGCTGGGCATTGCCCACACCTTGTGGAAAGAGAACCTGTACGACGCCAAGTTCCTCGAGACCTATGCGGTCGGCTTCGACGAGTTCATCGCCTACGTCGAGGGCAAGACCGAGGACAAGATCGAACGCACCCCGGAATGGGCCGCGTCGATCTGCGGCGTGCCGGCGCAGCGCATCCGCGAGCTGGCGCGCCTGATGGCGGCCAATCGCACGCAGCTGATGTTCGGTTGGGCGATCCAGCGCCAGCAGCATGGCGAGCAGCCTTACTGGATGGGCGCGATCCTGGCCGCAATGCTGGGCCAGATCGGCCTGCCCGGAGGCGGCATCAGTTATTCGCACCACTACAGTTCGGTGGGCGTGTCGGCCTCGGGCGCGTCGATGCCGGGCGCGTTTCCGCTGAACCTGGATACCGGCCGCAAACCCCGGCACGAGAACGACGACTACCAGGGGTACAGCGCCGTCGTGCCGGTGTCGCGGGTGATCGACGCCTTGCTGGAACCGGGCAAGGAAATCAACTTCAATGGCCACAAGGTCAAGCTGCCGCCGTACAAAGTGGCGATCTTCTCGGGCTGCAACCAGTGGCACCGGCAACAGGACCGCAATCGCATGAAGCGCGCGTACCAGAAGCTGGAAACGGTGGTGGCCATCGACTACAACTGGACCGCCACCTGCCGCTTTGCCGATATCGTGCTGCCGGCCTGCACCCCCTACGAGCGCAATGACATCGACGCTTACGGTTCCTATTCGAACCGCGGCGTGATCGCCATGCACAAACTGGTCGATCCGCTGTACCACTCGCGCTCGGACTTCGATATCTGGACGGACTTCTGCAAGCGCATGGGACGCGACGTGGAATACACGCGCAACATGAACGAGATGCAGTGGGTCGAGTCGCTGTACGAGGATTGCCGCAAGGAAAATGCCGGCAAGGGCTTCGACATGCCGCCGTTCGCGCAATTCTGGGAGCAGGGCTACGTGCTGTTCCCGGAGGGCAAACCGTGGGTGCGCCACGCCGATTTCCGCGAAGACCCCGAGGTCAACGCGCTGGGCACGCCGTCCGGGTTCATCGAGATCTACAGCCGCAAGATCGCCGGCTTTGGCTACCGCGATTGCAAAGGGCATCCGGTCTGGATGGAAAAGGCCGAACGCTCCCACAACGGTCCGCGATCGGACAAATTCCCGCTCTGGCTGCAGTCGGCGCATCCGGATACCCGCCTGCATTCACAAACCTGCGAATCGCCCTCGCGGCGCGCCACCTACACCATCCAGGGGCGCGAACCGGTCTACCTCAATCCCGACGATGCCCGTCAGCGCGGCATCAAGCATGGCGACCTGGTGCGGGTGTTCAACGACCGTGGGCAATTGCTGGCCGGCGCGTCGCTTTCGGCCAACTTTCCTCCCGGGGTGGTGCGCATCCAGGAGGGCGCCTGGTATGGGCCGACCGGGCCGGAGATCGGCGCGCTGGACACCTATGGCGATCCCAACACGCTGACGCTGGACGTCGGCACCTCCGAGCTGGCGCAGGGGCCAAGCCCCAACACCTGCCTGGTGGAAATCGAACCGTACAAGGGCGTGGCGCCACCGGTGACCGCGTTCGGCGGCCCGACCGAGGTGGATATCGATGGCAAGGCGCTGGCCCGGCATTGAGGCCTCGGCCGGCGCGGAACGCCGACCGGTGTGGATCCTGTGATTTCATGGAGCATGCGTTGAACCTTGCATTATCCGACCCTGACTGGGGCGCGGCCTGCCAGCTGCGTTCGCAGCTGTATGGGTGGTTTTCCACCGTTTTTGCCAGGGAAATGGAACCCGCCGCCATGGCCTTGTGCCAGGGCGGCGGGGCCGATCATTTGCTGGCGGTGTTCAAGGCGCTTGGGCTTGGCCGGCAGGCCGATGCCGTGGCCGCCGTGTTCAAGGCATGGGCGGGGCACCCCGACGCGCCGTTGGAAAACGCGGCCGACTTCGCCGCGCTGTTCCTGCTGGAGGGGCGGGCGGCGCCCATTCCCTACGCATCGCATTACCTGGAGGAAGGTGGGCAGCTGTACGGCGAGCCGGCGCGGCTGATGCGCGCGTTCCTGGAGTCCAGCCAGTTGCGGCTGGATGCGCAGTTCAAGGAGCCCGAAGACCACATTGCCGTCATCCTGGCGGCGCTGGCGCGCTGGAGCCGGGAGGGCGGGCGGGCGAATGACGTCGCCGCCTGCGCGGGGGAGCAGGCGGCCTATCTGGACGCCGCGCTGATGCCCTGGGTCGCGCACTGGCAGGCCCTGGTGGACGGCGTGGACACCCTGGCCTTCCGCTTCTATCCGGCGGTCGCGGGGCTGCTGGTCGCGTTTCTTCACCTGGATCGGGACTATCTGCGGTCTTTCGAGGCAGGTGGGTAAGAAAGGTCTTAAATAAACCCGTCCCCTATTGATCGGCATCAACTCTCTATATAACCAAAAGCGATAAGTTAATGGCACAACGACATAATTCGCGGAGAAGTCTGTGCCTCACCCCCCACCCGAAGTCCCCCTCCCGGGCAAACGCGGTTTCCTGAAGAACCTGCTCGGCCTGAGCGCCGCGGCCACCATCATCCCCATCCGTGCCGAAGCCGGCACCGGCATCAACCAGCAACCTCCCCGTCGTCCCGGCATTCCCGGCAAGCGCTACGGCATGTTGGTCGACCTGCGCAAATGCATCGGCTGCCAGTCCTGTACGGTCAGCTGTTCGCTGGAAAACCTGCCGCCCGTCGGCCAGTTCCGCACCACCGTCCTGCAATACGAAGTCCAGCCCGACAACGGCAGCCCCTGCGCCATGGTGATGCTGCCGCGCCTGTGCAACCACTGCGACAACCCGCCCTGCGTGCCCGTCTGCCCGGTGCAGGCCACCTTCCAGCGCGAGGACGGCATCGTGCTGGTCGACAACGAGCGCTGCGTCGGCTGCGGCTACTGCGTGCAGGCCTGTCCGTACGACGCCCGTTTCATCAATCACGACACCCAGACCGCCGACAAGTGCACCTTCTGCGAGCACCGGCTCGAAGCCGGCCTGCTGCCGGCCTGTGTCGAAAGCTGCGTGGGCGGCGCGCGCATCATCGGCGACCTGAACGACCCCGACAGCGCGATCTCGCGGCTGATGGCCGAGCATCGCGCCGACATCAAGGTGCTCAAGCCCGAGATGAAGACCGATCCCCACGTCTATTACATCGGCCTGCCCGATGCCTTCGTGCACCACATCGACGGCCAGGCCGGCGTGCGCCTGGCCGGCGGCCATTGAGAAGGGGAGCCTCATGCAGATCACCGAATTGTTGACCCCGGTCTACGACGCCGCCTGGCTGCCCTGGGCGGTGCAGTATTTCTTTCTTATCGGCATCGCCGCCACCGCCGCGCTGACGGCCGCCGGCGCCGCCTTTGGCGAGGCGGGATCGCCGGCCCGCCGGTTGCTGCCGGCCGCCGTGACCGTGCTGCTGGTGTGCGCCATTGCCGCGCCGGTCTCGCTGCTGGCCGACCTGCACCAGCCGGGCCGCTTCTGGCACTTCTATACCCGGCTCACGCCGTGGTCGTGGATGTGGCTGGGGGCGCTGCTGCTGCCGCTCTTCACCGGGCTGGCCGTGCTGTTCTGCGCCGCCTGGTGGTGGGGGCGCATGGTCTGGGTGCGCCTGCTGGCGCTGGCGTTGGCGCTGTCGGCCGTGTCGATCCTGGTCTACACCGGGGCCGAGGTCATGGTGCTGCGCGCCCGTCCGCTGTGGCACACGCCGTTCCTGCCGCTGAACTTCGCGCTGACCGCCTGGCTGGGCGCGCTGGGGGCGATGTTCCTGGTGGGGCGCTGGCTGCCCGGCGGCATGGCGGCCTTGCCCGTCGAGCTGCTGCGCCGCCTCGGCGTGACGTCGGTGGTGATGATGGCCATCGGCGCGGGCGCCTGGATCCTGCTGGGACTGCTGGGCGTGGATGCCTCGTTCGACGCGGCGTTGCGGCTGTTCGGCGAGTTCCCCGTGTGGCGCGCCAGCCTGGCCGGCGCCGTGGCCACCGCGTTCTGCATGATCGCGCTGCTGCAGCGCGCGCCGCGCACCCTGGCGGCGCCGTTGCCGTCGGCCGCGCTGGCGCTGACCATGCTGGCGGCTGCGTGGATCTTCCGCTGGGTCGTGTTCATGAGCGTGCAGGGCGTGCCCAAGTACGGCGCCGGCCTGTACCTGTACGACATGCCCTGGGGCAGCGACGGTCTGCTCGGCATGATCGGCGTGCTGGGCCTGTGCGTCGCGCTGGTGGCCGCCGTGACCTATGCGCTGGAACTGTTCCCGGCCCGCACCCGCGGCCTGGCGGCCTGATGCCGCCGGCCCGACAAGAATTCGCATCGAGATGACCATGGACAAGCCTCACCAAGACGATATCCCCGCCCATGCCGACGGGCCCGATCAACCCGACAACGCCGCGCGCCGCAAGCTGATCGCGCGCGGCGGCGTGGTCGCCGGCGGCATGGCCGCCTTCGCGGCCGGCTACGGCGAGACCGTCGCCAAGGCCGTCAAGGGCCTGGCGCAGGGCACCGCCGGCGTGCCCACCGCGCATGCGGTGCGCGGCAATTCGCTGACGCCCGAATTCCGCATCGACCCGGTCACGGGCCTGCTGTCGACCCAGCCGGGCCAGACCGTCAGCCCCTCCAGCTGCCTGGGCTGCTGGACGCAGTGCGGCGTGCGGCTGCGCGTCGATACCAAGGCCAACCGCATCCTGCGGGTGGCCGGCAACCCGTATCACCCGCTGGCCACCACGCGCCCGGCCGCGATGGACGCGCCGGTGCGCGAGACCTACGCGCAACTGGGCGGCGACAACGGCCTGGAAGGCCGCGCCACGTCCTGTGCGCGCGGTTCGGCCATGCTGGAGCAGATGCATAGTCCGTACCGCGTGCTCCAGCCGCTCAAGCGCGTCGGCGGCCGCGGCGAAGGCAAGTGGCAGACGATTTCCTTCGAGCAGCTGGTGCAGGAGGTGTGCGAAGGCGGCGACCTGTTCGGCGAGGGCCACGTCGATGGCCTGCGCGCCATCTTCGACCGCGACACGCCGCTGGATCCGGCCAACCCGGAGTACGGCGCCAAGGTCAACCAGTTCCTGTTCACCGATGCCTCCAACGAAGGCCGCACGCCGCTCATCCAGCGCTTTGCCGGCCAGTCGTTCGGCACCGTCAATTTCAGCAACCACGGTTCCTATTGCGGGCAGAGCTTCCGCGTCGGCGCGGGCGCGGCGCTGGGCGACCTGAAGGGCATGCCGCACGGCAAGCCCGATTGGGACAACGCCCGCTTCGGCCTGTTCATCGGCGCGGCGCCGGCGCAGGCCGGCAACCCGTTCCAGCGCCAGGCGCGCCAGCTGGCCGAGGCCCGCACCCGGCCCGAGGAGGCCGGCTTCACCTATGTGGTGGTGTCGCCGATGCTGCCCGCGTCCTCCAGCCTGTCGGCCGGCTCGGGCAATGAATGGGTGCCGGTCAATCCGGCCAGCGACCTGGCGCTGGCGATGGGCCTGATCCGCTGGATCCTGGACCACGAGCGCTTCGACGCGCGCGCGCTGGCGCAGCCCGGCCCGGCGGCCATGAAGGCGGCGGGCGAGGCGGCATGGACCAACGCTACGCACCTGGTGATCGCCGAGCCCGGCCATCCGCGCCAGGGCAGTTTCCTGCGCGGCGCCGACCTGGGCTGGGCCAAGCCGGCCGATGCCGGTGAAAAGTGGGAGGACGTGTACGTGGTGCGCCTGGAGGACGGCACGCTGGCGCCGCATACCGGCGCCATGCCTGCCACGCTGTTCGTGGACGAGGCGGTGGCGGCGCCGGGCCTGGCGGGCGCGCCGGCCGCGCTGCGCGTGTGCAGTGCGCTGTCGCTGCTGCGCCAGGAGGCGCATCGCAAGTCGCTGGACGAATACGCCGCCCTGTGCGGCGTGCCGGCGGCCAAGATCTCCGAACTGGCCGAGCGCTTCACCAGCCACGGCAAGCGCGCCGTGGCGGATGCGCATGGCGGCACCATGAGCGGGGCGGGCTTCTACACCGCCTACGCCATCGCCATGCTCAACACACTGGTGGGCAACCTCAACGTCGAGGGTGGCCTGGTGCTGGACGCCGGCCCGTTCCCGCCCTATGGCGCCGGGCCGCGCTACAACATCGCGGGCTTCGCCAACCGCGCCACGCCCAAGGGCGTGGCCCTGTCGCGCAACCGCTTTCCGTACGAGAAGTCGAGCGAGTTCAAGCGCAAGCAGGCCGCCGGCCAGCCGGTCTATCCGGCCGCCGCGCCCTGGTATCCGGCCACCGGCGGCCTGAGTTCCGAGATGCTGGCGTCGGCGCTGGCGGGCTATCCGTATCGCGCCAAGGTCTGGTTCAACCACATGAGCAACCCGGTCTACGGCATTGCCGGGTTCAGGAACGTGCTGCTGGACAAGCTGAAGGACCCGAAGATCCTGCCGCTGGCGGTGTCGATCAATCCGTTCATCAACGAGACCAACGCGCTGGCCGACTACATCGTTCCCGACACCGTCACCTACGAAAGCTGGGGCGTGTCGGCGCCGTGGGCCGACGTGGTGGCCAAGGCGTCGACGGTGCGCTGGCCGGCGGTCGAACCCCGCGTGGCGCGCACCGCGGACGGCGCCCCGGTGTGCCTGGAGTCGTTCCTGATCGCCTGCGCCAAGCGCATCGGCATGCCGGGCTTCGGCGCCAACGCCATCGCCGATGCGGACGGCAACCGCTATCCGCTGGACACGGCCGAGGACTTCTTCCTGCGCGGCATCGCCAACATCGCCTTCGGCGCCGGGCGGCCGGTTCCCGAGGCCAGCGACGACGATCTTGAGCTGACCGGCGTGGCGCGCTATCGCGATGCGCTGCAAGGCAAGCTCAAGCCCGGGGAGTGGCGCCGCGTGGCCATGGTGATGAGCCGCGGCGGACGTTTCGATCGCGTGCGCGACGCCTGGACCGATGCCGGCCAGACCCGCCAGGCCTGGGCCAAGCCCTTGCAGGTGTGGAGCGAGGAATTGGCCGGGTTCCGCCATGCCATGACGGGCGAGCGCTACAGCGGCTGCCCCACCTGGTATCCGGCGCGGCTGGCCGACGGACGCGACGTGCGCCAGCAGTATCCGCGGGCGGACTGGCCGTTCCTGTTGAGTTCGTTCAAGTCCAACCTGATGAGTTCGATGTCGATCGGCGTGGACCGGCTGCGCCAGGTGCATCCGCACAATCCGGTGTCGATCAATCGGCAGGACGGCGAGCGGCTGGGCCTGCGCAACGGCGACCGGGTGCGCATCGTCACGCCGGGCGGCGCGGTGACCGGGCTGGCGCTGCTGCGCGACGGCATCCAGCCGGGCGCGGTCGGCATCGAGCACGGCTATGGCCACACCGAACTGGGCGCGCGCGCCCACCTGGTCGATGGCAAGCCGATGCCGCACGATCCGGCGCTCGCGGCGGGCGTGAACCTGAACGACCTGGGCTTCGGCGACGCGACGCGCGGCGATCATGCCAACGTCTGGATCGACTGGGTCTCGGGCGCGGCGGTGCGGCAAGGGTTGCCGGCGCGCATCGAGCGGGCCTGAGGCGGCGCGGTGATGCCGGGACGACGCCGCCGCTGGCGGCGGCGAGCGGCCCCGGCGCGCTAGCGCAGCACGGTGTCGGCCACCAGTTCCAGCCCGCCGGCCGGCACGTCGGTTTCCACCGGCGTGCCGCCCAGGTCGCCGGGCTGCGGCATGGCCGTGCCCGAGCGGCTGACGCGGATCTCGACGCGCACGCGGCCGGCGCTGGACAGCAGCGTCTGCGGCGACATGGCATTGCTGTCGTCGAGCGTGAAGGCGCGCGGCAGATCGGCGGCGCGCAGCCGCAACACGGCCAGCGGCATGCGCGACCCCGAGGCGGGGCGCGCCAGGATGAAGACGGTGTCGGTCGCTTGCACCTGGGCCATCAAGGCGGGCGCGATGCGCGCCTGGCCGTTGACGCTGCCCGGGGCGGCGGCCTGGCTCGCGGGCGGCTTGGCGGCGGACGTTTGCGGGGGCGAGGATTGCGCGGCTGCCGTTGCCGCTGCCTGGGTTTGGCCGGGCATCTGGCCGGGCATCCGGCCTGGCGTCGCAGGCGGCGCGCCGCTTGCCGATGCGACCGCGCGCGCCTGCGCGATATTGGATTCGATCTGGCGCGCGGCTTCGGAGTCCGGCGGTAGCAGCGCCTGCAGGCGTTGCCAGTATTCCAGCGCCTGGGCGGCGTCGCCACGGCGCAGGGCCATCATGCCGGCCAGCGCCAGGGCCTTGGGCTGGTCCGGATTGGCGGCCAGCGCCTGCGCCACCGCCGCGATCGAGGCGGCGTCCGGCGCGCCCTGGTTGGCCGATAGCAGCGCGTCCGCCAGGTCGGCCAGCACCTGCGGCTGCGCCGGGACCAGCCGCAGCACTTCGCGATAGGCGGCGGCCGCGTCGCCGTAGCGGCCCAGCGTTTCGTAGGAGCGCGCCAGCGTGTACCAGCCGTCGGCGTCGTCGGGCGTGGCGCGCAGGCGCTGGGCCAGCGCGTTGATGGCCAGCGCCATGGTGTCGCCGTCGTCGCCGGCATGGGGTTCGGCGGTGACGGCCGTGGCGGCGCTGGCGGCGGCGCGCGGGTTGCCCAGGTGGTTGTAGAGCAGGGCCGCCGCCAGCGGCAGCGCCAGGCTCAGCAGGCAGGCGGCGGCGATGCCGGCGCGTTGGCCGCCGACCGCCGCGCGGCCGGGGTGGCGTTGGGCCAGGTCCTGCAGCAGGTCGCGTTGCAGTTCCTCGTCGGCGCGCATGGCCGCATCGGCGCTCAGGGCGCCGTCGCGCTGGTCGCGCCGCAATTGTTCGCGCTGCGCCAGATAGAAGGCGCGCAGGCCGCTGTCGGCCGCGTCGTCGCGCGTCGGTGGCGGGCGCCGCAACAGCGGCGGCACCAGGCACAGCAGGGTGGCCAGCAGCAAGCCCAGCACGGCAAGCCAGAGCGGCGTCATGATCCGGTATCCAGGTAGCGGGCCGCGCGGGCGCGTTCATCGGCGGTCAGCGGCGCGCGGCTGCGGGGCCGTCGCGCCACGGTGCGCCACAGCACCGCGAAGCCCAGCGCCAGCAGCGCGAACGGGCCCAGCCACAGCAGCCAGGTGATCGGCTTGAAGGGCGGCTCGTAGCGCACGAAATCGCCGTAGCGGTCTTCGAAGAAACGCATGATCTGGGCGTCGCTGCGGCCTTCGGCCAGCTGGCTGCGGATCAGGTTGCGCATGTCGTGCGCCAGCGGCGCGTTGGATTCGGCCAGCGACTGGTTCTGGCACACCAGGCAGCGCAGGCCGTGCGCCAGTCGTTCGGCGCGTTGCTCCAGCGCGGGTGGCAGCGGGGGAAACGGCGACTGGGCCTGGACCGGCGCGGCCAGCCACGCCGCCAGCCACAGCGCCAGCAAGGGCGCGGCCAACCAGCGCAACGGGCGGCGGCCAGGGCGTCCCCCGGCCCGGCCGCCGGTCTTGCCGGGAGATCGAGGCGGGCGCCAGGCGCCAGCGCGAGGGGTTGGCCGCTGCCTCATTGCAGCGCCTCGATCATCGGTTGCAACCGCGTGCGCCAGATCTCCGGCGTGATCAGGCCCAGTTGCCGGTAGCGGATACGGCCGGCGCCATCGATGACGAAGGTCTCGGGCACGCCGTACACACCGTATTCGATGCCGACGCGGCCGTCGACGTCGCTGGCGGAGGCCTGGTACGGATTGCCATGGCGTGCCAGCCAGGCACGCGCGTCTTCCGGCTTGTCCTTGTAGTTCAGGCCGTACAGCGGCACGCCGTGGCGCTGCGCAACTTCCCGCAGCACCGGCAATTCCTCGCGGCACGGCGCGCACCACGAGGCCCACACGTTCAGCAGCCAGACCTTGCCGCGCATCGATTGCACCTCCAGCCGCTCGCCCGGCGCCTGCAGCAGCGGCAGGCCGATGGCGGGAGCGGGCTTGTCGATCATGGCCGAGGGCACGGCGCGCGGATCGCGCGACAGGCCCATGGCCAGGAACACGGCCATGGCCAGGAAGACGGCGAGCGGCACCAGGTAGCGCAGCATGTCAGTAGCCCTCGCGCGAGGCGGCCGGCATGGCGCCGGCGCGGGGATGGGGCGCGCGCACCGTTTCCTGGCGGTAGCGCCTGTCGCCCGCCGCCAGCAGGCCGCCGAGCGCCATCAGCAGGCAGCCCGACCAGATCCACGCCATGAACGGCTTGACCTGGATGCGCACCGTCCAGGCCGTGGCGCCGGCCGGTTCGCCCAGCGCCACGAACAGGTCGCGGGAGAAGCCGCTGTCGATCGCGGCCTGGCTCAGCGGCATGTCCTGCACCGTGTAGTGGCGCTTTTCCGGGTACAGCGTGGTCACGGGCTGGCCGTCGGCGCGGGTGACGCGGAACTCGGCGCGCTGCGCGCTGTAGTTGGGGCCGCTGGCGGGCGCCAGCGCGGTGAAGGTGAAGCGGTAGCCGCCAGCCTCCTGCTCGGCGCCCAGCTCCAGCCGCAGTTCCTGCTTGACCTCGTAGCCGTTGGCCAGGGTGGCGCCGGCGATGAAGACGCCGATGCCGGCGTGGGCCAGCAGCATGCCGTACCAGGCGCGCGGCTGGCGCGCCAGCCGCCGCGGCCAGTGGCCGTCGCCGTCGGTCAGGCGCTGCCAGGCGTGCGCCGCCGCGCTGGCGACCGACCAGGCCGCCAGCCACAGGCCCAGGACCACCAGCGGCGAGCCCAGCCGCGCCGGGCCGGGCATGGCCAGCGGCAGCAGCACCGCCGTGGCCACGCTGACCGCGAACGCGATGCCCAGGCGCCGGCCCAGCTCGGGCACCTTGGCCTGCTTCCAGCGCGCCACCGGGCCGACGCCCATCAGGAAGATGGCCGGCGTCATCAGCGGCACGAACACGGCCTCGAAGTAGGGCGGGCCGATCGAGATCTTGCCCCAGTCCAGCACGTCCAGCACCACTGGATACAGCGTGCCCAGCAGCACCGAGGCGGCCGCCACGGTCAGCACCACGTTGTTGGCCAGCAGCAGCGATTCGCGCGACAGCAGGGCGAAACCGCCGCCCAGGCCGACCTTGGGCGCGCGCCAGGCGTACAGCGCGAGCGAGCCGCCGACCACCAGGGTCATGAAACCCAGGATGTACAGGCCGCGGCCCGGATCGACCGCGAAGGCGTGCACCGAGGTCAGCACGCCGGAGCGCACCAGGAAGGTACCCAGCAGGCTGAGCGAGAACGCGCAGATGGCCAGCAGCACCGTCCAGCTGCGGAAGGCGCCGCGCCGCTCGGTGACGATGAGCGAATGGATCAGCGCGGTGCCCGCCAGCCACGGCATGAAGGAGGCGTTCTCGACCGGGTCCCAGAACCACCAGCCGCCCCAGCCCAGCACGTAGTAGGCCCAGGCGCTGCCGAGCAGGATGCCGATGGTCAGGAAGGTCCAGGCCGCCAGCGTCCACGGCCGCACCCAGCGCGCCCACAGGGCGTCCAGCTCGCCCGACAGCAGCGCCGCGATGGCGAAGGCGAACGCCACCGAGAAGCCGACATAGCCCATGTACAGCATGGGCGGGTGCACGATCATGCCCGGGTCCTGCAGCAGCGGGTTGAGATCACGGCCGGCCATGGCCGGCGGCATCAGGCGTTCGAAGGGATTGGACAGGAACAGCAGGAACAGCAGGAAGCCGGCGCTGATCCAGCCCATCACCGCCAGCACCCGGGCGACGAAGGCCGGCGGCAGGCGCGCGCTGCGCAGCGCCACCGCCAGGGTCCAGGCGCTGAGCAGGTACAGCCACAGCAGCAGCGAGCCTTCGTGGCCGCCCCAGACAGCAGCGAAGCGGTAGGCGGCGGGCAGGTCGGCGTGCGAGTTGGCCGCCACGTACAGCACCGAATAGTCGTTTTGCAGGAACGACCAGGCCAGGCAGCCCATGGCCACGGTGGTCAGGCCGAACTGCGCCACGGCCGCCGGCCGCGCCACCGCCATGCCCGGCCGCCAGGCCGTGGCAGCGCCGACCAGCGGCAGCGTGCCTTGCACCAGCGCCGCCAGCAGCGCCAGGATCAGGCTGAAAAGGCCGATCTCCGGGATCATCGCGCGTCCGCCCGCGCCGTGTTGCTGGTGGCGCCAGCGGCGGCCCGCTTGAGCGCGTCGGCGGCCTCGGGCGGCATGTAGTTCTCGTCGTGCTTGGCCAGCACCTCCGAGGCATGGAACACACCGTCGGCGTCGAGCTTGCCTGCGGCCACCACGCCCTTGCCCTCGCGGAACAGGTCGGGCAGCAGGCCCTGGTAGGTGACGGGAACCGCGTGCGCGGTGTCGGTGACGATGAAGCGCAGCCGCAGGCCATCGCGTTGAACCGAGCCTTCCTGCACCAGTCCGCCGACGCGGAAACTGCCGCTGGCGGGCGCCTCGCGCGCCGCCACCTGGGTTGGCGTGAAGAAGAACACCAGGTTCGATTGCAGCGCATTGAGCACCAGCGCGACGGCCGCGGCCAGCAGGCCCAGGCCGCCCAGCAGCGCCAGCACGCGGCGCCGGCGCGGGCTCATCGGCCGTCCCCGGCGCGCAGGCGGGCGGCGCGGCGGCGCGCCCGCGCCCGGCGCCACAGTGTGCCGGCTTCCCAGGCGATCAGGGCGAGTGTGACGCCGTAGGCGCCCAGCAGGTAGGGGCCATGGCCCTGCAACGAGAACAGCGCGTCCCAGCTCATCGGCGCTCCCGGGGCGGTTCGGCCGAGGCCGGCTCGCGTTCGGCGATGATGCCGCGCACCCGCGCCAGCGACGCGGCCGCGCTGTACAGCCAGAACGCCGCCACCATCAGCAGCATGGCCGTCAGCATGACGCGGGCCATGCTGGGGGCGGTGGTCAGGTTGATCGAGGCGCCCTGGTGCAGCGTGCTCCACCAGCGCACCGAGAAATAGATGATGGGCACGTTGACCACGCCGGCCAGCAGCAGGATGGCGCCGCCGCGGTCGCCGCGGCGCGGATCGTCGCTGGCCGCCTGCAGCGCCATGAAGCCCAGGTACAGGAACAGCAGGATCAGTTCCGAGGTCAGGCGCGCGTCCCACACCCACCAGGCGCCCCAGGTCGGCTTGCCCCACAGCGCGCCGGTCCACAGCGTCAGGAACGTGAACAGGGCGCCGGTGGGCGCCAGCGCCCGCATCATCATGAACGACAGCCGCGTCTGCAGGATCAGGCCGAGCGCGGCGTACAGCGCCATCACCAGGTACAGGAACATCGACATCCAGGCCGCCGCCACGTGGATGAAGAGGATGCGGTAGACCTCGCCCTGCTGGCTGTCGACCGGGGCCTTGACCAGGCCCACGTAGAGGCCGGCGGCGGCGAACAGCGCCGCGGCCAGCCCCAGCCACGGGATCAGCCTGCCGGCCAGAGGATAGAAGCGCTGCGGCGCGGCGTAGCGCAGCCAGCCGGGACGCGCGGGCGGGGTCGGCAGCAGGGTGAGATGCGGGGGCGAATGCATGATGGCCGGTCCTCAGTCCAACGCCACGCGCAGCGCGGCCGAGGCGCTCCACGGGCACAGCAGCAGCGCCAGGCACAGGCCGGCGCCCAGCAACGACAATTGCGGACCGGCGCCCAGGCCGGCGTGGACGGCCGCCACCGCGCCGCTGCCGAAGATCAGCACCGGCACGTACAGCGGCAGCACCAGCAGCGGCAGCAGCGCGCCGCCGCGCAGGCCCAGCGTCAGCGCCGCGCCCAGCCCGCCGACCAGCGCCAGCGTCGGCGTGCCCAGCAGCAGCGACAACGCCAGCACGCCGATGGCGCCCGGCGTCAGGCCGAACTGCAGCGCCAGCACCGGGCTGGCCAGGATCAGCGGCAGGCAGCTGCTGAACCAGTGCGCGGCCAGCTTGGTGGCCACCAGCACGGGCAGGGGGTGCGGCGACACCAGCAGCTGCTCCAGCGCGCCGTTGTCGTAGTCCTGGGCGAAGGGGCGTTGCAGCGTCAGCAGGATGCCGAGCAGGGCGCAGACCCACAGCACGCCCGGGCCAATGGCAGCCAGCAGCGCCGGGTCGGGGCCGATGGCCAGCGGGAACAGCGAACCCGCCACCACGAAGAACAGCGTCGCGCCCAGCGTTTCCGCCGGCCGCCTCCAGGCCAGCCGCAGTTCACGGCGCGCCAACTGCCACAGCGTTGCCAGCATCGGCGTAGTCGTCCATGTCCAGGGTTTGCGTGTCGGCCAAGGCCAGGTCCGGGGGGCGGTGCGAGGCCACCACGGCCAGGCCGCCGCCGGCCAGGTGCGCGGCCAGCGCCTGGTCCAGCAGCGCGAGGCTGGCGGCGTCCAGCCCCGCGTCGGGCTCGTCCAGCAGCCACAGCGGCTTGCGCGCCAGCACCGTGGCGGCCAGCGCCAGCCGTCGGCCCTGGCCTTGCGACAGGCGCGCCGCCGGCTGGTCGGCGCAGGCCTGCAGGCGCCAGGCGCGCAGCGCCGGGCCGGCGTCGACCGCGGGCGCGCCGGCGATCGCCAGCGCATAGCGCAGGTTGTCGGCCGCGCTCAGTTCGCCGCACAGCCCGTTGCCGTGCGACAGGAACGCCATCTGCGCATAGTAGGCGGCCGGATCGCGGCGGATGTCGCGGCCGCGCCATTGCACGCCGCCCGCCAGCGGCCGCAGCAGGCCGGCCAGCATGCGCAACAGGCTGGTCTTGCCGCTGCCGTTGGCGCCGCGCACCCGCAGCAGCTGGCCGGGAGCCAGCGCCAGGTCGATGGGGGCCGCCGCGCCGCGCCGGCCGACCAGACCGAGCGCGCGCAGGCCGGCGTCCGCCGCGGCGTTGGCGCTGTCCGCCCCGGCGCCGGCCAGGGCGGCGAAGGGTGGATCAGCGGGCCGCATGCGGGCTTTCCGTTCCGTTCAGGCCGGGCACCGACGACAGTTCGCCGGGCGGAATGTTGGGCAGCTTGTGGGCGATGCCCTTGTGGCAGTCGATGCAGGTCTTGCTCTTGTCGGCCAGGTAGGTCGAATGCATGTTCTGGGCGCGCACGCTCTGGCGCGTGAAATCCATGTAGTCGTAGTTGTGGCAGTTGCGGCATTCCAGCGAATCGTTGGCCTTGAAGCGGGCCCATTCGTGCCTGGCCAGCTCCAGCCGCTTGTCGACGAATTTCTCGCGCGTGTCGATGGTGCCGAAGATCTTGCCCCAGACCTCCTTGGACGCTTGCATCTTGCGGGCGATCTTGTCGGTCCAGTTGTGCGGCACGTGGCAGTCGGAACACAGGGCGCGCACGCCCGAGCGGTTGGTGAAGTGGATGGTGCCCTTGAGTTCGGCGTAGACGTTGTCGCGCATCTCGTGGCAGCCGGTGCAGAACTTCTCGGTGTTGGTGAATTCCATGGCGGTGTTGAAGGCGCCCCAGAACAGGATGCCGCCGATGAAGCCGCCCACCGTCAGGAAACCCAGGCTGAAGTGCACGCTGGGCCGGCGGATGATGTTCCAGTAGCGCTTGATGAGTTTGACCATGGCGGTTCCCCGTGCCTTACTTCTTGTCGGACGCCGGGGCGGTCAGGCGCTTGAGGATCACGTCGATGTCCTGGTAGGTGTTGGACACCAGCGGTTTGGCCTCGGCCTGCGGCACGTGGCACTGCACGCAGAAGTAGCGCCGCGGCGACACCTCGGCCAGCACGTTGCTGTCGCGATCCATGTAGTGAGTCACGCTCAGCGGCGGCGCCTGGGTCTCCTCGGTGTTGACGCGGGCGTGGCAGGCCAGGCAGCGGTTGAAGTTCTTGTCGATCTGGTAGCCGTCGATGCTGTGCGGGATGGTGGGCGGTTGCATCGAATAGGTGCGCATCCGCTTGATGTCCTTGTTCTCGATCGGGCTGATCAGCGGCGGGTCGGTCTCGTCGGCGATGGGCGTGGGGCCGCGCATCGGGTCCTGTACCTCGAACGGCGGCGCGGCCCAGGCCGCGATGCTACAGGCTGCGCACAATACGAAAGCGAGGGCGCGTCGATTCATGGCTGTCTCCGGTGCGTCAGACCTTGACGATCTTGACCGCGCACTTCTTGAAGTCGGTCTGGAACGAGATCGGGTCGGTGGCGTCCAGCGTGACCTTGTTGATCAGCTGGCCGGCATCGAACCACGGCACGAACACCAGGCCGCGCGGCGGCTTGTCGCGCCCGCGGGTCTCCAGCCGGGTGCGCATCCTGCCGCGCCGCGAGATGATCTCGACCTCGACCCCGCGTCGCAGGCCCATGGCCTGCGCGTCATCGGGGTGCATGAAACAGACGGCGTTGGGAAAGGCCCGGTACAGCTCGGGCACCCGCCGCGTCATGGAGCCGGAATGCCAGTGCTCCAGAATCCGTCCGGTCGACAGCCAGAACGGATATTCCTTGTCCGGCGATTCGGGGGGCGGCTCGTAGGGCAGGGCATAGATGATGGCGCGGCCGTCCGGGTTGCCGTAGAACTCGAAGCCGGCGCCCGGCTTCACGTACGGGTCGCTGCCTTCGCGGTAGCGCCACAGCGTTTCCTTGCCCTTGACCACCGGCCAGCGCAGGCCGCGCACTTCGTGATAGGTGTCGAACGGCGCCAGGTCATGGCCGTGGCCGCGGCCGAACTCGGCGTATTCCTCGAACAGGCCCTTCTGCGCATAGAAGCCGAAGGCCTCGGCCTCCTGGTTGGCGTAGTCCTTGTCGCGGTCGGTATTCGGATAGCGGTTGACCTTGCCGTTGGCGAACAGCACGTCGAACAGGGTCTTGCCGCGGTACTCGGGCTTCTTGGCCAGGAGGTCGGCCGGCCACACTTCCTCGACCTTGAAGCGCTTGGAAAACTCCATCAGCTGCCACAGGTCGGAACGGGCCTGGCCCGGCGCGTTGACCAACTGGTGCCAGAACTGCGTGCGGCGCTCGGCGTTGCCGTAGGCGCCTTCCTTCTCCACCCACATGGCGGCCGGCAGGATCAGGTCGGCCGAGATGGTGGTGACGGTCGGGTAGGCGTCGGACACGACGATGAAGTTGTCCGGATTGCGGTAGCCCGGCAGCCCCTCGTTCATCAGGTTGGCGGCCGCCTGCATGTTGTTGTTGACCATCACCCAGTAGGCGTTGATCTTGCCGTCTTTCAGCATGCGGTTCTGCAGCACCGCGTGCGCCCCGACCTTCTCCGGGATGGTGCCGGCCGGCAGCTGCCAGATTTCCTCGGCGTGGGCGCGGTGCTTGGGGTTGGTCACCACCAAGTCGGCCGGCAGGCGATGCGAGAACGTGCCAACCTCGCGCGCCGTGCCACAGGCCGAGGGCTGGCCGGTCAGCGAGAACGGGCTGTTGCCCGGCGTCGAGATCTTGCCGGTCAGCAGGTGGATGTTGTAGACCATGTTGTTGGCCCACACCCCGCGCGTGTGCTGGTTAAAGCCCATGGTCCAGAACGACGTCACCCGCAGCTTGGGGTCGGCGTACATTTCGGCCAGGTCCTGCAGCGACTTCTTCGGCACGCCCGTCAGCTTGGCGGTGTAGTCCAGGTCGTAGCGCGACACGAACTTGGCGAACTCGTCGAACGTCATCGGCTTGGAGCCGCCGGCGTCGTTGGCGTTCTTGGCCGCCTTCTGCAGCGGATGGTCGGGCCGCAGGCCGTAGCCGATATCGGTATTGCCCTCGCGGAACACCGTGTGCTTGTCGACGAACTCGCGGTTCACGCGCTTGGTCTGGATGATGTGGTTGGCGATGTAGTTCAGGATCGCCAGGTCGGTCTGCGGCGTGAAGGTCAGTGTCAGGTCGGCCAGCTCGTAGGAGCGGTGCTCGAAGGTCGACAGCACCGCCACCTTGGTCTTGGGCGCCGACAGCCGCCGGTCGGTGACGCGGGTCCACAGGATCGGATGCATCTCCGCCATGTTCGAGCCCCACAGGACGAACACATCGGCGTTCTCGATATCGTCATAACAGCCCATCGGCTCGTCGGCGCCGAAGGTCCGCATGAACCCCACCGCCGCCGACGCCATGCAGTGGCGCGCGTTCGGGTCCAGGTTGTTGGAGCGGAACCCCGCCTTCATCAGCTTGAGCGCGGCATAGCCTTCCCACACCGTCCACTGGCCCGAGCCGAACATGCCGACGGCCTCTGGCCCCTTGTCCTTGAGCACGCGCTTGAACTGCTCGGCCATCACGTCGAAGGCCTGGTCCCACGACACCGGCGCGAACTCGCCATCCTTGGCGTACTTGCCGTCCTTCATGCGCAGCAGCGGCTGCGTCAGCCGGTCGTTGCCGTACATGATCTTGGACAGGAAATAGCCCTTGACGCAGTTCAGCCCCTTGTTGACCTCGGCATTGAAGTCGCCATGCGTGGCCACCACCTGGTTGTCCTTGACCGCGACGTTCACGCCGCAACCGGTCCCGCAGAACCTACAGGGCGCCTTGGACCACTTGAGCTTGGCCGCCTCCGACTCGGTCACGATGTTCTGCGTGTAGCCCACCACTGGAATCCCCGCCACCGTGGCGGCCGCGGCGGCGGCGGACTGCTTGATGAAATCCCTACGGGCCATTGCCATCGTCGATCTCCTCGTTCATCGCGGCCAGCGTGTCGGCGTGCTGGTACACCAGCGCCGACGCCAGCACGCCATCCAGTCGCTGGATCTGCGAGATCCGCGCCATCATGTCGTCAGTGGAGGGGGCTTCCAGCGTCACCACCAGCTTGCCCGTCTCGGACGCGCCATGGATCTCGGCGCCCGCGATCGCGAGCACCGCAAGGCGCACCTCGTCCAGCCGCCGCGGCGTGGCATGCACGACCAGGCTGGCGATATGCAATTCGGGGGAAGCCGGCGCGGCGGCCGGGGAAGGATGCGCGGACATGGGGTCGGTTCCGTCGGTACGCATCAGCTGCCCGGCGGACCGGCAAACAACTGATAGAACCAAACCATGAAACCGTAGCCCGCGACGATGATCACCGTAAGAACGGGGGCCATGACCGCCGTCAGGAACAGAAAACTTCGCAGTTCCTGCGGCTTCGTGTAGCCATCAGACTCGTTTGACACACACCACCTCACCAGACAGTCGGGGTATTGCGTTTAACGTGCGGATGTCGAAGTTTTTAGCAGATGCGTTTCAGACGCGTCAATGTTGCACCACAGCGCAATAATTCGCGGTGGCATTATGTGCTGATATATATAACGAGAGGAACAGCGCACTCCCCACTCATCCCCACTCAATAAGCGACTGAACGCGAACCCAGCCCCCGGACCCGCGACCGCGAACGGATCGCGTATGTCCATGCAGGCCGCGCAGGGCGGCCCAAGCAAGATGTCCATGGCCAGCAATCAAATACAGGCCGTATCAATCAACCGCTAACCAATCGCCCCATAGATCCGCCGCGCCTCGGCGGCATCCGCCACCGGCCGTCCCAAAGCAATCGCCCCTTCCACCGCCTGCCGCACCAACTCGCCATTTCCCGAAGCCACCGAACCATCCCGCAGCTTCAGATTATTCTCGAACCCCACCCGCATATGCCCCCCGAACGCCGCTGCCGTCGTCACGCAGGCATTCTCCTGCGCCCCGAACGCGCACACCGCCCACGGCAGCGAATGATCGTAGGCCGCCAGGAACGGCAGCAGGTCATAGGCCGACGACGTCTGTCCCACGCTGTAGCGCCCCAGCACGAACAGCACCGACCACGCGCCCGGCGGCACCAGCCCCCGCGCGCGCAGCGACAGCCAGCGCCGCACATCGCCCTCGTCGTACAGAATGATCTGCGTCATGATGCGCCGCTCGGCCACCCAGGCCAGGAACGCCGCCAGCTCGTCTTCCGGAATCTCCGGCACGGCGATCTCGCGCAGGCCGATCGACACCGCTTCCGGCTGCAGCTCGCGCACCAGGGCCATCTGCTCGGCCGCCTTGTACACGCCGGCCGCCTCGCTCGTCACCTGCACCAGCAGCTCGTCGCCGACCGCGCGGCGCACCGCCGCCAGCGCATCGCGGTAGGCCTGCGCGTCCAGCAGATGGCTGCCGTCCGGCTTGCGCACGTGCATGTGCATCATTGCCGCGCCCGCGTCCAGGCAGGCGCGGGCTTCCTGGGCCAGGGCCTCGGCCGTCAGCGGCACGGCGGGGTGGTCGGCGGCTTTCTTGTAGGCGCCGTTGGGCGCCACCGTCACGATGACGGGCGACTCGGCCAGGGCCGGACGGGGAATGTTCACGGCTGGATCTCCGGCAGTTCCGGCGCGATCAGGTCCAGGCCCGCGCGCAGCAGCCGGTCATAGCGCGCGCGCTCGGCGGCGATGGTTTCCGGCGTCCAGGCATAGAAGCCTTCGCCCGCCTTCATGCCGTGGCGGCCGTCGGCGGCGCGCTCGGTCAGGCAGCGCGCCGGATGGTCGTCATTGCAGAACGTCGGGTACATGGTCGCGCCCGCCGCCGCGTGCACGTCGATGCCGGCGTGGTCGCGCTGCATCACCGGGCCGGCCGCCAGGAAGCGGAAACCGAAACCGAAGCGCACCGCCGCGTCCACGTCCTCGGGCGAGGCGATGCCGCGGTCGATCAGGTTGAAGGCCTCGCGCGACAGCGCGTGCTGCAGGCGGTTGGCCAGGAAACCCGGCAGGTCCTGCCGCACCTTCACCGGCACGCTGCCGCAGCGGCGCATGAAGGCGATCAGCGCGTCGGCGCGGGCCTCGTCGCTGGTCTCGGCCATCACCACCTCGACCAGCGGCACCAGGTGCGCCGGCATGAAGAAGTGCAGGCCCAGCATGCGCTCGCGCGTGGCCAGCCCCTGGCCGATGGCGCTGATCGGGAAACTGGAACTGTTGCTCGCCAGGATGGCGTCGGGCCGCGCGCGGCGCACCAGCTCGGCGAACAGCGCCTGCTTGATGTCCAGCCGTTCCGGCACGCACTCGATCACCAGATCGACGCTGGCCCAGTCCACCTGGTCCAGGCTGGCGGCCGTGGCCAGTTGCGCCACCTGGGCCTCGCGGCCGATGGTCTTGAGATTGTCGGCCACCCGCGCCGGCAATGCGGCCGCGCGCGCCGCGTCCGGCTCGATCACCGTCGTGCGGCAGGCGGCGCGCGTCAGCACCACCGCCACGTCGGCGCCCATGGTGCCGCCGCCCACCACCACCGCATGCGCCGCGCCCGGATTGGGCAGGGCCTTCGCGTCCGTCTGCATGGTTTGCTCCTTGTTCTGAACCCGCTGTTGCATCTCTCGTCTGTGCCCGCGCTTGTGTCGGCGCGCATGACTGTATTGGGCGCCGAGTGTAGAGAAGCTTGTTTGATTGATGAATCAGATTTTTTGGATAGAATGATCGACAAATCGGATCAATGAGCCAGGCGCAGGACGGCATGCAGATCAATCTTTCGATGCGCGACATCGACACCACCCTGGTGCTGGGCCGCACCCTCAACTTCCGCCAGGCGGCGGCGCAGTTGCACCTGTCGCAGTCGGCCCTGTCGACGCAGATCCAGCGCATCGAGGAGGCGCTGGGCGTGCGGCTGTTCGACCGCACCACCCGCACCGTGCGGCTGACGGCGGCGGGCGAGGTCTTCATGCAGCAGGCCGCCACCCTGCAGGTGGCCTTCCGCGACGCCATTGCCGCGGTCAGCGGCATCGCCAGCGCCGAGCACGGCCAGGTGTCGGTGGCGGCGCTGCCGTCGCTGGCCGCGCGCCTGTTGCCGCGGGTGTTGATGGCCTACCGCCAGGCGCATCCGCAGGTGGCGCTGAAGGTGCGCGACACGCTGTCGGGGCCGGCCTTCGACCTGGTGCGCGCCGGCGACGTGGACTTCGCGCTGACCGCCGCCGATCCGCAGCACGCCGACCTGCATTACCAGCCGCTGATGTCCGACAGCTTCCTGCTGCTGATCCCCGAGGCGCATCCGCTGGCGCGATCCAGGGGGCCGCTGCGCTGGGCCGATACGGCCGGCGCAGCGCACGTGTCGATGGTGCATCCGAGCAGCGTGCGCCAGTACACCGAATGGGCCTTCCTGCAGAACCGCATCCGCTTCACGCCGGCCTTCGAGGCCGAACACCTGACCACCATCGTGGCGATGGTGGAGTGCGGTTTCGGGGTGGCGGCATTGCCGGAAATCGCGGCCGGCGCGGTGGCGCAGAACGGCATCGTGCAGCGGCCGCTGACCGGCCCCGTGGCCGAACGCTCGATCGGGCTGGTGACGGCGCGCAACCGCAGCCTGCCGCCGGCGGCCGCGGCGCTGGTGGCGATGCTGCGGCAGTATCTGGCTGAACAGGCGCGGTGAGGTCGCGGCGGGTCTGGTGTCAGGCGCCGCGGCGCGCCTGTTCCGACGCCAGGTAGGCGTCGCGCGAGGGCAGCAGGTGCTCGCGGCACAGCGTCATCAGCGCGGCGCGGTCGCCGTCGCGCAGGGCGTGGATCATGGCCCAGTGTTCCTGGCGGGCGCGTTCGCGGTAATTGGCGGCCGCCAGCGAACCGAAGCGGATCGGATGGGTGCGGCGCGCGTATTCCTCGATGGCCTGGCCCAGCACCGCGTTGTCCAGCAGCCCGAACAACTCGCGGTGAAAGCGCTGGTTGCTGCGGAACACGCGGCGCGCGTCGCCATCGGCCACGGCGGCGTCGTGCTCGCGCTGCACCGCCGTCAACGCCGCCAGCCGCGCGGGCGGCACCGGCAGCGGCATCAGGCTGGCGGCGTGCACCTCCAGCACCTCACGCAGCGCGTACAGCTCCATCACCTCGCGCGCCGAGAAGGCCCGCACCACCGCGCCGACGTTGCGCTTGCGCTCGACCACGCCCAGCAGTTCCAACTCCACCAGCACCTGGCGCACCGCGTGGCGCTTCATGTCGAAGCGCGCCATCAGCTCGTCCTCGGTCAGCCGCTCGCGCGGATGCAGCCGGCCGAAGACGATGTCTTCCTCCAGCGCGGCGACCGCCGCCGCCAGGGCGTCGGGCGCTTGCGGTTCGTGGGCGGCGGGGGTGATGGCGTTCATGGGCAAGGGGGAAAGGCGTTATTGCTTGGGCACGGTGTCGCGCGTGGCGCTGGCGCGCAGGAAGTCGAAGTCCACGCCCTGGTCGGCCTGGGTCACGGTCTGCAGGAACAGCTTGCGGTAGCCGCGCTCGGCGGCGGGGCGCTCGACCGGACCGGCGGCCATGCGGCGCGCCAGCTCGGCATCGTCGACCAGCAGGGCGATTTCGCGCCGCGCCACCGACAGGCGGATCCGGTCGCCATTTTGCACGTAGGCGAGCGGTCCGCCAATCGCGGCCTCCGGGGTGACGTGCAGCACGATGGTGCCGGCCGCCGTGCCGCTCATGCGGCCGTCGGAAATCCGCACCATGTCCTTGACGCCGGTGCGCGCCAGCTTCTTGGGGATCGGCATGTAGCCGGCCTCGGGCATGCCGGGCGCGCCGGTGGGGCCGATGCGCTTGAGCACCAGCACGTCGTCGGCGGTCACGTCGAGCGCCTCGTCGTCGATGCGGCGGGCCATGTCCTCGGCGTCCTCGAACACCACGGCGCGGCCTTCATGCTCCATCAGCTCGGGATTGGCGGCCGACTGCTTGATGATGGCGCCGCCGGGCGCCAGGTTGCCGCGCAGCACGGCCAGGCCGCCTACCGGATAGATCGGCGCGGCGACGCTGCGGATCACGTCCTGCTCGAACGGCGCGGGGGCGTCGTCCAGTTCCTCGCCCAGGGTGCGGCCCGACACCGTCAGCGCGTCCAGGTGCAGCAGCGGGCGCAGTTCGCGCAGCAGCGCCAGCATGCCGCCGGCGTGGTGGAAGTCTTCCATGTAGTGCTGGCCGGAGGGCTTGAGGTCCACCAGCACGGGCGTCTCGCGGCTCATGCGGTCGAGCCCGGTCAGGTCGATATTGATGCCCAGGCGGCCGGCGATGGCGGTCAGGTGCACGATGCCGTTGGTCGAGCCGCCGATGGCCAGCAGCACGCGCAGGGCGTTCTCGATGGACTTGCCCGTGATGATGCGGTCGGGCGTCAGGCGCGCGGCCGCCATGGCGACGGCGGTGGCGCCGGTACGCTCGGCCACGCGCACGCGGTCGGCGGTGACGGCCGGGGCGGACGCGCCGCCGGACACCATCATGCCCATGGCCTCGGTCAGGCAGGCCATGGTGCTGGCGGTGCCCATCACCGAACAGGTGCCGACGCTGGCCACCAACTGGTTGTTGACGTCGGCGATCTCGGGCGCGTCGATCTCCTCGGCGCGGTAGCGGCCCCAGTAGCGGCGGCAGTCGGTGCAGGCGCCGACCCGTTCGCCGCGGTGCGAGCCGGTCAGCATCGAGCCGGTCACCAGCTGGATCGCGGGCACGCCGGCGGACGAGGCGCCCATCAACTGCGCCGGCACCGTCTTGTCGCAACCGCCGATCAGCACCACCGCGTCCATCGGCTGGGCGCGGATCATTTCCTCGGTGTCCATCGACATCAGGTTGCGCAGGTACATGCTGGTGGGCTGCGAGAAGCTCTCGTGCACCGAGATGGTGGGGAAGTCCATCGGCAGGCCGCCGGCCAGCATCACGCCGCGCTTGACCGCCTCGATCAGTTGCGGCGCGTTGCCGTGGCACGGGTTGTAGCTGCTGCCGGTGTTGACGATGCCGATGATGGGACGCGCCAGCGCGTCGTCGGACAGGCCGGCGCCCTTGATGAAGGCCTTGCGCAGGAACAGTGAAAAGCCGGTGTCGCCGTAGTTGGTGAGCCCGCGCGCCACGCCGGTGCTGCGCGCGCCGTCGCTGTCGAAGGGGCCCTGGGCGGGCTTGCCGCCCTTGGTGTCGTCCGTCATTTTGCTTCCCGATAATATTATTGATAATCCAGGGCGAAGATCATATACAGCCTGGGAAACGCCCGGCAAGCGCTTTTGCGATAAATATTTATTGATCTCCAAATAAGATCAGTCGATAGAAAAATTCTGATTCATCAATCAAGATTGGCCTCCTACACTGGCGCGGTTGACGAGCCGGGCGTCCGTTCCATTCCTATACCCATCCCGGCAGGAGACCTACATGTCAGACCTGCGTCTGCGGCCCCGCCGCGCCTTGCTGCTTTCCCTGTTGGCCTTGTGTACCGGCGCCGCCGCGCCCGCCCTGGCCGCCGACGCCTATCCCGACAAGCCCATCCGCCTGATCGTGCCGTACCCGCCCGGGGGCGCCACCGACGTGATCGGCCGCGTGCTGGCGCAGGAACTGACCGGCGCGCTGGGCCAGTCGGTGATCGTCGAAAACCGCGCCGGCGCCGCCGGCAACATCGGCGCCGACCAGGTTGCCAAGGCCCAGCCCGACGGCTACACGCTGCTGATGGGCGCGCTCACCAGCCATTCGATCAACGCGGCGCTGTACCGCGGCCGCGTCACCTACGACGTGGAAAAGAGCTTCGCGCCGGTGTCCATCGTCGGCACCGTGCCGCTGGTGTTCGTGGTCAACCCCTCGGTGCAGGCCAATGACCTGAAGCAGTTGATCGCGCTGGCCAAGTCGCGCCCGGGCTACGTCACCATGGCGTCGGCCGGCAATGGTTCGCCGCAGCATCTGGCCGGCGAGATGTTCAAGCGCACCGCCGGCGTGGACATCCTGCATGTGCCCTACAAGGGCAGCGGCCCGGCCATGACCGACCTGATGGGGGGCCAGGTGCTCAGCATGATCGAGACCGTGCCGGCCTCGCAGGCCAGCATCAAGGCCGGCAAGCTGCGCGCGCTGGCGGTGACTTCGGCGCAACGCGTCGAGGCGCTGCCGGACGTGCCGACCGCGGCCGAGGCCGGCCTGCCGGGCTTCGAGGTCAGCTCCATGTTCGGCATCGTCGCGCCGGCCGGCACGCCGGCGCCGGTGATCGACCGCCTGAACGGCGAGCTCAAGAAGATCCTGGCCAAGCCGGCGGTCAAGGCTTCGCTGCTGAACCAGGGCGCCATTGCCGAATGGACCAGCCCGGCCGACGCCGGCGCGCGCGTGTCGGCCGAGGTGGCGCGCTGGACCAAGGTCATCGACGAGGCCGGGGTCAAGCCCGAGTAAGGCCTTGCGGGCGGGGGACGCGGCGGCACCGGCGCGTCCCTCGCGTTGCTTCATTTGCGCCACATGCGGGAAATGGTCACAAATTTCCGGCGTTATTGTTTGCATGGTGGACGCCGGGTTGCGCAACGGTCGTGAAGTTGGCTTTCCTCCCGTGAATCGTCCATAGCGCCAAGGGCGATGATGACGCTACAGTTGCCTGGGACGGTGAAATAATCCGCAATACAGCCCAAACGCTGTTCGCACGGGTGGTTGACCCCGAACTGGCTAGGCCGTATGTTTCTCGCAGGCCTTCCTAGGACGGCGGGGGACACCAATGACTGAGACTCAGGACGAAAAATCGATCCTGTACCTGCATTTCGGTACGCCGAGCCCCTATTGGAGGCTGGCGGCGGACAGCGACGCGATCGAACTATCCGCGGTCAAGGGCGCCACCAACATCGCGATGGCGCTCAAGCCCGAGCAGGCGCAGGCCATCCGCGCCCTGACCGGCATCACCGCCAGCCTGCGCATCGACATCGTCCTGTACGGCGATCCGATACAGCTGCGGCTGGTCGGCCGCAAGATCAATCCCAACGAATGGGCCGGCACGGCCTCGGCGCACAGCGACACCGACTCGGTGGCGCGCGACCTGGTCGAAGGCCTGTCGTTCGCCGAGACGGTGGTATCCGAGGCCAACTCGGTCATCGTCATCGTCGACCAGCACGGGCGCGTGCAGCGCTTCAACAAGGTCAGCGAGGAATACACCGGCAAGCGCGAGCAGGACATCGTCGGGCGCAGCGTGTTCGACATGTTCATGACGCGCGAGGAGGCCGCCGCCTCGCGCCGCAACATCGCCGAGTTCTACAAGCGCGGGCAGTCCTATGAGGTCGAGCGCCTGATCAACACGGTCAAGGGCCCGCGCCTGTTCCTGTTCCGCAACAAGTTCGTCACCAGCGGCAGCGGCGAAAAGCGCGTCTACCTGATCTGCTCGGGCACCGACATCACCGAGGAACGCCAGGCGCAGGAGCGCTTGCGGGTGCTGGCCAACACCGACGTGCTGACCAACCTGCCCAACCGCCACGCCATCACCACGCGCCTGAAGACGGCGCTGGCCGAAGGCGAGGGCGCGCGCGGCGGCGTGCTGTTCCTGGACCTGGACAACTTCAAGCGCATCAACGACCACTACGGCCACGGCTTCGGCGACCGCCTGCTCAAGTCGGTGTCGGTGGCCATTTCCAGCTGCCTGGCGCCCGGCCAGACGCTGGCGCGGCTGGGCGGCGACGAATTCCTGGTGCTGCAGGAACACGCCGAGGCGTGGCAGCTGGAGGCCACCGCCGGCCGCATCATCGAACGCCTGCGCGAGCCGTTCCGCCAGGAATTGATCGAGGTCTACACCAGCTGCTCCATCGGCATCGCCATGTATCCCGAGCATGGCGACGACCTGGACAGCGTGGTGCGCAGCGCCGATATCGCCATGTACGTGGCCAAGGAGGCCGGGCGCCACACCTATCGGGTGTTCCAGCCCGAAATGGACCGCCGCAACGCCGACTACGTCTGGCTCGACACCAACCTGCGCAAGGCCCTGGCCGAAGGCCACCTGATGCTGTACTACCAGCCCAAGCTGGCCGGGCGCGGCGGCGAGGTCGACGGGGTCGAGGCGCTGCTGCGCTGGCGTTCGCCCGAACGCGGCATGATCTGCCCCAGCGTCTTCATTCCCTACGCGGAAGAGTCCGGCCTGATCTCGCAGCTGGGCGTGTGGGTGATGCGCGAGGCCGCGCGCCAGGCCGCGGCATGGAAGCGCGACGGGCTGGACCTGCGTGTCGCGATCAACATGTCGGCGCGGCAGCTGGACGACAAGGGCGTGGTCAGTGAATTCATGCGGGCGGTCGGCGACGCCGGCCTGGCCCCCTGCCTGCTGGACATCGAGCTGACCGAGAGCTGCCTGATCGAGGACGAAGTCGCGGCGATCGAGCTGATGAAGCAGTTCCGCCAGCTGGGCGCGCGCGTCCACCTGGACGACTTCGGCACCGGCTATTCGTCGCTGTCGCAGCTGGCCCGCATTCCGCTGGACGCGATCAAGCTGGACGCCAGCTTCGTGCGCGGCGTCAACGAGAACCCGGTGTCGCAGGCGCTGGCGCGGGCCATCGTGGCGGTGGCCCGCACGCTCGAACTCCAGGTGATCGCCGAGGGCGTCGAGACCCAGGAGGAAACCGCCTTCCTGGACACGCTGGGGGTGGACGCCAAGCAGGGCTACCTGTACGCCAAGCCCATGCCGGCGGCCGAACTGACCACCTGGCTGGCGCAGCGGCGCCGGCTGCATCTGATCGCCTGACGCGGCCGGCGCGCGCCGGCCTCAATGCATGGTCGCGTCGATCAGGCCATCGGGACCCGCGGGCGAGCGCCGGTTCTGCGCCATCACCAGCCGTTCCATGTAGGCGCGGTCCTTCGGATCGATCGAGAAGGCGGCCTCGACCCAGTCCTCGGTGATATCCATCAGTTCCGAGCGCGTCAGCTGCAGCACCCGCTGGCGCGCCCGCAGCATGGCGCGCATGCCGTTCAGCTTGGGCCGCATCACGTCGATGAAGGTGCGGGTGGCCTTGTAGGCGTCGCCCGGCTCGAACAGCACGTCCACCAGGCCGCGCGCCTGGAACCATTCGGCGGTGTGCGATTCGCCGCTGCCGATCAATTCCTCGGCCAGCTTCATGCCCGAGCGCCGCGCCACCAGCGAATAGCCGCCCATGCCCGGGAACAGGTTGAAGGCCATTTCGGGAAAGCCCATGCGGGCGTTGTTCTGCGCCAGCACGAAGTGGTGCGCCAGCGCCGCCTCGAAGCCGCCGCCCAGCGCCGTGCCTTCGATCATGGCCAGCGACACCGCGCCGGTGTCGAAGCCACGGGTGGCCGCATGCACGCAATCGACGCAGGCGCGGGCGTAGGCGCGCAGCGCCTCGCGGCGGCCGGTGCGGATGGCTTCGGCGAAGAAGTTGAGGTCGCCGCCGACGTTGTAGATCTGCGGCACCAGCGAGCCCGTGACCCAGAAGTCGATGGGCAGGCCGGAGTCCTTGGCGGCGCGCGCCAGGGTCATGATTTCGTCGATCAGTTCATGGTTAAAGCAGGGGCGCGGCTGGGCGCGCAGCATCATCCACATGACACGTCGTCCTTCCTCATAGAACGCGGAGACTTGCTTCAAATTGCCTGCGGCGGTAAAGGGATGGCAGTCCGGATGAATGAGTTGATTCATTTGCTTTCGTCCAATCGATCAAGGTGAGTCGGAGTACTGCCGGGCCAGCCTAATACAGGTGTCGCCCCGTCCCTCTCATGCAAACCTCGTCCGGCCGGCTAGAGTTTTCCGTAGTGCAAACATCGGAGTGATTGTTTGGAAAACATTGCGGCCGGGGCCGCGATGTCATGCGGCTGGATGACCCGAGACTCGTCGGCATGGATGAGGACCGTCGCAGATTCGCGAGCGTTGCAAGGCGCGCGCACGACGCCGTCGGCTCATGCGAATGGAGGGCGGGGGATGGCGTGGCGCGACCGGCGAGGTGCTGGCGCGCGGGTGTCGTTGCGACACCGCAACAGCCAAAGCAAGGGTTTTGTAAATGATAAGATTCTCATTTACAAATAAGTTTCATTATCGATATTATCGCGGCTCGATGAATCTTACAGATAGCTTGCGATGCCCGTTTTTCCTGTACCGCGCCGCCTCACGCTTGGGGCCGCGCTGGCCTTGATGGTCCCCGTTGCCACGCTCCACGCCGAACCCGCGCAGCTTCCCGCCATCAGTGTCGAAGGCGCCAACGCCGATGATCCGCGGGTGCCCGAAGTCACCACCGCCACCCGCACCCAGACCGCCGCGCGCTACGTGCCGCAGGCCATCGACAGCGTCAAGGTCGAGAACCTGCGGAACTACGGCATCAATACGCTGGGCGAAGCCTTGTCCGGCATCCCCAACGTCAGCAACGCCTCCGACACCCGTTTCGATTCGCTGCGCATCCGCGGCTTCGACGCCAGCAACGATTTCTACCTGGACGGCATCCGCGACGACAGCCAGTACGTGCGCGACCTGCACAACATCGAGCGGATCGAGGTGCTCAAGGGCCCGGCGGCGGTGCTGTATGGCCGCGGCAGCCAGGGCGGCATCGTCAACCGCGTCAGCAAGGCGCCGCAGCCCGGGCGCGAATCGACGCTCGAGGCCGTGGCCGGCAGCTGGGACCTGCGCAGCTTCTACGGCGACCTGAGCGCCGACCCCGGCCAAGACGTCAGCGTGCGCCTGAACATCGGCCAGGAAGACAGCAACAGCTTCCGCCACAAGATCGGCGGCACTCGCCAACTGGTGGCGCCGTCGCTGAACTGGCGCATCACGCCCGACCTGGACTGGCTGGTGCAGTACGAGTACAGCCGCTACGACCGCACCCCGGACCGCGGCATCCCCAGCGTCAACGGCCGGCCGGCCGACGTCGGCCGCTCGACCGTCTACGGCGACCCCGACCGCGACTACATCGACGACCGCGCGCAATCGTTCCGCTCGCGGCTGGCCTACAGCGTGGCGCCGGGCTGGCAACTGCGCTACACGCTGGGCGTGTTCGCGCTGGACAGCAAGTTCGACAATACCTACCTGACCGGCTACAGCGCCGCCACCGGCAAGGTCAGCCGCACCCGCTGGCAACAGGACCTGACCACGCGCAGCATCAACAACAACCTTGAAGCCGAGGGCCTGTTCCACACGGGAAGCGTCGAGCATCGGGTTTTGTTCGGCGTGGAAGTGGCGAACCAGGACCGCACGCCCGATCTCTACACCACGCTGGCGCGGGGACCGGGCGCGCAACCGGTGCCGGCGCTGGACCTGTACGATCCGGACCTGTCGCGGCAGCACGACGGCGCCATGACGCTCAGCAGTTCGGCCCGCCACAAGACCCGCAGCCAGGGCTACTACGTGCAGGACCAGATCAAGCTGGACGACGCCTGGCAGGTGCTGCTGGGCCTGCGCATGGACCGCTTCAGCGTCGATTCGACCAATCGCATGCTCGACCTCTCGGCCCGCCGCGACAGCCGTGGCGTGAGCCCGCGCGCCGGGGTGGTGTGGACGCCGCTGCGCGACCATTCCTTCTACGCCTCGTACAGCAAGACCTTCTCGCCCGTGGGCGGCAGCCTGATCGGCATCACGCCGAACGCGCGCGGCAACACCAACGACGTCGACCCCGAGCACACTCGCCAATACGAAGTGGGCGTCAAGAGCGATTGGCTCGACGGGCAGTTGAGCACCACGCTGGCGCTGTACCAGTTGGAACTCTACAACCGTCGCACCACCGATCCGGTCGATCCGACCCTCGTGCTGCTGACCGGCAAGCAGCGCTCGCGCGGCATCGAGCTGACGGCCGCCGGACGGCTCGCGGGCAACTGGTACCTGCGCGGCGGCATCGGCCTGCAGAACGCCGCCATCGTTCAGGACAACAACGGCCTGGCCGGCAACCGCGTCAGCAACGTGGCGCGGCGCAACGGCAGCGTATTCCTGACCTACAAGCCGGCCGAGGGCCTGTACGGCGAAACCGGCCTGACCTTCGTCGGCCAGCGCTACGCCGACAACGCCAACACCGCGGTATTGCCCGGCTACGCCACCTGGGACGCGCTGGTCGGCTACCGCGTCGGCCAGTGGGACTGGCGCCTGGCGGTGCGCAACATCACCGACAAGACCTACTACGCCTCGGCCACCAGCGCCGGCCAGATCCGCGTGGGCGAGCCGCGCACGGTGATCGCCACGGCGCAGTATCGGTTCTGACGGGTAGCCAACATCCCGGCAGGACGGACGGGCGCTTTGGCGCCCGTCTGCTTTTTCGAAAAACGCCGGGCGTTTGGCGCGTGTCCGTTTAAGATTCGTTTATTGACGAGGCATGGTGCGGCCGCGGCGGTACGGTCTCGCCAAGCTGGAATCGAATGGCTATTGGGCTGGGACAGGAACCATGAAAAGCAGACTCCATGACGAAGCGATGGCGCAGGTGTACGCGGGCGATCCGGATCTTGCGTTGGCGACGCTCAACGAGATTCTCGCGGATGGCAGCCAGGCCGAATTGTTGATCGTGCTGCGCCAGATGACGCAGGCGTTCGGCGGCATGCAGGCCGTGGCGGAGCAGGCGCGGCTGAATCCGACGCAGCTCTACCGCACGCTGTCGCCCAAGGGCAACCCATCGCTGGCCAGCCTGCTGGCGATTCTCAAGGCGATGGGCCTGCGGCTGGCCGTGATGCCGCTGGCCAACGCGGCGGCCCCGGTCCGGATGGGCTGAGGCCGCGTCCGGCGCGTTTATTGCGGTTCGATCTTCGCGTCGATCGCGCGCTGGGTCCAGATCTGGCGCTGCGATTGCGCGAAGGCGCGGTGTTCGGCCAGCGTGTTGGGCGCGACCTGCATGCCCAGCGTCTCGAACTTGGCGATGCTGTCGGGCTCGCTCAGGATGCGCGTGATTTCGCGGTTCAGGCGCTCGACCACCGGAGCCGGCGTGTCCTTGGGCGCGGCCACGCCCACCCACACCACCAGGTCGAAATTCCGGTAGCCCAGTTCCGCCAGCGTCGGCACGTCGGGGAAGTCCTTGGAACGCGCCTGGCCGGTGAAGGCGATGCCCTTGAGCTTGCCGCTGTGCATGAACGAGGTCACCACCGATAGGTCGGCGAACAGGTAGTCGACGTGGCCGCCCAATAGGTCGGTGACGGCGGGCGGCTGGCTCTTGTAGGGCACGGCGTTGGCCGCGGCGCCGGCGACGCTGTTGAAGGTGGCCCCGGCGATCTGGCTGGTGGGCGAGCCGTAGGCATAGTTCAGCGGCTTGGCGCGGGTGGCCTGCACCAGCTGCGACACCGAGCCGTAGGGGGAATCGGCGCGCACCACCAGCATCATGGGAATGGTGGCGATGCGGATGACGTGGATGAAGTCGCCGGTAGGGTCGTAGGGCAGCTTGCGGAACAGGGCGGGCGTGGCCGAGTGCGTCGAGCTGCTGGTCAGGATCAGGGTGTAGCCGTCGGGCGCGGCGCGCGCGGCGGTGGACGAACCGATGGTGCCGGATGCGCCGGGCTTGTTCTCGATCACGATCGGCACGCCCAGGCGCGGGCCGAGCTTTTCCGTGAGGATGCGGGCGCTGGTGTCGGTGGCGCTGCCGGGCGAGAACGGCACCACGATGGTGATGGGCTTGCCGGGATAGGCGTCGTTGGCCTGGACGGCGCTGGCTGCTGTGCCCAGGGCCAGGGCGCAGCAGGCGGCGAACCGGCGCATGCGGCTGCGTTGCGGGGATCGGGTCATGAGAGTCTCCTGTGTTCTTCTGCGGCCGCGATGGCGTGCAACTGCCGCGATTTCCGTCATGATGCGGCCGCGCGGCTTATCGCAACAAGGGACTAATTTTCATAGACCTATTCCGTATCCGGATAAGTGCCGCGCCGTGCGCATCGGCCCGGCGCCGCCTCACGCCCGGCGCCGCCTCACGGTTCGGCGGCGTCCTCGTCGTAGCGGGTCGGGTCGGGCGCGGCCTCGCGCGCGCGCAGCGTCTTTTCCAGGTCCGCCAGGAAGGCGTCCGCCGCCAATGACAGGCGCGCGCTGTGGCGCTGGATCAGCCACAGCGCATGGCCGCGCTGGCCGCCGCCGCCGATGGGCGCGGTGACCAGGCCCAGCTGGCGCGCGAAGGCGCAGACGTAGCCGGGCACCACCGTGATGCCCAGGCCGGCCCGCGCCAGGTTCAGCACCGAGGTCAGCATGCCGGCCTCGATGCCGGACTGGAATTGCAGGTCGAGTTCGCCGCTGATGCGGTCGACGGCGCGCCGCACGCTGTAGACGTTGCGCAGCGTGATGTGCTCGTGCGCGGCCAGGTCGGCCCAGCGCAGCTGTTTGCGGCGCGCCAGCGGATGGCCGGGCGCGTAGGCGGCATGCATGGTGTCGCGGTAGATCACGCGCGCGGCCAGCTCGTCGCCGTCGATGTCGGTGGAGACGATGCCGAAGTCGGCGCGCCCGTGGCGCACGTGCTCGATGGTCTCGTCGGTGTTCAGTTCGAACAGGTCCAGCTTCACGCCCGGATGGCGGCGGTGGTAGCGCGCGATCACCCCGCCCAGCAGGCCGACCATCATCATCGGCGAGCAGGCCACGCCGACCACGCCGCGCTCCAGCGAGCGCAGCCCGGACATGCTGCGTTCGGCCGCGCGCACCGTGCCCAGGATTTCCTGGGCATAGGCGTAGAAGTCGGCCGCGCCCTCGCAGGGCGTGACGCTGCGGGTCGAGCGCTCGAACAGCGGCTGGCCGACTTCGGCCTCGAGTTCGGCGCACAGCTTGCTGACGGCCGATTGCGTGACGAAGGCGGCGCGGGCGGCGGCGGTGAAGCTGCGCAACTCGTAGAGCGCGCAGAACACGCGCAACTGCTTCAGGGTGATGTTCATGGTCGCGACGGAATGGGGGCGGGCGCCCCGGGTGGTCCCGGGACGCGCAAGCACGCGCCCGCCGCGTCCCGGGGAATCAATCCGGATCGAGCATATCGCGATCCGCGTCCTGGCGCGGCGCCAGGCGGCGGATCGACCCGGGCGTGCGCGAGAAGCGCACCGGGATCGCGGTGGCCGTGAGCGTGCCTTCGGTGGGATGCTCCACCCGCTGGAAAAAGCCGGTGGCGGCCAGGTGCGGGTCGTCGAACAGCGCCTCGGGCGGGTTGACGCGCGAGTGCGGGATGTCGGCGTCGGCCAGCAGCGCCAGCCAGTCTTCGGTGCTGCGCAACGCGACGATGTCCGCCAGGTCGCGGTAGAGCGCGTCGAAGTTGCCGGCGCGCGTCCGGGCGCTGGCGTAGCGTGGATCGGCGGCCAGGTCGGCGCGTTCGGCCAGGGTGAAGAAGCGCCGCCATTGGGCATCGGTATACGGCAGCAGCGCCAGGAAGCCGTCGCGGGTGCGGTAGGGCCGGCGCTCGGGCGACAGCACGCGGCTGTAGCCCATGCCGCCGCGCGGCGGTTCGAAGGTGCGCCCGCCCAGGTGCTCGATCAACGTGAAGGACACCAGCGTCTCGAACATGGGCACCTCGATCGCCTGGCCCAGGCCGGATTTCTCGCGCTCGTACAGCGCCATCGGGATGGCGTAGGCCAGCGTCAGCCCGGCCACCTTGTCGGCCATGATGGTGTTGATGTAGGCCGGCGCGCCGCTGTTGCGGCCCTGCAGGTCGGCCAGGCCGCTCATGGCCTGGATGATGTCGTCGAAGGCCGGCTGGGCGGCGTAGGGGCCGTCCTGGCCGAAGCCCACCGCCGAGCAATAGACCAGGCGCGGGTTGCGCGCGCGCAGGCTGGCGGCGTCCAGGCCGATCCGCGCCAGCGCGCGCGGGCGCACGTTGGAGATGAAGACGTCGGCATCGTCGACCAGCCGCAGCAGGCGGCGCAGGTCGTCCGGGTCCTTGGCGTTCAGGGTGACGCTGCGTTTGTTGCGGTTCAGGTTCAGGTAGACGGCGCCCATGCCGGGCGAGGCGGCCGGCGCCGAGGCGCGGAACACGTCGCCCTCGGGCGCTTCGATCTTGATGATCTCGGCGCCCATGTCGCCCAGGATCTGGGTCGCGTAGGGGCCCATGCCGACCGACGTCATGTCGATCACGCGCACGCCGGCCAGCGGGCCGGCGGCCGGGACAGCCGCCGTCATTGCGCCTCCCGCGCGCGCTTGCGGGCCAGGAACGGCGCCATGTGCCGGCGCGGCTCGTCGGTGGCGAAGGCCGCGCCGAAGGCGTCGACGCTGCGGTCCAGGCCGGCCTCGACCGTGGACGTTTCCCAATAGCGCAGCAGCGCCTTCTGTGAGCGCACGGCCAGCGGTCCGCTGGCCGCGATGGGCGCGACGGTGCGCTCGACCAGCGCGTCCAGCTCGCCGGCCTCGCCCAGGAATTGCAGGAAGCCCCAGCGCAGCGCCTGCTCGGCATCGACCGTGGCGCCGGTCAGCAGCAGCCAGTTGGTGGCCCCCGGGCCGATCAGTGACGGCAGCAGCACGGCATGGATCACCGACGGAATGCCGACCTGCACCTCCGGCATGCCGAAGACGCCGTCGCGCGAACCCAGACGGATGTCGCAGGCCGCCGCCAGTTCCATGCCGGCGCCCAGGCAGAAGCCGGGCAGGCGGGCGATGGTCGGCACCGGCACCGCGCGCACCGCTTCGCACAGGTCGCGCAGGCGGGTGATGAAGGCGCGGCCGCCGTCCGGATCGAGTTCGGCCATCTCATAGATGTTGGCGCCGCCGACGAAGGCCTTGTCGCCGCTGCCGCGCAGCACCAGCGCGCGGGCGTCGGCCTGCGCGGCGATCCAGCGCACGGCTTCGGTCAGGCCCAGCGTGACCGGCGAGGCCAGGATGTTCAGGCTCTTGGCGTCGTCGATTCGCAGCGTGTAGACGCCGCGCGCGTCGCGCTCGATGTGGCTGTGGGGGAAGGCGGGAATCGGGGTGCTCATCGGCTTGCTGTCTCCATTGGAATCGGGGGGGCGATGCCGGTCATGCTAGGCCTGCGGGTTGATCACTACAAACAAGTAATTTTCATGGACTAAGTACATAGTGGAATGAATCTTCTTGTGAGGAGGCGGGCGGGGCGTGAAGCGCCGGGCGATAGAATGCCTTGGTTTCAACTTGGGCGTGGGTTGCCGGGAAGCCGTGACGCACTTCTTTCGATCCGATTTTCTTTCTTTGCCCGCCGTTCTGGCCGGCGTGGGCCTGGCCTGGGCGGTGGCGCTTGCGCCCATGGCCGCCGGCGCGCAAGCGGCCGCCCCGGCGCAGCCGGTGGCAGACAGCCGTATCAGCGAGGAGATCGGCGCGTTTCGGCTGGACGGGCGCAAAGGGTCGCACCTGCGCAGGATCAGCTATCGCGGCCAGACCTATCGGCCCCTGAACGCTTTTGAATTCATCCATGTCAAGGCCCTGGGCCCGATGATCGGCGGCCAGCCGGTGTTGCTGGCGGTATCGAGCGACCTCATGGGCGTGGGCACTCTCCTGATTTCAGTGCAGAACGACACACCGCTGGCGCGCGTCCTCAGCCCGGTCATCGACATGCGCGATCCGGACCTGGGCCTGGCGCAGCCGGGCCGGCAGGACCTGCTGCTGTTCATCGCGGGTTCGCGCGCGCTGGTCACGAGCACCGGGCAGGTGCTGTGGTTCGAAGACCGCATTCCCGGGCAGGACGGGAGCCCCGTCTCACGCCTGGTTTCGGTTTCGCCGGACAACCGCAGCGCCGCCTTGCTGCTGGATGACGAAATCCGGCTCAGCGCGGTGGACGAAGGGGTCTATGCCCGCGTGCCGTTCACCAAAGCAATGCAAAGCAAGGCCTTCGGGCCGATCTGGGACGAAACCTACGTGATCGCCAGGCAACAGCGGGAAGCCGGCAGGCGGATCGACCAGCGCCGCCTGTACGACAACATGAAGGCCGAGTGGCTCAATCGGAACTTCCGCTGGCAGGAATCAAAAAACGGGTGGCAATTCCGCGGGCAGGGCCTGACCGTCATTCCGGTCAGGCAGGAGCGGTGACATGGCGTTGATGTTCTTTGCGCGCCGTGTCGCGCGCCGTGCATGCCTCGCGCCGCTGGCGTTGTCGGTGGCGCTGCTGGCAGGCTGCGCCAGCCATGGCCCCAACCGCCTTGACGACATCCGCAGCGAAGAGGCCAACCCCGCCGATGCGGTGCTGACGCTGGACGTAACGTTTGCCCGGGCGCCGGACTACGCGCCGCGGTCCGCGCAAGGCCTGGCGCCCAACAGGCACCTGGCGATATCGGGCTATCCGAATATCGAGATTCCGTTCTATCAGAAAGGCCTCGGGTTCGAGCTGGGCGTGCTGGGCGACCCACGCGCGTTACTGGCGCTGCCGTATCCGTCGCCAAAAACGGATTCATCCACGGCCAAGCTGAAGATATTTGGCGAGCGCCTGGACGAGAAACGCTACCGCTTCCTGGTGCTGTCCCGGGCCGGATGGCGCAGCCTGGACAGCTTCCAGGTCGCCTTCTCCATCAATGGCCGCAGCGAAGCCATGACGTTTGCCTACAGCCTCAAGAGGGTCTGCGAGAGCCGCTTCGATGTCACCACGCCCACCTACGGGTTCGCGATGTCGGTGGCGGCGCGTTTTGCGGGGGACAAGCCGGGTTGCCTGAAGGCGTGCGACGCGCGCCCGGGGTTTCCCGGCCAATGCGCGTTCTTCGGCGGTTTCACCACGGTGCCGGGCCTCTAGCACGCCGGCGACGGCCCCTGGCCCGGCTACCGGTCCCCGACCGTCCGCAGCAACGGAGAAGAGAACATCGCGGCGGGCGAGATGATGGGCTCGTCCCAGGGAATGTCCTTGCCGTAGCGCTCGCGCATCTTGGCCTGGACGGCGGGCGGACTCAGATCGAAGCTCTTCAAGGGTTGCAGCGCGCCGATCCGCACGCCCAGCGCGCGCTGGTAGATCTTCCAGACCAGTTCGGAGCAGTAGATCCGCTCGTCCGACCAGCCGAACACTAGGTCGTAGGGTTTGCCGACATAGTCCGTGCCCACGCGAGCCAGTTGTTCGCGCGCCGCGGGCGTGAGCCGCGCCGTGTCGCGCAGGCGCTTGACGACATAGGCGCCGCGTTCGCCTTGCGCCGCCCAGGCGGCCAGCGGCGTGTAGCTGACCGTGGCGGCGGCTTCCAGCACGTAGGGCGCGCCCTGGCGCATCACGATCATGCCCATGTGGCTGTAGGGCGAGCGGGTGGCCTGCTGGATGGCCAGGCTCTGCGCGGAACGGGATTGCTGGAAGACCAGGTCGCCGGTCTGCACCGGCGGCGTGGCCCAGGCGGCGGGCGAGACCAGCGGGGCCAGGCATAGCGCCGCGGCCGCCACGGCGCTGGCCCGCAGGCCGGCCGCGCCGCGCCGGGCGTTTTCTGGATGAGGAGCGCGGATTGCGCGGGGCGTTGTCGTCGGGTCCATTGCGTCGATTCCTGGCATGGGCGCAACAGTAGCATCCGCGCCGGATCGGCGCGTCAGGCGATGCCGCCGTTGGCGCGCAACACCTGGCCGTTGATCCAGCCGCCGTCGGCGCCGGCCAGGAACGACACAATGCCGGCGATGTCCTCGGGTTCGCCCAGGCGTTCCAGCGGCGGCATCTTGGCGTAGTGCTCGATCAGTTCCGCGCTCTTGCCCTGCTTGAACAGGTCGGTGGCGACCGGGCCCGGCGCCACGGCGTTGACCGTGATGCGGCGGCCGCGCAGTTCCTTGGCGAACACGCGGGTAAAGCCTTCCACCGCCGCCTTGCTGGCGATGTAGAGGCCGTAGGTGGGCAGGTTCAGCGCCAGCGTGGTGCTGGAGACGTTGACGATGCTGCCGCCATCGGCCAGCCGCGTGCCGGCCTCGCGCAGGGTGTTGAAGGTGCCGCGGGTGTTGATGTCGAAGGTCTGGTCGTAGACCTCGTCGGTGGCTTCGGCCAGCGCCTGCAGCTTCAGCACGCCGGCGCTGTTGACCAGCACGTCGATGCGTCCCAGGCCGGCCTCGACCTGGTCGAACATGGCGCGCACCTCGGCGGCTTTGGACACGTCGGCGCGCACCGCCAGCGCCCGGCCGCCCGCGGCGCGGATCTCGCCGGCCAGGGCGTCGGCTTCGGCCGCGCTGGCGGCGTAGTTGATGGCGACGGCGAAACCGTCGGCAGCCAGGCGGCGCGCGATCGCGGCGCCGATGCCGCGCGAGGCGCCGGTGACCAGGGCAACGCGTTGGGAGGCTTGGGAATTCATGGTGACTCCTGGGTGGAATGTAGGACGAATCATGCGGTGGAACGAATCATGGACTATTCCAAACCAAAGATAATTACGCCAGTTTTGCTAACATAATTTCATCTGTATTAATAATAGAGCCCGCGCATGGACCGTTTCCAGGAAATGCAGGTGTTCGTCCGGATCGCCGAGCGGCGCAGTTTCTCCAAGGCGGCCGAGGATCTGCGGATTCCGCGGGCCACCGTCACCAATCTGATCAAGCGCATGGAAAAGCGCCTGGGCGCGCGCCTGCTGGAACGCACCACGCGCCAGGTGCGGCTGACCCATGACGGCGAGGCCTATTACCGGCGCTGCGTGCGCCTGCTGGCCGACCTGGAGGAAGCGGACGGCGCCTTCCTGAACACCGCGCCCAAGGGCCTGTTGCGGGTCAACATGCAGGGCACCCTGGCGCGGGTGTTCGTGATGCCGGCGTTGCCGGGCTTCCTGGAGCGTTATCCCGACCTGGTGCTGCACCTGGGCGAAGACGACCGTCTGGTGGACCTGGTGCGCGAGGGCGTGGACTGCGTGCTGCGCGCCGGCACGCTGCAGGACTCATCGCTGGTGGGGCGCCAGATCGCCCTGATGCCGCAGGTCACCGTCGCCAGTCCGGCCTACCTGGCGCGCTACGGCGAACCGGCCACGCTGGATGATCTGGAAGGGCACCGGGCGGTGGACTATGTGTCCTCGTCCAGCGGCCGCAGCCTGCCGCTGGATTTCACGGTGGACGGGCGCAACGTGCTGGTGCGGCCGGGCTCGGTCATCAGCGTCAGCGGCGCCGAGCTCTACGCCAGCGCGGCGCTGGCCGGGCTGGGGTTGGTCCAGGTGCCTCGCTACCGCGTGGCCCAGGACCTGGCCGCCGGCCGGCTCAAGCTGGTGCTGCCCGGCGCGCCGCCGGCGCCGATGCCGGTGTCGGTGCTGTATCCGCAGAACCGCCAGGTGTCGGCGCGGGTACGGGTGTTCAGCCAGTGGCTGGCCGGCATCTTTGGCCGCGCCTTCGGCCAGGACGATCAGACGATGCCGGTCAGGTAGTACACCGCGATCACCAGGAACACCGACAGCGTCGAGATCAGGGTGATGGCGAAGATGTCGCCGTAGGACTGGCGGTGCGTCAGGCCGGTGACGGCCAGCAGCGTGATGACGGCGCCGTTGTGCGGCAGCGTGTCCATGCCGCCCGAGGCCATGGCGGCGATGCGGTGCAGCACCTCCATGGGGATGCCGGCCGCCTGGGCGCTGTCGATGAAGGTCTGCGCCATGGCCGCCAGGGCGATGCTCATGCCGCCCGAGGCCGAACCGGTGATGCCGGCCAGCGAGGTCACCGCCACCGCCTCGCCCACCAGCGGGTCGGGAATCGCCTTGAGCGCGCTGGCCACCATCAGGAAGCCGGGCAGCGCCGCGATCACGCCGCCAAAGCCATATTCCGCCGCCGTATTCATCGACGCCAGCAGCGCGCCCGAGACCGCGCTCTTGCTGCCTTCGGCGAAATGCGCCTTGATGTGCGAGAACGAGAACAGCAGGATGGTGGCGATGCCGGCTATCAGCGCGCCCATCACCGCCCACAGCGCCACCTGGTCATGCGCGTTGACCGGCAGGGGCTGCGGCAGGCCGGGCAGTTCGACCTGCGAGCCGGCCGGGTACCAGCCGGGAATCCAGCGCGTCAGCAGGAAGTTGGCCACGCCCACCACCACCAGCGGCAGCAGCGCGACCAGCGGGTGATGCTCGCGTCCGCCGGCGGGCGTGTCCGGTTCGTTGCGCAGTTCGGTGCCGTAGCCTTCGCCCGCCAGCGCGGCGCGCTTGCGGCGCCATTCCAGGTAGGCCACCCCGACGGTCAGCGTGAAGGCCGCGCCGATCAGCCCCAGCCAGGGCGCGGCCCAGGTGGTGGTTTCAAAGAAGGTGGTGGGGATGATGTTCTGGATCTGCGGCGTGCCGGGCAGCGCCGTCATGGTGAAGGTGAACGCGCCCAGCGCGATCGCGCCCGGCATCAGCCGCTTGGGAATGCCGCCCTGGCGGAACATCTCGGCCGCGAACGGGTAGACCGCGAATACCACCACGAACAGCGACACGCCGCCGTAGGTCAGCACCGCGCACACCAGCACGATCGCGATGATGGCGCGCTCGGCGCCGATCAGCCGCAGCACCGCCTGCACGATGGCGCGCGAGAAGCCGGACAGCTCGATCAGCTTGCCGAACACCGCGCCCAGCAGGAACACCGGGAAATAGAGCTTGGCGAAGCCCGCCATGCGCTCCATGAAAATGCCCGAGAACACCGGCGCCAGCGCCGACGGGTCGGTCAGCAGCACCGCGCCCATGGCCGCGATGGGCGCGCAAAGGATGACGCTGTAGCCTCGATACGCCGCCAGCATCAGGAATGCCAGCGCCGCCACCACGATAAACAATCCGGTCATTCGTTACTCCAGGAATGAAGGGTCAAGAGGTGTGGGGCTACACCTTAACCGATCGTTCCCGGCGGCTGTTTGACAGGGCGGGATGCCGGCCCGTTGTCGGACCGGACCCCATGCGCGCGTCAGTAGGTGGCGCGCAGCGTCAGCATCACGTTGCGCGGTTCGCCGTAGATGCCGTAGAAGTTGGACGGCACGCGGGCGTAGTAGTGGCGATCGAAGACGTTGTTCAGCGTCAGCGAGGCGTCCAGGTTGCGGTTCACCTTGTAGCCGACCTGCGCGTCGACCACCGCGTAGCCGCCTTGCCACGAAACGTTGTTGCGGCTGGTGCGGCTCTGCGCGCGCACGCCGCCGCCGACGCGCCAGCCCGGCAGCACATCGGGCGTGAAACGATAGGTGGTCCAGACCTTGAACAGGTGCTTGGGCGTTTCCGGGTTGACGATCTGGCCTTCCTGCGTCGGGTCGGACAGGTAGCGGGTCTGCAGATAGGTGTAGCCGGCGTACAGGTCCCAGTTCGGCAGCAGGCGGCCGCTGACCTCGGCCTCGACGCCCTGGCTCTGGGCCTCGCCCTGCGCCAGGTAGCGGCCCGGGTTGGCGTCGTCGGCCACCGCGCGGTCCTTGTCGCGGATGCGGAACAGCGCCAGCGAGGCATTGGCCGCGCCGTCCAGGAACTGGCCCTTCAGGCCGATTTCGTACTGCTTGCCGGTACGCGGCTTGAGCGGCTTGCCGTCGGCCGTCATCTGCCAGGCTTCCGAGAAGGCGTAGATGTCCGAATAGCTGGCGTAGGCCGACAGCCACGAATTCAACTGCGCTACCGCGCCGTAGTAGGGCACGAACTTGCGCACCTCGGGATCGCGCTGCGTGTCGCCCGCCACCGGCAGGATGGCCTGGGTGGCGTTGCGGTACCAGCTCTGGCGTCCGCCCACGATCAGCGTCAGCGGGTCGGCCACGTTCAAGCTCAGCTGGCCGTAGATGCCCATCTGGCTGGACTTGGAGTCGTCGCCCGAGGTGTAGGGCAGGTCCGGATCGGGCACGTCGATGTCGTGGATCGACACGTTGCCGAGGCTCATGCCGCCCGAGCGGCTGTCCTGGCGCCGTTCGGCGTAGTTGGCGCCGATCATGGCCTGGTGGGTGCGGCCCAGCAGGCTGAAGGGGCCCGAGGCATGGGTGTCGAAGCCGATCCAGCGGATCTGGTCCTTCTGCGTCTGCAGGCGGTAGCCGGCGCGGTCGTTGGCGGGATTGACCGGGCCGTTGACGTAGCCGTAGCGGCTGTCCATGTCGGTCGAGCGGTAGTTCATCGACACCTGGCCGGTCCAGCCATTGGCGAAGCGGTGGCTCAGTTCCGAATAGATTTCCGACAGGGTGGTGTCGCCGCGCGACCAGTCGGTGCCGTAGAAGCCCTTGCGCGGCGAGTCGATGATGTGGCCGTTCGAGTAGATCGACAGGCCGTAGTCGAACGGCGCCTCGCGCTGGCGTTGGTAGGCCGCCGACAGCGTCAGGGTGGTGTTGGCAGTCAGATCGAATTCGAGCGAGCCGTAGGCCAGGCCCTGGCGATTGTGGGCCTTGTCGAAGAAGAAGTCGCGGTCCTGCGCGGCCAGGCCGGCGCGGGCGCGCACCCGGCCGTCGGCCGTGATCGGGCCGGTCGCGTCCAGCTCGGTGCGGTAGTTGTTCCACGAGCCGGCCATCACCGCGCCGGTCAGGCTGAAGGCGTCCTGTGGCCGTTTGCGCACCAGGTTGACGGTGCCGGCGGGGCTGCCGAAGCCCTGCAGCAGGCCGGCCGGGCCGCGCAGCACCTCGACGCGGTCGTACAGCGCCAGGTCGAACTGGGGCAGGTATTGCAGCGCGCCGTTGGCCGGCACGCCGTCGAACTGCACGTCGGTCTCGTAGCCGCGCGCGGTGAAGTAGGCGGTGCCGTCGCCGTAGGTCATGGCGCTGACGCCGGTGGTCTGGCGCAGCGCGTCCTCCACCGTGACCATGTTCTGGTCGTCCATGCGCTGGCGCGTCACCACCGACACCGAGTTGGGGATGTCGCGCACGTTGGCGTCGGTCTTGCCGATGGTGACGGTATTGGCGGTGTAGGACTGCGAACCCTCGGTCTGGCCGGGGTCCGACAGCTTTTCGGCGGCACCGGTGACTCGCACAGGACTCAGTTGCGGCACCTCGTCGGCGGCGCGGGCCAGGACGGGCAGGCCGGCCTGGGCCAGCAGGGCGGCGGCGAGGGTCAGGCGGAAGGCGGGGAGGCGGCGTGGGACAAATGCGACAGGGGGAAGTGCGACGGGCGTCATTTTCTTTTGAAAACAATGGGAATCATTTGCATTAATGATAAAAAGCAAGTTCCCTGTTTGCTGGACAGAAAATGTCGAAAAACGGACATAACTGGCTGGATTAGGGGCCGATCAACCCTTGCTATCGAAATCCCGCCAATGCGTGAATTTCCCCTCGATGCGCCGCCCGTGGTGGCACGCTCGTTCCACTACGAAGATGGCCAGCGGCAAGAGCCGCATTCGCACGAGCGCATCCAGCTGATGTATTCGCCCACCGGCATCATGCGCGTCATGACCGAGGACGGCGCCTGGCTGCTGGCGCCGATGCGCGCGCTGTGGATTCCGCCCGGCGTGGCGCACGAGGTGCGCATGGTCGGCCAGGTCACGATGCGCTCGGCCTTCATCGCGCCGGACGCCGCGCCCTGGCTGTGGAAAGATACCTGCGCGCTGGACGTGGCGCCGCTGATGCGCGAACTGATCCTGGCGCTGAACCAGCCGGCGGCGCGCCACGGGCCCGTGCAGCGCCTGAGCGCCGAGCTGTTGCTGAACCTGCTGGCCGGCACCGAGCGGCAGCATCGCCAGTTGCCGCTGCCGTTCGACCGGCGCCTGCGCAAGGTTTGCGCCGCCGTGCTGCAATCGCCCGGCAACGACGACACGCTGGAGCAGTGGGGCGAACGGATGGGTGCCAGCGCGCGCACGCTGGCGCGGCGCATGAAGGACGAGACCGGCATGAGCTTTCACAACTGGCGGCTGCAGGTACGCATCGACGAGGGCATCTGCCGGCTGCTGCAGGGGCAGTCGGTGGTGAGCGTGGCGCGAGCCCTGGGGTATGCCAGCGCGAGCGCCTTCGTCTATATGTTCCGCAATGTGATGGGGGTGTCGCCGACGCGGTATCTGGAGCAGATCGCCGGCGGTTGAGGCGGGGACGCCGGTTCTAGCGGTCCAGTAACGCCAGCGCCTGTCTGGCGATCTCCAGGTCGATCGCCGCATCGTCTCCATCGCCCATGAACCAGGCCGCCGACAGCCCGCACCAGGCCACCACCCATTGCAGCAGCCGGCGGCGCTCCAGTCCGGATTCCTCCAGCACGATGCCGAGGCGGCGCTCGAAGCGGCCCGGCGCGATGGCCACCGGGGGCTCCGGATCGGACAGGTCGGGGTTGCAGAAGATATTGGCGTAATCGAAGGCCCGTTCACCGTACAGGCGCTTGGGGTCGATCACCAGCCAGCCGCGTTCGCCGAAGTCCAGGACATTGTCGTGGTGCGCGTCGCCGTGCAGCACCACCTGGTCGCGCGGGTCGTCCAGCAGCGCGCGGGCGAAGCGGGCGCTGTGCGCCAGGATGCCGCCGCGCGCCCGCGCCATCGGCCACAGTTCGACGAACCATTCTTCCAGCGACCGCAGCGGCGGCAGCGGCCTGGCGCGCGGCGCGTGCAGCTCGCGCAGCACGCCGCACAGGATGCGGGTGGCTTCGTCGTCGCGGCCGTTGCGGGCATAGCCGGCCAGCGAGCGCGTGCCGGTGGCGCGTTCGAGCAGGATGGCGTCGCCGTCGTGCGCCAGGACCCGCGCGGCGCCGTGGCCGTCCCACCAGGTCATCAGCACGCCGCCTTGCCGTTCGTCTTCCTCGACCGCGACCTTCAGCATCGCCGGCACGCCGGCCTGGCGCACCGGCAGCAGGCGCGCGGCATGGGTCGTGATGGGGGCGCCATCGGGCACGAGGTTCCAGCGGGACAGGTAGGTGTCGAACATGGGCGGGCGGGTAGGGCGCCGGGTCGGCGGCGGGCAGGGCTACGGTATCAGAGAATGCCGGCCGCCGCCGCCAGCGCCGCCGCCTTGCGCGCGATGGCCGCCACCCCGAAGCTGGTGGCCAGCGCCTGGCCGTCCAGTTCGGCCAGGGACACCCAGCGGGCGTCCAGCGCATCGTCGCCGGCCACCGGTTCGCCCGACTGCCAGCGGCACAGTACCGCGACCAGGATGTAATGGCGGCGCAGCGCGCCGCTGTCGTCGTGGTCGAACACGTCGACGGCGTCGAACACCTGCAGCGCCTGCGCGCGCACGCCGCATTCTTCGAACAGCTCGCGCGCGGTCGCGTCTTCGAGGCGCTCGCCGGCCTCGATCTTGCCGCCGGGAAAGGCCCAGCGGCCCTGGTCCGGCGGGTTGGCGCGGCGCACCAGCAGCACGTGGCCGTCGCGCAGCACGGCGGCGATGGTGGCGGGGATGGGGCGGGAAGGCTGGGCGGTCATGGCAGGTCGGGCGAGAGGCCGTCGAGCATCATCGCCAATCCATATTCGAAGGTCGCGTCCGGTCCCTGCCGGTCCAGCGCCTTCATGGTGCGTGCCAGGGCGGGCGGGGGCGCGGGCGGCGCGACGCGCTCGGGCGCGGCGGCCTCGCCGGCCTGCTGTTCCATCACCGAGCCGACCACGTAGTGGCTGATGGCCACCAGCGCATTGGCGGCCCGCAGCGGCGTGAAGCCGGCGTCGCACAGCAGCTTGATCTGCGCCTGGACGCGATCGTATTGCGGTTCGGCGGGGCGGGTGCCGGCGTGGATGCGGGCGCCGTCGCGATAGGCCAGCAGCGCGCGGCGGAAGCTGCGCGCGTTGGCGTACAGGAATTCCTTCCAGGGGCCGCCCGGAGACGGCAGGGTATGCACGTGCTCGCGCATCATGGCGTCCGACAGCGCGTCCAGCAGCGCCTGCTTGCTCTTGAAATGCCAGTACAGCGCCGGTTGCTGCACGCCCAGGCGTTCGGCCAGCTTGCGCGTGGTCAGGCCGTCCACGCCCACCTCGTTCAGCAAGTCCAGCGCGGCGGCGATGACGGCGTCGCGTTGCAGTTTGGCCATAGGGACTCCTTGTTGGGCTTGATAATTTATCACTGATCAATTTATGATGCACAAACTTATCACTGATAAATTGTTGCCTCGATGCCGGACCGCGCCATTGCCTTGCTGTTGTTCATCGTCACCCTGGATGCCGCGGGCGCCGGGTTGATCATGCCGGTGCTGCCGGGCCTGCTCGACCAGCTTGGCGATGCCGCGGCCACGCCGGCCCATTACGGGGTGCTGCTGTCCCTGTATGCGCTGGCGCAGTGCCTGGCCGCGCCCGTGCTGGGCGCGCTGTCGGATCGCTACGGAAGGCGGCCGGTGCTGCTGGTGTCGCTGGCGGGCGCCGCCGTCGACTATCTGGTGATGGCGGCCGCGCCGGCATTGTGGGTGCTGTACGCGGGACGCATCCTGGCGGGCATTACGGGCGCCACCGGCGCGGTGGCCGGCGCCTGCATCGCCGACGCCGGCGATCCGTCGCGGCGCGCGCGGCGCTTCGGCCAGTTGTCGGCCTGTTTCGGGCTGGGCATGATCCTCGGGCCGGCGCTGGGCGGCCTGGCGGGGCTGGCCGGCGCCCGCATGCCGTTCGTGGCGGCCGCGGCGGCCAATGGCGTGGCCTTCCTGACGGCCCTGGCGTGGCTGCCGGAATCGCGCCGGGGCGCTCGCGCGCCGTGGTCGTGGCGCGCGCTGGATCCGATTGGCGGTCTGCGCCAGGCACTGGGCGGCAGGAACCTGGCCGGCCTGCTGTGGGTGTTCCTGGTGATGCAGATGGCGGGGCAGGTGCCGGGATCCCTATGGGTGCTGTACGGACAGGACCGCTTTCAGTGGGACGCGGCGGCGGTGGGCCTGTCGCTGGCCGGGTTCGGCGCCTTGCACGCCGTGGCGCAGGCGACGCTGCCGGGCCCGTTGAGCGCGCGCTTGGGTGAGCGCGGCGCGCTGGTGGTGGGCATGGCGGCGGACGCGGCGGGGTATGTCCTGCTGGCGTGCGCCACGCAGGGCTGGATGGCGGCGCCGCTGATGCTGCTGCTGGCCGCCGGCGGCGTGGGCGCGCCGGCGTTGCAGGCGCTGCTGTCGGCGCGGGCGGGCGCGGGCAGCCAGGGGCAGTTGCAGGGCGCCATGAACAGCCTGGCCAGTGCGGCCGCGATCGCTGGCCCGCTGGCCTTCACCACGTTGTACGCGGCCAGCGTCGGCGGCTGGACCGGCTGGCCCTGGGTGGCGGGCGCGGCGCTCTACCTGCTGTGCGCGCCGACGCTGGCGCGACTGGGCGCGCCTGGCGACGCGGCGCCGCGGGCCCGCTAGCAGATCGCCCGTCCGGGCCGCGGCGGCCTAGCGCAAATCCCGGTAGTGGCGGCCCGCCCCTTGGTGCACACTGTCAAGCGCGCCGCCATGAGCGCGTTGGATAACGACAGGGCCTGCGCTCGGGCTCGCGGGGGGAAGCAGCATGGACACGCCGGACCGGCAATTGCGCTATTTCGTGCGGATCGCGGAATTGAAATCGCTGTCGCGGGCCGCGGAGGACCTGGACCAGACCCAGTCCGGCCTGAGCCGCCAGCTGGCGGCGCTGGAAGCCCACGTGGGCAAGCCGCTGTTCGTGCGCACCGGCCGCGGCGTCGAACTGACCGAGGCGGGCGCGCGGCTGCTCGATGGCATCCTGCCGGCCTATCGCAGCATCGACCAGACGCTGGAGGCGGTGCGCCAGCGCGAAGGCGTGACGCAGGGCTCGGTGCGGCTGGCTACGGTGCATACGCTCAGCTACTACTTCATGGCCGAAGTGGTGGCGCAATTCGTCAGCAGCCGCGAGCACGTCAATCTGTCGGTCATGGGCCGCAGTTCGCCGGAGGTGGTGGCGCTGGTGGAAAGCGGCAAGGCCGACATCGGCTTCGTCTACGACGCCGCGGTGGCCTCCGACGCGCTGGCCTCGACGCCGCTGTTCGACGACGACATGTGCCTGATCGTGCGGCATGGGGTCGCGGTCGAGGATGGCGCCGACCTGGCCGCCATGACGCTGCGGCTGGTGGGCTTTCCGCCGCATTACGCGCTGCGCAAGATGATCCACAGCGCCGGCCTGCAGCCCGAGTTCGTGGCCGAGGCCGAGACCATCGACGCCATGCTCAAGCTGGTGTCCTCGGGGGTGGGCGCCTGTATCCTGCCCTCGCGCATCCCCGACAAGCTGCTGGCCGACTACGGCCTGCGCAAGGTCGTCATCCGCCAGCCGGTGCTGCGCCGGCGGGTGGTGGCCATCACGCTGGCGCAGCGGCCGCCGCTGCCGCTGGTGCGCGAGCTGCTGGACTGCGCCCGCCGCATCGCGCGGGACTGAGTCGGCGTTTACCCGTACCGCCCCGCCGGCGTCCCTGGGGAGCGCCGCGCCGAATAGCTGCTATGAGCGCCGCTGCATGGCTCGCCGGCGGGGCGCTTTCCATACTGTCCGCCAAGGCGCGCCCTCCGTGCGCGCCACCCGACCGCATCAGGAGGCGGCAGCATGGACAACACCCTGCGCGAAAAAGCGTACTTCGACACCCGCGCCACCCAGGAAATGGCGCAGCACCTGCGCGCCGTGCCGCGCACCATCCAGGAGACCATGGCCTATGCCTGCCGCATCCTGGCAATGACCGAGCAGGAAGCGGGCCTGGCCGGCCAGATCAGCGTGCGTTCCGAGCGCCCCGGCGCCTACTGGACGCTGCGCTTCGGCCTGGGTTTCGACGAAGCCACGCCGGCCGACTTCATCGAGGTCGACCGCGACCTGCACACGCTCACGGGCGAAGGCATGGCCAACCCGGCGACGCGCTTTCACCTGTGGGTCTACGAGGCCCGGCCCGACGTGCAGTCCATCATCCACACCCATTCGCCCTGGGCCTCGGCGCTGGCGGCGGCGCGCCAGCCGCTGGTGATCGCGCAGATGGACATGACGCCGCTGCACGACGACTGCGCCTTCCTGGGCGAATGGCCCGGGGTGCCGATCGCCGACCAGGAGGGCGTCATCATCTCGGGCGCGCTGGGCGCCAAGCGCGCCATCATCCTGGCGCACCATGGCTACCTGACGGCTGGCGCCTCCTGTGAGGAGGCGACCTACCTGTCGGTCTACCTGGAACGGGCGGCGCGCATGCAGATCCGCGCGCAGGCCTTCGGGCCGCTGACGCCGGTGGACGACGCGCTGGCGCGCGAGGCCCACGACTACCTGCTCAAGCCGTCGATCGTGCGCGCCACCTTCGACTACTGGTGCCGCCAGACGCACGGCGTCGCGCCGCTGCCGCGGCCCGCCCGCTGATTCGACGCCGCTCACATACCTATATCTCCAAGGGGAAGTCACGATGATGACGACCAAGACAGCGCCCGCGCGTTCGCGCCGGGACTACGTAACGGCCGGCCTGGCCAGCATGATGGGCACCACCATCGAGTGGTACGACTTTTTCCTGTACGGCACGGCCGCCGCGCTGATCTTCAACAAGATCTTCTTTCCGTCGTTCGATCCGCTGACCGGCACGCTGGCGGCGTTCGCTACCTATTCGGTGGGCTTTTTCGCGCGGCCGCTGGGCGGCGTGATCTTCGGTCACTACGGCGACAGGATCGGCCGCAAGTCCATGCTGCTGATCACCTTGCTGCTGATGGGCGTGCCCACCATCCTGATCGGCCTGATCCCGTCGTATGAGCAGATCGGCTACTGGGCCGCGGTGCTGCTGGTGCTGATGCGTTTTCTGCAGGGCATCGCGGTGGGCGGCGAGTGGGGCGGCGCCGTGCTGATGGCGGTCGAGCATGCGCCCGAGGGCAAGAAGGGCTTTTTCGGCAGCCTGCCGCAGGCCGGGGTGGCGCCGGGCCTGATCCTGTCGTCGCTGGCGATGGGCGCGGTGGCCGGGCTGCCGGAGCAGGACATGCTGTCGTGGGGCTGGCGCCTGCCGTTCCTGGCCAGCGTGGTGCTGCTGGCGGTGGGCTGGTTCATCCGCGTCAAGGTGGCCGAGTCGCCCGACTTCGAGCAGATGCGCGACAAGGGCGCCAAGGTCGAGGTGCCGGTGGCGGCCGTGCTGCGCCATCACCGGCGCGCGCTGTGGACGGTGGTGGGCGCGCGGCTGGCCGAGGTCACCTGGTTCTACACGGTGGTCACGTTTTCGCTGGCCTACGCCACCGGCACGCTGGGCATTCCCCGTGCGGTGATGCTGGACGCCACCATCTGGGGCGCGGCATTGGCGTTGTTCACCATGCCGCTGTTCGGCATGCTGGGCGACCGCATTGGCCACAAGTGGGTGTTCATGGCCGGCGCGGTCGGCATCCTGGCGTGCGCGCCGCTGTTCTTCCAGTTGCTGGCCACCGGCCAGACCGGCTGGATCATCGTCGCGGTATGCCTGGCGGTGGGATTGGTCTACGCTTGCCTGTACGGCCCCGAGGGCACGCTGTTCTCGAGCCAGTTCCCGGCCGAGGTGCGCTACACCGGCATCTCGCTGGCGGTGCAGGTATCCGGCGCGATCGGCGGCGGCCTGGCGCCGATCGTCGCGACCTGGCTGCTGGCGCGCGCCGGCGGCGATCCGAAGTACGTGGTGTGGTACCTGAGCGCGCTGGGCGTGGTGGCGGTGTTCAGCGCCTGGCGCATGCGCGGCGATGCGCCGGCGCAGGCCGCGCTGGGCGTGCCGGCCGGCGCCCGGACCTGAGGACGACATGAAGACCATCGACTACTACTTCTGGCTGAACTCCGACTGGGCCTACCTGGGGGCCGACCGGCTGGAGGCGCTGGCGGCGCGCCAGCAGGCGCGCATCCGCTACCTGCCGGTGGACCTGCCCGAGGTCTATGCGCGCACTGGCGGCGTGCTGCTGGGCCAGCGCGCGCCTGAACGCCAGGCCTACCGGGTGATAGAGCTGGCGCGCTGGTGCCGCAAGCTGGGCATCCACGTCAATCCGACGCCGGCCTACATGTGCCCGGACGCGGGGTTGGCCTCGCGCATCGTGATCGCGGCCGATGCCGCCGGCCTGCCGGTGGCGGCCCTGTACAAGGCCATCCTGGCCGCCGAGTGGTGCGAGGAGCGGGACATCTCGTCGCCGGACACGCTGCGCGCCATCCTGCGGGAACAGGGGTTGGATGCCGGCGCGCTGATGGCCGCCGCCGAACAGCCGGCGGCGCGGCGGGCCTACCGCGACAACACCGACGCGGCGGTGGCGGCCGGGGTGTTCGGCTCGCCGTCGTACGTGTATCGCGGCGAGCTGTTCTGGGGGCAGGACCGGCTGGAGATGCTGGAAGAGGCGGTCGCCGCCTCGCGCTGAACGCAGGCGGGCGCCGCGAGCCAGGGGCGCTTTCGTGGCTCGCGGCGCCATTGTCGTTCGGCCCTGGGCGATGATGCCGTGGCGGCGCCGTCGCCAGGGCCAGCCAGCGCCGGCGGACCGGCCCGCGGGCCTACTTCGCCGCCGGCTTCACCAGCGGGCAGGTGGACTTGGACAGCGGCATGAAGGCCTCGTCGCCCGGCAGCGTCGCCACCAGCTTGTAGTAGTCCCAGGGCCGCCTGGATTCGGCTGGCGTCTTCACCTCGAACAGGTACATGTCGTGGACCATGCGGCCGTCCTCGCGGATGCGGCCGTTGGTGGCGAAGAAGTCATTGATCGGCATGGCCTTCATCTGCTTCATCACCGCGTCGGGCGCGTCGGTGCCGGCGGCCTGCACCGCCTTCAGGTAGTGCATCACCGAGGAATAGGTGCCGGCCTGGCTCATGTTGGGCATTTTCTTGAGCTTGTCGTAGTAGCGCTGCGACCAGGCGCGGGTCTGGTCATTCATGTCCCAGTAGAAGGCCTCGGTCAGCATCAGGCCGGCCGCCGCATCCAGGCCGATGGCGTGGATGTCGTTGATGTACAGCAGCAGGCCGGCCATCTTCTGGCCGCTTTGCGTCAGGCCGAATTCGCGCGCCGCCTTGATGGCGTTGACCGTGTCGCCGCCGGCGTTGGCCAGGCCGACGATCTGGGCGCGGCTGGCCTGCGCCTGCAGCAGGTACGAAGCGAAATCGCTGGTGCCGATGGGATGGCGCGCGGCGCCCAGCACGGTGCCGCCGCGGGCTTTCACCACCTCGGTGGCCGAGGCCTGCAGGGTGTGGCCGAAGGCGTAGTCGGCGGTCAGGAAGTACCAGCTCTTGCCGCCGCGGTCGACGGTGGCGCGGGCGGTGGTGTTGGCCAGCGACCAGGTGTCGTAGGTGTAGTGCACCGAATACGGCGAGCACAGGTCGTTGGTGATGCGCTCGGTGCCCGGGCCGCTGAACACCACGATCTTCTTTTTCTCGCGCGCCACCTCCAGCACCGCCAGGGCGGGCGCCGAGCCGGCCACGTCCAGGATGGCGTCGACCTTCTGCGTGTCGTACCACTCGCGGGCGCGGGCGGCGGCGATGTCGGCCTTGTTCTGGTGGTCGACCACCATCAGGTCGATTTTCCTGCCCAGCACCTTGCCGCCGAAGTCGTCGATGGCCATCTGGGCGGCCGTGGCGCTGCCCTTGCCGGTCACGTCGGCATAGATGCCGCTCATGTCCAGAATCAGGCCGAGGCGGACGATATCGTCGGAAATGGCGGCGGGGGTGGTCTGCGCCATGCTGGCGGCGCCGACGAACAGGCTGGCGCCGCAGGCCGCGGCCATGGCTGCGGCGCGCGGGAAGCGGCGGGGAGAGGGGCTGCGATGCTGCGAAATCCGGGGCATGGGGGTCATGGTTGTCTCCATTTATGGTTATGCCGGATGCTTGCGGGCACTGCGGGCGCTTTGGCCGGATGGCCGCGCTTTTGTGATGGGTCGGGAACAGCGGGCGAACGCGGGTTGGCGCGTGCGCCGCCGGCCGCGCGTCGGCCGGCGAAGTCTCCTGGGAAGGTCGGTGGCGCTAGCGCTGGCTCAACAGGTCGAACTCCATGCGCACCTTGCGGAACGGAAATTCCAGCCGCGCGAAATACACCACGCGGCCGTCGATGCAGGCGTAGCGGCGCAGTTCGGCCACTGGCGAGGACACCGGGATGCGCAGCGATTCGGCCGACTCCTGGCCGGCCTCGATCACATTGAGCACCTGGCGCGCCTCGCTGATGCGGGCGCCGTAGAACTGGTCCAGCACCGGCGCCACCGTGCTTTTCTGGATGCGGGCGCGATGCTTGCGGAACAGGCTGCTTTCCAGAAATACCTCGCTATAGCAGAACGGCCCGGCCTCGGTGGTGTGCACCCGCCGCAGGTACTGGAAACTGCCGCCGCGCTGCGCCGCGCACGGCATGCCCAGCGTGTCGGGCAGCGGCGAATCGGCGCTCGACTCCACCAGCGACACCGTGCCTAGCTGGTTGCTCAGTTCGACCGTCTCGGCCCAGGTCTTGGGAATCAGCAGCGTCGGCGTCTCCGGCAGGTCGGCGTTGACGAAGGTGCCGGACCCGCGCGAACGCCGGATCAGGCCGTCCTGTTCCAGCTGGCCGAGGGCCTGGCGGATGGTGGCGCGCGAGATGCCATAGGTTTCCATCAGCGCTTCCAGCGGCGGGATCTGCTGGCCCGGCCGCCAGGTGCGGTTCTGGATATGGCTGCGAAACAGCGCCGCCGCCTGCAGGTAGAGCGGTTGAGGGCTGTGCGAGAAAAGCGGGCGCGCGGGCATGGTCGGATCGGTCAGGAGGTGGCGGGGGCGGCGAGCAGGGCGTCGGCCATCTCGCGCAGCCGGTGTTTCTGGATTTTGACCGAATTGGCGCTTTCCACGGACGGAAACGCATCCAGCACCGTGAAGCCGGCGGGAACCTTGAAGCCGGCCATGGCCTGCTTGCAGGCCGCCGTCCAGCCGGTCGCGTCGGCGCTGGCGCCTTCCCGCAGCAGCACGAAGGCGTAGGGCACGGTCTTGCCGTCGCGGGTGGCGCCGACCACCTGGCAGGCGCGCACGCCGGGCAGCGTTTCCACCATCTGTTCGATCTCGACCGGATTCACCAGGAAGCCGGACAGGCGCAACGAGTCGCCCATGCGGGTCTGGAACACGAACTGGCGCGGGTTCAGGGTGTAGCCCAGGTCGCCGGTCCGGAAGTAGCCGTCGTCGGTGCAGGCGCGGGCGGTGGCCTCGGGGTTGTCGAGGTAGCCGCGCATGAGGCTGGGCGACAGGATTTCCAGCTCGCCCGATTCGCCGTGCGGCAGGATTGCGCCGCTGGCCGGGTCGCGCGCCCGCACCCGCGCCTCGGGATAGATCAGCGTGCCGCCTGGCTGGTGGCGCGCGGCCACGTCGCCCTCGGCGGGGTCGCGCGGCTGGCCGGCCACCAGCGCGATCAGTTCGCTGGACCCATACAGCCCCGTCAGCGGCACGCCGGCCGCGCGCGCCAGGTCCAGCATGTGGTCGAGCGCCGGCGTGAAGCTGGCGAAGCCGAACAGGCGCGCCGAGGCGAATGCGCCGGGCGCGGCCGCGCGCATCATGGCGACCAGCGCCTCGTTGTTGGCGTAGGTGTGGCTGACCCGGTGGCGCTGGATCGCGGCGGCCGATTCGGCCGCGTCGAACACCGGCGCGCACACCACCGGCAAGCCCCGCGCCAGCCCGCCCGCCAGCGTGGCGAAGCCGAACGCGCCGCAGAACGGCGCGCTGGCCAGCACGCGGCTGTCGTCGCCGTAGCCGAACGCTTGCGCCACCGCGGCGCCGTGGCGCAGCAGGGTGCCCTGGTCGTGCAGCACGAACTTCGGCTGTGAGGTGGTGCCGGACGTGGTGAAGCACAGCACGCCGGCGTCGGGCTGGGGCGGCGGGGGCGTGTCGGCGCAGGCGCGCAGGTCGGCGTAGCGGTGCACCGGCTTGCCGCGCAGCGACGCGGCGGCGGGTTCGTCCGTTTCGGACACGGCGACGATGCCTTGCAGCCGCGCCAGGTGTTCGGGCGCGACGCCGTCCAGGATGCCCTGGAAGTCGATACCCTTGAAGCCAGGCCAGAACACCAGCCAGTCGGCGCCGCCACGGCCGAGGATGTCGGCCAGTTCGAGGGCGCGAAAGCGCGTGTTGACGGCCAGCGCCAGCGCGCCCAGGTGGGCGCAGGCCAGGAAGGTCTCGACCCAGGCGGCGCAATTGGGCAGCCATACGGCCACGCGCTGGCCGGGCCGCACGCCGATGCGCGCCAGGCCGGCGGCCAGGGCGCGGCTGCGCGCGCGCAGTTCGGCGTGGCTGATGGCCCGGTCGCGGTCGATCAGGGCGGGGCGCCCGGGGTGGCGCGCCGCCAGGGCGTCGAGGTGTTGCGAAAAGAGGAGGGAGGATTGCGTCATGGCGTCACACCGTGGCGATCGGCGTCACGGGCGACCCCACCGCGCCCGGCAGGCGCAGCGGCGGCGCGGTCAACAGGAAGCGGTTGCGGCCCTGTGCGTGCAGCCAGTCGGCCAGCGCCTTCAGGTACCACAGCTCGGCCAGCGGCACGCCCAGCTTGAACAGGCAGTGATGATGCAGCGGCAGGATCGAATGGCCGGGGCCGGTGGTGCGCGCCGGATAGGCCTCGACCGCGTAGTTGTCGGCGCAGATCGCCGCGATGCCGCTGTCGGTGATCCAGTCCAGCAGCGCCGGGTCGGCGCCGTCCAGCACCGCGCCGGTCTGCTCCAGCTGGTGCGGATCGGGCTGGCCGGCCATTTCCACCAGCGTTTCGGCGAAGCCGGTGCGCAGCACCAGCATGTCGCCCGGCTCGACCACCACGCGCTGCTCGCGCAGCGCCGCCTGCAGCTGGGTATGGCCCACCAGCGTGCGGCCGGGGCCGAAGGCGCGCGCCAGGTCCACCAGCACGCCGCGGCCCTGCATGCCTTTTTCGGCATAGCGATCGATGCCCAGCCTGCGCGCATACGAGCCGCCCGGCGGGCAGCAGGCGTCGGGGCCGGCGTCCTCGCCGCCGAACACGTCGACGCCGGCGGCATAGCCGTTGTAGTAGACGCGGCGGGCCTGGCCGTCGCCCTGGATGTCGAACTGGGCGCCCACGTGGCACAGGCCGTCCCATTGGGTCGAGTACTGCAGGCTGAGCGTGACCTGGTCGTCCGACAGCACGTCGACGGCGTCGGGCTGCAGGCGCGCCATGGCGAAGTTCAGGTAGGGCGTGCCGTCGCGGAAGGTGGGCTTGAGTTGCGGCGGGTGGCGGCGCGGGTTGAGCACGTTGCCGCCGGGCAGGTCCAGCGGCAGCGACAGGCAGAAGACCTTGCCGGTCCGCACCTCGCGCACCGCCTGCAGCACTTTTTCCTCGGTCAGCAGGTTCAGGCGGCCGATCTCGTCGTCAGGCCCGAAATCGCCCCAGGTCGATCCTTCGGGACGGCGCGTCCAGCGTTTCATGGTTTGTCTCCGGTATGTTTTTCGCGTTCTTGTGAATATAGTACGTATTTACGTACTATAGGAAGTGTCCGCATTCCGCGGGCGCCCATCGACAGCATCCGCCCCGAGGCGGAGCCAGAAGAAATCCGCGCCAAGCGGATTCGCGAGGAGACAGATCCATGACGCATTCCCTGCACAGGCGCGCCGGGCGGCGCGCGCTGGCCACGGCGGCGCTGGCCGTGCTGGCCGCGGCCCCGATCCATGCGGTCCAGGCGGCCGGCTATCCGGAGCATCCCGTCACCGTGGTCGTGCCGTATCCGCCGGGTGGCGGCGCCGACATCTTCGGCCGCGCCATCGCCAACGCGCTGCAGCCGGGCCTGAAGCAGACCGTGCTGGTCGAGAACAAGCCGGGCGCGGGCGGCAACATCGGCATGGCCTACGTGGCGCGCGCCAAGGCCGACGGCTACACGCTGGGCCTGGGCACCATCGGCACGCAGACCATCAACCAGTTCCTGTACAACAACATGGCGTTCGACCCCGAGCGCGACCTGGTGCCGATCGCGCTGGTGTCGACCACGCCCAACGTCATCGCCGTCAGCGCCAAGTCGCCCTACAGGACGGTGGCCGACGTGATCCAGGCGGCGCGCCAGAACAAGGAAAAGAAACTGACCTATGCGTCGCCCGGCATCGGTTCGTCGGTGCACCTGACCGGGGCCTACTTCGAGGCCATGGCTGGCGTGACCATGCTGCACGTGCCGTTCAAGGGCACCTCGGCGTCGCTGCCGGCGGTGGCGGGCGGCCAGGTCGACCTGCTGTTCGACAACCTGCCCGGCGCGCTGGCGCAGATCAAGGACGGCAACCTGGTGCGGGGCGTGGCGGTGACGTCGGCGGCGCGCGATGCCTCGCTGCCCGACCTGCCTACCGTGGCCGAGTCCGGCCTGCCGGGCTTTGACGTGACGGCCTGGTTCGCCCTGTACGCGCCGCGCGGCACGCCGGAGCCGGTGGTGCGCCAGCTGATCGAGGCGGCGCGCAGCGGCCTGGGCTCGCAGGCCATTGCCACCAATTTCGCCACCATGGGCGCGCGGCCCGGCACGCTGTTCGGCGCCGACCTGGCCGCGTTCGAAAGACAGGAACGCGCCAAATGGGGCGGCCTCATCAAGGACAAGGGAATCACGGCGCAATGACAACCCCCATCGCATTGGTCACCGGCGGCAGCCGGGGCATCGGACGCGCCATCGTCGCGCGCCTGTTGCAGGACGGCTTCGAGGTCGTCAACTTCAGCCGTCGGCCGCCGGACGCGGCGCTGCCGGGCGAAACCTTCCAGTCCGTGGACCTGGGCGATGCCGCCGCCACGGCCGCGGCCGCCACCGCGCTGGCGGCGGCGCGGCCGGTGCTGCACCTGGTCAACAACGCCGGCATGATCCAGGTCGCCGACATCGAAGCCGTGACCCAGGAGGAACTGGCGCGCATGGTGGCGGTGAACCTGACCGCGCCATTGCTGTTGATGCAGGCGCTGCTGCCCGGCATGCGCCAGGCGGGCTACGGCCGGGTCGTCAACATCGGCAGCCGCGCCGGCCTGGGCAAGCCGGGCCGCACGGTCTACGGCGCCACCAAGTCCGGCCTGGTGGGCATGACACGCACCTGGGCGCTGGAACTGGGCCAGGCCGGCATCACGGTCAACACCGTGGCGCCCGGGCCGATCGCCACCGAACTGTTCGACCAGTCCAACCCGCCGGGCGACCCCAGGACCGTGGCGCTGGAGGCCGCCATCCCGGTGGGGCGCATCGGCCGGCCCGAGGACGTGGCGCACGCGGTGTCGTCGTTCCTGGACCGGCGCGCCGGCTTCATGACCGGGCAGGTGCTGTACGTCTGCGGCGGCATGTCGGTCGGTCTGGCCGGGTAGGCGTTCACACGGCGAAGCGCCTCGCGCGGGGGCGCCGCCGCGTCAGTCGAGGCGCTCCAGCGGCCAGCGAAGTGGCGGCGTGATCTCCACCTGCAACCCGGCGCCGGCCAGCACGCCATGCAGCCGGATGGCCTCGAGCGCCAGGACGTTCTCGGCCACCGGCAGGTCCTGCGCGATGAGGTCGCGCGCCCGCTTGACGCCGATGCCCAGCGCCACCGCCAGGCGGGCGACGGCGCTGGCCGTGGGCAGGTCGCCGACCCGCACCCGCAGCGTGTAGGGCGTGCGGTCCATGATCGGGTGGTGCGGATTGGTGGTCGCCACCATCCAGCCACAGCCGCCGCAGCGCGCGATCAGGCTCAGCCCCTGTTCGGTGACGGTCTGGGGCTGGCCGCATTCCGGGCAGGGGGAGGACGGGGCGGATTCGCTCATGGCGTATGGAAAACGGGCCTGGACGGGATGATAGGGGCAGTCCGCGCGCGGCGGCAATGCCGGCGCAAGGTTTGTCTTGGCGCGACCGGCCCTAGGGCCTGCCCGCTGCCCCGAGAGCATGGCGCACGGCCTTGTCCGAGGCCCTGCCGGCCGCGCGCAGAGCGCCTTCGCGCTCGCGCCGCAACTGGCGCAGGACCTCGGCCGGCGTCACGCCGAAATGCGCCGCGAACTTGCGCTGGAAGGTGCGGCGCGACATATGGCAGGCGTCGGCCATGTCGTCGACCGACCAGCGCGCCGACAGGCTGGCCTCGATCTTCTCCACCAGGTCGCGGAACGGCGCCGCCAGGCGGTCCTGCAGGCGCAACGACTGGCTGTACTGGCGCTGGTCGCCGTCGCGCCGCATGAAGACCACCAGGCGGCGCGCCACGTCCTGCGACACCCGCGCGCCCACGTCGCGCTCGATCAGCGCCAGCGCCAGGTCGATGCCGGCGGTCACGCCCGCCGAGGTCCAGACGGCGCCGCTTTCGATGTAGATGCGATCATCTTCCACCTTCAGGCCGGGATGCAGCTGGCGCAGGCGGTCGGCCGAGCGCCAGTGGGTGGTGACGCGGCGGCCATCGAGCAGGCCGGCAGCGGCCAGCAGGAAGGCGCCGGTGCACACGCTGCAGGTGCGGCGTGCCTGCGGGCTGCGGCGGCGCAGCCAGGCCAGGGTTTCGCCATGGGCGGCGGCCTGGTCGATGCCGGGGCCGCCCGGCACGAACAGCATGTCGATCGGCGCGTCGTCGTCGGTGGCGAAGGTGGCGTTGACCTGCATGCGCAGGCCCTGGTCCCAGGTGGCGACCACCGGCGTGGCCGCCACGGTGCTCAACTGGTAGCCGGCGCCGCCTTCGTCGTTGGCGCCGCTGAATGCCTGCCAGGGCCCGGCCAGGTCGAGCGGCTGGAAGCCGTCGTACAGCAGGAAGACAATGCGTTTTGGCGCGATCGTGCCGCCATTTGGCGCACGCGCGCCGGCCTGTCGGTCTACGCTGGCGGTTCCATTCTGCGAAGGAGCATCGTCGTGCATGTCAATATTCTCTTGTTCGAAGGGCTGACCCAGCTCGATATGACCGGGCCTTACGAGGTGCTCGCCGCCGCGCCCGGGTTCAGCGTCGATTTTGTCGCAAAATCGCCCGATCCGGTACGCAGCGATCGCGGCCTGTGTTTCGTGCCGACCCAGACGCTGGCGTCGGCGCCGTCCTGCGATCTGCTGGTGGTGCCGGGCGGGCCGGGCACGGATGATGCCATCCTCGACCCGGACTGGGTAGCCTTCACGCGCAGGCAGGCGTTGGGCGCGCGCTACGTCTTCGGCATCTGCACCGGTTCGCTGCTGCTGGGCGCGGCCGGCCTGCTGCGCGGCAAGCGCGCCTCCAGCCATTGGCGCGCGCGCGAACTGCTGGCGCATTTCGGCGCCGTGCCGACCGACGCGCGGCTGTGCGTGGACGGCAACGTCTTCACCGCCGGCGGCGTCACGTCGGGCATCGACATGGCCCTGAAGGTGGTGGCCACGCTGTGCGGCGACGAGGTCGCCAAGCTGATCCAGCTGCAGATCGAATACGACCCCGAGCCGCCGTTTCCCGGCGGCACGCCCAGGACCTCGGAACCGGACATCGTGCGGCAGTACCTGGCGCAGTCGCAGGCGCGCTTCGAGCAGCGCAGCGCCAAGGTGCGCCAGGCCGCGCTCAATGCCCCAGGTGGTCCAGCGGCAGCGGACTCTGCGGCTTGACGGTCTGGATGGCGAAGTTGCTGCGGATGTCCTTCACCCCTGGCAGCTTGAGCAGCGTGGTCAGCAGGAAGCGTTCGTAGGCGCGCAGGTCGGGCAGCACCACTTGCAGCAGGAAGTCCGATTCGCCCGACACCAGGTGCGCCGCCACCACTTCCGGCAGGGCGCAGACTTCCTTGCGGAACTGCTCGGCGTCACGCTCGTGGTGGCGCTCGACCTTGACGCCGACGAAGACGGTCAGGCCCAGTCCGACTTCGTCCGGCGCCAGCCGGGCCTCGTAGCCCTGGATCACGCCGGCTTCCTCCATCAACCGCACCCGCCGCAGGCAGGGCGAGGGCGACAGGCCGATCTGCTCGGCCAGCTCGACGTTGGTCAGTCGGCCGTTCTGCTGCAGGGCCTCGAGAATGCGCCGGTCATAGGCGTCCAATTGGCGTTTTGGCATGGAATGAAATTTTGGTGCGACTAATTGGATCAGTATGCCAATCATGTTATTCCTGTTGGCAGGAATAGCAAGCACATGCCGATGCCTTTTCCCTAGAATGATCGCCATTTCCTGCTGCACGGAGCGTGGCTCATGGCCGATATGGCGTTGTTTCTCGGGGCATTGTTGATTGTCTATGTGGTGCCGGGGCCGGACATGATCCTGCTGCTTGAAACCGGGGCGCTGCGCGGGCGCGGCCAGGCGCTGGCGGTGGCCGTGGGCCTGGCCCTGGCGCGCGCCGCCCACGTGACGCTGGCGGCGCTGGGGCTGGCGGCGCTGTTCAAGACCCATCCGTGGGCCTTCGACGCGGCGCGCACCGTGGGCGGCGGCTACCTGATCTGGCTGGGCTTGCGGTTGCTGCGCGCCGGTCCCATGTCGTACGGCGTGGCGCACGAGGCGCAGGCGGCCGCGCGCGGCAAAGGGCTTGGCGCGGCGTTGCTCAGCGGGGTGCTGACCAACGTGCTCAACCCCAAGGCGTTGTTGTTCTGCTCGGTGCTGCTGCCGCAGTTCGTGTCGCCCGCGCAAGGGCCGATCGGCCAGCAGTTCGCGCTGCTGGGCGTGATCCTGGTCAGCCTGGGGCTGACCTTCGACGTGTTGTGCGCCCTGGCCGGCGGCGCGCTGGGGCGCTGGATGGCGGCGCATCCGCGGGTGCAGAAATGGCAGGGCGCCGTGTTCGGCGGCGCGCTGATCGCCTTCGGCCTGCGGCTGACGCTGAATCGCTGAGGCGGCCCAGGACGGGAGCCGCGCGGGCGGCGCGTGCGGGACGCGCCGGCGGCAAAGAAAAAAAAGGCCTGACTTGTGTCAGGCCTTTTGCCTACTTGCCGAAGGCGAAGGACGCTTCGTCCTGGTCTTGGCCTTGGTCCTGGTCTTCGCCATCGGCGCGCGCCGGCACGGGGCGGGCGCCGTCGGCCAGCATCTCCGCCTGCGTCAGGCCCTTGGTCAGCTCCAGGGCCTGGCGCTCGAACAGGCGCCGGTACAGGCCGCCCTTCAGGCGAATCAGCTGGTCGTGGCTGCCTTCCTCGATGATGCGGCCGCGGTCCATCACCAGCAGGCGGTCCAGCGCGCGCACCGTCGACAGGCGGTGCGCCACCACCAGCGTGCTGCGGCCGACCATCAGGCGTTCCATGGCCTGCTGGATCAGCACCTCGCTTTCGCTGTCCAGGCTCGACGTGGCTTCGTCCAGGATCAGGATCGGCGCGTCCGCCAGGAAGGCCCGGGCGATCGCCACGCGCTGGCGTTCGCCGCCCGACAGCTTGACGCCGCGCTCGCCCACCAGCGTCTCGTAGCCCTTGGGCAGGGCCATGATGAAGTCATGCGCGCTGGCCAGCCGCGCCGCTTGCTCGATCTCGGCCTGCGTCGCGCCAGGGCGGGCGTAGGCGATGTTCTCGGCCAGCGTGCGGTGAAACAGCACCGGCTCCTGCTGCACGATGGCGATCTGGCTGCGCAGCGACGCCTGCTTGACCTGGGCGATGTCCTGCCCGTCGATGGTGATGCGGCCGCCGTTGACGTCATACAGGCGCTGGATCAGCTTGATGAACGTGGTCTTGCCCGAACCCGAATGCCCGACCAGGCCGACCCGCTCGCCCGGCGCGATGCGCGCCGAGAAGCGGTCGTACAGCGCCACGTCGTGCCGGCCATAGCGGAAGGTCACGTCCTCGAAGCGGATCTCGCCGGCCGTGACGCGGATCTCGCCCGCGCCGGCGCGGTCGTCCACGCCCAGCGGCTGCTTCTCCAGCGCCACCAGTTCCTCCATGTCGTTGACCGAGCGCTGCAGGTTGCGGATGTGCATGCCCACGTCGCGCAGGTGGCCCTGCAGCATGAAGAACATCGTCAGCGCGAAGGTGATGTCGCCGACGCTGGCCTGGTTGCGCGACCACAGCAGCAGCGACGCGCCCAGGATGCCGGCCTGCATCGCCACCAGCATCGCGCCCTGGATGCCGCCGTTGATCGTGGCGCGGATCCAGGTGCGGCGCGTGCGGCGGCGCCACTTGTCGACCACGCGTCCCAGGCGTCCTTCTTCGCGCGTTTCCGCGCCGAAGGCCTTGACCACCGGGTTACAGCTGATGGCGTCGGCCAGCGCGCCTCCCATGCGGGTGTCCCAGGCGTTGCTCAGCCGCGCCGCCGGCGCCACATAGCCCAGCGACAGCACCGCCGTCACCGCGATGTACAGCACCGAGCCCAGGCCCACCACCAGGCCCATCACCGGCCAGTACACGCCCAGCAGCACGGTGGCGCCGACCAGCATCACCACCGACGGCAGCAGCGCCACCAGCAGCGTGTCGTTCAGCACGTCCACCGCCCACATGCCGCGCGTGATCTTGCGCACGGTTGAGCCAGCGAAGCTGTTGGCATGCCAGTCGGTGGAAAAGCGCTGCACGCGGTAGAAGGCGTTGGACACCATGCCGTTCATCATCTTCAGGGTGAAGACGATGATGTTCTGGAACACGCCCTGGCGCAGCAGCGTGCCGCCGATGCCCAGCGCGATCAGCAGCCAGAACGCGGTGACGGCCGCGCCCCAGACCTGCGCGTCGGACGAGGCGCCGGAGGCCACGGCGTCGACCAGCCGGCCCGCGTACAGCGGGGTCAGCACATCGGCCACGGCCGACAACAGGGCCAGCGCGACGATGAGGGTGGTGCGCCAGGGCTGGGCGCGCCAATAGCGGAAGGTAAAGCCGAGGACGTCCTTGAAGGCTTGTCCTCGCAGATCGATTTTTGTTCGATTCATTGCGATCGCCCGGCAACGCGAAGGCGCCGGTTTCCTTTTGGGAAGAAGGTGATACGACCTGCGCCTCATGGCGCGGGCATTGCGTTCAGGGGTTTGGGGCGGGCACGGCGGACCAGTCGCCAGGTAGTCTGGCGATGGGGCCGCGCGGGCGACGACTTAATGGCGTCGCGGAGATACGCGCGGGATGGCGGTATGCGGATTCATCATCTTGCGCCTCCCAGGTGTAGGTGAAGGGAAAAAAGAATGGGCACAGGCCCGAATTGAAGATTCTATAGAAGTGGTGTAGGCGGATCAACCGCGCGAGCGGTGGGGGAATGCTCGCGTGTGGGTTTTTCCCCACGGCGGTAGGTGCGCCGGCGCGCCGCGCCACGTGGGCGCGGCGGCCGGCCAGGCGCATTACTTCAGGAACCCCGTCGAGATCCACGGCACCGCGGCAATGACCACGATGCCGACCGCCATCGAACCCAGGTAGCCCAGGATGGGCCGGATGCCGGCTTCGGGCGCGACCCGGCCGATGGCGCAGGCGGCGTAGTAGCCTACCCCGAACGGCGGCGCGAACAGGCCCAGGCCCATCGCCAGGATCACCACCATCGCGTAATGGACCTCGTGGATGCCCATCTGGTGCGCGATCGGGAACAGCAACGGACCGAACAGCACGATGGCGGGGATGCCCTCCAGCACGCTGCCCAGGATGACGAACGCCACGATCGACACCGCCATGAAGGTGGCCGCGCCGCCGGGCAGGCCCGCCATGGCCTGCGCCAGCTGGGTCGAGAAGCCCGATTGCGTCAGCGCCCAGGCCATGGCGGTGGCGGTGCCGATGATCAGCAGGATCGAGCCCGACAGGCAGGCGGTGTCCACCAGCATGGGCTTGAGCCGCTTGGCGTCGAAGCAGCGGTAGACCAGCAGCCCGATCAGCGTGGCATAGACGATGCCGATGGTGGACACCTCGGTGGCGGTGGCCACGCCCTCGACCACGGCCGCGCGGATCACGAAGGGCAGCGCCAGCGCCGGCAGCGCCACCAGCAGGGCGCGGCCGATCTGGCGGCCGCTGGCCTTGCGCACCGCGCTCAGGTCTTCGCGGCGGTTGCGCCACCAGACCACCAGGCACAGCATCACGCCCAGCACCAGCCCGGGCAGCAGGCCGCCGGTGAACAGCGCCGTGATCGACACGCCGGTGACCGAGCCGATGGTGATCAGCACCAGGCTGGGCGGCACGGTCTCGGTCTGCGCGCCGGTGGCCGACAGCAGCGCCACCAGGTCGCCCTCGTCGGCGCCGCGTTCGCGCATTTCGGGAAACAGCACCGGCGCCACCGCCGCCATGTCGGCCGCCTTGGCGCCCGAGATGCCCGAGACCACGTACATGGCGCCGATCAGCACGTACGACAGGCCGCCGCGCACGTGGCCCAGCAGGCTGGCCAGGAAGGCCACCATGCGCTTGGCCATGCCGGTCATCTCGATCAGCACCCCCAGGAACACGAACAGCGGCACCGCCAGCAGGATCAGGTGCGACATGCCTTCGTCCATGCGCCCGACCACCACCATCATCGGCACGTCGGTGGTCAGCGACAGGTAGCCGAAGGTGGCCAGCCCGAACGAGAAGGCGATCGGCACGCCCGCGAACACCGTGGCCGCCACCACGCCGACGAAGAAGATCAGCAGGTTCAGGTTGCCCAGTCCCGCCAGCACCGGCTGCAGCGCCGTCATGGCGGCCACCACGCCGCCGACCAGCAGCAGCGCCAGGCCGGTGACGCGCCACTGCGCGCGTTCGACCAGCCGCAGCAGCGCGATCAGCAGCATCAGCGCGGTGCCCACCGGCAAGGCGGCGGCGCGCCAGACGTTGGGGATTTCCAGCGCGGCGGTGGTGACGTACTGTTCCTCCGAGGCGTACTCGTAGCCCGGCGCCTGCAGCAGCAGCAGGAACGCCAGCGCCGCCGCCACGGCCACCATGTCGAGCAGCGCGCGGGTGGCGGGCGAGGCGCGATTGACCAGCGCGCCCATGCGCATGTGCTCGCCGCGGCGAAAGGCGATCACCGCGCCCAGCATGGCCAGCCACAGGAACAGGATCGAGGCCAGCTCGTCGGACCACACCAGCGGCGTGTGCAGCACGTAGCGCGCCACGATGCCCGAGAACAGGATGACGATTTCCGCGACCACCAGGATGGCCGCGGGAATCTCCACCAGGTGGCCCAGGGCATTGTCGGCGGCGATGGCCCAGGGCCGCCGGCTGCCCGGGGCGGCACCGGCCGTGGGCAGCACTTCCGCCGGATGCGTGAGCGCAGCCCTCATGACAGGCTCCCGGCGGCCTGCTCCAGCAGGCCCCAGGCCTTGTCGCCGTATTTTTCCTTCCAGCTGGCGTAGAAGCCGGCGCGGCGCAGCGCGTCGCGGATGGGCGCGGGGTCGGGGGTGTTGAAGGCCAGGCCCTGCTCGGCCAGCTTGGCCTGCAGCTGATTGTTGAGCGCCAGCACGTCGGCGCGCTCGGCCATGCCGGCGGCGTTGATGTGTTTGGCGACGATCTCGCGGATGTCGGCCGGCAGCTTCTCCCAGGCGCGGCGGTTGCCCAGGAACCAGAAGCCGTCCCACATGTGGTTGGTCATCGAGCAGTACTTCTGCACTTCGTACAGCTTGGCGGTCTGGATGATGGCCAGGGGGTTTTCCTGCGCGTCCACCACGCGGGTCTGCAGCGCCGAATAGGTTTCGTTGAAGTTGATGCTGGCCGGCGACGAGCCGAGGGCCTTGAACATCGAGGTCCACAGCGGGCTGACCGGCACGCGGATCTTCAGGTCGCGGAAATCGTCCGGGCCGGTAATGGCGCGCGAGCTGGTGGTGACCTGGCGAAAGCCGTTGTCCCAGATGCGATCCATGACGAACAGGCCCTTGCCATTGATGTCGGCGCGGATGTGGGCGCCCAGGTCGCCGTCCATGGCCTTCCAGACCGAAGCGTAATCGGGGAAGGCGAAGCCCACGCCGCTGATCGACGCGCTGGGCACCAGGGTCGACAGGATCAGGCCCGACAGGGTGAAGAACTCGACGGCGCCGGCGCGCAACTGGCTCAGGGTGTCGGTGTCGGAACCCAGCTGGCTGCTGGGGAACACCGCCAGTTCGAAGCGGCCGCCGGTGTCCTTGAGGATGTTCTGCGCGGCCTCGTTGGCGCGCAGGTTCATCGGATGCGAGGGCGGCAGGTTGTTGGCGTACTTGTAACGGAACTGGGGCGCCGCCAGCGTGCGCTGGAACGGGGCCAGGGCAAGCAGCGCGCCGCCTCCCGCGGCGCGCATGAGGTTGCGTCGAGTCGTGTTCATGCTGTCTCCTTGGTTATGAGATCCGGCCGCCGTCGAGGACGGCCGGATAAAGCGCCTTGCCAGGCTTGTTGCTTTATCTTTGCATGAGGTCCATTATATGGACCTTATTACTACCCTTAAATTAATTAAATCATATTGATTAGCTAGCGTAAATCTATAAAACTGGTGCAGAATGAAAAAACAAAATCACATTGATGGTCCACAAAATGGACCTGATGAAAAAACAGGCGGAGACGTGACGGAGACCTCATCCCAGGTCGGTGGCGCCCAGGCGATATCCCGCGCAATGCTGGTGCTGCGCGCGGTGTCGCGCACCCGCGGCGAAGGCGCGGGCCTGCTGGCGTTGACGCGCGACACCGGCATGAGCAAGCCCACCGTGCACCGCATCCTGGCCGCGCTGGCCGCCGAAGGCATGGTCGAGCAGGACCTCGCCAGCCGCCGTTACTTTCTGGGCCCCGAATGCCACGTGCTGGGCAACATCGCCAGCGAGCGCTTCGGCATCAACCGGCTGGCCGCGCCGGTGGTGGCGCGGCTGGCCCACGAATGCGGTGATTCCGCCTTCTTTTCGCTGCGCCGCGACGTGTTCGCGGTCTGCGTGCTGCGCGAGGACGGCGACTACCCGCTCAAGACCCACGTGCTGTTGCCCGGCGATCGCCATCCGCTGGGCATCGGCGCCGGCAGCCTGGCCATCCTGGCGGCGCTGCCCGACGACGAAGTCGACGCCTGCCTGCAGGCCAATGCCGGCCTGATAGAACGGCGCTATCCGCATTACTCCGTGCCGCTGATCCGCACGCTGGTCGATGAGGTGCGAGAACAGGGCTATGCCGTCAACCGCGGCCTGGTGGTGCCGGGTTCGTGGGGCATCGGCATGCCGCTGCGCGACGAGCAGGGCCATGTGCTGGGCGCGCTCAGCATCGCCGCGGTCGAATCGCGCATGGACGAAGAAAGGCAGTTCCAGCTGGCCAAGCTGTTGTCACGCGAGGCCAAACGCCTGCTTGCGCAGGCCAACCCGGCAGGCCGCGAGGCGCGGGCGCGCCCGCCGGCCGCCAAGCCCAAGCCCTGATCCGCCATGCCGGCGGGGCGGGGCTGCCAACAGAGGAGACAGCAATGAGCAAGCGTGCCGTCATCGTGGGGTGGTCGCACATCCCATTCGGCAAACTCGACGACCCCGACACCGAAAGCCTGATGGCGCGGGTATCCGGCGCCGCGCTGGAGCACGCGGGCGTAAGTCCGCAGGCCGTGGACGGCATCTATGCCGGCGTCATGAACAGCGGTTTCCAGAAGCAGGATTTCCAGGCCGCGCTGGTGGCCCTGGCCGATCCGGCATTGGCCCATGTGCCGGCAACCAGGCTGGAGAACGCCTGCGCCACTGGGTCGGCCGCGCTGTACGCGGCCATGGATTTCATCGAGGCCGGGCGCGGCCGCGTGGCGCTGGTGGTGGGCGCTGAGAAAATGACCGCCCGCTCCACCGAGGACACCGGCGATATCCTGCTCAATGCCAGCTACCGCAAGGAAGAAGCCACGCTGCCGGGCGGCTTTGCCGGCGTGTTCAGCCGTATCGCCACGGCCTATTTCGAGCGCCATGGCGACCACGGCGAGGCGCTGGCCCGCATCGCCGCCAAGAACCACGCCAACGCGCTGGACAATCCCTATGCGCAGATCCGCAAGGACCTGGGCTTCGAGTTCTGCAATACCGTTTCCGAAAAAAATCCCTATGTGGCGGCGCCGCTGCGGCGCACCGATTGCTCGCCCATTTCCGACGGCGCGGCGGCGCTGGTGCTGGCCGACGCGGAAACGGCGGCGGACCTGCGCCGCGCCATCGGCTTTCGCGCGCGGCGCCACGTCAATGACTTCCTGCCGCTGAGCCGGCGCGATCCCATCGCCTTCGAGGGCGCGGCGCGGGCCTGGCGCGAGGCCTTGGCCGAGGCCGGCGCGACCCTGGACGATTTGAGCCTGGTGGAGACGCACGACTGCTTCACCATCGCCGAATTGATCGAGTACGAGGCCATGGGCCTGGCGCCGCGCGGCCATGGCGTGCGGGCATTGCGCGAAGGCTGGGTGCAGAAGGGCGGGCGCCTGCCCGTCAACCCGTCGGGCGGACTCAAGGCCAAGGGCCATCCGGTGGGCGCCACCGGCGTGTCGCAGCACGTCATGGCGTGCCTGCAACTGGCCGGCGAGGCGGGCGCCATGCAGGTGCCGGACGCGACGCTGGCCGGCGTCTTCAACATGGGCGGCGCGGCCGTGGCCAACTACGTCAGCATCCTGGAGCGCGTCAAATGAGCGGCCCGTTGCAGCAGGTCGCGGCGCCGCCCGGCGGCGTGGCGCCGGTATCGCGGCGGGTGATGAACCTGGCGCATTTCCTGGTGCAGGCGGCACGCCGCCATCCGGCGCGCGCCGCGCTGGTCTGCGGCCAGGCGCGCCTGAGTTGGCGCGAGCTGGACGCGCGCACCGCCGCGCTGGCGCGGGCGCTGGCCGAGCACGGGGTGGGCAAGGGCGACCGGGTGCTGGTTCACGCGCGCAACAGCTTCGCGTTCGCCGAAACCCTGTTTGCCGTGTTGCGGCTGGGCGCGGTCTGGGTGCCGACCAACTGCCGCATTTCACCGGACGAGGCCGTCTACCTGGCGCGGGCGGCCGGGGTCAAGGCCTTCCTGTGCGAGGGCCAGTCGCCGGCGCACGCCGCGGCGGTGGCGCAGGCCATGCCGGACCTGGCCCTGCTGGCGCGACTGGGCCCGGGCGAGTTCGGCGCGGCCGACACCGCCTCCCTGATCGATGCGCGCCTGCAGGACGCGCCGGCGGCCTGCGTCGACGTGGACTACGACGACCCCTGCTGGTTCTTCTTCACTTCCGGCACCACCGGCCATCCGAAGGCGGCGGTGCTGACGCATGGCCAGATGGCCTTCGTGCTGACCAATCACCTGTGCGACCTGATGCCGGGCACCACCGAACACGACGTCAGCCTGGTGGTGGCGCCCTTGTCGCATGGCGCGGGCATCCATTTCCTGACCCAGGTGGCGCGCGCGGCCGCCACCGTGCTGCCGGAGGGCGAGCGCTTCGACCCGGAAGAGGCCTGGCGCCTGGTGCAGGCGCACCGGGTGACCAACATGTTCACCGTGCCGACCATCGTCAAGCTGCTGGTCGAGCATCCGGCGGTGGACGCCTTCGACCACACCAGCCTGCGCTATGTGATCTACGCCGGCGCGCCGATGTACCGCGAAGACCAGAAGCGCGCGCTGGCCAAGCTGGGCCGTGTGCTGGTGCAGTACTTCGGGCTGGGCGAGGTCACCGGCAACATCACGGTGCTGCCGCCGGCGCAGCACCATGACGGCGACGGCCCCGAGGCGCGCGTGGGGACCTGCGGCTACGAGCGCATCGGCATGCAGGTCAGCATCCAGGACGAGGCCGGCAACCCGCTGCCGGCGGGCCGGACCGGCGAGATCTGCGTCTGCGGGCCGGCGGTGTTCGCCGGCTACTACGACAACCCGGCCGCCAACGCCAAGGCATTCCGCAACGGCTGGTTCCGCACCGGCGACCTGGGCTACCTGGACGACGCGGGGTATCTCTACATCACCGGCCGCGAATCCGATATGTACATCTCGGGCGGCTCCAATATCTATCCGCGCGAGGTCGAGGAAAAGGTGCTGGCGCATCCGGCGATCGCGGAGGCGGCCGTGCTGGGGGTGCCGGACCCGGTGTGGGGCGAGGTGGGGGTGATGGTGTGCGTGCTGCGACCCGGCGAGACACTGGAAGAGGAGGCCCTGCTGGCCTGGCTCGGATCGCGCATGGCGCGCTACAAGCTGCCGCGCCAGGTGTTCTTCTGGGATGCGCTGCCGCGGTCGGGCTACGGCAAGATCACCAAGAAGCTGGTGCGCGAGGCCCTGCGCGAGCGGGGCTGCCTGGCGCCTGCCTAGGAAACGGGGCCGCCGCGCGGCGGCCGCGCAAGAGGGTGCGGACATCGCGAACACATCGCGAGCACACAACGAGGAGACCGAGTCATGGATGGAGCGCAGGAAGCGGTGCTGGTCACGGGAGGCGCGTCGGGCATTGGCCTGGCCGTTGCGCGTGGCCTGCTGGGCGCGGGACGCCGGGTGCTGGTGGCCGACGTGTCGCAGGAACGACTGGACGAGGTGCGAGGCCTGGCGCCGGCGGATCGGTTGGGCTGCGTGCGGATGGATGTGTCCGACGAGGCGCAGGTGAGCGAGGCGATCGCGAGGCTGGAGTCCGACTTCGGGCCGATCGCCGGGCTGGTCAATTCGGCGGGTATCGGCCGCGACGTGCCGTTCCTGGAGACCGACGCGGCGTTGCTGCGGCGGATCCTGGAAGTGAACCTGGTGGGGTCGTTCGTGGTGGCGCGCGAGGCGGCCCGGCGCATGCGCGATCGCGGCCGCGGGTCGATCGTGAACATCGCGTCCGTGTCGGGCATCCGCGGCAACGCGGGCCGGGCGGCGTACGGGGCTTCCAAGGGAGGCGTGGTGACGCTGACCCGGGTGATGGCGGTGGAGCTGGCCGCCTACGGCATCCGCGTGAACGCGGTCGCGCCCGGGCCGATCGAGACGCCGCTGGTGAGCCAGATGCACACGGATGAGGCGCGCGCGGCCTGGCGTCGGGTGGTGCCGCAGCATCGCTACGCGGCGCCGGAGGAACTGAACGGCACCATCGGCTGGCTGCTGGACGAGTCGCAGTCCAGCTACGTGACCGGGCAGGTGATCTGTGTGGACGGCGGCTTCACCGCGGCGGGCATGCTGCCGGCGGTGCATTGACGCCCGCGTTTTCAGCTTTCATTCCCATCTTGCGCCACAAGCGCACGGAGTGCACATCATGCGAACCACCACCGTGGATCGTTCGTTGCGGGGATCACCGGTATTGCCCCGCCCCAGGACGCTGATACACCCGGGAGCCTTCAACCCGGTCCGGATACACAGCCGCTGCGCGCGGCGCGGCCGCCATGTCCGGCTGGCGCTGCAGCCCGGCGCCAGCCTGTTCGAGGCGCTGGTCAATGGCCTGGCGCCGCTGGGCGTGGAGAACGCCTCGATGACGCTGCTGAGCGGCGAATTCAGCCATCTCGACTACTGCACCGCGCCGCCGGACCCGGCGCATCTGCGGGTGGTGGCGTACACCGCGCCGATCGCGGCGGGCGCGGCCACGCTGATCTTCGGCAACGCCACGCTGGGCAAGGGCGACAACGGCGAGCCGCTGGTGCACTGTCACGCGGCGTTTTGCGATCAGGGCGGGGCGCTGCTGGGCGGGCACCTGATTCCGCAGACATCGATCGTGGGCGCGGGGCCGGTGACGGTACTGGTGACGGCGCTGGAAGGCTTCGAACTGCGCGCCACTTATGACGCCGAAACCAATTTGCGGCTACTGCAGCCGCGGGAGATCTGACGATGATGCCGGCCGAGGTCGAAAGCGGAAGCATGGGGCGGGTGGCGTATGCGCGCATCGGGCCCAACGAGGATCTGGTGCAGGGGGTGGAGAAGCTGTGCCTGGCGGAGGGGTTTCGCAACGCCTTCGTGCGCGGCGCGCTTGGGAGCCTGGTGGATGCCTGCCTGTATGCGCGCGGCGGGGAGGTGCGGCAGCTGGAGGGGCCGGCGGTGGAGATCGTGAGCCTGGCGGGAGAGGTGCGCGCGCAGGCGGACGGGTCGGTGGTGGCCTCGCTGTCGGGGGTGGTGGCGGACCCGGCGGGGCGGGTGCACGGCGGGGTGTTCGTCCCGGGGGCGAACCCTGTCTGCATGACGTTCGAGGTGACGTTGGAGGAGTGGCTGCCGGACGGCGGCTGAGGCGCGGGCGGGTGAGGCGCGATGCGGCGGCCGGGACGGATACACTTGGCCACCCATGCGCCAAGGAAAATGACATGAAACGCACCCTGTCGGCCGGCATCAGACTGGCCCTTGCGGCCTGCCTGATCTTCGCCGCGCTGTTTGTCGTCATCGGCGGCTGGACCACGGGCTATTCGTTGGAAAGCGTGATCTGGCTCGCGCTGACCGGCGCCATCTTCGGCGCGATCGGGGCGCCGGTCATCGAGCCGAAAGCGTTCCGCTATCCGGCGCTGTGGCAGGTCGGCTGCGCCGTGGCGGGATGCCTGCTGGTCGCGGCCCTGCTCGGCGCCGGCATCGACGGCTACCTGCTGGCCGTCGCGCTGGGCGTCCTGCTCGGCTATCTCGCGCCGTACTGGATCACGCGCGTCACGGGCCCTTGACCGGCCCTGGCCGCGGCCGCGCCGCCGGCTGCTTCGCGCGAAATCCGGCAAAGCCGCTCCAGCACTGCTGCGTGTAGCTGTAGAGCGCGTCCTGCGCCTTCAGCGGGCTGCGGCCGGCCAGCCGCGCGAGGACGTAGTGGCCCTGGCGCTGGGGATCGGGCGGCAGCGGTACTTCCACGAGCTGGCCGGCCTGCTGTTCCTGGCGGGTGACGCAGATGACGCCCAGCAGCAGGGTGTCGGTGGCGAGGGCCAGGCGGACCAGCGGGTCGAGATTCTCGCAGCGCACGCTGACCATCTGTTCGGGCGCGCCGGCGGCGCCCAGGGTTTCGGCCAGGCGCAGCGCGACCTCGGGACTGAGGGTACTGGAGGCGACCGGGTATTGGCGGATGTGCTCGATGGCGGGGCGGCGGTGGGCCAGGATGGGATGACCCTTGCGGCAGACCATGCCGGCGCGCAGGGGGGCGAGGGGGCGGGTTTCGATGTCGGCGGCGCCATGGAGCATGCGGGCGTCGCAAACCATGGCGTCGATGCGTTCGGCGCGCAGCAGGTCGACCAGGGCGGCCGTGGTGCCCAGTTCGGCGGCCACGCGCACCTGCGGGTAATGGGTGGCCATGTGGGCCAGGAAGGGCGTGAGCAGCAGCGAGGCGGGCGTGGGACTCAGCCCGATCGAAAGCGCGCCGGATTCGCCGCCGGCCAGGGTCTTGAGTTCGCGCCGCAGTTCGGCTTCCTCGTAGCGCATGCGGCGGGCGCGTTCGGCGACGCAGGCGCCGTAGGGCGTCAGGCGCACCTGGCGGGTGCCGCGGTCCAGCAACGGCAGGCCAAGCTCGGCCTCCAGCGCCTGGATGCTGCGGCTGAGCGCGGGCTGCGACAGATTGACCTTGTCGGCGGCGCGCGAAAAGGTGCCGTGTTCGACCACGGCGAGCAGGTGCTTGAGTTTCTGGAAGTCCATGTTCCAACCGCATGAATCGTATGAATTAAATGCATTGGAATTATAGATAGCGGCTCCGTATCATGGTCCGCGGACGGCGCCCGGCAGAGGCGCCGCCATCGCCCGCGGCAGGCTCGCGGCGCGGTCCCATTCGATACGGAGACAGATTCAATGAAGCAGCATGTGTTGTCGGCCGCCCTGGTGGCGGCCTGTTCCTGCCTGCCCGCGATGGCGCAACCCGTGGCGCAAGCCGCGGGCCAGGAGTCCGCAGCCGTCGCGGCCCCGGCGCAAGGCGTCGACGGCAAGGTCACGATCCGGCGCGACGCCCATGGCATGCCGCACGTCTACGCTGACACGGTGTACGGCATTTTCTACGGCTACGGTTACGCGGTGGCGCAGGACCGGCTGTTCCAGATGGAGATGGCGCGGCGCAGCACCCAGGGCCGGGTGGCCGAAGTGCTCGGCGCGTCGATGGTGGCGTTCGACAAATCCATCCGCGGCAATTTTTCGCCCGAACGCATCCAGCGCCAGCTGGCGGCGCTGCCGGCCGCCGACCGCCAGGTGCTGGACGGCTACGCGGCCGGCATGAACGCCTGGCTGGCGCGGATCCGCGCGCAGCCGGGGCAGCTGATGCCCAAGGAATTCAACGATCTGGGCTTCGCGCCGGCCGACTGGACCGCCTACGACGTGGCGATGATCTTCATCGGCACCATGGCGAACCGCTTCTCTGACGCCAACAGCGAGATCGACAACCTGGCGCTGCTGACGGCGCTCAAGGACAGGCACGGCGAGGCCGAGGCCATGCGCATCTTCAACCAGCTGCGCTGGCTGACGGACAGCCGCGCGCCGACCACGGTGCCGCCCCAGGAGGGCAGCTACCAGCCGGCCGTGTTCCAGCCGGAAGGCGCGGACCAGCTGGCCTACGCGCTGCCGCGCTACGACGGCACGCCGCCGATGCTCGAACGCGTGGTGCGCGATCCGGCCACGCGCGGCGTGGTCGATGGCGCGCCCGCCACGCTGCGGGCTCGACTGGCCGAGCAATACGCGCAATCGGGCCAGCCGGGCATCGCAGGCTTCCCGACCACCAGCAACATGTGGATCGTGGGCCGCGAGCATGCCAAGGATGCCCGTTCGATCCTGCTGAACGGCCCGCAGTTCGGCTGGTGGAATCCGGCCTACACCTACGGCATCGGCCTGCACGGCGCCGGCTTCGACGTGGTCGGCAACACGCCGTTCGCCTATCCCTCCATCCTGTTCGGCCACAATGCGCACGTGGCCTGGGGCTCGACCGCGGGCTTCGGCGACGATGTCGACATCTACGCCGAGAAGCTCGATCCGGCCGACCGCAACCGTTATTTCCACGACGGCCAATGGAAGACGCTGGAAAAGCGCACTGACCTGATCCTGGTGAAGGACGCGGCGCCGGTGACGCTGGATGTGTACCGCAGCGTGCATGGCCTGATCGTCAAGTTCGACGACGCGCAGCACGTGGCCTATGCCAAGGCGCGCGCCTGGGAGGGCTTTGAACTGCAATCGCTGATGGCCTGGACCCGCAAGACGCAGTCGGCCAACTGGGAACAATGGAAGGCGCAGGCGGCGCGCCACGCGCTGACCATCAATTGGTACTACGCCGACGACCGCGGCAACATCGGCTACGCGCACACGGGCTTCTATCCCAGGCGCCGGCCGGGCCACGATCCGCGCCTGCCGGTGCCGGGCACCGGCGAAATGGACTGGCTGGGCCTGTTGCCGTTCTCGACCAATCCGCAGGTCTACAACCCGGGCCAGGGGTTCATCGCCAACTGGAACAACCAGCCGATGCGCGGCTATCCCGCCACCGACCTGTTCGCCATCGTCTGGGGGCAGGCCGACCGCTATGCCGAGATCGAGACGCGCCTGAAGGCCATGACCGCCAACGGCGGCAAGGTCAGCCCGCAACAGATGTGGGACCTGATCCGCACCACCAGCTATGCCGACGTCAACCGCCGCCATTTCCTGCCGTTCCTGCAACGCGCGGTGCAGGGGCTGCCGGCCGACGATCCGCGCGTGCGGCTGGTGGCGGGGCTGGGGGGCTGGGACGGCATGATGACCAGCGAGCGCGAGCCGGGCTACTACGACAACGCCGGCCCGGCGGTGATGGACGCCTGGCTGCGCGCCATGCTCAAGCGCACCCTGGCCGACGAGATGCCGGCCGACTTCTTCAAGTGGTACAGCGCCACCGGGTATCCGACGCCGCAGGCGCCTGCCACCGGCTCGCTCAACCTGACCACCGGCGTGAAGGTGTTGTTCAACGCCTTGGCGGGTCCGGCTGCCGGGGTGCCGCAGCGGTATGACTTCTTCAATGGCGCGCGCGCCGACGATGTCATCCTGGCGGCGCTGGACGACGCGCTGGCGGCCTTGCGCCAGGCTTATGGCAAGGATCCGGCCGCGTGGAAGATCCCGGCGCCGCCGATGGTGTTCGCGCCCAAGAACTTCCTGGGCGTGCCGCAGGCCGACGCCAAGGCGGTGTTGAGCTATCCGGCCACGCAGAACCGCGGCACCGAGAACAACATGACGGTGTTCGACGGCAGGTCGGTGCGCGCGGTGGACGTGGTGGCGCCGGGGCAGAGCGGCTTCGTCGCCCCGGACGGCACGCCGTCGCCGCACACCCGCGACCAGTTCGACCTGTACAACAGCTTTGGCAGCAAGCGGGTGTGGTTCACGGCGGACGAGGTGCGGCGCAACGCTACGTCGGAAGAGACGTTGCGCTACCGGCGGTAAGGTCGCGCGCCCCCTGGTGGCTGGCAAGCCGGGCGTACGCGCCTTGCTTGCGCAGCAACTGGTCATGGGTGCCGGCCTCGGCCAGGGCGCCGTTGTCCAGCACCAGGATCAGGTCGGCGTCGCGGATGGTGGCCAGGCGGTGCGCGATCACCAGCGTGGTCCGGTGCCGCATCAGCACATCCAGCGCGCCACGCACCTGCATCTCGGACAGGGTGTCCAGGTGCGAGGTGGCTTCGTCCAGGATCAGCACCGGCGCGTTCTTCAGGAAGGCGCGGGCGATCGAGATGCGCTGGCGCTGGCCGCCGGACAGCTGCATGCCGCGTTCGCCGACGCGCGTGGCCAGGCCCTCGGGCAGGCTGCGCACGAAATCGCCGAGCGCGGCCTGTTCCAGCGCCCGCGCCAGTTCCTCGCGGCTGGCGTCGGGACGCGCCAGGCGGATGTTGCCCTCCAGCGTGTCGTTGAACAGATAGGTGTCCTGCGTCACCAGCGCCACGCGTTCGCGCAGGCCGTCCAGCCGCAGCTGGCGCACGTCCACGCCGTCGAGCTTGACCGCCCCCTGGCGCGGATCCCAGAAGCGCAGCAGCAGGCTGGCCACGGTGCTCTTGCCCGCGCCCGAGGCGCCGACCACGGCCACGGTGGCGCCGGCCGGCACGGTGAAGCTCAGGTCGCGCAGCGTGTCCTGGCTCTTGCCGGGATAGGTGAAATACACGTGGTCGAACGCCAGCGACAAGCCGTGCGGCGCCACCGGCGGCGGCAGCGGGCCGTCGGTGACCGGCTCGGGCTCGTTGTTGACCACGTGCAGGCGGCGGGTGGCGGCGATGGTGTCGGCCAGCTGGCGGCTGACCTGCGAGATCTCCGACACCGGCAGGAACGTGGCCAGCGCGATCAGCACCAGCAGCGGCAGCATGCTGGCCGACAGGGCGCCGGCCGACACCTGCAGCGCGGCGACCACGGCCACGGCCAGGCCGCCCAGGCCCATGGCGGTCTCGAACCAGGCGGTCTGGCGCGACAGGTCGCGCAGGATATCCAGGCGGCGCACGCGGTACTGGTCGGCGACCTTGAGGAATTCCTGGCGGCGGCGGCCGGTGGCCTGGAACGCGGTCAGGTCGGCCAGGCCCTGGATGGTGTCGGTGGTGTGCGCGCTCATCTCGCCCAGCGCCTGGCGGGCGTGGTCGCCCAGCGCGTCGACCTTGCGGCGTCCGCGCACCGGCGACACCAGCGCATAGGCCAGGAACGGCAGCAGCGCCAGCGCCACGGGCCAGCTGTAGAAGGCCAGGAAGCCCAGCACCGACAGCGGCACCAGCACCGAGACGATGGCCGGCGCGATGGTGTGGGCGTAGAAGTACTCGACCATTTCGACGTCCTGCGTCGCCAGCGCCACCAGGTCGCCGGAGCGGCGTTGCAGCAGGTAGGCGGGCGCCAGCCGCTCCAGCTTGTCGTAGAGCTTGACGCGCATGTCGGCCAGCAGCTGGTAGGCCATGGCGTGCGCCAGCCACGATTCGAGCCAGTGGAACAGCGCGGCCAGCGGCGCGGCGATCAGCAGGCCGACGATCAGCGCGGAGGTGTCGCGGCCGTCGCGGATGGCGGCCACCACCAGCGCGCTCAGCACGCCGACGCCGATGAAGGCCGCCACCCGCGCCACGCCAAGAAGGATGGTGGCGATCAGGGTGCCGCGCCAGGGTTGCACCACCGACAGCAGGGTCGCCAGCGTGGCGCGCCAGCCGACCTGTTCGGCATCGGCATCCAGCGAGCGCAGCGCCGGGCCCTGGCCGCCGGCGTCATCGTCGTTGCCATGGGCGGCGGGCGTGGCCGCGCGCGCCATCGCGGCCGGGGCGGGCGCGGCCGGCGCGGCCAGCGCCAGGGCCTGTTCATGCATCAGGCGGTAATACAGGCCGCGCTGGCGCATCAGTTCATCGTGCGGGCCCTGCTCGACCACGCGGCCCTGGTCCAGCACCAGGCAGCGGTCGGCGCCGATCACGCTGGCCAGGCGGTGCGCCAGGATCAGCGTGGTGCGGCCGGCCATCAGGCGGTCCAGGGCCTGCTGGATCAGCGCTTCGTTCTCGGTGTCGACCGACGACAGCGCCTCGTCCAGGATCAGGATGGGCGCGTCGCGCAGCAGGGCGCGGGCGATCGCCACGCGCTGGCGCTGGCCGCCCGACAGTTGCAGGCCGCGCTCGCCGATGCGGGTGGCGTAGCCTTGCGGCAGCGCCATGATGAAGTCGTCGATGTTGGCGGCGCGGGCGGCGGCGCGCACCTCGTCATGGCTGGCGTCGGGCCGGCCCAGCCGCAGGTTCTCGTCGATGGTGCCGTGGAACAGCGTGATGTCCTGGCTGACCAGCGCCATCTGGCCCAGCAGTGTCTGCGTGTCGAGCCGGTTGACGTCGTGGCCGCCGACGCGGATGGCGCCGGCCTGCGGCACGCACTCGCGCAGCAGCAGGCGCACGATGGTGGACTTGCCGGCGCCGCTGGGGCCGACGATGCCGACGCGTTCGCCGGCGGCGACGCGGAACGACAGGCCCTGGTGCGCCGGGCGCTGCGGCGAATACGAGAACGCCACCGCGTCGAATTCGATAGTGGGGTCGAGCCGCGCGGGGGCGGCGCCCGCCTGCACGGCGGGGGCGGCGGTCAGCGGCTGCGCGTCCATCAGCGCGTGGATGCTGGCGGCGGCCGATTGGCCCAGCATGCCCCGGTGCAGCACCGAGCGCAGGTCGCGCAGCGGGCGGAAGATCTCGGTGCCGGCCATCAGCACGATCAGCAGCGCTTCCACGCTCATGTCGCCGGCGGCCACGCGCCAGGCGCCCACGGTCAGCGCCAGCGCGGCGCCCAGCGCCACGCCCAGGTCGCTGATGCCGCGCGTCAGCAGGCTCACCGACAGCACCCAGAAGGTGTTGTCCGACAGGGCCCGGGCGCGGGCGGCCAGGCGCTCGCCCCAGGCCTTGCCCTGGCCGTACGATTTCAGTGTCGGCAGGCCCTGGACGGCGTCCAGGAATTCCTCGCCGAATTCGTTCAGCGAGCGGGTGCGCGCCAGGCTGGCGCGGCGGTCGAGCATGTGCACGGCCATCGGCCCGAACAACGCGAACAACGCCGCGACCAGGAACACCAGCGCGGTCGGCACGTCCCAGAAAGCGATGACGGCGAAGATCGCGAACGGCGCGGCCGCGGCGATGGCGACCTGCGGCAGGTACTGGCCGAAGAAGGTCTGCAATTGCTCCACGCCGTCCACCACCGTCAGCATCACGCCGCCGGTGCGCTGGTTGGCGAACCAGGCCGGCCCCAGCGCCACGATGCGGTCGTAGAGCCGCGCGCGCAGCGTCTGCTGCACCTGCGCCGAGCAGCGGTTGGCCTGCACCGTGCGCAGGTGGTCGAGCAGGGCGCGCAGCAGCACCATGGCGCCGGCGTACAGGGCCGGCGCGAGCCAGTCCTGCCAGGGCGCGCCGTCGAACACGCGCGCCAGCAGCTGGCCCAGGAAAACGTAGCGGGCGATGCCCGCGGCCAGCGCCAGCAGGCCGAGGAAAATGCCGCCCGCCATGCCGGCGCGCAGCCCCGCGGTCAGTTGCCAAAGCCTCGAATCGAAATACATATCAATGCTCCTTGCAGAGCCTGCATGGTCACGCATCCGGCCCTTGCGCGATAGCGATAGTTATTCAATCATGGGTTGAGATAAACTCAACCCATGCCGACCCTGCCCACCCATATGCCGCCCTTGGCCGCGCTGCGCGCCTTCGAGGCCGTCGCCCGTCTGGGCAGCCTCAGCCGCGCCGCGGCCGAGCTCAACGTCACCAAGAGCGCCGTCAGCCATCAGCTGCGCGCGCTGGAGGCCGACCTGGGCGTGAGCCTGCTGCGCCGGGGCGGCACGGTGCGCCGGGCGGAAACCACCGAGGCCGGCGCCGCGCTGCTGGTGTCGGTACAACAGGCCTTGACCCTGCTGGAGACCGCCTGCCGCCATGCCCGCAGCAGCGCGCGCGGCAAGCGACGCTACAACCTGAACGTGTCGGCCAACCCCTCGCTGGCCGCGCTTTGGCTGGCGCCGCGCATCGGCCGCTTCATCGAACTGCACCCGGACATCGACATCCAGGTGTTCCTGCACGCCAGCCAGGACCCTGCCTGGAAAGCGCAGGACATCGACCTGGCCTTCCTGCACGTGCGCGCCCTCGGCCCGCACCTGGCGGCGCCGGGCGATATCCCGCTGATGACGGAAACCGTGGTGCCGGTGTGCAGCCCGGCGCTGGTCGCGCCCGACGAACGCGACGACCCCGCGGTCTTCACGCGCCACCGCTGGCTGGAGGAAAAGCACATCGACAGTCCCGAAACCGATTGGCGCACCTGGCGTCCGCGCCTGGGCCTGCCGGAAAGCGCCGGCCAGGATCCGCTGGTGCTGAGCGGCCTGAGCACGGTGGTGGCGGCGGCGGCCGCCGGCGTCGGCATCGCGCTGGGGCGAGCGCCATTGATCGACGAGGAACTGGCCAGCGGCCGGCTGGTGACGCTGGCGCCGGGGCTGCGCATGCCGGGCTCGTGGGGATACGTGATGCGCATCCACGCCAACCGGCCGATGGACGCCTCGTTGCCGGCGCTGGTGGAGTTCCTGGCCGAGGAGGGGCGCGGCGCGACGATGTCGTGGCGTCAGCCGGGCGCGGCCTAGTGTGCTGTCCCCTGGATTTCGTGCGGGCGTGTCCACGGGACAGCACACTGGCCGTCGCGCAGCCGCTGGCGCCTGGCCTGGACGCTGGCGGGCCGGCTGCCATGACGCCGTTTTCCTTCCATCGTTGCCCATCGATCGCTTCTACTCAACATTCGCCGCGCTGATATAGCGGGCGCCGGCCGCGGCCCGCGTCACACTGCCGCCATTGCTTTCTGGAGCGTGGCCATGAAGAGTTATGACGTGATCGTGATCGGCGCCGGCGTGGTCGGCGCCTCGGTCGCCTTCCACCTGGCGGCCCTGGGCGCCCGCAACGTGCTGGTGCTGGACCGCGGCGCCATCGGCGCCGGCACCACCGCGCAATCGTCGGGCATCCTGCGCACCCATTACTCGGTGCGCGAGAACGTCGAACTGGCGCGGCGTTCGTGGGGCGCGTTCACCGACTTTGCCGCCTACGTCGGCGACGACGACGCCGCCAGCGGCCTGGTGCGCTGCGGCTACCTGATAGCCGCGGCCGACGATGACAAGCGCGCGCCGCTGGCCGCGGCGCTGGCGCAGCAGCGCGCGCTGGGCATCCCGGTGCACGAACTGGACGCGGCGCAGGCGCGCGAGCTGCTGCCGATCGCCGATTTCGGCGATGCCGCGCTGATCGGCTTCGAGCCCGAGGCCGGTTTCGCCGACGCCTACCTGGTCGCGACCAGCTTTGCGCGCGCCGCGCGCCGGCGCGGCGTGACGATCCGCGAGAACGTGGCCGTGCACGGCCTGTTGGCGCGAAACGGGCGCGTGACCGGCGTGACCACGTCGGCGGGCGACTACGCCAGCGCGGTGGTGGTCAGCACCCAGAACATCTGGACCGCCGAACTGGCGGCCTGGACCGGCGTGGCGATGCCATTGGCGCCCGAGCGCCACGCGGTGCTGGCGCTGCAATGCGCCGCCGCGCCCTATACCTACACGATGCCCGTCTACAAGGACCTGGCCTCGCCCGGCATGCTCTATTGCCGCAGCTATGGCGGCAACCAGATGCTGGTCAGCGAGGGCACGGAGGGCGAAAGGCTGGCGCCCGGAGAGGTGGAGCAGGGCGATGTGCCGCTGGATTACGTGGCCGAGGTCGGCGAACAGGTGGCCGCGCGCTTTCCGGCCTATGCCGAGGCCGGACTGGCCGCGTCGTGGACGGGCGTGTACGACGTCACGCCCGACTGGAATCCCGTGCTGGGACGTATTGCCGGGGTCGAAGGGCTGGTGGCCGGATTCGGTTTTTCCGGACACGGTTTCAAGCTGTCGCCCGCGGTGGGGCGGGTGCTGGCGCAGGAAGCGCTGGGGCTGGCGACCGACGTCCCGCTGGCGCCGTATGCGCTGGCGCGTTTCACGCGCGGCGCGCTGCTGACGGGCAGCTATGGGCGCGGCGCGGTGTCGTGACGGCGCGGGCCGGGACGCCCGACGCGCGCGGCCGGCGGCTCAGCGGCGCAGGCTGCGCCACAGCGTGGCAGGCGGCAAGCCCAGCGCCGGCGCCACGTCTTGCCGCATCAGCCGTTCGACCGCCACCAGGATCACGTTGCGGGCCTCGGCCGGGAGTTTGCCGGCCTCCTGCGGCCGCGCCGCCAGGTAGAAGCTGCGCGCCAGGTCAGGCGCATCGGCGCGGGTCTTGTCCAGGCAGGGCGCCAGCGGCAGCACCCGCAATTGATCGACGAAATGGCGCGATTGCCAGATGCACAGCGGCGTGCTGATGGCGAAGCCCAGGCCGGCCGTGACCAGGCTGAGCAGCGGATCGGTGTTATCGAATTCGAAGGTGCGCTCGATGAAGACGCCGCGCGATTCGAGCAGCCGGTCGATGGCGGCGCCGATGTGCGAACGCGCGCTGTAGCGGATGAACGGGCTGCGGCGCGCCAGTTCGGCCAGCGAGCGCGCATCCCGCGGCGGCGTGGCGCGCGGCAGCACCAGCAGGTAGGGCTCGCTGAACAGGCCGAGCTTGCGGATGGCCGGCGCATCGGCGGCGGCGCTGGTGCTGATCACCAGGTCCAGCTGGCGTTCTTCCATTTGTCTGTCCAGCACCGGGGTAATGCCGGACCACAACCGGATCTGGCGCGACGCGCCCGACAGCCCGTGGATCAGCGTCGGCCCCAGGGTGCCGGCGAACGAGTCGACACAACCGAAGCGCACGATGTTGCGCCGCGCGCGGCTCAGGTTGCGCACGCTTTCGGTCATGTCGCCGGCCTGCGCCAGCAGGCGCGACGCGTGCTCGAACAGCAGGTCGCCGGCGGGGGTGGGGCGCGCCGGCCGGGTGCTGCGGTCGAGCAGTTCGGTCGACAGCGCGGCTTCGAGCTGCTTGATCCGTTGCGACACCGCCGCCTGTGACAGTCCCAGCAAACGGGCCGCGCCCGAAACCGACGCGGCCTGCACCACCGCCACCCAGGCCAGCAGCAGGCTCCATTCGGGATACGGATCCGCGTCGCGGTCGGGCAGGCGGTTCATCGGGCGATCGGGCGGGCGGATCAGCGCTTGCGCGCCAGCGTTTGCGCCAGCGCGGCGCGCACCATGCCCTCGACCACCGGGATGACCTTGGCGGCCGCGTTCGCCTGGTAGCCGTAGGGATAGGACTCGTCCATATACGTGGACTGGCACATCTCCAGTTGCACGGCATGGATGTCCTCGGCCGGCGAGCCGTAGTGGCGGGTGATGTAGCCGCCCTTGAAACGGCCGTTCACGGCGCTGGTGTAGCCGCAGCCGGGCAGGCGTTCGGCGATGGCGTCCAGGATGTCGGGCGCGCAACTGGCGCCGTCGGCCGTGCCCACGTTCAGGTCGGGCAGCTTGCCTTCGAACAGGCGCGGCAGCACGCTGGCAATCGAATGGGCTTCCCACAGCAGCACGGTGCCGTGTTCGGCGCGGATGCGGTCGAGTTCCTCGCGCAGCTTGGCGTGGTACGGCTGCCAGTAGGTCTGCAGGCGGTGCTCGCGCTCGTCGTCGGTCAGCGCCGCGTTGTGCTGGTACAGCGCCTCGCCGCGGAAGGTGTGGGTCGGGCACAGGCCGGTCTTGGTCTGGCCGGGGTACAGGCTTTCGTCGTTGGGCGGGCGGTTCAGGTCGACCACGTAGCGCGAGTAGCGCGCGCCGAGCACCGAGGCGCCCAGCGCGTCGGCGAACTGGTACAGGGTGTCCAGGTGCCAGTCGGTGTCCCCGGACTGCTGGCCGACGGCCGTCATGCGGGCGCGCTGCGCATCGGGCAACTGGCTGCCCAGGTGGGGAATGGAGATCAGCAGCGGCGCGGTGCCGCGGCTGAAGTGATAGATGTCGCTCAAGAAAAACTCCGGGGGTAAGGCGGGTCAGGCTAGCGCGGCAAGAAGGCCGGCTGGGTGCCGCGCTATGCTAGTGTGAGGCTGCGCGGCGCGGGCGTTTGCATCGTGCAAGGCGATGCTGATCATCATGATAGCTGATTCAAATCGGAGGCGACCCGAACCCGCCCCAGGGCGCGCCGCCGGCCCAGCGCGCCGCGATCTCGTCGATCAGGCGGCGTACCTTGGGCGCCAGGTGTCGCCGGTGCGGGTACACGGCGCAGACCGGCGCGCCGGGCGGCGCATAGGCTTCCAGCAGCGGCACCAGGCGGCCCTGGCGCAGGTCTTCGCCGACCAGGAAGGCGCCCAGCTGGACGATGCCGGCGCCGTCGAGCGCGGCATCGCGCAGCGCTTCGGTGTCGCCCAGCCGCAGGCGCCCGGCCACGGCAACGCTGCGCTCCTGGCCATGGCCGGCGTAACGCCACGGCACGGGTGCGCCCATGTGGGTAAAGGCCAGCGTCCGGTGGCGCGCCAGCGCGTCGGGCGAGGCCGGGACGCCGTGGCGTTCCAGGTAGGCGGGGGCGGCGCAGGTGATGAGCCGATGCGGCGCCAGCACGCGCCGCACCAGCCGGCTGTCGGCCTCGCCGCCGATGCGGATGGCGAGGTCGATGCCATCGCGCACCAGGTCTGTGTAGTCATCGCTGAAGCTCACGTCGGCCTCTACCTCGGGCCATTGCCGCAGGTAGCCCGCCAGCAGCGGCATGACGTGCAGGCGGCCCAGCGCCACCGGCAGGTCGATGCGCAGGCGGCCGCGCGGCGCCTCCTGGCGGCTGGCCATGGCGCCGGTGGCGTCGTCGACTTCGGCCAGGATGCGCTGCGCGTGCTCGTAGAAGAGTCGGCCTTCGTCGCTGAGACTGACGCTGCGGGTACTGCGATGCAACAGCCGCGCGCCCAGGCCCTGTTCGAGCCGCGCGATGCATTTGCCGATGGCCGAGCGCGACAGGCCCAGCCGTTCGGAGGCCAGCGTGAAACTCTGCGCGTCGGCGACGCGCACGAATGCGAGCACGTCGCCGAGGTGGTCGATGCCGGTGGCGGTGAGGGGCGTCATGGGTAGTTCCAACAGGAAAGGGAGCGAGCGCTCGATTGGCGACAAATCGTCCCTTTTGTTTATTTATGAAGCTACTTTATCAGTGAAATGGAAACAGTAGACTGGCCAGGTGGACGGACCCCACGACCGGCCCGCCATTCACTTTTCCATTGTTCCCCTCAGGTGAGAAACCTCCCATGACCCGCAGCATCGCCATCGAACCCCGGCCCGCCACGGCGGCCACCAGCCCGCCCGCTGCCTGGGCCGGCGTGCTGGCGGCCGGCATGGCGACGTTCTGCGTCGTCACCACGGAGATGCTGCCCGTGGGCTTGCTGCTGCCGATCGCCGCCAGCCTGGACGCGTCGACCGGCCGTGTCGGTTGGCTGATGGTGGTGCCCGGCCTGCTGGCCGCGCTGTGCGCGCCGCTGGTGGTGATGGGCGCGCGTGGCGTCGACCGCCGCCGCATCCTGTGCGGCCTGCTGTTGCTGCTGGCCGCCGCCAACCTGGGCAGCGCCTTGGCGCCGGACATGGCGTGGTTCCTGGCCGCGCGCGTGCTGGTGGGCGTCTGCATCGGCGGCATCTGGGCGGTGGCCGGCGGCCTGGCGGGACGGCTGGTGCCGCCCGCCGCCATCGGCATGGCCACCGCCGTGATCTTCGGCGGCGTGGCGGTGGCGTCGGTGCTGGGGGTGCCGCTGGGCGCATTGATCGGCAACCTGGCGGGCTGGCGCAGCGCGTTTGGCGCCATGGCGGCGCTGAGCGCGGCCGTGCTGCTGTTCGCCGCGCTGGCCTTGCCGCCGCTGCCGGTGGCGCAATCGGTCACGGCGCGCCAGCTGGGCCGGCAGTTGCGCAACCCCGACGTGCGGCGGGGGCTGTTCATCACGCTGTTCCTGGTGGCCGGGCATTTCATGGCCTACACCTTCGTGCGGCCCGTATTGCAGTCGATGGCGGGGTTCGCGCCGGCCTGGATCGGCCCGCTGCTGTTCGCCTACGGCGTGGCCGGCATCGCGGGCAATTTCGCCGCCGGCGGCATGGCGGGACGGCGCCCGCGCGCGACCCTGCTGGCGATTTTGCTGGGCCTGCTGGCGACGCTGGCATTGCTGCCGTGGCTGGGCCAGGCGCGCGGCGCCGTGGTGGCGCTGTTGCTGCTATGGGGCCTGTCGTACGGCGGCGTTTCGGTCGCGTTGCAGACCTGGGTGATGCAGGCTTCACGCGGCGCCATCGAGGCGGCGACGTCCTGGTTCGTCGGCGTGTTCAATCTGGCGATCGCGCTGGGGGCGCTGGCGGGCGGCATCGGCGTCGACCGCTGGGGGCTGCCGGCCACGTTGCTGGCCGCCGCCGCATGCATGCTGGCGCCACTGGCGGCGATCGCCGGCCGCAGCGCGCGCGACTGAGGGTCGCCGCGGCGCGCCGCTCGGTCACGGCGGCCGTACGCCCGCCGCGGCCCTGACGTCAGTGCCGGTGACCGGGGCGAAAGCCGTGGCCGCGGGCGCGCCAGGCCGCCAGCAGCGCGATCGCGGCCAGGGCCGCCACCGTCCATGCGAAGGAGCCCGCGCCGGCCGTGTCCAGCAGCACGCCGCCGAGCAGGCCGCCGCTGGCGATACCCAGATTGAAGATCGTGACCAGCATCGATTGCGCCACCTCCGAATGTTCGCCGGCGGTGTCGGCAAGGGCGGTCTGCAACAGCGTCGGCGCGCCGCCGAAGCTCAGTCCCCACAACGCCACGCCAGCCATCAGGACGACGGGGTGGGCGCCGGCCAGGCCCAGCGCGGTGGCGGTCAGCGCGAACAGTGCCAGCGACAGCAGCGTCAGCCGGCGCAGGCGGCGGTCCACCAGCACGCCCGTCAACAACAGGCCGGCGACCGCGCTGGCGCCGAACACTAGCAGCACCATGTCCACGGACGCCGGCCGGCCCAGGTGGATCAGGTAGGGCGCGATGTAGGTATAGAGCACGTTGTGCGCCAGGATCCAGGTGAACAGCACGAACAGGATCGGCCGGATGCCGGGCAGCAGCAGGGTCCGCGCGATCGGCAGGCGCTGGCGCGCGGCCTGGCCGGCGAAGTCGGGCACGGCCGCGCGGATCCACACCACCAGCGCCAGCGACACGGCGGCCATCAGCCAGAACACGCCGCGCCAGTCCATCAGGCTGCCCAGCCAGGCGCCGGCCGGCACGCCCAGGCACAACGCCAGCGGCTGGCCCGCGCCCACCACCGCCAGGGCCCGGCCCTGCTGGCGGGTGGCCACCATGCGGCGCGCGTAGCCAGCCAGCAGCCCCCACAGCAGGCCGGCCGCCATGCCGCCGCCAAAGCGCGCCGCCAGCGCCAGCGCGTAGTGCGCCGACAGCGCGGTCACCATGTTGAAAATGCACAGGCCGCCGATGGCCAGCAGCAACAGCGGGCGGCGGTTCCAGCCGCGGGTAGCGACGATGATGGGAATGGCCGCCAGCACCGAGCCGGCCGCGAACAGGGTCACCAGTTGGCCGGCCAGCGCCTCGGACACGCCCAGGCCCTGGCCGACCTGCGGCAGCAGGCCGGCGGGCACGGTCTCGGTCATGATGGTGATGAAGCCCGCCAGCGCCAGGGCCAGCAGCCTGCCCATGGGCAGGCTGTCGGCGCCGTGTTCGGGACAGCCCTCGGCGGGCAGGGGAGAGGTGAAACTCATGCGGAAGCTCCGATTGCGATTAAATTGGAATGATCATTCCAAAAAAGAACGAAAAAAAGCGCGGGTGCCGAGGTGCCCCAGTATGCCAGGCCCTAGATCGTGCCCAGCGCCACTGAAATCACGTCGCCCAGCCATTGGCGGCGCTCGCGCGCGTTGCTGCCTTTGCTGACCACGCGCAGGCCCTGGATGGTGGTGACGATGAAGCGGGCCAGCGCGCGCGGCGACCTGCCGGCGTCGATCTCGCCGTTTGCCTGGCCGTTGGCCAGGATCTGTTCCAGCGCCTTTTCCAGGCGTTGGAAATTGCGCCGCACCAGTTCGGCCACCATCTCGTCCTGCCCCGCCATTTCGAGCGAGGCGTTGGCGACCAGGCAACCGCGCCGGGTGGGTTCGCGCAATTCGTCGTTGGCGATGAAGTCGAGCAGACGGCCGATGCGCTCGCGCGCATTGCCGGGACGGGCCAGCAAGTCGAGATTGGCGGCCGTCAGTTCGTGATAGCGCCGCAGCGCGGCCTCGTACAGGCCTTGCTTGCTGCCGAAGGCGTTGTAGAGACTGCCGCGTCCCAGCCCGGTGCCGTCCACCAGATCCTGCACGGAGGTCGCGGCATAGCCGCGCCGCCAGAACACCTGCATGGCGGCGTCGGCGACTTCGTCGGGCTCGAAATCCTTGGTGCGCATGGCGTGTTTTTTGGAATGATCGTTCAAATAAGAATAAGGTTCATGGCGAGCCAGCGTCAAGCAAGACCGTCCGCGCCGAAGGGGCTTTGCGCAATGGGCCGAGCTTGGCGCTCCTTGAATTCCCGCCTTTTCCATGCCGGCAATAACCACTAGCCGCGTCACGGGCTCGCCGGGCAGGAGACGAGCCAGGCAGCCGACCTATGGCCCGTTCAGCCTTGGCCTGCAGTCAATCGCGCGGTCAGCGCCGCCATGTCGTCCAGCAGCCAGAACACGCGACCGTGGTTGGTCTCGTAGGCGAAGTCGCGCAGCGACTTGCTGGCGGCCAGATATGCCGAGATGTCGCCCACCACCGCGCAATGCAGGCGGTAGTTGACGAACTTCTGGATCAGCTCGCCGGCGATGCGCGTCTCCAGCCGGAAGAAATCGGGATGCACGCGCGCGGCGGGCAGCGCCAGCCATTCGGCCTCGTGTTCCCAGGCGGCGCTGATCAGGTCATTGGTGTCCTGGCCGGTGGCCAGGGCCGGGCCGGTCTCGCCGTATTGCAGGACGCGCTTGCCGCCGATGTCGACGAGCCTGGGGGATGAGGTGCTCATGGCGTGGATGCCTGGTTCAAAGGGCGTTGTCTTGGGGCGATCATGATATCCGGGCCGCGAATCTCTTTGGCGGCAGGGGTTTGCCGCCCGATGCTCGACGCGGCGGCGCTGGACGCCAAGCGCGCGCGCGGCGAGGCCCTGGTGTTCGGCCACAGCCTGCGGGACCAGATCGGCGGCCAGCTGGACGCCGGTTTCCTGCTGGCGGGCTTTCACGAAGACCAGCAGCCGCGGCCGCGCTTCCTGATCGACCGCTACGTGCCGACGTTCCTGGCGACGCGGGCGATCAAACCGGCGCGGGGGTGAGGAAAGCGGCGATCGTCCGGGCCGATCGGGCCGGGCGGTTGGCCATGCGGCCGGTGGCCGAGCCTGTCGGCGCGGTTCAGCCCGGTATCGGCCGGTCGCTGCTGCCGCGCACCACCAGCGTGGGCGCCAGCCGCACGCTGTCCGGGCGGCCGCCGGCGATTTTCTGCAGCAACAGTTCCAGCCCCAACCGCCCCATCTGGTGCATGGGCGAGTGGATGGTGGTCAGGCCGATGGGCAGGGCGCCCGCCAGCGGCGTGTCGTTGTAGCCCACCACGGCCACGTCGCGGCCGGCCTCCAGGCCGTGCTCGCGCGCCGCGCCCATCACGCCCACCGCCAGGAAGTCGTTGACCGCGAAGATGGCGGTGGGGCGGTCCGGGCCGGCCAGCAAGCGCGCGCCCACGTGGCGGCCGGCGTCGGTGTCGAACGGGCTTTCGATGCGCCATGCGGCCGGGACCTCGACGCCGTGCCTGGCACAGGCCGCGAAAAAGCCCGCCGAGCGGTCGCGGCCCGTGCTGGTGAAGGGTTCGCCCACCATCACCGCGATGCGCCGGTGGCCCATGGCCAGCAGGTGCTCGGCCGCCAGCCGGCCGCCTTCGAGGTCATCGCAGGTGACGGCGCAGTGGTCGTCGGCATGGCGGCTGACCAGCACGAACGGCACGTCGCGCCGCGCCAGTTCGGCCAGCAGCGGATTGGGCGCGGCGCCGTCGTGGCTGTGGGCGTCGCCCAGGATCAGGCCGTCCACGCGCCGCGCCAGCGCCATGTCGATCAGCTTGCGCTGCTTGTCGGGCACGTCCTGGGTGTTGGACACGAAGGTCAGGTAGCCGTGTTCGGCCGCGGCCTCGTCGATGCCTTCGTAGATGGTGGCCAGCACCATGTCCGACAGGCGCGGCACCAGCACGCCGATGGTGCGGCTGCGGCGCGTCTTGAGGCTGGCGGCGTGGGGATTGGTCTGGTATTGCAGCTCGGCGGCCAGCGCCCGGATCCGTTTGACGGTGTCGGGCGCGGCGGCGGCGCGGGCGTCGTCCTCGGAACCATTGAGGACGCGGGACACGGTCGACACGTTCAGGCCGAGCTGCCGCGCCAGGCTTTGCAACGTGACAGGGCGGGATTTGTTCATGGAGCTGGAGGATACACGCACGAATACCGTCCCAGGGCCTTAGGCGGCAACCTAGGGTTTACACGGTGTCGATTTTTGCGTTCGGAGCCCTTAGCATTGCGCAACCCAAACGTTTGGGTAAATCGACTGGATTGATCGCAATGACACTTGAATCCCGGAACTCGCGGTTCCGTTACCGAATTTTCACCATGGTCGTGCTGCTGGCACTGATCAACTACATCGACCGCGGCGCCATGTCCTACGCCGCCGCGCATATCACCGGCGAATATGGCCTGGATCGCGGCGACTGGGGCGCCGTGCTGGGCTACTTCGGCTATGGCTACATGGTCGGCGCGCTGTTCGGCGGCATGCTGGCCGACCGCTACGGCCCGCGCAAGGTCTGGATCGTGGCCGGCGTGACCTGGTCGATCTTCGAGATCGCCACCGCCTGGGCCGGCGACTTCGGCCTGGCCTTCCTGGGCGGCTCGGCGCTGGCCGGCTTTGCCACCATCCGCATCCTGTTCGGCGCGGCCGAGGGGCCGGCGTACTCCATCATCAACAAGACCATCGCCAACTGGGCCACGCCGCGCGAACGCGGCTTCGTGGTCGGCTTCGGCCTGCTCAGCACGCCGCTGGGCGCGCTGCTGACCGCGCCCGTGGCGGTGGGCCTCTTGAGCCTGACCGGCAGCTGGCGCGCCATGTTCTACATCCTGGGCGCGGCCGGCCTGCTCGTGCTGGTGCTGTTCATGCGCATCTTCACCGACCGGCCCGACACCAACCCGCGCGTGTCCCCGGCCGAACTGCGCGAGATCCAGGCGGCGCGCGCCGAGCAGGCGGCGGCCGGGCAGGGCGGCGACGCGCCGGCGCTGCCGTGGTGGAGCTTCTTTCGCAGCAAGACGCTGGTGCTGAACACCCTGGGCTATTTCTCGTTCAACTACGTCAACTTCCTGCTGCTGACCTGGACTCCCAAGTACCTGCAGGACACCTTCGGCTACAGCCTGTCCTCGCTCTGGTACATGGGCATGATTCCCTGGACCGGCGCCTGCGTCACGGTGCTGCTGGGCGGCCGCATCTCCGATATGCTGGCCAGGCGCACCGGCAACCTGAAGATCGCCCGCAGCTGGTTCGCCGCCGGCTGCCTGCTGGCCACCACGCTGTGCTTCCTGCTGGTGTCGCAGGCGCAGTCGGTGTTCGCCGTGATCGCGCTGATGACGCTGGCCAACGCGCTCAACGCCATGCCCAACTCGGTCTACTGGGCCGTGGTGATCGATACCGCGCCCGCCAGCCGCGTCGGCACTTTCAGCGGCCTGATGCACTTCTTCGCCAACATCGCCTCGATCCTGGCGCCGACCCTGACCGGTTACCTGGCGGCGCGCCACGGCTATTCGGTCATGTTCGTGGCCGCCTCGGTCGCCACGGCGGTCGGCATGATCGCCATGTTGCAGGTGCGTCCGGGCGTCGGCCCGCGCCTGCCCGCCAACTACCAGGGAGCCACGCGATGAATCCGCAATCCAACCCCGTTCCGGCGCTGGCCGTCGAACCCGGCTTTTTCGCCGGCCGCACCGTGGCCGAACTGCAGGACGCCATGCGCCAGGGCGCGCTCGACGCCGAAGCGCTGGTGCGCCACGCGGCGGCGGCCATCGAGCGCCTGAACCCGCAACTGAACGCCTTCGTGCACGTGGACGCCGACGCCGCCCTGGCCGCCGCCCGCGCGCTGGACGCCGAGCGGGCCCGCGGCCAGGTGCGCGGGCCGCTGCACGGCATCCCCGTCGCCATCAAGGACAACGTCGATACCGGCGACATGCCCACCACCATGGGCGCGGCGCACTTCCTTGGGCACCGGCCCGCGGCCGACGCCGACTGCGTGGCGCTGTTGCGCGCGGCGGGCGCCATCGTCATCGGCAAGACCCTCACGCATGAATTCGCCTACGGCCCCACCGGCGACCGCAGCGTCCAGGGCGCGGCGCGCAATCCGTGGCGCACCAGCCAGATCACGGGCGGCTCCAGCGCCGGCAGCGGCGCCGCGGTGGCCGCGGGCATGGTGCCGGTGGCGCTGGGCACCGACACCGGCGGCTCGGTGCGCGTGCCCGCCGCGCTGTGCGGCGTGGTCGGTTTCAAGCCGACCCATGGCCGCGTGTCGGCCCGCGGCGTGTTCCCGCTGGCGCCCAGCATCGAGGATGCCGGCGTGCTGGCCAACAGCGTCGAGGATGCGCAGGTCTTCATGCAGGCGTTGTCCGGCGGTGCGATCGGCGCCTATGCCGAGGCGGCCGATCCCGGGCTGGCCGCGCCGCGCATGATGTGGGTGCCGAACGCGCCGTTCGCCATCGAGGATGCGGCCGTCACGGCCCGCGCCCGCGCGCTCGCCGAAGGCTTCGGCGGCGTGTTGGTAGACGGCGCCGAGGTCACGCGCCACGCTCGCGCTTTGCAGGCGGCGCTGGGCGCCATCCAGCGTTCGGAAGCCTATGAAGTGCACGCCGAGCGGGTCGAGGACGAACCCGGCAAGTTCGATCCCGAAGTGCTGGAGCGCCTGCGCGCCTCGCGTCCGGTGCAGGGCTGGGAATACGTCCGCGCGCGCAACACCCGCGAGCGGTTGCGCGGCGTGTTCGCGGGCATCTTCGAGCGGGTCGACGTGCTGGCGTTGCCGGCGGTGGCGATCACCGCGCCGGCGCTGCAGCAGCGCAGCGTGGCCGGCCCCGGCAGCGCCGCCGTGCGCGAGACGCTGCTGGGCCTGACCAATCCGTGGAACCTGCTGGGGCTGCCGGCCATCGCCTTGCCGGCCGGCTTTGTCGACGGCATGCCGGTGGCGTTGCAACTGGTGGCCGCCGAAGGCGCCGACGCGCGCCTGCTGGCGCTGGCGGCGCGGCACTGGCGCCGGCCGGGGGGCTGACCGCGGGCTACGCGCCGTTGTCGCCGACCACGGGGCCGATGCCGGCTTCGACGCCGACGGCGCGGCGCCTGCCGTGCAGGTCGAAGGATTCCTGCCGGTCTCCGGGCGCGGGGTCGCGGATCCAGATCTGCGCCGACAGTCCCGACTTGGCGCTGTAGTCGCCGAACCAGTCCACCACCCGACCCACGTAGCAGCGCGGGCCGGCCTGCACCGTCACGTCGGCGACGGTCTCGTAGCTGTAGTGGCCCGGCCCGAAGCCGAAGTAGGCGCCGCTTTCGTCCTGGGCGGCGCCGGCCGGCACGGGACACAGCGGCTTGCGGCTTGGCGCGTCGCCCCAGGCGCGGTCGGCGGGCACGGCGGCCACGGCGCGCGTCAATGCCGCGTGCAGCGTCTCGTCCAATGTCCTGACCGTGCCCTTGTCGCTGTTCTTCTGCTGGCGCGGCACCGACAGTTCGTAGCGGTAGCGCACCGTCAGCGTCGGCACCTCGCCCACCCGGCGCAGCGGCCGCAGCAGATGGAGCCGGTCTTCGCCGTAGGCGCCGACGCGGTAGACGGCGTAGACGCGGTCGCGCAGCCGGATCCAGTCGCCCGACTGGTTGGCGCCGCGGCCATTGATCGTATAGAGCGAGGCGCCGGCGTCCGGCGCGCCGCTCAGGTCGGCCGGCAGGAAGCGGTCGCCGTCGCGGCGCAGGGCGCTGACCTCCGAGAACAGCCCGGTGCCGCCGATGTAGCTGTCTAGCACCAGGTCGCGGCGGCCGTCGCCGTCCAGGTCCAGCAGCAGGTAGGAGACGGACCCTTCTTCGGCGTCGGATTCCAGGTCCGACGCCAGCACGGCGGCCCATTCGTCCTCGGTGACACCCGCCGGGCGGGCGGCGGGCAGGCGCGCCGGGCCGTCGCCGTCCGCCGCGCGTTCGTTGTGGATGGCGCTGGCCTCGGCCTTGAGCGAGCGCGCCGCCAGCACGGTTTCCACGGCAAATTCCGGATTCGACTGGCGCGCGGCCTCGATCGCCTGGCGCAGGTCTTCCAGCGCCAGGCGATCGATGTCGTCGGGGCGATAGGCCAGCGCGCGGGACTGCTGCGCCTGCAGTTGCGCCAGGCGGGTGTCGTAGCGCTGGCGCAGGCATTCGGCATCGCTGCCGCAGGCGTCGCGCTGCTTGAGCCAGCCGCGTTGCGCCTGGCGCAGCGCCTCGTTCTGCCCGGGCTGCTGGGCGGCGCGCAACCTGGCATAGGCGGCGCCGAGCTCATCGTCGAGCCGGTACAGCGCGGCATCGGCGCACAGCGTCTTCTCGGTGGGCGTGCGCGCCCGCGCGCAATCCATGCCGGCCACGGCGGGCGCGGCGGGCAGGGCGAACAGCAGGGACAGGGCGGCAAGCCAGCCGCGCGGGCGAAGGACGGTCACGGCGCAATTCCTCTAGGGATCGTGGCCGGCGGCCACCCGGGCAGCATGGTACCGGAGCGCGCCACCCGGTAAATACGGATGTTTGCCTTTGCTTACATTACACTGTGCGGTGTAGCGCGGTCGATGACGCCGGACGCGCGCGTTGTTCGTCCCTCCCGATCCGCCGTTTTCTCCTTCGCCGCGATGATTGATGATCTGGTTCAATTGGGCAAGCTGGTCAGCCTGGGCCTGGCGCTCATGCTGCCGCTGGCCAATCCCCTGACCTCCATGACCATGCTGCTGTCCCTGGGACAGCACATTCCCTACAAGGAGCGCGAACGCCAGATCCGGCAGGCCGCCTGCTATGTGGTGGGCATCATGCTGGTCACGTACTACGCCGGCGCCTGGATCATGGCCACGTTCGGCATCTCGATCCCGGGCCTGCGCATCGCCGGCGGACTGATCGTGGTCAGCATCGGTTTCACCATGCTGTTTCCGTCGGCGGCCAGCGCCGCCAGTGACGAGCGCGAGGCCGACGTCGCCGCCGATGTCGCGATTCACCGCCAGGTGCCCAACATCGCTTTCGTGCCATTGGCGCTGCCGGGCACGGCGGGGCCGGGCACCATCGCCATGATCATCAGCGCGGCTTCGACCGTCGGCGGCGAGACCGCCAGCCAGTATCCCGCGTGGACCATCGCCGTCACGCCGGTCATCGTCTTTTCGCTGCTGGGCCTTTTGTTCTGGATCTGCCTGCGTTCGGCCGGCCGCATCGTCGCCCTGATCGGCAACGGCGGGGTCGAGGCCATCTCGCGCATCATGGGTTTCCTGCTCGTGTGCATGGGCGTGCAGTTCGTCATCAACGGCGTGCTGGAAATCGTGAGCCAGCATGGCGCCGGTGCCTGACGCCACCCGCGCCGGCTGGGCCAGGCGCGGCCTGCGGCTGCTGGGCCGGGCCGCGCTCAGCCTGCTGATGCTGTTCTCCATCGGGTGGGCCTGCCTGGCGTTCTGGTATCAGGGGCCGGGGGCCGTCTGGGCCAAGGCGGTGCTGATGCTGGCCTGGGTCGCGCTGGGGCTGTATGCCTTGCTACGGCTGTGGCATGGCGTCGGTCGCTTGCGCCGCCGGCCCGCGTTGTGGGCCTACCTGTTGGCCGTGATCGCGCTGGCGGCCTGGTGGCAAGGCATCGCGCCCTCCAATGACCGGGTCTGGGCCGACGACGTGGCCCGCACCCTGCGCGGCAATGTCGCGGGCAGCATCGTCACGCTGGACAATGTGCGTGACTTCAAGTGGCGCTCGGACAGCGATTACACGCAGCGTTGGGAAACCCGGGTCTACGACCTGAACGACCTGCGGTCGGTCGACATGGTGCTGTCGTACTGGGACGGCCCCGCCATCGCCCACACCCTGGTCTCGTTCGGTTTCGCCGATGGCCGTCACGTGGTGTTCTCGGTCGAGATCCGCAAGGAGCGCGGCGAACAATTCTCGGAACTGGGCGGCTTCTTCAAGAAGTTCGAGTTGAGCGTGGTTGCTGCCGACGAGCGCGACGTGCTCTACGTGCGCGCCGGTCCGCGCGCCGAGAATGTCTACATCTACCCGGTGCAAATGCCGGTCGATGCCATGCGCGAACTGTTCCTGTCGTACGTGCGCACCGCCAACGAGCTGGCGGACACGCCGCGCTTCTACCACACGGTCACCGCCAACTGCACCACGCTGGTCTACCGCATGGTGCGCGCCATCGTACCCGGCCTGCCGCTGGACTACCGCATCCTGTTGTCGGGCTACCTGCCCGAATACCTTTATGAGCAAGGCGGACTCGATACCCGGCTGCCACTGCAGACGCTGCGCGAGCGCGGCTTCGTCGGCATTCCGCCGATCCTGGGCGAGGATTCGATCGGTTTCTCGCGGTCGATCCGCCGTCACCTGCGCGCCGAACCGGCGGGGGGAGCGCCATGATCTCGCTGCGCGCCGTATGGCTGGCCCTGCTGCTGGGCGTACTGGTGTTCCTGCTGATGCGCACGCCCGGCGTGCGGCTCTATGATGCCATTGCCCGCCGCTTGCGCGGCCGGCGGGCCGGCCAGACGCCACGCGATCCGCGGCCCCAGGGCAAGGGCGCACAGGCCCGGCGCGCCAGCCAGGCGCGTCAGCCGGGGTAGGGGCGCGCCAGCGCCTGTCCCGCCAGCGACACCAGCGGCGGCAGCGCGAAGGCCCACAGCCCGATCGACACGTGCAGCAGCGCGGCCGCGCCGCAACCGATCGCGAACGCCAGCACCGCCCGTCCCATGCGTCCCATGCGGCGCCTGGCCGCCTCGTCGGCCTGGCCGCGCGCGGCGTCGGCCAGGTCCAGCATGATCTGCGTGGTGGTGCCCGTCATCAGCGTCGAGGGCGGGGCCGCGCCCAGGTGCACCCGATGCACCGCGTTCTGGATCGACATCGCCAGCACCAGCGTCATGCCGGTGGCGAACAGCCCCCAGCTGTCGCCCGGGGCAAACGGCCCCAGCGCCAGGGCCAGCGCCGCGGCCACGCACAGCAGCAGCGTCTTGGCCGTGAGCAGCCGCATGAACGCCGGCTTGCCCGCGTCGCGTCGCGCCTGCCCGTAAAGCCGCGCCAGGAACACGCCCAGGCAGAACATCGGCAGGGCCGCCAGCTTGGTCCAGGCGCCCGAGGCGCCGTTGCCGAGCGCGTAGCCGATGGTGACGAAGTTGCCGGTCACGTGCGCCGAAAACAGGCCGTGCAGCGCGATGAATCCAAGGGTGTCGACATAGCCCGCGTTCAGGCTCAGGAGCAGCGGCAGGCGCTCGTCGGTGGAGGCGGCAGCGGGAACGGTGGTGGCGGGCGCGGACATCGGTGTTCCATCCGGGTGACGGCAGAGTGCCTACCGTTGTATCGCAGTTGCGGCGTTCACGCACGCAGGACGATGTTCCGATGACGCCGGCGATCCGCTCAGGCCGGCGATGGCGCGGGGCGTTCAGAACCAGTACTTCGCCGCATAGATCACGGTCATGGCGGCGCCCGTGACGATCACGAACGCCCGGATGGCCGAAGCCGGCAGGACGCGTATCAAGTGGCCGCCCAGGTAGCCTCCCGCCAGCGCGCCGGCCAGCATGCATAGCGTGGCCGGCCAGTGCACCGAGCCCTGCACGATGAAGATGACGATCGCCGCGGCGGTGACAAACGTGGCCAGCAGGTTTTTCAGTGATTTGATGGCGCGCAGGTTTCCGGGATCCGTGATGGAAATCACCGCGGTCAGGATCACGCCCAGCCCGGCGCCGAAAAAGCCGCCATACACGGAGGCCAGCGCGATCGGCAGCACGCCGCGCGCGGGACCGTCCTGCGCCTGGCCGCCGCGTCGGCGCGCGCTCCAGGCCTGCACCTGGGGCGCAAAGGCAAACAGCAGGGTGGCGAACGCGATCAGCGCCGGCACCGGCAGGATGAAATAGGCGGGGGGAATGGCGAGCAGGATGAATGCGCCCAGCGCGCCGCCCGCGGTGGTGGCGATCGATAACAGCCAGAAGCGCCGATCGGGAGCGGGCAGATTTTCACGATCCGCCAGTGCCGCGAGGATATGGCCGGGTGATATGGCTACCGCGCTGGAGGCATTGGCGATGACGGGCGGCAGGCCCGCCGCCACCATCGCGGGAAAGGTAATCAAGGTGGCGCCGCCCGCCAGCGCATTGATGACGCCGCCCAGCGTGCCCGCGCCGGCCAGCAGTGCCGCGATGGTCCACTCCATGCCCACACCTCTTCGTTAAACAGCGTTTATGGTCTACATAATGGACCAAAAAATATCGGGTGAAATTTATTATTGCCTATTTTCTTCGTGGGTATAGAATGCTCGAAAATTAAATAATAAATAATGGTCCAGAATATGGACCATTGAAGACACTCCGGCGACGCCTTTTAGCCGCCCCGCAAGATCGCTGTCAACTCCCAGGATGGCGCATGCGGCCGGATCTCCATCGGCTTTGCGTGCATACATCCTGATCGCTGGTTTCCAACTCCGTCCCCGGGGTTGTTGCGTGTTCACCTGTCTGGCCCGTCGGGCCATCACCGTTGAATCAGGAGGGAATCTCGATGGATGTGAGCTTCATGGCGTTTTCCCGGTTGGCATTCGGGCATTGGGAGGGGCAACCCTTGTATGCCCTGGCCGAGCTGGGGATTGCCCAGCGTTTGGCTGAACCCCGTACCTGCGCCGAGCTGGCTCGGGAAATCGGTTGCGAATCCGAGCCACTGGAACGCTTGCTGGACTGCGCGGTCGCGCAAAAACTGCTGGCATGCGACGGCAAGCGCTACGCCAATACCGATCTCAGTGCGCGTTTTCTCACCGAAGACAGCCCCGAATCCCTGTTGTGCTGGCTGCGCGTCATGGCGCGCTGGAAACAGCCCTGGACGCAGCTGGCCGAGGCGGTGCGGCGAGGCGAGGCGGTGGACAACCAATCCAAGTGGCTGGGCGAGGACCCCCAGTTCATGCGTGACTTCATTCTCGGCATGCATCAGTTCGCGTCCCGTTCGGGCCCCGCGTTTGCGCAGGCCCTGCAAGACGTGCCCATTCGCCACCTGGTGGATGTGGGCGGGGGCGCAGGCACGTATTCCATTGCGTTGTGCGCGGCGCGGCCCGACGTAACCGCGCAGGTTCTGGATCTGGCGCCGGTTGTCGAGATCACGCGCGAAACCGTGCGCGCTGCCGGCCTGGCGGACCGCGTGAGCGCCAAGGTGGCCGATTATCGGCAGGACGGCTTTGGCGAGGCGGCCGACGCGCTGCTCTTTTCGAACGTGCTGCATCAGGAGAGCGCGCAGGTGTGCCGATCGATGCTGGACCGCGCAAGGCAGGCATTGCGCCCGGGCGGAACCTTGTTGGTGCAAGGCTACTTCCTTGCCGAGGACCGGCGCGCGCCGCTGTTCACCACCTTGCACAACCTGTCCGCGCTGGCGTTGTGGGATGGCGGGCGCAGTTGGACGGTGGGCGACATGCAGGCGCAGATCGCGGCCGCCGGATTTGAGCGCCAGGCCGTGCTGCGCCAGGAGAGCAGCGGGTTTTGCCTGCTGTCGGCCGTCAAGGTCTGATGCGTTATCCACCCATTGAACCGGAGTCCCTATGTCCACACAGACCGTCACCGATACCGATACCGAAGCCGAAGTGATCGCCTGGCTGAAGGAAAACCGCAATGCGCAGATCGAAGGCATCAAGGAGAAGAACCTGATCGAAGAGCGCATCCTGGACAGCATGCAGTTCCTGGATTTCATCATGTTCCTGGGCGAACTGGTGGGGCGTGATGTCTCGACCGCCATCACCGTCGACGACCTGCGCACGGTGGATGCCATCGTCAACTTCGTCCAGGCACAGCGCTAGTCCAAGGAACCCGCCATGACATTCGACTACTCAAGAATCGACCGCCTGAAGACGCTGTCCAAGGGGCGTTCGCATGATCCCTACGAGCGTTTCGAGTGGCCCGCCCATATTCCGGATGACCAGCCCTGGTGCAGCAATGACTTGCTCACCACCTATGGAACGCCCCTGCAGGAGCAACTGGACGCCGCGCAGCAGATACGGCTCAGCAAATGGGAGGCGGTCAATTTCTTCAGCCTGAACGTGCACGGCATCAAAGGAGTGCTGGGCTTTGTCAGCCGATGCATCTATGAAGAGCGCTATGCCGATGTATCCGAATACCTGCATATCTTCATGGGCGAAGAGAACTTCCATATGTGGTATTTCGCCAAGGCCTGTCTCGATTATGCGGGAAAAATATATCCGTCCATTCAGTTGCAGGGCGATGCGCAGGCGTCCACGCCAGAGCTGGATGACTTGTACATGTTCGCCAGCACCCTGATCTTCGAAGAGTTCGTCGACTACTACAACCACAAGGTCGGCACCACGGACGGCATCACCGAGATCCTCAAGCAGATCAATTACCAGCATCATGTGGACGAGTCCCGCCACGTGTCCTTCGGCCGGGAAATGGTGCCGCGCCTGTACCAGCTGGCCTTGGAGCGCAGCGGCGATCCCGACGCGACGCGGGCGGAGGTGGCGCGCACGGTGACCAATATGTTCCGGTACTTCATCAGCCTGATGTACAACCCCGCCGTCTATGACGACGCCAAGATCTACGAGCCGCTGGGGTTTCGCAACGGCAACGCCATGCGCAACGCGCTGCGCTCGCATCCGGCGCGCAAGGCCGTCCACGAGCAATGGTTCAAGCGTAGCGCCGCCTACTTCACCAAACAGGGGCTGGTGACGGACCTGAACCTGGCCGCGCTATAGGGCGGAGGCACACCATGGCGCAGATTGCCAGCAGTTCCAAGGTGGAAGCGCTTTTTGGCGCGCGCTTGCCCATTCTGCAGGCCGGCATGGGCGGCGTCGCGCAGCCGGAGCTGGCGGCCGCCGTGTGCGAGGCGGGCGCGTTCGGCATGATTGGCCTGTATCGCCACACGCTGGACGAAATCGGCGTGTTGCTCGCGCAGACCGCCACGCTGACCCGGGCGCGCTTTGGCGTGAATCTGGTGCCCTTCGTGCTGGACGCGGACGCGTTGCTCGACCGGCTGGCTTTCCTGGCGGACCGTCCGGAGCGGCCGATCGTGACCTTCTTCGGTCTGCCGGATGCCACCGTGCTGCGGGCCTTGCCGGTCGGGATGGAATATGGCGTGCAAGGGGGAAACTGGGACGAGCTGGAAGCGGGGTTCGATGCCGGTGCGCGTTTTGGCGTATTGCAGACCACGGAAGCGGGCGGCCATCACCTGGGTTCGACCGCGCGCGAGCAGGCGCTGGACCAGGCCGCCCGCCATGGCGTCGACAAGCGCATGGTGTTCATAAGCGGCGGCATCAGCAACGCGGTGGAATTGCGCCAGGTGATGCAGGCAGGATTTTCCGGCGTGCTGTGCGGCACGGTCTTCGCGGCCACCCGGGAGTCCGCGGCGCACGAGCGCTACAAGCAGGCGATCGTGAACGCCACGCCCGGCGATACCGTGGTCACCGACCGCTTCAGCGTGGGGTGGCATACCCATCGCCACCGGGTCATCCGCAATGCCAGTTGCGAGGAGTCGCTGCCGGCGGGCGTCATCGGCTCTGCGTATTACTTTGGAAAGCGTTATCCCATCCTGCGGTACAGCGTCGCGGTGCCCACCGTCCACACCGAGGGTTTGATCGAGGACATGGCGTTGTATTGCGGCACGTCCTGCAAGGACACGCATTCCATCCGAACCGTGCGGCAGGTGCTGGCTGACTTGACGTCGTAAGGCTTGGTCCTGTCCGCATTCTTCAAGTGCTTTTAGGGCTTTCCAGGAGATTTCATCGTGATCATCGAAAAGCAATGGCACCAGGTAAAGACCGTGCTGCAGGGCAAGCTGGACGACATATTCTCGATTGCGCCCGACGCCACCACGGAATTCGACAGCTTGCTGGCCCATGAAGAGATCAATGCACTGGGTTACGTGCGTAATTTCCCGCACCTGACCTGCGTCATGTGCTCGATAGAGCAAGGGGAGTTGCTGGGGTTCGCGCGCGGCCAGCGCAAGCTGGACCAGGATTTCAAGGCGCTTGTCGCCGACGTGGCGCTGTTGCCGGCGACCTGCTACAAGGTCTATCTGGGGTTGCAAGGGCAGCATCTGGACGGGGCGCGCGTGGAATCCTGCATCGCGCGTTGCTTCCGGCACGAGGACAAGGCGTTGGATCGTTACCGTGCCTTTAATTTCACCATGAAGGAATACGTGTACCTGGGCACCGCGGAGGGCGCGCAGGCGCACCTGGAAGCGGGTTACGACCGCCTGTTCTCCTTGTTCGCGCAACTGGGGATCAGCGCGGGTTGTGAAGAAGCCAACGATCCCTTCTTTGATTCAGGCAGCGCCGTGGCGCGCCTGTCGGCGCTGACGCCCACCAAGCGTGAACTGGTGTTCGACGGCCACGCCGTGTCTTCGCTGAACTATCACCGCAACTACTTCGGTGAAAAATTCGATATCCGCCTGGCGGGCAACTTCGTGCATACCAGTTGTGTCGCGTTCGGGTTGGAGCGCTGGATCTCCATGTTCAAGGATCGTTTCGGCAACGCGGCGGATACGCTCGCCGCGCTGGAGCGCGCCTAGATGGATCGCCCGACGCTACAGGCGCAGGCGCTGTTTCAGACAGGCCAGCAGTTCCAGAAAACCTGCGTGGTCGATGCCGCCGCAAGCGCGTTGAGCTATGGCGGAGACCTGGACGTGCTGGCCACCCCGGTTATTGTCTATTGGATCGAGTCTTATGCGACCGAGTGCATCCGGTTGGCGGGCGGCGGGCGTTGCGGGTCGGTCGGACACGCGGTCAGCGTGCGGCACGTGGCGCCCGCGCATCCGGGCAGCGCGGTGCGGCTGACGATCACGGTGGCGGCCATGTTCGGCAATTCCCTGCGGTTCAGCGCGCACGCCGTGACGGGCGATGCCGACACCCTGATCGCGACCGGCACGCATGACCGTACCCTCGTCGAGCTTTGACGTCACGGTGGCGCTGGGCGCTTTGGACCCGGCTCTTTCCGGACGGGCCGCGCGCACGCGCTTGGGCAAGCCGTACCTTCCCGGCCTTGCCGGTTTCGGCGTGAGCGACAGTGCCGGCATGCAGGCGCGGCTATACGCCAACCGCAAGTATGTGGGCATAGACATCGAGCATCTGGATCGGCCCGATCTGGCCGTCCGCCAGCAGCGCCTGGCGGCGTGGCTGGCGCGGCGGGATCGCGTCGTGGTGGATTTCCTGGCCGGCTGGGTCGCCCGCGAGGCTTGCGCGAAAAGCGTGGGGCTGGGGCTGCTGCATGCGCTGCCGCGCCTGTCCATCACCGGGGCGAGGCCGCTCGGCCTGGGCGGGGCGGAAATCGGCCTGGTATTCAGCCGCTGGAGCTTCGTCGCGCGGTGCGAGCGGGTCGGCAGAGTGCTGCTATGCGTGTGTTACCGGCAGGAATACGGCAGGCCCCGCATCTCCTTGCTGCAGTCTTGAATCCGCGGGCCGCGCCCGCCGCAAGGCCAAAAAAAACAGCGCCAAACAACAACGCCAAACAAAAAAGCGCCCTAAGGCGCTGTCTTGTACTTTCCCAGATCGCTCTGGAGCTTGAATTGGTGGAGCGGAGGAGGATCGAACTCCCGACCTTCGCATTGCGAACGCGACGCTCTCCCAGCTGAGCTACCGCCCCAAATCAAGCAAGAGCGCAACTATACAGGAATTTCCGCGCGCCGTGCAAGCCGGTGCGCAAGATTTTTGGCTCAATCGAACGTCAGCGTGGCCACCACCGGCGCGTGGTCGGAAGGCTGCTCGTTGCGGCGCGGTTCCTTGTCGATGACGCAGGCGGTGCAGCGCTTGACCAGCGGCGGCGACAGCAGGATGTGGTCGATGCGCAGGCCGGCGTTGCGGCGGAACGCGAACTGCCGGTAATCCCACCACGAAAACGACTTCTCGGGCTGCTCGAACAGGCGGAACGAGTCGGCCAGGCCCAGGTCGATCAGGTCGCGCAGCGCCTGGCGCTCGGGCTCGGAGACCAACACCTGGCCTTCCCATTTCTCGGGATTGTGCACGTCCTCGTCGGCCGGCGCGACGTTGTAGTCGCCCAGCACCGCCAGGCGCGGGTACTGCTTGATCTCGTCGGCCAGCCAGGCGCGCATGGCGGCAAACCATTCGAGCTTGTAGGCGTACTTGTCCGAGCCGACCGATTGGCCATTGGGGCAATAGGCGCAGACCACGCGCACGTCGCCGTCCGCGCTGGGGAAGGTCAGCGCCAGCACACGCTGCTGCGGGTCTTCGTAGGTGGGCAGGTTGCGCACCATGGACGTGCCGGGCACGCGCGACACGATGGCAACGCCGTTGTAGGTCTTCTGGCCAGCCCAGACCGCGTGGTAACCGGCCTCCTTGAAGGCGGCCTCGGGGAACTTGTCGTCGGTCAGCTTCAGTTCCTGGATGCAGAGCACGTCGACGGGATTGGCGGCCAGCCAGTCCAGCACCTGGGGCAGGCGCACGTTGAGGGAGTTGACGTTCCAGGTGGCGAGTTTCATGGGGAAGATGCAGCTTATTGTTTTAGAGGGTTGGGAGGGATTCTCTAGGAAATCCTGGCTTCCGGCTACTGGTCCGGCCACGTTCGTCATACGTGCCTAGGCCGGATGCTCGGCCTGGACGACGAGACGCACGCCCAGTGCCTTGCAGACCTTGGCGATGGTGTCAAAGCGCGGGCTGGCGCCTGCGCGCAGGGCCTTGTACAGGGATTCTCGGCCAATGCCGGTAGTCTCGGCAATTTGCGTCATGCCACGAGCGCGCGCGGCAACTCCCAGCGCCTGGGCAAGCTCACCGAAGTCTCCGTCCTCGATCACCTGCGTCAAGTAGGCGGCGATGTCCTTGTCGTCGCGCAGGTAACGCGCGGGGTCGAAGGTGGGCAGTTCGGAAATCTTGATCGCTTTCTTGCTCATGATTGGTCTTCTTCGTCGTTTCTCAGGGCCCGCGCCAATTCCTTGGCGTGTTTGACGTCACGGCTTTGCGTGCCCTTCGTACCGCCGCCCAGCATGACGATCAGCACGTTGCCCCGTTCGGCGTAATACATGCGCCAACCAGGGCCAAAGAACTCGCGCATTTCGCTCACGCCCTCTCCGACCGGTTTCACATCGCCCAGCAAACCCCGCGCGGCCTTTTCAAGCCTGCGGATCAGGCGGGCTCGCGTAGCCGGGTCTGTCAGGGTGTCGAACCAAGCGTCGAACTCTGGCAGCGGCTTTATGTGGTACATGATTATTGTATTCGATCGGATACTATTTTGACAAGCGGATCGGCGAAGTGATGCCGGTGCTTGACGTGCGCGACATGCCTGCGGGTAGTGCCCGGATGCGTCGCGCGTGACTCGAGGCGTGGCGAATGAGCGAGCCGAGGCGCTGAACCTTCAGGCATTAAGGTCGTGTCAGCAGTCTAGCAAGGGGAGCAGGAGGCTTGGCGAGTCGGCACCTTCTGTACGTCCGAAACCATGGGAAGCATCGACGGGCAGCGCTTCACGCATGGTTCACTCTTTTCTGCAATCTGTGTGAACGAAAAAGCGTGCCCGGCCGAACCGGAAGCCACCGCATTCGTACAAATTGTTATCAATTTGTATAATTTTTCAAACGCCAATATCCGACCTCCATCGGAAGTTCCGCAGTCCTGAAAGAGAACAAAACAATGGCAGAACAACAGCAGGGCCGGCAGCCTGCAATATCTCAAGCACCGCAAATACTAGGGTTCTGGCGCGCCGTCGAGGCGTGCGTCCCGCAAAAGGCCGAGAAAGCCAACCCCGCCCACCTCACCGAGCCTGTCTACCGATTACGCGCGGACGAGTCCTTGCCCTGGTTCGATCCGAAACACCAGGCCAAACGCATTGCACCGCGCCTTGCCTGGCGCTACACGCTGCAGGCGGGGCTCTACGATATCGAGCGGTTTGCGGCATCGCTGGAAGTCAAGCTTGGTTCGCACGAGGATGTGTTCGACGAGCGCCGTCCCAGTGGCCAAGCCCGTCTCTTTGACCTGGCTTTCGACGAGGACGGCTATCCTCTGCCGCAGAATTTCGTGCTGTCCCTGGCGTGTTGGGCGGCAGGGCAGATCCTGCATTACCCTGACGGCATCGCGGTGCTGGAAGACGGTGGCAGGATCGTCACGACCGGCTTGCCAGAGGCCAACCCGGAGATCCCGAGTCCGAACAGCGGCTATGCGGGCTTCGACATGCTGGTCCGCCGACTTATCCAGTGGCTCGTTGACGCCACGGCCGCGGCCCGAGAGGAAAAAGCGCCGCCCACCCGTGCCTGGCTCGATGCGTTGAGCGGGCGCATTGCCGCCTTGTGTCTACTGCCCGAGGGGATGATCTCGGCGACCCACGTCGCCAAATGCGTCCAGGTCAAGAGAGCCGAAGCGACGGGCGATCAGGGCGCGTCCGATCCCCAGCCGGGCGATGATCTGCTGAATAGTTTCTTTGTTGGCGATCTCAACGCGCTCAGCCATGCCTGGACCAATGGCAATGTCGGGAAAGGGCTGGCCGAGTATATCCAGGCGGTGGCAAGGGTGGATCCCGCGCGCGTGGATCTGCGCGAGGCACATGGGGTGGCGACTGCCTTCGCGGCGTTGAATCCCGCGGCTTTTCCTGCGGGCAGTTGGCCTTCGGATCATCCGCTTGCGTTCAGCCAGCAACTGGCCGTCAACGAACTGTGGCGCCAGCTCGAAGCCAGGCCTGGAATTTTTGCGATCAATGGACCGCCGGGCACGGGCAAGACCACCTTGCTACGCGATGTGGTGGCGGCGGTTGTCACTGCGCGCGCGGCGCACCTGGCGCGGTTGGGAGGGCAGGCCTTTGCCGGGCGGACGAAAAAGAAGCTGGGTGAATTCTGGTGCAACTATCGACCGTTGCACGCTGACCTGAGCGGGTTCGCCATCGTTGTGGCCTCCGCCAACAACGGCGCGGTGGAGAACATTTCGCTGGAACTGCCTGGCATCAAGGCCGTACCCGCCGATGCGGTCGGGCGCAGTGCGCATCCGGATGGTTATTACAAGTGCCTGGCCGGCAACGTCCTGGGCAATGTCGCCTGGGGCCTCCTGGCCGCGCGCATGGGATCGAAGGCCAACCGCGGCGCGTTCATGAACAGCTTCTGGTGGAAGAATCCATCAGGCGTCCATTCCAGGAAGAATCAGCCGGACGCGCAAGACGATCCCACGCAAGCGGCGCTTCTGGCTCGGTGCGACGCCAATCCCTTTGCTGAGGGTGGGGAAGGGCTACGCTATCACCTGAGCCGGATCATCGAGGGCGGGCGCAAGCCAGCGATCGGTTGGACACAGGCCGTGGCCCGGTTCGAACAGGCGCAGGAGGCCGAGCGTCAATGCCGAAGCGTCCTGGAGGCGAGCGCGAGACTTCCGGAGGCTGCCCTCAAGGCGCGCGCCCAGGCCGAGGAACTGGAGCGTGGCGCGCAAACTATCCAGGCCGAACTCGCGGCGCGACAAGCCGCGCTGCCGACGCTACAGGAGCGCGTCGACAACCTGCAAGCGCGGATGGCCGGCGTGCTCAAGCAGTGTGCTGCGGCGCAAGCTGAATTGGCCAGCCACGATCGGGCCAGGCCAGGATTGCTGATCTGGCTTTCGACCTGGGGACGCTCACACCGCGAATGGTGGAACAGGCGCAACCAGATCGATGCCCAAGTCAGGCAATCCAGGGCCGATCACGATGCCCTGGCCCCAGAGTGCAAGAAGGCCAAGGCCACTCATCAGGAGGCGGCCGGTGGGGATGAGAGGCTGAGGTCGGCCTTGCGGCAAAAGCAGGTCGCTCATCAGGAAGCACTGGGCCGGCTTGAAGCGGCCAGACACGCATGTCGGCAGGCGATGCAACGCTTGGGGACGCACTGGCCGCAATCGAGCGCCGATGACGCCGTCCGCGAATTGTCTTCGCCCTGGTCGACGCCGGCTTGGCGCCGCGCGCGGCAAGATCTGTTTCTGGCCGGACTGGATGTGCATCGTGCTTTCATCGAGTCCCATCCCCAGGAGATCATCGACAACCTTGGCCTGGCTTCGAACTGGCTCCAGGGTAAGGGCATGCCCGAAGACATGGCGCGCGTGGCGCTCGGTAGCCTCGCACTCGTGGTGCCGGTGATTTCCACGACCTTCGCCTCGATTCCTCGCATGTTCCATTCGCTTGGGCGGGAGTCGATCGGCTGGCTTTTGATCGACGAAGCCGGCCAGGCATTGCCCCAACAGGCCGCCGGCGCCATCTGGCGCGCGGCGCGCACTGTCGTGGTGGGCGATCCCAACCAGCTTGAACCCGTACTGGGCATGCCGGCGGCGGTCGAGGGCGCATTGGCTCGGCACTATGACGTATCTCGGGATTGGTGGCCCAGTTTCACATCGGCGCAGCGCCTGTCGGATCAGAGCATGTCGATGGGGACCTGGCTGCCGGGCAAGGAGAACGGGAAAGTCTGGGTCGGATCGCCTTTGCGTGTACACCGCCGTTGCGATGATCCGATGTTTTCCATCAGCAACGACATTGCTTATGACGGGCTGATGGTTCAAGGGAAATCGCCGTCCGCCCATTCGTGGCCGCGTTGCCATTGGATCGACGTGCGCGCGCAAACCAGTGCGGGCAATTGGGTGCCTGAGGAAGGGGAGGCTGCCAGGAAGCTGTTGCGGTCGTTGCAGGCTGAGCACCAGGTCGCGCCCAAGGACATTTTCCTGATCTCGCCGTTCAAGGATGCGGCAACGCAACTGCGCGCGATGGCCAGGATGCTGGGACTCGATCCAGCCAAGACCGGGACGGTGCACACGACCCAGGGCAAGGAGGCCGAAGTCGTTATCCTGGTGCTGGGCGGCAATCCCCAGCGCCCGGGCGCCAAGGATTGGGCCGCGCAAAGCCCCAACCTGCTCAATGTGGCGGTCAGCCGGGCCAAGGCCCGCCTGTATGTCATCGGCGATCGTGCCGCCTGGCGCCAACACCCTTATTTCCGCGTCCTGGACCAGCGTCTTGGTGTCGACAGCGAGGCGCCCTCGCATTGACCACATTCGTCGACGCGACGCGGCCGCCTCACCCCTTCACCAGCCCCCCATCCACGATCAAATTCTGTCCCGTCACCGCGCGCGACCACGGGCTGGCGAAGAACAGCACCGCGTCGGCGAACTGTTCCGGCGTGGTCACTTCGCGCCGCGCGCCGCGGCTTCGCTGTTCAGGTAGTTGACGACGACCCGCGCGCCTTCGCGCAGGAAGGCGCGCGCGATGGCCGCGCCCAGGCCGCGGCTGGCGCCGGTGACGATGACGAGTTGCTGGTCCAGGGGGAGGGCGGTGCTGGGCATGGCGGTGATCAGGCAGGAAAACGGGCGATGAATCGGATGGACAGGGTGAAGCGGAAAGGGCCGGCGCCCGGAGGCTATCCCGGCGCGACGTCGCAAGAAGGGTGGTTCACTGTTCCGAGCCGCTGTTGAGCATGCGGCTGCGGGCCTTCTCGATGTGGGCGCGCATGATGTTGCGGGCACCCTCGGCGTCCTGTTCGCGGATCAGCCGATAGATCTGGCGGTGCTCGTCGATGGCGGCGCGGGTGCGCTTCCAGGGTTCGCTGTGCACCAGGTGGCGCATCACGTTGACGGCATGGCTGACGTCGTACTCCAGCGATTTGAGCACCTGCACGAAACGCTGGTTGCCGGTGGCCGCCGCGATGGCGCGGTGAAAACCGTAGTCGTGGTGGTGGGCGATGGCGCCGGCCGCATCGGCGGCCTCGTAGCCGGCCAGCATGCGGTCCATTTCGGCCAGGTCGTCGTCGGTGCGGCGCAGGGCGGCCAGATAGGCGCATTCCGGTTCGATCACCATGCGCAGTTCCAGGCCTTCCAGGATGTGGCCGACGCGGCGCGCCGGGTCGACCGCGGGCATGCCGCCCATCAGGTCGGGCTTGGCCCGCACGTAGCTGCCCGAACCGCGCATCGACTCGACCAACTGGTCTTCGCGCAAGCGGTCCAGCGCCTGGCGCACCACCGGCCGCGATACTTCGAACAGCGCGGCCAGTTCCAGTTCGGTCGGCAGCTTGGCTCCGGGCGCGATCTTGCCGGTGGCGATGGCGTAGAACAGGCTTTCGTAGACCCGCTCGGCGAAGCGTTCGGCGCGCACGTAGCCCAGGCCCGAGGCCACTTCGGCCAGGACGTCCAGCTCGGGCCGCGGCCGGCTGGCCGCGGTGAGCAGCTTGTCCAGTTGCGGATCGCGCACCTTGCTCATTGCCTTGCTCCCATGGCGCGAACGCCGGGTTTGTTAATGGTCATGACAAATCGGAAAACGGCTGTCGGCGTTGGAGCGCATGGCGGCATGGCGTGGGACCCTAGGGATAACCCGAGTCGGCATCAAAATATCCTGAAGCTTGGGATAAAAGCTGTCAATTCAATTGACAAGTTGCGAGGCGCTCCCTTACCTTGGACGCATCCTTATAACCACACCGCGCGCCATCGACGCCCGGGTGGCGCGATCCGGCTGCACCGGGCGCGCCAGGAGACCCCCGCATCCGCGCGTTCCGCAACCGGCCAACCGGCCGTTACTTTACTCCGCACACCGTGACTCAGAAGAACTTTATCGCCAATCAATGGGTGCCCGCCGCCAGCGGCGAAACCATCCCCGTGCTGAACCCGTCCGATGGCAAGGTGTTCGAGGCCATCGCGCGCTCGGGCGAGGCGGACGTGGACCGCGCCGTGGTCGCCGCGCGCCAGGCCTTCGAGGGCGAGTGGGGGCAGATGGCCCCGGCCGCCCGCAGCCGCCTGCTGATGCGCATCGCCTTCGCGCTGCTCGACCGCCAGGAAGAACTGGCGCAGCTGGAGTCCGCCGACACCGGCAAGCCGATCAAGCAGGCCCGCGCCGACGCCGCCGCCGTGGCGCGCTATTTCGAGTTCTATGCCGGCGCGGTCGACAAGCTGCACGGCGAGACCATTCCCTACACCCCGGGCTTCACCGTGCTGACCGTGCGCGAAGCGCATGGCGTGACCGGCCACATCGTTCCCTGGAACTACCCGCTGCAGATCTTCGGCCGCAGCGTCGGCGCGGCGCTGGCCGCGGGCAACGCCTGCGTGGTCAAGCCGGCCGAGGACGCCTGCCTGTCGCTGCTCAAGTTGGCCGAGATCGCCGCCGAGGTGGGCCTGCCCGCCGGCGCGCTGAACATCTGCACGGGCTATGGCCACGAGGCCGGCGCGGCGCTGTCGGCGCATCCCGGCATCGACCACATCTCGTTCACCGGCTCGCCGCAGACCGGCAAGATGGTGGCGCACGCCGCCGCCGAGAACCACGTGCCGGTGACGCTGGAGCTGGGCGGCAAGTCGCCGCAGATCGTGTTCGACGACGCCGACCTGGACGCCGCCATGCCGGTGCTGCTGGCCGCCATCATCCAGAACGCGGGCCAGACCTGCTCGGCCGGCAGCCGTGTGCTGATCCAGCGCGGCGTCTACGAGAAAGTGTTGGCGCGCCTGGGCGAGGCGTTCGCGGCCACCGTCACCGGCCCCGCCGCGCAGGACCTGGACGTCGGCCCCCTGATCAGCGCCCGCCAGCACGACCGCGTGCGCGGTTTCCTGGCCGAGGCCGAAGCCGAGGGCCTGAAGGTCGCGGCGCGCGGCCAGCTCAAGGACGGCGCGCCCGACAGCGGCTTCTACCAGCCGCCGGTGCTGTTCCGCGACGTGCCGCCCAAGAGCCGCCTGGCGCAGGAAGAAGTGTTCGGCCCGGTGCTGGCCGCCATGGTGTTCGACACTGAGGAAGAAGCGCTGGAAATCGCCAACGGCACGCTCTACGGCCTGGTGGCAGGCGTCTGGACCCGCGACGGCGGCCGCCAGCTGCGCCTGGCGCGCAAGCTGCGCGCCGGCCAGGTGTTCGTCAACAACTACGGCGCCGGCGGCGGCGTGGAACTGCCGTTCGGCGGTTCGCGCCAGTCGGGCTACGGCCGTGAAAAGGGCTTCGAGGCGCTGTATGGCTTCACCACCCTGAAGACCATCGCCATCCGCCACTGATCCGGCGGCGGCCGGGCGTGCCGCCCCGGCAGGGGCGGGCGCCCGGTGGCAAAATATCGGTTACCTTTGATGTTTTGCCAGGGGCGCCACGCCCCGTATCCAGGATCAGCATGTTCACCGGTATTGTCCAAGGCACCGCGAAGATCGCGAACATCGCGGACCGCGAAGGCCTGCGCACGTTTACGCTGGCGTTTCCCGACGGCTTCTGCAAGGATCTGGCGGTCGGCGCCAGCGTCTCGACCGACGGCGTCTGCCTGACGGTCACCGAAATCCTCGACGCCAACCACGCCACCTTCGACGTCATGCTGCAAAGCCTGGCGATTACCACGCTGGGCAGCTACCAGGAAGGCGACCGCGCCAACGTCGAGCGCGCCGCCAGGGATGGCGCCGAGATCGGCGGCCATCCGCTGTCCGGCCACGTCGATTTCACCTCGGAAGTGGTGATGGTGAAGTCGTCGGACACCAATCGCCTGATGCGCTTCAGCATCCCCGAGGCGTTCCGCAAGTACGTGTTCGCCAAGGGCTACATCGCCATCAACGGCGCCAGCCTGACCGTGTCCGAGGTGAACCGCGCCGAGGGCTGGTTCGAAGTCTGGCTGATCCCCGAGACCCGCCGCATGACGGTGTTCGAGGACAAGCAGGTGGGCGACCACGTCAACATCGAGATCGAGCGCAGCACCCAGGTGGTGGTGGACACGGTGCGCGAGACCGTCCAGGAAAGCCTGGGCAAGCTGCAGCCGCTGCTGGAAGCCATCCTCAAGGAAAAAGGGCTGACGCTGGAAGATTTCGTCAGCCCGCGGGGCAAGCTCAAGTAGGACGCGGCCGTCCGCCTTCCATCCGCGTTCCGTTCAAGACCAGGCCGCGAATTCAAGCCGCGAATGCCGGCCCCAGCGGCTTGATGCGGATGCCCGGTTGCAGCCGGGTCCAGGGCAGGTCGGCGGGATCGGCCTGCATCGGGCCCGGGGCCTTGGCCACCAGCACCTCATGCGCGATCGGCTGGAAGTCGGCGCGGAAGTGCACCGAGCTTTTCACCACCAGGATCGCCATCTCCTCGGGCTGCACGCCGCCGACGCGGAACAGGTTGCGGTCCAGCATCTGCGACTTGGTGGCGCTGACCACCACGCGCACGCCGCCCAGGCGCAGCCCGGCCACCGCCTCCAGGTCCACGTCCATGCCGTTCATCATCGGGCCATCGAAGCGCAGCTTGCCCGGCGACAGCGTCTCGACCACGAATTCGCCCTCGAACGGCGCGTCGCCGGCCACGCCGGACTGGCCGCCCAGGCGCAGCTTCACCTTGCCGCCGATGCCGGCGGCGGTCGCCTGCCGCACGGCCTCGGGATCGTAGAACAGGCCCAGCGCGGCGTTCTGCGCGTCGGCCTCGACCAGCGCGCGCAGCATGCCGGTGGTGTTGGCGTCGCCGCCCGCGCCCGGGTTGTCCTGGGTGTCGGCGATGACCACGGGGCGCGAGGCGCCGGCCGCCAGCGCCTGGGCCCGCTTGACGGCGTCGGCCGGCGCCAGGAAGTCGGGCGACCATTGCGGTTCCAGTTCCAGCACGCGCTGGTACAGCGCCTCGGTCACGCGTTCGACCGCGTCGGCGTCGGTGCCGTAGGCCCAAACCACCGGGCCGCATTCGGGAAAGTCCGCCGCCGGAAAGCCCGGCGCGAACGAGATCGAGGCCACGCCCGGCGTCCGTTCCAGGCGCTCCAGTTCTTCATACACCCCTTGCGACGGCTGCAGCATCGTGCACATGCCGTTGATGGGGATCAGGAACGGCAGGCGGCGTTCGGCGCGCACCCACTTGTCGCCGGCCGCGACGCGCGCGGCCAGCAGGCGCGCGGCGTGCTCGCCGGTCACTGCCATGTCCACGTGCGGGTAGGTGCGGAAGGCGGCCAGGCCGTCGGCCTCGCGCAGCATCCGCGCGGTGACGTTGGCGTGCAGGTCCAGGCTGCCGACCACCGGTACGCCGGGGCCGACCAGCGCGCGCACCCGGGCCAGCAGTTCGCCTTCGCCGTCGTCCAGATGCTCGGCCACCATGGCGCCGTGCAGGTCCAGGTAGATGGCATCGAAGCCGCCGGCGCGCGCCGCGTCGACGATCTCGCCGGCGATGCGTTCGTAGGCGTCGCGGGTGACGTGGGCCGACGGGCTGGCGCCGGCCCAGATCACCGTGCGCACGGTGTGGCCCTGCGCCAGCGCGGCGTTGATGAAGCCGCCGGCGGGGATGTTGACCTCGCGCAGCGCCAGCATGTCCTCGCCGCGCACCATGGCGGGAAAGCCCTCGCCGCGCACGAAGTTCTCGTAGGCCGCCTTGGACGGCGCGAAGGTATTGGTCTCGTGCTGGAAGCCAGCCACCAGAATATGCATGATCGATTCCTTTGAGCGTCAGGCGCGCGCGGGCGCGGATTGGGGGGGACGATTCACCAGCAGCAGCAGGGCGCCGGCCACCAGCAGGGCGGAGATCGCGTACAGGCCGCCGGCCAGGCTGCCGGTGGATTCCTTGACCCAGCCGATGATGGACGGGCTGAGAAAGCCGCCCAGCAAGCCGATGCTGTTGATCAGCGCGATGCCGCCCGCCGCGGCTTCCCCTTGCAGGTACTGCGACGGAATCGCCCAGAATACCGTGTAGGCGGCCCACATGAAGCCGGTGGCCAGCGTGATGGCCGTCAGGGATAGCGCGAATTGCGTCGGCGCCGCGGTGGCGATGCACAACGCCACGCCGGCCAGCAGGGCGGGCACCAGCGTGTGCCAGCGGCGTTCGCGCATGCGGTCGGAGCTGCGCGCGAACCACAGCATGAAGACCGCCGCGGCCACGTAGGGGATCGCCGAGTACAGGCCGATCTGCATGGTGTCCTGCACCCCGGCCAGCTTGAGCAGCGTCGGCAGCCAGAAGCTGACGGCATAGATGCCGCAGATCAGGCAGAAGTAGGTCAGCGCCATGCCGTAGATGGCCGGATCGCGCAGCACCTGGGCGAAGGCGTGCTTCTTGTGCGCGCCGCGGCTGTCCAGGTCGGCGGCCAGCAGCGCCTTTTCCTCGGCGCTGAGCCAGCGCGCCTCGGCCGGCTTGTCGTCCAGGTAGCGGAAGGCGATGACGCCCAGCAGCACACAGGGCAGGCCTTCCAGCAGGAACATCCATTGCCAGCCGTCCAGGCCATGCGCGCCGGAGAAGGCCGTCATGATCCAGGCGGAGACCGGGCCGCCGACGATGCCGCCGATCGGGCCGGCCAGCATCACCACCGCCATGACGCCCGCCATGCGCGACTGCGAATACCAGTAGGTCAGGTAGAAGATCATGCCGGGGGCGAAGCCGGCCTCGAACACGCCCAGCATGAAGCGCAGGACGTAGAAGCTCCATTCGCCCTGCACGAACAGCATCGAGGCCGAGGTCAGGCCCCATAGCACCATGATGCGGCTGATGGTGCGGCGTGCGCCGATGCGCGTCAGCAGCAGATTGCTGGGCACCTCGAACATCACATAGCCGAGAAAGAAGATGCCCGCGCCCAGGCCGTAGACGGCGTCCGAGATGCCGATGTCCTGTTGCATCTGCAGCTTGGCGAAGCCGATGTTGATGCGGTCCAGGTAGGCGAACACATAACAGAGCAGCAGGAACGGCAGCAGCCGCCAGGTGATCTTGCGGTATAGCGGAGCCAAGCGCGGATCGGCGCCTGGCGTGGCCTGATGGGGCATTGCGTGTCTCCTCGCGGGCGGGTCTGCGCCCGCCGCGGTGGTTGGGATGGCGGCGGTTCCCGGGGGCGGGTCCGCGCGGCGTCCATATTGCGAGCACGCAGTGTTCGAAACAATGACCTGGGTGATAAATTATCGTTGCCTTCAGGGCAACGGAAAAACGATGCCGCGGCCATGCTGCCCGGCGTCTGGGCGTTCATGACAAAACATACAGGGGAAGCGATGGCCGAAATCAGCCAGACGCGGCTGAAATACTTCAACGAGGTCGTGGCCTGTGGCTCGATCCGCGGCGCCGCCGACAAGCTCGGCACCGCGCCCTCGGTCATCAGCCGCCAGATCCAGTTGCTGGAAAAGGAACTGGGCGTGGCGCTGTTCGAACGGCGCGCGCGCGGCCTGACGCCGACCGAGGCCGCCGACATGCTGCTGGAATACCACCGCGCCTGCCGCGCGCAGCAGGAACACCTGAACACGCGCCTGCAGGAACTGCGCGGCATGCGGCGCGGCAACGTCCATCTGATGATCAGCGAGGGCTTCATCGACAGCCTGATGGAGCACGTGGTCGGGCCGTTCTGCATCGAACACCCGCGCATCAACGTCAGCGTCAACGTCGGCTCGGTCAACGAGGTGGTCGAGGCGGTGGCCACGGATGCCGCGCACATCGGCCTGGCCTACAACCCGCCCGTGGACCCGCGGCTGCGCTGCCGCGCCAGCCGCAAGCATCCGGTCTGCCTGCTGGCGGCGCGCGGCCACGCGCTGGCGCGCCATCGCGCCCCGCTCACCATTGCCGACATCCTGCCGTATCCGTTCGCGCTGATGTCCGCGCCTTACGGGTTGCGCCAGGCGGTCGACCTGCTGGAGTTCACCGAACGCATCCACCTGACGCCGAGCCTGACCACCAATTCGCTGCGGGTGCTCAAGCAGTACGCCATCAGCGGCGCCGGGGTGACGCTGATGCCGAACCTGGGCGTGCACCACGAATTGGCCAGCGGCGAACTGGTGGCGCTGCCGATCGCGCATCCGATCCTGAGCGCGCCCGAGTGCCAGATGCTGCTGCGCCTGGGGCGGCCGCTGTCGTCGGCCGCCAACGAGGTGGTGCGCCGCATCGAGCAGCGCCTGCCGGCGTTCGCGGCGCCGTGACGGCGCCGGCCACGCCCGGGGCGGGGCAACCTCGGCGCGGGGCGATGCGCGGGCGCATTTCGTTACCGGGGATGGGGCCTGGTTTTGAAAGGTTCAAGCATCCATGCGCTTTTTCAGGCATTTTTCTGCTGTAGGTCAATGAACAAGCCATCCTTGCCGTGAGAGTGCCATGTAAAGGGCGTTTCAGGGCAGCGTAAGCTACAATGGCGGCACTTTCGGAGGTTTCTATGTCGGTAATATCCGATATCAAAATACGCCCCCTGGAGCGCGGCGACCTGCACTTCGTCCACAAGATCAACAATAACGACGTCATCATGCGTTATTGGTTCGAAGAGCCTTACGAGGCCTACGACGAACTGGTTGCCCTCTATGACCGCCACTTGCACGACCAGAACGAGCGGCGCTTCATCATCGAGCACGACACCGGCCAGCCGGCCGGCCTGGTGGAACTGGTGGAAATCGACTACATCCACCGCCGCGCCGAATTCCAGATCATCATCGCGCCCAGCTACCAGGGCCGCGGCTACGCCAAGGCCGCCACCCGCATCGCGGTGGGCTACGCCTTCCGCGTGCTGAACCTGCACAAGGTCTACCTGGTGGTGGACAAGGACAACAGCGCCGCCGTGCACATCTACGAGCGCTGCGGCTTCCAGATCGAAGGGCTGCTCAAGGAAGAGTTCTTTTCCAACGGCGCCTACCGCGATGCCTACCGAATGGCGCTGCTGCAGCACGATCACCTGCGCGAAGTCGGACCGGGCGCGCCGGACGCGCCGGTGCTGCGCGACTGGCCGCAGGAAGAACAGACCGGCTGACGCGCGGCGCATTCGGCGTTGCATCCCCGCATGATCAGGGCGGCCGAGGCCGCCTTCCCGCGCAGTGCGCCTTGAACGATCGGACGGCGCGAAAGCGCGACGCCGCGCCGATGTGGAAAAACGCCCCGGCAGGAGATTCCCGCCGGGGCGTTTTGCATCAGGGCGGCGCTTCAGTTCGCCGCCGGGGCGGCCCGCAGCAGCCGCAAGCCGTTGGCCACCACCAGCAGGCTGGCGCCGACGTCGGCGAACACCGCCATCCACAGCGTGGCGTTGCCGGTCATCGCCAGCGCCAGGAACACCACCTTGATGCCGAGCGCCAGCGCGATGTTCTGCACCAGCACGCGGTGGGTGGCGCGCGACAGGCGCAGGAAGGTGCCGATCTTGCGCAGGTCGTCGTCCATCAGCGCCACGTCGGCCGTCTCGATGGCGGTGCCGGTGCCGGCCGCGCCCATGGCGAAGCCGATATCGGCGCGGGCCAGGGCCGGGGCGTCGTTGATGCCGTCGCCGACCATGCCGACCTTGCCGGCGGGCGCCAGCTTGCTTTCGATGGCGGCCAGCTTGTCCTCCGGCAGCTGGTCGCCGCGCGCTTCGTCGATGCCGACCTGGCGCGCGATGGCTTGCGCCGTGGGCGTGTTGTCGCCCGTCAGCATCAGGGTGCGCACGCCCAGCGCGTGCAGGTCGGCGATGGCGGCCGCGCTGGTGGGCTTGACCGTGTCGGCCACCGCCGCCAGCGCCAGCACGCGCTGGCCATCGCTGAGCGCGATAGCGCTCTTGCCCTGCTGTTCCAGTTCGTCGAAGCGGGCTTCCAGCTTTTCGTCCGACACGCCCAGCTCGCGCATCAGGCGGCGGTTGCCCAACTGGAACAGCACGCCGTCCACCTTGCCGCTGACGCCGCGGCCGGGCAGGGCGGTGAAGTCGTCCACTTCCAGCAGGGCCTGGCCGGCGTCGCGCGCGGCGTTGGCCATGGCCAGCGACACCGGGTGGTCGGAGCGAGCCGCCAGGCTGGCGGCGACCTGCGCCGCGGGCTGGCGCGCCAGGTCGGAGACGTCCCAGTCCTGCAGGTCGGTCTGCACCGGCTTGCCGTGGGTCAGCGTGCCGGTCTTGTCCAGCGCCAGCCACTTCAGGTTGCGGCCTTCCTCCAGGTACACGCCGCCCTTGACCAGGATGCCGCGGCGCGAGGCCGCCGTCAGGCCGCTGACGATGCTGACCGGCGTGGAGATCACCAGGGCGCAGGGGCAGGCGATGATCAGCAGCGCCAGCGCGCGGTAGATCGCGTCGAACCAGGGTTGGTCCCACAGCAGCGGCGGCACGACGGCCACCAGCAGCGCCACGCCGACCACGGCGGGCGTGTAGATGCGCGAGAAACGGTCGATGAAGCGCTGGGTCGGCGCGCGCGCGCCCTGGGCCTGTTCGACCGCGTGGATGATGCGCGCCAGCGTGGTGTTGCCGGCGGCGGCGGTGACGCGGTAGTCGAACGAGCCGGCCGTGTTGACGGTGGCCGCGTAGACCTGGTCGCCCTCGGCCTTTTCCACCGGCAGGCTTTCGCCGGTGATGGGGGACTGGTCCACCGCCGAACGGCCGCTGACGATGATGCCGTCGGCGGCGATGCGTTCGCCCGGTCGCACCCGCACCACATCGTCGATCTGCAATTGTGCCGCCGGCACCTGTTTCCAGGCGCCGTTGGCCTGGCGCACGGTGGCGGTTTCGGGCGCCAGGTCGAGCAGGCCGCGGATGGCGTTGCGGGCGCGGTCCAGCGAACGGGCCTCGATCAGTTCGGCCACATTGAACAGGAACATCACCATGGCCGCTTCCGGCCACTGGCCGATCAGCACCGCGCCGGTGACGGCGATGCTCATCAGCGCGTTGATGTTCAGGTTGCCGTTGCGCACGGCGATCCAGCCCTTGCGGTAGGTGCTGATGCCGCAGGCCAGGATGGCGGCCACCGCCAGCGCGGCGGTGACGCCCCAGTGCATGCCGGCGAAGTGCGACGCTTCGGACAGCGCGGCGAGCACGCCGGCGCCGCCGATGGCCCACCAGTTCACGGGCGCGGCGGCCGGGGCCGGCGTGCGCGGCGCGTCGTCGGCCAAAGGCTCGGGTGTCATGCCCAGCGACTTGATGGCCGCCGTGATGCGGTCCAGCGCGCCTTCGGCGTGCACCACGGTCAGGATGCGTTGCATCAGGTTGAAGTCCAGCGCGTGCACGCCGGCGACGCCGTCGAGCTTTTTGCGAATCAGCGTTTCCTCGGTCGGGCAGTCCATCTGGCCGATGCGCAGGCGCGCCAGCAACTGGCCCGGGCCGGCCTGCAGCGCGGCCGCGCCGCCCGACATGCGGATGGCGCCGGCGTCGTGGCTGCAGCAGGCCGTGGCGGCGTGGCCATGCTCATGGTCGTGCGCGTGGCCGTGGCCGTGGTCGTGGTCTTGACCATGGTCGTGATCGTGGCGGTGGTCGTGACCTTGACCATGGTCGTGATCTTGGCCCTGGGCCTGGCCATGGTCGTGGCCGTAGCCCGGGCCGGCGCGCTTGGCGGCGGGCGCGTGTCCACCGCAGCAGGCGCCGGCGGTGGCGGAGTGTTCGGGGTGTCGGGTCGATGCTGAAGACATTCTCGTTGCCTTTTCGTAAGCCATTGACCGCATTGCACACCTTGGAGTTACTATAGGGTCAACCCCCTAAATCCATCGGATGCGTCCGGGAGGCACGATGCGTATCGGCGAATTGGCCATGGCGGCCGGCACCACGGTCGAAACCGTCAGGTATTACGAGAAGGAAGGGCTGCTGCCCGCCCCGGAACGGGGACTGAACAACTACCGCAGCTACGGCCAGCCCCACCTGGAGCGCCTGCGGCTGATCCGCAACTGCCGCGCGCTGGACATGACCCAGGACGAGATCCGCGCGATCCTGTCGCTGGCCGACAATCACCAGGCAGGATGCGGCCCCATCAATGAACTGTTCGACGAACACATTTCCCACGTGGACGAGCGCATCGCCGAGCTGACCCAGTTGAAGACGCAATTGACCGATCTGCGCCAGCGTTGCCTGTCGGCGCGGCCCGACGCGGAAGACTGCGGCATCCTGCACGGCCTGTCGGAAATGCAGGTCGAGGAACGCCAGGAGCGCCATACCCACCTGGGTTGAACGTCCTAGTCGCCATGCGCCGGGCAGGGGGATAGCCGTCCCCGGCGCGGCCATGGCGTAATATGAGAACCCTTCTCTTTCCCATTTGGGAAACCGCCAGAATTCCGTAACTTGTGCCTGACTCCATGACCCAGACCGCCACCGCCACGCCCCTGCACGCCATCACCTCGCGCCGTTCCGTCAAGTTCCTGCGGGCGCCGGCGCCCAAGCCCGACGAACTCGAACAGATCCTGCAGGCCGCCATGTCGGCCCCCGACCACGGCGCGCTGCGTCCCTGGCGTTTCGTGGTGATCAAAGGCGAGGCCATCGGCAAGCTGGCCGACGTGGCGCTGGAAGCCGTCAAGCGCAGCGGCGACCCGCGCATGACGCCGGAAAAGGAAAAGTCGGTGCGCGAGTGGATGGCCGGCGTGCCGCTGTTCGTCGCCGTGGCGCAGAAGATCGCCCACGACAACACCAAGATCCCCGAGGCCGAGCAACTGCTGGCCACTGGCTGCGCCACCATGAACATCCTGAATGCCGTCCACATGCTGGGCTATGGCGCGTTCTGGAGCACCGGCATCGGCACCTACGTCGAAGACGTGCAGGCGGCGCTGGGCCTGGATTCGCTGGACTACCGCTTCCTCGGCTTCCTGGCGATCGGCACCCCGGCGTGCGCGGTGCCGCCGGCCAACCGCCCGGACTACCGCGAGTTCGTCACCGAGTGGACCGGTCCGGCCTGAGGCGCGTCGTGGTTCGATAAAAAACCGGCCGCTGGCCGTTTTTTTTCGTGTTGCGAGCGGCGTGGCCTACCGTTGCGACGCGATGGGCCGGAAGGCCGCGCGCACCAGTTTCTCCAGGCCCCATCCCACGAAATAGAAGAGGGCCAGCGTGGGCAGCCCGATCAGCAGGTAGCCGCCGGTCCACGACAGGTCGCCCAGCAGCCGGTCCAGGTTCAGGTCGTGCAGCAGCGCAAGCTGCAAGGCCAAGGGCAGTTGCAGCAGAATGAAGCGGCCCTTGTCGTCGCCGTCGGCCGACAGCGCGCCGGCGATGCAAAGGATGACGACGGCGAGGTAAAGCGCGGCAAACACGATGCCGGTCCAGCTGAACCATTTCGAGGCGGTCAATCGAGGCACGTCGGTTTCCTGGGAAATCGGAAGGTGCAAGTATAGAGGTCGCCCTGGCGCAGGCCGTCGACCCCGGCCGGCGTTGCTCGCCGTCCGGCTTCACGGAGCAGGCTTGCGCGGCCATCAATAAATGACAATAATTCTTATTGTTGATTAGCCCGCCCTCCCATTCCCTCCATGTCCCATCCTGCGCAGCCGACGCCGCACACCGCCGCCCAGCTGTACGAGGCCCATCATCCGTGGTTGCTGGAATGGCTGCGTCGCCGGCTGGGTTGCCGCCATGATGCCGCCGACCTGGCGCACGACACTTTCGTGCGGGTACTGGCCGGCCGCCCGACCGAGCCGATCCACGAACCCCGTGCGTTCCTGACCACGCTGGCGCAACGCACGCTGTACACGTTCTGGCGCCGCCGCGAACTCGAGCGCGCCTATCTTGACAGCCTCGAGGCCCTGCCGCATGCCAGCGTTCCCAGCGAAGAGCAGCGCGCCTTGGTGGTCGAGGCCCTGATGCAGATCGACCGGGCCTTGCAGCGCCTGCCGGCGCGCGTCCGGCAGATCTTTCTCCTGAGCCAGTTGCACGAGCTGACCTATCCGCAGATCGCCGAACGCCTTGGCGTATCCGCCATCACCGTCCGCCGCGGCATGAAGCAGGCCATCACGCTGTGCGTGGCGGCGCGCCTGGCCGCATGAGCGTGCCCGCGCTGCCGGCCGTCGTCGAGGCCGCGGTCGACTGGATGGTGCTGCTGTCGTCGGGCGAGGCGGCCGAGGCCGATCGCGTCCGCTTCGAGGCCTGGCTCCAGGCCGATCCCCGTCACGCCGCCGCCTGGGAGGCGGTTGCCGGCGCCGTCAAAACCACTTTTGCGCCGCTGGGCGACGGCGCCTCGATCCAGGCCGCGGGCGCGGCGCTGCTGGCGCCGGTATCGCGACGCCGCGCGCTGCGCAATGCCCTGCTGCTGGCGCTGGCGGCTGGCGGACTCGCTGCCCTGGTCGACCGCCAGACGCCGTTGCGGACCCTGGCCGCCGACCTGCGCACCGGGACGGGCGAACGCCATACCTATCCGCTGCCGGACGGCAGCGAAGTCACGCTGAACGCGCGTTCAGCCGTCGACCTGGCGTTCGACGGCCGCGCGCGCGTGCTGCGGCTGCGCGCGGGCGCGGTGTACGTGCGGGTCGCGGCCGACGCCGCGCGGCCCTTCATCGTCGCCAGTCCCGATGGCGAGGTGCAGGCGCTGGGCACGGTGTTCGGCGTGGCGCGCGACGAGCAGGGCAGCGTCGCCTGTGTGATCGAGCACAGCGTCGAAGTCCGCGCGGCGGGCCAGCGGCGCGTCCTGGCGGCGGGAGAGGGCGCGCGCTTCGGGGCGGATGGCATCGGCGCGTCGGATGCCGCGCTGGCCGAAACCGCGGCCTGGCACGACGGCATGCTGGTGGTGCGCGACCAGCCGCTGGGCGCGGTGGTGGCGGCGTTGCGGCCCTACCGGCGCGGCTTCCTGCGCATTTCACCCGAGGCCGCGCGGTTGCGGGTGCTGGGCGCCTTTCCGCTGGACGATACCGATCGGGTACTGGAATCCCTGCGCCAGACCTTGCCGATCGAGGTCGGCGGGCTGGGCGGCTGGCTCGTCAGCATCGACCTGCGCGCCGATGCCGCCGAAAAAAAATGATCGCTTGCGGCGGGCTCGCTGGACATACCTCCTGAAGCACCCCCTTGTCGCAGGAGATTCCATGTTCCCCGTTCGTCCCGCGCCGCAGCTGGCGGCCGCGTTCCTCATTGCCCTGGCCGCGCCGGCCGCTATCGCCCAGGCGCAGGCGGGCGCCCAATCGGGCGCGTCCCTGGCGCAGCGCTACGATCTGCCCGCCGCGCCGCTGGCCGAGACCCTGACCCGCATCGCGCGCCAGAGCGGCCGCGCGGTGTCGGTCGATCCGGCGCTGGTGGCGGGCCGCCAGGCGCCAGCCGTGGCCGGCACCTACACGACCGAGCAGGCCTTGCGCCAGGCGCTGGCGGGCAGCGGCCTGGAATTGCGCATCACCGCCAACGGCACCTTCAGCGCGCGGCCCCTGCCGCAGACGGGCGGGGCGGCCCTGCTGGAGCCGGTGCGCGTGACCGGCGCGGCGGAATCGGCCACAGGCCCGCTGCATGGCTACGCCGCCCGTGTCAGCGCCACCGGCACCAAGACCGACACGCCCATCATCGAGACGCCGCAGTCGATCACGGTGGTCGGCGCCGAGGAAATCGAGACGCTCAAGGCGCAGAGCCTGCAGGACGCGTTGGGCTACGTGGCGGGCGTGAGCCGCGCCGAGGGCCAGGACCGCACGTCCGACAGCCTGTTCCTGCGCGGCTTTCGCGGCACCCAGGGCAGCTACTATCGCGATGGCACGCTGTACACCGTGAACATCTACAACGGACGGCAGGAACTGTACGGGCTGGAACGGGTCGAGTTCCTCAAGGGCGCGGCCTCGGTGCTCTACGGCGCGGCGCCGCCGGGGGGCGTCATCAATACGGTCAGCAAGCGTCCCACCACCGAGCCGTTGCATGAACTGAATGTCGAGGCGGGCAACTTCCGCCGCAAGCAGATCTCCGGCGACTTCGGCGGCGCGCTCGATGACGAGGGAAAATGGTCGTACCGCCTGACCGCCCTGAAGCGCGACAGCGATACCTTCATCGATCACGTGCCGGACGATCGGACCTACGTGGCCCCGGCCCTCAAGTGGCAACCCAGCGACGCCACTTCGCTGACCCTGCTGGCGGAGTACCAGGAGGACCGCACGGTCTACGTCTACGGCCTGCCTGGCCAGGGCACGGTGCTGCCCAATCCCAATGGCAGGATTCCGCGCAATCGCTTCACGGGCGAACCGGGCTTCGACAAGTTCATCATGAAGCGCTATTCGATCGGCTACCTGTTCGAACACGCGTTCACGGACCAGTTCAAGCTGCGCAACAGCGTGCGCTACTTCCACGCGGACAGCACTTATTTCTCCACCGACATCTGGCAGTTGCAGGCCGACCAGCGCCACACCGCCGATCGCGGCGCGATGCCGCGCTGGGACCGGTCTTCGGCGGTTGTGGCCGATACATCGCTGCAGTACGACGCCACCACCGGCCCGCTGCGCCACACGCTGCTGGCGGGCCTGGACTACTCGCTGCCCAGGCACGAGACCGAGCGCTACCTGCGCGGCAACACCAACATCGATCTCTATGACCCCGTCTATGGCGTCCCGCTGGGACCGGCTACGCCGTTCCCGTGGTCGTCCTCGAAAACCGACATGAAGCGCCTGGGGGTCTACCTGCAGGATCAGGTCAAGATCGCCGATAAGTGGGTGCTGCTGCTGGGCGGCCGGCACGATTGGGTCACGGTCAACGAACGCAATTTCTTCACCGGCGAAAAGATCGCGGACGACGAAAGGAGCCAGGCCTTCACCGGCCGCGCCGGCGTCGTCTATCTGGCCGACAACGGCCTGGCGCCGTTCCTGAGCTACAGCGAATCGTTCGAGCCGACCAGCGGCCAGGATCGCCAGGGCAGCCGCTTCAAGCCCACCACCGGCGAGCAGTACGAAGCCGGGCTGCGTTACCAGCCGGCCGGGTCGGACACCATGCTGTCGGCGGCGGTGTACCAACTGACGCGCAAGAACGTGAACGTGGCCGACCCGTTCGATACCAACTACGAGATCCAGGCCGGCCAGGCGCGCACCCGCGGGCTGGAGCTGGAGGCGCGCACCCGCGTCGGCCGCCACGCCAACCTGATCGCCGCCTATGCCTACACCGATGCGCGCACCCTCAAGGCCAGCCCGCTGCAACCGGACGAGGTCGGCAAGCGCCTGAACTCGGTGCCGTTCAACCAGTTCTCGGTCTGGGGCGACTACGGCTTCGGCGCCTTCGGCCTGCCGGGGCTGCGGGTCGGCGCGGGGGTGCGCTACGTCGGCAGCACGCGCGGCCTGGCGCATGGCACGGCGGTCGAGGTGCCGTCCTTCACGCTGTTCGATGCCATGGTGAGTTACACCACCGGGCCGTGGAAATTCGCGCTCAACGCCACCAACCTGGCCGACAAGACCTACATCGGCAGTTGCACCTACGGTTGCTTTTATGGCGAGCCGCGGCGGGTGATCGGCACGGCGACCTACCGCTGGTAAAACCGGACGGGCAGGAGGGGGAAAACCTCCCGCCGCGCGCGCCGGCCGGCCCTGGGCCTGTGCGGCGAGCGAGGCCTGGCGCGGCCCCTGTCTCGGGGCCGCGCCCTGTGCTACTCTGGCTCCCGGCCGTGCATGTTTATCCCTTTGCACAGGCCGACGATGGCAATGTCCGAGGTCACCCCCCTGGGCAGTGTCTTGGTAAGAAGAATGCGCATGACACGATCAAGCGTGGAGACAATTCATGAGCCAATATGGGCCGCTGAAGTTGCACGTCCCCGAGCCTACCGGGCGTCCGGGTTGCAAGACCGACTTTTCCTACCTGCGCCTGTCGCCGCCCGGCGAGGTGCCCAAACCCCCCATTGACGTCGCCGCGATCGACACCGGCAGCCTGGCCTACAGCCTGGTGCGGGTCATCGACGACGACGGCCGCGCCGTCGGCCCGTGGGCGCCGGAGATCAGCGACGAGCTGCTGCGCCGTGGCATGCGCACCATGCTCAAGACGCGCATTTTCGACGGCCGCATGCTGACCGCCCAGCGCAAAAAGAAGATCTCCTTCTACATGCAGAGCCTGGGCGAAGAGGCCATCGGCTCGGCCCACGCGCTGGCGCTGGAGCAGGGCGACATGTGTTTCCCGACCTACCGCCAGCAGAGCATCCTGCTGGCGCGCGACGTGTCGCTGGTGACCATGATGTGCCAGCTCATGTCCAACGAGCGCGACCCGCTCAAGGGGCGCCAGTTGCCGGTCATGTATTCCGACCGCGAGAACGGTTTCTTCACCATCTCGGGCAACCTGGCCACGCAGTTCATCCAGGCGGTGGGCTGGGGCATGGCCTCGGCCATCAAGGGCGACACCCGCATCGCGTCGGGCTGGATCGGCGACGGCGCTACCGCCGAGGCGGACTTCCACACCGCGCTGACCTTCGCGCACGTGTACCGCGCGCCGGTGATCCTGAACGTGGTCAACAACCAGTGGGCCATTTCGACATTCCAGGCCATCGCCGGGGGCGAGGGCGCCACCTTCGCCGGCCGCGGCGTGGGCTGCGGCATCGCCTCGCTGCGGGTGGACGGCAACGATTTCCTGGCGGTCTACGCCGCCTCGCGCTGGGCCGCCGAGCGCGCCCGCCGCAACCTCGGCCCCACCCTAATCGAATGGGTGACCTACCGCGCGGGCCCGCACTCCACCTCCGACGATCCCTCCAAGTACCGCCCCGGCGACGACTGGAGCCACTTCCCGCTGGGCGACCCGATCGAGCGCTTCAAGAAGCACCTGATCCTGCGTGGCATCTGGTCCGAGGCCGAGCACGACGCGGTGCGCGCCGAGCTCGACGCCGAGATCCAGGCGGCGCAGAAGGAAGCGGAAAGCTACGGCACCCTGGTGGACGGCCACGTCCCCAGCGCCGCCAGCATCTTTGAAGACGTCTACAAGGACATGCCGGAGCACCTGCGCCGGCAACGTCAGCAGCTCGGAGTGTGAGTCATGGCTATCGATAACAATGCTGGTCCGGCGTCCGCGCCGATGACCATGATCCAGGCTTTGCGCTCGGCCATGGATGTGATGCTGGAGCGCGACGGCAACGTGGTGGTGTTCGGCCAGGACGTGGGCTATTTCGGCGGCGTGTTCCGCTGCACCGAGGGCCTGCAGGCCAAGTACGGCAGCTCGCGCGTGTTCGACACGCCGATCTCCGAAGGCGGCATCGTCGGCGTGGCGGTGGGCATGGGCGCCTACGGCCTGCGGCCGGTGTGCGAGATCCAGTTCGCCGACTATTTCTATCCGGCCTCCGACCAGATCGTGTCGGAAGCGGCGCGCCTGCGCTACCGCTCGGTGGGCGAATTCATCGCGCCCATGACCATCCGCATGCCCTGCGGCGGCGGCATCTACGGCGGCCAGACCCACAGCCAGAGCCCCGAGGCGATGTTCACCCAGGTCTGCGGGCTGCGCACGGTGATGCCGTCCAACCCCTACGACGCCAAGGGCCTGCTGATCGCGTCCATCGAGAACGACGATCCGGTCATCTTCCTGGAGCCTAAACGCCTGTACAACGGTCCGTTCGACGGCCACCATGACCGTCCCGTGACGCCGTGGACCGGACGCCCGGGCAGCGTGGTGCCGACCGGCTACTACACCGTGCCGCTGGACACCGCCGCCATCGTGCGGCCCGGCAACGCGCTGACGGTGCTGACCTACGGCACCACGGTGCACGTGTCGCTGACCGCGGCCGAGGAAACCGGCATCGACGCCGAGGTCATCGACCTGCGCAGCCTGTGGCCGCTGGATCTGGAAACCATCGTCAACTCGGTCAGGAAGACCGGCCGCTGCGTCGTGGTGCACGAAGCCACGCGCACTTGCGGCTATGGCGCCGAGCTGATCGCGCTGGTGCAAGAACACTGCTTCCATCACCTCGAAGCGCCCGTCGAGCGCGTGACCGGTTGGGATACTCCCTATCCGCACGCGCAGGAATGGGCGTATTTCCCCGGCCCGCGCCGGGTCGGCGAAGCGTTCAAACGCGCGATGGAGGTGTGAGATGGGTATTCATGTCATCAAGATGCCCGACATCGGCGAAGGCATTGCCGAGGTCGAACTGGTGGGCTGGCACGTCAAGGTGGGCGACACCGTCGCCGAGGACCAGCCGCTGGCCGACGTCATGACGGACAAGGCCACGGTCGAGATTCCGTCGCCCGTGGTCGGCCGCGTGGTCGCGCTGGGCGGGGAAGTCGGCCAGGTGATGGCCGTGGGCGGCGAACTGATCCGCCTGGAAGTGGAAGGCGAGGGTAACGTCAAGGGCGAGGCGGCGGCGCAGAAACCGCAGGCCGCGCCCGCGCCGGCGGCAAGCGCGCCGGCCGCCGCACCGGCGCCGGCCAAGGCCGACAAGGCCCCGGCCGGCGGCGTTGCCGGCCAGATCGCCGCGTCGCTGCAACCTGCCGCCGCCGCGCCGCAAGCGCCATCCGCGCCGGCCAGCCGTCCGGCCGCCGCGCGCCAGTCGCCCGCCGCGGCCCGCCAACCCGGCGAGAAGCCGCTGGCCTCGCCGGCGGTGCGCAAGCGCGCCTGGGACCTGGGCATCGAGCTGCGCTACGTGCACGGCAGCGGCCCGGCCGGCCGCGTCATGCACGAGGACCTGGACGCCTATCTGCAAGGGCAGGGCGCGGTCACGACCGCGCGCGGCCCGGCGTACGCCGAGCGCAACGACGAAGAGCAGGTGCCGGTGATCGGCCTGCGCCGCAAGATCGCGCAGAAGATGGCCGAGTCCAAGCGCCGCATTCCGCATTTCAGCTACGTGGAGGAAATCGACGTCACCGAGCTCGAGGACCTGCGCGCCAGCCTGAACGCGAAGTTCGGCGAGTCGCGCGGCAAGCTGACGCTGCTGCCGCTGCTGGCGCGCGCCATGGTGATCGCCCTGCGCGACTTCCCGCAGATCAACGCCCGCTATGACGACGAGGCCGGCCAGGTGACGCGCTATGGCGCGGTGCACATCGGCATCGCCACGCAGAGCGACGGCGGCCTGATGGTGCCGGTGATGCGCCACGCCGAAACCCGCGACCTGTGGTCGATGGCGGCCGAGATCGGCCGGCTGGCGCAGGCGGTGCGCGCCGGCAGCGCCGGACGCGACGAGCTGTCCGGCTCGACCATCACCATCACCAGCCTGGGGCCGCTGGGCGGCATCGTCACCACGCCGGTCATCAACCATCCCGAGGTCGGCATCGTGGGCGTGAACCGCATCGTCGAGCGCCCCGCCTTCCGCAATGGCGCCGTGGTGGCGCGCAAGCTGATGAACCTGTCGTCCTCGTTCGACCACCGCGTGGTCGACGGCATGGACGCGGCCCGCTTCATCCAGGCCGTGCGCGCGCTGCTGGAACAACCCGCGCTGCTTTTCGTGGAGTAAGCATGAGCCAGACTACCAAGACGACAACCCTGCTGGTGATCGGCGGCGGGCCTGGCGGCTACGTGGCCGCGATCCGCGCCGGGCAACTGGGCGTGCCCACCATCCTGGTCGAGGGCGACCGGCTGGGCGGCACCTGCCTGAACATCGGCTGCATTCCGTCCAAGGCGTTGATCCACGCTGCCGAGGAATTCGACAAGGCGCGGCACTACGCCGGCCAGTCGGCGCTGGGCATCTCGGTGTCGGCGCCCGCCATCGACATTGGCCGCACGGTGGCCTGGAAGGACGGCATCGTCGGCAAGCTGACCGGCGGCGTCGGCGCGCTGCTCAAGAAGAACGGCGTGCAGGTGGTGCAGGGCTGGGCCAGCCTGCTGGACGGCAAGACCGTCGAGGTCGAGAGCGCCGACGGCAGCCGCCAGCGCATCCAGTGCGAGCACCTGCTGCTGGCGGCCGGGTCCGAACCGACGCCGCTGCCTTCGGTGCCGTTCGGCGGCATGGTGGTGTCCTCGACCGAGGCGCTGTCGCCAGCCGACATCCCGAAGAAGCTGGTGGTGGTGGGCGGCGGCTATATCGGCCTGGAGCTGGGCACGGTGTACCGCAAGCTGGGCGCCGAGGTGGCCGTGGTCGAGGCGCAGGACCGCATCCTGCCGACCTATGACGCCGAGCTGACCAAGCCCGTGGCCGCCGCGCTGGCCAGGCTGGGCGTCGAGCTGCACCTGGGCCGCAAGGTGCTGGGGCTGAATGGCGCCGGCACGGCGGTGCGGATCCAGGACGCCAGCGGCGCCGAGACCGCGCTGCCCGCCGACCGGGTGCTGATCGCCGTCGGCCGGCGTCCGCGCACGCAGGGCTGGGGCCTGGAAAACCTGCAACTGGACCGCAAGGGCAACGCGCTGCGCATCGACGACCAGTGCCGCACCTCCATGCGCGACGTCTGGGCCATCGGCGACATCGCCGGCGAACCGATGCTGGCGCACCGCGCCATGGCGCAGGGCGAGATGGTGGCCGAGCTGGTGGCGGGCAAGCGCCGCCACTTCCAGCCGGCCGCGATCCCGGCCGTGTGCTTCACCGATCCCGAAGTCGTGGTGGCCGGCCTGTCGCCGGCCGAGGCCGAGGCGGCCGGGCTGGACTGCCTGGCGGCGTCGTTCCCGTTCGCCGCCAATGGCCGCGCCATGACGCTGGAATCCACCGACGGGTTCGTGCGGGTGGTGGCGCGCCGCGACAACCACCTGATCGTGGGTTGGCAGGCGGTGGGGCGCGGGGTGTCGGAACTGTCGACGGCGTTCGGCCAGTCGCTCGAAATGGGCGCGACGCTGGAGGACGTGGCGGGCACGATCCACGCCCATCCGACCCTGGGCGAAGCGGTGCAGGAAGCCGCGCTCAAGGCGCTGGGGCACGCGCTGCACATCTAGAAGCTGTCGTGGTGTATCCGAAGCCGTGGTGGTGGGCATCCTGCCCGCCGCCGCGGCTTTTTCCTGTGTGGGCCCGTTTGCCGGACGGCATGGGTTGCCCGTGATGCGCGCAGGACACGCGGCGCGGCACGCGCGTTCAAGGCAACAGGCCTTGAACGCCCGCGTTCGTGCTCGCTAGCGGCGCGCGTCGATGTAGGGCCGCGCCTGCAAGATGATGATCCTGTCGCCGACCACCGCCCATTCGATGTCCTGGTCGACCTGGCCCAGGCGCTGCTTGACCTGCCGGCCCACGGCCGCCAGCCGCGCGACCAGCGCGTCGTTCAGCACCTGGCGCGCGTCCGGCGCGATCGGCACTTCGCGCACGCCGCCGCCGGCGTCCGCCACCAACTGCGTGTCCTCGGCCGAGCGGCTCAGCACCTGCACCGCCTTGGACCAGCTCGAATACATCACCTGCTCGGCCTGACGCTTGCCTTCCACCACCTTGATGCCCAGGCCGCGCTTGGCCGAGATGTAGGTCACGTAGCGGCGGCTGGCGTCGAACGGATCGCGCGTGATCATGACGCCGGAGCTGTCGGACGGCGCCGCCAATTGCACCAGCACGGCCATCACCACCGCGTCCTGGGGAATGCCGGCTGCGCGCCGCGCCTCGTAGGCGTCGAAGTTGTAGACCGAGGCCCATACCGTCTGCACCGCCTTGGCCAAGGCGTCGGGCTGGGTGACGTTGGGCACGGTGGTGTACAGGCCGGCGCCGCTGAAGCCGGGCAGGTCCTCGGAATTGGAGGAACTGCGCACGAACACGCCCGCGCCCTTCAGGCGCGATTGCCACAGCGCGCGCCAGGATTCGGCCTGTGCCGGGTCGACGGCGGCTTGCATGATGTCCTGGCGCAGGGCGGTCAGTTCCTTGCGCCGCACCTCGGCGTCGGCGATGAAGTCCGGGCGCTGTTCCAGCGCGGCCACCCGTTGCGCCACATTCAGCCGCTTAATGAAGGCGGCGTACTGGGCGAACGGGATGCAGAAGCCGTCGGGCACGCTGGCGGCCGGCGGCAATGCGGACCGGAGCGCGCCCAGGTTGGCGGCCTTGACGCCGCAATGGCGGCTGTCGCGCACGGCCAGGGCATCGAGCGGCTTGAGCGCCTGCACGCTCAGGTCGGGCTTGGGCAGTTGCGCGCGCGGCTTGGGCGGCGTGGCCGGCGGTTGGCTGGCGGGCTTGTCGCTGGGCCGCACCTGGTAGTCGTTGCCGCTGACGGTCAAGGTGACCCATTGGCCGTCGTACTGGCGCAGCGCGGTGGTGGCGTCGCGCACGTAGGCGTTGGGAATGCCCCAGCCCTTGGCCAGCAGGTTGACGTGCGACAGCAGCGTGGATGGCCGCTGCGTGATCAGGCCGGCCACGGGCGGGATGGCGATCGGCACCTCGTCCAGCACCACGATGTCGTCGCGCTGGAGGTCGGGCGTGGCCTCGATCGAGGCGACGATGCGCAGCCGGCCCTGCGCGCTGCCGGGATTCAGCGGCAGGAAGGCCTGTTCGCGCAGCAGGGCTTCCTGGGTCACGAAGGTCAGGCCGGCCGTGGTGGCGGCCTGTTCGTGCAGGGTCGAGTTGGTCTTGAAGCGGACCGGGGCGTAAAAGCTCTTGGCGACCACCTCGTCGGCCAGCTTCAACAGCTCGGGGGTGAGGCGGTCGCCTTCCCAGAATTCATAGGTATATCCCGGCAGGTCACGCTGCCAGCTGAGGGTGCCGAACAGCAGGCGGCGGTTGGGGTCCTTGTACTGCGCGATCAGCACGGCCTTGTCCTTGCCGGGCAGCAGGCGCCGCTCGCGCGCGAAGGTCTCGTGCAGGCCGTAGCGCGGCGTGTCCAGGTAATGGATGCGATTGCCGCGCTGGCGGTCGATCACGAACAGTACGTGCGGGATTTCCAGCGGCGTGCCGGCGTTGTAGACCCGGGCCAGCTGGCGGAACGCGGCTTCGTTTTCGACCCGGGCCATGAAGGCCGGGCCGCCGCGTCGCGCATCCTCGGCCTTGCGCGCCGCGATCTCCTCGGGGGTAAGCGGCCGGGGGGGCTTGAGGGGTTCGATGACGTTGTTTTCGTACGGCGACGGCTTGCGCGCCGTCTGCGCCTGGGCGGCGGGGAGGGCGGCAAGCGCCAGCAGGCAGGCGGCCGTCAGGATGGCTGGACGGGACAGGGGCGACGGAAACCAGGACGCGCGCAGGGCTGGCATGGGGCAGGGGCTGAGGGGAAAAGCGCCCATCATAGCGAACCCGTCCCCGCCGCTCGTGCGAGATCGGAAACGAGGAATGACACGCCGTGACAGGTAATTTGTTCCGCTAAACGGCGCCCAATCTTCTTGGATGCCTTGCCAGGGGATACGCTCCGACAGTCCGTCATGGCAACATCTGGCGGAGACAACATTTATGTTTTCTTAGACAACTTTATTGCTTAAGCTTGTCTGCACGACGCGCGGGCCATGAAATACAGCGAATTCAAAAAATGGCTTGAGCGGCAAGGAGCGGTTTTTGTTGCGCATCGTTCCGGAAGCAGCCATTTTCGGGTCACGTTGAACGGCGCCACGACGATCTTTCCGTACCATGGCTCCAAGGAAATGGGTAAACACCTTGAACATGAAATCAAGAAGCAGCTCGGATTGAAATAATGACGGATTCAATGCGATCGACGCTCACGCCCTGTGCTCTGCACTTTTCCCCAGTTCGGTAACCGGGAGGCTTACATGCTGACCTATCCGTTCACCCTGACGCTTGATTCCAATCGCACCTGGCTCGTTCGATTTCCAGATATTCCGGAAGCGTTGACGGTTGGTGACGACGAGCAAGAGGCCGCGATCAACGCCAGGGAAGCGCTTGAGGCTGCGCTGGAAATCTACTTTGACGCGCGCCGCCCCATTCCGCTGCCGTCGCCCGTATCGGCGGGGCAGGCGTCGGTGACCTTGCCGGCACTGATCACCAGCAAGGTGTTCCTGTCCAACGAGATGATCCAGCAAGGTGTGCGCAAGGCGGAGTTGGCTCGCCGCATGGGCGTGCACATGCCGCAAGTGGATCGTCTGCTGGATGTGCGGCACGCATCCCGGATCGAGCAGGTCGAGTCGGCGTTGGAGCAGCTTGGGCGGCGCCTGGAGGTGTCGCTGGCCTGATTGCGTTCGTCACGCGAGCGTATCCACCCATGAAAAACGGCCCCGGAAATCCGGGGCCGCTTGTTTACCCGCCAGGGAATCGCCGGCGTGTTACGCCGCCGTCTCCTGCAGCACGCGGCGGGCTTCCTCGGCCACGCGCTCGGGGGCGGTGCCGCCCACGTGCTTGCGCGCGGCCACCGAGCCTTCCAGCGTCAGCACCTGGTGCACGTCGTCGCCGATGGTCGGGTGATAGGCCTTGAGCTCATCCAGCGACAGGTCGGCCAGGTCGCAGCCGCGCTGTTCGCAGTCGCGCACGGCGTGGGCCACCACTTCGTGGGCGTCGCGGAACGGCACGCCGCGCTTGACCAGGTAGTCGGCCAGGTCGGTGGCGGTGGCGAAGCCCTGCAGCGCGGCGGCGCGCATGTTGTCGGCCTTGACCTTGATGCCGGCGGCCATGTCGGCGAAGATCGTCAGCGTGTCGCGCACGGTGTCGACGGTGTCGAACAGGCCTTCCTTGTCTTCCTGGTTGTCCTTGTTGTAGGCCAGGGGCTGGCCCTTCATCAGGGTCAGCAGGGCGACCAGGTTGCCGTTGACGCGGCCGGTCTTGCCACGCGCCAGTTCAGGCACGTCGGGGTTCTTCTTCTGCGGCATGATCGAGCTGCCGGTGCAGAAGCGGTCGGCCAGGTCGATGAAGCCGACGCGCGGGCTCATCCACAGCACCAGTTCTTCGGACAGGCGCGAGACGTGCGTCATGATGAGCGCGCCGGCGGCGCAGAACTCGATGGCGAAGTCGCGGTCGGAGACGGCGTCGAGCGAATTGCGGCAGACGCCGTCAAAGCCCAGGGTCTTGGCGACGCGTTCGCGGTCGATCGGGAACGAGGTGCCGGCCAGGGCGGCGGCGCCCAGCGGCAGGCGGTTGACGCGGCGGCGGCAGTCGGCCAGGCGCTCGGCGTCGCGGCCGAACATCTCGGCGTAGGCCAGCAGGTGGTGGCCGAACGTGACGGGCTGGGCCACCTGCAGGTGGGTGAAGCCCGGCATGATGGTGGCGGCGTTGTCCAGCGCCACCGTGGCCAGCGCGTGGCGCAGCTGGCGCAGCAGGTCGATCAGGGTGTCGATTTCGCCGCGCAGCCACAGGCGGATGTCGGTGGCCACCTGGTCGTTGCGCGAACGGCCGGTGTGCAGGCGCTTGCCGGCATCGCCGACCAGCTCGACCAGGCGCTTCTCGATGTTCAGGTGCACGTCTTCGAGGTCGAGCAGCCACTGGAAGCTGCCGGCGTCGATTTCCGACAGGATCTGGGTCATGCCGCGCTGGATGTCGGCCAGGTCCTGGGCGCCGATGATGCCCTGGGCCGCCAGCATGTCGGCGTGCGCCAGCGAACCCTGGATGTCGACGCGCGCCAGGCGCTTATCGAAGTCCACGGACGCCGTGTAGCGTTTGACGAGTTCGGAAACCGGTTCCGAGAACCGGGCGGACCAGGCCTGCGCCTTGTTGGCGAACTGGTTTTGATCGGGGGAGGGAGTGTTTGCCATGATGGCGGGGATTATAGGGCCTGCCCCGGGCGCCTGACGAATCCGGTGCGAGGCAGGGACGCCCCGCTGTTGCGGCTGGAAACTCGCGGCGGCGCGAGTTGTCGGATAATTCAGGGTCATATCCGGCGGTCTACGGCGTTTTTTCATCGCCGAGCCGCCTCAAGATGAAAACGTCCCCCCGTCACCCGAAAGAGAGCACACGACCTATGCCCATGGAATGGGAACAGCTGGCCACCGAACTCGATACCTATATGCCGCACCAGCCGTGGGCGCAGACGCTGGTCGGCATCGGCGTGCTGATCCTGACGGCGTTGTTCGTCCAGTGGGTGGTCGCGCGGGTGGTGCTGCTGCTGGCGCACCGGCTGCTGGTGGTCAGCGGCCACGAGGACTGGGACAAGGCGCTGCAGCGCCGTCGCGCCTATCAGAACCTGTGGTACGCGGTGCCATTCGCGGTGGTGTCGGTGGGCATCGAACTGGTGCCGCACGTCGAGAAGGCCGCCACGCTGGTCGGGCGGCTGGCCCACGCCGGCGCCTGGATCTGCGTGTTCGTGGCGTTTTCCGGGGTGCTGAGCGCCTGGCAGGACACCTATTCGGCCACCACCCGGGCGCAGACCCGCTCGATCAAGGGCTATATCCAGATCAGCAAGCTGATCCTGATGGCGGTATGCACCGTGTTGGTGCTTTCCATCCTGATCGACCGCTCGCCGCTGTGGATGATCTCCGGCCTGGGCGCGCTGTCGGCGGTGCTGCTGCTGGTGTTCAAGGACACGCTGCTGTCGCTGGTGGCCAGCACCCAGCTCACCAGCAACGACATGCTGCGCATCGGCGACTGGATCGAGATGCCGCAGTCCAACGCCGACGGCTTCGTCAAGGACATCGCCCTGCATACGGTCAAGGTGCAGAACTGGGACAACACCGTCACCACGGTGCCGACCTACAAGCTGTTCTCGGAAAGCTACCGCAACTACCGCCACATGTTCGAATCGGGCGGCCGGCGCATCAAGCGCACCCTGCGCATCGACGCCAGCAGCGTGCGCTTTCTGACCGACGACGAGGCCCAGCGGCTGATGCGCTTCCGGCTGCTGCACGACTACCTGCGGGTCAAGACGCAGGACATTGCCCAGGCCAACCAGACCATGGGCGAGCTGGCCAGCGTGCCGGCCAACCGCCGCCGCCTGACCAACATCGGCACTTTCCGCGCCTACGGCCTGGCCTACCTGAAGCAGAACCCCGAGGTGCGCCAGGACATGGCGATGATGGTGCGCATGATGGAACCCACCGCCGACGGCATCCCGGTCGAGGTCTATTGCTTCACCGCCGTCACCGCCTGGGTCGAGTACGAGCGCATCCAGGGCGACATCTTCGACCATCTGCTGGCGATCCTGCCGGAACTGGGCCTGCGGCTGTACCAGCAGCCGTCTGGCGCGGACATCGGCGCCATGGGCAACTACCTGCGCGAGGGCGCCGTCCAGGCCGCGATGGCTGCCGAAGGCGCGCATCACCGGGCCGATCCTGAGCGCCTGACGCCGCCGTCCGGCGCATGACGCCGTGAGATAATCGCCCGGTAGGATTCCCAGGGCCTGCAGCAGGCCCGTTTCGTGCAGTTCCGTATCAAGGCGCCCCAGGCGATGGATCCGATGTCGAACCCGTTTTTCAACCTGTATTCCCATGGCTTCGCCCGGGTCGCCGTGGGCGTGCCCGAGTGCAAGGTCGCGGACCCGGCCTTCAATGCCGCGCAGACCATCGCGCTGGCGCAGCAGGCGGCCCAGGGCGGCGCCGTGCTGGTGGCGTTCCCCGAACTGGGCCTGTCGGCCTATACCTGCGACGACCTGTTCCACCAGAAGGCCCTCCTGGACGCCTGCGAGGCGGCGCTGGACCAGGTGGCGCGGGCCACGGCCGAGCTGGATATCGCCGTCATCGTCGGCGCGCCGCTGCGGGTGGCGCACCAGCTGTACAACTGCGCCGTGGTCATTGCCGGCGGCCGCATCCTGGGCGTGGTGCCCAAGAGTTTCCTGCCCAACTACAGCGAATTCTACGAAGCGCGCCAGTTCAGCGCGGCCGATTGCGCCGTCGCCACCGAGATCCGCCTGCTGGACCAGACGGTGCCGTTCGGCCCCGAGCTGCTGTTCCAGATGGAGAAGCTGCCGCTGTTCCAGTTCCACGTCGAGATCTGCGAAGACGTCTGGGTGCCGATCCCGCCGTCCTCGTTCGCGGCGCTGGCCGGCGCCACGGTGCTGGTGAACCTGTCGGCCTCGAACATCGTGGTCGGCAAGTCTGCCTACCGCCACCAGTTGGTGGCGCAGCAGTCGGCGCGCTGCCTGGCGGCCTACATGTACACCTCGGCCGGCCGCGGCGAGTCGTCCACCGACCTGGCCTGGGACGGCCAGGCGCTGATCTACGAAAACGGCGAGCTGCTGGGCGAGTCCGAGCGCTTCCTGAACGAGTCGCACCTGCTGTTTGCCGACGTCGACCTGGAGCGCCTGTCGCGCGAGCGCATGCACCAGACCACCTTCGGCCAGTCGGCGCGGCGCCACCGCGATGAAGTGCGCAAGTTCCGCCAGGTGCTGGTGCCGGTCGCGGCGCCGCTGGAGGACGCCGAGCTGCCGCTGGAGCGGCGCGTGGCGCGCTTTCCGTACGTGCCGGCCGACCCCCGGCGCCGCGACGAGCGCTGCAAGGAGGTCTACAACATCCAGGTGCAGGCGCTGGCGCAGCGGCTCTCGGCCAGCGGCATGTCCAAGGTGGTCATCGGCATCTCGGGTGGGCTGGATTCGACCCACGCGCTGCTGGTCTGCGCCCAGGCCATGGACACGCTGGGACTGCCGCGCGCCAACATCCTGGCCGTGACCATGCCGGGTTTCGCCACCAGTACGCGCACCCTGCAGCAGGCGCGCCAGTTGATGGCGGTGGTGGGCTGCACGGCCTCCGAGGTCGACATCCGCCCCAGCTGCCTGCAGATGCTCAAGGACCTCGGCCATCCCTATGCCGACGGCCAGCCGGTGTACGACATCACGTTCGAGAACGTGCAGGCCGGCGAGCGCACCAACCATCTGTTCCGCATCGCCAATTTCAACAGCGCCATCGTCATCGGCACGGGCGACCTGAGCGAGCTGGCGCTGGGCTGGTGCACCTATGGCGTGGGCGACCACATGTCCCATTACAGCGTCAACGCCAGCGTGCCCAAGACGCTGATCACGCACCTGGTGCGCTGGGTGGCCGAATCCGGCCGCCTGGGCGAGGCGGGCGCGGCGGTGCTGCTGGACGTGCTGGGCACGGATGTCAGCCCCGAACTGGTGCCGGGCGGCGACGACGGCAAGCCGACCCAGAAGAGCGAAGACACGATCGGGCCCTACGAGCTGCAGGATTTCAACCTGTACTACACGCTGCGCTACGGTTTCGCGCCGACCAAGGTGGCGTTCCTGGCGCTGGCGGCCTGGCGCGACCGCGATGCCGGCGCCTGGCCGGAAGGCGGCCACGTGGCGCGCAACCAGTACGACCTGGCGGCCATCAAGCGCAACCTGAAGATCTTCCTGGACCGGTTCTTCCGTCTCAGCCAGTTCAAGCGCACTTGCGTGCCGAACGCGCCCAAGGTGGGCTCGGGCGGGTCGCTGTCGCCGCGTGGCGACTGGCGCGCGCCGAGCGATTCCGAGTCGGTGGTGTGGATGCGCGACGCCGACCGGATTCCCGACCAGACGCCGCCGGCCTGACCGGTCTGCGGGTTTTCCCGGCAGGCCAGGCGCCGGGCTTGGCGGGCCGGGCGCCGGTGGTATTCTCTCAATCATCGTGCCCTGGTCCGATATGTACCCCGGGGCGCCGCAACAGATCGAACAATCAGGACGACCAACGTGAAACAAGTCACCGCCATCATCAAACCCTTCAAGCTCGACGAAGTCCGCGAAGCGCTGGCCGAGGTCGGCGTCAGCGGGCTGACCGTGACCGAAGTGAAGGGGTTCGGGCGCCAGAAGGGGCATACCGAGCTTTACCGCGGGGCGGAATACGTGGTGGATTTCCTGCCGAAGATCCGCGTCGAGGTGGTGCTGCCGGATGACCAGGTCGAGGCAGCGATCGAGGCGGTGGTGAAGGCGGCCCGTACCGGCAAGATCGGCGATGGCAAGATCTTCGTGACGCCGGTGGAACAGGCCATCCGGATTCGGACGGGGGAGAGCGACGAAGAGGCGCTTTGAATTTGCGCTGGATTCGGTTTTGGGTTGACTGTCGGGGGGATCGTTATGGTCTCCCCGAAGTTTTTTTGGCAGGTGTTGTGTTCTTGGGCCGCCCGGCGCGCTGACGCGACGGGTGCGGGCGCCAACGATTGCGGTCCGGAGCGTTCGCTCCGGACTGCCCCTTCGTCATCTTCGTTGTCGCCTGCGGCGACTGCCTTCAGATTCCCTCGGGCGCATCGACGGCGCCCGCACCCGTCACGCCAGCGCGCCGGGCTCGCACCTTTGAGAAATGAAGCGCTGCTGCGGCGGCTGCCTGCGGAGGACTTGCGGGGCCCGCCCGAGACGGCCGCGCGGGCGGCCGCCTCGGGCATACGCGGTGGCAGGCGTCGACCGGTGTCGCTTCGCGCTGGGGTAGAGAGGGGGAGTGGCTGCGGCTTTGACTGGCGGCGTCTTTGATGCGCGTTTTGCCTGATGGTTTGCGTGTTGTTCGTCGTGAATGTTTAGCGGTTGGTCGCCGCCCCTGTTGGCGTCCGTCATCGACTCTCCGAGGCCCGCGGGTGGACGCGGGCCTTTTCCTTTTGTGCGTCTAGCGGATCAGTTGATTCATTTCCAGGATCGGCATCATCACGGCCAGCACGATCAGCAGGACGAAGCCGCCCATCAGCAGGATGAGAGCGGGTTCGAGCAGGGCGGTCATGGCCATGGCGCGGCGTTCGAGGTCGCGGGACAGGTTCTGGGCGCCGCGGTCCAGCAATTCGGGGAGCTGGCCGGTCTTTTCGCCGCTGGCGATGAGGTGGATGAGGAGCGAGGGGAAGGCTTTTTGCGCGGCCAGCGAGGCCGATAGCGAGGCGCCTTCGCGCACGCGGGCCGCGGCTTCGTCGACGGCGCCGCGCAGGACGTCGTTGCCGAGGGTGCGGCGGGCGGCTTCGAGGGCGGTGAGCAGGGCGACGCCGCTGCCGCAGAGGATGGCCAGGGTCGAGGCGAAGCGGGCGGCGTTGACGCCGAGCACGAAGCGGCCGGCCAGGGGCAGGCGCAGGACGCGGGCGTGCCAGGCGCGGCGGGCGGCGGGCACGCGCAGGGAGTAACGCCACAGCACGATGGCCAGCGCGATGACGGCGCCGGTGGCCAGGCCCCATTCGCGCACGTAGTCGGACAGCGCCAGCATGATGCGGGTCAGCAGCGGCAGCTGCTGCTTGGCGTGGTTGAAGGCGGACACCACCTGCGGCACCACGTAGCCCAGCAGGAAGACCACGATGATGACGGAGACGCAGGCGACCACGGCGGGGTAGATGAACGCCGTCATGACTTTGCTGCGCAGCGTATTGCGTTCCTCGATGTAGTCGGCCAGTTTTTCCATGACCTGCGCCAGGTCGCCGGATTCCTCGCCGGCGCCGATCAGGGCGCGGTAGATCTCGGGGAAGTCGCGCGGACGCGAGGCCAGCGCGGTGGACAGGCGATGGCCGGCGCGCACATCGTCGCGCACGCCTTCGAGCGTGGCGGCGATGTGTTTCTTCTCGGCCTGTTCGAGCGTGGCGCCGAGCGCGGCGTCCAGCGGCAGGCGGGCGGCGAGCAGGCTGGCGAGCTGGCGCGTGAGCCAGGCCAGGTCGGCGTCGGACAGGCGCGTGCGCAGGGCGGCGCCCAGGCCTTCGGCGCGCGCGGCGGGAGAGGTCGACAGGGGCAGCAGGCCGCGGCCGCGCAGCTGGTTGCGGGCGCCGCGCTCGCTGTCGGCGTCGATCGTGCCGTGCACGATTTTGCCGAGCGCGTCAGTCGCTTCGTAACGAAAGGATGGCATGGTGGGAGGTGGTTCGGGCTCCGCGCCGATCGGCGCAAAGGCCCGTAAATCAAGGCTTTGCAGCCCGTCACCTTGCCTTTGGATTATGACCGTAGTGTTGCAGTGTCACCCCGTATACTCCGACGCGCTTTCACGTTTTTTCACACGACTTCACGTCTCAGGCACATCCCGTCATGCGTCATATCGCGCAACTCAGCCTAGCGGTTTTGCTCGCGGCAAGCCAACTCGGACCCGCGGCCAACCAGGCCCATGCTCAACAGGCGGACAATCGCGTCAGCCTGAACTTCGTCGACACGGACATCCCCGCCGTGCTGCGTGCGCTGTCGTTGTTCACCAAGCGCAATTTCCTGGTGGATCCGCGCGTGAAGGGCAAGCTCACGCTGGTGTCCGACCGGCCGGTCGATAGCGGCCAGGCGCTGTCGATGCTTACCGGCGCGCTGCGGCTGCAGGGCTTTGCGATCGTCGAGGTGGACGGCGTGACGCGGGTGGTGCCGGAGGCCGATGCCAAGCTGCAGGGCAGCGCGGTGGTGGGCGATCCGCGCCCGGCGGCCACCCCGGCCGGCGCGGCCAAGGGGCCGGTGCCGGTGGCGGCGTTCGCGCGTGGCGCATCGGGCAACAGCGGCGAGATGCTGACGCGCGTATTCCCGCTGAAGTACGAGAACGCGGCCAACCTGGTGCCGGTGCTGCGCCCGATGGTGCCGCCCAACAACCCGATCAATGCGTATCCGGGCAACAACACGCTGGTGGTGACCGACTACGCCGACAACCTGGACCGCATCGCGGCGGTGATCGCCCGTATCGATGTGCCCAGTTCGATCGACACCGATGTGGTGCCGATCCGTTCGGGCATCGCGTCCGACATCGCCATCCTGGCCTCGCAGCTGCTGGATACGCAGAGCAGCGATCCGACGCAGCGCATCGCGGTGGTGGCGGACCCGCGCAGCAACAGCGTCCTGATCCGCGCGGGCAGCCCGGCGCGCACCCGGCTGGCGCGGGACCTGATCATGAAGCTGGACGCGCAGCAGAACCGCGCGGGCAACCTGCACGTGGTCTACATGCGCAACGCGCAGGCCACCCGCATCGCCGAAGTCTTGGGCGGCTTGCTGGCTGGCCAGGCCAATTCGGCGCCGGGAGCCAATCCCTCGGGCGGCGCTGGCGGCGGTCCCGGCCAGGCCGGCGGCAACCGGTCGCCCCAGGGTTCCGGCGGCAATACCGGCACCGGCCTGGGCATGTCCAGCTCGACGAATGCGTCCGGCAACGCCAAGGGCGGCCTGTCGGGCGACCAGGAGCGCATCGCGCGCGACGATTCCGGCAACCAGGCGGTGTCGTATTCCGCGGGCGGCGCCACCATCCAGGCCGATCCGGCCACCAACTCGCTGATCATTGCCGCGCCGGAGCCGCTGTACCGCAGCCTGCGCGAAGTGATCGACCAGCTCGACCAGCGCCGCGCGCAGGTGCTGGTGGAAAGCCTGATCGTCGAGGTCAGCGAGCAGGCGGCGGCCGAATTCGGCATCCAGTGGATGACCGGCGCCGGCAACATCAACAGTGGCGGCACCAGCTTCATCGGCGGCACCAACCTGGGCGGCAGCGGCCTGACGGGCACCGGCCCCACCTCGATCGACGCGCTCGGCAGCGGCCTGAGCCTGGGCGTGGTCAAGGGCACGGTGGACGTGCTGGGCAACAAGGTCATCAACCTGGGGGTGCTGGCGCGCGCGATGCAGAACACCGGCGAGGCCAACATCCTGTCCACGCCGAACCTGCTGACGCTGGACAACCAGTCCGCCAGCATCCTGGTGGGCAAGACGGTGCCGTTCGTGACCGGCCAGTACGTCACCAACGGCGGCAACAACAACAACCCGTTCCAGACCATCCAGCGCGAGGACGTCGGCCTGAAGCTGAACATCCGGCCGCAGATCTCCGAGGGCGGCGCGGTCAAGCTCGACATCTACCAGGAAGTCAGCAGCATCGACGAGAGCCGTTCGTCGGCCACCACGGGCATCGTCACCAACAAGCGCGCCATCGATACCAGCGTGCTGATCGATGACGGCCAGATCATCGTGCTGGGCGGCCTGCTCGAAGACAACGTGACGCTGACCTCCAACAACGTGCCGGGCCTGAGCTCGATTCCGGTGCTGGGTTCGCTGTTCAAGTACGACAGCCGCAAGCGCACCAAGACCAACCTGATGGTGTTCCTGCGTCCCTACGTGGTGCGCGACGCGCGCCAGAGCGCCAGCGTGACGATGGACCGCTACGACTACATGCGCCGCGCCCAGGGCGGCGCGCAGCCGGGCAATCATTGGCTGCTGCCCAACATGCAGGCGCCGATGCTGCCGCCGCCGGGCTCGGCGCCGTCGGTGTCCAACAACGTCTATGACATGCGGCCCGAGCAACTGGCCGAAACGATGCGGCGGCCGCCGCCCACCACGGTCGAGTCGTTCGCGGTGCGCCAGTATCCGGCGGCGCCCCAGACCAGCGATCCGTCGCTGCCGATCCGCGCCAACCTGCCGCTGGGCGTGAGCGTGGCGCGCGATCCCGCCTCGCTCTACGGCGAAGCCGACACCACCAGCGCGACCCTGCAGTTCGCCTCGGTCAAGACCCGCGGCGAAGCCGATCGCATTGCCCAGCGCGTCCAGGCCAGCGGCCTGCAGGCCTATGTGCAGACCGGTCCAGGCGGCATGGGCTATGTGGTGCGCAGCCAGGTGTCCAAGGACCCCGGCACCATCTCCACGGCCACCGCGCTGCTGCGCGAGCTGGGCTTCAAGGGCGAGCTGGTGTCGCACCTATGAGCGCGCATCCCTTGCCGTACGCGTGGGCGCGGGCGCAGCGGGCGGTGCTGTCGCTGCGCGCCGGCCATGCGCAACTGACCGTGAGCCCGCGCACGCCGGAATGGGCGGTGCGCGAGATCCGGCGCTGCCACGGCGACATCGCCGTGGCGCAGGTGGACGACGAGGCGCTTGAGACATTGCTGGCGGCGGCCTACAGCCACGCCGAGGACGCCGCCTCGGTGATGGGCGTGGCCGAAAACGAGATCGACCTGGACCGCCTGCTGCAGGACATGCCGGAGGTGGCCGACCTGCTGGACGCGCAGGACGACGCGCCGGTGATCCGCATGATCAACGCGCTGTTCGCCCAGGCCGCGCGCGATGGCGCCAGCGATATCCACATCGAACCGTTCGAGACCCATTCGGTGGTGCGCTACCGCGTCGACGGCACGCTGCGCGACGTGGTGTCGCCGCGCAAGGCGCTGCATGCGGCGTTGATTTCGCGCATCAAGATCATGGCGCACCTGGACATCGCCGAAAAGCGCCTGCCGCAGGATGGCCGCATCGCGTTGCGGGTGGGCGGCCGTCCGATCGACGTGCGCGTGTCGACCCTGCCGACCGGTCATGGCGAACGGGCGGTGCTGCGCCTGCTGGACAAGGAGGCCGGCCGGCTGCAGCTGGAAAAGCTGGGCATGGCGCCGGGCGTGCTGCGCCAGCTCGATCGCCTGATCCGCCAGCCGCACGGCATCGTGCTGGTGACCGGACCCACCGGCAGCGGCAAGACCACCACGCTGTATGCGGCGTTGAGCCGGCTGGACGCCGCCACCACCAATATCCTGACCGTCGAGGATCCCATCGAGTACGACCTGGCTGGCATCAGCCAGACGCAGGTCAACGCCAAGATCGACATGAGTTTCGCGCTGGCGCTACGCGCGATCCTGCGGCAGGACCCGGACGTCATCATGATCGGTGAAATCCGCGACCTCGAAACCGCGCAGATCGCGGTGCAGGCCTCGCTCACCGGCCACCTGGTGCTGGCCACGTTGCATACCAATGACGCGGTGTCGGCGGTGACGCGCCTGACCGACATGGGGGTGGAGCCGTTCCTGCTGTCGTCCTCGCTGCTCGGCGTGCTGGCGCAGCGGCTGGTGCGCAAGCTGTGCCCCGCCTGCAAGAAGCCGGCGACGCAGGATGGCGCGCGGGTGTTCCAGCCGGTGGGCTGCGAGGCCTGCAATCACACCGGCTACGCGGGTCGTTCCGGCATCCACGAATTGTTCACGGTCGACGACGAGGCGCGCCGCTTGATCCACGAAGGCAGCGACGAGCGCGAACTGCGCCGCGCCGCCAGCGCCGCCGGCATGCTCAGCATGCGCGAGGACGGCGCGCGCTGGGTGGAAAGCGGCGAGACTTCGCCCGAGGAAATCCTGCGCGTGACCCGCGACGCGTAGCCGCGCGCGGCGGAGCGTGATCGCGCGCGCTCAGGGCGTCGCTTTGGCCGGCGCCTGCGCGTCCGCGCAGGCGCCGGCGATGCGCCGCAGGTCCGTGGCTGACAGTGCGCCCAGCTGTCCGTCGCAGACGCGGGCCGCCCGGGTCGCCACGGTGAAGGGTAGGGCGCCGACGCGGTTGCCGGCGCTGCGCATCAGGGCCGCGACATTGCCGCCGGGGCGCAGCACCGGCAGCGTGATCGCATGGGCGCGGACGAATTCGGTGGCGGCGGCCGGGGTATCGGTGCTGACCAGCAACACCGTCCACGTGGGATGGGCGTCGGCGAATGCTTGCAGGCGCGGCAACTCGGTGACGCAGGGCGGGCAGTCTCGGCTCCAGAAATTCACCAGGACCGGGCCTTGCTGGTCCGACAGCCGCACGAAGCGGCCGCCGTCCAGCGCCGGCAGCGAGAAGTCCCAGGCCAGGCCCGCCTGCGGGCGGCCGGCCGGCTGGGCGCCCGCCAGGATGGGCGGGGCGCACAGCGCCAGGCATGGCCACAGCAGCAATCGACGCATCAGAAGCTCAGCTTGGTGCCGGCGTACAGGTAGCGCCCGCGGCTCGGCCCCCACAGCTGGGTCACGTCGAAGCCGCCGTCGCCATTGACGAAAAGCGGGCTTTCCTTGTCCGACTGCTTGTAGTCGAACACGTTGTCGACCCCGGCGTAGACCGTGAAATGCTTGTTGATGGCGTACTCGCCGCGCACATCGAGGGTGAAGAAACCCGGGCTCTTGTCCCGCTTGGGCGTGCCGTCGAGGTTGTAGCGATCCTGCTGGCCCGAGCCGTCGTCGTGGAACTTGCGCAGGTTCATCGGGCCAGTCCAGACCAGCTTGGCGTTCAGGTCGAGATCGCCGCGGTCGTAGTCCAGGCCAAGATAGGCCTTGGCGTTGGGACGGGCGAAGATCAGCGTGCCCGCGGGGAATCTGTAGTTGAAGCCCTCGGCAGCGGCCATGACCGTCAGCGCCGGCGTGACCAGGTAGGACAGCGTCACATCGACACCCTGCACGATGACAGGCTGCCCGGCGCTGCCGAACACCGTGATCGGCTTGCCGTCGGCGTCGGTCTGGCCGGGATCGAGCGTCGCGAAATTCTTGATGTGGTTGTAGTTGTACGACCCGGTCACGGCCAGCCGGTCGTCGGCGTAGTTCAGCGCATAGCTGGCGTTGAGCGATTCTTCGGGCTTGCTGATCTGGCGATCGATGCGGATCGTGTTGAGGATGCCATGTTCCTGCTCGAAGAAGCTGGTGGGCGCGCGGAACCCCTTGCCGACGCTGAAGCGGCTGGAGAGCCGCTCGGTGTGGTGCCAGAGCGCGTTCAGGCGCGGCGAGGTGATGCTGCCGAAGACGTTGTGGTGGTCGTAGCGCACCGAGCCATTGATTTCAAGCGCGTCATCGAACAGGGAGCGATAGGCTTGCAGGAACAGCGCCGGGGTCCGGTAGGTGTAGTCGTCGACGCCGCGTACCGGCGTGCCGTCTTCCATGCTGCCGTGGCTTCTCAAATCTTCGTAGCGGAAGTTGGTGCCCAGGGTGGTCAACCAGCCCGCGATGGGCGTCTGCCAGCTGGCCTCGGCGTAGTACTGCTTCTGGCGGGCGACGTAGGTGGCCAGTTCGTAGAAGCTGTCCTGCTTGTGCTCGGCCGCGCCCACGGCCAGCCGCAGCAGGCTGTCGCCGAAGCGTTTTTCGCCGGTGGAGATGAACTGCACGCGGTCGGTGAAGATGATCTCGGACATGCCGCCGCGGCCGTCGTCGTAGGCCATGACGCTGCCGTCCGCCGGATTGACCCAGCCGTCGCGGTCGGGCGAGCCGTGCACGCCGCCGCGCCAGTCGAAGGGATTGCCCGTGGTGCTGTGCTTGATGGCGGAGTAGTCCGTGCCGAGCGCGCCGCCGCCGCGTTTTTCGTTGACCACGTCGAGCCGGCCGCGCACCTTGAAGCCGCCGGCGTCGTCCAGGAAGAAGCCGATGCCGCCCAGCCGGCGGTCGTAGCCGGTGTATTCGGAGATGCCGTTGTGGTCGGCGTCGACGGAATCGTGTTTGTTGTAGTTGAGCGTGGCGGTGATGGCGCCGCCTTCGAACGGCCGCGCCAGGTAGGCGTCGCCCTGGCGCGAGCCGTAGCTGCCGATCTGCGCGCGGGCGCGGTTCTCGGCCTCGGTGGGGCGCTTGGTGACGATGTTGACCGAGCCGGACAGCGCCTCGGGCGCGATCAGGCTGGCGCCGGCGCCGCGCGCCACGTCGATGCGTTCGACGCCATAGACGCTGACACTGTCCAGTCCGTAGGCCGAGGACACCGAGGAGAAGATCGGCACGCCGTCGATCATCAGCGTGGTGTAGCGGCCCGGCAGGTTGTTGAGCAGGATGTTGCGTACGTTGCAGATCGAGCATTCGACCTGGACGGCGATGCCGGGATTCTTGTCGAGCGCTTCGTTGACGTTGGTGGCGCCTGCCTTGGCGATGGCGCGTTCGCTGATGGATTCGGTCTTGACCAGTTCGTCGCGCAATGCGCCGGGGCGCATCGAGCCCTGGTTGGAGCGGTCAATGACGGTGATCGGGGCCAGTGTGGGGGCAGGGACGCCAGCGGTTCCAACATTCTGCGCCTGGGCGGTCCAGGCGGTGGTCAGGGACGCCGCCAGCACGGCGAGGCGCAGCGGCGTACGGGGGGCAAAGACGGAAGGCATGGCGCAGGGCATCTGATGGGCAGGTTCCAGGAGCGACGCGCCAGGCGCCACGGGCGACGAGCCCGGGCCATGGCGCGTCAGTTGATACAGGAACCGGCCGTTGCGAGACCGCGCGCCGCGGCGCCGGGCGAAAGAGGGGCGTAGCGGATGTCGGCGGGAGAGGCGGGGGAATGTGGCATGGCGCGAGCGAAGCAACACGGTGAAGGTAAAAACAATTCAAAACGTTATGTTTTATGAATTTTTGCGTCAATCGCGAGCCGGTCCGAGATTAGGGTGTGGCCGCGGGATGGCCGCGCGGGCCGGCTGCGTGCCGGCAGGCGGGGCGTGGCGCGGACTGCGCGAGGGGCCGTGGCGGGAGCGCGCGACGGCACGTGAATCGGTCTGGTATTGGGCGCGACGTGGCCGGCGCGCAACGCGGCGGCCGGCGTCCGGGGCTATCCCGGCGCTATTTGCCGGTGCCGAAGACCACCGTGTCGTCGCTGCGCCGCCCCAGCGCGGACATGAGGCCGTCGAGCGCGCCGCGTTCGGCCTCGGTGGCGCCGGCGGCAAAGGTGGCCTGGCCCTGGAAGCGCACGCCACGGGCGTTGAGGCTGCCCTGGCCGGTGACCGCCAGCGGGCCGCTGTCGGTGCTGAGCGCCAGCGTGGCGCCGGCGCGGCCGTCGCCGCGCACCCGCAGCACATAGGTGCCCACGGGCGCCACCGGCGACAGGGCGGTGGCCGCATCGCGCCAGCGCAACTCGGCCAGGGGCGCTTGCGGCAGGGCGGCGCCCAGGCGCAATGCCTGCCAGCTGATTTCCAGCGTGCCCTCGGGCGCCAGCGTATTCCAGGGCGCGCCCAATGCCGGCAACACCGTGGCCGGCAGCCGCAGCGATTGCGCCGACACGGCCACGCCGTCCCAGCCCAGGCCGGCGCGTAGTGGCCCCTGCAGCCACGGATGCGACAGCTCCAGCGTCAGCGACGACCAGCGCCATTGCCAATGCAGCGGTTGCGGCAGCATGCGGCGCGCGCCGGGCGGACCCAGCGCGATCCAGGCGGCGCCGTTCCAGAGGGTGCCGGCGGCATCCGCCAGGACCAGCGGGGCATCGTCCGGCTGCAGGGCCAGCAGCCAGCGGGCCGGCAGTACGGCGCTACCGAAAACCAGGGCGCTGGCGGCGCAGGCCAGCGCCAGGCCGGCGCGCTTGGACAGGCGGGGCAGGCGCATCAGGAACGCGCCTGCGGGCCGGGCAAGGCCAGTGTCACGCTGCCGTTCACCAGGCCGGGCAAAGGACGGCCGTTGGCATTGGTGGCGCGCGTCAGGGCTACCGTCTTGACCATCAGGCCCCAGTCGCCGGCGGTGTTTTCCAGCCACCGCAGCAGCGCCGACGACGGGATCTCGGTCACGGCCACGGTGATGCTGTCGCCCGGACCGGGCTCCGCCACTTTCCAATGGTCGGCCGGCAACCCGGCGCGATCCAGGCTGGCGCCGATATCCGCCGCGGTCGGCAGGGTCGCGGCCGGGCCCGTGCGTTTGCCGCGCAGCGTCGCGGCCTGCGTGGTCAGGTCGGCCACCATGGCGGCCTGACCGCGCAGGCGCGGCAGTTCGTCGCGCAGCTTGCGCACCGAATCCAGCGCCGGTTCGATCAGCACCGTGAACACCAGGGCCGCGCCCAGCAGGGCGGCGGCGCCATTGACCAGCAGCCGCTCGCGCGGGGCCAATGCCTGGTAGCGTTGGCGCGCGCGCCGGGCGGCGGGGGCCAGGGGAAGGACGGCGGCGCGCCAGCCGGCGCTCAGGCGTTCGATGGGCTTCATGGTTGCGTGCGCGTGATGCGCCAGGTGTTGTCGGTGTCGCCGCGCTCGAGCTTCAGGCCCTGGGCGGCCGCCTGCTTGACCAAGGCGGGCGTTTCGGCCACGCGCTGCGCCTGGGCGCCGCTGTCGGCCAATTGCAGCGTCAGCGCCTGGTCGGCGTAGCCCAGTTGCGCCACGTTGTCGGCGGCAAACGGCAGGGTCTTGGCGGCGGCCCGCGCCAGCGGCAGGAAATCGCCGGCATGGGCGCCGCCGCGGCGGCTTTGCAGCGCCTCGAGTCCCTGTTGCGCCTGCCGGGCGGGGTCGAGCACCACCGGCACTTCGGGAAAGGCCGCCAGCACTTGCCGGCGCATGCCGTCGCGCAAGGCCTGGGCCTCGCCGCGCAATTGCGCCGCATGCAGGTTCAGTCCGCCGATCCACACCGCCGCGGCGATCGCGCTCCAGCGCCAGGCAGGGCGCCAGCGCGATACGCGCGCAGGCGCCAGTTGCGGCATGGCCAGCGACCAGGATGGCGACGGCGCCAGCCAGCGCGGGTCCGCGGGGTCGCGCAGTGGCGTGGCCTCGTGCGGCGCCAGCGCCTGGGGCGCGACCAGGGCGTGGGCGCGCAGCCCCTGCGCGTGCAGCAGGCTCCAGGCCCGGCGCACGGGCTCGCGCGGGGCCCAGGCCAATGCCACATTGCCATCGGCGCCGCGCGGGCCGTGGCCGATCGCCAGGTCGTCCAGGTCGCTCAACACCAGCGGTTCGAGCGCGCCGAGCACGGCGGCATTCAAGCGCGCCTTGGCGACGGCGGGAAGTTGCACCGTGGTGGCGATCACGTCGCTCGGATGCAGCACGGCTTCACAGGCGGCCTGGGGGTAGGCCTGCCCCAGGGCCTGCAGCGTCAATTCGCCCTGGCGCGCGCAGCGCCCGCGGCGGTCGAACCAGGCGTAGGGCAGCGGCGAGCCGGGACCGAGTTCGGCGAGCGGGGCCAGCGCGATGCGCAAGGAATTTTTCAAGGGTTCTCTCTCGTCCAGATGGTGTCGGGCGCAGTGGGCGGGGCGCTGCGTATCAAGGCCTGCATCGATACCCGGGCCCGTTCGTAGACCACTGCGCCGCTGGCCAGGAACCAGCCGCTGGCGGTGGCGACCGCGGGCGCCGGCGTCTTGACGCCGGTGGCGGCGAGCCGGTTGGCGAAATCGCCGCTGTTGTTGAACCAGTTGCCGCGGTCCCGTTCGCCAGCCAGGGCGCGCGCCTGGCTGAGCGACAGGCCCGGCACCAGCGCGGCGATGACTTCGGGCGGCGCCGTATTGACGTTGACGCTGGTGGCGACCGGCAGCACCGTCATGGTGCGTCGCAGTTCGCCGCGCACTGCCGGCTCGAGGCCCAGCAGGGCGGCGACGTCGTCGATGCCGCGCGGTTGCGGCGCGCGCGCGTCCGGCGTCTGGCCGCCCTGGGCCGGCGTGGGCGCGCCGGCGGTTGGCGCCGGCGGCTGGCTGGCGGCGATGATGTCGATGATGCGGCCGGCGAGCGTATCGGGCAGGCCCATCACGCCCAGCAGGCGCCGCAGCACCTTTTCCTGCTCGGGCTGGGGCGCGCCGTGGCTGGCCAGGTTGCCGAGGTTGTACTTGCCCTGTTCATCCTCCACCTTGCCGGAGAACACCGCCACGCGATCGTCGCCCGGGCGCTCGATACGGGTGTCCAGCACCGGCGTGGCCCAGATCTGGTCGCCGCGGGTGGTGGATTCGCGCCGGCCATGGTCGCGTATCACCAGGCGCGCCCAGTCGATGCCGCCGGCCAGCAGCATGCGCGCCTGGACGCGCGCCATTTCGTTCTCGATGCGCCGGGTGCTGGCGGTCTGGCGCTGGAACAGGCTGGTGGTCAAGGCGGCGACGATGGCGACGATGATCAGCGCGCTGACCACCGCGGCGCCGCGTTCGCGCGGCAGGGACGGCCTCATGGCAGCTCCAGGATGCGGCTGTAGCGCCGCAGGTCGCCGGCCGGGCCGCGCTCGAGGGTGATCTCGATGCCGGCCGGCGTGGCGGGGAAGGGCGCGCGCGTGTCCAACCAGCCCGTGCCTGTCACCCAGCCGCGCAGCGTCAGCGCGCGCACGCCGGACAGCAGCAGCACGCCCTCGTTGACCGGCGGCAGGGGCCCCTGTTCGGCCGGCACGCCGCTGGCGCGCCACAGGCCGTCCTGGCGCACCGACCACTGTACCCGTTGCCAGCGGCCGTCGCCGTCCGGGTCGGGGCGCAGGATTTCAAGGATCTGCGTGCCGGCCGCGCCGCGCAGCAGGCGCACGCCGGACGTGAATACCCGCGCGTCGATGCCGGGGGCGGCGAACGAGGGGCCGTTGTAGGCCATCTCCACGTCACGCCCCATCTGGCCGAGCGCGCGGACGATGGCATCGGTGTCGTCGGCCTGCCGCGCGATCCAGTCGCGCGCGCTGGAGACGCTGTCCAGGCCGCGCCAGGCCATCAGGCTGACCAGCGCCATCAGCGCCAGCGCCACCAGCACTTCGATCAGGGTGAAGCCGGCCTGGGCGTGGGAGGCAACGCGGCGAGGTGTCATCGCAGGCTCGACAGGAGGCCGTCCAGCTGTAGCAGGGATGCGCCGTTGGCGCCGTCGCGCACTTTGACGGAGACCTGGCGAAAGCTGCGGTTCAGCGAGTTGGTGAACACCAGTTCGCATTGCAGCGCCAGGCCGCCTTGCGGGCAGGCCACGGTCTGGGAGCCGGCCCGCGGCAGCGTCTGTTCCAGGCGCAGCTGGGTCAGCGCATTCTGCGCCGCCAGCAGCGCCAGGGTCTTGTCCTGCAAGGCGCGGTTGTTGGCCGCCATGACGCCGGTTGCGCGCAGGGCGGCGCCCATCGCCACGGCGATGATGGCCAGCGCCACCAGCACTTCGATCAGGGTGAAGCCGCGTTGGCGGCCGCGCCGGCGCGCGGGAAGGGGCGGCAATTCAGCGGATGTCATAGTGTCCGGCGGCGTCGCGCGTCAGCGTCACATGCGAATCGCCCGCGCGCAGCCGCAGGCTGAATGGATCGGCGACCCATTCGGTGTTGAAGACCAGCGGGCGGTCGGGATCCAGGCGCCACTGCACCTGGCCGGCGCGCCAGGACTGCGGGCGCAGGGCCGCGTCGTGTTCCAGCCGGTCCATGGGCAGGGGCCTGTCGTCCTGCGCGGTCGGCGCATCGGAGCGGCCGGCGCGTTCGAACGACCAGCCGCCGCTGGCCGGCGACCAGCGCAGGGCGCGGCCGTCGCTGCGGGCCTCGCCTTCGGCCACGGTGAAGGCGTCGAGCAGCCGCTGGGCATCGTCGCGCAACGGATCGGCGCCCTTGCCGACGGACAGGCTGACCATGCTGGCGGCGATGGCGACGATCACCAGCACCACCATGACTTCGACTAGCGTGAAACCGCGCTCAGAGTTCCCACGAACCGATGTCGGCATCGCCGCCTTCTCCCCCGGGCTTGTTGTCGGCGCCGAACGAGAACACGTCGATTTCGCCTTTGACGCCGGGGCTCAGGTATTGGTAGGGGTGGCCCCAGGGGTCGTTGGGCAGCTTGTCCAGGTAGCCGCGCCAGTTGGAGGCGCCCTCGGGCTTTTCCACCAGCGCGCGCAGGCCTTGCGCGGTGGTCGGATAGCGGCCGTTGTCCAGTCGGTACAGCTTGAGCGCCTGCATGATGCCGCCGATGTCCTGGCGCGCGGCGACCTGGCGCGCCTGGTCGGGGCGATCGAGCACGCGCGGCACGATCAGGGCGGCAAGAATCCCCATGATCACGATGACCACCATGATCTCGATCAGGGTGAAACCCTGCTGGCGGGCGAGCCCACGCGATGACTGGCGCACTTCACGACTCCGGTATTTCAGTGAGAAGCGTGCGATTGTGGACATGAAATATGACAGCAATATGAGGCGCGCGGCTCACGGCGCGGCGCGCGCGATGCCGCCATCGGGCGCGGGCGAGGCCGGCGTGGCCAGGCGGCTGGCGCGGCCGCCTTGCTCGACGGTGACGGCGTCGGCGCCGATGTCCTTGAGCACGATGCCGGGCGCGACCTCGTCGCCGACGCGCCAGGCCAGCGGCGGGCCCCCGTCGACGCTGAAGACCGCGGCGCCGTCGGGGCCGGCCGCGATCACGCCCAGCACGCTGATCTGCGTGCGCAGCGCTTCATCGCGGCCGAACCACAGCGCCACCGGCGTGTTGTCGGCGGCGCGCGGGGCGGGCGCCGAGACCGCGGCGGGCAGGGCGGCCGGCGCGGGCGCCAACAGTATCGCGCCCCACACCCCCAGGCCGGCGGCCAGTGCCAGGATGGCGAGGACACGGAACGCGGCGGGGGCGGCGGGCAGGGACGGGCGCAAAGACAGGGGCATGGTCGGGCGATGGCGGTACGGCGGGAATGCGCCCGACTCTAGCAGCCGATCATGACAACCGCGCGATGGCGCGCCGCATCGGGCGCTTCGGCCAGGCGCAGGCAGGCACCTTCCTGTTGCGGTCTGTAGCGCTGCAGAAAAAAACTGATCCATCGATCAACGATTCCTTTCTTCGCTTCATGGGTCTTTCACCTTGCGTCGCCACTATGTGGGCCACCCACAAAGCGGGTTTCGAAAGGGAAAGAGCATGCAGTTATTGAAGTGGAAGCGCTGGTGCGCTGCGCTGGCGGCCCTGGGCGCGCTGGCCGGCTGTGGCGGCGACGACGACAAGGACGACGACACGGCGGCGCCGCCGACCGTGCAACCGGGCAGCGGCGCGAACGCCAAGGTGCTGTTCATCGGCATGGATGGCATCACTTACGATGCCTACCGCCAGGGCATGACGGACAAGTCCCTGCCCAACCTGGCCCAGTTGACGGCGACCCGTTCCTGGACCGGCGGGGTCATTGGCGGCGTGACGCAGCAACCGACGCTGCTGGCGCCGGGCTGGGCCACGCTGCTGACCGGCCAATGGGCCGACCAGCACGGCGTGCGCAGCAACGCGCCGGGCCAGGCGCCCAAGTCGGCCACGCTGTTCCAGCGCATCAAGGCCGCCAGGCCGGCCACGCGCGCCGCGGCGGCCTTCAATTCGTCGCTGCTGGCGGGCCTGGTGGGCGGCGATCGCGATGCCGGCTACCTGCAAAGCCTGACCGATTGTGCCGGCGTCGACGATTGCGTCGCCAGCCAGGCGCGCGACCGCATCACCGAAGGCTATGACGTGGTGGTGGCGCAGTTCGGCGCCGCCGAGCGCGCGGCCGCCAGCGCCGGTTTCGGCGAGGGCTATCGCGCCACCCTGCGGCAGGCCGACAGCGCCATCGGCGCCTTGCTCAAGCAGGTCGCGGACCGCCGCGCCGCCCATCCGGATGAGAACTGGCTGGTGGTGGTGGCTTCCAGCCACGGCCTGGATCGCACCGGCGGCAGCGACGGCCTGCCGCTGTCGCTGAACAAGACCACGTTGCTGGCGCTGAACCGCGCGCCGTTGCTCGGCGGCAGCGCCGACGATGCCGCGGTCGACGGCGTCTGGGACACCGCGTGGTACGGCCTGCCGAGCGCGGCCGACGCGGCGCCGACGCTGCTGGCGCACCTGGGCGCGCTGCCGGCCCCGGGCCAGTACGACATGGCCGGAACCTCGCTGTTCGAAGCGGTGGCGCTGCGCCGCGGCGCCAGCCGCACCTCGATGGACAACAAGAGCGTGTCGCTCAGCTGGAGCCGCGTGGGCACGCCCACGGGCGAGATCGTGATCACGCGCGACGCCAAGGAAATCGCGCGCCTGCCGGGCACCGCCACGGACTACGTCGACACCGGCTTCACCTTCACCACCGAAGGCGTGCACGAGCTGAACTACGCCATCGCGGTGGGCGGCGCCGTCACGGCGGTGCGCGCCACGGTGGTCTACACCGCGCCGGTGCCGCTGCTGCCGTCGCTGAGTTCCGGCCTGACGATGCTGTTCCCGTTCGAAGGCAACCTGACCGACAAGGCCGCCGGCGGCGGCGTGATCACGCCCTATGACGGCGTGCAGGCGCCGGCGTTCGCCGACAAGGGCGTGTTCGGCAAGATGTTCCGCAACGAGCGCAGCGGCGATCCCATCGGCGCCTTCAAGCTGGACTACCCGGCGGGCCTGCTCGACAGCGTCCAGGCGTTCACCATCGGCTTTTGGTACCAGTCCGACGGCACCGCCAACGACCGCTCCATCCTGGGCAACAAGGACTACAACTCCGGCGGCAACCCGGGCATCACCATCGCCCAGTGGGCCGGCCCCGAGCTGCGCTTCAACCTGGCCGGCGGCAGCCGCGTGGACATCAACGGCGTCAAGTTCACGGCCAACAAGCCGGTCTACGTGGCGATGGTCGTCAACAAGACCGCCAAGACCATGGCCGCCTACGTCTACGACACCGAAATGGGCTGGTTCAGCCGCTCGATCTCCACCGGCACCGTCAACTTCGCCCAGATCGCCGGCCTGTTCGGTCCGCACCTGGGACTGAACGAAGACGGCAAGGGCACCTACGGCGTGTGCTGCGCCGGCACCAAGGGGCCCTACACCATGTATTTCGACGACCTGGCCTTCTGGTCGCGCGCCCTGACCGAAGCCGAGGTCAAGTCGCTGGCCATGTCCGGCAAGTCCGTTTCCGAATTGATTCCCTGATGTCCGAGGATAGACACCCCATGAATACCGCCAACCCGATCCTGCGCGCCTGCCTGCGCATGGGCGCCGCCCTGATGGTGACCGCCGTCCTGACCGCCTGCGGCGGCGACAAGGATGACGACGACGATGCCGGCAACCCCGGCAACCAGCCCGAAACGCCGACCCAGCCGGCCAAGCCCCAGTTGCGTTGCGCGCCCTGACGCCGCGCCTTCTCCAGAATCCAAGGAATAGTATCCGTGACGTCCGCCAAAGACCCGATCCACGCCGGCAAGCGCCGCTTCCTGCGCAACGCCGCTGCCTCGACCGCCGGCCTGACCGCCTTGTCGATGTTCCCGCCCGCCATCCGCCGCGCGCTGGCGATTCCCGCCAACAACCGCACCGGCACCATCAACGACGTCGAGCACGTGGTCATCCTGATGCAGGAAAACCGCTCGTTCGACATGTACTTCGGCACGTTCAAGGGCGTGCGCGGTTTCGGCGACCGCATCACCGTGCCGCTGCCGCAGAACCGCTCGGTCTGGGAACAGACCAACGGCACCCGCGTGGTGCTGCCGTACCACCTGGACAGCACCAAGGGCAACGCCCAGCGCGTGTCCGGCACGCCGCACGACTACCCGGATGCGCAGAACGCCTGGGACGGCGGGCGCCTGTACCAATGGCCGCGCTATAAGCAGAACCAGTCGATGGGCTACTACACCCGCCAGGAGCTGCCGTTCCAGTTCGCGCTGGCCGAGGCCTTCACTCTGTGCGACGCCTACCATTGCTCCTCGCACGGCGGCACCAACACCAACCGCCTGTTCCACTGGACCGGCACCAACGATCCGCTGGCGCAGGGCAACGGCCCTTCGACCCGCAACCAGTGGGACGGCCTGGGCGCCTCGACCATCGGCTGGACCTGGAAGACCTATCCCGAGAAGCTGCAGGAGAACGGCGTCAGCTGGAAGGTCTACCAGAACCTGCCCGACAACTTCACCGACAACCCGCTGGCGGGCTTCCGCCAGTTCCGCAAGGCCTATGAGCTGTCCGGCAACGACCCGACCGCCAGCAACCCCAATCCGCCCGCCTGGACGCCCGCGGCCGACAGCGGCAATCCGCTGTACAAGGGCGTGGCCAACACCATGGCCGGCGACAACGGCCTGCTGCAGTCGTTCCGCGACGACGTGCTGAACGGCTCGTTGCCGCAGGTGTCCTGGATCGTGGCGCCGGCCAACTATTCCGAGCACCCCGGCCCGTCGAGCCCGGTGCAGGGCGCCTGGTACATCCAGGAAACGCTCAACGCCCTGACGGCCAATCCGGACGTCTGGAGCAAGACCGTGCTGCTGATCAACTTCGACGAGAACGACGGCTTCTTCGACCACGTGCCGTCGCCGGCCGCGCCGTCGCTCAACCCGGACGGTTCGATGGCGGGGGCATCCACCATCAACACCGACCTGGAGCGCCACATCAAGCCGTCGCTGCAGGATGCAGCCGACAAGCGCGTCTACGGCCCCGGTCCGCGCGTGCCGATGTACGTCGTCTCGCCCTGGAGCCGCGGCGGCTGGGTCAATTCGCAGGCCTTCGACCACACCTCGGTGCTGCGTTTCCTGGAAGCGCGCTTCGGCGTCAAGGAAACCAACATCAGTGATTACCGCCGCGCGGTGCTGGGCGACCTGACCTCGGCCTTCAACTTCGCCACGCCCAACAGCGAGCAGTTGCCCGACCTGACCATGTGGACCAAGGCCACGGCGGACCAGGCCCGCGCCGACCAGCAGGCGCTGGCCCAGGTGCCGCTGCCCGACACCACCACCCAGGCCAAGCCCAGGCAGGAAACCGGCGTGCGTCCGTCGCGCGCCTTGCCCTACGAGATGCATACCAGCGGCCGCGCCCAGCCCGGCAGCAGCGCCATGTGGCTGGTGTTCGCCAACACCGGCAGCGCCGCCGGCGTGTTCCACGTGTACGACCGCCTGCACCTGGACCGCCTGCCGCGCCGCTACGCGGTCGAGCCCAACAAGCAGCTGGAAGGTAGCTGGGACGCGGCCGCCGACGGCGGCAAGTACGACCTGTGGGTGATGGGCCCGAACGGCTACCTGCGCCATTTCGCCGGCGACCTGGCGCTGGCCCGCACCGAAGGGCTGGGCGCGGAAATCCGTGTCTGCTACGACATCGCCAACGGCGACGTCTACACCAGCTTCATCAATAGCGGCACCAGGCCCTGCACCTTCGTCATCACGCCGAACGCCTACTACACCAACAATGAGAAGTGGACGATCACGGTGCCGGCGGGCAGCCAGGTCGAGCAGTCGTGGTCGCTCAAGGCCAGCGGCAACTGGTACGACTTCACGGCGCGCCTGAACGAGGACCCGGCCTACATCCGCCGCTTTGCCGGCCGGGTGGAGACGGGCAAGGCCTCGGTCACCGATCCGGCGATGGGCCAGTAAGGTCCGCCGCGCCCGGCGCAACGCCTCGTGTCGCTTCCGCCCGGGAGACGACGCGGGGCGTTGTCGTTAGAGGCGGACCTGCGCCGGCTCTTGCGCGTCACGCGCCCGAAAGGCCGCGGCGCAGGCTTCGCAGATGGCCGTCGTGATGCCCTGGCGGGCGTGCTCGCGCCGCTCCAGCATGCCGATGGCGCGCGCCGCCGGCCCCAGGTCGTCGGGCAGGGGCAGGATGCGCAACTGCGGGCTGTCGCTCCAGTTCGAGCCGTTGATCAGCGGCAGCAGCGTCACGCCAACCTCCTGGCGCACCAGCTCGACCAGGGTCTCGATCGCGTTCAATTCCAGGAACTCTTCCAGCGGCACGGCCAGCCGCCGCAGCAACCGGTCGATCTGCAGTCCGGTGCGCTGGGTGCGGTCAAAGCGCAGGAAGGGGTTGCCCGCCAGCACCTGGCGCGCGTCGCGCCCGGCGGCCGAGGGCGGGGCGATCACCACCAGCGGTTCTTCATACAGCGGGGTCCAGCGGGTGCTGGCCATCTTGCGGCCGGCCTCCACCAGGAAGGCCGCGTCCAGTTCGCCGTCCTCGACCTTGCCGGCCAGCTCGCTGGCCTTGCCCGACAGGATGCGCACGTCCAGCTTGGGATGCGACTTCTTCATGCCCGACACCACCTTGGACAAGGTGCCCATGCAGGACACGATGCTGCCCACCGAGACCGACCCGGCCAGTTCGCCCGGCACCGTGCGCGGTAGTCGCATGCGGTCGTATAAATCCAGCAAGTGCTTGATTTCCGGCAGCAATTCCCGGCCCGCCGCGTTCAGGATGGCCAGCCGCCCGCTGCGGTCGAACAGCTCGCGCCCCAATTCCGCCTCCAGCGAGCGCATCTGGAAGCTGACGGCGGCCTGCGTCAGGGCCACCTGTTCGGCCGCCTCCGAGAACGAACCATGGTGCGCCACGGCCAGGAAGGTGCGCAGAAATCGGATGGTGCTCATGGGATCAATTCACAAAAATTTCTTTTATTACCGAACAAAAAATCAAATTGATTTAATTAGATCACGGGAGTACCTTCGCCTGCTTACCTCTATGAGACAAGCGCCATGAAATCCTTCGACTGGGTCAACCCGTATCCCTCCATCCGCATCCCGCTGTTCGCGCGCAATGTGGTGTCGACTTCGCACCCGCTGGCCGCCCAGGCCGGCCTGCGCATGCTGCTCAAGGGCGGCAACGCGGTCGACGCCGCTATCGCCGCGGCCGCCACCATCGTGCTGGTCGAGCCGGTCTCCTGCGGCCTGGGCGGCGACTGTTTCGCCATCGTCTGGGACGGCAAGGAACTGCATGGCCTGAATTCCTCGGGCGTGGCCCCGGCCGCCTGGAATGTCGAATACTTCAAGCGCAAATACGGCGTCGGCGCCGACGGCCTGGCGATCCAGCCCAAGCGCGGCTGGGACGCGGTCACGGTGCCGGGCGTGGTGGCCGGCTGGTCCGCGCTGCACGAAAAGCTCGGCAAGCTGCCCTTCGAACAACTGTTCGAGCCGGCCATCGAGATCGCCGAGCGCGGCTACGCCGTGCCGCCGGTGGTGGCGCACAAATGGGCCGCCGCCGCCAATGAACTGAGCAGCCAGCCGGGCTACGCCCAGGCCTTCATGCCCGAGGGCCGCGCGCCCAAGGTCGGCGAGCACTTCCGCTTTCCGGACGCCGCCTACACGCTGCGACGCATCGCCGCCACCAAGGGCCGTGATTTCTACGAAGGCGAGCTGGCCGAGCGCATCGCCGCCTTCAGCCAGGAATGCGGCGCCGCCATGACGCTGGAAGACCTGCGCGGCTACCGCCCGGAATGGGTCAAGCCGATCTCGCGGTCCTATCGCGGCTACGAGCTGCACGAGATCCCGCCGAACGGGCAGGGCATCGCCGCGCTGATCGCGCTGGGCATCGTCGAGCGCTTCAACATCGCCGACATGCCGGTCGACTCGGTGCAGTCGCAGCACGTGCAGATCGAGGCCATGAAGCTGGCCTTCGCCGACCTCTACAAGTACGTGGCCGACCCGCGCTCGATGGAGGTCACGCCCGAGCAGATGCTGTCGGATGACTACCTGGACAGCCGCGCCAAGCTGATCCGCCTGGACGGGGCCACCCATTTCAGCGCCGGTCGTCCGGCCGCCGGCGGCACCATCTACCTGACCGCCGCGGACGAGAATGGCATGATGATCTCGTTCATCCAGTCCAACTACATGGGCTTCGGTTCGGGCGTGGTGGTGCCGGGCACCGGCATCAGCCTGCAGAACCGCGGCGTCGGCTTCTCGATGGATCCCAAGTCGGCCAACGTGGTCGAGGGTGGCAAGCGGCCGTTCCACACCATCATCCCGGGCTTCCTGACGCGCGGCGGCAAGCCGGTCATGAGCTTCGGCGTGATGGGCGGCGACATGCAGCCGCAGGGCCACCTGCAGACCGTGGTGCGCATGATCGACTACCACCAGAACCCGCAGGCCGCCTGCTGCGCGCCGCGCTGGAAGGTCAACCGCGATTTCTCGCTGGACATCGAGACCAATATGAAGGCTTCCACTATTGCGGGCCTGAAAGACCTGGGGCATGCTTTGAAATCCGTGGACGATCCGTACATGGATTTCGGCGCCGGCCAATTCATCTGGCGCATGTCCGAAAGCGACAACGAGCTCGGCTACGTCGCCGCCAGCGACAGTCGCCGTGACGGCCAGGCCGTGGGTTTCTGACGCGGGCATTGCTGTCACGCATCGCGGCCCGGCCTTGCAGCCGGGCATTGCAGCCACAAGGGGAATAAACACAATGAAACGCTTGACCATGACCTTCGGCGCCAGCGTGCTGGCGCTGGCCGCCGGCGCCGCGTGCGCCCAGAACATCCGCATCGGCCTGCAGGAAGATCCGGACGTGCTGGACCCGCACCGCGCCCGCACCTACGTCGGCCGCATCGTCTTCACCTCGCTGTGCGACAAGCTGGTGGACATCGATCCCAAGCTGCACTTCGTGCCGCAACTGGCCACCTCGTGGTCGTTCAGCCCGGACAACAAGGTGCTGACCTTCAAGCTGCGCGAAGACGCGCTGTTCCATGACGGCAGCAAGTTCGACGCCGCCGCCGCCAAGGCCAACCTGGAACGCGCCATGACGCTGCCCGACAGCCTGCGCAAGGGCGAGCTGGCCTCGGTCGAGAAAGTCGAGGCGCCCGACGCCGCGACGCTGGTGCTGACCCTCAAGCAGCCCGACGCCACGCTGCTGGCGCAGCTGTCCGACCGCGCCGGCATGATGCTGTCGCCCAAGTCGTTCGCCGACGCCGACGTGGCCTCGGTCGGCCGCAAGCCGATCTGCTCGGGTCCGTACAAGTTCGTCGAGCGCATCCAGAACGACCGCGTCGTGCTGGAGAAATTCGACCAGTACTACGACGCCAAGGACTACGCCTTCAAGCGCATCACCTTCCTGCCGATCCCGGACACCACCGTGCGCCTGTCGAACCTGCGCGCCGGCGACCTGGACCTGCTCGAGCGCCTGAACCCGTCCGACGCGGCGCAGGTCAAGGGCGACGCCAGCCTGACCTTCGCGCCGGTGGCCGGCCTGGGCTTCCAGCAGTTCATGTTCAACGTCGCCAACGGCAAGCGCGCCGAGGACAATCCCTTCAAGAACAAGCTGGTGCGCCAGGCATTCCAGCTGGCCATCGACCGCAACGCCATCAACGAAGTGGCCGGCGGCGGCATCTTCGAGCCGGCGCAACAGCCGTTCCCGCCCGCCAGCCCCTACCACAGCGACAAGTTCCCCGTGACCAAGCGCGACGTGGCCAAGGCTCGCGCGCTGCTCAAGCAGGCCGGCTTCGAGCGCGTCAAGGCCGAGGTCATGTTCGGCAACAACACCACCACCTCGTCGGTGGCCGAGATGGTCCAGGCCATGGCCTCCGAGGCCGGCTTCGACCTGTCGCTGCGGCCCACCGAGTACGCCGCGCTGCAGAAGGAATCCGCGGGCGGCAACTTCCAGGTGGTGATGCTGGGCTGGTCGGGCCGGGTCGATCCGGACGGCAACATCCACAGCTTCGTGACCTGCAAGGGCGCGCTGAACGACGGCCACTACTGCAACCCGGACGTCGACAAGCTGCTCAACGAGGCCCGCACGGTGCCCGATGAAACCAAGCGCCGCGCCATCTACGACCAGGCGCAGGCGATCATCCAGGACGAGCTGCCCGGCGTGTATAACTACTACCAGCCATGGCCGTTCGCGTTGGCCAAGAAGGTCAAGGGCTTCGTGCCGTACCCGGACGGCATGATCCGCCTGAAGGGCGTGACGTTCGCGCAGAAGTGATCGCGGCGCGGCGGTTCGCCGCCGCGCCCGCCGGCTGCCTGAACGCGGCCGGTCGTTTCCCGCGGCGGCCGCGCGCCGTGCCCTGACGGGCCGGCTCCGTCCGCCGCTTTCGTTCTACGGTTTTCCCTCATGCTCAAACTCATCTTGCGCCGCGTGATCGTCGCGATACCGACCCTGATACTGGTGTCGATGATCGTCTTCATGCTGCAGAAAATCCTGCCCGGTGACGCGGTGCTGACCATGGCCGGCGAAGAGCGCGACCCGGCCGTGCTGGACTACCTGCGCGAAAAATACCGCCTCAACGACCCGCTGCCGGTGCAGTACGTCGCCTGGGCCACCCAGGTGGTGCAGGGCGACCTGGGCAAGTCGCTGCGCACCGACGTGCCGGTGACCACCCTGATCGGCCAGAAGCTGCCGGTCACGCTGCAACTGGCCGCCATGGCGATGTTCTTCGCGCTGCTGATCGGCATTCCCATGGGCATCGTCGCGGCGGTGCGCAAGGGCAAGCCGGTCGAGATGGGCGCCAACATCGCGGCGCTGTCCGGCATGTCGATACCCAATTTCTGGCTCGGCATCATCCTGATCATGGTGGTGTCGGTGCAGTGGAAGCTGCTGCCGGCATCCGGCTACGTGTCGCCGACCGAGGACTTCTGGCTGTCGATCAAGACCATGCTGATGCCGGCGCTGGTGCTGTCCACCGCGATCGCCGCCTACCTGATGCGCCACACCCGCTCGGCCATGCTCGAGGCCCTGTCGGCCGACTACGTGCGCACCGCGCGCGCCAAGGGCGTGTCGCCGCGCCGCGTGGTGCTGCGCCATGCGTTGCGCAATGCCCTGATGCCGATCGTCACGCTGGTGACGCTGCTGTTCGGGGAACTGATGGCCGGCGCCGTGCTGACCGAACAGGTCTTCACCATCCCGGGCTTCGGCAAGCTGGTGGTCGACGCCGTCTTCACGCGTGACTACGCGGTGGTGCAGGGCGTGGTGCTCTGCGTCGCGGTGGGCTTCATCCTGATGAACCTGCTGGCCGACATCCTGTACATCCTGGTCAATCCCCGTCTGAGGCACGCATGAGCGCACTTCCCGCAACGGCCGCCGCCGTCACGCCGCCCCGCAGCCGCAGCCGCGCCTGGGCCAAGTTCAAACGCAACCACGTCGCCATGCTGGGCCTGGGCATCGTGCTGTTCTTCGTGCTGGTGGCGCTGGTGGCGCCGCTGGTCGCCAACCACGACCCGTTCCAGACCAGCTTCACCACCATCCGCAAGGCGCCGTCGGCCTCCTACTGGCTGGGCACCGACGAGCTTGGCCGCGACATCTTCAGCCGCATGGTCTATGGCGCCCGCGCCTCGCTCATGGCCGGCCTGGTGTCGGTGCTGATCGCGCTGGTGGTGGGCGTGCCGTTCGGGCTGGCCGCCGGTTACTTTGGCGGCTGGACCGACAGCTGCGTCTCGCGCGCCACCGAGGCGCTGCTGGCGATCCCGTTCCTGATCCTGGCCATCGCGCTGGCCGCCTTCCTCGGCCCCAGCCTGACCAACGCCATGATCGCCATCGGCGTGTCGGCCGCGCCCAAGTTCATCCGGCTCACGCGCGGGCAGGTGCTGGCGGTCAAGAGCGAGGACTACGTGCAGAGCGCCCGCGCGCTGGGCGCCTCGGACCTGCGCATCATCTGCCGCCACGTCTTCCCGAACGTCATGCCGCCGCTGATCGTGCAGGCCACCATTACCATCGCCACGGCCATCATCGCCGAGGCCAGCCTGTCGTTCCTGGGCCTGGGCCTGCAGCCGCCGAACCCATCGTGGGGCTCGATGCTGAACACCGCCAAGAACTTCATGACCCAGGCGCCCTGGATGTCGATCTTCCCCGGATCGGCCATTTTCCTGGTGGTGCTGGGCTTCAATCTGCTGGGCGACGGGCTGCGCGACGCGCTGGATCCCCGTCAGGACAAGTAATCATCATGGCAACCATGGACCCAAAACGCGTCGTCCAGGTCAACGACCTGACCGTGCGCTTCAAAACCCCCGAGCGCGTCGTCGAAGCGGTGCGCAACGTGTCGTTCCACGTCGACCGCGGCGAAACCCTGGCGATCGTGGGCGAGTCCGGCTCGGGCAAATCGGTCACCTCGCTGGCGCTGATGCGCCTGGTGGAATACGGCGGCGGCCGCATCGTCAACGGCGGCATGCTGCTGCGCCGGCGCAACGGCGACGTGCTGGACCTGGTCAACGCGCCCGACAGCACGCTGCAACGCGTGCGCGGCGCCGACGTGGCCATGATCTTCCAGGAGCCGATGACCTCGCTCAACCCCAGTTTCACGGCCGGCAACCAGATCGCCGAGGCCCTGCAACTGCACCAGGGGCTGGACGCGGCCGCGGCGCGCGCCGAAACGCTGCGCATGCTCGAACGCGTGCGCATCCCCGAGGCCCGCGCCATTCTCGACCGCTATCCGCACCAGTTGTCCGGCGGCATGCGCCAGCGCGTCATGATCGCGATGGCGCTGTCCTGCAAGCCGCAGCTGCTGATCGCCGACGAACCCACCACGGCCCTGGACGTCACCATCCAGGCCCAGATCCTGCAACTGATCCGCCAGTTGCAGGAAGAAATGGACATGGGCGTCATCTTCATCACCCACGACATGGGCGTGGTGGCCGAAGTGGCCGACCGCGTGCTGGTCATGTACCGCGGCGACAAGGTCGAGGAGGGCGGTTCCGACGACGTCTTCGCCCGTCCCCGGCATGCCTACACCCGCGCGCTGCTGTCGGCCGTGCCGCGCCTGGGCGCCATGCATGGCACCGACGAGCCGGCGCCGTTCCCGCTGCTCAAGGTCGAGGAGGCCGCGCGCCAGGCCGAGCCGGCCGCCGCCCCGGTGGCGCAGCCGTCCACCGTGCGCCGCGACAACGGCCCGGTGCTGAAGGTGCGCGACCTGACCACCAGCTTCGACATCACCGGCGGCATCTTCGGCCGGGTGCAAAAGCGCGTGCATGCGGTCGAAAAGGTCAGCTTCGACCTGTATCCGGGCGAGACCCTGTCGCTGGTGGGCGAATCCGGCTGCGGCAAGACCACCACCGGCCGTTCGCTGCTGCAACTGGTCAAGAGCAAGAGCGGCACGATCGAGTTCGACGGCCAGAACATCGGCGCGCTGCGCGGCAGCGCCATGCAGACGCTGCGCCGCCACATCCAGTTCATCTTCCAGGATCCGTTCGCCTCGCTCGACCCACGCATGACGGTCGGCTATTCCATCATGGAACCCCTGCTGATCCACCGCGTGGCCAGCGGCGCCAAGGCCCAGGAACGGGTGCGCTGGCTGATGGACAAGTGCGGCCTCGCGCCCGAGATGATCGACCGTTATCCGCACGAGTTCTCGGGCGGCCAGCGCCAGCGCATCTGCATCGCGCGCGCCCTGGCGCTGAACCCCAAGGTGGTGATCGCCGATGAATCGGTGTCGGCCCTGGACGTGTCGATCCAGGCGCAGATCGTCAACCTGCTGCTGGACCTGCAGCGCGAGCTGGGCGTGTCGTTCCTGTTCATTTCGCACGACATGGCGGTGGTCGAGCGCGTCAGCCACCGCGTGGCGGTGATGTACCTGGGCCAGATCGTCGAGATCGGTCCGCGCCGCGCCATCTTCGAGAACCCGCAGCATCCCTACACGAAGAAGCTGATGGCGGCGGTGCCGATCGCCGATCCGCAGCGCCGGCACCGCGAGCGCTCGCTGCTGGTCGACGAAATCCCCAGCCCGATGCGCAAACTGGGCGACGATCCGCTGGTCGAGCCGCTGGTGCGGGTCGGGGAAGGGCACTACGTCGCGCGCCATTCCGTCGGCGTGTACTGAGCCACTGCCTGATCGCCCGCCGCATCGGCGGCGGGCGGCGGCCGTTGCGCGGGGCCGGCCGCGCCACAGGCGGTATCATGGCGGCCTTCAGTCATTCGCCCCATTCAACGGATTTTCTCGCCATGGCCCTGCGCGCCACTATCTACAAGGCCGACCTCAACGTGGCCGACACCGATCGGCACTACTACGGCAGCCACTCGCTGACGGTCGCCCGCCATCCCTCCGAAACCGACGAGCGCATGATGGTGCGCCTGGTGGCCTACGCGCTGCAGGCCCAGGAAGAACTGGCCTTCACCAAGGGCCTGAGCGACACCGACGAGCCGGACCTGTGGGTCAAGGACCTGACCGGCGCCATCACCTTGTGGATCGAAGTCGGCCAACCCGAAGAACGCCGCATCCTGCGCGCCTGCGGCCGCGCCGAGCAGGTCATCGTCTACTGCTACGGCGGTTCCGCCAGCAAGATCTGGTGGGACGGCGTGCGCAACAAGCTGGAGCGCACCCGCAACCTCAAGGTCATCAACCTGCCATCCGAGCAGACCCGCGCCCTCGCCAACCTGGCCGAGCGCACCATGCAGCTGAATGCCAATATCTCGGACGGGGTGGTGTATTTCTCGGCCGACAAGGGCGAAGTCAGCATCGAGCCCGAAATCTGGCGCTGATGGCCAAACCCGTCTCCTTTTGATGCCCGTTCGTTCGGGCCGCGAGGCGCGCAACGCCTGCTGTCGCGGGTGATCGCGACGCTGTAGTGCGCCGCAACAAAAAAAGCGTGCAAAGCGTCCGGGGCGGGTTTATATTATGATCATCATATTCAGGAGTCCCGACCATGGCCGGCCCCGCTTCCCGCAAAGAGCTCTCCCATGACCGCATCGTGGAAGCGGCCGCGCGAGCGATTCGCCGGGAAGGCTATGCCGGCGTGGGCGTGGCGGACGTCATGAAAGAGGCCGGGCTCACGCACGGCGGCTTCTATGCGCATTTCCCGTCGCGCGACGCCATGCTGGTGGCGGCGATGGAACGCGCCGGCCGCGATGGCGCCGCCCGCATGGCGCAAGGCATGGCGCGGCGCCGCGCCGAAGGCGCCAGCCCGCTGCGCGCCCTGGTCGAGAGCTATCTGTCAGAGGGCCACCTGGTCGGTTGCGAAGGGGGCTGCCCGATTTCGGCGCTGGCCTCGGAGATGCCGCGCCAGTCGCCCGAGGTGCGGGACATCTCGGCCAGCCGGGTGACCGGGCTGGTCGGCGTGGTGCAACAGGCGCTGCCGGCCGACGCCGGCCCGCACGCCGCGATGGCGATCACCAGCAGCCTGGTGGGCGCCATGCAACTGGCCCGCGCGCTCGGCGACAACGCGCAGGGCCACGCCATGTTGGCGGCCGCGCGCCAGTCCATTCTCGACCAATACGACAGCGAGGGCCGCCAGGCCGCCCACTGAAGCCCCCTTTTTCGGGCCGCATTGCGCGGCCTTTCTTCATTCCATAAATATGATGATCATCATATTTATATAACCGGCCGGTGTCACCGGCCACAGCCAGAACGCAGCACCCAAGGAAAGACATCATGGAACTGAAGAACGCTACCGTCCTCATCACCGGCGCCAACCGCGGCATCGGCCTGGCCTTCGCCCGCGAGGCGCTGGCCCGTGGCGCGCGCAAGGTCTACGCCGGCGCGCGCGATCCGGCCAGCATCTCGCTGCCGGGCCTGCAGGCCATCAAGCTCGACGTCACCAGCGACGAGGACGTGGCCGCCGCGGCCGCGCTGGCCAAGGACGTGACGCTGGTCATCAACAACGCCGGCATTGCCGCGACCGGCGGCTTCCTGGCCGGCGACAGCATCGAGTCGGCCCGCCGGCACCTGGAGACCAACCTGCTGGGCCCGCTGCGCGTGGCGCAGGCGTTCGCGCCGGTGCTGGCCGCCAACGGCGGCGGCGCGCTGCTGAACGTGCTGTCGATCGCGAGCTGGATCAACCGGCCGCTGCTGGGCGTGTACGGCATGAGCAAGTCGGCCGCCTGGGCCCTGACCAACGGCCTGCGCCATGAACTGCGCGAGCAGGGCACCCAGGTGCTGGGCCTGCACATGGGCTTTGTCGATACCGACCTGACGCGCGGCCTGGACGCGCCCAAGAGCACGCCCGAATCGGTGGTGCGCCAGGCCTTCGACGCGTTGGAAGCTGGCGCCGAGGAAGTGCTGGCCGACGACGCCACGCGCCAGGTCAAGCAAGGCCTGGCGGCCGAGCCGCCCGTCTACCTGCAGGCATGAACCGCGGGCGCCACGCCTTCGCGACCTTCCCGACGCCATTTCCGAGTCCGATCGACATGCATTCCAATGCCACCCCCGCGGCTCACCAAGCCGCCGCCGCGCCGTCCGCGGCCGAATCCCCCTGGCCGATCTTCTGGATCGCCAGCGTGGCCGTGTTCCTGGTTTCCCTCGACGCGACCATGCTCTACGCCGCGTTCGGCGCCATGCGCGCCGGCTTTCCCGAGGCCTCGGCCGCCGACATGTCCTGGGTGCTGAACGCCTACACGGTGGTCTATGCGGCCATGCTGATCCCGTCCGGCGGGCTGGCCGACACGCACGGGCGCAAGCGCATGTTCATGATCGGCGTGCTGCTGTTCCTGGCGGCCTCGGCCGCCTGCGGCCTGGCCGGCACCGTCGGCTGGCTGATCGCGGCGCGCGTGGCGCAGGCGGTCGGCGCGGCGTTGCTGACGCCGGCCTCGCTGTCCATCGTGCTGGCGGCGTTCCCGGCCGCGCAGCGCTCGGTGGCGGTGAGCCTGTGGGGCGCCGTGGCGGCGCTTGCCGCCGCGGTCGGCCCCAGCCTGGGCGCGTTCGTGGTCGATGCCGCCGGCTGGCCCTGGGCCTTCTACATCAACCTGCCGCTGGGCGCGCTGTCGCTGTGGTTCGGCGCCGCCCGCCTCTTGGAATCGGTGCGGCCCGAAGCGCGCCGGCGCGTCGATGGCGTCGGCATGGCGCTGCTGATGGTGGGCGTGGGCGCGCTGGCGCTGGCCATCGTGCAGTCGGAATCGCCGCACTGGAGCCGTGGCGAGCTGTGGATGGTGGCGGCCGTGGGGCTGGTGTCGCTGGCGGCCTTCGTGGGCTGGGCCCGCAGCACGCCGCATCCGCTGGTCGACCTGGCGCTGTTCAAGCATCGCACCTATCGCTACGTGAACCTGGCCACGCTCAGCTTCGGCATTGCCTTCGCGATGATGTTCTTCGCTTTCTTCTTCTACATGACGGGCGTCTGGCACTACAGCCTGCCGCGCGCCGGCCTGGCGGTCACGCCGGGTCCGCTGCTGGTGATGCCGACCGCGATCATCACCGGCAAGCTGGCCGCGCGCATGGGGCATCGGCCGTTCCTGGTGGGCGGCGCGCTGGTCTATGCCGCCAGCGGCCTGTGGTTCCTGCTGGTGCCCGGCGCCGAGCCCGCCTACCTGGCGCATTGGCTGCCGGGCCTGCTGCTGAGCGGGCTGGGCGTGGGCATGGTGCTGCCCTCGCTGGCTGGCGCGGCGGTCAATCGGCTGCCGCCGCAGCACTATGCGGTGGGCAGCGCGGTCAACCAGGCCACGCGCCAGATCGGCGCGGTGCTTGGCGTGGCGTTGACGGTGCTGCTGCTGGGCAAGGGCGCGCTGAGTCACGCGGATTTCGACCCGCTGTACATCGGCCACGTTGGCCTGGCGTTGCTGACGGGCTTGCTGTGCCTGGCGGTGGACACGCGGCCGCGTCCGGCGCCGGCCCATGCGTGACCGGCGGCCCGGGGGCAAGGGCGCGGGATTGCAAGGCGTGGGATGGCGCGCGGGCGGCCGCGCCCGCGGCATTGCGCCGCGCCTAGCGCGGCGTGCGCTGGTGCGGCACCAGCGGCGGCGCCGCGCGGCCCGCCAGCAGCTTCCAGAAGTCCGGCAGGAAACACTCGGCCACCAGCAGCGGCTGGCCCTGGCGCCAGAATACCGAGCGCCGCGCCCACACGCGGCCAGCCTCGCGCGCCTTGCCATTGGCCGCGAGGGCGCCCAGGGCGGTGGCGTGGAACGGCACCGGCGAGGCAAGGCGGCGACAGGCGAAAGGCGAGCGGATCACCGTGCTGTCGTGGTAAAGCATGTCGGCCAGCGGTCGCGTCAGCAGCCGCCGCATGCCCTGCCAGGCGCCGTGCGAAGCGCGCAAGGGCGTCAGGCTGCGCGCCGGCACGCTGTCGATGCCGTCGACCGACATCAGGACTTCGCGCACCCATACGGGCGCGCCGGGCGCGATACGCATGGCATGGGCCTCGTCGGCGGGGGCGCCGTCCGCATATTCGGCCAGCACCCGCAGGCGCACCTGTCCGACCTGGCGCAGGCCGGCGGTCAGGGCGCCCGGGCGGAACAGCCAGTGGCGCTGCGTGAGTGTCAGGACGGGCGGCGCGCTGGCCAGCCAGCCCGCGGCGAGGGGAGGGTGATGTGCTGCGGCTAGATTCATCATGGCTGCGTATTATGCCAAGGCCGGCGCGCCGTCCGGGCGCGATGCCCTGTGGCCGATTGCCGCAGGCGCGCCGGCGCAGGCCCCGAGGCGGGGGCGCCGGCGGGGCCTGCGCATACAATACCGCCCATGGAAAAAGTACGAATCTCCAAGCTCATGTCCGAGCGTGGACTCTGTTCGCGCCGCGAGGCCGACAGCTATATCGAACGCGGCTGGGTGCGGGTCGACGGCGAAGTGGTGTCCGAACTGGGCGCGCGCGCCTTCCCCAACCAGGTCATCACGCTGGAACGCGCCGCGCAGGCGCGCCAGACTTCCCGCGTCACCATCCTCATCAACAAGCCGGTCGGCTACGTCTCGGGCCAGGCGGAAAAAGGCTATACCCCCGCGGTCGCGCTGATCGACGCGCGCTCGCGCTTTGCCGGCGACCGCAGCCCGCAGCGCTTCGAGCGCGGCCACCTGGACGGTCTGGCCGTGGCCGGGCGGCTGGACATCGATTCGCAGGGCCTGCTGGTGCTGACGCAGGACGGCCGCGTGGCCAAGCTGCTGATCGGCGAGGACTCCAGCATCGACAAGGAATACCTGGTGCGGGTGCAGGGCGACCTGTCCGAGAACGGCCTGGCGCTGCTCAACCACGGCCTGTCGCTCGATGGCAAGGCGCTCAAGCCGGCCCAGGTGCGCTGGCAGAACCACGACCAATTGCGCTTCGTGCTGCGCGAAGGAAAGAAACGCCAGATCCGTCGCATGTGCGAACTGGTGGGCCTGAAGGTGGTGGGCCTGAAGCGCGTGCGCATCGGCCGCGTGGCCCTGGGCGAGCTGCCGCTGGGCCAGTGGCGCTACCTGCGCGACGACGAACGCTTCTGACGGGCGCGGCGGCGCAATGCCGCCGCACGCTTGCGGGCCCGGCCCTTGCAGGCCGCGTACAGATTTTTCAGTCTGTTTCCGAGCGCCCTTCATTTCATGAAGGGCGCGGTATCCTTCGCCTGCCCGTCGCCGCCCAGGCGCTCCATCAGGAATTCGATGAAGATCCGGGTCTTGGCGGGCAACAACCGGGTTTCCGTGACGGCATAGACCGGGAACGGGCCCAGTTGCCAGTCCGGCAGCACCCGTCGCAGCTGGCCCGATTTCTGCTCGGCCGTCTGGCCTCCCACCAGCACGGTGATCCCCGCGCCCAGCATCGCCAGGCGCCGGGCCATCGCCACGCCATTGACGGAAAAGCGGTTGCCGGGCGTGAACTGGATGTGCTGGTCGCCGCTGTTGAGCGGCCAGCGGGTCACGCGGCCGGCGCCTTCGGCGCGGAACTCGATGCACTCGTGGCGGGTCAGGTCACTGGGGTGCTTCGGCTCCCCGTGCTTCTCCAGGTATTCGCGCGAGGCGTACAAATGGGCCGGCAGCATGCCCAGCAGCCTTGCGATCTGCGTCGAATCGGGCAGTTCGCCGATCTCGATGGAAATATCGCTGGTCTGGAACACGCGCTGCGCGTGGTCGGGATTGGCCAGGTCCAGGAAAAAGGTGACGTCGGGATAGCGGCGCGAGAACTCCATGAACGATTCAGCCAGGAAGTCCGTGCCGAAATCCGCCGGCATGTTCACCCGCAGCGGCCCCGACGGCGTGTCGACCAGCTTCTGCAACTCCTCGTGGGCGATCTGGGCCTCGGCCACGATGCGCTGGCAGCGTTCGAAGTACAGCCGGCCGGCGTCGGTCAGCTCGACCTTGCGGGTGGTGCGGCTGAGCAGGCGCAGGCCGACCGACCGTTCCAGTTCGGCCACCTGGCGAGACAGTGTTGATTTGGGCACTCCCAGGGCAGCCGCCGCACGGCTAAAACTGTGCGTCTTGGCGACCTCCACGAAGAGCTCCATGCCTTGTAAGCGTTTCATGGAAGGAATTCTGTCACATGGCGGGGCGAATTATTGTCCCATATCTGGAATGATGTTTTCGTAATATGCCTCTTTGTTTCTCGGGCGGGATAACGCAAAATGCCGATTCTGCAATGCAGCAAAGCGTCGAAGCCCTGCCTGAATGTCTGAGGCGAAACCACCCCAGTCAATCCTCACGAGCCGAACCGATGCATGGTTCGGCTTGCGCCGTCGTTGTCGCCGGAATCCCGGCGGGCGCAGGCCCCGGTGGGCGGGTGTGAGGGCTACCTTTTTAGTTGGAAATCGGGAATGCAATCTATGAACAAGAAAAGCGCTATGTGGCGCGGCGCGGCGGTGGTCACGCTGACGGCATCGGCCCTGACGTTGGCCGCTTGCGGCAAGAAGCAGGAAGCACCCCAGGCGGGCAAGCCGCAGGTGACGGTCGTCACGCTCACCACCAAGCCGGTTTCCCTGACCACTGAATTGCCGGGCCGCACCTCGCCGTTCCGCGTCGCCGAAGTGCGGCCGCAGGTCAACGGCATCGTGCAGAAGCGCCTGTTCACCGAGGGCGGCGAGGTCAAGGCGGGCGAGCAGCTCTACCAGATCGACCCCGCGCTCTACCAGGCCAGCTTCGACAGCCAGAAGGCCGCCCTGGCGCGCGCCCAGGCGCAGCAGAAGACCGCCGCGCTGCTGGCCGAGCGCTACAAGCCGCTGGTGGCCACCCGCGCCGTCAGCCAACAGACCTATGACAACGCCGTGGCCGCGCGCGACCAGGCCGTCGCCGACGTGCTGTCGGCCAAGGCCGCGCTCGACACCGCGCGCATCAACCTGGTCTACACCAAGGTGCTGTCGCCGATCAGCGGCATCATCGGCCGTTCCTCGGTCACCGAGGGCGCGCTGGTCACGGCCAACCAGGCCACGGCCCTGGCCGCCGTGCAGCAGATCGACCCGATCTACGTCGACGTGACCCAGTCCAGCGTGCAATTGCTGCGCCTGCAGAACGCGCTCTCCAGCGGCCAGCTCAAGAAGGCCGAGGGCGAGCAGGCCGCGCTGGTCACGCTGACGCTGGAAGACGGCTCGCAATACACCCAGCAGGGCAAGCTGCAGTTCTCCGAAGTCACCGTCGACCCGGGCACCGGCTCGGTCACGCTGCGCGCGGTGTTCCCCAATCCGGACCGCCGCCTGTTGCCGGGCATGTTCGTGCGCGCCCGCCTGGTCGACGGCGTTGCCGCCGACGGTCTGCTGGTGCCGCAACGCGGCGTGACGCGCAACCAGCGCGGCCTGCCGACGGCGCTGGTGGTCAATGCCGAGAACAAAGTGGAATTGCGTGAAATCAAGACCGACCGCGCCATCGGCGACCAGTGGCTGGTCACCGACGGCCTGAAGGCCGGTGACAAGGTCATCGTGGAAGGCGTGCAGATGGTGCGCCCGGGCGTCGAGGTGGTTGCCTCTGAAGCCAGCGCCAAGCCGGCGCAGCAACCGCAGGCGGGCGCCGCGGCGGCCAAGCAGTAGTCAGGGAGCCTTGCATGGCAAAGTTTTTTATCGATAGACCGGTTTTCGCATGGGTGATCGCGATCGTGCTGATGATGGCCGGCGCGTTGTCCATCCTGAAGCTGCCGGTTTCGCAGTATCCGAACATCGCGCCGCCGGCCATCGGCATCGCGGTGACCTACCCGGGCGCCTCGGCGCAGACGGTGCAGGACACCGTGGTGCAGGTGATCGAGCAGCAGATGAACGGCCTTGACGGCCTGGAGTACATTTCCTCGGAAAGCAACTCCGACGGCAGCATGTCCATCACGCTGACGTTCCGCCAGGGCACCAACCCCGACACCGCCCAGGTGCAGGTGCAGAACAAGCTGTCGCTGGCGCAGCCGCTCTTGCCGCAGGAAGTGCAGCAGCAGGGCATCCGCGTCACCAAGGCCACCAAGAACTTCCTGATCGTGGCGGGCTTCGTGTCCACCGACGGCACGATGACCAAGGACGACCTGGCCGACTACGTCGCCTCGTACGTCCAGGATCCCATCAGCCGCACGCAGGGCGTGGGCGACTTCCAGCTGTTCGGTTCGCAGTACGCCATGCGCATCTGGCTGGATCCGGCCAAGCTGGTGAACTACGGCCTGACCACGGTCGACGTGGTCAACGCCATCAAGGAACAGAACGTCCAGGTCTCGTCCGGCCAGTTGGGCGGCCTGCCCGCGGTGCGCGGCCAGCAGTTGAACGCCACCATCATCGGCCCCTCGCGCCTGGAAAAGCCGGAAGACTTCGGCCGCATCCTGCTCAAGGTCAATGCCGACGGCTCCCAGGTGCGCCTGGCCAACGTCGCCCGCATCGAATTGGGCGGCCAGACCTACGCCATCGACAGCTACTACAACGGCAAGCCCGCCTCGGGCCTGGCGATCAAGCTGGCCCCGGGCGCCAACGCGCTCGACACGGCGCAGGCGGTGCGCGACACCATCAATAACCTGAAGCCGTACTTCCCGCCGGGCATGGACGTGGTCTATCCGTACGACACCACGCCGTTCGTCAGCCTGTCGATCGAGGAAGTGTTCAAGACGCTGGTGGAAGCCATCATCCTGGTGTTCCTGGTGATGTACCTGTTCCTGCAGAACTTCCGCGCCACGTTGATCCCGACGCTGGCGGTGCCGGTGGTGCTGCTGGGCACCTTCGGCGTGCTGGCCGCATTCGGCTATTCCATCAACACCCTGACCATGTTCGGCATGGTGCTGGCCATCGGCCTGCTGGTGGACGACGCCATCGTGGTGGTGGAAAACGTCGAGCGGGTGATGGCCGAAGAGGGCCTGACGCCCAAGCAGGCCACCCGCAAGTCCATGAGCCAGATCACCGGCGCGCTGATCGGCATCGCCATGGTGCTGGCCGCCGTGTTCATCCCGATGGCGTTCTTCGGCGGCTCGACCGGCGTGATCTATCGCCAGTTCTCCATCACCATCGTGTCCTCGATGGTGCTGTCGGTGATCGTCGCCATCGTCTTCACGCCGGCGCTGTGCGCCACGCTGCTCAAGCCGATTCCCAAGGGCCACCACGGCACCAAGCGCGGCTTCTTCGGCTGGTTCAACCGCGCCTTCGACCGCAGCAGCCATGGCTACGCCAATACCGTGGCGCGCGGCCTGGGCCGCACCAAGCGCCTGATGGTGGTCTACCTGGCCATCGTCATCGCCATGGGCTGGATGTTCACCCGCATCCCGACCGCGTTCCTGCCGGCCGAGGACCAGGGCATCCTGTTCGCCCAGATCCAGACGCCCGCCGGCGCCACCGCCGAGCGCACCAAGGCCGTCATCGACGAGGCCACCAACTACCTGCTGACCGAAGAGAAGGACGCGGTCACCTCGGTGTTCGCGGTCAATGGCTTTAACTTCGGCGGCCGCGGCCAGAACGCCTCGATCCTGTTCATCAAGCTGCGCGACTGGGAAGACCGCGGCGACGCCAAGCTCAAGGCGGCCGCCGTGGCGGCGCGCGCCAACGCCCACTTCAGGAAGACCGAGCGCGACGCCATGCTGTTCGTGGTGCCGCCGCCCTCGGTGATGGAACTGGGCAACGTCGATGGTTTCGACTTCCAGCTGATGGACCGCGCCGGCGTGGGCCATGAAAAACTGCTGGCCGCGCGCAACCAGCTGCTGGGCGAGGCGGCGCAAAGCAAGATCCTGCAGGGCGTGCGCCCCAACGGCATCGAGGACGCGCCGCAGTACCAACTCGACATCGACCGCGAGAAAGCGCGGGCGCTGGGCGTGGCCGTGTCGGACATCAACAGCACGCTGTCCACCGCCTGGGGCTCGTCGTACGTCAACGACTTCATCGACCGCGGCCGCGTCAAGAAGGTGTTCGCGCAGGGCGAGGCCTCGGCCCGCATGCTGCCCGAAGACCTGGACAAATGGTACGTGCGCAACAAGGATGGCGACATGGTGCCGTTCTCGGCCTTCGCCAAGGCCACCTGGAGCTTCGGCCCGCAGAAGCTGAACCGCTACAACGGCGTGCCGTCCTACAACATCCAGGGCCAGGCGGCGCCGGGCTACAGCTCGGGCGCGGCGATGGAGGAAATGGAACGCATCGCCAGCAAGCTGCCGGTGGGCGTGGGCTTCGAATGGACCGGCATGTCGTACGAAGAACGCCTGTCGGGCGCCCAGGCGCCGGCGCTGTACGCGATTTCGCTGATCGTGGTGTTCCTGTGCCTGGCGGCGCTGTATGAAAGCTGGACGATCCCGTCCGCGGTCATGCTGGTGGTGCCGCTGGGCATCATCGGGGCGCTGGGCGCGACCATGCTGCGCGGCCTGTCCAACGACGTGTACTTCCAGGTGGGCCTGCTCACGACCATCGGCCTGGCGGCAAAGAACGCCATCCTGATCGTGGAGTTCGCCAAGGAGCACTACGAGGCTGGGGCGAGCCTGACGGAGTCGGCGATCCACGCCGCCCGCCAGCGCCTGCGCCCGATCCTGATGACGTCGCTGGCGTTCATCCTGGGCGTGGTGCCGCTCGCGATCTCCTCGGGCGCCGGTTCGGGCAGCCAGAACGCCATCGGCACGGGCGTGATCGGCGGCATGCTGACCGCGACCTTCCTGGCCATCTTCTTCGTCCCCGCGTTCTTCGTGATCATGCTGCGCCTGTTCAAGGTGGAACGCATGAGCGCGCGGCGCGATCCGCACGACCCCAGCGCCAACGATGCGCAGGACGTGTCCGTCGAAGGAAAACCGCAATGAAGCTGCAGATGAGAACCCTGGTTTCCCTTTCCCTGGCGGCGGCCCTGGCGGGCTGCTCGCTGGCCCCGACCTACGAACGGCCCGACGCGCCGGTCTCGGCGGCCTATCCGGCCGGCCCGGCCTACAAGGCCGATGCCGCCGGTCCGGTGGCCACCGCCGACATCGGCTGGCGCGACTTCTTCGCCGATCCCTTGCTCCAGCAACTGATCGAGCAGTCGCTGGCCAACAACCGCGACCTGCGCGTGGCGGCCCTGAACGTCGAGGCGGCGCGGGCGCAGTACCGCATCCAGCGCGCTGACCTGCTGCCCAGCGTCGGCATCGCCGGCAAGGAAACCGCCCAGCGCACACCGGCCGACCTGTCGCCCAGCGGCCAGGCCAGCACCAGCCACAACTACCAGGTCGGCGCCGCGCTGTCCTCGTGGGAGCTGGACCTGTTCGGCCGCATCCGCAGCCTGAGCGACAAGGCGCTGGAATCGTACCTGGCGCTGGACGAAACCCGCACCGCGACCCAGTTGACGCTGATCGCCGAAGTGGCCAACGCCTACCTGACGCTGCGCGCCGACCAGGAGCTGCTGAGCCTGACGCGCGACACGCTCAAGAGCCAGGACGACTCCTACAAGCTCACCAAGCAGAGCTACGACCAGGGCCTGTCCACGGCGCTCGACCTGAGCCAGGCCGAAGTGTCGCTGCGCACCGCCCAGCGCAACCTGTCGCAGTACACGCGCCAGGCCGCGCAGGACCGCAACGCGCTGGTGCTGCTGGTGGGCCAGCCGCTGTCGCCGGAAATCTCGGCGGCGCTGGACAACGCCGTCAAGCTCGACGACGGCATGCTGCCGACCGCGCTGCCGGCCGGTCTGCCGTCCGAACTGCTGGCGCGCCGCCCGGACATCCGCGCGGCCGAGCACCAGCTCAAGGGCGCCAACGCCAACATCGGCGCGGCCCGCGCCGCGTTCTTCCCGACCATCAGCCTGACGGGCAACGCCGGCACCGCCAGCGCCAGCCTGGGCGGGCTGTTCGACGCGGGCTCGGGCGCCTGGAGTTTCGTGCCCCAGATCACGGTGCCGATCTTCGCCGGCGGCTCGCTGCTGGCTGGGTTGGACCTGGCCAAGGTGCAGAAGAACATCCAGGTCGCGCAGTACGAGAAGACGATCCAGACCGGTTTCCGCGAAGTCGCCGACGCGCTCGCGGGCCGCGGCACGCTGGACGAACAGATCCAGGCCCAGCAACTGCTGGTGGCCGCCAACCAGCGCGCCTATGACCTGTCCGAGCAGCGTTTCCGCCAGGGCATCGACGACTACCTGACGGTGCTGGATTCGCAGCGCTCGCTCTACACCGCGCAGCAGGCGCTGGTCGATACGCGCCTGTCGCGCCTGTCCAACCTGGTCACCTTGTACAAGGTGCTGGGCGGTGGCTGGACCGAGCGCACCGTCACGGCGGCGCAGCCCGCGCCGGACGCGGCGGTCGCGCCTGGCGGGCAGCCGGGCTGAGCCTCGCGGCGCGCCGGCAGTGGCAAAAAAAGCGGGCCGATCTTTCGATCGGCCCGCTTTGCGTGGCGCGCGCCAGCGCGTCAGCCGCGCTTCTTGGCGATGAGGCCGACCACGAACAGCACGATGATCGCGCCGACCACCGAGCCGATCCAGCCGGCCGGTTCGCCCGGGGCATACCAGCCCAGGTTCTGGCCGAGGAAGCCGGCCACGACCGCGCCCACGATGCCCAGTATGGTGGTCATGATGATCCCCATGTTCTGGTCTCCGGGCATGATCGCGCGGGCTATCAGCCCGACGATGAAGCCGACGATGATCATGATGATGATGCTCATGCGCGTACTCCTTGCGAGGGTAAAGGGCGATGTGCCCTGATATTACTCACGCGCGTGCCGCCGGGGCTGTAACAACTGGTGTGTGGGGCAAGCACGCAACATGCTGCGCCGCGTCGTCCGTGCAGCAATGTTGCAAGGCGCCCCTAAGAGGTCAGGTCGATGAGCTGGCGCAGGTCCTTGGTCATCGCCTCGATGCTGTCGGTGTCCGAAGCCAGCAGACGGGCGCGGCCCTGATTGTCGAAAATGTACACCCCGCGGCTGTGCGTCACCTCGTACTGGTCGGCGTCGTCGCCGGGCCGGGGCTTTTCGATCTGGTAGGCCACGCGGTAGCGGCGCGCCAGGTCGGCCACCTGCTTTTCATTGCCGGTGACGCCGATGGCCTGGCTGTTGAACGCATTGACGTAGGCCTGCAGGATGTCCGGGGTGTCGCGATGCGGATCGACGCTGACGAACACGATGCGCACGTCGCGCGCCTTGTCGCCCAGGTTCTGCAGCACCGCCGTCAACTGCGCCATGGTGGTGGGGCAGATGTCCGGGCAACTGGCGTAGCCGAAGAACAGCAGCACGGTCTTGCCCTTGAGGTCGTCGCTGCTGACGGTCTTGCCGCCGGCGCCCGGTAGCGAGAACTTCAGGTCGGGCAGGTGGCCCTTGACGTTGTAGAGCGTCCAATCGACATTGCGGTCGCCGCAGGCGGCAAGCAGCATGCACAGGGCCAGGAAGAGACCGCGCCAGGCGCGTCCGGTAAGCAGGTGTCGCATGGGTTCCATCGCCGGTTGGAGGGATAAACCCGTCGATTCTACCCGTTGGCGGCGCGCTGGCCGTGCGCCGCCAACGGTGCGGTTTGTCCCGGCGCAAGGCGCGCGCGGCGCACTTGTGAAGCTTTGTCGAAATATTGTTGGAGAAGTGGCAAATCGGGCCATGCGAACGGTTGTTGACAGCTACAGTCAGGATATTGTCAGTTACCGGCGAGGTGCCACCCTATGAACACCGCGGCCAGCCACGCGCTGGGCTACCCCTATTTTCCGTATTACCCCGTGGTGCTCGACATCCTGCGCAGCCGCCTGGCGGAGCGTGTGCTGGAAGCGCCTTGCAGCCGCGGCTGGCTGGGCGACATGGTGCGCCCGGCGACCGGACGCGATGTCGAACTCGATGGCGTCGGTCCGGCCGGGTTGCCGGCGTCGGCCAATGGCTACCGGCGCCTGACCGTGCATGACCTCGAAACGCCGCTGCCCGCGGCCGCCCCCTACGACGCCGTGGTCTGCAGCGAAGCGATCCACCTGGCGTCCAACCCCGGCCTGCTGGTGCGCGGCTTTCATGACGCGCTGCGCCCAGGCGGCACGCTGGTTCTGACCACGCCCAACGCGGGCCGTGTGCGGGTCCGCCTGCGGGCGCTGCTGCGCGGTGTGCATGTCGATCCCTGGAGCGCCGCGGCGCGCACGGAAGGCGCGCTGTTCCCCCTGGGTTTTGCCCAGCTGCATCAATTGCTGGCGCATCATGGATTCCACGACATCACCCTGCATTCCGTGGTCGAAACCGGGCAAGCGCGCTGGCTAGATCATCTGCTGGCCTGGCCCGCGCGGCGCTATTGCCAGGCGCGCTTGAAACACGCGCAGGACGAGGACAGCCGCCACTTCTGGCGCCAGGCCGGTTCGGAACCGTCGGCGCATGGGAACTGGCTGGTGGTATCGGCGCGCCGGCCGGGGGAGCGCTAGCGCGGCCAGCCAAAAAAAATGGCCCGCTCGCAAGCGGGCCATGAATCATGCGCGAATCGCTCAGCCCGCGCTCATGCCACTGTGGCGCAGCAGCGCGTCGATGCGCGGGGCGCGGCCGCGGAAGGCGGCGAACGATTCGGCGGCGGGGCGCGAGCCGCCGACGGCCAGCACTTCGCGGCGGAAACGCGCGCCGGTGGCCGGATCGAGCGTGCCCAGGGCGTTGCCGGCCTGCCTTGCCGCGGCTTCTTCAAATGCCTCGTAGGCGTCGGCGGACAGCACCTCGGCCCACTTGTAGCTGTAGTAGCCGGCGCCGTAGCCGCCCGCGAACAGGTGCGAGAAGGCATGCGGCAGGCGGTGCCAGGCGGGCGGGAACAGCACCGCGACCTCGGCGCGCACTTCCTGCAGCAGGGCCAGCACTTCGTCGATGCTGGCACCCTTGGCGCGGTCGTGCATCAGCATGTCGAACAGCGCGAACTCGATCTGGCGCACGGTCTGCATGCCGCTCTGGTAGTTGCGGGCCGCGACCAGGCGGTCGTAGAGCGCGCGCGGCAGCGGTTCGCCGCTGTCGACGTGGGCCGACAGCTTCTGCACCACCGCCCATTCCCAGCAGAAGTTCTCCATGAATTGCGAGGGCAGTTCGATGGCGTCCCATTCGACGCTGGCGAAGGCGGCGGCGCCGGGCTCGTCCACTTCCGACAGCAGCGCGTGCAGGGCGTGGCCGGTTTCGTGGAACAGGGTGATGACGTCGTCGTGCGTCAGCACGGCGGCGCGGTCGCCGTTGGGGCGCGAGAAATTGCAGGTCAGGTAGGCGATCGGCGTCTGTACGCGGCCGGCGACCACGCGGCGGGTGCGCTCGCTGTCGACCCAGGCGCCGCTCTGCTTGCCGGCGCGGGCGTACAGGTCCAGGTAGAGGTAGCCGATCAAGTCGCCCTTGGGGCTCTCGACGCGCACGCCGCGCACGTCGGGGTGCCACGACGACACCGGCGTTTCGGCCAGGCGCACGTCGAACAGAGTCTCGATTACTTCGAACAGGCCGGACAGCACGCGCGGCTCGGTGAAGTACTGCTTCACCTCGTCTTCGGAGTAGGCGTAGCGCGACTCGCGCAGGCGCTCGGAAGCATAGGCCACGTCCCACGGCTGCAATTCGGCCAGGCCGAGTTCGGCGGCGGCGTAGGCCTTCAGCTCGGCCAGGTCGCGCTGGGCATACGGCTTGGCGCGCGCGGCCAGGTCGCGCAGGAAGGTGGTGACCTCCTTGGCGTCGCGCGCCATGCGCGTCTGCAGGCGCAGCGCGGCGAAGGTGCCCAGGCCCAGCAGGGTGGATTCCTCGGCGCGCAGCGACAGCAGTTCCTCGATCAGGGGCGAGTTGTCGAACCGGGCATCGCCCTGTTCCGACGCCACCGTGCCGTAGCCGCGGTACAGCGCTTCGCGCAGCGAGCGGTCCTGCGCGTACTGCATGACGGGCAGGTAGCAGGGCATCTTCAGCGTCAGTTTCCAGCCCGGCTTGCCGTCTTCCTCGGCGGCGGCGCGGGCGGCGGCCCGCACGTCGGCGGGAATGCCGGCCAGGCGGGCCTCGTCCTCGATCAGCAGCGACCAGGCGTCGATGGCGTCCAGCACGTTCTCGGAGAATTTCTGCGAGGCCTGCGCCTCGCGGTCGGAAATGGCGGCGTAGCGCTCGCGGTCGGCGCCGCGCAGTTCGACGCCGCTCAGGCGGAAGTCGCGCAGGGCCATCTCGACGATGCGGCGGCGCACCGGCGACCACGACGCGAAATCGGGCGCGGCGGCCAGGCGCTGGTACTGCTGGTACAGGCCTTCGTGCAGGCCGACCCAGGTCGAGAACTCGGTTACCAGCGGCAGGGCGGCGTTGTAGGCCTCGCGCAGTTCGGGCGTGTTGACCACGGCGTTCAGGTGGCCGGCCACCGACCAGGCGCGCCACAGCCGCTCGGACGCGGTATCCAGCGGCTCGACCACGGCTTCCCAGGTGGGCGCCAGCGCGGGATCGGCGGCGCGGTCCACGGCCTGGCGGGCGATGCCCAGCAGTTCCTCGATGGCGGGCACCACGTGGGCGGGCTTGACCGCCTGGTAGTCGACCAGTTCTGAGACGGGGGCGAGCAGGGGATTCTGGGTCATGGTGTTACCAATAGCGTGAGAGGAGAGCGGGCAGCACGCGAGCGCGCCGGCGGGCATAAGGGATCAGGTTGGGGCGGCAGGCCGAAAAGCAAGTGCAGTCCCCAGGAGCGGCCGGTTCCGCGCGCCGCGTCCAGAGACGACTGTGGGTTTGCCCCACTGGCCCCCGAAAGGGCGCGGGGCAAACCCACAGGGGTGCCACGGCGGGCCGCAGGACCGGTCTTCAGGCCGCGGCCCGTTCCGCCGCTTCGACGGTGTTGACCAGCAGCATGGCGATGGTCATGGGGCCGACACCGCCCGGCACGGGGGTGATGGCGCCGGCCACCTGGCTGGCGGAGGCGAAGTCGACGTCGCCGCACAGCTTGCCGTCGGCGCCGCGGTTGATGCCCACGTCGATGACGACCGCGCCGGGCTTGATCATCGAGCCGTTGATCATGCCGGGCTTGCCGGTGGCCACCACCAGCACGTCGGCGCGGCGGGTCTGCGCCGCCAGGTCGCGGGTCTTGGAGTTGCAGATGGTGATGGTGGCGCCGGCGGCCAGCAGCAGCATGGCCATGGGCTTGCCGACGATGTTGCTGGCGCCGACGATCACGGCCTCGGCGCCGCGCAGGGCCACGCCTTCCGATTCCAGCATCTTCATCACGCCGTACGGCGTGCAGGGGCGGAACAGCGGCTGGCCGGTCATCAGCAGGCCGGCGTTGCTGACGTGAAAGCCGTCCACGTCCTTCTCGGCGGCGATGGCTTCGATGACCTTGTGCGCGTCCATGTGCTTGGGCAGCGGCAGCTGCACCAGGATGCCGTGGATGGACGGATCGCGGTTCAGCTTGTCGATGCGGGCCAGCAGTTCGGCCTCGGTCATGTCGGCGGGGTACTGTTCCTTGACGGAATGCAGGCCGGCCTTCTCGCACGCCGCGACTTTATTGCGCACGTACACCTGGGAGGCGGGGTCTTCGCCCACCAGCACCACGGCCAGGCCGGGGCGGGTGCCCTTGGCGGCCAGGGCGGCGACGCGTTGGGCGACTTCTTCGCGAATGCGCTGCGACAGGGCGGCGCCGTCAATGATCCTGGCGGACATCAGGCAACCTCCGCGCGGTGCGCTACGGTATTCGCCTTGGGAACGGCCCGGCGGCTCATGCGTGTGCCTCGGGTTTGGCCAGGGCCACTTTCATCAGATCGGCAACGGTGGTCACTTCAAGTTTTTCCATGATATTGGCGCGGTGCGCCTCGACGGTCTTGATGCTGATGCCCAGGTCGTCGGCGATCTGCTTGTTCAAGCGGCCGGCGACGATGCGCTCCAGCACCTGCTGCTCGCGCGCGGTCAGGCGCGCCAGCATGGCTTCGTGGTCTTTCTGGGCCTGGTGCTTGCTCACGCGCTGCGTGGCCTGCTCCAGCATGCGCGCCACGATTTCGCGCAGATCGGATTCGTTGAACGGCTTCTCGAGGAAGTCGACGGCGCCCTTCTTCATGGTCGACACGGCCATCGGCACGTCGCCGTGGCCGGTGATGAAGACGATGGGCAGGGGGGCGTTGCGGGCGATCAGCTGTTCCTGCAGCTCCAGGCCGCTCATGCCCGGCATGCGCACGTCGGCGATCAGCACGCCGATCTGGCTGGGGTCGTAGTCTTCCAGGAACGACTCGCCGCTGGCGTAGGCGCGAACGCGGTAGCCGTTGGCTTCAAGCAGCCAGCGCAGCGAATCGCGGACCGCTTCGTCGTCATCAACAATGAATACCGTGCTCGACAGGTGGGGCGTGTTCATGCGTGCAACTCCTCTGACTGGTCATTCTGGGCCTGCGTCTGGGACGCAGCGCAGGGCAGGGTAAAGCGGAAAATAGTACCGCCGGCGGGGTTCGGGTCCGCCCACAGGCGGCCGTGGTGCGATTCGATAATGGTACGGCAGATATTCAGCCCCATGCCCAGGCCCTGGGTCTTGGTGCTGAAGAAGGGTTCGAACAGGCGTTCCGGCTCGGCCAGGCCATGGCCGCGGTCGACCACCGCGACCTCGATGTGCTGCTCGTGCAGGATCACGGCCACCTTGAGCTCGTCGGACTCGCTCTTTTCCATGGCTTCCAGGCCGTTCTTGAGCAGGTTCAGCAGCACCTGTTCGATCAGAATCGGGTCGGCCAGCACGTCCGGCGCATTCGACGGCACGAAGCTGTCGATGCGGATGCGGCGCTTGCGGGCGTCGATCTCGGCGAAACCGATGGCGTTGTCGACGATGCGGCCGATCGCCACGCGCTGGCGGCGCGGCTCGCTGCGCTTCACGAATTCGCGGATGCGGCTGATGATCTTGCCGGCGCGCTCGGCCTGCGAGGCGGCCTTTTCCAGCGCCGGCAGCAGCATGTTGGGGCTGGTGTGGCCGGCCTTGACCAGCGCCACCGCGCCCATGCTGTAGTTGGCGATGGCGGTCAGCGGCTGGTTCAGTTCGTGCGCCAGCGACGAGGCCATCTCGCCCATGGTGGTCAGGCGGCTGGTGAGCTGGATCTTTTCCTGCTGCACGCGCGAGGCTTCTTCGTGGGTGCGGCGCTCGGTGATGTCGCGCGCCACCTGCATGCGCACGCGGCGGCCGTCGGTCCAGGCCAGCATGCGGTGATGCACCTCGAACCAGCGCTGCACCGAAGGCGCGAAGACTTCCACGGATTCATCCGTGAAGCGGCCGCGGCGGCCGGCCAGCAGCTCGTCGTGGCCGCCGGTCTGGGCGCCGAACACGCGGCGGTAGGTGCGGTTGGCGAACAGCAGCTCCAGGCCGTCGTGGGTGTCGGCGGTGACCGAGATGGCGTCGTCCAGGCCTTCCAGCACCGTCATGAAGCGCTCGTGCGCGGCGGTCAGGGCCTCGCGGATGCGCTTGGGCTCGGTGATGTCGGTCATCGACGTCATCCAGCCGATCTGGTTGCCGTTGGGGTCCAGCAGCGGCGACACGTACATGCGCGCCGTGAAGCGCGAGCCGTCGCGGCGCTGGGCCTCGACTTCCAGGCCGCTGCTGGGCGTCTTGCCGGACATCAGCACGTCCAGGGTGTGCTGGTGCTGTTCATGGCGGCCCGGCACCCAGTAGGGGAAGGGCGGGCTGCGGCCGATCAGGTCGGCCTCGTTCCAGCCGATCATGCGGCAGAAGGCCGGATTGACGTAGGCGATGCGGCCTTCCATGTCCAGCACGCGCATGCCGGTGGACATGGAGTTCTCCATGGCGCGGCGGAAACCGGTCTCGGCGATCAGGGCGGCCTCGGCGGCGGAACGGAAGCGCGTATAGCGCCACAGCATCAGCAGGCTGATGACGATCACGCACGACAGCGCCAGCACCACCCAGATCAGGCGCTGCTGCCGCATTTCCTGGTCGATGGTCACGAACATGACGCTGTCGTCATGGATGCGCTGCAACCAGAAGAACACCCCCATCACACAGATATAGAGGATCAGCACCATCGCGGGCGTGACCCAGTACACCCCGCGGCGGCGCGTGCGGGCGTGGTCGTGGAACGGCGTGGGTATATTGGACTTGGGCGCGCTGGACATGTAATTTGGGCCGGATAGGCCGGGCATTTTTCATCGCCAGGCCGCCTCAAGATGAAAACGGCCCCGCGGGGCAGCAAGCCGAAGGCGCGGCGTGGGGGGCATTTTAGTGCGTGTCGGCGGGAATTGCCGGGAATCAAGCCCTTCAGAAGGGAGATGGGCTAAAAAAGTGCCTTCCATCCTTTTCAGCTTCTGTTCATATTTTCGCATTATGAAATGCCGTACCGCAACATGAAATTTTCCTTGCGACCGGTTAATCTTCTTTCTTAGAATGCCGGCTGATAGGGAAACCGCTCCCGAGTAGCTGGTCTCTAGCACAACACCCCGACCCATGCATGGCATGGTAGCCCGGATGATCCCGACTACCATGGCATGTCCGCGAGTAGATAAATAAGCGGGTGCGGTCACGAACGAACCCCAACAGGAGACACACGATGTCCTCTTTCGCCCAGGCTGGCGCCGTGCAGGCTGCCAACGACGAAGACACCCTAGAAACCCAGGAGTGGCTCGAAGCCCTGGCGGCAGTCCTTGATCGCGAAGGACCGCAGCGCGCGCACTACCTGCTGGAACGCCTGATCGACGAAGCCCGTCGTTCCGGCGCCCACATCCCGTTCTCGCCCAACACCGCTTACGTCAACACGATTCCGCCCGGCCTGGAGCCGGCGCACCCGGGCAACCTGGAACTGGAATCGCGCATCCGCTCGTACGTGCGCTGGAACGCCATGGCCATGGTGGTCAAGGCCAACAAGCACAATCCGCCGGACGGCGGCGACCTGGGCGGCCACATCGCCTCGTTCGCCTCGCTGGCCACCATGATCGGCTGCGGCCAGAACCACTTCTGGCACGCCGAAGACGAAAACCACGGCGGCGACCTGGTCTACTTCCAGGGCCACACCTCGCCCGGCATGTACGGCCGCGCCTACCTCGAAGGCCGCCTGACCGAAGACCAACTGAACCACTTCCGCCAGGAAGTGGACGGCAAGGGCCTGTCCTCGTACCCGCATCCGAAGCTGATGCCGGACTTCTGGCAGTTCCCCACGGTGTCGATGGGCCTGGGCCCGCTGATGGCCATCTACCAGGCCCGTTTCCTCAAGTACCTGCACGCCCGCGGCATCGCCGACACCAGCAAGCGCAAGGTCTGGGTGTTCTGCGGCGACGGCGAAATGGACGAACCCGAGTCGCTCGGCGCCATCGCCCTGGCGGCCCGCGAAAAGCTCGACAACCTGATCTTCGTCATCAACTGCAACCTGCAGCGCCTGGACGGCCCGGTGCGCGGCAACGGCAAGATCATCCAGGAACTGGAAGGCGACTTCCGCGGTTCGGGCTGGAACGTGATCAAGCTGATCTGGGGCGGCTACTGGGATCCGCTGCTGGCGCACGACAAGGAAGGCATTCTGCGCAAGATCATGGAAGAAACCGTCGACGGCGAGTACCAGGCGTACAAGGCCAACGACGGCAAGTTCGTGCGCGAGCATTTCTTCGGCAAGCACCCCAAGCTGCTGGAAGCCGTGTCGCGCATGAGCGACGAAGACATCTGGCGCCTGAACCGTGGCGGCCACGATCCGCACAAGGTCTACGCCGCGTTCGACGCCGCCTCCAAGCATGAAGGCCAGCCGACCGTCATCCTGGCCAAGACCATCAAGGGCTACGGCATGGGCCACGTGGGCCAGGCCAAGAACCCGACCCACCAGCAGAAGAAGCTGGAACTGGACTCGATCCGCGAATTCCGCGACCGCTTCGGCATCCCCATCCCGGACGACAAGCTGGCCGACCTGCCGTACTTCAAGCCGGCCGACGACTCGCCCGAAATGAAGTACCTGCACGAGCGCCGCGCCGCGCTGGGCGGCTACCTGCCGCGCCGCCGCGCCAAGGCCGACGAACAGCTCAAGGCGCCGGCGCTGGACGCCTTCAAGGCCGTGTTGGAACCCACCGCCGAAGGCCGTGAGATCTCCACCACCCAGGCCTTCGTGCGCATCCTGAACCAGGTGCTGCGCGACAAGCAGCTGGGTCCGCGCGTCGTGCCGATCCTGGCCGACGAATCGCGCACCTTCGGCATGGAAGGCCTGTTCCGCCAGATCGGTATCTACGCGCCGGAAGGCCAGAAGTACACCCCGGTCGACAAGGACCAGGTCATGTACTACAAGGAAGCGGCCGACGGCCAGCTCCTGCAGGAAGGCATCAACGAAGCGGGCGCGATGAGCTCGTGGATCGCGGCGGCCACGTCGTACTCCTCGAACAACCGCATCATGATCCCGTTCTTCATCTACTACTCGATGTTCGGGTTCCAGCGCATCGGCGACCTGGCCTGGGCGGCCGGCGACATGCAGGCGCGCGGCTTCCTCTTGGGCGGCACCGCCGGGCGCACGACGCTCAACGGCGAAGGCCTGCAGCACGAAGACGGCCACAGCCACATCCTGGCTTCGACCATCCCCAACTGCGTCTCGTACGACCCGACCTTCGGCCACGAACTGGCCGTGATCATCCAGCATGGCCTCAAGCGCATGGTGGAAGACCAGGAAAACGTCTACTACTACCTGACGGTGATGAACGAAAACTACCCGCAGCCTGGCCTGACCGCCGGCGACGAGGAAGGCATCATCAAGGGCATGTACAAGCTCAAGTCGCACGGCAAGGGCAAGAACCGCGTGCAACTGATGGGCTCGGGCACGATCCTGCGCGAAGTCATGGCGGCCCAGGAACTGCTGGAAGCCGACTGGGGCGTGGCCTCGGACCTGTGGAGCGTCACCAGCTTCACCGAACTGCGCCGCAACGGCCTGGACGCCGAGCGCCACAACATGCTGCACCCTGACGAGAAGAAGCCGCAGGTGGCCTACGTCACGGAACAGCTGGCCAAGACGGAAGGCCCGATCATCGCGTCGACCGACTACATGAAGCTGTTTGCGGACCAGATCCGTCCGTTCGTGCCCAAGGGCCGCGAGTACAAGGTGCTGGGCACCGACGGTTTCGGCCGTTCGGATTTCCGCGCCAAGCTGCGCGAGCACTTCGAAGTGGACCGCCACTTCGTCGTGGTCGCCGCCCTGCGCGCGCTGGCCGACGAAGGCAAGGTGCCGGTTGCCAAGGTGGCCGAAGCCATCAAGAAGTACGGCATCAACCCGAACAAAGCCAACCCGCAATACGCCTGAGGGTAAAGAGACATGAGCAACGTCGTGCAAATCAAGGTTCCCGACATCGGCGACTTCAAGGAAGTGGAAGTCATTGAAGTGCTGGTGGCGGTGGGCGACACGATCAAGGCCGAGCAGAGCCTGATTACCGTCGAATCCGACAAGGCCTCGATGGAAATCCCCGCCTCGCAGGGCGGGGTGGTGAAGTCGATCGCGGTCAAGGTCGGCGACAAGGTCGCCGAAGGTGCCGTGGTGCTCGAGGTGGAAGCGGCCGACGCCGCCGCTGCCCCGGCCGCCAAGGAAGAACCCAAGGCCGAGGCGCCCAGGCAGGCTGCCGCCGCCGCGCCCGCCGCCAAGGCCGAGGCCGCCGCGCCGGCCGCCAGCAGCGGTCCGGTCGAGATCGAAGTGCCGGACATCGGCGACTTCAAGGAAGTGGAAGTCATCGAAGTCATGGTCGCCGTGGGCGACACGATCAAGGCCGAGCAGAGCCTGATCACCGTCGAGTCCGACAAGGCCTCGATGGAGATCCCGGCCTCGCAGGGCGGGGTGGTCAAGGAAGTGAAGGTCAAGGTCGGCGACAAGGTCGCCAAGGGCTCGGTCGTGGTCGTGGTGGAAGGCAGCGCGCCCGCCGCCGCGGCCGCGCCGGCCGCCAAGGCCGAAGCCGCGCCGGCCAGGTCGGAAGCCCCGGCCGCCAAGGCGGAAGCGCCCGCGGCCCCGGCCACGCCCGCCGTCGGCTCGCGCCCGGCCCCGGCCGCCGCGCTGGAAGACGCCAACCTCAAGCCCGGCCAGCTGCCGCACGCCTCGCCGTCGGTGCGCAAGTTCGCCCGCGAACTGGGCGTGAACCTGAGCAAGGTCAAGGGCACCGGTCCCAAGGACCGCATCACCGCCGACGACGTGCGCGGTTTCGTCAAGACCGCGCTGGCCTCGGGCGCCGCCCCGGCCGCCGCCGGCGGTTCGGCCGATGGCGCCGCGCTGGGCCTGCTGCCGTGGCCCAAGGTCGACTTCACCAAGTTCGGCCCGATCGAAGCCAAGCCGCTGTCGCGCATCAAGAAGATCTCCGGCGCGAACCTGCACCGCAACTGGGTCATGATCCCGCACGTCACCAACAACGACGAAGCGGACATCACCGACCTGGAAGCGCTGCGCGTCACGCTGAACAAGGAAAACGAGAAGTCGGGCATCAAGGTCACGATGCTGGCCTTCCTGATCAAGGCCGTGGTCGCGGCCCTGAAGAAGTTCCCCGAGTTCAACGCCTCGCTGGACGGCGACAACCTGGTGCTCAAGCAGTACTACCACATCGGCTTTGCCGCCGATACGCCCAACGGGCTGGTGGTGCCGGTGATCCGCGATGCCGACAAGAAGGGCATCCTGCAGATCGCCCAGGAAATGACCGACCTGTCCAAGAAGGCGCGCGAAGGCAAGATCTCGCCCGCCGAAATGCAGGGCGGCTGCTTCTCGATCTCGTCGCTGGGCGGTATCGGCGGCACGTCGTTCACGCCCATCATCAATGCGCCCGAAGTGGCCATCCTGGGCGTGTCGCGTTCGTCGCACAAGCCCGTCTGGGACGGCAAGCAATTCGTGCCGCGCCTGATCGTGCCGCTGTCGCTGTCCTATGACCACCGCGTCATCGACGGCGCCGCCGCTGCCCGCTTCAACGCCTATCTGGGCGCCTTGCTGGCCGACTTCCGCCGCATCGCGCTGTAAACGGGGAGCCCCATGAGCAATACCGTTCAAATCAAAGTGCCGGACATCGGTGACTTCAAGGAAGTCGAGGTCATCGAGGTGCTGGTCGCCGTGGGCGATACGATCAAAGCCGAGCAGAGCCTGATCACGGTCGAGTCCGACAAGGCCTCGATGGAAATTCCCGCCTCCACGGGCGGCGTGGTCAAGTCCATCAACGTCAAGGTCGGCGACAAGGTCGCCGAAGGCTCGGTGGTCCTGGAAGTCGAGGCGTCCGACGCCGCACCGGCCGCCAAGCAAGCGCCCAAGGCTGACGCGCCGAAGGCCGAAGCCCCCAAGGCCGAGGCCAAGCCGGCCGCAGCGGCCCCCGCCGCCGCGACCTTCAAGGGCTCGGTCGACGCCGAATACGACATGCTGGTGCTGGGCGCGGGCCCCGGCGGCTATTCGGCCGCCTTCCGCGCCGCCGACCTCGGCCTGTCCGTGGTGCTGGTCGAACGCTACGCCACGCTGGGCGGCGTCTGCCTGAACGTGGGCTGCATTCCGTCCAAGGCGCTGCTGCACAACGCCGCCATCATCGACGAGGCGCGCGAGCTGGCCGCCCACGGCATCAGCTTCGGCGAACCCAAGATCGACCTGGACAAGCTGCGCGGCTACAAGGACAGCGTGGTCGCCAAGCTGACCGGCGGCCTGGCCGGCATGGCCAAGGCGCGCAAGGTCACCGTGGTGACCGGCGTGGGCGAATTCGCCGATGCCAACCACCTGGCGGTCAAGGGCGCCGACGGCAAGTCGCAGACCATCCGCTTCAAGCAGGCCATCATCGCCGCCGGCAGCCAGTCGGTGAAGCTGCCGTTCCTGCCGCAGGACGAGCGCATCGTCGATTCCACCGGCGCCTTGCTGCTGCGTGAAATCCCCAAGAAGATGCTGATCATCGGCGGCGGCATCATCGGCCTGGAAATGGGCACGGTGTACTCCACGCTGGGCGCGCGCCTGGACGTGGTGGAAATGCTGGACGGCCTGATGCAGGGCGCCGACCGCGACCTGGTCAAGGTCTGGCAGAAGAAGAACGCCGGCCGCTTCGACAACATCATGCTCAAGACCAAGACGGTCGGCGCGGAGGCCCGGAAGGACGGCATCTACGTCACGTTCGAGGGCGAGGGCGCGCCGAAGGAACCGCAGCGCTACGACCTGGTGCTCCAGGCCGTGGGCCGCAGCCCCAACGGCAAGAAGATCGGCGCCGACAAGGCGGGCGTGGCCGTGACCGACCGCGGTTTCATCGAGGTCGATCGCCAGATGCGCACCAACGTGCCGCACATCTTCGCCATCGGCGACATCGTCGGCCAGCCGATGCTGGCGCACAAGGCGGTGCATGAAGGCCACGTGGCGGCCGAAGCCGCCGCCGGCCAGAAGTCGTTCTTCGACGCCCGCGTGATTCCGTCGGTGGCCTACACCGATCCGGAAGTGGCTTGGGTCGGCCTGACCGAAGACGAAGCCAGGAAGCAGGGCATCAAGGTCGAGAAGGGCGTGTTCCCGTGGGCCGCTTCCGGCCGCGCCATCGCCAACGGCCGCGACGAAGGCTTCACCAAGTTGCTGTTCGACGCCGAGACGCACCGCATCCTGGGCGGCGGCATCGTCGGCACCCATGCCGGCGACCTGATCAGCGAAGTGGCGCTGGCCGTGGAAATGGGCGCGGACGTCATCGACATCGCCAAGACCATCCACCCGCACCCGACCCTGGGCGAATCGGTGGGCATGGCGGCCGAAGTGGCCGAAGGCGTGTGCACCGACCTGCCGCCGATGAAGAAGAAGTAGATCGCCGGGGCTTGCCGGATCTTCGGATCCGGACGCCGGCACCGCAGCCCGAAGCGCCCAACGGCCTTCGGGCTGTTTTCATTGGGGTCCCCTTGCCGTGACGCCCGCGATCACCGCGCGCAGGGCGAGGCGCGAGCCGCGAACCACCCGCCGGCCGGGCCATGATTGGTACGGTTTTCTGGATAATCTATCCGGTCGCACCCGGCTGATCCGGCCCGCGCGGCTGCCTAGAATCGAATCTCCATCGACACATGCGGGAGATTTTCCATGGCAGACCATTCCATCAAGGGCAAAGTCGTACTGATCGCCGGGGGCGCCAAGAACCTGGGCGGCCTGATCGCCCGCGACCTGGCGCAGCACGGCGCCAAGGCCGTCGCCATCCACTACAACAGCGCGGCGTCCAAGGCAGACGCCGACGCCACCGTGGCCGCGATCCAGGCCGCCGGCGCCAAGGCGGTGGCGCTGCAGGCCGACCTGACCACCGCCGGCGCGGTCGAGAAGCTGTTCGCCGACGCGGTGGCGGCGGTGGGCCGGCCCGACATCGCCATCAATACCGTCGGCAAGGTCTTGAAGAAGCCGCTGACCGAGATCAGCGAGGCCGAGTACGACGAGATGAGCGCGGTCAACGCCAAGACGGCCTTCTTCTTCCTGAAAGAGGCTGGCCGCCACGTCAACGACAACGGCAAGGTCTGCACCCTGGTGACCTCGCTGCTGGGCGCGTTCACGCCGTTCTACGCCGCCTATGCCGGCACCAAGGCGCCGGTCGAGCACTACACCCGCGCGGCCTCCAAGGAGTTCGGCGCGCGCGGCATTTCGGTCACGGCGGTCGGGCCGGGCCCGATGGATACGCCGTTCTTCTATCCGGCCGAAGGCGCCGACGCGGTGGCGTACCACAAGACCGCCGCCGCGCTGTCGCCGTTCTCCAAGACCGGCCTGACCGACATCGAGGACGTGGTGCCGTTCATCCGCCACCTGGTCAGCGACGGTTGGTGGATCACTGGCCAGACCATCCTGATCAACGGCGGCTACACCACCAAGTAACCATCGAGCCCCGGGCCGCCGCCCACGCGCCGGTTTGGGGCGTGCCTGGCGCCGCGTGCTGGGCGAAGCATGCTGGGCGAAGCCGCCGTCGGATGCCCGCGACGGCTGCCGGAGCGGCTATGCTGTCACGGGCGGCGGGGTGCCGCCGGCACTGCCGCAAACCGGGGGAGCATGGACAGGTTCGAACAGTATCGCGTCTTCGCGCAAGTGGCGGAGATGGGCAGTTTCATCAAGGCCGCCAACGCGCTGGAGCTGCCGCGCGCTTCCGTCTCGGCCGCCGTCCAGCAGCTGGAAGCGCAACTGGGCGCGCGGCTGCTGCACCGGACCACGCGCCAGGTGCGCCTGACCGCCGATGGCGCCCAGTTGCTGGAGCGCTTGCGGCCGCTGCTGTCCGAAGTCGAGGACATCGACCACCTGTTCCAGCAAAGCCAGCGCCAGGTGTCCGGCCGGCTCAACGTCGACGTGCCCAGCCGCATCGCGCGCCGCCTGGTGGCGCCGGCGCTGCCGGGCCTGCTGCGGCGCCACCCCCGATTGCAACTGGCGCTGGGGTCCAGCGACCGCGCCATCGACCTGATCCAGGAAGGCGTCGACTGCGCGGTGCGCGTCGGCGCGCTGCACGACAGCAGCCTGGTGTCGCGGCCGCTGGGCAATATCGGCCTGGTCAATTGCGCCAGTCCCGCCTATCTGCGCGACCAGGGCGTGCCCCATGCGCCGGACGAATTGCCGGCGGGGCATTGGATGGTGGGCTACGCCTCGCCCACCACGGGGCGCGAACTACCCTGGGAGGTGGTGGCCGACGACGGCGGCCGCCGGCTCATCGCGGTGCCCAGCCGGGTGGTGGTGAACAACGCCGAAAGCTATATCGCCTGCTGCCTGGCGGGCCTGGGGCTGATCCAGATTCCGCGCTTCGACGTGCAGGACCTGCTGGAAGCGGGCGAACTGGTGGAAGTCATGCCGGCGCATCGCGCCGCGCCCATGCCGGTGGCATTGCTGTATCCGCACCGGCGGCAGCGTTCGCGCCGGTTGGCGGTGTTCCTGGAGTGGTTCGAGGAATTGATGCGCAGGCACCTGGAGGCCTGACGGCGTGAGCCGGGGCTGACAGGGGAGGCGAAAGGGGGCGCGAAAGGGCGGCGCGAAAGGGTTGCGCACGAAGAGGGCGCGCCAAAGCGAAGGGAGCGCGGCAATCGTTGCCGCGCGCCAGGGCGATTTATGCCTGGGTATTGATGCGGGTGCCGATCTTGCCGTCGATGGCGACGACCGGCAGGGACTGCATCAGCGTGGCGACCGTGTCGGCCTGGGCGTTGATGGCTTTCTTGGTGACGCGGGCCTGGACTTCCTGCATCAGCTGCGCATCACGCATGGCCAGGCCGGTGTTCACGGTGTTGCTGACGGAAAGATCCATGGTGGGGAGTCCTGTGAGGCTTGCCGGACGGCGTCCGGGACAGATGGATTATGCGTGATTATTGCGTACTTCAACGTCTCGCGGTGAAATTCTCGGACGAAGATTGCGCAGGGTCAGGGTTGGGCCGGGCACTCCTTGACGGCGCCCCAGCCCTGGTTCGGGCCGCAATACAGCTTGCGCGCCGCCCAGGCGCAATCGGGGCGTTCGAAAAAACCCAGCGTGGCGCAGCGCGCCAGTTCGGCTTTCAGGTTGTCGACCCAGGCATGCGGATTCTCGGCGGGGATCTCGGTGATGCGCAACGTGGGCTTGGGCATGGCGGGGCTGTCCGCGTGTGGAGCGGCGCCTTCGCGGGCCGGGATGGCGGCTGCGGCGGGCGCCGCGCTCGCGGCGGACTGGCCCTGGGTGTGCGGCGTCGGCGCGGCGTCGTCAGGCGACGGCGCGGCGGAAGGGGGGACGCTGTCCGTGGCGCCCGGCTGCGGCGGGGGCGCATCGGCGGTGCGCGGCGCAATCGGAGCCGCGGGCGAGCGCGGGTCCGACGGCCGGGCGGCCTCCGGTCCCACGCCCGGCGGCGCGCCCAGGGGTACGCGCACCGGACCGGCGGCGGATGCGCCCGTGCGCCCGGCATCGGGCGTGCTCCAGGAAACCACCAACAGCACCAGGGCGCCATAGATCGCCAGGGTGTAGAGCACCGTCAGCGTGGCGTAGCCCACCCGTTTGCCGGTGATCGGCGTGGTATCTTCACGGCCCACCAGGCTGCGCCACCCGACCAGCGCGGCGCCCGGCGCGCTGATCAGCCACCAGCCCAGCCGCTTGAGCGGACCGGGGCGCGGGATCGAGGCCTGGACCTGCGCGGCCAACAGCTCGCGCAAGGCGCGGTTTTCTTCGCGCAGGCGCTGGGTGTGCACATCCACCGGCGCCTGGTCGTCTGGATCCGTGGTGCCGTCATGCCGCGTAGCGAGTGGATCGGGAGGCGTGGTGGTCATGTTACGAAAAATATAGATACAAAAGCGTACGAATGCAATTATGACCGCCTGTCACGCCGGGCAAAAAAGGAATAAGCCGGCAAAAATGCCGGCTTCCGACCAATCATGTCGCGGCGCGCGCCAGCCGACTATTCCAGGATGGCGTAGCTGATATGCGGTTCGTAGGTGAAACGCTGGATCCGCAGTCGGTTCAGGCCCAGCTTTTCCATCACGGCCAGCGTCTCGCCTGGCCAGGTCCGATTGTTCAGTTCATCGAAGACAATGACGCCGCCCTTGGGCATGCGCGGCAGGAAATGCTCCAGGCAGATCTTGGTGGGTTCGTACAGGTCCAGGTCCAGATGCAGCAGCGACACCACAGTCTGCGGCTCGCGCGCCAGGTACTCGGGCACGCTGTGGGCGACGTCGCCCTTGACCAGTTCGACCTTCTGGATGTGGCCGATGAAGCGGTTGGCGTCGAACAGCGCGATGGCGCGCTGCAAATCCGTGTAGCTGTCGGCCTGGTAGCCGTGTTCGCGGCGCTCGGTGGTCTGCACCACGGCATGGCGATCCTGGTCGGCGATTCCGGTGAAGCCGGAAAAAGTGTCGAAGCCGACGATGCGGCGTTGCAGATTGACCGGCTCCAGCGTGGCGCTCAACTGGGCGAAGGTCATCAGGCCGCCGCCCCAGTTGACGCCGCATTCCATGATGTCGCCCTGCACATGCAAGGCCATCTTGAACAGCTCGGTCAGGCACAGGAAACGCGCCAGGCTCTGGCGTGGCACGAAATTGGCGAAGTTCTCGAGCTTTTCGACGGTGCTGCCGCCCGCCGCGTCGAAGAGCGCACCCAGTTCCGCGCGGTAACCCACTTCGCGGGTGGTGCTGCGGCCATCCTGGCGGAAGCGGGAGGGATCGGTGGTGTCGTTCATGCTGCGGTTCTCTCGGATTCCTGTTCGCGACGACGCTGGGCATCGTGCCCGGGGTAGTCGACATAGAAGATGTTGCTGCGGTCGCCGGTGGGATAGCGCTGGCGACGGTATTCGGCATCGGCCAGGTCCGTGATGCGCAGTTGCGTGGTCCAACGAATCTGCCGGCCCAGGTTCGGCGTGCTGCGATGAAGCAGCAATTGCTTGAAGATGACCACGTCGCCGCGCGCGGCAGTGATGGTTTCGGGCGTTTCGGTCACGTCATAGTCCAGGCTCAGGTCGCGCTGCAGGAACGGCACGTAGGGCGCGATCACTTTGTCGCTGATGCGCTTGAACGGATACAGGCCGCGCTTGTGGCTGCCGGGAATGACCTGGATGGTGCCCGACGCCAGGTTGACGTCCTGGAACGGTATCCAGAGCGTTACCGCGTTCTCCGAACCCAGCAGGTAGAGCGTGTCCTGGTGCCAGGCGAACAGGTGGCGGGCGTCGGCCGGCTTGTCCAGGCGCATGTTGCAGCAGCCCATCAGGCCGGGGTGGGCCAGGCCCAGTTCGCGGCATAGCCGGTCCACGGCAGCGCTGCCCGACAGGCGAGACAGCGCGGGCAGGTACTTGAGGCGGTCATACAGCAGCGACTGCGTGGCCGGGTCCAGTTCGTAGCGGTCGAAATCGTGCATGTTGAATTGCGGGCCGACGATGCGCCGCCCCAGTTCGCCCAGCTGTTCTTCCAGTTCGTCGAGTTCGCCGTGTTGCCAGAAGTCCTTCAGGACCAGATAACCGTCGGCTTCAAATCTTTCGCGCATATGCGTTCGCTCGTTTTTCTGTTGCAGTCTGTACGGAAGGATCGCCTGTTGCCGGCCTGTCTCAGTCGCCGGTTTCTTCGCGCCAGCCCAGGACTTTCATGGGGTTGCCGCCCTGGATCGAGAAGGCGGAGATTTCGCCGCGCACCACGCTGCCGGCGGCAATGACGCAGCCTTCGCGCAGGATGGCGCCGTCCAGCAGCACGCAGTTGGCGCCGATCCAGACGTCGTCCTCGATGACGATGCCGCCCTTGCTGGGGCGGAATCCCTGTTGCCGGATCGGCAGGTCGCGCCGGCGGAACTCGTGGTTGGCGGGGGCGAAGGTGCAGTTGGCCGCGACCGCGACGCGCGCGCCCATGCGGATGCCGTGCCCGGTATAGAGCACGCAGCCGGAATTGATGACGCAGTCGGGGCCGATGATGACGTCGCCCGCGCCGCCAGCGGGCTTGATCTTGACGAAGGAATCCACCACGGCGCCGGGCCCGATCACGATCCGCGTGCCGCGGGTGGAATCCTCGATGTCAGCCAACGGCGACACGCGGGCGCTCGGGGCAATCTCGATCATGGTGCGGCCTTTGGCTTGGTCAGGCCTTGCGGCGCAGGAAGCCGTCGGGCGCCGAGGTCACCAGCAGTCGGTCCTCGACCGAGCGGTCGATCTCGAATTCCGGGTGGCTCTTGATCCACTCCCAGACGGCGGTCTTGGGGTTGTTGCCCTTGCCCCAGTGGCGGCCCGGCCATTCGTAGTCGGCCGGCATGTCCTCGACGAAGGTGTCGAACACCACGCAGTAGCTGCCCACGCTGACCAGGTCGGCATAGGCGTTCAGTTCGGCCAGCACGTGGTCGTGCGTGTGGTTCGAATCCAGGCACACCATGATGTTCTTCTTGCCCTCGGCATGGGCGCGGACCTGGGCGATGGTGGCCGGATCGATACTGGAGCCTTCGATCAGGTGGATGCGGCCGGCCAGCGGGTGGGCCTCGATGGCGCGGCGGTTATGTTCGCGGATCTCGATGTCCACGCCCACCACCTCGCCGGCGCCCAGCAGCTGCAGCATCGAGGCCGACAGCATCAGCGAGCCGCCATGGGCGATGCCGGTCTCGATGATCAGGTCCGGCTTGACCGCCCAGATCAGTTCCTGCATGGCCATGGCGTCCATGGGCAGCTGGATCAGCGGCCGGCCGGCCCACGAGAAATTGTTCATGTACTTGCGCTCCAGCGCCATCTGGCGCCAGGCGATCGACAGTTCGCGGAATTCCTGGTCGGTCGCGAACGAGCCGATGCGAGCGGCCTTTTCCTGGCGGTATTCGGGATGCGCGTCGGGCGTGGTTTCAAGGTAGGACATTCAGATTCCTTTGCGTTGGCGGTACTGCGCCAGAAAAAGCGGGAAATAGTCGGCGAACGCGCGCGGCGCGAGGCCGAAGCGGGTGCGCATGCGTTGGGTGTCGATATCGGCGAAGGCCCAGGGCTGCGCGTCGGGCGCTTCGGTGACGCGGTAGCCCAGGGCAGCTTCCAGGCAGTCGGCGATGGCGCGGTTGTCCACGCCCTGGCCGTGCGCCACGTTGAAAATGCCGGTGGCATCCGATTGCGCCAGGGCCAGGATCTGGTCCACGGCGTCGTCGATGTACAGGTAATCCTTGCGCGAGGACAGCGTGGTGTGCAGCGTGATCCGGCCGTCGCGCGCGCCTTCCTCGAGCAACTGGTCGATGAAACTGTCGGGCGCGTCGCGCAGGCCCACGATATTGGACAGGCGTGCCACCCGGGCCCGCGGATGGCCGCCGTGCAGGCACAGGGATTCGCCCATCAGCTTGGACAGGTTGTAGAGATCGCTGGCGTGGTTCGGATTGACCGTCAGCGCGGCCTGCTCGCGGGTGTCGCTGGCGCCGGCGTACACGCGGGTGCTGGACAGGTAGGTGAGGCTGTCGAAGTTGCCCCCCGCGATCAGGCGCCGCAGCAGGCAGACATGGGCTTCCACCGTCTCCAGCGGCCGGCCGCGGAAATCCGAGGTCAGGCCGATGGCGTAGATCACGTGCCCCAGGGGGCGGTCGAACAGCCCGGCGTCATTGCGCCCCGGCGCTTCGCAGGCGATGCCGTCGGCGCGCAGGCGCGCCAGCAGGTGGCGGCCGATGAAGCCGGTTGCCCCCAGGACGGTGACCGGCGCGGTGTTCATGCGTCGTGGCCGCCGTCGATCGCCAGGCCGGGCACGGCCGTGACCAGCTTGGCGTGCCAGCCCTCGCGCGCGTAGGCCAGCTGTTGCGAGACCTCCGTCTTCAGGTTCCAGGGCAGCACCACGATGTACTCGGGCTGGTCCTGCCGCAGGACTTCCTCGGCGACGATGGGGATATGGCTGCCCGGCAGGTACTTGCCCTGCTTGGCCGGGTTCAGGTCCACCACGTAGGGCAGCAGGTCAGGCCGCACGCCGGCGAAGTTCAGCAGCGTGTTGCCCTTGGCGGCGGCGCCATAGGCGGCCACCCGCTTGCCGTTGCGGCGCAGCTCCACCAGCAGCGCCAGCAGGTCGTTCTTGATGCGCTCGGCCTGCTGCTGGAAGCGCTCGTAGAAGGCCGCGCCGGTCATGCCGGCCTGTTGCTCCTCGTCCAGCGTGCGCGCCACCTCCGCCGTCACCTCGTGCTTGCCGGTATCGAGCCGCTGGGCATACACGCGCAGGCTGCCGCCGTGGGTGGGCAGGTGCTCGACGTCGAACACCGCCAGGCCGTTGGCCTGGAAGATGCGCGCGACCGCGGTCAGCGACAGATAGGAATAGTGTTCGTGATAGGCCGTGTCGAACTGGCTCTCGCGCACCATGCGCAGCAGGTGCGGGAATTCGAAGGTGGCCACGCCCTGGGGCTTGAGCAGCGCGGCGAAGCCCGAGACGAAATCGTTGATGTCGGGCACGTGCGCCAGCACGTTGTTGGCGGCGATCAGGTCGGCCGCGCGGCCGGTGCTGGCCAGCTCGTCGCCCAGTTCGATGCCAAAGAAGCGCTGCACGATGTCGATACCGCGTTCGCGCGCGGCCTGCGCCGTGCTGGCGGTGGGTTCGACGCCGTAGCAGGGGATGCCGGCGGCCTTGACGTATTGCAGCAGGTAGCCGTCGTTGGCGGCGATCTCGCACACCATGCTCTGCGGGCCCAGGCCGAAGCGGCCGATCATGGCGTCGACGTAGTGACGCGAATGCGCCAGCCACGACGACGAGAACGAACTGAAGTAGGCGTAGTCGTCGGTGAACAGGGCTTCGCGGCCGGCGTGGTCCTCGGTCTGGACCAGCCAGCACGATTCGCAGACCAGCAGGCGCAGCGGGAACCAGGTCTCCGGGCCGCGTAGCGCGTCCGCGCTCAGGTAGGCGTTGGACGGCGGCGCGTGGCCCAGGTCGAGGAAGGGCAGGCTCAATTCGGCCTGGCAGTGGCGGCACTTCACAGTGCGACTCCCGGGAAGGCGGCGTCCAGGCGCGGATGGTTCAGATCGCGTTCGGACACCAGGGTAGGGGGCAGGGGCCAGGCTATGCCGAGGCGGGCATCCTGGAAATGCAGGCCGGCCTCGGCCTGCGGGGCATAGGCCGCGGAATGGCAATACAGCATCTCGACGTCGTCGGCTAGCGTCTGGAAGCCATGGGCAAAACCCCGCGGGATCAGCAGGGCGCAGCCGTTGTCGGCGGACAGGCGTTCGGCGTGCCATTGCAGGAAGGTGGGCGAGCCACGGCGCAGGTCCACCGCCACGTCCCAGACTTCGCCGCGGATGCAGCTGACCAGCTTCATCTCGGCGTGCGGAGGCAACTGGTAGTGCATGCCGCGCACCGTGCCGGTCTGGGCGGTATGGGTGTGGTTGACCTGCGCGATGGCGCCGTCCCAGCCGGCGGCCCGCAGGGCCTCGGCATCGAACACGCGCGCCAGGAAGCCGCGCGTATCGCCGCGCGGGTGGCGCCGCACGCGTTTCAGGCCGGCCAGCGGCGTGTCGTGGATTTCCAGGCTCATCGCGGCCCCGCGTAGCGGTCGATGTCGGCCTGGCACAGCGCCAGCGCGTCCTCGCCCGCGTCGAAGCGGCGGTACCAGTCCATGCTGCGCGTCACCGCCGTGGCCAGCGGCCAGCGCGGCGCCACGCCAAGCACGGCGCGGGCCTTCGAGGTATCCAGCGTCAGCAGGCCGGCTTCGTGCGGACCCTGCGGCTGCTCGGCATAGACCGTGCGGCCGCGGCCATAGGCGGCCTGCGCCAGATCGATGACCGTGCGCACCGGCGCGGCCTCGGCGGCATCGGGTCCGAAGTTGTAGGCGTCGGCAAGCGCCGGATCCCGCCATAGCGTCTCCGCCAGGGTCAGGTAGCCGGCCAATGGTTCCAGCACGTGTTGCCAGGGCCGCACCGATTGGGGCCGGCGCACGAGCAACTCGCCGCCATCGCGCCAGGCGCGCACGGCGTCGGGCAGCAGGCGGTCGATCGACCAGTCGCCGCCGCCGATCACGTTGCCGGCGCGCGCGCTGGCGACCGCCAGGCCCTGTTGTTTCAGGAAGGCGTCGCGGTACGAGGCGATGACCAGTTCGCTGGCCGCCTTGCTGGCGCTATAGGGGTCGTGACCGCCCAGCGTGTCGTGCTCGCGGTACGGGTAGGGCCATTCGTTGTTGCGGTAGACCTTGTCGGTGGTGACCATGACGGCCACCTTGGCGTCCGGCGCCGATCGCAGCGCGTCCAGCAGGTGCGTGGTGCCCATCACATTGGTGGCGAACGTGTCCACCGGTTCGGCGTAGCTGGGCCGCACCAGTGCCTGCGCCGCCAGGTGCAGCACAATTTCAGGTCGCGCATCGCGCACCCGAGCCCGCAGCGCGGCTGCGTCACGGATGTCGATTTCATGATGGTCGACGGCCAGCTTGAGACGGGCGGCCTCGAACAGGCTGGGGGCGGTGGCCGGCGGCAACGACACGCCGGTGACCTGGGCGCCCAGGCGCTGCAGCCACAGCGCCAGCCAGCTGCCCTTGAAGCCGGTGTGGCCGGTCAGCAGGACGCGCTTTTGGCGCCAAAAGGCGGGGGAAGGTAGGGCAGAGCCGCTCATGGGTACCAATGAAAGATCAAATGCGGGAAGTGGTGACGATGGGGGCCAGAGACGTTTTTCGGGATGCTGTCCATTCTAGAGACCCATATGCGCAGCAATAGAAAGATCAGGCGAGAAATCGCCCCTTAGTTTTGCTTCCAGTTTCGCGATGGGCCAGTTGCCACTTGAGTCGGGGCATTTTCAGGCACGGGACCATGCAATTTTCCGTAAGGTCGGATGCCAGTATCAATGACTCACTTTGAACATTTCCATCATGGCCAACAATCACATCAAATCGGTTTTCTTCGGGCTGAGGGACCAGCCATTGTTCTACCGGGGGATCCAGTCGGCGCTGGATGCCATCGGGCCGGGCGGGGGCGCCTATGCCGGCGATAATATCTTTACCTACCATCGCAACCTCGGGTTCCTGGAGGACGAGGCCCTGATGCAGGCGTTCCGCCGTCACGCGGCCACCGACGTCGAACAGGCGGTGCTGTGGCGGATCGCCGTCGTGCTCTGGGGCGTGCGCAACGGCCTGCGCCTGGCGGGGGATTTCGTCGAATGCGCCTGCTACAAGGGGACGACGGCGCGGATAGTTTGCGACGCGGTCGATTTTGGGACGCAGGCCGATCGGCGCTATTACCTCTATGACCTGTTCGATTACGATCCGTCCCTGCCGCATCACGCCATGCCCGAGCACAGCAAGCAGTTGTATGGCTGGGTGCGGCAGCGGTTTTCGGATCTGCCCAACGTCACGGTCAGCCAGGGCAAGGTCCCGCAAGTGCTGCACGAGGCGGCCCCCCGGCAGATCGCCTTCATGCATCTGGACTTGAACAATGCCGAGGCCGAAATCGGCGCGCTGGACATGCTGTTCGACCGCATGGTTCCGGGGGCGGTCCTGATCCTGGACGACTATGGCTGGCTGTACTACCGGGCGCAGAAGGACGTCGAGGACCCCTGGTTTGCGCGGCGCGGCTACCGGGTGCTGGAACTGCCCACCGGGCAGGGCATGGTGATCAAGTGAAAAGCGGGCGCCCGCCTTTTCACCAGACCTTCCAGGGCGCCTTGCCCGTGTTCCACAGCGATTCCAGCAGGTTCTTTTCGCGCAGCGTGTCCATCGGCTGCCAGAAGCCCAGGTGTTCGTAGGCGTGCAACTGGCCGTCGCGGCTCAGGGCTTCGAGCGGCGCCGCTTCCCAGCTGGTGTCGTCGCCTTCGATCAGCGACAGCACGCTGGGCGATAGCACGAAGAAGCCGCCATTGATCAAACCGCCATCGCCGCGCGGCTTCTCGGTGAAGCCGGTGACCCGGTCGCCTTCGCGCCGCAGGGCGCCATAGCGGCCGGGGGGCTGCACCGCGGTGACGGTCGCCTGGCCGCCATGGCGGCGGTGGAACGCGAGCAGGGCGCTGATGTCGATGTCCGCCACGCCGTCGCCGTAGGTGAAGCAGAACGCCTCTTCTTCCTTGACGTAGTCGGCCACGCGCTTGAGGCGGCCGCCGGTCATGGTGTTCTCGCCGGTATCGACCAGCGTCACGCGCCACGGCTCGGCCTTGCGCTGGTGCACTTCCATGCGGTTGTCGGCCATGTCGAAGGTGACGTCGGACATGTGCAGGAAGTAGTTGGCGAAATACTCCTTGATCATGTAGCCCTTGTAGCCGCAGCAGATCACGAACTCGTTCACGCCGTGGGCGGAGTAGGTCTTCATGATGTGCCACAGGATCGGACGGCCGCCGATCTCGATCATCGGCTTGGGGCGCGTATGCGTTTCTTCGGAAATGCGGGTGCCCAGGCCGCCGGCCAGGATGATTGCTTTCATTTTTGGGTCTCGCACCAATTCGTGAACATGCCGCGCAGGGCGGCTTCGAACTTGCGGGCGAATGCCGGTTCGTCCATCAGGGGGCTGGCGTGCATTTCGGCGCGCAGCGTATTGCGGGTCGCCTGCAAGGCGGGAAGGTCGCTGGCCAGTTCCACCACTTTGCGGATATACGCATCTTCGTTGTCGGCGATCCATTCCGGATGGCCGATGCTCTGCAGCACCGACGCGCCGATGCGGCCGACGCTGGGGCGGTCGGCCAGCGTCACGTAGGGAACGCCCATGTACAGGGTTTCAACCAGCGTCACGCCCGAGTTGTGGGGGAAGCAGTCCAGGCCGATGTCCATGGCGCGCAGCACGTCCCAGGCCGGACTGGTGCAGCCGATTTCCAGGCGCTGGCGTTCGATGCCATGGGCCTCGAAGCGGCGGATCAACTGCTCGCACATGGGACCGTCGCGGTAGCTGGTGCTGTTGACCACCAGGTGCGCGGTCGGCAGCCGACGCAGGATCTCGGACCACACGCGTACCGTGCGGTCGTTCATGCGGATGGCGCGGGTCAGCGTTCCCAGGGTCAGGTAACCGTTGGATTGGGCAGGCAGCGGGCCCGGATCACCCATGTCGTTGGCCGGTCGATAGATGAAATTGCCTTGCGGCAGGCGCCAGGGTTTTTCCGAGAAAAGGTGTTCGTAGCCTTCCGGCAGCATGACCGCGTCGGTCATGATGTAGTCGATCGCCGACAGCCCCGTCGTGTAGCCGAAGCCCAGCCAGGTCAGCGATACCGGCGCCGGTTTGCGCGCGAACGCACCCAGGCGGTTGCCCGCGGTGTGGCCCGCCACATCGATCAGGATGTCGATGCCGTCGGCGCGGATGCGTTCGGCCAATTGCGCGTCGGTCAGCGCCGCCGTGGGTACCCAGTGGTCGAAATAGGCCTTCAGCCGGGGCGTGGTCGCATCCTCGGTCACCAGCTCCGCGTACGCCGTCAATTCGAAGCGCTCGCGATCATGGTGTGCGAACACCGGCTCGATGAAGTAGTTGCCGGAATGCTGGCGGAAGTCGGGCGATACATAGCCGACCTTGAGCTTGCGCCCCGGCTGGCGGCTGTTGGTATGCGGCTTCCAGGTCGAACGCAGTGGCACGCACAGGTCGGTATCGTAATCGCGGTAGGCCTGGAATACTTCCTCGGCCGTGCGGTCGTCCGAATAGTTCATTGCGAACAGCAGGTTGTTGCGGGGCACGGCCGCCGTGGGGTAATGCTCCAGGGTCTTGCGGGTCATCTGCTCGGCCAGCGTCACCTCGCCCGAATCGATGTAGATCTTGCTTAGGTTGATGAGCGCCTTGCGGTGGGTCGGATTGAGGGAGAGAGCCTTCAGGTTGCAGGTCTCGGCTTCCTTGTAGCGGCGCTCGGCCGCCAGCGCGTCGGCCAGGGCGGAGTGTGTTTCGGCGCTGCGCGGGTCCAGCTCGATTGCGCGGCGGGCCACGCCGATCGCCTCGGAGGTGCGCCCCAACTGGGTCAGCACGGCGGCAAGCACGATGTGGCTCTGGGGGTCGGCGGGAGCCAGGTCCAGCATGGTCAGGCCCGGCAGCAGGGCCTGGGGGCTACGGAAGGTGCTGAACAAGGCGACCGTCAGCGCTTCCCAGGCGTCCCAGAAGCGCGGAGACAGTTTGGTCAGCTGACGCGCAACCGGCTCTGCCTCGAGGTAGGCCTTCTGCAGCATCAACTCATGCATGCGCTTGACCGGCGCCATGATGGCGGCGGGCGGTTTGGGCTGGTGTCCGCTGGCCTGCAGCACGCGCGAATTCAGGCTCAGGCAGGCCAGGGCGCTGGCGTACATGCCCACGAGCGGCATGTAGCTCTCCGCCGCGGCTTCGAGCGTGCGCCGCAGCAGGTCGGCCCAGGCCTTGGCCCCCCCCTGGGTCAGCGCATAGCGTTTGAGCAGGGCGAGGGTTTCCGCCACTTCCATCGGCTCGGGGGCGGGGCTGCCGTCGGCGGCTGCGCTGGGCAGGCGGCCCGCCGCCAGGTTGGCCACGACGGCCGCCTGCTCAGGCGGTGGCATGTAATTGACGGTTTCGTGCCACAGATTGAAGCGGGGCAACGCGGGTTCGTCACCCACGGCCGCCGGTTGCGTCAGGAACGGCAACAGGTGGAAGGCGCCGCCACCCTCGGTTTCATAGGGACCGCGATCCAGGCAATAGTGCACCAGATCATGTTCCAGCAAAGTCTGCAGGATGCGGCTCAGGATCTTGTCCGCGGCGTCGCTGTCGATCTGGTTGCGGTACAGCAAGACCGCCTGCAGGGTGCTGTAGGGCAACGAGCCAGGCCAGGCATGCGCCAGCGTATCCACCACGGTCACCGTGTCGACGTCGTGCGTGATCAAGGCGCGGCCGAGGTGGTTCACATAGGTTGCGCCCTGTTCCTGGCCGTTGGCGGCAAGCCGGACCGGGCCGGATGCGAAGCGCAGGTCCCGCAGCCGGGTCAGGTCTGGCCGCCGGACCTCGCCGGCCCGTTCCTCGCGCAGCCACAGGCCTTGGCGGAACCCGCGTCCCGTGGCGAAATCCAGGTACTGCTGGCGGACGGTGGCCGGCTGTCCCATGGCCAACAGGCTGTGATTGAGCGAAACCGCCTGGCCGAACGAGAGTGGCAATTCGCTGAGCGGCTGGGCGTCGCCCAGGTAGGCGAGCCCGGCCTCGGCGGCGGCGCCGGCCAGTTCGACGAAATAACTGGGGTTGCAGGCCAGCGGGTTGACGCCGGTCGCGGTGTCGCCGAGGGCGCGCGCGAATTGTTCGGCCGCCGCCGCCAGCGTCGAGGCGTGGGGATTGGTCGCCGCCATGCCGTTCTTGAAGAGCGACAGTGTCGCCGTGGCGCTCTGGCGCAATTCCGTGTCGTCCTGCGCGGCGTGGCCATGCAGCATGATGGCGTCGCGCACCACTTCCAGCGACTTGGCGCCCGGATACACGTGGCTGTCCAGGTACAGGATGCCGTGTGGCGACAGCAGTTGTCCGCAAGTCTGCAGCAACGCCTGCTGGGCCGGCGCGGGCAGGTAGCTATAGAGGCCGGTGACGATGACGTAGTCGAACAGGCCCAGTTGGGTGCCGATGTCGGCGGCCTCGCCCACGTACAGTTTCAGGTTGGCCGCGCCCAGTCGCTCGGCCGCGACCGTGCCTTGGGAGACCAGAGCCTCGGCCGTATCGATGCCGACGGCCTGCGCCTGCGGATAGGCCAGGGCAAAGGGCAGCAGGCCGGCGCCGTCGCCGCAGCCAATGGCCAGCACACGGGCGTTTTCCAGGGGAGTGGTTTCCACCCCGTAGAGGTAGGCGGTGGCGCGCAACCGGGCAGGGGAATGGCTGGGGGCCAGGCGTCCGGGATCGGCGTTGGCTTGTCGGTGGGTATGGGCCGGATAAGACATGTGGCTTGCGAAGGAGGGACGAGCCTCGGGAGACTATTGCGCTCATTCTATGGACGCGGGGGAGCGTCCATTCAGCGAATCAGCATGGCAATTCGCCGCCAGTTTGGTTGAAACCGCGTGCAGCCGCGGACATGAAAAAACCCGCCGTGAGGCGGGTTCGGGGTGGCCGGCCAGGGCGCGAGGGCCGTGGCCGGCTGGCCGGGAGGGGAAGCCGGAGCTTCCCCAGCCGTCCGTACTGCTTGCCGTGAATTAACGCAGCAGCGACAGCACGGTTTGCGGCACTTGGTTGGCTTGCGCCAGAACCGAGGTGCCAGCCTGTTGCAGGATCTGAGCCTTGGACATGTTCGACACTTCCGTCGCGTAGTCGGCGTCTTGAATGCGCGAACGGGCGTTGGACAGGTTGTTGACCACGTTGTTCAGGTTGGCGATCGTCGATTCCAGACGGTTCTGCACGGCACCCAGTTCACCGGTCAGCTTGTCCAGCTTGGTGAAGGCGGCGTCCAGCGTCTTGAGCGGGTCGGCGGTCAGCGTGCCCTTGCTGGTGTCTTCCGTGGTCAGCTTGCCCGAGCTGTTGACCTTGGCTTCGGCGCCGATCTTGGGAGCGTAGTCGCCCGTGCCCGTGCCGCTCTTGACCGTGACCTTGCCCGTGTTGGGGTCGACCAGGTAGTTGGTGGTGTAGGTCTGGGTCGAGGTGAACGTGCCCTTGTCGTCGACGTACGTGTTGGTCGAGTTGCCGGCGTTGAAGGCAACCGTCGCGCTGGTGATGCCCGAACCCAGCGTGATCGTCACGTCGCCGGCGGTGGTGTTGGCCTTGACGTTGGCCAGCAGTGCGTCGGAAGCGATGGTGTTGGTGAATTGCAGCTGGTCTGCGCCACCCGCGCCGCCAACGTTGGAGTACGTCTTGCCGCCGATGGCGACCGACGAGGTGCCGGCGGCGCCGGTGTTCTGGGCAGCAGCCGTCATGACGCCACGGATGGTGGCGGCGGTGCCGCTGGCGCTGTTGGTGGTCAGGTTGCCGGCGGCGTCCAGGAAGGCAGCTTGGCCGCCGATGGTGACCTTGCCGGTCGCATCCACTTCGAACGACGTCGAAGCGGCGCCGTTGCTGTGGGTGTAGGTGCCGGTGGTGGTGCCGGTGGCCGGGCGCAGCTTGTCAGCCAGGGCGTTGACGGAGGCGGCGTCCGAGGCCGACTTGTCGGTGAACGTGAAGTTCTTGTTGGCGGCGTCGTAGGTGTAGGTCGTGCCGCTCGTGGCGGTGCCGACGGTGACCTTGTTGCCGTTTTCCAGCTTGCCGAACACTTGGTCGGCGGTGGCGGCGGCGTGCGTGGTCGTCACTTGCCATTCGTTGGCGGCGACGGTCGTGCCACCAGCGGCTTGCAGGTCGGACACGGTGGCCGAACGGTTCTGGGTCACGCCCGAGCCGTTGACGTTGAAGCCGTCCAGACCCAGCGTCTTGACGCTGATTTCCGACAGGTTCAGGGTGATGGTTTCGCCGTCGTTGGCGCCGACTTGCAGCGTCAGGGGCTTGGCGTTGGCCGACAGGACCTTCACGCCGTTGAAGTCGGTCTGTTGCGAGATGCGGTCGATGTCGTCAAGGCGTTGCTTGATTTCGTCTTGCATCGAGTTCAGCTGCTCTTGCGAGTAGCTGCCGTTACCGGCTTGCACCGACAGTTCGCGAACGCGCTGCAGGTGGGTGTTGATTTCGGAGGCGGCGCCTTCCGTCGTCTGGGCCAGCGAGATGCCGTCGTTGGCGTTACGAGCGGCTTGGGTCAGACCCTTCACGTTGGCGGTGAAGCGGTTGGCAATGGCCATACCGGCTGCGTCGTCCTTGGCGCTGTTGATGCGCAGGCCCGACGACAGGCGTTCGATGGCGGTACCCAGGGAAGATTGCGACTTGTTCAGGTTGTTCTGAGCAACCAGCGACAAGTAGTTGGTGTTGATAACTGCAGCCATGTTTAGGCTCCCAAGAGAGAAAGGCTTCTTCAAACCGGGCAGCGGGGCCGCCCATCGTTGTAACGGGAAGAATTCGGGTTCTTGCGTCTGCGAATTTCTCCGTTGCCAGGATTACGGCAGGCCAAAAACAATCTTTAGGAGTTTTTTTGAGTATTTGTTTTTTTTGAGCGCATTCGGGAGGACTGGCCGACTTCCCTGGAGGCGGGGCGGGGTGCCTTGCCCGGCCGAACCGCCTGACGGCGAGTGTCGCGCCCTGGGGCGGATGCGCTTGCCGTCTCTGTCAAGGAGTGGCCGGCGGGGTAGGGCGATCCGGCCTGGCTGGCGCCGTGCCTGGCCGGGCGTGGCGCACCGGCCCGAAAAAGGGGCGGGCCGTCGCGCCTCAGATGATCTGCGCGATCTGCCCTTCCTGGGGCAGGTCCTGCCAGGCCTGTTCGCGCAGCTTGGCGCGGATGCGGGCGGTGGCCTGCGAGCGCAACTGGCAGACGCGGGCCTCGGTCACGTTCATGATCGCGCCGATTTCCTTCAGGTTCAGGCCTTGCTCGTAGCACAACGACAACAACAGCTTCTCGCGGTCGGGCAGCGAGTCGATGGCGTGGATCAGCGCCTGGCGGAAATCGCCGGCCAGCAGGGAATCGAGCGGATTGCCGCTGGCCGCGCCGTGGTTCAGCGTGGCGGTCCAGTCGGACTGGCCGGAGCCCGAGCCCGTATCGGGTTCGGTCGCGAAATCCTCGTAGTGAACGATCTGCACACCCTGCGCGTCGTGCAGAAGCGTCTGATATTCGTTCAGCGGGATCTCCATCTGCTGGGCGATCTCGGCTTCCGTGGGCGCGCGCATCAGTCGCTGTTCCAGCGACTGGATGGCCTGTTCGATCTTGCGGGCCTTGGCGCGCACGCTGCGCGGCAGCCAATCCTGGCCGCGCAGCTCATCGAGCATGGCGCCGCGGATGCGGGTGGTGGCGTAGGTCTCGAACTGCGCGTCGGCCGTTTCCTGGTAGCGCCGCACGGCGTCCAGCAGGCCGATCATGCCGGCCTGGATCAGGTCGTCCAGTTCGACGCTGGCGGGCAGCCGGGCGAGCAATTGCAGGGCCAGCTTCCGCACTAGCGGGGCATATTCGACCAAGCTGTCATCTGCGTGGGGCATTGCGGGAGTGTCAGGCGGTGTCCATCGTGACGCATTGTCGGTTGTTGTCAATTTGCGACATTGTCGACAAACGCGCGGCTGCGCTAAAGCTAGCAAGATTCTGTCATCGGCAAGGTGTCATTGTCGGTAAAAGACGGTATTTCATTCCTTAAAGCACGCAACGTTTTGAATGCTTATTTGCCAAATTGACGTACATTTGTGAGGACTTTCTATGTCAAGGTGTATCTAAAGTCTCAAGTTGCGCAATATCAACAAAGATTTGTCATATAAGTCATAGAAAATGACATGACCTGTGGTAAATTTTACTTAAATTGCGAACAAATGATACATTTCGCATTAAAACAGGATGCAGCGGGCAGGGTGCAACAGATGTTGCCAAATGCTTTTGGTTATCAAGCCCCTTCGGTGGGATAGGGAATAGGGAGTCGGGCGTGCAACAAGTCGAAAATTCTTTGCTGGCAGATATCCGTGAAGTGAATCTGTCCTATCTACTTCTCGCGCAGCGCATGCTGCGCGATGACTATGCTGCATCGATGTTCCGCCTGGGTTTCAGCAACGAGGTTGCCGATATCCTGATGCGTCTTTCTCCGGCCCAGCTGGTGAAGCTGGCCAGCTCCAGTTCGCTCCTGTGCCGCTTCCGTTTCGACGACTACAGCCTGCTGTCTGCCCTGACGCACGACGTGCTGGGTGGTGCGCTGCAGCAAGCGCACGCGACGATCCTGCTGGCCAAGCAACCTGTTGAAGAACTGGCCTGACGGCCGGTCGACTCCCACTCGGATACGTGCAATGGCCACCAAGAGCGTTTCGCAGGAAGCGGATGACATCCTGCTAGCCAGCTCCATGATCACCCTGGGTGCGCGGCTGCAGGTGCTGGAGGCGGAAACCAGCCTCAGCCATGACCGCCTGGCCCGTCTCTACCGCGAAATCCGCGGCTGCTCGCCACCGAAGGGCATGCTGCCTTTTTCGGTCGACTGGTTCATGACCTGGTTGCCGAACATTCATTCGTCGTTGTTCTACAACGTGTATTCGTTCCTGAACGCGCGTACCAGCAGCAAGGGTATCCGCGCCATCATCGACGCCTACCGCTTGTATCTCGAGAACGCCGGCGTCGACAACGCCGAATCGGCCGAGCCGGTGCTCAGTTTCACCCGCGCCTGGATGCTGGTGCGATTTTTCGACAGCGGCATGCTGCAACTTTCCGCCTGCCGCCAGTGCGGCGGGCATTTCATCGCGCATGCGCATGATCCCCAGTCGGATTTCGTGTGCGCGATCTGCCGTCCGCCACCCCGGGCCGGCAAGACCCGCGCCGCCGCCAAGGCGCGCGCGGGCAGCCGATCCGTGCCAGCCGTAGACGCCGCCCGTTCCTGAGCGGCGCGTCCAAATACATCAAAAGCCCTGGAAAACTCCCCGTAACCCGCCTTTTTGGGACGGGGGGAACAGGGGATCATTGACGCCGGTTTTAGACTTCGTTGGCAGGGGCCTGATGTGTTGATTGTTATCGGTTTTCTAGTGGTGATCGTGTCGGTCATCGGCAGCTTCGTAGCGCTGGGCGGCCACATGGGCGCGCTCTACCAGCCGTTCGAGTTGACGCTGATCTTCGGCGCGGCCTTCGGCGCCTTCCTGGCCGGCAACAGCAAGAAATCGCTGATGCTCGTCAAGAAGGCACTGCCCGACACGCTGAAAAGCTCGCGCTACGGCAAGGACGTCTACATGGAGCTCATGGCGCTCCTGTACGTGTTGCTGAACAAGGCGCGCCGCGAAGGCCTGATGGCGATCGAATCGCACATCGAGGATCCGGCCTCCAGTCCGATCTTCAGCGAGTATCCGCGCATCGCCAAGGACGAGAAGCTCATGGAGTTCATCACGGACTACCTGCGCATCATGATCAGCGGCAACATGAGCTCGTTCGAGATCGAAACGCTCATGGACGAGGAGATCGAAACCTACCGCCACGAACGTGAAGTGCCTGCCAGCATGATCCGGCAGATGGCCGACGGCCTGCCCGCGTTCGGTATCGTGGCCGCGGTGCTGGGCGTGATCAAGGCGCTGGCCGCCGTGGACCAGCCGCCCGCGATTCTCGGCGACCTGATCTCCAAGGCCATGGTCGGCACCTTCCTGGGCATCCTGCTGGCCTACGGCTTCGTCGGCCCGCTGGCCTCGCGCATCGAGCGCCGCACCGACGAGGCCATGAAGGTGCTGGAATGTATCAAGACCACGCTGCTGGCCAGCATGAACGGCTATCCGCCCCAGCTGGCGGTGGAATTCGGCCGCAAGGTGCTGTACTCGTCGGTGCGTCCGACTTTCGGTGAGCTGGAAGAACACGTCCGGCAGACCAAGTCCACCGCCAAGGCCTGACGGAGCGGGCCATGAGCACGGTAAACAACCACCGTGTGGTGATCCGCCGCAAGAAGGTCCACGGCGGCGGGCACCACGGCGGCAGCTGGAAGATCGCCTACGCCGACTTCATCACGGCGATGATGGCGTTCTTCCTGGTGATGTGGCTGATCAGCATCGTGCCGCGCGAGGAACTGAAGGGCATTGCCGAGTACTTCCGCATGCCCCTGCGCGTGGCGCTGACCGGCGGCCCCAGCAGCTCGGCCGAGACCAGCGCGGTTCCCGGCGGCGGACGCGACCCCCTGCGCAACGACGGCGACGAGCGCCGCGCCCAGGGCAACCGGGTCGAGGCCCAGCCCAAGGGCGATGCCGAGCGGCGCGACCAGCATCGGCTGGAAAACCTCAAGAAGCGGCTGGAAAACGTCATCGAGAACAGCCCGGTGCTGAAAAGCTTCCGGCCCCAATTGCTGATCGACATGACCACCGAAGGCCTGCGGATCCAGATCATCGACAACCAGAACCGCCCCATGTTCGCCACCGGCCGCGCCGAAGTGCAGCCGTACATGCGCGACATCCTGCGGGAATTGGGGCCGGTTCTGAACGAGCTGCCCAACAAGGTCAGCATCTCGGGCCACACCGACGCGTCGCAGTATGCGCGCGGCGAACGCGCCTACAGCAACTGGGAACTCTCGGCCGATCGTGCCAATGCCTCGCGCCAGGAACTGGTGGCCGGCGGCATGAACGAAAGCAAGGTCATGCGCATCCAGGGCCTGTCATCGAGCATGAGCCTGGTTAAAGATGATCCGTATGCGGCCGTTAATAGACGTATCAGCCTGGTGGTGCTCAATCAGAGCACCCAGCGGCGCATCGAAAACGAGAACGCCGCGGCCGCGGACGTCAGCGCCAAGGATGCCCGCGAGGTTGGGACGGCCGTGGAGGCGGTGAATGCCGCCGCCCAGGCCACGACGGCAACCAAGCAAGGCGAACCGGCGGCGACGCCGGTGGCCGAAGGGGCTCGATAGCAATGGCGGCAACGATTTTGGTGGCGGACGATTCGGCGACGATGCGAATGATCGTCCAGGCCACGCTGACGGGCGCGGGATGGAAGGTGTTGACGGCCGGCAACGGCCAGGAGGCGCTGGAAGTGGCGAAAAGCCATCCCGTCGACCTGGTGGTGAGCGACTGGAACATGCCCGTGATGGGCGGACTGCAGCTGATCCAGGGCCTGCGCGAACAGGAACAGTACCTGGATGTGCCGGTGCTGGTGTTGACCACCGAGGACGACGTGGACAGCAAGATGGCCGCGCGGGATCTGGGCGTATGCGGCTGGCTCTCGAAGCCGGTCGATCCCGATGTGCTGGTGGAATTGGCGTCTGAACTGCTCGACGAGCAGTCCGGCGCATAGGCGAGTTCATTTATGAAGGCGTACGGGTCATGAGTTCTGGATTGGACCTCAGTCAGTTTTACGAGACCTTTTTCGACGAGGCGGACGAGCTGCTCGCGCAAATGGAGCAGCTTCTGCTCGAGCTCGACGTGGGCGCGCCCGACATCGAACAGCTCAATGCCATCTTCCGCGCGGCGCACTCCATCAAGGGCGGCGCGGCGACGTTCGGCTGTTTCAACCAGCTGGCGGGCACCACCCACCTGCTTGAAAACCTGCTGGATGCGATCCGTCGCGGCGAAATGGCGCTGCGCACGGACATGATTGATATTTTCTTGGAAACGAAAGACGTGCTCAAAAGCCAACTGGATGCCTACCGGGCCTCCGAAGAGCCCGATGAAGCCGTGTTTGAGCGTATCTGCGCGGTGTTGAGACAGCTCGCCCTGGAGCACAAGGACCCCGCCGCGGCGGCCGCGCCGGCGCAGGCCCCCACCCCCGCACCTGCTCCGGTGGCGCAGGTCGCGCCCGAACCCGAGCCGGTGGCGGCGGCCGCGCCCGTGGCCGAGGCGGCTCCGGTGGCCGAGTCCGCCGACACCGCCGGCCTGCCGCTGCGCGTGCGCATCACCAAGGTGTCCGACAAGGACGCAGCCTCGCTGCTCGAGGAAATGGGCAACCTGGGGCAGGTCAAGGCCAGCGAGCGCGCCAACGGCGTGCTGACCGTCTGGGTCGACAGCACCTGCACCCCGGATGACATCGAGGCCGTCTGCTGCTTCATCGTCGACGCCGACCAGCTCAGCATTGCGCGCGAAGCGCCTCCGGCCGCCGCGGACGAACCTGCCGCGGCGGCGCCCGCCGTGGCCGCTGCGCCGGTCGCCGCGGCACCCGAGGCCGCGCCGGTCGCGGCCGCGCCCGCCGTGGCCGAGTCCGCCGCCGCCGCCGAGGCCATCTCGCAGGCCGCGCGCACCAGCCGCGCCGCCGCCGCACCGGCCCACGCCGACAAGGAGTCCACCTCGATCCGCGTGGGCGTGGAAAAGGTCGACCAGGTCATCAACCTGGTGGGCGAGCTGGTCATCACCCAGGCCATGCTGGCGCAGACCGCGTCGACGCTGGATCCGGTGCTGCACGACCGCCTGCTCAACGGCATGGAGCAGCTCGAGCGCAACGCGCGCGACCTGCAGGAAGCCGTCATGTCCATCCGCATGATGCCCATGGACTACGTGTTCAGCCGCTTCCCCCGCCTGGTGCGCGACATCGCCGGCAAGATGGGCAAGCAGATCGAACTGCAGACCTACGGCCGCGCCACCGAACTGGACAAGAGCCTGATCGAACGCATCATCGACCCGTTGACGCACCTGGTGCGCAACAGCCTGGACCACGGTATCGAGACGCCCGAGAAGCGTGTCGCCGCCGGCAAGGACCCGGTCGGCCAACTGGTGCTGTCGGCCCAGCACAACGGCGGCAACATCGTGATCGAGGTCAGCGACGATGGCGCCGGCCTGAACCGCGAGAAGATCCTCAAGAAGGCCATGGCCCAGGGCCTGCCGGTCAACGAGAATTCCCCCGACGACGAAATCTGGCAGCTGATCTTCGCGCCGGGCTTCTCCACGGCTGAAAAGGTCACCGACATTTCCGGCCGCGGTGTCGGCATGGACGTGGTGCGCCGGAACATCCAGGACATGGGCGGCCACGTGCAGCTCTCGTGCGAGCCGGGCAACGGCACCACCACGCGCATCGTGCTGCCGCTGACGCTGGCGATCCTGGACGGCATGTCGGTGCGGGTGGGCGAGGAAACCTTCATCCTGCCCCTGAACCACGTGACCGAATCGCTGCAGCCGACCAATGACCAGATCTACTCGGTGGCCGGCAACGAGCGCGTCATGCACGTGCGCGGCGAATACCTGCCGCTGGTGGAAATGCATCGCGTGTTCTCGGTCAGCGATGCGCAGACCGATCCCACGCAGGCCATTGCCGTCATCATGCAGGCCGAGGACCGCCGCTTTGCACTATTGGTGGATCACCTGATTGGTCAGCACCAGGTGGTGGTCAAGAATCTCGAGTCGAATTACCGCAAGGTCCCCGGCATCTCCGCCGCCACCATCCTGGGCGATGGCAGCGTGGCGCTGATCGTCGACGTATTTGCGCTTGCGCGCGCCAACCGTGAGCGTTGGTCGCAGCCCGAAGCCATTCTGAATTGATGGAGAAATAGCCCCATGGCAGCCAAACCGCAAGCGCAAGCCGCGCGCAATGAAGATGTCGGCAACGAGTTCCTGGTGTTCACGCTGGGCGATGAAGAGTACGGCATCGACATCCTGAAGGTGCAGGAAATCCGCGGCTATGACGCCGACACGGTGACCCGTATCGCCAATGTTCCGCCGTTCATCAAGGGCGTGACCAACCTGCGCGGCATCATCGTGCCGATCGTGGACCTGCGCATCAAGTTCAACCTGGGCAGCGTCGAATACAACGAGCAGACCGTCGTCATCATCCTCAACCTCGATCGCCGCGTGGTCGGCATCGTGGTCGACGGCGTCTCTGACGTGCTGATGCTCAACGCCGGCCAGATTCGTCCGGCGCCGGAGTTCGGCGCCACCCTGTCCACCGAATACCTGACCGGGCTGGGCACGGTCGACGAACGCATGCTGATCCTGGTCGACATCGAAAAGATGATGACCAGCGATGAAATGGCCCTGGTGGAGAAGGTCGCCTCCTGATCGGAGCTGCGGGGTCCGGGCGCGCGGCCGGCCAGGCGAGAGGCCATGGCGGTTGCGCACCCCAGGAAGATGGGCGCGCCATATTGGATTCGATATGGCGCTTTTGTTAACGATTTCTGTCTGGAGTGGTGCTTGTGATGCGCAAGTTTTTCGCGAACATGACGATACGCAGCAGCCTGTTGTGGGTGCTGGCGTTCTTCTCATTCATGTTGGTGATTGGAGCGGCGCTGGGCGTGCTGTCGTTGCGTATCAGCAACACGACACTGGCGGAAATCAAGCAATCGCAAGAACTGAACGACGCGCTCGGCCGCGTCGTGTCCAGCTACAAGGACAGCCTGAACGGGCTGGGGCGCGCGGCGTCGGCGAACTACGCCGATATCGTGCGCAGCGTCGGCCAGCCGACGGTGCTGACCCAGGGCCTGTCGAGCGAGGCCGCCGGGCTGCTCGAGCGCGCCAAGGCGTCGCAGAACAAGGGCCAGGCCGAGTTCGATTATTTCAAGACCTTGCCCAAGCCGGCCGAGGCGGCCGACTCGCTCAAGGAGGTCGAGGAGTCCTACGGCGCGCTGGTCCAGCAAGGCCTGTTGCCGCTGACGGCGGCGCTGGAAAAGGCCGACATGCCGGCCTACCAGACGCAGGTGCAGAAGGTGCAGGACGCGCTTGAAGGGCGTTTCGCCCGCGCCGTCGAAGGTTTCGATTTCTGGCGCGCCAGCAAGATGCTGGACGCTTTCGAAGTGGCCCAGGTGCGCTACCAGTTCGTGTTGATGGCGGTCGGGGCGGGCGGCGTGATCGCCGCGTTGCTGGTTTTCGCCACCTACGTGTTCCTGCGCCGCCGCGTGTTGCAGCCGCTCAAGGACGCCGGCCATCATTTCGACCGCATTGCCGGCGGCGACCTGACCGCCCGTGTCGAGGTTCGCAACACCAACGAGATCGGCCAGTTGTTCGCGGCCCTCAAGCGCATGCAGGAAAGCCTGACGCGCACGGTTTCTTCGGTGCGCCGCGGCGTTGACGAAATCAATACCGGTTCGCACGAGATCGCGGCCGGCAACACCGACCTGTCCAGCCGCACCGAGCAGCAGGCGGCCTCGCTGGAGGAAACCGCGGCTTCGATGGAAGAGCTGGCCTCGACGGTCAAGCAGAACGCCGACAACGCGCGCCAGGCGAACCAGCTGGCGGCCAGCGCGTCGGACGTTGCCGAGCGCGGCGGTTCGGCGGTGGCCGAGGTGGTCAACACGATGCAGGGTATTTCGGCCAGCTCGCGCAAGATCTCGGAAATCGTGTCGGTGATCGACGGCATCGCGTTCCAGACCAACATTCTGGCGCTGAACGCGGCGGTGGAAGCGGCCCGCGCCGGCGAGCAGGGCAAGGGTTTCGCGGTGGTGGCGGGCGAAGTGCGCTCGCTGGCGCAGCGCAGCGCGCAGGCGGCCAAGGAGATCAAGGGCCTGATCGAGGACTCGGTGAGCAAGGTGGGCGCCGGTTCGCAGCAGGTCGAGCGCGCGGGCGCGACGATGCAGGAGATCGTGGCCTCGGTCAAGCGGGTGACGGACATCATGGGCGAGATCTCGGCGGCGTCCGAGGAGCAATCGAGCGGCATCGACCAGGTGAACCGCGCGGTGTCGCAGATGGACGAAGTGACGCAGCAGAACGCGGCGCTGGTGGAAGAGGCGGCGGCCGCGGCCGGTTCGCTGCAGGAACAGGCGCAGCGCCTGGCCGAAGCCGTGGCGGTGTTCAAGATCAACGCCGGTGAAGTCATCGAGGTGCCGGCCCAGCGCCTGTCCTCGGGCCGATCCTCCGCCGCCGATGACTCGCGGCTGCAAGCGCCTGACGCGCTTGCCCTTGGACACTGAGGGCGGCGGTGGCAACAGCGGCAAACATGGCGCCGTCCATTCCGGTGGACCGCCAATTCGATTTCCGGGATGCGGACTTCACCCGTGTCCGCAAGATGATCCACGCGCGCGCCGGCATTTCGCTGGGCGCGCACAAGCGGGAAATGGTCTACAGCCGCCTGGCGCGGCGCCTGCGCGCGCTGGGGCGGCAGGACTTCGGCAGCTACCTGGACCAGCTCGAAAACGAGCCCGACGCGGCTGAATGGGAAGATTTCGTCAACGCCCTGACGACCAACCTGACAGCGTTTTTCCGCGAGTCGCATCACTTTCCGATCCTGGCCGATTTCGCGCAGAAGCGCGGCGGTCCGGTGTCGGTGTGGTGCTGCGCCGCTTCGACGGGCGAAGAGCCGTACTCCATCGCCATCACGCTGGCCGAAGCGCTGGGACCGCGGGCCAGTGCCTGCTCGGTGCTGGCGACCGACATCGACACCAATGTGCTGAACCGGGCGCGCACCGCCGTCTATCCGGCCGAACGCGTGGCCAAGATGGAGGAAAGCCGGCTCAAGCGCTTCTTCCTGAAGGGCCGCGGCGCCAATGCCGGGCAGGTCAGGGTGCGCCCCGAGATTGCCGACATGGTGCGGTATGAAACGTTGAACCTGCTGGCGCCGTCCTGGCCGATCAGCGAGAAGTTCGACGTGATCTTCTGCCGCAACGTCATGATTTATTTCGACAAGCCGACCCAGGCGAAGATCCTTGAGCGGTTCGTGCCGTTGCTCAAGCCGGGCGGGCTGCTGTTTGCGGGCCATTCCGAGAACTTCACCTATATCAGTCGGGATTTCCGTCTGCGCGGGCAGACAGTCTACGAATGCGCAGGTAAGGCCTAGGCGCGCCCTTGCGGCGAGCTTGCGGCCAGACTTAGGCGGTAAAAAATGCAGAAAATCAGAGTCTTATGTGTGGATGATTCCGCGCTCGTGCGCGGACTGATGACCGAGATCATCAACAGCCAGCCCGATATGGAAGTGGTTGCGACCGCGCCCGACCCCCTGGTGGCGCGCGAGCTGATCAAGAAGCACAATCCCGACGTGCTGACGCTGGACGTGGAAATGCCCCGCATGGACGGGCTGGATTTCCTCGAGAAGCTGATGCGCCTGCGGCCGATGCCGGTGGTGATGGTGTCGTCGCTGACCGAGCGCGGCGGCGAAATCACGCTGCGCGCGCTGGAACTGGGCGCCATCGACTTCGTGACCAAGCCCAAGCTGGGCATCCGCGACGGCCTGCTCGAATACACCGAGATCATCGCCGACAAGATCCGCGCGGCCTCGCGCGCCAAGCTGCGCGCGCCCAGCCCGCACGCGCCGGCCGCGGCGCCCGCGCCGATGTTGCGCCGCCCGCTGTCCAGCTCGGAAAAGCTGGTGATCGTGGGCGCTTCCACGGGCGGCACCGAGGCCATCCGCGAGGTGTTGCAACCGCTGCCGCCGGACAGCCCGGCGATTCTCATCACGCAGCACATGCCGGCGGGCTTCACCCGTTCGTTCGCGCAGCGGCTGGACGCGCTCTGTGCCGTCACCGTCCGCGAGGCAGTGCATGGCGAACGCGTGCTGCCGGGCCACGTTTACCTGGCGCCGGGCGGCGACACGCACATGCGCCTAGGGCGCAGCGGCGCCAACTACGTGATCGAGCTGGAGGCCAGCGAACCGGTCAATCGCCACCGCCCGTCGGTGGACGTGTTGTTCAATTCCGCCGCCGTGGCGGCGGGCAAGAACGCCATCGGTGTCATCCTGACCGGGATGGGCAAGGACGGGGCGGCCGGCATGCTGGCCATGCACCGCGCCGGCGCCCATACCATCGCGCAGGATGAAGCCAGTTGCGTGGTCTTCGGCATGCCCCGGGAGGCCATCGCAATCGGTGCGGCTGACGAAGTAGTGCCGCTGTCGGCGATGAGTGAGCGCATTCTGACTCGCCTGGGCGACCGGGGGCACCGCGTGTGACGCGGATGCGGTCCCGATCGATCTCAAGCAAATTTCTTCTGGAGTAAAAGATGGTAGACAAGGGCATAAAGATTCTGGTGGTGGATGACTTCCCCACCATGCGGCGGATCATCCGCAACCTGCTCAAGGAACTCGGTTTCGAGAACGTGGACGAGGCCGAGGACGGCGCGATCGGCCTGGAGAAGCTGCGCAACGGCGGCTTCCAGTTCGTGGTGTCCGACTGGAACATGCCCAACCTGGACGGCCTGGAAATGCTCAAGCAGATCCGCGCCGACGCCAGCCTGGCCTCGCTGCCGGTGCTGATGGTGACGGCCGAGGCCAAGAAGGAAAACATCGTCGCGGCGGCCCAGGCCGGCGCCAACGGTTACGTGGTCAAGCCTTTCACCGCGGCGACGCTGGAAGAGAAGCTGGTCAAGATCTTCGAGAAAATTGGCGGCTGAGGTGTGCAATGAGCACGACGCAGAATGATGACTCGACCGAATCGCCCGACCTGATTCACCGTATCGCCTCGCTGACGCGCATGCTGCGCGACAGCATGCGCGAACTGGGCCTGGACCAGGCGATCAAGGACGCCGCCAACGCGATTCCCGATGCCCGCGACCGCCTGCGCTACGTGGCGCAGATGACCGAGCAGGCCGCCAACCGGGTCTTGAACGCGACCGAGGCCGCGGGCCCGATCCAGGACGGCATGTCGCGCTCGGCGCAGGCGCTCGATGGCCGCTGGCAGCAATGGTACGACCAGCCGCTGGAACTGCCCGAGGCCCGTGAACTGGTCAAGGACACGCGCGCGTTCCTGCAGGACGTGCCCAAGCAGACGCAGCAGACCCAGTCCAAGCTGATGGAAATCATCATGGCCCAGGACTTCCAGGACCTGACCGGCCAGGTCATCATGCGCATGATGGACGTGGTCGGCGCGATCGAGCGCGAGCTGTTGCAGGTGCTGCTGGACAACGTGCCGCAGGAACGCCGCGACGAGGCCAACAGCCTGCTCAACGGCCCGCAGGTCAGCCCGCAGGGCAAGACCGACGTGGTCACCAGCCAGGACCAGGTCGACGACCTGCTGGCCAGCCTGGGCTTCTGATCCGGCGGGCGAGGGCGGGCCGCCAGGGCCCGCCGGCCACCGCCGCGAGGCCGGGCATGGACGTATTCCCTAAGGGTGCGAAGCGGCGCCCTTGGGTAGACTGCAAAACAATAAGAATCGGGGCCCAGCAGTAGGAGACGGGCGCGCGCGCCCAGGCAACGGATGTCCATAGAAGACGATCCGGGCCGCACAAGGAGGTGCCATCTTGGCCAGATCCACATTCCGATTCGGAGGCATCTGGGGGTTGTTGCGCCGGCTCAACCACGGCCGCGCCACGCTCTCGGAACGCCCGCTGTCGTTCAGTCCGGCCGCATGGCCGTTGTATCGCTTCCTGGCCGGCATCCGCGGCCGGATCGCCACGGTGCGGCAATCCAGCATCGAGATCGCCTTGAATACCGCCCGGACCCAGTTCCAGGCCGGCCGCTGCGCGCAACTGGCGCAGGAACAGGCGCGGGCGGCCGAGGCGCTGGCGGCCAGCGGCGCGCAGATCGCGGCGCTGTCGGCATCCACGTCCACCCACGCGCGCGAGATCGCCGACGTGTCCGGCCAGAATCTGCGCGCCGCCGAGCAGGCGCTGGCGGAGCTGTCCGAGGTCAAGGAGCGGGTCGACCGTATGACCCGGGAGATGGCCGCCTTCACCGATGTGGTGGGCCAGCTGACCGATCGGGCCCGGTCGGTGGGAGATATCAGCAAGCTGATCAAGGACATCGCGTTGCAGACGCAGTTGCTGGCCCTGAACGCGGGGGTCGAGGCGGCCCGCGCCGGCGACGCCGGCCGCGGCTTCGCCGTGGTGGCCAGCGAGGTCGGCCGCCTGGCCGAACGGGTCAATGCGGCCACCAGCGATATCGGCCGCCACACCGGTGAAATGCTGGGGCTGGTGGATTCGACCCAGCGCCAGACCGGCACGCTGCGCGAGGATGTGGACGCCTCGGGCGCGGTGCTGGACAAGACGCGCCAGGATTTCCAGCATTTCGTGCGGGATTTCGACAGCATGAATCGCCAGGTGGGCGAGGTGGTGCAGGCCATCGGCGAGGTCGATGCCACCAACCACGGAATGAGCCAGGACGTGAGCCGTATCGCGGCGCTGAGCGCCGACGTGCGCGAGCGGGTGGCGAGCATGTCCGGTGAGATCGATCGGATCCGGCGCCAGACCGAAAGCGTGCAGGAGGTGCTGTCGGACATGCGGACCGGCAATACCGCGTTCGACCGCCTGTCCGAGGCGCTGGACGCCTTCCGAGCGGCCGCGACCCGGCTGCTGGAACAGGCGCGGGCGCGCGGCCTGGATGTGTTCGATCGCCACTACCAGCGGATCGCGGGCAGCGAGCCGCCGCGCTACCACACGGCCTATGACCGCGGCATCGACGAGGCGCTGACACAGTTGCTGGACAGCGTGCTGGAGGCGGTGCCTGGCGGCAGCTACGCGCTGCTGGTGGATGCGCGGGGCTATGCGCCGGCCCACAACAGCCGCTATTCGCACCCTCCCAGCGGCGATCCGGCGCAGGATATCGCGCGGGTGCGGCACAAGCGGATCTTCGACGATCCGGTCGGGGCGCGCCTGGCCGCGAACACGGACACCCTGCTGTTTCAGACCTACTCCCGTGACACGGGGGAGATCGTCAACGATATTTCCATGCCTTTGTATCTGGACGGGGAGCATTGGGGCGCGGTGCGCATCGGGCTGGATTACGTGCGTTTCCAGGCCGCGCTGGAGGCCGGCGCGGCGCCCCGCGGCGCGGTGGCGGCGACCGGCTGAGCGGCGCCGTTGCGGGACGGGCGGGGTGGGGCGGACGAGTCCGCCGGCGCCCGGGCCGGGGCCAGGCCTGGCGCATCCGGGAATAGCGCCGCTTTCCCCCCGTTTCTTGGCTTATCGCCAAAGGGCCAGGCCTCCTAGAATCTCGGCGGGCAGCTCGTAATCCGAAAATCCGCGAGCCGCAACGATACCGCAGAGCATGGCCGAAGAAAGCGACCTCGAGAAAACCGAAGCCGCCTCTCCCAGGCGCCTGGAAAAGGCGCGCGAGGAGGGGCAGATTGCGCGTTCCCGGGAATTGGGCACGTTCATGATGCTGGCCGTCGGTGTCGGGGCGATCTGGGCCGGCGGCGGCACGATTTATAAGGGACTGAGCGGGGTGCTGCGCAACGGGCTGGCGTTCGACCAGCGCGTGGTGGCCGACCCGGGCGTGATGGTCGAACAGGCCGTCAACGGCTTCGGCCATGCGCTGATGGTGATCCTGCCGATCTTCGGCCTGCTGGCAGTGATCGCGGTGCTGTCCAGCGTGCTGCTGGGCGGGATCGTCATCTCGGGCAAGCCGCTGTCGCCGAATTTCTCCAAGCTGAGCCTGTTCGCCGGACTCAAGCGGATGTTCTCGGCCCAGACCGTGGTCGAGCTCATCAAGGCGCTGGCCAAGGCGATGCTGGTGGGTGGCGTGGCGGTGTGGATCCTGTGGCGCTACCACGACGACATGCTGGGCCTGATGCACGTGGCGCCATCGGCCGCGCTGACCAAGGCGCTGAGCCTGGTGGCGATGTGCTGCGCCTTCATCGTCGCCTCGTTGCTGGTGATCGTGCTGCTGGACGTGCCATGGCAGATCTGGAGCCACCTCAAGAAGCTGCGCATGTCCAAGGAAGACGTGCGCCAGGAACACAAGGAAAGCGAAGGCGACCCGCATACCAAGGCCCGCATCCGCCAGCAGCAGCGCCAGGCCGCGCGCCGCCGCATGATGTCCGAAGTGCCCAAGGCCGACGTGGTGGTGACCAACCCGACCCACTACGCCGTGGCGCTGAAGTACGAGGAAGACAAGAACGGCGCGCCGCGGGTGCTGGCCAAGGGCACCGGGCTGATCGCCGCCAAGATCCGCGAACTGGCCGCCGAACATCGCATTCCCACATTGGAGGCGCCGCCGCTGGCGCGCGCCCTGTATCAACACGTCGAGCTGGGGCAGGAAATCCCGGCCGAGCTATACACCGCGGTCGCGGAAGTGCTGGCGTGGGTATTCCAGTTGCGCTCGTGGCGCTCGGGATGGGGGGCCGAACCGACGGCGCCGACGTCCCTGGCCGTGCCGGCCGCGCTGGACCCGCAGGCCAAAACCGCAGCACAAGGAGCTTAAGGAATGAGCGCTCTGCTCACCATGTTGAAAAGCAACGGAGCCACGCACGCGCGGCTTCTGGCCGGCCCCATCCTGATCGTGATGGTGCTGGGCATGATGGTGCTGCCGCTGCCCACCTTCCTGCTGGACCTGCTGTTCACCTTCAACATCGCGCTGTCGGTGATGATCCTGCTGGTGGCCATGTTCACCCGCAAGCCGCTGGATTTCGCCGCCTTCCCGGCCGTGCTGCTGTTCGCCACGCTGCTGCGCCTGTCGCTGAACGTCGCCTCGACCCGGGTGGTGCTGCTGCACGGCCACACCGGCCCGGACGCGGCGGGCAAGGTGATCGAGGCCTTCGGCCACTTCCTGGTGGGAGGCAACTTCGCCGTCGGCATCATCGTCTTCATCATCCTGACCATCATCAACTTCATCGTCATCACCAAGGGCGCCGGGCGGATCGCCGAAGTCGGCGCGCGCTTCACGCTGGACGCGATGCCCGGCAAGCAGATGGCGATCGACGCCGACCTGAATGCCGGCCTGATCGGCGAGGACGAGGCGCGCAAGCGCCGCGCCGAGGTGTCGCAGGAATCCGACTTTTTCGGCTCGATGGACGGCGCCAGCAAGTTCGTGCGCGGCGACGCCATCGCCGGCCTGCTGATCATGGCCATCAACATCATCGGCGGCCTGATCGTGGGCGTGGCCCAGCACGACATGTCGATGAGCGATTCGGCCCGCGTCTACACGCTGCTGACCATCGGCGACGGCCTGGTGGCGCAGATCCCGGCGCTGGTGATCTCGACCGCCGCCGGCGTGGTGGTGTCGCGCGTGTCGACCGACCAGGACATCGGCCAGCAGATCATCAGCCAGCTGTTCTCCAACCCCAGCGTGATGTTCCTGACCGCCGGCATCATCGGCATCATGGGCCTGATCCCCAACATGCCGCACATCGCCTTCCTGACCCTGGCCGGCGCGCTGGCCTGGGGCGGCTGGGCCATGCACAAGCGGCGCAAGGCCGCCGAGGTGGCGGCCAGCGAGGTGCCGCAGCAGGCCGTGACGCAGGCGCAGGCGGCAGCGGCCGAAGCCAGCTGGGATGACGTTTCGATGGTGGACCAGCTTGGACTGGAAGTCGGCTACCGCCTGATCCCGCTGGTCGACCACGCCCAGAACGGCGAACTGCTGCACCGCATCCGCAGCCTGCGCAAGAAATTTGCCCAGGACGTGGGCTTCCTGCCGCCGGTGGTGCACATCCGCGACAACCTGGAACTCAAGCCCAACGACTACCGCATCCTGCTGTCCGGCGTCGAGATCGGCCACGGCGTGGCCATGCCGGGCCAGTGGCTGGCGATCGACCCGGGCGGCGTGACCATGCAGATCAAGGGCACGCCCACCACCGATCCGGCCTTCGGCCTGCCGGCGCTGTGGATCGACGGCAGCCTGCGCGACCAGGCCCAGGTGGTGGGCTACACGGTGGTGGATGCCGGTACCGTGGTCGCCACCCACCTGAACCACCTGATGCACCGCCACGGTTCCAACCTGCTGGGCCGCCAGGAAGTGCAGCAGTTGCTGGACCGCATCGGCCGCGACGCGCCCAAGCTGGTCGAGGACCTGGTGCCCAAGACGCTGTCGCTCACGGCGCTGCAGAAGGTGCTGCAGGGTCTGTTGGCCGAGGAAGTGCCGATCCGCGACATGCGCACCATCATCGATACGCTGTCCGAGCATGGGCCGCGCCTGGCGGCGCTGGCGGCGGGTTCGGGCGGCCAACCCGACATCAACGAGCTGATCGCGCTGACGCGCCGCTCGCTTGGCCGCGCCATCACCCAGCAGTGGTTCCCGGGCGAGGGCGAGTTGCGCGTGATCGGCCTGGACGTCAAGCTCGAACGCGTGCTGTCGCAGGCGCTGACGACCAGCGGCGGCCTCGAACCAGGCCTGGCGGATACGCTGCTGCGCGAAACCCAGGCGGCGGTCGAACGCCAGGAGTCGCAGGGCAACGCGCCGGTGCTGCTGGTGTCGCCGGTGCTGCGCGCGCCGTTGTCGCGCTTCCTGCGCCACCATCTGCCGCAGCTGGGCGTGCTGTCGAATACGGAAATTCCCGATGAACGCATGGTCCGCGTGACCGCGCTCATCGGCGGAGGTAATGGGCAATGAAAATAAGCCGCTTCTTTGGAGCCAACAGCCGGGACGTGATGCGCCAGGTGCGCCAGGTGCTCGGACCCGACGCGCTGATCGTGTCGAACCGTAGTGTCGATGGCGGCATCGAAGTGCTGGCCACCGTCGAAGGCGCTTTCGATGATGCGCAGCAGCACGCGCAGGAACCCGCGCCGCGCGGCTACGCCGACGGCTACGCGCGCGCGGCCGGCACGCCCGCCCCGCAGGTCCCGCCGGCCCCGGCCGCGCCGCGCCTGCAACCGCCGCCGGCCATGCCCGCGTCCTATGGCCTGGGCGCGCATGCCGCCATGGCGCCTCCTCCCCATAACGCGTCGATCGCGCCGCCCGCCGCGCCGCAGCCCGGTTACGCCGTGCCGTCGCGCTCGATTGCCGCCTATCAGTCGGCCTACGCCACGCCAGGCGTGCCGGAGCAGGAAGTCCTGCAGGAGCCCGTCGCCCGCCAGGCGCCGCCCGCAGCCGTGCCGCCGGCGGCGCCGGTCGTGGCGGCTCCGGCCCCCGCCGGGCCGGTGCGGATGGAGATGCCGGCCTTGCCGCCGGCGCGCCCGGCGCCGCCCGCGGCGCCTGCGCCAATGGAACGCCCGGCGCCGTCGGTTGGGCCATCGCCCATGGCGCGCATGCCGGACGCGCCGTTGCGCAATGGCCCGGCGATGCCGCCCGCGGCCCTGCCCAACGACGCGGCGGCCGGATTGCAGGACGCCATCAGCGCGTTGCGCGGCGCGCTGGAAAGCCGTATGGACGGGCTGCTCTGGGGCGGCCGGCAGGGGCCTGGCCGCGAGCCGGCGGGCGCCGCCTTGTTCCGCAGCCTGCTGGATGCCGGCTTCAGCACCAAGCTGGTGCGCACGCTGGTCGAACGCATGCCGGCGGGCGCGACGCCCGAGGCGGCGCTGGCCTGGGCCCGCAATGAACTCGTCACGCACCTGCCCGTGCTGGGTTCGGAAGATGAATTCCTGGGCGGTGGCGTGTATGCGCTGGTCGGACCGACCGGCGTGGGCAAGACCACCACGCTGGCCAAGCTGGCGGCGCGCTGCGTGGCGCGCGAGGGCCGCGAACAGGTGGCGATGCTGACCACCGACAATTTCCGGATCGGCGCCCTCGAGCAATTGCAGATCTATGGCCGCCTGATGGGCGTGCCGGCGCATTCGGTGCGCGACGCGGGCGAACTGCGCCGCATCCTGGGCGAACTGGGCAACCGCAAGATCGTGCTGATCGACACCACGGGTATCAGTCAGCGCGATCGCCAGGTGGCGGAGCAGGCCTCGATGCTGTGTAACGCCGGCAAGCCGGTGCGCCGGCTGCTGGTGCTCAATGCCGCCAGCCAGGGCGATACGCTGGACGAAGTCGCGCATGCCTACCGCAATGGCGTGGGCGAGGACGTGGCCGGCTGCATCATCACCAAGCTGGACGAGGCCTCGCGCCTGGGCGCGGCGCTGGACACGGCGATCCGCCACCGGCTGCCGATCCATTATTCGTCGATCGGCCAGAAGGTGCCCGAGCACCTTGAATTGGCGCGCGCCGATGCGCTGATCGACCGGGCCTTCGCCATGGTCGAGCGCGCCCGCGCGCTGTATGCGCCCAGCGAGGCCGACATGGCGTCGCTGTGGTCGACGCCGCGCGAGACCGAGGCCGTCGATCCGGCGCGGCGGCGGCAACTGCTGGCGTCCGCCATCCTGCGTCCGCAAGCCGGCGCGGGCTCGATCGAAGCCGCCCAGAACCTGGACGACACCCTGGGCTGGCTCGATAGCGATCCGGCCTGCGTGCAGGCGCGCGCTTCCTGGCGCGAGTATGTCAGCGACGGCGCCGGCTCCAGCCTGGCGGCGTTGGGTGAAACGCCGCTGGCGATGGCGCGGCGCGAGTTCCCCACGGCCTGCGGCCGGCATCTGCTGGCGATGCACGGCAAGACCAGCATGAAGGGCGAGGGTTTGCCCGGTGGCACGCTGCTCAGCACGATGCTGATGAGCGACCGGGGCGCGGCCTTGGCGGCGCCGGCGCAGCAACTGGTGCTGCCGCATGGCATGCTGTCCTCGTTCGCGCCGGCGGCGGCGGCGCAGCCGGATACGGCATTGGCGCTGGAGGCGCGGGTGCGCTGGCTGGGCGAGCAACTGGCCCGCCTGCCGCTGGTGCATATGCTGGAAGCGGGCACCTCGGCCCTGTGGCAGAGCCTGAGCGGGCAGGGGGCCTCATGGGTGGCGCGCAGTCCGGGCGGCATGCGCGTGATCCAGGATGAATGTCCGACCAACCTGAATGCGGTCGGCAAGAGCGTCGGCTACCTGCCGGTGGGGCAGCCGGGCGACATGCCGGGCCTGCGGGCCGTGCCGGGCACCCGCCCGGCGCCGCTGGCGCTGTGGGCCTCGGGCACTGAGATCGGCCTGCCCGGCCGGGGCGAAGAAACACGCCTGCGCCTGGTGTGCGCGCGGCTGATCGATACCGCCAGCGGCGAGGTCGCGGGCCAGCTGTTCGGCCTGACCAACCTTGCGGCCAGCCAGGCGGATGCCGCCACGGTGGCCCGCTGGCTGGTGCTGCAGGAAGAAGCGCGCGCGGGCTTTCGCTACATGGCCAACGCCTGGCAGGCGTTGCCCGCGGTCGACGGCGCCCACACGCTGGCGCGGCAGTCGCTCATGGCAGGCCAGCTCGGCGCGGCCTGCTGGCAGCTGGCGCACGCGCCGACGGCGGACGGCGTGCGCGCCACCCTGTCGGGCGTGGTCAGTCCGGAGCGCAAGCTCACGGGCCGGCTATTGCCGGTGGCGCTGTTGAAGATGTTCGCGATGCTGGAAATGGCCGGAGGCGTTTGAACGGTTCCCGCATGCCCTGCGGGGCCTCGAAAGCAAACAGCCCGCGGATGCGGGCTGTTTGTTTTTGAAGCAGGGAGAGGCTAGCCGGCGACGATCGACTTGCGGCCCGGCGTGGCGCGGGCCCCGCGGCCCTGCGCGTCGTAGGTGGACGGGCCGCCCATGCCGCCCAGGTTGCGCAGCGCGTCCAGCGATTGCTGGGTGTAGCGCAGGTGCACGTCGATCAGGGCGCCATTGCGCAGGTTGATCTCGTTGGCGGAGGCGGACTTGGCCAGCAGTGCCTGCCAGACGCCGGACAGCTGCGGATGCAGTACGGCGGCCTGTTCGGTGCCGGCGTGCCCGGCGGGCAGGCCGATCTCGGCCAGCAGGCCGTCGCGCGTCTGGCTCAGGTCGACCAGCTGCTGGGCGACCTGGCTCTTGCGTTCGGTGATGTCATGCAGCGCGTCGACGTTGCCCGGCCCGACCAGCACTTTGGTCTCTTCTTCGAGGATGGAAGAAAACTCGGTGATCAAGGTGTCTTCCTGCCGCAGGCAGGCTTGCAGGGACTCGACTGGGCTCATGGTCATGCTCTGGCGTACGGTCGGAAGGCGATGGGGTTACTTCAGCAGGTCGCGGGCGCTGGCGATCAGGCCGTCGGCGATGCGGCTGGTGTCGATCTTGAGCTGGCCCGAGGCGATGGCCGCCCGGATGGCCGCGACACGTTCGACGTTGATGTCGTTCGAGCCGTCCTGCAGGGCGAGCATTTTGCGCGAGGCCGAGCTCAGCGCGACTTGCGAGCTGCTGGCGCCGCTGCCGCCGCCGGCGCCGTAGGCCTGGGCGACCGAGGATTCGGCGCGAGGGCTGACGGCGTCGGCCGAGATGGGCCGGTTGGTGGTCGAATTGATTTTCAAGGTTTTCTCCGCAGGGCGTCCTGGGTCGATTTGCGACGGATCCGCCTACTTATGCCTCTGTAACGACAAGGTCGGAAGGAACTTTAGGGTAGGCGGCGCCTGGCCGCAACGCGATATGTAACAGTACCTATAGTTGTATTTCGACCAACCCCGCGTTGCGCACCACGCCGCTGACCACCTGTCCGCTGGCCGTGCGCACCTGGACCGTGGCGCCGGGCGCCGCATTGTCCAGCGCCTGGCCTTCGCTGCTGACCACGAAACCCTTGCCGCGGGCGTTGATGCGCACATTCGAGCCGCGCACCACCGACTGGGCATTGCGCAGCGCGGCGCCCTTGACTGGCTGGCCGGCATTGATGCGGTAGGCCGCCGTCATGCCGACCACGGTCTGGGGATTGGTGATGACGCCAGGGGGCAGGGCCACCAGGTCGCCGTCGCGCGGGGCGAGGTCGGCGGGCGTCAGGGCCTGGCCTGCCGCGATCATGCGCGAGGCGACATAGTAATGGCCCGGCACGCTGACCGTGGCCTGCACATAGGTGGTCCAGGCCTTGGGGCCGTTGCAGCGCACGCCCACCGTCATGCGCGAACGGAGCTTCATGCCTGACGGCATAAATGGGGACAATGCATCGCAAGGGGCCAGCCGTTCGGCCCGGGGCGGGTCGATGGCGACCGAAGGCTCGCCGGGCAGGCCGGCCAGTTGTTCCAGCAAATAGGCCCGCGCGGCGATGGTGATGGCCTCGGGCGCCTGGACGGCGGCCTCTTGCGCCCGGGCCGCGGCAACGGGAGCCAGCAGCAGGGCGGCCAGGCAGGCGGCGCGCGCGCGGAGGTTTGCGGGGGATTTCATGATGTCTGAATTGTAGAAGGCCGCGTCGCTTGGCAATACGTGAATTGGATGAGAAATGACGGGTTATTTGGCTGATTGTGTTGTGCCACCCGACCCTATGATGCCGTCATCCAATGGGATAACGGTGCGTCCGCTGTCCCGGGTTTCATCCGTATTGAAGGCGACCCGATGCTAGACCGGCTTAACGAAGATTTCCGCTTCTTCCAGCAGTCCCTGGGGCTGCGCGCGCAGCGCCAGGAAGTGCTGTCCTCGAACATCGCCAACGCCGACACGCCGAACTACAAGGCGCGCGATTTTGATTTCAAGGCGGCGATGCAGAACGCCATGGAAGGCTCCAAGCGCCTGCCCGACACGTCGCTGACGCTGACCTCGGCGCGGCACATCCCGGCGAAGGCCGTGTCCGAAGGGCCGACCCAGATGCTGTACCGGCTGCCCTACCAGCCCAGCATGGACGGCAACACGGTCGACATGGACATCGAACGGGTCCAGTTCGCCGACAACACCTTGCACTACCAAAGCACGATGCAGCTGCTGTCGGGGCGTATCCGCACCATGATGGCCGCCATCCAGGATTGATTTTCATAGGGAACCGCAGGCAATGTCCTTGTTGAGCATTTTCGATATCGCCGGTTCGGCGCTGAGCGCGCAATCGCAGCGCATGAACGTGGCGGCCAGCAACATGGCCAACGCAGACAGCGTGGTCGGCCCGGACGGCCAGCCGTACCGCGCCCGCCAGGTGGTGTTCCAGGTCAATCCGCCGGCCGGTCAGGCGCTGGGCCGCGAGATCGGCGGCGTGCGGGTGGCCGGCGTGGTGGTGGACCAGTCTCCGCTCAAGCAGGTCTACGACCCCAAGCATCCGCTGGCCGACGCCCAGGGCTATGTCAGCATGCCCAACGTCGACCCCGTGGCGGAAACCGTCAACATGATCGCGGCGTCGCGGTCGTACCAGGCCAACGTCGAGGTGCTGAACACCGCCAAGAGCCTGATGCAGAAGACGCTCACCATCGGCCAATCCTGATTCAAGAACTCTGCGCGCCCGCGCCGCCCGCGCGGAAATGACTCCTGATCAAGCGAACTCATGACCACTGTCGACCAAACCACAAGCAAGACCGCCATGGGCCTGGCGCAAACCGGCGCCAACAGCGCCAGTACCGCGCAGGGCCTGCAGGACCAGTTCCTGAAGCTGCTGGTGACGCAGCTCAAGAACCAGGATCCGCTGAACCCCATGCAGAACGCCGAGCTGACTTCGCAGCTGGCGCAGATCTCCACGGTGGAAGGCATCACCAATCTCAAGAACACCATGCTGGCCATCAGCGGCCAGATCGACGTGTCGCAATCGATGAACGCCGTGGCGATGATCGGCAAGGGCGTGCTGGTGCCTGGCTCGAACGTCAAGGTGGGCGTCAGTACCGAGAATCCCGCCGAGCGCGTGGTCACGCCCTACGGCATCGATCTGCAGAAGGATGCGGTCAAGGTGCAGGTGCGCATTGCCGACAGCAACGGCGCGGTCGTGCGCACCATCGAACTGGGCGAGCAGAAGGCCGGCGTGTACACGCTGGACTGGGACGGCAAGAACGACGCCGGCGTGGCGCTGGACGCGGGCGCGTACACCGTGTCCGTCCTGGCCACGGACGGCGACGACAAGAAGGTGGCCGCCGAAGTACTGAAGTACGGCAAGGTCAAGAGCGTGGCGTACTCCACCAACGGCCTGCGCCTGGACATGGGCCTGGATGGCCAGACCAGCATGCTGGACGTGCGCAAGGTGATCGGCTGAAGCGGGCCGGTTTGATTATCAGCCGGCGCCACGGCGGCGGTTTCAAAATTTAGAGATCAGCGAGAGAAAACATGGGCTTCGGACAAGGATTGAGCGGCTTGAACGCCGCGGCGCAGAACCTGGACGTCATCGGCAACAACATCGCCAACTCGGGCACCGTCGGCTTCAAGTCGTCGACCGCCTCGTTCGCCGACGTCTACGCCAGTTCGCGCGTCGGCCTGGGCACCAAGGTGGCGGCCATCACCCAGCGTTTCACGGTGGGCACGGTCAACGGCGGTGGCGGCGAATACGACATCGCCATCGATGGCGCCAAGGGCATGTTCCGCGTCACGGACGAGAGCGGCGCGATCATGTACACGCGCAACGGCGAATTCCTGGTCGACAAGAACAACTTCATCGTCAACGCGCAGGGCTATCGCCTGACCGGCTACCCCGCGGGCGCGATCGGCGCCAACCCGGTCGAACTGCAGTTGCCGACCGCCAACGTCGCGCCCAAGGCTACCACCACGGCCACCACGGTCGCCAACCTGGACGCCAACGCCAAGGTCATCTACCAGGTCGACACGGTGACCGCGCCGGCCGTGAACGGCTCGGTGACGATGACCGGCGACACGCCGCCGTCGCCCGCTACGCAATACAACTTCACGCGCGACGCAACCGGCAACATCGTCTGGGTGAACCAGCCGCCGGCCGGCACCTATGGCGCCGCGCCCAACCTGATCACGATCGACGCCGCCGGCGCCGTCACGACCGGCAACCTGGCCCAGGTGCCCGGCTACAAGGACTACACCGCGGCCGTGACGGAGGTCGGCAAGCCGTTCGACCCCAAGGTCACCACCAGCTACACCAACGCCTCGCCCATGACGGTCTACGACTCGCTGGGCAACTCGCACCAGGTGATGCAGTATTTCGTCAAGCGCGCCGCCGACGCCGCGGGCAACAGCGTCTACGACGTCTATTACTCGATTGACGGCCAGGCCATGGCGCCGACCACCGAGACGGGCGGCGTGTGGGGCAACCCGACCCAGTTCACCTTCAACAAGGCGGGCGTGATGACCAGCGCCACCACGGTCAACCTGTCGTTCGCGGCCCCGGGCGGCGGCACCACGCCGGCCGATCCGCTGGCTGTCTCCGTGAATTATGCCGGCACCACCCAGTACGGCAGCGCCTACGCGCTCAAGGCCGTGCCGGACGGCTACACCTCGGGTGAATTCCGCGGCATCAACATCGGCGCCGACGGCAGCCTGGTGGCGCAATACACCAACGGCGAGACCTCGATCGTCGGCACCATCGTGCTGGCCGACTTCGCCAACCTGCAGGGCCTGCAGCCGGTGGGCAACAACGCCTGGAAGGAAACCGCCACGTCGGGCCAGCCGATCCTCGGCCAGCCGGGCAGCAACGGCCTGTCCAAGGTGGTGGGCCAGGCGACCGAGTCGTCCAACGTCGACATGAGCAAGGAGCTGGTCAACATGATCATCGCCCAGCGCACCTACCAGGCCAACTCGCAGACCATCAAGACCCAGGACGAGATCATGCAAGTCCTGATGAACCTGAAGTAATGCCTGACGGGCACGCGACGACACCGACGGAATAGGCAATGGATCGAATCATCTACACCGCCATGAATGGCGCAGCGCGGATCACGGAGCACCAGGCCGCGCTCTCCAACAACATGGCCAACGTGAACACGCCGGGCTTTCGCGAGCAGATCGCGCTGTACCGGTCGGTTCCGGTGAATGACGGCGTGAGCCTGCCGACGCGTGTCTCGACGGTGGCGTCGACGCCCCGCAACAACTTCGAAATGGGCAATATGCAGACCACCGGCCGCGACCTGGACGTGGCCCTGGCCAGCTCCAACGGCTGGATCGCGGTGCAGACCCCGCAGGGCGAGGCCTATACCCGCGCCGGCAGCCTGCAGGTGGGCGTGAACGGCCTGCTGCAGACCTCGCTGGGCCAGCCGGTGATGTCCGACCAGAACGGCATCATCGACGTGCCCGACCAGGCCGCGCTGACGATCACCTCGGACGGCACCATCACCGCCATCGGCGCCGGCGACGCGCCCAACAACATCCTCAACCTGGGCCGCATCAAGCTGGCCAACCCGCCCGAGGCGCAACTGGTGCATGGCGACGACGGCGTCTTCCGCCTGGCGCCGGTCAACGGCCAGCCGGCCCCGCCGGTGCCGGCCGATCCCAGCCTGCGGGTGCTGTCGGGCGTGTTGGAAGGCAGCAATACCAATCCCATGGCGGCGATGGTGGGCATGATCGAAAACGCCCGCCGCTTCGAGCAGCAGATGCAGGTGGTGCAGCAGGCGGATCGCAACGCCGAACGCGCCAACGGCATCCTCTCGGTTTCCTGATCCGGTCAGCCGATCCGAACCAAATAATTTTCGCGCGCGGCCGGGCCGCCGCACCAGGAGTACTTCATCATGATGCGTTCGCTGTGGATTGCCAAGACGGGCCTGGAAGGTCAACAGACCTCGATGGACGTGATTTCCAACAACTTGGCCAACGTCGCGACCAACGGCTTCAAGCGTGGCCGCGCCGTGTTCCAGGACCTGATGTACCAGACCCTGCGCCAGCCCGGCGCCCAGGTCGGCGACGCGACGCAGCTGCCGTCGGGCCTGCAGCTCGGTACCGGCGCCCGCGTGGCCGCCACCGAGCGCATCCACACCACCGGCGGCCTGAACAACACCGGCGGCGAGCTGGACGTGGCGATCAATGGCCGCGGCTTCCTGCAGGTCGAGCTGCCCGATGGCACCCAGGCCTATACGCGCGACGGCGCGCTGCAGCGCGACCAGAACGGCCAGCTGACCACCGTCAGCGGCTACGTGATCCAGCCGCCCATGAACGTGCCCGACAACGCCCTGTCGATCTCCATCGGCAAGGACGGCATCGTCTCGGTGACGCAGCCGGGCGCGGCCGGCGTCAACGTGCAGATCGGCCAGTTGCAGATCGCCACCTTCATCAACCCCACGGGCCTGCAGAGCGTGGGCGAGAACCTGTACCTGGAAACCGACGCCTCGGGTCCGGCCAACCTGTTGCAGCCCGGCGTGGACGGCGCCGGCACGTTCATGCAGAACTACGTCGAAACTTCCAACGTGAACGTCGCCGAGGAACTGGTCAACATGATCACGACCCAGCGCGCCTACGAAATGAACAGCAAGGCCGTCAAGACCTCGGACGAAATGCTGGCCCGCCTGACCCAACTGTGATGCCCATGTCGTCTGTCCTGCGTCTGGTTTCGAGTGCTGCCCTGGCTTTGCTGGTGGCCGGTTGCGCCATGATCCCGCCCGAACCCATCGTGACCGGGCCGACGACGGCGGCGCCGCCGCCGCCGCCGATGCCGGCGGCGCAGCCCACCGGTTCGATCTACCAGCCCACGACTTACGGCAATTACCCGTTGTTCGAGGACCGCCGTCCGCGCAATGTTGGCGATATCGTCACCATCGTGCTGAACGAAAAGACCAACGCCTCCAAGAACGTCGCCACCAACACCAACCGCAGCGGCAGCGCCAGCCTGGGCATCACGGCCGCGCCGTCCTTCATGGACAGCTGGGCCAATGCCAACCTGAACACCGACGCCAAGGGCGGCAACGTGGCGCAGGGCAAGGGCGACAGCACCGCCAACAATGCCTTCACCGGCACCATCACCACCACCGTGGTGGGGGTGATGTCCAACGGCAACCTGCAGGTGGCCGGTGAAAAGCAGATCGCCATCAACCGCGGCAGCGAATACGTGCGCTTCTCGGGCGTGGTTGATCCGCGCTCGATCACCGGGACGAACACCGTGTCGTCCACCCAGGTGGCCGATGCCCGTATCGAATACCGCAGCAAGGGCGTCATGGACGAGGTCCAGACCATGGGCTGGCTGCAACGCTTCTTCCTGATCGCTTCGCCGTTCTGAACATGAAACAACCCACTCCGATTTCCGCCTTGCTGTCCCTGCTGGCGCGCGTCTGTGTCGCGGCGGGGCTGTTGGCCGGCGCTTCGGCGGCGCATGCCGAACGGCTCAAGGACCTGGCTTCCATCCAGGGTGTGCGCGGCAACCAGTTGATCGGTTATGGCCTGGTGGTGGGCCTGGACGGCAGCGGCGACCAGGTGCGCCAGACCCCGTTCACGCAGCAGAGCCTGACCAACATGCTGTCGCAGCTGGGCATCACCGTGCCCGCCGGCAGCAACATGCAGCTCAAGAACGTGGCGGCCGTCATGGTGACGACGACCCTGCCGGCCTTCGCCCGGCCCGGCCAGACGCTGGACGTGGTGGTGTCGTCCATGGGCAACGCCAAGAGCCTGCGCGGCGGCACGCTGCTGATGACGCCGCTCAAGGGCGCCGACAGCCAGGTCTACGCGATCGCCCAGGGCAACATCCTTGTGGGCGGCGCCGGCGCCTCGGCTGGCGGTTCCAGCGTGCAGATCAACCAGCTCAACGGCGGCCGCATCAGCGGCGGCGCGATCGTCGAGCGCGGCGTGCCGACCACCTTCGCGCGCGACGGCTACATCTACCTGGAGATGAACAACACCGACTTCGGCACCGCCCAGAACGTGGTCAACGCATTGAACCGCAAGTTCGGGCAGGGCACCGCCACCGCGCTGGATGGCCGGGTGGTGCAGGTGCGCACGCCGATGGAGCAGGCGTCGCAGGCGCGCTTCCTGTCGCAGGTCGAGGACCTTCAGGTGACGCGCGCGCCCACCGTGGCCAAGGTCATCATCAATGCCCGCACCGGCTCGGTGGTCATGAACCGCACGGTCATGATCGAAGAGGCCGCCGTGGCGCACGGCAACCTGTCGGTCATCATCAATCGCCAGAACCAGGTGTCGCAGCCGGACACGCCGTTCACCGAAGGGCAGACGGTGGTGGTGCCGAATACCCAGATCGAAGTGCGCCAGGACAACGGCTCGCTGCAGCGCGTCACCACCAGCGCCAACCTGGCCGACGTGGTCAAGGGCTTGAACGCCCTGGGCGCCACGCCGCAAGACCTGCTGGCGATCCTGCAGGCCATGAAGACCGCCGGCGCCTTGCGCGCCGAGCTCGAGATCATCTGACCGCCATGGCGTACACCAACAACAGCGCGCGCCTGGGCAGCCGCCAGGATTCCGTGTTCGACATGGGGCGCCTGTCGGACCTGAAGCGCGATGTGACCAAGGACCCGGCCAATCCCGGGACCGAACAGCAGAAGCAGGTCGCCAAGCAGTTCGAGGCGCTGTTCCTGCAGATGATGCTCAAGCGCATGCGCGAGGCGACCCCGAAAGAGGGGCTGTTCGACTCGCAGCAGACGCAGATGCTGCAATCCATGGCCGATGAGCAGCTGGCGCTGCACCTGGCCACGCCCGGCATCGGTCTGTCGCAATCGATCCTGGCGCAGATGCAGCAGGGCAAGCCGGGCGATCTGCCGGCCGAGGCCGTGCAGCGCCTGGGGCAGGGCACCGACCTGGACTTCCAGACCGGCGGCTCGCGGCAGGTGTCGGCGCTGATGGACGTGATGCGCAACAACCGCGCCAGCGACCGCGCCCTGGCCGCGGCCGAGGGCGCGCCCGAGCACGTCATCAATTTCGTCTCGAAGATGTCGCGCGCGGCCACGCTGGCCTCGCAGCAAAGCGGCGTGCCGGCCCGCCTCATCATGGGCCAGGCGGCCCTGGAGTCCGGCTGGGGCCAGCGCGAAATCAAGCACGAGGATGGCCGCACCAGCTACAACCTGTTCGGCATCAAGGCCGGCCCCAGCTGGAAGGGCAAGGTCGTCAACGTGCTGACCACCGAATACGAAGACGGTGTCGCGAAAAAAGTGACGCAACCTTTCCGGGCCTATTCGTCCTACGAGGAATCGTTCGCCGACTACGCCCGCCTGATCGGCAACAGCCCGCGCTACGAAGCCGTGACGCAGGCGCGCAACGAGATCGAGGCGGCCCGCCGCATCCAGAGCGCCGGCTATGCCACCGATCCGCAGTATGCGCAGAAATTGATCGGTGTCATGAGCCAGCTGCGTGGCGCCGCCGCCAAGGTGGATATTTCGCGCCAGATGTTGGAAGGACTCTAAATTTGGACGGCCGGTTGCCGTTAACCGGGTATCCAGACATATCAGTTGCGGTTACATACGGGGCATTGTCAGCATGAATCTGTATAAATTGGCGTTGGGCGGGCTGAATGCGTCCCAGGCAGGCCTGGCGACCACCGGCCACAATATCAACAATGCCACCACGGTCGGCTACAACCGCCAGCGCGTCATGATCTCGACCGCCGGCGCCCAGGCCACCACCAACGGCTACATCGGCCGCGGCGTCCAGGTCGACACCGTCGTGCGCAGCTACGACAGCTTCCTGTACAAGCAACTGGTGGGCGCGCAGGGCAGCGGCGCCCAGCTGCAGGCGCAGCTCGACCAGGTGTCGCAGGTCAACAACCTGTTCGCCGACCGCACCGTGGGCATCGCCCCGGGGCTGACCAATTTCTTCACCAGCATGAATACCGTGGCCAGCAAGCCCGCGGATCCCGCCGCGCGCCAGGACTTGCTGGGCAAGGCCAACAGCCTGACCACCCAGATCCGTTCGGCCTACCAGGAAATGCAGAACCAGCGCCTGGGCCTGAACACGCAGATCACCACCACGGTCGAACAGGTCAACAGCTACCTGACCCGCATCAACGACCTGAACAGCCAGATTTCCACCGCCCGCGCCAAGGCCGGCGGCAATCCGCCCAACGACCTGCTGGACCAGCGCGACCAGGCCGTGTCGGAACTGAACCAGCTGATCGGCGTCACCACCTACGAGCAGGGCGACAAGCTCAGCATCTCGCTGGCTTCGGGCGGCCAGGCGCTGCTGTCGGGCGACACCGTCTATCCCTTGCAGGCCGTGTCGTCCGCCAAGGACGTCAGCCGCACCGTCATCGCCTATACGTTGCCGGCCGGTTCCGGCGGCAAGACCGTGGCGGTTGAGCTGAACGACGCCGAAGTCACCGGCGGCAAGCTGGGCGGTCTGCTGCAGTTCCGCGCCACCTCGCTGGACTTCATGCAGGCGCAACTGGGCCAGATGGCCGTGGGCCTGGCGCTGTCGTTCAACGAGCAGCACCGCCAGGGCCTGGACACCGCCGGCAATCCCGGCACCGATTTCTTCAGCATCGGCAAGCCGCAAGGCGTGCCGAACGCCGGCAACAAGAGCGGCGCGCAGATCAGCGGCGAGTTCACCAACGTGAACAATATCAACGCCAAAGACTACGAAATCAGTTTCGACGGCACCAACTACATGGTGACGCGCCTGCCGGAAGGCACCCAGGTCTACAACGGCCCGGCCACCGGCACGCCGCCCACCGCCACCCTGGACCTGAACGCCGAGATGGGCGTCACGCTGACGATCGACTCGCCGCCGCAGGCTGGCGACAAGTGGGCGCTGTCGCCCACCCGCGATGCCGCGCGCGACATCAAGGTGATCATCACCGACCCGGAGAAAGTGGCCGCGGCCGACACCGAGGGCGGTGACGCCAACGGCAAGAACGCGCTCAAGCTGGCGCAACTGCAGAACACCAAGGTGCTGGGCCACGGCACCATGAGCATCACCGAGATGTTCGGGCAGGTGGTCAACACCGTCGGCGTGCAGACCGCGCAGATTCAATCGGCCAACACCGCGCAGAAGAACCTCATCGCCCAGAAGACCGCCGCGCAGCAGGCCGTTTCGGGCGTGAACCTGAACGAAGAATACGTGAGCCTGTCGCTCTACCAGGAGCAATACCAGGCCAGCGCCCGCATCATCGACGTCGCCAGCACGCTGTTCGATACGCTGCTGGGCCTGCGCGGCTGATCGGATCGTTGAAATCGTGACCTATCAAGAAAAAATCGGAGCTTCCCCATGCGCCTGAGCACCTCCATGATGTATTCGAACGGCCTGAAGGGCGTCCTCGCTCAGGAATCCGACATGAACCGCCTGGTCGAGCAGGTGGGCAGCGGCAAGAAATTCCTGACGCCGGCCGACGATCCGCTGTCCGCCTCGCTGGCGATCAACGTGGCGCAGACGCAGAGCATGAACTCGACGTACCAGCTCAACCGCAACACGGCGAAGACCAACCTCGGCCAGGAAAACAACGTCCTGGACTCCATCACGACGGCGTTGGCCGACGTGCGTACCCGCGTGGTGCAAGCCGGCAACGGCACCTTCGCCGACAGCGACCGCCAGGCGCTGTCCACCGCCCTGAAGAACGCCCGCGACGCACTGCTGGGCCTGGCCAACAGCACGGATGGCAACGGCCAATACCTGTTCTCGGGTTACCAGGGCGGCGTGGTGCCCTATTCGCAGGACACCAACGGCAAGATCGTCTACAGCGGCGCCACGGGCGAACGCACCGTGCAGGTCGACCAGTCGCGCCAGATGTCCACCAGCGACATCGGCAGCGACATCTTCAACCGCGCCAACCCGGGTTCGCAGGCCTACGTCAGCACCGCCGCGCAGGCCAACACCGGCACCGCCCAGTTCAGCACCGTGTCGGTGACGCCGGGCAGCCCCAACATCGGCAAGGATTTCCGCCTGCAGTTCGAATCGGATCCGGCCACCGGCAACATGGGCTACCGCGTCATCACGACCGATCCCAATGCCAACCCGCCGGTGCCGCCCGTCACCACGCCGGCGCCGCCGGCCGCGCCGACCGTGTACACGCCGGATGCCGCCATCGATTTCGGCGGCGTGTCGGTGGTGATCAAAGGCACGCCCCAGAACGGCGACGTGATCGACGTGCAGAGCGTGCAGTCGGCCGACGTGGACATGTTCAATACGCTGGACAGCCTCATCAAGACGCTGGATTCGCCGATTGCCGGCGACCCGGTCGCCCTGGCCAAGCTGAACAACGAACTGGCCACGGCCAACAAGAAGCTGTCCACCAACTACGACAACGTGCAGACGGTCGCGGCGTCGGTGGGCGCCCGCATGAACGAACTGGACGCGCTGGACGCCACCGGCACGCAGAAGGGCCTGTCCTATTCGAAGTCGCTGTCGGATCTCGAGGACCTGGACTACTACTCCGGCGCCAGCCAGCTGGCGCTGCGCCAGGTGGCCTTGCAGGCCGCGTCGGCCGCGTTCATGACCATTCAAGGATCCAGTCTGTTCAGCCGCAAATAACGCGGTGAGTCCATAGGCCGTGCCCATGGGCGCGGCATGTTGCGCGCCCTTACGGACGCTTCCGGTGGATACCGGAGCGTCCGTGTGTGCGTACAGGGTAGGAATTTTGTCGTTTCACCTCGCATAACGTCGGGTATTTCATGCTTGTCAATTTGAAAGTTCGCACCTGCATCATTCTGGTGTTGTTGCTCTTCACGGGTGCCATGTTCCTGTCCAATGGCGTGGCCTGGATGGGCTTGAATTCCAGCAACACCAAGCTGGACCAGATCAACAGCGCCTATACGGACCGGGCGGTGCCGCTCAACCGCGCCTACACCGTGTTCCTGCGCGCGCGCCTGCTGTTGTCCACGTCGTTGATGGACATGCAGCAGGGCAAGACCGAACAGGCGGCCGCGCAGGCCAAGCGTTCCGAAGGCCTGATGCAGGATGCCTTCAAGATGATGGATGCCTTCCGCAAGGCGCCGCCGCTGGAGGGCACGGAAGCGCTCGGCCAGGCGCTGGAAGCCGCGCTCAAGGAGTACGACACCGTCCTCAAGGGGCAGGCGGCCGCGCTGTCCAATATGGCGATACAGGACTATCTGAACCTGAATGACTCCGCCAGCAACGTCAATACCAAGTTCCGCGAAGCTGTCGATAACTACCTCAGCTTCATCGACAAGCGCACCGACGAGTTCGCGGCGCAGGCAGCGGTCGACCACGGCGTATCTCGCAGCGTCACCATCGCCTTGCTGGTGATCGCATTGGTGTTGGCGATCGGCTGTTGGATATTCATCAACCGCACGGTGCTCAAGCCCCTGCACGAGGCGGGTGATCATTTCGAGAAGATCTCGGGCGGTGACTTCACCGGCCGTATCGAGGTGCGCAGCACCAATGAAATCGGCCAACTGTTCGCCGCCATCAAGCGCATGCAGGAGAGCCTGACCCGTACGGTGGCGACCGTGCGCCGCGGCGTGGACGAAATCAACGTCGGTTCGCGCGAGATTTCGGCGGGTAATACCGACCTGTCCAGCCGCACCGAGCAGCAGGCGGCCTCGCTGGAGGAAACCGCGGCTTCGATGGAAGAGCTGGCCTCGACGGTCAAGCAGAACGCCGACAACGCGCGCCAGGCGAACCAGCTGGCGGCCAGCGCGTCGGACGTTGCCGAGCGCGGCGGTTCGGCGGTGGCCGAGGTGGTCAACACGATGCAGGGTATTTCGGCCAGCTCGCGCAAGATCTCGGAAATCGTGTCGGTGATCGACGGCATCGCGTTCCAGACCAACATCCTGGCGCTGAACGCAGCGGTGGAAGCGGCCCGTGCCGGCGAGCAGGGCAAGGGTTTCGCGGTGGTGGCGGGCGAAGTGCGCTCGCTGGCGCAGCGCAGCGCGCAGGCGGCCAAGGAGATCAAGGGCCTGATCGAGGACTCGGTGAGCAAGGTGGGCGCCGGTTCGCAACAGGTCGAACGCGCGGGCGCGACGATGCAGGAGATCGTGGCCTCGGTCAAGCGGGTGACGGACATCATGGGCGAGATCTCGGCGGCGTCCGAGGAGCAATCGAGCGGCATCGACCAGGTGAACCGCGCGGTGTCGCAGATGGACGAAGTGACGCAGCAGAACGCGGCGCTGGTGGAAGAGGCGGCGGCCGCGGCCGGTTCGTTGCAGGAACAGGCGCAGCGCCTGGCCGAAGCGGTGGCGGTGTTCAAGATCAACGCGGGCGACGTGATCGAGGTGCCGGCGCGCCAGCTGGCGCAGCAACACAGTGCGCCGCGGGTTGCCGCAGCGCAGACCGAAGCGCAGGTTTCGGCCGCCAGGACCGCCAAGCCTGCCGCTCAGGCGGCTGCCAAGCCGGAACCCGCGGCAGAGCCGGATCATTCCCCGGTGACGCCGCCCGCGGCGCCGGCGCCGCGGCTGGCCCAGCCGGTCCGTGCCCGACCGACGGCCAACAGCGGCGCGACGGCGGCCAGGCCCCTGCGCCGGCCGGTCGTCAAGACCTCCGATGCCACCGATGTCAAACCCGTCAAACCGGCACCGTCGGCTGCCCGCCGTGCGCCGCCGGCCGACGACGATTGGGAGTCCTTCTGACGGAGTGATCCGCCGGTGTATTGCAATGCATTGAATAGGCAGTAGAAAACACATCCCTTTTACGGCGGGGCGACGACAGCGTGTCGCCCCGACGGTTACCGGAAATATCGGAAAATGTTAAGCAATCTGAAGGTGCGCACGGGCTTGATGCTTGCCCAATTGGCAGTTGCCGTGGCCGCGCTGGTTGCCATTGCCCTGGGTTGGAGCAGCATGCGATCCAACGCCGAAGCGATCAACGCTTTGGATAGCCTGAGTGTCCAACAGAGCAATCTGGTCAAGGACTCTTACGTGCAGATGCTGCGCGCCACCATCCGTGCCGACATCGCCGCCGCGCAGCGGGCGGCCGGTGACAAGGCGGGGGCCGCCGAGAACACGCGCATCGTGCAGCAACTGCTGACGGATGGCAAAGCCAAGCTCGAACGTTTCAAGGCCATTCCGAAAACCACCGATATCGGCCGCGAGGCCGAAGGGCAGCTGCTGGCGTCGTTCAATGGCTTTGCCGAAGGCCTGCAGGCCATGCTGGGCGCCCTGGACCGCGGCGACAATGCCGAGTACCTCAAGCTGAAGAACACCAAGACCGCCGCGGCCAGCGGCGCGTTCTCCAAGCAGCTGACCGAATTCGCCAACACGATCACCGCCTACAGCGAAGAGCAGGTGGCGTCGTCGCGCGCCAATGGCGCGGTCATGACCTATGTGTATCTGGCGCTGGTGCTGGTGATCCTGGCGGTCTCGCTGGGCGCGTTCCTGTTCATGAACCGCGTGGTGCTGCGTCCGTTGCGTATGGTCGGCGAGAGCTTCGACCGGATCGCCGGCGGTGACCTGACCACGCGCGTCGATGTCCAGTCGACCAACGAGATCGGCGTGCTGATGGCTGCCGTCAAGCGCATGCAGGAAAGCCTGGCGCGCACCGTGGCGACCGTGCGCCGCGGCGTGGACGAGATCAACGTCGGTTCGCGCGAGATCTCGGCCGGCAACACCGACCTGTCCAGCCGCACCGAAGAGCAGGCGGCCTCGCTGGAGGAAACCGCGGCCTCGATGGAAGAGCTGGCCTCGACGGTCAAGCAGAACGCCGACAACGCGCGCCAGGCGAACCAGCTGGCGGCCAGCGCGTCGGACGTTGCCGAGCGCGGCGGTTCGGCGGTGGCCGAAGTGGTCAACACGATGCAGGGCATCTCGGCCAGCTCGCGCAAGATCTCGGAAATCGTGTCGGTGATCGACGGCATCGCGTTCCAGACCAACATTCTGGCGCTGAACGCGGCGGTGGAAGCGGCCCGCGCCGGCGAGCAGGGCAAGGGTTTCGCGGTGGTGGCGGGCGAAGTGCGCTCGCTGGCGCAGCGCAGCGCGCAGGCGGCCAAGGAAATCAAGGGCCTGATCGAGGACTCGGTGAGCAAGGTGGGTGCCGGTTCGCAACAGGTCGAGCGCGCGGGCGCGACGATGCAGGAGATCGTGGCCTCGGTCAAGCGGGTGACGGACATCATGGGCGAGATCTCGGCGGCGTCCGAGGAGCAATCGAGCGGCATCGACCAGGTGAACCGCGCGGTGTCGCAGATGGACGAAGTGACGCAGCAGAACGCGGCGCTGGTGGAAGAGGCGGCGGCCGCGGCCGGTTCGCTGCAGGAACAGGCGCAGCGCCTGGCCGAGGCGGTGGCGGTGTTCAAGATCAACGCGGGCGACGTGATCGAGGTGCCGGCGCGCCAACTGGCGCAGCACCGCAGTGCGCCGCGGGTTGCCGCGCCGCAAGCTGAAACGGTTGCGCCGACGCCGGCGCCGGCCCCGACAGCCGCCGCACCCGCGGCACGCCAGACCGCGCCCGCGGCGCGCCTGACGCACAGCGCGCCGCGCGCCAAGACGGCGACGGCGGAGGCGGCCAGCGCGGCGCGTCCGCCGCGCCGCCCGGCCCCCCGCGCGGCGGCCAACGACGCCAAGCCGGCGCCGGCGGCCACCCGCCGCCAGGCGCCGGCCGACGATGACTGGGAATCTTTTTGACGCCGGTCGAGACCGGTAAATGGGCAGGTATGCGAGGCTATCTACAACATCTTCTGGCAGCAGCGGCGATCACGGCGCTGATCACGGGCTGCGCGGCGACGGGCCACAATTTCGACCCGGGCAAGCTGTCGACGCTGACCCCCGGGCAGACGACGCTGGAAGAGGCCTCGCGGGCGCTTACCGCGCCTCCTGACAAGTTCTACAAACAGACCGACGGCACCTTCCTCGCCCTCTGGTCCTTCAAGATCACGTTTGTCGCCGACGGCTTGTACAGCCGCAAGGAAGCGCTGCTGCAGTTCGGCCCGGACGGCCGCCTGATGCGCCTCGTCGACAGCACCAATATTCTGCTGGAACCCTGGGAACGCCAGAAACTGCTCGGCCCCGCGCCCGCGCCTGACGCCAGTCAGGAATGGGCGCAGCAGCCGGCGCCGGCCCCCCAGGTGGAAACCATCGTCATTCCGGTGCCGGCTGCGCCGCCCGAACCGACGCGCCAGGGGCGATAGGCCCCGTTCCGCGGAGAGCGTGCCGGCCCCCGGGCCGGCGCGTACGTCGCCCTGAAGCGTGCCCGCTCCGCAAGGATGGCGCGCCAGGGTGGTTTTTCATTTGGTCAGAGCTGTACCTGAGGGATGGGGAAAGAATATGGAAGCGAGTCTGGAATCCGGAGCGAAGTCCGGCAAGGTCGGTAAGAAAAAGGCCGCGCGCGCGCCCAAGGTGAAACGCAAGATGAGGCTGCGCGATGCCCGCGTCGGCACGATGCTGCTGTGGGTGATGGCGTTCTTCGCCGTGTTGATCGCGGCTGTGGGCGGACTGGCTGCCTTCTTCCTGCAGCACAACTATGAATCGATCCGCCAGGTCAATGAGCTGACCGAACGCGCCAAGCAGGTTGAAGTCATCAACAGCGACATGCTGCGCGCCCGCGTCAGCCTGATGGTCGCCGCCCGCCACCTGCAGGAATCCGGCTGGGGCAGTGGCGAGAACTCGGCGCGCGACGCCGCCGCCGCGCTCAAGGGCGCCACCGATCTGTTGACGGGCGTGCGCAGCCGTTTCGCGGAATTCCAGAAGAACATGCTGCAGGACGACACCGGCCGCCAGCTGTCGATGAACCTGGTCCGCCGCTACCGCTCGTATATCGATGACGGCGTCGACACCATGGTCGAGGCGCTGCGCAGCGAGGACTATTCCACTTTCTACATGGTGAACAACGAGTACGGTACGCCCCGCAGCGCGGCCTTCATCGAGGCCATCGCCGAGTTCAGCAAGTACATCGACGCCCAGCAGCAGGCCACGATCGACCAGGCCGAGGCCAATTTCAACCGTGCCATGGTTGCCGTGGCGGTTGCGGTGGCGCTGGCACTGGCGCTGATGGTGTTCTGCCGGGTGCTGTTTGGCCGCCTGGTGGTGCGCCCGCTGGTCGAGGCTGGCCAGCATTTCGACAAGATCGCCGCGGGCGACCTGACCAGCCGCGTCGAGGTGCGTTCGCACAACGAGATCGGCCAGCTGTTCGCGGCCCTCAAGCGCATGCAGGAAAGCCTGACCCGCACCGTATCCACGGTGCGCCGCGGCGTCGATGAAATCACGGTCGGTTCGCGCGAGATCTCGGCCGGCAACACCGACCTGTCCAGCCGCACCGAAGAGCAGGCGGCTTCGCTGGAGGAAACCGCGGCCTCGATGGAAGAGCTGGCCTCGACGGTCAAGCAGAACGCCGACAACGCGCGCCAGGCGAACCAGCTGGCGGCCAGCGCGTCGGACGTTGCCGAGCGCGGCGGTTCGGCGGTGGCCGAGGTGGTCAACACGATGCAGGGCATCTCGGCCAGCTCGCGCAAGATCTCGGAAATCGTGTCGGTGATCGACGGCATCGCGTTCCAGACCAACATCCTGGCGCTGAACGCGGCGGTGGAAGCGGCTCGCGCGGGCGAGCAGGGCAAGGGCTTCGCGGTGGTGGCGGGCGAAGTGCGCTCGCTGGCGCAGCGCAGCGCGCAGGCGGCCAAGGAGATCAAGGGCCTGATCGAGGACTCGGTGAGCAAGGTGGGCGCCGGTTCGCAGCAGGTCGAGCGCGCGGGCGCGACGATGCAGGAGATCGTGGCGTCGGTCAAGCGTGTGACGGACATCATGGGCGAGATCTCGGCGGCGTCCGAGGAGCAATCGAGCGGCATCGACCAGGTGAACCGCGCGGTGTCGCAGATGGACGAAGTGACGCAGCAGAACGCGGCGCTGGTGGAAGAGGCGGCGGCCGCGGCCGGTTCGCTGCAGGAGCAGGCGCAGCGCCTGGCCGAAGCCGTGGCGGTGTTCAAGATCAACGCCGGTGAGGTCATCGAAGTGCCGGCCCAGCAATTGGGCGGCTATCAGGCTCCGACCCTGACGCAAGACTGATCCAGACGGGGCCGGCGCCCCGTCGGACAAGGCGCGCGGCCGCAACGGCCGTCACCCCAGCCGACCCGACGCCCGTTCGCGGACGCCGGGTCGAATGCTGTCCGCCGGTCGGACCTTATACCTCGATGGCTTAAGTTTTCGAAAATATTGCCGTTCATAGTCATAACGCCCAAAATACGGGCGGCGAAAAATTTCGGCAGGACCGCACGGCATCGGCATGCGCACGTCGCGAGGCCGGACGGGTGGATAGCGGCCGGGCGCCAGGCCCGACGCCCGCCGTGGCTGACCGTTCGCCGCCCCATACGATGTAACGGAGACCCGCTGTGCGTGTGAACCTTCCTGTCAATGATGTGGAAACCAAGCTGCGCGAAGATCAATACCTGATCTCACGCACCGATACCAAGGGTCGCATCCTCTACGCGAATCCGGCCTTTATCGAAGTCAGCGGCTTTTCGCGCGAGGAACTGATCGGCAAGGCTCACAACGTCGTCCGCCATCCGGACATGCCGCCGGAAGCCTACGCGGACCTGTGGCGTACCCTGCAGGCGGGTGAATCCTGGCTGGGCCTGGTCAAGAATCGCCGCAAGGACGGCGGCTACTACTGGGTGCTGGCCAACGCCACGCCGATCGTCGAGAACGGCGAGGTGGTGGCGTATTCGTCGGTGCGGGTGCGGCCCAGCGACGCCCAGATCGAAATGGCCGAGGAACTCTACGCGCGCATGCGCGAAGGCCGCGCCCGTGGCGTGCGCATCCTGCGCGGCCGCCCGGTGCGGGCGGGCTGGCGCCGCGGGTTGGACTTGCTGGCCTTCCCGTTCCGGCGCAATGTGCGCGGCCGCATGTTCCGCCACGCGCTGCTGTCCTCGGGTATCGTGGTGGCGGCGGGCGTCTATGGCCTGCGGGCCAATTGGGATACGCTGGACGCGACCGGCGCCGGGGTGGCTTGTGGACTGCTGGCGCTGGGCGTGGCCGGGATCTTCGCGCTGGGCTGGCGCCTGAGCCGGTCGCTGCTGGATCCCATGGTCGAGGCCGCGAACATGGCGCGCCAGGTTGCCGCGGGCAACCTCACCACCCAGATCGTGGCCGAGTCCGACGACGAGATCGGCAGCCTGAATTTCTCGCTGGAAGTCATGCGCAAGAGCCTGGTCGGCATCGCCCAGGACGTGTACCGCGGCATCGAAGGCACCACGCAGGCGGCGGTGCATATCGCCCGCGGCAACCAGGAACTGGCGGGCCGCACCGAAGGCCAGGCCGCCTCGCTGCAACAGACGGCGGCGAGCATGGAACAGCTGACCTCCACCGTGCGGCAGAACGCGGACAATGCGCGGCAGGCCAACCAACTGGCCGCCAGCAGCATGGACGTGGCGCGGCGCGGCGGCGTGGCGGTGGGGCAGGTGGTCAACACCATGCATGGCATTTCGGACAGCTCGCGCAAGATCGTCGACATCGTCAGCATCATCGAGGGCATTGCCTTCCAGACCAACATCCTGGCGCTGAACGCGGCGGTGGAAGCGGCGCGCGCCGGCGAATCCGGCAAGGGCTTCGCGGTGGTGGCAGGGGAGGTCCGCAGCCTCGCGCAGAAGAGCGCGCAAGCCGCCAAGGAGATCAAGGGCCTGATCGAGGACTCCGTCGAGCGCGTCAGCGAAGGCTCGGCGCAGGCCGAGCAGGCGGGCGCGACGATGCAGGAGATCGTCGATGCGGTGCATCGCGTCACCGACATCATCGGCGAGATCTCGCAGGCCTCGCAGGAGCAGTCCAGCGGCATCGAGCAGGTCGACAGCGCCGTGTCGCAAATGGACGTGATGACGGTGCAGAACACGGCGCTGGTGCAGGAGCTGGGCGGGGCGGTGCTGCAACTGGGCAACCAGTCGGGCGCGTTGCGCGAGACCATCCGGGTGTTCCGCCTGACCGGACAGCAGTGACGTCTGCGCCATCGAAAAAAACGGCCCGCGCGGGCCTTTTTTTTTATGCGCCCGCCAAGGCGGCCGGGAATCCGTGCCGAACTTGCCGGCGTGTCGCCGGAAGCTAGCGTCCCGCCAGCGCGTCGGTCACCCGGCTCATGGCCGACAGTCCGGATTCGAACAACGATTCCAGGAAGGGGCCGGAGTTCGGCAGCACCACGGTCAGCAGCACCACGCCGACGATCAGGCTGACGGGGAAACCCACCGAGAACACCGACAGCTGCGGCGCGGCGCGGTTCAGGATGCCCATGGCCAGGTTGATGGTCAGCAGCGCGCAGATCAGCGGCAGCGCCAGCAGCAGGCCGGATACGAACACGGTCTTGCCCCATTCCACCACCACGCCCCAGCCGTTCTGGTGCAGCTGGATCGCGGCCACCGGCAGCGTGTCGAACGACCGTACCAGGGCCGCCAGCACCAGCAGGTGGCCGTCCAGCGCCAGGAAAGTGAGCATGGCGACGATGTTGAACAGACGCGACAGCACGGCGGTGTTGGCGCCCGTGCTGGGGTCGAAGAACGAGGCGAACGACAGGCCCATCTGCAGGCCGACGAATTCGCCGGCGGTCTGCACCGCCGCGAACACCAGCCGCATCGTGAAGCCCATGGCGATGCCGATCAGCACCTGCTGCATCACCATCCACAGGCCCGCGAACGAGCCGGGCGCGATTGGCGGCGCCGGGTCGAGCGCAGGGCTGACGGCCACGGCCAGCACGAAGGCCAGGCCGATCTTGACCTTGACGGGAACGGTGGATTCGGAGAAGAGGGGAGCGGTGCCCACCAGCGCCAGGATGCGCACGAACGGCCAGAGGAACTGGCCGATCCAGCCATTGAGCTGTTCGATGGTGAAGGAAAACATGCGGGCGCGTCCCGGAGTGCGGCGGCGCGCGCCGCTACGACACCAGGCCGGGAATCTGGCCGATCAACTGACGGATGTAGTCGACCATGATGCCGATCAGCCACGGACCCAGCAGCACCAGCACGCCGCACATGGCCAGCAGCTTCGGGATGAACGACAGGGTCATTTCGTTGATCTGGGTGGCCGCCTGGAAGATGCTGATCACCAGGCCCACGATCAGGGTGATGACCAGCAACGGACCCGCCATCGCCAGCGCGATCTTCATCGCCTGGTAGGTCATGGTCATGACGGTTTCGGCGGTCATGGCGATTCCCTATTGGTAGAAGCTCTGGGCCAGCGAGCCCATCAGCAGGTTCCAGCCGTCGGCCAGCACGAACAGCATCAGCTTGAACGGCAGCGCCACGGTGACGGGCGGCACCATCATCATGCCCAGCGCCATCAGCACGCTGGCCACCACCAGGTCGATGATCAGGAACGGAATGAAGATGGTGAAGCCGATCTGGAAGGCGGTCTTGAGTTCGCTGGTGATGAAGGCCGGCACCAGGATGCGCAGCGGCACCTGCGAGGGGTCTTCCAGCGCCGGCTGCTTGGCCAGGTTGGCGAACAGCGCCAGGTCGTTCTCGCGGGTCTGGTGCAGCATGAAGGTGCGCAGCGGACCGGCGGCGCGCTCGACCGCGGCCTCGAACTGGATCGAGCCCTCGGACAGCGGCTTGTAGGCGTCGGTGTAGATCTTGTCGAACACCGGCGACATCGTATAGAAGGTCAGGAACAGCGCCAGGCCGATCAGCACGTGGTTGGGCGGCGACATGGCCGTGCCCATGGCGCTGCGCAGCAGGCCGAGCACGATGATGATGCGGGTGAAGCCGGTCATCATCAGCAGCGCCGCGGGCAGGAACGACAGCGACGTCATCAGCAGCAGCGTCTGCATGCTGAGCGAATAGGTTTCGGAACCGCCCGGGCCCGGCGTCGCGGTCAGGGCCGGCAGCGTCGCCTGCGCCACCACGCCGGCGGGGAACAGGGCCAGGCCCAGCAGGGCGGCGGCGCCCAGCAGGGGCAGCGCGCCGCGGCGGGCGCGAGGGGAGTTGGGCAAGCTCATGGTGTGAAAACGCGCGCGCCGGCTAGCGGCGCTTGAGCGCCTGGCCCAGTTTGGCCGCGAAGGCGGCGGTGGGCAAGGGCGCGGCCTGCGGCAGTTCGCCGGCGGGCAGGGTATGCAGGGTGTTGAGCTGGCCGGGGCTGACGCCCACGACCACCCAGGTGTTCTCGATCTCGACGACGACGATGCTCTGCCGCGCGCCGATCGGCAGGCTGGCGACCTGCTTGAGCAGGTTGCCGCCGCCGCGCTGCGTCAGGCCGGCGCGGCGCGCCAGCCAGGCCGCGGCCAGGATGGCCGCCAGCACCAGCACCAGGCCGATGATGACGCGCAGCAGGGCGGAATCGTTCATCACGGGCGTGGCTTCAACGGCGGTTGTTGAGGCGGTTGATGCGTTCGGACGGGGTGATGATGTCGGTCAGGCGGATGCCGTACTTGTCTTCCACCACCACCACTTCGCCCTGGGCGATCAGGTAGCCGTTGACGAAGATGTCCATCGGTTCGCCGGCCAGGCCGTCCAGCTCCACCACCGAGCCCTGGCCCAGTTGCAGCAGGTTCTTGATGGTCAGGCGGGTGCGGCCCAGTTCCACCGTCAGCTGGACGGGCACGTCCATGATCAGGTCGATGTCGGTGCCATTGCCGGCGGCCGATCCGGCCAGCGGCTTGAACACCGATTGCGCGGCTGATTGGGCGGCAGGCGCGGCGGGGGCCGGTGCGGCCGGAGCAGCAGCAGCGGGCGCCGGCGCGGCGGCCGCGGGCGGCGTGGCCGCGGTCTGCTCGGCCATGGCGGCGGCCCAGTCGTCCTGGGCGGGCTTCAGGCCGTCCGCCTGGGTGGGCGGATTGGCGCGGGATTGTTCGGCGAGCGCGTCGGCCCAGTCGTCGGCCGGGGACGAGCCGGAGCCGGGCTCGTTCTTGTCAGTCATGGTCGGGGGCCTCGTTTGATTCGGTATCGTGGGTAAACATGTTTTGCACGCGCAGGGCGTACTGGCCGTTGAAGACGCCGTAGCCGCATTCCATCAGCGGCACGCCGTCGACGTGGGCGATGACGGTCTGCGGCACATCCACGGGCAGGATGTCGCCGACCTTCATGCGCATCAGTTCGCGGATGCTGGACGGAATGCGGGCGAATTCGGCGACCACGTCGATGTCGGCGCTGCGCACCTGGCGCGAGAGCTGCTGCGACCAGCGCTGGTCGACTTCCTCGAGCGTGGTTTCCTGCAGCGGCCGCGTGAGCAGGTCGCGCACCGGCTCGATCATGGAGTAGGGCAGGCAGATGTTGAGGTCGCCGCCGGTCGCGCCGAATTCGATGTGGAAGGAGGTGACCATCACCACTTCATTGTTGCCGGTGATGCTGGCGAACTTGGTGTGCATCTCCGAGCGCACGTAGTCGAATTCGATCGGATAGACGGGATCCCAGGACTTGCCGTAGCTTTCCAGGGTCAGGTTGAGCAGGCGCCGGATGATGCGCTGCTCGGTGGTGGTGAAGTCGCGGCCTTCGACGCGCGTGTGGTAGCGGCCATCGCCGCCGAACAGGCTGTCGATGACCAGGAACACCAGGTTCGGGTCATAGGTGAACAGGGCGGTGCCGCGCAGCGGCTTCATCTGCACCATGTTCAGGTTGCTGGGAACCGGCAGGTTGCGTTCGAAGTCCGCGTACTTCTGGATCTTGATGGAACCGACGGTGATGTCGGCGCTGCGGCGCATGAAGTTCAACAGCACGCTGCGCATCTGCCGCGCAAAACGTTCGTTGATGAGCTCCAGCGTCTGCATGCGCCGGCGCACCACGCGGTCCGGCGAGCTCAGGTCATAGGCGCGGGCGCCGTCGTTGGGGCCCGCGGATTCCTTTTTGCTGTCGCTCTCGCCCGTGACGCCGGCCAGCAGCGCGTCGACTTCGTCCTGCGAAAGAAACGCCTCGTAGGCCATGCTTATTGCACCACGAACGCCGTATACAGTACGTCGGTGACATACTGGCCGTCCGGCAGGGGCGCGAACGGGCGATTGACGGCTTGCTTGATGGCGTTGGCCATGTCGGTCTTGCCCTGTTGCGTCTGCACGCCGGTGGGCGATTGCGAAGACAGCACCATCAGGATGCGGCTGCGCACTTCAGGCATGTACTTTTCCAGGCGGATGCGGGTCTGTTCGTCGCTCACGCGCAGGGTCAGGCCGACGTGCATGATGCGTTCGGTGTCGGCGTTCTGCAACGTGACCGTGAAGGCCTCGATCGGCACGAAGATCGGCGCCGGCACGGCGGCCGGCGTCGTGGGCGGGGCGACGAACGTGGTCGGCGTGGCCTGCGGGCCGGCGGCGCCGGGCTGGCCCGGCTGGTTGCCGGTCTGGCCCACGCCCAGTTGCACCGGCGCGCCACCGCCTTGCGGCTGCATGCGCTGCGCGATGAACCAGGTCGCGCCGGCGCTGGCGGCGGCCACCAGCAGCAGCACCAGGATCATGAGCAGCGGACGAAGAATGCGGCCTATGCCGCCGGAGCGTGTCGGAAGCGGGCCGCGCGGCGGCATGGTTGTGGGTTTGGAAGTCGCCATCTCGGTGTCGATGCGTGTTTTGCCGCTGATGAAAACGGATTCTTAGTGGATGAAAGCATTCTGCCCGAAATCGCGCCCCCGATTGGAGGCGAAAAACAGGGCGAAAGCCGTGTATCTCAAGCTATTGCTGCACCGCCCGCAACCGTTGCCAGCCGCGGGCCGCGTGATTGTTACGCGAAGGTGTCGACCAGCGCATTGGCGTTGCGCGCAGCCGTCACGGTGGCCGCCTGGCCATCGATCGCGGCATCGGCCACCGCGGCGCCATTGCCGCCGCCCTGGCGTTGCGAACCGCCGCCATTGTGCTGGGCGAATTCCTGCTGCGCGGCCTGTTCGCCGACGCTGGTCTGGCCCAGCGAGATGCCGGCCTGGGCCAGCGCCTGCTGCAATTGCGGAATCGCGGTTTCGATGGCCTGGCGCACCGAGGCGTGGGCCGACACGAACGAAGCGCTGGCGACGCCGTCGGCCAGGTTGATGCTGACGCGCAGCGGGCCGAGGTCGGGCGGGTCCAGGCGCAGTTCGGCGGTCTGGGTGCCCTGGCGCACGTTGTTGCTCATCACCACCATCTGCTGGCCCAGTTCGGTGCCCCAATGGGTGCCGCCGACCGGCGTGGCGACCTGCAGCATGACCGGCACGTTGGGCACGGCGACGCTGGCGGGGTTGGAGACGGGAGCCGGCTGCTGGCGCTGGCTGGCAGCGGCGATCGCCTGCGCCAGGTGATCCTGGGCGTTGGTGGCGTGCTGCGGCAGCTGGAACTGTTGCGCGGTGCTGGGCAACGGCGCGGCCGGGTCTTCTTCGGTGCGGGCGTGTTGCGGCAAGGCGGGCGCGGCTTCGGGCGCGGCGACACGCGGGTTGGCCGCGCGCGGGGCGGCGGCTTCGGGCGCCGGACGCGGCAGCTCGGCTGCCGGCGCAGTCTTGACGGGGGCTGCTTCGACGGCGGGCGCGGAGCCCGCCTTGACGGCGGCGGTGATCACCGGCTGCGCGACCTGGGCGTCGCGGCTGGCCAGGGCGGCCGCGGCCTCGGCCTGCTGCGCGGTGGCCGGCACCGGCGTGCGCGGCGTTGCGATGGCATCGTTGGCGGTGAGCGCGGCCTGCACCACGGCGGCGCCGCTGCCGATGGCCGTGGCGGCGGCCTGGGCATTGCCCCGCGCCAACTGGACCTGCTCGGCGGCCTGGGCGGCGATCTCGAGCGCCTGCTCCGGCAACACGACCGGCGTGGCCGGTTGCTGCGTGGCGGCGACGGCAAGCGCGCCGGCCTCGGCCTGGGCCGCGGTCTGCACGGCGTTGTCGATGGCCGAGGCGGCGGCGTCTTCGGCGTTGCCCGCGGCATCGCCGGAGGTCTTGCCGCCGGACGCGGGTGTCTTGACGCCGTTGTTATTGGCCGGTCGCGCGTCGGCGGACGGGTTGGGACGCTGCTGGGCCAGCACGTCGGAGAACGACGGGCCCTTCTTGGTCGAGGCGGCCGCGGACTTGGCGCCGAGCGTGTCGGCGATCGAGACCGGCGCGGCGGGCGCGATGGCGGGGGTGGGCAGGGGAGCGGTCATATCGGGCTTCCTGTGGGCAATTAATGCATTCCGGCCTGGCGCTGGACCAGGCGGGCGGAGTATTCGTCGTTGGCGCGCTGCTCGCGGCGCGATTCCACCACGGCCTGGGCGCGCAATTCACGCTGCGCCAGGGCGTCGTACGAGTTGAGCTTGCGCTTTTCCTGCTGCCAGTACAGACGGCCCTTGGCCAGGTTCTCGTCGGCCTGGCGCAGCACGTTCTGCTGCTGGCCGATGGCATCGTCCAGGGTGCCAATGAAGCGCTGGTAGTTGTGGCAGTCGCTGGCCGACATGCCGGTCGTCATGGCCTGCTGCAGGCGTTCGAGGTAGTCCTGGCGGTAGTCCTGCAACATGCCGAGCTGGCGTTCGGCATTGGTGCGCTCGGTGCTGAGCCGGCCCAGCAGGCGCGCGGCTTCGTCCGTGCTTTCCTTGGCCAGGTTGATCAGCATGTCCAGGGGCAATTGGCTAGGCATAGGTATCCCTCAATTCGAAACTGGCGCGCAGTTGTTCCACCGCATCCTCGTAGCCGACGTTTTCGCCGATATCCTGTTGCAGGAAGGCTTCCAGGCGCGGGTAGCGCGCGATGGCATCGTCCAGCTGCGGGTCATTGCCGGCGGCGTAGGCGCCCACGGCGATCAGGTCGCGGTTGCGCTGGTAGCGCGACAGCGTCTGCTTGAAGCGGCGCACCACCGAGAACTGCTGCGGCGTGATCAGCGAGGTCATGGCGCGCGAGATCGACGCCTCGATGTCGATGGCGGGGTAGTGGCCGGCTTCGGCCAGGTGGCGCGACAGCACCACGTGGCCGTCCAGGATGGCACGGGCCGAGTCGGCGATCGGGTCCTGCTGGTCATCGCCTTCGGCCAGCACGGTATAGAACGCGGTGATCGAGCCGGCCTTGCCGTTCGGGCCGGGCGCGCCCATGCCGGCGCGTTCGACCAGGGTCGGCAGCTTGGCGAACACCGAAGGCGGATAGCCCTTGGTGGCGGGCGGCTCGCCGATAGCCAGCGCGATTTCCCGTTGCGCCATGGCGTAGCGGGTGAGCGAATCCATGATCAGCAGCACGTCCAGGCCCTGGTCGCGGAAGTGTTCCGCCAGGCGCGTGGCGTAGGCCGCGCCCTGCAGGCGCAGCAGCGCCGAGACGTCGGCCGGGGCGGCCACCACCACCGAGCGCGCCAGGCCTTCCGGGCCCAGGTTGTGCTCGATGAATTCCTTGACTTCGCGGCCCCGTTCGCCGATCAGGCCGACCACGATGATGTCGGCCTTGGTGTAACGGGCCATCATGCCCAGCAGCACGCTCTTGCCCACGCCGGAGCCGGCGAACAGGCCCATGCGCTGGCCGCGGCCGACGGTGAGCAGGCCGTTGATGGCGCGCACGCCGGTGTCGAGCACGGTGTCGATCGGGGCGCGCGACAGCGGATTGATCGGCTGGGCCGAGAGCGGCGCCAGTTCGGCGCCGGTCAGCGGGCCCAGGCCGTCCAGCGGCCGGCCGGCGCCATCCAGCACGCGGCCGAGCAGGGCGTTGCCCACCGGCAGGTGGCGGCCCAGCTGCGGCTTGGCGTTGCCGTTCAGTTCGGCCTTGCGCGGCAGCGGGATCTGGCGCTGCACCGGCGGTTCGCCGGGCACCACGCGGGCGCCGGGCGGCAGGCCGGAAATGTCGGCCTGCGGCATCAGGTAGAGGGTGTGGCCGTCGAAGCCGACCACTTCGGCATCGGCCCAGTGGTCGTGGCCGCGCGCGATCTCGATGCGGGCGGCGGCCCCCACGGGCAGGCGCAGTCCGGTGGCGTGCAGCACCAGGCCCGTGGCGCGCGTGATCTTGCCGCTGACCAGCCAGGGGTCGGTCGAGGCGGCGCGGATCGAACCGATCTGCAGCTGCGTCTGCCAGCGGTCGATCACGGGCACGGCCGGTTGGCCGGGCTGCGCGGGGGCCGGATTGGCGCTCACGCCGGCTCCTCCCAGTTGACGTTGCGGCCCAGCGAGGCCGCGACGCGGCGCCAGCGGGTCTGCAGGGTGGCGTCGATGTCGCCGAACGGCGTCTCGGCGCGGCAACCGCCGCGGGCGATGGATTCGTCGGCCAGCACGCGCCAGTGGCCTTCCTTGAGCTCGTCGGCCAGGTGCAGGCGGATCAGTTCGATGTCGGCGGGGTTGGCCCACAGGCGCATCTGGCCGCCGGCGGTGGGATTGATGTGCAGCACTTCGCGCACGGCGCTGGCGACGGTCTCGGGCTGTTCGGCCAGGGTGGTGCGCACGACTTGCTGGGCGATGTCCAGGGCCAGCGTCAGCAGGCTCTGGCCCATCTTTTCTTCCAGCGAGCCGACCGATTCGGCGCAGGCCTGCACCAGCGCGTGCAGGTGTTGCGCTTCCTGCGCGCCTTGTTCGCGCGCCTGGGCCAGGCCCTCGGCGTAGCCGGCTTCGCGGCCGGCGGCCAGGCCCGCTTCATGGCCTTCGGCGCGACCGGCTTCCAGGCCGGCGGCATGGCCCTGCGCGTAGCCTTCCTCGCGGCCTTCGGCGATGGCCTGGGCGCGCAACTGGGCCATCACCACTTCCGGGTCGGGGCCCGGGTCGGGTTCGGGCTCGGGTTCGACTTCGACGGGCGGCGGCTCGTCGAACGACAGCATCTGCCAGCGCCGCCAGGCGGCACTGCGCGAGATGAGCGTCGACTGGCCGGTATCCGCTTCAGACATACGCGTCGTCTCCGGAGTTGCCCAGCACGATCTGGCCGCTCTCGGCCAGGCGGCGGGCGATCTGCAGGATCTTCTTCTGCTCGGTCTCGACCTTCGACATGCGGATCGGGCCTTGCGCTTCCAGGTCCTCGCGCAGCATTTCGGCGGCGCGGCTGGACATGTTGCGCAGGAACTTGGCGCGCAGTTCTTCCTGGGCGCCCTTGAGCGCGACCATGAGCGTGTCGTTGTCGATTTCCTTGAGGATGAGCTGGATCGCGCGGTCTTCGATGTCGAGCAGGTTGTCGAACACGAACATCTCGTCGATGATCTTCTGCGCCAGGTCGTTGTCGCGTTCGCGCAGGCTGGCGACCACGGTTTCCTCTTCGGCCGAATTCATCATGTTGAGAATCTCGGCCGCGGTGCGCACGCCACCCATCTTGCTGCGCTTGGCGCCCTGGCCGGCCAGCACGGAATTGAGCACTTCGGTCAGTTCCGACAGGGCCGCGGGCTGCACGCCGCCGAAGGTGGCGATACGCAGCATGACGTCGTTGCGCAGGCGGTCGGTCAGCAGCGCCAGCACGCCGGCGGCGCGGTCGCGTTCCAGGTGCACCAGGATGGTGGCGATGATCTGCGGGTGTTCGTCGCCGATCAGCTCGGCCACGGTATGCGGATCGAGCCAGTTCAGGGCGTCGATGCCGCTGCCGCCTTCGCCGGCTTCCAGGATGTCTTCGATCAGGCCGGCGGCGCGGTCGCTGCCCAGCGCCTTGGTCAGCACGGTGCGGATGTAGTCGTCCGAACCCAGCGTGACGGCCATGAACTGGTCGGCTTCCTGGCGGAATTCCTCCAGCACCACGGCCACGTCGTTGCGGGTGACCTGCTTGAGGCTGGCCATGGCGGCGCCGACCTGCTGGACTTCGCGGGCGGTGAGGTACTTGAAGACCTCGGCCGCGGCGTCTTCACCCAGCGACATCATCAGGACGGCGCTGCGCGTCATGCCGTCCATGGGCTTGGAATCATTTTTCATCTTTGGTCATCCAGGTGCGCAGGACCATCGCGACGGCGCGCGGATCCTTGTTCGCCATCGTGCGGGCGCGTTCCAGGTTGTCCTGGTAACGGTCGGTTTCCTTGGCGCGGGCCAGGTCCTGGGCCTCGCGCTGGGCTTCGATGCGCTCGGCCTCGGCCACTTCGGGATCGACCGGCGGGTACAGGTAGTCGCCCACCGAGCGGCGGACCTTGCGGTACAGCCACAGGGCCAGCACGCCACCCACCAGCCAGGCCAGGATGGTCTTGAACAGCGAGATCATTTCCGGATCGCGCCACATCGGCACGGCCGGCGGGCCGTCGTTGAACTGGCTGTTGACCAGGTTCAGCGAATCGCCACGGCTTTCGGAATAGCCCATCGCCTCGCGCACCAGGTTGGTGAGCTTGCTCAGTTCCTCGGGCGGCAAGGCCTGGGGTTCGCCGTCCTTGTCGCGCACGTAATTGACCACCACGGCCACCGACAGGCGCTTGAGCATGCCGACAGGCTGCTTGATGTGGCTGATGGTGCGGTCGACTTCGTAGTTGGTGGTGGCGTCGCGGCGATCGCTGACGGTGCCGCCGGCGCCCTGGGCGCCGGCGCCGGTGGCGGTCTGTTGCTGTTGCTGCTGGCCCTGCTGCTGCGGCTGGCCGGGACGGGGCGGTTGAGTCTGCGGCGGATTGGCGATCGGCGCCTGGGCGTTGGCCGGCGGCTGGTTGGACAGCGCGCCAGGCACGCCCTGCGCGGGATTGATGCCGCGCTGGTTCGATTCGCTGGTCTGCTGGCTGCGGATGGCGGCCTGGCCGGGCTCCTGGTTGGGGCGGTAGACCTCGGACGTTTCCTCGCGGCGCGAGAAGTCCATTTCGGCGCTGGCCTGGGCGTGCACGTTGCCCGGACCGACCAGCGGATTGAGGATGGTGAGGATGCGTTCGACGGTGCGTTGCTCGGTCTCGCGGACCATGCGCATCTGGTCGGCGTCCATGCCCCGGCCTTCGCCAGTGGGGGCGGACAGCAGGCGGCCGTTCTGGTCGACGATCGAGACGTTTTCGGCGGTCAGTTCCGGCACGCTGGAGGCGACCAGCCAGGAAATGGCCGAGACCTGGGCATCGCTCAGGCTGCGGCCGGGGTAGACGTTCAGCAGCACCGAGGCGGTCGGCGGCTGGCGTTCACGCACGAACAGCGACTGGCGCGGCATGGCCAGGTGCACGCGGGCGTGCTGCACGGTGTGCATGGATTCGATCGAGCGCGCCAGCTCGCCTTCCAGGCCGCGCTGGTAGTTGATCTGCTCGGCGAACTGGCTGGCGCCGAAACGGGCGTTGTCCATCAGTTCGAAGCCGACCGAGCCGCCGCGCGGCAGGCCTTGCGAGGCCAGCTGCAGGCGGGCGTCGTAGACGCGGTCGGCCGGCACCAGCAGAGCGGTGCCGGTGTCGTTGTACTTGTAGGGCACGTTCATGGTGCCCAGGGCGGTCACGATGGCGCCGCCGTCGCGGTCGTCCAGGTTCGAGAACAGCACCTTGTACTTGGGCTCGCTGCTCCACATCGCCACGGCGACGATCAGCGCGACCAGCGCGGCGGCCGCGCCAAGCAGCACCGGCTTGGGCAGGGCGCGTATCTTTTCCAACACGGGAAACTTCGCCAGAAGCGACGCGCTCAGGGTAGCCTGCTGATTCATTGGCGGCTCCCGCTGGCTTCGCGGAGCAGGGAAAATGACTTCATGTTCGGGTAGGGCAGATTACACATGCAACGTGCTTCTGGTCTGGGGAGAGCCTGGATTATTGCTGCTGAGTTAGCAAACCCAATCGTCGAAAACAGCGGTTTTTTGGCGTTACTTATCCCCTATGTCGACAAGCGGGCGCGCCGGCCCCCCGGAGCGGCTCGCGGACCGTGCCGGCGGGCTCGCCGCATTCGCGGAAATATCGGGTGTTTTGGCGGCTTTTAGGCGCTATGGCGCGGACGATGCCGGGTTACGCTGCATCCATCCTGGGCGTAGTCCCTCGTCCTACCAGCAAGGAATAACGTAATGGCTGTATCAGGCTTGTCCGGCATCGAGAGCATGCTCCAGCAGATGCGCGTGGCGGTGACCAAGGCGGAAACCGGCAATCTCGCCGCGGGCGAAGCCGTGGCCCAGCCCGATGGTTTCGCCGCCGAACTGCAGCGTTCCATCCGCCGCGTCACCTCGGCGCAGAACGCCGCCACCGCGCAGGCCAAGGCCTTCGAACTGGGCGCGCCCGACGTTTCGCTCAACGATGTCATGATCGACCTGCAGAAGGCCAGCATCGGCTTCCAGACGGCCGTGCAGGTGCGCAACAAGCTGGTTGCGGCCTACAAGGAAATCTCGTCGATGGCCGTGTAACCACGGGCAGGACAGCGGGGTGGCGGATCATGCCGCAGCCCCGCCAAGCGGATCCGCCAGCGGCGTTGGATCCGCCGCATCTTCAGCCGTTCCGGCACAAGCAACCGTCCGGCGGCGCTCCTGGCTCGCAGTGCGCCTATCGGGCGTTTTTCTCCAGGCGCCAGACCACCTGCTGCAGCCAGTTTTCCTGCCGCGCATCCAGGTTCAGGAACACCGCGCCCACATGGCTCAGGGGCGGCTCGCCGGTCAGCGACACATGCGTTGGCGCGGGTTCGTCCGGACTGGCGGCCTGGATCATGGGTTGGCCCGACACCGGATACACATTGCGCACTTCCAGGTTCGCGTTGAGCTTGCCCAGCTCGCCAAAGTCGAGCTGCACGTCCTCGAGTACCGCGCCGCGTTGCGGCAACGTCGGCACCGCCAGTTCCACCCGCAGGCCGACGCCATCCACCGAAATGTCGCGCACCGAGAAACTGATGGGTTTCGCGGCGGGCGCCGGACGCCACGAGGCGTGGCAGCGGCTGGCGCTGGAGACCAGCGAGGCCCGGAACATCTTGCGGCGCTGGATGCGCGCCAGGCGGTCGGGGAAGGGCGACATCAGCGCCGCGCTGCCGTCATCGAAGTGGATGACCTCCGGGCGCGAGACCCGGAAGCGGATCTGTACGCCGCCATAGGCGGTGGCGTTGAAATGGAAGGTGGTGCCGCTCAGCAGGCCCATGCTGTCCGACTGCTCGAAATCGGCGCCGGCATAGTCGCGCGGACGCCAGAAGAACTGCCGCGTCTGCTTGTCCGCCCCCAGCACCAGCACGGCCATTTCGCGGTCCGCGGCGTCGCGCACCAGGATGTGGCTGTCGGGGTGCGTCAGTTCGAAGAGGGCGGCGCGCATGTCTTCCGGCCGGGTGAGCAGGAATTCCGGATCGCTGGCGTCCAACACGGTGCTTGTCCTTAGAGAGTGGGGGCGGGCGGCGCGGCCTCGGGGAGTTCGCGCGATTCGAGGCGATAGAGCCAGGCCAGCAATTCTGCCACCGCCACGTAGAGTTGGGGAGGAATATGCGCGTCCAGGTCCACCTGCATCAGCAGGCCGACGAGTTCACGCGATTCGTGCACGTACAGCCCGTTCTCTTCGGCGGCGCGCACGATGGTGTCGGCCAGCTGGCCGTAGCCCTTGGCCACCACCCGCGGGGCGGCGTCCTTGTCGTCATACGAGATGGCGACCGCGGCGTTGCGGTTGGCGTTGGGGCCCTGTTCGGGGGGCGGAGCGGTGCGCATCAGATATCCGCGGGTATGACGGGACGCGGGTCCACCACGTTCACCACCAGGTGGCTGAGCGTGAGGCCGGCAGCCAGCAGGCGTGAGCGCAGCTGGTCCGAGGAGTCGTTGATTTCGGCGGCGCTATGGGGCGCGACCAGTTGCAGCACGATCTGGTCGCCGGCCAGGTTCAAGCGCGCGTCCACCAGGCCCAGCCGCGGCAGATCGAGTTTCAGGCGGGTTGCCCAGGTGGACACCGCCGATTCCGGATCGCCGCCGTAGGGGTCGCGTTCCACCTCCCATTCCATCGGCGTGCCGGGCCAGGCCTCGCCTTGCCAGGTCAGGGCCTGGTTGGCGAGCACGTCCAGTTGCTGGCGCACCAGCAGGGTGAGGTCCTGGTGGATGCCGCTGACCGGCGTGCCGGGCGCCGGGGCATTGGTGTTGCCGGGCGCCGCGTTGGCGTCGCCGGCGCGGCCGCCGCCGGCCTGGGACTCGGCGCGCGGACGCGCGGTATCCGCGTCCGTGGGGACTCCGCTGCGAGTCAGCCGGGCCTGGGGTTCCTGCTGCAGCTGGGACGGGTTGCTGCGGCCAAAGACCAGGTCGGTCAGGTGCGATTCGTAGAACAGGCCGCTGGTCTGCAACGCGGCGCGTAACGCCTGGCCCAGGATCTTGGCCGACGGCGCGCCAGGAGCCAGGGTGGCGTGGGTCGTGGCTTCGGCGTTCCTGGCGCCGGTGGCGCCTTCGCCCGATCCGGCTGGGCGCGCGGGCCGGTTGGTGGACGGTGTCTCGGCGGCGGGGTCGGCACTGGCCGCGGCAGCCGCGGCCAGTGCCGCCGCGGTGGTGGGGGCAGGCGCTGGCGCTGCCGCCTGTCCGGCAGCGGGGGCGGCCGTGGGTTGTCCGGGGGCTCCCGGCTGGCTGGCGGGTTGGCCGGCCTGCGGGGCCGGCGCGCCGGTCGGTTGCGCAGAGGGGGGCGCCGTCCAGAGGGGGGCGCGGCCTTGCACGGCGGGCGCGGCTTCGGGGTACTGGGCCAGCAGGGCGAGGATCGCGCGTGCGGTGGTGCCGAGGGTGGTGGGCGCCGAGGCGGTGGTGTCACTGCTGGTGACCAGGCCGCGCGCGGCCAGCGCCAGGGCGGCCGCGGTCTTGGCATCGATGACGGTGGCCGGGCGATCGCCGCGGGCGCCGCCGGTCTGGATGCCTTGCCGGGGGTCGCGATTGGAGCCGTCGGCCGAGCCGGGCTTGTCCAGGTTGCCTGGCTGGCTGACCGCATCCGGCCGCGCGCCGGACACCTGGTTGGCGCTGGCGGCGGACATCGTCGTGCCAAGCACGGCGTCCAACCGCTGCACTAGGACATTGCCGAGTGCCGCGGGACCTACGCTCATGCTTCAGGCGCCTGGTAGCCGTAGGCCGAGAGCAGGGTCTGCTGGCGCTTCATGCGGCCCAGCAGTTCGCCCAGCCGGGCCAGTTGCGGCAGCGCCAGGTCACGCGTCATGGCGTCGTTTTCCAGGATGCGCACCAGCAGGTCGTATTTCATGGCGCGGCCGGCCTCATCCAGCGGCGCGGTCGGTTCCGCGATGCGCAGGCGTTCGACCAGCTCGCAGTATTGCTGCCCGTGGGCCATCGCCGTATCCCAGTCGCCGGCCTGGGCGGCCGTCAACATCTCGCCCGTGATGAGAGCGATCTCCTGGTAGTGTTCCAGAATGGGGGATGAGTACTGGGTAAGGGACGTCATGGAAATCTCGGGCGTTCGATGGCTGGCTGGATTTGTGTTTCTGGGCCATCAGGGCTGCGCTATGCCAGCCGGTCGGTCGATGGAGGTCTGCCAAGCCTCGGCCAGGTCCGCCAGCAGGCGGTCGGCGATATCGAGTTGCTCGGTATCCGCTTTCAGATTTGCCGTCAGCAAGGTGCGGACGATGTAATCGTAGAGCCGGGCGAGGTTGGCGGCGATGTCGCCGCCGGCCTCCATGTTCAACCCGGTCTTCAAGCCTTCATCGACGATCTTGATCGCTTTCGAGATAGCCGCGCCGCGCTCGGCGACCCGACCTTCCTGCAGGTGGATGCGCGCCTGCCCGATCGCTGCCCGGGCACCCAGGTACAGCAGGGTGATCAGCCGCTCGGGGCTCGCGCCCAGCACCTGGGTTTCCAGGCCAATATCGGCGTAGGAGCGGACGGATTGGGACCCTGTGGGGCGGCGGGCGGCGTAAGTCATTAATGCATCTTCTACAGGTTATTTGCTCGATTTGTTCATCGCCGCAAATTGTTGGGTCAGGTAGTTGGCGGTGGTCTGCATCTGCATGTAGAACTTGTCCAGCGCCACGAAACGCGTGCGCATCTGGTCGATTTCCGCGTCGCTGGCGGCCTTGGCGCGCTTTTGCTGGGCGTCCAGGTCGCTCATCGTCTTGGCCAGGCCGTCGGTGCGCGTCTTCAGCGAACCGGTGCTGCCCAGCACGTCCTTGAAGGCGGCTTCGAAGTTCTTGGCCAGGCCGTGTTCGCCGGTCAGCAGCTTGGTGACGTCGGCGGGGTTGCCGGTCAGCGCCTTGTCCAGCTTGGTCTGGTCAAGCTTGAGCTGGCGCGTCTGCGGGTCGGTGGTGATGCCCAGGTCGGCCAGCGAGCGGACGGTGCCTTCGCCCAGCACGGCCTGCAGCGCGTTGGTCACGGACGACTGGATCGAGCGCGTGGTGCCGTCGCCGGTCAGCGGCTGGTTGGTGGCGGCCTTTGCGTCGAAGGCCGTCAGGTTCTTGATGGTCGTCTGCAGCGCGTTGTAGGTCTTGACGAAGTCCTGGATGGCCTTGTTGGCGACCGACGTGTCGGATTCGAGCTTGAGCGTGATCGGCTTGCCGGCCTCGGTTTTCTCGGTCAGGTTCAGCGTGACGCCGTCGATGGCCTTGGACACGTTGTTCGAACCGCTCTTGACCGTGATGCCGTTGATGACCACTTCGGCGTCTTCGGCCTTGGTGTTGGCCATGCCGGTAGTGGTGCCGTCGGCGGCGGTGCTGAAGGACAGGATGTCCTTGAGCGACTGGTCGCCGGTGACGGTGATGTTCTTGACCGAGGCCTGGACGCCGGTGTCCTTGGCCGTCAGCATCAGGTAGTTGTTGCCGTTGCCGTCGTTGATGACGGTGGCGCGCAGGCCGGACTTGTCGTCGGCGTTGATGGCCTTGACGATGCCGTTGAGCGAGGTGTCGCCCTTGAGGTCGATGGTGCGCTTGGTGCCGTCGGCCAGTTCGATCTCGAACGAGCCGGTGTCGCCGTGCTTGGCGGTGCGGTCGGCCACGGCGCCCGATTGCAGGCTCTGGGCACGGGCCAGGTTGTTCACGGTGATGGTGTACTGGCCCGCGACGGCGCCCTCGGCGGCCACGGTGGCCGTCAAGGCGTTACCGCCGGTCACGCTGCCCTTGATGGCAGCCATCGTCTCGGTCTTGCCCAGCACGCCGGCCGACTTCTGCAGGGCTTCCAGCGCGCTTTGCAACTGCGCGTAGGCGTCGATGCGGGTCTTGTAGCTTTCGGCGCGGGTGGTGTAGATCGAGAGCTTCTTATCCTCGGCGGTCTGCAGGTCGGACAGGATCTTTTCCAGGGGCAGACCGGAAACCGAACCGAGGTTAGTGATAGAGGCCATGTGAAATTCCTTCCTAGCGATGCGATTCTGTCAAAAATAGGGTGCCGGCGATTGGCCGGGTAAGGGCATAAGGCGGGCCTAATTCGATGCTTCCATCATCGATTGGCGCCAAAACGGGCACAGCAGAAAATATCGGGTGCCATATCAAGCCGTGGTTTTGATGCCGTTTCCTTGCATGTTGACGATCATTTTGGCGATCTTCAGTACGGCTTCACTCGGGATGGTGCGTATGACGTCCCCTGATTCGGCGTCAACCACGGACACCACCACCTGGTGCACGTCGGGGTCGACCTCGAACTGCAGCTGGGTGGACCAGGCCTTCATTTGCTCGTTGATTTCATCGAGCGCCTTATCCAGGGGCAGCTTCTGGGAAGTCGACTGCTCCGACGTGGCGGTGTCGGCGCCGCCGCTCTGGCTGCCGGCGACCGGCGGCGCGACGGTGACCGACGGATCGACGGCGACCGGCACGGGCGCGACCGGCGTCGGCGCGAACGTAGCGGGGGCTAAGGGGGTTACGGCCATGATCACTCCAACGGCGATGTGGGCGTCTCGGAGGAACGCGCTGTTTTCAGGGAATTCTCAGCTACGATTACGGCAGTCCCGCAGGGAACTTTAGGCCCGGGCGCGGACGGATGTTTCATGTGCTAACAAGTTGGGATCGGGCAATGAGTGTCAAGACGGCGTTGCGAGTCATAGAAATCATCGAAACCTACGCCCGGGAGAAGCGCGCATTGCCCCTGTCGGAACTGGCCCGGCTGCTGGACGTGCCGGTATCCAGCTGCCTGGCGCTGATCCGCACCCTGACCGGGCTGGGCTATCTCTATGAAACCGGCCGCCGCCAGGGGTACTATCCGACCGGCCGCCTGCTGGCGATGGCGCAGCGCATCGCCCGCGCCGATCCGGTGCTGGACCGGGTCTACCCCAGCCTGGTCGAGCTGCGCGACGCGACCCGCGAAACCGTCGTGTTCGCCAAGCTGGCGCAGGACGGCCGGGTGGTATACCTGGATGTGCTGGACTCGCCCCATACGATCCGATACGCGCCGGTTGCCGGCGAGTTCAAGGACGTACACGCCAATTCGCTGGGAAAAGCGCTCATGTCGCTGATGGACGAGCCGGCCCGCGACGCGCTCCTGGCGGCCACGCCGCTGACGCGCTACAACGAGCGCACGTTGGTCACCCGCGACGCGGTATTGCAGGACATCGACCGGTCGCGCCAGCGCGGCTGGTTCATGAACAGCGGCGAATCGATTCCCGATGTCGGCGCCATCGCCTGGCCGGTGACGCTGTCGGGCGAGCACTACGCCATCTCGGTGGGCGGCCCGATCTACCGGATCGAGCCGTGCCAGGAGGAATACGCCCGCATTCTGCGCTCGGCCTGCACCGGGCTGGAACAGCAATCCTGAGCCCGGCCGTGGCCGGCCGGCTCGAACGGGCGCGGGTTCAATAGGACTTCGGCAGCCCCAGCACTTTTTCCGCGATGAAGCACATGATCAGCTGCGGGCTGACCGGCGCGATGCGCGGAATGAAGCTTTCGCGCAACAGCCGTTCCACGTGGTATTCCTTGGCGTAGCCCATGCCGCCCAGTGTCATCACCGCCGTCTGGCAGGCGTTGTAGCCGGCTTCGGCCGCCAGGTACTTGGCGGCGTTGGCGGCGGGGCCGCAGGGCTGGCCGGCGTCGTACAGGCTGGCGGCCTTGAATACCATCAGGTCGGCGGCCTCCAACTGCATCCAGGCCTGCGCCAGGGGATGCTGGATGCCCTGGTTCTGGCCGATCGGCCGGCCGAACACCTTGCGCTCGCCGGCATAGCGCACCGCCCGCTCCAGGGCGGCGCGGCCGATGCCGACCGCCTCGGCGGCGATCAGGATGCGTTCCGGATTCAGGCCGTGCAGGATGTATTCGAAGCCGCGGCCTTCCTCGCCGATGCGGTCGGCGACCGGAATCCGCAGGCCATCGATGAACAGCATGTTCGAGTCCACCGCCTTGCGGCCCATCTTCTCGATCTCGCGCACCTCGACCTTGGCCCGGTCCAGGTCCGTATAGAACAGCGACAGCCCCTGGGTCGGCTTGGCCACGTCCGCCAGCGGCGTGGTGCGCGCCAGCAGCAGCATCTTGTCGGCCACCTGGGCGGTCGAGATCCAGATCTTGCGGCCATGCACCACGTATTCGTCGCCCTGGCGCACGGCGCGGGTGCCGAGTTTGGTGGTGTCCAGGCCGGCATCGGGCTCGGTCACGGCGAAGCAGGCCTTCTCGCGGCCCGAGATCAACGGCGGCAACCAGCGGGCGCGCTGCTCGTCGTTGCCGAACACCACCACCGGGTTCAGGCCGAAGATGTTCATGTGCACGGCCGAGGCGCCGGTGAAGCCGGCGCCCGAGGCGGCAATGGTCTGCATCATCAGGGCGGCCTCGGTCATGCCCAGGCCGGCGCCGCCGTGCTCCTGCGGCATGGCGATGCCGAGCCAGCCGTCGCGCGCCAGGTCGGCGTGCAGCGGCTCGGGGAAACCGCCCTCGCGGTCGCGTTCCAGCCAGTAGTCGTCGGGATAGCGTTCGCAGATGCGCGACACGGCGTCGCGCAGGGCCAGTTGGTCGGGGGTGAATTCGAAGTCCATCAGTGGGTTCCGTCCTGGGTGATGCGATGGGAGAAGAGGGCGTCGATGGCCGCGTCGTCGTAGCCGGCCTCGGCCAGCACTTCGCGGCTGTGCTGGCCCAGCGTGGGCGCCGGGCGGCGGATGGAGGTCGGCGTGCCCTGGTAGCGGCCAAGGGGGGCGGGGGTGCGCAGGCGGCCTTCGGTGGGGTGGTCCTGCTGCTGCACGAAGCCGGTGGCCGCCAGGTGTTCGTCCCCCAGCAGGTCGTCGACCGTGTAGAGCTGCGAGGCGGGGATGTCGGCTTGCGCCAGGTCCCGCAGCCAGTCCTGGCTGGGACGGGTGCGGATCACGTCGGCGACGAAGGCGTAGACCTCGTCGATGTGCGCCGCGCGCGCGCCGTGGGTGTGGAAGCGCGGGTCCTGGCCCAGTTCGGGCTGGCCGATCAGGGCAAAGAAGTTGCGCCAGTGCTTGTCGTTGTAGATCAGCAGGCAGATGTAGCCGTCGGCCGTGGCGTACGGGCGGCGGTGCGGCGCCAGCAGCCGCGCATAGCCGGTGGGGCCCAGCGGCGGTTCGAAGGTCGCGCCGCCCAGGTGGTCGCCCAGCACCAGGTGGGCCATGCCTTCGAACATGGGGATTTCAACCTGTTGGCCCTGGCCGCTGGCGCGGGCGTGAAGGACCGCCGAGACCAGGGCGATGCCCACGTGCAGGCCGACCGCGCGGTCCGCCAGCGTCAGCGGCGCATAGCGCGGCACGTCGCCGCTTTGCTGCGCGGACAGCGCGGCGATGCCGGTCTGGCCCTGGATCAGGTCGTCGTAGGCCGGGCGGCCGGCGTAGGGGCCGGTCTCGCCGAAGCCGTAGGCGCCCAGGTAGACGATGCGCGGGTTGCGCGCGGCCACCGCCTCGTACGACAGGCCCAGGCGCGCCATGGCCTGGGGGCGGATGTTGTAGAGCAGGGCGTCGCAACTCTCGGCCAGTCGCAGGCAGGCCTCGCGGCCCTCGGGCGTCTTCAGGTCCAGTACCACCGACCGCTTGTTGCGGTTCAGGTGCAGGTACAGGTGCCCCATGCCCGGGTTGCGCATGGGGCCGACGGCGCGCATGTTGTCACCCGCCGGCGACTCCACCTTGATGACGTCCGCGCCCAGGTCGGCCAGCACCTGGGTGGCGTAGGGACCCATCACGACCGAGCTCAGGTCCAGGATGCGCACGCCGGCGAGGGGGCCGGCGGCCTGCGGGGGCGTTGCGTGGGGCGTCGTCATTGCTGCTCGATCCCCGCGTCGCGGATCAGCTTGCCCCACAGGTCGCGCTGCTCGCTGACGAACTGGGCGAAGGCCTCGGGCGAACTGGAGAAGGCGTCAAAGCCCAGGCCGGCCAGGCGCTTGCGCACGTCGGGCTTGGCCACTACCTGTTTGATGGCGTCGTTGAGCCTGGCCACCACTTCGGGCGGCATGCCGGCCGGACCGAAGTAGCCGTTCCAGGAGTTCAGGTCGAAATCCTGCACGCCCGACTCCGCCATGGACGGCAGGTCCGGCACGATGGCGCTGCGCTCGGCGGTGGACACCGCCAGCGCCCGCAACTGGCCCGATTGCACGAACGGCAGGCCGGATGCCAGGTCGGTGAACATGAAGTCGACCTGGCCCCCGACCACGTCGGTCAGGCCTTGCGGCGTGCCCTTGTAGGGCACGTGCAGGATGTCGATCCTGGCGCGGTTGGCCAGCGTGGCGCCGGCCACGATGCCGGTGCTGTTGCCGCTGGCGTAGGTAATGCGGCCCGGGTGCTGGCGCGCATCGGCCACCAGGTCGGCCACGGTCTTCCAGGGCCGCTTGGGGTTGGCCACCAGGATGAAGGGCAGGTTGCCGCCGCGCGCGATGGGCGTGAAGTCTTTGACCGGGTCGTAGGGAATGTTCTTCATCAGCCAGGGCGCGGCCGAGTGCGAGGTGTTGGTGGTGACGAACAGCGTGTAGCCGTCCGGCTTGGCGCGCGCGACGTAGCTGGCGGCGATGGTGGCGTTGGCGCCGGGCTTGTTCTCGACCACGATCTGCTGTCCCAGGATGGTCGACAGCTCGGCGCCAAAGATGCGCCCGACGGCGTCGGTGCCCGAGCCGGCCGGGAACGGCACGATCAGCGTGATGGGTTTGTTCGGATAGTCCGCGGCATGGGCCGCGGGCAAGGCCAGCAGGCTGGCGCCGCCAAGCAGGGCGGCGCGCAACAGGCGGTGAAGTTGCATGGTTTGTCTCTCCAGATGGTGGGAAACCGGGCGCGGCTTCTGCGGCCGCTGCCCGGGGATGCCGGTGGCTCCGGCGCCTCAGGCGCCGGTTGCGGGCGCGGGAAAACCGCGGATGACGCGGTCGGGCGATTCTTCGTAGGGCGGCGTGTAGATCACCAGCAGCCGCGCCGGCTCGTCGCTGGTGACGGTGAACACATGCGGGATGTCCGGCGGGAAGTAGCAGCAATCGCCCGGCCCCATGTCGGCCCATTCGTCCTGGACCTGGGCGCGGGCCGTGCCGGAAAGCAGGTAACAGACCTGCTCGATGCCGGGGTGGGCGTGCGGCAGTGCCCCCTTGCCCTTGTCGATCACCCCCAGCAGCACCTCCACGCCGCGCGCGCCCACGGTGTCGGGACCGATCAGGCGGCGGTTCAGGGTGCCGGTGTGGTTGGCCGGGTGGTAGCCGGGCACGTCGGCTTCGCGGACCAGCCAGGCCGGGGTCTTCTGCTGCGTCATGTTCCTTCCTTTTGAATTCTCATATGTGAATTCATTTTTACGTATGAGAAAAACATCGGCAAGCGGTTTTTCCCGGAGAACCCGTGCCGCGCCCTGGGGGATTAGGGAAAACACCGGGCACGCGCTGCTAAAATCACGGGCTGTCCATCTTTGCGATCCCGTCATGCCTTCTGCCCTCAAGCCTGCCGCAGGCGCCTCCCTGTCCGATTGGCTCCAGTACCTGGAATCCATCCACGCCGTCGCGATCGACATGGGCCTGGAGCGCGTGCGGGAAGTGGCGGCGCGCATGAACCTGGAACTGCCCGGCGTGAAGTTCGTGGTCGGCGGCACCAACGGCAAGGGCTCGACCTGCGCCATGCTCGAGGCCATCCTGCTGGCCGCGGGCTACAAGGTCGGCCTGTACACCTCGCCGCACCTCATCGATTTCAACGAACGCGCCCGTGTCAACGGCCAGATCGCCTCGGACGAGGCCCTGATCGAACAGTTCACCGCGGTCGAGGCCGCCCGCGGCGACACTTCGCTGACGTACTTCGAATTCACCACGCTGGCGATCCTGCGCCTGTTCTCGCAATCGCGGCTGGACGCTGTGGTGCTGGAAGTCGGCCTGGGCGGCCGCCTGGACGCGGTCAATATCGTCGACGCCGACTGTGCCATCGTCACCAGCGTCGACCTGGACCACATCGACTATCTCGGCGACACGCGCGAGAAGATCGGCTTCGAGAAGGCCCATATCTACCGTCCCGGCCGGCCCGCCGTGTGCGCCGACCCGGTGCCGCCGCAATCGCTGCTGGACCATGTCGAGCAGATCGGCGCCGACCTTTGGCTGTTCGGCCGCGACTACAACTATTCGGGCGATCGCCAGCAATGGGCCTATGGCGGGCGCGAACAGCGCCGCAGCGCGCTGGCCTATCCGGCGCTGCGTGGCGCCAACCAGCTGCTGAACGCGTCGGCCGCGCTGGCCGCGCTGGAATCGGTGCGCGACCGCCTGCCGGTGCCGCAGCAGGCGGTGCGCCAGGGGCTGCTGCAGGCCTCGTTGCCGGGCCGGTTCCAGATCCTGCCGGGCCAGCCTACCGTGATCCTGGACGTCGCCCACAACCCCCACGCCGCCGCCGTGCTGGCCCAGAACCTGGACAACATGGGTTTCCATCCCTACACCTATGCGGTGTTCGGCATGCTCAACGACAAGGACCTGGCCGGTGTGCTGGCCAAGCTCGGCACCCGGGTCGACCACTGGTTCTGCGCCGGCTTGCCGGGGCCGCGCGGCGGCACGGGCGAACGCCTGGCCGAGCAGGTGGCTGCCGCGCTGCCGGCGGCGCCCGCCGGGGCCGAGGCGCCGGGTGTCTCGGCCTACGCGGATCCCGCCCAGGCCTTCGCCGCGGCGCGCGAACGGGCGGGCGAGAATGATAGAATCGTGGTGTTCGGATCATTTCTCACCGTGGCCTCGGTTTTGCAGTCTCTGGGTCGCAAGGCGTAGGTAAAAGCGGCATAGCAAAACCGGGTGCAGCGTCGTGGCGGTCCGCCGCCATACCCGCCCCGCCGCAAGGCGCCGCAAGGAATTCTCTCCCATGGGTTTTTTCAAACGCAAAGATCCTGCCGACCAGGCGCAGCCCTCCAAGCGAGCGGCGGTGCCCAGCGAGGTCCAGGCGGCGGAGTTGCGCGGGCGCGCCCGGCGCCGGCTGGCCGGCGCCATCGCGCTGGTGCTGGCCGCCGTCATCATCCTGCCCATGGTGCTGGACTCGCAGCCGGTGCCCGTTGCCGACAACATTCCCATCAAGGTGCCGGAGCGCAACACGCCGTTCCAGCCGCAAGTGAGCGAACCGCAGGCCACCGCGCCCGCCGCCACGCCGGCCCCGGGCGCCGCGCCCACCGATCCGGCCGCCGTTCAGACGCCGCCGCCGGTCACCTCGGCGCAGCCGCAGGCCACCACGCCGCCCGCCACTGCCACCCCGCCGGCCGTGACGCCGCCCGCGGCCACGCCGCCGCAGGTCGCCGCCACCACGCCGCCGCGCACGCAGCCGGCCACGCCGCCCAAGCCGGAACCCAAGCCCGAGCCCAAGCCGGCCACGCCCAAGCCCGAGACCCGCTCGGATGACGGCGCCCGCGCCCTGGCGCTGCTGGAAGGCCGCTCGGCGCCCGCCGCCACGCCTGCCCCCAAGCCGCAGGCCGCCAAGGGCAATTTCGTGCTGCAGATCGCGGCCTACACCACGTCCGAGGACGCCCAGTCGCGGCGCAGCAAGCTGCACCAGGCCGGGGTGACCAACGCATTCGTCGAGCAGGCTTCCATCGGAGGCAAGCAGCAGTACCGTCTGCGGGTGGGGCCGTTCCCCTCGCGCGAGGCGGCGCAGGCGGCCCAGGCGCGGTTGCGCACCCTGGGCTATGACAACGGTTTCATTGCCGCCCAGTAGTGACCGGCTTCGACTTCGTCGTGCTGGCCATCCTGGTGGTATCGGGTGTGCTGGGCCTGGTGCGCGGCCTGCTCAAGGAAGTGCTGTCGCTGGTCGCGTATCTGCTGGCCTTCGTGGCCGCGATCTGGTGGGGGCCCACGGTCTATACCTGGCTGGAGCCCTATATCGAAACAACGCTGCTGCGCATGGGTGTCTCGTACGCGGTGGTCTTCATTATCGTGCTGCTCGGCGTGGGGTTGGTCAACATGACGCTTGCCGCCTTGATCCGCAGCACCGGACTGAGCCCGGCCGATCACGGCCTGGGCGGCATGTTCGGGCTGGCTCGGGGTCTGCTGATCGTGCTGGCGCTGGTCGCCGCCGCCGGCTACACGCCGCTGCCGCAGGAGCCGTGGTGGCAGGACGCCATGTTTTCGCATTCGGCCATCGAGGCCATCAAACATATCAAGACGTGGCTGCCGCCATCCCTGGCGACGTGGCTGCCGTATTGATTGGCTTTACATCAACCAGGAAATCTCACCATGTGTGGAATCGTAGGGGTCATCGGGCGCGGGCCGGTCAACCAGCTGCTCTATGACAGCTTGCTGCTGTTGCAGCATCGCGGGCAGGACGCCGCGGGCATTGCGACGTCGCAAGGCAACCAGTTCAATATGTACAAGGCGCACGGCCTGGTGCGCGACGTATTCCGCACGCGCAACATGCGCGCCTTGCCGGGTACCTCGGGCGTGGGCCAGGTGCGCTATCCCACCGCCGGCTCCAGCGCCAGCGAGGAAGAGGCCCAGCCGTTCTACGTCAATGCGCCGTTCGGCATCATGTTCGCCCACAACGGCAACCTGACCAACTGGCGCGAGCTGCGTGAATCGCTCTACCGCGTCGACCGCCGCCACATCAACACCAATTCCGACTCGGAAGTGCTGCTGAACGTGCTGGCCCACGAGCTGCAGTCGGCCGCCAGCGGCGTCTCGCTCGACGACGACGCAATGTTCCGCGCCGTCGCCGCCGTGCACAAGCGCGTGCGCGGCGCCTACGCGGTGGTGGCGCAGATTTCGGGCTACGGCCTGCTGGCTTTCCGCGATCCCAACGGCATCCGTCCGCTGTGCATCGGCCGCCAGGAAACCGACGAAGGCGTCGAGTGGATGGTGGCGTCGGAATCGGTGGCGCTGGAAGGCAGCGGCTTCGCCTTCGTGCGCGACGTCGAGCCGGGCGAAGCGGTTTTCGTCGACCTGGACGGCCGCTTCGTCAGCCGCCAGTGCGCCGACAATCCGCAGCTGGTGCCCTGCATTTTCGAATACGTCTATTTCGCCCGCCCCGATTCGCTGATCGACGGCGTGTCGGTGTACGACGCGCGCCTGCGCATGGGTGAATACCTGGCCGACAAAGTCGCGCGCAACATGCGCCTGGGCGACATCGACGTGGTCATGCCGATTCCCGATTCCTCGCGCCCGGCCGCCATGCAACTGGCCGCGCGCCTGAACCTGGACTACCGCGAAGGCCTGATCAAGAACCGCTACGTCGGCCGCACCTTCATCATGCCCGGCCAGGCCGTGCGCCGTAAATCGGTGCGCCAGAAGCTCAATGCCATCGGCATGGAGTTCAAGGGCAAGAACGTGCTGCTGGTGGACGACTCCATCGTGCGCGGCACCACCAGCCGCGAGATCGTCGACATGGCGCGCGCTGCCGGCGCCAACAAGGTGTACTTCGCCTCGGCCGCGCCGCCGGTGCGCTTCCCCAACGTCTACGGCATCGACATGCCGACGCAGAGCGAACTGATCGCCACCGGCCGCAGCGACGAGGAAATCGCCCGCGCGATCGGCGCCGACAGCCTGGTCTACCAGGACCTGCACGACATGCAGCAGGCGGTGCGCGACCTCAACCCGAAGCTGTCGCGCTTCGAGGCGTCGTGCTTCGATGGCGAGTACATCACCGGCGACATCACCGCGGAATACCTGGCGCGCCTGGGCCAGTCGCGCGCGGAGTCGGGCGACGGCGAAGGCGCCAGCGGCCTGCAATTCAACATGGGCTACGCCGCCAACGACGCCTGAAGTCGACGCGCCCCATGCAAAAGCCGCTCCCTGGGGAGCGGCTTTTTTTTGTCCGTCGGCTCGCGCGGCTGGGAGCTTCACCACAGGCTCTCGCCGGTGGCCTCCAGATGGGTCAGGTAGAGTCGCAGGTCGAACTCATACTGGTGGTATTGCGGCTCCATCAACCGGCACAGGTTGTAGAAGGCCTTGTTGTGGTCCTTTTCCTTCAGGTGCGCCAGTTCGTGGACCGTGATCATCTTCAGGAATTCCCGCGGCACCGCCTTGAACAGCGTGGCGACGCGGATCTCGTGCTTGGCCTTGAGCTTGCCGCCCTGCACCCGCGAGATGAAGGTGTGCTGGCCCAGCGCATGCTGGATCACGTGGATCTTGCTGTCGAAGGCAATCTTGCTGAGCGGCGCGCCGTTGCGGATATAGGTGTTCTTCAGGTCCACCACGTAGTCGTACAGCGCCTTGTCGGTGCGCACGTCGTGCGCGCCGGCGGGATAGCGGGCGCGCAGCGCCGGCCCGAGCTTGCCCTGGTCGAGCAGCGCGCGGGCCTGCGCCAGCAGCGATTCCGGATAACCGGTCAGGTATTTCATGATGTCAGGCATGGATCGAGGCCCGCCCGCGCGGGCCCGGCCATTTTCCGTTGCCGTCCGTGGCGCGCAGGCGTCTGGCGTGGGGGCCGTCCAACGGCGGGGGCGCGGCTCAGGCGGCGCGGCCGCGGCCAAAGGCGGCGGGCAGGGCCATGAACAGCAGGATCACGAACAGCGCCAGGCTCCACAGGGCGTACTCGATGCCCAGCACCGGCACCACCGCGTCCATGCAGGTGGCGTAGATGCCGAACAGCCACGGCACGCCGCCGTCCAGGCCGATGCCGGTCATGAAGCGGTCGGCGAAGGTCTGGTCGCACGACAGCATCTTGGCGGCCACGGTGTATTGGTACCAGGCCGCGGCGATGCCGCTGATCGACAGCAGGGCGGCCAGGGACGCGCAAACGCGCGTCAGCGCGCGGCCGCCGCCGAAACCACCGACCAGGGCGATGACGCCGATCACCAGGTAGATCAGGCGCTGCAGCACGCACCAGGCGCAAGGCGGCATGTCAAAGGCATACTGGGAAACCAGGGCGATGCCGACGGCGCCGAAGCAGAAGAGGGCGATCAGGCGGAGCAGGCGTTCTGAGCGAGAAGTCATGGTTGTTGCAAGATAAGGGTTCGCAGGGGCGTGGCCCCCGGGGATGGCCAGTCCGGCCGCCAGGCGTTAGGCCTTGGGAATCGGAATTGGTTGCATGACCTGCTGCAACACGCCGAGCAGCAGTTCGCGCGAGCCTTCCCAGAAGATCTGCACGCCCAGGCACAGCATGATGAAGGCGGACATGCGCATGAACACGGCGGTGCCATTATCGCCCAGCCGATGCAGCATCTGCGCGGCAAAGCGCAGGCAGACGTACAAAGTCAGCGAAACGACCACGATGCCGGGGATCGAGCCGCCCAGCCGCAGCAGGCTCAGCACGTGGTTCTGGTCGCGCAGCGACACGCCCACGGTGATGGCCGCCGCGATCGAGCCGGGGCCGCAGCTGATGGGGAAGGTGAGCGGGTAGAAGGCCCGCGTCTTGGCCATTTCCGGGGTGAACGATTCCGCCATGCGGGCGACCCGCTCGGTGTCGGCGTCGGGGGAATTGACCAGCCGCCAGGCGCTGGCGATGACCAGCATGCCGCCGCCCACGCGCACGATCGACAGCGAGATGCCGAAAAAGCTCAGCAGCACGTTGCCCGCCACCATCGCCACGATCAGCATCAGTCCGACATTGATGGCGACGCGCTTGGCCAGCACCGTGCGGGTCGACGACGAGGCGCCTTCGGTCAGCGACAGGAAGATGGGGGCGATCGCGGGCGGATTCAGGAACGGCAACAGCGTGGCCAGCGCGAAGAAGAAGCTGGTCCCCAGTACCCGCAAGTATTCGTTTAGCTCCATCGCACCGTATCGCCAGGCCGAAAACCGGATTGTATGCGGTCGGCGGCCGTCTGGCGACGGCCCGCGGGCGAGCCTCAGGCGGCCTGTTGCCGGGCCTCGTCGCCGGCCAGCGCGTCCAGGATGTCGCGCTCGAACTGCATCTGGCTGCGCGGGCGCGCCAGCGCCGCGCCGTCGACGATGAAAACGTCTTCGACCCGGTCGCCCAGCGTCATGATCTTGGCCATCAGCAGGTTGACTTCGTGCTGGGCAAAGACCCGCGCCAGGGCGTGCAACAGGCCGGGACGGTCGGTCGCCGTGACCGACAGCCGCCAGGAGGTGCTGCGCTCGTCGGGTTGCAGTTCCGCCTGCGGCATGATGGGAAACACGCGCGACATGCGCGACTGGCGCCCGCGGCCGTAGTAGCCGCCGCGCCCCGTGGTGGCCTGGGCGGCGGCCTGGATGTCCTTGAGCCGCTCGGCCAGTTCGTGTTCGACCAGCGTGGCCTGGGCGCGCAGGTCGCTGGCGCCCTCGGGCAGCAGCACGATGAAGCTGTCCAGCGCCCAGCCGTGGCGCGTGGTGTGGATGCGGGCGTCCTGCACCGACAGCGACTTGGCGTCGAAATACCCGCAGATCGCCACGAACAGGTCCGGCACGTCGCGCGTATAGACCATGATCTGCAGGCCTTCGCCCTGCTCGGTGGGGCGGGCCCGCACCACCGCATGGGCCGGCGTCACCTGGTGATATAGATGGCGCGTGTGCCAGGCGATGTCGGAAGCGTCGTGGCGCAGGAAATACGCCACGTCGAGCTGGTTCCAGAAGGCTTCGCGGGCGTCGTCGCGCAGGCCGGCCAGGCGCGTCAGGCGCGCGGCCTCTTCCTTGCGCTCGGTCAGCACCGTGTGGGCGTCGGCATGGGCGCCGCCCAGCGCGGCCAGGGTCAGCTTGTACAGGTCCTCGAGCAGCTTGCCCTTCCAGGCGTTCCAGACCTTGGGGCTGGTGCCGCGGATATCGGCCACCGTCAGCAGGTAGAGCGCCGTCAGGTGGCGTTCGTCCTTGACCGTGGCGGCGAATTCCTGGATCACGGTCGGGTCGGACAGGTCGCGCTTCTGCGCCACGGCCGACATCAGCAGGTGTTGGCGCACCAGGAATTCCACCAGCCTGGTGTCCTCGGGTTCCATGCCGTGGTCGTGGGCGAACTTGCGCACCTCGCGCGCGCCCAGCTCGGAATGGTCGCCGCCGCGGCCCTTGGCAATGTCGTGGAACAGCGCCGCCACATACAGCAGCCAATGGCGGTCCAGGCCGGCGATCAACTGGCTGGCCAGCGGATATTCCTGGGCATGCTCGGGCATGGTGAAGCGGCGCAGGTTGCGCACCACCGCCAGCGTGTGCTGGTCCACCGTGTAGGCGTGGAACAGGTCGTGCTGCATCTGGCCGACGATGCGGCGGAACACCGGCAGGTAGCGCGGCAGGATGTTCAGCATGGTCATGCGGCGCAGTTCATGCACGATGCCGCGCGGCTGCTGCAGGATCTGCAGGAACAGCTTGCGGTTGACCGGATTGCGGCGGAACTGCGCGTCGATGCGATGGCGCGAATGCCAGATGGCGCGCAGCGTGCGCGCCGACATGCCGGTCAGCTCGGGGTGCTGCTGCATCACCAGGAAGGCGCGCAGCAGCAGCGTGGGATTGCGCTCGAAACCATCGTCGCGAATGATGTCGAGGCGGTCGCGCAGGTTGCGGAAATCGTCGTCGATGTCGCGCGCGTCGCTGTCCGGGCGCGGGAACAGGCGTTCCTCGATGTTCTGCACCAGGATGCCGTTCAGCTGGGTCACCAGGCGCGCGGCCCAGTAGTAGCGCTGCATCAGCAGCTCGCTGCCGCGGCGCGTGGCGGTGGCGTGGATGCCGTAGACCTCGGCCAGGGCCGGTTGCAGGTCGAACAGCACGCGGTCCTCGCGCCGGTTGGCCAGCAGGTGCAATTCGATGCGCAGGCGCTTGAAGGCCTGTTCCGCCTTGCGCAGGTCGCGCGCCTCGGACGGCGTCAACAGGCCGGCTTGCGCCACCGCGCGCCAGTTCTCGCCAAAACCGGCCGCGCGCGCCATCCACAGGATCACTTGCAGGTCGCGCAGGCCGCCGGGCGATTCCTTGCAGTTGGGTTCGAGCGCGTAGGGCGTGTCCTGGTAGCGCGCGTGGCGCTGCTGCATCTCGACGCGCTTGGCGCGGAAGAAGGCGCGCGCATCCAGTCGCGACTGGGTGGCGGTTTCGAACTTCTTCATCAGCGCGCGGCTGCCCGCCAGCCAGCGCGATTCGAGCAGCGCGGTCTCGACCGTGATGTCGGCGTCGGCCTCGCGTTCGCAGTCCTCGATGGTGCGCACGCTATGGCCGGGTTCCAGACCCAGGTCCCAGAGCGCGGCGACCAGGCGCTCGATGGCGGACTCGTCTTCGGCGGTGGGCGCGTGCGGCAGCAGGATCAGCAGGTCGACGTCCGAATGCGGATACAGCTCGCCGCGGCCGTAGCCGCCGACCGCCGCCAGCGTGGCGCCGGCCGGCAGGGGGGTGTGCTTGACCAGGTCGCGCAGCGCCGCGTCGACGATGCGGCGCAGGTCGCCCAGCAGGGTGTCGGGGCGCTCGTGTTCGCGGAACTGGGCCACCGCGGCCCGCCGGGATTCCTGGATGCGTTCGCGCAGGGTGCTGAGGATATCGGCGGTCATGGTGGCGGACTGGCCGGGGTCAGACGGCGGGAATGACGATCGGTTCGGTGATGAAGGCGGGCGGCTTGGGCATGCCGGGCGACAGGGTCAGGACCTCGTAGCCGGTGTCGGTGACGCAGACAGCATGCTCCCATTGCGCCGACAGGCTATGGTCGCGCGTCACGACCGTCCAGCCGTCGGACAACTGGCGGATCTCGCGGCGCCCGGCGTTGATCATGGGCTCGATGGTGAACAACATACCCGTCACCAATTCCACGCCGGTGCCCGGCTTGCCATAATGCAGCACCTGCGGGTCTTCGTGGAAGCGCTGGCCGATGCCGTGGCCGCAGAATTCGCGCACCACCGAGAAGCCGTTGGCCTCGGCGTGCTTCTGGATGGCGTTGCCGACGTCGCCCAGTGTGGCCCCGTTTTTGACCTGCTGGATGCCTTTCCACATGCACTCGAAGGTGATGTCGGTCAGGCGGCGCGACAGGATCGACTGCTCGCCCACGGCGTACATGCGGCTGGTGTCGCCGAACCAGCCGTCCTTGATGATGGTGACGTCGATATTGAGGGAGTCCCCGTTTTTCAGCGCCTTGTCGCCCGGGATGCCGTGGCACACCTGGTGATTGACCGAGGTGCAGATGGCGCCGGGGAAGGGCGGGTAGCCGGGCGGGGCGTAGCCCACCGTGGCGGACTTCACCTTGAGCTCGTCGGTCAGGTATTCCAGGCAGAGGCGGTCCAGTTCCCCGGTGGTGACGCCAGGCTTGACGTAGGGAGTGATGAAATCGAGGACTTTGGCGGCGTCCTGGCAGGCCGCGCGCATTTTGGCCAGGTCGGCCGGATTGGTAATGGTGCCCATGGAATGACTGACGGATCTCGCTTGAATGTCTGCTTGAAAGAATAGTAGAATTATAGGCTTCCCTAAAATTTTGGGGAGCAATCTGGGTAGCGGCAAGCGCCGATCCCGGCGGGTGGGGATGGAATCATCCTGGCCACCCGGTTGGTTGTTCGACCCTGCATGTTGGGTCGCACCGCATCTTGTGAGATCGGTGGCGGGTCCTGGAGTTTCATCGCAAGCGAAGGTTGTGGTGGGAATTCGGGCCAGTCGCGAGGTTCCGGGGGCGAGGCGGCGCGGCAGGCGGGCGAGGGCGGCGGGCCGGGAAGGTTGGGCGTGTACATCCCTCAGGCTGGGGCGCTGCGTGCTCGCAAGCCCGGTCATGTTTTCGAGCAGCGATGCAGGTTCGATGTGGCTGCCGGTCTAAGTTCTTGGAAAACCCGGGTTTTGAAACCCTGTTTTCCTGAAGAAATGCCTCCGGCGACTGATGCGCGTGATGATTGAAACCAGGGTTGAAAGATCCTGGTTGAAAACCAGGACGCGAGGGAACTGGATTTCGCTGCCAACAAAACAGGTCCGGGTGCGCTGGAAGAAACTGCCAGGGATTTCCTGGCGGGTCGGACGGCGCGATGCGTGCAGGCGGGGCAAGGCGCTTCGTCGTGGCGGCCGTCTGGGTTTATCGCGGCAGCGTGGCAGCAAGGCGCGCGGGGCACATGCCCGGCACGTCGGAGTAGTGCGGCAGTGATCGGCCGGCCCGGTTAAAATTCTGTTCATCCCGCAGGTGCGGGAAATCGCGCGCAACACCACCCAGGGTGTCAGCCACAGGCTGATGCAGGTGCGGCGCAAGAAATCAACCCTTGGAGAAAGTTATGTCTTTGATGCGCGAAATGCTGGAAGCGGGTGTCCACTTCGGTCACCAGACCCGCTACTGGAACCCCAAGATGGCCCCCTTCATCTTCGGCCATCGCAACAAGATTCACATCATCAACCTGGAAAAGACGGTTGATAAGTACCAGGAAGCCACCAAGTTCGTGAAGCAGCTGGCTGCTCGCGGTGGCAACATCCTGTTCGTCGGCACCAAGCGCGCCGCCCGCGAGCTGGTCGCCGCCGAAGCCGCCCGTTGCGGCATGCCTTTCGTCGACGCCCGCTGGCTCGGCGGCATGCTGACCAACTTCAAGACGGTCAAGACCTCGGTCAAGCGCCTGAAGGACATGGAAGCCGTGGTCGCCGAAGGCGGCGCCGAGCGCATGATCAAGAAGGAAGGCCTGCTGTTCCAGCGCGAACTGGAAAAGCTGAACAAGTCGATCGGCGGCATCAAGGACATGAACGGCCTGCCCGATGCCATGTTCGTGATCGACGTCGGCTACCACAAGATCGCCATCGCCGAAGCCAAGACGCTGGGCATCCCCGTGGTCGCCGTGGTTGACACCAACCACTCGCCCGAAGGCATCGATTACGTGATCCCCGGCAACGACGACTCGGCCAAGGCCATCGCGCTGTACGCCAAGGGCATCGCCGACGCCGTGCTGGAAGGCCGCGAACAGAACCTGAACGGTCTGGTCGAGGAAATCGGTGAAGGCCAGGAAGAGTTCGTCGAAGTGCAGGACAACCAGGCCTAAAGCCTGCTGTCATGTCCGGCGGTTAGTGTCTGGGGGCGGTCGCGGAAAGCGGCGTGCCCCCGCCTCGCCGGCAGTGCGAAGGCGGACTCCCGCCTTCCTCATCCGCTGCTTGCGGACGTCTCATCGAATCACACCAATGCCCCGGCCCGCCGGGGCATGTCTTAGCAAAATTTGGAGCTAACATGGCTGAAATTACCGCCGCCCTGGTCAAGGAACTGCGCGAAAAGACCGATGCGCCCATGATGGAGTGCAAGAAGGCCCTGACGGAAGCCGAAGGCGACCTGGCCCGCGCCGAGGAAATCCTGCGCGTCAAGCTGGGCAACAAGGCCAGCAAGGCTGCCGCCCGCGTCACCGCCGAAGGCCTGATCGGCCTGTTCATCTCGGCCGACGCCAAGCAAGGCGCCGTCATCGAAGTGAACTGCGAAACCGACTTCGTGGCCAAGAACGACGACTTCGTCGCCTTCGTCAACAAGCTGGCCGAGCTGGTCGCCACCCAGAACCCCGCCGACGTGGCCGCCCTGTCGGCGCTGCCCTACGGCGACGGCACCATCGAATCGACCCGTACCGCCCTGATCGGCAAGATCGGCGAAAACATCTCGATCCGCCGCTTCGAGCGCATCCAGACCCCGAACGCCCTGGCCAGCTACGTGCACGGCGGCAAGATCGGCGTGCTGGTGGAATACGCCGGCGCCGAGGAAGTGGGCAAGGACCTGGCGATGCACATCGCCGCGACCAAGCCGAAGGCCCTGAACGCCGACGGCGTGAACCCGGCCGACATCGCCGCCGAACGCTCGGTCGCCGAGCAGAAGGCCGCCGAATCGGGCAAGCCGGCTGAAATCGTCGCCAAGATGGTCGAAGGCTCGGTGCAGAAGTTCCTGAAGGAAGTGACGCTGCTGTCGCAACCGTTCGTCAAGGACGACAAGAACACCGTCGAACAGATGCTCAAGGCCAAGGGCGCCTCGATCAGCAAGTTCGTGCTGTTCGTCGTCGGCGAAGGTATCGAGAAGAAGACCAGCGACTTCGCCGCTGAGGTTGCCGCCGCCGCCGCCGGCCGCGCCTGATCTCAGGGTAGTCCTTACAGGCCGGCGCTAGATATTTTCTAGTCCGGCCTATTTCTTGTCTTAAACTTTCGTCGGATTGTTCTTCGGGATATCACCTATGAGCAGCAGATCATACAAACGGGTTCTTCTCAAACTTTCCGGCGAGGCGCTGATGGGCGACGATGCATTCGGCATCAATCGCGCCACCATCGTCCGCATGACCGATGAGATCGCCGAAGTCGCCGCCACCGGCGTCGAGCTGGCCATCGTCATCGGCGGTGGCAACATCTTCCGTGGCGTCGCCCCGGGTGCGCAGGGCATGGACCGTGCCACCGCCGACTACATGGGCATGATGGCCACCATCATGAACGCGCTTGCCCTGCAGGACGCGCTCAAGCACAAGGGTATCGACACCCGCGTGCAATCGGCCCTGAACATCGATCAGGTCGTCGAACCGTACATCCGCCCCAAGGCCCTGCGTTATCTCGAAGAAGGCAAGGTCGTCATCTTCGCCGCGGGCACCGGCAACCCCTTCTTCACGACCGACACCGCGGCCGCCCTGCGTGGCGCCGAGATCGGCGCGGAGATCGTGCTGAAGGCCACCAAGGTCGACGGCATCTACAGCGCGGATCCCAACAAGGATCCTTCCGCCACGCGCTATGCGCGCATCAGCTTCGACGAGGCCATCGTCCGTCGCCTGGAAGTGATGGACGCCACGGCGTTCGCCCTGTGCCGCGACCAGAAGCTGCCGATCAAGGTGTTTTCGATCAATAAGTCGGGCGCGCTCAAGCGCGTCGTCAGCGGCGAAGACGAAGGCACGTTGGTACACGTTTAAAGAAAAGGAAAATCCATGAGCGTCGCAGAAATCCGCAAATCCGCCGAAGCCAGGATGGCCAAGTCGCTTGACACGCTCAAGACCAACCTGGCCAAGATCCGCACGGGCCGCGCCCACACCGGCATCCTGGACCATGTGCAGGTCGAGTACTACGGTTCGCCCGTGCCGATCAGCCAGGTCGGCAACGTGAACCTGATCGACGCGCGCACCATCAGCGTCCAGCCCTACGAAAAGAGCATGGCCGCCGCGATCGAGAAGGCCATCCGCGAATCGGACCTGGGCCTGAACCCGATGTCCATGGGCGACAGCATCCGCGTGCCGATGCCGGCCCTGACCGAAGAGCGCCGCCGCGACCTGACCAAGGTCGTGCGCAGCGAGGGCGAGGACGCCAAGGTGGCCGTGCGCAACCTGCGCCGCGAAGCCAACGAAGGGCTGAAGAAGCTGGTCAAGGACAAGGAAATCTCCGAGGACGACGAGCGTCGCGCGCAGGATGACGTCCAGAAGCTGACGGACCGCAGCGTGGCCGACATCGACAAGATGGTCACGCAAAAAGAAGCGGAAATCATGACCGTATAATCCTTGCAGTGCCGGGCAGGGGCGGCTAGCCACGCCCGGCGCCAGGATTGCTGCCTTCGCGCGCCGTCCCATCCATTGCCTCGCAGGTCGCTGGCGCAGCAGTGGATCGACGGCGCGGATTTTTCCCGTATTCCCTGTTTTACGCCGGTCGACGGCGCTCCCCAGACCCATGGCAACCAGTTCTACCCAGGCGGTTCCCGCTACCCGCGATATCCCGGAGCACGTGGCCATCATCATGGATGGCAACGGTCGCTGGGCGACGCGGCGATTGCTGCCGCGCACGGCGGGCCATGCCAAGGGCGTGCAGGCGGTGCGGCGCGTGGTCGAGGCCTGCGGTCGCGCCGGGGTGCGCTACCTGACGCTGTTCGCCTTCAGTTCCGAGAACTGGCGCCGGCCCGCCGAGGAAGTGTCGCTGCTGATGCGCCTGTTCGTGCAGGCGCTGGAGCGCGAGGTCGGCAAGCTGGAAGAGCAGGGGGTGCGGTTGCACGTCATCGGCGACCTGTCGGCCTTCGAGCCGCGCCTGCAGGAACTGATCTTCGCGGCCCAGGCCCGCACCGCCCACAATGACCGCCTGCACCTGACGGTGGCTGCCAACTACGGCGGCCGCTGGGACATCCTGCAGGCCACCCGCGCCATGCTGGCGGCCGAGCCGGCCCTCGCGACGCAGCCCCAGCTGGTCGACGAAGAGCGGCTGGCGCGGCACCTGTCCATGTCCTGGGCCCCCGAGCCCGATCTGTTCATCCGCACCGGCGGCGAGCAGCGCATTTCCAATTTCCTGATCTGGCAGATGGCGTACGCCGAGTTCTATTTCACCGACCGCTACTGGCCCGACTTCGGCGCCGACGAGTTGCGCGAGGCATTCGACTGGTACCGCACGCGCGAGCGCCGCTTCGGCCGCACCAGCGCACAGCTCGCCGCAAGCGGCGACAAATAACGGCTTGCCGCCAGCCGCGCGGCGCGCGGCGGCCCTGAGCCGACCTCGAGGAGACCGTCACATGTTGGGTCAGCGTATCGTTACCGCCGTCATCCTGCTCGCCATCCTGGCGGCGGCGATGATGAGTGCCAATCCCTGGTGGTTCGTGGCGCTGCTCGCGCTGGCCGCCGCCTGCGCCAATTGGGAGTGGCTGCGCCTGACGTTGCCGCAGCCGCCGTCGCCGCTGATCGCCGCCGGTATCCCGGTCCTGTTGTTCGCGGCCATGCTGGCACTGACGTCGGCCTGGCTCTCGGGCGGACGCGAAGGCGTCACCGACCCCGCCTGGGTCCTGCGCTATGCGGCGCCGCTGGTTGCCGCGGTATGGCTGCTGGGCGCCACCGCCGCGGTGATGCGCGGCCGTTCCGACGCGGCGCCGGCCAGCCTGGCCTGGTCGCTGTTTTCCGTGCCGGCCGCCTTCACGGCCTGGGCGGTGCTGGCGCAGATGTTCATGACCCATGGCGCCGGCTTCGTGGTGTCGCTGCTGGCGCTGGTCTGGGTGGCCGACATCGCCGCTTATTTTGCCGGCCGCGCGTTCGGCAAGCGTAAACTGGCGCCGCGGGTCAGCCCCGGCAAGACAGTGGCGGGCGCGGTGGCCGGCGTATTGGGCGCGGTGATCTGGATCGGCCTGTCCAGTCTGTGGGACGGCACCTATGGCCACGCCCTGGTCGCGCGCTGGAGCTTCTGGCTGGCCCTGCCGATCGCCGCCTTGCTCGGAGTGCTGTCGATCATCGGCGACCTGTTCGAGTCCCTGCTCAAGCGCCGCGCCGGCCGCAAGGATTCCAGCGCGCTGCTGCCCGGCCATGGCGGGGTCTATGACCGGATCGACGCGATCCTCCCGGTTGCGCCGCTCGCATTCATTTTGTCTGGAGTGTTGTTTTGACGGCTTTTCAACGCGTCGTGGTGCTGGGGTCGACCGGTTCGATCGGCGAAAGCACGCTGGATGTCATCGCCCGCCACCCGGATCGCCTGGCGGTGTACGCGCTGTCCGCCTACAGCCGCATGCAGCGGCTGGCCGAACAGGCGCTGGCCAGTCGCGCTGCGGTGGTGGTGGTGCCGGATACCGAGGCGCGTGCCCGGTTCGTGGCCGCCTGGCCCGCCGGTGAAACCCCGCCGGAAATCCGCGTGGGCGCGCAAGCGCTGGCCGACACGGCCGCGGATCCGCAGTGTGATTCGGTGATGGCGGCGATCGTCGGCGCCGCCGGCCTGCCGGCCGCGTTGGCGGCCGCCCGCAAGGGCAAGCGCGTGTTGCTGGCCAATAAAGAAGCGCTGGTGGCGGCGGGCGCGCTGTTCATGCAGGCAATACGCGACAACGGCGCCGAATTGCTGCCGATCGACAGTGAACATAACGCCATTTTCCAATGCATGCCGCACGGCGGACGCGCCGGCGCGCCCGATGCCCCCGCGCCGGGCGTGCGCCGCCTGCTGCTGACCGCGTCCGGCGGTCCGTTCCGTGGCCGTGACCTGGAGGACCTGCATGAGGTCACGCCGGCGCAGGCCTGCGCCCATCCCAACTGGAGCATGGGCCGCAAGATCTCGGTCGATTCCGCCACCATGCTGAACAAGGGACTGGAAGTGATCGAGGCGCACTGGTTGTTCGCCATGCCGCCGGACCGCATCGAAGTCGTGGTGCATCCGCAGAGCGTGGTGCACTCGATGGTCGAATACGACGACGGGTCGGTCCTGGCGCAGCTGGGTCAGCCCGACATGCGCACGCCGATTGCCTACGGGTTGGGTTTTCCCGAACGCCTGAACAGCGGCGTGGGGCCGCTGGACCTGACGCGCCTGGGACGTCTGGATTTTGAAAAACCGGACTTGGCGCGGTTCCCGTGCCTGGCTCTGTCGTTCGAGGCGCTGCGGGCCGGGCAGGCCGCCTGCATTGCGCTGAACGCGGCCAACGAAGTGGCGGTGGAGGCGTTCCTGGGAGGGCGGCTGGCCTACACCTGGATTGCGCGCGTCATCGAGGCGACCCTGGAGTGGCAGGGGGGGCAATCATCTGTTACGCTCAACAGTCTTGACGATGTGCTGGCGCTGGATGCCGCCGCGCGCGCCTATGCCGGCAATCTGGGCCTGGCGTAACCGCGCTCGATTGCGTATCAGCGCTCCGGCCCGCCTCGTCCCTGATTCCTGGATTTCCTGACCCCGATGCTTTTCACCCTGCTGGCCTTTGCCGTCGCGCTTGGCTCCCTGATCATTTTCCATGAGTTGGGGCATTACTGGGTGGCGCGCCTTTGCGGCGTGAAGGTGCTGAGGTTTTCGGTGGGCTTTGGCAAGGTCGTCCTGCGCCGCACCGACCGTCACGGCACCGAATGGGCCCTGTCGGCCCTGCCGCTGGGCGGCTACGTCAAGATGCAGGACGATGCCCCGGCGGGCGCCACCGCAGAACAAGCCGCGGGCGCCTTCAACAACAAGCCGGTTGGCAAGCGTATCGCCATCGTGGCGGCCGGTCCGATTTTCAATCTCATCCTCGCGGTCTTCCTTTATGCCGGCCTGAACATGGCGGGCACCGAGGAGCCGGTGGCCGTGATCGCGCCGCCCGCGGCCGATACGCCCGCCGCGCGCGCCGGCCTGGCCGCTGGCGATCGCATCCTGGCCATCGATGGCCAGGAAGTGGCGTCGTGGTCCGATGCCCGCTGGCGCCTGATGGACGTGATGGCCACGGGCGGCCGCGCGCTGGTCGAGGTCGGCACGCCGGGCGGCTCCGCGCAGCAGCGCGAACTGATCCTGCCGGCCAATGCCATGGATCCGGCTGGCGGCGATCCGCTGGCGGCCGCCGGCATCCGCCTGGCCCAGCCCAAGCCCGCCGTGCGCGTCGTCAACGACGGCGGCGAAGGGCAGGCGGCCGGCCTGCGCCAGGGCGACCTGATCCTGGCCGTCGACGGCCAGCCCACCCCCGATACCGGCGCGCTGGTCAAGCAGATCCAGGAAAGCGCCGGCAAGCCCCTGGCCCTGACCCTGGCGCGCGACGGCGCCCAGATCTCGATCAACGTCACGCCGCGCGCCGAAACGGTCAACGGCCAGGTCATCGGCCGCCTCGGCGTCCAGCTGGGTGGCGACGTGCCCATGGTGACCGTGCGCTACGGGGTGTTCGACAGCCTCTGGCGCGGGGCGGTCCGCACCTGGGACACGGCACTGTTTTCGTTGCGCATGATGGGCCGCATGGTGACGGGCGACGTTTCCTGGCGCAATGTCAGCGGTCCGGTGACCATCGCGGATTATGCCGGCCAGACGGCCCGGATCGGTATTGTTGCGTACATCGCCTATATCGCGTTGATCAGTATCAGCCTGGGCGTACTAAATTTGCTGCCCATTCCTATGCTGGACGGGGGGCATCTGCTGTACTATCTCGTCGAAATTGTGCGGGGCAGTCCACCGCCCGCACGGTGGATCGATATCGGACAGCGCGCAGGCATTGGTTTATTGGCAAGCCTGATGGGGCTTGCGCTGTTCAACGATTTCACGCGCCTGTTTACTTAAGCGCCAATTAGCATAAAATCCCCCGCCATTTGCACGACCGAGGATACTCAAGGATGTCTTTTCGCCGGATGTTTCATCACAAAAAGGGTGTACTGCCGGGCGTAGTGCCGAGTCTGATCGCCGCATTGCTGCTGCCAGGCATGGCTCACGCCTTCGACCCTTTTGTCGTGCGGGATATCCGCGTAGAGGGGATCCAGCGCACCGACGCCGGCACCGTCTTCGGTTATCTGCCGGTCAAGGTGGGCGAGAAATTCACCGAGGAAGAGGCCACCGAGGCGATCCGCCGCCTGTATGGCACCGGCTTTTTCACCGACGTGCAGATCCAGACCGACAATAATGTCGTGGTCGTGGTGGTGCAGGAACGCCCGACGATCGCATCCGTGAATTTCAACGGCATGCGCGAATTCGATTCCAAGGCCATTACCAAATCGCTGGGGCAGGTGGGTTTTGCCGAAGGCCGTATTTTCGACCGCTCGATGCTCGAGCGTGCCGAATACGAACTCAAGCAGCAATACCTGTCCAAGGGCAAGTATGGCGTGGAAGTGACCTCCACCGTCACGCCGCTGCCGCGCAACCGCGTCGGCGTCAGCTTCGACGTGTTCGAAGGGTCAGTCGCCCGCATCCAGGAAATCCGTTTCGTCGGCAACAAGGCCTTCTCCGAAAGCGACCTGCTCGACGAATTCAAGCTGACCACGCCGGGCTGGCTGACCTGGTACACCGATACCGACAAGTATTCGCGCGAAAAGCTCGAGGGCGATCTCGAACGCCTGCGTTCGTTCTACCTCGACCGCGGCTACCTCGAATTCACCGTCGAGCCGCCGCAGGTCACGATCTCGCCGGACCGCAAGGACATCCGCATCACCATCACTGTCCATGAAGGCGAGCCGTACAAGGTGCGCAGCGTCAAGCTGGCCGGCAACCTGATCGGCCTGGACAAGGAAATCAACGACCTGGTCAAGATCAAGCCGGACGAAACCTTCTCGGCGGCCAAGGCCAACGATTCGGCCAAGGCGATCACCGACTACCTGGGCGAACTGGGCTACGCGTTCGCCAACGTCAACCCGAACCCGCAGCTGGACCGCGCCAAGCACGAGGCCGACCTGACGTTCTACGTCGACCCGAGCCGCCGCGTGTACGTGCGCCGCATCCAGATCGGTGGCAACACCCGCACGCGCGACGAAGTCGTGCGCCGCGAAATGCGCCAGCAGGAAGCCGCCTGGTACGACGCCAAGGACATCAAGACCTCGCGTGACCGCGTCGACCGCCTGGGCTACTTCAGCGACGTCAACGTCAAGACCGATCCGGTGCCGGGTTCGCCCGACCAGGTCGACGTCAACGTCGACGTGAAGGAAAAGCCCACCGGCATGATCAACCTGGGTGTGGGTTACGGTTCGTCCGAAAAAGCGATCCTGTCGGCCGGCATCAGCGAAGACAACGTGTTCGGCAGCGGCACCAACCTGACGCTGCAGTTGAACACCAGCAAGACCAACCGCGCGATCGTGCTGTCGCACACCGATCCGTATTGGACCAAGGACGGCATCAGCCGCACCACGTCCGCCTATTACCGCGTGACCGAGCCCTGGAACAACAACGACGGCGACTACCGCGTCAAGTCGATGGGCCTGGGCATGAACTTCGGCGTGCCGATCTCGGAATACGACCGGATCTTCCTGGGCGCCAACATCGAGCGCAACCAGATCGACCTGTTCTCGAACTCGCCGCTCGCCTATCGCAATTTTGTCGACCAGTACGGCGACGCGACCAACTCGGTGATCTTCACCGCCGGCTGGTCCAACGACACCCGCGACAGTGCGCTGGCGCCGACCAAGGGTTCGTACACCCGCCTGAAGAGCGACTTCTCGACGGTCGACCTGAAGTACTACATGCTCACGGGCCAACAGCAGTACTTCATCCCCTTGGGCAACTCGTACACCCTGGCGCTGAACGGCATGGTCGATTGGGGCCAGAGCTACGGCGGCAAGGACTACCCGATCATCAAGGACGTGTACGCCGGCGGCATCGGCACGGTGCGCGGCTACGAGGGTTCGTCGCTGGGTCCGCGCGACTCGGTCACGGGCGACTACCTGGGCGGTTCGCGCCGTATCGTGGCCAACGCCCAGCTATACCTGCCGTTCCCGGGCGCATCCAAGGATCGCACGCTACGCTGGTTCATATTCAGCGACGCGGGCCAGGTCAGCGCCGGCAGCGGCCTGTCGTGCACCAACGGCAAGCCGGGCAGCGAGGTCGAGGATCCCTGCGGCTGGCGTTTCTCGGCCGGTATCGGCCTGTCGTGGCAGTCGCCGATGGGGCCGCTGCAACTGTCGTATGCCCGTCCTCTCAATTCCAAGCCGGGCGACGACAAGCAGAGCTTCCAGTTCCAGATCGGGACCGGGTTCTGATCGGCGTTACGCTTGAAAACAAGGGAGGGGCCCGCCGGCCCGGCCCTTTTGCCGTTTAGTGGCACAATACACACTTTGGCTTTGCCTTACTGGAAGGTGAGATTTTCATGATGTCTGACTTCGCACTTAAATCATCGAATTCGCTGCGCGCCACGCGCCGTGGCAAGCTGGGCGGCTCCATTGCCCTGGTGGGTGCGCTCATTCTCGGTTCCGTTGCGGCGGTGCCCGCTCAGGCTCAGAACACCAAGATCGGCTTCGTCAATACCGAGCGGATCCTGCGTGAGTCCGGTCCGGCCAAGACGGCGCAAAGCAAGATCGAAGCCGAATTCAAGAAGCGCGACGACGAGCTGCAGCGCCTGAACACCAGCCTGCGCTCGCAAGCCGAAAAGTTCGACAAGGACGCGCCGGTGCTGTCGGAATCCGACCGCGTCAAGCGCCAGCGTGAACTGTCCAACCTGGATACGGACCTGCAGCGCAAGCGCCGTGAATTCCAGGAAGACTTCAACCGCCGCCGCAACGAAGAGTTTTCCAGCATCGTGACGAAGGCCAACGAGGCCATCAAGCGCATCGCCGAGCAGGAAAACTACGACCTGATCATCCAGGACGCCGTGACGGTCAACCCGCGCATCGACATCACCGACAAGGTGATCCAGAGCCTGGGCAAGTAAGCTGCAGTCGCCGTATGCCGGTTCTACTGGATCTTGCCCGCGCGCCGACGCTTGAAGCGCTGCTGAGCGCGGCTGATACGCAGGGCATGGGCTGGCGTATCAGCGCGCCCGCTGGCGCCGCGGAGCCCTTGCGGGTCCGTGGCATCGGCACGCTGGCGTCGGCCAGCGGCCAGGAAATCAGTTTCCTGGCCAATCCCAAGTACCAGAGCCAGCTCGCCGCCACCCAGGCAGGAGCGGTGATCGTCTCGACCGACGTGGCCGAGGCGCTGGAAGCCGCTGGCGCCGACCGGCCGCGATTCACGCTGGTCGCCTGCAAGCATCCTTATCTGCTGTACGCCCGGGTGGCCCAGTGGTTCGACGCCGCTCGGCGTCCGGCCCTGCCGGCCGCCACGCATCCGTCCGCGGTGGTCGCGCCTGACGCGCACATCGAGGAAGACGTGCGTATTGGTCCGAATTGCGTGATCGAGTCGGGCGCGCGCATCGGCCGCGGCAGCGTGCTGGGCGCAGGCTGCGTCATCGGCGCCGGCTCCTCGGTGGGCCCTGGCAGCCGCCTGCATGCCCATGTCACGCTGTACGAAGGCGTGAAGGTCGGAGCACGTGCCATCATCCACAGCGGTGCGGTGCTCGGCGCCGACGGCTTCGGTTTCGCGCCGGACCCGTCGCTGGGCCAGGGCGCCTGGGGCAAGATTCCGCAGCTGGGCGGGGTGACGGTGGGCGACGACGTCGAAATCGGCGCCAATACGACCATCGACCGCGGCGCGCTCGAAGATACCGTCGTGGGCAACGGCGTCAAGCTGGACAACCAGATCATGGTGGCCCATAACTGCCGCATCGGCGCATACACGGCCATCGCGGCGTGCGTGGGCGTGGCGGGTTCGACCACCATCGGCGAACGCTGCACCATTGGCGGCGCCGCCATGCTCTCGGGACACCTGACCCTGGCCGATGACGTGCACATTTCGGGCGGCACTGCGGTGACGTCCAATATTTCCAAACCTGGACGCTATACCGGGGTGTACCCGTATGCGGATCACGGTGAATGGCAGCGCAACGCCGCCGTGATACAACAGTTGGCGCAGTTGCGCCGCCGCGTGCGGACGCTGGAAAAAGACTAGGGCGCACCCTCGCTGCCCTGGGCGCGTCCGGCGCCGCAAGATTTATCTCATTTCGCAGGAATTCACAGAAAAATGGAACTCGACATCAAGGGGATCATGGAGAGGCTGCCGCATCGTTACCCGATGCTGCTGATTGATCGCGTCGTCGAAATGGTGCCTGGCAAGTCCATCGTCGCCATCAAGAATGTCTCGATCAATGAACCGTTTTTCAACGGCCACTTTCCCCACCACCCGGTGATGCCGGGCGTGCTCATCGTGGAAGCCATGGCGCAGGCCTCGGCGCTGTTCTCGTTCACCGACGAAAACGGCGGCCTGAAGTGCGAAGGCGCCAAGACGGCGTACTACCTGGTGGGCATCGACGGCGCGCGTTTCCGCCGTCCCGTGGTGCCGGGCGACCAGTTGCGCATCGAAGTCGAAGCCGAACGCCTGAGCCGCAGCATCTGTAAATACCAAGCGCGCGCCACCGTGGACGGTCAGGAAGTGGCGTCGGCCAAGCTCATGTGCGCGATCCGCAGCCTGGAAGAGTAAATGGCAGGAAACATCCATCCTACCGCCGTCGTCGATCCGGCGGCGAAAATCGACCCCAGCGTGGTCATCGGCGCCTTTTGCGTCGTGGGACCCGACGTGACGATCGGCGCCGGCACCGAGCTTGGCCCGTATTGCATGGTCGATGGCGTGACCACCATCGGGCGCGACAACCGGTTCTACCGGTATTGCTCGATCGGCGGGATGCCGCAGGACAAGAAGTACAAGGGCGAGCCGACCCGGCTGATCATCGGCGACCGCAACACGGTGCGCGAATTCGTCACGCTGAACACCGGCACGGTGCAGGATGGCGGCGCCACCACGCTGGGCGATGACAATTGGATCATGGCCTACGTGCACATCGCGCACGATTGCCACGTTGGCAACAACACCATCCTGGCCAACTCCGTGCAACTGGGCGGCCACGTCCATGTGGGCGACTGGGCCATCGTCGGCGGCCTGACCGGCGTGCACCAGTTCTCGCGCATCGGCGCGCACAGCATGACCGGCGGCAACAGCTCGCTGATGCAGGACACGCCGCCGTTCGTGCTGGCCGCAGGCAATCCCTGCCGTCCGGTGGGTGTCAACGTCGAAGGCCTCAAGCGCCGCGGCTTCACGCCGGCGCAGGTGTCGGCGCTGCGCGACGCCTACAAGATCATCTACCGCCGCGGCTTGCCGCTGGACACGGCCCGCGCCGAACTGCGCGCCCGCCAGCAGGCCGAGCCCGAAGTCGCCGAGCACCTGCAGACGCTGCTGGATTTCCTCGACGTCGCTTCGCGCGGCATCATCCGTCCATGAACATGCGGATCGGCATGGTGGCCGGCGAGCCCTCGGGCGATCTGCTGGCCGGCCGCATCATTGCCGGTCTGCAGGAACGCGCCCCGGGCGTCCTGTGCGAAGGCATCGGCGGCCCGCAGATGCAGGCCCGCGATTTCGATACCTGGCATCCGATGCATGCGTTGACGGTGTTCGGCTACGTCGACGCGCTCAAGCGCCTGCCCAGCCTGCTGCGCACCTACCGCGACGTATCGCGGCGCTGGCTGGCTGAGCCGCCGTCGGTATTCGTCGGCATCGACGCGCCCGATTTCAACCTGCGCCTGGAGCACCAGCTGCGTCAGGCCGGCACGCCCACCGTGCATTTCGTCGGGCCGTCGATCTGGGCATGGCGCTACGACCGCATCCACAAGATCCGCGATTCGGTGTCGCACATGCTGGTGCTGTTCCCGTTCGAGGAAGAGATCTACCGCAAGGAAGGCATCCCGGTCACCTATGTCGGCCATCCGCTGGCCGGCGCGGTGCCGATGCAGCCGGACCGCGCGGCGGCGCGCGCGCGGCTGGGCATCGATCAGGACGCGCGCGTGCTGGCGATCCTGCCGGGTAGCCGTTCGTCCGAGATTCGCCTGCTGGCGCCGCGCTTCCTGCAGGCCGCGCAGATGCTGCAGAAGCGCGATCCGGCGCTGCAATGCGTGGTGCCGATGGTCAATGACCAGCGCCGTGCCGAATTCCAGGCGATCCTGGCCAAGTATCCCGTGCCGGGGTTGCGCTGCGTGACCGCTCAGGATCTGCACGGCGCGGATGGCGATCGCCAGGCGCCGGTGGCGTGGTCGGTGATGGAAGCCAGCACCGCGGTGCTGGTGGCCAGCGGCACCGCCACCCTGGAAACCGCGCTGTACAAGCGGCCCATGGTGATTTCCTACGTGCTGTCGCCGCTGATGCGTCGCATCATGGCCTGGAAGTCCGGTCAGGAACGGCCCTATCTGCCGTGGGTGGGGCTGCCCAACGTGCTGCTGCGGGACTTCGCGGTGCCCGAGCTGTTGCAGGACGACGCCACGCCCGAGAAGCTGGCCGAGGCCACCTGGGCGGCGTTGACCGACGAGGCCTTGGCGGCGCGTATCGAGGCCCGCTTCACGGCGCTGCACCAGGAACTGCTGCGTGATACGCCGGCGCTGGCGGCCCAGGCGATCCTGGAGGTGGCGGGTGGAGCAGCCTGACCTGTTTGCCGCGCCGGCCCAACCGGCCTTGGTTACAGCCGGTGTCGACGAGGCGGGCCGCGGTCCCCTGGCCGGCGCCGTGTATGCCGCCGCGGTGATCCTGGATCCGGCCCGGCCCATCGATGGACTGGCCGATTCCAAGGTGCTCAAGGCCGCCACCCGCGAGGCGTTGGCGCTGGAGATCCAGGCGCACGCGCTGGCCTGGTGCGTGGCCAGCGCCAGCGTGGCCGAGATCGACAGCCTGAACATCCTGCGCGCCACCCTGTTGGCCATGCGCCGCGCCGTCGAGGGGCTTTCGCTGGCGCCCCAGCTGGCGCTGGTGGATGGCAACCAGGCGCCCAAGCTGGGCTGCACGGTGCAGACCGTGATCAAGGGCGACGCCCTGGTGCCCGCCATTTCGGCCGCCTCCATCCTGGCCAAGACCGCGCGCGACGCCGACCTGCTGCGCCTGCATTCGCTGTATCCGCAGTACGCGTTCGACCAGCACAAGGGCTACGGCACCGCCTTGCACCTGCAGATGCTGCGCGAACACGGCCCCTGCGCCGAGCACCGCCGCAGTTTCGCGCCCATCAAGGCCTTTGGCCTGATCCCATGAAGCACATCAGTTCCCGCGACAATCCCGCGGTCAAGGCGCTGGTCAAGCTTGCCGGCACCGCCGGCAAGCGCGGCGCGCCCGTGCTGCTGGACGGCGTGCACCTGTGCCAGGCCTGGCTGCAGCATCATGGCGCGCCGGACCATGCCATCTTCGACGTCGAACGGCTGGCCCAGCCCGATATCGCGGCGCTGGCGGCCGCCGTGCCGGACGTCCGCTGCCTGGCGCTGGATGCGCGCCTGATGCAGGCGCTGGCCAGTGTCGAAAGCGGGCAGGGCGTTGCCTTCGTGGTGACGCCGCCGCCGTTGTCCCTGCCCGCCGCGGTGGACGAGAATTGCGTGCTGTTCGATCGCATCCAGGATCCCGGCAATGTCGGCACCTTGCTGCGCACCAGCGCCGCGGCCGGCATCAAGCGCGTGTTCCTGGCCACCGGCACCGCGGCCGCCTGGTCGCCCAAGGTGCTGCGCAGCGGCCAGGGGGCGCATTTCGCGCTGGCGATCCACGAGCACGTGGACTTGCAGGCGCTGCTGCGGCTCCTGCGCGTGCCGCTGGTGGCGACTGCGCTGGATGGGGCCCGGGACCTGTACGCGGGAAGCCTGCCCGAGCGCTGCGCTTGGGTTTTCGGTCATGAAGGGCAGGGCGTGGCGGCCGATCTGCTGGCGGCGGCGCGGCTCAAGCTGTGTATTCCCCATGACATGACCGCGGTCGAATCGCTCAATGTGGGCGCGGCCGCCGCCATCTGCCTGTTCGAACAGCGCCGCCAGGCGCTGGCGGCCAGCGCGCGCTGATACCGTCCCACCTTCACCGCGGCGCCGCTAACGGGGCCCGTCCCCGCATATACTTTCGCGATATTCATGATGCGGATGCCGCTATCGGCTTCCGAACACGACAGCCCCAGGAGCCCGCATGAAGATCGGAAGGATGCTTGTGATGTCGACCACCGCGTTGTTGCTGGCAGGCTGCGCCGGACCGCGCTACGGTGAGATCGTGGCCCAGATCCCGGCGATCGAGGCCGGCAATGGACGGATCTACGTCTACCAGCCGGCCCAGGCCGATGGCCCCAGCGCGGCAGAGCCTCCAATCCTGGTTGATGGCCGCAAGGTCGGCCGTTCCAAGCCGGGGCGCTTCTTCTTCGTCGACCGGCCGGCCGGAGCGCACACGCTCGCCACAGCGCACGACAAGAGGGCGGGCAGGGCTGAGCTGCCGGTGCCGCTGGAAGCCGGCCAGACTCGCTATGTGCGCACGGACATTGTCAGCGGCACTCAGGTGCTGCGGCTGGAGGACTCGGCCGAGACGGCGCAGCAGGACATGAGCGGCCTGCGCTATTGGGGCGCGGGCTGGCGCGACCGCGAGAAGCTGCGCTACTAACGTAGGGTAGGGCGCTCGCTGTCGACTGCACCGTCGGAAGAGGCGCTAAATTCTGTAAAAATATGTCGCGTTTATATATACTCGGAGCTTTTGCCATTCGAGGTATTCATGGCGTCATCTCAGGTCAAGGGCGGGATATTGGGCTACATGGACCACATGGTCCGTGTGTGGTTTGTCGTGGGCGCATGCGTGATCGTGCTGGGCGGCTGCATGGCCGTGAGGTCGGAACGAGTGTCGCTGGTGCCTGTTGCCGCCTCGGAGCCTGTGAGCACGATCCAGCTGTCGCGGGCGGTGATCGCGACGCTGCCCAACGAGGGGGCGGTGACGTTGCCGTCGGGATCGCAATGGCAGCGAGTCGGCGCCATATTGCAGGGTGATGTCTACCGTGCGCAGGGGCGCCTGTTCACGATCCAGACACGCCGGCAGAACGAAGCCTACCCGGTGGCCGCTTCGGGCAAGCTGGTGGGGTTCTACCTGCCCGGCGAGGGGTCTTATATCGCGCTGTCGCGCCCTGTCACCTTGCCGGTGGAGATGCGCCAATGAGCCTGGTGAGAATGGCCGCCATGATGCTGGCGGCAATGGTCCTGGTTGGGTGTGCCGGATCCAAGTACGAAAACGCCGTCACGCGGTTCCCGCCGGTCCCGCAGGACAAGGGCCGCATCTATTTCTATCAGCCGCAGCCCGAAATGATGTCGTCGGTGCAGCAGAAGATGCGCGTCAATGGGGTGGTGGTGGGCCGCAACAAGCCGGGCGCATTCTTCTTCGTCGACCGGCCGGCGGGCAGCTACACGGTGACCAACCTGTATTGGACCGGCGATGGAGTGAGCTTCATGCTGGATGCCGGGCAGACGCGCTACGTGCGCATCATGGCCGAGTCGCTCGGCAGTACCAGCGCGTCGGGCAAGCTGATGATGGAGCTGGTCGATCCTCCCGAGATGGCCGAGCGTGAAATGCGCCGGTTGCGTTATTGGGGCGCGGCCTCGTCGGAGCAGGTGTCAGGCCTGTAAATCTCAAAACAAGGAAGGATATGAAGCGCGGCATCAGGATGTTGGCCAGCGCCGCGATCGCGGTAGGGTTGTTGGCGGGGTGCGGTGGCGCGCGTTACCGGGATGTGGCGGCGAACATTCCGATCATGGTGCCGGATACCGGCCGGATTTACTTCTACCAGCCGCCGGCGCCGGGCAGCGTGCTGTCGAGCCAACCTTACCTGCGGGTCAACGGCGCCAAGGTGGGGCGTTCCAAGCCGGGCAGTTTCTTTTTCATCAACCGTCCGCCCGGTACCTATCGCGTCGACACGATGCGCGAGAACGAATTCGTGACCTTCGACCTGGCGCCGGGGCAGACGCGCTACGTGCGCCTGAGTATCGAGGGCGTCGGCGGCAATTCGTCCAGCGTCGGCACCCAGGTCATGCGCATGGAAGACTCGGAGACGCTGGCGCAGCAGGAAATGGCGCCCCTGAAGTACTGGGGCGCCGGCTCGCGCGAACGCGTGAAGCTGCGTCGCTGACCGCCGCGCGCGGCCGGATTTGCGGGTCAGGGCGCGCCAACGGCGCGCCCTGATCGTTTTCAGCCCCGATCCAGGCCCACTTCCTGCAGCACCGTGGTCGAGATTTCCTCGATCGACTTGGTGGTGGTGGACAGCCAGGAGATACCCTCGCGGCGCATCATGCGTTCGGCCTCGGCCACTTCGTAACGGCACTGCTCCAGCTGCGCGTAGCGGCTGTTGGGACGGCGTTCGTTGCGCACCTCGGCCAGGCGCTCGGGCTGGATCGACAGGCCGAACAGCTTGGCGCGGTGCGGCGCGATGGTCGAGGGCAGGGTGCCGCGCTCGAAATCGTCCGGCGTCAGGGGGAAGTTGGCGGCCTTGATGGCGTACTGCATGGCCAGGTACAGGCTGGTCGGGGTCTTGCCGCAGCGCGACACGCCCACCAGGATGACGTCGGCCTGGTCGAGCTGGTTGACGAACTGGCCGTCGTCGTGCGCCAGGCTGAAGTTGATGGCGTCGATCCGGTTGCGGTACTTTTCGGAATTGGCCTGCATGTGCGAGCGGCCGATGGAATGGCTGGATTTGAGCCCCAGCGCCTGCTCGATGTGGCTGACGAAGGTGCCGAACAGGTCCAGGAAAATTCCGTTCGCCTGGCGAACACGCGCCAGAATGTCAGGATTGACCAGGGTGCTGAAGACGATTGGCGGAACGCCGGCTTCCTGGGCGCTGCGGTCGATGCGCATGGCCACTTCGGCGGCTTTTTCCAGCGTGTCGACAAACGGCAGCCGCACGGGCTTGAAATCGACTTCCTCGAACTGGGAAAGCACCGACTGGCTGAAGGTTTCCGCAGTGATGCCGGTACTGTCGGAAACGATGTATACCGTGCGTACGATCGGGGTAGATGTCATATGTAAAAATTCCAACCAGGCGGATGGCCGGATGTGCTCCTCCGAGTACAATCAGGCCCCTATAAGTCACCCCAAGGGCGGTCCAAGGCCAGTTTGGTCAGCGCAGGCGGATCGGCGAAATCCAGGCGGTAGCTGGCGTCGAATCTGCATTGACCAAACTCGCTTTCATTCCATTGTAAAAGGTGACTTCAATGTCGTATGTTGTTTTGTTCGAGCAGCTCCGCATGACGGACGTGGACTCGGTAGGAGGCAAGAACGCATCATTAGGCGAAATGATCAGCCAGCTGTCTGGCGCGGGTGTCCGCGTGCCGGGCGGCTTTGCCACGACCGCTGACGCCTTTCGCGACTTTCTCAAGGCCTCGGGCCTGGACAAGCGCATCGCCGAGCGCCTGACCACGCTGAACCCCGAAGACGTGCGCGAGCTGGCCAACGCCGGCGCGCAGATCCGCCAATGGATCGTCGAAGCGCCGTTCTCGGCCGAATTCGAAGCCCAGATCCGCGACGCCTTCGCCAAGCTCGACGCCGATGGCAAGGGCTCGTTCGCGGTGCGTTCGTCCGCCACCGCCGAAGACCTGCCCGACGCCTCGTTCGCCGGCCAGCAGGAGACCTTCCTGAACGTCGTCGGCATCGACGACGTGCTGGACAAGATCCGCCACGTGTTCGCCTCGCTCTACAACGACCGCGCCATCTCCTACCGCGTGCACAAGGGCTATGCCCACGCCGATGTGGCCCTGTCGGCCGGCATCCAGCGCATGGTGCGTTCGGACAAGGGCAGCGCCGGCGTGATGTTCACCATCGACACCGAATCGGGCTTCCAGGACGTGGTGTTCATCACCTCGTCGTACGGCCTGGGCGAAACGGTGGTGCAGGGCGCCGTCAACCCCGACGAGTTCTATGTCTTCAAGCCCACGCTGGCCCAGGGCCATTTCCCCATCGTCGGCCGCCGCATCGGTTCCAAGCTGATCAAGATGGAATTCGACCCCGAGCGTCCGGAAGGCCGCGCCGTGCGCACGGTCGACGTGCCGGTGTCCGAGCGCAACCGCTACTCGCTGACCGACGACGAGGTCAATGAGCTGGCGCGCTACGCCGTCATCATCGAGAAGCACTACGGCCGTCCGATGGACATCGAGTGGGGCCGCGACGGCGTCGACGGCAAGATCTACATCCTGCAGGCGCGCCCGGAAACGGTGAAGTCGCAGCAGGGCGCCAACGACGTGCAGCAGCGCTATCGCCTGAAGGCCACCGGCCAGGTCCTGATCACCGGCCGCGCCATTGGCCAGAAGATCGGCTCGGGCCCGGTGCGCGTGGTGGGCGACATCTCCGACATGGACAAGGTGCAGCCCGGCGACGTGCTGGTCACCGACATGACCGACCCCAACTGGGAACCCGTCATGAAGCGCGCCTCGGCGATCGTGACCAACCGTGGCGGCCGTACCTGCCACGCGGCCATCATCGCGCGCGAACTCGGCATTCCGGCCGTGGTGGGTTGCGGCAACGCCACCGACCTGCTCAAGGAAGGCCAGGCCGTGACCGTGTCGTGCGCCGAGGGCGACGAAGGCCGCATCTATGACGGCCTGATCGAGACCGAGGTCGAGGAAGTGCGCCGTGGCGAGATGCCCGCCATCGACCTGAAGATCATGATGAACGTGGGCAACCCCCAGCTGGCGTTCGACTTCGCCCAGATCCCCAACGGCGGCGTCGGCCTGGCGCGCCTGGAATTCATCATCAACAACAACATCGGCATCCACCCGAAGGCGGTGCTGGACTACCCGAACGTCGACGGCGAGCTGAAGAAGGCCGTGGAATCGGCCGCCCGCGGCCATGCCAGCCCGCGCGCCTTCTTCGTCGAGAAAATGGCCGAAGGCGTGGCCACCATCGCGGCGGCCTTCTACCCGAAGCCCGTGATCGTGCGCATGTCGGACTTCAAGTCCAACGAGTACCGCAAGCTGGTCGGCGGTTCGCGCTACGAGCCCGAGGAAGAGAACCCCATGCTGGGCTTCCGCGGCGCCTCGCGCTACATCGCCGACGACTTCGCCGAGTGCTTCCGCATGGAATGCGAAGCGCTCAAGAAGGTGCGCGATGAAATGGGCCTGACCAACGTCGAAATCATGGTGCCGTTCGTGCGCACCCTGGGCCAGGCGGAAAAGGTGGTCAACCTGCTCGCCAAGCACGGCCTGGCGCGCGGCGAGAACGGCCTGAAGCTGATCATGATGTGCGAAGTGCCGTCCAACGCCATCCTGGCCGACGAGTTCCTGCAGTACTTCGACGGCTTCTCGATCGGTTCGAACGACATGACCCAGCTGACCCTGGGCCTGGACCGCGACTCCGGCATGGAACTGCTGGCGGCCGATTTCGACGAACGCGACGACGCCGTGAAGTTCATGCTGCGCCGCGCGATCAAGGCCTGCCTGGCGGCCAACAAGTACGTCGGCATCTGCGGCCAGGGCCCCAGCGATCATCCGGATTTCGCGCAGTGGCTCAAGGACGAAGGCATCCTGTCGATGTCGCTGAACCCGGACACCGTGGTCGACACCTGGCAGCGCCTGGCGAAGCAGTAAGTCGCCCGCGTCCATGCAAAAAGCCCGCGCCAGGGATGGCGCGGGCTTTTTTTTCGGGCCGCCACGATGGCGGCGGGGAGGCGGGGCGCGGCGGGCCTGGAGGCGGTGTCAGGCCGCCTTGGCCTCGCGCTCGATCAGTTCGCGCTTGCGTTCGATGCCCCAGCGGTAGCCGGCCAGCGAGCCGTCGGTGCGCACCACGCGGTGGCAGGGGATCGCCAGGGCGATGTTGTTGGTGGCGCAGGCGCGCGCCACCGCGCGCACCGAGCGGGGCGAGCCGATGCGTTCGGCGATGTCGGTGTAGGTGGCGGTGGTGCCGACGGGGATCTCGCGCAGCGCTTCCCAGACGCGGCGCTGGAACGCGGTGCCGCGCACGTCCAGTGGCAGGTGCAGGCCCACCGACGGGTTTTCGACGAAACCGACCACCGCGGCCATCCATTGCTCGAATTCGCGGTCGGCGCCGATCAGTCTGGCGGCCTTGAAGCGGTCCTGAAGGTTGCGCACCAGCTGTTCGGGATCCTCGTGCAATGCGATTTCGCAGATGCCGGTGTCGCTGGCCGCGACCAGCAGCGCGCCGAGCGCGCACTGGCCCACGGCGAAGCGGATCTCGACGCCTTCGCCGTCCTTGCGGAAGGCGGTGGGCGTCATGCCGAGGATGGCGGGGGCGGCTTCGTAGAAGCGGCCACTGGAATTGAAGCCGGCGCCGTACATGGCGTCGGTGACGCTGGCGCTCTGGCGCAACTGCTGGCGGGCGCGGTCGGCCCGCAACGCGTTGGCGTAGGCCTTGGGCGTGATGCCGGTGGCCGCTTTGAAGATGCGGTGGAAGTGGAAGCGGCTCATGCCGGCCTGTTCGGCCAGGGTGTTCAGGTCGGGCGGCTGTTCGGCCTCCAGCGCCCGGCAGGCGCGTTCGACGGCGGCGGTGTGCTGTTTGCTCAAGGGGGCGGCGTGGGTCATGTCTGGCTCCTGGGGCGCGCAGGTTCGCGCGCTTTCGGCAATGTTCTCAGGGACCGGCCGCCGCCGCACTCCGGTTTTTGCCCGGCGTGCGCCTCAGGCGGGCGCGTAGGCGTCCAGGAAGCGCCGCACCAGGTCGCCGGACACCGGGGTGGCGCGCACGTTGGCCGACAGGCCCGGCACGTCGAGGTTTTCGGCGGCATAGCGGCGGCCGAAGCGCTCCAGGTGGGCGCGCACGAAATCCGGGCCGAATTCGGGGTGGAACTGGGTCGAGAAAATATTGCGGCCGATGCGGATCATCTGGTGCGCGTCGAGGTCGGAACGCGCCAGCACGGCGGCGCCGGGCGGCGGCTGCAGCACGGTCTGCGCGTGCAGCATCTGGGCCGGGAAGGTGGGTGGCAGGCCGGCCAGCAGCTTGTCGCCGGCGGCCGCGGGCAGCAGTTCGACCGTCTGGGTGCCGACTTCGCGGCCGGCGGGGTTGTAGCCGACCTTGCCACCCATGGCATGGGCCAGCAGCTGGTGGCCGTAGCAGATGCCGAACATGGGCAGGCCCGCGGCGGCGGCCTCGCGCAGCCAGGCGGCGGTGTCTTCGCTCCAGGGTTCCAGGTCGGTGACCATGGCCGGGGAACCGGTGATCAGGGCGGCGCGGTATTGGTCCGGGGCGCGCGGACGCTGGCCCGCGTGCACCGCGACGACTTCGAGGTCGTCCGGCGCCAGGCCCGAGGCCCGCGCCAGTTGTTCGGCATAGCCGCCGAACTGGCTCTTGAGCGTGTCGTCCGGGTCTCCTGTGTGCAGGATGAGGACGGGACGGGCGGGGGGTATTGCAGCGGTCATGGGGTATGTGCGTTGAAAATGCAGGGCGCCGCGACCGGGTCGGACGGGATGCCAGGGCACATCATAATCCAGGGCGATTGTCCGAGGCGCAGGCCGGGTGTCACCGCTGCGGCATGGAAATACGTACAATCCGCTGACCGACTCATCCTTTCAGGTAAAACTCAACTATGTGGATCTGGCTTGGACTTGCCGCGCTGGCGCTCATCGGCGAACTGGCGACGGGAACGTTCTATCTGCTGTTGGTGGCGCTCGGCCTGGCCGCCGGCGGCATCGCCGCGTGGTTGCTGGCGGGCCTGGAGTGGCAACTGGTCGCTTGCGGCGCGGTGCTGCTGCTGGGCCTGCTGGTCCTGCGCAAGACGCGCGTGCTGAAAAAACGCGAGGTCGATGCGGCCAGCAATGCCGACGTCAACCTGGACATCGGCCAGACGGTCAACGTCGAGGCCTGGGCCGACAACGGCACGGCACGCGTCTGGTACCGCGGCGCGCACTGGCAGGCCGAGCTGGCGGCCGGTCAGCCGGCCCATGGCGGCGAACACACGATTACCGAACTGCGCGGCACGCGCCTGGTCCTGACGCCCAAGGGCGGCGCGGCCGGCGTTCCGCGCTGACAAAAGGGGAAGCGGACTTCGCATTCCCCGCGCAGGACCCGGCCCGGTGGTACGCGGGCCGGCCGCAGCAGGCGCCCTGGCTCTCGCGGGCAGGCGCGTCACCGCATTCACCCAGAAGAGGCACTACACCATGATGGACACTTCCACTATCGTCCTGCTCGTCATCGTCGCGCTGGCGATCCTGATCGTCATCAAGGCGATCGCCATCGTTCCCCAGCAGCACGCCTGGGTGGTCGAGCGGCTGGGCAAGTTCGACCGCGTGCTGTCGCCGGGCGCCGGTTTCGTGATCCCGTTCATCGAGCGCGTGTCGTACAAGCATTCGCTCAAGGAAATCCCGCTGGACGTGCCGAGCCAGGTCTGCATCACGCGCGACAACACCCAGTTGCAGGTGGACGGCGTGCTGTACTTCCAGGTGACCGACCCGATGCGCGCGTCCTACGGTTCGTCCAACTACATTTCGGCCATCACGCAGCTGGCGCAGACCACGCTGCGCTCGGTGATCGGCAAGATGGAACTGGACCGCACCTTCGAGGAACGCGACGCCATCAACAGCACCATCGTGTCGTCGCTGGATGAGGCGGCGCTGAACTGGGGCGTGAAGGTGCTGCGCTACGAAATCAAGGACCTGACGCCGCCCAACGAGATCCTGCGCTCGATGCAGGCGCAGATCACCGCCGAACGCGAGAAGCGCGCGCTGATCGCGGCTTCGGAAGGCCGCCGCCAGGAGCAGATCAACATCGCCACGGGCGAACGTGAAGCCGCCATCGCCCGCTCCGAAGGCGAGAAGCAGGCGCAGATCAACCAGGCCCAGGGCGAGGCCGCGGCGGTGCTGGCGATCGCCGAGGCCACCGCCAAGGCCATCACCCAGGTGGCCGACGCGGTGCGCCAGCCGGGCGGCATGGAAGCGGTCAACCTGAAGGTGGCCGAGCGCTACGTGGAGGCCTTCGGCAACGTGGCCAAGGAAGGCAACACGCTGATCCTGCCGGCCAACCTGTCGGATGTGGGCGGCATGATCGCCTCGGCCATGACCATCGTCAAATCCACCCGCAACAGCTGAACCGCGCGCCGCAAGGCGCACCGCCCATGATCGCTCCCGTGCATTTGCTGTCGATCGCAGTACTGACGGGAGTGCTGTCGCTGTGCGTGCTGGGGTCACTGGCGCGCAGTGGCATGGCCGGCATCCGCGAGACCATACGCGCCAACCTGCTCACGCTGTTGGCGTTTTTTCTGTTCGGGCTGCAGGCCACCGAGGCGCCGCGCTGGGCTTCGATCCTCCTGCCTAACATGCTGATCAGCCTGGCGTTGTGCGCCTATTACACGGGCGTGCGGCGCCTGCTGGGGCAACGGGTGCCGAGGCGCCTGATGGGCGTGGCATGCGCCGCGGCCTGGCTGGCGCTGGTGGGATACACCTACCTGGACAGCCAGGTGGCGCCGCGCATCGTCGCCATGTCGACGTTGCAGATGGGCTTCATGTTTGCCGTGGCGGTGGCGGTGGCGCGCGGTGTGCCGGCCAACCGCTCACGCTACAGCTATTACTTCGTCTGGTCGGTGGCGATGATCTCGGGCCTGACCTGCGCGTTGCGTTCGATACTGTTCGCGACGGGCGTGGCGCAGGCCGACTTCCTGTTGCAGCCGACCACCTGGAACATCGTGTTCATGACACTGGGCGTGCTGGCGATGCCGTGCCTGACGCTGGGCACCATCATGATCATCCACGACCGTATGCTGGCCGATCGCGAGCACGAGGCCAGCACTGACTTCCTGACCGGGCTGATGTCGCGCAAGGCGTGGTGGCTGCAGGCCGAACGCTATTGCGCCCAGGCGCTGCGCACGCGGCGGCCGCTGTCGCTGCTGTTGCTGGACATCGATCATTTCAAGCGCATCAACGACACCCACGGGCACGCCGCCGGCGACGCCGTGCTGCGCCATTTCGGCCTGCTGGCAACGGCCACGCTGCGCACCGGCGATCACCTGGGCCGGGTGGGGGGCGAGGAATTCAGCGTGCTGTTCGCCGACATGCGCAGCGACGCGGTGCTGGAGGTGGCGCAACGGCTGCTGGATTCGGTGCGGCGCACGCCCTGCGCCCACGGCGGCAGTACCATTGCGTATACCTTCAGTGCCGGGGTGGTGGACTGGTTGCCGGGCGAGAACCTGCAGGCGTTCTTCGAGCGCGCCGACCGCATGCTGTACGCGGCCAAGCAGGCCGGACGCAATCGCGTGCTGGGGCCGGGCATGCACCAGGCCGAGCGCGCGCCGCTGCCGGTGGCCGCCTGACCTGGCGTTGCGCCCGGCGGGGCGGCGTGGCGATACGGTTCAGCTGTCCTTGCGCGAGGCGCGCGTATCGTGCTTCATGATGCGTTCTTTCTCGCGTTGCCAGTCTTTCTCGCGCGCCGTGTCGCGCTTGTCGAACAGCTTCTTGCCGCGCCCCAGCGCGAAATCCAGCTTGATGCGGCCGTTCTTGTAGTGCAGGTTGAGCGGCACCAGCGTGTAGCCGCGCTGCTCGACCTTGCCGATCAGCTTGCTGATTTCCTCGGCCTTGAGCAGCAGCTTGCGCGTGCGCATGGCGTCGGGGTGGATGTGGGTGGAAGCGGTGGGCAGGGGGCTGACGTGCATGCCCAGCAGGAACAGTTCGCCATCGCGCACGATGACGTAGCTTTCCTTGAGCTGCACGCGGCCGTCGCGGATCGCCTTGACCTCCCAGCCTTGGAGAACTAGGCCGGCTTCGTAGCGGTCTTCGATGAAGTAGTCGTGCGTGGCCTTGCGGTTATCGATAATGCTCATCTTGTGGGGCCCAATATGCCCGTTTGTTCTTCGTTTGTGCTCGTTTGCGCCCCGGATGGCGCGGTGCCGGTAAAATCCTATCATTCTAGCCATTTGCGATAGTCGATGCACAAAGTACAGCGATCCGTCCTGGTGCCCTACAGCGCCGCCCAGATGTTCGACCTGGTGGCCGACGTGGAGAAGTACCCCGAGTTCATGCCGTGGTGCGGCGGCGCCGAGGTGCAGACGCGCGACGAGCACGGCATGCAGGCGTCCATCCTGATCAGCTTCGCGGGCATGAAGCAGCGCTTCACCACGCGCAACCGGCATGTCTACCCCGACCGCATCGACCTGGAACTGGTCGACGGGCCTTTTTCCAGCCTGGTGGGGCACTGGGAGTTCCAGCCACTGGCCGAGGACGCCTGCAAGGTGCTGTTCACCATGGAATACGCGTTCTCCAACCGGGCGCTGGAAATGGTGGTGGGGCCGGTGTTCAACCGCATTGCCACCAGTTTCATCGATTCCTTCACCAAGCGCGCGCAGGCCAAGTATGGGGAATGAGGCGTGCGCGGACGGGCGGATCGCGGTATCGGTCTGCTATGCCTTGCCAGCCCAGGTCTGGCTGCGCGAACTGCGCTTGCCGGCGGGCGCGACGGTGGCCGACGCCCTGCGCGAGAGCGGCTTTGCCCAGGCCTTCCCGGTGGTCCAGCCCTGGGAGCGGGGCGTGGGCGTGTTCGGCCGCGTGGTCGAGGCCGGCACGCCGCTGCGTGACGGCGACCGGGTCGAGATCTATCGCGGGCTGAGCTTCGATCCCAAGGAATCGCGCCGCCGCCGTGCCGAGCATCGCCGCGCCAGGACCGCCCGCAACGGGCGAGTGCGTCCGGCCGGGCTGCTGTAGCCGGCGCGACGGGGCGGCCGTGCCCGGCGGCGGCAGGTCGACGCCGCCACATTGTCATCAATAGGACAAATCGCGCCGGCGCTTCCGGCGTAAGATTGACTGCGCCGCACACTTACGTTTACGTCAACGTCATGTCAAAATGGCCTGGCTGGCGTTCACGAGACGGCAGCAACGCCAACAGACAATACCGATTACATCAGGAGACAGGCTGTGGACTTGGAACTGACCGACGAGCAGCGCGCGTTCGCGCAGGCCGCGCGCGACTATGCCGAAGGCGAGCTGGCGCCGCACGCGGCACACTGGGACGCCGAGGGCATCTTCCCCAAGGAGGCGTTCGCGCGCGCCGGCGAGATGGGCTTCTGCGCCATCTACGCCAGCGAGGACATCGGCGGCCTGGGGCTGCCGCGCCTGGACGCCACCCTGGTGTTCGAGGAAATGGCCGCCGTCGATCCCTCGACCACCGCGTTCCTGACGATCCACAACATGGCCACCTGGATGGTCGGCAAGTGGGGCCAGCCGGCCCTGCGCGAGACCTGGGGGCCGCTGCTGGCCAGCGGCCAGAAGCTGGCCTCGTACTGCCTGACCGAACCGGGCGCCGGCTCCGACGCCGCCTCGCTCTCGACCCGGGCGCAGCGCCAGGGCGACCACTACGTGCTCAACGGCGCCAAGGCCTTCATCTCGGGCGGCGGCGACACCGACCTGCTGGTGGTGATGGCGCGCAGCGGCGGCGAGGGCGCGGGCGGCATCAGCGCCTTTGCCGTCCCGGCCGACAGCGAGGGCATCAGCTACGGCCGCAAGGAAGAGAAGATGGGCTGGAACAGCCAGTCCACCCGCCCGATCGTGTTCGAGAACGTGCGCGTGCCGGCCGGCAACCTGCTGGGTGAAGAAGGTGAGGGCTTCAAGATCGCCATGAAGGGCCTGGACGGCGGCCGCATCAACATCGGCACCTGCTCGGTCGGCGCGGCCCAGGGCGCGCTGGATGCGGCCCGCCGCTACATGGACGAGCGGCGCCAGTTCAATCGCCGCCTGGCGGAATTCCAGGCGCTGCAGTTCAAGCTGGCGGACATGGCCACCCACCTGGTGGCGGCGCGCCAGATGGTGCGGTTGGCGGCCTGCAAGCTGGATGCGGGCGCACCCGACGCGGCCACCTACTGCGCCATGGCCAAGCGCTTCGCCACCGACATGGGCTTCCAGGTCTGCCTGGACGCGCAGCAGATCCATGGCGGCTACGGATACCTGCGGGACTATCCCTTGGAGCGTCTGGTGCGCGATACTCGCGTACATCAGATTCTGGAGGGGACCAACGAGATCATGCGCGTGATCATCGCCCGCCAATTGTTGGAAAAAGGAGCCGACATAAGATGAATGCACCGGTGCTGTTCGAAGAAAGGGCCGCCGCCAATGGAATGCGCTTCGGGATCGCGACGCTGAATTCGCCGCAGACCCTGAATGGCCTGTCGCTGGAGATGGTCGACCTGCTGGCCGAGCGCCTGGACGCCTGGGCGCGTGACCCGGGCCTGGCGCTGGTGGTGCTGCAGGGCGCCGGCGAAAAGGCCTTCTGCGCCGGCGGGGACCTGCACGGCCTGTACCGCAGCATGACCGAGAACGCCGGCAAGGGCGCCTGGGGCAATGCCTACGCGCGCCGCTTCTTCGAACACGAATACCGCCTGGACTACCGCATCCACAGCTACCCCAAGCCGGTGCTGTGCTGGGGCCATGGCATCGTCATGGGCGGCGGCATCGGTCTGATGATGGGCGCCAGCCACCGCGTGGTCAGCGAGACCTCGCGGCTGGCGATGCCGGAGGTCTCCATCGGCCTGTTCCCGGACGTGGGCGGCAGTTGGCTGCTGAACCGCATGCCGGGCCGCACTGGCGTGTTCCTGGCGCTGACGGGCGCGCAGATCAACACCGCCGACGCGTTCTTCGCCGGGCTGGCGGATTTCCGCCTGAACCACGAAGACTGGCCCAAGCTGCTGGCCTCGCTCGAAGAGCAACCCTGGGCCGGCCAGGCCAGCGGCGGCGCCGAGGACGCGATTCCACCGCGTTCGATCAACGACGGCCTGCTGCGCCGGGCCCTGACTGCGCTGGAGCCGCAGGCGCCGCTGGAAGGCGGCAACCTGCGCCAGCATTCGTTCCTGATCAACAGCCTGTGCAGCGGCAACCGCCTGGACGAGATCTACGAGGAACTGGCCGGCCTGAAGGACCACGCCGATCCGTGGCTGGCGCGCGCCGCCAGCACCATGCTGGCCGGCTCGCCCGGCTCGCTGCGGCTGTCGTTCGCGCTGCAGCAGCGCATGCGGCTGCGGTCGCTGGACGACGTGTTCCGCGCCGAATACATCGCCGCGCTGCATTGCACCGCGCATGGCGATTTCGCCGAGGGCATCCGCGCGCTGCTGATCGACAAGGACAAGACGCCGCGCTGGAACCCCGCGGTGCTGGACATGGCCACCGAGGCCTGGGTGCAGAAGTTCTTCGACGAGCCCTGGCCCGAAGGCCAGCCGCATCCGCTGGACGACCTGGGCAAGGAAGGCCGCTGACGCCCGCCGCGGAGCGGGCCGGCATCGCGTCGCATCACTGATTTCATACCTACAGCAATAGCAACAGGAGACAGGACATCATGAGCAGTATCGCGTTTATCGGTTTGGGCAACATGGGCGCGCCCATGGCATTGAATCTGGTCAAGGCCGGCCACAGCCTGACGGTGTTCGACCTGGTGCCGGCGGCGGTCAAGGTGCTGACCGACGCGGGCGCCAAGTCGGCGGCCTCGGCCGCCGAGGCGGTCAAGGGCGCCGAGGTGGTGATCTCGATGCTGCCGGCCAGCAAGCACGTCGAAGGCCTGTACCTGGACCAGGACCTGCTGGGCAAGATCCCGTCCAGCGCGCTGGTGATCGAGTGCAGCACCATCGCGCCGGACTCGGCCCGCAAGGTGGCCCAGGCGGCCGAGGTTCGCGGCATCGCCATGATCGACGCGCCGGTCTCGGGCGGCACCGGCGGCGCCGCCGCCGGCACGCTGACCTTCATCGTCGGCGGCCAGGCCGCGGCGCTGGAGCGCGCCCGCCCGGTGCTGGAGAAGATGGGCAAGAACATCTTCCACGCCGGCCCCGCGGGCGCCGGCCAGGTCGCCAAGATCTGCAACAACATGCTGCTCGGCATCCTCATGGCCGGCACTTCGGAGGCGCTGGCGCTGGGCGTGGCCAACGGCCTGGATCCCAAGGTGCTGTCGGACATCATCGCCAAGAGCTCGGGCCGCAACTGGGCCACCGAGCTGTACAACCCGTGGCCCGGCGTGATGGAGCATGCCCCGGCCTCCAAGGGCTATGCCGGCGGCTTCGGCGTCGACCTGATGCTCAAGGACCTGGGCCTGGCGGCCGAGGCGGCGCTGTCGGCGCGCGCCTCGATCCCGCTGGGCGAGCTGGCGCGCAACCTGTATTCGCTGCACAGCGCGGGCGGCTCGGGCCGGCTGGATTTCTCCAGCATCGTCAACCTGGTCAAGCGCGACCAGGACTGACATGGCCACGCCCGCCACTTGCGCCGATCCGGCCGGGCGGGTCCAGGCGAGCTTCGAGCGGCAGAGCATCATGCGGCTGCTCGGCGCCAGCCTGGACGTGGTCGAGCCGGGCAGGGTGGACATCGTGCTGCCGTACCGCGCCGACCTGTGCCAGCAGAACGGCTTCCTGCATGCCGGCATCTCCACCACCATTGCCGATTCGGCCGGCGGCTACGCCGCCTTCAGCCTGTTCCAGCCGGGCGAGGACGTGCTGACCTCGGAATTCAAGATGAACTTCCTGGCGCCGGCCAAGGGCGAGCGCTACGTGGCCAGCGGCCGCGTGGTCAAGCCGGGCAAGCGCCTGTCGATCTGCCAGGTCGAAGTGCATGCCTACGAGGGCGAACAGGCCACGCTTTGCGTGATAGGCTTGCTCACCGCGGTGCGCGTGACGCCGCGGTGAGCCGCTTGCGGCGGGGGCCGCCGCAAGCCTTGTCGCACCTTGATCGGGTCTACGGCAATGCCTTCCAAAGAACACCATCGGATTTTCCGCAGCAACTGGCTGCGCGCCGCCGTGCTGGGCGCCAACGACGGCATCGTGTCCACCGCCAGCCTCATCACCGGCGTGGCGGCCGCCCAGGCCTCGCACGAGGCGGTGCTGACCTCGGGCCTGGCCGGGCTGGTGGCCGGCGCGCTATCGATGGCGGCGGGCGAATACGTTTCGGTGCGGTCGCAATCGGATATCGAGGCCGCCGACCTGCGCATGGAGCAGCGCTCGCTCAAGCGCAATTCGGGCGAGGAACTGGAGGAACTGATCGAGATCTATGTTGAACGCGGCCTGTCGCGCGACCTGGCGGAACAGGTGGCGCGGCAGTTGACGCGCCACGACGCGCTCGATGCCCACGCGCGCGATGAGTTGGGCATTTCCCTGCACAATCGTGCCCGGCCGGTGCAGGCGGCGGTGGCGTCGGCGGCTTCCTTTGCCGGCGGCGCCGCGTTGCCGCTGGTAGTGGCCGCGCTGGTGCCGGGGGCGCCGTTGATCGGCTCGGTGATCGCCGCGTCGGTGGCCTGTCTGGCCTGTCTGGGGGCCCTGGCCGCCGGGGCCGGGGGAGCGCCCAAGGCGCCGGCGGCGCTGCGCGTGACCGTGCTCGGGGCGCTGGCGATGGCGGTGACCGCCGGCGTCGGCGCCCTGTTCGGCACCGTGGTCTGACGCCCGTTACGGCGTGATGGCGTAGGGCAGCGGCGCCGTGGCGATGCGCGGGCCGTCAACCGCGCCCAGCCGCAGGTCGCCTTCCGGCAGGGCGGCCAACGTGGTTTCGAACAGCACTGATACCGTGTCGTGCGCGCGGGAAGCGTCGACGATGCGGCCGGCGGGTTCGCCGGGCTGGGTGGCGTCGAACACGTCCTTGCCGGCCAGCTCGGCGCCTGGCAGGTCCGCGCCGGCAATGGTGCCGAAGGCCATGCGGCGCTTGACCGTGCCGCGGTAGTGGCTGCGCGCCACCACTTCCTGGCCCGGATAACAGCCCTTGGTGAAGCTGACGCCCTGGATCAGGTCCAGGTTGACCGTTTGCGGGATGAAGACATCCTGGGTGGCGGTGGTGATCCAGGGAATGCCGGCGGCCAGGTCGGCGGCGTGCCATTGGGCGGCCGGGGCCAGCCCGAGCACGGCGGCCAGCGGCGCGGCCGCCGCCAGCTGCGCGTCGGAGGCGATCCACCACCAGCGCAGCGCGGAATCGGCGGAGGGGGCGGCGATCCAGGTGCCCGAGGGCAGCTCGGCGCGCTGCCACGGGGTGCGCGGCAGCGCGCCGGCGGCGGCTTCCAGCGCGGCCACCTGCGCCGGCGCGGACTGCACGCCAGCGATGTGCAGGGCGGCCGGGGCCAGCCTGGCCTTGGCGCGCAGCACGAACATGGACAGGCGCTTGACCAGGGCCGCGACCAGGTCCTGGCGCACCAGGCCGTAGAGACGCGGCGCGTCTTCGGCCGGATCGGCGCCGCGCCACATGACCAGCGTGGCCAGCAGGCGGCCCTTGGCGGTGCAATAGCCGGCCAGGCGGGCGGCGTCGGCCGGCAAGCCGGTGACGTCCTGCGTCAGCTGGCCGTGCAGGAAGGTCAGCGCGTCGGCGCCGCTGGCACCGAAAACCGCGAAATCCTCCAGGGGGGCGCATTGCGCGCAACCTTCGGCGCGCGCCGGGATCGAAGCAAAGAAAGCATGCATGGCTGGGTAGGCCCGAGACTCGTCATCAAAGGCTTGATGATAGCTGTGTTCTCATTCCGGCAGGCCCATGCCCGCGACGGGCAAAGGGGCGCGTGACGCGCTCCGGCCCTTGTTTTGCAGCGACAGGGGCGCGCGATCCATTAAACTTCCCACACTTATGAAGAAGCGACTCCGTTTTTACGTCCTGTGGTCTTTCCTGCTCATCGTGCTGGCCGCCGCCGCGGCTGTCGGCGCGGCCTGGCACTGGATGCACCGACCCATTCCCCTGTCGGCCGACAGGATCGATTTCGTGGTGGACCCGGGCAGCAGCCCGCGCACGGTCGCGCGCGCGCTCAATGCGGCCGGCGTGCCGGTCTGGGAGCCGGGGTTCGTGTGGATGGCGCGCCTGTCGGAACAGGACAAGCTGCTCAAGGCGGGCGGCTACCAGGCCATCAACGGCGATACGCCGTGGCTGCTGCTGCAACGCATGGCGCGCGGCGACATGACCCAGCGCCAGATCACCTTCCTGGAGGGCTGGACCTTCCGCCAGATCCGCCAGGCGCTGCGCGAGAACCCGGACGTCAAGCAGACGCTGGGCGACATCAGCGACGAGGCGCTGATGGAACGCCTGGGCTCGGACATCAAGCATCCGGAAGGCCTGTTCTTCCCCGATACCTACATCTTCACGCCGGGCAGCACCGATTACGACCTGCTGCGCCGTGCCTACCAGGAAGGCCAGCGCATCCTGGACGACACCTGGGCCAAGCGCCAATCCGGCCTGCCGCTGTCCACGCCGTACGAGGCGCTGGTGCTGGCCTCCATCATCGAGAAGGAAACCGGACACGGTCCCGACCGCCGCCGCGTGGCGGGGGTATTCGTCAATCGCCTCAAGATCGGCATGCTGCTGCAGACCGACCCCACCGTCATCTACGGCATGGGCGATGCCTACCAGGGCCGCATCCGCAAGCGCGACCTGCAGACCGACACGCCCTGGAACACCTACACGCGTCCGGGCCTGCCGCCCACGCCGATCGCGGCCGCCGGCCGCGCGGCGCTGCTGGCCGCGGTGCAGCCCGAGCAGCACAAGTTCCTGTTTTTCGTGTCGCGCGGCAATGGCACCAGCGAGTTCTCGGTGAACCTGTCCGAGCACAATCGCAACGTCTCCCGTTATATCCTGGGCCAGACGCCGGCGGCGCGGCCGGCCCCCGCCGGCAAGCCGCCGGCCCCAGCCGCGCCCTCGGGCGCGCCGGCCCCGGAACCCGCATCCACCCCCGCGCCGGACAGCGATCCGGCGCCAGCAGAAGGACAAGAGCAATGACCTCACGCGGACGTTTCATCACGCTGGAGGGAGTGGACGGCGCCGGCAAGAGCACCCACACCGAGTGGATCGCCGAGTTCCTGCGCGGCCAGGGCCTGGAGGTGGTGTCCACACGCGAACCCGGCGGCACGCCGCTGGGCGAAAAGCTGCGCGCGCTGGTGCTGACCGACCCGATGGGCCTGGACACAGAAACATTGCTGATGTTCGCGGCCCGCTGCGAGCACCTGCACCAGGTCATCGAGCCGGCGCTGGCGCGCGGCGCGTGGGTGGTGTGCGACCGCTATACCGACGCCACCTACGCCTATCAGGGCGGCGGCCGTGGTCTGGGCGCCGAACGCGTGGCCGCGCTGGAAACCTGGATGCAGGCGGGCCGGCCCGACCGTACCTGGCTGTTCGACGTGCCGCTGGAGGTGGCGCGCGCGCGCCTGGCCGACGCCCGCGAGCCGGACCGCTTCGAGCGCGAAGGCGCCGCCTTCTTCGAACGCACCCGCGCGGCCTACCAGGCCCGCGCCGCGGCCGAACCCGACCGCATCCGCGTGATCGATTCGACCCGCGCGATTGCCGCGATCCGCGCCGAACTCGAAGCCGGGCTGCGCGAACTGGTGGCGGTCCGGCCATGAGCGCGCCCCAGTTCCTGCCCTGGCAGATGGAGACGGCGCGCGCCTGGCTCGGCAACCGCGAGCGCTTCGCCCATGCCTGGCTGGTGCATGGCCTGGCTGGCATCGGCAAGCTCGATTTCGCGGTGGCCGCCGCCGCCAGCCTGCTGTGCGAGACGCCGCAGGACGGCCTGGCCTGCGGTCATTGCGCCGCCTGTGCCTGGTTCGCCAGCGGCAACCACCCCGACCTGCGCCGCATCCGGCCCGAGGCCGTGGCGGTCGAGGAGGGGGCCGACGCCGCCGAGGTCTCGGAAGACGCCGAACCCGCCGCCGGCGCGGCCAAGAAGGCGCCGTCCAAGGAAATCCGCATCGATCAGATCCGCTCGCTGGAATCCTGGTTCAACACCGCCACGCACCGGGGCGGCTGGCGCGTGGCGCTGCTGTATCCGGCGCACGCGCTGAACGTGGTGTCGGCCAATGCCCTGCTCAAGGTGCTGGAAGAGCCGCCGCCGCACACCGTGTTCCTGCTGGTGGCGGACGCGCCTGATCGCCTGCTGCCGACGCTGGTGTCGCGCTGCCGCCGCCTGCCGCTGCCGGCGCCCGATCCCGACACCGCGCTGCAATGGCTGCGCGACCAGAACGTGGAACCGGCGCGCGAATGGCTGGCCGCCGCGGGCGGTGCGCCGCTGGCGGCGCTGCGGCTGGCGCAGCATGCGGAAACGGCCTGCCCGCCATGGCTGACGCAACTGGTCGGCCCCCTGGCCAAGGGCCAGACGCCGGACGTCGGCACCCTGGCCGAGGCCCTGGAAAAGGCCGCGCCCGCCGAGTGGATCGACGCCTTGCAGCGCCTGTACACCGATCTGATGCTGGCCGCCGCCGGGGCGCCGGTGCGTTATTTCCCGACGCTGGCGGCGGCCGTGGCCGAGGTGGCGGGGCGCATGAACACCGCGCGTGCCGCCGAAGCGGCGCGCTGGCTCACGCGCCAGCGCGCGCTGGCCACGCACCCCCTGAACGGCAAGCTTTTCGCCCATGCGACGCTGCAGCGCGTGGTGCTATCCTGCCAGGCATAACCCGTCGTGACGCCGCCGGCCGCCACCCCGCCCGGGTGGCCGCGGCGGCGTCGCGCCATCCCTGATCCAAGCCTCATGTACGTCGATTCACACTGCCATTTGAACTTTCCCGAGCTGGCGGCCGACCTGCCCGCGATCCTCGATCGCATGGCCGCCAACCAGGTGACCCACGCGCTGGTGGTCAGCGTCAACATGCCCGAATGGCCGGGCCTGATGTCGCTGGTCGAGCCGCAGCCCAACCTGTGGGCTTCGGTCGGGGTGCATCCCGATTACGAAGACACGCCGGATCCGGAGCCGGAGGAACTGGCGCGCCTGTCGGCGCATCCCAAGGTGGTGGCGATCGGCGAGACCGGGCTCGACTATTACCGCCTGTCCGAGCCGCTGGACTGGCAGCGCGAGCGTTTCCGCCGCCACATCCGCGCGGCGCGCGACACCGGGCTGCCGCTGATCGTGCATACGCGTTCCTCGGCCGAGGACACGGTGCGGATGCTGCGCGAGGAACGCGCGGCCGAGGTCGGCGGCGTGATGCACTGTTTCACCGAGACCTGGGAAGTGGCCCAGGCCGCGCTCGACCAGAATTTCCTCATCTCCCTGTCCGGCATCGTGACCTTCAAGAACGCCCACGTGGTGCACGAGGTCGCCGCCAAGGTGCCGCTGGACCGGCTGCTGATCGAGACCGATTCGCCGTACCTGGCGCCGGTGCCGTACCGGGGCAAGCTCAACGATCCGTCCAAGGTGATCCACGTGGCCGAGAAGATCGCCGAGCTCAAGGGTATCAGCGTGGCCGAGGTGGCGCGGGCGTCAACCGATAATTTCTTTAATCTTTTCAGTAAGATAAAGAGATAATTTAAAGTCGAATATCTAAAGTAATTTATCAGGATGACCATGGCTGCCCGCAACGCGTTCTCCCGTCACCGCCTTGTTTCCCATTGCCGCGGCGCGCTGCTGGCGCTGTGTGTCGCCGTGGCGGCGCCGGCCGCCCAGGCGGCGGCCAATCCCTCGGACTGGTGGGTCTACGTTGCCAACGATTACCCCGACGAGATCAATGAACTGCTGGCCCGGGGCGCCGATCCCAACGTGCGCTACCGCAACGGCCAGCCGGCCCTGATGCGGGCGGTGGTGGATGGCGCCTGGAAAGTCTTCGACGCGCTGGCGGCCAATCCGCGCACCGACGTCAATGCCGAGAATCCGGCGGGCGAGACCCCGCTGATGTACCTGGCCATCGCCGGCCAGGTAGACCGCGCCCGCAGCCTGATGGCGCGCGGGGCCCAGGTCAACCGCCTGGGCTGGACGCCGCTGCACTATGCCGCGTCCAAGGGCCAGCTGGCGATGGCGCGGCTGTTGCTGGACAACAAGGCCATGGTGAACGCACCCGCGCCCAACGGCGAGACGCCGTTGATGATGGCGGCGCTGTCGGGCAACAGGGCAATGGTGGACCTGCTGCTGAAGGCGGGGGCCGACGTCACCACGCGCGACACCAAGGGCCAGGACGCGTCCGATTGGGCGACCACGGGCAAGTCCGCCAAGCTGGCCGCGGAACTGAAGACCCTGATCGCCCAGCAGGAGGACGCCAAACGGGCCCGCCGCGCCAGCGCGCCGCCCGAACCCGAGACGCCGGTGCCGGGAGCCGCGGACGGCGACGTCGCGGGCGCCGCGATGCCCGCTGCCACGGACGCAACGCCCGCCGCGCCGGCGCAGGCGTCCCCGCCAGCCCCCGCTGCGCAGGACGCCAGCCCGAAGTCCGCGCCCAGCGTCGGTGGCGTGTCGGGCGTGCGGTTGAACAACTACGACCAGCCTGCGGCGCCCTGAGCGCCTGCGGTCCCGCTTCCTTGCAAACCCGCCCGATGGCGGGTTTTTTCTTGCCCGTCCGGCCGGTGCGCGGGGAGGGCGCGAGGATCGACGGCTTCCCGCGCATGGCCCCGCGAGACCGACTCAAGCCGTGCCGCGTCGGATTTTTCGCCTCCTTTGTTCGGGGTTTTCCCTTGTTATTCTCAATTTATGGGAAATATAGGTCGTTTTTGCACCATGAATTGATAATCTGGCGGCCATCAACATCTGGAGTGCTTTTCGATGGATCAGTCGGTAGGGGCGGGCGCGGACCGCGTGCTGTACGTGTTGGCCACGCTGGCCCGGCACGACGGCCCCCTGAGCATCGCCGCGCTGGCGGAAAAGACCGGCCTGGCCCAGAGCACCCTGTACCGCCAGGTGGCGCTGCTCAAGCGCTGGGGCTTCGTCGCCGAGCATGAGGGTGAATACGGCCCCGGCCCGCTGTGCGTGCAACTGGCCTGGGGCTTCGACCAGTCCTCTTTCCTGATCCACGAAGCGCAGCCGGACATGGCCGCCCTGGCGGCGGCGTCGGGCGAGACCATCGGCCTGCTGGTGGCCGTCAAGGACCAGGCGGTATGCCTGGACATGGTCGAAAGCCAGCATCCGCTGCGGTGCTCCTTCACCAAGGGCCGCGGCCTGCCGCTGGCGCGTGGCGCCTCGGCCAAGTCGCTGCTGGCGTTCATGCCGGCGGCACGGCTGCAGGCTGCGCTGGCCGTGCTGGCCAGGGAATCGGGCCTGGACCCGGCGCGCCTGGCCGACGAACTGGAGGCCATCCGCGCCCAGGGCTATGCCGTGACCGACAGCGAAGTCGACGCCGGCGTCTGGGGCGTGAGCGTGCCGATCTTCCAGCGCGCCAACCAGGCGGTGGCCTCCATCACGCTGATGGCGCCGTCCACCCGCGCCGCCCAGCGGCCGCAGGCCTTCATCGACCTGACCGTCGCCGCCGCCCGCCGCATCTCGGGCAAGTTGCAGGCGCACTGACCTATTTCGTACCCGGATTCCTCGTTGTCCCCGCCATTCCCGCCTCATCTCTAGACACCGCCACACCCGTTACGCCGCTCCGATCGCCGTATCCGCATCCACTTTTTCTTTCAGGATTCGCCATGACTACTCGCCGCACCCTGTTGACCGCCGCCCTGACCCTGGGCCTGGCCTGGAGCATGGGCACCGCCCACGCCCAGGAAACCATCCGCGCCGTGACCGACGCCACCTTCCCGCCCATGGAGTTCGTCAAGGACGGCAAGCGCACCGGCTTTGACATCGAACTGGTCGAGGCCCTGGCCGCCGCCATGGGCAAGAAGGTCGAATGGATCGACATCGACTTCAAGGGCCTGATTCCCGCCCTGCAGGCCGGCCGCGCCGACATCGCCGTGTCCGCCATCTACATCACGCCCGAGCGCAGCAAGGTGGTGGACTTCACCGACCCGTACTACGCCGGCGGCCTGGTGGTGCTGACCAAGAAGGACGGCCCGGTCAAGACCTTGAAGGACCTGGACGGCCGCAAGGTGTCGGTGCAGGTCGGCACCAAGTCGGTCAACTACCTGAAGGAACACTACCCGTCGGTGCAGCGCGTCGAGGTCGAGAAGAACCAGGAGATGTTCAACCTGGTGCAGATCGGCCGCGCCGATGCCGCCGTCACCGGCAAGCCGGCCGCCAAGCTGTTCGCCCAGAGCACCACCGACCTGACCGTGCTGGCCGACCAGATCACCACCGAGGACTACGGCATCGCCGTGCCCAAGAACAAGCCGGAACTGACGCGCGGCCTGAATGAGGCGCTGCAGAAGATCAAGGCCGATGGCAGCTACCAGGCCATCGTCAACAAGTGGTTCGAGGCGCCCGCGAAATGAACCTGGATTTTGCTCCCGTCTTCGCCGACTTCGACGCGCTGGTGCGCGGCGCGGTGGTCACCATCGAGGTGACCGCCGGCGCCTTGCTGCTGGGCTGTGTCATCGGCCTTCTGGTCGGCGTTGGCCGGCTCAACCCGCAGCGCAGCATCATCTACAACCTGTGCAGCGTCTATCTGCTGTTCTTTCGCGGCACGCCGCTGCTGGTGCAGCTGTTCATCTGGTTCTTCGGCCTGCCGCAGTTCGGCGTGACGCTGCCGGCGTTCGCCTGCGGCGTGCTGGGGCTGGGCATGTATTCCGGCGCCTACGTGTCGGAAATCGTGCGCGGCGCGATCCAGTCGGTCGACCGCGGCCAGACCGAGGCCGCCCGCTCGCTGGGCATGTCGTCGGGCCAGGCCATGCGCATCATCATCCTGCCGCAGGCGGTGGTGCGCATGATCCCGCCGCTGGGCAACGAATTCATCGCGCTGATCAAGAATTCGGCGCTGGTGTCGCTGCTGACGATCCATGACCTGATGCACGAAGGGCAGAAGATCATCAGCGTGTCGTACCGCTCGCTGGAAACCTATCTGGTGGTGGCGCTGATCTACCTGGTCCTGACCACGGCCGCCATGTTGATACTGCGCAGGATCGAGCAACGCCTGCGCGCGGGGGGGATGGTGCAATGAACGCCGCGAATCCGAAAGAAATGATCCGCATCCGCGGCCTGCAGAAATCCTACGGCGACCACGCCGTGCTGCGCGGCATCGACTTCGATGTGCTGCCGTCGCAGGTGGTGGTGGTGATCGGCCCCAGCGGTTCGGGCAAAAGCACCTTGCTGCGTTGCTGCAACGGGCTGGAAGTGGCCCAGGGCGGCACCGTGGAGATCTGCGGCCAGACGTTGCAGAACGAAGGCGAGCTGTTGCCCGAGGCCGAGCTGAACCGCCTGCGCATGCAGGTCGGCATGGTGTTCCAGGGCTTCAACCTGTTCCCGCACCTGTCGGTGCTGGACAACGTCACCGTCGGGCCGCGCAAGCTGCGCGGCATGGGGCGCGACGAGGCCAACGCGCTGGCCGAGGACCTGCTGCGCAAAGTTGGCCTGGCGCAGAAGATGTCGGCCATGCCGGCCAGCCTGTCGGGCGGCCAGAAGCAGCGCGTGGCGATCGCCCGCGCGCTGGCGATGCAGCCCAAGGTCATGCTGTTCGACGAACCGACCTCGGCGCTGGATCCGGAGCTGGTGGGCGAAGTGCTGCAGGTCATGAAACTGCTGGCGCGCGAAGGCATGACCATGATGGTCGTGACCCACGAAATGGGCTTCGCCCGAGACGTGGCCGACGTGGTCGCGGTGATGGACGGCGGCGTGATCCTGGAGTCGGGCGCGCCCGAGGTCATCTTCAGCCAGCCGCGCGAGGCCCGCACCCGCGAATTCCTGCAGGCCGTGCTGAGCGCGGGGCAGGGGGCGGCATGACGGCGGCGCAATTCGACAAGAGCCTGTGGACCGCGCGCGACGACAGCGCCGAGCGCGGCGACACGCGCCGCCTGGCGCACATCGTCGAGCCGGCCGCCGGCCAGGCGCCGGCCGCGGGCGAGCCGGTGCTGCTGGGATTCGCCTGCGATGCGGGCGTGGCCCGCAACCAGGGTCGCGTCGGCGCGGCCGCCGGCCCGGCCGGCATCCGCAAGTACATGGCCGGCCTGCCGGCGCACGGCCTGACGCGCCTGCTGGACGCGGGCGACGTGGCCTGCGAGGGGGACCAGTTGGAGGACGCGCAGGAGCGCCTGGGCCTGGCGGTGGCCGACCTGCTGCGCCAGGGCACCCGCCCGCTGGTGCTGGGCGGCGGCCACGAAATCGCCTGGGGCAGCTTCCAGGGCCTGGCGCGCTGGCTGGCCGACCGCGGCGACGACGGCCCGGTGCTGGTGCTGAACCTGGACGCGCATTTCGATCTGCGCACCGGCCGGCCGGGCAGTTCCGGCACGCCGTTCGACCAGATCGCGCATTACTGCGAGGCGCACGGGCTGGCGCTGCAATACGCCTGCCTGGGCGTGTCGCGGCTGGCCAATACGCCGGCGCTGTATGCGCGCGCGGCGGAAGTGGGCGCGGTGTGGGTCGAGGACCGCGACATGCAGGAACGCCACCTGGCGGCGCGCCTGGCCAATGTCGATGCCTTGCTGGCGCGGGCCCGCCATGTCTACCTGACCATCGATCTGGACGTGCTGCCGGCGGCGGTGATGCCGGGCGTGTCGGCGCCGGCGCCCTATGGCGTGCCGATGGCGGTGATCGAGGAGATCGTGCTGCGCGTCAAGGCCAGCGGCAAGCTGCGCCTGGCCGACATGGCCGAGTACAACCCGCGCTTCGACATCGACGGCCATGGCGCCCGCGCGGCGGCGCGCCTGGCCTGGCAACTGCTGTCCGCATGACACGGTGCGCGGCGCAACGTCCGCCGCGCACCCGGGCCCGCCGTCATGCCCGCCGGGGCGAGCGTGACGGCGGGCCTTTTTACGCCTGCGGCGCAACCAGCGGGATCGACATCTCGTGATGGAAGAGATTGTCGGGGTCGACGTTGCGCTTGGTGGCGATCAGCGCGGCGGTCTTGTTGCCGTAGTACAGGTCGAGCCATTGCGGGTCGACCTGGGTGTGGCTGGCGTCGGTGTACTTCATGTCGGTGTCGGGGTAGTTGATGTAGCACCCCTCGAACGGCGAACCCGGCTGGTTGCTGGGCTTGCCGCCGTACTGCGCGAAGTACTCGTCGTACAGGTCGGCGATCCACTTGATGTGGAAGGCGTCCTGGGCTGGGTCGGTCCAGTACACCTGGAACTGCGACTTCAGCAGCGACGAGCGCTGGCATACGCTGGTCGGGTTGGCGGCTTCGTCGTTGCGGTTGATGCGGCCGCCGTACGAGTCGATCTGCACCAGCGCCTGGTTCAGGCGCGGGTCGTCCGAGCCGTTCAGGTACTCCCACATGGCCATGATTTCGACGTCGCTGAAATTGGCCTTGTGATACGCGGACTTGTACTTGCCGCGCTGGTTGCTGCCCGAGCCGTTGATGCTTTGCGTCAGCCACAGCCAGTCCATCTTCTGCGCATCGTTCACGGCGTGCGCCAGCAGGCGCGGGGCCGGTTCGGCCATGCGGTGCGACGGGCCGTGCCAGCTGGTGGCCAGGTTGACGCCGGGCGCCGCGCCGGCCGCCGCGTTCATGGTGGCGACGAAATCCAGGAACGGCTGGTCGCGCGCGCCGCCCACCTTGCCGTCCTTGCCGGTGTACTGGATGCTGAGCACCACGTCGCCGGTGGAACGGTGCTGCACCTTCAGCAAGGTGAACAGGCCGCCGTTGGCCTTGGCCGGATCGGGGCTGTTCCAGTCCGCGTCATGGTCGGCGAACCATTGCCAGTAGGCGCGCATGAAGCGGGCGAAGTTGGCGCGGCCGGCCGTGCCGGTGCCGAAGCTGGCCCAGGGATAGGACAGCGACAGCCAGTAGGCCTCCTGCGGCGCGACCGGCAGTTCGGCGTAGTAGTAGGTCAGGATGATGCCGAAGTTGCCGCCGCCGCCGCCGCGGCAGGCGATGAAGAGGTCGCGGTCGGCGCCGGCGCTGTGCAGGTTGACATGCTTGGGCACCAGTTTGCGCGAACCCGGGCCCTGCGGCACCAGGATGTCCACGCCCGACAGCCAGTCCACCGTCAGGCCATGCAGGCGCGACAGCAGGCCGTAGCCGCCGCCGACGATGTGGCCGCCCGAACCGACCGAATAGCACGAGCCGCCGGGCAGGGTGCGGTTGGCGGTCTTGTACAGGTCCAGGTAGCCGTCCCAGTTCTGGTTGCCCGCCGCGGCCGCGAAACGGTAGAGGGCGGCGGGGTTCCAGGGCGAGGCAATGTCGCCGGCCTCGCGGTAGCGCAGGCCGGTCATCAGGCTCAGGTCGATGATGGCCAGGGGTTGGCCGTGGTCCTCGGGCAGTTTGTTGGCCACGAAACCTTCGTAGCAGTGGCCGCCGCTGCGCACCGTGATGCGGCAGCCCTGAGCCAGCGCGGCATTGGCCGCGTCCAGCACGTCCTGCGGGGTCTTGCAGACATAGATGGCGTTGGCGCCCTGGCCCGTGGTGGGGAAGCGCAGGTTGAAACCCTTTTGCAGGGTCGCGTAACGCGGGTCATTGCTGTCAATCAGGGAAAAATCCGACATGCGCACCTCTATGGTTGATTTTCATAAGTGCAGGATGCAAGCGGGGGTCGCCCGCCGGCAACGCGGGATGACAAGCTTTGGAAGCCGCCGGTGCCGGGTACCGCTAAAACCGGGGCCGGTTGATTCTGATTCAACTGGATGACGCTTTCAAGCAAGGTGCGACAGGCGCCCCGGGCCGGACTGACACGCGAATGTGATGTGGCGTCGGGGCGCAAGCAAGAGGGGGAGGGGGCGGCCGGGGCGCGGTAGGCAGGGCCTTGCTGGCGCGGGTGTCTGGGCTGGGGCCGGGCGAGTCGAGTGGGCGGGGCGGGCGCGCACGGGGTGGACGCTGCCGACGAGCGGGGCTAGGATAGGCGCAGCGTTTCGGCAGGCTCGGTGACGCTCACGGTCTTCATTTCCGTATTATGTCCCCAATTAATATTTTTCCATAAAATATGGGGACACAATAAGGATATGGATAAAATGGCGCAACTTTGTCAGGAGAGCATGTTCATGTCTCAAACTCCCACCCATGCCTTGCCGTCTTATCTGAATGCCGACGAACTCGGCCCCTGGGGTAATTACCTGCAACAAGTCGACCGGGTCACGCCGTACCTCGGTTCGCTGGCGCGCTGGGTCGAGACCCTGAAGCGTCCGAAGCGCTCGCTGATCGTCGATGTGCCGATCGAGCTGGACAATGGCAGCGTGGCCCACTTCGAGGGTTATCGCGTGCAGCACAACACCTCGCGCGGTCCGGGCAAGGGCGGCGTGCGTTTCCACCAGGACGTGACGCTGTCGGAAGTGATGGCGCTGGCCGCCTGGATGTCGGTCAAGAACGCCGCGGTCAACCTGCCGTACGGCGGCGCCAAGGGCGGCATCCGCGTCGACCCGCGCAAGCTGTCGCAGTCCGAGATCGAGCGCATGACGCGCCGCTACACCTCGGAAATCGGCGTCATCATCGGCCCGTCCAAGGACATTCCCGCCCCTGACGTGAACACCAACGCCCAGACCATGGCCTGGATGATGGACACGTACTCCATGAACGAAGGCTCGACCGCCACCGGCGTCGTGACCGGCAAGCCGATTGCGCTGGGCGGCAGCCTGGGCCGCGTCGAGGCCACCGGCCGCGGCGTGTTCGTGGTCGGCTGCGAAGCCGCGCGCGACCTGAACATCGACGTGTCCAAGGCGCGCGTGGTGGTGCAGGGCTTCGGCAACGTGGGTGGCACCGCCGCCCGCCTGTTCCATGAAGCCGGCGCCAAGGTCATCGCGGCCCAGGACCACACCGGCACGGTGCACAACGCCGCCGGCCTGGACGTCCACAAGCTGCTGTCGCACGTGTCGCAGCATGGCGGCGTGGGCGGCTTCTCCGGCGGCCAGGCGATGGACAAGAACGAGTTCTGGACGCTCGAAACCGAATTCCTGATCCCGGCGGCCCTGGAAAGCCAGATCACCGCCGACAACGCCGCCAAGGTGCGCGCCAAGATCGTGGTGGAAGGCGCCAACGGCCCGACCACCCCGGAAGCCGACGACATCCTGTTCGAGCACGGCGTGTACGTGGTGCCGGACGTGCTGGCCAACGCCGGCGGCGTGACGGTGTCGTACTTCGAATGGGTGCAGGACTTCTCCAGCTTCTTCTGGAGCGAGGACGAAATCAACCAGCGCCTGGAACGCATCATGCGCGAGGCCTATGCCTCGATCGCGCTGGTGGCCAAGGAGCACAAGGTGACGCTGCGCACCGCCGCGTTCATCGTAGCTTGCACGCGCATCCTGCAGGCCCGCCAGGTGCGCGGCCTGTACCCGTAAGTCCTTCTGGCGCCGGGCCCGGCCCGGCGCGCGGAGGAGCCAGAGGAAGACAGGAAAACCGCCCCGACAGGGGCGGTTTCCATTTTGGGCCGCGGAGTTGGCGGGACGCGTCGCTTACGGCGGGATGGCGGCCACCGGCGCCGCCGGCCGGAACGCGCGGGTCCTCAGGACTTGGGCAGCAGTTTCGGCTTGAGGATGCCGCGCAGGTCCGAGTACGGAATGCTCAGTTCCGGTTCGCCATGCGAGTAGGGGGCGATCGAGTAGGCGTCGTACTTGACCACGATGCCGTCGCGCGTGAGCGCGAAGTTGTCGCTTTCCTGGAACGGCCACATCTTGTTGTAGGCCGCCGGGTCGCGCTTGGCGTCCGCATTGCCGGCCAGCCACTTGGCGTGCGCCTGGCGCAAGGCGGCGACGTATTCGGCGCGGCGCCCGGGGATCAGGGCCTCGTCCAGCGCCATGACGCGGCCGCGGCTGCGCTCCCAGTTCAGGTATTGGGTGGCGGGAATGCCGTGCGCGGCGCCGGTCAGGAACTGCTCGGTGTGCAGCTCGATCGAGACGATGTCGCCCACGGTGTCCTTGACACTGGCCTTGAAGTAGGTGGCGTCGCGCGGGCGCGCGGTGGACCAGAAATACTGCGTGTATTCCGACAGCGTCTCGTACGGGCCGCGGCGATTGGCGTCGGTGCCGGTCATGTAGGCCAGTACGTGGTCGACCAGCGCGGTCAGCTTGGGGATGCCGGGAAAGGCCACGCTGTCGATCTCGATGCGCGGGCAGTCGCCCTTGCAGTCGGGCTTGTTGGACGCCCACTTGATGCGCTCGGTGGCCAGGTCGCCGATCTTCTCGGGCGTGGCCGTGCCGGCCGTTGGCGAGTCCAGGGTGATGTTGGCGGGGGGCGAACTGCCGCAGCCGGCCAGGGCCAGCAGGACGGCTCCCAGACCCGCGGCGGACAGGCCGCGCGGCTTGCGGGGAAGACGCATTGAACTACCTCCAGAAAACCCGGCCGCGCCCGCGGGCGCGACCGTCCGACTCAAACCCGCGGCGCCTCAGGGGACGACCGCGGTCCATTCGGGCGTGGAGAACTTTTCGGCGGCCTGGGCCTCGGCCTGGGCCAGCGTGGCCGCGCCCAATTGGCCCGGCGTCAGCCGGTGCAGGCTGGCGAAGGTGTCCACCATGCGCTGGATGATGACCTCGCGCGCCAGCCCGGTCTGGGTGCGCAGCGGGTCGACCCGCTTCTTGGCGCTGGTGGTGCCCTTGTCCGACAGTTTCTCGCGCCCGATGCGCAAGACTTCCACCATTTTATCGGCGTCGATGTCGTAGGACATGGTGACGTGGTGCAGCACTGCCCCTGCGCGGCGCGCCTGGGCCGCGCCGCCGATCTTGCCGATGTCCGAGGCGATGTCGTTGAGCGGCTGGTACCAGGCCTTGATGCCCAGCCCCTGCAGGGCCTGCAGCACCCACGCGTCCAGGAAGGCATAGCTTTCCTGGAAGCTCATGCCGTGCACCAGCGCCTGCGGCGCGCTCAGCGAATAGGTGATGCTGTTGCCCGGCTCGATGAACATGGCGCCGCCGCCGCTGACGCGGCGCACGACCTCGATGCCGTGGCGCCGGGCGCCTTCGGGATCGACTTCGTTCTTGAGCGATTGGAAGCGGCCGATCACGACCGCGGGCGCCGACCATTCCCAGATGCGCAGGGTGGGCGGGCGCGTGCCGGCGCCGACCTCATCGGTGATGACGGCGTCCAGCGCCATGTGCAGCGCGGGGCGCTGCGGGGCTTCGTGGATCAGTTGCCAGTCGTAGTCGTTCCAGTCGGTGCGCGTCATGCCAGCGCCCTCCGCAGCACCACCGCCACGGCCTCGGCCGAGAAGCCGAACATTTCGGTGTCGGGCGGCAGCGCCGACTGCACCGCCAGCGCCAGTTCCAGTTCGCCGGCGTCGGCCGGCAGGCCGTTCAGGCCGCGGTTGATGGCTTCCAGCGCCTCGGGCGGTTCCAGGAAGAAATCACCGCTGATGCGGACGTCGGCCAGGCGGCCGTCGCGGACTTCCAGGTCCGCGACCACCAGCTTGCCGCCGGGGACTTTGTATTCGCCGTGCATGGGCGCTCCTTGTGTATCAGGCCTGGCGCCGGGGGCGGCGCTACAGGCTCAGTTTCATGCCGTCATGGCTGGCCACGAAACCCAGGCTTTCGTAGAAGCGGCGGGCGTCGGGCCGGGCGCGGTCGGTGGTCAGCTGCACCATGGCGCATCCCTGCGCGCGGCACTGCTCGATGGCCCACTCGAACATGGCGCGTCCCAGGCCCTGGCCGCGCGCCGACGAGGCGATGCGCACGCTTTCGATCTGTCCGCGCCATTGGCCCAGCCGCGACAGGCCGGGTATGAACGATAACTGCAAACAGCCGATCAGGCGCGCGTCGCGCTCGACCACCGCGAAGTACTGGTTCGGGTCCTGCTCGATGGCGGCAAAAGCCGCAGTGTAGCGGGGGTTGAGCGGAATCGAGGGATCTTCGCGCTTGGCGCCGAGTTCGTCGTCGGCCAGCATGGCCACGATCTCGGGCAGGTCGCCCACGCGCGCGCGGCGGAACCGCAGCGGGGAATCGGTCATGGCGGCCTCCGCTCAGCGCACGTTCTGGGCGGTCTGGCCGAACAGGATGCGGCGCGATTCCTCGTCGCTGACCGACGGCGCGGTGTTGACCTTGTCGGCCAGCGCGTAGGCGCGCTGCACGGCCGGGCGCGCGGCGATGGCGTCGAACCAGCGCTTCAGGTGCGGGAAGTCGTTCAGGTCCTGGCCCTGCTTGGCGTGCGGCACGATCCAGGGGTAGGACGCCATGTCGGCGATGGAGTAGTCGCCGGCGACGAATTCGCGGTCGGCCAGGCGCTTGTTCAGCACGCCGTAGAGGCGGTTGGTTTCCTTGACGTAGCGCTCGATGGCGTAGGGGATGCGCTCGGGCGCGTAACCCGAGAAGTGGTGGTTCTGGCCGGCCATGGGGCCCAGGCCGCCCATCTGCCAGAACAGCCATTGCGAGACCTCGGCGCGGCCGCGCAGATCGGCGGGCAGGAAGCGGCCGGTTTTTTCGGCCAGGTACTGCAGGATGGCGCCAGACTCGAACAGCGACAGCGGCGCGCCGCCGTCGGCCGGCTGCTGGTCGACGATGGCGGGAATGCGGTTGTTGGGCGCGATGGCCAGGAATTCGGGCTTGAACTGGTCGCCCTTGCTGATGTTGACCGGGTGGATCTCGTACGGCAGTCCGGCTTCTTCCAGGAAAATCGTGATCTTGTGGCCGTTCGGGGTGGTCCAGTAATAGAGATCGATCATGGGGATTCCTCAGCGTCTTGGCGCCGCCGGCCACTGCCGGCGGATCGGAAGGCCCATGATAGCGGCGCCCCGGGCGCGCGGCCGAATACCCGGGGGCGCGGTGCGGGTTTGGCTCGCGCTTCAGGGTCGGGCCGCGCCTGGCCGCGCGCCGCCGCGCAGGCGCCACTGCCAGTTCAGGCTGACGCCGGCGGCCGCCAGGAAGATCATGGCCACGCCCAGCACCTGGGTGGCGTCCATGTGGTGGCCGTACACCACCAGGTCCAGCAGGATCGCCACGGCCGGGTAGATGAAGCTCAGGGCGGCGGTCGAGGTGGTCGGCAGCTTCTGGATCGCCGAGTACATCAGGATGTACATCAGGCAGGTGTGGACCAGGCCCAGCGCCGCCAGGTAGCCCCATTGCAGCGGCGCGGCGGGCAGCGCCTGGAAGTCGGCCATCGGCAGCAGCATCACCGCGCCCAGCGTCACCTGCACCAGCGCCAGCACCTGCGGCGGGATGCCCTTCAGGCGCTTGACGATGACGGCGGTGACGCCGTAGAGCGCCGCCGCGCCCAGCCCCAGCAGCAGGCCCGACAGATAGGCGTCGCCGCCGCTATGGTCGGTGAGCTTGAGCACCAGCAGCAGGCCGGCGAAGGCGATCACCGACCAGGCCAGCTTGCCGCGCGTGGGCCGTTCGCCCAGAAACAGCGCGCCCAGGCCGATCAGGAAGAAGGGCTGCACGTTGTAGACGGCGGTGGCCAGCGAGATCGAGGCCAGCCGGTAGGCCGAGAACAGCAGCACCCAGTTCAGCACCAGCGCGGCGCCGGCGGCCAGGGCCAGCGCCAGAGTGCGGGCCGTGAACAGGCCGGGCTTGAGCAGGCCGCGCGCCCAGCAATACAGGAACAGCGACAGGGCGCCGAAGACGCAGCGGAAGAACACCACGTTCCAGGCGCTCTGGCCGGATTCCAGGACGAACACGCCCAGGGTGCCGGACAGGGTCATGGCGGCGGCCATCTGGGCCAGGCCAATGCGATCGGATGAGGGGGACATGGAAGGCTCCAGGGGACCATGCGGTCCGTGATTCGATGGAGAAATTATCCCAGGCCGATCAGCACGGTTATATGATGTTGCTGCGGCAGTTTTGTGTTTGAACCTTCGTTCGGGTGGAATTTATGCAGAATGACCTAAAGAATGAAAGTCCGGTCCTGGACGGCATCGACCGCCGCCTGGTGGAGATGCTGACGGCCAATGCGCGCACCACCACCGCCGACCTGGCGCGCCAGGTCGGGATGTCCGCGCCGAGCGTGGCCGACCGCCTGCGGCGGCTGGAGGAATCGGGGGTGATCCGCGCCTACACGCTGGACGTCGATCCGGTGGCGCTGGGCTATACGCTCGAAGCGATCGTGCGCATCCGGCCGTTGCCCGGGCAGTTGGGGCGGGTCGAAGGACTGATCCAGGAGATTCCGGAATTCGTGGCGTGCGACAAGGTCACGGGCGACGACTGCTTCTTCGCGCGCATGGTGCTGCGTTCGATCTCGCACCTGGACGGCATCCTGGAACGCGTGACCGAATTCGCCGAAACCAACACCGCCATCGTCAAGGCGCACACGGTGCGCGGCCGCCTGCCGCCGCTGCGTTGAGCGGCGCGGCGGGATGCGTGCCGGATTGGGGGAGCAGGGCGGCGGGCGTGACGATTCAGTGGCCGGCCCCTGACCCGGGATGGCCGGGCGGACGGCCTCGGGACGAATCAGGCGGCCGGCGCCGCCAGGGCGCGGACGATGTCGTCCTTCAGGCCCGCCGGCGTGTCGGTGGGGGCGTAGCGCTTGATCACCTGGCCGTCGCGGCCCACCAGGAACTTGGTGAAGTTCCACTTGATGCCCTCGGTGCCGAAGACGCCGGGCTTCTCGCCCTTGAGCCAGCGGTACAGCGGGTCGGCGTTGGCGCCGTTGACGTCGATCTTGGCGAACAGCGGGAAGGTGACGTCGTACTGCGTGGTGCAGAAATCAAGGATCTCGGCCTCGTTGCCCGGCTCCTGGCGGCCGAACTGGTCGCACGGGAAGCCCAGCACCGTCAGGCCGTCGTCGCGCAAGGCGCGGTACAGCTCTTCCAGGCCCGAATACTGCGGCGTAAAGCCGCATTTCGAGGCCACGTTCACCACCAGCAGGACCCGGCCGCGGTAGGCGGCCAGCGGCTGGTCGGCGCCGTGGATGTCGCGGGCCGAGAAATCGTAGATCGTGCTCATGCGGGCTCCCAGGGGTCAGGCGTCGGAACGGGACGAGGCCAGCGCGCCGGCCGGCGGCGTCTGCGTCATCCCGGCGTGGCGCCCATAGTAGCGCGTACCCCACAGGGTCAGCAGCAACACCGCCGCGGTGATGGCCGCCGACATCCACGGCAGATCGGTCAGCGGCAGGCCGTGGCCCAGTGCCAGGCTGCCCAGCCAGGCGCCGCCGGCGTTGCCCAGGTTGAAGGCGCCCTGGTTCAGCGTCGAGGCCAGGTTGGGGGCCTCGGCCGCCTGGTCCACGATCAACGTCTGCAGCAGCGGCACCACGGCAAAGCCGAACGTGCCCCAGATGAAGGTCATCACCAGCATCGGCGCCAGCGCGTGGATGGCCTGGCTGAGCGCCAGGAACACCAGCAGCAGGCCCAGGAAGATGCGGCGCAGCGACACTTCCAGGTTGCGGTCGCCCAGCTTGCCGCCGAGTGTGCTGCCCACCGTGAGCGCGACGCCGAACAGCAGCAGCACGCCGGTCACGCCGCGTTCGGACACGCCGGTGATGTCGCGCAGGATCGGCGCGATGTAGGTCAGCACGCAGAACAGCGCGGCCGAGGCCAGCACGCTGGCCAGCAGCGGCCACAGCACGCGCACGTCGCGCAGTACGCGGAATTCGCGCAGGATGTTGCCGGGCTGCATCGGGATGCGGCCGGGCAGCCAGGCCGCCAGCGCCGCCACCGCGGCCAGGCCGATGGCGCTGACCACCCAGAAGGTCGAGCGCCAGCCCGCCACCTGGCCCAGCGCGGTGCCCAGCGGCACGCCCAGCACGTTGGCCAGCGTCAGGCCGGTGAACATCAGCGCGATGGCGCTGGAGCGCTGGTGGCGCGGCACCAGGTCGGCCGCCACCACCGCGCCGATGCCGAAGAAGGCGCCATGGCAGAAGGCGGTGAAGACGCGCGCGGCCATCAGCGTGCCGTAGCCCGGCGCCAGCGCGCAGAGCAGGTTGCCCAGCACGAAGGTGCTGGCCAGGCCGATCAGCGTGGCCTTGCGCGGCAGCCGAGCGGTGATGATGGCCATGATGGGCGCGCCGATCACGACGCCCATGGCGTAGCCGGTGATCAGCAGGCCGGCGATGTCGATGCTGACGTCGAGGTCGGCGGCGACGTTGGGCAACAGCCCCATGATGACGAATTCGCTGGTGCCGATGCCGAAGGCGGCGGCGGCCAGCGCGATGAGATGCAGGGGCATGTAAAACCGGCGAGAGGGCCGGGCGTTCGGGGCCGCGGCGACAGGGAAGGGAGCGCGAATTTTAGAGCAGCCGCGCGCGCGCCGCCGCAAATCCCTGTCGGCGTTGCGGGTATGCCCGTGTTGCGATGCTATCCCCGCGCGGCGCGGGGCTATTGCCGTCGCGACGTGGGCCGCGGCCTATCATGTGCCATCGCTGTCAGCGCAATCGGCGCAAAGGAGGCCGGCCATGCGGGAAATGATCGATCGTCTGGAAACCATGTTGGCCAAGGGCACCGACAACATGTTGTTGCGATTCTCGCTGGGCAAGGCCTACGCCGAACAGGAGTGCTTTGGCGATGCCGAAACGCACTTGCGCGCCTCGCTCGCCTTCGATCCCGCCTATTCGGTGGCCTGGAAGTGGCTGGGCAAGGCCTGCCTGGGGCGGGGTGACAAGGCCGGCGCGCGCGAGGCCTGGGAGGCCGGCCTGAAGGCCGCGCAGGCGCGCGGCGACAAGCAGGTGGAAAAGGAACTGCTGGTGTTCATGAAGCGCCTGGACAAGGACGCGGCCGTCGCCCCATGACACGCCGGTCGGCCCGGCCTGGCGCCGCTCAGGCGTCGGCCGCGGCGTCGACCAGCCATTGCTTCAAGGCCGCCAGCGCCGGCGCCGCGCCCGCCGGCGTGGCGCGCGATTCGATCAGCCCGTAGCTGGAGCCGTCGGGCGTGAAATCCAGCGGCGCCACCAGGCGGCCGCTGCGCAGGTCGTCCAGCGCCAGGATGCGCGGACTGAGCGCCACCCCGAGGCCGGCGGCGGCCGCTTCCACCATCAGGAAATGATGATCCAGGCTGCGGGTGGCGCGCGGGGCGGGCCGCCCCGGGGCTTGATTCAGCCAGTCGTCCCAGGCGCGCGGCCGGGTGCGCGAGGACAGCGCCACGTAGTCGCCGGCCTGGAACGCGGGCAACAGCGACGGGGCCATGACCGGGCCCATGTTTTCCGCCATCAGCGGCGTGACGATCCAGTCGGGATGCACCGGGAAGTCCAGGCGCCGCAGCGCCAGCGTGGCCTGGTCGCGGGCGAAGTCCAGCGGGCCGCCGCCGACCGACAGGTGCAGTTCGATCTGCGGATGCCGGTCCTGGAATGCCGACAGCCGCGGGATCAGCCAGCGCATGGCCACCGAGCGCTCGCAGGACAGCACCAGCGGCCGCCGCGTATCGCGCGCCTGCAGGGTGTCGATGGTGTCCTGGATCAGCGCCAGCGCGCGCTGCATGGTCGAGGCCAGCAACTGGCCGTCCGCGGTGACGCGCAAGCCGCGGCCGGCGGGCTCCACCAGGGCCAGCCCGAGGTCGTCGGCCAGCTTGGCCAGGCGCCGGCTGACCGCGCCGTGGGTCAGCGCCAGTTCGTCGGCGGCCGCGCGCACCGAGCCCAGGCGGGCGACCGCCTCGAAGGCGCGAAGGTCGTTCAGGGAGGGGCGGCGGGTCGGCTTCATTGGTGATCTTTAATCACGAATAATCGTCAGAAATGATCGATTTTCCTGGTGGGTGAGATGCATTTTAATCACCAATATGAACTCACCGGAAAACCCTCGCCAGGCGATCGCCATCCTGGCGGATGACCTCACCAGCGCCGCCGATGGCGCCGCGCCATTCCTGCGCGGTTTCGGCGCGGTGCGGGTGCATCGCGGCGTGCCGGGCGACCAGACGCACGCCGTGTTGTCCATCGACACCGGCAGCCGCGCCTGTCCCGAAGCGCAAGCCGGCCGCCTCGTGGCGCAGGCCACCCGGGCGCTGGCGGCGCGCGGCATCCTGTACAAGACCATGGATTCGACGCTCAGGGGCCACGTCCGGACGGAACTGGCGGCGGCCATGCGCGCCAGCGGCCGGCGGCTGCTGGTGGTGGCGCCGGCCTTTGCCGAGGCGGGGCGGGTGACGCGCGGGGGAATCCAGTACGTGCATGGTGTGCCGGTGGATGCCAGCCCCTACGGCGCCGATCCGGTGCATCCGGCGCGCAGCGCGCGCCTGCTCGACCTGATCGACCCGGACATCGGGCCTGCCTGCGTCATCCCCGAGGACGCCAGCGCGATGCAACTGCGCGCGGCGATCGCCACCGCGCGCGTGCTGGTGCTGGACGCCGCTACGCAACAGGCGCTGGATGCGCGGGTGGCACAGCTTTGGGGGCAGGGGTGTTCATGCCTTTGGGCCGGATCGCCCGGCCTGGCGCGGGCATTGGCGGCGCAAAGCGCGGAGGCGCCCATCACCGCCGCCGCCATGGCCCGCCGCGCGACGCGCGTGCTGGTCGTGGTCGGCAGCGCCAACCCGGCCAGCCAGGCGCAGTGCGAGGCCCTGCGGGCGGCCGGCGCGCGCCTGGCGACCCGGGCCGACGAGATCGCGGACGAGGACACGCTGGCCTGCCTGCGCGCACCGCGTTCGCCGCAAGCCGAACCGGCGGCGGTCCTGGCGGCGCTGGTGGCGCAGGCCGGGCGCGCCATGGCGCGGCATCGCTTCGATGGCCTGATCGCAACCGGCGGCGACACGCTGGCCGCGCTGCTCGAGGCGCTGGCCATCGACACCCTTACCTTGACCTGTGAACTGGCGCCCGGCTTTCCCGCCGGGACCGCCGTGTGCGCCGGCCAGCCGTTGTCGATCGCCATGAAGGCGGGCGGCTTTGGCGGGCCCGGCGCATTGCGCGATGCCGCCTGGAGACTGCTGTGCCGATGAACCCCGTGACCGCGCGCGCCGGCCTGCCCGCGCCCGCCTTGCCCTTGGCCATCACCATGGGCGATCCCGCCGGCATCGGGCCGGAAATCGTCGCCAGGACCCTGCTGCGGGCGCGCTACGCGCAATGCTGCGTCGTCGTCGGCGATGCCGGCGTGATGGCGCGCGCGCTGGCGCCGCTGGGCGCGGCCGCCCGCCTGCGGGTGGTGGAAGACGTGGCCGGGATCCGGGCCGGATGGGAGGCCGGCGAGATTCGCCTGTTGCCATCGTCGCGCATGCCGGCGCCGCCGCCATTCGGGCGGATCGACGCGGCTGCCGGCCGGGCGGCATACCAGGCCATCTGCCTGGCCATCGACCTGGCGCGCCAGGGCCGGGTTGCGGGCATGGTCACGGCGCCCGTGCACAAGGAAGCGCTGGCCGCGGCCGGCGTGCCGTACCCCGGCCACACCGAGATCCTGGCCGAACGCGGCGGCGCCGCGCGCGTGGCGATGATGCTGGCCAATGGGGCCATCGCCACGGTGCTGGTCACCATCCATTGCTCGCTGCGCCAGGCCATCGAGCGCGCCGATTTCGACGCGCAACTGTCGGCGATCCGGCTGGCGCACCAGGGCGGCCGCGCGCTGGGCGCCGCCGCGCCGCGGGTGGCGGTGGCCGGGCTGAACCCGCATGCCGGCGAAGGCGGCCTGTTCGGCGACGAGGAACAACGCATCATCGCCCCGGCCATTGCCGCCGCGCGCCGGGAAGGCATCGATGCCAGCGGCCCGTGGCCGGGCGACACGGTCTTCATGCAGGCGCGCCAGGGCCGTTTCGACGTGGTGGTGGCGCAGTACCACGACCAGGGCCTGATCCCGGTCAAGTACCTGGGCCTGGAACAGGGCGTGAACATCACGCTGGGCCTGCCCTTTGTCCGCACCAGTCCCGACCACGGCACGGCGTTCGACATCGCCGGGCAGGGTATCGCCGATCCCGCCAGCCTGCAGACCGCCATCGACCATGCCTTGCGGCTGGCCGCCAACCCGCCGGACGCCGCCGCGTCCGGCCACCGCGCGTAAGCGCCCCGACCTATGATCGAACCCATTGCCCCTGGCGCGACCCGCATGCCCGCCGACTTCATCTTCATGCTGACCCGCAACGACCGCACCATCGACGCGGCCGATGCCTGCCTGGACATCGCGCTGGCCAGCGGCGTGCGCCACCTCGGCTTCAAGGACATCGGCCAGCCGCTGGCCGTGCTGGGACGCCTGCGGCGCGCCATCCACGCGGCGGGCGCGCGTTGCTATCTGGAGGTGGTCTCGCAGGACCGCGAGAGCGAACTGGCGTCGGTGCGCGCCGCGCTGGAACTCGACGTGGACTGCCTGTTGGGCGGCACGCATGTGGATGAGGCGCTGGCGCTGCTGGCCGGCTCGCGCATCCGCTATTACCCGTTTCCGGGACGCGTCCACGGCCATCCCAGCATCCTGGGCGGCACACGCGAACAGATCGCGCACAGCGCGCGGCAACTGGCCGCCAAGCCCGGCGTGCACGGCCTGGATCTGCTGGCCTACCGTGCCGATGTCGACGTGCCGGCGCTGATGCGGGAAGTGTGCGGCGTGGCGCGGCCGGTGATCGTGGCGGGCTCGCTCGATACGCCGGCCCGCATCCAGGCGGCCTGCCGCGCGGGAGCGGCCGGTTTCACGGTCGGCACGGCCGCGCTGGACGGCCGCTTTGCCGCCGCGCAGGCGGGCCTGGCGGGCCAGCTTGCGGCGATCCAGGCCGCCGCCGCGGCGGCCTGAGCCCGCGCGCCGCGCGTCACTGGGCGCGCCGTTCCAGCAACGGCTGCGCCGGCCGCGACGCGGGCAGCAACGCCGCCGCCGGCGCCGCGGCGCGCTTGGGCAGCACGGTCTGCGCGCCGGCAATGCGGAACACCTCGATGGCGTGGCGCAGTTGCGCGCCGCGCGTGCGCAGGTTGTCCACCGCCCGGCTGGCCTGTTCCACGCGCGCCGCGTTGCTCTGCGCGGCGCTGTCGGTTTCCGAGATGGTGCGGCTGACGTTGTCGATGCCGGTGTGCTGCTCGTTGGAGGTGGCCGCGATCTCGTTGACGATCTGGGTCACCTGCTGCACCGAACCGACGATGTCGAGCATGGCCTCGCCGGCGCGCTCGACGTGGCGCACGCCGTCCTCGACCTTGTGATTGGAGGCCTCGATCAGCTCCTTGATCTCGCGCGCGGCGGTGGCGCTTTTCTGCGCCAGGCTGCGCACCTCGGCGGCCACCACCGCGAAGCCCTTGCCGGCCTCGCCGGCGCGGGCCGCCTCGACCGCGGCATTGAGCGCCAGGATGTTGGTCTGGAAGGCGATGCCGTCGATGATGCCGACGATCTCGCTGATGCGCGCGGTGCTCTGCACGATGCCCTGCATCGCCCGCACCGCGTCGTCGACGACCTGGCCGCCGCGCCGGGCCACGTCCGAGGCCTGGTTGGCCATCTGGTCGGCCCCGTGCGCGTTGGTGGCGGTCTGCTTCACGGTCGAGGCCAGTTGCTCCATGCTGGCCGCGGCTTCCTCCAGCGAGGCCGCCTGGCGTTGCGTATGGGCCGACAGGTCCGCATTGCCGTCGGCGATCTCGGCGGCCGAGGTGAGCGCGCTTTCGATGCCGTTGTGCACGTCGCGCGTGATGCTCACCAGGCTCTTGCGCATCACTTCCAGCGAGAACTTCAGCGCGCCGATCTCGTCGCGGATGCTGGCCGGCGGCAAGGGCGTGCTGAGATTGCCGGCGGCGATCTGGCGCGTGAAATCGGTGGCGGTGACCAGCAGCCCGGAAATCGAGCGGGCAAAGCCCCAGCCCGAAGCGAAGATCAGGATCACGCCGGTCGCCAGCATGGCCGCCGCCAGGGCGATTTCCTCGGTGCTCATGCGATCGAGCATGCCATACAGCGCCACGCCGGCCGCGCCCAGGAACAGCGTGCTGGCCAGCACGGCCCAGGCCAGCATGCGCGAGCGCACGCCGGTCAGGCGCCACAGCTTCAGGCATGCCAGCACGCCGCGCAGGCCGGTCGGCTTGACCTGGCCGCGGCTGAGCCGGAAGCCGCGCGCGCTGCCGTCGCGCAGGCTGCGGTAGGCGGCGTCGGCGGCCTCGATCTGCGCGCGGGTCGGCTTGACCCGCACCGAGGCATAACAGACCGTCTCGCCGCGTTCGATGATGGGCGTGACGTTGGCCAGCACCCAGTAGTAGCCGCCGTCCTTGCGGCGGTTCTTGACCACGCCGGTCCAGGATTCGCCGCGCTGGATGGTGCGCCACAGGTCCTCGAAGGCCGCTTCGGGCATGTCGGGATGGCGCACGATGTTGTGGGCCGCGCCCACCAGTTCTTCGCGCGCGAAGCCGCTGACCTCCACGAACGCCGGGTTGGCGTAGATGATGCGGCCGCGGGCGTCGGTGCGCGATATCAGGTACTGCTCGTCGTGTAGCGTGTATTCCTTGTCGTAGACCGGCTGGTTATTGCGCATGCGTCATTCGTCCTGTGATGGGCGGGGCGTGTTGCTGCCGGATCATCGGGGACGGACGATATCGCTGGGTTGATCTACGTCAAAACATTCTGAAACTATACGAAACGTAAATGAGCGCAAGCCGGGGCGGCCATGATGTGATGGACCATTTTGGCCGCCGCTCAGGCCTTGGGCAGGTTGCCGAAGGCCTCCAGCGCGCGCAGCCGGCTTTGGGGCAGGTCGACGATCGGCGCGGGATAGCCGGCCGCCGCGCGCTCCATCGGGCTGGGATCGTGGATGGCGTTGTCGTCCAGGTGCGCCAGCTCGGGCAGCCATTCGCGCAGGAACACGCCGCGCGGATCGAACTTGCGCGATTGCGATAGCGGGTTGAAGACGCGGAAGTAGGGCACCGAATCGGCGCCGGTCGAGGCGCTCCATTGCCAGCCGCCGTTGTTGGCCGCCAGGTCGCCGTCGACCAGGTGCGCCATGAACCAGGCTTCGCCCAGTCGCCAGTCGATCAACAGGTTCTTGGTGAGGAACATGGCCGTCACCATGCGCAGCCGATTGTGCATCCAGCCCAGCGCCAGCAGCTGCCGCATGGCGGCATCGACGATCGGCAGGCCGGTGCGGCCCTGCTGCCAGGCGCGCAGGTCGTCGGGCGCGTCGCGCCACGGCACGGCCGCGGTTTCCGGCTTCATGGGCTGGTGCATCGACAGCGCTGGACACGCCGCCAGCAGGTGCTGGTAGAACTCGCGCCACAGCAGTTCGTTGATCCAGGTGGCCGCGCCCGCCTTGCCGCTTTCGAGTTCGCCCTGGTTGGCGGCCAGCGCGGCGCGCAGCGCCTGGCCCGGTGACAGCACGCCGGCCGCCAAATAGGGCGACAGGCAACTGGTGGCCGGCAGGCTGGGGAAGTCGCGCTCGTCGCGATAGGCGTCGATGACGCCGTCGGCAAAGGCGTCCAGGCGCGCGCCCGCCGCGCTCTCGCCGGCTGGCCACAGTGCGCGGATGGCGTCGCTGGCGGGCGCATAGCCTTCGAAGGCCTCGGGCAGCGGGTCGGCGGCCCAGGCCGGGGCCGCCTGCGGCCGGGGCGCCGGCAGCGCGCGCGGCGGCGCGCTGCGCAGGCGTTCGCGGCAGGCGCGCGCATAGGGGGTGTAGACGCGGTAGCAATCGCCCTTGCCGGTGACCACGGTGCCGGGACGCAGCAGCGATGCGCCATGGTGCAGGGTCCAGTCGATGCCGGCCTCGGCCAGGCGGCAGGCCACCGCGTCGTCGCGGCGCCGTTCGTTCACGGCCCATTCGGTGTTGGCGTGGACCGCCGTGATCCCGTGTTCGCGGCAGAACCGCGGCAGCGCATCGGGCACCTGGTCCCAGGTATCCACGGTCAGCAGCTTCAGGGGAATGCCGAGCCGGGCCAGGTCGCGCGACAGCGTGCGCAGGTTGCGCAGCCAGAAGTCGACCTTGGCCGGGGCGTCGCCATGCAGGCGCCACTGGCCCGGCGCGGCAATGAACAGGGCGGTGGCGGTGCCTTCAGCGGCCGCGGCCGCCAGGGCGGGGTTGTCGTGCAGGCGCAGGTCGGTGCGCAGCCAGATCAGGGTATGCATGCGGGCGGTGGGTCCGGAAAGAGGGGGCGGGAGGCGCGCGGCGAGGCTGGCATTCTATCTCGCGGACCCAGGCCGTCCCGGGCCGCGCCGCACACCTTGTAAAAACTACGAGTAGATGTGACGAACCGCGGCGCCGTGGACCGGCCGATGGAGACGGCGCCCCACAGCCAAAGCTCCCCGGATCGGGCGCGGCGGGCGGTCAAACCATGAAACACGCTGGCGCTTTCCCTGTATTGACGCCGTCGTCACGGCCGCCATGTAATTCATCTGACGATCAAACAAAAAAATGACGATATGGGACATTTGATGGATCTCCGCCCGTCCTTCCTCAAAGGACGCACACCCGCCGCCAGGACGTCGCGCGATGTCCTGCAACAATTGTGGCGCTCGCTCGACCTGCCCGACGAAGCGCTCGAGCACGTGGTGTTGACCGGCGCGGATCCGGTGTTGCCGTCTTCGTTCGCGGTGGGCACCGCGGCCCAGGCCAGCATGGCCGCGGCGGCGCTGGCGGCGGCGGAAATCTGGCATCTGCGCGGCGGCGAACGCCAGCAGGTCGGTGTCGACATGCTGCATGCGGCGCAGGAATGCCGCAGCCATTTCACCATCAACGGCGTCGCGCCCGACCCGCGCGACCCCATCACCGGGGCCTATCGCTGCGGCGACGGCGGCTGGGTGCGCATCCACGCCAATTTCCCGCATCACCGCGATGGCGCCCTGGCGCTGCTGGGCTGTCCCACCGGCGACGGCGCGACCCGCGAGGCGGTCGAGCAGGCGTTGGCACGCTGGCGCGCGCTGGATTTCGAACAGGTGGCCGCGGATGCCGGCATGGTGGTCGCCGCCATGCGCAGCTTCGATGAATGGGACCGCCATCCGCAAGGCCAGGCCATCGCGGCGCAGCCGTTGCTGACGATCGAGCGCATCGGCGAAGCCGACCCGCGGCCGCTGCCCAAGTACGGGCACGATGCGCGTCCGCTCAAGGACATCCGCGTGCTGGACCTGACCCGCATCATCGCCGGGCCGGTGTGCGGCCGGGCGCTGGCGGCCTATGGCGCCGACGTGATGCTGGTGAACTCGCCGCATCTGCCCAACATCGCCAACCTCATCGACACCAGCCGCGGCAAGCTGTCGGTGCAGGCCGACCTGGATACCGCCGATGGCCGCATCGCGCTGGCCAACCTGCTGCGCAGTGCGCACGTGTTCGTGCAGGGCTACCGCCCCGGAGGCATGGCGGCGCTCGGCTTCGGCCCCCAGGACGCGGCGCGTTTGCGCCCCGGCATCGTGTACGTATCGTTGTCCGCCTATGGCGCCGTCGGCCCCTGGGCCAACCGCCGCGGCTTCGATTCATTGGTGCAGACCGCCGCCGGCTTCAACCAGGCCGAAGCGGCCGCCGCCGGACAGGAGGCGCCCAAGCCTTTGCCGATGCAGATCCTGGACCATGCCTCGGGCTACCTGATGGCTTTCGGCGCGCAGGTGGCGCTGGCGCGCCAGGCCACCGAGGGCGGCAGCTGGCATGTGCGGGTGTCGCTGGCCCAGACCGCGCACTGGCTGCGCACGCTCGGCCGCGTCGACGGCGGCCTGTCCTGTCCGATGCCGGGCTTCGCCGGCCTGCTCGAAACCGAGCCGTCGGGCTTCGGCGAGCTGGTGGCGTTGCGCCATGCGGCGCAGTTCTCCCAGACGCCGGCGCGCTGGACCCGGCCTTCGAGTCCGCCGGGCACGCATCCGACCGTGTGGCCGTTCAACTGAGTCGGAGCAGGGTTTAGCGCGCGGTCGGCGGCCGTTGCCTGCCAGGCGTCGCCGCCGGTCAGCGGATACTTGCCGGGCAGCCGAACGTGCTCCCCGGTGCGGCCGCCGCGTTCAGCCAATCACTTGCGGCCGGCCTTCCATTCGCGCAGCGCGCGCATGGTGTTGCTGACGTGGGCTTCGGGATTCATGTTGGTGTATTCGTACAGGATCCTGCCATCCGGCGTGATCACGTAGGACACGCGCTGCGCGCGGTCGGGGCGGGCGTCGAGCACGGCATCGTAGGACTTCATGATCTTGCCGTCGCCATCGGCGGCCACCGCGAACTTGCTGCGGCATTCGCTGACCGAGAACTTGTTCAGGGTGTCGATATCGTCGGCCGAGACGCCGATGACGGTGGCCCCCAGCGACTTGTATTCGTCGGTGGCCTCGGCGAAATCGTGGGCCTCGATGGTGCAGCCGGCCGTGAACGCGGCGGGGTAGAAATACAGCACCACGGGGCCTTGCTTGAGCGCCTCGGCCAGCTTGAAGGTGAACACGTTGCCGCCGAGCGAAGCCTGGGCGCTGAAGTCGGGCGCGGGCGCGCCGACGTCGAGGGCGGCGTGGGCGGCGGGGCCGGCCAGCAGGCCGCAGGCGAGGAACAGGGGGGCAAGGCGCTTCATGGAATCTCCGGGTATCGGGTGGCCGCGGGCCGCGTGGACATCGACGGGGCCGGGCCTTACCACTGTAGCTGCGCCGTGCGCCGGAATCCAGTCCGGCGGGCGGCGCGGCGCATCGTCGCGGTCAATCTCGGCCCTTTTCACGTGATGGGCCGCCGCGATCACCCCCGCCGCGATCACCCCCGCTGCGTTGCGCTTCCTGGCCGCCGGCCGCGCGGCCGCCGCCATGTTGCGGGTTGCCCTGGGGCCGGGCCTCCGGGCGATTGGCGGGCGCCGCGCGATGTTCGCGTGGCGCGCCCTGCGCCAGGTTGTCGGGCGCCGGACCGGGGCGCGAAGCTTGCTGCGGGCGCGCCTGGGGCTGGGCCTGCTGCGGACGGGCCTGTGGCTGGTTGGGCGACTGCGATGGCCGCGACTGTGGCTGGCCGGGCGACTGCGATTGCGGCGGGCGCGACTGCGATTGACCGGGCGCCTGGGCGGCCGGCGGGCCGCCGCGATTGAACTCGGGGCGCGCACCGCCGGGCGTGGCGCCGGCCGGCCCCTTGTCCGGACCGTTGCCTGGTCGATTGGCCGGACCGCTCCCGGGCCCATTCCCAGGCGTCTTTCCCGGGCCATTTCCCAGGTTATTTCCCGGGTTATTTCCCGGGCCGGCGCCGGGGCGCGCAGCCGCGGGAGAACCGCCACGGCCGGGCGCATGGTCGATGAAGGCTTGCGGCGGACGGCCCTGGTTATGATCGAAGAACTGCGCGCGGTTGCCGCCCGCCTCGCGCGCAAAGCCGCGTTGCACATCGGTGGGCGGATGGTGGGGTTCGTTGCGCGCGGCGACCTCGCGCGGGTCGGCGCGCCGCTGGATGCCGGCGGGGCCGCCGTTATAGCTGATACGGCGATTGTCGACGTTGTTGACCACCACGGTGTGGTTGTACACGTTGGTCACGCGCGTGACGTTCACGTTGGTCACGGCGCGGTTGTAGAAGAAGCGGTCACGATTCCAGTAGCCACCGACGTAGCCGATGCCGATGTAGCCGAAGCCGTAGTTGATGCCGCCGTAAAAGCCGATATGCGGTCCCCAATAGCCGGCATGCCAGAGATAGACGCCGTCCACGAAACCCCAATAGCCCGGGGTCCACAGCGCGCCGGTGTAGGGCGCCAGCACCCACGCGCCCGGCACCCAGAAATAGCCGTAGCGGTTCAGGCTCCAGTATCCCGGCACCCACATATAGCCATCGCCGGGGGCGGGCGGCTGGGTATAGACGGGCAGGGGCGGCGGCGGTTGCGGACTGCGGTCGAGCGGCGCGAGGTTGGCGTTGGCGGGATCGCCGTTGTCATAGGCGGGCGCGGCCGGGGCGGGCGGTGGCGCGTAGGTCTGCGCCGCCGCGCCGGCACAGGCTGTCATCAGCAGAACGGCGGCCAGCGGACGCGGTCGGAGAATCCGGGAAGTGGCATTCATGGCATGTCCTTTACGCGGCGGCGGGGCCGGCATCAGTAGCCGTGGTAATAGCCGCCGTGATAGTAATAATGCGGCGCCGGGTAATAGTAGTAGGCCGGAGCCGGCCGGTAATAGGCCGGACGGGCCGGCACCACCACGCAACCGGTAAGGGCGCTGGCCACGGCCAGCATCAGCAAAATGGTCTTCTTCATGGTCGGATCTCCTGCCGAGCAACGGGGCGTGTGCCACGCCCTTTGTGGGCTCGTAGGGATTAGGCCATGGTCTGCGGGTGCGAGTTCGGGACTGTAATGGTTCCGAAACAGCTTTCAGGTGACGGATGTTTGCGCGGGCGTGACCGTTGATGTCGTTCGTAGCAATTGTTCCGGCGCGACCGTGGCCGGCGCCGCGGGCCCGGCCGTACGGGCCATGAAAAAAGGCTGCCTTGCGGCAGCCTTCCGGATTGGCGCGGGGGGTGGAACGGTCAGTTCCAGCGGCCGCCGTTGCCGGCCAGGCTGAAGCGCCCGGCGCCCATGAAGGCAATGGCCAGTGCCGAGAACAGGAACATGCCTTGCAGTTCCAGCGCCCAGCCGCCGTTGTTGGTCAGGCTGCCGATCTGGCCGGTGTGCGCCAGCAGGATGGCGACCAGCATGTTGATGGCGATGATCAGGCCGCCCAGGCGGGTGTAGACGCCGATGATCAGCAGCACGGGCGCGATGATTTCGCCGATGTAGACGCCGTAGGCCAGGAAGCCGGGCAGGCCGTGCGAGGACAGCATGCCGGCGATGCCGCCGACGCCGCCGCCGGTGATCTTGAACAGGCCGTGGAGCAGAATCAGAATGCCGAGGGTCAGGCGCAAAACCAGCTTGCCGGTGTCGTCGGATTTGATCATTGTGGATTTCTCTTTTGGTGGTTGAGAGGATGCGATGCGCCGGTTTGAGCGCACGCCGAGCCTATGGTTCCCGTTCCCGCGCCAAGTGGCGCAAGGTGGGCCATTATTGCAAATCCGGAAGATGACCATCAAGCTTTTGCCCCGGACGGGCCGGCCGGCCGGCGCATGTTGCCGCGCCGTCGGGGCCTATATACTCTCGCGCTATGTTTCATGTCCAAGATTCTCTCTATATCGACGAGCGCGACATCGAGTTCTCCATGATCCGGGCGCAGGGCGCGGGCGGGCAGAACGTCAACAAGGTGTCGAGCGCCGTGCATCTGCGGTTCGACGTGCGGGCGTCGTCGCTGCCCGCCGAGATCCAGGAGGCGCTCTGCGCGATGAACGACCATCGCATCTCCAAGGAGGGGGTGATCGTCATCAAGTCGCAGTCGTTTCGCAGCCAGGACAAGAACCGGGCCGAGGCGATCGAGCGGCTGGTGAACATGGTGCGGGCCGCGGCGAAAGTGGAGAAACCGCGGCGGGCGACCAAGCCCACGCGGGCCTCGCAGCGGCGGCGGGTGCAGCGCAAGGTGCAGCATGGCGAGGTCAAGCGCCTGCGGGGCCGGGTGCAGGGGGAGTGAGAGCCGGTTGGCGAAGGCGCCGGGCGATGATGGCGGGTGGCCGGGGGGAAAGCCCCTTGGCCGGCAGGGGCATAACGATATATCGGAATGTCTCGATATAAGATTCGATAAATTGCGATATTTCAATATGACGACCACTGCTTCCACCGCCATCGAGGCCGCCACGGACATTGATGTCGACGCCATTCTCAAGGCGTTGGCCAATCCCGTGCGCCGCGAGATCCTGGGGTGGTTGAAGACGCCGCAGGCGCACTTCGAGGAACGTCCGGGCCATACCTTCGAACACGGGGTGTGCGCGGGCCATATCGATGGGCGCTGCGGGCTGTCGCAGTCCACCGTGTCTTCGCACCTTGCGGTGCTGCAGCGCGCGGGACTGATCTCGGCCACCAAGGTGGGGCAGTGGGTGTTCTTCCGTCGCAATGAACCCGTGATTGCCGCGTTCCTGCGGCAATTGAACCAAGACATGTAGCCTGCCGCCGCTACCCAAGCCCGCCCGCCGGGCACGAGGATTGTTATGAGCCAGCTGTTCGAACCCTTGCAAGTGGGGGAACTGACCCTGCCCAACCGCATCATCATGGCCCCGTTGACGCGCCAGCGCGCCAGCGAAGGCCGGGTGCCGAACGACCTGATGGTCGAATACTACGTCCAGCGCGCCGAGGCCGGGCTGATCCTGACCGAGGCCACCTCGGTGACGCCGCAGGGCGTGGGGTATGCCGACACGCCGGGGCTGTGGTCGCAGGAGCAGGTCAAGGGCTGGCGCAAGGTGACGACGGCGGTGCATGAGGCCGGTGGCCGCATCTTCGCGCAGTTGTGGCACGTGGGCCGCATTTCCGATCCGGTTTTCCTGAATGGCGAACTGCCGGTGGCGCCGAGCGCGATCGCGGCGGGTGGCCATGTCAGCCTGGTGCGCCCCAAGCGCGGTTACGTGGTGCCGCGCGCGCTCGAGACCGATGAGATCCCGGGCATCGTCGAGGCCTATCGGCGCGGCGCGCAACTGGCGCAGGAAGCCGGTTTCGACGGCGTTGAAGTGCACGGCGCCAATGGCTATCTGCTGGACCAGTTCCTGCAGGACAGCACCAATCAGCGCACCGACGGCTACGGCGGCTCGCTCGAGGCCCGCGCCCGCCTGATGCTGGAAGTGGTGGATGCCTGCGTCAGCGTCTGGGGCGGCGGCCGGGTCGGCCTGCACCTGTCGCCGCGTGGCGATGCGCATACGATGGGTGATTCGGATCCGGCGACGACTTTCAACTATGTGGCGCGGGCGGCGCGCCGTCGTGGCCTGGCGTTCCTGTGCGCGCGGGAGCGCGAGGGCGCCGACAGCCTGGGCCCGCAGCTCAAGGAGTCGTTCGGCGGCGTGTACATCGCCAACGAAGGCTTCACGCGCGAATCGGCCGAGGCGGCGATCGCCGCGGGCCGCGCCGATGCGGTGGCGTTCGGCGTGCAGTACATCGCCAACCCCGACCTGGTGCGCCGCTTCGCGCTGAACGCGCCGTTGAACGCCCCGGACTCGTCGACCTTCTACGCCTCGGGCGCGGCCGGCTACACCGACTACCCCGCCCTGGCGGTGGCCTGAGCCCCGCCGCCGTTGCCGGCCGCAAAGGACTGGCAACGGCGGCGTCCGCGCCTCAATGCAGGGCGGCGCGCATCGGGTAGGTGAACAAGCCGTAGTGCGCCGCGTTCAGGCCCAGGTGGGCCAGCACGGCGGCCGCCAGGCCGCCGTAGCGGTAGGCCAGCCCGTAGCCCACGCCGGCAATGCCGGCCAGCAGCATCCATTGCCAGCCGCCGGCATAGTGCGCCAGTCCGAACAGCAGCGCCGCGATCGACAGCGCCGCCGTGGCGCCCCAGGGACGGTCGCGCCAGCAGCGCGCCAGCCGTTCCTGCACATAGCCGCGGAACAGCGCTTCCTCGGCCAGCGTCACCAGCAAGGCGTTGTTGGCGAGCCAGAGCCAGCCCGAGTCGGGCCATTTGGGCGCCCATGCCACCACGTCCAGCGCCAGGGCCAACCCCAGGCAGGCCACGGCCGCGGCCGCGCAGGCGGCCAGCGCCGCCAGCAGCGTGGCGCGCGCGCTGGCGCCGGCCATGGCGGGCGCGGCGGCCAGCACCACCCAGAACGCCACCAGCGGCTTGTCCAGGTTCAGGTACATGCTGAAGGGCACGGCATCGGGCGTCAGGGCGGCGCGCGGGATCACCAGGGGATTGTGGAAACCGGGCAGCCAATGCAGGAACAGCAGCACCGCCAGGATCACGAACAGCGTATGACCGGCGGCGCTGGCCGCCCCAGGCGTGGCCGGGCGCACCAGCAGCGCGGCCAGCAGCAGCAATGCCGGCCAGGCCAGCGCCACGGGGTCGATGCCGCCCTGCGTCCAGGCCCAGGCATAGGCGAGCGCCAGCGCCAGCGGCGCCCAGCGGCGGGTGGCCGCCGGCCACAACATGGCGGCGGCCAGAAACATCAGGGTTCCGGGTGAGGCGAAGGGCATGTATCTTCCTGCGAGGCGACGGGCGGCGCACGGCCGGCACAGTGGCCGCGGTCGCGCGGCGCCGCCCAAAACCCGCAAGTGTAAGCGCCGCCTTGCGCATTCGCCTTTGCCGGCGGCCGCTTTCCGTTTGCGGTGCGCCATCGGGCACTTTTCATTTCCGCGCTTTCGGGCGACCATGCCGCAGCGGCGGCACCTCCCGTCCGGTGGCGGGAAGGGGCGCGCGCGCGCAAGGAGCAACAATGAAAATGATCGCTTGGTTGATGCTGGCGGCGGCGATCCTGCCGTTCGTCTGCACGATCGTGGCCAAGGCCGGTGGCAAGCAGTTCGACAACAATGATCCGCGTACCTGGCTGGCCCGCCAGGAAGGCTGGCGCGCCCGCGCCAATGCGGCGCAGGCCAATACCTTCGAGGCCCTGCCGTTCTTTTTCGGGGCGGTGCTGTTCGCCCTCTACACGCAGGCGCCGGCTGCGCACGTGGCCACGCTGATGGCATGCTGGCTGGGCGTGCGCCTGGGCTATCTGGCGATGTACCTGGCGGGCTGGGGCGCGCTGCGTTCGCTGGTCTGGACGATCAGCATGGGCTTCATCATCGCCATCCTGTTCTCGGGCGTGTAGGACGCCGCGGCGGCCAACGCCCGGTCCGAGGCGCCCCGCGCGCCTTGCCAGGATGCCTGGCCGTCATTGCCGCTTCACTTCCACTCGAACACGGCGCGCGCGGTGCCGCTGTTCTCCACCTTCACGTCGCGTTCCTGCGCCTTGCCTTCGTAGGTGGCGGAGACCTTGTAATGGCCGGCGGGCAGCTTGACCAGCATGTAGGGGCCGCCGGATTCGGCGTGCAGCACCTGCTTGCCCTGGCCGTCCTTGATGGTGACGGCGACGTTGGCGACGTAGTCGGCCTTGCCGTCGCGCTGGGCGGCGAAGGTCAGCGCCAGGGGGTAGTCCTTGGCCGCGGCCTTCATGGCCTCGGATTCGTCCAGGCCGATGCCGCCGCTGACGTACTGCACGCTGCCCTGTTGCTGCACGGGCGGCAATGCCGCCTGCGCGGTGGACAGGACGCCGGCAAAGGCCAGGGTGCCCAGGGCCATCGCGGCGGCCATGGTGCAACGTTCGATGCGCTTGTTCATGCAATTCTCCTTGAAGGGATGATCACGCAGGAAGTTCGACCGCGCTGGCGTCGGCGAGTTCGCCACGGCGGGGCGTTTGCGCGGGCATGCGCTATCCCGGCGTGGCGCTCGCGGGATGATCACGCCAGGCGAATGCCAGGACGCTTTCGCCATTGGCGCCGCCGTCGGGGGCGAAGCGTTTTTCGGTCAACAGGCCGGTGCCGTCATCGCGCAGGGCCAGCACCGTGGAACTGCGAGTGCCATAGTTGGGACTGACGATGAACGGGCTGCTCAATAGCTTTTCGCGATCCGGCGCCAGGCCGGTGGCGGGCAGGTCGGCATCGTCGGCCGGACTGCGATCGGCCAGCGCCTCGAACAGCGCCGGCAGGTCGGGTTGCGGGTCATGGGCCAGCACCCGTTCGAAGGCGGCCTTGGTGCGCGCCAGCTTGGGCCAGGGCGTGTCCAGCAGGTGGTTCGACAGGGCGTAGACGCCGGCCGCCAGGGGCCGGGGGGCGCCATCGCGGTTGCTGGCGTACCAGGCGCCCCGGGCGTCGCCGACGATCAGGTTGAAGCCGTTGTAGGCCGGGCCCGCGGCATGGGCGGCGGCAATGTAGTCGGCCGGCGCGGCATGGCCGCGCAGGAAATCCTCGACCAGGGCGCCACGCGAGGGGGCGTCGGCGACCACCCGGCCGGGTTCGCGGAAATTGGTGACGAGCGCATAGCGCCCGCCGGTGGTCGCGCCCATCCAGGTGCCACCGGCCAGCGCGTCGCGTCCGCCGTACACGTGGGCGGCGTCGGCCCACTGCGCGGCGGGCAGCGTCGGCCGGGCATGGAATTCATCGCGGTTGGCGGCGATCAGGACGGGAATGCCCGGTACGGTATGCAGGGCGAGAACGGCAAGGCACATGGTTCAGTCCGGTTGGGTTCTTGGGGAGGGCGGGCGCGGGCGGCCGGGTTCGGTGGCAAAGCCCGGACCGGCCAGCGTCGCGCGCAGGGCTTCGATCGCGCCGGCGGCTTCACGCAGGGCGGGCTCGTCCGTTGCCACCGGGGCGGGGCCGACCGCCACGCCGCGCGTCACGGCCTGCGCCATGGCGTGCAGGGTGTCGGCCAACCGCGCCACCGCGGCCGGCGCGGGCGGCGGCTGGTCGGCCGGCAGTGCCCAGGCGCTGTCGGACACCGCGTTGGCCACGCGCTCCAGCGCCACTTCGACGGGCCACCAGGCCAGTGCGCGACGGCTCACTAAACGCGGTTCCGACAGGCCGCGCTGCAACGCGATGCGCAGGTCGGACAGGCGCGCATAGGCCTGGGTGCGCAGCTCGTGGCGGGCCGTCGAATCGGCCTGGAACACGGCATTCAGATAGGCGGCCAGGGTGTCGATCGCGGTGGCCACGGCCTGGTCCAGATTGTGGCGTTCGAGCCGCATCCAGGGCAGGTAGCCCACCGCCAGCACGATGGCCGCGGCCACCGCCACGTCTTCCAGCCGCGCCAGGGCGATCGGCCAACTGCCCGGTTGCAGTGCGCCGATCAGCAGCATCAGGATGGGCAGCAGGATCGCCGAGAACAGGCCGTAGTTGCGGCGGATCGACCACGGCAGCAAGGCCGCCAGGCCGGTCACGGCGAGCAGGCTGACGACGCCGCTGCGGTCCAGCGCCAGCACGGTGGCGCTGATCGCCACGCCCACCACGCTGCCGGCGCAGCTTTGCAGCGCCCGGGCGAAGACCGAACCGAAATTGGGCTTGAACACCACCACCACGATCAGCGGCACCCAGTAGGAACGCGGCAGGGCCAGGGTGCGCGCCACGGCTTCGGCGACGACCAGGCACAGACCCAGCCGTACCAGGTAGCGCAGTGTGGTCGGGCCGGGGCGGTAAGTGCGCGCCAGCACCCGCCACGGCGTGCGCGGGCGCGCTGGTGGCAAGGCCGGGAAGGCGTCCGGACGCGCCGGGCCGCTGCCTTCCAGCAACGGCCGCGCCTGTTCCAGTGCGTCGGCCAGTGCCGTTGCGCCGGCCTGGCGCACGGCCGCGATGTCGTCGCCTGGCGCCGGCGGCGTGGCGTTCTCGACGTGGTCGGCCAGCCGGTTCATGGCTCGCGAACACTCGGGTGGCAATACCCGGCCGGCCCGCGCCAGCGCCAGCGCGGCGTCCGACAGTGGCGTGCATGCCTGCAACTGCGCGGCCAGCCGGGCCAGCCGCGGCGAGGGGCCGGCGGCGCGGCGCCGGGCCGCCAGCACCGTGTCGTAGGCGCCGGCCATGGCGGCTTCCATGTCGCGCCGCGCCGTCATGATGCGCGAGGTGCCGATGGCGGCGAACATGGCCGCCAGCTTGCGATAGGCCAGGGCCACCGCCGCCCGTTCGGGCGCGATCGGGTTGACCACCCAGCCCAGCAGGGTCAGCGCCAGGCCGAACAGGCCGCCCGCGCCCACCAGCGCCGGCGGTAGCCAGGGCGGCAGGGGCGACGTCAGGCTGGCGCCGACGATGACGTAGGTGGCGAATTGCAGCGTGGCGACGGCGGCGATGTTGTTGAAGGTGCCGACCAGGCTGGCCGCCAGGACCAGCAGCGTCATGGCGGCGGCGCTGAGCAGGCCGTGGCCGGACAGCAGCGAGCCCAGCAAGTAGCCCAGTGCGCCGCCGAACACGGTGCTGCCGATCGACAGCGCGCGGTTGCGGTAGGGGCCGCCGTTGTCGCCGGTGATGGCGGGCAGGGCGCCGAGGGCCACCAACGCGGCCGCCGCGCTCTGGTCCAGCGCCAGGCCGGCCGCGGTCGGCAATCCGATGGCCAGCGCTGCGCGCAGCGCCACCCAGCGGCTGACCGGCGACGGTTCCATGTGCGCCAGGCTCATCAGCCAGCGCATGTTGGAGGTGCGGGCGTGGGGCGCGGCAGGCGTGTCCGGCAAGGGGGGCCTCGGCGACGGCTAGCCTTTGATCAGCGGCGCCTCTTGTGGCGCGGCCAGGCGGAAATAATCGGCGGTCGCCATCAGGATGGAAGCGTCCAGCCGTCCGGCGTTGAACACGATTTCATCGTGCCGCTGGCGCAGGGTGGGGTCCACCAGCAGGTGCAGGTCGGGATTGAAGCTGAAGGGCGGGATCGCGCCGATCTCGCAGCCGGTGAGTTCGCGCGCCAGGTCCTGCGAGGCCAGCGAGGCCTTCTTGCCGCCGGCGGCGCGGGCGATGGCTTCCAGGTCGGCCTGCCGGTCGGCGGGGAACACCGCCAGCACGTTGCGACGCTGGTTGGACGAAATCTTGACGCGGCAGACCAGCGCCTTGGCGCCCTGGCTGACGGCGGTGCCGCGCACGGCGGCGACTTCCACCGAGCGGCCGGCGGCGGGATGGGAAATGAGGCGGTAGCGGGCCTGATGCTCGGTCAGCAGGGCCTGCAGGCGTTCGTAGACTTCCATGGCGGGGCGCAGCGGGTTGGCGGGCCGGCGCCGGGGATCCGGCCGGCCATGCCGCATGATACGCCGGCCGCGCGCGCCGCAGGCCCTAGATGTCGCCGGTGAAGGCGTAGCCCCAGCCCCAGACGGTGCGGATCGGCAGCTCCATATTGGTTTCCTGGGCCTTGCGGCGCAGCCGGCTGACCACCACGTCGGTGCGCCGCAGCGATTCGCGGCCGGCCTGCGGGTCGCTGGGCGGCACGTCGCCGCGCGGCATGCGCCTGTCGGGACTGGTAGTCAGCTTGAGCAGGAAGTCGCGCTCGGCCTGGGTCAGCGCCAGGCGGGTGCCTCGCGGGCTGACCAGGGTCCAGGCGGCATCCTGGAAGTGCCATTTGCCATTGGCCTCGGCCGGCGCGGCGGCTGGGCGGGGTTCGGCATCGGCCGGCCGCCGGCCGTTCACGGGGACGCGGCGCACCAGCGCCTGCAGCGCGGCGGCGATCTCGGCGCTGGCGACGTCGGGCGGAAAGCAGGCGTCGGCGCCGCAGTGCAGGCCGAGGATGCGGTTTTCCGGGGAATCGAAAGTGGATACCGCGACGATGCCGGCGGTGGTGTCCATGGCGCGCAGGCCGGCGACGGCCATGCAGAGATCGGTCAGCTCGGCTTCCATCACCAGCAGCGGCGTGCGTCGCGCCTGGAACAGTCGGAACAGGCCGTTGGAGTCCTCGCAACCGCGCGGCGAGAAGCCCATGCCCGCCAGCGCGTCGCAGCGGTGCGCGCGTTGGCGGGAATCGGGCGAGAAGACGATCAGGTCTAGTAGGTCATTCATGAATCGTTGTCGAGATCAGTGCAGCTTGAGCGCATGCATGATGCATCGGATACAACGGATTCCTAAACGCCGCACAACGCCATTTTCTGACCCGAATTCTCGGACATGGCCCCGGGATGTATGGTTTGGCGCGCTTTGCGGGCTATTGCGTGGCGGCAACCGGGTCGGCCGGCGGCGCGTTCCACCAGCCGCCGCCCAGCGCCTGCAGCAGGGCGGCGGTATCGGCGTAGCGCGCCGCGTCGGCCGCGCCGCGGGCGATGCGCGTCTGCAGCAGCTGGCGTTGGCTGTCCAACACGTCCAGGTGGCTGATGCCGCCGGCCTGGTAGCGGTCGCGGGCGATGCGCGCGGCATCGTCGGCGCGGCGCCAGGCCGTGTCGTACGCGTCATAGGCCCGCGCATCGCTCTGCAGCGCGCGCAGGGCGTCCGCCACCTGCCTGAAGCCGTCCAGCACGGTCTGGCGGTAGGCCGCCGCGGCGGCTTCGTAGGCGGCCTGGGCCGAGCGCGTGCGGGCCCGCAGCTCACCGCCGCGAAACAGCGGTTGCGCCAGCCCCAGTCCCAGGTTCCAGACATTGACGCCATCGCCGACGTCGCCGGCGCGGGTGCGCTGCGAGCCGAAACTGGCGGTCAGCGTGAACCGCGGATACTGGTTGGCCGTGGCCACGCCGATCTGGGCCGAGGCCTGGTGCAGCAACGCTTCGGCTGCCAGGATGTCGGGCCGCTGGCGCGTCAGCGCCGACGGCACGCCGGTCGGGATTTCGGCGGGCAGCGTCAGGTCGGCCAGGCGCAGCGGCGGCGCCTGCCAGGCCGCCGGCGGCTGGCCCAGGTAGGTGGCCAGCTGGTGATGGGCCTGGGCCAGCTGGTATTCCAGCGGCGGCACGCTGGCCTCGGTCTGCGCCAGCAGCAGTTCCTGGTTGCGCAGGTCGGCCTCGGCGATGCCGCCGGCCCGCAGGCGCTGCGCCATGATGTCGCGCTGGCGTTGTTGCGCCAGCAACAGCTCGCGGGTGTCGGCCAGGCGCCCGGCCAGGTCGGCCTGGCGGATGGCGGTGGTGACCACGTTGGCGGCCAGCGTCATGCGCGCGGCTTGCAGCTCATGCGACTGGTAGTCCACCTGGGCCGCCAGGCCCTCCAGCGCGCGGCGGTTGCCGCCGAACACATCCAGCGTGTAGGACACGTCGATCGACGCGTTGTAGAGCGTGAACGGCGCCGGCTGCTCGGCGACGGGCACGCCGTAGGCGGAGGGATCGACCTTCTGCCGCGTCGCCGACAGGTTGGCGTCCACCGCCGGCAGCAGGCGGCCGCCGGTCTCCGCGTTCAGGTCCTCGCCGGCCTGGCGCAGCCGGGCGCGGGCCTGTTCCAGCGTCGGGCTGGCGTCCAGCGCCTGGCGCACCAGCGCATCCAGCGCAGCGGAACGGAACAGGCGCCACCATTGGGCCGGGATGTCGGCGTCTGTGAGCCGCGGTTGCGCGCCGCTGGCGGGCGCATTGTCGGCCGGCGGAGTATAGGCGGCGACCGGCGGCGGCGCGGGGCGCTCGAAGTCCGGCCCGACGGCGCAGCCGGGCAGCAGGACGCAGGCGGCCACGAGCGCGGCGCGGCGGGCGAAGGGCGGGTGGGGGCGGGGCATGGCGGCCTTCAATCCAGGGTGCGGCGGTAGAACTTCACGGCGGCGGTCATCACGACCACGGTGAACAGCAGCATGGGCCAGATGGCGGGCCACAGGTCCCACCAGTCATTGCCCTTGAGCAGGATGCCGCGGATCAGCCGGTTGAAGTGCGTCAGCGGCAGCAGGTTGCCCAGGTACTGGGCCCACTTGGGCATGCCCAGGAACGGGAACATGAAGCCGGACAGCAGCATGTTGGGCAGGAAATAGAACATCGTCAGCTGCATCGCCTGCAGCTGGTTCTGCGCCAGCGACGACAGCGTGATGCCGACGGTCAGGTTGGCCGCCACGAAGATCAGCGCGCCCAGGTACACCGTCACCAGGCTGCCCAGGAACGGCACGTGGAACACGAAATACGCCGCCAGCAGGATGATGGTGGACTGGATCAGGCCAATGGCGATGTAGGGCACGATCTTGCCCGTCATCACCTCCAGCGGCCGCACCGGCATGGCCAGCAGGTTTTCCATGGTGCCGCGCTCGCGTTCGCGCGTCATGGCCAGGCCGGTCATCATCACCAGTGTCATGGTCAGGATCACGCCCATCAGCCCCGGCACCGTGTTGTATTGCGAGATCTGCTCTTCGTTGTAGAGCTGGTGCACGCGCACGTCGAACGGCGGCTGGCCGCCGGCCAGGTGCGCCAGCGGGCCGGTCAGGTCTTTCTGCGCCACCGCCTGCGCCAACTGTGTGGCCGAGCCGATCGCCAGCCCGACCGCCATCGGATCGGTGGCGTCGGCCTCGATCAGCAGCGCCGGCCGCTCGCCGCGCAGCAGCTTGCGCGAGAAGTCGGGCGGAATGGTCAGCACGAACAGCACCCGGCCCTGCGCCAGCGCGGCGCGGCCGGCCTCTTCGTCGGGCAGGGTCTCGACGATGTCGAAGTAGTCGGATGCCGTCATCGCCGCCACGAAGCTGCGCGTGAACGGGCTCTGGTCGGCCACGATGACCGCGGTCGGCAGCTGCTTGGGGTTGGTGTTGATGGCGTAGCCGAACAGCGCCAGCTGCATGATCGGAATGCCGACGATCATGCCGAAGGTGATGCGGTCGCGCCGCAATTGCAGGAACTCCTTGAGCACCATGCTCCACCAGCGCGACCACGAGAAACCCTCCAGGTGGCGCCTCATGCCGGGCTCGCATAGTTGTCGTCGGAGCGGTTCATCAGATAGATGAAGACGTCCTCCAGGCTGGTGTCGATGCGTTCCAGGCGCAGGTCCTGGCCGGCCACGACGTCTCGCAAGGTGCGTTCGAGCACGGCGGCGTCGCGGCCGCTGATGTGCAGCGCGGTGCCGAAGGCCACGGTCTGGTCCACCCCCGGCGCGCCGCGCAGCCGCTGCGCCAGCGGCACCAGGTCGTGGCCATGGATGGCCCAGGTGGTCAGGCGCTGCCTGGCGATGACTTCGTCGGCGGTGCCCTGGATCAGCAGCTTGCCGTACGAGATGTAGGCCAGCTTGTGGCAGCGCTCGGCCTCGTCCATGTAGTGGGTGCTGACCAGCACCGAAATGCCGCGCGCGGCCAGCTCGTGCAGCTGTTCCCAGAAGTCGCGCCGGGCGGTCGGGTCGACGCCGGCGGTGGGCTCGTCCAGCAGCAGCAGGCGCGGTTCATGCAGCAGACAGGCGGCCAGCGCCAGCCGCTGCTTCCAGCCGCCCGACAGGGCGCCGGTGAGCTGGTTGGCGCGGGTCTGCAGGCCCAGGTCCTCGAGCGCGCGGTCGACCGCCTCGCGGCGGTTCGGCATGCCGTACATGCGGGCGACGAAGTCCAGGTTCTCACGGATGGTCAGGTCGTCCCAGTACGAGAATTTCTGCGTCATGTAGCCGACGTGGCGCTTGATCTGGGCGCTGTCCCTGAGTATGTCGTAGCCCAGGCAGGTGCCGCTGCCGGAATCCGGCGTCAGCAGGCCGCACATCAGCCGGATGCTGGTGGTCTTGCCGCTGCCGTTGGGGCCGAGAAAGCCGAAGATCTCGCCTTCGCGTACCTGCAGCGAGACGTCGTTGACCACGTGCTTGTTGCCGAAGTGCTTGTTCAGGCCGTGCACGTCGATGACGTAGCCGGCCTCGTCGGTCGCCGAGCGGGCGGGGGCGTCGTTCATTGCAACGCCGCCTCCACCGGCTGGCCCGGATGCAGCCGCGTGGCCGCGTCCGGCGCGGGCCGGGCCTCGACCATGTAGACCAGCTTGCCGCGCGTTTCGCGGCTGTAGATCACCGGCGGCGTGTACTCGGCCTGCGGCGAGATGTAGTCGATGCGCACCGGCACCGGGTCGCCGCAACCGTCGCAACGCACCATGGCCTGTTGCCCGGGCTTGAGCGTGCCGACCACGGTCTCCGGCACGAAGAAGCGCACCTTGATGTTGCCCGGCGGCAGCAGGCTGACCACCGGACTGCCGGCCGGCACCCATTCGCCCACGCGGTACAGCGTGTCGAACACCAGGGCGGCGGCGGGCGCCGCCAGGCGTTTCTGCGCCAGGGCCCAGTCGGCCTGCGCCAGCGTGGCGCGCGCCGCGTCGACCTGGGCGGCCTGGGCGCGGCGCTGGTCCTGGCGGCCGGGCAGGTTGGCCACTTCCAGCTGGGCGCGCAGCTCGCGCACGCGCGCGGCATCCGATTGGGCCTGTTCGCGGCTGTCGTCCAGCTGCGCCCGCGCCACGCCGCCGGCGCGGAACTGCGCGGTGTCGCGCGCCAGTTGTGCCGCCGAGCGCCGGCTGGCGGCCTCGGCCTGGGCCAGCTGGGCGCGGGCGACGTCGACCTCGGGCGGACGCTTGCCGGTGGCGATGTCCTCCAGCTGCGCGCTGGCCGCGGCCAATTGCGCGCCGGCCTGGTCGCGCGCCGCGGTCTCGCGCTCGGCCTCCAGCGCGAACAAGGGCGCGGCGGCGGCAACCTGCTGGCCGCGCCGCACCGACAGCGTGTCCAGCCGGCCGGCCTCGGACGAGGCGATGTAGAGGTACTCGCCCTCGACATAGCCCTGGTAGACGGCCTCGCCACTCTTGCCACAGCCGGCCAGCAACGACAGGCCGAGCGCGGCGGCGGGCAGTGCGAAACGGGGGAGGGAAGCGGTGCGCATGGTCAGCGTCCTGTGGCGGGCGGTTCGGCGTCCGGAGCCGCGCCAGCGCGCCGGGTCCGTTTGGCGGGCGTTGCGGGCGCCGGTGGCGGCGCGGCCGGCGGGGAAAACAGCCCGCCCGTGAGCATGGCGGTGGCGTGCGCGGCGATGGTCTCGTGGCCGATGGCGCGGGCCTGTGGATCGTCCTGCCAGATGCGGCGCCACAGGCTGGACGTGGCCAGCGGCAGCAGGGTCAGGCCCAGGATCGACAGGAACACCAGCCGCGGCTCCACGTCCGGGGTGATGGCGCCGGCGCGCTGGCTGTCGGCGATCAGGCCGGCGAACACCTGCAGGCGTTGCGCCGGCAGGTGGCGCAGCACGCGCTCGCGCAACTGGCCGCCTTCGTTGACGACCTCGTGCATCCACAAGGACGGCAGCCAGGGCCGGTCAGTGCCGCAGCGCACGATGCGCGAGACGATTTCGGCGATGACGGCGCGCGTCGCCTCGGCCGACCCCTGCAGCCGCCGCGGCGTCTGCGGCACCGGGCTCCAGACGTAGCCGATGACGGGCACCACGCGTTCCAGCACCACGGCGTCCAGCAACTGGTCGCGGCTCTTGAAGTAGTAGTGCAGCATGGCCGAGGTGAACCCGGCGCGTTCGGCGATGTGGGCCAGGCGGGTGGCGGCCACGCCCTGCTTGGCGAACAGGTCGGTGGCAATGTCCAGCAGCTGGTCGCGCACGGCGGCGCTGTCGGGGCGGGCGGGGCGGCCGGGACGGCGCGCGGGGGAAGGCTTGGCAGGCATGGTCGGATTCTAATTAAATACTTAATTAATTAAAAGCGGAGTGGGTTGCAGGGTCGGCGGGCAGGCGACCGGACAGGGGTGGTGTAATGGCCAGATCGGAACAGAAGGAGTCAGCACGCCATGCCGCAATCGTCCTCCCTCAACCGCCGCATCGTCCTGGCCTCGCGGCCACGCGGCGAACCCGCCGACAGCGATTTCCGCCTGGAAACCGGCGCGGTGCCCGAACCCGGCCCGGGCCAGCTGTTGCTGCGCACGGTCTATCTTTCCCTCGATCCCTATATGCGCGGACGCATGAGCGACGCGCCCTCGTACGCCGAGCCGGTGCAGGTCGGCCAGCCCATGGTGGGCGGCACCGTGGCCCGGGTGGTGGCCTCGCGCCACGCCGACTATCCGGTGGGCGAGTGGGTGCTGTCCCAGTCCGGCTGGCAGGACTACGCCGTGTCCGACGGCAGCGGCCTGCTCAAGCTGGGGCCGGCGCCCGAACACCCGTCGTATTCGCTGGGCGTGCTGGGTATGCCGGGCTTCACCGGCTACATGGGCCTGCTGGACATCGGCCAGCCCAAGGCCGGCGAGACCGTGGTGGTGGCCGCCGCCAGCGGCGCGGTGGGTGCGGTGGTGGGCCAGTTGGCCAAGATCCACGGCTGCAAGGCGGTCGGCATCGCCGGCGGCCCCGACAAGTGCCGCTACGTGGTCGAGGAACTGGGCTTTGACGCCTGCATCGACCACAAGGACCCGGCCATGGCCAATCTGCTGGCCAAGGCCGTGCCGCAAGGCATCGACGTGTATTTCGAGAACGTTGGCGGCGCGGCGTTCGACGCGGTGCTGCCGCTGCTCAATCCGCGCGCGCGGGTGCCGGTCTGCGGCCTGATCTCGGCCTACAACGCCACCAGCCTGCCCGAGGGCCCCGATCGCCTGCCGCTGTTGATGCGCACCATCCTGACCAAGCGCATCAAGATGCAGGGCTTCATCATCTTCAACGAATACGCGTCGCGCTTTGGTGAATTCCGCGCGGCCATGCAGGAGCTGCTGCGCGACGGGCGCATCAAGTATCGCGAAGACGTGGTCGATGGCCTGGAAAACGCGCCGCGGGGCCTGATGGGGCTGCTCAAGGGCGAGAATGCCGGCAAGCGCATCGTGCGCGTCGGCCCGGATGAATAGGAACGCAACATGAGGAGCGCAACATGAATATCCTGATCGTGCTGACTTCCCACGACACGCTGGGCGACACCGGCCGCAAGACCGGCTTCTGGCTGGAGGAATTCGCGGCCCCGTACTACGCTTTCCTGGACGCGGGGGCCACGCTGACGCTGGCCTCGCCGCAGGGCGGCCAGCCGCCGCTCGATCCCAAGAGCGACGACCCGGACGCCCAGACCGACGACACGCGCCGCTTCCGCCAGGACGCCGAGGCGCAGCGCCGCCTGGCGAACACGCGCCGCCTGGCCGAGGTGCAGGCGGCCGACTACGACGCCGTGTTCTATCCCGGCGGCCACGGTCCGCTGTGGGACCTGGCCGAAGACGCCCGGTCCGTGTCGCTGATCGAAACCATGCTCGCGGCCGGCAAGCCGGTGGCGGCGGTGTGCCACGCGCCGGGCGTGTTGCGCCATGCCAAGACCGCCGATGGCAAGCCGTTGGTGCAGGGCCGCCAGGTCACGGGTTTTTCCAACACGGAAGAGGCGGCGGTGCAATTGACCGCCGTGGTGCCTTTCCTGGTCGAGGATGAACTGGCGATGTTGGGCGGTCTGTACAGCAAGGGGGCGGATTGGCAGCCGCACATCGTCTCGGATGGGCTGCTCATCACCGGGCAGAATCCGGCTCCGTCGGTCGGCGTCGCGCAGGCGCTGCTGGAACGCCTGAAGGCCTGAGCCCAAGGCGCGGGGCGACGGTGGGGGTGACTCCGCGGATGAATCCGCGGGTCGATACGTGGGCAGGGCCCGCAGCGCCGGAACGGTACGTGCTTGTGTCAGAATCGATACTTTCTGACACAGACGCGCGGTTCCGCTGCAACCGCGCGCGCCAAGACCGATGCCTCCAGATGTACCCCCCAGCGCGGCTGCCACGCGTGCCGCAGGCTCCTGCGAAGCCGCGCTGTTTGCCGCGATGCAGGCCCGAGACGCCGCCACAGGCCGCCATTGCCACCGCGTCGTCGCCCTGAGCGTGGCGCTGGCCCGCGCCTGCGACCTGAACCAAGATGAACAAGACATGGTGGCCGTGGCCGCGCGGCTGCACGACGTCGGCAAGATCGGCACGCCGGACCGCGTGCTGTTCTCGCCCCGGCGGCTCGAAAAGGAAGATTGGGAAATCATGAAGGCCCATGCGGCCGTGGGGGCCGACATCATCCTGCATAGCGACATGCCGCAACGCGAGCGGATCGCGCAGGCGGTGCGCCACCACCACGAACACTTCGATGGGTCGGGCTATCCCGACGGACTGGCCGGGCACGCCATCCCGCTGTCCGCGCGCATCATTTCGCTGGCCGACTCCTACGATGCGCTCGGCGACGCGCGGCCCTACCATCCCGCGCGCACCCACGCCGAGATCATGCGCATCCTCAACCTGGAGGCCGGAGCCAAGTGCGATCCCGACCTGCTGCGCGTGTTCGAAAACATGATCCAGCACAGCCCGCTGCGCGTGCCGTAGCGCGTCATTTCAGCCGATAGTGCGCCGCCACGCCGGCCAGTTCCTGCAGCGTGCGCTGCTGCCAGGCGGCGTCGTGGCCCAGTTCCTCGGCCAGGATGCGCGCCACTTCGGGCGCGGCCAGCATGGCCGCCTCGGCGTCCAGGAACAGCGCGCGGTTGCGGCGCGCCAGCACGTCCTCGGCGCTGCGCGCCAGTTCGAAGCGCGCGGCGAAACGCACATGCGCTTCCGACAGGCCGCTGCTCCTGACCAGCATGCGCTCGGCGCCGGGCAGGGCCTTGAGCGTGGCCAGGTCGCTGCCGTAGTAGCTGTCCGGCGTGCCGGCGTGTTCCTGCGACGGCGCCAGACCGTTGGCGCCATGCAGCGCCAGCGACTCGGTGCGGCAGCTGGCCTGCGTCAGCAACTGGTGCTGGATGGCGGTGTCGACCACGTCCTGCGCCATGCGGCGGTAGGTGGTCCACTTGCCGCCCGTGACCGTCACCAACCCCGCCTGCGACACCAGGATGGTGTGCTCGCGCGACAGCGATTTGGTGGAGGCGTCGCCGGTGGCCTTGACCAGCGGCCGCAGGCCCGCCCAGACGCTGGTGACGTCGTCGCGGGTCGGCTTGCGGCTGAGATAGCGCGCGGCGGTGTTCAGGATGAAGTCGACGTCCTCGGCGCCGGCTTCCGGGTCCAGCGGCAGGTCGTTGCGCGGCGAATCGGTGGTGCCGACGATGGTGTGGCCGTTCCACGGCACTACGAACAGCACGCGGCCGTCGTCGGTCTTGGGGATCAGGATGGCGCGCTTGCCGGGCAGGAAGTCGTGCGGCAGCGTCAGGTGCACGCCCTGGCTGGGCGCCACCATGGTGGGCGCGTTCTTGTCTTCCATGCGGCGCACGCTGTCGACCCAGACGCCGGTGGCGTTGATGACGCAGCGCGCGCGCAAGGTGAAGCTGGCGCCGCCCAGCGCGTCCTCGGCAGTGACGCCGTCGACCTTGCCGCCGGTGGTGGTCAGGCCGGTGGCGCGCACGTAGTTGACCGCCGTGCCGCCCAGGTCGAACAGGGTGCGCATCAGGCTCAGCGCCAGGCGCGCGTCGTCGAACTGGCCGTCGTAGTACAGCACGCCGCCCTTCAGGCCGCGGCCGTTGACGTTTTCGGCCAGCGTCGGCGCGTTGGCCAGCGTCTCGCGGCGCGACAGCCAGCGGCTGGGCGACAGGTTGAGCTTGCCGGCCAGCATGTCGTACATCTTCAGGCCCACGCCGTAGAACGGCTGGTCCAGCAGGTTGTAGGCCGGCACCACGAAGCCCAGCGGCCACACCAGGTGTGGCGCGTTGCGGTTGAGCAGGCCGCGTTCGTGCAGTGCCTCGCGCACCAGGCTGATGTTGCCTTGCGCCAGGTAGCGCACGCCGCCGTGCACCAGCTTGGTGGCCTTGCTGGAGGTGCCCTTGGCGAAGTCGGCGGCCTCGATCAGCAGCGTGCGGTAGCCGCGGCTGGCGGCGTCGACGGCGGTGCCCAGGCCGGTCGCGCCGCCGCCGATGACGATCACGTCCCAGGCAGGCGTGTTGTCCAGTTGCGCCAGCAGGCGGTTGCGGTCGGGCGGGGTGACGGTGGCGAGCGGTTGGTTCATATGCTTGGGCGGCGGGGCCGCTAGGGTTCGGTGCGTTGTTCGTTTCTGTTGGTGCCGGCCGGGCGCGGCGCCAGCGCCGTGCCGCCGGGCCGGGTCAAGCCGGTCAGGCGGGTACCTTGGCCGCGTTCGGCGCGGCGGCCACCTCGCAGCGCACGCCGGCGTCCAGCAGCACTTGCGCCAGCGGTTCCTGCGGATGCGCGTCGGTGAAAAAGCGGTCGATCTGCGAGATGTGCGCCAGTTCCACCATGGCCTGGCGCTTGAATTTGCTGCTGTCGGCGGCCAGCCACACTTCGCGCGACTGTTCGATGATGGTGCGGGCCACGCGCACTTCGCGGAAGTCGTAGTCGCGCAGGGTGCCGTCGGCCTCGATGCCGGAAATGCCGATCAGGCCGATGTCGACCTTGAACTGGCGGATGAAATCCATGGTGGCCTCGCCGACGATGCCGCGGTCGCGCGAGCGCACCACGCCGCCGGCGACGATGACCTCGCAATCCGGGTTGTCGGAAAGAATGTCGGCCACGTGCAGGTTGTTGGTGATGACGCGCAGGCCGCGATGGCGCAGCAGGGCGCGGGCGATGGCCTCGGTGGTGGTGCCGATGTTCAGGATCAGCGAGCAGCCGTCGGGCACGGCGCGCGCCACGGCCTCGGCGATGCGTTGTTTGCCGGCCGCGTGCAGTCCCTGGCGCTTGCGGTAGGCGATGTTCTCGATGGTCGAGGCCTCGATGCGCACGCCGCCATGGAAGCGCGACAGCAGGCCGGCTTCGGACAGGATGTTGACGTCGCGCCGCACGGTCTGCAGCGTGACGTCGAAACGTTTGGCCAGTTCCTCGATGGTGGCCGAGCCCTGGGCCCGCACCATTTCGATCAAGGCGCTTTGTCGGGGATTGAGTGTCATGTTCGCATAGTGAGTGTCACGTTCGCATCATAAAACAACAAAAGCGAAAAATAATGACGCACTGCAAGATTGTTTTTTGTTCGCTTCTTCGGTAAAACGCACAAAAAACGAAAGCGATCTGAAAGAAGACCCCTGACCGGCGCGTTCCCGCGCGCCGCGAGGGCCGCTGTACCGATGTACCGAAGTCCGGTCTGAAAACCGGGGACGTATTAGAGGTAGAGGAGACCAGATGCAGCTGACCCTGGACAGGATAGGTTTGCGAGCCGGCTCGCAGACGCACCTGTATCCGATGAGCCTGGCCCCGGTGCCGGGCGCCATGACCGTATTGCTGGGGGTGACCCTGGCAGGCAAGACATCGCTGATGCGCATCATGGCCGGGCTCGACCGGCCCACCGAAGGCCGGGTGCTGGTGGACGGCGCCGACGTGACCGGCGTGCCGGTGCGCCAGCGCAACGTCGCCATGGTGTACCAGCAATTCATCAACTATCCGTCCATGACGGTGTTCGACAACATTGCCTCGCCGCTCAAGCTGCGCGGCGCCAGTGGCATCGCCGACAAGGTGCGCGCCATGGCCGCGCGCCTGCACATCGACCACCTGCTGGAACGCCTGCCCGCCGAACTGTCCGGCGGCCAGCAGCAGCGGGTGGCCCTGGCGCGCGCGCTGGTCAAGGACGCGCCGCTGATCCTGCTGGACGAGCCGCTGGTCAACCTGGACTACAAGCTGCGCGAGGAGTTGCGCGACGAGCTGTCGGCGCTGTTCGCCGAAGGCCGCTCGACCGTGGTCTACGCCACCACCGAACCCGGCGAAGCGCTGCTGCTGGGCGGCCACACCGCGGTGCTGGACGCCGGCGAACTGCTGCAATACGGCCCGACCGCCGAGGTCTTCCACCGGCCCAATTCGATCCGCGTGGCGCGCGCGTTCAGCGACCCGCCCATGAACCTGTTCAGCGCCCGGCGCGGGGCCAGCGGCTTCACGTTGCAGGGCGGCGTCACGGTCTCGCGGCAACTGCCCCCGGGCGACGGCGCCGGGCTCACCGCCGGCCTGCGCGCCGGGGCGCTGGACATCGCGCCGCGCCCCGGCCACATCGGCCTGGACGGCGTGGTCAAGCTGGCCGAAATCTCCGGGTCCGACACTTTCGTGCACGCCGAGACGGCGGCCGGCGACGTGGTCGCGCAATTGCCGGGCGTGCACCGCTACACGCTGGAGCAGCGCCTGACGCTGTACTTCGATCCGGCCCAGACCTACGCCTTCGGCGGCGACGGCGCCTTGCTGGCCGCGCCCGCGCGGCCTCACGCCAGCGGGGGGATCGCCTGATGGCGCAAATCGAGCTGGACCTGTCGCATTCCTACGTCGCCCATCCGCAGGCCGACGAGGACTACGCGCTGCTGCCGCTGCAGTTCACCTTCCGCGACGGCGGCGCCTACGCCTTGCTGGGGCCCTCGGGCTGCGGCAAGACCACCTTGCTCAATTGCGTTTCGGGCCTGTTGCGGCCTTCGCATGGGCGCATCCTGTTCGACGGCCGGGACGTCACCAAAAAGACGCCGCAGGCGCGCAACATCGCCCAGGTGTTCCAGTTCCCGGTGGTGTACGACACCATGACCGTGGCCGAGAACCTGGCGTTTCCGCTGCGCAACCGCGGCGTGCCGCCCAAGCAGATCCGCGAGCGCGTCGGCCGCATCGCCGAGATGCTGGAGATGTCGCAGGTGCTGGACCGCCGCGCCAGCGGCCTGACGGCCGACGCCAAGCAGAAGATCTCGCTGGGGCGCGGCCTGGTGCGCAACGACGTGTCGGCGGTGCTGTTCGACGAACCGCTGACCGTGATCGACCCGCAACTGAAGTGGGAATTGCGCCGCAAGCTCAAGGAAATCCACCACGAGTTCAAGCTGACGCTGATCTACGTCACGCACGACCAGACCGAGGCGCTGACCTTCGCCGACCAGGTGATGGTGATGGCGCGCGGCCGCGCGGTGCAGGTGGGCAGCGCCGACGACCTGTTCGAGCGGCCGGCGCACACCTTCGTCGGCCATTTCATCGGCTCGCCCGGCATGAACTTCCTGCCGGCGCAATGGCGCGACGGCGGCCTGATGGTGGGGCAGCGCCGCGTCGACGGCGTGCCGGATGCGATGGCGGCCAGGCTGGCCGACGCCGGCCCGGTCAAGCTGGGCGTGCGGCCGGAATACCTGCGCCTGGCCGATGCCGGGGCGCCCGGCGCCATCCCGGCCACGGTCCAACGGGTGCAGGACGTGGGCACCTATACCTTGCTGCTGGCCGACTTCGAGGGCACGCCGCTGCGCGCCCGGCTGGGCACCGACGCCGCCGCGATCGCGCCCGGCGCCACGGTGTGGCTGTCGGTACTCAATACGCACACCTGCTTCTACCGCGACGAGGAGCTGATCCGATGAAACCGATCGATCACCGGGCCTGGTTCCTGGTGCTGCCCGTGGTGCTGTGCGTGGCGTTCTCGGCCATCCTGCCGCTGATGACCATCGTCAACTACTCGGTGCAGGACATCATTTCGCCCGAGCGCCGCGTGTTCGTCGGCACCGAATGGTTCGCCGCGGTGCTGCAGGACGAGGAACTGCACGGCGCGCTGCTGCGCCAGATCGGCTTCTCGCTGGCGGTGCTGGCCATCGAGATCCCGCTGGGCATCCTGCTGGCGCTGTCGATGCCGGCCAGCGGCTGGCGCGCCTCGGCGGTGCTGGTCATCATCGCGCTGTCGCTGCTGATCCCGTGGAACGTGGTGGGCACCATCTGGCAGGTGTTCGGGCGCACTGACATCGGCCTGCTGGGGGCGACGCTGTCGTGGCTGGGGGTGGACTACAACTACACCGGCAACGACCTGGACGCCTGGGTCACGGTGCTGGTGATGGACGTCTGGCACTGGACGCCGCTGGTGGCGCTGCTGTGCTATGCCGGCCTGCGCGCGATTCCCGACGCTTATTACCAGGCCGCGCGCATCGATGGCGCCTCGCGCCTGGCGGTGTTCCGCTACATCCAGCTGCCCAAGATGCGCGGCGTGCTGATGATCGCGGTGCTGCTGCGCTTCATGGACAGCTTCATGATCTACACCGAGCCGTTCGTGCTGACCGGCGGCGGGCCCGGCAACGCCACCACCTTCCTGTCGCAGTACCTGACGCAGAAGGCCGTGGGCCAGTTCGACCTGGGCCCGGCGGCGGCGTTCTCGATCATCTACTTCCTGATCATCCTGCTGCTCTGCTTCATTCTGTACAACTGGATGCAGCGCGCCGGCACCACCGGCGGTTTCGACGAGGAGCGCGCCAATGCGTGAGCAATCGACCTGGTGGCGCGGCGCCTTCCTGGCGCTGTACCTGGTGTTCGCCATCCTGCCGCTGTACTGGATGCTGAACATGTCGTTCAAGACCAATACCGAGATCGTCAGCACCCTGACGCTGTGGCCGCGCGAGTTCACGCTGGAGCACTACCGCACCATCTTCACCGATCCGGCCTGGTATTCGGGCTACATCAACTCGCTGATCTACGTGGTCATCAACACGGTCATCTCGCTGGCGGTGGCGCTGCCGGCGGCCTACGCGTTCTCGCGCTACCGCTTCATCGGCGACAAGCACGTGTTCTTCTGGCTGCTGACCAACCGCATGACGCCGCCGGCGGTGTTCCTGCTGCCGTTCTTCCAGCTCTACAGCTCGTTCGGGCTGATGGACACGCACCTGGCGGTGGCGCTGGCGCACCTGGTGTTCAACGTGCCGCTGGCGGTGTGGATCCTGGAGGGCTTCATGTCGGGCGTGCCGCGCGAGATCGACGAGACGGCCTACGTGGACGGCTATTCGTTCCCGCGCTTCTTCCTGACGATCTTCCTGCCGCTGATCAAGTCGGGCGTGGGCGTGGCGGCGTTCTTCTGCTTCATGTTCAGCTGGGTCGAGCTGCTGCTGGCGCGCACGCTGACTTCGGTGAACGCCAAGCCCATCGTCGCCACCATGACGCGCACGGTCTCGGCCTCGGGCATGGACTGGGGCGTGCTGGCGGCGGCCGGGGTGCTGACCATCGTGCCCGGCGGCATCGTCATCTGGTTCGTGCGGCACTACATCGCGAAGGGTTTCGCGATGGGTCGGGTCTGACGGGGGAGGGCGCCACATGTTCAGCTGGATGGTATGGACCACCCCCGTCGCCGTGTTCTTCTCCTGCATCGTGCTGATGCTGGTGGGCATGACGGTCTGGGAATTGAAATCGCCCACGGTCGAGCGCAAGGGCTTCCTGCCGCTGCGCACGACCCGCGGCGACCGCCTCTTCATCGGCCTGATGGCGGCGGCCTGGCTCAACCTGGCGTTCCTGGGGTTCGGGCAGAAGGCGGTGGAATGGTTTTCGCTGGATGAGCCGCCATCGGTGTGGATCAGCTTCGTGCTGTCCATGCTGCTGCTGGCCTTCATCATGAGAAAGGGCTGAAGGGGCGTCAGACCCCGCGCGATATCAGCGGTTTGGAAGGACGATCGGCCAATGTCTTCCCTGGCCAGAAGTCCGCAGCACCACAGGGGAAGACCTATCGAGGAGACAGGTCATGAAATTGCGCATGCACGCCATGGCGGCCGCCATCGCCCTGATCGGTACGTCAGGGGCCTGGGCCGGCGAGCCGGAAGCGAAGAAGTGGGTCGATTCGGAATTCCAGCCGTCGACCCTGTCCAAGGATCAGCAGATGGCCGAGATGAAGTGGTTCATCGAGACCGCCGCCAAGCTCAAGGCCAAGGGCGTCAATGAAATCAACGTGGTGTCGGAAACCATCACCACCCACGAGTACGAGTCCAAGGTGCTGGCCAAGGCCTTCACCGAGATCACCGGCATCAAGGTCAACCACGACCTGATCCAGGAAGGCGACGTGGTCGAGAAGCTGCAGACCTCGATGCAGTCGGGCAAGTCGATCTACGACGGCTGGATATCCGACTCCGACCTGATCGGCACCCACTACCGCTACGGCGCCATCCTGCCGCTGTCCGACTACATGGCCGGCGCCGGCAAGGAATGGACCAATCCGGGCCTGGACCTGAAGGACTTCATCGGCACCAAGTTCACCACCGCGCCGGACGGCAAGCTGTACCAGTTGCCCGACCAGCAGTTCGCCAACGTCTACTGGTTCCGCGCCGACTGGTTCGCGCGCCAGGACCTGAAGGACAAGTTCAAGGCCAAGTACGGCTACGAGCTGGGCGTGCCGACCAACTGGTCCGCCTACGAGGACATCGCCGACTTCTTCTCCAACGACGTCAAGGAGATCGACGGCAAGAAGGTCTATGGCCACATGGACTACGGCAAGAAGGATCCGTCGCTGGGCTGGCGCTTCACCGACGCGTGGCTGTCGATGGCCGGCGCCGCCGACAAGGGCCTGCCCAACGGCATGCCGGTGGACGAGTGGGGCATCCGCGTGGCCGACGACAAGTGCACGCCGGTGGGCGCCTCGGTGGCGCGCGGCGGCGCCACCAACAGTCCGGCCGCGGTCTACGCCTTGACCAAGTACGTCGACTGGATGAAGAAGTACGCGCCGCAGCAGGCCATGGGCATGACCTTCTCGGAATCCGGCCCGGTGCCGGCGCAGGGCCAGATCGCGCAGCAGATCTTCTGGTACACGGCCTTCACCGCCGACATGACCAAGAAGGGCCTGCCGGTGGTCAACGAGGACGGCACGCCCAAGTGGCGCATGGCGCCGTCGCCGTACGGTCCGTACTGGAAGGACGGCATGCAGAACGGCTACCAGGACGTGGGCTCGTGGACCTTCTTCAAGTCCACCAACCCCGACAAGATGGCCGCCGCCTGGCTCTACGCCCAGTTCGTCACGGCCAAGTCGGTGTCGCTAAAGAAGTCGATCACCGGCCTGACCTTCATCCGCGACAGCGACATCCACAGCGACTACTTCAGCAAGAACGCGGCCAACTACGGCGGCCTGATCGAGTTCTACCGCAGCCCCGCGCGCGTGGCCTGGACGCCGACCGGCAACAACGTGCCTGATTACCCCAAGCTGGCGCAGCTGTGGTGGAAGAACGTCGCCACCGCCGTCACCGGCGAAAAGACGCCGCAGGCCGCGATGGACAACCTGGCCAACGAAATGGACCAGGTGATGGCGCGGCTGGAGCGGGCCGGCATGGCGCAATGCGCGCCCAAGCTGAACGCCAAGGGCGATCCGAACAAGTGGCTGTCGGACCAGCACGCGCCGTGGAAGAAGCTGGCCAATGAAAAGCCCAAGGGCGAGACGGTGGCGTACGAGAAGCTGCTGGAAGCCTGGAAGGAAGGGAAGGTGCGGTAAGCACCGCGCGATATCTTCGCCATCTCGAAGCGCCACGGTTTCCGTGGCGCTTTTTCATTGCAAAAACGTAATCCCCTTATCCGCTTTCTGTCCGCATCGCCTTCCTAGAATGAATCCCGTGCAGTACCCCCCACGATTCATAGGAGTGAAGCATGCAGATTCTTCGTAAAACCGCACTGGTCCTGGCCCTGGCCCTGGCGGCCGGCGTTTCGGGCACGGCGCTGGCGCAGCAGGCGCCGTCCACGGCCCTGACCAGCCCCTATGGCGCGCCGCTCACGCGCGCCGAAGTGCTGGCCGACCTGGCGCTGTGGAAGCGCGCCGGCGTGGACCGATTCTGGCGCGGCGAGGCCACGCCGGACATCTACAGCCCGGAGTACAAGGCGGCGTTTTCCGAATATGTGCGCCTGCGCTCCGGTCCTGATTACCAGGCCGAAGTGCAGCGCCAGACCGCGGCGCGCCGATAGCCGCGCCCGCGACGCAGGGGCCTGGCGCAATGGCTCACGTCCTGCTGACGTGTATCCCCGAGTCCGGCGACAGGCTGCAATTCGCGGACCTGGAGCTGGACCTGTTGCGTTTTCGCGCCTACCGCGATGGCCAGCCGCTGCTGTTGACGCCGAAGGAGTTCGGGCTGCTGGCCCTGTTGATGGGCAGCCCGGGCGCGGTGTTCACCAGTTGGCAGCTGGCGGAATCGGTCTGGAAGGCCAAGCCGCCGGCCGTCGGCGCGCGGCACGTCAAGTGCCAGGCGGTCGCGATCGCCATGCGACGCCTGCGCCGGAAAGTGGACGGCGGCAGCCGTCCTAGGTTGCTGCATGTGATCCGCGGCGGCAGTTTCATGCTGGCCGCGGGGCCGCTGTGAGGCCGTCGCGCCAATAGCGGTGTAGGCCCTTGATGTCGCCCGAGCACAGCAACGGCATGGCGCCGGCCAGCCTGTCTTCGGGCCAGTCCCACCACTGCATTTCCAGCAGCAGGGCGATGTCGTCGTCGGCAAAGCGTTTCTTGATCGGCTTGGCGGGGTTGCCGCCCACGATCGCGTAGGGCTCCACGTCCTTGGTGACGAGGGCGCGGCTGCCGATCACGGCGCCGTGCCCGATGGTGATGCCGGGCATGATCATGGCTTCGGAACCGATCCAGACGTCGTTGCCGATGACGGTGTCGCCGGCTTTCTGGAATGCGTCGCGCGATTGCGCGAACGCCGGCACTTCGCTCATGTAGAAGAACGGGAACGATGACGCCCAGTCGTACCGATGGCCCTGGTTGCCCGCCATGATGAAGGCGGCGCCCGAGCCGATGGAGCAGAAGCTGCCGATGATCAGCTGGTCGACGTCGTCGCGGTCCGGCATGAGATAGCGCGCGCAGTCATCGAACGAGTGGCCGTGGTAGTAGCCGGAATAGTAGCTGTAGCGGCCGACCTTGATGTTCCTGTTGGTGACGTCGTCGGAGAGCAGCTTGCCCTTGAAGGGGCTTTCGAAGTGATTGGTCATGATGAGGGCCTCGGTGGCCGGCCCCGGCCCGCGCGGTGTCGCGGTGGCTGGCGGAGCGGCTCGCAGCCGCCGATGATCGCACAATCGCGGGCCGGCGCGCGCATCGCCGCGCGGTCCCTCAGGCTGGCAGCGCACAGCGCTCCAGGCAGTCCGCCTGCCAGGCGTGTTCGATGTCGAACGACGCCGGATCCGATACCGCGCCATGGCCTCCCTGACCGTAGACGGCGGCGTAGGCCGCGTATTCGGCCGCGCGCAGCGCCTTGCCGGCCAGCGCACTGGCCACGGCGTAGGTGGCGGACACGGCGGCATGGCCACAGCCGTCGATGGCGGTCGAACCCGGATGATGGTTGGCCAGCCGCGACGCCGTGGAGGCGGCCTGCGCCAGTTGTTGGGGGCCGCAAGCGCCCTCGAGATAGCGGCCCAGGATGGCCAGGCATTCCATCGCCTGGGGGTCTTCGAGCAGATGCTCGACGCGCCGGGCACAGGCGTGGCCGAAGGCCAGGCGCAGGGTTTCGTTGCGGGGCGCGTCCAGGTCGAGCTGCCGCGCCAGGCGTTCCAGTGCGATGTTCATGATCGGGCTCCTTGCTTTTGAGCGGATCGGCGTGGTGGCGGGAAGCGGCGTCCCCTCGCGCATGATCGCCAGGCCATTTTCCGTCAGCGCCGGCAACGCTGTGAAGTGCAATTAATTGCTGGGTTGATGCAAAAAAACCATGAAAGCACCGGCCTCGGCCGTGCCCGCCGAGGCTTGCGGTATGCTGGGCGCTTTCCAGCATCGGCCGCCCGCGTTGCGGCCCGTCAACGCGCATGTCCAGACGCACGAACACGGTGGCCGCAACGGTCGAAGGCCGCATCGACGCGATGCGGGTCGCGGTGCCTTTCGTCCGCGGCCAGGTGTGGTTACGGGTGAACGGCGTGGCGGTCAACGGCACCTTCGACGATCCGGCCGATATCCGCACGCTGCGGGGGTTGCAGCAACAGGCCACGCCGGTGCGCGTCGGCGTGCTCGAAGGCGGAGCGCCGGGATTGCGCCATTTTTCCTGGTTGAACGCGGGGCAGGGCCGAGGCATCCCGCCGCGCTATTACGTCGACCAGCGCCGCCGGGGATGGCGCGGCATCGGCATCAGCCTGGCCGTGGCCGCAGTGGCCGGGGCCGGCGCCAGCCTGCTGGACTTGTCGTCGTTCGCGCAGGTGCTGCTGCTCGTGCTGGCGCTGACGGTGGCGCTGGTTGCCGTGCTGCTGGCGGGCTTCTCGCTGTACGGCCTGTGGGACAACCGTCGGCATCGGGCGGCGATCCTGCGCAGCGAAGCGCTCTACCGCGACTTGCTGCAGACCCCCGTGCCGCGCGTCGCGCCGCCGGCGCAAGCGTCCGTCCCGCACCCGCAAGGCGAGGGCGAGACGCTGATCACCGACGCGGCGCCCGAGATCCTGCTGGTACGCGGCGTCCTGGCATCGCTGACGCATGAGGCCAGGCCGTCGATCCGCACGGCGCCCAGCTATGGCGTCTATCGCTTCCAGGTCGGCGCGCGCCGCTTCATCATGTACGTGGCCGAGAATTTCGGCGACGTGCTGCCGTTCCTGGCCGAAGGCGATCAGGTGGAGGTGGCCGCCTATGCCGGCCAGATCGCCGGCGCCGGGCCCGAGCAACTGGTCTACGGCCTGCGCAATCGGGAAGACGGCCGCGTCTATGTCTGTCACCACTATTTCCGCGCCGCTTTCACCGACATCGCGCCCGTGGGCGTGGGCCTGAGGCAGCGCGTGCCGATGCTGTCTTTGCTGGCGATCCTGCTCCTGGTGTGCTGGCTGGTGGTGGTAGCGGTGCTGGCTTCCTCCGACTCGCCGTCGGGCCGCGAGGCGGCGCCCGAACTGGCCGCGGTGACGTTCGTTTTCCTGCTGCTGGCATGGCTGTGCATCGCGTTGCCGCTGCTGTTCCTGGACACGCGCTGGCGCATGGGCCGGCCGACGCGGCGCCAGCGCATCCTGGAACGCATCTATCGCGCGCTGGGACTGGGCACGCCGTTCGCGCCCACGACCGTGATCGAGGAGGTCTAGCATGCCGCGAGCGCGCGCGTCTTGTGCGGCCACCGCTGTCGGGGAACCATTGCTGGACCCCGTGCTGCTGCGCCGCCTGCTGCGCGCCAGGGACCGCATTGACGCCGCCTCGCACGAGGCCTGGCCGGTGGAGCGCCTGGCCGAGGTCAGCGGCGTTTCCGTTGCCTATTTCGCCCGCTGCTTCAAGCGCGCCTTCGGCCTGCCGCCGCATCGCTACCTGCTGACGCGGCGCGTCGAGCACGCCATCGCCCTGTTGCGCGACACCGACCTGCCGATCACCGAGATCGCCTACGCCACCGGTTGGCAAAGCCTGGGCACCTTCGGCCGTATCTTTCGCGACATCACGGGATTTAACCCCGGCGCCATGCGCGCGCGGGTCCGAGCCGGCCGGGAGGGGCTGGGCCTCGTGCCGGCCTGCGTGGTCAAGGCCGCGCTGCGCCCCGATCTGAACATCGCAGTTTTGGAGAAGCGCCGCCGCCAGGCGAAGGATAAAGTGCGGTGATCGGCCCGCGTCGGGTCGCCCATCACCCGATCAACGTATCCAGGGGAGCAACCATGAGTGCAGGAATCAATGTCGTCGGCATCTACGTGGACGACCAGGACGAGGCGCTGCGGTTCTATGTCGACAAGCTCGGCTTTCGTGTTCATACGGACGTGGGCAACGGCCCGTATCGCTGGCTGACCGTGCAGCATCCGGACCAGCCGTCGTTCCAGCTGGGCCTGTTCCGGCCCGGCCCGCCGGTCCATGACGAGGCCACGGCGCAGGCGCTGCGCGCCATGGTCGCCAAGGGCGCGATGCCGCCGCTGGTGCTGGCGGTGGCCGATTGCCGCGCCAGCCATGCCCGGCTGAAGGCGCTGGGCGTGGAGTTCACCCAGGAGCCGGTCGAGCGCTATGGCAGCATCGACGCGGGGTTTCGCGATCCGGCGGGCAATGGCTGGAAGATGATCCAGGGGCCCGCCGCCTGAGGCGCGTCGCTGCTGCGCGGGTCGCTGTTCCCCAAGCGGGTGTTTTTGCCTTGGAGCGGCCCGGCGAAAAAAACGCGCGTTCCCGGACGGACCCGGAAACGCGCGGCGATAAACCACCCATCCCTTCGCGGAGGCGGGCGTCATCAACGGGAACTTGAAGGCGGGAGCGATCCCGCGGCGATCAGAAGCGGTGGCGTATGCCCATGTTGACCTCGGTCGCCTTGGCGTTGTCCAGGAACGCCCAGTTGGTGGTGTAGGAGGCCGCGGCATACAGGTCCGTGCGCTTGGACAGGTTGTAGTTGTAGCCCAGGCTGTAGGTGTTGCTGGTCGAGTCGCCGCCGGTGAGCTGCTTGCTGTTGGCGTCGGCGCGCTGCCACGAGGCGAACACGCCGCTCGACTTGCCGATGGGCGCGGCCAGCGCCAGCATGTACGAATTCGACCGGAAGCCCTTGGAGAAGGCGTACGACGGCGTGCCGGTGAAGCCGCCGATGCTGCCGCCGCCGGGCAGGCTCTTGCCGGCGAACCAGCCGTCGGTGAGGCGGTTGTAGGCCAGCGCGACCTTGAAGACTTCGAAGTCGTAGGAACCGCCCACGATGTACGAACGCGGCGTGGCGTCGACCTGGTCCTGGCCCAGCTTGTTGGAGGCGTTGAGCTGGTCGTAGGTGGCAAAGCCCATCAGCGGGCCGTTGTCGTAGCGCACGCCGGCGGTGATGGCGCGGGTGTTGTCGGCGGTGGCAAAGCCCGTTTGCGCGGTGCGGCGATCGTCGGCGTTGAAGGCGTAGCCGGCGGCGGCGCGCAAGCCGCCCAGCGACGGCGTCTCGTACACCACCAGGTTGTCGTAGCGCGGGAAGTAGGCCGAGCTGAAGCCCAGGCCGGCGCCGGTGTTGAGCTGGTTGAAGCCGCCGCCGAACGACGGGCCCAGCATCCCGGAGAAATAGCGCGTGGCGACGTTGTACTGGCGGCCCAGGCGCACCTCGCCCCAGTCGGCGCTGCCCAGGCCGATGGTGGCTTCGCGGCCGAACAGGCGGCCGCTTTGCAGCGAATTGCCGTTGCGGCTGTCGAAACCCGACTCCAGCTGGAACACGGCGTACAGGCCATCGCCCAGGTCTTCCTTGCCGCGCAGGCCCCAGCGCGAGCCGGCCGTGGTGCCGGTGGTCGTGCCGATACGGCTGTTGTCGATGCTGCTGCGGCGGCCGGTGGCCGGGTCGGTGTAGCTGCCGTCGACGTTGGCGTAACCGATGCCCGTGTCGATCAGGCCGTAGAGCGTGACCGACGTCTGCGCGGACGCCGCGCCGGACAGCGCCATGGCGGCCGCGGCGGCGAATTGTTTTTTCATGGATGACTCCGTAGGCTGGGAAACTCGAATGGCGCCGTGCGGTCGAAGGGATGCCTTCCGTTGCAGGGCGATTCGAAGTCTGCGCGGCGTCGATCGACAGTTCGCGAACATTAAAATGACAATATCGATCGCGTTGCCGTCGCGATACTGTCATCTTTTCCTGCCAGGGCCCGTCCCGCACCGCCTGCCTTCGATTCCATGTTCAAGCCTTTCCTGCGCGCCTGTTTCGCCTTGTCATCGCTCGCCACCGGGGCCGCGCACGCGGCCGGATTCCAGCGGCTCAACCTGCCCATGGACGTGAACGGCCCGGCCTTGCAGGGCGGCATCTGGTATCCGTGCGCCGCGCCCGCGCAGGACGTCGCCATCGGCCGCGTCACCCTGGCGGCGACGCCCGACTGCCCGATGACCGACGGGTCCAAGCCGCTCATCGTGATGTCGCACGGATCGGCCGGCTCGTACCTGGGGCATCACGACACCGCCGCGGCGCTGGCGGACGCGGGCTTCGTGGTGGCGGCGATCAACCACGTCGGCGACAACGCGGTGGACCGCTCGCGACAGGGCTATCTGTCGATCTTCTCGACCCGGCCGCGCGAGATCCGGCGGCTGCTCGACTACCTGACCGGCGCGTGGCCGCAACGGGCGCGGCTGGACGGCGCCATCGGCTTCTTCGGGTTCTCGCGCGGCGGCTATACGGGGCTGGTGCTGGCGGGCGCGACGCCCGATTTCAAGCTGGGCCTGAGCCTCTGCGCCGACGAGCCGGCGTTGCCGATGTGCCGCGACATCCGCGACGGCAAGGTGCCGGCGCAGCCTTATGTGAAGGATGCGCGCATCAAGGCGCTGGTCATCGCCGATCCGCTCAACGCCTTCAGCGCCGAGGCGCTCAAGGCGGTATCGATTCCGGTGCAGCTGTGGGCCTCGGCGCGGGGCGGTGACGGCGTCACGCCGGCCAGCGTCGATGCGGTACGACTGGGGCTGGCGGCGCCCGAGTTCCACCCGGTTGCCGGCGCCGGGCATTTCGCCTTCCTGGCGCCGTGCTCCACCGCGCAGGCCGAGGCCGCGCCGGCGATCTGCCGCGATGCGGCGGGTTTCGACCGGGCGGCGTGGCATCGCGATTTCAACGCGGCCGTGGTCGCGTTCTTCAGGAACGCGTTGCGCTGACCGGCGCTGGGCAAGCCGGCCTTCAACCGCTGCTGTCGTGAAGGCCGCTGCCCGCTAGCGCGCCGAGTTCTGGCGATCGGCCTGTTCGGCGGCCCGTCTCCTGGCCGCCGCCTTCGGCCCGTCGCGCAGCGCGACGTAATTGCAGTAACGCGCGAAGTCCTTCCTGGCCAGCGCCAGGTACAGCCCTGTCGCCACCATGGCGGCACTGCACACAAAGCGGTGCAGCCAGATGTCGATCGAATAGGGCATGAGCGAGGTCGTCAGGTACATGACCGGCACACCGAAGCCCAGCAACGATATCATCAGCAGCCACCGCGCCCATTCGCTGCCACGGTACAGCCCGGCCAGCAGCAGTCCGGGCACGATCAGCTTGAGCAGGGGCGAGAGCTGGCCGCGCAGCAGTGGCATGAGGTCATAGCTGAGGGTGACCAGCGTGCCCGCCAGGACGATGTACCAGAACCGCTGACCGGTAGGCGCGTGGCGCCGGGTAGCTTGCCTTCCTTCACCATTGTTCTGCTGCATGGGGTCTCCTTTTGGCAAGGGGCCAGTGTAACGTCGTGCCGGCGGTCGTGCCGGCGGCGTTGCGGGTAGACTGGCGGCTGGGTTTTCACCGGAGCACCGCCTTGGCCACCTCGCTGCGCAGATACACCGAGCTTCCCTACCTGATCGACTACCTGCAGTCGGGCGAACTGGCGCTGCTCAATCCGAAGGCGTGGGACGACCGCAACGATTCCTTCTACATCGAGGAATACGCGCGCGCCAAGCGCCTGCTGGGCATCTATGCGCTGTGCCTGGCCGAGGCCTCCGAGACCTACCACCACTGGCGCGTGTTCTCGCATGGCAGCGGCGGCGTCTGCATCGAATTCGACAAGGAAAAGCTGATCGAGCAGGTGAGGGCGGTGCCCGACCTGCGGGCCGAGGCGGTGCAGTACCGCACCATCAAATCGCTGCGCGAGCAGCCGCCGGCCGAGGTCGACCTGCCGTTCCTCAAGCGCCATGCCTTTCGCGATGAAAAGGAATTCCGCCTGTTCGTCTGCCGCAAGATGCGCGACACGCCGGTGCTGCGCATTCCGGTTTCGCCCGCGACCATCAGGCGCGTCACGCTCAGTCCGTGGCTGCCGGCCACGGTCTGCGATCAGGTCAAGAAGGTGCTGAAATCGATCAAGGGCTGCGAGAAACTGCGCGTGTTCCGTTCGACGCTGGTCGAGAACGAGGACTGGAAGAAATTCGCCAGCGCCGGCCGCAAGGATCCGGCATGACGGATGCCCGCGACACGGCGGACGCCGCGCTCTGTCATCGGTCCCGCGGCACGGTCCGCGCAGGCGCCTACACCGGCCGGCTGGCCTGCGCGCGCCAGCATTTGACGGGGTCTTCGCGCACCAGCGACTGGTGCACGCCCACGCCCGCCATGACGCCCGAGGCGCTGGCCAGCGTGGCGTTGCCCATCTGCAGGCTGGCGTCGCCCGCCGCATAGACGCCGGGCACCGTGGTCTGCTTGAAATCATCGACCCGCAGGTAAGGCCCCAGCAAGCCCTCATCGAAGGCGCAGCCCAGTTGCATCGCCAGCGGACTGGCCATGTGCACGCGGCTGGCGACGAACAGCGCGTTGACCAGCAGGCGGCGGCCATCGGCCAGTTGCACCGCGTCGATCCGGGGCGCCGGACCCAGCAGCAGCGCCACCGGCGTGCGCTCGATGCGCACGCCGCGGGCGGCGAGCAGCGCGGCCTGCTCGGCGTCCGGCTCGAACTCGCCCTGGGTGAAATAGGTGGTCGGCCCCCAATCGGGCAGCAGCGCCGCCTGGTGCGAGGACATGGGGTGGGCGGCCAGCACGCCGAGCGGCTGGTCGGCCACTTCATAGCCATGGCAATAGGGGCAATGCAGCACCGTCTGGCCCCAGCGTTCGCGCAGGCCGGGCAGGTCGGGCAGTTCGTCGCGCATGCCGATGGCCAGGATCAGGCGGGCGCCGCGCAGTTCGCGGCCGTCCTCCATGGTGACGAGGAAGCGGCCCGATTCCCCGGCGGCGCTGGCGGCGGTGCCGTCGATGAAGTCCACCGTGCGGTAGGCGGCCAACTGTGCCCGCCCCATGGCCACGATTCCGGCCGGCGTGTTGCCGTCCTGGCCCAGGAATCCGTGCGAATGCGCCGCAAAGCGGTTGCGTGGCAGGCCGGCATCCACCAGCGCGATGCGGCGGCGGGCGCGGGCCAGCTGCATGGCGGCCGACAGGCCGGCGAAGCTGCCGCCGATGATGATGGCGTCGTAGCAGGGGGGCAGTTTTTCGGGCTTCATGGGCTTCTCGATACTTTAAAAGTTGCATGATATGGCAGGGATGCCTGGTCACGCAACTTATAATGTTTCGAACCATGAACCAGGAGTCTTTCCATGCGCAGCGATAACCGCCTGTCCCGCATGCTGCACGTGCTGCTGCACATGGCGGAGCAGGACGCGCCGCTGACCTCCGAGACCATCGGCAAGATGCTGAGCACCAATCCCGTGGTGGTGCGGCGCATGATGTCGGGCCTGCGCGAACGCGGCTACGTGCAATCGGAAAAGGGCCACGGCGGCGGCTGGGTGCTGACGCGCCCGTTGTCCGAACTGACCTTGCTGGACGTCTACCAGGCGCTGGGCGAGCCGCCGATCTTCGCGCTCGGACTGGACCAGAGCGAACCCAAGTGCCTGGTGGAGCAGGCCGTCAACGCCGGGCTCGAAGGCGCGATGGCCGAGTCGCGCCGGCTGCTGCTGGAACGCTTCGCGGCGATCCGCATGGACCAGCTGGCGCGGGACTTCCAGGAACGGCTCAAGCAGCATCCGCATTGCGGCTGACGGCGGTCGTCAGCGCGCGCACCACATCCACCAGGGCGACCTGGCCCTTGATGATCCGGTCGCGCGGACCTTCGAAGTCGATCCAGCCTTCATTGAAGCCGTCCAGCATCTGAATGCGGGGGATCGGATCGCGCATCCCCTGGGCCGTGAACAGCGCGCCCCAGCGCTCGCGCGGCACGGCGCGGACGGTAACCGGCCGGCCCAGCACCTCGGCAAAGGCCCGGCCGGCATCGAGCGGGCTGACGCGTTGCGGGCCCTCCAGTTCCACCACGCGCAGGCCGGTCCAGTCTTCCCGCAGCAGTTGCGCGCCGACGCGGCCGACGTCGGCCGTGGCCACCATCGGAATGGCGCGCTCCAGCGGTTGCAGGTACGAGTCGATGACGCCATGGTCGCGGGCGCTGGCAACATCCCAGGCCAGGTTCTCCATGAACCAGCCCGGGCGCAGCAGCGTCACCGGCAATGGCAGGCGGCGCAGCGCCTGTTCCATCAGGGTGCGCTGGGTCAGCAGGTTCTGCTGGTCGGACTGGGCGCCGATGGTCGACAGGCACACGACCTTGGCGGGTTGGCCCAGCGCAATGGCGGAGGTGACCGCGTCGATCACGGCGCGGGCCTCGGGGAAGCCGGGCGTCGGATCGAATTCAGGCGGCGGCAGGATGAATGCCCCCTCCGTTCCGGCAAAGGCGCGCGCCAAGGCGTCGGCGTCCGTCATGTCGGCAATGGCCACGTCGCAGCCGCGGGCGATCCAGGCGGCGGCGTTGGCGGGGTTGCGCAGCACGGCGCGCACGGGCAGGCCCGCTTGCAACAAGGCGGCGGCGAGCGCGCCGCCGACCTTGCCGCTGATTCCGGTAATGGCATACATGGGATTCTCTCCAGTTGGGGGGGGGCGGGATGCGGATCGATCACGCCGGAACGCATCGTAGGCGCTGGCGATCATTGAGAGAATGGCAATTCAGTCATAACATTCATGACGTTTGATCACTTCTTCGGAATGTCTCGATGGATGGCCGCATATTGGCGAATATCGGCGTATTGGCCGCCGTGGTGGAAAGCGGCAGCTTCGCGCGCGCCGCGCAAACGCTGGGGATCACCGCCTCCGGGGTCAGCCGCGCCGTGAGCCGGCTGGAGGCCGGCGTTGGCGTGCGCCTGCTGGACCGCACCACGCGGGCGGTGGCGCTGACCGAAGAGGGGCGGCGGCTGTACGAACAGATCAATCCGCTCGTCGCCGGCATCGGCGAAGCGATCGACAGCGCCAGCGGCGCTTCGGTGGCGGTCAAGGGCCGCCTGCGCGTCAACGCCGACGCCTTTTTCGCCCGTCTGATCCTGGCGCCCCACGTGGGGCGGTTTCTGCAGGCGCATCCCGACCTGACGCTTGATCTGGCCACGCGCGAGCAATTGGGAGACCTGGTTTCCGATGGCTTCGACGTGGCGATCCGTTTCGGCGAGCCGCCGTCTTCCTCGCTGGTATCGCGCAAGCTGCTCGATACCCGTTCGCTGACCGTGGCGGCGCCTTCCTATGTGCGCAAGCATGGCGCGCCCGCGGTGCCGGCCGATCTGGCGCGCCATGCCTGCATCCAGATGCGCAGTCCCATGACGGGCCAACCGTTGGCGTGGTCCTACCGCAAGAACGGCCGGACCACGCAAGTACAGACCTCGGGTCAATTGCACCTGTCCGACGGCTGGACGATGCTGGGCGCGTGCCTGGCGGGCGCCGGCATCGCCCGTTTCAAGGCCAGCGGCGTGCGTGAACTGATCCGCAAGGGCGAGCTGGTCGAGTTATTGCCGGACTATGCCGGCGACCGCTACGCTCTCTACGCGTTGTATCCCTCCCGCCATCTGCCGGCCGCCAAGGTGCGGGCGTTCATCGAGTTCGTGGTCGGCATCCTGGACGATCCGGCGGCGTAGGGCACGCCGACGGCGGCCGGTGTATTCTCGCAATCGTGCCGCGCCCGCATCCCGGGCGCCGGCCCGCGCAAGAGAACACGGACGGCGTTCACCCGCGCCAGTCCGGCACTGCCCGACCAGGAGACATCGAACATGCTATTGACCGAAGAACAGCTCAGCGTCCAGGACATGGCGCGCCGTTTCGCGCAGGAACGCCTGGCGCCCAATTCCGAGCGCTGGGACCGCGAACACCACTATCCGGCCGACGCCATCCGCGAGATGGCCGACCTGGGATTCTTCGGCATGCTGGTGCCGGAGGAATGGGACGGCAACGCCAGCGGCTACCTGTCGTACGCCGTGGCGCTCGAGGAGATCGCGGCGGGCAATGGCGCCTGCTCGACCATCATGAGCGTGCACAACTCGGTCGCCTGCATGCCGATCCTGAAGTACGGCAGCGACGCGCAGAAAGACCAGTTCCTGCGGCCGCTGGCCACGGGCGCGGCCATCGGCGGCTTCGCCCTGACCGAACCGCAGGCCGGTTCCGACGCCAGCAGCCTGCGCACCCGCGCGGTGCGCGACGGCGACCACTACGTGCTCAACGGCGCCAAGCAGTTCATCACCTCGGGCCGCACGGGCCAACTGGTGATCGTGTTCGCGGTGACCGATCCGCAGGCCGGCAAGCGCGGCATCTCGGCCTTCATCGTGCCGACCGACACCCCGGGCTACCAGGTGGTGCGGGTCGAGGACAAGCTCGGCCAGCATCTGTCCGACACCTGCCAGATCGCCTTCGAGGACATGCGCATTCCCGCCGCGTGGCGGCTGGGCGAGGAGGGCGAGGGCTACAAGATCGCGCTGTCGAACCTGGAAGGCGGGCGCATCGGCATCGCCTCGCAGTCGGTCGGCATGGCGCGCGCGGCGTTCGAATGCGCGCGCGACTATGCGCGCGACCGCCAGGCCTTCGGCAAGCCCATCATGGAGCACCAGGCGGTGTCGTTCCGGCTGGCCGACATGGCCACGCAGATCCACGCGGCGCGCCAGATGGTGCTGCACGCGGCGGCATTGCGCGAGGCCGGCAGGCCGGCGCTGACCGAGGCCTCGATGGCCAAGCTGTTCGCCTCCGAGATGGCCGAGAAGGTCTGCTCGGCCGCCATCCAGACGCTGGGCGGCTATGGCTACCTGGCCGACTTCCCGGTGGAACGCATCTACCGCGATGTGCGCGTGTGCCAGATCTACGAAGGCACCAGCGACATCCAGCGGCTGGTGATCGCGCGCGCCTTGTAGGACGGCGCGACGCGCGGGCGATGCCCGCCCGGGCGGGCGGCCCGCGGGCGCCGGCGGCATGGTTGACGCTGCGCGCCGGCAGGGCCTGCCGGGAGCTCAGTCCAGCAAGGCCTGCACGGCGGCCTGCGCCGGCGCCGCCAGCGGCTGTTCACGTTGCAGCCGCGCAATCCTTTCCTCGAACTCGCCCGCCACATCCGGCCGCACCTTCTTCATGGCGCGCACCGTCTGCGCCAGCAGCAGGCGCGCGTTGACGCTGCGCGGGAAGTCCAGGCACTGGCGCAGGTTGCCGTCAATGATCTCGCGTTCGCCGTTGAGATGGCCCGGCTGTTCCGGATTGGCGCCGTTGCAGCGCACGGCCAGCAACTGTTCCAGGCGCAGCAGGTAGTACGGGAAGGCGGCGCCGTCCGGCACCGTGTAGTTGGCAGGCGCCGCCAGCGGCGCCTGCGCGGTGGCGCGGCCGACCAGCGCCACCAGTTCCTCGGTCAGGCGCTGGATCGCGGCGGTCGGATCGGCCATCGGGAATTCGGCCGACAACGCGCCGATGCATTCGGCGTCCTCGGTGCGCACCAGGCGCACCTCGGCGCGCCACGGCTCGGCCACGGTGACCAGGTGCGAGATCACCACGTAATCGCTCTGCGCCTCGCATTGCTGCGCGTAGCCGATGGCGTCGGTGTCGTCCCAGGCCGCGCCGCTCAGCAGGAAGCCGGGATGCGGCTCGGTCAGCCACGGCACCAGCGTCTGCGTGCGCAGGCCGCAGCGCAGCGCCAGTTGTTCGTTGAAGTACAGCGGCAGCGCGCGGCTCAGGCGGCCGGTGGCGTCGGCCAGTTGCCGCTCGGCGCCCTCGGGCGCGGCGCCGATCTCGGCCGAGCCGCCCAGGAACGACACCAGCGGACGGTCGGGCGTCACCGGCGTGAACAGCGCCGCCGCGGGCGAATCGGGCGTCAGCCAGACCGGGCCGCGGCCCAGCAGCATGGCCAGCCGCATCTGCGCCGGCTCGGTGGCGCCGTCACCCAGCGCGGCGCGCGCCAGTTCGGTGTCCCAATAGCCCAGGTTGTCCTTCCAGTCGGGGCGCTGCTGCGCGTAGAGCTGGTCGAGGATGGCGCGGGCCTCGTCGTGGCGGCCCAGTTCGACGTAGGCGCGGATCAGGTTGTTGCCGACCTGGATGCCGTGGTGGGCGGCCTCGAAGCGCGGCCCGGCCAGTTGCACGATCGGCTCGATCGCGCCGGCGTTGCCCAAGTCGCCGCTCATCTGCGCCAGCAGGTCGGCGGGCGCGGGCGTGCCGGCGCGGGCGAGCGATTCTTCATACATGGCGAGCGCGCCGGACAGGTTGTGCGCGCCCAGTTCGCCATGCGCCAGCCACAGTTGCGCGCGCCAGCTCCCGGGCAGGGCGGCGACCTTGCGCATGGCGGCCACGCCGGCGGCGTCGCCGCCGTGTTCGCGGTGGATCGCCTCGTACCAGCCCAGGCCGTTGTCCTGGTTGGGATCCAGCTCCAGCGCATGCCACAGCGTGGCCAGGGCGCCGGCCTCGTCGCCGCGCTCGTCCTGGATCTTGGCCAGATTGGTCAGGACGATGCCGGTCTCGCCGTGCGCGGCCATGAAATCGCGCAGCACCCGTTCGGCGTCGTCGAGCCGGCCGGTCTTCATGTAGACGATGGCCTGCAGCACCACGCCGCGCTCGGCGCCGGGTTGCAGTTCGACCAGTCGGTCGGCGGGCCTGACCATTTCATCGATGAAGCCGTCGCCGAGCGACTGGATGATCAGGCCGGCGAGCGAGTCGGGGTCGTCCCAGTGGCGCTCGATGGCGCCGGCCAGCACGTTGTCGCGCCACTGGTCGCGCGGCACGAAGATTTCGCGGCCATAGGCGTCGTAGGCGCGGATCATGTCGGCCTGGCTGTCCGGCGCGGAGGCCGGCTCGGAGTCGGGCTCGGAAATGGGTTCGGAAATCGGTTCGGGAACCGACGCCGCATCGGCCGCGGGCGCGGCGCCGTCATGGGCGGGGGCGGCTTGCTTGCCGAGCAGTTTCTTCAGGAAGCTCATGGGATGTCGTGTCCAGGATTCAGGCGCCCAGCGCGCGGGCGCGGCGGGCCAGGCGGCGGCGCGCCCAGAGGGTGTAGATGACGAGGTTGCCAACGACCAGCAGCAGCGCCAGCGCGATCTGGATGCCGCGCGTCAGGCCGTCCGGGTAGATCAGCGCCAGCACGTAGTGTTCGATGAAGCCGCCGGCATAGCCTTGCTGGCCGGCCTGCTGCCGCAGCGAGACTTCCAGCGGGGTGAGCGGGCAGACCCAGCCCATGCCGATGACCATCGCGCCCCAGGCCAGCGCCGGCAGGTGCAGGTAGGCCACGCGCCAGCGCCACAGCGCCAGCAGGCCGCCGAACACCACGAAGGCGACGAACAGGCCGTGCACGATCAGGACGGCGTCGGCCAGCAGGCGAGGAATCATGCGGCAGGTCCTCCGAGGTTGGCATCCGCGCCGCCGGGCATTGCGCCCGCGGCGGCGGGGATCGGCGACCGGGCGCGCGGCCCGGCGTCGCGGGTCAGGGTTTCAGGTCGCGCAGCAGCTTGGCCAGTTCCGGCGCCGTCATCAGCGACACGCCCTGGGCGCGGGCGTACTGCAACGCGTTGTCGGACACCTCGCCCAAGGCGATATAGATGGCTTCGCGCGCGCCGCGCTTTTCGCGCGCGGCCTGCAGTTCGCGCAACGGCTCGACGCCGACGCGCGCGGCCTTCCAGCGCTTGGCGCCGACCATGGCGACGTGGCCATCCTTGGTCAAGGCGAAATCGGCGCCTGGCCCTTGCAGCCGTTCGACCTCGCAGCCGTCGCGCCGAAAACCGGCCTCGACGGTGGCGGCGAACTGCTGCCACGACATGGCCGCGGCGGCCTGCGCCACGGCCTCGACGCGCGCGCCCGACGGCGCGCGCAACTGCCTGTAGGCCGCGATGATGGCGATCACCGCGAACGGCACCGCGGCAAACACGCCCATCGCCGCATACTCCAACGGCAACGCGGCAAAACCGCCGACCGACAGCAGCAGCGCCACGCCGGCGCTCATCCACCACGGCGAGCGCAGCAGCACCGCGAAGATGGAGTTCTGCGACATCCTGAACTTCATGGCGCGCGCACCACGATACGGACGTCGCCGCAGGTGACGATCTGGCCGGGACGGATCTTGGCCGTCTTGCGGCTTTCGACTACCCCGCCCACGCTTACGTGGCCTTCGGCCACCAGCATCTTGCCGGCGCCGCCGCTGTCGCAGACCCCGGCGGCCTTGAGCAGTTGGTTGACTTCAATAAAGGGGCTGCCTTCGGCAAGCGTGAATTCGATGATGGGCATGGAACGGACGGGCGTTGAATGAGGAGCGGGCGGTTCAGGCCTGGCCGCCGGGGACATTGCCGCCGGCGGGCGGAGCCGGCGGGGCGGGCGGCATCGGCGGCACGTCGGCCGGCGCCATGGGGCGGCCGCTGGGGGTTTCGGCGCGCGCCATCCAGGCGATCAGCGACGAGCGCATGGCTTCCTCGACCGACATCTGGATCGGCTGCACCCATTCCTGCGGCACGAACACGGTGTAGCCCCCGATCATATAGCCCATCGGCAGGTACACGGCCACGCGCTCGCCCTGCGTGAAGCCTTCCGGCAGGCCTTCCAGGTTGCGGCGCGTCACCAGGCCGACCAGCTCCAACTGCTGGCCCGGCACGCGCAGGATCACCACCTGCTGGGCGGTGGCCTTGGAACTGGGCGAAAAGTAGTCGGCGAAGCTCTTGAGCGACGAATAGATGCTCTTGACCACCGGCAGGTTGGTGAAAGGCATTTCCAGCAACGCCATCACGCGCTTGACGCGCTCCTTGGACACCAGGTAGCCGATCGCCAGGATGCCGAGGATGCCCAGCAGCAGGCCCAGGCCGGGGAAGTAGAAGCCGCCGATGAACGGGCGCAGGAAGGTCAGCGCCACCGCCTCGGTCCAGGCCAGGAAGATGTAGAGCAGGTAGATCGTCAACGCCAGGGGCAGGACGGTGATCAATCCGCGGAAGAAGTACTTGTAGAGACGGGTCATAGAGTCATGGGGCAAAAAAATCGGGGCCAGGTCATCGGGGCCGGGGCCGGCGCCGGGCGCGGACAGGGAGGGCCGCAGCATAGCAGCAGGTAGCGCGCCTGCCGGTAACAAGACGCGGGAATTGCTACCGGTCAACGGGCAGGTACAGCGTCTCCTTGATCTCCTCCATCACCACATAGCTGCGGGATTCGGCCGACGCGGGCAGGCGCTTGAGGATTTCGCCAAGAAGGCGGCGGTATTCATTCATTTCGGTCAGGCGGGCCTTGACCAGGTAGTCGAAATCGCCCGATACCAGGTGGCATTCCATGACCTCGGGCACGTACAGCAGTTCTTTCTTGACCTTGTCGAACACGTCGCCCGACTTGGCCGAGAGCTTGATCTCCAGGAACACCAGCAGGTTCTTGCCGAGCGCCGCCGGATTGACGCGCGCATGGTAACCGGAGATCACGCCTTCGCGTTCCATGCGCTTGATCCGGTCGGAGCAGGGCGTGGCCGACAGGCTGACACGCTCGGCCAGTTCGGTGACGGAAATACGGCCTTCGCGCTGCAGGATATCCAGGATTTTCAGGTCGATACGATCAAGGTCGCGCATTTCACTTCGGACGGGTAAAAAAACAGGGTTGGCCGGGAAAAAGCACTGCCTAATGAAAATCTTCAGTGATTTTCACTGTCATGAGGCTCATAGACTACCGAAATTCCTGACCAAATCCAAACTTCGGAAAGAATCATGCACGTCATCGTCCTCGGCAGCGGCGTCATCGGCACCACCACCGCCTATTATCTGGCCCGCCAGGGAGCCAAAGTGACGGTGCTGGACCGCCAGCCCGGCGCCGCCCAGGAGACCAGCTACGCCAACGCCGGCCAGGTGTCGCCGGGGTATTCCACGCCCTGGGCCGCGCCTGGCATCCCGCTCAAGGCCATCAAGTGGCTGTTCAAGAAGCACGCGCCGCTGGCGATCCGCCTGGACGGCAGCCTCTACCAGCTGAAGTGGATGGCGGCGATGCTGGCCAACTGTTCGGCCGAGCGCTACGCGGTCAACAAGGAACGCATGCTGCGCCTGGCCGAGTACAGCCGCGATTGCTTGCGCGAGCTGCGCGCCGACACCGGCATCCATTATGAAGAGCGCGCCCGCGGCACGCTGCAGCTGTTCCGCACCGAGGCGCAGATGGAAGCCGCGCGCCGCGACATCGCGGTGCTGGAAGAGGTCGGCGTGCCCTACGAGCTGCTGGACCGCAACCGCCTGGTCACCGCCGAGCCGGCGCTGGCGCGTTCCCTGCACAAACTGGCCGGCGGCCTGCGCCTGCCGAACGACGAAACCGGCGACTGCCGCCTGTTCACCACCCGCCTGGCCGAAATGGCCGCGGCGCTGGGCGTGGAGTTCCGCTACAACCAGTCCGTCACCGGCCTGAACACCGCCGGCGGCCAGGTGACCGGCGTGCGCGTCGGCAACGAGGTCCTGACGGCCGACCGCTACGTCGCCGCGTTCGGCAGCTATACGCGCGGCTTCCTGGAGCCGCTCGGCCTGGACCTGCCGGTGTACCCGGTCAAGGGCTATTCGCTCACCATCCCCATGAAGGACGAGGCCGCCGCGCCGGTCTCGACCATCCTGGACGAAACCTACAAGATCGCCGTCACCCGCTTCGACGACCGCATCCGCGTCGGCGGCATGGCCGAGCTGTCGGGCTTCGACCTGCGCCTGAAGGACGCGCGCCGCAAGACGCTGGAGCTGGTGGTCAATGACCTGTTCCCGGGCAGTGGCGACGTGGCCCGCGCCGAGTTCTGGACCGGCCTGCGCCCGATGACGCCGGACAGCACGCCCGTGGTCGGCCCGACCCGCTACGGCAACCTGTTCCTGAACACCGGCCACGGCACGCTGGGTTGGACCATGGCCTGCGGCTCCGGCAAGCTGGTGGCCGACCAGGTCCTGGGCCAGCGTCCGCAGATCCGCACCGACGGCCTGGCGCTGTCGCGCTACGACCGCCACGCCCCGGCCGAACGGCCGCTGGTGCTGGGCGGCAAGGGCGCCTGAGTCCGGCCCGATCCCCGCACGCGTTTCCTTCGGCGCCGGCCAAAAGCCGGCGTCTCGACGGCCCGCCCGGCGCACAATGCCGGCCGGGCCGTTGTTCGCTCCGGGCGCGGGCGGATGCTTTTGCGACAGCTTGCGGCCTGCCGATGTTCCTGGCGGCCGCCGCCGGCCTCTACAATCCCCGCATGACCCATTTCCTGCACACCGCCGATTGGCAGATCGGCCGCCAGTACGGCCAGTTCGAAACCGATGACGCCGCCTTGCTGGCCGAGGCCCGCTTCGATGCCGTGGCGCGCATCGCCGCGTTGGCCGCCGAGCGCCAGGTCGACGCGGTGCTGGTGGCCGGCGACGTGTTCGATACGCAGGGGGTGTCCGACCGTACCATCCGCCGCCTGTTCGCGGCGCTGGCCGCCTATGCCGGCCCCTGGGTCATGATCGCCGGCAACCACGACGCGGCGCTGGCCGACAGCGTCTGGAGCCGCGCCGCGCAACTGGGCTGCATTCCGCCCAATGTGCGGGTGCCGCCGCGCCCCGGCGTGGTCGACCTGGCGGCGCAGAACCTCGCGGTGCTGGCCGCGCCGCTGACCCAGCGCCATACCTACGACGACGTCACCCAGGCCTTCGACGCCATGGAGTCCGAACCGGGTCGCATCCGCGTAGGCCTGGCCCATGGCAGCGTGGCCGGGCGCCTGCCCGACACCATCGACGCCACCAACCCCATCGCTCCCGATCGCGCCAGCCGCGCGCGGCTGGACTACCTGGCCTTGGGCGACTGGCACGGCTGCCTGTCCATCGACGAACGCACCTGGTACGCCGGCACGCCCGAACAGGACCGCTTTCGCGGCAACGAACCCGGCTACGTGCTGGACGTGCGCATCGCCGCGCCCGGCGCCACGCCGCAGGTCGAGCGCGTGGCCACCGGCAAGTACCGCTGGTCGGCCTGGACCGAAACGCTGAGCCTGCCGACCGACGCCCAGGCGCTGGCCGAGCGCCTGGCGGCGCTGCGCGCCGAGGATGTGCTGCGGCTGGAGCTGCAGGGCCACGTCAACGTGCCGACCTGGGAGGCGCTGCAACGCGCCGTGGACCAGGCCGCGGCGCAGGCGAGGGCGGTGCTGCCGGACTTTTCCGGCCTGCTGCTCGAACCCGATGACGCCGACCTGGCGCAACTGGGCGCCAGCGGCTACGTCGGCGAAGTGGCGGCGCAATTGCAGGCCATGCAGGCCGATCCCGAGCAGGCGGCGGTGGCCGGCGAGGCCTTGCGGCTGCTGCTGCGCTTCCAACGCGAAGGCGCCGCCGCGGGAGGCGCGCAATGAAGCTCACGCGCATCGCCCTGGAAGAATTCCGCAAGTTCCGCCAGCCCCTGGTGCTGGATGGCCTGCAGGATGGCCTGAACCTGTTCGTGGGTCCCAACGAGGCCGGCAAGAGCACCGTGGCCGCGGCCATCCGCGCCGCGTTCCTGGAACGCTACAGCACCCGCACCGTGTCCGACCTGGCGCCGCGCGGCGAGAGCGGCGCCCGTCCCGGCGTCGAGCTGGCGTTCAGCCATGGCGGCCATGATTACCAACTGAAGAAGTATTTCCTGTCGCGCGCCCGCTGCGAGCTGCTGATCGACAACGGCGCGCAACGGCTGGAGGGCGAGGAAGCCGAGAACACGCTGGCCGCATTGCTGGGCTTCGAACTGGCCGCGCGCGGCCAGAGCAAGCCCGACCTGGCCGGCGTGCCGGGCCTGCTGTGGATCCAGCAGGGCGACGGCCAGAACCTGCAAACCGCGGCCGGCCATGCCGGCGGCCATTTGCGCGAGGCCCTGACGCAGTTGTCCGGCGAGCTGGCCTCCGGCGACGGCGACCGGCTCTATGAACGCGTGGCCGCCGAGCGCGCCAGCTTGCTGGATGCGCGCAACGGCCGCCCCAAGGGCGTCTACAAGGACGCCGAGGACGCGCTCGCCGCCGCCCAGGCCGAGCGCGACCAATGCGCCCAGGCCAAGGCCCAGTTCGACGCCGACGTCGACCGGCTGGCGGCGCTGCGCGCCGAGCATGCGCGCGCCGAGGCCGGCCAACCCTGGAAGGATCTCGAGGCGCGCGCGGCCGAGGCGCGCGCCCGGCTCGCGGCCGTGGCCAAGGAACGCGAAGCCTTCGAAGGGCTGCAGCGCGAGCAGCGCCAGGCCGCGCAGACCCTCGCGGTGCTGCAGGAGCAGGTGCGCCGCGACCAGCAGGACGAAACCGAGCTGCAGGCCCTGGTGGCGCAGGCGCAGGCCGCCCGCGCCGCCGTCCAGGAGGCGCAGGAGCCGCTGGCCCGCGCCCGGCGGCTCCGGGATACGCACGTTGCCGCCGCCGAGCAGGCGCGCCAGCGGGTCGCGGCGGTGCAGGCGGTGGCCGACCGGCGCGATCTGCAGCAGCAACTCGACCAGCTGGCGCGCGACATCGAACGCCTGGACGGCGCGCTGGAAGAAGCCACCCGCCTGATCGAGCAGGGCTCGACGTTGAAGGCCGAAGCGGTGCGCATCGAAATCGCCGACGCCGATATCCAGGCCCTGCGCAAGAGCGAGCGCGCGCTGGGCGACCTGCAACTGCGCCAGCAGGCCATTGCCACGCGCCTGTCTTATGCGTTCGACGCGGGCCGCGAGGCCCGGCTGGACGGCGCCGCGCTGGCCGGCAACGGCGAGTTGCTGCTGACCGCCGCGGCCGAACTGGAATTGCCCGGCCTGGGGCGTTTGCGCATCGAACCGGGCGGCCAGGACCTGCCTGCGCTCAAGCGCGAACTGGCGCAGATGCAGGCCGCCAGCGCCGCCTTGTTGGCGCGCCTGGGCGTGGCCCACGCGGCCGAGGCCGAGGAACGCCACGCGCGCGGCATCGCCTTGCAGCGCGAGCTGGACGCCATGCGCAAGACGCTGGCGATCCATGCGCCCAAGGGCGTGGACGCGCTGCGCGGCCAGCGCAACGAAGCGCAGGCGCGGCGCGCGCAACTGGCCGAACGGCTGGCACTGCTGCCCCCGGCGGCAGAGGCCGACGACGTCGATCCGCCGGCCGCGCGCCAGGCGTTGCGCGATGCCGAAGCCAGCGCCGCGCAAGCCGAGCAGGCCCTGGCGGCGGTCCAGCGCGCCCTGGATGCCGACGGCGCCCGCGCCCAACTGCTCGAAACCCAGGCCGCCGCGCGCGGCGCCGACCTGCAATCGCCCGAACGCGCGGCGCAGCGCCAGGATCGTGCCGGCCGCCTGGCCGAGGCCCGCAACGGCCACGACCTGCTCGAACAACGCCTGCATCAGGCGCAGGCCGCGCTGGAAGCGCTGCGCCCCGAATTGCTGGAGCAGGACGCGCAACGCTACGAGAAATCCGCCGCCATCGAACGCGACGCCCAGCACAGGCGCCACAGCGAGATCCAGCAACTGCTGGGCAAGCTGGAGCAGGCCGGCGCGCAAGGCCTGGGCGAACGATTGTCCGAAGCCGAGGCCGCCTGCGAACGCCTGCAGCGCCGCCGCGATGAGTTCCAGCGCCGCGCGCAGGCGCTTGAGCTGTTGTCCACCTTGCTGGCCGGCAAACGCGACGCCGCCACCCAGCGCCTGCAGGCGCCGCTGGCCCGCCGTCTGAGCCACTACCTGGCGCTGCTGTTCCCCGAATCGGCGCTGCGCCTGGACGAAGCGCTGTTGCCTGCCGCCCTGCAGCGTGCCGGCGGCGAGGACCCGCTGGACGCGCTCAGCTTCGGCACGCGCGAGCAATTGGGCATCCTGGCGCGCTTTGCCTACGCCGACCTGCTGCGCGAGGCGGGGCGTCCCACGCTGCTGTTGCTGGACGACGCCCTGGTGCACACCGACGACGGCCGCCGCGACCTGATGAAGCGCGCGCTGTTCGATGCCGCCACGCGCCACCAGATCCTGATGTTCACCTGCCATGGCGAGGCCTGGCGCGACCTGGGCGTCGAGCAACGTCGCATCGGCGCTTGACGCCTGGGCGCCGCGCCGGTAGGCTACGCGGGTTCATCACCGAACCCGACGCGTTTCACATGCCCGACTTCACGCCTTCCGCCGAATCCGCCTTCGCTGCCCGCGCAGCCGGCGCCGGCCTGCGCGCAAGCCTGCGGCATGGCGTGTCCTCTCCCGTGGTTTCTCCTGTCGTCTCGACGGTCGTATCGCCGCCGGCTGCTCCGCCGCCGCCGTGCGATGTCGTCGCCGGCGTCGTGGGCGCCTATCCGCCCGTGGCCGCCGTCGTCGGCTGACCGCCGCACACCTCCCGCTCCCGCTTTATCGCCTGGATCCGCCGCGCTGATGCGCCGACGCGTTTGCGTCCGCCCGCCGCGCGTCCATGCCTGATTCGTTCCGCGCTTCGCAAGACGCGCGCACGCCGCGGGAGCCTGTTCCATATTCGACAGGTAGAAATTCTCATGTCTTCAAATCGCAATGCGTGGGCCGCCTACGGCTCCACCTCCTTGTTCGTGCTGCTGTGGAGCGGCGGCGCGATCTTCGCCAAATGGGGCCTGGCGCATGCCTCGGCCTTCGGCTTCCTGCTGCTGCGCTTCATTCTGGCCCTGGCGGTGTTGCTGCTGATCTGCGCGGGGCGGCGGCGCTGGCTGCCCGCGCCGGGCACGCGCGGTATCGTCGCGCTGACCGGGCTGCTGCTCATCGGCAGCTATTCCATCTGCTATCTGCTGGCGCTGGATCATGGCATCACGCCGGGCGTGCTGGCCACGCTGCTGGGGGCGCAACCCATCCTGACCCTGGCCCTGCTGGAGCGCCGCTTTCCGCCCATGCGGCTGGCGGGCCTGCTGCTGGCCCTGTGCGGGTTGGCGATGGTGATGTTCCAGAGCATCGGCATGGCGCGTTTCTCGGTGGCCGGCATGGCCTTCGCATTCGCGGCGCTGGCCAGCATGACGGTCGGCGCCATCCTGCAAAAGCGCGTGCGCCAGGCGCCGATGGACGTGATGCCGCTGCAGTACGTGGTGAGCCTGGCGCTGTGCCTGCTGTTCGCGCCGTTCCAGCCGCTGCATGCGGATTGGAGCGTGGGCTTCATCCTGCCGCTGCTGTGGATGGGCCTGGTGATCTCGGTCGGCGCGACGCTGTTGTTCTACCGCATGATCCAGTCCGGCAACCTGGTCAACGTCACCAGCCTGTTCTACCTGGTGCCGGCGGGCACCGCGGCGCTGGATTACCTGGTGCTCGGCAACCGGCTGTCGCTGCTGAGCCTGGGCGGCATGGCGGGAATCCTGCTGGGTTTGATGCTGGTGCTGCGGGCGCCGGCCGCGCAGCCTGGGAGCTGATATTCCCCCGCGCTACGCGTGCGCGGTTTCTTCCTGGCCGGCCCAGTGGCCGCTGACCAGTTGCGCCGGGCGCTCGCGCGCCTGGACCCGGGCGCAGACCGCCCAGGCGTCCAGGCGCACATTCAGGCCGGCATAGACGCCATGGCCGTCGCCCGCTTGGATGCAGCCATCGGCATGCACGCCTTCGCCGGCGCGGATCGAGCCGTCGGCGCGGATGTCTTCGCCTGCGATCAGGCCCCACCCCGCGGCCAGGTGGCCGCCGCAGGCAATGGTGGCGCCCGCCTGGATGCCGCAGGCGGCATCGATGTCCTTGGCGGCCTGGACGCCGCCGCCGGCCTTGATTCCCTGGCCGCATTTGAGGGCGCCTTGCACCTGCACGTCCTGCCCGGCCCGCAGGTGGCCGGTCACGGCCAGGTCCTGGCCGGCGCAGATGTCCCATTTGGCGCGCACGTTGCCGCGGCAGTCCAGCAGGGTGGCGACCTCGATGCCCCATTCGGCGGAAACGTCGCCGCCCGCGCGCAGGTCGCCGGCGCTGGCGATGTTGGCGCCGGCGGTGATGTTCTCGCCCGCAACGATGGATTCCCCGGCGCGAATGCCGCCGCCGGTGATGATGCTGCGGCCGGCGCGCACCACGCTGTCGACGTTGATGCCCATGCGCACCTCCAGCGTGCCGGCAAAGACGATGGCCTGCGCGTCGAGCGTGTCCAGCTTCAGCACTGCGTCGGTCGGCCCGAACTGGTCCAGCAGCCAGCAGGCGTCGCCCACGCGCCCGTCGGCCACCAGGGCATCGAGGACGGCCTGGTAGTCCCCCTGTCCGTTGTGGTCCCGCAGGAACCATTTGTAGCCTCCCGCGCAGGGATTCTTGGCTTTGACGAATTTCTTGGTGAGTTGCATGGCTCGGTGGCGATCAAGGCGTGGCGCCGCCCGCCGGACGAAGCCGGCGCGCGGACGAAACATGTGGCGAAAACCGCCCGGCCATTCGGCGAGGCGGTTGCGGCGGCCGGCCTGGCGCCTGGCGGTGCGCACGACATGGGGACGTACGGACGTGCTGGCGGCCGGCGGCGGCCGGTACGGACGAGACGGAAGGGAGGGGAGGCGGGCGCTTAGCCGGGCTTGGAGCGCGCGTAGGCGGAACGCGCGGCGACTTCCTGCGAGCTCAACAGGGTCGAGCGCAGGGCGCAAAGGACGCAGGCGGCGTCGGAGAGGCGGGAAAAATCGGTTCGCACGGGCGAAATGGTAGCAGAGCCCGCGCCCGCCATCCGCCGATGTGCCGCGGGCGCCTCGTCCGAATGGTCCGAATCCGCTGATCCGGCCCCCACGCTGCCAGCCTGCGGCGCGGGGGGAGCGGCGGACAGGGAGGCTGCCCGCCGGCTACGCGGCAATGCCTTGCGGCAAGCCTCAGTTGCTCGACTGGATGTTGCGTTCCTTGGCGATGCGCTGGCGCAGCTCCAGTTCACGCTTGATCTGGGCGGCGTATTCGGCCGGCGTGTTGCCGTCGACCAGCGAGCCGCCGTCGGCCAGGCGTTGCACGATCTTGGGATCCTTCAGCGCCTTGACGGTGGCATCGTGGATGCGGTCGATCACCGCCTGGGGCGTGCCGGCGGGCGCGACCAGGCCGTACCAGGCCATATTGTCCATTTCCGGCAGGCCGCCTTCGGCGAAGGTCGGCACGTCCGGCAGGGCGGGCAGGCGCTTGGGCGCGGCAATGGCCAGGGCGCGGAGCTTGCCGGCCTGGATGTGCGGCATGGACGAGGGCAGGTTGTCGAACTGGGCGTTGACCTGGCCGGCGATCACGTCGTTCAGGGCCGGGCCCGAACCGCGATAGGGTACGTGCACCATGTCGGTCTGGGTCAGCGACTTGAACAGTTCGCCGTCCAGGTGGCCGATGCCGCCGGCGCCCGACGAGGCGTAGCTGTACTTGCCGGGGTTGGCCTTGAGCAGGGCGACGAACTCCGCCACCGACTTGGCCGGCACCGCGGGATTGACGGTCAGCACGTTGGGCACATTCACCATATTGGTGATGGGCGCGAAGTCCTTGAGCGGGTTGTAGGGGGTCTTGGGATTGGTGGCGGGGTTGGTGGCCATGGTGCTGACGGTGGCCACGCCCAGGGTGTAGCCGTCCGGGGTGGAGCGCGCCAGCGCGTCGGCGCCGATCGAGCCGCCGCCGCCGCCGCGGTTTTCCACCACCACCGCCTGGCCGAGTTCTCGGCCCAGGCCTTCGGCCACCACACGGGCGACGATGTCGGTGGTGCCCCCGGCCGCGAACGGCACGATCAGGCGGATGGGTTTGTTCGGGTAGGCGTCAGCGGCTTGCGCGGCGCCGCTGAGACAGAGGCCGGCGAGGGCGGTGGCCAGGGCGGCCTTGGCTTGGGACAGCACGGTCAAGAGTCTTCTCCATATTATTGAATCCGAGCCGGCCGGCTTCGATGGCCGGCGTCGGTGAAGCGCGCCGGGCGCGGATGCGGGCCTGGCCGACGCTTCGTGGGCGCCATTCCACACAGTTACACCACCCCGGTCAATCGGGATTCCCCCTGCATCGCATGGGGGTATTTGATGCCGCGCAGAAAAGGCCCTGATCGGCGAAGTTGTGGCTAAAAAACGTATGCTGACAATAACTTGAACGAAAACGGGGGCATCATGGATGCGTAATGAATGCGCATCGAACATGTCGTCATCGCCTCGGTACGTGCATAAATCTCTGCATAACTTACAAGAATCTGATATTTTTCGGATGAGATTCTTGGCCGGTCTTGCAAGAAAGCTATTGCGTTTGTTTCTGTCTGCGCCGTTCAATGGGGCGTTGGTTGAAGTCCCCGCGGGGCAACGTGTAGTGCAGCGACGCACCGGGCCAGGGTTCCGTCCGTTTTTCAATCCCCGGTTCGTTTCGTCTCTCGCTGCCGCGCTGGCGGGAGGGGGCCCGGACATTCTCGGAACGCCATGTCGCTGATACTGATCCTCGCTCTGCCGTTTGCCGGCAGCCTGTGCGCCGCGCTGCTGCCTTCCAACGCCCGCAACGCCGAGGCCTGGTTGGCGGGCATCATCGCGCTGGTGTGCGTGGTTCTGGTCGCCAGCCTGTATCCGCAGGTGGCCGATGGCGGCGTGATCCGCGCCGACATGCCCTGGGCGCCCGCGCTGGGGCTGCAATTCACCCTGCGCATGGACGGCTACGCCTGGCTGTTCGCCCTGATCGTCTCGGGCATGGGCGCGCTGGTGGTGCTGTACGCGCGCTATTACATGTCGCCGGAAGACCCGGTGCCGCGCTTTTTCTCGTTCTTCCAGGCTTTCATGGCCGCCATGCTCGGCGTGGTGCTGTCGGGCAACCTGATCCAGCTGGTCATGTTCTGGGAAATGACCAGCCTGGCCTCGTTCATGCTGATCGCCTATTGGCATCACCGCCTCGATGCCCGCCGCGGCGCGCGCATGGCGCTGACGGTGACCGGCGCCGGCGGGCTGTGCCTGCTGGCCGGGGTGCTGATCCTGGGGCACATCGTCGGCAGCTACGACATGGACCGGGTGCTGGCCGCCGGCGACCTGGTGCGCGCCGACCCCTGGTATCCCGCCGTGCTGGTGCTGGTGGCGCTGGGGGCGCTGACCAAGAGCGCGCAGTTTCCGTTCCACTTCTGGCTGCCCAATGCCATGGCCGCGCCCACGCCGGTGTCGGCCTACCTGCACTCGGCCACCATGGTGAAGGCCGGCGTGTTCCTGCTGGCGCGCTTCTGGCCGGTGCTGGCGGGCACCGACGAATGGTTCTGGATCATCGGCGGCGCCGGCCTGATCACCCTGGTGCTGGGCGGCTATGCCGCCATCTTCCAGCAGGACATGAAAGGCGTGCTGGCGTACTCGACCATCAGCCACCTGGGCCTGATCACCTTGCTGCTGGGGCTGAACAGCTCGCTGGCGCTGGTGGCGGCGGTGTTCCACATGGTCAACCATGCCACCTTCAAGGCCTCGCTGTTCATGGCGGCGGGCATCGTCGACCACGAAACCGGCACGCGCGACCTGAGCCGCCTGTCGGGGCTGTACAAGGCCATGCCGATCACGGCCACGCTGGCCATGGTGGCCGCCGCCTCGATGGCGGGCGTGCCGCTGCTCAACGGCTTCATCTCCAAGGAAATGTTCTTCGCCGAGACCACCTTCGTCAGCGGCGACTGGATAACGCGCACCGGCCTGCCGCTGGCGGCCACGGTGGCGGGGGCTTTCAGCGTGGCCTATTCGCTGCGCTTCATCCTGCAGGTGTTCTTCGGCCCGCCAGCCACCGACCTGCCGCGCGCCCCGCACGAGCCGCCCGGCTGGATGCTGGTGCCCAGCGGCCTGCTGGTGCTGATGTGTCTGGTGGTGGGCATCCTGCCAGGCGTGACCCTGGGGCCGTTCCTGGCCACGGCTGCGCGCAGCATCCTGGGCGCCAACATGCCCGAATACAGCCTGGCCGTGTGGCACGGCGTCAACCTGCCGCTGGTGATGAGCTTCGTGGCCATGACCGCGGGCGTGATCCTGTACCTGGCGCTGCGCGCGCACCAGCGCGCCAATCCGGGCCGGGTGCCGTTCATCTACCGCCTGGATGGCCGCCGCTCGTTCGAGGCGCTGCTGGACGGTTCCAGCGTCGCGGCCGCCTGGTTGCTGCGCTGGCTGGCTTCGTCGCGCCTGCAGGTGCAGATGGTGCTGATCGTGCTGGGCACGCTGTTCGTGGCCTGGCTGCCGCTGCGCGCGGGCGGCTGGCTGGACGGCACCGGCCGCGCGGCCCCGGTGGACCCGGCGTTCGCCCTGTTGTGGCTGGTGGGCTGCGTGTGCGCCGTGGCGGCCGCCTACCAGGCCAAATACCACCGCCTGGCGTCGCTGGCGCTGGCCGGCGGCGCGGGCCTGGTGACCTGTCTCACGTTCGTCTGGTTCTCGGCGCCCGACCTGGCGCTGACGCAACTGTCGGTCGAAGTGGTGACCGTGGTGCTGTTGCTGCTGGGCCTGCGCTGGCTGCCGCGCCGCATCGCGCAGGACGAGGACGAAGGCCTGGGCGCGACGCTGCGGGCTCGTGGCCGCCGCCTGCGCGACCTGCTGCTGGCCACCGCCGCCGGCACCGGCATGGCGGCGCTGGCCTATGCCGTGCTGGTGCGGCCGCAGGGCGAGACCATCTCCTCGTATTTCGTCGACCGCGCGCTGCCCGATGGCGGCGGCACCAACGTGGTCAACGTGATCCTGGTGGACTTCCGCGGCTTCGATACCTTTGGCGAAATCACCGTGCTGGGCATCGTGGCGCTGACGGTCTATGCGCTGCTGCGCCGCTTCCGCCCGGCGCCCGAGAGCGCCGACCTGCCGCGCCAGCAGATCGACCAGGACGGCCCGGTGCCGGCCGCGCCCGACATCAAGTCGGTGGTGCCGACCGGCCCGATGATGGTGCCCACGGTGCTGGTGCGCCTGCTGCTGCCGACCGCGGCGCTGATCTCGGTGTATTTCCTGCTGCGCGGCCACAACCAGCCGGGCGGCGGCTTCGTCGGCGGCCTGATCTTCGCCACCGCCGTGATCCTGCAATACATGGTGGGCGGGGTCTATTGGGTCGAGTCGCGCAGCCGCCTGAACCCGCAGAACTGGATCGGCATCGGACTGCTGTTCGCCGGAACGGCGGCGGTGGCCGCCTGGCTGGCCTACAAGCCGTTCCTGGCCGCGCTGGCCTGGGACATCGCCTTGCCGCTGGTGGGCCACGTGCACCTGTCCAGCGTGCTGCTGTTCGACCTGGGCGTCTACATGCTGGTGGTCGGATCCACCGTGCTGGTGCTGGTGGCGCTGGCTCACCAATCGCTGCGCGCGCAACGCAAGGCAGCCGCCGAAAGCCAGGCGGCCGCCGCTCAAACGGGGGAAGCCTGATGGAATTGATTTACGCCGTCGCGATCGGCGTCCTGGCGGGCTCGGGAGTCTGGCTGTTGCTGCGGCCGCGTACCTTCCAGTTCATCATGGGCCTGTCGCTGGTCTCCTACGCGGTCAACCTGTTCATCTTCGGCATGGGCCGCCTGACCTCGGGCCGTCCGCCGGTGGTGGACCCGGCCATGGCCCATGATCCTTCCTGGTATGCCGATCCGCTGCCCCAGGCGCTGGTGCTGACGGCCATCGTGATCGGCTTTGCCACCACCGCGCTGTTCCTGGTGGTGCTGCTGGCTTCGCGCGGCTTGACGGGCACCGACCACGTCGATGGACGGGAGTCCCAATCTTGAGTTTCTGGCTGCAACATCTTCCCATCCTGCCCATCATCACGCCGCTGCTGGCCGGCGCCGTGATGCTGTTGCTGGCCGACACCAGCCGCTACGCGCGCGGCGCCATCGCCATGGTGTCGACGCTGGCGCAACTGGCCGCCGCCATTGCGTTGCTGGCGGTCGCCGGCGGCGTCGTGCCGGGCGTCTGGCCGGACGGCGTCGGCGTCTATCTGGTGGGCGACTGGCCCGCGCCGTTCGGCATCGTGCTGGTGGTGGACCGCCTGGCCGCGGTCATGCTGACCCTCACCGCGGTGCTGGGCCTGGCCACGCTGACCTACGCGCTGGCGCGCTGGGACCGCGCCGGGGTGCACTTCCATTCGCTGTTCCAGTTCCTGCTGATGGGCCTGAACGGCGCCTTCCTGACGGGCGACCTGTTCAACCTGTTCGTGTTCTTCGAAGTGCTGCTGGCCGCGTCCTATGGGCTGCTGCTGCACGGCTCGGGCGTGGCGCGCGTCAGCGCCGGCCTGCAGTACATCGCCGTCAACCTGGTGGCCTCGTTCCTGCTGCTGATCAGCATCGCGCTGATCTATGGCGTGAGCGGCACGCTCAACATGGCCGACCTGGCGCTGCGCGCCGGCAACCTGACCGGTTCGGACCGCATGCTGTTCGAGGCTGGCGCCGCCATCCTCGGCGTGGCCTTCCTGGTGAAGGCGGGGGCGTGGCCGTTGAACTTCTGGCTGGTCAAGGGCTACGGCTCGGCCGGCGCGCCGATCGCGGCCATGTTCTCGATCATGACCAAGGTCGGCATCTACGCGCTGCTGCGCATTGGTTCGCTGCTGCTGCCCAGCGGCGCGCCGGCCGCGTTCAGCCTGGACTGGATGTTCGCGGCCGGCCTGGCCACGCTGCTGTTCGGCGGCCTGGGCCTGCTGGCCACGCAGCAGCTCGAGAAGATGGTGGGGTATTGCGTCATCGTCTCGGCCGGCACGCTGCTGACGGCGCTGGGCATGCCGGGGGTGACGCTGACCGGCCCGGCGCTGTTCTACCTGATCAGCTCGGTGCTGACCACGGGCGCTTTCTTCCTGCTGGCCGAGCTGATCGAGCGCACCCGCAGCTTCGGCGCCAACGTGCTGGCGGTGACGCTGGACGCCTTCGACCTGGACGACCCGACCTCGGTGAATCGTTCCGACGACGTGGTCGGCGTCGCCATCCCGGCAGCCATGGCTTTCCTGGGGCTGGCATTCATCTGTTGCGCCTTGCTGGTGACCGGGCTGCCGCCGCTGTCGGGTTTCGTGGCCAAGTTCTCGCTGCTGTCGGCGGCGGTTTCCGCCGCCAATGAATCGGCGCCGCCGATGGACGCGTGGATCCTGGTGGCGGCGGTGCTGGTGTCCGGCCTGGCGGGCCTGATCGGCCTGGGCCGCACCGGCATCCGCGTGTTCTGGGCCAGCGACGACCGCAGCACGCCGCGCCTGCGGGTGATCGAAGCCGGGCCGGTGGCCGTCCTGCTGCTGCTGTGCGTGGGCCTGGCGGCGGGCGCGGGCCCGGTGTCGGCCTACCTGGACGACGCCGCGCGTTCGCTGGACCAGCCCAAGAGCTACATCGATGCCGTCATGTCCGCGCAGACGGTGCGCGCCGCGCAAGGAGGCAGCTGATGCGCCGTCTGTATTTCCTTTTCCTGCCGGTGTTCCTGTTCGTCCTGTGGCTGGTGCTGAACGAAAGCCTCTCGGCCGGCCAGATCGCGCTGGGCGTGGCGCTGGCCCTGTGGTTCACCTGGGCCGCGTCGCGCCTGCGTCCGCTGCACGCCAAGCCGCGGCGACTGTGGAAGGCGATTCCGCTGTTCCTGCACGTGACCGCGGACATCATCAAGTCCAACGTCGCGGTCGCCAAGCTCATCCTGAACCCGCGGCCCAACGATTTTTCGCCCGGGTTCATCAAGATCCCCCTGACCATGCGCGACCCGCACGGCCTGGCCATGCTGGCCTGCATCGTCACCTACACGCCCGGCACCGTCTGGGTCGAACTGACCGACGACCACCGTCTCAAGCTGCACGTGCTCGACCTGCAGAACGAGGAAGACTGGGTGCGCCTGGTGCAGGACCGCTATGAGCGCCCCTTGATGGAGATATTCGAATGAACGCCATACTGTATTGGGCGGCGTCCTTTGCCCTGGTGTGCTTTGCGCTGGGCATGGTGTTCGCCACCATCCGCCTGTTGCGCGGCCCCACCGCGCAGGACCGCGTGCTGGCGCTGGACACGCTCTACATCAACGGCATGCTGACCATGCTGGTGTTCGGCATCCGTTCGGGCACGCCGGTCTACTTCGACATCGCGCTGCTGATCGCGCTGTTCGGCTTCGTGGGGTCCACGGCCATGGCGCGCTTCCTGTTGCGCGGCGAGGTGATCGAGCCATGATCGAAACCCTTCCCCTGTGGGCCAGCATTCCGGCCAGCATCCTGCTGGTGCTGGGCGGCCTGCTGGCGCTGACCGGCTCGGCCGGCCTGCTGCGCTTTCGCACTTTCTACGCCCGCATCCATGCGCCGACGCTGGGCAACACCATGGGCTGCGGCTGCGTGCTGGCCGCGTCGATCCTGGTGTTTTCGGCGCTGTCGTCGCGGCCGGTGTTTCATGAAGTGATCATTACACTGCTGCTGATCGTCTCGTCGCCGGTGACGGCGATGCTGCTGATGCGCGCGGCGGTATACCGTAACCGTTTGACCAAGGCCGACGCCGATCTGGACGCGCGCTAGGCGGGCGGGGGCCGAGCAGGGCACGCAAAGGGACGGAACGGAAAAATCCGGCGTCGGGTTGCGCGGGCGCAATGGATATTGCGTCGCAGCATCGGAAACTTCGGCTTACGATTGCACGTTGCTGGACATGTCCCCGTCGTCCCATCGTGGGATAGTTGTATCAAGCAGACGGCGCCGGCCCACGAAGCCGCGTCGTCCCGGGTTCAATCCTCTTTCTCCAAGGAGCTGGCCATGAATGTACGTCCCATGCACACCAAACGCCTTGCGGCATCCCTTTGCGCGGCAGGCCTGATGCTGGCCGCGGGAGCGGCGCAGGCGGCCGATCCGATCGGCCGCGCCGGCATCCAGGCGCAATACGAACAGGATGTGGCGGCTTGCAAGAACGGCAGCACCGGGCAGGAACGCACCGCCTGCATGCGCGAGGCGGGCGCCGCCCGCCAGGAAGCCAATCGCCAGCACCTGAGCGATGGCAGCACCGACCAGCACCAGCAGAACATGGTGGAACGCTGCAACCGCCTGCCGGCCGACTCGCGCCAGGACTGCATCACGCAGATGACTTCGCCGACCCAGGTGCGCGGCAGCGTGCAGGGCGGTGGCGTGCTGCGTGAAACCGTGATCCAGGTGCCGGCCGGCACCGCCGGCACGGTGCCGCCCGCGCCGCCGGCCGCGGCGCCCGGCATGGCGCCCGCCCCGGGCATGGCGCCGCCGCCGGCGCCGATGCGCCAGTAACGGCGCTCGAAGGGCCAGGGGAGGGCGTCATGCCCTTTCCCCGCGCCCCTGGGGCCCGGCCGCCGCCACAATCAGGCAAAATGGCGGCTGTCGCCCTTACTCACGCATATCCATGTCCGACGTCATCGCCCTGATTTTCGACTTCGACGACACGCTGGCCTCGGACAGCACGTCCGGTTTCCTGGAAAGCATCGGGGTGGACACGGCGTCCTTCTGGAAAGACCAGGTCGACCCGCTGCTGTCCAGGCAGGACTGGGATCCCGTTCCGGCCTACCTCTACCAGATGATCCAGCTCTCGCGCGAGGGCAGGCATGGCCTCATCACGCAGCAGCGCCTGCAGGACTGGGGCGCGCGGCTCGAACTGCACGACGGCGTGTCCACGCTGTTCCAGCGCCTGCGCGCCGCGGTGCGGGCCGAGCAGCCGCAGGTGCAGCTGGAGTTCTACCTGATCTCCAGCGGCATCGGCGACGTGGTCCGCTCCACGCCCATCGCCCACGAGTTCACCGAGATCTGGGCCTCCGAATTCACCTATGGCGCCGACGGCGGCATCGAGTTTCCGCGCCGCATCGTCAGCTTCACCGACAAGACGCGCTATCTGTTCCACATCCAGAAGGGCATCATCGGCCGCGATTTCCGCAACAAGCCGTTCGAGGTCAACCGCAAGGTGCCCGAAGACCGCCTGCGGGTGCCGTTCGACCAGATGGTGTTCGTCGGCGACGGCTACACCGACATCCCGTGCTTCTCGCTGATCCGCCGCGCCGGCGGCTTCGCCTTCGGCGTGTGGGATCCGAAGCACCGCGACAAGCGCAGCCGCGCCTGGGGCTTCATCGAGGAAGGCCGGGTATCGAACCTGAACCAGGCGCGCTACGACGAGAACGCCGAGCTTTACCAGTGGCTGGAAGAGGCCGTGACCAGCCTGGCCGGGCGCATCGCGCTCAAGTCGCGGGTGTACCGTGGTTGAGCCGCTCGCCATGGCGGCCACGCCGCCCTGGACCGCGCAGGATGCCGATTTCATGACGCTGGCGCTGGACCAGGCGCGGGCGGCCTATGACATCGGCGAGGTGCCGGTGGGCGCGCTGGTGGTCTCGGCCCAGGGCGACATCCTGGGGCGCGGCTACAACCGCACCATCATCGACCACGACCCCACCGCGCATGCCGAGATCGTCGCGCTGCGCGGCGCCGCGCGCGCGCTGGAAAACTACCGCCTGCCGGGCATCACCGTGTACGTCACGCTGGAACCCTGCGTCATGTGCATCGGCGCCATGCTGCACGCGCGGCTGGCGCGGGTGGTGTTCGGCGCCTACGATCCCAAGACCGGCGCCTGCGGCAGCGTGCTGGACGTGGGCTCGGTGCCCAGACTCAATCATCACACTTCAGTCACCGGCGGCGTGCTGGCGGAACCCTGCGGCGAGCTGCTGCGCCGGTTCTTCCGCGAACGCCGCGCCAAGGAATCCATCGCATGAGCAACACCCGAGGCGCCAAGGCGCGCGCCGCCAAGGCGGCCGCCACCCCGGCGCATGACCACGCCAGCCACGATCACGACCACGAATGCGGCGAGGACTGCGGCCACGACCACAGCCACGACCACGAACCGGGCCACGTCCACGGCTTCCCGGACGCGCGCGGCATCTACCTGATCTCGCCGTCGTCGGCGGTGCGTGACCCCCAGACCGTCGAGCTGGCGCGCGAGCGCCTGGCCGCGCAGGGCTTCAAGACCGCGCTGGACCGCACCGCGCTGGCCGAGCACCAGCGCTTTGCCGGCACCGACGCGCAGCGCCTGGCCAGCCTGACGCGCGCCGCCAAGCAGAAGCTGCCGATCGTCATGGTCACGCGCGGCGGCTACGGCATGGGCCGTCTGCTGCACGCGATCGACTGGAAGGCCATGGCCGACAGCGGCAAGCGCTTCGTCGGCATGAGCGACTTCACCGCGTTCAACCTGGCGCTGCTGGCGCAGACCGGCGCGGTCAGCTACACCGGCGCCACCGCCATCTACGACTTCGGCGGCAAGAAGGTCGACGACCTGACCGAAGCGCTGTTCGGCGAAGTGATGCGCGGCGAGCTGGAAATCCTCAGCTTCGAGACCCAGGACGCCGACCCGGTCGATTGCCGCGGCATCCTGTGGGGCGGCAATCTGGCCATGCTGGCCTCGCTGATCGGCACCCCCTACATGCCGAAGGTGCGTGGCGGCATCCTGTTCCTGGAAGACGTGGCCGAGCACCCCTACCGCATCGAGCGCATGCTGATCCAGCTGTGGCAGGCGGGCATCCTGGGCAAGCAGAAGGCCATCGTGCTGGGCCGCTTCTCCGACTACAAGCTGGCGCCGCACGACAAGGGCTACGACCTGCACGAAGTGGTGGCCTGGCTGCGCAAGACGGTCAAGGTGCCGGTGGTGACCGGCCTGCCGTACGGCCACGTGGCCACCAAGGCGACGCTGCCGATCGGCCAGAAAGTCGGCATCGCCACCGAAAAGGGCCTGGCCCACCTGGTGCTGGACGAACACCATCACTGAGGCCCCGGCCCGCCTGGTTTTTCCGACCGCCCGGCCCGCGCCGGGCGGTTTGCCATCCGGGCTTGGTACACTATCAGGTTTCGCCGCATGCCGGCGTTGTCGCGCCATCCTGGCGCCACATCCATTTCCCGCTGCTAAAACACTGTGATATCCACCGCCAATCTCACCATCCAGTTCGGTCCCAAGCCCCTTTTCGAGAACGTCAGCGTCAAGTTCGGGGAAGGCAACCGCTACGGGCTGATCGGGGCCAACGGGTCCGGCAAGTCGACGTTCATGAAGATCATCGGCGGCGACCTGGAGTCGTCGGCCGGCAACGTCTCGCTGGAGCCGGGCGTGCGCCTGGGCAAGCTGCGCCAGGACCAGTTCGCCTTCGAGGACCTGCGCGTGCTGGACGTGGTGATGATGGGCCACACCGAGATGTGGGCCGCGATGTCCGAGCGCGACGCGATCTACGCCAACCCGGAAGCGTCGGAAGACGACTACATGCGCGCGGCCGACCTGGAGGCCAAGTTCGCCGAATATGACGGCTACACCGCCGAAGCCCGCGCTGGCGAGCTGCTGCTGGGCCTGGAAATCGCCGTGGACCAGCACAACCTGCCGATGCGCGAAGTGGCGCCGGGCTGGAAGCTGCGGGTGCTGCTGGCGCAGGCGCTGTTCTCGAATCCGGACGTGCTGCTGCTGGACGAGCCGACCAACAACCTGGACATCAACACCATCCGCTGGCTGGAAAACGTGCTCAACAGCTACCAGAGCACGATGATCATCATCAGCCACGACCGCCACTTCCTGAACCAGGTCTGCACCCACATGGCCGACCTGGACTATGGCGAGATCCGCATCTACCCGGGCAACTACGACGACTACATGCTGGCCTCGACGCAGGCGCGCGAGCGCCTGGTGGCCAACAACGCCAAGGCCAAGGAACGCGTGGCCGAACTGCAGGACTTCGTGCGCCGCTTCGCCGCCAACAAGTCCAAGTCGCGCCAGGCCACCTCGCGCCTCAAGCAGATCGACCGCATCAAGGCCGAGCAGGTCGTGGTCAAGCCGTCGTCGCGCCAGAACCCGTACATCCGCTTCGAGCAGAACAAGGTCATGCACCGCCTGGCGGTGACCGTCGAGAACCTGTCCAAGTCCTACGACGCGCCCGTGATCCGCAACTTCTCGGCCATGGTCGATGCCGGCGAGAAGATCGCCATCATCGGCGCCAACGGCGTCGGCAAGACCACCTTGCTGCGCCTGTTGGCCACGGACCTGGCGCCCGATGCCGGCACGGTCAAGTGGTCGGATAACGCGGACCTCGGCTACATGGCCCAGGACGTGTCGGATCAGTTCCTGCAGACCGATATCAACCTGCTCGACTGGATGGGCGACCATCGCCAGCCGGGCGACGACGACCAGTCGATCCGTTCGGTGCTGGGCCGCCTGCTGTTCTCGGCGGACGACCTGCCCAAGGCGCCCAAGGTGCTGTCCGGCGGCGAAAAGAACCGCATGACCTTCGGCCGCCTGATGCTGGGCCGCCACAACGTCATGCTGCTCGACGAGCCGACCAACCACCTGGACATGGAATCGATCGAATCGCTGCAGTTCGCGCTGGAAAAGTACGAAGGCACGCTGGTGTTCGTGTCGCACGACCGCGAATTCGTGTCCGGCCTGGCCACGCGCGTGATCGAGATCCTGCCCTCGGGCGAGATCGTCGACTACCGCGGCGGCTACGAAGACTACCTGTCCTCGCGCGGCATCGAAGCCTGATACTCGGAGCCCGATGCCACGGGCCTGATATGCGGGCCTACGTCCAGGCCTGGTGGCGGGCCTGACTCCCGGGCCAGGGCGGCGGGCTGGACGGCGTTCAGCCTGCCGCAATCCTGCTGGGCTATCATCCGGGTAAACCCTGGCCCGTTGCGCCAGGTTCCACCCAGTCTGCCATGCCTCCCACTCCTCATACCACGCCCGATGGCGCGCCCATCGGGACGTTCGCATTGACCGCGCGCATCGTCGCGATCGCCTTTTTCACCTTCATCTGTTATCTGGCCATCGGCCTGCCGCTGGCGGTGCTGCCGGGCTACGTGCATGACCAGCTCGGCTACGGCTCGGTGCTGGCCGGGCTGGCCATCAGCGTGCAGTATGTGGCCACGCTGCTGAGCCGGTCGCACGCGGGCCGCATGGCCGATACCGTGGGCCCCAAGCAGACCGTGGTGATCGGCATGGCCGCCTGTGCCGCCAGCGGCGTGTTCCTGCTGCTGGCCTACGCCTTCGAGCGCAGCGCTTGGCTCAGCCTGGGCGCCATCATCGTCAGCCGGCTGGCGCTGGGCTTCGGCGAAAGCTGGGTCGGCACTGGCTCGGCCACCTGGGCCATCGCCCGGGTCGGCCCGCTGCACACGGCGCGGGTGATTTCCTGGAACGGCATCTGCACCTACGGCGGATTGGCCTTGGGCGCGCCGCTGGGGGTCTACCTGGAGACCGAATGGAGCATGGGCGCGCTGGGCGGCGCCGTGCTGCTGCTGGGCCTGGCCGGCCTGGGGCTGGCGCTGGCGCGGGCCGCGGTGGCCATCGTCGGCGGCCACCGCATGGCCTTCAAGAGCGTGGTGCTGCGGGTGTTCCCGCATGGCATGGCGCTGGGACTGGGCTCGGTCGGCTTCGGCACGCTGGCGGCCTTCGTGGCGCTGTACTACGCCAGCTTCTCGTGGGAGGGCGCGGCGCACGCGCTCAGCGCCTTCGGCTGCGCCTTCATCGGCGTGCGCCTGCTGTTCGCGGGCACCATCACGCGCTATGGCGGCTTCAGGGTGGCGCAGGTGTCGTTCCTGGTGGAGGCGGCCGGCCTGGCGCTGCTGTGGCTGGCGCCCAATCCCGGCGCCGCGCTGGTGGGCGCGGCCCTGACCGGCTGTGGCTTCGCGCTGGTGTTCCCGGCCATCGGGGTCGAGGCGGTGGCGCGGGTGCCGGCGGGCAGCCGCGGCGCGGCGCTGGGGGCCTATTCGGCCTTCCTCGACCTGGCGCTGGGCGCGACCGGTCCGGTGGCGGGTTATATCTCCGGCGGTTTCGGCTATCCGGCGATCTTCCTGTCCGCCGCGGTGGCGGTGCTGTTCGGCTTCCTGATCGCGGTCGGCCTGCAACGGCATGCGAGCCGGTCGGGGGCGGCCGCCTGAAGTGGCTGTTTTATAACTCCAGGCATTAAGGACATGCGATATTTATCGTTTGGATTCATATAACGAATTGTTAGATTAGGCCCGTTCCCCACGCGCGCCCACGATTCGTTCCATGAACCTGACTTTCGACCACGTCCACAAGCAATTCGGCGACCTGCCGGTCGTCGACGGTTTCACCAGCGAATTCAAGACCGGCGAGCTGGTCGCGCTGGTGGGGCCGTCAGGCTGCGGCAAGTCGACCCTGCTGCACCTGGCGGCCGGCCTGGAAAAACCCACGCAAGGGCAGGTGCTGGCCGACGGCAAGGCCGTGAGCGGTCCGCATCCCAGCCGCACGCTGGTGTTCCAGGAGCACGCGCTGTATCCGTGGCTGACGCTGGAAGACAACGTGGCGCTGGCGCTGGAATTCCAGAAGACCCCCAAGAAGCGCGCCCGCGAGGCGGCGCGCCAGTGGCTGGCGCGCGTCAGCCTGGCCGGCTTCGAACACTATTACCCGCACCAGGTGTCCGGCGGCATGCGCCAGCGCGCCGCGCTGGCCCGCGCCTTCATCGCGCAGCCGCAGACGATGCTGATGGATGAACCTTTCGGCGCGCTCGATGCGCTGACGCGCCTGGCGCTGCAGGACGTGCTGCGCCAGCTGATCGCGCAGGAAAAACCCACGGTGCTGCTGGTGACCCACGACGTCGACGAGGCGCTGTTCTTGGCCGACCGCATCGTGGTGTTCAGTCCGCGCCCGGCGCGGGTGCTGCGCGAATTCAACCTGGCCCATCGCGCCAAGAGCCACGACCTGTCCGACCTGGCCGCCGAGAAGCGCGAGATCCTGCGCCTGCTGGGCATCGCGGTCGACGGCGCGGCGGCGCATTCCGACCTGGCGCTGGCCGCCTGACCCTTTCGATTTCCGGTTCACGGGCGGCGCCAGTCAGTGGGCGCCGGCCATCCTCGATCCCCTGGAGCTTTCCCATGAAATTCAAGCAATGGCTGTCCCTGCCGCTGGCCGCGGCGCTCCTGGCCGCGGCGCCCGCCATGGCCGCCGAGAAATTCCGCGTCGGCTATCTGCGCGTGATGGACGATGCGCAGGCCATCGTGGCGCAGGAAGGCGGCTACTACAAGAAGGCCGGCCTGGATTCCGAGCTGATCGAGTTCAAGTCGGGCACCGACCTGATCAAGGCCATCGTCGGCGGCCAGCTGGACATCGGCGTGCTGGGCTTCACCAACGCCGTGGCCTGGGCCTCCAAGGGCGCGGACCTGAAGGTGGTGGGCGGCGCGCAGCAGGGCTACCACTCGCTGATCGTGCGCGACGACTCGGGCATCAAGGACATCGCCGGACTGAAGGGCAAGACGCTGGCCTCGCAGGCCGAAGGCAGCACCGCCGACGTGGTGCTCAAGGGCGTGGTGCTCAAGCAGGGCAACCTGGCCGCCGACGACGTCAACGTGATGGGCGTGAGCCCGGCGGTGGCGGTGCAGTCGCTGGTGGGCAAGCGCGTGGACGCGGCCTTCCTGTTCGAACCCTATGACCGCATCGCGCAACTGGTGGCGCCGGTCAAGCAGATCTACGAAGTGGGCCAGGCCTGGCCGTTCCCGTGCATGGTGGTGATCACCTCGGGCGAGACGCTGGCCAAGCGCAAGGACGACGTCTGGAAGGCGCTGGACGCGCAGAACCAGGCCATCGCGCTGCTGCAGAAGGAACCGGCCCAGGCCTCGAAGCTGATCGCCTCGTACTTCATCGCCGAGCCCACGCTCAAGACGCTGAACCGCGGCGAGCTGCCGCGCGAGACCGTGATCGCCGAAGCCATCAGCACGCAGGTGTTCACGCCCAAGCTGACCGAGAAGGACACCAAGCGCATGCAGGAGATCGCCGACATCCTGCAGGCTCAGGGTTCGCTCAAGACGCGCGACGGCAAGCCGTATGACGTCTCCAGCATCGTCGACCTGTCCTGGCAAGAGGCGCGCAAGCTTTGAGCGCATCGACCCGTGTGACCGGCGCCCGCAAGCATCTGGCGGGCGTGCTGGGTGTGCTGTTCATCCTGGCGCTATGGCAGGCGGCGGCGTTGGCCTTGCCCGACTTCCTGATGCCGGGCGTGCCCGCCGTGCTCGAACGCCTGTTCGAGGACCTGGGCAAGCAGTCGTTCCACCAGAGCCTGATGGGCACGCTGGGCCGCCTGGGCGCGGGCTACGGCCTGGCGCTGGCGGCGGGCATCGGCTTCGGGCTGGTGGCGGCCGTGCTGTTCTTCTTCCGTGAAGTGCTGCGCAGCGCCATCGTCATCCTGCAATCGATCCCGTCGATCGCCTGGGTGCCGCTGTTCCTGATCGTGATGGGTTTCGGCAGCACGCCGATCATCGTGGTGGTGGCGCTGTCGGCGTTCTTTCCGGCGGCGCTGAGCGTGATGAACGCCACCGAATCGGTGCAGCGCGTGCATGTTTCGGCCGCCCGCGTGATGGGCGCCACGCCCTGGGGCCTGGTCAAGCGCGTGTACCTGCCGGCCGTCATGCCCGAGCTGATCACCGGCGCCCAGCTGGCGTTCGGCAATGCCTGGCGCGCGCTGATCTCGGCCGAAATGCTGATCGGCTTCGGCAAGGGCCTGGGCCGTTCGCTGGCCTATTCGGGCGAGATCGCCGACATGACCGGCGTCATGACCAACATCCTGGTCATCGCGGTGCTGGCCGCGCTGATCGACCAGTTCGTGCTCGAGAACCTCAAGCACCGGCTGCTGCGCTACCAGTACGTGTGAGGCCCATGATGCGGCGCGGTCTGCGTTTCCTGGCCTGCCTGGCGGCCTTGCTGTCCGCCACCGGCGGCGTGGCGGCGGCCGACGGGCTGGCGGCCGCGCGCCAGCGCGGCGAGCTGGTGGTGGGCGTGCCGTACCTGGCGCCCGCGCCGGTGGCCGGCGCCAAGATCCGCACTCCGGAAGGACTGGATATCTCCATGGCCGAGAAGCTGGCGCAGGACCTGGGCCTGCCGTTCAGCCTGCGGCAGGTGGCGGCGGCCGACGCGGCGCGGCTGCTTGCCGCGGGCGAGGTCGACATCGTGCTGGCCGATCGGGCGCAGCCGGCCCAGGCGCTGCCCGGCGATCTGGCGGCGGTGGCCACCGGCTACGCCGCGCGTCCCAAGGCCGTGATCCGCAGCGATACCCGCATGCGCCAGGGCAGCGATGCCCGCGGCCGCAGCGTCTGCATGGCCGAGGCCGCCGTTGGCGCGCAGGCGCTGGCGCGGGGCTGGGGCGCGGTGGTGCGCACTTATCGGGTGCCGTCCGACGCGCTGGTCGCGGTGCGCGAGGGCAGCTGCGACGTCGGCCTGATCGACGACGCGGTCTGGGAACCGCTGATGCGTTTTCCCGAATGGAAGAAATTCTCGGCCACGCTGCGCCCCGACGGCGCCCGCTCTGAGCGGGTCTGGCTGCTGCCGGCGGCCGATACGGCCACGCAGTCCTGGCTCGATGCGCGCATGCGCGAATGGGCGCGGGCCGACGCCTGGAAGGCCTTGACCGCCAAATGGGCCCGAGACGTGGCTTTCGACGTCTATCTGGACCAGGAAGTCGCCGACTGCCACGGCTGAGCCCGACGCGGCCCGGATCCGTCCGCAAAGGCCGGGCAGGCCGGTGGGGCGCGGCCCTTACAATGGCGGGCTATGACCACCACCTTGACCGCCGTCTGCTCGCACGAGGAAGACGTCAAGAAAAGCCGCTTCATCGCCCATGCCGCGCCCGTCGCCACCGTCGACGAGGCCATGGCGTTCTTCGCGGCGCACAGCGAGCCCGAAGCCACCCACAACTGCTGGGCCTACCGCATCGGCCAGGAATACCGCTTCAATGACGACGGCGAGCCCGGCGGCACGGCAGGACGTCCGATCCTGCAGGCGATCGAGGGGCAGGGCATGGACCGCGTGGCGGTGCTGGTGGTGCGTTGGTTCGGGGGCGTCAAGCTGGGCGCGGGCGGACTCGTGCGGGCCTATGGCGGCTGCGCCGCCAACTGCCTGCGCAACGGCCCGCGCACCGAGATCGTGGACCTGGCCACGGTGGCGTGCGCCTGCGGCTTCGCCGAGCTGCCGCTGCTGAAGTCGCGGCTGGCGCAGGCCGGCGCGGTGATCGTGCAGGAGGACTTCAGCGCGGACGGCGTGGCGTTGCGCTTCACGGTGCCGCGCGGCGCCGTGGCCGACCTGGAGATGACGGCGGCCAACATCACGCGCGGCCGCTCGGCGTGGGAACAATTGGCGTGACATGCGACAAGGGCCCCGAGGGGCCCTTGTGCGTCACGCGTCCTGGCTGTCCTGGGCCGCGGCGATTTCCTGGTGGACCTTTTCCATGTCGACTTCCTTGATCTTGGCGAGCAGCTCATTGAGCTGGCCGCCGGACAAGGCGCCGGGCTGCGAGAACAGCAGGACTTTCTCGCGGAACACCATCAGCGTGGGAATCGAGCGGATGCCCAGCGCGCCGGCCAGTTCCTGTTCCACGTCGGTGTTGACCTTGGCGAAGGTGACGTCGGGATGCTCGGTGGCGGCCTGCTCGAAAACCGGCGCGAAGCCACGGCACGGGCCGCACCAGGGGGCCCAGAAGTCCACGATCAAGGTGCCGTCCGGCGTGATGGCTTCCTGGAAGCTGTCTTTGGTGAGTTCAACAATACTCATTTTGGATCCTTGCCGCTGGCGCGGCGCAAAGTGTCGGTATCAGCGGCCCGGGGACGCCTGCCCCGGACCGGATGCGGCGACGCGGTTGCCGGTCCTGCCGGTCCATAGTAGAGCGGGGACCGGTCGCGTCGCAATGGTTGGCGCTGTGGCGAGCGCGGTCTGCGGAGCTTGTGGGGCCGGCGGCGGGGCCGCCGGCCTCACGCCGCGGTTGTTGTGGGTACGCCGTCGCGCTGCTTGAGCGCGGCGACGATCTCAAAGGAACGCAGGCGATCGGCGATATCGTAGAAATCGGACACGATCATGACTTCGTCGGCTTCCGTCTCGGCGACCAGGGCTTCCAGCCGGCGCTTGACGGTTTCGGGGCCGCCGACGATGGCGGCGCCCAGTCTTTGATTGACCGCCTCGCGCTCCCATTCGTTCCAGAGCCCGTCCATGCTGTCGACCGGCGGCTGCAACTGCAGGCGGTTGCCGCGCACCAGCGACAGGAACTTGAGCTGCTGCGTGGTGGACAGGCGCCGGGCCTCTTCATCGGTGGGGGCGGCCACCACCGGCACCCCGATCATGGCGTAGGGTCGGGCCAGCGTCTCGGACGGCTTGAACAGGTGGCGGTACAGGCGCATCGCCGCCATGCCCTCGGGCGAGAAGTGGCCGGCGAACGAGAACGGCAGGCCCAGTTCGGCCGCCAGCCGGGCGCTGAAATCGCTCGAACCCAGCAGCCAGATGGGGATGTCCAGGCCTTCGCCCGGTATGGCGCGCACCGGCTGGCCCGGCCGCGAAGGCGCGAGAAAGCCGCGCAACTCCTCGACCAGCGCCGGGAATTCCAGGCCGCTGCGCGGGCCGCGGCGCAGCGCGTGCTGCGTGGCGCCATCGCTGCCGGGCGCCCGGCCCAGGCCCAGGTCGATGCGGCCGGGGTAGAGGGTTTCGAGCGTGCCGAACTGCTCGGCGATGATCAGCGGCGCATGGTTGGGCAGCATCACGCCGCCCGAGCCGACGCGCAGCGTCGAGGTGTGCCCGGCGATGTGGCCGATCAGCACCGCCGTGGCGCTGCTGGCCACGCCGTTGATGTTGTGGTGTTCGGCCAGCCAGAAACGCTTGTAGCCGAGCCGTTCGACGTGCTGCGCCACCGCCACGCTGTTGCGGAAGGCGTCGGCGGCGTCGCGGCCCTGCACGATCGGGGCCAGGTCCAGCACCGAGAAGGGGATGCGGGCCAGGGTGCTCATGCGCGGCGCTCGCGTGGGCGGCGGGGACAGGACGAATGCAGGGTATGGCGAGACAAGGTCGGCTCCATGGTCTTATATACATGGGGAGTGTATCGGCGAATTCAACCGCTCCCGCCAGCAACCATACGGGCCGGCGGGTTGATAGCCGGACTCAATGATGACGATTTGCCGGGCGGCCCGCGACCCGGGCAGTCGTACCGGTATAGTGGTCACGTCGGCGCCGCAAGCATCGTTCCCGCGGCTCCAGGTCCGCCCCCCGATCGCGCCGCCGCGCCTGCGATTGCCAACATGATCGGCAGCGTCTGGCCGTTTCGTCCAAGACGCGGCCACTCGAATCGGCGATGATGCGGTTTTCTTCGATATCCGCGGGAGACACGCATGGGCGCCACCGGCAATAACCACCAGATCGACAACATCGAATTCAACGTCGCCGACATCGCGCGCAGCAAGCGCTTCTATGGCGACGCCTTCGGCTGGTCGTTCACCGACTACGGGCCGACCTACACCGAATTCACCGATGGCCGCCTCAAGGGCGGCTTCACCACCGGCGAGCCGGTGCGCCCGGGCGGGCCGCTGGTGATCCTGTACGCCGACGACCTGGTCGACGCGCAGCGCCGCGTGACGGCGGCGGGCGGCCGCATCAGCCGGGAGGCCTTCGATTTCCCCGGCGGCCGCCGCTTCCACTTCGCCGACCTCGATGGCTATGAACTCGCGGTCTGGACCGCCGTGGCCTAGCGGCGGGTGCGCGCCGGCATGAAAAAACCGCCGCCTTCCGGACCGGAAGCGCGGCGGTTTTGCATGGGGCGCGTCTGGCGGACGTTATTCCGGGAAGAACGCGTAGCGGATGACGAACAGGATCGCCACCAGCCAGGTGGCCGGATGCACGTCGCGCACGCGGCCGGTAGCGGTCTTGAGCACCACGTAGCTGATGAAGCCGAAGGCGATGCCGTTGGCGATGGAGTAGGTGAACGGCATCACCAGTGCCGTCAGCGCGGCCGGGGTGGCTTCGCAGACGTCGTTCCAGTCGATGTCGATCAGCTCGCGCATCATCAGGCCGGCCACGTAGAGCAGGGCGGGGGCGGTGGCGTAGGCGGGCACGGCGCCGGCCAGCGGCGAGATGAACAGCGCGGCCAGGAACAGCAGGGCCACCACCAGCGCGGTCAGGCCGGTGCGGCCGCCGGCCTGCACGCCCGAGGCGCTTTCAACGTAGGCGGTGGTGCTGCTGGTGCCCAGCATCGAGCCGGCCACGATGGCGGTGCTGTCGGCGAACAGGGCGCGGCCCAGGCGGTTGGGGCGACCCTCCGGCATCAGGCCGGCGCGTTTGGCCACGCCCACCAGCGTGCCGGTGGCGTCGAACACCTCGACCAGCACGAACACCAGGATGACGTGCACGAATCCGGTGTGCAGCGCGCCCAGGATGTCCATCTTGAACAGCGTCGGCGCCAGGCTCGGCGGCGCCGCGAACACGCCCTTGAATTCGTTGTAGCCCAGCGCCATCGACAGCACCGTGACCACCAGGATGCCGATCAGGATGGCGCCGCGCACGCGCAGCGCGTCCAGCGAGGCGATGATGAAAAAGCCCAGGATGGCAAACAGCGGTCCCGGGGTGGTCAGGTCGCCCAGCGTCACCTTGGTGGCCGGATGCGCCACCACGATGCCGGCGCTGGACAGCGCGATAATGGCCAGGAACAGGCCGATACCGGCGGCGATGGCGCTGCGCAGCGAATGCGGGATGCCCTTGACCAGCCAGACCCGGATGCCCGAGATGGTCAGGACCAGGAAGATCACGCCCGAGATGAACACGGCGCCCAGCGCCTGCTCCCAGGTGTAGCCCATGGTCTTGACCACGGTGAAGGCGAAGAAGGCGTTCAGCCCCATGCCCGGCGCCATGCCGATCGGCCAGTTGGCGATCAGCGCCATCACCAGCGAGCCCAGCGCGGCGGCCAGGCAGGTGGCGACGAACACGGCGTTGCGGTCCATGCCGGTGGACGACAGGATGTCCGGGTTCACGAAGATGATGTACGACATCGTCAGGAATGTCGTCAGGCCGGCCACGATCTCGGTTCTCGCGGTCGTGCCGTGTTCACGCAGGTTGAATAGCTTCTCCAGCATTCTTATCCCCAGGGTGCTTGCAGGCTCGGTTTGTCGGAAGGGGGCTTGGCCGCCCTCGGTCATTTTGTAAACGGGCGTATTTTCGCATCAGTTGTAAACTCTGCCGCCATGATTATTCTCGGCTTTGAAAGCTCCTGCGACGAAACGGGCGTCGCAGCCGTCTGTACGGAACGCGGCCTGCTCGCGCACGCGCTGCACACCCAGATCGCCATGCACCAGGAATACGGGGGCGTGGTGCCTGAACTCGCCTCGCGCGACCATATCCGCCGCGTGGTGCCGCTGACGCACCAGGTGCTGCAGGAGGCGGGCCTGGAAATGTCGGACATCGGGGCGGTGGCGTATACGGCCGGGCCCGGTCTGGCCGGCGCGCTGCTGGTGGGCGCCAGCGTGGCGCAGTCGTTCGCCTGGTCGCGTCACCTGCCGGCCATTGCCATTCATCACCTGGAAGGCCACCTGTTGTCGCCGATGCTGGCCGACCCGCGGCCCGATTTCCCGTTCGTGGCGCTGCTGGTGTCCGGCGGCCATACGCAGTTGATGCGGGTCGACGGGGTGGGGCGCTACGAATTGCTGGGCGAAACGCTGGACGATGCCGCCGGCGAAGCCTTCGATAAGTCGGCCAAGCTGATGGGCCTGGGCTATCCGGGCGGACCGGCGCTGGCGCGCCTGGCGGACCAGGGCGATGCCGCGCGCTTCGACCTGCCGCGCCCCATGCTGCACAGCGGCGACCTGGATTTCAGCTTCAGCGGCCTGAAGACGGCCGTGCTGACCCGGGTCAAGGCGGCCGAGCAGGACGGCGGACTGGATGAGCAGACCCGCGCCGACCTGGCGGCGGCCACCCAGGCCGCCATTGTCGAGGTGCTGGCCGCCAAGTCGATCCGCGCCCTCAAGCAGACCGGCCTGCGCCGCCTGGTGGTGGCCGGCGGGGTGGGCGCCAACCAGCTGCTGCGCGCCAGGCTGGCCGCCGCGCTCAAGCCGCTCAAGGCACAGGCCTATTTCCCGCCGCTGTCGTTGTGCACCGACAACGGCGCCATGATCGCCTTCGCGGCGGCCGAACGGGTCAAGGCCGGGCTGGTGACCCTGGATCCCGATGCGCACGGATTTACCGTGCGGCCGCGCTGGGACCTGGCGGAGATCGGCTGAGCCGGGCAATGAAAAGGGGGCCGCGGCCCCCTTTTCATTGGTGCCGCGACGCCCGTACCGGCGCGCGGATCACTTTTTCTTGCCGCCGCCGATGCGGCTTTCGGTGCCTTGCACCAGGCGCGTGATGTTGGCGCGGTGGCGGTAGAACAGCAGCACGCCGATGATGGCCAGGGCAATGCCCATGGCCGGCTGGGCATACCAGGCCAGGCCGGAGCCGAACACGTAATAGACCGGCGCGAAGAACGCCGCCACCAGCGAGGCCAGCGAGGAATAGCGGAAGAACACCGCGATGATCAGCCAGGTGGCCGCCGTGGCGACCGCCAGCCAGGGCTGGATGGCGACCAGCACGCCCAGCGCGGTGGCCACGCCCTTGCCGCCCTTGAAACCCAGGAAAATCGGGTACAGATGGCCCAGGAAGGCGGCCACGGCGACCGCGGCCAGCGGCCCGGGGGTGATGCCGGGCGCCAGGCGCTGCGCCAGCCAGACGGCGAACCAGCCCTTGGCGGCGTCGCCCAGCAGGGTCAGCGCGGCGGCGGTCTTGTTGCCGGTGCGCAGCACGTTGGTGGCGCCGGGGTTCTTCGAGCCGTAGCTGCGGGGGTCCTGCAGCCCCATCAGTTTGCTGACGACCACCGCGAACGGCACGGAGCCAATCAGGTAGGCCAGCAGGATGAGCGCAGCGGAGAACGCCAGGGAGGGTTCGGTGATCGCCATGGGTAAGGGGTCCGTTGTTGTCGTGCGTTGTCTCGATGGCTGCGGATTCTACCCCGGCGGCCCGGCGGGCCGGGTACGGGTAAGCGAGAGGCCGATCGGAACCGGGTTCGCCGACGGACATGCCGAGGTCCTCCTTGGACGGTACAATCCAGCGCGTCACCCGCGTTTTATTTTCTTTCGGATGCACAATGCGAATTCTGGTTTCGAACGATGATGGTTATTCCGCCCCTGGGCTCGAAGCGCTGGTCAAGGCGCTGCAGGGCCTGGGCGACCTGACCGTCGTCGCGCCCGAGACCAACCACAGCGGGGCATCCAATTCCCTCACGTTGAACCGGCCGCTGTCGGTGCGCACGGCGTCCAACGGCTTCATTGCCGTCAACGGCACGCCGTCCGACTGCGTCCACGTGGCCCTGACCGGGCTGATGGACGCGCGCCCCGACCTGGTGGTGTCCGGCATCAACAACGGTGCCAACATGGGCGACGACACGCTCTATTCGGGCACCGTGGCGGCCGCCAGCGAGGGTTACCTGTTCGGCATCCCGGCCATCGCCTTCTCGCTGGCCGAGAAAGGCTGGGAGCACATCGATTCCGCCGCCCGCGCGGCGCGGATGGTGGTCGAACGCCACCTGGCGCAGCCCTTGGCCGCGCCGGTGCTGCTGAACGTCAACATTCCCAGCCGCCGGTTCGAGGACATGCACGGCTTTCAGGTCACGCGCCTGGGCAAGCGCCATCCGTCGCAGCCGGTGGTGCGCACCACCACCCCTTATGGCGACCCGGTCTACTGGATCGGCCCGGTGGGGCAGGCGGCCGACGCCACGCCCGGCACCGACTTCCACGCGGTCGCGCAGGGCATGGTGTCTGTCACGCCGCTGCGGCTGGACCTGACCCAGCACAGCCAGCTCGACGAAATCCGGACCTGGGCGGAGCCGCTATGCGTCGACGCGTAAGCCAGCCGGACGTCTCCCAGGCGGTTCCCGGGCGGCCCAGCCCGGTGCGCTACGACTCGGGCCGGCTCAGCCCCGGCGTCACGCCGGCCAACAGCAACACCCGGGTTTCGGCCGCGACCCTGCAAAGCCAGGCCAAGGCGCCGACGCCCGCGGCGGGCGGCAACCTGGGGCTCAATTCGGATCGCCTGCGCCAGGCCATGGTGCAGCGCCTGCGCGCCCAGGGCGTGACCGACGAGCGCGTGCTCAACGCCATGGCCGCGGTGCCGCGCCACCTGTTCGTCGACGAGGCCCTGGCCAGCCGCGCCTATGAAGACGCGGCCCTGCCGATCGGCCATTCGCAAACCATTTCGCAACCCTGGGTGGTGGCGCGCATGATCGCCGCCATCTGCGAAGACCGCACCCCCACCCGCGTGCTCGAAGTCGGCGCCGGCTGCGGCTACCAGGCGGCGGTGCTGGCCCAGTTCGTGCGCGAGGTCCATTCCATCGAACGCATCCGCGGCCTGTACGAACTGGCGCGCGAACACCTGCGCGCCTTGCGGCTCACCACCCGCATCCGCTTGATCTATGGCGACGGCATGCTGGGCCTGCCCGGCGTGGCGCCGTTCGATGCTATCGTTGTGGCTGCCGCCGGCCTGACCATCCCGCAGGCGCTGCTGTCGCAGCTCGCGCCGGGTGGACGCCTGATTGCTCCCGAAGGGGGCTCGAACCAGCGCCTGGTGCTGATCGAACGCACGGGCGCGGCCAGCTGGAAACGCACTGAATTAGAGGCCGTGCGCTTTGTGCCGCTGCGTGCCGGAATACAATCTTGAGCAAACAGGAGAAACGTATGCTCAACGGGCAGTTGCAACTGACCGATATGAACCTTGGCGTGTCCATGACGCGCCTGCGCCGCCCGGTTTTCGTGGCCGGCGTCCTCAGCCTGGCCATCCTGGCCGGCTGCGCATCCAAAGGCACGCGCGCGCCGGTCGTCGACCTGGCCGGCGGCCAGCCGTCCGCCGCCGCCCAGCCGGGCGGCAGTTATGTCGTCAAGCCGGGCGATACGCTCTACAAGATCGCGCGCGCCAACAACGTCGATATCGAGAACATCAAGCGCTGGAACAACCTCAGCGATCCCAACCAGATTTCGGTGGGGCAAGTGCTGAAGATGTCCGGTTCGTCGGGCGGTGTCGCGCAACCGGCGCCCATTGCCAGCAACAAGGCGCAGCCGCGCCCGCTGGACCAGCCGGCCGATACCTCGGGCACCGCCACGGCATCACTGCCGCCGCCCGCGCCCGCTCCCACGCCCGCTGAAACCAAGCCGGCCACGCGCGCGGCCGACGCCGGCGTGATCAACTGGGCCTGGCCGGCCGGCGGGCAGATCATGCAGGGCTTCAACAACAACAGCAAGGGCATCGACATCGCCGGCGCGCTGGGCGACCCCGTCACCGCCGCGGCGGATGGCAAGGTCATGTACAGCGGCAACGGTGTGCGCGGCCTGGGCAACCTGATCATCGTCAATCACCAGAACGGCTTCATCACGGCCTACGCGCACAACCGCACGCTGCTCGTGAAGACTGGCCAGGACGTCAAGCGCGGCGCCAAGATCGCCGAGATCGGCCAGAGCGACACCACTTCGCCGCGCCTGCATTTCGAGATCCGCCGTCAGGGCACGCCCGTGGATCCGATGCAGTACCTGCCCGCCAAATGACGCCTACCCTGGTATTCGACCTCGAGACCATTCCCGACGCGGATGGCCTGCGCAAGCTCAACGGCTGGAGCGCGGACGTCCCCGACGCCGAAGTGGTCGAGCGCGCGCTGACCGCGCGCCGCGAGGCCGTGGGGCATGATTTCCTGCCGCTGCACCTGCACAAGGTCGCGGTGGTGGGCTGCGTGTTCCGCGACGACCAGGGCTTTCGCGTCAAGACGCTGGGCCAGGCGGACGATCCGGAAGCCGCCTTGCTGGCCGGCTTCTTCAAGACCATCGAGCGCTACACGCCCAAGCTGGTCAGCTGGAACGGTTCCGGCTTCGACCTGCCGGTGCTGCACTACCGCAGCCTGATCCAGGGCGTGCCCGCGCCGCGCTACTGGGACATGGGCGAGGAAGACCGCGATTTCAAGTTCAACAACTACATCTCGCGCTATCACTCCCGCCACACCGACCTGATGGACCTGCTGGCCAAGTACAACGGCCGCGCCAACGCGCCGCTGGACGAGCTGGCCAAGCTGTGCGGCTTTCCGGGCAAGCTCGGCATGGACGGCAGCAAGGTCTGGGAGGCCTGGAGCCAGGGCCGCGCCGACGAGGTCCGCGCCTATTGCGAAACGGACGTGGTCAACACCTGGCTGGTGTATTGCCGCTTCCGCTTCCTGCGCGGTGAACTCGACCGCACCGCCTACGACGCCGAGATCGCGCTGGTGCGCGACACGCTGACGGCCAGCGACGCGCCGCACTGGAAGGAATACATGGCGGCCTGGGACGCCAGCTGAGTGGCGCGCGCGGTTGGCGCGACAGGCTCGACAGACGGGGTCCGCTGGGCCCCGTTTTCACGTCCAGCACTGGCGCAATCGACTGAAACATAGCTTGCGGGGGCGAAACCTGGATGAAACCGGGCCGATCGCACAATGGCCTCGCTTTCTTCACTTTCAGGAGACCTACATGTCCCGATTCGCACTCCGCTCCAACCTGGCCGCGCTTGCCATGGTCGCCGCCGCCGGCGGCTTGCTGGCCGCTCCCGTCATGGCGGCGGCGCCCGCCGACGGTGGTCCCGCCGCAATGCACGAAGGCCATCGTGGCGGCGGCTTCCACAAGGGCATGCGCGACGGCCTGTGGATCCCGGGCCTGGGCCCCGTGTCCAAGGCGCAACTCGACCAGCTCAAGCTGGATGACAAGCAGCAGGCCCTGGTGAAGACCGCGCAGGACGGACAGCGCAGCCTGCACGAAGCCATGCGCGCTTCCGGCGGCCAACGCCACGATCTGCTCAAGGCGCAGCTGGACAGTGGCAAGCTGGACCCGCGGGCGTTGCTCGAGCAGTCTGATAAATCGCGCGATCAGTTCGGCACGCAGGCCAAGCAGGTCCGCGATCAATGGCTGGCCGTGTGGGACAGCCTGAACGACGCCCAGCGCACCCAGGTGACCCAGATGCTCAAGGAGCGCCAGGCCAAGATGCAGGAGCGCCACGCCCGCATGGAAGGCCGCCATGGCAAGGGTCCGGGCAATGCCCCGGGCGCCGTGCCGCCGCCGCCGGCCGCGCCCGCCGCCAATTGAGGAGGATCCGGCCGGACGGCCATGCCGTCCGGCTCCGCCCCTGCCGGCGCCCCTGGTGACGCCGCGCCCGCCAGCCCCGTCCCGCCAGCCCGCGGGGCGGGTTTTTTCTTTGCGTGCCCCGGACAGCGGCGCGCAGGCCCCATTTTGAGGCGGCGCCGCCTGCGCACGTGGCGCTGCGCACCGGGATGGTGCGTAGCGCCACGCGGATTCAGCGCGGCGCCAGTGTGCTGACACGCGGATGAAACCTGGCACGGACATTGCTTGAGGAAAGGTGAGCCGGTTACCTGCCGTTGCAAGACCGGCCTGACGGATGCGCCCATGGCCTTCCTCCTCTCGTCAAATCCGATCAGGACACCGCACCATGAAGAAGACGTTGCTAGCCTTGCCCGTTGCGCTTGCCGCTTGTTTCGTTGCAACGGCCCAGGCCGAACCCACCGACCTGGGCGGCGGTTTCTCGCTCAGCGGCAATGCCACGATCGCCAGCGACTACCGCTTCCGCGGCTATTCGCAGACCGACTTCCGGCCGGCCGCACAGCTGGGCTTCGACCTGAACCACAGTTCCGGCTTCTACCTGGGCAACTGGAACTCCAACGTGTCCAGCTTCGTCTTCACCGACGGCAACCTGGAAATGGACTTCTACGGCGGCTGGAAGGGCGACGTGGGCGGTGGCTTCACGCTCGATGCCGGCGTGCTGCACTACTACTATCCGGGCTCCAGCTCGCCCAAGGGCGGCAACTACAACAACACCGACCTGTACCTGGCCGGGACCTACGGCAACTACACGCTGAAGTACTCCTACACGCCCAGCGATTTCTTCAGCACGCCCGACAGCAAGGGCACCTGGTACCTGGACGGCACCGCCAACTTCGACCTGGGCGACGGCTGGGGCCTGGTGGGGCACCTGGGTTACCAGAAGCTCAAGAACCAGGTCAACATGGACGGCGATTCCATCAGCCATTACGTCGACTACAAGCTCGGGGTGACCAAGGACCTGAAGGGCTGGGTGCTGGGCCTGGCGGCGGTGGGCGCCACCAAGGACAACTGGCTGCCGACCAAGTACGGCCATCCGTCGGGCCGCCTGGGCGCGGTGTTCTCGGTGTCGCGCTCGTTCTGATTCCCATCCGTGGCGGCGCCCTGACCGGCGCCGGCTTTGGGGGGCTTGATGGAGACTGCCCGGCGGGCCGTCTCCGGCAAGTCCCCCTTTTTTCGGGCGCGGGCGGGGCGCTGCCGAATCCTCTTACAATGCCGGGTTGCGTGAATTTTCTGGACTGCGTGAGATGTCTGACGTTTTGAGTATCGAATCCCTGGACCTGGAAGCCCGGGGTATCGCCCGCCGCGATGGCAAGGTCGTGTTCGTGGAAGGCGCCTTGCCCGGCGAGCGGGTCACGGCGACCACCGTGCGCCGCAAGCCGTCCTACGAAATCGCGCGGGTCGACCAGGTGCTGCGCCCGTCGTCGCAGCGCGTGGCGCCGCGCTGCCCGCATTTCGGCGTCTGTGGCGGCTGTGCCATGCAGCATCTCGAACCGTCCACGCAGGTGGCGATCAAGCAGCGTTCGCTCGAAGACACCTTCTGGCACGTCGGCAAGCTGCGTCCGGCCCGCATCCTGGCGCCGCTGCATGGACCGACCTGGGGCTACCGCTACCGTGCCCGCCTGTCGGTGCGCGTGGTGCCCAAGAAAGGCGGGGTGCTGGTGGGCTTTCACGAGCGCAAGAGCAGCTACGTGGCCGACATGCGCGAATGCCATGTGCTGCCGCGCCACGTCAGCGACCTGCTGATGCCGCTGCGCGCCATGATCGCGTCGATGTCCGCGCCCGACCGCCTGCCGCAGGTGGAAGTGTCGCTGGGCGACGGCGTGACCGCGCTGGTGCTGCGCCACCTGCTGCCGCTGACCGACAACGACATCGCCGTGCTGCGCGCCTTCGCCGACAAGCACAACGTCCAATGGTGGCTGCAGCCCAAGGGCCCGGACACGGTGCATCCGCTGGTGCCCGAGCATCGCGACGCGCTGACCTACACCATGCCCGAATTCGGCCTGCGCATGCCGTACCGGCCGACCGACTTCACCCAGGTCAACCACGCCATCAACCGCGCGATGGTGTCGCGCGCGCTGCAATTGCTGGAAGTGCAGCCGACCGACCGCGTCGCCGACCTGTTCTGCGGCCTGGGCAACTTCACGTTGCCGCTGGCCACCCAGGGCCGCGAGGCCGTGGGCGTGGAGGGTAGCAAGGCGCTCACGGACCGCGCCCATGAGGCCGCCGCGCGCCACGGGCTGGGCGAGCGCACCAGTTTCGCCACCCTCAACCTGTTCGAGGTGGACGTCGAATGGCTGCGCGGCCTGGGCTTCTTCGACCGCATGCTGATCGATCCGCCGCGCGAAGGCGCGCAGGCCGTGGCGCAGGCGCTGTCGCAACTGAAGGCCGAGGAACGCCCGCGCCGCATCGTCTACGTGTCCTGTAATCCCGCCACGCTGGCGCGCGACGCCGCCATCATGGTGCATGAGGGCGGCTACCTGCTCAAGAGCGCCGGTGTCATCAACATGTTCCCGCACACCGGGCACGTGGAGTCCATTGCCGTGTTCGAATCGCTGGATGCCGAGGGCGTGCGCGAAGTGCAGGAGCGCGCCCGCCAGCGCGCCTTGCAGCAGGCCGCCGAGGCGGCGGCCGCCGAAGCGGAAAAGGAAGCAGTGGCTGCCGAGAAGGCCGCGTCCAAGCAGGCGGCCACCGAGGCCTACCACGCCCGCGTCGCGGCCGAAGGCGAGGCGCCGGCGCAAAGCCAGGCGTGAGACCCCGACCCGGCGTGGACCGGGCCGCATGCAAGAAGGGCAGGCCGGTTGGCTTGCCCTTTTTTCTTAGTGGGAGCGCCCCAGGTCTTCCAGGATGGGGCAGTCGGGTCGATCATCCCCGTGGCAGTTGTGCGCCAGGTGCTTGAGCGTGGCCGCCATGTCGCGCAGGGCGCAGGCCTTGCGTTCCAGTTCGGCCACGTGTTCGAGCGCGATGCGCTTGACGTCGGCGCTGGCGCGGCTGCGGTCGCGCCACAACGCCAGCAGCTCGTTCATCTGCTCCACCGAGAAGCCCAGGTCGCGCGCGCGCCGCACGAAGCGCAGCGTATGCAAGTCATGCTCGCTGTAGACGCGGTAGCCCGAATCCTTGCGCAACGCCGGGCCGATCAGGCCGATGCTTTCGTAGTAGCGGATCATCTTGGCGGAGATGCCGGATTCCTGGGCGGCTTGTCCGATGTTCATGTGAGGTCTCCTGGTTGGCTGGCGCGTCAGTGCGCGGCGCGCGGGCGGAAGGTCTTCAGGCGCAGCGCGTTGCCCAGCACGAACACGCTGGACAGCGCCATGGCGCCGGCCGCGAAGATCGGCGACAGCGACAGGCCATAGGCCGGATACAGGGCGCCCGCCGCCAGCGGGATCAGCGCGGCGTTGTAGGCGAAGGCCCAGAACAGGTTCTGGCGGATGTTGGCCAGCGTGGCGCGGCTGAGCGCGATGGCGTTCGGCACGCCGTGCAGGTCGTCGGCCATCAGCACCACGGATGCGGCCTCGATGGCGACGTCGGTGCCGGTGCCGATGGCGATGCCGGTATCGGCCGCGGCCAGCGCCGGCGCGTCGTTGATGCCGTCGCCGACGAAGGCCAGCTTGCGGCCGCCGGCGCGCAGCGCGGTGATGGCCTCGACCTTGCCGTCGGGCAGCACTTCGGCGCGCACTTCGTCGATGCCCAGCTGGCGCGCCACGGCCTGCGCCGTGTGGCGGTTGTCGCCGGTGATCATGGCGGTCTTCAGGCCCTGCGCGTGCAGCGCCGCGATCGCGTCCACGGCCGACGGCTTGACCGGATCGGTCACCGCGATCATGGCGGCGGCCCGGCCGTCGATGGCGACGTAGATCGGCGTCTTGCCTTCGTTGCCCCACTGCTCGGCGCGCTGGCCGAAGGCGCTGACGTCCACGCCGCGCTCGGCCATCAGCCGGTCGGCGCCTGCCAGCACGCGCTTGCCGGCCACGCTGGCTTCGACCCCGGCGCCGGTGATGGCGGCGAAGCCTTCGGCCGGCAGCAGGTCGATCTTGCGGTCGGCGGCGGCCGCCACGATGGCCAGCGCGATCGGGTGCTCGGAGCGCGCCTGCACCGACGCGACCCATTGCAGCACGTCCGCATCACGGAAGCCTGCGGCCGGCTCCAGTTCGGTCAGGGTCGGCTTGCCCAGCGTCAGCGTGCCCGTCTTGTCGAAGGCCACCACCTGCACGTCGCGCAGCGTCTGCAACGCGTCGCCCTGGCGGAACAGCACGCCCATTTCGGCGGCGCGGCCGGTCCCGACCATGATCGAGGTCGGCGTGGCCAGGCCCATGGCGCAAGGGCAGGCGATGATCAGCACCGCCACCGCGTTGACCAGCGCATGCGACAACGCCGGCGCCGGCCCCAGGAAGAGCCAGGCCAGGAAGGTCAAGAGCGCCATGCCCATCACGGCCGGCACGAACCAGGCGGTGACCTGGTCGACCAGCGCCTGGATCGGCAGGCGCGCGCCCTGGGCGGCTTCAACCATGCGGATGATGCGCGCCAGCATGGTGTCGGCGCCGGTGTGGGTGACGCGCAGCGTGAAGCTGCCCGACGTATTGAGCGTGCCGCCGGTGGCCTGCATGCCCGGCTGCTTTTCCACCGGCACCGGTTCGCCGGTCAGCATCGACTCGTCGACGTACGAGCTGCCTTCGATGATCTCGCCGTCCAGCGGGATCTTCTCGCCGGGACGCACCACCACGATATCGCCCTTGCGCACCTGTTCGATGGCGATGTCCTGCGGCTGGCCGTCGCGCAGCACGCGCGCGGTGCGCGGCTGCAGGCCGATCAGGCGCTTGATGGCGGCGCCGGTCTTGCCCTTGGCGCGCGCTTCCAGCGTGCGGCCAAGCAGGATCAGCGTGACGATGACGGCGGCGGCTTCGTAATAGACGTTGCGGGCGCTTTCCGGCAGCCAGTCCGGCGCGAAGGTGGCGACCACCGAGTAGCCCCAGGCCGCGCCGGCGCCCAGCGCCACCAGCGAATTCATCTCGGGGGCGCGGCGCCACAGCGCCACCAGGCCCTTGCTGAAGAAGTGGCGGCCGGGCCAGGCCAGCACGGCCGTGGTCAGCACGAACTGCAATAGCCAGCTGTTCTGCTGGCCGATGTTGGCCAGCACCCAGTGGTGCATGGCGGGGATCAGGTGCGAGCCCATTTCCAGGGCGAACACGGGCAGCGTCAGCACCAGCGCGGCGATGAAGGCGCGCTGCAGGCGCCGCGCCTCGGCGTCGCGCGCCTCGGACTGGCGTTCGGCGTGGTCGTCCTGGGCGGCGATCGGGCGCGCCTCGTAGCCCATCTTGACCACGGCCTCGACCAGGGCGTCGGGCCGGGCCGCGGCCGGGTCATAGGCCACCAGGGCGCGTTCGGTGGCCAGGTTGACCTGGGCCTGGGCGACGCCCGGGACGCGGGTCAGGGCCTTTTCCACGCGCTTCACGCAGGACGCGCAGGTCATGCCCTCGATGGCAAGTTCAAGCTCGACGGAAGGGTTGGCAACGCTCATGGCAGTCTCGGTTGAGGTAGGAAGACCTCAGTTTCATCCTTCCAATTATGGGAAGGTCAAGGATTATTCTACGCTTGACCTTCCTATAATGGGAAGGTCTAAGCTGGATTCCAGTTCGCACCGAAGGCGGCGCGACCATCCTTGATTCACACGGAGAACACCATGAGCATCCAATTCCAAGTCCTCGACATGACCTGCGGCCATTGCGTCAAGACCATCACCGGCGCGGTGACGGCAGCCGTGCCGGGGGCCAGCGTGGCGGTGGACCTGTCCACGCACCGCGTGACGGTCACCGGCAGCGACCAGGCCGACAAGGTCGAAGCCGCCATCCGCGACGCCGGCTACGAGCCGCAGCCGGTGTAAGGGTGGGCCGCCGCCAGGCGTATGATAGATAACGTCTGGCGGCGATGAACTTGTTATTGTCAAAAACTATCAATCAATTAAACTAATTAAATTTGATTAATTGATAGTTGGGATTTATCATTCTTTCCATGGTGGTTGAACAGACCCCGCTACCCCAAGGAGAGATTGAATGCTGCAAAACCGTGAAGGCCAACGTGTTCCCAACGTAACGTTCCCCGTCCGCGAGGGCAACACCTGGAAGAAGGTCACGACCGACGACCTGTTCAAGAACAAGACGGTCGTGGTCTTTTCGCTTCCCGGCGCTTTCACGCCGACCTGCTCGTCGACCCACTTGCCGCGCTACAACGAACTGGCTCCGGCCTTCTTCGCCGCCGGCGTCGACAGCATCGTCTGCGTGTCCGTCAACGACACCTTCGTCATGAACGAATGGGCCAAGGACCAGGAATCGGCCAACATCACGCTGCTGCCCGACGGCAACGGCGAATTCACCGAAGGCATGGGCATGCTGGTCGACAAGAGCGACCTGGGCTTCGGCAAGCGCAGCTGGCGCTATTCCATGCTGGTCAAGGACGGCGTGGTGCAGAAGATGTTCATCGAGCCCGAAAAGGAAGGCGACCCGTTTGAAGTGTCGGATGCCGACACCATGCTGGCCCACTTCGCCCCGTCGGCCAAGAAGCCCGACCAGGTCGTGGTGTTCTCCAAGCCCGGCTGCCCGTTCTGCGTGGAAGCCAAGGCGCTGCTCGAAGACAAGGGCTATGCCCCGATCGAGATCCCGCTGGAGAACAAGGTGCGCGGCCGCGTGATCGGCGCCGTGTCCGGCAAGGGCACCGCTCCGCAGGTGTTCATCAATGGTTCGCTGATCGGCGGCCTGGAAGACCTGAAGGCGCACTTCGCCTGATGCTGGCCGGGAAGGGGACGCAGTCCCTTTCCCTTGCCGCGGCCGCTCCCGCAAGGAGCGGTCCGGCGCGCCGGTTTCCCTTTTTCCGCATCTTCGCGCGGCCCCGAGCGGTGCCGCGGGACGGCGTTCGTCCCGAGGGTGCGCAACAAGGCGGAATCCGCCTTTGACAACGTTTGCTCCACGCCACACCGGGGGATCCACTCATGAAGACTTTGCACACCGATATCGCCGTCCTGGGCGCTGGCACCGCCGGCCTGGCCGCCTACCGCGCCGCCAAGGCCGCGGGCAAGCGCGCGCTGCTGATCGAAGGCGGCCCCTACGGCACCACCTGCGCCCGGGTCGGCTGCATGCCGTCCAAACTGCTGATCGCGGCCGCCGAGGCCGCGCACCAGGCGGCGCACACCGCGCCGTTCGGCGTGCACGTCGAGGGCGAGGTCACGGTCAACGGCGAAGAGGTGATGGACCGCGTCAAGCGCGAGCGCGACCGTTTCGTCGGATTCGTGCTCGAGGGCGTGGAGAACATCCCGGCGGAAGACAAGATCCGCGGCTATGCCCGCTTCGAATCGGACACGGTGCTGCGGGTCGACGACCACACCGAGATCCATGCGTCCCGCGTGGTGATCGCGACCGGCTCGCGGCCGTCGGTGCCGCCGCCGTTCCGCGGGCTGGGCGACCGCCTGGTGCTGAACGACGACGTGTTCGCCTGGGATGACCTGCCGCGCCGCGTGGCGGTGTTCGGCCCCGGCGTGATCGGGCTGGAGCTGGGCCAGGCGCTGGCGCGGCTGGGCGTCGAGGTGCGCGTGTTCGGCGTCAGCGGCAGCCTGGGCGGCATCAGCGATCCGCAGGTGCGCCACAGCGCCCGCAAGATCTTCCAGCAGGAGTTCTACCTGGACCCGGATGCGCGCGTACTGAAAACCCAGCGCGTCGGCGACGAGGTCGAGGTGCGCTACGTGGCGCTGGACAACACCGAACGCACCGAGCGCTTCGACTACGCGCTGGTGGCCACCGGCCGCCGCCCCAATGTGGACGGCCTGGGCCTGGAGAACACCTCGCTGCAGCTGAACGCGCAAGGGGTGCCGTTGTTCGACCGCGACACCATGCAGGCGGGTGCTTCGGCGATCTTCATCGCCGGCGACGCCAACGCCGACGCGCCGCTGCTGCACGAGGCGGCCGACGAAGGCCGTATCGCCGGCGAGAACGCGGCGCGCTATCCCGAAGTGCGCCAGGGGTTGCGCCGCGCGCCGCTGGCGGTCGTGTTCTCGGACCCGCAGATCGCGCTGGCCGGGCAGGGCCACGCCCGCCTGACGCCGGGCACTTTCGTGACGGGCGAGGTCGATTTCGGCGACCAGGGCCGTTCGCGGGTGATGCTGAAGAACCGCGGCCTGCTGCACGTGTACGCCGATATCGCCAGCGGCCGTTTCCTGGGCGCGGAAATGGTCGGCCCCGGCGCCGAGCACATCGGCCACTTGCTGGCGTGGGCGGTGCAGCAGGAGCTGACCGTGGCGCGCATGCTGGAAATGCCGTTCTACCATCCGGTCATCGAGGAAGGCCTGCGCACCGCGCTGCGCGACGCGGCCGCCAAGCTGGCGCGGGCGCAGGAAGCGCTGCGCCAGGTGGAGGCGGAAGACGCCGCGGCCTGAACGCCGTCTCCATGCAAAAGGGCTGCCCCGTGGGCAGCCCTTTTTTCGTTCCGGCCTGGAATCAGTCGTCGGACTGCTTCTTGGGCGCGGGGAACGGATTCTCGCGGAATTGCAGCGTGAAGCCGGCGCGTTCGTCCTGGCCCAGCTCACGCGCCAGGTCGGGCATGGTCTGCTTGAGGGCGTCGTGCAGCGTCCACGGCGGGTTGATCAGGAACATGCCGCTGCCGTGCAGGCCGTAGCCGTCGATGGTGGCCTTCTTGACGGTGAGGGTGGCGTGCAGCCAGCTCTTGACCTTGAGGTTCTCGAAGTGACGCGCCATTTCGCTGGCCTCGCGCCGCTGCACCAGCGGATACCAGACGGCGATGGTGCCGGTGGCGAAGCGTTTGACGCATTCCTTGACGGTGATCAGCGTGCGGCGGTAGTCGTTCTTGTCTTCATAGGACGGGTCGATCAGCACCATGCCGCGGCGCGTCGGCGGCGGCAGCAGGGCCTTGACGCCCTCGAAGCCGTCGTCGCCGTAGATGGTGGTCTGGCGCTGCGCGGTGCGGTCCATGTGTTCGAGGTTGCCGACCAGCGTGTCGATCTCGGTCGGGTGCATTTCGAACAGGCGCAGGCGGTCGGACGGGCGCAGCGCGTCCAGCGTCAGCCAGGGCGAGCCGGGGTAGCGCTTGAGGCGGCCGTTGGTGTTGAAGGCGCGGATGCGGGCGACGTAGTCGGCCAGCAGGGGCGGCAGGTCGTCGCGTTCCCACAGGCGGCCGATGCCATCGGCGAATTCCGAGGTCTTGGCGGCCCAGTCGCTGTCCAGGCTGTAGAGGCCGGCGCCGGCGTGGGTGTCGATGACCCAGTAGGGCGCGTCCTTGCGGTTGAAGTAGTCCAGGGTGTGGACCAGGATGGCGTGCTTGAGCACGTCGGCGTGGTTGCCGGCGTGGAAGGCGTGGCGATAGCTGAACACGGGGCGGGGGCCTCAGGCGGCCGGCCGGATGGCGGCCAGTTCGTCGGTGAAGATGCCGTCGATGCCCCAGTCGAGCAGCAGGCGCGCGCGCTCGGGGTCGTTGACGGTCCAGGCGGCGATGCGGTAGCCGGCGGCGTGCACGGCGTCGATCAGTTCGCGCGTGGCGTCCTTCTGGTTGATGTTCAGGGCAACACAGTCGTACTTGACCAGGCGGTCGAGCCAGTCGGCCGGCACCTTCTCGACCAGCAGGGCGCGCGGCAGTTCGGGCGCGGCGTCCTTGGCGGCCTGCAGGGCTTCCTCGGCGAAGGAGGACAGCAGCGGGGCCACGGCGGCGCCTTTCCAGAGTTCACGGGCTGCCAGGGCGACGGCGGCGCCGGTCTCGGCTTCGCGGCCGGGGCAGGGCTTGATCTCGACGTTGCTGGCGATGCCGTTGGCGACGGTGTAGCGGGCCACGGCGGCGAAGGTGGGCAGGGGCTCGCCGGCGTAGGCGGCGGAGTGCCAGCTGCCGAAGTCCAGTTGCGCCAGTTCGCTGAAGGTCTTGGCGGCGGCGGGACCGTGGCCGTTGGAGGTGCGGTCGACGTCGTCGTCGTGCATCAGGACCAGGACGTTGTCACGGCTGAGCTTGACGTCGTATTCGAACATGGTGAAGCCGTGTTCGGCGCCGACGCGCATGGCGGCGAGGGTGTTCTCCGGGGCCAGGCGGCCGCCGCCGCGGTGGGCGATGTGGCGGGAATAGGGCCAGGTGGGGAGGGATGCGGTCATTTCTGTTGATGCTTTGGGGTTCTTTGGGACAGGGTGGAAGGATACTCTGTTCTGGGGGGTCCTTTCCTGTCGTGCGGGGGGCTTGCTTCGTGCCTGTGTGGCGGGTTCGGTTCTTTTGGCGCGGCTGCGGGGCCGTGGCGCGGGGCCGCGGCTACGAGGCTTGTCCGGCGCCTGCGCGCCGGACAGCGCATCCTCATCCTCGTCGCCTGCGGCTCCTTCGGATTCCGTCGCGCGCGCCTCTACACGCCCCGGCCCCGCGCCACGGCCCCACAGCCGCTCGCGGTGGTGAAAGTTCGGGGCGTCGCTGGGGCGGGGGGTGTGCTTGGGCTTCGTGGGAAGGATTGCGGCGCTTGAAGGATTTGCTGGCGCCCGTCCGACAAGGCCGCCCTGCGCGGCCTTGTCGGACATACGTGGTGGCTGCTCGCGCGGGCGCATCCTGGGGCGGGAGGTGGGATTTGCGGGCGGGGAGCCTGTCGCCTTGGGGGCAGGGGCGGCCTTCGTAGGGTTGCGCCGCCGGAGGCGCCTGGCGCTTATTTCATCGGGGCCTTGTCCTGGGAGACGTCCATGATCATGCGGGCGGCCAGGTAGAGGCGGGGGACGATGGAGGGGATCTGGATGTATTCGGCGTCGTTGGAGTGGGCGCCGAAGCCGCTCAGGCCCATGCCTTCGATGACGGGGCCGCGGGCCTTGAGGGCGGCGAAGGCGGCGTCGGTGCCGCCGCCGCTGGCGCGGTCGATGACTTTCATGGGCAGGCCGAGTTCCTGGTAGATGGCGACGCCGTGGTTGGCGAGGGCGCGCGAGGCGGGGGTGGCTTCCAGCGGCGGGCGGCGCACTTCGAATTTGAGGCTGACCTTGGCGTCGGGCAGCAGCTTTTTCTGGATGCGTTCCTGCAAGGTGCGTTCCAGGGCGTCGAAGTCGGCGACCTTGAGGGCGCGGGCGTCGGCCTGGGCGGTGGCCTGGCCGGGGATGACATTGCGGTTGGTGCCGGCCTGGGCCACGGTCCAGTTCAGTTTCAGGCCTTCCTCGGGCTTGGAGAGGTCTTTCAGTTGCAGGATCTGGTGCGACAGCTCGGTGAGGGCGTTGACGCCGCCTTCGGGACGGGCGCCGGCGTGCGAGGTCTTGCCCTGCACGGTCAGGTAGGCGGCGCCGATGCCGCTGGTGGCCAGGGTCAGGCGGGCCTCGGCGCCGCCGCCTTCGAAGGAAAACACCGCGTCCTGGTCGGCGCCCAGGCGGGTGATGGTGGCGCGAGCGCCGGGGGAACTGATTTCCTCGTCGCCATTGATCAGCACGGTCAGGGTGCCGTAGTCCTTGAAACCCAGTTTCTGCAGCAGGGCCAGGGTGTGCAGGATGGTGGCCACGCCGTGCTTGTCGTCGGCGATGCCCAGGCCGTAGGCGCGGTCGCCATCGATGCGGAAGGGCTGGTCCTTGAGCATGCCGTTGCGGTAGACGGTGTCCATGTGCGCGATCAGCATGATCTTCTTCTGGCCGCTGCCCTTGAATTCGGCGTGCACCATCGGGCCGACGCGCTCCGGCGTGTCATCCAGGCGGAAGATGTCGGCGGGTTGAATGATCTCGACCTTGCCGCCCAGGGCCTTGAAGCGTTCGCCGATGAGCGCGGCGATGCGTTCCACGCCCTCCACGTCCTTGCTGCCCGATTCGATGCCGACCAGGTCGCGCATGGTGTCCAGCATGGGCTGCTGCTGGGCCTTGGCGGCGTCGTGCACGGCGGCCAGCGGGGCGGCCTGGAGGGCGGATGCGCCGCCCAGGCAGGCCAGGGCGAGGAGGGTGCGAAGGACGAGCGGACGTGAGGACGGGAGCGGCATCGAAAGTCACCTCTGCATGAAAAGGGGAAGGAAGGCGCCGGCCAGGGCGTGGCGGCCCGGGTTTCACGATACGAGTGGGGACGGAAGGCGAAAACCGGGGTTTCCCGGGTTGACCGGGACGGGCTTCCGTGGGGGTGGAAACCCCGTGCCGCGGGGGCGGGAGGGGCGCTGGGCGCATCGGTGTAAGCAGACGCTGCGGGACGAATGAGAAATGCTAAAATCCGCCCGCTGACCCGGTTTGACCGGTATGGGAATAGGGCGAATGAGATTCGCCTTTTTTTATGCGTTTTCGTGCGGCCCGGGCGGAAGTCTCCTCCCGAGTGCGGCAACAGGGATTCCATGTTCGAATTTATTCGCAGCCACCGGCGCTGGATGCAGTTCATCCTGCTGCTTCTGATTGTGCCGTCCTTCTTCCTCGTCGGGATCCAGGGCTATGAGAGCTTCATGCGCAAGGAGCCGGAATTGGCGACGGTCGCCGGCCAGCCGATTTCCCGCGCGGAGTTCGACCAGGCGCACCGCAACCAGCTGGAACAGTATCGCCAGCGCCTGGGCGCGCAGTTCGACCCGGCCGTGATCGACACGCCGCAGCTGCGCGAAGCGCTGCTGAACCAGCTGATCAACCAGCGCCTGCTGGCGAACGTGGCCGTGGACAACCGCTTCTCGGTGTCCGATGAAACGCTGCGCAACACCATTGCCGCGATTCCGGAAGTGCAGGACAACGGCCGCTTCTCGCCCGAGCGCTATCGCCAGGTGCTGGCGGCCCAGGGCATGTCGCCGACCTCGTTCGAGGCCGGCCTGCGCCGTGACCTGGCCGTGGCCCGCGTGCTGGAACCGGTCGGCCAGTCGGCCCGCGCGCCGGCGGAGGTGGTGGCTTCGCTCGAAACCGCCCTGACGCAACAGCGCACCGTGCAACTGCGCCGCTTCGCCGCCGCCGACTTCCGCTCGCAAGTGAACGTCACCCCGGCCGACATCCAGGCCTGGTACGACGCCAACAAGCAGCAGTTGCAGGTTCCTGAGCAGGTCCAGGTGCAGTACCTGGTGCTGAACGAGGCCGCCGCCACCGAGGGCGTTCAGGTCAAGGACGAAGATCTGGCTTCGTATTACGAACAGAACAAGAACCGCTTCGGCCAGCCCGAGCGCCGCCGCGCCAGCCACATCATGATCGAAGTGCCCGCGGGCGCTTCGGAAGATGCGCGCAAGGCCGCCCGCGCCAAGGCCGAGGCCCTGGCTACGCAGGCCGCCGCCAATCCGGCGCAGTTCGCCGAGCTGGCCCGCAAGAATTCGCAGGACGCCGGTTCGGCCGCCAATGGCGGCGACCTGGGCTGGCTGGCGCCGGGCATGCTGTCCGGCCCGCTGGAAAAGGCGATCTTCAGCCAGTCCAAGGACCAGGTGTCCGGCGTGGTCGAAAGCCCGTCAGGCTTCCACGTGGTCAAGGTCACCGAGATCCAGCCGGCCGCGATCAAGCCGCTGGCCGAGGTGAAGGACCAGATCACCGCCGAAGTGCGCAAGCAACTGGCCGCCGTGCGTTTTTCGGAGATGGCCAGCCAGCTGAACAAGCAGGTCTACGACCAGCGCGACAGCCTGCAACCGGCCGCCGACGCGGTGGGCCTGAAGCTGCGCACCGCTTCGGGCGTGACGCGCGAAGGCCTGTTGCCCGCCGACCAGGCCGGCCCCGGTTCCGCCGTGGACAGCCCGGACGCCGCGCTGCTGGACAACCCGCGCGTGCGCCAGGTGCTGTTCTCGCCCGACGTGCTGCGTGAAAAGCAGAATTCCGGCGTGATCGAGCTGTCGCCCGACACCATGCTGGCGGTGCGCGTGGCCGCGGTGCAGCCGGCCCATGTGCCGCCGCTGGACAAGGTCAGCGATTCGATTCGCGCCAAGCTGCTGGACGAGCGTTCGGCCGAAGCCGCCAAGAAGGCCGGCGAGGCCGCGCTGGCGGCTGACCAGGCCAACCCGGCCGCCGCGCCGGAAGGCTTCGGCGGTCCGCTGGTGGTGTCGCGCCAGGATCCGAAGAACCTGCCGCGCTCGGTGCTGGACGCCGTGATGCGTCTGCCGGCCACCAAGTTGCCGGCCTACACCGGCGTGCAGTCGGGCGCCGATTACACGCTGGTGCGCCTGGAGAAGGTCGAGGCCGGCACGGTCGAGGCCGCCGACAAGGAACGCCTGGCGCAGCAATTGGCGGGCGCCTGGGGCCAGGCCGAGAACGAAGCGCTGGTGCGCATGCTGCGCGAGGAATACAAGGTGCAGGTGCTGCCGGCGGCCGCCGAGGCCATCCGCGGCGGCGACGCCTCGCAGCAGGCGGCGGGCTGACCGGCCTGCCGCGTCGCGCGCGGGCCGCCCAGGCCCGCGTCATTGCATCATTGCAGCAAGGGCCGCAGCACCGGCCACACATTGTCCAGCAACCTGGCCTGGGCATCCTCGTTGGGATGGATGCCATCGGCCTGGAACATCGCCCGGTCCGTTGCGATACCTTCCATCAGGAAGGGCACGAGCCGGGCGTTTTCGTCTTTGGCGACGGTCGGGAATACCTGCGAAAAGCGCTGGGTGTAGTCACGGCCATAGTTGGGCGGGATCTGCATGCCGACGATGACCACCTTGGCCTCGGCCTTGCGCGCCGCCTGCGCCATGGTGCGCAGGTTCTGTTCGGTCATGTTCAGCGGCAGCCCGCGCAGGGCGTCGTTCGAACCCAGTTCCAGCACCACCACCGCCGGCTCGTGCTGGCGCAGCAGGGCCGGCAAGCGGGCGACGCCGCCGCTGGTGGTGTCGCCGCTGATGCTGGCGTTGACCACCTTGTACTTCGGGTATTGTTCGGAAAGCCGCGCGGACAGCAGCGGCACCCAGCCGGTGCCGCGCTTGATGCCGTATTCGGCGGCCAGGCTGTCGCCCACCACCAGCACGGTGCGCTGCGCGGAACCCTGGGCCGCGGTGGCGGTCTGAGCGTGGGCGGGCGCCATCAGCGTGGCCGTGGCGAGCGTGGATATCAGTAGTGAACGGCGAATCAGGGGAATCAGGCGCATGGATAGCAAGAATTCGATCGAGGTGAAAGGGCTGGGCAAGCGGGTGGCCGATGCCGGCGGGACGCTGTCTATCCTGGAAGACATCGATTTTACGGTGGCGTCGGGCAGCGCCGTGGCCATCACCGGCAGCTCCGGGTCGGGTAAGTCCACCTTGCTGGGACTGCTGGCCGGGCTGGATGTTCCCAGCAGCGGCAGCGTGCGGCTGGCCGGGCAGGACCTGTTCGCCCTGGACGAGGACGGCCGCGCGCGCCTGCGGGCCAATCACGTGGGGTTCGTGTTCCAGTCGTTCCAGCTGCTGCCGAACCTGACCGCGCTGGAAAACGTCATGCTGCCGCTGGAACTGGCGGGCCAGCCGGCGCGCGAGGCGGCCCAGGCCATGCTCGAGCGCGTCGGCCTGGGCGCGCGCCTGCATCACTATCCGCGCACCCTGTCTGGCGGCGAGCAGCAGCGTGTATCGCTGGCGCGCGCGTTCGTGGTGCGGCCCGACCTGCTGTTCGCCGATGAACCCACGGGCAGCCTGGACGCCGCCACCGGCGTCACCGTCATCGACCTGATGTTCGACCTGCACCGCGAGCACGGCACCACGCTGGTGCTGGTGACGCACGATCCCCAACTGGCGGCGCGTTGCGGCCGGCAGGTGGTGCTGGCGGCGGGGCGCATGGCGGCGTAGGCGGGATGCGACCAGCCCCTGCGGCCCGCGCCGGCGATACCAGCCTGAAACGAAAACGCCACCTTCGGGTGGCGTTTTTGCTTGGCCTTTGGTGCGAGCCTTACTTGGCCTTGGCCACGGCCTGGTTCCAGGCGCTGACGACGGCCTCGTATTCCTTGGCGGCGGCGTCCTGGCTCACCGGGAAGATCTTGATGCTGTTGAAGTCGGGCAGGGTGGTCAGGCGGGCCACCGCGATGTCGCTGCGGGTCGGGCGGCGGAAGTTCTTCACCAGTTGCGCTTCCTGCGCCTCCTTGCTGAGCAGGCCGTCGTACAGCGCCTTGGCGGCGTCCAGGTTCTTGGCGCCCTTGATGATGAACATGCCTTCGGGCGCCAGGTAGCTGCCTTCGGTCGGGTAGACCAGCTTGATTTCCTTCTGGCCGCCGGCCACGTATTCCTGGGCGGCGTATTCCAGCGTCATGCCGACCGCGTATTCGCCGGCCGCCACGCCCTTGTAGGTGGTGCCCGACGAGGCCGTGACCACGGCGTTGGCGGCGATCTTGTCCAGGCCTTCCTGGCCGAACTGCTTGTACAGGCCGTAGACCAGCATGTAGGCGGTGCCGCTCTTGGACGGATCGGTGATGGCGAACTTGCCCTTCCATTGCGGCTGCATCAGGTCCGACCAGGTGGCCGGCGCCGCCAGGCCCTTCAACTGGCGCTCGTTGACCATCAGCACCATGATGTGCACGTTGGTGCCGACCCACAGATCGTCCGGGCCGCGGAACTCGGCCGGGATCTTGTCGATGTCGGCCGGACGGTACGGTTGCAGGTGCTGGCGGTAGGCGCCCAGCGTGCCGAAGCCGCCGCTCCAGAACAGGTCGCCGCGCGGGTTCTGGGCCTCGGCCTCGATGCGCTTCATCATGGTGCCGGTGCCGCCGGTGACCGGCTGCACGTTCAGCTTGGGCGACCGCTTCTTGACGGCGTCGAGCGCGGTTTCGATGGTCTCGGTGTTGTTGGACGAGTACAGGACCACGTTCTGCGCCTGCGCGGCGCCCGCGGCCAGGGTGGCGGCCAGCAGGCCGGTTTGCAGGAGGTGTTTGAGGTGCATGGTTAGCCTTTGTGGATGCGGGTTATTTGCCGGAGAACAGCTTGATGCGGAACGCCTTGACCGACACGATGATGGGCAGCACGATCACCGTGACCAGCGCCGCGCCATAGGCCGAGGCCATGCCCAGGCGGCCGCCGTCGACCTGGCGGAAGATGGCGATCGGCATGGTTTCGAGGCCGCCGCTGTAGGCCACGATCGAGGCCGACAGCTCGGAAATCGTGGTCAGCCACATCAGGATGGCGGCCGAGATGATCGAGGCCTTCATGGCCGGCAGGATCACCTTGAAGAAGGTCATCAGCGGCGATACGCCCAGGCTGATCGAGGCTTCCTCGATCGAGTCGGGTATGTTGAACAGCACCGACGAGGCGTTGCGCACCGCGAACGGCAGGCGCCGCACCGCGTAGCACAGCACCATGATGCCGGAGGTGCCGGCCAGCACCAGCCAGCCGGTGTTGAAGGTCTGCACCAGCGCGATGCCCAGCACCGTGCCGGAGATGGTCAGCGGCAGCACCACGATGTAGTCCAGCACCTGGGTGAAGGCGCTGCGTTTCTTGATGGTCAGGTAGCTCACCAGCACCGCGAAGGCCACGCCCGTGACGGTGGCCAGCGAGGCGAACTTGAGCGAGTTCAGGATCGGCTCGGGCGCGCCGTGCAGCGCGCGCTGCATGCTGGCCAGCGACCACGAGCCCCAGTGCATCACCGGCCCGCTGGTCTTGGTGAAGGCGGCGATGAACACCACGATCAGCGGCAGCAGCGACAGCAGGATCACCAGGCCGACGCCGCCCGTGTACAGGATGGCCTGCCACGAACGCACCCGCCGCGCCGCCGGCGCGCGGCCCTGGGTCATGGTGTAGACCTTGCGCTCGACCACGCGCTTCTGCACGAACAGCACGATGGCGACGATGGCGATCGACACCACCGACATGGCGCTCTGCAGTGTCGGGCTGCCGCCCATTTCGCTGACGAAGGTGTTGTAGGTCATCACCGACAGCAGCGGCACGCGGCTGCCCAGCAGCATCGCCAGCGCGAAGTTGCCCACCACCAGCGTGAACACCACCAGCGCGTTCACCAGCACCGCCGGCAGCAGCACCGGTACCAGCACTCGCAGCTGCGTCATGAGCGGCGGCGTGCCCAGGCTCAGGCCGGCTTCCTCGAGCTGCCCGTCGAAGCCGCGCAGCGCGGCCAGCACGCCCAGGTAGATGTAGGTGTAGTAGACCAGCGTCATCGAGAACACCATGCCGGTCCAGCCGTAGAACGACGGCAGCGAGATGCCCGCGTCGCCCAGCAGATTGGTCAGGATGCCGTTGTTGCCGAGCACCAGCAGCCACGACTGGCCGACGATGATCTCGGGAATGACGATGGTCAGCACCGGCAGGATCGCCACCAGGTTCTTGAGCGGGAAGTCGTAGCGCGCCACCATGTAGGCGAACGGCACGCCCACCAGGATGGTGCAGGTGGTCACCACCAGCCCCAGCACCAGCGTGTTGCCGAAGGCCTCCAGGTATTGCGAGTCGGCCAGCAGCGCGCGGAAACCTTCCAGCGAGAAGCCGCCGTCCTGGCCGGTGACGCTGTTGCTGAACAACACCGCCAGCGGATACAGCACGAAGAACAGCAGCAGCGCCAGGCTGATTGCCGTCAGGATGCCCCAGGGCCACCATTTGATTTTCATGGTGTGGCGGTCCTCAGGCGTTGACGACGCGGCTGTCGGCGGGAATCAGCACCTGCACGGCCTCGCCGGGCTGGAACTGCGCCACCATGTTGCCCGCGTGCAGCTCCACGCGGATCTCCGAGCCGTCCTGCAGCGCGATGCGATAGGCGGTCTTGAAGCCCAGGTATTGGCGCCGCAGCACCTTGCCGGGCAGCGTGTTGGGCACGTAGGGCGCCGGCGCCATCAGGGCCAGTTCCTCGGGGCGGGCGATCAGCACCGCGCGTTCGGCCAGCGTGTCGCTGCCGAGCGTGCCGTCGAAACCCAGGCCGCACAGCTCGTAGCGCACGTGGCCGGCAGGCGCGCCGGGCAGCCCGCCGCGCGCCGGCACCGGGATCACGTTGGCCGAACCGATGAAGTCGGCCACATAGGCGTTGACCGGCGTGCCGTACAGTTCCTCGGGCGTGCCCAGTTGGGCGATGCGGCCGTGGTCCATGATGGCGATGCGGTCGGACATGGCCAGGGCTTCTTCCTGGTCATGGGTGACGAACACGGTGGTGATGCCGGCCTCGCGCACCAGGTCGAGAATGACGTCACGCATCTGCAGGCGCATCTTGGCATCCAGGTTCGACAGCGGCTCGTCCATCAGCAACACGCGCGGCCGGATCACCAGGGCGCGCGCCAGGGCCACGCGCTGGCGCTGGCCGCCGCTCATCTGCGCCGGGTAGCGGTCGGCCAGGGCCGCCAGCCCGACCTTGTCGAGCGCCTCGTCGACGCGCCGCTTGATCTCGGCCCGCGCCACGCCACGGGCCCGCAGGCCGTAGGCGACGTTGTCGAAGGCGGTCTTGTCGGGAAACAGTGCGTAGTCCTGGAACACCATGCCGATGTCGCGGCGGTGCGCCGACACGTGCGTGACGTCGTCCTGGTCGAACAGCAGGCGGCCGCCGTCGGGCGCGTAGAAGCCGGCGATGCAGCGCAGCAGGGTGGTCTTGCCGCAGCCGCTGGGGCCCAGCAGCGTGTAGAACGCGCCGTCGGGAATGTGCAGCGACAGGTCGCGCAGCACCTGCTGGCCGCCGAATGTCTTGATGATGCCGTCTACGGTGATCGATGCCATGAAGGGTTCCTGCCTGGGATTGAGCGCATCATAGGAATGCCGGGCCATGGCGACCAGCGGTGTTTTTTAAGGGCTGGCGTTAGTTTTTCTAAGAGGTCGGCGGCGCCGCAATCCCCTAGAATGCCGCTCATAGCAACGGTGCGGCCGCGAGCGGCGCCGAATAAAACAGACGACAAGGGAAATCGTGGGAAATCGCAGCAAAGCCTTGCGCCGGCCAGGCGCACGGGCGGGTATCGCCTGAGATGGCGGGCCCGAGCCTGCCGCCGCTGAAAGCCTTGCGGGTGTTCGAGGCCGCGGCGCGCCTGCGCAGTTTCACCGCGGCGGCCGACGAACTGAGCATCACGCACAGCGCGGTCAGCCAGCAGATCCGCATCCTGGAGGATTACATCGGCCAGCCGCTGTTCGCGCGCGAGGCGCGCGGCGTCACGCTGCTGCCGTGCGCGCAGGCATATTTTCCCGAGGTCCAGGCCAGCCTGGAGCGTATCGCCGCGGCCACCGCCAAGCTGCGCTCGCCGGGCCATGGCGGGGTGCTGCGCGTCAGTGCCACGCCGTCGCTGACGATGAAATGGCTGATTCCGCGCCTGTCGGCGTTCCAGGCGCTGCATCCCGGTATCGATGTGCAGCTCACCACACAGGGGCGTTCCTTCCTGGACCGCGGCGACGAGGGCGGCAGCGACGTGTTCATCCGCCACGGTTTTGTGGCGCACGCGGAGATGAGCTGCGTGCACTGCCTGGACGACTTCCACGTGCCGGTGGCGTCGCCGCGCTTCATCGAGCGCAACCGGCTGGCCGCGCCGGCGGATTGCCTGGGGCACCCCTTGCTGAAGGTGGCCGGCGGCATGGACCACTGGCCGCGCTGGTTCGCGCTGGCCAGGGTGGATGTGCCGGCGCAGCTGCCCGGCCCGGTCTTCGACCATCAATTCCTGTGCATGCAGGCCGCCATGAATGACCTGGGCATCGCCCTGGCGCCGTGGTGCCTGCTGCAGGACGACCTGCGCGCCGACCGGCTGCGGCCGCTGTTCCTGCAGCCGCGCCTGCCCAACGCCGGCGTCCATGCGCTGTTCCGCCCGGATGCGCCAGCGGCGGCCGCGGCGCGCCATTTCATCGACTGGCTGGGCCGCGAGGCCGGCCATCCGCTACCTGACCAATAGATAAGGAATGCCCATGCAAGATTTCCAGAGCGATGCCGGCCTGCACTGGCGCGGCATCCAGCCGCCGCTGGCGCTATCGGACTACAAGGTCATCGCCTTCGACATGGATTCGACGCTGATCGCCATCGAGACCCTGGACGAGATGGCCGACCTGATGGGAAAAAAAGCGGAGGTGGCCGCGCTGACGGAAGCGGCCATGCGCGGCGAGATCGTCGACTACAAGCAGAGCCTGCGGCAGCGCGTGGCGCTGTTGGCCGGCATGCCGGCGGCGGCGCTGGACGAGGTGTATGAACACCGCCTGGCGCTCAATCCGGGCGTGGAAACGCTGATCGCGGCCTGCAAGGCCGCCGGCCTGTTCTGTCTGCTGGTGACGGGCGGCTTCACCTGCTTCACCGATCGGCTGCGGCTGCGCCTGGGGCTGGACGACGTGCGCGCCAACGTGCTGGAGATCGTCGATGGCCGCCTGACTGGGCGGCTGCTGCCGCAAGCCTGGGGCGACTTGTGCGACGGCGAGGAAAAGCGCCGCAAGTTGCTGGAGGTGTGCACGACGCTGGGCGTCGGACCGGAGCGCGCCATCGCGGTGGGCGACGGCGCCAACGACCTGCCGATGCTGCGCACCGCCGGGCTGTCGGTGGCGTATCACGCCAAGCCGGCGGTGCGGCGCGAGGCCAAGGTGGCGATCGACCAGGGCGGGCTGGACCAGTTGCTGCGCCTGTTCAGCGCCGGCAAGGCATAGGCGCGGCGCTGACGGGCCGCCCCCGGCGGCGCGAACGCGGCCCTCGGTGGACCCGAACCCGCCTCAGGCGGTGATCAGTCCGGGGATCTTCACATCCGGGTCGACATCGGCGTTGTAATCGACCCCATCGATCTCGAACCCGAACAGGCGCAGGAAATCGCGCTTGTAGCCGGCGAAATCGGTCAGTTCATACAGATTGGACTCGGTCACCTGAGGCCACAGCGCCTGCACTTGCGCCTGCACCGCAGGGTCCAGCTCCTTGCCGTCCGCGCGCAGGCGGCCTTCGGCGTCCAGGATCGGCGCCGCGCCGCACAGGCTGTCGCGGTACAACCCGTACACCTGCTCGATACAGCCCTCGTGCGTGCCCTGTTGCTTCATGACCTTGAACAGCAGCGACAGGTACAGCGGCATCATCGGAATGGCCGAACTGGCCTGGGTCACGACCGCCTTCAGCACCGAGACGCGGGCGTCGCCGCCGCGCGCGGCCAGCTTGGCGCGGATGTCCAGCACCTTCTGGTCCAGATCCTTCTTGGCCGCGCCGATCGAGCCGTTCCAGTAAATGTCATGGGTGATCTTCTCGCCCAGGTAGGTGAAGGCGGTGGTGGTGGCGCCCTCGGCCAGCACGCCGGCCTCAAGCAGGGCGTCGATCCACATCTGCCAGTCCTCGCCGCCCATGACCGCCACCGTGGCGTCGATCTCTTCCTGGGTGGCCGGTTCCAGCACCGATTCCTTGATGACTTCCTTGTCGGTATCCAGGCCGCGCAGCGTGACCGCCTGGCCGACCGGCTTGAGGGTCGAGTTGAACACCTTGCCGCTCACCGGATGGGTGCGGCGCGGCGCGGCCAGGCTGTAGATGACCTGGTCGACCTGGCCCAGGTCCTGCTTGATGGCGGCGATGGTCTGGGCCTTGATGGCGTCGGAGAAGGCGTCGCCGTTGATGCTCCTGGCGTACAGGCCCGCGGCGCTGGCGAACTTGTCGAAGGCGGCGCTGTTGTACCAGCCCGGCGTGCCGGCCTTGGACGCTTCACCAGGGCGTTCGAAGAACACGCCCAGGGTCTGGGCGCCACAGCCGAAGGCGGCGCTGATGCGGGCGGCCAGCCCGTAGCCGGTGGAGGCGCCGATCACCAGCACGCGCTTGGGGCCCCCGCTGATCGGGCCCTGGGCGCGGACGTAGTCGATCTGGTTCTTGACGTTGGCCTCGCAGCCGACGGGATGGGTGGTCACGCAGATGAAGCCGCGCACGCGGGGTTTGATGATCATGAAGACCTCGTTCTGGGAATGCCGGGACGGTGTCCCGCGCCAGAGGCGGGACCGCTCCGGATTGTACGGGAGCGGGGCGGCGCGCCGGGCGAGGGCGCCCGGGCATTCCGCGGGCCCCGATCGCCGCGCTCAGCGCGCGTTGGCGGCGGCCGCGGCCAACGCGCGGCCGCGCCGCCATTCCACCAGCCCGATGCCGATGCCGCTGGCGCAGATGATGGCGATGCCGAGCCAGGTCAGGGGATCCGGGAAGTGGTCCCACACCAGCCAGCCGACCGTGGTGGCGCTGATGATCTGCAGGTAGATGAAGGGCGCCAGGGTCGAGGCCGGCGCGCGGCGGTAGGCCGCGATCTGGAACAGGTGGCCCAGGCCGCCCGTGACGCCGGTGGAGATCAGCAGGGTCCAGTCCAGCGGCGTCAGCGCCTGCAGCACCGGCAGCGCCGGGGGCAGGATGAAGGGCAGGGCCAGCGTCAGGCAGCCGGTGCCGACGGCGCCGCTCCAGATCAGCGAGGTGAACGGATCGTCGCCCGCGACGCGGCGCGTGGCGATGAACTGGGCCGCGAAGCAACAGGCCGTCAGCAGGCCGAAAATGGTGCCGACCGGATGCAGGCCGCCGCCCGGGCGGATGACGATGATGACGCCGACGAAGGCGATGCCCGCCGCGACAAAGCGCGACATGCGCGCCGGCTCCTTCAGGATCCACGGCGCCAGCGACAGCACCAGCAAGGGCGCCAGGAAATTGATGGCGGTGGCCTCGGCCTGGGGAATGTAGCTGAGCGTGGTGAAGAACATCAGCGTGGCCAGGAACATCGAGCCGCCGCGCAGGATCTGTTCGCGGGGCTTTTTGCTGCGCAGGATGCCGGTTCCGCGCGTGGGCAGCACCAGCGCCAGCACCAGCACCAGGTGCACCGCGTAGCGGAACCACGACAGCACCAGCAGCGGCACCCCGGCGTTCATGACCCACTTGCCACTGGCGTCCAGGCACGACAGCGTCCACATCGACAGCACCAGCAGCAGGATCCCGACGAGCGGGCCGCTGGCGGCGGGCGCGCCGAGGCGCGGGCGACCGGTATCGGCCGGGGACATGGACGGACTCCTTGTGCGCGATCAATCCCGGGCGGGGGCCACGGGGCGGCTGACATGATACGCTCATCGCGGCAGGGGGAAAGGTTCATGATCGAACTACGCAACATAGAAACATTCTTTTGGGTCGCCACGCTGGGCAGCTTCCGCGCCGCGTCCGACAAGCTCAACACCACGCAGCCGGCGGTATCGCAACGCATCGCCTCGCTCGAGGCCGATCTGGGCGTGCGGCTGTTCGAGCGCGACGCCCGCGGCGTCAAGCTGACCGCCAAGGGCCACGAACTGCTGTCGCACGCCGAACGCATGCTGCAGGTGCGGCGCGACATGTTCGAGGCCGCGCGCGAGCAGAACGTGATGACGGGCACGGTGCGCATCGGCGTGGCCGAAACCATCGTGCAGACCTGGCTGCCGACGCTGATCGAGCTGGTGCACGCCGCGTATCCGGCGCTGGTGCTGGAGATCGAGGTGGACACCACGCACGTGCTGCGCTCGCACCTGATGTCGCGCCAGATCGACCTGGCCTTCCTGATGGGCCCGGTGCTGGAGGCGCGGGTCGAGAACCTGCCGCTGTGCACCTATCCGCTGGCCTGGGTCGCCAGTCCGCTGCTGGAACTGGGCCCCGAGCCCTTGACGCTGGAACGCATCGGCCGCCTGCCGATCGTCACCTATCCGTCCAACAGCGCGCCATACCGCGTGGTGCGCGACATGCTGACGCGCGCCGGCGTGGTGTCGCCGCGCATGTACGGCAGCGCCTCGATGTCGATGGTGGTGCGGATGACGCAGGACTGCATCGGCACGAGCGTGATCGCCCCGGTGTTCCTGGGCAAGGAACTGGCGCGAGGCGAACTGCGCATCCTGCAAGTGGACGCCGATCCGCTGCCTGAGTTGAGCTTCACGGCCACCTGGGTGCAGGGGCCGGACAGCCATGCGGCGCGCCTGATCGCGCAGATGGCGCAGAAAGTGGCCGCGCAGGCGGGCGACGGCGTGGCGTCGTCCTAGCGCCTGTTCGCGCGAAAGGAAGCCGCGCGCGGCCCCCCGGGCCGCGCCGGCAACGGCGCGCATCATGATCCGCCGCGGCGCGCGCGCCTAGGTGTTTTCCCCAGCGCCAGGCGCGCGGGTGGTCATGCGAAGCGCTCGCGGCGCGCCTGCGTCCGACCCCGCGATCCCGCGCCAGGCCGCATGGTTGCTGGCTCTGCGCCCGGCGCCGGGCGGCCGGCCGGCGAGACCCAAGAAATATTTATACCCCCACATCGCAACATACGATTGGACGCTCGGCGCCCCTGACGCTGCAATGGCGGCACATCAAGAAGATCGCCTGGAAAGACAGGCCCGGGGGAAAACCTTTGCTCCTCTGACGTTCCGATTTCTACCCGCGCGCTCAAGGTAACGGGGACCCGCGCGCGCCAGACCATCCCGCCAGCCAGGAGTTTCGTCCATGAAGAAGTCGCTCGCTCTCGCCGCCGTCGCCGCCAGCCTGTTGGCCGGCGCCGCCCAGGCGCAAGACCTGCCCAAGACCCACCTCAAGGTGGTCGGCGGCCTGTCCAACCTGACCGCCTACAACGATTACGAAAAGCCGTTCTGGACCAAGACCATTCCGGAAGCGTCCAAGGGCCAGATCACCGCGGACATCAAGGGCTTCAACGAAATGGGCCTGAAGGGCCCGGAACTGCTGCGCCTGATGTCGACCGGCGTGGTCGAGTTCGGCACCGCCACGCTGTCGTACTTCGCCAGCGACAACCCGATCAACGAAGCCATCGATCTGGCCGGCCTGGCGCCGGACGTGAAGACGGCGCGCGAGGTGACCAACGCCTTCGAGCCGGTCTACGCGCGCCTGTACGGCGAGGGCAGCAACGTCAAGCTGCTGGGCATCTCCACCTATCCGGCGCAGGTGCTGTTCTGCAACGCCGAGATCAAGGGCCTGGCCGACATCAAGGGCAAGAAGGTCCGCACCAGCAGCCGCACCACCGCCGAATTCGTGGAAGCGCTGGGCGGCTCCAGCGTCACCATGGCGTTCGGCGAAGTGGTGCCGGCGCTGCAGAACAAGGTGGTCGATTGCGCCATCACCGGCTCGCTGTCGGGCTATTCGGCCAAGTGGTACGAAGTGTCGACCCACCTGGTGGCGCTGCCGATCAACTGGAACCAGCAGATCCACGCCGTCAACCAGAAGGCCTGGGACAAGCTCGACCCCAACGTGCGCACCTTCCTGCAGGCCAACGTCAAGACGCTGGTCGACAACATCTGGGACGCCGCGGCGCGCCAGACCCAGGAAGGCTATGACTGCAACACCGGCGCGGCGGCGTGCCCGTTCCCGGTCAAGGGCAAGATGGTGCTGGTGCAGCCTTCGGACGCCGACCGCGAACTGCTCAAGAAGGTGACGCAGGAAGCCGTGCTGCCCAAGTGGGCCGCGCGTTGCTCGGCGCAGTGCGTCAAGGACTTCAACGCCACCGTCGGCAAGACGCTGGGCGTGACCGCCAGCAAGTAAGGCTGTCGCCATGACCCGATCCGAACATTTCCGCCTGCTGGGCGGGTTGCTGCGGCGCGCCGAGACCTTCTCGCGCGTCGCGGTATGGGCGGGCGGCGCGCTGACCATCGCCAGCGTGCTGCTCATTTCCTTCGACGTGCTGGCCCGCAAGTTCCTCGGCTTTACCACCGGCGGCGCCGACGAACTGTCCAGCTACGCCTTCGCCATCAGCACCTCCTGGGCGCTGGCCTTCGCCACGCTGCAGCGCGCCAACGTGCGGGTGGACGTGCTGTACCAGAAGCTGCCGGTGCGCCTGTCGGCCGTGCTCGACTGGGTTTCCATGGTGGCGCTGGCGGTCTTCATGGTGTTCCTGACCTATTACGCCTATGAAGTGGTGCAGATGTCGTGGGCGCAGAAGTCCGCCGCCAACACGCCGCTGGCCACGCCGCTGTGGATTCCGCAGGGCCTGTGGCTGCTGGGCCTGGCCTGGATGTGCATTACCGTCGCCCTGATGCTGGCGCGCGCCTCGGCCGCCCTGGTGACCGGCGACATCGAACTGGTCAAGGAAATCTGCGGCGTGCGTTCCGCGCAGGAAGAGGCCGATGAGGAAGCCGCCGCCGGCGAACGCATGGTCAAGGGAGCCGCCGCATGATCGCCACCGCCCTGACTCTGCTGCTGGTCCTGATCGGCCTGTCGATCCCCGTGGGCGCGGCCCTGGGGGTGCTGGGCCTGATCCTGGACCCGATGTTCTCGATGCTGCCGCTGTCGCGCGCGATCGGCGAGATCTCCTGGAGCACCAACAACGAATTCCTGCTGGTCGCCATTCCGCTGTTCATCATGCTGGGCGAGGTGTTGCTGCGGGCCGGCTTCGCCGAACGCATGTACGGCGCCATGAGCCTGTGGCTGTCGTGGCTGCCGGGCGGCCTGATGCACGCCAACATCGGCGCCTCGACGCTGTTCTCGGCCACCTCCGGCTCCAGCGTCGCCACCGCCGCGACCGTGGGCACGGTGGCGATTCCGCAGATCCGCAAGTACGGCTACAACGAGCCGCTGTTCCTGGGCAGCCTGGCCGCCGGCGGCACACTCGGCATCCTGATCCCGCCGTCGATCAACCTGGTCATCTACGGCGTGCTGACCAATTCGTCCGTGCCCAAGCTGTACCTGGCCGGCATCATTCCGGGCTTCGCCATGGCGGCGTTGTTCATGCTGACGGTGATGATCGCCTGCGTGGCCAAGCCGTCCTGGGGCGGCAAGAAGATCCAGGCCACCTGGGGCCAGCGTTTCGCCAGCCTGGTGCACCTGGCGCCGCCGATGGGCATCTTCCTGCTGGTGGTGGGTTCGATCTACGCCGGCCTGGCCACGCCGACCGAGGCCGCCGCGCTGGGCGTGCTGGGCGCGCTGATCCTGGCCGCCTGGTTCCGCCGCCTGACCTGGACCATGCTGCGCGAAGCCATGGAAGGCACCATGCGCTCGACCGCCATGATCATGCTGATCGTGGTGGCCGCCAGCTTCCTGAACTTCGTCATGTCGGCCACCGGCCTGACCGACGCGCTGACGCAGTCCATCACCGGGCTGGGCCTGTCGCCGGGCTGGATGCTGCTGATCGTGATCGTGTTCTACCTGGTACTGGGCTGCTTCATGGAGACCCTGTCGATGATGATCACGACCATCCCGATCGTCGCGCCCATCATGATCGCGCTGGGCTACGACCCGATCTGGCTGGGCATCATCATCATCATCCTGGTCGAGGCCGCGCTGATCACGCCGCCGGTCGGACTGAACCTGTTCGTGGTGCAGAGCCTGCGCAAGAGCGGCTCGATGGGCGCCGTGATCACCGGCAGCCTGCCGTTCGTGGCGGCCATGTTCGTGATGCTGGCGCTGCTGGCGTGGTGGCCCGACCTGGCCTTGTGGCTGCCGCGGGTGTTCGGCTAGCGCGCCGGGCCCATAACCGTTGCGGGCGTGGCCTCCGGGAGCCACGCCCATTTTCCCCGTTTTCTCCGCAGGACTTTTCATGAAAGCCGTATTCCAGATCGAAGCCGATTCCCCCCGCCAGGTCGAGGTGGATTTCAACACCCTCATCGTGGCGGGCTGGGCCGGCCGCGACATGGCCGCCATCGAGCACCATATCGAGGAACTGGCCGCCATCGGCGTGCCGCGTCCCACCAGCGTGCCGCTGTACTACCGCATCGCCGACAACCAGCTGACCCAGGCCGAACAGGTGCAGGCGGTGGGCGCCGATTCCTCCGGCGAGGTCGAGACCTTCGTGTTCGCGGCCGGCGGCGAAATGTACGTAAGCATTGCCTCGGACCACACCGACCGCAAGCTGGAGACGGTCAGCGTGGCCATGTCCAAGCAGGTCTGCGTCAAGCCGGTGGCGACCACGGCCTGGCGCCTGGCCGACGTGGCCGACTACTGGGACGAGCTGGTGATCCGTTCGTACATCGTCGAGAACGGCGCCGAGGTGCTGTACCAGGAAGGCCCGCTGGCCTCGCTGCGCACGCCGCAGGACCTGATCGCCGGCTACACCGGCGGGGCCGCGACGCTGCCGGAAGGCGCCGGCATGACCTGCGGCACCGTCGGCGCCATCGGCGGCATCCGCCCGTCGGCCGAATTCGCCATGGAGCTGTACGATCCGCGCCGCCAACGCAGCCTGCGCCACCGTTATCATGTCGAGGTCCTGCCGGTGGTGGCCTGATGCCTGGCCGGCGTCCTGATTTGTCATGACGCGCCCCGGCGGGGCGCGCCGGTCCAACACTTTCATGCCGTCACGCGGCACCTGGAATCGTATGTATCCGACCTTGAACGACCTGACCGCCGCCCTGAACGACGGTCGCAGCACCTCCGTTGAACTGACGGAAGCCGCGCTGGCCCGTGCCGGCGATCCGGACGGCGAGGGCGCCCGCGCCTTCACCCGGCTGTACGCTGAATCGGCCCTGGCGCAGGCGCGCGCCTCGGACACACTGCGCGCCGCCGGCATCGTGCGCTCGGCCATCGAAGGCCTGCCGATCAGCATCAAGGACCTGTTCGACGTCGAGGGCGAGACCACCATGGCCGGCTCGGTGGCGCGCGAAGGCGAACCCGCCGCCGACGCCAACGCCGAAGTGGTGCAGCGCCTGATCGCCGCCGGCGCGGTCATCATCGGCCGTACCAACATGACCGAATTCGCCTATTCGGGCCTGGGCATCAATCCCCATTACGGCACGCCGCTGAATCCCTGGGATCGCGCCACCGGCCGCATTCCCGGCGGCTCGTCCTCCGGCGCGGCGGTGTCGGTGGCCGACGGCATGGCCGTGGCCGCCATCGGCTCGGACACCGGCGGCTCGGTGCGCATTCCCGCCGCGCTGTGCGGCCTGACCGGCTTCAAGCCCAGCGCCTGGCGCGTCTCGATGGAAGGCGTGCTGCCGCTGTCGGCCAACCTGGACTCCATCGGCCCGATCGCCGCCAGCGTGCGCTGCTGCGCCGAACTGGACGCGATCCTGTCGGGCGAGGGCGGCCCGGTGCCCGAGGCGCTGCCGCTGCGCGGCCTGCGCCTGGCGGTGCCCAGGACGCTGGCGCTGGACGGCATGGACAAGCACGTGTCCGACACCTTCGCCCGCGCCGTGGCGCGCCTGAAGGAAGCCGGCGCCCTGGTCGACGAGATCGCCATTCCGGAATTCGCCGAACTGGCCAACATCAATGCCAAGGGCGGCTTCACGGCCGCCGAGGCCTGGGCCTGGCACCGCGACCTGATCGCGCGCGCCGGCAAGCGCTACGATCCGCGCGTGGTGTCGCGCATCCTGCGCGGCAAGGACATGAGCGCCGCCGACTATCTGGACCTGCTGGATGCGCGCGAAGCCTGGGTGGCCGCGGTCGACCGCCGCATCGCCAGCTACGACGCCCTGATCCTGCCGACGACGCCGATCGTGGCGCCGGCGGTGGCGGATCTGCAAGCCTCGGACGAAGCCTATTACGCCGCCAACGGCCTGATCCTGCGCAATCCCACCCTGATCAATTTCCTGGATGGCTGCGCGCTGTCGCTGCCGTGCCATGCCCCGGGCACCGGGCCGGTCGGCCTGATGATCGCCGCCAGCAATGGCGCCGACCGCCGCGTGCTGGCGATCGGCCTGGCGGTCGAGGAATTGCTCGCCGCTTGAACCGGCGCCGGGGCCGCGTTGCGTCGCGGCCCACGCTTTCCCGCCGTCCCACGGCGCGGGCGGGCAGGGCGGTGTTTTCCGCCATATCGGCATTGTCCTTCCGACGCTAACATGGCGACGGGACAGGCCGCGCAACGGGGCAGGATTCGGGCGCCATGATAGATCTGCGCAATATCGAGACGTTTTTCTGGGTGGCTACGCTGGGCGGCTTTCGCGCCGCGGCCGAAAAACTCAACGCCACCCAACCGGCGATTTCCCAGCGCATCGCGTCGCTCGAGTCCGACCTGGGCATCCGCCTGTTCGACCGCGACATGCGCGGCATCAAGCTGACCGGCAAGGGCCGCGAACTGCTGTCACATGCCGAGCGCATGCTGCAGCTGCGGCGCGACATGCAGGAGGCGGCGCGCGCCAAGAGCGTGATGAGCGGCACCCTGCGGCTGGGCGTGTCCGAGACCATCGTCCACACCTGGCTGCCGACGCTGATGGAGTACCTGCATGATGCCTATCCGGCGCTGATGGTCGAGATCCAGGTCGACACCACCACCATGCTCAAGACCCAGCTGGCGTCGCGCCAGATCGACCTGGCGTTCCTGCTGGGGCCGATGGAAGAGCCGCGCATCGAAAACCTGTACCTGTGCAATTACCCGCTCAGCTGGGTCGCCAGCCCCAAGCTCAAGGTGGGGCGCCAGCCCATCAGCCTGAAGCGGCTGGGGCAATGGCCGGTGATCACCTATTCGTCCACCACCGATCCGCACCGCGCGGTGCGGCAGGTGCTGCAGCAGGCCGGTGTCGATGCGCCGCGCATGTATGGCAGCTCGGCCCTGAGCGTGATCGTGCGAATGGCGCTGGACGGCATCGGCACGGCGGTGATCGCGCCCGTCATCCTGCATAAGGAGCTGGCGCAGGGCGAATTGCGGCTGCTCGACGTGAAGGCGCCGCCGCTGCCGCCGCTGCACTACACCGCCTGCTGGATGCAGGGGCCGGACAGCCAGGTGCCCCGCACCGTGGCCGAGGCCGCGCAGCAGATTGCGCGCGAAGAAGCGCTGCGCCATCCGGCAAAACCCTGATAAGGAATTCTGATCGGGGTCTATCGCAACATGTGATTAGACGCTGCGGCCGAGTTCCTGTGCAATGTCCCCATACCAACATCGATGCAAGGGGAATTGACATGGCACTGGATTCGGCGGTCCGCAGCAGCGTGGAACTGGCGCGCCGCGCGCGGCTCGATGCCCGCAGCGGCAAGCTGACCGGCCCCACCGCCAACCTGGCCCCGGGCCATGTGCAGGCCAACCTGGCGATCCTGCCGCGCGCCCTGGCGGCCGATTTCCTGCACTTCTGCCAGCGCAATCCCAAGCCATGCCCGTTGCTGGCCATGTCCGAGCCGGGCGACCCGGCGTTGCCCGAGCTGGGCCACGATATCGACATCCGCAGCGACATCCCGCGTTATCGCGTCTGGCAGAACGGCGAGCTGGTGGCCGAACCCACCGACGTGCGCGACTGGTGGCGCGACGACCTGGTGTCGTTCCTTATCGGCTGCTCGTTCTCGTTCGAGGAAGCAATGCTCGACAACGGCCTGCCGGTGCGCCACATCGAGCAGGGCTGCAACGTGCCGATGTACCGCACCAGCATCCCGACCCATGCCGCCGGCGTGTTCGGCGGTCCGCTGGTGGTGTCGATGCGGCCGCTGAAGGCCGCCGACGCCATCCGCGCCATCCAGGTGACTTCGCGTTTTCCCTCGGTCCATGGCGCGCCGGTGCACCTGGGTGACCCGGCATTGATCGGGATTGCCGACATCAACCGGCCGGATTATGGTGATCCCGTGGAGATCCGTCCGGGCGAAATGCCGGTGTTCTGGGCCTGCGGCGTCACACCGCAGTCGGTGGTGGCCGCGGTGCGCCCCGACTTCTGCATCACGCACGCGCCTGGCCACATGCTGGTCACGGATCTCGTCAACAGCCGCATGGCGATCCTGTAGTCGCCATCGGAGTCGCCACCAGCCATTCTCAGTCAACCGTCAGCGGAAAACCGCTAGAAACAGGAATCGCATCGATCAGGAATCAGCCGTACCGGGCGTCCTTGTGACGTCCCCATGACGTGCTCATGGTGCCTTCATGGCACCCTCATGGCGCCCTCATGGCGCCTGTCATGGCGTACCCGCAGCTTTGGTTTTGCCTCCAGAAAGATCCATGAAAGGACAAGGGGAAAAGGCGACAGAAGTTTCAGGCCCAGCGCCTGCCGGCATGCCGGCGGGGCAGGGCCGCCGCAGGCCCGGATCCGCCGGGCCCCGGGGCCGCGCGCCCCGTGGATTGCATTGCTTTCACAGTGGAATTTTTTCCAGGAGTCAGGTAATGAAGATGAAGCTCATTGCGGGTGTCGCCGCGAGTCTGGCGCTGTTGGCCGCCGCGCCGACGCAGGCGCAGGTCAAGACCGTGAAGATCGGCGCGATCTATCCCCTGTCCGGCGCGCTGGCGTCCACCGGCGCCGAGATCAAGGCCGCGGTGGAATTGGCCGTGGACATCGTCAATAACCCGCATCCCGAACTCGAAGGGATCCCGCTGGCCGCGGGCGCCGGCCTGCCGGCGCTGGGCGGGGCCAAGATCGAAGTGGTGTTCGGCGATTCGCAGGGCAAGCCGGAAGTGGGCCTGGCCGACGCGCAGCGCCTGATCGACCAGGAAAAGGTGGTGGCCCTGACCGGCGCCTACCAGTCGGCCGTCACCAAGACCGCCAGCCGCATCGCCGAGCAGCGCGGCATTCCCTACCTGAATGGCGAGTCCAGCAGCCCGGACCTGACCGAGCGCGGCTACAAGTGGTTCTTCCGCACCTCGCCCAACGACGACACCTTCGTCGAGAACATGATGCAGTTCCTGGACGGCGTGAAGGGCGCGCCCACCGCCAAGATCGCGGTGGTGTACGAGAACACCGACTTTGGCGTCAACACCTACAAGGCGGTCGAGAAGTTCGCCAAGCAGTACAAGCGCCAGGTGGTGGCCAACATTGCCTACAGCGCCGGTTCGGCCTCGGTGACGGCCGAGGTGCAGAAGCTGGCCGCCGCCAAGCCCGACGTGGCGATCTTCGCCAGCTACACCTCGGACGCCATGCTGTTCGTGCGCACTATGCGCGAAAGCAAGTACGCGCCGCCGGTGCTGCTGGCCAACGACGCCGGCTTCATCGATTCGCGCTTCGTGCAGGAAGTGGGCCCGCAGGTGCAGGGCGTGCTGACGCGCGACGTGTGGGGCAACGACGTCGCCGCCGCCAAGGCCGGCCTGAAGAAGATCAACGACATGTACAAGGCCAAGACCGGCAAGGACCTGAACGGCAACAACGCCCGTTCGATGCAGGGCGTGCTGGTGCTGGCCGACGCCATCAACCGCGCCGGTTCCACCGATCCGGAAGCGATCCGCAAGGCGCTGGCGGCCACCGACCTGGGCGAGGCGCAAGTAGCCATGCCCTGGGCCGGCGTGAAGTTCGACGACAAGGGCCAGAACACCAAGGGGTCCGGCCTGATCCTGGAACTGAAGGGTTCGTCCTACCAGACGGTATGGCCGGAAAAGTACCGCACCGACAAGACGCTGCCCACGCTGCCGTTCTCCTGGAAGTAATCACCAGCCGTGGCGGGCCGCGGGGGCCCGCCACAGGAGCACTCCATGTTCGAAGCTCTCTCGGCAGGCCTGTTCAACGGCCTGATCTATGCCGCGGTGGCGGTGGGGCTGGCGCTGATCTGGGGCATCACCGACGTCATCAATTTCGCCCATGGCGAATTCCTGATGCTCGGCATGTATGCCGCCTATTGGCTCTATACCCTGGGTAATATCGACCCCACGCTGTCGGCGCCCTTGGTCGCCATCGTGCTGGCCTTCGTCGGTTTCCTCACTTATGCGCTGATCATCAAACGCCTGCAGAAAGGTCCCGCAATGGCGGTGATCCTGGCCACCTTCGGCCTGGGCCTGGTGCTGCGCCAGCTGGCGTTCATCGCCTTCAGCCCGGACTATCGCAGCCTGCCCGATACCCTGGTGTCCGGCAGCGTCACGGTTGCCGGCATGTCGCTGGGCCGTCCGCAAGTGGTGACCGGGCTGGTGGCATTGGTGGTGGTGGCCGCGCTGTTCGTGCTGGTGTACCGCACGCGCTGGGGCCACGCGCTGCAGGCGGTGGCCGAAGACCGCCAGGTGGCCGCGCTGGTCGGTATTTCGCCGGACCGCGTCAACGCCCAGGTCTGGATGCTGGGCAGCGCCGCCGTCGGCCTGGCCGGCGCGCTGCTGACCACGTTCTTCTACGTGTTCCCCTCGGTGGGCACGGTGTTCGGCCTGCTGGCTTTCGTGGCGGTCTGCATGGGCGGCTTCGGCTCGCTGCCGGGCGCCTTCATCGCGGGCATCCTGATCGGCATCATCGAGGCAATGACGGGCTACTTCGTGGCGCCGGCGCTGAAGACGGTCAGCGTCTTCATCCTCTTCATCCTGGTTCTCTGGTATCGGCCGCGCGGCCTGTTCGGGCGGTGGTGACATGACGACGACACAGAAAAAGGACGGCGCCGCCTCGGGCGTGCCGAAATGGCCGGTGGCCGTGGCGCTGGCGGTGGCGGTGCTGCTGGCGCTGGTGCCGCTGGTGGTGACCGACTCGTTCACCTTGCAGGTGCTGCTGCTGGCCATCATGTTCGGCGCGCTGGGCGCGTGCTGGAACCTGGTGGGCGGCTTTCTCGGGCGCATTTCCTTCGGCCACGCGGTGTTCGTGGGCGTGGGCGGCTACACCACTTTGCTGCTGCTGCATCACCTGAAGCTGACGCCGCTGCTCGGCATCCCGCTGGGCGGCCTGATCAGCGCGGCGCTGGCCTGGCTGGTGGGCGGGCCGACGCTGCGCCTGTCCGGCCATTACTTCGCCATGGCCACCATCGCGCTGCTGCAGATCGGGCTGCTGCTGATGATCAACTGGGACTGGGCCGGCGGCGCCGTCGGGCTGGAAGCGCCGATCGGCGACGCCGCCTGGATGCTGCTGTTCCGCAGCAAGGTGCCGTACTACTGGATCGCGGTGGGACTGGCGTTCCTCACGTTCTGCGCCACGTACTTCCTGGTGCACTCCAAGACCGGCTTCTACTGGCGCGCCATCAACGGCGACGAAGCAGCCTCGCGCAGCCTGGGCGTGCCGGCGGATCGCTACAAGATGCTGGCGTTCGTGCTGTCTGCCGGCATGACCGGTGTCTGGGGCGGCTTTTTCGCCATGTACGTGGGCTTCATCGATCCCGAATCGATGTTCAGCCTGACGATGTCGGTGCAGGTGGTGCTGGTGGCCATCCTGGGCGGCGTCGGCACGCTGGTCGGTCCGTGGCTGGGCGCGGCCGTGCTGCTGCCGCTGTCGGAAGGCACGCGGGTGCTGTGGGGCAGTTCGGGCCTGGGCCTGGATCTGCTGATTTTCGGGTTGGCGATCCTGCTCGTCACCCTGTTCCTGCCAGGCGGTCTGGTGACATTGAGGAGGCGCCGTGGCTCTGCTCGACGTTAAGAACCTGACCAAGCGCTTCGGCGGCCTGGTCGCCAACAAGGACATCTCGCTGTCGGTCGAGGCGGGCGAGATCGTCGCCATCATCGGCCCCAACGGCGCCGGCAAGAGCACGCTGTTCAACGGCCTGGTCGGCCATCACGAGCCGACCTCCGGCACGGTGGCGTTCGCCGGCGAATCCATGATCGGCCGGCGGCCGGAGCAGGTCGCGGCGATGGGGCTGGTGCGCACCTACCAGATCCCGCGCAGCTTCGGCCAGATGACGGTGCTGGAAAACGCCATGGTCGGCGCGCTGCTGCGCCATCCGCGCCTGCCCGACGCGCGCCGCGCCTCGGCGCGGGTGCTGGAACTGGTGGGGTTGGCCGACCGCGCCGACACGCTGGCGGCGGAACTGAACGTGGCGGGGCAGAAGCGGGTGGAGCTGGCGCGCGCGCTGGCGACCGAGCCGCGCATGCTGCTGTTGGACGAAGTGGCCGGCGGCCTGAATCCGGCCGAAGCCATCGCGCTGGCCGAGATCCTGCGCGGCATCCACGCCGCCGGGGTCACGCTGATCATCGTCGAGCACGTGCTGGAGGTGGTCATGCGGCTGGCGCAGCGGGTGCTGGTGCTGAACTTCGGCCAGATGATCGCCGAAGGCGCGCCGCAGGACATCGTGCGCAATCCCGCCGTGATCGAAGCCTATCTGGGGAGAAAGCACCGTGCCTGACGTGATGTTGAAAGTCGACAACCTGAGCGTGGCCTATGGCGGCGTGCAGGCCGTGCGCGACCTGTCGCTGCAAGTGCGCCCGGGCGAAATCGCGGCGCTGCTGGGCGCCAACGGCGCCGGCAAGTCCAGCACCCTGCTGGCCATCATCGGTTCGGTCAAACCCAAGGAAGGCCGGATCGTCTTCGAAGGGCGCGACATCACGGGAACGCCGCCGGACCAGTTGGTCAAGCAGGGCATTGCCATGATTCCGGAGGGCGCGCGGGTGTTTGCGCGTCAGCCGGTCGAGCAGAACCTGCGCCTGGGGGCCTACACGGTGCGCGACGAGCGCGTCTATCGCGAACGGCTTGACAAGGTCTACGCGCTGTTCCCGCGCCTGAAAGAGCGGCGGGAACAACTGGCGGGCACCATGTCCGGCGGAGAGCGGCAGATGCTGGCGATCGGCCGGGCCCTGATGAGCGGGCCACGGCTGCTGCTGATCGATGAGCCCAGTCTCGGTTTGTCGCCGCTGCTGGTCGAGCAGGTGTTCGACGCGCTGGCCGCGCTCAACCGGGACGACGGCCTGTCGGTGCTGCTGGTGGAGCAGAACATGGCGCAGGCGCTGGAAGTGGCGGCGCGCGCCTATGTGATGCAGAGCGGACGAGTCGCGCTGTCCGGCAACGCGGCCGAACTGGCGGCGTCGGACGAGGTGCGGCAGGCTTATCTGGGGATGTAGCGCGGGCAAGGCGCTGGACGAAAAAAAACCCGTCGCTCGCGCGACGGGCTTTTTGACATGCGGCCGGGGGCGGGCCGTAAGTCGCGAAGGACTTAGAAGATGTGGCGGATACCCACGCCGGCGCCCAGCTGGCTGGTGCGGCCGGCGATTTCGCCGGTGGCGGCGTCGCGGACCTTGTTGTAGTCCACGGTGCCGTACACCTGGGTGCGCTTGGACAGCGCGTATTCGGCCACGGCCACCAGGGCGTAGCGCTTGCCCTTGTCGCCGTCTTCGACCACGTTCTTGCTCTGGTCGTAGTAGGCGGCGCCGGTGATGGCCCAGCGCGGGGTGGCCTGCCAGGTCACGCCGGCGAAGTAGCCGTTGTCCTTGCGGTCGAGCTGGGCGGTGGTGGTGCCGCCCATGACGGCGTTGACCCAGCCGGTCTGGTCGCGGCCGTTGAAGTAGCCGGCGAAGACCTTGGCGCTTTCGAACTGGTACGAGGCGCTGAAGTTCCACACTTGCTGGCGCAGTTCGGAGTCGTTGCCTTCGTAGGTGCGCATGAAGGCGCCGCCCAGGCCCAGCTGGCCAACGGTATAGCGCAGGCTCACGCCCATCTGCTGGCCGGCCTTGCGGTCCGACCACTTGTCGCCGTTGGCCCACGACGCGATCACGTTCAGGTCGCCCAGCGTGTTCGAGTAGCGGAAGGTGTTGTTGTTGCGCACGCGGCCCATGGCGGCGGGCAGCCACGAGTTTTCGTTGTAGTTACCGACGGTCAGCGGGTCGAAGTAGTCCGCCATCAGGTCCTGGATCACCGTGTTCTGCAGACCCAGCGTCAGCGCGCCGATGCTGCCGCCGTCCAGGCCGACGTAGGCCAGGCGGTTGAAGGTCTTGCCCGAGCTGGACGAGTTGCCGTTCTGCACGTTGAAGCCTTGCTCCAGGCGGAAGAAGGCGCGGTTGCCGTCGCCCAGGTCTTCCGAGCCACGCAGGCCCCAGCGGCTGTTGGAGATGGCGCCGTTTTCCATCGAAAGGCGGCTGCCGTCCTCGCCGGATGCGCCGGAGCCGGTATTGACGTAGCGCATGCTGACGTCGGCGATACCGTAGAGGGTGACGCTGGTTTCAGCGGAAGCGGCGCCTGCGGCCAGGCCAAGGCCAGCAGCGGCGAGCGTAAGAGTAATGCGTTTCACGAAGGCTTCTCCTAATGTTTCTGTTCTTAGCGTGGGCCGGGCTTTTGGCTCGGCTGGACGCGCCTGGCGGTTCGCCTGGAGCTGGGCCGTTGCACCGACGCCAGGGGTTGGCGCGGGTCCGGAGCATGGGCCCTCTGTACGTTCCGTGCGCCATAGTGGTGCCAATCCAGAACGCCACGAGGATTCTAGAAAAGTTACGGCTTGTGTAGTGCGTTTATCTTTTTCGCGTTTTCCCTGGGTTTACAGAATTGCAAAAAAGGCGACGACTGGAACAATCCTGGCATTGTTCCAAAAAAAAACCCGTTGCAGGAACGGGGTTTTGGGCGGGTAGTGTGCGAATCAGAGCGTCATGTGCAGCGGCAACCACGTCGCGATGCCCGGCACCAGGTACAGCAGCAGCACCGCCAGGATCATCAGGAAGAACATCGGCAGCGAGGCGCGGGCGATATAGGGCAGCTCGCGCCCGCTCATGCCCGACAGCACGAATAGGTTGAAGCCCACCGGCGGCGTGATCTGTGCCATTTCCACAACGAAAACGATGAAGATGCCGAACCAGATCAGATCGATGCCGGCCGCCTGCACCGTCGGCAGCAGCACGCCCATGGTCAGCACGACGATGGAAATGCCGTCCAGGAAGCAGCCCAGCACGATGAAGAACACCATCAGCGCCACGATCAGCCCGAACTGCGACAGGCCCAGTCCGCCGATCCACTCGGCCAGCGCCCGCGGCAGGCCGATGTAGCCCATCGCCAGCGTCAGGAACTGCGCGCCCGCCAGGATCAGCGCGATCATGCAATACAACCGGGTGGCGCCCAGCAGCGATTGCATGAAGGTGGCGCGCGACAGCGACCCTTGCAGGCCCGACAGGATCAGCGCCCCGACCACGCCCACCGCCGCGGCCTCGGTCGCCGTGGCCAGGCCGGTGTAGATCGAGCCCAGCACCGCGCCGATCAGCAGCATCACCGGAATCAGGTGGCGCGAACGCGACAGTTTTTCCTTGAACGTCAGGCCGGGGTCGGCGGCGGGCACTTCGTCCGGATTGCGGATTGCCCACCAGGCGATGTAGCCCATGAACAACAGCGCCAGCAGGATGCCCGGCACGATACCGGCGATGAACAGCTTGGCGATCGACACGTCCGCCGCCACCCCGTAGACGATCATGATGATCGACGGCGGGATCAGCAGGCCCAGGGTGCCCGCGCCCGACAGCGTGCCCAGGATCTTCGATTCGGGGTAGCCGCGGCGCGTCAGCTCGGGGATGGTCATCTTGCCGACCGTGGCGCAGGTGGCCGCGGACGAGCCCGACACCGCCGCGAAGATGGCGCAGCCGATCACGTTGGTGTGCAGCAGCCGGCCCGGCAGGCGGTTGAGCCAGGGGGCCAGGCCCTTGAACAGGTCTTCCGACAGGCGGGTGCGGAACAGGATTTCACCCATCCACAGGAACAGGGGCAGGGCGGTCAGCGTCCAGCTGGACGAGGCGCCCCAGATGGTGACGGCCATGGCATCGCCGGCCGGGCGGCTGGAGAACATCTCCATGCCGATCCAGGCGGTGCCCGCCAGCGTCAGGCCGACCCAGACGCCGCATCCCAGGAATGCGAAGATCGAGACGACCAGCAGGGTAATGACGAGAAGTTCATTCATGGGTTTGCTGCGAGGTGGCGGCGGCCAGGCCGCGTGAACGACGTACCAGCTCATCGAGCAGGGCGACCAGGAACAGGACCGTGCCCACGGCCATGCTGAGCTGCGGAATCCACAGCGGCGTGGCGTCGTTGGACGTGGAGATGTCGTTGAACTGCCAGGAGTCGTAAGTGAGCTTGACGCTGAAGAAGGCGAAGGCGGCGGCCATCAGGGTGCCCGCCGCCAGCGCGAAGATATCCAGGCGGCGGCTACCGGCTGGCGACAGCGCGTTCAGCAGCAGCGTCACGCGGATGTGTTCGCCATGCTTGAAGGTGCTGGCCAGCGCCAGGAACCCGGCGGCGGCCATGAAATACCCGGCATAGGCGTCCGTGCCGGGAATGTTCAGGCCAAGCTGGCGCGCGACGATCGCGGCCAGCACCGCAACCAATACACCGATCGTGCACAGGCCGGCCAGCAGGCCGGCCGCGCCGTAAAGTCCATCCAGAAAGCGGCGCATGGTCGTATCACTGCTTCCGGTAGGCGTCGATCATGGCCTGGCCGTCGGCGCCGGCCTTCTTGAGCCAGTCATCCAGCATGCGCTTGCCGATCACCGACAGGCCTTCCTTCAGTTCGACCGTGGGCTTGACGGTTTCCATGCCGTTCTTGGCCAGTTCTTCCTGGTACCACTTGTTCTTTTCCTGCGACAGCTTCCAGCCGCGTTCCTCGGCCTGCGCGCCGGCCTTCTTCAAGGCTTCCTGTGTGGCCGGATCAAGCGCGTCGAACGCCTTCTTGTTGACGATCACGGCGTTCTTGGGCAGCCAGGCCTGGGTGTCGTAGAACTTCTTGATGTACTCGTAGGTCTTGGTGTCGTAGCCGGTGGAGGCCGACGACATGTACGAGTCGATCACGCCGGTGGCCAGCGCCTGCGACAGTTCGGCCTGCTGCACCGTCACCGGCTGGGCGCCGACCAGTTCGGCGATCTTGGCCGTCACCGGGCTGTAGGCGCGCCACTTCAGGCCCTTCATGTCGCTGATCTGCTTGATGTCCTTGTTGGCGAAGATGCCCTGGGGCGGCCAGGCCACCGCGTACAGCAGCGTCATGCCCTGCGAATTCAGCTTCTTTTCCAGGAACGGCTTCTGCGCCTGGTACAGCTTGAACGAGGCGTCGTAGCCGGTGGCCAGGAAGGGCAGGCCGTCCAGTTCGTAGATCGGGTCCTCGTTGGCGAAGTTGGTCAGCAGGATCTCGCCGATCTGGGCCTGGTTGCCTTGCACCGCGCGCTTGATCTCGGGCGCCTTGTACAGCGAGGCGTTGTTGTGCAGCGTGATCTTGAGCTTGCCTTCCGACAGCGTGTCGACGTCCTTGATGAAGGTCGTCAGGTTTTCGACGTGGAAGTTGCTGGCGGGATAGGCGCTGGGCAGGTCCCACTTGGTCTGGGCCTGGGCGCCGGCGCTGAACGCCAGGACGATGGAGCCGGTCAACAGCGAGAGCTTCTTGAACATGATGGTCCTTCTTTGCGAATGATGAGTGCGGGCAGGGCCCGGAGGCATTGCGAAAAAGCGCGCGGCGCGGCATGACGCATAGCTGAAAAGCCGTGCCATTCTATGTTGCCTCTTGGTCACAAAGTGCCTGCAAGCGCGTGTTTACGGGTAATTCCTAGGCCGCCGGGTCCGAAATACTTGATGATTGAAATAGTGTGCCCACGGGCCGGACGTTGTCTTGCGGCAGCGTCTTTTTCTTCTAAGATCTCGTCATCGCAGTCGTGTCGCAGAGGGTCGTGTGAATTTCGTTTTTCGTCGTGACGAGTTGCTGGTCGAGGAAGCCACCAGCGTGTTGCCGGACCTGGATGCCTGTGGGCGCGCCGGGCTTGGGGCCGACGCCCTGCAGCCGGTCTGGGCCACGCCGGATTCGCCGGCCCGCGCCGCGCATGTCGAACCGGGCATCGAAGCGCCGCACGGCTACGCCTTCAAGAAGCTGCGGTCCTTGTTCGGGGTGCTGGACGAGGAACGCATGGCGCTTGCCGGGCGCGCCTACCAGATCGCCGAATGGGCCCGCACCCATCGCTTCTGCGGCGCCTGCGGCACGCCCACCACGCGCGTCAGCGGCGAGTTCTGCCAGCGTTGCCCGGCCTGCGGCTTCTCGGCCTATCCGCGCATCTCGCCGGCCATGATGGTGCTGATCCGCAAGGGCGACAGTATCCTGCTGGCGCGCCACACCGCCAATGCCGCCGGGCGCTACACGGCCCTGGCCGGCTTTGTCGAGCCGGGCGAAAGCATCGAGCAGACGGTGCACCGCGAGGTGCTGGAAGAGGTCGGCCTGAGGGTCGGCAACCTGAAGTACTTCGGCAGCCAATCGTGGCCGTTCCCGCATTCGCTGATGGTGGCCTACACGGCCGAGTACGTGTCGGGCGAGATCCGCGTGCAGGAAGACGAGATCGCCGACGCGCGCTGGTTCGGTCCGGGCGATCCGATGCCAGAGATCGCGGCGCGCATCTCCATTGCCGGTTCGCTGATCCGCGCGCACCTGCCGGCTGGCTGGGACGCGCCCTAGCAAGGCGCGGAGTGCCGCCCCCGCGCCTTAGGCGGGCATTCATCCTAGGGGTATTCCCTCGAATCGAGGGATTTTTTCCGTCCCTGTTTTGTTTTTTATTGATGAAATATAGATAAATTATTAGTATTTCGCGCAGATAAACTTGTTGCGCGGCCCTTATGACCTCCACGTTGATCGCCTCGTCGGCCCACCTGGCCGGCGGCAGCGCGCCGGACCTGTCCGAAGTCGAATTCGGCCTGATGATCGCCAGCCACGCCTTCGATCGCTGGACCGTGCGCTGCATGGCGGCGGCGGGCCTGCCCGACCTGACGCCCACCGACGTCATGGTGTTCCACCACGTGTTCCACCGCCAGCGCCCCAAGAAGCTGGCCGACATCTGCTTCACGCTGAATGTCGAGGACACGCACATCGTCAACTACGCGCTGAAAAAGCTCGACCGCCTGGGCGTGGTCAAGGGCGAGCGCGCCAGCAAGGAAGTGTTCTACAGCGTCACGCCCGAGGGCGCGGCCATCATCAAGCGCTACGGTGAAATCCGCGAGCAATGCCTGACCGCCGGCCTGGACGCGCCGGGTGGGGGAGGCCTGGAATTCAGCCGCCAGCTGGCGCACATGCTGCGCGCCCTGTCCGGCCTGTACGACCAGGCCGCGCGCGCCGCGACCTCCCTGTAAACCGATACGCGGGGCAGCGCCCCGTACCGCAACCCGCACGCCGCGGCCGGCAGCGCCGTGGCGGCTTCTTGTACCCGAGGATAGTTATGAAGTGGCAATTCTGGATTGATCGTGGGGGCACCTTCACCGACATCGTGGCGCGCCGCCCCGACGGCACCACCACCACCGCGAAGATGCTGTCGGAAAATCCCGAGCAGTACCGCGACGCGGCGGTGGCGGGCATCCGCAAGCTGCTGGGCATCGCGCCCGGCCAGCCGGTGCCGGCCGAGCAGGTCGAATGCGTCAAGATGGGCACCACGGTCGCCACCAACGCGCTGCTCGAGCGCAAGGGCGAACGCACGCTGCTGGTGACCACGCGCGGTTTCCGCGACGGCCTGCGCATTGCCTACCAGAACCGTCCGCGCCTGTTCGACCGCAATGTGCTGCTGCCGGAAATGCTCTACGAAGCCGTGGTCGAGGCCGACGAGCGCGTCGCCGCCGACGGCGAAGTGATCCGCGACCTGGACGAGGCCGCGCTGCGCCGTGACATGCAGGCGGCGTACGACAGCGGCATCCGCACCGTCGCCATCGTCTTCATGCACGCCTGGCACGCCACCGGCCACGAGCAGCGCGCCGCCCGCATCGCGCGCGAGATCGGCTTCACCCAGGTGTCGGCCTCGCACGAGGTCAGCCCGCTGATCAAGTACGTCTCGCGCGGCGACACCACCGTGGTCGACGCCTACCTGTCGCCCATCCTCAAGCGCTATGTCGACCAGGTGGCCGGCGAACTGCCCGGCATCCGCCTGATGTTCATGCAATCGAGCGGCGGCCTGACCGACGCGCACCGCTTCCGCGGCAAGGACGCCATCCTGTCCGGCCCGGCCGGCGGCATCGTCGGCATGGTGCGCACCAGCGAGCAGGCCGGTTTCGACAAGATCATCGGCTTCGACATGGGCGGCACCTCCACCGACGTGTCGCACTACGCCGGCGAATTCGAGCGCGAGTTCGAGACCCTGGTGGCCGGCGTGCGCATGCGCGCGCCCATGATGAGCATCCACACGGTCGCGGCCGGCGGCGGTTCGATCCTGCATTTCGACGGCGCGCGCCTGCGCGTCGGCCCGGATTCGGCCGGCGCCAACCCCGGCCCCGCCTGCTACCGCCGCGGCGGGCCGCTGGCCGTGACCGACTGCAACGTGCTGCTCGGCAAGATTCAGCCCGATTTCTTCCCCAAGGTGTTCGGCCCCGACGCCAACGAAGCGCTGGATCGCGACGCCGTCGTGCAGCGCTTTGAGGCCATGGCCGACGAGGTCCGCGCCGCCACCGGCCGCGACATGACGCCGGAACAGCTGGCCGAAGGCTTCCTGGAAATCGCCGTCGGCAACATGGCCGAAGCCATCAAGCGCATCTCGGTGCAGCGCGGCCACGACGTCACCGAATACGCGCTGACCGTGTTCGGCGGCGCCGGCGGCCAGCACGCCTGCCTGGTGGCCGACGCGCTCGGCATGACCACGGTCTTCGCGCACCCGCTGGGCGGCGTGCTGTCGGCCTACGGCATGGGCCTGGCCGACCAGACCGACATGCGCCAGAAGACCGTCGAAAAGACGCTCGACGCCGCGCTGATGACCGAGCTGCAAGGCGAACTGGACGCGCTGGCCGAGCAGGCCGTGGGCGAACTGCGCCGCCAGCATGTGGCCGACAGCGACATCCAGGTGCAGCGCCGCCTGCACCTGAAGTACCGCGGCACCGACACCGCGCTCGAAGTGCCGTATTCGGACCTGGACCAGGCCCGCAAGGACTTCGAGGCGGCCTATCGCCAGCGCTATTCCTTCCTCATGCCCAACCGCGAGCTGGTGGTGGAGACCATCTCGGTGGAAGCCACCGGCGGCGGCGAGCGCGTCACCGAGACGCCCGCTTCGCGCAGCCGCGACGGCGCGCTGGCGCCGCGCCGCGCCGTGCGCATGTACAGCGGCGGCGCCTGGCGCGACACGCCGTTGTACGTGCGTGAAGACATGGCCGGCGGCGACGTGGTGGCGGGCCCCGCCATCATCTCCGAGCCGAACCAGACCACCGTGGTCGAGCCCGGCTGGCAGGCCGAGCTGACGCAACAGGACCACTTCGTGATCCGCCGCGTCGAGGCCCGCCCCGAGCGCCGCGCTATCGGCACCCAGGCCGACCCGGTGATGCTGGAGGTGTTCAACAATCTGTTCATGTCGATCGCCGAGCAGATGGGCTACCGCCTGCAGAACACGGCGTATTCGGTCAACATCAAGGAACGCCTGGACTTTTCCTGCGCCATTTTCGACGCCCAGGCGCGCCTGATCGCCAACGCGCCGCACATGCCGGTGCACCTGGGCTCCATGGGCGAGTCGGTGCGCACCGTCATGAACGCCAACGCCGGCCGCATGCAGCCGGGCGACGCCTACGTGGTCAACGACCCGTATCACGGCGGCACCCACCTGCCGGACGTCACGGTGATCACGCCGGTGTTCGACCGCAAGGGCAGCGAGATCCTGTTCTACGTCGGCTCGCGCGGCCACCATGCCGACATCGGCGGCACCACGCCGGGCTCGATGCCGCCGGATTCGAAGACGGTCGAAGACGAAGGCGTGCTGTTCACCAACTTCCAGCTGGTCAAGGGCGGCGAGTTCCGCGAACAGGCCGCGCGCGACATCCTCGGTTCCGGCCGCTGGCCGGCGCGCAATCCGGACCAGAACATCGCCGACATGCACGCGCAGATCGCCGCCAACGAAAAGGGCGTGCAGGAACTGCTGCGCATGTGCGATCACTTCGGCCTGGACGTGGTGCGCGCCTACATGGGCCACGTGCAGGACAACGCCGAAGAGGCGGTGCGCCGCGTGATCTCGGTGCTCAAGGACGGCAGCTACGAGTATCCGCTGGACAACGGCGCGGTCATCCGCGTCGCGGTGCGGGTGGACAACCAGGCGCGCAGCGCCGTGGTCGACTTCACCGGCACCTCGGACCAGCTGGACAACAACTTCAACGCCCCGGGTGCCATCGCCGTGGCCGCGGTGCTGTACGTGTTCCGCACCCTGGTCAACGACGACATCCCGCTGAACGACGGCTGCCTGGTGCCGCTGTCGATCATCCTGCCGGAAGGCTCGATGCTGCGCCCGAACCCGCCGGCCTCGGTGGTGGCGGGCAACGTCGAAACGTCCATGTGCATCGTCAACGCGCTGTACGGCGCGCTCGGCGTGCTGGCCGCCAGCCAGGGCACCATGAACAACTTCACCTTCGGCAACGCGCGTCACCAGTACTACGAGACCATCTCGGGCGGCACCGGCGCCGGTCCCGTGCGCATCGATGCCGCCGGTCCCCACGACGAAGGCTTCCCGGGCACTTCGGTGGTGCAGGCGCACATGACCAACTCGCGCCTCACCGACCCCGAAGTGCTGGAGTTTCGCTTCCCGGTGCGGCTGGAGTCGTACGAGATCCGCCACGGTTCGGGCGGGGCGGGGCGCTATCCGGGCGGCAACGGCGGCGTGCGCCGCATCCGCTTCCTGGAAGACATGACCGCCGCGATCCTGTCCAACAACCGCCGCTATGCGCCGTTCGGCCTGGCCGGCGGCGAGCCGGGCGCGATGGGCCGCAACTATGTCGAGCGGCTGGATGGCTCGATCGAGGAGCTTGGTCCGCAGGACAGCGCCCAGTTGCATCCGGGCGACGTGTTCGTGGTGGAAACGCCGGGAGGCGGGGGCTACGGCGCGGCGTAAGCGCCGCCCACCATCGGCGTCCGAGTCCGTTCAGGCGGGATCGGGCGCCGCGTCGTCCGGATCGTTCATCACATCCAGCACAATGTCCGCCTTGGTCTTGCGGTCATAGACCCGCAGCGTCACCTCGCCATCGCCGATCTCGAAGATCGCGGTGGCGAGCGTGTTTTCGCCGTCCGGGTCCTGGGCATCGGTGCGCAGGATGGCAGGCTTCTGTATCGTTACGAACTGCTTAGGGTATCGGGTGAATCGTCAGTTGCTTGACTGTATTGGCGGTTTGACGGCGAGGCGTCTTGGAAAAAAAAGTGTTTGCGGCTGTCGTCTCGGGGTCAATCGGTAACACCGCCAAGAATTTCCCTGAAAGCGCCTCTCCCCTCACATTCCACATAGATTCAAACTGTGTACGACTGAATGTACGATTGCCCAGCGATGGGTCCGCCAGCCATACGGTGTCTCCGTTGATGCCTCGCAAGACGCTGAAGTGATCGTCCTTGCGGTGCTTCATGTAAACGATGACTGGCATTTTAAGTCTGGCCAATTGATCGAAGCTCGCGGCAAAGCCTTGAGCCTTGAAGCCGAACTGGGCGAGAGCATTTGCCATGTCCTCGAAGCTGGCTCTTCCATCAGTTTTGTCCATGGCCTTAAGAAGTTGTTCTTCGCTGACTGCCTGACCATAGTGGCTGTCGAGTAGCGTGGCAAGAGCTGCGGCGCCGCAAGAGTAGTCCAGATCCTGCTTGACTATCCGGTCGTCGCGCAGATGTTTCCAGCTTCTTACCGGAACGATTCCATTGCTGGAGTGCGTCAGGAGCAGGACGCCTACCGGGCCGGGAGGAATGGCATCGCTCGACGCGCCGGCCGCAATGGCGTTGGCCGCTGCTAGCGCGGCAAGGGCGAGAAGCCGCGGCACGATGAAATACGTCTGGTTCATTGCGCTGGGGCGACGATGGGCGGGAGCGGCAAAGCGATTCTCAACATGGCTAGGACGACGCCAAGCGCCGTATACACAAGTATTGTGACCAAGATGGCTGGAATCAGCCCCATCGCAATGCCGCCGATGCTGTAGCCTATACTGGCTTTGGGGATCGCGCTCGAGAGGGCATTGGCCCCGACCCACACTGAATATAGCCACAACAGCAGCGTAGCGAGCAGGGGGACACCCATGGCGGTCAGGCCGATACCGAGCAGGTCGGCCACGAGCCAAGAGGTCGCCACCAAGTTGAACAAATTGCCTTGGCCATCCCATCGGCCATCGCGTTTCATCCAGGCTCGCAATACGCAGACGATGATAAGAAAGGCGGCCCAGGTGGAGATTATTGCTCCGCATAGGGTTACCCACATGGGGACCGCAGGCCAATTCGATTCTGGGGGGAGCACCCCGGAAATCAAACCGCCTCCCAAACCGAGGATCGTGATGGCTAGCGCGGATCGCCAGCGAGGGAAACCGAACCGCGAGAAGGGCAGTTCGCTCAGGCAAAAGAGGGAGAGGGAAGATGCGATCATTGGGGCTTGTCGCTTAAATGCACCGTGATTGATGGCGTCTGTCAGAACTTTTGGGGTGCATAGTGGTAACCGCAGCAACTGACAGATGCGTTGCTGTCTGGAGCGCTTGATCGTAATAATTCAACGTTGTGATGGCATAGCGTTCTGATTAGGGTGATTCAAAGAGATTGCCAATCTCGAATTGCTAGAACACCCACTAATATTATGGCAATCACAAATAAGAGGAAGGGGATGAATTCACATAAGAAAAAAATAGTGCCAGGGTCACTCCACTTTATCGAACGAAAATAGTTACGGATTTTTTTACTCATGTGGCTCCAAGCTTTGCTCCGTTTTGAGGTCGCCAAGGCGACTATGGCTACCTTGGCGACTGTAAGATGGTGTTCCGGTTGTTATCGTCTGTGCCAGTAATACTCAACAAGGTTGCGGAAATGGTAGAACCTCATATATGGCGCGGCTTGATAGACCGACCATCCAGCAGCAGAAAGACGAGGGGCATAAAAATACATGTAATACCGCCACCATGCACCCTCTGTCTCTTTCATTTCCTGCTGTGACAACGTCGCCAGTTGCATTGGGCTATTCGAAGGTTCGAACATCAGATTTATATCGGTCTGATTGAAAACTGCAATCGGTCCGCGTGTCTGCGGTGAGCTGGCATATACCTGCGATGACAGAAGGCCGGCGGTTAGTAGTATTAGCGCTAAGCGTGTTAAAGGTTTCATATAGACTCTCTAGGAACTGCAGGAACTACAACCAGCCTTGAAATAGACTCCCAAGGCACCTATTGACGGTGTTTGCGTCACCGGCAATTTTTTGGGCGGCTTGCCGCCCTTTTTCTTACGATCACACCCAAAATTAAAATGTGTACAGCCAGTTGGCTCGCAACTCCGAACCGCTACGGCCCGATACATTGGCTTTTAGGGTGGTGGTCAGTGTGCTATCGCTTGTGAGGCCGTAACCGGCGCCAAGTAATAGATCAGTCGAGGTGCGATTGATACCTTGGCTATGACCGTCCAGCCGATCGGCCTGCCGATATGTCCATTGCGTGCCGGTGGTCAGTGTCACGCGGTCGTTGACGGCGAAGCCTACCGACGGGTTGAGCAATAGCAAGTTGCCTGGCTGGTATCGGTAAGAACCATCTGCACGGGCTTGGTTGAACTGATAGGCGGCCGTCAATGAGAATAAGATTGGGTCGATCGCGTGGTAGGCGGTGACGCCTAGCATGGCCGACTTGAGGCTGGTACTGCCTTGCCTGTGCTTTTCCCGTAAAGCGATTTCCGCAAATCCGAGTACGGCAGGACCGTCGTCGTCTTGCTTGAATTGATAGTTGATGCCTACCCAAGCATCGACGAATTTCGACTCGCTGCTGGTGGTTGTGCCGTCGACACCGCTATTGCGTTGGTTTGATGAGAGGCCGCTTATTCGGGCGTATAGCTCGGTGTCTGTTGTCAGGCCGTATCGCAGGCCGAGTGTGCCTACCACGGTGTCGCTATTACCGAGACTCTCTCCGAGCGAGGTGGGAACGGTAATGAATGACGTCGGCCCCGTCTGGACAATAATCGGTTCGCCGATTGATATGCCAGAGCGGTCCGTGTTGGCGTAGGCCAACGATAATTCCATTCTGAGCTTTCCCGCGTCGGTGATCAGGTTCTCCACCGTAAGAGGCAACTCAGCCCACGCTGGGAAGGGGATAGCTAGAATTAGGCTGGCACAAAGGCGCGAAATACGCATGAGACTCTCAAATAATATTGAGTCTCATTCTATTTTTGGTTGCGGTATTTTTCGATTGGACTTGGTCCGGGATTTGTCGGAATTGCGTGAGGTCACCTGCATGCCGTGTATGCCAAGAACCGTCGTGAGGGAGAGGGCACCCTGACATTCGTTGGCTAGCATCTCAGTGCATTGCTGATACTTGCGCGCGGTTCTGCGCGCAAGTATTTCTACTCCGGATCGTTCATCACATCCAGCACAATGTCCGCCTTGGTCTTGCGGTCATAGACCCGCAGCGTCACCTCGCCATCGCCGATTTCGAAGATCGCGGTGGCGAGCGTGTTTTCGCCGTCCGGATCCTTGGGATCGGTGCGCAGGATCGGCAGTTCGCCCTCGGTGTCATGCAGCGCCGTCAGCAGGTCGGCGCCAATGGTGGCGGGGGACCAGGTGTCGACGATGCCCTCGATGCGGCGCTGGCGCTCGCGCGACGAGTCGGTGATGATCTGCGATTGCCCCCGGCTGGCCTGATGCACCATGTGGTTGGCGTGGCCATACCGGGTGCCGATCTCCTGCGCTGACGCGGCGCCCGGCGTCGCCTCGACGCTGAAGATGCGGGCGTTGGCCGCCGACCCCAGCGTATGGTGAAAGCCCCCCGCGCGCGGCGCGTCGCGCAGCAGCGCCACGGCCTCGTCCAGCGTGGCGCAGTCGAGCACGGCGCGCGCCAGCAGCATGCGCGGCACGCCGCGCTGGCGCAGGCGCGTGCGCAGGTTGTTGATGGTCTGCACCAGGCCGGCGCGATTGGCCCCGAAGGTGTGGCCGGGCAGGGATCCCGGGTAATAGAAGCTCAGGTAGCCGGGCGCGTCGTCCAGCGCCACGTCGACCAGATGGCAGCGGCCGTACAGGAACGGATCGCCGTCCTCGTTGTGGCCGATCCAGCGGGTGCCATCGGCCGCCTTCAGCGCCACCGAGGTGCAGCCGTCGCCGCTGCCGCTGCTGTGCAGCAGGTCGCCCCGGCAGTTCCACAGCAACACGTCCGCCAGCGGCATCCCCAGCCCCTCGGCCAGCCCCTCCAGTTCGTCCCACACGGCGGGAAGGGCGCGCCGGGCCTGTTCGCCCAGTTCGTCCAGGTACGGATGGCCGCGCCAGGGGCGCAGCGCCTTCCAGGTGGCGCTCTGGTCCAGGTAGGTCGCCATCAGCGGGCGGGCCAGTTTGCCGAGGGCCACGCCGACCTGGCGCCGGTTGCCGGCGATGCGTACATACTTGTAGGGCATGGGGATTCTCCGGGGTGTCATGCGGATTGTAATTTTTCTAAGCTCTCTGCGGTGGGGACGGATGCGTTAACATGCGCCGTAAGTTGCTCCGGCGATCCCGGCGTGGCCCGCGCATCATGTTCCAACTGCAACCCCGGGCGCTATCAGCCCCAAGAGGAGAGTTTCATGATTAAACGTAAAGTCGCCGCCGCCTTGGTCGGCCTGTCCGTGGCCATGTTCGGCGCCGCCTCCGGCGCCTACGCCCAAGGCAAGGAATTGGTGGTGGCCACCGACACGGCGTTCGTGCCGTTCGAGTTCAAGCAGGGCAACACCTACACCGGCTTTGACGTGGACCTGTGGGCGGCCATCGCCAAGGAACTGAACGTCAAGTACAAGCTGCAGCCGATGGACTTCAACGGCATCATCCCCGGCCTGCAGACCAAGAACATCGACGTGGCGCTGGCCGGCATCACCATCCGCGATGACCGCAAGAAGGTGATCGACTTCTCCGATCCCTACTACGAAAGCGGCCTGGCCATCCTGGTCGGCGAAAAGAACACCGACATCAAGGACGCCAAGTCGCTGGCCGGCAAGACCGTCGCGGTCAAGACCGGCACGGCCACCGTGGACTTCCTGAAGGCCCAGGTGCCGGACGCCAAGCTCAAGCTGTTCCCCAACATCGACAACGCCTACCTCGAACTGGCCACCGGCCGGGTCGACGCCGCCGTGCACGACACGCCCAACGTCCAGTACTACGCCAACACGGCTGGCAAGGGCCGCGTCAAGGTGGTCGGCTCGGTCAAGAGCGGCGACTTCTACGGCATCGCCTTCCCCAAGGGCAGCGAACTGGTGCCGCAGGTCAACAAGGCCCTGGCCACGCTCAAGTCCAACGGCCAGTACGACGCCATCTACGAGAAGTGGTTCGGCAAGAAGCCCTGAGCTTTTTCGTCGGATTGATGTTGCATTTCGGGGCCGCCCGGCAGTCTGGGGCCCCGGCGCTTCGCTCCGGCGACGCCGGGCCCGGGACGGGGCGGCCCCGAGCCGCTTGCGGCGCCGGGCGTTTCCGCCATGATGCGGCGCGCGGGCGCGCCATTGAGGGGTAATTCGTGGATTTTGACTGGAATGTAGTGATGGATGCGCTGCCCAACCTGTGGGTGGGCACGCAGATGACCATCAAGATCACCTTTTGGGGCCTGTTCGGCGGCTTTCTGCTGGGCGCGCTCTCCGGCGTGACGCGGGCCTACGGGCATCCGATACTGTCGGGCATCGCCCAGGTGTATGTCGCGGTGATCCGCGGCACGCCGATCGTGGTGCAGGTGATGTTCATTTATTTCGCCTTGCCGCTCTTGGCGAACATCCGGGTGGACGCCGAGTGGGCGGCCATCGTCACGCTCATCATCAATTCAGGCGCCTATATTTCCGAGATCGTGCGCGGTTCGCTGCTGTCGGTCCACAAGGGGCTGAAGGAAGCCGGGCAGGCGATGGGCCTGCCGTTTCACAAGATCCTGTTCCACATCATCGGGCCGGTGGCGTTCCGCCGCATGATTCCGCCGCTGGGCAACCAGTGCATCATCAGCCTGAAGGATTCGTCGCTGTTCATCGTGATCGGCGTCGCGGAACTGACCCGTCAGGGCCAGGAGATCATGGCCAGCAACTTCCGCGCGGTCGAGATCTGGTCGGCCATTGCCATCGTCTACCTGATCCTGACGGGCACGATGGCGCTGATCCTGCACCTGGTGGAAAAGAGGATGCGCATACTATGAGCATGGTTGAATTTCATGACGTCACCAAGACGTTCGGCGCGTCCACGGTGCTGGACGGCATTTCGCTCAATATCGACGCGGGCGAGGTGGTCGTGGTGGTGGGGCCCTCCGGCTCCGGCAAGTCCACCTTCCTGCGCTGCATCAACGTGCTCGAAACGATCAACGGCGGCGACCTGCTGGTCGACGGCCTGAGCGTGCACGGCGGCGCCGCCCAGGTGCGCGAGATCCGGCGCGAGGCCGGCATGGTGTTCCAGCAGTTCAATCTGTTCCCGCAGATGACCGCGCTGCAGAACGTCATGTTCGGGCCGGTGCACACGCGCGGACAGAGCCGCGACGAGGCGCGCGAACTGGCCGAGCAACTGCTGGGCAAGGTCGGGCTGGCCGAGCGCATGAACCACTACCCATCCGAGCTGTCCGGCGGCCAGCAGCAGCGCGTGGCGATCGCCCGCGCGTTGGCGATCAAGCCCAAGCTGATGCTGTTCGACGAGCCGACCTCGGCGCTCGATCCGGAACTGCGCCACGAGGTGCTGAAGGTGATGCGCGACCTGGCCGAGGAGGGCATGACCATGGTGGTGGTCACGCACGAAATGGAATTCGCGCGCAAGGTCGGCAGCCGCCTGATCTTCATCGATGCCGGCAAGATCGCGCATGACGGTCCGCCGGCCGAGCTGCTGGACAATCCGCCCAGCCAGCGCCTGAAGGACTTCCTGCAACACGTGGCCTGAGCACGGATCGCCCCACGCTTCAAAGGCCGCAATGAAAGCGCCCCCAAGCGGGATGTCACGGATCCGGCTCCGCCGGTCCGTAGACATGCCCCCTTGAGGGGGAAGCGCGCAGCGCTTCGGGGGTGGGCTCCGCCTTCAGCCCTTCACGCGCACGATCTTCTGCACTTGCGGCACGTGGCGGATGGCGCGGATCACCTGCGCCAGGTGCTTGCGGCTGTCCACCTGGATGGTCAGGTGCAGCGACACCGTCGAGACCGCGTCATCGTGCATGGTCACATGCATGATGTTGGCGTCGGCCGCCGTGACTTCGGCGGCCAGCCGGCCCAGCACGCCGCGCTCGTTGCGCGTGACGATGTCCAGGCGCGTGGCCAGGTGCTTGGCGGTGTGGGCGTCCCAGGCGACGTTGATCCAGCGTTCCGGTTCGCGCAGGCGCTGGCGCATGGCCACCGGGCAGTCGGCGGTGTGCACCACCAGGCCATGGCCCATGCGCATGCCGGCGATGATCGGGTCGCCGGGCAGCGGGCCGCAGCACGGCGCCAACTGCACCGCCTGGCCTTCGTTGCCCTGGATCAGGATCGGGGCGCTGCGCGCCGAGGTCAGCTCGTCCACCGCCGCGGCGGTGGTGGCCACCAGCTGGTGTTCGGGCGCGAAGCGGCGCGCCACGACGGCGGCCAGGCGCTTGCCCAGGCCGATGTCGGCCAGGATTTCCTCGCGTGAGCTGGCGCCGGTGCTGCGCGCCAGCTTCTGCCAGGCCGGGTCGTCGGTGGCCGGCAGCGGCATGTGCAATTCCTGCAGGGCCTGGCCCAGCAGGCGCTCGCCGAAGGCCACCGATTCCTCGTACTTGACGGTGCGCAGGTAGTGGCGGATTTCCGAACGGGCGCGGCCGGTGCGCACGTAATTGAGCCATTGCGCGTTCGGGCGCGAAGCGGGGGAGGTGACGATCTCCACCGTGTCGCCGCTGTTCAGTTCCGTGCGCAGCGGCACGAACTCGCCGTTGACCTTGGCCGCCACCGCCTGGTTGCCGATGTCGGTATGGATGGCGTAGGCGAAATCCACCGGCGTCGCGCCGCGCGGCAGCGAGATGATCTTGCCGCGCGGGGTGAAGACGTAGACGGCGTCCGGGAACAGGTCGACCTTGACGTGTTCGAGGAATTCGCCCGAATCGCCGGTCTGGCTCTGGATGTCCAGCAGCGATTGCAGCCACTGGTGGGTACGCTTCTGCAGGTCGTTGAGCGTCAGGTCGGCGCCCTTGTACAGCCAGTGCGAGGCCACGCCTTCTTCGGCCACGTGATGCATGTCGCGGGTGCGGAACTGGAATTCCACCGGGGTGCCGTAGGGGCCCACCAGCGTCGTGTGCAGCGACTGGTAGCCGTTGACCTTGGGGATCGCGATGTAGTCCTTGAACTTGCCGGGCACCGGCCGGTACAGCTGGTGCAGCGTGCCCAGTGCCAGGTAGCACTCGGGCAGCGTGTGGACGATGACGCGGAAACCATAGATGTCGAGCACGTCCGAGAACGACTTCTTCTGGTCGACCATCTTGCGGTAGATGCCGAACAGCGTCTTCTCGCGGCCGGTGACTTCGGCCTCGATGCCGGCGGCGGGCAGCGCGGCACGGACCGAGTCGGCGATCTTGCCGATCACCTCGCGGCGGTTGCCGCGCGCGGCCAGCACGGCCTTGTACAACACCTGGTAGCGGTTCGGGTACATGGCCGCGAAGCACAGGTCCTGCAGTTCGCGGAACAGCAGGTTCAGGCCCAGCCGGTGGGCGATGGGCGCGTAGATGTCCAGCGTTTCGCGGGCGATGCGGCGGCGCTTCTCGGGGTTGACCGCGTCCAGCGTGCGCATGTTGTGCAGGCGGTCGGCCAGCTTGATGAGGATGACGCGCACGTCGCGCGCCATCGCCAGCAGCATCTTGCGGAAACTTTCAGCCTGCTGCTCGGCCTTGGTGGCGAAGTCCAGGCGGTCCAGCTTGGACAGGCCATCGACCAGCTCGGCGACTTCAGGACCGAACTTCTCGGCCAGCTCGTGCTTGGCGATGCCCTGGTCTTCCATCACGTCGTGCAGCAGGGCGGCGGACAACGCATTCGCGTCGAGCTTCCAGCCCGCGCAGATTTCCGTGACGGCGATGGGGTGCGAGATGTAGGGCGAACCGCTGGCGCGGAACTGGCCCAGGTGCGCCTGGTCGGCGAAGCGATAGGCTTCGCGCACGCGTTCTACATCTTTCTTGTCGAGATAGCTGCCGATGATTTCGGTCAGCGGCGCCAGCGAGGCGACCGGCGAGGCGGTCGCATCCGCCGCTTCTTGCGCGGCGACGGAGGGTGGCGTGGGGGAATTCTTGTCTTTCTTGCCCGCGCGGCGCCCGAGACGGGAGCCGGCACGTAGCGCGGCAAGCAGACCTGATGAAGCGTACTTCAGCCCGGGAAAAGCCATGCTTGCCGCCCCCCGGAAAAGATCAGGTGGGAACTTTACGCAGCATTTCCACGCCGGTGAGGCCGCCCGCGATTTCGCGCAGGGCAGTGACCGTGGGCTTGTCTTTGCTGTCCAGGCGCGGGGCATGGCCTTGCGCCAGCTCGCGGGCGCGGTAGGTGGCGGCCAGCGTGAGCTTGAAACGGTTGGGGATCTGGTTCAGACAGTCTTCGACGGTAATGCGAGCCATTAGGACACCTGGTGCTGATGGTGGATAGGGAGAATGCGGTTTCGTTTCAGTGCGCCGCCGGGATGCCGAGCTGCGCAAACAATTCGGCGTGGCGCACGGCCTGAGACGAAAAACGCAGCCGCGCGGCGCTGACGATTTGAGTCAGTTCCGACAAGGCCACGCTAAATTCTTGATTAATAATAACATATTCGCATTCAGGCGCGTGCGCGATTTCGCCGCCCGCGGCCATCAGCCGGCGCGCGATCACCTGCGGCGCATCCTGGCCACGCGCCTTCAGGCGGCTTTCGAGTTCCTCGATCGAAGGCGGCAGCACGAAGATGCCGATCGCGCCGGGAAAACGCTGGCGCACCTGGCGCGCGCCTTGCCAATCGATTTCCAGCAGCACGTCGCGGCCCTCGCGGGTGGCTTCGTCGATGCGATCGCGCGGCGTGCCGTAGAAATTGCCATGCACCTCGGCCCATTCCAGCAGGCGCTGCTCGTCGCGCAACTGCTTGAATTCGTCGATGCCGATGAAGCGGTATTCGCGGCCGTCTTCCTCGCCGGGGCGGGGGGCACGCGTGGTGCAGGAGACGGAGAGGAGAATGGACGGGTCTTGCTGCAGCAAGGCCTTGACCAGGCTGGACTTGCCGGCCCCGCTGGGGGCGACGACCATGAAGACATTGCCGGAAGTGGCGTGCATGAATGTGACGAGCGTGTGATGCCGAGACCCGAAGAATAGCAAATCGCGCAGCGCGGCAGGGGGAAAACCCTGCGCGCGCTGTCAATGCCAACCACCTGCGGGTTGGGGCGCGCGATGCGGCCCGGCAAGAAAGCGGCCCCGAACGGCGGCCCGTGGCGGGGCCGCCGCGCGGGAGCGGATCAGCGCGCCGCCGCCTGCGTCAGCTTGCCGCCCGGCGCGGGCGCGTCGCTGCCGAGCAGGTGGCCGTTCACCTCGATGCCGTAGAGCGAGTCGTCGGAGTCGTGGTACTTGGCGCGGGTCTTGGCCACCGATTCGGTGTAGCGCGGATCCTGGGGGCGTTCGTGGGCGTTCATGAAGTAGGCCACGTCCCACGCTTCCTGGTCGCTCAGCATGCCTGCCTGGCCCAGCGGCATGTTGGCCTTGATGAAGCCGGCGGCGTTGCCGATCTGGTGCATGCCGGCGCCCCAGTTGAAGGAATCCGGGCCCCACAGCGCGGGGAATACCCAGTGCTCGCCGTTCTTCTGTCCCTTGCCCTCGGCGCCGTGGCAGACGGCACAGTACTGGGCGTAGACCTCGCTGCCGCGCACGTAGTCGGCCTTCTGGGCCGGCTTGGGCAGCTTGAGGTAGCCCTGGCCCTTGAGCGCGACGCCGGTGGGCGCCTTGCTCGCCAGCCAGAACATATAGGTCTGCAAGGCGGTCAGCACCGGGTCGTCGGCCGCGGGCGGCTTGCCGTTCATGCTGAAGCGGAAACAGCCTTGCAGGCGCTCGGCCAGCGTGTTGACGTGGCCGTTCTTGGCGCGGTAGGCCGGATACAGCACGTAGGCCGCCCACATCGGCGCGGAATCGGGGCGGCGGCCCGCGTCCAGGTGGCAACTGGCGCAGTTCAGGTCGTTGCCGACGAATTTGCTGGCGTTCTGCGGCGTGTGCAGGAAGATCTGCTCGCCCTGGCGCACGATCTTGCCGAATTCGCTGTCGGGTAGCGACGCGGCGCTGGGCGGCGTGAAGTCGGGGCGCGCATCGGCGGCCACGGCCGCTCCGGTCGACAGCAACGCGCTGGTTGCCGCGGCGGCGAACAGAAGATGAGCGAGTCGGTGACGGATCGGGGTCATTGCTTGGCTCCCGCGGCGGTGTTGGCTTGCGCGGCAAGCAGGTCGGCGGCCTTGGGCAGGCCGGCGTAGTAGGCGGACACGGCGTCGATCTCGGCGTCGGTCAGGCGGGTGGCCACGGCTGGCATCAGGCCGAGCGGGCCGGGCGGACGCTGGCCCTGGCGCCAGGCGCGCAGTTGGCCCGCGATGTAGGCGGCGGGCTGGCCGGCCAGGCTGGGAAAGTTGGCGCCCACGCCGATGCCGCCCGGGCCGTGGCATTGATTGCAGGCTGGCACGTTCTTGTCCCAGGCGCCGCGCGTGGCCAGCCAGGCGCCGGTATCGTCGGGCTTGACCGGATGCCGGGCCGTGGCGGCCAATCGGTCGATGTTCAGCGGCGACGGCAGGCCGGCGTAATAGGCGGCCACCGCTTGCCGCTGCGCGGGGTCCAGCGCCTTGGCGGTGGCGGCCATCACCGGGCTCACGCGCGAGCCGTTGGCCATGGCTTCGAGCTGTTCGGCGAGATAGGCGGCGCCCATGCCCGCCAGATGGGGAAAGCCGGCGGCGGGGTTGCCTTCGCCGTTGGCGCCGTGGCAGGTCATACAGGCCGGCGCGCCGTTGGCGCCCTGTGTGCTGATCTGGCGCCCATCGGGAGCGGCCTGCGCGGGACCGGGCAGCGCACCGAGCACGCCGGCGCTCAGGGCGAGCGCGCCCGCCCAACGAACGGTGGAAAAGGGCAGTAATGCCATGATCAAACTCCGAAATTTATTGGAATTTTGGTAATAAGTTAATTTCCAGAAATTATATGGAAATTTGTGACAGATCAAAGCCCGCCAGGGGTTTTGCGCGCGTTCAATTTGCAACAGCGATGGCGGCAATCGCGGCGGCGCTGCATCCGTTCGCCGGCTCGTTTCCTGATCCGTGCTTGTCCAGCCGCACTCGGCGCGTAGCGAATGGAACGTTCGCTTGCACCATCGCCAGAATGATTCGGGTAGCATTTCGCCGACAGATAACAAGGAGCATCCAATGCACACGAACGAGATCGACCCTCCCCGCGTTGCGCTGGTCACCGGCGCCGGCACCGGCATTGGCCGCGCGGTGGCGCTGGAATTCCTGGCGCAAGGCTATCGCGTGGTGCTGGCCGGCCGTCGGCGCGAGCTGCTCGAAGCCACGCGCACGGCGGCGGGCGAAGATGGTGTGCGGGCCCTGGTGGTTCCCACGGACGTGTCCGACGAACAGGCGGTGCGCGAGCTGTTCGACACCACCCAGCGCGAATACGGGCGCCTGGACGTGCTGTTCAATAACGCGGGCCGCGGCGCGCCGGCGATGCCGATCGAGGAACTGCCGGTGGCGCTCTGGCGCGAGGTGGTCGACACCAACCTGACCGGCATGTTCCTGTGCGCGCAGGCCGCGATCCGCGTGATGAAGGCGCAGACCCCGCAGGGCGGACGCATCATCAACAATGGCTCGATCTCGGCGCACGCGCCGCGGCCGTTCTCGATCGCCTACACCGCCACCAAGCACGCGGTGACGGGCCTGACCAAGTCGATCTCGCTGGATTGCCGTCCGTACCACATTGCCTGCGGCCAGATCGATATCGGCAATGCCGCCACCGACATGACCGAACGCATGGCCGCCGGCATCCTGCAGGCCGATGGCAGCACCAAGGTCGAGCCGCGCATGGACGTGGCCCACGTCGCGCAGGCCGTCGCGGCCATGGCCCGTCTGCCGCTGGACGCCAATGTCCAGTTCATGACGATCATGGCGACCAACATGCCGTTCGTCGGGCGCGGCTGAACCGCGCCACCAATGAAAAAAGCGCCCGCGGGCGCTTTTTTATTTTTTATCGAGCCATTTCGTCGACAAGCGCATGGCGCGCAGCGCGGGGGCCCGTCCTTCGGGCTTTACTTCTGCGCCAGCATCTGGCCCTTAGCCGTATCGATGTAGCTGCGGGCGCCGAGGTAGCGCTTGGACCAGTACGGATTCTTCATTTCGTCCACGCGCACCTTGGCGCCGCGACGCGGGGCGTGCACGAACTTGTCCTGGCCGATGTAGATGCCCACGTGCGACGTGATGCCGCGGCCGCGGGTGGCGAAGAACACCAGGTCGCCGGGCTTGAGCTGCTTCTTGTTGTTCACCGTGTCGCCCTGGGTGCGTTGCTGGCGCGCGGTGCGCGGCAGTTCCAGGCCGGCGATCTCACGGTAGACGTACAGCACCAGGCCGCTGCAGTCGAAACCTTCGGCGGCATCGTCGCCGCCCCAGCTGTAGGGCGTGCCGATGGCGGCCAGGCCGGCCTGCACCACGCGTTCGCGCAGGGTCGGCACGGTGGGGTCCTGCGCCAGGCGCAGGCCGGACAGGGAGGCGCGGGCCTGTTCGGAGGGGATCGACGCCTGGGCGGCGCCGGGTAACCAGGAGAACGTCAGGGCCAGCAGGGGCGCTGACAGCAAAGCGGGAAGGCGGAAAAAGGCAAGGCGGGCTTTTCGCGTGGGCGGCGTCATTACGTCACTTCAAAAATCGGAGTGGGCGGCATGGCTTTGTCCACGGGGGACAAGCCGGCGGAAAGGGGGCAGGGGAGGCTTGAGCTTCACGAACTGCCATCGCATTGTAATGGAATAAAGTTTCATTACATTTGTAGTGCAATGCAGCATCCTGGCGGGCCGCCCGTTACCTGATCCGGTCGGGGAAAGGTAACGGGCACCGGGCGCCAGGGTCAGAAGCTGCCGCGCAGGCCGACCATCACGGCGCGGCCGCCCTCGGGCGCGACGTCGCGCAGCACCGAGGTGGCGTAGCGGATGTCCTGGTTGGTCAGGTTGATGCCGCGCACGTAGGCCTGCCACTGCACCGCCGCGACCTTGAAGCGGTAGCCGGCGTTGGCGTCCAGGCTGTAGTAGCCGGCGGTGGCGGTGTCGTTGTCCGGACGGCTGTGCTGGGCGAAGGCCTTGGACACGCTCAAGCCGGCGCTGTACGGGCCGTAGCCGTAGTCCAGCGCCACGCGCAGGCGCAGCGGCGGAATGCGCGGCAGCGAGTGGCCGGTATCGCTGTTGCGCGCCACCGTGTAGTCGCCCGACAGGCCCAGGTCCAGCTTGTGGCCGCCCAACTGCAGCACGCGCGTGCTGCTTTCGGCCTCCACGCCGTACAGGCGCGCGGACACGCCCTGGTAGCGCGCCTCGGGCAGGGCCTCGTCGTCCCCGGCGGCCACCAGATCGCCGTCGTCGTCGCGGAAGCGGCCGGTGTTCATCTCGGCAAGGTAGTTGGAGAAGCGGCTGTAGAACACGCCCACGCTGGCGCTGTCGGCGTCCTTCTTGTAGCGCAGCGACAGGTCGCCGGACCAGGCGCGTTCCTTGGCCAGGTTCTGGTCGCCCACCAGGTATTGGCCGGTGGCGGCGTGCGGGCCGTTGGCGTACAGCTCATAGAAGGTGGGCGCGCGCTCGGTGTAGGCGGTGTTGGCGGCCACCGACCAGGCGCTGTCCAGCTTGTAGATGCCGCCCAGCGAGAAGCTGCCGGCGGTGAAGGTGCGGCGGTTGGAGCCGTCGAAGCGTTCGTTGCCGCCGCCGCCCGGGGTCAGGCGGGTATGGTCGGCGCGCGCGCCGGCGCTCAGCGTCAGGCGATCATTGATCTTCCATTCCTCCAGCGCGAACAGCGCGATGGCGTCGGTGTCGGTGGTGGGCACCAGCGCTTCCTCGCCCAGGGCCGAGAAGCGCGTCTGGCCCAGTTGCAGGCCGACCACGCCGTGCAGCGGGCCGATGTCGGCGTGGCGCGCCTCGATGCGGGCCTCGTAGCCGCGGTTCTTGAACAGGGTGCCGGTTTCGCCGTCCTCGATTTCCTTGTGCTGGTAGTCGGTGTAGGCGAAGTTCAGCTTGACGCTCGTGAACAGGCCTTCCAGGTCGCGCAGCTCGCTGGCGAAGCCGAAGCGTTCCTGGCGCATCCTGATGCGCACGTCCGGCTCGGCCACCGAACCGTAGTCGGAGTCGTAGCCGCTGTAGGACAGGCCGGCATAGCCGCGGTCGCCGGTCCAGGACATGCCGAGCGCGCCGCCGCTGGCCTGGCCGTCGCTGTTGGGCAGGGTGCCGCGCGGCTGGTCCCGGTCGGGGCCGTCGATCGCGCGTTGCCGCGAGGTGCGGGCGTAGCCGGGAATGCGCAGGTCGCCGGTCTTGCGGCTGAAGGCGTCGGCGTGGATGGCGAAGGTGCCGTCGCCGCCTTCGAGCTGGATCGCGCCGTTGCGGTCGTTGTTGGCGCCGCCATAGCTGCCGGCGACGTCGCCCTGGACGCCGTCGATGGGCTCGGTGGGGATGCGGTTGTCGATGGTGTTGACCACGCCGCCGATGGCGCTGCCGCCATACAGCAGGGCGGCCGGCCCGCGCAGGATCTCGACGCGGTTGGTGGACAGCGGGTCCAGCGGCACGGCGTGGTCGAACGACAGCGACGAGGCGTCGAGCGAACCGACGCCGTTGTTCAGCAGGCGGATGCGGTCGCCGTCCATGCCGCGGATGATGGGGCGGCCCACCATCGGGCCATACGTGGTGGTCGATACGCCCGGCAGGCCGTTGAGCGTCTCGCCCAGGTTCGAGGCGCGTCGCAGGTCCAGGCCGGCGCCTTGCAGCACGGTCGACGGCGAGGCCAGCGCTTCGCTGCCCAGAGGGTTGGCGGTGATGATGACGGGCGACAGCGTGGCCGCGTCAGGCGCGTCGGCCTGGGCGCGGGCGGCCGGCGGCAAGGCGAGCAGGCAGGCGAGGGCGAGCGGGCTCAGGGAAAAGACGCGCAGGGACGAACGCGTCCCCGCATGGGAAGCAGCAAAAGGCATGGTGGCAATCCTGGTTGCCGGCCGGCAGGCGGCGGCGGTTGAAATCGGGCGGGCGGGTGTCAGGCCGCGGCGGGCGGGGCGCGCGATTGGAACCAGGGCGTGGCGATGAGGGTGGTGCCGCTTGGCACCGGCGCGGACGCCGCGATGCGCGGCGCGCCGCAGGCGAATGCGGGAAAGGAAGCCGGCAGCGTGGCATCCAGCAGATCCCAGATATGACAGAGGTCGCAATGGCCCAGCTTGTCGGGGGTGTGCGCGTCGTCCTGGCTGGAAGCGGGACTCCCCGCCAGGTGCGACAGCGCGTGCCGCACGCCGCCCAGCGGTGACAGCAACAGGCAGGCGCACAGCCAACCCAGCACTGCCCATCGGGCAGGGCGCGCAGCGGGATGGAGGCGGGAAGCCGGCGGCATGGGCGGGGCGGAAAGGCGAAAAATCGGAATGATATATTGTTTCTTTGATTGTGGCGATGCGCGCCCGCGCATCCGGCCGCGCAACGCGGCCGAATATGACGCTTCATGTAGTCCTAGGCTCGGGCATAATCGTTGGCATCGGCCCTCCCGGCTTGATCGCCGCGAGCGGCCGCTGAAAGAAGACCATAAGAAAGCGGAGCCAAGCTCAATGATGAACGCAGTACACCCTTTGTCCTCGATGAACCGGCCCGAGGCGATTCCTTTCGAGCCCTACCATGACGCCGTGGCGGCGGTGGACCGGCTGGCCGAAATCTATGCGCGCAACACGGCCTTCCTGCGCGCGGCGTTCCGCGACGTCCTGAAGGGCTCCACCAGCGGCCGCGAGCGGGCCCGCGCCTATTACCCCGCCATCCGCATCCTGGTCGAGACCTACGACCCGATCGATACCCGCCTGTCATATGGCCACGTGGCCGAGCCCGGCATATACCAGACCACCATCACCCAGCCGACCCTGTTCCGCGACTACCTGATCGAGCAGGTCGGCCAGTTGCTGCAGAACCACCGCGTGGCGGTGGAAGTGGGCGAATCCGATTCGCCGATCCCGCTGCATTTCGCCTTCCCGGAAGGCGCCTACGTCGAAGGCGAGCACCTCGAGGCCCTCAAGCGCCCGCTGCGCGACCTGTTCGACGTGCCGGATCTGGCGGTGACGGACGATGCCATCGTCAACGGCTCCTGGCGCGGCAAGGAGGGCGAACCCAAGCCGCTGGCCCCGTTCACGGCGCAGCGGGTGGACTATTCGTTGCATCGCCTGCAGCACTACACCGCGACGGCGCCGGCGCATTTCCAGAATTTCGTGCTGTTCACCAATTACCAGTTCTACGTTGACGAGTTCTGCGCCCGCGCCCGCGCGCTGATGGCCAGCGGCAACGAGGACTACGAGATGCTGGTGGAGCCGGGCAACCGCATCACGCGGCGCGGCGAATCCGGCCCGGCCGACGAAGGCCAGGGCCAGCGCCTGCCGCAGATGCCGGCCTATCACCTGGTGCGCGGCGATCACTCCGGCATCACGCTGGTCAACATCGGCGTGGGGCCGTCCAACGCCAAGACCATCACCGACCACATCGCGGTGCTGCGCCCGCACGCCTGGCTGATGCTGGGCCACTGCGCCGGCCTGCGCGATTCGCAGCGCCTGGGCGATTACGTGCTGGCGCACGGCTACGTGCGCGAGGACCACGTCCTGGACGACGACCTGCCCACCTGGGTGCCGGTGCCGGCGCTGGCCGAAGTGCAGGTGGCCCTGGAGCAGGCGGTGGAAGAGGTGGCCGGCCTGTCCGGCTGGGACCTCAAGCGCATCATGCGCACGGGCACGGTGGCCACCATCGACAACCGCAACTGGGAATTGCGCGACCATGTCGAGCTGGTCGAGCGCTTCGCGCAGTCGCGCGCCATCGCGCTGGACATGGAGTCGGCCACCATCGCGGCCAACGGTTTTCGTTTCCGCGTGCCGTACGGCACGCTGCTGTGCGTGTCCGACAAGCCCCTGCATGGCGAGCTGAAATTGCCGGGCATGGCCAGCGCGTTCTACCGGCGCCAGGTCAACCAGCACCTGGAAATCGGCATCCGGGCGCTGGAGCGCCTGCGCGGCATGCCGCCCGAGCGGCTGCACTCGCGCAAGTTGCGCACCTTCATGGAAACGGCGTTCCAATAGCCCCGTAGCGGGCTTTCGCGGGCGGGGACGGATCCTCGCCGGCTCCCCCGCGGTTTCGACGGCCGGGGGGCAGTTGCGCTATGCTCGCGCGTTGCGTGGAAATCCACGGCGCCCGGGGGCACAATCCGCGGGGGCTTTTTTGCTCTGAAGGAACACGACTTTGGCATTGACGGAACACGACCAGCACCGCGCCGGCGGCAAGAAGGGGGCGGCAGAACCGTCCGAATTGCGCCGCGCCCTGTCGGCGCGCCACCTGACGATGATCGCGGTGGGCGGCTCCATCGGGACGGGGCTGTTCGTGGCCTCCGGCGCCACCATCGCCCAGGCCGGACCGGGCGGGGCGCTGCTGGGCTATGTGCTGATCGGCGTGATGGTCTATTTCCTCATGACCAGCCTGGGCGAGCTGGCCGCCGCCATGCCGGTGTCAGGGTCGTTCTCGACCTACGGCGCCCGTTACGTCGAGGACGGCTTCGGCTTCGCGCTGGGCTGGAACTACTGGTACAACTGGGCCGTCACGGTGGCGGTGGACCTGGTGGCCGCGCAGTTGGTGATGGCCTACTGGTTTCCCGACGTGCCGGGCGTGTACTGGAGCGCCTTGTTCCTGGCCATCACGTTCGGCCTGAACGCGTTGTCGGCGCGCGGCTTCGGCGAAGCCGAATTCTGGTTCGCGCTGATCAAGGTGATCGCGGTGCTGGCTTTCGTTGCCATGGGCGTGATGATGCTGCTGGGCATCATCCGCGGCGGCGAGGACGGCGGCGTGGCCAACTGGACCGTGGGCGACGCGCCGTTTGCCGGCGGTTTCGCGGCGCTGATCGGCGTGGCCATGGTGGTGGGCTTTTCGTTCCAGGGCACCGAACTCATCGGCATCGCCGCCGGCGAATCCAAGGATCCGGCGCGCAACCTGCCGCGCGCCGTGCGCCAGGTGTTCTGGCGCATCCTGCTGTTCTACGTGATGGCGATCCTGGTGATCGGCCTGCTGATCCCCTATACCGATCCGCACCTGCTGCGCAACGACGTCACCGACGTCAGCGTCAGCCCGTTCGCGTTGATCTTCGAGCGCGCCGGCCTGCTGGCGGCGGCCTCGATCATGAACGCGGTGGTGCTGACCTCGGTGCTGTCGGCCGGCAACTCCGGCATGTACGCCGCCACCCGCATGCTCTACAGCCTGGCGCGCGATGGCAAGGCGCCGCGTATTTTCGGCCGGGTGGCGCGCAACGGCGTGCCGCTGTGGGCGCTGCTGGCCACCACGGTGGTGGCGGCGCTCTGTTTCTTCTCGTTCATCTTCAGCCCCAAGGCGGTCTACATCTGGCTGCTGAACACGTCGGGCATGACCGGTTTCATCGCCTGGCTGGGCATTGCGATCAGCCACTACCGCTTCCGCCGCGGCTACGTCAAGCAGGGCCGCAACCTGGCCGACCTGCCTTACGTGTCGCCGTTCTTCCCGTTCGGCCCGATCTTCGCCTTCGTGCTGTGCCTGATCATCACGCTGGGCCAGAACTACCAGGCCTTCCTGGAGCACCGGATCGACTGGGGCGGGGTGGCGGCCACCTATATCGGCATCCCGCTGTTCCTGCTGATCTGGCTGGGCTACCGCCTGGTCAAGGGTTCGCGCTTCGTGAGCTACAAGGACATGACATTCCCGGACGCCCGGGCGCGCAGCGCCTACCTGGACTCGGCGCTGCGCGGCGAGCCGGCCACGGTCGGGCCGGAGACGGCGCCTGCGCCGGGCACTGGCGGGCGATGAAAGGTGGGATACCCCGTTGTCCTGGCGCCGATGAACGGAGCCGCGGCAGCGGGGCGCCGATAGCCAGCACGAGCAGAAGCACTACAAGCGTTCAGCTTATGTCAGTGCTTCCATCACCGCTTCGGGGTTTCTTTCAATCACGTTAAGCAATACCAGCGCCGGTCCTCGCGGAGAACGGTCGCCGCGTTCCCAGTGCCGCAACGTCGCAGTGGAAAAGCCGAATCGGGCGGCGAATTGCTCCTGGGTCATGCCCACTTTGGCTCGTACCGCTTTTACGTCGACTTGACGGGGGCGGTGCACGCGCACGCCCCGAGTATCGCCCTCGGCATGGGCGATCGCTTCGTGCAAGCCCTGCTTGATGTTGTTGAATGTGCTGCTCATGATTGCGCTCGCCTCTTCCAGATGTTCGTCAAGACGTCGACCAGGCTGACCAGATCATTGCGCTCGGTCTTGGTCAGATTGCCTTTGTCGCCTTTGGCGAAGAGCGTCAGCAGATACAAGGGCATGAGGTCATCATGGTAGTAGTAGATGACGCGCACGCCCGCGCTCTTGCCGTGGTCACCGCGGCGCCAGCGCAGTTTGCGTACGCCGCCCGTGCCTTCCATGATGTCTCCGGCTTTTGGATTCCCGGCCAGATAGTCGATAAGGTCCTGGCGTTCCTGCGCAGTCAGAAGCTTGTCGGCCAAGCGGATATAAGAGGGCAATTCGACAAGGCCGTGCATGACTTCGCGTGAGTCCTATCCTAATCCAATGGATTAGCTGATACAAGAGCAACTGGCATTGTATTGATAGGCAGCGGGTCGATTGGCGGGCCAGGGACCGATTCGTCATCTGTTCCTGGACGAGCGGGCAATGTCGATCCATGCCCGGGCGCATGCGGGCCGTTCGCTCAAACGACAAGCGGGTTCTATGTTCCCGAGGGGGCCATACTGGCTGTACGGCCCAGGGTGCGCCGCAAGACTTCAGTGCATGCGCCGCGATCGGCAATGCGGATGCGCGAGCCTTATCGACGCCTCACTCGATGTTCTGCGCCTGCTCGCGCATCTGCTCGATCAGCAGCTTCAGGTCCATGGCGGCGCGCGTGACTTCCATGCTGCCTGCCTTGGAACCCAGCGTATTGGCTTCGCGGTTCATTTCCTGGAACAGGAAGTCCAGGCGCTTGCCGGCGCTGCCGGCGTTCTTCTTGCCCGCGGCCTTGCCGCCGCCGTCGGTCAGCAGGTGGCGCAGTTCCTCCACGTGCGAACGCAGGCGCGACAGTTCCTCGGCAACGTCGATGCGCAGCGCGAACAGGTTGGCTTCCTGCGACAGGCGCTCGGACAGTTCGGCGCCCGAGATATGGGTGAAGCCGCCGGGGAAGGCCGATTCCACGCTTTCGCGCAGCTTGGCGGCGAGTTTGTCGCGGTGGTCGGCCAGCAACTGGGGCAGGTGGTTCTGCACCAGTTCGACGATGCCGGCCACGCCGTCGGCGCAATCGCGCATCATGCCGGCCAGGCGTTCGCCTTCGCGCGCGCGGCCTTCCTGCAACTGCTTGAGCGCTTCCTGGGCGGCCTGCATGCAGGCCGTGCCCCACACTTGCGGGTCGAGCGCGTCATTGGCGCGCTGGCCGGGCCAGTTGAACAGTTCCACCAGGCGCGGCGCGGCGATGTCGGGCAGGATGCGGCGCGCGGCCTGCAGTTGTTCGGCCAGGCTTTCGAGCCAGGCCGGTTCCAGCTTGGACAGATCGGTGCTGGCATTGCGCGTGTACGACACGCGGATCTCGACCTTGCCGCGCGCCAGTTGCGCCGTCAGCAGTTCGCGCAGCGGCGTCTCGACGTGGCGCAGCTCGTCGGGCAGGCGGAAATAGAGGTCTAGGAAGCGGCTGTTGACGCTGCGCAGTTCCAGCGCCAGCGTGCCTTGTTCCAGGTCTGCCCGGGCGTTGCCGAAGGCGGTCATGCTGCGAATCATGGTGTCGATATCCTGTTGCTTGTTTTGGATCGGGCCGCGCCGGTTCCGCCTGTCCGTCGTGCGCGGACGCGGGCGGGTATATGCAACCCGTGTATCGCGGCAGGATACTCCAAACCCGGGCGGGGCAGCGACCGGCAGCCCGTACAATGCCGCCAACCGAATCTGATTGGAGCCTTGCCATGACCACTGCCAACGCCATTGCCCGCCCGTCGGGCCGCGCCGTCGACGAACTGCGCCCGTTCAGCCTGGAGCGCGGTTTCACGCGCTACGCCGAAGGGTCGGTGCTGGTGAAGGCCGGCAATACGCACGTGCTGTGCACCGCCAGCGTGCTGGAAAAGGTGCCGCCGTTCCTCAAGGGCAAGGGCGAGGGCTGGGTCACGGCCGAATACGGCATGCTGCCGCGCGCCACCCACACCCGCGGCGACCGCGAGGCCGCGCGCGGCAAGCAGAGCGGCCGCACCCAGGAAATCCAGCGCCTGATCGGCCGCAGCCTGCGCGCCGTGTTCGACATGCGGGCGTTGGGCGAGCGCACGCTGCACCTGGATTGCGACGTGCTGCAGGCCGACGGCGGCACGCGCTGCGCCAGCATCACCGGCGCCTGGGTGGCGGCGTCCGACGCGGTCGCGCTGCTGATGCAGCGCGGCGACCTGGCCGTGAATCCAATCCGCGACGCGGTGGCGGCGGTGTCGGTCGGGCTGGTGCAGGGCCGTCCGGTGCTGGACCTGGACTACGAGGAAGACTCGGCCTGCGACGCCGACGTCAACGTCATCATGACGGGCGGCGGCGCCTTCGTGGAAGTGCAGGGCACGGGCGAGGGCGCCACCTTCACGCGCGCCGAGCTGGACGCGATGCTGGGCCTGGCCGAGAACGGCATCGCCGGCCTGGTGCGGGCGCAGCGGGCGGCGCTGGCCTAAGCGGCCGGCGCGGGCCTCAGGGCAGCAGGGCGCCCACCTTGCCGGCCCGCTCCAGGCCCCAGATCGCGTCGATCAGACCGCGCAGTTCGGCCTCGGTGGCGGCGTCGGCATAGCGGCCCAAACTCAGCGTCTTGGTTTCGATCTCGTCGCGCGACAGGGTGTTGCCGGGATCGCCCTTGGGTTCGTCGACGCGGCCGTGCAGCACGCGGCCGTCGCGGGTATGCACCGTGACCTTGCCGATCCAGCGCTGCGGATAGGCGCCGTCGACTTCCGGATCCAGTTCCATCGTGACCCGGCCGCGGAAGTCGGCCACTGCCGGATCGTCCAGCGCGGCGTCGAATTCCGGCAGGCCGGCGCGGCCCTGGCGCGCGATCAGCCCCAGCACCGTACCCATCGAGAACTTGGACTGGTGCACGGTGCGCGGATCGACCACCGGCCCCAGCACGTCGATGGCGCCCTGGTGCACGTGCGCCACCACGCGCGCGATATCGCTTTCGGCCAGCTCGTGTTCGCGCAGCACCTGTTGCAGGGCGTCCGCCGCCGGATGGGTGTGGCGGCACGATGCATGGAACTTGAACGAGGTTTCGGCCAGCGCCCAGCGCGTGCCAAGGCGGTCGGTCAGGCGCGCCGGATCGGCGTCGCTCGACATGCCGGCGGCCATGCCCTGCGGTCCTTCGAGGATGTGGCGCGCGCCGGTGAAGCCTTCCTGCGCCAGGTAGGCCGCGGCGATGCCGTTGGCCGCGGCGCGGGCGGTATGCAGTTGTTTGGAATCGGCGGCATCGCGCAGGAATTCCCACAGGCCGGCGGCCTGGGTGCCGGCCGAGCCGAAGGCGTCCAGCATGGCCGCGGGCGACAGGCCCAGCAGGCGGCCGGTGGCCGCGGCGGCGGCCAGCGTGCCGGCGGTGCCGGTGGTGTGGAAGATCTTGTAGTGCGAACGGCCGAGGAATTCGCCGACGCGGATGCCGACTTCGTAGCCGGCCACGGCCGCCACCAGCAGGTCGCGGCCGCTGCGGCCCAGCGCCTGGGCCACCGCCAGCGCCGGCGGGAACACCACGGCCGCCGGGTGGAACACCGAACCATTATGTACGTCGTCCTGCTCGACCACGTGGGCGGCGGCGGCGTTGACCATGGCGGCGAACACCGGCGAGGTGCGGCGCCGGTTGATCAGGATCTCGCTGGGACCGTCCGCAGGCCCCATGGCGGCGGCGTAGCGGTCGATGGCCAGCACCGGCCGCGCCGAGGCGCCCGCCAGGATCGACGCCAGGCAATCCAGCAGCAGGTCTTCGGCGCGCCGCAGCACCGGGGCGGGGATGTCCTCGAAGCGCAGGTTGGCGGCGAAGGCGGCGAGGGTGGCGCTGGGGTGGGAGGTGTCGGTAGTCATGGTCAGAAGGAACGCGGCAGGCCCAGGATGTGTTCGGCGACGTAGGAGAGGATCAGGTTGGTCGAGATCGGCGCGACCTGATAGAGACGGGTCTCGCGGAACTTGCGCTCGACGTCGTATTCGGTGGCGAAGCCGAAGCCGCCGTGGAACTGCAGGCAGGCGTTGGCGGCCTCCCAGGAGGCGTCGGCGGCCAGCAGCTTGGCCATGTTGGCCTGCGCGCCGCAGGGTTCGTGGGCGTCGAACAGGCGGCAGGCCTCGTAGCGCATGAGGCTGGCGGCCTCGACGTTGATGTGGGCGCGGGCGATGGGGAACTGCACGCCCTGGTTCTGGCCGATGGGGCGGCCGAACACCATGCGTTCCTTGGCGTAGGCGGTGACCTTGTCGACGAACCAGTAGCCGTCGCCGATGCACTCGGCGGCGATCAGGGTGCGCTCGGCGTTCAGGCCGTCCAGGATGTACTTGAAACCCTTGCCTTCCTCGCCGATCAGGTTGTCGGCCGGGATTTCGAGGTTGTCGAAGAACAGTTCGTTGGTCTCGTGGTTGACCATGTTGGGGATCGGGCGGATCGACATGCCGTGCTTGACCGCCTCGTGCAGGTCCACCAGGAAGATCGACATGCCCTCGGACTTGCGCGTGACCTGGTCCAGCGGCGTGGTGCGCGCCAGCAGGATCATCAGGTCGGAATGCTGCACCCGCGAGATCCAGACCTTCTGGCCGTTGATGACATAGCGGTCACCGCGGCGCACGGCGGTGGTCTTGATCTTGGTGGTGTCGGTGCCGGTGGTGGGTTCGGTCACGCCCATGGACTGCAGGCGCAGCTCGCCGGCGGCGATGCGCGGCAGGTATTCGCGCTTCTGCGCCTCGGAACCATGCCGCAGCAGGGTGCCCATGTTGTACATCTGGCCGTGGCAGGCGCCGGAATTGCCGCCGCTGCGGTTGATTTCCTCCATGATGACCGAGGCTTCGGTCAGGCCCAGGCCCGAGCCGCCGTATTCCTGCGGGATCAGCGCCGCCAGCCAGCCGGCGTCGGTCAGGGCACGCACGAAGGCGTCGGGATAGCCGCGTTCTTCATCGATCTTGCGGAAATATTCGGCGGGGAACTGGGCGCACAGGTCGCGGACGGCTTCGCGGATGTCCTGGTAGGCGTGGGAGGCTTGAGGCATGGGGTGGGTTGCGATGTCGACAATGAAAGGGAATTCGGGACAGGATTGAATGTGCCGCAAGGCGCCGCGCCTGCCAATTCACAATTCATTAATACGGGGTTCCTGTTCGCAAAAGCGCATTTATGTGACCGCCGTTCGTCATGCGGGGAGCGGGGTTGTGTCAAGAAATTGCCAAACTGCATCCCCATAATCGCCCCGATACGCCTAGGTGGCGATGCAACAGACGGATGGATATGCGGAAAAATCTCAGGGTGACGACGGCGGTTTCCGCCATTCTGGCGGTGTTTGTGGCGCTGTTTGCGCTGGCCGCGGCGGCCGGCATCTTCGTGCTGCGCGAAAACCGCGCCGACATCGAGGCGCTGGGCCGCGGCAGCATCGAGCGCGCCAGCGACCTGTCGGACATGACCAGCCGGCTGTTCCAGGCGCGCGCCGCGCTGACTGACGCCAAAACCGCCATGGAAGGCGGACTGGAGGAGGCGCGCGACCAGTCGCTGAACCAGGCCGACGCGCTGCTCAAGCAGGCGGCGGCCAGCCAGGCGCGGCTGCGCGCCAATGCCGACACCAGCGCGCAGGGCGCGCCGCTGTTCGACCAGACGCTGGCGGCCTATGCCGCCTTTGCCGACCAGACCCTGGCGCCGATGTTCAAGGCGATCAAGGGCTGGAACGGCATCGAGGTCAACCGGCTGGTCGACAAGGTGCTGCCGGTGTCCGGCGCGGCCTACGTCAAGCAGGCCGAGGCCTACCAGGCCTACGCGCGCCAGCAGGGCCAGGCGGCGGTGGCCGGCGCCAGCCAGACCATGCAGCGGGTGACGCTGGTGGCCGTGGCCGTGCTCGGCTTCGTGCTGGTGCTGGCGGTGCTGATCCGGCTGGCCGTGCGCCGACGCATCCTGCGCCCGTTGAACGAGGCCGGCGCGCACTTCGACCGCATCGCCGACGGCGACCTGACCGGCAATATCGCCGTCCATGGCGACAACGAGATCGGCGTGCTGTATTCGGCCATGCGGCGCATGCAGACCGGCCTGTCGGCGGCGGTGGCGTCGGTGCGCCATGGCGTCGAGGAAATCCATACGGGCTCGGGCGAGATCGCCGCCGGCGGCGCCGACATGTCGGACCGCACCGCGCGCCAGGCCGGATCGTTGCAGGAAGCGGCGGCCAACATGACGCAGCTGGCGCACACGGTGCAGATGACCGCGGGCAACGCCGATCTGGCGAGCCGCCAGGCGCTCGGCGCCACGCAGCTTGCGCAGCGCGGCGGGCAGGCGGTGGAGGAAGTCGTGACCAGCATGCAAGGCATCGCCGACAGCGCGCGCCGCATCGGCGAGATCGTCGGCGTGGTCGACAGTATCGCGTTCCAGACCAACATCCTGGCGCTGAACGCGGCGGTGGAAGCGGCCCGCGCGGGCGAGCAGGGCAAGGGCTTCGCGGTGGTGGCGGGTGAAGTGCGCTCGCTGGCGCAGCGCAGCGCGCAGGCGGCCAAGGAAATCAAGGGCTTGATCGAGGATTCGAATTCGCGCGTCGAGGCCGGCGTGCGCCAGGTCAATCTGGCCGGCGACACCATGCGCGACATGCTGGTGTCGGTCGACCGCGTGACGCAGATCGTGGCCGAGATCTCCAGCGCCACGGCCGAGCAGGCCGCGGGTATCGCTTCGGTCAATGACGCCGTGGCGGACATCGAGCGTTCGACCCAGGAGAACGCCGCCATGGTCGAACAGACGGCCGCCGCCGCGGCCGCGCTGGAACTGCAGGCGCAGCATCTGCGCCGGGCGGTGTCGGTATTCCAGATCGCCCAGGCGCAGGCCGCCGGCCACGCTTCAGGCGGCGACCTGCGGCAGGCTGGCGCCGCTGTAGCGCTCGGCCACCAGCGACAAGTTCCCATGCTTGACCTTGTGCTTGACATGGGCGGCGGCCGACGCGATGTCCTCCGGGCGGATGCGCTCGCATAGGGATGGGGTGACGGTGAGGGCGCCGACACCCAGTGTCACGAACGGGAAGAAGCGCGGCACGCCGTAGCGGTCCTCGGCCTCGATGCCGCCGTTGCGGCGGCCTTCGTCGTCGTACAGGTCGATGGCGCGTTCATTGAATTCGGCGATGATGCGCTGGATGCGTTCGCTCCAGTCGGGGCTGCGCAGCAGCACCACGAAGTCGTCGCCGCCAACGTGGCCGACGAAATCGCGCAGCGGGTCGCAGTGGCGCTTGATGACGTCGGCGGTCAGCATGATCATGTCGTCGCCGCGCCAGTAGCCGTAGACGTCGTTGAACGGCTTGAAGTTGTTCAGGTCGCCATAGCAGATGGTGAAGTCCGCGGCGTCGTCCAGCAGCGTGGCGATATGCCGGCTGATGGGGATGTTGCCCGGCAGCGAGGTCAGCGGATTGGCATAGCGCGCGGCCTCGATGCGCATCTCGGTCACGGACCGCACCAGCGTCTCGCCGGTGGCCAGGCCGTCGTAGCGGCCGTCGCGGGTGATGATCAGCCCGTCCATCAGGTAGCGCTGGTCTTCGGAGATCAGCACGTGGCTCAACTGGTCGATGGACACGTCCAGGTCGACCAGCACCGGCTCGGCGTTCATGAAGGTCGAGCAGGCGTCGCGGCCGAACAGCTCGCGGGTGTAGCGCTGCGCATAGTGCTCGGAAAAATCGCGGCGGTTGATGATGCCCACCGGCCGGTTGTCGGCGTCGACCACGGCCACCGCGTGCAGGCTCTTGTGCTCGATGAAAAGACGATGCACGTCGTCGTTGGTGTGCTTGTTCAGCAAGGCGGCCGGGGCCTCGACCCGCAGGCTGGCGGCGGTGCCGCCGGCCGAGCGTTGCGACAGCGGAGCCGGCGCGCGTACCCGCAGCGAGTCGCGCAGCGGCGGGGTCAGTTCGGTCAGCAGGGTTTCGTCGGGACGGCCCAGCAGCCAGCCCTGGGCGTAGCGGATCTCCAGGTCGCGCACCACCGCCAGGTCCTCGGCGGTCTCGATGCCCTCGGCGACGATGGCCGTGCCCAGGTACTGCGCCACCTTGAGGATGGCGCGCACCATGTTCTGCTTGCGGTCGTCGTGGCCGATGCCATTGAAGAAGTAGCGGTCGATCTTGACCAGGTCGGGCTGCATTTCTGCCCACAGCTGCAGGTTCGAATTGCCCACGCCATAGTCGTCCAGCGCGATGCGCATGCCATATTCGCGCAGGCAGGCGAAGGCGCTGCCCAGCGTCGACATGTGCTCGGACAGCGGGTCCTGCTCGGTCAGTTCGACAATGATGTCGGACGGCGCCAGGGTGCAGTCCTTGAGCAGGCGCAAGGGCATTTCGTCGCCCCACAGCGACCAGTAGTGGATCAGCGCCGAACCCGACAGGTTCAGGAACAGCTTGCCGGCAGCCGGGTTCTGGTTGAAACCCTGGGCGCCGGCGCGAAAGCTGGCCAGCTCCAGTTGTGGATGCAGGCCCTGGCGGCGGGCCTCGGCGAACAGGGCGTCAGGAAAGTGCAGGGTGGTGTCGACCGGGCCGCGGATCAGGCTTTCGTGGCCATAGATGCGGCTGTGGGACAGGTCGATCACCGGTTGAAAACGGGGTCGCAACAGCCGTTCGCGCAGGATGCCCGCCAGGCTGACCGGCGCGGGCGTCGCGGCGCCGGTGGAAAGGGGAGGCGCGCTGGCCGCGGCCGGCCGGGGCAAAGCGTGAAGTGGGTTCATCGCCGGGACGTTCAGATACGATCAGTGACAAGATTGATCATATTGACAACGAAATATGTCGGCGTTGTTTCGCCATCGCGGCGGTTACGCCTGGGCATCGGCGCCGCGCCCTATACAATTTGGCCCATGACATCCCCCAAGATTCCCGATTCCCTGCGCCGCGTCGTGCTGGCGTCCAACAACCCCGGCAAGCTGCGCGAGTTCTCCGCCTTGTTCGCGCCGCTCGGCATCGAGCTGGTGCCGCAGGGCGAACTCGGCGTGCCCGAAGCCGAGGAGCCGCACGTCACCTTCGTCGAAAACGCGCTGGCCAAGGCGCGCCACGCCAGCCGCCTGACCGGCCTGCCGGCGCTGGCCGACGATTCGGGCCTTTGTGTGGCCGCGCTGGGCGGCGCGCCGGGCGTGTACTCGGCCCGCTACGCCAAGATGCATGGCGGCGAGAAATCCGACCAGGCCAACAACGCGCTGCTGGTCGAGAAGCTGGCGGCGGCCAGCGACCGCAGCGCCTGTTACGTGGCGGTGCTGGCCCTGGTGCGCGGCGAGAACGATCCGCGTCCCCTGATCGGCGAAGGCCTGTGGCAGGGCGAGATCATCGACCAGCCCGAAGGGGCGAACGGTTTCGGCTACGATCCGCATTTCTATCTGCCCGATCAGGGCCTGACGGCCGCCGCGCTCGCACCCGAGGAAAAGAATGCCATCAGCCATCGCGCCCGGGCCCTGCGCGAATTGCTGAGCAAGCTGAACCAGGCTTGACACGGGCGCCGTGGCGCCCAGGAACACCGAATGTCCATCACCATCCCCATCCGCGCCGAATCGGGCGCGGCCCGTACGCGCCTGGTCACCCCGGCCGGCGCCACGCTGACCAGCCTGCCGCCGCTGTCGGTCTATGTGCATGTGCCATGGTGCGTGCGCAAGTGTCCGTACTGTGATTTCAACTCGCATGCGGCGCCCGGCGGCGAGATTCCCGAACGCGCCTACCTGGACGCATTGCGCAGCGACCTGGAGCAGGCGCTGCCGTCGATCTGGGGCCGCCAGGTGGTTTCGGTGTTCATCGGCGGCGGCACGCCCAGCCTGCTCTCGGCCGCCGGCCTGGACGAGCTGCTGGCGATGCTGCGCGCCTGTCTGAACGTATGGCCCGACGCGGAAATCACCATGGAGGCCAACCCCGGCACCGCCGAGGCCGGCCGGTTCCGCGACTACGCCGCCAGTGGCGTGACGCGCTTTTCGCTGGGCATCCAGAGCTTCGACGACGCCCAGTTGAAGAAGCTGGGCCGCATCCACGACTCGGCCCAGGCCCGCGCCGCCATCGAGATGGCCCAGCGCGCCGCGCCGCGCGTCAATCTGGACATGATGTTCGCGCTGCCCGGGCAGACCCTGGCGGCCTGCGTGGACGATCTGCGCCAGGCCATCGGCTTCGGCACCGAGCACCTATCGCTCTATCACCTGACGATGGAGCCGAACACGGTCTTCGCCAAGTTTCCCCCCGAGGACCTGCCGGACGATGACACCAGCGCCGCGATGCAGGACGCGGTCGAGGCCGAACTTGCCGCGGCCGGCCTGGCGCGCTACGAGGTCTCGGCGTACGCGCGGCCCGGCGCGCGCTGCCGCCACAACCTGAACTACTGGGAATTCGGCGACTACCTCGGCCTGGGGCCGGGCGCGCACGGCAAGTTGTCGTTCCACGACCGCATCGTGCGCGAGGCGCGCCTGCGCAGCCCGGAGTCCTGGTTGCGGGCCGCCGCCGCGCACGACGGCAGCCACCTGGCCGAGAGCCGCCAGGTCGGCCCGGACGAACTGCCGTTCGAGTTCATGCTCAATGCCTTGCGGCTCAAGGACGGGGTGGCCGCCACCCTGTTCAACGAGCGCACCGGCCTGTCGCTGGCCGCCATTGCGCACCAATTGGAGGCAGCGTCCGCCAAAGGCCTGCTGGACGCCGATCCCACCCGGTTGCGGGCCACGCCCCTGGGCTGGCGCTTCCTGAACGACCTGCAGGAAATGTTCCTGTAGCAGTCAGGCACCATGATGGGGCAATCATGCCCCATCTTTTGCACCAAATCGGTGCTACATTTTCCCATCGCCTTGCCGCCTTCCCCGGGCAATCCCGGGGGTGAAACCTGGCACGCTTATTGCTTCCCTCTTTTATGCCAGTCGAGCGGCACAGCCCTCGACCCTTTTATCTAATGGAGATGACATGGCAAGCCCGAAAGACGTCCTGAAACAGATCGCCGACAACGAAGTCAAATTCGTGGATTTCCGCTTTACCGATACGGTCGGCCGCGAGCACCACGTGTCGGTGCCCACGACCGCGATCGATGAAGACAAGCTGGAAAGCGGGCAGGCTTTCGACGGTTCGTCGATCCCGGGCTGGAAGGGCATCGAAGCCTCCGACATGCTGCTCATCCCCGACCTGTCGACCGCCAACCTGGATCCGTTCCGCGAAGAGCCGACCCTGATCCTGTCGTGCGACGTGGTCGAGCCGTCCGACCTGAAGGGCTACGACCGCGACCCGCGTTCGCTGGCCAAGCGCGCCGAAGCCTACCTGAAGGCCTCGGGCCTGGGCGACACCGCCTACTTCGGTCCGGAACCCGAATTCTTCGTGTTCGACGGCGTGACCTGGAATACCGACATGTCGGGCACCTTCGTCAAGATCAAGTCGGAAGAGGCCTCCTGGTCCACCGGCCTGGAATTCGAAGGCGGCAACACCGGCCACCGTCCCGCGGTCAAGGGCGGCTACTTCCCGGTTCCCCCGGTTGACTCGTTCCAGGACATGCGTTCGGAAATGTGCCTGCTGATGGAACAGATGGGCGTGCCGGTCGAAGTGCACCACCATGAAGTGGCCGGCGCCGGCCAGCTGGAAATCGGCACCAAGTTCAGCACCCTGGTGCAACGCGCCGACTGGACCCAGATCGTCAAGTACATCGTGCACAACGTGGCCCACGCCTATGGCAAGACCGCCACCTTCATGCCCAAGCCCGTCGTCGGCGACAACGGTTCCGGCATGCACGTGCACCAGTCGATCTGGAAGGACGGCCAGAACCTGTTCGCGGGCAACGGCTACGCCGGCCTGTCGGAATTCGCGCTGTACTACATCGGCGGCATCATCAAGCACGCCCGCGCCCTGAACGCCATCACCAACCCGGGCACCAACTCGTACAAGCGCCTGGTCCCGCACTACGAAGCCCCGGTCAAGCTGGCCTACTCGGCCCGCAACCGTTCGGCCTCGATCCGCATCCCGTACGTGGGCAACCCGAAGGGCCGTCGCGTCGAAGCGCGCTTCCCGGACCCCCTGGCCAACCCGTACCTGGCCTTCTCGGCCCTGATGATGGCCGGCCTGGACGGCGTGCAGAACAAGATCCACCCGGGCGATCCGGCCGACAAGAACCTGTACGACCTGCCGCCGGAAGAAGACGCGAAGATCCCGACCGTCTGCTCCTCGCTGGAACAGGCCCTGGAAGCGCTGGACAACGACCGCGAGTTCCTGACCCGCGGCGGCGTGTTCAGCAACGACATGCTCAACGCCTACATCGACCTGAAGATGGCCGATGTGAACCGTCTGCGCATGACCACGCATCCGGTCGAATTCGACATGTACTACAGCCTCTGATCCCAGGGGCCGTGGCTGGGGGAGCGCGATGATGTAGGCAGAAACCAGGGCCGACACCACGCGCACCGCCAGGTCGCCGACCGAAGACTTGCCCGCCCGGCCCCGTGCCGGCGGGCAGGGCGCCGCGCTCGCGGGCGCCGCCGGACCGGCGTGCCGATTTCCCCCATGTAGTCATTCGGGTACGTTGAAAAATGAATGTAGAAGCTCTCGATCTGCTTGCCACGTCCGTTTTCCTGGTCAACGAACGCGGTCATATCGAATACGCCAATGCGGCCGCCGAGGATCTTTTCGGCCGTTCCCGCAAGCAGCTGCGCGGCCATTCCGCCGCCACGCTGTTCGACAATCCTGAGAACATCCAGTCGTCCATCGACCGCGCCGCCGCTGGCAGGTATGCCGACGTCCGGCAACTGGCATCGTTGCGCCGCGCCGCTGAATCGGTGGAAGTGGCGGTGACCACGGTGGGACTGAGCGGCCAGCCCTGGCCCGCATTGATCGAGACCCGCGAGATCGAGCAGCGCGTGCTGGCCGACCGCAATCACCGCCTGGTCGACGAGATCGAGGCGCACCGCGAGCTGCTGCGCAACCTCGCGCATGAAGTCAAGAATCCCCTGGGCGGCTTGCGCGGCGCCGCGCAACTGCTGGAAGCCGAGCTGCCGAGCGCGGCGCTGGCCGAATACACCCAGGTCATCATTTCCGAAGCCGACCGCCTGCAGGCGCTGGTGGACCGCCTGAGCGGGCCGCAGCGCGTGCCGCTGAACGCGCGGCCGGTGAACATCCACGAGATCTGCGAGCGCGTCTGCGCGCTGATCCAGGCCGAATTCCGCAACGACGTCACGCTGGTGCGCGACTACGACGCCTCCATGCCCGACCTGAAGGGCGACGCCGCCCGCCTGATGCAGGCGGTGCTGAACGTGGCCCGCAACGCCGCGCAGGAACTGGTGGCGCGGCCGCAGGCGCCCGGGCTGGAGCCGGGCGTGGTCACGCTGCGCACGCGCGTCGCGCGGCAGGTCATGCTGGCGCACCGCCAGCACCGCCTGGCGCTGGAACTGTCCATCATCGACAACGGCCCCGGCGTGCCGGACCATATCCGCGACCGCATCTTCCATCCACTGGTCACCGCGCGCGCCGGCGGGACCGGCCTGGGCCTGAGCCTGGCCCAGGATTTCGTGCAGCAGCACGGAGGCATCATCGAATTTGAATCCCGACCCGGGCGCACCGAGTTTCGCCTGGTCCTACCGATGGAGCCCGCACTCTGATGAAACCCGTATGGATCGTCGACGACGACCAGGCCATCCGCTGGGTCCTCGAAAAGGCCCTGGCCCGCGCCGGTGTCCCCACCCGTAGTTTTTCCCAGGCCGCCGACGTGCTCGAAGCGCTGTCGCACGAGACGCCCGTCGCCCTGGTTTCCGATATCCGCATGCCCGGCGGCAATGGCCTCGAGCTGCTGCGCCAGCTCAAGGAACGCCATCCGGGCCTGCCGGTCATCGTCATGACCGCCTTCGCCGACCTGGACAGCACCGTGTCCGCCTTCCAGGGCGGCGCCTTCGATTATCTGGCCAAGCCCTTCGACGTGAACGAGGCGGTCGCGCTGATCCAGCGCGCCATGCAGGAATCGGCCCAGCCCGAGAGTCCCGAAGGGCAGGGCGAAGCCCAGAACAACGAGCGCTGGATGATGACGCAGTCCTCGTCCACCGCCATGCAGGAAGTGTTCCGCGCCATCGGCCGGCTGGCCCAGTCCAAGGTCACCGTGCTGATCACCGGCGAGTCCGGCACCGGCAAGGAGCTGGTGGCGCGCGCGCTGCACGGCCACGGCGTGCGCGCCAGCGGCCCGTTCGTGGCGCTGAACGCCGCCGCCATTCCGCGCGACCTGCTCGAAGCCGAGCTGTTCGGCCATGAGCGCGGCGCCTTCACCGGCGCCAACACGCTGCGCCGCGGCCGCTTCGAGGAAGCCCACGGCGGCACGCTGTTCCTGGACGAAATCGGCGACATGCCGATCGAGCTGCAGACCCGCCTGCTGCGCGTGCTGGCCGAAGGCAGCTTCTATCGCGTCGGCGGCGCCCAGCCGGTGCGGGTCGACGTGCGCATCGTCGCCGCCACCCACCAGCCGCTGGAACAGCGGGTCGAGCAGGGCCTGTTCCGCGAAGACCTGTTCCACCGCCTGAACGTGATCCGCCTGCGCCTGCCGCCGCTGCGCGAGCGGGTCGAGGACATTCCCGCGCTCGCCCAGCATTTCCTGACCGCCAGCGCGCGCTCGCTGGGCGTGCCGGTCAAGCGGCTGACGCCGGAGGCGCTGGCGGTGCTGACCAAGTTCGACTTTCCCGGCAACGTGCGCCAGCTGGAGAACTTCTGCCACTGGCTCACCGTCATGGCCCCGGGCCAGACGGTCGAGCGCGCCGACCTGCCGCCCGAGATCCGCGCCATGGAACACGCGCCGGCCGCCGGCACGGTCTCGCCGCGCCCACCGGCCGGCGCCAGCGTCGCCGCCATCGGCACCGTGGTCCAGCACACGCCGGCCGCCGCCATCGACGACGACGCGCCGCGCAACTGGCAGGACTCGCTGCTGCGCGACGCCCAGTACCGCCTGGAACGCGGCGAGCCCGCCGTCATGGCGACCCTGACGCGCCAGTTCGAGAAAATCCTGCTGCAAAGCGCCCTGGACGCCAGCCGCGGCCGCCGCGTCGAAGCCGCCTCGCGGCTGGGGATCGGCCGCAACACCATCACCCGCAAGCTGCGCGAACTCGGCATCGAAGACGAGTAGGGCGCATTTGCCTGGAACGCGCGGGCGGCGCTGCGTCGCCCGCGTGGCGTTCTCTTGCGGAAACGATGCGCTCACGCCATGCCGAGCAGCCCTTCGCACAGGCGCGGCGACTTCAGCTTCTGCAACCACCACTTCAACGCCTCGCCCGGCGCCTCCGCCCGCCACGCATACGCCACGTGCTCGGTCAGCGACATGCCCTCGTCGGTGTCGCAGATCACCAGCACGCCCTGCGCCAGATAGGGCGCGGCCAGCGTCAGCGGCAGGTAGCCGCAGCCCAGGCCGCGGATCTGCGCCTCGATCTTGGCCTGCATCGTCGGCATCACCAGTGTCGGTTGCTCGGCCAGGATGCCGCGGGATTGCGGGGGCAGGTTGCGCGAGGTGTCGGCCACCACCACCGCGCAATAGCGCGTGATGTCGGCGCGGCTCAAGGGCTGCGGCGCCGACGCCAGCGGGTGATGCGCGGCCACGCAGAAGCCGAACTGGGCCTGGCCCATGGTCTGTGAGCGGTAGGGGCCGGTGGGCTCGCCCGCCGCGCCCGCGCCGATCACCAGGTCGGCGCGGTTCGAGGTCAGCGCGTCCCAGTTGCCGCTCAGCACTTCGGTCGAAAAGCGCAGCGTGGTCGCGCTGCCCAGCGCCTGGAACTCTTCGACCAGGTCGTACAGCGGCCGCCACGGCAGCACCGCGCTGACCGCGATGCGCAGTTCCACCTCCCAGCCGGTCGCGATGCGCTTGACCCGGCAGGCCAGATCGTCCAGCGACTGCAATACGTGGCGGCCATCCTTGAGCAGCGTCTCGCCGGCTGGCGTCAGCACGGCGCGGTGGCCTGAGCGGTCGAACAGCAGCACGTCCAGCCCATCCTCCAGCTTGCGGATCGCGTAGGTCACGGCGGAGGGCACCTTGTCCAGCTCGCGCGCCGCCTTGGCGAAGCTGCCGTGGCGCGCGATCGCGTCCACCAGGACCAGCAATTCGGGGGTGATCGGCTGTTGCATGGGGACGGGCTCCGGAAAATATCATTCAAATAATTTGAATGGTTTCTTCAAATCATAGCGTCAAACCGGCTGCCAAGTACGCGCACAATGTCATTCATGCCGGTTGCGCAGCGCTGTCTTCCCGACCAGAAAGCAGGGAAGCCAGCCACCGCGAAACCATTCACTTATTTGAAACAGGGAGTCCACTATGCTTACCATTCGCCGTAGCGCCGAACGCGGTCACGCCAACCACGGGTGGCTCGATTCGTTCCACACCTTCTCGTTCGCCAACTACTACGATCCGGCCCATATGGGTTTCGGCGCGCTGCGCGTGATCAACGATGACCGCATCGCCGCCGGCCGCGGCTTCGGCACCCACGGGCACCGCGACATGGAGATCATCACCTACGTGCTGGACGGCGCCATCGCGCACAAGGACAGCATGGGCAGCGGTTCCACCATCCAGCCCGGCAACGTGCAGCGGATGAGCGCCGGCCGCGGCGTGATGCATTCCGAGTTCAACCCGCGCGCCGACAAGGAAACGCACATGCTGCAGATCTGGATCGAGCCGAACGTCACCGGCATCGCGCCGGAGTACGAGGAAAAGGCGTTCAGCGACGCGCAAAAGCGCGGCCGCCTGCAAGCCCTGGTGTCGGGCGACGGCGTCGATGGTTCGATGATCATCCACCAGGACGCGCGGCTCTACGCCGGCCTGTTCAACGGCGACGAGTCGGCCACGCTGGAACTGGCCCCCGGCCGCCGTGCCTGGGTGCACGTGGCGCGCGGCAGCCTGACGGTCAATGGCGTCGCCCTGGCGGCCGGCGACGCGGTCGCCATCAGCGATGAAACGCGGGTGGTGCTGTCCGGCGGCGACAACGCCGAGGTGCTGGTGTTCGACCTGGCCTGACGGCCCGCGGCCGGGCGGACCAATGGTCCGCCCGGCCTGTTTTCGATGCGTGGCCGGTCCGCCGTCGGGCGATGGCGCGGCAGGCGGTTCAGCAAAGGCCCCCGGGGCCTTAACATGGTCCCAAGACGGCCAACCTACAGGAGCATTTCCATGTCCACCTTGTCCCAACCCGGCGATAGCCAGATCGAAACCGTGGTGGTGCCGCGCAGCAGCGATCTCGGCGGCTTCGAAGTCCGCCGCGCGCTGCCCTCGGCGCAGCGCCGCACCGTCGGCCCGTTCGTGTTCCTGGACCACATGGGCCCGGTCGACTTCGCCGCGGGCTCGGGCATTGACGTGCGCCCGCATCCGCACATCGGCCTGTCCACCGTGACCTACCTGTACGAAGGCTCGATGGTGCACCGCGATGGCGCCGGCAACACGCAGACCATCCTGCCGGGCGAAGTGAACTGGATGACGGCCGGCCGCGGCATCGTCCATTCCGAACGTTCCTCGCTCGAAAGCCGCCAGGCCGCGCAGCGCCTGACCGGATTGCAGATCTGGGTCGGCCTGCCCAAGGCGCACGAGGAAACCGATCCCGGCTTCACCCACTACGGCCTGGACGCCCAGCCCGTGGTTGAAGGCGAGGGCGTGCGCGCCCAGGTCGTGGCCGGCTCGCTGTTCGGCAAGACCTCGGCCGTCAAGACCCATTCGCCGCTGTTCTATGGCGACATGCAGTTGCGGGCCGGCGCCGTCACGGTGCTGCCCGCCGAACATGAAGAACGCGCCGCCTACCTGGTGGTCGGTTCGGTCGAGGTGGATGGGCAGGTGTTCGAAAGCGGCCGCCTGATCGTGTTCGCGCCGGGCCGCCCGGTGCAGATCCGCGCCTGTACCGACGCGCGCTTCGCGGTGCTCGGCGGCGAGCCGCTGGAAGGCCCGCGCTTCATCTGGTGGAACTTCGTCTCCAGCAGCAAGGACCGCATCGAGCAGGCCAAGCAAGACTGGCAGCGCAACCGCTTCGGCCAGACCGTGCCGGGCGACGAGACCGAGTTCATCCCGCTGCCGCCGCCGCGGGCCTGACGTCGGCGGCCGGAGCGTCGGGGCGGCATGCGCCCGGCGGCTCCGGCCGATTCGTCGCCTATCGGGCTTTCAGCAACTCGAACGCCTCTCCCTTGAACACGCGCGCGGGACCGCCCCGAGCCACCTCGTGGTGGAATTGCCGCCGCCGGGCGCGTTCCGTGGCATGCGCGGCCTGCTCGTGTTGGGCCAGCCGATGCGCGATCAGCAGCGCGGCGATGCGCTTGTTGGCATGCTGGCTGCGTTCGGACTGCACCTTCACGCTGATGCCCGTTGCCACGTGCGTCGCGCGCACCGCGGATTCCGTCTTGTTGACGTGCTGGCCGCCCGGCCCGGATGAACGCGTTGTTTCGAAGCGTATTTCCGCGTCGAGGCGGCTGGCGGGCGGGTCGCAGCGCAAGGCGCCGATGAACCAGTTCTTGCGTTGATGGCCAGGGCGATAGGGGCTGGGGCAGATCCACTGGATTGATCCCTCCCAGCACGCGGCCAGGCCGGCCGCGCCGGGGCCGTCCAGGGCCAGCAGCACCGAGCGGTACGTGCCGGCCTTGGCGCCGCTCTCCCGTTCGAGGATATCGACGCCAACGCCATGGGCCTCGGCCTCGCGCAACAGGTAGGCGAGGGCCTTGGCGACCGCCAGGCAGCATTCGTCGGGCCCCTGGGCCGCGGATAACTGTAGCAGCATCATCAGCAGCACTCCCCCCGGGTCTTGTAGGTCAACACCGGGCGCAGCCTGGCCAGCACCGTCAGCAGGCCCGCTTGCTGCAGGCTGGCGATGATGCTGTCCACGGGTTTGTACGCCTCCGGCGCTTCCTCATAGATCAGTTGCCTGTCCTGGCATATCACGTGGCTGCCCAGCCGGGTCTTGCTCAGTTGCGCGGGACTGTAGCGCTTGAACAGGCGGTCCTTGCACTCGCTGCGCATCCACTTGCGGCCCGCGCCGTGCGCCAGCGAGAACAGGCTGGCCTCGCTGGCGATCGGCGCCACCAGATAGCTGAAATCGCCGCGCGAACCGGGGATGATGACCGGTCCGCCGTCGGACGGGGTCGCGCCCTTGCGGTGCAGCCAGCCCGCTTCTCCGGCGATGGTGGCCGGGGTCACCAGGTTGTGGTCGACATCCAGTACCTGTTCGCCGTCCACGTCCCAGCGCGCCAGCATGCGGCGCGCAATCAGGTGGCGATTGGCCTGCGCGAACCGCAACGCGTCGTCGTGTTGCGCCAGGTAATCCCGGCATGCGGCGCTGTCCTGCCCGAGGCCGTCATGGCCATGGCGACGGACATGTTCCTCCAGGATCGAGCGGCCCAGGCCGCGCGAACCGCTGTGCACCAGCAGCAGCAGTTGTTTCTCGTCGATGCGCAAGGCCGCCAATGCCTGCGCATCGTGGATTTCATCGATGCACTGCAACTCGGCGAAGTGGTTGCCGCCGCCGATGGTGCCCAGCGCCTGCCGATGGCCCACGCCGGCGGGCGCCAGTTCCGACACTAGCGCCTGCCATGTGTCGTCCAGCGGTTCGTCGATGTTGCGCAGCCGCTTGTCGAGCTTGTCCGGCGCGACTTTGCGGCTTTCGAGATGAGTCGACCAGAGCGCCATGCCGCAGCCGATATCGCCGCCGATCAAGGCCGGATACAGGCGGCCGAGCGAGAAGAACGCGGCGCCCACTGGATAGCCGCGTCCGGGATGCAGGTCCGGCATGCCCGCGACGCGGCGCATGCCGGCGAGCCTGGCGGTGGTGTGTAGTTGTTGGATCGCGTTGCCTTCGATCCAGGTGTCGTCCGAGGCGATCAATGTGACGCGCTCGGACAATGCTTGAATGCAATTGCCCATGGAAATTCCAGATCAGGTCATGAGAAGGGCTGCTCTCATTGCGATACGAATGAGAGACCCTGTCAGGCAGGTCCGGGCCAGGGCAATGCGAACGGTCTGCCGCTATGAGCGGCAAGGAAATTCGAACGTGCTAGACGCGGCCTGCAACGGCGGAAGTCTGTTGTTGCATGGTGCTTTCCTCCTGTGCAGTCGGTGGGTATGGGCGGGGCCGCGCATCGGGCGCGGCGCCTCGGGGCTGGCGAAGCCAGGACGCAATCAAGGCGCCGCTTGCCGGGAAGTCGGCACTGTATCACCGATCGCGGCGGATGGATCGGGGCGCGCGCGAAGATCCGCGATTTCGTTCTTCATGGCGTCTGAATTGCGCCACACAGTATGATGCGCATCCCTAACGTGATAACAATCGGGATGGAGACATCATGCAACGTTTTACCCTGAACGCGCTGCGCGGCCTGGCCGCGCTGGCCCTGGTCCACGGCGCCGCCGTGGCGCAGGCCGCCGGCTATCCGGCCAAGCCCATCGTGTTCATCGTGCCGTACACCGCGGGCGGCACCACCGACCTGGTGGCGCGTACCGCCGGCGCCAAGGTGGCCGAGAAACTGGGCCAGCCTGTCATCGTCGAGAACCGTCCCGGCGCGGGCGGCAACATCGGCATGGATGCGGTGGCCAAGGCCGCGCCGGACGGCTACACCATCGGCTTCGGCGCCATCTCCACCAATGCGCTCAATCCCTTCGTCTATCCGTCGATGCCGTTCGACCCGACCAAGGACTTCACCGGCATCAGCATGCTGGGCGCGTCCTCGGTCGTGCTGGAAACCGGCCCGTCGCTCAAGGCCGACAGCGTCAAGGACCTGGTGGCCTACGCCAGACAGCATCCTGGCACCGCCTTCGGCACGCCTGGCACCGGCACCTCGATGCACCTGGCCGGCGTCATGTTCGACCAGCTCACCGGCGCCGGCATGCAGCACATACCCTACAAGGGCAGCGCGCAGGCGCTGAACGACCTGCTGGGCGGCCATCTGCCGATCATGTTCGACAATCTGCCGGCTTCGCTGCCGCACATCAAGTCGGGCAAGGTCCGCGCGCTGGCCGTCACCGGCAGCAAGCGCGCGCCGGCGCTGCCGGACGTGCCGACGCTGGCCGAACTGGGCTACGGCGGGGCAGTGGTGGATCCGTGGTTCGCCGTCTATGGCCCGGCCAGGATGCCGGCGGAAATCACCAACGCGTTGAGCGAAGCCTTCCAGGCCGCGCTGGCGATGCCGGACGTCAAGGACAAGCTGGAGCAAGCCGGTTTCATGCCCTATGGCTCGACGCCGGCGGAAGTGGAGCGCCTGACGCGCAGCCAGTACGAGTCGTTCAAGGCGCTGTCGCAGAAGGTCAAGCTGTCGGCCGACTGATCGGCCGCCGTCGGCGCGCGCCGCGCGGTTGGCCGAACCGGGCTGCGGCGCTGACTGCGGGCGCGATCACCGCGTGTCGCGCCCATGTTCCGGGCGCGGCGAACCGGCTGGAAGATCAGCGGCCGCGGGCGAACACCTGCTCGCGCTGTTCCACCAGCGCTTCACGGCGGATGAAGTCGCGCACGAAGTCGTCGGCCGGGTGGTGGTGCAGGTTGTAGGGCGTGTCCCATTGCGCGATGCGCCCGGCCGCCATGACGCCGATGCGGTCGGCGATGGCGAAGGCCTCGGCCTGGTTGTGCGTCACCAGGATGGCGGTGTGGCCCGTGGTCTTCAGGATCTCCCGCACCTCGAAGGCGAGGCGTTCGCGGGTGTCGACGTCCAGATTCGAGAACGGCTCGTCCAGCAGCAGCAGGTCGGGCGAGGGCGCCAGGGCCCGCGCCAGCGCCACGCGCTGCTGCTGGCCGCCGGAGATCTCGTGCGGATAACTGTTGGCGGCGTGCGCCAGGCCCACCAGGGCCAGCATCTCTTCGACGCGGCGCGCTCGCTCGGCGCGTTCCAGGCGGCGCAGGCCGAAGGCAACGTTTTGCGCCACCGACAGGTGAGGGAACAGCGCGTAGTCCTGGAACATCATGCCGACGCGGCGTTTTTCGGGGGCGACCTGTTCGGCGGGCGAGGAAATGACAGCGCCATCGAGCAGGATGCGGCCGGCGCGCACCGGTTCGAAGCCGGCGATGGCGCGCAGCACGGTGGTCTTGCCGCAGCCGGATTCGCCCAGCAGGCAGCCGATGTGGCCGGCGGGCAGGCCCAGCGTCAGGTCCTGCACCACGGGCCGCAGGCCCTTGGGGGTGTCGTAGGCCAGGGAGATGTGATCGAGTTCAAGCAGTTCGGGCACGATGTTCAATGTCCCATTTTCAGATTGGTGCGGGCCAGCAGGATGACGGGCAGCAGGCCGGCCAGCACGATCGCCAGCGCGGCGACCGCGCCTTCCTCGTAGGTGCCGCGGGCCGCTTCGGCATAGAGCCAGGTGGCGAGCGTGTCGAAATTCATGGGCCGCAGCAGCAGCGTGGCCGGCAATTCCTTCATGGCGTCCACGAACACCAGCAGCGCGCTGGCCGCCAGCGCCGGGCGCAGCAGCGGCAGGTGGACGCGGCGCAAGGTGCCCGCCGAGCTTTCGCCCAGCAGCCGAGAGGCCTGTTCCAGCGACGGCGGAATGCGCGCCAGGCCGGCTTCGAGCGCGCCGGTGGAGATGGCCAGGAAGCGGATGGCATAGGCGCACACCAGCGCCGCCATCGAACCCATCAGGAACAGGCCGCTGCCGCCGAAGACCTTGGCCACCGCGGTGTCGATCCAGACGAAGGGCGTGAGCAGGCCGATGGCCAGCACGGTGCCCGGCACGGCGTAGCCCAGGCTGGCGACGCGGGCGCAGGCGCGGCCCGGATTGAAGCCGGCGCTTTCGCGCAGCGTGCGGCCGGCCCAGGCCACGACCAGACCGCAGACCAGCGTGACGAGGGTGGCGCTGAACGCCACGATCAGTGTGTTGCCCAGTCCGTTGAGCAACTGGCTGGAAACGCCGCCCACCAGGTGCAGCCGCTTGTAGGTCTCGACGACCAGATACAGCGCCGGCGCGGCGAAGCCGACCACCACGGGAATCCAGCCCAGCACCGCCGCCAGCACGGCGGCCGCGCCGCGCAGCCGCCGCGGCTGCATCGGCCGCATGCGTTGCGTATTGGCGTAGCGCTGGCGCTTGCGGCCATGGCGCTCAAGCAGGATCAGGCCGATGACGATGGCCAGCATGGTCAGCGCGATCTGCGCCGCGCCGGCCAGATCGGAACGCGTGACCCAGGTGGTATAGACCGATACGGTCAGCGTCTGCACGCCCAGGAATTCCGAGGCGCCGATGTCGTTCAGGGTTTCCAGCAGCGCCAGGCTGACGCCCACCACGATGGCCGGCCGGGCCAGCGGCAGCGCCACCCGGAAGAACACGGCGTAGCGGCCGGCGCCCAGCGTGCGGGCCGCTTCCAGCAGGCTGGCCGCCTGCGTCATGAACATGACGCGGGTGCTCAGGTAGACATAGGGATACAGCACGAAGCCCAGCACGAAGATGGCGCCGTAGATCGAGCGCAGGTCCGGCAGCCGGAACTGGCGCGGGCTGTCGTAGCCCAGCAGCGCGCGGATGCCGCTCTGGATCGGGCCGATCGGATGCAGCAGGTCGAGATAGGCGAAGGCGATGATGTAGGTCGGCACCGCCAGCGGCAACAGCAGCGCCCAGGTCAAGGCGCGCCGCGAGGGGAATTCGTAGGCCGTCACCAGCCAGGCCGAGCCGGTGCCCAGCAATGTCACCAGCACGCCGACGCCGGCCAGCAGCACGGCGGTGTTGGCCAGCGCCTGCGGTAGCACGTAGGTGGCCAGGTGCCGCCAGTGCGACAGATCGCCGCCCAGCGCCCACCAGACCAGGGTGAGCACCGGCGCCAGCACCGCCAGGCCGATCAGGGCGGCGCCGGCCAGCCAGCCGGCGCCGCGTTCAGCCCAGCGCAAACGCAGTGGCCGGGGCAGGGAATCTGTATGCATGCTTCAGAAGGTTTACTGCGGGTTTACTGCGGGGAAGGCGCCGCGCGGGCGGCGCCTATAGTAGCGTCAAGGCCTGCCGTCGCCCGTCCGGGTGTTTTCCGGGCGAGCGAGGGCAGGCCTGAGTGCCGCGAGACGGCGCCCGTGGGCGCCGCCTGGCTGCGGTTTAGTTGTCGAAACCGACCTTGTCCACCAGCTCGCTGGCTTGTTTGCGGTACTTGGCGATCTCGGTCAGGGGCAGGGGATCGACCTTCAGTTCGCCGAAGCTGGCGATGACCGGGTCGAGCTTGACGCCCTTGCGCACCGGGTACTCGTAGTTGGCCTGCGCGTACAGCGCCTGCGCCGGCTCGGACACCAGGAAGTCGAGCAGCTTGATGGCGTTGGCCTTGTTGGGCGCATGGGCCGCCACGGCGGCGCCGCTGACGTTCACGTGGGTGCCACCGCTCTTCTCGTTGGCGAAGGTCGGGCGGACCACCTTGATGGCGTCGCCCCACTTGCGCGCGTCGGTGCCGGGTTCGGCGTTCTTCATGTGGCCGACGTAGTAGGCGTTGGCCAGGCCGATGTCGCAGATGCCGCCCAGGATGTCGCGGGCCACGTCGCGGTCGCCGCCGGCGGCCTTGCGGGCCAGGTTGGCCTTGACGCCGCGCAGCCACTTCTCGGTGGCCTCGGCGCCGTCATGGGCGATCATGGAGGCGACCATGGCGGTGTTGTAGGGGTGCTGGCCCGAGCGGATGCAGACCTTGCCCTTCCATTTCGGGTCGGCCAGGTCCTCGTAGCGGAAGGATTCCAGCTTCAGGTCCTTTTCGACGTACAGCACGCGGTCGCGCAGCGACAGGGCGTACCATTTGCCATCGGCGCCGCGCAGGTTGGCGGGGATGACCGATTCCAGCGTCTGCGACTTGATCGACTGCGTCACGCCGCCGTCCACCAGGTCGAGCAGGTTGCCGATGTCGACGGTCATGAGGACGTCGGCGGGCGACTTGGCGCCCTCGGCCTTGACGCGTTCGAGCAGGCCGTCCTTGACGAAGACGGTGTTGACCTTGATGCCGCTTTCCTTGGTGAAGGCGTCCAGCAGCGGCTGGATCAGCTTCGGTTCCCGGGTGGTGTAGAGGCTGACTTCCTCGGCCGCGTGGGCCGGGACGGCGAAGGCGGCAGCGCCGGCCAGGGCCAGGGCGCGCAGCAGGGTGGTCATTTGGGGACGCTTGGACATAGGGACTCCGGCAAAGCGGTCTGCTAACGAAAATGATTATCAAGTCAGAGCGGGACGATAACAGGAAGTTTTATCGTATTCAACTCAATGTAAGACTGTGCATAAGACCCTTGATCCCCATCAATACGGCATAAGGGTATTACGGAATAATGAGAGCAATTATCATCAAGTCCCTGTAGAATAGGGACAACCCTAATGCCGGGCGCGTCTTTTGTGCGCCATGGCGAACCCCTCGCGGAACGAGCCGAGGCCGTTGCGGTTTCCCGTCGACCCCTGGTTCCGCCCTTACTAGATACGACATGGCTGCTTTCAATACCGAGCGCGTGCTGAGCGTGCACCACTGGAACGACACCCTGTTCTCCTTCACCACCACGCGTGACGCGGCCCTGCGGTTCCACAACGGCCACTTCGTCATGATCGGCCTGGAAGTCGAAGGCAAGCCGCTGCTGCGGGCGTACAGCATCGCCAGCGCCAATTACGAAGAGAACCTCGAATTCCTCAGCATCAAGGTGCAGAACGGTCCGCTGACCTCGCGCCTGCAGCATCTGAAGGAAGGCGACACCATCCTGGTCAGCCGCAAGCCGGTCGGCACGCTGGTGGTCGACGACCTCAAGCCCGGCAAGCACCTGTTCCTGTTCGGCACGGGCACGGGCCTGGCGCCCTTCATGAGCATCATCAAGGATCCGGACGTCTACGAACGCTTCGACAAGGTCATTCTGGTGCATGGCGTGCGCTGGGTCAGCGAGCTGGCCTACGCCGACTTCATCGAGAACGAACTGCCCAACAACGAGTTCTTCGGCGACGTGGTGCGCGAAAAGCTGGTCTATTACCCGACCGTCACGCGCGAGCCGTTCCGCAACCAGGGCCGCATCACCGAGCTGATGGAAAACGGCAAGCTGTGTGAAGACATCGGCATTCCCCAGATCAACCCCGAAACCGATCGCGCCATGATCTGCGGCAGCCCGCACATGCTGGCCGACATCAGCGCCATGCTGGACAAGCGCGGTTTCGTGGTGTCCCCGGGCGTCGGCCAGCCGGGCGACTACGTGGTCGAGCGCGCCTTCGTGGACAAATAAGGCGCGGTCCTTCCTTCGTGGCAAAAAAGCCCCGTTGCACATGCGACGGGGCTTTTTGTTTCCGGCGTTGCGATAAAGGCGGCAGCGCGGGCGCGCCGCCCCGGGGACGTCATTCGGGCTGGATGCCGGCCTTCTTGATGATGTCGCCCCACTTCTTCGACTCGGCCTGCTGGAACCGCGCCAGTTCCTCGGGCGTGGAACTGGCCGGGTCGGTGCCGGTCTGGGCATAGAACTGCTTGGCCGGAGCGCTCTGCGTGGCCTTGACCAGCAGCTCGTTCAGGCGCTTGACCACGTCCGGCGGGGTGCCGGCCGGCGCGTAGGCCGCGAACCAATAGCCCATCTCGTAGCCCGGCACGCCGGACTCGGCGATGGTGGGCACGTCCGGCGCCAGCGGCGAGCGCGCCTGGCCGGTCACGCCCAGGGCCCGCAGCTTGCCGGACTTGACCTGCGGCAGGCCCGTGGCGGTGTCGGTGATCATCATGTCGATCTGCCCGCCCAGCAGGTCGGTGACGGCCAGCGGGTTGCTCTTGTAGGGCACGTGCAGCAATTGCACGCCGGCCATTTGCTGCAGCAGTTCGCCGGCGATGCGGCTGCTGGAGCTGCCGCTGCCGAAGCTCAGCTTGCCGGGCGACTGGCGCGCCTGCGCCAGGAAGTCGCCCACCGACTTGGCGGCCGAGTTGGGGTTGACCACCATGATCTGGCCGCCCTTGCCGAGCAGCGAGATCGGCGCGTAGTCCTTGACCGGGTGGTAGGTCAGCGTCTTGTACAGATGCTCGTTGGCGGCGTGGGTGGTGTTGGTGGTGATCAGCACCGTGTAGCCGTCGGGCGCGGCGCGGGCCGCGGTGGCGGCGCCGATCATGGCGCTGGCGCCGGGCTTGTTCTCGATCACCACGGCCTGGCCGGTCTGCTCGGTGACGCCCTGGCCGATGGCGCGGCCGATCTGGTCGGTGGCGCTGCCGGCCGCGAACGGCACGATGAAGGTGATCGGCTTGGCGGGAAAGCCCGTCGCCGCCGTGCCCTGGGCCAGGGCCGTCAGCGGCAGGGCCGCCAGCAGCAGGGCCAGCCGGCCCTTGAGGGTAAAGCGCATGGTGTGTCTCCTGTCGTGTGTTGTGTGTTGTTGTGGTGGTGAGGGACTGCGGGGGTCAGGCGGGGGCGGGGTGGTCGCCCGCGATGTCGGGCAGGCGGGCGGCCAGCGCGGGGCTGACCTGGACCGTCATGTCCAGCAAGCGGAAGGAAAGGCTTTTGCCGTGCGCGTCCAGGTTGAGCGCGTCGTTCACGCCGCCGTCCAGCACGCCTTCGAGCACGAAGTTCATGGCGTGCAGGGTCGGCAACAGGTAGCGGGTGACGCGGGCCGGTCGGCGATAGCCGAACCAGGCGGCCACGCGCGCTTCGGTGACCTGCTCGGCCAGCACCTCATAGCATTCGGGATCCCAGGCGATGAGGCTGAGGTTGGAGGTGTCGCCCTTGTCGCCGGAGCGGCTGTGGCCCAGGCGGTACAGGGGCACGGAGGTCAGGGCTGGGTTCATTGCGGGATCTCGTCCAGGAAGCGCCAGCCGCTGGTTACGGCCTCGCGGGGAATGGTGCAGGACACCATGTTCAGGCGCGGGCGCAGCGCGGTGCGCACGCCGCCGCCGCCGGCCGGGCCGCAGGTATAGAGCGCCGTGACCTCGCGCAGCACGCGTTCGGCGATGGCGCGCTCGGCGTGCTCGCCGGCGATGCGCAGGCGCACGTCGCGCGCCTGGCCGCCGGGATGGTCGTGGCGCAGGGCGCCCGCGTCGTTGTCCAGGATGCTGATGGCGCCGATGAGGTCGGCGCGCAGGCGCAGCGCCGATCCGAGACGCTTGTGCACGATGTCGGCGGCCAGCCGCGCGCGCGCCTCGGCCTGCACGCCGGCGTATGAAATTTCGGCCTCGGCCAGCCAGCCGCCGTGGTGGCAGACGTTGACCTTGAGTTCGGCCGGGCGCGCGTGGCCGGTGATGCCGCGCACGGCGACACGGTCGCGGCCCAGTTCCTCGACGCGCGCCTGGCTCAGGTCGGCGGTCACGTCGGGGGTCAGGTAGCGCGCGGGATCGTGCACCTCGTACAGCAGTTGTTCCTTGACCGTGCGGGCGTCCACCATCCCGCCGGTATCGGCGGCCTTGCCGATGACGAACTCGCCGTCGGCGTGGATCTCGGCGATGGGAAAGCCCGCGGCATGCACGTCCGGCACTTCCTTCAGGCCCGGCACGCAGAAGTAGCCGCCGGTGACCTGCAAGCCGCATTCGAGCATGTGGCCGGCCATGGTGGCGCGGCCCAGGCGCGGCCAGTCATCGTGGCGCCAGCCGAAGTGGGCCAGCGCCGGACCCAGTGTCAGCGACGGGTCGGCGACGCGACCGGCGACGACGATCTGTGCGCCGGCGGCCAGCGCCTGCGCGATCTCGGTGGCGCCCAGGTAGGCCGTGGCGCTGACCACCTCGACCCCGTCCAGCGCCGCGCCCAGGCGCTGGCGCAGCAGGTCGCGCTGGTCTGGTGTGTCGAGGGCGTCGCCATGGATCACGGCGATGCGCGGCGCCGGCAAGCCCTGTTGCGCGGCCAGCTCGGCGATGCGGCGCGCGGCGCCGACCGGGTTGGCGGCGCCGAAGTTGCTGACGATGGCGATGCCGTGGCGCAGGCAGTCGGCCAGCACTGGCGCCACCAGCTCGTCCAGCAACGGCTCGAAGCCGCGGCGGGGGTCGGCATTGCGCGCCAGTTGCGCCAGCGCCAGGGTGCGCTCGGCCAGGGTTTCGAAGATCAGCGTGCCGCCGCCCCGGGCGGCCAGCGTACGCACCACGGCGGCGGCGCCGTCGCTGCGGTCGCCCGAGAAGCCGGAGGCGCAGCCGATGAGCAGGGGAGAGGAAGGCATAAAAGTCGCGTAGGGGAAGCCGGAGCCCACTATAGGCAGCGCCCGCTCATCCGTAAAATAGAAATATCGGATCAATTAATCCAGAAAAACCATGAATCTATCCGCCCGGCAATTACGCGCTTTCGTGGCCCTGGCCGACGAAAGGCACTTCACCCGCGCCGCCCAGCGCTGCCACCTGACGCAGCCGGCCTTCAGCGCGTTGATCCGCCAGTTGGAAGACAGCGCCGGCCTGCGACTGTTCGACCGCAATACCCGCAATGTGGAGCTGACGGCCGAAGGGCGCGTGCTGGATGCCTCGGCGCGCCGCCTGCTGGCCGACATGGACCTGGTAATGGAAGACCTGCGCGACCACGCGGCCCGTCGCCGCGGCCGGGTGGCGCTGGCCGCGCTGCCGTCGCTGGCGGCGGGCTGGCTGCCGCCGCTGCTGGCGCGGTTCCGCGAGCAGCATCCGGGCATCGCGGTGGACCTGCGCGACGCCTTGCTCGATCCGTGCCTGGACATGGTGCGCGACGGCCAGGTGGATTTCGCGGTGGCGTCGAGGCGGCCGGACATGAGCGACCTGGACAGCGAGTTCCTGCACGCCGACCGCTATTTCCTGGTGTGCCGCGCCGACCATCCGCTGGCGGCGATGGCGCGGGTGCGGCTGCGCGACGTGGCGCGCCACGCGGTGATCCAGCTGGCGCGCAACAGCAGCGTGCGCAAGCATCTGGATGCGGCCTTCGGCGCCGATGCGCCGCCGCCGGTGTTCGAGGTCGAGCACCTGGCGACCGTCACGGGACTGGTGCGCGCCGGCCTGGGGGTGGCGGTGGTGCCGGCGATGACGCTGTTCCATTTCGGCGGGCCGGACCTGCGCATCGTGCCGCTGGCGGGCAAGGCGCTGCTTCGGCCGCTGTACCTGGTGTGGCGCCAGGGGCGTAGCCTGCCGCTGGCGGCCCAGGCGCTGTACGACCTGCTGTGGGCCAGCCGGGCGGAGATCGGCGCGGCGTTCCGATGACGGATTGCCCTTGCGCGCCGTGAAGTGTGGGTAACATGGGAGGCTCGGGTCGGCTCGCATGAGCCTTTCGCAAAACCCTATTGCCGATTAAAATCCGATAGTTGTAGCTATCCGTCACCAGAAGGATTCCGCCCATGAGCAAGCAAATCATCCATACCGACGCCGCGCCCGCCGCCGTCGGCCCTTACTCGCAAGCGGTTGCCGTCAGCGGCACCAAGACCGTCTACCTGTCGGGCCAGATCGGCCTCGAACCCGGCACCGGCGACCTGGTCTCCGAGAACTTCGATGCGCAGGTGCGCCAGGCGTTCGCCAACATGACCGCGGTGGTCGAGGCCGCCGGCGGCACGCTGGACCAGGTGGTCAAGCTGACGCTGTTCCTGACCGACCTGGGCAAGTTCACCGCCGCCAACGCCATCATGGCCGAGCTGATTCCGCAGCCGTTCCCGGCCCGTTCGACGGTGGGCGTGGCCAGCCTGCCCAAGGGCGCCCAGTTCGAGGTCGAGGCCATCCTGGTCCTGTAACGCCACCACGCGTTTTCCCAGGGGTTTCATCCCGATATGCCGGCCGCGGCCGTGGCTACCAAGCGATCCGGCGCCGATACCAAAGGCGCCGGCAAAGCCATGACGGATACGGAGCGCAAGCTGCGTAACCTGGGTCTGGTGCTGCCCGAGGACTTCGTGCTGCACCTGCCGCTGCGCTACGAGGACGAGACCCGGGTGATCCCGATCAGCCAGTTGCGCCCCGGCTTCGCCGGCCAGGTCGAAGGCGAGATCACCAAATCCGAAGTGCTCTACCGGCCGCGTCGCCAGCTCACCGCCACCTTGGCGGACGACAGCGGCGAACTGCAATTGCGCTGGTTGAATTTCTATCCCAGCCAGCAAAAGCAGGTCACGGTCGGCAAGCGGCTGCGCGCGCGCGGCGAAGTGCGCGGCGGCCTGTTCGGACGCGAGATGGTGCATCCGCGCCTGACCAATGCCGACGCGCCGCTGCCCACCGCCCTGACGCCGGTCTATCCCAGTACCGAGGGCCTGCCGCAGCTGACGCTGCGGCGCGCCATCGCCCAGGCGCTCGACCGCGCCGACCTGTCCGATACCCTGCCGCCGCAAGCGCTGGCGCGCTACGACCTGCCGCCGTTCGCGCCGGCTATCCGCGCGCTGCACACGCCGGCGCAGGGCGAATCCGAAGCGGCGCTGCTGGACCGGGTGCATCCGGCCTGGCGTCGCATCAAATTCGATGAGTTGCTGGCCCAGCAGCTGTCGCTGGCGGCGGCGCGCGCCGCGCGCCGGGTCAAGGAAGCCGAGGTGCTGCCCGTGCGCGACGAGCCGGGCGGCCTGGTGGACCGGCTGTACCAGGCGCTGCCGTTCAAGCTGACCGGCGCCCAGCAGCGCGTGGTGGCCGAGATTTCGGCGGATCTGGCGCGGCCGTACCCGATGCACCGCCTGCTGCAGGGCGACGTCGGCAGCGGCAAGACCGTGGTCGCCGCTATCGCCGCGGCCCAGGCCATCGCCGGCGGCGCGCAGGTGGCGTTGATGGCGCCCACCGAGATCCTGGCCGAACAGCATTTCCGCAAGCTGGTGTCGTGGCTGCAGCCGCTGGGCGTGAACGTCGCCTGGCTCAGCGGCAGCCTGACCGCCAAGGCGCGCCGCGAGGCCGCCGCCGCCGCGGCCGACGGCAGCGTGCAACTGGTGGTGGGCACGCAGGCGCTGATCCAGGACCATGTCGAATTCCAGCGCCTTGGCCTGTCGATCGTCGATGAGCAGCACCGCTTTGGCGTCGGCCAGCGACTGGCGCTGACGCGCAAGGGCGAGACGGTGCGCGGCCGCATCGTGCCGCATCAGCTCAACATGAGCGCCACGCCGATCCCGCGCACGCTGGCCATGACCTTTTTTGCCGACCTGGACGTGTCGGTGATCGACGAACTGCCGCCGGGGCGCACGCCGGTGCTGACCAAGCTGGTGTCGGACGCGCGCCGCGAGGAAGTCATCGCCCACATCGCGCAGGCCGCGCGCGGCGGACAGCAGGCGTATTGGGTCTGTCCGCTGGTCGAGGAAAGCGAAGCGCTGGAACTGCAGACCGCCGTCGATACCTACGAAGGCATGCGGGTGGACCTGCCGGACCTGCGCATCGGCCTGGTGCATGGCCGCCTGCCGCAGGCCGAGAAGGCCGCCGTGATGCAGGCCTTCCGCGAGGGCGAGATCGACCTGCTGGTGGCCACCACCGTGATCGAGGTCGGGGTGGACGTGCCCAATGCCTCGCTGATGGTCATCGAGCACGCCGAACGCTTCGGCCTGGCGCAGTTGCACCAGTTGCGCGGCCGGGTGGGGCGGGGCACCGCCGAATCGGTCTGCGTGCTGCTCTACCAGACGCCGCTGTCGCAGGTGGCGCGCGAACGCCTGCGCGCCATGTTCGAAACCTCGGACGGTTTCGAGATTGCGCGCCGCGACCTGGAGCAGCGCGGCCCCGGCGAATTCCTGGGCACGCGCCAGTCGGGCATGGCGCTGCTGCGCTTTGCCGATCTGGAAACCGACGCCGAGATCGCCGAACAGGCGCGCGATGCCGCGGTCTGGCTGCGCGCCGAACATCCCGCCGCCGTCGAGGCGCACCTGGCCCGCTGGATGCGGGGCCGGGAAGACTTCCTGCGCACCTAGCGGACGGGTTTGCCAATGACCTTTTCATTTTCCAGCGCCGCCCGCCGGGCCGGCGCCCAACCCCCGGGGCCTAGTCCATGACTCTGACCGAACTCAAATACATCGTGGCCGTGGCCCGTGAGCGCCATTTCGGCCGGGCGGCCGAGGCCTGTTTCGTCAGCCAGCCCACGCTGTCGGTGGCGATCCGCAAGCTCGAGGACGAACTGGGCGTGACGCTGTTCGAGCGCGGCGGCGCCGAAGTGGGCGTCACGCCCATCGGCCAGCGCATCGTCGCCCAGGCCCAGAAGGTGCTGGAAGAGAGCGCCAGCATCAAGGAGATCGCGCGCCAGGGGCACGACCCGCTGGCCGGCCCGTTGCGGGTCGGAGTGATCCATACCATCGGCCCGTATCTGTTGCCGCGCCTGGTGCCGGTGCAGATCGGCCGCACCCCGCAGATGCCGCTGCTGCTGCAGGAGAACTTCACCGTGCGGCTGGTGGAGCTGCTGCGCCAGGGCGAGATCGATTGCGCCATCATGGCGCTGCCGCTGCCGGAAGCGGGGCTGGTGATGCAGCCGCTGTACGACGAGCCATTCGTGGTGGCGGTGCCGCAAGACCACGAGCTGGCGCAGCGCGAATCGATCGACGCGCAGGACCTGAAGCAGCAGACCATGCTGCTGCTGGGCAGCGGCCACTGTTTCCGCGACCAGGTGCTGGAGGTGTGTCCGGAACTGTCGCGCTTCTCGGCCGCCAGCGACGGCATCCAGCGCACCTTCGAGGGCTCTTCGCTGGAGACGATCCGCCACATGGTGGCCGCGGGCATCGGCGTGACGGTGCTGCCGGTGACGGCGGTGCCGGAGCAGCCGCCTTCCAACAGCCTGCTGCGCTACCTGCCGTTCGAGGGCCACGTGCCCGAGCGCCGCGTGGTGCTGGCCTGGCGCCGCAGCTTCCCGAGGCTGGCGGCGATCGAGGCGCTGGCCCAGGCGGTGTACGAATGCGAGCTGCCCGGCGTGCGGATGCTGTCGGACGAAGCCGCGGCCGTGCAGGATTGAAATTGCGAGCGCATTTGCGCTCGATCAAGCCGCCTCGCGCCGGCCGGCGTTTGGGCCGGATTGTCGCAATCGCGGTGTTATCCTCGTTTTGTCTACCAACCCCACAGGGAGCTAGCAATGGCAAAGTCCTCCAAGAAGACCCCCAGCGTTCCGCGCATCAACATCGGCATTTCGGACAAGGACCGCGCCGCCGTCGCCGGCGAACTGTCCAAGCTGCTGGCCGACTCGTACACCTTGTACCTGATGACGCACAACTTCCACTGGAACGTCACGGGGCCCATGTTCAACACGCTGCACCTGATGTTCATGACCCAGTACACCGAGTCGTGGAACGCGCTGGACAGCATCGCCGAACGCATCCGCGCGTTGGGCCACTATGCGCCGGGCACGTATCGCGAGTACGCCAAGCTGTCGTCCATCGCCGAGCCGGAATCCGTGCCGGAAGCGCTGGAGATGGTGCGCCTGCTGGTCAACGCCAACGAATCGGTCGCCAAGACGGCCCGCGCCGCCTTCGAGAAGGCCGATGCCGCCAATGACCAGCCCACCGCCGACCTGCTGACCCAGCGCCTGGACGTGCACGAAAAGAACGCCTGGATGCTGCGCAGCCTGCTGCAATAGGCAGGGCGGCGCCTGGCCGGCGCCAGCGGCATGCCAAGCCCCCGGGGACCTTGCGGTTCCCGGGGGCTTTTTCATGCGGCCGCGCTCCGGTTTCCCGCCGGGACGCCAGGCGCATTCTCCGGAAGGCGGGGCGGGTATATGCGCGGATCGGCGGCCACCCTTTTGGCGCACTTGTTCGAATGTGTAATCCACCGGCCTGTCATCGGTGGAAGTCATTTCAATATCAGGACAGATTTCCGGGTACGCCACTCGCGGGCGCGTATGCCACGGCCTTTGGAAATGGTCAATCGGCGTGAGTATTTTCGATTCCCTTCTAGCACGATATTTTTTGGAAATTCGGACGCCATCCGTGACTTGAAGTTGCAATAAAGACATTTATCCCAGGGCGCTTACTGCTGCTCCCGAACGAATGCTCATTCCTTGCAGTTTTATTAAGCCAAGATAAGAAAACGACTTTATATATTTGCTAACAAGACAAACAATCTCATTCATTTCAAATTGTGTTGGAAAAGAGATTATTTCAGGGATTTCCCCACGTTTATTACGACCTCGGCGACTTATTTCCATAGCATCGAAAACTTTTAGAAAAAAATTTGCTGTCTGCCGGGCCTACGATTCGTTGGCTCGCTACCCGACCGTATGGCGGGGTATCGAGATGTAATCAAATTTGAGCAACGCGTCCACCCCGGGCAGGCAAATGCGATGCGATTCCGCATCGATTCGGTAATGCCCGGGTGTCGGTTTCTAGTGTCTTCGACACGACGAAAACAGTGAGGTCCCCCGTGGTAAAGAGAATCGCAGTGTGCGGTCTAGGATATGTCGGCCTGCCCGTGGCCGTGGCATTTTCCAGGCGTTTTGATGTCGTCGGCTTTGATGTGGACAAGCGGCGGATCACGAGCCTGAAAGAGGGTGAGGACTGGACCGGCGAGATCGAGCGTGATGCATTGCTGGCTTCCCCCATGCAGTTCACCGACCAGGTGAGCGAATTGGAAGGGTGCGATTTCTTCGTCGTGGCCGTGCCGACGCCGGTCGACGAGAAAAACAATCCTGATTTTTCCCTGCTGGTGCGCGCCTGCCGGTCGATCGGCCCGGTGCTGCGTCCCGGCTGCATCGTGGTTTTCGAATCCACCGTGCACCCCGGCGCGACCGAGGAAATCTGCGGTCCGGAGCTGGAAAAGGCATCGGGCCTGCGCTGCGGCGTGGATTTCAAGCTCGGCTATAGCCCCGAACGGATCAATCCGGGCGATCGCGAGCATCCGCTGGAGAAGATCGTCAAGATCGTGTCCGGCCAGGACGAGGAATCGCTGGAGATTATCGCGGGCGTCTACGAGCAGATCATCGACGCGGGCGTGCATCGCGCCTCTTCCATCAAGGTGGCCGAGGCCGCCAAGGTGCTCGAAAACACGCAGCGCGACATCAACATCGCGCTGATGAACGAGATGTCGAAGATCTGCGACCTGGTCGGCATCCGCACCGCCGAGGTGCTGGCAGCGGCGGGCACCAAGTGGAACTTCCTCAAGTTCACGCCCGGCCTGGTCGGCGGCCACTGCATCGGCGTGGATCCCTACTACCTGACGTCCAAGGCGCAGGAGCTGGGCTACCACCCCGAGGTCATCCTGTCGGGCCGCCGCATCAACGACGGCATGGCGGGCCACGTGGCCTCGCGCGTGGTGCAGACCCTGGCGCGCAATGGTCGCCTGAACGCCTCGACCCGGGTCGGCATCCTCGGCATGACGTTCAAGGAAAACGTGCCGGACATCCGCAATTCGAAGGTGGTCGATCTGTATCGCGCGCTGGGCGACTACGGCATCACGCCGGTGGCCTGCGACCCGATGGTCGATGTGGAACAGATGCGCCATGAGTACGGCATCAGCCTGGTGGAGCGCGACCAGTTCCGCGACATGGACGTGCTGATCCTGGCGGTGCCGCACCGCCAAACCATGGACACCATCTGGGAAGACCTGCCGCAACTGGTCAAGGCCGGCGGCATGGTGTGCGACCTGAAGTCGGTGCTGGACAGCCGCCGGCTTCAGTCCGACCTGTTGTACTGGACGCTCTGAGTCCAGGCCCGCCGCAACCCATCAAACACAGGAGAGGCCCGGAATGACAGCCTTTACCATCGCTCCGATCGGCACCTGCCGCATCCATACCCCGCTGCGCGATGCCGTGGCGCGCTACCCGATCAAGCAACAGCTCGGGCGCAACTACGGTTTCGTGCACACCAGCGCCGAGGCGCTGCAGCAGGCCCGCTTCATGTTCGGCCAGGCCGAGATTCCGACCGACGTGCAGCGCGTGATCTTCCGTCCGTCGAACGGCGAGCAGGCCCGGCGCGGCGTGCACAAGCCGGCGGACCTGTATATGGTCGAGCTATCCTCGCGCAAGCTGCTGACCGTCGGCGGCTATCCGATCCAGTCCAACTACCTGGGGCGCTACTTCAGCGAGTTCTTCGCCGACCGGGCGCGCACCCGCGCGTTCTGGGCGCAGGCCAGCGACGAACGGCTCGCCGAGCGGCGCGCATGGCTGGACCAGGATCCCGTCTTCAAGAGCCTGTCGGCGGACAATCGGGACCTGCTTGCCCGCATCGTCAAGCGTGAGCAGACGGACGACGAGATCGAGCAGCAGATGCAGCAACTGGTCGACCTGCTGGGCCGGGACAAGGTGGTGTTCGTCACGCACGTCAACGCCATGACGCCCGACAACGTGCCGATCGAACAACGCGCCCAGCTGATCGCCGCGGTGACCGCCAGCGCCCAGCGCATCGGCGTGCCTTGCTACGATCCGACGCCGCTGATGAACAAGATCGGGCAGGCCGACGCGATGGAAGATGGCGGGCTGGACCTGACGCACTACACCCCGCTGTTCGCCGAACGCCTGTACACCGAGTGGTTCAAGACCTTCGTGCGTCCGCGCCTGAGCGCCTCCACCCCGCAGTTGAGCGTGCCCAAGCTGGGCGCCGAAGAAAGCGCGGAGCGCATCGAGAAGATCTGGGACGCGGGCGAGCTGCGCGAAGCCTCGCGCCGCCTGCGCGACGTGCTGCGCCGCCATCCGGGCCTGCCCGACCACACGCTGCTGTTCGCGCGCATCCAGGAAGAGCTGGGCGACTACGAAGGATCGCTGGCGCTGCTGGGCGGCGCGGACGGCACGCTGGCCACCGGCAGCAAGGCCGAGCAGATCCTGATGCGCAACCACTTCAAGCTGGGTCGCTATGACCTGGCGCACTCGCTGGCCGCCGGCCTGCTGGGCGACGAGATCGAGACGCCGGAAATCGTGCGCATCGCGGCGATTTCGGCCGGTCACCTGGGATTCGTGGACGAAGCCCTGGGCAACTGGAAGCAGCTGTTCCGCATTTCCGCGCCGCAGGACGCGACCGCCACGGAGGCGGCCGACACCGTGCTCTCGCTGCTGCAGGCCGGCAGCGATATGGACGCCACCCTGCGCTGGGTCCATGAGGTGCGCGCCGCGATTCCGTCGCATGGCCGCAGCTTCGCCATGCTGTGGCGCGACCGGTTGATCGCCGGGGACCGTACGGGGCTGCGAGCGCTGGCGTCCGAGTCGCCCACGCTCAAGGACGTGGAGGCGCTGGAACTGGTCAAGGAAGCGACCTGGCGCGGATGCATCATGGCCGCCGCCGCGCTGGCCGTGTCCTGCAAACTTGCCGACAGCGAGCAGGAGGACATTTCGGCCTGGCTGCGCGCGCAATCCACGGCCTGGGCGGAAGAGGGCGCGCAGGCGCTGGAAGAAGGCCGCCTGCGCGATGCCGCCGAGCGCATCTGCGCGCACCGCCTGCTCAACCCCGACGCCCTGGCCGGCGTGCGCGCGCAGCGCGCCTTCGAGCGCGCCATGCGCCTGGGCGTGCGGGCGGCGCTGGTGGCGGGCAACCACAAGGAAGTGATCGACCTGACCGACATCGCGCTGGACACCGGCGTCGAGTTCCCGGAACTGCATGCGATGCGCGGCCGCGCGGCCGACGCGCTGGGCGACAAGCAGACCGCCATGCGGCACCTGGAGCAGGCCGCCGCCAACGAATCCGCGCCTTTCAGCACGCAGCTGCATTTCGCGCGGGTCGCGTTCAACGGCGGCTGGTTCGGCGAGGCCATCGACGCCTACAAGATGGTGCTGGCCCATGGCTCGGCCGACCAGAGCGCCAAGGAGGAAGCCGAACGCCAGCTGGGAAGGCTGGGACCGCGCGCCATCCGCGGCGCCCGCGAGATCCTGTCGGCGGGCGATCCCAAGGCGGCCTGGAACCTGCTCGAGCGCGTGGCGCAGTCGTGGCCGCAGATGACGGAAGTCGACCACGAGAAGCGGCGAATCCTGGCCGTGCTGTACGCCGAATCGCGCGCGCTGGACTCGTCCAGCACCACCGAGCGCCTGGCGCTGGGTGAGCGCATCCTGCAGCTGGTGCCGGACGATCCCATCGGCCTGCGCCTGGCCGCGGTCGGCGCCATGCGGCTGCACCGCTTCGAACAGGCCTTGCCCTACTGGCGCGCGCTCCAGGAACGTTCCGACAATCCGGCCCAGTACGACCACTACATCCAGCGCTGCCTGGTGTGGATCGACAAGGCCAACCGCAGGAAGGCCGCATGAATCCGCCACTGACTACCGAACGCAAGAACACCGCGTCCGACCTGCAGGAGGTCAAGACGCGGCTGGAGGAAATCGTGGCGGCGTCGGGACGGGTCCAGGTGGCGCAGGCGAACCTGGTCGACGCGCAAGCCTTGGCGCGCGGCCACATGGCCGACTCCAAGGTGCGCTTCCTGCTGCTCCGGCTGAAGGAAGCGGCCGGCCTGAACGAGGGTATGGCCGAGCAATGGGCCACGCTGCTGCGGGAATGCCCGGACGATCTGGAGATCGTGCGTTATTGCGCGACCCGGCTGGTCAAGGAGCGCCGCGTCGACGACGCGCTGGCGCTGGTCGAGCGGCACCTGCCCGAGTCCACGGACAATCCGTCGCGGCTGTTCGCCCGCGCCAAGCTGCTGAGCGATATCCGCGCGCATGAGCAGTCCGACGAGCTGTTCCGCCGGCTGATCCTGCAGCATACGGACCGCAACATCCGCGTCGAGTTCGCCAAGCGCCTGCGCAAGCGCGGCCTGCTGGCGGACGCCTTCGACGTCATCGCGCCCGTGGCCAAGCATCTTGCGCCGGGCAGCAAGGCGGCGGAACTGGCCGACGGCCTGGCCAGCGACTACGCCTTCTATCAGCGCCTGGAGCCCGAAGCCGCGCTGGCCGGCAAGGACATCAGGATCGTCTCGATGAAGCATGCGATCCTGCATTTCCGCAATCGGCAGATTCCGGAATACTCGCCCGACAAGCCCGTCTCGGTCGCGCTGGTGACCGGCAGCCTGGGGCCCGGCGGCGCCGAACGGCAGCTGACGCGGCTGGCCGGGGAACTGGCCCGCATGGCGGATACGCCCGCCCCGCGGCCCGCCGACGTGCCGATGAAGCCGGAAAAAGTCGAGGTGCTGGTCAAGCAGCACACCGAGCCGGCCGGTTCCACCAAAAAGCAGGGGCTGGACTTCTTCCTGTCGGTGCTGGTCAAGGCGCGGATTCCGGTCACGGAAATCAACAAGCTGCCGGCGATCTCGGTGGCCCACCAGTCGGTGCCGGACGGCAGCCTGAGCCGGCTGCTGGAACAATTGCCGCCGCCGGTCCACTACGGCGTGACGCGATTGGCGCCGGTGTTGCGCGCCAACACCTTCGACGTGGTCAGCCTGTGGCAGGACGGCACGTGCCTGTTCGGCGCCCTGGCGGCGCTGCTGGCCGGCGCGCCGACCATCCACCTGGTGTTCCGCGGCCTGCCGCCGAACATCCGCAAGGACCGCTTCCGCGAGGAGTATCCCGAGCTGTACCAGGCCCTGGCGCAGGTGCCCGGCGTGCATTTCGTCAGCAACAGCCGCAAGGCCGCCGAGGCCTACGCGGAGTGGCTCGGCATTCCCATCGTGCGCTTCCACGTGCTGTACAACGGCGTGCCGGACCTGGCCACCGATGCCGCGGCGACGGACCAGGAAAAGTGGCGCGCCTTCCAGGAAAGCACCGCCGACGCGACGGAGACCATCGGCGGCGTGTTCCGCCTGGAGCCGGACAAGCGGCCGCAACTATGGATAAAGCTCGCGGCGCTCTACCTGAAGCAGCGTCCGCAGGCGCGCTTCGTCATCGTCGGCGACGGCCGCCTGCACGAGAACATCGTGGCGCTGGCGCAGGAATTGTGCGTGATGGACCGGTTGCTGCTGGTCGGCTTGTCGAACCACGTGGGCTACTGGTATTCGCAGATGGATGCCAAGGTGCTGCTGTCGCGCTACGAGGGCCTGCCCAACGTGCTGATCGAAGCCCAATTGCTCGGCGTGCCGGTGGTCTCGACGCCGGCCGGCGGGGCGGGCGAGTGTTTCGAGGAGGACCAGACCGGCCACCTGCTGGGCGATGTCGAACATCCGGACCTGCACGAGGCCTGCGACAAGGTCGCCTCGATCGTGGATCGGGTGCGCGCCGACGCGAGCCTGAGGGCGCAAAGCCGCCATCGGGCGCAGACCCTGTTCTCGCTGGAGGCCATGCTGGCCAAGTTCCTGAGCCTGTGCATGCCGGCCATGCCCGAGTCGGAGAACGACGAGAGCATGGATATGCCGCCGATGCGCCTGATGCAGGCCTGAACGCCCGCCTTACCCAGGCCCCCTCCAGGTCCCCTGGTTTCGAAGACAAAGGAAACTATGCAAATGAACGTCCCGGCCGCGGGCCCGCGCCGCCTCGCGGCGCCGGCCCTGCTGCTGATTACCGTGCTTACGCTCAGCGGCTGCCAGTTGCCGCGTTCCGGCCCCATGCTCAGTGAGGTGACAGGCGCCCACGACGCCAAGGACGTGGTCGTGATGCAGGCCTCGCGCGAGCTCGCGCGCGCGAGCCGGGTTGCCGAGGTCTCGGATTTTCCCGTGCGCTACCGCGACCTGACCCAGGCCGGTTTCGACCGCCTGGTGCCGGGCGACGGCGTCAACGTGAAAGTGTGGGAGCGCGGCGGGCTGGGCGTGTTCACGGCGGACCCGTCCGGCGTGAGCGACCTGGGCAACCAGGAACTGGACCGCAACGGCAATGTCGCGTTTCCCATTCTCGGCAAATTCCAGGCCGGCGGCATGACGCTGGCGCAACTGCACGACGCCATCGTCGGGCGCCTGAGCCGGCTGGTGGCCGGCGCCGACGTCAGCGTGACGCGCGTGGCCGACGCCCGCGGACAGATGGTGACGGTGCAGGGCAACCTGACCAAGCCGGGCATGTATCCCATCACGCAGACCGCCCAGCGCCTGAGCAGCGCGCTGGCGCAGGCCGCGCCGGTGCAGACCAATCCGGAGCAACTGGTCGTCAGCCTGCGACGCGACAATCAGGTCGCCTCGGTGCGCCTGTCGGACATCTACCGCAACCAGAACAACGACATCCTGCTGCGCCCGGGCGATGTCATCACCGCGTATGAATCGCGTGAGTTCCTGACGGTGCTGGGCGCCGCCGGCAACCAGGGCCGCGTGGCGATCAGCAAGCGCAACTACAGCGTGCTGGACGCGCTGGCCGATGCCAGGGGCCTGGACGACAAGACGGCGGACCCGCGCTCGGTCTTCCTGTTCACGCCCGCGCAGGCAGGCGTGGACGGCAAGCCGGACTTGCTGCCGGTGGTGTACCAGTTCGATCTCACGCGCGCCGAGCAGGTGGCGCTGGCGCGCGAATTCAGCGTGCACGAGGGCCAGGCGATCTATATCTCCGACGCGCCGTTCACGCAGGTGCAGAAAGTGCTTTCGGCGTTCCGCGTGACCATGAGCGCCGGCTTCAGCGCGACGCGCGCCATCGACTCCGACTCCGGCTCGAGTTCCTCCAGCGGCGTCAGCCAGTAGCGTGTCGATGAGCAACGAGGATCGGATCAAGGGTTGGCGCGCGCGGAGAAAGGACAGCAGCTACGCGGTGGGTTCGGGCGTCGCCGCGTGGCGCCTGGATCCCGCCGCGCTGTTCGAGGCGAAGGCCGAGCCGGCCGTGCTGTTCAGGCCTTTGCTGGCGCGCCTGCAGGGCGAGCCGCATGACTCCGTGGCCGCCCGGCGGGCGGTGTACGAGGCGGTGCAGGAGGAGCTGGACGCGGAGATTGCGCGCGCCAAGGTCGACGAGACGCTGGCGGACTTCTCCCGGCGGCGCCTGCGCATCATCGTGCGCCTGCTGGAGCAGGACATCCGCGCGGGCGTCGACGTGTTCGCGCCGGGCTATATGCCGGCCCGGCTGGTGGCCGAGGACCGGCGCCTGGCCGAGGCGCACGCGCGGCGCGAGGAACGGCGCAGGCAGGAGGAGGCGCGGGAGGCGCGCCGCGAGGCGTCGCGCAACGACGTCGCGCTGGAAATGGAGCTGCCCCCGGGGGAGGCCGGCGACCTGGATATCCTGCGGGAGCGGCTGCGCGGGTTGCATGCCGGGCATCATCCGCGCCTGGCCGGCCGCGGCTGGCCAGGCGGACGCACGTTGCTGGCGCTGTTCGTCTACCAGCTGCACGTGATGCACGGCGAGAGCCGCATCGCCCTGTTGTGGGCGCTGGTGGGCCCGGTGGTGCTGCTGACGCTGATTTCGTCGCTGTACATCCTGATGGGCACGCACTACATCCTGGGGATGGACGTGCAGACCTTCTCGCTGCTGGGCGCGACCACCTGGATCATGTTCCGGCAGATCATCTTCAGGAGCAGCACGGCGTACGTATCGGCCCGCGGCCTGTTGAATTTCCAGGGCGTTTCGCCCTTGATGTGCGCGCTGGTGCAGGCGCTGCTGTACGTGTCGGTGTACCTGGTGGTGTTCGTGGTGCTGATCGGCGCCGGCCATGCGCTGGACCTCATAACGCTGCCCAAGAGCTGGCCGGGCTTCATGCTGTACGTGGTGCTGATGGCGTGCTGCGCCGCCGCGATGGGCCTGCTGTTCGGCGCGATCGCGACCTTCTGGCACTTCTTCCTGCGGCTGGCGCCGGTGATCGAGCGCTTCCTGCAGATTTTCTCCGGCGTCTTTTTCGTCTCGGAGCAGCTGCCGGAGCAATTGCGGCCCTGGATGCTGTGGCTGCCGTTCTCCCATGGCATGCAGCTGTTGCGATCGGCCTATTTCGACGCCTACACGTCGCAGGACGCGAGCCTGGGATATTTCCTGACCAGCCTGGTTTTCCTGATGGTGGTCGCCCTGGCGGCCGAGCGGCTGGCCCGTCCCAATATCCAGCCCATGTGAGGAACGACGATGATTCATCTCAATGGCGTGACGGATGAACCCCTGGCCTTCGGCAGCCGGCAGGCGCTGCTGGCCGGCGCCCATCTCGACATTCCCGTCGGCCGCTACGCCTTGCTTTCGCCCGCGCCGGAGCTGCATCGCCAGATCATCGACCTGCTGTGCGGCCTGCGTCCGCCGCGCCAGGGCTTCGTGCGGCACGAGGGCAACGTGTCCTGGGCCATCGGCCGGCAGGGCTTCATCCGTGGCAAGGCCAACGGCCTGAGCATGATCGAGCTGGTGAGCCAGATGTACGAGATCGATGCCGATGCGACGTACGAACTGGTGGCCGACCTGATCAGCGACCCCAGGAGCCTGAGCCGGCCGATGGAACATTGGCCGCTGTATGCGAGGCAGGAGTTTTCGTTCGCGCTGGCGCTGGCGCCGGCGTTCGACATCTACGTGATCGAAGGGGCGATTCCCTTCGAACCCTGCCGTTTCACCCGTCTCTGGCTGGCGCTGTTCGAAGAACGCCTGGTCGGCAGGACGCTCATTCTTTCCAGTTACCGCCAGAATCAATTGGCGGACTATTGCCTGAAGGGCCTGATTTATGAACGAAGCGCACTCCGCATCGAAGACGACCTCGACCAGTGCATCAGTAAGTTCCCCCCGCGACGATCACGCAGCGAATCCGGAACAGGCGACGACGTCTTCGGCGGCTTCGACGAGGGCCAGCTCGGCTTCTGAGAGCGGTTCCGAGATCGAGCGCCGGCGCCGCGAGCGGCAGGCCGCGCTGGACGAACGTCGCCGGCGCCGCTGGGTCAATGCCTTCATCGTCGTCGCCCCGGTCGCCCTGGCGCTGGTCTACGTGCTGTTCGTGGCCACGCCGCGCTACGAAGCGGAATCGCGCTTCTTCGTGCAATCGGGCTCGGGCCAGCAGGGCGGCGGCGCCATGGCGGCCAGCCTGCTCACCACGGGGAATTCGGGCGGCATGCTCGGCGGTTTCGTCGACGGCTGGGCCGTCAGCGATTTCCTGCGGTCGCGCGACAGCATGCGGCAGCTGGACAAGAAGGTCGGGTTGCGGCAGTACCTGCGCAACGCCGGCCTGGACCCGGCCAACCACCTGTCCGAGGATTCGAGCGAGGACGATCTGTATCGCGCCTATCGGGCCTCGGTCCAGGTTTCCTTCAATGCGCTGGAGCAGATCGACGTGCTGCGGGTGCGCGCGTATTCGCCCGAAGACGCCGAAATGCTATCGAAGGCTTTGATCGGCCTGGCGGAGGACTTCGTCAGCTCCATGAACGAAAAGGGCGTGGCGGACAAGCTGAAGGTCAGCGAGGAATCGGTCCGGCAGGCCGAGCAGAAGGCGCTGGCCGCGCGCGAAGCCCTGACCTCGTGGCGAACCACGCACGGCAATATCGACCCGACCGCCACGGTGGCCATGCTGCTGAACCTGTCCAGCCAGCTCGAAGCGGAACTGAGCAGCGCCCAGATCAACCTGGACAAGATCCGCGCGCTGGGCAACAAGGACCACTTCATGCTCAAGCCCGCGGAAACGCAGGTCGTGGCCCTGAAGAAACGGCTCGCCAGCGTGCGCCAGCGCCTGAGCGGCGAAGGCAACACGGAAGCGAAACAACTGAAATCCTACGAGGCGCTGCGCAACACCCAGGCCTTTGCGGATTCGAACCTGACGCTGGCGCAGCAGTCGTACCAGCAGGCCGTGACCGACGCCCTGCGCCTGCAGCGTTACCTGTCCATCATCGCGCAGCCGGTCTCCACGGACCGGCCCAGCAGTCCGCGCACCGGCGTGCTGCTGTTGCAGGCGCTGGCGCTGGGCTTCGTGCTCATGTTCGTCCTGCGCGCGGCGATGGCCTTGCTTAGAGGATTGCGCCATGGTTGATACGACGATAGAACGCCCCGGCACCGCCGCGGCACCGGCATCGGCGGCGCCCGCCGCCGTCGCAAACACCGCCGCCAGCGATGCCACCAGCCGCCTGCGCGCGGTCATCAAGCGGATCCTGGAGGCGGACGACCCCTTGCAGGCCATGGCCGAGCTCGGGCCGGCGCTGGCGCGGGTGGAAGAGGGCTGGCGCGATGCGCGCCGCCTGCTGGTGTCGCCGTTCGTGCGGGTGGGGCGACTGGAACCGGCGATCGCCGCGCTGGAACGGCTGGTCCAGGCCTATCCGGCGCGCACCGACGACCGCCGCCTGCTCGCCAGCCTGCTGGGCCGCACCGAGCAGTGGGAACTCGCCATCGCCCAGGCGGACGCCGCCGCCGCCATCGCGCCGGATTCCGCGGCGCTGCAGGCCGCGCGGATTCAACTGCGGGTGCAGGCCGGGCATATCGCGCAGGCGGCCGACGTCGCGCGCCAGACCGCCGCCCTGGCGGCGGCCGCGCCGGGCGACGCGCATTGGTGGATGCTGGCCTTTTCGCGCAACGGCGACGCGGTCGAGGCGGCCGGCATTGCCATGGCCTTGCAGGCCGATGACCTGCCGAATGCGCGCGTGGCGACGGTGGCGGTGCGCGCGCTGCTCGACGACGACCGGGTCGAGGCGGCGATCCTGCTGGGCAATGCGGCGCTGGACGCGGGGCACGATGCCCCGGCGTTGCGCGCATCGCTGGGGCTGGCGCACCTGCGGCGCGCCACGGACGACGACCGCAAAGTGCACGCGCTGGCGCACTTCGAGGCGGGCCTGGAAGCGGCCCCGACCGACGTGCGGCTGTTGACGCTGCACGGAGAAACCCTGCTGCGCGCGGGCCGCTACAAGGACGCCGTGGCGCCGCTGCGCCAGGCCATGGAGCTGGCCCCCGAACTGGAGCAGACACGCGCCCTGTATGCGCGCGCGCTGCGCTACACGCTGCAGTACGGGGAGGCCGCCGATCAACTGCTGCACCTGGTCGAAAAATCGCCCGACAAACAACTCTGGCAGCGCGCCGCCATCGGCGCGCTCTCGCAAGCGGGACGCAAGCAGGAAGCCGAAGCCTTGTTCGAGCGCTATGTCGGGCAACGCGGCCGGGCGCTGCCGCCAACGTTCCAGCAGGCGCTGGAACAACTGGAGCAGAAGCTGGATACCGCGCCCATACCGCAGGCGCGACTGGACTGGGCCTGGTCGCTGCGTGGCGATGCCGGGGCTGATCGCGCGCAATGGGAGCGGCGGGCGCGCTGGGGCCACCTGGTGGATCACCTGCTGTTCGATTGGCTCGAATGCCGCGAAGACAGCGTCGAGGAAGCCATGCAAATGCTGGGCGAACTGGACACCGGCGAACGTTTCTTCGCGCCGCTGCTGGCGGCGGGCCGGGGCGTGGTGGTGGCCACGGCGCACGTCGGCCCCATGTATGCCGGGCTGATGGCGCTGGAACTGCTGGGCATCCCTTCCCGCTGGCTGGCCACCGCGCCCAGCATCGCCCAGAGCAGCTATGCCGCCGCCCTGATCTCCACCGCCGACCAGACCGAGGCGCAGGTCGCCAAGGCCTGCATGCGCGCGCTGGCGGCGGGCAATGTGCTGTGCCTGGCGGTGGACGGCGCGGCCAACCCGGCGGCGCCCCGCACCCAGTTCGAAGGGCAGGCGGTGACCTATTCCAGTTTCGCCGCCCACCTGGCGCACCGCCAGGGCGTGCCATCGGTGTTCTACACCCCGCGCTGGGAAAACGGCCGCGTCGCCTATACGCTGGAGATGCTGCCCGCGGTGGAACCCGGCGAGGACGCCGATGCGTACGCGCAGCGCTGGCAAGAGGCGTATTTCAAACACCTGAGGGCGCATGTGGCCGGTCCGCCGGAAAACCTGCGCCTGAGCGGCGGCATCTGGCGCCACGTGCAGCCCGCGGATCGATCCGCGCGGCCCGCCGGCGCAGTGTTGGGGAGCGAGTTTCGATGAATCCGCGAACGAATTCGAGAGAGAGTATGAGGAGCAGGGCGCCGCAATGGGCCAGGCGCTGGTCCAAGCGGTTGCCGCGCGCGCTGGCCTGGCTGGCGGCGCTGGCCATGCTGTACGGCGGCGCGGCGGCCGCCAACGAGTCCTGCGCCAGCCCGGACGAGCGTTGTCCATTCGTGTCCGCGCTGCTGCAGCAGCGGGAGGGCTATGGCGCCCGCGCCACGGGCGGCCTGGGCGGCCGGTTCATCGAGGTCACATCCGACCAGGATGCCGGACCGGGCACGCTGCGCGCCGCGCTGGCGCAGGCCAAGAAGGGACCCACCTGGATCCGCTTCGCCTCCGACATGACCATCGTTCTGAAATCGCAACTGCGGGTGCCGTCGAACACGACCATCGATGGCCGCGGCAGGCACGTGGCCCTGATCGACGACGGGCTGGGCGTGTATGGCAGCCGGAACGTGATCCTGACGCACCTGACCATCGATGGCCGCCTGAACCGCCTGACGCAGGCGGTGAACATCGCCAACGACAGCCGCGATGTCTGGGTGGACCACATGGATCTGTCGCGCATGTCCGACCGCTTGCTCAACGTGAAGAACGGCTCGACCGACGTGACGATTTCCTGGACCAAGTTCCACAACTCGAACAAGGTCATGCTGCTCAACAACATCACCTCGAAGGACCTGTTCGCGAACTACGAACGTGATTCCATCGCGCGCGTGACGCTGCACCACAATTACTTCTTCAACACGGTGCAGCGCAACCCCAGGGGCCAGTTCGGCACCTTCCACCTGTTCAACAATCTGCTGGAGAATTGGGATTTCTACGGCATGAGTTTCAGCCTGGAGGCCAAGGCGCTGGTCGAAGGCAATATCTTCAACAACGATTCGAAGCGCGAGTGCGTGGAGCCGGAATTCTTCCCCACGGTGGAAGGCGTCAAGGTGAATTACTGCCGCTACATTCCCATGGCCGCCAAGCGCAGCGCGCTGGACAACGGCGCCTCCGACGAGGGCGCCTACCAGCAATTGAAGGCCGTGCACGGCTATACGCGCGACTTCAAGGCATTCCTGCGCCTGAAAGACAACCTCTACCTGGGGGACGCCAAGCCGGTGCTGCAGGACTATCGCCCGGAAGCCGCGCCGACGCCGCCCTATTGCTATGGGTATGAGAAGCCCTCGGCGGAGCTGGCGGAGCGCATCCGCAAGCACGCGGGGAACACCAGCGGCGATACCCCGCTGCCCGCATCACGGGTCGGGACGAACTGCGCAGGGTGACGGGCGGCGATGGGTTTCCCGCCTGCCGCGGGCCGACGCGCGCGTGGCGGCCAAGAGAGCCGGCGGCCTCAGGCCTGGTGCGACAGGGGACGCTCGGGAATCGGCGCGATGCGCTCGGGCGGCGGCGATACCCGCCACGAGGCGCGGCGGCGCAGCGCGCCGAACAGCTTGAGGCCTTGCGGCCAGTCTTCCAGGCCGCTGTCGGCGTTGATGTGGCCGGCGCCCGGAATCACCACCACGCGGCTGCCCCAGTGCTCGGCGAAGGCGCGGGCCCGTTCCAGCCGGCAATAGGGATCGTTGTCGCTGGCCACCACCACGCTCTGGAACGGCAGCGAGTGCCGCGGGATCGGCGCGAAGCCGCGCAGGCATTCCGGGGCGTCGGCGCGCTCGACGTCGGCCGGCGCCACCAGCAACGCGCCGGCGACCTTGGCGCGCAGCGGCACCGGCAGCGCCGCGCTGATCAGGCAGCCCAGGCTATGGGCGATCAGCAGTACCGGGCTGCGGGCCTGGTCGACCTGCGCCGCCAGCGTGGAAATCCATTCCGCGCTGACCGGATTTTCCCAGTCGCGTTGCCGTACCCTGACCGCGTGCGGCAGCAGGGCCGCCCAGCGCGATTGCCAGTGTTCGGGTCCGGAGTCTTTCCATCCGGGGACGATGATCGGTTGGAGTCTCATGGCGGCCATGATGCCGCGCCGTCTTAGTAACGCAAACGAATAAATGCGCTTTTGCATATACGGCGGCGGGCATAAAGGAAATCGGCCGGGGAGAGGGGCGGCGCCGGGGTCGCCGATGCGGCACCGCAATATCGAAACCTCGCCCAAGTCGGCCCGGAACCCCCTGCAAATGCCGGTATTTTTCAGTGTATGCTTGCCGTGCTAATGCAACGTAACGGGGCGTGACCAACACATTTCCGGCTGTCCGTCCGTGCGAAAACCAACGATTACAAGCCATTAAAGGAGTCCACTCATGAAGCAAGCATTTCGTCTGACCCCGGTCATCGCGGCGCTGGGCGTCGCCGCGGGGTTGGCGTTCAGCGCCGGCGCGCAGGCGCAGACCATCAAGATCGGCGTGGTGGGCCCCACCACCGGCGCGGTCACCCAGTACGGCGACATGGTGCGTGAAGGCGTCGACACGGCGGTCGAGCGTATCAACGCCGCCGGCGGCATCAATGGCAAGAAGCTGGAAACCGTGGTCATCGACGACGGCTGCGAACCCAAGCAGGGTCCGGTCGCCGCCAACCGCGTGGTCAACAGCAAGATCGGCTTCGTCGTCGGCCACGTCTGCTCGGGCGCCACCATCGCCGCCGCCGACGTCTACAACAACGAAGGCGTGGTCATGGTTACGCCCTCGGCCACGTCGCCGGCCCTGACCGACGGCAAGAACTACGAGTTCATCTTCCGCACCATCGGCCGCGACGACCAGCAAGGCCCCGCCGCCGCCAAGTTCATCCTGGAAAAGCTCAAGCCCAAGAAGGCCGCCGTGCTGCACGACAAGCAGTCGTATGGCCAGGGCATCGCCACCGCGGTCAAGAACGACCTCGAAAAGGGCGGCGTGCCGGTCGCGATCTTCGAAGGCATCAACGCCGGCGACAGCGACTACTCGGCCGTCATCACCAAGCTCAAGAGCCAGGGCGTGGACTTCGTCTACTACGGCGGCTACCACCCCGAAATGGGCCTGCTGCTGCGCCAGGCGGCCGAGCAGGGCGTGAAGGCCAAGTGGATGGGGCCGGAAGGCACGGGCAACCCGGACATCAACGCCATTGCCGGCGACGCCGTCGAAGGCATGCTGCTGACGCTGCCGGCCGACTTCACCCAGAACGCCGCCAACGCGGAGATCGTCAAGGCCTTCGCCGCCAAGAAGCGCAATGCGGCCGGCGCGTTCCAGATGACGGCCTACACCGCCACCCAGGTCATCGCCGACGGCATCAAGGGCGCCGGCAGCGAAGATCCGACCAAGGTCGCCAAGTACCTGCACGCCAATTCGTTCGACACGCCGATCGGCAAGGTCAGCTGGAACAAGCAGGGCGACCTGACGAACTTCCAGTTCGACGTGTTCGTGTGGCATAAGGACGGCTCCAAGTCCGTCTACAAGTAAGCACCTGGCATGCGCCGGGCGGCCTTGCCGCCCCGGACGCGCGCCGGGCGCCAGACCCTTCGGCCGGGCCGGAAGCAGCGTCTTCCCGCCCGGCTTTTGCGTGGGCGGCTGCCTTCGGGAACCGATCGGCCGGTCCCCCGGTCGAACGCCGCTTGCGCGGTTTTGCGTAGAATGCGGCCAAATCGAACTCTCTTTTCCTGTCCGGACACCCCATGACCAAGGCCTTGCTAGTCGAAGACGATCCGAAGCTGTCGCGCCTGATTGCGCAGTTCCTGGAGCAACACGGGTTCAATGTCGCCCAGGCCTACCGCGGCGACCACGCGGTGGAGGCTTTCCGCCGCCATGACCCGGCCATCACCATCCTCGACCTCATGCTGCCCGGCCGCGACGGCCTGCAGGTCTGCCGCGACCTGCGCGCGTTTTCGTCGGCGCCGATCCTGATGCTGACCGCCCGCGAGGACGACCTGGACCAGATCCTGGGCCTGGAGTCGGGCGCGGACGACTACGTCATCAAGCCGGTCGAGCCGCGCGTGCTGCTGGCCCGCATCCGCGCGCTGCTGCGGCGCCACAGCCAGCTGGAGGAACCGCCGGAGCGCCTGGAGTTCGGGCCGCTGGTCATCGACCGGCGCACCCGGGCGGTGGTGCACGGCGGGGTCGAGGTCGACCTGACCACCATGGAATTCGAAATGCTGTGGGCCCTGGCCAGCCAGGCCGGCCAGGTGCTCACGCGCGACGACCTGCTCAATGCGGTGCGCGGCATCGAGTTCAACGGCCTGGACCGCAGCGTCGACGTCTGCGTCAGCAAGCTGCGCCGCAAGCTGGACGACGACCCGCGCGATCCGGCGCGCATCAAGACCGTGTGGGGCAAGGGCTATCTGTTCTCGCCCAAGGCGCACGAGGACGGCGATGATTAAATTCGTCCTGCGGCTCTTCGTGGTGCTGGCGATCGGTTTCGTGATTTCCAACGAAGTCGTGGACCGCTCCGCCAACTACCTGTTCGAGCCTGTCAGCGACGCTTACACCCGCGAATCGGTGCGCGGGCAGATCCACAGCCTGGTGCAGGAACTGTCGAAGGTCGAGCCGGGCGCCCGCGCGGCCCACATCGAGCAACAGCTGGCGCCGTACTACGGCCTGGGGCTGCGGGTGTTCAACGCCGCGGACTACAACGCCAGCGACAAGGAACGCCGCATCGCCGCCAAGGGCGACTTCTTCATCCGCGACAAGATGCAGACCTTCGTGGCCGCCATTCCGGGGCCGGGCAACCAATGGCTGGAGGTCAAGCTGCCGCCCGAGCCGTCATTCGGCCCGTGGGTGGTGGCTGCGGTGTATTCGGCGCTGGGCCTGCTGCTGTGCGCCTTCATGCTGGTGTGGGCGCTGCCGATCTGGCGCGACCTGGAAGCCCTCAAGACGGCGGCGTTGCGCATGGGGCAGGGCGACCTGCAGGCCCGGGCCCGCCTGTCGCGACATTCCAGCATCGGCAACCTGGGGGACACCTTCAACCAGATGTCCGAGCGCATCGGCGCGCTGATCAACAACCAGCGCGAACTGACCAACGCGGTCTCGCACGAGCTGCGCACGCCGATCGCGCGCCTGTCGTTCGAACTGGACATGATCGGCCGGGCGGAAGAGCCGCTCGAGCGCAAGCGCCTGATCGACGACATGAAAAGCGACGTCGCCGAACTGGACAGCATGGCTTCCGAACTGCTGATGTACGCCCGCCTGGAGCACAAGGGCGACGGCGTCACCCTGCAGCCGCAGGACGCCCGCAGCTGGCTCGATTCGGTTGTGCAGCACGCCGCGTTCCAGGCCGAGCAGTCCGGCGTGCGTTGCGAAGTGGTGCTGTGCCAGGTGCGCGAGGTGCACCTGCATCAGCGCTACATGACACGGGCGTTGCTGAACCTGCTGCAGAACGCCATCCGCTATGCCAGCGGCCGGGTGCAGGTCAGCCTGGCGTCGCCGGCCCCGCGCGAGTATGTGCTGATGGTCGACGACGACGGCCCCGGCATTCCGGCCGCGGATCGCAAGCGGATCTTCGAACCGTTCATCCGCCTGGACGAAAGCCGCGACCGCGGCACCGGCGGCACCGGCCTGGGGCTGGCCATCGTCAGCCGGGTGGCGCGCTGGCACAACGGCAGCGCCGAGGCGGCCGATAGCCCGCTCGGCGGGGCCCGTTTCATCGTGAGCTGGAAGGCGGCCTGAGCGGCCCCGCGGGGCATCCGGCACGCCTTTAACAAACTTCACAATCTGCCCCGGCATTCTTCACAAACTCCATACAAAGCGGGAAAGATCGGCGCGGCATCCCTGACTAGCATGACGGCAGTTCTCCAAAGAGGGTCGTCCGCTCGTCATGTTCACGCTTACCCGCCTGGCCGCCGTTGCCATGCTCCTGATCGTCGCGGGCGGTTGCCAGGGCGTCGCCCCGGCCGCGCCGCCCGCCATCGCCAAGGGCGACTATCCGGCGGTGGTGGCGTACCTGAAGCAGCGCATCGCCTACGACATGGATGCGCAGCGGGTGCCGGGCCTGTCGATCGCGATCGTCGATGACCAGCGCACGGTCTGGAGCGGCGGCTTCGGCTACGCCGATGCGGCGCGCCACCGCAATGCCACCGGCGACACGCTGTACCGCGTAGGCGCCATTTCCAAGATCGTCACCGCCGCCGGCGTGCTGCGTGCCGCCGACGACGGCCGCCTGTCGCTCGACGTGCCCGCGGCCCAGGCGCTGCCGCACTGGGAAGCCGAGCCGCGGCGGGTCGCCATGCACTGGATGGGCACCTATCCGTTCACCGCGCGCCGCCTGCTGGCGCTGCGGCCCGATACGCTGGAAGACACCATGGGCCGGGCCCGCGCCGACATGGGCTACGCCTTGCTCGGCGACATGGTCGCGCACGTGGCCGACGAGCCGTTCGACGCCTACGTGCGGCGCACGCTGCTGCGGCCGTTGAACATCTCCCGCGCCGGTTTCCGGCTTGCGGCCGAAGGCGACGAGGTGCGCGAATTGCGCGCCGCCGGCTACCGCCGCGGCATGCCGTGGACCGAGCAACCGCAGTCCAACGAGGCTGCCGAAGGCCTGTGGGCCAGCTCGGCCGAGATGGCGCGGTTCTCCAGCATGCTGTTCGCCGGCGGCACCTACCAGGGCCGCCGCATCCTCAAGGACGAATCCGCGCTGGCCCTGCTGAATCTGGAGACCGTGGCCAGCGGCATGGAGCTGGAATGCCGCCTGGCGCTGTCGTGGCTGGCGGCGCCGTGCGACCGCGACTACATCGCCGGCGATGCCCTGCGCCAACACAGCGGCGCGACCGAGGCCTTCCATGCGCGCTGGGTGCTGGCGCCGCGCGAAAAGCTGGCGGTGCTGGTGATGAGCAATGCCGATAGCGCCGAGCCGCTGGTGACCTCGGTCTCCAGCCTGGCGATGAACCTGATGCGCCAGGCCAAGGGCGTGGCGCAAGAGTAGGTCCGCGCCGCGATGGCCGCGGCGCGTGTTCGATTTCCCCACAACCTCGTTTCCCGGATGTACTTATGAAGCGATATCCCTCTATGTCCCTGATGCAGCGCCGCGCCGGCGCGGCGTGTCTGCTGGCGAGCCTGCCAGCGTTGTCGTTCGCCGCGGGCGGCCAGCAGGTCGCCGACAACTCGGTCTATGGTTCGCGCGGCGCCAGCTCGCGCGGCATCGAGGTGTCGACCGGAACCGAAAAGCCGGCCGATGAATGGAAGTTCTACGGCACGCTGGGCGTCGGCTACGCGCCGCGCTACAGCGGCAGCGACGAAAGCTCGGCGCTGCCCATCGTCGGCCTGGGCATCCGCAGCCCGGGCGGCTTTTTCCTGAATACCGAGCGCGGCCTGGGCTGGGAGACCCAGGCGCTGGACAGCACCTTCCGCTTCTACCTGGGCGCCAGCGCCTCGCGCAAGGACCGCAAGAAGGGCTTCGAAGGCTCCAACAAGCTGCGCGGCATGGGCGAGATCAAGAGCCGCGCGCAGATCGGCATGGACGCCGAGACCACGCTGGGTCCGGTGACCCTGTCGGCCACGGTGGCGCACGCCTTCAAGAAAAGCAGTGAACACAGCGACGTGGGCAGTGGCTACACCCTGTTCGACCTGGGCGCCAGCACCACCGTGTACGAGGGTTCCGCGGGCGCGATCTCGCTGTCGCTGAACGGCACCTTCGGCGACGGCAACTACATGCGCACCTGGTACGGCGTGAGCGACAGGCAGTCGGCCAATTCGGGCTATCGCCGCTACAACCCCAAGGGCGGACTGGAAAGCGTGGGCCTGGGCGCGAGCTGGGTGCTGCCGCTGAGCAAGGAGTGGTCGTGGACCGTGGCCGCCGAGGCGCGCCGCCTGTATGGCGATGCGGCCGACAGCCCCATCGTCAAGGAGCGCAACCAGTACTCCATCGGCACCATGGTGACGTACACGTATTGAGCTTGTCCCTTCCCGGACGGGCAGGGTGGCGGCGGGGCCGGCCGGGCGGATTGCCGCCGGCCCCGCGCATTGAGGAGACTTACAGGCCCTGCACGCGGCGGCCGGTGTCGGCCTCGAACCAGTGCAGCGGATGGCGGCCGTCGGGGCCGACGTTGACGCGGTCGCCGACCTTGGCCGAGGACTCGGACAACTGGCGCGTCGTGCAGCGCACCACCAGCGTCGACTTGCCGCAGCGGCAGTGGACCAGCTGTTCGGAACCCAGCGTTTCGACCATCTCGACTTCGGCCGGCACGCCCTGCGTGTTCAGCAGCATGTGCTCGGGGCGCATGCCCATGATCACCTTGCGGCCACGCACCTGCGACGGCACCTGCAGCGGCGAGATTTCCAGCGCCAGGCCGTCGACGGTCTGCACCGTGCCGTCGCCGGCCACGTTGACTTCCATCAGGTTCATCGGCGGCGAGCCGATGAAGCCGGCGACGAAGGTCGAGGCGGGTTTTTCGAACACTTCCATCGGCGTGCCGATCTGCTCGGGCACGCCTTGGTACATGACGATCATGCGGTGCGCCAGCGTCATGGCCTCGACCTGGTCGTGCGTCACGTACAGGCTGGTGGTGCCCAGGCGGCGGTGCAGCTTCATGATTTCCAGGCGCATCGCCACGCGCAGCTTGGCATCCAGGTTCGACAGCGGTTCGTCGAACAGGAACACCTTGGGTTCGCGCACGATGGCGCGGCCCATGGCCACGCGCTGGCGCTGGCCGCCCGACAGGGCGCGCGGGCGGCGGTCCAGCAGGTGGGTCAGCTCCAGGATCTGGGCGGCGACGTCGACGCGCTTCTTGATCTCGTCCTTGGAGAACTTGCGGATCTTCAGGCCGTACGCCATGTTCTCGAACACGGTCATGTGCGGATAGAGCGCGTAGTTCTGGAACACCATCGCGATGTCGCGTTCGGCCGGCTCGAGGTTGTTGACGACCTTGTCGTCGATCACGATCTCGCCGCTGGTCACGGTTTCCAGGCCTGCGACCATGCGCATCAGCGTGGACTTGCCGCAGCCCGAGGGGCCGACGATGACGATGAATTCACCGTCCTTCACATCCATGTCGATGCCATGGATGACCGGCACGTTGCCGGCGTAGGTTTTCTTTACGTTGCGAAAGCTGAGAGTAGCCATGAGTTATTCGTATCGGAGTCGTTGTCGGGTAGGCGATCGCGGGCAATCTTCACTTTTCATCGCCGAGCCGCCTCAAGATGAGAGCGCCCCCTCGGGGGGCAGCAAGCCGAAGGCGCGGCGTGGGGGTCTCATTTCTCAGTGTCGACCAGACCCTTGACGAACCATTTCTGCATCAGGATGACGACCAGCGCCGGCGGGATCATCGCCAGCATGGCCGTGGCCATGGTGATGTTCCATTCGGTCACGCTGTCGCCGCCGCTGATCATGCGCTTGATGCCGATGACGACGGGGTACATGTCTTCCTGCGTGGTCACCAGCAGCGGCCACAGGTATTGGTTCCAGCCGTAGATGAACTGGATCACGAACAGCGCGGCGATGCTGGTCTTGGACAGCGGCAGCAGCACGTCGCGGAAGAAGCGCACCGGGCCGGCGCCGTCGATGCGGGCGGCCTCGATCAGCTCGTCCGGCACCGTCAGGAAGAACTGGCGGAACAGGAACGTGGCCGTGGCCGAGGCGATCAGCGGCAGCGTCAGGCCGGCGTAGCTGTTGAGCAGGCCCAGGTCGGCCACCACCTTGTAGGTGGGCGCGATGCGCACTTCGACCGGCAGCATCAGGGTGACGAAGATCATCCAGAAAAAGAACATGCGGCCGGGGAAGCGGAAATACACCACCGCGAAGGCCGACAGCAGCGAGATGGCGATCTTGCCGATGGAAATCGCCAGCGCCATGATCAGGCTGACGTACATCATGCGGCCCACCGGCGCGCCGGACGAGCCGCCGGACGAGCCGCCAAAGAGCGCCTGCATGTAGTTGTCGACGAAGTGCGGACCGGGGATCAGCGACATCGGCGCGGAAGCCACTTCCTGCGCGGTCTGCGTCGACGCGACGAAAGTGACGTAGAGCGGAAAGGCCACCATGGCCACCCCGCACAGCAGGATGACGTGGGCCAGAATATCCAGCCAGGGACGGCGTTCAACCATTGTTATCTGCCTCGAGAATCAATACTGCACTTTGCGGTCGACGTAGCGGAACTGCACGACCGTCAGGGCAATCACAATGAACATCAGCACCACCGACTGGGCCGCGGACGAGCCGAGGTCCAGGCCGCGGAAGCCATCGCTGTACACCTTGTAGACCAGGATCGAGGTCGACGTGCCCGGACCGCCCTGCGTGGTGGTGTCCACCACCGCGAAGGTGTCGAAGAAGGCATAGATGATGTTGACCACCAGCAGGAAGAAGGTGGTGGGCGAGAGCAGCGGGAACACGATGCTCCAGAAGCGGCGCGACGGGCTGGCGCCGTCGATGGCGGCGGCTTCGATGAGCGAGCGCGGGATCGATTGCAGGCCGGCCAGGAAGAACAGGAAGTTGTACGAGACCTGCTTCCAGACGGCGGCGATCAGCACCAGGATCATGGCCTGGTTGCCGTCCAGGCGCGGGTTCCAGTCGACGCCGGCCTGGCGCAGGGCCACGGCCAGGATGCCGACCGAGGGCGAGAACAGGAACAGCCACAGCACGCCGACCACGGCGGGCGCGACGGCGTAGGGCCAGATCAGCAGGGTCTTGTAGAGGCCGGCGCCGCGGATCACGCGGTCGGCCATGACGGCCAGCAGCAGCGACACGCCCAGGCCGACCACCGCGACCAGGATCGAGAACACCGCCGTGACACGGAAGGAATCGAGGTAGGCCTGCTGCGAGAACAGTTCCATGAAGTTGTCGAGGCCGACAAATTCGGAGGACAGGCCGAACGCATCTTCCAGCCGCATCGACTGCCACATGGCCTGGCCGGCGGGAAGGAAGAAGAAGACCACGGTAATGACGATCTGCGGCAGGAGCAGCAGATAGGGCAGGGTCTTATGCCCGAAGACGACACGTTTTTCCATAGGGGGAACCCAAGGTACGAAAAGCGGCGGTTGGATTAACCGCCGCCTGGTGAAACAGCCGCCGGGGTGGGCCGGCCGGCCTGCGGCGCGGGGATGCGCCGGTACTCATAAAACACGATAGGCTTAAAGCCCTAAAAAAACCAGGGCTTTAAGCCTTGTTCGCCAGGGGCAAGTCCTTGTTGCACAACGGGAATCGTGCATCGCGGGACTTGCCGGCAAGCCACGGAACGGGCGTTACTTTACACTCTTCTCGAACTTTTCCAGCAGTTCGTTGCCGCGCTTGACGATGTTCTCGGCGCCATCCTTGGCCGAGACCTTGCCCGACACGATGCGTTCGATTTCAGCGTCCTCGATTTCACGGATCTGCGGCAGGAAGCCCAGGCGCAGGCCGCGCGACTGCGCGGTGGTTTCGACGTTCAGCTGCTTGACGCCGACTTCGGTGCCCGGGTTCTTGTCGTAGAAGCCTTCCTTCTTGGTCAGCTCGTAGGCAGCCTTGGTGACGGGCACGTAGCCGGTCTGCTGGTGCCAGCGGGCGGCGATTTCCGGGCTGGCCAGGAACTTGAAGAACGCGGTCACGCCCTTGTAGGTTTCCGGCTTCTTGTTGGCGAAGACCCACAGCGAGGCGCCGCCGATGATGGTGTTCTGCGGCGCGCCCTGCACGTCGGCGTAGTAGGGCAGGGTCGAGGTGCCGAATTCGAACTTGGCGTTCTTGGCGATGTTGGCGCGCAGGCCCGACGAACCGGTGATCATGGCGCACTTGCCGCTGATGAACAGCGAGTTCGGCTCGTCGCCGCGCCCGCCGTACATGAAGATGCCTTCCTTGCCCAGCTTGGCCAGGTTTTCCAGGTGGCGCACGTGCAGCGGGGTGTTGATGGCGATGCGGGCGTCCAGGCCGCCGAAGCCGTTATCCTTGGTGGCGTACGGCACGTTGTGCCAGGCAGAGAACGTTTCCAGCTGGACCCACGACGGCCACGAGGTGGTGTAGCCGCATTCCTGGCCGGCGGCCTTCAGCTTCTGGCCGGCGGCGGCCAGTTCTTCCCAGGTCTTGGGCGGCTTGTCGGCGTCCAGGCCGGCCTTCTTGAAGGCGTCCTTGTTGTAGTAGAACACCACGGTCGAGCTGTTGAAGGGCATCGACACCAGCTTGCCGTCGGCCGACGAGTAGTAGCCGGCCACGGCGCCGATGAATTCCTTCGGGTCGATCGGGTTGCCGGCTTCTTCCGACATCTGCTGCACCGGCTTGATGGCGCCCTTGGCGTACATCATGGTGGCGGTGCCGACTTCGAACACCTGGAGGATGTCCGGGGCGTTGCCGGCGCGGAACGCGGCGATGCCGGCGTTCATCGATTCGCCGTAGTTGCCCTTGTAGACGGCCTTGACCTGGTAGTCGGGGTTCTTCTTGTTGAACTCGTCGACCAGACCGTTGACGCGGTCGCCCAGCGCGCCTTCCATCGAGTGCCAGAACGTGATTTCGGTGGCCGCGTGCGCGGAGGCGCCGGCAAAGGCCGCCATCACGGCGGCGAAGGTAAGGGCAATTCGGTGGGATCGCATGAGAGGTTTCCTCCAGTTGGTCGTGTCGCGACCGGGGTTGTCCCGGCGCGGAAAACACGTCACCTTATGAATTGTTTGTGACAAAACCGTGACTTTCACATCAGTTAAAACGCCTGTCAAATTGCGCGTTTCAGGCGCGAACGAACATTTTCTTTTTTTTTCCGCCGGGGCGGCCCGGTTTACAATCGCATCCTATGAAAAACGAACTTTCGATTGCGTTCATCGGCGGCGGCAATATGGCCGCCGCGCTGGCCTCGGGTCTTGCGGGCAAAGTATGCCCCGCCGGCAGCATTCATGTCATTGACATTAACCAGGATTCGCACGCTGCCTGGCAGGCTCGCGGCATGACCACCGCGACCGCCCCGGACGAGGCCCTGGCGCGCTGCCGCGTATGGGTGTTCGCGGTCAAGCCACAGAACATGAAAGACGTTGTGGCTTCCACGCGTCAGTGGTTGCGCGACGACACTTTGGTGATAAGCGTGGCGGCCGGGATCCGCGCCGACACCCTGGCGGGCTGGCTGGGCACGCCCGAGGCGCCGTGGCGCCGCCTGGTGCGCTGCATGCCCAACACGCCGGCGCTGGTGGGCGCCGGCATCACCGGCCTGGCGGCGTTGGATGGCGTGGGGCAGGCCGACCGCGACCTGGCCGCCACCATGCTGGCCAGCGTCGGCGAAGTGGTCTGGGTGGCTGACGATGCCGCGCTGGACGCCGTGACGGCGCTGTCAGGCAGCGGCCCGGCCTATGTCTTCCTGTTCCTGGAAGCCCTGATCGCCGGCGGCCAGAAGGTCGGCCTGACGGCCGAGCAGGCGCGCCAGCTGGCGCTGGGCACCTTCGCTGGCGCCACCAGGCTGGCGGCGGAATCGTCCGAACCCCCCTCGGTGCTGCGCGAGCGCGTCACCTCCAAGGGCGGCACCACCGCCGCGGCGCTGGCCGCGTTCAACGCCGCCGGCTTTGCCGGCATCGTCGAGGACGCCATGGCCGCGGCCGCGCGGCGTTCGCGCGAGCTGGCCGAGGAGTTCGGCAAGTGAGTCACGCCGTTGCGCGCTTTGCCCCCATGAGCCGGGCGCAGTTCGGCATCGCCGTGCTGTGCATGCTGGTGGTGGTGGTGGGCTCGAACATCCTGGTGCAGGTGCCGCTGAACGACTGGCTGACCTGGGGCGGCCTGTCGTATCCGGTGGCGTTCCTGGTGACCGACGTGCTCAATCGCCGTTTCGGCCCCGCGGCCGCGCGCCGCGTGGTGTGGTTCGGTTTCGCAGCGGCGCTGGTGGTGTCGGTGTGGGTGGCGTCGCCGCGCATCGCGCTGGCCTCGGGGCTGGCCTACATCTGCGCGCAGCTGGTCGACATCCAGGTGTTCGATCGCCTGCGCGATCAGCGCTGGTGGCGCGCGCCGCTGGTTTCCGGCGTGCTGGGCGCGATCCTCGACACCGCGGTGTTTTTCAGCGTGGCCTTCGCCGCCAGCGGCGCGCCGTGGGTCACCTGGATGATGGGCGACCTGGCGATCAAGCTGGCGGTCAATATCAGCATGCTGGCGCCGTTCCGCGCGCTGATGTGGAACCTGGCCAAGCCGGCCAGCGTGTGATTGTCGAAAATCAGTCGGTATTAATTAACGGGATAATCATTATCCGTAAGACTCGCGTAAGTACTGTATGAAAATGCGCGGTCAAACGGCGTATTAATGATTATTCATATAAATCACCTGCCATCGATTCGCGCGCCGCGCCATGGGCAATCCAAGGCGCGGCGCGGATTTCCCCTGCGATTTCACGCACTTGTCGTACTAATCCGTCACGATTAAAGGTTTCTCCTGAAATATTGGGGATTACACGCAGTGACAGTATGTCTGCTTGCTTCCAGAATACCGCCCACACCGTGTTTTTGCCCAAGAAGCCGGCGACGGGCGATGCGGGTTTAGGGGTATCCACCCGATAAACCGGATCGAACAGAGCCGCTCAAAACCTCGCTGGAGAACTCCGCATGAAGTTTCTGCATCGCCTTACCCCGGTAGCTATGGCATTCGGGGCGCTTGCCCTGGCAGGTTCCGTGCACGCCGCCGATACGATCAAGATCGGCATCCCGCAGCCCATGACGGGCCCCAACACCCAGTACGGCGACCAGATCCAGGCTGGCGCGCTGACTGCCATCGAGACCATCAACGCCAAGGGCGGCGTGAAGGGCAAGAAGCTCGAACCGATCCTCATCGACGACGGTTGCGAACCGAAGCAGGCCGTGCCGGCCGCCAACCGCGTGGTCAATTCCGGCGCCAAGTTCGCCGTGGCCCATGCGTGCTCGGGCGTGACCGTGGCCGCCGTCAACGTCTACGAACAGGAAGGCATCGTCGGCATCACCCCGGGCGCCACCTCGCCCCTGGTCACCGACACCATCAAGCCGCACTTCTTCTTCCGCACCATCGGCCGCGACGACCAGCAGGGTCCGTACGCCGCGCGCTACATCGCCAACACCCTCAAGCCCAAGAAGGTCGCCGTGCTGCACGACAAGCAGACCTACGGCTCGGGCGTGGCCACCCAGGTCAAGGACACCCTGGCCAAGGAAGGCGTGAACGTGGCGCTGTTCGAAGGCATTAACGTCGGCGACAGCGATTACTCGGCCATCATCACCAAGCTCAAGTCGGCCGGCGTCGACCTGGTCTATTTCGGCGGCTACCACCCCGAACTGGGCCTGCTGCTGCGCCAGTCGCGTGAACAGGGCCTGAAGGTCCAGTTCATGGGTCCGGAAGGCACCGCCAACCAGGACCTGGTGGCGATCGCCGGCCCGGCCATCGACGGCCTGCTGGTCACGCTGCCCGCCGACTTCACCAAGCTGCCGGCCAACGAAAGCATCGTCAAGGCTTTCAAGGATGCCAAGCGCGATCCGGACGGCGCCTTCCAGATGCCGGCCTACGCCGCGGTCCAGATCCTGGCCGACAGCATCACCGCGGTGGGCGAGGACCCCGCCAAGGTGGCCGACTACATGCACAAGACCACCTTCAACACCGGTATCGGCAAGGTCGAGTACGACGCCAAGGGCGACCTGAAGAACTTCGAGTTCGCCGTCTACAAGTGGGACAAGAACGGCAAGAAGACCCAGCTGTAAACTCCCGCGATTCCGCCGGCGTGGTGCCGGCGCGAGGGCCTGTCGTCGTCGTTGTGCCGTAATCCGCGTAGCGATGCGCCAAAAGCGCTGTGCGGCCGGCAGGCGGTGATCACAGGCCCTTAAAATACGCCCAGGTTTCCGGCTCCGGGTCTCTCTACCGGAGCCGGAACTATTTGGAGCAAGAGAAATAATGTCCGACCTCATACCCCAACTTACCCAGCAATTCTTCAACGGATTGTCTCTGGGCGCGATCTACGCGTTGATTGCCATCGGCTACACAATGGTCTACGGCATCATCGGTATGATCAACTTCGCTCACGGCGAAATCTACATGATCGGCGCCTATGTCGGCCTGGTCACCCTGACGGCCATCGGCACCAATAGCGGCCTGCCGGTACCGTTCATCATCGCCGCGATGCTGCTGGTGGCCATCGTCGTCACCGGCATCTACGGTTTCAGCGTCGAGCGGGTCGCGTACCGCCCGGTGCGGGGCAGCCCCCGCCTGGTGGCGCTGATCTCGGCCATCGGCATGTCGATCTTCCTGCAGAACTGGGTCGCCCTGGGCCAGGGCGCGCGCGACATGGCGGTGCCTTCGCTGGTGTCCGGCGCGGTGCAGTTCCACATGGGTTCCGACTTCGATGTGACGGTGCCGTATTCGCGCATCATGATCATCCTGGTGACCGTCGCCCTGATGGTCGGCCTGACGCTGTTCATCAAGTATTCCCGCATGGGCCGCGCCTCGCGCGCCTGCTCGCAGGACATGCACATGGCCAACCTGCTGGGCATCGACACCAACCGCGTGATCTCGTTCACCTTCGTGATGGGCGCGATCCTGGCGGCGGTGGGCGGCGTGCTGATTGCCATCACCATCGGCAAGCTCAATCCCTTCATCGGCTTCCTGGCCGGCATCAAGGCCTTCACGGCGGCGGTGCTGGGCGGCATCGGCAGCATTCCCGGCGCCATGCTGGGCGGCGTGCTGCTGGGCCTGGCCGAAACGTTCGCGGCAGCCTATATCTCGTCGCAGTACAAGGACATCGTGGCGTTCTCGCTGCTGGTCCTGATCCTGCTGTTCCGTCCCACCGGGCTGTTGGGCAAACCTGAGGTGGAAAAAGTCTGATGTCGAACAACAACCTGAAAAACGCCACCATGGCGGCGGTGCTGACCGCCGTCATCGTCACCCCCGTCTTCGGCCTGCAACTGATCCGCCAGGGCGCGCGCACCTCGATGGAGTCGCACTGGTCGCTGGTGGCCATCGCCGCCGCGGTCGTGTTCGTGTTCCAGTTGCTGCGGCCCTGGATCGCCAAGCCGTTCCAGAAGCTCAAGGTGGGCCTGCCGACGCTGCCGTCGGCGCCGGCCAAGAACAACAAGCTGCTCATGCTGCTGATCCTGGCGGTGGCCGTCACCTGGCCATTCTTCGCCGGCCGCAGTTCGGTCGACATCGCCACGCTGGTGCTGATCTACGTGATGCTGGGCCTGGGCCTGAACATCGTGGTCGGTTTCGCCGGGCTGCTGGACCTGGGCTTCGTCGGGTTCTATGCCGTGGGGGCCTACACCTATGCCTTGCTGTACCACTGGGGCGGCTGGAGCTTCTGGGAAGCGCTGCCGTTCTCGGGCGCCATGGCGGCGTTGTTCGGCTTCGTGCTGGGCTTTCCGGTGCTGCGCCTGCGCGGCGACTACCTGGCCATCGTGACGCTGGGCTTCGGGGAAATGATCCGCCTCCTGCTGATCAACCTGAACACGCTCACGGGCGGTCCGGACGGTATCTCGGGCATTCCCAAGCCGTCGGTGTTTGGCCTGGAAATGACGCGCCGGGCAAGCGAGGAGGGCGCGACCACGTTCCACGACTTCTTCGGCCTGACGTTCCAGAACCAGCACATGGTGATCTACCTGTACATGATGGCGCTGCTGCTGGCGCTGGTCACGCTGTTCGTCTCCACGCGCCTGATCCGCATGCCGGTGGGCCGCGCCTGGGAGGCGCTGCGCGAGGACGAGATCGCCTGCCGTTCGCTGGGCCTGAACCCGACCCGCATCAAGCTGTCGGCCTTCACACTGGGCGCGACCTTCGCCGGTTTCGGCGGCGCGTTCTTCGCGGCGCGCCAGGGCATGGTCAATCCGGAATCCTTCACCTTCATCGAGTCGGCGCTGATCCTGGCCATCGTGGTGCTGGGCGGCATGGGTTCGCAGGTCGGGGTGATCCTGGCGGCGATCCTGCTGACGGTGCTGCCCGAGCTGGCGCGCGAGTTCGCCGAGTACCGGATGCTGATGTTCGGCCTGGTGATGGTATTGATGATGATGTGGCGTCCGCAGGGGTTGTTGCCCATGAAGCGTCCCCACGTGGAGCTGGCTAAATGAGCGAGGCATTGCTGAAAGTATCCGGACTGACCATGCGCTTCGGCGGCCTGCTGGCCGTCGACAGCGTGGCGTTCGAAGTCAAATCCGACGAGGTGTTCGCCATCATCGGCCCCAACGGGGCCGGCAAGACCACCGTGTTCAACTGCGTGGGCGGCTTTTACGCGCCGACGGCCGGCGATATCGTGATGGACGGCAAGTCCATCACCGGCCTGCCCAGCCACAAGGTGGCGCGCCATGGCCTGGTGCGCACGTTCCAGAACGTGCGGCTGTTCAAGCAGCTGACGGTGCTGGAGAACCTGCTGGTGGCGCAGCATACGCAGGTGGAGGCGCGCCTGCTGCCCGGCCTGCTCAAGACCAAGGCCTACCGCCAGGCGGAGGCCGATGCGTTGTCGCGCGCGGCCCAGTGGCTGGATTTCATGGGACTGCGCGAGTACGCCAACCGCGAGGCCGGCAACCTGGCTTACGGCCACCAGCGCCGCCTGGAGATCGCGCGCTGCATGATCACCAAGCCGCGCCTGTTGATGCTGGACGAGCCGGCCGCCGGCCTGAACCCGCAGGAAAAGCGCGATCTGCAATCGCTGATCGACCAGCTGCGCCGCGAGTTCGGGGTGGCGGTGCTGCTGATCGAGCACGACATGAGCCTGATCATGGGCATTTCGGACCGCATCCTGGTCATGGAACACGGCAAGCCCATCACTACCGGCACCCCCGAGCAGGTGCGCAACGACGAGCGCGTCATCAAGGCGTACCTGGGGGAGGAATAAATGCTGAAGCTGGAAAACATCCACACCTACTACGGCGCCATCCAGGCGCTGAACGGCGTGTCGGTGGACGTCAACAAGGGCGAGATCGTGACCCTGATCGGCGCCAACGGCGCCGGCAAGACCACGCTGCTGATGACGGTCTGCGGCAATCCGCGAGCCAAGGAAGGCAAAATCACCTTCGAGGGCGAGGACATCACCAACAAGGACACCCACCACATCATGCGCAATGGCATCGCCATTTCGCCGGAAGGGCGGCGCGTGTTCAAGGACCTGACGGTGGCCGAGAACCTGAAGATGGGGGGCTTTTTCTCCAAGCGCGAGGAGATCCAGGCGGGGATTGACCACGTCTATGGATTGTTCCCGCGCCTGAAGGAACGGGCCAGCCAGCGCGCCGGGTTGATGTCGGGCGGCGAGCAGCAGATGCTGGCGATCGGGCGGGCGTTGATGACGCGGCCGCGCCTGCTGCTGCTGGACGAGCCGACGCTGGGGCTGGCGCCATTGGTGATCGCGCAGATCTTCGACATCATCCGCGAGATCCGGGAACAGGGCGTGACGGTGTTCCTGGTCGAGCAGAATGCCAACAAGGCACTGCAGGTGGCGGATCGCGGCTACGTGCTGGAGAACGGGCGGGTCGTGCTGCAGGATACGGGGGCGAATCTGCTGGTCAATGACCAGGTTCGGAAGGCGTATCTGGGCGGGTGATTCGAATTACGGTTTATTCCCCGCGAAGGGAAATTTGGGCGCTGCTGAAAGGGGCGCCCTTTTTTTTGCGTCGGGATTCGACCACCCCGGAGCGCGTCGCGTATTACTTGCCCGCGGGGCCCAGCGCTTCTGCCCAGTTCTTTTTCATGGCGGCGATGCGGGCCTCGTAGGCGGATTTCAGGCAGGCGGCGTCGGGGCAACGGTCGCGCACGGTGGTGCGCCATTGCGTCTGCTCTTTCGCCACCGGATCGCGCCGTTCACCGGTCTCACCGTCGCGGCCGGCGGTTTCGGCCTGAATCCTGTCGTAAAGCTCCTTCATCTGATCGTCCAGCCTGGACAGCGATGGGTCGGCGCAGATCAGATGTTCGACATGGGTTTTGGCGGCCTTGCAGTCGAAGCCGGCGGCATGGGCGGCCTGGATCGGCAGGAAAGGAGCGCTGGCGAGGACCGCGCAGACCACGGCGTGCACAATCGCGTGTCTGCCTTGGGCGTGTTGCCGGCGCCGGCCTTTCATGGCGCTGGCCGGTATTGCCGCGAGAACGGGGTTGCGCACGTCCTTGACTCCTGAATGGTCCGGGGCCACCGACAGGGTGGCCCACGGATCGATTCTCCCGGTTGTCGCGCGGTTGTGCAACTCGCAGGCCTTGCCTACGCCGCGATGCGTTGCTCGGGCTGGTCGGCCAGGTAGTGGGCGATGGCGGCGCGGGCCAGGGCGTCGATGGAGTCGGTCAGGGTGATGCCGAGGCTGGGACGCAGGGCGTGGGGCACGGCCAGCGGCAGTTCGGTGCAGCCGAGGACGACAGCGTCGGCGCCGCGGGCCTTGAGGCGGGCGATGCAGTCGGCGGCGGGGGCGAAGGCGGCTTCGAGCTGGTTGCCCTTGACGGCGCGGATCGAGGCCATGCAGTAGCGTTCGACTTCATCGTCGTCGGGAACGATGCATTCGTAGCCCTGGGCTTCGAGGTGGCGCTGGTAGAGGCCGAGCTTGAGCGTGGCGGCGGTGCCCATGAGGCCGATGCGGCCCTGCTGCAGGCCGAGGCGGCGCAGGTCGTCGATAACGGCCTGGATGATGTGCAGCACGGGGCGCTGGGTGGCGGCGGCGATGTCGTCGTACCAGAGGTGCGCGGTGTTGCAGGGGATGGCGATGAGCTGGGCGCCGGCGCGTTCCAGGAAGCGCACGCCTTCGACCATGTAGGGCAGGGGATTCTCGCCGCCGGCCATGTAGGCGCTGGAACGATCGGGGATGCGCGGGTCGTTGCGCAGCAGGGTGGGGATGTGTTGCTGGTCCGCGTCGGCGGGCGTGAGCGCCGCCAGGCGGAGCGCGAAGGCGGCGCCGGCCATGGGGCCCATGCCGCCCAGAACACCCAGGTAACAGCCCTGGGAATAGCTATTCACTTTGTTGACTCCAAGGTATTGCATCACCGGGTGCCAGTACCTGGCCCGGGCGTTCGGCGCCGGTCCGTTCCCCATCCCAGACCTGCCTGCCATTGACCCACACGGCGTGGATGCCCTGGCTGACCTGAATGGGAGCTGAAAAAGTGGCCGTGTCTGTGACGTTGGCGGGATCGAACAGCACCAGATCAGCATGATACCCCTGCCGCAGCAGGCCGCGCTCGGTCAGGCCGTATTGGGCCGCCGCCAGGCCGGTCATCTTGTGGATGGCGGTTTCCAGCGACAGCAGCCGTTGTTCGCGCACCATGGTGCGCAGCACGTTGGTGAAGGTGCCCCACTGGCGCGGGTGCGGGTGCGGGTCGAACGGCAGGCCGTCCGAGCCGACCATGGTCAGCGGATGGCTGAAGATGCGGTTGACGTCGGCCGGATCCATCAGGAAGTAGATGGCGCCGGCGGGCGCCAGGCGGGCGATGGCGGCTTCGTCGTCCAGGCCCAGTTCGGCCATGACCGCGGCGAAGTCGCGGCCGGTGGCCTCGGGGTAGCCCTTGGACCAGGTGATCAGGGTGCGGCTGGCCAGGCGGGCGCGATCCAGCCGCAGCATGGTCGAGGTGGCGGGATACGGATGGCAGTCGAGGCAGACGCGCTGCGTGGCGGCGGCGCGGCTGATCATGTCCAGCGTTTCGCGGCTGCGGCCGTGGTTGCGTTCGCCGGCCAGCTTGTGGTGCGAGAACACCACGCGGCAGTCCAGTTCGCGGCCGATCAGCAGGGCCTCTTCCATGGCCTGGACGATGTGGTCGGCCTCGTCGCGCAGGTGGGTGGCGTAGATCGCGCCGGCGCGGCCGCGCAGCGGCTGGCAGACGTCGACGATCTCGTCGGTGGGCGCGGCGCTGGCGGGCGGGTAGAAGGTGCCGGTGGAGACGCCGAAGGCGCCGGCCTGCAGCGCTTCGTCCAGCAGGGCGCGCATGGCCGCGCGTTCGGCGTCGGTGGCGGCGCGGCCGGTGTCGTCCATGACGGCCACGCGCAGCGTGGTGTGGCCGACCAGCGGGATCACGTTGACGGCGGCGGGCGTTTCGGCAAGGGCCCGCAGCCAGTCGCGGAAGGTGGCGAAACGGAACAGCTCGGGCGGGCCCAGCAGGTCGAGCGGCTGCGGGATCTGCCGGCGCGACAGTGGCGCCAGGCTGATGCCGCAGTTGCCGGTGACGACCGTGGTGATGCCTTGCGAAACCTTGGGCAGCATCTCGGGATGTGCCAGCAGGTAGCCGTCGTCGTGCGTGTGCGAGTCGATGAAGCCGGGCGCCAGCGCCAGGCCGCGGGCATCGATCACCGGCACGCCGGGCGCATGGGCGAAGTCGCCCAGCGCCACGATACGCCCGCCGCGCACCGCCAGGTCGCCCTGGCGGGCGGGGCCGTCGCCGCCGTCAATGAGGGTGGCGCCGGCGATGATGAAGTCGGCTTGCGCGGGAGCGTCGTCCGAGGTGCTGCGGTCCGTCATGGCCAGGTTCAGTCCAGTTTCTCGATGCCGGCGGTTTCGATGATGTGCTTCCACTTGGCGGTTTCGCGATCGATCAGCTGCTTGAATTCGGCCGGGCCGCCGCTGGCGGGTTCGGCGCCAAGCGTTTCCAGGCCGGTGCGGACCTCGGGCGCCTGCAAGGCTTTCTGGATGGCGGCGTTGAGCTGCGCCACGACCTCGGGCGGGGTGCCCTTGGGCGCCACCACGCCGCCCCAGGCCACGGTCTCGTAGCCCTTCAGGCCGGCTTCGTCCAGCGTCGGCACGTCGGGCATCAGCGCCAGGCGCTTCAAGCTGCTGACGCCGATGGCGCGCACCTTGCCGCTCTTGACCAGCGGGGTGGCTTCGGAGGTGTTGACGAATAGGTAGTCCAGGCGTCCGCCGAGCAGGTCCTGGATGGCGGCGGGGCCGCCGTTGTACGGGATGAACATGACATCGACCTTGGCCATGCTCTTGAACAGTTCGCCGCCCATGTGGCCGGTGGTGCCGACGCCGGAAGCCCCGTACGACAGGCGGCCGGGTTCCTTGCGAGCGCGGTCGATCAGGTCCTGCACGCTCTTGACGGGCGAATCGGCCGGCACGATCAGCGCGTTGTACAGGTCGAACATGTGGGCCACGGGCGTCAGGTCCTGGTCGACGTCATAGGGCAGGCGCTTGAACAGCGAGCGGTTCACCGCCAGCGTGTTGATGTTGCCGTAGCCCACGGTGTAGCCGTCGGGCGCGGCGCGCTTGACCAGCGCGATGCCGATGTTGCCGGCGGCGCCGGGGCGGTTTTCCACCACCAGCGTGGCGCCGGTGTCCTTGGCCAGTTGCGTGGTGATCAGGCGCGACAGCACGTCGGGCGAACCGCCTGCCGCGGAGGGCACGATGAAGGTGATGGGCTTGTCGGGATAGGCGCCGGCGGCCTGTGCGCCGGCGCTGAAGGCGGCGGCCAGGGCCAGGGCGGCGAGACCGCGGAAAATGGTGCGTTGCATGCTGGATTCCCCTTGTTTTGTTGTGTGGAGGCGGGCAGATTAGCACCGGGGTTGCGGCACCGCGTCATCGAAAAATGTCGAAAACCTATAATCCGCCGTTATTGACCAAGGGGAACGAAATGGATGCGCACGACGATGCCGACGCGCTCGCGCCCAGCGCCGGCCGCGCGCTGAACCTGCGCCAGATCGAGGTGTTCCGCGCCATTATGATGGCCGGCTCGATCAGCGGCGCGGGCCGCATGCTGCACGTCTCGCAACCGGCGGTGAGCCGGGTGCTGGCGCTGACCGAAAGCCGCCTGGGCTACCGGCTGTTCGAACGCGTCAAGAGCCGCCTGTCGCCCACCGCCGAGGCGCGTCGGCTGTATGCCGAAGTCGAACAGGTCTACGGCGGGATCCAGCGCGTCAACGACCTGGCGGCCGCCTTGGGACAGTCGGGCGCGGGCATGCTCAAGGTGGTGGCCAGCGCCAGCTACGGCCAACGACTGGTGCCGATGGCGCTGGGGCGTTTGCGCGACCGCAATGGCGCCGCGCGGGTCGACTATCGCAGCGTCACGTTCGACGAACTGGCGGCGTATTTCCTGTCGGGCCAGGCCGATATCGGCATCTCGATGCGACCGCCCGACCATCCCAACCTGACCTCGGTCAAGCTGGCGACGGTGCCGGTGATCTGCGTCCTGCCCAAGGGGCATCCGCTGGCGGCGCACGAGGTGGTGCATCCGGAGGATTTCGCCTCGGCGGCCTGGATCGGCTACCCGCGCGATACCCCACTGGGACGCGCGCTGCAATCGTTCTTTGGCGGCGCGCCGGCCTGTCCTGCGGCGGTGGAAGTGCATTCGCCGGTGACTGCCTGTTCGTTCGTGCAGCAGGGGCTCGGTCCGGCACTGGTGGATGCCTGGTGCGTGTCGCCCGACCAGACCGAAAGCATGGTGCTGCGGCCCATCGCGCCGGGCGCCAGCGTGGAGATCTGGGCCACGCATTCGAACCTGAGCGCGCCGCCGTTGCTGGCGCGGCGCTTCCTGGCGGCGGTCAGGAAGACGCTGGACAGCGCGGCCCCGGCCCTGGCGGGCGGCTGAAGGAAATCAGGCCGGCGCGCAAGAGAAAACGCCCCGGCGCGCAAGGGCGGCGGGGCGTTCGGGCCGGCCGGTCATACCGGCCTGGCGGGCTTATTCCAGGCCTTCGGCCTTGAGCGCGGCCTTGACGCCGGCGTTGTCCTGCATGCGCTTGAAGAACGCGGCCAGGTGGTCCTGGCCCGACAGGTCGACCTGCTTGGCGTGGGCCCAGCGCAGCACCACGTACAGATAGGCGTCGGCGACCGACGGCGCCTCGCCGCCCAGGTAGGGCTGGTTGATCAGTTGGGCGTCGAGCAGCGCGAACAGGCGCGTCAGCAGCTTGGAGGCGGACGCCGCCAGTTCCTGCTGCGGCGCTTCCTCGCTGAGGAAACGGCCCGCGCCGAAGATCATCGAGAACGTCTTGTGGATGTCGGAATTGATGAAACCGAGCCAGCGGCGCACGTCGGCGCGCGAACGGGCCGAGCCGTCGCCCAGCAGGTTGGCCTGCGGCGCCTGTTCGGCCAGGTATTCGAGGATCGCGACGTTCTGGGTCAGCGTGAAACCGTCGTCGTCCAGCGCGGGCACGGCGCCGAGCGGATTGACCTTGAGGAACTCGGGGCCCTTGAGTTCGTCACGGCTGAGCTTGCGGGTTTCGTACGGCTTGCCGATCCATTCCAGCACGATGTGGGAAGCGAGCGAGCACGCGCCGGGCATGTAGTACAGTTTCATGTAAGGGAGTCTCCTGAAAGGAAAGGACGGGGAGGCCACCCGTCACAGGCTCCTATGGTACGCCACCCGCAAGGCGCCGCCGAGCACCGCCGCGCCTCACCCAGCCGCCGGAGATGTCCATGCCGTCACGCCCGCCCGCGATCCGTCGCGTCTCGTCCCTGATCGCTTTCGCCGGCGCCGCGCTGTGGACGGCCGCGGCCTGGGCCACGCCACAGAAAAGCCCCGGCCAGCCGCCCGCCGCGCGCGCGCAGGTGACGGTGGTCGTGGGCGGCCTGGACCACCCGTGGTCGATGGCGTTCCTGCCCGGGGGCGGCGTGCTGATCACCGAAAGGCCCGGCCACCTGCGCCTGCTGCGCACGCCCGGCGGCTTGTCCAAGCCGCTGGCGGGCGTGCCGAAGGTGGCGGCGCAGGGGCAGGGCGGTTTGCTGGACGTGGCGCTGTCGCCGGACTTCGCGCGGGATCGCTACGTCTATCTTTCGTATGCCGAATCGGACGGCTCGCGCAGCGGCACCGCCGTGGGCCGCGGCCGCCTGTCGGCCGATGCCGGCGCGCTGGAGGACTTCCAGGTGCTGTTCCGCCAGGCGCCCAAGTTGTCGCAAGGACAGCACTTCGGGTCGCGCCTGGTGTTCGACGGCAAGGGCCACCTCTTCATTTCGCTCGGCGAGAACAACCAGCGGCCCACCGCGCAGGATCTGGACAAGCTTCAGGGCAAAGTGGTGCGCCTCGCGCCCGATGGTTCGGTGCCGCCCGACAATCCCTTCGTCGGCAAGGCCGGCGCGCGTCCCGAGATCTGGTCGTACGGCCATCGCAATCCGCAGGGCATGGCGCTCAATCCGTGGACAGGCGCGCTGTGGGAGCACGAGCATGGTCCGCGCGGCGGCGACGAAATCAACCTGGTACAGGCCGGCAGGAACTATGGCTGGCCGCTGGCGACCTATGGCATCAACTATTCGGGCCAGCCGATACCGGAAGCCAAGGGCGAGACGCTGGCCGGCATGGAGCCGCCGCTGTACTGGTGGGCCAGGTCGCCGGCCATCAGCGGCATGGCGTTCTACGACGCCGACCGTTTCCCGGCGTGGCGCCGTTCCCTGTTCATCGGCGCGCTGGCCGACCAGGACCTGATCCGGCTGACGCTGGATGGCGACAGGGTGGTGGCCGAGGAGCGCCTGCTGGGTGAACGCAAGGCGCGCATCCGCGACGTGCGGCAAGGCCCGGATGGCTATGTCTATGTGTTGACCGACGCGTCGCCCGGCGAACTGCTGCGGCTCGCGCCGGCGCAAACCGGAGGATGACCACGATGATGAAAACCTACGAATTGATCGGCTCGCAGGGCTGCGGTTCGGCCATCGTCGAGATGGCGCTGGCTCTGGCCGACGTGCCGCACACGCTGACCGACGTGCCGTACCTGAAGCCCGGACCCGAGCGCGAGCGGCTGTTGCGCCTGAACCCGCTGGGGCAGGTGCCGACGCTGATCACGCCGGACGGCGAGGTCATGACCGAAAGCGCGGCCATGGTGTTGCATCTGCATGACGTGGCGCCCCAGGCGGGCCTGGCGCCGGAAGCCTCGCGGCCCGAGCGCGCGCGCTTCCTGAACCTGCTGGTGCGGCTGGTGGCGGCGGTCTATCCGACCTTCACCTATGGCGACGACCCGCCGCAATGGACCACGCCGGGCGCGCCGGCCGAGCTGCTGCGTGAACGCATACACGGCCGCCGCGCCGAAGTGTGGCTGGAACTGGAGCGCCAGGCCGGCACCCCGCACATGCTGGGCCGCCGCTTTTCGGCGCTGGACCTGTACGTGACGGTGATGACGCACTGGCGGCCCGGCCCGGCCTGGTTCGAGGCCAACTGTCCGGCCTTGACGGCGGTGGCGCGCCAGGCGGCGCAGGAACCGAACGTGGCGCGCGTGCTCAAGCGCAATTTTCCGCCGCCGACCGAGTAGCCGGCACGCCTGGCCACGGCGACGCCGCCGCGGCCAATGCGTCCCGGACGCCTACGCCTTGGCGCGTCGCTTGTGCGAACCGCGCGCCTCGCGCAGCGCGATGTAGACGCCGCTGCCGGCGATGAACAGGGCGCCCAGGTAGGCGTAGGCGTCGGGCGCCTCGCGCCAGAAGATCCAGCCCAGCAGCGTGGCCCAGATCAGGCCGGTGTAGTCGAACGGCGCCACCACCGAGGCCGGCGCGATGCGAAAACCCTGCGTGATCAGCGCCAGGCCCAGCGTGCTGAACAGCGCCACCGCGGCGAAATAGGGCAGGTCCGCCATGGCCGGCGTATGCCAGACCCAGGGCAGCGCCACGGCGCTGCACACCAGCTGGCCGGCGACGATGTAGAAGGTGGTGGTCAGCATCCCTTCGCCGCGGCTGATGCCGCGCGCGGTGATCATCATGACGGCATACAGGAACGCGGTGGTCAGCGGCAGCAGCGTGGCCGCCTGGAAGGCATCGGTGCCCGGCCGCACAATGATCAGCACGCCCGCGAAGCCGGCCAGCACCGCCAGCCAGCGCCGGCCATCGACCCGTTCTTTCAGGATCAGTACCGACAGCGCCGTCACGAACAGCGGCGCGGCAAAGGCGATGGCGGTGGCTTCTGCCAGCGGCAGCGCGCGCAGCCCCAGGTAGAAGCAACAGGCCGACACGACGTTGATGGCGCCGCGCGTCAGGTGCAGTCCGGGATGGTCGGTGCGCAGCACCCGGCGCCCGCCCAGCCAGATGGCCAGCGCGGTCACGAACGGCAGCGCGATCAGCGCGCGCAGGAACAGGATCTGCAGCGGGTTGTAGGTGGTGCCCAGCCATTTGGCGTTGGCATCGCTGAGCGTCAGGAACAAAATGCCGCCGGCGACACAGGCGATGCCTGCGAAGGCGGAGTGGTCACGCGCGGCGGGAAAAACGGTAGGGGACGACATCGGGGTTCAGCGGAAAAGGCGGCCGAGGCCGCCAGAAGGGGTAATGCGGGGTTGCCGGGCGCCGGCCCGGCGTGGATTCAGCCCTGGGCGCGGTAGGCGGCCAGCGCCACCATGGCCCAGGCGGCCAGGAACGCGGCGCCGCCCACGGGCGTGATGGCGCCCAGCCAAGGGGTGCCGGTCAGGGTCAGGACGTACAGGCTACCTGAAAACAGCACGATGCCGATGAACATCACCAGGCCGGCGGCCGACAGCAACGGCGAACCGTAGCGCGCGCCCAGCAGCGCGATGATGAACAGGCCCAGGCCATGCACCAGATGGTACATGACGCCGGTCTGCCAGACCGACAGCAGCTCGGGCGTCACCAGGCGCTTGAGGCCGTGCGCGCCGAAGGCACCGGCGCCGACGGCGATCAGCAGATTGATGGCCGCGAGGATGGTGAGCTGGCGGTCGGTCATGCGAGGTCCTTTGCTGGAAGATGGGCGGGTGTGCAGATGACATGATAGGCCCATTCGCCGCGACCGTCCGGGCGGGCCCTGGCGAGGGGCGCCGCCTTCAATCCAACTTCAAGCCAACTTCAATCCACCGTCAATACCGCGCGGCCCAGCACCTTGCCGGCGCGCAGCGACGCCAGCACGCTGTCGGCCTCGTCCAGCGGATAGCGGTGCACCGGCATCGGCGGCACCTTGCCGGCGCGCACCAGGTCCATCAGCTCGCGCAGTTCGGCCAGGTTGCCGACGTAGCTGCCGATGATGGACATGGCCTTCATGGGAATCAGCGCGATCGGCCAGGACGAGGCGCCGCCAAAGAGGCCGACGATGATGAGCTTGCCGCCCTTGGTCAGGAAGTCGAAGGCGAGGGCGGTGGTGGACGGCGCGCCGACCAGGTCGATGGCGGCCTGCAGCGGCTTGCCGCCCGCCGCCTTGATGATCTGCTGCGCGGCGTCCGGCGCGGCGCCGTCGATGGCGGCCAGCGCGCCGGCCTCCAGCGCGGCCTGGCGCTTGGCCGGGTCGATATCGACCACGATGCCGCCCTTGCCGCCGAGCGCCTTGATCAGCGTCAGGCTCATCAGGCCCAGGCCGCCGGCGCCGAAGATGACCACCGGATGCTCGCGGTAGACGGCCTCGCCGATCTTCCGGAGCGCCGAATAGGTGGTCAGGCCGGAGCAGGCGTAGGGCGCGATGCGGGCCGGGTCCAGGTCGCCGATGTCGATCAGGTAGCGCGGGTGCGGCACCAGGATGTGGTCGGCATAGCCGCCGGCGCGATGCACGCCCAGGCAGGCCGGCGCGGTGCAGTGGTTCTCCTGGCCCGACAGGCAGGTCGGGCAGGCGCCGCAGCCGATCCACGGATAGACCAGGTAGTTGCGGCCGGATTCCACGCCCCGCGCGTCGGGACCGGCCGCCACCACGCTGCCCACGGTCTCGTGGCCCATCGTCAGCGGCAGCGATACGCCGCGGTCCTTGAGCGACAGCGTGCGGCCCTGGCCGAGGTCATAGCCGCCTTCCCACAAGTGGATATCGCTGTGGCAGACGCCCGCGGCGCGCACCTTCAGCAGCACCTGCGATCCTTGCGGCGCGGGCGTGGCCTGGTCCATCTGCTGCAGCGGTTCGCGGAAGTTGACGACGCAATAGCACTTCATGGGATGTCTCCTCGGGGAATTGGCTTTATTTCTTGATCAAGGGGCACTCGCTGTCGGCCAGCGAGACGAATACCTTCTCGCCGGGCACCGTGGACAGGATGCGGTAGAAGTCGCCGGGGTACTTGGATTCCGCGGGTTTTTTCACTTCCACCAGATACAGGTCCATGATGACTCGCCCGTCTTCGGGGCGTATGCGGGCATTCTTGATCAGTTTGGTGGTGATGGGCAACTCGCGCATCTTCCGGTTGACAACGGCGCCTTCGAAGCTGCCCGCGGCCTGCGCGGCCTGCAGGTAATGCGTGGTGGCGACGTAGCTCAGGGCCTGCACGATCGAAGGCGGACGCGTCACGCCCATCTTCTGCTGCCAGCGGCGGGTCCAGGCGCGCGTGTCGTCGTCGGCGTCCCAGTAGAAGCCGGTGGGAAAGGTCAGGCCCTGCGCCACCGGCAGGCCCATGGCCTGCACGTCGTTGATGAAGGTCAGGAAGGTCAGCAAACGCTGCTTGCCTCCCGTCAGGCCGAACTCCTGGGCCTGCTTGATCAGATTGACCAGATCGCCGCCGGCGCTGGCCAGGCCGACCACGTCGGCCTTGGAGGCCTGCGCCTGCACCAGGAACGAGGCGAAATCCATGGCGCCCAGCGGGTGCCGCGTGCTGCCCAGCACCTTGCCGCCGGCCCCTTGCACGAAGCGGCTGGCGTTGGCCTCCAGCGACTTGCCGAAGACGTAATCGGTGGTGATGAAATACCAGGACTTGCCGCCGCTTTCGACCACGCTCTTGACCACCGCATTGGCCAGCGCGTAGGTGTCGGGCGCCCACTGGGTGCTGAGCGGGCTGCATTGCTTGCCGCTGAAATCGCCGGCGAAGCCGCCGCTGATGAGCGCGGTGCCGCCTTTCTCGCGCGCCACGCCCTGGGCCGCCAGGCCGGCGGAGCTGGCGCCGCCATCGACAACCGCCACCAGCCCCTGGGTATCGAACCAGCGCCGCACCAGGGCCGAGGCCACGTCGGCCTTGTTCTGGTTGTCGGCGCCGACCACCTCGACCGTCTTGCCGGCGACCTTGCCGCCGAAGTCCTCCACGGCCATGCGCACGGCCACTTCGGAGCCCAGCCCGCCCAGGTCCGAATAGATGCCGGAGCGGTCGTTGGAAACGCCCAGGCGCACGACGTCGGCGCCGGCGGCGGCTTGGGCCTGGACGGCCGGAACATGCATGGCACAGGCGGCCAGCGTGGCGGCCACGGCCGCGCACAAGGGATTGATACGCATCGGTTTGTCTCCACGGCCCGTCGGGCGAGCCGAATATCGGTTTTCTTGGGTGACGCGAATGCTGGGCCGGGGCGCCGGTTCTCCATCCGGCTGAAAATTTATTCTTATTGGTGAATAAAAATTCCTGTGCAAGAATTTATGTTCCCATATATGAAAAGTCAACACATCATCGCGGGGCCATCGCCATGGAAGTCAAACTGGTCGTCCGGACGCTGGAACTGATCGAGCTGTATGCGCAGGCGCGCCGCCCGCTGTCGCTGACCGAACTGGCGCAAGGGCTGGGCGCGCCGATGTCCAGCTGCCTGGCCCTGGTGCGCACGCTGGTGGGGCGCGGCTATCTTTACGAGGTGCGGCGGCGCGGCGGTTACTACCCGACGCCGCGGCTACAGGCGCTGTGCGGCCTGATCCAGGCGGGCGACCCCTGGCTGGAGCGGGTGCGGCCGCAATTGGCGGCGCTGCGCGACCGGACCGACGAGACGGTGATGCTGGGCAAGATCCAGGACGGCGGGGTGCTGTTCCTGGAGGTGGCCGAATCGGCGCAGCCGGTGCATTACGCCACCCGGCCCGGCGAACGGCGGCCGCTGCACACGAGCGCGGTGGCCAAGGCGATCCTGGCGCGCCTGGCGCCGGGCGAGCGGGAGGCGGTGCTGGCGGCGGCGGATTTCCGCCGCTACACGGATCACACCCGCACCACGCGGGCCGCGCTGCTGGCGGACGTGGCCCGGGCCGAGGCCCAGGGCTGGGCCGAGAATGCCGGCGAAAGCGTGGCGGACCTGACCGGCCTGGCGGTGGCGCTGGAGCGGGCCGGGGAATGGTACGCGCTGTGCCTGGCGGGGCCCACGCCGCGGGTACGGGCGCGCCGCGAGGCCCACGTGCAAAGCCTGGCGGCGGCGGCCGAGGCGGTGCGCCGCGACGGCGAGACCTGAAGCGTCAGGCGCCGCGGCGCACCAGCGTCGACTTGCCGAACAGGCTTTCGATCAGGTCCACCGCCAGGTCGGCGGTCTTGTTGCGCACGTCGAAGGCGGGGTTCAGTTCGACCACATCCAGCGAGCGCATCAGCCCGGTGTCGGCGATCATTTCCATGCACAGTTGCGCTTCGCGGTAGGTTGGTCCGCCCATCACGGTGGTGCCGACACCGGGCGCGATCTCGGGGTCGAGGAAGTCGACGTCGAAGCTCACGTGCAGGTGGGTGTCTTCGTCCAGCCCGGCCAGCGCCGCTTCCATCGTTGCGCGCATGCCCATTTCGTCCAGGTAGCGCATGTCGAACACCTCCAGGCCGGCCTGGTGCACCAGGCGTTTTTCGCCCTCGTCGACACTGCGGATGCCGATCTGGCGCACCCACGACGGATCGATGTCGGGCGTCTGGCCCGACATGCCGGTGATCTGGGCCGGGCCATGGCCGCACAGGCAGGCCACCGGCATGCCGTGGATGTTGCCGGTCGGCGTCAGGGCGTTGGTGTTGAAGTCGGTGTGCGCGTCCAGCCACAGCACGCGCAATTTCTTGCCCACGGCGCGGCAATGGCGCGCCACCGCGCTGATCGAGCCGATGCCCAGGCAATGGTCGCCGCCCAGCAGAATGGGCAACGCGCCCTGCGTCAGGGCCTGGTACATGGCATCGTGCACGGCCTGGTTCCAGGCGGTCACTTCGTCCAGGTGACGATAGCCGTCGACGGGCGGTTGCCACGGATTGGCCGGGCCGTAGAGATTGCCGCGATCGGTGACCTGGAAGCCCTGCGCCTCGATGACGGGGCCGATGCCGGCCACGCGCAGCGCTTCGGGGCCCATCGAGGCGCCGCGCGCGCCCGCGCCGATGTCGGTCGGGGCACCGATCAGGGTGACTTGGTTGGGCAGGGTGGCGGTGTTTTGCAAGATCAGGCTCCGTCATGCGGGGTTTCAATGCTGGCATCGAGTGTAGCGCCGTGGCGCGACGCCATCGCCATTGCGCGACCAAGGCCTTTGGCCGCGCGGCGGCGGCGCTGCGGCACAATACCCGGGTCGAGCGATTTCTTTCCGGACGATTCCATGTCATTGCACTCCCTGTTCCTCATTCTGGCGCGTGGCGCCGCCGCGGCCGCCCTGGGGCTGGCCTGCGCCGCCCCGGCGCTGGCCGCCGACAAGCCGCTGCGCATCGGCCTGATTCCGTCCGTGGCCAACGGCGCCACCGAACTGGCGGTCGCCGAGGCGCGCAAGGCGGGGCTGGAAGTCGAACTGGTGGAGTTCAGCGACTGGGTGCTGCCCAATATCGCCGTGGCCGACGGTTCGATCGACGCCAACTTCTTCCAGCATGAACCGTTCCTGCAACTGTTCAACGCGCGGCGCGGCGCCGGCCTCGTTCCCATCGCCTATGGCTATTCCACCACCATCGGCCTGTTTTCGAAGAAGCTCAAGAAGGGGCAGCCCCTGCCGGACGGCGCCACGGTCGCGGTCCCCAACGATCCGGTCAACACCGGCCGCGCCTTGCTGTTGCTGGAGTCGATCGGGCTGATCAAGCTCAAGCCGGGCGTGGCGCATCGGGCCACGATCGAAGACGTGACCGACAACCCCAAGCGCCTGAAATTCGTGCAGATCGAAGGTTCGCAATCGGCGCGCGTCTTCGACGACGTGACCGCGTCGGTCACCTACACCACCTTCGCCAAGCAGGCCGGGCTGGACGAGAAGGATGGCCTGGCCTTCGACAACACCGATCCGGCCAATGTGCGCCGCTACGCGATCCGCTGGGTCGTCCGGCCCGATCACGCGCAGGACCCGCGGCTGCTGAAATTCATTGCCATCTACCAGAACTCGGAGGCGGTCAAGGCCAGGCTGCGCAGCCTGTATGGCGACCTGATCGCCTTTCCCTGGTAGACGCCGCCGGGCATGACGGCGAATTGACGTTTCTTGGCAGTCACGGCGGCGGCCAGCACGTATACTGGCCGCGCCTTCTCACGCCCCAGGCGAATGCCGCCGGGCCGCGACGATTCTTCCTGCCAGCGAACCCATGCGACTCGTTTCCTCGAATGACGCCCTGACTGTGCCGCAGCCGCGCGTCGCCGAGACCGACAGCGGCAACGCCGGGGACCCGCGCGACCAGGAACTGGCGCGCCTGCGCCAGGTGGTGGCGCAATACGAGGCCCTGTTCCACGAGGCCCCGGTGTTGATCAACGCCTTCGACGAACATGGCAAATGCAGCTTGTGGAACGAGGCCTGCGAACGCCGCTTCGGTTGGACCCGTGAGGAAATCAACCGCCACGCCGAACCGCTGGCGCTGTTCTATCCCGACCCGGACATCCGCGCGCGCGTGCTCGACAGCGTCGGATTCGCGGCGCATCGTTCGTTCCGTGAATGGCACCCGCTGGCGCGCGATGGCGAGCGCCTGTCGGTGCTGTGGTCCAATGTGCGGCTGCCGGACGGCAGCGTGATCAACATCGGCATGGACATGACCGAGAGCCGTCGCAACGAGGCCGCCCTGGCACGCCTGGCCAAGGTCGATGGCCTGACCGGTTGCTGGAGCCGCGCGGAAATCCTGCAGCGCATGAAAGCGATGCTGGAGGCCGCCAAGCGCGGCGCCCGCCATACGGCGCTGATGCTGGACCTGGATTATTTCAAGCAGGTCAATGATCGCTATGGCCATCTGGGCGGCGACGCGGCCCTGCGCCATTTCTGCGACCAGTTGCGGGCCTGCCTGCGCGAAGGCGATTCGGTGGGCCGCCTGGGCGGCGAGGAATTCGTGGTGTTGCTGGCCGACGCCGACAAGGACGTGGCGCTGGCGGTCTGCGATCGATTGCGCCTCAGCCTGCGCCAGCATCCCGCCAATATCGATGGCCAGGCGCTGGTGCTGTCGGCCAGCGGCGGCGTGACCGGTTTCCTGGAAACCGACGCCAGCATGTCGGATGTGTTGCGGCGCGCCGATCTGGCGCTCTACCAGGCCAAGCGCGCCGGACGTGATTGCGCGGTGGTGCTGCCTTCCTGAGGCCGGGCGTCAGGCGGTGACGCGGCCTTCACGCGTGCGGCGGCCGTTCAGGCGCCAGTGCAGGCCGATCGCGGCCAGGGCCAAGGCGGCCGCGGCGACCAGCCCCAGGCTTTCGAAACCCGCGTGGGTATAGAGCGTGCCGGCCACGGCCGTGCCGACGCTGGCGCCCAGATAAGTCGTGCAGGTATTGAGACCCAGCACCGCGCCGCGTTCCTCCGGGCGGGCGCGCGACAACAGCAGCACCAGCAGGTTCAGGCTCAGTTGCGAAGCGGCGCCCCACAGCACGGCCAGGGCCAATACCGCGGCCAGCGCATGCGCCGCGGGCAACAACGCCAGATAGACCGCGCTGAGGGCGGCCAGCGCCAATGGCAATGCGCGGCGCGGCGCGGGCCAAGCCGTTCGATCAGGGGCGCGCCGGCCAGGCCGGCCAGCAGGAAGCCGGCGCCATAGGCGAACGCAATGAAGCCGACCTGGCCCGCGGACAAGGCCAACAGGGTCCGCACGTGGTCGGCCAGGAAGGCATAGACGCCATAGAATGCGGACGAGAATGCCAGGCAGCCCAGCAGCAGCACTGGCACGTCGCGGTAGGACAGCGGCGCCAGCAGGCGCGACAGGCGCGGCGGCGCGGCATGGGCGCCGCGGCGTTCGGGCAGCTTGCGCAGGCCGGCCAGGGCCACCGCCGCGCAAAGGGCCAGCAAGCCGTAGGTGGCGCGCCAGCCGATGGCGTCGGAGATCAGCGCCGACAGCGGCACGCCGGCCACCAGCGACACCGACCAGCCCGAGATCACGCGGCCCAACGCCCGCGTTTCCTGTCCGGCGGCGGCCACCAGCGACGCCGAACCATAGGCGGCGGGCAGGATCACGCCGGCGGCGGCGCCGGCCACTGCCTGGGCCAGGGTCAGGACGATCCAGTGCGGCGCGCCGGCCGACAGCAGCAGGGCGCCGATCAGCACGGCCATCGCGATCAGCAGCGAGCGGCGGATGCCCCAGCGGTCGATCCGGGCCGCCAGCAGAAAGGCGCTGGCGGCGGTGGCCGCGCCATAGGCCGAAATCGCCGTGCTGACGGTGAGCGGCGTGCTGGCGAACGAGCGCGCCACATCGGCAAGGATCGGACTGAGGGCCAGGCCATTGGAGCCGACTACGCTGACGGCGAACATCAAGGCGGGAATGGCGGGGGGAAGCGGCTGGCGGCGCGAGGGCTCGCGAGCGGTGTTGCGGTTCTGCATTGCGAGGATTTTATTGGAATAAAATAAGGGTTAACACCGATATTCCCTTATCCCGTAAAAGTTCGAATGCCGTTAGGCAGAACCAGATTCCAATGCCAGATCTCGACGACCGCGACCGAAAACTATTAACACTGCTGGCGGATGACGCCTCGCCGAGCTACGCCGAATTGGGCAAATTGCTGAACCTGTCGGCGCCCGCCGTGCACGAACGGGTCAAGCGCCTCAAGCGTGACGGCCTGATCAAGGGCATCGCCGCCAAGCTGGATGGCGCCCGCATCGGCCGTCCGCTGTTGGCATTCATCCACGTCGACACCAACAACTGGAGCATCACCCAGCAGGTGCTGGGCCTGGCGGAGCTGACCGAAGTCGAGGAGATCCACACCATTACCGGCAAGAGCGCCATGCTGCTCAAGGTGCGGGTGCGCGACACCCAGGCGCTCGAGGCACTGCTGGCGCGCATCCACCAGATCGAGGGCATCACCAACACCACCAGCGATATCGCGCTCACCAGCTACCTGGAGCGCGGACCGTTGCCGGAGGATGCCTGAGCGTCGGCGCCGGCCGGGCGCGGGAGCGCCGCAGACGTGCCGTCAAGGCGTGGCCGGCCGCAGCCGCAGGCGGGTGATCTCGGAAGGCGCGCCCAGGCGCTTGGGCGGGCCCCAGTAGCCGGTGCCGCGGCTGATGTAGATCCACATCCCGCCGAGCCGGTGCAGGCCGGCCGTGTAGGGCTGCTGGAACCGCACGAAAAAGCCCCACGGAAAGAACTGGCCGCCGTGCGTGTGGCCCGACAGCTGCAAGGTGTAGCCCAGCGGCGCGGCGGCGGCCGCGCTGCGCGGCTGGTGCGCCAGCAGGATCCTGGCCTGGGCGTCGGGCGGCGCGCCGGCCAGGGCGGCGGCCGGATTGCTGCGCTGCTGCGGGTCGAATGCGCCCGCGCTGTAGTCGGTGACCCCGGCCACCACCACCGGCAGGCCGGCCGGGTGGATCACGGCATGCTCGTTCATCAGCACCCGCAGGCCCAGGCGGCGGAACTCCGCCACCCAGGGCGCGGCGCCTGAATAATATTCATGGTTGCCGGTCACCAGGTAGGCGCCGAAGGGCGCGCGCAGCTGGCCCAGCGGGCTGGCCTGGGCCGCCAGTTGCTCGACACTGCCATCCACCACGTCGCCGGTGATCGCGATCATGTCCGGCGCCAGTTCGTTGACGGCGTCGACGATGGCCTGCACATAGCGTCGCTTGATGGTCGGGCCGACGTGGATATCGCTGATCTGGGCAATGGTGAATCCGTCCAGGTCGGCCGGCAGGCCGCGGACGGGCACATCCACCGTCACCACGCGCGCCCGCCGGCGGGCGTTGTAGAAGCCCAGCAGCGTGGCGGCCAGCGCCAGCGCCGCCACCGCCAGCGCGCTGGCGCGCCGCAGCGCGGGCCAGGGCAGGTCCGCGCTAATGGCCAGGCCGGCCAGCCATGTCACCAGCAATGCGGCGTCGCGCAGCACCGTCAGCACGAACAGCGACGAAAACAGGCCCATGGCGATCAGGCCCACCCAGGCGATGCGGTCGCCCCAGGGCGGATGCACCGAGGAACGGCCCAGCATCCCCAACGGAATCAGCACGCACGACAGGATCAGCAGCAGGATGGCGGCGGCGGCGCCGGGGCCGTCGAAACCGGCATCGGGGATGAGGCGGGCGCCCACATAGACGTGGGCCAGCGCGCCCAGGGTCAGGAAGCGCAGGAAAAACGAGGATTGGCGTAGGGACACGGGCGGCGGGGCGAGGGCGGGCGCGCAGGCCCGCCCGGCGATAGCGGGGGAACCGCCATTCTATGCCGTGCGCCCGCGGGCCGGCGCGCCGCGGCCGCGCCCGGCCTCCCGGTTCATGCCGGCGCCAGCAGGCCGGCGTTCATCTCTTCCAGGCGATTGATGCCGAGCATGGCCATGTTGCGGTCCACTTCGGCGCGCAGCAGGCCGATGGCGTGGGCCACGCCGGCCTGGCCGCCGACCGCGGCGGCATAGTTGAAGGGGCGGCCGACGAACACGAAGCGCGCGCCCAGGGCCAGCGCCTTGAGCACGTCGCCGCCGCGGCGCACGCCGCTGTCCATCATCACCGGCATGGCGCCTGCCTCGGCCACCACGCCGGGCAGGGCGCGCAGCGGCGAGATCGCGCCGTCGAGCTGGCGGCCGCCGTGGTTCGAGACGATGATGCCGTCCGCGCCGTGTTCGCGCGCCAGCCGCGCGTCCTGGGGATGCAGGATGCCCTTGATGATGAGGGTGCCTGGCCATTGGCGGCGGATGCGCGCCACGTGTTCCCAGCTGAGATGGTCGCGCGCGCTGAAGTCGCGCAGCACCGACGCCGATACGATGGGCGCGCCGCGAGTGGCGAACGAATTCTCGAAATGCGGCATGCCGTGAGCCAGCAGCGTGCGCAGGAAGGTGCCGGCCAGCCAGCGCGGCCGGGTCAGGCCGTCCCAGGCCAGTCGCAGGCTGGGCTTGAGGGGCGTCGAGAATCCGGTGCGCACGTTGTTCTCGCGGTTGGCGGCGACGGGGATGTCCACCGTCAGCACCAGCGTTTCATAGCCGGCGCGGGCCGCGCGCGCCACCAGCGCGTCGATGCGCGCGGGATCGCCGGGCAGGTAGGCCTGGAACCAGGTGCCGGGCGCCTGCTCGATGACTTCTTCCAGGGGGATCAGCGCGGTGCCGCTGAGAATGGCGGGAATGCCCTGTTCGCGGGCGGCGCGCGCCAGCACGATATCGCCGCGATAGGCCGACAGTGCGCTGATGCCCATGGGCGCGATGCCGAATGGCGATTCGTAGCGCTGGCCGAACAGTTCCGTGTGCTGGCTGCGGCCCGACACGTCGACCAGCACCCGCGGCTGGAACGCGTAGCGGCCGAAGGCGTCGCGATTGGCTTGCAGCGACTGGTTGTCCTCGGCGGCGCCGGCGACGTAGCCGAATATCGGGCGTGGCAGGCGCCGGCGCGCGGCGGCCTCGAAATCGTCCAGGGACAGCATGCGCGCCAGGGCGCGGGCGGGACGGGGCGTGGCGCGGGTCGCGGACGCGGGGGCGGGCAGGACGCTCGTAGTCATTGGAGGACGCGAAAAACCTCCAATCTACCCAGCCCGCCTGATCGTATAAAGCGAATAAAACCGCTATTGCCTGTTCGCTTTTTCCGGACAACACGGCGCCGCTGTGCGAACCGCCGCGCTCATCGGTTTGCGCGTTCGCGCGAACCGCCGCGTTCGTCGGTTTGCGCAGTCGCGCGAACCGCCCCATGCCGTCGGTTTCAGTCCCGCGGCAGCGCCAGCAATTCGCCCATGCGCACCGGGCCACGCACCGAGGGCGTGTCGGCCCAGCGGATCCTGCCCGGCCCGAACAGCACGATCGCGGTCGAACCCAGCTTGAAGCGGCCCATCTCGGCGCCCTTGGCCAGATGGATCGGCGCGCGCGCGGCGTCGTCGTAGCGCACCGCCTTGACGCGGCGCTTGTACGGCGTGACCAGCCCGGCCCACACGGTTTCGATCGACGCCACGATCATGGCGCCGACCAGCACCACGGCCATCGGCCCGTGTTCGGTGTCGAACAGGCAGACCACGCGCTCGTTGCGCGCGAACAGGCGCGGCACGTTGCGCGCGGTCAGCGGGTTGACCGAGAACAGCCGGCCCGGCACATGGATCATCTCGCGCAGCGTGCCGGCCACCGGCATGTGGACGCGGTGGTAGTCCTTGGGCGACAGGTAGATGGTGGCGAATTCCCCGCCCTGGAAGGGCGCGGCGCGTTCGGCGTCGCCGCCGAGCAGTTCGGTCAGGCCGTAGCTGTGGCCCTTGGCCTGGAAGATGCGGCCATGTTCGATGGCGCCCATCTGGCTGATGGCGCCATCGGCGGGGCACAGCACGCCGCCGGGCTCGTCATCGAGCGGACGGGCGTCCGGCTTGAGGGCGCGGGTGAAGAAATCGTTGAAGCAATCGAAGGCCAGCGCGTCTTCCTGCTCGGCTTCGCGCATGTCCACGCCGTACTTGCGTACGAAGCGCGAGATCATCCAGTTCTTGATCGCGGGTTCCCGGCAGTCCGAGGCGTAGCCGAAGAGGCGCGACACCAGGTGATGCGGCGCGAGGTATTGGCTGGCGAGGAAGAGTTGGTCTTTGATCGGCATCTAGGGCGCTAAAAAACGCGTCCCGCGGACAGCGGGACGTGGTTGGGGTTGACGCGGATAGGCCTGCGCCCGGCGTGCAAACGACGCGATTGTAACGCGTTCGTCCCGCCAGTGGACCTCCTGTCGGAAGGTGTTTGCGGCGCCGCCCGATCAGGCGGCGGCCTTGGCCGACAGCTTGGTCTTGTAGAGCCAGTCCTTGTAGTCGTCCAGGTCGCCGTCGAACGGGCTGAAGCGGCCGTCGGCGACGATGATGAACTGGTCGGTGGTGGCGCGCAGCAGGTGGCGGTCGTGAGAGACCAGCACCAGCGTGCCTTCGAACTGCGCCAGCGCGGTGGTCAGCGCTTCGCGGGTTTCCAGGTCCAGGTGGTTGGTGGGTTCATCGAGCAGCAGCAGATTGGGGCGCTGCCAGACGATCAGCGCCAGCGCCAGGCGCGCCTTCTCGCCGCCGGAGAAGGGCGCGATCGAGCTGGTGGCCATGGCGCCGTTGAAATTGAAGCTGCCCAGGAAGTTGCGCAGTTCCTGTTCGCGCACCGTGGGCGCGATCTTGGTCATGTGCCACAGCGGCGATTCGTCGTGGCGCAGCATCTCGACCTGGTGCTGGGCGAAGTAGCCGATCGACAGGCCCTTGTTGAACTGCGTCTCGCCGGCCAGCGACTGCAACTCGCCGGCGATGGTCTTGATGAAGGTCGACTTGCCGGCGCCGTTGATGCCCAGCAGGCCCAGGCGCTGGCCCGCCTGCAATGAAAAGTCGATGCCCGACACGATGATGCTGTCGGAGGTGACGCCGCTGTCCTCGTCGGTGTTGCGGTAGCCGGCGCTGACCTTGTCCATCGTCAAGAGCGGATTGGGCGCGCGCAGCGGCTCGCGGAACTCGAACGAGAACTCGGCCGCGGCGCGCAGCGGCGCCACTTCTTCCATGCGGGCCAGCGCCTTGATGCGGCTCTGCGCCTGGCGCGCCTTGCTGGCCTGGGCCTTGAAGCGGTCGATGAAGGATTGCAGGTGCGCGCGCTGGCGCATCTGCTTTTCGATCATGCCCTGCGCCAGTTCCAGTTGAGCCGCGCGCTGGCGCTCGAACGACGAGTAGTTGCCCGAGTAGCGCTTGAGCTTGCGTTCGTCGATGTGGACGATGACGTTGACCACGCCGTCCAGGAAGTCGCGGTCGTGCGAGATGACGATGAGCGTGCCCGGATAGCGCTTGAGCCAATCCTCCAGCCAGATGATGGCGTCCAGGTCCAGGTGGTTGGTGGGCTCGTCCAGCAGCAGCAGGTCGGACGGGCACATCAACGCCTGCGCCAGGTTCAGCCGCATGCGCCAGCCGCCGGAGAAGCTGGTGAGCGGCAGCTGCATCTGCGCCTGCGTGAAGCCCAGGCCGGTCAGCAATTGCTCGGCGCGCGAGTGCACCGTGTAGGCATCGGCGTCGGCCAGCGCGGCGTAGATATCGGCCATGCGCAGGCCGTTCTCGGCGCTCTCGGGCTCCGCTTCCAGCGCGGCCAGCTCGGCTTCGAGCCTGCGCAGCGTGACGTCGCCGTCGATGGCGTATTCGATGGCGGGGCGGTCCAGCGCGGGCGTTTCCTGCGCCACGTAGGCCATGCGCCAACTGGCGGGATAATCGAGGTCGCCCTGGTCGGCGTGCAGCGTGCCGCGCAACAGGCCGAACAGGCTCGACTTGCCGGCGCCGTTGGCGCCGATCAGGCCGATCTTGTCGCCGGGGTTGAGCAGCAGGTCGACCTTGTCGAACAAGGGCTTGACGCCGCGCATCAGTGAAACTTGTTGTAAGCGGATCATGAATCGTGTGGCTGGAGGGCGCGCAGGGCGCGCGGCAAGGCTCCCGCCACAAGCTGCGGCGCAAAAAGGGGAACCGTGGAGGAATCGCGCCGGCGGCGTGGCAGGGTGGGCCGCGCCAGGCGCGACAGGCGGATGGGGCAGGGCGCCCATCCGATCGCGGCCGCTATTGTAGCTGGCCGCGCGGACCGTCGCCCCGCGTGGTGTTCAGTCCGGATCCGGTTGGCCGGCGATCGCGGCGGCCAGGGCCAGCAGGCGTTCGGCTTCGCGCGCATGCAGGTTCTCGACCAGGGCGCCGTCGACCACCGCCACGCCCCGGCCCGCCGCCCGCGCCGCGTGCCAGGCTTCCAATCGCCTGCGCGCGCTGGCCAGCTCGGCGTCGGTGGGCGCGAAGGCGGCATTGGCCGCTGCGATCTGCCTGGGGTGGATCAGTGTCTTGCCATCGAACCCCTGGTCGCGCCCCTGCTTGCAGGCGGCGGCCAGGCCGGCGTCGTCGTCCAGGTCCAGGTGCACGCCATCGAGGACCGCCAGGCCATGGGCCCGCGCCGCCAGCACCGCCAGCGAGCGCGCCAGCAGGGTTTCGTGGCGTTCCGGGGTATGACGCGCATGCAGGTCCTTGACCAGGTCGGAGGTGCCGACCACGATCGCGGCGAGGCGGGGATGGCCGCCGGCGATGGCGTCGAGCCGCAGGAATCCCAGCGGCGTTTCCGCCATGGCCCACAGCGGCAAGGTGGCGGGCGCGCCAGCAGCATCCAGGGCGCGCGCCAGCGCATCGAGTTCGGCCGCCGATTGCACCTTGGGCAGCAACACCGCGTCGGCGCCGGCGCGCGCGATGGCGCGCGCATCGTCCAGGCCCCACGGCGTATCGAGGGCGTTGATGCGGACCACGCATTCGCGCCGCCCGTAGCCGCCGGCGCGCAGGGCGGCCACCACCTGTTGCCGCGCAAGCGCCTTGGCGTCCGGCGCGACCGCGTCCTCGAGGTCGAGGATCAGCGCATCGGCGTCGAGGTCGCGGGCCTTGTCCAGGGCGCGCGCATTGGCGCCAGGCATGTAGAGGACGGAACGGCGAGGGCGTGCGGTCAGTGGCATGGCGGCGGTTGTTCAGGACTGGAGGTTGCCAACGATCTGCACGGGCATGGTGCAGACGTAGCCGACGCCATAGACCGTGCGGATGCCCATGTCGGCGCCCGCCTGCGCCCGCAGTTTGCGGCGCAGGCGGTGCATGTGGGCATCGAGCCGATGCGTGTCGTAGGCTTCGGCGCTGGCGCCCAGGGCCTCGACCAGCCGGCCGCGCGAAAGCGGCAGCGGGGCGGCCTGGATCAAGGCGCCGATGAGGCGGCTTTCGGTATCGGTGATGTCGACGTGGACGCGCTTGGGCGACACCAGCATGCGGCGCGCCGGGTCGAAGCGCCAGATCTCGGCGGAGGGGGCTTCGGGGTCGACGGCCGGCACCACCCGCAGGCGTCGCGACAGCGACACCAGCGTCGCGCCCAGTTCGGCCAGGTTGACGGGCTTGGTGAGGTAATGGTCGGCGCCCAGGCTCAATCCCGACACCTTGTCTTCGCTCAGCAGGCGGCCGGTCAGCATGATGATGCCCATTGACGGATAGGTGGTGCGCAAGTGCGACACCCGCGCCAGGCCATCGCCGTCCGGCAGCATGGCGTCCAGCACCAGGATGCCCGGCGTGACGCTCAGCAGCAACTGGTCCAGCTCGGCCAGCGATCCGGCGGTGAGGATGGCTTCGCCCAGGCCGAGGTCGTGGATGAATTCGGCGATGGTGTCGCGCCAGTCCCCGTGATCGTCGACGATGATGATGGTCACGGCGCCGGACAAGCTAGCGGTTGTGCTCGAGGCGCTCCAAGGGCAAACACGCTTTCCGCTCCTTTCATGCTACGGCTTCTTATTGGTGTGGGTGAGTCCGCCGGGCGCGGGCGCAGGACCGGAAGGCACGCCAACCGGTGTGGTCCCCTCGAGGCGCTTCGCGGAGAATATCATTATCGCCGTTGCGGCGGCGCCGCATATTGCGATGCAACGCGCCCGACGCGGCCGGCCCGGCCGAGGAAATGGGGCTGATCAAAAAATGCGCAGCCCCTGCCGTGTGGCGGGAACGGCCAGCAGCCGTGCGCGGGCGACTTTTTTATCCACAGAAACTGTGGATAAAAAACAGCGGCTGGAAGTTGTTCACCGCCAGGGCGCCATCACTCGGCGCCCGTTCGCGGGTCCGCCAGGTATTCGACCGGCACGCCCTGCGGCACGCGGCGCACGCGGTCGCGTTCGATGCGGGGCGGAGCGAATCGCGTCTTGCGCGCGGCCGCATTCTGCAGCAGGACCGACAGCACCGCGCCCTTGTCCTGGATCCATTGGGTCTTGCCGCGCAGCAGCTTCATCGCATTCTCGGCGGTTCCCAGTTTGTAGGACATGGAGTTGATCTGCACCGCGTTCTTGCCATCGAAAGCAGACTCGTCCTGCTCAGTAATGGCCGCCGCGTCGAGGTTGTTGCTTTCGTGGTCGACGCGGTAGATGAATTTGATGCCGCTGAACGGGTCGCGCACGACGACGAGCTTGTCCGAACCCGAGACGTCCGACAGCATGCCGATGACCGGCGACTCGACCAGCTGGTTGCCCCGTTGCTCTTCGGTGTAGATGAAGATGCTGCGGCGATTGTGCCCGAGCGACGCGGGCGGGGCGAGGGGAGAACGATCCATACCTGACTTGAGAAGGGCGGGGAGGGGCAGAACCCGTCCCGCGGTACTGCGTTAACGGCCTCGAGTCGCGGGAACTTGAGTGCCGGCCATGATGAAACCACAAAGAGCGAGCGCCGCGACGTTCAGGGCGCGCGCCGCAGGCGCGCCAGCAGGCGCGCTTTGGCGGCGGGCCAGTCGTCGTCGAGGATGGCGAAATAGACCATGTCGCGGGTGCGTCCGGACTGCGCGATCAGGTGCTTGCGAAACACGCCTTCCTCGACGCCGCCGATGCGCAGGATGGCTTGCCGCGATTGCACATTGGCCGCCTCCGTCTTGAATACGACGCGTATGATACCAATTGTTTCAAAGGCGTGCTGCAATAAAAGATATTTCGCTTCGGTGTTGGCGCCGCTGCGCTGGCTGGCGGGTGTCAGCCAGGTGGCGCCGATCTCCAGGCGCCTGTGCGGCAGCGCGATATCCATGTACCGGGTCGTGCCGATGACCTGGCCGTCGGCGCGGCGGACGATGGCGAACGGCAGGCAGGCGCCCGCCGCCTGGCCCGCCAGGGCGCGTTCGACATAGCGGCGCATGTCCGCGGCCGACGCCACCGGTTCGGGCTGCAGCCGCCACAGTTCCTGATCGAGGCCGACTTGCGCGAGCGGACCCGCGTGGTCCAGCGTTAGGGGTTCCAGACGCACGATCTGGCCATCGAGCGTGACCGGTTGAAGGGAAGCGGGGGCGGGCATGGCGTGGCTCCGTGAGCGCGTCGGGGTCGGGCGCGGACCGTCGTGGCAGGCCTCCCCGGGGCGACGGATGATTCTACGCCCGCGGTCGTGGCTTGCCGAACCCCTCGCGGCGGCGCAGAATGCCGCGCATGAAAACAGACGTGGTAGTCCTGGGCGCGGGTATCGTCGGCGTGAGCGCGGCGCTGCATCTGCAGGCGCGCGGCCGCGCGGTGACCCTGCTGGACCGGCGCGGTCCGGGCGAGGAAACCAGCTACGGCAATGCCGGGTTGATCGAACGCGCCAGCGTCATTCCCTATGCCTTTCCGCGCGACTGGCGCAGCCTGTTGCGCTATGCCGGCAACCGTCGGCCCGACGTCCGCTACCATGCGCGCTTCCTGCCGCGCATCGCGCCCTGGCTGCTGCGCTACTGGTGGCATTCCGCGCCGTCCCGGCTGGCGCGGGCGGCCGCCGCCATGCTGCCGCTGATCGAGCGCAGCGTGGCCGAGCACGACGCGCTCAAGGACGCGGCCGGCATCGGCCGGCTGTTCCGCCGCAATGGCTGGATCGACGGCATGCGGACCCAGGCCAGCCTCGATGCCGCGGTCGCCGAGGCCGCCGCGCTGGCGGCCTACGGATTGGATTACGCGGTGCTGGACCGCCAGGGCCTGGCGGCGCTGGAACCGTCATTGTCGTCGCGCCTGGTGGGCGCGATCCATTGGCGCGATCCGGTCAATGTATCGGACCCGGGAGCGGTGGCGCGCGGCTACGCGGCCTTGTTCCAGCAACGCGGCGGCATACTGGCGCGGGGGGATGCGCGCACGCTGGAGTCGGTGTCCGGCGGTTGGCGGGTGCGTGGGGCGACGGGGCCGCTGGAGGCGCGCGACGTGGTGGTTGCGCTGGGCCCCTGGTCGCCCGATGTATTGCGGCCGCTGGGATATCGCATACCGATGGCGGTCAAGCGCGGCTATCACCAGCATTTCGCCCTGGAGGGCGGCGCCGCGCTGTCGCGGCCGGTGGCCGATATCGACAGTGGTTTCGTGGTATCGCCCATGACGCTGGGCCTGCGCCTGACCACCGGGGCCGAGTTCGCGCCGCGCGACGCGGCGCCGACGCCGGTACAGGTGGCGCGTACCCGGGCGCTGGCGGCGCAACTGCTGCCGCTGGGCGCCGCGGTGGAGAAGACGCCCTGGATGGGATGCCGGCCGTGCATGCCGGACATGCGGCCGGTGATCGGCCCGGCGCCGCGCCATCCGGGATTGTGGCTGGCGTTCGGCCATGCGCACCACGGCTTCACGCTGGGGCCGGTGACCGGCAAGCTGCTGGCCTGCCTGGTGACGGGGCAGGCGCCGGACATGGACCCGGCGCCTTACGCCTTGAACCGCTGAGGCGGCGCCGGTTCAGGCGTGGGCGCGGCGCTCGCGCACCGCTTGCGCCAGCAGGTCCAGCACCGGCAGCGTCTGGGCCCAGCCCAGGCAGGCGTCGGTGATCGACACGCCATGGCGCAACGGCTGGCCCGGCTTGAGATCCTGGCGGCCTTCCTCGAGGTGGCTTTCGATCATCACGCCGGTGATGCGGCGATCGCCGCGGCTGAGCTGGGCGGCGATGTCGCGCGCCACGTCGACCTGGCGCAGGTGCGACTTGTTGGAATTGGCGTGCGAGCAATCGATCATGACCTGTTCGCGTTGGCCGGCGGCGCGCAGCACGGCGCAACAGGCGTCGACGCTGGCCGCATCGTAGTTCGGGCCTTGCTTGCCGCCGCGCAGGATCACGTGGGTGTCCACGTTGCCGCGGGTTTCGAAGATGGCGGCCATGCCCATCTTGGTCATGCCCATGAAGGCATGCTTGGCGCTGGCGGCGACGATGGCGTCGGCCGCGATCTGCACGCCGCCGTCGGTGCCGTTCTTGAACCCCAGCGGGCAGCTCAGGCCGGAGCTGAGCTGGCGATGGCTGGGACTTTCGGTGGTGCGCGCGCCGATGGCGCCCCAGGCGATCAGGTCGGCGATGTATTGCGGGCTGAGCAGGTCGAGGAATTCGGTGGCGATCGGCAGGCCCAGGCCGCTGATGTCCAGCAGCAACTCGCGGGCACGGCGCAGGCCTTCGTTGATGCGGAAGCTGCCATCCAGGCGCGGGTCGTTGATGTAGCCCTTCCAGCCGACGGTGGTGCGCGGCTTTTCGAAGTACACGCGCATGACGACCAGCAGGTCATCGCGATACTGGTCGGCGGCGGCGCGCAGCTGGCGCGCGTATTCCATGGCCTGGGCGTGGTCGTGGATGGAGCAGGGGCCGACCACCAGCACCAGGCGGTCGTCGCGGCCGTGAAGCACGTCGGCGATGCGGGCGCGGCTGTCTTCGACCAGCGTCTGGATCTCGGCCGAAACCGGCAGTTCGTCCTGCAGCAGGGCGGGCGAAATCAACGGCCGCACGGCGCTGATGCGGGTGTCGTCCGTGCGGGTGTTGTCCTGGGTGGCGTCGGCCGTGCCGACCTCGCGGTCGTGCAGGGGATCGTCAATGCGGGTCAAGGGAAGCTCCGTGCCATAGATGCGGAAAAGAGCGTCATTATCGCACCGGCGGGCTTCGTCCGTCCGGGCTATGTCCCCCACGGTCTAGGCCGATCGGCGGCCGCGGGGGCGCAATAGGACCTAGCCCGTCGTCGCCGGCGCTACAGTCGCGGAAGATGCCGTAGCATGGAGGGACATGCCGACATCCCGAGGACGTGCGCGATGCCCAAGACCGACGCCGGTGCCAACCGACGGATCCTTCTGGTGGAAGACCACCCCGTGGAGCGGGCCTATCTGCAGAATATGCTGCTGGCGCTGGGCTATCGCCGGGTCGCGGGCGTGGGCAGCAGCACCGAAGCCGTCAGCGCGCTGGCGCGCCAGGCCTACGACGTGGTGATCAGCGACATCGTCATGGGCGAAGGTGACGGCACGCGCCTGCCGACCGAGTTGCGCCAGCTGGTCGACGGAGGCCGGCTCAAGAGCATGCCGCCCATCATCTGGATCAGCAGCCTGTCGGACGAACTGCTGCAGTCGCACGTGCGGCTGGCGCTGCAGGGCGGCTGCCCGTCGTCGCTGGCGCTGTCCAAGCCGGTCTCGCGCAACGCCATGCAGCATGCCGTCAAAATGGCCCTGCACAGCATCGAACACGGCACGACGGCTTCGCCGCGCCAGACGGCCGTGCGGCGCGATGAAATCGAGGCCGAACTGGGCCATGCGCTGAGTTCGGGCGAGGGCATGAGCGTGGTGCTGCAGCCGCAGGTCGACCTGGACAGCGGTCGCGCCGTCGCGGCCGAAGCGCTGTCGCGCTGGACCCATCCATCGTTGGGCGCCATTCCCGCCGTTGACTTCGTGCCGGCCGCGCACCGGCTGGGGCTGGACCAGACCCTGTTCAACCGCGTTGCCGATTGCGTGGTCGAGGTGCAGGTGGCGATGCACGCGGAGGGAATCGCGGTGCCGATCGCGATCAACGCATCGGCCTCGACGCTGTGCGCGCCCGGCCTGCCGGACGCGCTGGAAACGCGCGTGACGCAGGCCGGCCTGCCGACCCGCCTGGTCAAGGTGGAGCTTACCGAGGACGAGCCGGTCACCGACTGGTTGACGCTGTCGTCGGCGCTGAACCTGCTGCGGGTGCGCGGCTTCGAGCTGGCGATGGACGACTTTGGCGCCGGCATTGCGTCGATGCGGCTGTTTTCGGCCATGCCGTTCACGGAACTGAAGATCGACCGCGATTTCATCGTCCACATGCACCGCGAGCCGGCGTCGCGCGCGGTGGTGGCGGCCGCCATCGAAATGGGGCGCGTCCTGGGACGCCGGGTGGTGGCCGAAGGGGTCGAGCAGGAGCGCGACATCCAGTTGCTGCGCGAACTCGGTTGCAAGGTGGCGCAGGGCTATGGGATTTCGGTGCCGCTGCCGCCGGACGATTTCATCGCGTTCTGCCGCCGGCGATGAGCGCCCCGGCGGCAGCCGCGAAGACAGTCGTCGTCAGAGGCCGGCCACGTCGATGTCGCCCGGGTGATCGACCGAGAACTTGAACACCACGTCGCGCGACTTGCCCGGTTCCATTTCCCAGTTCCAGACCAGCACGCCGTCGTCTTCGCGCTTGATGTCGCGTTCGGCGGGCGACAGCAGCTTGACTTCGATCTTCTCGTTGCGCGAGATCGGCAGGCGATCCTTGAAGGTGACCTGTTCCTTGGTGGCCTTGTTGTTCTTGACGGTGATCTTGTACTCGTAGGTCACGCGCTTGCCGTTGCCGGAAAAACCGGTGCTTTCGGTGAAGCGATTGACCAACTGGCGCTTGATCGAGATGCCGTCGTCGGCGCCCAGCGCCAGTTCGAGTTTCTCGCCCGGCATCACCGTCTTCATGGAAGAGGCGGCGACGAAGGCGTCATCCAGGAAGGTATTGAGCGTGCCCGCCAGGAACGGGTAGTCGGTGCCGTTGCTGGCCAGGGCGGTCAGGAAGGCCGCCTCGCGCAGCGCCGGCGTGGATTGGTATTGCAGCGTGGCGGGCAGCTTGGCGGTGGTGATGGCGACGCGCTGCACGCTGTTGTCCGACGGCAGCGTGGCCGGGGCGCGGATCTGGAACGACGCGCTGGTGGCCTCCGACTGTACCGCGGCGGTCGAATCCTTGACGTCTTCCAGCGCATACGCTGCCTCGTCGGCCGCCATCTCGGCACTGGCCTTGGGGCTCATGCGCGCGCGAGATTCGTTGCGCACGACCGGCGCGGGGGCCGTCGCCGGCATCGGCCTGACAGGTTGCGGCGGCGCCGCCACGTCGATGATCCACGGATTGAGCTTGGGCGCGCCGCCGCCCAGGGCTGGCTGCGCGGTCGACAGCGTCAGCTTGACGTTGTTCCAGTCCTCGCCGGTGTTCTGCCGGATGACGCCGAAATAACCCAGGTCGACGCTGCGGTCGGCGGGGCGCAGGCGCGCGTCGTAGGCGGGTGTCCAACGGGCCCCGGCGACTGCGTAGGAGACGTTCAGGTCCAGTTTGCCGGCGCGCGCCAGGTTGACGCGCAGCGTGACGGTCTTGGTGCGGCGGTTGAGCTGGCCCTGCAGCTGGCCCAATTCGCCTTGCGCGGCGGACAACTGGCGTTCCAGGTCTTCGCGTTGCTCGGCGACACGACGCAGGCCGGCCAGCACGCGGTTGAGCGTGTCGGCGCTGAGCGACTGGATCGCCTTCAGTTCATCCAGGGTCGGGCGCGGACCGTCCTTGGCCGGTTCGGTGGCGCCCCGTTGCATCATCGCCACCAGTTCGCGCTGGTTCTCCAGCACCGCCGCCTCGTCGTCGAGCGCGCCCTGCTGGCCCTCGATCTTGCGGATCTGATCTTCCAGCTGCTTGACGCGGTCGTTGGGCGTATCGGCCTGGAAGGCGTCGCGCACCCGCACGTCCAGCAGGGTGGCCTGGCCGGTGCTCTTGGCGGACACCTGCAGCGAGTTTTCCTGCAGGCTGGCCGGCAGCTTTTCCAGCACCAGCTCGTGCTCGCCGGCCGGCAGGTCGCTGCTGGCGGCGCGGGTGACCACGGCGCGGTCCTGGTAGACCGTGACGGCGCCGATGGAGGAGGCCAATCCGGCCGCCGCGGCCAGACCGGGAAGCGTGGCAAGGGCCACAGCCAGGAGAGTACGTTGCACGTGTGCACCTATGGGCGGGTTGCGCCGGCCGGGCCCCGCCAGGGGGCCGCTGCGGCGATAGCGCGACAATTTACAGGGCGCCGCGCCGCCGGGGTTTACAGGAGGTGACAAAGGCGACAAGGCGATACCAGGCGGGTTTCACGCTGGCGCCGCGTGTTCCGGGTGGGCCAGCCCCCGCAGCATCTGGACCGCGTTGCGCGCGGCGATGGAGCGGTCGTGGCGGCGGTAGGCCATGTCCAGCAAGGCATGCGGCGCATCGCCCTTGATCGGCCGGTACTCGATGCCTTGCGCGCCCATGTGGCGCATGGCCGCCGGCACGATCGAGATGCCCACGCCCGCCGCCACCAGGCTGACGATGGACGCCATCTGCGGCGCCTCCTGGATCACGCGGGGCGTGAAGCCGGCGCGCAGGCAGGCGCCCTGGATGGCATCGTACAGGCCGGCGCCGATAGGGCGCGGATAGAGCACGAAATCCTGGTCCGCGAGGGCGGCGATGGGCACGCTGCGCTTGCGGCTGAGCGGATGGCCGGGAGGCAGGGCGATCAACATCGGTTCGTCCAGCACGCGCTCGGATTCGAACTCCGGGTCAAGCACGTAGGGCGGCCGCACGAATGCCACGTCCACGGCGTTCTCGCGCAGGCCGCGCAGCAGGCTGATGGTGTTGCTTTCCGTGAGGCTGATGCGCACGTCGGGATAGCGGTCGCGGAACGCCCGGATGGCGCGCGGCAGATAGGGATGGAACACGGCCGAGGCCGTGAATCCGACGGTGATGGCGCCATGCTCGCCCCGTCCGAGGCGGCGCGCCGTGTCGATGGCGCGGTCGGCGCTGGCCAGGATGGCGCGCGCGTCTTCCAGGAATTGGGCGCCGGCCTCGGTCAGTTCGACGCCGCGCGGCAGGCGCAGGAACAGCGGCGTGCCGATCTCGCGCTCCAGCTGCTGGATCTGCTGGCTCAGCGGCGGCTGGCCGATACCCAGCCGCGCGGCGGCGCGGGTGAAGTGCAGCTCGTCGGCGACCACGGTGAAATAGCGCAGGTGTCTCAGTTCCATCGTTATTAAATATAGCGAGTGCCGGTTTCATATATTGGACATATGCAGGGGAAAAGTCTACTTTGGTCACACGGGCCGTTGCCCGGTGTTTTTCGAGAATCCCGATGTCCACTGCTTCCGCCGCTTCCGCCTCCACCCCTGGCGCCGCGTCCCCCGCGCCGCAGCCCGATTACCTGGCGCGCGGCACGCCGGCCCTGCGGCGCGCCCAATGGGCGCTGTTCGCGGCCGGTTTTTCGACCTTTTCGCTGCTGTATTGCGTGCAGCCGCTGATGCCGCTGTTCACGCAGGCCTTTGGCGTGTCCCCGGCCGAGAGCAGCCTGGTGCTGTCGCTCTGTACCGGCCTGCTGGCCATCGCCATCTTCCTGGTCGGCCTGTTTTCCCAGGCGTTGCCGCGCAAGCGGATCATGGCGCTGTCGCTGCTGGCCTCGGCCATCCTGGGCACGGCGGCGGCGATCGCGCCCGACTGGCACAGCCTGCTGGCGTTGCGCGCCCTGCAAGGCGTGGCGATGGGCGGGGTGCCGGCGGTGGCCATGGCCTACCTGGCCGAGGAAGTCGAACCCGACACGCTGGGCTTCGCGATGGGGCTGTACATCAGCGGCAGCGCCTTCGGCGGGCTCTCCGGCCGCGTCATCACCGGCCTGGTGTCGGATCATTTCGGATGGCGCGCGGCCCTGGGCACGCTGGGGCTGCTGGGCGTGGTGGCGGCCGTGCTGTTCATCTGGCTGCTGCCGGCCTCGCGGCGCTTCACGCCGCGGCGCCCGCGCGGCTGGGCCGGCGTGGCCGGCGACGTGCGAGCCGGCATCGGCGCGCATCTGCGCAACGGCCCGCTGTGCGGCCTGTTCGCCATGGGCGGCCTGTTGATGGGCGCGTTCGTCACGGTTTACAACTATGTCGGCTTCCGCCTGCTGGCGCCGCCGTTTTCGCTGAGCCAGACGTTCATCGGCTTCATTTTCGTGGTGTACCTGGTCGGCATTTTCGCTTCCACCTATTTCGGCCGCCTGGCCGATCGCCATGGACGCGGCGCCATGCTGGCGGCCGCGACCGGCCTGGCGCTGGCGGGCCTGCTGCTGACCCTGTCGGATGCCCTGCCGCTGCTGATCGCGGGCATCGTGGTGTTCACCTTCGGATTCTTCGCCGCGCATGCGGTGGCCAGCGGTTGGGTCGGCCAGATGTCGCGCGGCTACAAGGCCTTGGCGGCTTCGCTGTACCTGCTGGTGTATTACGTCGGCTCCAGTGTGCTGGGTTCGCTGGGCGGACATTTCTGGACCGATGGCCGTTGGCCGGGCGTGGCCGCGATGGCCGGCGGCCTGCTGGCGTTGGCATTGCTCATCAGCGCGGCGCTGTACTGGCGCACGGCGCGTCTGCCGCAAGCGCCCGCGGTCGGGGGGAGCGCGTCATAATCGCATGCCCCCATCCTGGAGACCGCGCATGTTTTCGCATGTTTGCCTTGGCGTCAACGATTTCGATCGTGCCCATGCTTTCTATTCCGTCCTCACGCAGGCGCTCGGGCTCTCGCCGCGCTTTCTCGAGCGCGAGCGGCCGTGGGCAGGCTGGCAGCCGGCCGGCGGCGGCCGCCCGTTACTGGTGATCGGCACGGCCTACGATGGCGCGCCGGCCGCGCCGGGCAATGGGCAGATGACAGCGTTCCTGGCTGAAGACCGCGCCACCGTGGATCGTTGCCACGCACTGGCGCTGGCGCACGGCGGGCGCTGCGAAGGGCCACCGGGCCTGCGGCCTGAGTACCATGCGAATTACTACGGCGCCTATTTCCGCGACCCCGACGGTAACAAGCTGTGCGTGGTGTGCCATACGGCCTGACGCGGCCGGTCTTCGCAGTTTCGGTACGGCAGGCGCGACGTCCGGATTCCGTCCGGGGATGCCGCGGCCGCAACGGCTGTCAGGCCGGCGTCCGCAGAGGGGGCGCCTCGGCCGCCAGCGTCGCGTCCATGCCCTGGCTGAGGGCCGCCAGTAGCAGGTGCGGTTCGAGGCTCAACTGGGCGAGCACCATGCTGCATCGGGACAGGCGGGCCAGGTCTTGCGGCGCCAGGGCGGCCAGCCACTGGCAGGCCTGGGCCGATATCTGCATGCCCGCCAGCGCCGGCAGGTTGCCGCTGCGCGCCATCCGCTGCAACAGCAGCAGATACATGAGATTGGTTTCGTGGATGTCGCGCAGAAGTTCGGTGGATCTCGGCATCGGGTGCCCCTCACTTCATTGAATCCGCGGCCAGCGGCCGCAGCCGGGAACAGACAAGGCGCGAGCGTCCTGGAGGGGCGTCTGATCAAGCCGGCGGACTTGCGTGTCGCGGGCTTGTGTGCCGGTATGGTCCGTTGATCATATTTAAGCGGTCCGGGGCCGTCAGTAATGGATTTCCCGCAGCAGGGCGGGGGATATCGCTATATCGGTAAACGGACGCATTCTCATTTATAATGCCTCGCATGTCGACGGCGCCGCCCACGCGGATGCCATGTTGCCCGCCATTCCGAGAGGCCTCCGATGACCCTAGCTTTCCAGGCGCCCAATTCGCTGCACCGCGAACACGCGGCCTTGCTCGTCGCCTATGGCCAGGCCCAGGCGCGCTGCAGCCGCCTGCTGAGCGCCCAGGCGCAGCGCATCCAATGCCTGGAGGCCGAGGTCTTCAAGCTGCGCGCGGCGGTGATCCAGCGCGATACGGCGCTCGCCTGGGCGCGGGAAGATCGCGCCGCGCTCGAGGGCGCGATCCCCGGGCTGCCCCGGCGCGTGGCGCTGGCGCGGCGCGTGGCGCAATTGATGGAGCGGGTGCAGAACCTGATGCGCGAGCGCCTGGCCTGGCAGGACCGTGCCGCCCAGGCGCGCGCCCATCCGCTCGATTCCGCGGCGAAGCCGACGGTGCCTGCCGCGGTCATCGCCGCGGCCACGCTGCGCGAAAAATCCGTGCTGTGCGTGGGCGAGGATGCCATGGCCCTGATGCTGACGCGAAAGGTGGTGGAAATGGCTGGCGGGCGCTACCTGGGCCATTGCGGCGGTGAAAGCACCAATGGCGACACCCTCGAAGCCAGCCTGGTGGCGGCGGACCTGGTCATCTGCCAGACAGGTTGCGTCAGCCACGGCGCCTATTGGCGCGTGAAGGACCACTGCACCCGCACCGGCAAGCAATGCGTGCTGGTCGACAAGCCCGAGGCGCTGACGGCGCTGGGGCTGGCGCGCGAAAGCGCCGAATCGCCGCGCTGAGCCTCCTGGGTCGTGCCATATCGCCGTAATGCCGCGTTACCTTGGGTTGCGGCTGTTGCGGCGCGCTCGCAATACAGTCTGGAAACCCTGCAGGAGATTCCATGCTGACCCAGCGAGACCGCGTACCCCATCCCTGGACCGACACGCTCGCGCGGCTCGAGGACGAGCGCGTCATGCTGCAACGCATTGCCGCCGGCGTGCCGCTGGCCGAGGTGCTGGGACATATGCTGCACGCCATCGAGGCCCAATCCAGTGTCGAACTGCGCGCCTCGATCGCGCTGGTCGACGAAACCGGCGCGTTCCTGCGCCATGGCGCCGCGCCCAGCCTGCCAGCGGCGTTCAATGCCGCGATCGATCCGGCGCCGATCGGGCCGCAGATGGCCTCGTGGGGCGCGGCCGCGCATTGCGGCTGTCCGGTGTACGTCGAGGACATTGCCACCGACCCTGCCTGGGCGCGGTGGCGCTCGCTGGCGCTGGCGCACGGGCTGAGGGCGTGCTGGTCCACGCCCATCAAGGCGGCGGATGGGCATCTGCTCGGCGTGTTTTCGAACTACTACATGGCGCCGCGCTCTCCCACGGCCGACGATATCGACGCCATCGCCGTGATCACGCGCAGCGCCGCGCTGGCGATCGAACGACACGTGACCGAGACCGCGCTGCGCCGCAGCGGCGAGCGCTGGCGCGCCATGTTCGAAGGCATGCAGGAGGCGTTCTTCCTGAGCGAGGCGCTGCGCGATGCGCAAGGGCGTATCGTCGATTTCCGTTTTATCGAGGTCAACCCGGCATTCGAGCGCCAAAGCGGCATGAAGGAAGGCGATACGCTCGGCCATACGTTGCGCGAGATGATACCCGGCGTGCCGGACCAGATCCTGGACACGTTTGCGCAGGTGGTCGAAAGTGGCGTGCCCGCGCAGTTCGAGTTCGCCGTGCCGGCGCCGCGCCAGGCCTGGTACGAGGCGCGCGCGCGGCGCCAGGGCGATAACCAGATGATGGCGCTGTTCCTGGATGTCACCGCGCGCAAGGCAGCCGAGGCGGAGTTGTGGGAAGGCCAGCACCGCAAGAATTTCATGCTGGGGCTGGGCGACCGCATGCGCGAACTGCAGCAGCAGTCCGCGATCGAGCAGCTTGCCTGCGAAAGTCTGGGCCAGCACCTTGCGCTTGGCCTGGTGGCGGTGGTGGACTGGCCGGGGGAGGGGGCCGAACCGGTGCTCTCGACCCAATGGCGGCCGGGGGCGGCCGGTGACGCGATGCAGGCGGGCGCGGACCCCACGCTCCTGGACGAGCGCTTGTGCGAGGCGCTGCGCGGCGGGCGCACCGCTTTCATGGAGCCGTTGCTGGCGCAGGCCGATGGAGATATCGTGCCGTCCGCCATCGTGGTACCGATGGGCCGCTGGGGGCGCCAGGGCGGCGCGCTGGTGGCCCGGCCGGCGCCCGGCGCCCATCTGCGGCGCGGCGATATCACCTGCATCGAGGAGGTGGCCGAGCGGCTCTGCGGCGCGGTCGAGCGGTCGCAGTACGCTCGCATGCTGGAGCAGCGGGTCGAGCATGCCATCGCCGAACGCGATCGCATCTGGCGCCTGTCGCCGGAATTGCTCGCGGTGATCGACAGCCAGGGACGCTATGCCAGCGTGAATCCCGCGGTGCGATCGATCCTGGGGTGGACCCCGGAGCAATTCCTGGCGATGGGATTGCGCCAGCAGATCCATCCGGACGACTACGAAGCCACGCGCGCGGCGCTGGCGCAGGCCCGGCACGCGCCGGCATCGCAGGGAGTGCGGCACCTGGAGAATCGCATCCTCAAGCGCGACGGCAGCTACGCCTGGATCACCTGGAGCATGTCATGGGCGCAGGACAGTCTGTACATGGCGGGCCGTGACGACACGGACCTGAAATTGCAGGCCAAGACGCTGTTGGAAACCGAGAATGCGTTGCGCCAGGCGCAGAAGATGGAGGCGGTGGGCCGGCTCACCGGCGGCATTGCGCATGATTTCAATAACATGCTGCAGGGAATCACCGGCGCGCTCTATCTGATCCAGCGCAAGCTGGCGGCGGGCACGCCGGAGCAGGCGACGCGGTTTGTCGGCGTGGCGATGGACTCGGCCAACCGCGCGGCCCATCTGACCCAGCGCCTGCTGGCGTTTTCGCGGCGCCAGCCGATCGATCCCCAGCCATTCGCGGTGGCCGCCACGCTGCAATCGATGGTGGACCTGTTCCATCGCTATACCGGCGAGGCCGTGTCACTGGTCTTCGATCTGGAACCCGGCCTGTGGCCGGTACGCTGCGATCGCAACCAGTTCGAGAGCGCGGTGCTGAACCTGGTGATCAACGCCTGCGACGCGATGCCTGACGGCGGCACGCTGACGGTGTCGGGCTCGAACACACAGCTGGACGAAAGCTTCCTGCTGCCCTATCCGGGCATACCGCCCGGGGCGTTCGTCGAGCTGCGGGTGACCGACGTCGGCTGCGGCATGACGCCAGACGTGCTGGCGCATGCCTTCGATCCCTTCTTCACCACCAAGCCGCTGGGGCAGGGCACGGGCCTGGGCCTGTCGATGATCTACGGCTTCGCCAAGCAGGCGGGGGGCATCGTGACGCTGGAAAGCGAGGTGGGCGCCGGCACCTCGGTCAGCATTTTCCTGCCGCGCTTCGAAGGCGTCACGATCGCGCCGGCCGCGTCGGCGCCCACGGCCGGCCCCCTGGCCGGCGGAGCGCGGCAGGCGGTGGTCATGGTGGTTGAGGACGAGGCCAATGTGCGCGAAATGGTCTGCGAATGCCTGGCCGAGCTCGGCATGCGGGTATTGGCGGCGGAAGACGGCGACACGGGCCTGGAACGGCTGCGCGCCAATGCCGATATCGACCTGTTGATCTCCGACGTGGGGCTGCCCGGCCTGAATGGCCGCCAACTGGCCGACGCCGCGCGCGCTACGCATCCGGGCCTGAAAGTGCTGTTGATGACCGGCTATGCGGAAAGCGCCGCGCGGGGCTCGGGCTTCCTTGACACCGGCATGGAGCTGATCGTCAAGCCGTTCGCGCTGGATGCGCTGGCGCAACGGGTGCAACGCATGCTGGAATCCTCCGGCGCGCATACCGATGGCAGGCGCCTGCCGACGGGATGACCGGGTTGCATGTGAGGGGGGCATGACAGGGTTTCAAGTGGCGGTAAAAATTGCCGCTGGCGCAACGCCGTCCGCGGGCGGCGGGCCACGGGAATGGGGATTGCTATAGGAACAGGGCAACCTGACCAAGGAGTGAACCCATGAAAATCCGTGCGTTGACCTATGCCGTCGTCGTGGCCGCCAGTCTGGGCGGCTCCTCCGCCTGGGCGCAATCCGCCAGCCCCACGGCGCCATCCACCACCCCGAATGACGGCACCGCCGTGCAACCGAACCGGCCGGTGCCGCCGGGCCAGGCCGCCCCGGCGCCGAACGCCGCGCCGAGCACGCAGAGCATGCCGCCCAATGTGGACAAGCGGGGTACCACGCCGTCCTCGGACAAGCGCAGCGGCGAAATGCCGAACCGCAATAGCGAGGCCAATGACAATGTGCCGCGCACCCCAGCGGCCGGCGCCACGCCGCCTCCGGGCTATCCCAACACCGGCGGCAGCAAGTAGATGTGGCGGCGGCCCGCGCGTCCGCCGGGGCGCGCGGGCCGTGTCGGCCCTGGATGCCACGCGGGGAGCGATCCTGATCGCTCCCCGCGTGGCGTTTCAACACGACAAGACGGTCAATGGGCGCGTCGCAATTCAGCGGGAGGAAGGCGCAATTGGCCACGATACTTCGACACGGTGCGGCGTGCCAGGACGATGCCATTGGCGGCCAGTTGCTGGGCCAGGGCGACGTCGGACAAGGGCATGGCGGGGTCTTCGGCCTCGATCAGTTCCTTGATCAGCGCGCGCACGGCGGCGGCCGAGCAGGTCCCGCCCGAGTCGGTGGCCAGCTCACGCGAGAAGAAATGGCGGAACTCGAAGACGCCGCGGGGCGTCACCATGTACTTGCTGACCGTGGCGCGTGACACCGTGGATTCATGCATGTCGAGGTCATCCGCAACTTCTTTCAGCATCAACGGCCGCAGCGCCACTTCTCCGTATTCGAAGAAGGTCTGCTGACGCTTGACGATGGCCTCGGCGACACGCTGTATGGTGGTGTAGCGCTGCTCCACATTGCGCACCAGCCAGCGGGCCTCCTGCAGCTCCTGCGCCATGGGGCTGCGGTCGTCCAGCCGGGCCCGGTGGAACAGATCGGCATAGACCTGGTGCAGGCGGGCCTGCGGCATCGCGCTGCGATTGGGCACGACGCGCCAACGCGAGCGCCATTTGTCGACGAACACGTCCGGCACCACATAGACCGGCGCCTGCCCGTCATAGCGGCGACCTGGCTTGGGGTCCAGATTGCGGATGAGCGCGCAGGCCTCGCGCAACGCGTCGTCGGAGCAGTTCAGCGCCCGCCGCAAGCCGGCGACGTCGTTCTTGGCGAGCCGGTCGATCTGCCCGCGCACGATATCCAGCGCCAGTCTGCGCAGCGACGCGTCGATGCCGGGCGCGGCCTCCAGTTGCAGCGCCAGGCACTCCGGCAGATCGCGCGCGGCCAGGCCCGGCACATCCAGTTGCTGCACCAGGCGCAGCGCCGCCAGCCATTCGCTGTCATCCGGCGGGGGGGTGAAATCGGCGCTCAGGGCATTGCACAGGCTCGCGGTCGGCGTGCGCAGATAACCGTCCTCGTCGAGCGCATCGATGATGAATTCGGCCAGCAACCGGTCGCGCGGCCCGAGCCGGTAGTTGCCCAGCTCCAGCGACAGCTTTTCGCGCATCGACACGGGGGCGCTGGCCCACTGGCTCAGGTCGTGGTCTTCGCCGTCGCCACGGGAAGGAACGGGATAGTCGCCCGCGTATTCGGGCGTGGTGGCGGCAGGTTCCAGAGTGACCTGCGTGATCTCGCCCGCTGGTGTTTCGGGTTCGGACGGATCGTCGACGGGTGGCGCGGTCGGTTCAGTGGCGTCCTGCGCCGGGTCCGGCACTTGCTCCTCGACTTCCTCGAGAAACGGATTGCTCGCCAGTGCCAACTCGACGGCGGTGGTGAATTCGAGCGCCGACATCTGCAGCAGCTTGACGGACTGCTGCAACCGGGGAGCCAGCGTCATCTGCTGGCGCAGGCGCAATTCTTGCATCGGGTGTCCCAAGAAACTCTCCTGCAACGCGGGCCGCCGGAAGGGCGGCGCATTCCTGGAACGATGCAATAATCATGCCAAGCCGCCCAGCGGGCGGGAGCGCGGCTTGCGGCGCCTGCGGCGCCGGCCGGGTTTACAACAAGACGGTAAATACTGCGCCCTGGCGGGGGACGGAGTGATCCCGTTGGTGACGCCGCGCGCGCCGGTCCGCCGCTCAGGCGCCGCCCACATCCTTTTCGTAGACGTCCAGGCGGTTGTACAGCGTCTTCAGGCTGACACCCAGGGTTTCGGCCGTCAGGCGTTTGTCGCCGCCGTGATGGGCCAGGGTGGCGAGAATGAAGTCGCGCTGCGCGTTGCCCAGGGCGGTGCCCACCGGGAAGCTCAGGGCGCCGTCCTTGAACTCGGCGTGGGGCGCGGCGCGCGCGCGCGGCAATTCCGCGTCCAGTTCCTCGTCGCACAGGATGTAGGCGCGCTGCACGGCGTTGCGCAGTTCGCGCACATTGCCCGGCCATTCGTGCCGGCCGATGGCCTGCAGCATCCGTGGCGAAAATGTCTTGCTGGTGCCGTGGCGGGCGTTCAGTTCATTCAGAAAGTGTCGCGCCAGCGTCACCGCGTCGCCATCGCGCTCGCGCAGCGGGGGCACGCGCAGGGGGATCACCAGTAGCCGATGCAGGAAGTCCTGCCGCAGGCGGCCGTCGGCCACCGAGGCCGCCGGATCGCGATTGCTCGCGCACAGGATGCGCGCATTGGCCCGCAGCAGGTCGGTGCCGCCCACGCGCTGGTAAGTGCCGGTTTCCAGGACGCGCAGGAAATGCACCTGCATGTCGGGCGGCATTTCGGTCACTTCATCCAGGAACAGGGTGCCGCCACTGGCCGATTCGAAGTAGCCGGCGTTCTGCGCCACGGCGCCGGTGAAACTGCCTTTTTCGTGGCCGAACAATTCGGCATGCGCCAGCGAACCGCTGATGGCGCCGCAGTTGACGGCGATGAAGGGATGGTCGCGGCGCTCGCTGGCTTCGTGGATGGCGCGCGCCACCACTTCCTTGCCGGCGCCGCTTTCACCGACGATGAAGACGCTGGCGTCGGTTTCGGCCGCCAGGCGTACCTGGGTGGCCAGCTTCTGCATCACGGGGGACAGGCCGGAAACGTTCATGATGCCATCCATGGTAGTGGGCGCTACGCGCCAGCGATGCGACCAGTTGCAAGTAATCGAAAACTTTAGTGGATCGTATCGAATATTTACGTCACGCCGCCGCAGCTTCGCTATGCTCGAACGTGGCCGCAGCGGCGCCAGGCGCCATTGCCCGGGCCCCAGGTTACAGGAGACGCCATGCCACACCTGCTGATCGTCGATGACGACGATGCCATTCGTGAAACCCTGGCCGAACTCGGTCGCGACAGCGGGTTCACGGTGGCGCTGGCCGCCAGTGTCAAGGACGCGCTGATCCAGCTCGAGCGCCAGGCGCCCGATCTGGTGCTGACCGACGTGCGCCTGCCTGGCGGCAGTGGCATGGACATCTTCAAGAATGTGGCCGTGGCCAGCGCCGAGGTCGTGGTGATGACGGGGCACGGCACCGTCGACAACGCGGTCCAGGCCCTGCGGCTCGGCGCCACCGACTATCTCGTCAAGCCGATCTGCATGGAGCGGCTGAACGGCATCCTGGCGCGCATCATGTCCAATACCGGCCGCGAACTGCCGGGCACGCCGTTCGAGGCGCCCGGCCGTTTCGGCAAGATGTACGGCAGCTCGGCGCCGATGCGCGAGCTGTATCGCCAGATCGGCCGGGTCGCGCCCACCGGCGTCACGGTGTTGCTGGTCGGCGAGAGCGGCACGGGCAAGGAACTGGCCGCCCATGCCATCCACGAATTGAGCACGCGGCGCCAGCGGCCGTTCATCGCGGTCAACTGCGGCGCGATTTCGCCGCACCTGATCGAAAGCGAGATGTTCGGCCACGAGCGCGGCAGCTTCACCGGCGCGGACCGCCAGCACAAGGGGTATTTCGAGCGCGCCGATGGCGGCACGCTGTTTCTGGACGAAGTCACGGAGATGCCGCTCGACCTGCAGGTCAAGCTGTTGCGGGTGCTTGAAACCGGCCAGTTCATGCGGGTCGGCACCAACCGCGAAATCGGTTGCGATATCCGCATCGTCGCCGCCACCAATCGCAACCCCGAACAGGCGGTACAGGAGGGCAAGCTGCGCGAGGACCTGTATTACCGCCTGAACGTATTCCCCCTGGAACTGCCGCCGCTGCGCGAGCGCGGCGAGGACATCCTGCTGCTGGCCGATCGCTTCCTGCAGGCGCAGAACGAGGAGACCGGCCGCTCCAAGGCGTTTTCGGCGCGTGCCGCGGCGGCGCTGTCGCAGTACGAATGGCCCGGCAACGTGCGCGAATTGAAGAACTTCGTGCGCCGCGCCTTCATCATGGCGGAAGGCGACGAACTCGATGCCGACCTGCTGGCGCCGCAGGTGTCGCCCAGCGGCGACGTGTCTGGCGGGCAGGTCAGCGTGCCGGTCGGGGAGACGTTGGCGGAAGCGGACCGTCGCCTGATCCTGGCCACGCTCGAGCGCTGCAAGGGCGTCAAGAAGCAGGCGGCGGCCGTGCTGGGCATCAGCCCGAAGACGCTCTACAACCGGCTCGAGGAGTATGCGGCGGCGGGCTACACGCTGCCCGGCGAAGCACCGGCGGAAGGCGCGCGCTGAGGCCGCCTTCCGCCTCGTATCCCGCCGCTTCCCGTCACTTGCCGTGGCGGGTCTTCAGGTCGGCCAGGCAGGTGTCCTTGGCATTGCCGGACATCGCATCGCATTTTTCCTTGCCGACCTTGTAGTCGGCCTCGTTGCGCGCCTTGGCCGCGTCATGATTGGCTTCGGCCTTTTCCTTGCCGGCCTTGGCGTCGGCCCTGGCCTTGTCGCGAGTGGCCTGCGCCTGCTGCTCGCAGACGTCCTTCTGATTGCCCTTCATCGCGTCGCACTGTTTCTTGTCCATCTTGTATTGATTGTCGATCTGTTCGTTGCTGCGCACGGCGGAGGAGGCGCCCGAGGCGGTCTGCGCGGCCGCGGGCAGGGCCAGCGCGGACAGGCCCAGCGCCGCGGCCGGGATGAGCGTCAGGGACAAGCGGATCTTGGACAGATTCATGGATGGCTCCTTCGGATGGGAATTGGGCGGGCCGGAAAAATGGGCCGCCGTGAGCGGGTGAGCAAGCGGCGTGCCCGCCAGCGCCCAGGCACGCCGCTTGCAGCGCAAGTACCCGACAGGGTGCCGTCCGCGGCATCCGCGACATTGGGAGATAGCCATGAGCAAAGCCACCACCGCCCAGCCGACCAGCCGCCGCGACCAGGATGACGCGACGGGCGCCGCGCGCCATTCCGGGGACGTCGACGCCGGCAAAGCCAACACGCCGCAGGACGACACGGCGGCGGCTCACCGCAGCGGCCAGTTCGGGGCGGACCAACCCGGACGCGATACGCCGGCGGCTCCTCGCCGCGCGGACAAGCATCCCCATCCGAAGGGGGCCGAGTATGAAGAGGGCGGCCAGTATCCCGGCACCCGCAAGCCCGGCGCGGGGTGGTGAGCTCGGCGCGGGCAGGGCCGCGCTCACCGCCGACCTTCAGGCCTCGTCGGCGGCGAGCCGGAACAGCAACACCACGCAATGCAGCGCGGCCAGGCCGACCAGGCCGTAGGCCACGCGGCCGGCCAGCGGCCAGGGCAGCATGCGCGCGAACACATCCAGGTTGACGGCCGCGATCAGGCCGCAGTTCAACCCGCCGGCCACCAGCGTGACCAGGGCGGTCCAATCCAGCGGCCGCAGGCCGTGGCGGTCGCGGGCGCTGCCGGCAACGTTGTCGCCGTTCGTGGCAAAAGCGAGATCGTCGTCGTCGCCATAGGTTTGCATGTCGCACTCCGATGCCAGCGGCATGCGGGTCATGCGCCGCCGACGGTGGTGCCGCGTCGCGGCGCGGGATGGCTTGCGCGCCGCAACCGCGGCCGGCAACCACCACGCTTTCCCCGGTGGCGATGCAGCAAGCGGCGTGCCGCGCACCCGGCCGGGCATGCCAATTGCTGCCGGCGGGCATGGCCCACGACGGGCCCGAGCCGATAGGAGATTGCCATGTCCCTGATTGTTGCCGCGCGCTTCCAGACGTTCGACGAGGCGACCGAGGCGGCGCAGCGCCTGCGTCTCGAAGGATTCTCCGAGGACGAGCTGCACACGTTCTACATCAACACGGCGGGCGAGCATGCGCGCTTCCCGCTGGGCGGGGACCGCGTCGCGGATCCGGATGCCCGCGGCGCGCACCTGGGCGCGCTGGCGGGCGCCGCGGTGCTGGGGTTGCTACTGGCGTTGGCCGGCGGCCTGGTGGCCCTGTGGTCGGGCGCCGCGACGCTGGTGGTGATCGTGGCGGCCGGCGCGGGAGCCTATATCGGCGCCCTGGCCGGCGCGTTGCGGGTGGCGGGCAAGAACCGCCGGCGCCCGGCAAGGACTGCGCCCGGATCCGCCGAGGCGCATCCGGTCCTGAGACAGGCCGGGGTGATGCTGGCGTTGCCCGTATCCCCGGAGCGCGAAGCCGTGGCGCGGCGGGTGCTGCGCGAGGCGGGAGGGCACGATATCGAACGCGCCCAGGGCCGCTGGCAGGATGGCAAGTGGCAGGACTTCGATCCCTTGAAGCCGCCGCGCCACGTCGAGGCGCCGTCGGTGGCGCCGTGAGCCGCCGATGGCGGCAAGGAGACGCAGATGAATCACAGAACCCTGCTGCAAGCGCTGCTTGCCGCTTGCCTGTTCATGCTGCTGGCCGCGCCCCTGGCTGCCCGCGCCGCGCAGTTGTCGCCGGCGGACAGCCACTTCCTGCAGGCGGCCGCAGCCGCCGATGCCTTTCAGCTGCAGGCGGCGCGCCTGGCCAGCGAACGCGCGGCCAGCACCGAAGTGCGGGCCTTCGCCGAGAAGATGCGCTCGAGCTACCAGGAACGGGATGCCGGCCTGCGGCAACTGGCGCGAGCGAAGCGGATCACGCTGCCGGCCAAGGCGGAGCCCGGCGATCAGCGCGCGCTGGAAGCAATGGCCGGCAAGACCGGAGAAGCGTTCGACAGCCTGTATATCGAGCAGGTAGCGCTGCTGGCCCATGAGAAGAGCGAGCGTCTGTATCGCACCGCGGCCGAGCAAAGCGCCGACGCCCAGGTGCGTGATTTCGCCCTGCGCCATCAGCCGGTGCTGGCCGACCAGCTTGCGCTGGCGCGCGCGCTCAAGCGGGATCCGGCGGCACGTCCGGACGCCGCGGCGCCGCCTGCCCGACAGGGCGAACCCCCGCCGGTGTCGCCGGCCGAGCGCAGCGCGCCCGCCTCGGTGGCCCCGAAGACGGTGGCGCCACAGAAATAGGCCAGTCCGCAGGCGCGGGCTGGCCGCGGCCTCAGTCGCCCGCGCTGCCCGTGATGGGAAGCACGATGCCGGTGATGTAGCTGGAGCAGGCCGGCGCCGCCAGGAACACATAGGCGGGCGAGATTTCCTCGGGCTGGGCCGGCCGGCCCAGTTCCGTGTCCTGGCCGAAAGACGGGATTTCGTCGGCGTCGCGGTCGGCGGGATTCAACGGCGTCCAGACCGGTCCCGGCGCCACCGCATTGACGCGGATGCCCTGGCTGGCCAGGTTCGACGCCAGTGAGCGGGTGAATGCATGAATGGCGCCTTTGCTGGTGGAGTAGTCCAGCAGGCCGCCGCTGCCGCGCAGGCCGGTGACCGAGCCGGTGTTGATGATGGCGGCGCCCGCGCGCAGATGGGGCAGGATCGCGCGCGCCATGTAGAAATAGCCGTAGATGTTGGTGCGCAGGGTCTTGTCCCACTTTTCGTCGCTGATGGCCGACAGCCCTTCGTCGTGCTGTTGGTAGGCGGCGTTGTTCACCAGCACGTCGAGCCGGCCAAAGGCTTGCGCCGCCTGTTCCACGGCCCGGTCGCAGAAGGCCGATTCGCGCACGTCGCCGGCGATCAGCAGGCAGCGCCGGCCTTCGGCCTGCACCGCGCGCTCGGTTTCGCGGGCGTCCTCGTGTTCGTTGAGATAGACGATGGCGACGTCCGCGCCTTCGCGCGCGAACAGCACGCTGACTGCGCGGCCGATGCCTGAATCGCCGCCGGTGACGATGGCCGCCATGCCGGCCAATTTGCCGCTGCCCTGGTAGCCGGGCGCCAGATACTGCGGCCGCAGCGCCATGCGCGCTTCTTCGCCGGGCTTGGGCAGGTGCTGGGCCGGCATGGGCGGCGTCGGATGGGGCCGCGAGCCAGGCGCGGCGTCGTCGGATTGCGTCATGCGGATCTCCCTGGATGGCGGGCGCCGATGCGCCCTCGGGCCATCCCGAGCAACTGCCATGCCCGCGCGCGCCGCCGGCGCGCGCGGGCGACCCGCCTGCCTTACTGGCGGCCCACCACCACGCCGAACAGGAATGCCGCGCCGGCCACCAGGCCGATCGCCTGCCAGGGACGCGCATGGATGTACTGCTCGGTGCAGTCGATGGTCTCGCGCACCATGTCCTGGGCGCTGTCGGAGGCGTTGCGCAGGCTGTGGCGGGTATCGCGCAACTGCTCGGCCAGCCGCGCCTTCAGGGCCTCCAGGTCGGTGGCCGAGGCGTCGCTGAGGGTGGCCTCGAGATCGTCGATCCAGCTTTCGGGGTGACGGCGGCGGCGCGCGCCGCGGTCGTCGGGGCCGTTCTCGGGAAAGTCCGAGGGCGCGGGGGTATGGTTGTTGGCCATGGGAAGCTCCTGGAGTCTGCGTTGGCGAAAACATGGCCGCGTTCCGTCGCGGGCGCGGCGCATGGAGAAAAGGCTGGCATGTATCGGCCCCGTAGGGGTCTTGCATTGCATCTCGTTGTGAATGTTCGTTTTACCGTGAACCGGCGCTCCTGCGGGTCCTGCCACATCCGCTTGCAATTTGAGCCGTGCGCGCATGCTGTCCAGGTGGCGCATGCCGTAGCATGGATCGGACCATAGCGGATTTATCGGGAGCGTTTCGCATGACTTCATCCAAGACCTCCACACCATCATCATCGCCTGGCAAGCTCCGCGCCGCAGGGCAGGCGCGCAGCGGCGCCGCGGCTGCGGCTTCAGGCAAGGTATTGCCGCCGCAGGCGCCGGTCGACGTGCCGCGCCAGCCACCCAGGCCCGACGCGGCCACCCCGGACGAAGCCGCCCGCGACGGCCGCCGGGTGGCCGACGACCAGACCGAATCCAACTGGGCCGACAACGCCCAGCCGCAACCGCGCGCCAAGAACGCCCGCTCGTCGATTCTCTGAGCGACCCCGGCCAGGGGCCGCTCAGGCGTCCCGCAGGAAGGCCAGCAGCCGCCGCTCGTCGGCATTCAGGCCGCGCGGCCGCGCGGGCGCGGCGGCGCGCGGCGGCAGTCGCCCCGCCAGATATTCCTCGATGATCAATGGATGCACGTAGCAGGCGCGACAGACCGCCGGCGTATTGGCCAGCCGTCGCGATACTTGCTTGATGACGTCCACCACTGCCTGCCGCGCCTGCCGTTCATCGACCCAGGGGCGCGCCTGCAGCGCCGCGAAGGCCAGCACGGAACCCGCCCAGGTCCGGTAGTGCTTGGCGCTGAAATCGGCGGCGCCGGCTTCCCTCAGATAGGCATTGACCGCCTCCGAATCGATGCCATGGGCCTCGCCGGTTTCGTCCAGGTACTGGAACAATTGCTGGCCGGGGATCTCCAGGCAGCGCTTGGCCACCCGGGCGATGCGCCGGTCTCTCACCGTCACGTCATGCGCCACGCCGCTCTTGCCACGGAATCGGAAGCGCAGGCGATCGCCACTGACGCTGGCGTGGCGTCGCGTCAGGGTGGTCAGGCCGTAGGAGCGATTGGCGCGCGCATATTCACGCGTGCCGATGCGGATCAGGGTGTCGTCCAGCAGGCGTACCACCGCGGCGATCACTTTGGCCCGAGGCAGACCCGGCATCAGCAAGTCGTGCTGCACCCGGCGCCGGATGCGGGGCAGCTGCAGGCCGAACGCGCCCAGACTCTGGTATTTGTCGGCGTCGCGCAACCGTGCCCAAGCGGGGTGGTAGCGATATTGCTTGCGGCCACGCGCATCGCGCCCGGTCGCCTGCAGATGGCCATGCGGCAATGGGCAGATCCAGACATCTTCGTACGCCGGCGGGATTGCCAGGGCGCGGATGCGCGCTAACTCCGCCGCGCGGGTGATGCGCCTGCCATGCGTATCCAGGTAATGGAAGGTCGTGCCATTGACCCGCACCCGGGAATAGCCGGGCCCGGTGTCGTCCATATAGACCAGCGCGTCATCGGCGCCGCGCTCGCGCGGCGCGGGGCTGCGGTTTGCCATGGGCCCTCCTGCAGGTGGCGCCGGCCTGGAGCAAGCCGCATGCCCGGCCCGCCCCGGGGCCGCGGCAAGTCACTGGCGCACGGGCACGCCGCTTGCTGAGGGATGTCTTGCCGCAAACCGGGAGTATTGAATGACACAGACACTACAGGACTTCAACGTCGCCATTCTGGTGATGGACGGATTTGAAGAGGTGGAGCTGACCGACCCGCGCGACGCCTTGCGCGCGCAGGGAGCGCGCACCGTCATCGTGTCGGCGCGGCACGGCGACGTGCAGGGCATGCGCCACCACGACAAGGGCGAGCGCGTCCAGGTGGACCTGACGTTCGCGCAAGCGCGCGCGGAAGCGGATAGGTTCGATGCCGTGCTGCTGCCGGGCGGCGTGGTCAACGCCGACGAAATCCGCCTGCATCCCGACGCGCGCGAGCTGGTGCGCGCCCTGCACGAGGCCGGCAAGCCCGTGGCGGTGATCTGCCATGGCGCCTGGCTGCTGATTTCGGCGGGCCTGGTCAAGGACCGCAAGATGACCAGCTGGCCGTCGCTGGCCGACGACCTGCGCAATGCCGGTGCGCAATGGGTGGATGAGGAAGTGGTGGTGGATGGCCGCTGGATCAGCAGCCGCAAGCCGGACGACATCCCCGCATTCAATCGGGAACTGCTGCGCGTTTTTGCGCTGGCGCGCCCCTGAGCGCCAGCGTGTCCAGAGGGGAGCGGACCGGGAACCGCCCGGCCGCGCGACCCGCAGCGTATTTACAGGAGAGCGCCATGCCAGACCATCTGTATTTGCACGTTCCGCCGAAGCCGGAGCCGATTCCGCCAGGCTCGCCGCCGGGCGACTTGCCGGTCGATCCGGACACCGATGAGCCCGAGGTGGACCTGCCGCCGCTTGAACCGCCACCCGCCCGGGACAAGACCGCCACGGTCCACTGAGCGCGCGGGCCGCGCTTGAACCAAGAACAAACGGAGCCATCATGTCTACCATTCTGCTGATCGTCCTGATCCTCCTTCTCATCGGTGCCGTGCCCGCGTGGCCGTATAGCCGGGGCTGGGGCTATTACCCCAGCGGCCTGCTGGGGATCGTGCTCATTGTGTTGATCGTGCTGCTGCTGACAGGACGCCTGTAGCGCGGCGTCCCAGGCGCGTCCGCCGCTGCGGGAGCAGGGGCGGGCCGCCGCCAACGCGCCCCTGGACGGGCCGTGCGGCGGGCGCGCGGCGCGACGGCCGGCTCAGGCTTGCCGCGCCGCGCGTGCGCGCGCCTGCGCCGCCTGGCGGCCGCGATGCTGCAGGCGCCGGCGGCTGATCCAGATGATCACCCCGGTCGCGAAGAACAGCAACGGCAGCAGGCCGAGCACCGCCGTCAGGATGCGGGTCGGCAAGCCGTAGAGGCTGCCCGAGTGCAGCGGGAACATCACCGCCAGGAAGCGTTGCGCGGCCGTGCCTGAAATGGGGTCGGCCGCCGATACCAGGGCGCCGTTGCGCATGTCGATGAACATGCGCAGGGTGCCGACCGGCTGCCAGTCATCAGCGCGGCGCACGCGCGCCTGGTAGACGCCGCGCGCCGGATCGCGCCGCAGCATCACCAGGGTGGCATCGGCCGGCGCCAGGCCGCGCGCCCGGGCCGCGGCGCCGTCCCAGCCGATCTCCGGTTCGGCCGGACCCAGCGCCGGCAGCACGGCGGCGCGCGCATCCAGCGGCACCGTGGCCACGCTGGCGACCAGTTGCCGGCCCAGTTGCGGCAGGCCCAGGAAAAACCCGGTGCCCGCCACCACCAGCAGGAATAGCGCGGTTATCAGCCCGGCGGCGCGATGCAGTTCGTAGCTGGTGCGAAAGGCGCCGACGCCGCGCGTCACGGTCACCGAGCGACGCCAGTGCCCGGGCCGGGGCCACGCCAGATAGATGCCAGCCGCCAACAGCGCCAGCCACGCCAGCGCCAGCCAACCCAGGATTTCGCGGCCGGTCTTGCCTTGCAACAGCGTCATGTGCCAGCGCAGCAGCAATGGCATCACATGGGCCCGGTCCAGCGCGACCGCATCGCGGTTGCGGCTGGCCAGCAACTGGCCGGAGCAGGCGTCCACGCCTGCCTCGTTGTCCGCGGTCGCGTCGTGCCTGAATTGCACTCGATAGCTGTCGCCCGCGGCCTGGGGCAGGGTGATGGCGCCGATCTCGGCGCCGGGCCAGGCTCGCTGGACCGCGCCGGCGGCGGCCGAAGGGGGCTGCGCGGTGTTGCAGGCGCCGGCCGTGTTGCGCAGCATGCGGGCATTCAACCATCCATCCAGTTCATGATCGAAGGCCAGCAGGCTGCCGCTCAGGCCCGCCAGGACCAGCACCACGCCCAGGACCAGGCCCGTCCACCGGTGCAGGAATGACACGGCGGTGCGCAGGGATTTTCGGAGCTTGGCTTTCATGGCGCGGTCGATGGCGGGGGAGGCGGGTGGCGCGCAATTGTACCGAGGCGTAAGATCTGCCGGCGCTTTTTGGCGCCATCGAGTTTTCACTGCCTCCCTCCTGTAGCGACATGAAGATCCCCTTGTTGATATTGATAGACAGCGTGCACGATTTCCTGCCCGCGATCGAAGACCGTGGCTTTCGCTGCATCCTCGCCACCACGCCAGAGGAACGCGCCCGCGCCATTCGTGACCATGCGGACGAGATCCGGGTCGTGCTGACCCGCGGGGCCACCGGCTTTCGCGCCGACGAGATGGCGGCGCTGCCCCGGCTGTCGTTGATCTGTTCGCTGGGCGTCGGTTTCGAGAACATCGACCTGGCCGCCGCTCGCGCGCGCGGGGTGCAGGTCACGCATGGTCCCGGCGCCAACGCCACCTCGGTGGCCGACCATGCCATGGCCCTGCTGCTGGGCGTGGCGCGGCACCTTCCGCAGGCCGACGCCTGGGTGCGCCAGGGACACTGGAGCGGGTTCATGGGACCGCAGGTATCGGGCAAGCGCCTGGGCATCCTGGGCCTGGGCAGCATCGGCCTGGAAATCGCCCGGCGCGGCGCCAATGGCTTCGGCATGACGGTGGGGTATTACAGCCGGCGGGCGCGGCCCGATTGCGGTTATGCGTACTACGACAGCCCGCGGGCGCTGGCCGAGGCCAGCGATTTTCTGGTGGTCGCCACGCCCGGCGGCGCCGAAACGCGCCACCTGGTGGACGCCGCGGTGCTCGACGCGCTCGGGCCGCAAGGCTATCTGGTGAACATCGCCCGCGGCAGCGTGGTCGATACCGATGCGCTGATCGCCGCGCTGGCCGGCCGCCGTATCGCCGGCGCCGGATTGGACGTGGTGGAAGGCGAGCCGGTGGTGCCGCCGGCGCTGCTGGCGCTGGACAACGTGGTGTTGACGCCGCACAGCGCCGGACGTTCGCCCGAGGCGGTGTCGGCGACGGTGGCCCTGTTCCTGGAAAATGCCGGCGCGCATTTCGCCGGCCAGGCCGTGCTGACGCCGGTGCCCCCGCCTCGCGGCTGACGCGGCGCGGGCGCGCGGCCCGGGATCAATGCGAGAACATGATCGGCACGGTCATGCTCTTGAGGATCGACGCGGTGGCGCCGCCCATCGCCCATTCGCGGAATTTGCTGTGGCCGTAGGCGCCCATGACGACCAGGTCGGCACTGTAGTCGGCCGCCGCGTTCAGGATGGTGCCGCCCACGCCCACGCCCTTGATGTCGCGGCGCGCGTGATCCGGAGCCGGCATGCCCTGGGCGATGCAATAGGTGGCCAGGTCCTCGAACGGCACCGCTTCCTCCTTGCGGGTGGCGGCGCCTTCGTCCATGGTCAGCACCACCAGATGCGCGGCCAGGCGCAGCAGCGGCGCGGCGTCGGCCAGCGCCCGCGCGGCCTCGCGGCTGCCGTCCCAGCAATACAGGACGCGATCGCCGATCACGGGGAAGTCGCCGCTGGACGGCACCACCAGCACCGGCCGGCCGGCGGCCAGCAGCGTTTGCTCGACGAATTCGTTTTCGTGCGCGGCCTCGATGTCCTCGCGGTTCTGCTGGCTGACGACCAGCAGATCGCTGGTGCGGCCAAGCAGCGCCACGCTGGCGCTGGGCGAACTGGCGCCGGCGCGCACCACGGCCGGCACGTCGGCCGCGGCGGCGGCTTCGAGGAAGGCGTTCTGCACCGCGCCGCGATTCTGCGCCTGCAGGTCACGCATCACGTCGAGGGTCCGCGACATCATCACGGATTCACCGTAGTAATACTGCAGGGGCGCGGAACTGGCGTAGATGCCGACCAATTCGGCCTTGTGGCGCCTGGCCAGGGCCAGGGCCACCGCGGTGCGGCGGGGGCAATCGAATCCGTGGTCCAGGTGGACGGAAATGCGGCGGTACATGGCGGCCTCCTTTTGAGTGCGGTAGGCCTCCATCGTTGCGCGTTCCCGCGCCGGCGCCCTTGATGGGCGTCAACCGGTCCGCAGTTTGCAAGCGTTGCCGCAACCCGCGGGCGCGGCGGCGCCGGGATCAGGCCTGCTGCACCCGGTCGCGCAGTTGCCGCACCTGGCGCGCCTGCTGCGCGATGCGTTCGAGCGGCCCGGCCAATGTGGGCGCGGCCGCGGCCACCGCGGCGGGCAAGGCCAGCTGGCGGATGGCGACGGCCGGCTCGGGTTCCTGCGGATGCAGCGCATGCGCCAGCGCCAGGCCGTAGTCGCGCAGGGCCGGCGCGGCAGGGCTGTCCGGGGGCAGCGGCGGCTGGATCTCCAGCACCGTGCCGGCCGCGGTCACCCGGCGCATCGCGTTCAACAGATTGACGGCGGTATCCACCTTGCGGTCGCGATGCACGGGGTTCTGTTGCAGCCGCTGCAAGGACGCCTCGGCATTGTCCGCCGACAGGCAGGCCTGGCGGCGCAGGCCCACAATGTCGCCGGCCGTGCCGGCGCCGCTCTTGGCGCGGATCAGCGCCAACGCGTAGGCGGCATGGTGTTCCAGCGCGCGGCTGAGCGCGCCCGCCAGTTGGCGGGGTTCCTTTTCGGGCCATACCAGGAAACCGACCAGCAGCGCCAGCACCCCGCCCAGGACACTGTTGAAGGCCCGCAGCGCCGCCAGCATCGGTTCGTAGATGTCCGGTTGCTGGATGTGGCTGACCAGCACGAACTGCGAGGTCAGGAAGAACGTGAACAAGGCATAGTGGACAGTGCGCGCGGCGAAGGTGCCGAGCGCGATCGGCAGCACCGCCAATGCCACCGACAGCGGCGTGCTCAGCAGCAGTCCCAGCAGCGACGCGCCGATGGCGCCGGCCACGCTGCCGATCACCCGTTCGAGCGTGCGGCGCCAGGTGCCGGCGAAATAGGGTTGCAGGATGAACACCAGCGTCAGCGACATCCAATAGCCGTGATTGACCTCGAAGGTCCTGGACAGCGCCACCGCGATGGTGGCGCCGATGCCCACGCGCAAGGCATGACGAAACGCGTCGGACTCGAAACGCAGGTTCTGCCGCAGGCTGCGCCACGCCAGCCGGGCCGGCGTGGCCGCGCGCGCCGCCGGCGCGGGCGCGACCGGGGCCCCGTCCCGCTCGAACAGCGCCTGCGCGATCGACTGGGCGGTCTGTTGCAGGCGGTCCAGGACCGGCACCATGGTCGCCAGGTCGGGGGCATGGGCCATGGCGGCTCCACGCAGCTCGTGCAGGCCGGCGCCGAAGTGGGCCAGCCGTTCGCGCAGGCATTCGGCCTGGCGCGCGTCGCCGACGTCCGAGGTGCTGGCGATGGCGTTGGCGACGCTGGCGTAGCGATGGAAGGCGTGCGACAGGTGGGCGCCGGCGGCGCGGCCGAGCCAGCGCGGCGCGTTCGACTCCAGCAGGTCGGCGGCGGCCACCAGGGCGATGAAGCTGTCTTCGGCGCTGTCGAGCAGATAGAACAATTGCTGGGCGCGGGTGCGCCGCGACGGGCGCGCATCCTGCACCTCGCGGATGCGCACGCGCGCCGCTTCCAGCGCGGCCCGCAGTGCGCTGCGCTGGGGCCGGGTGACCGCGCTCCAGGCTTGCGGACCGGCGGCCGGCGCCAGGCCCGAATACATGCGGGCCAGCGCGTCGGCGAAATCGGCCAGGCCGCGATAACAGTGCGCGACCGCGTGGGTCGCGTCCTTCCAGGGACGGCGGCGCCACACCAGCGCGGTCATCAGGATCGCCCACAGCGCGCCGGCCACGAAGAACAAGGTGTACGACAGGCTGGCGGCAAGCGTGGGCGCGGGCAGTTCAGCCGCCACCACGAAGCCGGCCGACAGCAGGGTGCCGACAATGGCGGCCGCCGGCCCAAGCACGCGCAGCAGGCCGCCGAAGGTGCAGCAGGCGAAGGTCAAGGGCAACAACAGCCACAGATGACCGGCGCTGGCGCTGGCCAGGAAGCAGAACAACGCCCCGATCAGGCCCAGCGCCAGCATCGAGCCGGCGCGCTGGCGCAAGGGCCCGCCAGGATCGCCGAAGCAGGCCCAGAACGCGGCGATGGCGGTCCAGCCCAGCCGCGGCTCGTGCGCGAGCACGGCCAGGATCACGGGCGCGGCGCTGATGGCGGCGGCTTGCAGGGCATCCAGCCAGAGGACGTGGCGCAGCGAAAGGCGCCAACGGGATAGCAGGGTAGTCACGCGGGAAACCACGAATGGACGATAGTCCGCAATGGCGGAAAAGGCGCAACGCTACCATGTCGACAAGGCGAAATCGCAAAGAAATATTCGAGCGTCCGAATAATGCGATTTTCATGAATCCTTCGCCTTGAATACTACTGGTTACATATATGTGACTTTGGCGCCGCACAGGCGCAGAATTGCCTGGAGTAAATGCGCAAAATCGCATAAAAAAACATTGGCGATCGAATACGCTGGGTAGTACACGAGCCGGTAAGCATATTCCTGCAGGCCGAATGTGAATACTCATGTCCAATGCGCCCCGTTATGCGCCCGGACAGCGCAGGTCATATTCCGGGGTGCTTCAGGAGCGAACATGACGCCAACCGACGAGGCTTCCACAAGCTCGGTGGTGAGCGACCAGGAAGTCGCCGCCATGATTACAGGCAAAGACGGCCTGCGGGTGTTGCTGCAACCGCAGGTCGACCTGCTGACCGGCCGCATCGTGTCGGCCGAGGCGCTGGCGCGCTGGCAGCATCCCAAGCTGGGCATCGTGATGCCCGCCGAGTTCGTGCCCGCCGTCAACCGGCTCGGGCTCGACAGGACGCTGTTCGAGCGGGTCGCGCAGCGCGTCATCGACATGTTGCAGACCATGCGGCGCGCCGGCATGGCGATTCCCATTGCAATCAATGCCCCGGCGTCGACGCTGTCGGACGAGCGCGCGGTCGAATTCCTGCTGGGCCGCATCCATGCCGCCGAACTGCCGGCTTCGCTGCTGCGGGTCGAGTTGACCGAAGACCAGCCCATCAAGGAACTGGAGGCGTTGCGCGCGACCCTGGAAAAGCTGGAACAGGCCGGTTGCGAGGTCAGCCTGGACGATTTCGGCACCGGCCATGCCTCCCTGAAACTGCTGTCGGCCATTCCGTTGTCCGAGGTCAAGATCGACCAGTATTTCGTCACCCGGATGCGGCGCAGCGCGGTGGCGTTCGAGGTGCTGCGCACGGCCGCGGAACTGGCCACGCGGATGGGCTGGCGGGTGGTGGCCGAGGGCGTCGAGAACGTTGCCGACATTCCCGCCCTGCGGGCTGCCGGCTGCCGCTACGGGCAGGGCTACGCCCTGGGCCGGCCGATGCCGCTGGATGACCTGATGACGCGGTTGCGTGTCCAGCGCGACCGAGGCGAACCGCTGGCGGCGCCCGCTACCTATGCCTCGGCCTGGCTGGATGCCTTTGATCCGCAGGACGCCGAGGCCGGCCTGCCGGCGCACGTCACCACGCAATAAGGCCGGGGCGGTTGCGCCGCGGCCTTTCCGGCGCCCGCGCGGCGCACCGCCTTTTTTGCCCACAGCCGCCAAAATTCCCCGCAGCCGCTCACAGCGCAAGGAGGAGGGCTGCCGGGCACGGCAGTTGCTGGCAAGTCCTGGCGGAATGGTTCCGCCTCTCAGGAGACTTGCGATGGCAAACCCCAATCAGCCCGACCAGCAAAAGCAGCAGCAAAAGCAGCAATCCCAGGAAAATCCGCAGCACCGCGACCGTTCTCAGGAGCAGCAGCCTGGCGGACAGCAGGTGGACAAGGACCGTGGCCAGGGCCAACAGCCGGGCCAGCAGGGCGGCCAGCGTTCGCAGACGCAGCGTTGACACCCTGAACCGGGTATACCGGCTTTTGCGGAACAAGCCTGGCACAGGCCGGTGCGCCCACCGGCGCACTTGAGTCGTGACGATGCCCGCGCAACCCGTACTGCGCGGGCATCGTCTTGTCCGCGAGCACCGTGCCGCCCTGGATGGTCCACGCATACCGGTGATGCCATCCGCCTTGCGCCATGCGCGGCCCGTCGTTAAGGTGCCAGGGCAGGGCCGCTCCAAGGCCCGCCGCCGCGCGATCGCGCAGCGGCCATCGACAGAACGAGACACTCCATCGCCATGAATGCCGCCACGCCGCGCCACCGCTCGCTCCTGGGCAAGGTCCTCGTCATCCTCCTGGCGGCCGCCGTGCTGCTGGCCGTGCTGGCCTGGGTCGGCACCCGGGTGGCGGAGCGGCGCATCGCCGGCCTGCTTGGGCCGCGCGCGCAGGTTGGCGAGGTGCGGCTGGGCTTCAACGAGGTGGTGTTGACGGACGTGAGGATTGCAGGCGCCGCGGGCATGGCGCCAGCCAGCGCGCGGCGGGTGGTGGCGGAACCCGAATGGCGCTCGCTGCTGGGGCAGGTCGCCGTCTTTCGCCGCATCACCGTGCAAGGTTTCGATTTTGCGGTGCTGCGCGGCGCCGACGGCGACATGCAGATTTCGCCGGCGTTGCAGGCCGCCCTGCGTGAAGGTCACGGCGGCGACGCTGCGGCGCGGGGCCGGCGGCCGCTGCGGGCCGATGCCGTCATCCTGGAGGAAGGCCGGCTGGATTTCATCGACGCCGCCGTTGCCACGCCGCCGCATCGCATTGCCTTCGACCACGTCTCGGCGCGCCTGCAACCGCTGGTGTTGCCCGCCAACGACCAGCGCAGCGACATCACGTTCCAGGGCGCGGTGCGCGACAACCGCGGCGGCGCGTCCACGGTGCAGGCCAAGGGCACATTGACGCTCGGCGGCAGCGATGCCGACATCACGGTGGCGGTGCGCAACATGGACGTCCGTCACGCCGCGCCATACCTGGCTGGCAACGGCGCGGGATCGCTGTCCGGCGGCGCGATGGACCTGGACATGCGCACCACCATCGCCCGGCGGCAACTGGAGGCGTCGGGCGTGGTGGCGTTGCGCGACCTGGCATTCAGCGGCGACGGTTCGCTGTTTTCGTTGCCGCGCAAAGCCGTGCTGGCGGCGCTGGAAAATCGCAAGGGGGTCCTGCGCATGGAATTCAAGCTTTCCGGCAGCCTGGACAACCCCAAGTTTTCGGCCTCGCGCGGGTTCGCCGCGCAGATCGCGGGCGGCTTCGGCCGCGCCATCGGCGTGGGGGCCGAAGGTGCGGCCGGGGGCGTTGCCGGCGCGGTGAAAGACCTGGGCGACGCGATTTCCGACCTGTTCACCCAATGAGTCAGAAGCGGTAGTTCGCGCTCAATTCCACCCGGCGGCCTTCGCCCAGCAGCCACTGCGTCTGGTTGTAGTAGGCCGTCTCGGCGTACTGTCGATCGAACACGTTGAATGCCCGCAACGCCAGGCTCAGGTCGCGGCGCGGCTCCCATTGCAGGGCCAGGTTGGTGGTGGTATAGCCGGCCATTTCCAGCCGGTTGGCGGCGTCGGCGTAGCGCTTGCCGACGTAGCGCAGGCCTGCGCTGGCGGTCCATTGCGGCGCGAATTTCCAGCTGAGCCAGGCGTTGGCGACGCGTTGCGGCACGTCGGTCGGCACATTGCCGGCGCGCGACACGGCGACGCCGTTGACCGATTCGCTGAAATCGTCATAGCGAGCCCGCAGCACGGCCGCGTTCAGGTCGACACGCCAGGCCGGCGTCAGTTCGACCCCCAGCGTGGCTTCCAGGCCGCGCGAGGACTGCTTGCCGACCTGGATGCGCAACGCGGGGTCATTGGGATCGCGGCTCACCAGGTGATCCTTGCGGATATGGTAGGCGGCCAGGGTCCACTGGCCCTTGTCGTCCCAGAACGTCTGCTTCAGGCCGACTTCCACCTGGCGTCCCTTGGACAACTCGAAGTCCTTGTTCGCCGGCGACAGCAACAACAGGCTGCCGACCGGGTCGGCGGCTTCGGCATACTGGCCGTAGACGGACAGGGTGGGCAGCAGGTCGTAGACCGTGCCGACGCGCCAGCCGACATTGTTGAACGTGGTGTCGAAGGCGGTCTGGCCGGCCACCAGGTCGCGCCGCTTCAGGTCGATGTGGTCATAGCGCAAGCCCGCCAGCACCGACCAGCCGGGTGTCAGCATCAGCCGGTCTTCGGCGAACAGGGCGTACTGGTCGGCGGTGTTGCGGTAGCGCGGCGTGGTGCCGGCGAGGTTGATGAAGCGGCCGTGGTCGACATCGTACGGATCCACCAGCGAGGTGCCCGAGTACGGCGAATTGTTGGTGTGCTTGAACGAGGCGTGGTTCAGCTCGAATCCGACCGCCACGTTGTTCGCAAGGCCGAAGAGATGGCCGTCGAAGGCGGCGTCGGTGACCGTGCCGACCTGCCGCTGGTCGTGGCGGATGTCGGTGTACGCGCTGCGCTGGATCAGGCCGCTGGCGGGTTGCCAAGTGTAGTTCTCGGCGTCGCGATAGTCGCGGTCGCTGCCGATGTAGTAGACGCGGCTGCGCACGCGGGCTGCCGGGTTGGGCGACCATTCGGCCTTCAGCTCGGTGCGGCTGTCACGGTAGATGATCTTGCTGTCGGCCACGTTGTAGTTCTTGCGCCGCAGGCCGTAGTCGATCCGGCCGTCGATCAGCGGGGTGCCGAAGTAACGTGTCGGCTCCTGCCAGGCGTAGGCCTGTGTCAGCGTGAAATTCAGGTCGGGCGAGACGTCCAGGCGCAACGCCGCGGTCACGGCGAAATCGCGCGAGTCGCCCAGGCTGAGGCCGGAATCGGTATGGTTGCCGCTGATGTCGAGCCGGTACGACCACTTGTCGTCGAGCGCGCCGCCACTGCCCAAGCCCAGGCGCTGCGTGTCGTGGGTGCCGACGGTGGTCTGGATTTCGTTCTCGATCGGGCCGCGGGTCGGCTTCTTGGGAATCACGTTGACCACGCCGCCGATGGCGCCCTCGCCATACAGCACCGAGGCCGGGCCGCGCAGGACTTCGATGCGGTCGACCGCCCACGGATCGTAGAGGAAGGTCTGGCCGACGCCGCCGAACTGGCGCACGCCGTCGTACAACTGCGCAACGGAGTTCGAATCGGTGAAACCGCGCGACGACAGCGACGAGCCGCCGTTGCCGGGATGGCGCATGGCGCTGAGGCCGGCGGCCTGCGTGATGGCATCGGTGACGGTGACCGCGCCGCGCGCGCGCAGTTGTTCGTTGTCCAGGATTTCGATGCTGGCCGGGGTATCGAAGGGCCGCAGGCCCAGCAGCGTGCCCGTGCTGGCCGGCTCGAGCAGAGTCGGCGCGGGGGCATCGGCGGACACGGCGATGGCGGGCAGGGTGGCGACGTCGCGCGGCGTGGACGCAGCGGCGGGGGAAGAAGAGGGAGGCGTGGATTGCGCCTGCGCGACGGGGACGCAGGCGAGCGTGGCCCAGACGGCCAGGCGCCGTGTCAGGACGCGCGGCGTCCTGGCGGGGGAATGGAACATGGAATTTCTCGGTAAGCCAATGAAGCCGCGCGTGGCGCGGCGGAGCGATCAGCGGGGTACCGGGAAAGCGGGCGGGGCGCGGGCGCCCAGTGGCGGGCCGGGCGGGGAACCTTCGGCCACGGCCGGCGGCGCGCGCGCCGCCAGCGGATGGGTCATGAGGGCGCTGGCCGCGATCAGTGCCGCCGGCGCGGAGGGCAGCGCCACCGCGGCCAGCATGGCGCCCATGGGGCAGGTGGCGGCCTGCGCCGCGTGGCGTTCGTCGGGCGCGTCGCCGCGCTTGGCGGGGCCGGCCACCCAGACCGGACCGGCGGCCGAGCACAGCTGGATCAGCGTGCCGCCGCCTGGCGTCGCGGGCATGAAGCCCGGCGGCACCAGCGCCTTGAGCGCAAACAGCGCCAGCACCAGCCAAAGGCAGGCGGCGTTGCGGGCAAGGGGCATGAAGCGGGGGCGCATGGTCGACGCCCATTCTAGAAGGTTTTGCCGCCGCCCGGGAACTACACGGTGCGGGCGGCCCAGAAGGCGGTGCGCACGCCCGGGGCGGCGGCGATGCGGGCCGTGACGCGGTCCAGGTCCAGTTCGTCGACCGATGCCTCGCTCAGCGCGGCCTCGATCTCGACCTCGTTCTCGCCGAACTGGTCGATCTTCAGTTCGGACAGGGGCAGTTGCTCGGCCTCCAGCACGTCCTCGAGCACGGTCATGGCAGCCTGGCGCTGGTCCACGTGCGCGATAACGTGAATCACGGTCGTGACTTCGGTGGTCTGCGCATCCACCGGCTGGCGGTTGATGTGGCTGACCAGCGGCCGCAGCAACGTGTTGGCGGCCAGCACGAAGGCGGTGGCCGCCAGCGCCTCCAGGATCAGCGAGGCGCCGGCGCAGGCGCCGATGGCGGCCGAACCCCATAGCGTGGCGGCGGTGTTCAGGCCGCGGATGCTGCCGCCTTCGCGCATGATGGCGCCGGCGCCCAGGAATCCCACGCCGGACACGACGTAGGAAATCACCCGCGCGCCGCCGTCGGGGCCGCCGACGCGAAAGGCCATGTCGACAAAGATCGCGGCGCCCACCGCCACCAGCGCGTTGGTGCGCAGGCCTGCGGTGCGTTGACGGTACTGGCGCTCGAAACCGACGATGGAGCCCAGCACGAATGCCGTCGCCAGGCTGATCAGGGTATTGGCCAGCGTCAGCAGCTGGATGTTTTCGAAGTTCTTCATGTTGTTGTTCCCGGATTCGGCAGGTCGCGTCGTATCGGACCGGGTCAGGGCAATTGCCAGACGGAGGCCAGCGTCAGCACGAAGGCCACCAGCCACAGCAGCAGCAATGCAACCACCCGGGCAACGAGGAGGCATTTGTACGGGTCTTTCATGACAGTCTCCTTTCCATGGCTCAGGCGGGCAGCACGGCAATGCGGGCGCCGTCCTCGTTTTCCCAATGCACCCGGCGCACGTCGGGGCTCTGGCCCAGCCGCAGGGCGACGGCGCTGAGCAGGCCGCGCAATTGCGGCGGGCACTGCAGCGTGACCGTGGTGCTGGCGAGCTGGCCGGCCTCCTGGCGCGAGATGCGCACGTTCAGCACGCGCAGGTCGAGCGCCTGCAGTTCGAAGTACAGCTGCTTGCGCAGGGCGTTGAGCGTGTCGGCGACGCTGACGATGGTGAACTGGTAGGTGGGGGGGGCGGCGCGCGCGGCCGGGGCCGCCGCCGTCATGCCGCGCACGGCGGCGCCGCCATCCAGGAAGGGAAGGAATTTCTTGATGCGCATGGTCGTCTCCAGGGGGAGTACGGTGGAAGGTCCACATGCATGCGCCGCCCGCCGATCGCGGCGCGGGCGCGACAAGGCCCGCGATTCGCGTCGGCAAGCTGATGGGGGAGAGGGCCGGGGCCGGTCGATGCGCGCGCGAGCGGGCTGGTGTCCGGGCCGGATGGCCTTGTCCTGGCTTTACGCAGGACTCGGCAGAAAACTCTGCGGATCCTGCGTCAAGCGGCGCAAGCAGTCGTGTATCGACTACATCCGTCGTTGTCCACAATGATCTCGGGGTGGTTGAAGGTGCCGCAATTATAAGAACGGATAAGGGAAAACACCAAGGGAAAATTCCTGTTCGACACGTCGGCGGCGGCGCGCGCGCCGCAAGCGGCGCGGCAATGGGCCGGCTCCTTGCCCGGGCCCGCCGCGCACCGCGATGGCTTCAGCGCGTGCCGGCGTAATACTGGCCCAGCGCCTCGACCTCGCTGTCGGTCAGGCGTTGCGCGAACGCCCGCATCACTCCGACGTCGTCGTTCTGTCGCGATCCGTTGCGAAAGGCGTTGATCTGGTCTGCGAAGTATTCCTTGGACTGGCCCGCCAGCCGGGGCAGCAGCGGGCCTTCGCCCAGGCCGCGCAGGCCATGGCAATTGGCGCAGGCGGGCAGGGCGCGGGTGCCGTCGCCAACCTGGTCCAGCTTGCGCGCCGCTTCGCCGCCGGCTTCGCCCACGTGCAGTGGCGGCCCGGCCAGGCTGCCGTAGTAGGCCGCCAACTGGCCGATCTCCTGCTCGCTCAACCCTTGGGCGATAGTGTTCATCAGCGGTTGCTTGCGCGTGCCCTGGCGGAAATCGGCCAATTGCTTGGCAATGTACTCGGCGGTCAGTCCCGCGAGATTGGGGAAGATGCCGCCGCTGGGGGTGATGCCGGCCTGGCCGTGGCAGGCGACACAGGCCTGCACGCCGGCGGCCGGCTTGCCGGCGGCGGCCAGTTGCTTGCCCTGTTCCGGGTCGGCGCCGCGCAGATAGCCTTCCCAGGCCGGCCGTGACGCGCTGAAGTCCAGCGCGCCGCGGCCGGGCACCGGCGCGGGCGCGGCTGGCGTTGCCGCGGCGGAGGCGGGCGGGGTGGCGCCGACCGCGGCGCGGGGGGCCTGTGTCGGCGCCGCTGTCGATGGTGACGAGGATGGCGATGGCGATGCGGCCGGCGCCGCCGCCGCGGGGGCCTGGACGGCGCTGGCCCGGATGGGGCCCTCGCCGCCAGTGCCGAACATCTGGTGCAGGGTGGCGACCAGCGTGATGGCGGGCACGCCCACCATCAGCGCCACCGCGATCAGGATGCCGTTGCGATGTTCGATCATGATGACACCAGCCGCCCTGGCGAACGCAGATAGTCCGCCTTGATTTTCTCGACGATCCAGTAGGCGGTGGCGCCTACCGTGCCCGTGGGGTTGTAGCCCGAATTCTGCGGAAACAAGGCTGCGCCCGTGACGAAGACGTTCGGCACGTCCCAGGATTGGCCGTAGCGGTTGACCACGCTGGTGGCCGGGTCGTTGCCCATCGCGGCGCCGCCGGTCAGATGGGTGGACTGGTACGCCGTGGCGGAGAACGGCCGCTTGCGAGGACCGGGCTCGGTGCGCGTGACGCCCTTCATGGCGCGGCCGATCTCGTCGCCGCGCTCGGTCAGGAACGCCGACATGCGGATGTCGTTGTCGGGAAAGTCGTAGGTGACGCGCAGGAGCGGCAGGCCCCAGGCGTCCTTGTAGGTCGGATCCAGGCTCAGGTAGCCGCCGCGCCACGGCTGGGCCGAGCCGGTGATGGTGATGTTGGCGGCGTGGTTGTAGTAGCGCTTGACCGCCTTCTTCCATTCGGCGCCCCAGGCCGGCGTGCCTTTGGGCGTGGGGTGAAAGCCGATGGGCGCGCCGCTGACCACCTGGATCTGCAGATAACCGCCGCCGACAAAGCCATGCGGGCCATGATCGAAGTTGTCGGCGCTGAAGTCGTCCATGGTGACGGCCACGGCGCCCGCGCCCATGAACGGATTGATGTTCACCGACTCGTCGAAGAACAGGTTCACGCCCGAGGTGGTCTGGTGGGTGTAGTTGCGCCCCACCACACCCTTGTCCGTGACCGGATCGTAGGGCTGGCCGATGCCGGACAGCAGCAGCAGGCGCACGTTGTTGATGCCGAAGGCGCACAGCACCACGATCTCGGCCGGCTGGAAGATCTCGGCGCCGGCCGCGTCCACGTAGGTCACGCCGCGGGCGCGCTTCTTGTCGGGCGTCAGTTCGACCCGCAGCACGTGGGCCCCGGTGCGGATCTCGAAGGTCGGCAGCTTCAGCGCCACCGGCAGGATACAGACCTGCGGCGAAGCCTTGGCGAAATGTTCGCAGCCGAAGTTGGAGCAAAAGCCGCAATACACACAGGCGCTCATGTGCAGCCCCTCGCTGTTCACGTAGGGCCGGGTACAGAGCGCCGACGGCTGCACATAGGGGTGATAGCCGAGCTGTCTGGCGGCCTCGCCGAACAGCGCCGGCGCGTACGGCACTTTCATCGGCGGGTTGGGGTAGGGCCGCGAACGCCAGGGCTCGAACGGGTTGCCGCCTTCCTGCTTCTGCCCCTTGATGTTGCCAGCCTGGCCGGAAGCGCCGATCAGGTAGTCATAGCGGTCGAAATAGGGTTCCAGCTCGTCATAGGTGAGCGGCCAGTCCTGGCAGGTCAGTTCGGGATCGAAGATCTTCGCGCCGTAGCGTTCGGTGTAGTGGCTGCGCAGACGGAAATCGGTGGGATCGAAGCGGTAATAGGCGCCGGACCAATGGTTGCCGGCGCCGCCCAGGTGCGTGCCGGGATAGGCGAATTGCCAGCGGCGCATCGGCAGCGCCTTCTGGTCGGTGTTGTTGCGGAAGGTGAAGGTCTCGGTCGCCGCGTTCTGGTGCAGTTCGTGGCGCCGCGTGTACTTCAGTTCGTCATGGACGTAGGGGCCCTGGAAGTCGGGCGAGGGCCAGCGCGCCTCGCCGCGCTCGAGCACCACCACGCGCTGGCCGACGGCCGCCAGCTCCTTGCCGATGATGGCGCCGGTCCAGCCGCCGCCGACGATCGCCACATCCACCGCGGGCAGCGTCTTAGCCATGGCCGTCTCCCGGTTTGCCCATGTGGCCGCGCGCGTTGGCGATGGAGACGGGCCTGCCGGCCCAGATCACGCCATGGCGCTCGATGTCGTTGGAAAATGACGCATAGGCGCCTGGAAAGCCCACCAGCTTCCAGCCCACCATGTCGACATTGCCGCCGTACAAGGGGTCGGAGAAGAAGCCTTCGATGGTGGCGTCCAGCAGCGCCTGGAAGAACACGTCCGATGGCAGCGGTGAAAAGTCGGGCTTGCCGGCCTGCATGTCATGCAGCCAGGCGTCCTGGCGCGCGGCGTCCAGTTCGGCATAGGGCTTGCCGTCCTGCCTGCGGGTGGCGGCGTCCAGCGCGGCCAGGCCGCGCCGGAACATCTCGGCGGGCGTGAACGACAGCTGGTAGCCTTGTTCGGGGGTGCCGCTTTCGAACGGGCCCTGGCGATAGAACTGCTCGCCCGCGCCCCAGGCGCCCGCCAACTGGCCGTCCAGGAACTGGGTCACGCCGGCTTCCTTGGCGCCCGGGCCGAGCTCGTCCGCCGGAATCAGGCGCGCGGCGATCGCGTCCATGGCAGCGGCTTCCTGCGCATTGAAGAATTTGAGCGTGCGGTTCGGCGGTTCGGCGGCGGGCGGGGAGGGCTCGGGCGCGGCCTGGGGCCGCGGGGCCCACGCGGCGCCGGGCAGGCCCACGGCCAGGGCCTTGAGCAATCCGCGCCGTCCGGAAACTGGTTGGTCGTCCATGCATCGCTCCAGCGGCGGAGCCGGCGTCCGGCGAGGCTTGCCCTGCGGCGCTGCGGCCCGCGAGGCAACGACCTCCGGAGCGTTCGGCTCCCGAGTGAAAGGGATCCCGCGACAGCATATGTGTTCGTGTGCTGAGTTTGTCACTGATTTGGGGGCCACGACAACTGGCGCGTCCGGGCCAACCCGGGTTTTTCTTCTCTTTACATTTCAGCTAATATTCAGGTTCCTGAAAGAATGAGAGCACGGCGGAACATGCGGCCCGCGTTTGCCACGGCAAGCAAGGACGGTTTCGCCATCTATGACCGACGACCCGCCTCCTAGTACGGCGCCGCTCACGCAGCGGCGCCCGGTTTCTCCTCCCTGCCGACTTCCGGCATCCGGCCGTTCCTGGCCGACTCCCCACGATTGCGCGACGGCGCCGACGCCACGCATAGGCGGACGCGCGCCGCCGGGCCGCCGCTTGCCCGCGATTGCCACACGGGCCCCGGGCCCTGATCCCTTGCTTTCCCGTCCGTCCCTGCCGACGGCTTGCGGGCTGCCGGGCGCCCACGTCCGCGCGCCCCGAATTTTCTTTGTGGAACGTTGATGATTTTCGACTGGATGTCCGACCCGACCGCCTGGCTTGGCCTGGCGACACTGGTCATTCTTGAAATCGTGCTGGGTATCGACAACCTGGTGTTCATCGCCATCCTGGCCGACAAACTGCCGCCGGCGCAGCGCAACCGCGCCCGCATGATCGGCCTGACGCTGGCCATGGTGATGCGCCTGGGCCTGCTGGCCAGCATCGCGTGGGTGGTGACGCTGACCGCGCCGCTGTTCACGGTGCTGGGCGCCGAGATCTCCGGGCGCGACCTGATCCTGATCCTGGGCGGCCTGTTCCTGCTGTTCAAGGGCACCATGGAACTGCATGAACGGGTCGAGGGCGGCAGCGCCCACGATTCCGGCCAGAAGCCGCAGCACGCGGTGTTCTGGCAGGTGATCCTGCAGATCGTGGTGCTGGACGCGGTGTTCTCGCTGGACTCGGTGATCACCGCGGTCGGCATGGTGCAGGACCTGAGCATCATGATGATCGCGGTGGTGGTGGCGATGGCCGTGATGATGCTGGCCAGCCGTCCGCTGATGGGCTTTGTCGCCCGCCATCCGACCGTGGTGATCCTGTGCCTGGGCCTGCTGCTGATGATCGGCTTCAGCCTGGTGGCCGAGGGCCTGGGCTTCCATGTGCCCAAGGGCTACCTGTACGCCGCGATCGGCTTCTCGATCCTCATCGAGCTGTGCAACCAGCTGGCGCGCCGCAACCGCGCCAAGGGCACGCACGCCCTGGGACGGCGCCAGCGCACCGCGCAGGCGGTGCTGCGGCTGTTGCGCGCCGGCCGTGGCGGCCACGTGCCGCAGCAGGCTGACGAAGTGGTGGCGCTGGTGGACAGCGTCGGCGAGGAACCGGCGTTCGCGCCGGAGGAAAGCTCGATGATCGAACGCGTGCTGGCCATCGGCGCGCACGACGTGCGCGCCATCATGGTGGCGCGGGGCGATATGGTCTGGCTGGATGTCGCCGACCCACCCGACCAGATCGTGCGCAAGTTCGCCTCGGGCCACTCGCGCCTGCCGCTGTGCGCCGGCGATCCGGCCAACGTGCTGGGCGTGCTGCACTTCAAGGACCTGCTTGCGCTGCTGCGCAACCCCGGCCCGATCGACCTGGTGGAACTGGCGCGCGAGCCGCGCTACGTGATGGAAACCACGCCGGTGCTCAAGGTGCTGGACGAACTGCGGGCGTCGCGCGACCACATGCTGATCGTGGTGGACGAGCACGGCGTGTGCGAAGGGCTGGTGACGCCGATGGACGTGCTGACCGCGGTGGCGGGCGAGCTTCCGGAACATGCCGAGGCGCCGCCGGAGGCGCTGCAACTGTCGGACGGATCATGGCTGCTCGATGGCCGGCTGGCGCTGGCCGAGGCGGCGCGGCTGCTGGACGCGGCGGAACTGGCCGATGACGCCGACGACGCGACGCTGGCCGGCCTGCTGCTGAGGGCGGAGGGACGTATCCCGGAAACCGGCGATGTGGTCGCATGGCGCGATTGGCGCTTCGAGGTCACGCGCCGCGACGGCCTGCGCATCGACCAGGTCCATGCGCGCAAGGCGACCGACGCCACCGCCGCTACCGGCGCGGCCTGATCGCGGCCTGCCGCCGCCTATGGTTTACCCGCGCGCTGCGGGAATGCCGTGGCGGCATTCCCGTATTTCTCACGGCGACGGCCGGCCACGCATTCGTTTCAATCCGGGTGGGCGGCGGCGTGATTGATCGCACTATTGGTCAATTCAAAAGATTATGAGAATATTGTCGAAAATTTCGGCCCGTTAATAATAGGTTTTCATTCAGAAAGGGCCGAATAAATCGGCGGCACCAGCAGCGAATTTGTCTTTGCACGATGAACCATTCAATGGGGAACGCAGCATGGGCACGATGTTGTTTGCGGGCAGAACAAGGGGACGGGCGGGCTTTCTGGCCTTGATCGGCGCCTGCGCGCCATTATGTCCCGCCGCCCAGGCCTGGGCACAGTCGGCGGACGCTGCAAACCAGAGCAATAATCCGCTCAACCTCGCTCCTTCGCTCAATTTCCAGAATCACGACACGCCCAGGCTGTTCGGCGACGACGCGCATGCCCTTCACGATCCAGCGGGAGTCACAGCATGTCGATAGTGTCGCGTCATCGCAGTTCGCGCCCCAGTGGCGTTCCATTGCTGGCTGCGGCGCTGCTGGCCGTGCCCTTCGCGGCGCATGCCACCGAAGGCGCGCTGGGGCGACAGGTGACGGGCACCAGCGTGCAGCCCAATGCCGGCATCGTGTCGCCCGAGCCCATCTGGGCGGTGAACTTCGCCCAGATCTACCTGGACGGCAAGGTCGGCGGCGGCCGCGACGTGCCCTTGGGCAAGCGCGTGTCGGCCGACGTGGAGGGCAAGGCGGCGTTCACGCTGGCAACCTTGCTCAAGACCTGGGACACCGGGCCGGGCCGCTGGAACTTCGCGTCCAGCGTCACATTGCCCTATGTCTGGACCAAGGTGAACGCGCGGGCTTCCGGGCCGCTGGGCCGCAGCACGGGCGAGAGCGATACCGCGTCCAACTTGTTCGACCTGTATTTCTCGCCGATCATCGCCGGCTACCACTTTTCGGAAACCTCGCACATGGCGCTGAGCCTGAACGTGTGGGCGCCCACCGGCAAGTACGATGCCAACGCCCTGGCCAATCCCAGCCTGAACAACTGGACCTTCATCCCGCAGGTGGCCTATACCCATATCTTCCCGCAGTCGGGCTTGCAGCTCGACACGGTCGCCAGCGTGCAGTTCTACACCCGCAACAACGATACCGACTACCGCAACGCGCCGATCTTCGGCATAGACGTGATGGGGCGCAAGACCTTTTCGAACGGGCTGGCCGTGGGGCTGGTGCTGGGCACGCAGCAGCAGCTGGGAAGCGACAGCGGGCCGACGGCGGATCGCCTGAACGGCTTCAAGGGCCGCGACTGGGCGCTCGGCCCGGTCATCACCTACGACCGCAAACTGGCCGACAAGCGATCGCTGTCGCTCGGGCTGCGCTGGGTGCCGACCATCAGCAGCACCAATCGCCTGGACAGCAGCAGCACCTTCATGGCCTCGGCCGCGCTGGTGTTCTGATACGGGCCATGCAGCCTTGGGCGCCGTTCGCCGGGGGCGGCGGGCCCGCTCGCCTGGGAGGCGTCTATGCGCCATGCGTTGCGTGTGTTGGGGCTCTGGCTGGTCTGCGGCGCGGCGGTCGCGCAGAAGTTCACCGACCCCGAGGACGGCGGCTTCGACATCAGCAACTATCTGCTCCACAACAAAGGGTTGATGCCGGTGCCGGCGGTGATCACGGAACCGGCCGTGGGATATGGCGGCGGCCTGATGCTGCTGTATTTCTCGGAGTCGATGTCGGAAGCGGGCGAACGCGCGCGGGCCAGCGGCGAGGCCGCGGCGCCGCCCAACATTACCGGGGCCGGCGGCTTGATGACCGAGAACGGCTCGCGCGGCGGCGGCCTGTTCCATTTCCACTCCTGGGGCGGCGACCGCTACCGCTACCTGGGCGCGCTGGCCCAGGGGCGCATGAATCTGGACTATTACGGCATGCTCAACCGCGGCCGCAGCTACGAGCTGAAGGGGACGTTCCTGGTACAGCAACTGCTGGCCCGGCTTGGCGAATCGAAATGGTATGCGGGTCCGCGCTATACCTATTTCAACTCCCGCACCACGTTCACGGGACAGATGGCGTCCGAGCTGAAGGCGGGGGACGTTTCGCGCAGCATCGGCAAACTGGGCCTGGTGGTGGACTACGACGGCCGCGACAACATGTTCTATCCCACCAAGGGCGCCTATGCCGAGCTGGAGGCCCAGTTCGCGCGGCCGGGGTTCGGCAGTTCCCAGTCCTTCGATACCTATGGCGCCCGCGGCTATGTGTGGCAGCCGCTGTCGCCGCGCTGGACGCTGGGGCTGCGGGCCGATGCCCAGGTCACCAGCGGTTCGGTGCCGTTCTACGCCCAGCCCTATATCGACCTGCGCGGCGTCTCGCGCGGCCGCTACCAGGACAAGAATGCGCTGACCACCGAAGTCGAACTGCGCTGGAACGTGACGCCGCGCTGGTCGCTGCTGGGTTTTTCCGGCGTGGGCAAGGCCTATGGCCGCTGGAACAGCTTTGGCCAGGCCACCAATATCGTCAGCGTCGGCACGGGATTCCGCTACCTGATCGCGCGCAAGCTGGGCCTGGCGGTGGGGATCGACGTGGCCCACAGCAGGGACCAGAACGCGTTCTACATCCAGGTGGGCACCGCCTGGCGATAGGCGCCGGCGCGGCCCGGGTGCGGCGATCAGTCCGCCGTCACCGGCGCCGACAGCCACCGCAGGACAAAACGCGCGCCGCCCAGGGGGCTGTCCTGCACCTCGATCGTGCCCTGGTGGCTGGCGGCGACGCGCTTGACGATGGCCAGGCCCAGGCCGGCGCCGCCGGTGCCGCGGTCGCGGCTTTCGTCCAGGCGGATGAAGGGTTCGAAGATGCGTCCGCGGTGTTCAAGCGGGATGCCCGGGCCGTCGTCGTCCACCACCAATTCGTAGCCCCCGGCGGGGCAGCTGGTGAGCGCGATCTCGATGCGCCCGCTGGCGTAGCGCACCGCGTTCTGCACCAGGTTCAGCAGCGCGCGGCTCATGTAGCGCGGATGCAGCTGGACATGGGCCGGCAGGCCATCGCGCACGTGGCAGCGCACCCCGCGCGCGTCGGCCTGGTGCGCGACCTGGGCCAGCGCTTCGCCCAGCCAGTCGCGCACGTCCACTGTTTCCTGGGTGACGACGTCTTCGGCGGGGCGCTCCAGCCGCGCGTACACCAGCAGTTCGCCCACCATCGCCTCGAGCTCGCCGATGTCGGTGCGCATGTCGTGCAGGATCTGGTCGCGCTTGGGCAGGAATTTTTCCTGGCCGAGCATGTCGACCTCGAAAGACAACCGCGCCAGCGGCGTGCGCAGTTCATGCGAGACCGCGTTGGTCAGGCTGCGCTGGTTTTCCACCAGCGCGGCGATGCGCTCGGCCATCTGGTTGAAACTCTCGCCGACGTGCCGGATACCGGAGAAATGCGAAAGCCGCACCCGTACCGCCAGGTCGCCCTGGCCCATGCGCAGCGTGGCGTTGCGCAGGGCATCCAGGTCGCGCCAGACTGGCAGCGCCCACAACAGCAGCAGCACCATCGCCAGCACCATGCAGAGCGCCAGCCAGGCGCCCCAGGTGATCCATTTTTCCAGCGACGGTTCGCCCGGCAGGCGCATTTCGAGCCATTGGCGCGGCTCGCCGGGCAGGGGCGCCAGATAGGTGTTGTACTCGTCGCGCATGATGAAGCCGCGCGTGGCCAGGTCCTGCCGTTCCTTCTCGGTGGCCTCGATCCGTTCCGGCGTCACCAGCTTGAGCTCCAGCCCGTAATGGGGCCGCAGCGAATCGCGGATGAAGGCGGCGCGCGATTCGGGTTCGATCGGGTCCAGCTCCTTGTGCAGCGCATACATCTGGCCGCGCACCGCCTGGTAGGAGAGGTCGGCGCTGACCGAATCGAGCAGGTATTCCAGGCTGCGGTTCACGAGCTGGGAGGCGGCGATATAGGCAATGGCGGCGACCACGAATATACGGATCGTGAACTTGAGCATGCTGTGATTCCTGTGGGGCGCGAGGGCCGCACATCTGCCGTCCGGGCGCATCGAGTTCCATCGCGGTGGGCTGCGGAATGCTACCGAAGGGGGCTATCGCAATCCGCCCGCATTTGTATGGAAATTGTGAAAATTCATGTAGAGATCCGGACGCCGGGATAGGTGGACGATTGAAACGATGACGCCGCCCGGCTATAAGCTTGAATCATGGAGACCCGCCATCCCGGGGGGCTTCAACCGTGTCAGAGTGCCGCCCCGATGCCGCCGCAGCCGCCTTTTCATGATGAACACGTCGCCAGCAAGACGGCGGCCAGCGAAGCCGTCCCGGCCGGACGGGGCTCCTGTATGGAGGTCTTCCTGGCTTTCCTGCGCCTGGGCTTGACGGCTTTTGGCGGTCCGGTGGCGCATCTGGCCTATTTCCGCGAGGAATTCGTCGACCGCCGCCGCTGGCTCGACGATTACGCTTTTTCCGATCTGGTGGCGCTTTGCCAGTTCCTGCCGGGGCCGGCCAGCAGCCAGGTCGGCATGGCCCTGGGCCTGAAGCGGGCGGGCTGGGCGGGCATGCTGGCCGCCTGGCTGGCGTTCACGCTGCCGTCGGCGTTGGCGATGATCCTGCTGGGCCTGGGGCTGGCGCGGTTTGGCGGCCTGGCCGGCCTGCCGGCGGTGCACGGCCTGAAAGTGGCCGCGGTGGCCGTCATCGCCCAGGCCGTATGGGGCATGGGCCGATCGCTCTGCCCCGATCGTCCGCGCGCCGGGCTGGCGATGGTGACCGCGCTGATGACGCTGGCGCTGCCGTCGACGCTGGGGCAGATCGGCGCCATCGCGTTGGGCGCCGTCGCTGGCGCCGCCCTGTTGCAGGTGCCGCCGCGGCCCCTCCTGGCCAACCGGACCCAGGGCGCGTCGCGCCTCGGCGGCTACGTCTGTCTGGCCCTGTTCATCCTGTTGCTGGTGGCGCTGCCGTTGTGGGCCGACCTGTCGGGCGCGCCGCTGGCGGCCCAACTGGCGGGGTTCTACCGTGCCGGCGCCCTGGTGTTCGGCGGCGGCCATGTCGTCCTGCCGCTGCTGCAGACGGCGGCGGTGGGCGGCGGCATGGTGCCGGACGCGGATTTCCTGGCCGGCTACGGCGTCGCGCAGGCCGTGCCCGGCCCCTTGTTCACCTTTGCCGCCTTTCTTGGCTCGGCCTCGGCCGGCCCCTTGTCGGGCTGGGCCGGCGGCCTGGCGATGCTGGTGGCCATCTTCCTGCCGGGCGCGTTGCTGGTGGCGGCGGCCTTGCCGTTCTGGGAAAGCCTGCGGCGACGGCCGGGCGTGCGCAACATGGTGGCGGGCGTGAACGCCGCGGTGGTCGGTATCCTGCTGTCGGCGCTGTATGACCCGGTATGGACCAGCGCGATCCGCGGCAAGTGGGATTTCGCGCTGGCGCTGGCGCTGTTCGGCCTGCTGGTCTATGCGCGCTGGTCGCCGTTGTGGGTGGTGCTGGCCGCGGCCGCGGGCGGTTGGGCGCTGGGCTGGCTGGCCTGACGGCCAGCGGCCGCGACGATACTGCGCGCGCCGCGGCGCGCCCGCGGCGGCGCGCGGCCTATTGGCGCCAGCGCGGCGCGCGCTTCTGCAGGAAGGCGTCGATGCCTTCACCCGCGTCTTCCTCCATCATGTTGCGGGCCATGACCTCGGCGGCGTATTCGTAGGCTTCGGCCTGCGGCATCTGGCGCTGGGCGTAGAACATGCGCTTGCCGTAGCGGATGGCCGCGGGGCTCTTGGCCACGATGACGTCAACCAGGGCCTGGACCCTCGCACCCAGCTCCTGCGCGGGCGCGACGTCGTTCAGCAGGCCCCAGTCGCGCGCCTGCTCGGCGTCGATGAAGCGCGCCGTGACCAGCATCTCGAAAGCGCGCTTGGCGGCGATGTTGCGGCTCAGGGCCACGGCCGGCGTCGAGCAGAACAGGCCGGCGTTGATGCCCGACACGGCGAATCGCGCCGTGTCCTCGGCCACCGCCAGGTCGCAGCTGGCGACCAGTTGGCAGCCCGCCGCGGTGGCCACGCCGCGGACCTTGGCGATCACCGGCACCGGCAGGGCCTGCAGGCCCTGCATCACGCCGCTGCATTTGCGGAACAGGGCCAGGTAGTAATCGAACGACGGCTGGCTGCGCATCTCGCGCAGATCGTGTCCGGCGCAAAAGGCGCGGCCGGCCGACTCCAGCACCACGCAACGCAGGTCCGGCGCGCGCGCCAGCGCATCGATGGCGGCGCGCAGCGCGTCCAGCAGGCCTTCGGACAGCGCATTGAACTGCGCCGGCCGGTTCAGGCGCAGCGTGGCGACGCCGTCCCGCAGCGCGTATGACAGCAAGGGGTCTGGCGACGCGGCGGGGGCGGCCGCGGGCCGTGCAGGCATCGAAAGCTCGGATGGCATGACATCTCCTGGAGAGAGGGATATGCCGATAGTAGGCCAAAGCGAGCGGGCGGCGCCGCGTCGGCATGCGTCAGGCGAGCGCGGTGCCGAGCTGCTCGCGCAGCCACGCCAGGCCGGCATCGGCATCGGCGCGTTCATGCCAGATCATTTCGAAGGCCAGGGGCGCGATAGGAAACGGCGCCGCGCCGACCGCCAATCCCGGCGGGACCGGGTCGACCGTGCGGCGCGCCACCGTCAGCAGCAGATCGGTGCCGGCCAGCATGGCAGGCGCCGCGGTCCAGTGCGGCAGGCGCACCGCCACACGGCGCGCGTGGCCGAGGCGGGCCAACGCGGCATCGACCTCGGCGGCGCGCTGGTCCGGTCCGGCCGCGACCAGCACGTGCGGCCGCGCCAGATACGCCTGCAAGGTCGACGGCACGCCCTGGGCGGCATCGGCGGCGCAGACGAAATCCTCCAGGAACAGCACCGCGCGGCGGATGTCGGCCGGTGTTTCGCCAAACACCGACAGCGCGAGGTCCAGCTGGCCATCGGCCACGCCGGCGATCATGCCGCTGCGGCTGGCATAGCTGATTTCCAGGTCGATGCCCGGCGCCTCGCGCCGCATGTGGCGCAACAGCGGCGGCAGCGCCACGCGCGCGCCGTAGTCCGACATGGCCAGACGAAACGCGCGCCGGCTCGCCGCCGGCTCGAACACCGCGCCCGCCAGTAGCCGGCGCACCTGCGCCAGCACATCGCGCAGCGGCGCCTCCAGCGCCAGCGCGTGGGCCGTGGGGCGCAAGCCGCCCCGGGTGCGATGGAACAGGGGGTCGCCCAGCAACACCCGCAGGCGCGCCAGCGCGTGGCTCATGGCCGGCTGGCTCATTGGCAGCCGGGCTGCGGCGCGGGTGAGGTGGCGTTCATGCAGCAGGGCATCCAGCACCACCAGCAGGTTCAGGTCGATTGCCCTTAGATTATTCGTGATGTGCATATCCAAAAGACGAATATCGAATTGGATTCGATGGTTGATGAATATGAGAATAGCGCCATTCCCATTCCCCACTCATCCATTACCGGAGTCCGACCATGAATTTCTCGACCGCCTACGTCATTCCTGCCGCCGTGCTGGCCGGCGCGCTGGTGCCGATCCAGGCCGGCGCCAACGCCGCCCTGGGGCGCCATTTGGGCCATCCCTTGTGGGCCACCATGGTGTCATTGGCGGTCAGCGCTGTCGCGGCCATGGTGGTGATGGCGCTGCTGCGGGTGCCCGCGCCCAGTTTCGGCGAGATCGGCCGGCTGCCATGGTGGGGCTGGACCGGCGGGTTGTCGGGCGTGTTCTACATCACGGCCGCACTGATGCTGGCGCCGCGTCTGGGCGCGGGCGCGTTCCTGGCGGCGGTGATCGCGGGCCAGATGCTGGCGGCGCTGCTGCTGGATCGCTATGCGCTGGTGGGCTTCGTGGGCAGCGCGCTCAATCCCGGGCGCCTGGCCGGCGCCGCGCTGATAGCGGGCGGCGCCTTGCTGATGCATCTGTCGAACGCGCCGCGCGCCGCGGCCTGAGGCGGGGCGCCGGAGCGCGCCGACGGTGGCGTCAGCGCCCCGCGCCCGCGCGGCGCGCCATCAGGCCCGACAGGCACAGCAGCGGCGCCACGATCAGCACGCCGATCAGTCCCATCGCCGCCTGCGGCGCGACGCCGTGGTCGAGCAGAGCGGTGGCGATGACGGCCGAACCGCTCATCTGGAACAGCCCGTAGACGGCGGCGGCGGTGCCGGCGCGGTCGGCGAAGGGTTCCAGCGCCAGGCTCAGGGCCGAACCGAGCGCCAGCGAGAAACCGACGGTCAGCACCGCCACCGGCAGCATGAAGATCCAGGCGGCCGAGGGCGCCCAGCGCCACGCGGCCAGGTGCATCAGCGCCGCCAGCAGCAGCGCGGCCATGCCGACCCGCAGCATGGCATGGCGGCCGAAACGCGCGATGAATACCGGCGCCAGGAAGAACGCCGCGATATTGATGGCGGCATTGCCGCCGAACCAGGCCGAGAAGCCCAGCTCGGAATAGCCCAGCTGCTGCACCAGCACCACCGGCGCGGCCGATACGAATACCAGGATCATCGCCATGCCGGCCATGCCGAAGACGGCGAAGTACAGGAAGCGGCCGCTGGCGATGATGGGCGCATAGCGGCGCAGGCTGTACAGCGGCGCGCGGCCGGCCGGCGGCGCGGCCCGCGTTTCGTCGAAGCGCCAGGCCAGCAGCAGGGCCAGCGCCAGCGCGAACAGCACCATGAAGACGAACGTGCTGCGCCAGCCCAGGTGCACGGCCAGGGCGCCGCCCAGCATCGGCGCCAGCGCCGGCACCGTGCAAAGGGCGCCATTGAGGTAACTGTAGACACGCGCGCCGACAGCGGGACTGAACCGGTCGCGCACCGCCGCGAACGCCACCAGCGAGGCCGAGCAGGCGCCCAGGCCCTGGATCACGCGGGCGGCATAGAACAGTTCCAGCGAGGTGGCGGCCGCGCCCAGCGCCGATCCCAGCAGGTAGGCAAGCGCGCCGCCCAGCGCCACCGGCCGCCGGCCGTAGCGGTCGGCCAGCGGGCCGATGAGGACCTGGCCGACGCCGACCGCGAAAATGAAGAGGGTGATGCTGGCCTGCAGCGCGCTCATCGGCTGCTCGAAGCCGGCCGCCATGGCCGGCAGCGAGGGCAGGTAGATGTCGATGCCCATGGGCGTCAGCGTGACCAGCCCCATCAGGAGGCCGATCAGCCAGGATTGGCGGCGGGCGGCGGGTAATGCAGACTTCATGGCAGGCTCGGGGCGCGTTGCACGCCCGGGAAAACCCGACATTATCCACCAGCCTGCGCCTGCCCTGAAAGCCGCCCCGCCTGGGGGCGTGCGAAGGCCGCCCAGGCGTTGGCAAACGCGCGGCGGTATCTGGCTGGCGTAGAATGATCCGCGCCATGACTACCGCCGCCGCCCGTCCCCGCATCGTCATCCTCTATTGCACACAGTGCCAATGGCTGCTGCGCGCCGGCTGGATGGCGCAGGAGCTGTTGTCCACCTTCGCCACCGACCTGGGCGAGGTGGCGCTGCAGCCCGGCACCGGCGGCGTGTTCCAGATCACTTATGACGGCGAACTGCTCTGGGACCGCAAGGGCGATGGCGGCTTTCCCGAGGCCAAGGTGCTCAAGCAACGTGTGCGCGACCGCCTCGATCCGGGGCGGCCGCTGGGCCATATCGACGGCCATCGCGCCGCGCCCGAAGATCCGTCCGGGGCGTAAGCGCGGGCGCGGCGCGAGTCGCGCCTCTGCAAATGGGACAGCCGCCCCGGGGGCGGCCGTCCATCGGCGCGGCGTGGCTCAGGCCGCCGAACCGGATTCCCGCAGGGCCGCCTGCATCCTGTTCCTGTGGCGCACGGCCGATACCAGCAGCAGGGCGATCAGCATCACGCAGGCCAGCACGAAGCCCAGGCTGATCGGACGCGTCACGAAGATAGCCAGGTCGCCGCGCGACAGCAGCAGGGCGCGGCGGAAGTTCTCTTCCACCATCGGCCCGAGCACGAAGCCCAGCAGCAGCGGCGCCGGTTCGAAACGCAACCGGATCAACGCATAGCCGGCCGCGCCGAACAGCGTCACCATGCCCACGTCGAACAGGTTGTTGTTGGTGCTGTAGACGCCGACGCAGACGAAGAACAGCGCCGCCGGGAACAGGTAGCGGAACGGCACGGTCAACAGGCGCACCCACATGCCGATCAGCGGCAGGTTGAGCAACAGCAGCAGCACGTTGCCGACCCAGAAGCTGGCGATCAGCCCCCAGAACATGTCGGCGTGTTCGACCATCATCTGCGGTCCGGGCTGGATGCCGTGGATGATCAGCGCGCCCAGCATCAATGCCATCACCGGGTCGCCGGGGATGCCCAGGCTCATGGTGGGGATGAAGCTGGTCTGGGTCGAGGCGCTGGTGGCGGCCTCGGGGCCGGCGATGCCCTCGATGGCGCCGCGGCCGAAGCGGCGCGGCTCGCGCGCCACTTTCTTTTCCACCGCGTACGAGATGAACGAGGCGATGGTCGGGCCGGTGCCCGGCAGGATGCCGAATGCCGCGCCGATGGCGGTGCCGCGCACCAGGGCGCCGCGCGACTGCTTGATGTCGCCGGCTTCGGGGCGCATCGACTTCATGCTGACCTTGGTGCTGGTGACCTTGGTGTCGCCGCCGATCTGGTTGATGTTCTTGAGGAAGTCCGCCACGCCGAACAGGCCCATGGCCAGCGCCACGATCTGCAGGCCGTCGCTCAGTTCGAGGATGCCGAAGTGAAAGCGCATGGTGCCGGTGTTGACGTCGGTGCCGATCACGCCGAGCAACAGGCCGACCACCACCATCGCCACGCCCTTGATCGCCGAGCCCTTGGCCAGCGTGGCGCCGGCCAGCAGGCCCAGCATCATCATCGAGAAGTACTCGGCCGGGCCGAACTTGAAGGCCACGTCGACCAGCAGCGGCGAGAACAGGATCATCGCCAGGATGCCGACGGAGGCGCCGCAGAACGACGAGAACATCAGCATGAACAGCGCCGAGCCGGCCTTGCCGTTGCGCGCCAGCGGATTGCCGTCCAGGCAGGCCACCGCGTGCGAGGCGGTGCCCGGCAGGTTCAGCATGATGGAGGTGATGCCGCCGCCATACTGCGAGCCGTAGTAGATGCCCGACAGCATCACCAGCGCCGCGGTCGGCGTCATGGTGTAGGTCAGCGGCAGCAGGATCGAGATGGCGGCCAGCACGCCCATGCCGGGCAGCACGCCGATCAGGTTGCCCATGAACACGCCGAACACGGCCCACAACAGGTTGTCGAGCGCGAACGCCACCGAGAACCCGTGCATCAGGTTATTGAGGATTTCCATGGCTCAACCCCAGCGGAACAGCGGGAACTGCAGCTGCAGCGCCCAGGAGAACACCGCGACGCCGAGCAGCGTCACGCCTACCGCCAGCAGCGCCGCGCTGCGCACGGTGTGCTGGCGGTCGCCCATGGCCGAGATGAAGACCAGCGCGAACGTAGCGGGCACCAGGCCGCCGAATTTGCCGATCAGGATGAAAGCCATCAGGCCGCCGATGATGCAGCCCCAGCCGCGCCATTCGGGCGGGGGGATGTCCTCGGCGTCCTCTTCCGCCGCCAGGGGCGAGTAGGCCGTGCGCGCGATGACCAGCCCCAGCAGGACCAGCAGCACGCCGAGGATGGCGGGGAACATGCCCGGGCCCATGCGGGCCAGGCTGCCGATGGTGTACGTGGATGCCTGCGCGATGGCGCCCAGGCCGAGCACGATCATCGTGCCCGCGGCCCACGCCTCGCGCTTGATGACGCAGCGTTTGGATTGCATTGGATTCCTTCCTCCCTTTGTTGCGGCTTTCTTCCGAGACTGACTTGGATCTGAAAAAAAGCTGACATTCCAATGAATGCGGGAGTCTAAAAATCCAAACTTCCGTTCACCTTTCAGGAAACGGAAAAAATTGCGGCGCCCCGGCGAAGCCGCCGGCAGAACGCGGGAAATCCCTAGGCGGTTGCCGGATCCAAAGGCGCCGCAAATGCCGCCGGCGCGCGCGTCGACTGCCTTTCAAAGCTCCACACAATGGGTCAAATGCGTGAAATCCGGGTTGGCCACACTGTGCGGACCCGAGGGGCGGTGCGGGCGGTTTCGCCGCCACCCGCCATGCCGTCCCCCGGGCTCCCCGTGTGATTGCCCCGGAGTCCAAGCGCGATGAAAGCAGGCCGGTTCATGACGGATAGGCAGTACCCGCCCAGGCGCCGGCAGCGTGGTTTCACGCTGATCGAGATCATGGTGGTGATCGTCATCATGGGTATCCTGGCGGCGCTGATCGTGCCGCGGCTGCTGGACCGGCCCGACCAGGCGCGCGCGGTGGCGGCGCGCCAGGACATCAGCGCGCTGATGCAGGCGCTCAAGCTGTACCGGCTCGACAACGGCAGTTACCCCAATACCGAGCAGGGCCTGCGCGCCCTGGTCGAACGACCGGCTTCGGGGCCGGGCGCCTCGAGCGCCTGGCGCGCCTACCTGGACCGCCTGCCGAATGATCCCTGGGGCCACCCGTATCAATACCTGAACCCCGGCACCCGGGGCGAGATCGACGTGTTTTCGCTGGGCGCGGACGGCAAGCCGGATGGAGACGCGGGCAATGCCGACATCGGTTCCTGGCAGCTGTGACCGGCAGCGCGGCATGGCGGTGATCAGCGCCTTGCTGGTGGTGGCGGCGGTGACGATGATCGTCGCGTCGTTGCTGCAGCGCCAGGACACTTTCCTGCGCGCGGTGCAGGCGGCGCAGACGCGCGCCCAGGCCCAGGCCGTGCTCGAAGCCGGGCTGGGCCTGGCGCGCCAGTTGTTGCGGGAGGACAGCCGGCGCCAGGCCGCGACACGCGCCGATGGCGACTGGGCCGCGCCCATCATCGACACGCGGCTGCAACCGCCCGGCCGCGATACCGCCTTCGTCGGCCGGCTGGAGGACGAGCAGGGCAAGTTCAACCTGCGCAATCTGGTGTTCGAAGGACGGCTGCACCAGGACGGCGTGGAGGAACTGCTGCGCCTGTGCGCCCTGGTTGGCGTGGCGCCCGAGGTGGGCATGGCCATCGCCCAGCGCATGCTCGATTCGCAGCCGGGGGCGGCGTCGGGCGCGGTGCTGCCGGCGCCGCGCGGCCTGGAGGAGCTTGCCGGCGTGGCGGGCGTGGACGCGGCGGTGCTGGCGCGGCTGCGGCGCCATGTGACGGTGCTGCCGCGCGTCACGCTGGTCAACGTCAACACCGCCAGCGCCGAAGTCATCGCGGCGCGCGTGCCGGGCATGTCGCTGGAGCAGGCCAGGGCCATGGTGGCGCAGCGCGACGGCGGCCTCTGGTTCGTCAACCAGGGCGACTTCGCCAATCGCCTGGCCAGCGCCAGCGGCGCCGGGCAGGCCGCGGGCGCCGATACAGGCAGCAACGCAAGCGGCAACGCCAGCAACAACGCCCGCGGCGACACCCCCGTGGCGGCGCCGCAAGCGCCGCGCGTGGCGGTGGCCAGCGGCTGGTTCACCTTGACCGGCGCGGCCCGGCTGGGCGACGCGATCCTGCCGTTGAAGGCGCTGCTGGCGCGCACCAGCGACGGCGCCTCGCGCATCGTCTGGTCGCGGGAAGGCGCGTGATGGCCTCGATCCGCGTGCTGTTGCCGCCATTGCGCATTCTCGCGGCTGATACGCCGCTGCCCCTGGCGGTGCAAGAGAAGGCCGGCTGGCGCCGCCAGGCGCCCCTGTCCCTGGCGGAACTGGGGCGGCGCTGGCCGGGCGCGCGCGTCACCGTTTTCCTGCATCCCGAAGACCTCACGCTGACGTCGGTGTCGTTGCCGCCGCTGACGCGGGCCCGCTTGCGGATCGCGGTGGAAGGCGCGATCGAACCGCTGGCGCTGGGGGACCCTGACACCTTGCGCATCGGCCACGGCCCCCGCGACGCCGATGGGCGGGTCGCCGTGGCCTGGGTCGACGCCCAGGCGGCCGCGGATGCGCAGTCGTTGCTCTCCGCCAGCGGACTGTCGCTGGCGGCCTTCGCGCCGACGCCGTTGTGGCTGCCCGAGACCGCGTCGGGCTGGACGCTGTATTGCCTGGATGGCTACCTGGTGGCGCGCCAGCCCGACGGACGCGGCGCGCTATATGCGCGGGAAATGGCCGATGGCGACACGCCGTCGACACTGGCGCGGACGTTGGGGCCGGACGCCGCCGCTTGCGCCGCCGGCGCCCGCCAGTGGATCGGCGCCGTGCCGGCGCAGTGGCGTGGCGATGCGGCCGACCCGGTGTTGCCGGAGGCGGCCTGCGGCGTGATGGCCGATATCCCCTGGACCATCGCGGCCGCCGCCGACGGCCATGCAGCGGCCGGCGCCTGGGGCTGGGGCAGGGCGACCGCGCTGGCCATGGCGGCGGCCGCGGTATGGATGGCCGGCCTGGCATTGCAGGCAACCCGGTTGGAACATGGCGCGCAGGCCCTGCGCCAGCAACAGGCGCAGGCGTTGCGCCAGGTGTTTCCGTCGATCACCACGGTGGTCGACCCGCTGGCGCAGGCGCGCCGGCAACTGGCCGCGCGCCGCGCCGGCACGGGTGATGACTGGCGCGAACTCGGATTCCTGTTGCGGGCGGCGCGCGAACACATGGCCTTCGCCGCGGGCGACGTGCTGGCCTGGCGCTATGAGGCGGGCGGCCTGGAGCTGGACATGCCGCCCGCGGCCCGTCCCGGGACGCAGGATGCGCCCGCCGACGGCAAGCCGGCGGCTACGCCCGGCTGGGTCCAGGCGGCGCGCCAGGCGGGCTTGGCGGTCCAGGCCACCGCGACCGGTTGGCGCCTGCGCCGCGCGCCGGCGGATGCCGAGGCCGGGAAGGCGGAACGCTCATGACGCTGGCGCCTCCTCCCAGGCCGCTGGGCCTGCCGGCGCTCTGGCGCGGTCGCTGGCGCGCGCGCCGCCAGGCCTGGCAAGCCCGCGGCGTGGCGGCCTGGACGCGCCTGTCGCACAGCGAAAAACGCCTGCTGGCGCTTTGTGCCTGCGTCGTCGGCGCGGCGCTGTGCTGGCTGGCGGTGATCGAACCGTCGCTGGCGCGCATCGAGCGCAGCCGGCAAGCGCTGCGGCAGCTGGAAGCGGGCGCGCGCGAACTTGATGCCGTATTGCGCCAGGCCGGCCCGCCGCCAACGGCGCGGCAGGCGGCGGTGTCGGCCGAAACACTGGGCCGCTGGCTCGATGCGGCCGGACTGGCGGGCCGCTACGAGGTCAGCGCCGACGCCGCCGGCGCCTGGCGCATTCGCTTCGACCACGCGCCCGCCGCGCCGCTGGCGGCCTGGCTGCTGGCCGGCCCGGCGCCGTTGCCGCTGGCGTTGACGCGCGTCGAGCTGCAACGCCAGGACGAAGCCGAGCCCGCCGAGCCTGGCGTAGCGCCGGGCGAAGGCCTGGCCGGCGTGGTGCTGCTCGGTCCCATTTCCCCCAACGAAAGGTAATCCCGTGACGCAGTACCCCTTGCAGCGCACCGTCTACCGCGCGTCCGCCCGCCGCACCGCCGCCAGCATGGCCAAGCTGCTGGCGCTGGCGGGGTGCGCGCCCCAGCAACGGCAGGCTGGTCCCGTGGCCGAGGTATCGATCGACCGCGTGCCGCCCCTGGCATCGTCGCGGGCGCCATGAACGCGCGCGATGCCAGCCCGCGTCACAAGCTGCCCTATGCCTGGGCGCGCCAGCACCGGGCGCTGCTGCAGTGGCAGGGCGGGGGTTTCGGCGAACTGGTCATCACCGACCAGACGCCGGCCTGGGCCGTGATCGAGGCGCGGCGTCGCCATGGCCCCATGGCGCTGCGCCGCGCCGCCGACGCCGAGTTCGACGGGCTGCTGGCCGCCGCCTACGCCGATGCCGGCGACGCCGCCTCGGTGGTCGGCGCGGCCGAGAACGAGGTCGACCTGGACCGCCTGCTGCACGAGATGCCCGAGGTCACCGACCTGCTGGACGCGCAGGACGACGCGCCGGTGATCCGCATGATCAACGCGCTCTTCACGCAGGCCGCGCGCGACGGCGCCAGCGACATCCACATCGAGCCCTATGAAACCCATTCGGTGGTGCGCTACCGGGTCGACGGCGGGCTGCGCGACGTGGTCAGCCCGCGCAAGGCGTTGCACGGCGCGCTGATCTCGCGCATCAAGATCATGGCGCACCTGGACATCGCCGAAAAACGGCTGCCGCAGGACGGGCGCATCGCGCTGCGCGTGGGCGGCCGGCCGATCGACATCCGCGTTTCCACCGTGCCCACCGGCCACGGCGAACGCGCGGTGCTGCGCCTGCTGGACAAGGAGGCCGGCCGCCTGCGGCTGGAGAAGCTGGGCATGGCGCCGGGCGTGCTGCGCGAACTGGATCGCCTGGTGCACCAGCCGCATGGCATCGTGCTGGTCACCGGGCCCACCGGCAGCGGCAAGACCACCACGCTGTATGCCGCGCTGGGCCAGATCGACGCCGCCACCTCGAACGTGCTGACGGTCGAGGATCCGGTGGAATACGACCTGCCGGGCATCAGCCAGATCCAGGTCAACGCCAAGATCGACATGAGCTTCGCGGTGGCGCTGCGCGCCATCCTGCGGCAGGACCCGGACGTCATTATGATCGGCGAGATCCGCGACCTGGAGACCGCGCAGATCGCGGTGCAGGCCTCGCTGACGGGCCACCTGGTGCTGGCCACGCTGCACACCAACGATGCCGTTTCGGCGCTGACGCGGCTGACCGACATGGGCGTGGAACGCTTCCTGCTGGCCTCGTCGCTGCTGGGCGTGCTGGCGCAGCGCCTGGTGCGGCGCCTGTGCCTGGACTGCCGCCGGCCATCGCCGCAGGAACCGGGCCTGTTCGAGCCGGTGGGTTGTCCGGCCTGCAACCACACGGGTTATCGCGGCCGCACCGGCATCCACGAGTTGTACATCGTCGATGACGCCCAGCGCGGCCTGATCCACGAGGGCGCCGGCGAACAGCAGCTGCGCGTGGCCGCGCAGCGCGCCGGCATGAAGCTGATGCGCGAGGACGGCGAACGCTGGGTGCTTGCCGGCCAGACCTCGCGCGAGGAAATCATCCGCGTCACGCGGGACGGGTAGGGCGGACCATGGCGGATTTTCGTTTCGAAGCGGCCGACGCGCTCGGCAGGATCCAGCGCGGCGTGTTGAGCGCCGACAGCGCCCGCGCCGCCCGCGCGCAGCTGCGGGCCCAGGGGCTGACCGCGCTGGCGGTGCGCCTGTCGGCCCGGCGCGGAGCCGGCTCGGCGGAGCTGTTCGCCGCGCGGCTGTCCGATAGCGATCTGGCCTGGGCCACGCGCCAGCTTGCCAGCCTGCTGGCCGCTGGGCTGCCGCTGGAGGGCGCGCTGTCGGCCACCGTCGAGCAGGCCGAAAAGAAGCATATCGCCGCCACGTTTTCCGGCGTGCGCGCCGACGTGCGCGGCGGGCAACGCTTTTCCGATGCCCTGAGCGCCCGGCCGCGCGATTTCCCGCCGATCTACCGCGCCCTGATCAAGGCCGGCGAGGACTCCGGCGACCTGGCCCGCATCATGGAACGGCTGGCCGACTACATCGAGGGGCGCAATGCGCTGCGCTCGAAAGTGCTGACCGCGTTCATCTATCCGGCCATCGTCGGGGTGGTGTCGATCTGCATCGTGGTGTTCCTGCTGGCCTACGTCGTGCCGCAGGTGGTCAGCGCCTTTTCGCAGGCCCGCCAGGAGCTGCCCTGGATCACCCGCGCCATGCTCGCCGCCAGCGATTACGTGCGCGCCTGGGGCGGCTTGAACGCGCTGGTCGCGGCGCTGCTGTTCGGCCTGTGGCGCCTGTCGCAGCGCGCCGAGGCGGCGCGGCTCGCGTGGCACGGGCGCATCCTGCGGCTGCCGATGATCGGCCGCTTCGCGCTGGGCGTGAACACCGCGCGTTTCGCCGCCACGCTGGCGATCCTGGCCGATGCCGGCGTGCCGCTGCTGCGCGCGCTGGACGCCGCGCGGCAGACGCTGGCCAACGACTGCCTGCGCCGCGCGGTGCTCGACGCCACCGAACGCATCGAAGGCGGGTCTGGCCTGGGCGCCGCGCTGCGCCAGCAGAAGGTGTTTCCGCCGCTGCTCTGCCACCTGGTCGCCAGCGGCGAGAAGACCGGCACGCTGGCGCGCATGCTGGACCGCGCCGCGCAGACGCTGTCCGCCGACATCGAGCGGCGCGCCATGGCCATGACGGCGATGCTCGAACCGCTGATGATCCTGATCATGGGCGGGGTGGTGCTGACCATCGTGCTGGCGGTGATGCTGCCGATCATGGAGATCAACCAGATGGTGGGCTGAGACGGTATCGACACGCGCGCCGCAACGTGAAGGCGCAATCGGCGCGGGCGTAGCGAACTCCGCACATCTCCGCACATTCTTACCTCACTCCACACCTTTTTTCCCGTCGCTGTCACCTCGTCTGATCAACATGTCTCCAACGCATCAGGCCGGCCTTTGCAGAGCGCCGCCGGATGCGTTCTCGGGTCCATTCGTTCTTTTCTCCCCACGCAGTTCTGTCCTAAACGAGTGCAAGGAGCAAGACATGTTCAATCGCAATTCCCTGGTCGCCGCGCTGTCGGCGGTCGGCATGCTGTCCCTGTCGGGCGCCGCCCTGGCGCAACAGGTCGTGGTGTCGGGTGGCGCGACGCTGCCCCAACCGCTGTACCAGGATGAAATCAACAGCTTCCCGGCGTCGACCTTCAAGGCCTACGTCGGCAAGGGCAGCGGCGCGGGCAAGACCGCCTTCCTGACCAACAGCGCCGTCGGCTTCGACAGCACCGGCGTGGTCCACTGGATCGGCAGCGACTCGATCCTGACCCAGACCCAGATCAACGACTACCTGACGACAGGCCTGGGCAAGATCGGCAACACCTCGGGCCATGGCCCGCTGGTCCAGATCCCGTCGGTGGGCACGCCCGTGACGATCTCGTACAAGGGTCCCGCGGCCGGCGTCACGCTGAACAAGGCGCAGCTGTGCGGCGTGCTGTCGGGCAAGTACACCAAGTGGAGCGACGTCGGTGTCTCCTCCGGCTCGGCGCCCGACGCCTTCACGGTGATCTACCGTTCGGACAGCAGCGGCACCACCGAACTGCTGACCCGCCACCTGCAGGCCGTCTGCGGCACCGACGCCAACGTCGCGTTCAGCGGCAAGAGCACCTTCGCCCAGGAATTCCCGGGCAACACGCCGCCGGCCAACTTCCTGGCCGCCGCCGGCAGCGGCGGCGTGGCCACGGCCATCAGCGCCCAGGCCTCGGCCATCACCTACCTGAGCCCGGATCCCTCCTTCACCGTTGCGCTCGAACAGGCCTCGCTGATCAACAAGAACAACAGCGTGGCGTACGCGCCGACCTCGGCCAACGTCAGCACCGCCCTGGGTAGCGCGGCGGCCCTGCCGCCCGCCACCGGTGTGGTGCAACGTGACCCGGCCGGCGCCAACTGGACCGACACGAACAACCAGGCCAACCCGTTCAACTGGGTGCGTTCGACGGTCAACCCGGGTTCGGGCTACCCGATCGTGGGCTACACCAACTTCGTGTTCAGCCAGTGCTACACCGACGCGGCCGTGGCCACGGCGATCAAGAACTTCCTGACCACGCACTACTCGACCGCCAACTCGACCGTCGGTGGCAGCAACCCCGGCAAGATCGACCAGCACAAGCTGGTTCCGCTGACCCCGGCGAACCGCACGCGCGTGCTGGCCGCCTTCATCAACGGCACCACCGCCAACCTGAACATCAACAACGCGACGGTTTGCGGCAGCTACGCCGGCCGTGGTTGATTTCACGATGGTTCGCTAGCACTGGCCGTCAAGGCAGAGCGGGGCGGAGCAACCGGCAACGGGGCTTCGCCCTTTTTTTCCAGGGCGCGGCGCTACATGCCGGCAGGCGCCCGATGCCCGGAGTTCGCCATGAGCAAGTACCTTCTCCGCTTCGCCACGCTGTGCCTGCTGGCCCAGGCCTGCATCCACGGCGCGGCCGCCGGCCAGATGATAGTCTCGGGCGGCGCCACCTTGCCCCTGCCGCTGTACCAGGAGACCCTCGCCAAACTCCCGCCGGGGATTTTTCCGTCCTACGTGGGCACGGGCAGCACGGCCGGATTGCGCGCGTTCCTGCTCAATACCGCGGACACGTTCGGCCGCAACGGGGCAGTCCACTGGATTGGCAGCGAGACGCCGTTGACCCAGGCGCAGATCGCCGACTACCTGGTCCAGGGTTGGGGACGGCAGGGCGACCCCGCCGGCCACGGGCCGTTGATCCAGATTCCGGCCGCGTATGTGGCCGTCACGATTTCCTACAAGGGCCCGTCGCAGCCCGTCACGCTGAGTTCCCGGCAGCTTTGCGCGATCTTCTCGGGCATGGTGGATCGCTGGAGCCAGTTGGGGGTGTCGGTGCCGCCCTCGCTGGACGCCTTCAAGCTGGTCTACCGTGCAGACGGCAGCGGCACTACCGCGTTGCTGACCCGTCATCTGCGTGCCGTCTGCGAAACCGGCGGCGCCTTGCGGTTCACTGGCAAGAGTGTGTTCCGGGAGGAGTTCCCGCCCGGGCCCTTGCCGGCCCATTTCGTCGAGGCGCATGGAGACGACGGCGCCGCCGCGGCGATGGCGGGGAATGTCTCGGCCATCACCTATATCGGACCGGACCCCGTCTACACCGCCGGCATCAAACAGGCCTGGCTGGTCAACCTGCATGATGGCGTGGCCTACCTGCCGACGTCCGCCAATGTCCTCGCGGCAATGGAATCGACCGGCGCGCCGGCGCTGCCCAACGGCACGGCGGTGGGGCGCGGTCCGGGCGCGCCGGGCTGGTCGTCGCCGGACAATCCGGGCAATCCGGCCAACTGGGTGCGGATCGTGGCGGATCCGCCCGGCGGCTATCCGATCGTCGGCTCCACCAACCTGGTGCTGAGCCAGTGCTATGCCGATACCATCGTCACGAGCGCCTTGCGGGTGTTTCTCAAGCGCCTGTACGAGGACCCCTTGGCCATCGCCAGCCATCAGTTGGCGCCGCTGCCCGCCACGCTGCGCGCGCACCTGCTGGCCACCTTCGTCAGCCCCGCGGGGACGCCGGCGCGCTTGAACCTCGGCAATGCGGCCGTGTGCGGCGACGTCGCCGGCCGTGGCTGAGGCGCGCGCCGCACTGTTACGCCACTCCACACCTTTTTTCCCGCCGCTGTCATCTGGCGGACACATCATTGCCGGTGTCGCGGCCATTTGCCGCGCGTTCGCGCATGCCGCGAGCTCGGCCGGCCCGGCACCCATATCGACAGCCGCCTTTCGTAGCGGCGCATACCCAGGATCAGAGATACGGCATGAACCAGCAGACAGGCAGCGTGACCCGACGTGGCAAGGGCAGACAACGGGGCGCCCCCGCATTCCGGCTGTCGCCAGCCATGCACGCCCTGGTCCTCGCCCTGTCGGCGGCGCCGGTGCTGGCGGCCGGCCCGGCGTTCGGTCCTGGCTGGTTCTCCGACAAGCGCGCCACGCAGGCGCAGACCGCCGCGACCGGACGCCTGCCCGGCGGCGGCCTGGCCGGCATTCCGTCGACGCTGCGCGACCAGCAGCGCGCCAACCAGCAGCTGCAGCGCTCGCTCGCCAACCTGAACCGGGGCGCGGCGGCGATCGCGGCGCAGCAGGCGGCCCAGGCCGCGGCGCGCCAGGCGGCGCTGCACCAGGGGGCGCCGGTGCCGGACGGGATGGCCGAAGACGGGTTGAAGGTCGACACCGATCCGCTGACGGCCGGCTGGCTCAATGCGCGTCCCTTGACGCCCGGCTCGCAATCCTCGCGTGACGGCCGCACCGTCGTCACGGTCGACCAGACCGCCGACAAGGCCATCCTGAATTGGGAGACCTTCAACGTCGGCCGCAACACCACCGTATCGTTCAAGCAGCAGGCCAGTTCGTGGTCGGTGCTGAACCGGGTCAACGACCCGCGCGCGCGGCCCAGCCAGATACAGGGCCAGATCGAAGCACCCGGCACCGTCATGATCGTCAACCGCAACGGCATCGTCTTCAGCGGTTCCAGCCAGGTCAATACGCGCAACCTGGTCGCCGCCGCGGTGGGGATGAGCGACGCCCAGTTCCGCAGCGGCCTGTACAGTGGCAAGACGGGTGAAAGCGCCAACGAGCGCTACACGCCCAGCTTCGGCAACGACCTGGTCGGCCAGGGCGACGCCGCCCGCGCCGGCAACGCCACCGGCGACGTGCGCGTCGAGGCCGGCGCGCGCATCCAGACCAGCGCGCCTGGCGGCGTCACCCAGGGCGGCGGCTACGTCCTGCTGCTGGGCCGCGAAGTCCACAACGCCGGCCAGATCACGACGCCGAGCGGCCAGACGGTGCTGGCGGCGGGCGACACCTTCATCATCCGCCGCGGCCTGGGATCGGACGCCAACGTCCGTTCCACCACCCGTGGCAACGAGGTATCGGCGCGCCGCAATGCGGGCAGCCAGGCGGGCGTGGCGGCCAACACCGGCCTGATCCAGTCGCCCTTGGGCGACATCACGCTGACCGGACACGAGGTCCGCCAGCAGGGCGCGGCCATCGCCACCACGTCGGTGACCACGCGCGGCACGGTGCATCTGCTGAATTCGGCCAGCGACGCTGGCGGCAGCGTCGTGTTCGGCCGGGATTCCACCACCGCCATCCTGATCGAGAACGACGGCACCGTCGCGCTGGATGCGCAGCGCGACACGCTGGTGCGTCCGGCGCCGGAGGAGGGCGACAATCATCGGACCGCGGGCCAGGCTTTCGATCACCTGAGCGCCTTGCCCGATCGCCGCGACCAGTCGCGCATCGAGGTGACCAGCGGCGGCACGGTCGAGGCCCGGGACGGCGCGTTGGCGCTGGCCACGGGGGGGCAGATCGCCATCGCGGCCAATCGCCGCACGCTGCTCAACGACGGTGCGTTGCTGGACGTCGCCGGCGCGGTCGGCGTCAAGGTGACGATGGAATCCAACAACCTCAAGATCAATATCCAGGGCAACGAACTGCGCGACGCGCCGCTCAACCGCGATGGCAAGGTCTTGAACAACAGCGAAATCTGGATCGACCGCCGCGCGCTGGTGCAGGTGGCCAAGGGCGTGAACGGCTATGAACGCGAGCGCTGGTACACCGCCGGCGGGCTGCTGGAGGTGGGCGGCTACCTGGGCACCGAGCGCCACGGCATCGGCGAGTGGGCGGCGATCGGCGGCACGGTGACGGTGGAGGGCGGCGAGCTGGTCGCCCGCCAGGGGTCGCTCATCAACCTCTCGGGCGGCACGCTGGATGTGGCGGGCGGCAACATCCAGCAGAGCTGGCTGCGGGGCGAGGACGGCCGCCTGTACGAAGTCTCGCGCGCGCCCGGCGACCTGCTCTACAAGGGCCTGTATCGCGGCTTCGAAGACACCCACGCGCGCTGGGGCCAGAGCGCCACCCGCTATTTCTACAGCGCCTTGCTGGCGCCCCGGCAGCGCTACGAAGACGGCTATACGGCCGGACGCGACGCGGGCCGCCTGGTCATCGGCACGCGCACCGCGGTGATGGAAGGCAGTATCGTGGGCGAGGCCTTCCAGGGCGAACGCCAGGTCCAGGCGCGACAGGCGGTGGAGGCGGGCCTGCGGCAGCAGACCGGCTACCAGCAGTCGCAGCTGGCCCGGGCGCAGGCGGGCCAATTGATCGTTGGCCGCTATGTGGCACGCCAGATCACCAGCGCAACGACGACTTCGTGGGGGTACGACCTGGCGGCCGCGGCCAGGCAGATCCTGTTCACCGATGCCATGCCGCCGCTGGCCGACAGGCTCGGGCTGGACGGCGCCATGCCGGCGGACCGCCGCGACACCGTGTGGCTCGATGCCGCGGCGCTGAGCCGCGCGGGCCTGGGCCAGATCACCGCCGTGGCGGCGCAGGACCTGACCGTCGGGCAGGATCTGCGGGTCGCTTCCGGAGGCCTGATCGAACTGTACGCACCGAACGTCTCCATCCAGGGCGACCTGACGGCGCGCGGCGGCCGCGTGGCTGCCGGCAATGTGCTGCGGAGCGTCGAACGCGAGGTTTTCCTGGCGCCGGCCGCCAATACCTCGGCGCGGGTCGAGGTCGCGCCCGGCACAAGCATCGATGTCAGCGGCCTGTGGGCCAATCTGCGGCGCGCGCCGCAAGACGTCGATGCGCTGGCCTGGCGCAATGGCGGGCAGATCGCGCTGCGCAGCACCGGTGCGGTTGCCGTCACGGCGGACAGCGTGCTGGATGCGCGTTCGGGCGCGACCCTGGACGTCAAGGGCCGGCTGAGCGGCGGCAAGGGCGGCGACGTGGCGCTGGAGCAGGTGGCGCTGAACGGCAGCGTGCCCGGTCCGGGACCCGTGGGGGTGTCGCTGGCCGGCACGGTGTATGGCTACGGCGTCAACGGCGGCGGCACCCTGCGGGTCGGCGCCAACCGCGTGTTGATCAGCGATGCGGCGGATGCCGATGCCGGCGCCGATGGCCTGGTGTTGCGCGGCGACCTGTTCCAGCGCGGGTTCGCGCGCTACGACATCAACGGCGCGCAGGGCTTGACCGTTGCCGACGGCATGGCGCTGGACGTGGCGATGCCGGTCTATCGTCCCAGGTCCGAGACGCCGGCCCCGCAGCTGGCCGGCTTCGATGACGCGCTGACGCTGTGGACGCCGCCGTTGTTCCAGGAGAATGCCGTCACCGGCCGGATGAGCCAGCGGCTCGGGGCCAGCCTGTCGCTGTCCGCCTTCGTTGCGGCGACGCCGCAGACGGTGGGCGCCTTGCGGATCGGCCGGGATGCCGTGCTGCGGGTCGACCCAGGCCAGACCATCCGCCTGCAATCGCGCGGGCTGATGCGGGTGCAAGGCACGCTGCAAGCGCCCGGCGGCCAGATCGTGGTGGCGCGGGGCGCGGATGACCAGGGGGCCACCGCGCAGCTGGGCGGCCTGCCCAACTCGGTCTGGATCGAATCGGGCGCGAGGCTCGACGTGGGCGGCATTGCGGCGATGGCCGTGGACGCCCGTGGCCGCCGCTACGGCAAGCAGCTCGATGGCGGGCGCATCGCCATCGACGGCGAGTTCGTCGTCATTCGGCCGGGCGCGGTGCTGGAAGCGTCGGGTTCGGCGATGACCGTGGACGTTCCGGTGGATGACGGCGCCGGCGCGGGCGCCAGGCGGGTTGACGGCAAGGGCGGCGAGATCGCGCTGGCTGCCACCGCCGGCCTCTACCTGGATGGCGCGATGCGGGCCGCGGCGGGCGGCGCCAGAGCCGCGGGCGGAGCCCTGTCGCTGAAGCTGGAAACCCCGCTGTACGCGACCGGCACGCAGCAGGCCCTGATACGGCCGCGTGAGCTGCGCATTTCGCAGGCGGCGGGCGCGAGCCTGCTGCCGGCCGGCATCACCCCGGAAAGCGCCGCGCTGGACTATGGCTTGGGCCGCATTGGCGTGGACCAGATCGCGGCGGGCGGCTTTGGCGACGTGTCGCTGTATGCGCGCGACCTGTTGACCTTCGACGGCGACGTGACGCTGCAGGCGCGGCAATCGATCAGCCTGTACCAGGGCGCGCTGGGCAACACCCGGGCGGGCGCCTCCGTCCGCATCATCGCGCCTTATGTGCTGTTGAGCGGCCGCACCAACCTGACTCCCGCGATCGTGCAGCAGGTCGAGGCCACGCTCAACGCGTGGAAGCCGTCGACGCTACCGGGCGCCGCGCTGTTTGAAGTCGACGCCGACCAGATCGATATCCGCAACCGCGTCAATGCCGGCATGTCCGGCGCGGCCAGGCTGGGCGGCGGCGGCCAGCTGGCCATCGAACGCCGTGGCTACGACAACGTGGCCCTGCGCAGCCGGGGTGACCTGCGGTTCCTGGCCACCGCGGGCGCCACCGACATCCCCATCAGCGGGCAGAGCGACACCAGCGCCGTCCTGACGGCGGGCAACCTGCTGCTGGCCGGGCAGCGGGTCTATCCCGCCACGGGCGCGAAGGGGTTGGCGGTGGCCGGGTGGCGCGGCGGCGGCGTTCCCTATGAGGCCGACGCGGTGCTGCGGATCGAGGGCGTGGCCGGTCCGCAGGCTGGCGTCGCGCCGCTGTCCGTGTTCGGCGCGCTGACCTTGAACGCGCCCAACGTGGAGCAGGGCGGCAACGTGTTTGCGCCGTTGGGACGTATCGTCATGGGCATCGGCATCAACGGCGATACCCGCCAGGTACGGCTGCTGCCCGGCAGCCTGACGTCCGTCAGCGCGGCGGGCCTCACCGTGCCTTATGGCGGCACCGTCGACGGCCTGAGCTATCTTTATCAAGGCGTGCCGGTGGAGGCCGTGGGCGTCGGCGGCATGAGCGTCTTCGGGGTGATGCGCGGCATTTCCCTGCTGGGCGGATCGATCGCGGTGGATGCCGGCGCGGTCATCGACCTGTCCGGCGGAGGCACCTTGGCGGGCGCGGGATTCATCAGCGGGCGAGGCGGCTCCACCGATCCGCTGTTCCATCCCTTGCCGCGGTTCGATGCCGTGAGCGGCAAATTCGACCTGCCGGCGCTGTCGGACCGGCCGGTCTACGCGATCATGCCGGGCCTGGCCGACGGCTACGCGCCGGTGGCGCCGCGCGACGAAGCCAGCGGCTACGCCGGCTCGCGTCCGCGCGCCGGCGAGACCATCACGATCGGCGCCGGCGTGCCCGGCCTGCCCGCGGGCACCTATACCTTGCTGCCGTCCTACTACGCCCTGTTGCCCGGCGCCTATCGCGTCGAGCTGGGGCAGGGCGCGCTGGGCGGCAACGCGAGTACGCTGCGGGGGGGATCCTGGTCGGTCGCGGCCATCCGCGGCCTGTCCAACACCGGCGCCGTGGATGCCATGCCGCGGCAGGCGCTGGTCACCCCCGGCGACGTGCTGCGGCGGCATGCCCAGTACAACGAGATGGACTACAGCGCCTTCGTGCTGGCCGAGGCCGCGCGCAGTGGCCAGCCGCGGCCGATGCTGCCCGCCGACGCGGCGGCGCTGGAGTTCAACTATCGCAACCTGCCCGGCGCCGGGCCGGCGCTGCGGTTCGACGGCCAGGCCCGCTTCACGCCCGCCAGGGACGGCTATGGCGGCCAGTTGCTGGTTCGCACCAACGGCGCGGCGCTCGAGATCGTCAACGACGCGTCCACGGCCTCGCCGGCCGGCATCGCGCTGCGGGACAGGGATCTGAACGCGGTGGCCGCCAACCGCCTGTCGCTGGGCGGCTGGGCGTACCAGCCGGTGACGGCGGGAGACCGCCAGCTGGGCACGGCAGCCGGCTCCGGCGGCGACGTCATCGTGCGCGGCGGCGCCCAGTTGCGCGCGCCCGAAGTGCTGCTGATCGTCGACCAGGCGAAGTCGATCGTGGTCGAACGCGGCGCGGCCATCAATACGCTGGGGATGGGCGCCGCCCCTTATGACGCGCGCCAGGGCTACCGGTTCGGCAGCGCGGGAGGAAACAACAGCATCCTGGCCATCTCCAATGGCTGGCTGGATTTCGGCAATGGGCTGGGCGCGCAATCCGGCCGCATCGAGCTTGGCGCCTGCCCGGCGACAGCCTGCGCAGGCACGACCCAGCTTTACTCCGATGGCACGGTGGTCTTTGGCAGCAACAATCTGGTGCTGCACGACGCCTTGCGCTATGGCACCCGCAACCTGGTGGTGGCCGCCAGCAGCCTGAACGCGGGCGGCGATGCCGCGCTGGCGGACGCGATGGCGCGCGGCGTTCTGCCCGCGGGGCTGCGCCTGTCGCAGGACCTGTTGCGCCGCCTGCTGGACGGCGACCCCAGCGTCGGCGCGCCGGCGCTGGAACGGGTGATCTTCTCGTTGCGCGACTCGGTCAATTTCTTTGGCAACGTCAATCTCAGCACACTGGATGCCGCCACCGGCAGCTCCAGCCTGGCGCAATTGGTGCTGAACACGCCCGCCATTTACGGCTACGGCGGCGCCGGCGACGTCGCCACCCTGTCCACCGATACGCTGGTCTGGAACGGCGTCGCCAACGCCGAGCCCGCCCCGATCGCGGCCGGCGGGGCGGGAACCGGCCTGGGCACGCTGAACCTGAGCGCGCGCCGGATCGTGCTGGGCGACGCCAACGGCACGCTGCAGGTGCCGCACCAGCAGATGCGGCGCCAGGCGCTGGGCTTCGCCAGCGTGCGGATGGATGCCGCCGAGCAGATCACCGCGGGCGGCGAGGGCAGCCTGGAGGTCTACCAGGCGCGCGGCGACTTCGTCGATGGCAAGTTCCAGTACCAGGGCGGCTCGCTGCTGTTGCGCACGCCCATGCTCACGGGCGGCAACGGCTCGGTCACGCGCCTGACGGCGGGCGACCTGCTGCAATTGACGGGCACCGGCGCGGCGCCGGCCGACGCCGCCGCGCTGTGGGGCGCCACGCTGACCCTGCAAGGCGGCAAAGTCGAGCTGGACAGCGCCATCGTGTTGCCCAGCGGCAAGCTGGTGGCGCAGGCCGAGCATGGCCTGACGCTGGCCAGCGGGGCGCGGCTCGAGCTGGGCGGTCGCGCCGTGACCCTGGGCGACCAGACGCGCTATGGCTGGGGCGGCGACGTGGAGCTCGAAAGCCGCAAGGGGGATATCGTCCAGGCGGCCGGGTCCATCATCGATCTGTCGGCGCGCTACAACCAGGCCGGCAGGCTCACGGCCACGGCGCTGGGCGCCGGCGCCGGCCTGATCGACCTGCGCGGCGCCATCAAGGGGCAGTCCAGCGGCGAGTACGATGCCGGCGGCACCCTGGTGCCGTTCGAGGCTGGCGGCATCGCGCTGCGGGCCCAGGCCATCGCCGACTTCGTGGCGCTGAACCAGCGCCTGACCGAAGGCGGCGTGACCGGCTCGCGCGCCTTCCAGCTCAAGCGCGGCGACCTGGTGATCGGCAATGAAATCAAGGCCCGGCGGATCAACGTCGCGGTCGACGGCGGCAGCTTGACGGTCAATGGCGTGGTCGACGCCGGCGGCGCGCAAGTCGGCAGCATCCGCCTGTCGGCCCGGCGCGACCTGATCGTCAACGGCCTGCTGGACGCGCACGGCGCCTTGCTGCGCGTGGACAGCCGGGGCGACATCATCGACAGCCCCAACCGCGCGGTGGTCGAACTGACCGCCACGCAGGGCCGTCTGGTGCTCGGCGCCAACGCGGCCATCGACCTGCGGGCCGGCACCGGCGTGGCGGCGGGCAATGGCCCCGGCCAGCATGATGGCCGCCCGCGCGGCACGCTGGACCTGAACGCGCCGCGCCTGGGCGCCGATGACGTGGCGCTGGACATCCTCGGCACACCCAACGTGCTGGGCGCCGAGCGCATGTCGGTCAATGCCTTCCGGCGCTACGACGACGCGCCCCTCGCCACGGCCCCGGACATCACCGGCCGCACGCCGCAGGTGATCACCCAGGCCTATCTGGACCAGATCGACGCGGACAGCGTCACCTACATGAACGCCGCGCTGGCCAACGCCGCGCTGGGCGCGCGGCTGCGGGGCTACGGGTTGCGCCCCGGCGTGGAGATCGTCAGCCGCGCCGCCGACGGCGATCTGCGCGTCGAGGGCGACCTGGACCTGTCGAACTACCGCTATGGCCCCGACGCGGACCGCAATGATCCGGCGCGCCGCGGCTTCGGCGCGGCCGGCGTGCTGCTGGTGCGCGCCAAGGGCGACCTGAACATCTACGGCAGCATCACCGACGGTTTCGCGCCGCCGCTGGGCACCGATGACGACGTCCGCGCCTGGCGCCTGATCGGCCGGGCGGGGCCGGATGACGCCAATGGCGTCGACGTGGCCGGCCAAAGCCTGATCCTGCCGCGCGCGGTCACGCTGGCCGGCGGCACGGTGTTTCCCAACACCGAGACCGAATCGCTGAATTTCGACCTGCCGATCCAGCCCAACACCATCAAGGCCAACGCGCGCCTGCCGGCCCAGGTCGAACTGGCCCAGCCCCTGACCCTGGCGGCCGGCACCGTGCTGGAGGCCGACGTGCGCGCGGCGGACGGCACGCTCTACGCCAAGGGCAGCGTGCTGCCGGCCGCCTTGACGCTGACGGCCGGCGCCCGCCTGGGCGCGGGCATGGCATTGAACCAGGCGATCTCCGTGCGGACCTTCACCGTGCCCAAAGGCACGCCGCTGTCGATCTTCAATGCCCCGCCGGCCCTGGCCGCCGACCTGCCGCTGGCAGCCGGCGCCTACCTGCCCAGCGGAACCGACCTGCGCTTCAACGGCAGCACGGTGGAACTGCGGGACCTGAACGCCGATGGGGTACAGGGCCGCATCTGGGCCGTCGCGCCCATGCTGGGCCGGGGCGCTTCGTCCTGGAGTCTGCGGCTGGCGGGGGGCGCCGACCTGGATTCGGCCGACACCCGCGCGCTGCTGCCGGCTTTCCAGTTGGGCGACCGCGGGCATGTGAAGCTGTCGGATCCGCATTACCTGCAGGACCTGAGCTTCGGCCTGTTGGGCGAATCGCCCATCTTCAGCGTGATCCGCACCGGCCGCGGCGATCTCGACATCCTGGCCGGCGGCAACTTCCAGCAGGGTTCCTACTACGGCATCTACACCGCCGGCACGCCGTCGGACGCCGTGCGCGACGTCCAGGGCAATCCCATTCTCGATGCGCTGGGCAGGGACGCCTACAACCTGCCGCGCGCCTATGACGAGCTGATGAGCCAGACGGACGGCTACGGCTCGGTGCTGGGCGCCGCCGCGGCCAGCTACGAGCCGCTCGTCACCGGCGGCCAATACGCCGCCTGGTATCCCGAGCGCGGCGGCGACCTGCTGCTGAATGTGCAAGGCGACATGCGCGGCGCGGTGCGCGGCCTGCCGTCGAAGTTCGACGGCCAGGATCCCCGTGGCGCGGCGCCCGCGCCGGGAAGCTACCCCGGCTATTGGCTGTGGCGCCAGGGGGGCGCCGGCATCGGCCAGCAGACGGCCTGGTGGATCAACTTCGGGACCTACCTGCCGTCGCCGTACTTTTCCATATTCGAGACACCGGGCGTATCGGTGGAGGGCTTTACCGGCTTCGGCACGCTCGGTGGCGGCAATCTGTCGGTCAATGTGGGCGGCGACGCAGGCGTGCTGACCCAGCCCGTGGCGTTGCAGAATACCTATCCCACCATGCAGGGTTTGGCGCTTGCCGTGGGTAGCACCGGGCGGATCACGCCGGACGGCAAGCGTGTGTCCACCGGTGGCGGGGACTTGAGCCTGCGCGTCGGCGGCGCGCTGAATCCCTTGCGAACCAGCTCGAGCGATGGGGTCAATGACATTTCCGCGCCGTACTCCGATCTGAACGGCGTCCTGACCAACCTGCGCGGCGCCATCAAGGTGGATGCGCGCAGCATCGGACGGGTCGATCCGCTATATCGGGCGGTGGACCGATCGGATTCCCGTGGCCTGGACCCATTGCGTCCCACGCTGGCGGCGCCATCCGGCGGTCCGGCCATCGTGGCCGGCGACGCCACCGCCGCGCTGAACGCACGCGGGGATCTGGTCCTGGGCGGCGTGGGCGATGCCGGCAGGATGTACCAGCTGTCGGCCACCCCCTTCATTCACGAGGGCGTGGAACAGCCGGGCGGGGCCAATAGCTGGTTCTCGTTGTGGACGGCGAGGACCTCGCTGGACCTGTTCGCCGCGGGCGGCGCCTTGACGCCGATCACCGCCGCCCACAACGACAACCTGGCGACCAAGAACCAGTACCAATACAGTGCCAGTGGGTATGCGAACGTCTTTGCCTATCCTTCGCGCGTCAGCGTGGTGGCGGCATCGGGCAGCATTTTCTATCACGCCAGCTCAGCCAACGCCGCAACGGAATGGTCCTTTGCTCCGGGAAGCCAGGGCAGCGTGGAAATGCTTGCGCGCGACGGCCTCTATGGCGGCGGCTATCGCACCGGCGTGTCGGGCGCGGACCCGATGTCGATCGCGGCGCCGGAACGCCCCGCCTACCAGGCCACATGGGACAGCGGGGCGGTCAGTGCCGGCAACGCCGTGGGCCTGGAGGGCGGCCTGCTCGCCTTCGGCACGGACTCGGCGGCGGGGCGTCCCGCCCTGTCCAACGCGGGGATCGCGCGCTTCTATGCGGGTGGCGACATCGTGGGCCTGTCTACCGGCAGCACGATAACGACCAAGGACGGCATCGAGTACCACGCCGCCCGTCCCGTCAGCATCCAGGCCGGCGGCGACATCGTCAACCTCAAGGCCCTGGTCCTGAATCACCAACCCAACGACGTTTCCCGCATCGTCGCCGGCCGTGACATCCTCTATGCCAACGTCGACGTGGCCGGCCCTGGCTGGCTGGAAGTCAGCGCCGGCCGCAACCTGACGCAGGAAGACAAGGGCCGCCTCACCAGCATCGGCCCGATCAACGGCGGGCAGACCACCGGCAAGGGCGGCGCAGGCATCGTCGCCAGCGCCGGCGGCCAAGGCGACTACGCGGCGTTTGCGCGCCGCTACCTGGACCCGGCCAATCGCGCCGATCCGGGCCAGCCGCTGTCCGGCCAGGCGGGCAAGACGGCCAAGACCTACGAAGGCGAACTGCTCGAGTGGCTGCGCGCGCAGCATGGCTACGGTGGCGCCGCGGACGGGGCGCGCGCCTATTTCGATGCGCTGCCGGCGGAGCAGCAGCGCGTGTTCCTGCGCCAGGTCTACTACGCCGAACTGACGGCGGGCGGCCGCGAGTACAACGACCCGATCGGGCCGCGCGCCGGCAGCTACGCCCGCGGTCGCCAGGCGATCGCCGAGCTGTACCCGACGACCGGCGCGGATGGCCGGCCGATCCGCTACCAGGGCGACATCACGCTGTTCGGCGGCTCCGGCATCCAGACGCTGTACGGCGGCTCGATCCACCTGATGGCGCCGGGCGGCCAGGTGGTCTTCGGCGTCGAGGGCGTGGCGCCGCCGTCCACCGCCGGCATCATCACCCAGGGCGCCGGCGACATCCAGATGTACGCCAAGGGCAGCATCCTGCTGGGCCAGAGCCGGGTCATGACCACCTTTGGCGGCAACATCCTGGGCTGGTCGGCCGAGGGCGACATCAACAGCGGCCGGGGCGCCAAGAGCACGGTGGTGTATACGCCGCAGCGGCGCCTGTATGACGACGTCGGCAACTTGACGCTGTCGCCCACCGTGCCCAGCACCGGCGCCGGGATCGCCACCCTCAACCCGATTCCAGAGGTGCCGCCGGGCGACGTCGACCTGGTGGCGCCGTTGGGCACCATCGACGCGGGCGAGGCGGGCATCCGCTACTCGGGCAACGTCAACCTGGCGGCGCTGCAGGTGGTCAACGCGGCCAACGTGGTGGGGCAGGGCAAGGCCACCGGCGTGCCGGCGCTGGCGGCGGTGAACGTCGCGGCGTTGACCAGCGCCAGCGCGGCCGCGGCGGGGGCGACCCAGGGCGCGCAGGAGACCTCGCGCCAGCAGCAGGCGGCGGCGCGCCGCAACCTGCCGTCCATCATCAGCGTGCAGATCCTGGGCAATGGCAGCGAGCCGCTGTCGGGCGCGGGATCGCCCGGCGCCACCGCGCCGGCCGGCCGCAATCCGGGGCCGGGCGCGGCGGCCGCGACACAGGGCTACGACCCGCGCAGCATCTTCCAGATGGTCGGCAACGGCGAGCTGGACGCGGCGCAGAAGGCCCGCCTGACCGAACCGGAGCAGCGTGGCCTGTCAGGTGGCTAGGAGCTGGAAAGCTGACGATCCGCTGTCATGCCGCAGTCACAAGCGCGACCTACATTGCCCATTCACCGATTAGCACGACGTGTTGCGGCTCCCCCTCAGCCGCCGGGGCGCGACAAGGGCAGGGCATGCATCTGGAGCCAATCAGGGCGGGCAAGCGGCCGGCGCGCGGCCAGGGGCGCCATTGGTTGGGCTGGTGGATCCTGTGGGGGGTCTGCGCGGCCTTGTGCTGGCGCCCGGCCATGGCCCAGGAACCGTTGTTGCGGGTCTTCGAGTTCGACCTGCCGGCGCAACCGCTGCAATCGGCGCTCGAGCAATACAGCAATGTCACCGGCAGTTCGGTGGTGTATCGCGCCGCGTTGGCGGTGGGGCGGCGTTCGGCCGCGGTCAAGGGAATCTATACGCCGGAGGCGGCTTTGCGCATGCTGATCGAAGGTTCGGGACTGGCGGCCGAATACACGGCCGCCAACGCATTCATCCTGCGACACGCCGCCCGCAAGGACCGCGCGACGTCCGCCACGCGCCGCGCCGACGGCAGCCGCGGCGCCTTCTACCGCAGCTACTACGGCGTGGTCCAGGCCGGCGTGCGCGAGGCGCTGTGCCGCAACCCCGCCACCCGTGCCGGGGACTACCGCGCGGCCATCAGTTTCGAAGTTTCGCCGATGGGCCGGGTGGAGCGGGCGCGCGTGCTCGGTTCGACCGGCGACCGCGCCAAGGACGACGAGATCGTGCTGGCGCTGGACCAGGCCGTGTTCGACAAGGCGCCGCCACCGGACCTGCTGCAGCCGTTCGTGATGCTGGTCATGCCGCAGTCGCCGGAACACGACCGGGGCTGCCCGGCGTACTGACGCGCGCCGTCGATCCTTGCCCCGCGATCCATGATGCCCTCCAGCCTGTCGGTCCTGCGCGATTTCATGCTGCAACGCTACGACGATCTGAAGGCCCGCCTGACGCGGCGCCTGGGTTGCCCGGACCTGGCCAGCGACGCATTGCAGGATACCTGGCTTCGCCTCGAAGGCAAGGAGGAACTCGGCCCGGTCGACAGCCCGGGTCCCTATCTGATGCGCATGGCGGTCAATGTGGCGGTCGACCAGCAGCGCGTGGAAAACCGGCGCCTGACCGTCGCCGAGGCCGAGGTGCTGCTGCACATCGCCGACCCGGCACCCGGGCCCGAGCGTATCGCCGAGGGGCGCGCCGAACTCGATGCGCTGACCCGCGCGATGGGCGAGCTGCCGGCGCGCCAGCGCGACATCCTGCTGGCGGTACGGGTCGAGGGGCTGCCGCAGAACGACATCGCCGAACGGCTGGGCGTGTCGTTGCGCACCGTCGAACGCGAACTGCGCAACGCCCATGAGTACTGTGCGCGGCGAACACGTAAATTATTGTCACCATGAGGCGGGTTCCGGCTGCGAGAGTCGTCCTATGGATGTCAAGGGGAAAAACCGCGCGCCAACGCCCGCAGTGGCGGCGCGGCGGCATCGAGAGAGTGAGCAATGAAGACCGCAAGCCAGCCCGCCGATCGCAGACAGGCGGATATCGAACGCGAGGCCCGCGCCTGGATCCGCCTGATCGCGTCCGGGCAGGCCACGCTGCGCGAAGCCGATGCGCTCAGGCAATGGTGCGCGGCCAGCGAACGGCACGCCCAGGCTTTTGCCGCGCAGCACCAGCTTTGGAGCCTGATGGCGCCGGCCGGCCTGGCGCTGCAACGGCAGCGCGCCCGCCAACCCGCCCGTGGCCCCGCCCAGGGCTGGGGCCGACGCGCCTTCCTCGGCACGGCGCTGGCGGGCACCGCCGCCGCGGCCGTGGCGGCGGTGGTGGCGCCGCCCTTGCGGCTGTGGCCGGCGTGGGACGAATGGCTGGCCGACTATCGCACCGACACCGGCGACCGGCGCCAGTTCGGCTTGGGCGAACGGGTGCAGGTGGACATGAACACCCAGACCAGCATTGCCTTGCGCTCGGAGCAGCCGGGCGCCTTGCGGGTCGAGCTGATCGCCGGCGAAGCCGCCTTCGACGGCCAGTCCTCGTCCGCCGCGTTGACCGTCGTGGCCGGGCGCGGCAGCGCCGAGGCCCGCGGCGCGCGCTTCGAGTTGCGCAACCTGGACGGCACGGTCTGCGTCACCTGCCTGTCCGGCTCGGTGCGCGTAGCCCTGGGCAATGGCGCTACGGTGCTGGGACCGAACCAACGGCTGTTCTATGACCGGCGGGGCCTGGGCGCGGTGCAGCAGATCGATCCGGCCGAGACCTCGGCCTGGCGCCAGGGCTCGCTGGTGTTCCGGAACACGCCGCTGGCCGAGGTGGTGGCCGAGATCAACCGCTACCGCCGCGGCCGCGTGGTGCTGCTGGACGGCGCCCGCGGCGCCAGCGCGCTGAGCGGCCGCTTCGAGATCCGCGACACCGACAAGGTGCTGGTGCAGATCGAGAAGGCGTTCGGCCTGAGCGCCACGCACCTGCCGGGCAACGTGGTGGTGCTGGCCTGAGGCGCCGCGACGACGCCTTTGCCGGGCTTGGCGCGCGCGGTGGCGGGTTTGGCCCGCCCATGTCGTCCTAAGAAGGCAGGCCGCGCATATCCGCCATCGAGGGCGCATGCCGCGTCCGCGCGATGGGGAGCAGTCGTGTCGCGTAAACCGAATATCGGTATCCGGGAACTGAAGGAGAATCTGTCGGCGGTGGTGGATTCGGCATGGGAGCATCCCGTGTCGGTGCACCGTTACGGCTCGCCGTGGGTGTGGATCGTGTCGCACGAGGTCTGGTCGCGCAATACGCGCCGGGTCGAGTTCAATCCGGCCGGCCATCCGCTGGCCGCGTTGCGCGACCACGTCGATCGCGCGCTGGCGGCGAGCCAGCCGCGGCTGCACGCGGCCGCGATCCGCGCCATGCTGCGCATCGAGGCGCCGCCGCTGTTGCGGGCGCTGGTGATCCAGTTGCTCTATGGCATCGACACCGAGGCGGGCTTGCACGAGCAGGTCTCGTGCAACCTGCTGTTCCGCTGGTTCGTCGGGCTGTCGCTGGACCAGGAGATCTGGAGCCCGCAGGATTTCGGCCACGCGCTCGAACGGGCGCTGGCCAGCGCCGATATTGTCGACATCCTGGGGCGGGCGCTGGCGGGCGCGCCGGTCGCCCCCATCGAGCAGGCCACCGGCATCGCCCTGAACCGGACGCTGCTGCGAGCCTGGCGTGAACGCGCCATCCGTCCTGATTAAAAAACCTGGCGGGTTCCGCCGCGCCGTGTCGTCTTAGGGGTACAGGCCGCGCCACACGCAGCGCGGCCAACCGGACATGGGCCCATCCGGCCCTGGGAGAGCGTTGTGTCGGCGACCGTCAACGTAGGCATGCTCGAACTGGATCGCAAGTTGTCCAAGGTGCTCGATTGCGCCAGGCAGCAACCCGTATCGGTGTCCCGCTACGGATCCCCGTGGGTCTGGGTGGTGTCGCACGAAACCTGGATCGGCCAGATCCAGCTGACCCGCTATGTGCCGCCGCGCCATCCTCTGGTGGCCTTGCGCGAGCACGTCGACGACACGCTGCGGGCGCATGCCGACCTGCTGCGCGCGGCCAGCGCCGAGTGCGGGCTGACGTTGGACGCCGCCATCCTGTGCCGCACGCATATCCTGCAGCTGCTGTATCCGGCCGGCAGCAAACCGTATTTCCATGAACAGATCGCCTACAACCTGCTGTTCCGCTGGTTCGCCGGCCTGTCCGAAGGCAATGGCTGCGAATGCGCGCCCAGCTTCGATCAGGAACTGGAGGCGATCGCCGCGCATGCCGGCGTCGCCGCGCTGCTGCGCCAGGCGCTCGACGATGGCCTGCTGGCGCCCGCCAACTGGGCAATGCGCAAGCGGGCCGCCCAGCGTCCGGCCGGCACCGGACGGCGCCCGCTTGCGCCCGGGGACAGGGCCGCCACGGAGAACCGCCATGTCCTTATGCCTTGAACCGGCGCCCCAGGCGCAGCGGCGCCGCGACGAATACTGCGCCGGCGGCGCCCTGGCGGCGCGTCCGCGGCCGGCCTGCCTGGGCGAATTCGTCGCGGCCAACTATGCGCGGCTGATGCAGGCGCTGCGCGGCCACCTGGGATGCGCCGACCTGGCCGCCGACAGCCTGCACGACGCCTGGCTGCGGTTGGCCGACGGCGCGGCGCCGCCGGCGCCGGCCATCGCCAATCCCGGCGCCTACGTGTTCCGCATGGCGTGCAACATCGCCATCGACCGGCTGCGCGCCGAACGGCCGTTCAGCGCCACCGACGTCGTGCTCGAAGACGTCGAGGACACGGCGCCCGGCCCGCTGCGCATCGCGCAGGCGCGCTCGTCGATGCGCGGACTGATGCGCCTGATCGAGGCCTTGCCGCGGCAACAGCGCGAGATCTACATCGGCGTGCGCATCGAGGGCATGCTGCAAAGCGAGGCAGCGGCGCGCTACGGGGTGTCCGGCCGCATTGTCAGGCGCCATCTGCGCGATGCCCGCCAGCATGTCGAAAGCCAGGCGGCCCGGTTGCAGGCATGAACGGTCGCGCCGTCGCCCGGCCTTCGAGCGCCGCGCCGGCGCGCCCGGCACGCTCGCGGCGGACGCAGCGCGGCTTCACACTGATCGAGTTGATGGTGGTGCTGGTGATCGTGGGCGTGGCCACCGCCGCGCTTGGCCTGAGCATCCGCTCCGACCCGGCGCGCCAATTGCGCGATGACGCCCAGCGGCTGGTCGAACGGCTGGCGGCGGCGCAAAGCGAGGTGCGCATCGATGGCCGCGCGATCGCCTGGCAGGCCGACGCCGACGGCTACCGTTTCGTGCGCGGCGCCTGGATGCTGGACGGGCCGGTGCCGGTGCTGGACCCGACGCGCATCGACGATTTCCCGCGCGATCCGGCGCTGCGGCCGCGGCAATGGCAGGCGGGACCGGTGCGGGTGGCGCCCGCCGTGCCGGTGCTGCTGACCCCGGAGTGGTTCGGGCAGCCGTGGCGCCTGACGCTGTCCAGCGCGGCGGGGCAGGTCGAAGTGCGCCGTGATGCCAATGGCCGCTTCCTGGTCCACTGAGCCGTCCGCCATGCAGCCGGAGCCTCGCATGATCCGTCGCGCGCCGCCGTCCCGTCCGCCGCGCCCGCTGGCGCGGGCCGCGGGTTTCACGCTGCTGGAAATCCTGATCGCGCTGGCCATCGTCAGCGTGGCGCTGGCCGCCGTCATGCGCACCACCGGCATGCTGACGACCAACAATGGCGTGCTGCGCGAGCGCGCGCTGGCGCTGCTGTCGGCGCAGAACCGCCTGGTGGAACTGCAACTGGCGCCGCCCGCCCTGACCGCCAGCCGCGACAAGGCGGCCTGCCCGCAGGGCGCGCTGAACCTGGTGTGCGACAGCCGCTATGCCGACGCCCGCCAGGGCGCGCGGCGGGTCACGGTCGAGGTCTACCTGGACCAGCGCCCGACGCCGCGCCTGGCGACGCTGTCGGGAATCGTGGAGAACCGTCCGCCATGACCGGGCAGCGCCAGGCCGGCTTCACCCTGATCGAAGTCGTCATCGCCATCATGATCATGGCTGTCATCAGCCTGATCTCCTGGCGCGCCATCGACAGCGTCGCGCTGACCAGCCGCAGGCTCGACCAGCACACCGAGGAGGCGCTGGCGCTGCAGCGCGCCTTCGACCAGTTCGAGCGCGACATCGGCGCCCGCAGCCCGGACCTGGCCGAGGCCGCGGCGCCGGCCGCGCCCGAGGCGCAGGCGGCATCGGATGCGCAGGAGGCCGAGCCGCAGCCGGTGCTGCCGCAGTTGCTGCCCGAGGCGATCCGCGTGAGCGGGATGAAGACGCCGGCGCCACGCATCGACATCATCCGCGGCGCGCCCGGCCGGCCGGACGCGCGCCAGCGGGTGGTGTGGGAACGCCGCGGCGGCAACCTGATCCGCGCGGCGGGCACGCCGACCGCCCTGACGCCGCTGCCCGCGCCAGCGGCCGATGCGGCCACCGTCGTGCTGGACCAGTTGCTGGATTTCAGCGTGCGGGCCTGGGCCCCGGGACGCGGCTGGGTGGCGTTGCCGGCGCAGGGCGAGCAGCCCGCGCAGGCGCTGGAACTGGTGATCTCGCGCGGCGTGCTCGGCCAGACGCCGCTGCGCTACCGGCGCGTGCTGTTGCTGCATTGAAGCGCCGTCGCGCAACTGACGCACAGGCCGCGTAGCATCGAGCGGGTCGATATGTTCAATGCGTTCGATGCCTTCAACACGCCGGCGCGGCGGCCTGCCGCGCGACTGCCCGAATTCACGGGTCCTCCAACCAGGAGCTTGCCGCCATGGCCTTGAACTTGCGTGTCGCCCCTTCCCACGTGGCCAGCCTGGCGGGCGCGGCGGCCCTGGTCGCCGGGCTGGGCTGGTGGGGCTGGCGCCTGAGCCAACCCGTCACGTCCGCGCCCGTCGTCGCGGCGCCGGCCGTCGCGCTGACGGAAGACGGCGCCGCCGAGGTCGCGGCCTGGATGGCGCCCGGCCCGGCGCGGCTGGATGTGCGGGTGGCCGGCGCGCTGGCCGGCGCAGGCCGTGGCGCGGCCGTGCTGTCGGTCAATGGCGGGCCGGCGCAGGCCTACGCCATCGGCGACCGGTTGACCCGGTCGGCGCGCCTGGTGGGCATCGATGCGCAGGGGTTGGTGGTCGAGCATGGCGGGCGCGAAGTGCGCCTGCCGTTGCCGGTGCTGGCCGGCGACGACGGCGAAGGCATCAAGCGCGTGCCGATGCCCTGACGCCGCGCCGCGGGCGTCGCCTACAGGCCCAGTTCGGACAGGCCCGGGTGGTCGTCCGGCCGGCGGCCCAGCGGCCAGCGGAACTTGCGATCGGCTTCCTGGATCGGCAGGTCGTTGATGCTGGCGTGCCGCTGGATCATCAGGCCGTCTTCGCCGAATTCCCAGTTCTCGTTGCCATATGAGCGGAACCAGTTGCCGGAGTCGTCGCGCCACTCGTAGGCATAGCGCACCGCGATGCGGTTGCCGCCAAAGGCCCATAGTTCCTTGATCAGCCGGTACTCAAGCTCCCTGGCCCATTTGCGCGCCAGGAAGGCGCGCGCCTCATCGCGATTGCGGACGAATTCGGCGCGGTTGCGCCAGCGCGTGTCCAGGCTGTAGGCCAGCGCCACCTTGTCGGGGTCGCGGCTGTTCCAGCCGTCTTCGGCCAGGCGGACCTTCTGCACCGCGCTGGCGTGCGTGAAGGGAGGAAGAGGAGGGCGGGAAGCGGCGGGGGATGTCATCGGGGATACCTCACGGGAGGGGCACGGAAAGGCGTCGCGGCGAACCGGGACGGAAAGGGCAAGCGGGGCGGGCGCCACGGTCAGCCGGATTGGCCGAGCAAAGCGGCCGCGGCCCGGCCGGCGCTGTCGGCGATGGCGGGATCGCGCGTGACCAGCGCCACCGCGATCGCGCCATCAATGAGCACCAGCAACTGCGCGGCGGCCTCGTCGGGGTCCGGCAATGCGGCGGCGCGGGTCAGCGTCCGCACGTACTCCAGCAGGCGGGCCTTGTGCTCGCGCGCCACCGCCAGGATCGGGCTGGCCTCGTCACCGATCTCTCCGGCCGCGTTCAGGAAAGCGCAGCCGCGAAAATCGTCGGTGCCGAACCATTCCCGCAAGGCGTCGAACATCGCCAGCAGCCGGGCGCGAGGGGCCTGCGCCCGCGAGCTGGCCGCGATGAACCATTGCATCCACCGCTCGTCGCGCGCCCGCAGCGCCGCCGCCACCAGGGCGTCCTTGTTTGGATAGAGCCGGTACACCTGCTTGCGCGCCACGCCCGAAGTCCTGACGATCAGGTCCATGCCGGTGGCATGGATGCCGCCGGCGTAGACGAGTCTTTCGGTCGCCTGCAACAGGCGCTGGCGGGTGTCCGGGGAAGGAAGGGCGGTATCTGAAGGCATGGAGAATGATCGTTCTCTTCAAGGTTGCGCCATGTTAGAACGACCGTTCTCCCGCCGTCAAGCGCTGGAACAGGGCTTGCTGGCCGACAGGACACCCGCCGCGCGGCATGGCGGGTTCGATCCACCGGCCATACGGGAGCCCCCGCCATGAAGTTCACCAAATCCACGGGCGCCAAAGCCCAGGGCGATGCCATCGTTTTCAGCCTGGACGTCAACGGCGTCACCCGTCAGTTCGAAATCTCGGGCGATGTGCTGCGGCGCCGCTTCGGCGCCCGCGACGGCAGCGCGGCCGAGTTGCTGCATGCGTTCGAGAACGGGGCGGACGCGGTGCGCGATGCGGCCAGCCAGGCGCGTTCGATTCCCACCGAGGGCGTCATCCCGCTGGGCGCGGGCGATTTCGACTGATCACGTCCCGGCCTCGCCGGTGATGACCGTCGCGGCAACGCCGGGATACGTTGCGGCCGCGGCCGCCACCGCTTCTTCCTGGGTCGCGTAGCGGCCGTCGTGCTCCTGCACGCCCATCAGGTCGATACGGCGAAATGCCCATTCGCGGTCGGCATGCTGAAAGACTTCGATGATCATGGGAGATCCTCGTCGCAGGGGTGGCGGGCCCGGCCGCCCCGGGTTGGCCCTGGAGGCGGTTCAGCCGCCAAAAGTGAGGGGGATCCACCGGCCAGCAAGCCGCATGCCGCCGCCCTGACGCGCGGTCCGAGCGCTCGCTTGCTATCAATTTGCTTGCAATATCTGTCAATTAATACTAAAATTGCATTATCGTCGCTCAAAAATCGATGCGAAAAACAATCCGCCGCCCCGGCGGGTTATCACATCCGCGCCGACGTCCCCAGGGCCACGCCCTGGCGCCCGTTCCTGATGCCTCCCTCGCATTTCCGCCAGCATCCCGGGCGCGCTGGATACCCGAGTCGTGCGCCTGCGCGGGGCAGGCCGACATCGCCACAGGAGTACGCACATGTCCCAACCGATGAGCAAGAAATCGCGCTTCGAAGTTCCGCCGCTGAACTGGAAGGCGCCCGACACCCGTCCGGATCCTGAAACCCAATCCCGCCCGGAAAGCACCGAGGCCGCCCAGGACAAGAACGCCGCCCGCGTTCCCGCCTGACCCCCCGGCATTCCCATCGCCGCGTCGCTTGCCGACGCGGCTTTTTTTTGGCCCCCCCCGGATGATGCGGCGCAGCCGCGCCGTCGTGGCGCCCGGTCAGCCGACTTCGCCCGGCACGACCCGGTTCTTGCCGTCCATCTTGGCGCGATAGAGCAATTCGTCGGCGCGGCGGAAAAGGGCGTCGGCCGCCTCGGCGTTGCGCCAGGATGCGTAGGCCACGCCAAAGCTGGCGGTCAGCGTGAATACCGCGCCGTCCTGCGCCGTGACCCGCGCCTGCGCGATGCGCCGCCGCATGCGCTCGGCCGCCTGCACCGCATGATCGGCCGCGCCGACATGGCAGAGCACGGCGAATTCCTCGCCGCCCACCCGCGCCACCACGTCGGCCTGGCGCCAGGTCTGGCGGCACAGCCCGGCCACGGTCTTCAAGGCCTCGTCACCGCTGGCGTGGCCATGGGTGTCGTTGATGCCCTTGAAATCGTCGATATCGAACAGGATGAAGGCCAGCACCGCATCGGTGCCGCGCCATTGCGCCAATGCCTGTTCGAGACGGCTTTCGAAGGCGCGCCGGTTCAACAGGCCGGTCAGGAAGTCCGTCTCGGCCATGACCGCCAGGTCCACGATCAGCCGGTCGCGCTCCAGCTCGGCCTGCCTGCGGGCCGCCGCGTTGTCCTTGAGCACGCTCAGCGCCTCGAACATGCCGTTGACTTCGCCGCGATATTTGCCGACCGGGATGGTGGCGGCTGGCGTGCCGTCGGCGATCGCGCCGATGATGCGGGTCGCCTGCACGAACGGACGGATCACGCGCCGCCGGAACTGCCGCAGCGACAGCATCAGCGCCGCCGCCAGCGCGGTGGCCGCCACCAGCGTGATGAGCAGCAGGCGCATCGCCTGGGCGCGGTGCGCGCGCATGCTCTGTTCCATCTGGTCCAGCATCAGGTCGCGAAACTGGCCGATGGCGTGCATCAGCGGCACATAGGCCGCGGCCAGTTCGCGGGTGGTGAGCCTGGCGCCGCCCGGTTGCAGCGCGGCCATGTCGCGCACCTCTTCCAGGTAGCGCATGCCCTCGTCGAAATAGAAATGCCGCATGTCGTTGTAGGCCAGCGAGGCGCGCAGGTCCGGCCGCGTGGCCATGCGCGTCTCCAGCAGGTCGCGCAATTGATCGATGCGCCCCAGCACTCGTTCGATCCGATATTCATCCGCTTCGGTCAGTTGGCGGTGCTTGGCCAGCGCCGGCGTAAAGGCCGACCCCAGCAAGCCGGCCTGTTCCCGCAGTTCGCTGGCCAACAGGGCCAGTGTCAGCAGGTTGGGCGCATCGGCCTCGTTCTGCATCACCACGCCGACGCTGGCGGCCATGGCGGCCTGCAATTCGGGCACCAGCGCCACCATGCCGTCGACCACGGCCTGCACGCGCAGGCCCGACACGTCGGCGCGTCGCGTGGCGATGACGATATCGGCCTGTTCGCGCGCCTTGAGCAAGGCGTGGCGGATACGCTGCACGTTGGTGAATTCCCTGGCGCTGTTGGGGCTGAGCGGCGCCCGGTACAGGGCCAGCAGCTCGGCGATGCTGGTGTCGCTGCGATCGCGCGCCTGCTGCAACGTATCCAGCATGGGTTGGGCGACCGGGTAATCGGCGCCGAGCGCGGCGTTCATGGGGCCGCGCTCGGCCGACACCATTTCCATCGCGACGACCGTCGCGCGCACCACGCCGAACGCCCGCATGGCATCGGTGCTGGCAAGATAGGCGGTGCGGCTCTGGATCAGCAGGATTCCGGTCAGGACCGACATCGGCAGCACCACGCCGGCCGCCAATATCAGGAAATAGCGTTCCAGCGACTTGATCGAAAATCTACTGCGCAACATACGGGTAAGCCGGCCTGATGCGATGTGACAGTGCGCGCAGGATACTGTAATTGCGCGGCCCTCAGGCCCGGCGCGGGCGGCATGCGCGATTATCTTTGGCGGCAACGCAACAGTATGTCAATCGAATACAGGCGGTTGCGCAAAGATATGAAATCAATTCGTTTCATTGCCGCGCGCCCACGCCAATCACGGCCGTTCCAGTATTCGCGGCCCCGGGCCCTCGCGGCCCAGCACGTCGTCGGGATTGCGTAGCGGACAGTCCTTGAGCGACAGGCAGCCGCAGCCGATGCAGGTATCCAGCTCATCGCGCAGCCGGGTCAGCTTGCGGATGCGCTCGTCCAGGTTCGCGCGCCATTGCGAGGACAACTGCTTCCATTGGGCCGGGGTGAGCTTGTTGCTGTCCTGCGGAAAGCGCGCCATCGCTTCGCGGATTTCCTCCAGCGGAATGCCGGTGCGTTGCGCGACCTTGATGATGGCGATGTAGCGCAGCACGATGCCGGGAAAGCGTCGCTGGTTGCCATCGCTGCGCGAGCTGTGGATCAGCCCCTTGGATTCGTAGAAGTGGATGGTGGACACCGGCACGCCGCTGCGCCGGGCGACTTCGCCCACTGTCATGACGCGCGTGATATCGATCGGCTTGTCGCCACTCATGGGTGTTGACCTCAAGTTAGGTTGAGGTCTTATAGTCGCTCGCGCCAGATTTGGCAACCCGGTCCGGTGCGCGCGGCTCCTTTGCCCGCGCGCCGCGCCGGGCGTATCCGCCACCAGGAAAGCACCCATGCAGCTCCCGCAGCACCTCGATTCCCTGCTTCAGAGCAATTGGCTCTGGTTCATCGCCCGGCTTTGCCTGGCGGTGGTGTTCATCGCCTCGGGCGCCGCCAAATTGATCGATTTCGAGGGCGGCGTGGCCGAAATGCGCGCCGCCGGTCTGGAACCTGCGCGGATCTTCAATATCGCGGTGGCCGTGCTGATGCTGGCGGGGTCGGCGCTGATTCTGGCGGATCGCGCCGTGTGGCTGGCGGCCGCCGCGCTCAGCGTGTTTCTGGTCCTGACCATCGTGATCGTGCACGCATTCTGGCGCCTGCCGGAGGCGCAGGCCAGGCTGGCCCTGTTTTTCGCGCTGGAGCACGTGTCGGTGATCGGCGGCCTGCTTTGCGCCGCCATCGCCAGCCACGCCCGGAACTAGGGCGTGCCGTGCAGCACCACCCGGTTGCGGCCCTGCTGTTTGGCGGCATACAGCGCGGCATCGGCGGCGTGGAAAGCCTGCAGCACCTCCGGTCCACTGGTCGGCCATTGGGCCACCCCGGCTGACACCGTGATGCCGCCGACCAGGTCGATTTCGCGTTCGGCGGTGCGTTGGCGCAGCCGCTCGGCCACGATCACCGCCTCGGTCGGCGCCACGCCCGGCAGCAGGATGAGGAATTCCTCGCCGCCGTTGCGACAGAGGATGTCGCTGGGACGCGAGCAATCGCGCATCAGTTGCGCCACGTCCTGGATCACCTTGTCGCCCACCGTGTGGCCATACGTGTCGTTGACGCGCTTGAAGTGATCGATGTCCAGCGCCACCACGGCAAAGGGCGTGCCGGCCGCCTGCAGGTGGTCCACCGCGTCCTGCGTGCCGCGTCGGTTGCGCAGGCCGGTCAGTGGATCGGTGATGCTGGCCAGGTTCAGCTTGCCGATCTTCTCCTGCAGGCTGGTGAAGCTCCAGATCACCGCGCGCTTGAGGCGTTCGGCCTCGAAATACCAGGCCCTGACGGATTTCACGCGCTGCATCGCCACCGCCACGTCGTGATGCTCGACATTGGTGGCCAGTTGCGACAGCGGCAGGGATATCTGCCGGGCGCACCACCAGATGGCCAGCAGGAACACCACCGCCAGCGGCGCGGCGTATCCCAGCAGCGCCCACAGCAGGTCGCGGATCGGCTCCAGCGTCACCGCGGTGGGCCGCTGCGCCACCACGCCCCAGCCGCTGGCCGGCACCGGCGCGTAGCCGGCCAGCATGTCCACGCCGCGCGAATTGGTCACCCGCCTGGCGCCGGCCTGGCCCTCGATCACCGCCTCGATCACCGGATTGCCCGTCACCACCTCGCCGACCCGCGCCGGGTCCGTGTGATAGATCAGGCGGCCGTCGCCGTCCACCACGTAGAGATAGGAGCCGTCGGTGTAATGGTGGCGCCCCAGCAGGTCCTCCAGCGCGCTTTCCTTGCGCAGGTGCAGGGTGCCGGCGACATAGCCCAGATAACGGCCATCCGTCGAGAAGATCGGGTACGACAGGTTGATCAGCAGATTGCCGGCGATCGATACGTAGGGCTTGCTGATGGCCGGGTGGCGCGCCTGCAGCGCGGCGCGGCTGCCGGGGCTGTCGACCCGGGTGCCAAGGAAACTGCGGAAGTTCTGCGTCGTCGCCAGGATCAGCCCGTCGGCGCCGACCACGCCAACCGAATTGAAGGTCTCGCTCTGTTCCTGCACTCGCAGCACTTCGGCCGCCAGCAGCCCGGGCGAGTCCATGTGCGCGGCGATATGGCGCGCGCTGTAGCCCAGCTGGCGCTGCGCCGCCTTGAGAAAGCCGCCGGCGCTTTCCGCCAGCTTGGCGGCGTAGACCCGGTTCGATTCCAGGGTGTTGGCGATGAGTTGCTCACGCTGCAGGCGGTAACTCGCATACAGGGCGTTGGCGGTGGCGGCGATGGCGCTGAACACCGTGAGCGCGAGCACCAGCCCGCGGAGATTGATTCGCATGGAAGACACAGCAGGCTTGGACCTCGGGCACGCGCAGCGCCCCCCCGGGCGTCGGCAGCCGCAATTGTATTCAAGTGCGCGCCGGGCGGCTCAGGCGTCGGCGGGCCGGGGCGGCGGGGCGCGCCCGTCCTCGGCGTCGAGCAGGCGCGCCGCGCGCGACTGCGTCGCGGCGCCGGCGCGGTGGTAGCCCATCACCGTCGCCACGCTGGCGTGGCCCGTCATGGCCATGGTTTCCGCCAGCGGCACGTTCTGGCGCCCGGCCTCGGTGACGAATCCCGACCTCAGGCTGTGCGCCGAAAAGGGCTCGTCCAGTCCCGCCAGCCGGCTGCGCTTGACCACGATGTCACGGACCGCCGCGGCCGCCAGCGGCTCGCCGATCACGCCTCCGCGCCGCACCCGGCGAAACAGCGGCCCCTCGGTGATGCGGGCCGCGGCCAGCCAGGCATCCAGCGCGAGCGCGGCGGCGCCAACGATGGGCTTGATGTTGTCGGCGCGGGCGGCGCCGCCCTGATTGGTCTTGGAATGCGCCAGCGCGTACAGGTAGCCCTGCGGCGTGCGCAGCGTATTGGCGGTGGTGGCGCGCACCACTTCGGATCGGCGCCGGCCGCCGCTGGCCCAGGCAAAGAGCAGCAATGCACGGTCCCGCAAGCCCTCGAGCGAATCGTCGCAGGTGTCCAGCAGCGCCTGCAGCGGCGCCTTGGTCAGGGCCGGCTTGCGCACGGGCAGGGCGCCGCGCCGGGCGTAGGCGCGCCGGGCGCGCGCCAACAGCGTGGCCACCTGTTCGTCGCGGCAGGGGTTGACCAGATCCTGCAGGGCGTGCGCTTTCGACAGCACCGCGATGCGGTGCAGCACCGTATTCAGTGAAAGCGGTCCCGGACGCGCCTTGACGCCTTGCGCCACCAGGCGCCGGTCGATGTCGTCCGGCAGGCCGTGCCGCAATCCGTCGGTTCCCTGGACTTGCAGGTGATCGACCACGAACCGCACCACGGCGGGCGCCGCCACCGGCAACGCCAGGGGCTGGCCGAAGCGCAAGGCGAACCAGGCCGCCCAATAACGCATGGCGGCCCGGTAGGCCGATTCGGTATTGGCCGAACTGCCCTCGCGCAACAAGGCGCGGACCGCGGCCTCCGTGGCCGGGTCGAGGCCGGACGGATCCAGGGGCGCGGCCGCCGGAGACGGCGCGGCGGGCAGCGGGAGCGGCGAGGGCGGCTGGAGGGGGGGCATGCGAGGGCGCGGCTTCACGGCCGAATGGCTGAACCGCAATTGTGCCCGATCCGCCCGCGCCGCCGGCGGCAATCGCGCCAGCATTGTTACTCCCCGCCTGGCGGGCTCCCGCGGCACCATGTCAGTCAGAAGGCGCGGGCATGCCGCCGACAGCATGCGCAGACGGAAACCAAGGAGAGGACGATGACTTCACACAGGATAGGGACGCGCCAGGAATGGCTGGCGGCGCGGCTGGCGCTGCTGGACGCCGAAAAGCGCCTGACGCGCGCCAGCGACGAGGTGGCGCGGCAGCGGCAGGCGCTGCCATGGGTGCGCCTGGACAAGTCGTACCGTTTCGATACGGACAGCGGCGCCGCGACGCTCGCCGACCTGTTCCAGGGGCGGTCGCAGTTGCTCGTGTATCACTTCATGTTCGGACCCGACTACAAGGCCGGTTGCCCCTCGTGTTCGTCGATCGCCGACGGTTTCAACGGCATCGTCACGCACCTGGCCCACCACGACGTCATGCTGTGGGCCGTGTCGCGGGCCCCGCTGGAGAAGCTGCAGGCCTACAAGCACAGGATGGGCTGGACGTTTCCCTGGGCCTCGTCCGCCGGGAGCGACTTCAATTTCGATTTCAACGCCTCGTTCACCCCGGCCCAGCAGCAGGCGGGCGTGGAGTACAACTTCCGCCGCGACGACCCGGTCATGCAACTGGCCACTGCCGCGCAGCCCCCGGCGGAGTTCGTGACCTGGGCGGGCACCACCGGCACCGATCTGCCCACCTATATGCGGGAACGCGAGGGCATGAGCGCGTTCGCGCTGCAGGACGGAGAGATCCACCACACCTATTCCACCTATTCGCGCGGCACCGATGCCATCTGGGGCATGTACGCCTGGCTCGACCGCGCGCCCAAGGGCCGCAACGAGGACGGGTTGTGGCTGCGCCGGCGCGATGAGTATGGCGGCCCCGGGCCGGCCGGGAGCGCTGGCACATGAACGGCGGTGGGCACGGCACGGATAGCGGCGCCGGCCTGCATGGCGGCAGCCGGGCGGCGGGGATCGCCGGCGCCTTCGCGGACCGGCTCGCCCTGGCCGCCACGCCGGTCTTCGCACTGATGGCGTTGCTGGCGGCCATGCGCGAGGCCGGCGCCATGGCGGCGCAGTGCGGCGTCGGCGCCTGGCCGTTCGATGGCATGGCGTGGATGTATGCCTTGATGAGCGTCTTCCACGCCGCGCCCTGGCTGCGGCGCCTCGCGCGGCCGCCTCGCGGCATGCGGCATCCGCCTTCCGGCGCGGGTCGATGACGCATTCCGGAACCAAAGCCGCGCCCAGCGGCTTTTTTTGTTGACCTCAACCTAACTTCAGGTTTTACAGTGCCGAACCCTTTGTTCGGCAAGCCCGGGATCGCTTCGGGCTTTGTGCCCCTTTGCCCATCCGCACCATGGGAACGGGGATCCCTGTTGTCTTCTGGAGTTTCGTGCATGCATCAACGCATCGGGCAGGTCTTGGATGGTCATTGGCTGTGGATCTGCGCTCGCATTCTGCTGGGGCTGGTGTTTCTTTGTTCCGGCCTGGCCGGGGTCTTTGACGCCCAGGGCGGCCAGTCGCTCGCGGGCGCTGGCGCGTCCGGACCGGGGCGGCTGCTCCATATCGTCACGATCGCCGTCCAGGTCTGCGGCGCCGTACTGATCATGCTGGGGCAGCGGTTGTGGCTCGGCGCGGCGGCGTTGGCGGCGTTGCTGCTGGCGACCCTTTTCGTGTTCCATCCGTTCTGGCAGTCCCCCCAACCCCTGGCCGAATTCCCCATGCACTGGGCGTTGAAGGACGCAGCCCTGATCGGCGGGTTGATGGCGGCGGCGATTGCGGACCGGCTCAGGCAGCGGCTGCGCACGGCGCTGGAGCTCTATGCCGGCGTGCCGCCGCGGCAAGCCGGGCGGTGACGCGCAGCCGGCGGGCGCCTTGTGTCTTGCCGAGCGACGGCGTCATCAGGCCGGAGCGGGGACCACCGCCGCCAGCAGATCATCCGGATGCACCATCAGCGACCGTGCCCGTTCGCGCATGGCTGCCAGCCCCAACAGGGGTTGCCAGCGCGCCGCGCGTTGCAGGTCGAGCCAGAGTGGCTCCAGCATGTCCGCATCGAGCGGTCCGCCCTCGGCCAGGGCGGTTGCGTAGGCCAGGCTGGCCGGCGCCGACAGGAGTTGCATGCGGCTGGCGGCGTTGAGCGGCGCGAACGGGCCGTCGGCCGGCGCGTCGCAGCAGTACAGCACCGCGTCGGCCAGCGCCGCCTCCCGCGTGGGCAGCGTCGCCAACGAGGCGCCGCGCACCTGCACCCGGCCCTGCTGCGTGGCAAACGCATAGACCGCGCCGGATTGGGCGCGGGCGAGCAGGCGCAGGCCGCGCAGCAGGCGAGGCAGGTCGGTCGTGGCCGCCTCGACGGAAGCCTTGGCCTCGACCACCAGGCAGATGTCCCACAGCGGCGGGCAAGAAGCGGGTCCTTCGGCGCGGCGCAACAGGACCGCATCCCACTCCGTTTTGGCCCGGTCGGCGTCGGCGGCGAGTTCGGCCGGCACCCGCAGCGACGTCACGACACGATAGCGGGGGGCCGCGGCGTTCCCCGGCCCGTCCGGGTCTGCCTGCGCCCGCGTCTGGTCGAGATATCTGGCCACGGCTTCCAGCGCGCGCGTCGCCAGCACTTCCACCGCGACACCCCGTTGCCGGGCGAGCTGGCCCTGGGCGCTGGCCTCGTCACTGCCGGCGCGAGGGCCTTGCTTTTCGCGGATCGATGTGTACTGCCGCACGCGGGGATCCTGGCTCAGCGCATCGATGCGCTCCAGGCGGGCCAGGGCAGGGGACTGAAGCAGCGCCCGCAGCGCGGGCGCCAGGCCTCCGGCGTGCTTGACCTCGGGCAAGGCTTCAAGCGCCAGCGCGATGCGGGTCATGCGCGGCCATGCCGCCGCCGTGGCGGCGGCATGCAGGTCGGCCAGCAGGGCGCGCGCCGCATCCGTGGCCACGCGCGATGGCTTGCGCGGGTGTGCCAGGGCGTCGACCGCCGTGCGCAGCTGGCGTCGGTCGCAGGCCTCCTGGCGGCGCAGGGCCAGAAATTCGCGCACCTGGGAATAGCGGTGTTCCAGCACCATCGCCTGGAATGCGGGATCGCCATCTTCCGGCCGCAGGGCCGCGCGCACCAGGCTCGCGAGCGCGGCGATGAAGGCCTCGCGCAAGGCGGGGTCTGGCGGTTGGCCCGCGGCCCGCGCCGCCTGCAACTGCTCGATCGCCCGCGCCAGCGCGGCGCCCGGCCCGCAGTCGGTCGCCAGGGCGGCGGCCCGCGGGCGGGGGATGCGATAGCGCCGCGCCACGGTGTGCAGCAGGGCGGAAAGCGGCGAGGCAGGTGGCATGGACGGCGGCGGAGCGGGCAATCCCCAACTTTACCGCCACCGCGGCCCGACCATGGGGGACCGGCGGCCGCCGCGTCAGAACGGCGTTTCGATCGTCTGGCGCGCTTCTTCGCGGACCCGGTGCAGGATGTGCCGGCGCATCTCGCCGACCTGCCGGTCGAGCGCCAGCGCCTCGATGTCGCGCGGGCGTCCGGCGGGCACCGCCAGGTCCTCGACGATGCGCCCGGGCCGGGCCGACATGACCAGGATCCGGTCGGCCAGGAACAAGGCTTCGTCGACGTCGTGCGTCACGAACAGCACGGTGGGGCGGGTCGCGGCCCAGATGTCGCCCAGCAGTTCCTGCATCATCATGCGGGTCTGCGCATCGAGCGCGCCGAAGGGTTCGTCCATCAGCAGGATGCCCGGATTCAGGATCCAGGCCCGCGCCAGCGCCGCCCGCTGCTGCATGCCCCCGGACAACTGCCAGGGCGCATGACGCTCGAATCCCTTCAAGCCCACCCGGCGCAGGTACTCGCGCGCCTCTGGCAGGTAGTCTTGCGGACTCGCGCCCGCCATGCGTGGGCCGAAGGTAATGTTGTCCAACACCGACAGCCAGGGGAACAGGGCCGGCTTCTGGAACACCACGCCTCGCCCGGGGCTGGGGCCGCGCACTTCGCGTCCATGCGCCAGCACCGCCCCGCGGGTGGGCGGCTCGAAGCCGGCGACCAGGTTCAGGATGGTCGACTTGCCGCAACCCGAAGGCCCCAGCAGGCAGACGAACTGGCCTTGCGGAATCGCCAGCGATACGTCTTCCAGGGCCCGTGTGCGCGCCTCGCCGCGCCTGCCGGACAGTCCGAAGTCCTTGCCCGCGCCGCGCAATTCGATCACGTTCTGCGGGATGCTCATGCGTCTTTTCCCGTCCAGGGGGCGAAGCGCTTCTGCGCCGCCAGCAGCAGGACGTCCAGCAGATAGCCGATCAGGCCCAGCAGCACGATTCCCAGGATGACGACGTCGGTGCGCAGGTAGTTGCCGGCATTCAGGACCATCCAGCCCAGGCCGGTATTGGCGGCGACCAGTTCCGCCGCAATCAGCGCGGTCCAGCCGATGCCCAGCGACAGCCGCACGCTGGTGAACAGTTCCGGCAGGGTATGCGGCAGCACGACGTGGCGGAACACCTGCGCGCGGCTCGCGCCCAGCACCTGGGCCGCGCGCAGGCGCGCGGCGCTGACGCCGCCGACCGCGGCGGCGGCGCCAACCAGGATGCTGAGGAAGCTGGCGATGAAGATCAGGAAGAACTTGGAACCTTCGCCGATCCCGAACCAGACCACCGTAAGCGGAATCAGCGCGATCTTGGGCAGCGGCCGCAGGAACTGCACGAAAGGATCAAGCACCGCCGAGAGGGCCGGCGACATGCCCATCAGCAGGCCCAGCGGCACGCCGATCCCGATGGCGGCCGCGAATGCGACGCCCGCGCGGGCCACGCTGGTGGCCGTGTGTTCCCACAAGGAGGTCTGCTGATAGCCGTGCATGGCGACGTCCACGGCGGTGCGCAGGACCTCGGACGGGGGAGGCAGCAGCAGCGGGTCCGTCCACCCGAATCGGGCCGACAACTGCCATGCGATCAGCGCGAGGGCCACCGAGGCCGCGCTGATCGCGTAACGATATGCCTGCTTCATGCCGCTCAGTTCCCCGCCTGCCGCAGGAATGACGCATTGTTGAACGGCACGAAACTGGCCGGCACGCGGGTCGACTGCAGCTGCCCGGCCTTGACCAGGAACGCGGCGGTCTCGGCCTGGGCGCGGGCAATGCCGGAGGGCGCGCCGTTGGCGCTCGCGCCCAGGTATTCGGCGGAGAGCAGCTCCGCGATGGTCGGATACTCCATCCCGCGCAGCGCGGTGCGCACCGAATCCAGGGGCTGGTCGAGCGTGGCGGCGATGGTGGCGGCGGCCCGCTCGGGGTCCTGCCGGTATTCCTCGACCTTTTTCTGGTAGTTCTTCAGGAACGCGGCGACCAGTTGCGGGTACTTGGCGGCGAAATCCTTGCTGACGACGAAATTGTTGTAGATGAGCACGCCGTCCTTGCGCAGGTCGCCGGTGGAAAACACCACGTGGGCGCCGTCCGCGACCAACTGCGCCTTGGCCGGATCCCAGGCGTAGGCGCCGTCGATGTCGCCGCGCTTCCAGGCCGCCACGATCTCCGCCGGCTTGAGCGGCACGAGCTTGACCTTGGCGCGGTCGGCGTGGCCGCGGTCGAGCAGGGCTTCCAGCGCGTACTGGGCGGTCGAATTGGGCGGGTAGGCGATGGTCCTGCCTTCGATTCCCTTGACGTCCCTGATGTCCGCCCGCACCACCAGTTGTTCGGCCGTGGTGATGATTTCGGGCACCGAGATGAGTTCGATCGGCAGGCCCTGCGCATACCCGGACACCGCCGGATTGGAGCCGAAGCGGGCAATGTCGATCTGCTTGCTGGCGAACAGCGCGAGCACGTCCGCGCCGGTATTGAACTGCACCCATTTCACGGGCACGCCGAGCGCCTGGTCGAACGATTTGTCCGCCTTGCCCAATACCCATACGCGCGGCGCGCCGGCCCAGGCGAAGCGCACTTCCGCGGGCGCGGCCGTGGTGTCGGCGCTGGCGGTTGCCGCGAGGGTCGCGGCCGCCAGGCCGAACAGGAGTTTGGTCGTCAGGGATTTCATGGATGGCTTCCTGCAATCAGAAAAGCCGCAGATTGTGGGATGTCTTTCCGCTCGGGGAAACTACCGAATTTTCATAAACATAGAGTTGCGCGCGAGGCGCGGGCGCCGGCCATGGCACGCCATGCCGATATGAAAAGAATGTCGTTCACGCCCCGCGCCGCGCTTGCTATGCTGTCCGGTCCGTCCGTTTTCCATTGCGCCGCCGTCCGCCACCTTCATGAGTCCCCCCTTGCTGCCCGATTTCGAGGACGTGGTCGCTGCCGCCGACCGCCTGGCCGGCCACGCCGTGCGCACGCCGGTGCTGCGCTCGGCAGCGATGGATGCATGGGTCGGCGCCGAATTGCACTTCAAGTGCGAGAACCTGCAGCGTACCGGTGCCTTCAAGTTCCGTGGCGCGTTCAATGCGCTGGCGCGCTTGGACGCCGGCCAGCGCCGCCGCGGCGCCGTCGCGTTTTCGGGCGGCAACCACGCCCAGGGCATTGCGCTGGCGGGGCGGATGCTCGACATCCCGGTCACCGTGGTGATGCCGCGCGATGCGGCTGCCTCCAAAATGGAGGCAACCCGGGCCTGCGGCGCCCGCATCGTCCTGTACGACCGCCACGCCGACGATCGGGAAGCCATTGCGCGGCGGCTGTCGGAAAGCGACGGGCTGACCCTGGTTCCTCCTTATGACCACGCGGACGTCATTGCCGGACAAGGCACGGCCACGCTTGAATTGCTCGAGGAGACGGGCCCGCTGGACGCGCTGTTGTTGCCGCAGGGCGGTGGCGGCCTGCTGGCAGGCGCGATCCTCGCCGCCGGGCGGCTCGCGCCCCAGTGCCAGGTCTATGGCAGCGAGCCGGAGGCCGGCGATCACGGCCGCCAGTCGCTGCGGCGCGGCGCCGTGGTCCACATCGCGCCGCCGGAAACCATTGCCGACGGCGCCCGCGCCCAGCACCTGGGCGCGCTCACCTTTGCGTTGATCCGCGACGGCGCGGCCGGCATCGTGGCCGTGCCGGACCGCGCGCTGATCGAGGCCATGCGCATGTTCGCGCAGGCCATGAAGCTGGTGGTCGAGCCCACCGCTTGCCTGGGCCTTGCGGCCGCGCGCCATGGCGGCCTGCCGCTGCGAGGCAAGCGGGTCGGCGTGGTGGTAACCGGCGGCAATGTGGACCTGCCGCGCTACCTGGCGCTGCTGGGCGCGGCGGACGACGCCTGAACCGCCAGGCGCGTGCGCACGCGGCCATCAATCGATGGTCGCGCCCGACTGAGCCACGATCGGGGCCCATTTTTCGCGGGCGCTGCGAATTTGCTGGCCGAACTCGGATGGCGTGGACGCCAGGGGCGTCGCGCCAATGCTCAGGATCTTCGCGGTCGTGGCCGGCTCCCGCGAGATGTCGGTGATCGCCCTGGACAGGATCGCCAGCGTTTGCGCGGGCAGGTTCTTGGGCGCCACGACGCCGAACCACACCTCGACGTCATAACCCGGCACGCCGGCCTCGGCCATGGTCGGCACGTCCGGCAGCAAGGGCGAGCGCCTGGCGCTGGTTACGGCCAGGGCGCGCAGGCCGCCCGCCTTCACCTGCGGCAGGGAACCCGGCAGGTTGTCGAACATCAACTGGATCTGGTTGGCCAGCAGGTCGGCCATCGCGGGCCCGCTGCCCTTGTAGGGAACATGCGTGAAGGACGCGCCGGTCATCGCCTGGAACAGTTCACCCGAAAGATGGTTGGTCGTGCCGTTGCCGGCCGAGCCCATGTTCAGGCTTGCGGGCTTGCCCTTGGCATAGGCGACCAGTTCCGCCACGCTGTTGGCCTGGACCTTGGGATTGACGACCAGGATGTTGGGTACGCTGGCGAACAGCGCGATGGGGGTGAAGTCCTTGTCCGGGTCGAACGGCAGCCGCTTGTATAGGGAAGGGTTGATGCCCAAGGTGCCTTCGGTGGCGAACAGCAGCGTGTACCCATCGGCGGGCGCCTTGGCGACGAGGTCCGTGCCGATATTGCCGCCAGCGCCGGGCCGATTGTCCGCCACGACTTGCTGGCCGAGCTTTTCCGACAAGCGGGCCGCCAGTACCCGGCCGAGATTGTCGGTGCTGCCGCCCACGGCGAACGGGATGACCAGGCGGATCGGCTTGGTCGGGTAGGCATCCGCGGCGGCGACGGAAGAAAATGCCAGCGCCGAGGCGGCGGCAAGCGTGATGGCAAGCTTCATGAGGGAACCCCTTGTATCGTTGTGTGGCAGGAATGGAAGCGTCGGGATGCGCCTTAGCGCGGCGGCGCCGAAGCCAGTGCCGCGAGCTCTTGCTTGAGCGTGGCGCGCGCGGCGGCGACGGACGCGCGCCGCGCCGCCGCCTGCGTCCTGGCCGCCTCCAGCGCGCCACGCAGTTCGGCAATACGCTGGCTCGACAGGACCGGCGCGGGCCCGCCATGGGCCGAACGGGCTTGCACGCTGGCCAGTGGATCCAGGCATCGCCGCACCGATGCCGCGTCCAGGCGGATGTCGCGCCCGGTCTGTTGCGAAGCGGCGGCGTTGACCATTGCCGCCGTGATCTCGTCAGCCGCCAGGTCGGCATCGAGGGCCTGGCGCACCACCGCGCCCACCGCATGATGGGCCTCGCGGAACGACAGGCCCGACTCGCGCACCAGGGCGTCGGCCAGGTCGGTCGCGGTCGAGAAATCGGTTCTGGCCTTGCGCAGCATGGTGTGCTCGACAGGTTCCGCGGCATCCAGCACCAGGCGGAACAGCGCCAGGCAGCGGATGCACTCGTCGGCGCTTTCCCAGAAGCTGCGCATGCTTTCCCTGTTGCCATCGCCGCTATGCGTGAAGTGGGTGCCCTTCACCGCCGTCATGGAGGCGGTGAACAGCGCGATCAGGTGGCTGGTCTTGCCTTTCAGATACTCCACCACCACGGGGTTCTTCTTCTGCGGCATGATGCTCGACGTGCCCGCGACGCGATCGGGGAAGTGGATCAGCCCGAACTCGGGGGTGGCCCATACATAGAAGTCCTGGGCGATTCTTCCCCAGGTCAAGGACGCGATGGTCATGGCCGACATCAGTTCCCAGGCGAAGTCCCGCGACGCCACGGCGTCCAGCGAATTGGCCACGCAATGGCCAAAGCCCAGCAGCCGCGCGGTGTCCTCGCGCCGGATGGGGAAGGTCGTGCCCGCGAGCGCGCCGGCGCCGAGCGGACAGGCATCGATGTGGGCCAGCGCCTGCTCGATGCGGGCGGCATCGCGGGCAATGGCGTCCGCGGCCGCGATCAGGTAATGGCCGTAGGTGATCGGTTGCGCCGATTGCAGATGCGTGTAGCCCGGCATGACCACATCGGCGTATTGCTGCGCGCGCGATATCGCCACTTCGCGAACGTTGTTCAGCGCATCAAGCACGTCCAGGCCGGCATCGCGCGCCCGCAACCGGTCGTGGGTGGCGAGGATGTCATTGCGGCTGCGCGCCACGTGCAGGCGGCCTCCCGCGTCCGCGCCCGCAAGGCGCATCAAGTGCGCTTCGTAGTTGAAGTAGGCGTCTTCACGCTGCGGGTCCAGCGGCACCGCCGCGGGTCCGTCCCGTTCCATTTGCTGCAGCGCCTGCGCCAGGCCGATCGCCGATGCCCGAGGCATCAGGCCAGCGCGCGCCAGCATGAGCAAGTGCGCCTGGTTGATGTCGGAAAGATAGTCGAAACCGCTGCTGAACTCGCGGTTCAGGCGCGGCAGGTAGATGTGGTCGCAGACTTCCTGGGCGGTGGCTTGCTGCAAGCGGCGACTGACCTTCGATTCCATGCTTTTTCTGCTCCTTCTGCGCGTGCAGGCTGCCCGCTGAGATGGGAATGCAGTATGGAAATCGAACATCATTACGTCAAATGACAGTATTCCGCCTGCGCATGCAATTTTGATATGCTGTGCGGCCCGAGGCAGGAGAATCCACGGATGAAGTTCAAGCACATCGAGACTTTTCGCGTCGTGATGCTGACGCGGTCCATGACGCTGGCCGCCAGCCAGCTCCACACGTCTCAATCGAACGTCAGCCGGGTCATCGGCCAACTGGAAAGCGCGACGGGATTCCGCCTGTTCGAACGCCGCGCGGGCGGCTTGGCGCCCACCCCTGAAGCCGAGGCGTTCTATCAGGAAGTGCAGCGCGCGTTTCTCGGCATGGATGCGCTGGCCGACGCGGCCCGCCTGATCCGCCAGGTCGGTCCCGGCACGCTGCGCATCGGCGCGGTGCCGTCCATTGCCATGTGCGTCATGCCCAAGGTCATGCGAACGTTCCGCCAGCGTTATCCGGACGTGCCGGTGTCGATACACACAGGCGACTCACCGATGGTCGCGAAATGGACCGCGACGCGCTACTGCGACCTGGGCCTGGTGTCATACCTGGCCGATACGCCAGGCGTTACCGCGAGCCTCTGGGCGCAGGAGGAGGGGGTTTGCATCGTGCCGAGCGGGCACCGCCTGGCGCGCAGGCGCAAGGTCAGTGCCCGCGATCTGGATGGAGAGCCCTTTATCTCGTTGACGCAGGGCGATGGCACGCGGGCGGCGATCGACGCCGCCTTTGAGCCGGATCGCCGCAAGCTTATTCTGGACACGCCCTACGCAGCCACCATCTGCCGCATGGTGGCGATGGGGCTGGGCGTGAGCGTGATCAATCCGCTGGTGATGCGGCATTTGAAGATACCGGGCGTGGTCTGCCTGCCTTTTGCGCCGGCGGTCGTGTTTTCCCGCCACATCCTGGCGGCACAGCAACAAGCCGAGTCAAGCCTGACCGCGGCATTCCTGGAGTGTCTACGCGATGAATGATGTCCGCGCAACCGCCGCGCCGCACCAGGGACGGCGCGCATTCGGCCGGCTCTGCCGCCAATTCGGCCTGTCGGCCGTCCTGGCCTTGACGGCGGCCTGGCCCGCCGGGGCGGCGCCACGGGACCCGTCCATCGCGGCGGCGCCGCGCGCGGAGATTCCGGCGCGCGACCGGCAAGCGCTCGCGACGATCGCGCGCCAGTATCAGGCGGCGAAAGGCGAGGCCGACAGGACCGGCGCCATGCAGGCGTTGGCCGAGCTTCTCTGGACGGCGTCGTTTCTGCCGCAACGCCGCCAGGGCGGCGTCACCCTGCCGGATGAACTGTTGCAAACCATGGGCCGGGACCTGGCCGGCAACGTGCCGCAGGCGCGCATGCAGGCCTTGGCCAGGGTCCTGGCCGTGCTCGATGCGAGCGGCCGCGCCGCCATGGCGGCGCCGTTGCTCGGACACTTGCGGCAGAGCCCGACGGAACCAGCGCGCGCGGCCGCGCGGACGGCGCTCTGGAGCGCTACCCGGGGCGCGCCGGAACAGCTTTTCCAGGCCATCAGGGACACCCGGGACGAGCGGATGCTCGGCGATCTGGCGCAGGTCGCGCGCGGCGCTTCCTTGCCCGCGGACGTGCGCCAGAAACTCGATGCGGCCGGCGCCGCGTCAACGTCGCCGGCTATTCGCGTCCAGATCGCCCAGGCCCTCGGGCCGGGCGCGTCCGGCTATGACGACGTGGTTCGCGGCCTCATCGCGGAATTGGAAGCGGCGCCTTCGGACGAGGCGCGTGAACGCATCATCGTGACGCTGGGCGGCTTTGCCAAGCCTGATGATGCCATCGCGCGGGCGATGATCGATGCCGTGTCGCGCAGCCGCGCGCCGTCCCGGGTGACATGGCGCGCGCTGGCGCAGGCCGGCCCGGCGGGGCTGCTGTATCTTGCCGCATCGGTGAAAAAGGAATCCGATGCCGCGCGGCTTGTCGACAAGGCGACGATGCTGGCCGCGGTGGCGGGCGAATCCGGGCCGTTGCCGGCGACGATCGCGCCGGCGGTGCTCGACGCGGCGATCAGCGCGCGCCTGCGCAGCGATGATCCGCTGCTGCGGTCATCGGTGCAGGCGCTGCTGATCCGATCGGGGCCGGCCGCCGTCGCGCCGATACGGCAGGCGCTGGACCGCGCCGCGCCCGGCCAGGCGCGCGACGACCTGGCGGCGGCGCTGGCCCGCCTGGAAGCGTCATGACGCGGGCTGGCCGTCGCTTTCGGGAGCCAGGCGTCGCATCGTGGCTTCGCTGACGCCGGTGGCGCGCAGCTCGTCGGCGAGCCGCTCGGCCCGTTCGCGCTGGCCGGGCGGCATGTGGGTCAGGAGCATGTCGCGATACTGCGTCATCTCCTCGTCCGGCGAGGCAATGGCGCTGATCAATGCGAAGGCGGCTTCCAGATTGCGCGGCACGCCGCGTCCTTCGGCGTACATCACTCCCAGGCCGAACGTCGCCTGGCGGTGGCCTTGCGTGGCCGCCTTGCGCATCAGACGCACGGCCTGCGCATCATCCTGCGCGACGCCATCGCCGTTGGCATACATCACGGCAAGGTTGAACTGCGCTCGCGGATAGCCCTGGTCGGCTGCTTCCCCGTACCACGCCCGGGCCGACGCGAGGTCGCGCGGCACGCCGCGTCCGAAGTCGTATTGCCGCGCCAGGTTGTACTGTGCCGTATCCAGCCCTTGCTCGGCGGCCCGACGGTACCACTGCACAGCCTGCGATTCGTCCTTCGGCACGCCTCGTCCCTGCTCATACAGCGTGCCCAGCGTGTCCTGGGCCGGCGCATGGTTCTGCTCGGCGGCTTTGCGCAACCATTGCGAGGCCTGCAAATCGTCCTGGGGCACGCCCCGGCCGGACAGATAAGCGCCGCCCAGGCGGTCCTGCGCGGCGGCATTCCCCTGGTCGGCGGCGTGGCGCCACCACTGCACGGCGAGCTTATCGTCGGCGGGCACGCCGCTGCCGGCGAAGTACATGGCGCCGAGATTGTTCTGCGCCTTGGACAGCCCCTGTTCGGCGGCCTTGCGGAACCACTCGACCGCCTTGCCGGCGTCGCGCGGCCCGCCCAGTCCGTCCGCGTACATGACGCCGAGGTTGTTCTGGGCCTCGGCGTGGCCCTGGGCCGCCGCCAGGGCGAACCAGCGCCTGGCCTGGGCCTCGTCCCGCCGCGAGGCAGGGGCGTCGAAGAAGTGGTCCCCCAACTGATACTGGGCCTCGGCGTAGCCCTGGTCGGCGGCGCGGCGCCACCATTGCACGGCCAGGTCTTCCTGGCGCGCCACCCCCTGGCCCTGGGCGTACATCCGGCCGAGCATGGTCTGCGCTTCGGCATTGCCCTGGACGGCGGCTTTCTCGCACCATTGCGCGGCGAGCGCGTAGTCCTGCGGCACGCCGCGACCGTTCGCATACATCACAGCCAGATTGAACTGCGCGCCGGCTTCTCCCTGGTCGGCGGCGCGGCGCAACCATGCCACCGCTTGCGCATCGCCCTTCTCGCCGCCTTGCGCATTCGCGTACATCAGGCCCAGGCCGTCTTGCGCGCCGGCCGCCAGCGGCCCGCCGCACAAGGCCAGCACAAGGAGCGCCGCGGGCCATCGCGCCGGGCGGCCCGGCTGGCGCCGCCGGATGCGTTGGCTGCCCTCGCCGGGGGGTGAACGAACCGAGGAAATCAGAACCACGTCTTGCTCCTGAATCGCGCGGATCGCCGCAAACGCGGAAGGGGTTCCACGCTTTCCGCCGCATCCGCAAGGTGGACGACAGGCCGGGCGCTATTGGCCCGTGCCCAGGGACGTCGCGTGCCGCGCCGCGATCCATGACAATGACCCGACGTCGGCGCCGCCGGTCTCGATGACGTCGGTGCCGGCCATCATCAATCCGTAGCCGTGCTCATCATCCCAGGCGCAGCGCAAGTCCAGGCCGATGTAGGGCCCGCCGTCGACGGGGTGGAACGTGATGCTGTTCAGGCGGATCAAGGTGAGCAAGGTCTGCTCGTCCCAGTGCGGCGGCAGGCGGAAGGCATCATCGTCCAGCACGATGCCATCCTGCTCGGCGCGCAGGCGCGGCAGGTCCGCCAGCATGGCATCCACCACCGCGCGGTGGAATGCGGCGTCATGGTCCAGCAACCATCGGGCCGCCGCGATCATCATCGGCGCCGGCTGCTCGCCGGAGCCATCATCGTTCTCGAAAAAGGCGATGACTTCACTGTCCTGCGCGAGCCGGTCGTGGCGGGCGTGGCCTTTCGATGCGGCAAGGGCGCCGGCGCCGCGCAATCGCGACGTCGCGGGCAGCGGCAACGCCGCCAGCCAGACGCGCCAGGCGCTGTTCGGCCCATAGAGCGTCGGCAGGCCGGGCACCGATAACGGCAGGTAGTCCGGTGGAATCTGGTCGGTATGCATCGGTTTGCTCCTTCGTTCCGGGTCGGGCATGGGCCCGCCTCAATCGGCGGTTGCGTGGGCCAGGGCGGCCCGCGCGGCCAGCAGGGCCACGTCGGCGCCGGCGGGCGCGCCCGCCACCGCGTCGCGCACCCGTTGCGCCAGGGCGCCGTTGAAATCGGCCGCGATATCGTCGCGCACCGTGATGCGTTGCTTGGCCTCGTCGAGCCGCATGTCCGGCGCCACCCCTGTCCCGTCCAGCCGGGCGCCGTTGGCGCGGTGGACACGGTGGGTGGTGACGATCAGCGCGCCCTGGCCGGCGGGCAGCGGCAGGACGGTCTGGATCGTGCCCGCGCCCAAGGTCTTCGCGCCGATCAGCAAGGCGCGGCCGTGGTCCTGCAGGGCGGCTGCCACGATTTCCGCGCCGGCGGCGGTGCGGCGATCGACAAGCACCACCATTGGCACGCCACGCGGCACGAGAGGATCGCGGGCGCGCAGCGCGCGAACGTTGTCCGGGGCGCGGCCGCGCAGGCTGCCGATCACGGACCCTTCGGGCAGCGCCAGGCCGGCGACCTGCTCGGCCGCGTCGAGCAGCCCGCCGGCGTTGCCGCGCAGGTCCAGCACCAGGCCCGCCAGCGGCGCGGCGGCGCGCGTGGCCGCCGCGTCGACGGCATCCCGCAGCTGGCCGCCGGTTCTGCTGTCGAAGGCGGAGTTGCGGATCACTGCGACTGCGCCGTCCAGTTCCCAACGCACCGTGGGCGGCGCCTGCACCGGCCCGCGCACGGGTTGCGCCATGATCGCGCCAGCCGTGCCCGGCCGCCGCAGCGTAAGCATGGGACGGGTGCCGGGCGTGCCGCGCAGCAGGGCAACGGCTTCGGGCAGCGGCAGGCCCGCGGTGGCGCGGCCGTCCACGCGGGTCAGGATATCGCCGGCCTGGATGCCGGCTTGTTCACCCGGGCCGCCAGGCAGGGGCCGCACGACGGTCAGGGCGCCGTCCCGGATCGACAGTTCGAGGCCCACCGATGCAGGCGGCGGCGCCAGTTCGGCGCGGGAGGCGACGCGGCTATAGGGGTCAAGGCCGGTCATCATGCCGCGCAGGGCCGCATCCAGGGCCGCCTCGCGCGGCGCGCCGTCGCCAAAGCGCAGGATCTCGCCGGCCAGGATGCGGGTCTGGGGGGTAATGCCCTCGGCCTGCCTGCCGGCCAGGATGGCCTGTTCAATCCCGGCCTGGCGTGACGGCGCGGCCGCCTCGGGCAGCGCGCCGAGCGCGCGCAGGCCGCGCACGGTCAGGGCGCCCGAATCGAGCGGATCGACATACTGGTTCACCACCTGGGTCATGGCGGCCGCGAGCGTGGTTTCGATCTCCTGGCGTTCGAGGGCCGCGGCGGGCGTAGCCTGCGCGACGGCGCCCGCCAGCAGCAGGGCGCGCAGTGACCGCCTCGGCGGGAAGCTGCGCCCGTTCAACGTTCACCGCCTTGTCGCGGACCCCGCCGCGCACGGCGGGATGGCAGCGGCCGGGGCGGGCGAGGGTGGATCATGCCCGGTCTCCTGGCGACGACGGGGATGACCGAAGGGAGGGCGCAGTCCTGTCGGGCCGGGCGATGCACCAGAAGCTGGCGCCCACCAGGGCGCCCAGGACGGCGGCGGACAAGGGCACCCCGGGGCGCGACACGACGGTGTCGGCCAGCATGTACAGGGCCAAGCGCAGGTCGCCGGGGCCGAATAGCGAGGCGATGAGAAGCGCGGCGCACCAGCCGGCCAGGCCGATGGCGGTGAAGGCCAGCACGTAGGGCGCCAGCGTGACGCGGCCGCGCCGCCGCAGCACGCGATGCGCCGGCAGGCCCAGCACGGCCATGGCGATGGCGCCGGCCAGCAGGCCCAGCAGCGTGGCCATGAGGGTCCAGTCGGGCTGCCCGCCTGCGCCGATGAAGTCGGGCTCGCGCCAGAAGAGCCGCGCTTGCAGGCCCAGGAACAGGGCGGTCCAGAACGGCCCGGCCAGAAAGGCAAAGAGAAGTCTCGTCATCCTGGGCAGGCAAACGACTGCCGCAGCGCCTCGCTGACCAGCGGACCGGCATTTCCACCGAGACGGTTGGCGGGCAGTGTGGACAGGTAGCTGTACACCCTGTCCTTCAGTTCATGCGGCAGGACGCCGCCGCGGGTGCACCAGGCCGTGCCTTGCGTCAGGTCGGCGATCCCGAGCACATAGGCTTGCGCATAGGAAGAAGAGAATTGGCGGCCAAGCGATGCGTCGCGAATCTCGGAAGGCATCCGGCCTTCCAGGGCCGAGACCAGCTCGGCGCCGGTGAAGTGCCAGGTCCGGGCTGCCTGCGCCTGGCAGGTGGCGAAGGCGGAGGCGGAGGCGGACAACATGATGATCAACGCCAGGCGTTTCATTGGCAGCTTCACCCTTCGGCCCGACTGGCGGCCCTGAGATCGTGTGCATTCGGTTGTCGATGGATGCGTGGGATCTTAGCACCCGTGGCCGGGCAGGCCATGCCGGCTCTCGGCACACAGGCAGGGTGCATGTAGAGCGCGGCCGCCATCTCCGGCATCCGGATGCTTGCGGCCGGCATGCCGGAGATCCGCCTCAAGCTCGCCTCGCGAGCGGAAATTCCGGCGATTTTCGCGCTTGATACCCTCAGATCAAGAGGACGCTGGCGTTTAGTTATATTTCATACGTATGGTGTATGATGTATAACTAATAAGGAAAATTACTCACGATAAGATTCCATTATCGTGAGTAATCTGCCCATCCTCTGCCCAGGAAACTCCGCCATGGCCACCGGAATCACCGAACAGGACGTCTGGCGCGCCGCCGATGCCTTGCTGCTGGAAGGCGCGCGCCCCACCATCGAGCGCGTGCGCCAGAAGATCGGCCGCGGCTCGCCCAATACGGTCAGCCCGCACCTGGAAACCTGGTTCCGAGCACTGGGCGCCCGAATCCAGGATCCGGGCGCGTTCGCCGCGCCGGCGCCGGTGCCGCAGCCCATCGCCCAGGCCGCCGCGCACTTCTGGGAGGCCGCCCTGGCGGCGGCCAGGGCCGACCTGGCCGGCGCCAATCGCGAACGCGAAGACGCGCAACGGGCGGAAGACCAGCGCCTGGCCGACCTGGCTGCACAGTTGGCCCGGCGCGAGGCGTTGCTGGCCAACCGCGAGCGCGACCTGGAAGAAGCCCTGAAAGTCGCGACCGGGCAGTTGGCGGCAACGGAAGCGCGCCTGCGCACGGCCGAAAGCCAGCTGCGCCAGCGTGACGAGGCGCTGGCCCACGGCCAGCAGCAGCTCGCCGATGCGCGGACCGCCTTGCTGGCCCAGGTAGCCGATGCCGAACGCGGCCGCCAGGAGCAGGCCGAGGCGCTGGCGGCCGCCCATGCGCGCCACGCGGCGCATGAACGCCGCTGGCTCAACGATCTGGACGCCGAGCGCGGCAATGCCAAGCGCCTGCAGGCGCGCCTGGACGAACTGCTGGCGGCCCGCCAACAGCAGGCCGAGCAGTCGCGCCAGGCCCTGGCGCAAGCGGCCGAGCGCCTGCATGCGGCCGAGGCCGAGGCCGCCGAGCGCCTGCGTGTGGCCGAATCCGAGGCCGCCGCGCAACTGCGCGCGGCGCAGGCCGAGGCCCAGGCGGAGCAGGGCCGGCGGCTGGCCGAGCTGGCCACGGCGCGGGAAGCGCTGCAGGCGTCGCGCCGCCGCGAGCAGGAGCTGGCCCAACGCCTGACGGCCGCCGAAGCGCAGCAGGCCGAATTGATGGCGCAACAGAAGGCCCGCGACGCGCAGCTGCTGGAACTCACGCGCCACCTGATTTCCGCCCCCGCCGCGCCGCCGCCAGCGTCCGGCGGCGGCGGCGCCTGAGGCCTCGCCGCGCCGCGCCCGCCGAAGTTCGGATAAATTCATACACGGCCAATCCGCCGCCTGGAGCCCAGCTTGAACCCGAACCCACGTCCGCCCGCGGATCTTGCCCGCAACCTGCTCGTCGTCGTCATCCTCTCGGCGCTGATGATCGGCAGCCTGTATGTGCTCAAGCCATTCCTGTTCGGCTTGATCTGGGCCACCACCATCGTGGTGGCGACCTGGCCGGTGATGCTGGCGGTGCAACGGCGCTGTGGCGGCCGCCGCTGGCTTGCCACCGTGGCCATGCTGATCGTGCTGCTGGTGGTGATCGTGCTGCCGCTGTACCAGGCCATCTCGACGCTGGCCCTGCATGGCGGGGCCATCATGACCGCGATCAAGGGCCTGCCCGACTATGCGCTGATGGCGCCGCCGGGCTGGGTGCGCGGCATTCCGCTGGGCGGCGAGCGCATCGCGCATGAATGGCAGGCGCTGGCCGACGCCGGCGCCGGCGGCCTGCTGGCGCGACTGGAGCCGTACATCACCATGGCGGCCAAGTGGCTGCTGAGCAATGCGGCCATCGTCGGCGTATTCGTGATGCACATGCTGATCACCATCGTCATTGCCGGCATTCTCTACAGCCAGGGCGACGTGGCGGCGGATTTCATGCAGCGCTTCGCCAACCGGCTGGCCGGGCACCGCGGCGTGGCGGCGATCCGCCTGGCGGGCCTGTCGATCCGCGCGGTGGCGCTGGGCATCGTGGTGACGGCCGTGGTGCAGTCGGCGTTGGGCGGCCTGGGCTTGTGGATTGCCGGCGTGCCGGCGGCAGGCATCATCACCGCCCTGATGTTGATGCTGTGCCTGGCGCAACTGGGGCCGTTCCTGCCCCTGCTTGGCGGTGTGATCTGGCTGTTCCAGAACGACATGAAAGTGGCGGCGGTCCTGCTGCTGGTATGGGCGGTGCTGGTCACCATGCTCGACAACCTGCTGCGGCCGCTGCTGATCAAGCGCGGCGTGAACCTGTCGATGCTGCTGATCCTGGCCGGGGTGCTGGGCGGCATGTTCGCCTTCGGCATTGTCGGCCTGTTCATCGGCCCGGTGATCCTGGCGGTGACCTCCACGCTGCTCAAGGCCTGGGTCGACGAAGTGCCGCCGCCGGCCGCCGACGCGTCGCTGGCAGCCCGCCCGTCCATCGAGCCCTGAGCCGCGCAAACTCTCCCGCACGGGCCGCCGCGGGAAAACCGCGTAACATCTGCGCCAGGCCCCATGCCTGCGCCGAGAGCGCCGCGCGGGGCCGGTCTGTTTCCGCCTTTCACGCTGTATTCGAGATGACGATATTTCCGCCGATTCACCGACCCACCCATTTTCCGGCCTTCCTTTTTTGCGCGGGCCGGCCATGAGCGACAGCGTCCGCCTGGCCAAGCGGCTGGCCGCCGAGCAATCCTGTTCCCGTGGCGATGCCGAACGCTACATCGAAGGTGGCTGGGTCGTCGTGGACGGCAAGGTCATCGAGGAACCCGGTTTCCGCGTCAGCCCTGGCCAGGCTGTCGGCCTGCTGCCGGGCGCGCGGCTGGAAGAGATGCGGCCGGTGAGCATACTGGTGCACAAGCCGGCGGGCCTGTCGGCGTCGGACCCAGCGCATTCGGCGCTGGGCCTGGTCGTGCCCGAAAACCTGATGCCGGGCGACCGTTCGGGCCAGCGCTATCTCAAGCGCATGTTCAACGGCCTCAAGCTGGCCACGCCGCTAGAGCGTGCGGCCAGCGGGCTGGTGGTGTACACGCAGGAATACGCGGTCGCGCGCAAGCTGGTGGAAGAGGGGCGCCACGTCGAGCAGGAATACATTGCGCAGGTGCGCGGCACGCTGGATGCGGCCGGGCTGGCGCGACTGCAGCGCGGCCTGGCCTATGAGGGCCGCCCGGCCACGCCGATGAAGGTCAGCTGGCAGAACGAAACCCACCTGCGCTTCGCGCTCAAGACGCCAGCCCTGGGTTTCATTGAATACGCCTGCGACATGGCGGGGCTGCAACTGCAGGCCCTGCGCCGTATCCGCATCGGTCGACTGCCGATGGCCGGGCTGGCGGCGGGGCAATGGCGTTATCGGCTGGAATACGAGCGCTTCTAAACACTTAAAGTGATTTCTGGAATAACTTAAAGTGTTTTCTCGAATAACTTAAAGTGAATTCTAGGATGAGGCGCTGCGGATTAAGCGTCGGAACGCCTGGGCCAAGGAGTTGCAGGTGGCCGCAAGGGCCGGGATTTTCTCATGTAAATTCTAGATAAGCACGATAAGTGATTGATAAATAAAATAATATAAAACGAACAAGGATTCAATATGGCGATACGGCCTCGCGAGTCTCAAGCCCCGATCGATCCCGCGCGACGCGGCCTGCTAAGGGTCGCGGGCGCCCTGGGATTGTCCAGCCTGGCGCTGGCGGGTTGCGCGAGTCGGGTGACGCCTTCGGGAGCCGGCCCGGCCGCGACCACGCGTGACACAGCGGCAAGCGGTGCCGGGCCTGGCCGCGACACGGCCGTGCCCGCCTTGCGGCCGGGCGGCCGGGTGGCGATCGTGGCGCCCGCGTCGGCGGCCGACGGGGCGGCCCTGGACGCGGCCGAATGGCTGCAGGCGCGCGGCTACGAGCCGCGCATCATGCCCGCCGCGCTCACGCGCAGCGATGCGCCATACGACTACCTGGCCGGCGATGACAATGCGCGCCTGAACGACCTGCACTCGGCGTTCGCCGATCCCGCGATCGACGCGGTCTGGTGCCTGCAGGGCGGCTTCGGCTCATGGCGGCTGGCCGACAGGCTCGACTTCGACCTGCTGCGCCGGCATCCCAAGCCCTTCATCGGGTACAGCGACATCACGGCGCTGCATCTGGCAATGCAGCGCCACGCAGGCTTCGTCACTTTCCACGGTCCGATGCTGGCGCAGGACCTGCTGGCCGGCAAGGAGGAACCCACCGCCAGCCACGTGCTGGCCATGGTGGGCGGGCAGATCGGGCAGGGCGCCTGGATCGACGCGCCGCCCGCATCCAATCCGGTGGTCCTGGCGCCGGGCGTGGCCAGCGGCCGGCTGGTGGGCGGCAACCTGGCGCTGATCGCCGCCATGATCGGCTCGCGCCATGAGATCGCCACGCGCGACGCCATCCTGTTCATCGAGGACGTCAACGAGGCGCTGCCCCGCATCGACCGCCTGCTGTGGCAGTTGCGTTCGGCGGGCAAGTTCGACCATATCAAGGGCGTGCTGGCGGGCAATTTCACCCGGCTGGGCCTGCCGATGGGCGACGCGCCGGGCCAAAGCCAGTTGTTCCCGCTGCTGCTGGAACAGTTCGGCGGGCGCGGCATACCGGTGCTGGCGGCCTGGCCCAGCGGCCACGGCGATCCCAACCTGACGCTTCCGCTCGGCGCGAAGGTGACGCTGGACACCCAGCGCCGCGGACTGCGGCTCGATCAGGCGGTGGCGCGGTAAGCGCGCCGCCCCGTGCCGGAGCCCCACGCATGAATGATTTTTTCCAGGCCCTGGGCCGCCAATTGAAATCCCCGCATCGCTCGCGCGCCAGCGAGCGCCATGCCCGCGCCAAGGCATTCCGCTGCGTCTGCGGCCAGCAGGTCTTTTTCAACAACAGCGAATGCCTGAACTGCCACCGGCAACTCGGCTTCGACCCGAAGCGCGGCCACGTCCTGGCGCTGGATCCCGGCAAGGCCGGGGGCCTGTGGATCGAAGCCGGGCGCGCGCGCGGCCGGACCTTCAGGCGCTGCGCCAATTACGCCTCGGCCGCGGCCTGCAACTGGCTGCTGCCGGCCGCGGCCAGCGGGTCGCTCTGCCTGGCCTGTGGCCTGAACCGCACCATTCCCGATTTATCCGTCGCGGAAAACGGCCCGTTATGGGGCAAGGTGGAAGCCGCCAAGCGCCAGCTGGTCGCCCAGCTCCTGACGCTGGGCCTGCCTATCCGGCGCTCGCAGGCGGCGGGCGACGGCGGCCTGGCGTTCGATCTGCTGGCCCCGGCGGCGGACGGCGCGCCGCTGCTGACCGGGCACAACCACGGGCTGATCACGCTGAACATCCGCGAGGCCGACGATGCCTACCGTGACCGGGTGCGCGAGGCGATGCATGAGCCTTACCGCACGCTGCTGGGGCACTTCCGCCACGAGATCGGCCATTTCTACTGGGACCAGCTGGTGGCCGGCGGCCCCTGGCTGGCGCCGTTTCGCGCCGTGTTCGGCGATGAGCGCGCCGACTATGCGCAGGCGCTGCGGCGCAATTACGAGCAAGGTCCGCCGGCCGACTGGGCGGGGCGTTTCATCAGTACCTATGCGTCCTGCCACCCGTGGGAAGACTGGGCCGAGACCTGGGCCCACTATCTGCACATGATGGACACGCTGGACACCGCCATCAGCTTCGGCGTCACCCGCGTGGCCGTGCAACAGGCCGTTGAGCCTTTCACCCGGGTATCGCTGTACGATCCGGACGATCCCGAAGGGCAGGGCTTTCTCGACCTGGTCAACGCCTGGGTGGCGCTGACCGGGGCGCTCAACGAGCTGTCGCGCAGCATGGGGCAGCGTGATTTCTATCCGTTCGTGCTGCCGGCCGCGGTGGTCGGCAAGCTGCAATTCGTGCACAGGGTGATCCGGGCCGCGGCGCGCTAGGCCCGCGGAACCCGGCGCCGCCGCGGCGCTAGATCCGCCGCGCCGACCATTGCCCCTTGCCCGCGGCGTTGCCGCTGATGGCGTTGCCGTCCACTTCGCCGGTGTAGCGCACGCCATCGACGGAGAACGATATCCTGCGCCCGTCCATGCGCGCATCCGTGATCTCGCTGCCGCCCAGGTTGCCCGTCAGCATCTGGTACCGCTGCTCCAGCAGCAACCGGCGGCCGTCCAGGTCCCACTGGCCGCCGACCTTGGCCGGCACGATCCACAGCAGCGCGTTGCAGTAGGTCTGGCAGGCCTCGGTAACCGTTTCGGAGGCGTCCGGCTCCCAATCGCCCATGCGGAAGGTGTTGGACACGATGCGGGTGCCGGGCGCCAGTTCCAGCAGCCGCGGCCGCAGTTTTTCATTGATGGTCGACAGCAGGAACATGGTGATCACGTCCGCCTGCGACAGGTCGGTCTCGAACAGGTCCGCCACCTCGAAGGTGGCGCGGTCGGCCACGCCCGCCTTGGCCGCGTTGCTGCGCGACAGGGTCACCAGGTCGGGGTTGTATTCGATGCCCTTGGCCCGCAGGCCGCGTTGGGCGGCGGTGATGACGGTGCGGCCATCGCCCGAGCCCAGGTCCATCAACCGGTCCCGCGGTGTGACCCGGGCCATGTCGAGCATCTTGTCGACCAGGGCCTGCGGGGTCGGCACCCAGATGACGTCCTTGCCGTCCTGGCCCACGTCGGGCACGTAGGCGTCGGTCTTGGCGGGGGGCTCCGCGGTTGCGCCGGTGGCGCGCGCCTCGGCCAGCAGCGAAATGGAGAAGGCCAGGGCCAGCGCCGACCCCAGGGCGGCCCAGCGGCGGGCGAACGGAACGGACGATAGGGCAGCTTGCATGATGAAGACTCCTTGGGCGGACGGAAAAAAGGGCGTGGCGGCAAGGGCCCCGGCGGTCAACCGGGCGGCTCGGCCGGCGACGCCCCGGCGGGCTTGAGCAGGCGCAGCACCGGGACGCCGACCGCCAGCACCGCCAGCCCGATCAGGGCGCCGGCGCCTGCATAGACGGCGCTGGAATAGACCAGCCCGGCGCAGGCCAGCGCTAGCAACGCCGGGGTCAGGGGATACAGCGGCACCCGGAACGGCCGCGGACGCGCCGGATCGAGCCGGCGCAGGCGCCACACGGAGGCCGCCACCAGCAGCATGAACAGCCAGAACACCGGCGCGGTGTAGGCGACCATGGCCTGCACGCCGTTGTGGCTGAAGGCGCCCACCCCCAGCAGGGCCAGCGTGATCGCGCCCTGGGCCAGCAAGGCGCTGACCGGCGCCTCGTTGCGCGCGCTCCACCCGGCCAGTGCCCGCAGGCGCGGCAGGTCGCGCCCCAGCGCGTAGTAGACGCGCGCGCCGGTAATGATGGTGCCGTTGATGGTGCTCAGCGCGGTGGCGCAGATCACCAGGCTGAGCAGGGCGGCGGCGTAGGGGCCGGCCGCCAGCTGCATCACGGCCGCGCCCAGCGCCGGCGTGTCGCGCAGGCCCTGCAGCCCGAACAGTTCCAGCAGCGCCAGGTTGGTCAGCAGGTAGGCGCCGGTGACCACCGCGGTGCCGATCAACAGCACCCGCGCCATGTTGCGTCCGGGGTTGCGCAGTTCGCCGCTGAGATAGGCGGCCTCGTTCCAGCCGCCGTAGGTCAGCAACACGAACACCATGCCCATGCCCATCAGGCCGGCCACATTGCCTTCCAGCGCCGTTGGCGCCGGCGCCAGCGGCGTCGAGGTGAACAGCGCGGCGGTCAGCACCGCCGCCAGCGCCGCCAATGTCAGGATCGTGAACAGCCATTGCAGCCGCTTCGAGTGGCGCGTGCCGGCCACGTTCAGCGCGGTCAGGCCGATCACCGACAGCGCCGCGTGCGTGGTGGCGCCGTGTTCGCCCAGCGGCAGCAGTTGCTGCGCATAGTCCCCGTAGATGAAGGCCACCACCGCGATCGCGCCGGTCTGGATCACGGTGCAGCGGGCCCAGGCGAACAGCAGGCCCACGCGCGGCCCCCAGGCGCGCGACAGATAAAGGTATTCGCCGCCGGCGCCGGGATAGGCCGCGCCCAGCTCGGCGTAGCACAGCGCGCCCACCAGCATCACCAGGCCGCCGGCGCACCAGTACGCCAGGTACATCGCCTCGGACGCCGCGTGCTGCGCCACCAGGGGCGGAAAGCCGAAGATGCCGATGCCGATCACCACGCCGACCAGCACGACCGTGGCGTCCATCACCGACAGGCCCGGCGGGCCGGACGCGGCGGTGGCCACGCCGCCTCGCTCGCCGGCGGCACCGGGGTGGGCGCGCAACGGACGGCGCGGCAAAGACGGCATGGCATTCTCCCGGCAGGTTGCCGCCGCGCACGATGCGCGGGGGCTCGGACTCACGGCTGGAGGGCGTCAGGCGACACGGCCCGTTGGCCAGGGCGTCATCCGGCCTGGCGGGGCGGCACGGCCTGTTTCCAGGTCCGTCATCCTGACGAATAGCTGAATAATGAGTGACCCGGGGCGGGGAAAGAAAGTTTCTACGGGATTTCCCGTAGCGGTGAGCGGCGATGCGCGTGCCTCCGGCCGCGGCGGGCCGGCGGCACGCGCACAAGGCGCCAGGCGGGCGTTGCCCGCGGCAGGAAGGAGGCGGGCGGCCTCAGGGCTTGCGCGGCGCGGGCTTGAGGCGCGAGGGCACTTCGTCCAGGTCGCTGCACACGGCCAGCACCTCGGCCGGTTTCTTGCTCAGCGACAGGTAGACATGGCCGATGCCGCTGTCGAAATAGGCGGATTCCAGCCGGTTCAGCACCACGCTGTCGCCGTTCTCGAACTGGATGCGCACCTTGCCCGACAGCACCAGCGCGAACTCCTGCCCGGGATGGCGGATGTAGTCCTCGAACTCGACGACCTCGCGCGCGTCGATCAGGGCCAGCATGGGCATCATCTTCTTGCCCGGGTATTCGCCCATCAGCAGCCGGTAGTGATAGTTCTCGGTGGCGTAGTCGCGCGCGTCGCTGAGCTTGTTCTTGACGTAGGTGGGAGCCACCTCGGCCTGGGCCGCGTCGCCCAGCATGAACATGCGCGTCATGTCGATGCCCAGCGCCCGCGCCAGCGCGGCGAACTTCTCGTAGCTCAGGGCGATCTGGCCCAGCTCGGCCTTGGACAGGGTCGAGACCGCGATGCCGCTGGCCTGCGACAGGTCTTGCAGGGTCATTTTCCGGGCCTTGCGCTCGGCGCGCAGGCGCGCGCCCATCACTTCCTTGCCCACGATGTCGGGTGGGGCCGTATTGCGAGCGGAGGGAGGGGCCATGTAGCGGTTTGCGTCCAGGGTTGGGAGGGGGCGGCACGCCGCCCCGTTCACGCCGGATTGTAAGGGCTGGCGCCGGGCTCAGGCGGCCGTGCGTGCGAGCACGCGGCCGGCATGCTGGCCGGTGAACGCCTGCTCTTGCCAGACCGGCGCGCCGTTGACGTACACGGAATGGATGCCGGCGGCGCGCTCGGTGGGGCGTTCGAAGGTGGCGGTATCGGCCACCGTGGCCGGGTCGAACACCACCAGGTCGGCGAAGTACCCGGCCTGCAGCTGGCCGCGCCCGGCCAGGCCGAAGCGCGCGGCGGTCAGGCCCGTCATCTTCCATACCGCCGTCTCCAGCGGGAACAGGCCCAGGTCGCGCGCATAGTGCCCCAGCACCCGCGGGAAGGTGCCCCACAGGCGCGGATGCGGGCGCTCGTCGTGCGGCAGGCCGTCGGAGCCGATCATGGTCGGGCCGAACGCCAGGATGCGCTGCACGTCGGGTTCGTCCATCATGAAGTAGATGGCGCCGGCCGGCTGCAGCTCGGGCACCACGTCGTACTTGGATTTGCCGCGCTCGGCCGCGACTTCATCCAGGTCGCGCCCGCTCAGTTCGGGGAAGGGCTTGCACCAGGTGATGATGGTGCGTCCGGCCAGCAGCACGCGGTCCTGCTTGAGCATGGTGGAGCCGGCCACGTAGGGATACGCGTCCAGCGAGACGTCCTGGCGCGCCATGGCGGCCTCGATCAGCGGCAGCGTCTCGCGCGAGCGGCCGAAATTGGGCTGGCCCATGACCTTGTGGTGCGAGATCACCACCGGCACGTCCAGCTCGCGGCCGATGCGGAAGGTTTCCTCCAGCGCGGCCACGATGTGCTCGCCTTCGTCGCGCATGTGGGTGGCGTAGATGCCGCCATGCGCGCTCAGCGGCCGGCACACCTCGATGATCTCTTCGGTGGTGGCGCGGGCGGCGGGCGGGTAGAAGGCGCCGGTCGAAATGCCGATGGCGCCGCTGGCCATGGCTTCCTCGGCCAGGTCCCGCATGGCCGCGATTTCCTCGTCGGTGGCGGCGCGCTGCAAGTCCGGCATGACCGCGGCGCGCAGCGTTGAATGGCCCACCATGCAGGCGGCGTTGACGGCCGCCGGCGTGGCCCGCAACGCGTCCAGGTAGTCGGCGAAGCGCTCGAAACGGTACGAACCGCCTTCGTCCAGCAGGTCCAGGGGGGCGGGCGGGTTGGCGTGCGCCAGCGGCGCCAGGCTGATGCCGCAATTGCCCGTGACCACCGTGGTGACGCCCTGCGAGATCTTGGGCGTCATGTCGCGGCGCCTGAGCAGGTAGTTGTCGTCGTGGGTGTGCGAGTCGATGAAGCCGGGCGCGACCACCAGGCCCGACACGTCGACCCGGGTGTGCGCGGCGGCGTCCGACAGATCGCCGATGGCGGCGATGCGGTCGCCGCGCACGCCCAGGTCGGCGCGCCGTCCCGGGGTGTTGCTGCCGTCGATGAGGGTGCCGCCCACGAGCAGCAGGTCGAAGGGCTGGGAATCGGATTGGGACATGGAAATCTCCGGCGGGGCGATCAAGTGGCGATCAAGTGGCGAAATGGCAGGCGACCAGCTGGCCGGAGCCGACCGGGCGGGCGATGGGGGTTTCCTGGGCGCAGCGCGCCTGGGCCAGCGGACAACGGGTGCGGAAGGCACAGCCGGACGGCGGCGCCAGCGGGCTGGGAATCTCGCCCTTGAGCACCGCCACGGGGGCGCGTTCGCCCCGGCGGGCCGAGGGCACCGCGGCCAGCAGGGCGCGGGTATACGGATGCGACGGACGGTTGAACACCGCATCGCGGCTGCCGCTCTCGACGATCCGCCCCAGGTACATCACCGCCACCTGGTGGCTGATGTGCCGCACCACGCTCAGGTCATGCGAGATGAACACGTAAGTCAGCCCGAGGTCGCGCTGCAGGTCCATCAGCAGGTTGATGACCTGCGCCTGCACCGATACGTCCAGCGCCGACACCGGCTCGTCGCAGACGATCAGGCCCGGTTCCGGCGCCAGGGCGCGGGCGATGACGATGCGCTGGCGCTGGCCGCCCGAGAACTCGTGCGGGTAGCGGTCGGCGGCGTCCGGGCGCAAGCTGACGCGGGCCAGCAACTGCGCTACCCGTTCGCGGATGGCCTCGCGGCCGTAGCCGAAGTTGCGCAGCGGCTCGCCGATGATGTCGCGCACCCGCATGCGCGGGTTCATCGACGAGAACGGATCCTGGAAGATGAACTGCATGCGCCGCCGCATGGCGCGCAACTGGCCGCTGTTCATCGCGGCCAGGTCGGCGCCTTCGAGCAGGATGCGGCCCGCGGTGGGATCGGTCAGGCGGATCAGGCACTTGCCGGTCGTGGACTTGCCGCAACCGGACTCGCCCACCAGGCTCAGGGTCTGGCCGCGCGCCACCGAAAGGGACACGCCGTCCACGGCGCGCAGCACCTTGCCGCCCTCCAGCGGGAAGTGCTTCTTCAGGTCGGTCACCTGCAGCATGGGCGTGGCGGAGGCCGCGGCGACGGCGGATGGGAAGGGGGCGTCGTGCAGGTTCATCGCGGGTCTTGCTCCATCTTGGCGGCCGGCGCGGGCTGGCGCGCCCAGCACCAGACACGGTGGCGGTCGCCGCCGGCAACTTCCGGCGGCGCCTCCTCGGCGCAGCGCGGCAGGGCCTCGGGACAGCGCGCCGCGAAGGCGCAGCCGCGCGATTCGGGCGTCACCACCGGCACGATGCCGGGCAGCTCGGCGAGGCGGGCGCTGTGGTCCTGGCCATCGACGAAGTCGGGCAGCGAGCGGATCAGCGCCTGGGTATAGGGATGGGCGGCGCGGTCCAGCACGTCGTCGACGCTGCCTTCCTCGACCTTGCGGCCCGCGTACATGACGATGACGCGCTGGCACATCTGCGCCACCACGCCCAGGTCGTGGGTGATCAGCACGATCGCCGTGCCCAGCCGCGCCTGGATGTCGCGCAGCAGGTGCAGGATCTGCGCCTGGATGGTCACGTCCAGCGCGGTGGTCGGTTCGTCGGCGATCAGCACCTTGGGCTGGCAGGCCAGCGCCATGGCGATCATGGCGCGCTGGCGCATGCCGCCGGACAACTGGTAGGGGTATTCATGCACGCGCCGCGCCGGGTCGGAGATCTGCACCAGTTCCAAGAGCGCCTCGGCCTGCTTCATGGCCTCGCGCCGCGACAGGCCCTGGTGCAGCATCAGCGGCTCGCTGATCTGGCGGCCGATCGTGAAGACCGGATTGAGCGAGGTCATGGGCTCCTGGAAGATCATCGACAGCTGGTTGCCGCGCACCGCCCGCATGGTTTTCTCGGGCAGGGCCAGCAGGTCGCGGCCGTCGAATTCGACGCGGCCGCGCGCCACGCGCCCGGGCGCGCGCAGCAACCGCATGATGGACAGCGACGTAACGCTCTTGCCGCAGCCGGATTCGCCCACCAGGCCAAGCGTCTCGCCCGGCATCAGGTCGAACGACAGGCCGTCCACGGCCAGCACCGTGGTGTCATCGCCCTCGAAACAGGTGGTCAGGTCATTCACTTGCAGGACAGGTTGGGATGGCATGCGCGCGCTCCTACAGCTTTTTCGCCAGGCGCGGATCGAGCATGTCGCGCAGCCCGTCGCCCACCAGGTTGACGGCCAGCACGGCCACGCCCAGGAACAGGCCCGGGTAGAGGATGATGTGGAACGCCACCGCGACGAAGTTGCGGCCTTCGGCCATGATGTTGCCCCAGCTGGGAATCTGCGGCGGGATGCCCACGCCCAGGAAGCTCAGCACGGCCTCGGTCAGGATGGCCGAGGCGGCGATGAAGGTGGCCTGCACCATCAGCGGCGCGAACAGGTTGGGCAGGATGTGGCGCAGCAGGATGGCCGGCACGCGGGTGCCGGCGGCCACGGCGGCCTCGATGTAAGGCTGTTCGCGGATGGTCAGCACCAGGGCCCGCACCAGCCGCACCACGCGCGGCACTTCCGGCACCACGATGGCCACGATCACGGTGGCCAGGCCGCCCTTGAGCGTGGCCATCAGCGCAATCGCCAGCAGCACGCCGGGAATCGCCATCAGGCCGTCCATGATGCGCATGATCACGGCGTCCAGCCGCCGGAAATAGCCGGCCAGCATGCCCAGCAGCACGCCGCCCGCGGTCGACACCAGCGCGACCACGACGCCGACCAGCAGCGACACCTGCGCGCCCCACAGGGTGCGCGCGTACACGTCGCGGCCCAGCGCGTCGGTGCCGAAGAAGTGTTCGGCAGACGGCGGCTTCATGCGCGCCAGCGGGTTGATGTCTTGCGGATCGATCGAGGTCAGCCAGGGCGCGGCCACGGCGATCACGGCCAGGGCCAGCAGGATCGCGGCGCCGACGTACAGCATGGGATGGCGCCGCAGCGAACGGACGGCGCGCCGCCAGCGGGGGCGCGGCACGGCCAGGGGCAGGGTGGTGGTGGTCATGGATCGCCCCTTTTCAATAGCGGATACGCGGGTCGAACAGGCGGTAGCTCAGGTCGACCAGCAGGTTGATCAGCACGTAGATGCCCGAGGCCACCAGCAGCACGCCCTGGATCACGGGGTAGTCATGGCGCAGCACGGCGTCGATGGTCAGGCGGCCCAGGCCGGGAATGGCGAACACGGTTTCCGTGACCACCACGCCGCCGATCAGCAGCGCCACGCCCACGCCGATGGTGGTGACGATGGGATTGGCGGCGTTCTTGAGCGCGTGCCAGACGATCGGCCCGGCCGCCAGGCCCTTGGCGCGGGCGGTGCGGATGTAGTCTTCCGACAGCGCCTCCAGCATGGTGGCGCGGGTCATGCGGGTCAGCAGGGCCATGTACACCAGGCCCAGCGACAGACAGGGCAGCACCAGGTGCCGCAGATAGGGCACCAGCCCGTCCGCCAGCGGCTTGTAGCCCTGCACCGGCAGCCAGCCCAGCTTGATGGAAAAGCCGTAGACCAGGCTGTAGCCGATCAGGAACACCGGCACCGAGAACGCGCAGACCGCGCCGATCATCACCACCCGGTCCAGCCATTTGCCGGCGTTCCAGGCCGCCAGCACGCCCAGGGGTATCGCCGCCAGCACGGCGAACAGCATGGTGAAGGCGGCGATCGACAGGGTCGGCCCCATGCGCTGGCCGATCAGTTGCGCCACGGGCATCTGGGTGGCGATGGATGTGCCCAGGTCGCCGGTGGCCAGGTGCCCGACCCAGATGCCGAACTGCGTCAGCAGCGGCTTGTCCAGGCCCAGGTTCTGGCGGATCTTTTCCACGTCCTCGGTGGTGGCGTTGTCGCCCGCGATCACCGCCGCCGGATCGCCCGGCGACAGGTGGATCAGCAGGAACACCACGACCGCGACCACGGCCATGACGGGTATGACGGCCGCGATGCGGCGCAGGATGGTTTTCACGCTGGGTTTCCCCCCGGCCGGGCGCGGCGCGCGCGGAGCGCTTCGCGGCGGCCTGATTGTCCGGGAGCGGGGCGCGCCTGCAGACCACGCGCGGCCCCGCGCCGCATCATGGTTTTTCGACGTTCCACATGACCGGAATGCCGGTCTTCATCAGCTCGGTGTGCGTCAGCCCGCGGATGGCCGACACCGGCTTGAATTCGCCCCACATCACGTACGGCACCGACTCGTAGGCGCGCGCCTGCAGCTTCTCGGCGATCTCCTTGCGCTTGGCCGCATCGGGCTCCTGGATCCACTGGGTGCGCAGCGTGTCCAGTTCCTTGTCGCAGGGCCAGCCGGGCAGGCTGTTGCCGCAGGCGGCCGACAGCCATGGATTGGTGACCGGCGTGCTGGCATCGTAGTACCCGCCCCAGGTCAGGAACAGGTTCCAGCCGCCCTGGTCGGGCGGGTCCTTCTTCAGGCGGCGCGCCGCCAGCGAGGCCCAGTCCATGGTCTGCAGGTCGACCTTGAGCCCGGCCTTCTTCATGTTCTGGGTCAGCACCATGACGGCGGGCGCGCTGATGTGGTCGGTGGGGTAGAGCACCACGATCTTCTCGCCCTTGTAGCCGGCTTCCTGCAACAGCTGCCTGGCGCGCGCCAGGTCGGGCTTGGCGTAGGGCGCCGCGCCCGCGTCGCTGGCCAGCGGCGAGCCACAGATGTACAGCGTGGCGCAATAGTCGACCCGGTACTTCTCGGGGTAGCCGATGGCCGACAGCATTTCCTTCTGGTTCACCAGGTAGTACAGGGCCTGGCGCGCCTGCGGCTTGTCGAACGGCGGATGCAGCGCGTTGACGATGGCCATGCCCTGCGTGGCCACCGAGGTGCTCAGCTTGATGTCCGGGTTGCTTTCCAGCACCGGCAGGAAGTCCGGCGTGGTCTGCTCGATCATGTCGACTTCGCCGTTCATCAGCGCCGCCGTGGCGGTGTTGCCGTCGGGAATGTAGATCCACTCGACCCGGTCGACCTTGGTGACCTTGCCGCCGGCCAGGCCGTCGGCCGGTTCGTTGCGCGGCACGTACGCCGGGTTCTTCACGTACACGACCTTGTTGCCGGGCACCCATTCATCCCGCTTGAACAGGAACGGACCGGAGCCGACCATTTCCGTCACCGGCGTGTTGGCATCGGTCTGCGCCAGGCGCTTGGGCATGATGAAGGGTGGCATGCCGGACGGCTTGGCCAGCGCATCCAGCACCAGGCCGAAGGGCTGCTTGAGCGTCAGCGAAAAGCTGTCGGGACCGGTCGCGGCCAGCTCCGCGCCCGCCGCCATCAGGGCCTGGCCCAGCGTGTCCTTCTTGGCCCAGCGTTGCAGCGACGCAATGCAGTCCTCGGCCGTGACCGGCGTGCCGTCGTTGAATTTCAGCCCCGGACGCAGCTTGAAGGTCCAGGCCTTGCCGTCGGGCGAGGCGGTCCAGCTTTCGACCATCTGCGGCTTGGGCTGGCCGTGGCTGTCCTGCGCGAACAGGGTGTCGAACACCATGTAGCCGTGGTTGCGCGTGATGTAGGCGGTGTTGAACAGCGGGTCCAGCGTCTTCAGGTCGGCGTGCGGCACCATCCGCAGCGTCTTGCCTTGCGCCTGGGCCGGCTGGCCCGCGGCCAGGCCGAGGGCCAGCAGCGCGGCGGCGCCCAGCAGGCTGAATCGTTTCATCATGGTCATCCCCTTGTTTTCTCCGGTTGCCTGCGTGGGCAATGGGTTGGATATCAGCCCTTGAAGGGCCATTTCGGCAGCTTGCGCTTGGTGAACGGCAGCGCGTTGTAGTCCTGCGTGATCGCCCCGGGCGTCTCGACGTAGATGACGTGGCGGCCGAGCTTCGAGTACGAGGCGTAGAAATGCTGCGACGACTTCGGAATGACCAGCTTCATCGCGCCCAGGTCCACGCCGAACTGCGTAAACAGGTCGATATCCATGGCCTGGGTGCGGTTGGTGGTCATGACGATGGTCACCCCCTGGCTGCGCACCACGGCCACATCGCCCAGCAGCGCGGGCGTGCCGGCCAGGCCGGTCATGACGGCGTCGCGCTTGAGCGCGACGATCTCACAGGCCAGGTCCAGCGGCTGGCCCGACACGGGCGCCACCTTGCCGCCGATGCGCAGCTTGATCTGCGCGCCTTCGCCGGCCTCGAAACAGAGCTGCACCGCCACCGGATCCCAGAACGGGCCGGTCGCCACGTCCTGGATGCCGCGCGCCAGCACGCGCTCCAGAATGAAGGTGGCGTCGCTGGGCGCGCCGCCGCCGGCGTTGTCGGCCGAGTCGGCCAGCACTACCGGGAAGTCGGCCAGCGCCAGCGCCTGGTCCAGGGCTTCGTCGGCGCCGGGATAGGGCGGCGCCAGCTGGTCGCGAAAGCCGATGATCTCTTCGCCCAGCGCGCGCGCCAGCCGTTCAGCCTGGCCGGCGTCGCCATCGGTGTAGACCAGCACCTTGGAACCCATGTCGGGCGTGTCGCCCCACGGGAAGCCGTGGGCGATCGATACCGACAGCACGCCTTCCTTGCCTTCCATCGCCAGCAGGCGGTCGACGAAGCTGCGCATCGGCTCGCGGCTGGTGTGCATGATGGAGATCATCTCGCAGTCGAAGACCGCGCGCGTCGGCTTGATGCGGCCCTCGGCGCGCGCCACGCACAGGTCGACCAGGTCGTAGGCGCGGTCCAGGATGTCGGTGTGCGGATATTCCTTGAAACAGACCAGGAAATCGGCGCTGTTCACCATGGCGTCGGTCAGGTGGCAGTGCGGATCCAGCTCGGCGCCGATCACCGTGTCGGGGCCGACGATCTCGCGCGCCCGCCGCAGCAGGTCGCCTTCGCAGTCGTCATAGCCGTCAGCCACCATGGCGCCGTGCAGGCCGAACAGCGCGATGTCGACCTTGCCGGCGCGCCGCAGGTCGTCGAGCAACTCGTCGCGCAGGGTCTCGTAGGCGTGGCGCGTGGTCAGGCCGGCCGGCGTCGCGCCCGCCGTCATGCCCTCGATCAGCGTCCAGTCCTTGCCCTGGGCGCGCTGGCGCGCGGCCCACAGCGGGCCGGAGAACATCTGCATGCGGTCCGGGTGCTGGCCGGCCGGGTAGTAGCCGCGCGCCCGATAGGCCGACAGGCCGGTCGGGATGGGGGAAAAGGTATTGGTCTCGGTCGCCAGGGACCCGGAAAAAATCTTCATGCGCTCGCTCCGTTCTGGATGGTTGCCCTTCAGTCGTTTCCGATATACGCCTGCACTTCGATCTCCACGTCGACGTTCAGGGCCAGCGCCGACGCCACCGTCGAACGCACCGGCAGCGCCGCGCCGAAGAACTCCTTGTAGACCTCGTTGAAACCCGCGAAGTGGCCCATGTCCGACAGCCACACCGTGGCCTTGACCACCTGGTCCAGGCGCGCGCCGCCGGCCGCCAGGCTTTCGACGATGCGCTCGCAGGCCGCGCGGGTCTGGGTCTGGATGTCGCCGCGCACCACCTCGCCGGCGGCGCTCATCGGCACCTGGCCCGAAAGGAACAGGAAGCCGCCGGCCTTCACGGCCCGCGAAAACGGGAACGGCAGGCTGCTGGGCAGACGCTGGATGGCTTGGCTCATGGAACGGGCTCCTATCGGGAAGGGGAGAAACGGGCCGGCGACAGGCGCGCGGGGTCGACGCCCTGCGCGGTCAGGCTGGCGTTCAACGGCAGGTCGAGCAACAGGTCGGCCGCCAGCTGCGAGACGCCCGCGGCGGACTGGATGCCGTAGCCGCCCTGCGCCGCCAGCCAGAAGAAGGCGGGGGTGGCGCTGTCCCAGCCGATCACGAAATCGCCATCGGCCACGAACGAGCGCAATCCGGCCCAGGTGTGGCGCGGACGGCGGATGGTCAGCGAGGTGGCCGCTTCGATGCGGTAGATGCCGGTGGCCACGTCCAGTTCCTCGGGCACCACGTCATGCGCCGGGACCGGGTCGGCATTGGCGGGCGAGCCGAGCAGTTGGCCTGCGTCGGGCTTGAAATAGAAGCTCTCGTCCACGCCCACCACGGCGGGCCAGTGCGCGAAATCGACGTCGTCCGGCCCGGTGAAGGTGAAGGCGGTGCGGCGGCACGGTTGCAGGCCCACGGGCCGCACGCCGCACAGTTCGGCGGTGTGGTCGGCCCAGGCGCCGGCGGCGTTCACCAGCACGCGCGCCCGCAGCGACTCGCCGCCGGCCAGCGTCAGGGTCCAGGCGCCGTCCTCGAACGTGGCGGTAACGAGTTCGGCGTTGTTGCGCAGCGCCGCGCCCTGGCGCGTCATGCCGCGCAGGAAGCCCTGGTGCAGCGCATGCACGTCGATGTCGCGCGCATCCGGTTCCTCTATCGCGCCGCAAAGCTGGTCGGGGCGCAGGCAGGGCACCCGCGCCAGCGCCTGTTCGGCGTCGATCAGCGTGACGTTGGGCGACTGGCTGCGGAAATCGTCATAGACCTCGCGCAGCAGGTCCTGCTGGCCCGGCGCGGCGATGTACAGCACGCCGCGCGGGCTCAGCAGGGGATGCTCGCAGAAGCCTTGCGGCGGATGTTCGTAGAAATCGCGGCTGGCGCGGGTCAGCGCCTTGATCTGGGCGGTGCCGTAGGTCTCCATGAACATGGCGGCCGAGCGGCCGGTGGAGTGGTAGCCGGGCTGGGCTTCGCGCTCCAGCACCACGACGGAGGCGGACGCGCTCAGGCGGTAGGCCACGGATGCGCCGGCGATGCCGGCGCCGATGACGGCGTAATCGTATTGGGGGTCTGCGGCCATTTTGTCGGAAGCGAGAATTCTCTTATTTGATAATTCTCGAATACGATAGTTGTTTGGCATGGGGCGGGTAATAGGGGTTGTCCCGAGGGCCGGTCCCCGGGCCGCGTAAAATCGCGGCCATGCTTCCCACTCAAGTCATCGTTGCGCTGCTCGTGCTGCAGCTTGCCCTGGTCGTTCCGCTGGTCGCCGTCGTGATCCAGCTGCTGCGCCTGTTCCACTGGCGTTTCCGGGCCGATCCGCAGACCCGCGGCGAACGCCCGCATTTCACCGGTCCGGTGCTGGCGCTGCTGTTCAGCGCGCTGGCCGCCAGCGACTTCATCGGCTACGAGCCGTTTCCCACGCTGTCGCGCCTGAATCCGGTGCCGCTCGGGGCGCGCGCCTACTTCACGGTGGCGATGCTGGCGCTGGCGGTATGGTGCTGGGCCTACGCCGGCGCCATCCGCGAGCGCGTGCGCCGACTGTTCTGAACGCAGTCTTGCCTGTGGCGGCCGCATCGGGCCGCCGTTTGGATGCGTCGCCCCGGCCCGCATCAGGCCGGCGGGCAGCCCCCAGGCCTCGCGCTTTCAAACCGGCGGCGCGGCCCTAGGCCGCCGCGCTGTCGGCCGGCAGCGCCGGCCCCGACACGCCACCGCGCAGCGATTCCAGCAGCACGCGCTTGTTCTCGCGGCTGCGGTAGGCGTGTTCGCGCATCAGGTTCTCGGCGCGCGCGGCTTCGCGCCGCGTAATCGCCCGCAGCAGGTCCTCGTGGTCCGATTGCGCCCGCAGCACGAAGGGCGTCTCCAGCAGGGAAGGGGTGGACGGCAGCGTCAGCGCGGCGGGGCCGGCCAGCGGCGTCTTGTTGTTGTGTTCCAGCGCCGACAGCAGGGCGCGGTTGCCGGCCGCTTCGCACAGGATCTCGTGGAAGCGGCGGTTGATCTGGCCCCAGGCGCGCGCATCCACCGTGGTCTTGGGGTCGCGCCGCGCCGGCGCCAGCAGGGCGCGGCCTTCCTCCACCGCCTGCGACAACTGTTCCAGCACCTCGGCGCTGGCGCCGCGCTCGGCCAGCAGCCGCGCCGCCATGCCTTCCAGCACCCCACGCACTTCGACCGCGTCGCCGATTTCGTCGACGGTGAAGGCCCGCACGCGAAAGCCGCGCGAGGGCAGGCGCTCCAGCAGGCCTTCCTTTTCCAGCTCGGTCAGGGCGATGCGCAGCGGCGTGCGTGACACGCCCAGGCGCGCCGAGAACTGCAGTTCCACCACGCGTTCGCCGGGTTGCAGGGCGCCGGAAAGCACCATGTCCCGGAGTTCGGAAATCACTTTGTCGATCTGAGCGGCCATAGCGGATCGTCGGCTGAAACGTATCTGAAGGGGCCTCCAGTGTACCTACAAAATTGCATGCAATTGCGCATCAAAAAAACAATACGACCTTGCGATTTATCAAAATTGCATGCAATAATTCGGAAAAACAGCGGTCACGGCACTTAAAAGCCACTGAATGCATGCAATGCGTCACTCAATTGCATGCCAGTAGCACCGCCCACAGGACAGGAGACAAGATGAAGCTGATCAGCTTCGAGCACGCGGGCCAGCCGGCCTGGGGCATGCTGCGCGACGCCGAGGTCGTGCCGTTGACGCGGTACTGGCCCGACCTGGCCACGGCCCTGGCGGCGGGGGTGGCGCAGATCGCGCAAGCGGCCGCGCGGCACGAAGGCCCCGGCATCGCGCTGGCGGACCTGCAATGGCTGCCGCCGGTGCCGGCGCCGCGCAAGATCCTCTGCGTCGGCCTGAACTACGGCCGCCACGTAGCCGAGGCCGGGCGCGAGCTGCCGCGCCATCCCTCGCTGTTCGCCCGCTATCCCGACAGCTTCGTCGGCCACGGCGCGCCGGTCTGGAAGCCGCGCGCCTCCGAGCGCTTCGACTACGAGGGCGAACTGGCGGTGGTGATCGGGCGGGCAGGGCGCCACATCGCGGCGCGCGACGCCCTGGCCCACGTGGCCGGCTACACCTGCATGGCCGAAAACTCGGTGCGCGACTTCCAGAAGCACAACGCCCAGGTCACGCCCGGCAAGAACTTCGAGCGCAGCGGCGCGATCGGCCCCTGGCTGGTCACCGCCGACGAGATCGGCGACCCCGCGCGCCTGCGGATCGAGACGCGCCTGAACGGCGAGCCCGTGCAGCAGGGCGAGCTGGCCGACCTGATCTTCCCCATTCCAGAACTGATCGCCTACATCAGCGCGTTCACCCCGCTGGCCCCCGGCGACGTGATCGCCACCGGCACGCCCGAAGGCGTCGGCGCCAGCCGCCAGCCGCCGCGCTTTTTGGCGGCCGGCGACACGCTGGAGATCGAGGTGCCGGGCGTCGGCACGCTGCGCAACACGGTGGCGGACGAACCCGTCCACCCTCAATGAAACGAAGGACACAGGCATGACCGAAGCACTGCGGTATCTCACCGAAAAAGACGTGGTGGCGGCGCTGACCATCCCGCGCGCCATCGAGGCGCTGCAACGCATGCTGGTGGCCCAGGCGCGCGACGGCGCGCGCAACGTGCCCAAGGCGCTGGCCACCTGGGGCGACGGCAGCTCGATGCATGCATTGGGCTCGGTGCAGCCCGGCCCCGGCGGTTATGCCGGCTTCAAGACCTGGGTCCACACCAAGGCGGGCGGCGGGTCGCTGTTCAGCCTGTTCGACGCCGACACCGGCCTGTTGCGGGCGGTGATCGAAGCGCGCGCGCTGGGCATGTTGCGCACCGCCGCCATCAGCGGCGTGGCCACCCGCGCCCTGGCGCCCGAGAGCGCTACGCAGGCCGCCCTGATCGGCACCGGCCCGCAGGCAGTGACGCAACTGGCCGCATTGGCCGCGGTGCGCAAGCTGCGGCGCGTGCGGGTCTACAGCCCGACGCCGGCAAAGCGCCGCGCCTTCGTCGATGCCGTGTCCGGCAAGTACGCCTTCACGATCGAGGAATCGCCCACGCTGGAACACGCGCTGGCCGGCGCCGAGATCGTCACGCTGATCACGCGTGCCGTCGAACCGTTCGTCGACGCGGCCCAACTGGCCGACTGCCGCCACCTGAACGCGGTGGGCGCGATCCTGCCGGCCAAGGCCGAGTTCGCCCAGGACGTGTTCGAGCGCGCCGACCGCGTGGTGGTGGACGACCTGGAAAACGCCCGGCGCGGTTCGCGCGAGTTGCGCGAACGCTATGGCGCGGACGGCGCGCCCTGGGACGGCGTGGCGGTGTTGGGCGAGCTGCTGGCACGCGGCGAAACGCGCGCGCCGGATGCGCGGCTGACGCTGTTCAAGGGCATGGGCATGGGCCTGTCGGACCTGGCGATGGCGCAGGTGGCGTACGAACACGCCCGCGACCATGGCCTGGGCGTTGCCTTGCCGCCGCAGACCCGCGACAACCTGCTGCTGGCGCAGCCCTGATTTCGATTACCCCCTTCAAAGCATCATGACGCCGGCGCGCACCGCCCGCCGGCCACAGGAGACAGACATGTTCGTCGACGTCAGCGGGGCCGCGCCCCGCGAACAGAACAAATGGCCATCGATCGTGATCCCCAAGGAAGCGATCGACCTGGAGATCGCCCGCCTGATCGACGCGCCGCGCCCCGACAACGGCCGCCGTGCGTCCCTCATCGTGCATCCGCAGGCGACGGCGCCCGGCCTGGGCCTGGCTCCCGGCACGGATGTCACCATCAACGTCGTCAATCCCGGCGAACGCACCTTCAACCTGCGCAAGAACTCCAACATGCTGGAGATCTGTATCAGCGGCGAAGGCGTGGCCACGGTGGCCGGCCGCGACATCGCGGTGAGCCGCTGGGACGTGTGGAACACGCCTGCGATGCAGGTGCATTCGTACCGCAACGAAGGCAATACTCCCTGGGTGCGGCTGTCGTACTCGAACGCGCCCCTGCTGGAAAAGCTGGAGATCCACTACGTCGAGGAATTCGAGGGCGACGTGCCGCCGGCCGACGCCAACACCCGCCCGGCGCCCGCGCGCTCGCCCGAGTCGGTCCGCGCGCGTGACCTGGCGCTGCGCGAACAGATCACGCCGGAAGGCGCCTGGCTGATGGGCTACGAGTGGCTGATCGACATCGACGTGCTCGAATCGAAGGCGCTGCACTGGCCCTGGGCGGCGGTCTCGCGCCACCTGCCCAGCGTCGAGGACATGGCGCGCGGCTACAACGGCCGGCGCCTGTTCGTGCTGTACAACCCGGCCACCGAGCGCCGCATCGGCACCACCCACAGCTTCTTCGCCACCATCTCGTCGTCGCCGCCGGACAACCACCACGTGCCGCACCGCCACAGCTCGTCGGCCATCAACTACTACCTGCGCGGCAACGGCTACAGCAAGGTCAACGGCGTGCGGCTGGACTGGAAGGCCGGCGACCTGATCCTGTCGGCGCCCGGCTGGGCCATGCATTCGCACCACTCGGGCACCGAGACCACCTCGGCCCTGACGGTGCAGGACCATCCCTTGCAGATCGCCATGGAATCGCTGATCTGGCAGGAGCGCATGCAGGAACCGATCCTGGCGCTCGGCAGCCAGGGCGGCTTCGAAAGCAACCTGGCGCAACTGGCCGCCGCGTCCTGAACGCGCCCGCCGCATCCCGGAAATTCCCATGACCCAGATCCAACTGCCCGACGACACCTCGCTGCGCGCCCGCCTGCGCGACTTCTACGACGACTACGCCTACTGCCTGGACGAAGACCGGCTGGAGGAGTGGCCGGACTTCTTCACCGAGGACTGCCATTACCGCGTGCTGTCGCGCGAGAACCATGACGCCGGCCTGCCGCTCGGCCTGATCTATTGCATGAACAAGAACATGCTGCGCGACCGCGTCACCGCGCTGCGCGAGACCACCATGTTCGAGCCGCGCTCGCTGCGCCACTTCATCAGCGGCCTGCGCGTCATCCAGGCGCAGGGCGAGCGCATCGTGGCCCAGGCCAACTTCGCCGTGATGGAGTCGCTGTCCGACCGCGAACCCACGCTGAACATGGTGGGCCGCTACCTGGACGAGCTGCGCCTGACGCCGCAGGGCCCATTGCTGACCCGCCGCGACTGCGTCTACGACAACTACCGCGTGCGCACCTCGCTCATCGTTCCCCTCTGATCCCGCTGCCAGGAAACCCGCCATGACCTGTTCCGATTCCGCCGTGCTGGAAACTCCCGCCGCGGCCCCCATCCATATCGAGCGCCGCTGGCCCAAGGAGGGCTACACGCGCATTCCCAACTGGGTCTACACCGACCCGGCCATTTTCCAAAAGGAGATGGACGTCTTCTTCGGTGGCCGCACCTGGAACTACGTCGGCCTGGAGTGCGAGGTGCCCGAGACCGGCTGCTACAAGCGCAACTGGATCGGCAACCGCCCGGTCATCATGGTGCGCACCGAGAGCGGCGAGATCAACGTGCTGGAGAACCGCTGCGCCCACCGCGGCGCGCAGATCTGCTGGAAGAACACCGGCCAGGTGAGCGACTTCACCTGCCCGTATCACCAGTGGAACTACGACCTGGATGGCAACCTGCAGGGCGTGCCGTTCCGCCGCGGCGCCATGGGCAAGGGCGGCATGCCGCGCGATTTCGATCCCAAGCAGAACGGCATCCGCAAGCTGCGCAGCGTCAACCGCGGCGGCTCGATCTGGGCGACGTTCGCCGACGATGCGCCCAGTTTCGAGGACTACTGCGGCCCCGAGGTGCTGGCCGAGATCGACCACATGCTGCCGGGCAAGAAGCTCAAGCTGCTGGGCTACAGCCGCCAGCTCATTCCCAGCAACTGGAAGATGTACCTGGAGAACCTGAAGGACCCATACCACGCCACCTTGCTGCACACCTTCTACATCACCTTCGGCCTGTGGCGCGCGGACTCCAAGTCCGAGTGCATTCCCACCGGCGGCGGCGCGCACAGCGTGATGGTGTCGCACAACGAGGGCAAGAAGAAGACCGAGGCCACCAGCGAAATGAGCCGCTTTCGCGACGACCTGGAGCTGCTCGACCTGGAAACCGTGACCCCGCGCGCCGAATTCAACCGCGGCCGGGTCGGCGGCGCCTGGGTCTTTCCCGCCGCGCAGTTCGGCATCCAGGCCAATTCGCTCAAGACCCGCCACGTGATTCCGCGCAGCCCGACCGAGCACGAACTCGTCTTCACCTACTACGGCTACGAGGACGATGACGAGGAAATGACCCGCCTGCGCCTGAAGCACGCCAATCTGCTGGGCCCGGCCGGCTTCGTCTCGATGGACGACAGCGAGATGCTGAACCAGGTGCAGATCGGCGTCACCGGCTACCCCGAGGCGCGCGGCATCGTCGAGATGGGCGGGCGCGACACCGAGCCGGCCGACTACATGGTGACCGAAGTGCTGATCCGCTCGTTCTACGACTACTACCGCAACGCGATGGGGCTGTGACCATGACGACCTGGACTCCGGTCGCCCAGGTGGGCGATATTTCCCCCGACACCGGCACGCTGCGCGTCGCGCTGGAGGGCGAGGCCGTGTGCCTGTACGACCTGCAGGGCGAGATCTGCGCCACCCAGGACCGCTGCCCGCACGGCAATGCCAGCCTGGCCGACGGCTACCTGGAGAACGGCACGATCGAATGCCCCTTGCACCAGGGCGTGTTCGACGTCCGCAGCGGCAAACCGCAATGTCCGCCCGTCACCACCGACCTGCGGCGCTACGCGGTGCGGGTCGAGGCCGGCACCATCTACCTGAGCCCGGAGGCCGCGTGAGCGCCGGCGCCATCGTCATCGTCGGCGCGGGGCAGGCCGGCGGCTGGGCCGCGGCCACGCTGCGCGGCCGTGGCTACCGCGGCCGCATCGTGCTGCTGGGCGATGAGCCGCACCCGCCGTACGAGCGGCCGCCCCTGAGCAAGGCGGTGCTGGGCGGCCAGGCCGCGCCCGAGAGCACCGAGCTGTTTTCCCAAGAACGCCTGGCGGAACTGGATATCACGTTCCGGCCCGGCGTCGCGGCGACGCGGCTGTGGCCCGAGCGCCATCAGGTCGAGACGTCCGACGGCGCCATGCTCAGCTACGACAAACTGATCCTGTGCACCGGCGGCCGTCCCATCGTGCCGGCCTTGCCCGGCGCCGACGGCCCCGCCGTCCATGTGCTGCGCACCCGCGACGATGCCTTGCGCCTGCGGGCCCGCCTGGGCCCCGGCCGCCGCATCGTCATCGCAGGCGGCGGCTGGATCGGCCTGGAAGTGGCCGCCACCGCGCGCCTGGCGGGCTGCGCCACCACGGTGCTGGAACAGGCGCCGCGCCTGTGCGCCCGCAGCGTGCCGCCCGGCGTCTCGGCCCACCTGGCGGCGTTGCACGCCGCGCAGGGCGTTTCGTTGCGCTTGAATGCCAGCCTGCGCGCGGTGCATGCGCGGCCCGAGGGCGGCTGCGTGGCCGAACTGGCGGACGGCAGCCGCCTGGAGGCGGACGCCGTGGTGCTGGGCGTCGGCATGCAGGCCAACGACGCCCTGGCGCGCGAGGCCGGCATCGCCTGCGAACGCGGCGTGCTGGTCGACGAATACTGCCGCACGTCGGCGCCCGATGTGCTGGCCGCGGGCGACGTGGCGGTAGCCACGCCCGCCGGCGGCGGACCCATCCGCCTCGAATCCTGGCAGAACGCGCAGGACCAGGGCGCGGCGGCGGCCTTGTCGGCGCTGGATGCGGGCCAGCCCTACCTGCCCAGCGGCGCGGTCTGGTCGGAACAGTACGACGCCATGGTGCAGATCGCCGGCTTCCCGGCGCGGGGCGGGCGCGAAGTCCTGCGGCCCCTGGCGGACGCGCGGGCGCTGCTGTCGGTGGCGCTGGACGAGGGCGGACGCGTGGTTGGCGCCGTGGCGGTGAACGCGGCGCGCGAACTGCGCCAGCTGCGCCAGTGGATCGCCCAGGGCACCCAGGTGGATCCCGCGCAACTGGCGCGCGCCGACGCGCCGCTGTCCAGCGCCCGGATCGGCTGACCCACGATGGAGAACCGAATGCAGACCGAACACGCCAAGGCCGCCTGCGAGGCGGTCGTCCTGGCCTTTTTCCACGCGCTGGATACCCGGCGCCACGAGGCCGCCGCCTCGCTCATCGCGCCGGATGGCACCTGGCTGCGCCAGGGCCAGCTATTGACGGGACCGCGCGAAGTGCTGGCGGCCCTGGAGGCACGGCCGCCGCAGCGCACCACCTGCCATGTCATCACCAACCTGCGCCTGCTCGAATACGACGGGTCGCGGGCGATGGTCGGCTATTTCCTCACCGCCTACGACAGCGATCCGCAAGTGCAGGGCGGGGCGCCGCGGCTGGTCGCCATCCGCGACTGCCAGGACCGCCTGGCCGTCCATGGCCAGGACTGGCTGCTGGCGGAAAAACGCAGCCGGCGCCATCTGCCGCCCGAATGACATCCCCCAAACCGTGCCCGAAAATCCCATGACACCCCAAGGAACCTCCATGGACGCCGCGACCATCAAGGCGCTGGCCCAGCGACTGGACCAGGCCGAACGCAGCCGTACCCAGGTGCGCCAGCTGTCGCTGGAACATCCCGACATCACCATCGCCGACGCCTACGCCATCCAGCGCGAATGGGTGGCGGCCAAGATCGCCGGCGGCCGCCGGCTGGTCGGCCACAAGATCGGCCTGACCTCGCGCGCCATGCAGCTGTCCTCGCAGATCGACGAGCCCGACTACGGCGCCTTGCTGGATGACATGCTGTTCGAGGACGGCGCCGAGATCCCGCACGACCGCTTCATCGTGCCGCGGGTCGAGGTCGAGCTGGCCTTCATCCTGGAGCGCCGCCTGCAAGGCCCGGGCGTGACGCTGTTCGACGTGCTGGACGCGGTGCGCTACGTGATCCCGGCGCTGGAAATCATCGACGCGCGTTCGCACCAGATCGACCCCGACAGCAAGCGGCCGCGCAAGGTCTTCGACACCATCGCCGACAACGCCGCCAACGCCGGCGTGGTGATGGGCGGCCGGCCGGTGCGGGTCGGTGAGGTGGATCTGCGCTGGGTCGGCGCCATGATGTCGCGCAATGCCGTGATCGAGGAAACCGGCCTGGCGGCGGGCGTGCTGAACCATCCCGCCAACGGCGTGGTGTGGCTGGCCAACAAGCTGGCCGGCTACGACGTCGCGCTGGAACCCGGCCAGATCATCCTGAGCGGCTCGTTCACGCGGCCGGTGTTCGCCCAGCGCGGCGACACCTTCCACGTGGACTACGGCGTGCTCGGCGCGGTCAGCTGCCGCTTCGTGTGACGCCGCCGGGAGCCCGTCGCGCCATTCCATTTTTCGTTCCACGCGCGTCCGATACATCAAAACCAGCGGCCGCGCGCCCCGCACCCCCAAGGAGACAAACCATGATCCCCCTCAAGACCTCGATCGGCATCGCCGCCGCCTGCATGGCGCTGGCGGCCGGCCCCGCGCCGGCGCAGGCCGCCGACTGGCCCACCCATGCCATCACCCTGGTGGTGCCGTTCGCCGCCGGCGGCGGCGGCGATACCCTGGCTCGGCTGGTGGCCGAGCCGCTGTCGCGCGAACTCGGACAGTCCATCATCGTCGAGAACCGCCCGGGCGCCGGCGGCAACATCGGCACCGCCATCGCGGCGCGCGCCAACCCGGACGGCTATACGCTGTCCTACGGCACCAACGGCACCCAGGCCACCAACCACTGGCTCTACAAGTCGCCGGGATACGCGCCGGGCGACTTCGAGCCGGTCTCGCGCTTCACCGTCATCGCGGCCGCGCTGGTGGTCAACGCCACCGACGAGCGCTTCAAGTCGCTGGCGCAGCTGCTGGCCTACGCCAAGTCGCACCCGGGCGAACTGACCTGTGGCTCGGCCGGCAACGGCACCTCGTCGCACCTGGCCTGTGAACTGCTGAACCAGATGGCCGGGGTCAAGATCATGCACATCCCGTACAAGGGCGGCAGCGCCGCCATGACCGACCTGCTGGGCGGGCGCATTTCGCTGCTGATCGACGTCATGCCGAACGTGTCGGGGCAGATCGCCGCGGGCAAGCTGCGCGCGCTGGGCGTGACCACGCCGCAGCGCGTTGCGTCGAATCCCGACATCCCGACCTTGAGCGAGGCCGGCGTCAAGGGCTACGAGTTCTTCGCCTGGGACGGGCTGTATGCGCCCAAGGGCACGCCCGCCGCTATTCTCGACAAGCTGAACGCCGCCGTGAACCGCGCGCTGCAACGGCCCGAAGTGAAGCAGGCGCTGGAATCGCGCGGCGCGATCCCGTCGCCGACCTCGCGCCAGTCGCTGGCCGAGTTCGGCGCCGAGGAATACACGCGGCTCGGCAAGGTCGTGAAAACGGCCGGCGCCGCCATCGACTGACGCGCCGTCGGGAATCCGCGCCGGCAGGGCGCGGGTTCCCATGCCGTAAAGGGGGCAAGGCGGCCCCGTCCTCACAACGCCGGCTTGACCACCATCAGGAAATACACCGCCACCATCGCCAGGAACGCCGGGTAGCCCAGCCATTCCCAACAGCGCGCAAAGCGCCAGTAGCGCGCCGGCAGCGCCGTGGCGCCGGCCGTGTGGGCGCCGTCCGCCATCTTCGCCATTTCGTACTGCAGCCACACCACCGGCAGCCAGCAGGTGCCAGCCAGCAGGTATAGCCCGATCGACACGGCGATCCACGGCGTGGTCCAGTTCCAGCCGGCGGCATGCGCCAGCCACAATCCGGTCAGCGGCTGCGCCACCACGGCGGGCGTGGTGAACCACAGGTCGGCCCGCACCACCAGCTTCGAGACCACCGCGATGGCCGGCACCGAGCCGGTGCGGTTGGCGAAGAACAGGTAGAACGCGGTGCCGAAACCGGTTCCCACCAGCAGGACGGACGACAGGATATGCAGGGTCTTGATCGTGAGATAGGCGTTCATGATTGGGTTTCCTCGCTGAACAGGATGAACAGGAGCGCGATGACGGCGACGTTCTTCAGGAGCGGGCCGAACGGATGCCACAGGAATTCCGACAAAGCCACCGCGATCACCGCGGAATAGCCCAGCACCAGGGCAAGCTGAGCGGCCCACAGCCGCCGGCCGGGTCGCCAGAGCGTGGCGACGCCGAACACGGCGTCCAGCGCGGCGGCCAGGTACAGCGCCGCCACGGCCCCCGGGCCGTGCAGGCCGACCCGCGCCAGCAGCGCCAGGCTGTCGCCGGTCGGGTAGATGAAGGCGCTGCACAGCGCGGTCCACAACCAGATCAGCGCCAGCGCGCCGCGCAGCAGGGCGGGGCGCCAGGCCGCCAGGGCCTGCTGGCGCAGGGCGGACGCTTCGTCCGGGCCGATGAAGGCGTCGATGCCGGCGGGCGGGCGTCCCAGCGCCCGCGCCGTGGCCGCCGGATCGCCGCTGTTGCCGGCGCGCAGCATGCGCCAGGTATCGCGCGTCAGGATCGAGCCGGGCAGACGGTCGCACAGCGCCGCGGTCCCGGCGACCAGCGCACCCGGCACGGTCAGCGTCCACGCTGGCGCAAAGCCCATTGATGTGCGATAGACCGCCAGCATGCGCTTGAAGGTGACCTCGGTGTCGCCCACCAGATCGAGCACCGCAGGCGCGTCGACCGCGCCGTTGACCAGGCGGACCACGATCTCGGCCAGGTCGTCGATGTGGATCGGACGCAGCGGCTGGCAGCCGCCGGCGGGCAGGGCATGCAGCGGCAGCGACGCCAATGCGCGAAAAAAGCGCGCCGACTCGCCTTGGGCGCCGTACACCAGCGCCGGCCTCAGGATGTGGTGGGCAATGGGCAGCGTGCGCAGATGGTCGTCGGCGGCGCGCTTGCTGCGGAAGTAGGCGGTGTCGCCGCCCTCGGCGCCCAGCGCCGACACTTGCAGCACCTGCCTGACGCCGGCCTGCGCGGCCGCCTCGAACAGCGCCACCGGGGCAAGGTGATGAAGCCGGTCGAAATCGCCGCGGTCGCCTTCGCGCAGGATGCCGACCGCGTTGATGACAACGTGGATGCCGCGCAGGCGGTCGACCCAGGCGGCCGGCGTCGTATCGACGCGATAGTCCACTGCGATCTCGTCGGCATGCCGCGCCCGCCGCACGCCCTTGAGGACCCGATGCCCGTCGCGCGCCAGCGCCTGGCACAACGCGTGGCCAATAAAGCCATTGGCACCGCATACCAGAATGTTCATGTGACCCGCCTCCGGCCGTATCGACCGCTTGGTTCTTTTATTTCTGTTATTTCTGTATAAACAGAAATAACAGGCCAAAAAAATGGCGGGACACGCGGTCCCGCCACGCCCTCACGCCTTGGTGCGGCGCATGGTCTTGCTGATCTTGGCCCCCATGCCCAGCGTCTTCATCAGCGTCTCGGGTTTCATGCGCAGCATTTCATCGGACCAGGTGGTGAGGATTTCCAGGAACGCCAGCGTCTCGCGCACGCGCTGCGCGGTCAGCGGGGTTTCGTCGGCCATCTCGGGGCTGGCGAGGGTGTCGCGCAGCATCGACAGGGTGGGGTCGATCTCGCGCTGGCGCCGGCCTTCGACGATCAGCTTGAACAATTCCCAGATGTCGGTGGAGGTCTCGAAATGGTCGCGGCGGTCGTCCATGACATGCACCACCTTGGCCAGCCGCCACGCCTGCAGTTCCTTGAGGCTGTTGCTGACGTTCGAGCGCGCCACGCCCAGCGTTTCGGCGATTTCCTCGGCGGGCGCGGGCCGGCCCAGCAGGTAGAGCAGGGCGTGGATCTGCGCCACGGTGCGGTTCACGCCCCAGCGCGAGCCCATTTCGCCCCAGTGGAGGATGAAGCGTTCGGCGATCGGAGTCAGTTTCATGCGGCCACTGTAGGTATTTCTGTTATTTCTGTCAAGACAGAAATAACAGAAATGGACGCGATCCGCTAAGCACGCGGCATTGGGACGCGCCCTATTGGGACGCGACCCGTTCGGACCCGCCTTGTGCGGACCTGCCTTATTCGGCCTTGGCTTGCGCCAGCGCGCGCTGCACCGCCGGGCGCGCCGCGACCCGCGCCAGGTAGGCGGTCAGCGCCGGGAAGCGCGCCATATCCACGCCGTCGCCCTCCAGCCAGCTGCCGATGGTGTAGAGATAGGCGTCGGCCACGCTGAAGCGTTCGCCCAGCGCCCACGGCCCGGCGATCTGCGATTCCAGGTAGGCGGCCACGGCCGTCATGGTTTCCGGCACTTTGGCGCGCATCGCCTCGTGCGCCGCCGGGTCGTCGGCCCAGCGCGCGCCGCGCCGCTTGTGCGCATGCGCCACGTGGGCGGTGGACGCCAGGTAGCTGTTCAGTTCCTGCAGGCGCGCGAACGCGAACGGATCGTCCAGCGGCGCCAGCCCGGCCGCCGGGAAGCGCTGCGCGACGAACGCCAGCAGCGCCGGGGTCTCGGTCAGCACGCCATGCTCGGTGGCCAGCGCCGGCACCCGCCCCTTGGGATTGACGCGCAGGAATTCCGGGCTCTGCTGCTGCCCCGCGCCGAAATCCAGCTTGACGACGTCGAATTCGGCGCCGGCTTCCTGCAAGGCGATGTGGGTGGCCAGGGCGCAGGTGCCCGGCGCGGTATAGAAGGTCCAACGAGACATGGCGTCCTCTTGGTGAAGGGAGGTGAAGGAAGGGTGAAGCGCAAAGCCAGGCGGCCATTATCGCCAGAACCCCCGCCGCCGCCTACGGTTCGTGCCGTGCGCGGGCGGCAAGGTCGGACGGATTGCCCGATCCCGGGTCAAATGCGGCCGCCGATTCAGGGCGCGGTCAGCGCCGTCAGCGCGCCCGCGCGGCCAGCGGCGTGCGCGCCAGGAAGCGCTCGAACGCCTCCAGGTAGGCCGTCTCGGCCGCGCTCAGCTTGCGCTGCCGGTGCCAGGCCAGGTACACGTCGATCTCGGCCACGCTCTCGTTGGGCGGCAGGCGGCGCAGTTCGCCGTTGACCACGTCGGGCACGATCAGGTGTTCCGGCAGGAAGCTCAGGCCGATGCCCGCCACCACCATGCGCCGCACTTCCTCGATGTGCGGCGAGGTGCCGACGATGCGGCCGGTGAAGCCCTGCTGGTCGCGGAAGATGGTCAGCGGCGACAGCGTGTCGCCGATCTGGTCGCTGGCGAAACAGACGAAGTTCTGGTCCATCAGGTCTTCGATGCCCACCCGCGGCCGCGAGAACAGCGGATGGCGCCGGCCACAGACCACCGCGTAATGGTGGCGCAGGAACAGCCGGCGCTCCAGCGCCTCGACCGGCTTGCGGCACAGGCACAGCCCGAGCGCGGGCACCCGCTTGGAAAGGGCGTCGAGGATGTCGGCGCTGGGCAGCACCTCGATGTGGAATTCGATGCGGGGATGGCGCTGGTGGAAGTCGGCCAGGAAGTCGTCGTAGGCCGCGCTCTGGATACGGCTCATGACCAGCAGCCGCAGCGTGCCGGCGACCTCGTGCCGGTCCTGCAGCGCGGCGGTCTCGATGCGCGCCATGGCGCCGTACATGTCGCGGGCGATGGCGTAGATTTCTTCGCCCAGCCCGGTCAGGCGGAATTCGCCGTTGCGGCGGTGCAGCAGCATACCGCCGACCGCATCCTCCAGCCGTTTCAAGGCCTGGCTGACCGCCGGCTGGCTCAGGTGCAGCGCCTGCGCCGCCCGGCCCACGCCGCGCGCCTGCACCACGAACATGAAGGTGCGCAGCAGGTTCCAGTCCATGCGCTCGGGCGCGAGCGACAGGGCGTGGGCGGGGCGGACGGGGGCAGGGCACATGGCGGCGTGGCGGATTCCGGCGAAAGGACAGGGCCGGTTTCCGTCCGCCGTGCCGGCCCCGTGATCAGGTTCCGGCCAGCCCCGCGAAGAAGCGCGCGGCGTTCGATTCCAAGCCCTCGATATAGTAGCCGCCTTCCTGCACGATCAAGGTCGGCAGCTTGAGTCCGGCGACTTCGCGCCCGAGCCGTTCGAAGCCGTCTTCCGACACCGCCACCATGGCCTGCGGATCCTTCTCGAAGATGTCGAAGCCCAGCGACAGCACCAGCGCGTCCGGCTGGAATTGCTCGATCGCGGCGCGTGCCTCGCGCAGGCGGTCGAAGAATACCGACTCGGGCGAACCATGCGGCATCGGCAGGTTGAGGTTGTAGCCTTCGCCTTCGCCCGCGCCGCGCTCGTCCTCGAAGCCGGCGACCACCGGATAGAAGTTCTCGGGATCGCCGTGGATCGACACGTACAGCACGTCGCTGCGCTCGTAGAAGATGTCCTGGATGCCCTGGCCATGGTGCATGTCCGTGTCCAGGATGGCGACGCGCCCATAGGTGCCGCGCAGGCGCTGCGCGGCGATGGCGGCGTTGTTCAGGTAACAGAAGCCGCCGGCCGCGTCGCGGCGCGCGTGGTGGCCGGGCGGACGGCACAGGGCATAGGCATGGCGGTCGCCGGCCGCGATGCGGTCGGCGCCGGCGATGGCGCACTGCGCCGACCAGTACGCCGATTGCCAGGTGTTCGGGCCCACCGGGCAGCTGCCGTCGGCCAGGTAGCGCGCGGCCTGCGCCAGCACGCCGCGCAAGGCGTTGGGCTCGCGCACGAAGACATTGGAGACCACCTCGTCGCCCCAGTCATCGGGCAGCTTCTTCCATTCGGCGTGCGCCTCGCGCAAGAAGCGCAGATAGGCCGGCGTGTGCACCGCTTCGAGCGGGGCCTGGCCGTGGTCGGGCGGCGCCTGCACGTCGAAGCCCAGGTTGCGCGCCGCCTGCGCCAACGCGTCCAGGCGCGACGGCACTTCCTGCGGCGTGCGCATCTTGCCACGCGAGAAATAGGTCTGCGGATGGTGCAATTTCTGATCGTCGTGGAAATACGCCTTCATGCTCGATGGCCCTCGGGTTGGAATTGGACATGGCGCCGGCCATGGGCGCCCAGCGCCAGCACGGATACCAGGGAAAGCAGCGAAATCACCGAGAACAGCACGGCCAGCGGCCACCACTGGCCCTTGAAGTTCTCGGCCAGCACCGTGCCCAGCATCGGCGTCAGGCCGCCGAAGATGGCGCCCGACAACTGGTAGGCCATGGAAATCCCGGTGTAGCGGATCGCGGTGGGAAAGCTGTCGCTGACGAAGCCGGCGATCACTGCATAATAGGCGCCCATGAACAGCACCGCCACGCCGATGCCCAGCGTGATCGCGGACAGCGAGCCCAGGTCCACCAGGTTGAACATGGCGTATGGCGTGAATACCGACACCAGCGCCATCGTCGCCAGAAAGCGCAGGTTGCCGACGCGGCTGGCGATATAGGCCGCCAGCGGCGTGATGAAGAACTGCATGATCGACACCACCAGCAGGCAGTCCAGGATCACCGCGCGGTTCAGGCCGACGTACTGCGTGGTGTAGGCGATCATGAAGGTGCTGGTGAAGTAGAACCCGGCGATGCCCAGCACGTTGGCGCCCACGGCCAGCGCCAGTAGCCCGGGCGCGCCCGTCAGCACTTGCGCCAGCGGCGCGCGGGCCGGCTTGGCGCGCTGCGCCTGGGCCTGCTTTTCTTCCAGGAAGTCGGGCGATTCATTGACGCTCAGGCGGATCACGAAACCCACCACCAGCAACACCGCCGAGAACAGGAACGGCACGCGCCAGCCCCAGGTCAGGAAAGCGGCGTCGTCCAGGCCGGTCACCAGCTTGAACATCAGCATCGACAGGATCAGGCCGGCCGGGCTGCCCAGCTGCGCGAACGAGGCAAAGAAGGTGCGCTTGCTCTTGTCGGGCGAGTGTTCGCCCGCCATCAGCACCGCGCCGCCCCATTCGCCGCCGACCGCCACGCCCTGCACGATGCGCAGCAGCACCAGCAGCACCGGCGCCCAGACGCCGATCGAGGCGTAGGTCGGCAACAGGCCGATCAGGACTGTCACGCTGCCCATCATCAACAGCGTGATGACCAGCGATTTCTTGCGGCCGATGCGGTCGCCGATATGGCCGAACAGCGCGCCGCCCAACGGCCGCGCGAAAAAGCCCACGGCAAAGGTGCCAAAAGCCGCCAGCGTGCCGTAGAAGCCCGTGGCCGATGGAAAGAACAGTTTGCCGAACACCAGCGCGGCGGCGGTGGCGTAGATGTAGAAGTCGTACCACTCGATCATCGTGCCGATGAATGCGGCGGTCGACGCGCGCACCGGCTGGTGGCCCGTCCTGGAATTTCCCCTCATGGTTTTCTCTCTGTAGGTAAATCGAGGTTGCTGCGTAGACCGTTATACGCGTGCCCTCGCCATAAGAAAAATTCTGAATTCTTATCCGCGAAATTCAGCGAATTTATGAGTGGAAACCCTAGTATTGAGCGACGATGCGCGCAGAACCGCCCGCGTCCGTCTCGCGCTCCGAGATTGGCGCAGCGGTTCAGCGGGATCGTGGAGCGCCCCGTACGCCCGGTAAAGCGGGCGGCAGGCATGGACGCGCCTCAGCGCGCCGGCTGCCAGTCGCGCCGGCAATTGGCCAGCGGACGCAGTTCGTTGGCCGCCGCCAGGCGCAAGGACGGCTTGGCCCCGGCCACGTAGACCAGATTGCGCGACCGCCACACGGCCAGCTCGGCATACGGCACCTGCGCCGACGAAGCGCGGCCGGTACCCCAGAAATCCATGCTCGGCGCATCCAGGCAGGCATCGCCCGCGGCCACGCTGGCCAGCTCGCGGCCAGTGGCCAGGTCCACCGCGCGAAAGCGCACGGGCGTCGGCCGCTGGCGCAGCTCGGCGGCGATCACCACCGGCGTGCCGTTGGCCGTCTGGCCCAGGCTGGCCGGCTTGACGGTCTGCACCTCCTGGCCGCGCGGCACCAGCAGGAACGCCACGCCATTGTCGATATCCAGCAGGCGGCCGGGTCCCAGCCTCACGGCCTGGAATGGTTCGTGGCGGATCAGCGTGGTCTCGTACCAGCCGTTTTCGTAGCGCGTCCATCCCGGCTCGCCAGCGTCCAGGAACACCTGACCGCCGATGCTGTCGCCGTCGCCTTCCTTCTGCACCGGGATGTCGGTGATGCGCAGATCTCCGCCGCCGACATCCAGGTACAGCAGGTTGCCGTGGCCGGAGGTGCGGGTGACGAAGGCCAGCACCCCGTGCGGGTTGATCGGCTTGGCGGGGCCGCAGAAGTAGTCGCGCGCGCGGCGCGGGTCGCCCGCCGGCAGGAAACGCTCGCCCAGCTTGACGCCCTTGCCGCAGAGCGGCTGGCGCTGGTAGGCCAGGGTGTATTGGCTGGCGTTGCGCCGCCTGCCTTCCTGGTAGTCCTGGAAGCCGATGTCGGTCTCTTCGACCCGCAGCCCCTTGTCGTTGTAGAGGGTGCGGGCCTGCAGCGGGCCGGCCAGCGCGGCCAGGGCCAGCGACATCAGGGCGGCGGCCATGGGCGGCCGCAGGCAAGCCAGGGGATTGAGCATGTCTCTTGTCATCATCCGATAGCCGATGGGGCACCTTAGCACAGTGACCGGGGCGGCCGCAGGTGCGAATGCCGTCGACCGACGCGCAAAAAAAAAGCCCTCCCGGAGAGGGAGGGCGGGGCAGGCCGCTACAGCGCCTGCATCTCGGTGTTGGCATTGCGCCCCGGTGCCGGCTGGGCCGGCGCGTTGGTGGCCGGGGCCGTGGGCGCGGAGGCGGGCGCCGCGCCCGGCACCGGCACTTCCACGTACGGCAGGTGCAGCACCTGGCTCGTCATGGCGCGGATCTGGTTGGTCAGCGCCGGACTGTCATTGAGCTTCTGGCCATACGACGGAATGATCTCCTTCAGGCGCGCCTTCCAGCCCGCTTCCATCTGCTGCGGGAAGGCCTTGGCCAGCAGATTCAGCATGATGGGCGGCGAGGTCGAGGCGCCGGGCGAGGCGCCCAGCAGCGCGGCGATGGTGTTGTCCTTGTCGGTCACGACTTCGGTGCCGAATTGCAGGATCGCGCCTTTCTCCGGATCGCGCTTGATGACCTGCACCCGTTCACCGGCCGTCACCAGGCGCCAGTCTTCGCGCTTGGCCTGCGGGAAGTACTTGAGCAGTTGGGCGTGGCGGTCCGCGTCGGTCAGTTGCGCCTGGTCCACCAGGTATTTGACCAGGTCCAGGTTCTCCAGGCCCACGTCCACCATGCTGGCGACGTTGTTGTGGCTCACGGACGAGAACAGGTCGAAGGCCGAGCCCTGCTTGAGGAACTTGGTCGTGGCCAGCGCGAACGGGCCGAACAGCACCACCGGCTTGCCGTCGAGCTTGCGCGCATCCAGGTGCGGCACCGACATCGGCGGCGAATCGGTATCGGCCATGCCGTAGGCCTTGACCTCGTGGCGGCCGGCGATGGCCGGCGCGTCGAAGGCCAGGAACTGCCCGCCCACCGGGAAGCCGGCGTAGTTCTTCGACTCGGGAATGCCGGACAACTGCAGCACCTTGAGCGAGGCGCCGCCCGCGCCGATGAAGACGAAGCGCGACTTCACCGTGCGCTCCTGGTTGGTCTTGAGGTCCTTGACCGTGACGTTCCAGGTCTTGTCGCCGTTCTGGCGCAGCGCGGTGACCTCATGCTGCAGTTGCAGCTTGAAGTTGGGGTTGCGCTGCAGGCCCTGGGTCAGCTGGTTGGTGATGACGCCGAAGTTCACGTCGGTGCCCAGCGGCATGTAGGTGGCGGCGACCTTCTGGCTGGCGTCGCGGCCTTCCATCAGCAGCGGCGCCCACTGGCGGATCCGCGCCGGGTCGGTGGAATACTCCATGCCGTAGAACAGCGGGCTCTTGACCAGGGCATCGCGGCGCTTGCGCAGGTACTCGATGCGGTCATCGCCCCAGACGAAGCTCATGTGGCCGGTCGGGTTGATGAAGTCCGACGGCTGGCCGAGGCGGCCGGTCTTGACCTGGTGCGCCCAGAACTGGCGCGAGATCTCGAACTGTTCGGCGATGTTGATGGCCCGCTTGATGTCGACCGAACCGTCGGGCATCTCGGGGGTGTAGTTCAGCTCGGCGAAGCCGGAGTGGCCGGTGCCCGCGTTGTTCCAGCCATTGGAGCTTTCGAGCGCCACGCCGTCCAGGCGTTCGAAGAGCTCGACGTGCCAGTCCGGCTGCAATTCCTGCAGGTAGGTGGCGAGCGTCACGCTCATGATGCCGCCGCCGACGAGCACGGCGTCCAGGGGCTTGTCGTTGTCCGGCGCCGGGACCGAACGTTGGTGCAGCGGCCAGTACAGGAACAGGGCGACCGCGATCACCACCGTCACCACCAGGCTGCCCAGGATCTTGAGAAACTTTCTCATGGGTATTAGACCTTACGGTTCAAAGGATTATGTTGTTGTAGTTATCGGCACTTCTGGGAAAAGGACGTAGGCACCTCCGGGCGGAAAAAATACGCAAACGGCTTCCCGGCCGTCCAGGGCGTCAGGCCGGGACGGGGCGATTGCGGGGAACATCATGGAATGGGAGCCTGACCGGTCCGGCACGCGGCCGGGGCGACGCGTCTGTCGACGGGCGCGCGGGGGTCAGGTCATGCGCGCAGGCCAAAGCCTAGCCGAAGCGGGCTCATCAAGCCGCAATACCCGGGTCGCGGGCATTGGCTTGGGCGCAATACGCGTTGCGTTGCGATTGTAAACAAATTGCGGTTGCGAGGCCGGCGGGCAACGGGGCTGGGAGGGCGGCCAGGAAGGTGGTGTTTCCCATTCAGGTTCCATTAATATGCGCGCATCCATGACGGCCACCAGGAGCCCGTCCTTGAATCGACTGCTCGCCACCACTTTCCTCGCCATCCTGACCACGTCGCCCGCGCTGGCGGACGAGCGCTGGGTCGTCTACGCCGGCGGCGCAAAACCCGACCGCATCTTCGTCACTGTCGACGAAAGTTACCTCGACGCCGTTCCCCAGGCCGCCAAGACCTACAAGCTCGAAACGCTGACGATCCTGGAGAACGCCAAGTCGCCGGACTGGGTCTCGTCCAACATGATCATCGATTGCGGGCGGCAAACGCTCGAGGAAAAACTGATCCAGCTGTCGCCGCGCGGGGGCAAGCTGGCGACCGCCCCGGACCAGCCGGCGCGCCCGCCCAAGAATGCGGTGGGGCAGGCGCTGATCGACTTCGCCTGCGACATGGGCCCCAAGAGCAGCGCTCAGCGCGCGGCGGCGCGCAAGGCCGGCAACGCCGAGGGCGGCTGGCTCTACCTGGGCCCGCTCACCACAGGAGATGTCGGCGACCTGGTCTGGAAGACGGTGTGGACCGACGGCACCCGGCCCGCCAGCAAGCCGCGTTCGGACGCCGAACTGGAACGCGAGATGAGGGACCTGGAGGCCCGCCGCAAGAAGGCCCTGGCCGAGGCGGGCGCCCAGGCCGACAAGAGTGTGGAACAGGACAAGCAGGCCAGCCGCCAGATCGCCAGTACCCAGGAACCGCTGGCGCGCGCCGATGCCCGCCGCAAGCGGGAAATGTCTGCCGTGCGGCGCACGATGGATGCCTGGATCGGCCAGCCCGAGGCCGAGCTGCTGCGGGTCTGGGGGCCGCCCACCGGCGCCACGGAAAAGAGCGGCAACCGCATGCTGCAGTACTACCGCCGGGAAGCGCGCTCGACCGCGGCCAGCAGCAGCGGCGGCTGCCCGGCCGGCCAGACCCTGCAGCAGACGCACGGCCCCAATGCGCCGCCGCGATGCGCCCCGTCGGCCGGCGCCCAGAGCTATCGGTACACCTATGAATGCACGCTGAGTTTCGAGTTGCAGGACGGCGTGATCATCGACTACTTCACCAAGGATCGCCGCACGCCCAACGACCCGTATACCCACTGCAGCCACATCTTCGGGCGTTTCGACTGATACCGGACCGGCCGCGGGGACCGGCCTTGCCGGCTCACCGGGCCCGGCAAGGCGCCAGCAGGCGGCACTCGCCGGACGCTGGCTGGCGCGCCGCAACCTCGCGCCACCACGGCGATCCCGGATGTGGCGCGGCCAGGTCCAGCCGTTCGCCTATCTCCGGCGTGGCCAGCGCCACCCCGCGCTCCGCGGCAAGCGCGGCGATGCGCTCGAACGGTTCCTGCCAGGGGTGCATGGCCAGGTCGAAGGTGCCGTTGTGGATCGGCAGCAGCCAGCGGCCGCGCAGGTCCAGGTGGGCCTGCAGCGTTTCCTCGGGCTGCATGTGGACGAAAGCCCAGCGCTTGTCATAGGCGCCGGTTTCCATCAGCGTCAGGTCGAACGGACCGAAGGCGTCGCCGATGGCCTTGAAGCCATCGAAATAGCCGCTGTCGCCGCTGAAGAAGATCCGCATCCCGGCGTCGTCGATGACCCAGGAGGCCCACAGGCTGCGATCGCCGTCGGTCAGGCCGCGGCCGGAGAAATGCTGGGCCGGGGTGGCCGTCAGGCGCAGGCCTTCGACCTCGGTCGACTGCCACCAGTCCAATTGCTCGACCTTGGCCGGATCGACGCCCCAGGCGATCAACTGGTCGCCCACGCCCAGCGGCGCGACGAAGCGGCCGGTGCGGGCCGCCAGCCGGGTCACGGCGGCGCGGTCGAGGTGGTCGTAGTGGTTGTGCGACAGGATCACGCCGGCGATCGGCGGCAGGTCGTCCAGCGCGATGGGCGGCGCGTGGAAACGCGCCGGGCCGGCCCACTGCACCGGCGACGCCCGCTCGGAGAACACCGGATCGGTCAGCCAGTAGCGGCCGCGCAGCTTCAGCAGGATGGTCGAATGGCCCAGCCGGAACAGGCTGCGGTCGGGCGCGGCGCCGAGCGCGGCGGGGGTAAGCGGCCGCACCGGGATCGGCTGGCCGGGCACGGTGCCCGCCGGCTTGCCAAACAGGAAGGCCCAGGTCAGCTTCAGCCCCTGCCAAAAGCCCATGGAGGGGCGCGGGCGGGCATTGTGGAAGCGGCCGTCGCGGTGATGCGGCGGGACGGCGTGAGTGGAGGGCAGGGCGGGGGAGGCGGGCGTTGGAGCAGTCACGGCACGATTCCAGGGAAGAAGGGAGACGGCCGGCATGGCCAAAAGTATACCGAGCAGTGTAGTTTCCTTTTTTATGAAAGTACACCGATGAGTGTAAAATTTTCGCTATCCCTCTATCAGGACATTTCCCATGGCAGAAGTATCGCAGCGGCTCACCGACAGAAAGCGCGAAGCCATCCTCCGCGCCGCGGTGGAGGAGTTCCGCACGGCGGGCTACGAGGCCACCAGCATGGACCGCATCGCCGCCGCGGCCGGCGTGTCCAAGCGCACGGTCTACAACCATTTCCCCAGCAAGGACGAACTGTTCGGGCTGATGCTGGAACAGCTGTGGAACCGCAGCATTGCCAACGCCACGGTCGTGTATCGCGCCGACCAGTCGCTGGCCGCGCAGTTGCGCCAGCTGCTGATGCAGAAGCTGGAACTGCTGGGCGATCCGAATTTCATCGACCTGGCGCGCGTCGCCATGGCGGAGATCATCCACACGCCGGAACGGGCCCAGGCCATCGTCTGCCGCATGGGCGCGAAGGAGGGCGGCGAGACCGCCTGGATCCGTGCCGCCATCGCCGACGGCCGGCTGGCCAAGGTCGATCCGGAGTTCGCCGGCCATCAGTTGCAGGGGCTGGTCAAGAGTTTCGCCTTCTGGCCGCAGGTGACGCTGGGACAGCCACCCCTGGGACCGGCCGAGCGCGACCGCGTGGTGGATTCGGCGGTGGCGATGTTCCTGGGGTGCTACGGCCGCGGCGAGTGAAGTATCGTGTTCCGCAAGTGGCAACCATATCGACACCCCGCAGGAGCAACCCATGCAGATCTACTGGATCCAGGCGCAGGCGCCGCGGCGCGTCCTCGCGCTCGTCAAGCACCTGGGCATCAAGGCCGAATTCATCGAAATGGACCTGATGGCGGGCGCGCTGCGGCGGCCGGAGTACGCCGCCATCAATCCCAACATGAAGGTGCCCACCCTGGTCGACGGCGATTACCATCTGTGGGAGTCGTCCGCGATCATGGCGTACCTGTGCGTCAAGGCCGGCTCGGACATGTGGCCCGTCGATACGCGGGAACAGATCGAGGTGCTGCGCTGGCTGTCATGGAACGACTGTCATTGGGCCCCGGCGGTCGCTCCGTATTATTTCGAGCACATCGTCAAATCGACCTTTGGCATCGGCCCGCCGGACGCCGGCGAGCTGGCCGGCAAGGAAAAAGCCTTCGACCGCTATGCCGCGGTCCTCGATACCCATCTGCGCGACCGCGAACAGGTCGCCTGTGGCCGGCTGACCATCGCCGACTTCCAGCTGGCGTCGATGGCGGCGTACTGGAAGGCCGCCGGCATGCCGATGGCGCCGTATCCGCGCATCGTGGCCTGGCTCGACGGCCTGATGCGGCTGCCGGCGTGGGCCGATCCCTGGCCGGACGGACGCGCCGACCCCGCCTGATCGCGCCTGAACCCTCGTCTCTGTTATCGTGGGCGCGGCCGGACCGCCGTGTCCGCCGCGCAAGACCCCGCCGCCCGCATCGGGCATCCGACGAGGCCTTATCGATTTGAAGATCAAGAACTATCTGTTTGGCATCATCGTGTCGCTGGTGCTGGCAACGCTCCTGGCATTCCTGGGGCTGGTGGCCGTCTCCAGCGACAACCTCGGCTGGGGCATGGCGGCGCTGTTGTCATATGGCGTCCTGTTCGGCGGACCGCTGGCCATCGTGCTGGTGCTGACCTGGATCGTGTACCTGGTGCGGGATCGCGGCCAGGTGCCCGCGCGGGTGCACGGGCTGTTGTTCCTGCCGTCTTTGGTGGCGTTGATGATCGTGCCGATCGACGACCAGATCCGGCGGGCCGGCGCCGACCGCTTCCGCGGCGCCAACCCGGCGATCACCGAGAACCACGTCAACTTCAGCGGACGCACGCTCTGGCTGGACTATCGCGCCGGATCCTCGACCGACGGCGGCGGCCAGCCCTATATGGAACCTGCTTCAGCGACAAACGACCGCTTCTCGCGTTTTCGCCGCTATCCCGGTCCGGACCTGGTTGCCGCCGGCACGTTTCCCTACGCTGGCGCGCACCTGAAGCCGGACGTCGAACGCTATGCGTATTCCTCGCAGGACGGCCAGGCCGGCGATTCTCTGCCGCTGCGACGCTTGCCCGCGCCCGACCTGGGCAAGCTGCTGCCGGCATTCGCCTACGGCGAAGCGGCGCTGCTGGTCTATCAATACTTCCATTACCCCGATCACGTCGAGGTGGCGCCCAGCCTCGGCCGCTTTGCCGCCAGCACCGAGGACGCCATGACCGCGGCCCGCGTTGCCGGGCTGGCCATCGTCAGCCTGGACAACCACAGCCCGCACGCCATCGCCCGCCTGGAGATCAACGGCCAGACGCTGGACCTGGGCGGCGATCCCGCGCGCAGCCAGGCTGGCCAGCCTTGCGACCCGGCGCGCGGCGGCAGCCCCGCGATGCTGGACCTGGAACAGCCGCTGCGCGTGCGCTGGCAGACGCTGCAGGATCCGTCGCGTTGGCAGGAGGCGAGGGTGGTGGTGCCCGCCTTCAGCGCCGCGAGCCAGGCCGATCCCGACAAGGGCCTGCCACGCGTGCGGCTGTATTTCCTGTCCGACGGGTCGGTGGCTGCGGAACGGTTCCGAGAAATGCGCCTGCGCGGAGGTGACCTGGCCGTGCGCGCCACGGGCGTGCCGCCGCAGGCGCAAGCGGTCGTGGCCTGCGGCGCCGGCGCCTATTCCGGCTACAACCCGCAGACGGTGCGACTGCTGGGAAATTGAGCCGGGAACGTTTGCATGAATGCCACAACCGGGGCCGATGGCGCCCCGGAAAAAGCAAAGGGGGGGCCTTGTTTCTGTACTACCGGATCAGTTTCGTGGCGAGCCTGCTGGCGCTGGCGGTCTGGGCAATCATCGTCGCCGTCTACGAAGCGCCGCGCCACGGCGACGGCTACGGTCCCGATCCGCTCGGGGTGCTGCTGTACCTGTCGCTGTGGCCGGTCGGGCTGCTGCTGGCGCATTCCGGCTTGCTCGCCTGCCTGGTGCGCGCGAGGCAACCGGCATCGATCCTGCAAGGGCGGCAGGGGATTGCCATCCACCTGGCGCTGGGCGCGGGTTTTCTGGCGTATGCGCTGTACAAGTTCCATCCGGGCTGAGTGCCGCGAAGGGGGGACGCCAGGGGCCGTCTAGATGGAGGCTTGCCGCACCCGGCGCGACAGCGCCGCGGCGGCTTCCTTGCGTTCGCTGTAGCGGTCCACGAGGTAGGGCGCGACGTCACGCGTGAGCAAGGTGAATTTCATCAGTTCCTCGACGACGTCAACGATGCGGTCATAGTAGGGCGAGGGCTTCATCCGCCCGGCATCGTCGAACTCCTGGTAGGCCTTGGCGACCGAGGATTGGTTGGGTATCGTCAGCATCCGCATCCAGCGGCCCAGCACCCGCATCTGGTTCACGGCATTGAACGACTGCGAGCCGCCGGACACCTGCATGACGGCCAGTGTCTTGCCCTGGGTCGGGCGCACCGCGCCCACCGACAGCGGAATCCAGTCGATCTGCGTCTTCATCAGGCCGGTCATGGCGCCGTGGCGCTCCGGCGAACTCCACACCATGCCTTCCGACCACTGGACCAGCTCGTGAAGCTCGCGGACTTTGGGGTGATCATCGCTGGCATCGTCGACCAGCGGCAGCCCGGACGGGTTGAAAATGCGGGTTTCGCCTCCCAGCGCTTGAAGCAGCCGCGCGGATTCCTCGGCGACCAGGCGGCTGTAGGAACGCTCGCGCAACGAGCCATACAGCAGCAGGAAGCGCGGCGCGTGCGTGGCGCGCCGGGGAGAGAACAATTCCCCGGGGGACGGCCGGCTGAACCGGGATGGATCGATGTTGGGCAGGTCGGTGAACGCTGCCGGCGTCATGCCTTCCATATGGTCGTGATGAATGGGAGTGGAACTCATGCAATGCCTCTCTTGATGCAAGACGGGAATTTCAATGTGAGTGGGGCGGGCCGCGTAGCAGCATCAACGCGCCACAGGCGGCCAGGCCGATGACGCCGGACAGCCACAAAGCGTTGGCCCCCCAGGCGTCCAGCGCCAGCCCGAAAAGCAGCGGGGCAAGCGCCTGGGCGATGCGGGCCGGCAGCATCAGCCAGCCCTGGCGCGCGCCATAGCCCTGGGCGCCAAACAGCGCCAGCGGCAAGGTGCCCTTCGCGATGGTGAGGATGCCGTTGCCCGCCCCATGCAGGATCGCGAAAAGGGGGGCCGCCACCGGCCCCGCCATCAACAGCACGGTCACGCCGGCGGGGTGTGCCAACGCGGCCAGGCGCGCCGACAGCAATGGGTGGACGCGCCGCAGGAACCCGAACTCCAGCACGCGGCCGGCCACCTGCGCGGGACCGACGAGGGCGCCCACCGCGACCGCGGCGGCGAGCGTGGCGCCGGCAGCCTCCAGCATCCGCGGCAAATGCGTGGCCATCGCGGTGCTGATGAACCAGGTTGCGGCGAACACGAAGGCGAGCAGGGCGGTCGCGTATCCAGCCCCCCCGGCCGCGGCAACGGGGGAAGGGGATGCCGACGCAATCGCCTGCGCGGGGTCCGCGGCGGCAGTCCGTTCGGGCTGCGCCGGGGACGGCAGCGTGGGCAGCCAGGCGTTCAGCGGCAAGCCGATCAGCAAATGTATGCCGGCCCACCCGAGGCACGCGTTGCGCCACCCGAACCGAGCTTCCATCCAGGCCGACAGCGGCCAGCCGACGGTGCTGGCAAATCCCGCGAGCAGCGTAATGCCCGTGATCGCGCCGCGGGCGTGCTGTCCATACAGGCGGACCAGGCTGGAGAACGCCGCTTCGTACAGGCCGGCGCCCATCGCTGCGCCAATGACGAGCCAGGCGATGACCATCGTCCAAAGACCCTGGGCAAAACCCAGCATGCCCAATCCGAGCGCGAATACCAGGCTGGTGCCGGCCAGCACCACGCGGCCACCGTGGCGGTCGATCGCCAGCCCCGCCCACGGGCCGACCAGGGCCGACACCACCATCGCGCCGGAAAAGGCCGCGAAGACGGTAGGCGTCGCAACGCCCAGATCAGCCGCCATCGGCGCCGCCAGCATGGCGGGCAGATAGTAGGATGAGGCCCAGGCCAGCGTCTGGGCGGTGCCCAGGGCGCCGACGACCCGGACGGGGGCGCCCGTCACCGGTCAGCTCCGCTTGGCGCCCGCGTCATACCAGTCCCTGGACCGGTTCACCACACGTACGACCAGCAACATCAACGGCACCTCGATCAGCACGCCCACCACGGTCGCCAGCGCGGCGCCGGACTGGAATCCGAACAGGCTGATCGCGGCGGCGACGGCGAGCTCGAAGAAGTTGGAGGCTCCGATCAGCGCCGACGGGCAGGCAATGTCGTGCTTTTCGCCCAGGCGACGATTGAGCCAGTACGCCAGCCCCGAATTGAACAGCACCTGGATCAGGATCGGCACCGCCAGCATGGCGATCACCAGCGGCTGCCCGATGATCGCTTCGCCCTGGAACGCAAACAACAGCACCAGCGTCAGGAGCAGGGCGGCCATCGAGAACGGCCCGATCCGGGCCAGGGCCGCCTCGAACGCCTGCTGCCCGCGACGCAGCAACGCGTGGCGCCAGAGCTGGGCGATGATGACCGGGATGACGATGTACAGCCCGACTGACACAAGCAGGGTGTCCCAGGGTACGGAGATGGCCGACAGGCCGAGCAGCAATCCCACGATGGGCGCGAATGCGAACACCATGATCGTGTCGTTCAGCGCGACCTGCGATAGCGTGAATACCGGATCGCCGCCCGTCAGCCGGCTCCAGACGAACACCATTGCGGTACACGGCGCGGCGGCGAGCAGGATCAGGCCCGCGATGTAGCTATCCAGCTGGTCGGCGGGCAGCCAGGGGGAAAAGACCTGGCGGATGAACAGCCATCCCAGGAATGCCATCGAGAACGGCTTGACCGCCCAATTGATGAACAGCGTCACGCCGATGCCGCGCCAATGCTGCCGGACCTGGCCGAGCGCGCCGAAATCGACTTTGAGCAGCATCGGGATGATCATTACCCAGATCAGCAGGCCGACGGGAAGATTGACCTGCGCGACTTCGAGATGCCCGATCGCCTGGAACAAGGCCGGCATGAGCTGGCCAAGGACCACGCCCAGGACGATACAGAGAAACACCCAGAGCGTCAGGTAACGCTCGAAGAGGCTCATCCCGCCCCGCGTCCGCGGGGCGCTCGCGGCTGCCTGTGCATTGGATGACATGACTTACTCCCGGGCCTTGCCGATACCACGCAATTCGGCCTGGAGCGACATCGCGTCCAGGCGTTCCATGGGCAGGGAAAGGAACAGCTCGATGCGGCGCTTCAGTACGCGCGCGGCATCCTGGAACGCCTTGCGGCGCGCTTGCTCGGTTCCTTCGTGGGCCGCGGGGTCGGGAACGCCCCAATGCGCCGTCATGGGCTGACCTGGCCAGATCGGGCATACCTCGCCGGCGGCGTTGTCGCAGACAGTGATGATGAAGTCCATCCGTGGCGCCTCGGGCGCCGCGAACTCGTCCCAACTCTTGCTTCGATAGCCGTCGGTCGGCAGCGAAAAGGAGCTCAGCGTGGAGAGCGCCAGCGGGTGAACTTCGCCCTTGGGCGTACTGCCAGCGGAATAGGCCTGGAAGCGGTCGCCACCCAGCCCGTTGAGCAGGCCTTCGGCCAGGATGGAGCGCGCGGAATTGCCCGTGCAGAGAAACAGTACCTTGAAAGGAGAACGTGACATGCAAATTCCTGGCGGCAACGAGTGGAGGATCGGATATTCGGGGATCAGCAGGTTGTGCAACCGCTGGAGTCGGAGATTTCGCAGGGAGCCCCTTGGCAGCAGTGTTCGGTGAGATAGCCCAGCAGCCCGTTCATCCGCGAGAAGTCGGCCCGGTAGATCAGATTGCGGCCTTGCTGCTCGATGGTGACCAGGCCGGCGTGGGACAGCTCTTTCAGATGGAAGGACAAGGTATTGCGGGCGACGTCCAGCTGGTCGGCCAGCACGCTGGGCGTGAGGCCGCCGAGGCCAGCCACCACGAGGGCGCGAAAAACGCGAAGCCGCTGGGTGTGGGCCAGGGCGCCAAGGGCGAGAACGGTTTGATCTTCATTCATGGCGGAATAATACAATGATTCGAGAATCATTGAATAGATGGCCGTGCCGATCCCAGCGATCCGTGGGCCCGGACCCATTCGTTACTTTACATAATATACATTATGCGTATTTTATGTCGATCCAGGCGCGCGTCCCGCCGTGGCTCGACTATCCGCATCTTCCCGACACGTTGCCTGTTGCCGGCCCACCGATAACCGTGCGCCGACAACAACGGCTCGCCAGGCTTAGACGAGCCGTTCGTCACCGCTATGCTCAGCGCGCCGCGTCGGCCAACGCTTCGACCGTGATGCGCAGCGTGACCTCGTCGCTGACGTCGGGCGCGTACGCCTGGACGCCGAAATCGCTGCGCTTGAGGACCGTGGCCGCGTCGAAGCCGATTGCCGGCCGCTGCGCCATCGGATGCACGCCGGCCTTGTTCTGCCTGGCTTCCAGCACGATGGCTTTCTCGTGGTCCTTGATGCGCAGCTTGCCGTGGATCAGCAGCCGTCCGCTGCCCTTGTCCTCGACGGAGGTGCTTTCGAAGCCGATGGCGGGATATTTGCCGGCGGCGAAGAATTCGGGGCCGCGCAGCATCTCGTCCAGCTTCGGCACATGCGAGGTGAAGCTCGCCAGCGGCACGTCCAGCTTGACCGACGAGGCCGAAACGTTGGCCGCGTCGTAGCGGATCACGCCCTGGATGTCGCCGGCGTGCGCCGAAGGCTTCGAGAAGCCCAGGTGGTTCCAGGTCACCACCACCTGCGTGTGTTCGGGGTCGATGCGGTAGTCCACGCCCGCGGCATGGACCGGGACGGCGCCGCCGGCCAGCGCGGCCGCGAGCAGGAGTCGATTCAGATGGATTTTCATGGGGTTCCTGTTTGACGGAAAGGCCGATCAGTGTCCTGCGGATGGAATTATCTCTCCCTTGCTCCCCTTCGCTCTGGACAGGTAGGCGCTGGTGATGGCCAGAAGCTGTTCCTTGAAGGCGCGAGCGACGCCCGCGCCTGATCCGCGCGCCCGGTGCGCGCCTTGACCAGCGCCATCGAGATCTTCCGCAAGACCCTGGTGGCGGGCAGCGATGCGGCGCGGCAGACAGCCGCGATGGAAAAGCGGCCTGAGCCGGCTGGCATGGCGCGCGGGGCGCGCCGCCGCGCCGAAGCCGGTCAATAGTCGTCGCTGGCGCCGCGGCGGTTGCCGCCGGTGATGTCGTCGCGGCCCAGCAAGTGCAGCGCCACGGCCTCGGCGACCTTCATGCCGTCGATGGCGGCCGACATGATGCCGCCCGCGTAGCCTGCGCCCTCGCCCGCCGGAAACAGGCCCAGCGTGTTCATGCTCTGGAAATCGTCGCGGCGCGTGATGCGCAGCGGTGACGAGGTGCGCGTCTCGACGCCGGTGAGGACGGCATCGTGCATGGAAAAACCCTTGATCTGCCGCTCGAACGCGGGCAAGGCTTCGCGGATGGCGGCGATGACGTAGTCCGGCAGGCTGGCCGACAGGTCGGTCAATTTGACGCCGGGCTTGTACGAGGGCGTCACGCTGCCCAGCGCGGTCGACGGCCGGCCGGCAAGAAAGTCGCCCACCAGCTGCGCCGGTGCGCTGTAGTCGCCGCCGCCCAGCTCGTAGGCGCGCGCCTCCCAATGGCGCTGGAAGTCGATGCCCGCCAGCGGCGAGTCTTCGATGCCCGGGAAGTCCTTGGGTTCGATGCCCACCACGATGCCCGCGTTGGCGTTGCGCTCGTTGCGCGAATACTGGCTCATGCCGTTGGTCACGACTCCGCCGGGTTCCGACGCGGCGGCCACCACCGTGCCGCCCGGGCACATGCAGAAGCTGTAGACGGCGCGGCCGTTGCCGGCATGGTGCACCAGCTTGTAGTCGGCCGCGCCCAGCACCGGGTGGCCGGCGCTCGGGCCGAAGCGGGCCCGGTCGATCACGGACTGCGGATGCTCGATGCGAAAGCCCAGCGAGAACGGCTTGGGTTCGATGAACACGCCGCGCTTGTGCAGCATGCGGAAGGTGTCGCGCGCGCTGTGGCCCACGGCCAGCACCACGTGGCTGGCGGCGATGAACTCCCCGCCCGCCAGGCGCACGCCGCGCACCCGGCCGTCTTCGATTTCGATGTCGTCGACGCGGCTTTCGAAACGGAACTCGCCGCCCAGCGTCGCGATCTGCGCGCGCATCTGCTCGATCATCTTGACCAGGCGGAAGGTGCCGATGTGCGGCTTGCTGACGTACAGGATTTCCGGCGGCGCATCGGCGGCGACGAACTCCTGCAGCACCTTGCGGCCGTAGTGCTTGGGATCCTTGACCTGGGTCGACAGCTTGCCGTCCGAGAACGTGCCCGCCCCGCCCTCGCCGAACTGCACGTTCGACTCGGGCTGCAGCGTGTTCTTGCGCCACAGCCCCCAGGTGTCCTTGGTGCGCTCGCGCACCACCCGGCCGCGTTCCAGGATGATGGGCCGGAACCCCATCTGGGCCAGGATCAGCGCCGCGAACAGGCCGCAGGGACCGAAGCCGATCACGACCGGGCGACTGCCCTCGGGCAGATCGGCCGGCGCCTGGCCGACGTACTGGTATTCCATGGGCGGCGTCGGCATCACCGTGCGCAGGCCGGCGACGCGCTTGAGCACGGCGGCCTCGTCGGCCACCTCGACGTCCACGGAATAGGTCAGCGTGATCGCGCTGCGCTTGCGCGCGTCGTAGCTGCGCCGGAAGATGGTCAGCGCGCGCAGGGCATCGGGGGCGATTCCCAGGCGGCTACAGGCCGCGGCGCGCAGGGTGTCGTCGATATCCGCTTGGGAGGTCGACAGGGGCAGGATGATTTCGGTCAGGCGCAACATGAGGCAGCGGAACCGTGTCAGGGTTCAAGGGCTCGTAAAGCGCGTATTAAAACACGCCGGCGGCCCTTGCCCTTGCCCCTTCCCGAGTCCCTACCAGCGGTGCTGGTAGGTCAGCGTCAAGACCGTGCCCGGCGCCGGCAGGCGGCTGGTGTTGGTGCTGGTGCGCATCAACTGGCTGTAGAGCGGGTAGTAGTCGCGATTGAACAGGTTTTCGACGCCGACGATCAGGGTGTCCTTGGGCGTGAACTGGTAGCGGCTCATCAGGTCCACCGTGAAATAGCTGCCCACGTCGCGGCGCCCGAAGCTTTCGACGCCATCCAGCCGGTAGTCCTTGCCGCCGAAGTAGTTGGCCTGGATGCGGTTGTTCCAGCGCTCGTTCGGCCGGTACTGCAGGTAGGCGGTGAGCTTGAGCGGCGGGATGCGGTAGCCGGTCATGTCGCGCCATTGGCCGTTGTCGGGCCGCTCGCGCCCCTTCATCCACGTGAACGTGCCGCCCGTGCCCCACTTCTCGTCGTCGGTCAGGTAGTCCACCGTCGCCTCGATGCCGTGGATGCGCTCTTCGGTGCGCGTCAGGATCAGGCCGTTGTTGAAGCTCTGCACATCGCCCAGCTTGGAGGTGGTGTAGAACAGCGCCAGCGAGGCCGTGGTGTTGCCCACTCCGCCGCGCCAGCCGATTTCGTAGTTGTTGGTCTTGACCGGCTGCAGGTCCGACGAACCGATGTCGAAGCCTGGCCGCGCATTGCGCATCTGCACGCCGATGTCCGGCAGCTGGAAGCCCTGGCTGAAGTTGGCGTACAGCTCCTGGCCGCGGACCGGCGCGTAGGTCAGGCCGGCGTTGAACAGGAAGGCGTCGTAGCTGACCGAGCCGCCCTGCACCGAGGCCGGCGACGCCACGCGCGACTGCGACAGCGGCACGAAGTCGCCGAAACGGGCGGTGGCATACTCGTAGCGCGCCCCGCCCTGCACCGACCATTGCTCGTCGAAGCGATGCTCCAGCTGGCCGAAAATGCCGGTGCTGCGCGAGGTCAGCTCGGGCATGTAGGTCAGGCGCCCGGTCTTGCGGAACACCCGGCCGCCGCTGGCGTCGTAGGCGGCCGCGTCGAACACGTCGATCGGCATGTCGCTGCGTTCCTGGTTGAAGTCCGCGCCCCACAGCACCTTCGACTGCTCGCCCAGCGGCGTATCGATGGTCAGGCGGCTGCCGAACACCTTGCTGTTCTGCATGACCTGGTCGACGTTGCCGCCCCGCGTCACCACCGCGCGCGCGTCGAACGGCGTGAAGCGGGTGTAGTAATCGCGGTAGTACATCTGCGCCGTGAGCTTGCTGCCCAGCAGGTCCAGGTGCTGGTATTCCAGGTTCACCAGCGTATTGCGGATCTGGTTCTGGTCGGCCAGGTCCAGGCCGCTGAGCGGCAGCGCGCGCGCCGTGCCCGGCGGCAGGCGCCCGACCGACGGATCGGAGGTGTAGTCGGAATTCTGGTCGGCGTTGTAGTAGCTGGCCGACAGCTGCAGGCGTTGCTTGTCGTCCAGGCGCAGTCCCAGCTTGCCGCCCAGGCTGTAGATGTTGGAATCGAACAGGTCGCCCTGGCTGGGCTCGGGCGCGATGCGCCGTCCGTGCGCGTCATAGGATGCGCCATTGTGGCGCGCGCCCAGGTCCAGCGCGTAGTCCAGCATGCCCTGGCTGCCGGCGAAATGCTGTTGCAGCTGGCCGCCCAGGCCGTCCGCGTTCAAGCGGCTCAGCGGGCTGACGGCGGTCACGGTGGTTTCGGCCACCGGTTCGCCGCCGGCGGGCCGGGTGGTGATCGAGACGATGCCGCCGGTGGCCCCGGCGCCATAGATCGAACTGCTGCCGCGCAGCACTTCGACGCGCTCGATGCTGGCCGGATCGATGTTGGCGAGATTGCGCGAGGAATCGCGGTTGGTGTTCAGCGGAATGCCATCGACCAGCACCAACACGCCGCGTCCCCGCAAGGTCTGGCCGTAGTCGGTCATGGTGCGGCTGGAATCGGCCATGCCCGGCACCGTCTTGGCCAGCACCGTGGCCAGGCTGTCCGAACCGGTCCGCAATTCCTGCAAGGCATCGCGTTCCAGCACGATGGTCTGCTGCACCGGGCTGACCAGGTTGCTGGACGTGCGCGATGCGCTGACCTCGATCGGCGCCATCACGGTGGCGCCGCCGCTGGCCGCCTCGGGTTCGATGATGGTGGCCGAACCCTCCTGCCGCAGCCGCAGCGGCTTGCCCTGCAGCAGCGCCGCCAGCGCCTGTTGCGGCGTCATCGCCCCGGACAGCGCCGGCGCCTGCATGCCGGCCACGGTTTGCGGCGCGTAGAAGATCTGCAGGCCATGCGTCTCGGCCAGGCGCTTGAGGGCCTGGTCCAGCGATTGCGCCGGCATGTCGATGGCGACCGGCGCCGTCGCCTGCGCGTGGGCGGCCCCCGCGCCGCATGCCAGCAATACCGCGATCGCTGCCATCGTCAGGCGCGCACCCACCGGCGCGCCTTGTCCTGTTTTCTTGTGAACCACAGCTTCTGCTCCTGCTCCGTGCTCGATGGGCCCCATGCCCCACGGAATCAAGAAGAAGACGCAATACGGCTGAAAAACCTGAATGCGTCGCCGAACTATTTTGTAACAGCGTCAGCGCGCCACGATTTCGCTGCGGCCGTCGGGCAGCTGGCGCACCCGTACCGGCAGGATGTGCGGCAAGGCGGTCAGGAAGGCGTCGGTGTCGCGGGTCTGGAACACGCTGGTCACGGTCAGGTGCTCCACCCCCGGCGCCAGCACGATCGGATGCTGCCGATAGCGCGACACTTCCCGCGCCGCGCTGGCCAGGTCGGTATCGCTGAAGCGGATCTGGCCGCCGCGCCAGGCCAGCGTCGCGGCCAGGTCGGCGGGCGCGGGCCGGTCGGCCTGGCCCGCCGCGTCGATGTGGACGCCCTGGCCCGGCCCCACGGGCACGGCCGCGGCATCGCGCGCGCCGGCCACCTTGACCGAGCCGGACTCCACCAGCACCCGTACCTGTTCGGCGTCACGGCGCACGTCGAAGCGCGTGCCGGTCACCACCGCGGTGCCCAGGCCGGCGTCCACCACGAAGGGGCGGCCGGTGTTCTTTTCGACCGAGAACAGCGCCTCCCCCGCCACCAGCTCGACGCGCCGCTCGGCCTCGCCGAAGCGCACGCGGATGTGGCTGCGGCTGTTCAATTCGGCGCGCGAGCCGTCCGGCAGCGCCACGCTGCGCAGTTCGCCAACCTGTGTCCGGTATTCGGTCCAGCCCGCGCCGCGCGGCCACAGCGCCCAGCCGCCCACGGCGATGATCGCGGCGCCCAGGCTCAAGGCCAGCGCGGCTCGCCGTCCGGAACGGGCCGTCCGGCGCGGCGCTTCGGCCAGGGCGCGCAGGCGTTCTGGCGCGACGGCGCCGGCCGCCTGCCAGATCGATTCCAGCAGGCGGTATTCGTAGGCATGGCGCGGATCGGCGGCCAGCCAGTCGGCGCGCGCCTGTTCCCGCGCCGCGTCCCATTCGCCGGAATGGGCGCGCGCGAACCAACGCGCCGCTTCGGCGCGGACGACGTCGCGGCCGGCGTCGTGGCCGGCGTTTGCGGGCGATGCGGCGTCAGCTGGGCGCATACGCCCCCAGCCGTTCGCGCAGATGCAGGGCGGTACGGATCATGTATTTCTCGACCATGTTCTTGCTCAATCCCATGCGCTCGGCGATCTCGGCCTGCGTCAGGCCTTCCAGCCGCTGCCAGACGAACACCTGGCGGCACTTGAGCGGCAATTCCGCCAGCGCCGCTTCCAGCGCCTGGCCCAGCTGGCCGGTGCGCGCCTGGGCCATCGGGTCGCCCAGCGGACTGGCGTGGTGGGCAATGGTATCAAGCGGCACCCATTCCTGCCCGGCATCGCGGCGGAATTGGTCCACGGCCATGTTGCGCGCGGCCTGGTGCAGGTAGGCGCGCGGTTGCTCCACCTGCGCCGGATCGGTTTCCAGGCACTTCACCAGCGCGTCGTGGGCCAGGTCGCGCGCGGCGTCACGGCAGCCCAGCTTGCGGGTCCAGACCGCGAGCAGTTCTTCGTAATAGGCCAGAAAGCCGGATGGGCGGGACGGACGCAAGGACATGGCGCGCAATCAACAGAGGCATGCATGATAATGGTTTCCATTTTCATAAACAAACCCCCGCGCTCCGACCGCGTCCGCCGCCCTGCCCTCAATGCAGGATGCGCTCCAGGAACGCCCGCGTGCGCTCGTGCCTCGGGTTGTCGAAGAAATCGCCCGGCTCGCCCATCTCGATGATGCGGCCGCCGTCCATGAACACCACCCGGTCGGCGACGTTGCGGGCAAAACCCATCTCGTGGGTCACGCACAGCATGGTCATGCCGTCCTCGGCCAGGGAGGTCATGGTGTCCAACACCTCCTTGACCATCTCGGGGTCCAGCGCCGAGGTCGGCTCGTCGAACAGCATGATGCGCGGCTGCATGCAGAGCGAACGGGCGATGGCCACGCGCTGCTGCTGCCCGCCCGACAGCTGGCCGGGATACTTGCCGGCCTGGTCGGGAATGCGCACCCGCTCCAGGTAGCGCATGGCCAGATCCACCGCCTGGGCGCGCGCCATGCGCCGCACCTGGGTCGGCGCCAGGATGCAGTTCTCCAGCACCGTCAGGTGCGGGAACAGGTTGAAGTGCTGGAACACCATGCCGGCATCGGTGCGCACGCCGTCCACGGCGCGCAGGTCGTCGGTCAGCTCGACGCCGTTGACCACGATGGAGCCCTGCTGATGGCGTTCGAGCCGGTTGATGCAGCGGATCATGGTGGACTTGCCGGAACCGGACGGCCCGCAGATCACCAGGCGCTCGCCTGCCCGGACCTGCAGGTTGATGTCCTGCAGCACATGGAATTCGCCATACCACTTGTGCATGCCGGCGATGGCGATGGCGGGCGGCGTGGCGGCGGAAGGCGTGGTCATCGGAGTTCCCCTTTTTTATAGCGATGCTCCAGCCACATCGAATAGCGCGACAGGCCGAAGCAGATGCAGAAATAGATCGATGCAATGAAGAGATAGGTCTCGACGTAGGGGGTGGGCCAGGCCGGATCGGTCAGCGCCGCGCGCCCCGAGCTGAGCAGGTCGAACAGGCCCACGATCAGCACCAGGCTGGTGTTCTTGATCATCACGATGGCGGTATTGGTGAGCGGCGCGATCACCTTGCGCAGCGCCTGCGGCAGCACCACCAGCCGCGTCATCTGCCACCACGACAGCCCCAGCGCGCGCGAGGCCTCGGCCTGCCCGGGCGGGATCGCCTGCAGGCCGCCGCGGATCACCTCGGCCAGATACGCGGCCGAGAACACCGTCAGCGCGATGCCGGCGCGCAGCAGGCTGTCGATGGTCATGCCGGCCGGCAGCATGATGGGCAACACGATAGACGCCATGAACAGCAGGCTGACCAGCGGCAGCCCCCGGATCAGTTCGATCACGCCGATGCTGATGAAGCGCGCCGTCGGCAGGCTGCCGCGGCGTCCCAGCGCCAGCAGCACGCCCAGCGGCAGTCCGGCGCCCAAGGCGCATACCGCCAGCAGCAGCGTGATCGGCAGGCCGCCCCACGACGAGGTCGGCACCCGCGCCAGGCCGAACATGCCGCCCTGCATCAGCGCCAGGCCCGCCAGCAGCCCCGCGATCCAGATGACCGCCGTGCGCGCGCGCCATTGGCGCGGGCTGAGCGAGAACACCGTCATCGCCAGGATGAACAGGCAGACCACGGTGGGCCGCCATTGCTCGCCGGGCGGATAGATGCCGAACAGGATCTGGCGCATCTTTTCGCCCAGGAAGGCCCAGCAGGCGCCGCTGGCCTGACGGCAGACATCGCCCGTGGCGCCTGGCCAGACGGCATCGAGCACCGCCCAGTTCAGTAATTTGCCGGCAGCGGCCAGCACCAGCGCCAGCGTGGCCACCGTGGCGAGCGCGCTGGCGGCGCTGCCGAACAGGCGGTGCCAGGCGCTGTCGCGGCGCTCGCGCGGCGGCCGCAGGGCCTGCGGCGGCAGGGAGGAAGGATGGGACAGGCTCATGCGCGTTGCGTCCTCAGGATGCGGCGGTTGTACAGGTTCATGAAGAGCGACACGCTCAGGCTGATGCTCAGGTACACCGCCATCAGCACCGCCACGCCCTCGATGGCCTGGCCGGTCTGGTTGATGGTGGTGGTGATGACGAAGGACAGGTCCGGGTAGCCCACCGCCAGCGCCAGCGTGGTGTTCTTGATGATGGACAGGTACTGGCTGGTCATCGGCGGGATGATCACGCGCAGCGCCTGCGGCACCACGATCCAGCGCAGCGCGGCGGCGGGCTTCAGGCCCAGCGAATGGGCCGCTTCCCATTGCCCGGCGGGCACCGCGTCGATGCCGCCGCGGATGATCTCGCCGGAAAACGCGGCCGAATAGATCGTCAGCCCCACCAGCAAGGCGGTGAATTCCGGCGTGAAGGCGCTGCCGCCGGCGAAGTTCAGGCCGCGTAGCGCCGGCACGTCGGCGTGCAGCGACGCCCCGCCCCACCCCGCCGCGGCCGCCACCAGCGCGACCGCCGCGAGCAGGCCCAGGCCGCGCCACGGCACGCGTCCGCCCACGGACCGTCGCACCAGGCGCCACGCGCCCCACAGCAGCAGCGCCGCCGCGCCCAGCGCCCACCACAGCGGCTGCGTGTCGCCCTGCAGCGACAGGCTGGGAAAGAACAGCCCGCGCACCGACAGGAACACGCCCGGCAGCGGTTGCAGCGCCTGCCGCGCCGGCGGCAGGTTGATCGTCACCAGGCTGTACCAGAACAGCAATTGCACCACCAGCGGCGTGTTGCGCACGGCTTCCAGGTAGGCCGTGGCCAGGCCCGTCACCAGCGGATGGCGGCTGCGGCGCGCCAGCGCCAGGCCGAAGCCCAGCAGCGTCGAGGCCACGATCACCAGCGCCGAGATGTACAGCGTGTTGGCCAGCCCCACCAGGAAGGCGCGGCCGTAGCTGTCGGTCGGCTGGTACGCCAGCAGGCTTTCGGCGATGGGAAAACGGGCCGCCTCGCCAAGGTAGTCGAACCCCATGGCGATGCCGCGCTGGGTCAGGTTGGCGTGGGCGTTCCAGGCCAGCCAGCCCACGCCGCCGACGAAGGCGCCGGCGATCAGCAGCTGCGCCAGGACGGACCGGGCGCGGCCGTCGAACCAGAGTCGCTTGAACATGATGAGACTCGGCCGCCGATCAGTTGAAGACGTACGGGTACATCAGGCCGCCGTCGCGATACAGGCGGTTCATGCCGCGCTCGAGCTTCATCGGGCTGTTCTTGCCGACGTTGCGCTCGAAGATCTCGCCGTAGTTGCCCAGCTGCTTGACGATGTTGTAGGCCCAGCGCTCATCCAGCCCCAGCGCCTTGCCGTTGCCCGGCTCCTTGCCCAGGAAGCGGGCGATGCGCGGATCGTCGGACTTGAGCATGTCGTCGACGTTGGCCTGGGTGATGCCCATGTCCTCGGCCGCGATCGGCACCTGGATGACCCACTTGACGATGTCGAACCAGCGGTCGTCGCCGTGGCGCACCGACGGCGTCAGCGCCTCGCTGTGGCCGCTGGCCGGGAAGATCACGTAGTCGTCCGGGTTCTGCGCCTGGGTCGCGCGCACCGCCGCCAGCGCCGAGGCGTCGGTGATCAGGCCGTCGCAGCGCCCGGAGAAGAACGCCTGGCGCGAGGCCGCGACGTTGTCGAACAGCACGGTCTTCAGGCCCAGCTTGAACTTGCGCGACAGGTCGGCCACCGTGACCTCGTTGGTCGAGCCGGTCTGCACGCAGATGGTGGCGCCGTTCATGTCCTTGGTCTGGGTGATGCCCAGGTCCTTGCGCACCATGAAGGCGTCGTACTCGTAGTAATTCGGGTAGGTGAAGTTGATGCCGTTGGCATCGCGCCGCAGGGTCCACGAGGTGGTGCGCGGCAGGACGTCGATCTGGCCGGTCTGCAAGGCGGTCAGGCGTTGCTGGCCCGTCAGCGGCACGAAGCGCGTCTTGCTGGCGTCGCCCAGCACCGCGATCGCGATGGCGCGGCAGGTGTCGACGTCCAGGCCCTTCCAGTTGCCGTCCTTGTCGGGCGCCGAAAAGCCGGTGGTGCCATGGCCGGAACCGCAGATGACGTAGCCGCGGGCGCGGATCTGGTCCACCGTGGGACTGTTGGTCTGGGTGACCGCGGCCGCCACCGGCGAGGCGCCGGTCGCGGGCGCCGTGGGTTGCGCCGCGGGTTGGGCGGCGGCCTGGGCCTGTGCCGGGAGCGGCACGGCGGCCGGGGCGCAGGCCGCGATGGCCAGGGCGAGACAACGGTAAGTCTGCTTGAAGCTGAACATGGCAATTCCCCTTGCTATGTGGTGAGCGCCTCGGGGCGCTTCGAGCCGGTCGGCCATGCGAGGCCGGCCGGTGTTGAACAGGTGCGCCGGAAGGCTCCGGCCGCGCGGGCGAGCGACGGCGCCCGCCGCGCGTTCAGCGTTGCGCCTGGTAGGCCGCCAGCGCGCCGCGCAGGTCGTCCTTGAGCGTGTCGACCTCCTCCAGGCCGATCGACAGGCGCACGATGGGCCGGTCGGTCGCCGGGAAGGCACGGCCGGCCTGCAGCCCCGCCGGGTAATAGGCGGCAAGGCTGTGCACCCCGCCCCAGCTGGCGCCGATGGCGAAATGCCGCAGTGAGTCGAAGAAACCGTTGAAGGCCGCCTCGGGCGCCGGCGCCAGCACCATCGAGAACAGGCAGCCGTTGGTGCGGAAGTCGCGCTGCCACAGGCCATGGCCCGGGTCGGAGGGCAGCGGCGGATACAACAGGCGCTCGACCTGCGGCTGCGCCTGCAGCCACTCGGCCACGCGCAGGGTCGCGTCGCTCTGCGCGCGCAGCCGCAGCGCCAGCGTCTCCAGGCCGCGCAGCACCAGGAAGCAGTCGTCCGGGCTGACCTGCTGGCCGAGGATGCTCTGGGTCTCGCGCAGCACGGCGTAGTGGTCGGCGTCGTTCATGCTGATGCTGCCCATCAGCACGTCGGAATGGCCGCCGAAGAACTTGGTGGCGGCCTCGACGCTGAAGTCGACGCCGTGCGCCAGCGGCTGGAAGCCCAGCGGGCTGGCCCAGGTGTTGTCCATCATGGTCAGCACGCCGTGGCGCCGCGCGGCGGCGGCGATGGCGGGCACGTCGGCCATTTCCATGGTGACGGTGCCGGGCGCCTCGATGCAGATCATGCGGGTGGCCGGGCGGATCAGCGCCTCGATGCCGGCGCCGATCGACGGGTCGTACAGTTCCACGTCCACGCCCATGTGCGCCAGCCACTTCTCGCCGAAGGTCTTGAGCGCGCCATAGCAGGCGGCCGACAGCAGCAGGTGGTCGCCGCCGCGCACGAAGCCCATCACCACCGTCATCAGCGCCGCCGCGCCGGACGGCGTGATGACGCAGTGGCGGCCGCCTTCGAGCGCGGCGATGCGGTCTTCCAGCAGGCGCGCCGTGGGCGTGCCGGTGACGCCGTAGCTGAAGCCGTCGGGCTGGCGGTGCTTGCGGTTGACGAAGGCGTCGAGCGAGTCGAACACCACGGTCGAGGCGCGCTGCACGGCGGGCGAGAGACTGGCGAAATCTCTATTAGTCTGATTGATAGCTTTCATCTAATCTATTTGCTGGGCTTAGGAGTGATCGGGAACAGCGCCAGTGTCTGCCTTTCCTACCATTGCCTCAACAATCGAAGAAACTTAGTCAATAAGCGGGACTTATAGATGGACATGCGCGAGATCCAGGTCTTCCGGGCCGTGATGCAGGCCGGCACCACCAGCAAGGCCGCCACCCTGCTGGGCATTTCGCAGCCGGCGGTGAGCCAGGCCATCCGCAAGCTGGAAACCTCATCGGAACTGCGCCTGTTCGAGCGCGTGCGCGGGCGGCTGGTGCCGACCCAGGAGGCCGGCGCGCTGATGGAGGAAGTGGACCGCTGCTTCGCCGGCTTCGAGCTGATCGAGCACCGCATCCGCAGCCTCAAATCGTTCGGCGTCGGGCGCCTGGCGGTGGGGTCGCTGCCGGCGCTGGGCACCGGCTTCATGCCGCGCGCGATCGCCGCGTTCGGCCTGCAGGACCGCCGCATCCAGATGTCGTTCCAGATCATGAGTTCGCGCGAGGTGCTGCAGCAGGTCACGGCCGGGCAACTCGATTTCGGCCTGATGGCCGACGAACTGTCGGTGGCCGGCCTGGAACACTCGGAATTCCTGCGGGTGCCGGGCGTGATCGCCATGCACAGCCGCCATCCGCTGGCGGCGCGGCCGCGCATCACGCTGCGCGACCTGACCGAGCATCCCTTCATCGCGCTCAACCCCGAGGACGCCAGCCGCCGGCGCCTGGAAACGGCGCTGCACGACCAGGGCCTGGCGCTGCGGCCGGTGCTGGAGACGCCCTATTCCAATTCCGTCTGCGAGTTCGCGCTGCACGGCGTCGGCATCGGCCTGGTGCATCCGGTCATGGCGCTGGACTACCTGGCGCGCGGGCTGACCATCAAGCCGCTGGAACTGGACATCGGCTTTGCCTGCCTGCTGGTGTTCCGGCCCGGCACACCGCTTTCAGAGAACGCGCGGGCGTTGCTGAAAGCGATGCGCATCGAACTGGACCGGGATCTCAAGCGGATCCGGACGGCGCTCAGTACTTGAAGCTCAGGCGCGCCCAGAAGGTGCGCCCGGGTTCATTGAAGGCCGTGTTGGCGGCAAAGCCGAAACCGGCGTCGCCCGCCAGGTTCAAGTGCTCGGCATAGGTCTTGTCGAACAGGTTGTCCACGCCCAGCGACAGTTGCACCTGCTTGCTGAACGCGTAGCCGCCGTTGAGCGAAAACACGCCGAAGCCGGCGCTCGGGCCGAAGTCCTTGCTGACGACGTTGCCCTGCTCGAGGGCGTAGCGGCGCTGCGCGGCCACCACGCGCCACAGGGCGCCCGCGGACCAGGTGCCATCGTCGTAAGCGGCGCTGAGCCGGGCTTCGAGCGGCGGCATCTGCGGCATGGGGCGGCCGTCGCTGCGGTTCTGGCCCCACGCATACGCCAAGGTGCCGCCCAGTTTCCAGCGCGGCGCGACCTGGTACGACACGCCCAGCTCGCCGCCGGCAATGCGCGCGTCGACATTGCGCGCCTGGGCGGTCGCGCCCATGCCTCCCATGCCGCCCTTGCCATAGTCGAACAGGATGAAGTCGTCCACGTAGCCCGCATAGCCCGACACCCAGGCGTCGAGCGTATCGGTCTTGTATTGCGCGCCCAGGTCCAGTTGCGTGGTCTTTTCCGGCTTGACGCCGCGGAACGCGTTGACCGAACCGTCCGGCCCCTTGGTCGGCGAAAACAGCTCCCAGTAGTCGGGGAAGCGCTCCGCGTGGCCCAGGCCGATGTAGACGGTGGCCGGCAGCGCGGCCAGATCGCGTTCATAGCGCAGGAAGCCGCTGGGCAGCGTGTCGTTGCGGCGCTCGCCGGCCGTGGGGTTGGGCCTGAGCATCATCCTGGAGCCGGTCTCGCGCCGGAAGTCCTTGGCCGAGGCCCAGTCCACGCGCGCGCCGCCGATGACGCGGCTGTCGTCGGCGGCATGCCAGGTCAGTTCACCGAATACCCCGGTGTTGGCGAAGCTCGCGTCCTTGATCCAGCTGTTGGCGCGGTACGAAACCTTGGCGCTGCCCTTGCGCGAGCGATGGCGGCTTTGCTGGAAGTCCAGGCCCGTCACCAGGCTCAGGTCGGGCGCCAGGTTCCAGGTGCCGGCGATGCGGCCGCCCCAGGTGGCGCGGTCCACGTTGGAGGCCATCGCCATCGGCATCATGCCGTGCGGGTCCGGCTTGCGCAGGGTGTAGTTGTCCATCACGTGGTCGGCGTAGTTGTAGTAGAGCTGCGCCTCCAGCTTGTCCAGCATGCCGCCCAGGTTGCGCTTCTCGGCGCGCAGCCCGAAGCTCTCGCGCTTGAACTGCGAGCCGTCCATGCCGCGGCCGGCATAGCGCGCCTGGCCGTCGCCGGTGCCCGCCGTCAATTCATAGACCGTATCGGCGTCGGGCGTGAAGCCCAGCGTCACGTCGGCATTCCATTTGTCCCAGCGCGACGGCACGGTGTTGCCGTCGCCATCCTTGTAGTCCTGCGAATGCGAGTGATTGGCCGTGAAGCGGGTGTAGACCTTGTCGTTGCCCACCGTCAGGTCGGCGGCCTGGTCGTTGCGGCCGTTTGATCCGCCCTGCAGGCTGCCATCGAAGCGGACGCCGGGCTCGGTGAAATGCGGCGAGTCGCGGTCGAACTTGATGGTGCCGGCCGAGGCGCCCGGCCCCCACAGCACCGTCTGCGGACCCTTGATGACGGTGAGCTTGTCGAAGTTCTCGGGCGAAATGTACGAACTGGGCGCGTCCATGCGCGCCGGGCAGGCGCCCGGCATCGAGGTGCCATCGGTCAGTATGTTCAGGCGTGAACCGAACATGCCGCGCAGCACCGGATCGCCGTTGGTCCCGCCGTTGCGCACGGCCGAGAAGCCCGGGATGGTCTTGAGATAGTCGGTGCCGTCGCTGGCCGGCAGCGGCTGGCGCGGGATCTTTGGATCGGTGGTGACGGTCAGCGGGGCGCTTGGCGCCACGCCGGTGATGACCACCGGGTCGGTCATCGTGATGCCGTCGCTGTCGACGGTGTTCGACCAGGCGGGCAATGCCGCCGCCAACGCGGTGGCCAGGCAGCTGGCCCGCAGGATTTCCTTTTTCTTGCGCATGGGATTCTCTGGATCTGAACAGGCTGGACGCGCGCGACCACGCGGGCCGCATCGGTGCGCGCCAGCAAAAAATGGAAAGGACGGGGTTCAGGCCAACAGAGGGGGCGCGCGCGGCTGCCGTGGCAACCGCGCCTGCGCGCTGGAGAAATGGATATCGATGGTGGGCGCCGGCAGCGCCAGCGGCGCGCTGGGCAACAGCCAGGCCAGCAACGCCAGCCCGGGCAGCGCCGCGCCGCCCAGCATGGCGCACCCGGCGAAACAGCAATGCGGCAATGCGCCGCTATGCTGCTGCACGTCCTGCGCGAGGCCGCCGCCAGCGTCCAGCGTGACCACACGCGGTCCGCTGGCGGTGCAGATGATGGTGGTGGCGCCGGGCGCGGTGCTGGGCCCGGCCAATGCGGCGGAAGCGATCAGCGCCTGGAAGACGAACAGGAACACCGCGACCAGCGCGGTGCAGCGTCTTCGGGCAACGGCGCCTGTGTGCATTCGCATCCTCTTGAAGTCGCGGATGGTAGCACGCAGGGCACCGTGAAAAAGGCCCCGCGGGTCGCTGTAGGACGCACGGAAAGGCCAATCGCGCGGCGATCAGCCCCTTGCCTTGACGTGGATCAAGCCGGCCGGCCCTGCCCCGCCGGCGGACGAAGGCGCCTGCGCGTCGGATCGGGCCGCGGCACCGCGGTGATCAGCTTGCGGGTGTAGTCGTGCGCCGGCGCCTCGAAGATGCGGTCGCACTCGCCCTCTTCCACCAGCTCGCCCGCGGCCATGATGGCCACGCGGTCGGCGAAGTGCCGCACCACGCCCAGGTCGTGCGAGATGAACAGGTAGGTCAGTCCATGCTCGGCCTGCAGGTCGGCCAGCAGATCCAGCACCTGCGCCTTGACCGACACGTCCAGCGCCGACACCGCCTCGTCGGCGATGATGAAGCGCGGTTCCAGCGCCAGCGCCCGGGCGATCGCGATGCGCTGGCGCTGGCCGCCCGAGAACTGGTGCGGAAAACGCTGCGCGTGTTCGGGCCGCAGCCCCACCCGTTGCAGCAGCGCGAGCATGCGCGCGCGGCGTTCGTCGGGCGTGTGCAGCCGGTGGATCACCATGCCGTCCATGATGGCGTCCCCTGCCGTGCGGCGCGGATTCAGGCTGGAGTACGGGTCCTGGAAGATGGTCTGCACCTGGCGCCGGAAGGCGCGCAGCGCGGGACCGGCCAGTTGGCCGACGTCATGGCCGGCCAGATGGATGCGGCCCGCGCTGGGCCGCAGCAGGCCGGCGATGCAGCGGCCCAGCGTGCTCTTGCCCGAGCCCGACTCGCCCACCAGGGCCAGCGTGGTGCCGGCGGCCATCGCCAGGCTGACGCCCTTGACCGCGTGCACCACGCGGGTCGGCCGGCCCAGCAGGCCGCGGGCGGCGACATAGTCTTTGGTGACGCCTTCGGCGCGCAGGATGAAATCGGTCATGGCGTGGCTCCCCGGACGGCGGCCCGCGCCGGTGGCGCCAGGCGGCGGGCGCGGTCGCGCGGCGCGTCCACGTCCGGCACGGCGGCCAGCAGCGCCTGGGTGTAGGGATGCGCCGGGCGCGCGAAGATCTGCTGCACCATGCCCTCCTCCACCACTTCGCCCGCCCGCAACACCACCACCCGATCGGCGATCTCGGCCACCACGCCCAGGTCATGGGTGATGAACAGCACGGCGGCGCCGGTTTCGGCCTGGATCGAGAATAGCAGTTCCAGCACCTGGGCCTGCACCGTCACGTCCAGCGCGGTGGTCGGCTCGTCGGCGATGATGAGCTTGGGCGACAGCGCGCAGGCGATCGCGATCATGACCCGCTGCCGCATTCCGCCCGAAAGCTCATGCGGATAGGCCTTGGCGCGTTGCGCCGGCTCGCGGATGCCGACCCGCTCCAGCAGCGCCACGGCGCGCTCCCAGGCCGCCTTGCGGCCCGCCTGGCCGTGCAGGCGGATGACCTCGGCGATCTGGCTGCCCACGGTTCGGCCGGGATTGAGCGCGGTCATCGGTTCCTGGAACACCATCGCCATCTCCTTGCCGCGCAGGGCATCCCGCTCGCTCTCGGTCGCGCGCAGCAGGTCGCGGCCGTCAAAGCGCAGCGAATCGGCCGCCACCCGCCCGGGCGGGTCCACCAGGCCCATCAGGGAAAAGCCCGTGACGGATTTGCCGGAGCCGGATTCGCCCACCAGGCACACCACCTCGCCGCGCCGCAGCGTCAGGTCCACGCCCTTGACCGCGGCGAACGGCCCTTGCGGGGTGTCGAAATCGACGGTCAGGTTCCTGACCGCCAGCAGCACGTCGGCGTCGTGGCTCATCGTTGCAACTCCGGATTGAGCGCGTCCTGCAGCCAGTCGCCGAGCACGTTGACGGCCAGCACGGTGAAGAACAGCGCCAGCGCCGGCACCAGCACCGGCCACGGATTGGTGAACAGGTAATCCTTGAGCGATCCCACCATCTGCCCCCAGGAAGGCACCGGCGGCCGCACGCCCAGGCCGAGAAAGCTCAGGCCGGCCTCCAGCAGCATGGCGAACGAGAACGTGAACGAAGCCTGCACCGCGATGATCGAGCGCATATTGGGCAGCACCTCGTGCCAGATGATCCAGCCGCTGCCCGCGCCCAGCGAACTGGCCGCCAGCACGTGTTCACGCGCCCGGATGCCGCGCGCCACGCCCCAGGCAACGCGGGCGAACTGGGGCGCGTACAGGATGCCGATGGTGCCCACCAGCGTCGGCAGATTGCCGCCGATGAAGGCCAGCACCACCAGCGCCACGAAGATCTCCGGCAGCGACACGAAGACGTCGACCACGCGGATCGCGGCGGCCTCGGCGCGCCGGCCCAGGAAGGCCACGCCGACGCCGAGCGCCACGCCCAGCACGCCCGCCAGGATCACCGCCGCCGCGGCCACCGACAGCGACACCCGGGCGCCGTGGACCGCCCGCGCCAGCAGGTCGCGGCCCAGTTCGTCGGTGCCCAGCCAGTGCCGCCAGGACGGCGAGGACAGCAGGTTGGCGGCGTCGATGCGGTACGGATCGGCCAGGCCCAGCGCCGGGCCCAGGATGGCGGCCAGCACCACCACGGCCAGGAAGCCGAGCGCCAGCCGGACCGCCACGCCGGTCTTGGGGATACGAAGCGATGCGATCATGCGGAAGGCCTGCGGATACGGGGGTCGACGAAGCCCTGCGCCAGGTCGATGACCAGGCTGATCAGGATGAACAAGGCGAAGATGGCCAGGAGCGAACCCTGGATCACGGGGTAGTCGCGCGAGAATGCCGCGCTCACCAGCAGCGAACTCAGGCCCGGCCAATCGAACAGCGCCTCGATGATGACGGTGCCGCCCAGCAGGTTGCCGGCGCGCACGCCGACGATGGCGATGACCGGCACCAGCGCGTTCGGCAGCGCGTGCCGCAGGATCGCCCGGCCGCGCGGCATGCCCTTGGCGCGGGCCAGCTTGACGTAGTCGCGGCCCATCACGTCCGCCAGGCTGGCGCGCGTCATGCGCGCCACCACGCCCATGAAGTTCAGGCCGATGGTGAGCGACGGCAGGATCAGCGCCAGGCAGTGCTGCAGCGGGTCGTCCGAGAACGGCACGAAGCCCGACGACGGCAGCCAGCCCAGCGCCAGGCTGAACAGCAGCACCAGCAGGATGCCCAGCACGAACACCGGCGCCGAGAATCCCGCCACCGCGATCACCGCGGCCAGGGCGCCCGCCAGCCGGCCGCGCGAGCGCGCCGCGACCACGCCCAGCGGCACGCCGAGCAGCACGGCGATCAACAGCCCGGCGCCGATCAGCTCCAGGCTGCGCGGAATGCGCCGCGCCAGTTCGTCGGCCACCGGTTCGCCGGTGCGTAGCGAAACCCCCAGGTCGCCGCGCGCCAGCGCGCCTGCCCAGTGCGTGAACTGCGTGCCCAGCGGCAGGTCCAGGCCGAGTTGCGCCCGCACCCGCGCCACGGCCACCGGATCGCTGCCGGCCTGGTCGCCCAGCATGATGGCGACCGGATCGCCGGGCAGCAGGTGGATGGCGATGAACACCACGCCCGTGGCCAGCGCCAGCGTGATGGCGGCCGACCCCAGGCGCCTCAGCAGAAAGGGCAGCATGCCGGCGCGCTCACTTGAGCCACATGGTGGGCAGCGAGATGCCCGGGCTGCTTTCGCTCAGCGCCCCGCCCAGCTGGGTGTAGCCCTGCACCTTGCGCAGGTAGCCCTGGGCCTGCTCGCGCCAGCTCACGAAGACCCATGGGCTGGTCTCCAGGATGCGCTTTTCCGCCTGCTGGTAGATCGGCTGGCGCGCCTTGGGATCGGTCAGCGCGCGGCCCTGGGCCAGCAGCTTTTCCAGCTCGGGATCGCGGTAGCCTATCGGCTTGGCCCAGTAGCTGGAGTCGCCGCCCAGGTAATAGGCGTAGGCGTCCGGGTCGGGCAGCTTGACCGACACGCCGTAGATCATCGACTCGTAGTCGCCGCGGTTCTTGCGCTCGACCAGCGTGGCCCATTCGACCGGTTCCAGCTTCAGGTTGATGCCGACTTCCTTCAGGTTGGCCTGCACCACCTGTGCCATTGTGGTGTAGATGCCCAGGCCCTGGAACACCACCATGGACGCGTCCACGCCGTTGCCGTAGCCGGCCTCGGCCAGCAGGGCGCGGGCCTTGGCGGTGTCGCGCTTGTAGGTGCCGTCCAGCGACTTGTCGTAGTACGGCGAATCCTCGGGCGTGGGCGCGCCGTAGATCGGCTTGCCGTAGCCGAAGAAGGCGGCCTTGGACACGGCCTCGCGGTCGATGGCGTAGGACACCGCGCGGCGCACGCGGGCGTCGTCGAACGGCTTCTTGCCGGTGTTGAACCAGACGCTCATGAAAGCGCCGCCGGCGGTGTCGATTCGGGTGCCGGCATTGCGGCGCAGCACGTCGATGTCCTTCCACGGCACGAAGTCGATCATGTCCAGCGACTGGCTGCGCAAGGCGTTGACGCGCGCGTCGTCGCTCTTGATCATGCGGAAGTCGACGCCGTCCAGATACGGTTGGCCACTGACGAAGTAGCGCGGGTTGCGCGTCAGGCTGGCGCGCACGGCCGGTTCGTAGCTCTTTAGCTGGAACGGACCGGTGCCGTTGGCCGACAGCTTCAGGTTGGCGCCGCCCTCGACCCACTTGCGCGAGACGATGGCGGCCTCGGGCAAGGCCAGCACGCTCAGCATGGTGGCGTCGGCCGAGGGCTTTTCCACCTTGACGGTGGCCGCATCGACCACGGTGACGGTGGCGCCCTGCAGGTTCGAGCGCAGCGTGGCCCCGGTGGCCGGGTCCAGGATGCGGTCGAGCGAGAATTTGACGTCGTCGGCGGTCACCGGCGAGCCGTCCTGGAAGGCCACGTCGGGCCGCAGGTGGAACACGATGGTGCGGGCGTCGGGCTGTTCCCAGCTTTGCGCCAGCCGCGGCACGATCGCGCCGCTCTTGTCATAGCCCGCCAGCGGGCTGTAGAGCGCCTCGATCAGCACCTTCCAGGCGCTGCCGCCATAAACGTGCGGATCGAGCGACACGATCTCGGACACCGTGCCATAGCGCAGCGTGCCGCCCTGCTTGGGCGTCTCGGCGGCCTGTGCGGCCGCGGCGCCAGCCGCCAGGGCGCAGGCGCTCAACAGGTGCGCCAGGCGGCGCCAGGTATGCATCATCGTCATGTTTTACCCCTTGTACACAATGCCGGTCCGTGCCGGGCGCGCCGTCAGGACGGCAGCGCCTCGACCAGCCGGTCGATTTCACTGGAATCGTTGTAGTAGCTCGGCGAAATGCGCAAGTTGCCGCCGCGCACCGCCAGGTCGACGCCGGCGTCGCGCAGGCGCTGCGCCAGTTCCTGCGCGTCATGGCCCGGATGCTTGAACGACAGGTTGCCCGACGCCTCGCCCGGCGCCCGCGAACTGACGATCTGGTAGCCCTTGCGCTGCAGGGCGGCGCCGGCATGGTCCGTCAGCTCCAGGATGTGGGTTTCGATGCGGGCCGGCGTCAACGCCAATTGCACCCGCACCGCGGCATCCAGCCCCCAGATGCCGGTGAAGTTGGCCAGCGCCTCTTCGAAGCGACCAGCATTGGGCCGGTACTCCAGCAGGTAATGCATGTGGTCTTCGGTGCTGTCGACGCTGTGATAGCCCACGCTGGGCGGGTCCAGCAGCCCCAGCACGCTCTTGCGGCAATAGAAATAGCCGGTGCCGATCGGCGCCAGCATCCACTTGTGGCCGCCCACCGACAGGAAGTGGATGCCCAGCCGCTCCACGTCCAGCTCCAGCGCGCCGGCCCACTGGATCGCGTCCAGGTTCAAGTACACGCCGCGTTCGTGGCACAGGTTGGAGGTGGCCTCCAGGTCCTGGCGAAAGCCATTGGAGAACTGCACCGCGCTCAGCGACACCAGGCGGGTGCGGTCGTCCATCAGCTTGCGGATATCGTCCACCAGGATGCGGCCGTTGCGGTTCTTCACCCAGCGGATGGTAACCCCGCGCGCGGCCAGCTTCATCCAGCAATACACGTTGGACGGGTATTCGATGTCGGCCAGGATCAGGTTGTCGCCATCGCGCCAGGGAAAGCCGTTGGCCACGTGCACCAGGCCTTCGGTGGTGTTCTTGACGTAGGCGATCTCGTCGCGGTGCGCGCCGATCAGACGGCCGATGCGGGCCTTGATGGTCTCCTCGGCGTAGCGGCACCACTCGGGATAGGCGTTGCGGCCGTTGTCGCGCACGTCCTCCATGAAGCGGTTCACGGCCGCCACCACCGGCAGGCTCAGCGCGCCGATCGACGCGTTGTTCAGGTAGGCCCGCCGTTGCTTGATCGGGAACGCGTCGCCGACATTGCTCCAGTCGAGCTGCTCGATGCCATTGCGGTCATCGGGAAAAAGTGCCGCGGGTCCGCCCACGGAAACCGGTCTGTCCAGGATATTCACGCCGCGCCTCTTTCGTTGAAGGTGGGATGATCCTAAGATTGCGTGAATTCATGCGTCAATTTCGTTTGGAGTATTGATTCATGCGCTTTTGTAATGTGTTGCCGCCGCCAGGCCGCCCTGCCCTGGGGCAGGCGCCGGTCCGTGCCCGCCCGCCTCGCGCCGCCTGTCGGGGTTTGTCCCTATGCGCCTGAACCGCCTGCAGGCGCTGCGCGCCGTGCTCGAGACCGGCAGCGTCACCGAAGCCTCGCACCGCATCCACCGCACGCAGCCGCAGATCAGCCGCCTGATCTCGGCGCTGGAGGATGAAGTCGGCTTTCCGCTGTTCCTGCGCCAGGGGCGCGGCCTGATCCCGACCCAGGAATGCCTGCGCTTCTACGAAGGCACGCGCCACATCCTGGCCGGTTTCGAAGAAGTCTCGCGCATCGCCGACTCGATCCGCACCCAGCAGGACGCCTGGCTGCGCATCCTGACCCAGCCCTACTTCGCCTACAGCGTCACGCCGCGCGCCATCGCCGATTTCGCGCGCAGCCATCCCAAGGTCAGGGTGTCGCTGGAAGTGCGCTCGCGGGTGGACGTCGGCCTGTGGATGTCGGGGCAGCAGTTCGACCTGGGCGTGGCCGCGCTGCCGATCGACTTTCCCGGCATCCGTTCGCGCACCTTTGCCCAGGTGCGCCTGGTGATCGCCATGCCGGAAGGCCACCGGCTGGCGGCCCGGCGCGTCGTCACGGTCGACGACATCGAGGACGAACCCTTCATCGCCCTGCGTCCCTTCACCCTGCTGCGCCAGCACATCGACGACCTGATGGAAAAACGCGGCCTGCGCCTGCGGCTGGTGATGGAAACCTCGTCGGGCCAGTCCGCCTGCCAACTGGCGGCGCTGGGCATGGGCATCGCGCTGGCCGATCCGATCCTGGCGGCCAACGTGCCCGGCATCGTACTGCGCGACTTCGAGCCACGCCTGACCATGCCGTATGGCTTCCTGCTGCCCAGTTCCTATGCGCCATCGGAACAGGCGCGCGAGTTCGCGCGCGTGCTGACGCGGCTGGTGCGCGAGATGGCGCCGGACCGGGTCGACCTGGTCGATCCGGGCGCGGGCGAGGCGGACGGGTTGATGGCCTTTCCCTAGCGCGCCGTCGCGCGGACCGCGCTATCGTCCTGTTTTTGGAACGCTGATGGCAAATTTGGCCTACTAGTGCCGTCATCGTCCGCAAATTATCGTGACGACTCTGCTTACCCACCCCCAAGGAGTCCCGTCATGAGCCAACCCGCGAACTTCAATGGCGCCCGTCCGGTCATCGTTCCGGACCAGGCCGCGATGCTGCTGATCGACCATCAGAGCGGCCTGTTCCAGACCATCGGCGACCTGCCCTTCACCACCGTGCGCGCCCACGCCTCGGCGCTGGCCAGGATGGCCACGCTGACCAAGATGCCGGTGATCACCACCGCCTCGGTGCCGCAAGGTCCCAATGGTCCGCTGATCCCCGAAATCCACCAGAACGCGCCGCATGCCAAGTACGTCGCGCGCCGTGGCGAGATCAACGCCTGGGACAATCCCGACTTCGTTGCCGCGGTCAAGGCCACGGGCCGCAAGCAGCTGATCATCGCCGGCACCATCACCAGCGTCTGCATGGCCTTTCCCAGCATTGCCGCGGTGGCCGACGGCTACCAGGTGTTCGCCGTGATCGACGCCTCGGGCACCTATTCGAAGATGGCGCAGGAAATCACGCTGGCGCGCGTGGTCCAGGCCGGCGTGGTGCCGATGGACACCGCCGCGGTGGCGTCGGAACTGCAACGCACCTGGCACCGCGACGACGCGGCGCAATGGGCGGAAATCTACGGCGGCATTTTCCCGTCGTACCAGTTGCTGGCCGAAAGCTACGCCAAGGCGCAGGACGTCGAACGCAACCAGGAAGCGCTGGACTCGCAACGCGCCTGATGCGCAACGGCGCGGGCCCGGGCGCCGTGCCCGCGCCCGCCGTCGGCCTGCCGCGCACAATATTCATGCGCGCTTAACACGTTCGTCATTCGGCGTTCCTAAGCTTCCCACTTTTTCTGAATGGGCAGCACACAGATGGCGCACGACACGCAAGACAGCAAGCACGGCATTGCCACGATTTCCAACAACCTGCCGACGGCGGCCGATCCGCGCCGGCGCAGCCTGCTGAAAGCCGGCTTTGGCGCCACGCTGCTGCCGGTGGGCGGCTCGCTGCTGCTTTCGGCCTGCTCCAGCGATGACGACGACGATGAGGACAGCCCGTCGACCGGCACGCCCGCGCCGCAACCGAAGAACATCTCCAGCTTCGCCGTGGCCGTGCTGCCGGACACGCAGTTCTACTCGCGCTACGCCACCGACGCCGAGAACCAGCAGTTCATGCGCAAGTACGGCAGCGAGCCGTACAAGGCCCAGACGCAGTGGGTCGCGGACCATGCCAGGTCGCTGGGCATCCCCTTCCTGATCCACCTGGGCGACGTGGTCGACCAGCAGGGCAAGCCGGACCAGTGGACCGTGGCCAGCTCGGCCATGAAGATCCTGGAAGACGCCAAGGTGCCGTATTCGATCCTGGCGGGCAATCATGATGTGATCCTGGATCGCGACTACGTGGACCCCAGCAGCCAGGCCAGCGCCACCGATGCGCAGCGCACGCTGGCCAACGAGCCCTACCTGAAGACCTTCGGCACCGACCGCGCCCGCAAGCAGGCCACCTTCGGCGGCCGCGATCCCAGCGGCTTTCATGAATACCACGTGTTCGAGGCCGAGGGCCAGAAGTTCATGGTGTTGTCGCTGTCATGGCGCATTTCCGATGGCGCCCTGGCCTGGGCCAACCAGGTCATCCGCGCGAATCCGACGCTGCCGGTGATCCTCGTCAACCACCAACTGCTCAACATCGACAAGGACGGCGTCAGCCCGCTCGAAGTGCCGTACGGCCTGATGCTGTGGGACAAGCTGATCCGCGACAACGACCAGATCTTCATGACCCTGAACGGCCACTACCATGGCGCCGCGCGCCTGACCAAGATGAATGCCTTCGGCAATGCGGTCGAGGAAATGGTGGTGGACTACCAGATGGCCTACCAGGGTGGCAACGGCCTGATGCGGCTGTATGAATTCGACCTGAGCAACAACGAGATCCGGGTGCTGTCGTTCTCGCCCTGGGTGCCGCAGAAGCCCAAGGACACGCTCAACGCCTTCGACCAGGCGGTGCTGACGGGCGCCAATGAGCAATTCACCATCAAGATGGATTTCGCCAGGCGCTTTGGCGGCTTCAACAAGACGTTCCAGGCCGCCGCGCCGACGCACACCTCGCTGGTGGACCAGGCCCGCGCACTGATCCTGGCCAACTACACCGACCCCGCCGCCAACGCGCAGAAGCCCGCGGTCGACAGCGACGACTACCCGCAGGTGCCGGGCACGCTGGCGCACTGGCGCTTCTTCGGCGGCGCCGATGGCCAGCCGGTGCCGGTGGGCCAGGTGATCCAGGACCGGGCCGGCCTCAATCCCATCAGCCGCGCCGCGCTCAACATCGACGGCGTGGCCGGCGCCCAGCTGGGCGACCTGCTGTGGTCCAGCGACCATCACTACCTGTCGGCGGCGCCCGGCTCGGTGCGCTTTCTCAACACCGACAAGAACACCGGCCGCATGAGCTATTTCAGCACCGCCACCTCGGCGGTGCTGAACGCCGAGACCGTGCTCAACGGCTACACGGTGGAAGCCTTCATCAAGATCGACCGCGATTGGACCTCGCAGAAAAATGCCTGGATGAACATCATGACGCGCGACGGCAAGCGCGGCGACCTGCCCGGCTACAGCGGCGGCGACCCGGAATCGCCGCCCCTGTTGTTCGCCATCTCCAGCCTGCGCGAAGTGCAATGGGAGGTGGTGCCCGAGCGCAGCGGCGCGCGCGAAGCCAAGGCCAACTGGTCCGGCGAGATCATCGCCGACAAATGGATGCACGTGGCCATCGTCAACGACGGCGCCACGCACGAGACCATCCTGTACGTCGAAGGCGCCCCGGTGCTGCGCAACGTGGCCGACGCCCCGGGCCTGGCGACGCTGGCCGCCAACATGCCGTGGATCATCGGCGCCGGGTCGTGGGACGGCGCGCGCGCCGACGGCTTCTTCGGCAGCATCGGCGAAATCCGCATCGTCAACCAGGCGCTCAAGCCGGCGCAGTGGCTGACGGCGCGCCGCGGCGGCTGATCGGGCGGCCTGGTTATTTAGTCATGACGCACAACTAAACAACCAATCCTTCGTTGGGCGCCGCGCGGCGCTCCCGTAATGTTTGCCAGGCAAGCAGGGAATTCCCCTGCGCCTCGCGACATGAACTACGGAGAGCGCCAGCATGAACCAGCCTTTGCACCCGAGCCAAGCGTCACGATCCGCCGCCGTCAAGGCGACGCTGGACTACCCGGTGATCGACACCGACGTGCACGTCAACGACTACGCGCCGGTCCTGGAGGACTACGTCCAGCACTACGGCGGCGGCAAGCTGGTGGATGCCTTGCGCAAGGCCCTCGGTTCGCGCTTTGCCACCAGGAGCGGCGGCAAGGACTGGTACCAGCAGAGCCCGGCCGAGCGCCAGGACAACCGCACCCTGCGCTCGCCCTGGTGGGCGCGGGTCACGCGCAACACGCTGGACCTGGCCACCTACACCCTGCCAGAGCTGCTCAACGAACGCCTGGCCGAGCAAGGCGCGGACTATTCCGTGCTGTTTCCCAACGACGTGCTGGCGCCGCTGGGTGCCGGCGATGAGTTCCGCCAGCCGCTGCACCGCGCCATCAACCACTTCCATGCCGACCAGTACCGCAAGTACAGCGACCGCCTGACGCCGGTGGCCGGCATTCCGCTGAACACGCCGCAGGAAGGCATCGAGGAACTGGAATTCGCGGTCAAGACGCTGGGGCTGAAGGTCATCAACATCGCCGGCGGCGTCAAGCGGCCGATCAAGGCGATCGCGCGCAAGTATCCCGCCGCCGACCATCCCGAGATCGCCCGGCACGCCAGTTACATCGACTTCTACGGCATCGACAGCGAGTACGACTACGACCCGTTCTGGGCCAAGGTGGTCGAGCTGGGCGTGCCGGTCACCACGCACTACGGCAGCCAGGGCTGGACCGGGCGCCATTCCATCAGCAACTACATGTTCAACCACATCGGCCACTTCGCCGATGGCTCGCAGGCCTTCGCCAAGGCGCTGTTCTTCGGCGGCGTCACGCGGCGCTTCCCGAACCTGCGCGTGGCGCTGCTGGAAGGCGGCGCCGACTGGGGCTCGCACGTCTACACGCACCTGGTGGACCGCTGGGAAAAGCGCAACCGCGCCGCGGTGCAGAACTACAACCCGGCCAACGCCGACGTGGCGCTGCTGCACGAACTGTTCCAGCGCTACGGCGCCGACTTCATCCGCGGCCGCGACATCGACCCGCAGCAGCTGCTGCGCGACAGCCTGGGCATCTCGGCCCTGCCGCACAGCCGCGACCCGCACCCGGACGAGCTGGACGACTTCGCCGCCGCCGGCATCGAATCGGTCGAGGACATCCGCAAGCGCTGGGTCGACAGCTTCTACTTCGGCTCGGAATCCGACGACCGCACCGTGGCGGCGGCCTTCAACGACAAGGTCAACCCGCTGGGCGTGAAGATCAACGCCATCTGGTCCTCGGATATCGGCCACTGGGACGTGCCCGACCTGACCGCGCCGCTGGCCGAAAGCTGGGACCTGGTCGAACAGGGCGTGATCAGCGCGCAGGACTTCAAGGCGCTGGTGTTCGGCAACCCCTACCGCTTCTATACCGAGGCCAATCCGGCCTTCTTCCAGGGCACCGCCATCGAGCGCAAGCTGGCCGCGCCAGCGCGCGCGGCCGCCTGACCCCGCCCGCCGTTGTCTGCCTGACCGCCGGACGGCGTGATGCCGGCCGGCTGCCCGATCCTTTCCTGAACGAGTCATTCCATGAAGTCATTGATGATCCTGAGTAAACGCATCGCCGCGCTGGGCCTGGCGGCCCTGGCGGCGTGGGGCGGCAGCGCCCGGGCAGCCGACGTCATCCGCGTCGGCGTGGCCACCGCCGGCGGCGGCGATCCGGTCACCTGGGGCGGTTCGCCCGGCGGCGTGGTGCGCGTCAACCAATGGCTGGAACAGGCCTTCGCCGCGGACGGCGTCAAGGTCGAGTGGCTGTTCTTCAAGGGCGCCGGCCCGGCCGTCAACGAAGCGCTGTCCAACAAGCAGATCGACTTCGCCTACCAGGGCGACCTGCCGCAGGTGGTGGGCCGCGCCAACGGCCTGAAGACCAAGCTGCTGCTGGTCAGCGGCGCGCGCAACAACCTGTACCTGGTGGCGCCGCCGAATTCCCCGCTCAAGTCCATCGAGGACCTGAAGGACCGCAAGGTGTCGATCTTCCGCGGCACCAACGGCCACCTGGTGGCAATCAACGTGCTGGCCGCGCATGGCCTGGCCGAGCGCGACATCAAGGGCGTCAACCTGGATGCCGGCAGCGCCCAGGCGGCGCTGGTGTCCAACGGCGTGGACGCGGCCTTTGGCGGCTACGAATGGTTCAAGGTGCGCGACCAGGGCCTGGCCAAGGTCATCTACAGCACCCAGGGCCAGGACCCGGCCTACACCCGCCAGGCCTCGCTGCTGGTGCGCGAGGACTTCGAGCGCGAGAATCCCGCCCAGGTGCAGAAGGTGGTGGACGTGTTCGTGCGCGCCGCGCAGTGGTCGTCCGACGAGAAAAACCGCGACGCCCTCTTCAAGATCTGGGAAAAGAGCGGCGTGCCCTACGCCTCGTGGCAGGCCGAATTCGACAAGCAGGACCTGGCCGCGCGCAACTCGCCGCTGATCGACGACTTCATCATCGCCCGCTACAAGGCGGTGGTGGCCGACGCCGTCAAGCTCAAGCTGATCCGCCGCGAGGTCTCGCTGGACGGCTGGTTCGATCCGCGCTACCTGCAGAATGCGCTCAAGGCCCAGGGGCTGGAGCGCTACTGGACCGCGTTCGACGCCGCCGGCAAGCCGGTGTCCGGCCCGGCGCAGGCCGCGGCACGCTGACCGGAGCGCCGCCATGTCCTCGCTTTCCCCTATTGCCCTGCCGCGCCCGGCCCCGGCGCCAGCCTGGGCGCGCCAGGCGGCCTGGACCGCCGCGCCGTGGCTGCTGCCGCTGGCGCTGCTGACGCTGTGGCAGACCGGCGCCAGCCAGGGCTGGATCTCGCCGCAGGTGCTGCCGCCGCCCGCCTTCGTCTGGGACACCCTGCGCGACCTGGCGACCAGCGGCGACCTGTGGCTGAACACCCGCGCCAGCCTGCAACGGGTGCTGGTCGGCTTTGCCCTGGGCAGCCTGCTGGGGCTGCTGCTGGGCACGGCGATGGGCTTGTCTCGCCGGCTCGAGGCCTACGTGCTGCCGACCTTCAACGCGCTGGTGCAGATCCCGGTGCTGGCCTGGCTGCCGTTCGTGCTGCTGATCGTCGGCATCGGCGAACCGCTCAAGTACATCCTGATCGCCAAGGCGGCGCTGGTGCCGGTCACGCTCAATACCTTGCAGGGCTTTCGCCAGGCCAGCCCGGCGCTGCGCGAAGTGGCGCGGGTTTATGGCTATAGCCGGCGCCAGGAGGTGCTGGAGGTGGTCGTGCCGCTGGCGCTGCCGACGCTCTTCACCGGGCTGCGGCTGGGCTTCACCAAGGCCTGGCTGTCGCTGGTGGTGGTGGAGCTGGTGGCGTCCAGCGAAGGCCTGGGCTACCTGATCGTCTATGGCCGGCAGTTGTTCCAGCTGGACCTGGTGATGGCCGCGGTGATCGTGGTGGGCGCCATCGGCTATGCCATCGACCGGCTGCTGGACTGGGCCGAGACGCGCCTGATCCAGGGCCGCCCCACCCTCACCGCGCAGGCACGCCCATGAACGCCGCCACTTCCGCCTCCCGCGATGCCGCCGAGCTGGCGCTGTCGCAACCGCTGGCCGTGCGCGCCGGCGGCCGCTGGCGCGGCCTGGTGCTGCCGCTGGCCGCCATCGCGTTGTGGTGGTTGCTGGCGCGCATCGACCTGGTGAATTCGGCCCTGCTGGTGTCGCCCGAAAAAGTGCTGGCCACCGCCACCGACCAGATCCTGGGCGGCAAGCTGTGGCGCGCGCTCGGCGCCAGCCTGGGCCGCGAGCTGACCGGCTTTGCCATCGGCACGGTCGCGGGCCTGCTGCTGGGCGTGCTGCTGGGCCTGTCGCCCGCCTTCAACCGGCTGGTCGGCCCCAGCTTCAACACCTTCAAGCAGATCTCGCTGTTCGCCTGGATCCCGCTGATCTCGGTGTGGTTCGGGCTGGGCGACACCGCCAAGGTAGTGTTCCTGTCGCTGGCGGCGCTGGTGCCGGTGGTGGTCAACACCTGCGACGGCGTGCGCAACACCCCGCCCAAGCTGCTGGAGGTGGCGCGGGTGTACGGCTACAGCCGCTGGCAGACCTTCGCCCAGGTGGTGCTGCCGGCCGCCGCGCCCGCCATCTTCACCGGCGTCTACCTGGCGCTGATCTACTCCTGGCTGGCCACCATCGGCGCCGAATACCTGCTGGTGGCGGGCGTCGGCATCGGCAACCTGCTGATCGAGGGCAGCGAACATTTCCAGATGGACCTGGTGATCTTCGGCATGTTCGTGGTCGGGGTGATCGGCTGGCTCATGAACGCCCTGGCCCGCGTGGCCGAACGCCGGCTCGCGCGCTTGCGCGGGCAGGACCAATAACCGCAGGAAGACTCAGGCATGACTCAACATACTTCGCTGGACCTGTCGCTACAGGCGGTCGGCAAGCGCTATCCCAGCGCCCAGGCCGAAGGCGGCGTGCTGCAGGTGCTCACGGGCGTGGACCTGGAGATCCCCGCCGGCCAGTTCGTTTCCATCGTCGGCGCCAGCGGCTGCGGCAAGTCCACCCTGCTGCGCCTGATCCTGGGGCTGGACGACACCTATGAGGGCACCATCACCCTGGGCGGCGAACCGGTGCGCGGCACCGGCCCGGAGCGCGGCATCGTGTTCCAGGACCACCGCCTGTTCCCGTGGCTGACGGTGGCGCAGAACATCGCCGTGGGGCTGCGCAACGCCGCCATCTCCACCAGCGAAAAGCGCGACCGCGTGGCCGAGCACGTTGCCCTGGTGGGACTGGAGGGGTTCGAGCAGTCGTACCCGCACCAGATCTCCGGCGGCATGGCGCAGCGCGTGGCGATCGCCCGCGGCCTGGTCAACCGGCCGCGCGTGCTGCTGCTGGACGAACCCTTTGGCGCGCTCGACGCGCTGACCCGCGCCCGGCTGCAGACCGAGTTGCAGCGCATCTGGCAGAAAGAGCGCATCACCATGATCCTGGTGACGCACGACGTCGAGGAAGCGGTCTACCTGGGAGACCGGGTGGTCATCATGCAGCCGCGCCCGGGGCGCATCCGCCGCGTCGTCGACGTGCCGCTGCCGCATGCCCGCAACCGCAGCGACCCGCGCTTCATCCGCCTGCGCGACGACGTGCTGTCCGACTTCCTGGAGCCGGACGGCGCGCCGGCCGACGACAGCCCGCCGCTGGGCGCCGACGCGGCCGCCGGCGTGCCCGCGCTGCCGTCGCTGGCCTCGCTGCGCATGGCCTGGTGAGATCCCCGTTCCGCTTCCCGGCTACGTTGCCGTCCACCCCATTGCTGGAGTCATCCCCATGACCCGTTCCACGCGCCAGATCAAGCTCGGCGCCTTCCTGATGCAGACCGGCCATCACATCGCCGCCTGGCGCCATCCCGACGCCCAGGCCGACGCGCCGGTCAATTTCCGCCATTACGCCGAGCTGGCGCGGCGCGCCGAGGCCGCCAAGTTCGACGCCATCTTCCTGGCCGACTCGGTCGGCGTGCGCAACACCGACCTGGCGTCGCTGTCGCGCACCGCGCGCAGCGACCACTTCGAGCCGCTGACGCTGCTGTCGGCGCTGGCCGCCGTGACCGAGAAAATCGGCCTGATCGCCACGGTTTCGACTACCTACAACGAGCCGTACCACGTGGCGCGCAAGTTCGCCTCGCTCGATCACATCAGCGGCGGCCGCTCGGGCTGGAACCTGGTCACTTCCAGCGGCCAGGGCGAGGCGCAGAACTTCAACCTGGACGAGCACGTCGAGCACGCCCGCCGCTATGCCCGCGCCGCCGAGTTCCACGACGTGGTGCTGGGCCTGTGGGACAGCTGGGAGGACGACGCCTTCCTGCGCGACAAGCACAGCGGCCAGTATTTCGACCCGGCCAAGCTGCATCCGCTGCACCATCGCGGCGAGCATTTCTCGGTGCGCGGGCCGTTGAACGTGTCGCGTTCGCCGCAGGGCCGCCCGGTGGTGGTGCAGGCTGGCGCCTCGCCAGCCGGGCGCGACCTGGCAGCGCGCACCGCCGAGGTCATCTTCGTGGCGCACCAGACCTTCGACGAGGCCCGGGCCTTCTACCGCGACATCAAGGGCCGCGCCGTCGAATACGGCCGCGATCCCGACGACATCAAGATCATGCCCGGCATCTTCCCCGTGATCGGCCGCAGCCAGGCCGAAGCCGAGGACAAGTTCGCGCGCCTGCAGGACCTGATCCATCCGGTCGTCGGGGTGCAGTTGCTGTCCAACATGATCGGCGGCTTCGACCTGTCGGGCTACCCGGTAGACGGCCCCCTGCCCGACATTCCGGAGACCAACGGCGGCAAGAGCCGCCAGCAATTGCTGATCGACCTGGCGCGGCGCGACAACCTGACGATCCGCCAGCTCTACCTGCGCATCGCCGGGGCGCGCGGCCACCAGCAGGTGGTCGGCACGCCGCAAAGCGTGGCCGATCAGTTGCAGCAATGGTTCGAGGAAGACGGCGCGGACGGCTTCAACATCATGTCGCCGTGGCTGCCCGGCGGGCTGGACGACTTCATCGAGCTGGCGCTGCCGGAACTGCGCCGCCGCGGTCTGTTCCGCACCGAATACAGCGGCGCCACGCTGCGCCAGCATCTGGGCCTGGCGCGGCCGTCGCATCGCGCCGTGGCGGCGGCGTCCGCATCCCGCCGCGAGCGCGAGGCGGCCACGCTGTGAGACGACGGGCCGGCCATGCGGGACAGGGCCACGGCCGCGTCCATGGCCCGGCGTCGGGCAGCCGGCCCCGGGCCGATATCATTCCCGCTCATAGCAGATAGCCGGCCCGGGCTATTGATGAATGGGCGCGGCGGCCTCATCATTGCGCGGGGCCCCACTCGGGCGCCGCCGATTCCGCCACCGCCATGCCTCACCGACCGCTAGCCATCCTGCAAATGGGCCGACCGCCCGAAGACCTGCGCGCCATCCATGGCGAACAGGCCGACTGGATCACGGCGGCCCTGGCGGGCGTCGGCACGCCGCTGGCGGTCATCCATCCGGCCGCCGGCGAGGACCTGCCCGATCCGGCCACGCTGCGCGGCGCGGTGCTGACGGGCTCGTGGGCCATGGTCACCGACCGCGAGCCCTGGAGCGAGCGCACCGCGCAATGGCTGCGCGATGCCATGGCGGCGCAGTTGCCGCTGCTGGGCATCTGTTACGGCCACCAGCTCATGGCTCACGCTTTCGGCGGCGAGGTCGATTACCACCCGCGCGGCCGCGAGATCGGGCTGCACGCCGTTGCGCGCCTGCCCGCCGCCGCGGCCGATCCCCTGCTGGCGGGATTGCCCGAGCGCTTTCCCGCCCATCTCACGCACGAGCAGAGCGTGCTGCGGCCGCCGGCCGGCGCCACCGTGCTCGCCGGCACCGCCCACGATCCGCACCAGATCCTGCGCTACGGCCCGCGCGCGCTGTCGGTGCAGTTCCATCCGGAATTCACCGCCGGGCTGATGGACGCGTGCCTGGCGCGGCGCCAGGACTTCCTGGCGGCCGAAGGCCATGACGTGACCGCGCTGCGCGCCGCCCTGGCGCCCACGCCGCACGCGCTGGGCATCCTGCGCGCTTTCGCGGCGGCCTGCTGAGCCGTGGCGCGCAACGCAACCGGCTCGCACCGCGCCCGCCGCGCATCCGACCAGGCGGGCCTCGCGCCATGATGTACCTGCTGTGGTCCCTGCCTGCGCTGGTGGTCATTGGCGCCATCGCCAGCGGCCGCCTCAACACCACCCTGGCCGCCGTGCTGGGGCTGCTGGCGGCCATTGCGGTGGCGCTGTTCGCGGCCCCCGGCGCCTTCGGCGCGGGCGCGCTGGGCCAGGCCCTGTCGCGCGGCCTCTGGATCGGCGGGGTCATCACGCCCTACATCCTGGGCGGCCTGCTGTTCTGGCAGATGGCGGCGCGGGACGCCACGCCCGCTGGCGCCGCATCCGGCACCGACGCGGCCGGCGTGCCGGCCGATCCCCTGGCCCGCCGCCGCCTGCTGTTCTTTGCCTGTTTTCTGGTGGGGCCGTTCGCCGAATCGGCCACCGGCTTCGGCGTCGGCATGCTGGGCACCGTGCTACTGATCCGTCCGCTCGGTTTCAAGCCGCGCGAACTGATGGTCTTCGCGCTGCTGAGCCAGACCCTGATTCCCTGGGGCGCGATGGGCAGCGGCACGTTGCTGGCCTCCGCCTATGCGCGCGTGCCGCCGGCCCAGCTGGCCCTGTACGGCATGGTGCCCGTGGCCCTGTTGATGGGCGTGTGGCTGGCGCTGTTCTGGACCACGGCGCGGCGCGCCGGCCTGCCGGCGACGATGGCCGAACGCGGGCGCGAGACGGCCTGGATGCTGGCCAGCCTGGCCCTGCTGACGGCCGCCACCGCGCTGCTGGGCCCTGAGACCGCCTTGCTGGCCGCCTATGGCCCCCTGATCGTGCTGCGCTTCGCGCTGGACCGGCGGCCCGGCCGCGCGCAATTGCGGGCCGCCGCCCGCGGCGCGCTGCCGTATATCGTGCTGATCGCCTGCCTGGTCGCCACGCGCCTGGTGCCGGCGCTGAACCAGGGCCTGGCCTCGCTGGCGCGTTTCAGTCCCTACGCCGACCTGCCCGCCTGGACGCCGTTCCTGCATGCCGGCAGTTGGCTGATCGGCGGCGCGCTGCTGATGGCGGCCATGCGCCGCCGGCCGGGCCTGCTGGCCGCCAACGCGCGCCATGCCTGGCGCACCGGCAGGCATGCGGTGCTTTCGGTATTCCTGTTCGCGATGATGGCCGAAGTGCTGGCGGGCGCCGGCATTTCGCAGGCCTACGCCGACGGCCTGTTCCGCGCCCTCGGCGACTGGACCCTGCTGATCACGCCGCTCATGGCCGGCGCGTTCGGCATCCTGGCCAACAGCGGCAACGCGCCCAACAGCCTCTTCATGCCATCGCAGCTGTCGCTGGCGCTGCACGCCGGCCTGAGCCTGCCCGCGGCGGCGGCGCTGCTGCACGTGTCCGGCACGTCGATGGGGTTCTTCTCGCCGGTGCGCATGTCCATCGCCGCCGGCCTGGCGCGCGGCCATGGCCAGGAGCGGCCCGTGTACGTGCAGCTGCTGCCGTTCGCGCTGGCCGCCTTCGGCCTGCTGCTGGCGCTGGCGCTGTTGCTGGTGCTGGCGGGATGACGGCGGCCAGCGCGAACGGCCTTCAAGACGCCCTTAAGACGCCTTTCACGACACCCTCTACGACGGCGACATCAACCCCAACCCGCCCACGATGACCAGCACCGCGGCGCCCAGCAGCATTTCCCGGATCGTATTGCGCCGGATGGCATGCAGGGCCAGGGCCGGCTCGGCCCGGATGCGCGCGATCCAGCGATAGCGATTGGCCAGCGCCAGCCCGGTCATCGCCAGCGCCAGCGCGATCTTGAGCAACAGCACGCGCACGTAGTCCCACCCCGCATCCGGCAATGCCGGCCCCAGGATCAGCGCCGCATTGGCCACGCCGCTGAACAGCAAGGCCGCCACGGCGACATGCCCCCAGGCGGAAAAGCGCAGCAGCGCGCGGGCGGCCTCGGCGCGATCCCGCGGACGTTGCCAGGCCGCCAGCCACGACAGGAACACCGGCAGCGATCCCAGCCAGAACGCGGCCGCCAACAGGTGCAGATAGTCGCTGGCCGTGTGCGCCAGGCCCCAGCCGCCTTCGTGCATCGCGGCGTGGCCGCTGAATGCCAGCGGCGCCAATGCCACGGCCGCCGGCCCCGCCAGCCACGATGGCCGGCCCGGCCGCAGCCCCAGCGCGATGCCCAGCACGGCGGCCGCGCACAGGGCGCGCACCACCCAGGCCTGGCCGTAGCCGGTCTGCAGGGTGACCGTGTCCAGCATCTCGCCGTCCAGCATCGCCCGCCAGTCGCCGGCGATGCTGGCGGCCTGCAACGGCAACAGGCACAGGGTGGCCACCAGTCCCGCCGCGCCGATGCGCAGCAGGGCCGGCCGCAGCGCGGTCTCGGCGGCCACCCCCAGGCGCGGCGAGCCGCCCAGCGCCAGCATCGCGCTGGCGCCGAACAGCACCGCCGCCGCGCCGGCGCTGACGGCCCGGCACAGCGCGAACACGACCCACAACGTGTCCATTTCAGGGCTTGACCGTGAACGTCCAGGCCCCGTTGGTCTTGTGGCCGTCCTTGGACAAGGCCTGCCATTTCACGGTGTAGGCGCCCGCCGGCAAGGGCGTGGCCACGGGCAACACCAGCGTCTTGTCATCACCCGGCGCCGGCGCGGCCTTGGCCGCGACGGCCTGCTTGCCAGCCGTGTCCAGCACGGTCAGCGACGAAAAGGCGGGCTCCAACCCTTCGGAGAAAGTGGCCGTCACCGAAGACGGCGCGGCCACCTCGGCCTTGTCGGCCGGCGTGGCGCGTTGCAGGTGGGCGTGGGCCCAGGCCCATTGCGGGGCGAGCACGAGCGCGGCGGCGATGAATGCGGGTTTGAACATGATCGGACTCCAAAGTGACGGCGGCGCGCGGCCGCGCGAAAAGAATGGCGCGGGCGCCGAAAGCGGATCGGACGCGCGCGAAAAGAACGGTTTGGGTATCGACGACCGGTGCGCGCCCGCGTCGCCCGCCACAGGAATGGGCGTGCGCGGGGACCGGCGCAAAGGATCAGGCCGCGCGCGGCGGCGCGCGCGATTGCTGCGGCAGCCAGGCCGTGGCGCCACGCGGGCACGGCCCGGCTTGCGCGGCGCGCGGCAGGGCCGGCGGCTCCAGTGGCAGGCGCCAGACCAGCCCCGCGAACGCGGGCGGGCCGGCGCCGGCAAGCATGGCGCAACTGGCGGCGCAGCAGTGCGGCAAGGTGCCGCCGGCGGCGTGGGGGGAGACGTGGCCAGCGGCCTGGGCCGGCGTGGCCGCTGCGGCGTCCACGTCGTCCAGCGCCACCACCCGTGGGCCGGTGGCGGTGCAGAGGATGACAGACGAGGCCCCCTGCCCGGCTGCCGCCGGCAGGGCCGCGCCGAGCGCCGTGGCGGCCACCAGCGACTGGAAAACCAGCAGCCCCGCCGCCAGCCACGCCAGCGCGCGGCGGGCGGCGGCAGACCTGCGCGTAAACGTAACCGGCGTGTGCATCCCCATGGTGCCGACGAGCTTACGACGGCCGCCGGACGCCCGCAACTTCAATCCCACACGCCACAACTGTTATGCTCCACGGTTTCAACATTTGAATTCGCAGCACACCATGGGTCTAGAACAGCTCGCCGCAATCCGAGAACTGCTGTTGAAGCAGGCTCCCGAAGAGGCGGCTTCCAAGAAGAAACCCGCCCGTCCGGCCGCCAACGAAGCGGGGTCGCGCAAGCCCTCCGCGCGTCCGTCCGGCGATGCGGCTGCCGCCCGGAAAAAGCCCGCGCGCGCGCCGGCCGGCGAACGACGCGAGGCGCCGGCGGTCGATCCGGTGCTGATCGCCATTTCGCGACTGCAGCGGCAATTTCCCAAGGCCTTTCCGAAGAAGCCGGCGCCCAAGGTGCCGCTCAAGCTGGGGGTGCTGGAGGACCTGGTGCAACACGCCAAGACCCTGCAGCTCAGCGCCGACGAGATCAAGCAGGCCGTCAAGACCTGGTGTGACGGCCGCCGCTACTGGGATTGCATGGTCGAATCCGCCGCGCGCGTCGACCTGAACGGCGAACCCAACGGCGCCGTGACCGCCAACGAAGCGCAGCACGCCAAGCGCATGGCCTCGCGCCGTCACGCCAAGGCGGGCGGTGGCCGTGGCGGCAAGGGCAATGCCGCCAAGGGCAAGCCGGCCGCCGAAGGCGCCAAGCCGGCGCAGGCCGAGGCTGCCGCGCCCGCCGATGCGGTCGTGGACACGCCGGTGGACACCTCGGTCGATACGTCGGTGGACACGCCGGCCCAGGCGCCGTCGGACCCCCAGAGCGCCGACTGAAACTTCCCATCAGGAAAAAAACGGACCGTGCGGCGCCAGGCGCCGCACGGTCCGCGGTCTTTTGGGGGCCAGCCGCGCCGGCCGCCCGGATCAATCCAGCCGGATGTCGGCGCTCTGCACCACCTTGGCCCAGCGCGCCCGTTCGCTGTTGAAGAACTGCGCCAGTTGCGCCGGATCGCGCACCACGATCTCGGCGCCCTGCTCGTTCAGCTGTGACTTCACGTCGGGCTGATTGACGATCTGGCCCATCAGCGTCGCCAGCAGGTTGGCCGTCTTGTCGGTCGTGGCGGCGGGGGCCATCACGCCCTGCCAGGTTCCGGATTCGAAGCCGGCCACGCCTTGCTCGGAGATGGTCGGAATGTCGGCCACCAGCTGCATGCGTTCCTTCTTGGAGATCGCGATCGCGCGCAGCTTGCCGCCCTTGATGTGCGGCAGCGTCGCCAGCAGCCCGTTCATGATGACCTGGGTCTGGCCGCCTATGGTGTCGGTGACCGCCTGCGAACCGCCCTTGTAGGGCACGTACTCCCATTGCGCGCCGGTGGCCTGCTGCACCGCCACGGCCGCCAGGTGCGGCGCGCTGCCGATCGCGGTGACGGCGAAATTCAGGCGCTGTTTCTTCGACAGCGCCACCAGCTCCGGCACGGTCTTTGCCGGCACGTCGGGATGCACCGCCAGCACATGCGGCGAATACGCCAGCATGCCGACCGCGCGCAGGTCCTTGGACGGATCGAACGACAGCTTGGTGTAGACCGACGGGCTGATCGCCAGCGCGCCTACGTCGCACAACAGCACCGTATGGCCTTCCTGCGCCGATTGCACCACGATGCCCGCGCCCAGGTTGCCGTTGGCGCCCGGCTTGTTCTCGACCACCACCGTCTGCTTGAGCGCCTCGGCCAGGCGCGGCGCAATCACGCGCGCGATGATGTCCGAGGAGCCGCCCGGCGGGTATGGCACCACGATGCGCACGGGCCGGGTCGGCCATGCGTCGGCCTGGGCCCAGGCCGGCGCCCAGTGCGACGCGCCCAGCGCCGCCGCGCCCAGCAATAACTGCCTTCGGTTCGAATCCATGTTGTCTCCGTTGTGGTATTTGTGTCAGATGGCCCCCCGCGTCTCGACGTAGAGCGCGTAGAGCGAATGGCTGCTCGCCATGAACAGCCGGTTGCGCTTGGCGCCGCCGAAGCACAGGTTGGCGCAGCGCTCGGGCAGGCGGATGTGGCCGATCGGCTTGCCGCCCGGATTGAAGACCATCACGCCATCGAGTTCCTCCGGCTTGGCGTCGGCGGCGCCATTGCTGCCCCAGCCGCACCACAGGTTGCCGTGCTCGTCGCACTTGATGCCGTCGATGGCGCCGGGACCTTGCGCGTCGATGAACTTGCGCTTGCCCGACAGCTTGCCGTCCGCGCCGACGTCATACGCCCACACCACGCGCGCCGGCTGGTGGCGCGATTCGACGATGTAGAGCACGCGCTCGTCCGGCGAAAAGCACAGGCCGTTGGGCCCGGCCAGGTCGTCCAGCGCCAGCTCGACGCGGCCGCTGTCCGCGTCGATGCGATACACCGAATGCGGCAGTTCGGGCTCGGCCTTGTCGCCCTCCCAGTGGCCGCCGATGCCGAAGGGCGGATCGGTGAACCAGATGGCGCCATTGCGCTGGCACACGATGTCGTTGGGCGAATTGAAGCGCTTGCCCGCGTAGCGGTCCGCCAGCACCGTGATGCCGCCGTCGTACTCGGTGCGCGTGACGCGGCGCGTCAGGTGTTCGCAGGCCAGCAGGCGCCCCTGGCGATCGCGCGCCAGCCCGTTGCTGAAATTGGCGGGCTGGCGGAACACGCTGGTGGCGCCGGTGGTCTCGTCCCAGCGGATGATGCGGTCATTGGGGATGTCCGAACACAGCAGATAGCGCCCGTCCCCCACCCACACCGGTCCCTCCAGCCAGCGAAAGCCGGTGGCCAGTTGCTCCACGCTGCTGCTGTAGATGCGGTACTTCGAGAACTCCGGGTCCAGGATGCGCACTGACGGGTCGGGGTAGCGTTGCTGCGGCGTGAAGGCGAAAGATTGCGCCTGCGCCAGGCCGGCGGGCGCCAGCGCCAGGGCGGCGCCCAGCAGCCGGCGCCGGCCGGCCTGAATCAGGGGGCTGTGGTCCATCGATGGTCTCCTCTTGGTATGTTCGGCGATGGCCTTGCGTTGAAAGCGGCGACGGCAATCAGGTCACGGGACCGGGATTGAACAGCGCCAATGCGTTGTGCAGCTTGAGTTTTTCCGCGCAGCTCTGGCGCCGTCCGCTGGCCACGTCGAGCATCAGCCGGAACAGTTCCCAGCCCACCTCTTCGATGCTGGCCTGGCCGGTGGCGATGCGGCCGGCGTCCACGTCCATCAGGTCGTGCCAGCGCCGCGCCAGGTCGCTGCGGGTGGCGACCTTGATCACCGGCACCTGCGCCAGCCCGTAGGGCGTGCCGCGGCCGGTGGTGAAGATGTGCAGGTTCATGCCGGCCGCCAGTTGCAGCGTGCCGCAGATGAAGTCGCTAGCCGGGGTCGCCGCGAAGATCAGCCCCTTGCGGGTCAGCCGCTCGCCCGGCGCCAGCACGCCGTCGATGTTGCAGGTGCCGGACTTGACGATCGAGCCCATGGCCTTTTCGACGATGTTGGACAGGCCGCCCTTCTTGTTGCCGGGGCTGGTGTTGGCGCTGCGGTCGGCGCCGCCGCGCCGCAGGTAATCGTCGTACCAGGCCATCTCGCGCACCAGCGCCTCGGCCACTTCGGGGGTGGCGGCGCGCGCGGTCAACTGGTCGATGCCATCGCGCACTTCGGTGTTTTCCGAGAACATGACGGTGCCTCCGGCACGCACCAGCAGGTCCGCCGCAAAGCCCACCGCGGGATTGGCCGTGACGCCCGAGAAAGCGTCGCTGCCGCCGCACTGCACGCCCACCACCAGATCGGATACGGGACAGGTCTCGCGGCGGCGGCGGTCCAACTTTTCCAGATGGCGCTCGGCGGTGCGCATGATGTTGGCGATCATGGACTCGAAGCCGACGTGTTCGTCGTCCTGCAGCACGATGGTGTCGACGCCTTCGCCGCCAGCCATCCCCCGCCCGGCGCGGATCGGGATCGCGCCCGGCGCCAACAGGCGCTCGGGCTGCAGCTTCTCGCAGCCCAGGCTGACCACCATGGCGGTGCCGCCGAAATTGGGATTGCGGGCAATGTTGTGCAGTGTGCGCACCGGCACCGCCGCGCCCGGCGCGTCGATGGCGACGCCGCAGCCGTAGGTGTGCTCGATGCCCACCACCCCGTCGACATTGGGATAGCGCGGCAGCAGCTCGCGGCGGATGCGCTCGACCGCGTGTTCCACCACGCCCTGCACGCATTGCACGGTGGTGCTGATGGCCAGGATGTTGCGCGTGCCCACCGTGCCGTCGGCGTTGCGGTAGCCCTCGAAGGTGTAGCCCTCGAGCGGCGGCGGCGGCGCGATCCTGCGCGTGCCCACCGGCAGGTCGTCGAGCGCGCGGGCCGCGGGCATGGTGGTCACCCGTTCGTTGACCCAGCTGCCGCGCGGCAGATGCCGGGCCGCGTAGCCGACCACGACGCCATAGCGGCGCACCGGCTCGCCAGGCGCCAGGTCGCGCAGCGCCACCTTGTGGCCCTGCGGCACGGCTTCGGCCAGGACCAGGCCGTCCGGCAGCGCCGTGCCCGCCGGCAGCCCGCCGTCGTTGGCGACGATGGCGACGTTGTCCTGTGGGTGAATCTTGATCAGCACGGGCGCTGGGGCGGGCGCGAACGACATGGAGCATCCTCGAAAACGATGCCGCGGGCTGCGGCATCCCATACGTTATCGTACAACTAGAGAGATTATCCATGGACTGAGGACGGCACGCATTGCGGATTTCCCCAGGTATCCGCCACCACTGCCCTCAGCGATTCCGCCTGATCTTGCTTGAGCCGGAGAAAATCATGTTGTACGATGACGTACCTATTCAACACATGACAGCCCGGCAGCCCCTCTGCCGCGCGTCCGCCACCAACGGATACCGCCCATGACCACGCCGCAGGAACTCAAGGCCATCGTTTCGGAAGGCCTGCTCTCCTTCCCCGTGACCGACTTCGACGCGCAAGGCAATTTCAACGCCCGCTCTTATGCCGAGCGCCTGGAATGGCTTGCGCCCTACGGCGCCACCGCCCTGTTCGCCGCCGGCGGCACCGGCGAATTCTTCTCGCTGGCGCCGGACGAATACTCGGATGTCATCCGCACCGCCGTGGACACCTGCGCCGGCAAGGTGCCGATCCTGGCCGGCGCAGGCGGCCCCACCCGCGTCGCCATCGCCTATGCCCGCGAGGCCGAGCGCCTCGGCGCCAAGGGCGTGCTGCTGCTGCCACACTACCTGACAGAGGCCTCGCAACAGGGCATCGCCAACCACGTCGAGCAGGTCTGCAAGGCCGTCAAGATCGGCGTCATCGTCTACAACCGCGCCCAATCGCGCCTGTCGGCCGACAGCCTGGCCCAACTGGCCGAGCGCTGCCCCAACCTGGTCGGCTTCAAGGACGGCGTTGGCGATATCGAGGCCATGGTGCGCATCCGCCGCAAGCTCGGCGACCGCTTCTCGTACCTGGGCGGCCTGCCCACCGCCGAGGTCTACGCCGCGGCCTACAAGGCGCTGGGCGTGCCGGTCTACTCGTCGGCCGTCTTCAACTTCGTGCCCAGGACCGCGATGCAGTTCTACCGCGCCGTCGCCGCGCACGACCACGACACAACCAATCGCCTGCTGGACGAGTTCTTCCTGCCGTATCTCGAGATCCGCAACCGCTGCGCCGGCTATGCGGTCAGCATCGTCAAGGCCGGCGCCCGGCTGGTTGGCCACGATGCCGGCCCGGTGCGCGCGCCGCTGACCGACCTGCATCCCGACGAAATGACCATGCTCGACGCGCTGATCCGCAAGCTGGGCCCCCAATAGACCAGGCGCGGCGCCGCCTGCCCGCCCCCGCTGGGGGCGTTTTCATTCGGAGACACTGCATGACTTTGACCGGCAACATGTTGATCGGCGCCCAGGCCGTAAAAGGCGCGGGCGCGCCGCTGCACGCCATCGACCCGGCCCGCGGCGAACCGCTGCAACCGGCGTTCCACGCAGGCGACGCCGAGGACGTGGCGCGCGCCGCCGAACTGGCCGCCGCCGCGTTCGACCCCTACCGCGCCGCGCCGCTCGAAACCCGCGCGCAATTCCTGGAGAGCATCGCCGAAGGCATCCTGGCGCTGGGCGACGCGCTGATCGAGCGCACCCATCTCGAAACCGGCCTGCCGCTGGCCCGCCTGCAAGGCGAGCGCGGCCGCACCGTGGGCCAATTGCGCCTGTTCGCGCGGGTGGTGCGCGACGGCTACTTCCTGGACGCCACCATCGACCCCGCCCAGCCCGAGCGCCAGCCGCTGCCGCGCGCCGACCTGCGCCTGGCCCAGGTGCCGCTGGGGCCGGTGGCCGTATTCGGCGCCAGCAACTTCCCGCTGGCGTTCTCGGTGGCGGGTGGCGATACCGCCTCGGCGCTGGCGGCGGGCTGCCCGGTCATCGTCAAGGCCCACAACGCCCACCCCGGCACCGCCGAAATGGTGGGCCGCGTGATCCAGCAGGCGGTGGCCAGGCACGGCCTGCCCGAAGGCGTGTTCTCGCTGCTGTTCGGCGCCGGCAACGAGATCGGCACGGCGCTGGCGACCCACCCCGCCATCACCGCGATCGGCTTCACCGGTTCGCGCCGGGGCGGCCTGGCGCTGGTGGCCGCCGCCAACGCGCGGCCGGTGCCGATCCCGGTGTATGCCGAGATGTCCAGCATCAATCCGGTGTTCCTGCTGCCCGCCGCCCTGGAGGCGCGCGCCGAGACCATCGCCAAGGGCTTCGTCGAATCGCTGGTGCTGGGCGTGGGCCAGTTCTGCACCAATCCCGGCCTGGTGGTCGGCATCGAAGGCCCGGCGCTGGAACGCTTCCGCCAGGCCGCCGGCCAGGCGGTGCAGGCCAAGGGCGCCGCCACCATGCTGACCCCCGGCATCTTCGCCGCCTATTCGCAGGGCGAGCAGGCGCTGGCCGGCCACGCCAGCGTCGCCACGCTGGGACGCGGCGAAGCCTCGCGGCCGGCCGCCAATGCCGCCGGCCCCGCCGTGTTCGGCACCGATGCCGCGCGCTTTCTGGCCTCGCCCGAACTGGAGGCCGAAGTCTTCGGCCCGGCCTCGCTGGTGGTGGCGTGCCGCGACGCCGCGCAGATGCGCCAGGTGGCCGAACACCTGGAAGGCCAGTTGACCGCGACCCTGTTCGTGGACGAGGCCGACATCGAAGCCGCGCGCGCCCTGCTGCCGGTGCTGGAACGCAAGGCCGGCCGGATCCTGGCCAACGGCTATCCCACCGGCGTCGAGGTGAGCCACGCGATGGTGCACGGCGGCCCCTTCCCGGCCACCTCGCGCCCCGCCTCGACCTCGGTCGGCGCCACCGCCATCCGCCGCTTCCTGCGTCCGGTCTGCTACCAGGACCTGCCGGACGCGCTGCTGCCCGATGGTCTCAAGCGCGGCAATCCGCTAGGGCTGCCGCGCATGACCGACGGCGTGCTCGGCGCCTGACGCCACACCCGCCCGGCCGGACATTGCCACGCCGTCCGGCCGCGGGCCGCGCCGTGATCTTCAGGAGCGAGCCGTGGTGCCAAGGTCGACGCGGAACACGCTGCCCCGCCCCGGCGCCGATTGCAGCGAGACCCGCCAACCCTGGTGCTCGCAGATGCGCTGGACCAGGGACAGGCCCAGCCCGAGATTGCCGGCGGCAGGCTGCGTGCCGCGCACAAAGGGGCTGAAGACCGCCTGCTGCCGCTCCGCCGGAATGCCCGGACCGTCGTCGGCCACCTGCAGGTATTGGGCGCCGGCGCTGATCGTGACGCGCGCGCCGGGTCCGGCGTATTGCAGCGAATTGCGGATCAGGTTGGACAGCAACGCGCGCAGCAACGGCGCCGGAAAGCGCGGCGGATCCATTGCCGGCGTCATCCCGTCGGCGCCGCTCGGGCCCGGGGCGGCGGCCCTGTCGAAGACATCGGCGGGCGCGTCGGCCGCCGCGTTCGACGGGCTCGGCCCCGCCGCGGCCTGCAGCGTCAGCGACATGCCGCGCCGCCGCGCCACCGCGCTCCAGGCGGCGAGTTGCTCGCGCGCGGCCTCATCGGCGCTGGCGCGCGCGAACTGGCCTGCGTCGTCGCGTCCGCGCGCCAGCATCAGGTAGGTATCGAGCCGTTCCCCGATGTCGGTCGCGGCCGCCGCGATGCGCTGCAGGCGCTCGGTGCCGCTGGCATCCAGTCCCCGCTCTTCCAACAGCAGCTCGCAGGAACTGGAAATCACCATCAGCGGCGTGCGCAATTCGTGGCCGACGTCGGCGGTGAACAGCTGTTCGCGCCGCAGCGCCTGCTCGAGCTGGTTGTAGGTGGCGTCGAAGGCGGCCGCCAACCGGCCGATTTCGTCAGGGGGGTAGTCCTCGGCCAGGCGGGTCTGCGGCGGCTGCGCGCCGCGCGCCGTGACCTGCGCCGCCAGCCTGGCCAAGGGCCGCAGCATGCGCCGCGTGGCCAGGGTGCCCAGCACGAAGGCCAGCGCCAACCCGCCGGCCAGGCCGCTGACCACGGTCCAGTGCGACGCGGACTGGTTGTGTTCGTACTCGGTGTAGTCGCGCAGCAGCATGTAGCGCTGGCCATCCTTGTCGTCCACCATGACGTGCCAGATTCGGCCCTCGCGCTCGATCTTGTGGAAGCCCGGCGCCAGGCCCCGCAGCCATTGCGGGAACGCCGATCCGCCCGGTTCGCCATGGAAGAACCGATGCGGCCGGCCCGGGTCGATGCCCGCCAGGAAGTCGCCGCGCACCCGTTCCACCGCCATGCCCATGTCGATGCGCTGCAAGTGGACCTCGAGCGTGTTCACGCTCCAGATCGACACCCAGGTCAGCACGCCGCCGACCAGCAGCGCCAGCAACAGGTACGTGCGCACCAGGTAGCGCGCCAGGCCGCGCCGCGCGCTACGCATCGCCAGCCGCCCGCAATTGGTAGCCGATGCCGTGCACCGTGTGCAGCAGCGGCGCGTCGAACGGCTTGTCGACCACCTGGCGGATCTGGTGGATATGGGTGCGCAGGCTGTCGCTATCGGGCGGGGAATCGCGCCACAGGGCCTCTTCGAGCCGGCCACGATGGACCACCGCGGGGCTGGCGCGCATCAACAGCATCAACAGCTGCAGTGGCGACGGCGGCAGGCGCAGCGCCTGCCCGGCGCGCGCCAGCGCCAGGGTGCCGGTATCCAGCGTCAGGTCGCCCACCCGCAACACGCGCGCTGCGCCGGCGCCGCTGGCGCGGTGCAGCAGCGCCTTGACGCGCGCCGCCAATTCGGCCAGCGCGAAGGGCTTGACCAGGTAGTCGTCGGCGCCCGCGTCGAAGCCGGCCAAGCGGTTGTCGAGCGTGTCGCGCGCGGTGACCATGATGATCGGCGTGCCGCAGCCGGCTTCGGCGCGCAGTTGGCGGCACAGGTCGTAGCCGTCCAGCCGCGGCAGCATCAGGTCGAGCACGATCAGGTCGAAGCCGCCTTCAGCGGCCATCGCATAGCCGCGCAGCCCGTCCTCCGCGCAATCGACGATATAGCCGCGGCGCGTCAGGTGATGCGTGATGTTGGCCAGGATATCGGGATCGTCTTCGATGACAAGAACGCGCATGTCGGATCGGGCGGGAATGGAAATCAATCTCAGATTGTAAGCGCGGCCGGCGCCCGGCAGCGGCCGCGGCCACGGGCCGCCGCGTCTTAACGAAATCTTGAACCCCGATGGCGGAGACTGTCCGCCGATGTGAATGGTTCGCGTTACCCGCAAGCCCGCGGGCGCGTCCAGGGTCACTGGATCGGGATTCTCCATGCGTTTGAAATTCGTGTTCCGCGCGGCGCTGGCTGGCGCCGCCCTGCTCTGCGCCGTCGCCGGCGCCCAGGCCCGCCAGGTGACCGACCTGGCCGGGCGCGTCGTGACCGTGCCCGACCATCCGCGGCGGGTGCTGCTGGGCGAAGGCCGCTTCGTCTTCGCCATGGCCTTGCTGGACCGCGCCGACCCGGTGGCCCGCGTGGTCGGCTGGCAGGGCGAACTCAAGCAGCAGGACCCCTACTCCTGGCAACAACTGGTCAAGCGCTTCCCGAAGGCTGCCGAGGTGCCGCTGATCGGCACCACCTCGGAAGCCAGCGTCAGTCCCGAAAAAATCGTCGCGCTCAGTCCCGACGTGGCGGTATTCAGCCTGAGCGGCCACGGCCCGGGCCGCAACAATCCCATGATCGCGTCGTTGCAGCAGGCCGGCATTCCCATCGTCTTCATCGACTTCCGCCAGCATCCGGTGCAAAACACCGTTCCCAGCCTGCGCATCCTGGGCCAGGCGCTCGACCGCCAGGAACAGGCCGAGCGCTACATTGCATTCTATGAATCGCACATGGCCAAGGTGCGCGACCTGGTGCAACCCGTGCCGCAGGCCGAGCGGCCGCGCGTGTTCGTGGAAATGCTGGCCGGCGTCTGGCCGGCGTGCTGCCACACCACCGGCAACGGCAGCTTCGGCGACCTGCTGCAGGCCGCCGGCGGCGTGAACGTGGCGGCGCCGGTGCTGCCGGGCGCGATCGGCGACGTCAGCATGGAATTCCTGCTGCAGTCACAGCCGCGGGTCTACATCGCCACCGGCAGCCGCTCCGAACCCGGCCGCCCGGGCCTGCTGGTCGGACCGGGCGCCGCCGCCGATGTCTCCGCCGCCAGCCTGTCCGCCTTGCTGCAACGCGACGGCATCCGCGACCTGGAGGCGGTCAAGCGCGGCCGCGCCTTCGGCATCTGGCACGCGTTCTACAACTCGCCCTACAACGTGGCGGCGGTGGAAGCCATGGCCAAATGGCTGTATCCGGCACGCGCCGCCGCGCTCGATCCGCGCGCCACGCTCGACACGCTGTACCGCGACTTCCTCGACCTGGACGGCGCCGGCACCTACTGGACCGCGCCCGCCGCCCGCTGACCGGCTCTTCCCATGCAGACCCCCGCCACCATCCTGGCCGCCGACGGCATGCCTGACGATCCCGTCGCCCACTATCGCCGCACCCGCAGGCGGCGCCTGCTGCTGGCGCTGGCGCTGGCCGTGCTCATCGTCGCCAGCCTGCTGGCCGACCTCGCCACCGGCCCGGCCGGCCTGGCGCCGGCCGATCTGCTGCGCACACTGCTGCATCCCGACGGCGCCGACGCCGGCACCCGCGTCATCGTCTGGCAGTTCCGCCTGCCCTACGCGCTGATGGCATTGCTGGTGGGCGTGGCGCTGGGGCTGGGCGGCGCCGAGATGCAGACCATGCTCGACAACCCGCTGGCCAGTCCCTACACGCTTGGCGTGTCGGCCGCCGCCGCGTTCGGCGCCTCGCTGGCGATCACGCTGGACTGGCACCTGCCGGCTTTGCCGCCGGGCATGGTGGTGTCGCTGTCCGCCTTCGCCAGCACGCTGGTGTCGGTGCTGGTGCTGGAACGCGTGGCGCGCTGGCGCGGCGGGTCGACGCTGGGCGTGGTGCTGTTCGGCATTGCCCTGGTGTATGCCTTCCAGGCCCTGGTGATGCTGCTGCAATTCATCGCCAGCGAGGAAGCGCTGCAAGGCATCGTCTTCTGGACCATGGGCAGCCTGGCGCGCGCCAATTGGACCAGCGTCGGCGCGATGGCCGTGGCGCTGGCCCTGGCGCTTCCCTATTCCCTGCGCGATGCCTGGAAGCTGACGGCGGTGCGGCTGGGCGAGGAACGCGCCGCCAGTTTCGGCATCGACGTCAAGCGCCTGCGGCTGGTGAGCCTGCTGCGCGTCAGCGCGCTGGCGGCCCTGGCGGTGTCGTTCGTCGGCACCATCGGTTTCGTCGGCCTGGTGGCGCCTCACATCGCCCGGCTGCTGCTGGGCGAGGACCATCGCCACTACCTGCCCGGCAGCGCGCTGGCCGGCGCGCTGATCCTGTCGCTGGCCTCCGTCGCCTCCAAGACCGTGCTGCCCGGCGCGCTGGTGCCGGTCGGCATCGTGACCTCGCTGGTCGGCATTCCCTTCTTTCTCACCATCGTCATCCGCGCCCTCAAGCGCAGCTGACTCCTACCTTCACCGGAGACGCCTTCCCATGCTCACCCGCTACCCGTTCGCCCTCGCCGCCCTGCTGGCCGCCGGCGCCGTCCACGCCGCCACGCCCGCCTGCAGCATCGACGTCGAAGGCCAGCCCGGCAAGAAGTTCGCGCCCGCCCACATCGTGGTGCCCGCCACCTGCCAGGACTTCACGGTGCGCCTGATCCATACCGGCAAGAACGGCAAGGAAAAGGCCGGCCACAACTGGGTGCTGACCCGGACCGAAGACATCGACGCGGTGATGGTCGACGGCATGAAGGCGGGCGCGGCGCATGATTTCCTGGCCCCGGGCGATGGCCGCATCCTGGCCCGCACGCCGATGCTGGGCGGCGGCGAGACCGCCAGCGTCACCTTCCCCGTCAGCCGCCTGGCGGCCGGGCAGTCGTACACCTTCTATTGCTCGTTCCCGGCGCACGCCCAGCACATGCGCGGCACGCTGGCCGTGCAGCGGCCCTGACGCCATGGCCTCGCGGCAGAGCCCCGACACCCCGGCCGCGCTGGAGATCCGCGCGCTCGACGCCGGCTATGGCGCGCGCCCGGTGCTGCGGGGCCTGCGGGCGGCCCCGCTGCGCGAAGGCACGCTGACCGCGCTATTGGGTCCGAACGGCAGCGGCAAATCGACGCTGCTCAAGACCCTGGCCGGCCTGAACCCCATGCAGGCCGGCGAACTGCGGCTGGACGGCGCCGATTTCGGCCGGCTGCCGCCGGCGCGGCGCGCGCAACATGCCATGTACATGCCGCAGGCCCTGCCCAGGGGCGTGCACATGACGGTGCTGGAATCGGTGCTGGTGGCGGCCCGCTCTGGCCGCGCGCGCCAGCCCGGCGACGTGCTCATGGGCGAGGCAATGCGGGTGCTGTCAGAGCTGGGCATCGGCGCCCTCGCCAGCCGTTGCCTGGACGAGCTGTCCGGCGGCCAGAAGCAGTTGGCCTCGCTGGCCCAGGCCCTGGTGCGGCGGCCGCGCCTGCTATTGCTGGACGAGCCGCTGTCGGCGCTGGACCTGAATTACCAGTTCCACGTCATGGACGTGCTGCGCCGGCAGACCGCAAGCCATCGCCTCATCACGCTGGTGGTGCTGCACGACCTGAACATCGCCCTGCGCCACGCCGACCATGCCCTGCTGCTGCACGGCGGCGCGCTGCTGGCCGAAGGCCCGCCGCGCGAGGTGGTCACGCCCGATACGCTGCGCCGCGCCTATGGCGTGCTGGCCCGGGTCGAACGGTGTCCGCAGGGCCAACCGCAAGTGCATGTGGACGGATTGGCCCATATCGGGCTGGCCCATATCGCCTAGATCAGGAACTGCCGGTAGGCTTCGTTCGCCGTCTCTTCTGAATGGGCGTAGCCCAGCTGCGCCAGGAAGCGGTCGAGCGCCGCGTCGTCGGCCACCGGCGCCTGGATGCCCACCAGCACCGAACTGAAGTCGGCGCCCTGGTTGCGGTAGTGGAACAGGCTGATGTTCCAGTTCGGCGCCATGGCTGTCAGGAACTTCATCAGCGCGCCCGGACGTTCCGGAAATTCGAAGCGGAACAGGCGCTCGCCGCCCGCCAGCGGCGAACGCCCGCCGACCATGTAGCGGATGTGCTGCTTGGAAACCTCGTTGTGCGTCAGGTCGCTGACCGCGAAGCCCTGCTCCTGCAAGCCGCGCATGATGTCCGCGCCCTCGCCGCGCCGCGCGATCTGCACGCTGACGAAGATGCGGGCGGTGCGGGCGTCGGCGATGCGGTAGTTGAATTCGGTCACGCTGCGCTGGCCCATCACCGCGCAGAAGCGGCGGAAGCTGCCGCGCTCCTCGGGCAAGGTGACGGCGAACACCGCCTCGCGCGCCTCGCCCACCTCGGCGCGGTCGGCAACGAAGCGCATGCGGTCGAAGTTCATGTTGGCGCCCGAGGTGATCGCCACCAGCGACTGGCCGCTCACGCCCTCGCGCTCCACGTATTGCTTGAGTCCGGCCAGCGCCAGCGCGCCCGCCGGCTCCAGCACGCTGCGCGTGTCCAGGAAAACGTCCTTGATCGCCGCGCAGACCGCGTCGGTGTCCACCAGGATCACTTCGTCGAGGAACTGGCGGCACAGGCGGAAGGTCTCTTCGCCCACCAGCTTGACCGCGGTGCCATCCGAGAACAGCCCCACCTCGGCCAGGCTGACGCGCTCGCCCACCTGGATCGACTGCGCCATGGCGCTGGAATCGACCGTCTGCACCCCGATCACCTTGACGGACGGATCCACCGCCTTCATGTACACCGACACGCCCGCCGCCAGGCTGCCGCCGCCGATCGGCACGAACACCGCGTCCAGCCGCCCCGGATGCTGGCGCAGGATCTCCATGCCGACCGTGCCCTGCCCGGCGATCACGTAGGGATCGTCGAACGCCGGAATGAAAGTCAGATCCTGATCGCGCGCCAGCGTCTGCGCGTAGGCGTAGGCATCGCTGTAGGAGTCGCCCGCCAGCACCACCTGCACCGTCGGCCCGCCGAAGGCGCGCACCGCGTCTACCTTCACCTGCGGCGCGGTCTGCGGCACCACGATGGTGGCGCGCACGCCGAGCCGGGCGGCGGAGATCGCCACGCCCTGGGCGTGGTTGCCGGCCGACGCGGTGATCACGCCGCGCTCCAGCGCCGCCTGCGGCGTGTTGCGCATCTTGTTGTAGGCGCCGCGCACCTTGAACGAAAACACCGGCTGGTTGTCCTCGCGCTTGAGATGCACGCGGTTGCCCAGCCGGCGCGACAGGCCGTGGGCCGGGTCCAGTTCGGTTTCGCGGGCGATGTCGTAGACGCGCGCGGTCAGGATCTGGCGCAGGTATTCCATGGGCGCGGCGCGGCCCGCGGTGAATGCATCGGTGTCGGTGGGGGTGGCTTGCGGTTGTTGCATGGGAACTCTCTGCGGCTTTTTCGGGGGCTGGGCCCGGCAGAGGCGGCAACAAAAAACCCGCCTCGTGGGGCGGGTTTGTTTGACTGACTGCGGTCGCGCGTTAACCCACCATTCCAGGAATGATGGTAATAATCAGCGAAATGCGGACGGCGCGGGAAGTCATGGGGCGTAGCTTCCCGCAAGCGCGGCGGTTTGTCAAATCGGCCCGCCTTGGGCATAGGGCCGCACGGGCGCTGGCAGCTCGTCCAGCGGCCGGTGCCGCGCCAACTGCGCCAGCACGCCGCGGAACATGTTCCTCCTGCCCGCGGCGTCGGGCACCCGCCGCACGAACAGGTATTCGAAATGCGCCAGCAAGCGGCGCAGCATGTCGGCGTCCAGCGCCAGCAGGATCTGGCGCAGGTCGTCGGGCAGCACCTCGTCGGGCGAGCACAGGAACAGGCCCATCTGCATGCGCGTCAAGGGCTTGGCGCGGTACAGGGCCTCGCTGGCCGCCAGGCATGCCTGGCGATCATCCAGGGCCAGCAAGGTGGTGCATTTCAAGACCATCAGGAACACCTGGAATTCGGAACCGGGTTCGGCCAGGCCGATGCCCTGGTCGAAATGCTCGATGGCTTCCCGCAGGCGGCCGCGGTTCAATCGCAACTGGCCCAGCACCGCAAAAGCGGACGCGAACGCGGTGCTGCGCGCGAAGGCCTCTTCGGCCAACGCCTCGGCCAGCGCCAGGTGGCCGTGGCTGACGAAGCACAGCAGCTTGGCCGCCGCCAGCGCCAGCATCGGATTGGCCCGCACGTGCGGCAGCGCCTGGAACACCAGCGCCTCGATCTGCGGCTCGAGCTCGGCCGGGACGCTGGACAGGTCCAGCACCAGCCGCGCGTACAGATGCGAGGCCCACATCAGCGCGGTCTGCGGATCGTCGGGATTCTCGGCGCGCAGTTTCTCCAGTTCGGCCTCCGACTCCAGCCAGCTTTGCGGGGTGCGCGACAGCAGCACCGCGGCACTGTGCAAGCGCAACTCGATCGGCTCGTCGGAGGGGCCGGCCACGTCGCCGCGAGCCCGTGCCAGGCTGCGCCAGATTTCGCTTTTCAGGCAAGCCGCGAAAGTCGCGGCGGCGGTCCGGCCGACGTCGGGACCGTCCCCGGGCGCGATGGTCCAGCGCTCGGCGCGCAACGCCGCCCCGCTGGCCGCTTCGCGCAAAACCACCGCGCAATGCACGCCGGCCTCGTCCTGGCGCAAACCAACCTCCACCCGGAATGGCGCGCGCGCTTCGGCGGCGGCCGCCAGCGACAACAGGCTGACGCCCCGCTCGCTCGGCAGGCGCGCCCGCAATGCCGCGGCCAGGTCCGTCAGGAAGGCTCGCACCCGCGGCTCGGCGCGCAAGGCCTCGGGGCCGGCCGCCGGCCCGATGGCGACATAGACGTCGCCGCCCGGCCCCGGCTCGGCCGCGGCGATCCAGCTGTAGCCTTCGCCGTAGCTGGTGGCGATGAAACGGGGCGCGCGCGCGGAATCGCCGAGCTTGGCGCGCAGGCGATTGATCAACAGGTCGACGCTGCGCTCGAGGGCGTCGCCGTCACCGCGCTGGGTCACGTCCAGCAGGCGCTGGCGCGGCAGGATCTGGCCCACGTGTCCGGTCAATAAGGCCAGCGCGGCACTTTCGACGGGCGTGAAGTGCACCGTCCTGCCATCGGTACCGCTGGCATAGCGGAACTTCGGATCGAACAACAGATTGCCAAACCGCATTGCCTCTCTCCGCGCCGGGCCTCTCACAACGCCCATCGTCATCCGGCGCCCCGCTCTCACCCGCCCGCGCGCTTTGGCGCGACAGTTGCGGCATATTAGCCAATACTTGCACGCCGTTACCAGAGGTTGTCGATCTTTGGCGCCATTCCTGGACGCAAAAAACCGTCCATCCGGCCACTGGCGCACGCCCGGCGGACGATTGGCGCCCATTTCCGCGCACGCCGCGCGGGTCACGGTATTACAATGTTCGATTCGTGGCAGTCGCACCTTCCAGGCGGTCGGGCTTTTGGACCAGCAAATAAAGGGCGGGCGGCGCCATGTTGAGCCGACCCGGGCCCGCCTGTGCCGGTTCAAACGAACCCACTCTCGACAACATCTACCGGCTGACGCCGCATAGCATGTTCGGGTTTGCGCCTAGCGCCACCGCCGAACAGATTCAAGGATCATGTCTCTTACTCCGAAGATTATCTATACCCTCACCGACGAAGCTCCGGCGCTTGCAACCCGTTCCCTGCTGCCGATCGTCCAGACCTTCGCGAAGTCCGCTGGCATTACCGTCGAAACCCGCGACATCTCCCTGGCGGGCCGCATCATCGCCCTGTTCCCCGACTACCTCGACGACAGCCAGAAGCTGGGCGATGCCCTGTCCGAACTGGGCGCCCTGGCGGTCCAGCCCGAAGCCAACATCATCAAGCTGCCCAACATCAGCGCCTCGATGCCGCAGCTGAAAGCCGCCATCAAGGAACTGCAGGACCAGGGCTACAAGCTGCCCGACTACCCTGACGCTCCGGCCAACGACACCGAGCGCGACGTCAAGGCGCGCTACGACAAGGTCAAGGGCAGCGCCGTCAACCCCGTGCTGCGCGAAGGCAACTCCGACCGCCGCGCGCCGCTGTCGGTCAAGAACTACGCCCGCAAGCACCCGCACAAGATGGGCGCCTGGACGGCTGACTCCAAGTCGCACGTCGCGCACATGGACAGCGGCGACTTCTACGGCACCGAAAAGTCGGCCCTGATCGCCGAAGCCGGCGACGTCAAGATCGAGCTGACCGCCGTCGACGGCACCAAGACCGTGCTGAAGGAAAAGACCCCGGTCAAGGCCGGCGAGATCATCGACGCCGCCGTGCTGTCGACCGCCAAGCTCAAGACCTTCCTGCAGGCCCAGATCGACGACGCGCGCGCCCAGGGCGTGCTGTTCTCGGTGCACCTGAAGGCCACCATGATGAAGGTCTCCGACCCCGTCATCTTCGGCCACGTGGTGTCCGTGTTCTACAAGGACGTGCTGGCCAAGCACGCCGCCGTCCTCAAGCAGGCCGGCTTCGATCCCAACAACGGCATCGGCGACCTGTACGCCAAGATCCAATCGCTGCCCGCCGACCAGCAGGCCGCGATCACCGCCGACATCGACGCCGCCTACAAGACGCTGCCGCAACTGGCCATGGTGAACTCCGACAAGGGCATCACCAACCTGCACGTGCCCAGCGACGTCATCGTCGACGCCTCCATGCCTGCCATGATCCGCGACTCGGGCAAGATGTGGAACGCCGAAGGCAAGCTGCAGGACGCCAAGGCCGTCATCCCCGACCGTTGCTACGCCGGCGTCTACCAGGCCGTCATCGACGACTGCAAGCAGCACGGCGCCTTCAATCCGGTCACGATGGGCAGCGTGCCCAACGTCGGCCTGATGGCCCAGGCCGCCGAGGAATACGGCTCGCACAACAAGACCTTCGTCATCCCCGCCGCCGGCACCGTGCGCGTCACCGACGCCTCGGGCAAGGTGCTGCTGGAGCAGGCCGTCGAGGCCGGCGACCTCTGGCGCATGTGCCAGACCAAGGACGCCGCCATCCAGGACTGGGTCAAGCTGGCCGTCACCCGCGCCCGCGTCAGCCAGACGCCGGCCGTGTTCTGGCTGGACGAAAAGCGCGCCCACGACGCCCAGGTCATCGCCAAGGTCAAGCAGTACCTGAACGACCACGACACCAATGGCCTGGATCTGCGCATCCTGGCGCCGGTCGAGGCCACCAAGTTCTCGCTCAAGCGCATCCGCGAAGGCCTGGACACCATCTCCGTCACCGGCAACGTACTGCGCGACTACCTGACCGACCTGTTCCCCATCATGGAACTGGGCACCAGCGCCAAGATGCTGTCGATCGTGCCGCTGGTCGCCGGCGGCGGCCTGTTCGAAACCGGCGCCGGCGGTTCGGCGCCCAAGCACGTGCAGCAGTTCCTGGAAGAAGGCTTCCTGCGCTGGGACTCGCTGGGTGAGTTCATGGCCCTGGCCGCTTCGCTGGATCACCTGGGCCGCGCCTACGACAACGCCCGCGCCCAAGTGCTGGCCAAGACGCTGGACCTGGCCACCGCCAAGTTCCTGAACGAGAACAAGTCGCCCGACCGCAAGGTCGGCGGCCTGGACAACCGCGGCAGCCACTTCTACCTGGCGATGTACTGGGCCCAGGCCCTGGCCGAGCAGACCGACGACCGCGCGCTGGCCGCGCTGTTCGCCCCGGCCGCGGCCGCGTTCGCGCAAGGCGAAGCCAAGATCCTGGAAGAACTCAAGGCCGCCCAGGGCAAGCCGGTCGACATCGGCGGCTACTACCAGCCGAACGAAGACAAGGCCAGCCGCGCCATGCGCCCCAGCGCCACGCTGAACCAGGTGCTGGCCAACATCGGCTAAGCCCCGTCGTCCCGGGCCGTCTGGCCCGCGAGCGCAAAAAAGCCGGCGGTTCCGCAAGGAGCCGCCGGCTTTTTCTTTGCGCCAGGGTTGTCCGCCAGACCGCGGGCAAGGGCCCGACGCGGCATCGCGCCGTCGACCCGCGCCGCTCAGGCCCGCGATACCCCGCGCGCCCGGCGGATCTGCAACCACTGCAGCGCCACCGGAACCAGCGACAGCCCGATGATGATGACCGACACCCAATGCAGGTTGGCGCGCACCCAGGCGATGGAGCCGAGCCAGTAGCCCGCCAGCAGCATCGAGCCGCACCAGGCAATGGCGCCGACCACGTTGTAGATGAAGAAAGTGCGGCGCGGCATCTGCGACAGCCCCGCCACGAATGGCGCCAGGGTACGCACGATGGGCACGAAGCGCGCCACCGTGATGGTCATGGCGCCGTAGCGGGCGAAATAATCGCGCGCCCGTTTCAGGTGATCCGGCTTGACCCAGCGGCTATGCGCCAGCTTCTGGCCCCAGCGCGACGAGGCAATGGCATAGTTGAGCGCGTCGCCGGCAATGGCGGCCGCCGTGATGGCCGCCAACGACGACAGCGGGTCGATGCCCGCCAGCCCCAGGAACGCGCCAGCCGCGAACAGCAGCGAATCGCCCGGCAGGAACGGCATCACCACCAAGCCGGTCTCGATAAACACGATGGCGGCGATGATGCAGGTGCCCAGCACCCAGTTCTGCGCCAGCAGCGCCATCAGGCCCTGCTCGCTGGTCAACCACGCAAACATCTCGGTAATGCTCATACGGATCCCGCCCTTCTTTTTTCATGGCCGGTGGCGCCGGCCGCGTCATGGATGAAGGGTCGCAGTATGCAGCGGGCCGCGTCGATATTTCATCAAATCCGGGCGCCGCCGACGAGACAGCGGCGGGCGCCGCTCAGCGCTCGGCCATCAACCGATCGAGCCGCAGCCGGCCGCGCTCGTCCGTCAGCCGCCGCATGGCGCCATAGGCCGCGCCCATGGCCGCCATGCCGCTGGCGCCGCACAGCAGGAACATCAGCAGGATCTGGTACTTGGCCGCATCGATCGGGTCCATGCCGGCGATGATCTGGCCGGTCATGATGCCAGGCAGCGTGATGATGCCGGCCGCCGACATCTGGTTGATGCTGGGCACGATGCCGCGCCGCACCGATTCGCGCAGCAACGCCGCGAAGGCCTGGTGCGCGGTCGCGCCCAGCGACAGGCGCGCCTCGATCGCCAGCTTGTCGCGGCGCACGCCCGACAGCACTCCGTCCAGCGCCAGGCTGGCGGCATTGAGCACGCTGCCCAGCACGATGCCGACCAGCGCAATGGTATAGCGCGGGTCGTACCAGGGTTCCGGGCGCAGCGCGGTACTGAGGATGAACAGCGCGGTGACCACCGTGGTGGCCACCACCGCCATCGTGCCCACGTGCCCGTTGCCATGGCCGGCCAGCCGCCCCTTGGGCCGGGCCGCGACCTCGCGCGCCGCCAGCGCCATCATCACCGCCACCACCAGCGCGGTCAGCCAGGGCGCCGCGTGCGCGAACACGATGCGCAGTATGTGGCCGACCAGCAGCAGCTGCACCACGGTGCGCAGCGCCGCCCACAGCACCTGGCGCTGAAGGTTCAAGCGCAACGCGAACGAAATGCCGGCCGACAGCAGCACCAGCAGCGAGGCGATGACCAGGTCCAGCGTCTGCAGCTTGATCACGTCCATTGCGGCTCCAGCTTGCCCTGCTCCATGCGCCAGCCGCGCCTTCCCATGCGGCGCGCCTGCTCGGGATTGTGGGTGACCATGAGGATGGCCGCGCCACCCTCGAGATAGCGGCGCAGTTCGGCCTCGACGCGCGCCGTGGCCTCGGGATCCAGCGCCGCCGTGGGCTCGTCCAGCAGCAAAGCCCGCGGCGCCTGCGCCAAGGCCCGCGCAAGGGCGGCGCGCTGGCGTTCGCCGGTGGACAGCTCCTGCACCAGGGAGTCCATTTTTTCCGGCGCCAGGCCCAGGCGCTGCAACAGTTCGGTGGCCAGGGTCCGGTCGGCGAAATGCCGCGCGACGCGGTCGTCCCACCAGCCGGCCTCGGCCTGGCAATAGGTCACCTGGCGGCGCCATTGCCAACCGCGCATGCCGGAACGCGGCGCGCCGTCCAATTCGACTTCGCCATGACCCGGATCGAGATCGGCGACCTGGCGCAACAGCAGCGACTTGCCCGACCCCGAAGGGCCGGTGATGGCGGCGCATTCGCCCGCCGCCAGATCCAGGCTGACGGGCGCCAGGCGTTCGCTGTAGACGCCGCGCAGCCTGAGCACGGGAGGTTTCTGTGACATGGCGGCAAGCATAACCCGCGCGCGCCAGGCATATGCGTGGCGCCGCGGCGCGCCCTCGATGCCCTCTCGGGTCCATGCATGAGCTTATGCGTTTCGGCCATGTCCCTATGCGCTTTGCCACCCTGCATATGGGCGCCGCCTCGGTGGCTGTGGCAATGCTTCGCCGCAAAAAACCATTTGCTAGAGTGTCTGTATTGCAAATGAAAATCATACCTAAACAGATGTTCAATTCATGCAATACCGGCGATGGAAATTCTTTGTTGTTGCAGTGGACCGACGGACCGACGAGCCGCTCGCGTCCCGTTCCGCCTGATTAGCCGGCCCTGTTCCGAGTATGCCCTGCCCCGGGCATCGTCCGTGCAACGAGAGACTCCGCAAAAGGCGTAACCATCATGAACCGTGAAATCTATGACTTCGTCGCGATCGGCCTAGGCCCTTTCAACCTCAGCCTGGCCTGCCTGTCGGCGCCCTTGCCCGGCGTGCGCGCCCTGTTCCTCGACAAGAAGCCCGGCTTCGACTGGCATCCGGGCATGCTGATCGAGGCCTCCACGCTGCAGAACCCGTTCCTGGCGGACCTGGTCAGCCTGGCCGATCCGCGCAGCGAATTCAGCTACCTGAACTACTGCAAGCAGACCGGCCGCATCTACTCGTACTACATGCGCGAGAACCACTACCTGACGCGCGCCGAGTACAACCGCTACTGCAAATGGGTGGCCGCGCGCCTGCCGAACCTGCGCTTCAACAGCGACGTGCAGAGCGTGCTGCACGATCCCGAGACCGACACCTACCTGGTCACCGGCCAGCACAGCGTCAATGGCGAACGCTTCATGGTCCGCTGCCGCAAGCTGGTGCTGGGCCTGGGGTCGCAGCCGGTGCTGCCGGCCTGCTGCGACCGGCGCGAAGCGCCCTACATCCACAGCGCCGACTATCTGCGGCACAAGGAACAGCTGCAACGACGGACGTCCATCACCATCGTGGGTAGCGGCCAGAGCGCGGCCGAGGTGTTCCACGACCTGCTGCGCGACAGCGACGAACACGACTACAGCCTGGCCTGGATCACCCGTTCGCCGCGCTTTTTCCAGATGGAGAACACCAAGCTCACGCTGGAACTGATTTCCCCCGACTACACCAATTATTTCTACGACCTGCCCGAGGCTCGCCGCCGCCAGATCCTGGCCGAGCAGAGCAGCCTGTACAAGGGCATCAACGCGTCGCTGATCAACCAGATCTACGACCTGCTCGATGAAAGGATCCACAACGGCGACAACCGCTACACGCTGCTGACCAATGCCGAATTGCGCGCCAGCCGCCATGACCGCGGCACCGGCCGCTACCAGCTGGAATTCCGCCACGTCGATACCGGCCAGCCGTTCTCGCATTCGACCGATGGCCTGGTGCTGGCCACCGGCTATGCGCGCAGCATCCCCAGCTGCGTCAATCCCATCCACGACCGCATCGCCTGGGCCGACGATGGCGGCTACCGCATCGCGCGCAACTACACCATCGACCATGGCGGCAACGAGATCTTTGTGCAGAACAGCGGCCTGCTCAGCCATGGCGTCACCAATCCGGACCTGGGCTTCTGCTGCTACCGCAACTCGCAGATCCTGCGCGAACTGACCGGCCACGAGCATTACGCCATCGAACCGCGCACCGCCTTGCAGGATTTCCGTCCGCCGGCCGGCGGCGTGCTGGCGCATCGCGCGGCGCAAGCGGCGCCGGCGTGCCGCGGCGGCGTGGCGCCGGAACTGATGCCCCTGCTGGACGGCCATCGCGCCGCCACGGTCTGATACCCCGGGAGCCCGCCATGATCACCATGACCGCCGCCTTCCTGGGCGAGATCGACCGCCAGGCGCGCAGCCACTATGACGAGGGCGCGGGCCTGGCGCTGCGGCCGCTCGATCCCGCCGCCGATGCCGCGCTGCTGCGCCAGTGGTTCGCGATGGACTACGCCCGTTTCTGGTCGATGCAGACCTTCACCGAAGCGCAGGTGCGCGAGTTCTACGAAGCGCTGACCGACAGCGGCCACGCCGGCGCCTGGCTGGGCAGCCACGACGGCCGCCCCGCTTTCCTGGTCGAGTGCTACGACCCCGCCCACGACCAGGTCGGCGAGCACTACCCGGTGCGCCCCGGCGACCTCGGCATGCACATCTTCATCGGCCCGCCGCGCGTGCGCATCCCGAATTTCAGCCGCAACGTGCTGGCCTTCGTGATGCGCTTCATGTTCGACCGCCTCCAGGCCCGGCGCGTGGTGGTGGAACCCGACAGCAACAACAGCAAGATCCATGCGCTCAACTTGGCCATGGGTTTTGTCTACGCCGGCCAGGCGCGTTTTCGCGAGAAGACCGCCAGCATCGCCTTCTGCACCCGGCAGCAATTTGAACAGGCCCAACTCCAGGAGTCTTCCCTATGAGCACCCAGCCCCATCCCGCCCAGATCGCCAGCCACCTCGCTCCCGAGGTCTGGGACAAAGTGAACCGCCTGCTGGTGAAGAAGGCCATCTCGGAATATGCCCACGAATGGCTGCTGGAGCCCGAACGGCTCGGCCCCGCCAAGGCGCCCGGCTTTGACCGCTACCGCCTGGTGCTGGCCGACGGCCATGCCGAATACCAGTTCGACGCGCAGCTGATGGCCATGCGCCACTGGCGCATCCCGCCCGAGTCCATCAGCAAGACCATGGCCGGCACGCCCGCGCCGCTGGACGCGCTGCAGTTCGTCATCGAGATCCGCGACAAGCTCGGCATGCCCGAGGACCGCCTGCCGATCTACCTGGACGAGATCACCAGCACGCTGCACGGCAGCGCCTACAAGCACACCCGCGGCGCGCCCGCGGCCGCCGAATTGGCGCTGGCCGATTACCAGACCATCGAGACCTCGATGATCGAGGGCCACCCCAGCTTCGTGGCCAACAACGGCCGCCTGGGCTTCAACGCCGAGGACTACCACGTCTACGCCCCGGAATGCGCCAGCCCGATCCGCGTGATGTGGCTCGCGGTGCACAAGGACAATGCCCACTTCGCCTGCCTGTCGACCATGGACTACGACAGCCTGCTGCGCGACGAGCTGGGCGCCGACACCGTCGCCCGCCACACCCAGACCCTGCGCGATCAGGGGCTGGACCCGGCGGACTACTTCCTCATGCCGTCGCACCCGTGGCAGTGGTTCAACAAATTGTCGCTGGCGTTCGCGCCCTACGTGGCCTCGCGCAAGATCGTGTGCCTGGGCTACGGCGACGATGACTACCTGGCGCAGCAGTCGATCCGCACCTTCTACAACATCAGCCAGCCGGGCAAGCACTACGTGAAGACCTCGCTGTCGATCCTGAACATGGGCTTCATGCGCGGACTGTCGCCTTACTACATGTCCGGCACGCCGGCGATCAACGAGTACATCCACGGCCTGATCAACGCCGATCCGTGGCTGCGGGAGAACGGCTTCACCATCCTGCGCGAAGCGGCCTCGCTGGGGTTCCGCAACTACTACTACGAAGCGGCCATCTCGGTCGACACGCCCTACAAGAAGATGTTTTCGGCGCTGTGGCGCGAGAACCCCACCGCGCTGATCGGCGCCAACCAGCGCCTGATGACCATGGCCGCGCTGCTGCACGTCGATCCGCAGGGCCGCGCGCTGCTGCCGGAACTGATCCGCGCCTCGGGGCTGGATGCCGCCGCATGGCTGGAGCGCTACGTCGACGCCTACCTTACGCCGCTGGTGCACTGCTTCTATGCCCACGACCTGGTGTTCATGCCACATGGCGAGAACGTCATCCTGGTGGTCCAGGACCACGTGCCGGTGCGCGCCTTCATGAAGGACATCGCCGAGGAATCGTCGATCCTCGACCCCAACGCCGCCCTGCCCGAGAACGCCCGCCGCCTGGCCGCCGACGTGCCCGAGGAATACAAGCTGCTGACCATCTTCGTGGACGTGTTCGAAGGCTACTTCCGCCATCTGTCCCAGGTGCTGGTCGACAACGGCGTGATGGACGAGGACGCTTTCTGGAAACTGGTGGCCGGCCGCATCATCGCCTATCAGGAGGCCCATCCCGAACGCCTGGAAAAGTACCGCCAGTACGACCTGTTCGCGCCGGAGATGATCCATTCGTGCCTGAACCGCCTGCAGCTGGCCAACAACCTGCAGATGGTCAACCTGGCCGACCCCATCGGCAGCTTCCAGATGGCGCCCAACCTGGCCAACCCGATTGCCCGCCACCGGCCCCAGTGGCTGGGCCAGGCCGACACCGTGCGAGCGCTTGCGTGAACCACGACCTGGACGACCTGCTGGCGCTGACCGGCCGCCTGGTGCCCGGGCTGTCGGGCCAGGTCGCGGCGGCGCCCGGGCCGGGCATCCGCCCGGGCGCCGACAACGCCCAGGCCATCGCGCGGCTGCGCGATGTCTGGGGGCAGCGCTATCCGGAGGCCGGGCCACACTACCTGGCTTTGCGCTGCTGGGGGTTGCTGATCTGGCAGCCCGTCTACCTGAGCGTGATCGCCGCGCATCGCAGCGCGATCGTGCCCGACCTGTCGGGCATGATCCAGCCGGTGCCGGACGACGGTTTCATCATCGGCTACACCCTGGAGCGCCATGAACCCTTGCGCGGCGGCCTGCGCCACCGCATGCAGGCCGCCGCCGCGCAACTGCGCAATATCTGCGCCACCTTCTACCGCGAACTGACCCAGGTGCTGCGGGTGAGTCCGCGCGCCGCCGAGAGCATGCAGGCCGATTGCGTGCTGTATGCCCTGCTGGCCGCGCGTCACGACGACGGCGCCGCCGCCAACGACTGGGCCCAGCGGCAGGCCATCGAATGGATGGACCTGCTCGGCCTGCGCGGGCGCAGCGGCTACCTGACCTGGCGGCGCGCGGACCTGCCGGTCATCGCCGTTGATCGGCAGGTCTGCTGCCACTACTTCCGCAGGCGCGACGGCGACTACTGCAGCACCTGCCCCAAATTGGATCTTGCCGAACGCATGACCCGGATCGACGCCGAGAGCGCCGTGCCCGCCTGAAGGCGGCCGGGCCTTGCGGGACGGCACAAGGAGTCGGAAATGACGGACATTGGCCGCCTTGAGCATGTGCGCGAGGCGTTGAGCCCGCTGCACGTTCGGGCCTATTTCGACGAAGCCCTGTTCGCCCGCGAACAGGAACGGATATTCAAGCAATCGCCCATCTACGTGGGCCACGAGAAAGTCGTGCCCGAACCGGGCGACTGGCGCCGCCTGCCGCACGAGGACGGCGGCCGGGTGCTTGTGCGCAACGCCCATGGCGTCGAGCTCGTCTCCAACGTCTGCCGCCACCGGCAGGCGCTGATCCTGGGCGGCGAGACGGGCGCGGTGACCGGACCCGGCAACCCCGCCGGCAACCTGTCGGCCAGCGGCGGCAACATCGTCTGCCCGCTGCACCGCTGGACCTACGACAACCGCGGCCAGATCCTGGGCGCGCCGCAGTTCCCCAGCACGCCCTGCCTGAACCTGCCGCGTTTTCCGCTGAAGAATTGCCATGGCCTGCTGTTCGAGGGCCCGCGCGATCCGCGCGCCGACCTGGGCCATCTGTTCGAGCGGCCCGAGTTCGACTTCTCCGACTACGTGCTCGACCACGTCGAGGTGCACCAGTGCAACTACAACTGGAAGACCTTCATCGAAGTCTATCTGGAGGACTACCACGTGGGGCCCTTCCACCCCGGCCTGGGCCGCTTCGTCACCTGCGAGGACCTGAGCTGGGAGTTCGGCCGCCACCACAGCCTGCAACGCGTGGGCGTGCATGACTCGCTGGAAAAGCCCGGTTCCGACGTCTACCGCGACTGGCACGACACGCTGATGCGCTACCGCGGCGGCTCGGCGCCCGACTTCGGCGCGATCTGGGTGACCTACTTCCCCACCCACATGATCGAGCTGTACCCGCACGTGCTGGTGCTCTCCACGCTCTACCCCAAGAGCCCGCAGGAAACCATCAACATCGCCGAGTTCTACTACCCCGAGGAAATCGCGCTGTTCGAGCGCGAATTCGTCGAGGCGCAGCGCGCGGCCTACATGGAAACCGCGGTCGAGGACGACGAGATCGGCGAGCGCATGGACGCCGGCCGGCTGGCGCTGCTGCGCCGCGGCACCTCCGAAAGCGGCCCATACCAGTCGCCGATGGAGGATGGCATGCTGCATTTCCACGAGTGGTATCGCGACATCATGGGCGAGGAACTGGGCGACTGCGCCGCGCCGTAGGGGACGCAGGGGACGGGCGCGCCGTAATTAAAACGGTGCCGGAGCGGTGAGAATAGCTGCAACAATGCGAACATATGCTATTCTCATTCTCACATTTGACGGTGTGCCGAACACCGCTACAGGGGCTCAACCCGTATCGCGAGTGACGATCTTGAACCCAGCACCCTCCCCCGCCCAATTCACCGTCGCCGACTTCAACCGCATGGGCAGCCAGAGCGGTTTCCGCTACCGCCTGCCGCAATTGAACGGCGCGTTGCGCGGCGACCCCGAGACCCTCTGCATTGCCGAAGGCCGCGTCGAGACCCACGCGATCCGACCGGGCCTGACCCTGGTGCTGTCCGACGTGCGCGTGCACCAGCACTACGAGGCCACCTCGATGATGTCGCCGCGCTTTTCCGCCATCGTCATGCTGCAGGGCCACGCCCAGACCCGCATCGATCGCCACGACGACGTCAGGCTGGCCGCGCACAGCGGCGTCAGCGCGCTTTACGGCGACACCGTCGCCATGACCGGCATCCACGCGCCGGGCCAACGCCTGCGCAGCATCAACCTGTCGCTGTCCGACCCCGACGGCGCCGGCGACGACCAGACCAGCGAGATGATCTGGAAAGCGCTGCGTTCGCCGTCGCTGCGGCTGCGCCGCTGGCAGGTCCAGGGCCATCTGCTGCAGGCCATCGAGCACCTGCTCGACTGCGGCTGGGACGGCCCGCTGCAGGCCATGCTGCGCGAAGGCGTGGGGACGCAGTTGCTGGCGCATGCGTTGGCGACGCTGGAACAGCGCGCGCCGGCCGACAGCACGGTTTCGGAACGCGACCGCCAGTTGCTGGAACGGGTGCGCGAACGCCTGTACAGCGCGCCGGGCGAGGAACACACGCTGGACGAGCTGGCGCGGCTGGCCTGCATGAGCCCGAGCACGCTGCGCGCCAAATTCCAGGCGACCTACCAACGCTCGGTCTTCAGCTGGCTGCGCGAACGGCGGCTGGAAGTGGCGCGCGAACAACTGGCCCAGGGGTGCAGCGTGCAACAGGCGGCGCATTTCGTCGGTTACCGCCACGCCACCAACTTCGCCACGGCGTTCCGCGAGCGCTACGGCATCGCTCCCAGCGAACTGAACTGAGCGCCGGCCGTGCACGGCTTACGGCGGCGCCCATTGCTCTTGCGGCGTTCACCATTCCTGCAACCCACGATGACAGGCGACCATGCGGTTGCGCTTCCCAGCCCGGGAGGCCCCCGCCATGGATGCCGTCGTGTCACGCCGCGAACCCCTGCCTTCCTTTCCCATGATGGTGCTGATGCTGGGCCTGCTGTCCTGTGTCGCCCCCGCCACCATCGACGCCTACCTGCCCGCCTTCGGCGCGCTGGGCCGGGAATTCGCCGTGCCGCAGGAAACCGTGCAGCTGACGCTGGGCGTCTACATGGCCTGCTATGCCTCCATGCTGCTGCTGCATGGCACGCTGTCCGACTCGCTGGGGCGGCGTCGCGTGGTGCTGGCGGCGCTGGGGGTGTACGTGTGCGGCGCGCTGATGGCGGCGCTGGCGCCCGGCTTCGGCTGGCTGCTGGCCGGACGCGCGGTGCAGGGCCTGTCGGCGGGCGCCGGCATCGTGGTCGGCCAGGCCATCATCCGCGATTGCTACGACGGCGCCGTGGCGCGCCGCGCCATGTCCTACCTGATCCTGGTGTTCAATCTGTCGCCGGCGCTGGCGCCGATCCTGGGCGGCTACCTGGCCGCGCACCAGGGCTGGCGGTCCATATTCCTGCTGCTGACAGCGCTGGCCGCCGCGGCCTGGCTGCTGTGCGCGCGGCGCCTGCCCGAAACGCTGCCGCCCGATCGACGCCAGCCGCTGGCCTGGCGCACACTGGGCGGCAACTACGCGCGCGTGCTGGGCAACCGGCGCTACGCCGCGCTGGGCCTGGCGTTCAGCCTGCTGTTCGCCGCGCAGGGGTTCCTGATCGGGGCCGCGCCCGACTTCATCACCAATGTGCTGGGGCTGCCGGAAACCGATTTCGCCTACCTGTTCGTGCCGCTGGTGGTGGGCGCCATGGCCGGCGCGCTGCTGGCGGCGCGCAAGGCCGGCCGCTGGTCGGACGGGCGCATCACGTTGCTGGCCTACCTGCTGATGGGAGGCAGTTGCCTGGCCTACGTGCTGTACATGGCCGCCGCCGAGCCGCCGCGCCTGCCCTGGGCGGTGCTGCTGCCGGGCCTGTTCACCTGCGGACTGGCCATGGGCGTGCCGGCCATGACGCTGCGCATCCTGGGGCATGTGCCGGATCTGTCGGGCACCGCCGCGTCCGTGCTCGGCTTCATGCAGATGCTGACGTTCTCCGTGGCCAGCGGCTGGGGCGTGCCGCTGGTCTACGGCCAGCCACTGCGGCTGGCCGTGGCCATGCTGGCCTGCGTGGCGGCCAGCGCCGCCGGTTGGGCCTGGCTGCATCGCTGCGCCGCGCCCGTGGCCAAGACCGAGGCCGGGCTGGGGTAGCGTGCCGCCCCATGGGTTTGGTGCGGGCACATGCGCGCGACAGCGCAGCAGCCCGGCGGCGTTTTCCATATGCATTGCGTCGTCCGGCATACATCAGCCCAACGGTAAAAATCAATAATTCTCATTACCAAATTTTTCCGTTGGAGCTTGTCCTCATGCCGTCCGTCCTGCCCCCGCCCGCCGCGCAATCGCGCCGGGTGCGCCCTCTTGTCTACGCGATCCAGACGGCCCTGTTCTGCTCTGCCCTGACCCACCAGCAGGCCTTCGCCCGGGACGCCGCCGGCGCCGAAGCCGGCGAGGTGGCGCAATTGCCCGCCGTCACCGTCAGCGGCGCGGGCATCCCCGGCACCACGGAAGGCACCCGCTCCTATACCACCGACGCCATGAACACGGCCACGGGATTGACGCTGTCGCCCCGCGAGACGCCGCAGTCCGTCAGCGTGGTCACGCGCCAGCAGATCGAGGACCAGGGCCTGCGCGACACCGGTTCGATCCTGGCGAGCGCGCCAGGCATTTCGGTCACGCGCAGCGACAGCAACCGGTTTGCGTTCTCGTCGCGCGGCTTCGATATCGACAACTTCCAGTTCGACGGCCTGAACTCCCCCATCCTCAGCCTGTGGAACTACGGCGCCACCGACATCGACTCGGCCATCTACGACCGCGTCGAGATCGTGCGCGGCGCCACCGGCCTGATGACCGGTTCGGGCAATCCGTCGGCCGCCGTCAACTTCATCCGCAAGAAGCCGCTGCGCGAGTTCGCCTTGTCTGGCAGCGCCAGCGCCGGCAGTTGGGATCAGGTTGGCGGCAACCTGGACCTGTCGGTGCCCGTCACCGAAGGCGGCCGCATCCGCTCGCGCTTCGTCGCCGCCTATGACCAGGGCGACAGCTATGTGACCTTCCTGGATTCGCGCAAGCGCACCTTCTATGGGGTCATCAGCGCCGACCTCACGCCGGACACGGTGCTGACCGCCGGCATCGAGTATTCCCGCAACCAGAGCAACGGCTTCGGCAGCGGCTTTCCGCTGTTCTACAGCGACGGCTCGCGCACCGACTTCAACCGCTCGGTGGCCAACAACACCCGCTGGGCCCGCATCGACACCGAGTCCACCACCACCTTCGTCGACCTGACGCATCGCTTCGCCAATGACTGGAAGGTGCGCGCGGCCTATAGCCACAACGATGGCGACTACCGCATGAAGCAGTTGTTCCGCGGCGGCTACCCCGACCGCGTCACCGGCGCCGGCATGACCAGCGCGTACAACAACTATGATGGCGACCGCTCGCGCGATGACATCCACCTGACGGTGTCGGGTCCGTTCCAGTTGTTCGGGCGCAAGCACGAACTGGCGCTGGGCTGGATGAGCGTCAACGACCACAGTAATATCGGCCAGTACCTGCAGACCGGCGCCAAGCCCGCGCTGGGCAGCTTCTTCGACTGGCGCCAGGATCATGTCGCCGAACCCACCTGGGCCGCCAACAAGACGCCCGCTGACGACCTTCGCGTCAAGCAGACCGGCGCCTACGCGGTGGGCCGCTTCTCGCTGGCCGATCCGTTGCACCTGATCCTGGGCGGACGCTGGAGCAACTGGGAAACCAACCAGACCTACTTCGGCAGCAAGCGCCAGTACAAGATCAACGACCAGTTCACACCCTACGCCGGACTGCTGTACGACATCAACAGCACCTACACCGCATACGCCAGCTATACGGAGATCTTCCAGCCGCAGAACGCCCGTTCGCCCAGCGGCTCGATCCTGCCGCCGATCGACGGCAAGAGCTACGAGGTCGGCCTGAAGGCGGCCTACCTGGACGGCTTGCTGAACGCCTCCGCATCGCTGTACCAGACCCGCCAGAACAACCTGGCACAGGCCATCCCGGGCGAGTCGGTCATCGGCATGCCCGGCACCCAGGCGTACCGCGCCGTCTCCGGCGCCAAGGTCGAAGGCTTCGAACTGGAGACCAGCGGCCAGCTCATGCCCGGCTGGAACCTCGGCGCCAGCTACACCCACTTCACCGCCAAGGACGCCGACGGCAAGCCGATCAACACCAGCCATCCGCGCAGCCTGTTCAAGGTGTACACCACCTACCGCCTGCCGGGCGATCTGCACCGTCTGACCGTGGGCGGCGGTGTCGACTGGCAAAGCCGCATCTACCGGTCCGCGGCCAGCCCCCGCGGCAACGTGGACGTGGAACAAGGCAGCTACGCCCTGGTCAACCTGATGGCCCGCTTCGACTTCAGCAAGCAGGTCTCGGCCACCCTCAACCTGAACAACGTGTTCGACCGCAAGTACTACGACCAGATCGGCTTCTACAGCCAGGGCTGGTATGGCGCGCCGCGCAACGTCATGCTGACGCTGCGCGCGCAGTACTGAAGCGGCGGCCGACAACCCACCAAGGAGCTTCCCGGCACAATGCGTTTGCATCGATTCACCGCGGTGCCCTGGCGCCGCCGCGCCGCCCAGTGCGCGGCGGCGTTGGCCATGGCCTGCACCCTGTCGGCGTGCGACCGGCCCGCGCCGCCCGCCGCCACGGCGACGCCCACCACCGCTACGAACACGGCCGGCCCCGCGCCACGCGACGGCGCCGATGCGCCGGCTGCCGGTTTTCCGGTGACGCTTGACAGCGCGCTTGGCAAGGCGGTCATCACGGCCCTGCCCCGGCGCGTCGTCACCCTGGGCCTGGGCGCCGACGACCTGGCGCTGGCGCTGGGCGTGGTGCCGGTGGGCGTGGGCCGCGCCGACTGGGGCGGCGACGCCGACCATTACTGGCCCTGGGTGCGCGCCGCCATCGAGGCCACCGGCCAGCCTCTGCCCGAGCGCATCACGGTGTACCCCGAACTGGATATCGAAAAGATCATCGCCTTGCGCCCGGACGTGGTGCTGGCGCCGTTCTCCGGCGTCACGCCCGAGGCCTACGCGCAACTGTCGCGGCTGGTGCCGGTGGTGGCCTATCCCGGCCAGCCGTTCCTGACGCCCGTCGACACGCAGATCGACCTGATCGCCACGGCGCTCGGCAGGCGCGAGGCCGCCGGGCCGCTCAAGGCGCGCATCCACGACGCGCTGGCGCAGGCCGCGCGCCGCTACCCCGAACTGGCGGGCAAGACCTTCGCCTATGTGCGCGCCGACCTGGGCTCGGGCAATTTCGCTGCCTACGTCGCCGGCGATCCGCGCGTCGATACGCTCACGGCCATGGGCCTGACCCTGGCGCCGTCGGTGCGCGGCCTGCATGCCAGCGCCGAGCATTTCGCCCACTACCTGGGCTTCGAGCACGCCGATGCGCTCGGCGACGCCGACATCCTGGTGTCCTGGTTCTACACCCCGGAAGAGCGCGACCGCGCCGCGGCCCTGCCCCTGTATGCCTCGATTGCCGCGGTGCGGCGCGGCGCCTACGTGGCGCTGAGCGACCCGGCGCTGGTCATGGCCTCGTCATCCGGCACGCCGCTGGCGGTGGCCTGGATGCTCGACCGGCTGGCGCCGCAACTGGCGCAGGCCGCGCGTCATGCCCAGGCCGGCGGAGCCGCGCCCTGATGCCGCCGCGCCAGCCCCGCGCGGCGCGCGTCGATAGCACGCCCTCCCGCAGCCCACGCCTGCGCGCGCCACTGCTGCTGGGCGCCTGTATGCTGTTGGCCGCCGCCGCGCTGGCAAGCCTGTGGCTCGGCTCGCGCGGCCTGTCGGCGGCCACGGTCTGGCGCGCGCTGCTGCAGCCCGACGACAGCCACGCGGCGCTGGTAGTGGCCTCGCGCATTCCACGCACCCTGCTGGCCGTGCTGACCGGCGCGGCCCTGGCGGTCGCTGGGGCGCTGATCCAGGCGCTGACCCGCAATCCGCTGGCCGAGCCGGGCCTGCTCGGGGTGAATGCCGGCGCGGCCGCGTCCATCGTGACCGCCGCGCTGGTCCTGGGCGGCCTGCCGGCGCATCCATTCTGGGCCGCGCTGCCCGGCGCGCTGGGCGCCGCGGCGGCGGTGTACCTGATCGGCGCCGGCGGCCGCGGGCTGCAACCGGTGCGGCTGATCCTGGCCGGCGCCGCCGTCAACGCGGTGCTGTTCGCCTATGTGCAGGCGGTGGCGCTGCTGCGCGACGACATTTTCGATGCCTACCGCTTCTGGGCCGTGGGATCGCTGGCGGGCCAATCGCTCGACGCGGCATGGCGCGCCGCGCCCTACATCGGTTTTGGCCTGCTGCTGGCCGCGGCCCTGGCGCGGCCGCTCAATCTGCTGGCGCTGGGCCACGCGCTGGCGCAGGCGCTGGGCCTGCGCGCCGGCCTGTATCGCGCGCTGGGCCTGCTGTGCGTGGCGGTGCTGGCCGCGGCCGCCACCGCGGCCGCCGGCCCCATCGCCTTCGTGGGCCTGGCCGTGCCGCATATCGCCCGCCGCCACGCGGGCCCGGACCTGCGCTGGCTGCTGGCGTACTGCGTGGTGCTGGGCCCGCTGCTGATGCTGGTGGCCGACATTCTGGCGCGGCTGCTGCGCGCGCCCGCGGAGCTGCTCACCGGCGTAGTGGTGGCCTTCATCGGCGCGCCCTTCCTGTTGGCGGCGTTGCGCAGCCGCGCGCGGAGCCCGGCATGACCCGCGCCGCGCCGGCCATGGCCGCTCGCCGCCGCCCGCTGCTGCGCATCGGGGCGTGGCTGGCCTGGCCTGTCGCGCCGCGCTCACTGGCCTGCGCCGCGCTGCTGCTGACGATGGCCGGCGTCCTGTTCGTCACCGCTTTGCGCGCCGGCGACCCCGGCTTGTCCTGGGCCGCGCTGTGGCAGGCGCTGCGAGGCAGCGGCGGCGCCGTGGAGCAATGGCTGGTGCAAACGGTGCGCCTGCCGCGCGCCCTGTCGGCGCTGGGGGCGGGCGCCGCGCTGGGCCTGTCGGGCGCGCTGTTCCAGAGCCTGACGCGCAATCCGCTGGGCAGCCCCGACGTCATCGGCCTGACGGCTGGCGCCTCCGCCGGCGCCGTGGCGGTGGCCATGGTCTGGCCGGGCCTGATGCCGGTGGCCTGGGGCGCGGCGGCGGGCGCGCTGCTGGCCACGGCCGGCGTCTGGTTCGGCTCCGGCGCCGGCTTCGCCGCGCCGCAGCGCATGGTCATCGCCGGCATCGCCGTGGGCGCGATCGCCTTCGCCTTCGTGCAATACGGCCTGTCCAACCTGCGGCGAGAACAGGCCTATCTGGCGGCCACCTGGCTCAACGGCAGCCTGGCCGGCAGGACCTGGCACGACGTTGCCCTGATCGGATCGGCCTGCGCCGTGCTGCTGCCGCTGGCGCTGGCGCTGTGCGCCCACCTGCGCCTGCTGGAGATGGGCGATGACCTGGCCCAGGCCCTGGGCGCGCCGCCGGCCCGCAGCCGCCTGGCGGCCACACTGGTGGCGGTACTGGCCGCGGCCGCCGCGGTCGCGGTGGCCGGGCCGATCGCCTTCATCGCCCTGGCGGCGCCGCAGATCGCCCGCCGCTGCGTGCCCGCGAGCGGCCCGCAACCGCTGCTGGCGGCCCTGACCGGCGCCGTACTGCTGGCCGGCGCCGACCTGCTGACCCGCCTGGCTGGCCCCAACGGGCTGCCGGTCGGCGTCCTGACCGCCGGCATCGGCGGCGTCTATCTTGCTTTCCTGCTGGTACTCGAATGGCGCAAGACCTCCACGTGACCCCCCCTTCCCCCGGCGCGTCCGCGCTGCAACTGCGGCAAGTCCACCTGGCCTACGGCGACAGGCCCGTGCTGCGCGACCTGTCGCTCACGGTGGCCCCGGGCGCGTTCACGGCGGTGGTCGGCCCCAACGGCTGCGGCAAGTCCACGCTCCTGCGGGTGCTCGGCGGCGCGCTGGCGCCCAGCCAGGGCCAGGCGTTCCTGGATGGCGTCAATCTGGCCAGCCTGCGGCGCAAGGCGGTGGCGCGGCGCCTGGCGTACCTGCCGCAGAACCCGGTGGCGCCGGAAATGATCACGGTGCGCGATCTGGTGGCGCGCGGCCGCTATCCGCACCAGACCCTGCTGCGGCAGTGGTCGCCGCAGGACGCCCGGGCGGTCGAGGCGGCGCTGGCCGACACCGACCTGGCGGAGCTGGCCGACCATCCCGTGCACACGCTGTCCGGCGGCCAGCGGCAGCGCGCCTGGCTGGCGCTGGTGCTGGCGCAGGACGCCGGCATCATGCTGCTGGACGAGCCCACCACCTTCCTCGACATCCGCCACCAGATCGACCTGCTGGAGCTGTGCGCGCGCCTGCACCGGGCCGGGCGTACGCTGGTGGTGGTGTTGCACGACCTGAACCTGGCGTTCCGCTACGCCGATCGCGTCGTCATGATGCGGGCCGGCGCCATCGCGGCGCAGGGCGAGGTGCGCCAGGTGGTGACGGAGGACGCCATGCGGCGGGTGTTCGACCTGGATTGCCGGGTGCTGCCGGATCCGGAGACCGGCAGCCCGATGGTCGTGCCACGGCGCGGCGGCCAGGGCTGAATCCGGCTGCGCGCCGCCTCAAGGCCGGTGCGCTGGCGGCGGGATGGCCGGGGGAACGAAGCCGGTACCGCCCTTACAGCATGTGCGCCAGGAACTCGCGGCTGCGCGGATGCTGCGGGGCGCGGAAGAAGTCGGCCGACGGCGCCTCTTCGACGATGCGGCCCTCGTCCATGAAGATGACGCGGTGCGCCACTTCGCGGGCGAAGCCCATTTCGTGGGTCACCACCAGCATGGTCATGTGCTCGTCGGCCAACTGGCGCATGGTGCGCAGCACTTCGCCGGTCAGCTCGGGGTCGAGCGCCGAGGTCGGCTCGTCGAACAGCATGATGTCCGGCTCCATCGCCAGCGCGCGGGCGATGGCCACGCGCTGCTTCTGGCCGCCGGACAGGCGTGTGGGATAGTTGTCGCGCTTGTTCAGCAGGCCGACCTTGCGCAGCAGTTCCTCGGCCTTGGGCACGATGGCGGCGCGCGGCATGCCCTTGACGATCATGGGCGCTTCGATGATGTTCTGCAGCACGGTCATGTGCGGGAACAGGTTGAACGACTGGAACACCATGCCCATCTTGCGGCAGATGCGGCGCACGTCCCCGTCGCTGGCGTAGCGGCTGTGGCCGCCCGGCACCGCCGTGGCCAGGGCTTCGCCCTCGATCTCGATGGTGCCGTCGTCGATGGTCTCCAGGTGGTTCAGGCAGCGCAGGAAGGTGCTCTTGCCCGAGCCCGACGGGCCGATCACCGCCACCACCTCGCCCTTGCCCAGTTCCAGCGAAACCTGGTCCAGCACGCGGTTGGCGCCGAACGACTTGACGATGCCGCGCGCCGAGATCATGGCGCCGCGACCGCCGGCGGACGGATTACTGGTCGTATTTGGCATAGCGCTTTTCCATACGCTGGAAGAACCACGTCAACACCAGCGTCATGATGAGATAGAAGGCGGCCGCGACCAGGAACGGCGTGGTCGTGAAGTCGCGCTGCACGATGCCGCGCGCGGTGCGCAGGATGTCGTTGAGCGCCAGCACGTAGATCAGGGAGGTGTCCTTGACCAGCGTGATGGTCTCGTTGCTCATGGGCGGCAGCACCCGCTGCACCATCTGCGGCAGCACGATGCGGCGCAGCGTCTGCAGGTAGGTCATGCCCAGCACCTTGCTGCCTTCGTACTGGCCGCGATCGACCGACTGAATGCCGGCGCGGAAGATCTCGGCGAAATAGGCCGCGTAATTCAGCGCGAACGCCACCACCGCCGCCGGGAAGTCGGGCAGGCGCACCCCCACCACCGGCACGAACGGCAGCGCGAAGTAGATGAACAGCATCTGCAGCATCAGCGGCGTGCCGCGCATCAGCCAGATGTAGCCGTTGACCAGCTGGCTGACGAAGCCCCACTTGGAGATCCGCAGCAGCGCCAGCACCAGGCCCAGCGGCACGGCCAGCGCCAGCGTGATGAAGAACAGCGTCAAGGTCACTTTCGCGCCTTGCGCCAGGGGTCCCAGGAGGGAGAGTACGTAGTCCATGCGGATGGGTGGGCGCCTTGCCGGCGGGAGGAGTCAGGAGCGCGAGAGGCGGCGCGGGGAAACGCCGGACTGAAAAACGCCCGGACCGCGGCGCGGTCCGGGCGTTTCCCGGGAGATTACTTGACGATGTTGGCGCCGAACCATTGGGTCGCGATGCGGCCGGCGGTGCCGTCCTGCTTCATCGAATCCAGCGTCTTGTCGAGCTTGCCCAGCAGTTCGGTGTCGTCCTTGCGCACGCCGACGCCGTAGTCTTCGGTGCCGAAGTTGTCGTCCAGCACGCGGTATTCGCCGGCGCGCTTGCTGATCAGGTAGCGGCCCACGACTTCGTCGACCACGATGGCGTCGAGGCGGCCGGCGGCCAGGTCCATCAGCGCGGTGACGTTGTCGCCGAACTTCTTGACTTCCTTGATGCTGCCGGCGACCGGGTCCTTGGCGATGGCGTCGGTGGCGCTGCTGCCGTCCTGGGCGCCGACCACCTTGCCGGCCAGATCGGCCTTGGCCTTCACCGGCGAGGCGTTGCCGACGATGATGATCTGGTGGTTGGCCATGTAGGGCGCGGTGAAGCTGATGTTCTTCTTGCGCTCTTCGGTGATGGTCAGGCCGTTCCAGAGCACGTCGACGCGCTTGCCGTTCAGTTCGGCTTCCTTGGCGCTCCAGTCGATCGGCTTGAATTCGACTTCCAGGCCCAGGCGCTTGCTGGCTTCCTTGGCCATGTCCACGTCAAAGCCGACGATCTGGTTGTTGGCGTCGCGGAAACCCATGGGCGGGAAGTTGTCGTCCAGGCCGACGACGACCTTGCGGGCGGCGGCCGGGGCCTGCGCGCTGGCGGCCGGGGCGTTGTCGGATGGGCCGCAAGCGGTCAGCATCGTGGTGGCGGACACGAGAAGAACAGCAGTCAGTTTTTTCATGTTTATCGAGGGCGCGAGGCGCAGGAATGAAGAAGGCCGGGGGGCTCGACGAAAGCCGCGAGCCGGTTATTTTAGCGTTCCTGGAAATATGTGTTTCATCTCGGCCATATATAGGGCCAAGCGCCAGGGTCGAAGAGCCGGGCGAAAGGCGGCGCGACCGGCCCGCCGACGCCGGCGCGGCCCCCGCCCGGGGCCGGCGTCCGGGCTACGCCTTGACGACCCGGTGTGCCCGCGCCGCCATGCCCGCGCGCAGGCCGGCGGCGCAGTCGAGCGCGTCGTCCCACAACTGGCGGGTCAGGGCCTCGGCGTCGGTCTCGCGCGCCAGCGCGGCGGCTTCGCCCGACCAGAGCAGCGAAAAATCGCCGCTGCCGCGCTTTTCCACCGCCGCCCGCAGCGGATCGACCGCCCCGGTCGCCAGTGGAAACGCGGGCGCCACCGCGCTCATCGGCCCCTGTTCGCGCATGAAGCGCGTCAACAGCCCGCGCGCCGGGCGGCCGGTATACAGATTGGTCAGGCGCGTGGCGTCGTCGCGCGCCGCGCGCACCGCCTGGCGGTGGATGGCCGAGCGGCCCGCCTGCGGCGTCAGCAGATAGGCGGTGCCCAGCTGTGCCGCCGCCGCGCCGAGCGCGAAGGCCGCGGCGATCCCGCGCCCATCGGCGATGCCGCCGGCCGCGATCACCGGCACGCCCACCGCGTCCACCACCTGCGGCAGCAAGGCGTACAGGCCGGGTTGCGCGCCGATGTCATCGGTCAGGAACATGCCGCGATGGCCGCCGGCCTCCACGCCCTGGGCGATGATGGCATCCACGCCACGGGCGTCGAGCCAGCGCGCCTCTTCGACCGTGGTGGCGGACGACAGCACCATGGCCCCGGCGCGCCGCACCCGCTCGAGCAGCGCCTCGTCCGGCAAGCCGAAATGGAAGCTGACCACCGCCGGCCGCAGTTCCTCGACCACCTGGCACATGGCCTCGTCGAACGGCGCGCGGCCCGGGCCGCTGCCGGCGGCCGACAGGTCCAGCCCGGCCTCGCGGTAGTACGGCGCCAGCATCTCGCGCCAGCGGGCCTGGGCCGCCTCGTCGGTGGCCGGCGGGGTGTGGCTGAAGAAATTCAGGTTGAACGGCGCGTCGGTCTCGGCGCGGATGGCGGCGATCTGCTCGCGCAGCGCGTCCGGACCGAGCGCGGCACAGGCCAGCGACCCGAGCGCGCCGGCGCGGCAGGCGGCAATCGCCAGCGGGCTGAAGGAGCCGACCATCGGCGCTTGGATCAGGGGCAACAGCGAAGGCAGCGGTTTCATCTGGGGCACACGACGGCAATGGAGGACGTCAGAGCATATCGCAACGACATGCTAGGCTTGGGCCTTCCCCCTACTCACATCACGCCATGGAATTTCGCAGCAACGGCCGCTCCGCCCTGGCCGCGCGCCGGGAGCGCGCCACATGAGCCCCGCCCTCCGTCTTGGCCCCCTGGTATTTCCCATCGAACTGGCGCTGCTGGCGGCCACCGTCGTCGTCGGCCTGGTCACCGGCCGCCTGCTGGCCGGCGCGCGCGCCGAGGACGCCGGCCGCGCATTGTGGCGCTGCCTGCTGCTGGGCCTGCTGGTGGCCCGGCTGGCCTTCGTCTGGCAATACCGCGATCACTTCCTGCAGGATCCAATCAAGATCCTGGACCTGCGCGACGGCGGCTGGACCGGCCCGGCCGGCCTGGCCGCGGCGCTGCTCTATGGCGCCTACGCCGTGCTGCGCGACCGCGCCCCGCGCCGCGCCGTGCTGGCCGCGATGGCGCTGGGCGCGGCCGTCTGGCTGGGCGGCGGCCGCCTGCTGGCGCCATCGGCGCAGCCGCAGCCCCAACTGGCGGCCCTGTCGCTGCAACAGCTCGACGGCAAGCCCGCTACGCTGGCCGCCTTCCAGGGCAAGCCCACGGTCGTGAACCTGTGGGCCAGCTGGTGCCCGCCATGCCGCCGCGAGATGCCGGCCTTCGAGCAGGCCCAGGCGGCCAACCCCGACATCCATTTCGTCTTTCTGAATCAGGGCGAAGCGGCAAGCACCGTGCGCCAGTACCTGGACGAACACGCGCCGTCCCTGGCCAACGCCCTGCTCGATCCGGCCGGCGACGCCTCGCGCCAGATGAGCAACCGCGGCTTGCCCGCGACGCTGTTCCTCGACGCCCAGGGCCGGCTGATGGACCTGCGCGTCGGCGAACTGTCGAGCGCCACGCTGGCGCAACGGTTGGAAGCGATCCGGACGGCCGACCCCGGCCAGTGAGCCGCGGGGCCGGCAGGTTCCAGCCGGCCCCGCCAGCAGCATCCCGGGACGTCAGTCCTTGCCCGGGGCGGCTTCGATCCCGGGCAACGCCTGCGCCCAGGGCAGCGCCACTCCCTGCTCGGTTCGCCCAAAGAGGCGCAGGCGTTGGCCCGCGCCGTGCCGCGGCGCCTGCGGCAGGCGCACCACCAGCAGCGGCCCGCGCGGCAGCGCATTGACGGTGGCGAAGACGCTGCCGCCCTCGCCCGCCTTGCCGGACACGCGCGTCCACGCCAGCAGCTCGGCTTGCTCCACCGCCACCTCGCGGGCCCGGTCGTGCCCGCAGGCCGGGCACCACAGCCGCGCCGGGTAGACCCGGTGCCCGCATTGCCCGCATTCCATCACGCTGAAACTCATGCGTCCTCCCTGGCCAGCACCGCCGCGTTGGCGCACATGCCGTAGCGCAACTGCACCATGCCGTAGCCGGTCGCCACGCCATGGCGCGCGCCCGCCACCTGGCGCGCGCCGGCCCGGCCCAGCAGCTGGCGCGCCACTTCCGCCAACCCATGCATGCCCCCGGCCGTGCCCGCCTGCCCCGCCGACAGCTGCCCGCCCGCGGTGTTCACGGGCAGGTCCCGCGTGGCGATGCGGCGCGCGATGAAGCCCGGCAGGTCATCCGCCGGCGCCAGGCCCAGGTCGCACAGCTGGGCCACGGCCATCGCCGGATAATCGTCGTACACGCCGATCACGTCCATCTCGTCCGGCCCCAGGCCGGCCTCGGCCCACAGCGCGGGCGCGAACCCGGCAATGCCGGTCACCAGGCCGTCGCCCTCCTGCTGGTCGGCGTTGTAGCGCGCGCCGCTGGCCCGTAGCGTGACGCGCACGCCCTGCGGCCGCGCTTGCAGCACCAGCGCGCAGGCGCCGCTGACCACCGGCACGCAATCGAGCCGGCCCAGCGGCTCGGCCACCATCGGCGCCTCCAGGTACTGCGCCAGCGTCAGCGGCTGGCGATAGGCGGCGTTGGGATTGCCCGCCGCCCAGGCGCGCTGCGCCACGCACAGCGCGCCATAGTCCTCGCGCCGCAGGCCGGTTTGCGCCATCTGCCGCTGCGTCAGCATGGCGAACAAGGGATTCGGCCCGGCGCAGCCCAGCGGGCTCAGGTAATCCTGCGCGCTGCGGTTGTAGCGCCCCACCAGTTCGGCGAAATCCGCGCCGCTGAAATGGTCGCCAGCCACCAGCACGATGGTGCGCGCCTGCCCGGCCCGCAGCGCCAGCCAGGCATGCCGCAGCATGTTGATGGCGCTGGCGCCGCCCATCTCGTCCTGCATGCACCAGTTCAGCGTCAGGCCCAGCCGCCACGCCATGTCGATGGCGCGATCGGGGCGCAGCGTGAACGAGGCCAGCCCCAGGCCGTCGACGTCGGCCGGGCGCAGCCCGGCATCGTCCAGCGCCAGGCGCAGCGCCTGCGCGATCAGCGTGGCCGTGTCGCAGCCGGGCTCGGGATGGCGCAGCGCGGGCGTCTCGCCCACGCCGACGATGCCGGGGCCGGCGTTCATGCCGATTCCTGTCGCGCGGGCTCGCGCGTCAGCAACAGCGTGATGACCGTGATTGCCGCCATGCCCACCAGGAACCACGCCACCGGCGTGGCCGATTCATACTTGCGCAGCAGCGCCATGGCGATCAGCGGCGACAGGCCGCCGGCGAACACCGAGGCCAGTTCGTGGCCCAGCGCCAGGCCGGTGTAGCGCACCTCGGGCGGGAACAGCTCGGCGAAATAGGCCGGCTGGGTGCCGATCATGGCGGCGTGGCAAACCGTGTTGCCCAGGAAGAACGCCAGGAAGATCCACACCGGCTCCCTGGTCTGCACCAGCCAGAAGAACGGAAACGCCGCCAGCATCAGCCCGGCCGAGCCGATCAGGTAGACGGTGCGCCGGCCGATCCGGTCCGACAGGTGGCCGAACCACACCAGCGTGCCCAATTCGATGAACATGGACGCCAGCACCCCGCCCAGCATCACGTCGTTGGGAATCCCCAGGAACTTGCCGTAGGCCAGCGCGAACGCCAGGAAGATGTATGAGCCGCCGTTCTCCGCCACCCGCAGCCCCATGGCGGTGAACACCTGGCGCGGATAGCGGCGGAACACCTCCACCGCCGGCATGCCGCGCTTGGCGGTCTTCTTGGCCTGCACGAATTCGTCGCTTTCCGGGATGTGCTTGCGGATGTAGAGGCCGATGCCGAAGATCAGCACGCTCAACAGGAACGGCAGGCGCCAGCCCCAGCTCATGAAGGCGTCCTGCGGCAGCTGCTGCGCCAGCATGAAGACGCCCGATGACAGCACGAAGCCGCCAGCCACGCCCAATTGGCTGAACGACGAGAAATAGCCGCGGCGCCTGCCGCCCACCGCCTCGCTGATGAGCAGCACGCCGCCGCCCCATTCGCCGCCGGCCGCCGCGCCCTGCAACACGCGCAGCACCACCATCGCCACCGGCGCCCAGATGCCGACCTGCTCGTAGGTGGGCAACAGCCCGATCAGGAAAGTGGCCGCGCCCATGATGCCCAGCGTCCATTCCAGCGCCAGCTTGCGGCCGTAGCGGTCGCCGATGTGGCCGAACACCACGCCGCCCAGCGGCCGCGCCAGGAAGCCCACCGCAAAGCCGGCGAAGGCGCCCATGGTGCCCAGCAGCGGATCGGTGCCCTTGGGAAAGAACAGCTCGCCGAACACCAGCGCCGCCGCCGTGCCGTAGATGAAAAAGTCGTACCACTCCATCGCGTTGCCGGCGACGGACGCCATCACCACCCGCCGCGTGCGCTTCCTGCGGGCCTGCTCGTCGGCGCTCTGCGCCGCGCCCTGGTATGCCAACGTCATGGTCTTACCCCTTGTTTTATATATATGGACGGGATTCAGCGCGCCACGCGGTAGCCGGCGGCGTCGCGATCCCAGGTGTCGCCCGTCACGCCCTCATCGCGCAACCGGAACTTGCGAACCTTGCCGTTCTCGGTGCGCGGCAGGTCGTCCAGCACGCGCAGATAGCGCGGCACGGCGAAATAAGGCATGCGCGGCTGGCAGAAGTCCAGCAATGCTTCGGGCGTGAGCGCGCAGCCCGGCTTGCACACCAGCGCCGCCATGACCTCGTCCTCGGCCAGTTCCGAGCGCACCGCGTAGACCGCCGCCACCGCCACCGACGGATGCGCCAGCAGCACCTGCTCGACCTCGTACGACGAGATGTTCTCGCCGCGCCGGCGGATCGCGTCCTTCATGCGGTCCAGGAAACGGAAATAACCGTCGGCGTCGCGCACCACGCGGTCGCCGGTGTGGAACCACAGGTTGCGCCAGGCCTCGACCGTCTTGTCGGCCATGCCGAAATAGCCGGTGGCGATGGCGAACGGCGGCCGCGCGCGCAGCAGCAGTTCGCCGGCCTGGCCATCGGGCAGCGGCGCGTCGTGCTCATCGGCCACGATGGCCTCGAACTCGGGCGCCACGCGCCCCATGGTGCCGGGACGCTGCTCGGCCAGCGTGCCGCCCAGCGCGAAATTGGTCTCGGTGGAGCCATAGCCTTCCAGCAGCGCGATGCCGGTGCGGCCCGTGAAGGTGGCATGGAAGCGTTCCGGCACGCCCGGCGCCAGCGCGATGCGGGCGCGGTGGCCGCTTTCGGCGGCGGACGGTTCGCGTGCCAGCAGCATCGGCACCATGGCGCCCAGCAGATAGGTCACGGTCGCGCCGGTGGCCGCCAGCCGCTCGAAATAACGGCTGACCGAGAAGCGCTCGTCGCAGACGATGGCGGCGCCCGTCGCCAGCGCCTGGAAGCAGGCGTTGAGCGCGTTGGTGTGGAACAGCGGCAGGCTGGTGTAGAGGACGTCGTCTGCGCCGATCCCGAGGTTGCGGGCGGCGATGACGCCCCACCAATGGAACTGGGCATGCGGGCAGCACACGCCTTTGGACAGGCCCGACGTGCCGGACGTGTAGAGGATCGCCAGCGTGTCGCCTGGCCCCAGTTCGGCCGCCGGGATGGGCGCGCCGGGCAACGGCGGCACGGGGGTGGCGGACGCCGGCAGGCCGGCGTCGGCGCCGGCTTCTCTGGGCGGGACGTCGTCCAGCAGCCAGATGCGCCGCAACGCCAGGCCCGCCGCGTCCAGCCCGGCGAGCGCCGGACAGGAGGCCGTGTCCGCCACCAGCAGCACACAGCCGCTGTTGGCCAGGATGTGCTGCAACTGCATGCCGCGCGACGCGGTGTTGATGGGCACGACCACCGCGCCCAGCCAGCCGCAGCCCAGCACCACCGACAGGAACTCGATGCGGTTGCCCGCCATCAGCCCGACGCGGTCGCCGCGCGCCACTCCGGCCGCGGCCAGCAGCGCTGCCCAGCGCGCCGCGTGCTGCGGCGCCTCGGCATAGCTCAACGCCCCACCCGGCGCCTGGACCCATGGACGCCGGCCCTGGCGGGCGGCCTGGTCGCGCAACAGCGACGGCAATGTCAACGCTTGCATGGCGTGCTTTTCCCCTTGTTGTCGGCGGCCGGCGGTCGGTGCCGCGGCTCGTGAAAATTAGTCTAGGAATCAACTATTTATGTGTCAAATTTATGGGTATTATTCATTGCATAAGACTGACTGATAACAAGGGCGGGCATGGACTTCGACTTGAATCTCATGCGGGTTTTCCTGACCGTGATGCACGAACGCAGCGTCACGCGCGCGGCCCAGCGCCTGCAGCTGACGCAGCCCGCGGTCAGTTATGCCCTGGCGCGGCTGCGCGAGAAATTCGACGATCCGCTGTTCGTGCGCACGCCCGCCGGCATGCGGCCCACGCCGGTGGCCTTCGCCCTGGCCGATCCAATCGAACGCGGCATGCACAGCTTTGCCGAGGCCGTCAGCCTGCGGCAGCATTTCGAGCCTGGCAGCAGCACGCGGCGCTTTCGTCTGTCGATGTCGGACATCGGCGAAATGGTGTTCCTGCCCAGCCTGATGGAGCGCGTGCATGCCCTGGCGCCGCGCCTGCAGGTCGAGGTGGTGGAGGTGCCGCTGGAACAACTGCCGCAGGCGCTCAAGGACGGCGAAATCGACCTGGCCATCGGCAACCTGGCCGGCCTGGGCCGCCACACGCGCCATGCCGACCTGTTCAGCGAGCGCTACGCCTGCATGGGCCGTCGCGGCCATCCCGTGCTGGCGGCCGGCCTGACCCGCGGCCAGTTCAAGCGCCTGGACCACATCCTGGTGGCCTCGCGCGCCAGCGCCCACCGCCTGCTGGACGACGTGCTCGGCGAGGCCGGGCTGCACCGCCAGCCCTACCTGACACTGCCACATTTCTCGGCCGCCGCCGAAATCGTGCGGCGCACCGACCTGACGGTCACGCTGCCGTATCGCGCGGCGGTGTGGTTCAACCGCGACGGCGCCTTCGAGATCCGGCCGCTGCCGCTGGCGCTGCCGCCCCTGAGCGTCACCGTGCACTGGCACGCGCGCTTCGAAAGCGACCCCGGCACGCGCTGGCTGCGCACGCTGGTGGTGCAGACCCTGGCGGATCCGGCCAGCGACGCCCCGCCCGCCACTATTTGACCGATCAACGCAACAGACTCGCGCAGGCATCGCGGTTTATCTGACCGAATGGCGCAACTAGACTGCCGTCATTCCCTCTCTTTCCAGGAAACCGCCATGTCTCCCCTGCCCACCCTGCGCCGCCTGCTGCCCGCCCTGGCGCTGGCCCTGTCCACTCCCGGCCTGGCCGCCGCCACCGAACTGACCCTCACGCCCTACAACCCCGGCAACGACGCCATCTTCCAGGTTTCGTCCGTGCTCGTCAGCGGCCAACGCGAGGCGATCCTGATCGATGCCCAGTTCGGCAAGTCGCAGGCCGAACAGTTGGTGGCGCTGGTGCGCGCCAGCGGCAAGACGCTGACCACCATCTACATCAGCCACGGCGACCCGGACTTCTACTTCGGGCTCGACACCGTCCTGGCGGCGTTTCCGCAGGCCAAGGTCGTGGCCACCGCCCCCACCGTGCGCCATATCCGCGACACCGTGGACGCCAAGCTGGCGTTCTGGGGTCCGAAGCTGGGCGCCGACGCGCCGCGCAAGGCGGTCATTCCGCAAGTGTTGGAAGGCGACACCCTGACGCTGGAAGGCGAAACGCTGCGGATCACCGGGCTGGACGGCCCGCAGCCCGACCGCAGCTTCGTCTGGATCCCGTCGCGCAAGGCGGTGGTCGGCGGCGTCGTGGTGTTCGGCAACCTGCACGTGTGGACCGCCGACACGCAGACGCCGCAATCGCGCGCCGATTGGCTGGCAACGCTGGCCCGCATCGAGGGCCTCAAGCCCACCACCGTGGTGCCGGGCCATTACGCTCCCGGCGCGCCGTTGACGCTGGATTCGGTGCACTACACCCAGGGCTACCTGCGCGCCTTCGAGGCCGAAGCGGCCCAGGCCAAGGACGGCGCCGCGCTGATCCAGGCGATGCGCGCGCGCTACCCGCAAGCCGGCGCCGCCGCTTCGCTGGAGATCAGCGCCAAGGTGGCCAAGGGCGAAATGAAGTGGTGAAGCACTGAAAGGGGAAACGGCGCCGGCCGTGCTGGCCGGCGCCAAGGGGCGCGTCCGATGGCGCGCCCCAATTGCGTTCAGGCCTCGGCCAGCGCCAGCGCCTCCAGCATCAGGTCCAGGTTCTGCACCGCCGCGCCCGACGCGCCCTTGCCCAGGTTGTCGAACACGGCGCTCAGCAGCACCTGGCCCTGCGCTTCATTGCCATGCACCGCCAGCCGCAGGTCGTTGGTGCCATTGAGCGCCTGCGGATCCAGATGGGTCTGCGCGGCGGCCTCCTGCGGCGCCGCCACCTGCACGTGGCGGCTGCCGTCATAGTGCCGGGCCAGGCATTGGTGCAATTGCGCGGCCGTGACGCCGGCCGGCAGCAGGCGCAGTTGCAACGGCACGGTCAGCACGATGCCCTGCCGGAACGCGCCGTACGACGGCACGAACACCGGCCGTTGCGACAGACCGGCGTGGCGCTCGATTTCGGGCGTGTGCTTGTGCGCCAGGCCCAATCCGTAGACCTGGAAGGCCAGCCCGCCCTTGGCGCCCGGCGCCTCGTAGGCGTCGACGCTGGCGCGCCCGCCGCCCGAATAGCCGGACACGGCGTGGATCGCCAGCGGATAGTCGGCCGGCACCAGGCCGGCCCGCACCAGCGGCCGCAGCAAGGCGATGGTGCCGGTGGGATAGCAGCCCGGGTTGCTGACCCGCTTGGCTTCGGCGATGCGCCGCGCCTGCGCCGACTCCATTTCGGGGAAGCCATAGACCCAGCCGGGCGTGGTGCGATGCGCCGAGCTGGCGTCGATCACCCGCACCTCGGGGTTGGCGATGGACGCCACCGCCTGGCGCGCCGGTTCGTCGGGCAGGCACAGGATGGCGATGTCGGCGGCATTGATGGCCTCGGCGCGGCGCCGCGCATCCTTGCGGTCGGCCTCGGGCAAGGTCAGCAGGCGCAGGTCGGCGCGGCCGCGCAGCCGTTCGTGGATCTGCAGGCCGGTGGTGCCCTGGTCGCCATCGATGAATACAAGAGGATGCGTCATGTGCGTGCCTTTGCGGAAGAACCGGCGCGCTGCCGGAGGATTGCGGGGATGGATGCCATCATTGCGCAATGCCAGGCATAGGAAAAGTCGAATATCATGACGATTGAATTCAGATTTCCTGACCGCCATGCGTGAAATCAATCTTGACCGCCTGCGCACCCTGGTCGCCATCGCCGACCTGGGCTCGTTCGCCGAGGCCGCCCGCGCGCTGCACCTGGCGCCGCCCACCGTCAGCCTGCACGTGGCCGACCTGGAAACCCGCATCGGCGCGCCGCTGCTCACGCGCACCCGCGGCCAGGTGCGGCCCACGCCCATCGGCGACACCCTGCTGGAACGCGCCCGCCGCCTGCTGGCCGACGCCGACCAGGCGCTCGACGACGTGCAGCGGCAGGTGCAGGGCCTGGGCGGCCGGGTGCGGCTGGGCGCGTCCACCGGCGCCATCGCCCATCTGCTGCCGCGCGCGCTGGAAACCCTGGGGCGCGAACATCCCGGCATCGACGTGCAGGTGGCGGTCCTGACCTCGCAGGAAACGCTGCAGCAATTGCGCGACGGCACGCTCGACGTGGGCCTGGTGGCGCTGCCGCAGCCGCCCGTGCCCGGCCTGGTGCTGCGCCCGTGGCGGCGCGATCCCATCATGGCCTTCCTGCCCGCCGCCTGGGACGCGCCGGCGCGCGTCACGCCCGCGTGGCTCGGCGAACGGCCGCTGATCCTGAACGACGCCAGCACCCGGCTGTCGCGCCAGACCGGCGAATGGTTCGCCGGCGCCGGCCTGAACCCGCGCCCGCGCATCCAGCTGAACTACAACGACGCCATCAAGAGCCTGGTGGCGGCCGGATACGGCGCGACCCTGCTGCCGCACGAAGCCACCGCGCCGCAACCCGATCCGCGCATCGTCATGCGGCCCTTGCGTCCGGCACTGTGGCGGCCGCTGGGCATCGCGCATCGCGATGGCCAGGTCGAGCGCGCCACGCAGCACGTGCTCGATGCGTTGTGGCTGTTGCGCGCGACCGGCGGGCACGCCTGATCCAGCCCGTCGGGAACGGCGTCGCGCGCCGGCCTTCGCGGCTCGCGCAATAGCCGCTGGCGGGCCAGGCGCATCAGGCTCCGGAAGATGGCGCCCGCCGCAGGAATGCCGCGCGCTCGCTCTCCTCGCGCAGGCGCCGGGCGCGGCTGCGGAACAGGTCCTTGCGGCCGACGATGCCCAGCACCCGGCCGGTGCCGCGCTCCAGGATCGGCACGCGGCCGGCGCCGGACAGCGCCATGCGGTCGGCAATCTGGCTGGCCAGTTCCTCGGGATAACCGTAGACCAGTTCGCGCCCTTGCAGCGCCTGCGCCAGGGTCTGCTCCTGCCGCGCCGGCTCCAGCGCCCAGGCCAGGCTGTCTGCGCGGGTCACCTCGCCCACCGCCACGCCCTCGGCATCGATGACGGGATAGCTCGTGTGCACCGGCTGCGCGATCGTGAAATGCGCGATCGCCTGCGCCACCGTCAAGGTGTCCGGCAGGGTCTGCACCGGCGTGGTCATGACCTGGCTGGCGCGCAGCAGGTCGAATGGATCGACCCGGTATTCGCGGCTGATGTGGTGGCCGCGGCGCGCGATTTTCTCGGTCAGGATGGAACGGCGCAGCAGCAATACCGTGACGCCGTAGGCGAACACGCAGGCGGCCAGCACCGGCAGCAACGCGCCCAGGTTGCCGGTCAGCTCGACCGCGAACAGCGTGGCCGTCAGCGGCGCGCGCATGGTGCCGCCCATCATCGCGGCCATGCCCACCAGCGCCCAGAAGCCCGGCGCCGCCTGCGGCAGCCACGGCGTGGCCAACGCGCCCAGGGCGCCGCCGAAGATCAGCAAGGGCGCCAGCACCCCGCCCGAGGTGCCCGAACCCAGCGCGATCGACCAGATCGCCACTTTCACCACCAGCAGCAGCAACACCGCCTGCAGCGCCAGGTCGCCGGCCAGCAGGTGGCGGATGTTGTCATAGCCCACGCCCAGCGCGGCCGGGTCGATCAGGCCGCCGATGCCGATGGCCAGGCCGCCCAGGGCCGGGCACCACATCCAGTGCAGCGGCAGTTTCTCGAACAGGTCCTCGGCCGCGTACACCAGCGACGTCAGCACGCCCGAGCCCAGCCCCGCCAACACCCCCACGGCGGCGCACGCCAGCAAGTGCCACGGCGTGAACGACATGGCGCCGGCGTAGCTGAAGACCGGCCCGGCATCCAGCACGAAGGCGCGCGCGGCGGCGGCCACCAGCGCGGCGGTGGCCACGGGCAGGAAGCTGCGCGGCTTCCATTCGAACAGCAGCAGCTCCACCGCCAGCAGCACCGCGGCCAGCGGCGTGGCGAAGATCGCCGTCATGCCCGCGGCCGCGCCCGCCACCAGCAGCGTCTTGCGCTCGCCATCATTCAAGTGGATGGTCTGCGCCAGCAGCGAGCCGATGGCGCCGCCGGTCATGATGATGGGCCCCTCGGCGCCGAACGGGCCGCCGGTGCCGATGGAAATGGCCGACGACACCGGCTTGAGCACCGCGACCTTGGGCGCGATGCGGCTCTTGCCTATCAGGATGGCTTCCATCGCCTCGGGAATGCCGTGGCCGCGGATCTTCTCGGATCCATAGCGGGCCATCAGGCCGATGATGAGGCAGCCGACGACGGGAATCAGCACCGACGCCGGCCCGAGCCGGCCGGTGGTGATGGGCAGGTCCGCGAACGAAAACAGGCCGTGGTAGGCCAGGTTGGTGCACAGCGCGATCAGGCGCAGCAGGGCCCAGGCGGCGGCCACGCTGGCCAGGCCGGTCGGCACGGCCAGCGCCATCAGCAGCACGACACGTTTGTCGGTGGTGAAGTCGCCCAGCCGCAAGGCGCGGGCGGAAGAAGAAACGGGAGGCATGATTCGAGGGGAAAGGGAAGAAAACGGCAAGCCGGGCGGGAGGGAGATTTGCGAAAGATCAAATATATCGTATCACGACATATATTAGAATCGGCCCGTGAAACGTTCCAAGCCCCCCGCCCTGCCCTCCGCCTCGGACTACGAACTGCTGGCCGATTTCCGCTACGCGCTGCGCAAGTTCGCCGCCTTCAGCGAAAACGCCGCCGCCGGCCTTGAACTGATGCCGCAGCAGCACCAGGCGCTGCTGGCCATCAAGGGCAGCCGCCCCGGCGCGCCCGGCCGACGCGGCCTGTACGTGGGCGAGATCGCCGAACGCCTGCTGGTGCGACCGCACACCGCCGCCGAACTAGTCAACCGGCTGGAGCGGCTCGACCTGGTCAGCCGCGAACCCGATGCCGCCGATGGCCGCCGCGTCGAAGTGGTGCTGACCGACAAGGCCGAGCGCATCCTGGCCAGCCTGTCGGCTTCCCACCTGGAAGAATTGCGCGCCATGCGCCCGCTGCTGACACGGCTGCTGGCGCGCATCGGCGACGATCCCGCCGACCGCTGATTCCCGCGTTTCTTATCACTTGCAGGCATAAGCTCATGCCGCCGCCCGGCGCGCCGCGTGATAAATTGTCGTCCCCCGATATATCTGGAACGGCGAGGAGAAGGTCTTGGGTGTGGCAATCAAGCGCTGGCTGGGTGCGTTCGCGCCAGCGCCGGTCGGCGTCAATACACGCGAGAAGCTCTATGGCGCGGTAGGCGCGCTGGTCGGGCTGTTCTGCACCGAATGGGTCGGACACCATGCGCTGGGCAGCGCCAATCCGTGGTTCATCGCACCCATGGGCGCTTCCGCCGTGCTGCTGTTCGCCGCGCCCGCCAGCCCGCTGGCCCAGCCCTGGTCGATCATGGCGGGCAATTTCGTCTCGGCCCTGATCGGCGTGTTCTGCGCCCAATCGATCGCCGACCCCGGCGTGGCCGCGGCTACCGCCGCCGCGTTGGCGATCGCCACCATGTTCTGGCTGCGCTGCCTGCACCCGCCCAGCGGCGCCGTGGCCCTGACCGCGGTGCTGGGCGGACCGCAGGTGGCGGCGCTGGGCTATGGTTTCGCGTTGTGGCCGGTGGCCTTGAATTCCGCCATCCTGCTCAGCATCGCCGTGGTCTTCAACGGCCTGCTCAAGCGCAACTACCCGCGCCGCCACGCCGAACCGGCCACCAATCACCAGACCCGCGATCCGGCGCCCAGCGCGCGGCTCGGTTTCTCGCGCGCCGATCTCGACCAGGCCCTGGCGCAGCGCGGCGAGCTGCTCGACATCAGCAAGGAAGACCTCGAGGAAATCGTGCTGGCGGCCGAGTTGCGCGCCAGCCGCCGCCGCTTTGGCGACGTGCGCTGCGCCGACATCATGTCGCGCGACGTGGTCTCGGTGCAGCAGCAGGATCCGCTGGACTACGCCGTGCGCCTGTTCGACAAGCACCGGCTGCAATGGCTGCCGGTGCTTGATTCCGCCGGCCACTACGCCGGCATGCTGGCCCAGGGCGACGTGCTGGCGCGCAAGAGCCGGCCGGCCCAGGTGGCCGCGGCCGGCGGCGCGCCCGCCGACCTGCTGGTGGCCGACTGCATGCGCTCGGAAGTGCCGTTCGCCCACCCCGACCTGCCCGCGATCGAACTGGCCCGCCCCATGTCCGACAGCCTGCACTGCGTGCCGGTGCTGGGCGAGGACCGCGTGCTGGTGGGCCTGGTGACCCAATCCGACCTGGTGGCCGCGCTGCACCAGATGGCGCTGTCGGCCGCTTCCCAGACCGCGCCCGACACCGACGACAGCGACCGCCTGGCCGCTTGAAGCGGCGGCGCCCGCCTCCGTAGCCCTACGGATTCCGGGGCGGGCCGCCCGCAGGGCATAATTCCAGCGTGAAGCCCCCCTTGCGCCACCGCGCCCTCCTCTACTGGCTGGTCCTGTTCTGCCTTGGCGCCCTCTGGATCGGCCGCCAGCACTACGTCGACCAGTACGACCGTTTTTTCCAGGACACCAGCGTGGCGCAACGCATGCTGAGCCAGAAGACCGTGCAGCACGAAGCCGTGCTGGCCACGCTGGCCGCGCTGTCGCATCCGCCCGCGCCCGAACGGCTGTTTCCCAGCCTGCGCCCGGCCATGCCGCAATTGCGCGCGCTCGGCTACCTGCCGGACGGCGCCTGGGCCGGCAGCGCCCCGGAGCCGCCCGGCCTGCGCGCCGCCGTGGAGCAGGCCCGCGGCCTGGGCCGCCCCGTCACGCTGCCGCTGGACGCCGCCCGCTACTGGCTGGTGTCGCCATCCAGCTGGAGCCTGCTGGTGGACGCGCGCGACCTGCTCGCCGCGGCCGACTTTCCCGCCGGCCTGGCCAACCTGACGCTTGCCATCGGCCCGCAGCCGCTGGCGCTGCTGCAACGCCAGCCCGAACCCGCCCCGTCCGGCTGGCCGCTGGCGCTGGCCAAACCGCTGGGCGCGGCCAGCCAGCCTTTCATGCTGCACAGCGCGCGCACGCTGACGCCGGCCACCTGGCCCTGGCTGCCGTGGCTGCTGTGGGCCCTGACCAGCGCGCTGCTGGTGGCGGGCGTGGCGGCCGGCCGACGCTCGCGCGCCGAGGCCAGACGCCAGCAGGAACAGGCGCGCGTGGCCGCGATGGCGCGCCTGAGTACCCTGGGCGAAATGGCGGCCGGCATCGCCCACGAGCTGAACCAGCCGCTGACCGCGATCCTGGCGCAGACGCGCGCCGCGCAACGCCTGCTGGACGACGACGAGGAACGCCCCACGGTGCGCCGCGCCTTGCTGGCCAGCGCCGAACAGGCCAAGCGCGCCGCCGACATCATCACTCGCATGCGCGCCCTGGTGCAGCCCAGCGCGCCGGGCCGGCGCGAAGCGCTGGACCCGGACGCGCTGGTGGCCTCGCTGCGTTTCCTGCGTGAACCCGAGCTGGCGCGCCAGGGCATCCAGCTGAGCTGGCGCAACGCCAGCCCCCAGGCCCGGCCGCTGGCCGACCGGGTGGCGCTGGAACAGATCCTGCACAACCTGGTGCAGAATGCCGCCGACGCGCTGGCCGGCGCCTCCGGCGCCCGCCACATCGCGCTCGAAGGCCGCACCGAGGGCGCCACCTACGTCTTCAGCGTCAGCGACAACGGCCCCGGCATCGCCGCCGACGCCTTGCCCCGGCTGTTCACGCCGTTTTACACCACCCGCGCCCAGGGCATGGGACTGGGCCTGGCGCTTTGCGAAACGCTGGCCGGCGCCATGGACGGCCGCCTCGCGGCGCGCAACCTGCAACCCGCGGGCGCCTGCTTCACCCTGGCGCTGCCGCTGGCCGGAGACGCCGCATGAACCTGTCCGCCCAATCGCCGCTGGTCTACCTGGTCGATGACGACGACGCCGTGCGCGACGCGCTGGCGCTGCTGCTGCGCACCGTCGGCCTGCGCAGCGAAAGCCATGCCGACCCGCAGCAATTCCTGGCGCAGCTGGCGCCGCAGGCCATCGGCTGCGTGGTGCTGGACATCCGCATGCCCGGCATCAGCGGGCTCGACGTGCTGGCGCGGCTGGCCGATACGTCCGACCTGCCGGTGGTGATGCTGACCGGCCACGCCAACGTCGACCTGTGCCGCCGCGCCTTCAAGGGTGGCGCCATGGAATTCCTGCAAAAGCCGGTGGACGACGACGTGTTCCTGGACGCCGTGCAGGCCGCCGTGCGCGGCCACATCGCCCGCCGCGAGCGGCTGGCCGTGACGCAGGCCGCCGCCGACCGCCTGGCGCGCCTGTCGACGCGCGAGCACGAAGTGCTCGAGCGCATCGTGCAGGGCATGAGCAACAAGGAAATCGCGCGCGAGTTCGACCTGTCGCCGCGTACCGTCGAAACCTATCGCGCCAACGTCTTCGCCAAGCTCGAAGCCGACTCGCTGGCGCAGCTGATCCGCCAGTACGCCACGCTGCTGGACTGAAGCCCGGCCCGCCGCCTCCGTAGCGCTACGGAGGCGCGTGGGTAATCGGGCGTATACCGCGCCGCCGCCCTTTTGGCCACACTGACTGCTCCTGATCCCCACACGAAAAAAGGACGCAGACCATGACCCGCCACCCGCTCGCCGCCCTGGTTGCCACGCTCGCCGTCAGCGGCGCCGCCCAAGCCGCCGTGCTCACCGAAAGCAATATCTCGACCGCCGACGCCCAGAAGCTGGCCAGCGCCGCCGTCGCCGCCTGCCAGGCCAAGGGCTACAACGTCAGCGCCTCGGTGGTCGACCGCGCCGGCCTGCTCAAGGCCTTCGTGCGCGCCGACAACGCCGGCCCGCACACCATCGAAGCCAGCCGCGCCAAGGCCTTCACCTCGGCCTCCGCCAAGGCGCCGACCCTGGCCATCATGGAAAACGCGCAGAAAAACCCCGGCGCCGCCAACCTGACCGACATCCCCGGCTACCTGCTGCTGGGCGGCGGCGTGCCCATCAAGGCCGGCAACAACGTCATCGGCGCCATCGGCGTGGCCGGCGCGCCGGGCGGCAACCTGGACGCGCAATGCGCGGAGGCGGTGCTGGAAGAGAACGCGGCGTTGTTCAAGTGAAACTTGCGGACCTGATCCCGATCGTCGGAGATCCGGTGATCGGGATCAGGTCCGCAATCAGCGTCGAAGATAATTTGGCTGCGGCCTGACCGGATGCACTTGTGCTTGAAACCCTACCATATCTCGACGGCTGTCCAATACGAATCGTGGATAAACGCATCGTCCGGCTTAGCGCCAGGCGGCACACCCATCTCCATCAGGTCGTCAACGAACTGGCCCGCGACATGGCCCTCCGGATCGGCGGACTCCTGCTTCCAGTCATCAAGCGTCTTCCACGCACCAAATGAGTCGATGACAGCTAGGTGATCGGGAGTACGTTGAACCTCAAATGCTTGGACGACGCCACGCATGTCCATGCTGCGGGGGAGAGGTGTACTGTGATCGTTGAGAATGGCGCAGACAAAATCGTAATCCTGGTCGCAACCATACAAACTCCAAAGGGCATCCAACGTACTTGGATTATCGAGAGGATCGCCATACACCGTGATCGGCGAAGACGGCGGCCCTTTCGGTCCAGTCCCATCATCGGGAAACGGAGGATCCACCAGCTCCGCGTAATAGGGACCGCCGTCGGCATCATTGGGCGGCGACTCCCCTACGGAGGGATCCATCGTCGGCGGCCATGGCAGTGCCGGCAAGGGATACGAGATCGACGGCCCAATGCCGTTGATCGAAGGCATGGGCGCCGTCACCAAGTCGACATCGTCTGACGGCGGCATCGATGTTCCCGCGGGTGATGGCATGGCAGGCACGTCGGGGAAAAGCGGCAAATCATCGAAATACATCCATGGCGAAAACACAGTCGACGGCCCGTTGAGTTCGACCGGTTCCTGCGTGCCGGATTGCATGAACACGGAGCCGTCATCCGCAATCGTGATCGTTCGCGCCGAGTCTTCGATGACCTTGCCATTGACGATGCTGGCAATGCCATGGGCCGCCTGATACTCGTCTTCGTAATAGGAAATTATCGCGCTGGCGCCCGCAGAACCGGTCGCGGTCAGCGTGAATCTCCTGAAGGGAATGTCTTCGATCGCGCCATCGTAGGCAACGCCCAGGATCTCTCCGGCGTTGACCGCCCCTGACATCATGGCTCCGAATTGATCCACATAGGAAAGTCCGCCGATTTTTTCGAAGAGGTCATCCAGCGAGTAAATCAGATCTTTCATGGCCGTCACGACCGCCTCGTAACCAAGCGCGGGGACATCGACGTGGAAGATCTTCTCGGCGAAAGCGAGCGCCATCAGCTTGCTGTAGATTTTCTCATCTTTGGTGAGCAAGGTTTCGTCGAGCGAGACAACTTTTCCGAGCAAATCAATATCCGCGGTGAGTTTCTGCATTGCCTCCAGGCCTGGCTTTCTCTCGGCTTTGAGATAGGCCAAGTCATGCTGCTTGCAAAGCCAATCCAATGGACTGTCGACCTCCAGCCCTCCTGCGGGACCTATACGCCGGAAAACAGGTTCGTTACCAAGCTCGGCCACACTCTTCGTTGTACCCCGTTCCCCCGCGGACCAATCCGGCCCGCACCATCGTCCGTATACCGGAAGCCAGCTGGTCGGATTCGAACTCGTATCTTGAAATCTAATACTGCCGTCATCGGATGCCATTGCGTTTCCTCTGTCTGGAAGGATCAATGCCCAGCACGACGTATCTCTTCGCGCGAGACAATGACCGGGATTTCTTCCGCTTCCCACGCTGAGGGAAGCGGAAGCGTGGACCATGTATCAGTTGCGATGTCGAGCATGGCCATGCCCCCTGTTCCGCCGCCCGGGCGTACAGGATGATCCCTATAGATCGACACGATGTGCTTTCCTGCCTGATCGCAAACCATTTCCCGAGGTTCGAACGATGGCCCGAGCTGCGATGGCCCGTCTTGCCAGGCTTGGCGCCGCCCGTCCGCGGAAATCCGGATGACGGTGAGTCCATAGCGCGGCGTCTGCCCCCAGAGGCAGAGATTTCCCGCGCGATCCATGGAAGGCATCCTGATATGTTCTATTCCGTCGAACACAACGGGGATCGGCACCACCTCATTCCCCCGACGCATCCGATAGATTGCGCTGCCCGCGTATATCTCGTGATAGCGTGAAAACAAGTCGGACGGACCAAAGGATTCGAGCAGGATTTCATCGTCCGAGATGTACTGCGCCTGGCCACCTTCCACAAATTTGAAGATGCCCGCGAACGGCTGTTCATGCATGCCGCGCCGGTCGAACTCCCAGATATCGAACTCCAGCAGCCGCACTCGCCGGCCCGGAGGAACCAGGCGCTCGCTGCGCCAGAATGCGATCCGCGACTCGTCGGGAGACATGAACGGCGACAACTTATTGCCCGGCGCAACCGGCACAACCTCGAAGGCGCTGCCGTCCGCGCGCATCAGTACGATTTGCAGGTCATGAAGCGAACGGCGCAGCTCGTCTTCGGTATCTCCATAGACGGGCATGCGCGACATCACAATGAAATTGCCTTTGGGCGAATAGCGCGCATAGGTATAGGAATAAGCGGGCGGCAGCGCGTAGCGATACAGCCGGCCAGAATCGAGTTGGTAACGCATGACGTCGCAACGGTTGTCGCCGCTTTGGGCGCATTCGACAAACAGCCAATCCACGCCGTTCGGATGCACACTCAGGGAGCGGATGTCCCTGCCCCCGTTCGGCGGCGAGAACGGCGTGCGCAGGGTCGGTGTGTCCGTCATCACGAGAGGTGCCTTTTTCTCGTGCGCGCCCAGGGAAGCCGAAGTCCAGAGCGACCACCACAGGGGCAGCACGCAGACCACCGTCGCGCCTGCCGCGAAAATCCACGCTCGATTTCGCTTCATCATCGTCTTCGCACAGGTCAGAAGCCCGCCAAAGCGGCGGAACAATCCTCGGCAACGTATCTCGATGCCCGCTACAACTCCAGACTCGAACGGCCACAATAGGAACAACTCCTATTAATAGCGCCTCGCGTGAGTTCGGGCGCCCGTCGACGACAACGGCGGCTTGACGGAGGTTGGTCCGCTTTAGCCGAATCGGCGCTTTCGTCACCTTGACGATCGATATACGTTGTTGGGCATCGTCCCGCTGTCCTGCGGGCGTCTGAAGGCAAGCGGACGCAATGATGAAACGAAATCGAGGGTGGGCCTTCGCCGCGGCTTTGACGGCGGCTTGCGTCTTGCCATTGTGGTGGTCTTTCCTCGCCTCACCGCCCTCGACTACCGAAGTGAAAGCGAGGGCCGCGGCCGAGGTGGCGACGCCCACCGCGCAGACGCGCTTCTCGCCGCCCAATGGCGGCCGTGAGATCCGTTCGCTGAGCATTCATCCGAATGGCAGCGACTGGTTGTTCGTCGAGTGCGTTGAGCGGATTCATCAGCGCTGTGACGTGATGCGTTACCAGTTGAAGACAGGCCGTTTGTATCGCTACGGATTGCCTGAAGGCTTTCGCTACACGTACGCGCACTATTCGCCGCAAGGACGCTACATCGTAATGTCTCGTCGGAAGATTCCCGGTGACTCCGAAGACGAAGAGCGCCGCTCGCTGGATGAATCTGAAATTGCGCTGATGCCCAGCGAAGGCGGTGTGCTGGCGATCATTCCGGCGGCGCGAGGAAACAAGTTATCCCCTTTCATGTCTCTGGACGAGACGAGGATCGCATTCTGGCGCAGTGCGCGCCTGTTGCCACCAGGTCGGCGCGTGCGCCTTCTGGAGTTCGATCTGTGGGAGTTTGACCTCTCGCGCGGCACGGAACGCCCTTTCTCGGGCTTGTTCAAGTTTGTCGAAGGGGGACAGGCGCAATACGTTTCGGACGACGAAATCCTCTTCCAGTCCTACGGCCCGTCCGGGCTCTTCACCGATTACCACGATCGCTATGGGCGTAGCGAGATTTATCGAATGAGACGTGGAGACGACAGGGTGCCGGTCCCATGTGCCTTTGATGGAATCTTGCATGCCGAACTGCCGTCGCAGGACCGGGCTGGCCATCTTTGCCTCCAGGGACAAACGCGTCGCCATGGATTGAGTGTGATCCGCCTGTCCTCGCAAGGCGTGCGGCAAGGGTGGCAGTTAATGCCTGGGAATTCAGGGTCGGTATTTGAGCCTCGCGAATTGCTATGCGCGCCCGGCGGCGACTATATCGCGGCGATCTACATGGATCAGCCCTCCACGCGGGGCAACAGGCTCGGAGGAATGGCTCTGCTGGATATCGCTACCACAACATGGTCCGCCATCCGCCTGCCCCCGTGGGCAGATGCGGAGATCATCCCCGTAGCAGCTTCATCTGCATTGGGCAATAGCGAAGTGAAACCGTAGTTCTTGACGATTGGAGTGAACGAAGATGGCTTCCGAATACGGCGACATCAGGCTGCTCAACCCGCATTGGGATGAGCTGGCCAGTCTTGTTCCTATATATGGCAACTGGTGCGGGCCCGATTGGTCGGCGGGGCAGCGCGGTGGAGAACTGAGTCGGGACGAGCTTGTTCGAGGAGCGGTGCTCAAACGCCCGGGAGTCGATGGAATCACGGAGGACAGCCCGCTGGATGCGATGTGCAAGGATCACGATCTGGCCTATTTTGATGCCAAAGGCCGGCCGGATGAAGCCATGCAAAAGCTCAAGGCCGACGTCGATCTTTTGACGAAGCTCTCTCAGCTGGAACAGGAAAGTCTGCCAGAGGTTGAGCGGACCTATAGCAAGTTCATGGTCTTCGCCTTCGCCGAAAAAATCTGGAATTTCGATCTTCCCGCCCTTGGCTACCAATTGGTGAAGAGCGCATTTGGCGAGCTGATGGCATCCATCGAAATGGGATTCGGAGGTATCGACCGCCTTATCTACACAGATCGGTTCGGGACGATCATGAGTGGTTCAAGTTATCACGGCAATGTGACGGGCCTTGATCGTGAGGGAAATGTCGAGTCCATGTCGTATGTGTTGTTCACTCTGACCCTCGCCGGAACCAACCGGCAGGGCGTGTCCGTTACTTACTACAAGGATGCTCATCCAGCGATCCACAGCATTACTTCTCTGCACGACGGGGCGGCCATTGCTGGGAGCGAAACGATAACTACAACCCTCGAAGATGGTTCAGTATTCGTGCAAGTTGGAGCATCCGTCCCAGTCACGATGCCACCCTGGGCTGCTGACGCTCTGCCGCCGTCCGAGTTTACGGACAAAATGCCTCCCGCTTCGGCCGATAGTATCGCGCCGTGGGTCGGAGATGATTGGCCAATATTTCCGGGGGATTTCGGCCTGGTGGATGGCCCTGATTTTCCGACAGAGGCGATGGATACGTGGGGCGACGCCTCCAGTCCCCACTATTTTGCCACGGTAGTAGAACCCGTGGGTCCAGGTGACTTGATGGGGTCGCCATCGCCGTCTATCGTGGTCGAGGGGGACCCCGTGGACGAGTGGACCAATGCAACATGGGATTCGTTCTATTGTGACAGACCGGGCTTGGACAAATATATGGCAGATTTTTGCGATAGCCTTCTCTGATACAAATCCCCTTGCGATCAAGATATCCGGCGAGCACGGGCAGTACAGTGTCATGGCGCAACTAAGCGATTGGCTTTCCGCAACCTGATATGGCGTCTGGGCATGCTTATTCCGTTGAACACATTCGGCGTCGGCGCCACTTCACTCCTCCGAGGTATCCGATAGATTTCGCTGCCCGCGTATATCTCGTGATAGCGTGAAAACAGGTGGTCGAGTCGGCTTCAAGCCGCCGCAATCAGCCGGATATCCTCGCTGCCATCCCGCTCCAGCTGCGCGACCAACCCCAATTCCCAATCGAGGTAGTCGCGAAAGCCCTGGTCGCGCGCCGAGAGATCGTCGAACAGGTACGGACTGATGCTTTGGTCGTCGTCGCCCGTCAGCACGCCATCGGCGCCTTGCGCCAGCGGCAGGCCCTGCGCCTGCCAGGCGCGGGTGCCGCCGAGCAGGTAGCGCACCGGGCGGCCGGTGCGCCAGGCCAGTTCGGCCGCCGCCACGGCGGCAAGCACGCCGTCGGGCGAGGTCAGCACGATCGTGCGCTGCGTGTCGACCGGCAGGAACTCATGCAGGCGATCCGGCGCGGCGTAGCGCGCGCCCGGCAGGTGGCCGCGCTCGTAGGCCAAGCGCGATTCGATGTCGAAGACCTCCGCCGAACCCGCGTCGATAGCCGTCTGCAAGGCCTGCGGCCGCAGCGCCGGCACGTCGGGCCGGTGCCGCAGCACCCGCCGCGGTTCGGCGCCGCGTTCCAACGGCGCCAGCGCCGGCGGCTGGTACAGGTAGACCTCGACCGCGCCCAGTTGCGCCAGCCAGGCGCCGGTGGTCTGGGCGCGCACGCCGTCCCAGTCGGCCAGCACTACGCGCGCGCGCCGGGTGGCCAGGTACTCGTCGGTGGCCTGCACCAGCTGGCCGCCAGGGGCCCAGCGCCAGCCCGGCAGGTGGCCGGTCTCGTATTCCTCGCGGGTGCGCACGTCGAACTTGTACAGCGTGCGCGTGCCCTGCTCGGCCTCGAAGGCGCGCAACGTGGCCGCGTCGATATGGCCGATGCCGGCACGCTGCGCCACGCCGCGCGCCTGCTCGCGCGCGGCGGCGGCGCTGTCGGCCGACGGTTCGGGCAGCGCCGCCTGGCGGCCATAGGCCAGCTCGCGGCCGGACAGCAGCCATTCCATGGTGCCGTTGCGCAGCGACGCGACGCGGTTCGGGATGCCGGCGTCGATCAGCGTCTGCGCGCCGACAATGCTGCGCGTGCGGCCGGCGCAGTTCACCACCACGAAGGTCTTGGGATCCGGCGCCAGCTCGCGGATGCGGTAGACCAACTCGGCGCCCGGCAGGCTGTGCGAGAACGGCAGCGTGAAGTTGTGGAATTCCTCGGGCGTGCGGCTGTCGACCACCACGATGTCGTCGCCGCGCGCGACCCGCTCGTGCAGGTCGTCGACGTCGATCCACGGCGTGTGCTTTTCGTGTTCGATGACTTCGCCGAACGCCTTGCTGGGCACGTTGGTGCCAGAGAACAGTTCGCGCCCTTCCCGCTCCCAGCCGTCGGTGCCGCCGGCCAGCACCGAGATGTCGGTCCAGCCCAGGCGCGTCAGCTTGGCGGCGGCCTGGTGCGCCAGGGTCTCGTCGTCGTCCACCAGCACGATGCGGGTGTCGCGGCGCGGCACCAGGCGGTCAGCCAGCACCTCCAGGCGCCACAGCGGCGCCGGCACCGCGTACAGCAGATGGCGGCGGGCGTAGCGGCCTGCTTCGCGCACGTCCAGCACGGCGATCTCGGCCTCGCCGCGCAAAGCCTCCTGCAACCCGGCGGGCGACAGGCGCGCATGGTAGATCGCGGCGGGCGGCGAAAAGGTGCGGTAGGCGCCGCCGGCGGTGCTCTCGAACACCACGCGGCCGTGCAGGCGGTCGAGCGCCAGGCCGTAGAAATGCAGGTGCGCGCCGGGCGCGTCGCCCACCAGTTCGATGGTGTGCACGTCGGCCGGTCCCAGCACGATGGAATCGCCCACCGCCACATCCACCCGCCGTACGTGGGTCAGCACGTCGCGCCCCGGCTCATTGCCGGCACTGCGCGCATAGACCTCGTTGCGCTCGTTGCCCGCCACGCCGGCGATGATGGCCCAGGTTGTGTGGTCATGCGGCGGCTGCGCCTTGCCGGGCTCGCCCAGCGACAGATACAGCGCGTAGCCGCCGTCGGCGTCCTCGGCCAGGCGGTAGATCGAGGTGGGCCGCCCGGGCACCACCGCAAAGGCCTCGGCGGGAAACAATTCCGCGCGGCGTCCGAGCGCTTCGAGCAGGCGGGCCACCGGCGCCAGCTGTTCGGGCGTGGCCCGCGCGGGGTCCGGCACCAGCGCCTTGACCTGCGCGATGAAGTCGCGCACGGCGCGCGCGCGTTCGGTATCGTGACGGAAAGCGGCCGCGGCCGCGTGGGGATGGGTGCTCATGGGATCCGGCATTCCTGGGGTTGAAGAACCGGATCAGCCTACGTCCGCGACCGGGCGCGGACAACGTAGAAATGCGTCTATGGTTATGCGGACGGCGATGCGCGCATGCCCGCCGGCCGGCACGGCGCGGCATCGCGCCAGGCGCGCAGGCCACGCAGCCGCGCGGCCGCGCCTGGTCTCAGGCTTCGCCCTTGAGCGCCTGGTCCACCACCGCGCGCGTCAATGTCGGCACGAACATCTCGATGAAGTGGAAGGCATACCCGCGCAGCCAGGCCCCGCGACGGATCGCCAGGCGCGTCAGGTTGATCTCGAACAGGTGGCGGGCGTCGATGGCGCACAGCCGCGTGTCGCGCTCGGCGTCCCAGGCGACGGCGGCCACGATGCCTACGCCCAGTTCGAGCTCGACATAGGTCTTGATGACGTCGGCGTCCATCGCCGTCATGACGATGTCGGGCGTGATGCCGGCGCGGGCGAAGGCCTCGTCGATATGGGCCCGGCCGGTGTAGCCGCGCCCGTAGGTGATGATGGGATAGCGCGATAGCTGCGACAGGCTGATGCCGCCGTCCACCGCGGCGAGCGGATGCCCCTTGGGCACGATGACGCTGTGGCTCCAGCGGTAGCACGGCAGGTTCAGCAGGCCGGGATAGTCGGCCACCGCCTCGGTCGCCACGCCGATGTCGGCCTCGCCTTCCAGCAACATCTCGGAGACCTGCTTGGGCGAACCCTGGTGCAGGTGCAGCACCACCTCGGGATAGCGCTGGCGGAATTCCTTGATCACCGGCGGCAAGGCGTAGCGCGCCTGCGAATGCGTGGCCGCGATCGACAGCACGCCCTTGCGGCTGTCGGCGTACTCAGCGCCGGCATGACGGATGTTGTCGGCGCATTGCAGTATCTGCTCGACCAGCGGCAGGATCTGCTCGCCCGGCGGTGTCAGGCCGATCAGGCGCTTGCCCGAGCGCACGAAGATGTCGACGCCGACCTCCTCCTCCAGCTCGCGGATCTGGCGGCTGACGCCTGGCTGCGAGGTATGCAGGCTTTCGGACACATCGGTCAGGTTGAAATCGCGGCGCACGGCCTCGCGCACGGAACGCAGTTGCTGGAAGTTCATGGGATGCCGCCGCCTAGCCGAGAAATGCCAGTTGATTGCCGCTGGGGTCCTTGACGTACATGACGCGCGGCGAGGCGTCGGGCAGCGAACAGACCGGATGAAAGCCGGCGTCGCGCAGCCGCAGCAGGATATCGTCGTAGGCGCGGGTGCGGATGGCCAGGTAGTCGGCCCTGAGCTCGCGGCTGACCTCGGCCACCGGCGACAGCGACAGGGTCGCGTCGCCCAGCGCGAACAGCAGGCGCCCGTCCGGGACCGGCATTTCATCCAGCCCGAGGGTGCCGCGGTAGAACTCGCGCACGGCATCCAATTGCCGCGCCGCGAAGGAAAGCTGTACCGATCCGATCGAAGAAATAGAAGACATGCCCTGCCGCCAACCGTGGAACAAGGCAAATTCTAGACCCCGAGGGTACAACCGGACAAAGAGGTTGTAATTGCTTCTACATAATCAGAATCCCTAAAGAAATGTGGTCATTTGCATATGCGTCAGGCGCTGCGGCGCAGGCCGTCGCGGACCGCGCCGAAGGCCCGGTCGAGGTCCTCGACCAGGTCCAGCGGATGCTCCAGGCCGATGTGCAGGCGCACCACTTCATGGCCGCCCTGCCACACGCTGTGCTCGGCCAGCCGTTCCGGCGCCGCTTCCAGCGCCAGGCTCTCGTAGCCGCCCCAGGACGCGCCAATGGAGAAATAGCGCAGCGCGTCGATGAAGCGGGCCGCGGCACCCGGCTGGCCGGCCTTGAACGCGAACGACACCAGGCCGCTGGCGCCGCTGAAATCACGCCGCCACAGCGCATGGCCCGGATCCTGCGGCAACGCCGGGTAAAAGACCCGCTCCACATCGCCATGGCGCGACAGGTATTCGGCCACGCTCAGCGCGTTCTGGTGGTGGCGCGCCAGCCGCACGTCCAGCGTGCGCAGGCCGCGCAGCGTCAGGTAGGCATCGTCCGCGCCCACCGCCAGGCCGAGCGCGTCGTAGGTGGCGCCGACCTGCCGCGCCAGCTCGGGGCTGTCGACCGTGACCACGCCCATCATCACGTCGGAATGGCCCGCCAGGTACTTGGTGGCGGCCTGGATCGAGATGTTGGCGCCCAGCGCCAGCGGCTGGTAGTAGAGGCCGCCGCTCCAGGTGTTGTCGGTGGCAACCAGCACGCCGCGGCTGCGCGCCTGGGCGGCCAGCGCCGGCAGGTCCAGCACTTCGAACAGCAGCGAGCTGGGCGACTCCAGGTACAGCAGCCGCGTGTTGGGGCGGAAACGTTCGGCCAGATCGTCGCGGCCGGGCGAGAAGTATTCGACCTCGATGCCGTAGCGCTGCAGCAGCGCCTTGTCGACGCGCCGCACCGGCGAATAGACGCTGTCCGACACCAGCGCATGCTCGCCCGGCGTCAGGGTGGCCAGCAGCACCAGCACAATGGCCGACAGGCCGGACGGAGCCAGGATGCTGCGGTGGCCGCCTTCCAGCGACGCGACCGCCGCTTCCAGCGCCTGGTGCGTGTCCAGTCCATGGCGGCCATAGGTGGCGACGCGTTCGCCGGCGGCGCGCTGCGCGTTCAGCGCGGCATGGGTGGCGGTGTCGGCAAAGCGCACGGTGCTGGTGCGCACCACCGGCACGTTGACCGGGCCGGCGCCCTGCTTCAGGTCGGGGCTGCCGGCATGCACCAGCCGGGTCTGGACACGGGCGTGGTCGAGGCTCATGCGCGCTGCTCCTGGCCGGGCTTCATCTGGGTGGCGTTGTAGTTGACGATCTCGCCGGTGGCTAGGTCGATGCCGATGCGGCCCGACAGCGTCTCCAGCGGCTGCCCATACAGGTGGAAATGCAGGGTGGGCGCATCGCCGGTGACGTGGATGCTGTGGATGTCGTCCGGCAGGAACGACACCGACTGTCCAGGCTGCACCACCACTTCGCGCACCTGTTCCAGCGTGGCGCGGCCGGCCTGCGAGCCGTCGTCGCTGCGGCGGTAGACGCGGTTCAGCTCCTGGCCCGACAGCGCCACGATCACCGCCCAGGTGGTGTGGTTGTGCGGCAAGGTGGTCTTGCCCGGGTTGATCGAGTTCAGGTAGAGCGCCGGTTCGCCGGCGGCGTCGTCGGGATTGAGGCGGTAACGGGTCGAGGCCCCCACGCCCTGCCCCGGCGCGGGCGGCGCGAATTCGGTGGCGGGAAACAGCGCGCGCTGTTGCGCCAGTTGCTCCAGGCGCGTGGTAATCCGCGCCAGCAGGTCGCGCGTCAGCGGCGCGGCGGCCAGCAGGCCGCGGATGTCGGCCAGGGCGTCCTGCACCTGCTGGCGGCGTTCGAGAGTAACGGAAGATTCGGTGGTCATGTCGGCTCCGGGTTGCGGAAAGGCATCACACTGCGAGGCGCAGCGGGTCAAAGGTCAGGTAGGCGTCGATCGGATCGGCCTGGGCGCGCCTCACCGGCGGCTCGGCCGAGGCGCGTTGCAGGAAGGCGCGGGTGCGCTCGCTGTCGGGCCGGCCGAAAATGCGGGCCGGCGGCCCGTGCTCGACGATGCGGCCGGCCTCGGTGAAGTACACCGTGTCGCTCACCTCCTGGGCGAAACGCATTTCGTGCGTGACCAGCACGCAGGTCAGGCCGTCCTGCACCAGGTCGCGGATCACGGTCAGCACTTCGCCCACCATTTCCGGATCCAGCGCCGAGGTCACTTCGTCGAACAGGATCAGTTCGGGCCGCAGGGCCAGCGCGCGGGCAATGGCCACGCGCTGCTGCTGGCCGCCCGACAGCTCGCCCGGATAGGCGTTTTCCTTGTGGTCCATGCGCACCTTGGCCAGCAGTTCGCGCGCCAGCGCCTGGGCCTGGGCACGCGGCTGGCCGTTGACCTTGATGGGCGAGATCACCAGGTTCTCCAGCACGCTCAGGTGCGGGAACAGGTTGTATTGCTGGAAAACGAAGCCCACGCGCTTGCGCAAGGCGATCAGTTCGGACTCGCTCTTGAGCGCGTCGACCCGCACGCCGCCGACCTCGATCTCGCCGCGCTGCGGCCGCAGCAGGCCGGTGATGCAGCGCAGGATGGTGGACTTGCCCGAGCCCGACGGGCCGATGATGGAGACAGCCTGGCCCGGACGGACCTCGACGTCGATCCCCTTGAGCACCTCGGTCTGCCCGAAGGCCAGGTGCACGTCCCGCAGGCTGACCAGCGGGATCTCGGCGGCGCGGGCGCCGTTGTCAATGATGCGCATAGCGTCGTTCCAGATGGCGCGTCCAGCGCGCGATGGGATAGCAATAGGCGAAGAACAGCGCCAATAGCGTGAAATAGACCAGGATGGTGAAGTCGCTGCGCGCCACCGTGTTGCTGGCCACCGTGGCCGTGTCGACCAGGTCGTGCACGCCGACCAGCGAGGCCAGCGAGGTGCTCATGGTGATGCTGGCGTACAGGTTCATCCACGACGGCAGCATGCGCCGCACGCACTGCGGCAGCACGATCATGCGGAAGATCTGCGCGCGCCGGAACGCCAGCGATTGCGCCGCCTCCCACTGCGCCTCGGGGATCGACTGGATCGCGCCGCGGAAGATCTCGGCAACGTTGGCGCTGGCCGGCAGGCCCAGCCCGATCACCACCTTGATCCAGTCCGGGAATGGCAGGTTCCAGCCGCCCAGGTTCAGTTCGAACGGGAACACGTAGGTGGTGAAGTACACCAGCACCAGGATCGGCGCGTTGCGGAACGCCAGCACATAGGCGCGCGTCAGGCGCCGCAGCGGCCTGGACGGCGAGAGCGACAGCGCGCCCACCACCAACCCCAGCGCCGTGCCTAGCGCCATCGCCAGCACGCTGATCTGCACGTTCATGCCCAGCCCACGCAGCAGCGCCGGCGACCAGTGCCACAGGTGCCGCACCGCGGGCGGGGCGGTATCGGTCAGCGCCCAGGCGACGCCCAGGATCACCAGGGCCAGCAGCAGCACCACCCACGGATCGCGCAGCCATGCCAGCCATCCGCCACCCGCCCGGCGCGCCGCGGCCGCATTCAATACCAGTTCATTGGCCATAGCCAGGCATCCTCAGGCGCGCTTCGAGCCAGCGTCCGGCGACACTCACCAGCCAGGTCAGCAGGCCGAAATACAGCAGGATCAGCAGCAGCAGTTCCAGCACGTTGTCGCGGTGCGACCAGATCATGATGGACTCGTAGGTCACGTCGCCCACCGCAATGGCCGAGGCGATCGCGGTCATCTTCACCAGGTCCACCAGATTGTTGACCAGCGCCGGCAGCGCGAAGCGCAGCGCCAGCGGCAGCTGCACCTGCGCCAGGATCTGGCGGCGCGAGAAGGCCAGCGAACGCGCCGCCTCCAGCGTCACCGCCGGCACCGCCTCGATGCCGGCGCGCAGCGCCTCGGCATGGAACACGCCCTTGTGCAGCGCCACCACGATCACCACCCACATGAACGGCGTGATCGGGCTGCCGCCACCCAGCTTCTGCGTGATCAGCATGTTCAGCACCAGGAAGGCGCAATACAGCTGCACCAGCGTCGGCGTATTGCGGGTCAGTTCGACGAAGGCCTGCAGCGGCCGCGCCAGCCAGGGCCGGCCGCTGGTGAGCCCGGCCGCGATCAGCACGCCGAACAGCAGGCTGACGGGAATGGTCCAGGCGCACAATTGCAGCGTCACCAGCAGGCCGTGGCCGAAGGCGGACAACTCGCCCGGATCCAGCACGAAGCCGTAGTTCAGGCCCAGGGGCTTGAAGAAATGCACCCAGGCCTGCAATGCCTGTTCGATCATGCGGCCGCCTCCAGCGCCAGCGCCGCGCCCCGCTTTATTGCTCGTCTGTTCATCGGTTCTTTCGCCAGGCTCAGCTGCCCTGCTTGTACTTGTCGTGCAGTTCCTGCAGCAGCGGCTGCGCCGGCTGGATGCCCAGGCGCTTCTCGGTGGCGATCAGCCAGCCGCTGCGGTGCCAGCCCTGGATCACCTTGTCGACGGCGGCGATGGTGTCGGCCTCGCCCTTGCGGGTCCACACCACCGAATTGGCCGGCAGCACTTCCGTGGCGATGGGCGCGTGGTAGTCGGCCCATTCGGGATTGGTGCGCAGCAGCGGATGGATCAGGGTCGAATCGTGCACCGCCGCCACGCACTGGCCGCCGCGCAGCGCCAGCAGCGAGTCCGAAGAACTCTTGTAGCCCTTGACCACCGCGCCGTAGTCGGCCTGCAGGGGCCGCGCGAAACTGCTGCCCTGCGACACGCAGACCGGCTTGCCGCGCAGGTCTTCCCACTTGGCGATGCCGCTGTCCTTGCGGGTGGCGGCCGCGCCGCCCACGCGGAAGAACGGCGTCGGCGCGTAGCCCAGGATCTCGGCGCGCTCCGGATTCAGCTCCATCGACGCGATCAGCAGATCGACCTTGCCCGAGATCAGGAACTGGGTGCGGGTGGCGGTCTGCACCTGCACCAGCTCGGCCTTCACGCCCAGGCCCTTGGCCAGTTCACGCGCCAGGTCGGGGTTCCAGCCGACCAGCTGCTGCGTGGCCGGGTCGATCGAGCCGAACACGCCGCCGTTGGCCAATACGCCGATGGTGACGGTGCCGCGTTCCTTGATCTTGTCCAGCGTGGCGTCGGCGTGGGCGCCGGTGGCGCCGGCCGCCAGGGCCAGCGCGACGGCCGCCTGCAGGATACGGCCGGAGATATTGCGAGTCTTCATGTTGTTGTGTCGTAGGCATTGAACGAAGTTCTATGCTGCGGTCCGGCGCCGCACAACACAAAGAAGACTTTCAGATATGAATATGAAACCGCTGTTGCGGCGCGTCTACTGGAGCTTGACGTCGGCCGTGGCGATCACGCGCCGGTAGGTGGCGATGTCGTCGCGCACGGTCTGGTCCACGGCTTCCGGCGTGCTGGCGGCGATGGCGAAGCCCAGGTTCTCCAGCAGCGTGGCGGTCTCCGGTTCGCGCAGCACGGCCACCACGTCGCGATGGATGCGCTCGACCAACGCCGCCGGGGTCGAGGCCGGCACCACGAAGCCCTGCCAGCTCTCGACCGCGTAGTCGGCCAGCCCCGCCTCCTGCATGGTCGGCACCTCGGGCAGCGCCTTGGAGCGGTACGGCGTGGTCACCGCCAGCGCCACCAGCTTGCCCGAGCGCACGTTCTCGGTGGCGGCGGCCAGCGTGATCAGCATGGCGTCCACGTGGCCGCCCAGCACATCCAGCGTGGCCGGCCCCCCGCCCGGATAGGGAATCTGGTTGGTCTTGGCGCCGATGCGTTCGTTGAGCAGTTCCACCGCCAGGTGCTGCAGGCTGCCGTTGCCGCCGGGCAGCGCCAGCGAGATCTCGCCGGGCCGGCTGCGCACCAGCGCCACGAATTCCTGGAAGGTCTTCACGCCCAGGCCCGGGCGCACCACCAGCAACTGCGGATTGACCACCGCCTTGGTCACGCCGCGCAGATCGCGCAACGGGTCGTACAACGGCTTGCCGGGTTGCAGCGCGTTCAGCGACAAGGCGTCGCCGCCCAGCAGCAGCGTGTAGCCGTCGCCGCGCGCATGCGCCACCGCGGCATTGCCGATGGCGCTGCTGGCGCCGGGCTGGTTCTCCACCACCACGCTCTGCCCCCACTTCTCGCTCAGCTTCTGCGCCACGGTGCGCGCCAGCTTGTCGGCGCTGCCGCCGGCCGCGATCGGCACGATCAGCTTGACCGGCCGGCTCGGATAGCGCGTGGCGTCGTCGGTGGCGGCCGGCGCGGCGCCGGTCATGTTGCTCAACAAGCCCGCGCCCACCGCCACGCCGCCGGCCAGGCCGAGCGCGGCCTTCAGTACGGATCTGCGTCGATTGCCCATCATCCTGCTCCCTGCGGAAATTCGGAGCAGGCCAGGATAGGAGCGCGCCGCGCGCCGGACAAATACCGATGCGCAATGTGGAAATGCCGGGGCGGCCCTCCGCCGGGGCGGTCCTTCGCCGGGGCGGACCCTTGCCGTGTCCGCCGCTTGCCGCGCCGCCGTTTTCCGGGGCGGCCGTCTGCCGCGGCGGTCGCGCCCGGCTACGCCAGGAACGCCAGCATGCGCCGCGCCAGCTCGCGCGGCTGCTCCTCCGGCAAATAGTGGCCGCAATCGGCCAGCACCCCGCCGCGCAGGTCGCGCGCCAGCGGCCCCAGCGCCTCGTACAGATCGGGCGCGCTGCCGTGTTCGCCGCCCAGCGCCAGCACCGGCAGCGTCAACGGCGTCTCGCGCAACGCCCGGTTCTGCTCGGCCGACTGGTGCGCCGCGCGGTAATAGCCCAGCATGCCGCGCAAGCCGCCCAGCGTCTGGTAGACGCGCTCGTACTCATCCAGGTCGGCGCGGCTGAACACGCCGGGCTTGTTGGCGGTCTTGCGGCTGAAGAACCACTCGATCAGCACCCGCTCGCGTCCCTGCAAGAGCGCTTCGGGCAGGTCGGGCACGGTGTTGAAGAGGAAATGCCAGCGCTTCCAGTTGTCCGGTCCCAACTCGAAGCTGGCGGGCAGCGTCACGCCGGGGATGTTCGCGTCCAGCAGCACCAGCCGCTCGACCTCGTCGGCGTGGCGCGCCGCGTAGGGATAGGCGATCCAGGCGCCGATGTCGTGCCCGGCCAGCGCGTAGCGCGTCAGGCCCAGCGTGTGGAACAGCGCCCGCAGGCGCTCGCCCGCCGCGCCGGTGTCGTAGCCGTCCAGCGGCTTGTCCGAGTCGCCCTGCCCGGGCAGGTCCACCGCATAGAGGCGGAAGTGCGGCGCCAGCAGGGGCATGACCCGGCGCCACGCGTACCAGCTCTGCGGAAACCCCGCCAGCAGGACCAGCGTCGGCCCGGCGCCGCCTTCCACCACGTGATAGCCCAGGCCGTCCACCCGCACCTGCCGGTGGCGGAACGGCACGCCGTCCAGCGCGAAGGCGTCGGCGTCGTTGAAGGTATCCATCGTCCGTCTCCGTTCAATGCAGCGCGCCGCCGCCTTCCTTGACGTCCGCCGTGACGGCCAGCGAAGTCGCCACCATCACCTTCACGCCTTCGATCAGCGTCTCCAGCGCCAGGCTGGGCTGGCCAGGATGATGGACCGCCATCTCCGGCAGGTACGGCACGTGCACGAAGCCGCCGCGCAACGCCGGACGCTCGGTGGCGATGTAGTGCGACAGGCCGTAGAAGATGGTGTTGCAGTTGTAGGTGCCCGCCGTCGACGACACCGACGCCGGCACGCCCGCGCGCCGCAGGTCGCGCACGATGGCCTTGATCGGCAGGGTCGAGAAATAGGCCGCCGGGCCGCCCGCCACCACCGGTTCGTCGATCGGCTGGCGGCCTTCGTTGTCGGGGATGCGCGCGTCCACCACGTTGATCGCGACGCGTTCGATCGACACGTCGCCGCGGCCGCCCGCCTGGCCCAGGCAGATCACCAGGTCCGGTTGCGTGTCATCGATGGCTTGGCGCAGCACGCCCACCACTTTGCCGATCACGCACGGCAGTTGGCGCGCCACCAGGGTGGCGCCGGCCACTTGCGCGCCATCGAGCCGCCGCGCGGCTTCCCAGGAGGGATTCAGGGTTTCGCCATCGAACGGTTCGATGCCGGTAATCAGTACGGTCGTCATTGCGCAGTCCTTCGATTCCATTGCTGCCAGCCATGGTAGGACCGCGCCCTGGAATTGTTGAAATCCATAATTGCTATTCGTACTATTGATGGCATGAATCTTTCCGCCGTCGACCTGAACCTGCTGGTCGCCTTCGAGGCGCTCTACGACACCCGCAACGTGACCCTGGCCGGCCAGCGCATCAACCGCGCCCAGCCCTCGGTCAGCAGCGCGCTGGGCCGCCTGCGCCTGCTGTTCCAGGACGAGCTGTTCCTGCGCACCGCCGACGGCATGCAGCCCACGCCCAAGGCCGTCGCGCTGATGCCGGCCGTGAGCGCGGCGCTGGACCAGATCCGCCAGGCGCTGGCGCAAGGCGCCGGCTTCGATCCCCAGGCCGCCGCCGGCCGCCGCTTCACCGTGGCGGCCAGCGACTACGCCGACGTGGTGATCGTGCCGCACATCGTCGCGGCGCTGCGGCGCGACGCGCCCGGCATCGACCTGCGCATCGCGCGGCTCGACCGCGCCGCCCTCTACGAGCAACTGGACAACGGCAGCGTCGACCTGGCCATCGGCGGCCACCTGGCGCCGCCCAAGCGCATGCTGCGCGAACGGCTGTACCAGGAACACTTCGTCTGCATCGCCGACAGGCAGCATCCAGCGCTGCGCTGCCGCAAGCTGGACCTGGCGCGCTACGTGGCGCTGCCGCACGCGCTGTTCACGCCCAGCGACGACGGCTCGGCGCGCGGCGTGGTGGACGCCAGCCTGGCGCGGCTGGGCCAGCGGCGCCGGGTGGCCTGCACCTTCGCCCACATCGTCGCGCTGCCGCACGCGGTGCAAGGCACCGACCTGGTGGCCACGCTGGCGCGGCGCGCCGCCTTGCGGCTGGCCGGCCCCGGACTGACGCTGCGGCCGCTGCCGCCCGAGGTCGACCCGGGCCCTTTCGATATCGACATGGTGTGCAGCCGGCGCGCGCCCGGCGACGCGGCGCTGGCGTGGCTGCAACAGGTGGTCCGCGACGCCGCCGCGCGGCTGGCGGATTGACCGGACGCCCATGAAAAAAGCCGGCCCCCTGTATGGGAGCCGGCTTGGCGTGCCGGGCGGCGCGCTGCCGCCTCACGGCGATCTCAATTGGCTTTTTCGTCCTCGCCGGCATAGCCGCTGATGTAGGGGCGGCCCGAGCAGCGCACCATCGCCACGCAATTGGGCAGGCCGCTCTTGGCGCTGCAGGTGTTGCGCGCCGCATCGCGCGCCGCCTTCGGATCCGGATCGAGCGCGGTGTAGCTGGTGCCGCGCCCCTTCACGCCCTTGGCCCAGGCCATGCCGACGCAGGTGTCGCGGTAGGTCAGCACCTTGGTGCAGCCCGTGCATTCATCCCATTCCAGCAGTTGGTTGAGGGCGTCCTTCTCATTGGGGTAGCCGTCCGAGTAGGTCAGGTCGCCCGAGTCCTTCTCGGCGACGGCGCCCCAGTATTCGCGGTCGTTGAGCTTGGCGGACAGAGCTTCCAGCTCGGCGGGCGTGGCCCTTCTGGCCGCTTCCATGTCCTGCGCACTGTAGCCCGGCCCGACGCACAGCGGCATCGTGGTCAGCCAGCATTTGCCGTTGGGGCTGCCGGCGGTGCAGCGTCGGATCGCCTTCTTGGCCGCCATTTCCGGCGACACGCTGTTGCCGGGGAACAGGTCGTTCGAGGTATTGCGGGCATACGTCATGCAACTGTCCGAAAACCAGCTCAGCGATTTGCAGTCCTTGCCGCCGCCCTGGCGGCAGGCCGCCAACGCCGCCGCTTCGGCCGCCTTTTCCGAATCCTCGGGCAGCGCCCAATAGATCTTGGCGTGCTTGCCATCCGTCGCAATGCCGCCATACAGTTTGTCGGCATGCGCCTGCGGCGCGAACAGGCCGGCCATCAACGCCAGCGCGCCGAGCGCCGCGCGGATAGTCGGGGAAAATCGGGCAAATAGCATGGTCGGTGTCCGGATCGGGTGGATTCAGCGGCCACGATCTTAGCAAAGCGGATCGGCCGGTCCGTCCCCTTTGCCGATACGACCCGGGCATATTGAGTAACAAATTTCACCATTGGCGCAAGGAAGCTGGCCCCGTTTATCGGTAAAAATGGCGGACATTTCGTAAGCAGGCTGTCAGTCTGCAATCATTCTCCCGTCGCAGGGCTGGCCGCCCCGGCCTGTCACGAAGAGAAACAAAACGCCTGGCGCCCGGCTCGCAATTGCAGCCGCCGCGCCCGACCGACACGGAGCGCCGACCACAAGCCATGATCTTCCCCCTGCCCCTTTCCGCCCGCCGTCCGATGCTGCGCCTGGCCGCCAGCCTGATCGCCGCCGCCAGCCTGGCCGGATGCGCCCCGATGCCCTCCGGCGGCAGCTCCTCGTTGCCCTCGCTCAGCCGGGTCTTCTCGGAAGGCCTGTCGTTCTCGCCCAGCGTCAACGTCGCCCGCAACATGCAGGGCCGCTCGATCAACGACGCCATCGCGGCGCTGGGCGAGCCGTCCCGGAAACGCGCAGTCGGCAACACCATGGAACTGGAGTGGTCCGACTACCAGGCCGCGCCTTACCAGGAATGGGTGACGACCGGCACCAGCCAGCAGGTCGTCGGCATGATCCCGGCCACCAACACGACCGCCGCGACGCCGGTATTCCAGCAAAGCAGCAGCGGTTATTACCAGGGCCGCACGCGCATTTATGAATGCAAGGTGCTGATGCGCATGAAGGACAGCGTGATTGTCGATTCCACCGTCGACGGCAATGTCTGCCCGGAATTCATCGCCGCGCTGCGTAAATGGGCCGGTGAAAATGAAGCGAAGAATTATGTCGTGAAATAAGGCCCGCGACGGCGCATGACAGGCGTCGCCCGCGCGAACCGATTATCTCGCGATGCGTGGCATCTGTTTTGTCGACATTATTTTGGGAATCCCCCAAAGCTGTCACTTAACTGAATATAAATGCATTCAAAAAAGCAAAAATAAATATCACCGGCAGATTAATTTTCCGCCGCGCCCGCCGTTAGTCATGGTGATACTCCCCGGCAAGCCTCATTGGGCAGTTGTTGCCCGCCAGGACTACCACTGACATGACCACGATCTCCAGCTACACCCCGCCGCTCGTCATCGCCCCGCAGGCGCCGGCGACCGGGGTGTCCCGCGTCACCACCGTCAACCGCAGCCCCGACATCCCCGCGTCCACCTCGGTGACGCTGGGCCAGCCGGCCAACGTGCTGACCTATTCTCCCGAGTCGGTCGCCGCCGGGCAGGTGCAGGAACCCGACGCGCTCTCCTCGCTGATGTCCGACAACGTCCGCGCCGCCTCGCTGACCGGCCAGTTCAAGGGCCTGGCCGCGGCCCTGCTGGGCCGCATGCAGAATGATGGCGGCAACTACGCGCTGACGATTCCCCCGGCCCGCGCCGCCGCGCCGGTGGACGGCATCGCCGCGCCCCAGGGCGCGGCCGTGGCCGACAACTCGGTCGCGCTGCGCATCACCACCGCCAGCGGCGCCAAGGTCACGGTTACCCTGGAAAGCAATGAAAAGGGCCTGGGCGTGCAGATCGACGTGGGCGATGCCAAGCTCACCGAGGAAGAACGCAGCGCCATCGCCGGCCTGTCCAAATCGTTCCAGGACGCCGTCGATGGCCTGGCCTCGGTGCCGCCCAAGCTAGCGCTGGGCGCGCTGGCCAAGTTCAACACCAGCGTGCTGTCGTCGGTGTCGCTGGAAGCCACGGTCGGCGCCGAGGGCCCCGACCGCGTCAGCTTCAATTTCCAGGCCGATGCGGGTCAACGCTCGCTGACGGTCAAGACCGTGGCCGGCTCGGCCCAGATCAACGTCGACGCCAGCCAGCCCAGCCAGTACGGCAGCGCCCAGCAGCAGACGACCGCCATCAACAACTACCTGAGCAAGTTCGACAGCGCCCAGAAGCGCGGCGAAGGCGATGCCACGCTGATGGCCCTGTTCAAGTCGGGTTTCGCGGACCTGCACAAGAGCTACGGCGACTGGGCGCCGCAAGGCACCGCCACGACGCGCCTGGGCATGCCGGCCGAAGTGCATCGCACCATGCTGTCCGGCCTGGCCGACTTCTCCGCCTCGATCAACCAGGCGCCGGTCGCGTCCAATCCGCTGCAGCCGCGCGAATTCGACACCTTCTCCTACGAGACCTCGCAGAACACCACCTCCAGCGGCCGGCCCCAGCTCGACCTGGCGATCACGCAACAGCAGCAATCGTCGCTGAACGCCAGCTTCCACCGCGCGCTCTCGCCCGATCAGAAGCTGAACCTGACCAAGGACCCCGAGTCGCAGAACTACGCGTTCCACCAGATCCGCGACGATTACAGCAACCGCACCGACATCGCCTACGAAGACGGCGAACTGGCCAAGGCCTCCTTCACCGAGTCCAGCACGATGTCGACCCTGGTGAGCAAGTTCGTCAAGGGCAAGCTGGTCGACCAGAGCCGCATCACGCCCACCACCCAGACCCGCACCCAGGACCTGATGGGCCTGCTGCGCGCGGCCGATCTGACCAGCCACCGCGACGACACCCGCACCCCGCGCGACCAGGTCGAGGCCGCCCTGATCCGCAAGCAGGAAGACCTGGCGCAAGCCGTGGCGCGTCTGCGCGGCTGATACGGCGACGCACCCGAAACGGGGCAGGCCCGGCGATTGCGCCGGCCTGCCCCGTCGCTTTTGCCCCGCCGCCCCCGGCGGCTAGGCCTCACGCGGCAGCTTCGCGATCACCTTGATCTCGAAATCGAAACCGTACAGCCAGGTCACGCCCACCGCCGTCAGCGTCGGATGCGGCGCCTGGCCCCAGTACTCGGGCACCACCTGCCAGATGGTCTCGAAGCGGGACGCCGGATCCACCATGAACACCGTCACGTCGATCACGTCCTCGAAGCTGGCGCCCGCTGCCTTCAGGATCGCGTTCAGGTTGTCGAACGCCTGCCGCACCTGCGCCTGCAGGTCGGGTTCGGGCGACCCGTCCTCGCGGCTGCCCACCTGGCCCGACACGAACAGAAAGCCATTCGACCGCACTGCCGGCGAATAGCGGTTGCGTTCATACAGCGCCTGGCGCCCGGCCGGAAAAACCACATCACGCGTTGCCATACTCATTCTCCTGTCCCGGGCCTCAAGCCCGTATTGATGATGCAGGCACTGTACGGACGGCGCGGCCGCCGATAAACGGGCAAGCCTGTCCATCACTGTTTGTAAAATGCAAACAATCCCCTGATCCCTGGAGTGGCGATGGATCGTTTCGACGCAATGCAGGCCTTCGCCCGCGTGGTGGAAACCGGCAGCTTCACCAAGGCGGCCGAGACGCTGCACATGAGCAAGACCAGCGTCACCCAGCTGGTGCAGCAGCTCGAGGCCCGCCTGCGCGTGCGCCTGCTCAACCGCACCACGCGCAAGGTCAACGTCACCGCCGACGGCGCGGTCTACTACGAACGTGTGCTGCGCCTGCTGGCCGACATGGACGACGCCGAGACCAGCCTCTCCGTCGCCGCGTCCGTGCCGCGCGGCCGGCTGCGGGTCGACGTGCCCAGTCCGCTGGCGCGCATGATCCTGGTGCCCGCCCTGCCCGCCTTCCATGCGCGCTACCCGGACATCCAGCTCGACATGGGCGTGAGCGACCGCATCGTCGACGTGATCGGCGAGAACGTCGACTGCGTGGTGCGCGGCGGCGAGCTGACCGACCAATCCCTGATGGCGCGGCGCGTCGGCGACCTGCAATTGCGCGTCTATGCCGCGCCCGCCTACCTGCAACGGGCCGGCGCGCCCGGCCATCCGCGCGATCTCGAGGACAGCCACCACCGCATCGTCGGCTTCCTCTGGTCACGCAGCGGCAAGCCCCTGCCCTACGCCATGCATCGCGGCGACGAAAGCATCCACGCGCACGGACGCTATGTGGTCGCGGTGGACGACGGCAACGCCTACCTGGCGGCGGGGCTGGCCGGCATGGGCATTCTGTGGCTGCCGGACTACATGGCCCGCGACCACGCCGCGCGCGGCGAACTGGTGCCGCTGTTCGAGGACTGGCGGCTTGATTCGATGCCGCTGTACATCGCCTTCCCGCCCAACCGGCACGTCAGCGCCAAGCTGCGGGTGTTCATTGACTGGGTGGCGGAACTGATGGCGGAGCATGCGCCGGTGAGCGGCGCGGGCCGAGCGGGCGCTGCTGGTTGATACTGTTTCCGGCCGCAATCCAGCCAGGATCAGGCGGCAAACAGGCCCCGCGCGCAGGCGGCCATGGCCAACAGGGCCAACGCATAAGGGACCAGCAATCCATAGGTGGCGCGCTCCCGCAGCGCCAGGCCCAGCGATGCCAGCCGCGCCCGCCTGGCCGTCGCAGGATCGACCTCGTGGCCGTCATAGGCGCAATCGCCATGCTCGGTATAGCGCCCTTCGAACTGCCCCGGCCCGTCATCGCGCCAGCGCGCTCGGAAGTAGAGAATGCGGTCTCCCGACCGTACGGCGTCCTCCAGCGTGATATCGGCCGCGGTGTAGCGCACGGCAGGCACCGGCGCCTGTCCCGGCACCGGCCAGCGGGCCTGTGTCTCGGCCTGCTGCGCCAGATGACGGTTGCGGGCCTGCGCCAGCGCTTCGCGGACGTGCAGGCCCATGCGCGCCACGCGGCGGCGCTCGATATCGGCCCACAAGGCCGAGGCCGCGGCGGCGCGTGGCGCCGAGCGGTGATATCGCCACAGCAAGCCGGCCAACAGCACCAGCGCGCCGACTCGCATGACCAGTCCGTACTGCCCGGGCGCCCAGGCGCCGGGCGGCGTGATCGCCGCCAGCAGCAGGACCAGCAGCGCCACGGCAACGAGCGCGCGGCGGGGATGGGCGTCGATTCGTGGCATGGCAACCTGTAGCGATGGCTTCGGGCCGCAAATCGTAGCCCGCCGCCAGGCAATTTGAAACATCGACCAACGTTATGTTTAACCTTGCCCCGCCGCGCCCTCGGAAATTCGCTAGCATTCACCCGCCAGCAACAATACCGGGAACCGAGGGGCCATGAACCTGGACACACACGCCATCCGCATGCGCAGCCGCGCCAAGTCCCGCCCCGCCCCGGCGGCGCTGGCGCCGCGCGCCGCGAGGCCACGCCAATGAGCGAATGGAGCGAGATCAAGGCGCGCTTCAAGCGCCCGCTGAATGCGCTGTTCCTCTGCCTGATGCTGCTGATTTTGTCCCGCGATCTCTTCGACGCCGCGGCCAAGGCGTACCTGCCGCCCGATCCCGCCACGCTGCACGCCATCACCGTGCGCGTGGACAGGTTGGCCGTATGCCCCTACTCGCGGACCGCCAGTTCCCGGCAGAACAGCGGCTACAGGCCCCTTTGCTATTTCTCGAACGACTATCCCGACGTGGCGTTCGAGGCGGGCGCCGTTGTGACCGGCCTCGTCCTGCCACGGACCTTGGAACTGCTGACCGACCGCGAGCCGAACGACCTGAAGAACGTCTACGAGGGCCAGATGTTCAGCGTGCACGTGCCCATCAGGGTTCATGGGGTGCGCCAGATGGACGGCAAGGTGTTGTGGGATCCGGTGGCCACCTACGATAGCGCCTGGTCCAACAAGCAGCGCAAGAAGGCGTATGCCTGGCTCGTGGTGCTGATCGCACTGGGCTGCGCCGCCTACGCCTTCCTCAGGATCCGGGCGATCCTGCGCGATCCGCATCTATGACCTGACGGCCCGTCGCCCCGCCTGGCTCAGGTCCGCGTGGCCAGCCACACCGTCGCGTTGCCGCAAGCGGCGTCCCATTCGACGTGGCGCAATACCTCGAAGCCGTTGGCCGCGAGCAGCTCGCGGTATTCGGCGCTGTCCAGGCTGCCGTGATAAAGCGGCTGGCCGTCGAGCTGGCCGATGGCCTCGCCCAGCGTCGTGCCGCTGGTGAACATCAGCGCCGCGCCCGGCGCCGCCAGGCGTCGGAACTGGGCGAACATGGGCCGCTGGTCTTCGGGGGCAAGGTGAAAGAAGCTGTGCCAGGCGATCAGGCCGTCGAACGGTCCGGCGCAGGGCAGGCGGCGCATGTCGGCGGCGATCCAGGTGTGCCGCGGAAAGCGCGCGGCGGCCCGAGCCAGCAGCGCGGGCGCGCTGTCCACGCCGGTGAGCTGGCAGCCGATGTCGATCAGGTGGCCGGCGATCGGCATGCCGGTGCCGCAACCGATGTCCAGCACTCGCGGCGCGTCCGCCGGCAGCGCCGCCAGGAAATCCGCCAGCCACGCGCGCTCGATCAGTGTGTTGCCGCGGTCGCGCTCGAACGCCGCCGCATGCGCCTGGTACAAGGCCATCACACCGGCGGACAAGGGATGGGCCATGTGCGTCGTCTCCTGGCGTCGATCAGGCCTGGAACCGGCACCTGCCGGCCCTTGCCCATCATGCCACGCGCCGGAGGCTCCCGCCCGCGCATGACAGCGGCATGACGATCATGCCCCCGGCGTGCGGCATTCATACAGCTGATATTAAGGCATCACCCCTACAATCTATCAGACCCATGGGCCGGCCCCCACGAGCGGGCGCGGCCTGAAACAGATGTTCACGCGCCTTTGCCGCCCGGCGGGAACCCGGCCCCGCTTGCGCCTATCCATATCCTGTCCGTTGCCTTCCGGTTTGTATCCCATGCCGTCCACCCCGCAGCAGCACCTTCCCGATCCGGGCGGAATCGTCATTCACGCCAGCGGCGCGCTGGCGATGGCGCAACATTTCCTGTCCGACCTGGGCCTGCTCGCCGCCGCCCACTGCCAGGCGCAACCCGGCGCCGCCGGCGCGCATGCCGCGCTCACCCCGGGTTTCGCCGCCAGCTACCTGCCCGACTACGACACCACGGGCGTGGCGCGGGCACTGAGCCTGCGCACCGACGCCAACGACGCCGACCTCGATCGCGAGATCGTGCTGGCGATGCTGGCCAGCCCGGTCGCCTTCGCCTTTCCCACGGTCGCGGAACTGGAATCGGCCGTGCGCATCCGCCGCTACATCGTGCGCGCCGCCGCCAAAACGGCGCTGGCCTTCGACACCGAACACGCCGAGCGGCCCGAAGACTACTGGACCTACGACGAGGCGCGCGGCTTCACTGTGCTGCCGGGCCGCTCGCTGATCGACGGCCTGCGCAAGGCCACGCAACCCGAGGCTTCGGGCCAGCTGTACGCGTTCTCGTGCTATCGCGCCACCGAATACGTCACCGTGCTCGGCATCGCGCAGGAACTGCGCGATGCCAATCCCGAATTGGGCCAGCGCCTGCAACGCCAGTGGGAAACGCGCGCGGTCATGTCCGGCAGCTTTCACGAGACCTTCCTGCAGGAATACGGCGCGCTGGACGCGCCGCTGCCGCAGCGCTTCTACGTGCCGGGCGACCGGCTCTGGTTCCGCAATCCCGACGCCGCGTCCTCCGACGTCGAGGGCTACGAAGGCTCCTGGGTGTTCTACCTGGGCGGGGGCCTGTTCAACAATTTCTGGGAACGCGGCGCGCCCTACACGCTGGCCTCCAAGTGCGTCGAGATCTTCCACTGGCGCCATGGCCTGCGCGCCGACGCGGCCGGCAAGCCCTTCATCGACGAAGCCATCGTCAAGGAACATGTGCACCGGACGCTGGCCGACCCCGAGGCCACCGCTGCCGTCCTGGCGCGCATGATGCGGATCCGCGATCCGCAGGGCGTCTACGCCGAGGGCGGCTGCATCGACGCTACCCGCGAACGGGTGCGCTGGGTGCGTCCTGGCCACAGCGATATCGTGCTGCCCGACTTTCCCCGCCCCGCGGTGTCACGGTCCTTCGCGGCCTGACCCCGCATCACGCCGGCGCATCGCTTGACGCGCGGCGTTTCATGAAACATCATATGTTTCATGAAGCACACACTGTTCCGAGTGTCCTCGCGGAGCCGCCCATGACCTTTGCCCAAACCCCCGGCGCCTCGGACGACTATGCCGACCGCGTCGCCCGCCATGTGCCGGGCCTGCGCGACCTGCACCGCATGATCGGCGTGCTGATGGCCGAGCAGACGCCCGCCGACGGCCATCTCCTGGTGCTGGGCGCCGGCGGCGGCCTGGAACTGAAAGCACTGGCCGAAAACGGCCCGCGCTGGCGCCTGGACGGCGTCGATCCCTCCGCGGACATGCTGCGCCAGGCCCGCGCCACGCTGGGCGAGCTGGCGCCGCGCGCCACTTTGCGCCAAGGCTATATCGACGATGCCCCCGAAGGCCCCTACGACGGCGCGACCTGCCTGCTGACGCTGCACTTCCTGGCGCCCCAGGAACGCCTGCGCACGGTGCGTGAAGTGAGCCGCCGCCTGCGCCCCGGCGCCCCATTCATCGTCGCCCACCACAGTTTTCCGCTGCAACGGCGCGATGCGTGGCTGACGCGCAATGCCGCCTTCATCACCGCCGCCGGCGTGCCGGCCGCGCAGGCGCGCGACGGCATGCAAGCGATGCGCGACAAGCTGCCCGTGCTGGATCCGCAGGCAGACGAGGCCATCCTGCGCGACGCCGGCTTTACCGATATCGAGCTGTTCTACGCCGCGCTGACGTTCAAGGGCTGGGTCTGCCGCAAGGCCTGACGGCACGCGCAGCGCCGCATCAGCCGCGGCCGAAATCCTTCTGCTTGAAATCGGTATCGCCGCGATACCCGTACAGGCGCGAAACCGCCTGGAAATCCTCGGGCGAGAAGCCGGCCCAGGAGTAGTTGCGGACGTTCTTCCTGCTCTGCGCATCGCGCACGTAGAAGGACAGCGACGCCTTCTGCTCGGGCACGTTCACCGCCTTGTGCAGCGACGGCACGAATTCATATTGCGACGTGGGGTAGGTTTTCTTGACGCCCAGCAGCGTGCCGACCTGTATTTCGCTGTCGCTGAAGGCGTATCGGTTCACGAACACATAGTCCTTGCGGACCGCCAGGAACACGACCAGCGCCAGCGCCACGGTGGCCAGATAGAAGCCCGGCGTATTGATGTCGCGGTCGACCGTGTAGCGATAGGCATAGTTGAATACCAGCGACAGCAGGCCCACGGCGATGACCAGTTGTCCCAGTTGGGAAAACAGCCATTTGGCCTTGTTCTGGATGTTGACGATCAGCATTGCGAGGGTCCCTATGACGGTTGTTATTGGAAGCACGGGAATGGCAAGCGCGTAGTGTGCCGCAAGCGGGCGCGCCGCAACCGTTCCGTCTACGCTTTGTTACCCCTTGGCCAATTGCGCCGCCAGGGCCAGCGCCTGCGCCAGGAACGGCGAGGCGTCGTCCTTGCGGTAGCTGGCGATCACCGGCGACACGAAGGCCTCGGCGTCGATGCGCACGTGGACCACGTCGCGCCGCTGCAGGCGCTGCACCGAGGCCGGCACCACCGTCACACCCAGTCCGGCCGCCACCAAGCCGATGGCGGTCTGCAATTCGTTGGCCTCCTGCGCCACCTGCGGCGCGTGGCCGGCGGCGCGGAACAGGTCCAGCACGTGATCGGCGAAGTTGGGCCGCGGCCGCGCCGGATACAGCAGGAACGGCTCCTGCGCCAGCCGGTCGACCGACACGCTGTCGCAGCCGGCCAGCGGATGGCGCAGCGGCACGGCGGCCATCAGCGGCTCGGTCATCAGCACGCGGCGCTCGATCGCCGGATCGTCCAGCAGGATGCGGCCGATGCCCAGGTCGATGCGGCCGGCCTTGAGCGCCTCCAGCTGAGGCAGCGTAGTCATCTCCATCAAGCCGACCTCGACCTGCGCGTCGGCGCCGCGCAGTTGCCGGATCAGCTCGGGCACGAAGCCATACAGCGTCGACGGCACGAAGCCGATGCCGAACCAGCGGCGCCGCGCCTGGCCCAGCCGCCGCGTGCCCTCCAGCACTTCGTCCAGCCTTGCGGTCAGCAGCCGCGACTGCTCCAGCAGGAAGCGCCCGGCCTCGGTCAGACGCAGGGCGCGGGTGGTGCGTTCGAACAGCGCCACACCCAGTTCCTCTTCCATCTGGCGGATCTGGCGGCTGAGCGGCGGCTGCGCCATGTGCAGCGCTTCGGCGGCACGGGTGAAGCTGCCCTCGCGCGCCACCGCCTGGAAATACCGCAGGTGCCTGAGTTCCATGGCTATCCAAACCCTATAGGTATAAATGGAGACCCATATAGTCTTGGACTTGGCGGCGTAACGCAAGCGATACTGCGCTTGCCCTGAAGAACCTGCTTTGGAAAGTATGAATCCGGTAACGATAAATTCGGTCGAGGCGATCCTGGTGGATCTGCCGACCATCCGCGCCCACCAGTTGGCCATGGCCGTGATGCAGCGCCAGACGCTGGTGATCGTGCGCCTGCGCTGCAGCGACGGCATCGAGGGCATCGGCGAGGCCACCACCATCGGCGGCCTGTCGTACGGCGAGGAAAGCCCGGAAGGCATCAAGCTGGCCATCGACACCTACCTGGCGCCGGCGCTGGCCGGGCTGGACGCGGCCAACATCCACGCCGCCATGCGGCGCCTGGAAACCGTGGCGCGCGGCAACCGCTTCGCCAAGTCGGCGCTGGAAAGCGCGCTGCTCGATGCCCAGGGCAAGCGCCTGGGCGTGTCGGTCTCGACCCTGCTGGGCGGCGCCGTGCGCGCCAGCCTGCCGGTGCTGTGGACCCTGGCCAGCGGCGACACCGCGCGCGACATCGAGGAAGCCGAATCGCTGCTCGCCAGCCGCCGCCACAACACCTTCAAGCTCAAGGTCGGCCGCCGCGCCGTGGCCGACGACGTGGCCCACGTGTCGCGCATCAAGCAGGCGCTGGGCGAGCGCGCCCGCGTCACGGTGGACGTGAACCAGGCCTGGAACGAGGCCGACGCGGCCGGCGCCATCGCGCGCCTGGAAGCGGCCGGCGTCGACCTGATCGAACAACCCATCCCGCGCGCCAACCTGGCCGGCATGGCGAGGCTGGCGGCGCGCTTCGTGGTGCCCATCATGGCCGACGAAGCCGTCAACGGCCCCGAGGACGCGCTGGCCATCGCGCGCCTGGGCGCGGCCGACGTGCTGGCGCTGAAGATCGCCAAGTCGGGCGGCATCCACGAAATGCTGCGCACCGCCGCCGTCGGCGACGCCGCCGGCATGTCGCTGTACGGCGGCACCATGCTGGAAGGCTCGGTCGGCTCGATCGCATCGGCCCACGGCTTTGCCTGCCTGCCGCGGCTGTCGTGGGGCACCGAACTGTTCGGCCCGCTGCTGCTCAAGGACGACATCGTCGCCAACCCGCCGCGCTACGCCGATTTCGAGATGGAGATCCCCACCGGCCCGGGCCTGGGCCTGGAACTGGACGAAGACAAACTGGCTTTCTATCGCAGGGACCGCTGACGCGCCCTGCCCCACGGTTGTTCCCGCGCGCCGGCCACGCATCGGCGCGCGGAAAAATAATTCAAGCACACGGAGACACGACATGGTTTTGCGCCACGCTTTCAAACACCTCGCCCGGGCCTGCATGGGCCTGGCCCTGCTCGGCGCCGCCGGCACCGCCCTGGCCGACAACTACCCCGACCGGCCGGTCAAGTGGATCGTGCCGTTCCCGCCGGGCGGCGCGATGGACAGCATCGCCCGCACCCTGGGCGAATCGATGGGCAAGCAACTGAACACCTCGTTCATCGTCGAGAACCGCGCCGGCGCCGGCGGCAACATCGGCGCGGCCAGCGTGGCGCGTTCCAAGCCGGACGGCTACACCATCCTGATCGTGGCCAACGGCATGGCGGTCAACCCGGCGCTGTACGCCGACCTGAACTACGATCCCATCAAGGACTTCGCGCCGATCTCGCTGCTGGCGGTGGTGCCGAACGTGCTGGTCACCAACCCCGCGCGCAATGACGTCAAGAGCGTGGACGAAGTGATATCCAAAGCCAAGGCGCAGCCCAACCACTACACCTACGCCTCGGCCGGCGTCGGCACCTCGATCCACCTGGCGGGCGAGCTGTTCGTGTCGATGGCCAAGATCGACATGCTGCACGTGCCCTACAAGGGCAGCGGCCCGGCCATCGCCGACCTGCTGGGCGGCCAGGTGGACTACATGTTCGACAGCATCACCTCGGCCAAGCCGCACATCGAGGCCGGCAAGCTGCGCGCGCTGGCGGTGACCACCGCCAAGCGCTCTGCGGCGCTGCCCAACGTGCCCACCGTGGCCGAAAGCGGCCTGCCCGGCTACGAGCTGATGCCCTGGTTCGCCGCCTTCGCGCCGGCCGGCACGCCGCCCGAGGTCGTGGCCAAACTGAACGCGGCCATGCGCCAGGCCCTGAACGAGCCCAAGGTCAAGGCGACGCTGGATTCGATCGGCGCCGAATCCATCGGCGGCACGCCCGACGAACTGCGCGACTACCTGGCCAAGGAAACCGCGCAGTGGAAGGTGCTGGTGAAGGAACGCAACATCAAGATCAACTGAGTCACGCGCGGACTCGGCGCGGGCGCGACACGCGCCCGCTGTGCGCCGGCCGAGGGAGTTTCCCCGGCCTGCGTTGTTGCGTCGGCTGTGCCGCTACGCCGGCGCCGCGGTCGTATCGAGCAGGTGATCGACAATCGCCAGGATCTGCTCGGCGGCTTCGGCGATGTGGTGTTCCAGCGCCGCCTCGGCCTCGCCGGCGCGGCCCTGGCGACAGAACGCGATCAGGGCGCTGTGCTCGTCGTGGGCCTGCTGGCGGATCGGCGCGTTGACGATCTGGAAGCGGAAATAGCGTTCGGATTTTTCATGCAGCGCGCGCACCATGGCCAGCGCCGCCGGCCGCTGCGCGGCGCGGTACAGCAGTTCGTGCAGTTGCCAATTGAGCCGGCCCCACTGCTGCGGTTCGGCGCTGTCCATCCGAGCCACGATGCGCGCCGCCTCGTCCAGTTCCTCGGGCGTGTGCTGCGACACCGCCAGGCGCAGCAGCCAGGGTTCGAGCCGCAGGCGGATGTCGAAGAATTCCTGCACTTCGGCGCGCGACAGCATCGAGACGTAGGCGCCGCGGTGCGCGATCATGTCCACCAACCCTTCGGCGCTGAGCTGGCGGATCGCCTCGCGCACCGGCAGCCGGCTCACCCCCAGTTCCTCGGCCAGCAGTTCCTGGCGCAGGGCGGAGCCCGGCGCGATCGCGCCAGACAGGATGCGGTCGCGCAGTTCGTCGACCACTAGGTCGACGGCGGTCTTGCGCACCAGGCGACCGGCGGATCCGGCGGCGACGCGGGGTTGGGTGGCGCTGGCGGGAGAGGAATTCTGGGACACGTCACATCCGGTGGAAGATTCCGCCCGGCGGACGCCGGACGGCAGCGGATCCGTTCCACCTGCCCCACGCCCAGGAAAACCCCGAGAGACAGCCGGTGTCCGGAACCCGTTTAATGTGAGTATATTGGATCCATGATCCAACAAAAATCGACGCCCTTGCCGGGGCGATGGTTCGAGGCCGCGCGCCTCGTTTTTCTGGCACTTTTATTTTGGATCCAATATCCAATCAATAGCCCGACAGTACAAGCCGGGCGGATCACGCAACAGGAGCGGCAGCATGAGCATTCAATGGCAAGGCGTATTTCCCGCGGTCACCACCAAACTGAAGCCCGATTTCTCGCTGGACGCGGACGCCATCCGCCAGGGCCTGGAGCGCCTGATCGCCAATGGCGTGGGCGGCGTGGTGATGATGGGCATGGTGGGCGAAAACGCCCAGCTCGCGCCCGAGGAAAAGCTGGAGGTGCTGCGCATCGCGGTCGAGACCGTGCGCGGCCGCGTGCCGGTGGTGTCGGGCGTGGCCGAGACCGGCACCGCGCGCGCGGCGGCCTTCGCGCGCCAGGCGGCGCAGATCGGCGTCGATGGGCTGATGGTGTTCCCCGGCCTGACGTACAAGTCGGACGAGCGCGAAACGGTGGCGTTCTACCGCAGCGTGGCGCAGGCCAGCCCCCTGCCCATCCTGCTGTACAACAACCCGCGCGGCTACGGCGTCGACCTGACGCCCGACCTGGTGGCGCAGTTGCTGGAGGAACCGACCATCGTCGCTATCAAGGAGGAGTCCTACGACACCACCCGGGTGACCGACCTGATCACGCGCTTCGGCGACCGCCTGGCGGTGGTCTGCGGCGTCGACGACCTGGTGCTGGAAAGCGCCGCGCTGGGCGTGACCGCCTGGGTCTCGGGCATGGCCAACGCCGTGCCGAAAGCGTCGGTGGACCTGCTGCGGCTGGCGGTCGAAGGCGACTTCAAGCGCGCCCGCAAGCTGTACGCGGCGCTCACGCCGCTGTTCCACCTGGACACGGTGGTCAAGCTGGTGCAGCACATCAAGCTGGCCGAGCACCTGATCACCGGCAGCGCCGAAACCGTCAAGCCGCCGCGCCTGGACCTGGCCGGCGCCGAACGCGAACGCACCCTTGCCATCACCCGCCAGACACTGGCGGATCTTTCAGCCCTGGGCTACTGACACCGGAGCCACCATGACCCGCACCCGCCTGCCCGCGCTGGCCTTCAGCGCCCTGTCCTTCCTGGCCTGCGTCGCGGCCGCCCCCGCCGCGATGGCGGCCGACTATCCCAGCCGCTCGATGGAGCTGGTGGTCGCCTACCAGCCCGGCGGCGGCAGCGACAACACCGCCCGCGCCATCGCCGAGGCGGTGCGCCCGCCGCTGCTGGCGCAACCGACCGTGGTCATCAACAAGCCCGGCGCCAGCGGCTCGATAGGCTGGGCGTACGTGGCCAACGCCCAGCCCGACGGCTACAAGCTGGTGCTGATGACGCCGGAAATGCTGGTGGTGCCGCTGATGGGCATCGGCAAGACCACCGTCAAGGACTTCCAGCCCATCGCCCGCTTCACCGATGATCCGTCGTCGGTCACGGTGCGCGCCGACGCGCCGTGGAAGACGGTGGAGGAATTCCTGGACTACGCCCGAAAGAATCCCGAGCGGGTGGCGGTGTCCAACGCCGGCATCGGCACCGTGCCGCACATGGCCGCCGCGGCGCTGGGCGAGCAGACCGGCGTGAAGTTCGTGCACGTGCCCTACCAGGGATCGGCGCCGGCCATCATGGGCCTGCTGGCGGGCGACGTGCAGGCCACCACGGTGGCCTATGCCGAACTGCAGCAGCACGTGGACACCGGCAAGCTGCGCACCCTGGCCGTGATGGCGACGAAACGGCTCGACAACCTGCCGGACGTGCCGACCATGAAGGAACGCGGCGCCGATCTGCAGTTCAGCGTCTGGCGCGGCATCGGCCTGCCGAAGTCGGCCCCGGCCGACGCCATCGAGAAATGGCGCACCGCCGCGCGCCAGGTGGCGCAATCGCAGGACTTCCAGGCCCTGATGCGCAAGCAGAACCTGACGCCGTCATACGCCGACCAGCCGCAATTCGCGGCCGACGTGGCGCGGCAGGAACAGGCCTTCAACGCGCTGGTGCCGAAGCTGAACCTGAAACCCTGACGCGGCGAATCCGGACGCGGAAAACAAAAACCCCGGCTCCAGGCCGGGGTGGGAATCAGGTCTTACATGATGGGGCGTAGGCTTGCGCCCATTGGCAGCCATCACTCCACCGTCGCCCCTGATTTCTTCACCACCTCCGCCCAGCGCGGAATCTCCGTGGCCATCAGGGCGCGCAGTTCCTCGGGCGTGCTGCCGACCAGTTCCATGCCCATGGTCTTGCCGAGCTTTTCCTGCACGTCGGGTTCCTTCACGATCACGGCGATCTCGGCGGCGAGCTTGTCGAGGATCGGCTTGGGCGTGCCCTTGGGCGCATACACCGCCTGCCACGAGGCCATCTGGAAGCCGGGCACGCCGGCCTCCTGCATGGTCGGCACGTCCGGGGCCAGCGAGATGCGGTCCTTGGTGGTGACGGCCAGCAGCTTGAGCTTGCCGGTCTGCAAGAGCGGCAAGGCGGCGGTCATCTGGTCGAACATGAACGTCACCGCGCCCGAGGACACGTCGACCATGGCGGGCGGCGTGCCCTTGTAGGGCACGTGCGTGAGCGGCACGCCGATCATGCTGGAAAACAATTCGCCGGCCAGGTGGGTGGAGGTGCCGGCGCCGGACGAGGCGAAGGTGCGCTTGGACGGGTCTTTCTTGAGCAGCGCGATCAGGTCGGCCACCGAGTTCACGCCCAGGTTCGGGTCGACCAGCAGCACGTTGGGCAGGTAGGCGATCAGCGAGACCGGCTCGAAGTCCTTGACCGGGTCGTACTTCAGGTTCTTGTAGAGGCTGGCGTTGATGGCGTGGGTGCTGATGGTGCCGCCGAACAGCGTGTAGCCGTCGGGCGCGGCCTTGGCCACGTAGGTGGCGCCGATGCCGCCAGCGGCGCCCGGCTTGTTCTCGACGATGACGTTCTGGTGCAGCCGGTCGCCCAGCTTCTGCGCCAGCACGCGGCCGACCACGTCGGTGGAGCCGCCCACGGTGAACGGCACCACGTAGGAAATCGGCTTCTGCGCCGGCCACTCGGCGGCCGCAGCCGGCAGCGCCCACGCGCCCAGCAGCGGTCCTGCCAGCAGCGCGGCCAGCGCGCTGCGACGTTGCTTGTTCATGCTTGTCTCCTGCCCTCTGTGTTTTATAGGCATGGGTCGCCGGCCGGACGGCCGGCGCCAGGGCTCAACGGCCCTGTTCTTTGCGCCAGGCGGCGAACTTGTCCTTGGTGGCCGGGTCGGTGGGCGGATACAGGCCCAGGATCGACGCGCCGGCCTGCACCTGGCTGGTGACGAAGTCCTCGAACGCGGTCATTTCCACCGCTTCGTCCGCGATCTCGTCGGCCAGGTGCGCGGGGATCACCACCACGCCCTCGCGGTCGCCCACCACGATGTCGCCGGGAAACACGGCCACATCGCCGCAGCCGATGGGCGCATTGATATCCAGCGCCTGGTGCAGCGTCAGGTTGGTCGGCGCGGACGGCCGGTTGTGGTACGCGGGAAATCCGAGCTCGGCGATCTCGGGCGAGTCGCGAAAACCGCCGTCGGTGACCACGCCGGCCACGCCGCGCTTCATCAGGCGGGTCACCAGGATCGAGCCGGCCGAGGCCGCGCGCGGGTCCTTGCGGCTGTCCATCACCAGCACCGCGCCCGGCGGGCAGGTCTCGACCGCGGCGCGCTGCGGATGGGCGCGGTCCTCGAACACCTTGATGGTGTTCAGGTCCTCGCGCGCCGGGATGTAGCGCAGCGTGAAGGCCGGGCCGACCATGTTGGGCAGCGTCGCGTTCAGCGGCCGCACGTCCTGGATGAACTGGTTGCGCAGGCCGCGCTTGAACAAGGCGGTGCACAGCGTGGCGGTGCTGATGCCGGCCAGCTTGGCGCGGGTGGCGGGATTCATGTCTGACACGGAAAACTCCAGGGAAAGCGATTCAGGGGATGGCGGGTTCAGAAGATTTCCGGTTCCGGCACGGGCGCGCCGAAGCTGGTCTCGAGGAAGTCGAAGTCGCAGCCCTCGTCGGCCTGCAGGATGTGTTGCGAGTACATCCAGCCGTAGCCGCGCTCGTAGCGCTTGGGCGGCGGCGTCCAGGCGGCGCGGCGCGCGGCCAGTTCCTCGTCGCTGACGTTCAGGTGGATGCTGCGGGCCGGCACGTCGACGGTGATCAGGTCGCCGGTCTTGACCAGCGCCAGCGGGCCGCCGATGTAGGCTTCGGGCGCGGCGTGCAGGATGCAGGCGCCGTAGCTGGTGCCGCTCATGCGGGCGTCGGACAGGCGCAGCATGTCGCGCACGCCCTGCTTGACCAGCTTGGTGGGGATCGGCAGCATGCCCCACTCCGGCATGCCGGGTCCGCCCTGCGGGCCGGCGTTGCGCAGGATCATGATGTGGTCGGCGGTGACGTCCAGGTTCTCGTCGTCGACCGCGGCCTTCATGCTGGGATAGTCGTCGAACACCAGCGCCGGGCCGGTGTGTCGCAGGTACTGCGGGGCGCAGGCGCTGGGCTTGATGACGCAGCCGTCCGGCGCGATGTTGCCGCGCAGGACCGCCAGCGCGCCCTCGTCGTAGATGGCGGTGTCGAGCTTGCGGATGACATCGTCGTTGTAGACCTCGGCGCCGGCGATGTTCTCGCCCAGCGTCTTGCCGGTGACGGTCATGGCCGACAGGTCCAGGTGGCCTTCCAGGCGCGACATCAGCGCCGGCAGGCCGCCGGCGTAGAAGAAGTCTTCCATCAGGTACTTGTCGCCGCTGGGCCGGATGTTGGCGATGACCGGCACCTTGCGGCTGGCGGCGTCGAAGTCGTCCAGGCCCACCGGATGGCCGGCGCGGCGCGACATGGCCACCAGGTGGATGATGGCGTTGGTGGAGCAGCCCATGGCCATGGCCACGTTGATGGCGTTCTTGAACGAGGCCAGCGTCAGGATGCGCTGCGGCGTCAGGTCGTCCCACACCATCTCGACCACGCGGCGGCCGCATTCGGCCGACATGCGCATGTGGTTGACGTCGGCCGCCGGGATCGACGAGGCCCCCGGCAGCGTCATGCCGATGGCCTCGGCGATGGCGGTCATGGTGCTGGCCGTGCCCATGGTCATGCAGGTGCCGTAGCTGCGGGCGATGCCGCCTTCGACTTCGGTCCATTGTTCCTGCGTGATCTTGCCGGCGCGGCGCTCGTCCCACAGCTTCCAGGCATCCGAACCGGAGCCGAGGATCTTGCCCTTCCAGTTGCCGCGCAGCATCGGGCCGGCGGGCACGTAGACACAGGGCAGCCCGGCGCTGATGGCGCCCATCAAGAGGCCCGGCGTGGTCTTGTCGCAGCCGCCCAGCAGCACCGCGCCGTCCACCGGGTGGCTGCGCAGCAGTTCCTCGGCCTCCATCGCCAGCATGTTCCGGTACAGCATGGTGGTGGGCTTGACGAACGATTCCGACACCGAGATGGCGGGCAGTTCCACCGGAAAGCCGCCGGCCTGGAACACGCCGCGCTTGACGTCCTCGACCCGCTGCTTGAAGTGGCTGTGGCAGGGGTTCAGGTCGGACCACGTATTGATGATGGCGATGATGGGGCGGCCGGCCCAGTCGTCGGGGCCATAGCCCATCTGCATCATGCGCGAGCGGTGGCCAAACGAGCGCAGGTCGTCCTTGGCCATCCAGGCGGCGCTGCGCAGGCTTTCGTAGGTGCGTTTCATAGGCAAGTGCGGTCCAGGGATGCGAAAAGAGAAAGAGAAGAAATCGTTGACCGGACCATTTAAACACTAATACATTAGTGCGTCAGCTAGGTGAAAACCCGCTACACTCCGCTTCCACGATTGCCCCTTACGATCGACCTTGACGACCGACGCTTCCGACCGACCTTCCGTAAATTTCCCGGATGCCGCTCCGATGCCCAGCCCCAAGCTCAGACTGGACCGCTCGCGGCACGCCGCGCCCCAGGTCTTCGAACATCTGCGCGAACAGATCATGTCGCTGGCGCTGGCGCCGGGCGCGCCGTTGTCGCGCGTGACGCTGGCCGAGGCCTATGGCCTGAGCCAGACGCCGATCCGCGATGCGCTCATGAAGCTGGCCGAGGAAGCGCTGGTCGAGATCTATCCGCAGCACACCACCGTGGTCAGCCGCATCGACATCGCCGCGGCGCGTCAGGCGCATTTCCTGCGGCGTTCGATCGAACTGGAAATCGTGCACCTCCTGGCGCAGAAGCCCGATCCCCTGTTGATCCAGCGTCTGCAGGCCAGCATCGACCGCCAGCGCGTCTGCCACGCCGCCGGCCAATACCAGCAGTTCATGGAAGCCGACCAGGCCTTCCATCGTGACATGCACACAGCCGCCGGCGTCACGGCGCTGTGGGACATGGAGCAGCGCTACAGCGGCCACGTCGACCGCCTGCGCCGCCTGCACCTGCCGGAAGCCGGCAAGGCCGAACGCATCATGGACGACCACCAGCGGGTGCTGGACGCCATCGCCGCCGGCGACGCGCCGCGGGCGCAGCAGGCGCTGCGCGAGCACCTGTCGGGCACCCTCAGCCAGGTGGCCGAGATCTGCAAGCGCTATCCGGACTACGTGCTGGCGCCCTACTCCAACGCATAACGCACGATGAGGGTCCTGCCGTCTCGATCGGCATGCACCAGCAGGCCCTCGCCCGCCGCGTCCAGGCCGAGCAGCCCGCGCTCCTGGTCGGGCGACAGCTGGAACGGCCGCCAACTGCGCCCCTGGTCGCGGGTGTGGAAATACGTGCGGGTGTATTCGCCAAACGAAAACAGGTGGTCGGCGTAGGTCTGGATCACCCAGCCGTTGCGGCCGAACCAGGCCTGCCCGATCCAGGTGGGCCGGCCCCGCACGTCGGGTGTGGCGGCCAGTTCGTGCCAGTTGCCCTGGTCCGGCTCCAAGCGAAAGATGCGGTTGCCATGGGTGGCATACACCGGCTGGCCCAGCACCGGGCGCGATAGCGGGTCCTGCGCCGGCACCGGCGCCACGTCATGGGTGATGCGGAATGCCGGCGACGCGCCGCTCTGGAACCGCACCTCGAAGCGCCGCGTCTCGATGCGCCGCGCGCCGCCGTCGGCGGTGACGCCTTCGCGCCAGCTCCAGCCCACCGCGCGGTCGGCCGCCGCCGGGTACAGCGACCAGCCGTAGGCCAGTTGCTCGCCCGCGCCCGCCTGCTCATGAAAGGCCTTGGCGTAGCTGCCGGCATCGGGCCAGACCTGTTCGCGCAACCGCAGCGCCGACCAGCGCCGGGCGCCGTCTTCGCTCACCAGCAGGCGCTCGCCATCCGCGCCGTCCTCCAGCGCCACGGCGCGCGCCTCGCTCAGGAACATGGTGTGCCGTTGCGGCGCGCCCAGCGCGACCTCCGGATCGTAGCGCCATGTGGCGCCCTGGTCGTCGGAACGCAGGACGTCCCGCGCGGCCGGTTGGTCGCCGTCGCCCGGACGGCGCAAGGTGCTGGTCACCAGATACAGAGTCTGGCCCGGCGTGCCGATGAGCGTCACGCCGGTGTCGCCGGCAATCGAACCCAGCAGCGCGTAGCGGCCGTTGTCGCGGCCGCCATAGACCAGGTTGCGGACCTCGCGCGAGGCCGCGCCGGCGCGCAACAGATCCAGCGCCAGGTCGGCCCGCCCGGCGGCCAATGCCGGCGCGGTCCCCTGCGCCGACGCGCGCCGGGGTTCATGGCGCTCGGCCACGGCCGGAAGTAGCGCGTCCAGCACCGGCGCGCGGCCCAACCCGGCCAGGTCGCGCTCGCCCGAGATCAATTGACCGGTCAGGTACTGGCGATCGCCATAGCGGTACAGGCGCGTGCGCGAATAGCCGGCCAGCGGCGGGCCGTCGAGTTCGCCAATGACCTCGCTGCGTGTCAACGGCTGGCCTTCCGGCACCAGCTGGTGCAGGCCGTAGGCCAACAGGCCGGTCGCGGCGATCGCGGCCACACCCGCGAACCCCCTGATATTCATCGTGCTCGTCACTCCTGCGATGCGGGACAGCGCCAGACGTCGCCATGAGCGCCATCCGGACGGACGAGACTATACCTCCGCGCCGCACACCGCGCCGCGCTCGGGCTGTGGCCGGATCTTTCTCTATACTGGGGCCACTCACACGGACGCCGCTCGGGAAACGCCCTCATGACAGCAAGGCAAGCGCTACACACACTGATCCTGGCCATGCTGGCGGGATCGGCCTGGGCCGAGCCGGCCGCCACGGCGGCGGACGCCTGCGCCGCGGCGCAGCGTGGCGGCAAAGCAGCGCAGGCCGACGCCTGCGCGGGCGCCAGCGTGCCGCGCGAGGCGGACAATACCGGTCTGGCGCCAAGCCCTGGCTCGGACTGGCAGCCGCTGGCCCCGCAAAGCATGCCGGGGGTGTTCTATGACGGCGCCTCCATCACGCAGCTGTCCGAACGGCCGGTGGTGATGCTGGCCACGGTGGCCTGGTTCTACGCCCAGCCACGGGTCTCCGAAACCAATGGCCAGCCCTACGGCTCGGTAACGCAGGCCGTGATCATGAACTGCAGCAACAATACCTACACCGTCACCGAGACCCAGCATTACGCCGGCCCCAACGCCACCGGCAGCCTGGTGGAATCGCTGCCCGTGGCCGGCATGTCGAGCGCGCCGGTGGTGCGCGACCCGGTGCAACGCTCGCTGCGCACCGTGATCTGCCCGGCCGACGGCCGCCGCGCGCCGCCCCAGGGCACGGCGGCGGGCAAGGACTAAGGCCTGCCGCGACCGCGCCGCGCGTCCCGGCCACGCATCCGGATGTCCATGCGAGGCGCCTGTCGCACGGACAGGGCCTAGCCGCGCCAATAGCGGTAGAGCGCGCGCGCCGCGGCGTCCAGCGCGAAACCGAGCGCCCCGATCAGCAGCACCATGGCCATCAGTTCCGAATAGGCCAGCCTGTCGCGCGTGTCCAGGATGAAATAGCCCATCCCCGCCGATACGCCCAGCATTTCGCACGGCACCAGCACGATCCAGAGGATGCCGATGGCCAGCCGCACCCCGGTCAGGATGTGGCCCAGGACGCCAGGCAGGATCACGTGACGCAGGGTTTCCCAGCGGGTCGCGGCCATGCTTTGCGCCAGCTGCAGCCAGCGCGCGTCCAGCTGCTGCACGCCTGCGGCCGTATTCAGCACGATGGGCCACACCGCGGCAAAGGCCAGCAGGAAATACACCGGGTCGTCGCCCACGCCGAACACCATCACCGCTATCGGCATCCACGACAGCGGCGAGATCATGCGCAGGAACTGCATGGCCGGCGACAACGCCGCCTCCAGGCGCCGGTAGCTGCCGATGGCCAGCCCGAGCGGCACGCCGATGGCCAGCGCCAGCCCCAGGCCCACGGCCACGCGCCGCAGGCTCACCAGCACGTGCAACGGCAGGTCCGAGCCGGTCAGCAGTCGCCACAGGCTGGCGAAGGTGGCGGCGGGCGCAAAGCGCCGCGCCATGCCGCCGGAGGGCGCCAGTACCTCGGTGCCCAGCCACCACAGCGCCAGCAGCGCCGCCAGGCCGGCCAACCCAAGCACGGCGCGCGCGGCCGGGCCGTCGCGCCGCGCGCGGGAGCGCGCAGGCACGGCGACGGGCTGCGCGCCGCCCGCGGCCAGCGACTGGCGCGCCGTCACGCCCGCACCATCTCGGCCCGGCTGTACGACTCGGGAAAGCCGAAGCGTCCCAACCCGCCCGCCGCCTCGATGGCGCGCCTGACGTAGCGGTCGTCGACCAGCTCGGCGGCCGCCCGCGCCGGATCCAGGTTCGCCAGAAAGCCGCGATCGGCCTCGATCACGGTGCCGCGCAGGCGCCGCACCAGTTCCTCGGTATAGCTGGGGAACGGGTATGGCTGGAAGTCGATGCGGCGCTCATCCCAGTCGGCGTGGCGGATCGCGCCGCTGGCCAGGTATTGCTCGCGGTCGGACGGCGGCGGCGCCAGTACCTTGCTCAAGGCCGGCAGGCCGTGCGGGGTGTAGCGGTTGATGCCTTCCTTGGACAGCAGCCTGGCGGTCTCTTCGCGGTTGTCGCGGATCCACAGCTGCGCCTGGACGATGGCGTCGACCACCTTTTGCGACCACTCGGGGCGCTGCTGCAGGTCGCGCTCGTGCATGAACACCACGCAGCAGGCGTGGTTGCGCCAGACGTCGCCGGTAAAGCGCAGCACCTTGCCCACGCCCAGCGTCTCGGCCACGGCATTGAAGGGTTCGGCCACGATGTAGCCGGCGATGCGGTTCTGCGCCAGCGCCGGCGGCATGTCGGCCGGCGCCATCACCACCAGGTTGACTTCGTTGGCGGCTGGCGCGCCGTCCTTGCGCGACACGGGCTCCAGGCCGTTCTCGCGCAGCAGGTATTGCAGCACCACGTTGTGGATGGAATACCAGAACGGGATCGCCACGGTCTTGCCGCCCAGCTGCTTGACGTCGTTGATGGCCGGCGCCACCGTCAGGCCCGAGCCGCCGACGTGGTTCCAGGCCACCACTTTGGCCGGCACCTGGCTGCCGAAGCGCGCCCACACCGTCATCGGCGACAACAGGTGCACCACGTTGACCTGCCCCGAAATGAACGCCTCGATCACCTGCGCCCAACTGCGCAGCAGCGTCGGCTTTTCGGCCTTCACCCCGGCCTTGTCGAACAGGCCGTTGTTATGCGCCACCAGCAATGGCGCCGCGTCGGTGATCGGCAGGTAGCCGATGCGCACCGGGGCGTCGGGCTCGCTCTGCGCCCGCGCGTTGAACGCCGACAGCAGCGGCGCGGCGCCGCCCACCGTCAGCAGGGCCGAGAGTTTCAACCAGTCGCGACGCGACATGTGTTCAAGGCACATCGATAGACTCCTTGGCGGCTTGGCCGCGTGCAACCCGCAGCGCATCGCGCAGGCGGGTCAGGATTTCCAGGCGCAGCGCGCCCATTTCAGACAAGAGATCGGCGCGCGGCTGCGGCAGGTCCACCGACCACACGCCCAGGATGCGTCCGGGCGCGCCGCCCAGCAGCACGATGCGGTCGGCCAGCAGCAGCGCTTCGTCGATATCGTGGGTGATGAGGACGGCGGCGGTATGGAAGTCGGCCACCACCTTGCGCAGCAGCGCCTGCATATCGCCGCGCGTGACCTCGTCGAGCGCGCCGAAGGGTTCGTCCAGCAGCAGCACCGCCGGCTGGCGCGCCAGGCAGCGCGCCAGCGCGGTGCGCTGCGCCATGCCGCCGGACAGTTGCGCCGGCCGCAGGTGGCGCGCATGCGACAGGCCGACCTCGTCGATGGCCTGGTCGATCCGCAGGCGCCGTTCGGCCGCGTCCAGCACGGGCTGGTGGACGAAATCCAGGCCGAACGCGACATTGCGCTCCAGCGACAGCCACGGCAACAGGCTGGGGTCCTGGAACGCCACCGCCACGCGCGGATGCACGCCGGTCAACGGCGCGCCCTCCATCAACAGCGTGCCGGCGCTGGCCGGTTGCAGGCCGGCCAGCACCCGCAACAGGCTGGACTTGCCGGCGCCGCTGGCGCCCAGCACCGCCACCACCTCGCCCCGATCCAGCGCCAGGTCCACGTCCTGGAACACGGCGGTGGGCGCGCCGGGGTAGCGCAGCGCCAGCGCGCTGGCCTGCAACACGGGGCGCGGCGGCGCGCTCATGCGGCGCCCTCGGCCGCGAGCCGGGCCTGGCGCTTGGCCAGCTCGGTCTTGAGCTGCACCAGGCTGGGGGTGACGATGGGCAGGAAGGCCGCCTCGCGCCAGCGGCGCGCAAAACCGTCGCCAGCCGGTCTCAGGTAGGCCGCGCCGCCGCTGGCCTGCAGTTCCAGCTGCACTGCCTGGCTGGCGATCTCGGCCAGGGCGATGCGGCTCTCGAACAGCAGCCACGGTTCGGCCACGAAACGTTCGCTGCGCACGCCGGCCACCAGGCGCGCGGTCACTTCGTCGAGCTGCCGCGCCAGCGCCTGCAGGGGTTCGGCGAGGATGCCGCGCGAGGCCTGGCCCTGCCCGGCCTCGCCAGCCGCGCGCAAGGCGCGCCGCGCCAGGCCGATGGACAGGCCGCATTGCAGCCCGGCGAAGGCCGGCCGCGCTCGAGGCAGATACTGGCGCGCGTCCGGATGGATCAGCCATTCGGGCCCGATGCGTACATCGCGCACGTCCAGCGCCGCCGTGTTGCTGGACTGCAGGGCCAGCAGGTTCAGGTCGGCGCTGCGCGTCAGTCCGTCGATGTCGTGCGGCAAGGCCACCACCGCCGGCGTGCCGTCCGGCGACGAGACGGCCGCGGCCACCAGGAAGCCCTGCTTGCGCAGGTTGGTCACCCACGGCATGCGGCCGTCCAGCCGCCAATCCGTGCCGTCCTGGCGCGCGCCGATCTGCAGCGATTCGATGCCGCTGAGGAACTTCATGGCGTTCGACAGCGCCGTGGCGCCGGCCGTTTCGCCCGCCAGCAATGGCGCCAGCCACGCCCGCGACAAGGCCGCGTTGGGGCTGCGCAGCAGGTATTCGATGAAAACGCGCTGGCCCCAGGCCACGAAGGCCGCGGCCACGGAATGCTCGGCCACCTGCGACACTGCCTCGATGGCGTCGCCGATATCGGTGCCCGGCGCGCCGCCCTGCTCGGCCGGCACGCCCAGGCGGAACACGCCCGCGTCGGCCAATCGCGGCAGGACCTCGGCGGCGTCATGGCTGCCGTCGTCCAGCGCGCCGGCATGGGCGTCGAGCCAGGCGGCCAGCCCGGGCGACAGGCGCGGGTCCGGTTGCCGCGCCGTCATTGCGCGCCGCTCCAGGCGTAGGCGCCCAACTGCTCGTTCAGCGGCGTCTGCGCCAGGTTGTTGCCGAAATTGCAGATGGTCGCCAACCCCACGCCGACGATCACTTCGAGCGCGTTGCCGTCGCTGTAGCCGGCCTCGCGCAAGGCTTGCAGCTCGGCGTCGCTGACGCGGCCGCGGGTACGGATCACGGCTTCGGTGAACGCGGCCAGCGCCTGCAGGCGGGCATCGGGCAGCGTGCCCTGCGCGCGCAGCGCCTCCACCACTTCGGGCGAAAGCTTGGCCTTGTTGCGCGCCAGCGCGGTGTGGCCGGCCACGCAGAAGGTGCAGCCGTGGCGGGTACCCGCCACCAGTTGCACCACCTCGCGTTCCTGCAGTGTCAGCCCGGCGCGCGCGTTGATCTGCGACAGCGTCTGGTAGGCTTCCAGCGCCACCGGCGCGTTGGCCAGCACGCCCAGCAGGTTGGACAGGTAGCCCGCGCCCTGTTCGGCGGCGGCCAGCGCGGCGCGGGTGGGTTCGGGGGCGCTTTGCGCGGTATGGACGGGCAGACGGGCCATGAAGGTCTCCAGAAGACTGTCAACGAAAACTCGATTGTGCGGGCGCCCCGCCCCGCGCGACAATGCACGGGGATCGCAAGCTGATGCTCGATCCTATCGACTTTCAGCTATGCGCTTATAACCAGGCGCGATCGCCATCATCGCGCCAAACTGATCCGGTCGTTCCGCCATACCAGCGCGGCCGCCACTCGCCTGCCCTTGCCATGCCGCCCTCGCCCGCCCCGAACGCCGATCAAGCCGCCGTCGACGCCCTGCTGCTGTCGAGCCTGGAGGTGCAGTCCAGCTTGTATCACCTGGGGCAGTACTGCGGCAATTGGTCGGCCAGCACCAGCGGCCGGGCCCGCGCCAGTTTCCACCTGATCCTGCACGGCCGTTGCCGCGTCGACCTGGGGCCGGGCCAGGCGCCGCTGACGCTGGCGGCCGGCGACGGCGTGTTCTTCCTGCGCGACCTGCCGCACGCGCTGACGCCGCTGGATCCGCCCGGATCGGTCGCGCCGGTGTGTCGCGAGATGCGGCCGCTCCTGCCGCGCCAGCCCGACGGCACCGGGCTGGCCTGCGGCTTCTTCCAGTTCCGCCCCGGCCTGGCCGATCTGCTGGCCGATACGCTGCCCGACGTGCTGGTGCTGCGCGCCGACGATGCCCGCTACGCCAGCGCGCGCGGCGTGTTCGACCTGATCCTGGGCGAAACCCGGCGCGACGGCGGCGCCTCGACGGTGGTGCTGGAACGGCTCACCGACATGCTGGTCTTTTTCATGCTACGCCACCTGGCGATCCACGACCGCCAGGCCCACGGCCTGTTCGTGCTGGCGCGCGACCCGGCCATGGCGGGCCTGCTGCAGGCGATCCTGGCGCGGCCGGCGGACCCCTGGAGCATGGACGACATGGCACGCCACGTGCACATGTCCAAGGCCACCTTCCATCGCCGCTTCACGCTGCAAAGCGGCACCACGCCCGCGCAACTGCTGCAACTGCTGCGCATGCGCGTGGCGCGGCGCCTGCTCGCGCAAGGCCTGGCCATCGCCGAGGCCGCCGAACAGGTCGGCTACCGCTCGCAAGCCGCCTTCAGCCGCGTGTTCCAGCGCACCGAGGGCGTGGCGCCTTCGGCCTGGCGCAAGGGCTCGCCTTTGCCGGGCGCGCCCGGCTGAAGGCCGCCGCGCCCCTGCCTTGCGACCCCTCGCGTCCCGGCTCGCGGCGCCTTACGACAGCCCCAGCAACAGTTCCGCCAGCAACTGCGGGTGGGTGATGTGCGCCTCGTGCGGCGCGGCGATGTCGACCCAGTTCCAGCCCGATTGCGACTTCACCCATTGGCGCGAGGCCTCCAGCACTTCCAGTTCCGGCTGGGTGCAATGGATGTAGGTGCGCGGGCGGCCGTTGCCCACGGGATGCCGGAGGGTGAGCGGCGTGGTGTAGCTGGCCAGCGGATGCCGCGTCAGGCGACGCTTGACCCAGGCCTCGTCGGCGCTGCCGGGCTTGAATCCCCAGGCCGCCGGCAAGGGCTCGGGAATCGGCACGGCCAGGCCGTTGGTGGCCTTGGAAGCCGCGGCGATGCGCGCGTCGGCCTCGGCCTTCGGGTACACCGAAAACGCGTTCTGGCCGCTTTGCAGCACGATCGAATCGAAGTACACGAGGTGCGCCAGTCTTTCGGGAATGCGGTCGGCCACGCCCGAGATCGGGATGCCGCCGAAGCTGTGGCCCACCAGGATCACGTCGTTCAGTTCTTCGCTCTCGATCACCTGCACCAGGTCCTCGACGAAGGTGTCGATGGTGATGCCCTTGTGCAGCAGGTGGGCGCGGTCGCCCATGCCGGTGAAGCTGGGCGCGTGGACGCGATGGCCGGCCGCGCGCAGCCGCTCGGCCACCGGACGCCAGCACCAGCCGCCGTGCCACGAGCCGTGCGCCAGCACGTAGGTCTTGGCGCGGCCGGACGCGGGTTGGGCTGTAACTTGGGCTGCGGATTCCGAGGCGGGCCGCGCCACGCCGGCCGGCGCAGCCGCCAGGGCGGGCAGCCCCGCCGCCAGTTGCAACAAGGTCCTGCGGGAAATCATGCTCATGCCGCTTACACCTGTGCCAGGGCCTGGTCCAGGTCGGCCAGCAGATCGTCGATATGCTCGATGCCGATCGACAGGCGCACCGTTTCCTCGCGCACGCCCGCCTTCTGCAGCTCTTCGGGATTGAGCTGGCGATGGGTGGTGGACGCCGGATGCGTGGCCAGCGACTTGGCATCGCCGATGTTGACCAGTCGCGTGAACAGTTGCAGCGCATCCTGGAAGCGCGCGCCGGCTTCGCGGCCGCCCTTCACGCCGAAGGTGAACAGGCCGGGCGCCTTGCCGCCCAGGTACTTGCGCACCAGGGCGTGATCCGGGTGGTCCGGCAGGCCGGCGTAGTTGACCCACTCGACCTTGGGATGCTCGCGCAGGTAGCCGGCCACCTTGACCGCATTCTCGACGATGCGGTCCACCCGCAGCGCCAGCGTCTCGATGCCTTGCAGGATCTGGAATGCATTGAACGGCGAGATCGCCGCGCCGGTGTTGCGCAGCGGCACCACGCGGGCGCGGCCGATGTAGGCGGCCGGGCCGAAGGCTTCGGTGTAGACCACGCCGTGGTAGCTGACGTCGGGCTCGTTCAGGCGCTTGAAGCGGGCCTTGTGCTCGGCCCAGGGAAACTTGCCCGAGTCGATGATGGCGCCGCCCAGGCTGGTGCCGTGGCCGCCCAGGTACTTGGTCAGCGACTGCACCACGATGTCGGCGCCGTGCTCGATCGGGCGCAGCAGGTACGGCGAGGGCACGGTGTTGTCGACGATCAGCGGCAGGCCGTGGCGGTGGGCCAGCTCGGCCAGCGCGGCGATGTCGGTGATGTTGCCCAGCGGGTTGCCGACCGACTCGGCGAAGATGGCCTTGGTGCGCTCGTCGATCTGCGCCTCGAAGGCGGCCAGGTCGCTCGGGTTGGCGAAACGCGTGGTGATACCGTATTGCGGCAGAGTGTGGGCGAACAGGTTGTAGGTGCCGCCGTACAGCGTGCTGGACGAGACGATGTTGTCGCCCGCCTCGGCAATCGTCAGGATGGCGTAGGTCACCGCGGCCTGGCCCGAAGCCAGCGCCAGCGCGGCGATGCCGCCTTCCAGCGCCGCCACGCGCTGTTCCAGCACGTCGGTGGTCGGGTTCATGATGCGGGTGTAGATGTTGCCCGCCACTTTCAGGTCGAACAGGTCGGCGCCGTGCTGGGTGTCGTCAAAGGCGTAGGCCACGGTCTGGTAGATCGGCACGGCCACGGCGCGCGTGGTCGGGTCGGGCTTGTAGCCGCCATGCACGGCAATGGTTTCCAGCCGCCACTCGGGCTTCTTCGGTTCGGTCATGTGGTTTTCCCTGGAACGCAGGTTGTCGATGGTCGAGCCAGATGGCGGGCCCGCGCGCGGCGTCTGGCGGGCATGCGCACCTTTTTCGATCATGTGGATCAGTCCTGGGCAATTCTAGGTATATGACGCGAATTTTGAAATAACCAAGTCCTTATAACCATATGACGACACGGCCTAGTGCCCGCGCGCGCCCAGCCGTTCCAGCCACGCCGGACGCGGCGCCGCATCCAGCCAGTTCTTGACGATCAACCCCAGTTCGGTGTCGCCGGAGATACGCAGCCGACGCTGGAAGAACAAGGTGTCCGCATCAGTCTCGCCGCGCATCAGGGCCAGCAGTTCCGCCACGCCCGCGCCCAGCTCCAGTTCGCAGGCCTCGCGATTCCACATTGGTCGAAAGACGCCGCCGCGCACGGTGAAGCGGCTGCACAGGCCCAGGTCCTCGATGGTGATGGCGAAGCTACGGCCCTCCAGTTCCGGTGGCGGGCTGAGCCAGTTCAGGCGCCGCGCCAACTCCAGCCCGGCGACGAAGTGCAGCGACACCAGCGGCGCGGGCAACCGCCGCCCCAGGCGCGCGACCAGACCCGGCACGGCGAATCGGCTGTCGCTCATAGCCCCTCCTGCCAGGCGATCCCCGACTGGCCATGGAAATAGCCATTGCAGCGGCCGATGCCGGCCGGCGGCTGCACCGTTTCCGGCGCGCGGCCGCCGCGCGCGGCGTCCAGCGCCGCGATGGCTTCGAGCGTGCCGGCCGACTGCGGGCTGACGCGCAGCACGTCGGCGCCCATGTCGGCCAGGTACGCGGCCTGGTCCAGCAGGTCGAGGCAGGCGGCCGACTGCACCTGGATGCCGTTGATCGCCAGGAACTCACGCGATTCACGCGTGCGCATGTCCAGGCCATCGGGATGCTCGATGCAGCGGAACCCGCACTCGTCCTTCTTCAACCGGAAGTGGCGCGCGGTGAAGCAGCGCGCCGAGAACGCCAGCGCCATGCGGCCCCACACCATGATCTCGGCCTGCAAACCGGCCGGCCGCTCGGCCAGCAGCCGCGCCAGCGCATTGACGTGCATTTCCAGCGGCGCCACGAAGCGGGTCGCGCCGCGCGCGGCCAGCCATTCCAGCGTGCCGCCGTGGTAGGCGTTCATGTGCGGACCGGCTACGAACGGCCGGCCGCCCAGGTGGCGCATGGCGCCGGCCTCGCCGGCCTCGACCATGAAATCCCGCTGCTCGCACAGGCGTCTCAGCGCCGAAGCCTCGGCGCCTGTCTCGATCAGGGTGCGGCCGGACAACACCACTTCCTTGCCGGTCGCGGCGAGGTCGCGCGCCAGGTCGAGCCAGTCGTCGGCGCGCAATTCGTGGCGCCGGCTACAGACGGTTTCGCCGACGTAAAGGATATCGGCCGGACTGTCGGCCAGTTCAGCGTAGAACGCCAGCGTGCGCTGGCGCGGCCAGTAGTACAGCAACGGTCCGACCGAGATGCGGAAAGCCTTGGGTTTCATTTCCATGGACGTTCGAATGCGCCTTGCGTGACTTGGGATCCCTCGGCATGGCGCGCCAGCATGGCGTTCCATTCGGGACGGGGGGAATAGCGGTTGGGATCGGCGTGCGCGCTGTCGAGCGCGGCGCGCAGCGTGGACACCACCTGCGTGACGTAGGCCGGGCTGCGCTGGCGTCCTTCTATCTTGATCGCCGCCACGCCCATCTCGGCCAGTTTGGGCAAGAGGCCGATGGCGTTCAGGCTGGTCGGTTCCTCCAGCGCATGGTCGGCATGGCCGTCGACCTCGAAGCGCCCCTTGCACAGCGTCGGATAGGCGGCGGCCTCGCCAGGCCCATAGCGGTCGATCAGGATGCCGTTCAGGCGCGCATCCAGGCGGCCGTCCTGCTCGACCCAGCGCACCGCGCTGGCGGGCGAACAGACGCCCTTGTTGTTGGGCGAATCGCCCGTGGCGTACGACGACAACAGGCAGCGCCCTTCGGCCATGACGCACAGGCTGCCGAAGCCGAACACCTCGACCTCGACGCTGACGTTGGCGCAGATACGGGCGATCTCGGCCAGGGTCAGCACGCGCGGCAGCACCACCCGCTGGATGCCGAACTGTTCCTTCATCAGTTCGATGGCGTCGGTGTGGGTGGCCGAGCCCTGCACCGACAGGTGCAGGCGCAGGTCGGGATAGCGGTCGCGGGCATACGCCAGCAGGCCGGCATCGGCCATGATGACCGCATCCGCGCCCAGCCCGTGCGCGGCATCGACCGCCTCGCGCCATTCATGGCCGCGGCCGGCCTGCACGAAGGTGTTGATGGCGAACAGCACCTTGCGTTGCCGGCTGTGCGCCAGTTCGACGCCGGCGCGGATGTCGTTTTCGGTGAAATTGAGCCCGGCGAAGTTGCGGGCGTTGGTGGCGTTCTTCAGGCCCAGGTAGACGGTGTCTGCGCCTGCCTCGATCGCCGCCTTCAGCGCGGCCAGGCTGCCGGCCGGCGCCACGAGTTCCAGGGGGGAGGTTCGGGTTTGCATGCCGGCCAGTCTAGGGGCCGGCGCGGCGGGTGGCCTTGTCGCAGATCAAACCGTCCGGCGGCGGCGCGCCACGCCGCGCGATTTCAGACCGGATCGTCGCCGTGCAGGCCGTGCTCGACGGCGTAGACCGCGACCTGCACGCGGCTGGTGAGGTTCAGCTTCTTCAACACGTTCTGTACGTGGATCTTGACCGTGCTTTCGCTGACGTCGAGTTCGCGCGCGATGACCTTGTTGCTGGCGCCGCGCGCCAGGCACTGCACGATCTGGCGTTCACGCGCCGTCAGGCGATGGCGTTCGGCCTGTCCCGCCAGCGCCTGCGCGGCCAGGCTGGCCTGGCCGCGGAACTGCTCGACCAGCTTGGCCGTCATGCTCTCGGCGATGACGGGTTCGCCGGCCGCGGCGCGGCGGATGGCCGACGTCAGGGCCTCGGCGTCGATGTTCTTGAGCAGATAGCCGCGGGCGCCGTCGCGCAGCGCCTGGCCCAGCTCGTCGGCTTCTTCCGACACGGTAAGGATGATCACCGCACAGGAAGGCAGATCCTGCGTCAGCAGTTGCAGCGTCTCCAGCCCCGACAGGCCCGGCATGTTCAGGTCCAGCAGCACCACGTCGGGCTTGAGTTCCTTGGCGCGCTTCAGGCCTTCGACGCCATCGCCGGCCTCGGCCACGATCTCGAAATCGGGCTGGCGCTGCAACAGCAGGCGCATGCCCGAACGGAACAGGGTGTGGTCATCGACGAGCAGGATACGGATGGGCATGGTCTTGAAAGGGTCAGGCGGCCTGGCGTTCGGCGTCGGGCAACGTCAAGGCAATGCGCGTGCCGCCGCCGGGCCGGGATTTCATTGTAATCAAGGCATGCATCCGGGCGGCGCGTTCGCGCATGATGTGCAGGCCGACGTGGGCCTCGCCGCGCTGCGCCACTTCGTCCGGATCGTAGCCCTGGCCGTTGTCGGCGATCAGCAGGTTGAAATCGCGGTCGTTGCGCACCACCACGTCGACGCGGTCGGCCTCGGAATGCTTGCGCACGTTCGACAGCGCTTCCTGCAGGATGAACAGCACCTGCAATTGCTGCTCCGGGGCCAGCGGCGCGCCGACGCCCTGGCTGAAGGCCAGCTCGGTGCGCGTGCCGGTCTGGCGGCGGAAACGTTCGACCGTGTCCTGGATGGCGGTCTTCAGGTCGCCCTGGCCCAGCTTGTCGCGGAAATTGGTCAGCAGCTCGCGCACGTCCTTGTAGCTTTCGTCCACGCCGGTGCGCAGCAGCGGCAGGATTTCCTCGACCTCGGCCTGGTCGCCGCGCCTGACGGCCGCGTCCAGCAGCTGCAATTGCAGGTTCAGGAAGTTCAAGCCCTGCGCCAGGCTGTCGTGCAGCCCCTGCGCCACCAGGCCGCGCTCCTGCACCACCGCCAGCTGGCGCGCCTGAGCGCCCAGGCGGCGGTTGTCCAGCGCCACGCCCAGGTGCTGCCCCAGGGTTTCCAGCAGTTGCGAGTCGGACGGCGCCAGCTTGCGCTGGCTGCGAAAATGCAGCGAGTACGAGCCCAGCACCTCGTCGCGCGTGACGATGCGAAACACCGCCACGCTGGCGAAGCCGTCGCGCTGGCAGTTCAGGTCCATCTGCGGCGGCGCCTGGCGAAAATCCTGGATCACGACGACGCCGGCCTGGCGCGTGGCCACGCCGCAATAACAGTCGTCGACCCGCATGCAGTGCTCGGACTCGACCAGTTCCTCGGACAGCCCCACCGACACCACTAGGTTGAGCTTTTCGTTGTCGGGATCGAGCGCGCGGATGCTGCCGCCTTCGGCGTCGAACTGCAGCATGACGCGGCGCAGGAAGCCCTGGCACATTGCCTCGATCTCGTTGGGCTGGTTCAGGAACGCCGCCATGTCGTACAGCGCGCCGATGTCGCGGTTCTGCGCCGCGAGCTGGGCGGTCTTTTCGCCCACCCGCTGTTCCAGGCCGGTGTACAGGCTCTGCAATTCGTCGGCCATGCGGTTGAAACCGCGCGCCAGCACGCCGAATTCATCCTGGCTCTCGACCGGCAGGCGGGTGCTGAACTCGCGCGCCGCCATGCGCTGCAGGCCGTCGCGCAGGCGCAGCACGGGCGCGATGATCCACAGGTACAGCAGGTAGATCATGGCCAGGGTGCCGGCGCTGGCGATGGCCGCCAGCACGCCCTGCGACAGCCGCAGCGAGGTGGTCTTGCCGGCGTTGTCCTGTTCGATCATGCGCACGAGGCCGTCGGCCTTGGCGACGAAATCGGGCAGCGTCTCCAGGTATTCGGCCGCATCCTCGCGGGCGATGGCGCGCAACGCCGCCGGCCGCATGATGTCGCGCCAGTAGTCGGCCACGCCCAGCCAATGCTGGCGGATGGTCGGATCGTTGGGAATGAACAGCGGCCGGGCCGGGTTGCCGCGCGCCAGGCGGGCGATGGTGTCGTCCATCAGTTGCACCTGCTCTTCGGTGCGCGCCTGGCGCCCGGCCTCGGGCCGCATCAGCTCCACCGCGACCCGGTTGGCGCGCATGCGCAGGCTGCCGGTGTCGTTGATGGCCGCGCCCGCGCCTTCCAGCTGCCACGACAGCCACAGCGTCAGGCCGATCATGCCGAGCACCACGATCAACGCCAGCAGCGAACTGGCGACGATGCGCGTCGACAGCCGGTGGCGTGGCGACGGCAGGCCCTGGGCGTCGGAGGGGGAATCGGGTGTGGTCATGAACTGGGCTTGCGCGCGGGCGTGCCTGAAGCGGGTTGGGCGGTTGCCAGCCGTGAGGCGCACGCCGCGCGGCTGGCAGACTCCAGTGTAGTCGTTCCGCTCAACCCTGCCGCACCGCCCGGATGATGAAATCGGCCACCGCGGCCGGGTCGTTCAGGGGCAGGCAAGGCAGGTCCGTGGCCAGCGCCGCGTCGGTCACGATCGCCAGGAAGCCGGCGTCCTCGGCATGCAGCGGCGGCTTGCCCAGCGCCGGACGGTAGACCTCGATGCGGGAAATGGCCGCCTGCTTGAAACCCTCCACCAGCACCAGGTCGGCCGGCGCCAGGCGCAGCAACTGCTCTTGCAGCGACGGTTCCGGCGCCCCGCGCAGCTCGTGCACGATGGCATAGCGGAACGGCGACGCCACCATCACCTCCTGCGCCCCGGCCTGGCGAAAGCGCGCGCTGTCCTTGCCGGGCGGCTCCATCTCGAAGTCGTGGTGGCTGTGCTTGATGACGCTGACCTTCAGGCCGCGCGCGCGCAGCAGCGGCAGCATGGCCTCGATCAGGGTGGTCTTGCCGCTGCCTGAGCGGCCGGCAATGCCGAAAACGGGGGTCATGCGGGCTCCGTGAACAAGGGACAGACAATGGGCAGGAAAGCGTCCGCCCGGGCCGAGTATGCCAGCAAAGCGCCCGCCACCAGGTCGAAGTACCAGCCGTGCAAGGTCAGGTCGCCGGCCTGCAGGCGCCGCTGCACGCACGGCAGGCGCTCCAGGTTGCGCAGCGAGATCAGGATGGAGGCCTGCTCGCAGGCGCGCCGGTGTTCCGCCAGCGACGCCGTCGGCATCTCGCTCAACACGCGCAGGCGCGCCGGCTCGGCGATATCCATCCAGCGGTCCAGGTAGTCCGGCTCGCCGTCGGCGCGCGCCGGCCGCTCCATCAGCGCGCGGATGCCGCCGCACTGGGCATGGCCCAGCACGATGATGCGGCTGACCGCCAGTTGCTCGACCGCGAACTGGATAGCGGCCAGCACGCCGTGGTGGCCCTGGTCGCGGTCGGGCGGCGGCACCAGGTTGGCGACGTTGCGCACGGTGAAGATGTCGCCCGGATCGCAGCCCAGCAGCATGGCCGGATCGACCCGCGAATCGCAGCAGCCCACCAGCAGCGTGCTGGGGTGCTGGCCGTCGCGCAGGTTGCGGTACAGCGACGGCGCCTCTTCGTAGTATTGATGCTGGAAGCGCTGGAAGCCGTCCACCAGCCGTTCGATGTCGCGCATGGTTCAGCCTCCGGTCTGCGACATGAAACGCACGATGCGCTCGGGCCGGGTGGTGAATTCGTGGCGTTCCGGCTTGGCGGCGATGCCGGCGCGGATCGCCCGTTCCAGGTCGGCGTCGCTGGCGCCCTCGCGCAGCAGCCGCCCCAGCGGCACCTGGTCTTCCTGGCCCAGGCACAGGTAGAGGGTGCCGTCCACGCCCAGCCGCACGCGGTTGCAGGCGGCGCAGAAATGGCGCGACATGGGCGTGATGACGCCCAGCACCGGCGCGCCGCCGCCGCTGCTCCAGTAGCGCGCCGGGCCCGCGCCCTGCCCCGCCAGCGCCGGCACCAGGCCGGCGTCGGCCGCCAGCCGCGCGCCCAACTCGCCGAGGTCGGCATGGGCATAGCGGCGGCCGCAATCGCCCACCGGCATCGGCTCGATCAGGCGCAGGATGAAGCCTTGCGCCAGCGCGTAGTCCAGCAGCCGGCGCACGTCGGCCTCGGGCGTGGCGGCATGCACCACGCTGTTGAGCTTGATCGGCGCGAAACCGGCCTCGCGCGCGGCCCGCAGCCCGGCCAGCACGGCATCCAGGCAATCGCGTCCGGTGATGCGGTCGAACTCGGCCGCGTCCAGGGTGTCCAGGCTGATGTTCAGGCGGTGCACGCCCGCCGCCCGCAAGGCGGCGGCATGGCGCGCCAGCTGGGTGCCGTTGGTCGACAGCGACAGGTCATCCACCCCCGGCAGCGCCGCGATGGCGGCGGCCAGGCCGGCCACGCCGCGGCGCAGCAGCGGCTCGCCGCCGGTCAGCCGCAAGCGGCGCACGCCCAGGCCGGCGAACAGGCCCGCCAGGCGCGCCATTTCGTCATGGCGCAGCCAGTTGGCGGGCTCCTCGAAGCCCTTGAAGCCCTTGGGCATGCAGTAGCCGCAGCGCAGGTCGCAACGGTCGGTGACCGAGACCCGCAGGTAGTCGATGCGGCGGCCGAAGCTGTCGACCAGCCCCAGGGGCTCGGCGGGCGCCGCGGTCCCGCTGGCCACCGGGACCGCCGCCAGGGCCGGCGCGGGTGTCATGACGGGCTCCCGAACACCCGGTCGTCCTCGGCGCCGCCCAGGTCGATGCCGCGCACGTCGGCGCGCTCCACCAGCAGCCGGGCATACTGGCGCCAGGCGGTGTCGCGGCTGGCGGCGGCCAGGGCCGAGGCGATCGATTCGCGCACCTGCTCGAACGGCAGCAGGCGCCCTTCGATGCGCCGCGTCACGCGCACGATGTGCAGCCCGTGTCGGGTCTCCAGCACCTGCGGCAGCAAGCCGCCCGCCGGCAAGGCGAACACCGCCTTCTCGAATTCGGGCACGGTGTCGCCGCGCCCCAGCTGCCCCAGGTTGCCTCCCACCGCCGCCGACGGGCAGTTGGACTGCCGCCGCGCCACCTCGGCAAAGCCGGAGGGGTCGGCCAGCAGGTCCGCCAGCACCGCGCTGGCGTGGGCCCGCAGCATGTCCAGGTTGACCCCGGGGGTGACCTGGAACAGGATGTGGTCGGCCTCGATCAGCTCGCCCACGATGAAGCGCTGCGGATTGGCCTGGTAGTAGCGGCGGCAGGCCGCCTCGTCGGCCTCGGGCGCCTGGGCCTGGCGGGCCAGCAAGGCGCCGATGGCGTCGTCTTCGGACAAGGGCTCCGATTCCGACCCCAGCCCCAGCCGCGCCGCCTCGTCCAGCAGCACCCGCCGCAGCACCAGCGCCGTGGTGGCGGCGCGCATCGGGTTGGGCGCGTCCGCGTGCAGCGGCAGTTCTTGCTCCATGTCGGCGTCGGTCAGTTCGACGCCATTGATCGTCACAGGCATGTCGGCCTCCTCGGGTCAGCGCGGACGCACCAGTTGCCAGGCGCGGCCCAGGTAGCCGACCGAGGCGAAGCCGCTCCACACGTGCACCAGGCGCGTGAACGGGAAGATCACGAACAGCGTCAGACCCATGAACAGGTGCGCCTTGAACAGCGGCGGCACCTCGGCCACAAAGTCGGCGGCCCCACTGCGGAAGGTGACGATGTGCTGTGCCCAGTGCATCAGGCGCACCATCATCTCGCCGTCCATGTGGCCGGCCGACAGCGCGATGGTCGACAGGCCCAGCAGCAGCGTCACCAGGATCCACAGCAGCAACAGCTTGTCGCCGGGCCGGGTGGTCTTGCGGATGCGCGGGTCGCTCAGGCGGCGGTGGATCAGGATCAAGAGGCCGATCAGGCACAGCCCGCCCATGACGCCGCCGGCCACCATGGCGACGGTCTGCTTGAGCGTGTGCGACACGCCCAGCGTGTCCCACACCGCCACCGGGGTCAACAGGCCCGCCAGGTGGCCGAAGAACAGTCCCAGGATGCCGACGTGGAACAGGATGTTGCCCAGCCGCAGCTGGCCGCGATGCAGCAGCTGCGAGCTGTCGGTCTTCCAGGTGTACTGCTCGCGCTCGAAGCGCGCCAGGCTGCCCAGCAGGAACACCGTCAGGGCAATGTAGGGGTAGATGCCGAAGAAGAACTGGTTCAGGGAATTCATGATGCGTGTCCTGGAAATTAGCGGGTGACCGGCGCGCGGGGATAGAAGCGCACGGCCTGCGCGCCGTCGCCTGAGAACGGGCGCAGCAGCGGCTCGACGCCGTCGGCGCCGGCGCCGAAGGTCTCCATGGCCTCGTCCATGTCGCGCACCGGCGGCGCGGTCTGTTCGCGCGGCGTAACCCGCGACAGGCCGCGCAGCACGACGAAGACGCTGGCGTACGGGCTCTCGTTGCGCGCCAGGCGCGAGCCGATGGCGGCCAGCACGTGGATGGCGTCGTCCAGCAGGTCCCGCGCCACGGCCGGGTCGATCACGCCCAGGAACTCCAGGAACAGCGGCACGTGGTCCGGCAGTTCCGACACCACCGGCTCGAAGCCGTGCTGGCGGTAGGTCTCGAGCAGGTCGACCATGGCCTGGCCACGGTCGCGGCTTTCGCCATGCACGTGCTCGAACAGGTGCAGCGAATGGGCGCGGTTGCGGTCGAAGGTGGCGACGTAGGCTTCCTGCAGCGCGATCAGGTCCTGGCTGGCCAGGTGGCCGATCAGCGGTTGCAGGGTTTCCTCGGCCTCGGGATGGGCGGCCAGGGCGGCCTCGACCTCGGTCAGGGCGTCGAGCAGCTCCTGTTCGGGGTAGCAGAGCAGCGCGGAAAGCAGTCGATAAAGGCTCATGATGTTCTCCGGTCTCAGGCCGCGGCCTTCTTGCGCGACTTCGGCATGTCGATGAAGATCTCGCTGCCCTGCGGCTTGCGGCCGAACAGCGTGCCTTCCGAGACGCCGCCCGAGCAGCCGTTGCCGAAGGTGAAGCCGCAGCTGCCCTTCTCGTTGAAGCTGTCCTCGACGATTTCCTTGTGGCTGCTGGGCACCACGAAGCGGTCCTCGTAGTTGGCGATGGCCATGATGCGGTACATGTCCTGCACGGTTTCTTCCGACAGGCCGACCTGTTCCAGCAGGGCCGTGTCGTGTTCGCCGTGCACGGTCTCGGCGCGCTTGTAGGCGCGCATCGCCAGCATCCGCTCCAGCGCCTGCAGCACCGGGGCTTCCTTGCCCGCGGTCAGCAGGTTGGCCAGGTAGCGCACCGGGATGCGCAGGCTGGCCACGTCCGGGATCATGGCGCTGGTGCCGAGCGTGCGCTGCGGCATCTTGCCGGCCTCGGCCGCGGTCTGGATCGGCGACAGCGGCGGGATGTACCAGACCATCGGCAGCGTGCGGTATTCCGGATGCAGCGGGAAGGCGACGCGCCACTCCACCGCCATCTTGTAGACCGGCGACTGGCGCGCGGCTTCCAGCCAGGATTCCGGGATGCCCTGCTCGCGCGCCGCGGCGATCACCTCGGGCGAATGCGGGTCCAGAAACAAGTCCAGCTGCGATTCGTACAGGTCCTGCTCGTTGCCGACGGCGGCGGCGCGCTCGATCTGGTCGGCGTCGTACAGCATCACGCCCAGGTAGCGGATGCGGCCCACGCAGGTTTCCGAGCACACGGTCGGCTGGCCGGCCTCGATGCGCGGATAGCAGAAGGTGCACTTCTCGGCCTTGCCGCTGTGCCAGTTGTAGTAGATCTTCTTGTACGGGCAGCCGGAGATGCACATGCGCCAGCCGCGGCACTTGTCCTGGTCGACCAGCACGATGCCGTCATCCTCGCGCTTGTAGATCGAGCCCGACGGGCAGCTGGCGACACAGGCCGGGTTCAGGCAGTGTTCGCACAGGCGCGGCAGGTACATCATGAAGGTGTTCTCGAAGGTCGAGTACATCTCCTTCTGCACGCCCTCGAACAGGGCGTCGCGGCTGCGCGCGGCGAATTCGCCGCCCAGGTCGTCTTCCCAGTTGGGGCCCCATTCGATCTTGTCCATCTTCTTGCCGGTCAGCACCGACACCGGGCGCGCGGTGGGCGGCGTCTGCGACAGCGGCGCGTTCTTCAGGTGCTCGTAGTCGAAGGTGAACGGCTCGTAGTAGTCGTCGATCTGCGGCAGGTTCGGGTTGGCGAACAGGTTGGCCAGGATGCGCAGCTTGCCGCCCTGGCGCGGTTCCAGCTTGCCCGCCGCCGTGCGGCGCCAGCCGCCCTGCCATTTCTCCTGGTTCTCCCATTCCTTGGGATAGCCGATGCCGGGCTTGGTCTCGACGTTGTTGAACCAGGCGTACTCGACGCCGTCGCGGCTGGTCCAGACGTTCTTGCAGGTGACCGAGCAAGTGTGGCAGCCGATGCACTTGTCCAGATTCAGCACCATGCCGATTTGGGCGCGTATCCTCATGATTGCTTCTCTTCCTGTTGCGTTTGGACGGCGGGATCTTCGACCAGCGGGCCTTCCAGCCAGTCCACTTTCTTCATCTTGCGCAGCACCACGAACTCGTCGCGGTTGGCGCCCACGGTGCCGTAGTAGTTGAAGCCGTAGGCCTGCTGGGCGTAGCCGCCGATCATGTGGGTCGGCTTGAGCACGGTGCGCGTCACCGAGTTGTGGATGCCGCCGCGCTTGCCGCTGGTCTCCGCGCCCGGCACGTTCACGATCTTTTCCTGGGCGTGGTACATCAGGCACATGCCGACCGGCACGCGCTGGCTCACCACCACCCGCGCGGTCAGCGTGCCGTTGACGTTGAACACCTCGACCCAGTCGTTGTCGACCAGCCCGGCCTGCTTGGCCTCGGCCTCGGAGATCCACACGTGGGGACCGCCGCGGCTCAGGGTCAGCATGCGCAGGTTGTCGGAATAGGTGCTGTGGATGCCCCACTTCTGGTGCGGCGTCAGCCAGTTCAGCACCAGTTCCTTTTCACCGTTGGGATAGCGGCCCAGCATCGGCGCCACGGTCTTGGTGTCGATCGCCGGCTTGTAGACGCACGAACCCTCGCCGAAGTCCAGCATCCAGCGGTGGTCCTGGTAGAACTGCTGGCGGCCGGTCAGGGTGCGCCACGGGATCAGCTCGTGCACGTTGGTGTAGCCGGCGTTGTAGCTGACCTCTTCGCTTTCCAGGCCCGACCAGGTCGGCGCCGAGATGATTTTGCGCGGCTGCGCCTGGATGTCGCGGAAGCGGATCTTGTCGTGCTCGCGGCCCACCGCCAGGTGGGTGTGGTCGCGGCCGGTGATCTTGCCCAGCGCTTCCCAGGCCTTGACCGACACGTGGCCATTGGTCTCGGGCGCGAAGGTCAGGATCATTTCGGCGGCGTCGATGGCGCTGTCCAGCCGCGGCCGGCCCTGGCTCACGCCCGCTTCGGCCACGCGCTCGTTGATGCCGGCCAGCTCGCCCACTTCATGCTCGGTGTTCCAGTTGATGCCCTTGCCGCCGTTGCCCAGCTTGTCCAGCAGCGGACCGACCGAGGTGAACTTGCGGTAGATGTCGTTGTAGTCGCGCTCGACCACGGTCATGTTGGGCGCGGTCTTGCCCGGCACCAGGTCGCATTCGCCCAGCTTCCAGTCCTTGGGCTCGAAGGCCTGCCCCAGTTCCCCCGGGGTGTCGTGCATCAGCGGCGTCAGCACCAGGTCGCGGCGCTTGCCCAGGTAGGGGCCGCCGATGTCGCTGAACTTCCTGGCCAGCAGCTTGTAGATCTCCCAGTCGGTCTTGCTTTCCCAGAGCGGTTGCACGGCTTCGCTCAAGGGATGGATGAAGGGGTGCATGTCGGACGTATTGAGGTCGTCCTTCTCGTACCAGGTGGCCGTCGGCAGCACGATGTCACCGTACAGGCAGGTGGTGCTCATGCGGAAGTCCAGCACCGTCAACAGGTCGAGCTTGCCCTCGGCCGCGTCTTCCTGGTAGTTGACTTCGACCGGCTTGATGGCGTCGGCCTCGTCGCCAAACACCGCGTTCTGCGTGCCCAGCAGGTACTTCAGGAAGTACTCGTGGCCCTTGCCGCTGGAGCCCAGGATATTCGAGCGCCACACGAACATGTTGCGCGGGAAGTTGGCGGGATCGTCCGGGTCTTCGCACGACATGCGCAGCTCGCCGGACTTGAGCTGCTCGACGGCGTGCGCCACCGGGTCCTTGCCGGCGGCTTCGGCCTGCGCGGTCAGGTCCAGCGGATTGGTGCGCAGCTGCGGCGCCGACGGCAGCCAGCCCATGCGCTCGGCGCGGGCGTTCAGGTCGATCATGCTGAGATCGCCATAGCGGCCGCGGTCGGCGGTCGGGCCCAGCACTTCCTGCACGTTCAGCTTTTCATGGCGCCACTGGCTGGTATGGGCGTAGAAGAACGAGGTGCCGTTCATCTGGCGCGGCGGACGCACCCAGTCGGAGGCGAACGCCAGCGGCGCCCAGCCGAACTGCGGCCGCAGCTTTTCCTGGCCCACGTAGTGGGCCCAGCCGCCGCCGCTCTTGCCGACGCAGCCGCACATCATCAGCATGTTGATGATGCCGCGGTAGATCATGTCCATGTGATACCAGTGGTTCAGGCCGGCGCCGACGATGACCATCGACTTGCCTTCGGTATCGTGGGCGTTCTGGGCGAACTCGCGCGCCACCTGGATCACCTGCGCGCGCGGCACGCCGGTGTGCTTTTCCTGCCAGGCCGGGGTATAGGGCACGTCGTCGTCATAGGACGTGGCCACGTTGCCGCCGCCCAGGCCGCGATCCAGCCCGTAGTTGGCCATCTGCAGGTCGTACACCGTGGCCGCCAGGGCCTCGCTGCCGTCGGCCAGGCGGATGCGGCGCACCGGCACGTTGCGCACCAGCACTTCATCGTGCTCGGCGCCGAAGTACGGGAAACCCACGCCGACCACGGCGTCGGCGCCGTCGACCAGGCTCAGACGCGGCTTGATCGCGCGGCCGCTGCCGCCGTCGCGCGCTTCCAGGTTCCAGCGGCCGACCTTCTCGCCGCCGTTGACCGCGCCCTCGCCCCAGCGAAAGCCGATGCTGCCGTTGGGGGCCACCAGGTCGCCGCTGGTTTCGTCGAACACCAGCGTCTTCCAGTCGGGGTTGTTCTGTTCGCCCAGCGCGCCGTCCAGCTGCGAGGCGCGCAGGAAATGGTCGGGCGCGTAAAAGCCGTCGCGCTCCTTGAGCAGCACCAGCATCGGCATGTCGGTGTAGCGCCGCACGTAGTCGCGGAAATAGGCCGAGGCGCCCGACAGGTGGAATTCCTTGAGGATGACGTGGCCCATGGCCATCGCCAGCGCGGCGTCGGTGCCCTGCTTGGGCGCCAGCCAGATGTCGCCGAACTTGACCATTTCGCCGAAGTCGCTGGACACGGCCACCGTCTTGGTGCCCTTGTAGCGGACCTCGGTGTAGAAGTGGGCGTCCGGGGTGCGGGTCTGGGGCACGTTCGAGCCCCACACCATCAGGTAGGTCGAGTTGTACCAGTCGGCCGATTCCGGCACGTCGGTCTGTTCGCCCCAGATCTGCGGGCTGGCCGGCGGCAGGTCGCAGTACCAGTCGTAGAAGCTCAGGCAGGCGCCGCCCAGCAGGCTCAGGTAGCGGGCGCCGGCGGCGTAGCTGACCATCGACATGGCGGGAATCGGCGAAAAGCCGATGAGGCGGTCGGGGCCGAACTTCTTGATGGTGTAGGCGTTGGCGGCGGCGATCATCTCGGTCGCCGTGTCCCAGTCCGTGCGCACGAAGCCGCCCAGGCCGCGCACCGACTTGTAGCGCCTGGCGCGCGCCGGATCCTGGCTGATCCATTCCCAGGCCGCGATCGGGTCCATGGTCTTGCGCGCCTCGCGCCACATTTCCATCAGGCGGCCGCGCATCATCGGGTACTTCACGCGCTGCGCCGAATAGACGTACCAGCTGTAGGACGCGCCACGCGGACAGCCGCGCGGCTCGTGGTTGGGCAGGTCCGGGCGGGTGCGCGGGTAGTCGGTCTGCTGGGTTTCCCAGGTGATCAGGCCGTTCTTGACGTACACCTTCCACGAGCAAGAGCCGGTGCAGTTGACCCCGTGGGTCGAGCGCACCACCTTGTCGTGCTGCCAGCGGGCGCGATAGGCGTTTTCCCACTTGCGGTCCTCAAAGACCACTTCGCCGTGACCGTCCGCGTAGGTGGATTTCACCCGCGACATGAACTTCAACCGGTCCAGAAAATGACTCATTGCGTTTCTCCAAAAGCGCCGGCCCGGCCGGCGCGTACTGCAATCTGTGCTGTCAAAATCACTTTAGTGGTCGCCCGCCCCGCCGACCATTCGCCGGTGGCACAGGGCGGGCGCGGCAGAGTGACTAGTCACCCCGGCCAACCCTGCCGTCAGCAGGGCACGGGCGCGTTGCGGCGCGCGTAGTACCACCAGGTGATCAGCACGCAGGTGGCGTAGAAGCCGATGAAGCAATACAGGGCCGCTTGGGCGCTGCCGGTCAGCTCCAGCGAGGTGCCGAAGCTGCGCGGGATGAAAAAGCCGCCATAGGCGCCGATCGCGCCGGAAAAGCCCAGCACCGCGGCCGATTCGCGCGCCGCGTCGGTCAGGGCCTGCTTCTGCGCGGCCTCGCCCTTGCCGTGCGCGGCCTGGGTGCGCTCGCGCAGGAAGATCACCGGAATCATGCGGAAGGTCGAGCCGTTGCCCACGCCGGTCAGCGCGAAGAGCACGATGAACATGGCCAGGAAGCCGTTGAAGTCGCCGCCCTGCCCGTTCAGCGGCAGGAACATCACCACGCCCAGCACCGCGGCGATCATGCCGATGAAGGTGAACAGCGTGACGCGCGCCCCGCCCAGCTTGTCCGAGACCCAGCCGCCCACCGGCCGCGTCAGCGAGCCGACCAGCGGCCCCAGGAAGGCGTAGGTGGTCGGATCGACCTGCGGGAACAGCGTCTTGGTCAGCATGGCGAAGCCGGCCGAAAAGCCGATGAACGAGCCGAAGGTGCCGACATACAGCCAGCACATCAGCCAGTTGTGCTTGCGCTTGAAGATCACCGCCTGGTCGGCGAACGAGGCGCGCGCGTCGGCGATGTCGTTCATGCCGAACCATGCCGCCAGCGAAGCCAGCGCGATGGGAATGACCCAGATGAAGCCGGCGTTCTGCAGCCACAGGCTGCGCTGTGCGTCGCCGGCGGTAATCGTCTGCGGCTCGCCGCCGAGGGCGCCGAACACGCCCATCGAGATCACCACCGGCACCACGAACTGCACCAGCGACACGCCCAGGTTGCCGATGCCGGCATTAAGGCCGGTGGCCAGGCCTTTCTTGTCCTTGGGAAAGAAGAAGCTGATGTTGGCCATGCTGGAGCTGAAGTTGCCGCCGCCCAGGCCGCACAGCAGCGCCAGGATCAGCAGCGTCGGGAACGAGGTGGTCGGGTCGCGCAGCGCAAAGCCCATGCCCAGCGCCGGGATCAGCAGCGAGGCGGTCGAGATCGCGGTCCACTTGCGGCCGCCGAACACCGGCACCAGGAACGAATAGAAGATGCGCAGCGTGGCGCCCGACAGCGCCGGCAGCGCGGTCAGCCAGAACATCTGGTTCTTGGACAGCATGAAGCCGGCGCGGTCGAGGTTGACCACCACCACGCTCCACAGCATCCAGATGCTGAACGCCAGCATCAGCGCGGGAATGGAAATCCACAGGTTGCGGTTGGCGATGCGGGCGCCGGTCTGTTTCCAGAAGCCGGGGTTTTCCGGCTCCCAGCGCGCCAGGACATGGGAAGTCATAGGTGTTCTCCGGTTGGGGTCAGGCGGCTTGGCGCCGCGCGGTGGCGGCGCTTTCGGGCCGGAAGCTGAAATGCATGAAGATGAGCGAGACGCAGACCGTGCCGTACAGCAGCATGAAGGCGCTGGAGCGCACGCCGGTCAGGTCCAGCAGCACGCCGAACAGGATCGGCAGGATGAAGCCGCCGAGGCCGCCGGCCAGGCCGACGATGCCCGAGACCGCGCCGATGTTCTGGCCGAACTCATCCGAGATGAACTTGAAGACCGAGGCCTTGCCAATCGCCATGGCGATGCCGACGATGAACAGCAGGATGGTGAAGCTGACCGGCCCCAGGGCGATGTCGAACTGGCGCGGGCCGCCGGTGGTCATGACCGTGAAGTGGGTCTGCGGATAGCTCAGGATGAAGAACGCCACCCAGCACACCCACATCACCCACCAGGTGGTCTTGTAGGCGCCGTAGCGGTCCGAGATCCAGCCGCCCATGGCGCGCAGCACGCCGCCCGGCAGCGAGAAGCACGCGGCCAGCAGCGCCGCCAGCTTCATGTCGAAGCCATACTCGCCGATGTAGTACTTGGTCATCCAGAGCGCCAGCGCCACGTAGCCGCCGAACACCACCGAGTAGTACTGGCAGTAGCGCCACACGCGCGGGTCCTTCAGCATCGCGAATTGCGCCTTCAGGCTGGCGCCGCCGGCCACCCGGTGCGACGGATCCGAGGCCGAGAACAGCCAGAACAGGATCGCCGTCACCAGGAGCGCCACCGCGTACACCTGCGGCACGATCACCCAGGCGCCGCCGGCGGCGGCGATCAGCGCCGGCGCCACGAACTTGGTGATGGCCGAGCCCGAATTGCCGGCGCCGAACACGCCCATGGCCAGGCCCTGCTTGTTGCGCTGGAACCAGCGCGCCACGTAGGGCGTGCCGACCGAGAACGAGCCGCCGGTCAGGCCCACGAACAGCGCCAGCACCAGGAATTGCCAGTACTCGGTGGCGTAGGACAGCAGCCAGATCGGCACCACCGCCAGCAGCATCAGCACGAAGAACACCGGACGGCCGCCGTAGCGGTCGGTCCAGATGCCCAGCGGCACCCGCACCAGGGAGCCGGTCAGCACCGGCATGGCGGCGAGCAGGCCGAATTCGGTCTCGGACAGGCCGAGCTGCGTCTTGATGGGAATGCCCAGCACCGCGAAGATCATCCATACCGCGAAGCAGATGGTGAAGGCGAAGGTGCTGGATACCAGGACCCGCATGGGCGCGCTGGCCGAGGGGTGGGTTGATGCCATGGTGGTTCTCGCTTTTTTGCACACGGAATACGACAGCCCCAAGCCTAGGCATCCGCGCCCGCCGCCACCATTCGCCGGCCGACCATATCGGCGCCGCCGATGTGACTAGTCACCCCGGAAAAGCCGCCGCGTTTGCGCGGGATCAAATCCGCGCGATGGGCCGAAAGCGTCCGGCGGCGTTAATATGTATTTCAAATACACATTCAAGGCCGCTCCGCCGGCCATCCGCGCAAAGGCCAACATGTCCACCCTGCTCACCCTGGAAGAACCCGCCGCCGACGGCGCCGCGCGGCCCAACTGGCGCGCCTTCACCGAAATGGGCTTTCGCCCCCTCTACCTGGCCGGCTGTTTCTGGGCGCTGGCCTCGGTGCTGCTATGGGTGTTCGCGCCAGCCCGGCTGACGGGCGTGCTGAGCGCCATGCCCTGGCACGCGCACGAGATGCTGTGGGGCTTCGTGGCCACCATCGCGGTCGGTTTCCTGATGACGGCCGGCGCCAACTGGACCGGCCGCAATCCGTTGCGCGGCGCTCCCCTGGCGGCGCTGTGTGTGGTCTGGCTGGTGGCGCGCGGCGCCTACCTGGCGCCCGGCATGACGGCGTTCACCGTCGCCGCCGTGGCCGACCTGCTGTTCTTCCTGTGCGCCGCCATTGCCCTGGCGCGCGCCGTCTGGATCACGCGCAATCGCCGCAACTACGGCGTGCCATTGCTGCTGCTGGCGCTGGCCGCGGCCCACGCGCTGTATCTGCGCGCCGCGCTGGCGGGCGATTACCTGGCGCTGATGCGCTACTTCAACACCGGCCTTTTGGTGATGGCGGTGCTGACGCTGCTGATCGCGCGCCGCGTGCTGCCGTTCTTCGCCAAGCGCGCCGTCGCCGGCCTGGAGATTCCGCCCCACACCCGCAGCGGCCATTGGCAGTTGGGCGCCGGCGTGCTGGCCATCGCCTGCCTGCTGGCCGGCGCGCCTCGCGCCGCGGCGCTGCTGCTCGCGGTGACCGGCATCCTGGCGCTGGTGCAGTGGCTGGCCTGGAAGCCGTGGGCCGCGCGCCGCGTGCCTTTGCTGTGGATCCTGTATGCGGGTTATCTGGGCCTGGGCTTCGGCCTGCTAGTGGGCGCGGCGCAACTGGCCGGGTACGTGGCGCGGCCCGCCTGGCCGGCGCACGTCATCGGCATAGCCGGGTTCTCGGTGCTGATCATCGGCATGGCCACGCGCACCGCCATGGGCCACCTGGGCCGGCCGCTGCGCGCCGACCGCAGCATGGTGTTGAGCTATGCGCTGGTGATCCTGGCGGCGCTGCTGCGCCTGGCCGCCCTGCTGCCCACCAGCGCCACGCTGGGCCTGCTGCATGCCTCGGCCGGCGCCTGGGCGCTGGGATTCGGCCTGTACCTGTGGCGCTTCTTCCCGTGGATGATCCGGCCGCGCGCGGACGCCGTGGCCAAGCCCGCCGCGCCGATGATGAAGATCGTGCCCGCCGGACCGCGCCGGGCGCCCTGAAGTACGGGCGGCCCCGGCCTCAGCCGCGCGCCTCGCGCCGGCGGGTCGCTTCCAGCTGCTTCTTCATGGCCTTGAGCCAGGCCTTGAGCTGCTGCATGTCGACGAACTGCGACAGCTCGAACTCCAGTTCGCCGATGTAGTCCTGGACGTCGGCGATTTCGGCATCCAGGTCTTCCATCAGGTCGGCCGGGTCGATCGGCTGTTCCGGGTCGAAGCGGTATTCGGCCTTGAAGTCGCGTTCGAACGCGGCCAGCTCGCGATTCAAGGCGGCCAGTCGTTCCTGCAGCACCGGGATGGCCAGCGCCAGCTTGTCTTCGGCGACGCCGTCCAACCCGTCCGGCCCCAGGGCCAGCAAGGCCTCGGCCTGCGCCAGCGCGTCAGGCGCGAACGTCACGGCGGTGGCCGGTTCGTCTGCCGGCGCCTGCGCCGAGGCAGCCCTGTCGCCCGCCTCGGCCTCGCGTTCCTCGGCCACTTCGACGTCGATGTCGGAATCGCTGTGCTTGCGGTAGACCGCCTTCAGGCGCTCCACGTCGCATTCGGCCGGCGTGCCGTCCAGCAGGATCGAGAACAGCGTCTCCTGCCCCAATTGCGCGGCAATCTCGGACACCAGCTGGCGTTCCGCCTTGGTCAGCTCCTTCTGCTTGGCGGCATGGTCGAAGCAGAACACCAACTTGGCCTTGAGCTCGATCTCGGTGACCTCCAGCGGCGCCAGCACCTCGGCATGCTTGTCCTGGTATTGGCGCGCCACGGTTTGCCACAGCTGCAACGCGGCGCGGTCGGTGTGCAACGCGTCGATCAGCGCGGCGCAGGTCTGGCGGGGCGACGATGAGCCCGGCGCCGGCGGTCGGGACGCGGCGGACGTGTTCTCTTGCATGGATGAAACCCTATCGAGCGGCCCGGCGCGAAGCGCGCCGGAATCTGGTCGGAAAACCGCATTATCCCCGTTCGCCGCCCCCGCCGCATGCCAATCCCTGCCCCCAGGCGCTCGCCATCGCCCGCAGCGCCGCTCCGGCATCGACGGCCTTGATCTGCTGGTCGCGCAGGCGGCAGGCCTGCGGATCCCGCTCGAACAGGCCGCGCGCGTACACGCGGGCCTGCTCGGTCAGGGCCGCCGTCTTGGGCTGGCGCAGCGCGGTGAAGGCGCTTAGGGCCGCGTCCAGGTCGCGCGGCGCGCCCGCCAGGCAACGCGCCAGGTGCCAGGCGTCCTCCAGCGCCTGGCAGGCGCCCTGGCCCGAGGTCGGCAGCGGCGCGTGCGCGGCGTCCCCCACCAGCAGCACATTGGCGCGGTGCCAGGCCGCCGGGGTATCCAGGTCGTGCACGGCGATCAGGCGCACCGCGTCGGCGGGCGTGGCCTGGACGAGACGCGCGATCGGGTCGGCCCAGCCGGCGAACCGGTCCGCGACCTCCGCGCGCGGGTCGGGTCCCTGGACCGCGGCGGCGAGCGGACGGGCCTCGGCCCCCGCCCAATAGACCAGGTCGGGCCGCACCGCGACGCAGCCGAAACGCTCGCCGACGCCCCAATAGTCCTGGATGGCCATGTCCTCGGCCAGGCCGGGGCCGGAGGCGATGCCGATCCAGTTCACGAAGCCCTGGTAGACCGGCGTGTTGTCGCCGACGACGAACCGCCGCGCCACCGAATCCATGCGGCCGTCCGCGCCGACGAGCAGGTCCGCGCGCGCCACGGCGCCGTTCTCGAACCTGGCGGCGGCGCGGCCGTCGGCGTCGGGTTCGATCGCCACGGCGCGGTGGCCGTACTCGACCGGGATGCCGGCCCGCGCCGCGTGCGCCAGCAACACGGCCAGCAGGTCGCGGCGCAGGATCGTGTGGGTCGGATATCCCATCAATCGGTCGAGCGCGGAGATGTCGAGGCTGCCCAGGGCATGGCCCGCGTTGTCGTAGCGGCGCATCGCCCGCGGCCGCCCACCCGCTGCCGCGACGTCCGGCAGCAGGCCGAGCGCGTCCAGCACGAAGCCGGCGTTGGGCCATAACGTCACGCCGGCGCCCATGGTGGCTGGCGCGGCCCCGCGTTCGTAGACCCGCGGCCGATGGCCGGTCCGATGCAATGCCAGCGCCACGCTCAGGCCGGCGATGCCGCCGCCCAGTATTCCGATATCCATGCTGATTCCTTCCATCAAACCCCGCGCCGGTCCCACGCCGGAACCGGGAACCGCATCGTAGATTCCACCGGATCCGATAACTAGTATGGAAAAATGGGTTTGTTTCATATCTGAATCGGGATAATCATGGGCCAAGCGCTGGATCTGAACAGCGTGCGCGTCTACGCCGCCGTCGTGGATGAACAGAGCTTCGCCGGCGCCGCGCGGCGCCTGGCGATGCCGTCGTCGAACGTCAGCCGCCATGTCGCCGGACTGGAACGGCGGCTGGGCGTGCGCTTGCTGGAGCGCAGCACCCGCCATTTGCGCATGACCGAGGCCGGCCAGTTGCTGTACCAGCGGGCCAAGCCGCTGCTGGACACGCTTGCCGCCACCGAAGAAGAACTGGGCGCGGTCCGGCGGGAGCTGCGCGGGCCGCTGACGCTGTGCATGCCAGGTGAAGCGCCGCGGCTGCTGGCGCCGATCCTGGCGGAATTCTGCGACCGCCATCCGGGCATTGAGCTGGCCTGCGACACCCGCCTCGACGGCATCGACGCGCTACGCGAGGACGTCGATCTGTCGATCGTCTTTCACCGGGGCCGCCAGGACGACAGCAGCCTCATCACGCGCGAACTGGCCACGCTGCCCAGCATCGTGGTCGCCGCGCCGGCGCTGCTGGCGCGTGTCGGCGTGCCGCGCCAGGCGCGCCAGCTCAAGGCCCTGCCCTGCATCACCACCCTGAGCGCATTGAAGGGCATGCCCTGGCAATTCGTGGACGCCGCGGGCGAGATCGTCAAGGTGCCGGTGCGCAGCCGCTACCGCGTCAACAGCGGCGAACTGGCGCTGATGGGCGCGCGCCAGGGCATCGGTTTCGCGATCCTGGCGGCCTGCTCGTGCCAGGAGGACCTGGCCAGCGGGCGACTGCGCGAGGTGCCGCTGGACCTGCGCCCCGCGCCCCTGCAATTGCTGGGGGTCTACAGCCATCGGCATTCCGTCAGCGCGCGCGCCCGGGCATTGCTCGAACTGATCCAGGCGCGCCTGGCCGAAATGGGCCTGGGAACGCCGCCCGGAACCGCGTCGGAAGAAGCCGCATAAAACCTGACTACAAGCTGATTCCAAAACGCTAATAATTATTATTCAGATAGAATCCGCACTGTCCCCAACTTATCCCCTGGCAGTACCGAGATGCCCCTGCCTTTCTCCGCTGGCCCCGCCATCGTGCGCCGGCGTCTGGCGCTCGCCGGCCTTGTGGCCGTCGCCATGCTGGCCGCCTGGGCCGGGTGGGCCGTATGGCGCTACGTCCTGCCAGGCCCCGCCCCCGCCGCCATTCCCAGCTACGCCCAACAGCCGGTGGCGGTCAGCGTTGCCGCCGCGCGCAGCGGCCCCTTGCCGCGCGACCTGCATGCGCTGGGCACCATCACGCCGTTGGCCCGCGTGGTGCTGCGCAGCCAGGTCGATGGCCAGCTGCAACGCCTGCACTACACCGAGGGCCAGGCCGTGCGGCGCGGGCAATTGCTGGCCGAGATCGATCCACGCCCCTACCAGGCCGCGCTGGCGGCGGCCGAAGGCGAACTGGCGCGCGTCGAGGCGCTGCTCGGCAACGCCGAGATCGACCTGCGCCGCTACCGGCAACTGGCGCGCCAGGAAGCGGTGGCGGGCCAGCAGCTGGACACCGCCGAGGCCCAGGCGCGCAGCTACGCGGCCCAGCGCCAGCGGCTGGCGGCGGCCGTGGCCGACGCCCGGCGGCTGCTGGCGCTGACGCGCATCGTCGCGCCGCACGACGGCCGCATCGGCCTGCGCCGCGTGGACGCCGGCAATCACGTGCGCGCCGGCGACGCCGACGGCCTGACCACGCTGGTGCAGACGCGGCCGATCTCGGCGCTGTTCACGCTTGCCGAAACCCGCCTGGACCTGCTGCGCCAGGCGCAGGCCGGCGACGGCGCCCTGCAGGTGCAGGCCTGGGACGCCGACGAACGCCGCCTGATCGCGCTCGGCACGCTGCAGGCGCTGGACAACCAGATCCACGCCGCCAGCGGCACGGTCAAGCTGCGCGCCCTGTTCGAGAATGCCGACGAGGCGCTGTTCCCGAACCAGTTCGTCAATATCCGCCTGGCGCTGGCGCGCCAGGAAGACGTGCTGTCGATTCCCACGGCGGCGGTGCAGTACGGCGCCGACGGCGCCTTCGTCTTCGTCATCGGCGACGACCAACGCGCCACTCGGCGCGAACTGACGCTGGGCCGCGCCAACGCCGGCCGCGTCGAAGTCCGCTCGGGCCTGGCCGTGGCCGAACGCGTGGTGGTCGAGGGCGTGGATCGACTGCACGACGGCCGCGACGTGCTGATCGTGGAAACCCAATGAGCCTGTCACGTCCCTTCATCCTGCGGCCGGTCGCCACCTCGTTCCTGATGCTGGCACTGCTGCTGTCGGGCATCCTTGCCTGGCGCATGCTGCCGGTGGCGGCGCTGCCGCAGGTCGACTACCCCATCATCCAGGTCACCACGCCCTATCCGGGCGCCAGCCCCGATGTCACCGCGCGCGCCGTGACCGCGCCGCTGGAGCGCCGCTTCGGCCAGATCCCGGGGCTCAAGCAGATGTCGTCCTCCAGCGGCAGCGGCATCTCGGTGATCACGCTGCAGTTCTCGCTCGACGTCTCGCTGGGGGTGGCCGAGCAGGAGGTGCAGGCCGCCATCAGCGCCAGCGGCTCGCTGCTGCCGTCCGACCTGCCGACGCCGCCGGTGTACCGCAAGGTCAACCCGGCCGACGTGCCGATCCTGACGCTGGCCGTCACCTCGGATTCGCTGCCGCTGCCGCAGGTCTACGACCTGGTCGACACCCGCATGACACAGCGCCTGGCGCAGCTGTCGGGCGTGGGCATGGTAAGCCTGGCCGGCGGCCAGCGCCCCGCGGTGCGGGTGCAGGCCAACCCCATGGCGCTGGCCGCGCGCGGACTGCAACTGTCCGACCTGCAGGAGGCCATCGCCAAGGCCAACTCCAACCAGCCCAAGGGCAGCTTCGATGGGCCGGTGCGCTCGGTCATCATGGACGCCAACGACCAGTTGCAGAGCGCGCAGGAGTACCGCGACCTGATCGTGGCCTGGCGCAATGGCGCGCCGGTGCGGCTGGGCGAGGTCGCCACGGTCGAGGACGGCGCCGAGGACCGCTACCTGGCCGCCTGGGTCGACCGCCAGCCGGCGGTGCTGGTGAACATCCAGCGCCAGCCGGGCGCCAACGTCATCGCCGTGGCCGACCAGGTCAAGGCGCTGCTGCCGCAGCTGACCGCCAGCCTGCCGGCGGCGGTGCAGGTGCGCGTGCTGACCGACCGCACCGAGAGCATCCGCGCTTCGGTGCGCGGCGTGCAGTGGGAACTGGCCTTCGCGGTCGGGCTGGTGGTGCTGGTGACCTTCCTGTTCCTGCGCAACCTGCCGGCCACGCTGATTCCCAGCCTGGCGGTGCCGCTGTCCTTGATCGGCACCTTCGGCGTGATGCACCTGGCGGGCTTTTCGACCAATAACCTGACGTTGATGGCGCTGACCATCGGCGCCGGCTTCGTGGTCGACGACGCCATCGTCATGCTGGAGAACATCGCCCGCTACCGCGAACAGGGCCACAGCCCGATGGCGGCCGCGCTCAAGGGCGCCGGGCAGATCGGCTTCACCCTGGTGTCGCTGACGCTGTCGCTGATCGCCGTGCTGATCCCGCTGCTGTTCATGGAAGACGTGGTCGGCCGGCTGTTCCGCGAATTCGCCATCACGCTGGCGGTGGCCATCCTGATCTCGCTGGCGGTGTCGCTGACGCTCACCCCCATGATGTGCGCGCGCCTGCTGCCGCCGCACGCCGAGCGCCCGCCCGGCCTGCTGGACCGCCTGCAGGCGCGCTATGCCGGCTGGCTCGACGTGACCCTGCGCCACCAGCGCCTGACGCTGCTGGCGATGCTGGCCACCGTGGCGCTGACCGCGCTGCTGTACCTGGCGGTGCCCAAGGGCTTCTTCCCGGTGCAGGACGGCGGCGTGCTGCAAGGCGTGACCCAGTCGGCGCAAAGCACCTCGTTCGAGGCCATGTCGCGGCGCCAGCAGGCGCTGGCGCAAAGCCTGCTGCAAGATCCCGACGTCGCCAGCCTGTCGTCCTTCATCGGCATCGACGGCATGAACGCCACGTTGAATACCGGCCGCCTGCTGGTCAACCTCAAGCCCTGGAGCGAACGCGGCGCGCCGCTGGCCGACATCATGGCGCGGCTCGATGCCCGCGCCCGCCAGGTGCGGGGCATCTCGCTGTACCTGCAACCGGTGCAGGAATTGAACATCGAAGACCGCGTCAGCCGCGGCCAGTACCAGTTCACCCTGACCTCGCCCGACGCCGCCCTGCTGGCGCGCTGGAGCCGCGCGCTGGCCCAGCGCCTGGACGCCGCGCCGCAGCTGGCCGATATTTCGTCGGACCTGCAGGGCGGCGGCCGCCAGGCCTACCTGGAGGTCTCGCGCGACGCCGCCGCGCGGCTCGGCCTGACCATGGACGACGTGGCCCAGGCGCTCTACAACGCCTTCGGCCAGCGCCAGGTGGCCACCCTGTTCACGCAGTCGAACCAGTATCGCGTGGTGCTGGAAGTGGACCCGCGCCTGGCCGCCAGCCCCGAGGCGCTGGAGCGCATCCACCTGAAAACCGCGGACGGCCAGCCGATTCCGCTGGCGGCGCTGGCCACGGTCAGCGAGCGCGCCGTGCCGCTGGCGGTGAACCACCTGTCCCAGTTCCCGGCCGTCAATTTCTCGTTCAACCTGCCGCCGGGCGGCTCGCTGGGCGCGGCCATCGCCGCCATCGAGGCGGCGCGCCAGGACATCGCCATGCCGCCCAGCGTCGAACTGCGCCTGCAGGGCGCGGCGGCGGCCTTCGAGGCGTCGTTGTCCAATACCCTGTGGTTGATGCTGGCGGCGGTGGTCACCATGTACCTGGTGCTGGGCATGCTTTATGAAAGCGCGATCCATCCCGTCACCATCCTGTCGACCCTGCCGTCGGCCACGGTGGGCGCGCTGCTGGCGCTGCTGCTCACCGGCCGGCCGCTGGACCTGATCGCCGTGATCGGCATCATCCTGCTGATCGGACTGGTCAAGAAGAACGGCATCATGATGGTCGACTTCGCGCTGGAAGCCGAACGCAGCCGCGGCCTGGCGCCGCGCGAGGCGATCCGCGAAGCCGCGCTGCTGCGGCTGCGGCCGATCCTGATGACCACGCTGGCGGCGCTGTTCGGCGCCCTGCCGCTGATGCTGGCCACCGGCTCGGGCGCAGAACTGCGCCAGCCGCTGGGCTGGGTGATGGTGGGCGGCCTGCTGGTCAGCCAGGTGCTGACGCTGTTCACCACGCCCGCCGTCTACCTGTTCTTCCACCGACTGGGCGCGGGCCGCCGCAAGGCCCTGCCCGCGCCCGCGGACCGGCCGGCGCCATGATCCGCGCGCTGCTGCACCGGCCCATCGCCTGCATCTTCCTGGCGCTGGCCCTGACGCTGCTGGGCGCGGTGGCCTGGCACCTGCTGCCGGTGGCGCCCCTGCCGCAGGTGGACTTCCCCACCATCGAGGTGCGCGCCGAACTGCCCGGCGCCAGCCCCGAGAGCATGGCCAGCACGGTGGCCGCGCCGCTGGAACGCGCGCTGGGCGGCATCGCCGGCGTCAGCGCCATGAGCTCGTCCAGCAACCAAGGCGCCACCCGCGTGCTGCTGCAATTCGAGCTGGACCGCGACATCAACGCCGCCGCGCGCGACGTGCAGGCCGCCATCAACGCCGCCCGCGCCGAGCTGCCGTCCGGCATGCCCGGCAACCCCACCTACCGCAAGGTCAATCCGTCGCAGGCGCCCATCATGGCGCTGGCGCTCAGCTCGCCCACCCGACCCGCCGGCCGGCTCTACGACCTGGGCGCCACGGTGCTGGCGCAGAAACTGTCGCAGATCGTCGGCGTCGGCGAAGTGACGCTGGGCGGCAGCTCGCTGCCGGCGGTGCGGGTGCAGGTCAACCCCAACGCGCTGGCGCACTATGGCGTGGCGCTGGACGACCTGCGCCAGTCCATCGCCGACGCCGCCCCGATGGGACCGCAGGGCCAGCTGGACTCGGCCGGCCAGCGCTGGGAGGTCGGCACGCCCGGCCAGCCGCGCACGGCCGACGACTACAACGGCCTGATCGTGCGCCACCAAGATGGCGCCACCATCCGGCTGGCGCAGATCGCGCGCGTCAGCGACTCGGTCGAGAACCGCTACAGCAGCGGCTTTCACAACCACGACCCGGCGGTGGTGCTGACCATCAGCCGCCAGCCGGGCGCCAACATCATCGAGACCATCGCCGCCATCAACCAGGCCCTGCCCGGCCTGCGCGCGCTGATGCCGGCCGACGTCGACCTGACCGTGGTGCTGGACCGCTCGCCCGGCATCCACGCCACGCTGCGCGAGGCCCACGTCACGCTGGGGCTGGCGGTCGGGCTGGTGATCCTGGTGGTGTGGCTATTCCTCGGCAGCGCCCGCGCCGCCGCCATTCCCAGCGTGGCGATTCCGGTCTGCCTGGTGGCCACCTTCGCCGTCATGTACCTGTGGGGCTTCTCGCTCAACAACCTGTCGCTGATGGCGCTGATCGTGGCCGCGGGCCTGGTGGTGGACGACGCCATCGTGGTGCTGGAGAACATCTCGCGCCACCTGGAACGCGGGCTGGGGCCGCGCCAGGCGGCCCTGCGCGGCGTGCGCGAGGTCGGCTTCACGCTGGTGGCGATGACGCTGGCGCTGTCGGTGGTGTTCGTGTCGATCCTGTTCATGGGCGGGCTGGTGGAACGGCTGTTCCGCGAGTTCTCGATCACGCTGGTGGCGGCCATCCTGATTTCGCTGGTGGTGTCGGTCGCCATCATTCCCAGCCTGTGCGCGCGCTGGCTGCGGCCGCCAGCCGAGGCGCAAACGCGGCCCTCGCGGCTGCGCGCCGTGTTCGCCCGCGTCCACCAATGGTATGGCGCGTCGCTGGCGCGGGTGCTGGGCCACGCGCGCCTGACCCTGCTGCTGCTGGCCGCCGTGGTGGCGCTGAACGCCTATCTGTATGCGCAAGCGCCCAAGGGGTTTCTGCCGCAGCAGGACACCGGCCAGCTGATGGGGTTCGTGCGCGGCGACGACGGCTTCTCGTTCCAGGTGATGCAGCCCAAGATCGACGTCTACCGCCAGCTGGTGCTCAAGCACCCCGCGGTGCAGGACGTGATCGGCTACAACGGCGGCAGCCTGGGCATCAGCAATTCGCTGTTCCTGATCCGCCTGAAACCCGCTTCCGAGCGGCGCGAATCCTCGGCCCAGGTGATCGACTGGCTGCGCGCCAACGCCCCGCCGGTGCCGGGCGGCATGTTCTTCCTGAACGTCGACCAGGACCTGCGCATGCCGGGCGGCTTCGGCAATTCCGGCGACCACGAGCTGGCCATCATGGCCAGCGACGTGCCGGCGCTGCGGCAATGGTCACGCAGGATCTCGCGCGCGATGCAGGACATTCCCGAGCTGCGCGACGTCGATGCGGTGGGCGATGCCGCCACCCAGCAGGTGGTCATCAACATCGACCGCGCCGCCGCCCGGCGCCTGGGCGTGGACATGCGCACCATCGCCAGCGTGCTCGGCAATTCCTTCAGCCAGCGCCAGGTGGCGACGCTGTACGACCCCATGAACCAGTACCGCGTGGTGCTGGAGCTGGACCCGCGCTACACCGAGGACCCCGAGGTGCTGGAACGGGTGCAGGTGGTGGCGGCCGACGGCAACCGCGTGCCGCTGTCGGCGTTCTCCACCTACGAGCACGGCCTGGTCAACGACCGCGTCTTCCACGACGGGCTGTTCGCCGCCGTCGGCGTCGGCTTCTCGCTGGCCGAGGGCGTCTCGCTGCAGCAGGGCCTGGCCGCCATCGACGCCGCCATGGCGCGGCTGATGGTGCCCGCCCACATCCAGACGCGGCTGGGCGGCGACGCCCGCAGCTTCCAGCAAAGCCTGCAGGACCAGCCCTGGCTGATCCTGGGTGTGCTGGTGGCGATCTACCTGGTGCTGGGCATCCTGTACGAAAGCCCGCTGCATCCGCTGACCATCCTGTCGACCCTGCCCTCGGCCGGCGTCGGCGCGCTGCTGGCGCTGCGGCTGGCCGATATCGAGTTCAGCCTGATCGCCCTGCTCGGCCTGTTCCTGCTGGTGGGGGTGGTGATGAAGAACGCCATCCTGATGATCGACTTCGCCCTCGGCCTGGAGCGGCGCGAGGGCCTGACGCCGGAACAGGCCATCCACCGCGCCGCCATGCTGCGCCTGCGGCCCATCGTCATGACCAACCTGGCCGGCCTGCTGGGCGCGCTGCCGCTGGTGCTGGGCATGGGCGAAGGTTCGGAACTGCGCCGGCCGCTGGGCGTGACCATCGTCGGCGGATTGATGATCAGCCAGTTCCTGACGCTATACACCACGCCGATCGTGTATCTGGCGCTGGAACGGCTGCGGCTGAAGATGGCGGGCTGGCGGGCGCGGCGCGCCTGATCCCCGCCCGTCCGCGCCGCGCCCGACGCCTCAGCCCGCGCCCCGTTCCACTTCCGGGGCGCGCGGCGCCACGGTCAGGCGTTCGGCCAACAGCGCCAGAAAGGCACGCGCCAGCGGCGGCAGATTGGCGCCGCGCAAGGTCACGACCTGGATGCTGCGCTGGCGCATTTCGGGATTGCTGAACGGCACCGCCACCAGGCCGGCGCTGGCGAGCAGGCCGATCACTGTCAGGTAGCCCGTCAACGCCACGATCTGGCTGCCCGGCAGCATCGGCAGGAAGGCCGCCGAATGGTTCGAGACGTAGGCAGGCTCGATATGCACGCCGGCATTGGCGCAGGCCGCGTCGAACAGGTCGCGCACCGTGGTGCCGGGGTCGCCCAGCGACAGCGGCGCCTGCGCCAGATCGCGCACGCCGACGCTGCGGCGCGCGGCCAGCGGATGGCGCCGGCACATGATGGCGTAGACCGGCGCGCGGCATTGCAATTCGGTCTTGAGGCGCTCGTCCGGCGCCACCGTGTAGCGCAGCGCCAGCTGCGACAACCCTTCCAGCACCAGCCGGTTGACCTCCTCCGGCCGCTCCACCAGCAGGTGGAAGCGCGCCTCGGGGCGGATACGCTTGAAGTCGGCCATGCACTGCGGCAGGAAGCGATGGGCAAAGCCTTCGGTGCAGGCCAGCCGGATGGTCACGTCGCCCAGCGCGCTGCGCTGGCGGATGCCGGTGGTGACGCGCTCGGCCTCCAGCGCGGCGGCGTTGGCGTATGCCGCCAGCTGGCGGCCGGCCTCGCTCAATGCCATGCCGCGCGCCTGGCGCTCGAACAGCGCAATGCCCAGCTCGTCCTCCAGCTTGGCGATCTGGCGGCTCACGGCGGAGGCCGCCACGTGCTGCGCGGCGGCGGCGCCGGCGATGGAGCCGCAGCGCGCCACCTCCAGGAAATACCTCAGGCCCAGCGAAATCATGGCAAGCTTCCCCAAGCCATTGCCTAAATGGCAACGATCAAATGCGAATTATCTAATTGTGGCATGCGCATAAGCGTAATAACTTTGTGCCTGTGCCGCTACCCCGAGACCGCAGTGATCCGCGAACAAGCCATCCTCCACGCCACCCAAGCCTATGACGACGGCACCTTGCAGGCCGAACTGGCCCGCCGCGTCGCCTACCAGACCGAAAGCGAGGAGCCCGGCCAGGCCGCCTGCCAGCACGCCTACCTGAACGACGAGCTGGCGCCGCAGCTGGAACAGCTGGGCTTCACCTGTCATGTGCACCCCAACCCGGCGGGCGTCGACCTGCCGATCATGGTGGCGCGGCGCATCGAAGCGCCGGCGCTGCCGGGCGTGCTGCTGTACGGCCATGGCGACGTGGTGCGCGGCAATGCGGCCAAGTGGGAAGCCGGCCGCGATCCATGGCGCCTGCGGGTCGAGGGCGACCGCTGGTACGGCCGCGGCACCGCCGACAACAAGGGGCAACACACCATCAACCTGGCCGCGCTGCGCCAGGTGCTGCGGGCGCGCGACGGCAAGCTGGGCTTCAACGCCACCTGGCTGATCGAGACCGGCGAGGAAGCGGGCTCGCCCGGCCTGGCCGCCTTCTGCGAAGCGCAGCGCGAGGCGCTGGCCGCCGACGTCTTCATTGCCAGCGACGGCCCGCGCCTGGCCGCCGCCCGCCCCACCCTGTTCATGGGCTCGCGCGGCGCGGTGAACTTCGAATTGAGCCTGCGCGCCCGCGAACGCGGCTACCACTCGGGCAACTGGGGCGGGCTGCTGGCCAATCCCGCCATCGTCCTGTCGCACGCCATCGCCTCCCTGGTGGACGCGCGTGGCCGCATCCTGGTGCCGGGCCTGCGGCCGCCGCCCATCCCGGCGCCGGTGGCGGCGGCGCTGGCGGACCTGGAAGTGGGTGGCGGCGCCGACGATCCCGCGATCGACCACGACTGGGGCGAGCCCGGCCTGTCGCCCTCGGAGCAGGTGTTCGGCTGGAACAGCCTGGACGTGCTGACCTTCGGCGCCGGCGATCCGGCCAAGCCGGTCAATGCCATTCCGCCCGTCGCCACGGCCTGGTGCCAGTTGCGTTTCGTGGTCGGCACCGACTGGCGCGCGCTCGAGCAGCACGTGCGCGCCCATCTGGACGCGGCCGGCTTTGCCGACGTGCGGGTCCGCGTCGGCATGCAGGCCGGCGCCACCCGCCTGTCGCCCGACAACCCCTGGGTACGCTGGGCCGCCGCCTCGATCGAGCGCAGCACCGGCCAGCGCCCGGCGCTGCTGCCCAACCTGGGGGGCTCGCTGCCCAACGACATCTTCGCCGACCTGCTCGGCCTGCCCACGCTGTGGGTGCCGCATTCCTACCCCGCCTGCGCCCAGCACGCGCCCAACGAGCATCTGCTGGGCAGCGTGGCGCGCGAGGGCCTGGCCATCATGGCGGGCCTGTTCTGGGACCTGGGCGACCAGGGCGCCGCGCTGCGCCAGGCCGCCGCCGAAACCGATTCCTCTCCCTCCTGACCGGACTCTTCCATGATCGCCCGACTCCGCGCCGCCGCGCTGGCCTGCCTTTCGGCCCTTGCCCTGCAAGCCACCCTGGCCGCCCCCGCCGCGCACGCCGCCTATCCCGAACAGGCCATCAAGCTGGTGGTGCCGTTCACGCCCGGCGGCGCCACCGACGCCGTGGCCCGGCTGCTGGCCAACCGGCTGTCGGGCAAGCTGGGCCAGGCCGTGATCGTCGAGAACCGGCCCGGCGCCTCGACCGTCATCGGCGCCAACGCCGTGGCGCAGGCCCAGCCCGACGGCTACACGCTGATGCTGTCGGGCAGCACCACCTACACCGTGCTGCCGGCGCTCAAGCGCGACCTGCCCTACGACCCGCGCGGCAGCTTCGAGCACATCGCCATCGTGGCGCTGGCGCCGGTGGTGCTGCTGGCGCAGAACAGCCTGCCGGCCAAGACCGCGCAACAGGCGGCCGAGCTGGCGCGCGACAAGACCGCCGGCGGCGGCCTGATGTACGGCACCTTCGGTCCAGGGTCGGCGCCGCACCTGGTGGGTGAAATGTTCGCCGAGGCCGCGGGCGCCAAAATGACGCCGGTGCCCTACAAGGGCAGCGCGCAGTTCATCACCGCGCTGATCGGCGGCGAAATCGCGCTGGGCGTCGACACCGTGTCGTCGGCCGCGCCGCAGGTCAAGGCGGGCAAGGTGCGCGCGCTGGCCGTCACCGGCGAACACCGCGTGCCGCAGTTGCCGGACGTGCCGACCTTCATCGAAAGCGGCCTGCCCGGCGTCTCGATGGTGGGCTGGTACGGGCTGGTGGCGCCGGCGCGCACGCCGCCGCCGGTGCTGGACACGTTGAACCGCGCGGTCGCGGACATCATGGCCGACCCGCAGGTACGCCGCGCCATCGCCGACCTGGCGCTGGAGCCGGTCTACCTGGACGGCGCCGCCTTCACCGCGCGCATGGAACAGGAACTCAAGACCTTCGGCGAAGTGGGCCGGCGCGCCGACATCAAGCTGGACTGAAGCGCCCGCCCCGCGCGGGCGCCGGCGGGCCACGGTCCGCCGGCACGATGGCGTCGGGAATCGTCCTATTCCGACCCCATTTCGACTAGAATCGGAACCATTCTCAATAAAAGACCCGCGGCAGGGCTCGCGGCGGCGTCGATAGAAGAAAGAGGCGCGTTCTGAAACCCAGTTTCCGTTTGTCCATGGCCTGGCTCCACACCTGGGTCGGCCTGTGGTTTTCCTGGCTGCTGTTCGCCGTCTTCCTGACCGGGACGCTGGCGGTGTTCGCCGAACCCATCACCCACTGGATGACGCCGGAGCACCATGCGGCCGAGGCCGAGGCGGCGGCGCGCGAGCCCGTGAAGGTGGATCGCGCGCGCCGGCTCGATCTGGCGGTGCAGTACATGGCGCGGCATCACGCCGGCGCCGGCATGTGGGAGATCTGGCCGGTCAACCGGCACCACGACAACGGCCTGGTGGCCTACTGGTTCGACTCGAACGGCGCATACGCCGACGCCGAACTCGACCCCGAGACCGGCCGCGAACTGGACGAGGACCACCACGAGGCAGGCCGCGCCACCTTCGGCGGCGACCACTTCGTCGACTTCCATTACAACCTGCACGCGCAGCCCCTGGGCCTGTGGATCGTGGCCTTCGCCGCCATGGCGATGCTGGTGGCGATGGTTTCCGGCGTGGTGACGCACAAGCGCATCTTCAAGGATTTCTTCACCTTCCGCGCCAGCAAGGGCCAACGTTCGTGGCTGGACGCGCACAACGCCACCGCGGTGCTGACCCTGCCCTTCCAGTTCATGATCGCCTATACCGGCATCGTGATCTCGGCCTTCACCCTGATGCCGGCGCCGATCGCGGCGACCTATGGCCCCGGCGCCGAGGCCGCCCGCCTGTACCTGGCCGAACTGGCGCGCGAAGACCAGCCCCCGCTGACCGGCACCGCGCTCGCCGTGCCGGCCCTGGAACCGCTGGTCGCGCGCGCCGAACGGTTGATCGGGCAGACCGCGCGCGCCATCGTCATCAACAACCCCGAAGACGGCTCGATGCGGATCGCGGTCTATGGCTGGAACGAGGAGGCCGACCAGAACGTCCATATCAGCAGCACCACCGGCATGGCGGAATTCTCCGCCGCCACCGGCCAATTGCTGCGCCTGCGCGCCCCCGGCGGCGTCGAGGGTGGCGCCGCGCCGTTGACGCGCCAGGTGATGTCCGACCTGCACATGGTCAAGTTCGGCGGACTGGCGATGAAATGGCTGTACTTCGTGTGCGGCCTGGCCGGCACCGCCATGATGGGCACCGGCGCGGTGTTGTTCATGGTCAAGCGCCGCGCCAGGATGGGCGACGAATTCGGCGCCGCCACCGCGCGCGTCTACCGCCTGATCGAAGGCCTGAACGTGGCCGCCCTGGCCGGCCTGGCGATCGCCTGCGTCGCCTACCTGTGGGCCAACCGGCTGCTGCCGGTGTCGCTGCCGCAGCGCGCCGGCTGGGAACTGCGCGCCTTCTTCATCGTCTGGGCGCTGACGCTGGCCCATGCCTGGCTGTGCAGTCCGCGGCGCGCCTGGCTGTGGCAGCTGGGCCTGTTGTCGGCGCTGTGCCTGCTGCTGCCGCTGCTGTCCCTGCTGACGCTGGGCGACCATCCGCTGGCGCAGATCGCGCGCGGCGACTGGGAAAGCGCCGGGGTCGAACTGACGGCCGTGGCCATGGGCCTGGCGGCCGGCTGGGCCGCGCTGCGGCTGGGCCGCAAACCGCTGTCGGCGCCGCCGCCGCGCGATACGCGCGCTTCGCGGGAGGCCACGGCATGAATCTCAACGACGCCTTCGGCATCGCCATGGCGCTGCTGCTGACCTATTCCGGCATGGCCTGCCTGAGCCTGGCGATGCCGCGCCATTACGACCAGGTCTGGGGCCGCGATCCCTCGGCCGGCCATTCCCGCGTGCTGCGCGGCGCGGGCATCCTGCTGTTGCTGCTGGCGCTGCTGCCCTGCGTCGGCCTGTGGGGCAACACCGTGGGCGTGGTGGCCTGGCTGGGCTGGCTGTCGGCCGGCGCGTTGCTGTGGGTCGGCATGCTGTCGTGGGCACCGCGCCCGGCCATAGGCACCGCCGCCCTGGCGCTGGTGATCTCGCTGGCCGGGGTCGGCTTGGGTTTCTAGGGCCGCATTGCGTCCGCGCCGGCCCAGCCGGCGCCGTTTGACCGGCATCAAGACAAGCCGACAAACGCCTCGATAGCCGGGCTTTCGACACCATAGGTGGTGGTAGAGTTTCCCTACCCCACAACATATGGTGTCAGCGATGCAACTCCAACACATCCTCAAGCGCGACGGCCGGGTCGTCGCATTCGACCGCGACAAGATCGCCGCGGCCATCGCCGCCGCCGGCCGCGGCACCGGAGAACTGGACGCCGACGTCGCGCAGGCGCTGACCGGCGCGGTGATCGAGGCGCTGGCCGCCGAAGGCAACGTCTGCCCCGGCGTGGAGACCATCCAGAACCAGGTCGAGGAAACGCTGGTCAAGGCCGGCTACTGGCGCACCGCCCGCGCCTACATCGTCTACCGCGAACAACACGCCCGCCTGCGCGCGCTGCGCCACACCCTGGTGGACGTGGAAAGCGCCATGGAGGAATACCTGGAACAGCGCGACTGGCGCGTCAACGCCAACGCCAACCAGGGCTACAGCCTGGGCGGGCTGATCCTGAACGTGGCCGGCAAGGTCACCGCCAACTACTGGCTGTCCAGCGTCTTCACCCCCGAGGCCGGCCAGGCCCACCGCGATGGCGACATCCACATCCACGACCTGGACATGCTCAGCGGCTATTGCGCCGGCTGGTCCCTGCGCCAGCTGCTGACCGAAGGCTTCAACGGCATCCCCGGCAAGATCGAGGCCACGCCGCCGCGCCACATGTCGGCGGCCATCGGCCAGATCGTCAACTTCCTGGGCACGCTGCAGAACGAATGGGCCGGCGCCCAGGCCTTCAGCTCGTTCGACACCTACATGGCGCCCTTCATCCGGCGCGACGCGATGACCTACGCCGAGGTCAAGCAGAGCATGCAGGAACTGATCTACAACCTGAACGTGCCGAGCCGCTGGGGCACGCAGACGCCGTTCACCAACCTGACCTTCGACTGGACCTGCCCGGCCGACCTGAAGGAGCAGATCCCCTACGTCGGCGGCGAGGAAATGCCGTTCGCCTATGGCGACCTGCAGGCCGAGATGGACATGATCAACCGCGCCTACATCGAGGTGATGATGGCCGGCGACGCCAAGGGGCGCGTGTTCACCTTCCCGATTCCCACCTACAACATCACGCCTGACTTCGACTGGGACCATCCCAACACCGAGCGCCTGTTCGAGATGACCGCGCGCTACGGCCTGCCGTACTTCCAGAACTTCCTCAATTCCGACCTGGAGCCGCACATGGTGCGCTCCATGTGCTGCCGCCTGCAGCTGGACCTGCGCGAACTGCTCAAGCGCGGCAACGGCCTGTTCGGCTCGGCCGAGCAGACCGGGTCGGTGGGCGTGGTGACCGTCAACTGCGCCCGCCTGGGCCACACCTGCCGCGGCGACGAGGCAGCGCTGATGGCGCGCCTGGATCACCTGCTGGGCCTGGGCCGCGACGTGCTGGAAACCAAGCGCAAGGTGGTGCAGCGCTACATCGACCAGGGGCTGTACCCGTACACGCGGCGCTACCTCGGCACGCTGCGCAACCACTTCAGCACGCTGGGCGTGAACGGCATCAACGAGATGATCCGCAACTTCAGCGGCGACGCCGAGGACGTCACCACGCCGGCCGGCCATGCGCTGGCGGTGCGCCTGCTGGACCGGGTGCGGGCGCGCATGACCGAGTTCCAGGAAGAGACCGGGCACCTCTACAACCTGGAGGCCACGCCGGCCGAAGGCACCACCTACCGCTTCGCCCGCGAAGACCGCAAGCGCTACCCCGGCATCCTGCAGGCGGGCACCGAGGCCCAGCCCTACTACACCAACTCCAGCCAGCTGCCGGTGGGCCACACCGACGATCCGTTCGAGGCGCTGGCCCTGCAGGAGTCGCTGCAGGGCAAGTACACCGGCGGCACCGTGCTGCATCTGTACATGAACGAGGCCGTGTCGTCGGCCAGCGCGTGCAAGGAACTGGTGCGGCGCGCGCTGTCGAATTTCCGGCTGCCGTACATCACCGTCACGCCGACGTTCTCGATCTGCCCGAACCACGGCTATCTGGCCGGGCACCACGAGTTCTGCCCGAAGTGCGACGCCGAATTGCTGGCCAAGCAGGCGTCTTGCTGCGCGCCGGCCTGACCGCCGCTGTCGACCGCTTTTTTCCCCGGGCGATCCCCGCCCGGCCTTTCCCCAAGGAGCCATTATGCAAACCGTGATCTCTCCCGAAGCCGCCGCCCCGCGGGCGCTGCGCCTGGACGACAGCCAGCGCGTGCGCTGCGAAGTCTGGACCCGCGTCATGGGCTACCACCGCCCCGTGTCTTCCTTCAATACCGGCAAACAAGGCGAATTCAATGAACGCCGCTTCTTCGTCGAACAACGTGCCTGAAGCGGCCGGCGGCCGCAAGGCCGCCCCCGCCCGCCACCCGCCGCGCATGGCCTATGCCGCGCCGCCGCGGCCGGCGGCCCAGCCGCTGCCGCGCCATTCCCCGGCGGTGGGAGGGCTGACGCCGTTTTCCACCGTGGACTGGCCCGGCACGCTGGCCGCCGTCATCTTCATCGCCGGCTGTCCGTGGCGCTGCCACTACTGCCACAACCCCGAACTGCAGACGCGCAACGCGCGCTACGACTGGCGCGACGTGCGCGCCTTCCTCGACAACCGCCAGGGGCTGCTGGACGCCGTGGTGTTCTCCGGCGGCGAACCGCTGAGCGAACCGCGCCTGCCGTCGATGATCCGCAAGGCGCGGCGCATGGGCTATCGCATCGGCCTGCACACGGCCGGCATCTATCCGCTGCGGCTGGCCGACGTGCTGCGCTACCTGGACTGGGTCGGCCTGGACATCAAGGCCGACGCGCAGGGCTATGACGACATCACCGGCCGACGCGATTCGCACCGCCCGGCGCAGGCCTGCCTGACGCAGTTGCTGACGGCCGGCGTGGATTTCGAATGCCGCATCACCTGGCATCCCGACTGGCTCGACGAGACCCGGTTGCTGGGATTGGCGCGCGAACTGGCGCGGCGCGGCGTCAAGCGCTTCGCGGTGCAGGGCGCGCGCAGCTGCCCCAGCACGCCGCCGGCGCGGCTGCTGGGCACGCAGGCACAGGCTTTGCTGCGCGGCTGGTTCGAGGAATTCGCCTACCGCTGAGCGCTGGCGCGTCCCAGGCGCGCCGCCAGCGCCGCGTGAAAGCGCGGCGACGCCACCGCGCCCACATTGCAGCGCGACCACGGTGACACGGCGGTCGGGTCGACGCTGAACACCCGGCCCGGCGCCATGATGACCTTCTCCGGCATCAGGTCCTCGGCCAGCGCCAGCGAATTGTCGATGCCGGGAAACGCCGCCCACAGATAGAGCGAGCGGGTGGGCCGCGTGTAGACCGTCGCGCCCAGCGAATCGAGCGCCCGCAGCGCGTCGCCGGTGGCCGCCTCCAGCCGCTGGCGCAGGCGCACCAGATGGCGTTCGTAGTGGCCGTCGCGCAGCATCACGTCGACCATGCGCTCGCAGTATTCCGAACTGCTGACGTGCACCAGCGCCTTCAGGTCCGCCAGATCGCTGGCCAGGCCCGCGCCGCAGGCGATGAAGCCAACCCGCAAGGCCGCCGAGAACGACTTCGAGAAACTGCCAATGTAGACCGTGCGTTCCAGCTGATCCAGCGCCGACAGCCGCACCGCCGAGGTCGGCTTGAAGTCGGCCAGCGGGTCGTTCTCCACCACGATCAGGTTGTAGCGCTCGGACAGCTGCAGCAGCTTGTAGGCCTTGGCCGGCGAGATGTCCGAACCGGTGGGATTGTGCGCCAGCGACTGGGTGAAAAAGAGGCGCGGCTTCTCGCGCTGCAACAAGGCCTCCAGCGCCGCCAGGTCAGGCCCGTCCGCCAGGCGCGGCACGCCCAGCATGCGCACGCCCGCCAGCTTGAGCTTGCCGAACAGCGGGTAGTAGCCCGGATCGTCCACCAGCGCCGCCGCGCCCGGCGGCAGGAAATAGCGGATCACCAGGTCCATGGCCTCGTTGGCGCCGTGCGTCAGCACCAGTTGCGACGGCGCCGCGCTGATGCCGACGTCGCCCAGCTTGCGCACCAGGCTCTCGCGCAGCGGCGCGTAGCCGAAGCGGCTGCCATAGCGGAACAGCGTGCCCAGGCCGGTGCGCACCACCTTCTGGTGATAGCGGTCCATGCGCATGTCGGCCAGCCATTCCACCGGCGGGAAACCGTCGCCGGCGGCGATGGCGTCGGGTTGGGTCTTGAGCTGCTCGCGCATCAGCCAGACGATGTCCATGGCGCGGCTCAACTGGCCCGACTCCTCGTCGGCGGCGCGCCGCGCCGGACCGGTATCGAGCACGTAGAAGCCCGAGCCGCGGCGCGGTTCCACCAGCCCGCGCGCCACCAGCATCTCGAACGCCACCACCACGGTGTTCTTGGCGTAGCGGTGCAATTGCGCCAGCTCGCGCAGCGATGGCAATTTATCGCCCGGGCGGTAGACGCCCTCGGCGATCTGGCGCCCGATCAGGCGCGCCAGGCTTTCGGCGATGGGCGCGGCGCGCGGGGCGCGGCCCGGGGAATTATCGGCGTCCACGGCGTGGTTTCCAGCGGGAAAAAGTCGAAAATTGGTGCAGTGCGATGGTACTGTTCGCCCAAACTGTACCTCTGAATGCCGGTACAGTTTACCTAGAATCTGGCCACCCAATTCTTAGATTTCCGATGGAGACACATGCCATGGTGGCCGATTCACGCCTGCCCAACTTCCGCGCCCTCACCCCCGCCCAACGCCTCGCCGCCATCGCCGACGCGGCCGGCCTGACGCCCGAGGAACACCAGCAACTGGCCGAGCCGGGCGCGCTGGGCCTGGACCGCGCCGACGGCATGATCGAGAACGTCATCGGCGCCTTCGAGCTGCCGCTGGGCGTGGCCGGCAACTTCCAGGTCAATGGCCGCGACGTGCTGGTGCCGATGGCGGTGGAAGAACCGTCGGTGGTGGCGGCGGCCTCGTTCATGGCCAAGCTGGCGCGCGAGAACGGCGGCTTCGAAACCTCCAGCACCCGGCCGCTGATGCGCGCCCAGGTGCAGGTGCTAGGCCTGAGCGACCCGCGCGGCGCGCGCGTCGCCCTGCTGCGCGAGCGCGAGCGCATCGTCAAGCTGGCCAATAGCCGCGACCAGGTGCTGATCGGCCTGGGCGGCGGCTGCCAGGACATCGAGGCGCACGTGTTCGCCGACACGCCGCGCGGCCCGATGCTGGTGCTGCACCTGATCGTCGACGTGCGCGACGCCATGGGCGCCAACACCGTCAACACCATGGCCGAGGCCGTGGCGCCGCTGGTCGAGGAGATCACCGGTGGCACGGTGCGGCTGCGCATCCTGTCGAACCTGGCCGACCTGCGCCTGTCGCGGGCCCGCGTGCGCCTGACGCCGCAGACCCTCGACACCAAGGACCGCAGCGGCGCCGAGATCATCGAGGGCGTGCTGGACGCCTACGTGTTCGCCGCCACCGACCCGTACCGCGCCGCCACCCACAACAAGGGCATCATGAACGGCATCGACCCGGTCATCGTCGCCACCGGCAACGACTGGCGCGCGGTCGAGGCCGGCGCCCATGCCTACGCCTGCCGCGACGGCCGCTACACCTCGCTGACCCATTGGGAAAAGGACGCCAGCGGCGCCCTGGTCGGCACGCTGGAAATGCCGATGCCGGTGGGCCTGGTGGGCGGCGCCACCAAGACCCATCCGCTGGCGCGGCTGGCGCTCAAGATCATGGCGGTGCGCTCGGCCCAGGAGCTGGGCGAGATCGCCGTGGCCGTGGGCCTGGCACAGAACCTGGGCGCGCTGCGGGCGCTGGCCACCGAAGGCATCCAGCGCGGCCACATGGCGCTGCACGCGCGCAACATCGCGCTGACGGTGGGCGCGGTGGGCGCCGAGGTCGACCAATTGGCCAAACGCATGGCCGAGGAAAAGGACGTGCGCGCCGACCGCGCGCTGGCGCTGCTGGAGGAACTGCGGAAACCGGCCTGACGGCGCGGCACGGCCGGCGCACGCACGCCGGCCGCACAAGAACAGAGGCGGCGCCGGGAATCGCCCGCGCCGCCCGTCCATCAAGGAGACAGACATGGAAAGAGACAGCAAGGCGTCCGCCGGACGCCTGGCCGAAGTATGGAACGACACGGTCGACCTGCGCCACCTGGCGTGGGCCATCGCCATCGGCATCGCCGTCAGCGTGGCGGGCTTCTACGCCGCCAGCGGCTGGCTGCGCGACAAGGTCGCCTCGCCCGAGCTGGCGCACGCCTACGCCATGCTGGCCGGCCTGGCCGGCTGCGTGCTGGCGGGCGTGATCTGCGCCCGCCTGTTCCCGCCCAAGCGCGAAGTGGTCGAGCACAGCGCCTCGCACGATCCGGCCTGGCGCGCCGAGGTGCTGGCCGAACTGGCCGCGCAACCGGGCGGCCTGGGCACGCTGGCGGACCTGCCGCCGGCGGTGGTCAAAGAACTGAAGGAACTGGACCTGTACGAGCTGTTCGCCGCGCCCGCCGCGGCGCCGGCGCCGCAGGCCCAACCGCGCAACGTGCGTGAAGAGGTGCCGGCATGAGCGATCCCGTGTTGCTTGAACAGATCATGGTGGCCGCCGGCATGGGCCTCCTGGGCGCGGTGGTGTTCGCCGCCATCGGCCTGGTGTCCGGCACCGACGAGACCACCACGCTGGCGCCGCTGACGCTGCTGGTGGTGCTGCTGGGCGTGCCGCCGGCCGGCGTCTTCACCTTCTTCCTGGCCGGCGCGGTGGCCAAGCACATGACCCACGCGGTGCCGACGGCGCTGCTGGGCATTCCCGGCGACACGCTCGCCACGCCGCTGCTGCAGGACGCCAACATGCTGCGCAAGCTCGGCGTGCCGCACATCGCGCTGCGCAAGATGGTGTCGGGCGCCATCGTCGCCGCCTTCGTGGCGGTGCCGCTGGCGGTGCTGTTCGCCGTGCTGCTGGCGCCGTTCGGCGGCGCCATCACCAAGTCGGCGCCGTGGATCTTCCTGGCCGCGGCGGTGCTGATCGCCTATTTCTCGGCCGGCCGCTGGGCCGCGGTGGCGCTGCTGGTGCCTTTCGTGGTGGTGATCGTGGCGCTGCAGAGCCTGACCGCCAAGTACGGCGTCAAGCTCAGCATCAGCTACTTCCTGGGCATCGCCATCGGCCCGCTGATCGCCGACCTGTTCACCGTGATCGCGCCGCAGGGCCGCGCCAAAATGATGCGCGACAAGGTGCGCACGTTCTCGCTTGCGCCGGACGTCAAGGGCTGGTCGGGCTACTTCCCCAACCCGCTCAAGGTGATGGATCGCATCCAGACCCGCTGGACCCTGGCCACTGCCACCATCTCCAGCGCCACCTTCGTGTTCAGCCCGGTGGCGATGACGGTGGTGCTGGGCGAACTGGTGGGCTCGCGCGTCAAGCACGCCTATCACCGCCTGACCACGGTGCTGAGCGCGCGCAACGGCGTCACCGAGGCCACCTACATCGCCGAGGCCCTGATCCCGCTGATCGCTTTCGGCCTGCCGCTCAGCCCGGTGGCCGCCGGTCCGGCCGCGCCGCTGTTCAACGCCCCGCCGCGCTTCACGGTGGACGCGGCCAGCGGCCAGACCCACAACCTGCACAACCTGCTGAACCACTGGGAGTTCCTGGGCTACGGCATGCTGGCGGTGCTGCTGGCGGCGATCGTGTCGTATCCGTTCGCCATGAACTTCGCGCGCCGCGCCGCGCTGTTCGTGTCGCGCAAGGTCAGCCACGAGGCCATCATCGCCACCTTCGTCGGCCTGATCATCGTGATCAGCGTGTGGGAAGGCCAGTTCCTGGGCCTGCTGGTGATCCTGACCATGGGCCTGTTCGGCGGCCTGCTGTCGCGCCTGTTCGGCTTTAACACCGGCGTGCAGTTCATGGGCTACTACACCGCCGTGCTGACGGTGCCGGCGCTGGTCAAGCTGGTGGCGTGATTCACCGGCGGCAAGGGGCGGAGCCGCCGTGCTCCGCCCCTTTTTTGCTTTCGCGGCGACCGCGTCTGGCGCGGCGCCTTCATCCCCCCCGCTTTCCCCCGCCCGCTTGATCCCGCGCAAGGCGGCGCGGCATGCCTTGCTCTAGCCTCGGAGCCACTGTTCCCAATAAAGGCTCCCATTTCATGACGTGGTTCAAATCCCTCACACTCGCCGGACGCGAATTGCTGCCCATCGTCCAGGGCGGCATGGGCGTCGGCGTATCCGCCCATCGCCTGGCCGGCGCGGTCGCCAGCCAGAACGCGGTCGGCACCATTGCCAGTGTGGACTTGCGCCATCACCATCCGGACCTGATCGAGCAGACCGAGGACTGCCGCGACCGCGAGCAGATCGACAACGCCAACCTGGTGGCCCTGGACCGTGAAGTGCGCGCCGCGCTCGACACCGCGCAGGGGCGCGGCGTGGTGGCCGTGAACGTCATGAAGGCGGTGCGCGACCATCCCGCGCTGGTGCGCCAGGCCTGCGAAAGCGGCGCCCAGGCCATCGTGATGGGCGCCGGCCTGCCGCTGGACCTGCCCGACATGACCGCCGACTATCCCAAGGTGGCCCTGGTGCCGATCCTGTCCGAAGCGCGCGGCGTGGCGGCGGTGCTGAAGAAATGGATGAAGAAAGGCCGCATGGCCGACGCCGTGGTCATCGAGCACCCCGGCTACGCCGGCGGCCACCTGGGCGCGGCCCGCCTGGACGACATCCACGATGAACGCTTCGACTTCAAGCGCGTGCTGGCCGAATGCCGCCAGTTGTTCCAGGACCTGCAACTGGGCCGCGACGCCCCGCGCCTGATCGTGGCCGGCGGCGTCGGCAGCCATGAACAGGTACGCCACTGGCTCGGCAACGGCGCCGACGGCGTGCAGGTCGGCACGGCCTTCGCCGTGACCCGGGAAGGCGACGCGCACGAGAACTTCAAGCGTGTCCTGATGGAAGCCGACCCCGACAAGCTGGCCGAATTCACCAGCGTCGCCGGCCTGCCCGCCCGCGCCGTGCCGACGCCCTGGCTGACGCGCTACCTGCGCCAGGAAAAGACGCTGCAGGAAAACACCCGCTGCGACGCGCGCCGCTGCAGCCAGCGCATGGACTGCCTGACGCAGTGCGGACTGCGCGACGGCATCGCGCGCTTCGGCCAGTTCTGCATCGACCTGAAGCTGGCCGCCGCCATGCGCGGCGAAGTCAGTCGCGGCCTGTTCTTCCGGGGCGCCTCCAAGCTGCCGTTCGGCGACGCCATGCGCAGCGTGCGCGAGCTGATGGACTACCTGCTGAACGGCAGGATGCCGACGGCGGCCTGACCGGCCGGCCCGCGGCTGCCCCCTTCATACGGGGCCGGGAAAATTATTAAACGTCGTATAATATTATTTTTCGTTCAATAATTTCCCGCCCCATGTCCCTCGCCGATCCGCACGACTCCCCCGCCCCCGGCCTGCGCGAGCGCAAGCGCCAGCAGACGCTGGACCATCTGGCCCAGACCGCCTACCGCCTGTTCGAGACCCTGGGCTACGAGGTCGTCACCATGGAGCAGATCGCGGCCCAGGCGGACGTTTCCAAGGGCACGCTGTACAACCATTTCCCGGTCAAGGAAGCCCTGCTGGCGCACCGCTTCCACGCCGAGCTGGCCGCCAGCATGGTGGACCTGCTGCCCAGGCTGCGCGCGGTGCCCGGCTTTGCCGCGCGGCTCAGACGTGTCCTGCACGCCTCCGCGCATTGGTCCGAAGCCAACCGCGCCTATCTCGGGCCCTACCTGCGCTACCGCCTGTCGACCCTGCGCCCCGACGCCCAGGGCGACGGCCGCTCGCCGCGCAGCGGCCTGCAGACGCTGTTCCACAGCCTCATCACGCAAGGACAGCAGGCGGGTCAATTGCGCGCCGACCTGCCTGCCGACCTGCTCACGCACCAACTGCAGTTCCTGCACCTGGGCGCGCTGCTGCGCTGGCTCGACCTGCCCGGCGCCAGCCTGCGGCGCGAATTCGATGCGCTGCTTTCATTGTTCCTGCAAGGCGCGGCGCCATCCGGGAGCGCCGCGTGACCACCGCGGCCATCCTGGACTGGGCCGCCGCCCGCGAGGCTGGCGTCGCGGGCGCGGGCGGTAAGGGCTGGCAGTTGGCGCGCATGGCGCAACTCGGGATTCCGGTGCCGCCAGGCTTCGTGCTGGCGGCGTCCGCCAGCCTCGCGCGACGCCCCGGCGAGCCCGTGGCCGACGCGCTGGCGCAGGCGCTGCACGAGGCCCTGCGCCAGCGCGGCTGGCTCGACCTGCCCCTGGCGCTGCGCTCCTCGTCGCCCCAGGAAGACGCGCGCACCGCATCGTTCGCCGGCATCCATCTGTCGTGCCTGAACGTGCGCGGCGCGGCGGCGGCCGTCGACGCCGTGCGACACATCTGGGACTCGGCATGGTCGCCGCAGGCGGACGCCTACCGCCAGCGTCTCGGCCTGCAAGCCGAAGAACGCCCCATGGCCGTGGTGGTCATGCCCCTGCTGCCCGCCACGGCCTCCGGCATCGCCTTCACCTGCGACCCGCTCGGCGGCCGCCTCGATCGCATGGTGATCCACGCCAACTGGGGCCTGGGCGAATCCCTGGTGGGCGGCCAGGCCGAGGGTGACGAATACCACTTGCACGCGGATGCCCGTCAATTGGCCTGGCCCCTGGCCCGCCAACGCATCGGCGCCAAACGCCGCGCCACCCTGCCCGCTGCCGGCGGCGGCACACAACTGGTGGAGCAGTCGGCGGCGCGGGCAGCGCAGCCCGTCCTGACGCCCGCGCAGGTGGACGCGCTGGCCGCCCTGGCGCGCGACGCCGCCCGCGCCCTGGACTATTCCGGCGCCCCTTATGACCTGGAATGGGTCCACGACGGCCAGGATTTCTGGATCGTGCAAGCCAGGCCCGTCACCGCCATGGCGCGCCACACCTACCCCGGCCTGCAATCGCAACCTTCCTACTGGTCGCGCGGCAATACCCGCGAAGTGCTGCCTTTGCCCATGTCCGCGCTGGAATGGGACGGCGGCCGCCTGATGGCCGAGCGCATGCTGACTCGCGGCTTCGAACTGAGCGGCTACCGCACGCTGCCGGGCGCGCGCCTGGCGGCAATGTTCGACGGCCGCGTCTACCTGGACGCCTCCGTGATCCAGTGGGTCGGCCACGATGCGCTCGGCATCGCCCCGAGCGCCATGAACGCGCTGCTGGGCGGCCCGCAGCCCGAGATCCAGGTGCCCGCGCCCGGCCTGGCGCAGCGCTGGCGCCACGCACTGCGCATGCTGCGCTACCTGCGCCGGGCCGGGCCGCTGCGGCGCCGCGCCGACGCCGACCTGCCGCGCCAGTTCGCGCGGGCGCGGGCCTGGCTGGATGAAACGCCGCCGGCCGACAGCGCGGCGCTGGGCGCGCGCCTGCTGGAGCAATTCCGCACCGTGGCCGCCGCCGACGACCTGTTCTTCCTGCAAGGCTCGGGCGGCGGCGCCCTGTCCAAACTGCTGGAATGGGTGGAACGCGCCCGTCCCGGCGAAGGCCATGCGCTGACCGCGGCGCTGATGGCCGGCGGCGAAGCCAGCGTGACGGCGGCCCAAAGCTATGACCTGATGGCGCTGGCGCAACGGGCGGCGCGCGAACCGCACACCCTGGCCTGGCTGCGCGAGCCGGGCCGCGATGGCGCCGCCTGGGCCTGGCGCCTGCCGCCGGACAGCGCCTTCCGCCAGGCGCTGGCGGATTTCCTGGGGCGCTACGGCCATCGCGCGGTGTACGAAACCTACCTGCGCAATCCGCGCTGGCGCGAAGCGCCCGACTACCTGCTGGACAGCGTGCTGAACCTGATCGGCGCCGACCCCGCGGCGCTGCGCGCCCGCCAGGAACGGGCCGCGCGCGAGGCATGGCAGGCGGTGCGCGCCGCCCTGCCCTGGTGGCAACGTCCGCTGGCCGCGAAGCTGCTGGCGGCCGCGCGCCGTGAAGGCGCCCAGCGCGAAGCCGCGCGCAGCGTGCTGGTGGCGTACCTGGCGGCGGCGCGCCGCAGCGCGCTGGAGCTGGGCACGCGCATGCGCGGCGCGGACGGCCTGGCGGCCGCCGACGACATCTTCCACCTGACCGCCGAAGAGATCTTCGCGCTCGCCGCGGGCCGTCTCGCCCCCGCGGCCGCCGCGCGCCGCGCCGCCGACCGGCGCGCGCGTCTGGCGGCGTGGGCCGAAGCGCCCGATCGCGACGTGATCGTCGAATACGGCGAGGCGCCCCCCGTGGTCGCGTCCGCCGCGCCGGTCGGTGGCAACGCCTCCTGGCGCGGCACGCCGGTCGCCAGCGGCCGGGCGCAGGGCCCCGCCTTCGTCGCCCAGGATCCGCACGCGGCGCTGGCGATGCCGGCCGGCGCCATCCTGGTGGCGCCCTCCACCGATCCGGCCTGGACGCCGCTGTTCCTGCGCGCGGGAGCGGTGGTCATGGAAGCCGGCGGCTACCTCTCGCATGGCGCCATCGTGGCGCGCGAGTTCGGCATACCGGCCGTGGTCAACGTGCAGGGCATCCTGCGCCAGGTGGCCAGCGGCGACTGGCTGGAGGTCGACGCCGCGCGAGGCACGGTGCGGCGCCTGCCGGCGCCCGCCAGCGCGGCAACCCCCGACGGCGGCCCGCCGCGGCCTCGGCAGCCTTAGCGGAGGTCGCCCGCCGGGCGGCGTCGGCTCAGCGCGCCGCCGGCAGGTCGAACTCGAATACCGCGCCGGGCTCGGGCCGCTCCACCAGCCGGATGTCGCTGTGGTGCAGTTGCAGGATGCGGTGCACGATCACCAGCCCCAGCCCGCCGCCATCGCGCGGCCCGTTGGCCAACACCGAGGCGCGAGTGAACAGGCCTGCGCGCAAGGCTTCGGGAATGCCCGCGCCGTTGTCGCTGACCCGCACCTGCACGCCGCCGCGCGCCGCGCCCAGGCGCAGCTCGATACGCCCGCCCGGGGCCGTGTGGCGGATGGCATTGTCCAGCAGATTGGTCAGCACCCGCTCGATCATGCCCAGGTCGGCGCGCACCGGCGGCAGTTCCTGGTCGATGGCGGTGGTAAGCCGTTGCTGGCGCGCCTCGGCGGCCAACTCGAATTTCTGGACCACATCTTGCGCCAGCTCGGGCAGCGAGAACGTTTCGGGCTCCAGCCGCACCAGTCCGGACTCCAGCCGCGCCAGCTCGAACAATTCCTGTGCCAGCCGGCCGACCTTGCGGCTCTGCGCCAGCGCGATATCCAGGTAGCGGCGGCGCTCGCCGGCATCCAGCGTCTCGTCCTTGAGCCGCAGGGTCTCCAGATAGCCGTGCAGCGAGGTCAGCGGCGTGCGCAGGTCGTGCGAGATGTTCGCCATCAGGTCGCGCCGCTGCTGGTCCTGGCGCGTCAGTTCGCGCCACTGCTCGGTGATGCGCCGTCCCATCTGCACGAAGCTGCGGCGCAGCAGCGAGATCTCGTCGCCGCTGGTATCGGCGGCGTCGGCCGGCTTTTCCAGCGCGGCCAGCGCGCGACCGTCGTCGTCGCCGAAGGCGCGCACCGCGCGCGTCAGCCCCCGCAGCGGCCGCGTGATCAGGCCGAATGCCGCCAGGCCCGCCACCAGGCCCAGCAAGGCCACCAGCGCGATCGACCACAGGGTGGTGCGCAGCACCGCGCTGCGCGAGGCCGCCATGGCCAGCGCGTCGTGCGCCTGGCCTTGCAGCACCACATAGACGTAACCCTGCTCGCGCCCGGCCACCCGCACCGGCGCTGCCGAGAACACCTTGGCGGTATCCAGGTGGCGCGGATCGTCGCCCGCGATCGGCAGCGTCCCGCCCGCCAGGAAGCGGCGCACCGGCGCCAGGTCCACGCGGTCGCGTTTGATCTGCCCGGGCGGCGCCGCGTCGCCGACGATGCGGCCGTCGTTGTCCAGCAGATAGACCTCGACCGCCGGATTCACCATCATCAGCATCGAGAACAGCGAACGCACCGCCTCCGGCTTCCAGCCGTTGGCGTCCATCAGCTCGTTGGTGCCGGCGATATGCTGCGCCAGGCCGCTGGACAGCCGCTGCACCACTTCCTGTTCGTAGCGCAGGTTGGCCGAGATCTGCAGCCAGGCCGACGCGCCGCAGCAAGCCAGCAGCAGCAAGGCGAACACGGCCGACAGGCGCTGGGTCAGGGTCAGGCGCTTCATGGCGTCGGCTCCGCCGGCGCGCCCGGCGCCGCCGCGAACTTGTAGCCGCGGCCCCAGACCGTGAGGATGCGCTGCGGATTGGACGGATCGGCCTCGATCTTGGTGCGCAGCCGGTTGATGTGGGTGTTGACGGTGTGCTCGTAGCCCTCGTGCTGGTAGCCCCATACCTGGTTCAGCAGGTCGAGCCGCGAGAACACCTTGTCCGGATGGCGGGCGAAGAAATGCAGCAGGTCGAACTCGCGCGGCGTCAGCTCGAGCCGGCGCTCGTCGACCGAGGCGGTGCGGGCGATCGGGTCGATGGCCACGCCGTGCTGGCGCAGGCTGCCGGCGTCGATGCGGGCGTTGCGCTCCAGCGCCTCGGTGCGGCGCAGCAGCGCGCGCACCCGCGCCACCAGCTCCAGCATCGAGAACGGCTTGGCCAGGTAGTCGTCGGCGCCCAGTTCCAGGCCGAGGATGCGGTGCACCTCGCTGGAGCGGGCGCTGGTGATGATGATGGGGGTGTAGCGCGTCATGGCGCGGGCGCGTTTGCAGATTTCCAGGCCGTCGATGCCGGGCAGCATCAGGTCCAGCACCAGCGCGTCCCAGCCGCCCTCTTCGAGCCGGCGCATGCCTTCGTTGCCGTCGGCGGCGTGCTCGACGGCATAGCCCTCGTCACGCAGGTGCAGGCGCAGCAATTCGGCGATGTGGGCGTCGTCTTCGACGATCAGGACGCGGCGGGGCGTATCCATAGGGGCTCGGTGCAAGGGTGGCGGCCGGGGCCGCGGACAGCGCCGGGCGCGGGCGATCCGCCCCCGGCAGCGCTATTGTCGCCAATCCATGGCCGGCGAGTTATCACATTTATTTTAAGTTTGCGTGAGGACTTCGATATCGGCGCCGGGGAAGAATGGCTCCAACGACAACAACCGCCTCCCCGAGGAGCCCCGCCATGATGGCCACGCCCGCCACCCCAGACGCCCCCGCCGCCCCGGCGCCCGACAGCCGCGGCCCGGTCCATCCCGGCTGGCTGCGCATCATGCATTGGCTCAATGCGCTGGCCGTGGTCATCATGGTGACCAGCGGCTGGCGCATTTACAACGCCGCGCCGTTCTTCGACTTCACCTTTCCCAACGGCGCCACCCTGGGCGGCTGGCTCGGCGGCGCGCTGCAATGGCACTTCGCCGGCATGTGGCTGCTGCTGGTCAACGGCCTGCTCTACCTGGGGCTGAACCTGACCACCGGCCGCCTGTGGCGCAAGTTCTTCCCGGTCGGCCCGCGCGGCGTCGCCCGCGACCTGGCCGCGGCCCTGCGCGGCAAGCTGTCGCATGCCGACCCGCGCCACTACAACCAGGTGCAGCGGCTGGCCTATCTGTTCGTCATCGCGGATATCACGGTGCTGGTCCTGTCGGGCCTGGTGCTGTGGAAGTCGGTGCAGTTCGACACGCTGCGCACGCTGCTGGGCGGCTATGAATTCGCGCGCCGCATCCATTTCTTCGCCATGGCGCTGCTGGTGGCGTTCGTGGCGGTGCACCTGGTCATGGTGGCGCTGGTGCCGCGCAGCCTCATCGCCATGATCCGCGGCAAATAAGGAGACCCTCGTGAGCGCAAAACGACGCCTGTCGCTGCTGGGCCTGGACGGCCCCGCGATCCTCAAGGAAGCCGTGAAGATCCTGGACAAGCGGGTCGAGGCGCCCTCGCGCCGGGCCTTCCTGCGCAACAGCCTGACGCTGGGCGGGCTGGCGATGCTGTCCGGCTGCACGCTGTCCGACGACGAAAACGTGGAAAAGGCGCTGACCGCGGTGTCGCGCTTGAACGATCGCGTGCAGGGCTGGATCTTCGACCCGAACAAGCTGGCACCCACCTACCCGGAATCGATGATCACCCGCCCGTTCCCGTTCAATGCCTATTACGGCATCGACGAGGTGCGGCAGGTCGAGGAAGAGAGCTTCCGGCTGGAGGTCACCGGCATGGTGGCGGACAAGCGCCGCTGGCGGCTGGACGAGCTGCGCGCCATGGCGCAGATCGACCAGGTTACGCGCCACATCTGCGTCGAGGGCTGGAGCGCCATCGGCAAATGGGGCGGCGTGCCGTTCTCGACCTTCCTGAAGCGCGTGGGCGCCGACCTGACCGCGAAATATGTGGGATTCAAGTGTGCCGATGACTACTACACCAGCATCGACATGCCGACCGCGTTGCATCCGCAGACGATCCTGGCGCTGACCTACGATGGCAAGACCCTGCCGCCGGAGTACGGCTTCCCGATGAAGCTGCGGATGCCCACCAAGCTTGGCTACAAGAACCCCAAGCACATCCAGGCGATTTTCGTCACCAACACCTACCCGGGCGGTTACTGGGAGGACCAGGGCTACAACTGGTTCGGCGGCAGCTAGGTGCTTTTTTCTTTCCACCACGACACACCAGAGGAACGCATCATGAAGACACTCACCACCGCCGCATTTTCGCTGTGCCTGGCCTTTGGCGCGGTTGCCGCGCACGCGGCCGACAACATGTCCAAGGACGGCATGGCCAAGAGCGGCATGTCGAAAGATGGCATGTCGAAGGACGGCATGTCGAAGGACGGCATGGCCAAGGATGGCATGTCGAAGAACTCCATGTCCAAGGACGGCGTGTCGCACGACGGCATGAAGAAGGACGGCATGGCCAAGGATGGCATGTCGAAAGACGGGATGTCCAAGGGCGGCATGTCGAAGGACGGCATGTCCAAGGGCGGCTCCATGAGCAAGGACAGCATGGGCAAGTAGGCCAGCCGACCGCCCCGTCGGCGCCGGCCCGGCCGCGCCGACGGCCGGCCCGCGCCACGCGGCCCCCATGAGCCATTCACCAAGGAACTTCCCATGAAACTGACACGCAGGCATTTCCTGGGCGCGAGCGGTGTATTCGCCGCCGCCGGCCTGGCGCCGCTGCTGGCCGGGCGTGGCGCCCGTGCCGCGCAGGCCCGCGCCTATCCCTATACCCTGAGCGACGCCGAATGGCGCGCCAGGCTGACCCAGGCGCAATACGAGGTGCTGCGCCAGGAAGGCACCGAACGGCCCTACACCAGCCCGCTCAACGACGAGCACCGCGCCGGCACGTTCGCCTGCGCCGGCTGCGCCCAGAAGCTGTTCTCGTCGGCCACCAAGTTCGACAGCGGCACGGGCTGGCCCAGCTTCTGGCAACCGCTGGATCGCGCCGTCGACACGCTGGAAGACCGCAGCTTCGGCATGACCCGCACCGCCGTCAATTGCAGCAACTGCGGCGGCCATCTGGGCCACGTCTTCGACGATGGGCCGCGCCCGACCGGACTGCGCTACTGCATGAACGGCGTGGCCATGAGCTTCACCCCGCAGGCCTGACCTGGGCCGCCTTTTTTTCGAGGATTGCGCATCATGCCCCTTCTTTCCCTCTCCCGCGCCACGCTGGCCGCCGCCGGCGCCCTGTTCGCCATGGGCTCGGCCGGCGCCGCCGAAACCGCCTTCGTCATTCCGCCGCCCGCGCTCGACGCGCCGGCCGGCGCGGCCCAGGAAAAGGCCGTGATCGCCGGCGGCTGCTTCTGGGGCGTGCAGGCGGTGTTCCAGCACGTCAAGGGCGTCACCTCGGCGGTCTCCGGCTACGCCGGCGGCCAGGCGTCCACCGCCGACTACGACACCGTCAGCGGCGGCCGCAGCGGCCACGCGGAATCCGTCGAGATCACCTACGACCCCAGCCAGGTCAGCTATGGCCAGCTGCTGCAGATCTATTTCTCCGTGGCGCACGATCCCACCCAGCTCAACCGCCAGGGTCCGGACAGCGGCACGCAGTACCGGTCCACGGTGTTCCCGGCCAATGACGACCAGCGCAAAGTGGCCGAGGCCTACATCGCGCAACTGAACAAGTCGGGCGTCTACCCGAAGGCGCTGGCGACCACGGTCGAGCCGCTCAAGGGCTTCTATCCCGCCGAGGGCTATCACCAGGACTACCTGGTGCGGCATCCGTACAGCATGTACATCATGGTGAACGACGTGCCCAAGGTGGAGAACCTGGCCCGGACCTTCCCGGCGGCGTACCGCGACAAGCCGGTGCTGGTGAATCCGTAGACGGTCGGCGACGTTGGCCCCGCCTGGCGACGGCACGTCGGCCTGGCGGGCGCCGCCGCATCCGGCCGCCAGCGGCGCGCCGCCCGCCACCGCCGCGCGGCAATTCGACAAGCCAGCCAATCAAGCCGGATAAATAATAAAAACGAATGGACTTCAAAAATCCGGAGTCAGCAGTTTTCGTGCCTGAAACATAATATCTAATGTATCAATTCCCGCCATTTTGATAATGTGGCCGGTATCCAAAACCTCAATTAAAACAAGGCGGTTGGTATCCATTCATATTGATGACCTCGATTTGGATCGTATCTAAGGGATAATTTTTTATTTTGCAAAAAAGGGGGTATAAATTGCGTCCTTTTTCTACGGGCCAGTCGAATCCATACAAAATATTTCCGCGCATGGAAACCGTATTTCCGCGGACGGATACGCATGGATTCCACACGCTGGGCCGCGACAAAAAGGATCCCAGTCTTGACTTACCGCACGAACAAGTGGCTGACGGCCACGGTCGCATTGAGTACCTCCTGCTGCGGCGCCGCCATGGCCGCCGACCTGACGGTGGCGTCCGGCAATACGCAGGTGTTCGACGGCTCGGCCAGCCTGCCGGGCGGCATTGACGTCAACGGCGGCACGCTGGTGGTCGGCGGCAACGGCGGCGCCGCCGGCGTCACCCTTGCCGGCAATGTCAACGCCGCGTCGAACGGCACCGTGTCGGGCTTCGGCACGATCGACGGCAATCTCGACGTGACGGGCGCGCGCGTCGCGCCCGGCTACCCCGTCGGCACGCCGACCGGCGTGTCCAACGGCAACCTCGTCGTCAAGGGCGACCTGTCGATGAACAACGCCGTGTTCGATTTCGAGACCGGCTACGCGGGCCTGCCGATCACGCAACCCGGCACCGGCGACAACATCACGGTCGGCGGCAACGTCGCCCTGAACAACACCACGCTGAACGTGTCGGTCAACACCCTGGGCGTCAACGCCGGCTATTACCGCATCCTGTCGTACGGCGGCACGTTGAGCGGCAACGGCCTGACGCTGGGCACGGTCAGCGGCGACTCGCTGCCGGCCGCGACCATCCAGTCGCTCACCGGCGACAAGCAGATCAACCTCATCCTGGGCCCCAGCACGACCAATCTGTGGAACGGCAACGGCGTGGCGTCGGCGACCCGCGCGGGCGGCGGCAACGGCACCTGGAGCGCCGCCAGCGCCAACTGGAACAGCCCGGCCAATGCCACCGGCGCCCTGCCCGACGGCGGCTACGCCATATTCGCGGGCGCGACCGGCACCGTCACGGTGGATGGCGGCGCCGGCCCCGTGCGCGTGTCCGGCATCCAGTTCGCCACCGACCGCTACACCCTGCAAGGCGCGCCCATCACCCTGGTCGGCAGCGGCGGCAATCCGCCGGCCCTGGTGGTTGGCGACGGCACCTATGCCTCCGGCCAGTTCGTCGACACCATCCACAACCCGCTGCAAGGCACGCAAGGCTTCGTCAAGACCGGCCCGGGGTCGCTGATCCTGACCGCCGACAGCAGCGGCCTGAGCGGCCCCATCCTGATCGCCGACGGCGCCCTGGAAATCGACGGCAAGTTGAACGGCCCCGTCGACATCGGCCGCGAAGTCGTGCTGGCGGGCGTCGGCCAACTCGGCGCCACCACGCTCTACCCCACCGCCGTCATCGCGCCCGGCAATGACGGCTCGCCCATCGGCACGCTGACGATCAACGGCAACCTGACCTTCGGCGCGGACACGATCTACCGCGTGCACGCCGACCCGGCCAGCAGCGCGAGCGATCGCATCCACGTCACCGGCATCGCCAGCCTGGACGGGACCGTGGCGCACATCGGGCCGGCCGGCAACTATGCGCCGCGCGCCACCTACAACATCCTGACCGCCGACGGCGGCATCCAGGGCCGCTTCACGGGCGCCTCCAGCGCCTATGCCTTCCTTACGCCCACGCTCAGCTACGACACGAAGAACGCCTACATGACGCTGACGCGCAATGACGTCCCGATCGGCAGCATCGGCAATGGCGGCAACGAAAGCAGCGTGGGCGAAGCCCTCGACAAGGAAGACCCGCCCGTGGCCGGCACTGGCTCGTCGTCCAACGGCGCGGGCTCCTCGACCAACGGCAATGACGCGTCGCCGGGTGGCGGATCGGCCGTCATCGGCAGCGGCAACGCGTCGGTCCAGGGTTCCGGCGCGCGCCAGGTGACCACGGCGGTGCTGTCGATGACGGCGAACGAAGCGCGATCGGCCCTCAAGCTGCTCGCGGGTGAAGCCTACGCGAGCACCGCCTCGGTGCTGCAAGGCCAGGCGGACACCGTGCGCGCGTTGCCGCTGGAGCACCTGCGCGGCAACCTGGACGCGCCCATGCGCGCCGGCCAGCCCACCGCCCAGCTGGGCTCGCCTTCCGCCGACGCCCTGCCGCAAAGCGGCGCCTCGCCGCTCTGGGCCCAGGCCTTCGGCAACTGGAGCACGCTCGGCGGCGACGGCAACGCATCGAGCGTGAAGCAGTCGGCCGGCGGCTTTTTCGTCGGCGGCGACGGCGCGGTCGGCGGCGGCTGGCGCCTGGGCGGCGCGCTCGGCTACACGGGCAGCCACAGCTCGATCGCCGATGCCGCGTCGCGCACCGACGTCGACAGCTACACCGCGACCCTGTTCGGCGGGCGCAACTTCGCGGCCGGCCCCGGCCACGTCCGCTTCATGGCGGGCGCGGCCTACACCTGGCACGACATCGACACCAAGCGCAACGTGGCCGCCGGCAGCCTGAACCAGCAGCTCAAGTCGTCGTATCGCGCCTCGTCGACCCAGGTGTTCACCGAACTCGGCTACCACCTGCCGCTCAATGACGCCTACGCCATCGAACCCTTTGCCGGCCTGGCCTGGAACCAGCTGCGCACGCGCGATTTCGAGGAATCGGGCGGCAGCGCCGCGCTGCGCGGCAAGGGCGGCTCGGACGACATCACCAGCACCACGCTGGGAATGCGCGGCTCATGGCGCTTCGATTCGCACGGCGCGCCGGGCCGCCTGACCGCATCGCTGGGCTGGCGCCACGCCATGGGCGACGTAAAGCCGCGCCAGGAGCTGGCCTTCGACGGCGGCAGCACGTTCTCGGTGCGCGGCGTGCCGATCGCGCAGAACGCCGCCGTGGTCGGGCTGGGCGCCGAAATGGCCATCACGCGCAATACCACCGCGGGCGTTGCCTACGACGCGCAGTTCGGCGGCGGCAACCGGCAGCAGTCGGGCCTGTTCAAGCTGGCCATGCGCTTCTAGCGCCGGCGCAGGCAAGGCCGCGGGCGTCGCGATCGTGGCGTCCGCGGCACGCCGCCGCGCCTGGCGCGGGGAAACGGCGCCGCCATTGCGCTACAGTGCGGGGGCGCCGCGGGCATCCATGACTGCCGCGGCCTTGAATCCATGCATCCAGGAAAAGCACCGCAGTGAATGACTCCCCCACGCCGGACACCGACGTGTCCGAATACCGCAAGGAACAGACCGCCACGCTATGGCGCGACGACGGCTGGACCGCGCGCATCATCAAGAACGAGGACGACGACGGCTGGGCCGTCGAGATGACCCTGGACGGGCAGGCCGAACCGGCGCTGGTGGGGCCCTGGACCATGGGCCGCGACAAGAAGAACCCCAAACCGCTGGACGGTTCCGCGTTCTCCACCCTGGTCAAGACCGCCAACGAAGTCCTGCGCCGCCACGAACAGCAGTTGCACGCCACGCTGCACAAGAGCGTGAAGATCGACGGCGCCAACGGCCGCCTGACGATCAAGCTGGACATCGTTCCGGACGAAGACGAGCCCTACGCCGTGCTCAGCGCCTACGATGAATCGGGCGACGAATTGGCCCGGATCCAGGTTGCGCCGACGTACAAGCTGAACGTGCGGCGCGCCCAGGAATGGGCCAGCGGCGGTTTTGGGCGGGACGGCTGACGCCGGGCCCCGCCACATGAAGGGCGCCGGGCGGCGTGAGCGCCCCCGGGCTCTCGCAAGCGCCGTTCAATGGCCGGTGCTGTCGCCCTGCCGGCTCGCCTCGAACAGGAACCAGGTGCGCCGCTCGGTCTCGTCGATCCAGTTCTCGATCAGGCTGGAGCTGGCGATGTCGCGATGTTCGTCGGTAACGTTGTGGGCCTCGCGCAGCGTGGCCGCCAGGGTCTTGTTGTCTTCGCGCAGCTCGGCCAGCATGTCGAGCGGCTGCACGTAGTCGGCGTCGTTGTCGGCGATGCGCTGGCTACGCGAGATATGGCCGACGGAACGCAGCGTGGTGCCGCCGATCTTGCGGATGCGCTCGGCGATCGGATCGGTCATGGCGAACAGTTGGTCGCCCTGTTCATCGAGCAGCAGATGGTAGTCGCGAAAATGCGGCCCGCTGACGTGCCAATGGAAATTCTTGGTCTTCAGGTACAGCGCGAACACGTCGGCCAGCACCTGGTTCAGCACCGCGGAGATGTCGCGGGTGGCGGCGGCGGCCAGGTCGGTGGGGGTCGCCAGCGGACGCTTGCGCAGCGTCTTTGCCGCCTTGGTGGTCTTCTCATTCAGTTTCTTGGCCATGGATCGCAGCTCCTGGAAATGATTCGGAAAACACGCGCGCGGCGCGATCGATCGCGCCGCCACGCCCCAGGGTAATCCCGTACGGGCGCTTTGCCAATGGGACAAACGCAAACCGGCTGCTCGCCGTCGCATCGGGCCTGATAGCCGGCTTGATTCATTCATTTGAATGAATTAATCTGCGCATCCCGACCCAAAACAAGGAACACGCATGAACACCCCTCCCGCCCCACTGTCGCTGGCGGAAAGAAACCGGCGCTGGAACCTGGCCCGCGACCTCATGCGGGCCGAAGGCCTGCAGGCGCTGGTCGTCTATGGCGACCGCGAAGCGGCCGCGCCCGCCGGTTTTTCGCCCGATTGCTACTTCAGCAACGACCGCCCCGGATCGCTGGTGGTCTTCATCGGCGACGAAGCGCCCAGGGTCTATACCTTCGCCTCGCTGATGATCGCCGACCACATCCAGTCGGCGCTGCGCGGCGACCTGCAATGGATCGCGCCGGAGCAGCTGTACGTGGGCAAGACGGGGCGCGACGTCGGCGCCTGGCTGGCTGAACGCGGGCTGGACGGCAGCCGCGTCGGCATCATCGGGCTGGAACCCTATCCGCCCTTCTATTTCGACGGCGCCCTGCCCGCGCGCACCCTGCAGGGCCTGGCGCAGGCCTTGCCCAAGGCGGAATTCGTCCCCGTGTACAAAGCCTTCTTCCGGCTGGCATCGGTCAAGAGCGAGGAAGAACTCGGCCTGGTCCGCTACGCCGCCCATATCGGCGAGACCATGAGCGAAACACTGCGCGCCACGGCCCGCCCGGGGGTCAGCGAAGCCGACCTGGTGGCCGCCGTCACCGCCACCTGCTTCGCCATGGGCGGCTACACCGCCGAAGTGCTGCTGGGAACCGGCCCGAAGTATGTCGGCTGGGGACCGCCCGCGTGGCAGTACCGGTCGCAGCGGCCCCGGCTGCTGCGCGAGGGCGACATCGTGCTGTCGGAGATCTTCGCGCTCTATGGCTTGATGGAAACGCAGCACCAGGCGGCGGTGGCGATCGGCGAGGTCCACCCGGACATCCATCGCGCCGCCGACGTCGCCCGCGCCTGCTATGAAAGCGGCCTGGCGGCGCTGCGCGTGGGCAATACGTTTGGCGATCTGGTCGACGCCATGGAGGCGCCTTTGCTGGAATCCGGCGGCTGGCACGTGCATCCCCTGGTCCACAGCATCAACCCCTACGGTCCGGTGGGCTTCGGCACCGCGCCGGGGATAGAATCCCTGCCCGAGGCCGCGCGCTATCCGCAACTGCGGCCCCTGCCGACCGTGGGCCGGGATCTTCCGCTGCAAGCCGGCATGTGCTTCGCATTCGAGCCCAATTGCGGTTTTGGGCGCCACCTGGCCAACATCGGCGGCACGGTGATCGTGGGTGAAAATGGCGGCATCGCCCTGAACCGGAATTCGACCCGGCTGATGCTCGCCGACGGCTAGCCTTCGCCGCCAGGATCGCCGGCGCGGACCCAGGCCCTGCTATCCTGGCGCGCGGCCGGGGGGCCTTCCCCGTGCCGGCCCAGGCCGAAGACACGCGAAGCAAGAACGCACATGAGTACATCGACGACTGAATCCCCTGCCACCGAGCGCGCCGCCGACACGCGCGACCGGCTGCTGCGGGCCGGACTGGCCCTGTTCAGCCAGCTGGGCCTCGAAGGCGTGCGCACGCGCCAGCTGGCGCAGGCCGCCGGCGTCAACCAATCCGCCATTCCGTATCATTTCGGCGGCAAGGAAGGCGTCTATGCAGCCGTACTGGAGCAGACGGCGCAAGCCATCGCCGAACGGCTGGACTGGCCGGATACCGCGCCCCGCACAGCAGCCGACGCGGCGCTGCAACTGGAAGCGATCATGCGCGGCTTCGCGGCCGCGTTGCTGGATTCCGAGGCGTCCGCCGCCCGCAGCCTGCTGCTGGCGCGCGAGCAGTTGCAACCCACGCCCAAATTCGAAGCCATCCACGCCGTGCTGTTCATGCCCCTGCACGAAGCGGTGACGCGGCGCGTCGCCGTCATCCGGGGGGAAGCGCCCGACAGCCGCGGCTGCATCCTGCGCGCCCACGCCATTCTGGGACAGGCCATTGTCTTTGCCGTGGCACGCGAAGCGCTGTTGCGGCGCCTGGGAACCGGCCGCCTGACCCGCGCCATGGTCGCCGAGATCGCCGCCATGGTCGGCGCCACGGCGGTGGCGGCCGCTCGCGACTAGTCCACGGCCGCGCCGGACCTGACCGCGAACACTTCGCCCTGGCCGGCAAACAACGCCACGCAAGCCTGGATGCGATCCGCGATGGAGCCCTGGGGCAGCGGCTGGGCCAGGCCCAGCGCCATCTGCCGCAGCGGCTCGGCGATGGTCATGGCCAGCAGCAGGCCGGCCGTCTCGCGCGGCTGCCTGATGCGGATGAAACCCCGCGCGGCGAGCTTCTCGAACCACGCGGCCAGCATCGCGGTGCCGCGCTCGATGCCATTTTCCTGGTAGACCGCCAACAGCGCCGCGCGCGCCGGAAAGTCGGCGGTCAGCAGGCGGAACATGCCGACGGCGTCGGCCGACAGGGCGCGATCGGCGATCGCCTGTAGCACCCGCGTCAGCGCCGGCAGCACATCGGCGGCGCTGCCGACATCCTGCGCCATCACCGGCTCGAATGTGTCGGTCCAGCCGCGCACCACTTGCGCCACCAGGTCCTCGCGATTGGCCGCGAAGCGGTAGACGGTCTTCTTGGCCATGCCGGCCCGCTTGGCCACCGCTTCCAGCGTGGCCGCGGCGTAGCCCTGGTTCAACAATAGCCAGGTGGCGGCCTCCAGCGCGGCCGCGCGCAATTCGGCGTCGGGCCGGGCGGGACGGCCGCGCGGCCGCGGCGGGGGGGACGATGCCATGGTCGGGAGGAACTCCTGTGAATGAAGTGCGATCTTACACGCTACGCTTATTTTGGAAACGAATAACGTTTCTTTATTGTAGAATCCGCTTTCCCTCTCTCGGAGCCTACGCAATGACCTCCCCGCATCCCGACGCGGCGCACATCCGCGCCGACATGGACTGTCTGCTCGACCCCGCGCCGCTCAGGCTCGAGACCGGCATCACCCGGCTGCCGGGCGGCGGCCTGGTGGTGGCCGCGCGCACCGACCTGCACGGCTGCAAGGGCCGCATGTTCGACTGGTGGTTCAAATTCTTCCAGACCACCCAGCACATCAAGTGGTGGCATCCGCAGGACCACGTCGAGCACCGCGGCTGGGACAGCGCCTGGCGCCGGGGTGAAAACTACATCGGCGCCTCGATCCACGCGGTCGAGTCGCTGGCCGACCTGCCGCCGGTGGCGGCCAGGCTGAAGTTCCATGCGCCCTCCGAGGCCTTCGACGCCGAGCGCTTGCGCGCGGCGCAGGACAGCCGGGACGTGTCGGCTGTCGTCTATGCGCGCATTGGCTTTGGCGACCACGTCCAGCTCGACCCGGACGGCGATCCGATGGACGGCCAGATGATCCACCTGACGCGCGACACGCCGTTCGGCTGCGTGCTGCGCAGCCGTTTCTACCTGGGGCTGTCGAGCGAACGGCCGGAACAGGCCGTGCCGGACGCGCTGGGGCTGAACCTGCTGCGCCACTGTTATACGGAGTTCACCTTCCTGTCGCGCTTCCTGCCGTCGCTCTATTACGGCGAGCACGCCAACGGCGAGGCGGCGCCTCTGCCCTGGTAGCGCCGCCGCGCCCCGGGCGGAGGGACCGCTGGCGCCGCCGAGCCGGCCCGGCGGAAGGAGTATGCTACGGCGCTTCACAACGGCCACACTCCCGTCACATCCCTATGCGCGGCAACCCCGACGCCCGGCAAGGCGCTATCACCCTGCATGGGTTCTACTTCCTGTACTACGGCTTGCAGGGCGTCAGCATCCCCTTTCTTCCGCTGTGGTTCGCGGGCCGCGGACTCGATCCGGCGCTGATCGGCCTGATCGTGGCGACCTCGTTCCTGCCCAAGATCCTGTCCACCCCGGTGGTGGCGCACGTCGCTGACCAGCGCGGCGGCGCGCATGGCCTGATCTTCGCAGCCCTGGCCGCCTCGCTGGCGCTGTTCATCTGCTATCCGTTCAGCCAGGCGCCGGCCTGGCTGTTCGGCGTCACGCTGTTGCTGAACGCCGTGTTCCCGGCGGTGCTGCCCCTGCTGGACCGCATGGCGATCGCCAGCGGCCGCGGCCAGGGCAACTCCTACACCATCATCCGCGCCTGCGGCTCGCTCGGCTTCGCGTTGGTGACAGTGGCCGGCGGCTATCTCATCAAGACCTTCGGCGCCGACTGGGTGATGTGGCTGTCGATGCTGCTGATCGTGGCCTGCCTGGCCTGCGTGCGCCTGCTGCCCCAGGCGGCCCGTCCCGCCGCCGACGAGGCGCCCGCCGAGCGCGCGCGGCTGCCGATGCGCGAGATCCTGCGCGACCGGCCGCTGCTGCTGTGCATCGGCGCCGCCTCGCTGGTGCAGGCCAGCAACGGCTTCCTGTATTCGTATTCCACGCTCTACTGGACCGATCGCGGCCTGTCGACGGCGCTGATCTCGATGCTGTGGGCGGTGGGCGTGGCCAGCGAAGTGCTGTTTTTCTTCCTGGCGCCCAAGGTGCTGGCGCGGGTCGGCGCGCAGTGGCTGATCCTGGTTTCGGCCGCCATGACGGCGCTGCGCTGGGCCGGCCTGTCGGCCACCACCGACCCGGCCTGGATCGCCGCGCTGCAGCTGCTGCAATGCTTCACGCTGGCGGGCAACAACGCCGCCATCATGTGGTACATCGCGCGGCGCGTGCCGGCGGCCTGCAAGACCTCGGCCATTGCGCTGTACGCGCTGCTGTCGGGCGGCGTGTTCATGTTCGGCAGCATCCAGCTGGGCGGCGCGCTGTATCGCGCCTACGCGCCGGGCGGTTTCCTGGTGATGGCGCTGTGCGCGGCCTGCGCTATTCCGCTGGTGCTGGCGGCGGAAAAGCGCGCGCGGGCGGCCTGAGGCCGGGCCCGCGTCGGGCGGCCGCGCGGCGCGAACCGCCCGGACCACTCAGCCCGCCCGGCTGCCCTCCAGCGCCCGCGCCAGCGTCTCGAACACGCGCGGATCGCCGGACTGCGCGACGTTGAACCGCAGGCAGTCCCCGGCGCTCAGCGACACGCTGAAGGCGTTGCCCGGCGCCAGCACCACGCCTTCGCGCAGGCAGGCGCGCGCCACCGTCGCCGCGTCGACGCCGGCCGGCAGGCGGCACCACAGGAACATGCCGGCCTTGGGCGCGAGCCACGGCACGATGCCCAGGGCTGCCAGACGCGCGGTGGTCCGTTCGCGTTCCTCGGCCAGCCGCTGGCGCACCCATTCCATGTGCTTGCGGTAGCCGCTGTCGGTCAGCGTGCGGAACACCACGTCGGCCGCCAGGCGCCCGCCACCGAAGGTGGTGGCGATCTTCAGGTCGGCCAGGCTGTCGATCCAGTCGGCCCGCGCCGCGATGAAGCCGCAGCGCAGCGAGGCCGACACCGTCTTGGAGAAACTGCCGATCTGGATCACGCGCGACAGGCCGTCGAAGGCCGCCAGCCGTGGCGCGGGCGCGTTCTCGAAGTCGGCGAAGATGTCGTCTTCCACGATCACCAGCCCGGCGCCGTCGGCCGCCTTGAGCAAGCGGTGCGCCACCAGCGGCGACAGCGTCGCGCCGGTGGGGTTGTGGATGCCCGAGTTGGTGATGTACAGGCGCGGGGCATGCTCGCGCAGCGCCGCCTCGAAGCGCGCCACGTCGGGGCCTTGCGCCGTATAGGGCACGCTGACCACGCGGGCGCGGTGCGCCTTGAGCAAGGCATGGAAGTTGAAATAGCAGGGATCGTCCACCAGCACGGTATCGCCCGGCTCCAGCAGGAAGCGGCAGATCAGGTCGATGGCCTGGGTCCCGGACTCGGCCAGCATGACCTGTTCGGGCGTGGTCTCGATGCCGGCGGCGGCCAGGCGCCGCGACAGCACCTGGCGCAGGCCCGGGTGGCCCAGGGGCGTGGCGTACTCGGTCAGCGCCAGGGAATCGGCCTTGGCCAGGGCGCGCAATGCGCGGCGGATGCCCGCCTCGTACATCCAGGCGCTCGGCAGCCAGCCGCAGCCGGGCCGCAGCGCGTCGGGCGCGGCCTCCAGCGACTGCCGCGACACCCACAGCGGATCGATCTCGCGGTCGAGCCGCGGGCCGATCTCGGTCAGCGCCAGCGGCGCCACCGGGCCGGCGACGTAAAAGCCCGAGCCGGGCCGCGACGTGATGCTGCCTTCCGCCGCCAGGCGTTCATACGCCTCGACCACCGTCGATACCGACACCCCCATGGCGCCCGCCTGCGCCCGCACCGACGGCAGGCGCGCGCCCGGCAGATAGGCGCGCGCCGCGATGCGCGAGCGCACCTGCGCCATGACTGCCTCGATCCGCGTGCCGCCTTGTTTCATGGCTTCCCTTTCCACCGTACTGGACCGTATTGCATAACAGTTATTTTGAATTGTACTGTACTGTCTCTAGGGAAAACGAGCAGGAAATGCTTCACTGGCGTTTTGACCGGAGCGGTACATGGACAAGGCAACAAGCGGCTGGATCAATGGTTTCATCGGCGTGGCGATCTTCGCGGGCTCGCTGCCCGCGACGCGGGTGGCGGTTGCGGAACTGGACCCCATCTTCCTGACCTGCGCCCGCGCCGCCATTGCCGCCGTGCTGGGCTGGACCCTGCTGTGGCTGCTGCGCCAGCCGCGGCCTGGGCGCGCCCAGTTGCCCGCGCTGGCCCTGACGGCGTTGGGCGTGGTGCTGGGCTTTCCGCTATTGACGGCGCTGGCGCTGCAGCACGTCACCTCGGCCCATTCAATCGTGTTCCTGGGGCTGCTGCCGCTGTCCACCGCCATCTTCGCGGTGCTGCGCGGCGGTGAACGCCCGCGGCCGGCGTTCTGGATGTTCTCGGTGGCGGGCGCGGCCTTCGTGGTCGGCTACGCCTTGATGGGCGGCCTGGCTGTTTCGTTCAAGGGCGACCTGCTGATGCTGGCGGCCATCGTGGTCTGCGGCATGGGCTACGCCGAAGGCGCCAAGCTGTCGCGCACGCTGGGCGGCTGGCAGGTCATCAGCTGGGCCCTGGTGCTGTCTTTGCCGGTGATGCTGCCGCTGGCGCTGTTCACCCTGCCGCCCTCCTTCGCCCATGTCAGCGCGGCCGGCTGGATCAGCCTGGCCTACGTGTCGCTGTTCAGCATGCTGATCGGCTTCGTGTTCTGGTACCGCGGGCTGGCCCAGGGCGGAATCGCCGCGGTGGGCCAGCTGCAGTTGTTCCAGCCGTTCATGGGCCTGGGCCTGGCGGCGCTGCTGCTGCACGAACAGGTCAGCTGGAGCATGCTGCTGGTGACGCTGGCCGCCGTGATCTGCGTGGCCGGGGCCAAGAAGCACGCGCGCTAGCCGCTGGCGCTGTCCCCGGAGGCCACGACTCGTGGGTGGCAGCCGCCCGCGGCCACTGCCGGCAAGACGCGGTCGGCGGAACCTGGGCGGCAGACAGGGGCGGCAGACACACTTGGCCAAAGAAAAGGCGCCGGACAAAGCCGGCGCCTTTTGCATGGCGGCCGCAAGCGGCGCGCGTCCCCTCAGCAGCAGCCGATGCGCTTCTTGCCACCGTAGCGGGCATCCTGGCGCTCGCGGAAGAACGCCTCGTAGCTCATCGGCTCCTGGTCGGGGTGGGTGCGCCGCATGTGCTCGACGTAGTTCTCGTAGTCGGGCACGCCGACCATCAACCGCAGCGTCTGGCCGAGGTAGCGGCCGGCGGCGCCGGCCGCCGAGGTCATGTTGGAAAACAGCATGGCGGCGCCTCCCGGGCTCAGTCCGCGCCGGCGGCCGCGGCGGCCGGCAGGGTTTCGTAGGGCGTCTCGCGCGCGGTCGGCTGGTTCTCGGCGCGGGCGCGCATGACCGACCGGATGCCGAACAGCACCGTGCTGATCACCACGAACATGAAGATCGCGCACAGGCCGGCGTTGATGTAGTCGTTCATCACGACGCGCGACATTTCCGCCAGCGACTTGGCCGGCGCCAGCACCTTGCCTTCGGCGATGGCGGCGTTGTACTTGGCCGCGTGCGACAGGAAACTGACCTTGGGGTCGGCGTGGAACACCTTCTGCCAGCCGGCGGTCAGGGTGCACGCCAGCAGCCACAGCGTCGGCAGCACGGTGACCCAGGCGTAGCGGTCGCGCTTCATCTTGAACAGCACCACGGTGCCCAGCGTCAGCGCGATGGCGGCCAGCATCTGGTTGGCGATGCCGAACAGCGGCCACAGCGTGTTGATGCCGCCCAGCGGGTCGACCACGCCCTGGTACAGGAAATAGCCCCAGGCCGCCACGCACAGGCCGGTGGCGATCAGGTTGGCGGGCAGCGACTCGGTGCGCTTGAGCGACGGCGCGAAGGTGCCCAGCAGGTCCTGCAGCATGAAGCGGCCCGCGCGGGTGCCGGCGTCCACGGCCGTCAGGATGAACAGCGCCTCGAACAGGATGGCGAAGTGGTACCAGAACGCCATCATGCTGGGGCCGCCGATGGCCTGGTGCAGGATGTGCGCCATGCCCACGGCCAGCGTCGGCGCGCCGCCGGCGCGCGAGATGATGGTGCTTTCGCCGACGTCCTTGGCGGTCTGCACCAGGTCGGCCGGGGTGATCACGAAGCCCCAGCTGGACACCACCTGGGCGACCTGGTCGGGCGTGGTGCCGATGACGGCGGCCGGGCTGTTCATGGCGTAGTAGATGCCCGGCTCGATCACGCAAGCGGCCACCAGCGCCATGATGGCGACGAACGATTCCATCAGCATGCCGCCGTAACCGATGTAGCGGGCCTGGGTTTCGTTCTCGATCAGCTTGGGCGTGGTGCCCGACGAGATCAGGGCGTGGAAGCCCGACACCGCGCCGCAGGCGATGGTGATGAACAGGAACGGGAACAGGTTGCCCGACCACACCGGACCGGAGCCGTCCACGAACTGCGTCAGCGCCGGCATTTTCAGCTCGGGCGCGACCACCACGATGCCGATGGCCAGGCCGACGATGGTGCCGATCTTCAGGAAGGTCGAGAGGTAATCGCGCGGCGCCAGCAGCAGCCACACCGGCAGCACCGAGGCGATGAAACCGTAGATGATCAGGATCCAGGTCAGGCCCTTGCCATCGAAGTCGAACATCGGGCCGATGACCGGATGCGCGGCCACGTCCTGGCCGAAGGTGATGGCGGCCATCAGGCCGACGAAGCCGATGATGGAGACCTCGCCGATCTTGCCCGGGCGGATGTAGCGCAGGTACACGCCCATGAACAGCGCGATGGGAATGGTGGCGGCCACCGTGAAGGTGCCCCACGGCGAGTGCGTCAGCGCCTTGACCACGATCAGCGCCAGCACCGCCAGGATGATGACCATGATCATGAAGGCGCCGAACAGCGCGATCACGCCCGGAACCTTGCCCAGCTCTGACTTGACCAGGTCGCCCAGCGAACGGCCGTCGCGGCGCGTCGAGATGAACAGGATGGTGAAATCCTGCACGGCGCCGGCGAACACCACGCCGGCCAGGATCCACAGCATGCCGGGCAGGTAGCCCATCTGCGCGGCCAGCACGGGGCCGACCAGCGGGCCGGCGCCGGCGATGGCGGCGAAGTGGTGGCCGAACAGCACATGCTTGTTGGTCGGAACGTAGTCCAGGCCGTCGTTGTACTTCCAGGCCGGCGTCATGCGCGTCGGGTCAAGGCTGAACACCTTGTTGGCGATGAAGCGGCTGTAATAGCGGTATGCGATCAAGTACACGCAGACGGCGGCGATCACCACCCATAGCGCGTTGATGGTCTCACCTCTGGCCAGCGCCACGGTGCCGAGCGCGAACGCGCCCAATACCGCAACCGCCAGCCAGACCAGGTGCTGACCCAGTCCCTTACTGCTGGTATGCATAAGTGCTCCTCTTGCCTCCCGCCATGCTTTTGGCGTGCAACGCTTTTTTCGTCCCGCGGGTGGGCAGACTCGTTGTTGTAGGGTGGCGGACGCAGGCGTCCGCGCGGCGTCCGGTCGACGCGGGCGTTAGTATTTCGGTTTGGCCTGACCGCAACAAGCGCGAAACTACGCAAGCTCTCTACGTATTACTACCGAATGCGCCGCAGCATATTCGCCGCCGGAATCGTAAAATCGACCGCAAACCCGCATGAGTTGCGTGGCCCTTTCTCTTGATGCACCGCAACACGCGCAATCCGCGCTGATACAAATCCCCTGATGAAGCTGCGTCTGAAAATCCTGCTGCTGGCCGCCGTCCCCCTGCTGGTGGCGCTGGCGGCCATTGCCGTGGCCGTCTACGTGCAGGGCCTGCAACTGGCCCAGCGCGAAAAAGAGGTGGTGGAAAGCGCCTGGCTGGGCAGCAAGGAAAGCGAGCTGCGCCACTATGTCAGCCTGGCCTACAGTGCCATCGCCCCGCTGCAGGACGCCAGCGACGGCGACGCCGCCCGCGAGCGCGCGCTGGCGCTGCTGGCGCAGATGGAATTCGGCCACGACGGCTATTTCTTCGTCTATGACCTGCACGGCAGGAACCTGATGCACCCGCGCCAGCCCGAACTGGTCGGCCGCGACCTCTGGAACCTGCGCGACACCCACGGCCAGCCGGTGATCCAGAACCTGCTGACGGCCGCCCGCCGCGGCGGCAGCCAGGGCGAGGCGGTGCACTACCAGTGGGAAAAGCCCTCGACCCACCAGATGGTGGAAAAGCTCGGCTACGTGGTGGTGCTGGAACGCTGGGGCTGGATGCTGGGCACCGGCATCTACCTGGACGACGTCGAACAGACCCTGGCGCACATCGACGCCGCCGCCCAGTCCAACATCCGCAACATGTTCGCCTGGGTCGCCGGCATCGCCGCCGTCTCGATCCTGGGCGTGGCCGCCTGCGGCCTGGCTCTCAATATCAGCGACCACCGCCAGTCCGACGCCAAGCTGCGGCTGATGGCGCAGCAGCTGGTGCGGTCGCAGGAAGACGAACGCGCCCGCCTGTCGCGCGAGCTGCACGATGGCATCAGCCAGGTGCTGGTGTCGATCAAGCTGGCGCTGGAAGCCGCGCGCGAACGGGTACGCCAGGCCCTGGGGGCCGAGCCGCGCGCGCTGGCGCACATCGACACGCCATTGGGCAGCGCGCTCGATCGCCTCAATACCGCGGTGGGGGAAGTGCGGCGCATCTCGCACAACCTGCGCCCGACCCTGCTGGATGACCTGGGCCTGCCGGCCGCGCTGGAGCACCTGGGCCGGGAATTCGCCGGCGCCAGCCAGGATGGCGCGGCGCCCCTGACGGTGCGGCTGGCCACGCAGGGCCGCCCCGTCAAGCTGCCCGACGCCTACGCCACCGCCCTGTTCCGCGTTACCCAGGAGGCCCTGACCAACGTCGTGCGCCACGCCGGCGCCCGCCGCGCCGACCTGACGCTGGCATACACCGAACGCGACCTGCGCCTGACCATCCATGACGACGGCCGCGGCTTCGACTACGCCGAGGTGCAGCAGGATCCGCGCCGCGGCATCGGCCTGCGCAACATGCGCGAACGCATGACCGCGCTGTCCGGCAGCCTCAGTTTCCATACCTCCGACCAGGGCACCACCCTGCAGGCCTGGCTGCCCTTGCCGCCGCCCACCCCCGACGTTTCCAGACCCGCATGACCGACCCTGGCTCCCCCATCCGACTGCTGCTGATCGACGACCACCCGCTGGTGCGCGACGGCCTGCGCCTGCGCCTTGAGACCGTGCCGCACCTGCAAGTGGTGGGCGAAGCCGGCAACGCCGCCGCCGCCTTGGCCTTCCTGCAGGCCTGCCTGGCCGAGGACCCGCTGGGCGGCACCCTGCCGCAATTGGTGCTGATGGACCTGAACATGCCGGGCGTGGGCGGGCTGGAGCTGACCGCGCAGCTGCATGAACGCTATCCGCAGATCGCGGTGCTGGTGCTGTCGATGCACGACAACGCCGAATACATGGTGCAGGCGGTGCGCGCCGGCGCCCGCGGCTACCTGCTCAAGGACGAGCCGGCCCAGGAGATCCTGGCGGCCATCGACGCGGTCATGACCGGCCGCACCTACTTCAGCGCCGCCGTGTCGCTGCGCCTGTCGCAGGCCAGCGCCCCCGCCACCCTGCTGACCCAGCGCGAGCGCGACGTGCTGCGCCACATCGCCAGCGGCCACGCCAACAAGCAGATCGCCCAGGCGCTGGGCCTGTCGGTGCGCACCGTCGAAACCCACCGCCTGAACATCAAGCGCAAGCTGGGCATCGACGGCCAGGCCGAACTGATCAAGTACGCGGTCGAGAACCGCGGCGTATAACCCCTCTATCCATCGGGTTTCCGGCTGCGAAGCGGGCTCGCGCTGGAGTAGACTTGCGTGTTCATCGCCATCGCCGGCGCGCAGCCCCAGGAGTTCCCATGTCATTGGAAAATCACTACACCGCCATTCTCGAAGCACTGGGGGAAGACCCATCCCGCGAAGGCCTCGCGGACACGCCGGCGCGCGCGGCCAAGGCCATGCGCCACCTGTGCCGCGGCTACAACCAGAATCTGGAAGAAATCGTCAACGGCGCCCTGTTCACCTCCGACACGCGCGAGATCGTGCTGGTCAAGAACATCGAGCTGTATTCGCTCTGTGAGCACCACATGCTGCCCTTCATCGGCAAGGCGCATGTGGCCTATCTGCCCAACGGCAAGGTGCTGGGCCTGTCCAAGGTGGCGCGCATCGTCGAGATGTACGCCCGCCGCCTGCAGATCCAGGAAAACCTCAGCCGCCAGGTGGCCGAGGCGGTGCAGTCCGTCACCGGCGCCGCCGGCGTGGCGGTGGTCATCGAGGCCCAGCACATGTGCATGATGATGCGCGGCGTCGAAAAGCAGAATTCGTCGATGGTCACGTCGGTGATGCTGGGCGAATTCCACGACAACCCGTCGACCCGCGCCGAGTTCCTCAGCCTGATCCGCTGAAGCGCGCCTGGCGTCGCCCGGAAATGGCCGGCCCCTCCGGGACCGGCTTTTTTGTCGGCGCGCGAAGCAAGCGCTAGCGCGGTTCGTTCCGCACGACCATCCAGATGCCGCACGCCGACACGGCCGTGCCCACCAGCATCAGCCAGGACAGCGGCTCGCCGAACATGGCCCAGGCCCACACCAGGGTAACCGCCGGGCTCAGGTACAGCACGCTGGCGACACGGGTGGGAGACGAGCGCCGCAGGCAGATCCAATACAGGCCGTAGCCGCCCAGCGTCGACAGCACCGCAGTCCACAGCACGCTGAGCGCGAACCCCGCGCTGGCAACCGGCAGCAGGCTGCCTTCCCTGCCCGCCAGCGCGGCGAAGGCCACCGCCGAAATCGCGCATTGCAGCCACAGACTGGACAGCAGCCCCATGGACGCGGGGGAATCGGCCTGCTTCTGCCACAGGGTGGCCAGCGCCAGCGACAGCATGCCCAGCAACGGCAGGCCGTAGGTCCATGGCGGCGTCCCGCCCCAGGCCAGGGCATCGCGCGTGACCAGGATCACGCCCAGCAATCCCAGCAGCAAGCCCAGCCAGGCGCGCCTGTTCAGGCGCTGGCCGAGCAGCCCCGCGCCCAGCAGCGCCGTGCCGATCGGCAAGAGGTCGGCGATCAGCGCGGCCACCCCCGCCGGCACGCCGTATTCGATGCCCTTGGCGACGCCCGCCAGGTAGCCGGCCATCGCCAGCAGGCCGATGCCGGCGTGGCGCAACAGCAGCGCCGCTGGCGTGCGCCGCAACGGACCCGCCACCCAGGGCAGCAGCGCCAGCGCGACCAACACGCAGCGCCAAAACACGACCAGGAAGGCCGAGCCGTGGTCGATGGAAAAGCGCGTGCCGACGAACCCCGAGCTCCAGGTCACGACCAACGCGGCCTCAAGCGCCAACAGCGGCACGGCGGCCGAGGTGGTGCGCCGAACCGCGATTGGCGCGGAGGCGGCGTTGCAGGCATCCCCGCGGGGCGTGGCAAGGTGGGGCATCGATGGTTTTCTCATGACCTTGACCTTAAGGCCAGGCCATAATCAAATAAATCAAAATATATTTGCCGCCTCGTTCACAAAATCGAAATCATGAACCAATCACTGGATATCGACCTGCTGCGCACGTTCCATGCCGTGGCCCGGCTGGGGCAATTCCGCGCCGCGGCCGAGCACGTCCACCGCAGTCCGGCGGCGGTCAGCGTCCACATCCAGCGGCTGGAGGCCGTGGTCGGCGGCCGGCTGCTGGAGCGCGACAACCAGTCGGTGACGCTGACGCCCCTGGGCCAGCGCGTACTGGGCGGCACGGCCGAGCTGCTGCGCGTGCACGACCGGGTACTGGGCGGCATCCAGGGGACGGCGCTTGCCGGGCGTATCAAGCTGGGCCTGCCCGACGAGTACGCGGCCCACGTCATCCGCGACATCCTGCCGCTGTTCGCCGCGGACTGGCCGGGCGTCGTGCTGGAAGTGACGACGGCGCCCAGCCTGGCGCTGCGCGACCAGGTCGGCCGCGGTCGCCTGCATCTGGCGCTGGCGGCGCAAGCGATGGCCCGGCGGCCGGACCCGCAGTCACTGGCCTGGACCACGCCGGTGTGGGTGGGAAGCGCCAGGCTGGGGACGCCATTGCCCGATCCCCTGCCCTTGGCCCTGCACGCGGCGCACTGCCCCTACCGGGAGGCAATGACCACCAGCCTGGATCGCGCGGGCCTGGCCTGGCGGACGGTCTTGAGCAGTCCGTCGAACCAGGCGGTCGAAGCCTGCGTCGAGTCGGGCCTGGCCGTCAGCCTGATCGATCGCTCGCGGGTGACAAGCGCCATGCGGGTGCTGGACACGCTGCCGGCCATTGCCGCGCATGAGATCGTTCTGCTGCGCGCGGCCTCGGCGCAAACCGCCCCGGCCACCGACCTGCTGGAACAGACCCTGCGGCGGCATTTCAGGCTCTAGCGCGACGAGCGGGATCGCCGGTCACGGCGAGACCTGCCGGCAAGGGTCCGCCCGGCTCGCACCCTTTTTCCGCCCGCTCTCCCCCAAAAGACGTAGGACGCCCGGGCCGCCGCCCCAAGGCGGGGCAGCCCCCTTGGCTCCTATCGAATACGGCATCTGGCCCTAGCGCTGTGGCCCCATCCGGGCAAACTGGCACCACAGGCCGCACCGGCACAAGCCGGTCGCGTCGGGGCGCGGCCCATTCTCTCCCGGAGATCACCATGAACGCGTTATACCGCCTCATCCGCCGCGGCATCCTGGCCGGCCTGGCCGCCACCCTGCTGGCCGCGCCCGCCCACGCCCAGACCCGCCTGACCGTGGGCTACCAGCTCATCGTCGGCCCCTTCCTGACCGCCATCGCCGACGGCAGCTTCGATGCCGCCCTGAAAGACGCCGGCTACCAGGTCGACTGGCGCCAGTTCACCTCCGGCGGCGACATTTCCACCGCGCTGGCCTCGGGCAACGTGCCGGTCGGCGTGCTCGGTTCCACCGGCATCACCTCGGCCGCCACCCGCGGCGTCGACCTGCAACTGTTCTGGATCCTGGACAACATCGGCAAGTCGGAAGCGCTGGTGGCGCGCAACGGCTCAGGCATCAACGGCACGGCCGACCTGAAGGGCAAGCGCGTCGCCACGCCGTTCGTGTCGACCTCGCACTTCCACCTGCTGGTGGGGCTGGAACAGGTCTGGAAGATCAACCCGCGCGACGTGCGCATCCTGAACATGCAGCCGCCGCAGATCGTGGCGGCCTGGCAGCGCGGCGACATCGACGCCGCCTACGTCTGGCCGCCCGCGTTGACCGAGATCGAGAAGACGGGCAGGGTCATCGCCGACTCCGAAGCCATCGGCCACGCCAGCGTTCCGACCTTCGACGGCCTGGTGGTCGACCGCGCCTGGGCCGCCAAGAACCCCAAATTCATGGCCGCCTTCACCGCCGTGCTGGCCAAGTCGTACGCCGCCTATCGCGCCAACCCCGCCGCCTGGACCGCCGACTCGGCCCAGGTCAAGAGCATCGTCAAGCTGATCGGCGGCAAGCCCGACGACGTCGCCACCGCGCTCAAGCTGCTGACCTTCCCCACCGCCCAGGAGCAGGCCTCGCCCGAATGGCTGGGCGGCGGCAAGGAATCGGGCGCGGCGCGCGCCTTCGCCGCCAGCGCGAAATTCCTGAAGGACCAGAAACAGATCGATAAGGCGCTGGCCGACTACAGCGCCCACGTCACCGACCAATACGCCAAAGCGGCCGCCAAATAGCCGCGGCAACGCGCCGGACGCGCGCCGCAAGCCGCGTCCGGTCCCGGCGCCCCGCCTGGCCCGCGGGCGCCGCACCATGCAAGGGGACCTCGCATGACCTCACCCGCCACGCCCGCCGCGCAGGCCCTGCGCGCGGACCACGTCAGCGTCACCTACCCCGGCCTGCACGACAGCGGACCGGTGATCGCGCTGCAGGACGTCAACCTGACCATCGAGCCCGGCGAATTCGTCGTCGCGCTGGGGGCCTCGGGCTGCGGCAAGACCACGCTGCTGAGCCTGCTGGCCGGTTTCCTGTCGCCCACCGACGGCGAGATCACGCTGGGCGGACGCCCCATCATCGGCCCCGGCGCCGACCGCGGCGTGGTGTTCCAGAAGCATGCGCTACTGCCCTGGCTGAACGTGCTGGAGAACACCGAATTCGGCCTCAAGCTGCAGGGCGTGGACAAGGAGACGCGCCGCGCCCGCGCGCGCCGCAACCTGGAGCTGGTGGGCCTGAAGGATTTTCACCGCCACATGATCTACCAGCTGTCCGGCGGCATGCAGCAGCGCGTCGGCATCGCCCGCGCCCTGACCTGCGATCCGGCCATGCTGCTGATGGACGAGCCGATGGCGGCGCTCGACGCGCTCACGCGCGAGACCATCCAGGAGCTGCTGCTGGATATCTGGCGCCAGACCGGCAAGATGTTCTTCTTCATCACCCATAGCGTGGAAGAGGCGCTGTTCCTGGGCTCGCGGCTGATCGTCATGTCGCCGCGCCCAGGACGCATCACCCACACCTTCCAGCCGGACTTCAACCGGCGCTACCTGGAGACGCGCGATGGCCGCGGCATCAAATCAAGTCCCGACTTCATCGCGATGCGCGAGCAAGTCCTCGGCATCATCTATGGCGACGAGCTTGCCGCCTCCGACGCGCAGGCCGTCCATGCCTAGCGGCCTGGGCGGCCGCCGGCCCGCCGCGCCGGGCAAGGTGTATGGCGCGCCGGGCGCCGGCTACAGCGGCCACATCAGCCTGCTGACCAGCATCGCGCTGCTGGCGCTGTGGTTTTTGGCCACCAATGCCGGCTGGGTCAAGCCGCTGTTCCTGCCATCGCCGCAGGCGGTGTACGGCAAGTTCGTGTCGGCCATGACCGAGGGCGTGGCCAACTCGACCCTGGCCGAGCACGCCATGGCCAGCCTGACGCGGGTGTTCTCGGCCTTCTTCCTGGCCTGCGCCACCGCCATTCCGGTTGGCATCCTGATGGGGGTGAACCGCTACGCCCGGGGCATCTTCGATCCGCCGATCGAGTTCTACCGCCCGCTGCCGCCGCTGGCCTATCTGCCGCTCATCATCATCTGGTTCGGCATCGGCGAATTCCCCAAGATCCTGTTGATCTACCTGGCCATCTTCGCGCCCATGGCGATCGCCGCGCGCGCCGGCGTGCGCTCGGTGTCGATCGAGCAGATCCACGCCGCCTACGCCATGGGCGGCAGCCGCATGCAGATCGTCTGGCACGTGATCCTGAAGGCCGCCATGCCCGAGATCTTCACCGGCATGCGCATCGGCATCGGCGTGGGCTGGACCACGCTGGTCGCCGCCGAGATGGTGGCAGCGGATCGCGGCCTGGGCTTCATGGTGCTGAACGCGGCGCAGTTCCTGGCCAGCGACACGGTCATCATGGGCATCATCGTGATCGGCGTGTTCGCTTTTGCCTTTGATCTGCTGGTGCGGTATCTGGAGAAATTCGCGATTCCGTGGAAGGGGCGGATTTAGGGCGGTCTTGCCCATGGTTCATCCGGAATGCCCAGGAAAGGGGCTTCTGTCGGCAGGCGTTGCGCCAGTGGAAAGGCTACCCGGCATCTGGGTATGGCGCACGCTTGCAATGAATGCATGTACACGCCTACTGCCCAGGACGCATGAAATAGCCATCCAGCTCCCGTACATCGCTCACGGCCAGCGTTCCCGTCAGTTGCCGGACCTTCAGGCCAGCCAGCAAGTACCCATAACGGGCCTGGGCCAGATTCTTCAAGGCATCGAAATAGCGCTGCTCGGCATCCAGCACGTCCGCGTTGACGCGCTCGCCGCCCGCCACGCTCTTGCGCACCGCCACGGTCAGCTCGCGCGCGGACTCCACTGTCAGCTGATACGCCCGGAGCTTGGCGACGCTGCTGTTGTACAGATTGAACTGCTTGCGTAGTTCGTTGAGCACTTCCCGCGTCTTGGCGTCGTTCTCATAACGCAGCCGGTCGCGGTTATCCACGGCCTGCCTGACCGACGACGATACGCCGCCACCGGCGAAGATGGGGATATTCACCTGCAGGCCGACCGAATTCGTCATGTACTTCTGGCCGTAGGTGCTTTCAGAGCTTGATTTGTCGCGACCGGCGCTGGCGTAGGCGCTGACCTTGGGCATATGACCGGCGCGGGCCTTGCCGATCGCGTGGTCCGCCGCATCCGCCGAATAGCGCAGTGCGGTCAGTTCCGGGTTGTACGCCAGCGCCTGCGCGCGCCAGTGTTCGAAGTCGTTCGGTACCAGCGGGCGCACCGCGAACTTCGGGCCCAGCGCGTCCAGGTCGGCGGCGACTATCGGTTCGCCCACCATGGCGGCCAGCGTATTCAGTGCTGCGTCCAGGTTGTCCTGGGCTTCGATTTCCTGTGCCAGGGCCAGGTCGTAGCGAGCCTGCGTCTCCAGCACGTCGGTGCGGTTGCCTTCGCCGGCCGCCAGCCAGCGCTCGTTCTGCGTCTTCTGCGCCTCGTAGGCGCGCTTCTGCACCCGCACCAGGTCGATCTGGTCGATGGCGTACAACGCATCCATGTAGGCTTGCGCCACCCGCACCGCCAGTTCCTGGCTGCGGCTGCGGAAGCGTTCGTCGGCATGGCGCGCCTGGGCCACGCCGTAGTAGTAGGAAGAAATAGCCTCGTAGTCGAAGATGGGTTGCTGCAGCGTCAGCGAGGACGAGTTGCTGCGGTAGTTGCGGTCAGTGGTCTGCTCACCGAAGAAGGTGGGCTGGGTCACCTCCGAGCGATTGCGTGCGTTGCGGTATTGGAATGAAACGTTCGGCAGCAGACCCGCGCGGCCCTTGTTGCGCTCTTCCAGGCCGGCGTCACGTTCCTTGCCGGCGGCCAGATAGGCTGGATCGTTCTCCAGCGCCATGCCATAGAACTGCATCAACCCGGCGGCGCCGACCGGTGGCGCGCACAGGGCCAGCAGCAGGCTGGCACACCACCTGCCCAATATGGGCCGGACACCGCCCGGGAAAGACGTCAATGCCTGTTCCATCAGCGCTCGCGGATGCTTTCCGCACCGTACTGCAGCAGCGGATCCAGGAAATACTCGATGACCCTGCGCCTGCCCGTCTTGATTTCCGCCGTCACCGCCATGCCCGGCGCCAGTCGGATGTCGGCGCCATTGACCGCGATGGTCGAGCGCGCCATCTCGATGCGCATTGAATAGACCAGGCCCCGCTTCTCGTCATTGATGGCATCATCGGACACCGACTTGACCGTACCCGGCACGATGCCGTACTTGGTGTACGGAAAGGTCTCCACCTTCACTTCGGCGTCCAGCCCAGGCACGACGAAGCCCACGTCCTTGTTCTCCAGGAAGGCCTCTATCTCCAGCACGTGCTCCTGTGGCACCACCAGCATCAGCGGTTGCGCTTCCGTCACCACACCGCCCACCGTGCGGACAGCCAACTGTTGCACCGTGCCGGACACCGGCGCGTTCAGGCGGGTCAGATGCTCGGATTGGCGGGCCTTGACCAGATCCTGCTCCAGCAATGCCATACGCTGGCGAGCCTCGTTCAGGCGGTTTAGGCTGGCGTGCCGGGCATCCGCGCGAACCGTCTCTCGCTGCTGCCGGGCCTCGGCGATGGTCGCTTCGATCTCTTTCAGGCGACTGCGCTGCATGACCAGGTCCGACTCCTGCTCTATGCGTTCGCGTTCGCGCTCCAGGTAGGCATTGCGCGCCACGTATTGATCGCCGGCCAGTTCCTTGAGCGACTCCGCCCGCTGGCGCGCGATGGGAACCGTGCGCTCCAGTTTTCGTGTCAGCGCCTGCGTGGTCTGTAGCTCGGCCTGGCGTCGTACGATCTCGGCATCGATGCCGGCGAGCTTGGCCTGCAGCGCCAGGAACTCCGCGCGAGCCAGCCGCCGCGCGTCCTCGGTCATACGCGAATCCGCCGGCACGTGATCCAGCACGGGCGCGCTGCCTTGGTCGATGGCGATCAGCATGGCTTCGGCATGGGCCGCCTGCAGCGCCCAGGTCTGCAATTCATTGACGATGCGCTGCTGCTCGGCCCGCGTCACGGTGCCATCCAGTTCGATCAGCAGGTCGCCCGCCCGCACCGCCTGCCCCTCGCGCACGTGAATGGCCTTGATGGTGGCGGTGCCGATGGGCTGCACCACCTGCGTGCCCTCGCTGGGAATGATCTTGCCTTGCGCCGTCGCGACGATGTCCACCCGCCCCAGCACGGACCACGCCAGCGCCAGCGCCGCAAAGGCGATCAGCAGCCACATCGCCACCCGCGGCGCCGGCGATACCGTCTGCTCCTGCAAGGACAGCGCGGCGGGCAGGAACTCGGCCTCATCGCCGCGGTAGCGCGTACGTTCCCGGGATTTTCGCTCGCGCCAGGAAGACGCGAACACCGCGCCATACCGGCGCGCCAGGTCGCGCCACGCACCCATTGCATGTCCCAGTCCCATCACTATCCCTGCTGCATGCGATACAGTGCGGCGTACTGCCCCTGCTCGCGCTGGACCAGATCGACGTGCGAACCTTCCTCGACAATATCGCCACGATCCATCACCACGATGCGATGCGCTTCCTTCACGGCGGAAAGGCGGTGTGCAATGATCAACACGGTACGCCCGCGGCTGATCTCCCGCATGTTTTGCTGGACAATGCGTTCGGACTCATAGTCCAGGGCGCTGGTAGCCTCGTCGAATATCAGGATGCGCGGATTCGACAGCAACGCGCGCGCGATGGCAATGCGCTGGCGCTGCCCGCCCGACAGCGTGGCGCCATGTTCTCCCACCATGGTGTCGTAACCTTCCGGCAGCTCGGCGATGAACTCATGGGCGCCGGCCAACTGGGCCGCCCGCATCACCTGCTGCAAGGGAATACCTGGGTCGCTGAGCGCGATATTGTCGCGGATGCTCCGGTTGAACAACACGTTCTCCTGCAGCACCACACCGATCTGCCTGCGCAGCGAGCTGGCATCGATGGTGGAGATATCGACGCCGTCCACCAGCACCCGGCCTTGCTCGGGTTGGTACAAGCGCTGTACCAACTTGGTCAGCGTGCTCTTGCCCGAACCAGAACGGCCGACGATGCCCACCGTCTCGCCCGGCCGCACCCGCAGCGACACGCCGCGCAATGCCGGCTGGGCGCCGGGCCGGTAGCGGAACTCGACCCGGTCGAATTCGATGCCGCCCCGCACCGGCGGCAGGGCCGGCCTGGGCGTGTGCACTTCGGTACGGGTGTTGAGAATGTCACCCAGCCGCTGCATCGAAATCCCGACCTGCTGGAAATCCGTCCACAGTTGCGCCAGCCGCATCACCGGCCCCGCGACGTTGCCCGAGAGCATGTTGAACGCGATCAATTGCCCCACGGTCAGTTGCCCATCGATAACCAGCCTTGCGCCCAGCCACATGGTTGCCACGGTCACCAGCTTGCTGACGAAGGTCACGCCGCCATTGGCCACGGTACCGATAGCGGTCGTGCGGAAGGCCGCTTTGACGTAGGCCGCCAGCTGGTTATCCCATTTGCGTATCCACTGCGGCTCCACCGCACTGGCCTTGACCGTCTCCACGCCGCTTATCGTTTCCACCAGGAAGGACTGATTCTCCGCGCCGCGGTTGAACTTTTCATTCAGCCTTGCCCGCAAAGTGGGCGTGAAGGCAAGTGACAACACCATATAACACGGCAAGGATGCGACCACGATCAACGTCAACCAGACGCTGTAGTAGGCCATAACGGCCAGGAACACGATGGAGAAAAACAGATCCAGCACAACCGTGATGGCGTTGCCCGTCAGGAAGGAACGGATGTTCTCCAATTCCCGCACCCGTGCCACGGAATCGCCCACCTGCCGCGCGCGAAAGTAGCCCAGCGGCAGATTCAGCAGGTGCCGGAACAGGCGGGCGCCCAGTTCCACGTCGATGCGGCTGGACGTGTGCGCGAACACGTAGCTGCGCAACGCCGTCAGCACGACTTCGAACGTCACCACCGCCAGCAGCCCGACCGCGATCACATCGAGCGTCTTAAAGCTGCGGTGCACCAGCACCTTGTCCATCACCACCTGAAAGAACAACGGCGTCACCAACGCGAAGAACTGGATGACGAAGGACACCAGGAACACTTCGAGCAGCAGCTTGCGGTAGCGCACCACCGCCGGGATGAACCAGCTGAAATCGAACTTCGCCAGCGCGCCAGAGATCGAGGCGCGCGAAGCCATCAGGATGAGTTCGCCGGTCCAGACCTGCTCCAACTCGTCCAGCGTCAGCTCGGTGGGGCCGCTTCGGCGCGGATCCTGGATCAGTGCCTTGCAGCCATCCACGCGCGCCAGGATGAAGAAATTTCCGTCAGCGCCGCGACCGATGGCCGGCAGGGGCGTGGTGCCCAACCGGCCCGCCCGCACCGTCGCCTTGCGTGCGCGCAAGTCAAGCTTGCGCGCGGCCAGGAGGATTTCTGTCGCGCCGAACGGCGTGCCGGCGGCGCGGAACTCGTGAGAAAGCTGGTCGGCATCGGCTGCCACCTGGTGATAGCGGGCCAGCATGGTCAGGCAGAGCAGGCCGGTGTCGGGCGCCGCACCTGACGCGCCAGGCGGACGGGCGTCCGCCGGCGGGCCGCCCGGCCCACCGGATGCGTCTTCGATATGCTTCATGCCGCCGCCTGCCGCCCGCTTTCCGTCATTGCCAATTGGCCGCCAACACCGGGTTCAATGCCGCCGCGTAATCCGGCGGCAGCGTGGTGACGCCGCTGGCGGGCGGCGCCATACCGGCCATCGCGTTCACCAGATTTTCGACCTTGGTGTCCAGCAGGAAGCGAGCGCCAGCCTGGAATTTCTCGATACGATGCTGCTCGCCAGCGTACCAGCGCTCCACCGTCACCCGGTTCTGCGTGCCAATGACGCTGACCTCCAGATCCTCGCCAACGCGCCGAAACCAGAGCTGGTCAAAGCTGCGGCCACCCAACACGGCCACGTCGATGTCACCGGGATCGGACTCGGTCTCTATGATTCGGTCTTGTCCGAACTCCTGGGCGAACAGATAGCGGTCGCTGCCCAGGCCGCCAATCAGGATATCGTCGCCGCCCATACCATTGATGAGATCGTTGCCTTTTCCCGCGCTCAGGACATTGGCGGCGTTGTTGCCCAGCAAGGTGTTCGTGGCGTCGTTGCCTGTGCCGTTTATGGCTCCGCTGCCTTTCAACGCCAGGCCTTCCACATGTTCCGGCAGGGTGAAGCTGATCGTCGACTCCACGCGATCACCGCCCTCACCCGCCAGCTCGATGATCCGGTCCAGCGGGCTATCGATGTAGTAGACGTCATTACCCTTGCCGCCGATCAGCGTATTCGCGCCAGTCCCCCCATGCAAATGGTCATCGCCATCGTTGCCGATGAGGATGTCGTCGCCGTCCAGGCCCCACAGCACGTCGTTGTTGGATGCCCCTTCCAGGATATCGTCGCCCGCGGTGCCGCTCAGCGTCAGCGGACCGTTGACTACACCCGTCCAACTTGCCGACATTACCGTCTTCAGCGCCAGCGCCTGCGCGGCCGTCAAGGCGGACTGCCCGGGCGGCGGCGGCGTCATCGCCGCCATCGCCGCAACCAGCGCTTCCACCTTGTCCTCGCGCAGGATGGCTCCCTGCGTGGTGGTGAACTGCTCGACACGGTAACGCGCTCCCAGGAACCAGTTGCTGATAGTCACGCCGCCAGCGGTGCCGATGATGCGCACTTCCAGATCGTTGCCCAATCGGCTGAACCAGAGCTGGTCCGCCGCGACACCTGCGCCGAACGCCACCACATCGTTGTTGCCGGCGGTGTCGTCGTCCTCGATGACGCGGTCCATGCCGCTGTCACGCGCAATGACGTACCTATCGTTACCGTCGCCACCGATCAGCGTGTCGTCGCCGCCGCCGCCGTTGAGCGTATCGTCCCCGCCGCCGCCGTTCAGCGTGTTGGCCGCGCCATTGCCGAGCAGAAGGTTGTTGCCGCCGTTTCCGGTGCCGTCAATGGCCTGGTCGCCTTCCAGATGCAGGTGCTCGACATTGTCGGCCAGCGTATAACTCACGGTGGCGAATACGCGGTCCGTGCCTTGATCAGGCAACTCGATGATGACGTCATCGGCGCTGTCGACATGGTAGACGTCGGAGCCCGCGCCACCCACCAGCGTGTTCCGGCCCGCGCCTCCGTACAGATGGTCGATGCCGTCGCCCCCGTACAGCGTATCGTCGCCATCACCGCCATGGAGCTTGTCATCGCCGCCGTGACCGTACAGCGTATCGTCTCCGGCGCCGCCGATCAGCACATCGTTGCCCGCACTACCCTCCAGTTTCAGCGCCTCGGGCCGTGTTAGGCCCCAGGCCGTCTTGACCGCCGGCCACAGCGCACTCTGCTGCTCCGCCGTCAGGGCAGCCAGCGGAACGGTCGGCGACAGCGCGGCCATCGCATCCACCAGCGCCGACACCCCCGCTGCGTGCAGGAACGCGCCGCTGGCCGTCTGGAAGATTTCCACCTGGTATTGCGCTCCGAGGAACCAGTTCGTGACAGTAAGCCGGTCCGCCGTGCCGGGCATGGCAACGATTAGGTCGTCGCCGGCACGAGAGAACCACAATTGCTGGACCCTGATGCCAGCGCCGAACAGCACCGTGTCGGTATTGCCCGCCGTCAGATCATTCTCGACGATGCGATCCACGCCATAGCCCAGGTCGAACAGGTACGTGTCATTGCCGGCGCCGCCGATGAGCACGTCGTTACCGCCGCGTCCATCCAGGATGTCGTTGCCCCTGCCACCGTCGAGCACGTTGTCCAGCGCGTTGCCGGACAGTTTGTCTGCATAGGCCGAACCCGTGACATTCTCGAAGTTCGAGAGGGAGTCCACACCGCCCAGGCCGTTCTGCGCGCTGCCAGTCGCCAGATCCATCACCACGCCGGCGCCCGCTCCGGAATAGTCGACGGTATCGATGCCCGCGCCGCCGTCCAGCGTGTTGTTGCCAGCTCCCCCCGCAATGCGGTCGTTGCCCGCGCCCCCCTGGATCACATTGTTCTGCGAATCGCCCAATAGCACGTCGTCGTGCGAACTTCCGGTGAGGTTGCCCGTATGCAGATAGCCGTCCGCGGCGCGCGTGGTCAGCGAGTCCAGCTTGATCGACACGCCCGCGCCCATGCGGCTGAAATCCACGGTGCGCACGCCCAGCAGATTGTCGTAGAAGGACAGATCCGCCAGCGCCACGCCGTTCAGCCGTACTTGCGCCGCCTGTCCGCCCGCCGTGGCGTAGGACAGGACCACACCGTTCGCGCCGATCGTGACGTAGGCGCTATCGCCACCGGGCTGGAGCAACCAGATCCGGTCGGCTGACAGCCCGGTGCCAAAGCCCAGCACATCATCGACGGTGCCCGCCGCGGCCTGCGCGAACAGGAACACGTCCCGGCCCGCGCCCCCCACCAGGCGGCGGTTGGCGCCGCTGCCGGCAACCAGCAGGTCGCCGCCCGCGCCCGCCTGCACCGTCTGCCCGCCCGCGGCGTAGTGCGCCTGCTGGCAGTTGTCCAGGCCGCGCAGCGAATTGACGAAACCGCCCGCTAGCCGGACCGCGTTGTTGTAGGCGTTCGTGCCCTGCTGCCACAGGGCGAGAAAAGCCTGGTACCGGGCGCTGTCCGTGCTCGAATAGAACGAGGTTTCGTAGTCAATCCAGAAGCTGTCCGTCGTCTTGCGATACTTCGCCGGCGGCTCCACGCCGGCCAGGTACTGGCGATAGGCCGCAAGCTGGGACTGCATCCCGGCAAGCGTCGCACCGTAGGCCTGGTAGTTGTACAGCGCGGTCCAAAGCTGCGCGCTGAATTGTTGCGCGGCCTGCGCCGCCGCTGCGGTAGACGTGGCCGTCGGCGTCGTGTTCGAGGCCACCGCGGCATTCAACGCTGATTGCCTGGCGGTGAACGCGCTGTCGTAACTGGCCGTATACGCGCCCAGCTGATTCATGCTGCTCATGAGCTGGTTGCCATGACCAAGCAAGGCGCTGACCAGACCGCTTGGCCCTTCCTTCAGGGAATCGCGGGCGCTGTAGCCCGTCATGTTGCTGGTGAGGCGCACGTTGTAGTAGAACCGGCCGGCCTCGGCGCCGGACAGTTGCACATAGCTGGTGACGTCCGACGGGCGACCCAACAGCGGATTGGGATTGCTCCAGTCAAAACGGGACAGCGTGATCAACTCGCCCGCCTCCAGCGACGAGGTGTAGCGATACAGGCGCCAGCCTTCCGGAATGAAGATGGGCGTCACGGCAGCCCCCTGCTGGTTCGCAGCGGCAAGGTAGCTGTTCAGATTATTGCGGTCTGAGGCAATGGAGCTGGCCACCGCACGCACGTCGGCCAACGCACTGGCGATCTTGCCGCTATTGAGCAATTGGCGGGCTTCCAACGCAACGTCGACCGGCTCTCCCACGACGGGCAGCTCGTAATCGCTGCGATAGTGCGGCGCGATGCTGTCCAATGGAGGGCGCGGCTGGCCGACAAGCGGATCGAAACCGGGGTTGGCCTGGCGCCAAGCGTGCATGGACTCGACCAACGACTCAATAGCCGCCGCGTCCAGACGCAAACCGCCCTGCAATTCCAGGATCGCCACCTTGCGGAACGCCTCCTGGTACCAGCCTTGCAAGGCGAGCGTATCCTTCGTGCCCAGGATGCGGATCAACAGATCATCGCCGCGCCGCTCGTACCAGAGATCGCCAACGCCGATGCCGGCCGAGACACGGATCATTGAACTCGCCCCGCCGTTGGCGGCGATGCCGTTCTGCACGGTATCAGAGCCGTATCCGCGGCCGAACACGTAAACGTCATTGCCGCCGCCGCCCACCAGAAGATCGTCACCAGCTCCGCCATCGAGCCGGTTGCCGCCACCATTGCCGGTCAAGCGATCGGCCCAGCCCGAGCCGACCAGGTTCTCGATACCGGCCAGCGTCGATCCCAGGTCGTCGGAGCCGGAAACAAGGCTTGCCGACACCGCCCGCTGCCACTGCGCATAGGACACCGTGTCCGATCCGCCGCCGCCGTCCATGTAATAGCCCGTGCCCGTCACCACCAGGGTGTCGTGGCCTGCGCCGCCGCGCAACACCGTCTTCCAGGCGCCACCGATCAACGTATCGCCATAGTTCGATGCGATCAATTCGTTGGCATGCACCAGGCCATCGAACAGCAACGGCCGCGCCAGGCTGCGCACGCCCGCCGCGCTGTCATTGGCGAACGAGATGGAGGTCACGCCGGTCAGGTTCGCGTATAGATCGAACCGGGAAATATCGGCGCCGGTCAGGAGCACCCGCTTGCCACCCGCCGTCGTCAGTTCGACGCCGTCGGCCACACGGCGCATGTAGACCTGATCGCCCAGGCCCGCCAGCTGGACCTGATCGCCACTTGTCCCGGCCTGAAAGCCGTACAGCGTCGCGTTCCCGGCGGACGCCGTGAAAAGCAGATGATCGGCGCTGCTTGACAGCGAGAAGTGGTTTTCGCCGGCGCCCGCGATCATCAGGTTAAAGCCATTGGCCAGGGACACCGTCTCGCCGCTGCGTCCAAGGTAGGCGCGGGTATAGCCGGCTGACTGCGCAAAAGCGGACAACAACTCGTCAATGACGATCTTGCGATCCGCAGCGTGCTGCAGCGCCTTGCCGTAAGCCGTGAAAGTGGCCGATGCAAAATCCGCGTCACCTGGAGAATGGAAGGTCGCGCCACCAGGAAGATGGCCGGTGTATGAAGCATTTACCGGAACCAGCGCATTCAAGGCGACGCGCAGTTGTTCCAGCCGGCCCGTCAGCGCCGCATTCTGTGTATGAGCCTGCCAGAACGCGCCGACCGCGTCACTCAGGCTCGACGCCGCGGACCTGGCCGTGGCGATCGCTTGCAGTCGATGCGCATCCTGCCCCGTGATGTTTGCCACCATCGCCGCCGACGCGGCGTCGATGGCCCGGCCAAACGCGCTATCTTCCTGCGCCACCGCGGAAGCGATGACCTGATCGGTGCCAGCGCTATCCTGGATCCAGTTGACCATGTCCCGGCCGGCGGTGCTTCCGAAGAGGACATTGCTCGAGGTGTACATCGCGATCAGCGAGGTATCGGGCAGCATCAGCACGGGATTCGGATATCCCTGCGTCGTCTTGTAGCGCTGGGTCTGCATCCATTGCCGCAGCGACGCCAGGTCGGCGGAAAAGTCCTGCCGGGATGCGTTCAAGGCAATGCCGGCCGCTTGCGCCTGGCCGCGCGCCAGCGCCCCATAGCCCTTGAAGAAATAATCCGCATAAACCGCGGCGGCGCCGTTCAGCACTTCGTAGCCAGAGCCCGACGGGATCTGTGCGTCAGCGGCCGTCCGCAGACTGAATGGCCGTATCGGCTCCGTGCCATTGCCGAGGACCACGACAGTGATGATCGACGCCCTGCTGTCGTACCAGCGTTGCTGGTAGATCGAACCCAGGGCCTGGTTTATGGCGCCGTTCTGCGACCAGCTTACGTACATGCCGTTCAGGATCGTGCCTTGCAGCACCACGGGCGCCCAGCGGTCGCTGACATTGCCCAGCGCCAGCCGGTCGGCCAGGTAGGCCAGGCTCTGCGCATTGTCGTTGACGCCTACCACGCCCTCTGCCGTTACCATGCGCGACTGGATCCGGGGCGCATCCGCCGCTACCTTGCCCGATACGGTACGGGCGGCGAAATCGGCTGAAGTCGACTGGATGAACGCCGCCGGATCGCCCGAAACAAACTGCTTGCCGCCCATCTGCATTCCGGAAACCGAGATGTTGCCATCCGGTGCGACGGTCCATTCCATACCGGTCTTGGCCAGGTCAGAGCCATCACCGTTCTGCCAGCGCACTTTCATGCCGGTCCGGTCTATCGTCACCGTTCCGCGCAGTGTGCCCGCCATGCTCTCGACGACCACGCCCTCGCCGTCCATGCGCACATTCGCGCCTGGCGGAATCGACCCCACCTGCACCCCCTGGACGACGATGGATGAAGCGCCGTCCTTGGAAAACAGAATGACGGGTTCGAATGCGGGACCCTGATCTCCACCCAACGAACCGCGGATATAGGCACGGCCGGAGTCATCCACGCCATAGTCGGCCACGGTGCTTGCGTCAACCACGACCTTGGTCTGGTCGGCGAGGGAGGTGAAAGCGACGTGCCTGTCGTCGATGGTCTGGATGTCGACCAGGTCGGAGAGCGAGGGCAACGTACGCTCTCTGAATACGCTCAATGCCTTTTGATAAGCGGAATCCAGTGCATCGGGAATACCGGAAAAGGCATTCTTGACGCTATCCACAGCAGCGCGAAAATCCAATGACTTGTCGGAGACTCCGGCGACGACAGCCCAAGCGGTCAGTGCTGAGCTAATAACCGCAGAGGTGACCGCGATTGTTGCTGCCAGGGGAAGAGCAGCCGGAACAGCCGCAGCCGCAGCCGCGATCCCGACAAGACTCACCACGCTGGACATCGCGGCAGCAAAATCCGACACCTTTATGGTCCCCGGTGCCGTGTCAGTGAATGTCTTCCTCATGTTCAAGACAGAGGAGGAAAGGGAAAGAACGGTCGCCCCCGCATTCACCGGCATAAGTACAGACTTTCCAATCATCTGCACGACGCCGACCCCCACCTGGATCAAACCCGTCGCGGTACCGTAAAGTCCCAAACTGGTACCGCCTTGCCCCTGCGTGACGGGGAGAATATTTATCGGCGTCGTGTAGTACGCCAGAAAAGAGTCCAGCGTACGAAGTGCTGCCTTAACCGAATCCGCGCTCATTTCTTCTCCTCACCCTATCTACCCACTCGCAAAACAGAAGCCCTAGCAGCATCAGAATGAACGCAAATAGCGCGTCCTCCTTAGCACTTTCCTTTTCCGATCGAAGCTTTTTCTCCAAATATCCGGCTGGCAATTGACTGGCCCCTTCGTACCGTATGTCAACCACTCTTCTAACGGAGTCAAACAAATGAGCGGGCTGGTGGAACCAGAGAACAGTGACTATCTTCCCTTCCAGAAATTCGCGCCTTTCGACGCCTTCGGCGAGATGAAAACAACTGGGATCCGCATTTAGATACAGCCCGCCGCAGGTGTAGTCATCTCCATTTATCAGAAGCATGTAACCATGCTTCATCCGGTATTGAAAATGTGCCGCCCCTTCCGACTCAAGCACTTCCTCGTGGCTCGGGGGCTTGCCAAAATAGGAGTATCCGAAAGGGATGCCAAAGGCGAAGAGATATCCGAAAAGAAACATCAGCCGCAGGCCATTCCTGCCGCCGATTTTCTTTGGAATTTTTTTCAGTCTCTGCAACACTTCGCCTCTCGCAATCGCTCACACGCACAAGCCAGCGCGTGAGGTCGGAGAGGATACGAAAGGCAATTGAAGGAATAATGACAAGATCCAACGTAACAAGGAAAACGCTGTCACAATCGGACACCTCGCGCGCATTACGAACATGGCACGATCACATGCGAAAAAGCCGGCGTGCTTAGCGCACGACGGGCTCTCACCCAACGTCCGCCTCGCCGATTATCTAGCTAAATATCGGCACGATGCCTATTCAGATCTGCTCCGGAGCCGATCAGGCCCGCATTCCGTCCAGGCGGAAGCCGTCCGACACCCACGGCGAACCGTTCCATTTCCTGCCAGCCGCGCGCCAATGGCGTGCGCCGGCAGGGCAATCCCGCATTCCTTCGGCCGCCGCCGCTCCTCTATCCTGGGGCTCTGTCCCTGGTCGCGCCCAGGCCTTCGCGCCCGCGCCGGCCGGGACGCGCCGCCACTACAAGGAGCCGCCATGTCCAGCCAGGCCTCGATGCTCAAGCCTGTGTTGTGGGAACGCCTGTTTGAACGGGAAAGCGCCCCCAACCTCAGCCTGCAGGGCCGTGTGCGGCAGATGCTGGTGTCGGCGATCCTCAGCGGCCACCTGCCGCCGGGCGCGCCGGTGCCGTCCAGCCGCTATCTGGCGGACCAGTTGCGCATCGCCCGCAACACCGTCGTGTTCGCCTACCAGCAGCTGGTCAGCGAGGGTTACCTGGAATCGCGCGAGCGCAGCGGCCATTTTGTACATGACGGCGTGCTGGAAGGCCGCGCCGCGCCGCCCGCGGCGCAAGCGGATGCGGCGCCATCCGCCGACCAGGTGCGCTGGGACGAGCGGCTGCGCTTTCGCCCCAGCCGCCAGCGCAACATCGTCAAGCCGCGCGACTGGCAGAAACAGCCCTACCCCTTCGTCTACGGCCAGTTCGACCAGGACCTGTTTCCCACCGCCGAATGGCGCGAATGCTGCATCAAGGCCCTGTCGGTGCTGGATATCCGCAGTTGGGCGCCCGACCTCATCACGCATGACGATCCCGCGCTGATCGAGCAGATCCGCACCCAGGTGCTGCCGCGCCGCGGCGTCTGGGCCGATGCCGAGGAAATCGTCATCACCGTCGGCGCCCAGCATGCGCTCTATCTGCTGGCGGACCTGCTGGTCAACGAGGACACCGTGGTCGGCATGGAAGACCCCGGCTACCCCGATGCGCGCAACATCTTCGCCAGCCACACGCGCCACCTGCTGCCGCTGCCGGTGGACGACCAGGGCCTGCGCACCGGCACCCACCTGCTGGGCTGCGACTATGTGTTCGTCACGCCCGGCCACCAGTGCCCCACCACCGTAACCCTGTCGCCGGCACGGCGCGAGGAACTGCTGACGCTGGCGCGTCAGGCCGACAGCCTCATCATCGAAGACGATTTCGAAAGCGAAAGCCGCTGGGGCGACGGCGCCATCCCGGCGCTCAAGAGCCTGGACCGCGACGGCCGCGTGATCTACGTCGGCAGCCTGGCCAAGTCGTTCGCGCCCGGCCTGCGCATCGGCTATATCGTCGCGCCGCGCGAACTCACCGCCGAGCTGCGGGCGCTGCGCCGCCTGATGCTGCGCCATCCGTCCGCCTACATACAGCGCGCGTTCTCGTTGTTCATCTCGCTGGGCCACCACCATTCGCTGCTGCGGCGGCAATCGCAGGCCTATCAAAAGCGCGGCGCGGAACTGGCGCAGGCGCTGGCGCGCTCGCTGCCCGACTTCACCGCCGTGCCCATCACGGGCTCGTCCTCCTGCTGGCTCGAAGGCCCGGCATGGCTGGACGCCACCGAGCTGGCGCAGGCCGCGCTGGCCGAAGGCGTGGTGGTCGAACCGGGGCAGGTGTTCTTCATGGACGCCAGCGGCGCGCCGCGCAACTTCCTGCGCGTCGGCTTCACCTCGATCCGCGCCGAGCATATCGGCCCGGGCATAGAGAAACTGGCCCAGGTGGTGCGCCGTTTCCGTTTGCGGGCGGCGGCTTGAAAAGGCGCTGAGACGGGATCAGTCCCATTTATCGGCTGATTTAACGCCGGGCTCACCAAACTCGACTTCAATCAGATTTCAGCAAGTGCGCGCAAGCGGGATTCCCTTGGAAATCCTGCTTGCGCGCTTGCTGTATCCCCCACGAGCAGCCCGGCGAACACCGCCCGCTGCGATTGAAGCAATGCCCAGCCGCCTGAATCCGATGGGCGACCCTTGGGCGCATGTCCCATCATGAACAAGATTCACTCGCCCAAGCAGCTCAAGCACACCCCCCAGCGCCCGTTGATCGCGGTATCCAGATCATGGGGCAGACTCCAGCCCGGCCCGACGACAGCCGGGGCCCGGCCGCCCCGCCAGGGATCGCCGATCCGCAAGCTATCGACCGCCCTGCCCCTGTTGATTGCCGCCGCGCTCCCCGGCACCGCCCGCGCAGGCTACGCCAGCATCGAGATTCCCTACCAGACGTATCGGGACTTCGCCGAAAACAAAGGGGCGTTCCGGCCCGGCGCGCTGGGCATCCCGATTTATGACAAGTCCGGCAGTCTGCGCGGCACCTTGAGCGACGTCATCCCCTTCATTGATTTCTCCAGCGTCAGCGACAACAACGCGATCGGAACGCTGGTCGCGCCGCAATATACTGTTGGCGTGGCGCACAACGGTCCTCATGACAGCACCCGCCTTGCCGGCGCCACCTACTCCCAGATCCGGAGAGACGTGCACCCGGATTACCATCGGGAACGGGACTGGACCCAGGAGTGGGATTTCGACGTCACCCGCCTGGGCAAGCTGGTAACCGACGCGACCCCGATCGCCACGTTTCCGGTGCCGCGCACGTCGACGCCGCTGCTTTCCCTCGGCGACCCGGACCTCTGGACAGAGGAAGAGAAAAAGAAATTTCCCCTGTTCTATCGGGTCGGGATGGGTATCCAGTTCGTCGGCGACCATCCCGAACACGGCCACAATCCCATGACGGGCGCGCTCGAACCCAGCCTGCACGAGCTCGGCTACGCCTACAAATGGGCGACGGGTGGCATCGTCACGCCGACCTGGTCGAACGAGACGTTCGTCATAGCGCGGGGAGACAACGGCCTGCTGCCCTCATTCGTGCAGCACGGCGATAGCGGTTCCCCCCTGTTTGCCTGGGATGCGGAACACAGGCGCTGGGTCCTGGCCGGCGTGGCGGCGGATCTCAAAATCCCCCCCGACGAACCCGGCTATGTCTATTGGTCGCACCTGCCGGCGGACTTTCTCGACAGCGTTTTCGACAAGGATAACGATCCCGAAGTGATTTTCACTGAAGGCAAGGGCCCCTTGCGATGGGCATTCGACAGCGCACAGGGCGCCGGCCACCTGACGCAGCAGGGCCGCCAGTTCGCGATGCATGGCTACAAGAAGACGCCGGGCCTGGCCTATGCGGGCGGCAATGGCGCGCTCGACTTCGCCGGTCTTGACGCGGGCAAGAACTTGTCCTTGCGCAGCGAAGGCGGCAAGGGCGTGGGCCAGATCACCTTGCAGGACTCCGTCAACCAGGGCGCCGGTTCGCTGACCTTCCACAACAGCTACGTCGTTTCCCCCGAAACCGACCAGACCTGGATGGGCGGCGGCATCGACGTCAGGGAAGGCGCCACCGTGGTCTGGCGCGTCAACGGCGTGGCCGGGGACAACCTGCACAAGATCGGTCCCGGCACCCTGACCATCGAAGGAAAAGGCGTCAATCCGGGCGGCCTGAAGGTGGGCGACGGCCAGGTGATTCTGTCGCAGCGGCCCGACGACGATGGCCACGTCCAGGCGTTCGACGGCATCACCCTGTCCAGCGGCCGCGCCGAAGTCGTGCTTGGCGACGGCAGGCAGGTCGATCCCGACCATATCAAATGGGGCGCGCGCGGCGGGGTGTTGAACCTCAATGGCAATGACATCACGTTCAACCGGCTGCATGCCAACGCAAAAGACCATGGCGCCACCATCACCAATACCGGGACGAAAACGGCGGCCATGACGATCAACCTCACGCCCATGCCGCCGCCAACGGTAAGCGATTCCATACGGATGCCGGTCAGAGCGGGCACCGGGCAACGGGGCGACCTTTACAAACAGGGGCTCAGCTATTTCGTCCTGAAGCAGGACAGCTTTGGCGCCGTCCCGACCTACGGCTCCCAGGCCAGCGACGACTACTGGGAATACGCGGGGCAATCCTTCGCCGTTGCGCTGGAAAAGGCGAACGAGCGCAAGCGGGAGTACTTCCCCGGGCAGACCGAATTCATCTTCTCGGGAACCGTGCGGGGCAATATCGACGTCGGCGTCGCCAGCCCGTCGAAAACGGTTTTCATCGCCGATGGCGGCATGGACCTCGGCGAGAACACATTCACCCAGCGGCAAGGCGAACTGGTGTTGCAGGGACACCCGGTGATCCATGCGATCAACACCCCCGACGAGGCACGGAAACTGCTAGACCTGGGCGACGATTCCGTCAGGACGCAATCGGTGTCGTTCGACCAACCGGATTGGGAATCGCGCAAATTCGCCATCAGGAAGCTCGCGCTGTCGGACACCACCTTCCGCTTGTCACGCAACGCCACGTTGCTGGGCGACATCGTTGCAGAACGCGCAAGGGTGGTCCTGGGCAGCCCGCTGCTGTATCTGAACAAGAACGATGGCGGAGAATTGCCCCAGGAACCGGTCAAGGGCACCTCCATCGCCAACACGGACGCCGACAAGAGCCGCTATCAGGGAACGGTGGCCTTGAGCGATCATTCAACGCTGGACATCCATGAAAAATTTGCAGGCGCCGTTGACGCGCGCGACAGCGCCATCAACGTTTTTTCCGATCAGGCGGCGCTGACGGGCTACAGCCGCTTCACCGCCAGCGCATTGACGCTGCACGCCGGCGCGCATTTGCAGGGGACTGCCGGCTGGTATGGAGACAGCGCCATCACGGTAGCCGACGGCGCGGCACTGACGCTCTCCGGCAACACCACGAGCCTGTCCACGACAGAAATTCACCCGGCCCATTACTTCACCAATGGCATCAATCTGGGCGGCGCCAATGCCAGCGTGCACCTGGCGCCGGGCAGTCATTCATTCAGCGATGTTTCCGGCCTGGCGGCAAGCGTCATCACTTTGGGCAACGCGGGTGCAACCGCCTCGCCGCAAACCGTGTACGCCGGCGCCGTGACCGCTGCCCAGGCCGGGATGCAGATCCACCACAATTCCCGCTGGATCATCACGGGCGATTCAACGCTGAACTCGCTACGGGCCAGCAATGCGATCCTGGGTTTCGACGACAAGAACGCGACGCGCCAAACGTTCCTGACGCAGGCAGGTTCCGGTTCTCCGCCGCCGTTGGATCCGCCCCAGGCCGGGTTGCCAAAAATTGCCTATGCCCTGGCGGCCGACACCGTTACCGCATCTGACAGCGTGTTTGCCTTTCGCGTCGACCCAAACAGCGGCGCACATGACCGGTTGACGGTCGCCACCCGGTTGGACGGCAGCGGCAACCGCTTGCGTATCGCGGATTTCGGCCTCCCTCAAACTACCGCCTCCGTGCAGGCCAGGGAAAGCCTGCTGCTCAGCGCCCCTTCCTCCACCCCGGCAAACCTGTTCACGTTGGATCAGGCTTTCGCAAGCAGCCACAACGACGCCACACCGGCGCAAGGCGATCCCTGGTTGGGCGGCCTTGCGGTAAGCCGGGACGCGGACCGGCGACAATGGTGGCTGCTCAGCATGCGCAGCGATGCGCCCTGGCGCGTGACGCAAGATCGCCAGTTTGACTTGCTGCATCTGCCAACGGCGGGACGCGTGGAGTTGTCTCGGCCCGAAGCGGACTGGACGCCGCACACGCTGAAAACCGACACCATGATCGCCAGCGGCGTGCATTTCGCCCTGAACGCGCGACCTCAAAGCGGGGAAAGCGACAGCATCCTTATCACCACCCTGGCCCAGGGCGACGACAACAGTCTGGACCTCACGCTCCTGTTGCACGAACCCGTGGCGCTGGACAGTGCCGGCGCCCTGCTGTTGGCGACCGCGCCTTTGCCCACGGCGGACAGCTATTTCAAGCCCGGCTCCATCACGCAAGGGCTGACCGTCTACTCCCCCAACCTGGAAATCGTCAGCACCGGCACGCAGAAAAGATGGCAATTGACGTACAAGAAGCTTCCAGAGGCGTTGCCGCCTGGCGAGGCGCCTGCGCCCGACGGCGCGCCGGCGACGCCATCGCCGGGTGATGCCGGCGCCGACGGCAAGCCTCATCCCCCGCTGGATTCCGGATCGACGGATACCCCGGATGCCGGCCATGACAGCGGCTCGTCAGACCAGCCCGGCAACGCCACGGACACCGGGCCGACCGACAATGCCGCGCCTCCCGCTGACACGGGATCCACCGCTCCCGTCGTCCCCCCGGCTGACACGGGACCTACTGCCCCCGTCGTCCCCCCGGCAGACACGGGTCCCACCGCCCCTGTCGTTCCCCCCGCTGACACGGGTCCCGCCGACCCCGCCGCTCCCCCGTCCGAGACGGCGCCTGCCCCGGCCCCCGCGCCGGCCGCGCCACCGGGCACCGGTACCCCTGCGCACGGCGCTGGCGGCCTTTCGCCATTCACGCCATTCTCATTGAGACTGTCCGATCTGGACGCCCTGCAGTCGCGCAAGGGAATCATCGACCGGCTGGCGCAGTCCGGGATCGCCGCGGACGACGACACCGTCAACCAGATTGCCGCGGTGCGGAGCCAGATCGTCCGCACCAGCGCGCTCGCCAGCCTGCCGCGCGTGGCCTTCGTGCTCGAGACCAACCAGCTCAACAAGCGGCTCGGAGACGTGCGCCAGTTGAACGAGGATGCCGGGGTATGGTTCAAGACCGACCATGGTCAGGCGGACTACGACCAACTACGCCTGAAACACACCACGCTGCAGTTCGGTCTTGACCGCAAGCTTGGCAGGCAGCTGTACGGCATCATGGGAAGCCATACCCGAGGCTCCGGGCAGGGGGAAGGCAGTCTCTCGGAAAAGCACACCACGGGCGGCGTCGGCCTCTACTATGCCTGGATCCATGAGGACGGCCCCTTCATCGACGTGATCGCCAAGTACTTGAGAACCAACCAGACCTACCATCTGCCCGCCAACCTGAACATCGACGCGCAGGGTGTGCGATCCACGTCGCTGCTGGCCAGCGTGCAGGCCGGATGGCGGCAGAATCTGTTCGATGGCCGCGCATTCATCGAACCGTCGATCGAAGTAGCCACCGGCCACACCAGCGCCTACACCTTGCACGGCGATAAAAACAGCATCGATGTCCGGGTCAACGCCAGCACGCCGGTCTATGCCAAGATCGGCGCCGCCGCCGGCTGGAGCCAGCAGTCGGATGAACAACACGGGTTGGCCCTGTCCGTGGGGCTGTTCCGGCTGCAGAACCTGCGGCGCGGCGGCAGTGTCGATATTCTCAACAACAGTGTGTCCGGGGACATGTTGAGCACGCCGATGAGCAACGACAGCCGCTATCTGGTCAACCTGTCGCTCAACGCCAGGCTGTCTTCCAACTGGCGTCTGTACGGCCAGGTCGAAAGCAGCTTCGCCGGAAAGCTCAAGCACGATTACAGCGGCCAGGTCGGCGTGCGCTATCAGTTCTGAGCGCGGTCGCGCCGGGTCGGACGGCGTGATGCGCGGCATCATGCCGTGGCCAATGCCTCCGGCCCGGCCATACGAGACATCGTATGGAAAATAATATTTTTTCATTGGAACTCGCATGGCCGGGTCCAGATAATGGCTCCACATAAAAAAACCATACGGAGACATCAAGATGACCAAGCCATGCATGGCGAGGCGCTTGCGGCTGGGCGCCGCCATCGCACTCGCCCTGAGCTTTTCCTCTGCCTGGGCCCAGGCCCCCTATCCCGCCAAACCCATCACGCTGGTCGTCCCCTTCGCCGCGGGCGGCGGCGCGGACGTCGTGGCCCGCCTGGTGGCGGCGAAATTGCCGCAGCAGCTGGGCGGCCAATCCGTCATCGTCGACAACAAGCCGGGCGCCTCGGGCAACATCGGCGCGCAGCAGGTGGCGCGCGCGGAGCCTGACGGCTATACCTTCCTGTTGACCAACAGCACCCTGACGATCAACGCCGCCCTGCAGATGCGCGGCACGCCGGACGTGAAGAAGAGCCTGGCGCCGATTTCGCTGCTGGTCTCGGCGCCCGTCGCGCTGGGCGTGAACCCGGCCATTCCCGCCAGGACGGTGCCGGATCTGGTCGCCTATATTCAGCAGAACAAGGACAAGCTGAGCTATTCGTCCTGCGGCAACGGCACGCCCCAGCATTTCGTGGGCGAATCGGTCAAGCAGATGGCGAAGCTGGACATCGTCCACGTGCCCTACAAGGGTTGCGCGCCCGCCATCAACGACGGGCTGGGCAACCAGGTGCCGGTTCTGTTCAGCACCATTCCCAACCTGGCGCCGCACGCGGACGCCGGCAAGCTGCGGATGATCGCGGTGGCGTCCAGGCAGCGGGTCTCGTTCCTGCCGAACGTGCCCGCCATCGCCGAGACCGCGCCTTTCGGCGACCTCGACATCTCCGTCTGGTTCGGCATCCTCGGCCCGCGCGATCTGCCGGCGGACGTGAAAGCGAAGTTCGAGCAGGCCGTTGCCGAGACGATGAAGAATCCCGCGGTGCAACAGGAATTCCGCGACCGCTACTACGAGGTGGTCCAGACCGGCCCGGCCGCGATGGCGCGGCAGCTTGACGGCGATCTCGGCCTGTACAGCGCGCTGGCCAGCAAATCGGGCATCTCGCTGGACCAGCAGTAGCCATCACACAACACAAGGGAAGAATCTCGTGAGCACCCCCATCCAGCACCAACAGGTCATCGACGACCTGGTCACCGCCAACCGCATCCTGGCGCGTTTCGGCGTTCTCGACGGCTTCGGCCATGTCAGCGTCCGCCACCCGGGCAATCCCGCGCACTTCCTGCTATCGCGCTCGCTCGCGCCGGAACTGGTGACCGCGCAGGACATCATGGAATTCGACGAATCCTCCGAACCCGCCAACGCGGACGCGCGCAAGCCCTATCTGGAACGCTACATCCACGGCGAGATCTACCGCGCGCGCCCCGACGTGCAGGCGATCGTCCACAGCCATTCGCCGTCGGTCATCCCCTATGCCGGATCGAATGTGCGGCTGCGCCCGATCTACCACATGGCCGGATTCCTTGGCGCCGGCGCGCCGGTGTTCGACATCGGTTGCTGCTTCGGCCACACCGACATGCTCGTCAGGAACCGTGACCATGGCCGCGAACTGGCGCAAACGCTGGGGCAGAGCAAGGTCTCGCTGATGCGCGGACATGGTTTCGTCGCGGTCGGCGGCGACATTCCGGTGGCAGTCTACCGCGCCATCTACACGGAGATGAACGCCGCGCTCCAGCAGAAAGCCATCGGCCTGAACGGCGAGATCACATATCTGTCGGACGAGGAAGCCGCCATGGCCGACGACATGATGGCGGGCGTCATGAACCGTCCCTGGGAGCTGTGGAAGAAGCAGGTATCCGCGCAGGCGTGATCGCCCCCTGGCGACGGGCTCGCCGGCGGCGCGGAGCCCGCGCGCCGGCCGTTCGCCGCCACCGCTACAGCACTTCGTCGCGCAGGTAGTACCAGCGATACAGCAGCGCCTGCCCCAGCCGGCGGAACGGCGCGAACAGATGGCCGGGCAGCGGCGAGTCGTAGATCGGCAGGTTCCACGACAGGCCGTCCTGGCCCATCATGCGCTGCGCCAGGCGGCGGCCGGCATGGGCCGAGAACGACACGCCATTGCCGCCATAGCCGAAGGCGTAGTACACCTGCCGCGCCGGGTCCGGCTGGGTGATGCGCGGCATCATGTCGTGGCTGACGTCGACCCAGCCCGTCCATGCATAGTCCAGCTCGATGCCGCGCAGCGACGGGAACTTGCGCGCCAGGCCTTCGCGCAACAGCGCCAGGTGGCGCGGGTGCTGCGCGTCGGCGCCGCGCAAGGCGCTGCGGCTGCCGATCTGCATGCGGCCATCCGGCAGCAGCCGGTAGTAGAACCTCAAGGTGCGCGTGTCGGTGATGAATACCGTGCTCTTGATGCCGGCGCGGGCGCGTTCGTCCGGCGTCAACACGCGCGTCACCATGGAATTGGACAGGATCGGCATGATGCGGTTGTCCAACAATCGGTTCACACCCTGCGCGGTATAACCGCCGGTGGCAAAGCCAACCCGCTTGGCGCGCACCGTGCCGCCGGGCGTTTGCAGGCGGTAGCCGCCGCCCTCCTCGGTCCAGCCCAGCACCGGGCTGCCCGGATGCAGGCGCGCGCCCAGCGCCCGGGCCTGGCGCATGTAGCCGTAGGCGAGCTTCAAGGGATGCACGCCGATGCCGTCCGGCTCGTGCAGGGCGCCGACCGCCTCGTGATCATCGACGTAGCGCTCGCGCAGTTCCTCCTTGGTCAGCATGCGCGTGTCGTAGCCGAACAGCTCGCGCATGACCCGCGCTTCGTTGCGCAGGAAGGCCATCTTCTTCTCGCGATGCGCGGTGTACAGATGGCCGCCGGGTTGCGCGTCGCAGTCGATCTGCGCCACCAGGCTCTTCCAGTAGTCGAAGCCTTCGTGGATCTCGGCATCCAGGCGCCGCGCGGTGTCCAGCCCCCAACGTTCGATCCATTGCGAGCGGTACAGGCGTCCCGACGCGTTCTGCCCTTGTCCGCCATTGCGGCTGGTGCAGCCCCATACGGCGCGGTTGGCCTCCAGCACCACCGCGCGCACGCCGTAGTCGCGCGCCAGCGCCAACGCCGCCGACAGGCCCGTGAACCCCGAGCCGACGATGACCACGTCGGCCTCGATGTCGCCCTGGATCGGTCCGTCGTCCGCGGGCGGCGGCCCGGCCGTGGCGACCCAGTAGGTCGGCGCGTACTCCTGCCCGCGTCCCGGCGCCGACACCAGCGGATCGTAGAGCGGGTCGTAGGCGCTGACGGCCGGGCTGGCGGCCGCCGGCGCGGCCGGCATGCCGGCGGGGTCGATGAGGGTACCGGCGGTATTCGACGGATCGGAAGACATAGCGGCATCCATGGGGCGGTATCCGGTGGCGGCGTCGGCTCAGGCGCGGGCCGGCAAGGCCGGGCGTTGCTTGCGGAAGGCGTTCTTGACGCGGATCTTGCCGTCCTGGAACGTGAAGACGTCGACCATGTCGGCCTCGACTCGCGAGCCGTCCGCGGCCGTGCCGGTAAAGGTGCTTTCCGACACGCCGCGCTCGCCCGCCACCCAGTGGCGGCCGTTGTTCCACTGCGCATCCGGGAAGTTCTTCCAGGCCGCTTCGAAGGCACCGCGGACCGCCTCGCGGCCGCTGTGCCGGGCGCCCCAGCGCTCGGGGCCGCCCACCGTTTCGAAGACGCAGTCCTCGCTCATGAAAGACATCAGGGCGTCGATATCGTGGCGGTTCCAGGCGGCCGCGAACTCGGCCAGCATGTCCACGGTGACGGTCTTTTGCATTGCCTACCCTCCTCGATCGCCGGGCGCGACGTGCGCCCAGGCTCCGTGCCCAAGGTACGCGGGGGGCTGGGCAGGGTCTAGAACCAGACGCGGCAAATCGCTTGCACCAGAACGGCCCCGCCGGCGCGGCGCCTGCCTTCACGACGTCTCACGTAGCGCCTCACGTAGCGCCTGACGTGGCGCCTGACGTGGCGGCAGGCGCCAGCCGCGCGGGCAATTCACCGCCTTGCGCCATGCCGCGCATGCCGATGAAGACCAGCGACGGCGACCGCGTCCCGGCGGGGCGCGCCGCCCGCGTATCGAAGCGCACCCGGCGTCCGGCCAGTTGCACCAGCACCCAGCCATGGCGTTCGGTGCGCACCCAGCCCTTGGCCCGCAGCCAATGGCGCGGCAACTGCCGCAGCGCATCGGCCAGGCGGTCGGCATGCAGCATGGCGGGCGCGGACCAGAGCCAGCTCTGGAATGGATGTTGCGGCTCGTCGGCGTCCAGGGCGTGTGCCTGTCCGGCCGCCGCGTGGCGGTGCGCCGGATCGCAGCAATGCGCCGCGCAGTTTTCATGGCCACGATCGTCCGCGCCAAGCAATGCGCCCAGGTCCACCCGCGCCTCGCGCGTCGTTACGATCGACGCCCCGCCCGCCTGCGTCCGCAGCCAGTCGCGCAGCGCCGGCAACGCGGCGGCGGGCAACAGGTCCGTCTTGTTCAGCACCAGCAGGTCGGCGGCGTGCAATTGGCGTTGCGCCGTGTCGGCCAGCAGCGGATCGGCAAGCGTCTCGCGGATGGCGCCCGCGTCCACCAGCACCACCACCGCCTCCAGTTGCAGCAGCGGATCCGACAGCCCCACCTGCGCGATGCGCCCGGGGTCGGACACGCCGCTGGCCTCGATCACGATCCATTCGGGCGCGGGGTCCAGCGCCAGCACCCGCGCCAGCGCGTCGTCCAGGCCGCCCGCCATCGAACAACAGACGCAACCGTTGGCCAACCGGATCACGTTGTCGGCGCGCTCGGCCAGCAGGCCGGCGTCGATATCGACCGGCCCGAAATCGTTGACCAGCACCGCGGCGCGGCGGGCGCCGTGCGCCAGCACGTGGTTCAGCAAGGTGGTCTTGCCCGCGCCCAGGAAGCCGCCCACCACCGTCAGCGGAATGCGCGCCATGTCAGGCTGCCTGGGGCGCCAGCGGCCGGCCGCCGATGACGGTGCCCAGCACCTCGATGTCCTTGAGCCGTGACGGCGGCACGTCCAGCGGATCGTCGCGCAGCACGCAGAAATCGGCGTGCTTGCCGACCTCGATCGAGCCGACCAGATGGTCCATGTGGAGTGTGTAGGCGGCCCCCAGGGTGATGGCATGCAACGCCGCCTCGACGCTGATGCGCTCGGACTCGCCCAGCACGCGGCCGGAGGCGGTCTGGCGGTTGACGGCGCACCAGGCGGTGAACAGCGGCCCCAGCGGCGTGATGGGCGCATCCGAGTGGATGGCGAACGGCACGCCCGCGCGCGCGGCCGAGGCGCAGGCGTCCATGCGGTTGGCGCGATCCGGTCCCATGGTCAGCGCGTAATGGGCATCGCCCCAGTAGAAGATGTGGTTGGCGAACAGGTTCACGCACATGCCCAGGCTGGCCATGCGGCGAAACTGCGCCGCGTCCGCCATCTGGCAATGCTGCAGGGTGTGGCGGTGATCGCGCCTCGGGCTGCGGCGCAAGGCGCGGTCGATGGCGTCGATCGCCAGTTCGGTGGCCTCGTCGCCATTGGTGTGGATGTGCAGCTGCGCGCCCGCGTCGTGATAGGCCTGCACCATGGCGTCCAGCTCGCCCGGCGCGATGACCCAGATGCCGTTGGGCGCGCCGTTGTAATAGCCCGGCCAGCGCACCCTGGCGGTGAAGCCCTGGATGGAGCCGTCCACCACCAGCTTGACCATGCCCAGGCGCAGCTTGCCATGATTGAGCCGGCCCGCCTCGCGCAGCTTTGCCAGGCAGGCAGCCGGGTCGCCGGCGTAGGTCAGTGCAGACGCCGCCGGCACGATGCGCACCGGGTAGTCGGGCTCGGCCGTGACCCGCGCCAGCGTCGCCAGGCCCTCGTCGCCCAGCTCGTTGACGAGATCCGTGGCGGTGGTGACGCCGGCCCACTGCGCCACCTTGCCGAACATGCGCAGGCCGTTTTCCGACAGGCCCACGGTGCGGAACGGATTGCCGATCAACCGCATCACCGGAAACATGGCGGCGAACTCGCACAGCTCGCCGCTGGGCTGGCCGTCGGCGAAACGGCTGATGCCTTCGATATCCGTATCGCGGTCGATGCCGGCGCGGGCCAGCATCGGCGTGTTCACATTCATGAGGTGCATGCTGGCGTGCATCACCACCACCGGCCGGTCGGCCGACACCGCGTCCAGGTCGCGCACGCTCATGCGCTGGCCGCCGAAGAAGATGGGATCGAAGCCCCAGCCGATCAGCGTCTGGTCCGGCGCCAGGCCGGCGGCGAATTCACGCAGGCGCGCGGCCACCGCCGCGAAGCTTTGCAGGCCCGGCCACATACGGCCGTCCGGCCCACGCCGGTCGTAGTAGCCGACGTAGGCAAACTGCCACATACCCCCTTCCGGCAGATGGCAGTGCCCCTCCACCAGCCCCGGCATCAGGACGTGGTCGGCATAGCGCTCATCCAGGTCAGCGGGTCCCCAGCCGGCCAGGTCTTCGCGGCTGCCCACGCCCAGGATGCGGCCGTCGCGCACCGCCATGTGCGTGGCGCGCGGCTGGGCCGGGTTCATCGTCAGGATGGCGCGGGCGGAAAAAATGGTGGTGCCGGCGGCTTGCGCCTGTGCCGGATGCGGGGCGTCATGCATGCTGCTTGCTCCTGTTCGTGATGTCCGACAGCGCCTGAAGGTCGGGCTTGTTCCAGGCCTTGCCCGGCACCGAATCGATCAGGCGGCGCGTGTATTCGTGTCGCGGGTGGTAGAAAATCGTGGCGGCGCGGTCCAGCTCCACCAGTTGCCCGTGCCGCATCACGGCGATGCGGTCGCAGATCTGCGCCGCGACGCGCAGGTCGTGCGTGATGAACAGCACCGACAGGTCGAACTGGCCGCTGATGGTCTTGAGCAGATCCAGCACCTGCGCCTGGATCGACACATCCAGCGCCGAGACCGCCTCGTCAGCCACCAGCAGCCGCGGCTTGAGCGCCAGCGCGCGGGCGATGCCGACCCGCTGGCGCTGGCCGCCCGAGAACTGGTGCGGATAGCGCTCGCCCGCGTCGCCCCCCAGTCCCACCAGGGCCAGCAGTTCGCGCGCCTCGCGCAGCGCGGTCTGGCGGCTCTCGCCAAAGCCGATGGGGCCCTGCGCGACCGAATCGACCACGCGCTGGCGCGGGTTGAGCGAAGCGTAAGGGTCCTGGAACACCATCTGGATCTGACGCCGGTAGGGCCGGAAATCCCTTGGCGTCATGCCGACCAGTTCGCGGCCGTCCAGGCGCACGCTGCCGCTATCGGGCGCCACCAGGCCGATCAGCGCGCTGCCCAGCGTGGACTTGCCCGAGCCCGATTCGCCGACCAGTCCCAGGGTCTCGCCCTGGCGGATCTCCAGCGAAATATCCCGCAATGCCTCGACCCGGCGGCCGCCGGTGACGTAGGTCTTGCACAGCTTGGCCACCGTCATCAGCGGCGGCGTGGCGGCAGCCTCGTCCTTGCCCTCGGGCTTGTGCGGCACCGCCGCGATCAATTGACGGGTGTAGGGATGTTGCGGCCGGTTCAGGATCTCGGCGGCCGCGCCCGCCTCCACCACCGCGCCGTGGCGCATCACAACGATGCGGTCGGCAATGTCGGCCACCACGCCGAAATCATGGGTAATGAAAATGACGCCGATCCCCATGCGCCGCTGGATGTCCTTGATCAGCGCCAGGATCTGCGCTTGCGTGGTGACGTCCAGCGCGGTGGTGGGCTCATCGGCGATCAACACGTCCGGCTCCAGCGCCAGCGCCATCGCGATCACCACGCGCTGGCGCTGGCCGCCGGACAACTGGAATGGAAAGGCCGCGTACATGGCGCGGGGATCGGGCAGCAGCACTTGACCGAACAGCTCCAGGACCCGCTGCCTGCGCGCGTCGGCGTCCATGTCCGTGTGCCAGGCCAGCACCTCCTCCACTTGCCGGCCCACGCGCATGACGGGATTGAGCGCCGTCATGGGCTCCTGGAACACCATGCCGAACCTGCGGCCGCGCAGCCCCTGCCATTCGGCCGCCGACAGGCCCACCAGGTCACGCCCGTCGTACAGGATACGGCCCTGGGTCACGCGCAACTGATCCGGCGGCAGCAGGCCCATGATGGCCTGCGCGGTGACCGACTTGCCCGATCCCGACTCCCCCACCACGCACAGGATTTCGTTGCGGTTGACGGTGTAGGACACGCCGCGCACCACCGCCGGGCCGCCGTGGGCGGCGGACACGCCGAGATCGCGGACTTCAAGCAAGGCGCTCATCAGCTTCTCCGTTTGCTGGCCAGCTTGGGATTGAGGGCATCGTTCAGGCCGTCGCCGATCAGGCTGACCGCCAGCACCGTCAGGAAGATGGCCGCGCCCGGCAACGTCACCGCCCACCAGGCGGTCAGGATGTAGGGGCGGTTGCTGCCGATCATCAGGCCCCAGCTCATCACGTTGGGATCGCCCAGCCCCAGGAACGACAGGCCCGCCTCGAACAGAATGGCGGTGCCGATGGCCAGCGTGGCCGAGACGATCAGCGGCGCCAGCGCGTTGGGCAGGATCACGCGCCAGATGATGCGCGCGTTGCTGGAGCCGATCACTCTTTCGGCCAGCACGTATTCGCGCCGCTTCAGGCTCAGGAATTCCCCGCGCGCCAGGCGCGCGGTGGCGGTCCAGCTGACCACGCCGATGGCCACGGCGATGGTGCCCAGCGAGGGCGAAAACAGCGTCACCAGCACCATCGCGAACAACAGCGCCGGCAGCACCTGGAAGAACTCGGTGATGCGCATCAGCGTTTCATCGACCCAGCCGCCGTAGTAGCCGGCCAGCGCGCCCACGGTGATGCCGATGGCCATCGACAGCACCGCCGCCACCACGCCGACCAGCAAGGTGGCGCGGCCGCCATAGATCATGCCGGTCAGCACGTCGCGGCCCAGGTAGTCGGAGCCCAGCAACAGTTCGCCGCCGGGCGGCTCCATGGGCGCGCTGGCGATCTCGAACGGATCGGCCTGCATCACCAGGGGGCCGAACAGCACCACCGCCAGGATGGCGGCCAGCAACAGCAGGCCGATGAGCGCGCCCGGATTGCGGGCGAACGCGCGCAGCGCTTCGTACGACGGCCGCGACGACCGGACGGCCGGCGCCGCGGCGCCGGCAGACAGGACGGGAGGAACTTGGCTCATGAGGTCTTTATCCTGGGGTCGATCAGCCGGTAGGCCAGGTCCGTCAGCTGGTTCATCACCACCACCAGCAACGAGGCGAAAAGCAGAATGCCGAGCAGGGTCGGATAGTCGCGTCGCAGCACGGAATCGAACGCCAGCCGGCCCAGCCCCGGCCAGTTGAAGACCGTTTCCACCAGGATGGCGCCCGCCAGCACGTTGCCGAATTGCAGCCCCAGCATGGTCACCACCGGCAGCACGCCGTTGCGCAGCGCGTGCCGGTACAGCACCGTGCGCTCGGGCAGCCCCTTGGCGCGGGCGGTGCGGATGTAGTCGGCCGACAGCGCGTCCATGACGCTGGCGCGCGCCAGCCGGCTGTACTGCGCCAGGTACACGAACGCCAGCGTGAAGGCCGGCAGCACCAGGTGGTGCAGCACGTCCAGCGCGCCGGCCCAGCCGTCCTCGGGCCCGCCCGCCGAACGCATGTCCGACACCGGGAACCACGGCAGCAGCGACGCGAACAGGATGATCAGGATGATGCCGGTCCAGAACACCGGCGCGGAATAGCCCACGATAGACAGCAGCGTGATGCCCTGCGACAGGGGCCCGTTGGGCTTGCGCGCCGCCAGCGTGCCCAGCGCCGTACCCGCCACGAAGGCGCTGGATACCGCGGTCACCACCAGCAGCAGCGTGGCCGGCACCCGCTCCCAGATCAGCTGGGCCACCGGCAGGTTGAAGAAGTACGAATAACCCAGGTCGCCGCGCAGCACCTGCGACAGGTACAGCCCCAGCTGCACCAGGAACGGCCGGTCCAGCCCGTACTGGGCGCGCAACTGGGCCCGCAGGTCCTCGCTGATGCCGCCCATGGAGCCGGCGATGGTCTCGACCGGATCGCCGGGCGAGATGTGGATCAACAGGAAGTTCAGCGTCACCACGGCCAGCAGCAGCACCGCGGCATAGCCGGTCCGACGCGCGAGATAGCGCAACATGGCACCCTCCCGCTATTGCAGATACGTGTCGTCCAGCGGCGACAGCAGGCCCCAGATCCCATCGGGCAGGCCGTGCACCTTCTTGGACGACAGCGTGTGGTACGGGATGACCGTCAGGAAATCGATCGGCAGGTCCTCGGTCACGATCTGCTGGAACTGCGCATACAGCGCGCGCCGTTTGGTCTCGTCGGTCTCGGTGCCGGCCTGCGCCAGCAATTCATCGACCTTGGGATTGCGGTACGACTGCGTGTTGGTCCAGATGATGTCGCGGATATTGCTCGACAGATAGGTGCGGTGCACGCCGATCACCGGATCGCCCCAGTTGAAGACGATATCGGTGGTCATGTCGAAATCATGGCTGGCGATGCGCTTGGCCCAGGTCGGGAAATCGGGCGAGGCGCGCACCTGCACCGCGATGCCGACCTTCTTCAACTGGCTGCGCAGGTATTCGGCGACGTTCTTGCCCTGCACGTCGCTGCCGGGCATGTAGTCGACCGTCAGGGTCATGCGCACGCCCTTGCCGTCCTTCCTGAAGCCGGCCTCGTCCAGCAGTTGTTCGGCTTTCTTCAGGTCCAGCGGGTACTTCTTCAGGTCCTGGGTCGCATAGGGGCTGGACGCGACGATGGGCCCGTCCGCCGGCTTGGCGAAGCCGGCGTTCAGCGCCTTGGTAATGAAACCCTTGTCGATGGCGTAGGCGATCGCCTGCCGCACCCGCGCGTCGTCCAGCGGCTTGCGGGTGGTGTTGAACGCCAGCCAGCTGAGCGCGCCGATGCCTTCGTAGCCGCGATCGGTCATGACGATCTGCGGATTGTCCTTGGCGCGGCGCAGGATGGTCGGCTCGGTCATGTACGGCAGCGCGCCGATGTCGCCACGCTCCAGCCCGATCAGCAGGTTGGTGGCGTCGGGGTTGATCTTGACCACCACCCGGTCCAGGTAGGGCTTGCCCTTTTCGAAGAACTTGTCAAAGCGCTCCAGCACGATCTCCTGGCCCGGCTTGAAATCCTTGAGCGTGAACGGGCCCGAGCCGACCACGTTGGCGGAATTGCGCGGATGGTTCTTCAGGTCCTGGCCGTCGCCGTAGATGTGCTTGGGCAGCACCGGCATGAGCGCCGGCGACAGCGCCAGCAGAATCGCCGGGTGCGGCTTGCTCATGCGCAGCACGGCGGTATAGGGATCGGGCGTGTCGACGCTTTCGACGGGCGCCAGCATGCTCTGGAACGGATGGTTCTGCTTGACCGCCATCACCGAGAACGCCACGTCCTCGGACGTCACCGGCTTGCCGTCGTGGAACAGCGCGTCGTGGCGCAGGTGCAGGGTCAGCGATTTGGCGTCCGGCGCCAGCTCCCACGACTGCGCCAGGTAGGGTTGCGGCTTCCAGTTGGCGTCGTAGCGCAGCGGGCTGGCGAACAGCTGAGCGCTGGGCAGCGCCGTGGCGATGCCCGACTGCACCGCGCCGTTCAGGTGCCGCGGCACCTGGGTCGAGCCGATGACCAGCGTGCCGCCCGGCTTGGGCGCATCGGCGGCCTGCGCCGCGTGCGTGCCGGCCATCAAGGCCCATGCTGTCAGTATTGCGGCAAAGCCGCGTGTCGCGCTGCGCATCATCCACCCCTTGGCATTGTTGGCATGAGCCATTCAAACGATGGCTATGGCGCTAGCCTAGTCAACCCGGGGGGTCCGGCTTAGTACCAAACCGCCGGACTTGATGGTGCCAGGCCGGCGGGCGACCCGATTCAACGCGCGCCGGCCGCCAGCGCCCGCGCATACAGCGCCGCCACCGCGCAGCTGTCGACCCGCGCCTGCACCGCGTCCGAGCGGCTGGTCAGCAGCACCGGCACGCGCGTGCCCAGCACCAGCCCGGCGGTGGCCGCGCCAGCCAGCCAGGTCAGCTCCTTGTAGAGCATGTTGCCGGCCTCGATATCGGGCACCAGCAGAATGTCGGCATCGCCCGCCACGGGCGAGACGATGCCCTTCTGCTCGGCCGCCTGGCGCGAGATGGCGTTGTCGAACGCCAGCGGGCCGTCGATCTGGCCGCCGCGGATCTGCTGGCGGTCGGCCATCTTCGACAGGGCCGCCGCGTCCAGCGTGGCCGGCATCGCCGGGTTGACCGATTCGGTGGCGCACAGCACCGCCACCTTGGGCCGCGCCACGCCCAGCGCATGCGCCAGGTCGATGGCGTTCTGCGCGATGTCGGCCTTCTCCTGCAGGGTCGGGGCGATATTGACGGCGGCGTCCGTCAGGATGAACAGCTTGGGATACGCGGCCGCCGCCATCACGAAGGCATGGCTGATGCGCCGGGCCGTGCGCAGCCCGGATTCGCGCGCCACCACCGCCGACATGAATTGGTCGGTGTGCAGGCTGCCCTTCATCAGCATGCCGACCGCGCCGTCGCGCGCCAGGCCGGCCGCGGCGCGCGCGGCCAGCGCCTCGTCGTCGGGCGTGTCGACGATCTCCAGCGAGCCGGCGCGCAGGCCCAGCTCGGCCATCAGGCCGGCCAGCCGGGCCGCCGGCCCGACCAGCAGCGGCTCGATGTAGCCGGCTTCGCGCGCCTGCACCGCGGCGCCCAGGCTGGAAGCGCACAGCGGATAGGCCACCGCCGTGCGCACCCGCCCGGCCGACAGCGCCGCGGCCCGCAGCGGCTCGAACAAGCGGTCGCTGGCCATGGCGTCAGCCGCGCACCGGGTCGATCGGTAGCGGCACCTCGCCCGGCTGGAACGGCTGGTTGACGTAGCGCTTGTACTTGTCCAGCAGGCGCAGCGGCTGCTTGAGCGCGTCGCGGCGGAACGGATCGCCCAGCTCCTGGCTCACCATCATCTCCAGCACCGTGGTCTTGCCCTCGGACTGCGCCTTGCACGCGGCCTGCAGCGCCGCGCCGACCTGGTCGGCATGCTCGACCCGGATGCCCTCGGCGCCCATGGCCCGCGCCAGTTCCGCGAAGTTGGGGTTCTGCAGGTTGCTGCCGACGAAGCGGCGGCCGTAGAAGTCCACCTGGTTCTTCTTTTCCGCGCCCCACTGGCCGTTGTGGAACACCACCGCCGTGACCGGGATGCGCTCGCGCACGCAGGTCAGCAGTTCCTGGAAGCTCATGCACCAGGCGCCATCGCCAACGTAGGCCACCGCCGGCCGGTCGGGCCGGCCCAGCTTGGCGCCGATCAGCGCCGGCAGCGCGTAGCCGCAGTTGCCGAAGCTCATGGCGGCCAGCATCGAATCCGGTTCGTCGAAGCGCAGGTAGCTGTTGGACACCGAGCAGATGTTGCCGATGTCGGTGGACACCATCACATGCTTGGGCATGGCACGCTCCAGTTCGCGCAGCATGCGGCGCGGATGCATGCGGCCGCCGCCGTGCTCGATGATGTCCAGGCTCCAGTCGTCGCGCTCGTGCGACCAGCCGTCCAGTTCCTTTTCCCAGGCGCTTTTCTGCGCCGCGATCTCTTCGCCGCGCGCCGCCTTGGTGGCCACGCAGGCGACCTCGCGATCGCGCAGCTTCGCGGCCAGCGCCGCCGCCGCCGGCTTGGCATCGCCGCAGATGCCCACCGACACCGGCCGCACCAGGCCCAGCATGCGGTGGTCGGCATCGACCTGGATGATGCGCGCGTTCTGCGGCCAGTAGTCCAGCCCGTGCTGCGGCAAGGTGCCAAAAGGCCCCAGGCGCGTGCCCAGCGCCAGCACCACGTCGGCCTGCGACAGCAGCTTCATGCCGGCCTTGGAGCCCTGGTAGCCCAGCGGCCCGCACCACAGCGGATGGCTGGCCGGAAAGGCGTCGTTGTGCAGATAGCTGGTGACCACCGGCGCGCCCAGCAGTTCGGCCAGCGCCACGCATTCGGCCTGGCCGGCCGAGAACAGCACGCCGCCGCCGGCGACGATCACCGGGAACTTCGCCCCGGCCAGCAGGCGGGCGGCCGCTTCCAGGTCTTCTTCCGAACCGGGGCCGCGGCGGATGCGGCGCGGCTCCGGAATCGCCACGTCGATCTCGCCGTAGAAATAGTCGCGCGGGATGTTCAGCTGAGTCGGGCCGCGCTCGGCCAGCGCGTTGTCGAAGGCCTTGGCGGTGAATTCGGCCATGCGGTCGGGCCGGTTGACGTGGGCCTGGTACTTGGTGATGCGCGAGAAGATCGGCAGCTGCTCGGTTTCCTGGAAGCCGCCCAGGCCCATGCCTGACGTGCCGGTCTCGGGCGTGATCGCCACCACCGGGCTGTGGGCCCAGTAGGCCGCGGCCACGCCGGTGACGAAGTTGGTGATGCCGGGGCCGTTCTGCGCGATGCAGACGCCGTGGCGGCCGGTGACGCGCGAATAGCCGTCGGCCATGTGGGCGGCGCCCTGCTCGTGCACCGTCGGCACGAAGCGGATGCCGGCGGCGGGGAACAGGTCCAGCGCGTCCATGAAGGCCGAACCGACGATGCCGAAAACGTCCTTGACGCCCTGCGCCACCAGCGTCTCGACAAACGCTTCGCTGGGGGTCATGTGTTGTTTGCTGCTCATGGTCTCTCTCCTGGCGGACCGGCGCGGCTTGGATTGCATATTGGCCGGGGTGAACCGATACTGCAGCAGAACTCCCGCATTTCCCACCCTGCAGCGTTCCATTTTCTGCAGAATCCGCACCAACCTGGCGGCCTTTCGCCAAATCTTCAAATATTGAAAGATGAAAGACGAATCCTCCGCGGCGCTGCGCGCGCTGACCCTGCTGGAACAGGTCGCCGGTTCCGAGGCGCCGGTATCGCTGGCGGCGCTGACCGAGGCCACCGGCCTGCCCAAGCCATCCGTGCTGCGCATCGTGTCGCGGCTGGTGGACGCCGGCATGCTGCTGCGCGAGCCCGCAGGCAAGCGCTACATCACCGGCCCGCGGCTGGCGCTGCTGGCGCGCGACACCCTGCTCAATTCGCCGCTGCGGGCCGAGCGCCACCGCATCCTGGACAGCCTGGTCGACGAGATCGGCGAGACCTGCAACTGCACCATGCTGGACGGCGACGAGGTCATCTACCTGGACCGGGTCGAGACCGCCTGGCCGCTGCGCGTCAACCTGCAGCCCGGCTCGCGCGTGCCGCTGCACTGCAGCGCCAGCGGCAAGCTGTTCCTGGCGCACATGCGGCGCGAGGCGCGCGCGCGGCTGCTGGCGGCGGCGCCGCTGCCGCGCTACACGCCCAACACGCTATGCGACGCGGCCGCGCTGGAACGCGAACTGCTGGCGATCCGCAAGGAAGGCGCCAGCTTCGACCGCGAGGAATTCCTGCTGGGCATCGTCTGCATGGCGGTGCCCATCATGCGCGGACGCCGCGCCATTGCCGCGGTGGCGCTGCACGCGCCGGTGGCGCGGCTGTCGATCGACGGCGCGCGCGCCTGGCTGCCGCGCATGCAGGAAGCGGCGCGGGCGCTGGCGGGCACCTACGAACCCTCGGCCGGATAGCGCCACGCGCCCCCGAATTGACGCGCGCCCGGCGGCCGGTGCGTGCGCCAGTCCGGGCGCCCTGGGGACCCGCAGGCCTTACACTGTCGGCCGTATCCGTATTTATCGCAGTTCCTGCGAGAGCCCCTGCCGTGACCCAGACGCCCTTTACTTCCCTGCCCCTTTTGCCCGCCCTGCTCGATAACCTGCAAAGCCTGGGGTTCGAGCAGATGACGCCGATCCAGGCGCAGAGCCTGCCGCTGATCCTGGAAGGCCGCGACCTGATCGCGCAGGCCAAGACCGGCAGCGGCAAGACCGCTGCCTTTGGCCTGGGCGTGTTGCAAAAGCTCGATCCCGCCCGCCTGACGCCGCAGGCGCTGCTGCTCTGTCCGACCCGCGAGCTGGCCGACCAGGTGGCGCAGGAGCTGCGCCGGCTGGCGCGCCAGATCGCCAACGTCAAGATCCTGACGCTGTGCGGCGGCGCCGCGGCCCGCCCGCAGGCCGAATCGCTGGCGCGCGGCACCCACATCGTGGTCGGCACGCCCGGCCGCATCCAGGACCACCTGGAACGCGGCAGCCTGGACCTGTCCGGCCTGACCACGCTAGTGCTGGACGAGGCCGACCGCATGGTCGACATGGGCTTCTACGACGATATCGTGGCCATCGCCTCGCATTGCCCCGCCAAGCGCCAGACCCTGCTGTTCTCGGCCACCTACCCCGACAACATCCGCAAGCTGAGCGCGCGCTTCCTGCGCAACCCCGCCGAAGTCAAGGTCGAGGCCCAGCACGACGCCAGCCGCATCGAACAGATCTTCTACGAGATCGACCCCGCCGAGCGCCTGGATGCGGTGGCCACGCTGCTGGCGCATTTCCGCCCGGTCTCGACGCTGGCCTTCTGCAACACCAAGATCCGCAGCCACGACCTGGTCGAACGCTTGCAGGCCGACGGCATCAGCGCCCTGGCGCTGAACGGCGACCTGGAACAGCGCGAGCGCGACGAGATCCTGATCCAGTTCGCCAACCAGAGCTGCGCCGTGCTGGTGGCCACCGACGTGGCCGCGCGCGGCCTGGACATCCAGAACCTGGGCGCGGTCATCAACGTCGACGTCACCAAGGACACCGAAGTCCACGTGCACCGCATCGGCCGCAGCGGCCGCGGCGACCAGAAAGGCCTGGCCCTGAGCCTGTGCTCGCCCGACGAAATGCGCTGGGCCAACCTGATCGAGCAATACCAGGGCGCGCCCCTGACCTGGGGCGACCTGAAATCGCTGCGCCCCAAGGCCGACCGGCCCCTGCGCGCGCCCATGGTGACCCTGTGCATCCAGGGCGGCAAGAAGGACAAGCTGCGCCCCGGCGACCTGCTGGGCGCCCTGACCGGCGACGGCGGCCTGGCCTTCGAGCAGGTCGGCAAGATCAACATCACCGAGTTCAACGCCTACGTGGCGCTGGACCGCAAGATCGCCAAGCAGGCCTTCTCGCGCCTGTCCAACAGCAACATCAAGGGCCGGCGCTTCCGCATGCGCTACCTCGAGGAACTGTAACGACTAAAATAGTCTGTTTTTGCTCATTCCCGGCGCCGCCTGCCCCGGCGCCCCCCGTCATGACCTACACCGCCAAAGAAATCTTCAAGACCCTGCAAGGCGAAGGCGCCCACGCGGGCCGCGCGGCGGTCTTCTGCCGGTTCGCGGGCTGTAATCTCTGGACCGGCCGCGAGAGCGACCGCGCCAGCGCCGCCTGCACCTTCTGCGACACCGACTTCATCGGCACCGACGGCGACGGCGGCGGCAAATTCGCCAGCCCCGAACTGCTCGCCGATGCCATCGAGGCCGCCTGGGGTCCCGACACCGCCAACCGCTACATCGTCTTCACCGGCGGCGAACCGCTGCTGCAACTGGACGAAGCGCTGCTGGCCGTCGTCCACGCGCGCGGCTTCACCGTCGCCATCGAAACCAACGGCACCGTCCAGCCGCCCCCCGGCATCGACTGGATCTGCGTCAGCCCCAAGGGCACCGCCCCCGTCGTCATCGAACGCGGCAATGAACTCAAGCTGGTCTACCCCCAGGCCAACGCCCTGCCCCCGCGCTTCGAACACCTGGACTTCGACCACTTCTTCCTGCAACCCATGGACGGCCCCGCCCGCCTGGCCAACACCGAACAGGCCGTCCAATACTGCATGCAGCACCCGCAATGGCGCCTGAGCCTGCAGACCCATAAATACATAGGCATTCCATGATTTCCGTGACCCGCAGGCTTGAATTCGACGCCGGCCACCGCATTCCCGACCACCGCAGCCAGTGCCGCAACCTGCATGGCCACCGCTATGTGCTCGAAATCACCCTGACCGGTGACATCGTCCAGGCCCCGGGCGAATCCGACAACGGCATGCTGATGGACTTCGCCGACATCAAGCGCATCGCCAAGGCCCACATCGTCGACGTCTGGGACCATGCCTTCCTGGTCTACGAAGGCGACACCGCCGTGCGCGGCTTCCTGGACTCGATGCCCGGCCACAAGACCGTGGTGCTGGACCGCATCCCCACCGCCGAGAACCTGGCCGCCGTCATCTTCGAGATCCTGGCCCCCCACTACCACGGCCACTACGGCGCCGACCTGCGCCTGACCCGCGTGCGCCTGTACGAAACGCCCAATTGCTGGGCCGATTGCAACGGCTGATGCCCCTATGGGCGGCCGGCATGGTCACCCGCAAATCGACGTGACAGCATGCGCCTGCCGCCTGGCGCGGCAACGCCTGCCAGGCGCTTGTTGCCCATGGCAGGCACGGACGATTGCCGGCGACGTTGGATGACGCCAGGCTCGCGGCAGTCCGGCCGCCCTGCATGACGCGCCCCGCCGCGCCAAAGCCGCTCCCTCCCCGCTCAGCTTTCCACCCACGGAAACCCCGCCCCTGATTTTCCCGATTGAAAAAATCAATGGAGATCTTCGCCATTTTCAATTAATAGTAAGCTAATAGATAGGATACAATCTATTTCCATGAACACCCCCACCGACTCCCAACTCATGGCCACCACCGCAAACCTGATGGTGCTGTCGCGCGCCTATCGCGGCGCCGCCGACAAGGCCCTGGCCGACTACGGCCTGTCGCAAGCCACCGCCTGGCCCGTGATCCTGGCCGGCCGGCTGGGCGACGGCGTGCGCCAGGGCGCGCTGGCCGAGGCCCTGGGGGTCGAAGGTCCGTCGCTGGTGCGCGTGCTGGACCAGTTGGTCGCCGCCGGCCTCATGGAACGGCGCGAAGACCCGCACGACCGCCGCGCCAAGACCCTGCACCTGACCGACGCCGGCCACGCCCTGCGCAAGCAGGTCGAGGACGTGCTGGTGGAGCTGCGCCGGCGCCTGTTCGACGGCGTCAGCGAAGCCGACCTGCAGGCCTGCCTGCGGGTGTTCGATGCGCTCAAGGCCGCGCTGGGCCGCAGCGCCGCCGGCGCGCAGGAGGATCCGCGGCCATGAAGCTGCCCAACGTCCGCGAGACGATCTTCTCCCTCAAGAGCTACCTGAGCGCCATCATGGCGCTCTATCTTTCGTACAGCATCGGCCTGCCGCGCCCGTTCTGGGCCATGACCACCGCCTACATCGTGGCCCAGCCCTGGTCCGGCGCGGTGCGCTCCAAGGCGCTGTACCGTCTGGTCGGCACCTTCTGCGGCTCGGCCATGACCGTCTACATGGTGCCGCGCCTGTCCAATTCGCCCGTCGTCATGACCGCCGCCATGGTGGCCTGGGTCGGCTTCTGCCTGTACCTGTCGGTGCTGGACCGCACGCCGCGCTCGTACCTGTTCATGCTGGCCGGCTACACCGCCGCCATGATCGGCTTTCCCAGCGTCACCGATCCGTCGCAGGTGTTCGACACCGCGCTGGCGCGGGTCGAGGAAATCAGCCTGGGCATCGTCTGCGCCACGCTGGTCCACAGCATCGTGCTGCCGCGCGGCCTGGCGCCGGCGCTGACGCTGCAGCTGGACAAGGCGGTGCGCGACGCCAAGCTCTGGATCCACGACACCCTGAGCGGCAAGACCACCGAGCAGAAAGACCGCGACCGCCGCGAACTGGCCAACGACATCACCCAGCTGCGCCTGCTGTCGACCCACGTGCCGTTCGACACCGGCAACCTGCGCTGGACCGCCGGCGCGGTGCGCGCCATGCAGGACCAGATCGCCGCGCTCACGCCCGCCGTGTCCGCCGTCGAAGACCGCATGCGCGCATTGCAGGCCGACGGCCAGACGCTGCCCGAGCCTGTCTCGCAGGTGCTGGCCGACATCTCCGAATGGATCAACGCGGGCGCCCAGGCCACCCATGAAACCGCCGTGCACCTGCGCGCCGCCGTTTCCCGCCTGACGCCCGCCATCGACAGCCATTCCGGCTGGCGCGACGCGCTGCTGGCCAGCCTGATGACGCGGCTGCGCGAACTGATCGACACCTATGACGAATGCCTGGCGCTGCGCCGCGAGATCCGCGCCGGCCTGGCCGGCGCGCCGCTGCGCACCACGCGCGCTCCCGCCCGCACCGCGCCCAACCGCGCCCTGCACCGCGACCGCGGCATGGCGCTGCTGTCGGCCGCCGCCGCCGGCGTCGCCATCTCGGTCGTCTGCCTGTTCTGGATCGGCACGGCCTGGAGCAACGGCGCCACCGCCGCCCTGATGGCCGCCATCTTCAGCTGCTTCTTCGCCTCGCAGGACAACCCGGTGCCGGGCATCATGCAGTTCCTGACCTACACGGTGTATTCGATCCCGCTGTCGGCGCTGTACCTGCTGGGCATCATGCCGGCCATCCATTCGTTCGAGATGCTGGCGCTGGCGATGCTGCCCACCGCCTTCGTGCTCGGCATCTTCATCGCGCGGCCGGCGTCCACCGGCAAGGCCATGGCGGTGCTGTTCGGCTTCCTGGGCACCATGGCGCTGCAGGACACCCATACCGCCGACCTGGTGTCGTTCATCGACACGCAGGTGGCGCAATGCATGGGCGTGGCCACCGCCGCCATCATCGCCGCCATTTTCCGCACCGTCAGCGCCGACTGGAGCGCGCGCCGCATCCAGGCCGCCAACTGGAACGAACTGGCCACGCTGGCCAGCTCACCGCGCGCCCCGGCCCGCCACACCTACGCCGCCCGCATGCTCGACCGCATCGGCCTGCTGCAACCGCGCCTGGCGCTGGCCAAGCGCCCCGACGACCTGGTCGCCGCCGATGCGCTCAAGGACCTGCGCGTGGGCCGCGACATCACCGAACTGCAACGCGCCCGCCGCCACCTGCCCATGGCCGACGCCACCATCGTGCCCGTGCTCGACAGCCTGGCGCGCTTCTTCCGCGAGCGCTCGAACTGGCGCGGCGGCGACAAGGCGCCGGAGATGCTGGCGCAGATCGATCGCGCCCTGGCCAGCGTCAGCGCCACGCCCGGCACCGTCGCCGCGCGCGATCGCGCCGTGGTGGCCCTGGTCGGCCTGCGCCGCGCCTTCTTCCCCGAGGCGGCCGATTACCAACCCGCCCATCCCACGCTGGAAACACCATGATCGGCGAATTCAACCTCTATGGCATCTACTTCCCCTGGCTGCTGGTGCTGGGCGTGGTCACCCTGGGCGTGGCCTGGGCCGTGCGCCGCGTGCTGGCGCGCGCCGGGCTGTATCGCCTGGTGTGGCACCCGGCGCTGTTCGACCTGGCGCTGTTCATCGTGCTGCTGTATGGCGTCTCCCTGATTTCCCCTTATTTTCTGCAGAGATAGGTATGAAACTTCCCAATGCCCTGCGCCCCGCCGCCATCGGCAAATTCGCGCTGACCGCCGCCGTGGTCGCGGCCGCCGTCTACGCCGGCTGGCAACTGTGGGTGCACTATGAAGTCGAACCCTGGACCCGCGATGGCCGCGTCAAGGCCTACGTGGTGCAGGTGGCGCCCGACGTGTCCGGACTGGTCACCGCCGTGCCGGTGCACGACAACCAGGACGTGAAGGCCGGCGACGTGCTGTTCGAGATCGACCGCGCCCGCTTCCAGCTGGCCTACGACCAGGCCCAGGCCTCGGTCCGTTCGCAACAGGTGGCGCGCGAACAGGCGCTGCGCGACGCCAAGCGCAACCGCTCGCTGGGCCAGCTGGTGGCCGCCGAGGCGCTGGAACAGAGCCAGACCAAGCTGCAACAGACCGAGGCCGCGCTGGCCCAGGCCGAGGTGCAATTGAACACCGCCCGCCTGAACCTGGAACGCAGCCGCGTGCTGGCCGTGACCGACGGCCGCGTCACCAACCTCGACCTGCGCGCCGGCTCGTACGCCAGCGCCGGCCGCGGCGTGATGGCGCTGGTCGATGCCAGCTCGTTCTACGTCGAAGGCTACTTCGAGGAAACCAAGCTGCCCGGCATCCACGAGGGCGACCCGGCCACCGTCACGCTGATGGGCGACAACCGCCAGATCCGCGGCCACGTCGAGAGCATCGCGCTGGGCATCGCCGACCGCGACCGCAGCACCGGCGCCAACCTGTTGCCCAACGTCAACCCGACCTTCAACTGGGTGCGCCTGGCGCAACGCATCCCGGTGCGCGTGAAGATCGACGAAGTCCCCGCCGGCGTGCGCCTGGTGGCCGGCCAGACCGCCACCGTGGCGGTCGGCGCCGCCGCCGCGCCCGCGCAAACGCGGACCGACGCGCGCCAGCCCTCTTGAGCGCGCACTTTCACCAACCCGTCAACCACTTAGACAACGCCAAGCCGTAATCGCCATGAACACCAGATTCTTCCTGCCGCTGATGCTGTCCGCCGCGCTGGCCGGCTGCGCCGCCGTGGGCCCTGACTACCAGGTGCCCGCCGACGCGGCCGCCGCCCGGCCAGGCGCGCAGGCGCCATTCGCCGAGGCGCGGGAGGGCGTGTTCCAGCGCGACCAGGTGCCTGGCCACTGGTGGCGGCTGTACAACGATCCGGTGCTGGACGGCCTGGTGGAAAAGGCCCTGGCCGCCAACACCGACCTGCGCGTGGCCAGCGCCAACCTCGAACGCGCCCAGGCCGCCGTGCGCGAGACCGAGGCGCAGCAGCAGCCCAGCCTGGGCGTGAACGCCTCGCCCACCTTCGGCCACGTCTCCGGCCTGCAGGAGATGGCGCCGGGCATCGACCCGCCCAATCGCTGGTCGTACTCGGCCGGCGCCAGTATGTCGTACCAGGTGGACCTGTTCGGCCAGATCCGGCGCGCCGTGGAAGCGGCCGGCGCCGACGCCCAGGCGGCCCAGGCCGCCTACGACGCCACCCGCGTCACGGTGGCAGCCGAAACCGCCCGCGCCTACGCCAACCTGTGCTCGGCCGGCATGCAGCTGGCCTCGGCCGAGCATTCGGTGAAGGTGCAGCAGGAATCGCTGGACGCCGTCAGCCGTCTGCAACGCGCCGGCCGCGGCACCGCGCTGGACGTCACCCGCGCCCGCAGCCAGCTGGAGCAATTGCGCGCCGGCCTGCCGCCGTTCCAGGCGCAGCAGCGCACCGCGCTGTACCGGCTGGCGGCGCTCACCGGCCAGACCCCGGCCGAGATTCCGACCACGCTGCTGCAATGCGCCGCCGCGCCGCAATTGAGCGAAACCATTCCGGTGGGCGACGGCGCCGCGCTGCTGCGCCGCCGTCCCGACATCCGCCAGGCCGAACGCGCGCTGGCCGCCGCCACCGCGCGCATCGGCGTGGCCACGGCTGACCTGTATCCGAAGATCACGCTGGGCCTGTCGGGCGCCTCGGGCGGCCCGGCCGCCATGTTCGGCGACCGCGGCACCTTCAGCTGGAGCGTCGGTCCGCTGATCTCGTGGACGCTGCCCAACACCGGCGCGGTGCAGGCGCGCATCGCCGAGGCCGAGGCCAACACCAAGGCCGCCGTGGCCCGCTTTGACGCCTCGGTGCTGAACGCGCTGCGCGAAACCGAGAGCGCGCTGGTGGTGTACGCGCGCCAGCTCGATCGCCAGGCCGCGCTGCAAGCGGCGCGCGACCAGGCGGCGCAGGCCGCCTCCCAGGCGCGCCAGTTGTTCCAGTACGGCAAGACCGACTACCTGACGGTGCTGGACGCCGAACGCACGCTGGCCAGCAATGAAAGCGCGCTGGCCGCCGGCCAGGCCGAACTCAGCAACGACCAGATCGCCGTGTTCCTGGCGCTGGGCGGCGGCTGGGAAAAGTAGGCGCGGCGGGCCATACCCGGGCGGCCAGGTGGCCGCCCGCCTTGTGTTTCCCTCCGGCGCGCGGCGCCGACCTCCCCGAACGGAGCAAACGCGCCCGCTTCAGCGGACCTCGCGTCCTTCCCCTCCCTCTTTCGCATGGATCGCGCCGCGCCCGGTACGCGCGATCGTGCGCGCTCCTTGTGCCAGCCCGCATCGGCGCGCCAGCGTCCCGGGTGATGCCGGCCACCTCATCTCCAAATAGTTTCCACAATATGGAGATAGCATTGTTGGCGTCGCGCATGGCCTCTTAGAATCAGTCTCACATCATTATTCCAATTCAAGCTGAGACAGATCGATTCGCCCGAGGCATCCCGGGATGCCTCCAGGAATCAAGGCATTTATCCATAATATGGAAGAAAAAACCAACACCGAACCTGCCCGCGTCATGGACAGCATCACCAAGCTGCGCGCCGAAGACGCCGGCCGCGTGGTGATCGCCGGCTCCCATGGCGGCAGCTACGCGGCCTATTGCGCCGCCCGCGGCCGGGTGCGCGCGGTGGTGCTGAACGACGCGGGCGTCGGCTGGCAGCGGGCCGGCATCGCCGGGCTGGACGAACTGCAGCAATGGGGCGTGGCCGCCGCCACCGCCGACTACCGCAGCTGCCGCATCGGCGACGGCGCCGACATGGCGCGCCACGGCATCATCAGCCACGTCAACGATCTGGCCTACGCGCTTGGCTGCCGCCCCGGCATGGCCGTGGCGCAGGCCGCGCAGCGGCTGGCCGCGGCCGACATGGCGCCGACCTGGCCGGCGCCGCGCCACGAAGCGCGCACGGTCCTGGCCGCAGGCGCCGACGGCGCGCCGCGGGTGATCGGCGCCGATTCGGTGTCGCTGCTGGAAGCGGCCGACGACGGCCTGATCGCCGTCACCGCCTCGCACGGCGAACGGCTGGCCGGCCTGGCCACCGACGGCGTGCGCCCCCGCCCCTGGCTGGTGACCTTCAACGACGCCGGCATCGGCAAGGACAGCGCCGGCATCGGCCGCCTGCCCCTGTTGCAGCAGCGCGGCATCGCGGCGCTGACGGTGTCGGCCCACAGCGCCCGCATCGGCGATGCCCGCTCCTGCTACGAGGACGGCGTGGTGTCGTGCGCCAACGCCCAGGCCCGCGAACTCGGCTGCCGCGTCGGCTCTCCCCTGAAATCCTTCATCGACGCCCTGCTGGCGGGGCGCGCAACCCACCTGGAGCATTCTCCGCATGTCGGAAACCCTTGAAATCACCGGCGGCGAAGCCATCGCCCGCATGTTCGCCGCGCATGACGTCGGCCTGATGTTCGGCATGGGCGGCTTCCAGCTGCTGCCGTTCTACGACGCGGTGCGGCGCCTGAAGCTGAACCACAACCTGATCAACGACGAACGCTGCGCGGTGTTCGCCGCCGACGCCTACACCAAGGTCAGCGGCCGCCCCGCCGTGTGCGACGCCACGCTCGGCCCCGGCGCCACCAACCTGGTCACCGGCCTGGCCGAAGCCTACAACGCCGGCACCGCCATGGTGGCGCTGGTGGGCGACTCGCACCGCATGCATTCGTGGAAGAACATGACGCAGGAGGCGCGCCAGCTGGAAGTGCTGCGCCCGGTGGTCAAGGACGTGCTGCGGGTCGAGAAGATCGAGCGCATTCCCGAACTGGTGCGGCGCGCCTTCGCGGTCGCCACCAGCGGCCGGCCCGGCCCGGTGGTGCTGGACGTGCCCGAGGACATCGCGCATGAAGTCCACGCCTTCGACGCCGATGCCTTCCACGCCAGCGAGACCTACCGTCGCGCGCCCGCGCTGCGCTGCCGCCCGGATGCCGACGCGCTGGCGCAGGCCGCCGCCATGCTGGCCGGCGCCGACCGCCCGCTGATGCTGTGCGGCGGCGGCGTGCACATCAGCGAGGCCGCCGAAGCGGTGCAGGATTTCGCGCGGCGCTACAACATCCCGGTGGCCCACACCATGAGCGGCAAGGGCGCCATCGCCTGCGGCGATCCGCTGAACGCGGGGCTGTTCGGCCGCTACAGCCGCATCGCCAACGACCTGATCGCCAAGTCCGACTGCCTGTTCGTGGTGGGCTGCAAGCTGGGCGAAGTGGCCACGCGCCGCTACGACCTGCTGGCCACCGGCGCGCCCATCATCCACCTGGACATCGTGGCCGAGGAATTCGACCGCACCACCACGCCGACGCTGCGGCTGTGGGGCGACGCCCGCGCCACGCTGGCCGAGCTGGACCAGGCCCTGGCCGCCCAGCCCGACAACGGCGGCGCCCGCCGGCAAGGCTACGCCGCCGAAGTCGGCCAGGCCATGCATACCTGGCGCGAATCGGTGCGCGCCAAGCTGACCTCGGCCGACCGGCCCATCGGCATGGCGCGCCTGATGCACGAGATCAACGCCAGCCTGCCCGCAGACGGCGTGCTGGTGGCCGACGGCGGCTTCGCCGCGCACTGGGGCGGCCTGCTGTTCGACACCAAGCGCGCCGGGCGCGGCTTCGTGCCGGACCGGGGCTTCGCGTCCATCGGCTACGGCATCCCCGGCGCCATCGGCGCGGCCGCCGCCGCGCCCGGACGGCAGGTGGTCAGCCTGACCGGCGACGGCGGCTGCAACATGTCGCTGGGCGAGCTGGAGACCGCCGTGCGCATGGGCCTGGCCTTCACCCTGGTGGTGGTCAACAATGCCGCCTCGGGCTATATCAAGGCCTTGCAGCACCTGATGTACGGCAGCGGCAGCTACCAGTCGTCCGACCTGGCCGAGACCAACTACGCCAACGTGGCGCGGGCGCTGGGCTGCAACGGCATCCGGGTGGAGGACCCGGCCGAGATCCCCGCCGCGCTGGCCGCCGCCTACGCCTGCAAGGACCGCCCCACCGTGCTGGACGTGGTGGTCACGCGCGACCCCGCGCACATGCTGCCCGGCGTGGATAGCCGCGCCGCCAAGATCAAGCCGGGCGACCGCATCGCCTGAGCCCGAATAACAACACAGACATACCAAGCGAGGAGACAACCCCATGAAGATCCGTACCTGGCTGACCGTGGCGGCCGCCGCCCTGGCCACCGTGCTGGCGCCGTCCGCCGGCGCCCAGAGCAACTACCCCGACCGCCCGATCCGCCTGATCGTGCCCTTCCCGCCCGGCGGCACCTCCGACGTGGTCGGCCGCATCTTCGCCGAGGCGCTGGGCAAGCAGATCGGCCAGCCCGTGGTGGTGGAAAACCGCGGCGGCGCCGGCGGCACGGTCGGCTCGCGCGCGGTGGCCAGCGCGCCGGCCGACGGCTACACGCTGCTGCTGGGCACCTCCAGTACCAACGGCACCAACTCGGCGGTCTACAAGAACCTGCCGTACGACGCGGTCAAGGACTTCACCCCGGTCACGCAGATCATCCGCGTGCCGGGCGTGATCGTGGTCAACAAGGACTTCCCGGCCAAGGACTACGCTTCCTTCGTGGCGCTGATCAAGGGCGCGCCGGGCAAGTACTCGTACGCCTCGTCGGGCAACGGCGGCGCCACCCACATGGCGATGGAATACTACAAATCGCTGTCGGGGCTGGACATGATGCACGTGCCGTACCGTGGCACCGGCCCGGCGCTCAACGACGTCATCGCCGGCCAGGTGCCGATCCTGTGGGACACGGCGGCCTCGTCGATGGCGCACATCCAGTCCGGCAGCCTGCGCGCCATCGTGGTGGCCGCGCGCAAGCGCCTGCCGCAACTGCCCGACGTGCCGACCTTCGCCGAAGTCGGCCTGCCTGATTACGACGCGGAGATGTGGAACGGCCTGCTGGCCCCGGCCGGGCTGCCCGCGCCGATCCTGGCCAAGCTGGGCGAGGCCTCGCGCCGCGCGCTGGCCGACCCCGAGGTGCAGGCCAAGTACGCCGGCGTGGGCGCCTACGTGGTGGCCGACAAGCCGGAAGCCTTCGCCGCGATGATCAAGGAAGACGTGGCCAAGTGGAAGAAGGTGGCCGAGTTCGCGCACATCTCGGTGGACTGACATGGGCCAGCGCATGCAAGGCAAGACCGCGCTGGTGTTCGGCGCGGGCTCGTCCGGACCGGGCTGGAGCAACGGCCGCGCCGCCGCCGCGCTCTATGCCCGCGAAGGCGCCCACGTGTTCGCGGTGGACCTGCGGGCGGAATCGGCCGAGGAAACCCGCCGCATCATCCTGGACGAAGGCGGCCGCTGCACCGCGCTGGCGGCCGACGTGACCGACAGCGCGCAGATCCTGGCGGCGGTGCGGGCCATGCAGGCCGAGGCCGGCCGCATCGACGTGCTGCACAACAACGTCGGCATCACCGAGATGGGCGACCCGATCGAAGCCAGCGAGGAGAGCTGGCACCGCGTCATGGATACCAACCTGACCGGCGTGTTCCTGACCTGCAAGCACGTGCTGCCGGTGATGCTGGCCCAGGGCGGCGGCAGCATCGTCAACATCTCGTCGCTGGCCTCGATCCAGGTCAATACCTACCCGTATACCTCGTACTACGCCGCCAAGGCCGGCTTGAATCACCTGACCCGCGCCCTGGCGGTGCGCTATGCGCCCGACAACATCCGCGTCAACGCGGTGCTGCCGGGCGTGATGGACACGCCGCTGATCTACACGCAGATCGCGGGCCAGTTCGAGGACGTGGAGGAAATGCGCCGGCGCCGCAACGCCGCCAGTCCGATGGGCCGCATGGGCGACGCCTGGGACGTGGCGCACGCGGCGCTGTTCCTGGCGAGCGACGAAGCGAAGTACATCACCGGCGTGTGCCTGCCGGTGGACGGCGGCAAGTCCTGCGCGGGGCGATAGCCGGCGGCGCGGGCCGGCTCGCGCCGCGCGTCAGGCCGGCCGCGGCGCCAGTTCCGCGCCCAGTTCCGTGGCGGCGCGTTGCAGCGCCGCGACCACTTCCTGCAACCGCGCCCCCGACAGCCGCGAGCGGATCGCGGCCACGCTGAGCGCGGCCACCACGTGCTGCTCGCGGTCGTACACCGGCACGCCCACCCCCAGCATGTCCGGGATGATGCGCCCCGGGTTCAGCGCATAGCCATTCTTGCGGGCCGCGGCGATGTCCTCGCGCAGCATCGCGGTGGACGGCAGGTCGGGCGCGGCCGAGGCGTCGTAGCGCGCCAGCACCCGCTCGATATCGTCATTGGGCAGGAACGCCAGCAGCGCCAAGCTGCCCGCCCCCACGCCCAGCGGGCGGCGGTGGCCGACCTCCAGCGTCAGGATCTTGATGGGGAAATCGCCCGTCTTGCGGTCGACGCAGACCGCCTCGTGGCCCGAACGCACCGACAGGAAGCTGGTGTCGCCGGTCGATTGCGCCAGCCGCAGCACCGCCGATTCGGCGATCGCCTTGATGCCGTGGCGGCTTTCGGCCGCCAGCCCCAGGATGTACGACTCCCGCCCCAGGCTGTAGGTCTTGAGCTTGGGATTGAGCGCCAGGAAGCCCTCCTGCAGCAGGGCCGACAGCATGCGGTGCGCGGTGGGCGGCGTCAGGCCCAGGTCGCGCGCCACGTCGGTCAGGCCGACCCCGCGCGCGGGCGCGGCCCCCACGTACTTGAGGATGCGCAGCACGCGGAAGATGCTCTGCGCGCCGCCGACCGGATCGGCGTCGCGCGCGGCGGCGGAGGATTTGGCGGGACTCACCGGCGCGCCTTCAATGCACCGTGGTGCCATCGGGCGGCGACTGGTTCAGGCCCAGCGCCGCCTCCCAACTGCGCAGCGGCACGCAGGTCTGCAGGCGCACGATGGCGCGCTGGATCAGGGCCGGATGCAGTTCGTGGCCGACGTGCGTGGCCACGTCAATGGTGGAATCGCCGTGCAGCTCGTCCAGCCGCGCCTGCGCCGCCTGGATCAAGGCCACCGGCATGACCGGGTCGTCGGCGCCATGCAGCAGGTGCAGGGTGGTGTACTGCGGCGCGGCCTTGGGCAGCTGCGCATAGCGGCCCGAAAAGGCGATCACGCGGCCGGCCATGCCGTCGTGCGCCTGCACCAGTTCCAGCGCCATGATGGCGCCCTGCGAAAAACCGGCCAGCGCGGTGTCGGACTGCAACAGGCCGAAGCGGGCCTGGGCCGCCTTCACGTAGGCCTCCAGCGGCGGCAGGGCCTGGGCCACGCGCTCGGGCCGGTTGTCCTCGGACACGCCGCGCACCGAGAACCATTGACGGCCCGCGCCGCCGCCGTCGAAGGGCTCGAAGCCCTCGGGGATCAGCACCGCCGACGCGGGAAAGGCGGCGCGCACCGCCTCGGCCAGCGGCACCAGGTTGTCGGGCGTGCCGCCCACGCCATGCAGCAGGATGAACAGCTGCCGCACCTCGGTGCCGGGTTCGGGCAGGAATTCGATTTCGTGGGGGGATGCGGGGGAAGAAGTGGCCATGCTACGGCTCCGGACAGGCACTGGATAGCGCCATTGTAAAATGCCCGTCATACGCAATCCTAGGCAAAGCGCCCCCCGGGCCGGCTCCTGCCCCCGGTGTCCACAAGGCGCCCAGGGGCGTTCGCGGTCGGCGCGGGGCTTTGCATCAACCTGTGCATTCCATGAAAACACCGACGACAGACTCGGGAACCCCGCCGGCCGGCAAGAACCAGTTGCATCGCGTGCTCAAGGCGCGCCACCTGACCATGATCGCCCTGGGCGGCGCCATCGGCACCGGCCTGTTCATCGCCTCGGGCGCGGCCATCGCCCAGGCCGGCCCGGGCGGCGCGCTCACGGTCTACCTGCTGATCGGCCTGATGGTCTATTTCATCATGACCAGCCTGGGCGAACTGGCCACCTTCATGCCCGTGTCGGGCTCGTTCTGCACCTACGCCTCGCGCTACGTGGACGGCGGCTTCGGCTTCGCGCTGGGCTGGAACTTCTGGCTCAGCTGGGCCACGGTGGTGGCGGTGGACGTGGTGGCCGCCCAACTGGTGATGGCGTACTGGTTCCCCGATACCCCCGGCTGGATCTGGAGCGTCGCCTTCCTGGCGCTGACCTTCGGCCTGAACGCCTTCTCGGCGCGCAGCTTCGGCGAGGCCGAATACTGGTTCGCCATCATCAAGGTGGTGGCGGTGCTGTGCTTCATCGTGCTGGGCCTGGCCATGCTGGTGGGCATCATCCACAGCGACGCGCCGGTCGGCGTGCGCAACTGGACCGTGGGCGAGGCGCCGTTCGTCGGCAACGTCGCCACCTGGGTCGGGGTGGCCATGGTGGTGGCCTATTCGTTCCAGGGCACCGAACTGGTGGGCGTGGCCGCCGGCGAATCCGAGAACCCGCGCCGCAACGTGCCGCGCGCCATCAACCATGTGTTCTGGCGCATCCTGCTGTTCTACGTGCTGGCGATCCTGATCATCGGCCTGCTGATTCCCTATACCGACCCGCAGCTGCTGCGCAACGAGGTCGAGGACATCGCCGTCAGCCCCTTCACGCTGGTGTTCCAGCACGCCGGGCTGCTGTCGGCGGCCACCATCATGAACGCGGTGATCCTGACCTCGGTGCTGTCGGCCGGCAATTCGGGCATGTACGCGGCCACGCGGATGCTGTTCAACATGGCCGTCGAGGGCCAGGCCCCGGCCGTGTTCAAGCGCCTGACCGGCAACGGCGTGCCGCTGTACGCGCTGCTGGCCACCACCGCGCTGGCCTGCCTGTGCATGTTCAGCGTGGTCTACAGCCCCAAGGCGGTCTACATCTGGCTGCTGAACTTCGCCGGCATGACCGAGTTCATCGTCTGGCTCAGCATCGCGGTCAGCCACTACCGCTTCCGCCAGGGCTACGTGAAGCACGGCTACGACACCGCCAACCTGCCCTACAAGGCCGGCCTGTTCCCGTTCGGCCCGCTGCTGGCCTTCGTGCTGTGCCTGCTGGTCACGCTGGGCCAGAACTACCAGGCCTTCCTGGACGAGCGCATCGACTGGATCGGCGTGGTCTCGACCTACCTGGCGATCCCTCTGTTCCTGGCGTTCTGGATCGGCCACCGGCTGGTGAAGAAGTCGCGCTGGATCCGCTACCAGGACATGCAGTTCTACGGCTTCGAGGCCGACCGCGCGGCGGGCGTGCCGCAGGACGAACCGATAGCCGCCGGCCAGGCCGCGCGGACCTGACCCGCGTGCGGGCCGGGAGGCATCCTGGGCCACGCGCCCGGACGCCGCCCGGCTCGCGCCGCCGCCTATTCGAAGCTGTCGCGCGGACGCTGCGTGATGACGCCGTACCAGCCCAGGCCGGCATAGGTTTCATAGCCCGGCGTCAGCGCGAACCCCACCAGGCCGCGATCGGCGTTTTCGTAGTAGCCGCGCGGCCGCTCGTCGTGGCGCAGCACGTACCGCTCTTTCAGCGATACCGCGCCGTCCGAGGCGGCGATGACGCGCTGGCGGCTGTCGACCAGCAGGCAGCGGGTGCGCGCCCATTCCTCTTCCGACAGCCCCACCGACTTGACGATGCTGGCGGCCTGCTGGCTCCAGTCGAAGAACACCCCCAGCACCCCCAGCGGCTCGCCGTGCTTGTCGGCGTCGCGCCGGATCGCGGTGGCGTAGGTGGCGACGTGGGCGCCGTCCAGCAGGCGCTCGCTGTCGATGTCCATGGCCACGTACTCGCCGCCGTCGGCCGCGGCCATCCCGCGCCGGAACCACTCGGCATGGCTTACGTTGGCGCCGCGCGCCTGCGGATAGCGGTCCGGGCGGCCATTGGCCACCACCCGGCCCTGCGCGTCGGCCACCCACAGGTCCAGGTAGACCGTGTAGCTGTCCAGGATCACGCCCAGCCGCCCGCTGGCGTGGCGCGCGCTGTCGGCGCCGGGTTCCTGCAAGGCCCGCACCACCGACGAATCGGTCGCCCACCAGCGCACGTCGCAGGAACGCTCGTACAGGTTGCGGTCCATGGTCTCGATCATGTTCAGCGCCAGGTCGCCCAGGCGGCGGCCCTCGTAGCCGCGGATCTCGTGCAGGGTGTTTTCGCCGATGCGGATCAGGTCGGCGATGGAACCGGCCAGCTCCTCCTTGAGCGCGTCGGCGATGCCGGTGATCTGCTCGGACACGTACTGCACCTGGTTGGCCACCACCGCGAACCCGCGCCCCGCCTCGCCCGAGCGCGCGGCCTCGATGCGCGCGTTCAGCGACAGGTATTTGGCCTGCTGGTTGATATCGACGATGCTCTCGATCTTCTCGTTCGAAATGCGCTCGACGCGGCGCGACAGTTCGACGATTCTTTCCGGTTGATGGGCCATGTTCAGCACTCCTTTTGTTGGACGTTGTTGCGTGAGGAGACGGTGACATGGGGAGACAAGCAGGAAGCGTGCCAAGTCGTGCATGGGTTAATGACCAGCCCCTTCCATGGGCGGGGCGGGGGTGACGACGGCGCATCGCGCCTCGAAGCGGGCCTTGCGGCGCGCACCAATACGGTGCAAGCGACTGATACATCCGGTGCCTTCCGGGTCAGGTAAAATACTGTATATTCATACAGCAATAAGCGATTCCGGCCAGGAGTTCCCCGCCCGGCCGTCCGCCGCCCACCGAGTCTTCACCCAGGAAAACCGGGTCGCCCGCCCGCCATGCCGTCGCCAGAACAGATCCATCCCGCGTTGTGGCGCGCCACCCAGTTGGCGCGCGGCGCCGCCCGCAGCCTGCCCACCGGCCACCCCACCCTGTCGGCCGAGCTGCCGGACGGCGGCTGGCCGCTGGGCTCGCTGATCGAGCTGCTGGCCCCGCAACCCGGCATCGGCGAAATCCGCCTGCTGCGCCCGGCCCTGGCGCAACTGGAAACGCGCCGCCCCATCGCCCTGGTGCAGCCGCCCCACGCGCCGCACATCGCCAGCTGGATGAGCTGGCGGCTCGATCCGCGCCAGTTGCTCTGGGTCGCCCCCGAAAAACCCCTGGACGCCCTCTGGGCCGCCGAGCAGATCCTGAAAAACGGCAGCTGCGGCGCCCTGCTCTGCTGGCTGCCGCACGTGCGCCCCGAATCGCTGCGCCGGCTGCACCTGGCGGCCCAGGCCAGCGACCTGCTGTTCGTCGCCCTGCGCCCGGCCAGCGCCGCGCAGCACGCCACCCCCGCCCCCTTGCGCCTGGCGCTCGCGCCCGCGCCGGGCGGGTTGTCCGTCCATATCCTCAAGCGCCGCGGACCGGTCTGCGAGGCCCCGCTGTACGTGGGCCTGGAGCCCGGCGTCCTGGCGCCCACCCGCCATGCGCCTCTGGATCGCCGCCTGCCTGCGCTGCCTGCCGCTGGACGCCCTGCGCCCGCACTGGCCGCTTGAGGCGCAGGCCTACGCGGTCCTCGACCAGGAACGCGTCGCCGCCCTCACGCCCGCCGCGCGCCAGGCCGGGGTGCGCCCGGGCATGCGCCGCGGCGGCGCGGCCGCCATCGCGCCCACGGTCGAGCTGCTGACGCGCGACCCGCTGGCCGAGGCCGACGCCCTGCAAGGCGCGGCGCTGGCGCTGCTGCAATACACCCCCGAGGTCGCGCTGGCGGGCGACGACACCGTGCTGCTCAACGTCGGCGCCAGCCTGCTGTTCTTCCGCGGGCCGCGCGCGCTGCACCGGCGCGTGGCCGCCACGCTGGCCGCGCTGGACCTGCGCGTGTCGCTGGGCATGGCGCCCACCGCCGCCGGCGCCTGGCTGCTGGCGCATCGCGGCGGACGCCGGCCGGCGCGCCGGGTGCTCACCCCGCGCACCCTGGCGCGCCGGCTCGACGCCCTGCCCGTGGCCCTGCTGCCCCAGGCCCGGCCGCGCCTGGACTGGCTCAACGACATCGGCTGCCACACCCTGGCCGACCTGCGCGCCCTGCCGCGCGCCGGCCTGCAACGGCGCAGCGCGCCCGACCTGCTGCAAGCGCTGGACGCGGCCTATGGCCAGTCGCCCGAACTTCATCGCTGGATCGAGCCGCCGCCGCGCTTCGAGCGCCGCATCGAGCTGATGGAATACCTCGAGCACACCGACGCGGTGCTGGCCGTGGCGCGGCGCCTGGCCGAGCAACTGGGCGGCTGGCTGGCGGCGCGGCAACTGGCGGTGCGGCGCGTGCTGCTGCGCCTGGACCACGAACGCGGCCGCCATGCGCGCCCGCCCACCGACCTGGAACTGGCGCTGGCGCAGCCCGTGTGGCAGGCGCCGCAGATCCTCAACCTGCTGCGCGAAAAGCTCGGCCGCCTGACGCTCGAAGCGCCGGTGATCGCGGTGACGCTGCTGGCGCCCGACACCACCGAACAGCCCGCCGCCAGCACCACGCTGTTCCCCGAACCCGGCGGCACCGCCGCCGACCACGCCCGCCTGCTGGACCTGCTGACCGCGCGGCTGGGCCGCGACCAGGTGCGCCACGCCTGCCCCATCCCTGACCACCGGCCCGAAGCCGCCAATACCTGGGGCGACGCGCTGGAACCGTCACCGCGCCCCGAACCGCTGCCCGAACCCCTGGACCGCCCCTTCTGGCTGCTGGACCCGCCGCTGCCGCTCAAACTCGCCGGCCACCGGCCGCAATACGCCGGCCAGGCGCTGCGGCTGATGCGCGGCCCCGAACGCATCGAAAGCGGCTGGTGGGACCCGGCCCTGACCGTGCGCGACTACTTCGTGGCCGAGGACGCCGCCGGCGCGCGCTACTGGATCTACCGCGAGCGCGACGACGAGCACGCGCGCTGGCACCTGCACGGGCTGTACGCCTGACTCCGCCATGCAAGCGCCCGACGATCCGCATGACGACGCCCCCGGTCCGCCTGTCGGACTGCCCGGCTACGCCGAACTGCAATGCCAGTCGAACTTCTCGTTCCTGCAGGGCGCCTCGCACCCCGAGGAACTGGCCGCCCGCGCCGCCGAACTGGGCTACGCCGCCCTGGCCATCACCGACGAATGCAGCCTGGCCGGCGTGGTGCGCGCCCACATGGAAGCCAAGACCCAGAAGCTGCCGCTCATCATCGGCGCCACCTTCCGGCTGCGCGCCGGCCCCGAGGCCGCGCCACTGGACCTGACCTTGCTGGCGCAGACCCGCGAGGGCTACGGCAACCTGTCCGAGCTCATCACCCTGGCCCGCACCCGCGCTCCCAAGGGCGAATACCGGCTGGCGCCCGAAGACTTCACCCATCCGCCGCCGGGCTACGAACACCTGCGCCACCTGCCCGAATGCCTGGCGATCCTGTCGCCCGTCTACGGCGACGACCCCGACCGCATGGCGCAGCAGGCGCGCTGGCTGGCCGCCACCTTCCCGCGCCGCGCCTGGGTCGGCCTGACCCTGCTGTACCGCTCGCGCGACGACCTGCACCGCGCCGCCGTCGACCACGCCGCCCGCGCCGCCGACCTGCCGGTGGTGGCGCTGGGCCAGGTGCAGATGCACGTGCGCTCGCGCAAGCCGCTGCACGACACCCTGACCGGCATCCGCACCCACCAGTGCGTGTCGCAATGCGGCTACGCGCTGTCGGGCAACGCCGAACAGCACCTGCGCACCCGCATGCGGCTGGCCAACCTGTATCCGCCCGAAGCGCTGGCGCAGACCCTGGTGGTGGCGCGGCGCTGCGCCTTCTCGCTGGACGAGCTGCGCTACGAATACCCCGACGAGATCATCCCGCGCGGCCACACCCCCGCCACCTACCTGCGCCAGGAAACCCTGGCCGGCGCCGCGCGGCGCTTTCCGGACGGGACGCCGGACTACGTCACCGAGCAGATCGAAAAGGAACTGGCGCTGATCGCCGACCTGCACTACGAGGCCTACTTCCTCACGGTCTACGACATCGTGCTGTACGCCCGCAACAACGGCATCCTGTGCCAGGGCCGCGGCTCGGCCGCCAACTCGGTCGTGTGCTACTGCCTGGGCATCACCGAGGTCGATCCGCGCCGCGGCAACAACCTGTTCGAACGCTTCATCAGCAAGGAACGCAACGAGCCGCCCGACATCGACGTCGACTTCGAACACCAGCGGCGCGAGGACGTGATCCAGTACATCTACCGCAAGTACGGCCGCCAGCGCGCCGCCCTGACCGCCGTGGTGATCTCCTACCGCCCGCGCAGCGTGCTGCGCGACACCGGCCGCGCGCTGGGCGTGGACCCGGGCGTGATCGACGCCGTGGCGCGCGCCCACCAGTGGTGGGACGGCAGGAAGGAAATGCTGCGCACGCTGGGCGCCTGCGGGCTCGATCCGGAATCGCAGGTGGCGCGGCAATGGGCCGCGCTGGCCCAGACCCTGATGGGCTTTCCGCGCCACCTGTCGCAGCACCCCGGCGGCTTCGTCATCTCGCGCGGCAAGCTGTCGCGGCTGGTGCCGATCGAAAACGCCGCCATGGCCGACCGCAGCGTGGTGCAGTGGGACAAGGACGACCTGGACGCGCTCAATCTGCTCAAGGTCGACGTGCTGGCCCTGGGCATGCTGTCGGCGCTGCGCCGCACCCTGGAACTGGCCGGCCAGCGCCGCGGCCAGCCGCTGCGGCTGCAGGACATTCCCGAAGGCGACGACCCCACCTACGACATGATCTGCGATGCCGACACCATCGGCGTGTTCCAGATCGAATCGCGCGCCCAGATGACCATGCTGCCGCGCCTGCGGCCGCGCAAGTACTACGACCTGGTGGTGCAGGTGGCGATCGTGCGGCCCGGCCCGATCCAGGGCGGCATGGTGCATCCCTACCTGCGCCGCCGCCAGGGCAAGGAAAAGGAAAGCTACCCCAGCGACAAGGTGAAAGGCGTGCTCAGCCGCACCATGGGCGTGCCCATCTTCCAGGAACAGGTGATGCAGATCGCGGTGGTCGCGGCCGGCTTCTCACCGGGCGAGGCCGACCAGTTGCGGCGCTCCATGGCCGCCTGGAAGCGCAAGGGCGGCGTCGACAAATACCGCGCCAAGCTGGTCGGCGGCCTGCTGGCCCACAACTACACGCTGGAATTCGCCGAGGCGCTGTTCCGCCAGATCGAAGGCTTCGGCGAATACGGCTTTCCCGAAAGCCACGCCGCCAGCTTCGCGCTGCTGGCCTACGCCAGCTCCTGGCTCAAGCGCCACGAGCCCGAGGCCTTCCTTGCCGCGCTGCTCAATTCCCAGCCCATGGGCTTTTACGCCCCGGCGCAACTGGTGCAGGACGCGCGCCGCCACGGCGTGCGGGTGCTGCCGGTGGACGTGACCGTCAGCGGCTGGGACGCGGCGCTGGAGCCCGCGCCCGCCGACGCGCCGCCGCGCCGGCCGCATCCTCACGCGCCCTCGCCGGACGAAATCCGCCCCGCCGTGCGCCTCGGCCTGAGCCTGATCCAGGGCCTGCACCAAGACAGCGCCCGCCGCATCGAGGCCGCCCGCGCCGAGGCCGCCTTCACCAGCACCGGCGACCTGGCCCGCCGCGCCGCCCTGACCCGCCACGACCTGAACGCGCTGGCCGCCGGCGACGCCCTGCGCACCCTGGCCGGCCACCGCCGCCAGGCCAGCTGGGAAGCCGCCGCCAGCGTCCACAGCCGCGACCTGCTGCGCGACGCCGCCATCCACGAAACCGAGATGCCGCAACTGGCCGCGCCCAGCGAGAGCCAGACCGTGGCGGCCGATTACCGCAGCGTCGGCCTGACCCTGCGGCGCCACCCCGTCGAACTCTTGCGGCCGCAACTGGCGGCGCGCAATTTCCAGCCCGCCAGCGCGCTCAACGGCTACCCCGACAAGCGCGTGGCCCGCGCCTGTGGCATCGTCACCGTGCGCCAGCGGCCGCAGACCTCCAAGGGCGTGATCTTCGTCACCCTGGAAGACGAAACCGGCCCGGTCAACGTGGTGGTGCGCCCCGAACTGATCGAGCGCCAGCGTCGCGAACTGCTCGGTTCCACCCTGCTGGGCGTCTACGGCACCTGGCAGAGCGTGGACGGCGTGCGCCACCTGATCGCGCAGCGGCTGGTGGACCTGTCCGAATTGCTGGGTGGTTTGAGCATGCCCAGCCGCAATTTCCACTGACGGCAGTGCGCGGCGGCCGGCGACGCTCCGGGAATCGACCGGACGCCACGGCCAAGCGCCGCGCGGGCGGCTGGTCTATGATGGATTTTCCGCGCCGCCCGCCCGCCCCCGCGCCGGCCGCGCCGTGGAAACGTTTTCTTTTTCAGGAGTGATCATGATCCGCAAGCTGATTCCCGTTCTGCTGGTAGCCACGCTGAGCGCCTGCGCCAACACCGGAGCCCCGCGTTCCTCATCCTCATCCGCCGCCTCCAGTTCCGCCAGCTCGCCCGCCACGTCCGACAGCTCCTCCGGCGCGTCGTACGGATCGCCCTCCACCCAGGCCGGCGCCCGCAAGACCTGCGACGCCGCCCCGCTGCAATCCCAGATCGGCCAGAAAGCCACCCAGTCCGTCCTGGAAGACCTGCGCACCCGCAGCGGCGCCGCCACCGCCCGCATCCTGCGTCCGGGCCAGTTGGTCACCATGGAATACAACGACACCCGCCTGAACCTGATCGTCGACGACAAGGACGTGATGACGGCGATCCGCTGCGGCTGAAATCCCGCCATTCACGGCGCGACGGGCGCAACGGGCACACCCGCCCCGCGCCCGCTTTTTTCCAGACGGCGCGGCGGCCCGCGTCGTCCACGGAATTCTCCCCGCGGCCGCCCCGCACGCGGACATCCATCCCCCGGAGAACGACCGGCCGGCTCGACAGCCAGGACCGGCCTGGCGCGCAACACTTTCCCTGTCGCGATCGCCTTCCTGCAAGCCCGATCCACAAATCGATCCGCCAACGCTTGACCCTTACGTAACGTCATGCCCAAAAGTTCGGCCTGCGCCATCAACGAAGGAACCCCATGCGACTGAAAGTAGGAGAACTGGCCAAGCGCAGCGGACTGACCGTCCGCACGCTGCACCACTATCACGCGATCGGCCTGCTGACGCCTTCGGCGCGCGCCGACAACGGCTACCGGCTCTACGGCCGCGACGACATCGCCCGACTGCACCAGATCCAGGCATTGCGTCGCTTCGGATTGCCGCTGGCCGAGATCGGCGCCTACCTGGACCAGCCCGGCACACCGCTGGACGAGATCATCGCCAGACAGATCGCGATGCTCGACAGCCAGATCCAACACGCCACCCGGCTGCGCGAACGCCTCGCGCAGTTGCAAGGCCAGTTGGCGATGGGAACGGAGCCGGAGCTGGCCGATTGGCTGACCACTCTGGAACTGATGAACATGTACGACAAATATTTCTCCCAGGAAGAACTGGCGCGTCTGCCCATGTACCGCCGAGGCCCGAACGACGACGCCGGCTGGCTTGCGCTGATCGCCGACGTGCGCCGGCAGATGGACGACGGCGCCCCGCCCGAGGACCCGCGTTCGCAGGCGCTGGCCCTGCGCTGGATGACGCTGCTGCAGCGCGACACCAACGGCGATCCGCGCCTGCTCGTGAAGCTGAACCAGATGCACGAACGGGAACCGGCCATGCAGGAACACATCGGTATCTCGCCGGCCATGCGCGACTACATCGTGCGGGCGTTCTCCGAAAGCAAGCTGCGCCTCTACGAAAAACACCTGACGCCGGACGAGGCCCGGTTCATGCGGGCGCATTATCACGACCGCGCCGGCGAATGGCCGGCCCTGATGGCGCGGGTGCGCGACGCGATCGATGCCGGGCAGGCCCCCGACTCGGCCGCCGGCCGCGAGCTCGCGCGGCAATGGCTGGAACTGTTTTGCAGCTACGCCGGCAACGACCCCGCGACCCACGCGAAATTCCGCCACGCCCTGATGACCGAACCCGAACTGACCGCCGGCACCTGGGCCGATGACGCCACGCTGGCTTTCATGCGCCAGGCGATGGGCGCATTGACGGCGGCGCGCTAAGCGGCGTCGGCGTCCGCGGACACGGACGCCGACGCCGACGAGGTTACGGTCGAGGTCGCGGCGACAGTCGCGGCCGCGACCGCGCTACCAGCGCGCCGCCTGGACGAAATCCACGAAGGCGCGCAGCGGCGCCGGCAGATAATGCCGGCCCGGAAAATACAGCAAGGGGCCGGTGAAACTGGGCCACCAGTCCGCCAGCACCGGCTCCAGTTCGCCCCGATCCAGGTACGGCTGCAGCCAGTCCTCGAACAGATAGACCACTCCGGCGCCCGCCACCGCCGCATCGACCGCCAGGTCCACCGCCGCCCCCAGGCTGACGATCAGCGGACCATCCACCTCCACCGTGACGGACTGGCCGTCGCGTTCAAACGCCCACGCCGGCATCGCGCCGCTGGTGAAACGGCCGCGCAGGCACAGGTGCTGGCGCAGGTCCTGCGGATGTTGCGGCCGTCCATGCCGGGCCAGATACCCCGGCGCGGCCGCCGCCGCCATCCGCTGGCGCCGCGGCCCGATCGGGATGGCCACCATGTCCTGGTCCATGCTTTCCTCGTAGCGGATGCCCGCATCGCAGCCCGACTGCAGCAGCTCGACAAAACGATCGTCAACGATCACCTCCAGCCGGATCTCCGGATACTGCGCCAGGAACGGCGGCACGATGCGCGGCAGCACCAGCCGGGATGCCGCCAGCGGCACATTCAACCGCAGCCGGCCCGCCGGCCGGTCACGGAAACTGTTGGCCACGTCCAGCGCCGACTCGACCGCGTCCAGCGCGGGCGCCAGTTGCTCCAGCAGGCGCTGCCCGGCCGCCGTGGTCGCCACGCTGCGCGTGGTGCGGTTCAGCAGCCGCAGGCCCAGCCGGGCTTCCAGCCGGCGCACCGCTTCGCTCAGCTGCGACGCGCTGGTCCCCGTCTGGCGCGCCGCGCCGCGAAAGCCCCCATGCGTGGCCACCGCGACAAAGGCACTGATGTCTTGAAGATTGGACATGGCGGGTCCCGATTGTTCGATATTCCGCACAAGCTGTGCGATTACCAGGGATTGTCGCACGCCCCGCGCCGCCCTAGACTCGCTGTCATTCCCTCCCTGGAGCACGTCATGACCTCGATTCAACAAGCCGGCGCCTATGCGCTGGGCGACCTGACCGTCAACCGCCTGGGCTACGGCGCCATGCAACTGGCCGGCCCGCACGTATTCGGCCCGCCCAAGGACAAGGCGCAAGCCCTGGCGGTCCTGCGGGAAGCGCTCGAACTCGGCATCAACCACATCGACACCAGCGACTTCTACGGCCCGCACATCACCAACCAGCTGATCCGCGAAGCGCTGCGCCCCTACCGCGACGATCTGGTCATCGTCACCAAGGTCGGCGCGCGCCGGGGCGACGATGCCTCGTGGCTGCTGGCCAATTCCCCCGCCGAACTCGAATCGGCCGTGCACGACAACCTGCGCAACCTGGGCCTGGACGTGCTGGACGTGGTCAACCTGCGCCTCATGTTCGACGTGGCCGGCCCCGCCGAAGGCGACATCGAACAGTCCTTCACCACCCTGGCCGAATTGCAGCGCAAGGGCCTGATACGCCACCTGGGCCTGAGCAACGCCACCGCGCGCCAGGTGGCGCAGGCGCGCGGCATCGCCGACATCGTCTGCGTGCAGAACCAGTACAACATCGCCCACCGCGCCGACGACGCGCTGATCGGGCAACTGGCGCAAGACGGCATCGCCTATGTGCCGTTCTTCCCGCTGGGCGGCTTCTCGCCGCTGCAATCGGCCACGCTGGAGCGCGTGGCCGCCGAGTGCCAGGCCACGCCGATGCAGACCGCGCTGGCCTGGCTGCTGCAACGCTCGCCCAACATCCTGCTGATCCCGGGCACCTCGTCGGTCGAGCACCTGCGGCAGAACGCGGCCGCGGCCAGCCTGGCGCTGTCGCCGCGGGCGGTGGCCGAGCTGGACGGGATCGGCACCGCGGGCTAGTTCTATGGGCGCGGTTGACCAATCCGCCGCATAGTGGCACCTTACCCCGAAGTGCCACGCCCGGAACCCCCACTTGGACCACCCACAACCCCTCGTCACCGTCGACGCCGTCCTGCTCACCCTGCGCGAGACCGGCCTGGAAATCGCCCTGCACCCGCGCGACCGCGCGCCGTTCAAGGGCGCCATGGCCTTGCCCGGCGGCGTGGTGCACGTGGACGAAGACGCCAGCACCGAGGCCAGCATCCGCCGCGTGCTGCGCGACAAGACCGGCTTCGAGCCGCGCTACCTGGAGCAGTTGCAGGTCTTCTCCGGCCCCGGCCGCGACCCGCGCAAATGGTCGCTGTCCGTTTCCTACGTGGCGCTGGTGCCGGCCGCCGAGCTGGAAGCCGCCCCCGCCGCCTTTCGCTTCGTCAGCGTGGACGCGCTGCCGCCGCTGGCCTTCGACCACGCCGATATCGTCGCCGCCGCCGTGACCCGCCTGCGCGGCAAGTCGAGCTACTCCACCCTGCCGTTCTTCCTGCTGCCCGAACGCTTCACCCTGACCGAGCTGCAGCGCACCTACGAAGCCATCCTGCAAACCACCCTCGAGAAATCGAACTTCCGCCGCAAGATGGAAGCCTGGGACGTGCTCGAAGCCACCGACGATTACGCGCTGGGCGCCCAGCGTCCCGCCCGCCTGTACCGCCTGAAAGACTTCGCCCTGTTCGACCGCAGCGTCGGCTAACCCCGCGCCCGATCCCGCCTTAGTTGCAAACAAACAATAAGTAGGCTTATACTCGCCTCACTTAGTTTTACTTTGCCACTAAGGCTGCATCATGTTCACCATCACAGCGGTAGTAGAAGGACAACGCCACACCGACACGCCCCGCGCGTTCGTGTTTCCCGGCGGCGAAAGCCAGGTCACGGTCCCCGCCGCCCTGCAGGCCCACGCCGACGCGGCCAGTGAATTCCGCATCCACGCCCTGCTGAAATCGGCCGACGACGTCATGCAACTGCTGATGCTGACCGACGCCCTGCGCCGCCTGAACCCGGCCGCGCCGGTGCACCTGGACATGCCCTACGTGCCCTACGCCCGCCAGGACCGCGTCTGCAATCCCGGCGAGGCGCTGGGCGCGGCCGTGTTCTGCAAGCTCATCAACGACCAGCAATACGCCACCGTCAGCGTGGTCGAACCGCACAGCGACGTCACCCCCGCCCTGCTGCAACGCGTCCGCGTCATCGACGCCGCCGCCTTCCTGAAGAACGCGCTGGCCAACCCCGCCTTCGCCAACGGCGTCACCCTGATGGCGCCCGACGCCGGCGCCCGCAAGCGCGTGCAGGCCCTGGCCAAAAAGCTGGGCGTGGCCGACGTGCGCTACGCCGAAAAAGTCCGCGACCCGCAGACCGGCCGCATCACCGAAACCCGGGTGCCCGACGACATCCCCGCGCAACCGGTGCTGGTGGTGGACGACATCTGCGACGGCGGCCGCACCTTCCTGGAACTGGCCGCCGCCTTGCGCGACAAGACCGACCAGCCGCTCTACCTGTACGTCACCCACGGCATTTTCAGCAAGGGCCTGGCCGAGCTGAACGCCCGCTACGCCGGCCTGTACACCGCCTACGACTGGACCGCCGCCGAAGGCCCGGGCGCGCCCGTCATCGTCAACCCGATCGAAGCCGCCGACGCGCTCGCCACCGCGGCCAACTGAACATCTAGCAGGAGTCCACACCATGAATGCCCCCGCCCCCGTCGCCACCAAGAACGGCATCAACCCCTTGCTGCAAGCCGACTTCTACAAGACCGGCCACCCCTTCCAGTACCCCAGGGGCACCAACAAGATCCTGGCCAACTTCACCCCGCGCTCAGCCCGGCTGGCGCCGGTGCTGCCCGAACTGTTCGACAACAAGATCGTCTGGTTCGGCCTGCAAGGCTTCATCAAGGAAATCCTGATCGACCTGTTCAACCGCGAATTCTTCGGCAAGCCCGCCGGCGCCGCCGTGCGCCAGTACCAGCGCCGCGTCGACAACGCGCTCGGCAAGGGCGCGGTCACCGTCGATCACCTGCAAGCGCTGTACGAACTGGGCTATCTGCCGCTGGAGATCCGTTCCCTGCCCGAAGGCGCCCGCGTCGACATCCGCGTGCCGCCCGTCACCTTCGTCAACACCAGGCCGGAATTCGCCTGGCTGGTCACCTACATCGAAACGCTGTTCAGTTGCGAATCGTGGAAGCCGTCCACCGTGGCCACCATCGCCTTCGAGTACCGCAAGCTCCTGACCTACTTCGCCCGCGTGACCGGCAGCCCGATGGACTTCGTCAACTGGCAAGGCCACGACTTCTCGATGCGCGGCATGGCCGGCCTGTACGACGCCCGCAAGAGCGGCGCCGGCCACCTGCTGTCATTCACCGGCACCGACACCATTCCCGCCATCGACTACCTCGAAGACCTGTACGGCGCCGATTCCGACCGCGAACTGGTCGGCGGCTCGGTGCCCGCCACCGAACACTCGGTCATGTGCCTGGGCAGCAAGGAAGGCGAAATCGAAACCATCCGCCGCCTGGTCACGCAGGTCTATCCGGCCGGCATCGTGTCGGTGGTGTCCGACACCTGGGACTTCTGGCAAGTGGTCACCGACTTCGCCGCCGCGCTGAAGCCGGAGATCCTGGCGCGCCAGCCCGATCCCTTCGGCAACGCCAAGGTCGTGTTCCGCCCGGACTCCGGCGATCCCGTGAAGATCCTGACTGGCTACTTCTGCACCGACGTGCCCAGTGTGGAAGACGCCGCAGCCCTGGCCGCCGCCCGCCGCGACGGCTTCGAAGCGGTGCGGGATATCGAGACTGGCCGCTACTGGCGCCTGGACGACGACGCCCGCGCCAGCCAGGCGCTGCGCGAGGCCGAAGTCAACGGCGCGGTGCAATGCCTGTGGAATATCTTCGGCGGCGTCGTGACCGAGCGCGGCTACAAGCTGCTGGACCCGCACGTCGGCCTGATCTACGGCGACTCCATCACCCTGGCGCGTGGCCGCGACATCCTTGTGCGGCTGGAGAGAAAGGGCTTCGCGTCGGGCAACGTGGTCCTGGGCATCGGCTCGTACACCTATCAATACCTGACCCGCGACAGCTTCGGCTGGGCATTGAAGGCAACGTATGCCGAGGTCAATGGCGAGCCGCAGGAGCTGGTCAAGGACCCGGTCACCGACTCCGGCGTGAAGCGGTCGGCCAAGGGCTTGCTGCGGGTGGATGAAACCGCGACAGGGTATGTATTGCGTGACCAGCAGACGCCGGAACAGGCGGAAGGCGGCGCGCTGGTGCCGGTGTTCCGGGATGGGGTTCTGCTGGTGGAGCAGGATCTGGCGCAGATCCGGGAACGGTTGCAGGCGTCCTGGGTTTGTCCGGAGCCGGGGAGCATTGATTGGGGACGGCGTTGATGGGGCATACGAAGCACCCGGGACTCCGTCCGCGATAAATCTGGGAAAAATGGAAAAACTGAAAAAAATTGGCTAAGCTGGCAATCAACCTGACTGTTCGCCTGAGGAGGTGACCATGGGCCTGCCCACACGAAAGTACCAGGCAACTCCCAAAGATGTCCGGGCGATTGTCAATGGAAGCTATCCAGGCGATCCCCACGCAGTGATCAAAAGCATGGCGTCCACGCTGGCCAAGGAGCTCTCCCCGCTCCAGAAACCTGGCCGCACGGACGACCTGCTGAACATCCTTGTGCGACAGCTCGAAGATTGGTTGGTATGTGACGCAAATGTAGCGCTCCCCGAAGAAAAAGCGGCCGTTCTGCCAGTTACCATGTGGTCTCCCGCCGAGGTGGTTGCGAAGCAAAAGCTGAGCGCGTTGACGACCCTGTATCGATACGACAAGGCCGGCAAGCTCTATTGCGTGAAGCCGTCAGCGAAACAGAATGGGCGCATGTTCCCGGCCTGGCAGTTCGTTGATCCGGTTCCCAGCCTTTTGCCGCACGTCATCACCGAGTTGCGTGGAGTGTTGCAGTTCGAGCTTCATGCTTTTTTCGTTACCCAGCAAGACGACCTCAACGAACTGTCGCCCGCGGAAATATTGGCGGGCCTGCCGTTTGAAAATCGAGGCGCAGTATCGCCCGCACAGGCGCGACTGCTTTCGCTGTCGACGGCAGAACGGTTGCAGCGGGTTCTGGCGCTTGCACGGTATGCAGGAAGGGGCATGACTGATTGAAATCGGTCGTGGTATGCAATTCGATGAACAAGCGCGTTACGAGCCGCCGTCTCACCTACAGGCACTAGTTCCCAGTACCGCCGCCCTGCTGGCCGCACTGACCCATTCCGTCGAACGGCTGGCGGCAGGCACCGTTCTATACCGCACGGCCGGCGACGCAAAATATCTGCTGCCGGAAGTCCTGGTCAATCCCTATCGGTTCGGCCCACCGATGGCGTTGCGTCAGGAAGATAAACCGCTGCCCTACGCTTGGTTCTACCTCGCTCGGGACCTCCCCACCGCTCTCTGGGAAGGCCAACTGGTCCGACACGACGCCACGCGCGCGGGCCATTTCTATATACATCCATCGGCCGTTGAAACCGGTGTCATCGGCACCCTGGCCTTCGGGCGTGATCTCCGCCTTTGGAACCTGTCGGGTGAAGCGTGTGCCAAGCTTGGCATTCACGACACGATTTCATCGAGCGACTACGAAGCATGCCATTGGATCGGGCATCGTCTTCGCGAAGCTATGATGAGCCGTGAACCGGATGCAATACCCGATGGTTTCTGCTATCCGTCCAGACGGATGCGAGGGCACCAGGCGATCGCCATCCGAAGCGACATTCTGTCCCATCTCAAGGCCGGCGCAACGATCACGCACGAGCCGTTCGGGCAAAGCGCCGCCTATGAAGCCTTGCGCGCCGATGCACTGTACGAACCCGCGCCAAGCGCAACGCGGCCCATGCCACGGCAGAGTCCGAGGGCGGGAACATAGACCCGTTCCTTGGAGAACGTTCCGTTCTGGCAGGCGTGCAGGCCTGCCAGAACGGAACTGCCGCCACGGATCGTTGTAACGCCGCCCCCCCTACTCCCCACCCGCCCCCACCGCCGGCGGCACATGCGGCAGAAACGCCCCCGCCACCTCGAACGCGCATTCCTCCCGCGCAATATCGATCACCCGCGACACCACCGGATTGACGATGCTCTTCTTGTGCACCGCGTAGTAATTGATTGTCGGCAGATCCGGCCGCACGTCCAGCCGGCACAACGCCCCGCGCTCGACCAGCGGCGCGAAATACGCCCCCGGCAGGTAGCTGATGCCCAGCCCCAGCATGGTCAGCTGCGCCATCATGCCCAGGCTGTTGCAGGTCAGCACCCGCTTGACCGACAGGCCCTGCTCGGCGAACCAGGCATCGTACAAGTGCGACAGCGCCGAATTGGTCGGCTGCGAAATCACCGGATACGGCGCCAGGTCCTGCGGCGCCAGCCTTGCCGAGAAATCGATGTCCAGCGACGGGCTGGCCATCCAGACGTTGGTCACCGCGCCCAGGTGGACGCAGTCGTACTGGTAGCTCCAGAACGGTCCCGGCATGATGGCCAGGTCCAGCTGGTCCTGCTCCAGTCGCTCATACAGCGTGATGCCGCCATCGATCTCGGGCATCAGCTGCACCTTGGGATAGCGCAGGCTGATCTGGCTGACCAGCCGCGCCAGCCAGGTCATGCCGACCAGTTCGGTCACGCCCAGCCGCACCACGCCCTCGAAACTGGCCGGATCGGCCATGTTCTGCACGATGCGGCTGTTCAGGTCCAGCATCTCGCGCGCCAGTTCGAACAGCTTGCGGCCCTGGGCCGTCAGCACCAGCTTCTTGGCGCGGCGCTCGAACAGCGGCGCACCGGCGAAGGCTTCGAGTTCCCCTACCCGCTTGGCGACCGCCGACTGGGTGGTGTGCAGCTTGCGCGAGGACGCGCTGAAGCTGCCCAGTTGCGAGCTCCAGTAGAACGCCTCCAACTGTTTGAGGGTGTACATCGCGGCGGTGGATGTGAAATGCATGAAGAACCCTCGCATTATCGTCGACAGGCGCGCGGCTGCGCGCCGTCCGGTCCATAAGGAACGCCGGGCGGACGGCAGGCTCCGCGCCCGCACTACCCGCGCGGATGCAGGATATCCGCCAGAAACTGCTGCGCCCGCGGATGCCGCGGCGCGCTGAAAAAGCGCTCCGGCGTATCCATTTCCAGGATCTCGCCCGCGTCCATGAACACCACCCGGTCGCACACATCCCGCGCGAAGCCCATCTCGTGCGTCACGCAGACCATGGTCATGCCGTCCTTGGCCAGGCCCTTCATCACCTGCAGCACCTCGCCCACCATCTCGGGGTCGAGCGCGCTGGTGGGCTCGTCGAACAGCATCACCGGCGGTTGCAGCGCCAGCGCGCGGGCGATCGCCACGCGCTGCTGCTGGCCGCCCGACAGCGAACCGGGATAGGCGTCGATCTTGTGCTCCAGCCCCACCCGCGCCAGCAACTGGCGCGCCAGCTCGGTGGCCTGCTTGCGCGGCTGCTTGCGGATGTTGACCGGCGCGAACACCACGTTGTCCAGCACGCTCATGTGCGGAAACAGGTTGAACTGCTGGAACACGAAACCGATCTTCTGGCGCAGCGCGTTCAGGTTGACGCCCTTGCCGTAGATGTCGGCGTCGTCGATCAGGATGCGGCCCTTCTCGATGGGTTCCAGGCGGTTGATGGTGCGGATCATGGTGGACTTGCCCGAGCCCGACGGCCCGCACACCACCAGCACCTCGCCGCGCGCGACCGACAGGTCCACGTCCTTCAGGACGTGATGCGCGCCATACCATTTGTTGACTTTCTCAAGCTTGATCATGATGAATTCCGATAAGCGCCGGCTCAGGGCCTGTTCTTGCTAAAAGGGGCCTCGCACGAGGCCTAGGCCATGGCGCGCTGGCGGCGGATGCGCAGGTCCAGCCAGGACAGGCCGCGGCTCAGGCTGAAGCACACCAGGAAATAGATGATGGCCAGGATGCCGAACACCTGCAGCGGCTTGGTCAGCACCAGGTTGTTGACCTGGTTGGCGGCGAACGTCAGTTCGTTCACGCTGATCACATACCCCAGCGAGGTCTCCTTGATGGTCGAGACAAACTGGCTGGTCATGCTGGGCAGCACGTTGAACAGCGCCTGCGGCAGCACCACCCGGCGCATCGTGGTCCAGTAGCCCACGCCCAGCGAGCGCGACGCCTCGATCTGGCCGCGCGGCACCGCCTCGATGCCCGAGCGGATCACCTCCGACAGATAAGCGCTCTCGTACACCACCAGCGCCGCGATCAGCGTCCAGAAGCCGCTGATCACCTGCCCCGTCAGCTTCGGAATGACGAAATAGGCCCAGAAGATCAGCATCAGCAGCGGCATGCCGCGCACCACATTGACCAGCGTCTTGCTGGCCACGCGCAGCCAGCCAAACGGACTGACCCGCGCCAGCGCGATGGCCAGCGCCAGCGGCAGCGACAGCGCCAGGCCGCACAACGCCAGGATCAGCGTCAGCGCCAGGCCGCCCAGCGGCCCATTGGGGTATTGGCCGACCAGCAGCGTCGGCCAGTATTGCGACAGGAGATCAAGCACCGTGGCCTCCCCGGTTCAGGCGGTAGCGCGCATAGATGCGCGAGCCGATCAGCATGATGAGGAAGGATCCCAACAGATACATGAGGGTCGCCGCGCCAAACGTGGCGAAGGTGCGATAGGTCTCGTTCTCGATCTCGCGCGCCTGGTAGGTCAGCTCCATCACGCCGATGGCCATGGCCACGCTGGTGTTCTTGAACAGCAGCAAGGCGCGGCCCACCAGCGGCGGGATGGAAATCCGCACCGCCTGCGGCACGATCACGAAGCGCATGCATTGCAGATAGCTGGCGCCCAGCGCCCGGGCCGCCTCGAACTGCGTGCCGGGAATGGCGCGCAGCCCGCTGCGGATGTCCTCGGCGATATAGGCGGCCGACCCCAGCGCCAGCGCGATCGCCGCCAGCGACATCTCGGCGTTGTGCTGGTACAGCCACATCCGGAAACCCTCCGGCAGCAGCTCGGGCATGCCGAAGTACCAGAACAGCACCTGCACCAGCAGCGGCACGTTGCGGTGGTATTCCACATAGGCGTCGACCAGCCAGCGGCACGGCGCCAGGTTGGTGGCGCGCACCACGACCAGCGTCACCGCGATCGTGAACGCCATCACCCAGGACACCAGGAACAACTGCAGCGTCACCACCATGCCGCTGGCCAGCAGCTGGTATTGCGAAGCGTCAAGTAGGCTCATTGCGCGGTACCGGCGTTCAGCCCGCGATGGGGCCGATTTTGAAACCGCGCTCGAGCTTGTACGGCGTCTGCGCGCCGAACCATTTGTCGAACAGCTGCGCGGCCACGCCCGAGCTTTCCGCCTCGTCCAGCGCCTGGTTCACTACCGCCAGCATGCCCGGCTCCGACTTGCGCACGCCCAGGCCCCACGGCTCGTCGAACACCGACTTGGCGATCACGCTGACCGGCGCCGTCGGCGGGCTCTGCAACACCAGGCGCACCAGCACCAGCTCGGATGCGAACTGCGCGTCCACCTTCTTCTGTTGCAGGGCCAGGTACGTGGCCGAGCTGTCGCCATAGCCGATCACCTGCGACTTGTCGAGAATGCGCTTGATCTCGCGCTCCGAACTGGAACCCTTGGTCGCGCCGACGCGGCGGCCGTTCAGCGACTCGATCGTGTCCAGCCCCGAATCCTTGCGCACCAGCAGCTTCTGCGGGCTGACGTAGTACGCGTGGCTGAAAGCGATCTGCTGGGCGCGGTCCGGCGAATAGCCCAGGTTCGCCGCCAGGATATCGACGCGGCCCTCGTTCAGCTCCGGCACGCGCGCCGCCACCGACAGCAGCTTGTAGCTGATCTTCACGCCCAGCTTGTCGGCCACCAGCTTGCACACGTCCACGTCATAGCCCACCAGTTGGCGCGTCGCCGCGTCCTGGAAACTGAACGGCTGCGACGTGCCCAGCGTGCCGCAGATCAATTCACCGCGGGCCTTGATGTCCGCGACCTGGTCGGCGCGCGCGCCAGCGCCCAGCGACAACGCGGCCAGGCCCAGGCAGGCGGCGATAAGTGAATGGCGTTTCATGGTGATTCCCCTTGTGTTGTGGTTTGAACAGAAAAACGGAACCGGCCCGCTCGTCGGCGGGCCCGGGAACAACTAGACGAGCTTGGCGCAAGCCTCGCGGATGCCCGCGCAGCCCTGCCGGATATCGTCCAGCGACGCCGCGAACGACAGCCGGAACGTGCCCGGCGCGCCATAGGCATGGCCGTCGATCACCGCCACGCCAGCCTCGCGCAGCAGGTAATGCGTCAGATCGGTATCGGTGCGGATCTCGACGCCTGCCGGTGTGCGCTTGCCCAGCAGCCCCGAGCAATCCGGAAACACGTAGAACGCGCCCTGCGGCACCACGATCGCCAGCCCCGGCGTGCCGGACAGCTCCGCCACCGCCAGATCGCGACGCTCGCGGAAAACGCGGGCGAACTCCGTCACGCAGTCCTGCGGCCCCGACAGCGCCTCCAGCGCCGCCGCCTGGCTCACCGACGACGCGCCCGACGTGCTCTGCGACTGCAGAATCGCCATGGCCTTGATCAGCTCGTCCGGCCCGGCGCCGTAACCGATGCGCCAGCCCGTCATTGCGTAGGCCTTGGACACGCCATTGACCACCAGCGTGCGCGCCGCCAGCGCCGGCGCCAACTGCAACGGATGCACCGTCGGTTCGTCGGTGAAGTTCAACCGCGCATAGATATCGTCCGTCATCAGCCAGACGTGCGGATGGCGCTCGAGCACCGCGGTCAGCCCGCGCAGCTCGTCGGCAGTGTAGACCGAGCCCGTCGGATTGCTGGGCGCGTTCATCATCAACCACTTGGTGCGCGGCGTGATGGCGCGCTCCAGCGCCTCGGGCGTCAGCTTGTAATCCGTGGCCGGCGTGGTCGGCACCGTCACCGGCACCCCGCCGTTGACCAGCACCATGTCCGGGTACGACACCCAGAACGGCGCCGGAATCAGCACCTCGTCGCCGTCATTCAACGTCGCCGCCAGCCCGTTGAAAATCACCTGCTTGGCGCCCGTGCTGACAATGATGCGCGCCGCCGGGTAATCGACGCCGGTCGCTTCCAGCAGATGCGTCCGCGCCGCCTTGCGCAGCGCCACCGTGCCCTGGGCCGGCGGATACTTGGTCTCGCCCCGGTTCATCGCGGCCGTGGCCGCCTGGCGGATATGCTCCGGCGTCGAGAAATCCGGCTCGCCGATCGTCAGGTCGATAATGCGCCGGCCCTGCTCGCGCAGTTCGGCGATGATGGCGCGCGCCGCCACGCTGGGCGACAGCTTGATGCGCTTGATGCGGTCGGCGATGATGCTGGCGGGTTGCGGGGGCTGGGTTTGCGGCTGGGTCGGGGTTTGCGTCGGGGCTTGGGTCGGGGTTTGCGTCGGGGCTTGGTTCACTTCACGGCTCCCGTCTTCTCGGCCAGCGTCTTCTCCAGCCAGGGCTTGGTGTAGGTGCCGGCGCGCAGCTTCTCCTTGGCCACCGCCTCGTCGGCTTCCTTCTTGGTCGCCAGCGCCAGCACCGCCGCCGCATGCTCGGCGGGAATTACCACCACGCCGTCGGCATCGCCGACCACCACGTCGCCCGGGTTGACCACCTGGCCGCCCACCGACACCGGCACATTGATCTCGCCCGGGCCATCCTTGTACGGCCCCTTGTGCGACACCGCGCGCGCAAAGCAGCCGAACTGCCCCTGCGCGAACACATCCAGGTCACGCACCGCGCCGTCGATCACGAACCCGGCAATGCCGCGCCCCTGCGCGTCCATCATCATCAACTCGCCAACCAGCGCATTGCTGGTGTCGCCAGCGCCATCGACCACGATCACGTCGCCCGCGCCACCCAGCGAAATCGCCTTGTGGATCATCAGGTTATCGCCCGGCCGCGTCTTCACGGTCAGCGCCAGGCCAACCGTGCGCTGGTTGCCGGCGTGCAGCGGACGCAGCCCGCTGACGCCGTACAGGCGGTTCATGCAATCGCTGATCTGGGCCGAGCCGATAGCGGCGAAACCGGCCAGCACGTCAGCGGCGACGGCCGGCGCGGGCCGGGGAAGAATGCGGTATCCGATGGGATTCATAGCGAGGAATTTTCTTGAAGGCGTGAACGGCAATAAGCGAACACGCATTACAAGGCCTCGCGGGGCAATCCTCAAAACGATATAAATTCCCGGTTATGTAGGAATTATTTTCGTGGATGTTATTGGATCGCGGAGGGAGCGTTGTGGGTGGGGTTGGGGGCTTCCCTGTCGTCGTCGGGTCGCAGGGCCTGGTCGAGCATGGCTTCGGTCAGGGTGCCGAGGTGCTCGCAGAGGCTTTCGACGCCGCCCATCAGGGCGGTGATTGCCCAGGGGTCCAGCGGTGGGGAGCCGGTGGCGTCGGGTTCGGACGCGCTGTTGCCGACCATGCGGGCGATGGTCTGGATGGCGTAGCGGGTGCGGTCCAGTTGATGGAGGTGGGAAAGGGAGACGGGGCCGGATTCGCGGTCTGTGTCGATTTGCCAGGGGTTTTGAGTGAGGGGGTGCAGCATGGGGACTGCCTCCTATAGGGGATTTAAGCCGCAAATCGTTGCGGTGTCCGCCTATAGCTTTCCGGCTTCCAAACCGGCACCGGAGAGGTGTCAGTCATAAAATATACGGCGCCATGACGACGTGTTGGATGAGGGAAGGACAATTTCGCGTATCCAGCCCGGCCCTGTGCGCGTGGCGCCGCCTCAAAGCGGCGCCACGCGTGCCTTAAAAGCGCCAACGCACATCTAGCGAGCCGGTGTGCTGGCGATTGCCTCCGCCAAACTCCCCACCGTAGCTGAGGCCGGCCGTCACGTTGCGCACGGCTATCAGATCCGCGCCCAATTCAACGCGCGCGGCGTCCCGGGCGATGGGAGCGCCAGCCACGCTGAAGGCGGCGCCCTGGTCGAAGGCCAGCGCGACGGTCGGCCGCGTCTCGCCATAGACATGGCGCCATCCCAGCATGCCCCGCAGCGCGATGGCCGAGCCCGGCGCTTGCCAACTGCCACGCAAGCCCGCCAGGCTGCTGACGTTGCGCTGGCGCTGCCCGTTGCTGGACAGGGCGGCGGAGCCGCCGGATTCCGAGAAGCCCCGCATGCGCAGCTGGGTCCAGGCCAGGCCGATGAACGGTTCGATCATGGCCGTGTCGGATAGCGCCACGTGGTAGCCCGCCTCGGTGAAGAGCTGGGTGGTGGCGCCACGGTAGCCAGCGGTGAGGGTCTGGTCCAGGCTGCCATAGCGCAGGCCCCGGCGCGAGTCGACGTGGTGCCACGAATAGGCGCCGCCCGCCATCAGCTTGAGCGTGCCGACGCCAAGCGCATAGCCCTTGCCGCCGTAGACGGTGGCGGTGTAGCTGCGGATCTTGGCGCTGGCGTCGCGTGGCGCGGCGCTCAACCGTCCGTCGGTATAGCCAAAAGCGCCGCCGGCGCGCCAGCCGTCGCCGATGGCGGCGTCCCCGCCCAGCGCCAGATTGGTGCTGCGTTGCGTCAGGCTTGAAGCATTGCCATCGCCTTCGAGGTTGCGCCACTCCCCGCCGAGTTGAACCCACATGGGAGAAGCGCCGCTGCGCGGCAAGGCAGAGGTCGACGGGCTGCCATTGCCGACCGCCGCCATGGGTGCGCCGGCCAACATCGGAGCGGAAAGATTATTGCGCAACGCGGCCAGGCCGTTTTGTGGCGCGGGCGCCATGAACATGCCCATCAACGAGGAAGCAACGTTGGCGTGCGTGTCGCCCGACAAACGGTTCAAGGCGAACTGAAGCGCGCCTGCGTCGTTGCTCAACGCGATTGCGCGCCAGACTTCGTGACGCTGTGGCAGGCCATCGATCGCCCGAGCCGCTGCGGCCTGGTTGGGGGTCGCGGCCAGGCTACTCATCCCGCGGTTGTTGCGCGCCAGCGCGAACGTAACGTCGTTGCCGTCGCCGCCCGTGGTGCTGACCCGCGCGTCCAGGAAGAGCAGCGGGTTGTTCATGGCCGCGAAGCTTCCGACCACGGGGCCCGCGCTTTGCTTGGAGATCAATGTGTGGGGTCCGTCGAGCCACCGCCAGAAGGCTGCGTCACCGGGCGACAAATCCAGGTCCAGCGTACCCCCTGTGATATCCACGCCGCCCATGACATTCACGCTGCTGAATGCGGGCGGCGCGCCGCTGATGCGCAGGGAACCATGGTTGGCATAATCGCCGTTGATCGTCTGGGCGCCACCGGGATTGCCCGGCATGTGCACGGCGCCGGACTCGACGGTGGCCGCACCCAAGGTGCCCGTACCGCCCAGGACGGTGCCGTTTTGCGCCAATACGCGGCCGCCCAGTTGCGCGCCGTCCGACAGCCACAGGCCGCCGCCAGCGAGCTTGACGTTGCCGGCATAGGCACTGTTGTCCGCTCCAAGGGTAAGCATTCCGGTGCCGGCTTTTGTGAAGCCGCCGCTTCCGCGGATCTGTCCGCTATAGAGGCTGTGGCGGTTGTCAGCGCCCACAGTAAGGGTCGCCGTGCCCAGCGAGACGTCGCCGCTGCCGGCCAGCGAACCGACAGCCTGGTCCAGGTTCGCCAGCTCGAGTTGCGTGCCGGCATTCAGCAGGACGGCGCTGCGCGATGAAAAACCGCTAGCCCCTCCGGCGCGCAGCGTCCCTTCCTGTACCAGTGTCGGCCCGGTGTATGAACTGACGCCGGCAAGCACCAACGTTCCGGTCCCCAGCTTTTCCAGGCCGCCCGCCGAACCGCCATCGGCAACGCCGCCCGATAGCCTCAGCGTGTTGGCGCGCGTATCGACCTTGCCCAATCCAGACACGGTGACCGCGTTGTGCATGTCCATGCCGTCCGCCACCGCCAGCAACGTCGCGCCAGTCGAGATGTCGAGCGGGCCGCTTCCCACGGCGTTTGAGTGGCCCACTCCCAAGGGACCCTCCCGCAACTGCGTACCGCCGGAATAGCTGTTGTTGCCGGTTAGCACGAGCGTCCCCTGGCCCGCCTTCACCAGACTGCCTCGGTAACTTTCCGCAGTCTTGGCGGCCAGCAAGGCGACTCGGCCTTGACGCAGATCGATTTCAGCCTGCAGCGGCGCGTTGCGTTCCACGACATCCGCCCGCAGAGCGCTGTCGTAGTCTTTTGCCAGCGCGGCATCGCTGCGCCCCGCAATGAAATTGTCGAAATAGGCCGGTCCGTCCAAGCCCCATTTCGAATTGGGATAGGACTTCTCATACAGATTGAGCATGAGTTTCCCATACGGATGCGCTGTCGCCGCCAACACCGCGGCCTGGCGCTTCGCACGATCAAAGCTCCCCTGCATACTCCATTTCGCGACCTCCCGTAGCAACTCCCGTCCCCGCGCCGCGCCAGCGGCCATGTCCGCAGGGTCGCTCGAAGGGGCCGCGACGAGGCGCCCTTGCAACGCTTCCATGTCGGAACGCCACGCCGAGATTTCCTTACTCTCTTCTTGTCTGCGCTGCAGCAGCGCGGCTTCCGAGATGTCATTCGTCCATGTGTCGGAGACGCCCGCGGAAAGGTTTGCGGTGAAGCGGCCAAGCAACTGCGCGGGGCCGTTCATGCCTTTCTCCAAATCTGGAACGCCCCAGCCATACCTCGTGTTTGGCACGTCCGGCGAACCCATGCCGCGACGCGATGCAGTGGTCAGAAGGATTGTGCGAATCTCTTCGTTGCCCAAGTACGGATATCGCTCCATAAGCACACCCAACGCGCCCGTCACGTGTGGCGCCGCCATCGACGTGCCGCTGGACTCGTTGTATTGGTCGTTGCCCTTCACGTTCGCGCTGGCGATTGCATAACCCGGGGCCGCGATACACCAATATTTCGCCAATCCACATTGGTTGAACAACTGAGTTCCGCGTTGGTCCAGGCCCGTCACCGCGATCCAGTATTTCTCGATTTCCGGTTGAAAATAGGGAAAGCCTGCGCGGACTGACGCATTGGCCACGCCGGCATTTCCATTGGCCCAGACATGAAGCACACCACTCTCGCGAGATACCTCTGCCGCGGCGTCCAGCCAGGTTTTCTTCCCCGCGCCATTGAGTCTGCGGTAAGCATCGCTAAAGCCGCTCGTCGTCGCGTAGTTGTCGCCCCTTGGGGGATTGCCCCAGCTTGTGTTGATGACACGAACTCCGGCCGCCGCCAAGCCGCCGTAAGCCGCTTTGAAATAGTTGTAGTCCATGTTGGCGCCATACACGGACGCGTCGGTACCATTGGAGTTGGTGGTGTAGTAATTGCTGTTGAATGACACACCCATCATCCCCAAGCCGTTCTTGGCGGCGGCGATGGTCCCGCTGACGTGATTTCCATGGTTGTCGTTTCCGCCGATAAGGCGTGAGAGATCCGTCCCTCCGACATAATCTCCAGCTCTGTCGAAGCTATCTCCCGCGCGCCACGCCAGGCCCGATCCATCCATCTGCGTGCCGTCGTTCAGATATGTACCGGTCACGCGAATTCCCGTGACCGCCCTACCCACGAACTCCTGGTGCGTAGGCAGGTAGCCGGAGTCCACCGCTCCCAGCTTCACGCCCGCGCCGCTCAAGCCAAGGGCGTAGGCATACTGCGCCTTCATCGCGCCGAGCCCCCAGTCAGCGCGGAATTCAGGGTAGCCCGCCCAACTCGCGACCGCCGCATCCATGCTCTGGGTCCTGGTGCCATCATAGGCAACATACGGTTGCCCAAACGAGGGGGCCGCGGCCGCCTGGCCAAGCGCCATCACTGCGGCGTGGGCGGCCACCCTTCGCAGGCGAGCGTGTTGTGAAACCGAGCCAACTTCATGGCGTGGCGCCTTTTTTTTCATGCTTTCCCCATGGTTAGTACAACGCCTTTCGGGCCAGGCGATATCCGGCAACCGGGCGTTCAGCTTTTATGCTGTCGTGTCGAGCGCGAGGGCCCGGACGACAATCCTGTTTGGTTCGGTGCATGGAGGGCGGGTCAATTCGAAGCGGCCGCCTTCCCCGCACAGGGCTGACGCCGTGCGCGCCCACTGAAAAAGCCGCGGGCACGCCAACGTCGGAACGATCCCAAGCGACGGATTTTGTCCCAGGACAGGCCGCTTTCGATCAGGCCTGAAGTCACTTTTCAGAATCGTCTGTGCGGCATTTTTGATCGTCCATTTTTCGGCACGCCCGCGTTCCGCATTTCCCGCACAAACGTCCACGTTGCGCTCTGGCCCTCTTGGCCACGACCGCCCCGGCGGCGTTGCGCAAGCGGCGGGTCGAGCTGTTTGATCGAATTGGCCGACATACCGGCCGAAGAGAACCTGCGCCGCGCGACGGCGCATCCCGACGCGGGGCGCGCGTCGAGATTCATTTCGCTAAGAGATGGGTGAACCGCGGGACTTTCCTGGCTCGTATCTCATCGCCGTCACGAGTTCGAGGAAGAAAGCGCGGCTTTCGGGCGCGGGTCATACAACCCTCGGCGGATGTCTCCGTCCCAAGCCATCGTGGACGGAGACTACGAACGCGCTCGCCTATTCCACCGGCCAGGCCGAACAGCCCGGCCGGCCAAGACGGTCTAGCTGCCGTCGACGTTCAGCTTGCCCTTCTGCAACAGGTCATTGATGATGGCCTGGTTGTTCAGTTGGCCGCCCTGCGTCAGATCGACGTTCTCCAGCACGATCTTCTTGTCCGCGCCCTGGGAGCCGAGCTTGCCCTGGGTGTTGACGTCGATGACCGTGTTGTTGCCTTCCTTGTGGAAGTTCAGGAACTCGGTAAGCGTGCCATCTTTCTCTCCGACCAGCAGATCCCTCAGATCCAGGACGTCGCCGCCATCGGAGGGCTTGCCCGGCGCGAAGTCCTTGATGATATCGACGGCCGGCTTAGCCGTGGTGCCCTGGTCACCCAGTTCCAATTTGAAAGTATCGCTGCCGGCGCCGCCGATCAGTGTGTCGTCGCCCCTGCCGCCGATCAGCAGGTCGTTGCCGTTGCCACCTTCCAGCACGTCGTTGCCCGCCCCCCCGTGCAACACGTCATTGCCGTCGCCGCCGTATAGTTTGTCGCCGCCGGCGCCGCCATAGATGATGTCATCGCCTGTGTCGCCGTGGATCGTGTCATCGCCGCCACGCGGGTCGTCGGCGAGGTTGAAGTCGGCGTGATGGTCCTTGATGTACTGATACAGGTCGCCGCTGGACGGCGCATGTCCGTCTCGCATCTCCAGGAACACCTGCAGTGCCTTTAGGCCCGAGCCCGGCGCCAGATTGGCGGGGCGGCCGCCCACTGAATCCCAGTCCAGAACGTTGCCATCAGTGTTTGGCGTATCGCCGAAGAGGATGTCGTTGCCCGCACCGCCGTTGATGATGTCGTTGCCCACGGCGGCCGGGTCCGTATTGGACGAGGCGCCTTGCAGCGCGGCAGCAAGTTCCTGGGCGGTATTGACAATCTGAGGCTCGCCCGTCGCGCCGGCAATGACCTGTCCGACATCAAAGGTAACGCTCCCCGTTCCCGTGACTTTGGAGTTATCAAAGAACTTCAGGTAGGTCTCGTTTATGCCCGTGCCAATACCAATGGCGTTCACCCTCGCGCCCATATCCGTCAGGACCTTGAACTTTTCGAGAGCATCCTGCATGTCGACGAAATTTGTCGTTATATGACCTGAGCCATGGCTGCCGTGCGCCCCGCTGTTGCTGGCGGTCGGATCACCATCCGTCAGAAAATAGGTGAGGTTTTCGAATTTCTTACCACCAGACGACGACTGTTTGCTGAACCACTTGATGGTTTCGTCGAAAGCACCTTCGTAGTTGGTGATCCCGATTGCGCTCAGCTTCTCGATGGCCCTGATCAAGCCGCCGAAATTGTTCGCGTTGAGGCCGTTGATTGTGTATTTCGTGCTGGCAACCGTTGAGAACCCGATCAGCGCCACGTTGACGACGCCATCATGGCCCTTGAGGGTGTTCGCCAGGTTCTTGAGCGCGTCGATGGTCAGCTCCATCCGACTCATGCCTGCGGTACCCGATGCTTGCAACATGCTGCCCGACGTGTCGACCACGATCGCGATGTTGTAGTTCTTGCCCGGCTCGACCGTGGTGACAGCCCCGCCCCTATCTCCCAGGATGACATCGTCGCCGGCGCCGCCGCTCAACGGTGGTTTGGTGCCTGTACCACTGCTATCGTTATCTCCCGCGACGAAGTTGTTAATCTTGATGGCGAAGTTGTAATCACTCGAGGAATCTCTGGCGCCATTGGCAGTGCCGCCATTGTCGCGCACCTGGAAGCCGAACGAGGTGTCCTGGCCGGCGGCCGACACCGCATAGGCCAGCTTGCCTGCGGCGATGTCCGCCGCCGAGACCGCGGCGTTGGTCAGAACGGCCTTGCCGTTCAGGGTCAGACTGCCCTCGGTCGGCAGGCGTGTGATGATGACACTGTCAAACGAGTTGCCTTCGGCGCCGTCGTTGAAGTTGAACTGCGCGGCGGTAAACGTGTGACTCCCCCCGCCCTTGACGTTGATAGCGTTGTCGGCGGCCACCGGCGCGTCATTGGTGCCGACCACGTCGACCGTGATCAGCTGCTTGCCGGTGCCATCGGCCGAGACGACCTCGAAGGTTTCCTTCAGCACCTTGCCGGCGGGCAGGTCCTGGACGGCCTTCAGGCTGTTGTTCAGCGTGTAAGTCCAGTTGCCGTTGGCGTCGATCGAGAACGTGCCGTACTTGCCCGCCACGTTGGCCTGGGCGACCAGCGTGCTCTGGCCGGCGTCGGCGTCCGAGACCGTCAGCTTGCCGGTGGTGACCAGCGTCTTGTCCTCGATCACGGCGCCGGTGGACTGGCCGGTTATCTTGGCGATGTCATTGGTGCCAGTGACGGTGACCGTGATTTCCTTGAACGCGGTGCCGCCATGGCCGTCACCCACCGTGACCTTGATGGTGTCGATGACGGTTTCGCCTTCCTTCAGGGCCTGGACCTTGGTGCCGGTGTTGTCCAGCGTGTAGGTCCACTTGCCGTTCTGGTCGACGGTGAAGGTGCCGTACTGGCCCTTGCCGTTGTTGCTGACGGACCAGATATGCGTGTCGCTGGTGTCGGCATCGGTCTTGGTCAACTGGCCGGTCGTGATCAGCGTACCGTCTTCCTTGACCGCGCCAGTGGCCGTGCCGCCGATGGTCGGGGCGTCGTTGGTGCCGGTGATGTCGATGGTGATGACCTGGGTGGCCTTGCCGCCGTTGCCGTCGTCCACCGTTACCGCGATGGAGTCGGTCGCCTTCTGGCCGTCGGCCAGGGCCTGGACCTTGGCGCTGTTGTTGTCCAGCACGTAGGTCCACTTGCCGCTCTGGTCGACGGTGAAGGTGCCGTACTGGCCCTTGCCGTCGTTGTCCAGCGACCAGGTGTGCTTGTCGTTGACGTCGACGTCGGCCTTGGCCAACTGGCCCGTCACCGTCTGGGTGCCGTCTTCCTTGACAGCCCCAGTGGCCGCGCCGCTGATGGTCGGGGCGTCGTTGGTGCCGTTGATGGTGATGGTGACCTTGCCGGTGGTGCCGTCGGCGGTGGTCACCGTGAAGGCTTCGGTCAGGCTTTCCTTGGCGCCCAGCCGCTGGATGGCATCGGCGTTGTTGTCGAGCTTGAAGGTCCAGCTTCCGCCGGCGTCGATCGAGAACGTGCCGTACTGCCCCGCGGTGCCGGTCTGCGGACGGAACACGGCCTCGCCTGCATCCGGGTCGGTGACGACAAGCTTGCCGTTGGCGGTCTGGATGGCGTCTTCCCGGACGACTCCTTTGTCGTCGCCTGGTTTGCTCGGGGTGATGATGGCGCCATCGCTCGTGCCATCGACAGTGATGCTGATGAGCTGGGTGGCGGTGCCGCCGTTGCCGTCATCGACGGTCACGGTGATGGTGTCGGTCAGGCGTTCGCCGTCCTTGAGCGCCGTGACTTTCGGATTGGCATTGTCCAGTGAGTAAGTCCACTTGCCGATCGGATCGAGCGTGAACGTGCCGTATTGGCCCTTGCCGTTATTGTTCAATGACCAAGCAAGCCTGTCGTTAGCGTCGATGTCACGCGCGATCAGTTGCCCGGTCAGTTCCTGGTTGCTGCCTTCCTGGACCTGGCCGGTGGCGGTGCCGGTGAGGGTCGGCGCGTCGTTGGTGCCGGCGATAGTCATGACCACCTTGCCAGCGGTTCCGTCGGCCGTCGTGACCGCGAAGACTTCGGTGAGATGCTCCTTTGCGCCCAACTGCTGGACGGCCTTGGCGTCGTTATCGAGCCTGAAGCTCCAGTTGCCATTGGCATCGATGGAGAACGTGCCGTACTTTCCCGCGAAATCGGTTTGCGGCGTGAACGAAGCCTGGCCGGCGTCCTTGTCGGTGACGTCCAGCTTGCCCTTGGCCACGTAGATCTCGTCTTCCTGGACCTTTCCGGCGTCATCGCCCGGCTTGGGTGGGGTAATGACGGCGGTGTCGTTGGTGCCGGTGATGTCGACCGTGATGGTCTTGGTCGCGGTTCCGCCGTTGCCGTCGTCGACGGTCACGGTGATGGTGTCGGTCGCCTTCTGGCCTTCGGCCAGGGCCTGGACCTTGGCGCTGTTGTTGTCCAGCACGTAGGTCCATTTGCCGCTCTGGTCGAGCGTGAAGGTGCCGTACTGGCCCTTGCCGTCGTTGTTCAGCGACCAGGCGTGCTTGTCGGTGACGTCGACGTCGGCCTTGGCCAACTGGCCCGTCACCGTCTGGGTGCCGTCTTCCTTGACGGCGCCGGTAGCCGCGCCGCTGATGGTCGGGGCGTCGTTGGTGCCGTTGATGGTGATGGTGACCTTGCCGGTGGTGCCGTCGGCGGAGGTCACCGTGAAGGCTTCGGTCAGGCTGTCCTTGGCGCCCAGCCGCTGGATGGCATTGGCGTTGTTGTCGAGCTTGAAGGTCCAGTTGCCGTTGGCATCGATCGAGAACGTGCCGTACTGCCCCGCGGTGCCGGTCTGCGGACGGAACACGGCCTCGCCGGCATCCGGGTCGGTGACGTCGAGCTTGCCGTTGGCGGTCTGGATGGCGTCTTCCTGGACGACGCCCTTGTCGTCGCCCGGCTTGCTCGGGGTGATGAGGGCGCCATCGCTCGTGCCAACAACAGTGATGCTGATGACCTCAGTGGCGGTGCCGCCGTTACCGTCATCGACGGTCACGGTGATGGTGTCGGTCAGGCGTTCGCCGTCCTTGAGCGCCTTGACCTTCGGATCGGCATTGTCCAGTGAGTAAGTCCACTTGCCGTTCGGATCGAGCGTGAACGTGCCGTATTGGCCGTCACCATCGTTTTCCAGCGACCAGACCGGCGTGTCGTTGGTGTCGACGTCACGCGCGATCAGTTGCCCGGTCAGTTCCTGGTTGCTGCCTTCCTGGACCTGGCCGATGAGGGTACCGGTGAGAGTCGGCGCGTCGTTGGTGCCGGTGATGTCGACGGTAATGGTCTTGGTCGCCGTTGCGCCGTTGGCGTCGTCCACCATCACCGCGATGGAGTCGGTCGCCTTCTGGCCTTCGGCCAGGGCCTGGACCTTGGCGCTGTTGTTGTCCAGCACGTAGGTCCATTTGCCGCTCTGGTCGAGCGTGAAGGTGCCGTACTGGCCCTTGCCGTCATTATTCAGCGACCAGGCGTGCTTGTCGGTGACGTCGACGTCGGCCTTGGCCAACTGGCCTGTCACCGTCTGGGTGCCGTCTTCCTTGACGGCACCTGTCGCCACGCCGCTGATGGTCGGGGCGTCGTTGGTGCCGTTGATGGTGATGGTGACCTTGCCGGTAGTGCCGTCGGCGGTGGTCACCGTGAAGGCTTCGGTCAGGCTGTCCTTGGCGCCCAGCCGCTGGATGGCATCGGCGTTGTTGTCGAGCTTGAAAGCCCAGTTGCCGTCGGCGTCGATCGAGAATTTGCCGTACTGACCCGCGAAGTCGGTCTGCGGACGGAACATGGCCTCGCCGGCATCCGGGTCGGTGACGACCAGCTTGCCGTTGGCGGTCTGGAAGGCGTCTTCCTGGACGACGCCCTTGTCGTCGCCCGGCTTGCTCGGGGTGATGATGGCGCCATCGCTCGTGCCAACAACAGTGATGCTGATGACCTCAGTGGCGGTGCCGCCGTTACCGTCATCGACGGTCACGGTGATGGTGTCGGTCAGGCGTTCGCCGTCCTTGAGCGCCTTGACCTTCGGATCGGCATTGTCCAGTGAGTAAGTCCACTTGCCGTTCGGATCGAGCGTGAACGTGCCGTATTGGCCGTCACCATCGTTTTCCAGCGACCAGACCGGCGTGTCGTTGGTGTCGACGTCACGCGCGATCAGTTGCCCGGTCAGTTCCTGGTTGCTGCCTTCCTGGACCTGGCCGATGAGGGTACCGGTGAGAGTCGGCGCGTCGTTGGTGCCGGTGATGTCGACGGTAATGGTCTTGGTCGCCGTTGCGCCGTTGGCGTCGTCCACCATCACCGCGATGGAGTCGGTCGCCTTCTGGCCTTCGGCCAGGGCCTGGACCTTGGCGCTGTTGTTGTCCAGCACGTAGGTCCACTTGCCGCTCTGGTCGAGCGTGAAGGTGCCGTACTGGCCCTTGCCGTCATTATTCAGCGACCAGGCGTGCTTGTCGGTGACGTCGACGTCGGCCTTGGCCAACTGGCCTGTCACCGTCTGGGTGCCATCTTCCTTGACGGCGCCGGTGGCCGCGCCGCTGATGGTCGGGGCGTCGTTGGTGCCGTTGATGGTGATGGTGACCTTGCCGGTAGTGCCGTCGGCGGTGGTCACCGTGAAGGCTTCGGTCAGGCTGTCCTTGGCGCCCAGCCGCTGGATGGCATCGGCGTTGTTGTCGAGCTTGAAAGCCCAGTTGCCGTCGGCGTCGATCGAGAATTTGCCGTACTGACCCGCGAAGTCGGTCTGCGGACGGAACATGGCCTCGCCGGCATCCGGGTCGGTGACGACCAGCTTGCCGTTGGCGGTCTGGAAGGCGTCTTCCTGGACGACGCCCTGGTCGTCGCCCGGCTTGCTCGGAGCAATGACCGCCGCGTCACGGGCGCCGACGATGCCCACCGCGATGGTCTCGATTGCCGTGCCGCCACGGCCATCGTCGACCGTGACGGTGATGGTATCGGTGACCTTCTGGCCTTCGGTCAATGCCTGGACCTTGGCGCTGCCGTTGTCCAACTCATATTCCCAGTTGCCGTTCTGATCGACGGTGAACGTGCCGTACTGGCCCTTACCGTGATTGCCGACGGTCCAGGTGTGGGTGTCGCTGGCGTCGACGTCGGTCACGTCCAGCTTGCCGGCGGCGGTGGTAATGCCGTCCTCGGCCACGTCGCCGTCGGTCTCGCCGCTCAGCTTCGGATCGTCGTTGGTGCCGTCAATGGTGACGGTGACGCTGCTGGTGGTGCCGTCGGCGGTGGTCACCGTGAAGCTCTCGACCAGCTGCTCGCCCACGGCCAGGGCCTGGACCTTGGGATCGTCGTTGTCGAGGTCGTACTTCCAGTTGCCGTCAGCGCCGATCGAGAACGAGCCATGGTCGCCCTTGACGTCGGTCTGGGGCTTGAAGGCGGCTTCACCGGCGTCCTTGTCGGTGACGTCCAGCTTGCCGCCGGTGGACAGGGTGCCATCTTCCTCGACGTTCCCGCCAGTGTTCAGCGGGTCGTCTCCCTGGACGTTGCCGGTGTCATCGCCCGGGTGGCCCGGCGTGATGACGGCGGCGTCGTTGGTGCCGGTGATGGCGACCGTGATGGTCTGGGTGGCCGTGCCACCATGACCGTCATCAACCATGACGGTAATGGTGTCGGTGACTTTCTGGCCTTCGGTCAGGGCCTGGACCTTGTCGCTGCCGTTATCCAGCTCGTACTTCCAGTTGCCGTTCTGATCGACGGCGAACATGCCGTACTGGCCCTTGCCGTCATTGCCGACAGTCCAGGTGTGGATGTCGCTGGTGTCGACGTCGGCGACGTCCAGCTTGCCGGCGGCGGAGGTACTGCCGTCTTCGGCCACGGCGCCATCGCGCTCGCCGCTTGGATCCGGCTTGTCGTTGGTGCCGTCGATCATGACGGTGACGGTGCTGGTGGTGCCATCGGCGGTGGTGACCGTGAAGGTCTCGACCAGCTTCTCGCCCACGGCCAGCGACTGCACCTTGGGATCGTCGTTGTTGAGCGTGTATGTCCAGTTGCCGCTGGCGTCGATCGAGAACGTGCCATACAGGCCCGGGCGGTCGGCCACGGCCACGAAGAAGGACTGGCCATCGTCGGCATCGACCACGCTGAGCTTGCCGCTGGCAGAGGACTTTTGATCCTCGATCACGAGGCCGGCATCGCCCCCCGGTTGGGCGGCGGAGACCTGGGCGGGATCGTTGAGCCCGACCACGGTCACTTCCACAGTGGCGGTGGAAGTCACGCCGCTCGGGTCGGCAACGACGTAGGTGATCGTGGTCGTGGCGGTCTGGCCTTCGGGAAGGCGTTGGAAGCGGTCACCAGGAGCGAAGGTGAAGCTGCCGTCCGGCAGCACAGTAAAAGTGCCGCCGTTGGAACCGGCGACGTCGACACCAGCGGCGTTCATGGGGCTGCCGTTGACCAGCACAAGGGTCACGGGATCGCCGTCAGGGTCGCTGTCGTTGACCAGCAGGTTGCCCCGCACGACTCGCCTTTCGTCGGTGCGGACCAGATCATTGGCGGCCAGGGGCGCGTTGTTGTTGTCTCCCGCCGCGCCGCGGTCGCCACCGATGCCGCTGGCGGCGCGATCGATCGTGTCCGCGCGGCGGGCCGGGTTCGGGTAGGCCAGGTCCAATGGGGTGGTGGTTTCCAGGATTCGGGCCAGGCGAACGAAGCTGCCGCCGCCGTCACCGTCACCGCTCCCGGTCAAGGTGGCGGCGGCAGGCGCCTGACCTTCGAACGGGTCTCGCCCGTTCTTGAGAGCCGCCAACAGGCGGTCGGAATCGGCGCCCTCGGGCTGCTCCACCGCGGCTTCGGTGGGATCGGCCAGAGGACCGGTCATGTCTTCGGTAACGGCCACATCCCGGTCTTCGCCAATCACGATCGGCATGCCGTTCCCCACCTGCAGCGCCACGCTGGCGCCCGAGGCCGTAACGATGTCGCTGCCGGCGGGCACATTGCTGCCCTGGCGCAGCTCGGTCAACGAGCCGTCGCTATTGCGTATCCACGCCCGACCGGTGATTTCAGTGACGACTGCGAGGCAAGAGTTAATCATACGTAATCCGATTTAGAGAAATGTCCCAGAGGGGCAAAGCAGTAAGCGAGGTCTGCCGCGCGGACGTACTTTTTCAGACAACTGCGTGAAAGGGTTGGATGCGCGGCTCACAGCAGCCCCCCTTGGCAACGCCTAGGTGAACAAATGGTGTGCCGCCAGGAACATGATCAGCTCGTGGTCATTGGAGGTTCCGAGCTTGCGCATCGCGGACACCTTTTGCGCGCTGATCGTTTTGATGCTTCGTTGCTGCTTCTTGGCAATCTGACTTACGCTCAAACCCGAGAAGAGCTCACGGAGCACTTCAAGTTCCTTTCTTGTCAGCTTGCTCAGGATGTCGACACTCGCCTGCTGGCGTGACACTTGGATGCCCCCATCCGGCGATGACCGCTGCACGGCTTGCAGCGTCCTGTCTATCGAATTGCTTAAGTCTTCAAGGCTCCCGGTCTTCACAAGGACCGCGGCGACCCCCAACTTATATAGGCTTGCCGTCACGGACGCCGAGGACATCACCGTGAGAACGACGACGCCCACGTCGGGGAACGTTCTTCTCAGATAGGCGATCATTCTCAAGCCGTCCGACAATCGAGCGGATCCGGGCATGTTGTAGTCGGTGATCACCACATCCGGCCGCAAGGCCGATATCAGGTCAATCAATTCGTCCGACGAGCGCGCTTCGCCCAGGATCCTGTAGTTTGGAAAACGCGAAAGCGCATAACGGACACCGGCAGTCGCGATCGGATGGTCATCGGCAAGAACAATGGTTGCACTTTTCATTAGCATCCCTTGGATATCACGGTCTTTCAATCACGGTGCCTTGACCCGCAATCGGTTCAGCAACATCTCCAGCGCGTTGACGATGGCGTGGACGCGCCCAACATCATCATCCTCAAGAGGCATTCCTGTTTCCATTCTTTCTTCCTCGGCCTGCCATTGCTGCGCCATTCTTTCCAGCCCGGCCATCACCAAACCGCCATGCACGCGATGAATCGCGGCTTTCAGCCCAGCCTCGTCACCCTCTTCCAGGCACCGATGAATAATTGCCACGTCCGCAGCCATGGAGGCTTGAAAGATTCCATGCAAAAAGCTGGGAATTTCGCCATCGATGTGATCAGCGCCGCTATCGTCCTGGCGGACCACGCGAACGCCTCCTGCGTCGCCTCGATACCGGTTCGCGACCGTACGCTGCAGGCAATCCTGCAGCGTTCGCAGCGTTATCGGCTTGACGATCCAGGCGTCGACCTCCGAATACTCGGCTGCCGACCTCAGATGCACCTGGGCGTTGGCGGTGACACAGATGATCGGCTTGTCCATCCCCGCATGACGAAGACGGCGGATCAGTTCCGGCCCTCCTATCCCGGGCATGTTGATGTCCGTCAGAAGCACGTCAAACTCGCCCTCGCTCCAGGCCTTGAGCGCGCCGGCACCGTCCCCTCGAACAACAACGGAACAACCCAGGACTTTAAGTTGACGTTCCAGCACCTCTTGATTGATAGCGCTATCCTCCGCCAGCAGCACCCTCAAACCCAACGTCCTGGGAAACCGGACGTCCAATGGCGACATATCCAACATGGCCCGCGGCCCCGGGCCCGCCACCGCGCATTCCGACTGGCCGCGCTCCCCCTGGGGCCCGTCCAGCACCAGGGCCAAAGCCTCGGCAAGCGCCGCAAGGGAATGACTGCTCACACACACTGCCCCGGACAACCATTGAGGTTGCAACGGACCGCGCTCTGTCGCGACAATCTGCCTGCCAGGCCAACGCAATGGAGCCATGAGTTCGGGCGATACGTTCAGCAACACCCTGTCCTGGGTTGCCGGGCTTGCGAACTCCTCGCTGTCGCACCGCACACCCCAACGTTCCAACCACTGTCGATAATGGCGCCTGAGTTCCACAGTAGGGGCCCGGACCAACACATCCATCGTTGGCAAGGGACGCGCCGGCAACACTGCGATATCGCCATTGACCAGAGGAAGCTCCAGGAAAACCGAAAAGGTGCTGCCATCGCCCACCTTGCTCGCCACGTCCATGGCGCCGCCCATCAGATCGACCAGGCTCTTGCAGATCGCCAACCCCAAGCCGGTGCCGCTAGCCATTCCCGGCTCGGAACGCACTTGGAAAAAAGGTTCGAAGAGCCGTGACTGATCCGCGCTCGAGATCCCGATTCCGCTATCGGACACGCACCAGATCAACTCCGTGTGGCCACCGCGTGCGGATCTAGCCTCCAGGCTGAGCCTGATACGACCGATCTCCGTGAATTTGATGGCATTACTGACCAGATTGCTCAGGACCTGCCGCACCCGATCTTCGTCTCCCAGTACTTCCTTTGGCACGGCGGGGCTGATCACACAGTGAAACGAGAGCGCCTTGTTCACCGCCGCGGCGGCGTAAGCTTGCGCGATCGTCTCGGTCAAAATCGCCGGTGAGAACGCGGCCTGGTTCAGTTCGATGACGCCGGATTCGATCTTTGACATATCCAGCACATCACCGATGATGCGCAGCAGAATTGCGGCCGAGCTCTGGGTAGTTTTCAGGTAGCTTTTCTGCTCGGCTGACAGGCCTGTCTCCGAAAGCAACTCCAAAGTCCCCAAAACCCCGTAAAGCGGTGTGCGGATCTCGTGACTCATCATTGCCAGGAACGCGGATTTCGCCGCGCTCGATTGGTCGGCCACCCGCTTGGCCCACGCCAACGATTCCTGCTCCTGGACATGCGCGCTAATATCCGACAACGTGCATAGGAGCGCGTCATGATCTTCGTATCTGGCATGCGCAAAACAGCCAGAAAAATGACGGTTCTTTATCGTCAACGAGACGGTCCGCATCTCGGTCCCGTTCGCGGCATAGAGAGTCACCCAGTCTCGGGCGAGGCTACGCAGCTCCTCATCATCGCCTAGCCACTGTCTGGCGAGCGTATTCACCTTAAGCGGTTCGCAGGTATGGCGATCCACCACGCACATGGCGACTTGCGCAACCTCGATCACTCCACGAGCAAACTCTTCGCTTTCGATGGTGCGTCGCCGCTGTTCCACAGCGGGCAGGTAATGGCGCTTGAAGTACCAACGGGAAAAAAGAAACGCCACCAGGCAGCCGACGAGGAGAAAGAGTCCGAGCGCGACTAGCTGGGGGTACAACTCGCGGAATACATCCACATAGGACAGCCTGTACCTTATTTTCCAGCCATCATTGTTCGAAAACTCGACAACAGACGCGTCGCGCAAAAATCCCAGCCCCGGAATCAGCGGCTGAGGCGCCTGAATCGCGGCTGTCAGCAGCTCCCCTTCCGGAGAATGGATCTCGTACGATGCCGGAAAATGCCCATGCCCGCCCACCACATGAGGAAACTGTGGCATATCGCGGAATGTGAGCGATATGGCGGCCCACCAATCGCCTTGCAGGAAGAGGCTCGGCTCGTTGATTCTTGCAAACGCCACTAGCCCGTTTTTTCCACTCTCGCCTCGAAGGCCACTCCAGAAAACCACGCGATTCACATTTTTCTTTCTCGATCGCATCAATCTCGAGAGTTGTTCGTCTGTGTAGTCACACGATTGCTGAGAAGATGGCACTTCATCCAGGATCGGCAGGGCGCAGCCAAAGGCGACGCGCCTCACATTGTTCAAGTCGAACAGATTTATGGGCACCGCACCCATCTCGAATCTGCCTAGGCGAGTCAGGAAACGGGCCAGAATCAATCTGGTAAAGGTAGAGATCGCCTCCGCCTCTTTCCGATTGCTCAGATCGTCGCCACGAGACGGAAATGTCAGTTGATGCGTCAACCCCGTCACAATGTGTGTGACAAGGTACGCTTCCAGGCTGGGATCAATCGCGTGGTGAAAGCGCTCCAGCCTGACAGGAGAAGGGGCAGGGGGAAGCTTATTGAATTCCTCGATATCGGCGGCCCAGAGGAGCGCCTCCTGCAGGGCCGTAATGTCCGTCACGACATGTTGAAAGTGCTTCCACATTTCCTCCTGCTCCAACTCCACTTCTCTATTCATGGTCCAATAGAAAAGTGCCACCGTCGTCGCGAAAAGACAGGCAGCGAGCAGCACCAGGCCCTGCACCCAGCGGTTCATAAAGGTAGGCATGAGCTATCGAAACTCACCGTCCCCCTTGCGAGTGACGGTGCATCTCCCAATGTGTCAAGAAGTACCTGAAATTGCGCGCGAGGGTGGCTTACCTGTTCTGCCTCAGGGCCACTTGGCGTGACAGAGGCGAGGTCGGCAACCGCTTGTGCGCAAACGTACTCCTTTGTTGCCCTGTTTGGAAGCTCCCTAGCAAACTGCGACACATCAGTTCATAGTCCATCGCCTCGGCGACGTACGTACCCTGCACGGCAGTGCAATCCAAACGCCGCAGCAACGCTAGCTGGTCGGCATTCTCCACGCCTTCGGCCACCACGATGACTCCCAGTCTTCGGCCCAGCGCAATGGCACTTTCCAGGATGGCACAGGCCTTGTCGTCACTGGTGCAATCCTGGATCAAGGAGCGATCAATCTTCAATTCAGTGAACGGCACGGATAGAAGGTTATATATTGAGCTATAGCCTTGACCAAAATCGTCCTGGGCCAGCTTGAATCCCATCATTCGCAAGCGACAGGCGCTCGCATGAAAATCGCTCAAATGACTGGCGGTTGTTCCTTCAGTCAATTCAAAGCAGATCCTGTGCGGACTGCCGCCCGCCAGGGTAACTATATTCAAAAGACGATCCGGTAGAGACCTATCATCAAGCAAATGCGTAGGCAGGTTTATCGAGACCGGGACCATGCAGCCCAGTTTCAACCAGCCATTCTGCGCCTCCACAACCACCTTGATAATCCGCTCCAAGAGATTTTCATCAAGTCCATGCAAGCTCAGCCAAGGCAGAAAGTCCCTGGGCAAGAGCACGGAGCCATCGTTCTGAACCCATCTGGCCAAGGCTTCAACCCCACAAATTGAATTATCTATCAAAGCCAATTTCGGTTGAAACCAAGCTTTAATTTGCCCACTCTCCAGCGCATGCAGCAGCGTGTATTTATTAAATCGAGAAACCGCATGTGTTTGTGGCCGGGAATCATGGGGATATTGAAGCTGCCTCAGCATATGCTCGATATCGCCAGCTGCCAGCGGCTTACAGGCGTGAGCGATAACACGCAATCCCAGCAATTTGGCCACAAGGCAGGCGCTCGCGAGAAGCCTTTTGGGAGATGCGCTGACCAGAGCGACCGCTGGCGGATGCCGAAATTCCGCGAGGCTCTGGATCAATTGGACCCCGTCGACGCCGTCCATCATCAAATCAGTGATCACCAGGTCGAAGCGACGCAAGCGGAGCTTTCGCAACGCGTCCCAGCCATTTGCCGCGGTATCAACAAAATCCCCCCGCATATCGCGCGCCAAGTGCGCCATGTATTCACGCTGAAAAGCGTGATCATCTACGATGAGTATATTCAACGGCGACATGAGTTCTGATAATCGGCGCGCGATGCGCGCTATGGACGGATGCGTGCGGGCAAACGGAGCAGACGCTCCAGACATTGCCAATTCAGGAAATTTTAAAGTCCATTACTACAGATTTGTTTCAGACGAATCTTAATTTCATCAGAACGCGCCATGAACTTGGATCGATTATCAGCGCGCGACGCTAGCATATTTATGATGCCGTCACGCAAAACTTTGCATTAATTGACAATGCATGCACACGCTTGTGCTTGGATTGTGCTGATGACGTTCCAGAAACCTTGCCTCGGCAGATTGCGACGCGGATGCCCGTCGCGGCGCCATTATTGAAACGAACCAGGTTGTTCACGCTGCCATCACAGACGCATTGGGCGTGAACTACGTTCGCGTCGGGTATTGGCGATAAGGACTTGTACTCTCGGTATGGGAGAGATCGAGAGGATAGCGTTCCGACAATGCGCTGACCGAGCCGCTCATGGAGGGCGCATTCATCGTTGATCACGCAGGTGCGGGGTCGATGGATCTCGACGCCGACCGGGAGGATGGGCCTGGCTCGGGCACTCGCGGTTGAGCCGCGCCGCCAGAATAAAGCTATCCAGCCAACTGCTCCCGCACGGTTGCCAGGATTTCTGCGGAAAGCGCCGGGTTGCCCGCCGCCGTGGCGCGGGCGAGGGTCAATGCACCAACCATGCTGCTGAGGGTCACGATGGCCTGCGTGCGCTTGGCCGGGTCATCCCCCTGGAGCTCACTCATGAAGCGTTGGAAGTTGCGTTCCACGCCCTGCGCAAAGACCTCTGACATCTCCGGCCCTGCCCTGGCAACGTCTGCCGCCAATGCGGCAACAGGGCAGCCCTCTCCGGGGTGATCGCGGTGGAACGTGGAAAGATAGCCGTACACCAGTGCGCGGAGTCCGCCGGCAGATGCGCCATCTGCCTCTGTAGACTCCGCCCCCTCTTGCGGCGAAATCGTCCACTCAAACGCGCGCGTGCATGCCTCGCGAGCGAGGGCATCCCGGGACTCGAAGTGCCGGTACAGCCCGCCATGGGTCAACCCCGCATCGCGGGTGATCTCGGCCAGGCCCACGCCATCCAGGCCCTTTTCTCGATAGAGGCGCGCGGCGGCGTCCACGATTCCTTCGCGGTTCTTGGCGGCCTGTGCTTTGCTGACTTTCATAGGTTAGATGATACCTCTCATCAAAATTGATTTATGATTATGATCATCATCAATAAAACCCCACTCGGCTCGTCGCAAGGGCTGGGTTCAATTGCGGAAGGTGCGGCATGGAACGTCGGGTAGTCATCACCGGTTTGGGCTTGGTGTCCCCTCTCGGATGCAATGTGGAGCTGGCCTGGCAACGCTTGCGGGCGGGCCAGTCCGGAGTACGCGCCTTGGATGCGGCGGTTGGCGAAGGCACCGGCGTTTCCATCGCTGGCCGGGTGCCAAGCCAGGAGGAGGATCCGCAAGCCGGATGGCGCGCCGAAGCCGTCATCCCAGCGAAAGAGCTACGCCGCATGGACCGCTTCATCGCATTTGCATTGGGCGCGGCGGATCAGGCCCTGGCACACGCACAGTGGCGCCATCCAACCGCCGAGCAGCAGGAGCGCGCGGCAACCATCATCGGCTCTGGCGTGGGCGGTTTCAGCACCATTGTCGAAGCTGTGCGAACCACGGATGGCGAGGGGCCGCAGCGCTTGTCGCCTTTCACCGTGCCGGCTTTCCTGGCCAATCTGGCGGCGGGACAAGTGTCGATCAGGCACCAGCTAAAGGGTCCGTTGGGAGCGCCGGTGACAGCCTGTGCCGCCAGCATCCAGGCCATTGGCGATGCGGCGCGCCTGATTCGGAATGACGAAGCCGACATGGCGCTCTGCGGCGGTAGCGAAGCCACCATCGACAAAGTGGCGCTAGGCAGCTTTGCGGCGGCTAAGGCGGTGAAGACCCATTGCGACAGCGAGCCCGCGAAGGCTTCCCGCCCGTTTGACCTGGCCCGGGACGGCTTTGTCATGGCCGAAGGCGCGGGGCTATTGGTGCTGGAGGCGCTGGATCATGCGTTGGCTCGCGGTGCCAAGCCACTGGCGGAAGTCGTAGGCTATGGCACTTCCGCCGATGCCTATCATGTCACTTCCGGGCCGGAAGATGGTTCCGGCGCCGCCCGATCGATGCGCGCGGCGTTGCGGCAGGCGCGGTTGCAACCCCATGACATTCAACACCTGAATGCTCACGCGACATCCACGCTGGTCGGTGACCGAGGAGAGCTGGCGGCCATTCGCCAAGTGTTTGGAGCAGGCTCTGGCCCCTCCATTACGGCCACGAAATCCGCCATGGGCCACATGCTGGGAGCCGCTGGAGCGGTCGCCGCGATTTTCACTATATTGGCCCTGCGTGACCAGATTGCGCCACACGTGCTCAACCTGGAACATCCAGATCCGTTGGCAGACGGCCTGGACCTGATCGCTGGGAGTGCGCGCGCTCATGCCATGGATCATGCCATGCTCAACGGATTTGGCTTCGGTGGCGTCAATGCGTCATTGGTTCTCAAGCGATTTTCAGTCTGAGCCCTGCCTCGCGGGTGAGGCGCTTCTGCCGTGGATCACGCCCGCCCCGCGCTCCCGCCCCAAGAAAGCTCAACGCCTTCCCGGCAACATCCGCACCAACGTGTTATCCCGAAACACATAGTGATGCAACAACGCCGCAGCAGCATGCAGCCCCACCAGGAAATACCCCACCGTAGCCAAGGTCTCATGCAGCTCCTTGACCTGATCCGCCAAGGCCTTATCCGGCCCCACCAGCGCCGGAACCTCCAACCCAAACAACGGAATCACCTTCCCTCCCGCGCTAAGCGTCAGCCATCCCAAAATCGGCGTAGCAATCATGAACGCATACAACGCGTAATGCATCACCCGTGAAAGCACATCCTGCCACCTCGGCATCGGCGGACGCACGCCAGGCGCCGGGCCCGAAGCCACCCGGATAGCCACCCGCAAAACCACCAACCCGATCACACACAGCCCCAGCGAGAAATGCAGCGCCTTGATGTTGTTGTACAGATCGGTGCCTTTGGTGGCCAGCCCGCGCAATTCCATACAGGCGTAGACCAATGCCAGGACCACGAGCATGAGCCAGTGCATGGTGATCACCAGGCCTGCGTACTGAGTATCGGAGTTCTTGATTTTCATGTTTCTTCCTTGTCGCCAAAACGCGCTACGGACAGTCTGGTTCGAGATTCGCCCTGCCCTCGGCGCCCTGCGTGGGCGCGTCGGGAGGTCTCCAGGGATCAACATGGGTCATCACGTTCAATACACGATGCCGCTGCATGACGCGTTGGCGCGCTTGCACGGCGATCTTGTGGCCTTCCTCGACGGTCAGTCCGGCGTCGATTTCCAGGTGAGCGTCAACGACGATCATATCCCCCATTTTTCGGGTGCGTAGATCGTGCACGCCTTGAATACCCGGGGTGTCCAGCAGGGTGCGCTGGATCGCGGCGGCTTCGCCTTCGTCAATGGCGCGGTCCAGCAGGTCGTGCAAGGCGTCCCAGCCGAAGCTCCAACCCATTCGGGCCACCATGAAGCCCACGATGGCCGCGGCGATCGGGTCCAGTATCGGGTAGCCCAGCAGGTTGCCGATGATGCCCAGGCCCACCACCAGCGACGACGCCGCATCGGAGCGCGCATGCCAGGCGTTGGCCACCAGCATGCTGGACTTCACGCGCTTGGCCACGGCGACCATGTAGCGGAACAGGGCCTCTTTGATGACCAGGGCGCCACAGGCCACCCACAGCGCGACGAGGTGGACCTGCGGGATCGCGTCGGGCTGCTCCAGCTTGGTCACGGCGGACCACAGCATGCCGCCGCCGACCAGCAGCAGCAAGACGCCCAGCGCCAGGGACGCCGCGGTCTCGTAGCGGTAATGGCCGTAGTGGTGGTCCGCGTCGGCTGCTTTCTGGCCATGCCGGTTGGCCAGCAGCACGATGAAGTCGGCGATCAGATCTGAAGAAGAATGAATACCGTCCGCGATCAGGCCTTGGGACTTGGAGAAAATGCCGATGATGATCTGGGCGGTGGCGAGCACCACGTTCACGCCCACGCTCACCCAGGTGCTGCGGGCGGCGGCGGCCGCGCGCTCGGCCGGGCTGTGTTCATCGTCCTCCGGGTCTTCGGGCGGAGGCGGAAAGGCTGTCATGGTTCGGGCTCCCGTTATTGCAATCTAGCCTTGCGGCGTTCGGGCTGGAGCATAAGCACCGAAACCTGAACGAATGATGAACGTGGAAATGCTGAACTCGAGAAGCCAAGCGTGATGCAGTGACCGCACCTGGCCACGTGGCTTGGCGGCTACCGATACCTGATGGAGAGCGGAAGAAAATCCGTGAGAGGAGCGTTGCGCCCGCTCACGGGGCAAGTGCAGATCAGCCGATCAACCTTGCAAATGCAAGTTCGCTTCAGCCAAGCGCGCTTAACAGCGCATCTGCGGTGACGACGGTGCAGTATTCGCCGTCCAGGTTGGCGAGCGACATGGCGTGAACATCTTCGGCGCTTCGCGCTGACCCATTCCAGTCTGTCCGAGCGAATGTGAAGCAACCGTCAGCCACGAGCCACACCTGAAAGCCAAGGTTGCCGGCCATGCGGACAGTTGCCTCGACTGAATTGTTCGTTATGACTCCCGCCACGACCAATGCGTCGAGGCCATTGTTGCGAAGCTTCTGTTCCAGATCGGTGCCGATAAACGCACTGTTCGTCTGCTTCGGAATGACCGGTTCTCCCCCTATGGGCGCGGTCTCCGGCTTGAATTCATGCCGGGGCTGGCCTGGGCGGTAGTAAGACGTGGGATCTGTGGAATCATGCCGGACATGCCAGACCGGCCACCCCTGGGCGCGCCAACAGGCGAGGAGCCGACCGACCTGGCGCTCCGCATCGGGGTTATTTCGCTCGCCCCAACTGGGATGATCAATCGCGCACTGCAAGTCGATCAGCAGAAGTACGGCACCGCGTGGGGAAAGTGGGGAACGCATGTGGACAGACCGGAGATTTGCGAATCGATTGGATGGTCGAGACGGGGCCGAAAAGCCGGGCGAAACAGACGATACAGCACGACTACCGCGGCCGCGGCGCGACGTTGTCGAACAAACCCAGCGGCTTTGTGGAAAACGCCCAAAGTCTGCATCGGCTGCACCAGCGCCTGCGGGGCAGCACTATCCCAAGTCGCGTTGGTTGGAAGTGGGCGGTGTGCTTTGACGCGCCCCGTCCCGCTACCCTGGCCAATATGTCGACTGCGCGTGGAGCAGGCCACGCTGAATTCTGCGTCCGCGCCGCGCGCCTTTACCTCTACAGGGTTGGCTGCGGAATCGGCGTGTCTTTCGGCAATGAGCCCTTAATGCGCGCCGGGCAATTCGAGATCCCCCACTTGGTCACGATGCCCTTTTCGATCATGAACTTCTCCACGCACACGTGATAGGCGGAAATGGGACCCCACATATCTTCGTACGAAATGATCTTTGCCCCGCTTTCAAGCGTATAGCTCTTTTTGGGCGGTCCCCACTTGGAGATCAATTGTTCTTCTGTGCTGCCGACCCAAGGCGCATTGACGTCGTTGTAGGTTTTATTCCGCTTGCCGGTCAGCATGTTCATCTGTGCCGACGTGCATCCCGCGAGCAACGATGGCAGGACAATAAGCAGAGCCAGTTTTTTCATTGTGAGCAATACCACAAAGGTCGAGTATTCAGGGTTGAAGGCTTGATTTTCAAGGCGTCAATGTATCAGAAACCTAGCCGCCCGACAGGACACATTTTCATGGCTGACGGCGGCCACGCCTGCTGTTGGCCCGCCATTCACCTGCCTGGCGCATCGCTCGCGGTCTTCCTGGCCGTCATTGTCACGGTAAAGAACTCGCCACGCTTATCGTCCGACACACGGTCCAATCGGTCACTTCCAAAATCGGTATGTTGCCCCCGCTCGAAGCGGGGGTAATACCCTTTCCAGAAATAGCGCGCCTGTGTGCCGCCATCGAACACTTTTTGAGCCGACAGTTCGGCCACGAAGCGCGTGTCGGCGGCATCCTCCCGCGCGCGCATTGCGACCCGTGCTTCGGTCAATGTCCAATGGCATACCCCGCGTCCATAATAGTCTTCGTCGAGCAGCATGTCGGCATATACGATACCCACGTACTCGGTGGCCGATATACGGGAAAGGCGGAACGATTCGTGGCTGGACATCGTCGGCACGTGACCGGACAGGGCGTTGGATTTCCCACAGCGTGCGGCGTTGCTGGCGTCGAACTGCACGGTACCCTCCACCACGGTAAACGCCGATTTGCCGTCTGCGGCGCTTGCGAGATCCGATACATTGGCAAGGGTCAGCCGTATTTCATAGACCTGCGCCGGGGCGGGGTTCAGCTTGCGCAGCGCTGGCTTGGGCGCCGTGGAGGTGGCGGCAACCTTGGACGGGGTATCGGCGTGGCCTGGCCCGCCACAGCCAGCGGCCAGCAGCGTCAACGCGGATAATGCGAGGCGCAAGGCCGGCGCCGAGGGAAATCGAAAAGAGTGCGGCAAGTCGATGTTTCCTGTCTAGCTGTTGGAGTTTATTCAAAGACGAGCGAACGATTCGTCCATTATCGCTGCGCCGAGGACGGAATTATCGCATCGGCGAGATGAAGGCGTAGCGTTCTTGGCTTGTACGGCCATCCTCCTTGCCGAGGCATGGCGCTCTGAAAACAGCGATGCGTGGAAGAACCTGCATTGCTTCCAATCGCCCACGCGAAATCGGGTACGCTTTGATGCTGGAAAATTCTGGACTGCACGATATGTGGCAAAAGTTCTGCAAGGTGTCGCTGGTGGTGGGTTGGGCGCTTTGGTTGGCTGCCATGGCGTGGTTCACGGCGGGCATGCTGCGGTATGTGCCGTCCGCGGACGCGACGCTGACGCCGATCACCCTTACGCCGGGGCAGACGGCGCGCGCCGAGATCTACCGCATCCGCGAAGCGCCACTATGGATGGAGGCGCGTTTCGGCGGCCCGATGGGCAAAAAGCGGCCCGAATTGGGAGAACACACGACGCGTTTGGGCGCGCCGGGCGCGGTCGCCGACCCAGGAGAGCCGGTGCGGATTCGTGTGCGCGATGGCGGCGACCTGGACGTAGTGATGGTTGCGGCTCCGCGTAGCAGCGCCAGCGCGACGCATTTCTACCGCAAGCTCTGGCCTGAAAGTCATATAGATGGCACGCTGCCGGAGACCACCCCGCCCTTTCCGAAGCTGGCAAAGGGGACTTCGCCGCTTACCTTCACGGTGGAAGAGGTCGGGCCGACGCTTCAGGGCGAGCAGATCGAACTGGAAATCAGCGCACCTATCGGCCTCAAGCGTACCGCGCCCGGCTGGAGCGATGTCTCCACATTCATTTTTTGGCCCTTCATCGCCGCGATCCTGGGTATTTGGGCACTGGTGTGGGCGGGGCTGACGTGGTGGTATCGGCGCCGGGTCCGGCGGTAGCGTCTTTGTTGGCCCGAAAGTAATTCCGGATAATGTAATTCCGGATAATGGCAATGGCCGTAGTGGTGGTCCGCGTCGGCTGCTTTCTGGCCATGCCGGTTGGCCAGCAGCACGATGAAGTCGGCGATCAGATCGGAAGAAGAATGAATACCGTCCGCAATCAAGCCTGGGACTTCGAGAAAATACCGATGACAATCTGGGCGGTGGCGAGCACCACGTTGACGCCCACGCTCACCCAGGTGCTGCGGGCGGCGGTGGCCGCGCGTTCGGCCGGGCTGTGTTCATCGTCCTCCGGGTCTTCCAGCGGAGGCGGAAAGGCGGTCATGGTTCATGCTCCCGTTCTTGCAATCTAGCCTTGCGGCGTTCGGGCTGGAGCATAAGTATTGAAACCTGAACGGTTGATGAACGTGGATTGGCGGGGCATCGCGCCCCGCCGATGGCCCGGCCCGTAATGAGACGTACTGATCAGGCCAACCTCAGCACGCCACGCTCGCCTGGGTGGGCGACCACGGCCTCGCGTCGCGCGGCATCCTCGCTCAAGCGGAACACCCCAACCGCTCTCACCAATGCATGCGCCTGGTCCTGCATCGAGCCCGCCGCGGCCGCGGCTTCTTCGACCAGCGCGGCGTTCTGCTGGGTCACTTCGTCCATCTGCGACACCGCGCGGTTGACCTGCTCGATGCCGGAGGCCTGTTCCTGCGAGGCCGCGGCGATCTCGCCCATGATGTCCGTCACGCGCTTGACCGAGGCGACCACTTCTTGCATCGTGGTGCCTGCGTTTTCCGCCTGGCCCGCGCCCTCGGCCACCTTGCTGACGGACGCTTCGATCAGCGTCTTGACCTCGCGCGCGGCCTGCGCGCTGCGTTGCGCCAGCGACCGCACCTCGCCCGCGACCACCGCGAAGCCCTTGCCCTGCTCGCCCGCCCGGGCCGCTTCCACGGCGGCGTTCAGCGCCAGGATGTTGGTCTGGAATGCGATCCCGTCGATGACCGAGACAATCTCGGAAATCTTGCGCGAGCTGGCGGAAATATCGCCCATCGTGCTGACCACCGCCGACACAACGGCGCCGCCGCGCTGGGCGACTTCGGATGCGCTTGCCGCCAGTTGATTGGCCTGGCGCGCGTTGTCGGCATTCTGCTTGACGGTCGACGCCAGTTCTTCCATCGATGCGGCGGTTTCTTCCAGCGATGCGGCCTGCTCTTCGGTCCGGCTGGACAAGTCCGTGTTGCCGGCCGCGATCTGCCCCGCCGCACTGGAGATGGTTTCGGACCCGGCGCGAATGGTGCGGACGGCGCCGGCCAGCTTGTCCTGCATATCGTGCAGCGCGCGCAGCAGCCGGCCGGTTTCATCGCGGGTGGCCGCTTGGATGGGCTGCCCCAGGTCGCCACGCGCCACGGTTTCCGCCACCGACACAGCCTGGGCAAGCGGCGCCGTGATCGACTTGGACACCCGCCACGCGAACAGGCCGCCCAGCACGATGGCCAGGCTCGACAGGATCAGGTTCAACATGCCCGCGTTGTCGATCACCCGCTGGCTGTCGGCGCTGGCGTCAACCATCTCGGCGGATTGAATCCGGGAGATCTCGATGATGTGGTCCTGCAGGCTGTCCAGGAGCGGAAGGGTCTCTTCCAGCAAACGTTGGCGGGCGGCGTCGCGCTCGCCACGCTTGAGAAGCGCGCCCACGCCCTGAAATGACTTCACGTAGCGGCCGCGCACGTCTTCCAATAACCGCAGTCGCTGACGTTCGTCTTCGGTGCTGAACAATGGCCGCAAGGTCTCCAGCGCCTGGTCGATCGTTTTCCGATTGGTGTCGATGCGAGCGAACAGCGTTTCGGCGGTGCGGGGATCGGTGTTGACGATCAGTTCGAGATTGGCGCGCGCATTGGCGCGCGTCGTCACGTCGATAATGTTGATGGCATTCGCTTTGGCCCAGGTCTGTTCGGTGATCGCTCGGTTGATGCCGCCGATGTGGGTCAGTTCGTATTGCGACAGGCCGGTAAGCGCCAGTAATAGCGCGAGTACGGTGCCGAAGCCCAGCGTCAGCCGGGTGCCAATGGAAAGGTTGCCAAACAGGTTGCCAAGAGTGAAACGCGAGCGCATGGATTTGTATTACGACAAAGGGAAAACCCCAGTGTAAAAACCATGACATATATTGCAACGATATTGTAATTGAAGTTTGCGATTTCGCATGGCAGGGGGAAATTTTTTGTGGCTGGCAGCGGCCTCGTTACCCCCTGAGGAAGTCAAGCGACTTGCCGTTTTTTTCCCAACGCCCCATTCCACACCGCCCGCGCCTGCCCTGGCGGGGCGACGTTCTTAAGCTGATCGTGGCGACTGGCACGGAGCAACGTAAAATGCCAGGCCTCCTGCCTCAACTTGCTTCCCCACTTGCTTTCCCTATGAACCTTGACCGACTGCGCCGCGAATTCCCCGACTACGACATCGCCACCCTGCCGACGCTGCCCGAAGGGTATGTCGATGCGTCGAGCTACATCGATGCCGCTCCTTCATTCGAGAACGAGGAACGTGGCTTGAAGGTGTATGTCGACTACGCCGAGTATGCCGATCGCGAATCCGGCAGAAGCCAGCGCTTCTGTGTCTCGCGCTACGACGAGGAAGCCGGCGACTACGAGGACGTCGCCCTGTCGACCAACGATTGGGCCGAAGTCATCCGCTTCCTGACGGCCTGAACGCCCTCGCCGAGGGGGATTGGTTTACGAGTCGATCTTGATGCCATCCCGCAAAATCGCCAGCCTTTGCAACCAGCGCTGCGAGTTGCAGGGAACCAGCAAATCCCGTCAGTCGTCCCCTGCCCCCGCCGATGCATTCCTGGCCTCGGCCAGCGCCACCGTCAGATGCATCACCTTCTTCTTCAACTGATCCCTTTCATCCGTCAACCGCGCCAGCAACTCCCGTAGCCGCGCCACCTCCGCCGGCAAATCCGCGATATTCTCGATCGGAATATCCGGCACCGCCTCTTTCGGCGGCGGCGCCTTGGCCTGGCGCACTTCGCGCGCCGCCTGCTGCAATTCCTTTCTGCCGCCCGCCACCGCCGCGGCCTGCCGCTCGGGCGGCAAGGTCGCGACCGCCGCCGCGGCGTTGATGGAGATCGCGCCGTCCTTCACCGCCCGCACCAGTTCCGGCGCGGCGGCTTTCTGGATTTTCTCGATCTGCCCCAGCGTATTGCTGCTGATGCGCGCCTCGCGCGCCAGCGCCTGACGGCTCAACGCAGCCGCGGGCGGGATGGGCGGCGGTTCGGGCGGCGGCGTGGTGCCGTCGTCTTCCCATGGCGGCACGCTGCGCGATTGCAGGATTTCCTTCTTGCGCAGCGCCAGCACCCCGCGCTGGAAATCCGACACGCTGCGCCGGCCCAGGTGGTTTTCGATCATCCACAGATGCACGTCGTCCATCGACTTGAACGAGGTGTTCTGGCGCGTTTCGAACGGAATGCCGTGCTTCATGCACAGCGCGTAGCGGTTGTGGCCGTCGATCAGCAGGTCGCCCCACAGCACCAGCGCGTCGCGGCAGCCTTCGGCCAGCAGGCTGCGTTCGAGCGCCTCGCGCTCGTCGTCGGTCAAGGGGTCAATATAGGCACGCAGGCCTTCGTCAATCCTGATATCCATGGTGTCCAAAAAAATTCAAGCCCGACTCGCGTTGCCCTGCTCCGCCAAAGCAGCGCCGCCTGTGGCTGGCTAGGCCTGCGGCCCTTCCAGCGCAATGCGCACGGCTTCCAGACGAGCGCGCGGGTCCGTCAGCGCCAGCAACCGGACCTTGTCGGCCGCCGGCAGCGGCAGCAGTTCGCACCAGCGGTCGGCCACCCAGGCGCATTCATCCAGGCGGTACGGCGGCGCCACCGGCATGCGGTCGGCGGGCACGCCTTCCTGCTGCCATTGCGCCACCAGCCTGCCCAGCGCGTCGGCGCAGGGCTGCAGCGGCGCCGGCACGGGCAGCGGCGGGTCGTCGGGGATGGGGTCGATTTCGCCCATCCAAAGACCGTATTTTGCCAGTTGGCTGGAAACCAGGCGGAAGCGGCTCGTGCCCACGCAGCGCAATTGCAGCAAGGCGGGCATGGGCGCGTCCCAGGCGTCGATGCGGGCCAGCGTGCCGACGTCGGCCAGGACCTCCTGGCCTTCGGGCGAGCGGACCTCGTTGCCGGCCAGCAGCGCGACCACGCCGAACTCGGTGCCGTCGGCAATGCAGCGGCGGATCATGTCCAGGTAACGCACTTCGAAGATGCGCAGGTGCAGCACGCCGGCGGGGAACAGCGCGTTGGACAGCGGGAACAGCGGAATGGTCGCCATGGCGGCACCCTATTTCACGGTGAAGGCGTCGTCGACGGGCACCTGCATGGCGGTGACCAGCGCGTTGGTCTGGGCGGCCATGCCGATGACGGCGAGCAGTTCAGCGTGCTGGCCGTCGGTCATGCCCTTGGCGCGAGCGGCGGCGGTGTGGGAATGGATGCAGTAGCTGCAACCGTTGGCGGTGGACACCGCGATGTAGATCATCTCGCGCACCAGGGGCGGGATTTCTCCATCGGCCATCATGACCTGTTTGAGCTGTTCCCAGACGCGCTTGAGCTGCGGCGGGTCGTTGGCCAGGGCGCGCCAGAAGTTATTGACGAAATCGGATTTGCGGGTGGCGCGGATGTCCTCGAACACCGCCCACGCCTCGGGGATCTTGCGCGCTTCTTCATCCGACAACAGATGCACCGTAGCCATATGCCGCTCCAACAGGTAAGGTCGGGCGGCGGCGTGCCGCCCGCGCAATGTCCCATTGAACTGGAAAGCCCGGCGCGGTTCAAGGCGCGGGCCGATCGCCGCAACGCGCCTGGAATGTCCCCGCGTCCACCTCATGGCATCGCCTGCGCCGGTCTTCCGGCGACATCCATGCCCGCCCTTGCCGCGACATCGGCCCGGCCCTCACGGCGACATATGCGCCGGCTTGAACGGTTCCAGCGGATAGCGCGGCCGGTTGCGCCGCTGGTACGGGAACAGCGAAAAGTCCGAACTGGTGACGCCCGGGCTGTCGCATTCGACCAGGGCGCACGAGATCGGCACGAACACCGGGCGGCAGTACATGCGCGATTTGACCAGGATGAAGCGGGCCTCGCGCGGGTCGATGCCCAGGCTTTCGAAGACGCCCAGGTCCCAGGGTTCGTGGGTGCGTTCGGTGATGACCAGTTGCGCGGCGCCGATGTCGAGCACGGCGCTGCGGCCCATGCAGGCGGTCTGGCCGGTGTAGGTGGGGCCGGTGATGACGTAGCTGCCGTCGGTGATGGCGCGCACGGTGCCCGTCAGCGTGACCGGCGCGGCGGGGCGGCCGATGGCGGGGATGGGCCGTTTGTTGCCCACGGGGAGTTCCACCTGGGCGCCCTGCCCGGCCGCGATCATGGCGGCGACGGCTTCGGGGTCGCAGTACAGGCCGGCGACGATGCCGGTCAGGCCGGCGCCGACGGCGGCCACCAGCACGTCCATGGTGTCGCAGGTGCCGCCGGACATGCAGTTGTCGCCGTGGTCCAGCAGCAGCACGGGGCGGTCGGCGCCGCGCGCCAGGGCGACGGCGCGGTCGAGCGAAGCGGCCAGCGGTTCGGCTTCGTAGACGAAGCCGTCGCGGTCGTCCCAGATGGCGGCGGCCAGGCCTGCGGCGACGCGGTCGGCGGCGTCGGCGTCGCCGGCGGCGACCACGATGACGCTCAGGCACGGGTCGGGGATGTCGGCCAGGGCGAAGCCGGCCAGCACCGACACGCCCAGCATGCCGCCGGCCTCGGCGCCGCGCGCGGCCTGGACGGCGCGGCGCATGGCGCCTTCGGCGGTGTTGCTGCGCAGGGTGTGGGTCATGAGCGGCAGGCGGCGCCAAGCCATGCGCGGGCGCGGGCCGCCGGCCAGCCAGTCGAACAGGATGCGGCCGGCGTGTTCGCCGGTTTCGTACATGTCGACGTGCGGGTAGGTCTTGAAGCTGACGATGACGTCGGCGTTGTCGATCATTTTTTGCGTGACGTTGCCGTGCAGGTCCAGGGCGACGGCGATCGGCACGCCGGGGGCCTGCTGGCGCAGGCGTTCGAGCAGGTCGCCTTCGCCGTCGTCGGTGGTTTCGACGGCCATGGCGCCGTGCAGGTCCAGCAGCAGCGCGTCGCAGCCGGCGGCGGCGGCGACGATGCGGTCGCACAGTTCACGATAGGCCTGGCCGTCGACGCGGCCGCTGGGGTACGCGGTGGCGGACACGGGCGTGACCAGCGTGGCGCCCCGCGCCTCGGCCAGGTCGATGAATGCCGACATGGCGGTGCGCTTGCCGTGGTTCTCGTCGTAGGCGGCGCGGTCGTAGGTCGGGCCGTCGTTGCCGAAGGCGGACAGTGGCGTGGGCACCGGCGAAAAGGTGTTGGTCTCGTGGTTCATGCGGGCGATCATGACTTTCATGCCTTGCCTCCGTTGTTGCTGTTGTTCTGCGGGTCGGGGCGCGCGCCGCCCAGGCCCAGTTTTTCCATGGCTTCGCTGGCCTCGACGATCATGGCGGCGACCTCGGCCACGCTGGCCCGCAGGCCGGTGGCGCGGGTTCGCATATGTTCATAGGCGGCGCGTTCGTCCAGGCGCTGGTGGTCCATCAGCACGCGGATCGCCTTTTCGATCACGCGGCGCGCCTTGATGGTGCTTTCCAGCTTGTCGATCTTGTTCTGCTGGCGGTTCTGGAACTGCTTGGCCGAGCGCGCCAGCACCAGGGTGCTGAGAATGCCGGCCGAGCGGAACGGCCGCGTCAGCACGCCGTGGGCGTTGGTCTTGAGCAGTTGCTTCAAGGTGGTGGGGGTTTCGTATTCGGACAGCGCGATGAGGGTGGCGTCGACCTCGCTGGCGGACCAGGCGAACGGGTTCTGGCCGCATTGCGAGACCTGGAAGAACACCACGTCGGCGCCGGCGGGCGGCTTGTCGGGGAACGGCCACACCAGGTGGATGCGGCAGCCGATGCGCTTGAGCTGCTCGACCAGCAGGTCGCGGTCTTCGCCGGGCGGATAGGCCACGGCGACGGCCACGCTGCGCAGGTCTTCGTAAAGGCGGCGGAGGCTATGGTCCATGCTCACACCAGCCAGAATTCGTCCAGGCCGAAGGCCGTCAGGTAGGGGTCCGGCTTGACCGGTTCGCCGCTGGCCCAGACGATGTCGAAGCGGCCGTCGGGGCGGCAGACGCCGATGCGCGGGGTCAGGACGCTGTGATTGTTCTCGGCCAGGATGGTCAGGCGCCCGGCCGGCGCGTCAAAGCCCACCTGGTGCAGCGCCTGCATCAGCTTGCGCGTGTCCAGGCTGCCGGCGCGCTGCAGGGCGCGCGCGAACAGGTGCACCTGGCTGTAGCAGGCCTCGGCGTAGACGCTGGCGGGCCGCTCGCCGAAGCGGGCGCGCCAGCGTTCCAGGAAGTGGGCGTTGGCGGGCGAGTCGACGGTGTTGAAGTAGGTGGCGGCGGTGATGTGGCCGGCGCACAGGCCGGCGCCGATTTCGGCCACCTCGGATTCGGCCATGGTGAGGCTGGCGATGGGGATGTGCGGCGCGCCCGGGTCGGCCTCGCAGGCGGCGTGGTAGCGGCGGTAGAAGCGCTGGGCGTCGTCGCCGATCAGGGTCGAGAACACCACGTCGGGCTTGATGCGGCGGATGTCGCGCACCACGTCGATGATATCGCTTTCGTCGCAGCCCAGCGGCAGGTAGGTTTCGTCCAGGATCTCGCCGCCGTGTTCCTCGACGGTGTCGCGCATGATGCGGTTGGTTTCGCGCGGGTAGATGTAGTCGGCGCCGACCAGGAAGATGCGCTTGCCGCAGTGCTGGATCAGGTAGGCGGCCAGCTGCATGCTGCCCTGGTTGGGCGCGGCGCCGGTGTAGATGATGTTGGGCGAATACTCGAAGCCTTCGTAGACCGAGGCATACCAGAGCAGCGCGTTGTTGCGCTCGATCACCGGCAGCATGGCCTTGCGGCAGTGCGAGGTGCAGCCGCCGAAGATCACGTTGACCTCGTCGTCCAGCAACAGGCGCGCGGCCAGGCGGCGGTATTCCTCGGCGTCGCTGCGCGGGTCGTAGACCACCGGTTCCAGCGGCCGGCCCAGCACGCCGCCGAGCGCGTTGATTTCCTCGACCGCCAGCACGGTGCCGAAGAAATGCTGCGATTCGGTGGTGCCGGTCACGCCGCTGCGGGAGTACAGCACGCCGATGCGCCATCCCGGCGTGGCGGCGTCCCTGTCAGTGCGGGCAGTCATAAGCGCATCCTTCTACGAAACAAGACTCATACCTTGAGGTGGTCCATGATATGGCCGGCGGCCCCCGGCGCGCCAGCCTCGCCCTGGTCGACGATGGCGCCCTGCTTGAGCACCAGGTAGCGGTCGGCCACGTCCAGCGCGAAAGCCACGTTCTGTTCGACGATGAACATGGACGTGCCGCGCCGCTCGCGTTCCCAGTTGAGCGCCCGGCCCAGCCGCTCGATCACCGAGGGCTGCAGGCCTTCGGTGATCTCGTCCAGCAGCAGCAGGGCCGGCCGCTGCATCAGGCCGCGCGCCACCAACAGCATCTTCTGCTCGCCGCCGGACAGGGTGCCGGCGTACTGCCGCAGGCGGCTGGCGAACACCGGGAACAGGTCGGCGATTTCGCCGAAGCGTTCGTCGAACAGGCGGTCGTTGGCCAGGCCCAGGCGCAGGTTGTCGCGGATGTTCAGGTCGGGAAACAGCGGCTGGTCCTGGGCGGCGTAGGCGACGCCGCGGCGGGCGACCTCGTGCGGCCGCAGGCGAGTGGCGTCAACGCCGCCCAGGCTGACGTTGCCGCGCAGCTTGGGCAGATAGCCCATGACGGTCTTGAGCAGCGTGCTCTTGCCCATGCCGTTCTTGCCCAGCAGCGCCACGCAGGCGCCGCCGGCCACCGACAGCGAGATGTCGTTGAGCACCACGGCGCCCTTGTAGCCGCTGGCGACGTTTTCCAGGCGCAAGGCCGGGGCGGCGTTCATGGTTGGGCTCCTTCGGGCGGGATGGACGGGGTTGCGGGATGGGCGCCTTGCCGCGCGGCTTGCTCAGTGGCTTGCTGACTCGCTTGCTGGGTGGCTTGCGTGGTCTTGTTCGCGGCCGGCGCGTTGCCGGCGTAGATGGTGCGCACCAGTTCCGATTCGGCCACTTCGCGGAAGCTGCCGTCCATGACGATGCGGCCCTGGTGCAGCACGATGATGCGCGTGGCCACCTCGGCCACGAAGTCCAGGTCGTGCTCGACCAGCAGGCAGCACAGGCCGTGGGTATGGGCCAGGGCCGACAGCACCTGGCCGATGCGGGCGCGTTCGTCCTTGCTGAGGCCCGCGGTGGGTTCGTCCAGCAGCACCACGCGCGGCTCCAGCGCCAGCACCATGGCCAGTTCCAGCGCCTGCTGCTGGCCATGCGACAGGTCGCGCGCCACGCGGTCCAGTTGCTGGTCCAGGCCGGTCATGCGCAGCACCTCCAGCGCATAGGCCGGCAGCGCCAGTCGGGGCGACCGGCGGCGCCACGACGGCCGCTCGCGCAGGGTGGTGGCGATGCGCAGGCTTTCGGCCACGGTCAGCGTGTCGAAGATGTTGGCATTCTGGAACTTGCGGCCCAGGCCGTAACGCACGCACTGCTCCGGCCCGTCGCGCTTGACGGCGTGGCCGCACAGTTCGACCGTGCCGTCGCTGCGCTCGGCGCCGTCGGCGATGCAGCGCATCAGCGTGGTCTTGCCGGCGCCGTTGGGGCCGATCAGGCCCAGCAGTTCGCCGCCGCGCGCGCGCAGGTCTATGCCTTCCAGCACCTTGAGGCTGCCGAAGCGCTTGGCCACGCCGGCCAAGACCAGGCCGCCTTCGGCGGCGCCCTGCCCTGGCGTGCCGCCTTGTCCCGCTGCGCCGCCCTGCCCCGATGCGCTGGCCGGCGCGCGCACCGCCAGTTCCGGCACCGGCGCCGGACGCCGCCGGCGCCATGGCGCCAGCACCAGGGGCAGCAGCCCGCGCGGCAACAGCAGGATCACCAGGATGAAGGTGACGCCCAGCACCAACTGGTACAGGAACGGCATGTTGCCGCTGAGGTACGAGCCGGCCACGTTGATCAGCACGGCGCCCAGCACCGGCCCCCAGACCGTGCCGCGTCCGCCCAGCGCCACCCAGATGATGAGTTCGGTGCCGAACACGAAGCCGGTCAGTTCCGGCGCCACCACGCCGCTGAAGGCGCCGTAGCCGAAGCCCGCCAGGCTGGCGACCGCGCCGCACACCACCAGCAGCGCGATGCGCCAGTGCGCGGTGTTCAGCCCCAGGTAGCTGCAACGGCCCTCGTTGTCGCGCAGCGCGGCCAGGATGCGGCCGCCGTCGCTGCGCACCGCGACCCAGGCCAGCAGCGCCACGATCGACAGGCCGCCGGCGGCGATGACGTACCAGGCCTCCAGCGACAGGTCGAAGGTGTCGTAGCCGGTCAGGCCGGACGACGAACCGGTGTAGGTGCCTCCGGACAGCGCCACCTGGGTCAGCACGATGGGCAATACCAGCGAGATCACGGTGGCGAAGAACGGCGAGGCGCCGCGATAGAACGACAGCCAGCCGGTGGCCAGCGCCAGCAGCGCCGCCGCGCCCACCGCCACCAGCGCGGCCGCGAGCGCGATGCCGGGCGAGAAGCCGTAATGGGTGAAGGCCAGCCCGGCCGCGTAGGCGCCGACGCCGAAGAAGGCCGATTGGCCGAAGGTCAGGTAGCCGGTGTAGCCCCACAGGATGTCCACCGTGACCGCCGCCACGGCGAAGAACAGCGCCTTGATCAGCACGTTCAGCAGGTAGGTGTCGAACAGCCAGGGACCGGCCACGGTCAACGCCAGGCAGGCGATGGCCAGCCACAGCAGGTCTCGGCCGCGGGCGGCGCGGCGCGGGTCGGCGCGGGTGGCCAGCGCCGGTTGCGCGAGGGAGGAATCAGTCATGGGCGAATCCTTTGGGACGCAGGCGCAGGGTCAGGGCCGCCAGCACCGCGATGGTGACGCCGCCCAGGATCGGGCTGATGTACACGCCCACCAGCACCTGGCAGGCGCCGTAGACCAGGCAGGTCAGGAGCAGCGCGGTGATCGAGTTGCCCGACACCATCACCAGCATGAAGGCGCTGACCAGCCACGGCAGCCCCATGTTCGGGTCGACGCTGGACAGCGGCGTGATCAGCGCGCCGGCCAGCGCGCCCAGCCCGGCGCCCAGCGCGAAGGTCGTAAAGCGGATTCGTTCGGCGTTGATGCCCAGGCCGCGCGCCAGGTCCTCGTTCATGATGACGGCGCGGGTGCGCACACCAAAGCGCGTGCCGTTCAGCAGCAGCGTCAGCGCCACGTACAGCAGCAGCGCGCCCGGCACCAGGAACAGCCGGTAGGCCGAATACTCGGTGCCCAGGAACGCGACCGCGCCCTGGATCGGCGCGTCGGCGAACTGCACCTCGCGGCCGAAGGCCATGGTGATGAGCTGGCCGATGACGATGCCCAGGCCCCAGGTGGCCAGGATGGCGTCCAGCGGCCGCTTGTACAGCGGCTGCACGATCAGGCGCTCGACCAGCATGCCCACCAGCACCCCCGCCGCCAGCGCGCACGGCAGCGCCAGCCACGGGTCCAGCCCCAGGCGCGTCACCACCAGGGCGGCGTAGCTGCCCAGCGTGATGATGGCGCCGTGGGCGAAATTGACGATCTTCATCACGCCAAAGATGATCATCAGCCCGGCCGTCACGATGAACAGCATGGCGGCCGTGCTCAGGATGTCCAGCATCAAACCCATTGTGTTCTCCAGCGCCGCCGGCGGACCGGCGGCGCGCAGGGTGCGGCTTACCGCGTCACTTCAGGTCGGGGCATTGCGCGCCCGGATCGACCTGGTCGAAGGTCTGCAGGATCTTGATGGAGCCGTCCGGCTGCACCTGGCCCAGCCGCATGGTCAGCGCGGCGTGGCGCTGGCGGTCCATCCTGACCGGGCCGCGCGGGCCGTCGAACGACACTTCGCTCAGCGCCTTGACCACCTTCTGCGAATCGGTGCTGCCAGCTTTCTCGACCGCCGCCTTGTAGAGGAAGAAGGCTTCGTACTGCGGGCCCGAGAACTCGTTGGCGGTCTTGGCGTCGGCGCCGAACTTGGCCTTCAGGCCGTCGAGGAACTTGCGGTTCTGCGGCGTATCGATGCTGGTCAGGTACGAGGCCGACAGGTACATGCCGACCGCCGTGTCGCCCATGGTCTTGGCGGTGGCTTCGTCGATCGCCAGGTTGCCGTAGGGCATGGTCAGGCCGGCCGCCTTGACCTGCTTGGCCAGGCTGACGTTGGGGCCGCCGCCGGCGGTGGAGCTGATCAGCGCGTCCGGGTTGGCCGAGCGGATCTTCGACACCACCGGGGTCCAGTCGGAGCCGTCGATGGGCAGGTATTCCTCGCCCACCACGCGCCCGCCCTGCTTCTCGATGTATTCGCGGGTGAACTTGAGCATGCCGCGGCCGAATGCATAGTCGCTGCCGACCAGGAAGAAGGTCTTGGCGCCGCGCTCCTTCATGAAGTGGTCCACCACCGGCGCCACCTGCTGCTCGGGCACCCAGCCGTTGACGTGCATCCAGCGGTTGCACGAGCGGCCTTCGTAGAACGAGGTGTAGATGTACGGCACCTTGCCGCGCGAGACGATGGGCAGCGCGGCGTTGCGCGCCGCGCTGGTTTCCATGGCGATGATGGCGTCCACCTTCTTCTGGAATACCAGCGTGTCGTAGGCCTTCTGCGCGCCGACCGCGCCCGAGGCGTCGTCGGCGATCTCCAGCACCACCTGGCGGCCAAGGATGCCGCCGGCGGCGTTGATTTCATCGGCGGCCAGCTGCGAGGCCTGCACCACGCCGGGCGCGACCACGCTGTTGGCGCCGGACAGGCCGACCGGCACGCCGATGCGCAAAGGGTCGGCCGCGTGCGCGCCCGCCGCGCCGGTCAGCGCGGCGATGAAGGAAAGTCGGATGAGGAAGCTGCAAGTGGGTTTTTTCATGGGGATTTCTCCTTGGGGGCCGGCTGTCCGCCGTTGTATTCAACGCTGCCGCGGCGCGTCGGCGGCGCCCAGCAGTTCGTCGTAAAGATCGCGGCGCCGATCGCGCAGCACATGGTTGAAGTCGTTCAGTTGCCGCGCGCGGCGCGAGGCGGCCAGATCCACCGGCGCCACCAGCACCTCTTCGCGGTCGTGGCTGGCGGGGCCGGCCACGGTCCAGCCCTGAGAGCCGACGATCAGGCTGCGGCCGACGAAGGGCTGGCCGCGCTCGACGCCGACCCGGTCGGCGCACACCAGCGTCAGGCCGTTGCTGTGGGCCCCGGCCGCCGCCAGCGCGTGCGCCATGGCCGGGCCGTCGGGCGTCTGTCCCGGCATCGGCACCCAGTTGGTCGGCACCGCCACGATGTCGGCGCCGCGCAGCGCCAGCAGGCGGTAGACCTCGGGGAACCAGCCGTCGTAGCAGATCGCCACGCCCAGCCGGCCGAATTCGGTATGGAACACCGGCAGGCCCAGGTCGCCCGGCTCGAAGAACAGGTTCTCGTCGCCCCACAGGTGCAGCTTGCGGTAGGTGCCCAGGTAGCCGTCGGGGCCGGCGATGATGGCGGCGTTGTACAGCCGGCCGCCGCTGCGCTCGGCGATGCCGGCCACCAGGTAGATGCCCAGGCGTTGCGCCAGCGCGATCCAGGCCCGCGAGCTGGGGCCGTCGGGCACGCTTTCGGCCAGGGCGTGGGCCTCCTGGCGGCTGGCGAACACGTAGCCGGTGTTGGCCAGCTCGGGCAGCACCACCAGCCGCGCGCCCTGCGCGGCGGCCTGCTCGACCAGTTCGATGGAACGGGCCACGTTGGCGGCGACCTCGCCCATGACGGGGGCCGTCTGCACACTGGCCACGTGGATCGCGGACGCGGCGGCGTCCGGCGGCGGTGATACTTGCATGCGATCTCCCTGCAACGTTTTGGAAAACAAAAAAGCCCCCGACCACGCATTGCGTGTGAGTCGGGGGCTTCTATAGCCAGACGAAGGTTCGGGCAGCAATCATTGCTGCGGGGCACTGCCGCGCCAAGCCGTGCCGGCGCGTGCGGATCAGTCCTGATCCTGTGGCGAATCATAGGGATGCGCGCGGACCGGCGGCAATAAGAGGTTTCCCGGACAGCGCCGCGGATGCGAGAATCGGGATCGGCCACAAGGAGGAACCCTCATGCCCCAACTTTCCGCCTACCTCAGTTTCGACGGCAACTGCGCCGAGGCCATGCGTTTCTACGAACGCGTGCTGGGCGGCCGCGTCGAGGCCATGTTGCGCTACGCGGACGCGCCCGCCGATGCCGCCATGCCGGCGCTGTCGACCGAAGAATCCGAACGCATCATGTACGCCCGTCTGGCGCTGGACGAACAGGTGCTGATGGCCAGCGACGCCACCGCCGGCCATCCCTATCCCGGCAAGCAGGGCATGGCGCTGTCGCTGGCCTATCCCACTGTCTCGGACGCGCAACGCGTGTTCGATATGCTGGCCGACGGCGGCAGCGTTACCATGCCGCTCCAGAAAACCTTCTGGGCCGAAGCCTACGGCGCGCTGATCGACCGCTACGACACGCGGTGGATGATCAGCGGCGGGCGGCTCAGCCACTGACAACCCCACTGACAACCGAATCCGCCACAAGCGGATGGAGCGAGACATCCATGACGCATGGCATACAGGGCAGGCAACGCTGGTGGGCACTGATGGTGCTGTGCCTGGGCGTGTTGATGATCGTGCTGGACACCACCATCGTCAATGTTGCCCTGCCCTCGATCCGCGAAGACCTGCATTTCACCGAGACCTCACTGGTGTGGGTGGTGAACGCCTACATGCTGACCTTCGGCGGCTTCCTGCTGCTGGGCGGACGGCTGGGCGACCTGCTCGGCCACCGGCGCATGTTCCTGGCCGGCCTGGTGCTGTTCACGGTGGCCTCGCTGGCCTGTGGACTGGCGCGGGGCCAGGGGCTGCTGATTGCCGCGCGCGCCGCGCAGGGACTGGGCGGCGCGGTGGTGTCGGCGGTGTCGCTGTCGCTCATCATGAACCTGTTCACCGAGGCCGGCGAGCGCGCCCGCGCCATGGGCGTGTACGGCTTCGTCTGTGCGGGCGGCGGCAGCCTGGGCGTGCTGCTGGGCGGGCTGCTGACCAGCAAGCTGTCGTGGCACTGGATCTTCCTGGTCAACATTCCGATCGGCGTGGCCGTCTACGCGCTGTGCCTGCGGCTGCTGCCGGCGGCGCGCGGCGCGGCCGGTGGCGGCAAGCTGGACGTGGCCGGCGCGCTGACGGTCACCGCGTCGCTGATGCTGGCGGTGTACGCCGTGGTCAACGGCAACGAGGCCGGCTGGACCTCGGCGCAGTCGCTCGGCCTGCTGGGCGCGGCCGCGCTGCTGATGGCGCTGTTCCTGGCGATCGAGGCGCGCGTGGCCGAACCGCTGATGCCGCTGGCGCTTTTCCGCCTGCGCAACGTCGCCACCGCCAACGTGGTCGGCGTGCTGTGGGCCGCGGGCATGTTCGCCTGGTTCTTCGTCTCGGCCTTGTACATGCAGTTGGTGCTGGGCTACGACGCCATGCAGGTGGGGCTGGCATTCCTGCCGGCCAATCTGATCATGGCGGCGTTCTCGCTGGGGCTGTCGGCCAAGCTGGTGATGCGCTTCGGCATCCGCGGGCCGCTGGCCACCGGGCTGTTGATGGCGGCGCTGGGGCTGGCGCTGTTCGCGCGCGCCCCGGTCGACGGCCACTTCGCGGCGGACGTGCTGCCCGGCATGCTGCTGCTGGGCCTGGGCGCGGGCATCGCCTTCAACCCGATGCTGCTGGCCGCCATGAGCGACGTCGAGCCGGGCCAGTCGGGCCTGGCGTCCGGCGTGGTCAACACCGCCTTCATGATGGGCGGCGCGCTGGGGCTGGCGGTGCTGGCCAGCCTGGCCGCGGCGCGCACGGCCGCGCTGGCCGGCGCCGGCGCGGCCCCGGTCGCGGCGTTGGCGGGCGGCTACCGCATGACCTTCCTGGCGGGCGCGGTGATCGCGGCCGTGGCGGCGGCGCTGGCCGCCGCGCTGGTGCGCTCGCGCAACCGCGAGCTGGGCGGCCACGGCGAAACGCCGACCGGCCATTGAGGCGTCGCGGCCGCGCCACGTCTTTTGAATTCTTTACGATTGGCCGGCAAGGCCGGGAGTAATCTGGCGACGCCCCCTACCGGATAGGAAGCGCCGCCATGACATTCCTTGCCAGCGCCAATCTGCTGCGCCACCGCGACGGCCATGAAGCCCGCGTCACCTTCGTCGAGCTGTTCTTCGACCTGGTCTACGTCTTCGCGGTCACCCAGCTGTCCCACAGCCTGCTGCACGACCTGACCCTGATGGGCGCGGTGCACACGCTGGTGCTGTGGTTCGCCGTATGGCTGGGTTGGCAGTACACCTGCTGGGTCACCAACTGGTTCGATCCCGACGCGCTGCCGATGCGGCTGATGCTGTTCGGCGTGATGCTGGTGGGGCTGGTGGCCGCCGCCGTGCTGCCCGGCGCCTTCGGCGAGAACGGGCTGATCTTCGCGGTCTGCTATGTGCTGATCCAGGTGGGCCGCACGCTGTTCGTGGTGCTGCACCTGGGGCCGTCGCATCCGCTGGCGCCGAATTTCCGCCGCATGCTGGGCTGGCTGTGCATCTCGGCGGTGTTCTGGATCGCCGGCGGATTGGCCTCGGGCGATACGCGGCTGGCGTTGTGGATCGTGGCGGTGGCCTGCGAGTATTTTTCGCCCATGGCCGGCTTCTGGCTGCCGGGCCTGGGCCGCTCCAGCACCCGCGAATGGACCATTGAGGGCGGCCACCTGGCCGAGCGCTGCCAGCTGTTCGTGATCGTGGCGCTGGGCGAGACGCTGCTGATCACCGGCGCCACGCTGGGCGAGCATCCGCACTGGGACATCCCCACCCTGATCGCGCTGCTGGCCGCATTCCTGGGCACGGCGGCGATGTGGTGGGTGTATTTCGACACCAGCAGCAAGGACGGCAGCGAAGCCATCGCGCACCACGCCGATCCGGGCCGGGTCGGCGCCTACTTCCACTACGTGCATGTGATCCTGATCGCGGGCGTGATCGTCTCGGCGGTGGCCAACGAACTGGTCATCCTGCACCCGGACGGCCGCATCGTCACGGCGGCAGCCGCCGCGCTGCTCGGCGGCCCGGCCTTGTACCTGCTGGGCAACGGCATCTACAAGACGGTGGTGTATGGCCGCTTCCCTCTGTCACATGTGGTGGGCCTCGCGCTGCTGGCCATCCTGGCGCCGATCTCGTTCGTCACCGACAACCTGATGGTGGGCGGGCTGACGACGTTGATCATGATGCTGGTGGCCGGGTGGGAAAGCGTGTCGCGGCGGCGGATGCGGGCGGCGCACTAGGGCGGTCAGGGGCCAACGGCATCGTTGCGCGCCGCATCAACGCCGCTTGCCAAACACCGACTTGGGCGCGCGGCCATGGAAGCGGGTAAACGCAGCGCTGAAATTGGCCGGGTGGCAGTAACCGACCCGGTAAGCCGCCTGCGCCACCTGGCAGCCGGTCTCCAGCAACTCCCAGGCGCGGCGCATGCGCATCTCGGTCAGCAGCCGCATCGGGCTGTTGCCGTATAGCGCCCGAAAGCCCTGCTTGAGCTTGAATTCATTCAACCCGGTCGCCAGGCACAGGTACTGCACCGTCAGTTCGCGATCCATCTGTTCGCGCATCAGCGCATGGGCCCGCTCCAGCCGGGCAATGTCGGCCTGGCTGAACCGACCCGCCACTGGCGCCGGCGCCAGCGCGCGCAACTGGCGTGACAGCAGCGTCAATGCCTTGATGTGGATGTCCAGCGGGTCGCTGGCCCGCGCCAGTTCGGCTGCGACGGCGGCCAGGTCGGCGCTGGTGCGGCCCTGCGCCAGCCGCCGCAGGCCGCCGGCGCCGAACAGCGCCTCGGCCCGGGCCTCGCCAGCGTAGCGGCGCAGCGCCGCCTCGCCCACCAGCAGGCGCAGTTGCGAGACGGTGCAGCCGCCCAGGTAGCGGCGCTCGCCCAGGTGGCGGCGGAAGGCGGTCACCGTGGTCTGGCCGCCGCGGAAATCCAGCTCCGCGCCGTCCGCGCCGCGATAGGCCGACGCGCCGCGCAGGGCCAGCGTGATGACCAGCGTGCGCCCGCCATGCGCGGCGGCGTTCTCCTCGATCAGGTCGCGCACGGGGGTGTATTGCGAATGCACCAGGGCCAGGCCCTCGCCCAGGTCCAGACGGTCGGCCACGCACTCGCCCACATCCGCCGGCAGCGCCAGCCGCGACCAGCCGGGACGGGCGGCCGGACCGGGTTGGGCGAGCGTGGCGGAGATGCGCAGGGACATGGTTTCGACGGGAGGTGACGGGTGGCGGGACGGGACCGGGATGGCACCGGGACGGGTGCCTGAAATCGGCTCAGGCGCGGCTGCGCCGGCATGCATACGAATCCATCCGGTTCGCATATGAATGCTAATGATAGGCGTTCGCATAATTAAATACCATCTTCGGGACGGCGCCGCGCGTTCGGCCGCCGTGACTGCCTGCACAGGAATCCCGATGAACCGCCCTCTTCCCTACCCACGCGCCACCTGCGTTCTGCTGTGGCTTTGCGCCACGCCCGCCGCGCTGGCGCAACCGGCCGCACCCGTCTCCCCGCATTCTCCCGCGTCTTCCACCGCATTAACGCCGGTTTCCCCCGCGCCCGCCGTGCAACTGCCTGCCGTCACCGTCACCGCCGACAAGCAGGAACGCTCGCTCGAATCCTTGCCCGGCAGCTTGTCGGTGTTCGACGGCGACATGCTCGACAGCCAGGGCGTCGTCGACCTGGAGGGCCTGCAGCGCATCACGCCCGGGCTGACGTTCCAGCCGTTCGGCCAGGCCGGCGTCAATGCGGCCGTGATGCGCGGCCTGTCGGCCAACTTCTTTTCGTTCTCGACCTCGACCCTGCTGGTGGTGGACGGCGTGCCCACGCTGATGGCGCAGGGCTTCGACGATCAGCTACTGGACATCGACCGCGTCGAAGTGCTGCGCGGCCCGCAATCGGCGCTCTATGGCCGCAACGCGGAAGCCGGCGTCATCAACGTCCATACCCGCCAGCCGGGCGACAGCCTGCGCGGCAGCGTCTCCACCACCGTGGGCAGCCGCGACCTGCGCATGCTGCGCTTCGACCTGAGCGGGCCGATCGTCGACGACACGCTCTACGCCAGCGTGGCCGGCGCCTGGCGCGGCCAGGACGGCTTCATCGACAACACCTACACGGGCCGGCGCGAGGACGACCGCGAACTGCGCAACGGCAAGCTGGCGCTGCGCTGGACGCCGTCGGCGCGCACCGACGCCACCTTGCGCTATGTGCAGATCAACTACCGCGACGGCGCCGCGCTGTGGGGCTCGCCCACGGCCTCGCGCGCCACCGTGGCGTCCGGCACGCCGAGCTGGAACCGGTCCATCGGCCGCAGCGCGTCGCTGTCGCTGCGCCACGACCTGGGCGACGGCCTGCGCCTGACGTCGGTGACGGCCTGGAACGATCTGCGCGACCGCGTGCAGCAGGACACCGATTTCCAGCCCGCCGACCTGCTGCACATCGCCCGCGACCACCATTTCCGCAATCTGTCGCAGGAGCTGCGGCTGGAGGGCGCGCTGGGCCGCGCCCACTGGCTCGTGGGGCTGTACGCCGACGGCGACGACCATGACCTGCGCAACACCCAGAAGATGCCGCGCGGCCTGACCGAAAGCGTGGTGCGGCTGCGCGGCCAGTCCGGCGCCGCCTTCACCCACTGGAGCGTGCCGCTGGCCGAGCGCTGGACCCTGGAGGCCGGCGCCCGCGTCGAGCGCGACGCCGTGCGCTTCACGCCGCAAGGCGACAGCGCGCGCCGCGCCGACTGGACCCGCGTCACGCCCAAGCTGGCGCTGCAATACGCCTTCGCGCCGCGCCAGCAGGTCTATGCCTCGGTCGCGGATGGCTTTCGCGCCGGCGGCTACAACGTGTTTTCGCCAGCGGCGGACTACGCCGCCTACCAGCCAGAAACGCTGCGCGCCTACGAGATCGGCGCCAAGGGCTGGCTGCCCGGCAACCGTCTGCGCTACGCCGCCGCGTTCTACGTGATGACGGTCGACAACATGCAGGTGCAGCAGATGCCGCTGCCGGGCCTGGTGTACGTCACCAACGCCGCGTCGGCGCGTTCGATCGGGGCGGAATTCGAGCTCGAATACCTGCTGGGCCAGGGCTGGTCCTTGCAGACCGGATTGGGCCTGAACCGCACCCGCTTCAGCCACTTCCGCGACGGCGCCAACGACTACAGCGGCAACCTGAACCCGTTCGCGCCGCGCCTGAACGGCCACCTGACCGCGCGCTACGACGCCCCCGCCGGCTGGTACGCGCAGGCCTCGCTCAGCGGCACCGGCCCGGTCTACCTGGACGCCGCCAACCGCTACCGCCGCAACGGCTACGCGCTGGTCAACCTGGCCGCCGGCGTCACCGTTCGACAGGTGGAAATCGCCGCCTACGTCAACAACCTCGCCAACCGCCGCTACGACGCGGTGGGCTACCAGAACGGCATCGTCACCGTCTACAGCCCGCCACGCGAAGTTGGCCTGCGCCTGACCTGGCGCCTTTGATCGTCAACACAAGGAACCCGCCATGCCGACTTCCCCCCTGCCCCTGCAACGCTATTGGGACCTGGCCGCCGCGCCGGTCGAAACCGCCGCGCTCGACGCCGCCCTGGAACTGGACCTGTTCGCGCACCTGGTCGCGCCGGCCAGCGCCGCGCACGTCGCGCAGGCGCTGGCGCTGCGCCCCGCCGCCGCCGAGCACCTGCTGGACCTGCTGTGGAGCCTGCGCCTGCTGCACCGCATCGCCGGCGAGCCGCCGCTCTACCGCTGCGGGGTCACCGCGCGCGACCACTTCGTGGCGGGACGGCCCCACTACTGCGGCGACGCCTGGCGCTACCGGCGCCGCGCGCTGGCGCAGTCCGGCGAGCAGTTGATGCAACGGTTGCGCCAGGATCCCGCCGCAACACCCGCCGCCCCGTCCGAGGCCGGCGCATGGGCCAACGCGGCGCGCGTGCAGATCGGCCAGGAGCAACGCGCCCTGGCCGTGGCGGCGGCGCGCGAGGCGGTCGCCTGCGTGCCCGGCGCCGACGCGGCCCGCCGCATCCTCGACCTGGGCGGCGGTCCGGGCCTCATCGGCATCGCGCTGGTGCAGGACCGCCCGCAGGCCAGCGGCGTGGTGTTCGACTGGCCCGAGACCGCCGCCGTGGCGCGCGAGAACATCGCCGCCGCCGGGCTGGCCGAGCGCATGGTGGCGGTGGGCGGCGACCTGGCCACGGCGGATATCGGCGCCGGCTACGACCTCATCTGGTGCTCGTCGGTGCTGCATTTCGTGCCCGACGCCGCCGCCGCGATCCGCAAGATGCACGACGCCCTTGCACCGGGCGGGCTGCTGGTGATGGCGCATGCCGAGGTCCCGGACGACGCCGACGCCGCCGCGCGCGTGCTGCGCTATTACCTGCCGATGCTGCTGCTGGGGCGGCGCGTGACACGCCAGGGCCAGTTGGCGCAAGCGCTGCGCGCCGCCGGCTTCGCCGAAGTGCGCGGCTTCGATTCCGACCGCTTTCCGCTGGCGCCGCTGCATGTGCTGTCGGCGCGGCGGACCGCGCCATGACGCCGCGCCTGCGCCACGGCCTGGCCCAGGCCCTGTTCGGCTGGCTCAACCTGGCACTGACCGCGCCGGGCGTCTATCTGTGGCTGGGGCTGCCGCTGGTGCTGCGCCAGCACGGCTGGTCCGGCACCGCCCTGGGCCTGTTCCAGCTGGCCAGCCTGCCGACCGTGTTCAAGTTCCTGCTGGCGATGCCGCTGGACCGGCGCGGCGCGCGCCATGGCGGCTACCGGCGCTGGACCGCGGCGCTGCTGCTGGCCTACGCCGCCGTGCTGCTGGCGCTGGGCTGGCGCGACCTGCCGAATGATGGCGTTACGCTGTTCGCGCTGGCGGCCGCCGCCGCCCTGGCCGGCACCTGGGCCGACGTGCCCGTCAACGCGCTGGCGATCCGCGTGCTGCCTGTGGCCGGCCGCGCCTCGGCGGGCGGCATCCGCTCGATGGCGCTGTGCCTGGGCGCGATCGCCGGCGGCGGCCTGATGCTGCTGGCGCAGGCGCGCTGGGGTTGGCAGGCGCCCTTCCTGATCATGGCCGCCGCGCTGGCGCTGGGCGCGGCGCTGACCTTGCTGCTGCGGGAGAGCATGGATGCCGGGCGAGCCGACGACCGCGCGATTACCTCGCGCGATGGACACCTCGACACGAACGACGCGGCGACACTGGATGACACAAAGGGGCAACCCGGCGCGCCCCTGCAAACCACAGACACCACCTCGACCACCCGCCAGGCCATCGCGTACCTGCGCCTGCCCGCCAGCCGCCGCTGGCTGCCGCTGCTGGCGCTGCTGTTCCCCTTCATCGGCGCAGGCTGGTTCTACCTGAAACCGCTGCTGCTGGACCAGGGCCTGGCGCCGCAACGCGTGGCGTGGCTGGTCGGTGTCGCGGGCGGCGCGGTCGGCGCCGTGGCCAGCATCGCGGGCGCGCGGCTGCTCAAGCGCCTGGGCGCGGGCCGCGCGGTGCGGCTGCATGCGGGCGCCGGAGCCGCCACGTTGCTGGCATTGACGCTGGCGGTCGGCCTGGACGCGGCCCCGGCCGTGCTGGCGGCCTGCGCCATGATGGTGGCGGCGGCCATGGGCGCCACCGCCGCCCTGGCGTTCGGCCTGATGATGTCGCATGCCCGGCCGGGCCTGCAGGCGCTGGACTACGGCATCCAGTCCAGCGTTTTCGCGCTGACGCGCATCGCCGCGCCGCTGGCGGCCGGGATTCTGCTCGACGCGGCCGGTCCGGTCGCGATGCTGGCGACGTTGACGGCGGGCGCGGCGGCCGTGCTGGCGCTGGCTTGGCGCCGGGCGGCCGCGCTGCCGGGCTAGGGGTTCGCGGCCCGACGCCCTCAACCGCCCGGCCGGTGCTCGGCCAGCACCGCGCTCATCGACTGCGCCGCGCCCTGCAGCACCGGCACCGCGCGCAACAGGTCATCGAGCATCAGCCGCGCGGTGGGCGCATGGCACGCCACCGCCGCCACCACCCGGTCCTGCGCGTCGCGCACCGGCACCGCCACCGCGCTCATGCCGCGCACGAACTCCTCGTTGTCGATGCCGATGCCGCGCGCGGCCAGGCGTTCCAGTTCGTCTTCCAGCCGCGCCGGGTCGGTCAGCGTGCGCGGCGTGTTGCGCGTGAGCGGCAGGCGCGCCAGCACCCGGCCGCGTTCGAGCCGGTTCATCGACGCCAGGAACAGCTTGCCGCTGGCGGTGCAGTGCATCGGCACGTGGCTGCCCACCGCGAAGAACAGTCGTAGCGGTTCGGCGGTTTCGACGCGCTCCATGTAGATCACCTGGTCGCCGTCGGGCGCGGTGAGATTGCAGGTTTCACCCAGCGTGCCGACCAGCTGCGCCAGCACCGCGCGGCAGGCGCGCGTGAAGGCCGAGGCGCGCAGCGTGGCCAGCGCCAGCGCGGTGGCCTGCGGCCCCGGCACGTAGCCGTTCTCGGTGGGCGTGGCGGCGACGAAGCCGGCGCGCTGCATCGACGCCAGCAGGCGCATCAGGGTGGACTTGGGCATGTCCAGGCGCTGCGCCAGTTGCGCTAGCGTGGGCGGGTGCTGGGCGCGGGCCAGGTAGTCCAGCACCAGCAGCGCGCGCAGCGAACGCGAGCCATCCCGCGGCTCGTCGGCGTCGGGCGCACGCGCCGATGCTGCACTGCGATTTTGAAACCGAAGATCCATGTTCTGTGCCATTTCGCCGTTCCCGCGCTTGTCGCGCTTTCTTTCCCGTGGCGGCTTCCTAGAATCGCCACAGATACGGAACCTTTGCGCGTCGCCGCGCCCCCCTCGCATCAGGCCAGTATATAAGTGCGCGGCGGCGCGGCAAGCAGGGTAAACGCGCCGTCCGGACGAGGGACTCCCCGCGTCACGGCACGGCCAGGCCAAGGAGGAAACAGACATGTCCGATGCCGTGGACTACATCGTGGTGGGGGCCGGTTCCGCCGGCTGCGTGCTGGCGAACCGCCTGAGCGCCAACGGCCAGCACAGCGTGTGCCTGCTGGAGGCGGGGCCGCCGGACCGCTCGCCCTGGATCCACATCCCCATCGGCTACGGCAAGACCATGTTCCACAAGGTGCTGAACTGGGGCTACTACACCGAACCCGACCCCAACATGCTGGACCGCCGCATCTACTGGCCGCGCGGCCGCACGCTGGGCGGCTCCAGCGCCATCAACGGCCTGATCTACATCCGCGGCCAGCGCCAGGACTACGATGCCTGGGTCGCCGCCGGCAACCCGGGCTGGAGCTGGGAGGAATGCCTGCCCTACTTCCGCAAGCTCGAGAACAACGACCTCGGCCCGGGCGCCACGCGCGGCACCGAAGGCCCCCTGAACGCCACCTCGATCAAGACGCCGCATCCGCTGGTCGAAGGCCTGATCGGCGCGGCGCGCGCGCTCGGCCTGCCACACGTGACCGACTTCAACAGCGGCGACCAGGAAGGAGTGGGCTACTACCAGCTCACCACCCGCAATGGCCGCCGCTGCTCCACCGCGGTGGCCTACCTGCGGCCGGCGCGCGGCCGCGCCAACCTGCGTGTCGAGACCGGCGCGCACACGATGGCGGTGCTGTTCGAGGGCAGCCGCGCCTGCGGCGTGCGCTATCGGCAGGACGGCCAGGTGCGCACGCTGCGGGCCCGCCGCGAGGTGGTCCTGTGCGCCGGCGCGCTGCAATCGCCGCAACTGCTGCAATTGTCGGGCGTGGGCCCGGCCGCGCTGCTGCGGCGCTTCGGTATCGGCGTGGTGCGCGACCTGCCCGGCGTGGGCGAGAACCTGCAGGACCACCTGCAGATCCGCCTCATCTACGAGACGCGCCGCCCCATCACCACCAACGACCAGCTGCGCACGCTGCACGGACGCGCCGCGATGGGGCTGCAATGGCTGCTGTTCCGCGGCGGGCCCCTGGCGGTGGGCATCAACCAGGGCGGCCTGTTCTGCCGCGTCGATCCGGCCAGTGCCACGCCCGACACCCAGTTCCATTTCGCCACGCTGTCGGCCGACATGGCCGGCGGCAAGGTGCATCCGTTCTCGGGCTGCACCTATTCGGTGTGCCAGTTGCGGCCCTCGTCGCGCGGCACGGTGCGGCTGCGCAGCGCCGACCCGTTCGAGGCCCCGGCCATGCAGCCCAACTACCTGTCCACCGAGCTGGACCGCCGCATGACGGTGGCGGCGGTCAAGTACGCGCGCCGGCTGGCCGCCACCGAACCGCTGGCCGGATTGATGAAGCGCGAGTTCCGGCCCGGGCCGGACGTGCAGAGCGACGACGAGATCCTGCATTTCTGCCGTGAGTACGGCGCCACCATCTTCCACCCCTCAGGCACCGCGAAAATGGGCCCGCGCGAGGACCCCATGGCCGTGGTCGACGAGCGCCTGCGGGTGCACGGCGTGAGCGGGCTGCGGGTGGTGGATTGCTCCATCATGCCAACGCTGGTGTCGGGCAACACCAACGTGCCGGTGGTGATGCTGGCCGAGCGCGCGGCCGATTTCATCCTGCAGGACCTGCACGCGGCGCGGCCGCGCGCGCAGGCGCAACCGGTATTGCAGCAGGCGGCATGACATGAGCTGACCGCAACCCGCGGAGCGGCGCCGCAGAGCGCCGCCCGCTTCCCCCAAAGGAGACAGGCATGGCCAAGCAGAACGAAACCGCGGTGAGAAAAGTCGTCGCCGCGTCGCTGATCGGCGCCACCATCGAGTGGTACGACTTTTTCCTGTACGGCGTGGTCGCCGGCATCGTGTTCAACAAGCTGTACTTTCCCACGGGCGACCCGCTCATCTCGACCATGCTGGCCTACACCACCTTCGCGGTGGGCTTCATCACGCGGCCGCTGGGCGGGCTGGTGTTCGGCCACTTCGGCGACCGCATCGGCAGAAAGAGCATGCTGGTGATGACGCTGATGATCATGGGCGTGTCCACCTTCCTGATCGGCCTGGTGCCCACCTACGACAGCATCGGCCTGTGGGCGCCGATCCTGCTGCTGCTCCTGCGCGTGTTCCAGGGCATCGGCCTGGGCGGCGAATGGGGCGGCGCGGTGCTGATGGCGTATGAGTACGCGCCGCCGGGCAAAAAGGGCTACTACGCCTCGCTGCCACAGATCGGGCTGGCCATCGGCCTGTGCCTGGCGTCCGGCACGGTGGCGCTGCTGTCGACGCTGCTGACCGACGCGCAGTTCATGGCCTGGGGCTGGCGCCTGGCGTTCCTGGCGTCGGCGGCGATGGTCGGGGTCGGCATGTACATCCGCCTGAACATCAAGGAAACGCCCGAGTTCGCCGCGGTCAAGCGCGACAACGCCGAAAGCCGCATCCCGTTCATGGACATGATCCGCCGCTACCCGGGCAACGTCGCCAAGGGCATGGGCGCGCGTTACATCGACGGCGTGTTCTTCAACGTGTTCGGCGTGTTCTCGATCTCCTACCTGACCCAGACGCTGCAGATCACGCGCACCGAGGCGCTGACCGGGGTGATGGCGGCCGCGCTGGTGATGTGCTTCACCATCCCCTACTTCGGGCGGCTGTCCGACCGCATCGGGCGCACGCGGGTGTATTTCTGGGGCTCGCTGATCACGGCGGTGGCGGCCTTTCCCGGCTTCTGGCTGATGCTCAACAGCCAGGGCAGCGTGATGCTGGTGTGGCTGGCCATCATCATTCCGTTCGGCATCTTCTACGCCGCCGTCTACGGACCGGAGGCCGCCCTGTTCTGCGAGCTGTTCGACGCCAAGGTGCGCTACACCGGCATCTCGTTCGTCTACCAGTTCTCGGGTATCTTCGCCTCGGGCATCACGCCCATCATCGCCACCGCGCTGCTCAAGACCGGCAACGGCCAGCCCTGGCTGATCTGCCTGTACGTGCTGTTCTCGGGCGTGGTGTCGGCGCTGTGCGCCTGGCTGATCGGGCGCGGCGGGCGCACCGCGGCGCAGGACGGGCTGGCCCCGCCGGCCAGCGCGACCCTGCGCAAGGCCTAACCGGCGCGCGGGCGGCGCCACGCGCCGCCCCCTGCCTGCCGTCAGGCCACCGTCACCGGGCGGCCGTGGAACGGATAGTTGGGATCGTTGTAGCCGTGGGTCGAGGCGTGGCCGGGCGTGACCCAGCTGTCCACCAGGGCCTCGTCCTCGGGCGTGATGGTCACGTCCAGCGCGGCGTAGTAATCGTCCATCTGCGCCAGCGTGCGCGGGCCGGCGATGACGCCGGTGACGATCGGATTGGCCAGCACCCAGGCGGTGGCGAAATGGCCCGGCTGCACGCCGCGGGCGGCGCTGTGCTGTACCAGCTGCTGCGCGATGCGCAACGATTCCTCGCGGAACTCGGTGGCCAGGATGCGGCGGTCGCCGCGCCCGGCGCGGGTGTCGGCGGCGGGCGCCTGGCCCGGCTGGTACTTGCCGGTGAGCACGCCGCGCGCGATCGGGCTGTACGGCACCACGCCCAGGCCGTAGTGCTGGCAGGCCGGCAGGATCTCGACCTCGGGGCCGCGATTGAGCATGTTGTAGTACGGCTGGCACACCACCGGCTGCGGCACGCCCAGCTTTTCGCACAGGCGCAGGGTTTCGGCGATGCGCCAGCCGCGGAAGTTCGACAAGCCGAAGCTGCGCAGCTTGCCGGCGCGGATCAGGTCGCCCAGCGCCCACAGCGCTTCTTCCAGGTTTTCCTCGTGGTAGTCGCGGTGCAGGTAGAGGATGTCGAGGAAATCGGTGCCCAGGCGCGCCAGGCTCTGCTCGACGCCGCGGATCAGCCACTGGCGCGAATAGTGCGACTGGTTCGGGCCCTTGCCCACCACGTTGCCGATCTTGCTGGCCAGCACCCAGTCGTGGCGCTGCCCTTGCAGCAACTTGCCCACCACTTGCTCGGAACGGCCGTCGTTGTAGACGTCGGCGGTGTCGATGAAGTTCAGGCCGTGGTCGCGCGCGGAGGCGACGATGCGCGCGGCCTCGTCATCGGGCGTCTGCTCGCCGAACATCATGGTGCCCAGGCACAGGGGCGATACGCGAAGGTTGCTGGATCCGAGACGGCGGTAGTTCATGGCGAAATCCTTGGTCGGCGAAAAACGATGGCGCGCCCGCCGGCGGCCCGGCGGACAAAGGGGCATGTTGCCAGAAGAATGCCGGCAGGCCGCTGAAAATCCCTGCGCCGGGCAGGGACACCGACCGCCATGCGCGGCGGCCGCTCAGGCCGGCTGCGCGTCCACCGCCGCCAGAATTCGACCGAACAGCGCGTCGGCGTGCGCCGAATCGAGCCAGCGCACGATCGCCACCAGCCTGCGCTCGGGCTCGACCCAGGTGAACGAACTGCCCGCCCCCACGCCGAAGAAGCTGGAGGCCGGCACGCTGGGGAACACGCGGCCTTCGTGGTTGAGCCAGATCAGGTAGCCGTAGTACGGCGCGATCGCGCACGGCTGGCGCATCTGCGCGATCCAGTCGCTCGACAGCACCTGGCGGCCATCGGCGGCGCGGCCCTGGTCCAGCAGCATCTGGCCGATCAATGCCTGGTCGCGGGCGCTGATCGACATGCCGCCGCCCCAGTGCGAGCCGCCCGGCACCGACGGCATGCGCTGGCCGTCGATCTCGACCCAGGCATTGTCGTAGCCCACCCATTGCCAGTTTTCGCTGGCGCCCAGCGGCCGCGTGACGGCCTCGCGGAACACCTCGGGCAAGGGCCTGCGGAACAAGTGCAGCAGCGCATACGACAGCTGGTTGATGCGCACGTCGTTGTATTCCCAGTACGTGCCCGGCGCCTGCAAGGGACGGGCCTCGCCCTTTTTGCCGTCGGGCGGCACGCCGAAGGTGACGGCGCGATAGCGGTCGGCCTGGTCGGAGACGCCGAAGCGCTCGCCTTCCCATTCGCTGGTCTGCTGCAGCAGATGACGCCAGGTGATCCGCGCATTGCGGCCGTGGTCGAAGCCGATGCCGGGCACGCGCTTGCCGACCGGTTCATCGACATCCGGCAACAGGCCGCGGTCGTGCGCCAGTCCGGCCAGGATCGCCAGGTACAGCTTGGCCACGCTGAAGGTCAGGTCGGCGCGGTCGGGCTCGCCCCACGATGCGATCTCGCGGCCCTCGCGCAGCACCACGCCCGAGACCGGGCCACGGTCGTGGATCGGCCCCAGCAGGCGGTTCCAGGGCGGCGGATCGTTCTGGTGCACGCCGAAGACGCCATCGACGCTGCGGTCCCAGGCGGTTTCGTGGTCGTTGGCGAACTCGATCGCCTGCAGCATGAGCGCGTTCATTGATTTCCCTTGTCTTGTCGTAGGCCAGTGGCCCTGGGAGTATATCCATCCGCCCGCCGCGCGATATCGCCTGCGGCAATAAGCAAGGCGTGAATCAATCGTTGGCGCGGCGGCGCGCGGCCGGTAGAGTCCAACGCCCCGCATCATCGAACCCATTGCCAATTCCATGTCCCTTGCCGCCCGCGTGCCTTCCCGTCTTTCCGCCCTGCTCCTGGCCATCGCCGCCACCTGTGCCGGCGCCGCCCATGCCGAACAACGCGTCATCCGCATCGTGGTGCCGTATGGCACGGGCGCGGTGCAGGACACCATCGCCCGCGCCATCGGAGACGAGCTGGGCCGGGCCCTGGACGCGTCGATCGTGATCGAGAACCGCGCGGGCGCCGGCGGCACCGTGGGCACCGCCCAGGTGGCGCGCGCCGCGCCCGACGGCAATACGCTGGTGCTGGCCGCCGCCAGCCACCACATCGCCGGTTATCTGTACAAGAACCTGAGCTATGACCCCTACAAGGATTTCACCGGCGTGGCCTACCTGGGCAACACCGGCTACGTCATCCTCGCGTCGGCCGGGCTGAAGGTGGCCAACACGGCCGAGTTCATCCAGGCGGTAAAGGCAAAACCGGGCGCCTACGATTACGCCTCCGCCGGCAACGGCAGCGCCTCGCACCTGGGCATGGCGTCGTTCCTGAGCGCCGCCGGCGCGCAGATGCAGCACATCCCCATGAAGTCCACCGGCGACGCCGTGACCGAGCTGCTGGCCGGCCGCGTGCAGGCCGTGACCGCCGCCACCATCGGCGTGACCGGCTACCGCAACGATCCACGCGTGACGTTCCTGGCCTACACCGGCAAGCAGCGCTCGCGCTTCGCGCCCGACCTGCCAACCGTGGCCGAGAGCGGCCTGCCCGGCTACGCCTTCGATTCGTGGCTGGGCCTGCTGGCCCCCGCCGGCATCGCGCCGGCCGAGCGCGACAAGCTCAACGCCGCCGTCAACAGCGTGCTGGCCGATCCCAAGGTGCAGGCGCGGCTGGCGGCGCTGGGCGTGGAGGCCGAAGCCAGGTCCCCGGCGCAGTTCCAGGAACTGCTGAAAGCGGATTGGGACGCGGCCGGCAAGCTGGTGGTGGCCTCGGGCGCGCGGGTGGAATAGGCGGCGGGCCACGGGCCGGCCACGGCGTCAAGCGACGCGGCCGGCACAGGCGGCCTGGACCCGGGCGGCGGCCGGGCCCGCCTGTCAGCGCTGGCGCACGCCTTCCAGGAACATGTTGGTGATGAATTCGGCCAGCGCCTCGCGCTCCTCGGCGTCGGGACCGCGGCGCGCAAAGCGCTCTATCACGCCCATGAAGGCGTGCGACAGCCATGCCGGCGGGATGTCCTTGCGAAACACGCCGGCGCGCTGGTCGATGCGGATGTTCTCGGCAATCATCTCGACCAGCTCGTCCTTGAGCGACTCGGCCGCATCGACCTGGAAAAAGCCGATGCGCGTCAGGTTGGGGTCCTCGCCCAGGATGTCCAGCCAGTTGGTCACGCCCCGGCGCACGCGTTCCTCGACGGGCAGATTCTGCTGATCCTCATAGAGGCGCGCCTGGCAGACTTCCTGCCGCAGGCGCTGGGCGAACATGCCCACGAGTTCATCGTAGGCCGCCTGCTTGCCGGCGAAATACTGATAAAACACCGGTTGCGTCACGCCCGCCCGGGCGACAATGTCGCTGATCCGGGTGTGCTGGAACCCGCGCTCGGCGAACTCCGCCGCCGCGACTTCCAGAAGTTGCAACCGGGTGCGCTCACCTTTCGTCAAACGCTTTTCTTGCGGTACAGAGGGGGGTAGTGCCGTCGTCATCGCGTGAAAATACTATCCTTCCGCCCTTTTAGCCATACATTCCTGCATACATAGAAACCCTGATGATCCGATTGCCGCGCCTGCTTCGCCTTGGTTGCGCCGCCGCGTTCACGCTGGCCCTGTCTGGCTGCATACCCTACCCGGCCCACAAGACTCTGCAGCCGCAGTCCGCCATCACTGTCCAGGACGAAGCCGGACGGCCGGTGGCCGACGCGCGGGTGGTGCTGATCGCCGCCGCCTATCCCTATGGCTATGACCGGTTCCGCAACGAGCAGCGCACCGACGCCGAGGGCCGCGCCAGCTTCGAGGCCCGCCATGAGTGGCGTGTCGAAATGCTGGCGATCCATGGCGCGGAAGTGTTCTTCTGGAACTGGTGCGTCGAGAAGCCGGGTTACGTCACCCACGCCACCCATGACCGCAACGCCGAGGCCTTCGACCCGCGCCCGGTGGTCCGCCTGCGGGCGGGGGAATCGACGACTTGCGACAATCCGCGGGGATCGCCCTTCATGCGCGACCAACCGGCGGCGCCCAGGCCGGCCCAGGCCGCGCCCGCTCGGGAAACGGCAGGCGGCAGCGCCGGCCCGTCGCCAAGCCCCTGAAATCACTTGAAATCTTCATAAATCTTGACACACCTGCCGCGTGGCGGCGGCGGTACATTACGGTATCGCCAGCCTGCGCAGCACGCGCACGCCTGGCGGCTCAGGAGCAAGATCATGAAGCGGTTCACGGGTCGCATGGTCGGCGTTGCGCTGGCCCTGGCCTTGGCAAGTTCCCCCGCCCTGGCGGGCGGGTATCGCGGTGGCCACCATGGGGGCTACCACCATCATCACGGCGGTGGCGGCGGCAGCGGCTGGTGGATTGGCGGCGCCTTCGCGCTGGCGGCCACCGGGCTGATCCTGGCGGCCAATTCCGGCCCCTCTTACGCGCAGACCGGCGTCTATGCGCCGGGCGTGTCCTACACCAGTCCGCCGGTGTACGCGGCGCCCGTCTATGAGACGCCGCCGGTGTACAGCGCGCCCCCGGTCTACCAGGAGCCGGCGCAATACGCGCCGGTGCAATACGAGGCGGCGCCGCCCGCCAACACGGCGCAGGCCAGCGCCTCGACCGATTGCCAGCGCTGGGCCATGAACCAGAGCGGCTACGACCCGGCGACCATCTCGCAATGGACCACCCAGGTCATGGTGGACAGCTACAACCACGCCATGGATTCCTGCATGAACAGCCGCGGCTACCGCGCCAACTGAGGCTGGCCTTGCCCGGACACGACGAGCGCCCCGCGGGGCGCTCGTGGCAATTGGCGCGGACGCGGCGGCACGGCGAACGGCCGCGGGCGGCACAGCGAACGGCCGCGGGCCTCAGGGCCGCCGGCCGCCCCAGCCGCGCCAGGCGAAGAACAGACCGGCCGCCAGGGCCAGCGCGGCCGGCAGGATCCAGACGAAACCGCTGTCGGTGTAGACCACCTGGTCGACCGGGTCGTAATAGCGGCCCAGTTCGTTGAAGTCCCATTTCAGGTATTGCTGATACCAGAGCCAGCCGAAAAAGGCCGCGCACGACAGCGACACCACCGCGCCGACCCGCGCCAGCAGGCGCCCGCGGCCAAGTCCCGCGAGCAGCCGCCAGGCCGACAGCGCACCGGCCGCCACCGCCACCAGCACCAGCCAGTCGCCGACGTTAACGCCCATCGGCGGCCTCCAGCCATGCCAGACAGGCGTCGGCCTCGGCCCATTGGTGTTCGCTGAATACCCGCAGGCCCGCGTCCGCCAACAGCCGCGCGGTGACGCCGACGCCCGCCTGCCGCTGGCCGGAGAAGCTGCCGTCGTAGACGTAACCGCTGCCACAGGAAGGGCTGCCCTCCTTGAGCACGGCGATGCGGATGCCGCGTCGCCGCGCCGCCTCCAGCGCCTGTTGCGCGCCGTCGACGAAGGGCCGGGTCGCGTCCTCGCCGGACACCGTCATCACCCGAGCGCGCCCGGACAGAACCGCGGTCGCGTCGGCGCCGGGTTCGATCTCGGCCGGCGGACGCGGGATCGGCAGGCCGCCGGCCACCTCGGGACAGACCGACACCACCCGGCCGGCATCGAGCCAGCGGGCCAGCACGTCGTGGCCGCCGGGCACCGAGCGGCCGTCGTAACGCACGGGATGGCCGAGCAGGCAGGCACTGACAAGAACGTATTGCATGGGGATTTCCGGCTGACTAGGCGGGCGCATTCGGATATGCGCCCATGGCAGGCGTCATCATAGAACAGCCCGGCGCCGTGCCCGGCACGGCTGATCGCCGGATGCCGGCCCGCGCGGGCTCACTCCCGGGCCGTCTCCAGCCATTGCCGCAGCGCCGGGTCGCGCACCTGCAGCACCTCGAACAATCCCAGCGCGCGCAAGGCCGGCAGCGCCTCGCGCAGATCGGCGGCGGCGCGCTCTCGGGCCGGCGGCGCGGTGGCGGCGTCGCACCACAGGCGCGCGTTCGCCAGGAACGCGCCCACCGTGCCCTTGCGCACGGTCACGCCCTGGAACTCCGCGCTGTCGCGGTCGTCGGGCAACACATCCTGAGCTTTCATGGTTTTCTCCAGTGGGTGGGTACGGAAACCAGCTTAGTCGCGCACGGCCGGCAAATCTGCGGTATTTTGGTCAATCCATACCGTTTTTTTGCCATTCATCCATGCCGTCCCTGCCCCGCCGCCCTTTCGCATGACACGTCCCGACGATCCCGCCTCGCCCCTGGTCGCCCCCGGGCTGGCCGCCGCTGGCGGCGGGCCGCGCCTGCTGGCGGTGCGCCGCCAGGACAAGGCGGTGCGCCAGACCGCCTTGCACCGGCATGCGCGCGGGCAATTGTTCGGCGCCTACCAGGGCTTGCTGACGGTGCAGGCCGGCGACCGCCAATGGGTCGCGCCGGCCGCGCACGCGCTGTGGGTGCCGCCCGATTGCCCGCATGGGTTGCGCTCGCATGGCCCCTATGCCGGCTACAGCGTCTACCTGAGCGCGGCGGCGTGCGCGGGCCTGCCCGATGCGCCGTGCGCCTTGCAGGCCTCCGCGCTGCTGCTGGCGGCGGTCGAGCGCGCCGCCGCTTGGCGCGACGAAGCGTGGGATGCGGCGCGCCTGCGCATCGTCGAGCTGATCCGCGACGAGATCCGCACCCTGCCGCGCGCCGGCGACGGCCTGACGCTGCCACGCGATCCGCGGCTGCAGCGGCTGGCGCGGGCGCTGTCGGACGCGCCTGCCGACACGCGCCCGCTGGCGGCATGGGCGGACTGGATCGGCATGGCGCCGCGCACGCTGGCGCGGCGCTTCCAGGCCGAGACCGGCCTGACGCCGGGCGCCTGGCGCCAGCGCGCCCGCTTGATGCGGGCGCAGCAGATGCTGGCGGCCGGCCGTGGCGTGACGGCGGCCGCGCTGGAAGCAGGCTACGACAACGTCAGCGCCTTCATCGCCATGTTCAAGCGCGAACATGGCGTCACGCCGGGTCGTTATGCGGAGCAAGCGCCGCAGTCCGAATGAACGCGGCGCCCGATCGCGGCGATTGCCGCGAACCCGGATACCGGGCTTGGCGGCAGCGGCGTCCCGGCCGCTGACCCGCCCCGGGGGCAGGCGTGGCCGGCGAGGACACATCGCCATGCCGGCCACGCCTGCCGCGCGGGCGGCTTATTCGGGATCGGCGCTCTTGCTTGCGGCCGTCTTGCGGGGCCGGCGGGCGCCGGTGGCCGTCTTGCGGGCGATTTTGCGAGCGGGTTTGGCGGGCGCGGCCTCGACGGCCTCGGCGCCCGCTTCGGCCGGGGCGGCTGGCGCGGCGACGCGATCTTCCGCCGCCCCGGCTTGGGCCGCGCTGTCGGCCTCCGCGCCCTTCGCGCGTGCCGAGCGCGTCGCGCCGCGGCCGCCACGGGCGCCGCGACGGCCCTTGGCCGGGGCCGCGTCGGTCGGCTCGACCGGTTCGTCTGGCACCTGCACGTCGGCTCGCTCCGGTGCGCCTATCGCGTCGACCACCGCTTCCAGCGGCGGCGCGTCGGGCAACGCGGGGGCCGCCGGCGAAACGTCGAACAGCGGCGCCTGCGCCGTTGCCACCTCCGGCCGCCCCGGTCCGCCCTGCCATGCCTGGCCGGCGTCGTGGGATTGCGATTCATCCACGGACGCGCCGCGCTGGCCATCCGGCCGCGCGCCCTCCTGGCGGCCGCCCCGGCTGTTGGCGCCCGCGTTCTTGCGGCCGCCGCGCGTGCCGCGCGCCGGCCGGGCCTCGGTGGTATCGGCCATGGAACAGGCCGGCTGCGCGTCGGCGGCGTCATGCGCCTCGACCGCCTGGACCCGCGCGGCGGGCCGGCCGCCCGCGCGCGCGGCCGCGCCGCCGGCGCTGTCGCGATACACGTAGGTGCCGGATTTTTCCTCGCGCCCGACCTCCAGGAAGCCGCGCGACTGCGCCTCGTCCAGCAGGTTGCCGAAGGCGCGAAAGCCGTAGTACGACTCGTTGAAGTCCGGCCGGCGGCGCTTGAGCGCGTCCTTCAGGGCCGAGGCCCAGATCTTGCCGCTGTCGCCGCGCTCGGCCATCAGCGCCTCGAAGGTCTCGACCACCATGTCGACCGCCTGGGTCTTGCGGGCCTCCAGTTCTTCCTTGCGGCGGCGCTCCTCGTCGGGCGAGCGGCGCTGGCCGGCGTTGCCGCCGCCGCGATTGTCGCGGCGCGCGTCGGCGGCGCGCTGGCCTTCGCGGGCCAGGTCGTCATAGAAAATGAATTCGTCGCAGTTGGCGATCAAGAGGTCGGAGGTGGACTGCTTGACGCCCACCCCGATCACCTTCTTGTCGTTCTCGCGCAGCTTGGACACCAGCGGCGAGAAGTCGGAATCGCCGCTGATGATGACGAAGGTGTTGACGTGCGACTTGGTGTAGCAGAAGTCCAGCGCATCCACCACCAGCCGGATGTCGGCGGAATTCTTGCCCGACTGGCGCACGTGCGGGATTTCGATCAGCTCGAAATTGGCCTCGTGCATCGGCGCCTTGAATTCCTTGTAGCGCTCCCAGTCGCAATAGGCCTTCTTGACCACGATGCTGCCCTTGAGCAGCAGGCGTTCCAGCACCGGCCGGATGTCGAACTTCTGATACTTGGTGTCGCGCACGCCAAGCGCCACGTTCTCGAAGTCGCAAAAAAGCGCCATGCTGACGTTTTCGTTGGCTGCATTCATGTGTTTTTCTCCGTTGCCGCGGCCGCCCCGGGCCAGTAGGCCCGGGGGACGATTGGCCGCCGATTGGCTGTGTCCAGGCCGACCATGATATACATTCCCGTCCCTCCTCCCCACCCGGACCGCCATGCCCGCCGTGCCCGACCTGCCCGCCCTGGACACCCGACGCCTGCTGCTGCGCCCCTTGAGCCTGGACGATGCGCCCGCCATCCAGCGCATCTTTCCGCAATGGGAAGTGGTGCGCTACCTGGCGGACCAGGTGCCCTGGCCCTATCCCGAGGACGGCGCCCGTACCTACGTGGAACAGGTGGCGCTGCCGGCGATGCGGCGCGGCATGCAGTGGCATTGGTCGCTGCGCCCGCGCGCCGAGCCGCAACGCCTGATCGGCATCATCAGCCTGATGCGCGACGAACCGGGCAACAACCGCGGTTTCTGGCTCGACCCGGAATACCGCGGCCAGGGCTACATGACCGAGGCCAGCGAGGCGGTCACCGCCTATTGGTTCGACGTGCTCGGGCAGCCGGTGCTGCGGGCGCCCAAGGCGGCGGCCAACGAGGGCTCGCGCCGGCTGTCGGAGCGGACCGGGATGCGGCTGGTGGCGACCGAGGAACGCGGTTTCGTCTCTGGCCGCCAGCTGGCCGAGATCTGGGAGATCACGCGCGACGAATGGCGCGCCCGGCATCCGCCGGCCGTCTGAAACCAAATCCGGCCCCGATTATTCTCCTGGGGCCCCGCGCCCGGACGCCGGTTCAAGCCGGCGCTTACCGCCCCTTTCGCCCCGTTTTCCGACGGATTGGCGCGACCCGCCCGTGGCTAGAATTTGCCACCATCCCGCATTCCGTGAACCGGATGCGCTAGCTATCAGGCAAGATCCATGAATCCGTCTACCGTCATCGGCGCCGTTGTCGGCCTGCTCACCCTGGTCATCGTCATCGCGCTGGCCGCCACCAACCCCGGCATGTACTTCAACCTGCCGGGCCTGGCCATCGTGCTGGGCGGCACCTGCGCCGCGCTGTTCATCGCCTACCCGCTGTCCGAAGTGATGCGGGTGTTCAAGCTGGTGGTCACGGTGTTCCGCAGCGACCAGCACGACCAGCAGCGCGACATCGAGGAACTGGTCAACATGGCGCAGCTGTGGATGAACACCGACGTCCACAAGGTCGAACAGGAACTCAAGAAGGTCAGCAATCCGTTCCTGCGCACCGGCGTGCAGCTGATCATCGACAACACCCCCGAAGACCAGATCATCGAACTGCTGCAATGGCGCGTGGCGCGGCTCAAGGCCCGCGAAATGGCCGAAGCGCAGATGTTCCGCGTGATGGCCACCTTCGCGCCGGCCTTCGGCATGCTGGGCACGCTGGTCGGCCTGATCAACCTGATGTCGGTGCTGGGCGACGGCAGCATGACCACCATCGGCCAGCAGCTGGCCATCGGCCTGATGACCACCTTCTACGGCATCCTGCTGGCCAACCTGGTGTGCAAGCCCATCGCCGTCAAGCTCGAACGCCGCACCGCGCGCCGCGTCGAGTCCATGAACATGGTGCTGCAGGGCATCTCCATGATGTGCGAGAAGCGCGGCCCGGCCGTGGTGCGCGAAACCCTGAACTCGTTCGTCATGCACGTCGAGGACGAAATCTACGACGGCGGCGCCGCCGCGCCGCGCGCCAAGGCCGAGGGCCAGGTGTCCGCCGCCGCCAACAAGCCCGTGTCCATCACCCGCCCCGCCGCCGCGCGCCAATGAGCCTGATTTCCCCCTCCCTGGCGCAGCGGATCGAGCAGGCCCGCCAGGCCCAGTTGCGCGCGCAGAAGGCGGCCGCCAACAGCGGCTGGCGCCCCAGCAAGAGCGACCGCAAGGATCGCTACGCCCGCTGGCACGTCGATGAAACCGTCGAAAGCGATGCCGAGAACTGGCTGCTCAGCTACCTGGACCTGATCACCCTGCTGCTGGCCATGCTGGTGGTGATGCTGGCCGTGGCGCGCCTGCACGGCGGCTTTCCGGAGCCAGGCGAAACGCAGGTCGACATCGTCGGCAGCCTGGCGGCCAAGGGCCTGCCCGCCTACGACGGCGAATACGCCGAATTCGACATGCCGGCCATCCCCGCCAGCTGGGCCGAACCCACGGCGCCAGCCGCGACGGCCAGCGCCGCCGATGCCGCGGACAGCGATGGCGAGGTGGTGGCGCAAGCCGCCCCACCCCTGAAGGCGCCGTCCAAGGAATCGCTGGGGCTGGCCGACCTGGGCAATTCGGTCGACGTCATCATCAACGAACAATCGGTCAGCTTCCGCATCAGCAACGAGCTGCTGTTCCCCTCGGGCCAGGCCACCCTCAGCCCGTCGGGCCTGGACGTGATCAAGCGGCTGGCCGCCATCCTCAACAAGAACGACTACCAGGTCTCGGTCGAAGGCCACAGCGATCCGGTGCCGATCCAGACGCGGCAGTTCGCCTCCAACTGGGAACTGTCCAGCAGCCGCGCCACCAGCGTGCTGCGCGAACTGGTGCGCGACGGCGTGGCCGGCAGCCGCCTGCGCGCGGTGGGCTACGCCGAGACCCGCCCGATCGAGTCCAACGACACCCCGGCCGGCCGCGCCGCCAACCGGCGCGTGGAACTGATCATGGACATCACCGCGCCGGCCAAGCCGGTGCAGGCCGAGGCCAAGGGGGACGCGGCCAAGCCGACCGCCGCCGCCGGCAAGGCCGCAACGGCCAAGGCTGGCGCCGCGGACAGGTCCTGAAGCGACCGCGCGCGCCCACCTGACCGGTCGACACTTCGGAAAGGCTGACGCGAACCTGTCCGGCGCGCCGCAAACAGCGTAATCTGGCGGCTGCCGGCCGGGCGCGACGCGCGCTCGCGCCCGGCGCTTACGCCGACCTTGCCCACCAGGAACCGTCCATGCCGTACATGCTTCTCATCGTCGAGCCCGCCGGCCAGCGCGCCGAGCGCACCCCCGAGCAAGGGCGCGACGTCTACGCCCAGATGGTGCGCTACGCCGAAGGATTGCAGGCGCGCGGCCTGCTGGCGCGCGCCGAATCCCTCAAGTCCGACGCCGACGGCGTGCGGCTGCGCGTGCGCGACGGCCAGCGCACGCTGGTCGACGGCCCCTTCGCCGAGGCCAAGGAGATGATCGGCGGCTTCTTCCTGCTCAACTGCGAGGATCGCGAACAGGCGCTGGCGCTGGCTGCCGAATGCCCGGCGGCGCGCTGGGCCACGGTGGAGGTGCGCGAGCTGGGGCCCTGTTTCATGTAACGCCGGGTCGCTGCCGCGCGGGCTGGCGTGGCGACCGGACTAGGTGTTTACCCTGATCCGTACGTCTCCCTGTCGATTCGCGCCCGCCTCATGCGTCGTGCCAGTACCGACCCTGCCGCGCCTTGTGGCCGGGCCCATCGATACCAGGAGATCCCCGATGCGATTCATGATCATCGTCCGCGCCAACGCCGACAGCGAGGCCGGCAAGCTGCCCGAGGCCAGCCTGCTCGACGCCATGGCGACCTACCACGAAGGCCTGGCCAAGGCCGGCGTGCTGCTCGACGCCAGCGGCCTGCAGCCTTCGTCCAAGGGCTGGCGGGTGCGCTACGACGAGCGCGGCCAGCGCCAGGTCATCGACGGGCCGTTCGCCGACACCAAGGAGCTGGTGGCCGGCTACACCATGATCCAGGTGCGTTCGCGCGAGGAAGCCCTGCAATGGACGCTGCGTTTTCCCGACCCCTTCCCCGGCCAGCCCTGCGAAATCGAGGTGCGCCAGCTGTATGAACTGGACGATTTCGGCCCCGGCAAGGAAATCGACCGCTTCCGCGAACTGCCCGGCAACGGCCAGTGAGCCGCGCCGCCCCTTCAACGCCCCCCGCCACGAGACCCATCATGCACAAGCAGATCTTCGTCAATCTCCCCATCGCCGACATGGCGAAATCGCAGGCCTTCTTCAAGAGCCTGGGCTTCAGCTTCAATCCGCAGTTCACCAATGACCAGGGCGCCTGCATGGTCGTCAGCGACAACATCTACGTCATGCTGCTGGTGAAGGATTTCTTCCAGGGTTTCACCAACAAACCCGTCGTCGATGCCAAGGGCGCCACCGAATCCCTGATCGCGCTTTCGTGCGAAAGCCGCGCCGAGGTCGACGACCTGGTCGCGCGCGCCAAGGCGGCCGGCGGCACGGCGCCGCGCCCGCCGCAGGACCATGGCTTCATGTACGGGCACGGCTTCGACGACCTGGACGGCCACATCTGGGAAGTGTTCTACATGGAACCCGGCGCGACGCCGCAGGCATGACCACGACGGCCGGATCGGCGGCAACCCACCGCGCCATCGAAGCCGTCTGGCGCATCGAGGCCGCCAGCGTCATCGCCGGCGTCGCGCGCCTGGTGCGCGATGTCGGCCTGGCCGAGGAACTGGCCCAGGACGCGCTGGTGGCCGCGCTGGAGCGCTGGCCGGCCACCGGCGTGCCGGACAACCCGGGAGCCTGGCTCATGACCACCGCGAAGAACCGCGCCCGCGACCGCTTGCGGCTGGACGCCATCCATCGCCGCAAGCACGAGCAGATCGGCCACGAACTGGAGGCGCTGCAGGCCGACGTCGAACCCGATTTCGTCGAGGCGCTGGACGCCGCGCGCCAGGACGACATCGGCGACGACCTGCTGCGCCTGGTGTTCACCGCCTGCCACCCGCTGCTTTCGACCGAGGCGCGTGTGGCGCTGACGCTGCGCCTGCTGGGCGGGCTGTCCACCGCCGAGATCGCGCGCGCTTTCCTGGCCTCGGAGTCGACCATCGCCCAGCGCATCGTGCGGGCCAAGCGCAGCCTGACGGCGGCGCGCGTGCCGTTCGAGGTGCCCGGGCCGCGGGAACGCGCGGCGCGGCTGGCCTCGGTGCTGGAAGTGATCTACCTGATCTTCAACGAAGGCTATGCCGCCACCGCCGGCGAAGACTGGATGCGCCCGGCGCTGTGCGACGAAGCGCTGCGGCTGGGCCGCATCCTGGCGCAGCTGACGCCCGACGAGAGCGAGGTGCACGGGCTGGTGGCGCTGATGGAACTGCAGGCCTCGCGCCTGCATGCGCGCAGCGACGCCGAAGGCCGGCCGGTGCTGCTGCTGGAACAGGATCGCGGTCGCTGGGACACGCTGCTGATCCGGCGCGGCCTGGCCGCGCTGGAGCGCGCCGAAAGCCTGGGCGGCGCCAGCGGCCCGTACGCGCTGCAGGCCGGCCTGGCGGCCTGCCACGCCCGCGCGCGCCAGCCGCAGGACACCGACTGGGCGCGCATCGTGGCGCTGTACGACGCGCTGGCGCAGGCCATGCCGTCGCCGGTGGTGGAACTGAATCGCGCGGTGGCGGTGGGCATGGCCTTCGGCCCGCAGGCCGGGCTGGACCTGGCCGACGAGCTGGCGCGCGACCCGGCGCTGGCCAACTACCACTGGCTGCCGAGCGTGCGCGGCGACCTGCTGGCCAAGCTCGGGCGCCATGCCGAAGCGCTGGCCGAATTCGAGCGCGCCGCCGGCATGACGCGCAACGCCCGCGAGCGCGAAATGCTGCTGGCGCGGGCGCGGGCCATGCGCGCGCCTTGATGCGCCCGCCGCGCCGGATCGTCGCGGCCCGGCCGCCGGTGGGCGCCCGCGATGGCGCATGCCGATCCCGGGCGGACGTGCTTAAATCCCGCCATGGCATCATCCCATCCCGCCGCCGGCGGCCTCCGCGCCGCGCCTGACACGCACGCCGAACCGCCGCTCGCGGGCGTGCCGCAGGCCTTCGACCATGCCGATGACCGCGCCGAATTCCGGCGCCTGGCGCAGCGGCCCGGCATCGAGCTGTACCGCGCCCACATCATCCGCCACGCCTTCGAACCGCATACCCACGAGGCCTTCGGCCTGGGCGCCATCGAAGCCGGCGTGGAGCGTTTTCGCTACCGCGGCGCCGAGCACCTGGCGCCCTCGGGCTCGGTGGTGCTGATGAATCCCGACGAACTGCACACCGGCCGCGCCGAAACCCCGGGGGGCTGGCGCTACCGCATGGCGTACATCGACCCCGACGTGGTCGAGCAGGTGACGGGCGAGGCCGCCTGGTGGTTCGATTGCGCGGTGGGCCATGACCCCGCCGGCGCCCAACGCGTCACCGCCCTGCTGGACACCCTGTGGCGCGCGCGCGAGCCGCTGGCGTTCGATAGCGCCTTGTTCGCGCTGCTGGCCGAATTCCGCCGCCACGCCCGCGTGCCGCGACCGCCGCGCGCGCAAGGCGCGCCGCGTTTCGCGCCGGTCATCGACTACCTGCGCGCCAACCTGGCGCGCCGCCTGACGCTGGAGGAACTGGCCGCCGTCGCCGGCCTCAGTCCGTTCCACTTCCTGCGCAGCTTCCAGGCGCACTACCACGCCACGCCGCAGCAGACGCTGATGGCGCTGCGCCTGTTCGAGGCCAAGCGCCTGCTGGCCGCCGGCGAAACGCCGGCCCAGACCGCCCTGGCCGCCGGCCTGACCGACCAGGCCCACCTGACCCGCGCCTTCACCCGCCGCTACGGCGTCACGCCCGCCCGCTACCAGAAGCAGGTGCGGGCCTGAGCCGCCCGGCAGCCGCGCCAGGGTCGCGGCGCGCAGCAATCTGGTACAAGACCGGCCTCGCCAGCCGCCGCTAGACTGCCCCGTCTATCGCATACACGTAGGGAATTTTCATGTGGGCAGGAACCCTGTACGCCCTGGCGGCCGGACTGATGTGGGGGCTGGTTTTCGTCGGCCCGCTGCTGCTGCCGGAATACCCCGCCGCCCTGCAATCGGTGGCGCGCTACCTGGCCTTCGGCCTGATCGCCATCCCGCTGGCCTGGCTGGACCGCAAGGCGCTGCGCCAGCTCAGCCGCGCCGACTGGCTTGAGGCGCTGAAGCTGGCCGCCATCGGCAACCTGCTGTACTACCTGTGCCTGGCCAGCGCCATCCAGCGCGCCGGCGGCCCGGTGCCGACCATGATCATCGGCACGCTGCCGGTGGTGATCGCCATCTGCGCCAACCTGCGCAACGCGCGCCGCGACGGCCGGCTGCCCTGGAAGCGGCTGGCGCCCTCGCTGGCGCTGATCGCGCTGGGCATCGCCTGCGTCAACCAGGTGGAACTGCAAGCCCTGCGCCAGGAGGCCGATGCCGACCTGTCGCGCTACGCGATCGGCGCCGTGCTGGCGCTGGGCGCGGTGGCGTGCTGGACCTGGTATCCGCTGCGCAACGCCGACTGGCTGCGCGACCATCCCGGCCGCAGTCCGCGCACCTGGGCCACCGCCCAGGGCGTGGCCACCCTGCCGCTGGCGCTGGCCGGCTATGGCCTGTTGTGGGGCGGCATGGCCGCCACCGGCAGTGGCTTCGACATGCCGCTGGGGCCGCGTCCCGACGTGTTCCTGGGTCTCATGATCATCATCGGCCTGTTCGCCTCGTGGCTGGGCACGCTGTGCTGGAACGAAGCCAGCCAGCGCCTGCCGACCGCGCTGGCCGGGCAACTGATCGTGTTCGAAACGCTGGCCGCGCTGGCCTATGCCTTCATCCTGCGAGGCAGCCTGCCGCAGCCGTTGACGCTGGCCGGCATCGCGCTGCTGATGATCGGCGTGCTGCGCGCGGTGCGGGTCAAGCCTGAACCGATGCCCGCCTAGGGCCTGTTCACACTGAACGGAGCCAGTGTGAACAGGCCCTGGCATCGGCGTCCGGCGACCGCGGCGGCAAGGGGCTAGAATGCCGGGCGCCCGCCCCTGCGGCCCGATCGATACGACACGACGACACAACGACATGAAAACAAAAGCAGCATGCATCGCCGCGCTGGGATTCTCCGCGCTCATTCAAACGCCGTCGGCCCTGGCCGAGAACATCAACGGCAGGAATCTCTTCCAGCAGCGATGCGTCATGTGCCACGGCGCGGACATCAAGGGTACCGGGCCATTGGCCAGGAAAAGCAATCCGCCTACCCCGGACCTCACCACCGCGGCGTTCAAGAAGCGGCTGATCGACTATCCGGGTGTCATCGTGTCCTCGGTCATCCTCCGCCCCAACGGCGACCTCATTCCCAGGACATTGCGCGAGAATGGCGTGAAGGTGCCGCCGCATGCCTGGACGGTCAAGGATTTCCGGGATCTGCACGAATACATGACGGGCGTGATCGCCAAAAGCCGTTGACGGGCGCGTCGCCACCGCGCCCATGCCAGGCGGCCCGGGCGCGTGGCGGCCCTAGATGATCTCCGACAGGCACTGCAGGTCGCTGATGACCTCGAACGCGCCTTCGTCCAGCAGGCGCTTGCGCTGGTCCGGCCCGTTGTGCGAGGCGCCAATGTAGCCCACCGCCCGCATACGCGCGGCGCGGGCGGCGCGCACGCCGGGCACGCTGTCCTCGACCACCACGCATTCCAGGATCGCCGTGCGCATCTGGCGCGCGGCGAACAGGAACACATCCGGCGCCGGCTTGCCATGCGCCACCTGCGCGGTGCTGAATACATTGGGCGCGAACTCCTCCCACAGCCCCACCAGCTTGAGCGCCGCCTCCAGCTTGGGCGGCGTGCTGCTGGAGGCCACGCAATACTCGATGCCGCGCTGGCGCAACGCCGCCAGGGTTTCGTGCACGCCGGGCAACGCGCGCAATTCCTGGCGGAAGGTGTCCTGCAGGCGGTCGGCGTACTGGCGCGGGAAATCCGGCGGCAACGGCCGCGCGTTCTCTTCCTGCAGGGTCTGCCACATGTCGGCATCGGGGATGCCGGCAAAGCGCCGCGCCGCTTCCCGCGGCGTGATGGCGATGCCGTGTTCGGCCAGCGCGCTGGACTGGGCGCGCGCGGCAATGATTTCGCTGTCGATCAGGACGCCGTCGCAATCGAAGATGACCAGGCGCGGGGCAGGCGTAGGCATACGGACTCCACGGAAGACGAAGCCCCATGATAGGCCGTCCGCATGACAGTCGGCGCAGCCCCCCCGGGTGCCGGCTACAGTTGCGCGCCGTTCAAGCGCCGCAGGCGCCAGGCGATGGCCACGCCGCCCAGCGCCGCGGCCGCCACGATCAGCGATGCCTGCGCCCAGCCATAGCGGTCGATCACCCCGCCCACCGTCACCGGCCCGATCACCTGCCCCAGGTTGCTGCCCATCATCACCAGCCCGACCGTCGCCGCCGTGAGCGCCGGCCGTGGCGCCACCAGTGGCGCCGTGCCCAGCAGCGTCGCCGGGATCAGGCCGCCCACGGCCGAGAACAGCACGCACAGCAGGAACGTCGGCATCGCCGCGAACACCGATCGGAAGATCAGCAGCGCCACCACGCCCATCGCCACGCTGGCGCAGGCAATCAGGGTCGAACGGCGCCAGCCGCGCGACAGCAGCACGCCGGCGCCCAGGTTGCCGATGATGTTGGCGGCGCTGGCGACCGCGCTGTAGAGGCCGGCGGTGGCCAGCGGCAGGCCCAGCTTGTCCATCAGCAACACCGGCAGGAAGGTGAACAGCGCGAAGAACATCAGGCTGTAGAGCGTGAACGAGGCCGCCAGCAGCATCGGCCCGGCCGCGCCCAGGGTGTCCGTGGTGTCGCGGCGCAAACCGTTCCAGGACAGGGCCGCGCCGCCCGGCACCGGCGGCGCCAGCGCGGCGATACAGCCCAGCGCGATCACCGCGGCGGCGCCGGCGCACCACCAATAGGCGTGCCAGTCGCCAAACGCCTGCGAGGCCAGCATGGCGATCGCCATGCCCGCCGGCATGTAGCAGCTCCAGAGCGCGAACGCCAGGTCGCGGCTGGACGGCAGCACCAGGCGCTGCAAGGCCGCCGGCCCGGCCACCGTGATCAGCAGGAAGCCCAGGCCCTCGACCACGCGCGAGGCCAGCAGCACGCCATAACCCGGCGCCAGCGCGCCCGCCGCCGTGCCCGCCGCGACCGTGGCCAGGCCCCACAGCAGCATGCGGCGCGCGCCAAAGCGCGCAATGATGCCGCCGGCGGCGATGCCGCCGACCATCCCCAGGATGGAGAACACCGCCGTCAGCGTGCCGATCGACGCCAGGTCCAGTCCCAGGTCACGGCGCAGCAGCGGCGCCGCGATGATCACCTTGCCCACCTGCAAAGACGCCACCACCCCGGCGCCCACGATCGCCAGCACCGCCCCCCAACGGGTCGCCGCCGGCTGGCCGGCCCGCGCCGCGCCTTCCACCTTGTCCATCCTTTCCTCTCCTCGCTTGCAATGCCGCCAGCATGCCGGCCGGAACCGATTCTGATAAGTGATAATCTTTTGATGGAACCGATCTTGAAAATAGATCAGGACGCACGATGATAGACGCCCTCACCCTGGACCAGCTACGCGTGTTCGCCGCCGTGGCCGACACCGGCAGTTTCCGCGCCGCGGCCAAGCAGCTGGCGCGAGTGCAGTCGGCCGTCAGCCACGCCATCGCCAATATGGAAACGCAGCTGGGCGTGAAGCTGTTCGACCGCGGCGGCCACCGGCCCGTCATGACACCGGAAGGCCAGGCGCTGCTGGCCAACGCGCGCGACATCCTGCTGCGGGTGGACGCCATGCGCGCCCGCGCCCAGGGGCTGGGCGAAGGGGTGGAGCTGGAACTGTCGCTGGTGGTGGACACCCTGTACCCCATTGCCCAGGTTGGCGCCGCGCTGAACCGCCTGCGCGCCGCCTATCCGTCCGTGGCCACGCGCGTCGCGGTGCTGCCGCTGGGCGGCCCCATCGCCGCGCTGCTGGACGGCAGCCATCAACTGGGCATCATCGCCGGCGAGCATTTCCGCCATCCGCGCATCGCCATGCAGGCCTTGTCCTCGGTGCAGATGGTCGCCGTGGTCGGCGCCAGCCATCCCCTGGCGGCGCGCGTGGCCGACGGCGCGCCGCTGGCCACGCCCGAACTGGCCGACCACCTGCAGGTGGTGCAGATCGACCCATCCACCCTCAGCGCCGGCCGCGACTTCGCGGTGCTGTCGCCGCAGACCTGCCGGGTCAGCGGGCAGGACACCAAGCATGCGCTGATCCTGGCCGGCGTCGGCTGGGGCCGGCTGCCGCAGTGGCTGGTCGAACGCGACCTGGCCGAGGGCCGGCTGCTGCGCCTGCCCACCGGCAGCCTGGGGCGCGGCAGCCAGGTGGCCACCGAGGTCTACCTGGCGCACCGCATCGACCAGCCGCTGGGGCCGGCCGCGCGCACGCTGGCGGCGGCGCTGGCGGGCGCCTGACGGCCAGGGCCACGGCCCGGTCCGGGGCCAATTCGGGCCAGGCGCGGCGCCCGTGGCTGGCGGCTTCGCCTCAGGCGCGCGGCGGCTGCGCGTAGCTCACGCCCATGCCGGCGCGCACGTCGTTCTGGATGCCATACGGCGGAATCGGATAGCGCAGGCCATTGGCCGACAAGGCCTTCATTCCCTCGATCGCCATGGGCAGGTAGCGCGGCGGCAGCGCCATCAGCATTTCCTCGTCCGGCACGCCGCCGTAGCGGCGCTCGGCATAACAGGGCAAGGACAGGCTGGGCTCGCCGGTGGCCAGCGCCCGCCCCCAGGAATCGGCGCAGGCGGTCTCGCCCACCACGCTCCAGTCGAAGCGCCGGTAGTTCTTCCATTGCAGGCCGTTGATCAGAATGATCATCTGCCCGGGCGTGGCGTACACCAGGCAGATGTCGGGCGGATCGAGCCGGCCCGAGGCCAGCGGCGACACCACCATGGCCCGATACCTGCCCGCCCGCACACAGGACAGGGCTTCCTGGCGGGCGCGCGCGTCGGCCTCGGTGGCGTGCCAGACGCCGACGTATTCCTTGCCGCTGCGCCAGGCCTCGTCCTGCGGCCCCAGGCCGATCACCGCGCGGCACTGCGCCCCGACCAGGTCATCGCCGGTGATGCCGACGGTCCAGCCCAGCCGCGCCGCCATGCCGACGATCTGGTCGGTGGTGTGGGTGGCCTTGGGCCGCCGCAGTCCCTTCACGCCGGCCAGCGCCGCTTCGTCCTCGTAGAGCTTCATGCCGATGACCGTGGTCTTGAGCCGCAGCAGGCGGTTCAGGTCGTCGACCAGCGCCGCCCAGTCGAGCGGCTGGCCTGGGGTGGCCTCTTGATTTGTCTGTTGGGTTGTCTCTTCCATGCCCGTCCTTTGGACTTGTCGTTGGTACGGGCAAGACTACACGAGAGCAAGGCCGGCAGGCCAACCTGTCCGCCCCCGCCGCCGCTCAGCGGCGGCAGGACTTCATCAGGTACTTGGGCGATTCCGCGTAGCCCTGGCGATAGTAGAAGCGGTGGGCGTCGACGCGGCGCTCGTGGCAATGCACCTCGATGCGGTCGCAGCCGCGGGCGCGCGCCAGCGCTTCGGCCGCCTCTTCCAGGGCCCGCCCCACGCCGCTGCCGCGGGCCGCGTCGCTGACGCAGAAATAAGTGATGCGGCAGAAGTCCCCCGGCAGCGCCAGCTGCACCATGAAATGCAGGCCGATGAACCCCAGCAGCCGGCCGCCGTCCTCGGCCACCAGCAGTTCGGCGTCGCGGTGCCCCAGCAGGCGCTCGATCTTCTCCGGCACGAAACCCGCGGTGCCGGGATAGCCCAGCTGGGCCAGCAGTTCAACGATGTCGGCGCTGTCGCCGGCTTGCGCATTGCGGATGATCATAGGGCCTCGGGCAAAAGCGCTGATGGTAGGCGGCCACGATGTCGCCGCGATGACCGCGCGCGGCGCCGCGCCCCGCCGCGTCAGGCGCGGCGGTCATCCTGGCGCAACATTGCGAACAGGGCCTGCACGGCGGCCGAGCCGGCGGCCTGTGGTGACGCCGCCAGCGCGAAACGCCGCCGCACCGGCGCCGCCAGGGGCAGCACCCGCAGGCCCCGGCGATTCTCCGGCAGCGTCAGTTCGGGTACCAGGGCCACGCCGACGTTGTCGCGCACCAACGCATAGGCGCTGGACCACTCCATGACCGTGGCGCGCACGTCGGCCAGCGCCAGGCCAGCGTCCGCCGCGACGCTGGCCGCGTGCACGCTGCAACCGCCCGTGGCCAGCACGAACGGCTGCGCCGCCAGTTGCGCCAGTTCCACCGACGCGCCGCGCGCCAGCGGATGCGAGGCCGGCAGCACCGCCACCCAGTCGTCCTCGCCCAGCGGACAGACGCCGCGCCGCGCGGGCGGATTGAGCACCACCCCCACGTCCACGGTGCCGGCCGCCAACAAGGTCTCGATCTCGCTGTCGCTGGCTTCCAGCGGCACCACCTCGACGGCGGGATGCAGCTGCCGGAAGCGCCGCAACACCGGCGGCAGGATGATCGAAAACACCATCGGGAAACTGGCCAGCCGCAGGACGCCGCCGGCCAGGCCGGCGTTTTCGCGGGCCAGCGACTGGATGCGGCCCAGCGAGGCCAGCATAGCGCGGGCCTCGTGCGCCACCCGCAGCCCGAGCGAGGTCGGCACACTCTGGCGCCGTTCGCGCGTGAACAGCGGCGCGCCCAGATGGTGTTCAAGCTGGGCAATGGCCTGGCTGGCGCCCGACTGCGTCATGCCCACCTGCCGCGCGGCATGGGTGATGTTGCCGGCGTCCACCACCGCCAGCAGTAGCCGCCAATGGATCAGGTTCATCATGGCATGGAAAAGATAACGGATCGTCTCGAGACCGGAAATTCTACCCACGCCCGCCGCAGGATGAGTCAAGTAGACAGCGCCCCGGGGCAGCGGCGCCCCTGGTCTGTCTTTTTGCGGCCATTCGCATGGCGTCATCAAAACGTTATAACGTTTTCATATACTTTCCAGGCTCACGCAATCGTCAACGGAATACTGGAAATGCGGTTCGACCGGCCTGCCTCCCGCCTGGTGGCGCGCTTCGCTCTCATCGCCATGGGCGTTCTCGCCTCGGGTTGTGATTCATCAACGCCCGTTGCCCCGGCGGCGCCAGCCGCGAATGTGCCTGACCCGCTGCGAGCACCGCTAGCCCGGCTGGGCATGCTGGGCATCGCCCGCGGCGACTTGGCCAAAGCCGAGATCCAGCGAGCCCTGCAACAGTTGGCCACCGTGCCCTGCAACAGTCAGGCCATGGGCACGCTGGCGCCGCAACTCAAGGCCATGGGCTACCGCAAGGAGGCTGCCCAGGCATTGATCACGTTCGCCGACGAATGCGGCAATGCCGACGGTTTCCTGCTGTCCGCCGTGGGCGATCTGCTGATGATCCGCGACTATCCGCAAGCCATTGCCGTTTCCAACCGGCTGGTCGCTGCCCACCCCACCGACATGCGCATGCGATACACGCGGGCGCAGGCCTACAGCCAGACGCAGCAATACGAGCAGGCGCTGGCTGATTACCTGGAGGTCATCGCACTGTCGTCCAACCCCCAGCGGCTGGCCTCGGGCGTGTTCACCGACACCGCTCAGGCGCAGGCGAAGCTCGGGCGCTATTGCGAAGCCGCGAGCACCGTACGCATGTGGATGTCGCTCGACCCCACCCGCACGCAAAACCCGCAAGGCAAGCGGCTCGTCGCCGAGTACGAACGCCAGCGCGATTGCCCCGCCTCCTATGCCTCGGGCAAGGACGCGTTCCCCCGCAAACCCGACCAGGTCATCCTGGCGTCCGTCGAGATCAACAGCAAGAAAGGCACGTTCGTCGTCGATACCGGCGCCAGCGTGGTCGCCCTGACCCGGGCCTTCGCCGAGCGCGCAGGCATCGACTATCGCAGCGGCCGAAAGATCGCCGTGCAAACGGCCAATGGCAACGCCGAGGTGCATACCGGCATGGCAAAACGCATCCAGCTTCGCCACGTTGCCGCCACTCAGGTCTCGGTCGTGGTGCAGGCCGGCACGGAATCCGCGTTCGGTCCCGGTATCGACGGCTTGCTGGGCCAATCGTTCCTGTCGCGTTTCGATACCCATTTCGGGCCTCGCCAATGGTCCATCGCTGCCCCGGCAGTGGATGGCTAGCGCGATTGCGGGTAGCCCTTCAGCAATCAGTAATACTTATTTCTTGTTGCTGAAGAAGTAATTTTACGAATATTCCGTACCGGGCGATCCTGGGCTTCCTTTCCCTGATCGGGACACTCCCGAACGATCCCATGAAGCTCTACTACGCCCCCGATACCTGCTCGCTGTCGCCCCACATACTGCTGCGTGAACTGGACCTGCCGTTCGACCTGGTCCGTGTCGACAACCACGCCAAGCGCACCGCCGACGGCCGCGATTTCCTGACCATCAACCCCAAGGGCTATGTGGCCGCGCTGCGGCTGGACGACGGCCGGGTGCTGACCGAAGGCCCGGCCATCAGCCAATACCTGGCCGACCTGCGGCCCGAAGCCGGCCTGGCGCCGCCCGCGGGCAGTTGGGGCCGCAGCCAGTTGCAGGAATGGTTGAATTTCATCTCGGCGGAAATCCACGGCGGCTTCGGCCCGCTGTTCAACCGCGATCTGCCCGAGGCGGCGCGCGCGTGGTGGCAGGCGCGCCTGGAAAAGCGCCTGGACTACGTCGCCGCCGCGCTGCACGCGCGGCAGGCCCTGGTGCAGGACCGCTACGGCGTGGCCGACATCTACCTGTACGCGGTGCTGCGTTGGGCGCCCCAACTCGGCGTGGACCTGGCGCGCTGGCCGGACCTGGTGCATTTCCAGCGCCGCATCGAATCGCGCCCCGCCGTGCAGGCCGCGCTGGCGGCCGAAGCACACGCTTGAACAGCTCGCGGCCGGTTCGCAATGGCGATCGATAGCCGCGTGGCCTGCGCGGCCCGCGGCGCGCTACGCCCCGATGGTGCGCAGCGCCCGCTGGCAGATGCGTTGCGTCGCCGCGACCGGGCTGTGCGTCAGCCAGCGCGCGCACACCCGCCGGACCCAGTCCGGCTGGTCCTTGCTGGCATCGTTCAGCCAGTTCGCCACCGAATCCTGCACATAGACCGCCGGATCGGCGCGCAGCGGCTCCAGTAGCGGCAGCGCCTGCCCCGGATCCGCCTTGAGCGCGGCGATGTGCGCGCACCAGACGCCGCGCGGCCGCAACGCTTCGCTGGCAAAGCGGCGCAGGCGCTCGGACGGCAATGCCGTCCACGCCTGCAGTTGCGCGATGGCCGCGTCCAGGTCCGCCGCCAGCGCCGGCCGCACCGCCAGCCAGGCCCATTCGCGCACGCCGAAATGCGCGTCGTCGGCCAGCGGCCGGATCCGCGCCAGGCGCTGCGCCAGCGACAGGCCCGGCGCGGCGCCGACCATGAAGCAGGCCCAGCCGCGCGCGGTATCCGACGCCTGCGCCGCCATGCGCGCCATGCCGGGTTCGCCCAGGCTTTCCCCCAGGATCCGCGCCGCCCGCGCCATGCGCCGGGAAATTCCCAGCGCCGCCGCGGCCCGCATGCGCGCGATGCCTGCGGCGCCGACCTCGGGCACCAGCGCCTGCATCAGGCGGGCGAAGTCCACCGCCAGGCATTCGGTCAGGTGCGTGGCCGGCGCGCCGGCGTTCAGTTGCGCGAGGCGATCGGCGCCGATGTCCTTGACGCCGCGGCCGGCGGGTTTCGCGGCGCTCATGGCGCGGCTCCGGCCGGCGCCGCGCGCCCGCTGTCGGTGCCGCGCCAGACCTTGGCCAACAGGTCGCCAAGCTGGCGCCGCTCGGCTTGCGACAGGCCGTCGAAGAGCGAGCCGATCCATTGCGCGTGCTCCTTGAACAGGCGCGCCGCCGCCGCCCTGCCCTTGGGCGTCAGCGTCACGGTGACGCGGCGCCGGTCGTCCAGGCCCGGCTGGCGCAACACGAAGCCATCGCGTTCCAAGCCGTCGAGCAGGCCCGTGACGGTGGCGCGGGTCACGCCCGCGCGCGCCGCCAGCTCGTGCGGCGACAGGCCGCCGGCCTGGCCATGCAGCAGGAACAACAGCACGAACTTGCCTTCGGACAACTGCCGTGGCGCCAGGCGTGCGGCGCAGTCGCGGTCGATGGCGCCGGCCAGGGCCAGCACCTGGAAGCACAGCCGGATACCGTCGGACGAAGGCAGCCCGCGACGGGCGGCCTCGTCGAGCAAGGCATGGTGCTTGGGTTCCAACATGGCGGGATGAACGGCTGGCATGTGCTTTTGGAAAATTGATATGGAGGCATATGATAAGCCACCTAATCATTGAATGGCAAACGCGCGCGGGACCGCAACGCGCCGCCGCTCGCCACGCGCATCGCGCCCGCGGGACGAAGTGCTAGCATTGGACGCATGACCTCGATCCTGCATGCCCATCCCATCGATCCGGCCGTCCGCGAACGCGTCATGGCCACGCTGGAACACATCGAACAGCGTCACGACGTGCGCGTCCTGCTCGCCTGCGAATCCGGCAGCCGCGGCTGGGGCTTCGCCTCGCCCGACAGCGACTACGACGTGCGCTTCCTGTACGTGCACAAGCTGGACTGGTACCTGCGCGTGGCGCCCCAGCGCGACGTGATCGAACTGCCCATCGACGACGAGCTGGACGTGTCCGGCTGGGAATTGCGCAAGGCGCTGCAACTGCTGCGCGGCTCCAACCCCACCCTGTTCGAGTGGCTGGATTCGCCCGTGCTGTACCGCCAGGATGAGGCCACCAGCGCCTGGCTGCGGCACTTTCGCAGCGGGTATTTCTCGCACATGAAGGGCCGCTGGCATTACGTGTCCATGGCCGGCCGCAATTTCCGCGAATCGCTGCAGGGCGACACGGTGCGGCTCAAGAAATACCTGTACGTGCTGCGTCCGGTGCTGGCCGCGCAATGGATCGACAGCGGCCGCGGCATCCCGCCGATGCGCTTTGCCGACCTGGCCGATGCCATGGTCACCGATCCCGCGCTGCGCGACGAGATCAACGCGCTGCTGGCCATCAAGATGCAGGCCGGCGAGGCCGAGCACGGCCCGCGCTTCCCGTTGATCCACGCCTACCTGGAAACCACGCTGCCGGCTTTGGAAAAAGCCCCCTTCTTCGACCGGCCCGATGGCCAGACCGAGCGGCTGGACCGGTTCCTGTACGAAGTCGTGACCGGCGCGCCGCTGACGTATTGAGCGCCGCCATAATGCCGCCCACCCCGACCGTCACGCTGCGCCGCCTGCGCGAAAACGACGTGCCCATGATCCTGACCCTGGAATCCGACCCCGAGGTCATGCGCCACAGCACCGGCGTCAAGCCCGCCACCCAGGCGCGCCGCCAGGAACTGCTGGATTGGCTGAAGACGCCGCCCGACGCGATCGGCCACTGGGCGGTCGTCGATCCTGACGGCGTGGCGGTGGGCTGGATCAGCCTGACACGGCTGGAAGACACTGGCGCGTTGCAGCTGGCCTACCGCCTGCAACGGTCGGCCTGGGGACGCGGCTATGCCACCGGGGCGGCGCGCCAGCTGTGCGATTACGCCTGGCGCGTGCTCGACTGCGCGGAGCTGCTGGCCGTCACCTGGCCCGACAACCTGGGATCGCAGCGCGTGCTGCAGAAACTGGGCTTCACCTTCCGCGCCGTCGAAACGCATTACGGACGCGCTACCCGCGTCTACGCGCTGGCGCGTCCCCGGAACTAGGCAGGGACCGCCGCAGGGCCATCGCCACTACCGTCACGGCAGCATGCCTTTACGGGTACCCTATCGGTTTTCCATCACCCGCAAAGCCCCGCATGTCCGACACCACGCAGCCCTTCGACGTTTCCGCCTACATCGCCCAGAGCCTGGAAGGCATGCGCGCCGCCACCTCGGCGCACTGCGCCACCTGGCACCTGGACGAGGCCGGGCAATGGTCCGTGGACATGGACAGCGGCCTGATCGTGTTCCAGCTGCCCGGCGGCATCACCGCGCAAGCGCCGGTGCAGATCGTCGGCACCTCCAACAGCGAGGACGGCAGCTTCCTGTGGGGCTGGGATCATCCCTCCGTGCCAGCCGAACTGGCCGAACACGCCCAGCTGGCGCTGGCCTTCGGCAAGGCCCATGGCCTGGAGGCGTACACCCACCGCAAGGTGCCCTGCGACGACGCCCTGGCCTGGGAATTCACCGCCGTCGCCATGCGGCTGGGCGAGGCCAGCGGTTCCTACCGCGCGCAGGCCTCGGACACCGCGCACGTCTGGATGACGTTCGGCCAGGTCACGCTGTCCAAGGCCTGACGCCGCGGCGCGCACCGTACCGCGCCCCACGGCGCCGACACGGCATGCCGTGTCAGCGCCGGACGCCGCGTTCAAGCCGCGTCGGGATGCGCGCCGGTATAGGCCGCGCGCGGCCGGATCACATCCTGGCTGCCGCGCTGCTCCAGCCCGTGCGCCAGCCAGCCGATGGAGCGCCCCAGCGCGAACAAGCCGAAGGCCGCGCCCGGCGGCAGCCCCAGGTGGCGCCGCACCGCCACCAGCGCGAAGTCCACCGACGGCCGCTGCCCGGCCAGCTGGAACGCCTGTTCGATCAGCGCCTGCCAGTCGGGACGCCGCGGCAGTATCCGCGCCAGCAAGGCGCTGGCGCGCGGATCGCCGGCCGGATACAGGTGATGCCCGAAACCCGGCAGATCCTCGCCCCGCGCCAACCGTTCGCGCAAGCCACGCGCCAGCCGCTGGCCGGCGTCCGCGCCGGCATCGCCGCGTTCCAGTTCATCCCACATCGCCTCGGCGCGCGCCGTGGTGCCGCCGTGGCGGCCGCCCGTCAGCGCCGCCAGCCCGCCCACGATGCCGGCGCGCAGGCTGGCGCCGGTGGACGCGATGCAGCGCGCGGTGAAACTGGAGGCGTTCAATTCGTGGTCGGCGCACAGCACCAGGGCCATGCGGATCAAGTCCGCGCCCGCCTCGTCCACGCCCCAGGCGCGGGCGCATTGCGCGTGGATCGGCGCGTCGTCTGGCGCGGTCTGCAACAGGCAGGCCGCCAGCGTGCGCACCAGCGCGCCGCAGCCCTGCGCCTGGCGCTCGGGCGAGCGCTGCCACAACGCGGTGGCGTCGTCATCGCTGGCCGCCGTGAATAACGGCAACAACGCGGCCTCGGCGCGCTGGCCGCGATGCCGCGCGAACAACGCCGCCAGGTCGCCCGGCAACACCGGCGCGGGCGCGCCGAACGCCATGGCTTGGTCGCACTGCCAAAGATGCGCCGCCACCGCCTCCACCGAACGCGAACCGGCCAACGCCACGGCACTTTCCCCGCGATAGAACAGCTGCCCGTCATCGATCAGCGTGATGGCGGACTCCAGCACCGGCAGCCCCCAATTCAGCGTGGCCTTGGCCACCTCCCTGGGCTTGCGCCCGCGCGTGCGCTGCGCCGCCAGCCGGTCCACATCCTCGGCCAGGTAGCGGCTTTCACGCGGGGTGGCGCCGGACTCGGCGTGCAGCAGCCCGCGGCTCACATAGGCATACAGGGTCTGGCGCGACACGCCCAGACGGGCGGCCGCGGCGGCGGAAGTCAGGTAATCGGGCATGAGGGCGGACGGTGGCGGACGGCGTTCAGCTAAGGGGAAAACGAAGGGGAAACGAGGCCCGGACACGGCATGGCGACCGCCATGCCGTGAGGCTGGACCAATAAGTTGATTAGATTAATCAATATTGACAATTAATACGAGAAGAATAATCCTGACGGCATTCTCCAACGACCAGGAAGCCTCATGTCCGCCAACGCCCTCCCGCCCTCGCCCGCCATTGCCGACTATCTGCGCCAGTTCTGGCTGGCGGCCGGCGGCGACCCCGCGCACCTGGCGCGCGTGGCCATCACCGGCGAAGGCGCCTTGCCATCCGTCTTCGCCGTCACCGAATTCGCCACCGCCGCCATTGGCGCGGCCGGGCTGGCCATGGCTGAATTCGCGGCGGCCGGCGCGACCGGCCCGGATTCGACCGGTCCTGGCGCCATCGGCCAGGTCACGGTCGACCGCCGCCTGGCCTCGATCTGGTTCGGCACCACCTTGCGTCCGGTCGGCTGGAGCGCGCCGCCGCTGTGGGACGCCGTGGCGGGCGACTACCGCGCCGCGGACGGCTGGATCCGGCTGCATACCAACGCGCCTCATCACCGCGACGCCGCCCTGGCGGTGCTGGGCGTGGCCGCCGACCGCGACGCCGTGGCCCAGGCCGTGTCGCGCTGGCGCGCCGACGAACTGGAAGCGGCCGTGGTCGCCCGCAACGGCTGCGCCGCGGCCATGCGCGGCATCGACGCCTGGCGCCAGCACCCGCAAGGCCGCGGCGTGGCCGAGGAGCCGCTCCTGCACCGCGACGCCGGTCCCGCCGCGGCCAGGCCGCAATGGCGCGTCCGCCGGCAACGGCCCCTGCAAGGCCTGCGCGTGCTGGACCTGACCCGCATCCTGGCCGGCCCCGTCGCCACCCGCTTCCTCGCCGGCTATGGCGCCGACGTGCTGCGCATCGATCCGCCCGGCTGGGAAGAGCCCGGCACCGTGCCCGAAGTCGTGCTGGGCAAGCGTTGCGCGCGCCTGGACCTCAAGTCCGCCGAGGGCCTGGCCACGCTGGAACGCCTGCTGGGCGGCGCCGACGTGCTGATCCACGGCTACCGCGCCGACGCTCTGGCGCGCCTGGGCCTGGACGCCGAGCGCCGCCGCCAGCTGAACCCGACGCTGGTGGACGTGTCGCTCGACGCCTATGGCTGGAGCGGCACCTGGCAGGCGCGCCGCGGCTTCGACAGCCTGGTGCAGATGAGCACCGGCATCGCCGAGGCCGGCATGCGCGCCAAAGGCGCCGACCGTCCGGTGCCGCTGCCGTGCCAGGCGCTCGACCACGCCACCGGCTATCTGATGGCGGCCGCGGCGATCCGCGGGCTGACCGAACGGCTTGCGACGGGCGCCGGCGGCAGCGCGCGCGCGTCGTTGGCCCGCAGCGCGCAGTTGCTGATCACGCATGGCGGCATGCTGGAAGGCGGGCCGGCGCTGGCCCCGGAAAGCGAAGCGGACTGGTCCGCGGCGATCGAGGAAACGTCATGGGGCCCGGCCCGGCGCGTCAAGCCGCCCATGCGGATCGAAGGCACGCCCGAGTCGTGGGATTACCCGGCGAGCGCGCTGGGCTCATCCGAAGCGGCCTGGCGGGACGCGGCGCGATAGGGATACGTGGGATGCGCGGGATGCGCGCAAGATGCGCGGCGTCCGCGCACAGCCTCAGATCGAAAACGCGCGCAGGTTCGCGATGCGCTCGGCCAGGCCGTCCGCGCCCAGGTAGTGCCCCAGCTTGCCGGCGCGCACGCGGCGCAGGTCTTCCTCGTAGCGTGTCAGCATGGCGTCGCGCGCCTCGGCATACGCGGCGCCCATCCCCTCGCCACCGGCGGCAACGATGAGGCGCGCGGCATCGGGCGCGCCGCATGCCACGCAACGCGCCGCGCCCAGGCCGTCGGCCCGCGCCCCGCGCGCCAGCAACTGCGCCACCAACTCTGCGGGCGGCTGGCGATCGAAGCGATGCAACGCATCCGCGCTGACCGGCGCGTCGGCCCGCAACAGCGCCTGCGCCGCCGCGTGGGCATGCTGCATCAATGCCACATCCAGCGCCGTCGCGCTGCCACGCAACGGCTGATCGAAGCGCATGCCCTGCGCCGCCAACTGGCCGACCAGCGCGCCGTCATCGTTGGCCAGCGCGTGCCTCAATGCCAGGTTGGCCAGCCGCGGCGACTGCCCCAGCGTCCCGGCCGCCAACGGTCCGCGCCAGTCCACCAAGGCGCGCCGGTAGAACGCCGTCAGCTTGTCCGCCAAAGCCTGCGGCATGCCGTGATCCGCCACGCGCTCGTCCAGATACTCCAGCAGGCGTATCCCCGTGCTGTCGGGGTCCTCGGGATCTTCCTCCAGGCACAGCTCGGCAAACGCGCCACGCAGATCGGCCGCGATCGTCGCAACGCCATCCTGTTGCAGCGCGTGCGTCCAGCCCGGCAGCCCCTGCTTCCAGGCCACGATGCCGCCGGCCTGCGCGCCCGGCTCCAGGCACACATAAATGCGGTCGCAATATTCGAAACCGCCGATGGGCAGATAACGCAGCCTGCCGTCCCAGGCCTCGCCGCTTTCCCCGGCGGCCTCTTCGGCGCATTCCTGCTCGTGCTCGATCCAGCCCGCCAGGTCGCGGTAGTGGTCGCTGCCGTCATAGAACAGTTCGGACCAACTAAGCGCCTCTTCGTTGCCGTCCATCCGCGCATGCAGGTCATAGGCCAATTCACCGCCGGCGGTCAGGCGCCACAATTCGCGCAGCGCATCGGGCAAGGGGCCGGCGCACATCGCTTCGATCTCATCGATGCGCGCCTCGCTCATGGGCGGTTGGACCGCGATCAGGACACGGTCGGCGAACAGGGCGATGCCGTGTTGTCGAAGCGACTGGATTTCGTCGTCGGAAAAATGCTCGCTCATCTTGGATGCTTCATGGATATGGCGTATCGGATTCTACTCGGGGCTGCCGCGGGGATACTGCCGCGGCTGACGGACTCCGCGCCAGACCAGCACCATTCGGCTAGCCGTCGCCGCGGTGGGTCGTTCCCGGGCAATCCAGAATGATCTGTGCCGGCCAGGCGTAGTCGGCTGCCTCGGCCGCGTCGCACGCTTGGTCGGCGCTCAACGCATCCGGCTTGCCCTTGCCTTTCGAGGCGGGCGTCTTGCCATAGGCGGGCTGCAACTGGCGGAACCGCAGGCACGCCTGGGGGGTTTTCCAGCGAAAGACTTTCAAGACATGCATGGGTTTGATACACCTTCGATATTTCCTGGTTTTCCCCGGCCACCGGCCTGCGCCGCGGCGATGCGCGATTGGCGGAACGACGCGCGGGCATGCGGATTTCGCAATAAGTGATTGCCCGCCCAACTTATCGAACGCCTCCGCGGCCGACGATAGGAACGGGTCCGAGAAGCCGCGCGATAGACCTCGCTATCCGGCCGCCGGCCGCAATAGCGGACCAACTCCCCGCGCCCGCAGCGCGGTGGTAGATTGGCGGCATCCACGAATGGACGTGGCAAGGGGGAGCGGCAACGATGGCGGGATCGTCATGGACGGGCTGATCATGGCCGCGGCGCGGGCGCTGGCCAGCGGCGACCCGCTGGGCGCGCTGGCCCGGGTGGCGTTGCGCGACGACGCGCCGGGCCTGGCGCTGCGCGGCATCGCGCTGGCGCAGTTGGGCGATTTCGACCGCGCCCGCGTCCTGGTGCGGCGCGCCGCCCGCGCGTTCGGCGCCCGGGAACCGGTGGCGCGGGCCCGCTGCGTGGTGGCCGAGGCCGAGATCGCGCTGGCCTCGCGCGACCTGGGCTGGCCCGCGGCGGCGCTCGATGCCGCCCGCGCCACGCTCGAGCGCCATGGCGACCGGCGCAATGCGGCCTATGCCGGCTACCTGGCCGGCCGCCGCCTGATCCTGATGGGACGCCTGGAGCAGGCCGAACAGGTGCTGTCGGACCTGGATCCTGCCCCCTTTTCGCCCGCCTTGCGGGCGGTGCACGAGCTGGCCCTCGCAGGCATCGCGCTGCGGCGCGTGCAAGCCACGGCGGCGCGCGCCGCGCTGGCCCGGGCCGCGTGGGCCGCGCGCGCGGCCGGCATCCCGGCCCTGCGGGCCGAGGTGCGCCAGGCGTCGCTCGTGCTGAAGGCGCCGGCCGCGCACCTGCACCGCGCCGGCGACACGCAGGTGCTGCGCCTGGAGCAGGTGCAAGCGCTGCTCGCGTCCGACACACTGGTGATCGACGCCTGCCGCTATGCCGTGCATGGCGCGGGCCGCACCCTGGCCCTGGCCAGCCGGCCCGTGCTCTTCACCCTGGCGCAGGCGCTGGGCCGGGCGTGGCCGGGCGACGCGCCGCGCGACGCATTGATTGCGTTGGCTTTCCGCACCCGCCATCCGGACGACTCGCACCGCGCGCGGCTGAGGGTGGAAATCGGCCGTTTGCGGGCGGTCCTGACGCCCTTGGCCGAGATCCGGGCGACACGGCAAGGCTTCGCATTGACGCCCGGGGCGGGCGCCGTCGCCGTGCTGACGCCCCCGGTGCAGGACCGCCACGCCGCCGTGCTGGCGCTGCTGGCCGACGGCCAAGCGTGGTCCAGTTCGGCGCTGGCGCTGGCCAGCGGCGCCAGCCAACGCCAGGTGCAGCGCGCCCTGGATGCGCTGGCGGCCTCCGGCCAGGCGCATTCGCTCGGCCGCGGCCGGGCGCGGCGCTGGATCACGCCGCCCCTGCCCGGTTTCGCGACGACATTGTTACTCCCGGCTCCGCTGCCGAATGCCTAGCATGGAAGTGTCATTCCCCCCGAACGAGGACACCGTCATGAAAACCAAGCCCGCAGAAATCCTCCGTGAATACGGCCCGTTCCCCGGCGTCACCGACGTGCACGGCGTCTCGTACGACGGCAGCCGCATCTGGATCGCGGTCGGCGACAAGCTGCACGCCCTGGACCCGGCCAGCGGCGACGTGGTTCGCACGATCGACGTCATCGCCCGCGCCGGGACCGCCTTCGATGGCAAGCACCTCTACCAGCTGGCCGACAGCATCATCCAGAAAATCGACCCGGCATCGGGGCGCGTGCTGGCCACCGTGCCGGCCCCGGAAGGCGGCGGCAATTCGGGCATGACCTGGGCCGAAGGCATGCTCTGGATCGCCCGCTACAAGGACCGCAAGATCCACCAGGTCGATCCCGCCACCGGCGCCATCCTGCGCACCATCGAGTCCGACCGCTACGTCACCGGCGTCACCTGGGTCGATGGCAGCCTGTGGCACGGCACCTGGGAGGATGACGCCAGCGAGCTGCGGCGGCTGGACCCCGCCAACGGCGAGGTGCTGGAACGCTTGGCGATGCCGCCCGGCGCCTACGTGTCCGGCCTGGAATCGGACGGCGGCGATGTGCTCTATTGCGGCGGCGGCTCCAACAGCAGCCGGGTGCGCGCGGTGCGCCGGCCACGCGTCGGCGCCTGATCTTCGCCACTCCGCGACGCCCGCCGGCATCCCCGGCGGGCGTTCTTCCTTGCCGCGCTTATCGTCCACTTCCGAGATCACGGCGCCAGCGCAGCGGGTTTCCCGCGAACCCTGCCCCCGGGCCGTTCTGACAAATTGTTGCAGGCGCTAGCGCGGCGGCCGCTTTCCGACCCAGCGAGCCCCCGCCAGCGTGTAAACTCCCCCCTTTTTGACTCTGGTGGTATGTTGCAAGCCCCACAGCGCACAGGTTTAAGCGGCCCGACGCTCATTCGCTTGCTGACTCGCCTGACGGATGTCGACGTGCCGCAATCGCGGCAACCGTTGTCGGATCATCTGAGCCAATGGCTCGGCTGGACGGACGCGATTGCCCTGTCCGCCGCCCTGAACAACCGCCCGCCGGCGATCGCGCCCGGCGCGCGCGCGTTCGGCAGCGCCGAGGAGCGCGAGTGCGAGCGCGTGCGCACTACGCTGGCCGATGCCATCGCCAGCGACACCGCGGCCACGGCCGCCAAGCGGCTGCTGCCGGGGCAGGTGCCCGCCAAGGTGGCGGCGCTGCAGGCCGACGACGCCGATTACTCGAATTTTCGTCAGCGCTATCTGTCGTTGCAGCACACGATGGAGACCAGCATCGGCAACCTGCGCAGCCGCCTGCGCGGCATGGTCGCGGCCAAGACGCCCGAGATGACGCGGCTGGCGGTGGTGGACGCCATCATGGACCGCGCCCTGCTGCCGCGCGAGCGGACGCTGCTGGGCGCGATTCCGAAACTGTTGCAAGGACATTTCGACCGGCTGCGGCAGGCCGAACAAGCCGCGCTGGAGGCGGCGGCGCAAGCGCAAGCCGAGGCGCAGGCGCACGCCGAGGCCCAGGCCGGAAGCGGGGACGAGCCGCGGGCCGATGCCGCGGCGCAAGCCGCGCCGGGGGACAGCGCGCCTGATGACGCCCCCACCGGCGCCGCCGCGCCCGCGCAGGCCGCGGTGGCGGCGCCGCAACCCGCTTTACCCGCGCCCACGCCGGGCGCGTGGCTGGAGACGTTCCGCAAGGATATGCGTAGCGTGCTGCTGGCCGAACTGGATATTCGTTTACAACCGGTGGAGGGGCTGCTTGCCGCCCTTCGCGCCAGCTAACCGGGACACTATGTCCAAGTATCTGATCAATATCGTTGTTTTCCTCAGCGGCCTGGCCGTGGCCGGCTGGATCGGCGCGGGCTATGCGGGCACCAACCCGCTGGCGCTGGCCGTCACCCTGCTGATCTGCGCCTGCTACCTGGCCGGGGCGCTTGAATTGCTGCGCTACCAACAGGCCACCTCGTCCTTGAGACGCGCGGTCGGCAACCTGTCGGAAGCCCCCGCCAGCCTGGGCGGCTGGCTCGAGCAACTGCCGGCCGGGCTGCGCAACGCGGTGCGGCTGCGCGTCGAGGGCGAGCGCGTGGGCCTGCCCGGCCCGGCGCTGGCGCCCTACCTGGTCGGCCTGCTGGTGCTGCTGGGCATGCTGGGCACCTTCCTGGGCATGGTGGTGACGCTGCGCGGCACCGGCACCGCCCTGGAAAGCGCCACCGACCTGGCCGCCATCCGCGCCTCGCTGGCCGCGCCGGTCAAGGGCCTGGGCTTCGCCTTCGGCACCTCGATCGCCGGCGTCGCCACGTCCGCCATGCTGGGCCTGCTGGCCGCGCTGTGCCGGCGCGACCGCATCCAGGCGGCGCAACTGCTCGACGCCAAGGCCGCGACCACGCTGCGTCTGTACACCCAGGGCCACCAGCGCGAAGAGAGCTTCAAGCTGCTGCAACGCCAGGCCGAAGTGCTGCAACGGCAGGCCGAGGCCATGCCGGCGCTGGTCGACCGCCTGGACGCCATGATGCGCAACCTGGAACAGCAGAACCACACGCTGAACGAGCGCCAACTCGCCAGCCAGGACGCATTCCAGGGCAAGGCCGAGGCGGCCTACGCGCGCCTGGCCGCCGTGATGGAACAATCGATGAAGGAAAGCGTGGCCGAAAGCGCCCGCTCGGCCGGCGCGGCGCTGCAGCCCGCGGTCGAGGCCACCATGGCCGGCCTGTCGCGCGAAACCGCCTCGCTGCACGAAAGCGTGACCCAGGCGGTGCAACGGCAGCTGGACGGCATGACCGCCGGCCTGCAGGCCGCCACCAGCAACGTGGCCGGCATCTGGAACCAGGCGCTGGCCGGGCAGCAGCGCGCCAGCGAAACCCTGGCGCAGGACCTGCGCGATTCGCTGGACCGCTTCGCCCAGACCTTCGAACAGCGCTCGGCCGCCCTGCTGGACAGCGTGTCCGAGGCCTGGAACGTGGCGCTGAGCCGCCAGGAGCGCGCCAGCGAGAAACTGGCCGGCGACAACCTGCAGGCGCTGACGGCCGCCGCCGCCAGCTTCGAGCAGCATTCGGCGTCGCTGCTGCGCACCCTGAACCAGTCGCACACCGCCCTGCAATCCGAACTGGCCTCGCGCGACCAGCAACGCCTGGCCGCGTGGACCGAAACCCTGGGCGCCCTGTCGGCCACGCTGCGCCAGGAATGGCAGCAGGCCGGCGCGCAGGCCGCCGAGCGCCAGCTGGAAATCAACCAGGCCCTGGCCCGCAGCGCGCAGGAGCTGACCGAACACGCGCAGACCCAGGCCGGCCTGCTGGAGAACGTCTCGGCGCGCCTGGAAAGCGCCGCCGGCAACGTCTCGGCCCAATGGCATGAGGCGCTGGAGCGCCAGTCGCAGGTCAGCGACAAGCTGGCCGGCGACAACCGCGAAGCCCTGGCCGCCGCCGCCGCCACCTTCGAGCAGCACGCCTCGACGCTGCTGCGCACGCTGGACCAGTCGCACGCCGACCTGCAGGCCGCCCTGGCCTCGCGCGACGAGCAGCGCCTGGCCGCCTGGGCCGGCACCCTCGGCGCCCTGACCGACAAGCTCGGCCGCGAGTGGGAACAGGCCGGCGCGCAAGCCGCCGCCCGCCAGCAGGAAGTCAGCCAGACGCTGGCGCGGACCGCGCAGGACCTGGCGAGCCGCTCTGAAGCGCAGGCCGCGCTGCTGGACACCGTGGCCGCCCGCATCGAATCGGCCGCCACCGGCGTGACCCAGGCCTGGACCGAGGCGCAGGTGCGCCAGGAGCTGACCAGCGAGAAGCTGGCCGGCGACACGCAACAGGCCCTGGCCACCGCCGCCGCCGCCTTCGAACAGCATTCCGCGTCGCTGCTGCGCACGCTGGACCAGTCGCATGCCGACCTGCAGGCCGCCCTGGCCTCGCGCGACGAAGCGCGCCTGGCCGCCTGGCACGCCTCGCTGGGCGACATGGCCGCCGAACTGGGCCGCCAATGGCGCCAGGCCGGCGAGCAGACCGCCGCCCGCCACCAGGAACTGGAACAGTTGCTGGCCCGCACCGCGCACGACCTGACCGCCCAGACCCAGGCGCAGGCCGCGCTCTTGGAGAACCTGTCGACCCGCCTGGAAACGGCGGCCGGCGGCGTGACCCAGGCCTGGACCGAGGCGCAGGTGCGCCAGGAACTGGCCAACGAGAAACTGGCCAGCGACAACCAGCAGGCCCTGACCACGGCGGCGTCCGCCTTCGAGCAGCATTCGGCATCGCTGCTGCAGACCCTGGGCCAGTCGCAGGCCGGCCTGCAGGCCGAACTGGCCGCGCGCGACCAGGAACGCCTGGCCGCCTGGACCGGCGAGCTGGGCCGCATGGCCGAGGCGCTGCGCCAGGAATGGGAACAGGCCGGCGCCCGCAGCGCCGCCCTGCAGCAGGAGATCTGCGCCACCCTGGCCCGGACCGCGCAGGACATCGCCACCCAGACCGAAGCCCACGCCAGCGGCACCATCGCCGAGATCGGCCAGCTGGTGCAGGCCGCCTCCGAAGCGCCGCGCGCGGCCGCCGAAGTCATTGGCGAACTGCGCCAGAAACTGTCGGACAGCCTGGCCTACGACAACGCCATGCTGGAAGAACGCAACCGCCTGCTGGACACGCTGGCGACGCTGCTGGACGCGGTCAACCACGCCTCCAGCGAACAGCGCAGCGCGGTCGATGCGCTGGTGTCGTCGTCGTCGGACCTGCTGGACCGGGTCGGCGCGCAATTCACTGAGCAGGTCGAATCCGAGACCGCCCGCCTGGACGACGTGGCCGCGCAAGTGACCAGCGGCGCGGCCGAAGTGGCCAGCCTGGGCGAAGCCTTCGGCGCCGCGGTGCGCCTGTTCGGCGAGTCCAACGACAAGCTGGTGGCGCACCTGGAACGCATCGAGGCGGCGCTGGACAAGTCCATCGCCCGTGGCGACGAACAGCTGGCCTACTACGTGGCGCAGGCGCGTGAAGTGGTCGACCTGAGCACCATGTCGCAGAAGCAGATCGTCGAGAACCTGCGCGAGCTGGCCAGCCAGCGCGCCGCCACCGCCGGAGCGCAGGCGGCATGAGCGCGGGCGAGGACATCGACGGCGGCGTGGAACCCGCGGTGCCGGCCTGGGCCGTCTTCGGCGACCTGATGTCGGTGCTGCTGGGCGCCTTCGTGCTGATCCTGGTGAGCGTGGTGGCCGTGCAGCTGGAGCTGTCGACCCAGCTGGAACAGGAGGTCAAGCAGCGCCAGGAAGAGACCCAGCGCCGCCAGACGCTGGAGCATGCCCTGGCCGCGCCGCTGGCGGCCGGCCGCGTGACGCTCATCAACGGCCGCATCGGCATCAGCGGCAGCGTGCTGTTCGCGCTCAATTCCGACCAGTTGCAGCCGGAAGGCCGCGAGGTGCTGAAAAGCCTGATCGAACCGCTGTCGGCCTACCTGAAGGCCAATGACGAGATCCTGATGGTCAGCGGTTTCACCGACGACCAGCAGGTGCGCGAAGGCAACCGGCGCTTTGCCGACAACTGGGACCTGTCGGCGCAGCGCGCGCTGACCGTCACCCGCGCCCTGATCGACGAAGGCGTGCCGTCGTCCCTGGTGTTCGCCGCCGCCTTCGGCGCCGAGCAGCCGGTGGCCTCGAACGCCGACGAAGAAGGCCGCGCGAAGAATCGCCGGGTCGAGATCATGCCCCTTCCCAAGCCGTCCAACGGCACGGAGGCCGCGCGTGGCCAGTGATGGCGGCCTGGGCCTGGCGCTGACGGCCGGCGCGGATGCCGCGCCCGACGCCACGTCCGCCGAGGCCACGTCCGCCATCTTGCAGGCCTGGCGCGAGCGCGGCGACGACCGGCTCGATCCGGTCGGTTTCCACTTCATCGAGGCGCTGGCCCGGCGCGCGGCCGCCCACGCCGGCGCCGCCCGCGCCCGGCTGGACGAGCGACTGGCGCAGTTGCTGCAGGCGTATGCGGCGCGCATCGCCGCGGCCAGCGCGGCCAACACCGCCGCCGAAGGGCTGGACGATGCCGCTACGCCCGACGCCAGCCCCGCGCCGGCCATGGCGGTTCCCAAGCCCGCGCGCGGACCGCTGGCCGAGCTGGCGGCGTATCTCGCCTACCCTGGCGCCCCCGGCGAAGATCCCGACGCCATCGCCGCGCAGGCGCGCCGCGACGCTTATCCGGACATGCCGGTGCTGGACGGGCTGCGCGAGATCTGGTCCGGCCTGAGCGCCGACCGCCAAGTGCGCCAGTCGCAGGAGCAGGTGCACAAGAACGCCGGCCCGCTCAATTCCAATCAACTGGTGCACCGCGCCCTGTCGCTGATGCGCGAGCTGTCGCCGGGCTATCTGCAGCAGTTCGTGACCTACACCGAGGCGCTGGCCTGGATGGAACAGGTAACGGCGGCCGCCGCGCCGCCGGCCAAGGAGACGTCGCGCGCGCCCGCCAGGAAAGGCGCGCGCGCCAAGGGCCGCTAGGACACCTCCCGCCCGCAACCGCGACAGGCAACGCTGGCCATGCCGGCCCAATGCCCCGCCGGCGCGCGCCTTCAAGCGGCCTCCCGGCGCGGACCGCCCCCGCGCCGCCCTCGCCTTCAGCCCGCCTCGCGTGGCAGCCAGGCGCCATGGAAACCCGCCGGTATCCGCCGCGGCAGGCGCACCGTGGCCAGCGGTCCGGCCGTCAGGTCGCGGGCATCGAGCACCACCACGTCGCTACGGTCGCCCTCCTGTCGATAGACGCACACCAGCACCCAGCCGTCGTCCTCCGACTGCGCGCCGGGGCGCGGCACGAACACGGGTTCGCTGTTCTGGTCGCCCGGCGGCACCTCGTACCGCTGCCGCGCGCCGGTCTCCAGGTCGTAGCGCACCACCCCGCGCATCTCGCGATTGTTGGGTTGATGCACGGCGTAGGCATAGCGGTAGGCGTGGCCGGTGCGGCCATCGTTGATGCGCGGCAGTTCGATGCCGGCGTCGTCCAGCTGGCGCTCGCTGACGCCGCCGCCGGCCAGGTCGACGACGTAGCGCCACAGCACCCCCAACGGGCTGTCCTCGAAGCCCGCGCCGTCACGCGACAGCCGCAGGTACTCCGGATAGCGCACCACGTCCAGCACCAGCGTGGCGTCATCGGCCTCGTAGGCGTTGACCACGTGCTGGATGAAACACGGCGCCACCTCGAACCAGCGTACCGGCCCGCCATGGCGCGGGATCACGCCCAGCCGCGATCGCCGCTCGTCGTGCCAGCGCAGCGGCATGCGGTAGCCGCGTGACAGCATCGAGAAGTCGTAGGCCACGTTCAGGTCCAGTAGGATGCTGTGGCGGGCGGTGATGGCCATGTCGTGCATCATCGACGGCCCGGGCACCTCGATCAGCTGGTCCAGCAGCGGCCGGCCGTGGGCATCCGCCACGCCATAGCGCAGCCAGGGCCGCTCCCAGCGGGCGCGAAAGCTCATCAACTCGCCGGTCGCGGGATCGATCTTGGGGTGCGCGGTCATGCCGCCCGCCAGGCCGGGATGGCGGCCGCTGGCGCCCAGGAAATCCAGCCCCGCCGTCATCGCCAGCGGCGCGCCGCCTTCGGCCAACGCCAGGGTTTCGCCGGCATGGCGCAGCACGTTGACGTTGGGATTGGTGTCGGGCAGGTCGGCGGCCAGCGCGGGCGCGTATTCGCGCGCCCACAGGCGGGTGCGGGCCCAGCGGTTGCGGTAGCCCGTGGCGCGGCCGTCGCGCAAGGTGATGGCGTGCAGCATCGCCGGCTGCGGCCACCAGGACAGCACGTCGTTGCCCTCGAAACGGCCGCGCAGGGGGTTGGGACCGTTGCGCACCAGCGCGCCGTCCAGCTCGGGCGGCAACGTGCCCGTCACCGGCAGGTCGGTCAGGTCGATTTCATCGGCAAGCGGCGCGGTGGCGCCGGTGTTCAGGTCGAATCGGGTCATGCCTTGCATCCTTCGGGTTGGAGAAGGACGCAATTTTTACCCGGATTAAATTATTCGTCAATATTACCCGGATTTAATTTAATGATGATATCCATGTCCACACCGTCCCGAACACGAATGACAACGGCAGCACGCCCCACATCAGAACCCCCAGGATGCTGGCATGCAGCCAGCGCTTTTTCATGTGGGGAAGTTTGCCTTGCATGGCCAGCGTCTCTTCCGGCGTGGGCGGCACGATGCGGTACGGGTTCTCGCCTTCCCACTGCAGGGCGGCGGCCAACTCGGGGGGCAGCGGCGGCCGTCTGCCGTAGCGGCGCGTCCAATATTCCATCCAGTTTGGCAAGTAGTACGTCCCCGCCATGATCCAGAACGTGAAGCCGTCGAACAGGCCGGCCGGGTGATGCTGCCGGTCGATCTCGTCCGTGAACAGTTCCCGATCCATCCACGCAAAGGCATTGATGCGATGATCCGGCACCAGGACCACGGGAGGAACGGCGCTGGGATCCTCGTCCATGTAGCGCCGGATGAACTGCCAGGCGCCAGCGCTGGCTTCGCGCGACGAAAAAGTCCGAATCGGCGCAATGAAGCGCGCGATGCGGCGCGAGTCCGGCTCAAGCTCGGCCAGCCGCAAGGGAAAGACCGGCGCGGACGCGCCCGTGGGCGCCACCAGCCTGAATCTGCAGATGTATGGCACGGCCCGGTCGTAGTCCACCGATATCCAGCCGCCCTTTCTGCTCCAGGCGTAGATGCGCCGCAGCCGTCGGCTGATGATGGCGGTGTACTGCATGGGCGCAAACGCAGCGCGGTAGGCGCGCCACAGCCCGAACACGCCCAGCAGCGTGCCGCCTCCGGCGAACGCCAGATACTCGCCGTAGCCGCGCGTCGCCGTGTCGTAGAACAGGATGAACTGGGTTGCGATCAGCAGCAGCATCAGGCTGAACATGATCGTCATGACGATGCCAAGACCCCGCAGGTTCTCGGTCGGACCAACCAGGCGCAGGCAGGCGGGATTGATTTCGACCACGTTGTACAGCACGGAGGAGTCCTCCGGGCTGCGCGCGCGCTGCGAGCCGGCAGGCAACAGCCATCCCCATGCCCCGCTCTTCTCCGGGACCATGGTGATGCCCGCCCTGCCTCTGGTTTTCCTCATCGATCAGATGCCCCACGCTCAAGCGGGCGCTGCAGGCGTGTTACCGGCACATTTGCTTTATCCATAGCGAAAATAAAGCGTGCCGTAATCGCGTCCATCACCGTCGCGACGCAGCGCCCTGGACGTCTTGCGCAAATTGATGTCGCTGGCGTTCTTCCAGCCAAAGCCGGTAAAAATAAGCTCCGCCATTCGCGCAAACCCCTCCGTCTTGCGACCGCCCCGCCAGGCCAGGAATCCAAAAACCAGCAACAACGCCGGCAACCCATAGGCCAGGTAGATCGCGTACGCCGACAACTGGCCGGTCAGGCTGAATGTGCCCTTGAACATTGCGAAAATCGCGTCCAGGCACATCATGAACAGAAACACCGCCGCCACCACGATGCCCCAGAAGCAAAACGTGGAAGCGTAGTGTGCCCGGCGTCCCTCGAAACAGTGCGGATACACCGCCACCAGCGCATCGGCCGGCCGGCGGGCGCCGTACGCCGTCCAAACCTGCCCATCGTGCTCGGCCACCAGTTCGATGTCATCGCCCTCGTCAAAAGGAAAGCGCCAGAACCAGCCTCGAACGGACTCCCCGTCGAGCGTGAATTCGACGAAGTCCGCCTTCTCCGTGCTGTCGAGGGTAGCGATCGCAATGGCCGCGCCGCCCATTCCCGCCAGACCCGCCAGACCCGCCGACACCGCCGACGCGCCAACGCCACCGCCTAATTGATCCATCACGAAATCGCGCGAGCGCCTGACGCGGCGCAGCCCCGCGATCTTGCCGGCCAGCTTGCTGACCTTGTCATGCCGCTCAGCCGTCATTGCCACCGATTCCGAATATCCCGTCGATTGCTCTGTGCTCATCGAATGCATGCCGCCGGCGTGGAACCGACGTCCGTCAATACCCGCCTACCAGTTGGACACCACGACGCCCGCGAAGAACAGCGGCAGGGCAACCCAGAGCGCCAAGCCGAAAATACTCGCCAGCCGCCAGCGCCTTTTCATGGACGGCAGATTCCCGGCCCGCGCCAGCAGTTCTTCCTGCGTCGGCGGGACGATCCGATACGGGTTGTCGCCTTGCCAGCCCGCCACTGCCGCCAATTCCGCCGGCAGCGCGGGGCGGCGTCCGAATCGGCGAATCCAGCACTCCATCCAATTCGGCAGGTAATAGGCGCCGCTGAAGAACCAGAACGCGAACGGCCGCACCAATCTGTGGTGACGATCGATCGCATAGGGAAACAGTTCTCTGTCCATCCATGCATACGCGTTGACGCGATGATCCGGCACCAACGCGACCGGTGGCAATGCCGCGGGTTCGGCATCCATGTACAAGCGGATGAACTCCCAAAGCTGCGCCGCGGCTTCCGGACGATCAAAGGGCGCGGTAAGCGCCACGCCCTTGAGGATGCGGCGCGAATCGGGCGCGATCTCGACGACACGCAATGGATAAGCCGCGCCCGCCCCGGTGGTGGTGACCACGTGATAGTTGCCCACGTAGGCCCGCGCGCGATCAAAGTCGACCGTCGTCCAGCCGGTCCGCTTTTCCCATGCATACAAGCGGCGTAACGGCCGGCTGACCAGGGTGGTCTCCTGGATGGGCGAAAAAATGGATCGGTAAGCGCAGACCCAGCCGACCAGGGCACACACGAGATAACCCGTCATCATGACGGCCAGCCCCGTTTCCAGGGTGGTCCTGCCCCTGTAGAGATCGACGAGCGCGGTGAGGAACAGCAAAGTCAGGCCAACCGCGGCCGCCAACGAAACGCATGCCACGTAGCCGCGCGAGGCCTCGAAAGGTCCCGTCAAGCGCAAACAGGCAGGCGTCAATTCGGTAACCATGCCGTCAGCCGCCGGCTGTGCGCCTGACCGTTCCGACAACAGCCATCCCCAAGCGCCGCTGCGCTCCGGCAATGCCTCCAGATCTCTTTTTTGTTTTTTTTTCCTAGTAGTTGTCAACGTAGACCCCCGACTCAAACCCCGTCTCCATTCCGGGCCGCTGGGTTTCATTCGGCCAATAATGGACCTTCATGCAATAGAATCCACGCAAGCCCAGAAACACCTGAAAAGAGCCTGTCAATTTGGCGCTTTTGCTGATTGGGTCAATGGTCATTTGCTCGTTCCTGAACCCCGGGGCAGGAACAAGAGAGGATCCGCTTTGTACCGCAGGCAACGTCGCGTTCTTCCCGGCGCTCATGGTGCGGAAGACCTTCTTTCCGTCCCGATCGTTCCTATAGAATTCGATCGTGACCCGCGTGTCATCAGAATATAGCGGGACCGTAACGTTGTAATGGGCGTGGAAATACCCGTTCCCCACCGCGCCCTTCATCAAGTAACCACTGGCCACCAGGATAATGCGTTCCAGCGCCTGAAGTTCGTCATTCAGATTGGCGAACGGAATGGCCGGCGCCCCGCGCTTGCCGGCGCTTGCCTTGGTGGCGAAGGGGTTGTTGTCGGTGTTGCCAAGCTGCGCACGCTTGCCGAACACGCCATTATCAAGCCAATACTCCACGGGCAAACGACTGGTATCGTCGGTTCCCGCCGCGTTCACCGCGGTCCATATAGCGACTCCCAGCGCAGCGATCGTCAGCAAGGTCCAGCCGACCGGTCCCAGCGACAGCCCCAGGACCGCAAAGGCGGAACCTCCGCCAGCCACCGCCATCGTCGCCCCATAGCCTGCCGCCCCCGATATCACGGTCGCCAGCGCCGAGGCCGTACTCCAATACGCCGACGTATTGTTGCCCGCTTGACGCTTGCGGTATGCCCCATAGGCGGTCGCCAAGCCATCCAGAATGCCGGCCGCCAAACCGAGCTTGGCGCCCTGCCGCATCAGTTTCAGCGAAACCTCCTTGGAAACCAGCGCGCCGATAGAGGAAGCCAAATCGAAACCGATGCTGACCGTGGCAACGATGTTTGCCGTCGCGCCCGCGCCGCTCGTCATTCTGTCCTCTATCGAGGCGCCTTCCTTGAGCGTCGCCGCCAACGCGTTGATGGCGCCTTGCGCCTGGAAGAACATGATCCCCGAGCCCAGGGCGGTGGACGCAAGGTTCCCCGTCAATGCAACACGGCCGTTCAGATAGGGGTTCACCCGGGCCTGTTCCCGCAACGGTAATTCGATTTCCTGCAGGGGCGTGCCTCCCGCAAGGGAGCGGCTGAGCTTTTCCCCCTGGGCAAGCTTCTTGAAGGTGAATGCGACCACGGCAGAGATCGTCATTCTGTCCTCGGGCAAATCCAGATACACGCCGCGCCCCATTGTTTCCGACAGGCTCAGGCCGCGCTGGCCCAGGTTGCCTTCCTGCGCCAGATAGCTTCTGCCAGCGGGCAAGGCGCCGCCCACACGTATCGGCGCGCGACCTTCTATCGGCTTGGTCGCGGCTTCTTCCAGCAGATTCTTGATCTCCGCCAACGGCCCCTTCAGCACCGCCGGTGAGACCAGCAAGTCGTCACGCGTGACCAGCGTCATCGCGATGCCGCGCATGAGCCGGTTGTACGTCTTGGGATCATTGATCATCAGCTTGACCAACTGCCCCGTCACGGTATCCACCAGCGTGGCGGTGGCCTCGTTATAGCGCCGCTTGGCTCTCAAGGCTTCGCGCAGATTATCGATCTTCAATGCGCCGCCTTCCATATACGGAGTCACCATCGCATAGGCAGCCCTGATGATCGAACCGGCTTCGTCGACCGAACCCGTGTCCGCCAGCAGCTTGTAGAGATCCGAATTGCCCGCGGACAAGCTTCGATAGAACCAGTTGTCCGGATCATCGACCGACAGCTTCCAGAGTTCCGCCCAGACCTCCACGCGTTCCCTTTCGGTCTGGCCCGAGCCGGCAACGCAAGACGCCGCCATATGTTCGCGCCGCACCCCAGCCGCATCATCCCGGTCACAGAAATCGGAGCGCTGCTGTTGTTTCCAGCCCTGGCATTTGATCCAGGTCGTGAATAGCGAGCTCAAGTTCTCGATCTGCGACATCAAGGACGTCTTGCCTTCACTGTCCGCAAGCGCCGCCTTCCATGCCCCGGTGTCTATGTTCCGTTCGTAGCGCTCCGGCCCATAATTGGCCGCCCAGAACGGCCCTGGATTGGCCTTCGCGCTCAGGCACATGCCTTGGATGATATCGGCGATGACACGTTTGCGGGCGCGCTCCGGATCGAGCGCTCCTTCAAGCACCGACGCCCGCGCGGCCGCGATATTGCGCCGCAGATTCAGTTCCTGCACGATCCCCACCGGATCGGGCAGCACCAGTCCCACCCCCCACTGCAACGCTGGCAGCTTCGAATTCACCCCCCACATGGATGCGGTCAGCAACTGCGGTTCCGGCTCGGCGCGCAGCTGCAGCGGGTTGTGCAGCCCCGCGTTCAGGCAGCGCTGCACGTCCGCCGGCGCGTAGTCGGCGACGATCTCCGTGATGTCGGGCATGGTCAGCTTGCAGGTGTTGGGCGCGGTGCTGCCCGGCCCCACCTTGCCGTCGGCAATGTCCTTGACGTTCAGTTCGGTCATGCGGGCCGTGCGGCAGCCGTCCTTGTCGTCTTCGTAATCCTTGCGGGTCTCCCTGTCCCAGACGTAGCGGCTGTAGGCGATCCAGACCTTGGGGCTGCGCACGTGATCGATGGTGATGAACTGCGTGGCGGTGTTGTTGTGCCCCTCCGACGAGCAGGCCTCGGACAGCGGCTTGGTGGTCTCGGCGTCTTCCGGCATCTTGGCGACCGGGATCTTGCGGTAGTAGCCCTTCTTGTCGAGCAGGTAGCCGTCCCAGGTCTTGTCCTGCTTGAGCACGTACAGGTAGCCGGCGGCGGGCACGCGCACGAAATAGGTTTCCACCGGCAGCCCGGCGGGGTCGAAGCGCGGATCGAACAGCCGCACCTTGGCGTGCGCGTTCAGCTTTTTTTCCAGCCAGGTGCTGTACATGCGATGGGCGGGAATCTCCCATTGCGTATTGCTGGCGCCGCCATGCTCGCTATTGGCCCAGGCTTCGCGCACCATGGGGCGCGGCAACGGCGCCGGCACCAGCGGCATGATCGCCACGCCGCCCTGCTTGTCGCAGTTGATGCACTTGCCCTTGGTTTCGCCGCAGGTATTCGCCGCGGCGGCGCGGCGCGCGTTAGAAAGCTCGGCCATCCCTCACCTCTGTCTGCTCCGATTCGGATGCCGCGCCGGTCCATTGCCGCACGCGGTTCCATTGTTCTTGCGTGATGTCGTTCAAGGCCGCCACCGCCGCGATGCCATTGGCCTGCATGGTCGCCATGGCGTGGCGGATGTCGGGGTGCTGGTCGAAATGCGGGTGCACCAGCAGGCCGTGCAAGGCGTAGTCGACGATGTCGGTGTCCGTCTCCAGCCCCCAGCGCGCCTGGGCGCGCGCCACCAGCCGGTCGGCGCGCGCGCGCAGGCGGGACCCGCCCATGTCGTGGCCGGCCTCGGCCAGGGCGTCGAGCGCCTGGTTGACCCAGCCGGCGCGTTCGAGCACGGCGCATTGCGCGCGATCGAGCACCAGCGGCGCCGCCGGACCGGCCTGCGGCGCGCCAGCGGCCGCCGACCGTTCATACTGGAGCGCCAGCTCGCCGGCGGCGCGGCCCGGCCGCCAGCAGGCCCGGACCGGCGCCAGCCATTGGGCCATCTGGTCTTCGGACAGCACTTCGGCCAATACCTCGGCCACGCGCGGGTCCCAATGACGCAGCGTCACGGGGTCGGCGCGGTCCGGCACCAGGCAGCGCGCCATGCGCGCCAGATGCCGGGCCAGCGCGGCGGGCGCCACGGGGCTGGCGATCCAGCCGCAGATCGGCCGCTGCGTCCGGCCGGGGCCGGCGGCCGCGCACGCCGCTTCGACGGCCAGTTCGATCGCGTCGTCGCGGCCGAACTCGCCCAGTTCGAGCAGGTAGGGGCAATGTTCGGCCAGGAAGCGGCTGCGATCCAGGGGCAACGCGACGGCCTGCCCCCGGCGCCTGGCATGGGCCAGCGGATCCTCGATGGTGGGGTCGACCAGAACGTACAGCCGGTCTTGCGGCAGGCCCGAGGCAGCAGCCAGCAGTTGTTGGTAGAGCCGCGAGACGGCGGCCCGGTCCGCGTCGCGCGGAAAGTCGCCGTCAAACAAAGGCCGACCCTCCCGCCGCGGCGCTGTTGACCTTGCTCGGGCAATCCTTGAATTCACCCGAGGGCGGGGCCAGGTTGCCGCTGGCCGTCTGCGGCCCTACCCAGCTGTGCGCGCCGGCCTTCAACTCGACCTTGCCCGGCGCATGCAGCTGGATGCCGCCGCCCTCCAGCCGCAGATAGGCGCCGGCGGCCGTGGCCAGCACGCGCTGCTTGCCCTCGACCAGCACGTTGGCGCCGGCGGAGGCGAAGGTCACGGCTTTTTCGGCGCTCAGGGTCATCCTGGCGTCCTGGCTGTGCAGGCGCAGCTTGCCCCCGGCCGCATGCAGGCGCAGGCCCGCGTCCTTGACCGGCCGGCCGCCGCCGGCCGCGTGGCCGGCCGTGAACAGCAAGGCGCCGCCCGCCACGCCCACCGCCAGGTGCGCGCTGCTGGCCCAGTTCACGTCCGGCGCGATCTGCGCGAAGGTGGCGCCGGCCACCAGGAAGGCATTGGCCGGCGTGTACTGGCCGATGCCGCTGGGCGCGCTGACCTGTATGTGCGGTTCGCTGTAGGCCGCCACCTTGACGGCGGCGCCCTGGGGATTGGGATCGTCCTGGGTGGCCTCGACCACTTCCAGGATGTGTTGCAGGCCCTCTTGCGCCGGCAGCGCTTGCGGGTCGCCGTCCAGGATGGCCTTCTGCCTGACCGCGACGTCGGCCAGTTCCCTGGCCGCTTCCAGCGCGGCCTCGATCTGCTTGGATGCCTCGGCACTGTCGAGCAGCGGCCCTTCGGCGTTCTCGCGCAGGTCGGCGCTCAGCAGCAGCCCCGAGCCGCCGCGCAGCGCCACGGCCTCCTTGGTCGACAGCTCGGCGCCATGGCCCAGGTCCTGCAGCCGCTCGTTGTCGCGCTGCTGCTTGACGTGGCCCAGGTTCAGGCGCGCATCGGCCTGGGTGGTCGAGGCGGTCAGGCGCGACTGGCCCGGCGTGTCGTCCTGCACCAGCTGGTTGTAGCCGCCGGTGCCGGCGCCGCTGCTGGCCAGGGCCTGGGTCTTGAAGCCGGACATCACCGCGTTGTGGGCGTGGCCCTCGTTGGCGCCGGCGAACCAGGCCGGCGCATTGCCAGTGGCGTTGGCGCCGCCCGCCTGCACCTTGTTGTGCGAGGCATCCTCGGCGCCCTCGCCGTTGTAGAGCGCGCCCACCACCACCGGCCGGTCGATGTCGCCATGCAGGAATTCCACCAGCACCTCCTGGCCCACGCGCGGCACGAAATGGCCGCCCCAGTCGCCGCCGGCGACGGGCTCGGCCACGCGCACCCAGGTGCCCAGTTCATCCTTGGCGGGCGCGTTCTCTTCCCCCGAAGGATGCGCCATCCGGCTGCTGGAGGCCTTGCCGCGCTGCCAATGGAACTGCACCTTGATGCGGTGATCGCGGTCGGTGTGCACCGGTTCCTCGGCGCCGATCACCAGGGCGGTCTGCGCGCCGAACACAGTGGGACGGGGGTGCAGGCGCACGCCATGGCCATCCTGCGTCGCGGGGCGGAATTCGGTGTCGCTGCCGATGCAGGTGAAGGCGTTGCGATAGAAATCGGCGTCGTCGCTGTCGCCGCCCCCCAACGCCTCGCTCACGGCACGGCCGAGGTCGGCGTCGAAGTTGTTGCGGGCCTGGTGCGTGATGGCGATCACCACGAAGGCGGACGCGCCGCCCTGCTGGTAGTGGCCGGTCAGCTCGAAACGCTGCCCCGGCGCCAGCGTGCGCACGGTGCCCGCGCCTTCGATGCTCTGCTGGCGCACGCGCAACGCGGCCAGCGCATTGTGCGCCAGCCGCTCGCCCTGGGCGCTGTCCTCGTAGGCGTACTGGCCGGGATAGTCGTCGCTGACCAGCTCGATCGCGTTGGCCAGCTTGCCGGCGTCCGCCTGCGCCGAGACCGGCCGCGCCTGGGCGCTGCGGTAGTCCCAGCTGGCCATGCGCACGGCGTTGGTCTGCCAGCGCTGGCGCGGACTCCAGCGCTGGATGCTGTCTTCGGTTTCGGTGACGTCGGCGCGCGCGAAACGCACGCTGGCCTGCGGGCCGGGCTTGAAGGCGCCGTTGTGGTCGGCGATGACCAGGGTATGGCCGTCGTCGGCGTGCTCGACCCAGTAGAACAGGCCCTCTTCGGCCAGCAGGCGCTCGACGAAGGCGTAGTCGGTTTCGCGGTACTGGATGGCCAGGCTGCGCTTGGCGTAGGCGGCGCGATCCTTCACTTCCCAGCGCCATTGCGGCGCCAGCGCCCCCTGGCCCTTGTAGTCGCCGAAGATGCTGTCGACGATGTCGATCACCGTCTTGTCCTGGTAGGCGAAGCTGTCGCGCCGCGCCCGCAGGAACGCCAGCCACGGCTCCACGGTCAGCCCATAGCGCGCCAGGCCGCCATTGGCGCCCAGGAAACGCACCGCCGTGGCGTGGCCGTGCCACAGGCGCGGCTGCTCGCGGTCCAGCGCGGTCTGCAGGCGCAGGGTGACGGGCTGGCCCATCAGGGCCTTCAGCGGGATATGCGCGTCGTCGGACAGCGCGGTGATCTCCAGGCGATAGGCGCCGCCGCTCAATTGTTCGGTGGCCGACAGGGTCTCGGCCACCAGGCGGTTCTCGCCCAGCGGCGTGCGCAGGTCCAGCAGGCGGTTGGCCTGCGCGATGCCGGCGGTCGACAGGCGGGACAGTCCGGAAGAATCCTGGGGCATGATCGCGGCTCCTGGCTCAGGTCAGGCGGTAGCGGAAGTCGCCGTTCTTGCCGGCCGTGACGCGGATGCGCGCGATCGCCTCGCCCTGCGCCATGCGGCCCAGCACCTGTTCGGCGATCTGCGGCAGCAGCGTGCCGTTCAGGATGTGGTCGACGTTGCGCGCGCCCGTGTCCACCTCGGTGCAGCGCGCCAGCACGGCCTCGACCAGCGCGTCGTCCCAATCGAACACGGCGCGGTGGTTGGCCTGCACCCGCTCGGCGATGCGGGCCAGCTTCAGGCCAATGATGCGCGCCAGGGCGTCGTCATCCACCGGGTAGTAGGCGATGGTCTTCATGCGGCCCAGGAAGGCGGGCTTGAAAGCCTTGTACAGCTGCGGCGCCAGCAGTTCCTGCAAGGCGTCCGGATCCGGCCGTTCCTCGGCGGACTTGTTCAGGCAGGCCTGCATGATGGTCGACGAGCCGACATTGGAGGTCAGGATGATGAGCGTGTTGCGGAAGTCGATCTCGCGCCCTTCGGCATCGTCCATCACGCCCTTGTCGAACACCTGGAAGAACAATTCCAGCACGTCGGGATGGGCCTTCTCGATCTCGTCCAGCAGCACCACGCTGTAGGGCTGGCGCCGCACGGCTTCGGTCAGCACGCCGCCTTCGCCGTAGCCGACGTAGCCGGGCGGCGAGCCTTTCAGGCCCGAGACGCTGTGGGCCTCCTGGTATTCGCTCATGTTGATGGTGACCAGCTTGCGCTCGCCGCCGTACAGGATGTCGGCCACCGCCAGCGCGGTCTCGGTCTTGCCCACGCCGGAGGGGCCGACGAACAGGAACACGCCCTTGGGCTTGTTCGGGTCTTCCAGGCCGGCGCGCGCGGTGCGCACGCGCTGGGCGATGGCGTGCAACGCGTGGTCCTGGCCGATCACGCGTTCGGCCAGCAGCGGCTGCAGTTCCAGCACGGTGCGGATTTCGTCGTTGACCATGCGGCCCAGCGGGATGCCGGTCCAGGCCGAGACGATCTCGGCGATCACCTGCGCATCCACATAGGCCGGCACCAGCGGCGCTTCGCCCTGCAGGGCGCGCAGTTGCTGCTGAAGCTCGGCCAGTTGCGCCTGGGCGGGCGTCGGCTCGGCGGCCTTGCCGGCGCGGCGCTTGCCGGTGGTTTCGGGCTCGGGTTCCTGGCCTGCGGCTTCCAGCTCTTCGCGCAGCGCGTGGATCTGCCGCACCAGCTCGCTTTCCTGGGCCAGGCGCGCCTCGGCGTCGGCCAGCTGCTGGCGGGTGGCGGCCATCTCCTCGTCCAGTTCGCGCAGGCGCGCCGATTGCGCGGCGCCGGCGGCGGCCTCGCGGCGCAGGGCGGCGCGCTCGGTTTCCTGGCGCGCCAGGCGGTGGCGGGCGTCGTCGATCAGGGCCGGCGTGGCGCTGCGGCCCAGCGCCACCCGGGCGCAGGCGGTGTCCAGCACGCCGACGGCCTTGTCCGGCAGCTGGCGGCCACTGATGTAGCGGTGCGACAGGCGGGCGGCGGCGACGATGGCTTCGTCCAGGATGCGCACGCCGAAATGGCTTTCCATCAATGGCGCCATGCCGCGCAGCATGCTGGCGGCCAGCGTCTCGCTGGGTTCTTCCACCTTGACCACCTGGAAGCGCCGCGCCAGCGCGGCGTCCTTCTCGAAGTACTTCTTGTATTCGCTCCAGGTGGTGGCGGCGATGGTGCGCAGTTCGCCGCGCGCCAGCGCCGGCTTGAGCAGGTTGGCGGCATCGTTCTGGCCGGCCTGCCCGCCCGCGCCGATCATGGTGTGGGCTTCGTCGATGAACAGGATGATGGGCGTGGGGCTTTGCTTGACCTCGTCGATCACGCTTTTCAGGCGGTTCTCGAACTCGCCCTTGACGCTGGCGCCGGCCTGCAGCAGGCCCATGTCCAGCGTGCGCAGCGCCACGCCGGCCAGCGCCGGCGGCACGTCGCCGGCCACGATGCGCAGCGCCAGGCCTTCGACCACCGCGGTCTTGCCGACGCCGGCCTCGCCGGTCAGGATGGGGTTGTTCTGGCGCCGCCGCGTCAGGATGTCGATCATCTGGCGGATCTCGGCATCGCGGCCGATCACCGGGTCGATCCTGCCTTCGCGGGCGCGCTCGGTCAGGTTGGTGGTGTACTGGTCCAGCGCCGGCGTCTTGGACAGCCCGGCCGCGGGCGTTGCGGCCTCGCCCTGAACGGCGTCGTCGCCCAGCGCCACCGATTGGCCGGCCTCTTCCGAGCCGGCCGTCAGGGCCGCGAAATCGTGCTTCAGCTCTTCCAGCCGGAATGACTCGAACAGGCGCGAGCCGCGCCGCGCCAGCGCCGCCAGATCGGGCTCGGTGAGCAGCGCCAGCAGCAGATGGCCGGAGCGGATGCGGGTCGTCTGCGTGTCCAACGAGGCGATCAGCCAGGCATGCTCGAACAGGCGCGGCAGGTGCGGCGAAAACACCGGGGTGCGGGTATTGCCGTTCTTGAAGCCGCGGATCTCGGCGTTCAGGTCGGCCTCCAGCACCGAGGCCTCGATGCCGCTGCGGCGCGCCACGATGCTGAAATCGCTGGCGGGCTTTTCCAGCAGCGCCAGGAACAGGTGTTCCAGATCCACCTCGTAGTGGCCTTGCGCCATGCACAGGCTGGCGGCGCGCTCGGCGGCCTGGCGGCAGGTCTGGTTCAGTTTCCCGATCAGGGTTTTCAGGGGAGTGGCCATGTTCTGGGTTGTCTTGTTCTCAGTGGATGGTGTGCAGTTCGTAGCTGGCGTCGTCGCGGTCCGACGCCGACGGTTCGGTGCAAAGAAAGGAATTCCAGCCCAGGCGCGCGCCGCCGCCCTCGGCGTCGCCGCCCAGCGCGCTGCCGGCGACGTCCTCCTTGGCCATCACCAGCCGCACCTCGTATTCGAAGCTGAGCCCGCCGAACATCGTCAGCAGTTTCTCCAGCGCCTGGGCGCGGGCGCCGCCGGGCAGGAAATCGGCGAACGCCGACCTGGACAGCGGGCCGATCCACAGCCGGATGCGCAGGTCGCGCTGCCAGATGCGCTCGCCCGCCATGGCGGAAACGCCCAGCACCGCGCCGGGACGGCCCAACTGGGTGCGGTTTTCGGGCGGCACGTGGTACCAGCGGCCGACGAACTGTTCGACCCGCAAGCTGACCTGGAAATAGTCGGCCAGCACCCGCTGCAGGTACGCGGCCGACACCGGCCGCTGCCGCGCCGCCGCCGCGTAGTGCGCCAGCGATTCGTCGAACACGCGGCCCTCGCCGGCATGCAGGCGGTCGCGCAGCGCCGGATGCCCTACCCCGCCCAGCGCCAGCAGCAGCGGCAGGTAGTGATGGTCCTGTTCGGTTTCGTGCCGCAGCGGCATGCGGTACTTCTTCCAGGCCGCGTAGAACAGCGCCGCGGCCCGGTTCGAGAAGATGTCGAAGAAGGCGCGGGCGCCACGGTCGCGCGTGGCGCTTTCGCGGTGGCTGAGAATCTCGGAGTAATGCAGCGGCAAGGCCCCCTGCCCGCCCAGCAGACCGAAGAAGGCCGGCTCGATCTCCACCCGTCCCAGCGTGCCGGCGGCCAGCGCCGCCAGTCGCGCGTCGGCGTCGTGCAGGGCCTGGCCGTTCTTGTCGAAGGCCGTCAGCCCCGCGATCTCGCTGGCCGGAAAGCCCAGCGACGACGAGTTGACGAAGCGCAGGTGCGCCGGCACGGCATTCCTGGCGCGCGTGCCTTCCTGGCGCGCGAACCACAGTTCCAGCACCCGCACGGCCTGGAAGAACTTGAAGCGCTGCGGCTCGGCCAGCAGCGATTCGATTACGCTAGGATCGCGTCGCCGTTGCATGGGGGACACCGTAGGATTTCCTCCGCGCCGCGGCGCGACAGCACCACCAACTGCACGAAGCTGTTGGCGTGCACGTAAAGGCCGAAGAAGCGGTTGAGCACCGCCACGAAGGCATGCAGGCTGGTGCCCACGAAGTTTTCTTCATTGATCGTCAGCCGGATCTCGATGCCGCGCACGAAGGTCGCGAACGGCTCGCCCGGCATCCAGTGGGTGGCGGGCTTGTAGTCCAGCCCCACCAGCCCTTCGATCTGGCGCGCGGCCACCGCCGCGTGCGACAGGTCGTACAGGCGCAGCGTCTCCTTCAGCGCCGGCAGGCCGCTGTGCACCAGTGACAGGTGGTTCAGCGCCAGGTGCGAGATCAGGCGCCAGTGCGCCGCGCGGCCCTGCTGGAAGCGGTGCGTATGGGTCGGGCGGCGCAGCATGCGGATCTCGCGCGCTACCGAGCCGCCTTCCAGGAACAGGTCGCCGCCGGGCTGGCCCACCGCCAGGTGCGACGGCAGGTCGCGATTGGTGCAGGTCAGCTCCAGGCTCAGCGTTTCGGTCTGCGGCAGGGCCGGATTGAAGTCGATGTCGACGATGGACATCTCCATTTCGTAGCCCGGGCTGCGCTCGGCCACCATCGAATCGCGCCGCGCGGTCCAGTAATGGCTGGCGCCCTCGGGCGTCTCGCCGTGGTGCAGCGAATAGAACGGCCGGAACTCCACCACCGAATCGCCCTGCGCGTTCTGCCGCACCAGCCGCACGCGGTCGATGGAATAGACCTCGTAGCCGTAGGCCCGGCGCGCATCGGCCACCACCGGATAGGAGGCCGCCGCATGCGTGACGCGGATGGGATCGGCGCGCTGCTCGAACAGGTTGATCACCGGCGTGCAGCCCAGCCGGAAGTTGTCGGCCGAGGCCGATTCCAGCAGGCGCGCGGTATTCGAATCGGCGCGCAGCCCCTTGACCGGCAGGTGCAGCGTGAATTCGCGCAGCGGCCCGACCGCGCGCCGCAGCGCCGCCAGGTCGATGTCGACGAAGTTGAATTTTTCGGAAAAGACGAAGTACTCGGCCAGCAGCCGGTAGGCCGGATGCGAGCTGGCCGGAAAATCGATCAGCGCGTCGTCCTCGGCCAGTCCCACCTGGGCCAGCGGCACGTCCGGCAGCCGGTTCCAGCGGCCGGGTTGGGTCTCGATGTAGGCCGCCGCGGTGCGCAGGAACAGGCAGTCGCGCAGCGCCGCCACGAACGACGGTTCGCCGTGCAGATAGACCCGCAGGCGGTCCACGGCCAAAGTGGCAAAGCTCTGCGTTTCGGCCAGGCAGGCCAGCGTCAGCGACAGGCGGCCGGTCACTCCCGGCGGCAGTTGCGTGGCCGATGGCGCGTTGGCGGTCGAAGCGAACGTGGCCTGGCGGATGGCCACCGGCGCCAGCGTCACGTCGTAGGCCGTGCGGAAGCGGCAGGCCACGCCGCGCACGGCGTGCGATTTCAATTCGGTGCCCCGCGCCACGCGCACCGGCGCGGTCAGTTGGGCCGCCACCCCGCCCATGTCGAACTGCGCGACCGAACACGCCGGAAACGGCCGCAGGTAATGCGGATACATCACTTCGAACAACGCTTCCGTGAATTCCGGATAGTCGTCGTCCAGCTTCTTGTTGATGCGCGCGCCCAGCAGGGCGAACGATTCGATCATCCGCTCGACGTGCGGATCCTCGCAGGTCTCTCCCGACAGCCCCAGGCGCGCGGCGATCTTCGGATAGCGCTGGGCGAAATCCCGCGACGAGCCGCGCAGGAACCCCAGCTCGCGTTCGTAATACGGCAGCAGTTCTTCCATCTTTCCCTTCCTCGCCGGCGACTGGCCGCCGGCGCCCGCGTGCGTTTATGTTGTCAGGCGGCCGCCGCGGCCTTGGCCCAGCCCTTGCTGACCGAATACTGCAGCGTCGACGGCTGCAAGGTCGCGTCGAACGTCACCGGCTCATGGGCCGGGCCGACGTCCAGCATCGCGGTGATCGCGAAATACAGCACCGAGGTGGCGCGGCTGTCGACCTGGAGCACCACGCGCACGTGCGTCAAGCGCGGCTCGTGGCGGGCGATGGCCTGCTCCAGCGACCGGCAGATGAATTCCCGGTCGTAGTGGCTGGCCAGGCTGAGCCCGGAGAAATCCGACAGCCCGTAGGTCAGGATCGACCGCTGGCAGTTCGGATAGCGCTTGAGCGACTCCTCGGTGAAGACCATGCGGGTATTGAGCAGGGCCTCGATGTCGCGCGCGACGGTTTCCTTGATTTCCTCGACGGACAGGCGCCGCAGCGCGTGCGGCGCCGGGCCGTCCCCGTCGAACAGCTTGTCGAACAGGCTGGGTTCGAATCCCTTCATCACGGACCTCTTTCAGGAAAACCGCGGCCCGGGGACGAGCCGCGGCCTTCGCCTTGCCGCGCGGTCGGGATCAGACCGAGTAGGTCTTGTCGTTCTTGGTCAGGCTCCAGGCGCCCTGGGAATTGCCGCCCTGGTTGCCGCCGACCTTCTGCTGCGTGTACTTCCACTGGACCGCGGCGTACTTCAGCGAGAACGATTCGTGCGGCAGGCCTTCGCTGACCACTTCCGGCGCGACGCGCGAGATGATCACGTACTTGAGCTTGATTTCCAGGTACTTGACGCGGTTGCCTTCGCCGTCGGCGCGCAGGAAGTCGATGGTCACTTCGTCAAAGGTCGTGCCGCCCGAAGCGTGCTGGTAGAGCAGCGGGCTGACCACGTCCAGGTCCTTGGTGAAGACCATTTCGCCATGCTCGGTGCGCTCGGCGGTGTGGCCGCCCGAGGTCGAGGCGGTGGCCGACCGCGGCTGGATGATCTCGTGGCGCCACGAGCCCACTTCGATCCAGTCCGGGTGATCCTTGTCCTGGGACTCGCCCTTGAGCGCGGGATTGCCGAATTTGACGTAGATGTCCTTCATTAAAGTACTCTCCGGTTAATAGCTTTGGATCAGACGGTCATCACGATTTCTGGGCCTGGGCGGGCAGTTCCGCCACCAGACGCAGGGAAATCGACAGCTCGTCGAGTTGGAAATGCGGCCGCAGGAACGCCACGGCCCGGAACACGCCAGGACGACCCGGCACTTCGGCAACCTGCACCGATGCTTCCCGCAGGGGGAATTGCGCTTTCTGCTCCTGGTTCGCGTTGTCGTCCAGCAGCACGTACTGCGAGACCCAGCGGTTCAGGAAACTCTCGACCGATTGCGCGGACGCAAAACTGCCGATCTTGTCGCGCATCATGGCCTTCAGGTAATGGGCCACGCGCGACACCGAAAAGATGTACTGCAACTGCGCCGACAGCACCGCGTTGGCATTGGCGCTGTCGGTGTTGTACTTCTTGGCCTTCTGCACCGATTGCGCGCCGAAGAACGCCGCGTAGTCGGAGTTCTTGCAGTGCACCAGCGGGATCAGGCCCAGGTCGCTCAGTTCCTTCTCGCGCCGGTCGGTGATGGCGATTTCGGTGGGACACTTGAGCGCGATCTCGCCATCGTCGGTCTTGAAGGTGTGGGTCGGCAGGTTCTCGACCAGACCGCCGCCTTCAACGCCGCGGATCGCCGCGCACCAGCCGAAGTCGGCAAAGGCCGCGGTCAGGCGCGCGCCGAAGGCCCAGGCGGCGTTGCACCACAGGTACTTGGCATGGTCGGTGCCGTCGACGTCCTCGACGAAATTGAAGCCTTCCACCGAGGTGCCCTCTTTCGGGTCGTACGGCAGGCGGCCCAGGAAGCGCGGCATGGTCAGGCCGACATAGCGCGAGTCCTCGGAGTCGCGGAAGCTGCGCCACTTGGTGTATTCGACCGTGTCGAACACCTTGGCCAGGTCGCGCGGGCGGCCCAGGTCGGCGAAGCTGTCCAGGCCCAGCAGCTCGGGCGAGGCCGAGGCGATGAACGGCGCGTGCGAGGCCGCGGCCACGTGCGACATCTGCTCGATGAAGTACATGTCCTCGGGCTGGCGGGTGATCTCGAAGTTGCCCAGCAGCGCGCCAAAGGGCGAGCCGCCGAAGGTGCCGAATTCTTCCTCGTAGACCTTCTTGAACATCAGGCTCTGGTCGAAGTCGATGGCGGTCTGGAAGTCGCGCACCAGGTCGCGCTTGGTGACGTTGAGCACCTTGATCTTGAGCATCGGCCCGGTATTGCTTTCCTGGCACAGGTAATGCAGGCCGCGCCAGGTGCTTTCGAGCTTCTGGAACTCGGCGCCGTGCATGACTTCGCTGAGCTGGGCCGAGATCAGGCGGTCCAGCTCGGCCACGCGGGCGTCGAGCATGGCAGACAGGTTGTCCGACACCACCACGGTGCCCTTCATGACTTCGCGCGCCAGTTCGCCGATCAGGTCCTTGGCGCGATCGTGCTCGGCGGTGGATTTGGCCACCCGGCTTTGCTCGACGATCTGGTCGAGCAGGCCCGAGTCGGCGGCGGCCGGGGCGGATGCGTTCTGCGCGGCGGCGGAATTACTCATTGATGCCTCCCTTGCCGTCCTTGCCGGCTTCGCTGGTCAGTTGCTGCAGTTTTTCCGTGCTGCTGAGCACTTCGCCCAGCAGGTCCTCCAGCTTGTCGTTGCCGGCCAGCTTGTTGCGCAGGTCGGCCAGCTTGGTGCGGATCTCCAGCAATTCCTTGAGCGGTTCGATCTGCTGCACCACGGCCTCGGGGCGGAAGTCCTCGATCGAGCGGAACTTCAGGTCGACGCCGAAGGTGCCGCCCTCGTCGGTCAGGCGGTTCTTCACGCGGTACGCGGCGCGCGGCTCGAGGCCGCGCATCACGTCGTCGAAGTTGTCGACGTCGATATTGACGAACTTGCGGTCCTTCAGGCGCGGCAGCTCGGCTTCCGACTGCGCGCTGAAGTCGCCCACCACACCCACGACGAAGGGCAGTTCCTTCTGCTCGATCGCGTCGCCCTTCTCGACGTCATAGGTCAACTGGACGCGCGGCGGGCGTACTTTCTGGAGTCTTTTCTGAACGCTTTCTTTCTTAGCCATGGGGGCTCCAAGCGGATGCGTATTGACGAAGGCAAGCGGCCCCGGCCAGCCGGGTCCGGCGGGCCGATCAGGGTTTGAGGAGATTGCCGAACGGATCCGGCGCGCGGCCCGCGGGAGGGGCAGAGGTCTGGGCCGGCGGCGTGGCGCCGCCGGATTGAGCCGGCTTGGCCGCGGCGCCGGCGTTGGCGGCCGGCGTGCCGGCCGAAGGGGTCACGGCCGTACCGGCGGCGGGGGTGCCCGCGGCGGGCGTGCCCGTGGCGGCCGCGCTGTCGTTGCGCGGCTTGGGCGGCGGGCGCGTGCCGCCGCCGCGCGGCGGCTTGCGGCCCTCGGGGAACAGCACGTCCTGGCCCAGCGTTTCACGCATGGCGGCGGCCAGCGCCACCGCGTCGCTGCGGGCGTTGCCGGCCAGCAGCGCGTCGGCGCGCAGGTCGGCCAGCGATTGCATGGCGACTCGCAGGCCGCCCACGGCGCGCACGGTCTTGGCGGTGAAGTCGTTCGAGTCGCGATTCAGCGCCTCATCGGCGGCAACGATCGCTTCCCCGTATTTCTGCTCATCGAAGCGGATCTTGGCGATGTACGACCAGGGTTCGCCGCGCGACGGATTGCGCTGCGCGATCTCCTGGAATTGGGCCACGGCCTCGTCGCCCCCCTTGTTGGCCAGCGTCTCGGTGGCCTGGGTGATCGACTGCTTGTATTCAGCGTCCGTCTGGGGCTTGTTGGTGGTGGCACAACCGGCCATTAACGCCACCATGCCACCTATGAGGAAATACCGGGAAAGTTGCATTTTTTGGGCACGTGTCTGATGTAACCAAGGGCCGCGTATTTCAACAACTTTTTGTTAGTACACCACTACAGAGGATTACGTCATGTAACTTGCGTCGAAATGTCGTGCAACGTGCCGTCATCTGTATGTTGTCGCAATCATCCGGTATAAAGAGCCATGTCAAAACATCTCAATTTATCGCGATGCTTGGCGGCCACGATGCTCATCGCGGCAGTGCCCGTCATTAATGGTTGTGCGGCGGTTTCCGCCCTTGGCGCGGTCGCCGGAATCACCGGCACGGCGCTCGATGCGGCGGGCCTGAAAAAGGACCCGAATGCGCCCACCGATGTGAAATTGGCGATACACGCCGGAGAAAATTTGAATGCGAGCAGCGGCCAGCCAACCGCCGTCGTTACGAAAGCATACTATTTGAAGAATGCCGAGGCATTTCAGCGCGCGCCGCTCACTCAATTGGTTGATACTGCGCAGGAAAAGGCGGCATTGGGCGACAGTCTCATCGCGTCGCGCGAAATCACCCTGACGCCAGGCCAGCGTTTCGAGAACGTCGAAAAGGTGCCGAAAGGCGCCGCGTACATCGCCGTTGCCGCCTTGTTTTACGCGCCCGCGCCGCAGCGCTGGAAATACGTGTTCGAGGTCAAGGAAGTCGAAGACACCGGCATCGTCCTGGGCGCGCATGCCTGCGCCATGACGGTCGCCACCGGCAAGATCGTGCTGCCGCCGGGCATGCCCGCGTTCGATCCGTCCCGGCTCGGTTCCCTGCAATGCCCGAACTGATTCCGGCGCGAGCCGCGCGCGTTCACCGCAACGTCCTCTTCATATATATAGATAGTCAATAACGAGAGCCCGCCAACGTGAGTTATTCAGCGAAGATCCTGTGGGGAGAGGGCCTGTTCCTGCGGCCCCAGCATTTTCAGCGCCAGGACGCCTACCATGAGGCCCGCCTGGCGGAAATGAGCCGCGCGCTGCACCCGTATTCGTGGGGCCTGCGCGCCGCGCGTTTCGACGCCGCCGCGCTCGCCAACGGCATGTTGCGCGCCACCGAACTGTCGGCGATCTTCCCCGACGGCGAAATCTACAACGCGCCGCACAACGACGACCTGCCGCCCGCCGTGGCGCTGGACGGGCTGGACGGCGCCAGCGAGGCCGTGTTCTACCTGGCCCTGCATCCGATGAAGGACATCGGCGGCAACTACCGCGACGCGCAGCAGGCGCAGGGATTCGATGCCCGCTACGCGCACCAGGACAGCCCCGCTCCCGACCTCTACACCAATGCCAGCACCGCCGAGCTGGCGTTCCTGCGCAAGAACGTGCGGCTGCTGTCCGAACACGAGCCGCGCGATGCGCTGCTGACGATCCCGGTGGCGCGCGTGCGCCGCACGGCCAGCGCCGGTTACGAGCTGGACACCGGCTTCATCGCGCCCAGCCTCACGGTGCAGGCCTGCGGCGCGCTGTTCGAGCAGTTGCGCCGCCTGCTGGACGCGCTGCAGGCCAAGGTCAATGCGCTGTACGGTTTCCATCGCGAGCCGAACAAGAACATCATCGAGTTCCGCTCGGGCGACGTGGCCTCGTTCTGGCTGCTGCACACCGCCAACGAAGCCTATTCGGCGCTGTCGCACCTGTTCCACAACCCGCAGCTGCATCCGGAACGCCTGTTCCAGGAGATGCTGCGGCTGGCCGGCGCGCTGATGACGTTCTCGAAGGTGCACACGCTGGCCGACCTGCCGGTGTATCGCCACGAGCAACCCGGCGCGGCCTTCGCGCAGCTCGACACGATCCTGCGCGACCTGCTCGACACCGTGATCTCGACGCGCTACTTCTCCATCGTGCTGGAAGAGCTGCGCCCCTCGTTCCACGTGGGCCGCCTCGATTCCGACAAGCTCGACGAGACCACCGCGCTGTACCTGTCGGTGTCCGCGGCGACGCCAGCCAGCGAGCTGGCCGAAACGGTGCCGCTGCGCTTCAAGGTCGGCGCGCCGGACGATGTCGAGAAGCTGGTGCTGTCGGCCATGCCGGGCGTGCAACTGGCCTACACGCCACAGGTGCCGCCGGCCGTGCCGGTCAAGCCGGGCGCCTGCTATTTCACCCTGCAGACGCGCGGCTCGCTGTACGACCGCATGCTGCAGGCGCGCAGCATTGCCATCTACGCGCCGTCCGGCATACCCGAGCTGAAACTGGACCTGATCGCCGTCACCCGCTGACGCGCGCCCTGTCCGCCCCTTCCCGACGCCACCCCGACATCCACCGACAGAGCCCGCCATGAACACCGCCGCGCCCTCTCTGATGCCCGCCGCCTCGCTCCCGCCGCGCGCCGCCGATTTCTACGGATCGCGCCCCGCCAAGTCACTGTTGGACCTGCTGTACGACGGCTTCCTGATGCTGTTCCTGCTCAAGAGCGGGCAGGAACCGGCGAGCGCCGCGTCGTTCTCGGCGCGGGTGCAGCAGTTCCTGGCGGACTTCGAGCGCAGCGCCAAGAAGCTCGACATACCGGCCGAGGACGTCTACGCCACCAAGTATGCGTTCTGCGCGGCGGTCGACGAGACCGTGCTGAATTCGGGCTTCTCGATCCGCGACGCCTGGATGCTGCAACCGCTGCAACTGACGCTGTTCGGCGAGCAACTGGCCGGCGAGAACTTTTTCTCGCGGCTGGAGGACCTGCGCGCCCAGGGCGCGCCGCGGCTGCAATCGCTGGAGGTGTTCTACATGTGCCTGCTGCTGGGCTTCCAGGGCAAGTACATGATCGAGGGCCAGGAAAAGCTGGGCTACCTGACCGCGCGCCTGGGCGACGAGATCGCGCTGCTGCGCGGCAAGCGTGCCGGCTTCGCGCCGCACTGGCCGCTGCCCGACAAGATCGCCCACACGCTCAAGCGCGACGTGCCGCTGTGGAGCATCGGCGCGCTGTTCGCGTTGCTGGGCCTGCTGGCCTACCTGGGCATGGCGCATTTCCTGAACGGCGACATGCAGACCGCCATGGCCCCGTATCACGACATCGTCAAGCTCGGCCCGCGCGCCGCCCACCTGACCATCTCGCTGCCCTGACGGCACACGCACACCGCCACGCACCATGATCGATCGTTCCTCCCCGCCCGCGGGCTACAGCAGCCTGGATGTCGCCGCGCTGTCCCAGAACGCCCGCCTGCTGCAAGTCGAAACGCCTTTGGGCGAAGCGCTCGTCGTCGAACGCCTGCGCCTGCGCGAAGGCGTTTCGGAACTGTTCGCGCTGACCCTGGACTGCCTGTCCGCGTCGGCCGAGCTGGACGTCGAACCGCTGCTGGGCAAGGAGATCAGCGTCAGCCTGCTGCTGGCCGACGGCGGACGGCGGCGCTGGCATGCGGTGGTGGAAGGCGTGGACGCGCTCGGCGCCGACGGCGGGCTGGCGCGTTACCGCCTGCACGCCGCGCCCTGGCTGGCCACGCTGCGGCTGCGGCGCGACAGCTTCGTGTTCCAGGACAAGTCGGTCACCGATATCCTGTCCGACGTGTTCGCGGACTACCCGCTGGCCGCGTTCGCCTTCGACATCGCCGAACCGCTGGCGCCGCGCCCGGTGCGCACCCAGTACCGGGAAACCGACCTGGACTTCGTGCTGCGGCTGATGGCCGAGGCCGGCCTGAGCTTCCGCTTCGACCACCAGCAGGGTGACAGCAAGGCCGACGGCGGCGGCGCGCGCCACCGCCTGGTGGTGTTCGATGCCCGCGCCGCGCAGCCGGCCAACCCCGCCGCCTCGCTGCGTTTTCATCGCAGCGACGCCACCGAATCCGAAGACAGCGTCACGCGCTTCGGCGCGGCGCGCGAGGTCCGCGCCAACGCCGTCACCCGCGTCGCCTGGAACGACCGGACGCTGCTGGCGCACGGCGCCCATGCCGAATCGGCGCTGGACGCCGGCGCGCTGCCGCCGCTGGAAGACTACGACTACGACGGACACGGCCGCCACCCGGACGACGCCGCGGCCGAACAGCTCGCCAACCGCGGGCTGCAGGCGCACGAGGCGCGCGCGCTGCGCTTCGAGGGCGGCGGCAGCGCCCGCCAGATGATGCCGGGCCACGTCTTCGCGCTGACCCAGCACGACCGCTACGCGCAAGGTGCGGGCGCGGCGGGCGACGAGCTGGGCGGCAACCGCTACACGCTGCTGTGGGTCGAGCACGAGGCCGCCAACAACCTGGGCAGCCAGGCCGCCCAGGCGCTGGCCGCCCCCGACCTGGAGCATGGCGCCTACCGCAACGACTTCACTGCCCAGCCGGCCGCCGCGGCGCTGCTGCCCGCCTGGCGAGCCCGGCCGACGGCGCCCGAAGGCGTGACCGCCCTGGTGGTGACGGCGCAGGATGCCAGCATCACGACCGGGCGCGACCTGCGCGTCAAGGTGCAATTCCCGTGGCAGCGCGGCGAGCGGCCGCTGCCGGGCGGCCTGCGCCACCGCAGCCACGGCGACGACGCCGGCAACGCGCCGGGCGACGATCGCTCCGGCACCTGGCTGCGCGTTGCCGGCGCCCAGGCCGGCCCCAACTGGGGCGCGCATCACCTGCCGCGCCAGGGCACCGAAGTCGTGGTGGAATTCCTGGATGGCGACATCGACCAGCCCGTGGTGGTGGCGCAGCTCTACAACGACAGCGACCTGCCGCCGTGGAGCGCGGGCGTGGATGGCCAGGCCAATCATCCCGGCACGCTCAGCGGCTGGCATAGCCAGGGCCTGGACGGCCAGGGCCACAGCCAGTGGCTGTTCGACGACACCGCCGGCCAGGTGCGCACGCGCCTGTCGAGCTCCATCGCCGCCTCGCAGCTGGGATTGGGCTATCTGGTCAAGCAGGCCGCCGATGACGCATCGCGCGGCGAATGGCGCGGCAGCGGTTTCGAGCTGCGCTCGGACGCCTGGACCGTCGTGCGCTCGGGCCAGGGCATGCTGCTGTCGGCCAACGCCCGCGAGGGCGCGCGCTCGACCCAGGCCGATGCACAGGAGGCCCTGGCGCTGCTGCGGGGCGCGCGCAACGCGGCGGGCCGCATCAACGACGCCGCCACCCAGCGCCAGGCGCGGCCGCTGGCGGCCAACGAGCAATACGATGCCCTGATCAAGGCGGTCGATCCCAAGGCCGACGGCCGCTATCCCGGCAGCGTCGGCGGCCAGCAGGCGGTCAAGGCCGCCGGCGGCGAACGCGGCGGCAGCGATCCGGTCGAGCGCATCGACGGGGCCCGCATGCTGATCGACGCGCCTTCGTCGATGAACCTGGCGACACCGGCCTCGGCCGTGCTGCACGCCAGCGAAAACCTGCACGTCACCGCCCAGGCCGACGGCCACATCGCCGCGCGCCAGACCTTCGCCAGCGCTTCCGGCCGCTCGACCAGCCTGTTCGTGCAGGATGGCGGCCTGCGCGCCATCGCCGCCAACGCGCCGGTGTCGCTGCAGGCCCATACCGACATGCTCGAAATGCTGGCCGGGCAGGACATCACCATCACCTCCACCACCGACAGCATCGAGATCCTGGCCAACCAGCGCATCACCCTGCAGGCGGCCGGCGGCGCCATCGTGATGGACGGCGGCGACATTGTCTTCAAGGGGCCGGGCATGTTCTCGGTCAAAGGCGCCTCGCACAACCTGATCGGCCCGGCCAGCGACGCGGCCGCCCTGCCGGCCCTGCCCTCGAGCCAGGTGGGTGATCCGATGCTGGTGACGGCGGAACTGGTGCACCGGCCGAACGCGCTGCTGCAAGCCCTGAATGGCTCCGGCCAGGCGCTCAACGCCGCGGGCGCGGCCGATGCCGCGGCAGCGGGCGCCGCGCTCCCGGCGGCGGGCACCGCGACGGGCGGCGGCTCCATGCTGGGCGGCCTGGGCGCCACCCTGGCCAGCGGCGCAACGGCCGTCTCCAGCGGATTGCAGAGCGCGACGCAGACCGCGTCCGGCATGGTGGACAAGGCCAAATCCATGGCCAACGCCGCGCTCAAGCCGGTCCAGGACCTGGGCGCGATGGCGGGCAAGGCCATGGGCTCGGTGACCGAGGCCGGCTCGGGCCTGGTGTCCGGCGCCGCCGCCAGGGCCGGCGGCATGGCGCAATCGGCGCTGGGATCGGCAACGCCCTCATTGATGGGCGGCGCCACGCCTTCGTTGATGGGCGGCGCGCTTGCCAGCGCGGCGCCGATGCCCGCCGGATTGGCCGATGCGGCCGGCGCGGTATCGCAGGCCGGCGCGATGGCGGACCAGGCCACCGCGATGGCCTCGCAAGCCGCCGCATTGAGCGGCAAGGCCGCCGGCATGCTGTCCGGCGCTTCCGGCGCGAGCGCATCGGCGGGCGCTTGCGCCGCGGCGAGCACGGCCGGCGCAGCCTCCGGCGCGGCGGCATCGTCGCCGGGCTTGGCGGCGCAGGCGGCCGGCATGGCGTCGTCGGCCACCGGCGTGGCCGCGCAGGCCGCCGGCGCCATGGGCAATGCTTCGGCCGCCTCCGCGCTGTCGGCGGCCTCGGGCCTGACGGCCGCGGGCGGCGGCGGTGTCGGCGCGGCCATCGGGCCGGTGATGACGCAGGCCATGGGCGCCCTGGGCGACCGCGGCGCCGCGCTGGGTTCCGCGGTGAACACCCTGCTGTCGATGCCCGACGTCAACCAGGGCAACCTGCCGGCGGTGGCCGGCGCCATCCTCGGCACGCCCGGCCTGACCGATTCGGCGGTGCCCACGGTGGTGGGCGCCATCCTGCAATCGCCCAGCATTTCCAGCGTCACCTTGCCCAAGGTGGCCGAGACCATCATGAACATCCCGGCGGTGGCCAACTCGCCCTATCCGGGCCTGGCCAAGCGGGTGATGGAAGCGGCGGGCATCAGCCTGCCGGGAACCGCCGCGCGGCCGGCCGGCCAGGACGCGGGCGCGACGCCGGACCCGGCCCCGACCTCGGCCACGCCGTCGGCCTACCGGGCCCGCAACGGCGCCAAACTGCAATACGTCAACCTGACGGAGCCTTCCGAACGCTGGAACGACGGCCAGGCGCTCAACAGCCTGGATCGCCAGACCAACAAGCCCAAGATCCATGTGAAATTCAACAAGGCCGGCCAGCACCGCTTCACCGTAAAGGTCAGCCCGCGCCCCGGCAACGCCGTGTATTCGGCGCGCGAACAGAGCCGCCAACCCCTGTACCGCGAACCCACCCAGCGCACGTACAACTACGTCACGGACGCCGATGGCACCAAGACCGTCGACGACATCGCGCTGCCGGCCGCCGGCCTGAACACCTACCTGTTCGAAGTGATCAACGACAAGAACCAGATCATCTCGACCGAGGTGGTTGAAACCGTCCGGCGCCTGTATCTGCAGGAAATCATGCTGCCCGGCCCGGAAGCGCTGCCGCGTCCGCACGGCTTCCAGCCGACCGCCACCGAGTACGCCCGCCATGGCGTCGACGTGCTGCAATTGCCGCCGGTGAGCACTCCCGGCGATGCCAATTCCGACGTCTTCACCGAAGACGGCGAGGCGCGCCTGCGCCAACTGGCCGGCTCGGTCTATCCCCGTTCGCAGGGCCCCTCGCACGCGCCCTACACCATCGTGGTCTGCCACGTCGACCGGCTGGCGTCGATGCTGCCCGTGCAGCCGATCTACGTGCAGGCCAGCGCCGGCCCCGGCGCGCCCGACAAGGAAGTCCAGTTCGTCAGCGCCGACGGCAACGTCAGCTTCCTCTGGCACAACATCGAGCCGAATGTGGACTGGTTCCTGGAATGCCTGTTCGAATACACCGACCCGGCCGCGGGGGTGCGGCGCGTGCCTGTCGCGCGCGACCGCTTGACGCCGCTGCCCTACGATCCGGCCGAGCCCAAGGCCTGCCATGCCGTCAACATCCGCCTGGCCGGACTGCTGCCGATACCGGCCACCGGCAGGTTGATCCTGCGCGTGCGGCTCATGGAAAGCGCCGCCGCCGGCGCGGCCTTCTACGACACCAACCTGCTGTGCGTCGCGGCCCTGTCGCCCTTCGAGCCGGTCACCATGAACTACCAGCAGGAAACGCTGGTGCACGAGATCGGCCACTTGATCGGCATGGTTCCCAGCGGCCCGGAATGGGCCCAGGCCCATCCGGACGAAGCCGACATGGATTCGTCCAGGCTCGACAAGGGCCCGTTCTTCTATTCCCAGTTCGGCAACCATTGCCACTTCGGCCTGCCCGCCAGCCAGGCCGATCCCAGCCACACCGGCGCCTGCGTCATGTTCGGCGGCGACTGCCAGAGCATCCGCTATTGCGTCCATTGCGCCAAGGCCGTGCGTAAAGTGGACATGTCCAATGGCTGGCCGTCGTTCTGACGGCCGGCGCCGACTGGCGCCGGCCCTGGCCCTGCTGCTCGCGGCCGCGCTGGCCGCCGCGCCCGCGTCGGCGCGGACCGTGGGCGGTCCGCGCGCTCCCTCCCAATCCGCTACCCAGACCGCTTCCATGAATACCGACTGGATCGACCCGCCCGCCTTCGCCACCGCGCCCATCGGCACCGTGCGCGACCATGCCTGCATCCCGCCCAACCAGGGCAGCGACGACCAACTGAACATCGCCGCGCCCGCCCGCGTGCGGCCGCAGGCATCGGGCGCCTTGGTGATTCCCGTCTGCGCCCAAGGCATCATCCCGGTTTCGCAAAACCAGAAGCTGCCGCGCTTTGTGGCGGTCGACACGCTGACCGGCAAGACCTACGAAGGCGTGGCCTACGAGTACAAGCGCCGCAGCCCGCCGCCGGGCGTCGAGGTCGACGAGATCGCCAGCTCGCGCCCGCCCAAGGGCATCCCGATCAGCCCGGGCATCAGCGTGGGCACGCAGTTCAGCACCGACCTGGCGGCGCAGGTGGGGCTGCCGAAGGAGCCGGCGAAGTACGAGGTGTATATCGAATCCAACGGCGTGCGGTCGAACACCGTGACGATCGAGGTGCAGGCGGCGCGGTAGACCGCGCCGGTATCAGCCGCGCTTGTCGCCTGGCGGCGTGCCTTGGGCTTTCAAGCGCGCGATGCTCGCCTCGGGTAGCGCGGCAACGGCTTTGGCGAAGTCGCCCGGCTGGCGGCCGGGCTGCGACAGCAACGCGGCGATTTCCGGATCGGAGTCGAAGTCGGAGGCGACGGTGAAGTACAGGCGCATGTATTGGCGCATGTCCTGCTCCTGCACGATGCGATACTTGATCCAGGCCGTCCTGGCGACTTTGCCAAGCACGCGCAGGACCTCATGGCCATCCCGATAATCCTCGAACGCGCCGCGGTATTCCCGGTAAAGCCAGTCCGTCGTATCGACCAGCGGGAACCGCGTCTGCCCGAGCAGCTTGCGGCTCAGGGCCAGCTCCATATGTTCATCGGGATAGATGTGCAGTTCGAGGTACAACGGCCCGTCGCCAGCGGGTATGGGCGTCGGGTCAAAATGCACCGTGGTTTCCTTGTGGAACATCAGGCTGTCCATCGTGCCGTCGTAGAGATGCTTGATCGCCTCTTCGCCGTCCACGCCCGACCATTGGACCTTGAATTCCGTGCCCTTCAAGGCATAGCAACACGTCACCGATCCCTCCCCGCCGCCGACACCCATGGCGCCGCTGCCGGCGGTCCGCCCCGATTTGTCGGAAATACGGATGGTATCGATATCCCAAGGCGTGTAGTTGTAGGCGATCATATTCAGCCCGCGATACTCGGGCTCTCCGCCGCAAGCGGCCGATGCCGTCACCAGCGCGATTGCCAACACCCGACTTGCGTATCGTCCAATCATGGCCGGACCGGCGCCAACCCGTCCAGGTTCGCCCGCATCTGCTCCACGCGCGCCGCCGAGGCGGTGTCGGTCTTCATCTTGGCCTCCTCGGCCTTGAAATCGGTCTTGCCGAAGATGTCCTTGTCGCGCGTGCGGAAGTACAGCGTGGTGCTGGCCAGCAGGTGATCGGGCCAGCTGCTCAACATGGCGTCGTGCACCAGGAAGTCGAACAGCGCCATCACTTTGGGCGGCAGCGGATTCTTGCCGGCGCTGGCCTCGCGCCACACGTTCAGCAGCCGCTGCTCGGTGGCGCGCCTGGCCTTCATGTCGGCGAACGGATCCTTGGGCTTGTCTGCCTCGGTGAGCGTGCCGCCACCGCGGGTGATGAGCTCGTTGCGCATGTTCTGCATGTCGAGCTGGTCCTGCTCCATCCGCTCGATGGCCCGCACCGTATTCGGATTGTTGCGGCGGAATTCTTCCTTGTGGCGCTCCATGGCGGCGTCCTGGCGCTCCGCGTCCTCCAGCGCCCGGTACTCTTCCTCCAGGCGCTGCCACAGCGGCTTGAAGCGCTGCGGCGGCAGCTCGCCACGGCTGGCCACGGCTCGATCCCAGCGTTCGTTCTTGAGCGCCTCCAGTTCCTTCAGGCGGGCCGTGTTCTCCGGCTTGGCCTGCTCTTCCTTGGACAGCCCCAGCACGCGGCGGTACTCCTCGATATAGGCCTTCTCGGGCGTATAGAAGTCGCGGTCCTGGATCCACTTCTCGGCGGGATCGGACAGCTCGCTCTTGAATACCGGATCCTGGTAGCGCACGGCCAGCCAGCGCAGGAACACTTCCATGTGCGGCATGAAGTCCACGCCCGGCTCGTACTTGACCACGCCGCGATACGCCTCGACCAGCTCGGTGATGCGGTAGCTCTGGCCACCGTCCTGGATGGACATGCCCATGCTGAACTTGGCGTACGTCAGCGGGCGCTTGTCGAACAATTGCTCCATGCTGTAGAAACCCACGCCATGGCACAGGCCGAGGTTCAGCATGTCGCGCAGCGGCACCCGCGACAGTTCCGCGCGCGAGCCCAGCGACCCCTCGGGGCTGACCCCGGTGACGTCGCCGCTGGATCCCGGATAGAGATACTGCTCGCCCCGGGTCTTCTCCAGGCTGTCCAGGCGCTGGTTGGCGCGCAACTCCTGGGCGGCGGCGAAATGCACGCATTTTTCGACCGCGCCCGGCACCGTCAGGGTGCGATCCTTGTGCGTCTGCTTGAGCAGATCGGTGAAGGGCAGAAAGCCCAGGAACGTGTTCTCGTCCATGATCGAGGACACCGAATCCAGCAGCCCCAGGAAGCGGATGCGGATCTCGGCCTCGCGCGCGCCGTTCTTGCCCGGAAACACCAGGTCCTTGTCGTGGCGCCGGCGGTACTTCTTGACCACGTCGTTGATGAACTGGCGCGCCATGACCCCGCCGCGGTCGCCGCCGAACACTGAAATCTCGATCCGCCGCACGTTGTTCATCTCGGCGCTGACCGCTTCATGCGTTGCGCGCAGCTGGCGCAGCGCGGCGTCCACCCGCACGTCGACCCCGGTGCCCATCAGGTAGGCCACGGTCTCGTTGTCGCGGATGACGGGCACGCCTTCCAGCGCGGTGCTCTTGGCCACTTCCTTGGCCGCCGTCCAGCCCACCTTCAGCGGGTTCTTCTTGAAGCCGGCCCAGAACCCGCGCACGGTGCCCTTGGCGCGGTTGGCCAGGCGTTCCGGATCCCAGGCATTCCAGATTCGCACGACCTTGTCGGGCAAGGTCTTGACGTCTTTCACCACGTCCTTGTACGCCTTGACCATAGGCTGGAATGACCCCTCCTTGATCATCTTCTGCGTGGCGCTGCGCAGGCGCTTCAAGGCATCCGTCTCGGGGATCTCGTCGGTACGGGTAATGTTCTTGACCGCGCTCTTGGCATTGCTGGCCGCCTCGCTGAGGATCTTCCGGCCGGCGACGGTCGCGCCGTAGATGAGATCATCGTTCTTGGCGTCCTCGTTGAGCTCGGTGCCCAGGCCGGAATAGTAGAACCGGAACCAATACTGGTTCACGGGACGGTCTTCATCGTCGTGGGCATAGTGCGCTTCCCAGAGCCGGCAGACGTTCGAATAGAACGTGGGGTGCTGGCTGTCCACATCCCGGCTGCGGCCGAAGCCGTCGAAAAAGAACCCGATGCGGATCACGGCGCCGCACTCCTGGCAATCCTGCCTGGGATAGGCGGCCTCGCTTTCGGCCATTTTCTTCAGAACGCTGGCGGGGGTGCGATCCACCGGCGGCAGGCTGTCAGCCATTCTTGTCTCCTGGCGCGGTTCCCGTGGCTTTCAGGTGCGCGATCTTTTCAGCCGGCAGGGCCTGCACGGCCTTGGCGAAGTCCCCGGCTTGCCGGCCGGATCTGGCCAGCAGCGCCGCGATGTCGGGATCGGCGTCGAAATTCGATGCCACCGTGAAGTAGAGGAACATGTATTGCTGCATGTCCTGCCTGTCTTCGATTCGGTATTTGGTCCAGGCCGTCCTGGCCACTTTGGCCACCACCCGACGCACTTCGGCGCTGCTGCGGTAATCGCCCAGGGCATCGCGATGCTGGGCGTACAGCCAGCGCGTGACCTCCACGATGGGAATGCGCACCTGCCCCAGCAACTTGCGGCTCAGCGCCAACTCCATGTGCTCGTCGGGATAGATATGCAATTCCAGGTACAGCGGGCCGTCGCCCGGCGGGATCTCGGCCGCCGGGAAATGCACTGGCGTCTCTTTGTTGAAGATCACCTGTTCCAGCTTGCCGTCGAACATGTGCTGGCGGGCTTCCTCGCCGTCCGCGCCGCGCCATGCCACCTTGAAATCGGTGCCCTTGAGGCTGTAGCAGCAGGTTACCGAGCCCTCGCCGCCTCCCGCGCCGATGGAACCGGTGGCGGCCGAGCTTCCGTGGGTATCGGTGATCTGGACGCGGTCCAGGTCCCAGGGCGTGTAGTTGTACGCCACGAACGACAGCCCCTGATAACTGGGCTCGCCATTGCATCCCGCCAACATCCCCAGCCACAGCAGCAGGACGACCAAGCCCTTACGCATGCAAAACTCCCTGTTCCGCTTCCCGTTCCTGTTCCGCCCGCAGCAGCGCATCCCACACCGCGTCGGGCACATGTTCCAGCGCCTGCGACAGCCCCTCGCCCTGGAAGTCCCGCAGCGCCGGCGCGATCGCCTCGTGTTCGTCAAAGCGCGGGGAAATGGTGATGCCCCACGCCACGTAGTCCAGCATGTCGCGCTCGCTCTCGATACCGTAGGCCCGCGCCCGCGCCATCTGTTCGGCCACGCGCGCCACCAGTTCGTCCTGCCGCAGTTCGCCGCCCAGCACGCCCAGGTAGATGCGGCGGATCTGCACGGCCAGCTTGTCCGGATAGTCCAGGTCCAGCAGCGCCTGGTGCTGCGCCAGCGTGAACGGCTGCTGCCGCGGCGCATCGGCGGCCGGTCGCTGGCCCGGGCCGGTCCACTGCGCCATGGTGCCGTCGCGGCGCGGGTAGCGCAGCAGATTGAACGGCGCCAGGAAGCGCGCGCGCTCGGACGGTGTCCAGACCTGGAAGGCGCGGTCGAGGATGCGGCTGTCGTACAGGTGCAGGTAATACTCGCGGCCGTCAGGCAAGCCGTATTCGCCGTGATAGGCGAAATGCGCCATCAGTTCGGCCAGCGGCAAGGGCGACACGAGATGCGTCAGCGCGTACGCGCCACCCTCGGCCTGGTGCAGCCGCTTGAGCAGCCGCAGCAGTTCCGAGGTCCGCGGCTGCGACGGGCCGCGCCACAATTCGAAGCGGCTCAGGTCGTCGACCTCGATCAGCAACGGCGCGATATCTTCGTAGATCGCCAGCTCGGTGCCGACCCAGATCGACCCAAAGCTGAGGTCCGCGCTGGCCCGGATCGGGCCGGCCAGTTCGGCGTGGCCGCGCAAGTCCACCAGCAGGTAGGTGTTCAAGCTGGCGCCGCCGCCGGCGGCTAGTTCGCCGGCCTGCGCCAGCGTGTCGTTGAGACGGGATTCCCAATCCATCATGCCGCGCCCCTCACGCCTTGTCGGTGATGGACTGCACGCCATCCTGCGCGTCCAGCACGCACTGCTTGCAGACGGTGAATTGCGGGAAGGCGTAAGGCAGCCGGTCCGGTCCGGCGAACTGCTTGTTGCCGGTCTTGACGTCGATGCGGCCCGGCGCGGTGACGGTGATGTTGCCGCCTTCGAGCACGATGCTGGCGCCCGCCGCCGTGGCAATGCGGATGCGCTTGGGCGCGGCGTACTCCACCGCGCTCTGGGCGCTGCCGATCTTCAGGTCCTGCTGCGCCTGCACGCGCAGGATGTCGTGCTGCGCCTGGATGTCGACGTTGCCCTTGGCCGAGATCAGGTCCAGGCCCGATTCCGCGCCGCCCTGCTGCAGGCCGGCCACGATGCCCAGGCCCTGGCCGGTATGCAGACGCAGCGCGCCCATCACCGCCAGGTTCTGGTCCTTGCCCGCGGACCAGTGCACCGCCTCCCCGGCGGTGTACTGCAAATGCTGGCCGGCGACCTGCGCCAGGCCGGCGCGCGCCGCCATCAGCACCACCGGGTCGGTGGCATGCGGCACCTTGCCCTGCGCCGCGGCGGTGTGCTTGGCCGATGCATCGCCGCGCGCCCCGCCCAGGCTCTCGCCCGCCACGGTGCCGGAGACCGCGCGGTGCATCGCCGCCAACGGCGCCTTGTCGCCATCGAGCACGCTGGCGCCGGGGCCGCGCGTGCCCTGCACCGTCGCCAGCCGCAGGCCCTGGTGCGCGCCCACCACGCCATCGAGCGAACGCGCCATCTGGTCGGTCTGGCCGGCCAGCGCCTGCACCCCGGCCGCGTCGCCGATGGCGTTCGCGCCGGCGGCGCTATAGGTGCTCAGCAGCACGCCGGCGCCGCCGCGCACCGCGCCATAGCCGTCGGTGCGCAATTCCGCGCCCAGGCCGCGCAGGCCGCCGCGATAGTTGCCGGCCTGGTGGATCAGGTGGCCCAGGTTCAGTTCGCTGGCCTGCTCGCTGCTCTTGATCTGCATGCGCAGCTGGCCGTCGGTATCGTCGAACACGATCTGGTTGTAGCCGGAGCCGCCGAATTCCTTGCTCTTGAAGCCGCTCAACGCGGCCGCGTTGCGGTGGTTCTCGTCGCCGCCGGCCGCGCCATGCCAGGCCGGCGCATTGCCGGACGCCAGGTTGGCCTGCGCGCTGGGCGCGCCATCGCGGGCCGCGGCGTAGACCTGCGTGTCGGCCTTGGCGCCCTGGCGGCCGCCGGGCGTGGCCGGCGTGCCACCTTCGCCGCGGCCGTTGTACAACGCGCCCACGACGATGGGCTGGTCGATGTCGTCATCCAGGAAACGCACCAGCACTTCCTGGCCGATGCGCGGCACGAAACTGATGCCCATGCCGGCGCCCGACTGGCGCTGCGCCACCCGTACCCAGCGGCTGCGGGCTTCGCCATCGGCGCCGCTCCCTTGCCAATGGAAGCGGATGCGCACGTCGCCGCGCTTGTTGCGCAGGATCTCGTCCTGCTCCTTCGGCTGGGTGCCGCCTTCGGCATCCGTCACGACGGCGGTATGCACGCCGTGCACCGAGGGCGCGCCCGCCAACCGCGCGCCGCGGACGCTTGGCAACGGCGGCCGCCAGGGGCGGTCGCAGCGCACGGCCTCGAAGCGGTTGGCGTAGCCGACCTCGCGCGCCTTGGCCAGCACCGCCGGGTCCACGCGCAGCGACACGGCTTCATGCGGTTCGGCGCCCGGCGCGGCCAGCGCGTCGCCGTCCAGCACCAGGTGCGCATCCAGCCCTCCCAGGCGCTGGGCCAGCGAGGCCCGCGTTTCAGGCGGCAGGTTGTTGATGCCCGCGTGTTCGACGCGATCGAGCGCGAACTCCGGTTCGAAGCCGCCTTCCCCGGCCGGCCCCAGCGGCGACAGATCCCGCAACGTAAAACGCGTGCCGGAACGGAAGGTGCGCACCACCCCCAGGCCGACGAAGGTCTCGGCGCGGGCGCGCAGGGCTTCGGTCGCCAGATTGGCCTGGCGCCGCGCCTGCGCTTCATCGGCGAAACCGCCGTGGCCGGCGACCTCGTACCAATCCAGCCCCGCGGCGTCGTCCTGGCCGCTGGCCGGATTGACCAGCGCCTGCGCCGCCACCGCGCGCTTGCCGCTGTCGTGCCAGCCCAGCACGGTGATACTGTCGGGCACGCGGCGGCGCTGGCGCGCCAGCATCTGCACGGTGTCGCGCGACTCGGTCGCGGCGGCCCGCTGGAAGCGGATGCCGCCGCCGGCGGACTCGGCGTCTTCGGCCAGGCCGCGGCTGTCGGCGAACAACTGCACCACGTGGCGCGCCGGCACGCCGGCGTCTTCCAGCACGGTCCAGCCCAGGCCGGCCTCGGCCAGCAGGCGGGCAATGAAGTCGTAGTCGGTCTCGCGGTACTGCGTGGTGTAGGGACGCGGCGCCAGGTCGGCCAGCGCCGCCTCCACGTCGCCGGCGACGCGGTAGACATACCCTTCGTAGCCGTCCAGCACGTGGCGCACGATGTCCAGCACGGGCTTGGCCTCGAACACGCGGCTGGCGCGCCGCTGCGTGGCCAGCCACAGCCATGGCACCACCGTCAGCCGGTAGCGCGCCAGGCCGGCGTCGCCGGACAGCAATTCCGCTTCGCGGACGACGCCGCTGCGCCCGGCGCGGCTGCCGTCGGCGCGGGTGGTCCACAGCGTGACGGGCCGCGAGATCATGTCCTGCAATGACAGGCCGGCGTTGTCGGACAGCGCCACCACGCGCCATTGCCCCACGCCCGAGAGCGCTTCGCGCGCGACCCAGCCTTCCACCTGCAACGACGCGAGCGCGCCCTCGCCCTGCAGGCCGTAAAGGCGGGCATCGGAATTGAACAGGCCGGTGTTCGCGGTCGGATCCATTGCGGGAAAACCTAGGTCAGGCGCGCTCACGGCTCGATGTGAGCTTGCGCATTGGGACATTCCGGAGCAGTGCCCCAGTGGCCCGCGCAAACGCGCAGGCGGCATTGTTCGCTTTCAAGAAAGCCAAGCTTGCGGCATTCCGCCAGGCGCGCCGACAGCGGCGACCCCGGCAGCTCGCGGATGAAGATACCGTCGGTCTTGTAGACCTTCGTGCCCGGCGGCGACGCGGGCGGCAGGCCATACGACATCAGGGTCGCCAGCAGGGCGGCGTCGCTGTCGTTGCGGGGCGCCGCCTTGCCGCGCGCCGGCGCGGTCTTCGAAGTGGCGGCCGGCGTGGCCGCCGCGATCAGCGCGCCGTCTCGCGCGCGCTCGCCGCGCGGCGCCGCGGCCGGGCCGGGGGCCTTGGCGGTGGCCGCGCGCGGCGTGGCGGAGGCAGGCTTGGGCGGGGCCGCCGTCACCGCCAGCGCGGCCAGCGGGTTGGGCACGTCCGCCTCGGACGGGCGGGTCAGTTGCGCCAACGGATGATCGTCGATGATGGCCGCGGCATTCGAGGGCGCGGCATCGGCATTCGAGGGCGCGGCATCGGCATTCGCGGGCATGCTCGCGCGCGGCGCTGCCGGCATACCGGCAGCGCCCGCGTTGGCGGCGGGCGCCTGGGTCTGAGTCTGGGTCGGAGGCTGGGATGGGCGCGGCGCGTCGCCATCCACGCGCGCCACCACCACCGGCAATTGCGCCGTGTCATACACCGCCCACAGTCCCGCGCCGGCGGCGCCCAGGAACAGCAGCAGCAACACCAGCAGCGGCGTCCTGGAACGTTGCCGGACAGGCAGGTGCTTGACCTCGGCATCGGGCACGCGGCCTTCGAGCGAGGCAAGAATGCGCGACGACTGCGGCTCATCCACGGCGGATGAACGCCCCGCCAGCAAGCTGGGAATGGCGGGCGGAGGTCGCGATTTTTTTTCGTCTTCTGCCATGCGAGGTTCCGTGTCGGCAGGGGCTTGGTCGGCCCCTATTAACCAAGGTGATCGAGAATACCCGATGACATCTTTTAGATCACGGCATCTTGTTACGATTCCTAAAGCATCGACGCTGTCTGCAACGCCCTGGCGCTTGCCTCAATCACGAATAGAACAAAAGATTACGCCTTCGTGATTGAGGGATACCGTTGCTACTTCTACTGCCCCTATATTTTCTGCTCGCGATCGGCGTCTCCGCGCTGCTGGTGTTCCCGTCTTTCAGGGCCGGGACCGCGCGGGGCGCGCGCGCGTTCGCACAGGGAATACGCCGCCGCGTGGCGCGCGGCGCGGGGCAGGCGGGCGGCGTGGTGGGCGGCTCGGCGCAAGTGGTGCGCGCCGGCGTCGGCAAGGCCGGCAACACGTTTTCGGCGTACCGCTGGCAGATCGCCGCGGGGCTCGCGGTGGTGCTGCTTCCGTCCCTTTTCGCTTTCGTCATGCGACACAATCACACATTTATTTACGAGGATCGGATGGCCGGTCCGGACCCGCGCATCCAGGCGCTGTTGACGGGCGAACGGCTGGTCCCGCCGCCACCGCTGCCGCCCGAAGTGTTCACCACGCGCGAGGTGGAACTGGTGCGTCCCAACCTGGGCGGCGCCAGCCGCGACTGGAATCTGCTGGACGCCGACTACCGTCAGCGCCTGCTGGCGGCCTACCGCGTGATGCGCGAAGAACATGGCTATGAAATGGTGTTGATCGAGGGCTACCGCAGCCCCGAGCGCCAGGAGGAATTGGCGAGCAAAGGCTCGCACGTGACCAACGCCGGCGCCTACCAGAGCTATCACCAGTACGGGCTGGCCGCCGACAGCGCGTTCCTGCGCGACGGCAAGGTGGTGGTCTCCGAGAAGGACCCGTGGGCCATGCGCGGCTACGAGCTGTTCGGCGAAACCGCCGAACGCGTCGGCCTGACCTGGGGCGGACGCTGGAAGCTGATGGACTTCGGCCACACCGAGCTGCGCCGCCCGGGCGTCATGCGCCGCGATACGGGGGCCGCGCAATGATCCGATCATCTTGCGCCGCTACCCTGCCCCTCACGCTTACTCGAACAACCGACCACCGCTACGAACCCACATGACCCGCTTTCTCAAAACCGGCCTGCTGCTGGCCCTGGTCTTCGGTGTGGTCTGGCTGGCCGTCATCATCTGGTGGCAGGAATCGCGCACGCTGCCCACGGGGCTCGACATCGGCCTGTACCTGTTCGCGCTGCCGCTGGCGCTGATCGCGGCCGGCTGGGCCGGCCTGCGCATCGCGCGCGCGCGCCGCGAAGCCCGTGCCGCCGCCGCCGCGGCCCCCGCCGACGCACCGGCCGCGACGTCCGCCGCGGCGCCCGCCATTACCCGGCTGGTGGCCCTGGCCGGCGCCGCGCGCGCCGCGCCCGGCAGCGACCCCGCCGCCATCCACGCCGCGCTGGCCAAACAGCAGCGCCCGGACCTGGACGAAACGCTCAAGAATGCGCGCGGCTATCCCGTCTTCAGCGCCCGTGCCGCGCACCTGGACAGCGATGCCCTGCGCGAGATCGCCGAAACCGACGACACGCCGGCGGCGGCGCGCACCGAGGACTGCCTGCGCGCCACCGCCCTGTTGTGCGAAGTGATCGAGACTCTGTCACGCGATGCCCGCGCCCATGTGCTGGAGCACGGCACGCCGGAGCGCGACGACGACTGGCCCCTGTTGCAGCTGGAACTGCTGCTGCCGGCCCAATGGCCGTCGGCCGCGCGCGAACACGCCCAGGCGCGGGCGCGGCAGGCCGCGGCCTGGCCCGCGGCGCGCCTGGGCCTGCGGCCGCACGAGGCGCGCGACGCCTTGGCCAGCGACGGGCTGCTGCGCGAACTGGCGCTGGAGCCAGCGACGGCCGCCCGCGCGCCGCTGCGCATCGTGGCCGCGGCCGATTCGTTCATCGACAGCCACGTGGTGGGCGAATGGGACGCCGGCGGCCTGCTGGTCGGCAACGGCAATCCGCAAGGGCGCGTGCCCGGCGAAGCGGCCGCCGGCCTGCTGCTGGACCTGAACCTGGCCGCGCCCGCGACGCCCGGCAATGGCGCGCCCGCCGCGCCGCCGGCGGGCGCCTTCGCGCTGACGCTGTCACCCATGGCGCATCGCGCCACCGGCGCCGATGACCGCGGCGCCGCCAACGAACCGATGCTGGCCGAGCTGACGACCCGCTTCCTGGAGCAACATGAACGCCGCGCGCAGGACATCCGCGCGCTGGTCAGCGACGCCGACCATCGCGGCAGCCGTCCGCTGGAAGCCGCGGGGCTGGCCAGCACGCTGTTCACCACCCTCGACCCGAACCAGGATTGCCTGGCGGTCGGCGGCGCCTGCGGCTATACCGGCGCCGCCGCGCACCTGCTGACGTTGTCGGTCGCCGCTGAAGCCTGCGCCCAGGCCGAGGCGCCGGTGCTCGCCGTGATGACCCAGGACCCCATGTTGCGTACGCTCGCGCTGCTGTCCCCTTCCCCCTCCGCCTGACCCCCATAAGAAAAGCCAGAATCATGCGTAGCCCTTCAGGTTTCTTTTCCGGTATCTCCAGCGCCCTGAGCGAAGGTCGCCATTGGACCTCCCGCGCCCTCGGCAATCCGCGCCTGTTCATGGCGATCGGCCTGATCGCCCTGGTCGTGTTCCTGTTCCTGTTTGCCGACACCGTCGAGATCGGCCTGGCCTGGGCCGGCATCGCGCTGGGAATATTCCTGTTGCTCTGGCTGTGCGCCTATCTGTGGCGCCGGCGCCGCGCGCGCCGCGCCAACAAGAACCTGGGCGACATGCTGGAGCAGCAGGTGCAGACGGGCAGCGCGGCCGCCAATCGCGGGGACGTGGACGCGCTGCGCACGCGCCTGGTGCAGGCGGTGCGCACCATCAAGACGTCCAAGATCGGCCAGGTGTCGGGCAACGAAGCGCTGTACGAACTGCCCTGGTACATCGTGATCGGCAACCCCGCCGCGGGCAAGAGCAGCGCGGTGATCAATTCCGGCCTGCAATTCCCCTTCGCCGACAAGAACGGCGCGGCGGTGCGCGGCGTGGGCGGCACCCGCAACTGCGACTGGTTCTTCACCACCGAAGGCATCCTGCTGGACACGGCCGGCCGCTACTCGGTGCACGAGGAAGACCGCAACGAATGGATGGGTTTTCTCGACCTGCTCAAGCGCCATCGCCCCAAGGCGCCGATCAACGGCATCATCGTGGCCGCCAGCATCGACGAGCTGACCGGCGCCGGGCCGGAATTCGCCATCAACCTGGCCAAGAACCTGCGCCAGCGCGTACAGGAACTGACCGACCGGCTGGAAGTGTTCGCGCCGGTCTACATCATCTTCACCAAGGCCGACCTGATCTCGGGCTTCAGCGAATTCTTCTCCGACAGCGACCAGCGCGAGCGCGACCGCGTCTGGGGCGCCACCCTGCCCTACGGCGCGGAAGAAAACCGCGACGTGCTGGCCCTGTTCGACGAACGCTTCGATGAACTGTACGAAGGCCTCAAGGAAATGGGCACGGCGCAGATCTCGCTGCGCAACAACCGCGAACTGCCGCCGGGACTGCTGACCTTCCCGCTGGAATTCGCCGGCATCAAGCCGGCGCTGCGCACCTTCCTGTCGACGCTGTTCGAGACCAACCCGTTCCAGTACAAGCCCGTGTTCCGCGGCTTCTACTTCACCAGCGCGCTGCAGGAAGGCGTGTCGCAAAGCACCTCGACCGAACGGCTGGCCGAACGCTTCGACCTGCGCCCGGCCGCCCGCGGCCAGGCGCGCAACGTGTCCTCGCACAACGGCTTCTTCCTGCGCGACCTGTTCTCCAGCGTGATCTTCGCCGACAAGAAACTGGTGCGCCAGCACGCCAGCCCGGCCAAGACCCGCATGCGCTACCTGACCTTCTTCGGCCTGGTGCTGGCGCTGGGCCTGGTGCTGGGCGGCTGGAGCTGGTCATACCTGGGCAACCGCCAGCTGGCGCAGAACGTGCAGGCCGACCTGGACAAGGTGGTGCGCCTGCAAAGCGAGCGCACCGACCTGCAGAGCCGCCTGGAGGCCATGGAGATCCTGCAGGACCGCATCGAGCAGCTGGACCGCTATTCGTCCAGCCGCCCGTGGTCGCTGGGCCTGGGCCTGTACCAGGGCGACGTGCTCAAGGAGCGCCTGCTGGCCGAGTACTACAACGGCGCGCGCCAGTTCATGCTGAGCCCGGTCAAGGCCAGCCTGGAGGACTTCCTGGCCAAGGTCGACATGTCCGGCGCCGCGGCGGCGGCCGGCGGCGCGCAGCAGCCGGCGCCGCAGGCGGTGCGCGCCTCGCACGTCCCGGGCGGCGACACGCTGTTCCAGGATGCCTCGCCGACCAATGCCGACGACGCCTACAACGCGCTCAAGACGTACCTGATGATGGCCAATCGCCAGCACGTCGACCCCACCCACCTGTCCGACCAGATCACGCGCTTCTGGCGCGGCTGGCTGGAGACCAACCGCGGCGCCATGCCGCGCGACCAGCTGATCCGCAGCGCCGAACGCCTGATCTCGTTCTACGTCAGCCGCGCGCCCGACGCCGGCTGGCCGCAGATCGACACCAACCTGGCGCTGGTGGAAAAGACCCGCGCCAGCCTGCGCGCCGTGATGCAGGGCATGCCGGCGCGCGAACGCGCCTACGCCACGCTCAAGGCGCGCGCCGCCACGCGCTTCCAGACCATGACGGTGGCGCGCATCGTCGGCGAGAACGACGCCGGCGTGGTGGCCGGCAGCTACGCCATCCCCGGCACCTTCACCCGCGAGGCCTGGGAGCAGTACATCCAGCCCGCCATCAACGAGGCCGCCAAGAAGGAAGTGCAGACCAGCGACTGGGTGCTGGGCGTGAACGCGCGCGACGACCTGACCCTGGACGGCAGCCCCGAACAGATCCAGAAGAGCCTGGCGACGATGTACAAGACGGAGTACGCGCAGGAATGGCAGAAGTTCCTGCGCGGCGTGACCATCAAGCCCTTCACCAGCTTCGAGCAATCTGTGGGCGCGATGAACCGCCTGGGCGACCCGCAGACCTCGCCCATCGCCAAGCTCATCAACACGGCCTATGAACAGACCTCGTGGGACAACCCGTCGCTGGTCAACGCCGGCCTGCAGCAGGCGCAGAGCGGCGTGGTCGGCTGGTTCAAGCGCGTGATCCTGCGGCAGACGCCGCCCGCGCCCACGCCCGCCACCACCGCCAACGGCGAAGCCATTCCGATGGGTCCGGTGGGCCGCGAGTTCTCGGACGTGGCGCGCCTGGTGGTCACGCGCGAGAACCAGTCGCTGCTGGGCAACTACATGGGCGCGCTGTCCAAGATCCGCACCCGCTTCAATCTGCTCAACAACCAGGGCGACCCCGGCCCCGGCTCGCTGGTGCTGCTGCGCCAGACGCTGGAGGGCAAGGATTCGGAGCTGGCCGACGCGCTCAAGCTGGTCGACGAGCAGATGCTGGCCGGCCTGTCGGCGACGCAACGCGAGACGCTGCGCCCGCTGCTGGTGCGGCCGCTGATCCAGGCCTACGCCGTGGCCATGCAACCGGCCGAACGCGAGTTGAACAAGGTCTGGAACGCGCAGATCTACCAGCCCTTCAACCAGACCCTGGCCGAAAAGTATCCGTTCGCCGCGCGCGCCAGCGTCGAGGCCAGCAGCGACGAGATCGGCCAGGTGTTCGGCCCGCAGGGCAGCATCGCCAAGTACGTCAACGACACCCTCGGCCCGCTGACCGTGCGCCGCGGCGACATCCTGACGGCGCGCACCTGGGGCGACATGGGCATCAGCCTGCAGCCGACCTTCACCGCCAACTTCGCGCAGTGGGTGGCGCCGCTGTCCGGCGGCGCGGGCGCAGGCTCGGCCAGCCAGCCGCAGACGCTGTTCCAGATCCAGCCCAAGCCGGCCTCGGGCGTGACCGAGTACACCATCGAGATCGACGGCCAGCAGCTGCGCTACCGCAACACGCCGCCGCAGTGGGTCAACTTCGTCTGGCCCAACGCCCAGGGCGCGCCCGGCGCGCGCATTACCGCCACCACCTTCGACGGCAGCGTGGTCGAGATCGTCAACGAACCGGGACGCTTCGGCCTGGAGCGCCTGATCGCGACCGCCCAGCGCACCGCCAACGCCGACGGCAGCTTCAACATGAGCTGGGGCAAATCCAACGTGACGGTGCCGGTCAAGCTGCGCATCATCAGCAACGCCCAGGCGCCCGGCGCCGGCGGCAGCGAGCCCGGCGGCAGCCAGGGCCTGCGCAACCTGCGCCTGCCCTCCTCCGTGGTGGGCGCATCCCCCGAATCCTCCTCCGCCCAGACGCGACCCGGAGCGCCGCAATGAGCAACTTGCAGTCCCCCCTGTTCCGCACGGCCTACTTCGGCAAGATCCCGGCCCGCGGCGACTTCGTCAAGAACACCTCGCATCCGCAGCTGATGAGCACGCTGGACGGCTGGGTCGCCAGCACCATGGAGCTGCTGGCCCAGGACCCGCACTGGAAAACGCTGTACGACGAGGCCGAGCCGATGCCGTTCGCCATTCTCGGCTCGCGCGGCAAGCTGGCCATCGCCGGCCACCTGCAACCCAGCCGCGACCAGTCGGGCCGGCGCTTTCCGTTCCTGTCGGCGACCTCGGTCGAAGTGCAGCGGCCGCTGGCCTTCATCGCGCGCAGCCCGATGGCTTTCAGCCGGCTGTGGAACCGCATGAGCGGCGCCGCCGCGCTGCTGATGACCGACGCCGACCCCGGCCCGGCGCTGCAGACGCTGAACGAACTCGAAGGCGAGATCCGCACCGAGGCCGACGACGGTTTCGATGCCTTCGTCGACCTGCAAAGCGTCGAGCGGCTGCAAACCATGCTGCGCGGCAATGGCCACGCGGCCAACGTCCACGACATCATCCTGGCGCTGGGCATCCTGCTCGAACCGGTCATGTCCAGCGGCTCGTCGCAGCTCGATCGCGGGCTGGCGCTGCCGCTGCCGGACGATCCGCTCTATATCAACCTGGTGGCCTCGTACTGGATGACGCTGATCGCGCCGTTCCTGGCGCGCGCGGATTTCGAGATCACCGTGTTCATCGGCCGCATCGGCGGCAAGCATCGCCTGGTGGCGGGCTTTCGCGGCGCCTCGCCGCAGACGCTGGCCAGCCTGCTGTCCACGCCGCAGGCCTTCGCCGAGCAGCACATCGTGCTGGAAGACGCGCCCTGGGTGCGCGACCACGTGTCGGCCAGCCACGGCCTGGCCAAGCTTTCCAGCTACCTGGACCAACCCCGGCTGTCCCTGCGCATGGCGCTCGACACCTATCTCGAAGTCTTCACCGGAGCCTGACCATGCGCGTCTCTCTCCTGATCATGGCGGCGCTGTTCTCATGCGCCGCGGCGGCGCAGGACGCGGCCACCGTCGTCCCCGCCAACGTCATTCCGCAGCCCGGCCAGGTCGTGGCCAGCGGCGCCGTGCCAGACGAGGCCACCAAGGCCGACGTGCTGGCCCGGCTGCAACAGGTCTACGGGGTGGGCAACGTCATCGACCAGATCGAGGTCGGCGGCGTGGTGGCGCCGCCCAACTGGTCCGAACACGTGGGCAAGCTGATCGGCCAGCCGCTCAAGCAGATCAATCGCGGCCAGCTGGAAGTCGACGGCACCCAGATCCGCCTGCTCGGCGAAGTGCAGAACGAAGCCTCGCGCCAGCAGATCGCCAGCACCTTCGCCACCTCGCTCAACCCGACCTACAAGATCGTCAACGGCCTGCGCGTGGCCGCCGGCAAGGACGAACAAGGCCTGCTCGACAAGGTGCTGACCAACCGCGTGGTGGAATTCGAGACCGGCAGCGCCACGCTGACGGCGCGCGGACGCGAACTGCTCGACCAGGTGGCCGACGTCATCCCGAAGCTGCACAGCGACAAGGTGCAGATCATCGGTCACACCGACAGCTCCGGCAGCCGCAGCACCAACCTGGCGCTGAGCCAGGCGCGCGCCGACGCGGTCCGCGCCTATCTGGTGGACAAAGGCCTGCCGCCCGGACGTTTCGAGACGCTGGGCGCGGGCCCGGACCAGCCGGTGGCCACCAACGCCACCGCCGAGGGCCGCGCCAAGAACCGCCGCATCGAATTCCGCGCCAGCCGCTAGCCGGCGCGCGGCTGCCGCTGGGCGCGCGCCGTCGCGCGCCCAATGCCGCGGGCCGCGATGGCCCTTGCGGCCATCGCCGGGCCCCGCTTTCAGCCGTTGTTCTCGGGCGCCTTGGGAACGCCCAGCAACTCTTCCAGCCCGGACAGGGCGTCGTTGTTCTTGAGCACCGTGCGCAGCCACAGGTGCAGCGACATCTCGCCCCAGCTGGCCGCCTTGTCGGCCAGGTAGGCCACCGGGCTGTGCGGCTCGGTGCGGCGGAAGAACTCGGCCACTTCGCGCAACTGCGCCAGGGCCTGGTCGCGCGTTTGCAGCGGGCCACGCGTGGCCGCCAGCGGCGCGGTGGAAGGCAGGTCGACGGCGGTCAAGGTAGGCTCCATGCGGGTGACGGCCGCGCCGGCGGGCGGCGTGGCCTGGGCGGCCGGCGGCGCCAAGTCGGCCCGCACCAGCAGGCCGGCCTCGCGGGCAAAGCGGTGCGCCAGCTCGGTCACGTCCTTCAGGGCGGTGCGCAGCGGCGTGAAAGCCGGGCCTTCCTCGCCCAGGCGTTCGGTCAAGGTCCGCTCGAGCACGTCGACCGCGCCAAAGCAGCCCTGCAACTGGCTTTCGAGTTCGGAATAGAACGCCGGCGGCGTATCGCGGCGCGCGGCGTCGAACTGGTCGAGCGTAACCTTGCCGCGGGTCAGGTCGGCGGCGTTCTGCGGCGCGCGCTTGATGGCGTTGGCCAATTGCGTGGCGCTGTCCCACAGCACCGCGCCGAAACGCCCGCCCTCGGACTGCGTCAAGGGCAGTTCCCGCACCAGCTGCTGCGACCGCGACAGCAGCCACGCCAGGTTGCCCACGCGCTGCTGCACGTCGCCCTCGTCCGGCACCGGGTGCAGGCCGTCCCAATAGCGCCGACACAGGCCGTCCACCAGCAGGAAGCCGTCGCGCAGGCCGGCGAAGCCGCGCGTCTTGGCCCAGGCTTCGGCCAGCCAGGCGGCCACGCGCACGTCCTTGCTGCGCTCGGTCAGCACCTCGGTGCAGATGCGGATCACCTGCGGCCAGTCGGCCTCCTTGATGTCGATGACCCAGTCGCCCTGGTCCAGGTGCGGGTCATCGTGGCGGCGGGCCTCGCGGATGGCGTCGAATTCGGCCGAAAAGACCATGTCGGCGCCACAAGGCGCCTCGCCCGCAATGGGCTGCAACAGTGCGTCGATATCGCTCATAGTTTCTTGGGTCGTTGCGGATGGCGGGCCTTGCGCAAGCGGCGCGCGGCCCGGCGGCAAAGCAGCGATGATCCCATATCTGTAACCGCGTTACGTTGGAACATGACACGCCCTATTACAAAACGCATCAGGGACCATCGCTATCATGCAAGCTCTCCAAAAACAGGGAGTCGCGATGAACAAGTCCTTTCACATGATGCCCAATGGCCGCTTCATCAATGGCGCGCCGCGGCGCTGCCCGGACGGCACCTATGTCGGCGACGGCGGGCCCATCACCCGCGCGCCCGACGGCACCTACGTCGCGGGCACCCCACAGCGCGCGCCGGATGGCCGCTATCTGGGCGGCGGCGGCCCGGTGCGCATGGCGCCCGACGGCAGCTTCGTCGTGGGCACGCCCCGCATGGCGCCGGACGGCACCTATCTGTAAGCATAAATAACCATCGTTTGGGAGCAACGGACGGCCATGGCGCAGCGATCCGTAATACGCAAGGGTGACCGCACCTCGCATGGCGGCGTGGTCGTCACCGGAGACGAGTCCGTGCAGATCTTTGGCCAGCCCATGGCGCGCGTCGGCGACCGCGTCACCTGCCCCAAGTGCGCCGGCCAGCACACCATCGTCGAAGGCGTGCAAAGCGTCAGTTCCGATCGCCGCACCGCGCTGGAAGGCATGAAGACCTCCTGCGGCGCCACCCTCATCGCCAGCCAGCAGTTCTACCAGTTGGAGCACGGCGGCGGCGATGGCGCCGGTGGCGGCGTGAACGATGCGCCGCAGGCGCTGCAGGCCGGCGCGCCGGCGGCACTGGCCGCGGTGGTGCCGGTGGCGGCCGACGAGGCGCCGCAGCAATGCGCCCAGGTCCAGGACACCCTCAAGCTCACCGAAGCCATGTTCGACGCCAAGCGCGCCCCGGTCAGGCTGACCGGACCGTCGGCCTACAAGCCGCCGGCCGCGCTGGCGCGCGCGGGCGATGACAAACTGGTCATGTATGAAGCCTGGCCGGCCGGCCAGCGCGTGCCCGTGGTGCTGGAACCGCGCAAGCCGCTGTGGACCGGCGACCTGCTGCAGCGCTCGCCCCACGAGATCAGCGAACGCCTGACCGAGGAACCGCAGCCGCAGCCCGAGCAGGTCGCCAAGAGCCTGGGCGTGGCGCCCAAGGCGCTGCTGCAGGGGCGCGACCTGCAGATCACCATCGCCAAGGGCATGTCGGTGGACGACAGCGTCAAGCGGCTCGACGCGCAATGGGTGAAAGGCCCGCCCTGGGCCGATCCCACCCGCGAGGTCCACACCGTGGGCGAGACGATGTTCTCGCGCATCACGCTCTACAGCATGCCGGGCGAGCAGGCCGTGATCGACCACGCCGTGCTGCACGAGCTGGCCCACAGCTACGCCAACAACGCCCGTGTCGACATGAAGGCCTGGGGCGCCGCGGCCAAATCGGACGGCAATTTCCCGTCGGACTACGCCAAGGCCGGCCCACCCGAGGATTTCGCCGAATTCGTGGTGATGGCCGTCGCCACCCAGGGCACGCCTTGCGAGAACTACGCCCGCTCGATCTACCCGGCCCGTTACCGGCAGCTGGACGCGATGGACCTGCTGGAGAAAAGCCCCGCCGCCCAGGCCGCATGACCCTGCCGCGCGGGTGACGGGTTGCACCCGTCCCCGCAGGTGCGATACCATACGTTCCATATACAAACCATATATGGAACGCTCCCTATGGGTATCGTCAAGATTTCCGAGCAGATGCACGAGAACCTGCGCGTGGCCAGCAGCGCGCTGAGCCGCTCGATCAACTCGCAGGCCGAACACTGGATGCGCATCGGCATGCTGTCCGAGCTCTACCCCGAGCTGCGCCACGCCGACATCTGCCAGCTGCTGATCCGCATCGAGCAGGCGGAAGGGTTCAGCATCGCCGCCCTGTCCCAGGGACAGGCGTCCACCGGCCAGCAGGAGGCCGCGTAAATGGCGCGCAAGGTCTCCATCAAGTCCGCCGCCGACATCGCCATGGCCCGCCAGGCCGGCGCCCTGGCGGCGGAGGTACTGCACATGATCGCCGAGCACGTGCGCCCCGGCGTCACCACCGACGAACTCGACCGCATCTGCCACGACTACATCGTCAATGTGCAGAAGGCGATTCCGGCCAACGTCGGCTACCACGGCTTTCCCAAGACCGTCTGCGCCTCGGTCAATCATGTCATCTGCCACGGCATCCCGTCGGCCAAGGTGCTCAAGAACGGCGACATCCTCAACATCGACGTGGCCGTCATCAAGGACGGCTGGTACGGCGACACCAGCCGCATGTACTACGTCGGCCAGCCCAGCCCGCTGGCGCGGCGCCTGGTGAACACCACCTACGAAGCGATGCGCGCCGGCATCATGGCGGTCAAGCCCGGCGCCACGCTGGGCGACATCGGCCATGCCATCCAGACGGTGGCGCACCGCGAGCACTTCAGCATCGTGCGCGAATACTGTGGCCACGGCATTGGCCAGATCTACCACGACGAACCGCAGGTGCTGCACTATGGCCGTCCCGGCGAAGGCCTGGTGCTGCAGCCGGGCATGATGTTCACCATCGAACCCATGATCAACGCCGGCAAGCCGCAGACCAAGCAGTTGCCCGATGGCTGGACCGTGGTCACCAAGGACCGTTCGCTGTCGGCGCAGTGGGAACACATGGTGGTCGTCACCGACACCGGCTACGAGGTCCTGACGTCCTGGCCGGACGGCTTCGGCGACTATCCGCCGATCCCCTGACGCACCAGGCCGGCGACGGCAATTAACGGAGTGCGACACGCGCGGGGCCCGGTCATGATCGGGCCCTTGCCGTTCTTGCGGCCCCGCCGCCCGTCGCCCCATGTCCGCCCTGCCCCCGGCCTTCCGCCGGCTCGCCAGTTCCAACCTGGCCGCCCAATTCTCCGAACAGATCGCCCTGGCCGCCGCGCCGCTGGTGGCCGTGCTGGCGCTGGGCGCCACGGCCGCCCAGACCGGCTACCTGCAGACGGCGCAGACCCTGCCGTTCCTGCTGCTGTCGCTGCCCGCCGGCGTGCTGGCCGACCGCCTGCCGCGCCGCACCCTGATGACCAGCGCCGAATGCGTGCGCGCCGCCAGCCTGCTGGCCCTGCTGGCGTTGCTGGCGCTGGGCGGCCTGAACCTGGGCTGGCTGGCGGCGCTGGGCTTCCTGGGCGCGGTAGGCACCGTGGCCTACAACGTCGCCGCGCCAGCGCTGGTGCCGACGCTGGTGCCCGCCCCTGCCCTGGGCCAGGCCAACCGCTGGCTGGAACTGGCGCGCAGTGCGGCCTTTTCCGCCGGGCCGGCGCTGGGCGGCGCGCTGGTCGGCGGCATCGGCGCGGCCGCGGCCTACGGCCTGGCGACGCTGCTGTCGCTGCTGGCCGCGGGCCTGCTGGCCGGCCTGCCGCCGCAAGCGCCGCGCGCCGCCGCGCGGCGCCACCTGTGGCATGAATTGCGCGATGGCGCGGCCTTCGTGACGGGCCACCCGCTGCTGCGGCCGGTGCTGGTCACGGCGGTGTTCTTCAACCTCGCCTGGTTCGTGCTGCAGGCGGTCTATGTGGTGTACGCGGTGGAACGGCTGGGACTGGGCGCGGCCGGGGTCGGCATCACGCTGGGGGTGTACGGCGCGGGCATGCTGGCCGGCGCGCTGGCGGCGCCCTGGCTGGCCGGACGGCTGTCGTTCGGCGCCCTGATCGCGGCCGGCCCGCTGTGCGCGCTGGCGGCCAGCCTGATCCTGCTGTCGACGCTGGCCCTGCCGTCTGGCCTGTGGGCCGCGGCGGGCTTCTTCCTGTTCGGCGCCGGGCCGATATTGTGGACCATCGCCACCACCACGCTGCGCCAGGCCATCACGCCCAATGCGTTGCTGGGGCGGGTGTCCGCCGTGATCCTCACCGCCACCTTCGGCGCGCGGCCGGTGGGCGCGCTGATCGGCGCGGCCTTGGCTTCGCGCCTGGGGCTGGAGGCCTGGCTGTGGGTGTCGAGCGCCGGCTTCGCGGCGCAGTTCGTGGTGCTGGCGGCCTCGCCGGTGCCGCGGCTGCGAAGCCAGCCGGAGCCGGTGACGGGCTGACGCGGGACGGTGGCGGCTCGCGTGACGGTCCGACCAATCTGTTGCGCACGCGCAAGGACCGATCTGTATCTGTTGCCGGCCTGCGATGGCCGATAGACTGGGGGGCCGCCAAGCGCGGGCCTGAGGGCCCGCCCCGGCTTCCCCACGCCCACGTCCGCGTCGCTTCCGCCATGCTGAACATTCTCGGAAAAGCTACTTCCATCAACGTCCGCAAAGTGCTGTGGACCTGCGTCGAACTGGATCTGCCATTCGCGCGCGAGGACTGGGGCTCGGGCTTTCGCGCCACCAGCGAACCCGCCTTCCTGGCGTTGAATCCGAACGCCATGGTGCCGGTGCTGCGAGACGGCGATTTCGTGCTGTGGGAGTCCAACAGCATCATCCGCTACCTGGCCAACCAGTACGGTGGCGCGCGCAATCCGGACCTGTATCCGGCCGAGGCGCGCCGCCGCGCCGGAGTCGACCAATGGCTGGACTGGCAGGCGAGCGACCTGAACCGTTCGTGGAGCTATGCCTTCATGGCGCTGGCGCGGCAGTCGCCCGCGCACCAGGACGCGGCCGCCATCGCGGCATCCAGCCGCGAGTGGGGGCGTTTCATGGGGATACTGGAACGGCGCCTGCGCGAAACCGGCGCCTATGTGGCCGGCGAGGCGTTCACGCTGGCCGACGTCGCCGTCGGCCTGTCGGTGAACCGGTGGTTCCAGACGCCGCTGGACGATGCGCTGCGACCCGACCTGCCGGCGGTGGCCGCCTATTACGACCGGTTGGCCGAGCGGCCGGGCTACCGCGAGCACGGCCGCAACGGCACCGTGTAGCGCGGTCCGGCCTGCCCGGCCCGCCGCGCGCCTTGCCTGGGGCGTGCCGCTTACTTGATCACGCCGCAGATCATGCGGCCGCCTCCGCCGCCCAGCGGCTTGGGGGTATCGCTGTAGTTGTCGGCGCCCACGTGGATCATCAGGGCGCGCTGCTTGACGTCGGCCAGCTTCAGGCGCGGCGCCACCACGGCGGTCTTGGCGGAGCCGTCGGCCGCCACGGTGATGAACGGCAGGTCGCCCAGATGGCCATCGGTGGCCAGCGGGCCCTTGTGGGCCTTGGTGTTTTGCGGATCGAGGTGGCCGCCCGCGGCGCCGCCCGGCATCACCTTGCCGTCGACGGTGGTCGATTCGCACGAGCCTTTTTCATGCACGTGGAAGCCGTGCTCGCCGGGCGGCAGCCCTTTGAGGTCGGGCGTGAACTTCAGGCCTTCCTTGGTCTGCTCCAGCGCGACGGTACCGGCGCTCTTGCCCACGGAGCCGTCGTCGTTCAGGAATGACATCGTGACGCTCTCGGCCTGGGCAACAGCCGAGCCGCCGGCCAGCGCCAGCGTTGCAACGAGAATCGAGAATTTCTTCATGGACTTGCCTCCTGGGAGTGATGCGCGTGATACGGGCCGCCCGAAAGGGCGGCGGGCGTCCCCGGAACCCGAGGGCAGGCCGGAGACTGCCAAAGACAATAGCATCGCGCCACGGCGCTTCGCCAGCAATCTTGGTTCCTGATACATCGGATACGTCCGCAAATCCGCGATGCTTGACCGCCTCGGCATGACTAGCCCGTCGCCAGCAGCACCGCCGCGTGCAGCAGCACGCCGATCAGGCCGCCCACCAGCGTGCCGTTGAAGCGGATGTATTGCAGGTCGCGCCCCACGCTCAGCTCCAGTTCGTCGACCAGATGGCGCTCGTCCCACAGCTTGACGGTGCGCGAAATGTGCTCGGTGACACCGATGCGCAGCCGTCCGGTCAGGCGCCGCGCCGCGCCCAGCACATGGCTGTTGACGGCCTCGCGCAGGTCCGCGTCTTCGCCCAGCTTGCGCGCCAGCGCCAGCAAGGCGCTTTCCAGGTGCGCGGCCAGCGCCGAATGCTCGTCGCTCAGGTCGCGCCGCAGCGCGGCGTGGATGTCGTCCCACAGGCCCTGCACGTATTCCTGCACCTTGGGGTGGTCGATGGCGCGCTGCTTCATGGCTTCCACCTGGGCGGCCAGCGCCGGGTCGGTGCGCAGGCGCGCGATGTAGTCCAGCACCCAGGCCTCGTAGTCGCGCCGCACCGGATGGTCGGGCTCCGACAGCACGTCGCGCAGTTCCTGCACCAGCGCGCGCGCCAGCCGGTCGGCCAGGTTGTCGGCGATGCCCTCGACCGAGGCGATGACGTCCACCGCCTTGATGATGCGCGGCCATTCCTTGCGCGCGAACTTGACCAGCAGCGCCGAAGCGCGCTCTTTGACGTCCTCGTCGCCCAGGTAGCCGCCCAGCCGCTCCATGGCGGCGTCCAGCAATTCCTGGTGGCGGCCGTCGCGGGTCAGCAGGCCCAGCACCTCGCCAGCGGTGCCGGCCGCGTCCCAGCGCCGCAGGTTCTTCACCACGAATTCCTGGATCACGCCGCGCACGGCGTGGTCGTCCAACAGGTCCAGTGTCTGCAACGCCACCCGCCGCGCGCCGTCGCTGAGCGCATGCGCCTGCTTCGGCCGCGCCAGCCAGCGCGACAGGCGCGCGGCCGGGTCGAAGCCGCGCAGCTTGTCCATCAAGGTGTCCGGATCGAGGAAGTGGTCGCGCACGAACACCGCCAGGTTGTCGCCGATGCGATCCTTGTTGCTGGGGATGATGGCGGTATGCGGAATGGGCAGCCCCATCGGCCGGCGAAACAGCGCCACCACCGCGAACCAGTCCGCCAGCGCCCCAACCGTGGCGGCCTCGCAGAAAGCCCGTACCCAGGCCCAGGCGCCCTGCCCGCCCATCAGATGGCTGGTGATGAAACCGCTGATCATGGCCACCAGCAGGGCCAGCGCGGCGATCTTCATGCGCCGCAGCTGCGTGCGGCGCGCCTGCGAGGCCAGCGCCGAGCGCGTGACGAACGCCTTGGCGGACGGACTGGCGGACTGCGGCGTATCGGTCATGGGGTCTCCGGCGGGAATGCGCGTCCAGCATACCAAGCCCGTTGCGTCGCTGCCTCAGTCGCCGGCCTCGGCCAGCGCGCCGCGCAGCCAGGCGATGAAGGCATCGGCGTGGGCGGTGCGCGCGCGGCCGGCGGCCGGCACCGCGCGCAGGCCGCCTTCGAAAGGCACGAAGCCATGGGGCGCCACCAGCAGGCCGTCGTGCAGTTCACGCGCGATCAGGCGCCGCTCGACCAGCGCCACGCCCAGGCCCGACAAGGCCGCCTCGATGCACAGGTGGGTGTGCGGGAACGCCAGCGTGTCGCCCCGCGCCGCCGGTTGCCCGGTGATGGCCTCCCATTGGTTCCAGGCGCTGGCGGTGTATTCATGCGCGATGCGGGCGCGCGTGGCGGGCTTGCGGCGCGCATAGGCCGGCGTGCAGACCGCGCCGAAATGCACGGGCGCCAACGCCAGCGCCCGGGCCCGGTCGGCCTCGGCATAGCCGGACAGGTCCCAGGCCAGGATCAGGTCGGCGCCCTCGTTGCGCATCTCGCGCGCCGAGGTCATCGACAGGCGGATGCGGATCTCGGGATGCCTGCGGTAGAACACGGCCAGTTGCGGCACCAGCCAACGCATGGCGAAGGTGGCGCTGCAGGCCACGTGCAGCCCCGGCGCCTGCGCTTCGCGCGCCAGCCGCTCGTAGGCGTTTTCCAGCTGGTCGAAGGCGGCGCGCACCGACGTGTAGAAGGTGGCGCCGGCGGGCGTCAGGCGCAGGCCGGTGCCGTCCTTCTCGAACAACGCCGCGCCGGCGTGTTCCTGCAACAGGCGCAAGTGGCGGCTGACGGCGCCGTGGCTGCGGCAGAGTTCCTCGGCGGCGCGCGTGACCGAGCCGCTGCGGGCGACGGCTTCGAAGGCGCGGACGGCGGACAAGGGTGGCAATTGGCGCATCAGATTCATTCGTCAGGAAAACTGACCTATCCGCAGAAAAACTGCATTGTCGGATCGTGGCTCCGTTTTTAGCATGGCGGCGTCGTCATCGAACATTCACCGTAGCTTTCCGGGCCTGGTCGTCCGCGATGAGACGGCGGACGGATGCGACCCAGCGCCTCTCCTGGCCGGGCCCTTGCTTGAATCATCTGACCATTTTCCTGACATTCCGGAGCCTCCCATGCACATCACCCATCTCGCCGCCCACGAAGCGCTGGACAGCCGCGGCAATCCCACCGTCGAAGTCGAGGTCCGCCTGGACGATGGCGCCCGCGGCCTGGCGCTGGTGCCCTCGGGCGCCTCCACCGGCAAGCGCGAGGCGCTGGAACGGCGCGACGGCGACGGCGCCCGCTACCTCGGCAAGGGCGTGCTCGGAGCCGTCGGCGCGGTCAACGGCGAACTGCGCGCGGCGCTGCTGGGCCTGCCGGCCGACCAGCAGGCCCGCATCGACCAGGCCATGATCGAGCTGGACGGCACGCCCGACAAAAGCCGGCTGGGCGCCAACGCGCTACTCGGCGTATCGCTCGCGGTGGCGCACGCCGCGGCCGCCAGCCAGGGCCTGCCGTTGTGGCGCCATGTGGGCGGGGTGCAGGCCCAGACACTGCCGGTGCCGATGATCAACATCATCAACGGCGGCGCGCATGCCGATAATCCGCTCGACTTCCAGGAGTTCATGATCCTGCCGGTGGGCGCGGACAGCTTCCGCGAAGCGCTGCGCATGGGCGCGGAGGTGTTCCACACCCTGCGCCACGCGCTCAAGGCCGCGGGCCACAGCGTCAACGTCGGCGACGAAGGCGGCTTCGCGCCGACGCTGCGCAACGCGCCCGAGGCGCTGGACTTCATCATGGCGGCGATCGAACGCGCCGGACTGCGTCCGGGCGTCGACGTCGCGCTGGCGCTGGATCCGGCCGCCAGCGAATTCCACGGCGCCGACGGCTACCGCTATCAGGGCGAGAACCTGCTGCGCACGGCCGAGCAGCAGGTGCAATACCTGGCCGGCCTGGCGCGCGACTACCCCATCGTGTCGATCGAGGACGGCATGGCCGAAGACGACGCGGTCGGCTGGAAGGTGCTGGGCGCGACGCTGGGCGGCGCCTGCCAGTTGGTGGGCGACGACGTGTTCTGCACCAATCCGCGGTTGTTCCAGGCCGGCATCGAACAGGGCATCGGCAACGCCATCCTGGTCAAGATCAACCAGATCGGCACGCTCAGCGAAACCTGGCGGGTGCTGGCGCTGGCGCGGCGCGCCGGCTACGGCGTGGTCATGTCGCACCGTTCCGGCGAAACCGAGGACACCAGCATCGCCGACCTGGCGGTGGCGGCCAATTGCGGCATGATCAAGACCGGCTCGCTGTCGCGCGCCGACCGCACCGCCAAGTACAACCGCCTGCTGCGCATCGAGCGCGAACTGGGCGCGGCGGCGGTGTACGCCGGCGCCAGCGCCCTGGCGCGGCAACGGTAGCGCGAGTCGTCGCCCGCGTTCACAGGCGTTCAAGACGGCGTCCGCGGCACGGTGGAAGATAACGCCTTTTGTCCAGGAGTCCGCCATGCCCGAACCGTCCGCCCCTCTTGCCGCCGCCGCGCCGGAAAAAGTCGTGATCGTGCTGGCGGCGGGCCTGGGCGCCGGCCAGGCCGCCAACGCCGCGGCCTGCCTGGCGGCCGGACTGGTGGCGCGGCAGCCCAACTGGGCCGGCCAAGCCCTGCGCGATGCCGATGGCATGCTGTCGTCGGCGATCTCGCACCTGCCCATCATCGTGCTGACGGCCGACGAAGCGCGCATGGCGCAACTGCGCGAGCGGCTGTCCCTGCCCATGCCGGGCGACGCCGGCATGACGCTGTTTCCGGCCTATGCGCGCGAGATCCACGAGGCCGCCGAATACTGGGCCCGGCATCGCCAGACTTCGCATCGCGACCAGCCCCTGCTGGGCGTGGGCCTGGCCGGCCCGCGGCGCTGGGTCAATGCCCTGACGGGCAGCCTGCCGATGTTGCGTTGATCTTGTCGGGCGGCGCCCTGGCGCCCGCTCAGGCCTCGGCGCGCTCGCGGTACGCCGTGCCGCACAGGATGGCGAAGAACAGGACCAGAACCAGCGTGATCACCAGGCCGCCGCCCGCCGTCGCAATCGCCTGCGGCCAACGCAGCAGCACCGATTTGCGCAGCGCCACGCCCGTCACCTCGGTGATGCCGGTCAGCAACAGCAGGAGCCCCGCGAACGGCCAGACCCGGCCACGCAGCGCCTGGCGCGAGCGGGCCAGGCCATACCGATCGGTCAGCGCGGCCCGCGGCAGGCTCAGGGACCAGGCCCCCAGCCAATACATCACCGGCAGCCACAGCGCCAGCCATGCCAGCAGCGCGATGGCAAGGAACACGGTGCTGGAGACGCCCGGCAGCTTGAAGTAAAGGGCCAGCCCCAGCGTCAGGCTCACCGCTTTCAGGGCCGCGATGGCGCAGCAGGCCAGCACCAGCAGCGCCAGCACCCGCACATACGCGCCATCGATGCGCCCCAACGCGGCGGCCGGCTTGATGTCGGAGGCCCGGGCCAGCCGGCGCTGCCAGGCCAGCGCCAGGCGGGCCAGCGCCAGCAGGTTGATGGCGCCGGCCAGCATGAACCAGCCATCGAGACGGCCGTCGAGCTGGCCCAGCAGCAGCGCCCCCGGCAGCGACAGCGCGAACAGCACGAAAGCCAGCGGCGCGGCGGCGAACAGGCCGGGAACCTGCCGGGTGAATTGCGTCGCGGCCAGGGCTAGCAGGCGTCGGGCGGTCAGCGGATGCGGCACGGGCGATTCCCTTTCGATGGGTCGAGGGTCCCGCCATGATGGCGGGACCCTCGACCTTATACCAGAGGCCCCGGCGTGGCGCCTGTCAATCGGCGAACAGGGCCGGCACCAGGGTCACCAGTGTGCCGATGTGTTGGTCCATTTTCTTCGCCTGGGGATTGCCGATATTGGCGGCGCCCGCGGTGCGCAGACGCAGCGTCAGGGTGCGGCCGCCGCCGTCCACCGTGAACTGCACCCCGAACACCCAGTCGACGCCCTGCGAACTGGCGATCAAGGTCAGCCAGCCTTCGTTCGGTTCCAGGTAGCTGTGCGCATCGAACAGGCCGCGTTGCGCCAGCGCGGCCGGCGCGGCTTCGGCGAAGCGGCGCATGGCCGCCTGCAGTGTCGGCGTCTTCGCGCCCAGGTCGATCTGCGTCAATTGCAGCGGCGGCACCATCACGCGGTGCGAAAACAGCCTCGGCAGGGACGCGACGGGAAAGGACCACGGCGCCGCCAGATCGGCGGGGGGCGGGGCCGGCATCGACATGGCATCATAGCCGCCGGCGGGCGCCGCCGCCGGGTTGCGGGCCGGACCGGGAGAGGACGCACAGCCCCCGAACAGCACCGCGGCCAGCGCCGGCAACAGCCAGCGAGGCAGCAAGCGCAGCATGCCGGCGCCCTCCGTGTGTCGCAATGCTAGGATCGCGCGGCGCATTTCTTGCCCCCCGGGGTGGCGTAGTGAGTCAGGAACGCGTCCAGGTCCGCCAGCGGCGGTTGCAGCCGGTAGCAGGCATTCAGGCCGCGCAGCAACAGAAACGCTTCCTCGCTGCCAAGCGCCTTGGGAAACTCCTCGTCATTCAGTTTCTCGGAAATCTCGGTCAGCGTCTGTTCATCCCGATAGCGCGCCAGCCGCTCGCCCAGCGTGTACGCCGTCAACGCCGCCTGCAGCCGCTCTTGCGCGTCGCTGACCTGCTCGATCGAAGCGCTGGTGCCGACCTTGCCCAGTAGCGAGGTCAGGGCCACCGACTTCTCCAGCACCGATTTGGGCACGATGCTTTCGAAGGTGCCGACCGACACCAGCGCCGTCGGCACGTTCAGCGGCGTCGCCCCATCGAACACCTGGTTGGTGCGCGTGTTGTAGACCAGCGATTTGTCCCAGAATGCGCGGGAGTCGCCCTCGGGCCGTCCCACCACCACGTAGGTGCCCTGCTTGAGCAGCCCCAGGTTGGATCCGGCCGCCTGGCTCACCGCCGACTGCGAATAGAGCTGCACGCTGTAGTCCAGCACCATGCGGTTGCGCTGGTTCGCCAGCACCAGTTCGGCGGCGGTGAAGGCCACGCCCACCAACGGTGACACCAGCGGATTGTTGGCCAGGCTGGCGGCGCCGTTGGCCACGCCCTGCGCGCGTTGCAGGGCACGCAGCGTCTCGGCGTTGCGCTCGGTGGTGACGTCCATCACGCGCAGGCGGAACGACGGCGCCACGCGCTCGTCCCAGCGCTGCACGTAGTAGACCAGCAGGTTCGAGAAGTTCAGGGACTGGTCCGGCTGCACGCCGCGCTGGTACCAGACCACGATGGACTGGTTGCTGCCGTCGTCGCGGGCCGCGACGTCCAGGATCACCACGTAGTCGGCCGGGCCGTCGACGCCGGCGGTCTTCCTGCCGGCGGCGTCCTTGAGCGCCGGGATCTCGACCGAGCGCATCATGATCGACAGCGGTGCGTTGGCCGGCACCGCCAGCTGGCGCTCGTCCTGCGTGGTGGCCGGCGCGCCGGTCTGCTCCAGCACGCGGGCGCGCTCGTTGCTGCCGGGCTTGAGATAGAAGATGCGGTTGTCCGCGTAGATCGGGGTATGCACGGTGTAGGCATCGCCGATGCGCGGCTCGCCCCCTGCGCATCCCGCCAACAGGCCCGCCAGTCCCAACATGCCCCACCGCAAGGCGGCGCGTTGCCGCCGCCGCAGGCCGGCCCCACGCCGGCGCATGAACACGAAAGCCATACTTGCTCCGCAAGAAAAGGCCCGCAATGGATCGGAACAACGCCTGCCCCGGCGTGGCGATCAGGCGGCGGTCAACGCCGCCCGTCCCTGGTCCGAGGCTTCCCGCCAGGACGGCGCGCGGGAATGGTCGGCATTTTTATCATTATGTTTCTTTTTGTCAAACTTTCGCGCGGAGGGTGATGCCCCCCATGGCGCCGGGCGGACGCGAGAAAACTCCAATCGGCGTCCGACATGGCGGCATCCTGGGACGGGGACGCCGATGATAGCCAGCGGGCCGGACCTATGCCGCGCCCAGCAGTCCGGGCCGCCCTTCATGCGCGGCCTGGGCACGCTGCTGGATGAACTCGATCATCATCGCGATGGCGCGGGGATGGTGGCGGTTGGGCATATACAGCATGTACATCGCACGGCCAAAGATGCTGAGTCGCCAATGCGGCAAGGCGGCGATCAAATCGCCGCGCGCGATGTCGTCGTGCACCACGTAGTCCGGCACCACGCCGATGCCCAGCCCGGCCAGCATGGCGTCGCGCAGGAAGGCGTAGTTGCGCGAGATGATGGTGGGTTCCAGCACCACGTGCTGGCGCGGCTGGCCGCCGTAGTACGCCGACAACCGCAGCGGCCGGCCGATGACGGCGGCGCTGATGACGGGCAGTCGCGCCAGCTCGGCCGGCTTGTCAGGCAGGCCGCGTTCGCGCACGAAGGCGGGCGAGGCGCAGGCCACGTAACGCACCTGGCCCAGTTCGCGCGCCACCAGATTGTGCGGCGGCTCGGACATGATGCGCACGGCGATGTCGACCTCGTCGCGAAGCAGGTCGTCGACGCTGTTCTCGAACAGCACGTCCAGCACGATGTCGGGATAGGCGCGCTTGAATTCCAGCAGCCACGGCGTCATCACGAACTGGCCATAGCCGCTGGGCACGCTGAGCCGCACCTTGCCCTGCGGCGTCTTGCCCAGGGTCTCGACCGCTTCGCGCGCGGCCGCCAGCTCGTCCTGGATGCTGCGGCCATGCTGGTACAGCTTGAGTCCGATTTCGGTGGGCTCGACGTGGCGCGTGGTGCGCCGCAGCAACTGCATGCCGACGGCGCGCTCCAGCTGGGTCAGGTGATAGCTGACGTTGGCCCGCGTCATCTTCAGGCGGCGCGCGGCTTCGCTCAGGTTGCCGGCGTCCAGGATCTCCACCAGCAGGGTCAGCGCTTTCGTGTCCATGTCGAGTCTCCAGGGGCGGCCGGCATTCCTTCATTGCAACGCGGCGCCCGCAGCCGATTGTCAATTTTTTTTATCGTCAATGTCAATTCTTGATGGCATTGTCAAGACTTCTTTGCTGGGAAAGAATAGACGGCTATAAGACGGGCCGTTCCTGGCCCGCCAGGCGCCGCGACTGCGCCGCGTCCGCCCCGGGCGCGCCGGCCTCGCCAGAGCCCCGCTCTGCGATGCCGCCGTGCCGGCCAGGGCCGGCGCGGGCGGCGACCCTACCGGAGACACTGTCCCATGACAGCCAGCGCACCCGCCGGCGCCGTCCACGCGCGCCGCGACGGCGACGTACTCGTCGTCACCATCGATCATCCCCCCGTCAATGCCCTGAGCGCCGAGGTGCGCGCGGGCCTGGCGCGCGCCATCGACCAGGCCGGCGGCGACCCGCAGGTGCGGGCCGTGCTGCTCACTGGCGCCGGCAACAACTTCATCGCCGGCGCCGACATCCGCGAATTCGGCAAGCCGCCGCGTCCGCCCGCCCTGCCCGACGTCTGCAACCAGATCGAGGCCTGCGCCAAGCCGGTAGTGGCCGCGCTGCATGGCGCCGCGCTGGGCGGCGGCCTGGAAGTGGCGCTGGCGGCGCATTACCGCGTGGCCTTGCCGAACGCCAAGCTGGGCCTGCCCGAAGTGACGCTGGGCCTGCTGCCCGGCGCCGGCGGCACGCAGCGCACGCCGCGCCTGATCGGCGCCGCCGCGGCACTGGACCTGATGCTGTCGGCCAAGCCGATGACGGCGCAGGCCGCCGTCGCGGCCGGACTGGCCGATGAACTGGCGGCCGGCACGGATCCGCTGGCCGCCGGCCTGGACTACGCCCGCCGCCTGCTGGCGCAAAACGCCCCGCCGCGCCGCAGCCGCGACGGCCAGGCGCTGGCCGACAAGGCCGCGTCCCTGGCCGCGATCGACGCCGCCGGCCAGCGCATCGCCGCCAGCACGCGCGGCCTGTTCTCGCCCGCGAAAATCCTGGAGGCGGTGCGCGCCGCCGTCGAACAGCCTTTCGACGAGGGCCTGCGCACCGAGCGCGCGCTGTTCCTGCAATGCCTGGACAGCCCGCAGCGCGCCGGCCTGATCCACGCCTTTTTCGCCGAACGCGAGACCGCCAAGATCCCTGAATTGAAGCAGGCCAAGCCGCGCCGGCTCGACAGCGTCGGCGTGATCGGCGGCGGCACCATGGGCGCGGGCATTGCCGTGGCGGTGCTGGACGCTGGCCTGCCGGTGGTCATGGTGGAACAGGACGACGCCGCGCTGGCGCGTGGCCGCCAGCGGGTCGAACACGTCTACGACCTGCTGGTCGGCAAGGGCCGCATGACGGCCGACGAGCGCGCCGCCCGGCTGGCGCGCTTCATCGGCGCCACCGACTATGCCGCGCTGGGCGAGGCCGACCTGATCATCGAGGCCGTGTTCGAGGACATGGACGTCAAGCGGGCGGTGTTCGCGCAGCTTGACCGCGTCGCCAAGCCTGGCGCGGTGCTGGCCACCAACACCTCGTACCTGGACGTGGACCGCATCGCCCAGGCCACGCGCGGCCCCGCCGACGTGCTGGGGCTGCATTTCTTTTCGCCGGCCAACATCATGAAGCTGCTGGAGGTGGTGGTGGGCCGCCAGACCGCCGCCGACACCGTCGCCACCGGCTTCGAGCTGGCGCGCCGCCTGCGCAAGATCCCGGTGCGCGCCGGCGTCTGCGACGGCTTCATCGGCAACCGCATCCTGGCGGTGCACCGCCAGGCGGCCGACATGATGATGGAGGACGGCGCCTCGCCCTACGAGATCGACGCGGCGGTGCGCGACTTCGGCTATCCCATGGGTCCGTACCAGATGGTGGACCTGGCCGGCGGCGACATCGGCTGGGCCACGCGCAAGCGCCGCGCCGCCACCCGCGACCCGGCGCTGCGCTACGTGCAGATTCCCGACCGCCTGTGCGAGCGCGGCTGGTTCGGCCAGAAGACCGGCCGCGGCTTCTACCTGTATCCGGATGGCGCCCGCCAGGGCACGCCCGATCCGGAAGTGCTGGCGATCATCGACGCCGAGCGCCAGCGCGCCGGCGTCACGCCGCGCCCGTTCAGCGCCGAGGACATCCAGCGCCGCTACCTGGCGGCCATGATCAACGAGGCCGCCAACGTGCTGCACCAGGGCATCGCGCTGCGGCCCTCGGACATCGACATGGTTTTCCTGTCGGGCTATGGCTTTCCGCGGTATCGCGGCGGGCCGATGCATTACGCCGACCGCGTCGGGCTGGCCAACGTGCTGGCCGACATCCGCGCCTTTGCCAAGGAAGACCCCGCGTTCTGGAAGCCGTCGCCACTGCTGGTGGAACTGGCCGAATCCGGCCGCGATTTCGCCAGCCTGAACCAGGCCGCCTGACCCCATTCACCCAACGGAAACCGACATGCGCGAAGCCGTCATCGTCTCCACCGCCCGCACGCCCATCACCAAGGCGCAGCGCGGCGAATTCAACCTGATCGCCGGGCCGACCCTGGCCGCCCACGCGGTGCGCGCCGCGGTCGAGCGCAGCGGCATCGACCCCGCCCTGATCGAGGACGCCTTCATCGGCTGCGGCTACCCCGAGGGCGCCACCGGCCGCAACATCGGCCGCCAGGCGGTGATCCGCGCCGGCCTGCCGGTCAGCGTCGGCGGCGCCACCGTCAACCGCTATTGCGCCTCGGGCCTGCAGGCCATCGCCTCGGCCGCGGCGCGCATCGTCATGGACGGCGCGCCCGCCGTCATCGCCGGCGGCGTCGAGCTGGTGTCGCAGATCCGCACCCGCGACGACGGCGTCAGCGGCATGGACCCGTGGATCGTGGCCAACAAGCCCGAGCTGTACCTGCCCATGATCGAGACCGCCGACATCGTCGCCGCGCGCTACGGCATCAGCCGCGAGGCGCAGGACCGCTTTGCCGCGCAGAGCCAGGCGCGCACCGAGGCCGCCCAGGCCGCCGGCCGCTATCGCGAGGAGATCATCCCCGTCACCACCACCATGGCCGTCACCGACCGCGCCACCGGTGCCGTGTCGGAACGCGAGGTCACGGTCGACAAGGACACCTGCAACCGGCCCGGCACCACCTACGAGGCGCTGGCCAAGCTGGCGCCGGTGCGCGGCCCGGACCAGTTCGTGACCGCCGGCAACGCCTCGCAGTTGTCGGACGGCGCCGCCGCCTGCGTGCTGATGGAAGCGGCCGAGGCGCAGCGCGCCGGCATCCGCCCGCTGGGCGCGTTCCGCGGCCTGGCGATCGCCGGCTGCGAGCCCGACGAGATGGGCATCGGCCCGGTCTACGCCGTGCCCAAGCTGCTGGCGCGCCACGGCCTGAAGGTCGAGGACATCGACCTGTGGGAACTGAACGAGGCGTTCGCCTCGCAGGCGCTGTACTGCCAGGAACGCCTGGGCATCCCGATGGAGCGGCTGAACGTGAATGGCGGCTCGATCGCGCTGGGCCACCCGTTCGGCGTCACCGGCGCCCGCCTGGCCGGCCACGTGCTGCTGGAAGGCCGCCGCCGCGGCGCGCGCTACGCCGTCGTCACCATGTGCGTGGGCGGCGGCATGGGCGCGGCCGGCCTGTTCGAAATCTACTGAGGAATCGCCCGATGGATCTGGAATTCACCCCCGAAGAAAACGCCTTCCGCGACGAGGTCCGCGCCTTCCTGGCCGCCAACCTGCCGGCGCGCCTGTCGGCCAAGGTCACGCAGGGCAAACTGCTGGCGCGCGCCGACATGGTCGAGTGGCACGCCATCCTCAACCGCCAGGGCTGGCTGGCCAGCCACTGGCCGGTGGAGTACGGCGGCACCGGCTGGAGCACTACGCAGAAGTACATCTTCGACAACGAATGCGCGCTGGCCGGCGCGCCGCGCATCGTGCCGTTCGGCCTGAGCATGCTGGGCCCGGTACTGATCAAGTACGGCAACGAGGCGCAGAAGCGCCACTGGCTGCCGCGCATCCTGGACGGCTCGGACTGGTGGTGCCAGGGCTATTCCGAACCCGGCGCCGGCTCGGACCTGGCCTCGGTCAAGACCACCGCGGTGCGCGACGGCGACCACTACGTCGTCAACGGCCAGAAGACCTGGACCACGCTGGGCCAGTACGCCAACATGATCTTCTGCCTGGTGCGCACCTCGAACGAGGGCCGCCGCCAGGAAGGCATCAGCTTCCTGCTGATCGACATGGCCAGCCCGGGCGTGCAGGTGCGCCCCATCATCACGCTGGACGGCGAGCATGAAGTCAACGAGGTGTTCTTCTCGGACGTGCGGGTGCCGGTCGAGAACCTGGTGGGCGAGGAAAACCGCGGCTGGACCTGCGCAAAATACCTGCTGACCTACGAGCGCACCAACATCGCCGGCGTCGGCCAGTCGACCGCCGCGCTGGAACGCCTGAAGGCAGTGGCCGCCAGCCAGAAGAAGAACGGCCGCCCGCTGGCCGACGATCCCGACTTCGCCGCGCGCCTGGCGCGGGTCGAAATCGAGCTGGCCAACATGCGCACCACCAACCTGCGCGTGGTGGCGGCGGTGGCCGGCGGCGGCGCGCCCGGCGCCGAAAGCTCGATGCTGAAGATCCGCGGCACCCAGATCCGCCAGGAGATCACCGCGCTGAACCGCCGCGCCATGGGGCCCTACGCCCGCCCGTTCGTGGCCGAGGCCCTGCACGACGGCTACAGCGCCGCGCCCATCGGCCCGGAAGGCGCCGACAGCGCCGCGGCGCAGTACTTCAACAACCGCAAGCTGTCGATCTTCGGCGGCTCCAACGAAATCCAGAAGAACATCATCTCCAAGATGATCCTGGGACTGTAAAGGCCGGCCATGAACTTTGAACACACCGAAGACCGGCGCATGCTGTCCGACATGCTGCGCCGCTTTGTCGCCGAACAATACGACTTCGCCACGCGCGAACGCCACGCCAGGATGGCGCAGGGCTACAACCCCGAATTCTGGCGTCGCTATGCCGAACTGGGCGCCATCGGCGCGCTGTTCGCCGAGGAACACGGCGGGCTGGGCGGCGCGGGCTTTGACATCAGCGTGGTGTTCGAGGCGCTGGGCCGCGGCCTGGTGCTGGAACCCTTTTTGGATGCGCTGATGGTCGGCAGCGCCATCGCGCGCGCCGGCAGCCCGGCGCAACGCGAGGCGCTGGACGGCCTGATCGCGGGCGGCATCACCGCCGCGCTGGCCGCGGCCGAACCCACGTCGGGCTACGCCCTTAACGACCTGCGCACCCGCGCCGAGCGCAGCGGCGACGGCTGGGTGCTGAACGGCGCCAAGGCGGTCGTGACGGGCGGCGAGCACGCCGACCTGTTCCTGGTGTCGGCGCGCACCGCCGGCGCCGACGACGACGAGTCCGGCATCAGCCTGTTCCTGGTCAGCGCCGGCACGCCGGGCGTGACGGCGCGCGGCTACGACCTGATCGACGGCGGCCGCGCCGCGGAACTCGCGTTCGAGAACGTGGCGCTGGGCGCCGACAGCCTGCTGGGCGAGGCCGGCGCCGGCCATGCGCTGCTGGAACACGCCACCGGCCGCGGCATCCTGGCGCTGTGCGCCGAGGCCGTGGGCGCGATGGACTGCGCCCGCGACGCCACGCTGGAATACCTGCGCACGCGGCGCCAGTTCGGCGTGCCGATCGGCAGCTTCCAGGCGCTGCAGCACCGCATGGCCGACGTGCTGCTGGAGATCGAGCAGGCGCGCTCGGCGGTCATCAACGCCGCCGCCGCGCTCGACCATCCCGACCGCGCCACGCGCGAACGGGCGCTGTCGGCCGCCAAGTACACCATCGGCCGCATCGGCACGCTGGTGGCCGAAGAAAGCATCCAGCTGCACGGCGGCATCGGCATGACCTGGGAACTGCCCCTGGCGCACTACGCCAAGCGGCTGGTCATGATCGACCACCAGCTCGGCGACGAGGACCACCACCTGCGGCGCTACATCGCGCTGGGGCGGGCGTGAGCGGCGAGGACGGCATCATGACGCAGGCCCCCATAGCCTCCCCCACCGCCCCGCCCTTCGCCGCGCCATTCCCGGTGCGTTCCATCGACGACGTGCACCGACTGGCGGCCCGGCCGCTGGCCGAGACGCTGACGGTGCAAAGCACCTACGAGATCTTCCGCAACTCGGCCGCCGCCTTCGGCGACCGCACCGCGCTGACCTTCCTGCGCAACGCCGATCCCGACGAGCCGGCCATCAGTTGGCGCTACGACGAGCTGCTGGCCGGCATTCACCAGACGGCCAACCTGCTGCACAGCCTGGGGCTCGGCCCGACGGACGCCGTCGGCGTGCTGCTGCCGGGCTGCCTCGAATACCACCTGGCGCTGTGGGGCGGCGAGGCCGCCGGCATCGTGCAGCCGCTCAATCCGCTGCTGACCGAGGACAAGCTGGCCTCGCTGCTGACCACCGCTGGCGCCAAGGTGCTGATCGCCTACGGCTCGGACACCGAATGCGAATCCTGGTCCAAGGCCCTGCGCCTGCGCGAGCGGGTGCCGACGCTGCGCACGCTGCTGCGCGTCGCGCCGCACGACGAGCCGCCGTCGCAACGCCCAGCGCTGCCCGGCTTCGCGCTCGACTTCAACAGCGCGCGCGCCGCCCAGCCCTCGGACCGGCTGGTCAGCGGCCGCGTGATCCGCGCCGACGACGTGGCCGCCTACTTCCATACCGGCGGCACCACCGGCGCGCCCAAGCTGGCCATCCATACCCACGCCAACCAGGTCTTCACGGCCTGGGCGGCGGTGCAGTTGCAGGGCGCCGGGCCCGGCGACGTGGTCATCAACGGCTATCCGCTGTTCCACGTGGCCGGCGTGCTGCCGGCCTCGCTGGCGGCGCTGTCGGCCGGCGTGCAGACCGTGATCCCGACCACGCAGCTGCTGCGCAACCGCGAGGTGCTGCGCAATTATTGGCGGCTGGTGGAGCGCCACCGCGCCACCTCGCTGCAGGGCGTGCCGACCATCCTGGCGGCGCTGGCCGAGATCCCGCTGGACGGCGCCGACATCTCGTCGCTGCGCTACTGCCGCACCGGCGCCGCGCCGTTGCCGGCGGAGCTGGCGGCGCGCTTTGAGCGCCTGTTCGGCCTGCACGTGAACGAAAGTCTGGGCATGACGGAAATGGCCGGCATCACCTCGATCACGCCGCCCGGCTCGCGCTTTCCGGTCAACTGCGTGGGCTTTCCCCTGCCCTATGTGCAGGTGCGCGTGGTCGGCCTGGACGCGCCCGCCGGGCAGCCGGCGCGCGACCTGCCGCCCGGCCAGGCCGGCATGCTGCTGTTCAAGTCACCCAACGTCATCCCCGGCTTTCTCGACCCCGAAGATACGGCCCGTGCCTTCACCGCGGACGGCTGGCTCATCAGCGGCGACGTCGGCTACCTGGACACCGAGGGCCGCCTGCATCTGCAGGGCCGCGCCAAGGACCTGATCATCCGCGGCGGCCACAACATCGATCCCAAGACCATCGAGGATGCGCTGGCCTCGCACCCGGCGGTGCGCATCTGCGCCGCGGTGGGCGCGCCCGATCCGTACGCGGGCGAACTGCCGATCGCCTTCGTGACCCTGGCCGACGATGCCGAGGTCTCCGAGGCCGAGCTGGTCGCGTATGCGGCTGCCCGCGTCGACGAAGCGCCGGCGCGGCCCAAGCGCGTGATCGTGCTCGAGCAGATGCCCATGACCAATGTCGGCAAGATCTACAAGCCCGATCTGCGGCGCCTGGCCACGGCGGTGTCCGCGCGCGCCGTGGTGGAGCGCGTGCTCGCACAGGCCGGCCTGCCGCCTGACAGTTCCCTGCTGCGCGTGCTGTCCGACGCGCAGCCCGACGTCGCCGTCGAGGTCGACGCCACCGCCCCCGCGCCGCTGAAGGAGCAGTTGCGCGAGGCGTTGCAACGATTGCCGGTCAAGGTCGCGCTACGCGACTGACCGGCGTCATTGCAAAGCAACACAGCCGTAAAGCAGCCCCCGAAGCGACAAGACTACAAAACCATAATCACATTGGAGACAAGCCCCATGGCCCACCAACCCCTGCGCCGCGCCTGCCTGGGCGCCCTGCTGCTGGCGCTGGCCGGCGGCGCGCTGGCGCCCGCGGCGTCGGCGCAAAACGCCTTTCCCAACAAACCCATCACCCTGATCGTGCCGTTCCCGGCGGGGGGCTCGACCGATCGCCACATGCGCATCGTGGCGCAGGACGCATCCAAGTACCTGGGCCAGCCCGTCATCGTCGAGAACCGTCCGGGCGCCGGCGGCACCCTCGGCACCGCCACCATGTCGCGCACCGCCAAGCCCGACGGTTACACCGTCGCGCTGTACACGCTGGCCATGCTGCGCATGCCGTACATGCAGAAGACCTCGTGGGATCCGATCAACGATTTCACCTTCATCATTGGCCTGTCGGGCTACACCTTCGGCTTCACGGTGCGCGCCGACTCGCCCTACAAGACCTTCAACGAGTACATCGAAGCGGCGCGCAAGAACCCCGGCAGCGTCGACTACGGCTCGACCGGCGTGGGCTCGTCGCCGCACCTGCTGATCGAGGAAATCGCCATCAACGCCAAGGTCAAGCTGAACCACGTGCCCTACAAGGGCAATGCCGACATGCAGCAGGCGCTGCTCGGCGGCCACGTCATGGCGCAGAGCGACGCCACGGGCTGGGACCAGTTCGTGGACTCGGGCAAGATGCGGCTGCTGGTGACGTTCGGCGAAAAGCGCACCACCCGCTGGCCCGAGGTGCCGACCGCGCAGGAGCTGGGCTACAAGGTCGTATCGACCTCGCCCTATGGCCTGGCCGGCCCCAAGGGCATGGACCCGGCGGTGGTCAAGACGCTGCACGACGCCTTCAAGAAGGCTTTGTTCGACCCGGCCAGCATGGAGGTCATGAAGCAGCTGAACCAGGAGCCGGCCTACCGCGACAGCACCGACTACAAGGCCTGGGCCCAGGCCACCTACGTCAAGGAAAAAGGCCTGATCGAATACCTGGGGCTGATGGCCAAGGATTGACGCCCCCTGCTTCGCCCCGGGCGGGCCGGACGCCTTGCGGCGACCGGCCCGCTTTTCATTGGAACGCCGGCTTGTAGGCGTACAGCCCCGGCGCGCCGCCCGTCATCACGAACAGCACGTCGCTGCCGGGTGCATGGCGGCCGGCGCGCACGTCGGCCAAGAGGCCCGCGAAGGCCTTGCCCGAATACACCGGGTCGAGCAGCAACCCTTCGCTGCGCGCCAGCAGGCTGACGGCCTCGAGCATGGCGGGCGTGGGCACGCCGTAGGCCGGACCACGCTGGCTGCCGTCCACCAGGATGTCGTTGGGCGCCGGCGCGGCCGCATCGCCCGTGGCGGCGCCGTGTTCGCCATCCGCCCGGCCCAGCAGCGCCAGGGTGGCGGCCGTCAGGTCGCGCGTCTTCGCCTGCGCGACCTCGGTGTCGGCCAGGGTGGTGAACGACTGCACGCGGGTTGCCGGCAGGCCCGCCGCGACCATGCCGGCGGCCAGGCCGGCGTGGGTGCCGGCGCTGCCATTGGCCACCACCACCCGCGCGAACGTCACGCCCAGGGCGCGCTCCTGCTCCAGGATCTCCTGCGCGCAGGCCGCATAGCCCAGCGCGCCGACCGGCGTGGAGCCACCCAGCGGCGCCAGGTAGACGCGGCGTCCCACCAGTTCCAGCGCGCGCACCCGTTCCAGGGCCGCCGCCATGGCGTCGGCGCCGACCGGCAAGGCGTGCACGGTGGCGCCGAGCAGCCGGTTGAGCAGCATGTTGCCGTTTTCTTCGTAATCGGCGTCGGCGCGCGGCACCACCCGCCCCAGCACCAGCTCGCAGGCCATGCCGGCGCGGGCCGCGGCCGCGGCGGTCAGGCGCGCATGGTTCGATTGCAGGCCGCCCACGGTCACCACCGTGTCGGCCCCCTGCCCGCGCGCCTCGCCCAGCAGGAACTCCAGCTTGCGCAGCTTGTTGCCGCCCCCGCCCAGCGCCATGTGGTCATCACGCTTGGCGTACAGGCGCACGCCGTTGGCCGCCGCGCCCAGCGCCGCCTCCAGCCGGGCCAGGCGCTGGATCGGCGTCGGGCCATCGAGCAGGGCGTAACGGGGAAAGCGTTGCAGGGCGGACGACAAATCTATGGACATGGGCGGATTCCTGGATACGTTGAAAGCCGGCCGGCAACCGGATGCCGCTGCCGGTCCGGGCGTGACGCGGGGATGGCCAGCAGGATACGCCAGGACCGCCGCGGGATTCATCACTCTTGGCGGGGCGATTGTGCGGAATCCGGCATGAATCGCCTCAGACCGGCGCGCCCGCGAGGGGCGCAGAAGGCCGGTTCGCCAACAAGTTCGCCAACAATTTTCGTATGCAATAAATGTTGCCAGCCCGGGATTTTGATAGACTGGCTGCCCATACAGTCTTTCCGCCCCGCGCTTCATGACCCAGGAAGTTCCCGCCGATCCCAGCGCCGACGATATCGCCAAGGCCATCGCCGCCGCCATCGTGGCGCACCGCCTGCCGCCCGGCACCCGCTTGCGCGAAGAGGCCCTGGCGCGCGTCTACAAGGTCAGCCGCACCAAGATCCGCGCCGCCCTGCTGATGCTGTCCAAGGACAAGCTGATCAACATCGTGCCCGACAAGGGCGCCTTCGTCAGCAAGCCCGACGCCAACGAGGCGCGCGAGGTCTACGCGGTGCGCCGCATCCTCGAAGCCGCGCTGGCGCGCGAGTTCGTCACCCGCGCCACGGCGGCCGACTACCGCCGCATCGACGCCCACCTGGCCGAGGAACGCGCGGCCGTCGAAAGCGGCGACGTGCAGGCCCGCAACCGCCTGCTGGGCGACTTCCACATCCTGCTGGCCGAGGCCGTCGGCAACTCGGTGCTGACCGGCATGCTGCGCGAGCTGTCGGCGCGCAGCGCCGTGATCACCGTGCTGTACCAGAGCTCGCACGACGCCAGTTGCTCATCGCGCGAGCATCACGCCTTCATCGAAGCCGCTCGCGCCGGCGACGTCGACCGCGCCTGCGCGCTGATGGACGAGCACCTGGAACACGTGCAGACCGCGCTCGACTTCAGCGAGGGCGACCGCGCCGGCGGCGACCTGGTCGCGGCGCTGTTGAGCTGACGCGGTACCGCGCGTGGCGGTTTGACCGCGCGCAAAGTTTGATTCCGCGCAATAGGCGCCCCTCTCCCAACCAATACAGTGTTACGTAACCGCCGCAAGTCGCGGCGGCCGCTGCACAAACACGGGAGACACCATGTACAAGCACATTCTCATTCCCACGGACGGCTCGCAATTGTCCTCGGAAGCCCTGGTCGAAAGCCTCGAGCTGGCCAGGTCGCTGGGCGCCAAGGCCACCATCCTCACGGTCGAGGAACCCTTCCACGTCTTCGCCATGGGCGCGGCGCAGGTGGCCCACAGCCTGGGCGAGTACCAGGACCAGATCCGCGCCCAGGCCGAACGCCTGCTGAGCGCGGCCGCCACCCAGGCGCGCGAAGCCGGCGTGCCTTGCGAAACGCTGCGCGCCACCCACGAAGATCCGTACCAGGCCATCATCGACGCGGCCCGCGAGCGCCACTGCGACCTGATCGCCATGGCCTCGCACGGCCGCCGCGGCATGGCCGCCGTGGTGCTGGGCAGCCAGACGCAGAAGGTGCTGGCGCATTCCACCACGCCGGTGCTGGTGTACCGCAAGAAGGCCTGACACGCACGGGCCCGAACCGCCGCGGTCGCCTCCCGTAGGCGGCCAGCGCCGGCCGCCCGGCCGCCCCGGCCCGCTCAGGCCGCCGGATGCAGCAGTTGCTCCATGCGATCCTGGATCCAGCGCTCGGTGGCGGTCGGCGTCCGGCCCTGCAGCCAGAGCGTGCGCACCGACAGCGGCGGCAGCGACAGGCCGACGCACGGCACATTGGCCAGGTCCTCGCGGTAGCCCTCGTACTCGGCGATGTTCAGCGGCAGAATGGCCCAGCCCAAGCCATCCACGGCCATGGCGGCAATGCTGTAGAAACTGTCTGAACGCCAGGCCGACGGACTCATCACCACATCCTCCACCCCTTCCATCCGCATCACCAGTTGACGATGGCGCGCCAGATCGTTGCGCGTGACTTCGGGCAACGCGGCCAGCGGATGGTCGCGCGCCACGAAGATGCCCTGCCCCACGTCGCCCAGGTAGCGATGGGCGAAGGCCGCGCCCGGATCGCCGCGATCGTAATGGAACGCCACGCTGGCGCGCCCCTGCGAGACGTAGTCCGCCACTTCGGTGGCCGTGCCGTTCAACTGGGTCAGCTCCAGCGCGGGAAAGCGCGCCGAGACCTCCTTCACCAGCGCGCCCAGCATCCGATCGGGCAAGGCCTCGTCCAGCGCCAGGCTGAGGTGCGCGTCCTGCCCGGCCGCGAATGACAGCGCGCGCTGCTCCAGTCCCGCCGCCTGGCGCAACAGCTCGCGCGCCTCCTGCAACAGCACTTCACCGGCCCGGGTCAGCGTGGCATTGCGGCGCGAGCGGTCGAACAATTCCACCCCCAGGTCCGCTTCCAGCAATCCCAGCGAGGTGCTGACGGCCGATTGCGCCCGGCCCACGTGGCGCGCCGCCGCCGAAAACGAGCCGGCGTCCGCCGCCGCCACGAAATGCCGCAGTTGTTCCAGGGTCCAGTGCATGGTTGTCTCCAGTCGTGGCCAAGCAAGCCTTCAAAAGGCCGTCGCCGCGCGGGGCGGCGGAGCCGTCAGTGATAAATCTATTTTATAGATGGATTCCAACTTCTTATCCATGCTTCATAGATTGAAAATGTCCGGCGTTACAGGAGTAAATGCATGACGCAGCGCAATCCCTTCCCCGCTGTCGCCGCGCCCGCGCCGGGTCGCTGGCTGGTGCTGGCCATCGTTTCCAGCGCCCTGTTGCTGATCGTGGTCGACATGACCGTGCTGTACACCGCCCTGCCCCGGCTCACGCACGACCTGGGCGTGACCGCCGCGTCCAAGCTCTGGATCGTCAACATCTACGCCCTGGTGGTGTCGGGCCTGCTCCTGGGCATGGGCACGCTGGGCGACCGCCTGGGCCACAAGCGCCTGTTCATGATGGGCCTGGCCGTGTTCGGCGCGGCCTCGCTGGCGGCGGCCTATTCGCCCAACCCCGCGGCGCTGATCGCGGCGCGCGCGGTGCTGGCCGTGGGCGCGGCCATGATGATGCCGGCGACCCTGTCGATCCTGCGCCTGACCTTCGCCGACGAGCGCGAGCGCGCCATCGCCATCGGCGTCTGGGCCTCGGTGGCCTCGGGCGGCGCGGCGCTCGGACCGGTCATCGGCGGGTTCCTGCTGGAGCATTTCTGGTGGGGGTCGGTGTTCCTGATCAACCTGCCCATCGTGCTGCTGGCCCTGCCGCTGGCGCGCCGCTACATCCCGGCCGGCCAGCCGGATCGCCAGCGCCCCTGGGACCTGATCGGTTCGTTGCAGGTGATGGTCGGCCTGATCCTGACCGCCTATGCGCTCAAGGAGCTGGGCCGCGCCCAGCCGTCGTGGCTGGACGCCGCGCTGGCCTGCGCCGGCGGCGCCGCGATGCTGTTCATCTTCGCCCGGCGCCAGCGCGCGCGGCCCCATCCGCTGATCGACTTCGCCATCTTCCGCAACCGCAGCTTCAGCTCGGCCGTGGCCGCGGCGCTGTTCGCGGCGGCGGCGCTGCTGGGCATGGAGCTGGTGTTCAGCCAGCGCCTGCAGCTGGTGCTGGGCATGTCGCCGATCCAGGCGGCGCTCTACATCCTGCCTTTGCCGCTGGCCGCGTTCATCGCCGGGCCGCTGGCCGGCTGGCTGCTGCCGAAGGTGGGCAGCGCGCGTCTGCTGTTCGTGGCGCTGCTGACGTCCGGCCTGGGCATGGGCGGCTACCTGTTCAGCTACGACGGCGCGCTGGCGGCGCAGATGGCCAGCCTGTGCGTGCTGGGCGTGGGCATCGGCGCCACCATGACGGCCGCGTCCAGCACCATCATGCAGAGCGCCACGCCGGAACGCGCCGGCATGGCCGCCTCGATCGAGGAAGTGTCGTACGAACTGGGCGGCGCGCTGGGCGTGACGCTGATGGGCTCGATCCTGTCGGGCGTGTACGCGCACACGCTGGAGGTGCCGGCGGGCCTGCCCGCGGCCGGCGCCGGCGCGGCCCGCGACAGCCTGGATGAAGCGCTGATGGTGGCCGAGGGCCTGTCCAGCGACCTAGGCGCCTCGCTCTCGCAGCTGGCCCGCGATGCGTTCGACGCGGGCTACGCGGCGGTCATCGCCACCGCCACCTTGCTGCTGCTTGGCACCGCGTTGCTGGTGCTGGTGAACCGCCGGCGCGGCAACACCCGCGAGGCCGCGGCACGTTGATCGGACGACCGCCCTGACGCTGCGAAAAACCTGATCCCTGTCGGCAAAAAGGCGGCAAGCCCCGTAAACTTCCGGACATCCCATTGAGATAGATCATCGTACCCAGGGTATGGCTTCGGATAGGCTTATGCGAAATGTGAAAAACAAGTCCGCCCCCGACAAGGACAGCTATTTGTTCTCCGACCAGATTGGACACCTGCTGCGGCGCGTGTACCAACGGCATACCGCCCTGTTCCAGCAGTACATCCCCGACTCGCAGTTGACCGCGGCGCAGTTCGTCGTGCTGTGCTCGGTGCGTGACAACCAGGGCAGTTCGCTGGCGGATATCGTCAAGGCCACGGTCATCGACCAGGCCACGGTGCGCGGCGTGGTGGACCGGCTCAAGCAGCGCGAGCTGGTGCGGGTCGACCACGACCCGCACGACCGCCGCAAGGTGGTGATCAACCTGACCCCGGTGGGCCAGGAGCTGGTGCGAAAAATGGAACCCTTCGCCCTGCAGATCACCGAAAGCACCTATGGCACGCTCAATCCCGCCGAGCGCGTGGCGCTGGAATTCCTGCTGCGCAAGATGATCGAGGGCGACGCCGGGGAATGAGGCGTCCGGGCGTCCGGCGTCCGGGCTTCAGGCGTCCGGGCTTCAGGCGTCCGGGCTTCAGGCGTGCGAGCGGCACGCGTCCTCCCGGATGCGCGCCGCCCTTCTGACGGATCAGTCCAGCGCGCGGTTGCGCGACTCGACGTCGACCGCCCGGATCGACAGCGCCGCGGCCAGCAGCATGGCCGCCAGCACCGCCAGCGCCAGCGTGAAGTGGGTGGCCATGATGGGTGCGATGATGGCCGGCGCGAACAGCCCGCCGAAACGCGCCACCGCGCCCGCCAGCCCCATGCCGCTGGCGCGCAGGTCGGTCGGATAGACCTCGGGCGTGAACGCATACAGCGCGCCCCAGGTGCCCAGCAGCGCGAAGCTCATGAGCAGCGTCGAGCCGACCACCAGGAAGCTGGAGGTGCCCAGGCTGTACAGCATGCAACCCACCGCGCTCAGGATCAGGAAGCCGACCAGCGTGGGCTTGCGGCCCCAGCGTTCCACCCCGTAGGCCGACAGCGCGAAGCCGGGCAACTGCACCAGCGCCAGCAGCACCAGGAATTCCTGGCCGCGCATGAAGGCGAAGCCCTGGCTGCTGAGCTTGATCGGCAGGTAGACGAACACGCCGTAGTAGGCGATGGAGATCAGCGCCCAGGCCAGGCACAGCGCGATGCTGCGGCGGCGCAGCGCGTTCGAGAACAGCGCCGACAGCGGCTTGCGTTCATGCAGTTCCGGCTTTAGCTCGGGGATGTCGGTCGGACGGCCATTGACGCGGGCCACGCGTTCGAGCACCTTGCGCGCCTGCCCCGACTTGCCGTTGCGGTTCAGGTACATCGGCGACTCGGGGATGTAGAAGCGCAGCACCACGCCGATCAGCGCCGGCAGGCCGGTGACGAAGAAGATCACGCGCCAGGCATCGTCGCCCCACGACAGCGCGGCCAGGGCCAGCAGCGCCAGGCAGATGGTGCCCAGGGCCCAGAACGATTCCAGCAGCACCAGCCAGCGGCCGCGGCGCTCGCTGGGCAGGAACTCGGCCATCATGGTGTAGTCCACCGGCAGCGTGCCGCCGACACCGATGCCGGTGACAAAGCGCAGCAACAGCAGCCAGGCGAAATCCGGCGCGAAGGCCGAGGCCACGCCGGCGCAGGCGTCGATGACCACGGCCATCATCAGCACCGGGCGGCGGCCGATGCGGTCGGCCAGCCGGCCAAACGCGAAGGCGCCGATCAGCATGCCGACGAAGAACGCGGTGCCGGTCTGCAAGGCCTCGGGCACCGGAATGCCGAAGGTGCGGGCGATCGAAGGCGCGCTGAAGCCGATCGACAGCACCTGCATGGCGTCGGCCAGCCAGACCAGGCCGAAGATCATGAACAGCCGGTACTGGAACTTGCCGACGCCGGCGGTCTTGATGCCTTGTTCCACCGTGATGAATGAAGCTGACATATGCGTGATTCCCTTTGTGTGCCGCGCGCGGGATCCGCGCCTGGAAAGGCGTCGGGCCCCGGTTCGGCGCATGGCCGGCTTCGCGGATGCGAAGGTCGACCACGCCCCTCGGCGCCGGACAAGCGTCGATGGAAAACCGATGCGCGCGATGTTGTGTCGCGAGGCGCGGCCGGACCCGCCATGGGCCGATCCGCTGCCCCGTCTTCCCCTTACTGCTGCTGCGCGTGCTGGCGCAGCCTGCCTATGGTCGTCGTGTCAACTGGCCAAGCCTCTTCCTCCGGCGCGAACCGCGCGCGCAAATAGTCGATCAAATCGCCGATCTGCCTGTCGTCCAGGCTGTTGCCGAACGCCGGCATGTAGCCCAGGGCATCGTCGGCCGGGGCCTGGATGCCGTGGAGGATCACCTGGATCAGGTTGTCCGGCGATGCGGCGTGCAGATTGGTGTTCTGGCCCAGCAGGGGCTTGACCCCGAACAGGGTCGGCCCGCTGCCGGCTTCATGGCAGACGGCGCAGGCGTTCTGGTAGATGCGTTCGCCGCTGGCGCGGCGCAGCGTGATGGCCTCGCTGACGGCCGCGGGCGCGGGGACCGCGTTGATGGTGGCGGCGGCGGCGGTTGCGGTTGTGGCCGCCGGGGCGGCAACGACGCTGGCCGACGTGGCGGCGCTTGCCGTGGCCGTGGTCGTAGCCGTGGCCGTAGCCGTGGCCGTAGCCGTGGCCGTGGCCGTCGCGCGCGCCGCCGACGGCGTCCGCCCCGGCACCGCCATCAGGTAGGTGACGATGGCCTTCAGGTCGCTGGCCGGCAGTTCGGCCAGCCCATGGATCACGGGCGCCATGGGGCCCGCAGCCACGCCATGGCGCGGCGAATAGCCGGTGCGCAGGTACTGGAACAGTTCCTCGCCCGACCAGGCCCGCTCGCCCGTAGCCAGGCGATTCAGCGCCGGCGCGTTCCAGCCCTCGGCCTGGCCACCGGCCAGGTAGGCCAGGCCGCCCTTCTCCGCGCCCAGCGCGTTGCGCGGCGAATGGCAGGCGGCGCAATGACCCACGCCTTCCACCAGATACGCGCCGCGATTCCATTCGGCGTCCTGCGAGGGATCCGGCGTGAATGGCTTGGGATCGTGGAACAGCAGGTTCCAGCCGGCCAGCAGCGGCCGCAGGTTGAACGGAAAGCCCAGCTCGGTGCGCGGCGGCGTCGCGGCCACCGCGGGCTGCGACATCAGGTAGCCGTACAGCGCCTGCAGGTCGGCGTCGCTGAGCTTGGCATAGGCCGTGTACGGAAACGCCGGATACAACTGGCGGCCGTCCTGGTGGATGCCCTGGCGCATGGCGCGTTCGAAGGCCGCGTATGACCAGCGGCCGATGCCGGTCTGCGCATCGGGAGTGATGTTGGTGGAATAGATCACGCCGAACGGCGTCTCCAGCGCCAGGCCGCCGGCGTTGCGCGCGCCGCCCGGCGCGGTGTGGCAGGCCACGCAGTCGCCGGCCGCCGCCACCAGCCGGCCGCGCTCGATTGCCTGCGCCGAATACAAAGAAGCGTCGGGCCCGGCCGTCAGCGGCAGCGCCGGCTTCAGTGGCCACAACGCGGTGGCCATGGCCGCCAGTCCGGCCGCGCCGGCCGCCAGCCAGCCCCAGCCCCGGCGCAATGCGCCTTTCGCGCCGGCCGCGCGCCGGTCCGCCAGCGCCAGCCGCAGTTGGCCGGCGTCGAACGGCGCCTGCCGCAGGCGCACGCCGGTGGCGTCCTGGATGGCGTTGGCGATGGCGGCGGCGGCGGGCAGCGTCAGCACGCCATCCACGTCCAGCCGTCCTTCGCGCAACGGGCCGGGCACGTCCGGCGCCGCGATGGCGACCGCATCCAGGCCCGCGGTCGACGGCATCGGTTCGGCGCCGCGCCAATCGTCGAACGCCGCCGGGCCGGCAATGAGACGGCGGGCATCGGCCAGCCGCTCGGGTTGCTGGCGCGTGATGGCCAGCCGCGTGGTCGCGCCTTGCGCCGCGCGCAGGTCCTGGCTGTCGTGGCCGGCGACGACGCGCGTCACCTCGATCCGCCCGGTGGCGGGCTGGATCGCCACGTCGGCCACCCAGGCGCTCCAGACCATTTGCGCCGAACCATCCTCGGCCTCGCAGCGGACCTGCGCCGTGGCCAGGCCGGTGCCGCGCAGCAGGCCGTCGGCGGCCGACGTGGCGTCCTGCGCCGTGGCCGCCCGCGCCTGTTCCACCACCTGGCGCGCCAGTTCGCGGCCGCGATCATCGGCCATGTGCCGCAGCCGCCAGCCCACCGGATCCTCGCCCGCCGCCAGCGCCCGCTCGTGCCACAGGCTTTCGCCGGCGAACACCTGGGCCGCGTTCAATTCGTCGACGCTGGCGTGCGGCAGATCCCGCGATGCCGCCGGCGCCAGCACCGGGCTGTCGCCCTGCACCGTGGCCTGGCCGCAGGCCTGGGCGTGACCGGGCCGCGCCAGCAGGCGCGCCAGGCTGGGACGCACGGCCCAGGGGTGGCGCGAACGCAGCGCCGGCCCCGCCGCCAGGTCCGCTTCGCGCAACGCCAGGGTGGTCGCGGCCGCCGGCCGGCAGGCCACGCACACGGGCCGCCCCACCGCCTCGGACAGCAGCGCGGCGTCGGCGGCGGCGTCCAGCAGATCGAGCGCGTGCGGCGGCAGGCCGGCCTCGGCCGCGCCCTGCGGCCAGTCGGCCAGGCGCACCGCGTGCCCGGGACAGTCCATCAGCGCCGCCAGCTCGCGCCGCAGCCAGGCCTGCGAGGCGGCCGCCCGCGGCGGCAGCCACAGCGTCAGGCGGCCGTCCAGGCACCATGCCGCGACACGCGCGCCGGACGCCGTTTCAGTGGATCGCCATAGATACTCACGCTGGTCGTCCGGATCGGCTTCCGAACGGATCACGGTTGCCTCGCGCGCAGGCGGGCCATCGCCGCGCCACACGGGCGCCATGCAGGCCAGCGCCTGCCGCGCATGCGCCGGCGTCACCGCCACCACGCCGACAAAGTGCTCCCGCCGCACCACGGCCACCACGCCCGCCTGGGCCCGCGCTTGCTCCAGGTTCACGCTGTCGAGCGCGCTGCCGCGATAGCGCGTGCCGTCCCAGCGGGCCGCGGGCGGGCACAGGGCCAGTCCATGCAGCAGATCGGACGGCGGCGCGATGGCGCCCGCCGAGGCCTCGGGCAGCAACGCGCTCATGCGCCAGCCCCTTCGGGCCCGCGCGGCGCCGCCTCGGCCCGCAATTGCACCGCGCGCAGCGCCGCCTGCATGATCTCGACATGCGTGCCGCAGCGGCACAGGTTGTGATGCAGCTCGCTGCGCAGCGCCTGCTCGGACGGCGCCGGGTCGCGGCGCAGCAATGCCTCGACCGTCATGATCATGCCGTTCAGGCAATAGCCGCACTGGGCCGCCTGGCATTCGATGAAGGCGCGCTGCGTCGGCCCGGGCCGCTCGCGCGAACCCAGGCCTTCGAGGGTGGTGACCTCGCGCCCTTGCGCCGCCCTCACCGGAATCACACAGGACCGCGCCGCCACGCCGTCGATCAGCACCGTGCAGGCGCCGCACTCGCCCAGGCCGCAGCCGTACTTCGGTCCGTTCAGGGTCAGGTCGTTGCGCAACACCAGCAGCAGCGAGGTCGCCGGCGGCGCCGCCACGCGCGCGACGCTGCCGTTGACCTTCAGGCCGATCGGCTCGGCGGCGGGCGGGGTGTTGGCGGGATGTCCCATGGTGTGCGTGGCGAAGGTCTGGTGGATGAGGGACGGCAGGCGCGTCAGGCCGCCGCCTTGGCCTTCGGTTCGACCAGCGGCTCGCTGAACACGTCGTAGCCGAAACACCAGCTGGGGTCCTCATTGGTCCGCAGCCAGGTGTTGTCGTGCGAAATGCGCTGCACCTTGCTGGCGCGCTCGGCGCGGTTGGCTTCGTACAGCGCGAAAGCCAGTTCGTGATTATGCGCCCCCACTTCCTTGAAGCAACGCACCAGCATCGCGCCGTCCTCGATGGCCATGGCCGCGCCCTGCGCCATGTGCGGTTTCATGGGGTGGCAGGCGTCGCCCAGCAGCACCAGGCGGCCGCGGCTCCACAGCGGCAGCGGGTCGCGCTCCAGCAGCGACCACTTGGTGACCTCGACGGTGGCGTCGATCAGCGCCTGCACCGTCGGATGCCAGCCCTGGAACGCCTCGCGCATCTCGTCCTTGCTGCTGGGCAGCCAGCGGTCGTTCAGGTCCCATTGCTCGACCGGCACGCCGGTCACGTAGTAGAGCTCGTCGGCCTTGCTGGTGACGAAGTACGTCATCATGTGGCGGTCATCGGTCCACCACTTCACGCAGGCGTCGAACGGCAGCATGCCGGCCTTGACTTCGGGCGTGGGGAACACCGCGCGGTGGGCCAGGTAGCCGGCGTACTTGGGAGGCTCGGGCCCCAGCAGTTCCTCGCGGATGCAGGAATTGACGCCGTCGGCGCCGATCACGATGTCGGCATGCTCGACGCTGCCGTCGGCAAAGCGCATCTCGACGTCGTTGCCGCGGTCGGTGACGCCGACCAGGTGCTTGGAATACGCCATCACACGCTCGGGCAGCGCCTCGATCAGCAGGGCGTGGAAGTCGCCGCGGTGCACCGTCAGGTACGACGCGCCGTAGGTCTTGACGGCGTAGTCGCCCAGCGGAATCTGCGCCAGCACGTCGCCGGTCAGGCCGTGGCGGCTGTACCAGTAGTCGGGGTGCGACCCTTGGGCGTTGAGCGCGTCCTCGATGCCGATGCGGCGCAGGATCTTCATGACGTTGGGGCCGACGTGGATACCGGCGCCCAGCCGCGAAAAACTCGGCGCCTGTTCGTACACGCGCACGTCGAAGCCTTCCTGCAGCAGGAGCGAGGCGGTGGCGGCGCCACCGAGGCCAGCGCCGATCACGGCGATGCGGGGGGATTTAGACAAGAGGCTCTCCTACTTTTCTATGCATACACTCTATTTTTTCCAGATGGAAAACCGCACCATCGTGGATCCGAAACTGTTCGCCTGCGTCCAAAACAGTGCATTTTTATGCACATATAGGTAAAAACCACTATGAACATCGGCTTTGCGATTCACCTCGCTGTTTGCAAGAATAGAGCGTCTACACTGTTTTTTTAATTTATCGAAAACCCTAAGATGGATCCGCGCTTCACGTCATCACGCTCGATCCGCGCCCTGCGCGGCGCAAGCAATGACCGCCGGATCCCGTCCTGGCATCGACCCACCCGGAGCACGGCATGAGCCAACCATCCAGCACCTTCCTGTACGGCGCCAACGTCCACGCCAACGGCATCCGCCAGCACTACCTGCGCTACGGCGGCGCGGACGGCGCGCGCGCCGAACGCGACGCGCTCATCCTGATCCCCGGCATCACCAGCCCGGCCGTGACCTGGGGGTTCGTGGCCGAGCGCCTGGGCCAGCGCTACGACACCTACGTGCTGGACGTGCGCGGCCGCGGCCTGTCCAGCGCCGACCCCGGCCTGGACTACAGCCTGGACGCGCAGGCCGCCGACGTGCTGGCGCTGGCGCAGGCGCTGGGCCTGAAGCGCTATGCGCTGATGGGCCATTCCATGGGCGGGCGCATCGCGGTGCGCGCGGCCCGCAGCCACCCGGCCGGCCTGACGCGGCTGGTCATCGTCGACCCGCCCGTCTCCGGCCCGGGCCGCCGCCCCTACCCAGCCAAGCTGGCCTGGTACGTCGACTCGATCCGCCAGGCCACGCACGGCATGGATGCCGAGGCCATGCGCGCCTTCTGCCCCACCTGGACCGAGGAACAGCGGCGCCTGCGCGCGCAATGGCTGCACACCTGCCACGAGCCCGCCATCGTGCGCAGCTTCGAGGACTTCGGCCGCGACGACATCCATGCCGACCTGCCGCGGGTGCGCGTGCCGCAGTTGCTGATGACCGCCGAGAACGGCGGCGTGGTCGGCGACGAGGACGTGGCCGAATGGCAGGGCCTGGCGCCCGACACCCTGCACCGGCGCGTGCCCGCCGCCGGCCACATGATTCCATGGGACAACGAGGCCGGCTTCCACGAGGCGCTGGGCGACTTTCTCGAACCGCGCGGCTGAATCCCCTTTTCCCCCTTTACCGGACAGGAGTCCGCCATGCCCGTCAGCGACATCGACCTGATCCGCGCCTGGAAACAGGTGCTCACGCTTTCCCGCCTCGAAGCCGGCCAGACCGTGACCGTGCTCACCGGCGCCGACACCCATCCGCAGACGCTGCGCTGCGCCATTGCCGCCGCCAGTGACATGGGCGCGCGGGTCAACCGCCTGGATCTGCCGCCCGTCAACGGCGAAAAATCCCTCAGCCGCGACTCGCTGGCCTACCTGGGCACCACGCCGCTGACCGGCAACCCCGCCGCCATCGCCGCGCTCAAGGCCAGCGACCTGGTGCTGGACCTGATGACGCTGCTGTTCTCGCCCGAGCAGCACGAGATCCTGCAGGGCGGCACCAAGATCCTGCTGGCGGTCGAGCCGCCCGAGATTCTCTGCCGCCTGGTGCCCACCGAGGCCGACCGCGCCCGCGTGCGCGCGGCCGCCGCGCAAATCGCCGAGGCAAGCCAGATGCGCATCACTTCCCGGGCCGGCACCGACCTGCGATGCCGCCTGGGCAGCTTCCCGGCGATCTCGGAATACGGCTTCGTCGACGAACCCGGCCGCTGGGATCACTGGCCCAGCGGCTTCGTGCTGACCTGGCCCGACGAAGGCCACAGCAACGGCCAGGTGGTGCTGGACCGCGGCGACATCCTGCTGCCGATGAAGGACTACGTCACCGACCCGATCACCCTCACCGTGGAACGCGGCTACGTCACCCGCATCCAGGGCGGCCTGCAGGCCGAGGTGCTGCGCGACTACATGGCCTCGTATGAAGACCCCGAGGCCTACGCCGTCTCGCACATCGGCTGGGGCCTGCAACCGCGCGCCCACTGGTCGATGCTGGGCCATTACGGCAAGGAGACCCACATCGGCATGGACGCCCGCGCCTTCGAGGGCAACTTCCTCTGGTCCATGGGACCGAACAACGAGGCCGGCGGCCAACGCACCACCGCCTGCCATATCGACATCCCGATGCGCCATTGCACGGTGATGCTGGATGATCGCGCCGTCGTCATCGACGGCGTGGTGCAGGACGAACCCGGGCTGGCGCGCGCCGCCCGCCGCAAGGAGCTGGCATGACCACCACCGTTCCCGCCGGGGATATCTCGGCCTATGCCCGCCAGGGCTTCGGCACGCCGCTGCCGCTGAAGGCGCCGTTCGGCCTGCTGATCATCGATTTCGTCAACGGCTTCGCCGACCCCGCCGTGTTCGGCGGCGGCAACATCCCGCCGGCCATCGAACGCACCCGGACGTTGCTGGCGCATGCGCGCGAACAAGGGTGGCCGGTGGCGCACAGCCGCATCGTGTTCTCGGACGACGATGCCGACAGCAACATCTTCTGCCTCAAGGTGCCGGGCATGCTGACCCTGAAGGAAGACAGCCACAACAGCGCCATCGTGCCGCAGCTGGCGCCCGCGCGGGGTGAATACGTGGTGCGCAAGAGCACACCGTCGGCGTTCTACGGCACCATGCTGGCGCCGTGGCTGGCGCAGCGCGGCGTGCAGACGCTGGTGGTGGCCGGCTGCGTCACCAGCGGCTGCGTGCGCGCCAGCGTGGTCGACGCCATGCAGGCCGGCTTGCGGCCACTGGTGGTGTCCGACTGCTGCGGCGACCGCGCGCTGGGGCCGCACGAGGCCAACCTGTTCGACATGGCGCAGAAGTACGCGGCCGTCATGCCGCTGGAGCAGGCGCTGGCCGACATCGCCGCGCTGCCCGGCGCGGCGCGATAGCGGCATAATCAGCCAATCCGCCCGGATCGCCTTCGCCCATGAACCTGCCCCATCCCCGCGCGCAGCACGACGCGCTGCTGAGCCACCCCGGCGCGCTGCTGGTCGTGCGCGCGCCGACCGCCCCGCCGCGCCCGGCGCCCGGGCAGCCGGGCGTGGTCTCGGATTACGTCCAGGACACGCCCGAGATCTTCGTGGCGGTGCTGGCCGATGATGCCGCGCCTGATGGCTGGCGCGCGCTGGCCTTCAATGGCCACGTCGACCTGGGCACCGGCATCCGCACCGCGCTGGCGCAGATCGTGGCCGAGGAATTGCATGTGCCGATGGCGCGGCTCGAAATGGTGCTGGGCCACACCAACGCCACCCCCAACCAGGGCCCCACCATCGCCAGCGCCAGCATCCAGATCTCGGCCGCGCCCTTGCGCCGCGCCGCGGCCCAGGCGCGCGAGCAGCTGCTGGCGCGGGCCGCGCGGCAATGGGGCGTGGCGGCGGACACGCTGCGCTTGCGCGACGGCATCGTGCGCCCCGCCGATGAGCGCGACGAACGCGCCCTGCGCTACGGTCAACTGGTCCAGGGCCAGCACACCCGGCTGGAACTGGCCGCCGATGATTCCCAGGTGCGGCTCAAGCCGGCGGGCGAGTACACCCTGGTCGGCAGCGCCGTCGCGCGCGTCGACATTCCCGCCAAGGCCACCGGCGAACTGAGCTTCGTGCACGACGTGCGCGTGCCCGGCATGCGCCACGGCCGCGTGGTGCGCCCGCCGCATCCCGGCCGCGATGCCGGCGACTTCATCGGCCGCTGCCTGCTCGATGTCGACACCGATTCGGTCGCGCACCTGCCCGGGCGCGTCCAGGTCGTGGTGCAAGGCGATTTCATCGGCGTGGTGGCGGACCGCGAGGAACAGGCCGAAGCCGCCATGCGCGCGCTCAAGGTCCGCTGGAAGCCGGTGCCGCCGGCGCCGGCGCTCGACGACCTGGCCAGCGCCATCCGCGCCAACCCGGCGCGCCGCCGCCTGCTGCTGGAGGAAGGCGACGTCGACGCCGCCTGTGCCGGCGCAGCGGTGCACCTGCGCCGCACCTACGTCTGGCCCTACCAGATGCACGCGTCGATCGGGCCTTCGTGCGCGGTGGCGGATCATCGCGATGGCCGCCTCACGGTCTGGGCCGGCACCCAAAACCCGCACATGCTGCGCGCAGACCTGGACCGCCTACTCAAGCTGGGCGAGGACCGCATCGACATCATCCGCATGGAAGCCGCCGGCTGTTATGGCCGCAACTGCGCCGACGACGTCTGCGCCGACGCCGCGCTGCTGTCGGCCGCCGTCGGCGCGCCGGTGCGGGTGCAACTGATGCGCGACCAGGAACACCAGTGGGAGCCCAAGGGCACGGGCCAGCTGATGGACGTGGGCGCGGCGCTGGACGCCGAGGGCAAGCTGCTGGCCTACGACTTCCAGGTGCGCTATCCGTCCAACGACGCGCCGCTGCTGGCGCTGCTGCTGACCGGCGGCGTGTCCGGCGAGCCGCGCGTGCTGGAAATGGGCGACCGCACCTCGGTGCCGCCGTACCGCTATCCCAGCCGCCGCATCGTCTGCCACGACACCGCGCCGCTGGTGCGCGCCTCGTGGCTGCGCGGGGTCTCGGCCCTGCCCAGCTCGTTCGCGCACGACTGCATGGTGGATGAACTGGCCGAGGCGGCCGGCGCCGACCCGGTCGCGTTCCGGCTGGCGCACCTGGACGATGCGCGTGCCACCGCGCTGCTGGAGGCGACCGCGGCGCGCGCCGGCTGGCACGAGCGGCCGCCCGGCAGCCGCGGCACGCCCGGCGCCGACGGTATCCTGCGCGGACGCGGCGTGGCCTACGCGCGCTATGTGCACAGCAAGTTCCCGGGCTTTGGCGCCGCCTGGGCCGCGTGGGTCATCGACCTGGGCGTGGACCCGGCCAGCGGACGCATCGCCATCACGCGGGTGGTGGTCGGCCAGGACACCGGCATGGTCGTCAACCCCGACGGCGTGCGCCACCAGATCCACGGCAACGTCAACCAGACCCTCAGCCGCTGCCTGCTGGAACGCGTGCGGTTCGATGCGGCCGGCGTGGCCAGCCGCGAATGGGGCGGCTATCCCATCATCGGTTTCAAGGACCTGCCGCCCATCGACGTGCTGCTGATGCCGCGCCAGGACGAAGCGCCCATGGGCGCCGGCGAGTCCGCGTCGATTCCCGGGCCGGCGGCCATCGCCAATGCGCTGTTCGACGCCACCGGATGCCGCTTCCACCAGGCGCCCTTCACGCCTGAAGCGGTGCGCGCCGCCCTCGCGAACCGCGCTGCCGCGGCCTGCGCAACACCGTCCGCGGCGTAGCGCAGGCCGCCAAACCGGCATTGCGCCCGTCGCTCAGAGCACGCTGCGCATGGCCTGGTCCATGTCGGCGATCAGGTCTTCCTCGTGCTCCAGACCGATGGAAATGCGGATCAGGCCTTCGGACACGCCGGCCGCGTCGCGTTCGGCCGCCGGCACGCCGGAATGCGTGGTCGAGGCCGGATGGCAGACCAGCGATTCGGTGCCGCCCAGGCTCACCGCCGACTTGAACAGGCGCAGCGCGTTGATGAAGCGGAACGCCTTGGCGCGGCCGCCGTCCAGCACGAACGCGAAGGTCGAGCCCGGCCCCGTGCACTGGCGCTTGTAGACCGCCTGGTAGGCCTCGTCGGCAATGGTCTCGGGATGGTAGATGCGCACTTTCTCGTGCGGATTGCCGGCCAGCCATTGCGCCACGCGGGTGGCGCTGCGGGCGGCCTGCTTCATGCGCAGCACCACGGTCTCCATCGAGCGCGTGATCATCCAGCACGAGTGCGGATCGAGCTGCGAGCCGAAGGCGCTGCGGATGGCGCGCACCTTCTTGATCAGGTCTTTCGAGCCGGTGACCGCGCCGGCCACCAGGTCGCTGTGGCCGCCCACGTATTTGGTCAGCGAATACACGCACAGGTCCACGCCATGCTCGGCCGGCTTCTGGAAGATCGGGCCCAGCAGCGTGTTGTCGCACACCGATATCGGGCGGTAGCCGTGGCGCGCGGCAAACGCGTCCAGCTCGGCCTTCATGGCCTGGAAGTCGATCAGCGCGTTGGTGGGATTGGCCGGCGTTTCCACGTAGAACAGCTTGACCGGCCCCTTGGCGGCGGCCGCTTCCAGCGCATCGCGCATGCTCTGCGCCGACAGGCCGTCGTGGATCGGGTGCGAGCCGATGCCCCATTCCGGGAAGATCTTGGCGATCAGGGTCTCGGTGCCGCCGTACAGCGGCACCGACTGCACCAGCTGGTCGCCCGGGCGCAGGAACGCCAGGAACACAGCGCTGATGGCCGACATGCCGCTGGAGGTCACCGCCGCGTCCTCCGAGCCATCCAGCAGCGACAGGCGATCCTCGACGATCTCCAGGTTGGGATGGTTGAAGCGGCTGTACACCAGCCCGGCCGACTCGCCCTGCGGCAGCGGCTTGCGGCCCGACACCAGGTCGAAGAACTCGGCGCCGTCCTCGGCCGAGCGGAAGGCGAAGGTGGACGTGAGGAATACCGGCGGCTTGACCGCGCCTTCGGACAGGAAGGGATCGAAGCCGTACGACATCATCTGCGTTTCGGCGTGCAGCGGACGGCCGGAAATGTCTTTCTTGTGATAGCTGGAATAACTCATGGCGTGCCTCTCAATGGGGGAAGTGCGGCCTACCTGACGGCGATATCACGGATTCGGACACGATAGCGCCGCCGGCCGGGGGATGCAGCGAGTATGGGCGCGTCCGGCCACAATATTCTTTCCATTTCTACTCTTTGGATCGGATAATGGGAAATATCGTTTCTCATACCTTCGAAACCATGAAAGAGACTGCCTTGTTACATCAACTTGACGCGATCGATTGGAAAATCATGAAAATCCTTCAAGAAGATGGCCGGCTCTCCAACGCCGAACTGGCCGAGCGCGTGTCGCTGTCGGCCTCGCCCTGCTGGAAGCGCCTCAAGCGCCTGGAGACCTCGGGCGTCATCCGCGGCTACCAGGCCATCCTGGACCGCCGCGCGCTCGGCATGGGGGTGGTGGCGTTCGTCAGCATCTCGCTGGAAAACCACACCGAAAAAACCTGCCGCGCGTTCGAGGCGGCGGTGGCCGCCATGCCCGAAGTGCTGGCCTGCCACAACACCACGGGCCAGCACGACTACCTGCTGCACATCGTGGCGCGCGACTTCGACGCCTATTCCGAATTCGTGCGCAACCGGCTGCGCACCCTGCCCGGCGTCAAGGAACTGCTCAGCACGCTGTCGATGCACGAAGTGAAGTCGTCGACCAAGCTGCATCTTTGAACCCGCAATGACCGGCGCCCGGACCGTTCCAGCGCGGCCCGGCGCCTGCCCGCCAAATGCCAGGGAGTGTCACGAAGCTGTAGCGACCCGTGCCTAGAGTGTCGATTCCGATTGAATCCCAAAGAGGACTTCCTGTCATGAAATCGACTCTCCGCATCGCGGCGGCTGGCGCCTGCCTGTCCGTCTTCAGCTTCTCCCCCGCCCTCGCGGCGACCTCAACCTCCAGTTCGGTCCAGCTCTACGGCCTGATCGACACCGGCCTGCAATACCTCAGCAACGGCCCCAGCGGCAACAGCAAGACGGGCATGAGCACGGGCAACCTGAGCGGCTCGCGCTGGGGCCTGCGCGGCACCGAAGACCTGGGCGACGGCCTGTCGACCGTGTTCGTGCTGGAAAACGGCTTCGACTCCGGCAACGGCACCACCATGCAGGGCGGCCGCCTGTTCGGCCGCCAGGCCTACGTCGGGCTGTCGAGCAAGAGCCTGGGCCGCCTGACGCTGGGCCGCCACAACACGCTCATGATCGACTGGATGAGCAAGTACAACCCGTTCGACAACGCCAATTTCTCGATCAAGCGCCCCGACGCGGCCTTCTCGGACCGCACCGACAACGCGGTGATGTACGTCGGCAAGTTCGGCCCCGTGTCCGTCGGCGGCTACTACAGCTTCGGCTGGAACAACGAGCAGTCGTTCGACGACAAGACGCTGGGCCGCATGCTCGGCGGCGGCGTGCGCTATCAGTCGGGCGGCCTGGACGCCGGCCTGCTGTACCACTCCAAGCATGCCGACAAGCCGGCCAAGGGCGCCAACAGCGACAACCGCGAAGACCGCATCGTCGCCGGGCTGTCGTATGACTTCGAGGGAGTGAAGGTCTACGCCGGCTACCGCTGGCTGGAACAGAAGCTGACGCAGCGCACCTACAAGAACAACCTGACCTGGCTGGGCGTGACCTACCTGCCGGTGCAGAACAACCGCCTGTCGTTGGCCGTGTACCACCTGAACGACTCGGTCTGCGACGACATGAACAATGCCGTCTGCCCGGCCGCGCAGGCCGCCGGCACCGGCCAGAAGTCCACCATGTTCGTCCTGGGCAACGAATACGACCTGTCCAAGCGCACCACCGTCTACGCCGTCGCGGCCTACGCGGTCAACGACGACAAGTCGGCGCAGAGCGTGGTCGGCGGCAAGTACGGCGCCAACGTCGAGCCGGGCAAGAACCAGTTCGGCCTGAACCTCGGCCTGCGGCACCGGTTTTGAACGCGCTCGGACCCTCCGCGGGCGGCACGGCGATCGCCGTGCGCGGCCTGCGCCACGCCTTCAACGGCCACACCGTGCTGGACGGCGTCGACCTGGACGTGCCCGCGGGCGCCGTCCTGGCGCTGCTGGGCCCGTCGGGCTGCGGCAAGAGCACCCTGCTCAAGTCGCTGGCCGGCCTGCTGCGGCCGCAGGGCGGCAGCATCGCCTTCGGCGATGCCGTCGTCTGCGACGCGCAGCGCCATGAACCGCCCGAACGCCGCGACCTCGGCATGGTGTTCCAGGACTACGCGCTGTGGCCGCACATGAGCGTGGCCGGCAACGTCGCCTTTCCGCTGGAAATGCGCGGCGTCGCCCGGCGCGAGCGGCCGGCGCGGGTGCGGGAAGCCCTGGCCCTGGTCGGCCTGGACGAGCACGCCGCGCGCCGCCCGTCGGAACTATCGGGCGGCCAGCAGCAGCGCGTCGCGCTGGCCCGCGCCATCGTGGCGCGGCCGCGCGTGCTGCTGTTCGACGAGCCGCTGTCCAACCTGGACCGGGCCCTGCGCGAATCGCTCTGCGTCGAGATCGGCGCCCTGCTGCGCCGGCTCGGCACCACCGCCGTCTACGTCACCCACGACCACGAGGAAGCCCATGCCCTGGCGCACACCATCGCCCGCATGGAACACGGCCGCATCGCCGACCTCGCCGTGTCCAAACCCCAGGACTCTGCCTAAAATGCCCCACGCACCCCTTTCCAAACTACTTGCCACGTTCTTTATGACGCTTTCGTTCGGATTGGCCGCCGGCCAGGCCAAGGCGCTGACCGTTTACACCGCGGGCCCAGGCGGCCTCATCAAGCAACTGGCCGCCGGCTTCCAGGAGAAGACCGGCATCAAGGTCGACGTGTTCCAGGCCACCACCGGCAAGGTCATGGCCCGGCTCGAGGCCGAGTCCGCCAACCCGCGCGCCGACGTGCTGATCTCGGCCTCCTGGGACACCGCGCAGGACCTGGACCAGCGCGGCTGGCTGCTGGCCTATGAAAGCCCCAACGCGGCCCAGGTGCCGGCGCGCTTCAAGGCCCCGACCTACGTGGCGCAGGGCATCTCGGCGCTGGGCATCGTCTGGAATTCGCGCAGCGGCACGCCCGAACCGCGCGACTGGTCAGACCTGACCGGCCCGCAGTTCAAGCAGAAGGTCACCACCCCCGACCCGGCCCTGTCGGGCGCCTCGCTCGACCTGCTGCTGGGCCTGCAGAGCGCCCAGGGCGAATCGGCCTGGAAGCTGTTCGAGACGCTGCGCGACAACGGCATGACCATCTCCGGCCCCAACGCCCAGGCGCTGACGCCGGTGCTGCAGGGCGCCAAGGCGGCGGTGTTCGGCGCCGTCGACTACGTGTCGTACGCCAGCGTCGAGAAAGGCGAATCGATCAAGGTGATCTTTCCGTCCAGCGGCACCGCCATCGCGCCGCGCCCGATGATGATCCTGAAGACCACCAAGGCGCCCGACCAGGCGCGCCAGTTCATCGACTATGTGCTGTCCGAGGACGGCCAGCGCGCCGTCGCCGACGCCTGGCTGATGCCGGCGCGCCAGGACGTGGCCGGCAAGCGGCCGCTGTTCAAGGACCTAGCGCTGCTGCCCGAGACCGCGCCCGGCGCCTCGCGCGCCGAGGTGCTGGCGCGTTTCGCGCGCCTGTTCGGCCAACACTGACAGGCCGGGATGCCGGCCCGCCCGACATCCCCACTCCGACCATGAAAAGTGCTTTCATCCTGGCGGCCATCACCGTGGCCGCCCTGGGCGTGCTCGTCGCCCTGCCGATGGCCTTCGTCGCGTTGCAGGCCGTCTTCCCGCATCTGGCCGAAGGTTCGCTGCGCGATCCTTTCGGCGCCTGGGCCGCCACGCTGGCCACGCCGGCCGCGCTGACACTGCTGGGCGGCACGCTCAAGCTGGGGCTGGGCGTGGCCGCCGTCAGCGCGCTCATCGGCATTCCGCTGGGCGCCCTGCGCGGCCTGTTCCAGGTGCCGCTGGCGCGGCTGTGGGACCTGTTGTTCCTGGTGCCGTTCCTGCTGCCGCCCTACATCGCGGCGCTGTCGTGGACCATGGCGCTGCAGCCGCGCGGCTACCTGGAACAACTGGCCGGCTTCAACCTTGGGCCGCTGCTGTTCTCGCCCGCTGGCGTGACGCTGGCGATGGGCCTGGCGATCTTCCCGGTGGTGTACTTCGCCGTCTCGCGCAGCATGGCGGCCAGCGGCGCGCGGCTGGCCGAGGTGGCGCGAGTGTTCGGCGCCGGCCCCTGGCGCGCCTTCCTGCGCGTGACCCTGCCGCTGGCCCTGCCGGCCATCGGCGCCAGCCTGCTGCTGGCCTTCACGCTGGCGATCGAGGAATACGGCGTGCCCGCCGCGCTGGGCGCGCAGGCCGGCGTGGCCGTCATGACCACCGCCATCGAGCGGCGCCTGGCGGACTGGCCCATCGACCTGCCGGGCGCCGCGCTGCTGTCGCTGGTGCTGGTGGCGCTGGCGCTGACGGCTTACGCGGTGCAGCGCGCGCTGGTCGCCGGACGCGGCTTCGAGACCACCACCGGCAAGCCCGCGCCGCTGGCGCGCGGCCGGCTCGGCGCCTGGCGCTGGCCGGTGCTGGGCCTGTTCGCGGCGGTGGCGCTGATTGCGGTGGCGGCGCCGCTGGCATCGATGCTGGCCGCGGCCCTGACGCGCCACGTCTCGGCCGGCCTGGCGCCGGACAACCTGACACTGGCCAATTTCACCGCGCTGTTCCGGGCTCGCGGCGAGGCCTGGCAGGCGCTGTCGACCAGCCTGCTGCTGGCGACCGGAACCGCGCTGGCGGCGGGCGCGGTGGGCCTGCTGGCGGCCTGGTGCGTGGCCGGCCGCCACGTGCCGGGCGCGGCCGTCATCGACGCGCTGGCGCTGCTGCCGGCGGCGCTACCCGGCGTGGTGGTGGGGGTGGGCCTGATCCTGGCCTGGAACCAGCCGTTCTGGCCGGCTTCGCCGTACGGCGGCTGGGGCATCCTGCTGCTGTCCTACACCTGCCTGCTGCTGCCGTATCCGGTGCGCTACGTCAGCGCCGCGCTGGCGCAGCTGGGCGCGAACCTGGAAGCCGCGGCGCGGGTGCATGGCGCCAGCGCGGCAACGGCGCTGCGCCGCATCGTGCTGCCGCTGGTGCTGCCGGGCCTGGCGGCAGCCATGCTGATGGTGTTCGCCGTGGCCTCGCGCGAACTGGTCACGTCGTTGCTGCTGGCGCCCGCCGGCGTGCAGACGGTGTCGGTGTTCGTGTGGCGCCAGTTCGAGCAGGGCTCGGTGGGCGAAGGCATGGCGATGGCCGCGGTGGCGGTCGGCGTCAGCCTGGCGCTGATGCTGGCGGCGACGTCGCTGCGGCGCGGCGGGCGCGCCTGAGCGATCGCGCGGGTCCGGCGGCCGGCGCCCGCCGGCATCGCATCAGACCGGATCCGGCGCGTCCCCGGCCGACGGCAGCGGCCCCTGCACCACGCGGTTGCGGCCCTGGCGCTTGGCCTGGTAAAGACCGCGATCGGCGATCTGGATCAGATCCGTGCAGGGCTGGTCGACCACGGGCACGGCGGTGGCGGTGCCGATACTGACCGTCAGCCAGGGGCCACCGCCGTTGTCCTTCTGCGGAATCTGCATGGCCTCGACCGCGCGCCGCAGTTTCTCGGCGGCCAGGCGCGCGCTGCCCGCCGGTGTGCCCGGCAGCACCAGCGCGAATTCCTCGCCGCCAAAGCGCGCGGCCAAGTCGGTGGAACGGTCGCAGCTGGCGAAGATGGTGTTGGCCACGCGCTTGAGCGCCTCGTCGCCGGCGATATGGCCGTAGGTATCGTTGTAGGACTTGAAATGGTCCACGTCGATCATCAGCATGCTGATTTCGCGGCCGTCGCGGCGCGCGCGCAGCCATTCGGCGTTGAGGTATTCGTCGAAATAGCGGCGATTGCCCAGCCCGGTCAGGCCATCGGAATTGGTCAGGCGGCGCAGTTCCATATTGCTTTCCAGCAATTGCTGCTGGCTCTGGCGCAGCGCCTGGTAGGCCTCGTCGCGCTGCACCAGCGCCAAGTACGAGCGCGAATGGTAGCGGATGCGCGCCACCAGCTCGATCGAATCGGGCAGCTTCACCAGGTAGTCGTTGGCGCCGGCCGCGAAGGCGGCGCTCTTGATGGCGGGGTCTTCCTTGGTCGACAGGACGATGATGGGAATATCGCGCGTGACCGGATGGCTGCGGTACTCCTGCACCAGGCTCAGGCCGTCCACCCCGGGCAGCACCAGGTCCTGCAGGATCACGGTGGGCCGGGTCTGCACCGCCACCGTCAGCGCCTTGTACGGATCGGAGCAGTAATGGAAGTCGATATTGCCCTCCGTGGCCAGGGCTCTGCGGATCGCCTCGCCGACCATGACCTGATCATCGACCAGCAGCACCATGGCCGCGTGCGAGTTCAGGTCGGCCGAAGCCGGGCTGTCAATGGGAGGGTGCATAGTGTCTTTCCTTGATTGCTAGCAATGTCCGCCGTCTCAGGCAAAAGCCTGGATCAAGCGGGGTGCGATCCTGTCCAGCGGCCGGATTTCGACCGCGGCCTGTATCGCGGCGGCCGCCTTGGGCATGCCATAGACCGCGCTGGTGGCCTGGTCCTGGGCGATGGTCAGGCAGCCGCGGTCGCGCAGCGCCTTCAGGCCACGGGCGCCGTCCTGCCCCATGCCGGTCAGCAGCACGCCGACGGCCAGCCCGCGCCAGTGCTGCGCGACGCTATGGAAAAATACATCGATGGAGGGACGGTACAGGCTTTCCTTCGGATTCTCGGTGTAACGCAGCGTACCATCGGCCACCAGGTGCAGATGGTCGTCGGTGCCGGCCAGCAGCACCTGCCCTGGCGTCGGCCGCTCGCCTTCGCGCACCAGCCGCACGGGCAATTCGACCTGATCGTTGAGCCAGTCGGCCATGCCGGCGGCGAACGAGGCGTCCACATGCTGCACCAGCACGATGCCGGCCGGGAACGTGACCGGAATATCGCGTAACAACTGTGCCAGGGTCGCCGGACCGCCGGCGGAGGCGCCAATCACCAGCAGGCCCTGCGACGGCCCCGCTTGCGCCGCGTCGCGGACCACCGGCGTGAGCGCGGTGCGGTTATTGCCATAGCGTCCGATCAGCCAGCCGATATTGCGGATCTTGCGCAGCAGCGGCGCGGCCGCGCTGCGCAGGTCGCCGCCGCCCACCACCGGCGTGTCGGCGGCGTCCAGCGCGCCGTAGCCCATGGCGTCGAACACGCGCGCGGTATGGCGTGCCACGTCCACCGTGACCACCACGATGGCGCAAGGCGTTTCGGCCATGATGCGGCGGGTGGCCTCGACGCCATCCATGACGGGCATGACGAGGTCCATCAGCACCACGTCGGGCCGGTCCTGGGCGCATTGCTGCACCGCCTCCAGGCCGTTGGACGCGACCCAGGCGACCTCCAGCCCTGGTTCCAGCGCGATCACGCGCCTGAGGGTTTCCACCGCCATCTGCATATCGTTGACGATTCCGACTCTCACGTCCGCGCCTTTCCGATCAGGTCTTCCACGGCGTCCAGCAAGGCGTCGTCGTGGAAACTGCCCTTGGCCAGGTAATAGTCGGCGCCCGCGTCCAGCCCGCGCCGCCGATCCTCTTCTCGATCCTTGTAGGACACTACCATTACCGGCAGGCTTTGCAACTTGGGATCGGCCTTGATGCGCGACACCAGTTCGATGCCGTCCATGCGCGGCATGTCCACGTCGGTCACCACCAGGTCGAAGGCCTCGCTGCGCAGCATGTTCCAGCCGTCCATGCCGTCCACCGCTACCGCCACATCGAAACCGCGGTTCAGCAGCAGCTTGCGTTCCAGTTCGCGCACCGTCAGGGAATCGTCCACCACCAGCACGCGCTTGCGGCGGCGCGTCTGCGCCACCGGACCGCCGCCATCCACCCGCGCCAGGCGGCCGCCTTCGACCAGCTTCTGCACCGACAGCAGCATGTCCTCGACATCCAGGATCAGCAGCGGCGTGCCGTCGTCCATCAGTGAGCCGGCCATCACGTCCTGCACCTTGCCCAGGCGCGGATCCAGCGGCTGCACCACCAGGGTGCGCTCGCCGACGTAGCGGTCGACGGCGATGCCGTAGAGCCTGTCGTGGTCGCCGACCACCACCACCGGCAATGTCTCGGCGGCCGGCGCCGGCGCGCCGGAGCGCAGGATCTGGCGCGCCGACACCAGGCCGATCTGGCGGTCCATGAAGCGGAAATGCTGGTGCCCTTCGAGCTGCTCGATGTCCTGCGCCCGCACCTGCAGCGCGTGGCTGACGTAGGCCAGCGGAAACGCGTAGATCTCGCCCTGCACTTCGACCAGCAGGCTGCGCACCACCGACAGCGACAGCGGCATCTCCAGCACGAAGCGCGTGCCCTGCCCGGTCTGCTGGTGGATGCGCACGGCGCCGCGCAGTTGCCGCACCATGGTCTGCACCACGTCCAGCCCGACGCCGCGGCCCGAGATCTCGGTGACCTCCCCGCGCGTGCTGAAGCCGGACAGGAACAGGAATTCCAGCAGCTCGGCCTCGCTCAGGCGGGCCGCGGTCTCGGCATTGGTCAGCTTGCGCTGCACCACTTCGACCCGCAGGCGATCGAGCGAAATGCCGGCGCCGTCATCGCTCAGTTCAATCAGCAGCATGCCGGCCGCGTGACGCGCCGACAGCCGTATCAGCCCTTCGGCCGGCTTGCCGGCCTCCAGGCGATCCATCGGCATCTCGATACCGTGGTCGACCGCGTTGCGCAGCAGGTGCATCAACGGGGCGTCGAGTTTGTCCAGGATGTCGCGGTCGACCTGGGTCGAATCGCCCTCGACCTCCAGCCGCACCTGCTTGCCCAGCGAGCGTCCCAGGTCGCGCACCATGCGCGCCATGCCGCCCAGGCCGTCGCCGAACGGCCGCATGCGGCAGGCCAGCGCGGTGTCGTACAGGCGCTGCGCCAGGTGGCCCATGCGCCAGCCGAACTCATCGACCTCGCTGGCGCGCTGCGCCAGTTCCTGCTGGCAGGCCTCGACGATGCGCTGGGCGTCATCCAGCGCCGCCTGGCTGCGGGCGTCGATGTGCACGCCGGCCAGCGAGGCGCGCAGGCTGTCCAGCGCCTGGCCGGCGCCGGACTGCAGCCGCCGCAGCCGCAGCATGGAGGCGCTGAACGGCGCGATCCAATGCGATTCGACCAGGGTTTCGCTGGACAGGCCGAGCAGTTTGTTGAGCGTATCGGCGGTGACCCGCAGCACCCGCTCACCCTCGCCCAGCGTCTGGTCCGAACTGCGGCGCGCCGGCGGCGGCGCGGGCGGCGGATCATCGGGCTGGTGGATGGGCGGCAGGAAATCCGAAGGCTTGGGCGGCCGCTCGACCACCGGCGCGGCCGGCGGCGCATTGGGCGCATTCGACAGGCGCGTCACCAGCGTGTCGATCTCTTCGCCCAGTTCGACGCCCGGGGTGGCAACCCGCTGCAGCAGGTCCGCGCCCAGCAGCAGCGCATCGATGTCGGCGGCCTGCAGGCGCAGCCGGCCTTCCTGCGCGGCCACCAGGCAGTCCTCCATGGCGTGCGCGATGCGCACCGCCGGGTACAGGTCGACGATACGCGCCGCGCCCTTGAGCGAATGCGCCGCGCGCATGCAGGCTTCCAGCTGCGGCGCCGAGGTCGGGTCGTGCTCGAGCGCCAGCAGGCCGTTGTTCAGCACCTGCACCTGATTGCGGGTTTCCAGCTGGAACAGCTCCAGCAGCGAGGCATCGCGCATCTGGTCCGGGTTCACGCCAGGCTCCGTTCCAAGGCTTGCATCAACAGGGTCTCGTCCAGCACGCCGACGCTGCGGGCGCCACAGCGAACCACGCCGCGCGAGTACTTCAGGCTGGCGCCTTCGATGGTCGCCGGCAAGGCTTCCAGCGCCTCCAGGTCCACGCCATGAATGCCCTCCACCTCGTCGACCGGCAACACCACGGCGCGGCCCGCGCCGCCGAAAATCAGCATGCGCGCCGCGGCCGGCCGCTCGCGGCCGCTGTCGACCGCCGCCCCCTCCAGGCCCAGCAGGCGGCCGAGCGAGACACAGACCGTCAGCGTGCCGCGCATGTTGGTAACCCCCAGCACCGCAGGGTCGCGCCGGTGCGGCAGGGTCAGGATCGGGCGCGTGCCCGCCACTTCGTCCAGCGCCTTGGTCGGCAGGCCCAGCCATTCCCCCTGCAGGCGGAACACCAGCAGCGATGACAGCCGCCCCCGGCCGGCCTGGGCCGCGCCGGCGCCGTCGTCCGCGCCTTCGGCCTGCGGCGGCAGGCGGTCGAGGATGCGCTTGGCGGCGTCGGCGTACACCGGGCAGTTGCGGCAATGCACGTAGCCGGCCAGGCGCTCGCAGCGCTTGTCGCCGCGGATGCCGATGCGGTTCCAGCAGTCGTCCACCTCCGCCAGCCTGGCCAGCGAATCCAGCGAATCCGGAAAATCACTCACGGCGGGCCTCCTGGCGCGCGGCGCGCGCCTGCAAGCGGCGGGCGCCTTCGTGGTCGCCTTCGGCCGCGATCAGCGCCGCCAGGTGCAGCAACGCCTCCCGGTGCGCGGGGTCCAGGTACAGCGCCTTGCGGTAGGCAGCCTGGGCCGCGCGCGTGTCACCGTCGGCGTCCTGCAGCAGGCCCAGCAGGTACAAAGCCTCGGCGCTGGCGCCGTGCCGTTCGAGATGGGCGCGGCATTGCGCCAGGGCGTCCCGCACCCGCCCCTGGTCGGCCAGCGCCGCGATCTCGCGCAGGGCTGCCGCGGTGTCCTGGCCCGCTTGCGCGGGCGTTCCGTGCGGCGCCGGGGATGCCGCATGCGGCCGCGCCGGAGCGGCCGGCGTGTAGGACTGTGGTGAACGCACGGCCGGCATCCAGGGCCGGGCCGCGCGCGGCGCCACAACGGGCGGCGGCGTGGCACGGCCGCTCGCCGCGCCCGCCGTCCGGGCCGGCGCGGCCTCGGTCGGCGGCGCGGGCTCGGCGCGAAAGGCGAACGCCCGCGCCAGCGGCACGGCCGGCAGGCGCCGGCCGGTCATCAGGCTGGTCTCGGCCGGCCCCACGAACAGGATGCCGTCGTGGCGGGCAAAACGCCTGAGCACCGTCACCGCGCGCTCCTGCGTGGGCGCGTCGAAATAGATCAACAGATTGCGGCAGAACACGAAATCGTACGGCGCCGCGTTCGGCAGCAGGGCCGGGTCGAACAGGTTGCCGGCCAGCAAGCGCACGCGCGCCGTGACATGCTCCGTCAGTTGATGGCCATCGGCGGTTTCGGTGAAATAGCGGTCACGGTACGACAGCGATTCGCCGCGGAATGAATTGCGGCCGTAGCAGGCGCGTCGGGCAAACGCCACCATGCGTTCGCTGATGTCCACGGCGTCCACCTGGAAGCGCTCCGCCGGCACGCCCGCGTCCAGCAACGCCATGGCGATGGAGTACGGTTCTTCGCCGCTGGAACAGGGAACGCTCAGCACGCGCAACTGGCGCGTCTCGGCGCCCGGCGCGAAGAGGCGCTCGCGCGCCAGCGCCGCCATCGCCGCCTGGGATTCCGGATACCGGAAGAACCATGTCTCCGGCACGATCACCGCTTCGATCAGCTGCTGCATTTCGGCCGGCGAAGTCTGCAGGCGCATCAGGTAGTCGTGCTCGTCGTCACTACCCACCGACTGCATCCGATGACGCACCGCGCGCTCGACCGCGGCCGCGCCGATGGAACCGCTGTCCAGCCCCATCTTGCGCTTGAGCACCGCGCTGAAGTCGTCCACCAGCATCATGGCTGCGCTCCCCCGGCCGGGAACAGCATCGCCCGCACCGGCTCCGGCAACAGGTCGACGACCCGCAGCGCCTGCACCATGCCATGGCCGTCGCTCAGCACCGGGCCCAGGTAACGGGCCTGCGGCATATCCAGGCCCACCGGCTGGAAGGCGGCGGGGTCATAGTGGACCGTTTCCGTGGCGCGCTCCAGGATCAGCCCCAGCAGGCGCGCGTCGCGCTCGCCGGCGGGCCGATAGCGCACCAGCGCCAGCCGCGTGCTGGTCACCTTGGCCGCCGCGCCCGCTCCGGCCAGCGCGCTCAGATCGATGGCCGGCACCGCCGCACCGTGGCAATCGAACATGCCCGCCACCCAGGCCGGCGTGCCCGGCACCTGCTTGAACGGGCGCATGCCCAGCACCTCGACCACGTCGGCCGCGTCCAGCGCATAGCGGTCGGCGCCGATGCGGAACAGCAGGTACAGCCGGCGGCCGGCGCCGGCCCCCGCGGACGGGATCGGGGCGAGGTCGGGCATGGAATCAGACCTTGAAGCGCGACACGCCGCTGCGCAGGTCGTTGGCCACCAGCGTCAGTTCCTCGATCGCCAGGCTCGACTGGCGCAGCGATTCCACCGTCTGCTGGGCCGCATCGCTCAGTTGCTGCAATGCCTGGTTGATCTGCTCGGCGCCGGTGGCCTGCGCCTGCATGCCTTCGTTGACCATCTGCACGCGCGGCGCCAGCGTCTGCACCTGCTGGATGATCTGCGACAACTGGTCGCCGACCTGCTGCATGTCGGCCATGCCGCGGCGCACCTCCTCCGAGAACTTGTCCATGCCCATGACGCCGGCCGACACCGACGACTGGATCTCGCGCACCATCTGCTCGATGTCGTAGGTGGCGACGGCGGTCTGGTCCGCCAACCGGCGGATCTCGGTGGCCACCACGACAAAGCCGCGGCCGTACTCGCCGGCCTTCTCGGCCTCGATGGCCGCGTTCAGCGACAGCAGGTTGGTCTGGTCGGCCACCTTGGTGATGGTGGTGACCACTTGCGTGATATTTCCCGCTTTTTCGTTCAGGATGGCCAGCTTGGCGTTGACCGAGCCCGCCGCCCCGACCACGTTGCGCATGGTGTCCTCCATGCGCGCCAGGCCCACCTGGCCGCTGCCGGCCAGCGATGCCGTCTGCTCCGCCGCGCTGGAGACCTCAGTCATGGTGCGGACCAGTTCGCGCGAGGTCGCGGAAATCTCGCGCGAGGTCGCGCCGATCTCGGTGGTGGTGGCCGCCACTTCCGATGCGGTGGCCTGCTGCTGCTTGGACGTGGCCGCGATTTCGGTCACCGACGTGGCCACCTGCACCGCCGAGCGCTGGGTCTTGCCGACCAGGCCGGTCAGCTCGTCCACCATGCCATTGAAGCCGCTCTCGATGGCATTGAACTCGTCCTTGCGGGCCAACGTCAGGCGGCGTGTCAGGTCGCCGCCGCCGGTCGCCTCGAGCGTCTTGACGATGGCGCTCATGGGGTTGACGATGGCGCGCAGCAGCAACACGCCGCAGATGATGGCGGCCACGATGGCCAGCCCGAACGACACCAGCATGCCGACTTCGGCCTTTTCGACCGCCTTCTGGATGTCGATCGCCGACTCGTCGGCCTGCTCCTTGTTGGCCGCCACCATCGTGGCCAGCACATCGCGGCCGGCGTAGAACGCGGGGCGCAGGTCGCTCTTGATCTTGGCCTGGGCCCGCGCCGGATCGGCCAGCATGGCCGGCTCCAGGATTTCGGCGCGGATGCGCATGTACGTCTGCAGCGCCTTCTCGAAATCGGCGAACATGCGCTGGTCCTCGCCGCGAACCACGGTGCGGCGGTATTGCTCGATGTCGTCCTTCAGGTGCTGGTCGTTCTTGGGCAGCGCCGCCAGGCCGGCCTGGCGCTCCTGTTCGGTATCACTGTTGAAGGCGTCCTGCACCGCCACGAAGCCGGCAAACCACGACGCCCGTATCGACGTGCTGTAGTAGATGCCAGGCACCGCGTCGGTATTGATCGACTTGGCCTCGGCCTCGACCTGCAACAGCCGCTGGTAATCGACCACGACCATCAGCGCCATGATGGCCAGGATCACCAGGAAACTGGCGATGATGCGCTCGCGGAGTGTCAGATTCTTCATACCGGGGACCCTTGTGCAATGTCGGCGCCAGCATCCGCGCCAGCGCCGTCGACGTTTTTCCGGCGGCCGTTTCGGCCCGCCTTCCACCCGTTTCTGACGGAGTGTGGGAATAGTCAGCAATTATTGCAAAGGCGCGGCCTCTCAGCTACGGAAAAACAGGGGAAACCCCGTATTCCCGCCGCGCTCCGTCGGGAAAAAGCAAAGCCTGCTTACAAGGGACTTGTCTTTTGGTGTGACAGGGCGTACGAAATGGCGCAAGCCTGCGGCCTTTCTCCTACCCCCACAGGCCTTGCGGCGGACGGGACCCGACCCAGTCGCGCAGTTGATCGTGGGCGTGGGCCAGTTGCAGCACCGCCAGGTCGCCGCGCGGCGGCCCGATCAACTGCATGCCCATCGGCAGGCCGGCCGCGCCGAATCCCACCGGCACGCTGATCACCGGGCAGCCGGCCAGCGTCCAGGGCGTGACGGTTTCCATCCAGCGGTGGTAGGTATCCATCGGCCGCCCCGCGATCTGCCTGGGCCAGTCGAGCTTGGCGTCGAACGGGAACACCTGCGCCGACGGCACCGCCAGGTAATCGACGTCCTCGAACATCCGCAGCACGGTCTGGTACCACGCGCTGCGCTCCTCGGTGGCCTGGTAGACCTGCCGCGCCGTCATGCCGTCCAGCCCCTCGACTTCCCAGATCAGCGCCGGCTTGACCAGCTTGCGGGTTTCGGGGTTGCGCACCAGGTCGTGGTACTGGCCGCCCACCATCAGGTGTCGGTGCGCCAGCCAGATGCGCCACAGCCGCTCGCCGGCGAACGGCACGCGGTAGTCGTCGACCCGGCAGCCGGCCGCCTGCAGGTCGGCCAGCGCCTGCGCGCACAGGTCCAGGATACCCGGCTCCATGGGCAGATAGCCGTCCCAGTCGCCCAGCCAGCCGATGCGCTTGCCGCGCAGGTCGGCGTCCAGCGGCTGCGCGAAAACGGCGGGATCGTCGCCCAGCGACAGCGGCGCGCGGGCGTCGTGGCCGGCGATCACCGACAGCATGCGGGCCACGTCGCGCGGCGTGCGGCCCATCGGGCCCTCGTACGACAGTTGCTTGAGGAACACTTCAGTGGACGGCCCGTTGGGCACGCGGCCGGCCGACGGCCGCATGCCGTAGACGTTGCAGAATGCCGCCGGATTGCGCAGCGAGCCGCCGAAGTCGCTGCCATCGGCCACCGGCAGCATGCGCGCCGCCAGGGCCGCCGCCGCGCCGCCGCTGCTGCCGCCGGCGCTCTTGCTGGCATCGTAGGGATTGACGGTGGTGCCGTAGACGGGGTTGTAAGTGTGCGAACCCAGGCCGAACTCGGGCACGTTGCTGCGGCCGATGAAAATCGCGCCGGCCGCCCGCATCCGTTCGACCAGGATGGAATCCTGCTGGCTCACCTGATCCTTGTAGACCAGCGACCCCATCGACGTGACCATGCCGCGCACGGCGGTCAGGTCCTTGGGCGCCTGCGGCATGCCGTGCAGCCAGCCCAGCCACTGCCCCGCGGCCAGTTGCGCGTCGCGCTCGTCGGCTTCGCGCAGCAGTTCAGCGCGCTCGCGCCGCGCCACCAGCGCATTGAGCGCGGGGTTGACCGCATCGATATGGTCCAGGTAGGCCGCCATGACCTCGCGGCAGGATACCCGGCGCTGCCGGATCGCGTCCGACAGCGCATGCGCGGGCATGGCGACGATATCGTTCAGGCGGCCGGCGGCCGCAGGCGTGGCTGCATTCATGGTGTTGTCTCCGCTTTTTTTTCTTGGCAGGCCGACGATACTACGCCAATGCCGTGGTCGCCGCGCGGGGCGGCCGATGCCTGCCGGGCCAGGCCCCCGTCCCGGCCTCGTGCCCGCCGTGTTCGCCGCCTTCAGGCCGGCGGGCGGGCGAACACCAGCAGCGTTGACGTGGCCGAAGCCAGCAGGCGGCCTTCGGCGTCGGTCAGCTTGGCTTCGGCGTAGGCCACGCGCTGGCCGAACGACAGCACCCGGCCCTCGGCCCGCAACCGGCCGCTGTGGCGCGTGATGGCCTTGTGATAGGCCACCTTCAGTTCCAGGGTGGTGTAGGCCTGCTCGGCCGACAGGCGCGAATGCACCGCGCAGCCGCAGGCCGAATCCAGCAAGGTTGCGGCATAGCCGCCGTGCACCGTGCCGATGGGGTTGTAGGCATGCGGGCCGGGCGTGCCGGCGAACACCGCCAGCCCTTCCTCGGCTTCGACGAAATCGAAATCCAGCGACACCAGGATGCCCGGCTTGCGCCCCGATGCCAGCAGCGCGCGCAATTGCGCCAGGCCGTCCAGGCCGGCGCCGGTCTGGTCGACCAGGCTGGGTTCGCGCCGCGCGGCGCGGTTGGCATCGGTGGACGGGGAAAAGGCGGTCGCGTCGCGGGCGGTGGCGTCCGCACGGGTCGAATCGGAGGTCATGCGCAATGCTCCGGCAAAGGGAATGGGAAAGCCCGGGAATGGGAAACCCGCGGGCGGGGGTATTTATATGACAATCATCATATAGCATCCTTCCCCGCCCGCCGCTTCACCGCGCCGGCGCGTCCTTGCCGATCAGGTCGATCAGGCCGTCCGACAGCGTGCCGCGCCAACTCAGGTAGTCATGGCCGCCGGCCACCTCCTGGTGCGTGACGACATAGCCCTTGGCCCGCAGCACATCGCGCAGGTGGCGATTGGTCTCGAAGATGCCCGGCTGGCCGGCGCGGCCCGTCTCGAACCGGCCCGCCACGAGGTAGAAGCGGATCGGCAGCTTGCGCACCGCCGCGTATTGGCGCGTCAGCCACTGGTCTTCGCCGCCAGGCTGGCCCCACCAGTAAGAGCCCGACTGGCTCAGCACGTTGCCGAACACTTCCGGGTGGCGCAGCGCGGCGTACGAGGACGCCAGGCCGCCATAGCTGGAGCCGCCGATCACCGTGCGCGCGGCCGGCGCGGCGATGCCCTGGCGCGCGGCCCAGGGCATCAGTTCGCGCGCCAGGAACTCGGCGAAGTCCGGATTCGGCGGCAGTTCGACGCCACGGGATTCGGCGGTGGGGTTGGAGATCAGCAGCGCCGCCGTCGGCGGGATCACGCCGGCCGCGATCATGTTGTCGAGGATGGTCGGCGTGGGCACGCGGTTCAGGTACGGACCGGCGTCGAACAGCACCAGCACGTGATTGTCCGCCGCGCCGGGACGCCAGCCGGCCGGGCGATACAGCTGGATATCGCGGGTATTGCCGAGGATGGCGCTGGTGATCGACCGCGTCTGCACCTCGCCCGGCGCCACGCCGGCGCGCGGCGCCACCCAGGGTTCGGGCGCGGCGTCGGCCAGCTCCAGCACCGAGGCGTACTGGAAGGCGTCGATGCCGCGCGCCGGATAGGCCTTGGGATTGAGCGGGTCGGCCTGCGCCGTCGCCAGGATGGCGCGCCGCCGCGCCGTGTCCGATGCGGGCAGTTCCGGCACGTCGGGCGCCAGCTTGTACGAAAGCCGCGTCGAGCGCGGCAGCACGAAGCTTGCGTACCAGACATCGGACGCGCCCAGGCGGGTCAGCATGGTGTGGTCCTGCCCGGGACCGCCGAACAGCCGCACGTTGCGCTCGGCGCCGCGCCACAGGAAAGTCACCCGGTCGCGCCCGGCGTCGACCGACTCCACCAGCGGCGTGCCCTGCCCCGCGATCTCGCGCCAGAACGCGTCGGTATTGCCGCCCCGCGCCAGTTCGCGCGCCAGCGCCGCCAGGCGCGGGCTGTCGATGGCGGGCGCCGGCGCGCGCTGCGCCGCCAGCGGCACGCGTTCGTTCAACGTCCAGCGATAAGCGCCCTGCCCGCTGGCCCGCACGGTATAGCGGCCGTCGGCGGGCGCCACCAGCATCAGGCCGCCGGCGGGCCGCTCGGCATCGCTCAGGCGCCGCAGGTGGCGACCGTCGGCGTCCAGCAGGTCCAGCGTCACGCCAGGCGCGGCCTCCCACTGGCCGGCCACGAATTCGCCCTTGGCCAGGGCCAGCGGCGTATCCGCCGGCGTGCCGGAAGCCACCACTCCTTGCGCGCTTTGGGCCGACGCGGCGCCCGGCCCCGCCGCCAGCGCCAGCGCGAGCCAACCGGCGCGCCACAGATTGTTTTTTCTGGAATGCATCTTGTTGTTCCCCGGGCGCAGGCCGCCCGCGGCGCGCTGGCGCCGCTGCGCGGCCTGCGCCCGGTTTGAGGTTGTCGAAAACGAAATACGTATCATTATTGCCCGAAAGCGGGCCGCGCCATTGAACGGCCCCGCGCCGGGCGCGGGAATTGCCGCGCCGCCGGGGTCTCAATCGAACAGGTGCCGCGCCAGATGGTCGACGAACACGCGCAGCTTGGGCGAGGGATGGCGGCTGGCCGGCCACAGCGCCCACATGGTGGCGTTGCCGCGCGTGCGTTCATCCATCACGGTCACCAGCCGGCCCGAAGCCAGCTCTTGCCTGATGGTGAAATCCGGCAGGCAGACGATGCCCAGGTCGCCCAGCGCCAGGAAGATGCGGGTCTCCACGCTGTTGCAGACCAGCGTCAGCGGCAGTTCGGGCGCAGGCGCGCCGGCCGCCGTCTTCAAGGGCCATTGCTCCAGCTTGCCCGTGCTGGGATAGCGGTAATGCAGGCAGCAATGGCGCTGCAGGTCGCTGGCGCGCCGCGGGGTGCCGTGGCGCGCCAGGTAGTCGGGCGAGGCCGCCAGGATGCGGCGGAACTGCCCCAGGCGCCGGCGCTTCAGGCCCGAGTCCTGCATCTCGCCGGAACGCACCACGGCGTCGTAGCCCTCGCCGATCACGTCGACCATCCGGTCGGTGAAATCCAGGTCCAGCCGCACCTGCGGATACTGCTTCATGAACGTGGCGATGGCCGGCTCGAACAGGCGGCTGTAGCGCGGCAGGCTGACGCGCAGGCGGCCGCTGGGCGTGCCGGCGGCCTCGGACAGCTCCAGTTCGGCGGCCTCCACTTCGCACAGGATGCGGCGGCACCGCTCCAGGAACTTCTCGCCTTCGGGCGTCAGGGTGATGTGGCGCGTGCTGCGGTGGAACAGGCGCACTTTCAGGTGCGCCTCCATCCGCGCCACGCTCTTGCCCACCGCCGACGGCGACACGCCCAGGGTGCGCCCCGCCTCCGCGAAGCTGCGGGTGTCCGCCACCAGCACGAAAACACCGATACCGCTCAGGCTGTCCATGGCCGGATTCCTTCAGTACGGACTTCAATGTCCGGAATATCCGGAATCCTAGCCTATTTTTCTTTTATCCATGGCTGCCTATCCTGCCGGCATCGTGTTCCCCGGCGCCATGCCCGTCGGGAGCCGACGCCGTTTCCCCCTGTTTGCCGGCCGACCCGGCCGCCCTCCTCGTTTGACGTGATCGACATGACTCGCCTGCCTCCTTCCCGCATGACCAACCGCTGGCTGCAATTGCTGGCCGCCTGCCTCACCGCGGTGCTCATTCCCCTGTGCTTCACCGGCCCCGCCGTGGTGCTGCCCGCCATCAGCCATGCGCTCGGCGGCACGCCGGTGCAATTGAACTGGATCCTCAACGGCTACATCCTGGCCTATGGCAGCGTCATCATGGTGTCCGGCAGCCTGACCGACCTGTACGGGCCGCGCCGCGTCTGGCTGGGCGGATTGGCGTGGTTCTGCGCCTTCACCTTTCCGATCGCCTGGGCGCCTTCGGCCGGCTGGATCGATTTCCTGCGGCTGATGCAGGGCGTGGGCGGCGCGGCGGCCTTCGCCGCCGCCATGTCGTCGCTGGCGCCGCTGTTCCACGGCGCGGCCCGGGCCCGCGCCTTCAGCCTGCTGGGCACCACCTTCGGCATCGGCCTGTCGTTCGGGCCCCTGGTGTCGGGCTGGCTGGTGCAGACGGCCGGCTGGCGCTGGGTCTTCCACGGCACCGGCCTGGTCGGCCTGCTCGGGCTGGCGCTGGTGGCCGCCAGCGTGCGCGCCACGGCGGGCGCGGCCAGCGGACGTTTCGACTGGCGCGGCGCGCTCAGCTTCACCGGCGCGCTGGGGTTGTTCACCTACGGCATGCTGCTGGCGCCCGAGAACGGCTGGCGCGACGCGGCCGTGGCCGGCTCGCTGCTGGCCAGCGCGCTGCTGGCCATCGCTTTCATCGCCACCGAGATGCGCGCATCGCATCCGATGCTGGACCTGTCGCTGTTTCGCGGCGCGCGCTTTGTCGGCGTGCAGGCCCTGGCCGCCTCGCCGGCGTTTCTGTTCATCGCCCTGATCGCCATCCTGCCCGGTCGCTTCATCGGCATCGACGGCCACAGCGCGTTGCGCGCCGGCCAGCTGATGATGGGCCTGGCCACGCCGCTGCTGGTGGTGCCGTGCCTGGCCGCGCTGCTGACGCGCCGCTTCAGCCCCGCCATCTTGTCCAGCATCGGCCTGGCGCTGGCCGCCGCCGGCCTGGCCTGGCTGGCCCGCGACCTGGGCGGCGACGCCGGCCAGCTATGGCTGCCGATGAGCCTGATCGGCATCGGCATCGGCCTGCCCTGGGGATTGATGGACGCGATGGCGGTCAGCGTGGCGCCGCCCGAGCGCGTCGGCATGGCGACCGGCATCTTCAACACCGTGCGGGTATCGGCGGACGGCGTGGCCATCGCGGTCATCAGCGCCTTGCTGGCCACGCTGATCCACGCCCGCGTCGCCATCGACCAGCCGGACGCGGGCGCCCAGGTGCTGTTGCAGGCCGCCAACCGCGCGGCGCTGGGCCAGCTGGACGTCGCCGGCGCGTTGCTGCCCGGCGCGGGCGGCCTGCTGCACCAGGCCTATGACGTGGCTTTCGGGCAGGTGCTGTACGCCCTGTCCGGATTCGCGCTGTTGCTGGCCGTGCTGGTCTACGCCTTGCTCGCCCGGCCCGAGGTGGCGCCCATGGCGCCCGCGCGGCCCCAGCCGCATTGAACGCCGGCCGCGTGATCCGGATGCCGGCGCGCGCGGACCGGCAGCGGTTTGCGCCAGATCAATCCGCCCCTGCGCCGCCGCGCCCTACTATTCGCGCTGCCGATTCACGCCGCCAGGAGACCCATTTGTCCGAACCCGACATCTGCACCGAAGCCGAGATCCGCGATCTGGTGCATACGTTCTACGCCAAGGCGCGCGCCGACGCCGCGCTCGGGCCGGTGTTCGAATCCCAGGTGCACGATTGGGACGAGCACCTGGCGACGCTGTCGGACTTCTGGTCCGCGGTGCTGCTGGGCACGCGCCGCTTCACCGGCATGCCCATGCCCAAGCACGTGGCAATGCCGCACCTGAGCGCCGAACTGTTCGAGCGCTGGCTGGCGCTGTGGGGCGAAACCCTGGCGGCGCTGCCCAACCGCGCGCTGGCCGACGCCGCCGGTGAAATGGCCAAGCGCATGGCGCGCAGCCTGTGGTACGGCTACCAGCTCAGCCGCGATCCGAACCAGCCGCTGACGGAATTGCGTTCGGCCTGAAGCCACGGCCCCACGGCGCCGCCAGCGGGGCGTCTCCCGCGCCGCGTCCAGGTGGAAATCGGCGCGCGCTCAGTCCACCCGCCACCAGCTGGGCAGCAGGTTGCGCACCTTGGCGCGGCGATAGCGGTCGTCGATCAGGTGCACCGTGCCCACGTCGTGCTCGGTGCGGATCACGCGCCCGGCCGCCTGCACCACCTTCTGCATGCCCGGATAGAGATAGGTGTAGTCGTAGCCCTGCGCCTCGCCGTAGCGGCGCTCCATGGCGCGCTTGATGTTCTCGTTGATGGCGTTCACCTGGGGCAGCCCGAGGGTGGCGATGAAAGCGCCGATCAGGCGCTTGCCCGGCAGGTCCACGCCCTCGGAGAAGGCGCCGCCCAGCACCGCGAACCCCACGCCCTGCCCGCTTTCGGTGAATCGCGCCAGGAAGGCGGCGCGGCCGCTTTCGTCCATGCCCGGCGTCTGCAGCCAGATCGGCACTTGCGGATGGCGTACCCGCATCAGCTCGGCCACCTGCCGCAGGTAGTCGAAGCTGCTCAGGAACCCCAGGTAGTTGCCGGGCCGGCGCGCATACTGGTCCGCGATCAGGTCCGCGATCGGCGCCAGCGAACGCTCGCGGTCGCGATATCGGGTGGATACGTTGCCCACCACCTTCACCGCCAGTTGCTCGGCCTGGAACGGCGCGGCCACGTCGATCCAGGCCGCCTCGGGCGGCAGGCCCAGCGTGTCGCGGTAGAACTGCTGTGGGCTCAGGGTGCCCGAAAACAGCACCGTGGCATGCGCCGCCGCATGCCGCGCGGCCAGGTACGGCGCGGGCACCACGTTGCGCACGCACAGCGTCGACGGCGGCGTCCTGGCGCCCCATGCGCCGCCTTCGGCCCGCGTCACGTCGAACAGCGCGTGCGGCCCGAACTGCTCGGCCAGGCGCATGAAATGCAAGGCCTCGAAGTAAAAGGCCAGCACCGGGTCGTCCTGGGCCAGCGGCGCCTCGCCGAGGTAGTCGGTGATGGCCGCCACCGCCTTCTGCACCGCCGCCAGCACGCCGGCCGGCGCCTCGTCGTAGGCCTGGTAGGCCTCGGCCTGCTTCTTGTTGAACGCCGTCCAGGAGCGCTGCAGCCCGTCCAGCGGCTTTTTCAGCGCCTTGGGCGCGGCCTGCCGCGCCGCCGCCAGTCCCAGCTGGTTCAATTCCCCGGTGTACATCCGGCGCGCGCGATCGACCAGGTTGTGGGCCTCGTCCACCAGCACCGCCACCTTCCATTGGTGGGCCTGCGTCAAGGCGTACAGCATGGCGGTGGCGTCGTAGTAGTAGTTGTAGTCGCCCACCACCACGTCGCTCCAGCGGATCAGTTCCTGCGACAGGTAGTACGGGCATACCTGATGGGCGCGGGCGGCGGTGCGCACCGCCGGCGCGTCCAGCCGCCCCTGCGCCAGCGCCGCCTCGCGCGCCGCCGGCAGGCGATCGTAGAAGCCCTGCGCCAGCGGGCAGGATTCGCCATGGCAGGCCTTGTCCGGATGCTCGCAGGTCTTGTCGCGCGCCTGCAGGTCCAGCACCCGCAGCGCCGGTTGCGCGGGCTGGGCGTTCAGGGTGTCCAGCGCCGCCAGCGCCAGCCCGCGCCCCGAGCCCTTGGCCGCCAGGAAGAAGACCTTGTCCAGCCCGCTGCCCGGCGCGGCCTTGAGCAACGGAAACAGCGTGCCCAGCGTCTTGCCGATACCGGTGGGCGCCTGCGCCATCAGGCAGCGGCCGTCGCGCGCGCTGCGGTACACCGACACCGCCAGCTCGCGCTGGCCACTGCGGAAATCGCCATGGGGAAACGCCAGCCGTTCCAGCGCCGCGTCGCGCGCCTGGCGATGGGCCAGTTCGGTACGCGACCAGGCCAGGAAGCGATCGCATTGCTCATGGAAAAACGCCGCCAGCCACGCCGCGTCGCGGCTCTCGGACAGCACCGTCTCTTCTTCGGTCGCCACGTTGAAATACACCAGCGCCACGCGGACCTGCGCCAGGCCGCGCGCCACGCACAACAGGTGGGCGTAGACCCGGGCCTGGGCCCAATGCGCGGCGCGATGGTTGTCGCGCACGCTGTCGAGCCGCCCCCGGTAGGTCTTGATCTCTTCGACCTGGTTGGCCACCGGGTCATAGCCGTCGGCGCGTCCGCGCACCAGCAGGTTCTCGTATTGGCCGGCCAGCGCCACTTCGGTCTCGTAGCCGGGGCCGCGCCGGCTCGTCACCGCCGTGTGGCCCGCCATGCCTTCCAGGCCGCTGGGCGCCGGCGTGAAACGCAGGTCCAGGTCGCCCGCGCGAGCCGTGAATTCGCACAACGCGCGCACCGCCACGGCGTAGGTCATGGCCGCGGCTCCCGCCAGCTGACGTGGCAGACCCGCACCGGCATGCCGTGCTCGGCGCAATACGCCAGCCAGCGGATCTGGTTGTCCTGCAGCTTGTCGCCTGGCCCCTTGATCTCGATGAGTTCGTAGCCGGGCGCCTGGGCCTGGAAGCGGATCAGGTCCGGCAGGCCCGAGCGGTTGGCCTTGACGTCGCGCAGCAGCCGCGTGAAGAACAGCTTCAGGTGGGCCGGCGGAAAGTGATCCAGCGCCCGCTGCAACAGCGATTCGTCAAGCGCGCCCCAGAACACGAAGGGGGACTGCACGCCCTGCTTGTCGGCATAGCGCCGGCGGATCGTGTCGCGATATTCGCCCGTATCCAACTGCGCCAGGCAGGCGGCGAACAGGGCCTGTCGCCGCGCGTGGAAATCCGGCGCGTCGAGGTCGGCGGGCCCGCGCTGGAAGGGATGGAAAAAAGCCCCCGGCAAGGGCGCGAACACCGCCGGCCAGCACAACAGGCCGAACAGGGAATTGATCAACGTGTTTTCCACGTAGTGCACCGGCGCGTCGTCCCGGTGCAGGTGGTCGCGCGCGGCGAACTCCACCGGCATCGGCGCCGCGGGCCGGTCCAGTTCGAGGTCCAGCCGCGCCACCGGCGCCGCCGCGCGCCGCGCCGCGTGCTGTCCCAGCTTGCGGCGCAGCCTCGGCAGCATGCGCGCCAGCCGTTGCGATTCTTCCTCGCTTTCCGGCGCGGCCTCGGCGCGCAGGGCCAGCGCCAGGGCATCCTGGAAACGCGCCATGCGCTCGTACACGCGGATACGGCGATGACGCGCGCCGGGGTAGGCGCACAAGGCATACACCCGCTCGGCCGCCGCCCAGTCCTGCGCGCGTTCGCACGCTTGTCCCAATCGCAGCAACACCTTGGCGCGGCGCTTTTCCAGCCAGGGGTTGTCGCTGGCGCAGCCGGCCACCGCGCGCAGCTGCGCGTCCACATCCAGGCCTTCGTCCAAGGCCTGTCGGCACGCCTGCAAAGCCAGGTAGCGGTCGACGTCCTGGCGCGCCTGGAACGCGCGCGATGACGGTTCGAACGGCACCACCTCGTACTGGAACACGCCCAGGTCGGCCAGCACGAACTCCGACCAGTCCTGGTGCAGGTTGCCGAAGAACATCAGCCGGAACCGTTCGCACAGATCGGCGATGGCGACCCGCCAGGCCGCATCGGCGCCCGCCGGGTCGGGCTGCGCGCGCGTCCCGGCGCGCCAGCGGGCATAGGGCTGGGCGTCGGGCTGGCAGGCGCGCAGCGCTTCCAGCAGGTCCGCCTTGCGCGCCGCTCCCCGGCCCACGACACCCGCAAAGAGACGATCCAGTTCGGGCCGCGTATGCAGGCCGAACAGCTCATCGAGCGTCATCGGCGCGTCCGCGTCCAGCCAGCCCAGCGCCAGCAACGGCGCGGCGGCGTCCAGGGTGTTCGGGATTTCCTCGTACACCAGGCGGCTGGCGCGGAACCAGGGCCCGCGCCGCATCAGCATGCGCGTCAGCAAGGCCTGCGACGCCCGTGGCAAGGCCGCGAAATCGGCCATGAAAAGGCGTTCGCGTTCGTCCAGCAGATCCGCATAGCGCTCGCCGACCCACGCGAGCGCGCGCTGGAAATTGTGCAGGTAGTAGTAGCGGTGCGGGGGCAGCATCGGCCGGAAAGACAACTGGCTATTTATCCAGTAATCATAGCAGGCCGCCCGCCCCGCCGCCGGGCCTTATTCCTGTCCGTGGCGCACGATATGGAAGCCCTCGTCGTCCTGCGGCGCCACGAAATACGCGGTGATGGCGTCGTACTGGGCTTCGCTGGTGGTGAATGGATGCGTGCCCGCCGCGTTGCGCGCGCGCAGCCGTGCCTTGCAGACCTCATCGGGAAGGTCGAGAAAATGCAGTTGATGGCGACAGCCCGCGGCCTGCGCGACCTGCCGCAGCCATGCGCGGCTTGCGCGCGTATTGGCCGGGAAATCCAGCACCACCGACAGCCCCGCCGCGACCACGGCGGCGATATGCCCGCCCATCGCGTCGCGCAGGCGGCCGGCGCAGCGGCCATAGTCGGCCACGCTGAGGATTTCGCCCGGATACAGGGCCGCCAACCACGCGTCCTCGCTGATCAGCAGGGTGTCCGGCCGCGACGCCAGGCGGGCCGCCAGGGTGGATTTGCCGGCGCCGATCTTGCCGCACAGAAAATGCAGCATCGGCGTGGAGGAAGGCGACAGGGAAGACGGGTTCGATTGCATGGCTTGCCTATGAGAAAACCAGCGGCGAGCCAACAAAAAACCCGCCTTTGGCGGGTTGATGCAGCGATGATCCGACGCGCGCTAACCCACCATGTTCCGAATGGTGGTAATAATCAGGGCGAACGAAAGCGACGGGCGGTTCATGCGTCGATCATGCGCGAGCCCGCCCGACCTGTCAAACCGATCGCGCCCCGACCGCTGCCGCGCCAGCGCCGTCGCGGCCGGGCGCGCCAAGGAATCCCGATGTCCGACCACCCCGTCACCCTGCGCCAGGCAACCGCCCGGGACGCCGACGCCATCGCCGCCATGCATGCGGCCAGCTGGGCCGCCACCTACCGCGGCCTGCTGCCCGACGGATTCCTCGACGCCGGACTGGCCGACGACCGCATGGTGCACTGGCAGGACAGGATGCGGGAATCCAACCTCGACGCCCGGGCCGTATTCATCGCCGAACAGGACGGGCAGCCGATCGGCTTCGTCTGCGTGCAGCAGGAACACGACCATCCCGGCGAAGTCCTGCTCGACAATCTGCACGTCCTGCCGCCCTACCAGGGCGCCGGCGCCGGCAAGCTGATGGTGGCGCGCGCCGAGGCCTGGGCCCGCGCCCGTGGCGCCGCGCGCCTGTACCTTTACGCGCTGGAAGGCAATACCCGCGCCATCGCCTTCTATGAACGCCAGGGCTGGCAATACACCGGCAGCGAGATCGACCGCATCGGCGGCATCGAGGCGCGGGCGCGGCGCTATGTCCGGCCGCTCTAGCGCGGAAAGCCCGCGATCGGGAGTAAGGTACAGGGTAGAAATCCCGATTGCCCCGGCATGCCACCGTGTGCCGCCAGCAGGAATCCGAACACCATGAAGACTTCTCGATCAGTGCTGCGCCCTCTCCTGGCCATGCTCGCTTGCGCGTCGATCACCGCCTGCGCCGACAACCCGCCGCGCCAGGCCACCGATCTGGACTACCGCAGCCGCCCCTCCCCCTCCATGCGGGGCGCGACCAGCTCGCCGGACCAGCGCTTGAGCATCCAGTCCGGCGAGGGGGAAAAGTTGAATCTGCCCTGGTTCATCCAGGATACGCAGGACTGGATCAACCGCAACTGACTTCGTCGGAACTCGTCATCCGCGCGGGGCCGCCGCGCGCGGCGGCCTCCCCCCCGATGGCCGCGCGATCCAATTCGTCAACGGACATGGGACGTCCGAAAAACCATCCCTGGCCCACGGCGCGCGGCGCCCGCGCGCTGACGTACTCGACCTGCGCGCGCGTTTCCAAGCCCTCCACGATCAACTGCACATCGAGTTTTTTCGCCATTTCGATGACGTGATCCAGCACCGGGTTGGTGTTCGAATCGTCTACGATCGACTGGACGAAGATGCGGTCCAACTTGATGCCGCTCACGTCCCATTGGAGGACGCTTCCAAGGCTGGAATACCCCACGCCGAAATCGTCCAGGAGGACTTTGAAGCCCGCCCGGCGAAAGCGGCTGATCAGCTCTGCCGGGGTCGCGGACGAGAACTTTGCCGACTCGGTCACTTCAATCGCGATCCGCTCTGGCGGGACCCCGCCGTCTTTGACACAACCCGCCAGAAAATCAAGAAACGTTTCGTCTTCCAGATCCGCCGCAAAGACGTTGACACTGAGATAGAAGGGCTTTACCCCCGCCAGTCTGTCCTTTACTCCCTCTATCGCATGCCGGATGATGTATCGCGTGAAGACACGACGCAGTCCCATCGACTCGATCCAGGGGATGAATGTGTCCGGAGGAATGGGGCCGACCTCGTCGTGCGTCCATCGGGCGAGCGCCTCGACACCCACCATTTCGCCGGTCGCGAGCGAGCACAGTGGTTGATACCGGACCTGGATCTTCTCGCGCCGTATGGCCTTGCCCAGGCTCACCCGCAGACCGTTCGCTCCCCGCCACCAGAGGAACAGCGCCACGCCACAGGCCGCGCCCACGCCAGCGCCCAACAGGCCGGTAACCAGGACCGGAAGGCGCGCGTCCGCTTGCGCGACCGAGGCGACGCAGACGTCAGGCTCGCCGGGCGGCGAGCAGGCCGAGCCCGTGCGCGTGATCGTGAACGCGCTCGCGAGCCTGGCCGCCATGCCTGGCCCGGCCTCGGTCGGCGGATGGGCGCCGAATTCCTGGATAAGGCCGCCATCCCTTGAAAACGTGCGTCCCCACAAGTGGCCCGAGTGGGCCTCCACATCGACGAACGCGCTGGGTCCGCTGAACACCGCCACGTGGTCATTTGCAGCCACGTCGCCACTGAACGACGGGTGGATGGGGTTCTTCAGCTGCCGCCACAGATATATGTCCTGGCGCAAGGCCTTCCGCTGCGCCGGCAGGGCATAGGGCTCCTCCCATCGTCCCCATATCGCCGAACACTGCAAGACCCCATCGGTTATCCGGGCGATATCTCCGACGTATTTCGACCGGAATACCCGCTCCCGCATCTGAACCAGATCAGCCGCCGAGCAGGCCGCGACCGGGGCGCTGAGTTCGCCGATGATGGCGGCCTGCTCATTTGCGATATCCAGCGAACGCTCAAGCACATGGACATTGTGGTGCTTGATGAGATCAGCCACTTGCGACGCCTTGAACGAATAGCCGATCGCCCCAAAAAACACGGCAAAGGCGACTGTCGGCGCAAGGATCAAAAGCAGTCCGTACCGGCTCGATAGGTGTCCTGTTGTCATATTGGCCCTTTGGAACTGGTCAGATTCTACGGTCATCCCCGCCGATGCCGATCACGCCGACAAACCCGTTTTGCGGGCCTATTTCCCCCAAGGGTTTCCCCGCGAACGATGCTGCAAAGCAACAAACCGCCGCGCGCCGCTTTTTCCGCCCCTTGCCGCCCTGCCCGCAAAAAAAATCCGCCCGACAAGGCGGGCGGATCCAGAAACCGCGCAGGCATGCGCCTGCCGGTAAAGCGGCTACCTCACCGGCGCCTTCGCCGCCCCCACGTCCTTGCGCACCTTTGCCACGTCGGACGCGCTGACCACCGCGCCCTGGTTGCCCCAGCTGGCACGCACGAAGGTCACCACGTCGGCGACTTCCTTGTCCGTCAGGCGCCAGTCGAAGCCCGGCATCGCGTACGCGGTCGGCGCCGCCGTCGTGCCCGGCATCTGCGCGCCCTTGAGCACGATGTGGATCAGCGAGGCGGGATCGGCCGAATTCACGGTCGAACTCAGGGCCAGCTGCGGGAAGGTCTCCGCGTAGCCCTTGCCTGTGCTGCGGTGGCAGGCCGCGCAGTTGTTCAGGAACGTCATGGCGCCATCGCTGGTGTCCTTGCCGGTGCGCAGGGCCTGCGCCACGGTGTCGTTGTACGCGAGCGGCCTGGTGGCGTCCTTGTTCACCGGCGGCAGGCTCTTGAGATACACCGCGATGGCGTTGACGTCGGCGTCGCTCAGGTGCTGGGTGCTGTCCTGCACCACCTGCGCCATGCCGCCGAACGCGGCCGAATGGCCGTTGCGGCCGGATTTCAGGAAGGCGGCGATGTCTTCCTTGCTCCAGCTGCCCAGCCCGTCGGCCATGTCGCCGCGCAGGCTCTTGGCGAGCCAGCCCTCGACCACGCCGCCGGAAAGGAAGGCCGAGCCGTCGGCGTCGGTCAAGGCCTTTTCCTGCAGGGCGAAGCCGCGCGGCGTGTGGCAGGTGCTGCAATGGCCCAGGCCTTCGACCAGGTACTGGCCGCGCAGCAGCGCCTGCTTGTCGGCGTCGTTGGCGGGCGTGGCGCTGACCGGGGCCGTGGCGACGTCCGGCGCGAACATCCAGCGCCACACGCCCAGCGGCCAGCGCATCGACAGCGGCCAGGTGATGTCGGTGTCCTTGTTGGCCTGCTTGACCGGCTCGACGCCGTGCATGAAGTAGGCGTACAGGGCCTTGACGTCATCCGGCGTGACCTTGGCGTAGGCGGTGTACGGCATCGCTGGATACAGCGAGTGGCCGTCCTTGGCCACGCCATGGCGCACGGCGCGGTCGAAGTCCTCCAGCGTGTAGTTGCCGATGCCCGTGTCCTTGTCGGGCGTGATGTTGGTGGAATAGATCGTGCCCAGCGGCGACTCGATGCCCAGGCCGCCGGCGAAGGGCTTGCCGTCCTTGGCGGTATGGCAGGCGATACAGTCGCCGGCGCGCGACAGGTACTCGCCCTGCTTGATCAACTGGGCATCGGCCGCGGCCGGGGTGCCGTCGGCGGCCCAGGCGCTGCCCGCGGCCAGGACGGAGAGCGCGGCAACAATGGCTTTCTTCATCATTGTCGACTCCTTACGCCTGGACCAGCGGACCGGGATTCTTCAGGTACTGGTCGCGGATCGCTTGCGCGGACCAGAACGCCAGGGCGCCCACCAGGCCGGTCGGGTTGTAGCCCATGTTCTGCGGAAAGGCGCAGGCCCCCATCACGAACACGTTGGGCACGTCCCAGCTTTGCAGGTACTTGTTGACCACGCTTTCCTTGGGGTTGGAGCCCATGATGGCGCCGCCCGTGTTGTGCGTGCTCTGGTAGACGCGGGTGTCGTAGCGCGCGCCCTTCTTGCGCACGGCGACGAAGTGCTTCTCGGGTTTCATGGCCTTGGCCACTTCCTCCATCTTGTTGCCCATGTGGCCGAGCATGTCGAATTCGTTGTCGTGCCAGTCGAACGTCATGCGCAGCAGCGGCTGGCCGAAGCTGTCCTTGTAGGTCGGGTCCAGCGACAGGTAGGCGTCGCGGTACGACATCACCGAGCCGGAAATGCCGATGGTCATGAAGCGCTGGTAGGCGTCCTGCACGCCGGCCTTCCAGGCCGTGCCCCAGGTGGGCGTGCCCGGCGTGGTGGGCGTCATCTTGATGGGACGGCCACCGTAGCGCACGTGGCGGATGCTGGCCCCGCCAAGAAAGCCGAGCGGGCCGTGGTCGAACTGGTCGCCGTTCAGATCGTCCATGCCGACGCCGCCGGCGCCGGTGCCCACGAACGGGTTGAGCTGGGTGCCCTTGGGCAGCAGCACGTTGACCGCGCCGTTCATCTGGTAGGCGTAGTTCTTGCCGACCACGCCTTCGTTGGTCTTGGGATCGTAGGGCTTGCCGATGCCGGACAGCAGCAGCAGGCGCACGTTGTGCATCTGGTAGGCCGACAGGATCACCAGGTCGGCGGGCTGTTCGACCTCGCGGCCCTGGGCGTCGATGTAGGTCACGCCGACCGCCTTCTTGCCGGTCGAATCGAGGTTGACCTTGATGACGTGCGAATGGGTGCGCAGTTCGAAATTGGGCTTTTTCAGCAGCACCGGCAGGATGGTCGTCTGCGGCGAGGCCTTCGAATACATGTAGCAGCCGTAGTTCTCGCAGAACCCGCAGAAATTACAGGGGCCCAGGCGCACGCCGTACGGGTTGGTGTAGGGCCCCGACGCGTTGGCCGCGGGCGCCGGATACGGATGGAAGCCCACTTCGCGCGCGGCCTTGTCGAACAGCTGGGCGCCGTAGGTGGTGGCCAAGGGCGGCAGCGGGAATTCCTTGCTGCGCTTGCCTTCCAGCGGGTTGCCGCCCTCGACGATCTGGCCGTTGAGGTTGCCGGCCTTGCCCGAGGTGCCGCAGACGTATTCGAACTTGGTGAAGTACGGTTCCAGCTCGTCGTAGGTAACGCCGAAGTCCTGGATGGTCATGCCCTCGGGGATGAAGCTCTTGCCGTAGCGCGTTTCGTAGCGGGTGCGCAGTTCCAGTTCCTCGGGCAGCACGCGGTAGTGCATGCCGTTCCAGTGAAAGCCCGCGCCGCCCACGCCGGTGCCCAGGAGGAACGAGCCATTCTGGCGGTACGGCACGGCCACGTCGTCGACGCCATGCCGTATCGTCACGGTCTCCTTGGACAGGTCCTGGAACAGCTTGCCGCGCACGGAGTACGCCAGCTCGTCGAGCACCTTGGGATATTCCGCCTCCTTGGGCGTGTCCTGCATGGCGCCGCGTTCCAGCGCCAGCACGTGCAGGCCGGCCTCGGTCAGTTCCTGGCCCATGATGGCGCCGGTCCAGCCAAAGCCCACCAGCACCGCATCCACTTTGTCTTTCTTGATCGCCATCGCTTACCCCTTTTCCCCGGAGATCGACACGGGCCCGTAGGGATACTTGACGTTGGGCTGGTCGGCCCAGTCCATGTAGTCGCCGCGCGCGCCCGGGAAACCCACCATCTTCCAGCCCACCATGTTCTTGTTGCCGCCGTACATCGGGTCGGCGAAGAAGCCTTCCTTGGTGTTGGCCAGCAGGAAGCTGAAGAAGGTCCTGGCGGGAACGGTATCGAACTCGATCTTGCCGGCCTGCAGGTCCTTCAGGATCTGTTCCTGCACCGGCTTGTCCAGTTCGGCGTAGCGCTTGCCGTGGGTCTTCGTGCACCAGGCGTCACAGGCCTCGATGCCGTGGCGGTAGACCTCGCGCGGGTTCTGGTTCAGCTGGTAGCCCAGTTCCGGCGCCACGTCGGGATGGAACGGCCCCTGCATGTACCAGAGCTTGCCGTGGCCGTAAGGCGTCTCCATCTGGCGGTCGATGAACTCGGGCACGCCGGCCTCGATCGCGCCGGGGCCGTACTGGTCCGCGGGGATCAGGTGATCGACCGCGGCCACGATGAAGTCCCATTCGGGCTTGGTGAAGTAGGTGGGCTCGTAGGCCTTGGCCGCGCGCGCCGCGCCGCCGTCGGCGGCGTTGGTACAGCCCGTGGCGGCCACGCCCACCGCCAGTGTCGAGGCCGGCACGATGGCCAACGCCTGCAGAAACCGCCTGCGCGGCTTTGCGTCTTGTGTCATAGACATCTCCGTGAGAATTCCAAGTTGTCCTGGCACAGCCGAACATGAACCCCTGGAAACACGAACTGCCGGGCCGCGCCCTGGTGACAACGCGCTCTTCTTGGTGACAGAAAAGCAGACCCGTCCTACAAAGGGACGGGCCCTCATTATGCGCTTTTCAGCCCATCTGATCTGCTCCAAAGACCGTATCAGATCGATTTTCTTGACTTGGGATTTACTTTTGCATTAAGGACACTGTCAGACGAATTCAGGACTGCCCTGCATCTGTATAGTGCGCAGTCAACCTGCGGCCACGGGGGCCCCGCCCGGTCCAATAACAAACGTTACTCATGGAAACGATTCGATGACGGAAAAGAGCAAAACCTGGCGCAGCTCGACCACCACCCACAGCTGGTCGATATCGGGCGGCACGTCGGCCGACGCGGGCGACGCCATGGACGCATTGCGCCACGCTGGCAACGGCGCCCGGACGCGAGTCAGCGAGCAATGGAGTTACGTCGGCGATGATGCCGACGGCCCCTACCGGGTCGAAATCAAGGACGGCGTGGTCACGCTGAACGGCCGTCGCTACGACAGTCTGGACGCGGTGCCACAGGCCGACCGGGAACGCATCGAAGCCCTGCGCACCGGGCTGAACGACAGCGGCCTGTGGGACGCGCTACGGGATGCCGGCGTGGACATCGGCGGCTTGGCGGGAACGGGGGCGCCAAGACCGGCCGACAAGCCGGCATTCATCATGGAAACGGATATCCCGGATGTGCGCAGCGCGGCGCCCGCCGACGGGCCCGCCCCGCACGCCTTGGATGCGCCCGCTCCCGGCGCGGTGCCGCGCGGCGCTGGCGGGCTGCGCCGCATCGTGTTGGTCGCCCTGGCGGTGGGACTGGCGTGGTGGATACTGCGCGTGACGGGCGCGGCCTAGCGCGGCGCTTGCCAGAGGCACTGATGGCCACGTCCACGACCGCGTCGACGCCACGCGCGCCCGCGATATCTGCCAGGCCGGAACGCGCCGACAGCCCCTGACGCCGCCCGCGCTTCAGTGGGCGCGGTGGCGTTGGGCGATCAGCCACGCGCCTGCCCCCAACAGCGCCGCCACGCCGAACGCCACCGCCATTCCCCGTGCGACCGCGGCCGGCGCGGCGGTCGACAGGTCCGGCGCGCCCGTGCCCAGGGCAAACACCGCTCCCATGAGCGAGGCCCCCGTGACCAGCCCCAGGTTGCGCGACAGGTTCAGCATGCCCGCCACCAACCCGCGTTGGCCGGCGTCGATGGCGCCCATGATGGCGGTATTGTTGGCCGCCTGGAACAGCGCATAGCCAGCGGTCAGCAGGACGATGGGCGCGATATACCCCGCCAGTCCCAACGAGGTGGGCGCCGCCGCCAGCAGCGCCGCGCCCAACGCAAGCGCCGCCAGGCCCGCGCGCGCCACGCGTCCCGCGCCACGACGGTCGACCAGGCGTCCCGCCGGCACGCCGCTCAGTGCGCTCACCAGCGGTCCGGCCGACATCGCCAGCCCGGTTGCGGCCGCATCCAGTCCCAGCGCTCGCGCCAGGTAGAACGGCCCCACCACCAGGGTGGCCATCATCACCGTGGAGACCAGCGCGTTCGTCGCCAATCCCGCCGCCAGGCCAGGCTGGCGCAACAACGCCGGACGCAGCAGCGGCGCCGCCGCGCGCGCCTCGACCCGCAGGAACAGCCATGCGCCCAGCGCGGCGGCCAGCAGCAGGCCGGCATTGAACGCGCCGAAGTGACCCCGTCCCGGCGTCATGGCCAACGCATAGGCAGCCAGCGCCATCGCCAGCAGCACCGTGCCGGTGACGTCGAAGCGCGCGGCGCGGCCCCCGCGCGGCGGATCGGCCGGCAGGCAGCGATAGGCCAGCGCCAGCGCCGCCAGACCGAGCGGCGCGTTCACCAGGAAAATCGCGCGCCAGCCGGGCCCGGCGATCAAGGCGCCGCCCAACGTCGGCCCCAGCGCCGTGCCCACCGCCGACATCGTGCCCAGCAGTCCCATGGCGCTGCCTGTTCGATTCCGGGGCGTCAGGTCGCTCACGAACGCCATGGTCAACGCCATCATGAGCGCCGCGCCCACGCCCTGCGCTGCGCGCGCCGCCACCAGTTGGCCCAGCGTGGTGGCCAGGCCGCAGCCAGCCGATGCCAGCACGAACACCACGATCCCGCCCAGCAGCAGCCGTCGCCGGCCCGCAATGTCGCCCAGGCGGCCCGCGCCCACCACGCAGGAAGTGATCGACAGGAGATAGGCCAGCACAATCCATTGCACCTGCGCGAACGGAGCGTCCCACGCGCGAGCCAGCGTCGGCAGGGCGACATTGGCACTGCTGGTACCCAGCGAGGACAGCAGCATCGACAGCGCCAGGCCGGCCAGGCCCCAGGCGGCGCGCCGGCCGGTGGCCGCGGCCGGCGCGGAATTCGAAAGAACTTGAGACATGGAGATCCGTGAAAGAAAAATGCGGGGCGACGCGGTCGGCGCGCTGCGCCCCAGGGCGCAGCGGCGGCCCGATCCTGCTCCGATTGCCGCCAGCGTATGCCGGCATCGACCATGGCGGAAGGCGCAGCATTTGCACTTTATCCATGCACCAGACGCCATCTCACGGCAACGCCGTGCTATGTTCGCGCCATGTCCCGTCCCGACCTGAACCTGCTGCTCACGCTCGACGTCCTGCTGACCGAGTGCAACGTCGCCCGCGCCGCGCGCCGCCTGCACCTGAGCCCGTCGGCAATGAGCCGGGCGCTGGCGCGCCTGCGCGACACCACCGGCGACCCGCTGCTGGTGCGCGCCGGCCGCGGCCTGGTGCCGACGCCGCGCGCCCAGGAACTGCGCGAACAGGTGAGCCGGCTGGTGCAGGAGGCGCAAGGCGTGCTGCGTCCGGCCGAACTGCTCGACCCGTCGCGGCTGTCGCGCCACTTCACGCTGCGCACCAGCGATGGCTTCGTGGAGTATTTCGGCCCGGCGCTGATCGCGCTCGCGCAGCGCGAAGCGCCCGGCGTGCGGCTGCGCTTCGTGCAGAAATCCGACAAGGACAGCGCGCCGCTGCGCGATGGCAGCGTGGACCTGGAGACGGGCGTGATCGGCGCCGCCAGCAGTCCCGAGATCCGCACCCGGGCGCTGTTTCGCGACCGCTTCATCGGCGTGGTGCGCGCCGGCCATCCGCTGGCCCGTGGCAAGGTCACGGCGGCGCGCTACGCCGCCGGCCAACACGTGCTGGTCTCGCGCCGCGGGCTCGACAAAGGCCCGATCGACGAGGGGCTGCGCGCGCTCGGCCTGGCGCGCGAGATCGCCGTGATCGTGGCCGGGTTTTCCGACGCCCTGTCGCTGGCGCGCGGTTCCGACCTGATCGCCAGCGTGCCCGAGCGCCATACCGGCAACCTGCGGGCCGGGATGCACAGCTTCGCGCTGCCGGTCGAGGTGCCGGCCCTCACCGTCTCGATGCTGTGGCATCCGCGCATGGATGCCGACCCCGCTCACCGCTGGCTGCGCGAGTGCGTGCGGCAGGTGTGCGCGGCCTGACGCCGCGCCGCGGCCCTGCGCTCGCGGATCGCCGCCCTCAATCTACCCACCCTCGCCACGCGCCACGACGCGCATGCGGTGTTCGTCGGACGCTGAGCAGCAGACGGCCCCAGACGAACGAGCGCGCATCACCTCGCGCTCTGACCGAACTTTGCCCGGTAGGCGGTAGGACTCGTCAATGCGATACGCCGGAAGTGCCTGCGCAGCGACTCTTCCGAGCCGAAACCTGCCAATTCGGCAATGCGGCCGATTGGCAAGGGAGTCTGCGCTTCCAGCATTTCACGGGCTGCCGCCACGCGCTCGCGCACGAGCCATTCGTAGGGTGCCATGCCGGTGGCGTCGTGGAATTGCCGTTGCAGTGTGCGCGGACTCATCGCCGCGCGTTCCGCGAGCGAGCGCAACGTGTGCGGCAAGGCGGAATGCTGACGCATCCAGTCCATCAACTTTGTCAGGCGCCCGCTCTCGTCGTGCGGCACGGGGCGAGGCACGAACTGCGCCTGTCCGCCCTCCCGATGCGGCGCCACCACAAGTCGCTGCGCGACCCGATTAGCCACGGCCGCGCCATAATCCCTGCGCACCAGATAAAGCAACATATCCAGCCCGGCCGCGGAACCGGCCGAGGTAATGACCTGGCCTTCGTCGACATATAGCGCATCTGGCTCGACGCGCACTTGCGGGTAACGCTGCCGCAGCATATCGGCATATCGCCAGTGGGTAGTCACCGTCTTCCCGTCCAGCACACCCGCGGCAGCCAGCACGAACACGCCGGAACAGATTGAGCAAAGCCGCGCCCCGCTCCGATGAGCCTTTCGAAGCCGTTTCAGCAGCGGCTCGGGCGGCAATTCGTCAGCATCGCGCCACCCGGGCACCACGATCGTGTCCGCAATGTCGAGCATTTTGAGCGAATAGGGTGCGGCGACCATGATTCCACCCGCGGCCCGCAGCGGGCCAGGCTCGATCGCGCAAACGGCAAAACGGTACCAATCCACACCGAGCTCAGGGCGTTCTAGCGCGAACAGCTCAGTCACGCACCCGAACTCGAAAGTGCACAGCCGATCGTAAGCGAGGGCAACGACGAGATGGTTTTTCATGGCGCAATATTACCGAATATTGTCTATCGCGCCACTTATCGGGACGGTCCGTGGACGCCAGAATGCGTCTCCTGGATTCCTTTTCCCAGGCGATTTTCATCCGACGATCCACTCAGGCTTAATCAAAATGTCGACTACCAACGCTGTCACCGCCATCCCCGCCGCCGCCCCCGCCGCCGCACTCTCCCACTTCCGCGCTGCGCTTCAGTTCGAAACTGATTGCTCCGACGTCGCCAGCGCGCTCGCAAGTGGCACGCCCGGCTTTATCCTGCTCGACGTGCGGGGTCCAGCCCTGTTCTCGCAGGGCCATGTGCCGGGCGCGATCAATCTGCCTCACGGCAAGATTGTCGAATCGAAGCTGGTGGACTATCCGGCCGACGCCCTCTTCGTCACGTATTGCGCCGGCCCGCACTGTAACGGCGCGACACGTGCGGCCTTGCGCCTCGCTCAACTGGGGCGACCGGTGAAGATCATGATCGGAGGGATTACAGGATGGCTGGACGAAGGCTTCAACTTGTCCGCGAATGAGGACTGAGATCGCACCGAGGGCACGCAACCAGGTGGTTGTCAGCATGACACGCTCAGGAACCCCAAAAAAAGCCGGGCTGCGCGAGTGCGTGCGGCAGGTGTGCGCGGCCTGACGCCGCGCCGCGGCTAGGCGCGCGGGACGGCCCGCCCGGGCCAGCGCCATGACTGTTCGCGGAATTCCTGCGGCGGCATGTCGTAGGCGCGGCGGAACGCGCGGGCAAAGTCCGATGCGCTGCCGAACCCGAGCCCATAGGCGATTTCCATCACCGTCAGGTGCGGATAACGCGCCAGTTCCTCGGCGGCCAGGCGCAGGCGCAGCTGGCGGATGTAAGTCCCCAGCCCGCCTTCGTGCTGGAACAGGCGGTACACCGTGGGACGCGGCAGGCGCAGCGCCTGGATCACCGATTCCGGCGTCAGCCCGGCCTGGTGCAGATGGGCCTGCACGTAGCGCCGGACCTCCGCGACCATGGCCGCCCGCCCCGCCGCGCGCGCATTGCCAGCCAGGCGCGCGTCCTTGCCGAAGGCGGCCAACAGCAGCCGCACGCAGGTGATGATGTCGGCCTGCGCTTGCCGCGCGTCCAGGCCGCGCATCGTTTGGCCCAGCGCCGCCACCTGGCCGATCGCCAGCGACAGCAGCGGCATGCCATCGTGCAGCGTGCGGCCGTGGATCGCCTGCGGATCGGGAAACACCTCCTGCACCAATTCCGCCGGCACAAAAAAGGTCAACATGCGACAGGCGTGGCGCCACAGCCGCACCGGCTGGCCCAGGTCCACCGCCAGCACCCGCGCCGCGCCACGCGCATCCGGCGGGCGCGGCGCGTTGCGCAGCGTCACATCGCCCACCCCGCCTTCCAGGAACACATGGAAGGCGAAGTCGCGGATGTTGTCGCGTGAAATGCGCACCAGCGAACGTTCCAGCCGCAGGGCGTCGGAACGGCAATCGGTGAACATCAGCCGGCCGATGCGATAGCGATCGATGGACGCGTTGAAAGGCTGGCGCAGCGCGTCGCGGTCGGGCAGCACGTCGACCACGTGCCCGACCTGGTCGCGCCATGCCAGCAGGCGGCGTTCGGGGGCCTGCGCCGCCACATCGAAATGATGGTGGGCGATGGCGGGAGGCATGCGCGGCGGTTGGCCGGCCGGATAAGCACTTGGGTTCATGCTTGCAGGTTGCCGCGCGAGTGGCCCGGACGAGGACGCGTCAAGTATGACAAAAAGTAAATAACCGGCAGACTCCGGCAAAACTGAGACGCGCGGTATAGCCACGAGACTAACAGTATCTAAGCTTGCCAGGAGATTCCGCAAGACGTACGCGGACTCGGGCCGAAGTACCGCAAGCAAGCGGGGCGCCGCGCCGGCCCGGCCGGCACGGCGCCGCACAGCGACTTGGCGCATTCCCCTTCGCGGGGAATGCGCATTTTTTTCACGCCGGGGTTCCCGGGATGCCTGGCCGGTCCGGCGCGGTCTCCGGGAATACCCGTGTGGCGCGCGCGGAACAGCTACCATACCGGCTTCGCTGTCATCCCCCGCTGTCGTTCCGCCATGCCTTCCCTGACTTTCCGTTCCCCCACCCTGGCCGACACCGATCGCTGCTTCGCGATCGAAAGCACCGCCTACGAAGGCGACGAGGCCGCCACCCACGCCAAGATCGCCACCCGCATCGCCGAGTATCCGCAGGGCTTCCTGCTGCTGGAGGAGGATGGCGCCATCGTCGGCTTCATCAACAGCGGCTGCGCCCACGACGTGGTCATGTCGGACGAGGCCTTCAAGGAATTGGTCGGCCATGACCCGGCCGCGCCCAACGTGGTGATCATGTCGGTGGTGGTCGATCCGGCGCACCAGGGCAAGGGCCATGCCGCGCGCTTGATGCACCGCTTCATCGACGACTGCCGCCGCCAGGGCAAGCAGACCATCCACCTGATGTGCAAGGAACGCCACGTCGAGCTGTACCGCAAGCTCGGCTACCGCTACGTGCGGCCGTCGCCGTCCGACCATGGCGGCATGGCCTGGCACGAAATGGTGATGACGCTGTAGCGGCCGGGGCGGCGCCCGCTCCCTTGGCCGCCCAAGCCTCAATCCAGCTGGATCCTGGCGCTGTCGACGATCTGCTTCCAGCGCCGGGTTTCCTCGGCCGACAACCTGGCCAGGTCTTCGCTGGTGCCCGGATACGGCACCGCGCCCTGCTCGGCCAGCTGCCCCACCAGCGTTTTGTCGTTGGCGATGGCCAGTATCGTGTCCTGCAACTTGCGCAGCACCTGCGGATCGGTGCCTGCCGGCGCCATCACCCCGTACCAGGATTCCACCACCGCGTCCTTGACCCCGGCCTCGGCCAGGGTCGGGATATCGGCGATGGCATCGCTGCGCTTGTCGCTGGCCACCGCCAGCACCCGCACCTGCCCCGACTTCACGTACGGCAGCACATTGGGCAGGTTGGCGAACAGCACCTGCACCTGTGCCGACAGCAGGTCCGACGTGGCCGGCCCGGCGCCGCGATACGGCACGTGCTCGAAGCGCGCGCCCGAGCGGAACATGAACAGCTCGCCGGTCAGGTGGTTGACCGAACCGATGCCGGCGGACGCCATGTTCAGCTTGCCGGGATTGGCCTTGCCATAGGCCACCAGCTCGGCCACGGTCCTGGCCGGCGCGTCCCTGGACACCGCCAGCACATTGGGCACCGTCGAGAACAGCGCCACCGGCGCGAAGTCCTTGTCGGCGTTGTACGGCAGGTTCTTCGATATCAGCGGCAGGATCGACTGCTGCCCCATCGTCGCCAGCAGCAGCGTGTAGCCGTCCGGCGCCGCCTTGGCCACGAAGTTGGCGCCGATGCTGCCACCGCCCCCGGGCTTGTTCTCGACGATCACCGTCTGCCCCAGCGCCTCGGACATGCGGTTGGCCAGCAGGCGCCCCATCAGGTTGACGGTGCCGCCCGGCGCGAACGGCACCACCATCGTGATCGGCTTGCCTGGATAGTCCTGCGCGGCCTGCGCGCCCGGGCTGGCAAACAGGGCCGCGGCCAGCGCCACGGCGAATTTCGGCATTGCCTCGAACATATCGGTATTCCCCTTGGTTTGATTTATACGGCGTGATGGGCGCGGCGTCTCAGGCTGCCGCGCCGGTTTCGGTATCGACCAGGGCCGCCACGCGGCGCTGCAGCGCGGCGTGCGCCGCGGCGCTACGCTGGCGCGCGGCGTCGATGGCGGCCTGGCGCAGGTCCAGCAGGGTCTGCTGCTCCCGCAGATGCGTGCGCACCGATTGCGGCGCCGGCCCGCCGAGCGACAGGCGCGCGGCCACGTTGCGCACCGGATCGAGGCAGGCGGCGACGTCGTCGGCCGCCAGCGCCACCGGCCGGCCCAGTTGTTCCCGCGCCGCGGCCGAGATCATCGGCGGCGTGATGGCGCGCGCCGGCAGCCCCTGCTCCAGGGCCTGCCGCACCACCGCGCCGATGACGTGGTGCGCGTCGCGGAACGACATGCCGGCCTTGCGCACCAGCAGGTCCGCCAGATCAGTCACGGTCGAGAAATCGTCCGCCGCGCGCGCCGCCATGCGCGCGCGGTCCGGCTCGACCTGCTCCACCAGCAGCTGCATCAGTTCCAGCGCCTTGAGCGCCTCCTCGCACGCTTCCCAGCAGGTACGGGTGCTTTCGCGGCTGCTGTCGCCGGAGTGGGTGAAATGCGTGGACTTGACCGTGGACAGCGCCGCGCCGGTCAGGCCGATCAGGTGCCCGGTCTTGCCGCGCAGGTATTCCAGCACCGCCGGGTTCTTCTTCTGCGGCATGATGCTGGAGGTGCTGGCGATGCTGTCCGGAAACGACAGGTAGCCGAACTCGGGCGTGGACCAGATATAGAAATCCTGCACCATGCGGCTGCAGGTGACCATCATGATCGACAGCGTCGCGCTCAGCTCCAGCGCGAAGTCGCGCGACGCCACCCCGTCCAGCGCATTGGCCAGCGGCGCGCTGAAACCGAGCATGGCGCTGGTGGCGGCGCGGTCGATCGGAAACGACGTGCCCGCCAGCGCGCAGGCCCCCAGCGGCGAGGCGTCCGCCGTTTCCAGCGCATGCGCCAGCCGGCCGATATCGCGCGACCAGGCATCGACCAGCGCCGACAGGTAATAGCCGTAGGTGATGGGCTGCGCCGCCTGCATGTGGGTGTAGCCCGGCATGACCCAGTCGGCATAGCGTTCGGCCCGGGCCAGCGCGGCGCGCGCCACGCCGATCAGCGCCGCGCCGATGCGGGCGGCGAAATCGCGCGCCCGCATGCGGTCGATGGTGGCGCCGATGTCATTGCGGCTGCGCGCGGTGTGCAGGCGGCCGCCCAGTTCCTGGCCAACGGCCTTGATCAGGTGCGCCTCGTAGTTGAAATACGCTTCCTCGCGCGCCGGGTCCAGTTCCACCGCGTGCGGACCGTCGGCCTGCATCTTGAGCAGCGCCCGCGCCAGGCGCTGCGCGGCGTCGTGATCGAGGATGCCCTGCTCGCGCAGCATCAACAGGTGCGCCAGGTTGACCTGGGTGAGCATCTCGAAGTTGGCGAAGAACTCGCGGTTCAATCGCGGCAGGAAAATATGCTGGAGCACCTCTTTGGCCAGGGGTTGCTTGAGGCGGGCGCTGACTTTGGATTCCATATCGGTCCGGGGGATGCAAGGGCTGAAAACCGTAGTCTCCCGCCGGGCCAATTCATACGTCAAATCAGATATTTACGACTTATCATACAAAACTGATATGATTTGAATCATGAATTTCAAGCAAGTCGAAGCCTTCCGCGCGGTCATGATGACGCGCTCCATGACCACCGCGGCCGGACTGCTGCACACCTCGCAGCCGAACGTCAGCCGCTGGATCGCGCTACTGGAAAAAGCGCTGGGCTTCGTGTTGTTCCAACGGGTCGGCACCCGCATCATTCCCACGCCCGAGGCCGAGGCTTTCTACGCCGACGTCGAACGCGCCTTCATCGGCCTGGAATCGCTCAACGACAGCGCCAGCTCCATCCGCCGCCGCGGCACCGGCCTGTTGCGGGTTGGCGCGGTGGGCTCCATCACGCAGTGCGTGCTGCCGGACGCCATCGTGCTGTTCCGCCAGAAGTTCTCGGACATCCCCGTGGTGGTCAACACCGGGGGCTCCGACGTGGTCGCCAAATGGCTGGCCACCGGCGTCTGCGACATCGGCTTCTGCTCGCTGCATACCGACCTGCCCGGCCTGCGCTACGAGCGCATCAACACCGCCCATGGCGTGGGTATCGTGCCGCGCGGCCACAGGCTGGCAGGCAAGAGGCGATTGGCGCCCGCGGACTTTCGCGACGAGAACTTCATCTCGCTGCCCGCCGGCAGCTTCAACCGCGCCGCCATCGACCGCCACTTTCCCGACGACACCCGCGTGCTGTCTATCGAAACGCCCTACGCCACGACCATCTGCGGCATGGTCGCCAAGGGCCTGGGCGTTTCCATCGTCAACCCGGTGGTGCCGCGCGCGCTGGGCATCGCCAACCTGCGCGAAATCCGCTTTTCGGAAAAGGTCGAATTCCACAGCTACGCCGTCACCTCCGACCATTTCCCCGTCAACACGCTGGCGCGGCGCATGGCCGACTGCGTGCGCGACACCTTCGCCGCGCTGGGTCGGCCGGCCACGGCGGCCTGACACGGCCGGCGGCGTCAGGCCGCGCGCCGCCGGCCCGCCACGAATCCATGGTGGCGCGCTCGCCAGGCCACGGCCAGCGCGACCACCAGCAACACCACGATGGTGCGCGGCAAGGCTGGCGCCCCGGCCGTCTCCAGCACCACGCCGCCGATCGCGCCGCCGGCGGCGAACGCCAGGTTGAACACCGTCACCAACATCGATTGCGCCACGTCGGCCCCGTCGCCCGCGGCGTCCGCCAGGGCAGTCTGCAGCAGCGTCGGCGCGCCGCCGAAGCTCAGCCCCCACAATGCAATGGCGGCAAACACCGCGCCCGTCGACGTTGCGCCGTGCCCCAGGGCCAGCGCCACCAGCGCAAACAGCGCCAGGCTGGCCAGCACCAGCGGACGCAGTCCGCGATCGACCAGCATGCCGGTCATCCAGATGCCGCCCAATGACGCCACCCCGAACACCAGCAAGACCGCATCGACCCGCGCCGCCAGTCCGAACGCGGCCATCAGCGGCGCGATATAGGTGTACAGCGTGTAGTGCGCCAGGATCCACGCCAGGATCACGGCCAGCACCGGCCGCACGCCCGGCGTGCGCCACACCTGGCGCATCGGCATCCGCCGCGCCGCCGCCTGGCCGGGATAGTCGGGCACGCGCCGCGCCACCCACAACATCAGCGCCAGGCTCATCCCCGACAACACGCCAAAGACCGCGCGCCATCCCGCCAGGGCGCCGAGCCAGGCGCTCAATGGCACGCCCAGCGCCAGCGCCAATGGAATCCCCACCATCGCCACCGCCATCGCGCGCCCCTGCAAGGCCGGCGCCACCATGCGCCGCGCATAGCCCGCCAGCAGGCTCCACGCCAGCCCCGTCGCAATGCCCGCCATGAAGCGCGCGCCCAGTGTCAGCGCGTAGTACGGCGACCACGCGGTAATGGCGTTGCACAGCAGGAACCCGCCCACCGCCAGCAGCAAGGCGGCGCGCCGCCGCCAGCCGCGCATGGCGATGGTCAGCGGAATCGCCGCCAGGCCCGAACCCAGCGCGCACAGGGTCGCCAACTGCCCCGCCCAGCCCTGCGACACGCCGAAGTCGCGCGCCATCTGCGGCAACAGGCCGGCGGGCACGCTTTCGTTGGCGGTCGCGATGAAGCTGCACATCGTCAGGGCCAACAGGCCCGCCAGCGGCAACCGCGCGGTAGTGGGGGTGGCTGTGGCGGGGTTGGCGGTGCTGCCTTCCAACGCCGCCGATCCGGACATCTCGCTCATGAGTCGCGCTCCTTGCATATGAAAGACGCGACAGTCTGGAGCTAACCATAAAATTTGATAATTAGCCTAGAATTTGAATGATCTTCAAATCTGGATTTCAAATGGCGACCGACAGGTTGGGTGACATGCGACTTTTCGTGGAAACGGCGGCGGCAGGCAGCCTGTCGGCGGCCGGCCGCAAGCTGGGGCTGTCGGCCGCGGCGGCCAGCGCGCGGCTGATCAAGCTGGAATCCGCGCTGCGCGCCAGGCTGTTTCACCGCAGCACCCGGCAGTTGCGCCTGACCGAGGAAGGCCGTGTCTACCTGGCGCATTGCGAGATCGCGCTACGCGCCATCGACGATGCCGAGGCCGCGCTGCAGGCGGGCCAGCAGGCCGTGCGCGGCAAGCTGCGGATTTCGGCGTCGGCCGACTTCGGCCGCAACCTGCTGAAAGACTGGCTGGAAGAATTCAGCGCGGCGCACCCTGACCTGAAGATCGCGCTGACGCTGTCGGACTCGCTGTCGAACCTGCTGCACGACGACATCGACCTGGCGATCCGCTTCGGACGGCCGCAGGATGGCGCCCTGGTCGCGCGCCATCTCGCCCCCAACTGGCGAGTGCTGTGCGCCTCGCCCGACTACATCGCCCGGCGTGGCGCGCCGCGCACGCCCGAAGACCTGGCGCGGCACGATTTCATCGTGCTGGTCACCGCCGCCGGTCCGCTCAACCAGTTCCATTTCATCAAGAACGAAACCGCGGCCAGCTTCACCGTGCCGCTGGAGCGCGCGTGGGAAACCAACGACGGCGCGCTGGCGCGCCAATGGGCCATCGCCGGCCATGGCATTGCGCGCAAGACCATCTGGGATGCCGCCGACGACCTGCGCGCCGGGCGCCTGAAGGTGCTGCTGCCCGACTATCGGGTAAGCGAGGATGGCGTGCATGCCGTATTCCACGGCACCCGCTACATGGCGCCGCGGGTGCGGCGGTTGCTGGACTTCCTGGTGGCGCGCTTCGCCGATGCCGGCGCGGCGTTGACGCGCGATTTCGATATCGAGGCGGGCCGGCCGCGCCAGCCGCCGGACGTCGCCGGTCCCGTGGCCTAGGCCTGCGCGCGCTGAAAGCGCCTCGCACAGCGCACTAGTCCAGCTTGCTCAGCACGCGCGACAGCACGCGCCGGGCGTCGGACAGGTTGTCGGCATCTCCGGGCCTGGATTCGACATCCCGCATCAAGCCCATCAGTTGGGCCTTGCTACGGGCCAGCCGCGCCTCCAGCGATTCGATCTCGCCCACCTTGCGCCGCAGGGCGGCCAGCAGCGCGTCATGATTCCAGTCGTCGCCCGTCGCAGGCAGCAGCACGCGGATCTCGTCCAGGCTGAAACCGACCTGCTGCGCGGTGGTGATCAGTTCCAGCGCCAGCATCGCCTCGGGAGAAAACGTGCGGTAGCCATTGGGCCGGCGGGCCACCGTCTGCAGCAGGCCCGCGCTTTCATAGAAGCGGATACGCGACGGGGTCAGTCCGGTACGCTTGGCCAGTTCCCCGATATTCATGTCCTTGTCCTTCTCGATAACGATCAATGGGATCGCGGCGGGCGACCGCCGCGATACGGTCCGGGCCGCGCCTGGCGGCGCCGGACCGACGGCCGCTCCTACTTGGCGGCCGCGGATGCCGGGGCAGCCGCGGGCAACTTGTTGGGTGGCCTGACCGGGCCGGCCGGCAGCGGCGTGACGCCATCAGGCTTGACGAAGGTCAGGGTCGCCACGTAGCCGATGGCATCGTAAGGCTCGGGCCCGCTGGCGCCCTGCCGTTCTCCCGGCGTCTTGTCGATATGCATGGCGCGCAGGACGTATTGCGCCTTCCACGGCAGGTCGAAGCGCGCCTTGCCTTGCGCATCGGTGTAGGCCGCCTTTTCCCAACCGGAATCCACCATCGCGACCAGCTTGGCCTTGGGCAGGGGCTGGCCTTTCAGCACCACCTGGAATTCGCCGGCCTGGCCGGTGGGCACGATGTCCAGCGTCAGCTTGGGCGCCACCGCGGCGGACGGGTTGGCGACATAGCGCGCGCCCATGTGGAACCAGGCATTGATCGATTCACCGCCATGCTTGAACTTGCGCAGCGTGTCCATGGGGCTTTCCAGCACCAGGCTCTCGTTGCCGCTGGCCTTGCCCGACAGCGCGAAGCCATCGGCGGTCTTGGTGACCGTCAACGGCGATTCGCCCTTGGCCGAGACCAGGTTCGCCGACATCTTGCCGAAGCCATCCAGGTAGCCGGGCGAGGCCTCGCGCAGGTTCTCGGCGAACTCGCCGAAACGCGCAATGGCGGACTTGCCGCCGGGCTGCTCGATCCAGACTTGATGGGCTTGCGCGGTGGCGGTCAGGCACAGGGCCGCGATCGCCAGGGATAGGGTCTTCTTCATGGAAAGCTCCGGAAAGTGAGGAACGGGGTTGAACAGCTCCCCCCTCCCGCCTGCCCGCGGCTTGCCCGCAAATTGGCCCGAGGCGTCGGGACGATCGAAGATGTTGGCACCGAAGATGTTTGCGCCGAAGATGTTTGCGCCGAAGATGTCTGCGCCGAAGACGCTTGCACCGCAGACGTCCGCGCCCGTGCGGCCATGAATTCTGGCATTCGAAGGCTATCCACAAATAACAACGAGAATCGCCCTGATTATGTGGAACGACCCGGCGATGTCAAGAACACGCGGGGGACGGGCAACGACCGCCGATCCGCTCGCGCGGGCGGCCACGACACGCGGTTTTCATTGGGACGATGGCTGCGCGCGGGGCGCGCCTGACCCGCGCGGGACGCCCTGGAAGCGCGTCGCAAAATCGGACTGCGCGTCAGCGGTCCACGACCGTCATCAGGCCGCGCCAGCCCGCGCTTGAAGGCCTGGCGCCTCGTTCGCCGCAGCCGGCTTCGCTCACGCGTGGCAGGCCAGCGTCCGCACCGTGTCGCCCGCCCCCGCCGTGTCCGGCCACCTCAGGACGAAACGGGCGCCGCCCAGCGGGCTGTCGCACACACGGATGCTGCCCCCGTGGCTGGCCGCCACGCGCTGCACGATCGCCAGGCCCAGGCCGGCGCCGCCGGTGCCCCGGTCGCGGCTTTCGTCCAGCCGGATGAACGGTTCGAATACCCGCTCCCGGTCCGTGGGCGGGATGCCGGGGCCGTCGTCGTCGACGATCAACTCGAATCCGCCGTCACAGGTGGGCAACAGCGCCACCTCGACCCGCTCGCGCGCATAGCGCACGGCGTTCTGCACCAGGTTCGACAACGCCCGCGTCATGTTGCGCGGGTGCAGGCTCACGTGCGGCGGATGGCCATCGCGCACGCTGCAACGCACCTGCCGCGCCTCGGCCTGGTGCTCGATCTGGGCCAGCGCTTCGCCCAGCCAATCGCGCGCATCCACCGTGTCCAGCTGGGTGGCCTCTTCGTTGGGCCGCTCCAGGCGCGCATAGATCAGCAGTTCGCCCACCATGCTTTCCAGCTCGGCGATGTCGGCGCGCATGTCCTGGAAAGTCTGGCGGTGGCGGGAACGCAGCTTGCCGCGGTCGACGATGTCGAGCTCGAACGACAGCCGCGCCAGCGGCGTGCGCAACTCGTGCGAGACCGCGTTGGTCAGGCTGCGCTGGTTGTCGATCAGCGCCGAAATGCGCTCGGCCATGTGGTTGAAACTCTCGCCGACGTGGCGGATGCCCGAGACCCGCGACAGGCGCACCCGCCTGCCGAGATCGCCCTGGCCCATGCCGAGCGCGGCATTGCGCAAGGTGTCCAGGTCGCGCCAGACCGGCAGCGCCCACAGCAACAGGAACGCCGTCGCCATGATCAGGGTCAGCATGGTCCAGGCGCCCCACGTCATCAGCTTGTCCAGCATGCCGTCGCCCGGCAGGCGCAGTTCCAGCCATTGCCGCGGCGCGCCCGGCAGCGGGATCAGGTAGGTGTTGTATTCATCGCGCATGATGAAGCCGGCCTGCTCCATCTGCTGGCGTTCGCGCTCGTCCGGGCGCACCGCCTCCCAGGGCAACAGGCGCAGGTCGGCGCCATAGTGCGGCAGCAATTCCTCGCGCAGGAAGGCTTCGCGCGCCTGCGGCGCCACTGGATCCAGCTCTTTGTGCAGGGCATGCACCTGGCCGCGTATCGAGCGTTCCGCCAGATCGTCCAGCCTGGGCGAAACCAGCGTGACGAGTCCCTTGTCGACGACCTGGAAAGCCGCCGTCAGGCTGATGACGGCCACGACAAAGAGACGCAGGATGAATTTGAGCATGGCGTTGGACGGGGAGCGGGCACCGGCAGCTTACGCACAAAACCGGCGGCATTCCGCCGCGCTTTGTACGAGATATGTGAAAACAAGTGAAAAAGCGCCGGGGCCGACGGCGCCCCCGCCCGCCCTGCATCGCGCTTCAGCGGCGCGGGCGCAGTCGCTTGAAGGTCAGCGAGGCCTGGGCGCACAGGCGGGTTTCGCCGCGCTCCACCACGTATACCTGGGCGTCGAAAAACGCGATGCTCTTGCTGTGCGACACCACCTGCGCCACGCAACGGATCGTATCGCCCGCGGCGGGCAGCAGGAACGAAGTCTTGAATTCCAGCGTCGCCATATCGTCGCCCTCCTGGCCGGCGCCGCCGTCGATCAGCGTCAGCGCCGCATAGCCCGCCGTGGCATCCGCCACCATGGCGACGATGCCGCCCTGCACCGCGCCGCGGTGATGCAGCAGGGCGGGCACGATCCTGGCCGACGCCTGGCAGCGCCCGCGCGCCAGGTCCTCCAGGCACAGGCCGACGTGGCGATAGGCCGGCTCGTCGGCGAACTGCCGGGCAAGCAGCCGCATCCGGTCCGGATGCAAGGCCGGCTGCGCCTCGGCCGGCGCCGGGCGCCCGTGCGAAAGCGACGCCGGATGGGCGTGGATGACCTCGATCATGGAAAAAGCCTCTTCGATCCTGATGGGAGATCGAGTATTGGCCATGCGTCCGCGGGCGTCTTGAACGCTAGTGACATCGACACCGTCCACGTGCCGGCCCGCGCCGGCGCCGTGTCAGCCAGCCGCCTTCCCCCGCCCGGAGCGGGCCCGGCATGCCGCGCCAGTCAGTCCAGGCCGCGCTTGCCGGGCGCCCAATAGGCCTTGGCCATGATGCGCGCGCCCGGCACGCCCTGCGCGGCCAAGGTCCGGCGCAGCCGCTGGATCGACGGCGCCCTGCCTGTCAGGATGTAGCCGCGGTCGGCGCCGGCAAGCACGGGCAGGCGGCGCGCGATCGCGTCCAATTGCCCGTCGTCGCCGCAACGTTCGAACAGTTCGACCGCCTCCAGCCCGAGCCGTCTCGACACCGCCCGCGCCTCGGCCAGCGCCGCCACTTCGAGCAGGCAATGCGGCGCGTCGGCGGCAAAGTGGCGGCTGATCGCGTATGCCAGGCCAAGCGAAGTCTCGTCGCCAAGCAGCACGCAACGTCCCTGCACGCGGCCCGGATCGAGCGAGGCGCGCGGACCGAAGACGTCGCATTCGTCGCCCGGCGTCACCTGCCGCGCCCATGCGCTGCCCGGTCCGCCGCCGTGGCAGCACACCAGCAGCCGCGTGCGCCCGGCCACCGCATCCCATTCGATCGGCGAATAGGTGCGGGCCACGAACGCCGAACCCATCGCGATCTGCACCTTCTGCCCCGGCCGCCACGACGCTTCACGAAACGCCGGGCTTTCCAGCGTGATCAAGCGAAAGCCCAGCGCCGGCGTCTCGGCCCGCGCCACCCGCGCGCGCGTCATGAATAGCCGGGTCAGCAGGCGGCTGACCCGGCCTGGCTCCGGCCTCGGATCGGTCATGGCGGTCATCCTGCATACACCGTGAATTCGTTGCCACGGCCCGGGTCGATCTCCAGCGGTTGCGACACGTATCCATTGGCCGGATCGCGCACGTAGTCGAGGTACTCGTTGTCGTGGTCCCACGCATTCTCGGCCAGGATCGGCGTACCCGGCTTCAAGCGCGGCTCGAGCAGCCTGAGCACCGGCAGATAGAGGCTGATCGCGCCGTCCAGCAACACCAGGTCGATCGGGCCGCCGACATCGGCCAGCGTCTCGCGGGCATCGCCGACGCGGATCTCGACCCCTTCCGTCAGCCCCGCCGCCAGCAGGTTGGCCCGCGCCCGCTCCGCCTTGGCCGGCTCCAGTTCGGTGCCGATCAATTGTCCGCCGCCCATGTCGCGCAGCGCCGCGGCCAGATGGATCGTCGACACGCCCATCGAGGTGCCGAACTCGACGATGCGCGTGGCGCGGCGACTGCGCGCGCATTGGTAGAGAAAGCGACCATAGGCCGCCGAAACGTTGAGGAAATTGCCGGCATAGCCGCGATACACGGCGCGCAGGTCGCGCCGCTCATCGGCCAGCGTACTGGCGATGGCTTGCGCGTACATCTGCCCGGCGTCCTCGTCCGGATTCGCGCCGAACTGATCCATCAGGCCCCGGTCGGCCTCGGCCGCCTCCTGGAAAAGGCGCCGCAGGGTCTGCGCGACGCGGTCGCTATCGAGTGCATTCATGAGTCGTCCTGTTGGGGTGCGGCGGCCCAGCGCCAACCGTACCGTCATGGTAGGAAGCCTCTTACCTGGCAGCATTGGTAAACTACGCCATCAAATTCCATAATCCTGCCAACCTGCCGGCGCCCTCGGCTCCGGCGCCCCGCCATGCCCGTGCTGACCAACCTGGTCGATCCCGTCCAATGGTTCGACCCCGACCTCGTGCCGCGCCCGGTCGTGACCGTCGGCGCGGCCGGCATCGATCTGGCCGACCTCGACGAGCACGGCCTGGACCGGATCGAAAAGGACTTCCACCGCCACCGCAAGGGCCAGCTGCTGCTGTTGCTGCGCGGCGTGCTGACCTGCGAGATCGCCGGCAGCCTGTGGATCGTGCCGCCGCAGAGCGCCCTGTGGGTGCCGGGCGACCTGCTGCACAAGATCACCGCGGCCGGCACGATCGAGGTCTACGTCGCCTTCATCGAACCGGCCGCCGCCTCGGCGCTGCCCGCTGCCTGCTGCGCCGTCACCACCACGGCCCTGCTGCGCGAACTGGTGGTCCGCTCGGCCAGCCTGCCCCTGCTGTATCCGGACGACGGCCCCGCCGCGCATCTGGTGACCCTGCTGCTGGACGAACTGGCGGCCGCGCCCCTGGGCACGCTGCAACTGCCCATGCCCACCGACCGGCGCCTGCGCAAGATCGTCGACGCCCTCATGGCCGAGCCGCGCGAACGCGGCACCATGCAGGGCTGGGCGCGGCGCGTCGGCCTGAGCGAACGCACGCTGGCACGGCTGCTGATGCAGCAGACCGGCATGAGCTTCGGCCGCTGGCGCCAGCAGTTGCACCTGATGCTGGCCGTGAAATGGCTCAGCACCGGCATGTCGGTGCAACAGGTGGCCGACGACCTTGGCTATGAAAGCGCTGGCGGCTTCGTGACGATGTTCCGCAAGGCCCTGGGCACCTCGCCGGGCAGGTATATGGCGCAGCGGCGGCCGGCCGGCTGAAGCGAAAAGCGATGCAATGCGTTCCCGCGCCCCGGGGCCGTCAGGTCACAATGCCCGCAGGAATGCCACCAGGGCCGCATTGACGGCGTCGGGCGCCTCCTGCTGCAGCCAGTGCCCCGCCTGCGCAATCACCTGCGAACCACGCAGGTCCGGCGCCAGCAGGGGCATGGCGTCGATGATCTGCCGCATTCCCGGAATCGCCAGACCCGTGTCGTATTCACCGACGAGATACAGCGCCGGCACCTCGATGCGCAACCCCGCGAAGGCCGCTTGCGCTTGCCAGTTGCCATCCAGGTTGCGGTAGTAATTCAGGCCGCCCCGAAACCCCGACCGCGTGTAGGCCTGGACAAATCGCTCCAGATCCGCCGCGCCGAGCCAGGGCGGCAAGGCCGTCGGGTCTGTCAGCGAGTCCAGCAGCCCGCCTCCCCGCGGCACCATGCCGAACGGATTGGGCGTGCCACCATCGCGCGGCCCCATCGCCCCGGAGGCGCAGAAGTAGATCTTGCGCAACGTGGCCGGGATATCGCGCTCGAACTCCGCTTCGGCCACGCCCGGCGCCGAGAAATAGTGCGTGTAGAACCACGCCTGTTCGTTCTGAGGAAACAGCCGGCTGGGCGCCATGGGCGCGCGTCCCATCATCGGCACCCCCAGCGCCGCCACCGCGCGGAACCGGTCGGGCCGGACCTGCGCCGCCTGCCATGCGATCGACGCGCCCCAGTCGTTGCCGACCAGCACGGCCTGCCGCTCCCCCAGGGCGTCGAGCAACCCGACCAGATCGCCGATCACGTCCAGCGCCGCGTACTGCCCCGCGTCAGCCGGGCAGTCGCTGGCGCCATAGCCGCGCAAATCCGGCGCAACGGCGCGATAGCCCGCCTGCGCCAGCGCTTCGAGCTGGTGCCGCCACGCATGCGCGGTCTCGGGAAAACCGTGGCACAGGATCACCAAGGGGCCGGCGCCCTGCTCCACCACGTGAAGGCGGATGCCATTGGTCTCGATAAAACGTTGGCGGGGTTCAAGCATGCGGGCTCTCGATGGCAAGGGATTACACAATCTCTGGCCAAAAGAGTAACATCAAAAGTTTCACATTTTCAAACTGGGGTTCCATGCAACGAGACACCCGCCTGGCGCGCCTGCTGCACGTCCTGGTCCACATGCATTTGCGCGGCGGCGCCACCACGTCGCAGACCATCGGCCAGATGCTGCACACCAACCCCGTCTTCGCGCGCCGCACGATGAGTGTGTTGCGCGATGCCGGCTTCGTCACCTCCACCGGCGGTCCGGGCGGCGGCTGGACGCTGGCCTGCGAACTGGATCGTCTGACCGTCGGCGATGTATGCGACGCCATCGCGCACGCCACGCTGTTCGCCGTGGGGCCGGCGCAGGACAATGCGGCGTGCCCCGTGGAAGCGGCGGTGAACCGGCGTCTTCGCGCCGCGCTGGCGTCCGCGGAGCTGGCCTTGCTGCAGGCGTTCAGGGAAATGCCGCTGTCGGAGATTGCCGACGAAGTCCTGGCGTCGGGCGCGCGCCCCAAATGAAGCCGGCGATGACGCCGCCGCGCCCTTGACGCGGGGTCACGCGAAGTCCGTCGCCTCGCCCGCCTCGCGCCACGCCTCGATATCCCTGCGCACCTGCGCCAGCTTCTGCTGCGCGAAATCGTGGGCGATCCTGCCCACAAACAGATGCAACGGCGGCTCGGCCATGCCGGCCACCCGCAAGATCAGCGCGGCCAGCCGTTCCGGGTCGCCCGCCTGCTTGCCGTTCATGCCGTCCCGATGCAGGTCCAGCGATGCCTGGGCCGCGGTGTAGTCGGCGATGCTGCGCCGGGCGATGACCAGGCTGTTGTCGTTCAGGAAGTCCGTGCGCACCGGTCCCGGGTACACCACGGTGGCCTTGATACCCACCTCCGCGCCCTCGGCGGCCAGGGTTTCGGTCAGGCCGGCCAGCGCGAACTTGGTCGCCACGTAGCTGCCCCAGCCCGCATAGCCGCCCTGGAATCCGGCGATGGACGCGACGTTGAAGACATGCCCGCCGCGCTGTTTGCGCAGTTGCGGCAGCGCGTGGCGCAGCACGTGCAAGGGCGCGAACAGATTCACTTCGACATTGCGCCGCACCTCGTCGTCGTCCAGCGCCTCGAGCGTGCCCTGCTGGCCATAGCCGGCGTTGTTGACCACGCAGTCGATGCGGCCGAACGTGGCGATGGCGCGCTCGATCGCGGCCTGGACACTGGCCTCGGACACCAGGTCGACCTCCAGCGCCAGCAGGCGCGGATTGTCCTGGCCCAGCGCCTGGCGCAGGCTGGCCAGCGTGCGCGACGTGGCCGCCACGTTGTCGCCGCGCGCCAGCAATTGGCGCGCCAGGGAAAGCCCGATGCCGCGCGCGGCGCCGGTGATGAACCACGTTTGATTGCGCTGAGTGTTGCGTTGAGTGTCTTGCATTCCTGTACTCCCGGTTTGGTCGGATGACAGGACAGATGCTAGGCGCGGGCGGGCGGGCCGGATAGGCACAGCGCTATTGGATCATTGCCTATTCCTACTCGAACGCCATATTCTTTGACGAATCAGGAGCAAAATGATGCCTAAGACTCTTACCCAAGCGATAGCGCAATGACGGCACCGCAAGCCCTCCATGACCAGATGACCGCCCTGCTCGACCGGCTCGCCCCGCACGAGGGCTACACCCTGTCGCGCCTGGACGGCGTGCGCTTCATGCGCGCCAACCAGCCGCTCGGCCGCACGCCGGTGCTGTACGAACCCAGCATCGTCATCGTGTGCCAGGGCAGCAAGCGCGGCTACCTGGCCGACAAGGTCTATCGTTACGACGCGCAGCATTACCTGGTGCTGTCCGTGCCGCTGCCCTTCTCCACCGAGACCGACGCCACGCCCGAGGAACCCCTGCTGGCGATCCAGTTGCGGCTCGATCCGACCACCCTGGCCGACCTGGTGCTGTCGCTTGACGGCCACGACGGGCCGGCCGCGCCCGCCCCCACCGGCATCACGTCCACCCCGCTCGATCCCACGCTGGCCGATGCCACCTTGCGACTGCTGCGGGCGCTGGCCTCGCCGCTCGAAGCCAGGGTGCTCGGGCCGGCAATCGTGCGGGAGCTGTGCTTTCGCGTGCTGGTGGGCGAACAAGGCGGCGCAATCCGCGCCGCGCTGGCCAGCCAGGGCAACTTCGGCCGCATCTCGCGCGCGCTGCGCCGCATCCACGATGACTACAGCCAGCCCATGGAAGTGGCGACCCTGGCGCGCGAGGCCGGCCTGAGCGCGCCCGCCTTCCACGCGCACTTCAAGACCATCGCCGGCACCTCGCCCATCCAGTACATCAAGTCCATCCGGCTGCACCAGGCGCGCCTGCTGATGATCCGCGACAACCTCACCGCCGCCGCGGCCTCGACGCGCGTGGGCTACGAAAGCGCGTCGCAGTTCAACCGCGAATTCAAGCGCCTGTTCGGCCGCAGCCCGGGCGAGGAAGCGCGCCAGATGAAGGCGATGTTCGCGCTATTGCCCGCGGCGCAACTGGAAGGCGTGGCGGCGACGCACTGACGACGGCACGATCACGGCGCCGCCGCGCCACGGTCCGCGCCGTCGGCAGCCAGCCGCGCCAGGACATATCGCGCCGTCGCCTGCGCCGCTCCGCCGGCGTCCACCGCCAACCAGGGCGATGTCGCTGGCGAGCGCGCCAATTGCCGCCGTACGACGGCCTCGTCGGCGTCGGAGGGGTCGTTCTCGCGGGCCTTGACGCGCGCCACCAAGGTCGCGGGCGGCGCTTGCAGCCAAAAGCCGGCAAATTCCACCCGCGCGCGCGCGGCGGCCTGCGCGATGCGCTCGCGGTCGGCCGGCCGCTCGAACACGGCATCGGCAATCACGCAGCACCCCGCGGCCAACAGCGCGTGCGCGCGCTGGGCCTGCGCCGCATAGACCTGTTCGGATACCTCCGGGCGGTAAGCCCGCGCCGGCAGCGGCGCTTGCGCGCCCACCCCATGCCAGGCCTTGCGGATGCGGTCGCTGGACAACACGCGCGCGCCCGGCGGGGCCCCGATCGCGGGCGCGATCGCCGCGGCCAGCACCGATTTGCCGGAACCGCTCAGGCCGCCCACCGCAACGAGCCACGCCGCGCGCGGCTCCAGGCAGGCCAGCCCGGTGTCCAGGTAGCGCAGGGCCTGCGCCTGCAGGCGGGCACGCTCCGGCCCCGCCGCCGCGGCCGCCTGGGTGGCAACGACGTGGGCGCGAATTGCCGCGCGCAGCCCCATGAACGCCGGCATCAGCGGCAGACCATCGTCGTCGCCGCGCCGGTCCAGGTAGCGGTTGAGCACCTGGTTGGCCTGCGGCGCCAGCCCCCGGCTCCACAGGTCCATGAGCAGAAAAGCCAGGTCATAGAGCACGTCGATGGTGGACAGCGACACGTCGAACTCCAGGCAGTCGAACAGCGTCGGCTCGCCGTCGATCAGGCAGATGTTGGCCAGATGCAGGTCGCCGTGGCATCGCCGCACCTTGCCGGCCCTTGCGCGCGCCCGCAACAGCGGCGCATGACGCGCCAGCTCGCGCCGCAACGCCGCATCCAGGCTTGCCGTCTTATCCGCGGGCAACGACGGCAGCGCGGCGAAGATCTGCGCATTGGCGTCGATCACGCCCATCAACCGCGCCGGCATATCCACCTGCGGCGCGATCTCGGCGCGGTCATGGAAATCGGCGATCACGCCCGCCAGGCGGTCTGCCAGCGCCACCGACAGCCCATCGCGCGTCACCCGCGTTTCCAGCAACGCATCGTCGGCAAAGCGCCGCATCTGCACCACCGCATCGACCAGCTCGCCCGGTCCGTCGAACGACAGCTGTCCATCGTCCTGGCGGGTGATGCGCCGGACCCCCAGGTACAACGCGGGCGCGGTGCGGCGGTTCAGCGCCAGTTCGCGCTCGCAGGCCTGCAGGCGCAAGGCCGGGGTGGAGAGATCGACGTAGGGCAAGCGGACCGCGCGCTTGAGCTTGCATGCACGCGCGCCCGCCAGCACGATGATCGACAGATGCGTGCGCACCGTGGCGATCTCGGCGGCCGGCACGCCTTGCACGCGCGGGGAGGTCAGGAACGCCAGCGTGGCGGACTGCGGGTCAACCGTCATGCGTTCTCCTGTCATCGAAAGCGGCCTTGCATCGCCATTATCCTGTGCGTGGCCGGCGGGCCCACCACTTCTCCAACTCGGCCGCCCACACCGCTACCGACGCCAGCGCCAGCAAGACCATCCACTCGGCCCACGACACGGGTCCCACCTGCAAGATGCCGCTGAGTCCGGGCATGTACATCGCCGCGATATGCAGGCCCTGGGCCGCCGCGATGCCGGTCAACAGCAGCGGATTGGACCAGAACCCCGGGCGAAACAGCGAGCCGCGCTCGGAACGGCTGTTCAGCACCTGGAAGTTCTCGAACAGCACGAACAACAACAGCAGCAGATTGCGGGCATGCTGCTCGGTATAGCCCTGCGCCAGCAACCAATGGAACGTCACGAACCCGCCGCCGCCCATGACCGCGACGGCGCACCAGACCTTGCGCATCAATGCCCGGTCGAAGATCGGTTCGGCCGGCTTGCGCGGCGGCCGCGAGAGTTCGTCGCCGTCGCCGCGCTCGGCCGCCAGCGCCACATCCTGGATGCCATTGGTCACCAGGTTCAACCACAATAGCTGGGTCGGCAACAGCGGCATGGGCAACCCCAGCGGAATCGCCAACAGGAACAGCGCCACCTCCGCCGCCCCCGTGGAAACCAGCATGATGACCACCTTGCGGATGTTGCCGTAGGCGATCCTGCCTTCCTGGATACCCCGGACTATCGAAGCGAAATTGTCATCGGTGAGGATGATGTCGGCGTTTTCCTTGGCCAGTTCGGTGCCCTTGCCGCCCATGGCCACCCCGACATGCGCGTGCTTGAGCGCCGGCGCGTCGTTGACGCCGTCTCCCGTTACCGCCACGAAGTGCCCCAGGCGACCCAGCGCCAACACGATCGCCAGCTTCTGTGCCGGCTTCACCCGGGCATAGACCCGGGCCACGCGGACCAGCCGGTCCAGTTCGTCCAGCCCGCCGGCCTCGGCCTGGCGCACCAGGTCCCCGGTCACCACCTGCTGCGGCGTGAACACCATCCCCGCCTGGCGCGCGATCGCCGTCGCGGTGACCGGATCGTCGCCGGTCAGCACACACACCTCGATTCCGGCCTGATAGCATTGCCGGATGGCCGCAGGCACCTCCACGCGCAGCGGGTCCTTCATGCCTGCGAACCCCAGGAACGTCAACCCCGACAGCGAGGCGTCGTCATACCGGCCATCACTTCGCCGGGCGATGGTACCGCGCGCAAACGCCAGGACACGCAGGCCCTGCGCCGCCAGCTCGTTCTTCATGCGCAGCAGGGCATCGCGATCCAACGCGCCCACTCCCTGCCGACCAAGACTGTGCGAGCACATCCCCAGCAGCGTTTCCGCCGCCCCCTTCACAAAGACATGAATCCCCCCGTGGTGTTCGTGAAACGACGCCGCATAAGCCCGCTCGGGCTCGTACGGCACGCGCGCAACCCGGGGATAGGCCTGTGACAGGCTGTCGTCCGCGCCCCCCAGCGCGCGCGCCAAACGCAGCAACGCGACATCCACGCCGTCGCCGCTGCCCTGCCATTTCCCATGCACCGCAACCAACCGCGCCTCGTTGGGCAGGACTGCGGCTTCCAGCAGCGCCTCGATGCTTGCACGGTCGGGCTGCGCCGCGGCACTGGGCGGATCGCCATCGCAGGCCAGCGTCGCGCCGTCGGCAAGCGCGAGGGTCGTCACCACCAGTTCATTGCGTGTCAATGTGCCGGTCTTGTCCGTCGCGATCACGGTGCACGACCCGAGCGCTTCCACGGCAGGCATGCGGCGGACGATGACATGGGCGCGCGCCATACGGCGCATGCCGATGGCCAGTGTCACGGATATCGCCACCGGCAATCCTTCCGGAATCGCACTCACCGCCAGCCCCACCGCCATCATGAACAACTGGCCCGGCGCCATCCCCCGCAGCGCGCCGGCCAGCGCCAGCAAGGCCACCGCGCCGACCACCGCCAGGGCGATGCGTCCGGAAAACCGCTCCATCCGGATGACCAGCGGCGGCCGGGTGACGGTCTTGCCCCGCAACTGATCCGCGATCGCGCCAAGCTCGGTCGCCACGCCCGTTGCGATGACCGTTCCGCGCGCTCGGCCACGGGTCACCAGGGTCCCGGCGAACAGCCGGGCGGCATCCTCTCGTGCCGGCTCCGCGCGCAGATCCGGCGGCGGCCGTTTGCGTACCGGCAGCGATTCGCCCGTCAACAGCGATTCATCGCACTGCAAGTCCGTCGCGCGCGTCAAGGACAGGTCCGCGGGCACACGAGACCCGGCCTCCACCAACACCACGTCGCCGGGCACCAGGTCTCGCGCGGCAATTTCCTGCCGGAGGTCATCGCGGATCACGACAGCGCGAGGCTCCTCCAGTCTGCGCAAGGCCGCCGAAGCCTGGTTGGCGGAATGCTCCTGCAAGGTGCCGATCAGGCCATTCGCCAGCAGCACCACGGCGATGAACCCGGCGTCGCTGAGATCACCCAGCGCCGCCGCCGTCAGCGCCGCCGCGAGCAATATGTAGATGAGCGGGCTGCGAAACTGCCGCAGGAACACCCGCATGAGACTCGGCGTTGGCACACCGGGTAGCGCATTCGGGCCATAGTGCGCGAAACGCCGCCGGGCCTCGGCCGTCGTCAGTCCCGCGCCGCCCGGATCGTCCGGGAACGGGGACGAAGGGCAGTCCCGCCCGCTCCTCACGACGCTTGTCGAACGATCCATGCGCCCCTCGACGTCGATGGCCCGCCCGAGCCGCGTCGCCCCGGTCGCCAACGCGGGCGCGCGCCGGTGTCGACGCCGAGCGGCCGGCCCATCACCGCGCGGCCGGCGGCGCGGCCGCCGGGCCGCGCTGCATCAGCTGGTGCCACATCATCTGCTGCATCAACGATTGCTGCATGCCCATGTACTGGTCCATCATGTACTGGTGCTCTTTGAGCTGGCGCTCCGTCATGCCGGAGTAGAAGCGCCGCATCTGGCCCCGGTCGGGTGGCGGCCCCGGCCGCGCGCCGTTGCCCATCATCGGACCTCCCATCATCGGGCCGCCCGCCCGCGGCTGACCGAGGCAGCAGCCCTGGCCATCCATGCCGCGCATTGCCTGCATCAAGGCCATGCTGGCCTGCATGGTGTCGCCATGCTCCTGCAACAGCCGTTGCCGGACCTCGGGATCCTGAGTGCGGCGCAGCGCGTCCATCTGCTCGTGCATCTTGCGCAGATTGTCTTCGACGGCGTTCATCCGCCTGTCGAATTCGGCGACGTTGTCGGGCTTGTCGGGCGCCGCGGCAGGCGTGACTGGCGCGGGCTTGGGCGGTTGTGCCAACGCGGGGCCAGCGCACAGAGTGATGGCGGCCAGCGCCGCGGCGATAGCGTTTTTTCCCATGGCGAGCGCTCCCGGTAGAACAAGGGTGGATCGAGGCGTGCGCCCCGTGCAGCGGCGCGACGCCAGAACCACTCTACAACTCGCAGGGCGCTCGACCTTGACCAAACGCAAGTCCGCGCCACGGCAGCCCGCGCGCTGCCGCCCTCTCAATAATCCCGGACAGCGTCGAACCAGGCCTGCGCCTGGGCGCCGGACACGCCCAGCACGCCCACGCGCTCGATCTGGCTGAACTGCCACACGGCTTCGCCGATGTCCTCGCGCTCGGCGGTCTCGATGCCCTTCATGTCGTTGAAATGGCGCGCGAAAACCTCGATGGCGGCCCGCGCCGCATCGACCGTGGCCGCCCCTTCAAGCGCCTGGCGGGCGGCGTCGTACGCGGTATTGGCTGACTTCGCCATGCGGCCGCTCCAGGCGGAAAAAGGTCGGCCATACTCGCTTTGCCACCAATCCGGCTTGCGCAGCTTGCTGACCGAGCTATAGCCGGCCCACGGCCGCAGCTTCTCCCGCGCCTTCATCTGCGCCTTCAGCCGCTTGCCCCCGGTGTCATCGATGTTGAAGCCGATGAACCGTTCCAGCGACGGCCAGGTGGCCAGCGCCGGCAGGCCTTCCAGGTCGGGAGTATGGCGGATCTCCAGGCTCTTCAGGCCGGGCAGCCGGGCCAGCGCGTCCCAATCGGCAAAAGCGCCCCATAGTGAAAGATGCTCCAGCGCGGCAAAGCGCTCGATCCCCCGCAGCGAAATCGCCTGCGCCACCGGCTCGCCATACAGCGCCAGGGTCGACACGCCCTGCAGCGCGCCCAGGTCGGGCAAGGCATACGGCGCCAGGCCGGGCCGCCGCCCCAACGCGGGATGCAGCGACAGCAGGTCCGGCAGCGCGCCCGACACGGTAATCCGCGCCAGATCGCCATGCAGGCCCAGGCGCGTGTCCCTGGGCAACACGATGTCCAGGTGGCCCGATACCGCCGCCAGGCGGATCTGGAGCATCTGGATCCTGGCCGGGCGCGCGTCGATCCGGCGCGCATCGGCAAACGCCGGGGCCCAGGTGAACTGCTCGATCGCGCGTTGCGCCGACCAGCCCACAAAACCGCTGTCGTTGCCGTGGTAATCGATATGGCGCGGCCAGGGCGAGCCGGCGGGCGTGGCGAACGGCTCGAACGCCGGCCAGTGGATCGCCTCGCGGGGCGCCACATGCAGATCCGCCTTCGCGCCCATGCCGGCCGGCCCGATGATCAGGTTGCCGCGCCCGGGCTCCCTGACGAGCACGTGACTGCCCGGCCCGGTCAGGCCCAGCAGGTAGCGGCCATCCCCCGTCACCGAACCCGCGGGTTGGCCGGACACATCGATCGGTTGGGACACACTGCACTCCTCTTGGTGGTCAACGAAGGTGGGGCAACGGACGCAGCCTCGTCGCACGGCTCGCGCAACGCGCCGTCATAACGTCATGGGGGGCTGGTCTTTGATGTGGAAGGACAACTCACGCGGCCCCGGCCGCAGGGTATCGCCCATGTGTCAATACGTAGCGAAAGGCACTTCCACCGTCAACGCCTTGCCGCCCGCGGCCGGACGCAACGTGTAGCTGGCCACGCCGCCGTCATCGTCGGCCAGCGACGCATCCTTGCGCGATACGGCGTAGCGCTGGCCGCCGACCTCCAGCGCACCCCGCGCCGGCGCGCGGGCATCGGCCGGCACCAGCAAGCCTCCCAGCGCATCCACGCTGTCCGCGAATTCGTATGTGTCCAGCGCCCCCTCGGCGCGCAGCCGCTGCACGCGCGGCCGGTACGGCGCCGCGTCGAGGTTCCAGCCGTTGGTCAGATCGGTAATCCACGGGCCGGGAATGTCGTAGGTACCCTCCAGTTCGGCTTCCGTCACGGCTTCGCCTTGCACCACCAGGCAGCACACCACCTTGCCGGCCTTGGCGTCGAAAGCCGCCCACTTGCTCGCCACCGGCGCGGCGCTGGGCAGCATGGAAAAATGGTATTGCTTGTCGAGCTGGGAATCGGAAACCTTGCGCCAGGCGCCCACTTGCGGCGACTGGGCGAGGCAGGTGGCGGTCAGCAGCAGGCCTGCTGTCAGGACAATGGCGCGGGACACGGAATGGGTCATCTTGGGTAGCTTGTTCCAGGCCAGGAAAAATCATCGAATCGGGGTCAGCGACGTAGTCTATTCCAAGTTGCCGTGTCCTTGGCTCGCGCCGTCGACGCCCCCCGCCCCGCTCAATCCCGGTCCGGCGCCCCCAGCGGAAAGAAGCCGCGGTACGGACGCGCCTCGTCGACCACCCGGGCGATCGACGGCCGCGCCAGCAGCCGGGCCCGATACGCCGCCAGCGCGGGAAACCGCCCGCCCATCGGATGCACCCAATCGCCATAGAACAGCGCCGGCGCCGCGGCGCAGTCCGCAATCGTGAAGCGGCCGCAGGCGGCCCACGGCCCGTCCTGCAATCGCGCCTCCAGCCAGGCATAACACCGCGCGATGACGCCATGCGCTTGCTCCACGCCGAACGGATCGCGGCTGTCTTCGGGGCGCAAGGCGTTACCGACGATGCGTTGCATCGGCACGTGCACGTAGTCGTCGAACACCTGCGCCATCATGCGCGCAGCCAGCGCCTCGCGCGGGTCCAGGGGCACGAGCGGCGCGCCCTTGCCGTGGTGCAGGTCGAGATACTCGATGACGGCATTGCTCTGGACCACCTCCGTGACGCCATCCACCAGGGCCGGAAACTGCCCGGTCGGCGCCAGCGTCGCGATGCGGGCCGCGTGCTCGGGATGATCCGGATCGATCATGCGGAACTCGAAGTCCACCTCGCGTTCATACGCCGCGATCAGCGCCTTCCAGGTGAAGGACGAAAACGGATGACCGTAGATCGCGACCGTCATGGCAGCGCTCCGCCCGCTTGAAGCAGCGTCTCGATCATGTCGAACTGCAGCCCGGTCCCATGGCGGCGCGACTCGACGCCGTCGTTGCCGTCCGTGAACACGATCTGCTCGGTGTACGCCACGCGCGTGGCATTGCCGGCCGGCTCGATCTCCAGGCTCGACAGCGTCACGGAATGCAGCCTGCCCGAATGGAACAGGTCATAGGCGTAGACCAGCCGGCTGGCGGGCTCGATCACGTGATAGCGCGCATCGAAGCACGACACCATGCCGCTCTCGTTGAAACGCCCTTCCAGCACCTCCCGGCCGCCCACGCGAAAGTCCATTTCGCGGCGCGACAGCGTCCAGCGATCCGGCGGGCCGGTGAACCACTGCGCCTTGACGCGCGGATCGGCCCACGCCTCGAAGACCCGCTGGGCCGGCGCGTTCCACGTGCGCCGCAGCGTGAACGTGCCATGGAAAAACGGCGTGAAAGTCATGATGTCTTCCCTCCCTGATCGGGCGCGGCGCTCAGCCCGCCCGGGTGATTGCCGGCTTCGCCTTCGAGCAATTGGCCGAGGCGGTCGAATCGGTCTTCCCAAAGCTGGCGACGCTCGCTCAGCCACTGCTCCACCCGCATGACCGCCTCGGCCGAAATCCGGCATTCGCGCGTGCGTCCGCGCTTTTCCGTGACGATCAGTCCGCTGGCTTCCAGCACCCGGACATGTTGGTGGATGGCTGCCAGCGTCGAGTCGTACGGCGCCGCCAGCTCGCTGACCGAAGCCGGACCGCGGGACAGGCGCTCGAGCATGCCGCGCCGCGTCGCGTCGGCAAGCGCATGGAAGGCCAGGTCGAGTTGGGATTGATACTCAAGCATTCGCTTAAGTTAGAGAGGACGACGCGGAAAGTCAAGTATTCACTTAAGTATTTTGGTCGCTGCCTGTCCGCGTCCCACCCGGCGCGTCCCCATACGCCACGCTCGGTCATATTGACATATCGGGAATTTCCGATATCATGCCCGCCATGGACCTGCTCGACGTCTTCAAAGCCCTCTCGAACCGCACGCGCCTTGAAATCCTGAAGGGTTTGAAGGACCCCGTGAACAGCTTCCCGCCGCAGGACGAAGGGGACGTGCATACGGTCGGCGTCTGCGTCAGCAGCATCCAGGAAGGCGTCGGACTGTCCCAGTCCACCGTGTCCGACTACCTGGCCACGCTGCAACGCGCCGGCCTGGTCGAAGCCACGCGCATCGGCTCGTGGACGTATTACAAGCGCAATGAAGCCACCATCCGCGCTCTGGCCGAGATCATCGGAAAAGAGCTGTAGCTGGCGGTGGCCGAGGTCGGGCATGGCCGCCCGTGCTTATTCGGCGCCAGCTTGCCGCGCGCTTGCCTCGCCTTTTGCCTTGCCCTGTTCTTCGCATTTTTTTGTTTTTTTTAAATCGACAATTCCCGATATCCCGTTTTACCGAAATAAGGAGCCATCCAATGAAAGCCCTCGTCCTCACCGCCTTTGGCGGCCCGCAATCCTTCGAACTGCGCGACGTCCCCAAACCCGTGCCGCAAGCGGGCCAGGTCCTGGTCCGCGTCCACGCCACTTCCATCAACCCGCTGGACTACCAGGTCCGCCGGGGCGACTACCCCGATCTGGTCGCCCTGCCCGTCATCACCGGCCACGACGTCTCCGGCGTGGTCGAAGCCGTCGGGCCCGGCGTGAGCGCCTTCGTGCCGGGCGATGAAGTCTGGTACACCCCGCAGATCTTCGACGGCCCCGGCAGCTACGCCGAATACCACGTGGCCGCCGAAAGCATCGTGGGCAGGAAGCCCGCCTCGCTGAGCCATCTGGAAGCGGCCAGCCTGACGCTGGTCGGCGGCACCGCGTGGGAAGCGCTGGTCGTGCGCGCCGGCTTGCGTGTGGGAGAGAGCATCCTGGTGCACGGCGGCGCCGGCGGCGTCGGCCACGTCGCCATCCAGCTCGCGAAAGCCGTCGGCGCCAGGGTGTTCACGACCGTGCGCGACAGCAATGTCGACTTCGCGCGCAGCCTGGGCGCGGACGTCGCCATCGACTACGAGAAGGAAGATTATGTCGAGGCCATCCTGCGCGAGACCGACGGGCGCGGCGTCGACGTGGTGTTCGACACCATCGGCGGCAACACGCTGGCGCGCAGCCCCGACGCGCTGGCGCAACTGGGCCGCGTGGTGAGCATCGTGGATATCGCGCAGCCGCAGAACCTGATCCAGGCCTGGGGCAAGAACGCCAGCTATCACTTCGTTTTCACGCGGCAGAACCGCGGGAAGCTGGACGAGTTGAGCGCGTTGGTGGCGCGTGGGCAACTACGGCCGCACGTGGGCGCGGTGTATCCGCTTGCCGATATTCCGGCGGCGCATGCGCGGTTGGAGAGTGCGAACAACGGGCTGCGGGGAAAGATCGCGATCGCGGTGGCCGATTGACGCATCGGCGGCAAGGCGAACTCACGCTACCTATGACGAGTCATCGCCTGAGACAGTGCCGGATTGCCGGCATGGTCGGCCGTCGGCGACGCCAGGCTGACAACCGCGGCGCGCAACTTGCCGGGCGGCTGGCCAAACGCGGTGAAATGGGCAAGGCCGCCAAATGTCACGGCAGGGATGCCGTGGCGCAACCCGGTTGTCCGGAGCGGGCGCGATACCGTTCCAGCCAGCTCACGGACTGCGCGATCCCTCCGAACGGGAAGAAATGCAGGCTCACCTTACCATGCGCGTCCGTCAGTCCGGCGGCCAGCCGATCCACGAAAACGTCCGGCCCCGCGGTGCCAAACAGCTTGCCCAGGGAGATACCGTACTTGGCCCACATCGATGCGCAGGCGCCGACCCCGCACAAGGCGGCATAGCGCGCCAGCACCGCGATACCGGCGGGTCCCGGCACGCCCACGCGCACGGGGTGTTCGAGGCCGCGCGCGCGCAGCGCTTCGAGCCACGCCAGCACGATGTCGGCATCGAATCCAAACTGCGTGACGATCAAGGGCGACATGCCACGCGCGCCGATGCCGCGGCACTTGCGTTCCAACACCTCCCACCGCTGGGCCGCGCTCATGACCGGATGGCCATCCGGATGCGCGCCCACGCCGACCACCTTGATGCCCGCGCGCTCGAAAACCCCCGTCTCGATCAGCGCGGCGCTATCGGCAAACGGCCCCGCCGGCGTCGACGGATCGCCCGCGATCACGAAGCAGCGGTCAACGCCGGCCTCGGCCACCGCCCGCGAGACGAACGCCTCCAGGTCGGCCAGCGAGGCAATGCGGCGCGCGGACAGGTGCGGCATGGGTTCCAGGCCCAGTCCGCGCACGGCCCGCGCGGCGGCCAGCCGGGCGTCATCGTCCTGGCCCGGCAGGTAGGGAATGGAAATGGTCGACCCGGGCGGTAGCCGCGACGCTGCCGCGGTCAGCGCGGCAATGTCCTTCACGCTGACTTCCAACGAACAGTCGTCGGTGATGTTGCCGGGAAAGAAAGGGGTACCGCGAGGAATCAAGGACATCGATGAAGGCAGGCCGAACGGCTCGGCGCGCGGCCTGTGTACGGCAAAAAAGGGTTCAACCGTTGGCTTGTTGCGCAACGGTGGCGGCGGCGGCCGGCTGGCGGGCCAGCTCGATGAAGGCGCGCACGTAATCGATGGCCGTGTCGGCCTCGCGCGCCCCCAGGAAGATCTGCTTGGCGATGCCGCGGGCGCCCAGCCGCACCGGCACCACGTCCATCCGGGCGGCGTATTCCTCCACCAGCCAGCGCGGCAAGGCGGCCACGCCGCGGCCGCTGGCCACCATCTGCACCATGATGTCGGTGGTCTCGATGGCCTTGTGGCGCCTGGGCGTGACCCCGGCCGGTAACAGGAACTGGTTGTAGATGTCCAGCCGCTCGATGTCCACGGGGTAACTGATCAGCACTTCCTGGGTCAACTGCTGGGGCTTCACATGCGCCACCGACGCCAGCGGATGGCCCTTGGCCACCACCAGCACCTGCTCGTAGTCGAACACCGGCTCGAACTTCAGGCCCGGCTTGAACAGCGGGTCGGGCGTGACCAGCAGGTCGATCTCGTAGCCGAACAGCGCGCCGATCCCGCCGAACTGGAACTTCTGCTTGACGTCCACATCCACGTCGGGCCACGCGGCCAGATAGGGGGAAACCACCTTGAGCAGCCACTGGTAGCAAGGATGGCATTCCATGCCGATGCGCAGCGCGCCGCGCTCGCCCTGCGCGAACTGGCCCAGGCGCTCTTCGGCCAGGTCCAGCTGCGGCAGCACGCGGTTCGCCACCGCCAGCAGGTACTGGCCGGCCTGCGTCAGGCGCAGGCTGCGGCCTTCGCGCAGCCAGACGTCGGTGCCCAGCTGCTGCTCCAGCTTCTTCATGCTGTGGCTCAGGGCGGACTGGGTCAGGCTCAGCACGCCCGCGGCGGCCGTCAATGAACCCTGCTTTTCGACCTGCTGGACGATGCTGAGATGGATGCGCTCAAGCATTCAGATGATTTCCGCTCATGGATTCGTGAAATAAAACCATTTTACTTCATCGCTTCCCGCCCCTAGTATGCGCTTCCGTCGTCTGCGGGCGCGGCGCCGCATAAATCAATTCCAGTGAAGCAAAAATGACACGTCCACTCCGTCTAGTAGCCGTTTCCGGCGGACTGCAACGCCCCTCCAAATCCGCCGCCCTGGCGCAGCACCTGATGGACCTGATCGCCGACGACGTCCCGTGCGAACAGCGCCTGGTCGAACTGGGCCAGCTCGTCCCGCACCTGGCCGGCGCCACCTGGCGCCCCCACCTGCCCGACACCGTGGAGCGGGACCTTGACGCGGTCGAACAGGCGGACGTGCTGGTGGTAGCCACCCCGGTCTTTCGCGGCTCCTACACGGGGCTGTTCAAGCATTTCTTCGACTTCATCCACCAGGACGCCTTGATCGACAAGCCCGTCCTGCTGGCTGCCACCGGCGGCAGCGAACGCCATGCCCTGATGATCGACCACCAACTGCGGCCGCTGTTCAGCTTCTTCCAGGCCCGCACCTTGCCGCTGGGCGTCTACGCGACCGACAAGGATTTCGCCGACTACCGGCTGCGGGACGAAGCCTTGATCGAACGGGCCAGGCTGGCGATCGAACGGGCATTGCCCCTGATCGCGTTGTCGCGCCACGCAGGCGCCGTCGCCGCCGTGGAAGCCATCGCAGCCTGAAGCACGCCTCGGAACGCTGGCCAGGCGGCTCGTTCGCCAGCGCCGTTCCAACCCGACATCCGCCCTTCGAGCGCCCCGCAAAGGCTTCCGTTTCTCCCGCCTTGCGGCCGCCCGAACCGGCTTTTCGTTTTCCGCAGACTTTTTTTCGCAGAATCAGCGCATCCCATCACCATGAGCAACGATTTCACCTTCAGCATCAAGAGCCTTTCTTTTGATGAAAACTATCGTCCCTCGGACAACACGCGCATCACCACCAACTTCGCCAACCTGGCCCGGGGCGAAAGCCGCCAGGAAAACCTGCGCAACACGCTGCGGATGATCGACAAGCGGTTCAACAACCTGGCGCATTGGGACAACCCCAAAGGCGATCGCTACGCCGTCGAACTCGAGATCATCACCGCCGAAATGCATATCGGCGCCGCCAGCGGTGGCGACGTCTTTCCGCTGATCGAGATCCTGAAGACCAATATCGTCGACAAGGCCAACAACGAGCGCATCGAGGGCATCGTGGGGAACAACTTCTCCTCGTACGTGCGCGACTACGACTTCAGCGTGCTGCTGCCCGAGCACAACAACGACAAACCCACCTTCAGCACGCCGGACAATTTCGGCGATCTGCACGGCAAGCTGTTCAAGCACTTCGTCAATTCCAGCGCCTACAAGGAACGGTTCAGCAAACCGCCCGTCATCTGCATCAGCGCGTCCAGCAGCAAGACCTACCACCGGACCGAGAACCAGCACCCCATCCTGGGCGTCGAGTATCAACAGAACGAACTCTCATCGACCGACGAGTACTTCGAGAAGATGGGCCTGCGCGTGCGCTACTTCATGCCCCCGGGCAGCGCCGCCCCCCTGGCCTTCTACTTCCAGGGCGACCTGCTGGGCCATTACACCAACCTCGAGCTGATCAGCATCATCAGCACGATGGAGACCTTCCAGAAGATCTACCGCCCCGAGATCTACAACGCCAACTCCGCCGCCGGAAAGCTCTATCAGCCCAGCCTGAAGAACCAGGACTACTCGCTGACGCAGATCGTCTACGACCGCGAAGAACGCAGCCAGCTGGCCGTCAAGCAAGGCAAGTTCACCGAAGAACACTTCATCAAGCCGTACAAGCACGTGCTCGAAAGCTGGGCCGCCAACTACGCGCACTAATCCCCCCGCCCCAAACATCCAACACGGGACCGCAAGATCATGAAAAAACTACTGCCCACTTCGACCGCCGGCAGCCTGCCCAAACCCTCCTGGCTGGCCCAGCCTGAAAAGCTCTGGTCGCCCTGGAAGCTGCAGGACCAGGAACTGGTCGAAGGCAAGCAGGACGCCCTGCGCCTGGCCCTGCACGAACAACAGCACGCCGGCATCGACATCGTCAGCGACGGCGAGCAGACCCGCCAGCACTTCGTCACCACCTTCATCGAGCACCTGGACGGCGTCGATTTCGAAAAGCGCGAAACCGTCCGGATCCGCGACCGCTACGACGCCAGCGTGCCGACCGTCGTCGGCGCCGTGAGCCGCCAGAAGCCGGTCTTCGTCGAAGACGCCAAGTTCCTGCGCCAGCAGACCACGCAGCCCATCAAGTGGGCCCTGCCCGGCCCCATGACGATGATCGACACCCTCTACGACGCCCACTACAAGAGCCGCGAAAAGCTGGCCTGGGAATTCGCCAAGATCCTCAACCAGGAAGCCAGGGAACTGGAAGCCGCCGGCGTCGACATCATCCAGTTCGACGAGCCGGCCTTCAACGTCTTCTTCGACGAGGTGAACGACTGGGGCATCGCCACCCTGGAACGCGCCATCGAAGGCCTGAAGTGCGAAACCGCCGTGCACATCTGCTACGGCTACGGCATCAAGGCCAACACCGACTGGAAGAAGACGCTGGGGTCCGAATGGCGTCAGTACGAGGAATCGTTCCCCAAACTGCAGCAATCCAGCATCGACATCGTTTCGCTGGAATGCCATAACTCGCATGTGCCCATCGACCTGATCGAACTGATCCGCGGCAAGAAGGTAATGGTGGGCGCGATCGACGTGGCCAGCGACAAAATCGAAACGCCGGAGGAAGTGGCAAACACGCTGCGCAAGGCGCTCAAGTTCGTCGACGCCGACAAGCTCTATCCCTGCACGAACTGCGGCATGGCGCCGCTGTCGCGCGCCATCGCGCACGGCAAGCTGCTGGCGCTGAGCGAAGGCGCGGAGATCGTCCGGAAGGAATTGCAGGGGTGATGTTGAAGTGAAAATTGGCGCGCCGGACTATGGCTTGTCGGATGCAAAGCATCTGCAAGCCGTCCGGCGCTCACCTAATGGCACCACAATATGGCTAGTGCCGGAAAAGCCGATCAGACGCAGGCATCGCAGTATTCAGCGAGCGTAATCCCTCGGTAGTCCTCAAAGCCCTCATCGGTGAGTCCGAACGGCGATTCCGGCATCGCCCCCATCCTCATGGACTTGGCCGCATCGAGAAGGCGTCTTCCGGCCAACTGCAAATGCTCTGCCTGCCATCTGGCACGTGCATCTTGTGCCTGCATCCCCCCCTCGAGCACCATGGATTGAATTCTCCGTGGGCACTGGTGTAGTGGCCAGGCGTCCCGGCGAGACCGACTCATCGCTCCCAGCCCTCTGTTGCCATACCTGCTGACCACGGGCCGATTTCGTCCGATTTAGAGGCAGCAGGGACAAGAGTCGGACGACGCGCATCTTAAATAACTCCCATTCTCAACAAAAATCGAGCTCCAACCGAATAGCGCGTCGGCACGGCGCGCAACGGTAAACCCCGACGTTGTCGAGCCGATTACACAGCTCTCCCTTCTGCGGCAACGTGGCACTTCAACGAGGCCGTGTATGGAGCTTTCCAGCAGCACCGGACGCCTGCATTCCGTATGGACGCAGGCGCTTCAGACCGAAGCGTTTCAGCGTAATGGCATCCATCAGGCCGACCTGATTGCCGTGCTCCCCCGGGTTCGTGAACGTGCGTTTCAGCGTCTGATGCAAGCGTTGCTGCGAGAGAAGCTGATAGCGCCCGGGCGCGTCCAACAAGCGCATGGGCGAAGCATCCTGCCCCTCGGCGACGAGGGCGCTTACCTCACCTTTGGGAGCCTGCGGCCGGGGCCCATGGCCAGTTGGTACCTCGCTGGTCCCGTGCTGCTTCACCGTTCTCCGAATCCTGCACGGGAACTGGAAATTCCCTCGGACCTGATCGAACAATTGGTTCCCTTGCTGGCCCCCATCCCCGGCGTCGAGGTGATCGAACAACTGAAACGCGAACTCGACGACAGCTTCCGCAACGACAGCCTGTGCCTGGCGTTTCATGACAATTGGAACGCGCGATTGTTGAAGCAGACTCGCGACGCGCACACCGACAGCCTGTTGCAATGGTTGCGATCACCGGACGCTCCCCGCAACCCCACGCAACTGCTGGAACAGTGGGGAACCCTCGGCCATCCTTGGCATCCCGGCTACAAAGCCAAGCTCGGCATGGACACCCGGGAAGTCATTGGCTGCGCCCCGGAATTCGAAGCGCACGTGCGTCTTCCGCTTGTCGCGCTACACCGAGGGGTAGCGCATACCGAGTCGATGTCGGAGCCTGCCTATCCGGCTTGGTGGCGCGGGGCTTTTCCACACGAAGCGCGTACCTGGGATTCGGCGCTACGCACATTGGGACGCGAGCCGGCGGACTTCCTTCCCCTGCCGGTGCATCCCTTTCAGCTTTCCACCCTCCGGGAAACATTCACCGCCGAGATCGCACAGGGTCAATTGATCCTGCCAGACGACACTGCGATCGCTGGCAGCCCGGGCATGTCCTTCCGTACATTGTGGACGGATGGCGCCGATCCGCAGCATACGCTCATGGTAAAGCTGCCCGTCGCGTTGCGCCTGACCAGCGTGCAACGCACGCTCACGCCCAGGTCAGCAAGGATGGGGCCACGCATCAGCCGCTTACTGGCGACCATCCGGCAACGCGAACCGCAACTGGCTCGGTCTTGGGACTTCGTGCCCGAGCGGCACGGCATCCATGTCTTGCTGGAACCGGCCAACGACGAGCGCGCGCGCCACCTCGGCGTTCTCTATCGGGACAACCCGACAAGTCGATTGCATTCAGGCCAGATGGCGATACCCGTCGGCAGCCTGTTCGTCGAAGACCACAACAACGAACCTTTGCTACGCCAATGGGTCGCGATCGCGCAAGGCGCAAGCGACCATCAGGCCGCACTGCGGTTCTTTCAGGACTACGTCGCCACGGCCCTACCCGGCCTGCTAGATCTATACCTGATCTACGGCATCGCCTTCGAAGCCCATCAACAGAACAGCTTCATGGTCATGGATGACGCGGGCCAACCCTCCCGGCTGCTGATCCGCGACTTCGGCGATCTGCGCATCCACCGTCCCAGCCTGGTCCGGCAGGGTCTCACGCTGGAGATCCACGATCCCGCGCTGACGCTCTTTGACGACGCCGACTTCGTACGCGCCAAGCTGCTGCACGCCGGCTTCATGTGCCATCTCGGCGAACTGGCCCTGCTGTACCAGCGCCATTGGCCGGAACTGGATGAGCAAGCGCTCTGGTCCGTGCTCGCCCGGCAGGTCGCCGAGCGCTTCGATCATGTCCGTACACGGACCGACCCTGACCGCTGGCAATCCGAACGCGCCGCGTTTCTCGAACGCCCCTGGCCCGCCAAGAGCTTCCTGCGCATGCGATTGGCCCAGACCCAGAACGACATCACCGGCCAAATGGACAACCCGCTACGCGCGTGGATCGGCGATGCATGAACTTCGATCGCCGACAGATCTTCCGGCTGGTGCTGATCCAGGCCTTTGCGATGGGCGCGATGGAAATGAGCGGCCCATTCTGGCCGCTGCGCCTGCGGGCCTTGTTGCCTCCAGATCGACAAGATCAATTGTCCTGGCTGGCGGCGCTGATCTACATCGGGCCGGCGTTAACGGCCATTATCGCCACGCCATTCTGGAGCGCGCTGGGCACGCGTCGTGGACACCGCCCCATGTTGATCCGGGCGCTGTTGGCGCTTGGCGTCTGCCAGTGGCTCGCGGCCATTACCGCGAACGTCTGGCTGCTGATCGGCATCCGGGTGCTGCAAGGCGCCTTGGCTGGCTTCATCGCCGCGGCACAGGCTTACGCCACCACCGGTTCGTCCGGCGCGAATCGCGGGCAAATCCTCGCCCGCCTGCAATCGGCCACCGCCATCGGCTCCTTGTTGGGTCCCGTCGCCGGTGGCCTGTTGATGGACCTCTACGGATTCGCCTGGATCTGCCTCATCGCCGGGCTGATCTGTCTGATTTGCGTCATTCCCGTCCTGAGCCTGCCCAAGGACACGCCAGAACCCGTCGCACCACTGGGCACCGGGACCACCGGACACACCACCGCGCACACCTGGTTGCTGGCCCCGCTAGTGGTCATCACCCTCATCCAGGCGGCAAAGATGATGCCGCAGCCCTTCTTCGCGCTGTATCTGAACGAAGTGCTGCACGCGCCCTCCTGGCTCAGCGGCGCAAGCTACGCAGCAAGCGCCTTGACGCTGGCCCTGTCCGCCCCGTGGTGGGCGCGCCTGTGCTCACCACAGCCCGTCCAGCGCGGCTGGCGATGCCTGGAGGCCGCCTCCTGGGCCAGCGCGCTCACGCTCTGCCTGATGGCGCTCGCCCACGACACTACTACGTTCATCGCCACCCGCCTGCTGTGGGGCCTGTGGCAAGGCGCGCTCCTGCCGCTGGCCTACGTCCTGATCGGACATACCGCCCCCAAGGCCTACCGGGCGATCGGCCTGGGGCTGGGCAACAGCGCCGCCAAAGCGGGTGCGCTGGCTGGCCTCGCCTTGGGCGCCGGCGCCATGTCATGGGCCAGCCTGCATTGGGGCTTCTGGCTGGTCGCCCCCCTCTATGTCGTCGCCGCGTTGAGCGTGCGCTTCCTGCGCCAATTACCCGGCTGCCAGCAGCCCCTCCCCACTCCCCCTGACCCTCCCGCCACGCCATCCTCCCCGCAAATCAAGGACTCACCATGAAATCCCTTATCGCCGGCCTTGCGCCTGTCCGCGCCAACCGACTTCCGCTCATGCTCATCTCCGCCTCGATGTGGCCCCTGGGTATCAGCCCGTCTTATGCCGAGGAAGCCACCACCCTCCCCACCGTCACGGTCACCGCCACTCGCGGCGAAGCCAGCATCGCCAGCATCCCCGGCTCGGTACAGGTGATCGAAGCCGAAGAAATAAAGCGGCAATCCGGCGCCGGCCGCAAGGTCGCCGACGTCCTGGCGACGCTGGTCCCCGGCATGGCCCCCAGCAGCGGCACCATGACCAACTACGGCCAGAGCCTGCGCGGACGCAACGTCCTGGTCCTGATCGACGGCGTGCCGCAAAACGCCAGCCGCGACAACTATCGCCAGCTCAACAGCATCGCGCCCGAGAGCATCGAGCGCGTGGAAGTGGTCTCCGGCGCCAGCAGCCTCTACGGGGCCGGCGCCACCGGCGGCATGATCAACATCATCACCAAGCGCAACAAGGGCCAAGACCTGGCCTTCAGCAGTCGAGTCGGCATCACCGCCGACAAGGACTTCCACGGCGACGGCATGGCCTACGAACTGTTCCAGAGCGCCACGGGGCGCCAGGGCGCATTCGACTGGTACCTGTCCGGAGATTTCGTCAAACGCGGCGGGCAATTCGATGCCCTGGGCCAGCGCATTCCGCAGGACACCTCCCAAGGCAGCGAAATGGACACCCGCAACCATGACCTGACCGCGCGCTTCGGCTTCGACTTCACCCCAGACCGCCGCTTGACCCTGGGCCTGCAGGAGTTCCAGGACAAGCAGCGTTCCGATTACGGTTTCCAGGCTGTCGCCGGAGAAGCCCGCGCCGTATCCGGCCTGGATCTGGACGATCAACCCAAGACGCTCAATCGCGCCATCAACCTCAACTACACCGACCGCGGCTTCTTCGGCCAACGGCTCCAAGCCGAAAGCTACTGGCGCCACAACGAGGCGCTTTTCTATCCTGATCGCCCCAGGAAGAAAGCTGGTATCACCGCCACCGACAGCCGCGCGACGGTCTACGGACTGCGCCTTGCCATGGAAAGCCAGTTACCCAGCTTCAGCGGCATCCAGGGAACGCTGACCTACGGCGGCGACTACGAACGCGAGCAGTTGACCCAGGATGGCAGGCAATACACGGTGAAGGGACTGGTCTACACCCCCACTGGCCGCACGCTTGAACTGGGCCCCGACATGACCACCCAGACCCGCGCCCTCTTCCTGCAATCCGCCTGGGAAATGCAGGATTGGACCCTGCGCGCGGGCGTTCGTCGCCAGTGGATCGACAGCAACGTCAAAGACAGCGTCGCCTATGGCGACATCCAGGCCACCGGCGTGGGCAACATCCTGCCGGGCGGCAAGCTCAAGTACAACGCCACGCTCTACAACCTGGGGGTGGTCCGCCACCTGAGCGATGCCCAGGACGTGTTCGTCAACTTCAGCCAGGGCTTCACCCTGCCAGACATCCAGCGCTTCCTGCGCGACGTGCGCAGCGACTACGACATCCAGCAGTTGAACTCGCAGGCATTGAAGGTCGACAGCTATGAGATCGGTTGGCGCGGTGCGTGGGACGCGGTGCAGGCCAGCGTCACGGCCTATCGGAACAACTCGGATGTGACGCAGTTCTACGATGCGAAGGACCGGGTGCTGCGGCTGATCAACCAGAAGGAGCGCGTGAGCGGGGTCGAGGCGAGCCTGGACGTCAATGTCGCTCGCGCTTGGAAGGTGGGCGGCAGTTATGCGTATACCAAGGGTGCGACCAAGCAGAATGGAAGCTGGATCGCGCTGCCGGCGACCCGGATCGCGCCGCCGAAGTTCACGGCTTATGTCAGTTATGCGCCTGGGACGTATAGTGCGCGGTTGCAGGGGGTGCGCGTCGGAGGGTATGACGCGGCGGCTCGGGACAAGAATGGGCGCGAGACCGTGGGGTATACGTTGCTGGATCTGTTGGCTTCGGTGGAGTTGCCCAAGGGGCGGGTGGATGTGGGGGTCTATAACCTGACCAATCGGGATTATTACTCGGTGTTCATGCAGGCGAATGCGCGGGCGCCTTGGCCGCGGGCGCAGGGGAGGACTGTGGCGGTGAGCTACAGCGCGGATTGGTGATGGTCGGCCCTCCCTTTCGAAGGATGCGGGAAATGGGCCTATCCCTAATTTTGTGTGCGAGGCATACCATGAAAACTAAAAGCCATGGATATGCGGATGAAGAAGAGATGCACAGTAGCCGTAAAGGCAGCGGCCCGCAGGCCGTTGCCTGAAGTGGCGGCCGAGTTGCTGGATCATCTGGTCAAGGAACCGATGACTCCCAGCAAAGTTCAAGACCTGTTCTTGGCGTGCCAAAAGGCGGTCATCGAGCTCAGGATGGCTGCTGAGATGAACCCGCATCTGGGTTATCGGCCAGGCGAGGACAAGCCCGAAGACCAGGCCAACGAGCGCAACGGCGCCAGCGGCAAGACGGTGCTGACCGAGCATGGCCCGGTGCGCGTGGAACTGCCGCGTGATCACGACGACTCCTTCGCACCGATTCTGATCCCCAAGGACGAGCGGCGCTTCACCAGGATCGATGACCGGATCATCGCACTGTACGCACGAGGAAGGAGCGTGCGCGATACCCAGGCGTTCCTGGCCGAGAGCTACGGCACCGAGATATCGCCGGACTTCATCAGCTCGGTCACCGACGAGGTCATGGCCGAGACCATCGCCTGGCAGAACCGGCCGCTGGAAGCGATGTATCCGGTGATGTTCTCCGACGCACTGCGTGTCAATATCCGCGACGACGGTGGGGTCAGCAACAAAGCGGTGTATCTGGCTCTGGCCGTGCAGGCCGACGGCCAGCGCGACGTGCTGTGCCTGCGGGTCGAACAGACCGAGGGTGTGCCAGGACATACTGCTCGCCTTGATCGACGGCTTGAAGGGCCTGGCCGACGCCATCGGCACGTCCTTCCCACGCACGACGATACAGACCTGCATCGTGCATCTGATCCGCAACAGCCTAGATTGCGCAGATTGGAAGGACAGCAAGGCCGTGGCCGCCGCCTTGCGTGCCTTGAAGGCACACGACCAGAGACTACAGTTGCGGACAAGGTGACGAAGTCAGGAGAGAAGGCTGAACAGGCAATGGCCGCCTTACTTGCCAACCGCTCGCTGGCGAAGCGTACAGGGCCGGATAGGAGGAATCTGGGCCGAAGGCGTCAGGGAATAAAGCCGAATAGCCGCGACTCGGCATGAAGCGCGGGCACGGCCCGCGAGCCTGACGGCAGTACAACGGGACACGTATTTGAAACAGGCGACGTCAGACCGTACGCACGCATTGACGTACGCGGACTTAGGTTAAAATTAACTTAGACACTCGCATTACAAATACATAGCCCCGAAAGCTACTGCGAAATCGCTATTGCAGTGCTTGCATTGGGTGGCGAGACGTGACGTTGCACCGATTAAAACTCTAAAAGGACGACGGGAGGGGGCATGTCTGTGCTGTACCAGCTAGCCGTGCTCGGTGAGCCAACCGACGAACAAGTTGACGAGCTTGAGCAGGTCGTCGCGCATGCAGTGCAGTTGTTCGGATTGAGGCTTGGCCACGAGGTGGGATGGGAAGTCTGCCCTACTCTGTTCAATCCCGATCAGCAGAAATCGTCCGCAGCCGTTTTCTACGGTGCCGCCAACGTTCCACAAGCCAATGTAGATCAACTGCTGAAACGCGGTATCCCTATCCTTCCAGTAGCCTCCGAAGCAGAGCGGGTCACTGCAGAAATTCCCGAATTGCTTCGTCCGCTGAACTGCCTTGCGTACAACGCGGGCGGCGCCCAACGAGTAGCAACCGCGCTGCTGGAATGTGCAGGCCTACTTCCCCGCCAGCGTCGTGTATTTGTTAGCTATAGAAGGGGGGAGGCCCGCGAAGCCGCGCTGCAGCTTTTCGATGCGTTCTCCACTCGGCTTTTTGATGTATTCCTCGATACGCATGGCATCGCACCCGCCGAGGATTTTCAAGCAATGCTCTGGCATCGGCTCTGCGACTCCGATGTACTTGTTATGCTCGATACTCCCGGCTACTTTGAGAGCCGGTGGACTAGTGCTGAGTTTGGCCGAGCACTTGCCAAAGGCATCAGTGTGCTACGTATCGGCTGGCCGGACTCTACTCCATCGGTACGCACAGCCACAGCCAGCCGTGCAGAACTCCTGCCAGAAGAAGTGAATGGAGACACAGGTCGCTTGGCCGACACAGCGATCGAACGAATCTGCCTGCAACTGGAAGCTGTTCGCAGTCAAAGTCAGGCGGTACGCAGCGTCAATTTGGTCAGCAATCTGCGCAATGCAGTCGAAACAATCGGCGGGAGCGTAGCGGGCGTCGGCTTGAACAAAGCCGTCTACATCCAGCTACCGGACGGCAAGGAAGTCGTGGTGTACCCTACTGTCGGCGTGCCGACTTCGACGACACTGCATGAGGCGTCGATCAATTCGCCGGATCGTTCGGTTGCTGTTGTTTTTGACCACGTTGGACTGCATCCTCGTTGGCTAGGCCATCTGGATTGGCTCGGCAATCACGTTCAAACTGCGCGCTGGGTCAAGGCCAGCGAAGCGGGTTGGCAGTTCGCAGATTGGGAGGCCTGATACATGAGCGCCATCTTCCTTTCGGCTAGCGTGCCGCTTGTCGATCGAGGTACCTACCACGAGACTGCGAATCCATTTCTCATTCAATGCGCGGTACGGGAATTGGTCATTTCGGTCATCCGACAACACAAGATTGTCTGGGGCGGGCATCCGGCTATAACACCCATGATCTGGACGATCTGTGAGGACCTGAAGGTCGACTATTCCGATGCAGTCATCCTGTACCAAAGTAGTTTTTTTCAGGATCGATTCCCTGAAGAGAACCAGCGTTTTCACAATGTCGTGCTGACCGATGCAGTGCCGCGGGATCGGAGCGCAAGTCTGCTACTCATGCGCGAGCGGATGCTGTCGCGCGAAGACCTGGTTGCGGCCGTGTTTATCGGGGGAATGGATGGGGTTGAAGCCGAGTACGACCTATTTATCCGCTTCCATCCGAATAAAAAAGTGCTACCGGTAGCAGCGCCGGGTGGTGCCGCACTTGCATTGGCAAAACGCCTTGGCAACTTCGACGAAGCCGAGCTGCAGGACATCGATTTTTCGCGCTTATTCCATTCACATCTAAGTGCCTTAGCCAACACAGCCACCCCATCGGCCAAAACGAGAACAAGGAATCGTCCATGACGCGCACAGTCTTCTACCGCTTTCGTTACCAACGCGATGGATGGCGTGCCTCCAAGGTCCGCAATATCGGGGTCGTCGAAGGCAGCCGCCCTGCTAGCGACAACAAATAGGAAGAGGTCCTGCGCGGTGGCGATGCCGGTGTTCAATGCTGGATCGACGCGCAGCTGGAAAACCGGAACTGCACCATCGTCCTCCTCGGCGATGAGACGGCGAACCGCCGTTGGGTGAAATACGAAATCGAGAAATCTTGGAATAGCGGCAAAGGCCTGTTCGCATTCGCGTTCACAAAATTCTGGACTATACCCAGCAAACCTCGATCGCCGGAGCAAATCCATTCGATGGATCTTCTTTGAAGGATGGACGCAAGCTATCCACTCTCTTCAAAGCCTACGATCCTCCTTACGCAGCTAGTGCTGATGTGCATGACTACATCAGCAAGAATCTTGCTGGTCGGGTTGAAACTGTCATCGCGGATCATTAGACATGGCTAAGTGCGCATTTTCAGTTGCCGTTACTAATATGTCATTGGCTTCCGAAAGCTTTCGCCGCGATATCGTCCGCAGTCGTACGAGATGCGGCGACGGACGAGTCCAGCATCCTAAGGCCATCTCCGCCCCAATCTTATCAGCATGGGTCAAGCCTCGTGAACGGCACAACTTATCACAGTTCCACCCGCGGGTCGTCCAAGAGACCCGCCGGAACGTCCAGCAGTCGATACAACCGATCGAGATGCAGAAGACCTCTAACACTTTTATCTGGAGATTTACTCGATCCGTTCTCTCGCAGCCACGCAACCAGATGGTCGAATTTGATCGAATAGCTTAACTTTGGAACGGAATACACGAATTCCGCCTCAGCTTTCTTACTTGCCGTAACGCTATCGAAACTTATGCTTTCCTCAGCCCGTACAATTTTTCTTCTAGGTTTTCTGCGAACTCTACCGGCAAACATCAATTCTGAGAATATCCACGGAGATGACAGATACTCGTTATCATTCACATAGTCCTCGACCTTTACAGAATTTTCGGAATCAAGAAAAATCAGCAATTCTGCGCTGTCGATCATGCCATGCAGCGCGGAATTCAATATCATATGGACATTTGCTGTCGTTCTATTTCTCAGAGGGTAGCTATAGTTTTTCCAGCCATTTGGGATGCAAAATTTATTATCTATTTCCTTCAGAAGCTCATCTGCATACCCCCATACACACGAATCGACAAATACTCGCAAACCTCGACTCTCGAAGGACAAAGCGAGCTTGATGGCCTCATCCCTATCTTTATGCGAATGGGAAATAAACACATCCACATCCTGCGCGGGAAATATACTCTTCTCGATCAAAGAAGCATCCAAAATTCTCTCTTTATCGAGAAGATATTCTTCCAATTTAACTAATATTTCATTTCCACGCTGGCTATAGGATTTAACCTGATCGGCAGTCCAACGCAACAATCCACCCCGAAAATCAATAACGCGCAAATCAATAAACATTCATTTCCTCTAGCGCATTTTTTAACTTCTAAAAAATTTAGCCGACACCGCCGATTCAATCCAATTAATATTTCTTCCAGTCGTGTGCAAATCTCCCGTCAAAAAAACGGGATCGAACCGACACAAAAGAATCTTTTCCAGCTTCGTTACCCCTCGCCGCCATTTCGTCAATCGCCGCGATATCATCAAGCTTTATCTCGACGGGGGTTTGCTGATTAACCCTGAGATGCCGGGTCGGTCCTAGAAAGCTGTCCGCCAAGAGCAATGCACCGTGCTCCTGGGCTGTAAAGAAGAGATCAACACTGTGTAATGCCCATCCCGCCTTACCTTTCCCCAGAGCATCAGTAAAGTCAGACTCACTACTCAACGTGCCAATACTTAGGACGTCTATTCGATCCAACGGGATCTTGAGATGGCGCACAGATTCTGCCAGCGCCGGCAGAATTGGATTGTTCGACCAAACGCCACCATCCAGGAACATCTCCGGCACGATAGGCCCCTCCCAGAGAGATTCGTCAAAGTACGTAGGGGCGGCTGATGAAGCAAGCGCGGCGTCAACGGACGGGATATCCCGAAATGCCGTTCGATCTGGACTATGCGGCGTGACTATGGCCTCAGCCTGCCCATGCTTGGCTCTCACAGTCGGAATAACCAATCTGCAGATCGAGTCTGAAAGCTTTCGATCGCCGTAGATCGACTGAAGCAATCCCCGCAGCGTTGAAGACTCGTGCTTGGACCGCAGCCAATGCCGAAGCGTTCGGTCCTTCGGGAAAATGAGCGGCCCCTTGTCCCGGTAGAAGCTAAGTATGTCGGCCGGCTTGATGCCCAGCCCGAGACCAATTGCAAGTATGGCGCCCGTTGAGGTTCCGGCGACCAAGTCAAAGTGAGAAACCAGACTATTGCCACCGCCGCTGCCGAGCATCTCATCCCACTTTGCCAGGACGGCCGCGGTGAAAGTTCCGCGCAATCCACCACCATCGAGCGCAAGAATTCTGAAATTGCGTCCCCTTTCGACGCTCCGTCGTACAAGGGGCAGACGCTTCAACTGGTTGACAATTGAATCGACAATGCTCTCAATGGACGTCTCGTACGCAATCTTCCTGTTTTCGTCGTCGGACAACCCGTTTTGCAGGCTCGACAGCAGCCCCAGATTCTCTTTCAGATAGCCAGAGATGGCGCCGCCAAAGCCGGCGATGATAAAGCCGGGCTTGCCGAGATCAAGCATGGCATCAAGCTCGGTAGGAACTCCAGCCTTGGCCTTATTTGTATTCCACCATCTTCCGCCCACGCACACCACGGCGTCGGATCGTTCTGCCATCCAGTCACGCATCGGAGTCAAATCGCCACCCCGCTCGCCCTCCGTTTCGACAGGTACCACCTGCACAACGGCGAATTGTCGCTGCCTTTCTATTTCCTCAATCTGCTCAGGCGTCTCGGCAAACTTCTGGGCGCGCACAAGCGTCAATGCACCGACTTCTCCGCCCGCATCGATAAACGCCCGCGCCGCTTCTTCCAATGGTTCTGTAAAGGTCGGATGGCTGCCGTGAATGACGGAGCCTCCTTCGTTGAATATCGTTGTACAAAGCCGTTTGACGAATACACATATTTCTTCGTTATGTACGTCCGGGACGGAACCGGACAGATGAACACGTACGCCCGCAAGAGGTTGCCTAGAAGCCATTGACAGATCCCGTTGGAATCATTGAATTCGACGAATCGGTCGCCACAGATCTGCTGACGACATCCACCCACCTTCGATCGGAGCAACGGTGCAGACGCGTATACTGCCGTAGTCGACACGGCAAGCTTTCTTGCGCAGATCGCCATCGATTACCAGGAGAGCTGCAGTACTGGCGCTAGCTACGTCTGCCGAGCGCTCCATATTCATCAAGGGGAAGCAATTGGTCAAAACAGTGAGTCCACTCTCGCGCAGTGCCCATATAGCTCCTTGATCTGCCCTTCAAACTGAGTCTGCCCGCCATAACTCGGATGTCTGACGCAAACCACGGGTACGGAATCAGTAACACGATGCGCTGCGGCTGCTGCGTCGTTGCCGATGGCAACTATCCGCACTGGCCGTAGCAAGACGATAAGCTGCTGCAGTAGCTCTTCCCCGGCACGTCTTTCACGGGCGTTGTGTTGCCGGTTGGAAAAGGGATCACCAGCATCATGCGGATGAAGCGGGAAGACATTCCATAGGAAAATGCGGGCATCAATATGCTTGAGCATGTTCCATATCACCGCAGCGGTCCGTTCCGACACTGCGCCGCCCTTCGTCGGGCGCTCTTCGGAAAGATCAAGATCCCAGCGCCTGGCGTGATGAGTCATATGAACGTCGTCAGTCAACGCCAGTCCTGTACGACGCCCTCCCCGGTATCCGAGGTCTCGGCCAATCCAGATCGCGTCCACTGGCTCCTGCGCCGCGCGCCGCAACATGGCGGAAAGCGCGGCTGCGCGGCGACGCGGGGCGTCGCGCCGGTCGTGCACTTCGCAACGATCCGAATAGGGATTGAAACAGTCTTCGAATTGCAGTGAGGCAACCGCCTCAACGAACGGATGGATCTTCATTCTTCTGACTCAAGTGGCAAGTAGACAATAGTGCGCTGCTCCCGGTTGCCAACGATCCAGCCACCTTCATTTTCTTTCATCTGACGAAAAACAGCGTAGCCGTCCAGGATTGCCCGTTCCCATAGCTTGAGCGGACATTTTTCGACTTCGTAGCCGCTCACAAATTCGGCAATGGTTTTCAGGATTCCAAGAGAAACCTTCTCCTGTTTTTCGAAGAAATTGAGCTCTTTGGCTTTCGAGAAAATCCAGGCCGTGAGCCCTTCTTCAACGACTATCGCCCGCCCACTATCCTGCTCTTCATCATATTTCGAGTTGCTCTTTCGCTTGTGTTTGATCAATGCGCGTATCACAGGTGACCAGTGCAATATAGCCGCATACGCGAAATGAAAGACGTCGTGAAACCGGTAACCATCGCGGTCTGCGATGTTATCGGTCAAAGGATCTCCGATGAAGACGCCGTTCCACTGAAGGTAGCTCTTGCCGCTGCCGCGTTGGTTGACCCTAACCCGGAATTCTCGCGGCAACTGCTCTTCGCGTCCGAAATCCTTGTCGAAATCAAGATTGGCCAGATCGGCCGTCGCGGGCTCCAGAAATGCGCCTCGCGCTTTCCGGATGTTGCCACGCGCCACGTCCGCAAAAGCTAGCCTTGCCGCATGCATCGCATCCAGATAGGCCCGAGCAAATGCGACCAGACCGGCGCGGTCTGGAGCCACCGATCCGAGCAATGCCGCAGCCGCTTGTCCCAACTGCACCAAGGTTGTGTCAAGTGAAACGGGACCGGCGACCGGCACGGCGACGTAGGCCATCGCCCCTTCCATGATGTCACTCGCCGCGCCCACATTCCTGAAGTTGCCGTGATTTGCGGCCTCGGAGAAAACCTCTTCAAGCGGAACGTCGAGGCGTCTGCAGACGGCAGCCAGGTACCATAAGGTATCGCCGAATTCTTCTTCCGCCGCTTTCCTGAAACCCGGAAACGCGGATTGTTCGCGCACGTGCTTCTTGGCCGTCGCCATGATTCCACCGACCTCGCCATACAACCCCTGGAGGACGGGGTTGAAATCACTCTGACCGAGAACATCTGTGGCTGCGACCTGCGCAGCATAGTCAGAGAGTAAGAGTGTGCCTTCCTTCTTCATCGATCACCCGCGAAGCGTCAACCATTCGAACGGCGCACCTTGGTACCCGGTAGCCCCCAAGCTGCGAATCCATTGTTCAAGCCCGGCCACCAGTAGCGGATCGTCAAACGTAGTCAGGCCGATACCCGTCTTGCAAAGCGGACGACCTTGCTGGTCTTTCAGATCATCAGGAAATTCAGGACCCTCACCACCAAAATAGACAAAGTCATCGCTGATCAACACGCGGTTGACCCCAGTATCCCTACGTACGTGATCCGGATTGAGCGATCCATTGGACAAGGAATGGAAAGAATCCCGCTGCTGCCAGGGGGCCTCTGGCGCGGTCCTGAAATAGATATTGTCTCCACAACTTTGCTTTCGGCTCCCGTTACGAAACGGCGTCTTCGGGCCGAATCGCGGATCTACGCCATATTCATCGAATGTAAGCGTATCGGTGACCCGCATGGCATACACGAGATGTCCGCCACGACGAATGGTTCGATCGTTACTACCGCTGCCGACCACCCAGTCACCAACAGACGCACTGCGCCGGATCGAGGGTTTGCAAGTGGCGAGCGTGCAGTAGCCGTAAAATGGATTCGGTGCGAAGCCGCTGTCGTAGCGCACCACGTAGGAGTAGATACGGGCCATCAGCAGGGATGCCGCTTAAGAGGGACTGGATCGCAAGGGCCGCCATCCGGCTTCTCCCACGTGTCCTTGCCGTTAATCGCATCGATAATGGCATCGCCATTCCAACCCACCATAGCATCTGCATGCTGCTTCAAGGCTTCCGGGAGATCGCACTCCTTTTCGCCGTGCTCCCAAACGCCAACGATACGCTTGCCCTGCTTGGCTGCATATTCGATTTCCCAGTTCACCCATTCACTGTCCTTCGTGCGCGGGGAGACGTAGCAGACGAACACACCGGCCCAGTTGATCGCCGGAGCCAGTATCTGCGTCTTGATGTAATGCTCGTCGGTCGCTTTATTGAATTTCCCCGTATGGATCGAGGAATCTCGAACGTCGACTCCTTTTGGAGCCAGCAGAGCTTTAAACTTCTGCAGTCCGGCATCGTCCGCATGGACGTGACTGATGAATACATTTCTCTGTTCTGCCACCTGCCGCCCCCTTTGATGCATGACAAACAGCAACTATCATCATCGCCTTCCGTAAGCAGCCAAATTTTACAATAAAAAACTATTTTAATCCTGGTCAGATAATAGCCTCCGCCTCTCCGTCTGCCCCCACCAACTAGCGGATTGAGCCCGGCCTTGCACGAAAACGCTATAGTCCTCCAACTTCCCGCCCAGTTGCCGCAATCCAACGCCCCAGCGCTTGAGACTAATTTAGTCTTACTGCACGGCTGCTTGCTCTTCTACGCCGAGGGGAGTTGGGTCGATAGGTACCGAAGTTCATCATGCCTCCGTGCAGCGCACTCATGGAGTCCGAGGTGACACAGCTACCGCAAGCATTAGCGCCGCCAGCATCGACGCTGACCACTACTTTCCTATGCCGAACACAGGGACCTACGAGGATGCCGCAGCTTCCCAAGCGCAGCCCTCTGCCCTTCCGCCGCACCATCCGCCACAACGAGCTGCAGCGGATCGTCCCCTTAGCTGAAATGACGATCTACGAAATGGAGCGCCGCGTCGGATTTCCACGGCGTTTCAATCTGACACCTCAATGCTTCGCGTAGGACCTGGCCGAACTAGAGGCCTAGATCAAAGCAAGCAAGCCCTCGCGACAACAGCTCGAAACCGGATGTCTGCCTACGAAAAAAACCCACCCTGTTCGGGCGGGTTCGTCGTTGCACGGACAATAAGTCCGCCCCAAGCGTGGCTGCCGTCGACTTCTACGCGCCAGCCCCACCCTTCGACATGTATGAGAGCATCTTCGACCTCTTTCGTCGGATGAGAGAAACGGGCAATCAGTGATCTCCAGTGCGGGGATAATCGGTCTGGTTGTCAAGTGACAGCCTAGTCGCCATTTCAGACCGCTTCGTTCAACGCCGGAACAACGACGTTTTCCGGCAGCAGCTTCGGCACGTAGGTCTGCCCGTCAATCCATGCATCGACCATGTTGGCCCACTCCTGCAGGATGCGGCGCCGCTGCTCGGCATACTCAGCCTTGCTGTAGAGCGAGCGCGGGAAACACCCACCCTCGTGCGCCGGGAACTACTCGACCCAGTCTCGGTTGAAGCCAATTTCGTTCAACAGCGTCGAGCCGGTACGGCGCAGATCGCGGACGGTGAACGGCTCCAATGGCAGTCCCGCAGCCTTCGCACGCTCCGCAACAATCTGCGTCATCCGATTCAAGGTCGCGTTCGACATGCAGCGGTCGGCGTCGTAGCGGGAAGGCAACACGAACTTGGAGCCGGCTGCGCAGGTGTGCAACGCCCCGAAGATATCTAGTGCCTGGAGCAACAAATAGACCACGTGCGGATTGCGTCCCTTCACCCGCTGCTTCGGTATCGTCCAGGTCGCGCCCGGGGAATCGACCTCATCCCAAGTAGCTTGGCTCAGTTCGATCTTGCGCACCAGCGTCAGCAAGATCATGCGTAGTGCCAGCCGGATCGTCTGATAGGTGGCCACCGAATACATCTGTCGTGCCATCAACCGGATTTGCCGCAGCGACAACGCCCGACCCTTCGGCACGAAGGTCGCGATCGACGCCGAGCCGACGCCGTCGGCGGGATTGCCCACCTTCTCGCCATGCAGGATGGCGAAGGCATAGACCTGCTTCACGATGTCGCGGATATGTACCGCAGGGGCGGGCGCACCACGTGCCTTCACCTTGCTGCAAAGGGCGCGCAAGTCATCGGCAGTGATTTCGTGGAGTTGTCGGTTCTGAAAGATCGACATCCCGCTCAACGATGTGCTTGCGCATCGCCTTGGTGTTATCGGCCATCCGGGCACCTTCTTGCCACTTCGCGGTCATGTCGCCAAAGGCCTTCGCGGCAATCGGCCGGCGCTTCTCGCGCTGCTTCTCCAACGCAGGAGACCTGCTGATGCTCGGAAAGCCGCATGAAACAAGCTTTCCCGAGGAGACTTTCTACCGTCAAAGACGGCTTTGGTCCGAATAGTGAACGGGAGGGTCTTAATCCGGCCTCCGGTTCTTACCGCCACTTCCACCGCCAACCTGTTCTGCTGGCCGGCGATAGTCACCGATAGCTGCCGCGACGTATCCACTTGAAAATCAACACGTTACGGCAGCTTTTCGATAGCTGGCGATAGTCCCCGAAGGACGTCAACTCACTCCCACTCCATACTCAACAACCAAGTTTTCTGTAGGAAATTCAGCAATTTAACTCGAAGAATGGTTTTGATACCATGAAAAATACCAAGAGCAATCTAGAGAATCTGCCTCATCTACGAATGCGATCGTTCATGCACCGCTCACAGTAGCCTTGGGTTTCGATGATGATTAGCGGCATGGTCATTTACTAAGCGACGAGCGGCTCCGCTTCGAGCGCCAAAGACTTAAGGAACAATTTGCGAAGCTCGTCGAGCTTTTCTTTAGCTATGCCCCCATCCTCAATAGCCTTCAGAGTGTGAACTGGCTTCTGGTCGTCCCGAACAGGTAAGTTCAATCCGAGGAACTTCTCCATACAGCTATCGACGAAACAAGGCTCCGCAAGGCGACTTGGGCCAGCCTTACTCCTCAGCATTTCATTCACCACCTTGTGGTGGTCCTTATCCTGATCGTCATCAAGCATCAAACCATACGGGATGCCGAATCCTTCAAGTAGAGCAATATAGCGATGAAGATTGTATTTCCCCATCGCATCGACAATCGCCACACGATGGCGGCTCAAGTCATGCCAGTCCCGTGCGAACAGCCACGCGAACAAGGCTTTTTCGGTGGCCCCCTCCACAAGCAGCACGCGGTCGGCGAAGAACATGGAGGCCCGCTCGGAATCTAACCAGAGCTGATAGCGGAATCTCTCCTCCTGTTCCGCAATCACCGCGTCTTCGGTTGCGCCTTTTAGCAGTTTCCTGGCGTTTCCCTTTGCACTCTCCGCCACCGCTGCGTCGTTAACATAATTTTCCAACCAATTCTTGAACTCGTATCCTTGACCAAGTACCTTACCAAGGTCGGTCTTCTTGACCTGGCCAATGCTACTCACACCATTATTGCGGCGGACACGAACAATCTGGCACAGATCGTCCGCCACCTTGCCTACGAAGATTGGCGAATGGCTGGTCACAATGACCTGCTGAGCATCTCCCGCTCCCAACCTGCGCAGGTGGTAAGCCATATTCTCTTGTTGAGCTGGATGCAAAAATGCTTCCGGTTCCTCAAACAGGATGAGGGTAAAATCAGGGTCGAATTCCTTTTTCCCCGCCACCTTGCTTTCGGTAAAGCTGGGCGCGAGCTTGATAAGTTCATACAGGAATGATCGCTGGAACCCATGCCCATAACGATCGAGTGCAAACGATGTTTCTCCAAGCATGGCGTCCACGAAGCCATGCCGGATTAGGTTCTTAGTGATGTCCTCCGGTGCGACAGGGTTCACTCCCATGTCGAATCGAATGCCCCATTGCTCGATGGATTGGTTGATAGGCTTAGAAATCTGAGTCAAGAAGCCCTGTTCTCCACATGCCTCGTCGTTCAACTTTCCGAATGCGCCTTCCATTTCCTTGAATGCGGGGCTGTCCGCGATCACACGCTTTAGCATCAGATTAAGCATATCCCGCAAGGGCGACGGGCCGCTGGTTTTCATCTGCTCCGCAGCGGTAGTGAGTGCCGGAATGTATATGACGCTGCCGACCTTAGCGGTACCGACGTTCTTCGCTCCATAGAACAATTCTTTCTCGGGCTCACCATTGATGATGGCGTAAATGTTGCTTTGGCTTGGCTTAAATCTTTCCTTTTCGGTGGACGCGAAGTAGCGACGGACGGTGAGGCTATAACCAGCCACACCTGCCTTGTATTTGTCCGCCAACCCCTCCCATTCAATTTCGGACAAATCGAAAGTCAGTTCAACCCAGGATTCGTCAGTCTGTACGCCCTTCATCTTGGGAAGATCGTCGCCTGAATGCTTGAAGTCCTCATAGAACGCCCGGAGCGCGGCAACAATGTTGCTCTTGCCCGCGTTATTGGCACCCACGATCATTGTGTAGTCGTGAACCTCGATGTCAGCATCGACAATAGACCGGAAATTGTGGATGCGCAGGCGGCGAAGTTTCATGGTTTCCCTCGGGTGCTATTAGTTGACACCTACACCAATGCCACCGGCACCGGCGCGGCACTGCTTTGGCCGATGACGGCGTTTTTGACTTTGAGAGCGAGGCGCTCGCCCCAGCGAATATTTCGTTATGAGTTCCATCCGCCAGAAATTGTGCCCCTATGCATCGGCTGGAGGCCATCTCAGCTTGCCGCGCCCCACACGTAACGCCTCTACCAGCCTAGTGCCGCCGGGCAACCGGCCGGAAAAGAGGCTGGGCTTGGGATCAACCGCCGGTTTCTTGAACGCACCGACACGTTGATAGTCGGGTGTTGTCAGCCAAGTTCGCCCATCACCCTCGTCGGTGACTATGCGATAGAGGCCAGCCGGCGGGGCTATCGCGGTGTCAAGCAGACGCTTGTAATGTTCGACTGACCATTTCTGAATGCCTCCGCTGAGGGCGTCGGTCCGGAACCGCGCCCATAGCGCGGCCGTATCAGGCGTGGGCCAGTCACCGGCGTCGGTGTAGGCGGTGATCTCGTCGGACTCGAGCCAGGCCCGCATCTCAGCTGGCGTGACGAAGACCGGCATAGCATCCTCGATCGCTGCCATCGCCGCGCGCCGCGAAGGAAGGCCCGCGCGGATCAGCATCGACATCATGAATTGCGGGACGCCAGTTTCGACCGCTGCTGCTGCGCCGCCCGCCACCGTCTCCGGCGACCAACCGAGTGACATGCGGCGGGTACGAACAGCTTCCAAGGCCCAGACCAAGCGATAGGTGAAGGCCTCTTCAACGACTCGCATGTTCTGCGGTCCGATCTCGGCCACATTCTCGCCAGACACCCAACTACGCAGGATAGCCTTCCAATTCGTCGGTAGCGCGTTCGCCTTATCGGGGATGAAAGGTCGCATGAACAGCAGACGTTCGCCGAGACCGCCGAGCGCATCGACAAGTGCCTCAACGTCGCCGCTCAGTGCCGCATCGTCAGCCCGGTCAAGGAGTTCGGCCAACTCGTCAGCCATGGCGTCGATTTTTAGACCCGCCTCAAGTCCAACGCCCATGGCGAAATGCCCGCGTCGCGCCTGCGCCGTGGTGGTTTTCCAGATGAGAGCGGCGCGGGCCTCGAACACCTTCTTATGCAGCGGGGCGACGTCCTTGTCCTCACGCGCGATCTGGCGTGCCCAGAGCGATCCCTTGAGCGCCTCGTCCAAGAGCTTCGGCAGGTCGGCGCGATCGGAATCGAGTGCTTCGATCAGGCCAAATACCGTTGCGTCGAGGCGCTCGACGATCTGTGATAGCGGCTCCTCTTCGATGGTTTCCTCTTTGTCATCGCCACCGCCTTCATCATCGTCGCCATCAGCGTCATACTCCGCGCCGGTCGCCAGTCGCTCGGCGACTTCGGCCTCTTCCTTGGGCGATCTCCAAGCTTCACGTGCGTTGGCCAAATATTCCCAGGCATCATCGCGATCCAGGACGCCTTCGCGGGCTAGCCTCTCAAGGATCTCGGCGACGATCTGGATGAGACCGCTCTTCAGCGTCCGGGCCTTTGCGGAGGCCACTAACTTCCTCCATTCCTTCTTTCGCCAGTCGACCTTATCGAACATGACATGCACGATGAGGCCTTCGACATCTACGAATGCGCGTCCAGCGCGGCCGGCGACGTTCGCGAATTCCTCGCCTGTGATCTTCTCGGATGCCCGATACAACGCTGGCACCAGCAGGACGGCGGCGTTGAGGTTGAGACCCTGAGACAATGTCGGCGACGCGACGATGACCTTCAGAACACCTTCGGAGAGAAGGGCTTCCAGTTCGCGAAGGAATGGGCTCGGCAGCCGGCCGTGGTGGATGGCAACGCCGCTCTTTAGGCAGGCGACGGCGGGGTGGTCTTCGCCCAACCACTCCTTGCCGACCTCTAGAGCACGGGCAATCGAGGCTTCATCCTCCAACAGTGAGTCCAGATAACCGCGTTTGCATAGGTCCACCACTTGTTTACCGTAGCTCTCGACCCAATTCGCCTGAGTGGAGAAGATCAGTGTCCGCTTGCCTTGACCCGCGAATTCCCATGCCGCGAACAGAGCGAGATGCGAGTTCTTGCGCGGATAGGGCTTCTTCTCTTTCCCCCGCGCGGCTTTCTCCACGACGAATTTGTCGAGAAACGGACCATCGTCGTCGAGGTCCAGCCGGAGCAGCGCGTCCTTGCCCCGCCAGGTGAGCGCGCCGAACCGCTGCCGCGTGGGGCGCCAGTCGGAACGCACAGGCTCGCCCGGTTCGTCAGAGCGTATCCACGCTGTAAGGTCTTCCAGCTCATCGCCGCTGGGCAGGATCGCGGATAGACAAACGATACGGCGTTCGCCTGCGTCAGCGCGCCGAAGCAGACGCTGCACGAGGGTTTCATAGCGGATCTCGCGTTCGCTGGGGCCAATCATGTGGCCTTCGTCGAGAACGATAAGGCCGACATTGTCAATCAGCGAGGGGTCGCTTCTCAGCGCGAAATCAAGTTTCTCGGGCGTCGCGATGATGATCTCACGCATGCGCAGCGCGTCTTCATCGCCAGCCGAAAGGCCGCTAGCGCCGTAAAGGGAGGAAACGCTGAAGCCGAGCGGGGCGAATGTTTTTCTGAACGATCGCTCAGTCTGGGCGGACAGTGCGCGCAGCGGCGTCACGATCAACACCCGGCGCGCCGACGACAGGGTCATCAGCGCGGCGATCTCCGCCACGCGAGTCTTACCGGCACTGGTCGGCAGGGCGACGACTAGATCGTCGGTGACATCCGTGGAGCGTCGAGCCGCTTCGCGCTGAGATGGCCATAGCTCCACCTCGGACGTCTTGCGGGCGAAGAGGGACGAGATGAATAGCCGGCGCAAATCCGGGTATTTTTCCTCCGTTCCCTCCGGCGGTTCAGTGGGCAAGTTTTCGTGCAGAGAATGCTGCCAGAGGTCATCGATCAAGTGACGGCAGAGGTTGCATATCCACCACAACGGAACATTCCCGCCGTTGTCCGCCAAGCTGACTGCGGTGGCGAGCAGCGCCCGCGCGGTCTCGATCGGCTCGGGTTCGCCCGTCTCCAGTGCGAAGTCGAAATGCGCCAGCGCCCGGCATATTGTCGTGTTGAGGATTGTCGATAGAGCCTCGTCGATGTCGGTCTCTTCGCCCATCAACGCCTTGGCGATCTCCTCATCTCCGTGAGCGTGATCGTCCAACCAGTCGCGAACGAATCCGCGCAGCTGGCCAAGATCGCGCAGGATCAAATGCCGAATCGCCGTTTCGCCCGGCGACGCATTGAGATCATCCATGGCCTCGTTGAAGAGCGAATAGGCAACGGCGGAGAAACCAGCCAGATGATAGGCTGCTGCGGCGATCGTGAGGCGGAAACCGCGATCAGGGGACTCGGGATCGCCGTTGCGCACCAGGGCTTCGAAGGAGTTGGCTGCGCGCTCGAACGCCTTGCTCGTCAGATCCGACGCACCGGCCTGAGCGCGCAGGGCCATCGCTCCGCGAAGCAGGGCAAAGCCGTGTTCGGCAAGATCGGTTTCGATCGTCGCACCTAGCGGCGGCGCGTTCGCCGGTAACACGCCTTCCTCGCGCATCAGCGACCAGGCAGCGCCACGATAGAGCAAGCGTCCAAGGATGCCATCGACGGTCGCGGTAGCTAAGAACGTGGTTAGTTCGTCAATCGTCTCCAAGATCTTCCGCCTCCTGGTACATGGCTGCGATGAAATCCTGGTGATCTTCGACGTGGACGTTTACTACGTAGTGGTCACGATTCGTCCCTGCGGCGTCGAGGTCCTCTTTCAAAGATGCATGAGGACCGTTACCCGACACGGTGAAAAGCATATGGTCGATGCGGTCGGCACGGAGGGACTTCACACCCACCTCGTCACGAAGGCTACGACCCAGCACGTTGTCGTCCGGATCATTACTTTCGAGGAGACGGTTTGCGACAAACAGAAGGGAATCGGGCGTGCAACGGCCGTTGTCGCGGTTCAGTACCTTCCGAGCGCTTGTAACCGTGGCCTTGCCAAGCACCTTGTTGCTCTTAGCCTCGCCCTTTAGAAGCCAGAGCTTCTCGTCCACCCCATTGTATCCAGCGCCGATGAAGTCATCGCCGCGCATGGCCATATTGCGGCCGTCCTTATAACGGAGACGTCGCACCGGCACACGTAAGCCAACCTCTTCCTCGACCAGTTCCGTGGCAAGAATTTCGCCGAGATCGCCGGACCGGCCTTTAGCGGTTTGCGGCAACGCTTCACTAAGAATCTGCGCTGCGGCCTTATATCCGAGGCGCTTCACGTCTTCGGCTATGCGTTCGAGCCGGTCATAGTGCGACCGAATAGTCGCGGCGAAGTCTGCGCGAATCTCGTCTCGACCGCCTTCCCTCTCAACATAGGTCCAGTAGTACTTGCGCTTATCCTTCTTTTTCGTGGCTTCGCACCACCGTTCGTACAGTCCCACGCTGCCCCCAATCGACCATCCCTGCCTCGTTCGTAGTGTGATTCCACGCATGCTTCCAGCCCGACTTGGATTACGTGATCCAATCGAGCACAGTCAGGGCACTATCCGTTAGCGAATAGTATTCTATTTGAAACTATTATTGCGATTTAGAAATATCCATTCATCCAAGAAGCTAGCGACACGTGAAATCGCTAATACAGAAAGGTGGCCAGTGTGCCGCCCTTGTTATTTCCACCGTTCCAGCTCGCGGCCGACGTCGGGGCCAGCGTCGATTTCAGAGTGCAGGTTGTTGGGGGTGATGCCGGCGACGATCTGGGCAAGCTCATCATCAAGAATTTCATCGACGCCTTTGGCGGACACCTGCCCCGCCAGGCCGGCGTCGATCCGTTCGGCCAGCAAAGCCTTGAGCTGTGCCCATGCCACATCGTCCTTGAGCAGACCCGCAGCGACGGCCATGCTCACAAGCGCATCAAGCCCGAATTCGTTGATCTTCCCGCGCATCAGGTCAGACACGCGAGGTTGCGTCACGCCAAGACGGCGCGCGGCTTCTGCCTGCGTCCATCCGTGATCGCGGATTTGCTTTTCCAGGGCCATCATCAGCGCCGAACGCACCTTCATGTTTTCAGCTTCTGCGGGGGTGTCCTCGATGGCATCCCACACACTGGCAAAGGGTTCATTGCTCATCGCTTGGTCCTTCAGTGGCTCGCCGGCGCGGTCAGTATGTCGAGGGTGATCCGGCGCACGAGCTGCAACGCGGCCGCCGGCGTTCGCGCCGGTGCAGGGTGTTCCAGGTCCGCGCGCACCTGGTCGCGCAGGCCATCCAAATCGCGGCCGCCGTCTACGACCGATCGCATGAACGCGCGCACCAAGGCCGCGCCGCTGGACCCATACTCACTCGCGGCCGCGAGAAAATCCCGCTTCAAGTCCGCATCAACCGTCACCGAAAGGCGTGCCATTCAATACCCCGCTTCTTTCTGGTGCCGAACGGCAAGAATGGCGATGTTCTCCCCGTCGAAGCGATAGAGGGCGACATAGCCGCTGTTCCCGAAGTCGATCAGCCATTCCCGAAACTCCGGTTCCATGTCCTCGACCGGGCGGCCGATGCGCGGCTGATGGGCCAGAATCTTGACTCCGGCCCGGATCGCCTTCACCGCGCGTTGCGCGGCGTCGGCATCCTTGGGCGCGAGAAAGCGATAGAGCCGCTGCACATCAGCCAGCGCCGGCGGCGTCCAGATCAGACGTGGCACTTAGGCAGCTCCGCATCCTCGCCGGCTTCTAGCTTCGCCAGCCAAGCGTCGGCTTCCTCAAGTGTCAGATGCAGGCCGGTGCGCTGATACTCTTCCCAGGCGCGGAGCGCATCCTGTTTGAACGCCTCCCGCTTTTCCTCGCGCTCGACGTACTGCGCGATGGCTTCTCGCATGATCCAGTGCGATGTGCGCCGGCGGGCTTCGGCCAGGTGCTGGACGCGCCCTTTCAGCTCGTCGTCGAGCTTGATGGATGTTGCCGTTGCCATGTGGCCTCCGTAGCAAAAGGTAATACCTCTTAGTACTATAGCTCGCTCCTGCCCTGCCGTCCACCCCCGAGGAGGCCGTGCTGAAACTGTCTTGAAAGCTCATTAGGGCCGGAGAAATGCGCTAGGCGTATATAAATCGGTATTTCAGAATTGAGCCGTGTCGGCTACGATGGGCGCATTAGCCTATACCTAAAGGAGCCGAACGCATGAAATCAATCCCCCAGGGTCGCGTCGGCCGACAACCTGAATCCGTTGCATACGCGGTAGAGATGGCCCTTTTCGACGCTGAATACCCGCCAACGAGCTGGGTTGTTCTGACCTGGCGTGATGGTGTGCCAGAGGAACGCAGCCGCCACGATAGCCGGGATGCCGCTCTGGCGGCTGCAAGGGCTTTGCTGCCGGCGGACGTGAGCATCGAGGACGGCGACCAGTGGGACCAGGTGAAGGAGGCAGCATGAGGACAAGGAAGGACCGGCGCGTCGGTTCGATGCTGGCCGGGATCGCACGCGAGGCAGGCGGCCTGACCGAAGCCGAAGCCGAGGCCATCGACCAGCTCCGCGACAAGACGCCGGCCGAGCCGATGAGGTTTGACGACGCCCCAGCCCTCAAGGTCGCCCGCGTCTATTTGCGCGTCAGCACCGACGCGCAGGACCTGGAACGCCAGGAAAGCATCATCGAGGGCGCGCGGGCGGCCGGCTACTACGTCGCCGGCGTCTACCGCGAGAAGGCATCCGGCGCTCGGCCCGACCGGCCCGAGCTGCTGCGCATGGTCGCGGACCTACAGCCCGGCGAGGTGGTCATTGCGGAGAAGATCGACCGCATCAGCCGCTTGCCGCTGGCCGAAGCCGAGCGCCTGGTTGCCGCGATCCGGGCCAAGGGCGCACGCCTGGCCGTCCCTGGCGTTGTAGACCTGTCCGAGCTGGCGGCCGAGGCGCAGGGCGTCGCCAAGATCGTGCTGGAATCGATCCAGGACATGCTTTTGAAGCTGGCCCTACAGATGGCCCGCGACGACTACGAGGACCGCCGCGAGCGGCAGCGCCAAGGCATCGAGCTGGCGAAGGATGCGGGCAAGTACCGGGGCCGGCGGGCCGATCCGAAGCGCCGCGCCCAGGTCATCGCCTTGCGCCGATCCGGTCATAGCATCACCAGGACTGCCGAGCTGGCCGGCTACAGCCCCGCCCAGGTCAAACGGATATGGGCAGAGGTCAGCCAGGCCGAGGCGGAACATATGGGAGCCTTCCAGGAGGACGCCTTGAGCGAAGCCGACGCCCTGGCGGCCGCCGACGATGGACACCAGGAGGAACAGGCATGAAGGACCGGCACCATGACGACGCAATGGCCGAGGTCTACCGCAACGACCCGGAGCTGGCGGCCGCCGTGCTGGCCGCCGTCGAGGCGGACGACGATCCGGCCGAGCTGGCTATCGTTCGCCGGCAACTGGCAATGGCGGCCTCCCCTCGCCCGCTCACGCCGGCGGAGATCGAGGCGCTACGCCAGGACATGAGCCAGGCCATCGAATGGGCGCGCGCCGAGCTGGCGCGCCGGCGAAATCAGCAACAGCTATTTAGCAGCTAAGTGGAGTGTGTATGAGCGAAACAAGAAAGCCCGCCAATCGGCGTGGTATGGATGAACTCAAACTAGGGCTGGATTTAGGAGCGGTGGCAGAGGCGCTCGCGGCCGGGGAGATCACGGAACGCCAGGCGAAGAACGCGAACAAGTTCATCAACCAGGTCAAGGCGGTCCGTGAAAAGCCGCTCAAGGCCCGTCTCATCCAGTCCGATAGCGGCCAGTTTTTAGGTGAGGCTCATCCATTGGACTGCGGAGCCTGGAAAGCGTACCGCTATGGCCCGGAGTTTCGAGACGGGGGTAAGGTCTTTCCGTCACTGGAAGACGCGGAGCAATTCATCATAAACGGCTAGCATGAGCCACTAAAGGCGATGATTAAACGAAGCTGCCCCGCGTAGCGCGGGGCAGAAGGGTCAGCGCTGGCGGCCGCTAAATGGCCGGACCCGCAGTTTTGAGAGCTGGTCAGCCGTTCCGATCAGCCGTTGCCCGGTCGGCCGCATGACGGTCTGCTGTATGCGTTCCATCTTGTCCGCGATCGCCGATGCCTGGGGGCCGAAACCCAACGCCCAAATGAGCTGGCCGAGCAGATAGAAGCCCGGCACGAACACCAGGAACAACACCCCCATGACAAGCAGGAAGTCGGAAAACGATTGAGGGGGAAAGAAGTCCATAAAGCCTCCGATTTATTGAAAGCGAACGTGTCGGGTGGCCAGGGCATGCTGAAGCTGCGCCCTAGCCTGCGAAAAGTCCTCGCGCGTCGCGAGGCCCGTTTCAGCCTGGTAGAACAGCACCATGAACAGGTTAGCCGTTGCCTCGGCCAGCGGCCCCAGCTCGTGCGCGGCGTCCTGGTCCAGCCAGTCGATAGCGTTCAATTCCGCTGCCGCGTGCTGAACTGCCTGGGAAAATTCGTTAGGATGTAGAGTTGCCATTTTTCACCTCTCTCACAGGTGGTTAGTGGAAGTGTCGGCCGGCGTTGATGCGCCGGCCGGCGCGCTTAGGTCGGCTGCGGTCGGTTCACGAACGCGGCCACCTCGTCATTTGCCCCGGCCGCCGTGCTGTCGTTCGTGCCGGCCAGGTTATTTCCGTCGAATGTGCCAGCGCTTTTGTTTCCATGGGTCGCCTTGATCGTCGCGGCGAGTTTGCCGCCGGTCGTCTCTGCAATCCGGCTCTTTGCCGCGTCGGCCATGCTGCCGGCCTTCGTGGATGCCATCGAGCCGATGCCTTTGGCGAGGTTAGCGACGGTATCGGCCGCGATCCGGCCGCCCTTGGCCGCAGTGGCCCCGATACCGCCGGACGAGCGGCCACCACCCAAGCCACCGCCCGAATTGCCGCCGCGTGCGCCGGTGCTGTTGTGGCCTGCTGCCGCTGCCAACGGCGTTTCACCACTGCCAGAGACGCCACCACTACCACCGCCGGCGTCGCCGCTGGTGCTGCTGGTACCGGCGCTGCCACCGCCACCGCCGCCCATCATGGTCGACAGAATGTCAGTCCCCGCAGAGACGTTATCGTTGGCCTTCGACGCGGCCGCTGCTACAGCCGCAGCGCCACCGGCGGCAGATGCGGCCAAGGAGGCACCGCCGGATGCAATGGCCGCACCCGCTTGAGTAGCGAGTCCTGCCGCCGTCATGCCGGCGCCGAACAGGGTTCCCGCGCCGAAACTTCCGATTCCACCGCCGCCTGCACTTGCGCCGGTGATGATGCCGGCGATGAGGGGTGGCACCTTGTTGACCAGGACAAGCAAAATGATGGCAACAACCAGCATGACGGCGAGTTCCTGGGTAGCCAGGGTGTTGCTTAGCTGGGCGAAATAGTGTGTCAGGAACGATTTGCCGATGGAGACGATGAGAACCATCGCCAAGAGCTGCAAGGCAATTCCGAGGATCGTCTTGTAGTAGTTGATGGCTATATCCGTTGTCCATCGGGAGCCACCGAACCCCAGGACAATAATGCCGGAGTAAAGCACGATCCAGGCCGATGCGAGCGTCAGAAGCATATTGATCGACACAAGCGCCAGGACCAACAGAACAGCCAGAGCTTGTAGCTCCATAACTATTGCCGTGCCCATTTCGCGCCAGCTCAATTCCGAGGTGGCCTGGATTGTTCGGTTATAGAGATCGAACCCAAGATCGACAATGCTCGAAGGTCCAAGATTGGACGTGCTAAGGCCGCCCGCCTCTGCGCCCAACTTCTGCATTGAGGTAATGATCGTGCCGGCAATGTTCATGCCGGTGACGGCGTTCGTCAGCAGCCACCAGAAAAAGCCTGTGACGATTATGAAGCGCGAAAGCTCGGCGAAGAACTCACCAATATCCGCTTTTCGGACCACCATCATGCCGAAGGTCCAAACCATGCTAATGGTCGTGAGCGCCCAAAATAGCCGCGAGGCGGCGGCCTCGATGATCGTTCCCCAGGTGCTCGCAGCTTCATTGAATCGGCGCAGCACATCGTTCATGATGCCGCCGCTACTCAGTTGACCGCCGGTGCTTTGGGCTAGCACTGGCTCGACTAGCAAGAGCGTCAACACTGCAACGATTGTCGCCCCTTTCCAGTAGGTGATTTTCATGTTCTTGCCCTCTTGGGATTAGAAGTCGTCGGCCGGGCTGGGCTTGTATTCCCACTGCCGCATTGCCTTCGCTTTCTGGAACGACTTGCAGCCATCCATGAAGGCTTGGCGCTTCGTCTCGCTATGAATCTCCGACAGCGATTTTTCGAGTAGGTCAGGGGCGCACGTAGCTGCGGTCGGCTCCGGTACATCGTCGCAGCCGGCAAGGCCGGCCGCGACAGTGACCACCACAATCAAAGGGAAAATCCGCATATACGCCCCTCTTAGAAGTCGTCGGCCGAGCTGGCCTTGTATTGCCAGGTACGCAACTGTGTAGCCCGAGCTTGGCCGCGCGCTTTCTCATCCAACTCGGCGGCCGATTGCGCCGCTATCGCGTTTTGTTGCGCGATCAACAGCCCCCGGATTTGCAGGAGCTGGTTAGCCTGCTGGCTGGCGAGCTGGTTGGCGTAGCCGAGGGTTTCCATCTGCCCTTGTGCGCCCTGCGCCTTCGATTGCAGCCGTTCGAGCTGGCGCGCGTCCGACTTGAGGTTTTCCTGTTGATCCTTGATGCCCTTGAACAGCGCATCGTTCGCCGCCTTTTGCGACTGCGATGCCAGGGCGCGCGTTTTCTCCAACGCTGCGCGTTCGGTGTCAGAGCAACCGGCCGAGGTGAAGCACGGCGACGACTTGTAATAGGAAACGTCCTGGAACTTGCCCAGGTAGGCATCCAGGCTACCGGCCTGATTGGTGAGGTTGTTCAGGGTGTCAATGGACTGCATCAGCCCGTTGATGGTGGACTGTGCCTGATCCCAGATGTAGGCCGCCGGCGCGACCGTGTTTTGCAGCATGTTCTCATACTGCTGCAATTGGGTCCGGTATTGATCGATTTGCTTCTGGACCTGCGCAACCTGCTGAATCGCGGTGACAGTGGTTTGCGATAGGTTGGTACCGTCGAGGACCGGAATGCCCGCTTGCGCTGGCATTGTGGCGACGCCAAAGGTCGCGGCGATGGAAAGAGCGATTTTAGCCGCTAAATTTTTCGGCTTCACGGTCAGCTTTCGATTGTTGATTAGGGCGCCGTACGTCTTTGCTTGCATTGCATCTACCTCCATCAGTCACGTTTCGAATGTGTGCCTGATCATGCCTTGCAATGCGGAATATGATCGACCTAATGATTGTACAAAACGGTTGACATCACAAAAATCACCTGTTGGGCAAGCGGGTCGTGTCTGTCTCGTCTCGTTCCATCGCTCAACTTGGTTAGCCGGCGGTAGCCCGCTAGCCTCGCAGAGCAGGATTCCCGTTGAGCACCGCCAGGTGCGAATAAGGGACAGTGAAGAAGGAACACCCGCTAGCGGGTGGGCCTACTTCACCTATCCTGCCCCGCTCACGCACCTGCAAACTCTGAGGAAAATCATGCAGTCCCTTCTGTATAAGTCGGTGTATTGCATGGAAATGACCGCAATCGACTGAACACAGCGAAAGGCCGCGTTTTCGTAGCGATAGACCCGCCATTTACCAACGTTGCACCGATTAAAAACAGGCAAATACAGGAAATTGCAAACATTTGACCGTCGCGCACAGCGGGGCCGCCGCATCTGTCAAAGAACGATCAGACCCGAACGCAGAACGCCCGGTTTCCCCGGTTTTATCGGTCACATGTTCCTGGTTTGTATTGCGTTCTTTGACACTTGAGGGGCGGCAAATTTAGCCACTGAAATTCTGATCGCGGCCACTAGGGGTTCCACACTGATCGAACCGCGCTCATGTTCACGAAGCCGCAGACGTTTGGCAGCAAGGGCTATGCAGTGATAATAAGAATATTATTATTCTTACCGACTAAAGGGCTGTTGGCCCAATTCGCCTGCATTCTTTCTCTGGCGATTGCAAAAGCAAGTATCGGCCTGCGGCCTGGTTGGACGCCAAGAATGGGGGAACGGCTGCGGCGGAGTGGCCCCAGAAGGCCTGAAGCGGCCGTAGCGGCGTTGTAAGAGCGATTCGGCGCCTCACAGAGGGTCAGGGGAAGCCCTAGACGGCCATAGCGGTCGTTGTAGGCGGTCTGACGACCACCTGCACTCTCCTTGGTGTTCAACCGTCGGCCCACGGCCGACTGGCAAGGCCAGGTCGCGCCTCAAGCGTGGGCTGCGCCGCGCAGGATCTGAATATCCTGAATATCCTGCTAACTCCGGGCGGGTGTGCCACATTCCGGGCGGCTGTGCCACGCTTTCGGGCGCATGTGCCACGCCATCGGGCGGCTGCGCCACGCTTTAGGGGCTGCACACACCGTTTTTCTTGATGCGATCGCCGTCGAGCATAAGCCCAATTTGCCGTAATTCTTCTGCCTCGTCCTTCAGCCTTCGCCGCGCATCGCGCATGGCTTGGCTTGATGCTTGCCCGGCGACTGCCACAATGACGGTATCGAGGAACCATCCTCCTGTCGGCTCTATCTTGTGGCTCAAGACGTGCCTTGCGACGGCCTGGCTGATTCCATGCTGCAAGCGAGCAATGGGGGCCGGGTCATAGTACAAGCTCAGGTCATGTTCGAGCAGCGTCACAAGCGCAAATCCAAGGCGTACCTTCCACAAATTCCGCTCCCCGCCCGTCAGAGGATCATGGCGTGTCATGGGAGAAGGGATAACGTGGTCAATCAATCCGCCGATGATTGAGCGGTCGAACTGCGGCATCTCGATTGTGATCGTCGCGGCTCTTAGCTCGGTCAACAGCTTTTCTATCTGAGTAAAGCTGTACCGGCTATCGGAAAGCGTTTTTCGCACGCGGGCCGGGTCTACCAGCAGCTCGACACCACCATCAGAAACATCGCGCCGACGTTCGGCGCAGTACAAAACTGCCTCGACAATATCGGCGTGCCGCTGACCTAACCTGCCGGTCACGCGACAGCGACCAAAAGAGGTTTCCATCCAGTCGCCTTCGCGCAAGCGCGGTCGCTGGCTAGGTTGATAGAGCATTACTCGCGCCTGCGCGCTGGTACTAGTGGGTGTCACGGCATTACCACCGCTCATCGTCACTCCCGTTTACGACATGCAGGACTTTCTCCTTCTTCACCTCCACCAGTTGCACCGGCACAAGGACGCCGCCATCGTGGCGTTGGTACCATCGGTCGAGTGCAGTCGCGTCATAGTTCTGCTTGCTGACACCAAACCGGACAAAGAAGCCGCGCCGGTCGTTGCCGATGGGGCGTCGGTCATAGTCGCGGTCGCTCAAACGCTTCGCCTCGTCTTCACTCATCTTGGCGACGAAGCCACACCAGCGGGCATTGTCGATTAGAGCGGATGCGCCTCGCGCAGCCTGCTGCTGATCGGTTTGCCCTTCGCGGGCGCTGCCCTTGCTCACATGGTGTAAGTACAGAACCGATGCGCCGGTGCTGGCCGCGACGTGCTCAAGCGTGGCGACAAGCCTCGCCATGTCACCGTTGCTGTTCTCGTCCTTGTCGTGAATTCGGCTCAGGGTATCCAGTACGATCAACCGAGCACCCGCGCAAAATTCAATGACACGGGCAAGGTGCCGATCGTCCATCACGTTCAGGCGCTTGCCCATGATTGGCTCAAGGGTGAGGTTCTGCGCGATAGCTTCGCGTGCCTGCTGATTCAGGTGCAGGCCTATCGCATGAATTCGCCGTACCAACGCGACTTCCGGGTCTTCCCCTGCGAAATAGACCACGCGTCCAGCGCGCTCAGGGGTGATCCCTACCAGGTCCCCACCGGCGACGGCGCACGCGATGGACATTGCAGCTTCCAATGCCCAGAAGCTCTTGCCCGTAGCTCCTGGGGCTACTAGCGCTCCGACGGTTCCCGCGAGAAAACCTGGCCATACAAAGTCCAGTAAAGGCGGCTCGTTGTCGAACGCGGCCCTTAAATCAATGGCCACGATCAAGCCCCAAATCCAGGGCGGCGAGCTTGGATACCCGACAACTTGCGGGCCTCGATCCACTCCTCAACGTCAGCCAAGTCCCACACGACATTTCGGCTGGTTAGCGCAATGCGGCGCGGGAATTCTCCCCGCTGCTCCAAGTTGTAAATCGTGCGCTCGCACAGCGGGATCATGGCGAGTAGCTTTTTCTTATTGATGAGCGTTCTGTTTGTCGTTGCTTGCATGCATTGACCTCCATCAGGCACTTTCGAATATGTGCCTGATCATGCCTCGCAATGCGGAATTGCATCGACCTAATGATTGGCTAAAATGGTTGACATGAAAAATAAGTCGACCATAACAATTTGGGACGGATGCGATCCCACTGTCTCGAAAGCCATCGGCCAGCTACAGGATCGCTGGCACCCGTACTCCAAGTATTCGAAGCGCTATCCCATCGTTCGGCTGATACAGGAGCTGATCGATCCCGCCGTGGCCGCGTACACGACGACGCTGCCACAACGCTACTTGAGTCACGTCCCTGGCGCAGGAACAGGGGTGAGCCTCAGCGGAATCATTCGGTTGGTGGGGCTTGACGCGATGGTTCGTGTGCAGCGGCAGTTGCTGCGCCAGTTCGTCAAAACTGCGGACAGACAATCCGCTAGGGATCAGCGGTTTGTGGCGACGCTGGAAACGCTGATTGAGCTGGTGGAGGACTGCGCCTGCAAACGGCCAGCAAAGTCCCGAGTGCGCACCACGCGTCTGAATGGCGAGCGTCGCCAGGGTTTTTGCCGGTTCTGCGGATCACTTACCGAACTCACTTTGTACGCTGACGGGAGCGACACCCCGAAGGCCAACGATCTAGAGGAAGAGCTTCGGCTGAGCAGCCAATACTGCCTGGATCATCGACCCAGATTGCCGAGTGGCGCCTGGAACCCAGCCTACCGGCAAGCGAAGCGATCAGTCGCACAGTTCGATCTCGAATTGGCAAGGCTTAACCGGCAATGCGCAAAGCGGTCCACGCCCCGTGCGGCAGCATCCGGTGACCCGCTGGTTGACGACTACTTTTTTCACTACATGCTAGGTCAGACCTTACAGCCTGCCGACATAGCTGAGCTGCGCAACCTGGCGCGACTGATGGTGGACTCCAAGCTGTCAGACACCAAGAAGAGAATACTGATGCTCCAGCGTTCTGGCCTCAATCAGTCGGAAATCGCAGAACAGCTTCTAGGCAAGGGCCAGCGGCCACTGACGCGCCAAGCAGTGTCCAAGGCAATTGCTTCTATCCCCAATAGCTTTCACCTGAAACAGCCGAAGCGCTCTGGGCGGTGAACACCGCTCGGTAGCCCTTGGGTTCGCATTGGTGAAAGCGCAGGAAATCTCTGTATTTCTCATGGAAAATTCGAGGGAAATCCGGCGAAATCCAATGAAAACACAAGGATCGTCAATGCGCGCCGTACGCAGAGCCAATTGCAGAGCTTTACACAGGGATCGATGTGGATTGTCCTTGGTGTATCCAACGGCGTCAGCCGGGCAGGATAGGTGAAGTTAGCTAACCGGCGAGCCGGTTATCTCCCTTCACTGTCCCTTATTCGCACCTGGCGGTGCTCAACGGGAATCCTGCTCTGCGAGGCGGGTGGAACTTGGCCGTCATGCCGAGGCTGTCCGCCGAAGGTCATGCCGTTTTTTGTTTTTTTTTAGCGGCTAAAATCGCGTGAGGCAGGAAAGTGCTCCATGCTCTCATTCGTTCCGACCTAGCTTCCTGAGCGTCCATTCGTCAATCATGTCCGCCCAATCCTGTAGCATCGCCGTCCGCTGCTCGCGGTATTCGGCTTTGTTGTAGACGGCCCTGACGCCTCTCTGCTCGTGCGCCAGGCACTTCTCGATCCAGTCAGTGTTGTAGCCGGCCTCATGCAGCAGCGTGCTGGCCGTACGACGCAAGTCATGCGGCCCGAACTTGGCTAGCGATTTCCCCTCCTTCTGCGCCAGTCGGTATGTCAACGTCAGCACTTGGTTGAGTGTGGCGCTGCTCATGGGTAGGTCCGAGTCATATCGCGACGGAAGCACATAGTCCGATCCGCCGGCGAAAGTCTTGAGGGCAATGAAGATGTCCAGCGCCTGCCGTGACAGGAAAACCAAGTGCGGATTGCGTCGCTTCATCCGCTCCTTCGGGATTGTCCAAAGCGCCTCGCTGAAATTGAGCTCGCTCCAGGTCGCGTTGGTCAACTCGCTTTTGCGCACCATCGTTAGAAGCAACAGCTTGGCGGCTGCCCGGATGGATGGTGTCGTGCCGATCCGCTCCATGTACTGGTACATCAAGCCGATTTCATCGGGTGTCAGCGCACGGTCACGCGGCTCGAATTTGGCGATGGTCGTCGGTCGAACCAGTTCTGCCGGGTTCTCTACCTTCTGGCCACGCTCAATGGCCCAACGATAGACCTGCAACACGATCTCACGGGAATGCACCGCGGTTGCTGGTGCACCTCGCTCGACAATGGCATCGGTCAGTGCCCTCAAGTCCTCGTGGGTAATCTCGATCAGCTTCTGATTGCCGAATTTCGGCTTCAACTCACGCTCGAAGACCGAACGGCGCATATCGCGGGTGGAGTCCGCCATCTGGTAGCCCCGCAGCCACTTTTCTGCCCAGGCCCCGAACGTTTCAGCGTCCTTGACACGGGCCTTTTCTCGCGCCTTCTCCTTGGCCGGCGACTTCCCAGCGGCGATCATCTTCTTGGCCTCGCCCAACCGCTCGCGCGCTTCCGCGAGGGTAATGCCGCCGACACCGTAGCGACCGAAGGTGATGGTCTCTTGCCTGCCGTGGATTGAGTAGTTGTAGCGGAACGAGATTGAACCCGCAGAGGTGACGGCCACATAGAGGCCGTCACGGTCATTCACTTTGTAGAGCTTGTCCTTCGGCTTGAGGTTGCGCAGCTTGGTATCGGTCAGCATGGTGTGTGCGATTCTCCACGTCAAAATACCATGCTCAGAAACGCTCGCATTTCACCTTAAATTTCCTTATAGATCAATGCGTTATATAAATTTAATACCATGCCAGTCCTGTCGGAGGCAACATGGTATCAAGCACCAAACATGGCATCAGGTTCAGATAGTACCACCTACCATGCCATACAAACGCCGTGCTTGGCGATGCGAAAATTTGCCAGACAGTGCCGGGCCCAGAATAGAAAAAGCCCGCAGTTACGCGGGCTTAGAGGTGCTTTCGTGCTATTTGGTGCCGATCTATGCCGGACGTGGGATCATTCCCACTCAATCGTCGCAGGCGGCTTGCTCGACACGTCATACACCACCCGATTGATCCCCCGCACCTCATTAATAATCCGCGAGGAAACCCGAGCCAGCAACGGATGCGGCAACGGCGCCCAATCCGCAGTCATGAAGTCAAACGTCTGCACAGCCCGCAGCGCGACAACATATTCGTAGGTGCGGCCATCGCCCATCACCCCCACCGACTTCACCGGCAGGAACACGGCAAAGGCTTGCGAGGTCAGCTCGTACCAGGTCAGGCCGCTGGCCTCGTCCTTGGTGTTGCGCAGTTCTTCGATGAAGATCGCGTCCGCGCGACGCAGCAGCTCGGCGTATTCATGCTTGACTTCGCCCAGGATGCGCACGCCCAGGCCCGGGCCCGGGAACGGATGGCGGTAGACCATCTGCGGCGGCAGGCCCAGGGCCACGCCCAGTTCGCGGACTTCGTCCTTGAACAGTTCGCGCAGGGGTTCCAGCAGCTTCAGGTTCAGCGTGTCCGGCAGGCCGCCGACGTTGTGGTGCGACTTGATCGAGGTGGCCTTGCCGGTCTTGGCGCCGGCCGATTCGATGACGTCGGGGTAGATGGTGCCTTGGGCCAGCCACTTGGCGCTTTTCTGCTTGCCGGCTTGTTCCTGGAACACTTCCACGAACTCGCGGCCGATGATCTTGCGCTTGGCTTCGGGGTCGGCCACGCCGGACAGCTTGCCCATGAACTGGGCGGTGGCGTCGACGTGGATGATCTTGACGCCCATGTTCTCGGCGAAGGTCTGCATGACCTGCTTGCCTTCGTCCAGGCGCAACAGGCCGTGGTCGACGAACACGCACGTCAATTGATCGCCGATGGCCTTGTGGATCAGGGCCGCGGCCACCGACGAATCGACGCCGCCGGACAGGCCGAGGATGACTTCGTCTTCGCCGACCTGCTCGCGGATGCGGGCGACGGCTTCGGCGACGTAGTCGGGCATGTTCCAGTCGCCCTGGCATTCGCAGATCTCGTTGACGAAGCGGGCCAGCATGGCCTTGCCTTGCACGGTGTGCGTGACTTCGGGGTGGAACTGCACGGCGTAGAAGCGGCGTTCTTCGTCGGCCATGCCGGCGATGGGGCAGGACGGCGTGGAGGCCATCAGCTTGAAGCCCGGCGGCAGCTCGGTGACCTTGTCACCGTGGCTCATCCAGACCTTGAGCATGCCGTGGCCTTCGTCCGTGGTGAAGTCTTCCAGGCCTTCCAGCAGCTTGGTGTGGCCGTGGGCGCGGACTTCGGCGTAGCCGAATTCGCGGTGGTCGGAGAAGCTGACCACGCCGCCCAGTTGTTGCGCCATGGACTGCATGCCATAACAGATGCCCAGCACGGGCACGCCCAGCTCGAACACGGCGTGCGGCACGCGCATGGAGCCTTCTTCGTAGGCCGATGCGTGGCTGCCCGACAGGATGATGCCCTTCAGGCCCTGCGCCATCTGGTCGCGGATGAAGGCATCGTCGACGTCGCCCGGGTGCACTTCGGAGTAGACGCCGGCTTCGCGCACGCGGCGGGCGATCAGTTGGGTGACTTGCGAACCGTAGTCGAGAATGAGGATGCGCTGGTGCATGGAGACTCTACCGGTAAGGAATGAAATCGCTGTAAATAAAACCGCACCGGCAGACCCGCTGACTGATTTTGCGGTTCTGCCGGTGCGTGATGCATGACATTGTAGTTGACTGTACGGGGATCAGTCGGCGCGGTAGTTGGGCGCTTCCTTGGTGATCTGTACGTCGTGCACGTGGGATTCGCGGACACCGGCGGAGGTGATTTCCACGAATTCGGCCTTGGTGCGCATGTCGTCGATGGTGGCGGCGCCGCAGTAGCCCATGGAGGCGCGGATGCCGCCGACCAGTTGGTAGATGATGGCCAGCACGCTGCCCTTGTACGGGACGCGGCCTTCGATGCCTTCGGGGACCAGCTTGTCGGCGTTGTTGGCCGGGTCCTGGAAGTAGCGGTCGGCCGAGCCTTCCGTCATGGCGCCCAGGCTGCCCATGCCGCGGTACGACTTGTACGAACGGCCCTGGAACAGCACCACTTCGCCCGGCGCTTCTTCGGTGCCGGCGAACATGCCGCCCATCATGCAGGAGAACGCGCCGGCGGCCAGGGCCTTGGCGACGTCGCCCGAGTAGCGGATGCCGCCGTCGGCGATCAGCGGCACGCCCGTGCCTTCCAGCGCCTTGGCGACTTCGGAGATCGCGTGGATCTGCGGCACGCCGACACCGGCCACGATACGGGTGGTGCAGATCGAGCCGGGGCCGATGCCGACCTTGACGCCGTCGGCGCCGTGCTCGACCAGCGCGCGCGCGGCGGCGGCGGTGGCGATGTTGCCGCCGATGACTTCGACCTTGGGGTAGTTCTGCTTGACCCAGCGCACGCCTTCCAGCACGCCCTTGGAGTGGCCGTGGGCAGTGTCGACGATCAGCACGTCGACGCCGGCGGCGACCAGCTTTTCAACGCGCTCTTCGGTGTTGCCACCGACGCCGACCGCGGCGCCGACGCGCAACTGGCCCTGGGCGTCCTTGCTGGCCAGCGGGTGCTCGGTGTTCTTGACGATGTCCTTGACGGTGGCCAGGCCGCGCAGCTCGAAACCGTCGTTGACGATGAGCACGCGTTCCAGGCGATGCTTGTGCATCAGGGCCTGCGCTTCATCGAGCGTGGCGCCTTCCTTCATGGTGACCAGGCGTTCCTGCGGCGTCATGATGTTGCGCAGGGGCTGGTCCAGGTTCTCTTCGAAGCGCAGGTCGCGGTTGGTGACGATGCCGACCAGCTTGCGCCCTTCCACCACCGGCAGGCCCGAGATGCCATGCTGGCGCTGCAACGCAATGGCGTCGCGCACTTTCATCTGGGGGGTGACGGTGACCGGATCGATCACGATGCCGAATTCGTGGCGCTTGACGCGGGCGACTTCACGGGCCTGGGCGTCGGCGGACAGATTCTTGTGGATGATCCCGATGCCACCTTCCTGGGCCATGGCGATCGCCAGGCGGGATTCGGTGACCGTGTCCATGGCGGCGGACACAAGGGGGATGTTCAGGGAGATGTTGCGGGTGAGGCGCGTGGCCAGGGAGGTGTCGCGCGGCAACACCTCGGAATACGCAGGCACCAACAACACATCGTCGAAGGTGAGCGCTTTTTGAACGAGACGCATGGGTAACTCCGGGCGCAAAGCAAGATTATACGCCGCTTGTATGTTTTGACTAGGTATTGACCCTAGGTCGGGACGTAATTTTTGCGACTTTTTTCAATCACCGTCGTGGGCTTGCATTATTTTTACCCGGATTATATTGACAGAAGCGTTGGAGCCGCGCACAATGCGAGGCGTCAAATTTACCCGGGTAAATACCTGTGCACACCATGAACCCATCCGCCCTTCTCCATACCGCTTTCTCCGGCCACCGCCTGCTGGCGCGCGGCGCGCTTGCCGAGGTCGCGCTGGCCGTCAAGCAGGCCCAGGCCGGGCACGCCAACGACAACGGCCACGGCGCGATCCTGGTATTCGACGACCAGACCGGCAAGCAGGTCGACCTGGACCTGCGCGGCGCCGACGCCGATATCCGCAAGCGCTATCAACCTTCGCCCGAGGCCGCTCCCAAGCAGGCTGACGAGACGGACGGCGCCGATGCCGCCCCGCGCGGCCGTGGCCGGCCCAAGCTGGGTGTGGTGCCGCGCGAGGTGACGCTGCTGCCGCGCCACTGGGACTGGCTGGCGGCGCAGCCCGGCGGCGCGTCGGTGGCGCTGCGCAAGCTGGTGGAACAGGCGCGCCGCGACAACGAGGCGCGCGACCAGCAGCGGCAACGGCAAGAGGCGGCGTACCACTTCATGTCGAGCATGGCGGGCAACCTGCCGGGCTTCGAGGAAGCCACGCGGGCGCTGTATGCCGATGACCGCGCGGGTTTCGCGCGGCAGGTTGCCGCGTGGCCGGCGGACGTGCGCGATTACGCCATGGCGCTGGCGTGGGCGGATGAGCAGGCCTGAGCGACAAGCCGCGTATCGCTGGGCGCGGTCCCAGTGACCTGTTCCAGCGCCTTATCCCTACGCACATACCTGCGCCACACACCTGCGCCCCATACCTCCCCACCATGACTGCGGGCCGTCGCTGCGCCCCACCGCTGCGCGCGCCGCTGGCGCAGGGCGGCGCGCGCGCCATGCGCCGCTTCCAATCGTGCGTCGGCGGCATCCCGGCGCCCCAAGCAAGCGACGCCCGCCGCTGGTAAGCTGTACGTCATGGATACGGATACCGCGCCCCGCAACTTCCTGCTGTACGACGGCGACTGCCCGTTCTGCACCAACTACGTGCGGATGGTGCAGTTGCGCAAGGCCGTCGGCCCGGTCGAATTGCTCGACATGCGTCAGCATCCCGAACTGGTGGCGTATTTCCGCGACCGTGGCTATGACCTGAACGACGGCATGCTACTGCGGCTGGAGGGGCACATCTACTGGGGCGCCGATTGCATCAACCGGCTGGCGCTGCTCAGTTCGGACAGCGACCTGTTCAACCAGATCAATGCCGCCATCTTCCGCCGCCCGTGCCTGTCGGCGGCGCTGTATCCCTTCATGAGCCGTGGCCGCACGCTGACGCTGGCGCTGCTGGGCAAGAAGAAGATGCCGGCCTGACAGCGGCGACGCGCGGTTGGTCGCGCGCCTTGCCTCGCCCCGCCTCACCGCGCCCTGCCTCGTCGCGCCCTGCCTCTCCCCGCCGCGCCTCTCCCCGTCCCGCCTAACCTAGTCCCGTCTCGTCTCGCCCCGCAGCAATGCTAAATTGCGGGTCACCCCCTGACGGAGACCCCATGCCCGAGCCGAGCACCGCTGCCGACGGCACGCTGACGCCGCCCGTTGCGCCCCCGGACGAAGCGCCCGGCGCGATGCCGGCCGACGGCTTCTCGCTGACCGCGCCGATCACGCTGCAGGACCGCATCGCGGCCGCGCTGTTCAGCTACGCGGACATGTTCGGGGCCGCCCGGCGGCGCGCGCTGTACTTCCTGGCGTGGGTGGTGCTGGCGCTGTTGGGAATGCTGGGGTTCTCTTCCTGGCGGGATAGCGGCGAGCAGGGCTTCGGCCCGTTCCTCTCGCGCTTCTTTCACGACCTGTTCGGGCTGGACGGCGTGCCCATCCTGGTCGTGGCCATCCCCGTGCTGATCTACTACTTCCGCCATCCGGCGATCGTGCGCGGGCGCCTGGCGCGCTGGTGCCGCGACGAAGGGCTCGACCAGACCATCCACCCGCTCTATTGCTTTCAGCCTGGCGGGCTTACCGTCACCCTGCCGGGACGCAAGACGGCCATGGCGTGCTCGCGCATCCAGGGGCTTGCCGAGACCTCCGAACACCTGTTCATCCAGTTGCGCAACATCGAGGACGTGTACGCCTTGCCGCGACAGGCGCTATCCGACGAGCAGGTGGCGCGCATCAAGGCGTGGGCCGCATCCTGCCACGCCGGCGCTCCGAACGCGACGCAGCACCCGCCGCAAGCGCGGCAGGCGCCCGAGGCCGCGCCGCCGCTGCTGACGACGCGCTTCCTGCTGAACCAGGAAGACCGAGCCGCCGCGATTTCGTGGCAGATTGAACGTCCCGGCATGCGGCGGCGCCGTCGGCGCGGTTTCCTGCTGGCCTTCGCGCTGACCGCCCTGCTGGTGCCGCTGATATTCGTGCTGCTGTGGCTGCTGGACCCCGAGCGGGTGCCGCTGCGCTATGCCTGGCCGCTGTTCGGCGAGATGTTCACGGACAGTTTCTGGAAGATCACGCTGGGGTTCTGGGCCATCCTGGCCGTCATCATCCTGCTGCATCCCTGGTCCCGGCGCCGCCACGCGTACAAGCTGGCCGGGCAGATGCACCAGCGCATGCCGGCCGAGGAACACGAGGCGCGGCTGTATGACGACCGGCTCGAAGTCCGGCAGGACGGTTGGGTCAACAGCTTCGCGACGGCCGGCTTCGACCGGGTCGAGCGGCAAGGCGAACACCTGATCCTGATGCGGCGGGAGGGCGAACCGCTGATCCTGCCCCGACGCGCGCTGGACGCGGAGCAGTTGGCGCTGTTCGAACGCATCCTCACGGGCGGCGCGGGCGGCGATCATCGCCAGCGCGGGGGTACGCCATGAGCGGGCCGGCCTTGATCCGCCTGGCGGCCCTGTGCGCGGCGCTTGGCGCGCTGGCGCCCGCCGCGTCCGCCGAGACCCTCGATCTGCCGCATGGCCTGTCGGTGCAGTTGCCAGAGGGCTGGGTGGTGGACGGCTCGCCACAAGGCGAGGTCTCGCGCAGCGGCATGCGGCGCGTGCAACTGGTCTGCGAAAGCGAGGCCTGCGAACAGACGCAGGAAACCTGCACCCTGCTGATGCAGGCCAAGCCGCTCGAAGGCGACGACGATGACGCCCGCTTGCAATCGCTTTACGCCTCGCCGCTCAAGCGCTATTTCCGGTTGCGCGCGGTGCTGCGCGCGACCAGTCCCGACGCCGATATCCGCCAGCCGCTGGAGCGGGTGCGGATCGGCGATCGGGATTGGTACCGGGTCGAGACCGATGCGCGGCACCAGTACCGGTCGGGCGTGTTTGCCGAGACGGTGGTCGATGGCCTGTACGTCGGCGCGATCTGCAAGTCGTGCGAGACCGGCGAACAGCGCCACCGGGACGGACTGCGGATCATCGAGAGCCTGAAGTCGGATGCGAACGCCGTGTCGCGTTGAACGGCGACGACACGCCGGGCGCGCCCCCGGCTGTCGCCCCCTTCAGGGCGCGGGGGGCAGCACCTCGGCCACCTGCCGCAGGAACGCGGCCAGCGCCGGGTTGTCGTGCTGCGCATGCCAGGCCAGGTACATATCGGCATACAGGTCGCGCTGGCCCAGCGACCGGAACTCCACCCCCTCCAGGCGCAGCTCGCGCGCCGAATCGGGCACGATGCCCACGCCCAGTCCGGCCCGCACCAGCGCCAGCAAGGTATGCGTCTGGCTGGCGCGCTGCACGTAGTCGGGCTGCACGTCGGCCAGGCCGAATGCGCCGACGATGCGGTCATAGAAGTATTTGCCTTCGCGCGGCGAATACAGCACGAAGGGCTGGCCCTGCAGCAGCCGCAGCGGCACCACCTCCTGTTCGCACAGCGGTGAATCCGCCGGCAGCGCCAGCACCAGCGGCTCGCGCTCGATCAGGCGGGCCTCGATGCCGGCCTGCTGCGGCACGCTGCGCGCCAGGATCGCGTCCAGTTCCCGCGCCAGCAGCAGGCGCGACAGGTCGGTGCTGACGGTTTCACGCAACTGGATCTCCACGCCCGGCAGCCGCTTGCGGGCCCGCATGATGAGCGATGGCATCAGGCGGTACGAGGCCACCGCCGTGAAGCCCAGCGTGATGTGGCCGGCGTCGCCGCCGGCGGTGCGGCGGGCGCTGGCGGTGGCGCGGGCCGAGTACTCCAGCAGGTGGCGCGCGTCGCGCAGGAAGCGGCGGCCAGCGGCGCTCAGTTCTACCTGGCGGCTGCTGCGCTCGAACAGCGTCACGCCCAGGTCCTGCTCCAGCAACTGGATCTGGCGCGACAGCGGCGGCTGCGTCATGCACAGGCGCTGGGCGGCGCGGCCGAAGTGCAGTTCCTCGGCCACGGCGATGAAACATTCGAGCTGGCGGAATTCCATCGATCCAATCCTTGAATTGATCAATGCTATTTATAGCTCGAACAGTCATCCATCGGCCGGCGTTCCTATACTCGGCCGCAACACCGGGGCGCGCTCTTTCCGTCCCGCGAAAGGAGTGCCATCGCAGCATCGACTTTCCGCGGCCCGCGCCGCTCACTACTACAAAGAGAAGACCATGGAGACACGCAATTCCGCACGCCCGCGCCGCCGCTTCCTTGCCGCGGCCCTGGCCCTGGCTGCCTGTGGCGCCCTGCCCGCCGCGGCGCAGGCCGCGCCATTCCCGGACCGCCCGATCAACCTGATCGTGCCGTTCTCGCCGGGCGGCGGCACCGACATTTCGGCGCGCCTGCTGGCGGCGGCGCTGGGCGACAAGCTGGCGGCGTCGGTGGTGGTGGACAACCGCCCCGGCGCCGGCGGGCAGATCGCCGCCGATCTGGTGGCGCGCGCCAACCCCGACGGCTACACGCTGCTGTTCGCCAATTCGGGCATGCTGGCGATCAATCCGTGGATCTACAAGCTGCATTCCGATCCGGCCACCGCGTTCGCGCCGGTATCGCTGTTCTCGGACCTGCCGTTCGTGCTGGTGGTGCCCACCACGCTGCCCGCCAAGAACGTGAAGGACCTGGTGGCGCTGGCGCGCGCCCAGCCCGGCAAGCACACCTTCGCCAGTTCCGGCACCGGCGGCGCGCCGCACCTGTCGGGCGAGATCTTCCAGCAGGCCACCGGCACCGATCTGATGCATGTGCCCTACAAGGGCGGCGGCCCGGCCATGACCGACCTGATGGCGGGCCGCGTCGACATGCTGTTCGCGTCGGTGCTGGAGACCATTCCGTACGTCAATTCCGGCAAGCTGCGCGCGCTGGCGGTGACGGGCGCGACGCGCTCGCCCGCCCTGCCCGACGTGCCGACCATCGACGAGGCCGGCGTCCAGAACGCGCAGACCGGCTCATGGACGGCGGTGCTGGCGCCGGCGGGCACGCCGCAGGCGGTGATCGACAAGCTGTCGGCGGCGATCCGCGAGGTGGCGGCGGACCCGGCGATGAAGACCAAGCTGGAGTCGCAGGGCGCGGTCGCGCACGGATCGACGCCGCAGCAATTGCAGGCGCTGGCGGCCAGCGAACGCGCGCGCTACGGGGAGATCATCAAGACCCGGCATATCCAGACGCAGTAACCGGGCGGGCAATGCGGCCGCACACGACGCGGTGACGCGGCCCGAAGGGCGGCGCATTGCCCGCCCCCGTCATTTCTTCGTCCCCGACCCACACGGCCGGGACGGCTTTCATCGCCGGTCGTCCCTCCGCCGGCCATTTCTTGCGACCCGCGCACCCGCGGGTCGTCGCAACAACCGTGACACCCGACATGACCACGACTGCTTCCCCACCTCTTGCCGACCTGCTGATGGTCGGCCCCTTGCTGCCCGAACTGACCGCCGAACTGGAGTCACGCTACCGCGTGCACCGCTGGTGGCAAAGCCCTGACCAGGCGGCGCTGCTGCGCGATCACGGCGCGGCGATCCGCGGCATCGCCACCAGCGGCCGCTTCGGCGCGCCGCGCGAACTGATCGACGCGCTGCCGGCGCTGGAAGGCGTTTTCAGCGTCGGCGTGGGCTACGACACCATCGATCTGGCGGCGGCGCAGGCGCGCGGCGTGCGCGTCACCAACACGCCTGGCGTGCTCGATGCCTGCGTGGCGGACACCGCGCTGGCGCTGATGCTGGCGGCGTCGCGCCGCATCGCCGAGGCCGACCGTTTCGTGCGCGCGGGGCGCTGGCCGCAGGAAGGTTTCGGGCTGGGCACGCGCATGAGCGGCAAGCGCTGCGGCATTGTCGGGCTGGGCAATATCGGCCTGCAGATCGCGCGGCGCGCCGAGGCATTCGACATGCCGATCCTGTACACCAACCGCAAGCCGCGTGCGGACGCGCCGGCGCATTACCGCTACTGCCCGACGCTGACGGCGCTGGCGGCCGAGTGCGATTTCCTAGTGCTGGCGGTGCCTGGCGGCAACGCCACGCGCCACCTGGTCAATGCCGACGTGTTGCAGGCGCTTGGCCCGCAAGGCTGGCTGATCAACATCGCGCGCGGCACGGTGGTGGACGAGGCGGCGCTGGTTCAGGCCCTGCAAAGCGGCGCCATCGCCGGCGCCGGCCTGGACGTGTTCGAACACGAACCGGCCACGCCGGCGGCGTTGAACGCGATGGACAATGTGGTGATGCTGCCGCACATCGCCAGCGGCACGCATGAGACCCGGCGGGCCATGGCGGACCTGATGCTGGCCAATCTGGACGGCTGGTTCCGCGAAGGCAAGACGGTGACCCAGGTGGTTTGAGAGCGCGGGCCGCCCGCAAGCGCGCGGGCGGCGGCGTCGCCCGATTTACGGGGAACGCACCGGGATGGCCCTATTCGAATAAATCGGCCACCAAGCGTCCATTTCGTGGACACTACATCTTGTTATTTATCTCATACATGATAAATTTCTCACCGCACTGGCTCGTGCCGGCGAGCTGTTGTGCTTGTTGTTGTAATTTTTTCCGGCCTTCGGGCCGGATTTTTTTTGTCCAGAATTTCCAGGGCGCCGCGCCGCGGCCCTTCACTCGTCGATCCGTATCGACAGCCCATCGCCCGCGGTCGTGATCGCGCGCACGCGTATCGTCCAGCCGGCGTTGATGGCCTCCTCCTGATCGTCAAACACGCCGTATTCGGTCACCGGCACAGCGCCATGCAACGGGCGGCCGTCGGGCCCCGGCCCGCGCGCCTCGATGACCGGTACGTAGCCATCCTGCACTTGCAGCGCGCCGCGCGTGATCTGAAAACCGTCCAGAATTTCCATCGTCGCTCCCTTGTTGTGGTGAAAGCCATGGTAGCGTGAGCACTGCGCGTCGTCGCCCTGCCCGCCGCAAAGTGTGGACCCGCCATGAGATTCGACATCTACCGCCGCCTGCAATTGGACATCGTTCGCGAGGCCGGCCAATGGGCCGTGTATCAGGCCGTGGCGGGCAAGCGGGTGCGCGCCGGCGGGATCGTCATCCCGGCCGACCTCCCCGAAGACGAACTGTCCACCTATCTGGACGATCTGTACCACGAGCTGGCGCGGCCGGGCGACATGGTGACCCGGTTGTCCTGAAGCCGCCCCTGGCGGCGCCTTGCGTCCGGGCGTATCGTGGGCCTATCGTGAAAACCGGCCCAGCGCGCCCGGAGCCCGCCATGTCCGACGACATCCCCGCCATCGAGGCCAGCGCCTCGCAACTGGGCAACCTGACGCAGTTCCTGATCTGGGTTGCCGAGCATCCCCGCACCTATGCGAACATCATGGAGGCGTGGCGCACTTCGTGTCCACGCCTGTCGGCCTGGGAAGACGCCACCAGCAACGGCCTGGTGGACCTGGCCCGCCGGCCTGCCGGCGACGCCGCCGCCCCGGTGGCCACGTTGACGCCCAAGGGCCGCGCCTGGCTGGCCGCGCGCCAGGCCGGCATGAGCACGACGCCTTCCTAACTATCAGGCGCCGGCACCACGCCGCCATCCGCTTGCAACTGCGCGCGCAGGCTGGCGATGAAGGCCTTGGCCGCTTCGGGCAGCACACGCCCGGCCAGCGTCTGCACCTCGAAGTGGCGTTCGTTCATCTCGCGGTCGCGCAGCGGCAAGGCCACCACCTGCCCGGCACGCAGGCGATAGCGGATCGCCAGTTCGCCGCAGAACGCCACGCCGCCGCCCGCGCCCGCGAACGCCACCAGCGCGTCAACGCTGCGGCTGGAGAACATCGGTTCGCATGACAGCTGCTGGCGGCTGCAGCTGATGTCGATCAGTTGCCGCAGCGTCGAATCGGCATCGGGCAAGGCCAGCGGATAGGCCATCAATTGCGCCAGCGACACCTCGGGCTGGCCTGCCAGCGGATGGCCGGCCGCCACCACCGCGCGCACCGGCGCCGGCATGCGCAGTTCTACCCGCACGTCGCGATGCGAGGTCAGGCTGAGCGTGACGCCGATGTCGGCCGTGCCGTCGCGCACCCGCACCGGCACCTCGCGCTGCGAGCACACGTCCAGCGTGAAGCGGATGCCGGCGTACTGCCGGCGGAAATCCGCGATGGCGGCGGGCAGAAAATCATGGATGAACCCTTCGGTGCAGACCACCCGCACCAACCCCTGGCGCAGCCCGCGCAGGCCCATGATGTCGCCGGCGACGCGCTCGACGTCCTGCTGCGCGCGCTTGGCATGGGCGGCCAGCAGTTCCCCCGCCGCGTTGAGCGTCATGCCCCGCGCGCGGCGCTCGAACAGCAAGGTGCCCAGCTCGCGCTCCAGGCGGGCGACCTGGCGGCTGACCGCGGACGGCGCCACGTCCAGCCGCTCCGCCGCGACGCTGACGGAGCCGCAGCGCGCCACTTCCAGAAAGTAGCGGACGGCCATTTCCTGCAGGATCTGCGGGTTCATCGGGGTTTGCCCTTGGTTGAGGTTAGCTTTGCGCCAAACGCAACGCAGGATTCTAACAATTCATATTGCTGCAACGTTGAGCCCCCGCCAAGATGGCATCCGTCACACGCGTCGTTCCGTCCACTCCCTTGTCGAGCATGACCATGAAGACTGCCCTGATTGCCCTTGGTATCACCCTGGCGGGCGCCCTCGCGGCTGCCGCCCCCGCCGGCGCCCAGGGCGGCTATCCGACCCGTCCCATCACCCTGGTCGTGCCCTTCCCGCCCGGCGGCGCCACGGATGTGCTGGGCCGCGTCATCGCGCAAAAGCTCGGCCAGGAACTGGGCCAGACCGTGGTCGTGGAAAACCGCGCGGGAGCCGGCACCGTGATCGGCGCCGGCTATGTGGCCAAGGCCGCGCCCGACGGCTACACCCTGCTGGTCAGTTCCGGCACCACCTTCACGGTCAACCCCGCCATCCAGAGCAAGCTGCCGTATGACCCGGTCAAGAGCTTCGAGCCGCTCGGCATCGTCGGCCGCACCGGCCTGGCGCTGCTGGCCAACCCGCAGGTGCCGGTCAAGGACGTGAAGGAACTGGTGGCCTACGTCAACGCGCGCGCCAAGGAGCCGCCGGCCTATGGCTCGTTCGGCACCGGCACCACCTCGCATTTCGTGGGCGAAGCCTTCCTGGCGGCCGCCGGCCTCAGGATGGTCCATGTGCCCTACAAGGGCAGCGCGCCGGCCATGACCGACCTGATCGGCGGCCAGATCCCGTTTTCGGTAGACACCGTGGCCGCCGCGCTGCCCCAAAGCAAGCTGGGCAAGGTGCGCGTGCTGGCCGTGTCCGCGCCCGCCCGCTCCAGCTTCCTGCCCGATGTGCCGGCCTTCGCCGAGCAAGGCTACCCGTCGGTGGCGATGGACACCTGGCTGATGTTCACCGCGCCGCGCGGCCTGCCCGCCGACGTGAAGGCCAGGCTCGAAAACGCCTTGCGCGCCACGGTCGAATCGCCCGACGTGCGCAAGAGCCTGGAAAACCAGGGCTTCGAGCCGGCCTTCTCCAGCGCCGCCGAGGGCGAAGCGTTGATCCAGAAGGAACTGCCGATGATGCGCGACCTGGCCCGGCGCGCCGATATCAAGATCGACTGAAAGGAAACACCCCCATGATCCTGGACGATTCCCTCGTCTCGTTATCCGCCGTGGAACTGCGGCGCCTGATCGGCGCGCGGCAGTTGTCGCCGGTGGAACTGCTGGAGGCGTGCATCGCCCGCATCGAGGCGGTAAACCCGTACATCAACGCCGTCACCGCCACGGCTTTCGACCGCGCCCGCATCGAGGCGCGCGCGGCCGAACAGGCGGTGATGGCCGGCGACACGCTGGGCCTGCTGCATGGACTGCCGCTGGGCGTGAAGGACCTGGAACCCACCGCCGGCCTGCTCACCACCTTCGGTTCGCCGATCTACCGCGACCACGTGCCGACCGAGGACGTCACGCTGGTGGCGCGCCTGCGCCACGCCGGCGCCATCGTGGCCGCCAAGACCAACGTGCCCGAGATGGGCGCGGGCGCCAATTCGCGCAACACCGTGTGGGGCGCGACGGGCAATCCCTTCAACCCGAACCTGAATGCCGGCGGCTCCTCGGGCGGCTCGGCCGCGGCGCTGGCCAGCGACCTGTTCCCGCTGTGCACCGGGTCGGACACTGGCGGCTCGCTGCGCATCCCCGCCGCCAAGTGCGGCGTGGTCGGCTTCCGGCCGTCGCCCGGCGTGGTGCCCAGCGTGCGCAAGCCGCTGGGCTGGACGCCGATCTCGGTGGTCGGCCCGATGGGCCGCACGGTGGCCGACGCCTGCCTGCAGATGGCCGCCAGCGCCGGCCCCGACGCCGGCGATCCGCTCAGCTATCCGCTCGATCCGCTGCAGTTCCTGGCGCCGGGCAGCGCCGACCTGGGCCGCCTGCGCGTGGCCTATACCGAAGACTTCGGGCTGTGCGACGTGGACGATGGCATCCGCGCCACCTTCCGCGCCAAGATCGCCGCCATGCGCCATCTGTTCGCGGCCTGCGATCCCATCGAGATCGACTTCGGCGAGGCCCACCGCTGCTTCGACGTGCTGCGCGCCGAAGCCTTCGTGGCCGGCATGCGCGATGCCTATGAGAAAGACCCGGGCAGCCTGGGCCCCAACACCCGCGCCAATTTCGAGATGGGCGCGGCCATGAGCCTGAAGGATTGCGCCTGGGCGCAGGCCGAGCAGACCCGGCTGATCAAGCGCTTCCAACGCGCCTTCGACGACTACGACCTGATCCTGTCGCCCACCACGCCGGTGTCGCCGTTCCCGTGGACGCAGCTGTATGCCGAGGCCATCAATGGCAAGCGCCAGGAAAACTATTACCGCTGGCTGGCGCTGACGTATGTGATCACGCTGACCACGCATCCGGCGCTGACGCTGCCTTGCGGGCTCGATCACAAGGGCATGCCGTTCGGCTTGCAGATCGTGGGGCGGTTTCGCGGCGATCGCGAGGTACTGGCGGCGGCGCAGGGGATGGAGTCTGCGTTTGCGGCTAATGAGGAACTGCGGCGGCCGCGGCCGGATCTGGCGGGGCTGAAGGCGGCGGAGCCGGCGTTGACGTCGATCGTGACGGCGCCGCCGGGCGGTGCGCTGGGAACAACCGAGGCCAGCGTCTCGGCGGTGTAGGCGCGGCCGCACGCAACAGATGCGCACAGCGCAATGGCTGGACTCGGGCATAGTCCCCTCGCCCACCGGCCTTTCCCGACTTCACGGTCCAGTTCGTGGACGCGTTCCCCGACGTGACGGTCAAGTGGGTGGATGTGTTTCCCGGGACGGATTGAGCGTCAACGGCCTCCGGCCCCGCGTTGTCGCGCGCTGCGCGCTTGTCTCCTTGCGCGTCAGAGCAATCGCATCGCGACTGGCCGGCGATGCGGGATGGCGCCATGCGACCCTTCCCTGTCCCGGCAAGCGACATTCATCGCCTTTGCGATGGAACTCCCCGCCCCGCGCCGTTACTCATCAGGCAAGCCAGCCGGCCGCGACCACCAGCGACGGTGGCGCGGCCATGGGCGGCGCATTTCTTCGGGAGCGGAAAAAATGGTATCCACCGTGCAAGGCGCGTCGGGTCTGCTACAGACGAATCTACTGACGGGCTACAACAACGCAGTGCAATTCGCGCAGACCATTGCCCAGGGATTGCGCCGCATCATCGCCAACGGCAACAACCAACCCGCGCCCACCTTTGGCCAGCGCTATCCGGTAGGCAACGGACTGGTCCTGGACCGGGTCGGCGGCTACCGTGTCATGGGCGACAAGACCCGGGGGGTGGAACCCGGGTTCATCGGCAAGCGCGATTGGAGCGCGGGCGATACGGTCAAGATGGGCGCCGCGCCCCACCCCTTCAATACACAAGCCGTGGCGCTGGCGCAACAATGGCTGGTGGGCGGCGGCGGCCTTCCCCCGCACACGCCGCCGGACGCCGATCTGGACGCCATGCTGTTGAACAGCCTGAGCAGGCTGTCCACGGGCGGAGGGCCGCTTGCCGGGGCCGCGACCCTGGTGCTGACGAATCCCGCGCTGGCGCTTAACAATGGATCGCTTATCGACGTGCTCAGAAACGTCATGCCGCCGAACGCCGCGCTCAACGCGGCACTGGCCGATGCCCTGGTCGCGGACACAGTCGCGGCGATCACGGCGCCCAACCAGAACGCGCTGACCAATGAAGCGACCAGCCTGTTCCGTGAATTGACTGGCGACATCATGCTGACCCAGGCCAAATTCACCAAGAATCATTACATCAAGCTCGACTACTACGAAGCCGACAAGATTGGCGACAAGTATCACATCCCGAAGGACAAGGCCAAGGGCAACATCGTCACCGCCCCGCTGCACCGGCTGTTGACCGGAGCAACCCCGACCGAGCGCAATGAAGGGGCCGTGCGCGAATCGCTGGCCAATGACCTGATGCGCGTCATGGGAGTCGAGAGCCAGAAACTGAAGATCGTGGAGGGCCAATATCCCGACGGCACCACCAAGCTGATGCTGGACGGCACGCACGTAGCGGGTTTCAGCGATTTCGATGGCAGACCCGAGCGCGGCGACATCTACCTGAAGGATGGCGTGCTGGTGCGCAACCAGCAACGCAATACCGATCCGCCCAATCAGTACACCGGTGCCCCTGCCCTGGTAACCACCATCAACGAGCTGGGCCGCAACAAGATCCTGATGCTGCTCATGGCGGACCGCGACGCGCTGGGCTCGCGCGGCGGGAACAAGGGCTATGTCGGCAATACGTTCGTCGGCATCGATCCCGGGCACGCGCTGGAAGAAGAACGCCTGGGCGTCACGGGCGACGTCCACAGCGATTTTTCGTTCAACCAGCCCAAAGGCCCGACATTCATGGGCTACAAGAACTTCACCGTCTTCGACCAGAGTTCGCTGGCGGAAAAAATGGAAGGGGTGCGGATGATCGCGCACCTGAAGCAGTCACAAGCCGACGAGCAACTGTTCGACCGCTATGCCCAGGAGTTCAGCGCCAACAACAACCGCCCCCCCGAGGCGCGGTTCGACGCGACCATCGTCAACCTGAAAGCCCTGTACATTGCCCGGCGCGACGGGCTGCTCAACGTGTTCGCGCCACGACTGGCGGTGGACTCGTTCGCGTTCGGCTTCCAGGAGCCGGCCGCCCAGTACTTCGCCATGCGCGACGCCACGCTGAACGCGCTCGATGGCCTGGAGAAACTTACTTCGAAAACTACCGCCACCACGAAAAGCGGTATCGACCTTGAGTATCCCCAGGTCAAGTCGCCATCGGATCGCAAGGAATGGAACGTCACGCAGGATCCCGCGACCGGCGACCTGCTGTTCGTCTCCACCGGGAAGTCCGTCGCGCAAATGCGGACGGCCGTCCAGAATTTTCTGCCCAACACGGTGCAAGGACACACGCTTCAGGTCGGACCGCAAAACACGCTGACGTTGCGTATCCCGGTCGCCCAGGTCCTGGCGCTGGAAGCGGCACTCGCCCCGGCGCAGATCATCGCACACAAGCATCCCTGACACCCACCCAGCCCCCCCCCCGGCGCCACAAGCCGCCGCCCCCAAGGAGAGTCCGCATGCCGGAAACCCGCCCCGAAAAACTGACAGCGATCGCGAAGGCGGTCGGACACGATGCCTCGCTGTTCGACGAGCAGGACCACGCGTTTCTGCAGTTCGATGGCATCACCCTGCATCTGCAGTACTTCGCCGAAGGCGACGTCTCCGTACTGGTGCTGGCCGCCGACCTGGGCGAACTGGACGCGCAATCGCGCATCCAGGCGTACGCCTTGATGCTCTCGGCCAACACCTCCTGGCGCGACGTGGCGGGCGGGGCGTTGGCGCTGGATGACAAACAGCAGAGGGCCCTGCTGATGGCCAGGGTCGATCTGGCTGGGTTGACCGACGCCGCGCTGGCCCAACGAATCTACGCCTTCACGCGGGCCGCGATCCATTGGGCGGGCAAATTGGCGGCCCTGGCCGCCCAGCCGGGCGCGGCGCAAGAGGCGGCCCGCCCCGGCGTGGCGACGCCAGCGTTGCCGTCCATGGCCAATCTCGTCTGATCCCCTTCTCCAAAGCGGCTGACATGAATATCGATACCTTCCAATCCCTCGTCCAAGACTATTGCCAGCGGGCCAAGCTGCCCGCGCCGGTGTTCGACATCGAACAGTGCGTACTGGCTCCCCTGCCCGAGCAGGCAGTCATCCTCGCCTGGGATGAATCCGCCGAAGAGGTGCTGCTGCTTGCCCCCGTGGGCACGCAGGCCGTGCCTATGGGCGAGGCCGAGGCGATACGGCTGTTGCAGGACGCCTATCTGGGACAGAACCTGAAAGGTGCCGCGGCGGGCATCGATCCCGACAGCGGCGGCCTGGTGATCTGGCGGCGTCTACCCGGCTACGGCCTGACCGCGGATCGCTTGCGGCATTACATCGGCCACACGGTGGACGCGGCGCAGGCCGCGCAAGGCGTCCTGGGTTGATCTGGCACGGGCGGCTGCGAGCGGAACAGAGGGCGCAGGTCAGCGGGGGAAATCCCCTAAACCATTGAAATAACTCACAGTAATGAAAGGGCATAAGGAAATCCCGATTAGGGAATTTGCCTAGCATCAATACATAACCTTTTGATTTTATTAATCTTTTCGCAGACGCCCATTGCCCAAATTTGGCTTGTCCTGCACAGTCGTGTACAGCAAACTACCCCGAAATTACCCCACCAACCGCCGCCTTCCACGATTGCCCCCCCTAGCAGCGCGGCCAGGAGCCAAGCATGTGCGGCCGAATCGTCCAAAAGTCCGGCCCGCTCGATTACGTCGAGCGCATATTCCCAAATCCGCGAGCCTTGTTCAGCGACCCGACCGGCCCGCTCTACAACATCCCGCCAGGCACGCGCCCCATGGCAATGCATCGCCTGACCGGCGACTTCGAACTGGAGTGCCTGCACTGAGGCTGGCGCCCGCACAATTCGAAGTACCTCATGTCCAACGCCCGGCTGGACAAAATCCTCGCCGGCGCCTGGCCCTGGAAGACGCTCACCGCGCGCGGCCGCATCCTGGTGCCGGCGGATGGCTGATACGAATGGAAGCCCCTGGCCGATGGGCCGAAGCCGCCCAAGCAGCCCTACTTCGTCCATGCCGCCGACAATTCGCCCCTGTTCTTCGCAGGTTTGAGCAACTGGCGGCTGGAGCCGAAAAGGACGAGGCCCACGGTTTCGCCATCGTCACCAATGACGCAGCTGGCGGCATGATAGACGTACACGACCGCCGGCCGGTGGCGCTGCCAGCAGACTTGGCCATCCACTGGATGGACCCGGAATTTCCCACCGCCCAGGCGCTTGCGCTGCTGGAGCATGGTCTACCGGAGACGGCCTTCACCTGGCACCCAGTGCGCCAGGAGGTCAGCAATTCCAAGTACCAGATGCCGGACGCGATCGAGCCCGTCACAGTACCCTCCACGGGCGCTCCTGCCTTCTGACATCGCATTCGGTGACTCGCCTGGGCATGTCGGGGGGGGCACTCAGATACAGCTGCTGTTTGTCGCGCGCAAGAGACGGTCGCGAACGAAGTATTCCAACCGTTTGGAATACGTGAACTTTCGTATGGACTTGTATCAAGTTCTACGCAAAAATGCCGCCACCAGCACTTCCGCAGCGGAGTAATCCTATGGTCAGCGCCTCGCCAACAGTACAACTCGCCTTTAAAGAGCGGCACCGCGGGCATCGATTGGCCATCGCGACACTTCTTACCATCACGCTGTCTGGCTGCGACACGCTCGATGCCGTCTGGACGTTTCACAAGGAGGCTTTCGCGAGCGCTGCGGAAGACGGCTCGTTGAACGAAATCGCCAACTCGGCGGCGCTTGGTGCAACGGCGGGGGCCTATGCATCCCCCAGCTCTGGCTACACAGCACCAACCCCCACGTATGCCGGCTCGAACGCCGTGGCCGCGACCAATACCCGAGAGGCGCTTACCTACCAAGACACGAAGGCCAATGCTTCGAAGAACACGATGCCTTCCGCCTACGCCACAAAATCAAGCGCTGCAGCTGCACCGTCCGGACGTACATATAGAACCGCAGACCACTGCGTAAGCTACGACGACAGCAGCAACAGCCTGGCCGATTTCTTTGAAAATCGGTGCAATTTCCCTGTCTGGATTACCTTTCTCAATCAAAACGGTGTCGGCGCAGCCGGACCCATTAAGCCCGGAAAAAGAGAAACCGTAAGCAAAGGGAAGGGAAAAGTCGAATGGGCGGCGTGCGAATATCCGGCTAGCGCGCGCGCCGGCACAACCATGCGCGATCCCGCATGGCGAGGCGGACAGTATGCCTGCGTCAGCGCCAATTGAGGCCGTGCAGACGGGTGCGACACGGGGTTCCTAGCGCCCATCCCGGCCGAGCGGCTGGTGGCCGCGGCAAGGAGAAATAGGCATCAGCCTTTCACCTTGTCGTAGAGCGTGATCGCGGCTGCCAGGGTCGGTTCCATGCCGTGGCGCGTGCCGTTCGCGGCCCACACCTCGTACTGCCAGCGGTTCTGTGCGAACACCCGGCAGATGGTCCACCCGCCAGGCCCTGCATTGGAGTACGACAATGGCGAAAAAACAAGATACACCCTCCTCCCATAAGCCACCTAGCGCGGAGCTCGCTGCTATAGAGATAAAGAAGGATTCTGTTTGAGCGTTTAGCTAAACGCCCAGAACCTAATCAAGCCAACAGCCACCTCCGGGTGGCTGTTTTCATCTCGGCCAACCTGCTGGCCATCATGCGGGAGAGGCGACAACGAGAAGTCCCCAAAAGTCCCCCAGCCTGCGGCTGGTGGCCTAAGGGGAATCCCGTAAGTCGTTGAAATAACTGACAGTAATGAAAGGGCATAAGGAAATCCCGATTAGGGAATTTGCTTATGCCCTTTAATTATTTGTACAGCGCATACTCGATACGTAAGAATTCGTCCTTGGCATAAAGCAAGACAATGGAACTTCGTCAACTCGAGGCCTTCGCGGCCGTCATGTCCACCGGCAGCGTCACCGCTGCCGGGCGCTTGCTTGGCCGGTCGCAACCGGCCATCAGCCGCCTGTTGCAGGAGCTGGAAGCCGAGATCGGCTATGCCCTGTTCGCCCGCAGCGGGCCGCGCGTGACGCCGACAGAGCAGGGTTTCCTGCTCTATGACGACGTCGAGCGCGCCCTGTCCAGCCTGCGGCAGATCCGCGACCGGGCCGAGGAGATCGCCCGGGGCCAGGCCCAGCCGCTGCTGTTGGCGGCCACCTCGGCGTTGGCCGCCGGGCTGGTGCCGGACGCGCTCAAGCGCATCGAGGCCCAGGCCGGCAATACCCGCGTCCAGCTACGCAGCGCCTCGCCCGAGCGCGTGGTACACGCCGTGCTGAGCGGCGCGGCGCAACTGGGCGCGACCAGCCTGCCGCTGGAGCATCGCGGCCTGACCGTGCACTGGATCGGCCAGGCGCCCTGTGTGGTGGCGCTGCCCGAAAACGATCCGGCCGCGCGCCATGACGTGGTGCCGGTGGCCGAGCTGGCCGGGCGCCGCGTCATCACCATGGCCAATCCCTACCGCCTGCGCCGCCGGCTGGATGCGGCGCTGGGCCATGCCGCCGGCGCCATCGAAACCAATTCGTCCGTCAACGCCCTGGCCGCCGTGCGCGCGGGCCTGGGCGTGTCGGTGCTGGAACCCATTACCGCCTACGGCGCGCCGATGGCGGGCGTGGCGATCCGCCCGATCGACCTGGACATTCCCTTTTTCTTCGGGGTCATCACTTCGCAGTCGCAGCCGCTGACGCCGGCCTGCCAGGCCATGGCCGATGCGCTGGCGCAGGCCGCCGCGCAACTGCTGCCCGGCTTCGTGCTGCACGACGCCTGCCAGCACGGCGCGCTGCTGCAGTCGATCTACGGCGATGAAACCCCTCTTACGGATACCCCCGCATGAACCAACCCCTCGCTCCCGCCCCGCAAGGCCTGGCCGCACTGGAAGCGCGCCTGCGCCAGGATTTGTCCTGGCTGGAAATCCCCGCCAAGCCCTGGGTCACGCCGCGCCTGGTCGACGGCCAGCCGGTGCTGGACGTGGCCATCATCGGCGGCGGCATGGCCGGCCTGGCCGCGGCGGCCTCGCTGACGCACCTGGGCATCGTCGCGCCGATCTTCGACCAGTCGCCCGAAGGCTATGAAGGGCCGTGGGCCACCACCGCGCGCATGGAAACCCTGCGTTCGCCCAAGCAGTTGACGGGCCCGGCGCTGGGCCTGCCCGCGCTGACCTTCCGCGCCTGGTTCGAGGCGCAGTTCGGCGCCGAAGCCTGGGAGGCGCTGGACAAGATCCCGCGTCTGCAATGGATGGACTACCTGCGCTGGTACCGCCGCGTGCTGAACCTGGACGTGCGCAACCAGCACCGCGTGCTGGCCGTGCTGCCGCGCGCCGACCGGCTGGTGCAACTGGACATCGAATCGCCCACTGGCCGCCAGACCGTGCTGGCGCGCCGCGTGGTGCTGGCCACCGGCCGCGACGGCCTGGGCGGCGCCTACGTGCCGGACTTCGCGCGCAAGCTGCCGCGCGACCGCTGGGCGCATTCGTCGGACGTGCTGGACTACGCCACCCTGGCCGGCAAGCGCGTCGGCGTGGTGGGCGCGGGCGCGTCGGCCATGGACAGCGCCGCCACCGCCCTGGAAGCGGGCGCGGCCAGCGTCGACCTGCTGATCCGCCGCGACGACATTCCGCGCATCAACAAGGGCAAGGGCGCCGGCAACCCCGGCCTGACCCACGGCCACCTGAACTTGCCCGATGAATGGAAGTGGAAGATCCGCCACTACATCAACGCCGCCCAGGTGCCGCCGCCGCGCGGTAGCACGCTGCGCGTGTCCCGCCACCCGAACGCCCGCTTCAATCTGGGCTGCGGCGTGCAGGACCTGGCGCTGGTCAATGACGAAATCCGCGTCACCACGCCCAAGGGCGTCTTCACGCTGGACTTCCTGGTGTTCTCGACCGGCTTTCGCATCGACTGGACCGTGCGTCCGGAATTCGCCGCGCTGGCGCCGCACGTGCGCGCCTGGGGCGACCGCTACACCCCGCCCGCCGGCGAGGAAGACCAGGAGCTGCATGATTCGCCCGACCTGGGCGCGGCCTTCGAATTGCAGGAGAAGACCCCGGGCGCCTGTCCGGGCCTGGACCGGGTGCACTGCTTCTCGTACCCGGCCGCGCTGACGCACGGCACCGTGTCGGGCGACATCCCCGCCATCAGCGAAGGCGCCAAGCGCCTGGCGCAGGGTATCGCCGGCCTCTTCTACCGCGAGGACGTGGCCACGCACTACGCCAACATGGAAGCGTTCGCGGAACCCGAGGTGTTCGGCGACGAATGGACGCCGGCCCCGGCGCCCGGCGCGGCCCGGCAGGCGGAGACCGCGCAATGACCGCTTGGCTGCTCCGCCGCGTGGCGCAAGCCGCGGTGGTCGTGTTCCTGATGACGCTGATCGTCTTCGTCGGGCTGCACGCCATCGGCAACCCCGTCGACATCCTGATCGGCCAGGACGTCGACCAGGTCGACCGCGCCCGCATCATCGCCGAACTGGGGCTGGACAAGCCCCTGTGGCAACAGTACCTGGGCTTTCTGAACGGGGCGCTGCACGGCAACCTGGGCAACAGCTTCGTCTACAACATCCCCGCCGTGGAACTGGTGATCCAGCGCCTGCCGGCGACCCTGGAACTGGCCATCGCCGCGCTGCTGCTGGCGGTGATCATCGGGCTGCCGCTGGGCCTGTTGGCCGGGCTGTATCCCGACAGCCGTTTCTCCAAGCTGGTGATGGCGGGCAGCATCGTCGGCTTCTCGCTGCCGACCTTCTGGGTCGCGCTGATGCTGATCATGACCTTCAGCGTGTCGCTGGGCTGGCTGCCGGCCAGCGGCCGCGGCCAGACGGTGGAATTCCTGGGCTTCCAGTGGTCGTGGCTGACGGCCGACGGCTGGCGCCACCTGATCCTGCCGGCGCTGAACCTGTCGCTGTTCAAGATCTCGCTGGTGATCCGCCTGACCCGCGCCGGCGTGCGCGACGTGATGCCGCTGGACTTCGTCAAGTTCGCCCGCGCCAAGGGCCTGTCGCCGTTCCGGGTGGTCTGTGTGCACGTGCTGCGCAACACCATGATCCCGCTGGTGACGGTGCTGGGCCTGGAGCTGGGCTCGACCATCGCCTTCGCCGTCATCACCGAAAGCATCTTCGCCTGGCCCGGCGCCGGCAAGCTGATCCTGGACAGCCTGAACGCGCTGGACCGCCCGGTGATCGTGGCCTACCTGATCGTGGTGGTGTGCCTGTTCGTGACGCTCAACCTGATCGTCGACATCCTGTACAAAGTGCTGGACCCGCGGGTGCGGCTGGAGGCCTCGGCATGAGCGCTCCGAACACTCCCCAGGCAAATGCCATGCAAACCGCCACATCCGCCGCGCCCGCGCTCAAGCGCGAATCGCCCTGGCGCCGCAACCTGCTGGAATTCCTGTCGTCCAAGACGGCGGTGTTCGGGCTGGTGATCGCCACCCTGCTGATCCTGGCCGCCATCCTGGCGCCGTGGATCTCGCCGCAGAACCCCTACGACCTGCTGCAGATCGACGTGCTGGACGCGCGCCTGGCGCCGGGCACGATGAACGGCCTGAACACCTTCCACTACTGGCTCGGCACCGACGGCCAGGGCCGCGACCTGCTGTCGGGCATCCTGTACGGCCTGCGCATCAGCCTGATGGTGGGCGTGGGCTCGGCGCTGATCGCCGGCATCATCGGCACGCTGCTGGGCCTGCTGGCGGCGTACGCCGGCGGCAAGGTCGACGCGCTGATCATGCGGCTGGTGGACCTGATCCTGTCGTTCCCGTCGATCCTGGTGGCCATGATGATCCTGGCCTACCTGGGCAAGGGCGTGGGCAACGTGGTGCTGACGCTGGTGATCCTGGAATGGGCCTACTACGCCCGCACCGCGCGCGGCCAGGCCCTGGTCGAGCGCCGCCGCGAGTACGTCGAGGCGGCGCGCTGCCTGGACATCCCCAACTGGCGGATCATGCTCAAGCACATCCTGCCCAACTGCCTGCCGCCGCTGATCGTCATCGGCACCCTGCAGATCGCGCGCGCCATCACGCTCGAAGCCACCCTGAGCTTCCTGGGCCTGGGCGTGCCCGTGACCGAGCCGTCGCTGGGGCTGCTGATCTCCAACGGCTTCCAATACATGCTGTCCGGCGAATACTGGATCAGTTTCTACCCCGGCATCGCGCTGCTGATCACCATCGTCGCCATCAACCTGGTGGGCGACCGCCTGCGCGACGTGCTGAACCCGAGGACCCACAAATGAGCGCCGCCCGTCCCGTCGCGGCGCCGGCCGCCGCCAACGTGCCGACCCTGGAAGTGCGCAACCTGCGCACCCACTTCTTCACCCGCGCCGGCACCCTGCCCGCCGTGGACGACGTGTCGTTCACGCTGGAGCGCGGCAAGATCCTGGGCCTGGTCGGCGAGTCCGGCTCGGGCAAATCCGTCACCGGCTTTTCGATCATGGGCCTGGTGGACGCCCCCGGCCGCGTGGTCGGCGGCCAGGTGCTGTTCCAGGGCCGCGACCTGACCCAGCTGGCCCCGCGCGAACTACGCAAGCTGCAGGGCAACCGCATCGCCATGATCTTCCAGGATCCGATGATGACGTTGAACCCGGTGCTGCGGGTCGACGTGCAGATGATCGAAACGGTGCGCGCCCACAACAGCATGAGCAAGGCGCAGGCGCGCGAGCTGGCCCGCGACACGCTCGGCATGATGGGCATTCCCAGCCCGGAAGAACGGCTGCTGGCGTATCCGCACCAGTTGCCCGGCGGCATGCGCCAGCGCGTGGCGATCGCCATCGCCATGCTGCACCGGCCCGACCTCATCATCGCCGACGAGCCGACCACGGCGTTGGACGTCACCATCCAGGCGCAGATCCTGTCCGAAGTGCAGAAGCTGGCGCAGCAACACGGCACCAGCCTCATCTGGATCACCCACGACCTGTCGGTGGTGGCGGGCCTGGCCGACGACGTGGCGGTGATGTACGCCGGCCGCATCGTCGAACACGGCAAGGTCGACGACGTGCTCGACCGTCCGCAGCATCCCTACACGGTGGGCCTGATCGACAGCCTGCCCAGCAACAACCAGCGCGGCCAACGCCTGCGCCAGATTCCCGGCATGACACCCAACCTGCTCACCCTGCCCGCCGGCTGTGCCTTCGCGGCGCGCTGCGCGCGCGCCACGGCGCAATGCGGCCAGCAGCCCGCCATCACCGACGTGCTGCCCGGCCATCAGGTGCGCTGCTTTCATCCGTCGCGCCAACCGGGCGAGGTGACGGCATGAGCTCGACGACGATTCCGGATACCCGCGACGGCGCCAACGCCACCCCGCTCATCGACCTGCGCCAGGTCAGCAAGCGCTTCGGCGAACGCCCCGTGGGCGCCGCCGGCCGGGCCTTGCAGCGCCTGGGCCTGTCCAAGCCGCCCGCCATCACCCGCGCCGTCGATCATGTGGACCTGCTGGTGCGCCCCGGCGAAGTGGTCGGCCTGGTCGGCGAGTCCGGCTGCGGCAAGTCCACGCTGGGCCGCATCGCGGCCGGCCTGCTGACGCCGTCCGGCGGCGAGGTGCTGATCAACGGCCAGCGCCCCGCCGACATGACGCCGGCCCAGGCCCACGCCGCGCGCCTGAAGGTGCAGATGATCTTCCAGGACCCATATGCCAGCCTGAACCCGCGCCTGCGCGTGGACGAGATCGTCGGCGAGGCGGCGCGCATCCACGGCCTGGTCGGCAACGGCGACTTCGACGACTACGTCAGCGCGCAGCTGCAACGCGCCGGCCTCGACCCGGCCCTGCGCCAGCGCTATCCGCACCAGTTCAGCGGCGGCCAGCGCCAGCGCATCGGCATCGCCCGCGCCCTGGCGGTGCAGCCGTCGATGCTGGTGTGCGACGAGGCCGTGGCCGCGCTGGACGTGTCGATCCAGGCGCAGATCCTGAATCTGTTCATGGACCTGCGCGAACAGCTCAACCTGACGTACCTGTTCATCAGCCATGACCTGGGCGTGGTCGAGCACCTGTCGGACCGCGTGGTCATCATGTACCTGGGCCGCGTGGTCGAGACGGCGCCGGTGGACGAGGTCTTCCGCCGCCCCAACCATCCGTACACCCAGGCGCTGCTGGCCGAGATCCCCAACCTGAAATCGCGCCACAAGACCTTCACCGCCATCAAGGGAGAGATTCCCAGCCCGCTCAACCCGCCCGGCGGCTGCCACTTCCACCCGCGCTGTCCGCATGCGATGGCGCGCTGCAAAACCGAGGTTCCCACCCTGAAGGGAATCGCCATCAACCACCTGAGCGCCTGTCACCTGAACGACATGGCCTGAAAGAAGTTCCCCCTCACCAAGGACCCCGAACATGAAACGCCTGATTCTCTCGACCCTGACCGCCGCCATCCTGGGCGCGTCCGCCGCGGCCTCGGCCGACAACCTGTCGATCGGCTTTGCCGATCCGCTGTCCTCGCTCGACCCGCAACTGAACAACCACGCCGGCGACCGCTCGGTGGCCCTGCACTTCTGGGACCTGCTGATCGAGAACAAGTGGAACAAGCTGCAGCCCGGCCTGGCCGTGAGCTGGAAGCCGCTGGACAGCACCACCTGGGAATTCAAGCTGCGCGAAGGCGTCAAGTGGCAGGACGGCACGCCGTTCACCGCCGACGACCTGATCTACTCGTACACCCGCGCCCGCGCCGTGCCCGGCAGCGTCGCCACCTACGCCGGCTACCTGCGCACCATCGACACGATGACCGCCAAGGACCCGCTGACCCTGATCGTCAAGACCAAGGCGCCCAACCCCGACCTGCCGCTGAACCTGGCGTCGGTGCACGTGGTCAGCAAGCACGTCGGCGAGAAGTCCACCACCGAGGACTACAACTCGGGCAAGGCCATGGTCGGCACCGGCCCCTACAAGTTCGTGTCCTACACCCCCGGCGACCGCGTCATCATGGAACGCAACGACGGCTACTGGGGCGAGAAGGCCACCTGGGACAAGGTCAACTACCGCTACATCAACAACGCCGCCGCCCGCACCGCCGCGCTGCTGGCCGGCGACGTCGACGTGATCGACAAGGTCTCGGTGTCCGACCTGGCCAAGCTGCAAAAGGCCGCCAACATCTCGGTCTATCCGTACGACGGCCTGCGCGTCATGATCCTGCAGCCCAGCTTCAACCCCGCGCCGAATCAGTACATCACCGACAACAACGGCAAGCCGCTGGACAAGAACCCGCTACTGGACGTGCGCGTGCGCCAGGCGCTGAACCTGGCGATCAACCGCAAGGCCATCGCCGACCGCATCCTGCAGGGCGCCGCCACCGAAGCCAACCAGTGGATGCCCAAGGGCACCTTCGGCTACAACCCCGACGTCAAGGACATCCCCAACGACGTCGAAAAGGCCAAGAAGCTGCTGGCCGAAGCCGGTTTCCCTGACGGCTTCAAGCTGACCATGCACGTGCCCAACGACCGCTACCCGCAAGGCCCGGAAACGGCCCAGGCGGTGGCGCAGTTCTGGACCCGCATCGGCGTCAAGACGCAAGTGGAAGTGGTGCCATGGGCCGTGTACTCGGGCCGCGCCAACAAGAACGAATTCGCGGTCAGCATGCTGGCCTGGGGCAACGGCACGGGCGAAGCCAGCTACGCGCTGGTCAACATCCTGGCCACCGTCGACGCCAAGAAGGGCCTGGGCGCCTCCAACTGGGGCCACTACAGCAACCCCAAGGTCGACGCCGCGCTGGACCAGTCCACCTCGGAATTCGACGTGGCCAAGCGTGAAGCCATCCTGCGCGACTCGGTCAAGCTGGTGTCCGACGACGTCGGCATCATCCCGCTGTACCACTACAAGAACATCTGGGCCGCCAAGAAGGGCCTGAAGGTCACCCCCATGACCAGCGACCGCACCGCCGCCATGATGGTCACCAAGGACTCGGCCAAGTAAGGCGCGCATCATGGTTCCTACCCTGAGCATCCAACCCGCCGACGCGCTCATCGACGTGCCCCGCCAGATCCGGGTGGAGCACGTCGCGCCCGGCCAGACGGTGGAGATCACCGCCCTCACCCGCCGCAACGGCGTGCTGTGGCAAAGCCACGCCGCCTTCGTCGCGGGCGAGGACGGCGTGGTCGACCTGACGCGCGACGCGCCCGTCTCGGGCGACTACAGCGGCCTCTCGCCCATGGGCCTGGTGTGGTCGCAGTCGCCCGTGGACTCGCCCAGCCGCGAGCACTTCAACCATCCCGTGACCGAAGCGCTGGTCACCGAGGTCGTGGCGCGCGTGGCCGGCGCCCAGAGCGTGGCGCGCTTCACCCAGCGCCTGGCGGCCGAAGGCGTCACCCGCCAGGACGTGCGCGAGGAAGGCCTGGTCGGCACGCTCTACCTGCCGCCCGGCGCCACGCCCGGCTCGCATCCCGCCGTGCTGATCCTGAACGGCTCGGGCGGCGGCATCAACGAACCGCGCGCCGCGCTGTATGCGTCGCGCGGCTACGCCGCCTTCGCCCTGGCCTATTTCAAGGCGCCGGGCCTGTCGGACTACATCTCCAACACGCCGCTGGAGTACTTCCAGACCGGCCTGCGCTGGCTGCGCAAAAAGGTCCAGCCCAAGCACGACTTCGTCGCCATCAGCGGCCAGTCGCGCGGCGGCGAACTGGTGCTGCTGCTGGGCGCCACCTTCCCCACGGAAGTGTCGGCGGTCGTGGCCTACGTGCCGGGCGCCGTGGTCCACAGCGGCCAGAACGCCTGCGACCCCAAGATCGGCCGCGAAGGCCCGACCTGGCTGCTGGGCGGCAAGCCCCTGCCGCACGTCTGGGAAAACAACCGCACCGCCACCTGGGCGCCGTTCGACGAAGGCCCCGCGCCGCATCGTCACGAAAAGGCCATCCTCACCGCGCTGCAGGACCCCGACGCCGTGGCCCGCGCCCGCATCAGGGTCGAGGACATCCAGGGCCCGGTGATGCTGCTGTCGGCCACCGACGACGGCTCGTGGCCGTCCAGCCTGTACTCGAAGATGGTGCGCGACAAGCTGGCCGAGGTGAAGCATCCGTATCCGGTCCAATGGCTGGACTACGAGAACGGCGGCCACTCGATCCTGTTCCCCTACGTGCCCACCACGCAACTGGTCTACGCCCACCCCGTGTCCGGCAAGATCAGCACCAGCGGCGGCAACCCCAAGGACAACGCGCGCGCCGACGAGCAATCGTGGGAAGGCGTGCTGAAGTTCCTGGACGCCGCGGTCAAGGCGCGCGGCCAGGCCGCGCCGTCCGCGAACCGCGCCGAAGCCGGCGCGGCCGCCACGCCCGGCAATGCCGGCTGAACGACATCCAAGGAGACTTTCTCAATGGCACAACCACCCATCGTCTATGACGCCGCCCGCGACCTGGTGGACCAGCTCGTCGGCCTGAAGGCCGACAGCGCCACCTACGCCGTGCGCCACCAGCGCGACAAGGTCGCCGCCGCCACCCAGGGCAGCTACGACGCCCTGTTCGACCCGGCCCTGCCCGGCCTGACGCTGGCCGAGCGCCTGCTGGTCGCGCTGTACGCCGCGCGCCTGACGCCGTCGCCGGCGCTGGCCGCGCACTACCGCCAGCGCCTGGTCGAGGCCGGCGCCAGCGCCGCCGACATCCAGGTGGCCGAGTCCGGCAAGCCGGCGGACGCCGCCGACCCGCGCCTGGCCGCGATCCTGGAATTCACCCGCAAGCTGATCGAAAAGCCCGTCGAAGGCGACGAAGCCGCGCTCAAGACCCTGCCGGCCGCCGGCGTCTCCACGCCCGCCGTGGTCACGCTGTCGCAACTGGTGGCGTTCCTGTCGTATCAGGTGCGCCTCGTCGCCGGCCTGCAGGCCATGCTGGCGCTGGAAACCAAGCCGATTGCGGCCGGTACCCCGCCCGCGCCCTTCCCGGCCAACACCGCCGCCACCGAACCCGGTGACGTCATCAAGGCCCACGGCTTCACCAACGAAGTGCTGGAGTGGAAGGCGTGGCTGGACGTGGTCCAGGTCGACAGCGCCACGCCCGAGCAGATCGCGGTCCTGGAAGAAAGCCACCCCAAGGCCAAGGTCTCGGATTACTACTTGTTCCTGGTGCACCAGCCCGAGATCCTGCGCCAGCGCTCCACCGCGTTCAACGCCATCATGTACGCGCCCGGCGGCCTGTCGCGCGCCGAGCGTGAACTGGGCGCGACCGTGGTGTCGCGCGTCAACGGCTGCGTCTACTGCGCGTCGGTGCACGCGCAGCGATTCGAGCAACTGGCCAAGCGCAACGACGTGATCGCGCAGGTGTTCGAAGACCCGGCCACCGCCGGCACCACCGCGCGCGAGCTGGCGATCGGCAAGTTCTCGATCCAGATCACGGACGCGCCGGCCTCGGTGGATGCGGCCAGCATTCAGGCGTTGAAGGACGTGGGCCTGAGCGACGGCGAAGTGCTGGACCTGCTGCATTCGGACGCGATCTTCGCGTGGGCCAATCGGTTGATGTTGAACCTGGGCGAGCCGGTGGTCGTGCAGGTCTGACGGCGGCATTTTCGTTAAACTGGCGCTTTCCGCCTATTCATGCGCCCCGCCCCACGCGGGGCGCATTGCCTTACCCCCATGTCCGACAAAACCCACGACATCCGCCCCGGCCAGTCGATTGAACTGCTCAAGGCCCTGCACATCCTGACCCGCGACGGCAAGATGAACCAGGACAGCCGCCGCAAGCTCAAGCAGGTCTACCACCTGTTCCAGTTCATCGAACCGCTGCTCAAGGACGTCCAGCAACAACGCGGCGCCGTCACCCTGGCCGACCACGGCGCGGGCAAGTCGTACCTGGGCTTCATCCTGTACGACCTGTTCTTCAAGGAACAACCGGACGCGCTGAAGAACGGCTCGCACATCTACGGCATCGAAACCCGCGAGGAACTGGTCAAGTCATCGGAAGAGCTGGCCAAACGCCTGGGCTTTGGCGGCATGTCGTTCCTGAACCTGTCGGTGGCCGAATCCATCACCTCCGACAAACTGCCCGCGACCATCGACGTGGTCACGGCCCTGCACGCCTGCAACACCGCCACCGACGACGCGATCCATTTCGCGCTGGAGAAAAAGGCCAAGTACATCGTGGTGGTGCCCTGCTGCCAGGCGGAAGTGGCGTCGGTACTGAGAAAGAACAAGGCCAAGGCGCTGGCCGATCCGCTGGCGGAAATCTGGCGGCATCCGCTGCATACGCGGGAATTTGGCAGTCAGATCACGAACGTGCTGCGGTGCTTGCAACTGGAAGCCCATGGGTATCAGGTCAGCGTGACGGAGCTGGTTGGGTGGGAGCATTCGATGAAGAATGAGCTGATCATCGCGCAGTACAAGGATCTACCGCGTCGGAAGCCTGCGGAACGGCTGACGGAGATGCTGGATCGGATCGGGTTGCAGGAGTTGAAGGATCGGTTTTTCCTGCCGGAAGCTGTGACGACGTCCTGAGCGCAACGGCAGGACATCGCTGGATTCAATCACCGGAGCTTCGACGCAACCGATCCGTCGACTGCTTGTTCAGCCGCTTTGCCTCGGCTTCCGCGTAGTCTTCCTCGCCCTGTTCGTATTTGCCTTCATACATGCAACTGCTGCGGGCCAAGCCGCACTCGCCGATTATTGAAGAGCAGCCCGAGCTCAACGCAGCGAGAAATAGCACAATACCGTAACGGCCCAACGTTTGAATCGACATATGGCTCCTTGGGGAATCACGGTAGTGTACCGGCGACGATGGCAACCACAGCCTCGGGGCGGGGTAAAAAATAGTGTCAACCGTCGGCGCCGGCTGGCAGCAACACCGGCCAGCGCGGCTGAAAACCGAGTACTGACCGCATCACGGCATTGGAACAGTGAAAAAGCGGAGGCCATCACGGCGCCACACAGACAGAACGGCAATCCGGCTCGCGCGGGATTGCCGTTCTGCTTTATTGTTCTACCCTTCGAGAATGCCCGCCCCGCTGTCGCCATGCCCGCGCTGCCGACAGACGCCATGACTCCGGAGCCCGTATGCCACTAGTCCCGTTTTCGACGCCCCAACCCGGCCGCGACAAGCGATGGCTGTTGATGCACAGCCGCCAGGCCGCGCAGGCGCATGGCTCGGATCAAGTCCTTGTCTACGATGCGCCGCCGGATGCGGCCACGCTGGCGACGATCGAATACGTCCATCTATGGGCGCCGCCCCTGGACCCGATGGAGGAATTGCCGGCATTGATCGCGCGCCTGCCGTCCCTGACCCATCTGTCCATCGGACCCGGCAATATCCAGGCCTCGGTGGTCAAGAACCTGCGCGCCGAGATGCTGCCGGCCAGCCTGCGGCATCTGTCGATTTTTGATTGCCCGGGGTCACATGCCTGGTTGGCGGGGCCGATGCCGCAGTTGGAATCGCTGGAGGTCAACGTTCCGATGCGGTTCAAGGCGGAGGATTTTCCGGCGCTGAAGTCGCTGTCGATGTTGCCGGACAAACCCGGCAAACTGCTAGATCAGGCCTTGCGGCTGCCGCTGCAGGAATTAAATCTGTTCAATGTCCCGTTCGATGAATCGCTGTTTCACCGCATCGCGGCGTTGCCCCTGTTATCGCTGGGCCTGATGGCGGGCCGCTCCTTGAAAACGCTGGCGGGAATCGAACAGCTTTCCGGACTGCGTTCATTGCGGCTCAAGAACCAAAGCCTGTTGGAAACCATTGGCCCGATTGCCGCCCTGCCGGCGTTGGAACAATTGAATATCCAGTATTGCAAGCGGATCACCGATATCAATACCCTGGAGGCGCTGCCCGCCCTGCAAGACCTGACCCTGGTGGGCTGCGGCAATATCCGCCTGGGTGTACTGGAAGCCAAGCTGAAAACCAAACTACGGCATTCCAACATCGCGGCAACGACATAGCTGCATGAGCACTCGCCTCCCGCATCATGGATTCGAAAACCTCGAACGCGGGCCGCCCACCGACGCGCCCGCCCCGCCATCAATCCGCCCGCCTCACCACTGATACCCCACCTTCAAACTGACCACCCTCCCCGCCCCCGCGAAGCAGCCGTTATCCAGGTCATAGCATCCCCCGCTATACCGCTTGTCCGTCAAGTTCGACACATTCAACTGCACCTTCGTCCCTTTCAAGCTGGGCACCTGCCGCCCCAGGTCGTAATGCAGTTGCACATCCACCAACGTGTATCCCGGCACGCGGAAGTCCTGCAGCGTCTTGTATCCGCCCCAGCTTCCGCCGTTATGCCGCACCCCGAGCGCCGCGCCCAACCCCGACGGGGCATCCCACGCCAGCCAGACGCCGCCAAAGCGCGTCGGCACGCGCGAGGGCGTCCTGCCCACTTCGTTGGCGTTGCCTTTGGTGTATTCGACGTTCTGCCACGTATAGGCCGCGATCACGCTCCACTGCGGCGACAGCCGCGCATGCGCTTCCAGCTCCAGCCCGCGCGAGCGGACCTCGCCCGACTGCACGGATAGGCGCGGGTTGGCGGGGTCGGCGCTCAGCACGTTGGTCTGGGTCAGGTGGTAGATCGCCGCGGAGAACAAGGCGTCCCAGTTCTCCGGCTGGTACTTGAGGCCGGTCTCGAACAACTCGCCCCGGGTCGGCTTGAACGGCTCGCCGCTGGCGGACAGGCTGTTCACGGGCTCGAAGGACTGCGCGTAGGTGGCATACGGCGCCAGGCCATTGCCGAAGCGATACAGCGTGCCGACGCGCACGGTGGTTGCCTGGTCCTTCTGGGTGAAGCCGCTGTGCCAGAGCCTGTCGGTGGAATCGATGGTCGACCAGTCCTGGCGCACGCCGACGGTGGCGTGCCAGTTGCCCAGCGCGACCTGGTCCTGCACGTAAAGGCCGGTCAGCGTCGAGCGCATGCCCTTGTCCATGACGGTGGGCGGGACGGGCTGCCGCGCGCCGTAGACGGGGCTGTAGATATCCAGCTTGGTGCCGTTGTAGGTCGTGCGGTAGTCGCCGTCGCCGCGCATCTGCTCCCACACCAGGCCGGCCAGCAGTTCGTGGCGCGCGGCGCCGGTGGCGAAGCGGCCTTTCAACTGGTTGTCCAGGGTGAAGCTGTCGTAGCGCTCGGTGGAACCGAGCACCTGGCGGTCGATGGTGCGCAGGTCCGGTTGCAAGGCGGCCAGGACCACGGCGTCATAGTCGCTGTCGACGCGGGTGTAGCGGCCGTTCAGGCTCATCGACCAGTCGCCCGCCAGCTTCTGGTCGAACTGGTAGCCCACGGCGCGGATGGTGCGCGCGAACGTGTCGTAGCCCGGCTCGCCCACGTTGAAGCGGGGCGGCAGTTGGCCATGGGGGTTGGGCAGTACGCTGCCGATGCCCGGCACCGACGAGATCATGCCCAGGCCGGGATCGTCCTGGTAGCGCGCGTACAGCGTCAAGCGGGTGGCAGCGCTGGGTTGCCAGGTCAGCGAGGGCGCGACCGCGCGGCGGCGCAGCCAGGTGCCGTCCAGTTGGCCATCGCTGTTCATGGCGGTGCCGACGACCCGGAACAGCAGCGTGCCGCGTTCGTCGGCCTTGCCGCCCAGATCGAACGAGCCGCGACGGTAGCGGCTGGTGCCGCCCTCAAGCTCAATGAGGCGCACGGCGTCTTCGCGCGGCAGCTTGCTGGTCAGCGCAATGACGCCGCCGGGCGTGGAGGTGCCGTACAGCACCGAGGCGGGGCCGCGCAGCACTTCCATGCGTTCGAGCAGGAAAGGATCGACCTGCTGGCCGCCGAAGACGACGCCGCGGTTCAGGCGCATGCCGTCCAGGAAGGTGTCGACGGGGCCGTTGCCCGTGCTGAAGCCGCGGATGCTCATGTCGTCATAGGCGGTGACGGCGCCCCAGGATTCAGTGGCGACGCCGGGCGCGTAGCGAAAGGCCTCGTTGACCGAGCGCACGTTGCGCGCGTCCATCTGCTCGCGGGTGACCACCGAGAGGGACTGCGGCGTCTCGATCAGGGGCGTATCGGTGCGCGTGGCGGAACTGGAGCGACGCGGCACCACGCCATCGTCCTGTGCAATGCCGACGACCTCGACGGACGGCAAGGTGGGCGCGTCCCCCGCCTTGGCCGCTGCGGCCGCCTGCGCCGCGCCGGGCTGGGTCCAGGCCAACAGCAGCAAATGAAATCCGACGGTAAGAACCCGGGGTGATGCGCATCTGGCGCGGGATTGGAAGATCATGAGCGTGGTCCGTTTGTTTGATGGCATGCATCCCGAGACCCGGCGCGTGTCGCCGGGCGCGATGTATGGGCATTGCTTGGAAGCCGCTCCATTTAATATTGCGTCTCATTCCTTTAACTACCCGGATCGGGTCGTCACCCCCGAAACGGGTCCCCCGACATCGCTTCATGAAGACCCATCCCGACGCGCCGCGCCACGGCGCCATTTCCTCCCTGCCCGATGTGCCCACGTCCTCGATGTTCGACACGGACTTCCTGGCGCACTACCTGTCAGGACAACGACATCGGTTGGTGTACGCGGAAGTGGCGGAGGGCATCGAGCTTTGCCATTGGCAAAGCGCATTCGAGCAGCCGTTCACCGTGCACACGCGTGACGACGGCAACCGCGTATTGCTGTCGTACCAATTGCGCGGCGAGACCGATTGCTGGCTGGAAGGCGGCGTCGCCGGACAGGGCGAGGCCATCAGGGAAACGTCGGGCTGCTTGTACTACACGCCAGATCGCCGTGGACACTTTGCCCAACATGGGGTGTGCGAGAGCCTGACCGTTGCGCTGCGGCCGGACGTGCTGCGCACGTGGATCGAGGACGAAGAGGACGCGCCGCTGCGGCGCTCACTGGACTCCGGCAGTTGCTTTCGCACCGGCTATCGCGGCGAAAAGCTGCATCAAGCAGCGCTGGCCATCAGCCGCGAGTTGAAGCATCTGCGCACGCCCGTCTGCGACACGCCCGGCGCGCGGCTGATCCGCGAAGCGCAGGCCATGATGCTCACGGGCCTGTTTCTCGAGGCCGGCCACGCGGACCTGAGCCGGGCCAATGCCGCCACGCCGCAACGGCAACGCCTGATGGCGGCGCGCGACTATCTGCTGGCCGACCTCGCCCATCCGCCCACGCTAGCGCAGATAGCCGCGCAGACGGGCTTGAGCGCCATGCGCATCAAGCGAGGATTCCGCGAATTGTTCGGGCACAGCGTCTACGGCTTGTTCCAGCAGACGAGGATGCGCGAGGCGCAGCGGCAGCTGCGGGCGGGCAAGGTGACGGTGATGGAGGTGGCGTTCGATATGGGGTATTCGAATCCCAGCCACTTCGCGGCGGCGTTCCGGAAGGAGTTTGGCGTGGGGCCGGGGGAATACAAGCGCGGCCTGTCGCTCACCCCCGCTGGCTCAACGCCTTCGCAATCCGATGCCGCCCCACCGTCGTCTTCGGCACCTTGAACGGAAACCAGCTACGCACGTCCTCGTCCAGCCCGATCCCGTGCATGTAGTTGTAGATCGCCTTCTTCAACGCCCGTCCCAGCGCGTCGTGATCCACCCCGGTCGGGTCGTCGAAGCCGATGTCGTTCTTGGCGAACGTCACGTCCGGCAGCGGCCGCAGCGTCACGCCGTATTCCTCGGGGTTCAGCCCGACCGGTGAATGCACCGTACAGGCGAAGCGGTGGAAGAACCCGCTCTGGATACAGCCGTTCTCGAATAGCTGGCGCACGTATTCCAGCGCGTCGACCGTGTCCTGGACGGTCTGCGTGGGAAAGCCGTACATCAGGTAGGCGTGCACCAGGACTCCGGCGTCGCTGAAGGCGCGGGTCACGCGCGCCACCTGGTCGACCGACACACCCTTCTTCATCAGGTTCAGCAGGCGGTCCGAGGCGACCTCCAGGCCGCCCGAGACGGCGATGCAGCCGCTGTCGGCCAGCAGTTCGCACAGCTCGGGGGTGAAGGTCTTCTCGAAGCGAATGTTGCCCCACCACGAGATGCCGGCGTTGCGCGCGATCAGTTCCGTAGCCAGGGCCTTGAGGGACTTGGGCGGCGCGGCCTCGTCGACGAAGTGAAATCCCGTCTGGCCGGTTTCCTGCACGATGGCCTCGATGCGGTCGGCCAGCACCGTGGCCGAGGCGCCTTCGTAGCGGCCGATGTAATCCAGGCTGACATCACAGAAGCTGCACTTCTTCCAGTAACAGCCATGCGCCACGGTCAGCTTGTTCCAGCGACCGTCGCTCCACAGGCGGTGCATGGGGTTGAGCATGTCCAGCAGCGACAGGTAGCGGTCCAGCGGCAGGCCGTCCCAGGTGGGCGTGCCGACCTCGGCGAAGGCGACGTCGGACTCGATCAGGTTGACGTAGCGCACCGCGCCGCTGTCGGCGTCGCGCAGGAAGGTGCGCACCAGGCGCTGGCGCGAGCGCTTGCCTTGCACGTGTTCCATCAGCGCCAGCAAGGGGCGCTCGCCGGCGTCGAGGCTGACGAAGTCGAAATAGTCGAAGACGCGCGGGTCTTTCAGTTCGCGCAGCTCGGTGTTGACGAAGCCGCCGCCCAGCACGGTGATGATCCTGGGGTCTTGCGCCTTGATCGCCTGGGCGATGCGAAAGGCGGCGTAGACGGCGCCGGGGAACGGCACCGACAGCAGCACCATGGTGGGCTGGTGGCGCGCCAGGGCTTCCAGGGTCAGGTCGCGCAGGGTGTCGTCGACCAGGTTCAGCGGCGCGGCCAGCGCGTCGGCCAGCGGGTCGAAGGTCGGCTGGCTGCCGGCCAGCGATTCGGCGTAGCGCACGAATTCAAAACGCGGATCGATGGCGTCGCGCAGCACGTCGGCCAGGTCGTTCAGGTACAGCGTGGCCAGGTGCTTGGCGCGATCCTGCAGGCCCAGGGCGCCGAAGGCCCAGCCCAGCGGGTCGCCACCCTCGTCATCGACGTACACGTCCAGCGAGGCAAAGCGCGGGCCCTCGGGCAGGAAGTGGCGGCCGACGATGCGGTGCGCCAGCGTCGAGTCACGCCCCTGCAGGAAGGCGATCACCGGGCCGATGGTGGCCAGGTAGCGCGGCTGCATGGCGACGAAGGCCTGGATCGCGGGGGTGTGCTTGTCCAGCGGCAACGCATCCACCCTGGCCGCCACGGCGCGCAGGCCGTCGGACGACAGCAGGCGCAAGACCAGCGCCAACGCCAGGTCTTCCTGCGTGGCCGTGACGCCGCGGGAGCGCAGGAAGCCGGTCAGGTAGGCGGTGGACGGGTATGGCGTATTGAGCTGCGTCATCGGCGGGATGACGGACAGCACGCGAAGGGGCGTGGCGGACATGAGACACGGCGGGAAATGCCGTCAAAGCGGGGATCGAGGGGGGATTATAGTTATCGGCGAGTTCGGGGCGCCGTCGCACGGGAGATACGGGTACGGCGCCCGGGCGGCGGATTTCCCTGTTTTTCCCTCAACCACGAGGAGCGTTTCGTGCTGAATCGAGAACGACACAAGGGCCGTTTGATTGATCACATCGGGTTGGTGGTGCGTGATCTGCCCGCCAGCAAGAAGTTCTATACCGCCGTGTTCGAAGCGCTGCGAATTCCGATCGGCGGGTCCGATGACAGGAATTTCTGGGCGGATGAGTTGTTCATTTCCACGCCGGATAGCGATGAGGTGCAGGGGCAACTGACCGGGCGGTTGCATCTGGCGTTCCAGGCGCGGGACCGGGACATGGTGGATGCGTTCTACCAGGCCGCGATGGCCCATGGCGGGCGGGACAATGGCGCGCCGGGGGAACGGGCGTACCACAAGGGGTATTACGCGGCGTTCGTGCTTGATCCGGATGGGAACAATATCGAGGCGGTCTGCCGGGATTCGGCGGTGCGGACGGCGGAGTCGGTGGTAATTCGGTATTGAGCGATTCGAGTTATGAATTCATGAAGGTGCCCATGGAAAATTCAGTGAAACAATACGAATCAAAGCCCGACGGCGAGAACAGGTAGACGACCAAATGACCATTACGATGACGACTCGCTACGGTCCACTCCACATTATCGATGAGCCATTGTATTCATTCGATTCACAGGACAACCCGCATCGTTACTCGCTAGAAATATGTCTTGCGAACGGGTTGCCGAGCTCCATCCACGGCATTGATCTGAACCATCAACGCATAATGGTCGTTGGCGCGGGTGGAGGATGCTCAACGGTCCACCAGCATTCGGCCCTGATGATTGACGACAAGCTTCATTTGGCAGTCGGTAACCATGTTGTGTGCCTGTCATTGGATCGACCACATCGATTGCTGTGGTCAGTCCGAGCCGATGCGGCGACATGCTTTGGCATCCACTGGAATAGCCACCGGTCTGCATTGATCTCTCATGGCGAGCTGGAGATTTCTCGAATTTCAACCGACGGAGATCTGATGTGGCGAGTATCTGGAGCGGACATATTTACAGGGGACTTCCGCCTGTTGCCTGACTATATCGAGGCCGTGGACTTCAATAGTTCCGCATATAGGCTTGACTATAGGACCGGAAAGACAATTTTCTAGTTGCGCACGAATTGGGCCGGGGTAGGATGCACTAGGGAGCCCGCAGGCGACCGCCGACAGAAACGCCCCCCAGACCGCCTAACCGCCGCCAAACAAATCCGCCCCCCGCGCATCCGCCGGCTCCAACACATACCCAATCTCCCCCGCCACCTCGCGCAGAATCCCCTGCGCCAGATTGAACGCGGTATTGGCCGCCGGCACGCCCGCGTAGATCGCGTTCTGTAGCAGCACTTCCTTCAGTTCATCCGGACTCAGCCGCGAGTCGTCCTTCGCCGTCAGCGCGGCGCGCACGTGCAGTTCGAATTCCTCCCACCGCCCTAAAGACAAGGTCACCGCCAGCACCATCATCCGCCGCGCCTTGTGCGGCAGGCCCGGGCGGCTCCAGATGTCGTGCCAGGCGTAGCGGGTGATCAGGTTCTGGTAGTCGGCGGTGAAGGTGGTGGCGCGGTCCAGCGAGCGCTGCACCCATTCTTCTCCCAGTACGGCGCGGCGGTTGGCCAGGCCGCGCTCGAAATCGTCTTCCCGGCTCATTGCGGCATCTCCCCTTGGGTGCTTGCGTCGGCGGGGCGGGCAACGGCGCTGCCCGCCCCTTCCGATCAGTTCACGGTGATGTTATTGGTTTTCACGACCTCGGCCCAGCGGACCTGTTCGGCGTCGACGAACTTGGCGAAGTCCGCGGCGCTGCTGCCGACCGGGGTCAGGCCGAGCTTGGCGAGCTTGTCGCGGGTTTCGGGGCGGGCCAGCGCCTTCTGCACCAGGTCCTGCAGCTTGGCGACGACCTGCGGATCGGTGCCGGCCGGCAGGAAGAAGCCGTTCCATTCGACGACGTCGAAGGCATTGACGCCGCCTTCGCTGACGGTGGGCACGTTCGGCAGGTCGGGCATGCGCGCGGCCGACGAGACGGCCAGCGCTTTCAGCTTGCCGGTGCTGACGTAGTTCAGGCTGGACGCGGCGTTGGCGAAGTACACATCGACCTGCCCGCCCATGACGTCGACGATGGCGGGCGCGCCGCCCTTGTACGGCACGTGCACGACGTCGATCTTGGCATCCTTCTTGAGCAGTTCGGCGGCCATCTGCGCCAGGCTGCCGGGGCCGTACGAGGCGAAGGTATAGCGGCCGGGGTTGGCGCGCGCGGCCTTGATGAAGTCGGGCAGGCTGTTGAAGGCCGAGCCGGTTGCGGCGACCAGGATGTTGGGCACGCTGACGGCCTGCGAGACGGGAATGAAGTCCTTCTTGGCGTCGTAGGGCAGCTTGCGCAGCACGGGGTTGATGGAGAACGCGGAGGCGTCGTACAGCACGGTGTAGCCGTCGGGCTTGGCGCGGGCCACGTAGGCGGCGCCGATGGAGCCGCTGGCGCCGCCCTTGTTTTCGATGACGACGCTCTGGCCGGCGACTTCACCCATGCCTTGCGCGATGATGCGGGCGGCGTTGTCGGCGCCGCCGCCGGCCGAGTACGGCACCACCACGGTGATGGGCTGGTCGGGGTAGCCGGCGGCGTGGGCCGCGCCCAGGGTGCCGGCCAGGGCCAATGCGGCGGCCACGGGGCGCAGTGCGGCCAGGGCCGCGTGACGGGTTTTCTTCATGTGTGCTCCTCACGTCTCCCCTGCAGGGGATGTTGAATCGATCAAGGATCGTGGCGCGGTCCGTCCGAGGTCAGACGGTCGCGATGGGGTTGACCGGCGCGCCCACCAGGCCGGGCACGTACATCGGTGCGGCGGTCAGGAAGAAGGCGTGGCGGTCGTGCTGGCGCAACCAGTGCGCCAGCGGGGTCAGGTGCCAGAGTTCGCCCAGCGGCAAACCCAGCTTGAACAGGCATTGTTCGTGCAGCGGCAGGAGCGGCCCGCTGCCGCTCTCCAGGTGATGGTTGCGCAATTCCACCGCGTGGTTGTCGGCGGCGATGGCGGCAATGCGGCTGTCCTTGATCCAGGCCAGCAATTGCGCGTCGGCGCCGTCCAGCACGCAGCAACTGGTCTTGAGCCGGTCCTGCTCGTCATCGCCCAGCGTGAGCGCGAGGTCGGCCAGGCCGGTATGCAGGCACAGGATGTCGCCGGCGCGCACCTGCACGCCGTCGGCGTGCATCACGTCCATCAGGTCCTGGTACGAGACCTTGCGATGCGCGTCGCCGAAGCGGGCGCGCAGGTCGACCATGACGCCGCGCCCCTGGATGCCGTGCCGCGCCATGGGCGCGATGGACAAGTCCTGGGTGCCGGTGAAGCCGTCGACGCGCGGTTCGCTGACGGTAAAACCGTTGTAGCCGGTCGGCTGCGGCTGGCCGGTGCCGTGGGCGTCATACATCGCGCCGACGTGGCCCAGGGCGTCCCATTGGGTGGAGTACTGCGGCGACAGCGTGACGCGGTCGTCGCTGACGACGTCGGTGGCGCCCGGCACGTCGCGCGCCAGCGGATAGCGGTACACCGGCACGCCGTTCTTTTCGGCGGGCTGGATCACGGGGCCCTTGCGCCGTGGGTTGAGCACGGGCGCGCGCGGCACCGTCAGCGGCAGGCTCAGGGAAAACGACAGGCCTTCGCGGATTTCCGCGACGGCGGCCAGGCGCGCCTGGCGGTCCAGGTGGTTCAGGGTGCCGAGCTGGTCGTCGTCGCCGAAGTCGCCCCAGTTGGAGCCGTCGGGACGCTGCTGGTAGCGTGGAAGCATTTTTTTGTCTCCTCGTTCTGTCTCGGACGAGTCTTATGATCGTTGTGGCGGCTATTGCACCACCGAGGATTGCCGTAATTGGGCAATTTCGGACGCGGTGTATCCCAGGATGGACAGAATTTTTTCGCTGTGTTCGCCCAGACCGGGCGCGCCGCGCCCTGCTCGGGACTCGCTGCGCCCTGCCCGGGACTCGTCGCGCGCTGCCTCGGACCCACCGCGCCCTGCTCCAGATTCGCCGCGCCCCTCCCCCGACTCATCGGCAGGCGCTGGCGCGGCGCCGCCGAAGTGGGCCCATTGCGCCAGGCCCAGGTAGTCGCCGGCCTGCGGGTTGTGGTACGGCCGCATGAGCCCCATGGCCTCGACCTGGGGATGATCGAACATGTCCTCGACCGGGCGCACTTCGGCGCAAGGCACGCTCTGGCCAAAGCGCTCGGCCCATTCGCGGGCCGAAGCGCGCGCCAGCGCCTGGCGCACCCGGGGCACCAGCACGGCAGCCTGGGCAGCGCGTTTCTTGACGGAGTCGTAGTCAGGGTGTTCGGCCAGCTCCGGCAGGTCCAGGTGGCCGCACAGCGCGCGCCAGAAGTGCGGCGTGTTGGCCGACAGGTACAGGTAGCCGTCGCGGGTGGGATGGATGCCGGTGATGCCGCCCGAGCGCATGTCGCGTTCGATATGGCGCGGTTCGCCGTCGGCCCACACCAGGCGGGCCGACTGCATCGCCAGCGCGCTGCCCAGCAGCGAGACCTCGATCGCCTGGCCACGGCCGGTCTTCTCGCGGCGGTAGAGGGCCGCCGCCACGCTGTTGGAGATCAAGGCGGCGCCGTAGTAATCGACCACGGAACCGTACAGCACTTCGGGCGGACCGTCGGCCTTGGCCTGGGCGGCGCACATGCCGGTCATCGATTGCAGCACCTGGTCGTAGCCGGCGTGGCGCGCCATGGGGCCGACCGCGCCATAGCCGGTCATGGCGCAATAGACCAGGCGCGGGTTGACCGCCGACAGCGTGGCGAAGTCGATGCGCAGGCGTTCGGGCACGCCGGGCCGGAAGTTGTGGACCAGCACGTCGGCCTGGCGCACCAGGCGCAGCAGGATCTCGTGGCCGGCGGCTTCCTTCAGGTTCAGGCACAGGCCGCGCTTGTTGCGGTTGATGCCCAGGAAGGCGCGGCTTTCGCTGGCCAGCGTCGACGGGTACTTGCGCAGGTTGTCGCCTTCGGGTGGCTCGACCTTGATGACGTCGGCGCCCATGTCGCCCAAGAGGGCGCAGCCATAGGGGCCGGCGATGTAAGCGCTCAGGTCCAGGACCTTGATGCCGGCCAGCGGCAGGTCGGCGGGGGATGCTTGTTGCATTGCGGATTCACTCAAAATCGGTAGCGCGGCCGCGTCAGGCGGCGCGGCCGGCGGCCAGCAGCACGTCCTGGGCGCGCCGCACGAAGGGGGCGTCGATCATCTTGCCGTCGAGCACGAAGGCGCCGACGCCGTCATGCTCGCGGCTGGCGGACACGATGCGCTCGGCCTGGGCGATCTCGTCCGCGCTGAAGCCGAACACTTCGTTGGCGATGGCGATCTGGCTGGGATGCACGCAGGACTTGCCCAGGAACCCGAGCGAGCGCGCCAGTTGCGCCTCGGCCCGAAAGCCCTCGGCATCGCGCACGCGGGCATAGGCCGCGTCCATGGCGTACTTGCCGGCGCAGCCGGCGGCCAGGCGCAGGGACAGCATCACCGCGCGCAGCGTGTCGGGCTGGTAGCGCTCGATGCCGAGCGGCTCGAACAGGTCGGCCAGGCCCAGTTGCAGACCGGCGACGCATGGATGGGCCGCCGCCAGTTGCGCGGCGTCGGCCAGCGCCCGCGGGGTTTCGATGGTGACCAGGAATTCACCGGCGAAGCCGGCGTCCATGGCCTCGTCGATCGCGGCGCGCAGCGCGGCGGCGCTTTCGACCTTGGGCAGGTTCAGCACGTCGATGGGCAGGCCGCGCAGCGCGGCCAGGTCGGCGGCAAAGTCGGGCGTGTCGGCGGCGTTGACGCGGACGATAATTTTCTTGGGATGTTGTTCACGGGCGGCGGCGAACGCGGGCGCAGTCAGCCAGGCCGCCAAGGCGGCGCGGGCTTCCTGCTTGCGGGTCGGCGCGACCGCGTCCTCCAGGTCGAAGGACAGCGCATCGGCCGCGCTGGCCAGGGCCTTGTCGAACAGTTCCGGGCGCGAGGCGGGAACGAAAAGCTTGCTTCTCATTGATGTCTCCTGGCCGCATTGTGGCGCTGGAGACGTGCGATCGGGGACAGCCAAATTACGATAAGACGATAGAATATCTATCATCATGAACACCGACTTCCTGCACACGCTGGCCGCCGTGGCGCGCCATGGCTCCATGGCCGAAGCCGCCCGCCGCCTGGGGCTGACCCACGGCGCCGTGGCGCAGCAGATCCGCAAGCTGGAACAGGAGCTGGGCGTGGCGCTGGTGGCGCGCGCCGGCCGCACCGTGCACCTGACCGCCAAGGCCACCGAACTGATCGGGCCGATGCGCGAGGTGCTGGAACGGATCGAGAAGATCCGCTATCTGGCCCGTTCCGACGAGATGATGGGCGAGCTGCGGCTCGGGGCCGGCAATACGGCGCTCAATTCGATGGTGCCGACCATCCTGGAACACCTGGTGCGGCGCCATCCGCTCATCAACGTCGAGATCCAGCCGGGCCATTCGGCGCGCTTCTACCCCGCCATCGAAAGCGGCGAACTGGACGCCGCCATCGCGCTGCAAGCGCCCTACCCGCTGTCCAAGAGCCTGGGCTGGCAGTTGCTGCGCGAAGAACCCTACGTGCTGGCGGCGGCGCCGCGCCATGCCGGTCGGCACCCGCACATCCTGCTGACGGCCGAGCCCTTCATCCGCTACCAGCGCAGCGACTGGGGCGGCCAGCACATCGACGATTACCTGCGGCGCGTCGGCATCACGCCGCGCGAGCGCTTCGAGCTGAACGCCATCGAATCCATCGCGGTGATGGTCAGCCGCGACCTGGGGGTGGCGATCCTGCCGCGCTCCACCAACGGCGCGATCGAACGGCTCGGCCTGCTGGCCCTGCCGCTGCCCGAGCCCTGCGAGCCGCGCCGCTTCGGCCTGATCTGGTCGCGCGGGTCGCCAAGGCTGGCGCTGATCCGCGCCTTTCGCGACATTGCCGTTGTAGAGTATGCCAACGCGGGCGCCTGACCCGCGCTCTACAAGGGGAAAGCATGAAGAAGACCATTCTGTCGACGCTCGTCGGCTGCTCGATGTTCGCGCTGCCGCTGGCCGCCAGCGCGGCCGGCCAGATCGGCTACCTGGGGCCGGCGGGTTCGTGGACGCACCAGGCCTGCCTGGATCTGTTCGGCCCCGCTGACCTGGTGCCGCTGACGCGCGACGACCTGTTCAAGGGCTACCAGTCCGGCAAGATCGAACGCGCCTGCGTGCCCGTCACGACGTCGGTAGTGGGCGTGACGCCGTACCTGGATGCCGTGCTGGACCTGCCGGACGTGATGATCGTGGCCGAGTATCCGAAGATGCTCGGCTACAGCCTGCTGGCCAAGCCGGGCACCAAACTGGCGGACGTCAAGGAAGTGCTGGCGCACCCGGTGGCGTTCGAAGAGGTCAAGCCGTGGGTCGACCGCGAGATGCCCAAGGTCAAGCGCACCGAGGCCGCCAGCGGCGGCGCCGCCGCCAAGACGGTGGCCGACAGCCCGGGCCATGACAAGGCGTCGTTCGGCCCCAAGGTGGGCGCGTCGGTCTATTCGCTGGTATCGCTGGTGGATGGCATTGAGCAAGGGCCGCACAACGTGACCCGCTGGTGGGTGCTGGGCCGCGCGATGCCGGCGCCGACCGGGCGCGACAAGACCTCGCTGCTGGTCGACACATCCGACGACAGGTTCAACGACACGCTGGCGGCGCTGGTCGATGCCAAGGTGCCGGTGCTGACGATCTACGAGCGGCCCAGCAAGAAGACGCTGGACACGCATCGCTACGTGGTCGAGGTGGCCGGCCACGCCCGGCAGGAGCCGCTGGCGTCCATGCTGGCGGCCCATCCGGAGATACGGCTGCTGGGCTCTTATCCCCGCCAGTGATCCCCGCGCTCGCCGATCTGGCGAAAGATCCGGTTGCACTTTATTGGGGACATACGCAAATCCGCCCTTGATAATGCGGACCTTCCCTCGGCAGCGCGCGCGCGCAACGTTGCCGGGCAATAAGAAGCGCCGGGCCCGCGGGCCCGGCCAGCAACCCAGGATCCCATTCAATGAGCCGTATTTTTCCAGGCGACCTCTGGTCCGTGGGCGAAGCCCGCATCAACGATCTGTTGGTCGTGGTCCGCTTGCGCACCGGCCTGCCGCCGGCGCCCACACGCCAGGTCAATGAGAACCTGGTCATCATTTCCTGGCCGTACACGGGCATCGAAAACGGCATGCCCAATGAAGAAGACAAGCAAAGCACCAACCGCTTCGAAGAAGCCATCGAACAGGCTTTCGACGACTCCGACATCGGGGTGCAGGTGGCCTGCCTGACCGGCAATCACCAGAAGGAATGGCGTTTCTACACGCACGACGTCGAAGCGTTCCTGGATGCGTTCAATGCCTGCCTGGCGGGGCATCCGGTCTATCCCATCCGACTGGGCACGTACAAGGATCCCGATTGGAATGGCCTAGCGGGACTACAGCCGGAAGGCTCCGACCAGCTTCACTGAAAGGCCCACCGGCCGCGCCATCGATCAGGCCGGTCGCCACTTGCAGAGGATATTATTTTGAAGTTCAAAGCCGCACTCCTGATCTCCGCCATCACCGCCGTGGTTGCCGCCCCCGCGAACGCCGAGCCGCCGCGCTCGGTGGATGCTCGGAGTTTCGACATCGCCGGCGTCAAGACGGGCATGGACTACGACGAAGCGGTCGCCGCCGCGGCGAAGAATTTCGGCGTGGGCAAGCATCAGATCAAGGCGGGTTACCCGACGCTGAACCCCGTCACCAATACCAAGCAGCCGCAGAATTTCAGCTACGAAAAAGACGGCGTTCGGCTGGTGGTGCATTTCGAGCCGCGCGTGCCGGTCGACAAGCAGCGTCCGCTGGCGGTGTCCCAGGTCAGCTACGAAATGCCGTGGACACCGGCCAACAAGGACGCCATGGCGCAGGCCGTGGTGCAGAAATACGGCAAGCAGTCGAACTTTCCCAACCAGTTGAACCTGGAGTGGTGCCAGAAACCCAGCACCAATCCCGGCATGGGTTGCTCGACCGACATGACGCAAGCGGTGCTGAAATACAGCGGCGTCAGCGTGCAGTTGTATGACCCGGCCTGGACCAACGCGCGGATCGAGTTCATCAACCAGTCGAACAGCCGCAAGCCGAGCTTCTGACGCTGGCCCGGCGCCCGCGATAGGCATGACGGGCGCCGTCTCCAGGACGATGAGTCAGCCCGGCCGAACCGGCCGGGCTCGCGCTCAATACTGATACCGCATCGTCAACATCGCGCTGCGCCCCGCCGCCCACGCGCCCTGGCTGTAGAAGCCGATCTGCGAGTAGTACTTGCGGTCCATCAGGTTGTTGACGTTCAGCTGCGCCGACAGGCTCTTGTCGAACCGGTAGCGCGCCATCAGGTTGACCAGCGCATAGCTGCCCTGCCCCACGCGCTCCTCGCCATTGGGACCGTTGGCGATCATGTAGACGTGGCTCTGCCAGTTGACGCCGCCGCCCACCGTCAACCGGTTCCAGTCGCCCGGCAATCGGTAGGTGGTGAACAAGCGCACCAGGCTGCGCGGCTGGTCGGTCTGGATGGGGCTGCCGTCGCCATCGCGCGCGGTCCAGTGCGACCATCCCGCCGCCACGTTCCAGCCGGGCGAGACTTCCCCCGACACTTCCAGGTCGAAGCCCCGGCTGCGCGTGCCATTAGCGGCGCGCGAGGCCTGGTTGAGCGTGCCGGGCACCAGATAGCCGACATCGTCCTGCGCCAGATTGTCCTGGTTGATCTGGAATACCGCCGCCGAGGCATTCAGGCGGCCTTCGAGGAATTCACCCTTGATGCCGGCCTCGTAGGCCTTGCCCTCCAGCGGATCGAGCCAGTTGCCGTTGCGGTCCTGCTTGTCCTGCGGATTGAAGATCCCGGTATAGCTGACGTACGCCGTGTAGTTCTCGTTGATGTCGTACAGCAGGCCGGCGTACGGCACGAAGGCGTCCTTGTCGAACGCCTGCCGGCTGCTGCCGCCCCACCCTACCGCATCCGTCTTCCACGTGCTGTAGCGGCCGCCGACGATCAGCTTCAGCGGGTCGGCCAGGCTGAAGCGCAGCGCGCCGTACCAACCGGCCTGCTTGGTGGTGTAGCGGCTGGCCAGGGTGGAGGTGTCGCTCCACTGCGGTTCGGGATACGAGCCGTCCCAGTCCAGGAAATTGCCGATGGGCGCCGGCGAGACCGCGCCACGGTTGCGGAAATCGGCGTATTGGCGGGTGAAGCTGGCGCCGACCACCGCTTCGTGCTGGCGGCCGAACAATGAGAATGGGCCGGAAGCCTTGAGGTCCAGGCTGTTCTGCTTGCGGTCGCCGTAGTAGCGCTGGGCCGAGGCGCCCATGCCCAGGCCGGTGACGCGGTCGGGCCAGCCGGTCAGGTAGAGCAGCTTGCCGTCCATTTCGTGCTTGGAGTGCGAACCGACGGCCTGCACGCGCCAGCCGTTGTCGAAGCGGTGCTCCAGGCTGGCAAAGGCGCCTTCGGTGGTGCTGGCCCACTTGGTCCAGTCGGCGCCGGTGTTGAGCGAGCGTTTCCAGTCGGTGCGGCCGCCGTCGGCGTACCACAGCGGGAAACCGCCCCAACTGCTGCGTTGCGGGTCGTTGTCCTGATAGTTGAAGCCGACGCTCAAGGTGGTGCGGGCGGTCAGGTCGGCGTCCACCACGCCATAGAAGACCTTCTTGCGGTTCTGGTAGCCATCCAGGTACGAGTGGTTGTCCTGGTAGGCCGAGACGATGCGGCCGCGCACGCTGCCGCTGGCGTTCAGCGGCGAGGACAGGTCGGCGGTGGCGCGGTAGGTGTCCCAGGTGCCGGCGCTGACGCTCAGGTCGGCGGTGAATTCGCGGCTGGTGGCGTGCTTGCGCACCAGGTTGACGGACGCGGACGGGTTGCCGGTGCCGGTCAGCAGGCCCGTTGCGCCACGCACGACTTCGACGCGATCGTAGATGATGGGGTCGATGGATGATTCGCCCGCCGAATAGCCGGTTTCGAAGCTGGTGGGCACGCCGTCGTACAGATAATTGCTGATGGCGAAGCCGCGCGAGCTGAAGGTGTAGCGTTCGCTGTCGTAGTTCTGCACCGAGATGCCGGGCGTGTTGCCCAGGATGTCGGTCAGCGAGCGCATGTCCTGGTCTTCGATGCGCTGGCGCGTGACGACGGTGACCGATTGCGGGGTTTCGCGCAGCGTCAGCGGCAGACCGGTGCTGGCCGCCGTGGCGCGTGGGGTGTAGGAGCCCGTGCCCTCGGTGGTGGTGGGATCGCCGTCGGCCTGGACCTGCACGGCGGGCAAGGTGGCGACGCCCGACTCCTGCGCCAGCGCTGTGCCGCTGGCCAGCGCCATCAGCACCAGGCTGGTGCTGCGCCGCAGGGCGAGGCGTGGACGAATGGGGAAAATCAGGCTGGCGGGCCGCGGGTCTTGCATGACGCTTCCTTGCAGGGTTGGTGAACGATTGGCAAGGAAGTGTAATGCGAACTCTTATCATGTGCATTTGTGTTGCTGATATGCACAATAGGGATTGCCCCGATTTGGCGCCCCCCGATGTTCCCGGCACGCGCCAATTCCCCATCAGGCGCGCGGCCGCCGAAGGGCGATCGCTTGGGCACTACGAAGATCTTTGGCAGGATGGATATTGCTCCATGGTTTGATACCCATTGACGTACAGCTCCGCCGATGTTGCCGTTTTCAGCCATTTCTCAAAACCAACCTCCGGTGGGAACCCCTCGTGGCGAGCGCTCACCGAGATTCCGTTTCTTTTTTCGCACGACGCTTAAGACCAATCCAAGTCGCAGTGGCATTAATAAAGGACAACAACCAACAAAACACTGTCCCCGCACCAATTAATATTAGCCGCCCAGCCCAATCGGAGCCACCACTTCGATAAAGTGCGATCGGCATTACAAATATTAATAAAAATAATGTAAGTTGAAATAACGCACTTACACAATAGACCCAAACCAGTTTCAACCAATGCCACCGAACCATAGAATTCGGATTAAGCAAATCCTCTGCCCAGAAATCCTGCGCCAACTCATCGCTGAACATCTCCCCAGTCAATGAAGCAGTGATATGTAAAGGCCCGTTATTCTTGAACGCCATGCCCCCCTGAAGATAATTTAGTAGCTCGGTTGATGGGTGAATTTACTGGCTGTGTCCACCAAGACCGGCCAGTCTTGGTGATGCCAAATATATTGGCCCAGTTGGCTGCCCCGAACCCATACGCCGCCCCTGTAAATTGCGTCATGAGGTTGGACCCGGTCAACGGAATCGCTGTATTGGGCAATTGAGCAAAATAATTCAATCCCTGTTTGACAAGCCCGCCTCCTATGGCGCCGCCCGCGAATGCGACCGCTAACCCCGCAGGCGTGGCATCCTTTTTTAGAGCTCGGTACCGGTAGAAGCTCAACCATTGAGTCGAACGCCACGTTGTTCTACGATGCGCCACGAACACAAATCCGCAACGACGAATGGGTTCAGCAACCTGGCGATTATTTGGCGCTGGCGCGCAAGTTGGCATCCCTAAGTAACTTGGCGGATATGTACGTCGAGCAAATCTACGGCCAAGTTCTGACTCAAGGCCTTCACTGAGTCGCCATTCTGTTCGGGGAATGGCTACTTTGGCGCGCGGGTACAAGCTTGAAATCGCCTTATGGAGAATGCGTCACTGCGCGTTCAATTCCTTTCTTGCCTTACGCTTAAGATCGGCCCATCTTGCAATGGCAACAAGAACAAGGAATAACCAATTACCCACCGCTCCGAAACTAATTGCTATTAAAGTCCAAGTCCAATCAGAACCACCATTTTGATAAAACGTGACCGGTATCAAAAAAATTAGCCCAGGCAGCGCAACTTGAGTCAATGAGCAAAGCAAATAAACCCAAACCAGTTTCAGCAAATGAAATCTAACCATGGACTTATAGTTGAACAATTCTTCCGACCAAAAATCCTGTGCCAGTTGATCACTGGCCCCATTCCCGGTCAACGCAGCGGTGAGGTGCAGGGGCCAATTATCCTTGAAAGCCATAGAAGATTCTCCCATCGATCATTTATCAACCCCCTTAACGGAAGAATATATCGGCCGCGTCCACCAAGACTGACCGGTACGGGTAAGGCCAAATGTATTGGCCCAATTGACTGTTCCAAACCCATACGCCGCCTCAGTAAATTGCGTCAAGAGGTTGGACCCGGTCAACGGAATCGCCGTATTAGGCTATTGAGCAAAATAATTCAATCCCTGTTTGACAAGCCCGCCTCCTATGGCGCCGCCCGTGAATGCGGCCGCTAACCCCGCAGGCGTGGCATCCTTTTTTTAGAGCTCGGTACTGGTAGAAGCTCCACCATTGAGTCGAACGCCACGTTGTTCTACGATGCGCCACGATTTGGTGGATGTGCACGTCGACCACACCGGCGGCCAAGTTCTGACTCAGGGCCTTCACCGAGTCGCCATTCTGTTCGGGAGTGGCTACTTTGGCGCGCGGGTAAAAGCTTGAAATCGCCTTATGGCGAATGCGTCACTGCGCGTCCAATTCTTTTCTCGCATCACGGTTAAGATCAACCCATGTTGCAATGGCAACAATAACGGCGAATAGCCAAGCAGCCACCGTTGCTATACCAAGAACCATTAATGTCCACCCCCAATCGAAGCCGTCATTTTTATAAAGCGCAATCGGTATCGTCACAACTGATACTGGAAGCGTAATTTGAACCAAAGCACTTACACAATAAACCCAAACCAGTTTCAACCAATGGTGTCGAACCATGGATTTATAGTTGAACAATTCTTCCGACCAGAAATCCTGCGCCAGCTTATCGTCGAGCCCATCTCCGGCAAATACAGCAGTAAGATGCAAGGGCCAATTATCTTTGAAGGCCATAGGCAAATCTCTCATAGGTCATTTACCCCCCCTTTACGGGAGAATATATCGGCCGCGTCCACCAAGACTGACCGGCACTGGTAATGCCAAACGTATTGGCCCAATTGACTGTTCCGAACCCATACGCCGCTCCTGTAAATTGGGTCATGAAGTTGGACCCGGTCAACGGAATTGCCGTATTAGGCAATTGAGCGAAATAATTTAATTCTTGCTTGACGAGTCCGCCTCCTATGGCGCCGCCCGCGAATGCGACCGCTATTCCCGCAGGCGTGGCATCCTCCTGTTTTAGAACTAAATAGGCGGCAGTCGAGGCCACACTGCCAGATCCCATGCCCTTAAGAAGCTGCCTATACCCCAGCGTAGCCGCTGGCGTTTTCGCCAGTTGGGAAGCAATAAACCCACTCCCCGCCGCATAAATACCTATCCCCGCGACTGCTGCTACTTGTGGACCCGCAATGGCAAATCCCAAGTCGTTTGCGAATTTCATCTGCGCTTGGGCACTGCGAAGATCTCTGGCAGGATCATATTGCTCCATGGTTTGATACCCATTGGCGTATAGCTCCGCCGATGTTGCCGTTTTCAGCCATTTCTCAGAACCAACCGCCGGAGGAATTTCGCAAAACAGAGTATTTTCAAGCTCTCGATTCCGCGCTGAATCCGCCAAGCCACGCAACGGCATAACGGAAGAAGATCCAGAGTCTTCCCGGTTTAATGGCCTTCCCGACAGCATGGCCGGGCCAGCTACCATCGCGCCGCCTTCAAGCGACAGCGCCCCCTCTCTTTGCGCACGCCCGAATTCCGCCACGAGCGCTTCATAGATCCCGTCGCCGGCGGTCGGCATTGGTCGCCGCAAAGCGTCTTGATGCCCCCATGCGGGAAGATCGCTTTCTTGCACGCGCAGCCCGCGCAACCGCACGCCATTCTTTTCCCACCCGCGTTGGGCCGCCAACTGCGCCTGCTCCACAATCGAATTACCCAGCGCATTCCCAAACGCATCCGTGGCGATCCGCACGGTATCTGCTTTGCCGCCCGTCAACACCGACGCGGCAATCCCTCCCACCGCGCCCGACACAAAACCTCGCGCCAGCCTGTCGCCGAAGTCCTGGGCATGGGGGAACCATTCGGCTCCCACCTCCGCGCCCACTCCCGCCCCGATACCCGCCGCCGCGACGCTCGTCCAACTGAACCGCGACTGCAACCCCGCCGCCACCGCGATCCCCTGGCTGAGCGTCGAGCTGACCATCGCCCGCTGCGCGATCTGCATGGTGGTCAACGTGGTGGCTGAGGGCGCGGCCTGGTTGACGGCAAACAGACTGCCGCCATTGGCGACGGTGCCGACGCCCGCGCTGACGCCCGCGCCGAGCGCGCTCAGCGCCACCCCGCTCCAACTGAATTTCGATTGCGCGCCGATGGCCATGCCCACGCCCTGGCTAACCGCGCTGCCCACTGCCCCGGCGGCCAGACCGATGCCCACGGCCGCCATGCCGGTGATGCCAGTCGCCGTGCCGGTCAGCACGGCCGCGCCCGTCGCCATCGTCGCGCCAAAGCCTGCCGCCGCCCCCGCCCCGGCCGCTGCTCCTGCGCCCGCTCCCGCTCCCGCAGCAGCCCCTGCACCCGCCACGGCAGGCGCCAGCGCCCCAGCCGTATACACCACCGCCACGACCGCCACCACCGCAACCAGAATCTTCCCGACCCCGCCGCAGCCGCCATGGTGACCGCCACCGCCGTACGCTTGCGGCGCGGGCATCGTCGGCTGTGTGTCGCCCAGCAGCTTGCCTGGATCGTAGGGTTTGAAGGTCTGGTAATTGTTGTGGCTGCCCGCCACCCGGTTCGGGATCGTCAGCGTGACGCCGACCCGCAGTTCGCGGTCGCTCGCCAGGCCGTTGGCTTCGGCGATCAGGTACCACAGGCGGCTGTCGCCGTAGGCGTGCTGTGCAATGCCCTGCAAAGTGTCGCCGGCCCGGACGCGGTATGCGCCGGGGCTGGCCGATGGGTTGTCGTTGCTGATCGGCCTGAAGCCCGCCGAGAAGTCATCCTCACCAACCGTCGGCCCTGCCGTGCCCAGGACCTCGCCATCGACCACCAGCGAGCGCGAGACCTTGCCGTTCTGCTCGCGCCGCAGGAGCTTGCCATGGGCGTCATTGACCAGCGTCTGGTTCTTGGCCCGGTCCTTGGAATCGGTTACGCCAACCAGATCGCCGTTGACGTCGTACTGGTACGTGGTCTGGCCCGCGTTCAGCGTCGTGCTGGTTCCCGACAGGCTGGCTTCCCGATAGCCTTCGTAGCGCGCGTAATCGTAGGTGTAGGTGTTGCTGTAGGGCCTGCCCTCGTACACGTCAACCCGGTACTGCGTGACGTTGCCCGCCCCGTCGTGGCCCAAGTAGGTCGTGGCATGGCTGCTGCTCAAGCCGCGCGCGGTCATCTTCAATGTCTGCGCGCTGGCAAGGCGGCCCGCTGCGTCGTAGGTGCTGCGCTGCTGCTCGCCCGCCAACCCCGAACGGTCGAAGAACGCCTTGCCCAGCGAGCCGTCGATGCCGCTGAGCACCAACCGGTCGGCCGCGTCGTAGTAGCGCGCATCCAGCAGATGCCCGTCGCGGCGCATCGTGCTCAAGCGGTTGAGCGCGTCGTAGGCGTAGGTCTCGGTGGTGTAACCCGCCGCCCTGCTGCCGTCGGACTGGATTTGCTTGTCCCAATGGGTGTCGCTCAGCCGGTTGCCGTTGGCGTCATAGGTCAGCTTGTGGCCCTGGGCCGCGTTGATCTCCAGGTTGGCATTGACCGCCTCGGCCGTGGTCTGCCGGTTCATCGCGTCGTAGCCGTACCAATCAATATGGCTACGCCAGGTTTCCGACGCGTCGGTGTATTGCGTTTCTATGCGCGTGCGGTTGCCGTTGGCGTCGTAGTCGATGTTTTGACGGAAGTAGCCGTCCGAGACCTCCCGCAGCCGGCCCAGCGCGTCATAGGCGATGCGGTTGTTCTGGTAGACCGCGCCGCCCTGCTCCATGCGCTCGCGCACCCGGTTGCCGGCGTGGTCGTAGGCATAATCGGTGAACTTGCCCATGGCGGCGTCGTGGATACTGGTAAGCTGCCCGGCCGCATCATGGGTGTAGATCAAGTGCTGGCCACGGGTGTTGCTCTGTTCCAGAAGTTGGCGGGCATGGTCGTAGCGGTAGGAATACTTGGCCCCACCGATGTCCACATGGCTGACCAGCAGGCCGGAGCCGTCGTAGGCCCAAGAGGCCGCGTTGCCGTTGCCGTCGACCTCGAAGACCTTGCGGCCATGCGCGTCGTAGGCGCTGCGCAGCTCCGCCGCCACGCCCGGCTTGCGCACGCCAACCAGGTTGCCGCGCAGGTCGTAGCGGTAATGGATAGTCTCTCCGGCGCCGTTGGTGGTGCTAAGCATGTTGCCCAGTTCGTCGTAGCGGATGCTCTCGGTGAGGGTCTTGGCGGCCGTGGCGGTCAGGGTGGCGCCGTCGCGCATGACATAGGCCGTCACGGCGGCATGAGCCGTCTGGATCAGGCGGCCCACGTTGTCGTAGGTGTACGTGGTGGTGTGGCCCCGCGCATCGGTCCAGGCGGTTTTTTCACCAAAGGCGTTGTAGCCGTAGCGGCATACGCCGCCATCGGCATGCAGTTCGGCGATGCAATTGCCGCCGGCGTCGTACTGAAGACCGTTGACGTTGCCGTTGGCATCGCGGCTGGCGACGTTGTTGCCCAGGGCGTCGTAGTACAGGTACGTGGCCGGACCCGCGCCAGCCGCGCCATCGGCGGACGGCCGGATTTCGGAGGTGACCTGGTTGGCGGCGTTGTAGGTGTAGCGTGTGATCCAGTAGAGCGAGCGCGGGTCGGTGACCGACCGCACGTTGCCCCAGCGGTCGTAGGTGCGTTCGACGCTCGGACGGCTCGATTGCGCGCCGCCGTTGACGCCAGCGGGCGTCCATGAGGCAGCCACGCCCAACTGGCCCGCCGCCGCGGCGCTGATCGCCTTGGGGTGGGCGGCGGTGGTACTGGACAGCGCGTAGCTGGCCGGCCGCCCCGGCCGCGTGTAGCCAGCGATGTACGGCGCGGCGCTCTGCGTCATGCCGGGACGCGGCGTGACGGGCGCCACCCAGACCTGCTCGGAGCGCGTTTCCGTGTGGTATCGGCCTCGATGGCGGCGGACGGCGCGGCTGCCGGGGTCGCGCACTCTAACCGTATAGGTCCGCGTCTCGTAGTGCCCCGGCGTTGCCGCCCCTTGGATAATGACGCCGATGCGGTGCTTGGACGGCTCGGACGCGCCGGCCGGCGTGTAGAGCAAGTCGAAGTCGTAATTGCCCACCGCCAGCGCGCCCAGGTTGACCCAGTAGGTCATGGCGAACGGCATGCCGCCGCCGAATCCGAAATGCATGAACCCGCCCAGGAAACGCTTTTCCAGCGCCACGCGGGTCCATGCCTCTGTGCCTTGCAGGCGGTATTGCAAGACCGCGCTGCCGCCAAAATCGCCCGGATCGCCTGTCGTCCAGCGCACTCCCGTATTCGCCGGGTCCAGCAGCAGGTTCTGCGTGATTGGCGCAATGCCCACCGGCGGCTCCCAGCGCGGGGCGATGGCGCCGGTCTTGTCGATGACGCCGGTGGCGTGCGCATACGCTGCGCCCGAGGCCCGATCGATCAGCAACAGCTCGTACTCGTAGGCGCCGGCGCCCAACGCGCTGCAATCCACCCCATCCTGCCCCGACCCGCGCGCCGCGACCGCCAACGAAGTCCAATCCCCATCTTCCGCAGGCCGGTAGCGGAACTGCGCCTCCACCCCCGCGCCAAAGGACGCCCAACTAAAAACGTCATTGCCGGCCGATCCGAACCCCATCGAGCCGCCGATCGTCGCCAGGTCGGGCGCATCGAGCGTCAAAGTACCGCTACCTTGGGGCGTGACGATGCCGTCACGCCCGATCCGCGACACCCGATATTCATAGCGGCCGATGGACAGGCTGGCCGCGTCATGGCGCAGCGACTTGCCGTAATCGACCAGCCCGGCTTCGCGCCAGTCGCCGCCAGCCTGGCGCAGTTCCAGCCTGATCCGCACTCCCGGATCGGCGGGCGCGGCGATATCGACGAAGTTGCCGCTCTGGCCGAACCGGCCTTGCTGATCGATGATGCGCTTCCAGTTGCCGTACGTGTCTTTCTTGTACACGCGCAGGCCCGTCACGCGGCTGATGCCGCCGTCATCACCGCCGCTGTCGTCCCAGCTAACGGTCACGCCCGAAGCCGCGATGCCGGACTCATAATGCCGGGTGATGCTGGTCGCCGTTCCGCCCGCGGTCAGATAATCCATGACAACGAGCACGTCGCCATCGCCCAGGCAGGCCAGGTCGCTCCAGCCCAGTTGCACGCGGTTCGCGCCGTACCAGCCGATATCGTCATCGTCGTCGTCCCCTGGACCATAGCCGTATTCCAGGTCCGCCGAGGCCTCTACCCGCGCCCAGGTATAGCCGCGATTCACGCTGACCCCGCCTTCGAGCGCCGAGCGTTCGGGCGCCAGGGTCCGCACCGCGTTGCCCAGCAGGTCATGGACTGTGTCTTCGCGCCGCAGATTGCGCATGGCGGCCGCCTGCGGCAGCGAACCGATCGCCGCCACATCGACATCGCCACCGCCCGCGCCGCCGCTCATCATGCTAGCGGTGGCCTTGCCTTGCAGGTTGTACAGGGCGATCCGGTCCAGGCCGTCGGCGCCGTGGCTGCGCACCACATTGCCCGCGTTGTCGTACTGGTACGACTCCTGGGTTGCACCGTTGACACCTCGGCGCACCACCTCGCCAAAAGCGTTGTATTCGGTGACGCTGTCGGTCCAGCCCGCCTGTTGCTGCGAGACCTCGAAAACACCCGGGCCATCGGCCTGGGCGTTGCTGCCTTCCCATCGGCTGACCCAATTGCCTGCGGCGTCCTGCTGCCAGACGCGGATGTAGTCCAACGACGCGATACCGCCTTGCGCCGCCTGATCATCGCGCCAGCGGATCGAAACCCCCGAGGCGGCCGAGGCCGCGCTGACATCCACCGTGCGGCTGGTGGCCACGCTGGCCATGCCGAAGGCGATGCCCACGCCATCGGCGTAGTCATCGTCATCATCATCGTCGTCGCCTCCGAGGTACTCCATGTAGCGCGTGCTCACGGTGCTGTAGTGCGCCTGCACGCGGACCAGGCCGCCGCCGGCATCGATCAGCGATGACCAGTTCAGGTCGATGGCGTTTTCGCCGGTCATGACGTATTTTTCGCGCCAGCGGAATTCCCTGGCCGACGATGACCAGCGCGTCTTGATGCCGTTGCCCGCCACGGCGGTGGAGGCCGGGTCGATCACCCGCGTCTGGCGCCCCAGCTTGTCGTACTCGAAGGCCTGGAACCAGGTCTTGACGCCGCCGTCGTTACCTGTGACGCCACGCCACTGCTTGGCGAGCTGGCCGGCGGCGTTGTAGGAGTAGCTAGTGCGCACGCCATTGGCATCGATCGTCTGGACCTTGTTGCCACGGCTGTCATAGCCCGCGTAGTTGTAGCGGTCCTGGCTGCTGGCGGCGTCGGCGATGTAGCCCGACTCCAGCGCCGAGGCGGTGCCGTTGGCGTGTTGCAGGATCAGCACCACGTTGCCGAGCGCGTCGCGGTGGAACGTGGTCAGCGGCGCATGGGTCTTGCCCGAGGCGTCCGCGCGCGACGGCTCGGCCGTGGCCGTGAGGCGACCCAACGCATCGTAGTAGCTGTAGGTGCGCGCGCCATTGACGTCTTCCACGAAGGTCTGGTTGCCCAGCGCGTCATGGCCGAAGGTGGTCTTCAGGTCGCCGCGCTGGATCGCGCCGTTGGATTGCTTACTGTATTCAACGTTGACGCGGGTTTCGGCAACCTTGCGCCCGAGCGCGTCGAACGCATAGGTCGTTAGCCGGTCGTCGACGTGCGCCGGCGGCAGGCGATAGCCCTGCGCGTTCCACGCCGTTGTTGGAGTGGCGTACTCGCGCACCGAGGTCTTGTTGCCCAGGCCGTCGTAAGACATGGCGGTGACGTAGCCAAGCGCGTCGACGCGGCCGGTCATGTTGCCGACACGGTCGTAGTACTGCCTCGTCGTCGCCCAGACCCGCGACACCGGGTTCACCAGCTCGCGCACCGCCGTCACCTGGCCGAACGCGTCGTATTCGGTACGGACAAGCTTGTTGCTGGTGAAATACTGCGCATCGGCAGCCGCCGACGAATCGTACGCGTAGATCTGCGACTGGCTGGTCTCGATCACGCGGCCCAGACGGTCGTAGCGCGTCGCCACACCACGATCGCCCCCGTGATCCAGGCCCGCCGCGTTGATGGCGGCGGCCACCGCCTCGGCGCTGATGCCCACGTAGCCATGGCTGGTCAGCGCGGTCTTGTTGGCATGACGCAGGCGCAGCGTCACATCCCCCTGCGCGTTACGCTCGTACTCGGTGACGTAGCCTTCGGCATCCACCTCGTATTTCAACGCGCCGGTCTTGTCGTAGACCTTGTAGCTGACCGCTCCGGCCACATCGCGGCCCGCGACCGCATTACCGAAGGCATCGTACAGGACGTCGGAGGCCAGCGAGACCGGCGCGCTTTCCTTGCGCGCTGCCGCTCCCGAAGCGCCGTTGGCGAGAACGTCGTCGGCGGCAGAGTCATATACATTGACCGGCGCGAACACGGTGCGGATCTGACGACCCGCGGCGTCATGGACGTAGCGGGTCGTTTTGGCCTGCGGCTGGCCATCGGCCTCGGTGCGCGACACCAGGTTTCCCAGACCGTCGTAGACGTTGCGCGTGACCATCGAAATGTTCTTGGCAGGACCCACGATCAGGTCACCGCTGCCCGACCAGCGAGTCTCTACGATGGAGGTCTGCGGCGATCGTTCCACCAACAGCCGGCCAGCCGCGTCGTACTCGTACGTCCACTGGTTGCCGGCCTTGTTGGTGAAACTGATCTTGTTGCCTACGCCGTCATAGGCATAGGACTCCAACTTGCCGAGGGAATCCGTCACGCGCAGCAGGCGGCCTTGCGGGTCATGGGCGAATCTGTCGACGCGGTCGCGCGCATTGTCGATGAGAAGCGCGGCTTGCACCTGCGACACACTTGGCGCAGCCCCCGCCAGGGTGACTTCGTGAGCGTACCGCCGCACACGGGTCACGTTGCCGCGCGTGTCGTAGCTGAACTGTGTTACGAAGCCGGCCGCGTCGATCTTGTAGACCGGCAGGCCGTTGGCGCCATACACGCTGCGGGTGCCGCGTCCTTGGCCATCGACGGCGGGCAGCCGTGCGGCCAAGGCCGCCAGCGTCAGGCTCGCGGGGTCCGCGCCCGCCAGGTCGGCGCCACCCAAAGGCGTCGAGAAGCGGTACGCTTCGAGCAGGTTTCCGACTGCGTCATAGGTGTTGCGCACCACTCCCCGTTCGGCATCGATCACCAGCACCGCCCGGCCGGCCGCATCGAATACCGATGTGGTGGCGCGGTCCAGTGCGCTGGGCCGCACCGACGCCAGGATGGCCGCGGCGGTGCGCGGCACATCGGCCTCGATCCGCCCGGCATGACGGATCACCTGCACGACGTTGCCGGTGGCATCCAGCACCTGGCGCGTCACCGCGCCGGTGGGATCGACGCTGGCGATGAGGCGACCCAGCCCATCGTAGACCCAGTCGCTGGTGCGATCTTTCGCGCCGCCGCGCACGCTGCGTGGATCGGCCCCCAGGGCTAGCGGCGCGGCGTACTGGATCTGACGCACCCGATTGCCGGCCGCGTCGTAGAAGTTGCGCGTCACCGCCCCAACGCCATCCATCGTGTAAGTCAAGCGGCCGGCAGGGTCATAGAGATTGACCTCACGCCGGTCGCGCATGGGGTCGGCCACCGCCGCCAGCGCCGCTTCGACCGCCGCCTCTGTCATGGCCGTATTCAACGGAATGCAGCCCGCATAAGCCACGCGCTCCAGCACATTGCCATCGGCATCGAAGCGCTGGCGCACCACGCTCCCCAGGCCGTCGACCTGCAAAACGGCCCGATTCAACGCGTCGTAGACCATGCGTTGATGCTGATCATAGACAGGGCTTGCCGGCGGCGCGGCGGGCCGTTGCGTGGCGCCGATGCTGGCGGCGGGCAACCGGTTGGCATAGACGATGCGTTCGACCAGATTGCCGTTGCCGTCATAGCGCATGGCGGCAACGTTGCCAGTGCCGCCAACCGTCATCGCGAGCCGGCCGTTGCCGTCGTAGTAGCGGTATTCGGCCGAGTCAGCCGCCTGCGGCGCGAGCATGGCGCGCAACTGCGCCTCGTTGTACGGCCCGCCGCCAAAGGTTTGGCTCAACGGCTCGGCATAGGTGATCACCGCCGAGACCTGATCGGCCGCGTCATAGCGGGTTTCCACCGCGCCACCTGCCAGGTCGACTTTGAGTACCGGGCGCCCGCGGCTATCGACTGCATACTGGGTACGGCCGCCGTCCGGCTCGACCCTGGCGATCAGATTATCGTTGAGGTCATAGGTATAGCGGGTCGTCAGCGCCAGGCCGTTGGGATCGATTGTCTCGCTGTCGCGGCGCCCCAGACTGTCATAGGTGTAGACCGTGACCACCCCGCTCGGCGCCGTCACCGTCAGGCGCTGGCCCGCCTCGTCATAGGTGTAGCGCGTGGTCAGATTCAGACCCGCCGCGTCCACGGTGGACGACAGCACACGGCCGGCCTTATCGAACGTCACAACCGTCTGGCAGCCCCCGGGGTCAGTAGTCTGGTACTGCCGCCCCTGCGCGTCGTAGCGGTACTGCGTCGACAGGTTCAGCCCACCCGGATCCATCGTGCGGCTCAGCCGCTGGCCCAGAGCGTCATAGGTGTAGACCGTCTTGACGCCACGGCCATCCACGGTTTCAGCCAGGCGGTTCAGGCGGTCATAGGCCTGGGTGGTGACTATGCCACCCATCTCGGTGCGAATCAGGCTGCCGTCGGCGTTGTAGGCGTGGCGAGTAACATCGCCGTTACCATCACGCACCTCCACGGCCTGGCCGAAGGCGTTGTGGATCGTGGTCACCGCCACGCCATCGGGCATAGTGACGGTGACGCTGCGCTGTTGCGCGTCGTAGGCATAGCGGGTACGCCGACCGAGTTCGTCGATGCGCCACAACACGTTGCCGAACCCGTCGTAGGAGGTCGACTTGGCACCCACGTTGTCATAGGTCAGGACCTCGCGCCCCAAGCGGTCGTATCGATGACTCACGACATGGCCGACGCCATCGCGCACCGTGATGATCCGCCCGAACGCGTCGTATTCGCGGGTATCCTTGCGCGCATATCCCAACGCATCGTCAGTGGATTGCGTCAACCGGCCCAGCCGGTCATGCGCCATGCGATCCGCACGGCTGATCGCGCCAGCGATCCGAGTCAGGCGCTGAACCTCGTTGCCAAACGCATCGTAGCGGTGCTCGATGACCCCGCCGGCGCCGTCCGTTTCCCTGGCCAGCCGGCCATCCTGCGTATAGGCATAGGTGGCATGAATATCCGCCTCGGCGTCGCGCGCGGCCGCGATCGCCCGGCGCAACGTGTCGTTGACCAGGCCGCCGTTCAGGCCCCGCAGCGAGACCGGCGTGCCGTAGCGGATGGTTTCCACCAACTGGCCGATGTTGTTGTAGACATTTTCCTGTACATGGCCCAGCGCGTTGATGGTGTGCGTCACGCGGCCGTTGGCGTCAAAGTAGTACAGCGTGCGTTGACCAGCCCCATCCATCATGGACGCGCGGCGTCCGGCGGCGTCATAGGTGTAGGTGACGCCATGGGTCTTCCAGATGGCATCGATTTCCGCCTGAGTCTGATTGCCGTTCAACTTGGCCGCGCCCTCCCCCGAGATTTCGCCGACCAGGCGGCCCAGCATGTCGTAGCGCGACAGCACACCGCGCGAGGCCACCGTGCCAACCGCCTTGACGGTGGACGTCAGCCGACCCATTTCGTCGTAAACGTACAGCGTCCGCGTACCGTCGGCGCCACGCTCGGACGACACCTGGTTCAGTCGCGTATAGGCGTACGTCCATACTTGGTCTTGCGGCGAGGACGCCGGCCGCATTCTGGCCAGATCCGGGGTGAAGGCAAACGCCATAGGCACGGCGTTGTTGGCCCCGTTCAACGAGGTGGCGTAGCGGATACGGGTCGTCAGATTACCGCTGGCGTCGTAGACACGCTCGGTAAGATAGCCTTCGGCATCGATCGTACCCACCAGGCGGCCTAGATTGTTATAGATGTTGTATTCGTCGATGTCCGCGTCGGCGGTTGCCGGCCGGATTTTCTCGAAGCTCGTGGCCGCAGTAACCGCCGCCGTACTGCGCGTCGCATAAGCGATCTGGCGTACATGCCGGCCCGAGCCGTCGTAGATGTATTCGACCACCGCGCCTTCGGGATCGACGGTGCCACACAGCTTGCCGTCTTCGGTGTAAAAGCGATAGGTGGTGGCATCACCAGCGCTCGCGGTGACCACGGCATGTTCCGGACGGCTGGGTTCCACCACGTTCCACGCAGCCATGCGCTGCGCGTACTTGGTCTCGCTCACCAGGCGGCCGACACCGTCATAGCGGTATTCGGTGAGCGCGTTGGTCTCGTCGATGGTCTTGGCCAAGCGGCCGGCCCCGTCATACAGGTTCCATACCGTGGTCGAACCGCCACTATCGGGCAGCAGCTGATCGATGGACGGGTTCAGCGGATTGCCCTGCGCGTCCGCCAGAGAGTCCGGATCCACCGTATTCATGTAGGTAATCGTGCGCCAGACCTGACCTGCGCCGTTGTAGACATATTGCTTGAGCGCACCGCCTGCATCCACGTCGCCCACCTTGCGGCCCTGCGTGTCGTACAACATGAAGGTGCGGCCGCCGCCAGGGTCGGCGGTCATGATCAGACGATCGTTCTTGTCGTAGGCATACCTGGTTTCACCTAGGTTGTTGCCCGCGGCGTCCTGCATCACCAGACTGACACGCTGGCCGGCCTTGTCGTAGGTGGAAACGGACTTGAGCCCGTTGGCCTGTGTCAGTACCACGCGGTTGCCTGTGTCGTCATACTGGGTCAGGCTGACGTTGCCCTGGGCATCCTGCACGGACAGCACCCGCCCCAGTCCATCATAGGAGTACGTCGTCGAGCCTCCCGTGGGCGACAATGTGTGCAGGAGGCGGCCGGCCTGGTCATACACGTAGCGCGTCAGGACCTGCTTGCCATCCAGCACACCCTCGCCCACATTATTGACTTCCGCGTAGGCAACGGTCTGCTGCAGCATGCCCCGGTAATCGTAGACCGCGTCCACGCGGCCGACGCGCTTAAGATTGGCGGCCGCAGCCCAGGCGACCATCTGCGCCTCTGAAGGCGCGTTGGTTGCACCGAAGCCGGTCAGCGGATGCACGTCGCCAGCATAGGTCAAGGTCGAGACGCGCTCTCCCCGGGCGTTGTAGCGATATTCCGTGACATTGCCTGCCGGGCTGAGCTGGAAACGCAGGTGCCCCGCCGCATCGTAGGTGTTGCGCGTGACCAGCGGCCCACCTAATGATGCGGAGAAAGTCTGGGATTGCGTGTACACGGTCTCGGTCAGAACCCGATTGGCGCTGTCAAACGTTCGCGACATTCCCATGCCATTGGAATCGATCCATCCCCCCGGGTTGCCATTGGCGTCGTAGTCCAGGTACAGCACCCGCTCGCCGGGCTCCACGATCGTTGCCAGTTTTCCGCTGGCGTCGTAGGTGTACTTGGTGGTGCGATCCGGCGCGCTGCCTTGCCCTGGGGTCCGCACGGATGTGATGGCGCCTCTGTCGTCGTAATCGACATAGGTATGTACGTTCTCTGGATCGACGACATACGCGCTGTTTCGACTCGGGTCGTAGCCATACCGCGTCAGGCGACCCAACGCATCGGTGAAATGGGAAACGCGATAGCTTCCACCGACCTGGGTGTATTGGAATGACAGCTGCGTGCCGTCGCTTTGCGAGACAGTGGCGATTCGATCGCTGCTGCCGTCGTAGGTGTAGAAGGTCTGGAAGACTTTGCCATCCGCAATCGAATTGTCTTGCGGCGACAGGTCGACCACCACTGCCGACAACCGTCCCAATGCATCGTAGCTGTACCGCACCCGGGTCTGGATGATTTCCACCCCGTCTTCTCGCGTTGCGGTGCGAATCTGAGCAAGATTTTCACCGGCGTAGTCATAGAACGTTATGCCGCCCCCGGCGTCAGTCACGCTGATCAATTTGCCGTTGGCACCATAGGCGAAGCTACGGGTGTTGCCGCTGATATCGGTGGACGTCAGGATACGACCTGCACCACTGCCTTCATAGCGTTCGGTCTGGCCGCTCTTTCCATCCCTCCAGAGGTACTGGCCGGTCGATACTTCCATTGCCAGGGAGCTTCGCGTTGAGGGCGCCCCAAGATTGACATACAGTCCCTTTGACGCGTCGTAGTGATAACTTTCTTCGGAACCGTCCTCATCCGTGCGATAAATCGCGCTACCGGCCGTATTCAACGGTCCCTCAAGACGCACCTTTTTGAGCGCCGCGCCGATCGACCACGCCTGCGCGTGCGCGCCACCGGCCAGACTGTTGTAGACCCGGGTCGATCCAAACATCGACCCAACTCCGGCCAACTGGTCGTCGATATTGCGGAATACCAGATTGCCGGTCGCCACGTTGACATAGACCTGCTCGGAACTGCGTCCGAGATTGGCGTTGCCGAGCACGCCACGTTCCCCGATTGTTCCCAACGAGGTCAGATTCAGGCCCAGGCTATATCCACTTACGATTGCGACCATTTCTTGGCAGTCCTTGCGTCATTGCGAGCTTGCCTTTGGCTAGCGCGGCTCGTACTCAAGTTCTCCGGCAAGCGCATGGGGCGTTTAATTCTCTCCATCGTCCTTTCGCAGACAACCGCGTGCCGCGCCCGACGCGCTGCAATACCGTTGCATGTCATAGGAAGTCGGCCTGCAAAAACTTGGCGCGGATCAGTTCCTGGCGCAGCAGCTCCAACGCAGCTTTGTGCAGTTGAGATACCCGGCCTTTACTGAGCGCCATCTCCGCCGCGATATCCCGGAACGGCATCTCCTGGAGGTAGTGGGCGCGGATAATATGCCGCTCGCGCTCAGGCAAGCGCGTCATCAGCGCGATCATGCGCTCACGTAGTTGCCTGAGCGCGACCTGCTGATAGGCGCCCAGATAGCCCACGGCCTCGGCGGCCTGCCATTCGATCAAGCCTGACCCTTCCAGCAACACACTCAACGCAACGCCCACCCCAGCCACGGCCAAGCGGCGAAACAGCGCCCTGGTGGATTCGAGGCCATCATCGCCGGTATCTCCCTCCAACCAGCCAGACATGCGATCTTCGAGTGCGATCACCTGCCGCTGGATAGCCAGCTGCTGCTGGCGTTCGGTCATCTTCTCAAGGCCGTTGAGAATCGATCCCGCCACGCGAGTCGTGGCATATGTCTTGAAGGCGGCCCCCAACCCCGGCTGAAACCTGTCGATGCATTCCAGCAACCCCACCGAGGCATACTGCAGGTAGTCATCGAATTCGAAACCTTGTCCGCCGCGACGCGAATACATGCGAGCCGCGATCGATCGAGCGTAAGGCAGGTAACGCGCGATCAGGTGTTCGCGCAACGCTGGCGTCGGCTTGGCGCGGAAGGCGACCCAAAGCCGATCCTCTTCGGCAGGCGACGAGTCGTTCCCTTCGCGGACATCCACGCTCATGATCGGCATGGCGACCGCCAAGTCACGGCCGAATACACTGACGCCACCGACGAGATCATGCTCACACTGGGAATTACCACGCTCGACATCGGAACCTCCATGGCGGCACGTCTCCGCGCCGACAGAGCCCGCCGGGAGGAATCGTTATTGCGAATTAGTTGCAATAACGTATATCCGTGCCCTGCCTGATGGAAGTTCTAGCGAACGAAAAGCGGACGAATACTCAGGAGATGACCAGCCGCGCGCGTGCTCAGGGAACCGGTCGTATCACCGGATGGAAGAACTGTATTGAGATGGTATTCACCAGACAGTTGGCCGCGTTGGGGCGTGGTCATATGACCCGAAGCCGGATTCTGCTGTGTCAATACCTGCATCCCCCAGGCAAGCTGGAGCTCATCGACACCTTCTTCGTCGGCACGCTCAAGGGCGTAGACAAGGTATCTGCAAGCCGTCCTGGACTGCTATAACCAATTTGCCTTTGGCCGGTTGTATAACAATAAACTGCCTCTGGCGGCGGTCCACGAGCGTCGAGCAGCTGGGCCTGCGCATCGAAACCCTGCTCTCGGACAATGGCAGGGAGTATTGCGGCAGGCCCGATCAGCTTCCGTTCGAATTGTTCCTGCGACTGGAAGGCATCAAGCATCGCACGCCCCGTGTCAGGCGACCGCAAAGCAACGGCTTTGTCGAACGGCTGCACCGCACACCTTGCGGGACGTGCACTTCTGAATTGCGGGTCGTACGACCTGGTATGAATCGATTGAGCAGATGCAGAGAGACTTCGATACCCATCTGCACCACTACAACCATGAGCGGCCGCATCAAGGCCGGATGATGGAAGGCAGAACTCCGGCGCAGAATTTAGATGCCAGCAAGACACAGCAGCCCGAACCGCAGGATGTATTCGCCGAGGCGACTTGAGAAAGCACCGGCTTGGGGCCGGTGTCAGGTTAATACCAGCTCAGTACAGTCCTTTTGCAAAGACCGGTGAAACTCGCTGAACCCACAGGAGGATTGCGATGAATTCGCGGAGAAACGTCAGTATCTGACTACGTTTAATTAAATACCACCACCTTCTAAAAAACGAAAGCCCCGGTAGCAGTATGCAACCGGGGCCTCTTCCTTTCTTTCACATTTAATGTAGTCTGACACGCTAAATCCGCTCAAATATAGTCCCTAAGATTTTTTGGCGCGCGCAGCCATCCACCTGCACATTTCTCTCATAGCATTTTCATCTTCGATAACAAGCATATAGTGCTCAAAATTAGCCGGACACCGAAGACCGTGCAAGGGCATCCCTGACTTCCACTCTTCGGGAACGGTTTCTAAAATCTCCCCGCATACAGGACTAAGAGTGCCCTAGACGCGATTCGCCAACGCATCAACCGCTCAGCGTCTGCGTCCCACAATCGCATAACGGAAAAAGGACGCCGGGAAAAGTTGGAACTGGCCACGGCCGCCGCACTTTTTAGTAAAGATATTTCTTTCGAAGAAATCACCAGGATCATGGACATGACGCCGAAGGCCATTCAGAAAATCCTCAGCAGGAAATAGGCTTCAATAGCAGGGGAAAATTCGCTTCCCGCCATGACACGTTAAATCCTCCTGAGATCCTGGCAACCCCTGAATTATGTTCACACCTTCGCCAAAACTCGTAAATAAACTCAGTATTTCACACATTAATTCACGAAGCCCCGCCCCCCCTTATCGAGCCCCCTCTACTTAACTTGGGGAATCGGAGCACGAGAAAACTCCGCAACACCATGCAGGCTATCAATATCAACCCCGACCCCTGGAATCTCAATGAATTCCAATCTAAGCGGGACAATCAATTTACGCAAATTGGGCAACTCATAAAACATCAAATCCGCAAGCAATGAAATATCGCGATCCGGCCTATCCTTCGCACTGTCGAGAGCGAGATATTCCATTAGGTTTGCGACCTTCCCATCAGAGCTTAGCAACACACCAAAATGCGGGGGTGTGGCTATTAGTCGACTTACCCCTACCCTTACATAGCCAAGCCTTCGCATCCGATTAATTAAAAGATCCGCTTCAGCACTCGTTGCCTTTCTTGGCAAGCCCGCAGATTGATCTTTTCCATTCTCCAGAACATATGAAATATTTGACGTAAGCAGGCCATCTCTAAGAGCCTCCCATAAAGCAGGATTCTTATTTGGATCTGATGGGAAATACATGACTAATTACCTCTGAATGGATTCGAATTGTATGCGCCACCATATGGACGTTGGTAGTAATTTTCAATAGTACGATTGCGCTCGGAAAGATAGTTTTCAATAAGCGTACGTCGCGCGCCTTGGTCACCGATTCGCCGCGCAAAACCAATTTCGCCCAGATATTGGCGACGCTCTGTAGCAACAATTAGCTCAGGGCTCTTGAAATACTCAACATATCTTGGAAAGCCAAGGGCTTGATGGTCTAAAAAATGCCCATACTCATGTCTTAGCGCAGAAATAGAAAATTCACTGGGGAGCAAAATTTCATTTCCAATTGCACCACCACTCGGATTGGGCGAAAACGATATAGCGCTTTCGCCATACTTAACATTTACACCTTTCCGCTGAAGGTCGGCCATTATGGCCTGATATTCTCCAGGGTGACTGATAGCGGCATGACCAGTGCTATCGAAAACCGGATCAGCCCTAGAGTTGAATTGTAGGGGACGTACTGCCGTTGCCTCGATGGTAACCGGTAAATCTGTAAATATGCCTTGGCTGGCAGCTCCCAGACTCACGTCGACGTTACTGACGCGAGGCGATTCTGCACCAATCCAGAACTTCGAATCACTAGGCAACAAATTCGTTGCCAACCCCTGCCGACTAAGAGTGCCCTCGACGCGATTCGCCAACGCGTCGCCCACCCAGCGCCCGCCTGCCACAATCGCATCCCCGGCCATACCGGCGCCGCCCTTCACAAGCTTTCCTGCTACGCCGCCCAAAGCTAATTCCGCAGCGATTTCGCCCATCTGCTCTGGGTTTCTATTCACAATGGCCCGCAGCGGACGTGCAACCATACCGTCTACGATCTCGAGACCGTACTTTGCAGTGGTCAGGCCCAAGCCCTCCTCTTGTGCCTGCATGAAGAAATTGCTCTGGGGCCTGACTCGATAGCCGGAGTCGCCGGCCCACTCGTGCAACTGGCCCACGGCGTAGCCCGTGACGTCGGCGGACGCATAGCCAACTTGTTGCGCCGAGTGCAGCAGCGCGCCAGGAAGGGCCTTAGCGGTCGTACCTGCGCTGGAGAGGAAGCGTCCAAACTTGTTGAACGTAAGGAATCCTTCCAGCGGGCCAATCTCTCGTATGCTGTCTGCCGGCCTTTCAGGAAGCAGAGGAGCCAGTGGCACCGCAGGGATCATCCTCCTGTCAGCAACGGGATATGAAGTAACGTCGTTGTTCCAGTAAATCTCTCCGTTTCGTCCACGCCCCAATTCCATCAAGGACCCGATGTCATTGAATGCGGTCTCGTCCAGAGAAACAGTGCCTAACCCAATTCCTTGCCCACCTTCCTGGGCTGCAAGCCGCTGAATGTCTCCCAGGGTCTGTTGACGGAATACTCCCCGCGTGCGGTCATCTGAACCTGCTGCACCTGTACCGGTGCGGCCAGAAAGTTCTGATCCCGCCAATCCCATCTCCTCCACCACGGAGTTCCCCAACGCATTCCCAAAAGCGTCAACGGCAATCTCCACGTAGTTCGCCTTGCCGCCCGAGAGCACCGAAGCTGCTACCCCTCCCACCGCGCCAGCCACGAATCCGCGAGCAAGACGCTCACCAAAATTCGTTACGTTGGGGAAAAGTTGGGAGCCAACCGCAGAGCCCACACCAGCGCCGATGCCAGCGGCCGCGACGTTCGTCCAACTGAACTTCGATTGCAGCCCTGTCGCCATTGCCAGACCTTGACTGACCGTCGAGCTAACCGTCGCACGCAAAGCCAGATCCATTGCGGCCGAGCCAGTACTAAGGCCCGTCGCGGCGCCACCTCCCGCAGCGGTCAGGATATTTGCTCCATTGAGTGCAGACCCCACCCCCGCCGTAGCTCCGGCGCCCAGAGCGCTCGTTGCGACACCCTTCCACGAGAACTTGGATTGCACGCCAATCGCCATGCCGACGCCTTGGCTAACGATGCTTCCCACCGCTCCGGCAGCCAGACCAATCCCCACCGCCGCCAATCCGGACACCGCCGAGGCGCCGGTCAGCACAGCAGCGCCTGCCGCCATGGTGGCTCCAAAGCCCGCAGCAGCAACGGGCGCCAGCGCCCCTGCCGTGAACACCGTGGCCACCACGGCAACCACCGCCACAAAGATCTTCCCGATCCCGCCGCACCCACCACCGCCGCCACCGCTATCCGCCTCAGGCACAGGCATCGTCGGCTGCGTATCCCCGATCAGCTTGCCCGGGTCATACGGCTTGAACGTCTTGTAGTCGTTATGGTTGCCCGACACTCGGTTCGGGATCGTGACCGTCGCTCCAACCCGCAGATCCCGGTCGCTGGCAAGACCATTGGCTTCTGCCACCAGGTACCACAACCGGCTATCGCCATACGCCTGCTGCGCGATGCTCTGCAGCGTATCGCCCGCCTGGATCCGATAAGACCCCGGGCTGGCCGACGGGTTGCCGCCGTCAATCGGCCGGAACGCCGGCGAGAAATCGTCCGCGCCCGCCGCCGGCCCGGTGGTGCCCAGCAGCTCGCCGTTGACCACCAGCGACCGGATCGTCTGGCCGTTCTGCACGCGCTGCAGGATCTTGCCGTTGGCGTCGTTAACCAGCGTCTGGTTCTTGCTGCTGTCCTTGGTGTCCACCACTCCGATCAGGTTGCCGTTGACGTCGTACTGGTACGTCGTCTGGCCGGGGTCCAGCTCCGTGCTGGCACCGGACAAGGTGGCTTCGCGGTAGCCTTCGTAGCGGGCATGCGTGTACGTGTACGTGTTGGTGTACGGTGAACCGTCGTACACGTCCATGCGGTACTGGGTGACATTGCCCGCCTGGTCGTAGCCGGAGTACGTCGTGGCGTAGCCGCCGGACAGGCCCGCCGCCGTCATCTTCAGCACCCGCGCCGAATACAGCCGTCCGGCGCCGTCGTAGACGTTGCGACGCTGTTCGCCCGCCAGGCCGGATCGGTCGAAAAATGCCTTGCCCAGCGATCCATCGATGCCGCTGAGCACCACGCGGTCGGCACCGTCGTAGTAGCGTGCGTCCAGCAGCAGCCCGTCGCGCCGCAGCGTGGTCAGGCGGTTGATGGCGTCGTACGTGTACCTTTCCGTGGTGAAGCCGACGGCCGTGCCGCCATCGGCGTAGATCACCTTGTCCCAATACGTATCGCTCAAGCGGTTGCCGTTGGCGTCGTAGGTCAGCTTGTGGCCCTGGGCCGCGTTGATCTCCAGGTTGGCGTTGACCGCTTCGACCGTGGTCTGGCGGTTCATCGCGTCATAGCCGTACCAGTAGTCCCGGTTGCGCCACGTGTCAGAGGCGTCGGTGTACTGGGTCTGCACCCGCTTGCGGTTGCCGTTGGCGTCGTAGTCGATGCTCTGGCGCAGGTAGCCGTCGGACACCTCGCGCAGCCGCCCCAGCGCGTCGTAGGCCATGATGTTGTTCTGGTACACCACCCCGCCCTGGCTGGTGCGCTCGCGTACCTTGTTGCCAGCGTGGTCGTACGAGAAGTCGGTGATCTTGCCCAGGCTGGCATCGTAGATGCGGGTGACCAGGCCCGTGGCGTCGTAGGTGTAGTTCAGGTTCTGGCCACGCGTGTTGGTCTGCTGCAGCAGCTGGCGCGCGTTGTCGTAGCTGTAGGCGTACTTGGCGCCGCCAATGTCGGTGTGCGCGACCAGGCGGCCGAAGTAGTCGTACGCCCAGGTCGACGCATTGCCGTTGCCGTCGGCCTCGAAGGTCTTGTTGCCGCGCGCGTCGTAGGCGGTGCGCAGTTCCGTGGACATGCCCGGCTTGCGCACGCCGGTGACGTTGCCGCGCAGGTCGTAGCGGAAGTACACGGTATCGCCCGCGCCGTTGGTCGAGCTGAGCTTGTTGCCCAGTTCGTCGTAGCGCACGCTTTCGGTGACGGTCTTGGTGCCCGTGACCGCCAGCGTCGTGCCGTTGCTCATGACGTAGCTGGTGACTGCCGCGTTGGAGGTCAGGACCAGGCGGCTGAGCTTGTCGTAGGTGTAGCTGGTGGTATTGCCCAGCGCGTCGACCCAGGTGGTTTTATCTCCGAAGGCGTTGTAACCGTAGCGGTAGACGCCGCCGTCGGCATGCAGTTCAGCGATGCGGTTGCCGCCGGCATCGTACTGGATGCCATTGACGTTGCCGTTGGCATCACGCGTGGCGACGTTGTTGCCCAGGGCATCGTAGTAAAGCGTCGTCGACGGCCCCGCGCCGGCCACGCCATCGGCCGATGGCCGCACTTCGGATGTGACCTGGTTGTTGGCGTTGTAGGTGTAGCGCGTGATCCAGTACGGCGAACGTGGATCGGTCACCGTGGCGACGTTGCCCCAGCGGTCGTAGGTGCGTTCCACGGTGGGGCGGCTGGATTGCACGCCGCCGTTGGCGCCCACGGGCGTCCACGACGCCGCCACGCCCAGGTAGCCCGACACGTTGGTGCTGATCGGGTTGGGATTGGACGCGGTGGTGCTGGACAACGAATACGCGGGCGGACGACCCGGCACCGTATAGCCGGGCACGTAGGTGGCGGTGGTCTGCGACATGCCGGGTCGCGGGGTGACCGCCGCGACCCAGACCTGCTCGGAGCGGGTCTCGGTGCGGTATTCGGTTCTCCAGTAGCCGGGGGTGCCGCCGCTCTCACCGCCTTCGCCGCCCTCGCCCGTGCCAGGCACGGGCGGCACCCACACCTGGTAGGGAACGGTGACATTGTAGTAGCGGGTGTAGTAGTAGCCCGGCGTGGTGGCGCCCTGAGAAATGACGCCGATGCGGTGCTTGTAAGGTTCGCTGGAGCCTGGCCGGGTGTAGACCAGGTCGAATTCATAGTTGCCGGCGGGCAGCGTGCCCAGCTTGACCCAGTAGGTCATGAAGCCGGTGCCGTTCTCGCCGCCCTCGTTGCCGCCTTCACCAACGCCGCCGCCCGTGCCCACCGGGCCGAACGGCACGGTGGTGGGGACTTTGTTCATGACGACCGACGACCAGGCGCCGTTGCTGCCCTGCAGGCGATACTTCAGGGTGGCGGTGCCTTCCAGCTCGCGCCAGTCGCCGATGGTGGTCCAGGAAATGCCGGTGTTGCTGGTATCCAGCGTCAGGGCTTGGGAGATAGGCGGATAGCCCACTTGGGGCACCCAGCGATCCGGAACCGCGGCCGACTTGTCGATGTATCCGGTGGCGTGGGCATAGGCCGCGCCGGAACTGCGATCGATCAGCAGCAGCTCGTACTCGAAGCGGCCGGCCCCCATGTTCACCCAGTCCACGCCGTCGTGGCCCGAGGCCCGCGCCGAAACCGGCAATTGCACCCAACCGCCGCCAGGCACGCGGTAGCGGAACTGCGCGTCCACGCCCGCCCCAAACGACGGCCAGCTGAAGACGTCGTTGCCGACGGAGCCAAAGCCCATGGCGCTGCCGACGGACGCCAGGCTGGGCGCGGCCAGCGACAAGGTGCCGTTGCCGGTCACTTTGACCACGCCGTCGCGGCCAATCTGCGAGACGCGGTATTCATAGTTGCCGATGGCCAGGCCTTCGGCGTCGTAACGCAGCGAATTGCCGTAGTTGACCAGCCCGACTTCGCTCCAGCCGCCGTTGGGCACGCGGATCTCCAGCCGTACCTTCAGGCCCGGGTCGACGGGCGCGGCGATGTCGATGAAGTTGCCGGTATTGCCGAAGGTGCCCTGCTGGTTGATGACCGCCTGCCAGGTGCCGTTGGTGTCCTTCTTGTAGACCACCATGGCCACCACGCGGCTGACGCCGCCGTCGGTGTTGTTGTTGGCGGTGCCGTCCCAGCTCATCAGGACGCCCGACGTGGCCGAGGCCGCGGCGAAGTTCTGCGTGATGCTGCGGCGCGTGCCGCCGGCACTCTGGTAGGTCATCACGACGCGCACATCGCCGTCGCCCAGATTGGCAAGGCTGGTCCAGCTCAGCTGCACGCTGTTGGTACCGCGCCAGGCCGGCGTGCCCGGGTCCACCGGGCCGTTGCCACCTTCATTGCCGCCCTCGCCGCCTTCCGATCCGCCGCCGGTGTCGGGCTTGGGAATGTAGTACATCGTGGCGGACGAGGTGATCACCGCGCCGGTGAAGTCGCGGTTGACCGTCACGCCGCCTTCGTACACCGAACGCTCCGGCGCCAGCGTCTTGACCGCGTTGCCCAGCAGGTTGTACACCGTCTCTTCGCGCCGCAGGTTGCCCATGTTGGCGGCCTGCTGAATCGAACCGATCGCCGCGACGTTGACGTTGCCTCCGCCGGCGCCGCCGCTGGTCAGGTTGGCCGTGGCCTTGCCCTGCAGGTTGTACAGGGTGATCTGGTCCTTGCCTTCCTTGGCGTTGGTGCGGACCACGTTGCCGGCATTGTCGTATTGGTAGTATTCCTGGCGTCCGCCGTTGACGCCGCGACGCACCACCTCGCCAAAGGCGTTGTATTCCGTGACGGTGTCCGACCAGCCGGCTTCCTGCTGCGACACATCGAAAATGCCCGAGCCATTCGCCTGGGCATTGCTGCCTTCCCACTTGCTGATCCAGTTGCCCGCGGCGTCCTGTTGCCAGATGCGGATGTAGCTCAATTCGGCGATGCCCCCCTGGCTCGCACGATAATCGTTCCAGCGGATGGACACTCCCGACGCGGCCGACGCCGCGCCAAAGTCCACCGTGCGGCTGGTGGCCACGCTGGCCGAGCCATAGGTGATGGTGGTGCCGCCGGTGGACACGCCACCCTCGCCGCCTTCGCCGCCGCCGCTTTCCGTGGCGGTGGTTTCGCTGTATAGCGTATTAACGGTGCTGTAATACACCTGCACCCGCACCAGGCCGCCGCCAGCGTCGATCAGCGACGACCAGTTCAGGTTGATCGCGCTGTCGCCGGTGACGACGTATTTCTCGCGCTGGCGGAATTCTTTGGGGGCCGACGAAAAGCTGGTCTGGATGCCGTTCTTCAGGACGGCAGTGGAAGCTGGGTCGATCACCCGGGTCTGGTGGCCCAGCTTGTCGTATTCATAGGCCTGGAACCAGGTCTTGACGCTACCGTCGTTGCCCGTGACCCCGCGCCACTGCTTGGCCATCAAACCGGCGGCGTTATAGGAGAAGTTGGTGCGCGCGCCATTGGCGTCGATCGTCTGGATCTTGTTGCCGCGACTGTCGTAGCCCACGTAGTTGTAGCGGTCCTGGCCGCTGGCCGCGCCAGGGGTGTAACCGGATTCCAGCACGGTCGAGGCGCCGTTGGCGTGCTGGATCGTCAGTACGGTGTTTCCCAGCGCATCGCGATAGAAGGTCGTCAGCGGTGCGTAGGCCTTGCCCGACGCGTCGGTGCGCATCGGCTCGGCGGTCGCCGTGACGCGGCCGAGAGCGTCGTAATAGCTGTAAGTGCGGCCGCCGTTGGGGTTCGCAACGTATGTCTGGTTGCCCAGAGCGTCGTAGCCGAACGTGGTCTTCAGGTCGCCGCGCTGCACGGTGCCGTTGGACTGGTTGCTGTATTCCACGTTGACGCGGGTTTCCGCGATCTTGCGACCCAAGGCGTCAAAGGCGTAGGTGGTCAGGCGGTCATTGGCATGCGTGACCGGCAGCCCATAGCCCTGCGCGTTCCAGATGTTGGTGGCGGTGGCGTATTCGCGCACCGACGTCTTGTTGCCCATGCCATCGTACGACATGGTGGTGACATAGCCCAGGGCATCGACCCGGGCTGTCATGTTGCCGACCCGGTCGTAGTACTGGGTGGTTGTGGCCCATACCTGCGACACCGGGTTGACCAGTTCGCGGACGGCGACCACCTGGCCAAAGGCGTCGTATTCCGTGCGGGTGAGCTTGTTGCTGGTGAAGTACTGCGCGCCGGCCGCGGCCGACGAGTCGTAAGCGTAGATCTGCGATTGGCTGGACTCGACCGCGCGGCCCAGGCGGTCGTACTGCGTCACAACGCCGCGGTCGCCGCTGTGGTCGATGCCGGCAGCATTGACGGCGGCGGACACGGCTTCGGCAGTGATGCCGACGTAGCCGTGGCTGGTCAATGCCGTCTTGGTGGCGTAACGCAGGCGCAGCGTCACGTCGCCCTGGGCGTTGCGTTCGTACTCGGTGACAAAGCCTTCGGCGTCGACCTCGTACTTGAGGGCGCCGGTCTTGTCGTAGACCTTGTAACTGATGGCCCCAGCCACATCGCGGCCGGCCACGGCGTTGCCGAAGGCGTCATACAGCACGTCCGACGTCAGCGAGATTGGCGCGCTTTCCTTGCGCGCGGCCACACCCGACGCGCCGTTGGTCAAGAGGTTGTCGGCGGCCGCGTCATAGACGTTGACCGGCGCGAAGATCGTCCGGACCTGCCGTCCGGCGGCATCGTAGACGTAGCGGGTGATCTTGGCCTGGGGCTGGCCGTCGGCCTCGGTACGCGAGATCAGGTTACCCAGGCCGTCATAGACGTTGCGTGTCACCATGGATATCGACTTGCTGGCTCCCACCACCAGGTCGCCAGCGCCCGACCAGCTGGTATCGACCACGCTGGTCAGCGGCGTGCGCTCGACCAGCAGGCGGCCGGCGGCGTCGTATTCGTAGGTCCACTCGTTGCCGGCCTTGTTGACGAAGCGGATCTTGTTGCCCACACCGTCGTAGCCATAGGATTCAGACTTGCCCAACGAGTCGGTCGACCCCAGCAGCCGCCCCGCGGCGTCATAGACAAAGGTATCGACGCGGTCGCGCGCGTTGTCCGCGCTGAGCACGGCGGCCACGTCGGCGGCCGAAGGGGTGCTGCCCAGCAATACCCCGTTGGCGTAGCGACGGCTGCTGGTGACATTGCCGCGGGTGTCGTAGGTCAATTGCGTCACGAAGCCGGCCGCATCGATCTTGTAGACCGGCAGGCCGTTGGCGCCATATACGCTCCGGGTGCTGCGACCCTGGCCGTCGGCGGCCGGCAGGCGCGCGGTCAGCGCGGCCAGCGTCAGGCTGGCCGGGGCGACGCCCGCCAGATCGGCGCCGGTCAGCGGCGCGGAATAGCGATAGGACTCCAGCAGGTTGCCCGCCGCATCATAGGTGTTGCGCTGCACGCCCCGTTCGGCATCGATCACCAGCACGGCGCGGCCGGCGGCATCGAACGCGGTGGTGGTGGCGCGATCCAGCGCGCCGGGCTGCAATGCCGCCAGGATCGCCTGCGCCGTGCGCGGCACGCCGGCCCCCAGGCGAACGGCGTAGCTGACGACCTGAATCGCGTTGCCGTTGGCATCCAGCACCCGGCGCGTCACCGCGCCGGTGGGGTCGACGCTGGCGACCTGGCGGCCCAAACCGTCGTAGACCCAGTCGCTGGCGCGGTCCTTCATGCTGCCTTGCACGCTGCGGGGATCGCCGCCGACCGTCACCGGCGTGGCGTACTGGATCTGACGCACTCGATTCCCGGCCGCGTCGTAGATGTTCTCGGTGACGGCGCCCAGGCCGTCCATCACATGCGTCAAGCGGCCGATGCCATCGTAGGCGTTGACAGTGCGCAGGTCGCGCGCGGCGTCTGCAGCCGTGGCCAGCGCAGCCTCGATGGCGGCCGACGTCAGGGACACATTGGCCGGCACCCGCGCCGCGTAAGCGATACGTTCGACGACATTGCCGTTGGCATCGTAGCGCTGGCGCACCACGGCGCCGGTGCCATCCACCTGCAGCACGGCGCGGCCCAGGGCGTCGTACACGGTGCGTTGGCGCTGGTCATAGGCCATGTCCACGGCTGGCGCCGCGGGCATGGCAGCGGCGCCGATGCTAGCCGCCGGCAGGCGGTTGGCATAGGCCGTCCGCTCGGCCAGGTTGCCGCTGGCGTCGTAGCGGTAGGTCACCACCGCGCCCAACGCCGAAACCGTCATCGCCAGGCGGGCATCCGCGCCGTAATACCGGTATTCGGCCTGGTCACCGGCCTGCGGCTTGAGCAGCGCGCGCACCTGGGCGTCGGTCACCTGCTGGCCCAGGCCCTGCAACACGATCGGCGTGGCATAGCCCAGCGTGGCCACCACACGGCCCGCCGCGTCATAGCGCGTTTCCACCACGGCGCCCGCCGGGTCGATCTGGAATACGGTGCGGCCGGCGGCATCCAGCACGTAGCGAGTGGTGTTGCCGTTGGCGTCCACCGCGCCAACCAGCCGATTGGCGCTGTCGTAGACGCGCGACACGGTGATGTCGCCGGGCGCGGCGGGCACCGTGGCCGGGTCGCTGCCCGGCGCCAGGCGGGTGGCGAACACGGTCTGGCTCAGCAGGTTGCCCGACGCGTCGTAGGTGTTCCGCGTGACGGTGCCCAGGCCGTTCATCGTGTAGGCCAGCCGCCCTAGGCTGTCATACACGTTGACCGCACGCTGGTCACGCGTGCCGTCGGCCACGGCGGCCAACGCGGTGTCGATGGCCGCCTCGCTCATGGCCGTATCCACCGGAATGCGGCCGGCGTAGGCCACGCGTTCCACCACGTTGCCATTGGCGTCGTAACGCTGGCGCACCACGCCGCCCAGGCCATCGATCTGGAACACGGCGCGATTGAGCGCGTCGTAGACGGTGCGCTGGCGTTGGTCATAGATCGGGCTGGCCATCGGCAACGCGGGCATTTGCGCGGCGCCGACACTGGCCGCCGGCAGGCGCGTGGCGTAGGCGGTTCGCTCGATCAGGTTGCCATTGCCGTCGTAGCGCATGGCCACGACGTTGCCCGTGCCGCTGACGGTCATCGCCAGTCGGCCGGCGCTATCGTAATAGCGATACTCAGCCACGTCGGCGGCGTTGGGCTTGACCAGGCCGCGCATTTGAAAATCGCTGGGCGCGAAGGTCAAGGACGCCCTGTCCAGCGGGGTCGCATAGGCAATGGTGCCGATGACCTGGTTGGCCGCGTCGTAGCGGGTCTCCAGTACGTACCCGCCCGCGTCCACCTTGAACGTGACGCGGCCACGGCTGTCGTACGCGTACAGCGTCTTGACGCCGCCCGGCTCCACCTTGGAGACCAGGTTGTCGTTCATGTCATAGCCGTAGGTCGTCTTCAACGCCAGGCCCGACGGATCAACCGTCTCGCTATCGCGGCGGCCCAGGCTGTCGTACGTGTAGACCGTGACCACGCCATTGGGGGCCGTCACCGTCAACCGTTGGCCCGCCTCGTTGTAGGTGTAGCGCGTAACCAGTTTCAGGCCGTCCGCGTCCACGGTGGACGACAGCACGCGGCCGGCCTTGTCGAACGTCACCATGGTCCGTGCGCCGCCCGGCTCGGTGGTCTGATACTGACGACCGAGGCCGTCATACCGGTATTCCGTCAACTGATTCAGGCCACCCGGGTCCACGGTGCGGCTCAGGCGCTGGCCCACCGCGTCGTAGGTGTACACCGTCTTGATGCCGCGACCATCCACCGTCTCGACCAGGCGGTTCAAGCTGTCATAGGCTTGCGTCACCACGCGGCCGCCCGCTACGGTGCGCACCAGGCTGCCGTCGGCGTTATAGGTATGCTGGGTCACGTTGCCGTTGCCGTCGCGCACCTCCACCGTCTGGCCGAAGGCGTTATGAACTGTCGTGACGGACACCCCATCCGGCGTCGTGACCGTCGCGCTGCGGTTCTGCGCGTCGTAGGTGTAGCTGGTGCGACGCCCCAATTCGTCGATACGCCACAGGACATTGCCGAAAGCGTCGTAGGCGGTCTGCTTGCTGCCCACGGCGTCGTAGGTCGCGACTTCGCGCCCCAGCTTGTCGTAGACATGATTGAACGAAGCACCGTTGCCGTCGCGGTTCGTGATGAGCCGGCCGAACGCATCGTATTCGAAGTTGTTCTTGCGGCCCCATTGGCCCGCGTCCTCGTTGGTCTGCGTCAGGCGCCCCATCCGGTCATAGGTCTTGCGGTCTGTACGGGTGATCGCCCCGGCGATCTTGGTCAGGCGCATGATCTCGTTGCCGAACGCGTCGTAGCTGCGTTCGATCACCCCGCCCGCGCCATCGGTTTCCTTGGCCACCCGGCCGTCCGCCGTGTAGGTGTAGGTCGCGTGGATATCCACGTCGGCATTACTGGTGGCGGCAATAGCCAGGCGCAGCGCGTCATTGACCAGACCACCGTTCAAGCCCTGCAGCGCGATCGGCGCGCCATAGCGGATGGTTTCGACCAATTGGCCGATGTTGTCGTAGACCCGTTCCTGCACATAGCCCAGCGCATTGATCGTATGCGTGACCCGACCGCTGGCGTCGAAGTAATACAGCGTGCGCTGGCCCGCGCCATCCATCATGGACGTGCGGCGGCCCAGGGCATCGTAGGTGTAGGTGGTACCGTACGTTTTCCAGATCGCATCGATCTCGGCCTGGGTCTGGTTGCCATTCAGCTTGGCCGCGCCCTCGCCGGAAAGTTCGCCGATAAGACGCCCCTGCACGTCGTAGCGCGACAACACACTGCGCGACGTGGCGGTGCCAGCGGCCTTGACGGTGGACGTCAGGCGCCCCATCTCGTCGTAGACATACAGGGTCAGCGTGCCTTCGGCATTGCGCTCGGACGAGACCTTGTCCAGACGGGTATAAGAATAGGTCCAGACCTGGTCTTGCGGCGTGGAAGCTGGCCGCATCTTGGCCAGGTCCGGGGTGAAAATCAACGTGCTACGGCTAGGATTATTGGCCCCGGTCAGCGACGTGGCGTAGCGGATCTTGGTGGTGGGGTTGCCGCTGGCGTCGTAGACCAGCTCGGTCAGGTAGCCTTCGCCATCGATGGTGCCGACCAGGCGGCCGAGGTTGTTGTAGATCTTGTAGTCGGTGATGTCGGCGGGTGAGGATGCGGGCTTTATACTCTCGAATTGCGCATTGGTTCCCGATCTCGACGACTTGTTCGCATACGAGATTCTTTGAACCTCCCGCCCAGCGCCATCATAGACGTACTCGATGACGCCACCCTCGCCATCCATCACGCCCCGCAGCGTGCCATCCGCGTTGTAATAGCGCATAAGATGGACATCGCTGGCATCTATCGATACCACAGCGTGTTCCGGGCGACTGGGCTGCGCCACCTTCCACGTCGTCATACGTTGGGCGTACTTGATCTCCTCTGTCATGCGGCCCAGGCCGTCATAGACATATTCGGTGATGGCGTTGGTCTCACCAATCGTCTTGGCCAGGCGCCCCGACGTATCGTAGAGATTCCAGGACGTCGCCGAACCACCCGTATTAGGGAGAATGCTTTCGATGGAAGGGGTAAGCGCCTTGCCCTGCGCATCCACAAGCAACGCCAGATTCACCTTACCGAAATATCGAGTGGTTCGCCAAAGCTTGCCAGCATCGTTGTAGATGTACTGGATCAATGCGCCACTGGCGTCGATCTCGCCGGCTTTGCGGCCGGCGGCATCATAAATGTTGAACTGCCGCCCTCCCGACGGGTCCGTCGTCATGATCAACCGATCGTTGGCGTCGTAGGCGTATCGCGTTTCCCCCAGGTTCGCTCCCGCCTGATCCCGGCTCATTCGAGTGACCAACCGGCCCGCCTTGTCGTAGGTCGAGACAACGTTCAAGCCACCCGCCTGCTTCACGACGACTTGACCGCCCGCATCGTCATACTGCGTCAGGGTCAGATTGCCTTGGGCGTCCTGTACCGATATCTGACGGCCCAGGCCGTCATAGACGTAACTCGTCGCGCCATTGGTCGGCGATATCGACGTCAAGAGACGCCCGGCCTGGTCATACACGTAACGGGTCAGGACCTGTTCGCCGTCCAGTATGCCGTCGCCGCTGCTCGATACGCTTTGGTACGCGATCGTTTGCTGCAGCAGACCGCGATAGTCATAGACCGAGTCAACTCGGGATACCCGACTGAAGTTGACCGTGGCGGCCCAGCTTTCCATCCGCGTCAACGTGGCAGATTCGTTGATTGCCAGCGTACGAATGGGAAAGACGTCGCCCGCGTAGCTCAGCGTCGATACCCGCTCGCCATACGCGTTATAGCGATATTCCGTGACGTTTCCCACCGGATTGATATGGAAACGCAGCCGCCCTGCGGCATCGTAGACATAACGCGTCGTCAGCTCGCCACGCGCCGCGCCTCCCGTCTGCGTCATGGGCACGACGTACGAAATCTCGGTCAGCACCCGGTTCCCACTATCGTAGGTCCGGTTAACGACATTCCTTCCAGAGTCCGACCAGGAAAGCTGATTGCCGCGGCTATCGTACGTCATGGTGACCGAATAGCCACCCGTCTGATCGATGCGAGTGACGTTGCCCTTGCCATCCATCGTGAACGTCGTGACCTGGCTGACGCCATTCACCGGCGGAGTGGTTACGGTGCGAAGTTGGCCGGTCCAGTAGTTGTGCTGGAAGAGCGTGGCCTCGCCTTTCGGATTGACAACCGTCGTCAGGCCGTAACTGTAGGTGTAACGCGTAACCTGCCCCAATGCATCCGTGACACTGGATACCCTGAAGTCCGCGCCGTCCTGCACGTAGGTGAAGGACAATTGTGTGCCGTCCGTCTGCGACACCGAGGCAAGGCGGTCGCTATCGCCGTCGTAGGTGTAAAACGTCTGGAACACCTTGCCATCGGCGATCGAACCGTCTTCCGGCGTCAGATCTATGGAAACGGCGGACAGACGCCCCAGTCCGTCGTAGCCGTATCGAACCCGCGTCTGCATGACCTGCACGCCGTTTTCAACAGTGGCGGTGCGTATCTGGGTCAGGTTCTGGCCGACGTAGTCGTAGTAGGTGACACCACCGCTGGCATCGGTCACGCTGCTGAGCTTGCCGTTCGGGCCATAGGCGTATGTCCGCGTGTTCCCGCTGGCATCCGTCGAGCTCAAAAGCCGGCCAGCTCCACTACCCTCGTAGCGCTCAATCAGGCCGGTCGAACCATCCTGCCAGACAAACTGCCCCTTGACCGAGTCGTATGTGATCTTGTCATAGGCTCCCACGCCACCAGACGACACGTAGGTGACCGCGATAGACGGATCCGTCAGGAACGACTGCTCGGACCCATCATCATCGATGCGCGTCATCGTGCTCATCGAGTTGAACAGCTGTCCATTCAGACGCACTTTCTTCAAGGCTGCGCCGATCGACCAAGCGTCCGCGTGTCCTAGCTTTCCCTGGCTGTTGTACGTGCGCACCGAGCCGAACAACGATCCGTGGCCCGCCAACTGATCGTCCGGCGTCCGGAATACTAGGTTCCCACTCCAGGCATTGATGTAGACCTGATCGTTACTGCGGCCAAGATTGGCATTGCCAAATACCCCTTGGTCTCCCAGTTTGGCAAGAGAACTCAGGTTAATTCCCAGACTGTTCCCGCTTACGATTGCGACCATTTTTCTACGTCGTCCTTGAAGTCGTTGTTAGCCGCCCTTCTGATCGAAGGCGCACTATCCGCACTCAACTTCTCCGACTGGCACACCATGGGTTTAGCGCCGCCGCTTACCCTCCTCAATTTCCATCGCCCTAAACCGCACCGTCATCACCCGGACAAGTTATGCGAGCCGGCTGACACCCGGACTCTTCATCCAACGCACACCGCAAGGCGTGCCGATGCCCTGAAACCGGAGCCACCATGAGCCAGACCCCTGTTACCACTCCCCAGCCCGTCGCCGGCCAGAACGATCCCAAGCGCTTCACCTGGACAGCGTCCAGCCAGCAACGTCGCGGCCAATCGGTACCCGTGCCTGCTGGCAGCAGCGGCAAGTAAGCAGACCGAGGCCTGCGGCGGCAGCCCCGCGCAGGCGCCGCCGATGCAACTGGATCTTCCTTATGTGTTGATGCCCGGAAGCCTGCTGCATGGCGATCGCCTGCAATGCCGGCTGCCAACGCGCACGCTGTCGCTGGATGCGCCGGCGCGCATCCTGCGCACCTTGCCTGAATTCGATGGCATCCTCACGGCGCGCGACTGGCTGCAACGTCGCCAAGACGAGCACTGGCATGCCGATTCCGTGTCGGGTCTGTTGCAGACGTTGATTGATGAAGGTGCGTTGGTCTGCCTGCACGATGCGCCGCGGCATTGGTGGGCCTATGCCGAGAACCCCCGTACATTGGGCGCCCCCCCCGACACGCAGGCGTTGCGGGCCTTGCTGCGGGCGACCCAACGCCGCTTGAACGCGGCGCCAGACGATGACGCGATCACCCTGGATAGTCATGGCCCCGCCACGGCCTTGCATACGCTGCTGGCCAAGCGCCAGTCGCGACGCGGATTTGGGATGACCGCGCTCGACGCGCCAACATTGACCTCGATCCTGTGGGCGGCTGCAGGCGTCGTCGTCGACGCCGGCATCACGCGCGCCACCAGTCCATCCGCCGGCGCACTCTATCCCCTGCGGTACTTCTACATCAATCTGCGGGCGAGCGCCGTGGCGAGCCCGCATCGCCCCGCCGCGCTGCCCGCCGGCGTTTACAAGCTGGCCGCCGGGCCTGCCGGTCGCCTGCATTACTCATCGATGGAGGCCGACCTGTCGCGCTGCTGCGCCGCGTTTTCCGCGCCGCAGTTGCTTGACCACGCCCAGGGCGTGCTGGTGATTGCGGCCGACTTTTCGGCGAGCGCGAAAAAATACGGCCCCAGGGCCTTGTCCTATGTCCCGCTGGAAGCAGGCCATGCCGCGCAGAACGCGTTGCTGGCGGCAGCGGCAAGCACATGCCACGCGGTGGAAATCGGCGGCTTCATCGAACGGGAATTGGGCACGCTGTTGCGCTTTCCCGCCGGCATCGTTCCCATCACGACCGTGTTTATCGGCTCGGCTTGCGCGCACGCCGACCCACCCGACGACGGCGACTTCGATTGGGTCGACCTGCAAGCATCGGCCGAACCAGGCTTCTATCTTTGCCGCGCACGACTCGCCCCCGCCCACCCGTGGTCCTGGGGCCGCGACACCCAACCCGCCAAGGCGCGCCTGAAGGCCGTGATGGAGAGCCGCGAGCGGGCGGCGTTGCTGCAACCGCGGGGCCTGATCGCCGCGACCCTGCCCGACCTGCCTGGCGCCGTGCATCCGGCCGACGTGCTGCGCTACCGCGACGCCCAGTATCGTCGACCGGGATTTCCCTACGCGCGCTTCGACGAGGCGGCCACGTATTGGTGGAAATCGGCCCACGATGTCTTCGCGGATCGTCCCTGCTTCATGCTGGCAGACCTGGTCTACCTCGAGGGTGCATTGTCGGATCTGGTTCGGCCAAACGCCTACACCGGCGGCAATACTTCCGGCGTCGCCAGCCACGTATCAACGGACCAGGCCCTGGAAGGCGCGGTGCTGGAACTGATCGAACGCGACGCCTTCATGCGCCTGTGGCTTGGCCAGCCCGCTCATGCGGTGGACGAAGCATTGCTGTCGCCGTCTCTGCAAGCCCGTTTGCGTCGCTTGCGATTGAAAGGTCTGCGGGTGGAATTGCGGATGTTGCCATCGCCATACTGCCAGGTGGCCTTCTGCTTCGCACAGTCCGTGGCCCATTGCTTCACGCGCGTGGCCAGCGGCGCGGGCTACCTGCCTCACGCAGCCATGGACCATGCCTTGATGGAACTGGAAGCGCAGGTCTATCTATCGATGCATCAAACGCAAGCGGCGCCCTTGCTACCCGCGCACGTGCAAGAGGCCGCCTGCCATGCCCGGTTGTATCAACAGAAAGCGTACTTCCGCCGCGCCGACCATCTGGTGTGCGCGCCGCTGCCGCCCATGCGCGACAGCGGCACCGCGCGGGACTATCACGACCTGCTCGCCCGCCTTCGTCGCGACGGACAGCGCCTGATTGCCGTGGACCTGAGCGACGGCGCCCCGCTGCGTACACCCACTGTGCGCGCGTTCATACCCGGTTTGATTCCGCTGAAATTCGGCGCCGGCAACGCGGCCGAAGGACACCCCGCCTATCAACGTACGTTACGGGCCACGCGTGCCCCCCGCCGCCAGCACGCCTTCCCCCATCCCTTCAATTGAAAGGCTCCGCCATGACCTCCTTCCCGGTTCAAGATGCGCCCGAGGCGCTGACGATCGTCCAGCACCTGAAAGCGCATACGCCGTTTGCCGAGGCCTGCGCGTCGATGCGAAGCCAGACTTCGTCGCAATTGCTGGCCATTGCGCTGCCGCCGAGCCTGTACCACGGATTGCAGGACGCCGCGATCCAGGCAATCGAGTCGCACGGCCTGCACGGCTGGCTGTCGGCCGAAGGTCGCTACGACGACCACAACTACCAGTCGCTGTCATTGGTGCACAACCCCGACATGCACGACCCAGGCGTGCAGGATGTTCACCAGGCCACCCTGGGTACCTCGCTCAATCCGATCAGCGAGTTCTACTACAACTCGGTAGAGCGCCATCGCACGCTGAAAAATACCTATTTCGATTCATACGGCTTTCGCGTCCGCACGCCAGCGGCGCGAGTGGGCGCGTTGGGAAAATTCCTGGACGAGTGCGGGCTGACGTTGATCCGTTCAAGGCTGTCGGTGCTGATCGGCGAACGCGGCGTCACGGCGGATTTCAAGGATGGCTGGCACCGCGACGAGCCCGTTTTCGAGAACCTGCGGCTGAACATCCCGTTGACATCAGACCCGGCGTATCGCCTGCAGATCGAGCACACCAAGGACAGCCCCGAGGTCGATTCCGATTCCATGACAGAGCATTTTCTGGCGCCGGGGCACGCCTACACCTTCAATACCAACATTCCCCACCGGGTCTATGTGAAAGAGCCCTGCAATACGCCCCGCATTCACCTGGTGCTGGGATTTGCCCCCTGGTTCGAGCATGACGCTCAGCGCGACAGCTGGCGGGCCAACCAGCACTTCGGCGTAGCCCATCCCTTTGAGCTGCTGCGCGGCGGCATGCTGCACCCCGATCTGAGAGCATCCACATGAAACGGAATATCGTCCTGCTCGCTTCGCATAGCCGCGAAAGCGCCGCCAAGGAAAAGCAGTATCACGCCGCCGCCCGCGCGCTGGGCCTGGAGGTCGTTTCTTATCCCGACGCCAACACCTTGGGCGTGTTCGCGTGCAGTGACTTTCGCAGCGTGGACGCGGCGAATCTGGCCGCGCTGCACCGGGTGGCCGGCCCGGATGTACTGGCCACCACAATCGCCACGCAGAAATCCCTGGCTTATCGACATTTCGCGCGCAGCGGCTTCAGCACGCTGTGGACGCATGCGCCCCTGCGGGCCGAAGACCTGCTGCTCGACCTGCCCTATGCCATCATCGTCAAGCCGGACAAGGGTAGCGGCTCTTTCGCCGAGCACCCCTGGGCGTACCAGCGGTATGAAAGCCTGCGCCATTTCCATGAATGGCTGGCATCCCGGGATTTGCTGGAAGCCTTCCTGGCCTACCAGAACGACCCCAATTCCTGGTACGGCCGGTATCTGACGATGGAGTACATCGGCGACAGCGACGTGTATACAGCCGCTGCAGTGGCCGGTCCGGAAAAGATCGAGATTCACGAAGGCGGCCGCCTGCGGTTCACCCGCGATTCGATGCAATGCGAATGGATGCTATTGGGTCAACGCCACCCCCGCCATGAGCGAATTGGGCACATGATCCAATCGCTGCACGATATCGGCCTGCGCCAATCCATCATCTACATCCAATGCGTGGAAAAAGGCGGCGAACTATGCCCCATTGACATCAACTTGCGGCCCGGCACCATGCCGGACCGGGCCTTCCATGGGCTGGGCCTGCCCTTCTACACCGCCGCCTTGGCGTACATGCTGGGTCTGGCGGAAACGTTGGATTTCTCCTGGCCCGCCCCGTATGTGGGCATCCGCCGGCTGGTGTTACCCTTGGAGCATGGTCGGCGCCAGGCGACATTCGGCGCGGAATGCGTGCCGCTGATACGAGAGCTGGCGTACGATTCGAGCCGCCCCTACGACCTTGGTCACGCATGGCCCATGTTCGCGGTCACCGGGCACGATGCGGCGCACTGCGCGCAACTTGCCGAAACCCTGGCAAGCAATCTGCAACTGTCCGCCATTGCCTCTCTCTGACCCTCATCCGCCGCGCGCCCCTGCCATGATCCAAGCCCCCGTTCCCCCCTCCTTTCTTGAACAGTACGCCCAGGCGCTGGAGCGCGGCGATGAAGACGCCGCGTTGGCGGTGTTGCGAAACGCCAGCCAGACGCAGCCCCACTCCGGCGAGGTCTTGGCGGTACTCGCCGCGCACCACATGCAGCGCGGCGAGCCCGATGCCGCCGAGGCCGCGTTCATCGGCGCCTTGCAACGGGAGCCCGCGCTGGCCACCGCACGTTTTCAGCTGGGCCTGTTGCAGTTCACCAGCGCACGGCCCCTGGCCGCGTTCCAGACCTGGCAACCGCTCGAAGACCTGGGAGAAGTCCACTTCCTTGTGCTGTTCAAGCGCGCCTTCGCCGCGCTGGCGATCGACGCCTTCGACGACGCGCTGTTGCTGCTCGAAAAGGGCATTGCCAACAACCAGGAGAACGCGCCCCTGAACCATGACATGCAAATGGTCGCCGCGCATATCCAGGCCCTGCAGAACCGCACCGACGATCCGGCGCCCGGAAAACAAGACGAAGCCGCGACCCAGTTCGTGCTGGCCTCCTACAAGCAGAACCTGTAGACCCCATATGATTGACGGCATCGGGCGCCTGGCCCAGCTTATTCAGCAGCGGACCGCGGCAGGCGGACGCGCGGGCAGCACGGGCAAGGCCGGCAAGGCCACCCGCGCCAACGGCGCCTCAAAGAGCGCGGAGCCGCCCGCCTTCACCGAGCTCGTGAGCCGGGTCGGAGCCTTGAACCCGGACGACCCCGCCAGGGAACGCAAGGCCTTTCGTTATTTCCTGGAGGCCGCCCTGCTCTCGGACCTGGGCACGAACCTGATCAACGACCCCAAATTCCATCAACTGGTGGACGTGGTTCAGCAGCGCATGGAAGCGCAGCCCGATCTATTGGCGGCCAGCCGACGAGCCGCGCGCCTGCTGCTGGCCATGCCGAAGGACACGGCCGAAAAATAAGGCGGTGTCGGGCCGCACAGCGATTCACTGGCGGATCCAGTCGGCCAGGGACCGGCCGTCTGGCGCCTCGACGCCGCGTAGCGCCCGCAAGGCCAGCGCCTTGAATTCATCAGGATCGTGCAAGGCGCCGCTCAGCACAGCCTGAGCGAAGCGGGCCGACAGGGATGCCGGGTCCAGGCGCAGGGCCAGTTCAATGTGGTGTTCGGCCTGGTCGCGCTGACCGGCCAAAGCCTGGCCGATCGCCACCGCGCCATGGCTTTCGCCGAAGTTCCGGTCCAGCTCGAGGGCCCGCTGGAAGGCAATGGCCGCGCCCCCCGCATCGCGGCCCAGCAGCCGCGCCCAGCCCAGCCCATGCCAGCTGCCGATATGACCGGGCATCAGGGCCGTGGCCCGCAGGAATGCGGCTTGGGCCGCGCTGGCGTCCTGCAGCAGCAGATGCGCGATGCCCATTGACGACCAGGCCCTGCCTTCATTGGGCCGCCCCTCTACGACCGGCGCCAGCGCTGCCAGCGCGCCTGGCGCGTCCTTGGCCGCCAGGGCCAAGGCGCCCCGCGCGGTCAGCGCCTCAAGAGAGGGGGGAGCGGCAGTGAGCGCCAGCTCGGACCAGTGCCTGGCGGCGGCGAAATCGCCAGCGTCCACCGCCATCAGGCTCAGCACACCCGCAGCCTCGGGCTGCGCGTGCAACAGGTCGGCCCGCATTCCCGCCAGCGCCAGGCCTTCTTTCAGGCGCCCCAGGAAATGCAGCGTGCGCAAACGGTTTGCCCAGGCGTGGTCAGGCAATCTGCCGGCCGCCTGCAGGGCCGACCAGGCGGCCTCGGCCTCGTCATGGCGGCCGGCATAATGCAACAGGCTGGCCTGCGCAACGGCCAGATCCGCATCCTCCGGATGGCGCCGGCAAAGGTCCTGCTGCAATGCCAACGCCTCGTCCCAGCGGCCTTGCGCCGCCCACCAGGCGGCACGCCGATAAGCCAGGTAGGGATCGTCGCCCGCGCTGGCCTGGGCCGCGTCCAGATAGGCCCCGGCCCGCTCGTGCAGGCCCAGATTCAAGGCCAGCTCGAACGCTTCGACCGCCAGCGCGGTGTTGTCCGGGTCTTGCCGCAGGTAGCCGTCAAGGCGATCCAGGCGCTCCGTGGAATTCGACATGGCAAGGTTCCTGTATAGCGAAATTCATTCAAGGGTTAAGCGTAGCGCGATCCGCTGCGATCAGAAATCCGCCGCCGATTGTCGGAACTTGGCCAGCTCGTTACGCAGCATTTCAAGCGCCCGCTTGTGCAACTGGGAAATTCGGCCTTTGGTCAGCCCCAGTTCCGCCGCGATGTCCTGGAAGGGGACATCCTGCATATAGTGAGCGCGGACGATATGACGCTCGCGTTCGGGCAAGGCCGTCACCAGCGCCAGGACACGCTCGCGTAATTGCTTGAGTTCGACCTGTTCGTAGGCCCCCAGGCCGCTGGCGGCCTGTCCAGCCTGCCATTCGATCAAGCCGGAACCTTCCAGCAACACTCCCAGCGCCACACCGACCCCCACGGCGGCAAGCCGGCGGAACAGCGCCTCGGTGGATTCCATGCCATCGTCCTCGCCGTCCTCTTCGGCCCAGGATGCGAGGCGGTCTTCGTTGGCGGTCAGGCGGCGTTGGATCGACAATTGCTGCTGGCGTTCGGTCAGTTTCTCCAGGCCGTTCAAGATGGAGCCCGCCATACGGGTCGTGGCATACGTCTTGAAGGACGCGCCGAGCCCCGGTTGGTACCGATCCACGCATTCCATCAAGCCCAACGATGCGTACTGCAGGTAGTCGTCGAACTCGAAGTCCTGCCCGCCCCGCCGTGAATACATGCGGGCCGCGATGGCGCGGGCATAGGGCAGGTAGCGCGTCACCAGTCGGTCGCGCAATGTCTGGGAGGGGGCCTCGCGGTAGGCGAGCCACAACCGGTCCTCTTCGGGTACAAGCGGCCAGTCGGATTCGTAGGAGCTCGTGCTCATAGCCAGGGCGCTCAATGGAATGACCCGATGGTCGAACGCAATACCAGCCCCCAGCCGTCGATCAACACGAACAGCAGGATCTTGATCGGCAGGGAAACCGTGACGGGCGGCATCATCATCATGCCCAGCCCCATGAGGACGCTGGAGACGATCAGGTCGATCAACAGGAACGGCAGGAAGATCACAAAACCGATCTGGAATGCCACGCGTAGCTCGGACAGCATGAAAGCGGGAATCAGTTGGACATTGCTGACTTCTTCCAGTGTTCTCGGCTTGGTCGCGCCCGACAGCTCCAGCATCAGCGCCAGGTCTTCCTCGCGGGTCTGCTTGACCATGAAGGCGCGCAAGGGCTCGGCGCCACGGGCGTAGGCATCCTCGATCGACAGCGTGCCCTGCATGAAGGGCTGCAGCGCGTGCTCGTTCACGTCCTGCGCCACGGGCGCCATCACGAACAGCGTCAGGAACAGGGACAGGCCGAGCAGCGCGGCGTTGGGGGGAGTCTCCTGCATGCCAAAGGCGTGACGCAGCATCGACAGCACGATGATGATGCGCAGAAACCCCGTCATGCACACCAGCATGGCGGGCAGAAGGCTCAGCACCGTCAGACCGATCGCTACCCGCAACGCCATGGCGGTTTCCGGCGCGGCGGTGGTGGAAGCCAGCCCCCCCGCGGGAGGGGCCAGCCCGGCGGCCAAGGCGCTTGCGTCACTGGCGAGCGGCAGCAACGCCGCCATGACGGCGACAAGATGACGCGCTTTCATGGTGCGCTCCCAGTGTCCACGCCCGCCACCGGCTCACGCGCCAGTTCGCGGGCGCCGGCGTCGCTGACCGCCAGCAGCAGACGCTGGCCACCGAACTCGACCACCTCCAGCGTCACCTTCGGGCTCAGACGCGTGCCCCCCAGGCGCCGCAATGCCGGGCCGGTGGCTCGGCGTCCTGCCGGCGATCCGGCGCGTGCGCGCCACCACAGCACAATGCCGCAGGCGGCTAGCGCAAGCACGATTGCCAGCGCCCACGACCACGACTGCAGTCCCGTCGTTGGAGCGGTTTCTCGCGCCCACTCCAAGGGCGTGCCGGCGCTCATGCGAGCGAACGCAGATCCAGGGGTAGCTCAATGACGCGAATACCAAACTGGTCGCCGACCGCGACCAGCTCGCCCCGCGCCACCACGCTGCCTTCCAGCAGCAGGTCCACCGGCTGATCGACTCGCCGGTTCAGCGCAAACACTTGCGCGCTCTTGGCGTTGATCAGGTCTCCCACCGTCAGTTCCACTTCACCGACCCGCACGGACAGCGTCGCCTTGACGCTATGAATAGGGTTCAGATTGCGAATCGCCAGCGCCTGCTGCTCTGCCTGGGCGTCCATCCCTTCCGGGAAATCGATGGGTTGAGCCATTGCGCCGGCAATGTCTCCGTGTTGCGTAGTCAAATCCGTACTCCTGAAGCGTTTTTCTAATATTTCGGACGGAGCCTAAGGCGCCGCCCGTTCAAACCTGATAGCCTTTTGCGGGCCGATTCTTGCCAGATTCGCGTCAGCGACTGGCGATGCGTCACCGGCCAGCAGCGCCACTGGTTCATCCAGCTTGTGGTCCAGGGCGATCACATCACCCGCCGCCAACGAACAAAGGCTGCCAATGTCCAGCCGAACCGGGCGCAGCGCGACGGTCAAGGTGACCGGACGCCGGCCGATCACCTGCGGTAGCGGCACCAGCGGCGCCTCCAACGCGCCAGGCCGACGGCCGGCGATGCCATGCGCCACGCCTGCGCCACACACCAGCATCAGCGTCGCGCCCGCCACCGCCACCGACAGCGCCATGCCCCCGCGCAACAATCCCTCGGGCAAGGCGCTGGCCCCATCGTCCTCGGCCGCTGCCCAGTCGAAATGCGCGCGCAACGATGCGGCCAGCGCACGCGCCGCCTGACGCGCCACGGCCTGGGAGACTGGCCCGCCATGGCGGGTGAGGGTGTCCGGATCCCGCCCGTCGTCGTACAAGGCGCCACTCAGTACACGCGCCGCTGCATCGGGGTGGGTGAGCCAAACGCCATCCTGGTCGCCGCTGCCGGTCAGGCGCAGCCAGCCCGTGACGGCCGCCTCCCCAGGAGACACCGCGCCGTCGCCCACCCCCACCACGGATTCTTCGGCGCCCCACTGCCGCGCCCAATCGCACAATGCCAGTCGCACATTGCTCGCCGCCCGGTCGCGCTCGGCCTGCGTCCACCACGCTATCGTCCAGGTCGCCATCAGCGCCTGCCTTTCAGGTCGAACAGCGACTGGATCAGGTCGTTGGCGGTGGAGATCGTCTGCGATGCGGCCTGGTAGCCGCGCTGCATGACGACCAGGTCGCTGAACTCCTGCGACAGGTCCACGTTGGATCCCTCGACCCGGCCGGTCTGCAAGCGCCCGAAGCCCGCGTCGCGGGGATTGCCCAACGTGCGGCCACGTTCGTCCGCCAGGACGAATTGGCTGGCGCCCAGCGGCGACAACATGTCGTCCGAGGCGAAACGCGCCAGTGCGATTCGCGCCCCCTGCACCGATTGACCATTGGAGTACGCCACTGACAGCGTGCCGGCGGCGTCAAACGTCACGCCAGTCGCGGTGCCCGCGGTGTAGCCGTCCTGGCCGGACACCGTCAACGTGGAGGTGGTGCCAGACGCGAACGACGTCACGCCTTCGCTGAAATCCAGCGTGATCGACTGCGTGGCCAGCGAGGGCAACGCGTAGGTCACGCCGATCTTGGCCGAGGCGGGATCCAGCCGGCCATCCTTGAACACCAGCGTGCCTTCGCCGATCTTGTTCGGCCCGTCCTCCACGGTGACTTTCCAGGCGCCCGGCTGGGTGGCCCCCATGTTGGAGAAAGACACTCTCAGCAAATGTTCCGCGCCGCTACGGTCGTAGATCTTGACGGCCGCCAATTGGTGGTCGGTGCCCGTCGACGACAGGTAGCCCGTGAACCGGATGGACGAGGTGGAGTTGGCGGGCGACGTCGTCAAGCCCGCCAGCGAGATCGGCCCGAGCGGCCCTTCGCCCTTGCGATCGGTGCCCAGCACGATCGCTCCGTCGCTCTTGTTGCGAAGAATGCCATCATCGCCAAAGTCGAACTGGGCCGCGCGGGTGTAACGCACCTCGCCGTCTGGCGCGCGCAGCATGAAATAGCCGGCCCCGTCCAACGCCATGTCGAGGCCGGCGCCGGTCTGGCGGGCCTCGCCCGGCGAGAAATCGATGCGGCTGGCATAGGCGTTGACACCGCCGCCGCTACCCTCCGCGCCCAGCCCTTGCCGGTCGTGCCTGTACGGCACGCTGGCATTGAACTGCTCTTCGAACAACAGCTGGGACTTCTTGAAACCCGGCGTGTTCATATTGGCGACGTTATTGCTGATGGTGCGCAGCCCCTTGGAGAATCCGTTCATTCCCGCCAGACTGAGCCAGATGCTATCGAGCACGGCGTTCCCCTTCAGCGAATGGCCGACACCGAGCCCAGGCTCAGGTCATTGACGATGGATCCACTGGAGGTGCGAACGCTGAGCATGGGGCTGCCCGACGCCAGGCTAAGCGCCGTCACCACGCCGGTGATGCTGCCCGTGGCCGACTGCACATCGACCGTCTTGCCTATCAGGCCCACCGATTGCAGCGTGGATTGCAGTCCCACCAGTTGGTCGAGCTTGGCGTACGTCTGACGGCTTTGCTCCAGGGACGAAAACTGCGCGATCTGGCCGATGAAATCCTGGTTCTCCATCGGCTTGAGCGGATTCTGGTTGGTCAGTTGCGCCAGCAACACCTTGAGCAGGTCCTGCATGCCCAGTTGGGTCGAGGCGGATGCCGCCGCGGTCGAATCGATTGCCATGATGCTTACTCCGACGATTGGGGTGAGGACAATTGCGAACCGTCCACCATCGGACGGCCGTTGAGATAAAGCGACGCGATGTCTCGCCGACCAGACCCCAGGCTCGCGGCAATCGCGGCGGCCAGGTGACGAGCCTCGCGGCTGTTCAGCGATACATCCCGAATCCAGACGGACACGCCCTGCTCGCCGCTTTCCGCGTGGATGGACTGTTTGCGCGCGCGGGCGCTGCGCAAGACTTCACCCTGCCCGGCCGCCGCGGCGGGAAAGGCGACAGGTCCCCGCGGATCGACCGGCGCGGTGGCAGGCGGCGCAACAGCCGTCCAAGGCACCGGCAACCCCGCTTCCGCCGGAGCCGCGTTCATCGGCGGGCGTGGAGCCACCGTCGGCGACACATCCGTCCCCGGAATGCGGGGTGTCTCCAGCGTGCCGTTCCGTGGACCCGCGAACGGCACGGCTGTCTGGATGGCCGGACCGGCCAAGGGCGCCGCGGACGATGCGGGCAAGCCCGACCCGGGCTGCTCCCTTCCGTGGCCGGCCGCGAGGGTCCGGTCACGCAGCCACGCGCGGGCCTGGGCCTGTTCCACCGCCTGGCGCCACCCCCCCGAGCCACCGCCTGGGCGGACTGCGCCGGCTGCGGCGACGGACGCACCGGCGCCGCTCGGCATCAACGCGTCAAATGCGGTCATGCCTGCCTCCCTGCAACGGCCAGGCCTCATCTGCCTGACGCTGGTCGCTACGCGCGGATTGCAGCTGAAACTCACGGGTGGCATCCCGCTTGTGCCGGTCCAGCGTGTCGTTACGCCGATGCGCGCGCAACACATGGTCGCGGCATGCCTGAACGGCTTTGATGAGGGCCGCCTCGTGAGCGTCGGCGGCATCCAACCGCGCCTGCATCACGCTCATGGCCGCACGCACCACCTCATGGCGCGCCGGATCGAAACCGCCGGCCACGGCCGATGCCGCAACCCAATCCGTGTGATGACGCGCCATGGCCAGGCGCAGCCCATGCAGGAGGTCCTGGTGAGCATCCAGTTGCCGCTGCGCTTGCGCCAGCGCCAGACGAGCCTGATCCAATCGGTGCATGTACAGGGATTCCAACGCAGCGAGCGAATACCTGAAGCGAGTCTGGGTCGTCATGGCGCCTCCCGCTGCCCGTCGGCAAGGATCGCCGCGAGCGCTTCGAACGCCCCCTGGCGAGTGTCTGGCGCGTCGGTATCCTGGCGCAACCAGCCATCCAGCGCGGGAGCCAGTGCAAGCGCCTCGTCCAGGGTGGGATTGGAGCCGGGCTGATAGGCACCGATATCGACCATCTGGCGGTTGCGCTCGAGCAGCGCCAGGCAGGCGGCCGCTTCGGCCATCAGCGCCCGTTCCGTCTTGCTCGCCAACTCACCCGCAAGTCGGCTGACGCTGCGCAACACGTCGATGGCCGGATAGTGCCCCCGGTGGGCCAGATCGCGCGTGAGCACGATGTGGCCGTCCAGCGTTGCTCGCAGGCTATCCGCAATCGGCTCATTGAAGTCGTCGCCCTCCACCAACACCGTGAAAATGGCGCTGATCGATCCGCCGCCTTCCAGTCGACCGCAACGCTCGCAAAGTTCGGGGATGTCGGCGAACACCGACGGCGTGTATCCCCGAGCGGTCGGCGGTTCGCCCGCGGCCAGGCCGATCTCGCGCCGCGCCATGGCGTAGCGCGTCACCGAGTCCATCGTCAGGAACACGTTCTGCCCCCGGTCGCGGAAGTATTCAGCCACCGCCATGGCCGTATAAGTGGCGCGCGCGCGCATCAAGGCCGGTTCATCCGAAGTCGCCACCACCACCACCGAGCGCGCCAGCGCATCCGGCCCCAGCTGGCGCTCGATGAAATCCCGTACCTCGCGGCCGCGCTCGCCAATCAGGGCGATCACGTTGACGTCGGCCTGCACGCCTCGGGCCAGCATGCCCAGCAGCGTGCTTTTGCCAACCCCGCTGCCGGCGAAGATGCCCATGCGCTGCCCTTGTCCCAACGGCAACATGGCGTCGATGACCCGCACTCCCGTTTCCAACGGCGCATCGATCGGCTTGCGATGCAGCGGGTTGACAGGCGCCGCCTTCAACGGCGCCAGCGTCTCGGATGCCAACGGCGCCCCCCCATCCAGCGGTTCGCAGAACGCGTTCACCACTCGCCCGAGCAAGGCCGGGCCCACCGGGACGCCGGCGAGACTGCCCGCCACCGTGACCCGGCAGCCCGCCGCCACGCCGTCCAGGCGCCCATAAGGCATCAGCACGACGCCGTCGGGACGCACGCCGACGACCTCGGCCAGGATATCCGCGATCCCGCCCTGAGGCGTGATCCGGCACAATTCGCCCAGGCTGGCATCGGGCCCGGCGCACGTGACCACCAGGCCGGCGACATGCCGCACAGATCCGTCGCGCGCAAACAGCGTCGCGCCCTCAATCGCCTTCAAGTAGGGCGCCAAGACCGCCGCGCTCATGGCTGCGCTCCCCGCGCGCGATAGGCATGCGACAGGGCATCCGCCAACGCCCCGACCTGCTTGTGCAGGCGCGCATCCAGATTGCCTGTCGCCGTCTGCAGCACGCACCCGCCCTGGACCGCCGGATCCGCCACCCATTGCACCTCGGCCGCCTGGGGCGCGAGGGCGGCCGGATCGATGCCCGTCTCCTTCAGCAGTTCGATATCGGCCGGTGCCATTCGGACCCGTACCTGGGCAGGGTCGCGCAACTGCGCGCCGGCCTGCCGCACCAATGCCGCGACGCGCGTCGCATCGGGTGCTTCTCCCAATATGCGCGCCAGGGCCGCCAAGGCCAGCTCCAGCGCGGCGTCCTCGGTCGCCTGACGCTCCCGTGCCAGCGCCTGAACCAGCGCATCCACCACTTCCTGGAAGCGGGTCTGCTGGACCGTCAATTGTTCGGCCACCTGCGTCTGCGCCTGGCGCAACCCCTCTTCCCGGCCGGCGCGCAAGCCCTCTTCACGGGCAGCCTTGCGCAGTTGATCCGATTCGGCCTGCATCATGCGTTGGGCCAACGCCAGGCTACGCTGTTCGATTTCCGCCTCGGTCAACACCGGGACCAAGTGCGTCGCCGCGGCCGATGGCGCGGCGGACGGCGCGTTTGCGGCCGCGGCGTCGGAAGCCGGCCGCGCGGCGGCCGCAGGGGCAGCCATCGACGGACGCGGCGTCAATGCCGGCCGTTGCCCCAACAGGCGCGAAGATCGCGCGACCGGCATCTGCCGCAGGATGGCGGCGGTCTTCATGCCGATCTCCCTTCGCGCCGCAGGAATTGCCACCGCGCCGGCCGCGACCGGCCTGCTGTCGACGGGCGCGTGCCCAGCCTCTGCTCCAGTTCATCCATGACGGCCTGTTCGAGCGCCTCGGCAGGCGCCAGTTGCATCGCCAGCGCTTCGATCCGCCTGGCGCGGACAGGGCCACACAATTCCAGCAATTCCGCCTTCCAGGGCCACTCGTGACGCCGGACCACGCGACAGACCAATGCGTCCGGCTCGCTGCGCAACAAGCTCCAGACATCCGGCGCACTGGCGCGCAATAGCCTGGCGCCTATCGAATGCGGCGTCGGATTGCGCGCCAATAGCTCGCTTTCACGCACCAACTGGCGCACCAGCTCTGGATCAGCAGGGATTCCGGTGCCGCGCAGCTCTTCCACCAGCGCTGTCAACTGGCGGCGCGGGCCATCCGGCAGGCGCGCCAGCAGCCAGGCCCGATCGGAGCCGGCAACGGCATGCAGAGCCAGGGCACAAAGACGCAGCCCCTCCATTACGGCTTCTCCACGTCGGCTGGCGCCCTGCCCGGTTCGAGCCAGCCACGCAGCTGATGCAGCAGCGCCTCGCGCTGTTCGGCCGACAACCTGGGCGCCTGGGTCCGTCGCCGGCTCAACAACAGCAGCAGGATCAGCCCCAGGCCGCCTGCCGCCAGCAGCAGCGCAATCGCCAGGCGCGGCGTCCATTCGAAATCCGTGCGCAACGACGGCGGCTCGGCCGCCTTGGCCACGGTCATGCCCGCTTCCTGAACCACCACCGCACTGCGCGCGGCCATCTGTTCGGTGCTATAGACAATGACCGTGTCGCCGCGCTCGGCCTGTGCGCCGGCGGCGTTGCCCACCAGCGTCTTCAGGCGCTCCAGCGCCACGCCATCCATGGGCCCGCGCACCACGGCGGTCACGCCCATCTTCATGATGACACCGGGTGTCGACACGATCTCTTCCACCTTGCGGCCGGCCTGATAGTCGGTTTCGTTGTCCGTGCCACCACCGGCACGGCGGCCATTATTGACGCCGGAGCCTGGCTCGCCGTCTCGGCTCGACCGCCGTTCGCGCACCACCACGCCGGTGGGCTGCCCCTTACCGGGAGCTGAATAGGGCAGTACGTCTTCGGTGGTTATCCGGATGCGGTCCATGTTCAACAGCACGTCCACCGTCGCCACCACCGCACCGCTGCCAAAGGTCTGGTCCAGCATGCCGGTCACCTTGCGGGACAGGTATTCCTCCGTGGATCGCTTCAGCGCCAGACGCGCGTCGACGGACGCGGCGCCGTCCGCTTCGCCCGCCCCGGCCGTCAGCGCCACGCCGTTCTGGTTGACGATCGTGACGTTGCGCGATTCGATATCCGGAATCGACGCCGACACCAGCCGCTGAATGCCCAGCACCTGTTCGGGCGACAGGCTGCGGCCGTCCCGCAATGCCACCGCGATGGATGCCGTGGGCACGCCCGCGCCACGGTGGAACAGCCCCTGCTCCGGCATCGCGATCAACACCCGCGCCGATTCCACATTGGCCAGCGACAGGATCGTGCGTGTGATTTCGCCTTGCAGCGCGCGCTGATAATTGATGCGCTGGGCGAACTCCGTCATGCCGAAATCGGCATTGTTGAAGAGCTCGAACCCCACCGCCCCATGCAGCGGGAGGTCCTGCCCCAGCAGGCGGATACGGGTCTTGTGGACCACCTCCTGGGGCACAAGAATGGCGGTGCCATCCGCTTCCAGCCGATAAGGAATCTTCTGCTTGTCCAGCTCGCTCAGCATCGCCGAAGCGTCTTGCGGCTTCATGCCGGAAAACAGCACCTGGTAATTGGCGCGAGTCAGCATCCACCCCGCGGCCGTCACCGCCACCACGATGACCACGGCACCCGCGATCAGGGTGTTGCGGTTGCGCCGGTCCAGACGCGTCCAAAACTCCGATAAAGACATTTCAGGTCAACCCCGGTTCAAATCTGCATGCGCATGACTTCCTGATATGCGTCCAACAGACGGTTGCGCACTTGCAGGAACAACTGGAAGCTGGCCTTGGCCTCTTCCATATGGATCATGACTTGGTGCAGGTTCTGTACATCGCCCACGGCCAGCCGTTGGGCGTCGGTCTCGGTTTGCAGCAATGCGCGGTTCACGCCTGACAGGCCGGCGTGAACCAAGGCGTCGAACTGCGCCGCCACGGGCTGCACCGCGCTGGACGCCTGAGCCTGGACCGCGGCGGATTGCAGCGCATCGATCGCGGCGACGCTCATTGGCGTCCTCCGATCTCCAGCGCCTTCATCGCCATGGACTTGGCGGCATTGAAGGCCGCGACATCGGCCTCGTAGGCGCGGCTGGCCACCATCAGGGCCATCATCTCGGTCAGCGTATCCACGCCCGGATAGGACACATAGCCGTCCTTGTCCGCCTGGGGATGCCCGGGCTCGTAGACGCGCCGGGCTGGCGCCCGGTACGGCGCCACGCTCAGGGCCTGGTCCACAGATAAGCCTTGTTCGACCATGGCGCCGAAACCACGGACGGCAGCCGTCGCGCGCGCCGACGACATCACCCGCAGCGGTTGAAATCCCGCGCCCTTGGCCGACAGCGGTGTATTGGCGTTGGCCAGATTCAGGGCGGCCACGTCCGCCCGCAGTTTCTCGGCGCTCATGCCGGCGGCACTAATGGCGAATGCGCTCTGGTAATCCATGCTCAACGCCTCCCGTCGGTCAGGGCCGACTCGACCAGGGCGTACTGGCCGTTCAGCGTCTTGACCAGCGCCTGGTAGTGCAAGGCGTTGCGCGCCAGGCCCGCGACTTCCTGGTCGATGGCCACGCCATTGGCGCCGTAGGGAACGTTCTGTGTCCGGCTCTCGACCGCCAGGCGCGGCGCGACCAGGTCCTGCCGGGCAATTCTTCCGTTGCGCTCCAGCGCGGCGGCGGCCGAAGGCATCAGCTCTTCGAACTTCACCCGCGTCGGCGAATAGCCCGCGGTATTGATGTTGGCGATATTGGCCGCGCCGGCCTGCTGGCGCAGGCTGGCGGCATCCAGGGCAGCGCCCAGGGCGGCGAGCGTAACGGGATCAATCATGGCGTGATAGGCTCATTGGGTTTACTGGATGATGAGATCCGCATGCAGCGCGCCGGCCGTCTTGATAGCGCGCAGGATGGAAATGATGTCGCGCGTACTGGTCCGGATCTTGGTCAGCGCCTGGACCAGGTCGGCAACGGTGCTGCCTTCGGACATGACGAAAGCGCTGGCCTCGCCATCGCGCACGTCGATGCTTGAGTTGGAGACAACCTCAGTGCGAATACCGCCGCCGTCGCCCTGGCGTACAAAGATCGGTTGCGATACCTGGTTGTCGGTCACGATGGAAATACGCAGGTCGCCGTGGGAAATGGCCACCTTGGAGAGCCGCACGTTGCCCCCGGATACCACTGTGCCCGTGCGTTCGTCCAGAATCACCTTGGCCCGCTGGTCGGGCGTGATCGACAGCGCTTCGATGCGCGACACGAACGCGACCAGATCGTCACGTTCGAATTCAGGCACCCGGATATCCACGCCCGCGGCGTCGCGCGCCTTGGCCAGCGGCCGTCCCAGGGACCGATTGATCTCGGCCGCCACCCGTCCCGCCGTTGTGTAATCAGGGTTGGCCAGCAGAAAGGTCATCGTGCCGTCGTCCGTCAGCATCTGGGCGTTCACGCCGACTTCCACCATCGCCCCGCCGGGGATGGATCCCGTCGTCGGGTGGTTCTTCTGTACCACGTTGCCGTTCATGTCGTAGCGGTAGCCCCCGACCGACAACGAACCCTGCGCCAGCGCATAGACCTTGCCGTTCGGCGCCTTCAGGGCCGTCACCAGCAGATTGCCGCCCACCAGGCTGCGGGCATCGCCTGCCGACGTCACCACCACGTCGATGGCGTCGCCCGGCCGCGCGAATGGCGGCAACATGGCGCTGACCATCACCACGGCAACGTTACGGCTTTGCACCTGGTCAGGCGCCACGGTCAGGTCGAACTGTGAATACACGTTCGCCATTGCCTGGCGCGTGGTCTTGTTGGAGGGAGAATCTCCCGTGCCGGCCAGGCCGGCCACGATGCCGTAGCCCACCAGCGAATTCTCGCGCCACCCCTTGAGCTTGCCCAGGTCCTTGATGCGCACGACCTCGGTATCGGTCGCGCGCGCCGCCAGCGCGCCCTGCGACGCCGCCAACATCCCTGCCATCATCAGAACCACGATCCACGCGCGCATCAGAAACCCAGCCAATTGAGAAAGCGGTTCCACCAGGCGGGGCGCTGCCGACCCGCGAGCTCGCCTTCGCCCATGTATATGATTTCGGCTTGCGCCAGACGGGTGGACAGCACCACGTTGCCCGGCGAAATGTCCTGCGGCCGCACCCTGCCCTTGACATGGATCTTCTGTTGCTCGTCATTAACGGTCAGCAACTGGTCGCCCTTGACGTACAGATCGCCGTTGGGCGCGATGTCCACCACATTCACGGACATCTGCGCGAGCAACCGGCCTGAGCGCTGCGTCTTGCCGCCTCCCTCGAAATCGCTGTCCACCTCCAGCCCGCCCGCGGTCGTCGGCCGGCGCGATAAGCGGAATTCCGCGTCGATGCTGGATTTTCGGCCCGTCGAGGTGTCCGCCGAACTGGTCGCCGATGATGTCTCGACTACCTGGATGGTCAGCACGTCGCCGATCCGCGCGGCCTTGCGGTCCGTACCCAGGGACCGATACAGCGCGGGGTCGTACAGACTTTCCGCCCGCGCGCCCGCCGTGACCAATGCCAGGACCAGCGCCAGCCCCACGGCTCGCGGGGTCATCGCCCGCGCCAACACAGGGTTGAACTTCATTGCACTACCTCCACCAGCCCGCCGCGTATCACGCGCGCCTGTATCGTGTCCGTGGCATTGGCCGGCAGCACACGCAATGTGCGGTTGATCCAGCCGTCCTGCATCGCCTGCGCCGACGTCTCGATCGTGACCGAGCCGGCGCGCACGCGCAGCGCCACCAGGTCGCCGCGTTCGACATCCGGCAGCGCGTCCAGCTGCGATCGCAACAAGACGGTCCCGGCGGCCACGGCCTGACGGGTACGTACCGCGCCCAGGGGCTCATCCGCGGGCCAGTACGCCGCGGCCAGCGCCGCCACGTCGCGTTGCTCGATGGTCACGTCCGCCATCGACACTGACGCGCCCGCCGGCAACGCGGCATTCACCCGGAGCACTGGCGCCATGGCCCGTACGATCAACGCCACCGGCACCGCCCGGTACAACTGGCCCTTGCGCCACAGTTCGACCCATACCACCAGGCGCGAAGCCAAGGCCTCGTCCGCAGCCACCGGACGAGCCCGAAATTCGAACGGGCCCGCGGAGACGACGTCCGGCAAAGGATTGCCGGCCGCCTGCACCGAAAATTCGTCAAAACGTGCCTGCAGCGCGAGGCGCGCCGCATCCTCGGCCACCTTGAGCACGGCCGCGGCATCCAGCGGGGCCGTCTTGCGCGAGACCCGCACCGTGTTATTGCCGCGCCATCGCACCTGCCCCAGGTCTTGCTCGGCGGTATCGATCCAGCGCTGCAGTTCCTCCCGGCCGATCTCACGCGTTGCGCCGGCGGGCGGCACAACGCCGATAGCCAGGCCTGCCAGCGCCGGCAACCTTTCGGCTGGCGCCTCGATGCGCGCCACGTCGCCCAGCGTCAGCGCCGCCGTCGGTACCCGCACCTGCGCGCGCAGAAACAGCACCGCATCGCTGTCTTGCGGCGCCGCCGCGGCCACGCATGACCACAGAATCAACAGGAAGGTCAGCTTGCGCACGTTGTCGCCTAACGTCGCAGATTGTTGACCAGGCCCAACATGTCATCCGACGCCTGGACCACTTTGGCGTTGGCCTCGTAGGCGCGTTGCGCCACCATCAGATTGACGATTTCCTCGTTCAGTTGCACGTTGGAGGATTCCAGGAAACCCTGCGCGTACAATCCCAGGCCATCTTCGCCAGGCCGCCCCTGCACGGGTTCACCGGAACGCTCCGTGGCCTGGTACAGGCCGTCGCCCAGCGAATTCAGGTCTTCCGGCGCGTTAAAGCGCGCCAGCTCGAGCTTGCCCAATTCATCCGCATCCCGGCCGCCGTTACGCCACGCCGTGACACGGCCATCCGGCGCGATGGTCAGCTTCTCGGTGTCGGCGGGCACCGAAATCGAGGCCTTCAAGGGCAAACCAGCCAGGGTCGACAGCATTCCGTCCTGATCGATCTTCAAGGTGCCGCCGCGGGTATAGGCCACGCTACCGTCCGGCATGCTGACTTCCAGCAACCCTTCCCCACGAATGGCCAGGTCCAGGGGTCTGCCGGTCTGCTTGATCTCGCCGGTCGTAAACGACTTGGCATTGCGGGCGATCGCCACGCCCAGCCCCATATTGGAGGCCGGGTCTGCCCCGAGCACGCCAGCGGGTTGGCCGCCCGCGGCGGCCCGCGTCATCAGGTCTTCGAACACGACATACGATTTCTTGTAGCCAGTGGTGTTCATGTTGGCCAGGTTCTGGGCCACGACGTCAACACCGGTCTGCTGTGCATGCATGCCCGTGGCGCCGATATACAGCGAATCAATCATTCGTGTTCTCCTTAGAATTCGCCCAGTTTCTGGACGGCGCGGCCGGTCATCTCGTCGATGAACTGGGCGCTTTTTTGCAGGCTTTCAAAGTGGCGCATGACGTCGATCATGCCGACCATCTCCCGCGACGGATCCACGTTCGATCCTTCCAGATAGCCTTGCAGCACCGACGAGTCGCCTTCCCGCGCGGGCTGGGCGCGGCCTTGGGGCGCCCCGTAGACGCCACCGCCCAGGCGTGTCAGGCCCTGCGGGTCGGTGAACGAGGCCAGGCTCAGCTTGTCGACGAATCGGCCCTGGTCGTAGACGTTGCCCATCGGATCGACCCGCGGCGCGGTCGAAGTCAAGCGAATCTCGCCGCCCTGCCCCATGACCAGATCGCCGCCCGCCGTCGCCAGGCGGCCCTGGCTATCCACATGCAGTGAACCTTGCCGCCCATATAGCGTCTTGCCATCGCGGGACAGTTCAAGAAAGGCAGACTCGCCCGTGAGCGCCAGGTCCAGGGGACGGCCTGTGTATCGCACCCCGCCGGGCCTCATGTCGGAATACGTTGCCGTCGGCGGCGGCGCGTCGGCCACTTGGCTGCGTCGTTCCAACGCGTCCATCCGAGCCTCGAACGCCACGCCGCTCACCAGTTCACGCTTGTAGGCTGGCGTGCGCGCATTGGCCAGGTTCAAGGCGATCGCCTTCAGGCGGTCCTGATCCACAGCCATGCCTTGCCCGATCAGATTCATTATTTCCATGGTTCACTCCTTCTGGTCCGGTCGCCCCGACGCCGCTCAAGCACGGTTCGCGGCCTCCTGCAACGCGGCAACGGAAACCGCCGAAAACGCTTTCAGGTCGATGCTGCCGGGAATCTCGGCCATGGATAGCACCCGCAGATGCGGCAGCACTCGTTCTGTCAACAGGCGCAGATGGCGCCGCAGGTCCGGCGAGCACAGCAGGACCGGCAACAGATTGGCCTTCATCATGGCTTCCGCCTGCTGCACCAGGCTGCCGATCAGTTGGTCCGCCACGCGCGGCTCGATCGCCAGGCGGCCGCCGTTTTCGGCCGTATGACGCAGGGAATTGCCGATATGCGTTTCGGTCAGCGGGTCCAGCGTGATGACGTGCAATGTGCTGGTTTCACCCGACAACGAACGGCAGATCGCCTGCCCCAGCCGCTGACGCACCTGTTCGGCCAGCGCTCCCGGATCCCGCTGGCTGCGGCCAGCATCCGCCAACACTTCCAGAATCGCCTCCAGGTTGCGGATGCTGACCTTCTCGCGCACCAGGGCCTGCAGCACTTTTTGCACTTCAGTCATGGACAGGATTGCGGGCGTCAACTCTTCCACCAGACCGGGTTGCGCCAAGCGCACGCGCTCGAGCAAGCGATCCGTCTCTGCTCGGGTCAACAGATTGGCGGATTCGCGTCGCAGCACTTCGGTCAGGTGCGTCATCAACACCGTCAGCCCGTCGATCAGCGTATAACGTCCCTGCTGGGCATTGGCCTTTTCGGATTCCTCGATCCACACGGCCGGCAAGCCATAGGTCGGATCACGCGTCTCGATGCCCCGCACCGTCTTGGTCACGCCCGCGGGGTGGATTGCCAGCCAGCGGTCGGCCATCGCCTGCCCCTTGCCGGCCGGCACGCCGTAAACCACGATCTCGTAGTCGTCCGGCCCCAACCGGGTGCTGGCGCGCACCTTGACCGTGGGAATGACCATGCCCATTTCCTGCACGTACTGATTACGGAAGGCGGCGATCCGGTCCGCGAATCCGCTGTGGTCCATTACCGACGGCAGCAAATGCGCGCCAGCCTGGATCTCGACGGCCTCGACCTTCAAGGCATCGTAAGGATCTCCGCCGGCCGCGACGGCAGGCAGCACATCCGGCGCGGAGCTGTCCGCGACCTGCCTCGCCCGCCCGGCTCGATGAGCCATCCAGCCCAACCCCAGCACCGCAATCCCCAACAGGAAAGCCGGCAGCGCCGGAATGCCAGGCAACGCCATCAACGCAAACAGCGCCGCGCACACCAGGAACAACGTCTTTGGAAACAGCGTGATCTGGCGCGCCACTTCCTGACTGAAATTTCCGTCCGACGCCGAACGCGTGACGATGATGCCGGTGGCCACCGCGATCACCAACGCGGGAACCTGTGTCACGATGCCATCGCCGATCGTCAACAGGGTATAGATGCGGATCGCCTCGCTCCAAGGGATGCCCAATTGCATCACCCCGATCACCAGGCCGCCGATGATGTTGATTGCCATGATCAGGATGCCGGCGATGGCATCACCCTTGACGAACTTGGACGCCCCGTCCATGGCGCCGTAGAAGGCCGCCTCCTTTTCCAGCGTCTTGCGGCGTTGCTGCGCCTGCTCCTGGGTGATGAAACCCATGTTCAGATCCGCGTCGATACTCATCTGCTGGCCGGGCATGCTGTCCAGCGTGAAGCGCGCGGCCACCTCGGACACACGCTGCGCGCCATTTGTCACCACCACGAACTGCACCACGATCAGGATCAGGAAAACGATCAGCCCGATCACATAATTGCCACCCACCACGTAGCCGCCGATCGCCGAAATCACGCTGCCGGCGTTCGCTTCCGACAGGATCAGGCGCGTGGCGGCCACATTCAGCGACAGGCGGAACAGCGTGGCAATCAACAGCAGCGACGGGAAGGTTGAGAACTCCACCGGCCGCGTCATGTAGAAAGTCAGCAGCAGGATCAGGAAGGCAAAGCTGAAATTGGCCAGGATCAGGAAATCCAGCGCGGCAGGAGGGATCGGCATGAACAGGACGATCAGTACGCCCATCACCACCAGGACCATCACAATATCCCGGTTGCTCCCCAGCCATTGAGACAGTCGATTCATGCCGCCCCCGCCAGCATGCTGCGCGCATTGCGCCGGGCGATCAGCCAAACCATGATGCGGGCCACGTCCGCATATAGCCCGGCGGGGATCGACTGGCCCAGGTCGCCCTGGAAGTACAGCGCGCGCGCCAGAGCGGGGCTGCGCACCACCGTGACACCGCGACGGGCAGCCTCGGCCCGCATGCGCGCGGCCAGCGTACCGGCGCCTTTGGCCAACATCACCGGCGCGGCCATTTCGCCACGCTTGTATTGCAGCGCCACCGCGATATGGGTGGGATTGACGATCAGCACATCGGCCTGACCCACCTGGCGCACGGACGCCGCTTTTTGCAGCATCTCGATGCGCAAGCCGCGCAGGCGCGAGCGCACGCGGGGATCTCCTTCCCGATTCTTGACTTCGTCTTTCACGTCGCGCTTGCTCATGCGCATCTTGCGCCTGAACTCGAAGCGCGTGTAGCCCAGATCCAGCAATGCCAGCAGCAAGGCGGCGAACGCCAGTTTCAACGCCATTGACGTCAGCATTTCCAGCAATTGCCTCAACGCCACGAAAGGCGTGCGCTCGCCCAGCAGGTAGAACAGCGCCCGCAGATCTTTAAGCACCAGGTACAGCACCCACGCCAACACGGCCACCTTGAGCACGCTCTTGACGGCGTCATACACCGTGCGCAACGAGAACAGCCGCTTCAGGCCGCTGGCGGGATTGATGCGGTTCAGGTCCGGCTTGAGCGGGAACGCACTCCAGACAGGCCCCGTCTGCGCGATGTTGGCGATGAGCGCCGCTCCCGCCACCGTCAGCGCAAAAGGGGCGATGACGTGCAACGCATCGGCTCCGACACGGCCGATCAACGACACCACGGAAGCCGTGGACACGTGCATGCCCAAGCCATGGATGAGGGCTGCGCGCGCCAGCGCGGCCAGCGCCTGCACGGCCTCCCAACCCCACGCATACATCGTGGCGGCCGCGGCCAACATGGCGATGGCACCAGTCAGGTCCGGGCTGCGCGCCACCGATCCGCGATCGCGGGCCTGCTGCAGCTTGAAGGGCGTGGCGGCTTCGCTCTTGTCGAATTCCTGCATCAGCGCACCGCTCCGTTCCAGACATCCGACGTCAGGCCGAAGACACGCGACAGGCCTGACGGCATGAAACGTGCCCAGGTCGCCAACGCCGCGAGGCCCACCAGGATTTTGATTGGTAGCGCGATCACAAAGACATTCATCTGCGGCAAGCCTCGCGCCAGAATGCCCAGCCCCAGCTCAACCAATAGCAACAGGGCCGCGACAGGAGCGATCAGCATGAACCCCAGCCCGTAGACATTGCCCCAGGCCGCGATCAATACGCGCACATTCACATCAGGCGGCGAGAATCCGCCCACCGGAACAACCGTCAATGTGTAGGCCAGCCCGCGAAGCACCGCATGATGGCCATCGAGCAGAAAGAACACGATGACGCCGGTGTACAGGAACACCGACGTTATGATCGGCACCTGCGCGCGGCTGACCGGGTCAAACACCTGACCAATGCCAAATCCGATCTGGATGTCCAGCACGCGCCCGGCAAAGGCAATCGCGGAGAAGGCGCAGAAGATGCCGCAGGCCAGCAGCAATCCGAACGAGAATTCCAGCGCGGCGGCCTGAACGAAGCCGCCCAGGTCGGTCGACACCGGCGGTCCGGTCCTCGGCAGGGCTGCCGCCAGCGTCATGGACAGCATGGCCACCAGCAGCACACGGGCAGTCGCCGGAACCGGAAATTGCGTAAAGACAGGCGTGAACGCCAGCATCGTCGCGATACGGATCGACACGAGGGCGGCTGTCGCCAGGACAGGAATATCAATGGCTAGCATGACGCCCTCAGCGAAGTCCCGGCACGTCCCGCAACAGCGTGGTCGCATATTGCATCAACGTGCGCAACATCCACGGCCCGAAGATCACCATGGCGACCACCGCCGCCACGATCTTGGGAATGAAGGTCAGGGACATTTCCTGAACCTGGGTGACCACCTGCAGGATGCTGATGGTCACGCCCACCGCCAGCGTCAGCAACAACACGGGTGCGCAGATCATCAACCCCGTCCAGAACAGGTCGCTCATCAGCTGAATCGCAAGATCAGGCCGCATGCATGCTCCCGATTTCCAGCGCAGGCTCCGCGGCCACAGGCTCGTCCGCGAAGACCGATGCCAGCATCAACGGGTACACATTGGGATGGATCATGGGGTGGCTGTTCATTTCCAGCAGCCACACGCGATCGTCGGCGTCTATCACCGCATCCAGCGTGAACACGGAATTCTGTCGCAGCGACTCATCGATGCCACGATGCAGCAAGGGGCCGGCGTAACAGAACTGCGTGGCAATCTCTGTCGACACCGCATCCCAGACGTCGCGATTCTTGAGCGTGACCCGGTCATGCGGGGTGAGGTAGCGGAAGTCGAGCATCACTTCCACGCCTTCAGGCACCACGGAATCCAGTTGATAGCCCTGCCATGCCAGGATCTGCACGGATGCGTCCAGGTCCATCACCAGGTCGAAATTGCCACGCGGCTGCGTGGCAATTTCGCGCAGTGTGCGCCGGCCGTCGCCGACGATCTGGGGCGGCGTCAACACCTCAAGCGCCGCCGGTTCGCCGTTCCAGAACCACGCCTTCGCGCTACGACCGCGGATGAATTGTTCGCAGAACTCGCCCGGTTCCAGCATCAGGCCGCCCAGGGGCGGAGCAAGCGGGCCGAACGGCCCGCGAATGCCCACGCCGAACGAGCTGATAGCTGGTTTGACGATATAGTCCGGCACGAGCTCGGGACCTTCCGTCCAAAATGCCGTGACCCGCAGCCCATTGGCCAGGGCGTAGTCCTTGAATAGCATCTTGTCCGTGGACAGCCCCCACGACTTCACCGGATACGGCATCCAGCCGATGAAATCGCCGTCCCCGGCGAACGGTCGCTGATACATCGTGCGGCCCTCGTGCTGGCGAACAAAGCGCGGGTACAACACGACCGTGCGCCCGCCGCACCGCAACGTCAGCTCGAACGTCAAGGGATCCAGCGACGCGTCCGCGCCATGTGCAAGCGCCCATTCACGAATGGGATGCAGATGCTTGATGGGACGGAACAAGAAGTACATGTAAAACCCGGAGCAAACGGCGACTGCGGCGTATCAGCGCGAATTCTTGGAGGCTTGACGGCGCGTCAGACGCATGTCAAGACGAAACTCATATTGTCAGAACATATATGTTGTAACTGCCAAAGAACGCAAAGATCCTGACGGAACTTTGCGTTCAGCCTTGTTTACTGCGGTCTTTCGTACTTGACGCTACCGGCTATCACCCGCCTTGTTACATTGTCGGTATTGGGGGTGGTGTAGTGCATGAGGTAACGCGGAAACAGGATCAGGTCGCCTTCACAGGGCTGGATGATATTTACCAACGCGTGGCGGGGCACCACGAAGCCGCCCCTGCCGACCGTGCCGCGCGGGTCCATCAGCACCAACTGGCCGCTGCCATCCTTGGGCATGGTCAGGTAATAGACAAAGGCCAGATCCGAACCTTCGTGATAATGCGCATGAACTGCATCCTTGGCCTGCCCAGACCGCTGCACCACGAACCACATGGTATGGTCGCGCCGGGCCTGCCGCACCTGGTCGCCGTAGACCTGCGCCGCATAGTCGTCGCATTCCTCCAGAATCAGCTGGCGGATGGCCTTGAGTTGAGGATTGCGCGTGCGCTTGAATATGCCCGTGTCGTAACGGGTATAAAGTGTTTCCAGCGTGGCCGAGCGCCTCTCGTCGTTCAATAGACGGCCCTGGTTGCGCTCCGAAAACGCCTGTAGAGCGTCATGCAGCCCAGCATCCACCCGACCGCTTTCGCGCAGGTTGTAATGCATGATCGGAGTGGGCCACAACCATTGGATTTCGCGGGACATGGATAAACCAGGCAAGCACACGCGGCGCGCCTTTCGCGCCGCTACATTCCTAAGTTATCCCCCCGGTCTAAAGTCAGTTTAGGGGTGGAAATCAAATATTTTCTTCGGCCACGAAAAAAAAGCGCCGCGGTGGCGCCGGCGCTCTCGCCTGACTTGCGAAAACCTACTGATCGACCAACTTCATGCCGCAGTTCGTCTGCCTCACCCTGCAAAGCGCGCCGAACCACTCGCGCCCGCCGCTTGCATGCCCTTGGCGCGTTCGATAATCGTGCAACAGCATCGCAAACGGGCACTACGCGGCACTGGCGCTCTTCGGAACAAACAATGCGTGCGCGCCATTGGCCAGGTATGCCCCGTTCACGCCATCGAATCTGCGCGCCGCATCTGGCCATGCAATGAATTTCCGGTCGACCCTGGTTCCGCGCTGACCGGTCGCCGCGTCGATGGTTACCAACTTCTCCGCGCGCGCCTTTGCCTCGCGCAGCACGATCGCCACGAATGCCTCGGTATTCTCGTCACCCGCCGGAATTGATGCCCGCAGCTCGCCGTTGAGAAGGGAATCCGGAAGAAAGTCCGCCGCTCTTGACCTCAAAAGGCTGACCAGCCCTGACCCGACCAGCGCGTAGATCCACCCCTTTCCCGAGGGATGACGTTTCACATAGCGATTTTGAAAATCCGCTTCGGAGATGATGGAGGAATCCACGATCGTTACATGAACCCCTTCACACGCATCGATTCGAGTCCTGTATCCCGGCCGCTCGACGTCCGGCTGCTCCTGCATGTTGATGAGCCGGATAGAGGGACGGGCTTTCATGAGCGCGCCAGCGAATTCAGCCTCATCCACTGAAGTCATGAATAAGCACTGTTGAATCATCTTGGAGTCAGCCACGGGTCGCCCTGTTCCGGTTCCGCAATACATGCGCCCACGCCAGGATCACTGGCATGAATCCAGCCCTTACCGATCCACCGACTTCATATCGCAGCTGGTCTCCTGCACGTCGCATAGCCCCCGAAACCACGCCCGCCCCGCCAGTCGCTCGCCTTTGGCGCGCTCGACGATTTCATCCTGCGGCGAGCGTTTGCGGTCAACCAGATAGTCCAACAGCACCCAGTCCTCGTGGCAGGCGCGAATGCCCTGAACTTTTCCCACGGCGGTCAGCCAGTCGCTGCCCAGGTCCACCAGGCGCTCGCTGGCGGCGTCCGGCTTGGCATAGCCGCGCGCGGATTGAATGCCGACCCGTGCATCGTCCGCGAGGATCCAGCCTTCGCCCTTGTAGACCTTGCGCGGCGCACGCTCCGGATATTCCTCCTCGTTGTAGGCGTCGCTGGCATTGGCGATCCTGAGCCAACCGTCCTTCGCTTCCTTCACGTCGAAGGTGACGCTGTAGGAATACTCCGGCTCGCCGGCGGCGGGCCTGGCGGGGATCTGGCCCAGGGCCTTGGCACCGGCGGACGGCGCGTCGCGCACGGTGATCGAGGGCTTGTCGTAGTTGGCCCAGGCGCTGAAGGCGCAGGTGGTCGCGCCCGCGGGGGCTTCGGCTTGGACAGGGGCGGCGATGACCGGCGTCGCGGCCAGCAGCGCCAGCGTCAGCGCGGCGATCGAAGCGGTCAGACGGGGACGAATGTGCATGAAATCTCCAAAGCGTCGACGATCCGGGCCCGGCCGGTCCTCAAAATCCCGCAAGCCGGATTGCTATCCAACTGACGGGCGGCGGTCCACCGGCGTGGGTGTTTCTGTTTATCGGGCAGTTCCGCGACTGTATCAAACCCGCCGCCAGCGGCCGCTTCAGCGGAACCGCAGGTGCCGGCGCTGCAGCTGCGCCACCGTCCGGCAGCCCATCAGCTTCATCGCGCGCTCGATCTCCACGCGCATCTGTTCCAGCGCCCGTTCCACGCCGGGCCGTCCGGCGGCGGCCAGCGGGAACAGGTAGTAGCGGCCCAGCCCCACGGCCTTGGCGCCCAGCGCCAGCGCCTTGAGCACGTGCGTGCCGCGCTGCACGCCGCCGTCCATCATCACGTCGATGCGGTCGCCGACGGCGTCGACGATCTCGGCCAACTGGTCGAAGGCGCTGCGCGAGCCGTCGAGCTGGCGGCCGCCGTGGTTGGACAGGACGATGCCGGTGCAGCCGATGTCGACGGCGCGCCTGGCGTCCTCGACCGACATGATGCCCTTCAGGCAGAACTGGCCGCCCCACTCGCGCACCATGGCGGCGACATCGTCCCAGGTCATGGCGGGATCGAGCATCTCGGTGAAATAACGGCTGATGGACATGGCGCCGCCGCCCATGTCGACGTGGCCGTCGAGCTGCGGCAGGCGGAAGCGTTCGTGGGTGGCGTAGTTGATGGCCCAGGCCGGCTTGATGGCGAACTGGGCGATGCCGGCCAGGTTCAGGCGGAACGGGATGGCAAAGCCGGTGCGCTTGTCGCGCTCGCGGTTGCCGCCGGTGATGCTGTCAACGGTCAGCATCATGACCTGCACGCCGGCGGCCTTGGCGCGCGCCATCATGTCGCGGTTCAGGCCGCGGTCCTTGTGGAAGTAGAACTGGTAGACCTGCGGGCCGCCGCTGATCCGGCGCGCCTCTTCCAGGCTGACGGTGCCCAGCGACGACACCCCGAACATGGTGCCGAATTTGCCGGCGGCGGCGGCCACGGCGCGTTCGCCGTCGTGGTGGAACAGGCGTTGCAGCGCGGTGGGCGAGCAATAGACCGGCATGGCCAGCTTCTGTCCCATGACGGTGACGGACATGTCCACATCCGCCACGCCGCGCAGCACGTCGGGCACCAGGTCGCAGGCCTCGAAGGCCTCGGTGTTGCGGCGGTAGGTGGTCTCATCGTCGGCGGCGCCGTCGATGTAGTTGAAGATCGGGCCGGGCAGCCGCTGGCGCGCCATGCGGCGAAAGTCGTGGAAATTCTGGCACTGGTTCAGGCGCATCGGGGGACCTTTTATCTACGCTGCACGTACAAACGACATACCGGTTGCCACCTCGCCGGCGGTGCAAACCACTGGACCGCTGGCGGTCCGGGTCGGGCCGGTCGCCAGGGCATGGAGCGGAATTGTAGTCCGACGCGCCGGGGCGGCCGCTTGCAGACATCACATGTCGGACAGGGCGGCCCTGGAGTCTGATACCGTTTGCGTTGTCGCCCCGCCCTTGCCGCCATCATGCCCCACCGCCCCGACCTGTTCTCGCCGCCGCCCCGCCAACGCGCCGCCCGCGCCAACTCGCTGCTTTGGCTCCTGGACCCACTGGAGCGTGACCCAGGCTATCTGCGCCGCAAGATGTTCGGCTGCGACGCCGCCTACCTGGACGGCGCGCTGTACCTGGTGGTGGCCGACCGCGAAACGCCCTGGAACGGCGTGATGGTGTGCACCTCGCATGAGCGCCACGCGGCGCTGCTGGCCGACATGCCGAGCCTGCTGCCGCACCCGGAACTGGGCAAGTGGCTGTACCTGCCGCAGACCGACGAGGCGTTCGAGACGCTGGCGACCCGGTTGGTGGAGCTGGCGTTGGCGCGCGATCCGCGCCTGGGCGTGGTGCCCAAGCCGCGGGCGCGGCGGCGCAAGTCCTGGCGGGGCGAGGAATAAAGCGCGCCGGCGCGCCCTTGCGCCGCGCGGCATGCCCTTACGGCTGCCAACATGGCGACGGGCGTGAAATCATCCGAACGCTGCGGTGAACCGATAAGGAGCCGAGTCGGTTCACATCGATCCGGCCGGGTCGCCAAACACCTCGCGCCAGGGCCGCGACAGCACATCGGCGTCCGCCGTCGACAGGTATTGCGGCGCCCCCCGCGCCATGGCGGCAAACAGCAAGGCGTCGCTAGCCCCGTCCCACGGCGCCGCGAGCGACTCGTCGACCTCGCCGTCCTCGTCCACTTCGCGAATGAACGCGGCGTCGCCATCGACGGCCTGGGCGCGTTGCCGCAGCAGGCCGTGGATCTGCAGCAAGCCGCCATGCACGGGCGAACGCGCCCCGCCCCGACGGCTCGCGGCGGCCAGCACGCCATACCATTCAGATTGCGGCGGCGCATCGGCAGGCGTGGGGACGCCCTCTTCGTCTTTCGACCAGCGTTCCCAGGCGCGGCCGTAGCGGTCCCAGCCGTCGGCAGGCAGATCGGCGCCCAACGCCCGCGCCTGTTCGCGCGTCAGTTCGGGAATGCGGGCCAGGATGTCGACCACCGCCTCGCCGTGCGGGCCGAACAGCGCGCCCAGCGGCAGCGGCTGCAGCAGTTCGATCGCGGCGGCGCGCCAGTAGCCGGGTTGCGCCACCAGTCCGGACATGTCGCCCAGTTGCGTCACGCGCACGCGCCACAACTGCCCGGGCCAGCGGCGGCCCAGCGTCATGGTGGCAATGGATTGATCGACGACCAGCCAGGGCGGCTCTGCGCGCGCCAGGCGGACGTGGTTGCCGGCGCGTTCAAGCGCCATGTCGGGATCGGCGGCGTCGAACCAGAAACCGTCGCGGTCGGAAGAGGCGGGGGTAGAAGTCGTCATGGCCGTCATTATCTGTCCAAAGCGTCGGTCCAAGGCGTCGATCCAAGGCGTCGATCCAAAGCGGCGGCCGGCGCGCGAACGGCCGCCGGGCATCCCGCCCCTCGGGCCACGTCATTGGCCGGGACGGCGGCGCCTCAATCCGCGGCGGCCCGTTCGGGCGCCAGGGCCTCCTCCAGCCGGTTGCCGCCCAGGGACTTGGCGCGATACAGCGCCAGGTCCGCACGCGCCAGCGCGTCGGCCAGCGGCGGCACGTCCTCGTCGAAACAGGCCAGGCCGATGCTGACCGTGGCGGCGATGCCCAGGCCGTCGGCCGGGTTGGCGACGGTGGTGGCAAAGCGGCGGGCCGCCGCCGCCCCCAATTGATGGGCGCGGCGGGCGTCGTCACTCGCCAGCAGCGCGGCGAATTCCTCGCCGCCAAGGCGCGCCAGGATGACCTGCGGCCCGAGCGCATCCCGGGCCACGGTGGCGAACGCCGCCAGCACCAGGTCGCCGGTATGGTGGCCGTAGCGGTCGTTGATGGCCTTGAACTGGTCCAGGTCGAACGCCAGCACGGCGATGGGCTCGCGCCCCGCGCTGGCCGCGATGAGGCGCGCGCCCTGCTCGAAGAACCAGCGGCGGTTGCCCAGCCGCGTCAGGTAGTCGGTCTGCGACTCGCGCACCAACTGCGCATGGGTTTCCTCGCGGATCAGCTTGATCAGCGTCATTGGCAGCAGCACCGAATACAGCACGCCTTCGTACATGGTGATATTGCTGGCCAGCAACTGCACCGACGGCCCCTCGACGGCAACCCACCACGGCAGCAGGAAGGTCCGGCAGAAATAGATCAACGCATGGATGCCCGCGACGGCGATGGCGAAGTTGCGGGTCTTCAGCGTCTTCATGGAATCGCAGCGCAGCAGTTCCCAGGCGGTCAGCGCGCTGACCAGCGCAATGGGAAAGGCGCTGACGTATTTCCAGACCACGTCCTGCCCCGGCACGCCGGCCGCCAGCCAGATCAGCGCCATGACCGCCAGCAGGCCCACCGAACGCTTGCGGTAATGGCGCCCGCTGAGCGAGGCAACGCTGTTCAGCACCAGCAGGTAGCCGCTGAGGATGACCAGATTGCTCAGCGGCGCGCCGATCGCGGCAGGCATGTCGGCGCGGAACAAGGCGCAGATACAGCCCACGGCCAGCGTGCCGAAACCGGCCGCCAGGATGCCCAGCGAACGGCTGCGGTTGGGGTGGGTCCGGTGCTCCCAGAACGTCAGGCCGGCACTGGCCAGCAGCGTTCCGATGGTGATGAAGTAAAGGGTGAGCAGATCGACGTGCATCTCGGCCGGAAAGAGGTGGCACGCCAGGAGGAAATTGCGGCGGCGTTCGCAATTTTAGGGGGAAATCCGCCGCGGATATGTGACGGGGCGGCCGCTATCGGGGCAATAAGTCCCTAATTAAGCCGCCCCGCCCGCTTGGTGTCAGAAGCGATACGTCACGCTGCCCACCACGGTGCGGCGGGTGCCGAAGAAGCAATCGCCACGGGCAAGGCACGTGCCCACGTACTGTTTGTCGAACAGGTTGGTGACGTTCAGCGCCAGGCGCATGGGACCCGCATCGTAGGCCAGCACGGCGTCATACAGGGTGACGGCGGGCACGCCGTTCTGGCCGGTGCCGTCGTCGCTGCTGCCGTTGTAGCGCACGCCCGCCCCCGCCAGGAAGCCCGGGGTCCCCATCACGCTGAAGCGGTAGTTGGCCCAGAACGACGCCATGTGCCGGGGAATGCTGGCCAGTTGGCGCCCCTGTTCGGCCGGCGTGCCCTTGGCCACCTTGGCGTCCAGGAAGGTGTAGGTGGCCACCAGATCGACATTGCCCAGCGACGCCAGGGCTTCCAGTTCGGCGCCCTTGGTGCGGGCCTCGCCGACCTGCACCGTGTCGGCAATGCCGTTGACCACGCCGGCGACCTTGCGGTTTTTCTCAGTCATGTCGAACACGCTGGCGGTGACCGTCAGGTTTTCACCCGGCGGCTGGTACTTCAGGCCCGCCTCCCATTGCTTGCCGCGCAGCGGCTTGAACGCCTGGTTGGCACGGTTGAAGCCGGCCAGGCCCTGGAACGATTCCGAGTAGCTCAGATAGGGATTGAGGCCGGCCTCGGAGCGGTACATCAGGCCAAAACGCTTGCTCATTTCGCTGTCATCGCGCGACCCGGACGGCGTATCGTCCACCGACGCGCGCGAGCGATCGTGGCGCAGCCCCAGCATCAGCAGCCAACGCTCCCATTCGAGCTGCTCCTGCATATAGAGGCCCAGTTGGTTGCCGCGCGAGGTGGGCGCGCTGACCGTCGAGGTGGGCGGCGTGAAGTTGCCGTACACGGGGTTGTGCACGTCGATGGGCGCGACCGTGCCGCCCACCCCCTGGCGCGCATCCAGCACGGAACGCTGGTAGTCGATGCCGGTCAGCAGGGTGTGCCGGATCGGGCCGGTCTGGAACTTGAACTGGCCCTGGGTGTCGACCACGAACTGCTTGAGGGTCGGCTGGTTCTGGTAGATCACGCGGCGCAGCAGCGTGTCGCTGCCCGGCACCCAGCCGTGGCCGGCGCCGTTAAAGCCAGCGGTGTAGATGCTGCGATAGTCGACCTCGCTGTGCGTGTAGCGCAGGTTCTGCCGCACCGTGACGTTGTCGTTGAAGGCGTGCTCGAACTGGTAGCCCACCGCGCTCTGCCTGGCGGTGTACTTGTCGAAGTCGGGTTCGCTGACGAAGAAGTCCTGCGGGATGCGGCCGGCCGGCGTGCTGGTGAGCGTGCCGCGCCACGGGAAGAAACCGACCATCGACCCGCTATTGTCTTTCTGGAAATTGGCCAGCAGCGTCAACGAGGTCGCGGCGCTGGGCCGCCAGGTCAACGACGGCGCGATGAAATAGCGGTCGTCGTCGACGTATTTGACCGAGCTGTCGCTGTCGCGCCCCAGCGCGACCACGCGATACAGCCACTTGCCGTCTTCGTCGATCGGGCCGGTGAGGTCGGCCTGGATCTGCTTGCGGTTGTGGTTGCCGTAGCTGACGCCGATCTCGCGCATCGCTTCGGGCTGCGGCCGCTTGCTGATCTGGTTGACGATGCCGCCGATGGCGCCCTGCCCGTACAGCATGCCCGACGGCCCGCGCAGGATCTCGATGCGCTCCAGCGCGTAGGGATCGGGCCGGGTGTTGTTGTAGGACCCCACGGCGTTGAGCAGGCCGTCGAGGTATTGGGTGGAATCGGTGCCGCGGATCTTGATGGAGTCGCCGCGATTGTCCGGCCCGAACGCGCCGGCCGTGACGCCGGCGGTATAGCCCGCGGCCTGCTGCACCGACTGGGCGCCCTGCAGCGTCATGCGATCCTGGGTGATGACGCTGATCGACTGCGGCGTTTCCATCACCGGGGTGTCGGTCTTGGTGGCGGTGGCGGCGCGCTTGGCGACAAAGCCCTGCACGGGGCCGACCGCGGTCTGTTCGACATCGCTGCCCGTGACGGTGACGGCGGGCAAGTGGACCTCGGCAGGGGCGGACTGCGCCAGGGCGGCGCCCGGCAGGCCCAGGCCGAATACGATCAAAGGCAATTGCCGGGCCCGGAAATGCACCGGGCGCCGGCGGGACGAAAGGCGTACAGCCATGGAAACTCCGTTCACACATGAATAATAATAAGAACCAGTCTTATTACATTTAGGAGCGGAATTATAGCCACACTGTTTCAGCTGAATGCCAGGATCAATGGTTTTATGACAATGGGAATTGATCCCGGAATTATGATGACCGCCGCTTCCGATCCGTGACGCATCTCGCGCAGCGGATAAGCCGACCTTTGGAAGGCCGGGAACTCGCGCGGGCCGCGGGCGGCCCGACGCTCCAGGCTCCACCGAAACACCTGGTGGCAAACCGTGGCAGCCTGCAACGGTGCCCCGCGCTGGCTGGGGTTCAATAGCGCCACGCGGCGCCCGGACAATCCCGCCGCGGCCCCGCCGCGCGCTTGCGCCGGCGCCCCTCCCCCTTTCGAGGTCCCGCCCCCATGGCCAATCGATCCTATCTGTACAGCCTGAGCAACCGCCCCGCCAGCTATGCCGACCGGCCCGAAACGATCTGCGGCCTGTCCGAATGGCCGTATGCCGTCCCGTTCTCCTACCGCTTGCTGATGTCGGGCGATCCGCAGTTGTGCGCGTCCTTGATCGCCGACGGCCTGGAAGACGACGAGCCGCAACGGCGCACCCGGCTGTACGCCATCAGCAGCCGCTTCGAGCCCGGCCTGGCGCGCATCAAGCGCTTTGCCGAGATCGTGCGGGCGGCGGTGGGCGGCGCCGCGCCCGCGACGGCAGCGACGCCAGCGGCCGAGCCGGCGCCATCGCTGCTCGGCAGGATCCGGCGGCTGTTCTCGTCCGCCGACGCCGCGCCGGCCAGGCCTGCGACCACGGCCCCGACCGAACTGCTGGCGGCCCTGGACGAGACCATCGCCTTTCTCGAAGCGCACCGCGACGACTACCTGCTGCTGGAGACCATCGAACTGGACGTGATGGCCGAATCGGAAGAGGCCGCGCTCAAGGCGAGCGTGGAAAAAGAGCTGGCGCGTTGCCGCCAGGCGGGCGCCGCGCTCGACGCGCTGCCAGCCGATCCGGTCGAGGCCGGCCGGCAGTTGCTGGCGGCCACCCGGGAACGCGGCGCCGCGCCGCTGGATGCCCTGCACGGATTGCGCTTGGACGACAGCTTCGATGGCGGCCGCAACCAGCGCGTGGACTACATCCTGGGGCTGATGTGGAGCGAGGTGCTGTACTTCGACCTGCTTGACCGCGCCGAATTCGAGGCGCGCCAGCGCGAGGCGCAGGCGGAGTGACACCCGGCCGGCGGCCTTGCGGCGGCCCCCTGCACGCATTGTCCCCTGCCCGCTTTGCCCCCTGCCCGCTTCGGCCCCGCCCCTACGGCACGACGCCCGCCGCCCGCCGCAACGCCTGCCGGTTCTCGCGCACCCACGCCGCCAGGCCCTGCGTGGCGATGCGGTGCGCGGCGTTGAAGGTCCGCGCCGGATCCCACGCCACCCCACGCCCTTGCGCGAACACGGCGCGGTACTTGCGCATCGGGTCGCCAGGCGCGGCGGCCAGCTCGCGCATCAGCGCCGGCACCGTCCGGGCCTGGCGCTGTGTCTCGATGCCGAGCGCCCGGTCCACCGTGTCGGCCAATTGGCGATAGCTCACGGTATCGCCGGCCACGTACACCACCTGGTTGGCCAGGCGCGGCTCGGCGCGCAGGATCGCGGCGGTCAGGGCGCCGATGTCGTCGGCGGTGGTGACGGTCACTTGCGTATCCCAGCCGCCCAGCGCGTTCACCCGCCGCGCCGCCAGGTCGACCACGCCGAAGGCCGGTTCGAACAGGAAGCTGGTGAACATGCCGGTCGAGACGATCAGCCACTCCGTGGCGGACTGCGCCCGCAGCATGTCGCGCACGTCGAGCTGCTCGTCGAACAGGTCCTGCGGACTGCCCCGACCGATGAGGTCGTAGTCGACGCCGAACTGCCAGGGCACGAAGCGCCGCACGCCACCGTCCAGCGCGGCGCGCGCGATCTTGCGCTGCACGCCGGGGCCGCCCACGAAGCCGGTGCACGACACCACGGTGCCGAAGCGGCCGAACAGCGCGGCCAGCTCGGCGGTCGGTTGCGCCAGCAGGTCGCCGCTCACGATCTGCACGCCCAGCGCGCGCAGGGTGGCGAGATCGCGCTGCTTTTGCGGATCGTCGGTGCGCTGGGACGACGGGCGCAGCAGCACCGCGAGCGTGCCCGGGGCCGCGTGCGGCGCCAGGCCGCGCAGCATGGCCAGGCCGAGCTGGCCCGCGCCCAGCACCAGGGTTGCATCGGGATTCGACATAGGAAACTCCACAGACAAGAATGAATGCGGCCGGCGCGGACATTGCGCCGCGGCCCGGCCTTCGGACGCAGGCAGTGTAGGAGCGCCCGCCGGCGCCATTGTTCGCCGCGCCTGAACACACAAAGCGCGATCCGCGAACTGGCCTCGCCGCCTCGCTCGGCCGGGCGCTTGCTAACATCGCCCTTCCCTATCCGCATCGCCGCAGACCGCCCATGGACAAACTTCAAGCGATGACGACTTTCGTGCGGGTCGTCCAGGCACAGAGCTTCAGCAAGGCCGCGGCCACGCTGGCGCTGCCGCGCTCGTCGGTGACGACGACCATCAAACAGCTCGAAGCGCTGCTGGGCACGCCGCTGCTGCGCCGCACGACGCGCAGCCTCAGCCTGACCGAGGCCGGCGCGCGTTACTACGCCGCGTGCCAGGCCATCCTGGCGCAGATCGCCGAAGCCGAGCATGCCCTGGCCGCCGACGCGCAGACACCACGCGGCCGGGTGCGGGTGGACATGCCGGGCGCCATCGGCCGCGCCCTGGTAGTGCCGCGCCTGCGCGAGTTCGAGGCGCGCTATCCGGATATCGAGCTGGTGCTGGGCCTGAACGATCGCCCGTTGGACCTGGTGCATGAAGGCATCGACTGCGCGATCCGCAGCGGGGCGCTGGCCGATTCCACGCTGGTGGCCCGGCCGCTGGGCCGGTTGAGCTGGCTCACCTGCGCATCGCCGCTGTACCTGGCCCGATTCGGCGAGCCGGACTCGGTGGCGGCGCTGGCGGCGCATCGGGTCGTCAATTACCTGTCGAACGCCAGCGGCCGGCCGCTGGACTGGCGCTTCCGTGTCGATGGCGAGGACGTGGCGCTGGCGCTGCCCGGACGCTACGCGGTCAACGAGACCGAGGCCTATCTGCATTGCGGCCTGGAGGGGCTGGGCCTGATCCAGTTGTCCGAGCTGGCCGCAGGCATCTACCTGCGCAGCGGGCGCCTGCGCGAGGTGCTGGCGCAGGCGCGTTGCGCGCCGGTGCCGATCGCCATCGTCTATCCCCAGGCGCGCGCGACGGCGGCGGTGAAGACGTTCGTGGAGTGGGTCATCACGATCGCGCGGCAGGACCTGCCCGCCTGAAACGCGCCAGCCGGCGTGGCCTTGCCGGGTGCGACATCGCATCGCCCGCGGCGCGCACGCCGCACGGCGTGACAAATCCGTCACTCATCTACAATCCGGGGTCATAGTGGTCGCCCGCCAGGGCGGCAGGTCCGTAGCCCCAGGTAGCATGACCCGCGCGAAGAAACCCGCTCCCAGAAAGAGAAGCTCCACCTCCCGCTCCCAAAGCCGCGCCGCCGGCCGTGTGCCGCGTTTCCTGCGCGCGCTGATCGTCAGCTCGCTGGCCAGTTTTGGCGCCGCCACCTATGTGCTGCATCCGCAATGGAAGATGCCCGCGGCGGTCGGCGACATGCTGTCGCGCCTGGAATGGCCGTCGTTGCAACGCAGCGCGCCGGTGGCCCTGCCCGCGCCCAACGCGGCGCTGGTGCAGACCGCCTTCAGCGACTGTCCGCAGTTCTTCCCGAACGCGCAGCCGCCCGCGGTGCCCGCCGCGCAACGCTTGCGCGAAGTCTGTTTTTCCTCGTTCGCCATCCTGCACAACGGCGCGACCAAGACGCCTGTGTTCGTGGCCGAGCGGCTGAACCGCGAGAACCTGGCGCAGGCCAAGGGACTGCACCGCACCGACAAGTTCTACGCCGAGGCGCGGGTGCCGCGCGCCGAGCGTTCGGAGCTGGATGACTACCGCGGCTCGGGCTACTCGCGCGGCCACATGGCGCCGGCCGGCGACATGGCCACGCCCGAGGCCATGGCGCAGAGCTTTTCGCTGGCCAACATGGTGCCGCAGGACCAGAGCCACAACGCCGGCCCGTGGAGCCGCATCGAGCAGGACACGCGCCAATACGTGATGCGGGCGGCGGGCGACGTATACGTGTTCACCGGGCCGGTGTATGGCGACCGCCCCAAGACCATCGGCGCCGGCGTGGCCGTGCCCACCTATCTGTACAAGGTCGTGTACGACGCCACCACGCACCGCTCGTGGGTGCATTGGCAGGCCAACAGCGCCGGCACCAAGGCCGGGCCGCCGATCGGCTACGAAGAATTCGTCAAGCGCACGGGGCTGCGGCTGCTGCCGCAATAAGCGCGCGCGGTGCGCGCCGGCGCCCTCTGGCGATTCAGCCCGGCGCCGTGTCGTAGATCACCGGCATGCGCCCGCGCCACCGCTCCCAGGCCGCGCCGCCCATGGCCAGCTCCGCCATGAAATGCGCGACGTTGATGCGGCTGGTGCGGCCTGCGTCGAAGATGGCGCTGCGGACCGGCGAAGGATGCGCCTCGTAGCCGCTGACGGCATCCCGGTCGACCAGGCTGTCGGGCCGCACGACGGCCCATTCGATCGCGGGATGCGCCTGGCCGACCACGGCGCGCAGATAGTCGGCGGCCGCTTCGTTGTCGGCGTGCGGCGGCACCAGCGCGCGCACCAGCGCCACCACGGCGCGCTGCGCCAGCGAGAGCGGCTCGCGCAAGTCGCGGTTGCTGTTGCCGGCGGTGTTCATCAGCACGAACCTGACCGGCCGGCCCGGCGCATTCGCCATGACGGCCTCGCACAGGCGCCGCACCGCATCGGCCACCAGCCGCCGCGGCTGGCCGTAGATGCCGCGCAAGCTCATGCCATGGCCCAGGCACGACGCCACCGCCGTGCAGCCCGCCACGTGACGCGCCATCGTGGCCGGGTCCAGGTCCAGCACACTGGCCTGGACCAGCGACAGCCGCGGATCACCCGCCCACGCCCGCAGCGCATCCGGCGAGCGCAGCAGCGCCCTGACCGGCTCGCCGCGTTCCAGCAGTTGGCCGACCAGCAGCCGCCCGGTCGCCCCGCTGGCGCCGACCACGAGTGTCGTCATCGCCGATCCTCTTGATATGCATGGCGTGATTGGTAACCAAGGATTGTATCTGGCCCCTTCATCGCGGATTCAGGCAAAATGAGCCGCGCGCGAGACCGCGTTGCGGCCCGGCGACGGGCACGGCAAGGCGACGCGCGCCGCATCTGTCGCATAAAAAGGAAAACGATGAAGAACGCCACCCGCATGGGCAGCCTGACCGCCGCGTTGCTGCTTGCCTGCGCTGCCGGCAATGCCATGGCGGCATCCACGCCCGCCGCCTCCACGGCCCCGGCCAAGCCCGCGCCGGCGCAGGCAACGCCAACGAAGGAAACGCCGGCAAAAGACACGCCGGCCCAGCCCGCGCCCGCCACCGACGACGCCCTGGACAACGCCAATACCGGCCCCATCAGCGAGGCCGAATACATGACCCGGGCGGAGATGTCGTTCAACAAGCGCGACGTCAACGCCGACGGCTATCTCAGCCGCAGCCCCCTGCTCCAGGAAGCCACCGTCGAACAGGTCGTGGCCATGGACACGGACGGCGACGGGCGCATCAGCAAGGCCGAATACCTGGCCTACATGCTGAAGAACTTCCGCGCCCGGCCCAAATTCGAGCACGGCATCAAGCGTTGAAGGCCCAGGCCCGCTACACCCTGCCAGGCCCCATCGCCGACTTCATTGGCGACGCCCCGCTCATCGCCGACCAGGTCGGCGAATCGCCCAGCCGGGTCTACCACTTCACCCGCGGCAACGACGTCTTCTTTCTCAAGGCGTCGGCGGCGGTGTATGCGCCCACCACCTACAGCGTGCGGCGCGAGGCGCAAGTGCTGCAATGGCTGGCCGGCCATCTGAACGTGCCGGAAGTGGTGCGGGTGGCGGACAACGCCGATGGCGAATTCATGCTGACGCGGCGCGTGCCCGGCGTGCCGCTGCAGGCGCGCATGGACGATGCCGACACCGCCATCGGGCTGTTCGGCGAGGCCCTGCGCCAATTGCGCGCGGTGCCGGCGGACGATTGCCCGTTCGACGCCGGCGCGCCGATGCGGCTGCGCGAGCTGGACTATCTGCTGGCGCGCCGCCTGTGCGCCGACGACCACGACCTGACGCAATGGCCCGGCCTGGCGACGCCGGCCGACCTGGTGGCGCGGCTGCATGCCACCCTGCCGCGGGAAGACCCGGCCTTCAGCCATGGCGACCTGTGCGACAACAACGTGTTCGTCGACGCCCGCGACCAGCTGCATTTCATCGACCTGGGCCGCGGCGGCGTGGCCGACCGCTGGCAGGACGTGGCCTTCATCCACCGCAACCTGCGCGACATTTCCGAGGACGCGGCGGCCGCTTTTCTCGGCACCCTGGGCGTCGCGGACGACCCGGCCAAGCGCCGCTTCTTCGAACAGCTGGACGAGCTGTTCTAGGGCGCTGGCCCGCGGATACGCGCGCATCCACGGGACAGCGCACCGGCCTTGGCGCGCAGCCGTGCGCGCCGCCGTCACGGACCGCTGGTATCCTCGCCACTGCCCCGTTAACGATTGGATACACAAGACGGAAATCGGCAATTACCCCGCCGGACCCCGCGTGCTAAGTTACGTCCCCGTTGATGCGGCCATGCGGCGCGCCAACGCCGATGCGCTTCCCCTTCCTTTCTTCACGACCATCATGCACAACAACCAAGATCGCGCCCCGGCCCTGGCCGGCAAGAAACGGATAGCCGGCCTGCGTGCGGTCGCCCTGGGCCTGGCCCTGGCCGCGACCGCCGCCACCTCCCTGGCGGGCGACCTGCCGCCGCGCGGCGGCGCCGCCACCCAGCAGCAGACGCAACAGCCGCAGACGCAACAACAGGCGCAACCCCAGGACGAAGGCCGCCTGCCGCCGCGCGGCGCGCCGGCCCCGGCCCCCGCGCAGCAGCAAGCCCAGGCTCCCGCCGGCACCGAACAGAAGACCGAGATCAAGAGCCAGGCCGCCTATGAGCGCCTGCTGCACAACAGCGGCATCAGCGTGCAATGGCTGTGGACCGACGCGCGCGGCAAGCTGAACGCGGTCGACGACAACGACGTGGTGCGCCTGGAAGGCGGCCACACCAACGAAAACGGCTCGGTGACGATCAAGGGCCAGGTGCTGTCGATCTCGGCCGACCGCTTCACGTTCCGCGGCACCATCCTGATCGTGGACGCGCCGGACAAGGGCCGCCGCTGCGAACGCACCGGCGACTACGAGTTCCGCGCCACCGGCAAGCGCAAGTACTGGCGCCTGCAGCAGATGGAAGCGTGCGGCGGCCTGACCGACTACGTCGACATCTACTATTGATCGACGCGCTGGCCCCGACGCGGCGCCGCCGGGCCGCCGCGTCGGGTTCAACGCCTGCGCCTACAAATGGCGATGGCTGCACGCCATCGGCTGGCCGACCAGCTCGCCAACCAGCCGCGCCAGCGCCTCGGCGCTGCCTTCTTCCAGGCAGTTGGCGCGGATCATGCGAAACCCCAGCGCCATGCTGAAATGCCAGTCCAGGTCGAACAGGTGGTAATCGCGCCCGTCGGCCGGATTGCGCCAGCGCACCGCCGGGTCCTCGTACGCCGCGCCGATGAAGTCGACGTGCGAGCCGAACGGCGGCAGTTCCTCCAACGGTTCATCCGAGCCCGGCAGGCTCGGCATTTCCAGGTTCTCGCCCACGCCGACGTACGGCTCGGGCCCCTCGTAGGCCAGCAGGATCACGCTGAACCCCGTCGGGTCGGCGTCGTAATGGGCGCGTTGCCCGGGATTGAGCAGCGCGCGGGCGGCCGGTCCAAGGCAGAAATGCGGGCTGCGCCAACTGCTGCGCTCATCGTCGAACGACGGATCGGGCACAATGCCATGCGCCGCCAGCAGCGCCAGTGTCTCTTCCATGGTGTCGTGATGCCGCACCGGCACCTCGGGCGGCAGATGGCCGGCGGACTGGTACAGCGCGATTACGTCGCCGGTCGTGCGCAGGCCTTCGCGGTACTGGAACGAGCCCTCTTTCAGGCCGGCCAGGCCGAGGCTCAGGTTGTCCAGAGCCTCGCGCGGCACGCGATCGCCACGCGGCTCCAGCAGGTAGCCGCCGGCCAGCAGGCGCGCTTGCAGCGCCGGCCAGTCGGGCGGCGGCAGATGGGGGTAGCGGGGAAAGATGAACTGATGATGTTCGGACATCCTGGGCAAGCCTCGTAATAGCGTATTCTTTGACGTTCAGGCAACCGCAAGGATATCTTGAATGAACCCGACCTTAATCAAGTGGCTGACCAGCGTCGGCTTTGGCCTGGTCATCGGCCGCGCCGCCTACGGTGTCATCAACTCGCTGCTGCAGATGGCCTTCGGCGTGGGCCAGCCCGGCGCCCCCTTCGACCCCGAGGCGCAGGATCGCATGCTGATCACCGGCAGTGTGCTGTGCCTGGTGGCGGCGGGGGTGACGGCGGCGGCGCTGCTGCGCGTGGCCGACAACCGGCGCCGCATCGCGTGGGGCTGCCTGGTGCTGGGCGTGACCCTGATACTGACGCTGGCGGCCGCCCTGCCGACGATGGACCTGGGTTCGCATCCGGCGGGGTCCTCCGAGGCGCGCGACGCCAAGACGGCGTTCTTCTTCTGGATGCTGATCTTCGGCCTGCCCTACCTGGGCGGCGGCCTGGCGCTGACGATCGGCGGCGCCGTCATGCTGCGCAAGTTCCGCAACGCGCCAGGGTCGGCGGCCTGACGCGGCCCCGGGGCATGCCGGGTACAATTTCCCCCGCGCTTGCCCTTGCCATCCCCCTTGCCGTTCCACCTGTCGTCCAAGCTTCTCGCCCATGTCCAATCTCATCGTCCACGGCGGCACGCCCCTGCGCGGCCGCGTCATTCCGTCGGCCAACAAGAACGCGGTGCTGCCGATCCTGTGCGCCACGCTGCTGACCGACCAGCCGCTGCGGCTGCATGGCGTGCCCGACATCACCGACGTGCGCAAGATCCTCGACATCTTCCGCACGCTGGGCAGCGAAGTGCGGCTGGATGAAAGCACCCGCACGCTGGACCTGCACCACCGCGACACCACCTTCGACGCCGCGCGCCATCGCCTGCCGGAAGAGATGCGCTCGTCCATCATGCTGGTGTCGCCGCTGCTGGCGCGCTTCGGCGTGGCGCGGCTGGAGGACAACGTCAAGGGCTGCACGCTGGGCGTGCGCGAGATCGATCCGCACGTCGACATCTTCCGCTCGTTCGGCGGCGAGGTCGAACGCGCCAGCGGCTCGCTGCTGGTGCGCAGCGCCGGCCCGCTCAAGCCGACCCACCATTGGCTGGACTACGCCTCGGTCACCACCACCGAGAACTTCGTGCTGTGCGCGGCCGCCGCGGCCGGCGAATCGACGCTGACCAATGCCGCGTCCGAGCCGCACGTGCAGGAGTTCTGCCGCTTCATGACGATGATGGGCGCCGATATCGACGGCATCGGCACCTCGCGCCTGACGGTGCGCGGCGGCGCCACCCTGCGCGGCGGCGAGTTCACCTTCGAGGAAGACTTCCACGAGATCACCACCTTCCTGGCGCTGGGCGCGATCACCGGCGGCGACGTGGTGGTGCGCAACAGCACGCCGTCCAACTTCCCGCTGATCGACCGCACCTTCGCCAAGTTCGGCGTCAGGATCGTGCACGAGAACGGCTGGTCGCGCGCGCTGCGCGACGGCCCGCTGAAGGTGCAGACGCCCTTCACCAGCAACGTGCTGACCAAGGTCGAAGCCGCGCCGTGGCCGTATTTCCCGGTGGACCTGTTGCCCATCTTCATCGCCCTGGGCGTGTGCGCCGAAGGCAACGCGATGTTCTGGAACAAGGTCTACGACGGCGCGCTGGGCTGGACCGGCGAGCTGTCCAAGTTCGGCGCGCACGTGTTCTCGTCGGATCCGCACCGCGTCATCACCTTCGGCGGCAATCCGTTGACGCCCGCGGTGGTCGAAAGCCCCTACATCATCCGCGTGGCGATCGCGCTGTTCATGATCGCCAGCAGCATCAAGGGGCGTTCCGAGATCCGCAACGCCACGCCGATCCGCCGCGCCCACCCGCGCTTCGTCGAGAACCTGCGCAGCCTGGGCGTGCAGGTCGAATGGACCGCCGAGGAATAGCGCGGGCGGTTTCCTATAATCCCGGGATTCCTTCAAACGGCGCTTCGGCGCCCTTTTGCTTCCCAGGATCCCTACATGTCGTCGATTGCCAGCCAGGATGTCCACGTGTCCACCCCGCAAGGCCGCCTGTTCGCGCGGCGCTGGGATCCCGCCGGGCGGGATGCGGACGCGGCGCCGATCGTGCTGCTGCATGATTCGCTGGGCTGCGTCGAACTGTGGCGCGACTTCCCCGAACAGCTGGCCGCGGCCACCGGCCGCGCCGTCATCGCCTATGACCGCCTGGGCTTTGGCCGCTCCGATCCCAACCCCGCCACGCTGACCACCGGCTTCGTCGAGGCCGAGGCGCGCGACGGTTTCCAGGCCGTGCGCCAGGCGCTTGGCATCGGCCGCTTCATCGCCTTCGGCCACAGCGTCGGCGGCGGCATGGGCATCTGCTGCGCGGCGACCCATCCCCAAGATTGCGACGCCCTGATCACCGAGTCGGCCCAGACCTTCGCCGAGAACCGCACCCTGGATGGCATCCGCGCGGCGCAGCGCAACTTCGCCGAGCCGGGCCAGCTGGACCGCCTGAAGAAGTATCACGGCGACAAGGCCGCGTGGGTGCTGAGCGCCTGGGTCGACACCTGGCTGTCGCCGGCCTTCGCCGACTGGAAGCTCGACGACGCGCTGCGCCAGGTCAAATGCCCGGTGCTGGCGCTGCACGGCGAAGTGGACGAGTACGGCTCGGCCGCGCACCCCGAAATCATCGCCCGCCTGACCGGCGGCAAACAGGCGCTGCTGGAGAACTGCGGCCACGTGCCGCACCGCGAGCAGGCGCACATCGTGCTGGACCTGGCCGGCCAGTGGCTGCGGGGCGCGGTGCCAGGCTGAAGGCCGCCAGGGCCTGCGCAGGCAGGCCCCTTTGCCGGAAGGGAAAACCCCAGGGGCGTATTGGCGCAAAGGTTGTATACACTCTTTGCACACCATAGTACGCGCCAGGCTCCGTCCAAGTGTTGCTGCTGTAATTGGTCCGCCCGGCTTCCTTTACGGCCATGCCCAACCTTGGGCCAGGGAGCTCGCCATCGATATCCGAAATCCTTCCCCCGGTCTCTACAACGAAGACCTGGCCCCCACGAAGGAACGCCGCTGGGGCGCCTTCAGCATCTTCAACGTCTGGACCTCGGACGTGCACAGCCTGTGGGGCTACTACCTGGCCGCCAGCCTGTTCCTGCTGTGCGGCAGCTTCGTCAACTTCCTGATCGCCATCGGCCTGAGTTCGCTGGTGATCTTCTTCCTCATGAACCTGATGGGCTATGCCGGCGAAAAGACCGGCGTGCCCTACCCGGTGCTGGCGCGCGCTTCGTTCGGCATCTGGGGCGCCAACCTGGCGGCGCTGGTGCGCGCGGTGGTGGCGTGCTTCTGGTATGGCGCGCAGACGGCGGCCGCGTCGGGCGCCATCGTGGCGCTGCTGGTGCGCAACGACAGCCTGCTGGCCTTCCACCAGAACACGCAATGGCTGGGGCATTCGGGCCTGGAGCTGATCTGCTACGTCGGCATCTGGGCGCTGCAGCTGCTCATCATCCAGAAAGGCATGGAAACCGTGCGCCGCTTCCAGGACTGGGCCGGCCCGGCGGTGTGGATCGCCATGCTGGTGCTGGCGGTCGGCCTGTGCATCAAGGCCGGCGGCTTCAGCCTGGAGCACGGCATCCCGATGGACGTGCTGCTGGACAAGACCCGCGACGCCGGCGTGACGGGCGCGCCGGGCAGCTTCTGGGCGCTGATGGCGGTGGGCGCCACCTGGATCACCTACTTCGCCGCGCTGTACCTGAACTTCTGCGATTTCTCGCGCTACGCCCGCGACAAGCAGGCGGTCAAGCGCGGCAATCTGTGGGGCCTGCCGGTGAACCTGGTGGCCTTCTCGCTGGTGGCGGGCGTCACCACCATCGCCGCCTACAAGGTCTACGGCGAGGTGCTGCTGCACCCCGAGCAGATCTCCACCAAGTTCGACAGCTGGGTGCTGGCGCTGCTGGCCGCGCTGACCTTCGCGGTGGCCACGCTGGGCATCAACGTGGTGGCAAACTTCGTGTCGGCCGCCTTCGATATTTCGAACGTGTTTCCCAAGCGCATCAATTTCAAGTGCGGCGGCTACATCGCGGCGCTGATCGCGCTGGTGCTGTATCCGTTCGCGCCGTGGGAAGGCGGCGCGGCCCACTTCGTCAACGCCATCGGCGCCACCATGGGACCGCTGCTGGGCATCATCCTGGTGGACTACTACCTGGTGGCCAAGGGCCGCATCAATGTTGCGGCGCTGTATGACGAGCATGGCGAATACCGCTACCAGGGCGGCTGGAACATGAACGCGCTGGCGGCCACCGGCATCGGCAGCGTGTTCTCGACCATCCTGCCCAACTTCACCGACCTGCTGCCGGCCTGGTGGGCCACGTATGGCTGGTTCTTCGGCGTGGGGATCGGCGGCGGCGTCTACTGGGTGCTGGCCACGCTGCGCCCGCGGGCCATGCCGGCCATCGCTTGACCGGCCCGCCGCCGGCGCCTCGGCGCCGGCGGCCGCGCAACTCGACGCGCGGGCCGCAGTCGCGGTACCCTGCATGCGATACTTGCCATCCCGTGGCATTGCGCCCTTGCATGGAGACCCGCCCCATGAGTCACCTGGTCTTGCTGCTGCTCGGTGTCGACTATCTGCACAAGCGCGCCCGCGCCCTGATGATCGGCGGCTGGCTGATGCTGGCCGCAGGCACGTTCGTGTTCCTCGACGCCCTGGACAACGCGCTGTACTTTCCCCTGAATTTCTTCGCCGCGCTGCTGGTGGCCGAGGGCATCGCGACGCTGGCCATCGCCAAGTCCGGCGTGGGCGGCCAGCGCGTGCTGCGCTACACCAAGGGCGTGTTCGTGCTGGTGGCCGGCACACTGGTGCTGGCGGGCCATCATCACGGGCATTTCGTGCTGTCGATGATCTTCGGGCTGCTGTTCCTGGTGGACGGGCTGATCCAGTGCATCGCCGCCTACGTGGTGCGCTACCAGCGCTGGCGCGTGGTGTTCGCCTCGGGCGTGGCCGAGGTGCTGTTGGCGATCTTCTTCTTCCAGCCCTACCCCACCCACTATGTCGGCACGGTGCCCTACTGCATCGGGCTGTTCCTGGCCATCTCGGGCCTCAAGCTGCTGTGGCTGGCGCGCCGCGTGCGCAACCTGGATGCCAATCCGGCGCTGGCCAGCAACCCCGACCCCGCCTTCATGCCGACGCGCGCCGACGGCCCGGCGCAGAAGGTGTTCGACGGTCCGCCGCAAGCCAGCGAGCGCGCCCTGACCGTGCACGTATGGACGCCGTCGGGCTCGGCCAAGACCGAGACGCGCAACTACCCGGTGGTCGACCGCTACATCGCGGCGGTGGACATCAACGGCGTCGTGTCCACCGGCCATGCCGCGCTGGAATCGCCCGAAGGCATCTACATCAGTCTCTATCCGGCCGTGGAGATCGACCACTCGCCCGAGCAGTTCGGCACGCTGCTGCGCGCCACCGCCGACAACAACGTGCCCGGCGTGTACCAGCCCGACTACGCCACCGAGTCCAAGGCCTGGTGCCCGTCGACCATGCAGGTGCGCATCCGCAATTACGACGCCGCCAAGCTGCAGGCGTTCTGGGACGAGTACCGCAAGACCGAGATCTACAACCTGACCCACCGCAACTGCTCCAGTTCGGTCTCGGCCGCGCTGGAAGCGGCGCTGGACGGCGTGGTGGGCCGCCTGCACGGCCCGCGGGCCGGCTGGGCGGTGCTGTGGCGGCTGCTGTTCACGCCCGAGTTGTGGGTGGCGGCGCAGATCCGCAAGCGCGCCCTGACCATGGCCTGGACCCCGGGCCTGACGCTGGACTATGCGCGCGCGCTCAGCATGCTGGCCGATCCGCGGCCGTTCGGCTGGTGGAAGATGTCGCAGGCGGCGCTGCGTCAGATCGCGGCGCTGCGCGCCGGCTGGCGCCGCCAGGACCGCGAGGCGGTCGCCCGCAATACCCAGACCCAGTCATGACGGCGCTGCTGGCGGCCGCCGTCGTCGCCGGCGCCCTGTGGGGCGCGCTGGCGCTGTGGTTCCAGTCGCCAGGCCGGGGCCGCGCCCGCCTGCTGGCGCCGCTGGCCTGGGTGGCGTTGGCCGCCGCCGCGCTGGCGGGACTGGCATGGGGCTACCTGCTGCCGGCCGCGGTGTTTGGCGCGCTGTTGCTGGCGCTGCTGGCCTGGTGGATCTGGGGCATGCGGCCCTCCAACGACCGCGACTGGATGCCCGAAGTGGCCCGCGCCACCCATGGCGAGGTCCATGGCGACCGCCTGACGCTGCACGACGTGCGCAACTTCGATTGGCGCTCGCGCACCGACTTCGACGCGCGCTGGGAGACCCGCCACTACGACCTGTCCAAACTGGCATCGGTGGACCTGGCGCTGTCGTATTGGGGCCGCCCGGCGATTGCGCATGCCCTGGTGTCGTTCGGCTTCAGCGACGGCCAGTACGTGGTGTTCTCGGTGGAGATCCGCCGCAAGCGCAACGACACGTTCTCGGAAATCGGCGGTTTTTTCCGCCAGTATGAGTTGTCGGTGCTGGCCTCGGCCGAGGAAGACAGCCTGCGCGTGCGCACCAATGTGCGGGGCGAGGACGGCTATCTGTACCGCGTCCACATGCCGCCCGGCGCGCCGCGCAAGCTGCTGCTGTCGTACGTGGACACGGCCACGCGCCTGCGGCGCCAGCCGCGCTTCTACAACACCCTGACGGCCAACTGCATCACCATCGTGTACCGGCTGGCCGACAAGATCGTGCCGGGCCTGCCGCTGGACTACCGCCTGCTGCTGTCGGGATATCTGCCGGAATACCTGTACCGCCTGGGAGCGCTGCAAGGCGCTGGCAGCGTCCAGGCCTATCGCGCCGCCGGCCGCTACACCGACCGCGCCCGCGCCACGCGCGATGCGGCGCAATACTCGCGCAATATCCGGCGCGGCGTGCCGGGCGTGCCGCCCGCCGAAGCGGACGCGTGACCGTGGCGATGGCCGCGCCTCAGGTCAGGTTCAGCCCGCCGTCCGACAACAGGATCTCGCCCGTCAGGTAGTCGGAATGCGCCAGCCACGCCACTGCCTGGGCAATGTCGTCCGGCTGCGCGGCGCGGCGCATCGGCGCCCGTTCGCGCCACAGCTGCTGCGCCTGGGTCCAATCCCGCGTCAACGGCGTGTCCACCAATCCGGGCGCCACCGCGTTGACCCGGATCGACGGCGCCAACGACACCGCCAGCAGACGCGTCACATGGTTCAGCGCCGCCTTGGCCGCCGCATACGGAATCGACGCGCCCTTGGGCCGCACGCCGGCATGCGAGCTGACGTTCACCACGCAACCCGGCCGGCCGCGCGCCGCGGCCGCCGACAGCGCGGCTTGCGCCTCGGCCACCAGGCGGAACGGCGCAACCACGTTGACTTCGTACATCTCGTGCCAGACCGCGGGCGTGGCCGCGGCGAGGTCGCCGTGCGCGATCACGCGGCTGATGCCGGCGTTGTTGACCAGCACGTCCAGCCGGCCCCACGCCGCCACCGCCTCGCGTACCAGACGCACACGGTCGGCGTCGACGGCCAGGTCCGCTTGCACATACACCGCCGTCCCCAGCTCGGCGGCCAGCGCCCGGCCCGCCTCGGCCGACTGGCGCGAATGCAGCACCACGGCATAGCCATCGCGCGACAGGCGCCGGGCAATGGCGGCGCCGATGCCGGAGGTGGAGCCGGTCACCAGCGCCACGGGAAGGGAATCGTGCATCGTGTCAGTCGTATGAGAGTGCATCACGGAAGGAGGATGCCACAGGTTACTTGCGGGCGTGCCGGCGTGCCTGGCCGACGCCCCGCGCCAGGCTGTCCAGATACGCGCACAGCATGTCGGCCAGCGCGTCCGCGTAGGCCTCGATCTCGGCGTCGGTGCGCGGGCTTTCGGAGAACTGCTTGCCGACGGCGCTGAGCGTGTGGGTAATGAGATCGCCCGCCAGGACGCGGGTGGCGTCGGAAGCGTTGGGCAGGGCCTCTTCGAGAAACGCGAGCACGATGCGGCCGCCCTCTTCCTTGGTGGCGCGCGCCTCGGGCGCATCGCGATACAGCGGCGCCGCGTCATTGAGGGCGACACGCATCACGGCCTCTTCGCACTCCGAGCGGACGAAGGCGTGCACCAGGTTGCGCAAGCGCTGCGGCGGCGCGTGGCGCGCGTCTTCGAGCAGGCGCCGCAGCAGATCCGAGGTCTGCTGCCATTCCTGCGTCTGCAGGCGATACAGGATGGCGGCCTTGTTGGGGAAGTATTGATAGAGCGAGCCGATGCTGACGCCGGCCTTCTCGGCCACGCGGGCGGTGGTGAAGCGCGCGGCCCCTTCCTTGGCCAAAACCTGAGCCCCCGCCTGCAGGATGGCCGCGACCAGCTTGGCCGAGCGGGCCTGCTGCGGTTGTTTTCTCTCGGAAAGCCGGGTGCTGCGGCGTGTGGTCATGGCGGCGCGCGAAATGCGAATAGGGAAATGCGACGAATTCATCGTATTCTAAACCCCTGCCCCCGACTGGAAACCCATCATCATGACCAACACCCTGACCTCTGCGCCCCTGCCCGCGCTGCTGGACCGCCTGTTCACCCAGGCCGACGCCTCCTGGTCAAATGCCGACCCCGCCCTGGCCAATATGTCCGACGCCGAGCAGGCGCGGCTGATGCGCAGCAAGACCGAATACCGCGAGTTCTACGGCCGCATGAAGGACCTGCCGCTGGCGGTGTCGCCCGAGACCGGCACCCTGCTGTACATGCTGGCGCGCAGCACGCAGGCCCGCTCCATCATCGAATTCGGCGCCTCGTTCGGCATTTCAACGCTGCACCTGGCGGCGGCGTTGCGCGACAACGGCGGCGGCCGGCTGATCACCACCGAATTCGAGCCTTCCAAGGTCGCCCTGGCCAGCGGCCATCTGCTTGAAGCCGGGCTGGCGGACCTGGTCGAACTGCGGCAGGGCGATGCGTTGCAGACGCTGGCCGCCGACCTGCCCGAGCGCATCGACCTGGTGCTGCTGGACGGCGCCAAGGCGCTGTACTCCGACATCCTGGCCTTGCTGGAAAGCCGGCTGCGACCCGGCGCGCTGATCGTGGCGGACAATGCCGACCATTGCCCCGAGTACCTGGCCCGCGTGCGTTCGCCGGACTCGGGCTACCTGTCGACGCCGTTCGGCGACGACGTCGAGCTGTCGATGCGGTTGGGGTGAGGCGCCGCCACACCGGCCTCAGGCCAGCGCGCCGCCGCCGGCGACCAAGCGCTGGGCCGCGGGCGAGGCCGCGCCGCGGCTTCGCGACAGCCCGCACTGACGCCCGCTCAGGCCACGGGCATCCGCCCGCACAGTTCGCCGATGGCCGCGAGATCGCCCTGCCGCGCCAGCCGCTGCACCTGCTGGCTGAAATCCGTGAAGGCCGGATCGCGCGCCTGCACGGCGCGCGCCCAATCCATCAGGTCCGAAATGCCGCCGATATCCAGCAGCCGCTGCACCTGTTCCAGTTCGGCGCGCGACAGGCGCGGCAGCGGCGATGCCGCCCGCGCCGGCTCATTGGCCGCGGGGTTCGTCGCCAGATGCAGCAGGCGGCCCAGCAGATGCCGCAATTCCACCAGGTTGATGGGCTTGAGCAGGCTGGCGTCGTAGCCTGCGCCGTCCAGGGGCGGCGTCTCCTGCGGCGTCGCCGAAACCGCCACCACCGGCAGGTCCGGCCAGCGCGCGCGCGCGGCCCGCAGCACGGCGGAACCGTCGGCGCCTTCCATGCGGTGGTCGGTCAGGATCAGGTCGGGCCGGCGCGCGTCGTCGGCCTGGATGCGCGCCACCATGCCGCGCCCGTCGGCTTCGCTTTCCACCAGGAAGCCCAGGCTGGCCAGTTCCTCGACCAGGAACTCGCGGATTTCCGGGGTGTCCTCGGCCAGCCAGATGCGCTTGCCCGCGCCATCCAGCAAGGGCAGCACGTGCGCCGCGGCGGCGATGTAGTGGTGCGACACGCGTGATTCGTCCACCTGCCTGACCGGCAGGGCCACGCTGATCGTTGTGCCCTGGCCCACTTCGCTGTCGACGTGGATGCGGCCGTTCATGCGCTGCACCCATTGCTGGACGATCGCCAGGCCAAGCCCGACGCCGGGCTGGCTGTCGGCGGACGTCAGCCTTTGGAACGGTTCAAAGATGTGCTGCCGGTCTTCGGGCGCGATGCCGCAGCCGGTATCGCGCACCGCCAGCGTCAGCCAGCCCGCGGCCTCGCCCGCCGCCGGCGCGGCGTAGTCCGCGGTCAGCGTGAGCACGCCGCCGCGGGTGAACTTGGCGGCATTGTCGATCAGGTTGGACAGCACCTGCCGCACGCGCTTGCCATCCATCTCCAGCACGGCGGGCACGCTGTCCGAGACCCGCAGTTCGAAGCGGTTGTCCTGGCGCGCCGCGATCGGCGCGGCTTCCTTGGCCACGGCATCGAGCAAGGCGTGCGCGTATTCGGGCGCCAGCCGCAATGCCTGGCCGCCGGCGCCGGCGGCGTAGTCGATCAGGTCATTGACCATGCCCAGCATGTGGTCGGCGCTGCGGCGGATGACGGCGCCGCGCGGCGCGTCGTCGCGGCCACCGGCCTGGATCAGGTCGGCAAAGCCGATGATCGAGGTCAGCGGCGTGCGCAGATCGTGGCTGATGCGCGCCAGGAAGTCCTGCCGCACCCGGCTGGCCTCGTCGGCCAGAATCAGCGCCGCCTGCAACGCCTGGGTGCGCTCGGTAACGGCCTGGTCCAGCCGCTGGTGTTCGCGTTCGCGCGCCTGCGCCAGTTCGCGCTGCGCCGCCAGCCGCTCCTGGCGATGCTGGCGCGAGCGGCCATGCAGCAGCACGGCCAGCATCAGCGACACCGACAGCAGGTCCCAGGCGACTTCCGGCCCGCCCGCCCAGCGACCCGGCAGCAGCCCCTGGATGTAGGCCACCCGCAGGAACAGGCAGGAACAATAGATGGCGAAGGACAGCAGGAAGATGCGCGCGTTGGCATGGCCGCGGCGCCAGCCGTCGGCCATGGACACCAGCCACACCAGCGCCCACAGGAAAATCAGCCCGATCAACGCCTGCGCCGCCTCGCGGTAGTCGCCCAGCGCGGCCCAGACCGCGCCCGCCACGCCGGCGGCGATCAGCCCGCGATAGACGCCGCGCCAGATGCGCACCCGGTGCAGGTCGGCGAACAGCATCGCCATGAAACCGAACAGGGACGCCGCCAGCGTCGCCAGCACGCTGGGCGCGCGCAACACCATCTCGCCGCCGCCGGTCAGGACGTAGCGGTACAGCAGCCCCTGGAACGACAGGCTGTAGAGAATCTCGATGAAGATGGCGGCGGACAGCAACAGGTAGACCGGGTCGCGCTGGGCCGCGCCCAGCACCGCGGCGTAGAGGCCGACCATCATCAGGGCGCCGATCAGCAGCGCCACCACCATGGTGTTGCGCTGGGTCACGCCGACGAACGCCGCCGGCGTCCTCAGGGTGGGCTCCATGCTGATGGCGGAACGGCTCTGCACCCGCACCAATACCGTCATGCGCTGGCCCGGTTCGAGCCGCAACGGCACCACCGAGACGGTGGCCGGGATCTCGCGGCGCGCCAGCGGCTCGCGGTTGCCGGCCAGCAGGATGCCGGACGGCTGCCGTTGCCCTGGCGCGAACAGATAGAAACGCACGTCCTCCAGCCGCGGCACGCCGAACGAGAGCCAGCGTTCCTGAGCGCTGCCGGACGTGTTGCTGACCTCCAGCCGCAGCCAGAACGCCGAGGCGGAATACCCCCGGTTCAGCCAGCGGGCGGTCACCGGCTGCCAGGCGCCATCGAGGACCTGGCTGGCGTCCTGGTCGCCGGCATGGTCTTCGATGCCCCGCAGCTCGCCGACCAGCGGCAGGGTGCCGCCCACGGTGCTCAGGTCGATGACGGGCTGGGGATCCTGCCCGCGCGCGGGCAGGCTCAGGCAGGACAGGGCCAGCCACAGCAACCAGGCCAGCCAGCCCACGCGACGATCAGGCATGGGGATCCTGCTCCTGGCGCAGGGCGGTCGGCGCCATGCCGAAACGCTCGCGGAAAGCGGTGGAGAAATTGCCGCGGTTGCCATAGCCCACCGCCTGCGAAATGGCCTGGATGTCCAGGCCGGTCTCGCACAGCAGGCGGCGCGCCTCGCGCATGCGTTCTTCGCGCAGGAATTCGAACACAGTGGTGCCGGCGCACCGCCGGAACGCCTGGTTCAGCCGACGCGCGTTGGTGCCCAGCGCCTGGGCCAGCGCCACCAGCTCCGGCGTGTGGTCCAGCCGTTCGCGCAACAGCTTGCGCGCGGCGCGGAACAGGACGCCATCGAGCGTCGACCCGGTGCCCGCGGCCGGGGCGCCGTCCTCGCAAGGGCCGGCCGCGCTGGCGGGCTGCGCCACCGGCGTCACGCGCAGGTGTATCAGCAGGCGCAGGCGCACTTCCTCGAAATCGAACGGCTTGGCGACGTAGTCGACGGCGCCCGCCGACAAGCCCGCCACGCGCTCCATGGGCAACGACGCCGCGGTCAGGAAGATGACGGGAATGGCCCGCGTGGCCGGGTCGGCCTTGAGCAGGCGACAGGCCGCCAGGCCGTCGCAGACCGGCATGTTCACGTCCATCAGGATGATGTCGGGCTGCACCAGTTGCGCCTTGCGATAGCCGTCGTTGCCGTCCTCGGCCACATACACCCGGCAGTCCTGGCTGGTCAGGAAATCCACCAGCAGCATGCGGTCCTCGGGACGGTCCTCGACGACCAGCACGCGCAGGCCGGCAAGCTGGCCCGGGATAAGCGGATAGGAGGCGTCATTCATGCCGCGCATTCTTTCATGCCGGCCGCTGGACGCGTTGGTAACAGCCCACAGAACCGTGCCGGTTTTGTGAATATTTTTCCTTGCGGCAAACGTGTCGTGCATTCCGGCAAACCTGGTGGGCGCAATCATTATTCACACATGATAGTGTTTGTTACATCAAGCCATGGACCGGGAATCCGTGGCGTCCCATCGATCTTCGGCAACGTCCCGCGACAACAACATCACGTAAACACCCTCGACAGCACGCTGGCAGGTCGTCCCTCCGTGGCATCTCCTGGATGCCACCGCCCAAGCAAGAATCCCGCAGTGCCCCACAGTTGTAAAGAACTTTAGAAATTTTGTTTTTTGATGTTTACGAAATATATCAAATAGCTTCATTTAAGCCTGAATGTAACGAATTATCACCCAAGCATCCATGCGCCGCCCTATTCCACTCCGCCGCCCCGCCCTGTTCCGCCAGCCTCCTTCCTCCCTGCGCGCCGGCGTTGCCGCCGTGCTGCTGGCGTTAGCCGCCGGCCCCGTGGCGGCGCAGAACGTGCAGCTTCACCTGCCTTCGGGCGCCGAGCCGGGCCGCCAGCTGCCTCAGCCGGTCATGCCCGAAAGCACGCCCACCGCGCCACCGGTGACGGTGCAGCAAGGTGGCGCGACCGAAGCGCCCGCCGGCGCGGACAAGCTGACGTTCACGCTGACCGACATGCGTGTCGAAGGGGTGACCCGCTACCCCGCCGACACGCTGCGCCCGCTCTACCAGGACCTGGTCGGCAAGACCATCACCGTGGCGGACGCTTTCAAGGTGGCCAGCGACATCGAGCTGCGCTACCGCAACGACGGCTACGTCACCACGCGCGTGATCGTGCCGGCGCAGACGATCGAAGGCGGCCAGTTCCGCATCATGGTGGTCGAGGGCTACATCTCCGACGTGAAGTACGACGGCGACATCGGCCCGGCGCAGGCGGCGGTCGAAAAACTGGTGCAGCGCCTGCGCGGCGTGCGTCCCATCAACGTGGCCGAAGTCGAGCGCCAGCTGCTGCTGGCCAACGACCTGAACGGCCTGACCGTGCGCGCCTCGCTGGAGGCCTCGCCCAAGGAAGTGGGCGGCTCGGTGCTGGTGGTGCGCAGCGAGCGCAAGCCGGTCGATGCGCGCCTGGGCATCGACAACCGCGCCTCGCCCTACCTGGGCTGGAGCGAAATGACCGGCCAGGTCACGCTGAACTCGTTCGGCGGGCGCGCCGACAGCCTCACCCTGACCGGCAGGGTGGGCTTTCCGGCCTACCGCAGCAAAGCCGTGGGCGCCAATTACGACATGCTGGTCAGCGACAGCGGCATGACAGTCGACGTCGCGGCCAGCTACGCCAAGAGCGAACCGGGCCGCGAACTGGCTCCCCTGAACGTCGCCAGCGACGTTCAGGCGTATTCGGCCACCGTCACCTATCCGGTGATCCGCTCGCGCCTGGAGAACCTGCGCGCCTTCGGCATGCTGGACGTGCGCAACGTCACCACCGACATCACCGGCATTCCCTTCACGCGCGACCGCCTGCGGGTGCTGCGCGCCGGCCTGAGCTATGACCGCACCGACAGCTGGAACGGGATCACCGCCGTGCGCGGCACCGTGCACCAGGGCCTGGACGCCATGGGCGCCTCGCAGGAAGGCAATGAGCTGGCCTCGCGCGCCAAGGGCCGCCCCGACTTCCTGAAACTGACGGCCGAACTGACCCGCCTGCAGCAGCTGTCCGACCGCTTCAGCCTGGTGGCCACCTTTGCCGGCCAGTACAGCGCCAGCCCGCTGCTGGCCAGCGAGGAATTCGCCCTGGGCGGCCCCAACTTCGGCCGCGGCTACGACGACGGCGAAATGTCCGCGGACTCGGGCGTGGCGGCCTCGCTGGAACTGCGCTACGCCGTGTCGAGCGACCGTTTCCTGCCGCAGGGCGCGCACGTCTACACGTTCGTGGACGGCGGCCACATCTGGTCGCGCAGCGAAAGCGCCCCGCTGACGCGCGCCAAGCTTTCCTCGTATGGCGCCGGCATGCGCGCCAACCTGACCAAGAACCTGTACGCCACGATCGAAGTGGCCAAGCCCATGAGCAGCGACGTCCTGACCCAGGGCAACAAGGATCCCCGCGTGTTCTTCAGCCTCTCGGCCCAGTACTAATCCGCGACAGAAAAGCGACCGACCATGAATCGTCAATCCCGCATCCTCGCCCAATCCGCCCGCCGCCAGTCCCTGAAGGCCCCGCCCCTGCCCGCGCTCACCACCATGGCGATGGTGATCGGCTCGCTGGTCTCCGGCGGCGCCCACGCCAACCCCACCGGCGGCAACGTCGTGGCCGGCGGCGCGACCATCAATGACCGCGGCAACGGCACGCTGGACATCAACCAGTCGACCGGCAAGGCGATCATCAACTGGAAAGACTTCAGCATCGGCGCCAACGAGACGGTCAATTTCCGCCAGCCGGGCAGCAACAGCATCACGCTGAACCGGGTGGTCGGCAACGATCCGTCGGCCATCTTCGGCCGCCTGAACGCCAACGGCACGGTGATGCTGGTCAACCCGAACGGCGTGCTGTTCGGCAAGGGCGCCCGCATCGACGTGGGCGGCCTGGTCGCCACCACCGCCAACATCAGCGACAAGGACTTCCTGGCCGGCAAGTACAAGTTCGACAAGCCGTCGTCCAAGGCCAACGCCATGATCGTCAACGAAGGCACGATCAGCATCAAGGACAGCGGCCTGGCGGTGCTGGTGGCGCCTGCCGTGCGCAACTCGGGCGTGATCGAGGCCAAGCTGGGCCGCGTGGCCCTGGCCGGCGCCAAGACCGTCACGGTCGACTTCCATGGCGACGGGCTGCTGAGCTTCGATGCCACTTCGACCGTCAACGAATTGCCCAGGGATGCCGATGGCAAGCCGGTTTCGGCGCTGGTGACCAACGCCGGTGTGATCCGCGCCGACGGCGGCACGGTGCTGATGACGGCGCGCGCGGTCAAGGGCGTGATCGACAACGTGGTCAACACCGACGGCATCGTCAGCGCCAAGGCGGTGGGCACGCAGAACGGCAAGATCGTGCTGTCGGGCGGCGACGCCGGCACGGTCAATGTGGCGGGCACGGTCGAGGCCACCGGCGCCAACGCCGGCGAGCGTGGCGGCAAGGTGGTGGTAACCGGCGAACACGTCAACGTGGCGCGCGGCGCCGCCATCGACGTGTCCGGCGCGGCCGGCGGCGGCGAGATCGCGCTGGGCAGCCAGGGCGTCGCGCCCGACGACGGCTCGGCCGCGTTCAGCGGCAAGTCGTCCACCGTCAAGGTGGCGGCGGGCGCCAGCCTCAAGGCCGACGCGCTGGTCAACGGCAAGGGCGGCAACGTGACGATGTGGTCCAACGACGCCACGGCGTTTGCCGGCAGCCTGTCGGCGCGCGGCGGCGCGCAAGGCGGCGATGGCGGCTTCGCCGAAGTCTCCAGCAACAAGAACATCGGCCTGACCGGCTCGGCCGACCTGCGCGCGCCCAAGGGCAAGACCGGCCTGCTGCTGATCGACCCGACCGACCTGCGCATCGTCGATTCCGCCAGCGGCGGCGGCTCGCAGGACGGCGCGGCCGGCGACGGCACCATCAACGGCGGCGACGCCAACACCGCCAACAACACCGTATCGCGCGGCCTGCTCGAAAGCCTGGCCGGCACCACCAACATCAAGCTGGAAGCCACCGGCCAGATCACGGTCGCGGACATGGCCGCGATCAACCTGAAGACCACCGCCGGCCACAGCTTCACGATGCGCTCGACCCAGACGGGCGGCATCCGCTTCGAGAATTCGAACACCGAGATCAGCACCCAGGGCGGCTCCATCACGCTCGAAGCGCTGGGCGTGGGCAGCACGCTGGACAATATCGGCAAGCTGACCAGCCGCGGCGGCGCGATCACGCTGAACGCCACCGGCGACATCAACCTGGCCAACGTCATCAATGCCGGCACCGGCGCGGCGCAGATCCGCACCAGCGCGGGCTCGATCCGCAACACCGGCGGCGCCAACCAGGTGGTGGCGGGCAGCACTGTCAAGCTGGACGCCAGCGGCGGCAGCATCGGCGACCTGGCCGCCCCGGTCAACACCCAGACGGCGCAGCTGTCGCTGGCGACCGGCGGCAACCTGGCGGTGGCCAACCGCCAGGCCCTGACCTCGCTGGACATCACCAGCCGCCACGCGCAACCGGGCGTCAACAACAGCTTCCTGCTGACCTCGCCGGACCTGGCCTTCGCGCTGCAGGACAACGGCGGCTACCAGCTGAACACCGTCAACCAGTCGGCCCTGCACTTCTCGTTCACCGGCGACCGCACCATCACCGTCGGCGACGTGGCCCTGGGCACCGGCACGCTGGCGCTGACGTCGACGGCCGGCAATATCTACGGCACGACCGGCGGCCTGCTCAACGCCAACCAGGTCACGCTGAGCGCCGCCGGCAGCGACGGCCGCAACGGCGCGATCGGTTCGTCCGCGCAGGCCCTGCGCATGCAGACCGTGGGGTTGACCGCCACCAGCGGCACTGGCGGCATCTATGTGAACGGCCTGGGCTCGCTGAACCTGAAGGCAATCGACACCACCGGCAACCTGGCCATCCAGACCACCGCCACGCTGACCTTGGGCGATATCAAGGCGGGCGGCGCCGCCGCGCTGACATCGATGCTCGGCAGCATCGTCGACGACGGCAACGACGCCACCAGCATTTCCACCTCGTCGCTGACGCTGTCGGCCGCGCAGGGCATCATCGGCAGCGCCGCGCGCGCCCTCAAGACCAACGCCAGCACCCTGTCCGTCACCGCGGGCGCCAGCGGCGTGTACCTGGACAGCGCCAGCGCCAACCTGAACATCACGCAGGCGCAGGCCAACGGCGGTCCCGTCACGATCACGGGCGCGGGCAGCGTCTCGGCCAACAACGTCAGCTCCGGCGGCGGCGCCATCAACCTGACGGGCAACAGCATCGCCGCCGGCCAGATCAACGCGGGCGCCGGCAATGTCACGCTGACCGCGCGCGCCGGCAGCATCACCGGCACCTCGGCCTCGCTGATCACCGGCAACGTCGTCACCCTGCTGGCCCCGGCCGCCAACACCAGCTACACCGTCGGCACCGCGGGCACCTACCTGCGCACGGCCGCCGGCATGCTGAACGCGACCGGCGGCAGCATCTACCTGAACCAGGCCCAGGGCTCGGTGCTGCTGGACGACCTGAAGGCCAACAACGGCATCTTCGTCACCGGCGTGGCGAACCTGAGCGCCAACATGCTCGATGCCGGCACCGGCACGCTCTCGCTCAATGCGCAGGGCGGCAGCATCGTGCGCGCCAATGCCAACAGCGCGTTGGCGGGCAGCAGCATCCTCCTGCAAGCCCAACAACACATCGGCACGGCCAGCGACCACCTCACGGCGGCCACCACCAGCCTGACGCTGGGCAGCGGCGGCGACATCTACGTCGACAACCCCGCGAAGACGCTGACCTACCTGGCCATCACCAATTCGCACGCCGACCCGGCCCGCCGCAACACCATCCAGGTGACCGCGCCGTCCCTGAATTTCGACGTCAATGACGACCTGGGCAACGCCTACGAGCTGCGCCAGGTCTACAGTTCGCTGCTGAGCCAGTTCTCGTTCACCGGCGACCAGAGCCTGAAGCTGGGCAACATCCGCGCCGGCAGCAACATCACGCTGGTCTCCAACCAGGGCAGCATCCTGGACGACGGCATCGCCGACACGCGCGTCACCGCCAACAACGTCAGCCTCCGGGCCGCCCAGGACATCGGCACCAGCGCCAATTTCGTCGCCGTCAACGCGCCGGGCCTGACGCTGGACACGCGCGGCAACCTCTACGCCACCGACATCGCCGACCTCACCTCGTTGACGGTGTACGCGCGCCACAAGGACGTGGACGACCGCTACACGCTGGACGTGCGCGCGCCGTCGCTGCTGTTCAACATCACCGACGACGTCGGCGGCAACACGATCCATGAAGTCCGCGACAGCAACTGGGTCAACTTCAGCTTCAACAGCGACCGCGACATCACCGTCGGCAACATCGACGCCGGCTACAGCGGCAGCATCACGCTGAACGCCGCGGGCGACCTGCGCGACGACGGCAACAAGCAGACCCGCCTGTTGGCCAATTCCGTCAGCCTGATCGCCGGCAAGGCGGTCGGCGCCACCGGCACGGGCTATCTGGACGTGCTGACCGGCTACCTGAGCGGCACGGCGAGCAATGGCGGCTTCTATGTGCAGCTGCCCAATCCGACCGGCTACGCCAATTACACCGGCATCGTCACCCTGAACAACATCACCGCCAGCGACGCCGTGCAGATCGACCTGCGCCAGGGCGACGCGCTGCTGGCCGGCACGGTGCGCAGCAACGCCGGCAACGTCACGCTGAACGTGGCCAACGGCTCGCTGTACGGCAGCGGCGGCGGGGTCTATGCGGGCGCCAACGACATCACGCTGTCGGCCGCGGGCACGATCGGCGGCATGTACGGCGGCACCCTGCGCTACGTCGGCGTGGGCGCGGCGGGCCAGGCCAACGTGCAGGCCACCGCCGGCACCGACATCTACCTGAACGGCACCACCGGCAACATCAAGCTGACGCGCCTGCAGGCCGGCAGCGGCCAGATCGGCTACACCCAGTCCTCGGGCACCACCACTATCGGCAGCCTGAGCGCCGGCGGCGCGGCCACGCTGGCCAATAGCGGCGGCTCGCTGCTGGACGACGGCGATGCCGCCACCGTGATCCGCGCCAGCAACATCGCCCTGACGGCGGGCGGCGCGATCGGCGCGGCCGGCGCGGCGCTGACGCTGCAGGCGCCCGACGTCAGCCTGACCAGCGGCGGCAACATCGCCGTGGACAGCCTCACCGGCCTGACGCGATTGAATGTCACGCGCAATGGCACGGCCAATGGCGTGTACGGCATCACCGCGCCCAACCTGACGGCCTTCACGCTCACGGACGACGGCCTCGGCATCCACCTGACGGACATCGCCAGCTCGACCAACCTGGACTTCGGCTTCACCGCCAACAACAAGAACCTGCTGGTCGGCAACATCGACGCGGGCGCCAACGGCAAGGTCAGCCTGGCATCGGCCCAGAACATCAGCAACGACAATCCGGCCAGTCCCGGCGTCATCCGCGCCGCGACCGTCGCGCTGACGGCCGGTTCGAACGGCTCCATCGGCTCGTCCATCACGGGCGGCGCGCTGGCCCTGAGCGGCACCTCGGCGCTCAGCCTGACCGCCGGCAACAACATGTACGTCGGCAGCGACACCGTGCTGCGCAGCCTGGCCATCAACAGCCTGAAGAACGCCGGCAGCGCCAGCACCTTCGCCATCGGCGGCGGCGCCGGCCAGGTCATCACCATCAGCGACGACGGCGCCACCCAGTACCTGGAACAGGTCACGGGCGGCCTGACCGACTTCAGCTTCAGCGGCCGCAAGAACATCCAGGTCGGCACCCTCACGGCCAGCAACACGGTCAGCCTGACCACCGCCGGCGGCGGCGTCAATTCCAGCATCACCAGCGACGGCGGCAGCGGCCGCATCACGGCCGGCAGCGTCACGCTGTCCGCCACCGGCGCGGACAGCTACACCGCGCGCGACGCCAACACCGGCGCCATCGGCGCCAGCGGCCGGGCCCTGCGCCTGAGCACCAGCAACCTGGCCATCACTAACAACGGCGACATCAACCTGAACAACGGCGGGCTGGCGCTGAACAGCCTGAACCTGTACCTGTCGCGCCGCGACGCCGGCAGCAGCGTCAACTTCGACACCAACAGCTACGCCTTCGGCGGCCTGGGCAGCCAGACGCTGGCCATCTCCGGCGGCACCAACCTGTCGATCGGCGCCAGCATGGCCGGCGCGGCGCTGACCATCAACACCGATACCGCCATCACCGCCAACGCCATCAACACCGGCAGCGGCTCGGTGTCGCTGACTTCGCGCTACGCCAATACCGACCTGGCCCCGACCATCGGCGGCTCGGGCCTCATCACCGGCAACAATGTCAGCCTGAGCGCCCTGGGCACCAATGGCAGCGTCTCGGCGCAGACCAGCGCGTCCAACCTGTCGATCGCCTCGGCCGGCAACGTGTCCGTCGCCAACAACAAGGCGCTGACCGCGCTGTCGCTGACGGCCAACCACAACAGCAGCAGCGGTTCGATCAACAACACGTACAACATCAGCGCCAGCGGCATGACGGCGTTCTCGTTGAGCGACTCCACCGGCGTCGCCGGCCTGACGCTCAACAACATCACCAATACCGGCAACCTGGCGCTGTCGATCTCGTCGGACCGCGCGCTGACGGTCAACAACGTCAGCACCGCCGCCGGCGGCTCGGTGACGCTGGCGAGCAACGGCACCATCTATGGCAACAGCTCCAGCGCCAGCTCGCCCAACATCACCACCGGCGCACTGACCCTGAATGCCGGTTCGGTCACGGGCACCTACGCAACCAACCAGCCGCTGTTCGTCAGCGTCGACTCGCTCTCGTCCAACGTCCGCGGCAGCCTGTGGGTGTCGAACAACAAGAACCTGACGCTGCTGGACAACAGCGCCACCAGCTCGGCCCAGGTCAACGTGACCAACGGCTCGATCACGCAGGGCGCCGGCCGCTTCGTCACGCCGGTCCTGACGCTGACCGCCACGCAGTCGATCGGCGCCGCCGGCAACGCGATGCAGACCGACACCCGCCAGCTGACCACGCAGTCGGGCGGCAACCTGTACATCAACAACGCCAGCGACCTGTTCTCGCTGAACATCACCGCCAACCACGCCAACAGCGCCGTGGACAACGTGGTGCAGGTGGCGGCCAAGGGCCTGACGTTCAACGTCACCGACGCCGGCGTCTACACGATGACTGAGGTCAGCGACCTGACCGGCCTGAACTTCTCGTTCAACGGCGACCGCACGCTGTACGTCGGCAACGTCGACGTCGGCCCGGCCAACACCGTGAGCCTGGGCGCCTTTGGCTCGGGCGCCCACATCCTGAACCTGACGCCGACCTCGCACATCACCGGCGACGTGGTCACGCTGGGCGCCAGCGGCCAGATCGGCGTGGCGTCGGGCGACAACTCGGGCTCGATCCACACCACCACCGGCGAGCTGTACCTGACCGCCGGCAGCCACGTCTACCTGGACAACGACCGCGACCTGGCCAGCCTGTCGCTGTACGCCACCGGCTCGTCGGCGGCCACCTACCAGATCCTGTCCAACGAACTGCTGTTCGACGTGGCCCACAACGGCAGCCGCCTGCAGGTCAACGAGGTGCGCGACAACACCGGGCTGAACCTGATGCTGTCGAGCAACGTCGGCCAGGACATCGGCATCATCGACACCACCCAGAACGGCACGGTGCGCCTGTCGAGCAACAACAGCATCCTGGGCAGCGCCGACGACAGCCAGCGCATCACCGCCGCGTCGGTGCAGATCACCACCCAGGGCTCGGGCGCCATCGGCGCCGTGGGCCGCGAGATCAACCTGTCGGCGCCGCTGGTGAACATCCAGAACGCCGGCGATGTGTACATCGACTCCGACCGCCACATCGACGCGCTGACGCTGTATTCCACCGGCAACAGCGCGCGCAGCTATGGCATCACCTCGCCCACCCGCGACGGCGGCAACATCGTGTTCCAGGCCGCGGATGGCGGCAGCGGCAGCAGCGCCGGGCTGGTCCTGACCAAGGTCGAGGACGCGGGCGGCCTGAACCTGAGCGTGACCAGCGACCGCAGCATCACTGTCGGCGCGATCAACGTCGGCTACGACAACGTGGCGCTGTACTCGCGCGGCGGCTCGCTGCTGGGCGACGGCGACGCCAACAGCAAGATCGACGCGGCCGGCCTGACCCTGACGGCGGCCAACGCCATCGGCGCCGCCGGCACGGGCAACGCCATCGACACCCGCGTCAGCACGCTGAGCGGCCGCGCCGACAACGGCGGCGCGTTCATCACGGTGGAAGGCAACACCAGCCTGCCGAGCCTGACCTCGACCGGCGCCAGCTCGGTGGGCAACACCCTCGGCGACATCGAGCTGGGCACGGTCAACACCAATGGCAATGCCTTCTCGGTCAACAACACCGGCGGCTCGATCCTGAGCGGCACGATCAACAACGCCACCAGCGTCAACCTGACGGCCAACGGCTCGATCGGCAACAAGAGCGCCATCCGCACCAATGCCCTGAACGGCGGCACCACCACGGTCACCCTCAGCGCCACCAGGACCGACCGCGCCGATGGCAGCATCGCGCTGAACGAGACCTATGGCCTGCAGGCGACCTCGGTTACCGCGGCTGGCGACATCACGCTGGCCGCCGACACCGGCAACAACGGCCGCAACCTGACCGTGGGCGCCGTCACGTCCACCGACGGCGCGGTCACGCTGTCGACCGCGCGCGGCAGCATCACCGGCATCGACAACGGCAACCTGGTCACCGGCAAGAGCGTCAACCTGACGGCCAACTACGGCACGGCCTCGAAGATTGGCTCCTCCAACTCGGCTCGCCTGCATCTGAACACCGAGAAGCTGACGATGGCCACGCCCGGCAGCATCTACGTCGACAACCTGGCCGACCTGTCCGACCTGACCATCATCCGCACCAACGCGCAGGGCTCGAACCTGGGCAGCGCCGGCTTCCTGACCATCGACGCCCAGAACCTGACGTTCAGCGGCGCCGACACCGGCAATGCCACCGCGCTGACCATCGTGCGCGACACGACCGGCCTGAACTTCACCTACCAGGCCATCGGCGCGATCAACGTACACGACATCGACGTCACCCAGAACGGTTCGGTCAACCTGTCGACCAACCCGTACTACACCACGGGCGGCTCGATCCAGGGCATGAACGCGTCCTCCAAGATCGTCGCCGGCGACCTGACGCTGTCCACCGCCTCGGGCAACGCGCCCAACACGATCGGCTCGGCCGGCCTGGCCCTGAACACCCAGGTCAAGAACATCGCCGCCACCGCCTCGGGCGGCATCTGGCTCAAGCAGACCGGCTCGATCAACCTGGGCAACCTGCGCGCGGGCGGCGACCTGTCGGTCACCACCACCACGGGCGACATCCTGGTCGGCACGGTCAGCTATGGCACCGGCAACGCCCTGACCCTGAACGCCCAGACCGGCAGCATCCTGTACGGCGGCGGCACGCTCTCGGGCGCGGGCGCAGGCGCCATCACGCTGACGGCGCAGAACGGTATCGGCACGCGCGACGCGGCCATCAAGATCGCCGCGCCCAACAGCCCGGTGTCGGCCACCGTCACCGGCGACGGCTCGCTCTACCTGGACAGCAGCGGCAACCTGCTGGGCGGCCTGACGACCTCGGTCGCCAATGGCGAAACGCGCATCACCGGCAACGGCAGCCTGGCGCTGACCAGCGTCACCTCGGGCACCGACGCCACCGGCAACGACATCTCGGTCAAGACCACCTCGGGCAACATCACGGTCAAGAACGTGCAGGCCGGCGCCAACCACGGCCAGGTCACGCTCAACGCCGAGAACGGTTCGATCCTGGCCGACGCCGCCGGCGCCACCGTCAAGGCCTACGGCGTGGCGCTGAACGCCGCCAACGCCATCGGCGCCAGCAACGGCCGCATCAACGCGACCGGCCAGCGCGTCGAAGCCACCACCGGCGGCGGCATGTACCTGGCGGCGGACAACAATTCCGTCTACTCGTACCTGTCGGGCAACACCATCGACATCGCGGCCGCCGGCAATCTGCAGATCGCCAACGCGATCTCGTCCAATGGCGCGATCAAGATCACCGGCAACGGCGCCAACAGCCAGCTGGTGGCCGGCAACATCGACGCTGGCGCCGGCACCGTCAACATCGACTTCAGCAAGACCGGCAGCACCATCGTCGACGACCGCGAGGAATCCACGCGCATCATCGGCAACAACGTGGTGCTCAAGGCCGGCGCGGGCATCGGCGGCGCCGCTGGCTCGCCCGACAATCTGCAGACGACCGCCGCCAACATCACCGCCGAAGTCACCGGCGCCGGCGCGATCTACCTGAACGACAACCGCGCGGCCGGCACCACGCTGGCATCGGTCATCACCCAGAACGGCGCGATCGGCATCACCACCGCCGGCCCCACCCTGGTCACCAGCGCCATCAGCCGCAACGGCTCGGCCAGCAACAGCATCTCGATCGCCACCACCAGCGGCGACCTGTCGGTCAACACGATCGACGCCTCGGCGGGCGGCGACATCAGCCTGAATGCGGCCGGCTCCATCCTCGGCGCGGTGGCCAACAACCTGGTCCTGGGCAACACGCTGACGGCCGTCGCCGGCGGCAGCATCGGCTCGGCCGCCTACCCGGGCAATGGCTCGGGCGGCATCGCGCTGCGCACCAACCTCGGCGCCCTGGGCAACCTGTCGACCGCCGCCGACGGCGCGGTCATCGTGGTCAACAACATCGGCACGCGGGCGCTCAGCGCCAACAGCGGCAACATCCAGCAGAGCGGCGCCAACAGCTCGGTCTACCTGACCACCGCCGGCGATCTGGACGCCAGCGGCGGCATGTCGAACACCGCCGCCAACCTGCTGCTGTCCTCGGGCGGCAAGCTGACGCTGGCCAGCGCCGGCGTGCAGGCCAACGGCACCATCACGCTCAAGGGCACGCAGGACGTGGTGGCGGCCGGCGCCACGCCGCGCACGATCAACGTCAAGGGCACCACGCTGAATTTCAGCAGCGGCGCCGCGGGCGGCAACACCACGCTGGTGACCGAAGCCCGCACCATCGGGGCCAGCCTGACCGGCACCAGCACGCCGGCCAACCTGACGCTGACCAACACCGGCGCGCTCGACGCATCGCTGAGCGCCGCCAACGGCGACATCAGCGCCACGGCAACCGGCTCGCTGAACGCCTCGGCCACCGCCGCCGGCAGCAACCGCACCATCGCGCTGACCTCGCAGCACGGCGATGTCGAGATCGGCATCGTCAACGCCGGCGCCGCCAGCGGCACCGTTATCCTGAGCGCCGCCGAGGGCTCGCTGCTGCGGCTGGACAACACCCTCACGGCCAACAGCCTGGACCTGACCAGCAAGACCGGCATCGGCACCCAGGCCGACCACTTCACCACGTCGGCCCGCAACCTCAAGGCCAACGTCCTGGGCAGCGGCGACATCTATGTGGACGCCTCCGGTCCGTTGACGCTGGGCCGCGTCGCGACGGCCGACGGCAACATCGGCATCGCCTCCGCCGGCAACCTGACGAGCACGGTCGGCCTGTCGGCCGGCAACGGCGGCGACGTCACGCTGGCCTCCACCGCCGGCAACGTCACTGTCAGCCACGATATCGCCAGCGCCGACGTGCATGACCTGTCCGTGAGCGGCGCGGCCATCGCCATGGCCGCCACCAACACCAGCGGCAGCCAGGCCTACACCGGCAACGTCACCCTCAACGGCGACCTGACCGGCAGCGCCATCGGCATCACCGGCAACGCCACGCTGGCCGGCGGCAAGCGCACCCTGACGGCCAACGGCGCCAACGGCGGCGTCGCCCTCTCAGGCGCGCTGAACGGCGGCGCGCAGCAGGCCGTGATCGTGGCCGACGACGGCGACGTCACGCTGGGCGGCAATGCCTCCAACCTGGCCAGCCTGACCATCACCGGCAACAACATCGACCTGCGCCAGGTCGCCACCACCGGCGCCCAGCAGTACAACGGCGCCACCACGCTGCGCGGCGCGTACACCACCGCCAACGGCGCCTTCGGCGTCGACGGCGCCACCACGCTGGCCAGCACCGTGAGCGTGACCACCGGCAGCGGCGCGGTCGCCTTCACGGGCGCCGTGTCGGGCGCCAACGCGCTGACCGTCACCAGCAGCGGCACCACCACCTACGGCGGCGCGGTCGACATCGCCTCGCTCAACCAGGCGGGCACCGGCGACACGGCCATCAACGGCGGCAGCGTCACCACCAGCGGCACGCAGACCTACGTCGGCCACGTGACGCTGGGCGAGGATGCGGTGCTGACCGGCGCCACCGTCACCCTGGCCAACGGCGCCGACGGCGCCCATGCGCTGGAAATCGACGGCACGGCCCTGCTGACCGGCGCCATCGGCGCCACCACCAAGCTGGCCAGCCTGACGCTGGACGGCGCCGCCACGCTCAATGCGGGCAGCATCGCCACCACCGGCAACCAGCGCTACAAGGGCGCCGTGACGCTGAGCGGCGTTCACACGCTGAGCACCACCACCGGCGGCGTGGCCTTCGACGGCGCGCTCGACGGCACGCATGACCTGCACGTCGTGTCCACGGCCGGCGGCGACGTCAGCTTCGACGCGGTCGGCAGCGCCACGCAACGCCTGGGCAACCTGACGGTCGACACGGCCGGCACGACCGCCTTCAATGGTTCGGTCTACGCGGCATCGGTGCAGACCGACGACCCGGGCGCCGTGACCATCACGGGCGAGCGCGTCGACACCACTGGCGTCATGCGATTCGGCGAGCTGGTCACGCTGGGCGGCAACGTCACGCTCAAGGGCGCCAGCGTCACCCTGGCCGGCGGCGCGAACGCGACCGACGAGGGCCAGGGCCTGACCATCGAAGGTCCGGCCACGATCAACGGCCCGGTGGGCGCCGGCGCCAATGGCCGCCTGGCCTATCTGACCGTCGACGGCGACGCGACGCTCGGCGGCGGCCCGCTCAAGACGGTGGGCGAACAGTCCTACCTGGGCAAGGTCGAACTGTCCGGCAATGCGCAACTGAGCACCGCCGACGCCAAGGTGACCTTCAACGATACGGTCACCAGCGGCAACGGCAGCGGCCTGACGGTCAGCAGCGGCAGCGGCGACGTGCGCTTTGCCGAACAGGTCGGCGACGCCGCCACGGGCCGCCTGGGCGCCCTGGCCCTCAACAGCAACGGCGCCACCACCTTCGAGAAGGCCGTGTACGCCGCGTCGGTCAACACCGACGCCGGCGGCACCTTGGCCATCAACGGCGGCCTGATCGACACCACCGGCACGCAGTCCTATGGCGAACGCGCCGTGTTCAGCACCGACACCGTGCTCAAGGGCAGCACCGTCAGCCTGCTGGGCGGCGGCGACGGTAAGCACGACCTGACCATCGACGGCAATGCCGTGCTCAAGGGACCGCTGGGCGCCAATGATCCGCTGGCCAGCCTGACGGTCAAGGGCAGCGCCACGCTGGGCGCCGGCAGCATCGTCACCGACGGCGAACAGTCGTACCAGGGCAATGTGACCGTGGGCGGCAACGTCTCGGTGACCAGCCGCCAGGGCGACATCGGCTTCGACCGCGCGGTCGACGGCGGCCACGGCCTGACGGTCGTCGCCAACCGCGGCGAAGTGACCTTCGCCGGCCCGGTCGGCCAGGGCTCGCGCCTGGGCGACCTGAAGGTCAGCGCCGCCGGCGACATCGTGCTGGACGGCCCGGTGCGCGCCGCCTCGGTGCAGACCGGCGGCAATGGCGACGTGCTGATCAACGGCGGCTCGGTGGACACCACCGGCACGCAGCAATACGGCCAGCACGTCATCCTGAGCGGCGTGGACACCACCCTGACCGGCGCCAACGTGCAGCTCAAGGCCGGCGTCGACGGCACCCAGCCGGGCCAGCAAGGCCTGGTCATCGTCGGCAACGCCGATATCCAGGGCGACGTCGGCGCCACCACGCCGCTGCGCAGCGTGGCCGTCACGGGCGCCACCACCCTGGGCGGCGGCAAGACGCACACCACGGGCGACCAGGTCTACAACGGCGCCGTGACCCTGAAGGGCGACCGCGACCTGACCAGCGACACCGGCTCGGTGATCCTGGGCAGCAAGCTGGATGGCGGCAACGGCAACAACCTGAACGTCAACGCCGGCAAGAACATCCAGGTCGCGGGCGACGCCACCGGCCTGGGTTCGCTGACCCTGCGCGCCGTCGACACCATCGTGTTCAACGGCGACGTCAGCGCCTACCGTGTGCAGCAGTTGGAGGCCAAGTCCGCCAGCTACAACGGCGCGGTGCGCGCCTCCGGCCCGGACGGCATCGACATTTCGGGCGGCACGCTGTCATTTGGCAAGAACGTCACCGCCGACACGGGTTCGATCCGCATCGCCAATACCAGCCCGACCGGCACCACGTCCTTTGGCGCGGGCAGCACCGTGAAGGCCGCCACCGGCTTCACCCAGACCGGCGGCGCCGGGCTGACCCTGCCGGCGCAATTGCTGGTGACGCAGGGCCCCATCAACCTGGGCGCGCCGGCGAAACTGCAAGGCGGCAACGCGGTCATCCAGACCAACGGCGACATCACCGCCATCGGCCTGAGCGGCCTGCAGACCTCGCTGACGCTGGCCTCCGGCGTGGGCGCGCTGCGCATCGGCCTGAACGACGCGGATCCGAGCCACAAGCTGGACGTGGCCGGGCTGACCGTGCCGAACGCCGGCTCGGCCGACATGTGGGGCGCGATCGGCGGCAAGACCGGCTCCATGGCCGCCACCATGGTCCGCAGTTCGCTGGTCGGCGCGCCGTACTACATGAACGGCGCCACCTGGGGCCCGACGGACGTGATCGACCGCCTGGCCGCCGTGACGGCGCCGCGCACGGTGATCCCCACCACGCCCACCGCCAACCCGCTGTTCCAGGGCACGGTTCCGTCCAAGGGCTTCGGCCCCGACGCCCTGGGCGCGTACACCGATCCGCAGGTGTTGACCGTGGCCTCCGCGTTTACCTGGCAGCTGCCTTCCGGCGACAATGCGCTCCTGAGCGTGCCGGCCGGCAACAACCCGGTGCTGCAGACGCCCGGCGCCAATCCGCAGCGCCCCGCCGCCGAAGGCGTGCCGTCATCCGATGACGCGCGCCGCGACACCGGCACTCCCTCACGTACTCTCTGATCCAACACCATGACCACGCAGACTTCGCTTCCCCTGTTCTACGAACAACCCCGTCCGCTCGCTGCCGGCGTGCACGCCAACCTGTCGCTGGCCGGCAACACCGGCTTCGCCTACGCCGCCAGGACCAACGCGGTGCCGCTGGTGGCCACCGAGCTGCCGACCGCGTGCCGCCACTTCCCCATCGTCTTCACCGATGGCGAGCAGCCCACGCCGGTCGCCGTGCTGGGCGTGCGCGGCCAGGAAAACCTGTTCGTCGACGCGCAGGGCCAATGGCGCCCCGGCACCTACATCCCGGCCTACGTGCGCCGCTATCCCTTCATCTTCATGGAGAACGAAGACCGCAGCCAGTACACGCTGTGTATCGACGAGAAGGCCGCCGCGGTGGTCGAGGGCCGTGACAACCCGTTCTTCGACGAGGCCGGCGAGCCGACCGCGCTGGCCCGCAGCGCCCTGGAATTCTGCCGCGACTACCAGAACCAGCACGCCTACACGCTGGAATTCGCGCGCGCCCTGGCCGACGCCGACCTGCTGGTCGAAAACCGCGCCGACATCACCCTGGCCGACGGCCAGCGCCTGGCCATGTCCGGCTTCAAGGTGATCGACGAAGCCAGGTTCAACAAGCTGCCGGAAGCGGAATTCCTGCGCTGGCGCGCCAATGGCTGGCTACCGCTGGTCTATTGCCACCTGCTGTCGATCAACACCTGGCCCAGCCTGATCGATCAGGTGCAGCCGGTGGTCGCGGCCGAGGAAGCCGCCGAGGCGTGATCTTCCGGAACGCCCGCGGGCCGGCGCACGCGCCAGCCCGCGCCCCACGGCCCCGCCGGCCTCGCCGGTCGGGGCCGTGCGCGTTATGACGCTTGCCCGGTCGCGCGCGCCAGGAAGGCCAGCACCGCGCGATAGGACCCCTCGTTGCCGGCCGCGTTGGCCGGCGGCGTGCCGCCCGCGTCCAGCAACAGGCCCGACATGGCGTGCGGCTTGCTGATCAGCGTGGCCGGCAGGCACGGATAGTGCACGTGATGCCCCGCCCCCTTGCACACATAATGCGACGTGGGCAGCCCGTGCGCCTCGCGCTGGCGCATGACGATCTCGGAATATGCGGTGCTGGGCCAGAAGCCGTCATCCGACGCGCTCACCAGCAGGACCGGGCCCGGATAGCGTTCAACCGGAATGCGGGCGCGCTCGAACGCCGCGGCATCGCGGCTGGCGCTCAGGAATGCATGGGTCTGCCGGTACGGCGGGTCCGAGGCGTAGGCCGCCTCCCAATCGGCGCTGGCGTTGTCCTGCCACAGGTGCGGCAAGGGCTCCCCGCCCTTGCGCCAGACCTGCGCATTGCGTCCGGTGCCCGGCTCGCCGGCGCTGACCACGCCGTGCGTCACCGGCGACGGCACGTAGGCCACCACCGCGCTCACCAGGTCGGGATAGTGCGACGCCACCAGCAATGAGGTCTCGCCGCCGCGGCTGATGCCCGACAGCGCCACGAAGCCGTCGCGCGGCTTGAGTTCGGCGCGGGCCCAGCGCAGCGCCTGCTCGAAATACTCCAGCGGCATGTCGTTCAGGTACTTGGGCCGGCCGTCGTAGTTGAAAATGGCCAGCGCCAGGCACTGGTAGCCGCGGGCCGCGAACAGCGCCGCGCGCGGCGCGTTGACGCCGCCGGACGAGCCGTTCATGTAGATCACCAGCGGATGCGGGCCGGGGCCGGCGGGCGTGTAGAGCTCGCCCGACAGCGTCATGCCGCCGACCTGCTCGCGCACCGCGCGGTGCGTGACGCCCTCGGCCACGAAGGTCTGCACCAGCCGCGCGGTGGCCTCATGCCGGCCGTCGGTGGCGTGCAGGTCGATCACCAGCGGCTCGGTGCGATCAGGCGGGAACACCACCCGGTCCATCTCCTCGCAGGTCATCGACCACAACAGTCCCATGGCGGACGGCTCGGCATAGCTGCCGGACACGGGGCAATCGCGCGCCAGGTCCAGGCTGCCGTCGTGGCCGGCCATGAACACCGCCTGCGAACGCCACGGCACGCCGCTCATCCGCATGCGGGCCGTGACGGTGACGAAGGCGTAGGCGGGAAAACCGTCGATGCGGATCTCGCGCGGCACGTCGATCAGCGCCGTTTCGGGACTGACGGTGATGCGGGCTTGCTCGGTCATGGCGCTTCCTCAGCCTTTCAGGTCGGTCTTGGGCACGTTGTTGGCGCGGATCACGCCGGCCCACATGGCGGATTCCTCGGCGATGACGCGGTCCAGGTCGGCCGACGAGGTGAACTCCACGGTCACTCCCTGCTCGGCGAACTGCTTGACCAGGCTGGGATCGCGCGTGCCTTCGCGCACCGCATGCTCCAGCGTCCTGACCACCTCCGCCGGCATCGCCGCCGGCCCCGAGATCATCATGCGGGTATAGAGTTCAAAGCCGTCGACGCCGGCCTCCTTCATGGTCGGCACGTCCGGCAGGCTCGACAGGCGCTTGTCGGCCGTCACCGCCAGCACCTGCAGCTTGCCCGACTGGATGTTAGGCAGCGCCGACGTCGGGAAATCGAAGGTGCTCTGCACCGTGCCCGCCATCAGGTCCAGCAGCGCCGGGCCGCTGCCCTTGTAGGGCACGTCCTGGAACTGGGTACCGGTCCTGGACTGGAAATGCAGCAGCGCCAGGTGGTTGATGACGCCGCGCCCGGCATGGGCGCAAGTGATGTCGCCCGGCTTCTTCTTGGCCAGCGCGATGAATTCCTGCACGTTCTTGACGCCCAGCGCCGGATGCACGATCAGCAGCATCGGCGACTTGCCCATCGACCCCAGCTGCTTGAAGTCCGACTGCTGGTACGGCAGGTTGTTGTAGAGCAAGGGGTTCAGGATCATGCCGTTGGTGCCGGCAAAGCCCAGCGTGTAGCCGTCGGGTTCGGCCCGCGCCACGGCCACCGTGGCGATGATGGCCTGGCCGCCCGGCCGGTTCTCGACCACCACGCTGCCCTTCAGGACCTTGCCCATGCGTTCGGCCAGCGCGCGCGCGGCGATGTCGGTCAGGCCGCCGGGCGCGAAGCCGACCAGCAGGCGCACGGGGCGGGTGGGGAAATCGGCCTGGGCCTGGGCATGCGCCAGGCGAGGCATCAACGGCAGCGCGGCAAGCGCGCCCAGGGCGTGGCGGCGGGTGAACGGCATAAGGCTCTCTCCAGACAGGCGCGCACGACGACCTCGCGACAGGCGGCCGCGCGAGCCATGCGATGAACAAGGGGGAAGGAAGCACAGGCCGCCCGCCGAACGGCGGGGGGTCTCAATGACGGTATCTTGTATGCAATATGGCGCGGGGGCTATCTAGGGATATCCCGGGTCGGTGGCCTGCCCCGCCGCGCGCGCCGCGGCCAGCCGCCACAGTTGCTCGGCCACCGCGGCCATGTCGGTCGGCTGGCGGAACAGGCAGATCTCCAGCGGAATGTCCCATTCCTGGCCGCCGGCGCGCACCAGCCTGCCCTGCGCCAGGTCCTCGCGCACCAACATGTCCGGCAGCCAGGCAACGCCACGGCCCTGCACCGCCATGGTCCGCAGCAACGTGGCGTGCGGCCCGACGAAGGTGGCGCGTATGCGTTCCTCGCCGAGGTCCTTCTTGCGCAATTGGCTGGCCACGATGCGCCCCAGGCCCGAGGCCGGCCCATAGGCCAGGAAGTCCACGGCGCCCTCGCCCGCCAGGCGATGCGCCGGCGCGGCCGATCCGCCCGGCGCGCTGACCGGCACCAGCGTATCGGTGCCCAGCCGCACCATGGGATAGGCGGTTTCATCGAGGCGGCTGGCCACGCGCGGATGCCGGTGGCACAGCAGGAACTGCACGCGGCGCTGCGCCATCAGGTCTTCGCAGGCCTGGAAGCTGTCGGACATCATCTGGATCGCGCCGACTTCCATGTCCGCTTCCAGGCCGGCCAGCCATTTCGGAAAGAAGGTCAGCGACAGCAGATGGGTCGCCGCGAAGCGCAGGCTGGCGGCATCCTGCGCATGGGCCGCGACCGCCTTGATGCGCGCCGCCTCCAGGTCGGCCAGCACCTGCTTGAGCAGCGGCAGGAAGCGGCGGCCGGCGGCGGTCAGTTCGGTGGGATGCGAGCTGCGGTCGCACAGGTCGGCGCCCACCCATTCCTCCAGCGCGCGGATGTGGCGGCTGAACGCCGGCTGCGCGATGGCGCGCGCTTCCGCCGCGCGCGAGAAACTTCCGGTGTCGGCCAGCGCGAGGAAATCCTCCAGCCAATTCATGTCCAGAGGTCGGTTTCCAGGTCCCATGATTGTTTGCAGCGCAGCATAGATAATTCTATGCAATTCGAGTATTGGACGGCCCAAAGGGGATGCCGCAATCATAGCGGCCATTCCCCCACCCACAGGACCTGGAAAACACCCATGCCTTCCATCCCGAATTACCGTGGCATCATCCCCGCGATCGCCTGCCCGTTCACCGCCGACCGCCGCATCGACGAGCCCGCGCTGCGCCGCCTGGCCAGCTGGCTGGCGGGCCACGATGGCGTGGTCGCCGTCATGACCAACGGCCACACCGGCGAGGTGTTTTCGCTGACGCCCGCCGAACGCGCGCAGGTCACCCGCATCGTGGCCGACGAGCTGCGCGGCAGGCTGCCCGTGATTTCCTCGATCGTGTGCGAAGGCATCGCCGAGGCCGCCGAACACGCCCGCGCCGCGCGCGCCGCCGGCGCCGCCGCGCTGGATGTGATGCCGCCCCACCACTGGTTGCGTTTCGGCTTCACGCCCGGCCACGCGCTGGAATACTTCCAGGCCATCCACGAGGCCGCGCCCGGTCTCGACCTGGTCTGCCACGTCTATCCGGCATGGACGCGCGCGTCCTATTCGTCGAGCCTGCTGGCCGACCTGGCGCGGCTGCCCTACGTGCAGGCCTTCAAGGTCGGCCAGCGCGACATGAACAAGTATGCCCGCGACATTCAGGCGCTGCGCGACGCCGATGCCTCCAAGGCCATTCTCACCTGCCACGACGAATACCTGCTGGCCTCGATGGTGCAGGACGTGGACGGCGCGCTGGTCGGCTTCGCCACCTTCATCCCGCAGCTCATCATCGATCTGTGGGAGGCGGTGAAGGCCGGCGATCTGAAGCGCGCCCAGGCGGTGCAGGCGCTGATCACCCCGCTCAAGGACGCGGTGTACGGCGCCGGCGAGCCCACTGGCGAAGCGCATGCCCGCATGAAGGCCGGCATGTACCTGGCCGGCGTGCTGGAGAGCGCCGCGGTGCGTCCGCCCACCGAAGCCCCCGGCGCGGCCGAGATGGACGCGCTGCGCGCCGCGCTGGCCAAGGCGGAACTGCTGGCGCGCTGACGCCGCATCGCGCGGCGGCCAAGGGGCGGGACAGCCCCGGCGACGCCGCGACGACATCAAAACAAGAGGAGACACATCATGCGAAAAACCATTCTGTTGCGCGCCGCGCTGGCCCTGTGCACGGCGCTTGGCGCCGCCGCGGCGCACGCCGAGGCCGCCTACCCCGCGCGCCAGGTGCGGTTCGTGATCCCCTTCCCGCCGGGCGGCACGCTCGACATGCTGGGCCGCGACGTGGCGCAAAAACTAAGCGAGCAGACCGGCCAGAGCTTCGTGGTGGAAAACCGTTCGGGCGGCAACGGCATCATCGGCGCCGACGTCGTGGCCCGGTCGCCGGCCGACGGCTACACCCTGCTCTTTAACGCCTCGACCTTCACCACGGCGCCGATGACGATGAAGTCCGTGCCTTTCGACGTCGACAAGAACTTCGTGCCCGTCGCCATGGCCGGCAAGGCGCCACTGTCGGTCTCGGTCAAGAAGGACCTGCCGGTGTCCGACCTGGCCGGCCTGCTGGCCTATGCCAAGCAGAATCCGGGCAAACTGACCTTCGCCGTCGGCTCGATCGGATCGGCCGGTCACCTGGCCACCGAACTGCTCAAGCGCCAGGGCGGCCTGGACTACATGGTCATCCCGTACCGCGGCACCTCGCCCGCGCTGCAGGATCTGGTGGGCGGGCGCATCGACGGATTCATCGACCCGGTGCTGGGCGCCCTGTCGTACTACAAGGGCGGCATGCTGAAGATCCTCGCCGTCACCTCGGAAACGCGCCTGCCCAACCTGCCCGACGTGCCCACGGTGGGCGAAGTGCTGCCCGGCTACCAGTACTACAGCTGGTACGGCCTGTGGGCGCCGGCCGGCACCCCCGCGGCGATCGTCGAGAAGCTCAACGCCGAGGTCAACAAGGCCCTGTCCTCGGGCATGGCGGCCAAGTACGAACAGCTGGGCGTGACGATCACGCCTATCACCACGGCCGGGTTCACGCGTTTCCAGAAGGACGATATGGCGCGCTCGCGCAAAATCATCGAAGAAGGCCACATCCATGTCGACTGATCCCACCCCAGGCCACGCGGTCGTCACTGGCGCCACCGGCGGCATCGGCCAGGCGATCGTGCAGCGGCTGCTGGATGGCCGCTGGCGCGTGACCGGACTGGACCTCGGGCCGGCCGTGACGCGGCATCCCGCCTACCGGCATGTCACGGTCGACCTGTGTGACGACGCCGCCACCCATCGGGCCTTGCAGGGTCTGGACAACGCCACGGCCCTGGTGCATGCGGCCGGGCTGTTGCGGGTGGCGCCGCTGGCGCAATCGGAATCCGCCGATGGCGAACTGATGTGGAAACTGCACGTCGATGCCGCGGTCCGGTTGACCCGCGATCTGGCGCCGGCGATGGTCGCGCAAGGCGGCGGCCGCGTGGTGCTGGTCGGCAGCCGCGTGGCCCAGGGCATGCCCGGCCGCGGCCAATATGCCGCGTCCAAGGCGGCGCTGGTGGCGCTGGCGCGCAGTTGGGGCGCGGAACTGGCCGGCCAGGGCGTCACGGTGAACGTGGTGTCCCCGGCCGCCACGCAGACGGGCATGCTGGAAGACCCCGCCCGGGCCGCCAGCCCGGCCCGCATGCCCCCGATCGGCAGGCTGATACAGCCCGGCGAGATCGCGGCCCTGGTGGCGTTCCTGCTGTCCGCCGAGGCGGCCGCCATCACCGGTCAGGACATCGCCATCTGCGGCGGGGCTTCGTTGCCCCGCTGAACCCAGGTTCGCGCGGCCGACCGTGCCCCGCGCGGTCGCGCCCTTGTGCGGCGGCGTCCCGACAGATGCGACAACCGCGCCGACGGCCTTCGCCGCCGGCCGCGCCCGGCTTCAGGCGGGCTTGCTCATCAACCGCTTCCAGCCTTCCAGGCCCAGCCGCTGCATCGTGTCGATGTTCTTCTCGTAGATCTCGGCGGCGTCCGGGAACGACTCGACCGCGCGGTCGATGCTGTCCTCGCGCAGCAGGTGCAGGATGGGATACGGCGACCGGTTGGTGTAGTTCTCGATATCGTCCGGCTGGGTGTCGGCGAACTGGAACTGCGGGTGGAACGTGGCCACCTGCAACTCCCCCACCAGGCGCATGCGCTTGAGCAGGCGGTCCGACAGGTCTTCGAAGTCGTTGAACTCCAGGAAATCGTCGAGCGCGTCGGGAATGATCAGCAGCGTGGTGTCGATCTTCTCCGGATCGGCCTCGGCCAGCAGGGCCAGCTCATCCTGCAGGTCGGTCAGGACGCCTTCGGCGTCGGTGGCATCGCTGACGGCAAAGCGGATCTGGTCCTTGACCTGGACCGCTTTGGCGAACGGACAGAGATTCAGGCCGATCACGGCCTGGGTGAGCCAATGGCGGGTTTCGGCAACCACGTTGGCGTAGGCGTCGGAAGTGGAAATCATGGCGGGCAGTCCTGGCAAAACGCGAGTATAGGCGACCAGGTGGAAGGCGCCGCGACCGGGTTCACCGTGGGCCAACGCCCTGCCGCCACGCCTGGGATACAATCGATCGCAATGGGAATGGAGCTTCCCAAAACCGCCGATCCCTCGGCTGATGGCTCCTGCTGACCGGGCAACATGCCCGCAGCGGGTGCCGTCCGGACAAAACCCGCCGCGGCGGGTTTCTTGTTTTTCGGGCCGCGACCTCGTCGCTGGCCGCCCGCGCCTGCAACCGGCGCGGCCCGTGGACAAGCCCCAGGCTGTTGCTCTCCATCGTTTCACCTGGAGAGAAATCTTGAATCTATTGCTGGTATTCGTCGGCGGCGGCCTCGGCTCGGCCGCGCGCTACGGCATGAGCCTGGCCGCGTTGCGCCTGGGCTGGGTCGCCTTCCCCTACGCCACCCTGGCCACCAACGTCATCGGCTGCTTCGTCATGGGGCTGATCACCGAACTGCTGGCGCTGAAGTTCTCGGTGTCGCAGCCGACCCGGCTGTTCCTGACCACCGGCATCGTCGGCGGCTTCACCACCTTTTCGACCTTCGCGCTGGAGACCGCGCTGCATGTGGAACAGGGGCGCATCGGCACCGCGCTGCTGTACGCCGGCCTTTCGCTCGGGCTGGGGCTGGCGGCGCTGTTCGGGGCGATGGCGCTGGTGCGGGCGTGATGGCGGTGGCCGGGGCGCCGTTGACGGCCGCGCTCGCCATCCACCCTCCGTCCGACATTGCCGGAGCCTGTGGCACCGCGCGACGGGGCCGCGCTAGAGTGGCGCCACGACTACCACGAGAGCAACGGATGACCATCGCGCTCACCTATTTCGCCGACCACCTGTCCGACGAAGCGCTGGCGGCGCTGTTACGGCGACGCGAAGACTTCTACATCGAGAACATCGATGCCATGAATAGCCTGACGGCGCGCATGCAGGCGTTGCTGGCCGAACACGGCTTGCACAGCGTCGTGCGGCTCGCCCCCCTGAATGAATCTCCCGGCAGGCTGATCACCCACGTGTTTGTGGAAGCCGCTTTCCTGCTTGTCTGGCTGTGGCTGCTGCTGCAGTCTCTTGCCCACTGCCTTTCACGCCGCCCCCGCGCGGACGTGATCCTGCGCGTGACCTCCAACGCTTCGCTCCACGTGGTCTTCCGCCCCTCGGCGCACCGCGCCGCCGCGACGCCATGAAAAAAGCCCGGCCAGGCCGGGCTTTCTTTCCTCCGCCAACGCCGATCAGGCCGCCGGCATCGCCGCCATGGTCTGCGCGACCGCGGCGGTCAGCTTCTTGCCGTAGGGCACGTGCAGGAATTCATTCGGCCCGTGGGCGTTGGACTTGGGGCCCAGCACGCCGCAGACCATGAACTGCGCCTTGGGGAAGCCCTTCTGCAGCATGCTCATCAGCGGAATGGTGCCGCCCTGGCCGATGTAGCCGCAGGGCGCGCCATAGTACTGCTGCGAGGCGGCATCCAGCGCCTGGGTCAGCCACGGCGCCGAGGCCGGCGCGTTCCAGCCGGTGGCGGCGCCCTCGTTGGCCTTGAAGATGACCTTGGCGTTGTAGGGCGCGTCGGCTTCCAGCAGGGCCTTGATCTCCTCGGAGGCGGCAACGGCGTCGACCAGCGGCGGCAGGCGCAGCGACAGCTTGAAGGCGGTGCGCGGACGCAGCACGTTGCCGGCGCTGGACAGCGGCGGCAGGCCTTCGGCGCCGGTCACCGACAGAGTCGGACGCCAGGTGCGGTTCAACAGCGCCTGTTCCGGCTCGGTGGTCATGGGCAGCACGAAGCCACCGTCGGCGCCGCAGCTCCAGGGGAAACGGCGCCAGACTTCGTCGCCCAGGATGCGGGCGGTGGCGTGCACCTGTTCGATGCGGTCGGCGGGAATCTCGCAATGCAGGCTTTGCGGCAGCAGGCGGCCGGTGGCGCTGTCTTCCAGGCGGTCCAGCAGGTGGCGCAGGATGCGGAACGACGACGGCACCACGCCGCTGGAATCGCCCGAGTGCACGCCTTCGTCCAGCACCTGCACTTCCAGCGTGCCCGAGACCATGCCGCGCAGCGACGTGGTCATCCACAGCTGGTCGTAGTTGCCGGCGCCCGAATCCAGGCACACCACCAGGGCCACGTTGCCCAGGCGGTCGCGCAGCGCGTCGACGTAGGGCAGCAGGTCGTAGCTGCCGGATTCTTCACAGGTCTCGACGATGCCGACGCAGCGCGGGCGCGGGATGCCCTGCTTGTCCAGCGCCATGATGGCGGTGAGCGAGGCGTACACGGCGTAGCCGTCGTCGGCGCCGCCGCGGCCGTAGAGCTTGCCGTCTTCGTACTTGGGGGTCCAGGGACCCAGGCCGGCGCGCCAGCCGGAGAATTCCGGCTGCTTGTCCAGGTGGCCGTACAGCAGCACGGTGTCGCCGTTATCGCTGCGGGTGGCGGGCGCGTCGAAGAAGATCACCGGCGTGCGGCCCGGCAGGCGCACCACTTCCAGCTTCAGGCCCGAGACCTTCTGGGCTTCGACCCACTGCGCCGCGTCGCGCACCACGCGCTCGATGAACGCGTTCTTTTCCCAGTCGGCGTCGAACGCCGGGCTCTTGGCCGGAATGGCGATGTAGTCGGTCAGCGCGGGGATGATCTCGTTGTCCCACTTGTCGTCCACAAAAGCCTGCAGAGCCTTCGGATCGAGGGTAGGAGGTAGTGCGTCGTCGGGGATGCGTGCGTTCATGGCGCGGGATCCTGTGGTCGGGAAGCGGAATAATCCGCCATTTTATGCCTGCCGGGCGCCGCCGGCATCTTTTGTCCCTGTTTGTCGCGCGGCGCCGGAAAAACGGTGCCGGCTGGCGCCGCCCTCCACCCTAGCGCGCCGCGTACGCCTCGATCCGGCTCCACACCTGCCGCGCCAGCGGCTTGGCGTTGGCCACCGACTGGTACAGCCGGATCTCCATGTGGATGTCGTTGCGCGCGCTGTCGGCCCGCGCCAGGACGCCGGCGCGCAGGTCGGACTCGACCAGCGTGTGGGGCAGCCACGCCAGGCCGAAGCCCTGCCGCGCCATGGCATGCAGCGCGTCCGCCAGGTCCGACTCGTACATGGTCTGCAACCGCGCCGGCACGCACAGGCCGCGCAGGCGGTCGCGCAGGATGCGGCCCAGCGACATGCTGTCGGCGTACGCCAGGAACGGCACCGCCGGATCCGAGGCCAGCTTGGGCACGGCGTGGCGCGGATGGCGGCTGCCCGGCGCCAGCGGCGCGCTGACGGCCACCAGCTTGTCGGCGCCAACCCGGCGGCAGCGGTAGTCGGGATTGTCGATCTGCGCGTACAGCGGCTCGTGCGCGTGGCACAGCAGGAAGTCGACCTCGCCGTCGGCCAGCATGTCGATGCCGTAGTTGAGCGTGGTGGTCACCACCTTCAACTGGAACGGCTGCATGCCCTGCTGCACCCTGGCCATCAGCCCCGGCAGCACCGAATGCGCCAGCGTCTTGCCCGAGGCGATGGCGATGCGGCGGACACGCTCCTGTTCCGGCTTCTGCAGGCCCTGGCGCGTCTCGCGCAGGATGTCCAGCACGTCGATGGCGGCCGCCAGCATGCTGCGCCCGGCCGCGTTCAGCGTCGACACCTGGTGGCCGCGCTCGACCAGCGGCACGCCGGCCCAGTCCTCCAGCGCCTTGATGCGGCGCCCGAAGGCCGGATGCGTGACATTGCGCGCCTCGGCCGCCTGGAACAGGTTGCGCGACTTCGACAACGCCACGAAGTCCTCCAGCCACTTGATGTCCATTTCGTCTCCGTTGTCCTTTCGTGGGGTTGTGCCGTATCGGCACAAGCGCTGCACATTCTGCACAAACCCAGCGTTTGTTACAACTAGTATTACGGCGTCCCCTGGAGATGCCGATGCCCGACGCCCCCGTTTTGCTGAAATCCCTGCGCAGCCACTTCCTGGGCGGCCGCGAGGCCGTGGCCAGCGGGCTGCCGGTGCTGCGCAGGCAGGTGGTGGGCAACGGCGCCGCGCGCGCCATCGACATGAACGGCAGCTACTGCGCCGGGCAGCTCTACGTGCAGGAATACCGCCTGGCCGAGCCGCGCCATCCGCATCCGGTGCTGCTGTGGCACGGCGGCGGCATGAGCGGCGCGCAATGGGAAAGCACTCCCGACGGCCGCCAGGGCTGGCTCTGGCGGCTGCTGCAATCCGGCTATGACGTATTCGTGGCCGACGCGCCCGAGCGCGGCCGCGCTTCCTGGGCGATGTACCCGCAGATCTACGACGCGGCGCCGATCTTCCGTTCCAAGGAAGAAGCCTGGCACCTGTTCCGCATCGGCCCGGCCAACGGCTACGCACCCCGCGGCCAGCCGCGTGGCGCCCATCCGGGGCAGCAATTCCCGGCCGACGCCTTCGACACCTTCGCCAAGCAGTTCGTGCCGCGCTGGCTGGCGCACGACGCCATGGCGCTGGACGCCTATCGCGAACTGCTCGACCTGGCCGGCCCCTGCATCGTCATCGGCCACAGCCAGGGCGGCGGCTACGCCACGCAACTGGCGCGCGAATGCCCCGGCCCGATCCGCGCGGTAGTGGCGGTGGAACCGACCGGCACGCCCGAACGCGTCGACGGCTCCCTGCCCCCGCAACTGCTGGTATGGGGCGACCACTTCGACCACCACGACACCTGGCAGCGCTACCGCGCCCAGACCGACGCCTACTGGGACGCCCTGCGGCGGGCCGGCCGCCGCGCCGACGTGCTGGACCTGCCCGCCGCCGGCATCGCCGGCAATTCCCATTTCTGCATGCTGGACCGCAACAGCGACCGCATCGCCGAACTCATCGTCGACTGGCTCAACGGCCTCGACTAACCTTCGCCTGGAGACACCATGAAACTGACCAAAACCGCAATCGCCGTGGCGTTGCTGAGCGGCGCCTCGCTGATCGCCGGCCCGGCCTCGGCGCAGCAGGCCGACTACCCCAACAAGCCCGTGCGCCTGATCGTGCCGTTCGCCCCCGGCGGCACCGCCGACATCATCGGCCGCGTATTTGCGGCGCAGCTGGGCACCGAACTGGGCGCCACCGTGGTGGTCGAGAACAAGGCCGGCGCGGGCGGCTCGATCGGCACGCGCTTCGTGGCCGACGCGGCGCCCGACGGCTACGTACTGCTGCTGGCCTCGTCCAGCACCCACGGCACCAATCCGGCGGTCTACAAGAACCTGACCTACGACGCGGCGCAGGACTTCACCGCCATCACGCAACTGGTGACCGTTCCCGGCGTGCTGAGCGTGACCAAGGACTTCCCCGCCGCCGACCTGAACGGCCTGATCGCCGCCGCCAAGGCCAACCCGGACAAGTACACCTACGCCTCGTCGGGCGCGGGCGGCCTGGGCAACCTGGCGATGGAGCTGATGAAGTCGATGACCGGCGCCAAGCTCATGCACATCGCCTACCGCGGCGCGGGCCCGGCCTTCACCGACGTCATCAGCGGCCAGGTGTCGATGATCTGGGAGCCGGTGCCGGCCTCGCTTCCGTACATCAAGGGCGGCCAGATCCGTCCCATCGCCATCGCCGCCGACGCCCGTTCGCCGGAACTGCCCGACACGCCGACCTTCAAGGAAGCCGGCCTGCCGCGCTACGAGGCCAACGCCTGGAACGGCCTGCTGGCGCCCAAGGGCCTGCCGGCCGACGTGACGCAGAAGCTGCACGACGCCTCGGTCAAGGCGCTGAACAATCCCGAGGTCAAGGCCAAGCTGGCCAGCCTGGGCGGCACGGTGGTGGCCGGCACGTCCGAAGCGTTCAAGAACGTGATCGCCAGCGACGTGAAGAAGTGGAAGAACGTGGCGGCCGACGCCAGGATCCAGCTGGATCAGTAAACCACGCGCGCCACCGCGCCTGGTTCGCGGGCCGGCCATTCAGGCCGGCCCTTTTCATGCCGCCGCGGTCGCGGGAAAAGTGACCATCAGGCCCACGCCCCGGCCATTCAGGCCAGGCACGAAGGCCACCACGGCGCCGTGGCGCGCCGCGATCTGCGCCACCAGCGACAGGCCGATGCCGCTGCCGCCGCCGTTGGCGCCCGGGGCGCGATAGAAGCGGTCGAACACCCGCGCGCGTTCGGCCGGCGCGATGCCGGGGCCATCGTCGGCCACCCGCAGCCAGGCCCCGCCCCGCTCGTGCGGCCCGCAGGCCACGGCGATCTGGCCGCCCTCGGGGGTGTAGCGCAGGGCGTTGTCGAGCAGGTTGCGCACCAGCACGCCCAGCGTATCCATGCCGCCGCGCACCTCGCAGGCCTGGACGTCCAGCTGGATGCGTTGGCGCTTGCGCGCCGCGGCCGCCTCGCCGTCGCGCACCAGCAGGACCACCAGCGCGTCCAGCGACACGGTGTCGAGATCGGCGCCGGTTTCACTGACCGCGTCCATGCGCGCCTGGTCCAGCAATTGTTCGGCCAGGCGCGCCGTGCGCTGCGCCACCGCGCGCAACGGGGCGGCGGCGTCGGCGGCCGGCGTGTCGGCGATGCGCTGCGACAGCAGTTCGGTCTGCGCGCTGAGCGCGGCCAGCGGCGTGCGCAGTTCATGCGCGGCATCGGCCAGGAAGCGGCGCTCGTGGTCCATGGCGGCCTGAAGCCGGACCAGCAGGGCATTGATGGAGCGCACGAAGGGATGCAATTCCCCCGGCAGGCGGTCCAGCGGCAACGGCGCCAGGTCGAATGGCGTGCGCCGCTGGATCGCGTCACCGGCGCGATCGACCGGACGGAACGCCAGCCGCACCACGATCCAGGTTGATGCCGCCAGCAGCAGGAACAACGCCGACACGATGACCAGGCCGCGCTTGAAGGCGGCCACGGCTTCGGCGCGCCGGTCGCTGTCGGCGCGCGCCAGCTGCACCTGCACCTGGCCGGAAGCGTCGCTGAGCGAGTACACGCGCCAGGTGTCGTCGCCGATCACGCTGTCGCGAAAGCCGTCTTCGAAGTCCGGGTTCAGCGGCTGGTCCGGCGCCTCGGGCGAACGCAGGGCCAGGCGCCGGTCGCCCTTGGACCAGATCTGCACCGTGGTCCGCTCGCCGCGGAAATGGCTGGACGGCGGCAGCTTGAAACGCTCATCGGGCCGCTCCTCCAGCAGACTGCGGCGCAGCGACAGGATGGTCTGGTTGGCCGAGTCGACCAGGGACTGGTCGCGGATGCCGGTGCGCGCCTCGTTCATGGCGTGCTGCTGGCACATGAACACCGCCGCCCAGGTCAACAGCAGGGTCAGCAGCAGCGTGACGGTCAGGCGTTTGCGCAGCGTCTTCATGCCGCGTCCGCCGCGGCGATGCGATAACCCAGGCCGTGCACGGTGGCGACCAGGTCGTCGCCGAGCTTGCGCCTGAGCTGGTGGACGTACACCGCCACGGTATTGCTTTCGATGGTGCCGCTGCCGCCGTAGACCGCGGCCTCCAGCTGTTCGCGGCTGACGGTCTGGCCGGCGCGTTCCATCAGCGCCAGCAGGGTGCGGTACTCGCTGGCGCTGAGCACCACTTCGGCGCCGGCCCGCGTCACCACGCGCCGCGCCGGATCCAGCTGCACGTCGCGGCAGCGCAGGACCGACACCACCGAATTGCTGCTGCGGCGCACCACGGCGCGCAGCCGCGCCAGCAGTTCGTCCAGCTGGAACGGTTTGACGATGTAGTCGTCGGCGCCGGCATCCAGGCCCTGCACCCGCTCGCTGAGGCGGTCGCGGGCGGTGATGATGAGCACCGGCGTGGCGTCGTAGCGCGCCCGCAGGTGTTTCAACACCGCCAACCCGCTGCCGCCCGGCAGGCCCAGATCCAGCAGCACCGCGCCGTAGCCATGCTCGACCAGCGCCAGCCGGGCGGCGGGCACGTCGCGCACCCAATCGACGCGCAGGCCCGCGCCCACCATGCTGGATCGCAAGGCGTCTCCGAGCATGGCGTCATCTTCGACCAGCAGAACTTGCAAGAACGCTCCCAGACTGTCCATGGCGCGCCATTGTGGCGCCCTGGATTTAAAGAATTTTTAAAAGCCGGCTCCGACAATGGCGGCTCGTCGTGCCCCTGGCTCGCGCCAGGGCACCGGTTCACGAAAGAAAGGAAATTCCCCGCAAATGAAGCTGGCTATGTTAGCAACTGGCGCCGCCCTGGCCTGCGCCGCAGGCACGGCGCAGGCCGAGCAATCTGGCACCAATTTCATCGGCCTGGGCGTCGGCTACGTGCCGGTGTACCAGGGCTCCAGCGAACACCGCGCCCTGCCGGTGCCGCTGATCAACTACCATTCCGGCAATTTCTTCATCTCGCCGCGCGCCGGCCTGCCGGCGATGGGCCTGCAGACCACGCTGGCGCCCGACTGGAAGGCCGGCGTGTTCGTCGGCATGGCGCTGGGCCGCGATTCCAGCGACGCCGACCGCACCAAGGGCCTGGACGACATCGATTTCCACGGCACCTATGGCGCCTTCGTCGAATGGGCGCCGGGTCCGTTTTCATTGGGCGCGGCATACCGCCAGGCGGCGCGCAGCGGCTACGGCGGCACGCTCGAACTGCGCGCCACCTATGCCGCCTGGCAGGACGGCGCCAACCGCGTCAACCTCGGCGCCAGCACGCAGTGGGCCAGCCACGACGACATGCAGACCTGGTATGGCGTCACGTCCTCGCAGGCCGCGCGCAGCCGCGAAGGGCTGTCGACCTACTCGCCGTCGTCCGGCTTCAAATCCGCCGCCCTGTTCGCCACCTGGTCGCATCGCATCGACGCCAGCTGGAGCACCGTCACCACCGTGGGCGTGAACACGCTGCTGGGCGACGCCCGCGACAGCCCGCTGACCGAGCGCCGCGCCAACGTGTTCGGCAGCGTCGGGGTGGTCTACGCGTTCTGAACGAACGCGGTGGCGCCGGGAGCGGGATCGATGAAATTCACGCAAGACATGGCGCAGGGCGGACACGGCCGCCTCGACCTGGAACAGCGCCGCATTCCGGCCGACGCGGGCCCGGCCCGCGCATGCTGGCGCGGGTCCCCGCGCAGCGGGCCGGCGGGCCAGGCCGCCCCGCTGCGCGTGCGCTTGCCGGACGCCAGCGTGCGGCATGCGCTGGCCCCCGCGCTGGAGGCCTTCGCCGAACGCCATCCGGACCTGGCCATGCAACTGGACCCGCCCGGCGGCGCGGACGCGGCGCCGCAGCCCTGCGATATCTCGATCGGTCTGGAACCGCCGGCGGACCCGGCATGGATGGCGCACCGGCTGGGCGCCTTGCGCGCCAGCCTGTACGCGGCGCCCGGTTATCTGGCGCGACGGCCCGCGCCCGAGCATCCCGCCGACCTGGCGATGCATGACTGCATCGGCCTGCGCGTCGGCGCGCATCGCGCCCATGACACACGACCCGCCCGCTGGCGCCTGTGGTGCGGCCCCGAGCGCGTCGTGGTCCTGGCGCGCGAGCGCTATGGCGTCGACACGCCCGCCATGGCGCTGCAACTGGCCGCCCGCGGCGTCGGCATCGCCGCGCTGCACGCGCTGGGCGCGGCCGTCTGGCGGGGCGCGGGGCTGGTGCCGGTGCTGCCGCGATGGGAACTGGAGCCGGTCACCCTATACGCCTTGACGGGTTCCCGGCGCCTGCCGGCGCGAGCCCATGCACTGATCGACTGGCTGGCGCGGACGCTGGCCTGAAGGCGCCCGCGCCGGCGCCTCGAAGATGCCGCGTCAGGCGCCCAGCAATGCCGGTTCGCCCGCGCGGCCCAGGGCAGCGGCCTCGGCGTCGATCACGCGGCCGGTCTGCAGCTTGAACACCGCCACCGCGTCACGCAGGCGTTGCGCCTGGGTCTCCAGCGACGCCGCCGACGCGGCCGCCTGCTCGACCAGCGCGGCGTTCTGCTGCGTCACGCTGTCCATCTGCGAGACCGCCTGGTTGACCTGCTGGATACCTTGCGACTGCTCTTCCGAGGCGCTGGAGATCTCGTTGATGATGTCGGTCACGCGGCGCACCGACACCACGATCTCCTGCATCGTCGCACCGGCCGCTTCGACCTGGTCGGAACCAATGGACACCTTCTGCACCGAATCGTCGATCAGGCCCTTGATCTCCTTGGCGGCCTGGCCGCTGCGCTGCGCCAGCGCGCGCACTTCGCTGGCCACCACCGCGAAACCCTTGCCCTGCTCGCCGGCGCGGGCCGCCTCGACCGCGGCGTTGAGCGCCAGGATGTTGGTCTGGAAGGCGATGCCGTCAATCACGCCGACGATGTCGGCGATGCGGTTGGAGCTGTCGGCGATGGCGCGCATGGTGTCCACCACGTCACCCACCGCCTGGCCGCCGCGGGTGGCCACGTCGGAAGCCGCGCTGGCCAGTTGCGAGGCGCTGCGCGAGCTGTCGGCGTTGTTCTTCACGGTGGATGACAGTTCATCCATGCTGGCGGCGGTTTCCTCCAGCGAGGCGGCCTGCTGTTCGGTGCGCGAGGACAGGTCGATGTTGCCGGCCGCGATCTCGCGCGAGCCGGTGTGGATCTCTTCCACGCCCTGGCGCACGGCGGCCACGGTGCGCGCCAGGCTGTCCTGCATGCGCTTGACGGCGGCGTAGAGCACGCCGATTTCATTGTTGCCGCGCTGCTCGATGCGGTTGGTCAGGTCGCCGCCGGCGATGCGGTCGAACAGGCGGCCGGCGTCATGCAACGGGCGGAACACCGAGCGGGCAAAGACCGCGTACAGCCCCACCACCAGCACGGCCACCACCACCAGCAGGCCGATCAGGAAGGCGATGGCGCCATTGATGCGGGTGTTGGCCTCGCGCGCCACGCGTTGGCCGACTTCGTCGGCGTAGTCCACGTACTTCTGGATCGCCTGGGTGAAGGTGATGCCCAGCGGCGTCACCTTCTCCAGGTTCAGGCGGCTGGCATCCTGGGCCTTGCCGGCGCGGATGGCGGCGATCATCGGCACGATGGCGTCGCGCTGGTAGACGTCATAGGCGGCCAGCGCATCATCGAACAGGGGTTTGCCCACGGGCGAGGTCTCGGGATTCTGGCGCGCGCTCTGGATCAGGTCGGCGGCCTTCTTGGTGTAGCCGTCCAGGCGCTGCATGCTGGCCAGGTTGTCGATGCTCTTGCCTTCCAGCAAGGTGGTCTGGGCAGCCAGCAGCACCAGGCGGGCGCGCAGCAGCTCGGAACCGGCGTCGTCCACGGCGTTGGCGCGCACTAGGTTGGTATCCAGCATCACCTCGATCGAGGTGCGGTTGGAGGTCAGTTGCTGGTAGACGGCGATGCCGGTGACCAGGAAAAGGGCGAAAAAAACACAGAGCGCGGTCGTCAGGACGGCGCGGATACTCAGATTCTTGAACATGGGGAGGGCCACTCGGGGGTTGCGGAGGGCAGCCTTGGGCGGCTGTCGAAGTGTTTACGGCTTATTGCAATGAAAAGTTAAATATCTCATTGGGTTACATGGCCTTTCCTGAATGCCCCTCCCCGCCAACCGGATTGCGCCTGCCTGGAAAATCCGTAAATCCCCAAAAAAAACCCCGCCGGTGTCCGGCGGGGCTGTTGCGTCATGCGAAAGCTCGCGCTTCGCAGGGCGGTCTGACTTATTTCAGCCAGGCGCGCGCATTGCGGAAGATGCGCATCCACGGGCTGAACTGGCCGCCGCTGTCGGCGTTGCCCCACTTCTCGGGCGCCCACGACATCATGACGTTGCGGGTCACGCGTTCCGGGTGCGGCATCATCACGGTAAAGCGGCCGTCGGCGGTGGTGACGGACGTCAGGCCGCCCGGGCTGCCGTTCGGGTTGAACGGATAGGCCTCGGTGGCGTTGCCGCGGTTATCGATGTAGCGCGCCGCCGCCAGCACGCGGCCGGCGTCGCCCTGCTGGGAGAAGTCGGCGTAGCCTTCGCCGTGCGCCACCGCGACCGGGATGCGCGCGCCTTCCATGCCGGCAAAGAAGATCGACGGCGACTTGGCCAGCTCGACCATCGACAGGCGCGCCTCGTATTTCTCGGACAGGTTGCGGGTGAAGCGCGGCCAGTGCTCGGCGCCCGGGATCATCGGGGCCAGCGCGGCCATCATCTGGCAGCCGTTGCACACGCCCAGCGCGAAGGTGTCGGGGCGAGCGAAGTACGCCGCGAACTGATCCGACAGCTTGCCGTTGAAGCGGATGGTGCGGGCCCAGCCCTCGCCGGCGCCCAGCACGTCGCCGTAGCTGAAGCCGCCCACGGCCACCAGGCCCTGCACCTGCGCCAGGTCAACGCGGCCCGACAGCAGGTCGGTCATGTGCACGTCGACCGCGTCAAAGCCCGCGGTGTCGAAGGCCCAGCCCATTTCCACCTGGCTGTTGCAGCCCTGCTCGCGCAGGATCGCCACGCGCGGGCGCTTGCCGCTGTTGATGAACGGCGCGGCCACGTCTTCCTGCGGGTCGAAGGCCACGTTGGGGCTCATGCCCGGGTCCTGCGTGTCGTTCCAGACGTCCAGCTCGGCCTGGGCGCACGCGGGGTTGTCGCGGCGCGCCATGATGCGGTAGGAGACTTCGCTCCAGGCGCGGCCGAGGTCGGCGCGCGGCTGGCCCCAGACCTTCTTGCCGTCGCGGTAGAACTCGACCTCGTCGCCGCCGTTCAGGCCGCCGATGACGTGCGAGTGGGCCGACAGGCCGGCGCCGCGCAGCACCTGCATGACGGCGTCGCGCTGGGCGGCCGGCACCTGGATGACGGCGCCGGCTTCTTCCGCGAACAGCGCCTTGAGCGTCAGTTCGTCGCGCTGCACCGCCACCTGTTCCGGACGGATCTTGTAGTCGCCCCAATCGGCCGATTGCGGGTCGAAGGTCAGCATGTCGAGGTTGACCGAGATGCCGGTGCGGCCGGCGAAGGCCATTTCCACCAGCGTGGCGAACAGGCCGCCGTCCGAACGGTCGTGGTAGGCCAGGATGGTGCCGGCCTCGGCCAGGGTGCGGATGGTGACGAAGAAGGCGCGCAGCGCTTCCGGCGAATCGATGTCCGGCACGGTCTCGCCGACCTGGTTGTAGGTCTGCGCCAGGATCGAGCCGCCCATGCGGTGCAGGCCGCGGCCCAGGTCGATCAGGATCAGCACGCTGTCGCCGGCGTCGGTGCGCAGTTGCGGCGTGAGGCTGGCGCGCACGTCGCCGACCGGCGCGAAGGCCGTGACGATCAGCGACACCGGCGCCACCACCTGGCGCTGCTCGCCGTCCTGTTCCCAGGAGGTCTTCATGGACAGCGAGTCCTTGCCCACCGGGATCGACAGGCCGGCGGCCTGGCACAGCTCGCTGACGGCCGACACGGTGTCGTACAGCGCGGCGTCCTGGCCGTCGACGCCGCAGGCGGCCATCCAGTTGGCGGACAGCTTGATGTCTTCCAGGCGCGCCACGTCGGCGGCGGCCAGGTTGGTCAGGGCCTCGGCCACGGCCATGCGGCCGGAGGCCGGCGCGTTCAGCATGGCGATGGGCGTGCGTTCGCCCATGGCCATGGCTTCGCCGCGGAAACCCTGGTAGTCAGCCAGGGTGACGGCGCAGTCGGCCACCGGCACCTGCCACGGGCCGACCATCTGGTCGCGGCTGGAGAGGCCGCCGACGGTGCGGTCGCCGATGGTGATGAGGAACGACTTGTTGGCCACCGTGGGGTGGCGCAGCACGCGGTAGGCGGCTTCGGTCAGGTCGATGCCGGCCAGGTCGAGCGGCTCGGACACGCCCGGCAGGCGGCGCACGTCGCGCGTCATGCGCGGCGGCTTGCCCAGGATGACGTCGATCGGCACGTCGACCGGACGCACCTCGGCCTCGCCCTGCGCGCGGATCGTGTCCAGGCCCGGCAGGCCTTCGCCGTCCACCACGCGCAGCTGGCGCTCCTCGGTGGCCACGCCCACCACCGCGTAGGGGCAGCGTTCGCGGCGGGCGATGGCGTCGAAACGCTCCAGGTCCTGCGGCAGGATCGACAGGACGTAGCGTTCCTGCGATTCATTGCTCCAGATCTCGGCGGGCGACAGGCCGGATTCTTCCAGCGGCACGCGCTTCAGATCGAAGATGGCGCCGCGGCCGGCGTCGTTGACCAGTTCCGGGAAGGCGTTGGACAGGCCGCCCGCGCCGACGTCATGGATGGCGATGATGGGGTTGTTCTCGGCCTGCTGCCAGCAGCGGTCGATGACCTCCTGGGCGCGGCGTTCCAGTTCGGGGTTGCCGCGCTGGACCGAATCGAAATCCAGTTCGGCCGAGTTGCTGCCCATGCTGATGCTGGAGGCGGCGCCGCCGCCCATGCCGATGCGGAAACCCGGGCCGCCCAGCTGGATCAGCAGCGCGCCGGGAGGGATCTCGTTCTTGTGGGTCAGGCCGGCGTCGATGCTGCCCAGGCCGCCCGCGATCATGATGGGCTTGTGGTAGCCCCAGCGCGTGCCGCCGGCGGTCTGCTCGAACGAACGGAAATAGCCCAGCAGGTTGGGACGGCCGAATTCGTTGTTGAAGGCGGCGCCGCCGATGGGGCCGTCGATCATGATGGACAGCGGCGAGGCGATGCGGTCCGGCAGGCCGTGGTGGTCGGCTTCCCAGGGCTGCGTGGCGTCGTCGAAGCGCAGGTGCGAGACGGTGAAACCGGTCAGGCCGGCCTTCGGCTTGGAGCCGCGGCCGGTGGCGCCTTCGTCGCGGATTTCGCCGCCCGCGCCGGTGGAGGCGCCGGGGAACGGCGCGATCGCGGTCGGGTGGTTGTGCGTCTCGACCTTCATCAGGGTGTGCACGGTGGTGTCGCGGCGGATGTACTTGGCGCCATCCACGCCCTCGCCCGTCACCCCGGGCACGCCGGCCTGGAAGCGCTGCGCCGGGCCGCCGGCCATGATGGCGGCGTTGTCCGAGTAGGCGACCACGGTGCCTTCCGGCTGCGCCTTGTGGGTGGCGCGGATCATGCCGAACAGCGTGTTGGGCTGCTCCTGGCCGTCGATCACCCACTGGGCGTTGAAGATCTTGTGGCGGCAGTGTTCGCTGTTGGCCTGCGCGAACATCATCAGTTCGACGTCGGTGGGATCGCGGCCCAGGTCGCTGAACGACTGGGCCAAGTATTCGATCTCGTCGTCGGACAGGGCCAGGCCCAGGGTGCTGTTGGCCTCGACCAGGGCGGCGGCGCCGCGTGCCTGCACGTCGACCGTGCGCATCGGCTTGCCGGCCAGCGGCTGGAACAGCGCCTGGCCGTCGAAGCTGGCGTCGACCACGGTTTCGGTCATGCGGTCGTGCAGGCAGTCGGCCGCGCGCGCCAGCATGTCGGCGTCGAACGACTTGCTGCCCAGCAGGCCGCGTTCGGGCGTGATGACGTAGCGCACGCCGCGCTCGATGCGGTGCACGGCCGACAGGCCACAGTTGTGGGCGATGTCGGTGGCCTTGCTGGCCCACGGCGAGATCGTGCCCAGGCGCGGGATCACCAGCAGCGCCAGGCTCTTGGCCGGCGCCTCGCCGGTGGCGGGCGTGCCGTAATCCAGCAGTTGGGTCAGTTGCTGCTGCTGTTCGGCCGTCAGGGCGGCGTCGGTGCTGACGAAGTGCTCGTAGCGGGCGGAAATGTCGGCCACGGGCAGGCCGGCTTCCTTCAATTGCGCCAGCAGGCGGTCACGACGAAAGGAGGACAGGACGGAGGAACCAGGCAGATGCTGAACAAGGGACACGATGCGGGCGCCGTATAAGGAAGGGAGCAAAACAAGGATTTTACCCCGCTTGGCGGGTTTTCCCGGACGGAAGGACAGCCATGTCCCGATCCGGCCCGAATTCGTCCGGCTTTGGCCATTGTTACAAAAGAATTCCGCGACGCAACGGCCGGCCTGCTGCACAGCAATATCCCCACCAAATCCCTGTCCGCATCGCGGGTTATGGCGTGTGCCCGCCCCGCGCCGGCGGCCGCGGTATTGCGACGCACCATGTTGCGGCCATACCGCAGCGCGGGAAAACACGAACACCCCTGCCCTTGCCCCGACGGTAGGATGCAGCGACCCCATACCAAGAAAGCGCCCGCCGCGCTGGCCGTTGCCTCACATGTCACGCCCCGAAGCCCCCGCCGAGCCTGTCGAACCGATCATCCCCGCCGAAGCAGACCCCGCCGTGAAAGTGCCGCTGGCCATCGAGGACTGGCTGGCCGTGATCCTGCTGGCGGCGCTGGCCATCATCACCTTCCTGAACGTGCTGGTGCGCTACTTCACCGACCAGTCGTTCGCCTGGACCGAGGAAATCTCGGTGTTCCTGCTGATCGTGCTGACCATGGCCGGCGGCAGCGTGGCCTTCGTGCGCAACCACCACATCCGCATCGAGATCCTGGCCGACAACGGCTCGCCGCGGCGCCAGCGCATCATGGCGCTGATCGCCAACTTCTGCGTGCTGGCGTTCTTCGTGCTGCTGACGGTGCTGTCGATCAAGCTGGTGTCCGACGAATTCGTCTATGAGGAAACCTCGCCCGCCATCGGCGTGCCGACCTGGTGGTATTCGATCTGGCTGCCGGTGATGTCCGCCGCCATCTCGCTGCGCACGCTGGGCACGCTGCGGCGGCTGTGGCGGGCGCCGCTGCCCAAGGCCGACGGGGGCCAAGCATGATCGCCGGCATCCTGTTCGCCGTCTTCATCGCGCTGATGCTGATCGGCGTGCCGGTCGGCGTGGCGCTGGGCATCGGCGGCACCGTGGCCATCGTGCTGTCCAACCTGGACACGCCCTGGTATGGCCTGCTGACCGTGCCGCAGAATTTCTACGCCGGGCTGGCCAAGTACCCGCTGCTGGCGATTCCCATGTTCGTGCTGGTCGGCTCCATCTTCGACCGCTCCGGCGTGGCCAAGCGGCTGGTGGATTTCGCCATCGCCATCGTCGGCCGCGGCCCCGGCATGCTGCCGCTGGTGTCGATCGCCGTGGCCATGTTCCTGGGCGGCATCTCGGGCTCCGGCCCGGCCTGCGCCGCCGCGGTGGGCGCGGTGATGATCGCGGCCATGTCGCGCGCCGGCTATCCGGGCGCGTTTTCGGCCTCGGTGGTGGCGGCGGGCGCGGCCACCGACATCCTCATCCCGCCCTCGGTGGCCTTCATCATCTATTCGGTGCTGGTGCCCGAGGCCTCGGTGCCGGCGCTGTTCGCCGCCGGCATGGTGCCCGGCATCCTGGCCGGCCTGGCGCTGATCGTGCCGGCCGTGTGGCTGTCGCGCAAGCACAAGATGGGCATGCTGGAAGCGCACCTGCCGCGCCCGCCGTTCTGGCGCAGCCTGCGCGAGGCCTCGTGGGGCCTGGCCGCGCCGGTGCTGATCCTGGGCGGCATGCGCATGGGCTGGTTCACGCCCACCGAGGCGGCCGTGGTGGCGGTGTTCTACGGCCTGTTCGTGGGCATGTGCATCCACCGCACCATCAAGCTGCGCGACCTGTACGTGATCCTGCGCGAGGCGGCCGAGCTGTCGGCCGTGATCATGCTGGTGGTGACGCTGGCCGGCATCTTCGCCTGGGCCCTGTCCACGCTCAGCGTGATCGACCCGATCACCCACGCCATCGTCAATTCCGGGCTGGGCGAATGGGGCGTGCTGGCGCTGCTGATCCTGCTGCTGATGACCGTCGGCATGTTCCTGGACGGCATCTCCATCTTCCTGATCTTCGTGCCGCTGCTGATGCCGATCGCCAAGGCCTACAACTGGGACCCGGTGTGGTTCGGCGTGATCCTGACGCTGAAGGTGGCGCTGGGCCAGTTCACCCCGCCGCTGGCGGTCAACCTGATGGTGTCGTGCCGCATCGCGCGCGTGCCGATGGAATCGACGGTGCGCTGGGTGGTGTGGCTGCTCGGCGCGATGTTCCTGGTGCTGGTGGCGGTGCTGGTGTTCCCGCAGCTGGCGCTGTGGCTGCCGCACAAGCTGGGCTATTGAGGGAACCGGACGGGGGATCTGGACGCCGCCGCCCGGCATGCATTCATGACAACAACAGACAGACCCGCAAAGAGAGGAGACGCAACATGAATTTCCGCAAGCTGATCGGCGCCACCCTGTGCGCCGCCGCCGTGGTTGGCCTGCCCGCCGCCGCGCAGGCGCAGAACTACAAGCCCGAATACAAACTCTCCATCGTCGTCGGCACCACCTTCCCGTGGGGCCAGGGCGCCGAGATCTGGTCGAACCTGGTGCGCGAGCGCACCCAGGGCCGCATCAACATCAAGGTCTACCCCGGCACATCGCTGGTGCAGGGCGACCAGACCCGCGAATTCACCGCCATCCGCCAGGGCGTGATCGACATGGCCGTCGGCTCGACCATCAACTGGTCGCCGCAGGTCAAGCAGCTCAACCTGTTCTCGCTGCCCTTCCTGATGCCCGACTACGCCGCCATCGACGCGCTGGTGCAGGGCGACGTGGGCAAGGAAATGTTCAAGCTGATCGAGAAGGCCGGCGTGGTGCCGCTGGCCTGGGGCGAGAACGGCTACCGCCAGCTCAGCAACTCCAAGCGCGAGATCAAGCGGCCCGAGGACATGAAGGGCATGAAGCTGCGCGTGGTCGGCTCGCCGCTCTACATCGACACGTTCACCGCGCTGGGCGCCAACCCGACCCAGATGAGCTGGGCCGACGCCCAGCCGGCGCTGGCCAGCGGCGCGGTCGACGGCCAGGAGAACCCGCTGTCGATCTACACCGGCTCCAAGCTCTACACCGTCGGCCAGAAATACCTGACGCTGTGGAACTACGTGGCCGATCCGCTGATCTTCGTGGTCAACCGCGAAGTGTGGAATTCGTGGTCGGAAAAGGACCGCGACATCGTGCGCCAGGCCGCGCTGGACGCCGGCAAGCAGCAGATCGTGATCGCGCGCAAGGGCGTCACGCCGGAAGATCCGTCCTTGCTCAAGGAGATCGAGGGCCACGGCGTCACCGTGACTTCATTGAACCAGGCCGAGCATGACGCCTTCGCCAAGGTCACCCAGCCCGTCTACGACAAGTGGAAGAAGCAGATCGGCGAAGACCTGGTCAACCTGGCCGAGAAGTCCATCGCGGCGCGCAAGAAATAATCCGGCCAGGACACGACACCGAACAAGCAGCAAGCCCCAGGGGAACGGCGGCGCGAGCCGCCAACCGAGGCAGGGACGTCAGATCCCGCCCACCAAAAGACGGGCGCCGGCCACAAGCCGGCGCCCGTCGCCTTTTGGAGGGTCCGTTTCGGCGGCGGCGCCGCAACGCCCCGTGGCGCCGTCCTACTCCGGGTAGCGCACTTCCAGAATGTCCAGCTCCTCGATCCCGCCCGGCGTGCGCAGCACCACCGTGTCGCCCTCCCGCGCCTTGATCAGCGCCCGCGCCACCGGCGAGATCCAGCTGATCTTGCCGGCCAGCGGCTCGGCCTCATCCACGCCGACGATGGTGACGGTGTGGTCCTCGCCCGCCTTGTCGGAATACAGCACCGTGGCGCCGAAGAAGACCTGGTCGCGGTTCGGCTGGGCGGCCGGGTCGACCACCTCGGCGATGTCCAGCCGCTTGGTCAGGAAACGCATGCGGCGGTCGATCTCGCGCAGGCGCTTCTTGCCGTAGAGATAGTCGCCGTTCTCGGAACGGTCGCCGTTGGACGCGGCCCACGACACCACCTGCACCACCGCCGGCCGCTCCACGTTCATCAGATGCGTCAGCTCGCCGCGCAGGCGCTCGTAGCCTTCCGGCGTCATGTAGTTCTTGGTGCCGGCCGGCAAGGCCTGGGCCTGCGGCAGGTCATCGTCGTCCTCGTTGTCGGATTCTTTGACAAATGCTTTGTTCATGGCGGGCAGCGCGCTCGGCGCGCGATCAAATCAGTTCAAAGACGGCATGGACGCGCCATGCCAGGAGCCGGGCAGCGGCGCGCCGCCCGCGCTAAAACCAGTCGTGCCAGACCGGTTTCAGGTCCGGCGGCAGCGGAGGCAGCCGGCCCAGGTCCATGCGGCTTTCCTTGGCACTGTGGAAGTCGGAGCCGCGCGAGGCCAGGAAACCATAGCGGCGCGCCACCTCGGCATACTGGCGCGCCTCTTCAACGGTGTGGCTACCGGTCGTCACTTCGATGCCCACGCCGCCCAACTGCAGGAATTCGTCGAACAGCGCGGCGAACTGCAGCGGCGTGTACTTGTAGCGCCCCGGATGCGCGATGACGGCGATGCCGCCGGCGCCGCGGATCCAGCCGACCGCCTCGGCCAAGGTGGCCCATTGCATGGGCACGTGGCCCGGGCGGTCATCGCCCAGGTGCTTGGTGAAGACGGTCTGCACGTCGGGACAGTAGCCGGCTTCGACCAGGTAGCGCGCGAAGTGCGTGCGGCTGATCAGTTCGGGATTGCCGGCGAACGGCAGCGCGCCTTCGTAGGCGCCGGGCATGCCCATTTCGGCCAGGCGCTCGCCGATGCGGCGGGCGCGCTCGGCGCGGCCCGAGCGCGTCTTGCGCAGGCCTTCGATCAGCGCGGCATTGGAGGGATCGAAACGCAGGCCGACGATGTGCACGGTCAGGCCGGCCCAGGTCACCGAAATCTCGACGCCGGTGGCAAAGCGCATGCCCAGCTCGCCGGCCATGGCCGCGGCCTCGGCCAGGCCGCCGACCTCGTCGTGGTCGGTCAGGGCCCAGACATCGACGCCGTTGGCGTGCGCGCGCTGCGCCACGTCGCGCGGCGCCAGGGCGCCATCGGACACGGTGGAATGGCAATGCAGATCGATGTTGAGCACGGGCGTATTCATGGAACCTATTGTAGAGAAGCCCCGCCCCCCTGGGTAGCGGCGCGGGCAGCGGCGTCCCCAATATGAACGGATGGATCAACGGATGCCGACCACAAGGCGGCTGGCGGACCATCCCGGGGCGGCCCGCGTTGCGCTCGGCCCGCGGCGCGCAGGCGCCGCTTGCGGTGGTCAGGTGAGCAGGAAGTCCGCCACCGCCGTCACCTGGTCGTCGGCCATCAGCGTCGGCGCGTGGCCGACGCCGCGCACCTCGTAGACCCGCGCGCGCGGATTGCGCTGGCGCATTTCGTCGACGGTGGCGCGGGTCAGCAGGTCGGAATGCTCGCCGCGCACGATCAGGATCGGGCAGTCGACCGCATCGTAAGAGCGCCACAGAATCTGCTCGCCGGCGGCCAGCTCGTCGCCGGTCTGCAGCGCCATCGGCTGCGCCAGCGCCAGGTCGTAGTGCTTGACCCATTGTCCGCCCTGCTCGGGGTAGACGAAACGCGCCAGGTGATCCCACTGCGCATCCGTGTGCGGGCCGAAGGTCTCGGAATTGGCGCGCATGGCCGCCACCGCCTCGGGGAACGATGCGAACGCGCCGGGTTCGCCCACGTACTGTCCGATACGCGCCAGGGCGCTGGTTTCCAGCCGCGGGCCGACATCGTTGAGCACCAGCCGCGACAGGCGGATGCCGTCCTGCGGCGGCAACATGCCTGCGTGCGGGCGCAGCGGCAGCATCGCCCGCGCAAAAGCGGCGGCGCCGGCCAGCCCCAGGCCGATCAGCCCGCCCATCGAGGTGCCGACCCAGGCCAGCGTGGCCGGCCGCAGCCGCGCCACCAGCGTCACCATGTCGGACACGTATTGCGGCACGGTGTAGAAAGCCGGATTGGCCAGCCAGTCGGATCGGCCGCGGCCGACCACGTCCGGGCACACCACGCGGTACTGGCCGGCCAGGCGCCGCGCCAGCGTGTCGAAGTCGCGGCCGCTGCGCGTCAGGCCGTGGACGCAGACCAGCACCTGGTCGTTGGCCGGATCGCCCCATTCCCAGTACGCCATGCGGTGCAGGCCCGCCGGGCTGGCGCAGGTGACGAATTCCAATCGGGGTTCCAGGCTCGCATCCAGCATCGTTGTGCTCCAAAAGACCAACGCGCGCCGCGACGGCGGCGCCGCGCATGGCCGGTATCTTATCGGAAGCGCAGCGCGGCCAGCACCTGGTCGGCCAGGTCGTCGACGCTGGCGCGCGTGTCCAGCGTCAATACCGGACAGTGCAGCTGGCGGATCCATTCGCGGTGCCGCTCGGGGGTGCGGGTGCCCTCGGCGCCGGTGTCGTAGCCGGCCGCCCATTCCAGGAAACGCCGGCTCTTGTCGCCGATCGCGGGGTCGGTTGCCAGCGCCGCGCCGTAGCGCTCGGCCTCGCGCCGTTGCAGCCGCGCCATGCGCTCGGCCGCCGGCAGGCGCAGGAACACCGCCAACGTGAACTCGGGAATCAGGCCCTCGCCCCAGTTGTAGACCGAACCGCCGCTGAGCACCCAATCGTCGTGCCCTTGCAGCCGTTCGCGGATGCGGCGCCAACGTTCCTCCTTGGGACACTTGTCCGTGAAGGGCGGATCGGTCGGCAGCCAATAATAGTCATCGGCTTCGAGATGGGGCACGCCCAGGCGCTGGCCGAGCGCGGCGCCCAGCGTGGTGGCGCCACAGCCGGAGGCGCCGAACAGATGTATGCGCGCAGCCATGGGACTCTCCTTGAAACGGACGCGACACGGCGGATCACGATCCGCCGACGACAAGCACGAATGCAGCCATTGCGGATGCCGCCGCCACGCAGGCGGGCAACGCCACCGTGGCGAACACCGGTGCAGGCGACCAGTGTAGCGGCGATCGCCCGGCGCCACGCCTGCATTGCATGGCGCGGGCCAACGACACCATTGCCTCCATGGTCTTGTCATTGGGCCGCCCCTGTTGGTGGCAGGATGCGCCTGGGCCTTGCGCAGCAGCATACGTTGGTTAAGATTGGCGGGTCCCGGTTCGGCGACCGCGGTGTCACGGCGCTGACATCCCGCTGAAATTACGATTGCCTATCGAGCCGATTCAATCATTAAATTGGATTCCATCCGCCGGTCCGGGCGAGAGTTATGCGCTTCGAGCATTGCCAGATCAGTCAGTCCAGAATTGATATGGAGCCACTATGCACCAAAGCAGTCCGACTACTCAGCTGAGTCCCTCCCGCCCCGAGGCCGCGCCGCCGCCCGAACCGCCCAAGGTCCTGCGGGACCTGCTGGGCCGGGCCGACGTGCAGATCAACGGTTCGCGCCCCTGGGACATCCAGGTTCATGACAAACACATGTACGAGCGCGTCTTCGCCAGCTGGTCGCTGGGGCTGGGCGAATCCTACATGGACGGCGAATGGGACTGCGAGCAGCTCGACGAACTGTTCACCCGCCTGCTGCGCGCCGACATGGGCTCGGCCGCGCTGGGCCTGGCGCGCGTCAAGCTGATCGCCGAACACCTGCGCCACAAGCTGTTCAACCTGCAATCCAAGAGCCGCGCCTTCGAGGTCGGCGAACAGCACTACGACGCCGGCAACGACGTGTTCGAAGCCATGCTCGACAGCCGCATGATCTATTCCTGCGCCTTCTGGGAACAGGCCGACACGCTGGAAGCCGCGCAGGAAGCCAAGCTCGACATGATCTGCCGCAAGCTGCAGCTCAAGCCCGGCGAGACGCTGCTGGACATCGGCTGCGGCTGGGGCGGGCTGGCCAAATTCGCGGCCGAGCGCTATGGCGTCAAGGTCACCGGCGTCACCGTGTCCAAGGAACAGCTGGCGCTGGCGCAGGAGCGCGTGCGCGGCCTGCCGGTGGAACTGCTGCTGCAGGACTACCGCGACCTGCGGGGCAGCTTCGACAAGGTGGTGTCGGTCGGCATGTTCGAGCACGTCGGCCCCAAGAACTACGACACCTACTTCACCAATGTGCAACGACTGATGGCGCCAAACGGCATCTTCCTGCTGCACACCATCGGCATCGCCTCGACAAGCCAGAGCACCGATCCCTGGATCGACCGCTACGTCTTCCCCAACGGCAAGCTGCCGTCGGCGCGCGAGATCAGCACCGCGGTCGAAGGCCGCTTCATCATCGAGGACTGGCATAACTTCGGCGCCGACTACGACCGCACGCTGATGGCCTGGTGGGACAACTTCCAGCGCGCCTGGCCGCAATTGCAGGAACGCTACGGCACGCGTTTCTACCGCATGTGGCAGTACTACCTGATGTGTTGCGCGGGCTTCTTCCGCTCGCGCGAAGGGCAGCTGTGGCAGGTGATCCTGACGCATCCGCAGCGCCAGGAAATGTACCGTTCTCTGCGCTGAAGCGGACTCGGAGAGCGCCTTCCCGGGGGGCTGCCCCTCTGGAAGGCGCCGCCCGGATCGCCACGGACGCGTCCCGCTCCGCGTCACTCGACCAGCTCGGCCGCCCGCGCCTCGGCGCCGACGCGCACCGCATCCTCCAGGATCATCTGCGCCGCCCGCTCCGCGATCATGATGGTGGGCGAATTGGTGTTGCCCGAGGTGATCGTCGGCATGATCGACGCATCCGCCACGCGCAGGCCTTGCAGACCATGCACGCGCAGGCGCGCATCCACCACCGCGCCGTCGTCGGCGCGGCGGCCCATGGCGCAGGTGCCGACCGGATGGAAGATGGTGGTGCCGATCTTGCCCGCCGCCTCGCGCAGCTCGGCCTCGCTCTGGTAGGCCGGGCCCGGCAGCCATTCCTCGGGCTGGTAACGCTGCAAGGCCGGCGCCGCGCTGATGCGCCGCACCAGGCGGATGGCGTCGGCCGCCACCTTCAGGTCCTGTTCTTCCTTAAGGTAGTTCGGCGTGATCACCGGCGGCAGCGAACCGTCCGCGCCCTGCGCGTGCACGCTGCCGCGCGACACCGGCCGCAGGTTGCAGACGCTGGCCGTGAACGCATCGAAACCATGCAGCGGTTCGCCGAACGCGCCCAACGACAGGGGCTGCACATGGAATTCCAGGTTGGCGCGCGCCTGGCCCGGATCGGACTTGGCGAACGCCCCCAGTTGCGACGGCGCCATGCTCATCGGCCCGCTGCGGTTCAGCAGGTATTCCAGCCCGATGCCGGCCTTGCCCCACCAGGTCGAGGCGATGCGGTTCAGCGTCTTGACGCCGCGCACTTTCAGGATGACGCGCAGTTGCAGGTGGTCCTGCAGGTTCTCGCCCACGCCGGGCAAGGCGTGATGCAGCGCAATGCCGCTTTCGCGCAGGCGCGCCGGCTCGCCGATTCCCGACAGTTCCAGCAGTTGCGGCGTATTGACGGCGCCCGCCGCCAGCACCACCTCGCGCGCCGCGCGGACGCTGGCGGACTGGCCGTCGCGGCGCACCTGCACGCCGACGCAGCGCGTGCCCTCGAACAGCAGGCGCTCGGCATGCGCACCCGTCATCACCTGCAGATTGGCCCGTTCGCGCACCGGCCGCAGGAACGCCTTGGCGGTGTTCCAGCGCCAGCCGCGGCGCTGGTTCACGTCGAAATAGCCGACGCCGAAGTTGTCGCCCCGATTGAAGTCCGCCACGCGCGGAATGCCTTCCTGTTCCGCCGCGCTGGCGAAGGCATCAAGGATGTCCCAGCGCAGCCGCTGCGCCTCGACCCGCCATTCGCCGCCGGCGCCGTGGAATTCATCGGCCCCGCGATGGTGGTCTTCGCTGCGCTTGAACACCGGCAGCACCTGGTCCCAGCGCCAGGACGGATCGCCGGCGATCTCGGCCCATTGGTCGTAGTCCTGGCGCTGCCCACGCATGTAGATCATGCCGTTGATCGACGAGCAGCCGCCCAGCACCCGCCCGCGCGGATAGATCAGCGACCGCCCGCCCAGCCCCGGCTCGGCGCCGGTGCGGTACATCCAGTCGGTGCGGGGATTGCCGATGCAATACAGGTAGCCGACCGGAATGTGGATCCAGTGGTAGTTGTCGCGTCCGCCCGCCTCCAGCAGCAGCACGCGCACCGTCGGGTCGCGGCTCAGGCGGTTGGCCAGCACGCAGCCGGCCGACCCCGCGCCCACGATGATGTAGTCGTATGTCTCCATTGCGCTTCTTCTTTTGAGTCTCAAGGGGCTGTGCCACTGTCGCGCAGCCGGCCGCCCCTGTCCAATGAATTGTTGAAAAGCGCTTTATAAGGCTCTTTAATAATGGGTATCGCCCTGCCGGGACCGGAGCCATGGACCTCAAGCACATCCGCACCTTCGCCGCCGTGGCGCGCGTCGGCAACCTGACGCGCGCGGCCGAACACCTGCACCTGACGCAGCCGGCGCTCAGCTTGCAGCTCAAGAGCTTCCAGGAAGCCCTGGACCTGCCGCTGTTCACCCGCACCGCCCAGGGCCTGGCGCCCAACGCCGACGGCCGCGCCCTGCTGCCCTCGGCCCAGCGCGTGCTGGACGCGCTCGAGGACTTCGAGCGCGCCATCGGCGCGCTGCGCACCACGGTGCAGGGCGAGCTGCGCCTGGGCACCATCCTGGATCCGGAATTCCTGCGGCTGGGCGCCACGCTGCAATACCTGGTACAGCACTATCCCAAGATCCGCCCCACTCTGCGCCACGGCATGTCCGGCTCGGTCGGCCGCCAGGTGCGCGCGGGCGAACTGGACGTCGGCTTCTTCCTCGGCCCGCGCGACGCGGCCCGTGGCCAGCCGGCGCTGCACGCCCTGCCGCTGGCGGGCTTTTCCTACTACGTGGTGGCGCCCAAGGGCTGGGGGCCGCAACTGGCCGGGCGCGACTGGCGCGACATCGCCGCGCTGCCCTGGATATGGACGCCGCCCGACTCGGTCCACCATCGCCTGCTCGCCGCGAAATTCGCCGAACTGGGCGTCACGCCCAACACCGTTGCCGAGGTCGACCAGGAGGCCTCGATGCTGGACCTGGTGCGTTCCGGCGTCGGGCTGACCCTGGCGCGCGACTCGATCGCGCTGCGCGAATCGCAGGCCCACGGCCTGGCGCTGGCGCCGGATCTGTCGATCCAGGCCGAACTGGCCTTCATCACGCTCGCGGCGCGGCGCGAGGAGCCGCTGGTGATGGCCGCGTTCGATGCGGTGCGGGCCGCGTTTGCGTAGGCCAGGCGGATGCGCGCCAGCCCGGCCCACGCCACGCGCGCCACTCGGGTATGCTCGCTTTCACCTTCTTGCCGGCCACGCCGGCGCCGCCCCCCCCTTGACCGGAGACCTGCGTATGCGTTGGCGCGTGCTTGCCTGTAGCCTGGCTCTCACCCTAGCCTGCGCCGCGCCGCCGGTGTTCGCGGCCGCCCCCGCCAATCAGGCCGAGTGGACTCAGGCCGTGCACCGGCGCATGATCAGCAGCTTCAAGTTTCCGCCGGAAGCGCAGCGCCTGAGCGGCCCGATCAGCCTGTCGCTGAAGATCATCGTGCGGCGCGACGGCAGCATCGCCGATGTCAGCGTCGATCGCTCCTCCGGCGACGCGGCGGTCGACCGCGCCGCCACCCGGATGGTGCAGCGCGCCGGGCCGCTGCCCGCCTTTTCCGCCGACATGACCGGCGAAAAGACCGCGCTGAGCCTGCCGCTGCGCTTCCAGCAAGAGGAAGACGAGCCGGCGGGCGATCGCGCGGACGACCGCGGGCCGCCCGCCGACATTGCGCCGCTCCGCTACGCCGACGCCGCCAGCGGACTGACCGTCACCGTGCCGTCGCCCTTGCGGGTCGGCCCCGCGCCGGCGCGCGGCCGCTTCGACGCCCTGATCGAGATATCCAGCCCCGACGGCTTCCCGCCCCGGGCGCAGGACGCCAAATACCTGTGCCGCGTCGGCTTCGTGGCCGCCCCGCCCTTGGCCCGGGGCGCCAAGGCGCCCGCCGCGCCGACCTGGCAGGCGCAGCTCAAGGCCGCCGAACGCCGCCAGCGCCAGCGACGCGCGAGCATCGAGCTGTACGACCACTACACGCTGGCCGGCAGCGCCGGCATCGACTACGTGGCGGCGCCCGGCGCCGGTCCCGGCCACGCCGACACGCTGGAGTACTACGCCGAGCTGCCGCTGCCGCAGGGCCGCGTCCGCATGGCCTGCGCCACCCAGCGCGACGCGATGCCGGCCGCCATGACGATGTTCAGGCAGGTGCGCGACGGCATCCGGATCGCGCCGCGCTGATACCCCCAGCCGGCCGCGCGCGTCAAAGCGGCGGCAGGTTGTCGGACGCCAGCCGCTCGGCCATGGTGAACCCATCGATATAGTCGCGAAAGTGCGTCAGGAAGGCTTTTTCGGCGGGGCTGCGCGGCGCATCGCGATGCCACAGCAGGTGCAGGTCGACCGAACACACCCCTTCGCCGGGCGGCAGGCGCCACAGCCGGCCCTCGGCCAGGTCGCGCCGCACGCTGTGCTCGGGCAGGCAACCGATGCCGAAACCCGCGATGAGCAGGCGCTTGACCTCGTCATGCTGCGTCGACGTCGCCACCACCCGCCCTGAAAAACCGCGCTGGTCGCGAAAGATCGTCAGCGGCGACAGGCTGTCGCCCAGCGCATCGCTGGCGAAAGACACGAAGTTCTCGCCCATCAGGTCCTCGATGCGCAGGTCCTGCCGGCCGAACAGCGCGTGATTGCGGCCGCAGAACAAGGCATAGCGCTGGTGCAGGAACACCTTGTTCTCCAGGCGCTTGGGCATCTGCCGGCACAGCGCGATGCCCGCCGTGCCCACGCGCTGCTGCATCAGCGTGACGATCTCGCTGCTGGGCAGCACGTCCAACTGCACCTCGATGCGCGGATAGGCGGCGTGGAACGCGGCCCAGAAATTGTCATAGACCTGGGAATGGATGCGGCTGGCCACCAGCAGGTGGATGCGGCCGCTCGCCTCCACCTCGGTCTGCGATACGTCGGTCAGCAACTGCGCCACGTTGCCGTAGATGGCCTCGGCCGCGCGGCACACCTCCTCGCCAGCGTTGGTGACCGTGAACGCCTGGTTGTGCCGCTCGACCAGGCGCCGGTCCAGCTGCTCCTCGAGCCGCTTGAGCGCCTGGCTGACGGCCGATTGCGTCAGGTGCAGCTTGGCGGCCGCGCCGCTGATGCTGCGCTCCTGCACGATGACCAGGAAGGTGCGCAGCAGGTTCCAGTCCAGGCGGTCGCCGCTGCGGGGATCGGGGTGGGTCTGCTTCATGGACGGCGGGCGCGGAATCAAAACATCAATTTTACTTAAGTGAAAAATTAAAAATCATAAATTGACGTTATATCGAGGCGGGAGCGATAAACACGCCTTCGAACAACGACAACACCCCAAGAGGAAACCCATGACCGCTCCCGCCCATGCTCCGGCGGCGCGCCAGCCCGTGCGCGCCGCGACCGCCGCCTTCGTCGGCACCACCATCGAGTGGTATGACTTCTACATCTACGCCACCGCCGCCGCCCTGGTGTTCGGCAAGGTCTTCTTCCCCACGGCCGACCCGTTCATCAGCACCATGGCCTCGTTCGGCACCTTTGCGGCCGGCTTCCTGGCGCGCCCGCTGGGCGGCGTCATCTTCGGCCACCTGGGCGACCGCGTCGGCCGCAAGAAGGCGCTGATGGCCACCCTGGTCATCATGGGCCTGGCCACGGTCGGCATCGGCCTGCTGCCCAGCTACGCCAGCGCCGGCTTGTGGGCCCCCGCCCTGTTGCTGCTGCTGCGCCTGGCGCAAGGCCTGGCGGTCGGCGGCGAATGGGGCGGCGCGGTGCTGATGGCGGGCGAACACGCCTCGCAGCGGCGCCGCACCTTCGCCGCCTCGTTCGCGCAGCTGGGCAGCCCGGCCGGCCTGATCCTGTCGCTGCTCGCGTTCCGCCTGCTGACCGCGCTGGACGAAGCCGATTTCGTCAGCTGGGGCTGGCGCGTGCCGTTCCTGATCAGCGCGGTATTGCTGCTGGTTGGCTACTTCATCCGCGTCGGCGTCAATGAATCGCCCGACTTCGCCCAGGTGCTCGAACGCCAGGAACGCGCCGAGGTCCCGGCCAAGGAAGTGCTGCGCACCGCCTGGCGCACCGTGCTGTTGTGCATGGGCGTGTGCACCGTGGCCATCGGCGGCATCTATTTCACCAACACCTTCATGCTGTCCTACACCACGCAGACGATGGGCCTGGACCGCAAGCTGATCCTGGACTGCCTGTTCGCGGTCGCCATCATCCAGTTCTTCGTGCAGCCACTGGCGGCGTGGCTGGCCGACATCCTCGGTCCGACCCGCGTGCTCATCACGGCCGCGGTCTGTTCGGTGCTGGCGCCCTACCCGATGTTCATGCTCGTCACGCAGGGCACGTCCTACAGCATCGTCGGCGGCATCGCCATCGTGCTGGTCTTCATGGCCGCGATCTACTCGGCGATGGCCGGCTACATCAGCGCGGCGTTTCCGGCGCACGTGCGCTATTCCGGCATCTCTCTTTCGTACCAGCTCTGCGGCGCGGTCGCCGGCGGCATGACGCCGCTGATCGGCACCTGGCTGACCTACCACTATCCCGGCCAATGGCTGCCGCTGGCGATCTTCTACTCGACCCTGTCGGCGATCACGCTGGTGTCGATCTGGGCCCTGGCCGGCCACAAGCGCCGGCTGGCGCTGGACACGCCCCGCGCCGCGCACGCGCCGGCCGCCTGAACCTGAATCCGCCTCCCCAAGGAAACACGATGACGCAACAAACCTCCACCCCGCCGGCGCTTTCCGAAGAACAGACCCGCCGCATCCTGCAGGCCGTCGATGCCCGGTTCGACGCCCAGCTCGCCTTCACCCAGGAACTGGTACGCTTTCCATCGCTGCGCGAACAGGAACACACGGCGCAGGACTTCCTGTTCGAAGCGATGCGCGCGCGCGGCTTCGCCATGGACCGCTGGAAGATCGACGTGCGCGACATCGAGTCGCATCCCGGCTTCGGCCCGGTGACCGTGTCGTACGAAAACGCTTTCAACGTGGTGGGCACCTATCGTCCCGAACAGCAGACCGGCCGCTCCCTCATCCTGAACGGACACATCGACGTGGTGCCGACCGGACCGGTCGACATGTGGAGCCGCTCGCCCTGGGACCCGGCCATCATCGACGGCTGGATGTACGGTCGCGGCGCGGCCGACATGAAGGCCGGGCTGGTTGCCAACCTGTACGCCTACGACGCGGTGCGCGCGGCCGGCTACGCGCCCGGCGCCCCCATCTATTTCCAGTCGGTGGTCGAAGAGGAATGCACCGGCAACGGCGCCCTGGCGGCGCTGCTGCGCGGCTACCGCGCCGATGCCGTGATCATCCCGGAACCCGAGGAGAACATGCTGGTGCGCGCCAACGTGGGCGTGCTGTGGTTCAAGGTCCGCGTGCAGGGCCATCCCACCCACACCCGCGAAATGGCCAACGGCTTCAACGCCATCGATGCCGCCTACGCCGCCATCGAAGCCCTGCGTGGCATCGAGGCCAAGTGGAACGCCGAACATCACTGCCACCGCCATTTCGAGCACCTGGATCATCCGATCAATTTCAACATCGGCAAGATCGAAGGCGGCGACTGGCCGTCGACCGTGCCGCCCTGGTGTGAATTCGACGTGCGCGCCGCGATCTATCCCGGCACCACCGCCGACGAGGGGCGCGCCCAGATCGACGCCTGCCTGCGCGATGCCGTCGCCGACCCGCGCCTGGGCGGCACGCCGCCTCAGGTCACCTACACCGGCTTCTACGCCGAAGGCTATGTGCTGGAGGAAGGCAGCGCCGCCGAGAACACCCTGCGCGCGTGCCACCAGCAGGCCTTCAACAGCGAGCTGCAGAGCTTCACCACGCCCGGCTATCTCGACGCCCGGGTGTTCGTGATCTATGGCGACATGCCCACGCTGGTCTACGGCCCGAAATCGCTCGACATCCATGGCTTCGACGAACGCGTGCACCTGGAGTCGCTGCGGCTGATCACCAAGACCATCGCGCTGTTCATCGCGCAGTGGTGCGGCGTCAGCGAGACGGGCGCCTGAGCGCCCGAGGCGGGCGGCGCCGCCTCAGCGCCCGTGCCAATAGCGCCGGTGGCGCGCCCGCTGGGCCCATACATCGAGGCCGCCGGCGCGCGATTCGGCCATCACCGCGCCGTCGCGATCGCTGCGCCAGAACGCCGCGCCGGCGCGGAGCCAGCGCCGCTCCACCGCCGGCGCCGGATGCCCGAAGCGATTCAGGTAGCCGCTCTGCGCGATCGCATGGCCGGCCCGCGCCGCCGCCACCAGCTCGCGCCCGGATGACCACGCCGAGCCATGGTGCGGCGCCAGCACGATATCGGTGGGCGGCAGCCCAAGGGCGGCCAGCTCGCGCTCCTGGGCGACGCCGATATCGCCCGTCAACAGCAGGGAATGATGGGCGCCCCCGACTCGCAGCACGCAGCTGTTGGCGTTGCGGTCGCCACCGGCGGCCGGCGCGCCCGCCGCGGGATGCAGAAACGTGAAGGTCACGCCATCGGCCTGCCAACTGTCGCCGCGCTCGCAACGCAACATCCGCGCCGGCGTCCTGCCGTCCGCCCCGGCGCCGTCCTGCCCGGGCCACAGGCGCGCGTCGCGCCGCAGCCATGCCGCCACATCGAACGACGCATAGCTACGCGCCACCGGCACCGCCGCCAGCACCGAACGCGTCCCGCCCACGTGGTCCAGGTCGGCGTGCGACAGCACCAGCACGTCCAGCCGGCCGATGCCGCGCGCCTGCAATTGCGGCGCGATCACCAGCTCGCCGGCGTCGCCTCCGCCGAAATGGCGCGGGCCGGCATCGAACAGCAGGGCCTGCGTCGCGGTCTCGACCAGGATCGCGCTGCCCTGCCCGACGTCCAATGCGCTCATGCGCCACTCGCCTGGCGCGGGCCGCTCCGGCCGCCAGCACAACAGCGGCAGCATGCACAGCCATCCCAGGCGCCGGGCGGGCCAGCCCGGCGCCTGCAACGCCCACGCCATGCCCGCCAGCGCCCACGCCAGCCATGGCCAGGGCGCCGCCGCCACCGTGAAGCTGGCCCACTCGGCGTTGCCCACCCACGCCACCACCGTCATTGCCAGCTCGAATACCCGCGCCCCCGCCTGCCCGGCGACGGCGGCGGCCCCCGCCATCGCCGGGGTCACCGACAGCAGCGCGCACAACAGGGCCAATGGCGTCACCAGGAAAGTCACCGCCGGAATCGCCACCGCATTGGCGAGCGGCGATCCCAGCGATACCTGGTGTACCAGGAAGGCGAGCAGCGGCGTCAATCCCAGCGTCACGGTCAGTTGCAGCCGCGTGGCCTGCGCCAGGGCCGCGCCGCAGCGTTGCCGCCAGCCGGCGTCGGCATCGCGCGGCGCCTGCGCAACGCGCAACAGAATCGCCACCGCGCCGAACGACAGCCAGAATCCCGCCGCCATCGGCGCCCAGGGATCCAGCAGCGTCACCGCCGCGGCGGCGAACGCCAGCACCCGCCCCGCCGATACCCGCAAGCGCGACCACGCGGCCGCCAGTACCACCGACAGCATGAAGAAGGTGCGGCGCGACGGCACGCCCCACCCCGCCAACAGGCAATACAGCAGGCCCACCACCGCCGCCGCGACGCCGCCGGCGATGCGCGCCGGAACGCGTTCGGCCAGGCCGCACCCGCGCCACCGCGCGCGCCGCCAGGCCGCCGCCACCAGCCACGCCGCCAGCCCGGCGATCGATGTCACATGCATGCCGCTGATCGACACCAGGTGAGTGATGCCGCTGCGATTGAAAATGCGCCAGTCCTCGCGCGACACCCCCGCCTGGTCGCCGATTGCCAGCGCGATCAGCACCGGCGCGTAGCGGTGCCCTCCCAACGCGCGCCGCATGCCTTCGCGAACCTGATGACGGGCCCGTTCGATGGCGACGCCGGCCGAGGCCCAGGGCTGGTCATCGAGCAGGCGCGGCTGGCCGCGCACCGTGCCGGTGGCCCGCAAGCCGCGCGCGAAGAGCCGCGCCTCGCCATCGGCCGCCTCGGGATTGAGCGGCGCATGCGGCCGGCGCAGCACCAGCGCCATGCGCCACACCTGTCCCGGCACCACCTGCGGCAGCGCCGGCGGCGCGGTCCGCGCCCCTTCCTGCCGGCCCGCCTGCGGCGCCAGCCACGAGACCAGGATGCGCCGGGGAACGCCGGGCAGGCCCGGCCCCGCCTGCTCGGCCGTGAAGCGCACCCCGCGCGCGTCGGCGTCGGGCAGCTCGGCCACGCGCAGCACCAGTCGCGCCACCGCGTCCTGGTGTTCGTCGGCAAGCGCGTCATCCAGGCGCCATTGCGCCCGCACCGTGGCATTGAGCGCCCCGGCCAGCAGCCCCGCCGCCAAAACCGCCAGCACGCCCGCGGCGCCCGTGCGCCAATGGCGGGCCGCCCACGCCAACAGCAGGCAGGCCGCGCCCGCAACCAGGCGCAACGCCGCGCCCGGCAACACCGCCAGGCTTTGCACCGCTCCGGCGCCCGCCACCATGGCCAGGCAGAATATGCGCCCTTTGATATCCGTCTCCCAAGAAACGGATCAGCGTAGGACGCGCCGCCCCGCCGGGGATGGGCCAGTGAACGGATTTGCCCACCTCGGCGGACCGCGGGGCGCGGCGCTCGCATTGAGGAACGTCTGGACGCCGCGCGCAAGCCAGGCGCGGATCGCCGCGGCTTAGCGCCCCGCCCTGGCGGCGGCGGCCAGCGACCGGATCTCGGCCAGCGCCGCGGGCACGCCGGATGATGCCAGCACTTCGACCAGCCGCGTGCCGACGGCGACGAGATCGGCATGGCGCCCCACCGCCCGCACCTGGTCGGCCGTCCGCACGCCGAAGCCGGCGGCGATGGGCAGCCGCGTTCGCGCCCGGAGCCGCGCCAGGGAAGCGGCGATGACTTCGTCGGCGGGCAGCGTGGCTCCCGTGGTTCCCGCCAGCATGACGTGGTACACGAAGCCGCTGGCGCCGGCCAGCACCTGCTCCAGGCGTTCGTCCGGCGTGGTCGGCGCGGTCATCCTGATGATGGCGATGCCGTGCCGCCGCGCCAGCCGTTCGATGCCGGCGGCATGCTCGGGCGACAAATCCACCACGATCAGGCCATCGACGCCGGCCCAGGCCGCGTCGGCCATGAAGCTGGCCGCTTCATAGCGCATCAATGGGTTCAGGTAACCCATCAGCACGACCGGCGTGTGGGCGTCTTCCTCGCGGAAGGCGGCAACCAGGTCGAGGGTGCGCCGCAGCGTCTGCCCCGCCTTCAGCGCGCGCGCGTTGGCCCGTTGCAGCACCGGGCCGTCGGCGATCGGATCGCTGAACGGCATGCCCAGCTCGATCACGTCCGCGCCCGCCGCGGGCAGCGCTCGCAGCAAGGCCAGGCAGTCGTCGTAGCAGGGATCGCCGGCCGTGAAGTAGGCCGCCAGGCCCGGCCGGCCGGAGCCGCGCAGGTCCGCCAAGGTTCGTTCAAGCCGGTTCATCGCGCTTCCCCCGTGAATTGCAGCACCGAATCCATATCCTTGTCGCCGCGCCCGCTCAGGCACACCACCAGCGTCTGGTCGCGCGCCATGCGCGGCGCGAGCTTGCGGGCGTAGGCCAGGGCGTGCGCGCTTTCCAGCGCGGGGATGATGCCCTGCCGCCGCGTCAGCCAGACGAATGCGTCGACCGCCTCGGCATCGGTGATCGACTCGTAGATGACGCGCCCTGTGTCGTGCAGCAACGCGTGTTCGGGGCCAACGCCCGGATAATCCAGGCCCGCCGAAATCGAGTGGGCATTCCGGATCTGGCCATCCGCATCCTGCAGGAAATAGCTGCGGCAGCCATGCAGGACGCCGGGCGCCCCCTCGCCGATGCTGGCCGCGTGCTCGGCGGTCTCGGTGCCGCGTCCGCCCGCCTCGACCCCGAACAGCCGCACGCCGGCATCGTTCAGGAACGGATGGAAAAAGCCGATGGCGTTGGAGCCCCCGCCGACGCAGGCCACCATCGCGTCCGGCAGCCGCCCCGTCTTCTCGATGATCTGCGCCCGCGTTTCCTCGCCGATCACCTTCTGCAATTCGCGCACAAGCCAGGGATAGGGATGGGGGCCAGCGCCGGTCCCCAGCAGGTAGTAGGTGTCGTCCGGATGGGCGATCCAGTCGCGGATGGCGGCATTCATCGCGTCCTTCAAGGTGGCGCTGCCGTCCCGCACCGGACGCACCTGGGCGCCCAGCATCTTCATGCGCGCCACGTTGGAGGATTGGCGCGCCACGTCGACGGCGCCCATGTAGACCACGCATTCCAGGCCGTACAACGCGCACACCGTGGCCGTGGCGACCCCGTGCTGCCCCGCGCCGGTCTCGGCGATGATGCGGCGCTTGCCCATGCGCCGCGCCAGCAGCGCCTGACCCAGGCAATTGTTGATCTTGTGGGCGCCCGTGTGGTTCAGGTCTTCGCGTTTGAGGAACAGGCGGGCGCCGCCCAGCTCGTCGCTGATCGCCGCGGCATACAGCAGCGGGCTCGGGCGGCCCACGTAGTCCGCCAGCATGGCGCGGTACTCGGCCCAGAAACCGGGTTCCGCCCGGACGGCGCGATAGGTGCGTTCAAGCGCGTCCAGCGCCGGCGCCAGCGTCTCGGGCATGTAGCGGCCGCCGTAGCCGCCGAACTGCCCCGACGCGTCGGGAAATTCTGGATGTAAGGTAAAAGACATGGTTTCAGCCCTTCGGGAACATGGGCACCATGGTATCCAGGGAAATTCGCGGAATAAATCATAGATTTCTTGCGCGCGGCTATCAGATTTTCTAATATCGACGGCATGCGTAACCTGCCCTCGATGAACTCGCTGCGCTTTTTCGACAGCGCCGCCCGGCACCTGAACCTGTCGCTGGCGGCGCAGGAATTGGGCGTGTCGCACAGCGCGGTCAGCCAGCAGATCCGGCAGCTCGAAACCTGGCTGGGCCGCAAGCTGTTCGACCGCCACTCGGAAGGCGTGCGGCTTACCGCGGCGGGCCAGGACCTGCACCGCGCCAGCCTGCCGGCCTTCGACATGCTGGAACAACGCCTGGCCGAACTGCTAGGCCGATCGGCGTCGCCAGAGGTGGTGATCGGCGCGCCGGCGAGCCTGTTGTCGAACTGGATCATCCCCAGGCTGGAGCATTTCGAGCGCGACCATCCCGACGTCCAGGTCCGGCTGCAAACCGCCACGGACATTGGCCTGCTGGAGCGGCGCGTGGTCGACGTGCTGATCGTGGCCGACGCGCACCAGTCGCCGGCCATCCAGGCGCTGCCCTTGTTCCGGGAGGCCATCGGCCCGGTCTGCCCCCCCGATCTTGCCCGCCGCATCCGCCAGCCCGCCGACGTGGCGGGCGCGCCCCTGCTGCACACCGCCTCGCGCCCCGCCATCTGGGAACACTGGGCGCAGGCCCGCGGCCTGACGCTCGACACGCGCCAACCCAGGCGCCAGTTCGACCAGCTCGGCCACATGCTCGAAGCCGCGGCGGCCGGCCTGGGCATCGGCATGGCGCCCAGGGAACTGGCGCAGGCCGACATCCGCGCGGGCCGGCTGGCCGCGCCCCTCGGGTTCCACGAAACCGGTGGTCGGTTCAGCCTGTATGCCCGCACCGATGCCGGACAGATCGTGGACGCGCTCAAGCGTTGGCTGACGACGGAAGCGCAGTCCGACGCGTCCTGACCGCCGGCGCGGGCGCCGCGTCGGATCGATCCGGGATTTGTCTTCGCCGCGAGACGTCCGGCGGATGATCGGCTTAGCATTTTTAAAATGATCTATCCCAGATTGGATAAGCCAACCCGCGTCCCGGCGGCCCGTGGCGGGTCACCGCAAGCTGGCCGCATGCCATCATCAACCCCATCCCGGTCATCGCGTCGATCCGTCGCGCGTGGCGCCGTCCACGGGCGACACGACGACGGCGCGAATCGACCCACGCCATCCCGTTCGCAACAACATGCGCGCCGTGCCCGCTGCTACCGCGGCATGGCCCTGTCGCAACCTTGCATTGGAGAACCTCATGCCCTCGATCCGAAACCAGGCCCCGTCGCTACGGGCGCGTACCAACCTGGGCAAATCGGAATCCGCGCAGGCGGTGGCCACGGAACGCCTGTCGTCCGGGCTGCGCATCAATCACGCGGCGGACGACGCCGCCGGCGAAGCCATCGCCCACCACTTCACCGCCCAGATCCGCGGCCAGCACCAGGCTGCGCGCAACGCCAGCGACGGCATCTCGCTCACGCAGACCATCGAAGGCGCGCTCGGCCAGATGGACCAGAGCCTGCAACGCATCCGCGAACTGGCGGTGCAATCGCAGAACGGCAGCAACTCGCTCGAAGACCTGCGCGCCATCCAGGCCGAGATCGACCAGCAGTTGGGCGAGATCGAACGCATTTCCCACCAGACGCGGTTCAACAACCTCAACGTGCTGGCCGAGGACGCCAGCATTCCCTTGCAGATCGGCGCGCATGATGGCGACACCCTCGACATCAACACCCGGCTCGTCAATACCAGGACCCTGAACCTGGACCGGATCGACGTGGTGCATGATCCGCGGCTGGGTGGCGCAACGGACAAAACCATGCTGGACACTGCTGCATCACCCGGGCCAGCCGCCCCTATCGCTCCCAGTCCGGCGCCCCCCCCGCCGACCGTCACCTCGGCAACCCTGGCCATCAGGAATGGAAGCAGAACCTTCACCATGTTCGAGGCATTCCTCGTCCAATATGACTTCAATGGAACCACCAACTACTTGGTTCGAATGATGGGTACCGTGGCGCACCTAACGGGAAACTCCTATAGGGTCGCCTCGCCCGCCACGGTTGGCAGCACCCTGGATATCGACATCGCCGGACTGACGGCCTTCGATCTCACAAAAGTCAGCGCGGCAGAAGCCGCCCAGATAAGGGCCGGTACCGCCTATCTCGTCGGCCAGAAAGTGCCTGTGCCGGTAACGCCTCCTCCCGTGGCTCCCCCTGCTCCGCCCGCTCCATCCGTCACGATCGCGGCTGATGTGGTCAAGAAGGGCACACCCATCAAACTATTCGATTTTCTCCAAAGCCTCGCGCCCGTACCCGCCGCGGCGGACGGCCATCCCCTGTTCGACCAGGACAGCAAGGTGCATTACCTGACCGACGCCAGCGGCAACGCCAACGGCGACTACGTCATCAGCGGCAGCGACGGCAATTTCTACGACATCAGCATCTCGTCCACCGGCGTCGTGGAATTCAAGCCGAAGGATGCGCCGCCCACCGTCAACCTGAAGGTCGCGCCCATGAAGCGGGTGAGCAACGCGCTGGGCCAGGTGGACAGCCTGCGTGGCGAACTGGGCGCGATGCAGAACCGCCTGGGTTCGGTCATCACCAACCTCAACCACACCGCCGGCATCCTCAGCCAGGCCCGCAGCCGCATCGAGGACGCGGACTACGCGGTGGAGACCTCCAACCTGACGCGACAGCAGATCCTGCAGCAGGCCAGCAAGGTGGCGTTGACCCAGGCCAACCAGCTGGCGCAGAACGTGTTGGCGTTGTTGAAGGAAGATTGACGCGTCATTGGCAAACGTCATCGGCAATGAAGCCATGAACTGAAAATCCGCCCCTGCGGTCGGATGTCAATTCCACCTTCGGGGTGCTTTTCATTCGGGACAATCACACGCCGGTGACGCAAGCGGGCCTAATGCGCATCCGCGCCGAACACTGGACCGTCAACAATGACACGTCGTTTATCAGTTTGAGTCCAAGTCAGTCACCAGATACGCCTGTCCGCCCGGCTTCAGGTAGGGTTGCAGTGCCTTGAACGGCACGCTGCCGTGGGTACCCAGGCAGGCGCCCGAGGCGTGTCCCACGCCGGACACCGACAGGCTCAATGCCCCCGGCGAAGTGGCGCCCAGGGCCAGGTATTGCGGCCAGAGGTCGGCGCAATCTTCCAGGTTGGGATGCTGCTCGGCGCGGTCTTCGGGCGGGCCGGCCTTGACCACCTGTTCCACCAGCCCCAGCAGCGCCGCGCTGGGCTCGCGGCCGAAGCTGCGCTTGCCCGGCGCGTAGGCGTCGAAGACGCGGTTCCAATCGAGGTATTCGCCGCGCAGCAAGTCGAAGGTGTATGGCTCGAAATGGTTGGCGGGATGCGCCCCGCCGCAATCCAGGCTGCCCGCTTCGGTCACGGTCAGCAGCGCGCGCGACAGCCAGGTGACGTTGATGTTTTCTTCGTCGAACCCGCCCAGCGTGCCCGCGCCGGGATTCGTGCTGGTGTAGGCAGAGGCCATGCATTCCAGCGCGCCCAGGCTCTTGCGCCAGTGGCGTTGTTCCAGCAGGTCATTGACGCGCCGCATGACCTGCGGATCGGGATGACGGCTGAGCCGTGGATAGGCAAACCCGGTGCGCGGATCTTGCCACATGCGGTAGGCCACCGCGCCCGTGCCGACGTCCTTGCCCACCGGCTTGGCGTGGCCGGCCAGCTTCAGTGTTTCATAGGGCGCGCGGGCAGCGTCGATGCCCGCCTTGAGGTCGATGTCGCCCACGTCGGCCTGCGTGGCGCGCGCCTTGGCGCGGTCGCGTTCGAGTTGCGCCGTGTCGTAGCCGGCCACGCGCTGCAGGTCGAAGCGGCGTTGCTTGCCGGTGCGGGTGTCGGTCCACTGCCCGCGATAGCCCTTCTCATCGCGCGTGCCTTGCCAGCTGGCGGCGCGGTCGGGCGCGTCGATCGCGGCCGTGTCCGAAGCCGGAGGCCGCGCCGGGTGCGGCTTGGGCTCGTACAGGACGTCGCCCGCGCCGCGCAGGGGAATGTCGACGCCGCTCTTCGGATAGAAATAGCGCCCGCTCACGACCCCGTTGGCGCCGGCCGCGTCATCCAGTTCCAGCACCACCTCGCCGGCCCCTTGCAGCGTGCCCTTGTAGACGGTGCGCTGGGCAGCGTCGGCCTGCGCCCCCGGCAGCGCCAGGAGGGCCAGCGCCAGGGCGCCAAGGGAAGGGAGACGAGGACGGAAGAGGGACGATGGCATGGGGCGGACACGGCCGGAAATTGAGGTGGGCCCACTATACCCGAGCCATCTCTGTGCCTTCCCGCTGTGTCCGACGGACAACACGCGACCGCGCGCCGCCGCGCCAGCAATCGGACCGAGGCGGCCGGCCGGCGCTTACGCGCGCTTGAGCGCCGCCAGCACCCCGGTCAGATGCAGCGCGCCGGCGCTGGCGGAGCGTTTCATGGATTCGAGCCCGCGAACCACCCAACTGGCCACCGCCGCATTCGCGTCCGCGTCGGCCACTGCCATCGCGTCGTGGCGCGGGACCTGGATGGCAACCGTAAGGGCCGCCTTCTTGCCCGAGTACTTCGCCACGGCGCTGAACCCCGACTCGGCGTAATCGCTGATGCTGCCGCCCACGAATAGCTCGATATCCAGCGTGGCGGCGCCAGGCACCACGACCGGCGCCAACGCGGCTTTCAACCTGGGCCGGTACGCGACGACGGCGGGCAGGAACCGCGAGCCGGCCTCCGGCCCTCCCATTCTTGCGCCGAGTGCGACGTCCATGAAAACTCCTTTTTCGGGCAGGCCGGTATTGTACTGACGGGCCTCATTGGCGCGGCGCTGGCCGCGCCGCGCGTCACTTGTTTCGCTTGACCATATCCAGGATGGTCTTGCGGAGTTCGTCGCACGCCTGCGCCTCGGAAATTTCACCGGCGACGGCCGCGGTCGACAGCGCGTCGGCCGCGCCCAGCATGGCCCACAGGCTGGCCGTGGCAATGCCTTGCGGCCCGGCGAAGGGCGCAAACAGCCGCCGGCATTTTTCGATGAAGGCATACTGGTACTGCCGTTTCACGGCCGCCAGTTCCGGCGAGCCGTCCAGCGCCGCCAGCACTCCGGGAATCTCGCGCCCCTGCGTCGACACGCATGCGACGTACCGCTCGGCGATGACGCCGGCCTTGTCCTTCAGGCTCGGCTTGCTGGCCGCAATGGCGTCATCGATGATCGCCGTCTGGCGCGCGTCGAAGTCCTGGTACAAGGCGGCCAGCAGGCCATTGCGTGTGCCGAAGTGGTCATAGACCACCGGCTTGGAGACGCCGGCCGCTTCGGCCAGGCGTCCCAGGGTCAAGGCGTCGGTGCCTTCCTCGCTGACCAGTTTCCAGGAAACCTCCATCAGCTGGCGCGAGCGCTCGTCTTTCGACAGGCGGCGGCGTGGCGGGGAAGCGGGAGCGGGAACGGGAACGGGAACGGCGGACATCTGTATTCTCGGGTATCGATCAGGATTGCACGGCAAAAATCCGCTGACCGATGGCGTGCGCCGCGTCGAGATGGGAAGCCGGAAAGCCGGCATCCGAAGGAAGCAGCAATTCCGATGTCGCGACGCGCGCGCCGCAGTAGCCGAAGATGCCGTGGTCGATCTGCGTTTTCATGGCGCCGAAGTAGCCATGCCTGCCGTAGGTTCGCATATCGGCGCCGCCACTGGCAACCAGATGCACGGGCAGGCGCTGCAGTTTCTTGACCAGCTTGCCGTCCGCGCCGGCGTCATAGGCCCAGCCGTTGGTGAACACGCGGTCGATCCAGCCTTTCAACAGGCCGGGGAACGACCACCAGTAAACCGGATAGACCAACACCAATGCATCCGCGCGGTCGATCCGCGCCTGCTCGGCGACGACGTCCGGCGACGACGCGGCCTGCTTCAGATGCAGGGCCGCATCGGCCTGGGTGAACCTCGGATCGAACCCTTCCGCGGCCAGATCCGCGATCTCGAAGGAATGTTCCGGGCCGCGGGCGACAACGCCCTGCGCGAGCCGGGCGGCGATGGCGTGGGTCAGGGATGCGGCGTCGGGATGTGCGACAACGATAAGCGCGTGCATGCGGATCTTCCGTACAGAGTTTCTATATACGAATAGTAGCCTACTTTTAGTAGGTATTGAAAGATCAATCACCCGCGCGCTTCCGGCATGTTCGTCCGACGGTGTCCGCCGCGATCTTGAGCATCCCCGCCCGAAGCGATAAATTTGCTCCAGCGAAATCGTTGCCGTGGCCTGCCACGCAGGCCCGTCGTTGGAGTCGCACGCATGGATATCATCGAGACGATCGCTTCACACACCGCGGCCCTGCGCATGCCGCTGTATGCCGTGACGGCCAGCGCCATCCGCAAGGCCGACACGCCGCTCATTCTCACGCTGCACTGGCATGGCTTTCACCGTGATGGCACGGCGGACGGCGGACTGCGCTCCGTCGCCGGGTCGGCGGTCCAACTCAATCTGCGCTGGCGCGATTTTGCCGTGCTGGACCGCGCGATCATCGACGCCGGATGGGCGCTTGGCGCCTGGGATGTCGAGCGCTTGGCGCGCCCGCCCTGGTGGCGCCTGAACGCGCCAGCCTCGGAAGCCGTGGCCGGCCACCGCGCCTTCGCCGATTATTCCGACCTGCCGCCATCGGACGACACCGTCGTGGTGGAAGCGCCGGATCAGCAAGACCTGCTTGAACTGGCGGCGCGCAAGGGCTACGTGCGCTGGCTGTTCAGGCCACGCAAGGGCGGCCTGTGGCGCCAACTGGACGGCGACGACGATACGTTGGACGCCGACGGCGGACGCTCCCTACCCTGCCCGGTGCCGCTGCAACCGGACGGCCGCGAACTGCGCCGCAAGGTGCTTTACCGGCTGGGACGAGGCAAGGATTTTCTGATTCTTTAAGTTTCATTTTGATGCATTTTTGACCCTTGAAGCGTCTTTGGCCCGCCCATAGATTTTTTGCGCATCCCGTTCGTGGATGCCCGATGCGTGGCGCTGCCGTGCGGCGCGCAACGCGCCGGTATTCACTTTTTGATGATCAAGACTTCAGGAGATAGAGTCATGAAGATCCGTCCCCTCTATGACCGGATTATCGTCAAGCGAATCGAACAACAGCGCAAGACCGCATCCGGCATCGTCATCCCGGACTCCGCCGCCGAAAAGCCCGAGCAAGGCGAAGTACTCGCCGTCGGCCAGGGCAAGCGCAACGCCGATGGCTCGCTGCGCGAGCCGGAACTCAAGGTGGGCGACCACGTCCTTTTCGGCAAGTATGCCGGCCAGACCGTGAAGGTCGACGGCGAGGAGCTGCTGGTCATGCGCGAAGACGACATCTTCGCCGTGCTCACGCCGCAGGACAAGCAATTGAAGAAGGCCGCCTGAGGCCCGGCCATCGCGAATCGAGGAGCAAGAAATGAGTGCCAAAGACGTCAAATTCCACGATAACGCCCGCGCCCGCGTGGTCAAGGGCGTCAACATCCTGGCCGATGCCGTCAAGGTGACGCTCGGCCCCAAGGGCCGCAACGTGCTGCTGGAACGCAGCTTCGGCGCGCCCACCATCACCAAGGACGGGGTCTCGGTCGCCAAGGAGATCGAACTGAAGGACAAGTTCGAGAACATGGGCGCGCAGATCGTCAAGCAGGTCGCCTCCAAGACCGCCGATGTGGCCGGCGACGGCACCACCACCGCCACCGTGCTGGCGCAGGCCATCGTGCAGGAAGGCATGAAGTACGTGGCCTCCGGCATGAATCCGATGGACCTGAAGCGCGGCATCGACCAGGCCGTGTCGGGCGTGGTCGAGGCGCTGCGCAAGCTTTCCAAGCCGATCTCCACCAGCAAGGAAACGGCGCAGGTGGCGGCGCTGTCGGCCAACGCGGATGAAGCCATCGGCAAGATCATCGCCGACGCGATGGACAAGGTCGGGCGCGAAGGCGTGATCACCGTCGAGGACGGCAAGTCGCTGGACAACGAACTCGATATCGTCGAGGGCATGCAGTTCGATCGCGGCTACCTGAGCCCCTACTTCATCACCGATCCCGAGAAGCAGGTGGCCCAGCTCGACGACCCGCTGGTGCTGCTGTACGACAAGAAGATCTCCAATGTGCGCGAACTGCTGCCGGTGCTGGAAGGCGCCGCCAAGGCCGGCAAGCCGCTGCTGATCGTGGCCGAGGATGTCGAAGGCGAAGCGCTCGCCACGCTGGTGGTCAACGCCATGCGCGGCGTGCTCAAGGTCACCGCGGTCAAGGCGCCGGGCTTTGGCGACCGCCGCAAGGCCATGCTGGAGGACATCGCCATCCTCACGGGCGCCACGGTCATTTCGGAAGAGACCGGCAAGCAGCTCGAGAAGGCCACGCTGCAGGACCTGGGCAGCGCCAAGCGCATCGAGGTGCGCAAGGAAGACACCATCATCATCGACGGCGCCGGCAAGCAGGAAGCCATCGACGCCCGCGTCAAGACGCTGCGCAAGCAGATCGAGGACGCCACCAGCGACTACGACCGCGAGAAGCTGCAGGAACGCGTGGCCAAGCTGGCTGGCGGCGTGGCCGTCATCAAGGTCGGCGCCGCCACGGAAGTCGAGATGAAGGAGAAGAAGGACCGCGTCGACGATGCCCTGCATGCGACCCGCGCGGCCGTCGAGGAAGGGATCGTGCCCGGCGGCGGCGTGGCATTGCTGCGCGCGCGCGCGGCCATCCAGGACCTCAAGGGCGCCAATGCCGACCAGGACGCCGGCATCCGCATCGTGCGCCGCGCCCTGGAGGCGCCGCTGCGCGCGATCGTGGCCAACGCCGGCGAGGAGCCGTCGGTGGTGGTGGCCAAGGTGGCGGACGCCAAGGGCAATCATGGCTACAACGCGGCCACCGGCGAGTACGGCGATCTGGTGGAAATCGGCGTGGTCGACCCGACCAAGGTCACGCGCACCGCGCTGCAGAACGCCGCGTCGATCGCCGGCCTGATCCTGACGACCGACGCGACCGTCGCGCAGGCCGCCGAAGAGACCAAGCCGCAGGCGGCGCCGGCCGAAGCCATGGACTTCTGACCCCTCTCGGACCGGAGCAGCGTGAAGGCATCGCGCCACTGGCGCGGTGCCTTTTTTTTGCGTGTGCGGCCCGAAAAATCCGTCGTCCCCGCGTCCTCGCGAGCCGCCGTTCGATGCTGTCTATGCGCTTGCGCCACACGATTTCACGAATCAAAAATGGCGGGTCTTGAATCCGCGCCGGTCGCACTCATATCTCTGTTGAAGCGGTCGAGCGGCTGGCGATTGCGACGCATGAAGCGGCCCCGATCCTGTCCAAACCATCTTGGGAGGTAATCATGGCGAACTACCCATTCACCGACACCGGTGTCGAGTCCTTCTTCGACGCGGTCCAGGAACAGATGGACCGCATCCTGCGCGGCGCGGGCCTGCCCGCGACCCTGCGCGCCCTGCCGCGCGGGCATTTTCCGCCGGTCAATATCGGCGTGTCGGATGAGGCCGCGGTCGTGGTGGCATTCATCCCCGGCATCGATCCGGACACCCTGAAAGTGTCCATCGAGAAAGGCCTGCTGACGATCAGCGGCACGCGCGAAGCGCAGGCGCTGCCGGAGAACGCGCGCTACTACGCGCGTGAACGCGCCGACGGTTCATTCACCCGCGCCATCGAACTGCCGGCCGACGTCGACGCGGACAACGTGCAGGCGCGCTATGTCGACGGCTGCCTGTTGGTCTCCATCAAGAAGAAGGAGTCGTCCAAGCCGCGTCTCATCCCGGTGCAGTAACGCCCGCCCATCGCACTATTCAGGAGATAGCATCATGAATACGCGTAACGAACTCGTTGTCGAACAAGAAAGCCGCGCCGCGCAGCGGCGCCCCGCCACCCTGCCCGCCGTGGACATTTTCGAGGACACCGCCGGTGTCACGGTGCTGGCCGACCTGCCCGGCGTCACCAAGGAACGCCTGAACATCAAGGTCGAATCCGACGTGCTCGTCATCGAAGGCGAAGCTGCCGTGCCGGTGCCGCAGGAACTGCGCCTGATCCACAGCGAGCTGCGCGAGCCGCTGTTTCGCCGCTCGTTCCGGCTGGGACCGGAATTCGACAAGGACGCGATCAGCGCCAACCTCAAGCAAGGGGTCCTGACGCTGCGCGTGCCGCGTGTGCGCGAAGCGCAACCGCGCCAGATTCCGGTGACGGTGGCGTAAACGATGCGCCGCGCCGCGGCACTGCCGTGGCGCGGCGTTTTCACAATCCGGGCTCGCGCCGCGCGGGACGCTGCCGGAGTCAGTAGCGGTATTTCACTTCCAGCGTGCCGCTGTTCTGCCGGTTGCCATCGCCGAACTGCCCGCCATACAGTGCGCTTACCGTGGTGCGCTTGCTGACGTCGATGCCCACGCCGAGTTCGACCACGACGGCGTCTTGCGCCACCGGCGCCCCCGTTACCGAAAACGCGTCCCCGCCCTGGACGAAGGACATCGTGCTGAGCGGGTTGCGATCACCGAAAGCATGCCGCCATCCCAGCGTGCCCTGCACCGCGCCGCGCGCGCCGGCGCTTTCGAAATCGCTGCGCGCGTGCAGGCCCAGTGTGGTGGTCGTGATGCGACTGCGGCCGCTCTCGCCGCGCAGCGCCGCGTCGCCGCCGGCTTCGGAAAAGCCGCGGGTACGCAGGTCGCTGAAGTTGGCGCCGACGAATGGCTCGAGCGTGACCCGGTCATTCAACGGCACGGCATAACCGAGTTCACCGAATACTTGTCCCGTGCTGGCGCCATAGCCGGCCTTGAGCGTCTGGTCCAGGCCGGCGGCGGCGGTGCTGCGGCGGGTGTCAACGTCGTGCCAGGTATAGGCGGCGCCCAGGCTGAGGTTGATGCGGCCCGCGCCGGCCTCGAACGCCCGGCCGCCATACAGCGTGACGCTGTAGCTGTCGACGTCGGCGCTGGAGGCCCGGTCGCTGGTGCGGCTGCGGCTGTTGGTGTAGCCCAGCGCGCCGCCCAGGCGCCATTGCGCGCCGACCGCCACGTCGCCGCCGAGGATCATGCCCGAGTCAGTCTGCGTGGTACGGGCGGCGTTGCCGTCGCCGCCCAGGGTGGTCCAATTGCCGAACACCTGGGTCCAGAGCGGTTGCGCATTCGATTGCGGCAGCGACGCGGCATCGCTCCTGCCCAGCTGCGCCGTCGGCGCGCCAGGGGCCCAGCCCGCGCCCAGATTGGCGCGCAGCCGCGACAGCGGCATCTGCGTCATTGCGCTGGTGGCGCCCTGCAGGATCGACATCGCGCTGGCATGGGCCTCGCCCGAGAGCGCATTGAAGGCCTGGGCGGGCATGCCGTCCGGCAGGTTCAACACGTGCCGGTACAACGTGCTCTCCGGCGCCAGGCTCTGCAGGGCCCGCGCCACCGCGCGCTGGTTACCGCTGGCCGCCGCGTCGACAAACTGGATCGGGCGCGAGCCGCCGTCATCGGACGGAACCTGCTTGAGGCTCACCACCAGATCGACGCGCTGGCTGTCGTAGGCCAGTGAAGGCGTCAGGAACGCCAGGTTGCTCGAGACACTGTCGAAGCGTCCCAGCACGCCATTGTCCGCGGTCAGGATGGTATAGGTGGTGGAAGGCGCATAGTTGCCGTTCGGGCCGATGTGCACGACCGAGCCGGCCAGGCTGGCGCTGCCGGCCACCCGCACACTGCTGGCCATGCCATCGGGGGTGGTGGCGACGCGAAAGACGGAGCCCGGTTGGAAGGCCAGGTCCCCCTGCACGTTCATGCGGCCCGTGGGAAGGTTGGCGCTGCCCGGGGCCAGGGTGGCGCCGGATGCGATGGTCACCGCGCCCAGCGTTCCGGAGCCGGACAGCGTCGACCCGCTCGCGGCAAGCACCTGGCCGCCAAGCTTGCCGTCCACCTGCAACGTGCCGGCCGCCACCTGCGTGGCGCCCGTGTAGGCGCTGCTGTCGCCGGTGAGCGCGAGCGTCCCGGCTCCCAGCTTCGTCGTTGCGCCCGCGCCGGAAATCGCGCCACCGTAGGCGGAGTCGTCCGCGCGATCGAACCGCAGGTTGGCGTTGTTGACGATATTGCCGCTCAACGAGCCGCGATTGCCGCCATCGCCCACTTGCAGCGTGCCCGCGTCGACCACCGTGGTGCCCGCGAAGGCGTTCTCGCCAGCCAGCACCAGGGTGCCGGCGCCGGCCTGGCGCACCTGTCCGGCGCCGCGCAGTATCCCGTCGAAGCGGATCGTATCGCTGCGATTGAATACCAGCGCCGCGCCCGCCGCGATGTCCGCGTCGCCGGCCAGGCTGCCCGAGTTGGCGCCGTTGCCTATCTGCAGGGTGCCGGCTTGCACGAAAGTACCGCCGGCATGGTTGCCGGCGCCGGTGAGGATGACGGTGCCGGTGCCAGTCAGGCTCAGCGCCCCCGCGCCGGACAGCGTGCCGGACAGCGTCATGCCATTGGCGCCTGTTACCGTGAGTCCGCCAGGACCCAGCAGGAAGTCGTTGGCCATTCTCAACGTCCCCGACGTGCCGCCAGCGGCAATCGCGCCCCCATTCGCGTTGATCGGGCCGAGTCCTAGCATGGCGCCGTGCTGCAGCGTCGCCAGGCCGCCGTTGAGTGTCACGCTGCCGCCGGAGACCAGGGGCGAGTCCTGCAATATCCAGGAACCGCTGTTGATACGCAGGTGCTGGAAGTTGATGTAGGTCAGCCCCGAGATGGCGGTGACCGCCCCTCCCGTCCCGGTGCCCGTGCCCGCGGACGGCAGCGCGTTCTGCAGCACCAGCGTGTTGCCCCCGCCCACGCCGCCATCGACCGTGCCGGCAGGCGCGAACGCGAGGCCGTCATGGCCGGTCACCGGCAGATCAGCTGACGACGATCCCCCGCCGCGAAACACGATGGAACCGGAGACGGCGGTGAACGTGTTGTTGCCGCCCTGGCCCAGCGACACACCGCCGACGATGGTCCCGGCATTGGTGAAACTGTGTCCCTCGCCGGGAATGCCGGCGGCTTCGAACGCGACGCGGCCGACGATGGTGCCGGTACGGTCGTTGAGGAATTCCACCTTGGCGCCGCCGTAAGCGGCAATGACGGCCTTGTCCGCCGCCGCGGTGACGGTGCCGTCCACATCTCTGCTGCTTATCATGCCAGCGTTGGTGAGATAGCTCGTCCCGCCGCTGCCGTTCTGCACGGCCAGGGCCATGCCCAAAAGTGACGGCAGGCTGGAGCCGCCGCCGACGCCAGGGGTGACGCCGACAATCGTCCCCGTCGTCCCATTGGTCACCCGTGTTTCGCCGGCCGAACTGTTGCCGACGAACATGCCGGTCGACCCGGCCGAATTCACGCCAAGCGGGTTAGGGTCGATCTTGCCATGGTTCGACACGGTCACGTTGCTGCCGGTCAGGCTGAGCGCGGTGCCGCCGCCGGGCGGTATGACGCCCAACGACCCCGTGCCAGTCACGGTGACCTCCAGGTTATTGGACGCATCCGCGTAGGACGGCGTGACAGGATTGGCTGGCGAGGCGCATTGGACGAGAAGGCCGACGCGGATACAGTCCGCCTGGGCCGCCCCGCCGGTCCCGGCCAGTGCGAGCGCCAGCGCGGCGCCCAGCGCATGACGGCGCGGCGGGAAAGGCAGGACGGGGCCGCGCGAGATCCCGCCCGCGCGCGCTTGCGATGCCAGTTCCGACGCCGCTTGCCAGACGCGCAGGCGGCGGTTCCATACCAGACGGTAGATGTGGTTCAAAGCGGGGACCCTTGTATTTGCGATGGCCGGCGTCATCCCGGTGCACTGTGAACGTGGTGCGCACGCATGCGACAGCGCGGCGCATCCACGACGGGACGAGCGGCCTTTTTGGCCAACGGGTGGAATATTTGCGCACAATATAGCCGGCGCCACGGCGGCTGAAGCGAAAAGAAAAGGCGCAATCACTGGTCAATTCCTGCCCACCGCGAAGATAATCACACTTTTGCCGCCAATGCCGATTTACAAGGAGCGACCTTCTTGGGCCCGACCGCCGACCGCGCCACCCCGCCGTTGACCGTCCGCGAGGCCATCGCCCTGGCCCACACGCACTGGAACGCCGGTCAGGCCGCGCAAGCCGAAGACCTTTGCCAGCGCGTGCTGGACGCGGTTCCGGACCAGCCCGACGCGCGGCATTTGCTCGGCCTGATCGCGCATGCGTACGGCCATCCAGCGCTGGCGCTGGCGCACCTGCGCGCGGCCTGCCAGCCGCCCGCGGCGCCGGCCGCCTATTGCAGCAATCTGGCGGAAGTGTGCCGCCAGCAGGGACGGCTCGACGAAGCCGAGGCCGCCGCCCGCCGCGCGGTGGCCGCCGACCCGGGGCTGGCCGAGGGCTGGAACAACCTGGGCATCATCCTGCAAGAGGCAGGCCAGCTTGCCGCCAGCCTCGATTGCCTGCAGCGCGTGGCCGCGTTGCTGCCCGACAGCCCGCAGGCCCACAACAACCTGGGCAACACCTGCAAGCGCCTGGGCGACAACCCGCAGGCGCTGGCGCATTACCGCCGCGCCCTGGAATTGGACCCGGACTACGCGCAGGCCTTGAGCAACATGGCGGTGGCGTTGGGCGACGACGGCCGGCACGACGCCGCCCTGGTCGCCATCCGGCGCGCCATCGAGATCGACCCGCTGATGCCAGAGGCCCACCGGAATCTGGCCGCGCTGGAACGCGCGCGGCCACGGCAGTCCCCGCTACAGGGAGGGCCGGGCACACATTCGAAGCAGCCCCCACCGCACGACGAACACACGCTGCGCGAGGCCGAGGCGTTGCTCCGCGAGGGCCAACACGCCCAGGCCGAAACGTTATTGCGCGACGCGCTGACGCAGGCGGGGCATCATGTCGCGCTGCTGCGCCTGCTGGTCCAGGCCCTGCGGCCGCAGGGAAAACTGCGGGAAGCGCGCGACGCCCTGGAGCGCGTGCTGCGCGCGGAGCCGGGCGACACGGGGTCGCGTTTCGAGCTGGCGGAGGTGCTGCTGACGGAAGGAGATTTCGATGCCGGCTGGCGCGAATACCGCTACCGCTATCACCTGGCGCACACGGCGGCGCTGGCCCGCCACGTGCAAAAGCCGCGCTGGGACGGCCGCCCCATTGCCGGCCAGACGCTGCTGCTGCATGACGAGCAAGGCTACGGCGATACCTTCCAATTCCTGCAATTGGTGGCGCTGGCCCGCGCGCGCAGCGGCGCCCGCATCGTCCTGGAGGTCAAGGAGCCGTGCCACGCATTGGCGCGGCGCGGCGACGGGATTGATGAAGTCATCGTCACTGGCTCGCCGCCGCCGCCGTTCGATTCGCACTGCGAACTGATGAGCCTGCCGCTGGCGCTGGGCTTGCGGCTTGACGACCTGCCCGTGCGCACTGGCTACCTGCGCGCCGACCCGGCCTGTGTGGCTCTCTGGCGCGCGCGGCTGGCTGACTTGCCGCGCCCCCTGGTCGGCCTGGTCTGGGCCGGCCGGCCGACCCATCCGCGCGACGCCCAGCGTTCCCTGGCCCTGGCCGATCTGGCCCCGCTGGCGCAGGCCGGCGTCACCTTCGTCGGCCTGCAACTGGGCGAGGCGTCGGCCCAGGCGGCCTCGCCCCCGCCGGGCCTGAGCATGGTGCCGTTGAGCCAGGATATCCGCGACTTCGACGACACCGCGGCCATCCTGACCCAGCTGGATGTGCTGGTGTCGGTGGACTCATCGCCGCTCCACCTGGCTGGCGCGCTGGGCTGCCCGGCCTGGGCGCTATTGCCCTTCGCGTCCGACTGGCGCTGGCTGCGGGAGCGCCGCGACAGTCCCTGGTATCCGTCAATACGCCTGTTCCGCCAACCGGCTCCGCATGCATGGCAGCCGGTGCTGGAGGAGGTGGCTGACGCGCTGCGCGTTTTGCGTACGGCACGTTCCGCCGACGAATAACGTCGCGGCCCTCGCGCCCGGCCAACTTCAAAAACTGACCGCCAGCCCCACGGAAAAGCCGCGCACATTGGTGCCGAACACATAGCGGCCCACCAACCGGGTGCGGGTGATGAAGACGTCGTAGGCGCTGGAGTCCAACTCCAGCCCGGCGCCCAGCGAAGTCAGACGGTCGAACCCCAGAATGCCGCGCTGGTCGCCCAGGAATTCCGAATGAGTCAGTTCCAGCACATAGCGCACCGGCCGCTGCAGCGCCGTGAGCCCGGTCGGCGCGCGGTAGCGGGCCCACAGGTTGGCCGACTGCGCGGTGGCGCGGCCCTTGACGGCGGCCGAGCTGTCGAAGCTTTGCAGGCGGATATCGGAATAGCGCAGTTCCACGTCGACTTCATAGCCCGGGCGATAGTGCTCGTAGTCGAGCATCAGGGACCCGCCCAGGCCATAGGCGTTGAGCGATCCCTTGTCCAGGAAATCGATATCGCGACCGGTCTGGCGGCCCACGTACCAGCTGGCCGCGCGCAGGTCGCTCGATACATTGCCCAGCGCGAAGTTGAAGATGGGGCGCAGCTTGAGTTCGTCGGCGAGCTTGAAATCCCAGCCGATCCCGCCGGTTGCCGAAATGCTGTTCCAGCGCGTCGGGATCCGGCGGGTTTCGGCGCCCTGCGTGGCGACGAAGGTCGGATCGTAGCGGCTCGCGGCCAGCACGCCTTCCAGGTAGATCGGCACCGATTGGGAAATCGTGTCGCCCCCGCCCAGCTGGGTCATGAAGAAGTCGTTGGAACCCGCGGTCGAACCGCCGCCGCTGCCGATTTTCAGCGAACTGGTGGTGATGTCGGGCACGATCGAAAACGACATCAGCGCCAGCACGCCGTTGGCGCGCTTTTGCAGATCATCGTGCGTCAGCCGCAGGCCCTGCGCGCCGGCCAACGGCGGCGCGGCACAGGCCAGCAGCCCCGCCAGCCACCATTGCGACCGCCACCACCGCAACCTCGATGCCGCCATGATCCGGATCCTCGCCATGAGAAGGAAAATGCGTGGGAGACAGCGCGCGTCGGCGCGCGCTATGGGTCCACCATGGCCTGCCGCTGCGACAACAGCAGCGCGTCGCTCTGGTCGATGCGGATGGTGCCTATCCGCGGGAATTCGAAATCGATGATGATGTAGAGGGCGGCGGTCATGACCAGCGCATAGACCACCTGGTGCATCCAGCCCGAACGGTTGACGACGGCCAGGTTCATGCCGACGAGTGCGGCGCTGACCAGCGCCAACAGCCCCAGGAACAGGTAGGCCATGATGGGCGGATGCACCTTCTGCGCGACCGATTGCGTGGTGGCGACGTCGAACATCTCGTTGACCGCGTTGATGTACGACGCGGCAAACGGCGGCACGCTGTCGTTGGCGGCCTGGATCGAGCCCTGCCAGATCTGCTTCTGCAAGCCCGCTACCTTGGCGGCGATCGCCTCGCGCGCCTCGAGGTCGGCCACATGTCGGTAGTAGTTGATGCGCTCGTCGACATAGCGGCGGAACGCGTCGCGCAGCGCGGGTTGCGCGGGCGCGGCAAGCAGGTCGATCCGCAGCCAGGCCGTGCCGATGGCGTTGACCTCCAGCACCAGGAGGTTGCGGCGCTCCGCCATGCGCTGCGCCGCGCCGGAAAAGGTGAAGGCGATCAACAGCCCGAGCAGCGCGAACACCGAGGCCTCGACGGCCGCCGATCCCGCGCGGCTCTTCTCGTCGCCGCCCCGGCCGAGCCGCCTGCCGATGTTCATGGCCAGCAACAGCAGCAGGAAGAACGCCAGCGCCAGGAAAAACAGAATCAGGGAATAGTCCATGCCGTCACCTGTGCGTAGTCATGCGCCTTGAATCCAACCGGATGTGTTTCGTGCCTGGGGCGGCCGGCGGATGGCGCGGTCGCGGAGCGTGGCGGCAATGCTCGTCGATGCGGCGGCGGGCCGATGCGCGCGCCTTGCCGCGCCATGAATGACACGTGACTTCGGGAAGGCGGTGCAGCGTGTTTCATCGATCACCCTGGAAAGCGGCCAATGACAACCTGCAAACTGCGGCCAGGGCGAACGCGCACGGAGAATAATCCGCATTATTTCCGCGCCGCGCCCTGGTTTCTCGTGGCGGGGTTTTCAGTTATTAACCGATCCGCACGGCGATATCAACACTTTTGCGAATATCCCGCGCATGCGGCATGCGCCCGGATTTCGCCTTGCTGGCGGCCGCGTTTTAATGTTCGCGATATTCCGCGCCGCAACAGCTGCCCTGATTACATGTTGTTTCGATAATGCGCTATGCCGGCGCTGATCAGTCGTATTAGCTTTGTATCCTCATTTATGTAATATTCGCATTAATTCGATAATCGGTTCAGTCAGTACGATCAGGCAGGTTTGTGGTGTCCCGCCAGGCTGCAAGGGCTTGGCAGTCCGTCTTGGCAGCAATTCGGAGAGGTCACGTGAAACAGCAATTGAAGATCGGTTTGACGGTCGCGTCCATCATCGCCGCGGCCACCGCGCTGGGCGGCTACGTCGCCAGCACGTCCACCCCCGCCCCGTCACAGCAGGGTGTCGCCAGAATGGGCGACGGCAAGAACGGCCCGCAAGGCATGGCCTGGATTCCCGCCGGGGAATTCCTGATGGGCAACGACCACCGCATGTCGCAACCGAACGAGCGGCCCGCGCATCGGGTGCGCCTGACGGGTTTCTGGATGGACGCCCACGACGTCACCAACGCCGAATTCCGCCGCTTCGTCGACGCCACCGGCTACCTCACCACCGCCGAACGCAAACCCCGCTGGGAAGACCTGGCGGTGCAATTGCCGCCCGGCACGCCTCGCCCCATCGATGCCGCCCTGGTGCCCGGCGCCATGGTCTTCACCGGCACCGAACAGGAAGTCTCGCTGCGCGACTACAGCCGCTGGTGGCGCTTCGTGGCGGGCGCGAATTGGCGGCACCCGCAGGGGCCCGCCAGCAGCATCGAAGGCAAGGACGACCATCCGGTCGTGCAGGTCTCCTACGAAGACGCCCAGGCCTACGCCGCCTGGGCGGGCAAACGGCTCCCCACCGAAGCCGAATGGGAATTCGCGGCGCGCGGCGGACTGGAGCAGGCCACCTATATCTGGGGCGACGAACTCGCCCCGCGCGGCCAGGCCATGGCAAACATCTGGGATACGCAGCAACGCCAGCCCTTCCCGGTGGTGACCGATGAAAAGGTGCAGGTCGGCACCACGCCGGTGGCGAGCTTTCCGCCCAATGGCTACGGCCTCTACGACATGGCGGGCAACGTCTGGCAGTGGACCGCGGACTGGTATCGCGCGGATGCCTTCCTGACCCAATCGCAATACCGCCGGCCGCCGCTGGACCCTGCCGGGCCGAAAGACAGCTTCGATCCGGACGACGGCAACGTGCCGCGCAATGCGCCCAAACGGGTGGTGCGCGGCGGATCGTTCCTGTGCAGCGACACCTATTGCATCAGCTATCGCGCCAGCGCCAGGCGCGGCAACGATCCCATGAACGGCATGTCGCACCTGGGCTTTCGCACGGTGATGACGCCGGAACAATGGAAGGTCGCGCGCGCCCGCCAGGACGCCCTGGCGCAACGTTGAAATAACACGCAGTCGAACTGCCGCGCCGCCGCGCCGTCCGCGGCGTGCGCCCGCATGAATGAAGCCACCACTTGGGGAGGGGCTTGTCTTCATGAGTCAACGCGATGCCATTCTCGCGCTCGAAAGCGCCATCAACCAACAGGTGCTGGGCCAGGACGCGGTCGTCCGGATGATCGTGGTCGGCCTGCTGGCCGACGGCCACATCCTGCTGGAAAGCCTGCCGGGCCTGGCCAAGACCCGCACGGTGCGGGCACTGGCCTCCAACCTGGACGCGCGCATGAGCCGCATCCAGTTCACGCCGGACCTGCTGCCTTCGGACATCACCGGCGCCGACGTGCTGCAGGCCGATGGCGCGGGCGGCCATCGCATCCAGTTCCAGCAGGGACCGCTGTTCGGCAACATCATCCTGGCCGACGAAATCAACCGCGCCCCGGCCAAGGTGCAGTCGGCGCTGCTGGAGGCCATGGAGGAAAGGCAGGTCACGGTGGGCGGCACCACGCGCCCGATGCCGGCGCTGTTCATGGTGGTGGCCACCCAGAACCCGATCGAGCAGGAAGGCACCTATCCCTTGCCGGAAGCGCAGATGGACCGCTTCCTGATGAAGATCCGGCTGGACTACCCGGCCGCCGCCGACGAGGCCGCCATGCTGGCGCTGTTGCGCCATCCGGCCGCGGCCGGCGGCACGCGCGCGGCGGCGCCCTTGTCTCAGGAAGCCCTGTTCTCCTGTCGCGATGAGGTGGCGGCGGTGCAGGTCGCGCCCGCGGTCGACGAGTACATCGTGGACCTCGTCAATGCCACCCGCCAGCCAGCCGACTACGACGCGGACCTGGGGCGCTGGCTCCAGATCGGCGCCAGTCCGCGCGGCGCCATCGCCCTGGATCGCGCCGCGCGCGCGCATGCCTGGCTGAGCGGCGCCGCCTTCAGCACGCCCGACGATGTGCGCGCCGTGGCCTTGCCGGTGCTGCGCCACCGCCTGCACCTTTCGTACGACGCGGTGGCGGATGGGCTGACGCCCGAGGCCGTGATCGGTCGCCTGCTCGATACCGTCGCCGTGCCGGCCTAGATCCATGAGCGCGCCCCCGCATCCCGTGCATCCGCCCCTGTCCGAACTCGTCGGGCTGGAGGCGGCCGTCCAGGGGCTTTCGCTGGGCGCGCGCCAGAAACCGCACAGTGTGCTGGCCGGCCTGCACGCCTCCCGCCTGCGCGGGCGCGGCCTGGATTTCTCCGAACTGCGCCGCTATGTCGCAGGCGACGACCTGCGGCAACTGGACGCGCGCGCCTCGCTACGCTACGGCAAGCCCTACGTGCGCACCTACACCGAGGAACGGGACCGGCCCGCGCTGATCGTGGTGGACCAGCGCATGAGCATGTATTTCGGCTCCGTGCGCGCCTTCAAGTGCGCCGTCGCCGCGCGGCTGGCCGCCCTGGCGGCCTGGACCGTCTACCGCGCTGGCGACCGCGTCGGCGGCATTGTCTTCGGCGATGACGGCAGCCACGCCATCGCTCCGCTGCGCAGCCGCGACCGGGTGCGTGAGATGCTCGCTGCGGTGGCGCGCGCCAACGGCGCGCTCTCGGCCGACAGCGCCGCGCGGGACGCCGACGGCGCGCTCAACCAGGCGCTGCGGGCCGCCCAGGCCCTGATGCCGCACGATGGGCTGGTCTGCGTCATCAGCGACTTCGTCGGCGCCGATGCGCAGACGCTGCGCCTGCTGCGGCTGCTGGCCGCGCACAACGACGTGCTGGCGATGCTGGTGTACGACCCCATGGCGCAGGACCTGCCGCGGCGCGGCCGGCTGGTGGTCTCGCAGGGTGAATTGCAGATCGAAGTGGCCATCGGCCGCGAGCGCGAGCGCCGACCGCTGGCCGACTTCTTCAGCGGCCGCCTGCGCGAGGTGGCGGACCTGTTGCGCCGCAGCCAGGTGCCGCTGCTCTCGATCGACACGGCCGACGATGCGCTGATGCAACTGCGCCGCGAACTCGGGCGCATGCCGGCGCCGGGAGGCCGCGCATGAGCGCCGAGGCGCCCGGACTCGATCAACTGCGCGAGCTGCCGCTGCCGGCGGCAGTGCCCTACTGGCCGCAGACCTGGGGCTGGCTGGTATTGGGCGTGATTCTGCTGGCGCTGCTGGGCGGCGGCTTGTTTGCCGCGCTGCGCCACCGCCGCCGCAACCGCTACCGGCGCGAGGCGCTGGCCGAACTCGGCCGGCTCGATCGGGCCGTGCAGGCCGATCCGCTCGCCCTGCGCGCCCTGCCCGGCCTGATCAAGCGCACCGCCCTGGCGGCGCAACGGGGAGGCGGGAAGACCGGCGGCGTCGGCGCGCTCAGCGGCGACGCCTGGGTGCGCGCGCTGGCGGCCGGCAGCGTCGCGCTGGCGCCGGACAGCGCGCGGCTGCTGGCGGTCATCGCCTATGCGCCCGACGATCGCCTGCGCGGCCTCGCGCCGGCGCAGACGCGGCAGTTGCTGCGCGAAACGCGCGTCTGGATGGAGCGGCACCATGTGGCGGCTTGAATATCCGTGGCTGCTGGCGCTGGCGCCCCTGGCCTGGGTCGCCTGGCGCCTGCTGCCGCCCTATCGACCCGCCCGCTCGGCGCTGCGCATGCCGTTCTTCGAGCAGATCGCCACGCTCACCGGCCGCTCGCCGCACCGGCCCGAAGCGTCGCGCGGCGGCGCCCAGGCGTGGCTCGGGGTGGCGGTCTGGCTGCTGCTGGTGCTGGCGCTGGCACGGCCGCAATGGGTGGAGCCGCCGCTCACGCACAGCCGGCCGGTGCGCGACGTGCTGCTGGCGCTCGATATTTCGCAGTCCATGGACAGCACGGATTTCCGCGACGCGCAGGGGCGCCCGGTCAGCCGCTGGAGCGCGGTGCAGGCCGTGGTGGCGGACTTCATCACCCGGCGCGGCGACGACCGGCTGGGGCTGATCGTATTCGGCACGGCCGCCTATCCGCAGGCGCCGCTGACGCTGGACCACGCGGCGCTGCAACTGCTGCTGCGGCACACGGCGGTTGGCATGGCCGGGCCCAATACCGCCATCGGCGACGCCATCGGCCTGGCCATCCGCATGCTGGATGCCGTGGACGAACCCGACAAGGTGCTGATCCTGCTGACCGACGGCAACGACACCGGCAGCGCGGTGCCGCCGCAACGCGCCGCCACCCTGGCCGCGCAGCATCACATCCGCATCCACACCATCGGCATGGGCGACCCGCAAGCGCGCGGCGACGACAAGGTCGATTTCGGCCTGCTCGAACACATTGCGCAGTCCACCGGCGGGCGCTTCTTCCAGGCCAACGACCGCGAGAGCCTGCAACAGGTGTATGCGACCCTGGACCAGATCACGCCGCGCCGGGTCGACACGCTGAGCCACCAGCCCAAGCGCGATTTCTTCTGGGTGCCAGTGGGCCTGGCGGTGCTGCTGCTGGCGCTGTGGCATGCGATCGCGGCGCTGCTGGCATGGCGGCGGGATGGGCAGTCGGTGGCGCGGGAAAAAGAGGACGGCGCATGGACCTCGACCTGAGCGCCTTCCACTTCCTGCGGCCCCTGTGGCTGCTGGGCCTGGTGCCCGCCGCGCTGCTGTGGGCCGGGTGGCGCGCCCTGCGCGCGCGGCCACGGCACAGCGGCATCGCGCCGCAGCTGTTGCCCTATCTGCTGCTGCAATCGGCGGGCAGCCGTGGGCCGCGCCCCATCGACGTGCTGGCGGCGCTGCTGGCCCTGGGCGCGGTCGCCGCGGCCGGGCCCACCTGGCAGCGCGACGAGCCCGGCTATCTGGACAATGTGGCGCCGCTGGTGCTGGCGGTGGACCTGTCCGCCTCGATGGACACGGCGGACGTGCCGCCCAGCCGGCTCGAAGCCGTCAAGCGCAGCGTGCGCGACATCGCCGCCCAGCGCAAGGGCGCCAAGACCGGCCTGGTGGTGTATGCCGGCACCAGCCATCTGGTGCTGCCGCCGACCGACGATGCCGCCCTGCTCGACCTGTTCGCGCAGGCGCTGGCCACCGATCTGCTGCCGGCGCGCGGCCGCGACGTCGCAGGCGCCATCGCCTTGTCCAACCAGGTGCTGCGCGCCGAGCGCGCCGGGGGTTCGGTATTGCTGCTGACCGATGGCGCCGATCCCGCCACCCTGGACGCGGTGGGCAAGGCCGCCCGCGCCGCGCCCGACCTGCAGGTACTGGTCATGGCCGTGGGTATCAACGGCCTGGACACCGGCGCGCTGCGCGACCTGGCGCAGGCCGCGCACGCCCCCCTGGGCAGCCTGACGCGCAGCGCCGACGATCTGGACTGGGTCCGGCTGCATGCGCAACAGCATTTCCGCGCGGTCCAGGACGCCGCCACGGCGCAACCGCACTGGCGCGACGCCGGCTACTGGCTGTGCTGGCCGCTGGCCTTGCTGGCGCTGATGGCGCTGCGGCGGGGCTGGCGCGTGTCGTGGTCGGCCTGCCTGCTGGTGGCCGGCATCTGGACCGCGCCGCAGCCGGCCCAGGCGGGAACCTGGGCGGACGCCTTCCTCACGCCGGACCAGCAAGGCCGGTGGGCATTCGACCACGGCGACTATGCGGCTGCCGCGGCCCATTTCGCCGATCCGTACTGGAAGGGCCGCGCCGCCTATGAGGCTGGCGACTATGCCGCGGCACTGACGGCGTTCTCCGCCTTGGACACACCGCAGGCCCACTTCTATGTGGGCAACTGCCAGACCCGCCTGCGCCAATACGACGCCGCGCTGGCGGCCTACGACAAGGCGCTGGCCCTGCGCCCGGAGTGGCCCGACGCCGTCTTCAATCGCGACATCCTGCGCCGGCTGCTGGCCGCCATGACGCAGGAAGACCAGGGCGACCAGGCCGAACCGCCCGACCAGAGCCGCCAGGACCGCGCCGCCAAGGACGCCAGGATGAAGACGGCCGCGGCGCCCAAGGCCGTCTCCGAAGACGTATGGCTGCGCAACCTGACGCTGTCGCCGGCCCAGTTCCTGCGCGGCAAGTTCGCGGTGGAAGACAGCATGCGCGAGGCCACGCCATGAAAACCGCCATGCTCGCCGGCCTGCTGTGGGCGCTGGCCCTGGCGTGCGTCCCCGCCCGGGCGCAGGACGCCGCGCCGGCGTTGCGCGTGCGCGCCGCCATCCAGGACGCGGCGCGGATCGCGCCGGGCGCCACCGTGCCGCTGCAACTGGACGTGCTTACATCGACCTGGTTCACCCAGCCGCCGCAACTGCCCGCGCTGAGCCTGCCGGGCGTCATGGTGACGCCCGCCACCGGTGAAGGCGCGATCCTGCATGAAACCATCGACGGCGTGGCCTACAGCGGCTTGCGCTACACCTACCTGCTCAGCCCCGCCGCGGCCGGCACGGTGACGGTGCCGCCGTTGCGGGTCAGCGCCAAGGTCGGTCCGGGCCAGCGTGACGCCGCGGGCGCCAGCCAGCCGCTCACGTTCGAGGTGACGGCCACGCCCGCCACGGCGGGCGCCGCAGCCGCACCGGCGCCCACGCCGGAGGTATCCCAGGCATTCAGCCTGGCGCCCGATCCGGCCGTCGTGGGCGGGCGCATCACGCGATCGGTCACGCAGCGCGCCATGGGGGTGCAGCCGATGATGCTGCCCCCGGCCCCGCTGCGCGACGTGCCCGGCTTCAAGCGCTATCCGCATGAGCCGGAAGTTACGACGCTGACCGACGGCCGCGGCGGCTTCCTGGGCGGGCAGCGCGTCGACCGCAGCGACTACGAGCCGCTGGCGGCCGGCGAAGCCGCCCTGCCCGCCCTGTCCTGGAACTCGCCGGACGCGAGCGGCGCCGGCGGCGCGCAGGCCCGCCTGCCGGGACGCAGCTTCCAGGTCGGCGCCGCGCCCGCCGCCGCGCCGCCGTTCTCGCTGGCCGATGACCTGGCGCATCTGCGCCAGGGCCTGCGCTGGGTGATTCCGGCCGCCTGGCTGCATGCCGCGGCCGCCGTGATCGCACTGGCGCTGCTTGCCTGGTCGGCCCGCTATCCGCTGCGGCGGCTGGCGACGGCGGCGCGCGCCCGGTTGCGCGCGGCGCGGGCGCGCTACCGCGCGGGCGAGCGCTATGCCTGGCGGCAGTGGCGGCGCGCGCCCGGCGACGCGGCCGCCGGCCTGACCGCGTTCTACCGCTGGCTCGGCCTTGCCGCCCACAGCCCGGACCTGCGCGGCGCGCTGCGCGCCGCGCAGGCATCGCAGCGAGACGCCGGCAACGCGCTGCTCGAAGCCACCTATGGCCCGCAGCGCCAGGGCGCGGCGCCGCGCGCGCAGTGGCTGGCGCTGTCGCGCGACTGGCGTCGGGCGTGGCGCGCCGCGGCGGCGCACCCGGCGCCGCACGCCTTGCCGCGCCATATGAATCCGCGCCAGGACGGCGCATCGGCAACGGGCCGCGGGCCCGCAAGGAGCAACCCATGAGCGACTGGGGAATGCAGGTGTGGCGCCGCTGGCGCCTGCTGTGTGGCGTGATGGCGATCGGGCTGTTGTCGGCTTGCGCGGGCCACCGCGCCGACCCGGCAGCCACCTTGCCTTCATGGAACGACGGGCCGTCGCGCCGCGCCATCGTGGACTTCGTGCGGACCGTGACCACGCCGGGCGGCGCGGGCTACGTGGCCGAGGCGGACCGCATCGCGGTGTTCGACAATGACGGCACGCTGTGGAGCGAGCAACCGGCATATTTCGAACTGCTGTTCTCGCTCGACCGGGTCAAGGAAATGGCGCCCAGCCACCCGCAGTGGCGGCGCGAGCAACCCTATCAGGCGGCGCTGGCGGGCGACCATGCGGCGCTCGCGGCCAGCGGCACGGAGGGCCTGATCAAGATTGTCGGCGTCACCCATGCCGACATGACGACCGAGGCCTTCACCGACAGTGTCAGGCATTGGGTCGGCACGGCGCGCCATCCGCGCTTCCAGCAGCCCTACACCGCCATGACCTACAAGCCGATGCGCGAACTGCTCGATTACCTGAGGGCGAACGGCTTCAAGACCTACATCGTGTCGGGCGGCGAGGTCGAATTCATGCGCGCCTGGGCGCAGCAGGCCTATGGCATTCCGCCCGAACAGGTCATCGGCACGACCTTCGTGACGACCTTCGACATGCGTGACGGCAAGCCCACCCTGTGGCGCACGGCCAAGCTGGAATTCAACGATGACGGCCCGGGCAAGCCCGTGTCGATCCAGCGCCAGATCGGCAAGCGGCCGATCCTGGCTTTCGGCAATTCGGACGGCGACCTGCAGATGCTGCAGTGGACCGCCGCCGGACCCGGACCGCGGCTGGCGGCGCTGGTGCATCACACGGATGCCCGGCGCGAATGGGCCTACGACCGGGATTCCAAGATCGGCCGCCTGGACAAGGCGCTGGACGAGGCTCGCCGCCAGGGGTGGACCGTGGTGGACATGCAGCAGGAGTGGAAGCAGGTGTATTCGTTCGACCAGTAGTGATTGTGGTGAATCAACGCGCCCCGAGCGGGCAAGGAGAACAGTCATGAAGGCAAGACGATGGTGGGGCGCCGCGCTGTTGGCCGCCAGCAGCCTGGTGGCCATGGGCGGCGCGCAGGCGCAGGCGACAACGGGGCAGGCCAAGCCCCAGGGCGATACCTCCGGGAAGAAACCAAACATCCTGGTGATCTTCGGCGATGACATCGGACAGGCGAACATCAGCGCCTACACGCGCGGCGTGGTCGGCTACACGACGCCGAACATCGACCGCATCGCCAAGGAAGGCGCGATTTTCACGGACTACTACGCGGAGAACAGCTGCACGGCCGGACGGTCGAGCTTCATCACGGGTCAGTCGCCACGGCGCACCGGCCTGTCCAAGGTCGGCGTGCCGGGCGCCACGGTGGGCCTGCAGGATCGCGACATCACCATGGCCCAGGCGCTCAAGTCGCATGGCTACAACACCGCGCAATTCGGCAAGAACCACCTTGGCGACCGCGACGAGTACCTGCCGACCAAGCACGGCTTCGACCAATTCTTCGGCAACCTCTACCACCTCAACGCCGAGGAGGAACCGGAGCGCCCCTACTGGCCGCAGAATCCCAAGGATCCCATCATCGCGGCCTACAAGCCGCGCGGCGTGATCAAGGCTTCGGCCGACGGCAAGATCGAAGACACCGGCGCCCTCACGACCAAGCGCATGGAAACGATCGACGACGAGACCGTGGGCGCGGCGCTGGACTACATCGACAAGCACGCCAAGGACGACAAGCCGTTCTTCGTGTGGATGAACACCACGCGCATGCACATCTACACCCACATCCGGCCCGAGTACAAGGGCAAGAGCGGCATGCCCGGCAACGACTACGCCGATGGCATGTGGGAGCATGACCAGGACGTGGGCAAGCTGCTCAAGAAGCTCGACGACCTGGGCATCGCCGACAACACCATCGTGGTCTACACCACCGACAACGGGCCGAACCAGTTCAGCTGGCCCGATGCCGCCACCACGCCGTTCCGCAACGAGAAAGACTCGAACTGGGAAGGCGCCTTCCGCGTGCCGGCCATGGTGCGATGGCCCGGCAAGATCGAGCCGGGCACGGTCAAGAACGGCATCGTGTCGGGCCTGGACTGGTTCCCGACCCTGCTCGCGGCGGTGGGCGACACCGACGTGAAGGACCGCCTGCTCAAGGGCTGGACGCCCGGTGGCGGGCAGAAGAACTACAAGGTCCACCTGGACGGCTACAACCAGCTCGACTACCTGACCGGCAAGTCGGACAAGAGCGCGCGCGACGACTTCTACTACTTCAACGACGATGGCCTGCTGGTGGCCATGCGGTTCGAGAACTGGAAGATCGTGTTCTGCGAACAGCGCGCGCCGGGCGGCTTCGCGGTCTGGAGCGACCCGTTCGTGTGCCTGCGCGTGCCGAAGGTGTTCAACCTGCGCATGGACCCGTACGAACGCGCCGACATCGTCTCCGACCAGTACAACGACTGGCTGTCCAAGAACGCCTATCTGGCGTTCATCGGCTCGGCCAAGGCGTCGGAGTTCCTGCAGACCTTCGTCGAGTATCCGCCCAGCCAGCGGCCGGCGAGCTTCAGCGTCGACCAGGTGCAGGAAGCAGTGGACAAGGCCATCGAGAAGCACTTCGAGGAACAGGCCAGGAAACAAGGCAAGTCCGGCTCGTAGCGCGCCAGGCGGCGCCCGCCGCGGCGGGCGCCGCCTGCGCGTGATGGCAGTCCCTCAATCCATGGAGCGTCCCGTATGGCACAAGCAGGCGTGGCAAGCGCGTCACCGAACGAAGCCGGAACCTTGACGGGCGCGGGCGCGAGCCTGGCGCCCGCCTGCGCGCTGCTGGGACTGTCGGGCGCGGCCTCATTGATATTCCAGATTCTGTGGATCAAGCAGCTTTCCCTGATCGTCGGGGTCGAAGTCCACGCCATCGCCACGGCCGTCAGCGCCTTTTTCCTGGGGCTGGCGGCGGGCAGCTGGTGGCTGGGCAGGCTGGCGGAACGGCACGCCAACCCCTGGCGCATGTATGCCGCCGTCGAACTGGCGATCGGCCTGGCCGCGCTGGCGGTCACCTTCCTGCTGGCGCACGGCGCCGGCCTGTTCGCCCGCTGGCAGCCGCAGCAGCCGCTGCTGGCCTGGGCCATCCTGTTCGCGGTGGTCGCGCTGGCGCCTTTTTTCATGGGCGGCACCTTGCCCATCCTGATGCGCGCGGTCAGCGCCGGCCGCAGCGGCCATGATGGCGGCGCCTTGTACGCCGCCAACACCACCGGCGCCATCGCCGGCGCGTTGCTGCCGGCCTTCCTGCTGATTCCCGCCCTCGGCGTGCAAGGCAGTGCCCTGGCCGCCGCCGCGCTGAACCTGGCGGCCGCCTGCGGCGCGTGGTCGCTGCGCGGCCGGCCGCCGGCCCCGGCGGTCGACAGCCCCGCCGCCCGCGAGGCGTCGCGCCTGTCGCCGCAGGCCCGGCTGGCCGCGGCGCTGTATGCGGTGGCTGGCGCCGTGGCGCTGGGTTACGAGGTGCTGTGGTCGCAGATGATCATCCCCTTCATGAGCACGCGGGCCTTCGCCTTTTCGGTGGTGCTGGCGGTCTACCTGGCCGGGCTGGCGCTGGGCGCGGCATGCTATGCCCGCTGGGGCCACCGGTTCGGCGATCCGTGGCGCGTGTTCGCGACATTGATCGCGGGCGCGGGCCTGATTGCCCTGGCCGAGGCCGCGCTGCTGGGCCTCTGGCTGGTGCCGGCCCAGGATCTGGCCGAAGCCGGCATGCGCAGGATTTTCGACAATGGCCTGGCCGGAATGAGCGCGCGCTTCGCCGTCGCCGCCAGCGCGGTGGTGCTGCTGCCCACCCTGCTGCTGGGAGCGGCCTTTCCGGCGGTGCTGCAGATCGTCGCCCCGGGCGAGCGCCGCAGCCGTGGCGCAGGCCTGGCCCTGGCGGCCAACACCCTGGGCGGCATCGCCGGCACCGCGCTGGTCGCCTTCGTGCTGCTGCCCTGGCTGGGCACGATCCGCAGCCTGACGCTGCTTGCCGCGACCGCGTGCGCCGTGGGCGTGGCGGCCGCCTGGCGCGGCCGCGCGGTCGCCCCCATGGCCCCGGCGCTGGCCGGCGCGCTCGGCGTCGCCGCGCTCATCGTCGGCTGGGCCCTGCCGCAGGATCATCTGGCGCGGCTCATGCCGGGCGCGCGCGGCAAGCCCCTGGTATTCCACCACGAGAGCCATGGCGGCACCGTTGCCGTGGTCGAGAACGGCCGCGGCGGGCAGCGCTTCAACCGCCTCTACATCCAGGGCGTGTCGAACTCGGGCGATGCCATGCCATCGCTGCGCTACATGCGGCTGCAAGCCCTGCTGCCGCTGATCGTGCATGCCGGCGAACCGGAATCCGCCCTCGTCATCGGCTATGGCACCGGCATCACGGCGGGCGCGCTATCGCGCTATCCCGGCCTGAAACGCCGGGTGGTGGCCGAACTGCTGCCCGGCGTGCTGCAGGCCGCGCCGTTTTTCCAGGGCACCTACGACGCCTATCGCGACAGCGGCTTGCAAGTGCGGCTGCGCGACGGCCGGCGCGAGCTGCTGGCCAGCGCCGACACGTACGACCTGATCACGCTGGAGCCGCCGCCGCCGTCGGCCGCGGGCGTGGTCAACCTGTATTCCCGCGACTTCTACGAGCTGGCGGCGCGCCGGCTCAATCCGCAAGGCATCGTGGCCCAGTGGCTGCCCCTGCCGACGCAGAACCTGGACGACACCCGCGCCCTGGTGGCCAGCTTCATCGCGGTATTCCCGCACGCCTCGCTGTGGACCACCGAGCTACATGAAATGTTGCTGGTCGGGTCGCCGGATCCGCTGCCGTTGGTGCCCGAACGCATGGCGCGGCGCTTTGCCGCGCCGGCCCTGCATGCCGCCCTGGCGCAAGTCGGCGTGTCCTCGGTGGCGGCGTTGATGGCGACCTGGGTGACCGACCGCGAGGGACTGGCGCGCTTTGCGGAGGACGCCGCGCCGGTGACGGACGACAGGCCCTCGATCGAATACGCCCCCTGGGTCCGCCCGCGCGAGATCGTCCGCACGCTGCCTGCGCTGATGGCATTGCGCGGCGCGCCGCCCCTGCAAGGCCCGCCAGCCGATTGGGCCGCCGACATCGACGGCGAACGCGCCGTGCTGGACCTGTTCTATCGCAGCGCGCTGGCGGCGTATCGCGGCGACCGCGAAAGCTGGTCGCGCGACGCCCCCGTGCTGGCCCGCGCCAGCCGCGAGAACGCCTACCTGCGATGGTTCATGAGCGGCGCGGAGACGGCGGACTGACGCCGGCCCCCGGCCATCGCTACCGCCCGGTCATTTCCTGTTGTTGCCGGCGAATGCGGCCGTGATGCCCAGACCGATCAACATGGCGCCCCCCACATAGCGCTCGAAGTGCAGGTAGCCGCGGCTGCGCCGCAGCCATTGGCCGGCGGCGCTCGCGGCAAAGGCGTAGCACGCGTCGCTGGCCAGGCCCAGCAAGGTGAAGACCAGCCCCAGGAATACCACCTGCGCGGCCACATGGCCGCGGCTGACGTCCACGAACTGCGGCAGGAACGCCATGAAGAACAGGGCCGTCTTGGGATTGAGCAGATTGACGATGAAGCCGTCGCGGAACATCCTGCCGTAGCCACGCGTCTTGGACGGCGCGTCGACGGAGGCGGCGGCCGGGCGCGTACAGATTTTCTTGAGGCCCAGCCAGATCAGGTAGGCGGCGCCAGCATACTTGACGATGCTGAAAGCCAGCGCCGAGGAAGCCAACAAGGCCGACAATCCGAGCGCGGCCGCCAGCACGTGCACCAGCGTGGCCGCGTGGATGCCCAGGTCCGACACCAGCCCCGCCTTGCGGCCCTGTTCGACCGACTGGGCAATGATATAGAGCACGGCCGGTCCGGGAATCGCCAACAGGATCAGCGCGGCACTGACGAACAGCGCCAGGTTTGCGGTACTGGGAATCACGAATTCCATGGTTCAGGCTCCAGCGGTGGGCAGGTGGAATGGGAATCCCACTGTACCGCAGCGCGCCCCGTTCCGGCGCGTTCGCCCGCCCGGCATGCGCGCCGCCATGCCAGCGCGAGGGACTCGCCTTCCCGCAACTTGACCATAATATTGAACGACGTCTAATATTTAACGACGTTGAATAATTGGATCGATCATCATGTTCAGACCGCTGTTGCAGATGCTGAGGAACAAACAGCTCTTGCCGGCTTTGGCCGCCAATGTGCTGTACCGGCCGTTCTACCAGCTCAGTTTCCTGGCGGCATTGAGCGCGTCCGGACTGATGGCGCGCCTGGCCGACGGGCCGATCCCGTTGGCGCAACTGGCGGCCGGCAACCCCGCGGGCGACGCGGCCGGCGCGCGCGAAGCCCTGCGCGCCTGGCTACAGATGGGCTGCCGGCTCGGCCTGCTGCAACTGGGGCCCGAGGGATATGCATTGCGCGGCCTGGCCAGGAAACTGGCGCGGCCCGAAAACGACGCCACGCTGGCGCTGGTCCAGGAAGCGGCCAGCATGCATCACCGCCTGATCCTGCAGACGCCGGCCAAGCTGCGCCAGGGGGAACTCTGGGACCTGGAAAACCAGGACGGCGAACTGACCGCGCGCTCATCGCGCGCGCTCGAGCCTTTCCTGGTCGAGGCCATCCGGCGTTTCGTGCCGCGCACCGGGCCCTGCCGGCTGCTTGAAGTGGGCTGCGGCTCGGCGATCTACATCCGCCACGCCGCCCTGCACAATCCCGACCTGACCGCGACCGGGCTGGAACTGCAACCCCGGGTCGCGCGCGTCGCCCAAGAGAACATCCAGGCCTGGGGGCTGCGGGACCGCGTCACCATCGAAACCGGCGACATACGACACGGGGAGCTGAGTCCGGCCTACGACCTGGTCACGCTGTACAACAATATCTACTATTTCCCGGTCCACGAGCGGGTCGCGTTGCTGGCCCGGGTAAGACAACTGCTCAAGCCTGCGGGGCAGCTCCTGCTGGCCACCTGCTGCCAGGGCGGCAACGCCGGCATGGAAGCCCTCAATCTATGGGGCGCGTCGAACCGGCACGGCGGCCGCTTGCCCGACAGCGACGAAATGCGGCAGCAGTTGCGCGACGCCGGTTATGCAAACGTGGAGGTATCGCGGCTGATCCCCGGCGACAGCTTTTTTGCCTTCCGCGCCAGCGCCGCCGGCGCTCGATAAGCTGGGCAAGACGAAACTCGACGGCGTTCCGGCCAATACACCGAGCAGCCCCGGGGCACGGCAATGCCGCGGCCCAGGGTATCGGTCCCCGGGACACGCTTGACCTTGCCAAGGTGGCCACCTTTACGCTGGTCGCATGGTGAAACGCCGCCCCTTTCAGCGTACGCGGGCGTTTCACTGCCGTCCCGACGAACAAAGGTACCCCGACATGCCGAAAATCACGGTTCTCCCCCACCCCGACCTCGCGCCCGAGGGCGCCGTTGTGGACGCCAGGCAAGGCGCGTCCATCTGCGACGCCCTGCTCGACCATGGCATCCACATCGAACACGCATGCGAGCAAAGCCGGGCATGCACGACCTGCCACTGCATCGTCCGCAAAGGCTTTCACGCGCTCAACGAAATGGACGAAACCGAGGAAGACCTGCTGGACCGCGCATGGGGCCTGGAAGCGCAGTCACGCCTGAGTTGCCAGGCCATCGTCGGCGAGCAGGACCTGACCATCGATATTCCCAGATACACGCTCAATCATGCCAAGGAAAACCACTGAGGCGGTCACGCCAGGTCGATCCCCGTGGCTCCGGAAAGCGCGTCGAGCAGACGCGCCTGGAAGGCCTCGTCATGCACGGCCGGATGCGGCTCGCGCCGCTCCTGGTGGTGCCAATAGCCGCCGCTCGCGCGGGCCGTGGCATCGTCGGTCGTGGCCAGCCACGCCTGCGTCATGTGGCCCAGCCGGAGGTCTCCCGGCGCGTCCGGGCCTCCCATCTTGGTGGGCACCCAACCGGGATCGACGGCCTGGCTGATCACGTCCGGCCAGCGCCGCGCCACCGCGGCGGCCAGGGCCGTCACGAACAGTTTGCTGTCGGAATACGAAGCGGTTTCGCGCGCCCCGTCCCAGGCCAGACCGCCCAGCTCGGGCCGCCCATCGTAGTGCATTTCGCTGCTCAGGTAGATCAGGCGCCGCGGCCGCGTGATGAGCGCGGTCAGCGCATAGGGCGCCGTCACATTGACCGGCAGGATGGCGGCGCCGGTGAACACGCCGGCATTATGGATGACCGCGTCCATTTGGCCCAGGGCGTTGAGCTGTTCGGCCAGCTCCCGCGTCTGCGTCAGGTCGGCCAGGTCGCCCACGACCGCCCGCGCCCCGCGCGCCAGCAGGTCGCGCGCGGCCTCCAGGCGCTCGCGGCTGCGGCCGTGCACGACCAGTTGGTGTCCGTCCGCCTGCAGTGCGCGCGCGGCCGCCAGGCCCAGGCCGTCGACCGAACCGGTGATGAAGATGCGTGCCATGGAAAAACTCCTCGGAAAACAGGGCCGGCGCCCGTCCATTGCGGGGACGCCGGCAATGGATGCTGCGGTTCCCGGGGAAGTATAGTCATCGACGCGGCGCTCGCGCGCCGGTCGCCCCGACCTTGCCCCATACACGGAGATTTCCCATGACGAACGACGCTCAAGCCCCCGTTATCCTCATCACCGGCGGCAGTCGCGGTGTCGGGGCCGCGACCGCGCGGCTGGCCGCGGCGCAGGGCTATGACGTGGCGCTCAGCTATGTCGCCAACGAGGCGGCCGCGCAGGCGGTGGTGGCGGACGTGCAGGCGCTGGGCCGCCGCGCCCTGGCCGTGCGCGCCGACAGCGCCGACCCGGACCAGATCGCCGGCCTGTTCAACGCGATCGACCGCGAATTCGGCCGTCTCGACGTGCTGGTCAACAATGCCGCGATCATCGCGCGCCAGTCGCGCCTGGAGGACCTGGCCTTCGAGCGCATGCAGCGGATCTTCGCGGTCAATTCCCTCGGCCCGATGCTGTGCGCGCAGCAGGCAGCCCGGCGCATGTCGCAGCGCCACAATGGCCGCGGCGGCGCCATCATCAACATCTCCTCGGCCGCGGCGCGACTGGGCAGCCCCAATGAATACGTGGACTACGCCGCCTCGAAAGGCGCGCTGGAGAGCTTCACGATCGGTTTTTCCAAGGAAGTGGCGCGCGAGGGCATCCGCGTGAATTGCGTGCGCCCCGGCCACATCTACACCGAAATGCACGCCAGCGGCGGCGAGCCGGGACGGGTGGACCGCATCAAGGACACCGTGCCCATGGGCCGTGGCGGCCAGCCCGAAGAGGTGGCGCGGGCCATCCTGTGGCTGGCCGGCGCCGAGGCCTCGTACGTCACCGGCACCTTCGTCGACGTCACGGGCGGCAAGTAAGCCCGGAACCGCCCGCTAGCGCAGCGCGGCAACGTCCACGACGGTTGCCCCGCAGGCCTGCACCAGCTCGGGATCGTGGCTGGCGAACAGCACCAGCCGGTCCCTGCCCCAGGTCTGGAACAATTCGGCCAGGGCGCGCCGCGCCGGCGTGTCCAGCCCGTTGCTGGGGCCGTCCGCGATGACGACGGCCGGGTCGCCCAGGGCGGCCGCGGTCAGGTAGACCTTGCGGCGCGTGCCCGTGGACATCTGCTCGAAGCGCTTGTCCAGGTGCGGCTCCAGTCCCAGCCGGGCGGCCAGGTCGAGCACCGCGTCGTCCACCGCCACGCCCTTTTCCGCCGCCGCCTGTTCGAGCAGCCCGCGCCCGGTCTGCTGCGGCAGCGCCAGGCAGTTGTCGGGCACGTAGGCCAGGCGCGCCCTGGCCTGCCGCGGCGCTTGCGCCAGCGGCTGGCCATCTATCCAGACCTCGCCCTCATCCGGCGCGATCACGCCCGCGATGATGCCGAGCAGACTGGACTTGCCGGTGCTTTCCTCTTCGCACAGCGCCACGCAGCCCGGCCCGAAGGCGTGCGTCAGCCCCTGGAAGACGAGATGGTCGCCGTAGCGTTTGGTGAGATTGTCGATGCGTAGCATGGCGCCAGTTTACGCAGGAACCGGCGATTCCTCCAGGTACTGCTGCGCCACGCCTTCCCGCTGCATCTGGCGCCATTGCGCCACCGACGGCGTCGCCATCTGGAAGGCGCGCGTCACTTCGCAATACCAGCCCGGATTGTGCAGCCGGCCGATCAACTGCATCGGCAGGGGATCGATGAACATGCGATCGGGATCGGCCACGGCCGCGTCGATCAGGTGCATGCCCACGATGTCGCCGATGACCAGCGTGCGGCGCGCATCGATATCGACCAGCTGGCGCACGCGACACTCCATCGACGCGGGACTGTCCTGGATCCGGGGCACGTCCACATTGCGGCCCGGCGCCAGCAGCAGCCCCGCCTCCATCGACTCGTCGATACTGGCATCGAAGTCGATGGCGGTCACGTTCATGCGGCGCGCCTGCGCCGCCGACACCAGGTTGACGACGAACTCGCCGCGCGCCGCGATGTTGCGCGCGGTGTCCTTCAGCCGCCCATCGCGCGAACCGACACAGAAACACAGGATCGGCGGATCGCCGGACATCACGTTGAAAAAGGAAAACGGCGCGACGTTCAACGCGCCCCGCGCATCGCGCGACCCGACCCAGGCGATAGGCCGGGGCAGGACGGTGGAATGCATGAGTTTGCTGCGCTGCTCACCGCTGAGCGCTTGCATGTCGAAGTACATAGGCTGGCAGATCCTGGTCGATTATTCGTTGCCCGCGCGCGCCGGATCCTGCTCCGGCTTTTCGACGCCGGCCCGGCGGGCGCTGGACTGGTGCATTTCCACCAGGTTGCCGGCGGGGTCGCGCAGGAACAGCTGCTTGAGGCTGGGCGAGGCCACGTTGTCGAGCGTGAAGTACTCGATGCCGCGGGCGATCAGTTCCTGCTCGGCGGCCAGCACGTCCTCGACCGCCAGCGCGATGTGGTTGGACACCGGATCCTTGCCCGGTCCCTTGGCGTAGCGCGACGGGCCCTCGCTGCCCAGGATGTGCAGCTGGGTGCCATTGGGCAGGTTGATCCACGAACCATAGATGCCCGGAATCTTCCAGCGCGCGGGATCCTGCGGCAGGTTCAGGACATCGCGGTAGAAATCGAGCATGGCGTCGGCCTGGGCGTGGTTCACACCGAATCCGACGTGGTGAAGTTCAAGCACTTTGACGGGCATGGGGAGTCTCCTCGTTAGGGGCAGCGCAGTGTGCCGGGCGACGACGCCGGGGCTGCGGACACGGCATGAATGCCGCAGCGGCGAATATAGTACGTTAAACGTACTATATGCAAATCGTATTATTTGATCGACGTATAATCCGAATTTGCCGCCCCGGCGTCCCTCATTCCCCGCGACAACCCCTGCCCCATGCCCGTCCGCAAGTCCCCCGCTCCCGCCGCCCCGGCTGCCAAGGCCGGGCGCGCCGCCAAGGCCCCCGCCCCCAAATCCCCCGCTCCGGCAGACGCCCGTGTCGCGCCGGAATTGCCCGGGATCCCCGCCACCCGCCAGGCCCGCGCCGAGCGCGACGGCGCGGCCGCCGCCGCCCGGCCGCACCTGGCGCTGATGGCGCAAACCGCCGCGCGCGGCACCGACGCGGGCGCGGCCGGACTGGGACTGCTGCTGCTATGGCTGGCCGACGACGTCGAGCAGCGCGCCAACGCCGCGCTGGCGCCGTTCGGCATATCGGAAAGCAAGCTCGACGTGTTGATGATCTTCGGCCTGGCCGAACGCGGACTGATCGACAGCCGCGCGGTGACGCCGTCGTACATCGCCGACTATTTCGGCGTCACGCGCTCGACGGTCACGGGCCTGCTGGACTGGCTGGAAAAGCGCGAACTGCTCACGCGCGCGCTCAACCACGAAGACCGGCGCAGCATCTCGCTGGCGCTGACCGACGCCGGACGCGAACTGCTCACGCAGGCGCTGCCGGCGTTCTGGACCATGTGCGCGTCGCTGGTGGATTGCCTGGACGAGAACGACCGCAAGGCCTTGCAGGGCATCCTGGCGAAAGTCTGGCGGCAGTTGAAGGAGCCGGCCGCCTGACGGGGGTGCGTCACTTGCGCGGGTACGACTTCCTGCCGCTATCGGAATAGCATAAGGTCCCGTCCCTTGGGCCGGTACAGGCGCACTGCCCGCTTGACATTCCCCCTCCCCCCTCCGAACATAGCCCCATCCACCCGGGGAGCTTCGGCAAGAAGCTGAGATTCCGATGGCGGCCGCGCCCCGCGCGCGGCGCGCGGCGCGAGAGACCCGTCGAACCTGATCCAGACAATGCTGGCGTAGGGAAGGTGCGCAACCCGCCGGCCCGCAATGCCGCGCCATGACGCCCCGCCCCGCCCGTTGTCCCCTTGCAAGGACCTGCGGCATGGCCTCCAACGCCCCCACCCTGTCCCACCTGGCGCTCGCCTCGCGCGACCTGTACGCGGCCGTGCGCCGTGACGCGCCGCTGGTGCAATGCCTGACCAACTTCGTGTCGATGAATACCGCGGCCAATACGCTGCTGGCGATCGGCGCGTCGCCGGCCATGGTGCACGCGGCTGAGGAAGCGCCCGAATTTGCCGCCATCAGCGGCGCGGTGGTGATCAACATCGGCACGCTCTCATCCCCCTGGCTGGACAGCATGCTGCTCACGGCCGCCGCGGCGGCCAAGGCCGGCACGCCCTGGGTGCTGGATCCGGTGGCGCATCACGCCACCGGCTTCCGGCGCGACGCGGTGCGGCGCCTGCTGGACCTGCGGCCCACGGTGATCCGTGGCAACGCGTCGGAGATCATCGCCCTGGCCGGCGGCCAGAGCGCCAGCAAGGGCGTGGACGCGCGCGATCCGGTGCAACTGGCCGAAGCGGCCGCGCGCGAACTGGCGCAGGCGCGCGGCACGGTGGTGGCGGTGACGGGCGAAGTCGATTTCGTCACGGACGGCCGGCGCGAGGTGCGCGTGACCGGCGGTTCGCCATTGATGCCGCGGGTCACCGCCACGGGGTGCGCACTGACGGCGGTGGTCGGCGCCTTCGCGGCGGTGGCGCGCGATGACGCCTACACGGCGGCGGTGGCGGCGCTGTCGTGCTTCGGCATCGCCGGCCGCCGCGCCGGCGCGCTGGCCGAAGGTCCGGGTTCGTTCGCGTGGCGCTTCCTGGACGCGCTGGCGGCGCTGGAAACGGACAGTCTGACGGCCGAATCGCCGCTGCGCTGATCCCGCCCTGCGCGCGCCGGACCGGCGCGCGGACGCTTGCCCCTACATGCGGTACTGCAGGCTCAGCATGGCGTTGCGCGGCGCGCCGGGCATGTTCAGGTTGGGGCTGCTGCCGTGCGCCGACACGATGTAGCCGGCGTCGAACAGGTTGTAGACGTTCAACTGCACCGAATACGGCCCCTGGCGCCACCACGCGGCGGCATCCGCCGTGACGTAGCCGGGCAACTTGACGGTGTTGCCCGGATTGGCGAAGCGCGCGCCCACCAGGTTCAAGCCGGCGCCGACGCCGAAGCCCTCGCCCAGGTCCTTGGTGATCCAGACGTTGCCGGCATGGCGCGGCGTCAGCGTGGCGCGCTTGCCTTGCACATCCTTGCCGGCGTCGCGCGCCACCGACTGCGTCACGCGCGCATCCAGGTAGGCATAGCCCAGCATCGCGCGCCAGCCGTTGGACAGGTCGCCCGACAGGGTCCATTCGGCGCCGTCGGTGCGCTGCGTGCCCACCGGCACCAGCGTGTTGGTCACCGGATTGGTGACCTTGATGTCGGTGCGCTCCAGGCGGAACACCGACACCGTGGTCGAGAGCTTGCCATCCAGGAAATCGTACTTGGCGCCGACTTCGTAGTTGGTGGTCTTCTCCGGCGCCAGGTCGACGTTGTTGGCCGCCAGCGCGAAGGTCTCGCCCGAGGGCTGGTAGGAACGGCTCCACGACACGTAGTACGACTGCACGCTATCCGGCTGGAACACCAGGCCCAGGCGCGGACTGAAATTGGAGTCGGTTCGCGACAGGTCCCGGCCGCTGCGGCGGTCCTCGGTCTTCTGCTCGAAGCGGTCGTGGCGCACGCCGGCCAGCACCTTCCAGTGCTCGCCCAGCGACATCATGTCCTGCACGTACAGGCCCAGGGTGTTGAAGCGGCCCAGGCTGTCGGAACCCGGCGCGCCGCTCACCTGGCGCTGCAAGGTCGGCAGGCGCGGGTCGAACAGGTCGACCACCGCGACGTTGGCGGCCGACCAATTCACCAGGTCCTTGTTCTGCTGGCCCACCTCGATGCCGTACAGCATGTCGTGGCGCACCGAGCCCCACTGCGCGCGCTGCATCAGTTCGGTCTGGTTGGTCCAGCCGTGCTCGTCGCGCAGCACGTTGCCGTGGGTCAGCGACACGGTCCGCGCGGCTTCGTTGACCGAACCCGGCAGCGTGTTGTTGCGGTTGAGCGTGTAGTGGTAGTAGCGCGTGGCGTTGCGCAGCGACCAGTTGTCGTTGAAGCGGTGCGTCAGCGTGGCGGCATAGGACTGCACCCGGGTCTGGGTGTAGTCGGTATCGCGCGCGTTCTCGGCGCCGTAGTAGGTCGACGGGTCCACGTCGACCGGACGGCCATGGTAGGCCGGGATGCCGAAGTCGGTCAGGCGGCGGTCTTCCAGGAACTCGGTCTGCAGCAGGAAGGTAGTGTTCTCGCCCAGCTTGAACTGGGCCGACGGCGCGACCGCCTTGCGGTCGATGAATTGCTTGTCGCGATAGCTGTCGCCCTTCTCCACCGCGCCGGTCAGGCGCCAGGCCATGCTGCCGCTTTCGTTGGCCCGGTCCAGGTCCAGGTCGAGCCGGCGGTCGTTCCACGAACCGTAGCTCAGGCCGACCTGCGAAATGTCTTCGCCCGGCTTCTTGGTCACGCGGTTGATCAGGCCGCCGGACGAACCGCGGCCATACAGCACCGCCGCCGGGCCCTTGATGACGTCGATGCGCTCGACGTTGGACAGGTCGCGGAAGTACAGCGCGTCGTCGCGGAAGCCGTCGACGAACTGGTCGGCGATGGCGGTGAAGCCGCGGATCGAGACCTGGTCGCGCTGGCCGTCGCCGGTCGAGAAGCTGACCCCGGGCACGTTCTTGAGCGCGTCCTGCACCGACATGGCGTGCTGGTCGCGCAGCACCTGCGCCGGCACCACGTTCACCGTCTGCGGAATGTCGCGCAGCGGCGCGTCGATCTTGGTGGCGCTGGTGGACGCCGGCGGGTTGTAGCTTTGCGCGGTGTCATCGGTGCCGACGACGCTGACGGCGGGCAAGGTGGCGGTGGGCGCAGCCGCCTGGGCCTGGGCGGCCAGGGGGGCCAGCGGGCCCAGGACGAGCAAGGCGGCGGAGAGGGGACGAAGGACGTGCATGGCCAGCGAGTATCGAAGTCGTTTGAAATGGAAGGATTCGCCATTCTCTTGACAACGAGAATCAGTCGCAATGCTTTTATCGTTCCGTTGCCTTGAGACGACGATAAATGAGACGCGCGTCCAATTCAGATGTTTTTAAGCTTGCCCATGCAACGCGTGCGCGGCGTTGCCGGCGGTCCGCATGTCACCAGCGGGTCATAACCCGTCCCCAGAATTTTGCGTTCCCCCGACACGAAAGGAACGACGGTGAAGCAGCCCCTCCGAAAGATCTTTGCACTGTCGGCCAGCGCCCTGCTGCTGGCCAGCCTGTCCGCCTGTGGCGGCAGCGATGACGATGACGACGACGCGCCGCCAGCGTCGGTGCCCCGGGGCGCCACGCTCGACCTGGCCATCCTGGCCACCACGGACCTGCACGCCAACGTGCTGGGTTACGACTATTACAAGCTGGCCGAGGACAAGAGCTACGGCGTCGACCGCACCGCCACCCTGATCGGCAACGCCCGCAAGCAGCACGCCAATACCTTGCTGTTCGACAACGGCGACACCATCCAGGGCACCGCCCTGTCGGACTACCAGGCGCTGGTGGCGCCGGTGCAGTGCTCGGACATGCTGGCGATCTACAAGCAGATGAAGCTGCTGGCCTATGACGCGGCCACCCTGGGCAACCACGAATTCAACTATGGCCTGCCCTATCTGTCGCAGGTCACCAACGTGGACTTCGGCCTGCCGGGCATCGGCAAGGGCACGGCGCAGACCAACCCGACCGGCGCCAAGGACTGCGCCGCGCCGGGCTTTCCGTTCGTGTCGGCCAACGTGGTGGCGGCCGCCACGCAACAACCGATCTTCAAGCCGTGGACGCTGCTGACGCGCACCTTCAAGGCAACCGGCCCGGATGGCAAGGCGCTCGACGTCGCCCTCAAGGTGGGCGTGATCGGTTTCGCGCCGCCGCCCATCATGCAGTGGGACAAGGCCAACCTGGAAGGCCACGTGACCGTCGCCGGCTGGAAGGAAACCGCCGCGCGCTATGTGCCCGAAATGAAGGCGGCGGGCGCCGACCTGGTCGTGGCGCTGGCGCATGGCGGCATCGACCTGGTCACGCCCTACAGTCCGTCCATGGAAAACGGCGCGGGCTACCTGAGCCAGGTGGCGGGCATCGACGCCCTGATCACCGGCCACCAGCACCTGCTGTTTCCCGACACCAATCCCAAGTCGCAATTCGCCGGCCAGCCGGGCATCGACCTCGAAAAGGGCCTGATCAACGGCGTGCCCGCGGTGCAGGCCGGCCAATGGGGCAACAACCTCGGCCAGATCACGCTGAAGCTGGCCTACGACCAGGGCTGGAAGGTACAGAAGAACGCCACCCAGGTGCAGCGCATCCCGACCCGCCTGACCGCGCAGAACGGCGGCACGCCCGCCACCTACGTCGCGCCCGACAGCGCCGCGCAGCAACTGGTGCAGGCCGAGCACAGCGCCACCATCACCTATGTCAAGACGCCGATCGGCCAGAGCCAGTTCGACATGGCCACCTACTACGCGCTGGCCGGCGACGTGTCGGCGCTGCAGATCGTCAACATGGCGCAGATCGACTACCTGAAGGACTACATCGCCCGCAACAGCCCCGCCTACGCCGGCCTGCCGATCCTGTCGGCGGCCGCGCCGTTCAAGGGCGGACGCAACGGCCCGGGCGACTTCACCTTCGTGCCGCAAGGCAACATCGCCATCAACAACGCGGCCGACCTGTACCTGTATCCGAACACCCTGCAGGTGGTGCGGGTCAGCGGCGACATCGTGCGCCAGTGGCTGGAGAAGACGGCGGAACAGTTCAAGCGCATCGATCCGGCCCAGGTCGCGCCGCAGGACCTGATCGACACCGGCTTTCCGACCTTCAACTTCGACGTGCTCTACGCCGAGGGCAACGCCCTGCGCTACCAGATCGACGTGACGCAACCCAAGGGCTCGCGCATCACCGCGCTGACCTACCAGGGCGCGCCGCTGGATCCGGCGGCGCAATTCCTGGTGGTCACCAACAACTACCGCGCCAGCGGCGGCGGCGACTTCCCGGGACTGGCCGGCGGCAAGGGCGACATCGTGCTGCAGGCGCCCGACGCCAGCCGCGACGTGCTGATCAGCTACATCAAGAAGCACCCCAACCTGGACCTGGCCACCTACGGCCTGGCGCGCAGCTGGGGCTTCAAGCCCGTGGCGGCATTGGCCGGCCCGGTGGTGTTCGCGTCGGTGCCGAACACACTGGCGCTGGCCACGGCGCATGGCGTCACCAACGTGTCGGTGTACGACCCGACGCCGGACGCGACGACGCAGCTGTCGCGCTACGCGGTGGACCTGACGCGTTGAGACTCATGCGTTGATGTTGACGCGGTGAAAGTGACGCGTTGAAGGCAACGCATCGCAGTCGACGCGGGCGCGTGAATCGCGCCCGCGTCATGGCGGTTTTCAGCGGTAATACACGCAGATGCGCTTGCCGTCGATCTCGTGCACGTCTATCGGCAGTTCATACAAGGCGCCCAGCACCTCGGGGCGGATCAATTCGGCGGGCGTGCCGCAGTGCGCCACCCTGCCCGCCTTCATCGCCACGATGCGGTCCGCGTAGCTGGAGGCGAAGTTGATGTCGTGCAGCACCAGCACCACCGTCTTGCCCAGCTCGTCGGCGGCGCGGCGCAGCGTGCCCATCATGGCCACGGCGTGCTTCATGTCCAGGCTGTTGAGCGGCTCGTCCAGCAGCACGTAGCGCGTGTCCTGGCACAGCACCATCGCCACGAACGCGCGCTGGCGCTGGCCGCCGGACATCTCGTCCAGGTAGCGGCCGGCCAGCGGTTCCAGGTCCAGATAGGAAATGGCCCGGTCGATATGCGCCTTGTCGTCCAGCGTCAGCCGCCCGCCGGAATGCGGATAGCGGCCGAACGCCACCAGGTCGCGCACCGTCAGGCGCAGCGGCAGGTGGTTGTCCTGCCGCAGGATGGCCAGGCGCCGCGCCAATTCGCGGCTGTCGCTGCGCGTCACGTCCAGGCCGTCCACCTGAATGCGGCCGGCGGACATCGGCAGCAGCCGGCTGATCATCGACAGCAGCGTCGACTTGCCGGCGCCGTTGGGGCCGATGATGGCGGTCACGCCGCCGGCCGGCAAGGCCAGCGACACCTGGTCCACGACCACGCTGTCGCCGTACTGCTTGCTGACTTGTTGGATATCGATCATTGGCGTCCCCTGCGCAAGATCAGGGCCAGGAACATCACTCCGCCCACGAATTCGATGACCACGCTGACCGTGGTGCTCAGTTGCAGCATCCGCTCCAGCAGCGTCTGCCCGCCGACCAGGAAGATCACGCTGAGCAGCACCGCGGCGGGCACGGTGTGGCGATGCCGATCCGACCGCATCGCCTGGTAGGCCAGGTTGCTCACCAGCAGGCCGAAGAACGTCACCGGCCCCACCAGCGCGGTGGACACCGACACCAGCACGGCGATGGCGGCCAGCGTCAGCAGCAGGGTGCGGCGGTAGTCCACGCCCAGGTTCAGCGCGATCTCGCGGCCCAGCGCCAGTACGTCATAGCGGCGCCGCATGCGCCACACCAGCAGCGTGGCGGCGGCCACCGCCGCCAGCGCGATCGGCAGCAGTTCGGTGCGCACCGAATTGAAGTTGGCGAACAGGCGATCCTGCAGCACCAGGAATTCGTTCGGATCGATCAGTCGCACCACGAAGCTGGACAGGCTGCGAAACAGCAGCCCGAAGATGATGCCCACCAGCATCATCAAATGCAGGCTGCGCACGGCGTCGGTGAACAGCCAGCGGAACAGCAGGCAGGCGAACGCCGTCATCGCGCACACTTCCAGCACGAAGGCCGCCACCGGATGGTTGACCGCGCCCGCCGCCTGGCCGAAGCCGAACACCACCACCGACTGGATCAGCAGGTAAAGCGCGTCAAAACCCATGATGGCCGGCGTCAGGATGCGGTTGTGCGTGACGGTCTGGAACAGCACCGACGACACCGCCACCGCGTACGCCACCAGCAGCATCGCCACCAGCTTGGCGCCGCGAAACGGCAGCACGAAGGCCCACTGGCCGTTCGCGCCCAACGCCATGAAGCCGACGATGCACGACAGCGCGGCCACGGCCAGCAGCGCCAGGCGCCACGCCTGGGGCGAACGCAGCGGCACGGCGCGCGCGATGAACTCAGCCACGGCGCGCTCCCCGGCTACGCAGCAGGCACAGGAACAGGATGCTGCCGACCACGCCCACCACCGTGCCCAGCGGCACCTCGTAGGGATGGATCACCAGCCGGCCGATGATGTCGCAGGCCAGCACGAACACGCCGCCCAGCATCGCCACCCAGGGAATCGAGCGGCGCATGTTGTCGCCCAGCACCAGGCTGACGGCGTTCGGCACGATCAACCCCAGAAAGGGAATGCCGCCGGCCGTGACCACCACCACCGCGGAAATCGCCGACACGATGAGCAGGCCCACCAGCGTCAGGCGCGCATGGTTCAGGCCGAGATTGGCGGCGAACTCGCGCCCCATGCCCGCCACGGTGTAGCGATCCGCCGCCAGGTAGGCCGCGGCCGCCAGGCCGAAGCCGATCCACAGCAGTTCGTAGCGGCCGCGCAGCACCCCGGAAAAATCGCCGGTGGTCCAGGCGTGCAGCGACTGCAGCAGGTCGTAGCGGTAGGCGACGAAAGTGGTGACGGCGTGGATCACGCCGCCCAGGATCAGGCCGATCAGCGGCACGATGAACGGCGTGCGCAGCGGCACGCGCCGCAACAGCGCCAGGAACAGCAGCGAGCCCGCCAGCGCGAAGACGGTGGCCGTCAGCATCTTGCCGATCACCGGCGTGTCCGGCGCCAGCAGGGTCACGACCAGGATGCCGAGCGTGGCCGATTCGACGGTGCCGGCCGTGGTCGGCTCGACGTAGCGGTTGCGCACCAGCATCTGCATGATCAGCCCCGCCACCGCCAGCGCCATGCCGGCCAGCAGCAGCGCCAGCGTGCGCGGCACGCGGCTCACCAGCAGCAGGCGCCAGGCGCGTTCGGCGTCAGGCCCGCCGGCCAGCGCGGCGAACGAGAACGACCCCGCGCCCAGGCCGATGCTGGCCGCGCACAACAGCAGCAGCAACAGCAGCAATGCCGCCAGTCCGGTCCAACCGGTTATCGCCCCGCCTGCCCTCACAACCGCCACTTCGACTCCGTCATGCCCACCTTGCGCTTACTTGACCGCGGGCTTGGCGGCAGACAGCGCGCGGGCGATATCGTCCACGTTCTGCTGCATGGCGCTCAGGCCGGCACTGCCCAGCAGGTACCAGTTGTAGCCGTTCAGGTAGACCACGCGCTGCTGCTGCCAGGCCTTGGTCGGACGGATCAGGTCGTTGTCCAGCATGCGCTGGGCCGAGGTGCCTTCGCGGCCGATGGCGGCGTCGCGATCGATCACGAACAGCCAGTCGGGATCGGTCTGGGCGATGAACTCGAACGAGATCGCCTGGCCGTGGTTCGACACGTTCAGGTCCTTGGCGGCCGGTGCAAAGCCGAAGGCGTCGTGGATCACGCCGAAACGCGAGCCGGGGCCGTAGGCGCTCATCTTGCCGCCGGTGGTCAGCACGATCAGCGCGTTGCCGGCCTTGGCCGCCTGGCCATGCAGCGCCGCGATCGAGGCGCGCAGGGCGTCGAGCTTTTCCTTGGCCACGGCCTGCTTGCCGTAGATGGCGGCCAGCGTTTCCGTGTTGCGCGTGACGCTGCCGACCAGGTCCTTGGCGTTGACCGTCAGGTCGACCGTGGGCGCCAGCTTGGCCAGCTCGTCGTACTTGGGCGCCGAGCGCCCGGCCACGAAGATGACCTGCGGCTGAGCCGCGTGGATCACTTCGTAGTTGGGCTCGAACATGCTGCCGACCTTCAGGTAGCGCTTGTCGGCATACTGCGCCAGCTGCGGCGGCAGCTTGGCGGCGCTGGGCACGCCGGTCACGTCGACACCCAGCGCATGCAGCGTGTCGAGCACCGCCAGGTCCAGCACCACGGTCTTGGCCGGGTTGGACGGCACGGCGGTCTCGCCGCGCGCATGCTTGACCGGCATGGTCTGGGCCACGCTCAAAGCGCTGGCCGCGCCCAGGGCCAGGGCCGCGGTGGCGCGCGCCAGCCAGCGGCCGGCGCGTCCTGCTTGTGCTTGATTCATCGTCATGCTTGCCTCTTCATGTAGCGGGAAGGCCGCCTGTCGGCGGCGGTTCCCTGGTGTTGCCTGCGGGTTCAGAACTTCACGCCCACGCCCAGCCAGTAGCGGCGGCCGTCTTCGACGTAGCCGTAGTCGTCGTAGCCGACCTGCTTGTCGAACAGGTTGTAGATGCCGGCGTAGACCGACACCTTCTTGTTCACGGCATACGAGCCGCCCAGGTCGACGAAGGTGTACGACGGCGCCACCAGCGAGGTCGAGGACGGGCCAGTGATCGGCTGGCTTTCCTTGCCGCGGTAATTCAGGCGCGCCCACGCTTCGAGCGCGTCGGAAGCCTGCCAGTTGACCGTGGTGGTGAACAGGTGCTTGGGCAGCTGGTTCAGCGGCTGGCCCTGGTACTGGCCGGACTTCTGTTCCGACTTGGTGAAGGTGTAGCTGCTGGTCAGCGACCAGTCACGGCCCAGCGGCAGCTTCAGGTTGGCCTCGACGCCGCGCGACACCGCCTTGTCCACGTTCATGTAGGTGGTGGGGTTGGAGCCGAACTGGTTGGGGCCATCGGTGCACTGCGACAGCGGGCACGCGACGCGGGTGATCTTGTCCTTGAAGTTGTTGTTGAACAGGGTCAGTCCGGCATTGAAGCCCTCGCCGTCGTCATACAGCAGGCCGAGTTCCTGGGTCACCGACTTCTCGGGCGTCAGGTCGGGGTTGCCGTACATGTTGCCGCCGCGGCTGACCTGGCCCCAGCCGGCCACGGTCTGGCGCAGGTCGGGCGCGCGGAACCCGGTGGACACGCCGCCCTTCAGGGTCCAGCGTTCGGCCATATGCCACACGCCATACAGGCGCGGGCTGAAATGGCTGCCGAAGTTCTCGTCCTGGTCCATGCGCAGGCCGCCGGTCAGCGCGAAGCTCTCGGCCAGGCGCCATTCGTCCTCGGCGAACAGCGCCCACTGGTAGCGTTCCACCTTGCTGGGGCCGCCGGCCAATTGGTTGCCGGTCTGATCGGTCAGGCGCTGCGTCAGGTAGGTGCCGCCCAGCGTCAGCATGTGCGAACCGAGCGGCAGCGTCCAGCTGGTCTGCAGGTCCAGGTTCTTGATCTTCATCTGGCGCGAGCGGTTGTCGAACTCTTCCTGCTGCACGTAGCTGTCGGACACGGCCCAACCCCAGCGGCCGGTATGCGACAACGCCCATTTGTTGCTGCGGTAATCGGTTTCCGACGAGGCCGGGCAGCCGTTGCGCGGGCACGCCACGCCGGGAGCCAGCGGCGCGACGGTCTTGCCCAGCGTGTTCTCGTACTTCTGGCGGCTGGAAGTGGCTTCCAGCACGATGTCGTGATCGCGGTTGGGCGTGAGCGCCAGCTTGGCCGTGATGTTGGTGGCATTGCGCTTGCGGTAGCCGTCGATGATCCTGTCTTCGTCGCGCTGGGTCGCCTGGCCGTAGATCTGCAGGCCCAGCAGGTCGTTCTTGATCGGGCCCGCCAGGTAGAAATTGCCCTGGTAGATGTCGCCGGACTTGCTGCTTTCCTGGATGGTGGTGTCCATGCGGATTTCACCGCCCCACTCGTTGGGCACCTTGCGGGTGATGATGTTGATCACCCCGCCCATGGCGTCGGAACCATACAGCGACGACATCGGCCCGCGCACCACCTCGATGCGCTCGATGGCCGAGATCGGCGGCGTCCAGCCGCCTTCGACGCCGCCGGAATCGGAGTTGGTGCGGGTTTCGCGCGAATTCTGGCGCTTGCCGTCGATCAGGATCAGCGTGTACTTCGGGCCCATGCCGCGCAGGCTGATGTCCTGGCGGTCGCCGCCGCCCGTGACCACCACGCCCGGCACTTCGACCAGCGCGTCGGTGACGTCGCGGTAGAACTTCTTTTCCAGATCCTGGCGCGTGATCACGCTGATCGAGGCCGGCGCGTCCTGGATCTGCTGCTCGTAGCCGCTGGCCGTGACCACCACGGTATCCAGCGTCTTGGGGTCGGCCGACGCGGCCGATTGCGCCCAGGCCGGATGACCGGTGGCAAGGCCGGTGGCGCACAGGGCGACAGCCAGGCGGGTACGCGGGCCGAATGCGCGGCGCGCGGCCAGATCGTTGCTGCTCATGATTTCAGACTCTCCCGTCCCGGACGGCGCCGCGCCCCACGCGCAGCCCGTTCCGCTTCAATTTTTAATGAAAACTATTCTCATATTAGAATTGAGCCCATCCGTGAGCTGCAACACGCTTTCCGCAACTTTTACTTTCTTCGCACTTCTTGACACTTCGGCCGCCGGCGACCCGCTATGCTGCCGTGGCAACAGAACCCAAGCGCATGTCCATACCCACCCCCATGGCAACGCGCCGCATCCTGTTGATCGACGACGACGTCGACCTGGCATTGATGCTGCGCGAGTACCTAGAGCCCACCCACATCGAACTGACGCTGGCGCACAACAGCACCCAAGGTCTGCCGCTTGCAATGCAGGAATGCTTCGATCTGGTGCTGCTCGACCTGATGCTTCCCGACGGCAACGGCCTCGATCTGCTGCGCCATCTGCGCCGTCATTCGCGCCGTCCCGTCATCATGTTCACCGCCCACGGCGGCGAAACCGATCGGGTGCTGGGACTCGAACTGGGCGCCGACGACTACCTGACCAAGCCCTTCGGCCCGCGTGAGCTCAAGGCCCGCATCGGCGCGGTGCTGCGCCGCTTCGAGGAAAAACCCGAACCCGCCCCGCCCGAACTGAGCGTGGGCGCGCTGTCGCTGGATGCCGCCAGCGGCCGCGCCCGCCTGGGCGCCCAGGAAGTCCTGCTGACCGGCGCCGAGCAACGCATCCTCGAAGTCCTGATGCGCACCCCGGGCCAGGTGGTGCCGCGCGAGCAGATCAGCCTGTATGCGCTGGGCCGCGCCGCCGACCGCTACGACCGCAGCATCGACACCCACATCAGCAGCCTGCGCAGGAAGCTGCAGCTGGACCAGGCCGGCGACGCCCCCGCCATCCGCAACCTGCGCGGACTGGGCTACGTGCTGGCCGGCGCGGCCTGATGCGCTGGCTGCCGGTCCGCTCCCTCTTCTGGCGCGCCTTCCTGACCTTCTGGGGCGCGATGGCCGTCATCATGGTCTGCGGCATGATGCTGACCGCGGCGGTCGCCTGGTACCGCGTCGATTCGCTCGACGGCCTGAACCCCGGCAACCTGACGCGCGATGCCGCCCAGATCGCGCGTCGCGAAGGCGCCGAGGGCCTGCGGCGCTGGGTCGGAGCCATGGACGCGCGCTATTCGGCGCTCAAGATCTACATCGTCGACACGCAGGACCGCGACATCCTCGAACGGCGCCTGCCGACCCGCCTGGACGATTGGCTGGCCGCCTTCCGCGCCTCGCCCGATCACGGCCTGATCGCCGCCATCGACGTGCCCGCCGACCCGGACGCGCTGCGCGTATCGTGGTGGGATCCACAGTTGCTGGTGTTGCCGGATCACAGCGAACTGCTGATGCTGTTCCTGCCGTTCGACTCCTCGCACTGGGAGGTGCTGGGCCTGACGCCGGTCACGCTGGGGCTGCTGCTGTTCGCGCTGGCGGTCACGGCGCCCTTCTGCTGGGCCCTGACCCGCCACGTGGCCGCGCCGCTGGAGCAACTGCGAGGCGCGGCCCGCTCGCTGGCCGCCGGCCGGCTCGATACCCGCACGCCGGCGGCGCTGCCGCTGCGCAAGGACGAACTGGGCCTGCTGGCGCGCGATTTCGACGCCATGGCGGGCCGCCTGCAGGCGCTGGTCGATACGCGCGAGCAGCTGCTGCGCAACATCGCCCATGAATTGCGCTCGCCGCTGGCGCGGATGCGCCTGGGCGTCGAACTGGCGCGCCGCAAGGACGAACGCCAGGACCTGCAGCTGGACCGCATCGAGCGGGAATGCGAACGGCTGGATACGCTGGTGGGCAGCACCTTGCGGCTGGCGCGCATGGGCGCCCTGCCCCAGCCTACCGCGACCTTGGACCTGGCCGAGGTGGTCGACGAGGTGGTGCAGGACGCGCGCTTCGAGGCCGGCGAACGCCGCATTGCCATCGCCTGGCACCGCCCGGCGCCGCTGCGCATCGCGGCCGACCGCGACAGCCTGGCCAGCGCCATCGAAAACGTGCTGCGCAACGCCCTGCGCTTCGCCCCGGCGGGCGGCGCGATCCAGGCGCGCCTGCTGGTGGACGCCGGCGAGGCCTGCCTGGAAATCGAGGACAACGGCCCCGGCGTTCCGGAAAAGGAACTGGCGTATCTGTTCGAACCGTTCTACCAGGGCGCCCCGGCCGCCGGCGCGCCTGCCGGCGGCGCCGGCCTGGGCCTGAGCATTGCGCGCGCCGCCGTCGCGGCGCACAAGGGCCGGATCTCGGCGCGCAATGTCGCGCCGCATGGCCTGAGCGTGCGCATCGAACTGCCGCGCGTGGCGGCCTGAGCTGTGTCCCGATGGCGGCGCCGCGCCGTCATCGGGCATCGGGCGCCTGGTCTCAGTCGTCCGCCAGGATCGCTGCCGACAGCCGCGGCAATACCCGCAAGGCATTGGCCGTGGTCGCCTGCGCCACCTGCGCCGGCGTGATTCCGCGTAGTTCGGCCAGCACCTGGGCAATGCGCGCCAGCTCGCCCGGCCGGTTGCGCCGCCGCGGCGGGTGCAGCCAGGCCGGCGGGATGTCCGGCGCGTCGGTCTCCAGCACCAGGTGGCGCAGGTCGACGTCGGTGGCGTGGCGGCGGATCTGCAGCGCCCGCTCGTAGGTCATGGCGCCGCCCAGCCCCAGCGCGAAGCCCTGTTCGACAAAGGCCTGGGCCTGCTGCGCGCTGCCGTTGAAGGCGTGCGCGATGCCGCCGATACGGTCGTGGCGCCGCAGGTACTTGAGCAGGATGTCCTGCGACTTGCGCACGTGCAGCAGCACCGGCAGCTTGAATTCCGCCGCCATGGCCAACTGGGCGGCGTAGAAACGCTCCTGGCGCGCGCGCGGCTCGCCCGAAGCGATTTCAGGCACGAAGAAATCCAGCCCGATCTCGCCGATGGCCACGAAGCGCGGATCGCCCAGCGCTTGCCGGATGGCCTCGCGCAAGGCGTCCAGGTCGGCGTCATCGGCGCGCTGCACGTACAGGGGATGGATGCCCAGCGCATAGGCGCCGCCCGCGACCTGCGCGGCAAGGTCCCGCACGACGGCAAAATTGGCGCGTTCGATGGCGGGAATGACAATGGCCTGCACGCCGGAGTCGAGCGCGTGCGCGGCCACCTCGGGGCGGTCGGCATCGAACTCGGCGGCATCCAGGTGGCAATGGGTGTCGATCAGCATGGGCGCGGCCTCCTTGCCCGGGTTTCCTGCTCAATCATCGCGCCGCCCGGCCCGCGGGCAGGCCTCAGCCCGAGACCAGCCGGCCGTTTTCCATCAGCAGCTGGCGATCGGCGCGCGCCGCCAGCTCGGGATCGTGGGTGACGATCGCAAACGCCGTGCCCGACTCGCGGTTGACGCGGGTCAGCAGCTCGAACATGTTGTGGGCGGTGTGGCGGTCGAGGTTGCCGGTGGGCTCATCGGCCAGCACGCAGACCGGTCGCGTCACCAGCGCGCGCGCCAGCGCCACGCGCTGGCGCTCGCCGCCCGACAGCTGGCCGGGGAAGTGGCCTTCGCGCGCCGCCAGGCCTACCAGGCCCAGCACCTCGCGCGCCGCCGCGCGGGCCTTGTCGCGATTCTCGCGCCGCACGATCAGCGGCATGGCCACGTTGTCCAGCGCCGAGAATTCCGGCAGCAGATGGTGGAACTGGTAGACGAAGCCCAGGCTGCGGTTGCGCACCTGGCTCTTCTTCGCTTCGGAAAGGCCGACGGCCAGTTGTCCATCGACCGCGACCGAGCCGCTGGTGGGCACGTCCAGCAGGCCCAGGATGTGCAGCAGGGTGCTCTTGCCGGAGCCGGACGCGCCGACGATGGCGACCATCTCGCCGCGCGCCACGCTCAGGCTGACGTTGCTCAGCACCTCGATGCGGGCCGGACCCTCGTCGTAGATCTTGACGAGATCGTCGGCCTGCAGTGCCGGGGACAGGGAATCAATCATGGCGCAGCACCTGTGCGGGTTGCAGGCGCGAGGCGCGCCAGCTGGGATACAAGGTCGCCAGCAGCGACAGCACCAGGGAGGTCACGCCGATGGTCACGATGTCGCCCACCTGCGGATCGGACGGCAAGGCGCTGATGAAATAGATTTCACGCGGCAGGAAGTGCACCCCCAGCAGGCGCTCGATGAACGGCACGATCACGTCGACGTTGTAGGCGATGAGGATGCCGCCGGCAACGCCCAGCAGCGTGCCGATGACACCGATCAGCGCGCCCTGCACCAGGAAGATGCGGGCCACTTCGCCCGGTCCGGCGCCCAACGTGCGCAGGATGGCGATGTCCGACTGCTTGTCCTTGACCGCCATCACCAGCGACGACAGCAGGTTGAACGCGGCCACCGCGACGATCAGCGCCAGGATCAGGAACATCATGCGCTTTTCGGTCTGCACGGCGGCGAACCAGGTGCGGTTGTTGCGCGACCAGTCGCTGGCCATGACGTACGGCGGCAGCACGTTGCGCAGCTCGGCCGCGACTTCGGGGGCCTTCTGCATGTCGGCGATGCGCAGGCGCACGCCGGAGGTGCCGCTGTCGCGGAACACCTTGGCGGCGTCTTCGTTGTCGACGAAGGCCAGCGAGGAATCGTATTCGTAGTGGCCCGAAGAGAACACGCCCACCACGGTGAACTGGCGCATGCGCGGCGCGAAGCCCGCCGGGCTGATCGAGCCCTGCGGCGCCAGCATCAGCAGCGTATCGCCCACCTTCACGCCCATGCCGTCGGCCAGCTCGTTGCCCAGCACCACGCCGAAGCCGCCCGGTTTCAGGTCGGCCAGCTTGCCTGCCACCATCTGCCGCGGCAGGTCGGAAACGTTGCCTTCGGTGGCCGGGTCGATGCCGCGCACCTGCACCCCGCGCAGCGCCTGGCCGCGCACCAGCATGCCTTGCGCGGCCACGAACGGCGCGCCGGCCTTGACCTCGGGATTGCGTTTGGCGGCATCGGCGAACTGCTGCCATTGTTCCAGCACGCGCTCGGGCGCGGCGCCGGGAATGTAGAGTTCGATGTGCGGCAGCACCGACAGCATGCGGTCACGGACCTCTTTCTGGAAGCCGTTCATGACCGACAGCACCACGATCAGGGCGGCGACGCCCAGCGCGATGCCGGCCATGGAACTGGCCGCGATGAAAGAGATGAAGCGATCGCGGCGGCCGCGTCGCTGGCGGATCCGGGCCAACCCGGCATAGCGGGCGCCGATCCAGAGTTCGTAGGGTATTTTCAGCACGAGCGCATTATGGCATTAACCGGCCGTAAAACCGTCCCCGGAATGCGGGAAGGCAAGACAAGCCGTGACAAGCTATGGCAGTCGGAGCCGGGCTTAGTTCCCATGCCGGCCTGCGTCTACAATCCTGCCCATGCTGATCGTCATCCCGGGCGCCGTGCCCGCCCTTCCCGTCGCCGCGGAACTGGCCAAACTGCTGCCCCAGCGCGCGCCCACCCTGCACCGCTGGCTGCAGGCCGGCAGCGCCCGGGTCCAGGCCCACGATATCCGTACCCAGGGCTGCACCGCGTTCGAAGCCTGGCAACTGCGCCGGGCGGGCTACACGCCCGAGGCCGGCCTGCTGCCGGGCGCCGGACTGGGCCCGCTGCTGGCCGCCGGCCAGCCCGCGGACGGCCCTGTCTGGCTGGCCGAACTGGTCCACCTGGCCCTGGGCACCGACCAGGCCACCCTGCTCGATCCCGCCCTGATGGAACTGCGCGACGACGAAACCGCCGCGCTGCTGGACACCGCCCGCCCCCTGTTCGAAGACACCGGCTTCGCGGTCCAGGCGCTGTCGGCCTCCCGCTGGCGCCTGCGCCTGCCGGACGGCCTGCGGCCGGCCACCGCCAGCCCCCTGGCGGTGGCCGGCCAGCGCCTGAACGACTGGTGGCGCCAGGATGCCGAAACCCGGCCATGGCGCCGTCTGCTCAATGAGATCCAGATGTCGTGGCACGAGCACCCGGCCAACGAAGCCCGCGCCGCGCGCGGCCTGCCGCCGGTCAACGCCCTCTGGCTGTATGGCGGCGGCACGCCCTGGACCATGCGCCCGGCCGGCCCGGAACAGGTCATGACCGAGCTGGACGCTGCGCAGCGCGCCGGCGACTGGGCCGCCTGGCTCGACGCCCTGGCCGCGCTCGACCGGCGCCTGCAAGCGCTGGCCGGTCCCAAGGGCCTGCCGGACGCGCCCGCCGAACTGCTGCTGCTGGGCGACGATCGCAGCGCCACCCTCACCCTGAAACCGCGCGGGGGCCTGCTCGGCTTGCTGCCCGCGCCCAAGAAAAACTGGAGCGCCTGGTGGTCTCACCCCGCTTAACCGTCCGCCGCGCCGACCTCGCCGCCTGCCATGTCCTGGAATCCTCGGGCATCCATCCCCTGCTGGCGCGCCTGTGGGCCGCGCGCGGCGTCGTCCATCCCGACCAGACCAGGCTGGCCTGGCCCTCGTTGCTGCCGCCGGCCGGCCTGACCCATTCGACCCACGCCGCCGGCGTGCTGGCCGACGCCATCCAGGCCGGCAAGAAGCTGCTGATCGTGGCCGACTATGACTGCGACGGCGCCACCGCCTGCGCCGTCGGCCTGCGCGCCCTGTCGGCCATGGGCGCCGACGTCGACTTCCTGGTGCCCAACCGCTTCGAGACCGGCTACGGCCTGTCGCCCGCCGTGGTCGAGCTGGCCTGCCGCCATCGCGCCGGCAAGCCCGACATCATCATCACCGTGGACAACGGCATCGCCAGCGTCGACGGCGTGGCCGCGGCCAACGCCGCCGGCATCGGCGTGGTCATCACCGACCACCACCTGCCCGGCGACACGCTGCCGGACGCCCTGGCCATCGTCAATCCGAACCAGCCGGGCTGCGGCTTCCCGTCCAAGAACCTGGCGGGCGTCGGCGTCATCTTCTACATGATGCTGGCGCTGCGCGCCGAGCTGCGCCGCCGCGGCGTCTACGCCCCCGATGGCGGGCCGCGCCTGGACGCGCTGTCCGACCTGGTGGCGCTGGGCACGGTGGCCGACGTGGTCAAGCTGGACGCCAACAACCGCCTGCTGGTGACCCAGGGGCTGCAACGCATGCGCAGCGGCCGCCTGCAACCCGGGCTGCGCGCCCTGTTCGCCGTGGCCGGGCGCGAGCCGCGCAGCGCCAACGGCTTCGACCTGGGCTTCGCGCTGGGCCCGCGCATCAACGCCGCCGGCCGGCTGGCCGACATGAGCCTGGGCATCGCCTGCCTGACCACCGACGACGAGGCCCAGGCGCTGGAAATGGCGCGCGAACTGGACAACATCAACCGCGAGCGCCGCAGCATCGAGGCCGAGATGCGCGAACAGGCGCTGGCCGCCATGGAAGCGCCCGATGCCGCGCCCGGCGCCACGGTCTGCGTGTTCGACCCGGGCTGGCACCAGGGCGTGGTGGGCCTGGTGGCCTCGCGCCTGAAAGAGAAATTCTGGCGCCCCACCCTGGCCTTCGCCCCGGCCGGCGACGACGAAATCCGCGGCTCGGGCCGCTCGATTCCCGACGTGCACCTGCGCGACGTGCTCGACCTGGTGTCCAAGCGCCACCCCAATCTGATCCGCAAGTTCGGCGGCCACGCCATGGCGGCCGGCCTGACGCTGGGCCGCAACGACTTCCCGGCCTTCGCCCCCGCCTTCGACGCGGCGGTGCGCGAACTGACCGGCCGCGACAGCTTCGAGCCGGTCATCGAGACCGATGGCTCGCTGGAATCCGGCTACGCCAATGCCGAGGTTGCCGGCCTGTTGCAGCAACAGGTGTGGGGCGCGGGTTTCGCCGCGCCGCTGTTCCTGGACGAATTCGTGGTGCGCAACCAGCGCCTGGTCGGCGAGAAGCACCTGAAACTGTCGCTCGAACGCGGCCAGCAGCGCTTCGACGCCATCTGGTTCGGCCACGACCAGTCGCTGCCCGAACGCATCCAGGCGGCCTACCGGCTGGAGCAGAATGTGTGGAACGGGATGGTGTCGGTGCAGCTGGTAATCGAACACGCCGCATGATGTTGCCCCCACGCCGCGCCCGCTGCGCGGGCTAGCTGCCCCCCGAGGGGGCGCTTTTGCCTTGGGGCGGCCCGGCGGCAAAAGGCCTTCTCGCCGATACCGAATAAAAACGGGCGCATCCGCGAGGATGCGCCCGTGTCGCTTGCCGGCCCCGGGCGCGCGCGGCTACTTGTTGACCAGCCTGGCCGGTTGCGCCAACGCCACCAGCGCGCCAATCACCAGGCACGCCGACAGCATATACAGGCCGGTATTGGTGGTGCCGGTCATGTCCTTGAGCCAGCCCACCAGGTAGGGACTGACGAAGCCCGCCAGGTTGCCCACCGAGTTGATCAGCGCGATCCCGGCAGCCGCCGCCGTGCCGCCCAGCAGCGCGGTCGGCAGGCTCCAGAACAGCGGCAGCACCGTGCAGATGCCGATGTTGGCCACTGTCAGCGCCAGGATGGCCAGCACCGTGTTGCCGCTCCAGATCGCCGAGAACAGCAGCCCCAGCGCGCCGCACAAGGCGGGAATCGCCACGTGCCAGCGGCGCTCGCGGTTGCGGTCGGAGTTGCGCGCGATCAGGATCATGCCGATCACCGCGAACAGGTTGGGCACCGCCGTCAGCAGGCCGATCGCCAGCGGGCTTTGCACGCCGGTGCTTTTGATCAGCGTCGGCATCCAGAACCCCACCCCGTACAGTCCCATCACGAAGGAGAAGTAGATCAGCGCCATCGCCCACACGCGCGGATGCGCCAGCGCGGCGCGGATCGGCGGGTCTTCCTTGTGCTGTTCCTCGGCCGCGATGTTGCGGATCAGCACCGCCTTCTCGCTCGCGGTCAGCCACTTGGCCTTGTTGATGCGGTCATCCAGGTACATCAGCACCAGCACGCCGATGATCACCGACGGGATGCCTTCGAGCAGGAACAGCCATTGCCAGCCCGACAGGCCGTGGTCGCCGTGGAAGGTATTCATGATCCAGCCGGAGATCGGGCCGCCGATCAGGCCGGACATCGGCACCGCGGTCATGAAGAAGGTGGTGATGCGTCCGCGCCGGGCGGCGGGATACCAGTAGGTCAGGTAAAGGATGATGCCCGGGAAGAACCCGGCCTCGGCCGCGCCCAGCAGGAAGCGCAGGAAATAGAACATGTGCACGCTGGTCACGAACATCATGCAGGCCGAGATGATGCCCCAGGTGATCATGATGCGCGCGATCCAGACCCGCGCGCCGACCTTGTGCAGGATGATGTTGCTGGGGATCTCGAACAGGAAATAGCCGATGAAGAATATCCCCGCGCCCAAGCCGTACACCGTCTCGCTGAACTGGAGTTCCTGCAGCATCTGCAGCTTGGCGAAGCCCACGTTGACGCGGTCCAGGTAGGCCACGACGTAGCAGACGACCAACAGCGGCACCAGCCGCCACCCCACTTTGCGATAGATCCGGTCCTCCTCAGCCGCCGGGATCGCCGGCGAGACCCCGGGGGCCATAGTGTGTTCCATCAATGTCTCCTCCTCTAACGGGACAGGCCGGCTCTGTCTGCCGGCGGCTTGCGCGGTCCCGCCGCCCCCGAGGGGACGCATGGGCCGGCGCGTCAAGCCTAGAACCCCGTAGTTGACAAAAAACTGAACAACTTGCCGCTGTGCGTGCAAACCCCTAGTGTGTTTTCGCTTCGATCCGTCCCTTCCATTCCGCGGCCGGGCCCACAGGGTGGCCCCAACCACGGTAAAATGTCCGGTTTCGCACAAAAGTCATCAGGAATCATCATGGAAGCCGAACGTCAGAACCAGCTCGCAGCCCGCCTCGCCGACTACGCGGAGCGCGAACAGGCTCTACGGAGGTATCTTTGACTACGATGCCAAAGCCGAACGCCTGCAAGTCGTAAACGCCGAGCTCGAAGACCCGGCGGTCTGGAACGACCCCAAGCACGCCCAGGACCTGGGCCGTGAAAAGAAAGCCCTCGAAGACGTGGTGGAAACGCTCACCGGCCTGGGCACGGGCCTGGCCGACTCCAACGAGCTGTTCGAGCTGGCCGCCGCCGACAACGACGACGCCACCCTCGAATCCATCGAGCTGGACGCCAACGGCTTCCAGGAAAAGCTGGAAAGCCTCGAATTCCGCCGCATGTTCTCCAACCCGGCCGATCCCCTGAACTGCTTCCTGGACATCCAGGCCGGCGCGGGCGGCACGGAAGCGCAGGACTGGGCCTCGATGCTGCTGCGCCAGTACCTCAAGTACGCCGAGCGCAAGGGCTTCAAGGCCGAAGTGCTGGAAGAATCCGAGGGCGAAGTCGCCGGCATCAAGTCCGCCACCATCAAGCTCGAGGGCGAATACGCCTTCGGCTACCTGCGCACCGAGACCGGCGTGCACCGCCTGGTGCGCAAGAGCCCGTTCGACTCCTCGGGCGGCCGCCACACCTCGTTCGCCAGCGTCTTCGTCTACCCCGAGGTCGACGATTCCTTCGAAGTCGAAGTGAACCCGGCCGACCTGCGCGTGGACACCTACCGCGCCTCGGGCGCGGGCGGCCAGCACATCAACAAGACCGACTCGGCCGTGCGCCTGACGCACATCCCGACCGGCATCGTGGTGCAGTGCCAGAACGACCGCTCGCAGCACCGCAACCGCGCCGAAGCGATGCAGATGCTCAAGTCCAAGCTCTACGAACTGGAAATGCGCAACCGCATGGCCGAGCAGCAGAAACTGGAAGACTCCAAGACCGACGTGGGCTGGGGCCACCAGATCCGCTCGTACGTGCTGGACCAGAGCCGCATCAAGGACCTGCGCACCAACGTCGAAATCTCCAACACGCAGAAAGTGCTGGACGGCGACCTGGATCCCTTCATCCAGGCCAGCCTCAAGCAAGGCGTGTAAGTTCCGCGATACTCCCGTCCACCGTCCCCCGAGGGTTCACGCATGTCCGACACCATCGCAATTCTCACCGGCGCTTCGCGCGGCATCGGCGCCGCCATGGCGCGCGGCCTGGCCAAACCGGGCACCCGCCTGATCACCCTGGCGCGCCGCGAAGACCCCGAGCTGGCCGCCTACGCCCGCTCGCAGGACGTGCAGCTTGAACAGGTGTCCGTGGACCTCTCGGACCTGGCCGCGGCCGAAGCGGCCGCGCGCCGCATCTGCGACACGCTGCCGCGCGACGCCCGTCGTTACCTGCTGATCAACAACGCCGGCACCGTACACCCCGTGTCCGGCACCGACGCGCTGATCGACGGCCCGGCCATCGCCGCCGCCTTCAATCTGAACGTCACGGCCGTGATGCTGCTGACCGCGCGCTTCCTGGCCGCGGTCGAAGATCTCAAGGCCGACCGACGCGTGCTCAACATCTCCTCCGGCGCCGGCCGCAACCCCAATGCAGGCTGGGGCGTGTACTGCGCCACCAAGGCCGCGCTCGACATGTACTCGCGCGTGGTCAAGCAGGAACAGGGCGAGAATGGCGCGCGCGTCGTCTCGCTGGCCCCCGGCATCGTCGACACCGACATGCAGGCCGCCATCCGTTCCAGCGACCCCAAGAGCTTCCCGGCGCTGGCCAAGTTCCAGGACTTCCACGCCAGCGGCAAACTGTCCTCGCCCGCCAACGTGGCCTCCCGCATCCTCGCCTACCTGGATCGCGACGACTTCGGCACCACCGAAATCGACGACATCCGCAATTACGACTGATCCCCCGACCATGACCGACCACACGACCGCTCCGGCAACCGCCCAGGATGAAAACCGCTTGATCGCCGAACGGCGCGCCAAGCTGGCCAAACTGCGCGAGACCGGGGTCGCGTATCCCAACGATTTCGTCCCCGACGCCCGCGCCGCGGCCCTGCACGACAAGTACGACGACCAGACGCAGGAAGCCCTGGCCGCCGCGCCCGTCACCGTCAAGGTCGCCGGCCGCATGATGCTCAAGCGCGTCATGGGCAAGGCCAGCTTCGCCACGCTGCAGGACAGCACCGGCCGCATCCAGATCTACCTGGACCGCGGCACGCTGGGCGAAGACAGCTACGCCGCGTTCAAGCAATGGGACATCGGCGACATCATCGCGGTCGAAGGGTCGGTCTTCAAGACCAACAAGGGCGAACTGTCGGTGCACGCCGCCACGGCGCGCCTGCTGTCCAAGTCGCTGCGCCCGCTGCCGGACAAGTTCCACGGCGTGGCCGACCAGGAATTGCGCTACCGCCAGCGCTACGTCGACCTCATCATGACCGACGCCACGCGCCGCACCTTCGAGGCGCGCAGCAAGGCCATGGGCAGCATCCGCCAGTTCATGCTGAACGCCGGCTTCCTCGAAGTCGAAACGCCCATGCTGCACCCGATTCCGGGCGGCGCGGCGGCCAAGCCCTTCGTCACGCACCACAACGCGCTGGACATGGAAATGTTCCTGCGCATCGCGCCCGAGCTCTATCTCAAGCGCCTCATCGTCGGCGGCTTCGAACGCGTGTTCGAGGTCAACCGCAACTTCCGCAATGAAGGCGTGAGCCCGCGCCACAATCCGGAATTCACGATGATGGAGTTCTACGCGGCCTTCGCGGACTACCGCTGGCTGATGGACTTCACCGAGGAACTGATCCGCCAGGCCGCCATCTCGGCCACCGGCAGCGCCGTGCTGACCTACCAGGAACGCGAGCTGGATCTGTCCAAGCCGTTCGACCGCCTGACCATCTGCGAAGCCATCCTCAAGTACGCCCCGGGCTACACCCAGGCGCAACTGGACGACCCGGCCTTCGTGCGCGCCGAGCTCAAGAAGCTGGGCGCCGACGCCGACGGCCCGGTGCTGGCGCGCGCCGGCCTGGGCGCGCTGCAGCTGGCGCTGTTCGAGGAAACGGCCGAAGCCAAGCTGTGGAACCCCACCTACATCATCGACTACCCGGTCGAAGTGTCGCCGCTGGCGCGCGCCTCCGACACCCGCGAGGGCATCACCGAGCGCTTCGAGCTGTTCATGACGGGCCGCGAGATCGCCAACGGCTTCTCCGAGCTGAACGATCCCGAAGACCAGGCCGAGCGTTTCCGCTCGCAGGTCGAGGCCAAGGACGCCGGCGACGAGGAAGCGATGTACTACGACGCCGACTACATCCGCGCGCTGGAATACGGCATGCCCCCGACGGGCGGCTGCGGCATCGGCATCGACCGCCTGGTGATGCTGCTGACCGACAGCCCCAGCATCCGCGACGTCATCCTCTTCCCGCACCTGCGCCGTGAAGACTAAGACGCGGTCGGCATCGTGATCCTCAAGATCCTGATGCTGGCGGCGGTGGTTGCCGCCCTGTTCTACATGGTGATGCAACCACGTCGCGCCCGCGGCGGCTACCACGGCGCCGCGGCGCCCACGCGCCGAGCGCCGCTGTTCATCGCCCTGTGCCTGGCCACCGCGCTGTCGATCACGGGCGCGCTGGTCACGGCGGTCCTGTGGATGGGCAGCGTCGCCGGCGGCGTGACCGGCGGCGGCTATCATGGCGAAGCCGATTTCCTCCTGACCATCGCCGGCGCCCTGCTGGCGCTCGCGGTGGCCTGCGGCGTCGGCGCCTTCCTCAAGCGCAAGGCCTAGCACCGACGGACCCCCGGGGTCCCGCGCCTCTCTGGCGCCGGCGCGTCCCCCCGCCCCCTACTTCCCGCCCAGGGCCGCCGCCAGGCGCCGCATGGCAAGATCGATCTCGTGCGCGCTGAGCGAGGCATAACCCAGCAGCCAACCCTGCAACGCGGGCGTGCCGGCATACAGGCGCCCCAGTCCCGGCAGCGCCAGGCCGGCCGCCGCCGCCCGGCGGATCGTGTCCGCTTCGGACCAGCCCGGTTCCAGCAGGCACGGCACCTGCAATCCCCCCTCCGGCCGCAACGCCCGCGCCACGCCCGCCAGGTGCCGGTCGACCGCTTCCAGCATGGCTTCGCGCCGCGCCGCATACAGCTTGCGCATGGCGCGCACGTGGGCGTTGTAGTGGCCGTCGGCCATGAAGCGCGCCAGCGTCAGCTGCAGGATCTGCGGCGTATGGCCATCGACAATGCTGCGCGCGCGGGTGAAAGCCGACACCAGTTCTTCCGGCAAGGCCATGTAGCCCATCCGCAGGCCGGGGTACAGGGTCTTGCTGAACGTGCCCAGGTAGATCGTGCGGCCGTGCTTGTCCAGCCCCTGCACGCAGGCGGTGGGCAGGCCGTCGTAGTGGAATTCGCTGTCGTAGTCGTCCTCGATGATCCATCTGCCGCCCTCGGCCGCCCAGCGCGTCAGTTCGAGCCGGCGCTCCAGCGATAGCGTGGCGCCGGTCGGATACTGGTGCGAAGGCGTCACGTAGACGCACGCGGCGCCGCTGCGGTCGGCGCGCAGCAGGTCGGTGCGGATGCCCTGCGCATCGACGTCGACCGGCACCACGCGGGCCTCGGCGAACTCGAAGGCCTTGCGCGCGCCGAAATAGCCGGGATTCTCCAGCAGGATCGGCTTGCCGGCATCCACCAGCAACTGCGCGCACAGGAACAAGGCCTGGCGCGTGCTGCTCAGCACCACGATCTGCTCGGCGCGCACCTTGGCGCCGCGCTCCAGGTTCAGGTAGGTGGCGATCGCGCGGCGCAGGGGCTCGGCGCCTTGCGGGTCGCCATGCAGCAACACATGGCCGCGGTGGTCCCGCAGTACCTGCCGCTGCAAGCGCTCCCAGACCGCGAGCGGAAAGCTGCGGGTCTCGGGCAGCCCCGTGGCGAAGGCCTGGACCGATTGCTGGTCGGCCACGCCGCCGCTGTCAAAGATCGCCCGGCCACGCCGGCTCAGGCCGGCCGCCGGCGCGATCGATTGCGCCGACGCCGGCCGGCGCTCCCGCGATAGCGCGCGACGCCGCGCCGAACCGCGCAGTTCGGTGCCGATGGTTTCCGATACATAGCTGCCCGAGCCCTTGCGCCGCGCGATGAACCCATCGCGCTGCAACTGCACGTAGGCGTTTTCGACCGTGTCGCGCGCCACGCCGAGCGACTGCGCCAGCGCGCGGGTGGCGGGCAGCTTCACGCCGGGGTCCAGGTCGCCGTCCAGCACCAGCGCGCGCAGCGCGCGCTGGATCCGCTGGTGCAGGTCGAGCGGCGCCAGGTCCGCGTCGCCCATGCGGATCTTCAGTGTCTCAAGCGTGAAAGTCTTGCTCATGCGGTCTGCCCAAGGGCGATGAAAGCGTCAATGACGACCGACCATTCTAGTCGCGGGCGAGCGCGCCGGGAGCAATAAAGTGGTCTGGCCAGAGCAGTCAAAGTGTACGGTCCAGACAGTCCAATACGGCGTTACAAAGTGGCTTGCCCCTCAACCCTTCCAACCTGTCTCGCCCATGTCTTCCCCCAGCGCTTCCCCTCTGCTCGCGCGCGATCTCCTCCATCCCGTCGTCGCCGGCCTGATCTCGGTCATCGTCAACTATGGCGGCACCTTCATCCTGGTGTTCCAGGCCGCCAAGGTCGCCGGCCTCAGTCCAGCGCTGACCGCCTCCTGGGTCTGGTCGGTGTCCATCGGCGTCGGCGTCACCGGCATCCTGCTGAGCTGGGCCGCGCGCGAACCCATCATCACCGCGTGGTCCACGCCCGCCGCGGCCTTCCTGGTCACGGCGCTCGCCACCACGCCCTACGCCGAAGCCGTCGGCGCCTACCTGATCTCGGCCGCCGCGTTCGTCGCGCTCGGGCTGTCCGGCTGCTTCGACAAGGCCATCCGCCTGATCCCGCCGGGCGTGGCCGCCGGCCTGTTGGCCGGCATCCTGCTGCCGTTCGGCATCGGCGCCTTTGGCGGCATGTCGCTGGACCCGTTGCTGACGGGCTGGCTGATCCTGGCTTACGTCGCCCTCAAGCGCTATACCGCGCGCTACGCCGTGGTCGGCATCCTGGTGTCGGGGCTGGCCCTGCTGTTGTTGCAGGACCGGGTCGACCTGTCGGGCCTGCGGCTGGAATTCGCCACGCCGGTCTTCACCGCGCCCGCATTCTCGCTCAATGGCCTGCTGAGCGTGGCGCTGCCGCTGTTCCTGATCACGCTGACCGGGCAGTACATGCCGGGCATGCTGGTGTTGCGCAACGACGGCTTCAAGACCAGCGCCAACCCCATCGTCACCCTCACCGGCCTGGGCTCGCTGCTGATGGCGCCGTTCGGCTCGCATGCCTTCAACGTGGCCGCGATCACTGCCGCCATCTGCACCGGCCGCGAAGCCCATGACGACCCCTCCAAGCGCTGGATCGCCGGCATCGCCGCGGGCCTGTTCTACATCCTGGTCGGCGTGTTCGGCGTGACGCTGGCCGCCCTGTTCATGGCCCTGCCCGCCACCTTCATCACCACCCTGGCGGGCCTGGCGTTGCTGGGCACCATCGGCGGCAGCCTGGCCAGCGCCCTGGCCGATCCAAAAACACGCGAGGCCTCGCTGATCACCTTCCTGGCGGCCGCGGCCAACATCAAGCTGTGCGGCATCGGCGGCGCCTTCTGGGGCCTGGTGATCGGCCTGCTCGCCCATGCCGCGCTCAATGGCCGCCTGCCGCGACGCCTGCGCCCGCCCCGCTACACTGATCTGCCGCGCCCCCAAGCCACCGGCAAGGAGATGGTGAAATGATGACGCTCCCGACCGATCCCGCCCAGTCCGCGCCTGGCGGCGCCGACACGCAGACCCGCCACGACCAGCACGGCCGCTATCCGCAGGCGCTGAGCGTCGAGGACTTCCGCCACAACCTCGCCGCCATCCATGCGCGCATGGACGCCGCCTGCCGGCGCGTCGGCCGCGACCCGGCCGGCGTGCGGCTGCTGCCGGTCAGCAAGACCATGGACGAATCGCGCACCCGGCTGGCCCATGCCGCGGGCTGCCGCCTGCTGGGCGAAAACAAGATCCAGGAAGCCCACCGCAAATGGCAGAACACTGCGGACCTGCCCGACCTGCGCTGGTCGGTGATCGGCCACCTGCAGACCAACAAGGCCAAGCTGATGGCGCAGTTCGCCAGCGAATTCCAGGCGCTGGACAGCCTGCGCCTGGCCGAAGCGCTGGATCGCCGCCTGCAGGCCGAAGGCCGCGCGCTGGATGTCTACGTGCAGGTCAACACCTCCGGCGAGCCCAGCAAATACGGCCTGGCGCCCGACGATGTCGCCGCCTTCATCCAGGCGCTGCCGGCGTTTTCCTCATTGCGGGTGCGCGGCTTCATGACGCTGGCATTGTTCTCCAGCGATGCCGAACGGGTGCGCCAGTGCTTCGTGCTGCTGCGCGGCCTGCGCGACCGCCTGCGCCAGGATGCCCCGGCGGGCATCAGCCTGGATGAACTGTCGATGGGCATGTCCGGCGACTTCGAGATCGCCATCGAGGAAGGCGCCACCGTCGTGCGCGTCGGCCAGGCCATCTTCGGCGCCCGCGCGCTGCCGGACAGCCACTACTGGCCGGGCGCGGCGTAGCTACCCCGGCCCTACGGCAGCGGCCAGCGCCCCGCTCCCTCCGGCAGCGCCGGCAGGCTGGCCCGCAACATCTCATCGATGAACGCCGCCGGCCGCAACCGGCCTTCCGGCTTGTACCACTGCACCGTCAGGTTCATCGCCCCCAGCACGCAGCGCTTGATCACGCGCGCGTCGCCCCGCAGCACGCCGGCGGCCACCGCCGCCGCCACCGCGTCCTGCCACATGGCCTCGTAGCGGTCGCTCAGCGCCTTGACGCTGGCCTGGCTCGACGCGGACAGGCTGCGCCATTCGTAGACCAGCGCGTTCATCGCATCGCCGCCAGCGCCATGCAGCATGCTCCACATGTGCACGCGGAACAGCGCCGCCAGCCGGTCGGCCGGCGTCCGGTAACGATCCAGCGCCTGGCGGCCTTCGTCCAGCACCTCCTGGATGCCGTTGTTCATCACCGCCACCAGGATTTCCTCCTTGCTGCGGAAATGATGGAACAGGCTGCCCGATTGCAGGCCCACGGCGCGCGCCAGTTCACGCACGGTGGTGCGTTCGTAGCCGTGCTTGCGGAACAGCCGGGCCGCCGTCAGGATCACTTCGGCGCGGCGCAGCGATTCCGCGCCGTCCTCGTGGCCCTGCGGGGCCGCCTGCGCCGCGGCCTTGCCGGATCGGTTCATAGCCGTTCGACGATGGCCGCCGTCGCCATGCCGTGCCCGATGCACATGACCTGCAGGCCGAACTGGCCGCCGGTGGCGCGCAGGCCCGCCAGCATCTTGGCCATCAGCGCCGCGCCCGTGGCGCCCAGCGGGTGGCCGTGGGCAATGGCGCCGCCCCATGGGTTGACCTTGGCCGGATCCGCATCCAGCGTCTTCAACCAGGCCAGCACCACGCTGGCAAAGGCCTCGTTGATCTCGATCCAGTCGATGTCCCGCAGGCGCAGGCCGGCCCGCTCCAGGGCGCGCTCGGTGGCGGCGATCACGCCGGTCAGCTGCAACACCGGATCCGAGCCGATCGCCACCCGCGCGCGAAAGCGCGCCTGCGGCCGCAGCCCATCCGCCAGCGCGGCCTGGCGGTCGGCCAGCAACACCGCCGCCGCGCCATCGGCCAGCTGGCTCGACTGCGCCGCCGTCACGTTGCCCTGCCCCGGCGGGCGCAGGGCCGGCGCCAGCGCGGCCATCTTGGCGGGGTCGGCATGCTCGCGGATGCCCTCGTCGCGTGCCGGCGTCCCGGCCGGGCCCGGCAGCAATTCGCTGTGGCGGCCGGCGCTGGCCGCAGCCCAGGCGCGCGCATGGCTCTGCATCGACCAGGCATCCAGTTCCGCCCGCCCCAGCTGCCACTGCTCGGCGATGCGCTCGGCGCTCTCGATCTGGTGGATCAGCGGATAGCGCTGCAACAGTCCGGGATTGAGCGACTCGAAGCCGCGGAACTCGCGCTGGCCCAAGGTCACGTCCAGGAACATCGGCACGCGGCTCATGCTCTCGACGCCGCCGGCGACCACGTAGCGCATATCGCCGGCGGCAATGGCCTGGGCCGCCGCATGCACCGCCTGCTGGCTCGAACCGCACATGCGGTTCAGGGCCACGCCCGGCACCGTCTCCGGCAGGCCGGCCAGCAGGGCCGACAGCCGGCCGATGTTGGCGCCCTGCTCACCCGCCTGGCTGACGCAACCGGCGATCACATCGTCCACCTGGCCGCCCGGCAGACCGGCGCGCGCCAGCAGGCCCTGGATCACCTCGGCCAGCAGGTCATCGGGCCGCTTGTCGGCCCACCAGCCGCCGCGCCGCCCGAACGGCGTGCGCACCGCCTCCACGATCACTGCTTCGTTCATGCCGGCGCCTCCTCGGCGTAGAGCCGTTCTATCTCGTCCGCGTAGCTGCGGTAAATGCTGGCGCGGCGCACCTTCATGGTCGCGGTCACCTCGCCATCGTCATGGTCCAGCTCTTTGGTCAGCAGATGGAAACGCTTGATCTGCGCCACCGGCGCCAGTCCCGCGTTGGCGCGCGCCACCTCGCCGGCCACCAATTCGCGCACCTCGGCGCACTCGGCCAACGAGCGGAAATGGGTGAAGGCGATGCGGCGCGATTCGGCCCACTTGCCCACGGTCTCGAACTCCAGCTGGATCAGCGCCGCCACATAGCGCCGGCCGTCCGCCACGATCACGCATTCCTTCACATAGGGGCTGCTCTTGACCGCGTTCTCGATCTCCGACGGCGTCAGGTTCTTGCCGCCGGCGGTGATCATGATGTCCTTCAAGCGGTCCACGATGCGCAACTGGCCCTGGCGTACCTCGGCCACGTCGCCGGTATGCAGCCAGCCGTCGCGCACGGTTTGCGCGGTGGCGGCTTCGTTCTTGTAATAGCCGGCGAACACCATCTCGCCGCGCACCTGCAATTCGCCCTGCTCGCCCAGGCGCCAATCCACGCCCAGGATAGGCTCGCCCACCGTGCCCGCCTGCACGCGGTCCGGATGCTGGCCGAAGATCATCCCGGTGGACTCGGTCAGGCCGTATACCTCCACCAGCGGCACGCCGAGATTGCGGAAGTAGCGCACCACCTCGGGCGCGATCGGCGCCGCCCCGGTCATCGCCACCCGTACCCGCCGCAGGCCGATGAAATTCTGCAAGGCGCGCAACACCAGCCAGTACCACAGCGCATAGGTCATCCGCTCGCGCATGCCGCGCTGGCGCGCCGACTTGTGCGCGAACGGCGCGCACGCGGCCAACGCGCGCCGGTACAGCCATTGCTGCAATCGCCCCGCTTCCTGCATCTTGATCGAGATGGACGCGTGCAGCTTTTCCCAGATGCGCGGCACGCCCAGGAACACGGTCGGCGCCACTTCGCGCAAATCCTCCTGCACCGTGCGGATCGACTCGCCGAAATTGACCTGCGCGCCCAGGTAGATCGGCACGAAGGTCGACAGCATCTGCTCGGCCACGTGGCACAGCGGCAGGTACGACAGGTGCACGCTGCGCGCGCCCATGCCCAGCCGCTCGGCAATGCCGGGCGCCACGCCGCGCATGTTGCGGTAACTGAGCATCGCGCCCTTGGGCTTGCCGGTCGAACCCGAGGTGTAGATCATCAGGCCCAGGTCATCCAGCCCCTGCGTGTCCAGCAACTCATTCAACGCCTGCAACCCTTCCGCCTCCAGCCGCTGGCCATCAGCCTCCAGCTCGGCGAAGGCGATGATGCGGGCGCGTTCGGCCGGCGCGTAGGAACGCAGCCCCTTGGTCTCCATCACCACGATGCGCCGCAACAGCGGCAGCCGGTGCGCCACCTGCAGCACCTTGTCGGTCTGCTCCTGGTCCTCGCACACCACCAGTTCGACGTCGGCATGCTCCAGCACATAGCCCATTTCCTCGGCCGGGCTGGTGGCGTATACCCCTACCGCCACGCCCCCGACGGCGCCCGCGCCCAGCTGCGTCAACAGCCATTCCAGCCGGTTCTCGGCAACGATGGCCACGCGCCCGCCGCGCGACAGGCCGGCCGCCCGCAAGCCCAGCCCGACACGGCAGGCGCGGCGCCAGTACTCCGCCCAAGACACCGGCCGCCAGATGCCGAAATCCTTCTGCCGCACCGCGACGGCGTCCGGCTGCCGGCGCGCCTGTTCGCGCAGCATCTGCGGCAGCGTCAGCGCCGGCCAGGCCTCAGGCGCGCGGGCGGATTCGAGCGGCCCATTCATGACAGCCAGCGCTTGCGGCGCTTGTAGTGCTTGATGTCGCGAAAGCCGCGCGCCTCGCCCGATCCGCCCACGCCCAGGTAGAACTCGCGCACATCGGGGTCGGCCGCCAGCTTTTCGGCCGTGCCGTCGATCACCACCTTGCCGGTCTCCATGATGTAGCCATAATGCGCCACCGCCAGCGCCACCGAGGCGTTCTGCTCGACCAGCAGCATCGACACGCCCTGCTCGCGGTTGATGCGCGCGATGATGGAAAAAATGGTTTCCACCAGCATCGGCGACAGCCCCAGCGACGGCTCGTCCAGCAGCATCAGCTTGGGCTGCGCGATCAGCGCCCGCCCGATCGCCAGCATCTGCTGCTCGCCGCCCGACAGATAGCCCGCCAGGCCGCGGCGACGCTCGTACAGCCGCGGAAAATATCCGTACACCAGGTCGAAATCGGCCTTGGCGCCGGACCTGCCGCTGAGCGCGTAGGTCGCGGCCACCAGGTTCTCCTCGACCGACAGATCCTCGAACACGCGCCGTCCTTCCATCACATGCGCCAGCCCGGCGCGCACCAGGTTCTGCGGCCGCGCCCCCGCGGTGTCGCCGCCGTCGAACAGGATGCGCCCGCGCGCCAGCTCGCCATCCTCCAGGTCGAGCAGGCGCGACACCGCCTTCAGCGTGGTCGACTTGCCGGCGCCGTTGCTGCCCAGCAGGGCCACGATGGCGCCGGCCGGCACCGACAGCGACAGGCCGCGCAGCACCTGCACCGCCTTGTTGTAGACCACCTCGATGTTGTTGATGTCCAGCACCGTCGGCGGCGACGCAGCGTGTCCGGGAGTCACGGGCGCCTCACTGCAGCACGATCCAGTCGGATGCCGGCACCATCTGCTTCTGCTTGGTATCGGCTCGATAGATGCGGCCCACCGGAATCGAATTGCCCTTGATGGTGATCGGCACGCCGATCAGCCCGCCGGTGTCGAAGTCCTTGATGCCCTCCAGCGCCGCCTTCATGTTGGCGCTGGTCAGCTCCTTGCCCCCCTCCAGCGTGCGCTTGGCCACCTCGGTGAACAGCATCGCCGCCAGGAAGCCCTGCATGTAGCCGGTGCTCTGGTATTGCGGCCGCATCTCGCGGATCTTCTTGAGCATCGGCGCGTCCGCCGTCTCGTCGTAGTAATAGCGGTACGGCATCACGCCCATGAAGCCCTCGGCATCCTCGCCCATCTGCATCACGGTGGAGTTGTCCATGGTCCAGAACGTGCCCATGTAGCGCGTCTTCAGGCCCATGCGCTTGCCCTGCCCGACGAACTCGGGAATCGGCGCCAGCACGTAGCCGTGGAAAATGGTGAAGTCCGGATCGGCGCGGCGCAGCTTGATGACCTCGGTCGACACGTCGACGCTGCCCGGCGGCGTCATGATCTCGGTGGCCACCGTCAGCCCCAGCTTCTGCGCCACCGCGCGCGAACTGGCGATCGGGTCGCGGCCGAACTCGGTATCCGAATACACGAACGCCACCTTGGCGCCCGGCTTTTCCTTGGCGATGTAGCGCAACAGAATGCCGAACATCTCGGTGTAGTCCGGCCCCAGCATGAACTGCGCCGGATACTTGGCCGGGTCGTTCAGCTCGGTGGCGAACGACGCGCCCGTCATCAGGATGTTGCCCGATCGGTTCAGCTCGGCATTGATGGTCTTGGAAAACCCGGTCGAATCACCATAGTAGAAATTGACCTTGTTCTGGCTGGTGATCTTCTTGAAGGCCGCCACCGACGCGTCCACCTTGTAGGCGGTGTCCTCCGGCACATAGCGCAGCTTGCGACCCTTGACGCCGCCCTGGTCGTTGACGATCTTGACGTAGTCGGTGATGCCGGCATGGATGCCCTGCCCGGCGAACGCGAACACCCCGCTCAGCGGGATCGAGCCGCCCAGCACCAGGTCCTCCTCGGCCTGGGCCGCCGGCGCCGCGGCCAGCGCCAATGCCACGCCCAAGGGGGCCAGCAACTTCGATAAACCGCTGCCTATCCGGATGCGCTTCATGGTTTCGTCTCCTGGTTCTCTTGGGATGGCCGCCGTCTAGGTGCGGAATGGCCACAGGTGAAAATAGCGGCGCGCGCGGCGCCAGATTTCCGCGAGCCCGTGCGGCTCGAAGATCAGAAAGCCCACGATCAGCAGGCCGAACACAATCGTGCGCACCGGCGATATCAACCGCAGCGCATCGCCCCCCACCGGCAGCCAGCCCACCACCAGCTTGAGCAGTTCGGGCACCATGGTCATGAACACGGCGCCCAGGATGGAACCCAGGATCGACCCCATGCCGCCCACGATGATGGCCGCCAGGAAGAAGATCGACATGATCAGCGGGAAACTCTCCGGCGTGACCACGCGGAAGAAATACGCCCACAGCCCGCCCGCCACGCCCGCGTAGAACGACGACAGCCCGAACGACAGCAGCTTGTAGCGCAACAGGTGGATGCCCAGCACCTCGGCGGAAATGTCGCGGTCGCGGATCGCGATGAACGCGCGGCCGATGCGCGTGCGGAACAGGTTGGCCGCGCCCAGCACCATCAGCGCCGTCAACGGCACGATCAGCCAATAGATCTTGAACGACGTGTCCAGATCGATCCCCAGCAGCCGCGCCGGCGGCACCTGCAGCCCGCCCGTGCCGCCCGTGAAGGCCCAATTCGCGAACACGAAGTGCGCGATGAAAGACGCCGCGATGGTCGAGATCGCCAGGTACAGCCCCTTGACCCGCAGTGAAGGGATGCCCACCAGCAACCCGCCCAGCATCGCCACCACGCCGGCCCCCAGCAGATTCAGCAGCACCGGCGTGCCCAGCCGCAGTTCCATCACCGCCACCGTATAGGCGCCCAGCCCCATGAACGCCGCCTGCCCCAGGCTCACCAGCCCGGTGTATCCCGTCAGGATGTTCAGCCCCGTGGCGCTGGCCACGTTGATCGCCACCAGGCACGCCAGGTACAGCCAGTAGGCGTCGGCCACGAACGGGAACAGCGCCAGCGACGCCGCCAGCAACGCCAGCCACAGCCGCTGGGTGCTGGTGTCGAACAGCGCCTCGTCGGCCCGGTAGGTCTCTTTCGCGGTCGCGATGCGCATGGCTACAGCCTCTCGATTTCGCGGGTGCCGAACAGCCCGTAAGGCCGCATCATCAGCACCGCCACCAGCACCACGAAGGTCGCCAGCAGTTTGTATTCGCCGCCCAGGTAGGCGCCGGCCCAGGCCTCCAGCAGCCCGATGAAAATGCCTCCCACCAGGGCCCCCGCCACGCTGTCCAGCCCGCCCACGATCACCACCACCAGCACCGACAGGCCGAACACGCCCATCGATGATGAGATGCCGCCGATCGCCCCCACGATCACCCCCGATACCGCCGCGATCGCGCCCGCCGCCGCCCACGACAGCGAGAACACCCGCGGCACGTTGATGCCCATCGCGTAGGCCGCTCCCTGGTCCGAGGCGGTGGCGCGCAGGGCCACCCCGCCGCGCCAGTAGCGGAACACCGCCAGCACCAGCAACACCAGCGCCAGCGCCACCCAGAAGCCATAGAACACCTTGGGCGCGACAAACGCCTCGCCCACCATCACCGGCGCGCGCGGCATGAACTCCGGCAGGCGGCGCTGATCCGCGGTCCAGATCAGTTCCACCACGCCCACCAGGATCGACGCCAGTCCCACGGTGATCATGAACACCGAGATCGGCGACTCGCCCAGCATCGGCCGGATCGTCACCCGCTCCACCAGCGCGCCCAGCACGGCAGACAACGCCACCGCCCCGGCGATCGCCGCCCACACCGGCCAGGCCATGCCGGCGGCAAACGCATAGAACACGTAGGCGCCCATCATCAGGAATTCGCCGATGGCGATGTTCACCACGCGCGTCGCCTTGTAGACGATCACGAACGCCAGCGCCGCCAGCGCGTACAGGCCGCCGCTGCCCAGCCCGGCCAGCGTCACCTCCAGGAAGAACAGGCCGTCCATCAGGCCGCCTCGCGCAGCCGCCGGCGCAGGTCGCCGACGTCACCCGCGCCCAGATAGGCCTTGATGACCTCGGGATCGGCCTGCACCGCCGCCGGCGTGCCATCGGCGATCACCTGGCCAAAGTTCAGCACCACCACATGGTCCGACAGGTCCATCACCATGCCCATGTCGTGCTCCACCATCAGCACCGTCACGCCCCACTCGGCGCGCGCATCGAGGATGAAGCGCGCCATGTCGTCGGTCTCCTCGCGGTTCATGCCCGCCACCGGCTCGTCCAGCATCAGCACCTTGGGCTGCATCGCCAGCGCCCGCGCCAGCTCCACCCGCTTGCGCAGCCCGTACGACAGCGCCGCCACCGGCGCATGGCGGATGTGGTCGATCTCCAGGAAGTCGATGATGCGTTCTTCGATATCGGCGCGCAGCGCCATCTCTTCGCGCCGCGCCCGGCCCAGGTACAGCAGCGCATCGAGCACATTGGTGCGCAGGTGGGCGTGGCGCCCCAGCTTGATGTTGTCCAGCACCGTCATGCCGCGGAACAGCGCGATGTTCTGGAAGCTGCGCGCCAGCCCCAGGCGGGCGCGCTCGGGCGCCGCCACGCGCGTGATGTCGCGGCCCAGGAAGCGGATGGTGCCCGCCGCCGGCCGATAGAAACCCGAGATGGTGTTGAACAGCGAGGTCTTGCCCGCGCCATTGGGGCCGATGACCGTGGTGATGGATCCGGGCGCGACACGAAAGCCCACGCCCGTGAGCGCCTTGACCCCGCCGAACGCCAACGTGACCCCATCCACCTCCAGCAAGGGAGGGCTGTCGGATTGATCCACCTTTGTCTCCTCGCCTTGGTCGCGAAGCTGTTTTTCTATTGGCGGTGAATCAGCGGAGCCCCGAGGCAGGCGATGCGGCGAACCTGTCTTTACCTACGCTGTACAGCGCCGGAAAATCGTTCTATGCGTTACGCTTGTGTGGCGGACGGCAACCGAGCAAGCGCTTGGTTCCGACCATAGCATCGTGGTTTTTGGATCGAAAGTTGGTATTTACCCGATAACGGAGACAAGCCATGAACCCACCCCTTCCGGTCTTTCCAACCCTGCTGCTGGAAACCGGCGACGGCATCGCCACGCTGACGCTGAACCAGCCCGCCACGCTCAACGCCATCGACGTCGCCATGGCGCTCGACCTGCAACGCGCCGCCCAATGGCTCGATACGCGCGCCGACATCCGCGTCGTGCTGCTGCGCGGGGCGGGCAAAGCCTTCTGCGCCGGCGGCGACATCACGCTGTTCGAAGGCGACGTCAACGCGGTGCGCGCGAAACTGCTCGCCCTGTTCACCCCGCTCAACGATTTCGTCGCGCACGTCGCGCGCATGGACAAGCTGTGGCTGGCGCAGATACACGGCGTCGCGGCCGGCGCCGGCCTGTCGCTGGCGCTGGCCTGCGACCTCGCCATCGCCGAGGCCGACACGCGCTTCATGACGGCCTACCTGAAACTCGGCGCCACGCCCGATGCCGGCATGACGCATGGCCTGAACCGCCTGCTCGGCCCGCGCCGCGCGCTCGACCTGCTGCTGCGCCCCGACGCCTTCAGCGCCGCCGATGCGCACGCCTGGGGACTCGTCAACCGCATCGCCGACGCCGGCCAGCTCGCGCCGCAAGCGCAGGCCTACGCGCAACAGCTGGCCAGCCACGCGCCGCACGGTATCGCCGGCGCCAAGCGCCTGCTGCGCAACGCCGCCCATGCCACGCTGGAAACGCAGTTGGCCGAAGAAACCGCCTGCTTCCTGGAAACCGCGCGGCGCGAGGATTTCACCGAAGGCGTGCGCGCCTTCCGCGAAAAACGCGCGCCGCGCTTCCAGGGCCGGTAAAGCGCGGCGCCCGCGTCAGAACTTGTAGGTGACGCTGGCAATCGCGCTGCGGCGCGCTCCGTACCAGCAATCGCCGCGCGACAGGCAGGTGGCCAGGTAGGTCTTGTCCGTCAGGTTGTTGACGTTCAAGGCATAGCGCCAGTGGCTGGTTTCATACGCCATCATGGCGTCGACCAGCCACACCGGCGACAGCTTGGGCCCATCGCCATCGCGGAACGACGACATCCAGCGCGTGCCCGCGCCCACCGTGAAGCGTCCGTCCAGGTTGTCGAGCGCGAAGCGGTACCGGCCCCACGCCGCGGCCTGGTGGCGCGGAATGCCTTCCAGCTGCGGATCCAGGTCGATGTAGTTGTAGTGCGCGATCACGTCGAACGACGACGTCACCTGGCCGCGCCATTCCAGCTCCAGGCCGCGGGTGCGCGTCTTGCCGGTCTGCACGTTGTTCAGCGCCGCCGTCGGATCCGGCACCAGGCGGTTCTTCTCCCGCAGGTCATACACCGACGCCGTGGCCAGGTGGCTGCCATCCTGCGACTGGTATTTCACGCCCGCTTCCCACTGCTTGCCGCGCAGCGGCTTGTACAGCTCGGGCACCGCGCCATCGGGCGTCTTGCGCGTGGTGCTGGCCACCGGCGTGAACGATTCGCTGTAGCTGATGTAGGGCGACCAGCCATTGCTGGCGGCATACATCAGGCCAAAGCGCTTGGTGGTGGCCTGAGCCTTGTCCGCCTCGCCACCCTCGAGCTGGCTGCGCGCGCGGTCATGCCGCAGGCCCGCCGTCACGATCCAGTGCTGACCGATCTTCATCTGGTCCTGCAGATAGATGCCGGTCTGGCGCTGGTTGAACTGCGGCTCGCCGGTCAGCTCGGGGATGTAGCCATTGCCGTATACGGGCGAGTAGGCATCGATCGTGTCCATGCCGCTGCCGCTCTCGCGGTCGCGGCGATAGCGCGACCAGTCCAGGCCCAGCAGCAGCTTGTGCGTCACGATGCCGGTGCCGACCTCGCCCGTCAGGTGCTGGTCCAGCGTATCCATGCGGACCTTGGTGATGGTGTCGTCGGCGTAGCGGCCGATGATGCGCTGGTTGATCGGATCCGCGGCCCAGCCGCCCGGCACGCTGAACGAATCCGCATAGTGCGTGAAATACGTCACCTTGTTGTTCGCGTGGCGAAAGCCCTGGCTGAACGCCCATTTGTCGTTGAACTTGTGCTCGAACAACCAGCCGAAGCTGCGGCGCTCGGAATCGTAGCGATCGTGATCCGGCTCGCCGATGAAGCGATAGGTCGGAATCATGCCGTTCGGATTGGGCGTGCGCATCCCCGACCACGGCATGAACTGCGCGGTCGAGCCCGACTTGTCCTTCTGGTACAGCGCCTGCAAGGTCAGTGTCGTCGCCGCGCTCGGCCGCCACGTCAGCGACGGCGCCACCAACGTGCGGTCGTCCGGCACATGGTGCACCTGGGTATCGGCGTCGCGCTGCAGCGCCACCAGACGGTACAGCCACTGGCCATCTTCGGTTATGGGCCCCGTCAGGTCCATCTGCGCCTGCTTGCGCCCGTGGTTGCCCAGCTGCACGCCCACTTCGCGCTGCGCCTCGGCCAACGGACGCTTGCTCACCATGTTGATGAGGCCGCCCGTGCTGCCCTGGCCGTAAGTCATGGCCGCCGGCCCGCGCAGCACCTCGATGCGCTCCAGCATGTATGGATCGGGACGGGTCGTGCTGGTGTAGTAGTCGAACGCCTGGCGCATGCCGTCCAGGTAGACGTCCACATCGGTCCCGCGCACGCGCACGCTGTCGCTGCGCGAATCCAGGCCGTAGGCGTCGGACCGCACGCCCGCCGCATAACCCAGTGCCTCCTGCAGGCTGGTGGCGCCCTGGTCCACGATCTGGTCGCGCGGCACCACGGTGATCGATTGCGCCGTTTCGTTCAGCGGCGTATCCGTCTTGGTGGCCGTGGCCGACCGGGTGGCGGCATAGCCCAGCACCGGGCCGGTCGCCGTCTCCTCCGCGCCGGCCTCCACCCTGACGGACGGCAAGGTCGTCGGCTCGGTGGGCGCCGACTGCGCGACCAGCGCGGCCGGCAGCAGGCTCAACGCCGCCGCCAGGCTGGCGCGGCGGGACATGACAGGATCAAACATCGACGTGGCTCCCCTTGATGGACTTTCGAGAGCCAGATGTTAATGTTTCTCGTTATTGAAATGGTTCCTTTTCCCTACAAAAGGAAAGTCTTCCCCTGTTTGCAACAGGGCCGGCGTGGCTTGCGCGCGACAAGCCACCCGGCCCCAAAAAAAAGAAAACCCTCATCGAGGCCCCGGCGGCCCTCGTCGGCTCAGCCCTTGCCCCCTCCTGCCCCGCCCCGCTCGGCTCCCCGCCGATTCAGCCTCGGCCGGCGCGCAGTTCCACCGCCTTGGCCCAGCGCCGCGCCACCGACGGCGAGGTCGCGCAGGTCGCGGACTCCGTCACGACCCGCACGGCGCGCTCCAGCAGCTGGATATCCGCTTCATGCTGACGCGCCACATGCGGATCCTCGAAGAAGATGACGCGCTGGCACTGGTGCTCCAGCACCAGCTCCGCAATCTGCGCATCGCCGCCCAGCGGGCCGCTCAGGTAGCGGTGCACCCACGGCGTGTCCTTGGGCCAGCCGCGCGACCACGCCAGTTCGTTCAGGCGGCCGCCGGTGGTGCCGGTGGCCACGCGCCGCGCGAACTGCGACAGCACGTCGAAGTGTTCGGCCGCAAACGCCACCATCTCGTCCTTGAGCGCATCGTGCGCGATCAACGCCAGCGTCTGGCCAGCGTAGTTGAACAGGCGCGATGCCGCCGCATCCGGCGCCAGCCCGGCGTGCACCCGCTCCACCTCCATCCATTCGATGGCGCCCGCCAGCGTCGAGATGAACGGACGGCCATGCGTGATGCACTGGCGCTTGAGCGCCAGCGCCTCGGGAAAGATCGACGACGGATCGACCGGATCGATCAGGTAGATCGCACCGTCGAACGGCTCCTGCCCGTCGCGTCCTTCGGTGACGCGCGCCACCAGCTTCATCAACCCGCCCTCGCGGCCATACGGATAGCGGATCAGGCCGGGATAGCCCTGCAGCATGCCCTCGCGCACGATCGCGTCGTGGGTGCGGCCCACGGTATGCAACTGCACGCCCAGTTCGCGGATGGTGGATGAGCAGGCCCGCAGCCAGGTGAACAAGGCGGCATCGGGCGTTTCGTGGTGCAGTCGGTTGGCGGCCAGGCCAAAACGCAATTGGGCAGCGGGCATCGGTAGACTCGGATGGCAAGGACAACGAAAAGAGTCTTGATGATACCCCGCGCCCGCGCCCCCAATGCAAAAACGCTCCCGAAGGAGCGTTTCGCAGAAGGTTCAGTCGGCCTCGTCGATCCAGGCCATCTGGATGGCCTCCAGGATCTTTTCGCCGCTGCGTTCCGGGTCGTCACTGAAGCCGGGCAAGGCCAGCACCCATTCGCGCAGCTGAGTGAAGCGCAGCGTCTTGGGGTCGACGTCCGGATGGGCGTCCGCCAGCGCCTCGGCGATCTGGTAAGTATCGGTCCACTTCATCAATGGCCCTCTTTCGCGTGGTTGATGGTGTACTTGGGAATCTCGATCGTCAGATCGGCATCCTCGACCCGCGCCTGGCAAGACAGGCGCGAGGTCGGCGTCAGGCCCCAGGCCTTGTCCAGCAGATCCTCTTCGTCATCGGTCGCGTCTTCCAGCGACGCATAACCCTGCTTGACCACCACGTGACAGGTCGTACACGCGCACGACAGTTCGCAGGCATGCTCGATGTCGATGTGGTTGTCCAGCAGGATGCGGCAGATCGACACGCCCTTGGGCGCGTCCTCGATCACGGCGCCCTCGGGGCAGTAGTCGGGATGAGGCAATACGGTCAGTTTCGGCATAGCGTCTTATCAGGCGATTTCGTCAAGTTTGCGGCCGGCCAGCGCGGCGCGGATGCTGCGGTCCATGCGGCGCGCGGCGAATTCATCGGTCGCCGCCGACAAGGCCTCGACCGCGGCCTTCACCGCGTCCACGTCCTGCGCCTCCTGGGCGCGGCTGGCCGCCTGCAGGCATTCATCGACCCGTTGGCGTTCCTCGGCATTCAGCAGGTCGCCGTCGACAGCCAGCGCGGCCTGCACCGACTCGACCAGTTGGCGCGCCTCCACCTGCTGCTCGCGCAGCATGCGGGCGCGGGCGTCGTTGTCGGCCTGCGCCACGCTGTCGGCCAGCATGCGCGCGACTTCGTCGTCGCTCAGGCCGTACGACGGCTTGACCGACACCGCCGCTTCCACGCCCGTGCTCTGCTCGCGCGCGGTCACGCTCAACAGCCCGTCGGCATCCACCTGGAACGTCACGCGGATGCGCGCGGCGCCCGCCACCATCGGCGGAATGCCGCGCAGTTCGAAACGCGCGAGCGACCGGCAATCCGACACCAGGTCGCGCTCGCCCTGCAGCACGTGGATGCTCATGGCCGTCTGACCATCCTTGAAGGTGGTGAATTCCTGCGCGCGCGCCACCGGAATGGTGCTGTTGCGCGGAATCACGCGCTCGACCAGCCCACCCATGGTTTCCAGGCCGAGCGACAGCGGCGTCACATCCAGCAGCAGCCAGTCTTCGCCCGGCGCGCGGTTGCCGGCCAGCAGATTGGCCTGCAGCGCGGCGCCCAGCGCCACCACCTGGTCCGGGTCCAGATCGGTCAGTGGCTCGGTGCCGAACATCTCGCCCACCGCGGCGCGCACCACCGGCATGCGCGTGGCGCCACCCACCATCACCACGCCGCGCACGTCGGCGGGTTTCAGCGCGGCGTCGCGCAGCGCCCGGCGCGCGCTCTCCAGCGTGCGCTGCACCAGCGGCTGCGCCAGCGCCTCGAACTGCGCGCGGGTCAGCGTGTGATCGATGACCTGGCCGTTGGCCAGCGTCAGATTCAGATTGGCATCCTGCGCGTCCGACAGCGCCTCGCGCGCGGCGCGCGCCGTCATCAGCAGGCCGCGCCGGTCGGCGTGCGTCAGATCCTTGGCGCCCGCGGCCGCCACCACGTGGTCAACGATGAGCGAATCGAAATCATCGCCGCCCAGCGCGGTATCGCCACCGGTCGAGATCACTTCGAACACGCCCTGCGTCAATCGCAGGATGGAAATATCGAACGTGCCGCCGCCCAGGTCATAGACGGCATACACGCCTTCGGCGGCGTTATCCAGGCCGTAGGCGATCGCCGCGGCGGTCGGCTCGTTCAACAGGCGCAGCACGTTCAGGCCGGCCAGGCGCGCCGCGTCGCGGGTCGCCTGGCGCTGGGCGTCGTCGAAATACGCCGGCACCGTGATGACGGCGCCCACCAGGTCGTCGCCCAGCACGTCCTCGGCGCGCTGGCGCAGCACCGCCAGGATCTGCGCCGACACTTCCACCGGGCTCAGGTCGCCCTGCGCGGTGCGGATACGCACCATGCCGGGCGCATCCACGAATTCGTAAGGGGCGCGCGTGGCGCGCGCCTCTTCCAGCGAACGGCCCATGAAACGCTTGACCGACACCACCGTGTTCAACGGGTCTTCGGCTTGCTGCGCCAGCGGTTCGCGCCCCGTGGTGACCTTGCCGCCGGGGAAATAGCGCACCGCCGACGGCAGCAGCACGTGGCCCTGCGCATCAGGCAGGACCTCGGCGACGCTGCTGCGCACGGCGGCAACCAGGGAATTGGTGGTGCCCAGGTCGATCCCCACCGCCAGCTTGCGCTGGTGCGGCGCGGGCGATTCGCCGGGCTCGGAAATCTGCAATAAGGCCATGATTGTTTTTTCTACTCAGTAGGCGGCGAAGTCCGGGCGCCCCGCGGCCGGGCCATCCTGGGGACTAGGAATCGGGATGGGCCTGGGCCAGCTCCTGCGCCAGCTTCTCCACGAACATCCATTCCCGCACCTTGAGACCCGCCGCGGCGTAGTCGCGCTGTTCGTCCAGCAGGCGCGTCAGCGCGGCGCGCATCTGCTGCCGGGCATCCTCCAGCTCGGTCCGCAGCTCGGCCAGCACGCCGGCGTCATTGCGCGCGTCGTCCATCATTTCGCGCCAGGTCATCTGCTGCATCAGGAAAGCCGTGTCCATCGACGTATTGCTCTCGGTCTGCAGATCCACGCCGGCCTGTTCGCACAGGTAGCGCGCCCGCAACAGCGGATCGCGCAACTGGCGGTAGGCCTCGTTGGCGCGGGCCGCCCACTGCATGGCCACGCGGCGTTCCGCGGGGCTGGCGGTGGCAAAGCGGTCGGGATGCACCTGCGCGGCGACGGTGCGCCACGCCGATTCCAGCGCCTGGGCGTCCAGGTCGAAGCGTGCCGGCAAGCCGAACAGGCTGAAGTGATCGTCTCCAGCCAAGACTTACACCGTGAACGACTCGCCGCAGCCGCAGGTCGCCTTCTCGTTGGGGTTGCGGAACTTGAAACCTTCGTTCAGGCCTTCGCGGGCGTAGTCCAGCTCGGTGCCGTCCAGGTAGGCCAGGCTCTTGGGATCGACGAACACCTTCACGCCGAAACTCTCGAACACCTGGTCCTCGGGCGCCGCGTCGTCCACGTACTCCAGCTTGTAGGCCATGCCGGAACAACCCGTCGTCCTAACGCCGAGGCGCAAGCCGATCCCCTTGCCGCGCTTTTGCAAGTAGCGGCCGATGTGGGTGGCGGCCTGTTGGGTCAGGGTAACGGACATGTTCAGCTCGCAACAGCTTCGGCCGGAACCGAATGCTTTTCCTTGTAGTTCTGCACCGCGGCCTTGATCGCGTCTTCGGCCAGGATCGAGCAGTGCACTTTCACCGGCGGCAGGGCCAGTTCTTCGGCGATCTGCGTATTGCGGATGTTCATCGCTTCGTCCAGCGTCTTGCCCTTGACCCACTCGGTCACGAGCGAGCTGGAGGCGATGGCCGAGCCACAGCCGTAGGTCTTGAAGCGCGCGTCTTCGATGACGCCGGCTTCGTTCACCTTGATCTGCAGCTTCATGACGTCGCCACAGGCCGGCGCGCCGACCATGCCGGTGCCCACCGAGTCGTCCGACTTGTCGAACGAACCGACGTTGCGCGGGTTTTCGTAGTGATCCAGGACTTTGGTGCTGTAAGACATGTTAGTTCTCCACGTATTCTTTGGCGCGGGCGCTCAGTGCGCGGCCCATTGCACGGTATTCAGATCGATGCCTTCCTTGGCCATTTCCCACAGCGGCGACATATCGCGCAGCTTGCCGACACGGCTCTTGAGCAGTTCGATGGTGTAGTCCACTTCCTGCTCGGTGGTGAAACGGCCCAGCGTGAAGCGGATCGAGCTGTGCGCCAGCTCGTCGTTGCGGCCCAGGGCGCGCAGCACGTAGGAAGGTTCCAGGCTGGCCGAGGTGCAGGCCGAACCGCTGGACACGGCCAGTTCCTTGATCGCCATGATCAGGGACTCGCCTTCGACATAGTTGAAGCTGACGTTCAGGTTGTGCGGCACGCGCTGGTCCATGTCGCCGTTGAGGTAGACCTCTTCGATCTGCGACAGGCCGGCCCAGAGGCGATCACGCAGCATGCGGATGCGCTCGTTCTCGGTGCCCATTTCCTCGCGGGCCAGGCGGAAGGCTTCGCCCATGCCGACGATCTGGTGCGTGGCCAGCGTGCCCGAACGGAAACCACGTTCGTGGCCGCCGCCGTGCATCTGCGCCTCGATGCGCACGCGCGGCTTGCGGCGCACATACAGCGCGCCGATGCCCTTGGGGCCGTAGGTCTTGTGCGCCGAGAACGACATCAGGTCGACCTTCAGCTTCTGCAGGTCGATCTCGACCTTGCCGGTGGCCTGCGCGGCGTCGACGTGAAAGATGATGCCCTTCTCGCGGCAGATCTCGCCCAGGGTTTCGATGTCCTGGATGACGCCGATTTCGTTGTTCACCATCATCACGGACACCAGCACGGTGTCGGGACGCAGCGCCGCCTTGAAGACGTCCAGGTCGATCAGGCCGTTGTCCTTGACGTCCAGGTAGGTCACTTCGAACCCCTGGCGCTCCAGTTCACGACAGGTGTCGAGCACGGCCTTGTGCTCGGTCTTGACGGTGATGATGTGCTTGCCGCGTTCGGCGTAGAAGTTGGCGGCGCCCTTGATCGCCAGGTTGTCGGATTCGGTGGCGCCGGAGGTCCAGACGATCTCGCGCGGATCGGCGTTCACCAGCTTGGCGACTTCCTCGCGGGCGCGCTCGACGGCGTCCTCGGACTCCCAGCCAAACGAGTGGCTGCGGGAAGCGGGATTGCCAAAGTTCTCGTACAGCCAGGGCACCATTTTCTCGACGACGCGCGGGTCGACGGGGGTCGTGGCCGAGTAGTCCAGATAGATCGGGCGGGTGGTCATTTCTACAACTCCTACTGCTTATACGGTGGCATTGGCCGCGACGGTGGTGGTCGGGGCGTTGGCGGCGTTATTGGCGCCTCCCACCCGATTCACGCGCACCGCGCAGGCCTGCGCTTGATTGTTGGCTTCCTGCAATTGGCGCACACGCTGCTGATCGACCAGATCCTGCAGCGACACCGAATCCAGGTAATCGACCATCTTGCGATTCAGCGTGGCCCAGAGCTCATGCGTCATGCACTTGCCAGGCTTGCCGTCGTTGCCGCTCGTACAGTCTCGCTTGCCGCCACAGCTGGTGGCGTCCAGCGGTTCGTCCACGGCGAAGATGATGTCGGCCACGGTCACGTTGCGCGCCAGGCGGGCGAGCGAGTAACCGCCGCCGGGGCCGCGCACGCTGTCCACGAGTTCGTGGCGACGCAGTTTCCCGAACAGCTGTTCCAGGTAGGAAAGCGAAATATTCTGACGCTGGCTGATGGCCGCAAGAGTGACCGGGCCGCTATGCTGCCGCATAGCCAGATCGATCATGGCAGTCACGGCGAAACGCCCTTTGGTAGTTAGCCGCATGGTGAATTCCCTGTGATTCGGCAATGGCCGCCGGCGAATCCGGCGGTCAATACCCGAGTAATTGGCTCAAGTATAGCAAATTCCCGAGTAATTTGGTATGGCTCCCGGCTAGAAAAAACCGCGCTGTCGCGCGGTTCTTTTCACTGCCAATTCACCGGGAGCCCCACAGGGCGCCCCGGCGCACAGGAGACCTCAGGCCGCCTGGTATTGGGTAGCGCGCTTGCGGACCAGTTCGAGCACGCCCTGACAGGCGTCTTCGAGGTAGTCCAGCACCTTGCCGAAACCATCGGCGCCGCCATAGTAGGGATCGGGCACGGTGGCTTCTTCGAACTCGTTGGCAAAGCGCATCAGCAGCATCAACTTGTGCTGATAGGCCTTGGGGCACTGCTGCTGCATGGCGGACAGATTGTCCCAGTCCATGGCGAGGATGAGGTCGAAGTCGCGGAAGTCTTCCGCGGTGACCTGGCGGGCCTCACAGTGCGTGATCTCGTAGCCGCGCTTGCGCGCTGCGGCCTGCGCCCGGGCATCAGGCGCCTCGCCGATGTGAAACGCGTGCGTGCCCGCGGAGTCGATGCGAACCACATCGCCCAAACCCGCGTCGTTCACCAAATGGCGAAACACGCCCTCTGCGCTCGGCGAGCGACAGATATTGCCCATGCAAACGAAAAGTACCTTGGTCATCATGGGAGTAAGTGTGCGGGAAAACCCGAGATAAGGCAAGCTTTTTTTGCGCTCGGGGACTCTCTTTCGCGGCGATGCACCCTCGAAAATTTACCCTATAAATCAAATAGTTAAACGCTATATTTAACTTCAGCCCAGGGCCGCGAGCCGCTTCGGTTACGCAAATTCCGGGCCTCGCTTCTGCAACACTTGCCTCATCATCAATTTCAGCAACCCGTCAGCGAAAAGACACATAAAGATACAGCTTACCCTCATACCGCGCCGTCCAGCAGCACCCGCTGCTTCAAGGCCGTCAGGGCATCGCGAGCGGCCGCGGCCTGCTCGAATTCCAGGTTGCGGGCATGGTCCATCATCAGCTTTTCAAGCCGCTTGATTTCGCGCGCCAGCGCCTTTTCGTCCTTCAGCAATTCGGCCGGCACCGCGGCTTCCAGCGCATCGTGCTGCACCGGGGCCACGATACCGTCGATCAGCTCGCGCACCGCCTTCTGCACGCCGCGCGCGGTAATGCCGTGGTCGGCATTGAATTGCAACTGTTTGGCACGGCGCCGGCTGGTCTCTTCCATGGCCCGCTGCATCGAATCCGTGATGCGGTCGGCATACAGGATGGCGTGGCCATTCAGGTTGCGGGCGGCCCGGCCAATGGTCTGGATCAGGCTGCGCTCGGAACGCAGGAAACCTTCCTTGTCGGCATCCAGGATGGCCACCAGCGACACTTCCGGGATGTCCAGGCCTTCACGCAGCAGGTTGATGCCCACCAGCACGTCGAACGTGCCCAGGCGCAGGTCGCGGATGATCTCCACCCGCTCGACCGTATCGATGTCCGAGTGCAGGTAGCGCACCCGCACGCCGTGCTCGGTCAGGAAGTCGGTCAGGTCCTCGGCCATGCGCTTGGTCAGCGTGGTGACCAGCACCCGCTCGCCCTGGCTGGTGCGCGCCTTGATCTGGCCCAGCAGGTCGTCGACCTGCGTGCGGGCCGGCAACACCTCGACGATCGGGTCGACCAGGCCGGTGGGACGCACCACCTGCTCGACCACGTTGTCGGCATGCTCTTTTTCGTAGGCCGCCGGCGTGGCCGACACGAACACGCACTGGCGCATGCGGGCCTCGAACTCCTCCAGCTTGAGCGGGCGGTTGTCCAGCGCCGAGGGCAGCCGGAAACCATACTGCACCAGGGTTTCCTTGCGCGAGCGGTCGCCGCGGTACATGGCGCTGAGCTGGCCGATGGTGACGTGGCTTTCGTCGATGAACATCAGCGCGTCGGCGGGCAGGTAGTCGATCAGCGTGGGCGGCGGCTCGCCGGGCGCGGCGCCCGACAGATGGCGCGAGTAGTTCTCGATGCCCTTGCAGAACCCCAGTTCCTGCAGCATTTCCAGGTCGAAGCGGGTGCGCTGCTCCAGGCGCTGGGCTTCCACCAGGTGGCCGTCATCGACGAAGCGCTTGGTGCGCTCGCGCAGCTCTTCCTTGATGGTCTCGATGGCGCGCAGCACGGTGTCGCGCGGCGTCACGTAGTGCGAACCCGGGTAGACGGTGAAGCGCGGCAGCTTCTGGCGAATACGGCCGGTCAGCGGATCGAACAGTTCGAGGCTTTCGATTTCGTCGTCGAACAGCGTCAGGCGCAGCGCCAGCTCGGCGCTTTCCGCGGGGAAGATGTCGATGGTTTCGCCGCGCACCCGGAACACGCCGCGGGTGAACTCGGCGTCGTTGCGGGTGTACTGCATGGCCACCAGCCGCGCCAGGATCTCGCGCCGCGAAATCTGGTCGCCGGCGCGCAGGATCAGCACCATCGCGTGGTAGTCGCCGGGGTTGCCGATACCGTAGATGCACGACACGGTGCCCACGATGATGGTGTCGCGCCGTTCCAGCAGGCTCTTGGTGGCCGACAGCCGCATCTGCTCGATGTGTTCATTGATGGACGAATCCTTCTCGATGAACAGGTCGCGCGTCGGCACGTAGGCCTCGGGCTGGTAGTAGTCGTAGTACGAAACGAAGTACTCCACGGCGTTCTTGGGAAAGAACTCGCGCATTTCGGCGTACAGCTGCGCCGCCAGCGTCTTGTTGGGCGCCAGCACCAGCGCCGGCCGCCCGAGCTGGGCGATGACGTTGGCCATGGTGTAGGTCTTGCCCGAACCGGTCACGCCCAGCAGGGTCTGGTACATCAGGCCGTCCTGCACGCCCTGGATCAGTCCCTCTATTGCGCCCGGCTGGTCGCCGGCAGGCGGATAGGGTTGATACAGGTGGAATGGGCTGTCCGGGAAATCGACATACCCCGGGCCGGCCTCCGGAGCCGCCACGGCAGCGCCAGAGGGCCCATCGGTCGCCCCGTCGGTGACCGCGCCAACGGCTGCGGCACCCGCCGCGTTCGGGTCTATTGCGCTCTTAGGCATGCTAGACTGTTCCCAGGGTAAACCCCCCATTATCCACAGCACTTCCGACTGCGTCCACTCACCCTCAGCAGAGTCCCATGAGCACCCTTTTCGATTCCGTCGAACTCGCGCCGCGCGACCCCATTCTTGGCCTGAACGAACAATACAACGCGGACACCCGCCCCGGTAAAGTCAATCTGGGCGTGGGCGTGTACTACGACGACCAGGGCCGGATTCCCCTGCTGGGCGCCGTGCGCAAGGCGGAAATCGCCCGCATCGAGGCCGCCGCCGCCCGCGGCTACCTGCCGATCGAAGGCATCGCCGGCTACAACCAGGGCGCGCAAGCCCTGCTGATCGGCAAGGATTCCCCGCTGGCCGCCGCCGGCCGCGTCCTGACCACCCAGGCCCTGGGCGGCACCGGCGCGCTCAAGATCGGCGCCGACTTCCTGCGCCAGCTGCTGCCGACCTCGAAGGTCCTGATCAGCGACCCCAGCTGGGAAAACCACCGCGCGCTGTTCGAGCGCGCCGGTTTCGAAGTCGGCACCTACGCCTACTACGACGCGGCCACCCGCGGCCTGAACTTCGACGGCATGCTGGCCGCCCTGAAGGCCGCGCCGGCCAACACCGTGGTCGTGCTGCACGCCTGCTGCCACAACCCCACCGGTGTCGATCCCACCTTCGACCAATGGAAGCAGATCGCCGCGGTCGTCAAGGAAAACAAGCTGGTGCCGTTCCTGGACATCGCCTACCAGGGTTTCGGCGAAGGCCTGCATGAAGACGCCGCGGTCGTGCGCCTGTTCGCCGACCTCGACCTGACCATGTTCATCAGCTCGTCGTTCTCGAAGTCGTTCTCGCTGTACGGCGAGCGCGTCGGCGCCCTGACCGTCGTGGCCGGCAGCAAGGACGAAGCCACCCGCGTGCTGAGCCAGCTCAAGCGCGTCATCCGCACCAACTACTCCAACCCGCCCACCCACGGTGGCACGATCGTCTCCACGGTGCTGAACTCGCCCGAGCTGTTCGCCATGTGGGAAGAGGAACTCGGCGCCATGCGCGACCGCATCCGCCTGATGCGCAAGCAGCTGGTCGAGAAGATCAAGGAACACGGCGGCAAGCAGGACTTCAGCTTCGTGCTGCAGCAGCGCGGCATGTTCTCGTACTCGGGCCTGACCTCGGCCCAGGTCGACCGCCTGCGCGAAGAGCACGGCGTCTATGCCGTCTCCAGCGGCCGCATCTGCGTGGCCGCGCTCAACAGCGGCAACATCGACCAGGTGGCCAAGGGCATCGCCGCGGTGCTCTAAGACTCAGCGCCAGCGTCACCCCCAAACGGGACCTTCGGGTCCCGTTTTCATTGCCTGTCACAAAACCACGCCCGATCAACGCTTGCTTTTTTGCGTTATGTCCCCCAGAATGCCGCTGTATATATGTACAGTCCGACACCCAACGGATCATCGCCATGGCCAGCAAACTCACTGATCGTCAACAGCAAATCCTGGACCTCATCCGGCAGACCGTCGCGCGCACCGGCTTTCCGCCCACCCGCGCCGAAATCGCCCAGGCCCTGGGATTCCGCTCGCCCAACGCGGCCGAAGACCATCTGAAGGCCCTGGCCCGCAAGGGCGCCATCGAACTCACGGCCGGCGCCTCGCGCGGCATCCGCCTGAAGGACAACTCCCCCACGCCGTCCCAGGCGCCGTTGCCACTGCCCGGCCTGGCGCAGCTGCTGCTGCCGCTGGTGGGCCGCGTGGCGGCCGGCAGCCCTATCCTGGCCACCGAACACGTCGAACGCGAGATCGGCGTCGATTCCAGCCTGTTCGCCCAGGCGCCGGACTACCTGCTCAAGGTGCGCGGCATGAGCATGCGCGACGCAGGCATCCTCGAAGGCGACCTGCTGGCCGTCAAGAAGGCGTCCGAGGCCCGCAACGGCCAGATCGTGGTGGCCCGGCTGGGCGACGACGTCACCGTCAAGCGCCTGCAGCGCCAGAACGGCCGCATCGAACTGCTGCCTGAGAATCCCGACTTCAACGTCATCGTGGTCGAAGCCGACCAGGAATTCGCGCTGGAAGGCATTGCCGTCGGGCTGATCCGTCCGCACGCGCTGCACTGATCCTTCCGCCCCGACCAGGGGCCCGCCCGACGGCCGCGCCAAAAAACAAACCCCGCGCAAGCGGGGTTTATTTTTGACGGCGCCCCTTGCGGGGCGCCGTGGGCCGGACATCAGTGCTTGAGCACGGGATCCGTGGAACCCGGTTCGGCCGGCTTGGCGACCAGCGGTTCCTTGACCGCTTCGTCTTCAGCCAGCGGCTCCGGCAGGCGTTCCAGGGCCAGCTCCAACACCTTGTCGATCCAGCGGACCGGCACGATCTCGAGATGGTTCTTGACGTTGTCCGGGATCTCCGCCAAATCCTTGACGTTTTCTTCCGGGATCAAGACCGTCTTGATGCCACCGCGGTGGGCGGCCAGCAGCTTTTCCTTCAGGCCGCCGATCGGCAGGACTTCGCCACGCAGCGTGATCTCGCCGGTCATGGCAACGTCGGCGCGCACCGGGATGCGCGACAGCGCCGACACCATGGCCGTGGTGATCGCGATACCGGCGGACGGACCGTCCTTGGGCGTCGCGCCTTCCGGCACGTGCACGTGCATGTCGTGCTTCTCGAACACGCTGTCGGCAAAGCCCAGGCGACGCGCCCGCGAGCGCACCACGGTGCGGGCCGCCTCGACCGATTCCTTCATCACGTCGCCCAGCGAACCGGTGCGTTGGATCACGCCCTTGCCGGGCATGTCCGCCACTTCGATCGTGAGCAGGTCGCCACCGACTTCCGTCCAGGCCAGGCCGGTCACCTGACCGATCTGGTTTTCCTTTTCGGCCATGCCGAAGGTGTAGCGGCGCACGCCGAGGTAGTCGCTGAGGTTCTCGCCCGTGACGTTGACCGGCTTGAGTTCGAAGGTCTTGCCTTCGGCCTTGGCGCGGTCGCTCTGGGTCAGCAGCTGCTTGATCACCTTGCGGCAGATCTTGCCCACTTCGCGCTCAAGCGCACGCACACCGGCTTCGCGGGTGTAGTAGCGCACGATGTCGCGCAGCGCGCTGTCGTCGACGGTCAGCTCGGTATCCTTGACGCCGTTGTTCTTCATCAGCTTGGGCAGCAGATGGTCGCGGGCGATGTGGATCTTTTCTTCCTCGGTGTAGCCGGACAGGCGGATCACTTCCATCCGGTCCAGCAGGGCCGGCGGAATGTTCAACGTGTTGCTGGTGGCCACGAACATGACGTCCGACAGGTCGAAGTCGACTTCGATGTAGTGGTCCTGGAACGTGTGGTTCTGTTCCGGGTCCAGCACTTCGAGCAGCGCCGACGAGGGATCGCCGCGGAAATCCATGCCCAGCTTGTCGATTTCATCGAGCAGGAACAGGGGATTGCGCACGCCGACCTTCGACATGTTCTGGACGATCTTGCCGGGCATCGAGCCGATGTACGTACGACGGTGGCCGCGGATCTCGGCTTCGTCACGCACGCCGCCCAGGGCCATGCGCACGAACTTGCGGTTCGTGGCCTTGGCGATGGACTGGCCCAGCGAGGTCTTGCCGACCCCCGGAGGACCGACCAGGCACAGGATGGGCGCCTTGACCTTGTCCACGCGCTGTTGCACGGCGAGGTATTCGAGAATGCGTTCCTTCACCTTCTCCAGGCCGTAGTGGTCGTTGTCGAGCACCGTCTCGGCATTGGAGATGGAATTGTTGATCTTGCTCTTCTTCCTCCAGGGGAGATTAATGAGCGTATCGATGTAGTTGCGCACCACGGTGGCTTCGGCCGACATGGGCGACATGAGCTTGAGCTTCTTGAGCTCGGCATCGGCCTTCTTGCGCGCCTCCTTGGGCATGTGCGCGGCGATGATCTTCTTTTCGAGCTCCTCGATGTCGGCGCCCTCTTCGCCTTCGCCCAACTCCTTCTGAATGGCCTTGACCTGCTCATTCAGGTAGTAGTCGCGCTGGCTCTTTTCCATCTGCTTCTTCACGCGGCCGCGGATCCGCTTTTCGACCTGGAGAATGTCGATTTCGGTTTCCAGCTGCGTGAGCAGGCCTTCGAGGCGCTCGGAGGTGCCGACGATCTCGAGCATCTTCTGCTTCTGCTCGAGTTTCAGCGGAAGATGCGCGGCGATCGTGTCGGCCAGGCGGCCAGCGTCATCGATGCCGGCGAGCGAGGTCAGGATCTCCGGGGGGATCTTCTTGTTGAGTTTTACGTATTGCTCGAACTGGGCGACGATCGCACGGCGCAGGGCCTCGGTCTCGGAGCCCTGAACGGCGTCCGGCTCGATCGGGGTGACCTGGCAGGTGAAGTGCGAATCGGCGTCTTCGATGCTGTTGATGCGGGCGCGCTGGGTGCCTTCGACCAGCACCTTGACGGTGCCGTCGGGCAGCTTGAGCATCTGCAGGATGCCGGCGACGCAGCCGATCTCGTAGACGTCTTCGGGAGTGGGATCATCCTTGCCGGCGGACTTTTGGGCCACCAGCATGATGCTCTTGCCCGCTTCCATCGCAACCTCGAGCGCGCGGATAGAGCGCGGACGGCCGACGAACAGCGGGATGACCATGTGCGGGAACACCACGACATCGCGCAGCGGCAGCAGGGGAAGGTCGATCGGGTCGGAAGGCAGGGTCTGGCTGGCAGACATAGGAGGTTCCTCGGTATGACTCGGCGTATCGGGGACAGGATGACCGGGTATACCCGGACAGCCCCGTCAGTTACGTCTGTTATGGGAACAATAGCCGAAAATTCAAGATCCCGGCGGCCCGATAAACAAAACGGAAAAAAAATCGGCGGCCGCCATCCCGTTATATTGGACGCACCGTGGGAGTGTGCGTTCAATCAGGCGCCGGAGACAAAAAAACCCGTTACGGAAACGGGTTTTTCTGAAATATCCGTCAGGCCGCGGCGTCGCGAACTTCTCCGCGCTCGGGCTTTTCGGCTGTCCCTTCCTCGTCGGCGTAGATCAGCAGGGGCTTGCCCTCGCCTTCGATCGCGCCTTCGTCGAGCACCACGCGCTTGACGTTGCCTTGCGACGGCAGGTCATACATGGTGTCGAGCAGGGCCTGCTCGATGATGGAACGCAGGCCGCGGGCGCCGGTCTTGCGCTTGAGCGCCTTGCGGGCGATGGCCTTGAGGGCGGCGGGACGCACGTCCAGCTCGGCGCCTTCCATGGCGAACAGCTTCTGGAATTGCTTGAGCAGGGCGTTCTTGGGCTCGGTGAGGATCTGCACCAGGGCAGCTTCATCGAGTTCGTCCAGCGTGGCGACCACGGGCAGGCGGCCGACCAGCTCGGGGATCAGGCCGAACTTGATCAGGTCTTCGGGCTCGACTTCGGAGAACAGCTCGCCGACGCCGCGCTCGGACTTGGCGCGCACGGAAGCGGAGAAACCGATGCCCGACTTTTCGGTGCGGTCGCGGATGACCTTTTCCAGGCCGTCGAAGGCGCCGCCGACGATGAACAGGATGTTGGTCGTGTCGACCTGGACGAAGTCCTGGTTGGGGTGCTTGCGCCCGCCCTGCGGCGGCACCGAGGCCACGGTGCCTTCGATCAGCTTGAGCAGGGCCTGCTGCACGCCCTCGCCCGACACGTCGCGGGTGATGGACGGGTTGTCGGACTTGCGGGAAATCTTGTCGATTTCGTCGATGTAGATGATGGCGCGCTGCGCCTTCTCGACTTCGTAGTTGCAGTTCTGCAGCAACTTCTGAATGATGTTCTCGACGTCTTCACCGACGTAACCGGCTTCGGTCAGCGTGGTGGCGTCGGCCATGACGAACGGCACATTCAGCATGCGCGCGAGCGTCTGCGCCAGCAACGTCTTGCCCGACCCGGTGGGGCCGATCAGCATGATGTTGCTCTTGGACAACTCGACTTCGTCGCCCTTGATCTCGCCGTGGCGGATGCGCTTGTAGTGGTTGTAGACGGCCACCGCCAGCATGCGCTTGGGCGAGGTCTGCCCGATCACGTACTGGTCCAGGAACGTCTTGATTTCAGCCGGAGTGGGCAGTTCGGAACGAATCGCCGCGCGCGCGGTCGCCTGCGCTTCCTCGCGGATGATGTCGTTGCACAAGTCTATGCATTCATCGCAGATGAATACCGACGGACCCGCGATCAGCTTGCGGACTTCGTGCTGGCTTTTATTGCAAAACGAGCAATGCAGCACTTTTGCGTCTGCCGATCCCTTTTTTTCAGGCATATGTAGTCGTATCTCAGGTAAAGAAGCGCCGGACCGGGTAAAGGGCCCGGCGCCTGCGCTTACTCAAACAAGGCGGCAGCGGATGGGACTCAGCCGGGAAGTCAGCCTTCCGAGCGGGAGGTCATCACCTTGTCCACCAGTCCATACGATACCGCATCTTCGGCGGACATGAAGTTGTCACGTTCCGTGTCCAGGGCGATGCGGTCGATCGACTGGCCGGTATTGTCGGCCAGGATGCGATTGAGACGCTCGCGCAGGTCCAGGATCTCGCGAGCCTGGATCTGGATGTCGGAGGCCTGCCCCTGGGCGCCGCCCGAGGGCTGGTGGATCATGATGCGCGAGTTGGGCAGGGTGAAGCGCTTGCCCTTCTTGCCAGCCGCCAGCAGGAAGGCGCCCATGCTGGCCGCCAGGCCGGTGCACAGGGTCGACACGTCCGGCTTGACGAACTGCATGGTGTCGTAGATGGCCATGCCCGCGTACACCGACCCGCCGGGCGAGTTGATGTACAGGGAAATGTCCTTGTCAGGATTCTCCGATTCCAGGAACAGCAACTGGGCCACGACCAGGTTGGCCGTCGCGTCGTTGACCGGGCCCACCAGGAAGATGAGCCGCTCGCGGAGCAGGCGCGAATAGATGTCGTAGGCGCGTTCGCCGCGCCCCGACTGCTCGATCACCATGGGAATGTAGCCCAGGCCGGTGGGGGTCACCGACGACCCGCCATTCATTGCCGCATAGAAATCGGTGAATCTCTGCATAGTGTTACGCCATCCCCATCAACTGATCGAAAGGCACCTTTTCGTCGGTGACCTTGGCCTTTTCCAGAACGTGCGCGACGACGTTGTCTTCGAGCACGATCGCCTCGATTTCAGCACGACGCTGGCGGTCGGCCAGGTAATAGCTGACAACCTGGGCGGGTTGTTCGTAGTTTTCCGCGAATTCCTCGATGCGGGCGCGGACCTGTTCCGGCTTGGCCTGCAGCTGGGCTTGCTTGACCAGTTCGGACACCAGCAGCCCCAGGCGCACGCGGCGCTCGGATTCGGTCGAGAAGGCCTCGGCCGGGATCGGCACGGACTCGGCGTTCGGCACGCCACGCTGCTTGAGCTCTTCGCGGGCGGCGGCGATGCGGCTTTGCACGTCGTTGTCGACCAGCGCCTTCGGCACGTCGAACTTGCCGGCTTCGACCAGGGCGTCCATCACGCTGGCCTTGGTGCGGCCTTGCGAGCGCACCTTGACTTCGCGTTCGATGTTGCTGCGGATGTCGGCCTTGAGCTTTTCGATGTCGCCTTCGGCCTGGCCGAGCGACTTGGCGAATTCGGCGTTCAGTTCGGGCAGGACGCCTTCGGCCACTTCCTTGACGGTGATGGTGAATTCGGCGGTCTTGCCGGCGACTTCCTTGCCTTGGTAGTCATCGGGGAACTTGAGCGGGAAGACCTTGCTTTCGCCAGCCTTCAGACCGCGGGCGGCTTCTTCGAATTCCGGCAGCATGCGGCCCTGGCCGAGCACGAAGGGGAAGTCTTCGGCCTTGCCGCCGTCGAACGGCACGCCGTCGATGGTGCCGGCGAAGTCCAGCGTGACGCGGTCGCCGTCTTGCGAGGCGCGGCCTTCACGGGCTTCGAACGTGGCGCGCTGCTTGCGCAGGACGTCCAGGGTCTGCTGCACTTCGGCGTCGGTGACGGCGGTTTCATAGCGGGTCACGGCCAGGGCCGACAGGTCCGGCACGGCGACTTCGGGGTAGACCTCGAACGTGGCGGTGAAGGCCAGCGTGTCTTCGCCGACGCCTTCCGTCTTGGGTTCCAGGTTCGGGGCGCCGGCGACGCGCAGCTTGGCGCCGTCGACGGCTTGTTCGAATGCACGGCCGACCTGGCTGTTGATCACGTCGTAGCGGATGCCGGGGCCATGGCTGCGCTCGAGCATGGCGAGCGGCGCCTTGCCGGGACGAAAGCCGGGGACCTTGGCGGTGCGGGCCACGCGCTTCAACTGCGCCTGGACTTCCTTTTCGACGTCGGCCACCGAGACGGCCAGATCAACACGGCGCTCGAGGCCGGAGAGGGTTTCAACCACAGGCTGCATTAAAAGACCTATTTTCCGAAAGATATGAGATGACGGGCGGATAAACGCGGCATTTTACCGGAAACTTCCGGACCCCTGACGCAAAGGGGCGCGAGCACCCGGATAAGCCCGGATGCTCGCGCCCCGTTTTCCACCCGGAAAGGGCGGCAAATTGCCCGCCAGGGCGCTTTACTTGGCCTTGGCGATGCGATCTTCGATGTGCTGCGCGCGCTTGGCCGAGGACGGGTGCGAGCTCATCATATCGCTCTTGCCGCCGTCCAGCTCGGCCAGCTTCTGGAACGCCGTCACCAGGCCGCGGGTGTTCAGCTTCTTGGCCTGCAGTTGGTCGAACGAGTAGTCGTCGGCGGCGCTTTCCTGCGACTGCGAGAACTGCGCGTTGATGAACTTCTCGGTCAGGTCGCCCAGCTGCGACGAGTTCAGGGCGGCGACCGTGGCGCCACCGGCGGCGCCGGCGGCATCGCGCGCGGCCGAGACCGTGTAGGCGGTCTGCATGGCCTTCTTGCTGTGGCCCAGCGCCACGTGGCCGATTTCATGGCCGACCACGCCCAGCACTTCGTCGTCGGTCATCATGTCCATCAGGCCGCTGTAGACGCGGATGCAGCCGTTGGCCATGGCCCAGGCGTTGACGTCCTTGGTGATGTAGACCTTGTAGTTGGCCTTCTGGCCGTTGACGGTGCCGCCCAGCTGCTTGGCGATCTTCTGCAGGCGCACGTCATACTTGCTGCCCGGCGCGGCGATCTTTTCCTGCGAATCGCTCTGCGCGCAAGCCTTGTCGGACAAAGTCTTGATTTCGGCATCGCTCAGGGTGGCGGCCTGCACCACCTTGCTGCCGGCGCCCACCAGTCCCCCGATGTCGAGGGCATGCGACGCGGAGTAAGGGGCGAGAGCAACGGCCAGCGCGGCAACGGTGTAGCGGATCTTCATGAAAAAAACTCCTCTTGACTGACTCGGGTGCGAGTGAGGCCGCAATTCTATATACGCCCAAAGCTCTCAAACCGTTTCGCCACAGAGTTTCGCAAATGCGAACTTCACTTACACAAAAGGCATGCAAAAGACTCCTTACCGTGGTAAGTACCGCGCCTGCGACGTCAAATCGTCATCAAAAACAAATACCGGCGCAGCCCGGCGTTGTTAGAATTGCCGCCGCAGTTTTTTCCGCACTTCCTCATAACGGCTCGCAACCACCATGACCCCCAACACCCCTCCCCGCCTGGGCCTGCTGCCCAGCCTGATTTTCAGCTCGCGCTGGCTGCAACTGCCGCTTTATCTGGGACTGATCGTCGCCCAGGGCGTTTACGTGATGCTGTTCCTGAAGGAACTGTGGCACCTGCTGACGCATGCCACCAGCTTCGGCGAAATGGAGATCATGCTGCTGGTGCTGGGCCTGATCGACGTGGTGATGATATCGAACCTGCTGGTCATGGTGATCGTGGGCGGCTACGAAACCTTCGTGTCGCGCCTGCGCCTGCAAGGCCATCCGGACCAGCCGGAATGGCTCAGCCACGTCAACGCCAGCGTCCTCAAGGTCAAGCTGGCCATGGCGATCATCGGCATCTCCTCGATCCACCTGCTGCGCACCTTCATCGAGGCCGGCACGCTGGGCACCCCCAATGCGCGCTTCTCGGAGGCGGGCGTGATGTGGCAGACCATCATCCACGCGCTGTTCATCCTGTCCGCGCTGGGCATCGCGCTGGTCGACAGGCTGTCGACGCCCTCGCATCCCAAGCATTGAGCGCCCGGCGCGCGCCGCAGCAAAAAGAAAAGCCCCGACACTCGCGTGCGGGGCTTTTTTCATTGTGGCGCGCCGCCAGGGGCGCGCCATGGACCTGGACTCAGGCGGCCACCTTGATGTTCTTGGCGCTCGGGCCCTTGGGGCCGGTACCGACCTCGAACGTGACCCGTTGGTTTTCCTGCAGCGACTTGTAGCCTTCGCTGCGGATTTCCGAGTAGTGGGCGAACAGATCCTTGCTGCCGTCGTCGGGCATGATGAAGCCATACCCTTTTTCGGCGTTGAACCACTTGACGATGCCGGTTGCCATGGAATTTCCTCGAACCTAAAGAAGCGATTGCTCGCGGGGCGCCAGATGATCAAGGATGGGAGAGGAAAGCAACGCAGCACCACTGACCGCGACAAGTTGAACGCAGACCGCGTCTCTTGAAAATCTCGCTGGACCCAGTGTATTGGCGAACCTCGAAAAACGTCAAATAGACGATCATCGCAAGCGTCGCGCCCTGCCCGCGGCGAGGCCGCGATCGCTTTTTTTTCAACTCGCCATGCGTCGATACAGGCGGATACGCTCGCGCGCAAGGCATGCCGCGCCGCCGCCCTGCCTCATCCGGCAAAGCCGCCGGCGTCCAGGAACTCCTGCTCGGGCTGCGTCGTCTGCCGGCCCAGCGCGGCGTTGCGATGGGGGAAGCGGCCGAAGCGCTTGATGATGTCGCGATGCAGGACGGCCCAGCGCACCGCGTCGGCGCCCAGCGGTTCCATCAGCGCCACCGCCCGGTTCTGCGCGGCGACGGTTTCCGCATGCTCGAAGGGCATATAGAAAAACTGGCGCAGCGCCGGATCGACGGCCAGATCGTGGCCGGCGGCAATGGCGCGCTCGGCGAACACCAGCGCCAGCGGATCGGTGGCGAACATGTGCGCGGTGCCACGATAGGCGTTGCGAGGATACTGGTCCAGCAGGATCATCAACGCCAGCGCCCCCTCGGGCTCGTCCATCCAGGCATCGAGCTGGCGTGCCGCCGCGGCCATGTGGGCCGGGCCGCAATGCTGGCGGAAGCGCTCATCGAAGGCCGCGTCCTTGGTGAACCACTGCTGCGGCCCGGCGTCGCGCCAGAACGCCACGATGTCCGCCGCGCGCAGGGAAACAGGTTCTTGGCCAGGTTGGGTCATGGAGATCATCCTCGATCGATTGCGGGTGCGGGGTGCGGGTCCGCCGCCAGGCGGGCGGAAGGACGGGGAACTGGCGCAAGGATACCGCGAGCCAGGAAGCGTGGCAGCGACTGCGGCGGCCCCGCCCATGAGGCCACAAGCGCCGCCGGACAGCAAAAGGGCTCCCCGCTGGGGAGCCCAGATGCAAAAAAGCCCCCGAAGGGGCTTTTCCGAAAAGTCAGAGCCTTACAGGACCTGAATCTTCGTGGCTTGCGGGCCCTTGGGGCCATTGGCCGTCACAAAGCTGACGCGCTGGTTCTCTTCCAGAGACTTGAAGCCCGAGCCCTGAATTTCGGAGAAGTGAGCGAACAGATCCTTACCACCCGCTTCCGGGGTGATGAAGCCATAGCCTTTTTCCGAATTGAACCACTTAACGACGCCGGTTTCCATACTGTATTTCCTAGAGATAATGGGCAAATGCCCGGAGGTCACGAATCAATCAAGGAGGGGACAGTAGAACAATAACGCTGAGCCGGAAAAGGCACGGCACTGAACGAAAATCGCAACGCTTGTGATCGTGTGCCGACACTATCGTTATGTTCCCCTCACAAGTCAACATAATCCTAAAAAATACGTGCCAATAATGCAACAAAGAGAAACTGCGAACAAAATTTACACGTTTTCATAGGCAAAAAGAAGGCCTGCATAGGTGTAAACACCCACGCATCATAAAAAAACAATCAAGGCTTATATAAATGCCATCAAAGGGCGTCGCTCACACATACGCCGTTTGGATGGCACTTTGGTTTGCCGTCAGGCTTACTCTTCGATAGGTAAACCCAACAGATCGAGCGCCGCGTTGAAAGCTTCGGGGCCCGAGCAAAGGAAAACCGCCACGTCGCCGGGATTCATATTCTCCAGGACCTGGTCGATTTGGTCTTGCGCATTATCAACATTGTCGACACCAGCGGCGTGAATGTCCGCGCCGGCTTCGACTTTCTCGCGGGGCACGAGGTCGGCGATCGCCTCCAGATCGTCCATGCCGGTCACGACATAGGCGCTGATGCTCTCGCCATCCAGCGTTGTGTGCAGCTCAACGCCGCCCGCCACGTCGGCAACATGCCGACTCAGTATTTCCATGATCACTCTTCCTAGACTTGCGGGCCGGGCCCGCCTGGGCGCGCCCGCACGGGTGCGCACACGCCCAGGCGCGACTATAACAGCCTTATGCTAAGGCTTCCTGACAGCCGGCCCCAAAGAGCGGCGGGCGGCGCCGGAGGTGGCCGCCACGCTGCGGCTGCGCACGCCGGCGGCGGCCAGCGCGGCCAGCAGCGGCTTCTGCGCATCCAGGAAGGCGGCCTTCTCGTCGTCCGCCAACTTGCACTGGAACATCTGCGCCAGCAACTGCGTGCGGCGAGCCTTGCGATTGTCGGCCTCCTGGGCCAGCCAGGCGGCCACCCAGTCGGCGGCCGCCTGCGCGTCGCCCTGGTGCTTGACGTGCCCCAGCAGGTCGAACACGGTGACGCCGGCGATGGCGCCGTCCTCGGCGCGCGTCAGGAAGAGCTTGGCGGCCTGGCCGCTGTAGCCCGGGACCAGGGCAATGCAATCGCGCTCGGCGGGTTTCTTCATGGGTACTGCCTGTATCGGTTATCGGTAACCCTGCAATGTAACCCGCGCCCGCCGCTGTCGCGTGGGCGCCACGGAACTCTGCTATCGTCGGCCTGTTTTTCCCCAACTCTACGGCGGACATCATGCAACGCGATTTCGATCTGGTCGTCACCATCCTGGGAGCCCTGCGCGACGCGCCGGGCCCCAACCTGAGCACCCATGACATCAAGGAAGCGGCCCTGGCCCACGAACAAGGCCTGCAGTTGGTCGCGCACCACCTCGACCTGCTGGCCGACGCGGGCCTGGTCAAGCAGGTCAGCGAAACGGCGGCGACCGCCGGCGATACCCGCTGGCGCATCACCTGGAAGGGTTACGACGCGCTGGAACAGGACGAAGAAGACGACGACGAGGATTTCGACGCCGAGGAATGAGGCGCGCCCCGGCCCTTGCGACGCGGCCGGCGGGCGTGTCATCGCGCCCCGCCGGCGGCCCGGCGGCCACGCCCGGCCAGGTTCCGGAACGGCTCAGTGGCGCCGCAGGATGCGCCGCGTCAACAATGCGGCCGCGGCGCCGATCACCAGACTGAACATGAAGGCGGCAACCGCGAGCATCGCCGCCTGATCGCCGAAACCGGCAGATCGCGACAACACCACCACCACGGCGCAGACCGCCGCGGCCCATACCACCACACCCGCGAGCACGCGGCCCGGTGTGCGCAACCGGCCGCACAGCGACCCACCCACGAGCGCCGCGGCCACCATGGCGGCCATGGACCAGAACAGATATTCGTAGTGCATGCGGACGGACTCCCCTGCGGTATTGAGGCGACCGCATTATAGGCGGGCGCGCCGCCCATCCGTCCCCGAGACCCAGGACGTGAACCGCCGGCGCCCGCCTCAGGCCTGCGGCGCGACCGCGACGGCGCTGATTTCCACCAGCGCCCCATAGTGCAATTCCCGTGTCGGCACGATGGCGCGAGCGGGCCGGTGATCGCCGAAGCTGCGTTCGTAGACGCCATTCACCTCGTTCCACATGCCAACGTCCGGGATGTACACCGTGACATTGACCACCGCGGACATCGACGTCCCCGCGGCTTGCAGAATGGCCGCCAGGCTGCGCAGCGCGGCCTCGGTCTGCGCGGCCACGCCTTGCGCGAGCCGTGGCGGCTCGCCGGGCTGGACGGGCGGCAGGAAACCCAACTGCCCGGAAACGAAGACAAAGCCATTGGCGCGCACGGCCTGCGAATAGTGGCCGGCCGGCGGCGTCGCATGAGGGGTGGATATGATGTCCATCTTGACTCCTGGAGGCTGCGGCCGGGCTACCAGCCGCGAAAACGTTGCCATTGCGCCACGACTTGGCGATCGCCGCTACGCACCACGGCGTAGGCGTCATGCTGGGCGCAGGTGGCGCAGGCGTGGTTCGGCACGATCCGCAGCCGGGTGCCCAGCGGCAGATCGGGCAAGGCGGCGCCGCTGCCCGCGCGCAGCTTGATGATGCCCTGCTCCTGGTTGGTCTCGGCCAGCAGCAGGTCGGGATAGACCTGGCCATCCACGTCGCACACCAGCCCGTACAACTGGTCCACCGGCTGCCGGGCCGTACCGCGATCGCGCGACATGGCCATCCAGCCGGCATCGACCAGGATCCAGCCCTTGTCGGGCTGGTGGCCGATCACCGTGGTCAGCACGCTCGCGGCGATGTCGTCCACGGCGCACACGCCCAGTCCCGCCATGACGAGGTCGAAAAACACGTAGACGCCGGCGCGCACTTCGGTCACGCCCTCCAGGTTGCGAGCGAAATGGGCGGTGGGCGTGGAGCCCACGCTGACCACCGGGCACGGCAGGCCGGCGGCGCGAATCGTTTCGGCGCAGCCGACGGCGGCCAGGCGTTCCTGCTCGGCCATGTCGGCGATCGCCTCCACGCTGCGGCAGCCATAGGACTCGCCCGCATGGGTCATGACGCCGCGCAGGCACCCGGCGGCATGCAACGCTCGCGCGATCTCCAGCAACTGTCCGGCCTGGCCCGGCTGCACCCCGGCGCGGTGGCCATCGCAATCGATTTCGATCAGCGCCGGAATCGCTGCGCCCTCTTCGAGCGCGCGCGCGGCCACGGCCTGCGCCGCCTCGACGCTGTCGACCACCACGGTCAGGTCGACGCCACCACGCCGCAGCGCCAATACGCGTTCGAGCTTGGCGGGCGCCACGCCCACGGCATACAGCAGGTCGGTCACGCCCGCCGCCGCGAATTGCTCAGCCTCCTGCAGCGTCGACACCGCCGCCGGCCCTTCGGGCCGCGCCATGACGCGGCGCGCGACCTCGATCGATTTGGGCGTCTTCAGGTGCGGACGCAACTGCACGCCATGGCCGGCCATCAGGCGGTTCAGGCGCTCGATGTTGCGTGTCATGCGGGTTTCGTCCAGCAGCAGGCAGGGCGTATCCAGCGTATCCAGGGTGACGGAGGCAGTGGTCATGGCGATATCGGCGAAACTGAAACGGGCGTGCGGAAAGGAATGCAACGCGGATGGCGCCCGGGTATCCGTCCGCAGGTTCGAAGTATGGCGCGCCAGGGCGCTTGCGTGTTTAATCAATGCTTAATCAATCATTAAGGCGATTCTGAATGATCACCACGGATGACCTGCGCTTTTTCCTGAGCCTGGCCGCCACCAGCTCGCTGGCGCAAGCCGCGCGCGCGCTCGACGTGACGCCGCCCGCCGTGACCCAGCGCTTGCATGCATTGGAAAAACGCCTGGGCGTGCGCCTAGTCAATCGTTCCGGGCGCGGCACCGCGTTGACCGACGAGGGCCGCCTGCTGGCGCTGCGCGCCGGGCAGATCTGCGGGGAACTGAACGAGCTGGCCGATGAGCTGGCGGGGCGGCGCGGCGTGGTGGCCGGCCATCTGCGCGTTGTCGCGCCGCTGGGATTCGGCCAGCGGTACGTGGCGGGACTGGTGGCGGAGTTTCGCCAGCACAGCGACAACGTGACCGCCAGCCTGGTGCTGTCCGACGGTCCGCCGCAGCTGGCAAGCGATGACTGGGACGTCATGGTTCACATCGGCGAGCTGCGCGATTCCACGCTGGTGGCGTATCCCCTGGCGCCGAATCGGCGCATCCTGTGCGCGTCGCCCGCATACCTGGCTCGCCACGGGGCGCCCGCCAAGCCCGAAGACCTGCGCGACCACGATTGCATCGCGTTGCGTGAAAACGAAGAGGACGTGACGCTGTGGCGCTTCAAGCGCGGTCGCGGCCCGGTGGTGGGCGTGCGCATTGCCCCCGTGCTGTCGAGCAATACCGGGGCCACGGCGGTTGCCTGGGCGCTGGCGGGGCATGGCATCGTGGCGCGATCGGAATGGGATGTGGCCGAGCACGTGAAGCGCCGCGCGCTGGTGCCGTTGCTGCCGGGCTGGAGCCTGCCCGAGGCGAATGTGGTGGCGCTGGTGAAATCACGCCAGGACCTGCCCGCGCGCACCGCGGGCTTTCTGGCCCACCTGCGCGAAGCGTTTGCGGCCACGCCATGGCGCGACAAGGGCCAGGCGTAGCGGTGTGAAAAAGGGGAACCAGCGGGAGGCGTGTTCATCCGACGCGGCGCCGGAAAGTCGGTGGACTCTGCAAAGCCGTGCCTGCCGGCGCGAGCCGGATGAACGTTCGCAGGATGCCAGATCGCGGGACGCCCGGGGCAGGCGCTTCCGATAAATCGGACTCCTCGGCCCCCCCGCCACACTCAATCGAGCATGGCTTCCGCTTCGATCTCGACCAGCCATTCCGGCAACGACAGGCCGCTGACGATGATCCATGACGAGGGTGGCGGATCGTTCGGGAAGCGGTCGCGCAGCACTTGCGCGATCGACTCCTGGTCCTCGCGCGCCGTTTCGCAAATGTAGATGCGCAGCATGATGACCTGCGCCAGTGTGCCGCCGGCCGCCGCCAGCACGCGTTCGATATTGTCGATCGCCGCGTCGGCCTGTTCGCGCAGCCCTGGGCTGACCGTGCGCTCCCGCGCATCGACGCCGACCTGGCCCGACAGCAGCATGCGGCGCTGGCCGGTCACGATCACGGCCTGGCTGAAGCCATATTGCACCGTATTGAAGACAGTATCGGGATTGACGACGGTTCGGGACATGTGGATTCTCCTGGTGGGCGGCGCGCCCCGCGGCGCGGCGCTTGCGCCATTCTAGAGGCGCCCGCCATCAGGCGGCCGCGGGCGCCGGCCGCGCGCCACGCGCCGCGTACACGGCCACCAGCAACACCACCGCGCCCGCGCCGACCGCGGTCCAGAAGCCCGCGCCGACGCCATGATGATCCACGATCCAGCCCGCCAGCGCGGCGCCAGCCGCGACGCCCGCGCCCAGGCCCGTCACCAGCCAGGTCAATCCCTCGGTGAGACGGCGGCCCGGCACGGTGCTCTCCACCAAGGCCATGGCGATGATCATGGTCGGCGCGAACGACAGCCCAGCCAGCAAAACGCCCAGGGACAGCGTGAGCAGGTCGCCGACCCACAGCAGCGGCAAGGTGGTGAAGGCGGTCACGCTGGCGGCCACGGCCAGCAGCCGCGCCAGCGGCGTCTGGAACTTGAGCACGCCGAACGCCAGGCCGGCGACGCACGATCCCAGCGCGTAGGCCGACAGCACCATGCTGGCCCCGGCCGGCAGGCCCTGCTGGCGCGCGAAGGCCACGCTCATCACGTCGATGGTGCCGACGATGACCCCCATGGCGGCCATCATCGCGGTCAGTTGTCGCATCAGCGGCACGCCCAGCACCGAGGACTCACGGCCCGCTTCGCGCGGCTGCACCGCCGGCGCGGTGGCACGCTGCAGCACGAAGGCGGTGACGCCCAGGCCCAGCAGCAGCGCCGCGCCAAGCGGGCCGGCTTCGGGGAAGAGGATGACGCACAGACCCACGGCCAGCGGCGGGCCGATGATGAAGCTCAATTCGTCCAGCACCGATTCGAGCGCATAGGCGGTGCGCAGTTGCGGCCGGTCGCGATAGATCTCGGTCCAGCGGGCCCGCGCCATGGCCGGCATGCTGGGCAGGCTGCCCGCCAGCGCAGCGAACACGAACAGGGTCCAGTCGGGCGCCTGCAGGCGCACGCAGGCGGCCAGGCCGATCAGCCCCGCCACGCTGGCGCCCGCCGCCAGCGGCAGCACCCTGCCCTGCCCGTGGCGATCCACCAGACGTGAAATGCGCGGCGCGAGCAGCGCCGTGGCCAGGGCGAAGGTGGCCGCCACCGCGCCCGCCAGGGTGTAGGCGCCCCGCACTTGCGACAGCATGGTGATGATGCCGATGCCGATCATCGGCAGCGCCAGCCGCGCCACGGCGCATGCGGCGACAAAACCGGCGGCGCCGGGCGCCTGGAACAATTCGCGATAGGGATTGGACACCCGGAACCTCTGGGGATGTTGCGGGCCGGCGACAGCCAGCCGGAGAAATTTACATACGTGACGTATGTGAGATGGTATTCACCTGCATGGCGCATGTCAATTAACATACGACTCGTATGTCATTGGAGCCAGCCATGTCGCGATCGCGCGCCGAGATGATCGAGGAAACCCGCGGAAAACTGTTGGCGACGGCGCGCGAGTCGTTTCGCCGCGCCGGTTACGCCGGCACCTCGATGGATGACCTGACCGCCGCCGCCGGCCTGACCCGGGGAGCGTTGTATCACCATTTTGGTGACAAGCAAGGTCTGCTCGCCGCGGTGGCCGCGCAGATCGACGCCGAGATGGAGGCGCGGCTGCAGGCCATCTCGCGGGATGCGCCCGACGCCTGGACCGCGCTGCGCGAGCGCTGCCGCGCGTATCTGGAAATGGCCGCCGACCCCGAGATCCGCCGCATCGTGCTGCAGGATGCGCGCGCCGTGCTGGGCCATGCCGGCGCCGCCGCCCAGGAACAATGCACCGCGTCGCTGGGCGAGTTGCTGCAGGACCTGATGGACCAAGGCGTGATCGTCGCCGCGCCCCCGCGCGCGCTCGCCCGGATGTTGCATGGCGGCCTGGCCGAAAGCGCATTCTGGATCGCCGAGGACGATGGCCCGGCGCGCCTGGCGCAGGCCTTGCAGGCGCTCGATCTGCTGCTGCAGGGCATGCGCCGGCGCTGACCGGATCGATGCCCGTGGCCGGCCCTCGCCGCAAACGCCATCGTCGCGCATAATGCGCTCAGCGCGCTCAGTGCCCCACCGGCCCGCGCCCCTTCCCTGAACCCGGATCCACGATCATTCGAGATGAAGCTTCCGCGTCATTACGCCCTGGCCGCCCTGCTGTGCGGCGCCGTGCTGCTGCCGGCCGCCGCGCCCGCCCAACCGCCCGCGCCGGACGCCGCGCAGGCCCTGGTGGGCAAGTGGCGGCACCAGACCATGCTGCGCACCGTCGACGGCAAGGCGCAGCCGCCCCAGCCCTCCGGCGGCGCGGGCGTGGTCGAGTTTCGCGGCGACGGCACCTGGTCGATGCAAGGCCCGGACATGGTTTCCAGCGGCACCTACCGATGGCTCGATGCCAAGCGCATCGAACAGACGCTGGAGCAATCCACCAGCAAGCATGAACTTGGCGTGGCCTCCATCCGCTACGTGAAGATCCAGGGCGATCACCTGAGCCTGACGCGGGTGCAGGACCGCAGGGAAATGGACAAGCTGATGCCGCCGCCCGGGCCGAACGTGCGCCGCCCTGACCAGTTGATCGTCACCAACGTCTTCACCCGGTTGCCGGCGGAGCCGAATCCATCCGCGCCCGCGGGCGGCGCGGGTCACCGCTAGGCCAAACGCGGTATGGAAGGATGAGACCGTCTTTGCTACGCTGAGTCATCCCCATGGAGGGCACCAGGCCATGAAACCCAAGATCCGCGTGCTGCGCGTCCAGCCGTCGTCGATGTCGGCCCGCTTCGCCTTCCTGGCGATCGCGCTGCGCTGGTCCTTGGGCGCGACGCCCCGGCCGGCGCGCCTGCGGATCGGCCCGCACGACCTGGCGCCGGTCGGTTCCGAGGCGGCGTTCTGGATGTTCGCGCTGCGCCACGCCCTGTCGGCGCAGTCGGTGCTGGTCACGCGGGGCGATCACTGGGACGTGGCGGCGTCGGTCGATGGCGACGTGATCCGCGCCTTCGGCCGCAAGTTTGCACTGCGCCAATGCCTGTGAAACAAGGCGATCGGCGCGGGCGGCTAGAACTCGGGCAGGTCGAACACCGTATGCAGGGTGGAACTGGGCGCCGGCACGGAAGCCAGATGCTCGCGGCCGTCCTCGTCGGTCAGCACCCGCACCGGGCGCGAAGCCACTGACAGGCCGTCCACGCTGACGACGGTCTCGACGTCGGCGCCGGCCTTGATGGCTTCGATCACTTCGGAAGCCGCCGCGGTCACGGGTTCGCTGACCCAACCGGGCACGCCGCGCTCGGCCAGCCCCCAGCGCACGTAGGCGACATGGCCGGTAACGGCTTCTTTACGAACGGCGACGATCGCGTAAAACGACATCCGGGCCTCCCTCAGGTTTGGTGGCCCGGATCGTATAACAACTTGGCTGATTCGCGATGACAGCCGTCAGGGTTCGATGTCGATGGGCTCAAAGGATTTCACCAAGTCATCCAGTTGTTTCAATTGGGTGAGGAACGGCTCCAGCTTGTCCAGCGGCAGCGCGCTGGGGCCGTCGCATTTGGCGTTCCGGGGGTCCGGGTGGGCCTCCAGGAACAAGCCCGCCAGCCCCACGCCCATGCCCGCCCGCGCCAGTTCCGCCACCTGCTCCCGGCGCCCGCCCGAGGCGGCGTCCAGGGCCGAACGCTGCTGCAGGGCATGGGTGACGTCGAATATCACGGGCCGGTTGCCTGTCACCTTTTTCATGACCCCGAAGCCCAGCATGTCCACCACCAGGTTGTCGTAGCCGAAGCTGGTGCCGCGATCGCACAGGATGATCTGCTGGTTGCCGGCCTCGGTGAATTTCTCGACGATATTGAGCATCTGGGTAGGACTGAGGAACTGCGGCTTCTTGATGTTGACGACGCGGCCGGTCTTGGCCAGCGCCACCACCAGGTCGGTCTGGCGGGCCAGGAACGCCGGCAACTGCAGGATGTCCGCGACCTCCGCCACCGGCGCCGCCTGCCAGGGCTCGTGCACGTCGGTGATCACCGGCACGCCGAAGTTCTGCTTGACCGCCTCGAAGATCTTCATGCCCTCTTCCAGTCCCGGCCCCCGGTAGGAATGGATCGAGGAACGATTGGCCTTGTCGAACGACGCCTTGAACACGTAGGGAATGCCCAGCCTGGTGGTCACGCGCTGGTATTCCTCGCAGGCGCGCAGCGCCAGGTCCTTGGATTCCAGCACGTTGATCCCGCCGAACAGCACGAAAGGCTGGTCGTTGGCGCACGTGATCGAGGGCGAAATGATGACTTCCGGGGCGGTCATGATGGGGCTGTCCTGTAGGGATGAAGCAGGTAATAGTGCGTAATGTACAACCTGCCCACCCCGGTTCCGGCCGCCGCCGCCGCTTTTTTGCCTCGGTCCGGCGACAGGACGCCATGTGGCGCCGCCGCGGCGCTGCGCCGTCCGATCCGCGCGGTCGGGACGAACGCAAGATACACTCGCTGACGGGGGACGATACCCGCGAGCGTATTGACAACGGACTTACGACGACCTGATTCATGGACACCGACACCCTGTCCCGCCGACTCGAATTCCTGCGGCAAGCCGAGAAGCTCAAGGACGTGCTGCGCAGCGCCCGCAGTTCGGGCGGGCGCCAGGAAAGCACCGCCGAACACACCTGGCGCCTCTGCCTCATGGCCATGATGCTGGAGGAAGACCTGGCGGACCTGGATTTCACCCGCATCCTGCGCCTGTGCGTGATCCATGACCTGGGCGAAGCCATCCACGGCGACATTCCGGCGACGCAACAGTCCCCCGGCGCCGGCAAGGGCGCCCAGGAACGGCTGGACCTGCTGCAACTGGCCAGCCCGCTCGATGCCCCGGCGCGCGACCGGTTGCTGGCGTTGTGGGACGACTACGAGAATGCCGCCTCGCCCGAAGCCCGCGCCGTCAAGGCCATGGACAAGCTGGAGACGCTGCTGCAACATAACCAGGGCGCCAACGCGCCGGACTTCGACTACGCGTTCAACCTGGACTACGGCCGCAAGCACACCGATGCCCTGCCGCTGTTCCGCGAGATCCGCCGGCTGCTGGATGCCGATACCGAAGCGCGCATCCGCCAGCAGGCCGCCGAACGCGCCGCGCGGCCCTCGCCCTCGCCGGCCGATGTCGTGCAGCGCCAGCTGGACGCCTACAATGCCCGGGACATCGATGCCTTCATGCCGGCATGGGCGCAGGACTGCGAGTATTACGCGTTCCCCGGCACCCTGCTGGCGCGTGGCAGCGCCCAGGTCCGCGAACGTCACCTCGAACGTTTCAAGGAACCCGATCTGCACGGCAGGCTGGTCCATCGCATGGTCAACGGCGACATGGTGGTGGACCAGGAAGTCGTCACCCGCAACTTCGCCGACGGCCGCGGTGAAGTCGACGTCGTCGCGATCTACGAAGTGCGCGACGGCCAGATCGCCAAGGCCTGGTTCAGGCTGGGCGCGCCGCGACTGCACGGCGGGCCCGCATAGCGGCCGCAAGGCCCGGGAAAAGCATGGGATTACTCGACTCGCTGTTCCGGCGCAAGCCCACGCAAGACCAGTTCGCCCGGCTTTTCATCGACGCCGTCCGGCAGCGGGGCTACACCGGCACGCTGGACTACAAAGCGGATGAATTCCGGCTGCTTCACGGCGAAGGCTCGTACTTCAACCTGCACAACGCCTATAACGCCTATTGCGAAGCCCGAAGCGGCCAGCGCCACGGCGCGTTGCAGGGCTATGTCTCGACCCTGCTGACCAGCGACCAGGCCAGGCCGGCCTCGCTGGCCGAGGCCCGCCCGCTGCTGCGGCCGGTGATCCGGGCCCGGGCCATGATCGAGGCGATCCGCATGCACCACCTGCGCACGGACGGCAACGACACCGACTTCCGCCCCGCCCTGCGGCCGTTCGGCGACGACTGCGTGGTGCTGCTGGCGCTGGACCATCCGGAATCCATCGCCACGCTCACCAACGGCCCCGATGCCGACTGGGGCCTGTCGTTCGAGCAGTCGCTGGCCATCGCCATCGATAACCTGCGTGACTCGGCCGACCACTTCGTGGAAGTGGCGCCGGGCGTGCATGGCGGGGCCTGGGAAGACGGCTACGACATCAGCCGCGCGCTGCTGCCGGACATGCTGGAACGCGTCGCGGTCCGCGGGCGTCCGGTGTTCATGATGCCCACGCGGGATCTGTTGCTGGTCAGCGGCGACAACGACGACGCCGGCCTGTTGAAGATGATGGAACTGAGCCAGCAGGTGGTGGCCCACGGCCGCCCGGTGTCGCCATACATGTACCACTATGGCGAAACCGGCGTCGAACGCTACCTGCCGCGCCAGGAGCGCATCATCCACCTGCAGGCGCACCTGGCGCGAGTGCTGGCGCAGGGCGATTACGACGCGCAGAAGGAAGCGCTGGACCGCCTGCACGAGGAACGGGGCATCGATGTGTTCGTCGCCACCTACAATCTGTTCGCGCAGAACGACGATTCCGCCACCTCGTTCTCGCTGGCGACCTGGACGCGCGGCGTCGAAACCTCCCTGCCCAAGGTCGACCGGCTGGCGCTGGTGCGCCCGGAGGCCAACGACGATATCGGCGAAGTGCGGGTTGTCAGCTGGGAGCAGGCGGCGCCGGTGCTGGCGCCGTTGCTCGAACCCGAAGATCTCTATCCGGCGCGTTACCGCACCCGGGGATTTCCCAGCGACGCGCAATTGGCGCAATTGCCCGAAGCGGATTGAGCGCTGCAGGACGGTCAACCCGTCCGGCGGGCGCATCATCACCTCAGGGCTGCGCTTCCGATTGGCTCACCAGGCGATAGGCGATCGCGCCGATGATCGCGCCCACGATCGGCGCCACCCAGAACAGCCACAGCTGCTCCAGCGCCCAGCCGCCCACGAACAGCGCCGGGCCGGTCGAACGCGCCGGGTTGACCGAAGTGTTGGTGACCGGAATGCTGACCAGGTGGATCAGCGTCAACGCCAGGCCGATCGGAATCGCGGCGAAGCCGGCCGGCGCGCGCTTGGAGGTCGCGCCCAGGATCACGAACAGGAAACCGGCCGTCATCACGACTTCGGTGACCAGCGCGGCAGCCATCGAGTACTTGCCCGGCGAATAGGCGTCAAAGCCGTTGGCGGCGAAACGGCTGGCCTGCAGGTCGAAGCCCTGTTGACCATTGGCGATCGCCGCCAGCACCGCGGCCGCGGCAATGGCGCCCAGCACCTGCGCCACCACGTAGGGCAGGATTTCGCGAGCGGGAAAACGCCCGCCGGCAACCAGGCCGACCGTGACCGCGGGATTGAAGTGCCCGCCCGAAATGTGGCCGACGGCGAACGCCATGGTCAGCACCGTCAGGCCGAACGCCAGCGCGACGCCGGCAAAGCCGATGCCCAGTTGCGGAAACCCCGCCGCCAGCACCGCCGCGCCGCAGCCGCCCAGCACCAGCCAGAAGGTGCCGAAGAATTCCGCGCCGCAGCGCTTGGATAGTGGGTACATGTTTCGCCCTCCGCGATTGAAAACGCGAAGGTAGCGCGGCGCGGGCGTTACGATTTCAAAGCAGTGCAAATTCCACGCGATTCTTGACATTGCTTGACGATGTCGGCCGGTATCGGGCCGGCCGGCATCGCGCGAGCCCCGCTCATCGCGGCGTCCTGGGGTCCACGCTCCACAACGCGACGTCGCTGGTCGACACCGCCACCGCGCCGTGGCGCAATGCGGCCGCCACGTCGGCCTGGTTGCAGACGAAGCCCGACGCCACGATCGGCGGCAGTGCCTTCAGGTCCTGCGGCGCCATGTGGGCCAGCATCGGCGCCGGCATGATCTGCACCAGGTTGGGGTCGCTCTGCTCCAGCGCCTTGACGCTGCGCGGCCAGGTGGAGCGGTCGGTCACGAACACCTTCTGCATCGTCACCATGCCGGCGCGGTTGGCGCGCTGGATGGTGGCCACACGGGTCGACACCAGGCTCGCCACGCCGATGTCCGCCAGGTATTCGACGCCGCCTTTGTCCTGCGACAGGCCTTCGCAGCTGTCGATATTGACGATGACGTACTTGCCCGCCCGGTTCAGGGCGGAGATCACCGGCGCAAGCCGGCGCAGCTCGACGTTGGCGACGATGCCGATCTCGGCCACGCTGCCGACGAAGGCGTTGACCTGCTCCGGTCCGTAGAGCGTGGCAATGACCGGATGCCGCGCCAGGCATGCGCCGAGTGACCTGTCCATGTTATCGCCTGCCTTGATCGTAGGGGCCTTCGTCCGTCAGGCCGAGCTTGCCGGGGTTGAGGATATTGTGCGGATCCAGCGCCTGCTTGACGGCATGCAGCACGGCGAAGGCCGGCCCGAGCGATTCGCGCATGTAGGGCGAGCGCAGCAGACCTACGCCATGGTGGTGGCTGAGCGCGGCATTGTATTTGATCAACACCGCGTTGGCCGCGTCCCAGGCGCGCCGATACCACTGTGCCCGCTCGTCGACCGCGACCTCGCCGCGCAGCGAAAAATACAGGCAGGCGCCATCGACGTAGGCATGCGACTGGTGCGCCGAACCGGCCAGCGTGCCGGGCACGGCATTGACCGCGGCAACCACCTCGTCGTAGATAGCGGACAGGTCGCTCCAGCGCCCCGCCATCTCCAGCGTGTCCGCCACGAAGCCGGGGCTGCGCTTGAAGCCTTCGGCGCTCTTGCCGGTCAGGTAGCGGGTATCCAGCCAGCGCTCGAACACCTCATCGCCATCCAGCGCTACGCCGGATTCGCGGCAGACCTCTTCGCTGATGCCCATGACCGCGTCGACGATCGGGCGCGGCCCCTCGTCGGCCACCAGCAGCACGTTCAGGTCGGGCCGGTTGAACTGCACCCCGCTTTCCAGCGCGTCGTACAGTCGCAAGGCGGCGGGGTTGGCGCCGCGCTGCATGATCTGGCGGCAGGCTTCCAGGCCGGCCGCGAAGGTCTCGAAGCCGTAGGCGATGGCGCGGCCGTAGTCGGGCAGGCGATGCAGCTTCAGGCGGACCCGCACCACCACCCCCAGCGTGCCCTCGGAGCCGATGAACAGCTGCAGCAGGTCGGGGCCCAGCGCCGCGCGCGAATAACCGCCCACCGTGATCAGGCTGCCATCGGCCAGCACCACGTCCATGCCGAACACCATGTCCTCGATCTTGCCATAGCGCGTGGACAGTTGCCCCGCGCCGCGGCATGCGACCCAGCCGCCGACGGTGCTGATGCCGAACGAGGACGGCCAATGGCCCATGGTCAGGCCATGCTCGCGCTGGATGGTCTGCTCGAACACGTCGCCGAACATGCCCGCCTCGACCTCGACGATCTGGCTTTCGCGGTCAATCCCGATGAAGCGGTTCAACTGGCAGACGTCCAGCACGATGCCGCCGCGCAGCGGCAGCGCCGCCCCGGTGACGTTGCTGCGCCCCGCCGACACGGTGACGGGAATGGCGGCCGCGTGCGCGATGCGCATCACGGCCTGCACCTGCTCCACCGTCGACACTTTGACGATCACTGCGCGCGGCGTGGCCGGGCGGCCGGCGGTCTCGGTCATCATCGAGCCGGCCCACCAATCGCGCGTCCAGGCCACGGCGTCGGCGGTGGTGGTCAACACCTCGTCGGCGGCTGCTTGCAACGCCTCGACCTGCGCGGCCGATACGGACACGGGATCGCGTTGCAGGCCCGGCTCGGTGCCAGCCTGCGTCAGGCCCGCCGCGTAGGCCGGCGGCGTGTGCGCGCCCACCACGTAGTTGCCGCGGTTGTAGCCGCGCTTGATAGCTTCTTTACTGATCACGAGTCGTCTCCCATTAGTACGGACTTTTCATGTTCGATGGCGGCGCGGTAGCTGCGCACCTGTTGCGCCACCGCGGCGTCGGACAGGCCCAGTTCGGCCTGCAGTATCTTGCCCACGCGTTCGGCGGCCTCGGCGGAGGCGTCGCGCGCCATCAGCCTTGCCCGCATGCGGCGCGAGAGCACGTCTTCGACCGTGGCCGCCAGCTCGTGGCGCACGGCGTACAGCGCCTCGGCCTCGGTGTACGGCAACCCCGGCACCAGCGGCGCCGCCAGCGCCGGCGTCTGCTGCATCAGGTCGCTGACGAAGCGCGCCTCGGTGCCATAGCGTTCGCCCAGGTGCGCGGACAGGCCGCCCGAGGCCACGATGGCCTGCGGGTCGTAGCCGGCCGCGCCCAGCAGGAAGGCGCTGGCCGTGACACAGCGCGCCTTGCGCCCCAGCACCTTCTGCGCGGCGTCGATGGTCTGCTCGGCCATGTGGCGCGAGGTCGTCAGCTTGCCGCCGACGATGGTGACCAGGCCATCGGCCGCGATCCGGATTTCGTGGTTGCGCTTGATCTCCAGCGTCTTGCCGCCCGGTGGCGCGACCAGAGGCCGGCAGCCTGCGATGCTACCCACCACATCCTCGGCGCGCAGATCGGTCTTGAGCGCCGAACGCGCCCCTTCCAGCAGGAAATCGAGTTCGCGGCGGGTGCAATGGACATCGTCCAGGTCACCCGCGTAGTCTTCGTCGGTGGTGCCCAGGTACGAGACATTGCCCCAGCGCGTGATGGTGGCGCGGCGGCTGCGGCCCGGCACCGGGATCGTCACCGTGCAGTCGTTGCGCACCTTCAGCCAGGGCACGGCCACGTGCACGCCCTTGGCGGGGCGGATGTGCAAGGCCTGGGGATCGCCCTTGCGGCTGCCGTTCCAGTCGCGCAGCCAGACGCCGGTGGCCATGATCACCACGTTGGCGCGCACCCGGATCTCGGCCTGCCCGGCCTGCACGATGGCGCCGTCGACCTTGCCATGCGTGTCGCGCGTGACTTCAACGGCCCGGGCGTGGTTCAGCACCGTTGCGCCATGGAACGCGGCGGTGCGCGCCACCGCCAGCGTCAGGCGCGCGTCATCGACCCGCGCGTCGAAGTACAGGAAGCCGCCAAGCAGGCCGTCCTGCTTGAAGGTGGGGCAATGCGACAGCACTTCCTCGGGGGTCAGCTTCTGGTGCAGGATGCCTTCGCGCCAGCCGCCGGCCAGGTCGTAGGTCCAGAGCAGGCTCTCGAACGCCTTGGCCAGCCGCTTGTCGAAGACGCCGTCGCGTTCCAGCAACGGAAACAGGAACGGCAGGCGCTGCACCAGGTGGCGGGCGTTGCGCCGCAGCCGCTGGCGTTCGTGCAGGGAATGGCGCACCAGGCCCAGGTTGCCCTGCTCGATGTAGCGCAGTCCGCCATGCACCATCTTGGACGACTTGGACGAGGTCCCCGAGGCGAAGTCGTCCTTTTCGACCAGCGCCACGCGGTAGCCGCGCAGGCTGGCGTCCAGCGCCGCGTAGGCGCCCGTGATGCCGCCGCCGACGATGAGCATGTCGAAGTGTTCGCCGCCCAGCCGGTCCGCCTGTTCCTGCCGCGCCAGCCGCAACGGTTCGCCGCGGGTCATGCCGGCCCGATCCTTCCTGGGCTTTCTCGATGGCAACCCGATCATGTCCGCAATGCCTCCTGCTTGTCCTGGGAATACAGGCCCGCGTGGGCCAGCTCGGATTCGACGCGCGAATGCCACAGCGCGCGGCGGCGGGCGCGGGCCTCGGCCGCCAGGGTGGGTTGGAATACCGCATCGGTGGCGGCGGTCTGGCGCGCGGCCTGCAGCGATGGCCACAGCAGGCCCGACGCCCCCGCCAGGAACGCCGCGCCGCGCAGGCTGGCGCGATCGGCCTCCTGCATGCGACGGATCGGGATCCCCAGCAGGTCCGCCTGGATGCGCAGCAACGGATCGCTGCTGGACAGGCCTCCGCCCACCACCAGTTCCGACACCTGCACGCCCGATACTTCCTCGTCCGCCTCGATGCAACTGGCCACCGAATGGGCGATGCCTTCCAGGATCGCGTAGGCCACTTCGGCCTGGGTGGTGGCCATGGAGATGCCGGTGAGCGAGGCGCGCGCGCCGGCCGCCATGCGCGGCACGCGCAACCCGGTCAAGGCCGGGATGAACGTCACGCCGCCCGCCGATTGCGCGGTGGCGGCCAGTTCGCTGATCTCTTGCGCGTTCCTGAACCACTTCAGCTTGTCGCAGACCCAGTTCAAGGCCGAACCGGTGGTGGCGACAAAGGTCTCGACCGCGAAGTGCGACACCTGGTCCTGGCGCCGCGCCGTCATCGTCAGCGAGCCTTCGTAGCGGCCGCTGTTGACGGGCGCCTCGGGGCCGATGATCAGGTCGACGAAACTGCCCGTGCCATGCACGCACATCGCCTGCCCGCGATCCAGGCAGCCCAGGCCCACCGCGCCCGCGTGCTGGTCGCCGGCCGACGCCCGTATCGGCACGGCAAGGCCCAGGAGGTCCGCGCGCGTCTGGCCGAAATCGTCGGCTTCCTGGCGCAAGGCCGGCAGCAACTCGCGGGGAAACTCCAGCGCGTCGATCCAGTCCAGGTAGTAGCGGTGCCCGGACAAAACATAGGCGCCGGCCGAGGTGGCGTTGGTGGGCGTCGTCACGCATTCGCGGCGGTCCGACATATGCCACAGCAGCCAGGTATCGACGGTGCCGAACGCCAGCCGGCGCTCGCGCCAGGCCTGCGCCACGGCCGGTGAATCGCGCAGGTGGCGCGCCGCCCACAGATACGGCGAACGCACACCGGCCGGGCGGCCCACCTGCTCCAGCAGGCGCGGGTTCCAGGCGGGCGCCAGGCGATCGAGTTCATCGACATAGCGCGTGTCCTGCCACACCATGGCCGGCACCAGCGCGCGGCCCGTGGCGGTATCCCACAGCACCGCGGTGGCGCGCTGCGTGGCCAATGCCAACGCCACGATGGCCTGGCCGTCGCGACGCGCCTGCGCGATCACCTTGCGGCACACCTGCAGCGTTCTTTCGAGAATCGCATCGGCATCCTGCTCGACTACGCCGGGGCGCGGCGTATCGACCTGCAGGGCCAGGTATTCCTGGCCCGACACGTGGCCGTCGCCCGACACCAGGGCGGCGCGTGTCCCCGAGGTGCCGGCGTCGATGGCCAGGATCACGTTGTTCGACATGTTGTCTCCGTGCGTCATCTTGCGGTTTTCCCCAGCGCCGGGTCGAGCGCGGGCAGGTTCTCGTCCCCCTTGAACTGCGGCGCGCCGGCTTCGTTGTCCGGATTGATGCCGCTGCGGGTGGGATCCCATTTGATGGCAAAGCAGATGATGCTGGCCGCCAGCGGGACGGCAGACAGGATCAGGAAGGTCTTCTCCAGGCCATAGCTTTCGCGGAACAGCGGGAACACCAGCAGGCCGACCGCCGCGCCGATCGAGCCGAGCGCGCCGATGACCCCGTTGGCGCCGGCCCGCAATTCACCGCGGAACGACAGCGACGACAGGCTCTTGCCGTTGGCCCCCGGACCGCCGGAATGGAACAGGATGAACAGCGACGGCACCGCCACCGCCAGCCACAACGGCATCTTGCCGTGGAAGGTGCCCAGGATCAGCAGCATCAGGAAGACGGCCGCAAAGCCGAATGCCGACGCGCGCCGCAGGCCCAGCTTGCGACCGATGTAGGGCGACATGAAACCGCCGAAGATGCCGAAGATGTTGAACACCAGCGCGCCCACCGTGGCGTAGACGAAGTCCTTGCCGAACAACGCCGCGCTGATGAGCGGCAGGTACCAGCCCACCGCGAAATACTGGATGGACTGGCCGATCTGCACCGTGGCCGCCAGTATCGTGCGCTGCAGGTACACGCCGCGAAAGATCAGCAGCACATTGGCCAGGCCGCGCCGCGCCTGGTTGACCACCGGCACGCGCTCGTGCGGCGGCGCCGCCGTGAACGGCTGGCCGTAGATGCGGGTCATCGCCATGGCCGCCTCGTCGACGCGCTCCTTGCGCGCCAGCCAGATCGGGCTTTCAACCATGTAGCGCAGTTGCAGCACCAGGATGGCCAGCGCGAACACCGCGGTGGCCGCGACCGAATAGCGCCAGATCGCGTCGCCCACTTCCCATGAGTGGAACAGCAGCGCCAGCAGCAGATTGGAGCAGACCGCCGTGTACCACATGCCCTGCCAGGTGTTCAGGCGGCTCTTGAGCCTGACGGGCGTGAATTCCGCCAGCACCGCCATCGCGATGGCGAAGTCGATGCCGTAGGCCGCGCCCACGAAGAAACGGCCCGCGAGGATGACGTCGAACGACGGCGCGAACACCACCAGCAGCGCGCCGATCAGCGCCAGCAGCTTGGCCGTGATGAGAGGCCGCATGCGGCCCCAGCGATCCGCCATCCAGCCGCCGATGGGATTGAAGGCGATGGCCACCCAGGACGCGAAGGACGTCATCAACGCGACCTGGCCCGCGCTCAGGCCGAGGTCGCGCGTCATGGGCCCCAGGCCCGCGCTGAGCGCGGAGTTGGCGAATGCGTCCAGGAACAATCCGCCCAGGGCGAGCCACCATATCAGGCCGGCCCGGCCGACGATGCCCGGACATGAATCGATATACGCGATGACATCGTCGATGCCACGCAGCTTGACGGGTAATGATTGCACGGCGGTCTCCTCTTGGAATTATTTCTGTAAGAGGTCGACGCAGCGAGCGCGCGATAAAAGACCATCTTACAGATGGTCTTTTATCTAGATCTGTGCGAGTGACTTTATGGACTATCCAGCATAGTGTCAACCGGGAAAACACCAAGCCGGGACTGGCGGTATGCTTGCGCTGCGCGCCGCTTCCAGCGCACCCGATCCGTCCACTTCCACCTTCGCGCCACCATGATCCGACACGCCCTCGCGCTTTCCCTGATGCTGTCTCCCGCCTTGGTCCTGGGCGCCTCCACACCGGACTACATGGGCCAGTACGACCGCTGCCTGCGCGATGCCGGCGTCACCAACAACGGCACCGTCGGCGCCTGCGCGGAAGGCGTCTCGGCGGCGGCCAAACGTGAAATCAACACGCTCTACGCCCGGGTCCAGGCACGCCTGGCCACTGACTACCCGGACGACGCCGCCAAGCTGGAACAGACCCAGAAGGCCTGGCTGGCGTACCGCAACGGCCATTGCGCGCTGGCCGGGGCGCATGTCGGTTCACCCATGTACGAGTATTGCCCGATGCTGCTGAACATCAACCGCGCCGACGAACTACGGGAATTGGCGGGCGACTGAGCGCGCGGCGCAACGCGCCGGCGCTTGCCGTGCCACGGTCACGTTGGTAACTTTGCCGTGCTCGGCCTCGCGTTCCCAACTTTTCGCATAGGACAGCGCCCACCATGACCATCGTCGTATACGCCGCCAACGCCCGCGCCCTTTGGGAAACCATCCAGGCGGACATCGCCCCCATCGGCGCCCGCGCCACGACCAGCGGCAACAGTTGGCGCAAGGACGACAGCGGCCGAGCCACCAAGATCTATCGCGCCACGCCCACGGGCCAGCATGACGAACGCGCCTATTTCGTCGGCACCGTGCGCACCGGCCAGCTGATGCTGCTGGACCTGCTGCCCGGCAGCGAGGCGCTGAGCTGGCCGCTGTTCGGCGCCTTGCACGGCCACCTGTCGGGGATGCTGCTGGCGACCTATCCCGATGCCATCCTGTCATTGAACCTGTTCCCCAACCGACCCACCGACACTTGAAAGGCACGCCGTGCTGTTGTTATCCGTATGTGTGCTGGCCGCCGCGTCGCTGGGCGTGCTGACGTGGCGCATCGTGCGCCGGCCCGAAGGCAAGACGCGCGGTGACATTGCCCGCGCAGGCGCCGCTGGCGCCGCCCTGTTCGCCGCGCTGGGTCCCCCCGTAGGCACCCTGGTGTTCGCGCTGTTTCTGGCCGCCGCCGCGATGAGCCTGGAATCGCTGTTCACGTCGGTCTTCCTGGTGCCCTGGTCGTACCTGTACGGCGGCGTGCCCGCGCTGCTGTGCGGCCTGGTGACGGGCGCCTGCCGGCCCGCCGTCGTGACATGGCGCTCGTATTGCTGGCCGGGGTTGCTGGGCGGTCTCTATGCCTTCGTTTTCCTCGCGGGCTTCGCCGTGCGCGAGAACACCCCGCCCGAGCTGGGCTTTCCGCTGTTCCTGGGCGGCGTGCCCGGACTGATAAGCGGCGTGGTCTGCGCTCGGGTGTTCTACGGCAAGCCGCAAGCCACCGCGGCCGCTTGAGCGCCGGCCCCGCCTTCGACCTCTCCCAAGGCGCCGCATTCGGCGCGCCGCCGATGGCGGCATCAACGCCCGCCAGCCGGCGGGCGTTTTCACCTCCCGGCTCAACCGCCGAAAGCGCGGCGCAACCGTTCCATTTCGGCCCGATTCAAGCGCTTGGCCTCGTCTTCGGCATAGTCACGCTCGCCCGCCTCGTATTTGCCTTCATAGATACAGCTGCTGCGGCTGACCCGGCATTCCAGGCTGACCCGTGACGAGTCGGAGCCGGAACCGGGGGCAGCGGGCGAAGACCAGGGATTGATGGACGAGGAGGAACAGCCGGACATGAGCGCGACAAGCAACAACAGGCCGCCGCGGCTAAGCATTTGAATCGACAACATTTATCCTCGCTCGACAAGAAAAGCTTCAGGGCTCTTTATAACAAGCAGGGGATCGGTGGTACAGGCGTGGGGTCCGGCGTGGAGTCCGGCGGGGGGGGGCCGGTATGGGGCTCCGGCCCTCAATACGGGGATTCAAGAGCGGCAGATGGCCCGCCAAATGAAAAACCCCGGGACACAGGGATGTCTCGGGGTTTGGGGGACACTGCCGCCGACGTATCGCCAGATCAGTGCCTGAATGGGGTTGGTGCGAAGGAGGGGACTCGAACCCCTACACCTGTTACGGCGTCAGGACCTAAACCTGGTGCGTCTACCAATTTCGCCACCTTCGCGTTAAGCCAAGCCCGCTATTGTAGCTTGCTTGTTAAAATCTTGCGTCATGAATCCGCGCCTCGATGCCCTGCACCCCTACCCGTTCGAAAAATTGCGCGCCCTGCTGGCCTCGGCCAGCGCGCAGCCGGACGGCCTGACGCCCATCAACCTGTCGATCGGCGAGCCCAAGCACGCCGCGCCCGAGCGCGTGGGACAGGCCATTCGCGATCATCTTGGCGGCTTGTCGGTGTATCCGTCAACCAAGGGCGATCCCGCACTGCGCCGGGCCATCGCCGACTGGCTGGCGCGGCGCTACAGCATCCCGGCGCCCGATGCCGAGACCCAGGTGCTGCCGGCGCTGGGCTCGCGCGAGGCCCTGTTCGCCTTCACCCAGACGGTGATCGATCCGTCGGCCGGATCGGTGGTGATCTGCCCCAACCCGTTCTACCAGATCTACGAAGGCGCCACCCTGCTGGCCGGCGCCACGCCCTACTACGTCAACGCCGACGCGCTGCGCAATTTCGCCTGCGACTGGACCCAGGTGCCGCAAGACATCTGGAAAAAGACCCGCCTGGTATTCGTCTGCTCGCCGGGCAACCCGGCCGGCAACGTCATGTCGCTGGACGAATGGAAGGACCTGTTCGCCCTGTCCGACCGCTACGGCTTCGTGATCGCCTCCGACGAGTGCTATTCCGAGATCTACCTGGACGAAGGCAATCCGCCGCTGGGCGGCCTGCAGGCGGCGCGCCGCCTGGGCCGCGACGACTACCGCAACCTGGTGGCGTTCTCCAGCCTGTCCAAGCGTTCCAACGTGCCGGGGCTGCGCTCGGGCTTCGTGGCCGGGGATGCCGCGCTGATCGGCCGCTTCCTGCTGTACCGCACGTATCATGGCAGCGCCATGAGCCCGCTGGTGTCGGCCGCCAGCATCGCCGCCTGGACCGACGAGACCCACGTCAAGGACAACCGCCGCCTGTACCGCGAGAAGTTCGAGGCCGTGCTGCCGATCCTGCAGAACGTGCTGGACGTCTCGCGGCCGCAAGCCTCGTTCTACCTGTGGGCGGCCACGCCGGGCTCGGATACCGCCTTCGTGCGCGACCTGTACGGCCGTACCGGTGTTACCGTGCTGCCGGGCAGCTTCCTGGCGCGCGAAGCGCATGGCGTGAATCCGGGACAGGGCCGCATCCGCCTGGCCCTGGTGGCGCCGTTGGCCGACTGCGTGCAGGCGGCCGAACGCATCGCCCATTTCGTACATACTTCTGTTTGATCAACCTTTTTTGAAAAGCTGAGCCGCTATGACTCTCGACCTGCAGACCACCATCGAAAAAGCCTGGGACGACCGGGCCAACCTGTCGCCCGTCGACGCCAGCGCCGAAGTGCGCGAAGCCGTCGAACACACCATCGACGGGCTGGACCTGGGCCGCCTGCGCGTGGCCGAGAAAATCAACGACGACTGGGTCGTGCACCAGTGGATCAAGAAGGCCGTGCTGCTGTCGTTCCGCCTGTACGACAACGCCATCATGGGCCAGGCCCCGCTGCAGTTCTACGACAAGGTGCCGCTCAAGTTCTCGGAATACGGCGACAACGCCTTCAAGCAAGGCGGCTACCGCGTGGTGCCGCCCGCCGTCGCCCGCCGCGGCGCCTTCATCGGCCGCAACGTGGTGCTGATGCCCTCCTACGTCAACATCGGCGCCTACGTCGATGAAGGCACCATGGTCGACACCTGGGCCACCGTCGGTTCGTGCGCCCAGATCGGCAAGAACGTCCACCTGTCCGGCGGCGTCGGCATCGGCGGCGTGCTCGAGCCGCTGCAGGCCAACCCCACCATCATCGAAGACAACTGCTTCATCGGCGCCCGCTCGGAAGTCGTGGAAGGCGTGATAGTCGAAGAGAACTCGGTGCTGGCCATGGGCGTGTACCTGTCGCAAAGCACCAAGATCTATGACCGCGCCACGGGCAAGGTCACCTACGGCCGCGTGCCGTCGGGTTCGGTGGTGGTGCCGGGCTCGCTGCCCTCGGCCGACGGCTCGCACAGCCTGGCCTGCGCCGTCATCGTCAAGCGTGTCGACGCGCAGACCCGCGCCAAGACCAGCATCAACGATCTGCTGAGGGCGTAATGCGCACGACCGCACGGCCGCCCGAAGGGCGTGCACCCTCCCTTGGGGAGGCAGCCGCGCAGCGGCAGGAGGGCCAACCTCCTTCGGTTGTTCTGGATCTGGTCAAGGACCTGATCGCCCGTCCGTCGGTCACCCCGGCGGACGCCGATTGCCAGGCGACGCTGGCCGCGCGCCTGGCGCGCATCGGCTTCACCTGCGAGACCATCGCCCAGGGCGGTGTCACCAACCTGTGGGCGCGCCGTGGCGACACTGCGCCGCTGGCGGTCTTCGCCGGCCACACCGACGTGGTGCCGCCGGGCCCGCGCGAGAAGTGGGAAAGCGATCCGTTCGTGCCCACCGAGCGCGATGGCTACCTTTATGGCCGCGGCGCCGCTGACATGAAAAGCTCGATCGCCGCCTTCGTGGTGGCGGCCGAGGAATTCGTGGCGGCCAACCCGCGGCACGGCGGCTCGATCGCCCTGTTGATCACGTCCGACGAGGAAGGCCCGTCGATCGACGGCACCGCCATCGTCTGTGACGCGCTCAAGGCGCGCGGCGAGCAGATGGACTACTGCATCGTCGGCGAACCCACCTCGGGCGACGTGCTCGGCGACACCTGCAAGAACGGCCGCCGCGGCTCGCTGTCGGGCAAGCTCACGGTCAAGGGCATCCAGGGCCACGTGGCCTACCCGCACCTGGCGCGCAACCCGGTGCACCAGCTGGCGCCGGCGCTGGCCGAGATCGTCGCGATCGAATGGGACCAGGGCAACGAATACTTCCCGCCGACCACGTTCCAGGTCTCGAACCTGAACTCGGGCACGGGCGCCACCAACGTGGTGCCGGGCGAGGCGGTGGCGCTGTTCAACTTCCGCTTCTCCACCGCCAGCACGCCGGAAAGCCTGAAGGCGCGGGTGCACGAAGTGCTGGACCGCCATGGCCTGGAATACACGCTGGACTGGGAACTGGGCGGCGAGCCTTTCCTGACCCCGCGCGGTTCGCTGACCGATGCGTTGGTCAAGGCCATCCGCGACGAGACCGGCGTGACGGCCGAGCTGTCGACCACCGGCGGCACGTCCGACGGCCGCTTCATCGCCAAGATCTGCCCGCAGGTCATCGAGTTCGGCCCGTGCAACGCCACGATCCACAAGGTCAACGAGCGTATCGAGCTGGCCTCGCTGGACCCGCTCAAGAACATCTATCGGCGCACGCTGGAAAACCTCCTCCTGCCCGCCAAGTAAAAAGCCTCTCATGCCTCAAAACGCCCGCCAAGAACTGCTGACCCTGCGCGACCTGATCCGCTACGGCGTATCGCGCCTGAACGCCGCCCAGGTGGCGCTGGGACACGGCAGCGACAACGCCTGGGACGAGACGGTCTACCTGGTCCTGCACGCGCTGCACCTGCCGCTGGACACGCTGGAACCCTTCCTGGACGCCCGCGTGCTCGACGAAGAACGCAACCGAGTGCTGGACCTGATCGACCGCCGCGTCACCGAGCGCGTGCCGGCCGCCTATCTCACCAACGAGGCCTGGCTGCGCGGGCATCGCTTCTACGTGGACGCGCGCGTCATCGTGCCGCGCTCGCCCATCGCGGAACTGCTGGACGAAGGCCTGTCGCCCTGGGTGCAGGACGCGCAGGCCGTCGACAGCGTGCTGGACATGTGCACCGGCTCGGGCTGCCTGGCGATCCTGTCGGCGCTGGCCTTCCCGTACGCGCAGGTGGACGCCGTCGACGTGTCGCCCGACGCGCTCGAGGTCGCCCGCCGCAACGTCGACGACTACGGCCTGGCCGACCGGCTGGCGCTGCACCAGAGCGATCTGTTCGACAGCCTGCCCGAACGCCAGTACGACGTCATCGTCTGCAACCCGCCCTACGTCAACAGCGGCTCGATGGACGTGCTGCCGCAGGAATACCGCCACGAGCCGCACCTGGCCCTGGCAGGCGGCGCCGACGGCATGGACCTGGTGCGCCGCATCCTGCAGGCGGCCCCGCGCTACCTGTCGGAGAACGGCGTGCTGGTGCTGGAGATCGGCCACGAGCGCGATTTCTTCGAAGCCGCCTTCCCTGAACTGTCGCCGGTGTGGCTGGATACGGAGCAAGCCTCCGACCAGCTGCTGTTGCTGACCCGCGAGCAGTTGACGACGTGATCCGCGCCTCTGGATTGACCCTGCGTCGCGGCACCAAGGTGCTGCTGGACGACGCCGAATTCGTGGTGCACCCCGGCGAACGCGTCGGCATCGTCGGCAAGAACGGCGCCGGCAAGTCGTCGCTGTTCGCGCTGCTGACCGGCGCGCTGGACCTGGACGCCGGCAACCTGGCGCTGCCGGCCGGCTGGCGCATCGCCAGCGTCGAACAGGAACTGCATGCCGACGACCGCCCCGCGCGGGAATTCGTCATCGACGGCGACACGCCGCTGCGCGCGCTGCAGGCGCGCCGCGCCGAGCTGACCGACGACCAGGGCACGCAGATCGCCGAGGTCGAGGCGGCGCTGGTGGAGGCCGGCGCCTGGAGCGCGGCCTCGCGCGCCGAGCAACTGCTGGCCGGCCTGGGCTTCAAGCCGGCCGAATGGACCCAGCCGGTGGCGAGTTTCTCCGGCGGCTGGCGCATGCGCCTGGCGCTGGCGCGCGCGCTGATGGCGCCGTCCGAACTGCTGCTGCTGGACGAACCCACCAACCACCTGGACCTGGACGCCATGCTGTGGCTGGAGAAATGGCTGGCCGCCTATCCCGGCACCGTCATGCTGATCTCCCACGACACCGAGTTCCTGGACGCGGTGGCCAAGTCCATCCTGCATTTCGACCACGCCAAGCTGGTGCGCTACCGCGGCGGCTACGGCGATTTCCTGACACAGCGCGCCGAGCGCCTGCGCCAGACCAACATTGCCTACGAACGCCAGACCCGCGAAGCGGCGCGCCTGCAAGGCTTCATCGACCGCTTCAAGGCCAAGGCCTCCAAGGCCAAGCAGGCCCAGAGCCGGGTCAAGGCCCTGGCGCGCATGCAGGTGCTGGCGCCGCTGCACGCCGAGGCCGGCATCGACATCCGCATCCCCTCGCCCGAGCAGGTGCCGGATCCGCTGCTGACGCTGGAACACCTGTCGGCCGGCTACACCGACGCGGCCGGCAACGAGGTGCCGATCCTGCGCGACGTGACGCTGATGGTGCGCGCCGGCAGCCGCGTCGGCGTGCTGGGCGCCAACGGCGCCGGCAAGAGCACGCTGATCAAGACCCTGGCCGAGGAACTGCCGGTGCAGGCGGGCGAACGCCGCGCCTCGCGCGGGCTGGCGATCGGCTACTTCCACCAGCACCAGCTCGACATGCTGGACGTGGACAGCACGCCGCTGGCCCACCTGGCGCGGCTGTCGCCGGAAACGCGCGAGCAGGAATTGCGCAATTACCTGGGCGGCTTCGGCTTCTCGGGCGACACGGTCAATAGCAAGGTCGGCCCCATGTCGGGCGGCGAGAAAGCCCGCCTGGCCCTGTCGCTGATCGTCTGGCAGAAGCCCAACCTGCTGCTGCTGGACGAGCCCAGCAACCACCTGGACGTCGAAACGCGCGAGGCCCTGGCCGCGGCGCTGGCCGAGTTCGGCGGCAGCATGCTGCTGGTGTCGCACGATCGCCACCTGCTGCGCACCACCGTGGACAGCTTCTGGATCGTGGCCGACGGCGCCGTGCGCGAATTCGACGGCGACCTGGAGGACTACCGCGACTGGCTGGCGGCCCGCAACGCCGGCGAACGCGCCGAGGCCGCCCGCGAGAACGCCGAGAACGGCGAGGCCGTGGTCGACCGCAAGGCGCAACGCCGCGCCGAGGCCGAGCAGCGCCAGCGCCTGTCGGCGCTGCGCAAGCCGCTGGAAGCCAAGCTGGCCAAGGTCGAGGCCGAGATGGAGAAACTGCGGGCCAAGCTGCAGGCGCTGGACGGCGTCATCGCCGACCCGGACCTGTATTCCGACGCGCGCCGCGCCGAGCGCCAGAAGGTCATGGCCGAACATGGCGAACACGGCAAGCGCATGGAAACGCTGGAAGAGCAGTGGCTGGAGCTGCAGGGCTCGCTCGAAGAGATCGAGCAGGGCGAAGCCTGAGCCGCGGGCGGACGGCATGCGCCGTCCGCCCTTGCCATCGGCAGGCAATACTCAATAACAATAATAATTATCATTTATAATTTGACGCGAATCTGACTCTATCTGGCGCGAGGCGTCAGCGACATGTCTTCGCTTACCGACGTATTTCTCCGGCACTACCGCGAAGTGCTGGGCTTTCTGGCCATGCGCACGGGCTCGCGCGACGTGGCCCAGGACTGCGCCCAGGACACCTGGATCAAGCTGGCAGAGTTCCAGGACAAGACCCTGCCGGACAACGACCGCGCCTATGTGTTTCGCGTGGCGGCCAATATCGCCACCGACTGGCACCGGCGCCGCGGCCGCGAACTGAGCACGGTCGCCGACTACGCCGCGGCGCAGCCGCCGGCCTTCGAGGCCGACACGCTGGAAGTGGCCTCGGCCAACCAGCTGCTGCGCCGGCTCGAAGCGGCGCTGCTGCGCCAGCCGCGCCGCAGCCTCGACGTGTTCGTCCTGCATCGCCACGAAGGGCTGACCTACCGCGCCATCGCCGAGCGCCTCGCGATCTCGGTCAGCGCGGTCGAGAAACACATGATGCGCATCCTGCTGGCCTGCGACCTGGCGCTGTCGGCGTGAGCAGGACTGACGCCCTTGGCCCCGCCGCGAGCGCCGACGAGCAGGCCTCGCGCTGGGTCATCCGCCGCAGCGGCCAGCCGCTGGACCCGCAGGCGCAGGCCGAATTCGACGCCTGGTACCACGCCGATCCGCGCCATGCCGCCGCCTACGAGCGGCTGGCGCGGGTGTGGCGCCGCATGGGCGAGATCGATCGTGGCAAGCTGGCCGCGCGCCCGCCCCGCAAGCGCCGCACGGCGCTGGCGCTGGCGCTCGTCGCCGCCGCCGGCATCACCGCCTATACGCTGCGCGACTTCCAGCCCGGCGCCGACTACGCGAGCGACACGCAGCCGCTGCGCGTCGCCCTGCCCGACGGTTCACGCGCCATCCTGGACGCGCATTCGGCGATCGCCCTGGACTTCGGCCCCGAGAGGCGCGAGGTGCGCCTGCTGGCCGGCCGGGCGCTGTTCGAAGCCGCGCCGCGCGGCGCCGACGGGCCCGCCTTCACCGTCGTCACGGCGGACGCCACCGTCACGGCCCTGGGCACCCGCTACACGGTCGCTCGCGACAGCGACACAACCCGCATCACCGTCTACACGCACCAGGTGGCGGTGCAATGCCTGGCCTGCGCGGACCGGCAACCGCAGACACTGGACGCCGGGCAACGCATGACGGTTTCGGCCAACGGCATCGATCGCGACCCGGCCCCCCCCGAAACCGCGCCCGCCTGGAGCCAGGGGCTGCTGGCCTTCAACGACACCGCGCTGCCCGACGTCGCCGCGCAACTGGCGCGCTACACCGGCAAGCGCATCCTGGTATGGGGCGAGCGGGCGCGCGCCACGCGTGTGTCCGGCACGGCCGGCATCGCCGATCCCAGGCGCGCGCTCGACCTGCTGCTGGCGCAGACCAAGGTCGAGATCACCGACCTGCCCGGCCTTCTGATCCTGCGCTGACCACGGCCCCGCCGCGGGCATGGCACGGCGGGCGCGGTCTGCATGTGCCTGGACCGCCCCGCGCGTTGCCTGGGTCAGGCAAAACCAGCCGCGTCCCTCCCCCGTTCCAGGCATTTCCCAATCGGTAAATAAGAATCAATATAAATTATTCATCAATTCCGCAATGAGGGGTTTCGTCCTACGTCGCGTCCTACGGCTGACATCACCACAGCGTAGGACGTTTTCATGCCTTTTCCTCTTGACGGCAGGCGCCGGTCCGGCGTCCCGGCCGCCCTTCTTTGCCTCATGCTGGCCATTGCCGCGCCCGTTGGCGCCCAGCCGCCAGCGCGCACGCAAACCTACGACATGCCGGCCCAGTCCCTGGGCAATGCGCTGCTCGCGCTGGGGCGCCAGTCCGGCCTGGAAATCTCCTTCCCGCCGGCCGCGGTGGCCGGCAAGATGGCCCCCGCCCTGCACGGCGAATATTCGGCGCTGCTGGCGCTCGATCGCCTGCTGGCCGGCTCCGGCCTGGCCCTGCGCGCCGACGGTCCTGGCCGCTACATCGTGTTCGTCGACAAGGCCAACCCATTCTCGACCTCGCGGCTGGAGCCCGTGCGCGTCTATGGCGAGCAGACCGGCGAACGCGTTTTCGACAAGGAGGAGATCGCCACCACGCCCTCCTCCAACCACGACCTGAGCACGCTGGTGGCAAACCATCCGGCGGTGCGCACCAACCCGGGCGCCGCCGGTTCGCAGAATCGCGGCTCGCTCAACGTCGAGGACATTTCCTTCCACGGCGCCAGCCCCTACCAGAACCTGTTCCAGATCGACGGCATCGACGCCACCAACCGCGTCGACCCGGCCAGCAAGAACCTGAACCTGCAGGTCGGCAACGTGCCCAGCAATCCGCAGTCGTACTTCATCGACACCAGCCTGCTGGAATCGGTGCGCGTCTACGACAGCTTCGTGCCGGTCGAGTACGGCCGCTTCACCGGCGGCGTGGTGGATGCGCGGCTACGCCGCTTTTCCGGCGAAAACCACCTGAAGTTCGACTACCGCTGGAACACGTCGAAGATGACGCGACAGCACGTGTCCGAGGGCGAGGAGAACAGCTGGGCGCAGGGCCAGCCGGGCTATTCCCCCGAATGGAAAAAGCGCTTCTACTCGGCAGTGGGCGACTTCGCCTTCAACGACAAAGCCGGCGTGGTGCTGGCCATGTCGCGCCGCGAATCCGACATCACGCGCTGGAACATGGGGGTGGACGACGACGGCCAGCCGCAGCAGGGCCAGGACACCTATCGCGACCGCGTCGACAACTTCCTGGGCAAGTTCAGCGTGCGCGCCAGCGCCGACACCACCGCCGACCTGACGCTGAAATACAGCGACCGCAGCGAGACCCTGTCCAGCTACCTGTTCCGCGACACCCGTTGGGACAACAACCACGGCGCCTACGGCCTGAGCGGCAACCTCGAGCATCTGTTCCAGGGCGGGCGCTTCGCGCTGCAGGCCGGCTGGGACCACGCCACCAGCGACCGGCAGTCCGTCGGCGACGAGCTGGTGACTTACCAACCCTACAGGCTGCCGCGATACACCGCGGGCGGCTTCGGCAAGGAGCAGACGCGGCAGGACACCTGGACCCTCAAGGGCCGCGTCGACCTGGATCCGGTGCGCACCGGCATCTTCACCCACAGCCTGTACGCGGGCGCCGACCTGCAGCAGGTCGAGGCGGGCTTCAAGCGCTTCCAGGACTCGTATTCGTTCCGCCGCGTCTACGACAACAAGGGCGCCCACCAGGACTTCAGCAAGGTCCACTATCTGCCCGGCACGGTCAACGTGAAATACAGCATGGCAAGCGTGTACCTGTCCGACCGCATCGAGTGGCAACGGCTGGCGCTGGACGCCGGGCTGCGCTACGACCGCGAGACCTTCCTGGGCAACACCAACGTGTCGCCGCGTACCCGCCTGGAGTGGGACGTGCTGGGCTCCGGCGACACGCTGCTGAGCGCGGGCTGGTCGCGCTACTACGGCAGCGAGGTGCTGGAGACGGCGCTGGAGGCCGAACGCAGCCGCCTGCGCCGCCAGGTGCTCGACAGCAAGGGCAGGCCCGTGGCCGATGGCGGCAAGGAGTACTTCGTCGATTACCGCGGCCTGCGCATGCCGTATGACGACGAATGGGCGGTGTCGCTGCGCCAGCGCATGGCGGGCATCGAAGGCCTGCTGAGCTACGTGCATCGCAACGGCCGCGACCAATGGACCAAGAGCGGCACCGACGCGGCCGGCTACACCTATGCCAACGACGGCTTTTCCACCACCGACGGCGTCAGCCTGACGCTGCGCACGCTGGAGCCCTGGCGCCTGGGGCCAACGCGCTGGAACATGCAGGCATCGTGGAGCTGGCAGAAGCGCAAGACCAACGGCGACCTGGTCACGGGCTACACCGCCGATGCGCGCGACCCGGACGACCGGGTGATCTACAACGGCTCGGAGATCCGCGCCATCGACCTGCCGCCCAGCACCTTCTACCAGCCCCAGGTCGCCTCGCTCACACTGATCGGCGCCTACCCGCGCATGGGACTGACGTGGAGCAACAAGCTGAACTGGCGCAGCAAGCGCGACGCCACCATCTACGTCGGCGTCGGCCCGCGGCCGCAATCCCTCGACCGCTACGAATCGGGCGAATTGCCGTCGTACTGGACCTGGGACACCAAGCTGGCCTGGCAGCCGACGTTCGCGCGCAACCTGGAATTCACGGTGGAAGTGCTGAACCTGCTGAACCGCATGCCGGCGGTCACGGCCAGCAACCCGAACCTGAAGACCAACCGCAGCACGTTCCAGTCGGGACGCGAACTGTGGCTACAGGTGGGATATCGGTTCTGAAACGGGCCTGACCAGCGGGGCTGACAAACGGGCCTGAAAAACGGACCTGACAAACGGGCCTTACATTCGGCGCGAGCATTCATCTGGTCTGAGTTCGACACGCCACCGCGCACATTCGCCGTTTTGGCGCTGAGGTACTGCACCGACCGCGGCGTCCTATGGCTGGTTTTCATTCAGCCAAGGACGCTTGCATGCCCCGCTCTTTCAACGGCCGTTTCCGCCCCTCCGCGTCGATCGCGATCTTCTGCGCCATGCTGGCCACGACCGCGCCCGCCCTGGCCCAGTCGCCCGACCGCACCTTCGCCTACGACATTCCGGCGCAACCGCTGGGCGACGCCTTGCTGGCGCTGGGCCGCCAGTCGGGCCTGCAGATTTCGTTTCCGCCGGCCGCCGTCGCCGGCAAGGTCTCGTCCGCCCTGCGGGGCGAAACCTCGGCGCTGGCGGCGCTGAACCAGTTGCTGGCAGGTTCCGGCCTGGCGCTGCGCGCCGACGGGCCGGGCCGCTATATCGTGTTCGTGGACAAGACCAATCCGTTCTCCGTATCGCGGCTGGAGCCGGTGCGGATCTATGGCGAGCAGATCGGCGAACGCGTCTACAGCCGCGAGGAAATCGCGCAAACGCCATCGTCGAACCGGGATCTGAGCACCTTGGTGGCCACGCATCCGGCGGTGCGGACGAATCCGGGCGCGGCCGGTTCGAAGAATCGGGGATCGTTGGACGTCGAGGACATTTCATTCCATGGCGCCAGCCCTTACCAGAATCTGTTCCAGATCGATGGCATGGACGCCACCAACCGCGTTGATCCGGCTAGCAAGAATCCGAACCTGGTCGTAAACAACGTACCCAGCAATTCGCAGTCCTACTTCGTCGACACCAGTCTGCTGGAAGCGGTGCAAGTGCATGACAGCTTTGTGCCTGTGGAATACGGTCACTTCACTGGCGGCGTGGTGGATGCGAAATTGCGCCGCTTCTCCGGGCAGAACCATCTGAAACTGGACTACCGTTGGAACAACTCCAACATGACACAACAGCGCACGGCGCATGGCGACGAGCAAAAGTGGTCACAGGGCCACTTCGACTATTCACCCAGGTGGAAGAAGAACTTTTACTCGGCACTAGGCGATGTCGCATTCAGCGAAAAGGCCGGCATGGTATTGGCATTATCTCGTCGCCAATCCGACATCACGCGAGCAGCTATGGGCGTTGATAGCAAGGGCCAACCGGAGTTGCGCGAAGGAACCTACAGCAACCAGATCGATAATCTCCTGGGAAAATTCAGTGTGCGTCCGTCCTCAGACACCGTCGCCGACCTGACGCTGAAATACAGCGAGTATCACCAGGCTCTGGCCGACGCCTATTTCCGCGACACAACCTGGGACAATTATCACGGCGGACGCGGCGTCAACGGCAAACTGGAACATCGATTCCAGGGTGGGCGCTTCTCACTACAAGCGGGATGGGATCGCGCCACCAGCCACCGGCAGTCCGTTCGTGAAGAGTTCGTATCCTATTTCACTCCGCCGATCAAAAAAGTGCAGTACTCGGTGGTGGGCTTTGGCAAGGAACAGACGCTGCAGGACACGGAAGTTCTCAAGGGCCGCGTTGACCTCGATCCGCGACGCACCGGCATGTTTACCCATACTGTCTACGCAGGTTCCGAGCTGGAGCAGACCCACGCCCGATTCAAGCGATTTCAGGACGCGTATGCGTACCGCCGCAGCCAGTTCGCCGATGGCACTGTCCAAGATAGCAATAGAACCCACTACCTGCCCGGCACAGCTGAGGTAAAGCATCACACTGCCAGCCTGTATCTGTCGGATCGTATCGAATGGAAACGGCTGGCCCTGGATGCCGGGCTGCGCTACGACCGCGACAGTTTTCTTGGCAACAACAATCTGGCGCCCCGCACGCGCCTGGATTGGGACATGTTCGGAACGGACAACACCGTGCTGAGCATGGGATGGTCCCGCTACTACGGCGCACAGATACTGGGCATCGCCATGGAGGCGGAGCGTGCGCGCCTGAAAATAAACGAGACGGACAAGGACGGAAACCCGAGGGCGAATGGCCGCAAACCGTACACGGTGGACTACAAAGGGCTGCGCACGCCGTATGACGATGAATGGGCGATATCGCTGCGCCAACGATTGGCGGGTTTGGAGGGCGCGCTGAACTATGTGCATCGCGACGGGCGGGACCAGTGGACAAACGTCAACATCAACGCCAATGCTTCCCGCTACAACAGCGATGGTCGTTCCACGACCGACGGCATCAACCTGACCGTGCATACGCTTCATCCGATGGCCCTGGGAAGAACCCGCTGGACCATGCGCGCCACTTGGGGCTGGCAGCGGCGCCGGGCCAATACCGAGTTGGCCAAGGGCTATAACGACCACGCGGGGGACCCTGATGAACAGGTGCTCTATAACAATGCGCAGATTCGCGCCTTCGACCTGCCAACCAATTCATTCTTCCAACCGCAAGTCGCCACCTTGACCGTGACCGGCGCGTATCCGGGAGCGGGCCTCACGTGGAGCAACGCATTCAACTGGCGCGGTGCCCGCGACGCGATTTTCTATGCAGGCAAAGGACCGGCTCCGGACTTTCTCAACAGCTACACATCGGAAAGGTTGCCATCCTACTGGACCTGGGACACCAAGTTGAAATGGCAGCCCACCTTCGCGCGCAACCTGGAACTGACGATCGAAGTTCTGAACCTGCTCAATCGCATGCCAGCAGTCACGGGCAATCGACCCAGACTCACGGCGGACCATCGTACCTATCAGTCCGGACGCGAACTCTGGCTACAGATCGGCTACCGCTACTGACGAAATCGGACGATATGACCGACCGTTCGTTGCTTCACAGCTGAGGTCCTGGCTGGCTTGCGGCGTCCCACTGCCGAAATCCACGGAGCCAGGGACGCCCTCATGCCACGCCATTTGCACCCCACACGCACATCGACGCTTCTTTTCTGCACCTTGCTGGGCCTGGCCATTCCCGCGGCCGCCCAGCCGCTGACCGACACCCTGCGCCTGTGCATCCCCTCCCTGCCGCTGGGCGACGCGCTGGTCGAACTGGGCCGCCAATCCGGGCTGGAGATCTCGTTCCCGCCCGACGCGGTGGCGAACAAGATGTCGCCGGTCGTGCGGGGCCGGTTTCCGGCCCGGCTGGCGCTTGACCAGATGCTGGAAGGCTCGGGCCTGGCGCTGCGCGCGGACGGCGAAAACCGCTACATCATCTACGTCGACAAGCCGGACCCGGCCAGCACCTCGCGGCTGGAACCCGTGCGCGTCTATGGCGATCAGGTCGGCGAGCGCCTCTACGACCAGCAAGAGATCGCCGCCACGCCATCGTCCAACCGCGACCTGAGCACGCTGGTGGCCAACCACCCGGCGGTGCGCCCCCACCCGGGCGCGGCCGGCTCGCGGAATCGCGGCTCGCTCGATGTCGAGGACATTTCGTTCCACGGCGCCAGTCCCTACCAGAACCTGTTCCAGATCGATGGCATCGACGCCACCAATCGCGTCGACCCGGCCAACAAGCAGCTGGCCCAGGTGGGGGGCAACGTGCCCAGCAATCCGCAGTCGTACTTCATCGACACCAGTCTGCTGCAAGCCGTGCAAGTGCGCGACAGTTTCATCCCGGTCGAGTACGGGCGTTTCAACGGCGGCGTCGTCGATGCGCGGCTGCGCCGCTTTTCCGGCGAGAACCACCTGAAGTTCGATTACCGCTGGAATACGTCGAACATGACCCAACAGCGCGTCTCGCCCGGCCAGGAGAACAAATGGGCCCAAGGAGAACCCGGCTTCACGCCGCGATGGAAAAAACGCTTCTATTCGGCCGTGGCCGACATCGCCGTCAACGACAAGGCCGGCCTGGTGTTGGCCATGTCGCACCGGCAGTCCAGGATCGAACGCTGGATCATGAGCGTGGACGACAAGGGCAAGCCCCTGCGCACGCCCAACATCTATGGCGATCGCATCGACAATTTCCTGGGAAAATTCAGCGTGCATGCCAGCGCCGACACGGTGGCCGACCTGACGCTGAAATACAGCGACCGCGGTGAAACGCTGGCCAGCAACATGTTCCGCGACACGCATTGGGACAACAACCATGGCGCCTATGGCGTCAGCGGCAACCTGGAACACCGTCTCGGCGCGGGACGCCTGACGCTGCAGGCCGGCTGGGACCACGCCATGAGCAACCGCCGCTCCATGAGCCGCGAGTGGGTGACGACGCGCCCGTATGGGTTGCCGTCGTATTTCAAGGGAGGCTTCGGCCGCGAACAGAAGCAACAGGACACCCTGGCGCTCAAGAGCCGTATCGATCTCGATCCGCTGCACACCGAAGCGTTCACGCACAACGTGTACGCGGGGATCGACATGCAACAGGTCGACGCAGCCTTCAAGCGTCCGCAACTGTCCACGGCCTACACGCGCACCTACCGCAGCGCGGACACCTACGTCGATACCAACCTGTCGCTGTGGCGGCCGGGCAATGTGCGCGCGCGCTCCCGCACGGCCGCCCTGTACCTTTCCGACCGCATCGAGTGGCGTCGCCTGGCGCTGGATGCCGGGCTGCGTTATGACCACGAGAGCCTGTTCCGCAGCAACAACGTGGCGCCGCGCACGCGCCTGGACTGGGACGTGTTCGGGTCGGGCAACACCTTGGTGAGCGGCGGCTGGTCGCGCTACTACGGCGGCCCCGTCCTGGAAACCGCGCTCGAGGCCAGGCGCCTGAGGTTGTTGAAACGCGTGACGAACTTCGAGGGCAAACCGGTACCCGCGGACGAGCAGGATTTCTCGGTCGACTACAGCGGCCTGCGCATGCCGTATGACGACGAATGGGCGCTGGCGCTGCGCCAGCGCGTGGCGGGATTGGAGGGCTCGCTGAGCTATGTGCGCCGCAACGGCCGGCAGCAGTGGATCAAGACCGGCAAGATCAATACGGGCTTCAAGTACCGCAACGGCGGCGGCTCCACCACCGACGCCGTCAGCCTGACATTGCACACGCTGGAACCCTGGCATGCCGGCCCCACCCGCTGGACCATGCAAGCTTCGTGGAGCTGGCAGAAGCGCAAGACCAACACCGATCTGATCACGGGCTATGGCGGCGACGCCCGCGGCCCCGACGAACGGGTGATCTACAACGGCTCGGAGATCCGTGTCATCGACCTGCCGCCCAGGAGTTTCTACCAGCCCCAGGTGGCCACCCTCGCGCTCACCGGCACCTACCCCAAGGCCGGGCTGGCCTGGAGCAACATGCTGAACTGGCGCGGCAGGCGCGACGGCGTCATGTATGTCGGCAAAGGTCCCTCGCCGTACCTGCTGGACAGCTACAAGTCGGGCGGCCTGCCGTCCTATTGGACCTGGGACACGCAGCTCACCTGGCAACCCACCTTCCTGCCGCGCCTGGAACTGACGGTGGAAATCCTGAACCTGCTCAACCGCATGCCCGCGATTGTCGCAAGCAATCCCAACCTGGCGGCCGACAACAGCACCTATCAGTCAGGGCGCGAACTCTGGATGCAGGTCGGCTACCGCTTCTGACGACAAATCAGACCATGCGCCATGGAGCGCCACGGTCTTCGTCCCTAACATGCGCCGTGGCCATACCGGCCACGGCGCGGGTTCTCCATCGGGACGCCAGCCGCGCCGTCACGCAGGAGCATTTGCATGGCATTGAGCCGATCCCAGACCGCAGTCAAAGCCGCCATCGTGGACCACGGCCGGCAGCGCGGCTTCAGCCCCCCGACCATCCAGATCGCGGCAGACATTGCCTACATCGAATCGGCGTTCGGTGCCTCGCCGCGCGCCGTCGACGCCGGCTCGAGCGCATCGGGCCTGTTCCAGTACACGGACGAGGCCTGGTACTCGCACCATCAAGCCGCCGGCGAAAAGGACGCCCCCGGCAGCCAGATCGCCGCCTTCTACACCGACCTGGCGACCTACGTGGCCCGGTACCACAGTCCCGCCACCAATCGCCATATCCCCGACGACATGCCGCTGGGGGAATTCGTCTTCATCATGCACCACGGCGGACGGGGTGGCCCGGTCCTGTTCAAGGACACCGCGCGCGATCTCTACCGCAAGCATGTCACCGACGACACCCGGTTGCTGACCGCCGCCCATCCCTCCCCCTGCCCCGGCGCGCTCGTGCTCGACGCCGAGGCCTACACCGGCTATCCGGTGGCGGGTGACAGCGCGGGATGCATCAAGATGGGCCCGGACGGCGTGGCGTATATCGACTACATCCTGGAACCCCTGCTGTCGCGAGCGGAACGGCGCGGCATCGTCGAACGGGATCCCGACGGGGCATTCCGCCTTCTTGGCGAATGAGGGACCGGCAAGGCAGGACCGGCAACGACGCGGCGCCAATCAAAAGGCGCCTGGCACGGGTCATCGATCGAATCTCACGCATCAATCAAAAAATCGAAATCCATATAGATTATTCATCGATTGCGTGCTGAGGTATTGCAGATGTCGCAGCGTCCTACGCCTGACACCAACGCGACACGGAACGTATCGATGCCTCTGCGTGGCAAATCCCGGCTCCAGCAGAACGCCCTGGCCGCCTTCGTGCATGCCATTCCGCTGGCCCTTATGCTCTTCACCCCGTCCGCCGCATCTGGCCAGCAGCCCGCCTCCACGCCATCCGGCATCGCGTCCAACGCCGCCGCTTGCCACGACCCGGCGGGCTGGAACATCGCCTGCCTGCGCGCGCGCTATTCCGGACCCGCGGCCGCCTGGCCCACGCCCACCATCGACGCCGGCGTGCAATGGCATGAATGGGCGCCGGTCCCGCCCGTCGCCAGCCCCCCGCTGCAATGGACCGCCGCCAACCCCGGCCAGGCCGAACTGGCCGCCGACGTGGCGCGGCCGGCAGTCGTGGCGCTGGGCCAGATGCTGTTCTTCGATACCCGCCTGTCGCGCAAGGGCGAGGTGTCCTGTGCCTCCTGCCACCAGCCGCAGCGCGCCTTCACCGACGGCCTGCCGCTCGCGGTGGGCGAGGACAAGCTGATGGGCCGACGCCGCTCCACGCCGCTGTATGCCGCGCCGTTCGCGCCACGGCTGTTCTGGGATGGCCGCGCGGCCAGCCTCAAGGAACAGGTGATGGGGCCGCTGCACGACCCGCGGGAAATGAACCACGACGCCACCGGAGCGGTGGCGCGACTGCGGCAGACCGACATGTATCCCCCGCGCTTCCTGGAGGCGTTCGGCGGCGCGCCCGCGGCGGCGTCTCCAGCGGCTGCATCGGCTTCACCAACAGTTGCATCGGCTTCATCGGCGGCTACCTCAACGGCATCCACGACGGCATCGACGCCGGCATCCGCGATCGACGCCGACCGCCTGGCGCGCGCACTGGCCGCCTACGTGGCCTCGCTGCGCCCCGAGAAGACGCGCTTCGATGACTTCCTGGCCGGCCGCGCCGATGCGCTGGACGACACCGAACTGCTGGGCCTGCACCTGTTCCGCACCCAGGCGCGCTGCATGAACTGCCATAACGGCCCGCTATTGACCGACCACAAGTTCCACAACATCGGCCTGTCGTTCTACGGCCGCCGCAACCAGGACCTGGGGCGCTACGAGGCCACGCGCGATCCCGCCGACCTGGGCAGGTTCCGCACGCCGAGCCTGCGCAACGTGGCGCAAGCCGGCCCATGGATGCACAACGGCCTGTTCCCGGACCTGCGGGGGCTGCTGCGGATGTACAACGCCGGCATGGGCCGCGAAGCGCCGCCGGCCGACCCCCCGGATCCGCATGCGCCGCGCAAGTCGGCGCACATCAAGCCGCTCGACCTGAGCCCGGCCGAGATCGACGCCCTGCTGGCGTTCCTGAAGACCTTGTAATGCGCTCCGCCGACAACGCGGCGCTGGAAAAAAGAATGGCCGCGGCGAAAGCCGCGGCCATTGGACCTTTCGCTGCGCGAACGGCCGCGCCCTGGCGGACAGCGGCCGTCAGGCGCGCATCACGAATAGGGACGTTCGCGCAGGCGCGTGTGGTGATCGACCACGGTGTCGATCACTTCGCGCAGAATGGTCTCGGCCAGGGCCGGCGGCACGCCGGCCTCTTCGGCCAGGCGCCGGATGCGCTGGACCTGCTGGTCCTCGCGCACCGGATCCACCAGGTCCATGTCGTTGGCCTGCTTGAGCTCACCGATCATGTCCGTGCAGCGAAAGCGCACGCCGAGCAGCAGGATGATCTGCTGGTCGATCTCGTCGACCTCGGCGCGCAGCGATGCCAGTTCGGCTTTCGGGGAATCTTGATTGGCCATGTCTTTCAACCTTGAACGATATCCAGCTTGGCGATGCCCAGCGCCAGCGTCTTGGACCCGACATCGCGGAAATGGATCTCCGCCTGGGCGTCCTGCCCCCCGCCGCTCAGGCTGACGATGGTGCCGTCACCGAAACGGGCGTGGTGCACGCCCTGCCCTACACGATACTGCTTGTCGCCGACGGTGACGCCGGAGGCCGTGCCGCGCGGTTGACGCGGCGCAATGGTGTTGGTGGGCTTGCGGCCGAAGGCGTCGCCGCGGTTGCCGTTCCAGCCGCCACCGGCGCTGAGCGCCAGCGCCAGGCCGGCCTTGGGCGACAGCCACTTGAGATGCTGCTCGGGAATTTCGTCGAGAAAGCGCGAACGCATGGCGTAGCGCGTCTGGCCATGCAGCATGCGGCTTTGCGCCAGGCTGATGTACAGGCGCTGGCGCGCGCGGGTGATCGCCACGTACATGAGGCGGCGTTCTTCTTCCAGGCCGGATTGCTCCAGGATGCTGTTCTCGTGCGGGAACAGGCCTTCCTCGAGGCCGGTGATGAAGACGGCGTCGAACTCCAGGCCCTTGGCCGCGTGCACGGTCATGAGCTGCACGGCGTCCTGGCCCTGCTGGGCCTGGTTGTCGCCGGCCTCGAGCGCGGCGTGCGACAGGAAGGCCGCCAGCGGCGTCAGGCCGTCGGACACCACCGGCGCCGCGTCGACCACCCCGGGCATCAGCGTGCTGGAGGTGGCCTGCTCGGGCACCACGCCGGCGGGCATGCCGTCGTAGTTTTCCTCGGACGCGAACACCGCCGCGGCGGTGATCAGTTCGTTCAGGTTTTCGAGGCGCTCGGCGCCTTCGCGCTCGGCCTTGTAGTGCGCGTTCAGGCCGCTGGCCTCGAGCATGTGCTCGACCATTTCGGGCAGCGGCAGGTCGCGCGTTTCCTCGGTCATGCGATGGATCAACTGGGCGAACTGGGCCAGGTTGGAGCCGCCCTTGCCCGCCACCAGCGCCACGGCCGCGTACAGGCTGGAATCATGCGCGCGGGCCGCGTCGGCCAGCTGTTCCAGCGTGCGCGCGCCGATGCCGCGCGTGGGGAAATTCACCACCCGCATCCACGAGGTGTCGTCGTGCGGATTGGCCATCAGGCGCAGGTAGGCCAGGGCGTGCTTGATTTCCTGGCGCTCGAAGAAGCGCAGGCCGCCGTAGACCTTGTAGGGTATGCCGGCCGAGAAGATGGCGTGCTCGATCACGCGCGACTGCGCGTTGCTGCGGTAGAGCACGGCGATCTCGCGCCGCAGGCTGCCTTCGTGGATCAGCGAGCGGATCTCGTCGACGATCCATTGCGCTTCCATGCCGTCCGAGGGCTGCTCGATGACGCGCACCGGTTCGCCTTCGCCCTGGTCGGTCCAGAGGTTCTTGCCCAGGCGGCCGCTGTTGTGGCCGATGAGCGCGTTGGCCGAATCCAGGATGTGGCCGTACGAGCGGTAGTTCTGCTCCAGGCGGATGACGGTGCCGCGGGCGTAGTCGCGCTCGAAGTCGGACATGTTGCCGACGTTGGCGCCGCGGAACGCGTAGATCGACTGGTCGTCGTCGCCCACGGCGAAGATCGCCGCGCCGCCGCCGGCCAGCAGCCGCAGCCACTTGTACTGCAGCGTGTTGGTGTCCTGGAACTCGTCGACCAGGATGTGGCGGAAGCGGCGCTGGTAGTGCTCGCGCACCGGCGCGTTGCGCGACAGCAGTTCGTAGGCGCGCAGCAGCAGCTCGGCGAAGTCGACCACGCCTTCGCGCTGGCACTGGGCTTCGTAGAGCTGGTAGATCTCGATCAGGCGGCGGCGATGCGCGTCATAGGCTTCGACGTCGGCGGGGCGCAGGCCCTCTTCCTTGGCGCCGTTGATGAAGCGCTGCACGTCGCGCGGCGGGTATTTTTCGTCGTCGACGCCGTTGGCCTTCATCAGCCGCTTGATGGCGGCGAGCTGGTCGGTGACGTCGAGGATCTGGAAGGTCTGCGGCAGGCCGGCGTCGCGATGATGCGCGCGCAGCATGCGGTTGCACAGGCCGTGGAAGGTGCCGATCCAGAGGCCGCGCGTATCGATCGGCAGGATGGCCGACATGCGCGCCAGCATTTCGCGGGCGGCCTTGTTGGTGAACGTGACCGCCAGCAGCCCAAAAGGCGAGGCCTGGCCGGTTTGAATCAGCCAGGCCATGCGGGTGGTGAGCACCCGGGTCTTGCCGCTGCCCGCCCCGGCCAGGACCAGGGCGTGCTGCGGTTCTAACGTTACTGCGGCGCGTTGTTCAGGATTGAGTTTCTCTAGCATCATGCCGCGTAGCGGCGCAGACGTTGAGCGAATTGCTCGAGCCCGGCGATGCCGCTTTGCTGGGCGCGCTGGCACCAGGCCTGCAGGTCATGGAGGAGCTGTTCGCTGCTGGCGCTGGAGCTTTCCCAGATGCGGCCGAGTTCGCGGCGCATCTGCACCAGCGTCGACAGCGACTTGTTCTGGGCGATGGCCTTGTCCACGGCTTCGAGTTGCTCCGGTTGCAGGATGTCCTCGTTGCGGTGGATGGCGCGGCGCACCTTGTGCAGCTTGTTCCAGCCGCATTCGGCGTTGCCGTCCTGGCGCGAGGCCTTCAGCTTGGCCAGTTCCTCGCGGGCGGCGCTCTTGATCACGTCCGCGTAGCGGGCCATGACTTCGTAGCGGTGCGTGATCACGCCTTGCAGCGTGCGCAGGTCGATGCCGGTCTTGGAGTCATCCAGCTTGAGCTTGGGCGCGACCTTCTTGATCTTGGCCAGACCCAGGAACTTCAGGATGTTGATGTAGCACCAGCCGATGTCGAACTCATACCACTTGGCCGAGAACTTGGCCGACGTGCCGTGGGCGTGGTGGTTGTTGTGCAGCTCTTCGCCGCCGATCACGATGCCCCACGGAAACACGTTGGTGCTGGTGTCCGGGCTGTTGTAGTTCCGGTAGCCCCAGTAGTGGCCGATGCCGTTGACGACGCCGGCCGCCCAGAAGGGGATCCAGGCCATCTGCACCGCCCACACCGTGACGCCGATCGCGCCGAACAGGGCGATGTCGATGGCGAGCATGGTCAGCACGCCCCACAGGCTGTGCTTGCTGTAGACGTTGCGTTCGAGCCAGTCGTCAGGCGTGCCGTGGCCGAACTTGGCCATGGTTTCCTTGTTGTTGGATTCTTCGCGGTAGAGCTCGGCGCCGCGGAACAGCACCTTCCAGATGCCGAACAGGATGGGCGAATGGGGATCGCCTTCCTTTTCGCACTTGGCGTGATGCTTGCGGTGGATGGCAACCCATTCCTTGGTGACCATGCCGGTCGTCATCCAGAGCCAGAAGCGGAAGAAGTGCATGACGGCCGGATGCAGATCCAGGCCCCGGTGCGCCTGGCTGCGGTGCAGGAAGACGGTGACGGACACAATGGTGATGTGCGTCATGACCAGGGTGAAAACGACGATCTGCCACCAAGTGGCTTGGGTCAAACCGCCGGCAATGAAGGAGAGGATGTAATCCATAAAGCTGTAGTGAGCCTCGCTTGAAGAGTGCCTGAAGTTTAGCTTACCTTTGCCGCCTTATGACAACGGAGTTTCAAAATAGTTGTTGAGCGAAATCAAGGACTAAGCCCTGCTTTTGACATTTTGACGGCAAGTTCGCGGCCGGGTTGGCGGCCCGTTCGCGGCGCGACTGGCGCTTTCCTGGCGGGGAATCGTCTTCGCGCAGTCACTGGGTTTTGGCCTTCTTTCGCGATTAAAGTTCCTGTCAGGCTGGGCCGCTGTCTTGCAGGCGCCACGCGCCTGGCGCACACTTCGGTCCGCCGTCACCGCTCCCACCGTCATACGATGTTCTGCAAAATAACCCGTCCCCATTTATTTGCCGCCTTGAGCGCCGCAATCGCGTCCGTGGCTGCACCGGCCGCCGCGCAGTCGCTGAAAACCGGGGACATAGCCGTATTGGCGTCCTATTACGAGATCCGCGGGTCGGACTGCCTGGCGCTGCGCGCGCCGCGCGTGACCATCACCCTACAGCCGCGACTGGGCACCGCCAGCATCGTGCAGACCCGCGGCCAGTCCAGCGACTCGGGACGTTGCGCATATAAGACAGTGCCGATCGCGCAACTGGTCTACCAGGCCAGGCAGCCTGGGTCCGATTCGCTGGCCTGGGAAGTCAAATACCAGAATAAGACGGTGGGAACGCGCCGCTACAGCGCCACGCTCGGCATCGCGCCGGCTCCCTGAGCGCTTCCCCACCCCGAACGCCCCCGAGCGGCGCCTGAGCGGCACCCTGAGCTGCTCTTTCAGCGCCTCCCCGCATGGCCGCCGTGCGCGGCTGCCGCGCCGCTTCCGCAAGTCATCCGCCGGGAAGGCGGCCGTGCCGCCGCCGGCGGGCCCATCGATGGACCCGCCGTTGGCCTGACCGGCAGCGGATTCAAGCCGAAGGCTTGTCCTGGTCGGCGGCAGCGCTTGCGGGGACAGTCTCATCCGCATCCGCAACCGCCGCTTCGGCCTCTTCTTCCGGCAGCACCTCGGCATCGGCCTCGATGGCGGCCTGCGTCGCGTCCTCGGCCGCGGCGGCGTTCTTCTTGCGGCGCTCGAAAACGGCGGCGAAGAAGCCGTCGGTGCCGTGGACGTCCGGACGCAGCTGGACGTACGGCCCTTCGAGCTTCAGGTTGTCGCAACGGCCCGCCAGGATCTCGGCGGCGTCCAGGCGCTCGAAGTCCGGATGGCTGGCCAGGAAGCGTTCTGCCTGCACTTCGTTTTCCTCGGCCAGCAGGCTGCAGGTGGCATAGACCAGCCGCCCGCCGGGCGCGACGCAGCGCGCGGCGCTGTTGAGGATGCGTTCCTGCAGTTGGCCAAGCTCGGCCAGCGCTTCGGGGTGCTGGCGCCATTTCAGGTCGGGATTGCGGCGCAGCGTGCCGATGCCGCTGCACGGCGCGTCGACCAGCACGCGCTGGGCCTTGCCGGCCAGGCGCTTGACGCGGGCATCGTTTTCGCTGTCGATCGCCACCGGCACCACGTTGGACAGGCCGCTGCGGGCAAAGCGCGGCTTGGCGCGCGCCAGGCGGGCGGCCGAGACATCAAAGGCGTAGAGCCTGCCGGTGGACCGCATCAGCGCGCCCAGCAGCAAGGTCTTGCCGCCCGCGCCGGCGCAGAAGTCGATGATCATTTCGCCGCGGCGCGGGGCTACCAGCAGGGCCAGCAACTGGCTGCCCTCGTCCTGTACTTCGATGCTGCCGTTCTCGAACTGCGGCCAGCGGTTGATGGCCGGGCGGCCTTCCATGCGGATGCCCCAGGGCGAGTATGGCATGGCCACGGGTTCGTAGCGGCCGGCGCTCTGTTGCAGTTCGGCGAGCATGGCGTCGCGCTCGACCTTGAGCGGATTGACGCGCAGGTCCAGGCTGGCCTGGCGGTTGAGCGCCTCGATCAAGGTTTCGGGGCTGTCCATGGCGCCCAGGCGCTCGTCGAGCCAGTCGGGGATGCTGCCACGGACGGCGCGCGGCAGCGTCGCCAGGTCGATCTGCAGGACGCGCTGGAGCCATTCGGCTTCGGCCGGGTCCAGGCCTTCCTGCAGCGTTTCCTTGCCCAGGGTGGCGGCCAGGCCCAGGATGGCCAGGCGGCGCGAAGCCGGCCCGACGCCGCTTTCGCCGAACTGGCGGTAGCGGCGCAGGTGGCGCAGCACATCGTAGACGGCTTCGGCCACTTCCGAGCGGTCGCGCGCGCCCAGGCCGGGATGGCCACGCAGCCAGTGCGACAGGGCCGCGTCGGCCGGGTAGGTCCATTGCAGGATCTCGCCCAGCACGCGCTGCACCTGGTCGATGCGGCTGGCGGCATACGACAGGCGCGGCCGGTTGAATTGCGGCTTCTGCGGGGCGGCGTCACGCTGGCCATGGCCTTCGCGGCGGTCGGAACCGTGGAACCCACGCTCGCCATCGCGGCCTTCGCCACGCGGGGAGCCATAGGAGGGACGTGAATCCGGGCGGCCCTGGCCTTCACGGCGGTCCGAACCGAAGGAGCCGCGCTCGCCGCCACGGCCTTCGCCACGCGGAGCGCCGTAGGACGGGCGCGAATCCGGGCGGCCCTGGCCTTCACGGCGGTCCGAACCGAAGGAACCACGCTCGCCGCCACGGCCTTCGCCACGCGGGGAGCCATAGGAGGGACGTGAATCCGGGCGACCTTGGCCTTCGCGACGGTCCGAACCGAAGGAGCCGCGCTCGCCGCCACGGCCTTCGCCACGCGGGGAGCCATAGGAGGGACGTGAATCCGGGCGGCCCTGGCCTTCACGGCGGTCCGAGCCGAAGGAACCCCGTTCACCGCCACGGCCTTGGCCTTCGCGGCGGTCCGAGCCATACGCGCCACGCTCGCCACGCGGCGCGTCATAGGAAGGGCGCGGCGTCGGGCGGCCCGCGCCTTCGCGCCGGTCGCCGCCGAAGGAACCGCGTTCGCCGCGGCCTTCGCCACGCGGCGCGTCGTAGGACGGACGCGGGGTCGGACGGCTGTCGCGGCGCTCGTCCGAACGGCCTTCGCGGCCTTCCCGGCCACCGGCGGCGCGCTCGGGGCGCGGCGCCCGCTCCTGGGCGGCGCGGGCCTCGCCCTTGGGGCGCGAGAAGAAGGACCGGCCGTCACGCTCTCCGGGGGCTGCCGGGCGGGAACGCGGAGATTGGGGTTTGCTCATGGTGTATTCCAGTGGGGCGGACAGGTGCCGCCCGATAAAAGCGATTCAGGGCCGTCGGCGGCCCGGCTGCGCGGCGGGCGTCGGCTCAGGCCGCCGCGGACCAGGTGAACAGGCGGTCGGGATCGCCCTGCACGTCCACCCGGTGGTCATTCGTCAGGGTAACCCGGCCTTCGGCCAGCCAGCGCACGGCGGCCGGAAAAGCCTGGTGTTCGACTTCCAGCACGCGCTCGGCCAGCCTTTCCGGCGTATCGCCGGCCAGGATCGGCACGCAGCCCTGGGCGATGATGGGGCCGTGGTCCAGCACCGGCGTCACGAAATGCACGGTGCAGCCATGCACGCGCACGCCGGTGGCCAGCGCCTGCGCGTGAGTGTGCAGCCCCGGAAACGCCGGCAGCAGCGACGGATGGATGTTGACGAGCCGGCCGCTGTAGCGGTTGACGAAGCCCGGGGTCAGCACCCGCATGAAGCCGGCCAGAATGACGTAATCCGGCGCGTGCAGGTCGATTTCAGCGGCCAGTGCTGCGTCGAAGGCCTCGCGGCTGGCGTAGTCCTTGTGGTAAAGGGCCGCGGTGGCGATGCCCTGCGCCGCGGCCCATTCCAGGCCGGCGGCGTCCGGGCGGCTGGCGATCACGGCGGCGATCGTGGCGGGCCAGCCCTGTTGGCGACAGGCCTGGACCAGCGCCTGCATGTTGCTGCCTCGTCCCGAGATCAGGATGACGATGCGACGCGGTGGTGTAGAGGTTTCCGGCAAGATGAGCGATCCAAATTGGGGATGACGAACAATCCCGTAATCCAAAATTGTAAACTCTCGCTCGTGAAACCACCGCTGCGCATCCACCGATCCCTTCCGCCGCCCGCCCAGCGCGCTCCCAGCGCGCTGACCATCGGCAATTTCGACGGCGTCCACCGAGGACACCAGGCCATGCTGGCGCGCGTCTGCCAGGTCGCGCGCGACCGGGGCCTGACGCCTGCCGTGATGACCTTCGAGCCGCACCCGCGCGAGTACTTCGCCACGCTCAACCAGCGCCCCGAACTGGCGCCGACCCGCATTTCCGGCTTGCGCGACAAGCTGGCGGCGCTGGCGCGCTACGGCATTTCCCAGGTCGTGGTCGAGCGCTTCAACGCCCGCCTGGCCGAAATGTCGGCCAACGCCTTCATCGAGAACCTGCTGGTGCGGGGGATGGATACCAAGTGGCTGCTGGTGGGCGAGGACTTCCGCTTCGGCCACAAGCGCAGCGGCGACATCGACCTGCTGCGCGAAGCCGGCCTGCGCCATGGCTTCGAGGTGCAGACCCTGGCCGACGTCACCGACCGCCACGGCCACCGCATTTCCAGTTCCGAGGTGCGCACCGCCCTGGCCGTGGGCGACCTGGACCGCGCCCGCCACCTGCTGGGCCACCCCTTCCATATCAGCGGCCACGTGATCCACGGCCAGAAACTGGGCCGCACCCTGGGCTTTCCAACCATGAACCTGCGGGTGGCCGAACGCTGCGCGGCCCGTTCCGGCATCTACGTGGTGCAGGTCTACGGCCTGGCCGAACGCGCCCTGCCCGCGGTGGCCAGCCTGGGCGTGCGCCCGACGGTCGAGGACCGCGGCCGCGTGCTGCTGGAAGCGCACCTGCTCGACGAGACCGTCAACGCATACGGTAAACTCGTGCGTGTCGAATTCCTGCAAAAGCTGCGGGACGAAGAAAAATTTCCTGATCTCCCTTCCCTGACTGCCGCCATCGCCGAAGACGCGCGAAACGCGCGCGCCTATTTTGCCGTTCATGGACTATAAAAAGACCCTCAACCTGCCCGATACCCCCTTCCCCATGCGGGGCGACCTCGCCAAGCGCGAGCCCGCCTGGATTGCGCAGTGGGAGGAAAACCACGTCTACCAGGCCATTCGCGCCGCCAGCCGCGGCCGTCCGCGCTTCGTGCTGCACGACGGCCCACCCTACGCCAACGGTGACATCCACATCGGCCACGCGGTCAACAAGATCCTGAAGGACATCATCGTCAAGAGCCGCAACATGGCCGGCTACGACGCGCACTACGTGCCGGGCTGGGATTGCCACGGCATGCCGATCGAGATCCAGATCGAAAAGAAGTACGGCAAGCACCTGCCCGTGGCCGAGGTGCAGTCCAAGGCGCGTGCCTACGCGCTCGAGCAGATCGACCGCCAGCGCAAGGACTTCAAGCGCCTGGGCGTGCTGGGCGAGTGGGATCGTCCCTACATGACGATGAACTTCAGCAATGAAGCCGACGAGATCCGCGCCCTGGGCCGCATCCTGGACAAGGGCTACGTGTTCCGCGGCCTCAAGCCCGTGAACTGGTGTTTCGACTGTGGCTCGGCGCTGGCCGAGGCCGAGGTCGAATACGCCGACCGCGTCGACCCGGCGGTGGACGTGGCCTTCCCGTTCGCCGAGCACGACAAGCTGGCCAAGGCCTTCGGCCTGGACAAGGTCGACGATGGCGCCATCGTCATCTGGACCACCACGCCCTGGACCATCCCGTCCAACCAGGCGCTGAACCTGCACCCCGAAATCGAATACGCGCTGGTGCGCGTGTCGCCCGCGCCCAAGTTCGGCCCGCTGCTGCTGATCGCGCGCGAGCGCGTCGAAGCCTGCCTGAAGGCCTGGAACCTGGAAGGCGAAGTCATCGCCACCGCCCCCGGCGCGGCGCTGTCGGGCATCGAATTCCGGCATCCGCTGGCGCAGTTCGAAGCCGCCTACGACCGCAAGGCCCCGGTCTACCTGGGCGACTACGTCACGGCCGACTCCGGCACCGGCGTGGTGCACTCGGCCCCCGCCTACGGTATCGAGGACTTCATCTCGTGCAAGGAGCACGGCATGAAGGACACCGACTTCATCAGCCCCGTCATGGGCGACGGCAAGTACGTCGACAGCCTGGCGCTGTTCGGCGGCCTGTCGATCTGGGACGCCAACCCCAAGATCGTCGAGGCCCTGAAGGAAGCCGGCGCGCTGATGCACGTCGAAAAGCACAAGCACAGCTACATGCACTGCTGGCGCCACAAGACGCCCATCATCTACCGCGCCACCAGCCAATGGTTCGCCGGCATGGACATCAAGCCCAAGAACGGCGGCCCGACCCTGCGTGAATCGGCGCTGGCCGGCATCGACGCCACCGCCTTCTACCCGGCCTGGGGCCGCGCCCGCCTGCACGCCATGATCGCCAACCGTCCGGACTGGACCCTGTCGCGCCAGCGCCAGTGGGGCACGCCGATGGCCTTCTTCGTGCACAAGGAAACCGGCGCGCTGCATCCGCGCACCTCCGAATTGCTGGAACAGGTCGCGCAACGCGTCGAGCAAGGCGGCATCGAGGCCTGGCAGACGCTGGACCCGCGCGAGCTACTGGGCGACGAAGCCGACCAGTACGAAAAGAACCGCGACACGCTGGACGTGTGGTTCGACTCGGGCAGCACCCACGCCACCGTGCTGGGCGGCAAGGACGGCGATTTCGCCGGCTCGCACGGCGCCGAACTGGGTTGGCCCGCCGACCTCTACCTGGAAGGCTCCGACCAGCACCGCGGCTGGTTCCATTCGTCGCTGCTGACCGGCTGCATGCTGTATGGCCAGCCGCCCTACAAGGCCCTGCTGACGCACGGCTTCGTGGTGGACGGCCAGGGCCGCAAGATGAGCAAGTCGGTCGGCAACGTGATCGCGCCGCAGAAGGTGTCCGATTCGCTGGGCGCCGAGATCCTGCGCCTGTGGGTCGCCTCCACCGACTATTCGGGCGAATTGTCGATCTCCGACGAAATCCTCAAGCGCGTGGTCGAGGGCTACCGCCGCATCCGCAACACGCTGCGCTTCCTGCTGGCCAACCTGGCCGACTTCGACGCCGTGTCGCAGTCCGTGCCCTACGGCGAGCTGTTCGAGATCGACCGCTATGCGCTGGCCATGACCGCGCAGATGCAGGCCGAGGTGCAGGGCCACTACGAGCGCTATGACTTCCACCCGGCGGTCTCGCGCCTGCAGACGTTCTGCTCGGAAGACCTGGGCGCGTTCTACCTGGATATCCTGAAAGACCGCCTGTACACCTCGAAGGTGGACAGCGTGGCCCGCCGCTCGGCCCAGACCGCGCTGCTGGACATCACCCAGACGCTGCTCAAGCTGATGGCGCCGATCCTGTCGTTCACGGCCGAAGAGGCCTGGAAGGAACTGGTCGGCTCGGCCCTGAAGCACCAGGCCGACGCGGCCCGCGTCACCATCTTCACCGAGGTCTACCACGCGCTGCCGCCGTTCGCGGACGCCGAGGCCCTGTCGGCCAAGTGGGCGCGCCTGCGCGCCATCCGCGCCGAGGTCCAGCGCAAGCTGGAAGAAGTGCGCACGGCCGGCGACATCGGTTCGTCGCTGCAGGCCGAGGTCGACCTGTACGCCAGCGGCGAAGACCAGCAACTGCTGGCCAGCCTGGGCGACGACCTGCGCTTCGTGCTGATCGTCTCGCGCGCCACCGTGCACGCCGGCGAAGGCGAGACGCGCATCGAGGTGACGCCCTCCAAGCACAAGAAGTGCGAGCGCTGCTGGCACTGGCGCCTGGACGTCGGCCAGGACCCGGACCACCCCGAGATCTGCGGCCGCTGCGTGTCCAACCTGTTCGGCTCGGGCGAAGCCCGCGACAAGGCCTGAGCATGGCCGGCCCTCAAGGCACGGCCACCGCGGCGTCCGCCGGCGCGCCCCCCGCAAGGGTGGGCCGCTGGCTGGGCATCGCGCTGGCCATCATCGTGCTGGACCAGCTGACCAAGGTGTACTTCAACACCTCGTACCAGTACGGCGAGCGCCTGAACCTGCTGCCGTTCTTCGACTTCACGCTGCTGTACAACCGCGGCGCGGCCTTCAGCTTCCTGGCGTCCGAGGAAGGCTGGCAGCGCTGGCTGTTCACCGGCCTGGGCATCGTTGCCGCCGTGGTCATCACCGTGATCCTGCGCCGCACCCGCGGCCAGCCGCGCTTCTGCCTGGCGCTGGCGATGATCCTGGGCGGCGCCATCGGCAACGTGATCGACCGCGTGGTGTATGGCCACGTGGTGGACTTCCTGCTGTTCTACTGGCGCGACTGGTATTTTCCGGCCTTCAACCTGGCGGACGTGGGCATCAGCTGCGGCGCCGTGCTGCTGGTGCTGGACGAGCTGCTGCGGGCCCGCAAGCCGCGCGCCTGACGCGCCCTCCCCCCCCCTTCGAAACCCGGCCCTCGGCCGGGTTTTTGTCTATTTGAGCCCCCCTGCATACATGGCGAACGGCGCGATGCGGCAATGCGGAATAAAATCACTGTCCGTTCCCTGATTCGACGGTATCCAAACGCCGTCCGACGCCCATGCTCGACCTCGCCCGCAAACGCATCGTCCTCGGCCTGACCGGCGGCATCGCCTGCTACAAAATCGCCGAGCTGGTGCGGCGCATGACCGAACAAGGCGCCATCGTCGACGTGGTGATGACCGAAGCCGCCACGCACTTCATCACGCCCGTGACCATGCAGGCCCTGTCCGGCCGCCCGGTGTTCGTGGATGCGTGGGACCCGCGGGTGCCCAACAACATGGCGCACATCGACCTGACGCGCGGCGCCGACGCCGTGCTGATCGCGCCGGCCAGCACCGACTTCATGGCCAAGCTGGCCCACGGCATGGCCGACGACCTGCTGTCGACGCTGTGCGTGGCGCGCGCCTGCCCGCTGCTGGTGGCGCCCGCCATGAACCGCGAGATGTGGGCCAACCCGGCCACCCAGCGCAACGTGGCGCAACTGCGCGCCGACGGCATCAGCATCCTGGGCCCGGCCGCCGGCGAACAGGCCTGTGGCGAGACCGGCGACGGCCGCATGCTCGAAGCCCACGAGATCCTGGCCGACCTGATCGCGTTCTTCCAGCCCAAGCTGCTGGCCGGCCGCCACGTGCTGCTGACCGCCGGCCCCACCTCCGAGCCGGTCGATCCGGTGCGCGTGCTGAGCAACCGCTCGTCGGGCAAGACCGGCTACGCCCTGGCCCGCGCCGCGCGCGAGGCCGGCGCCCGCGTCACGCTGATCACCGGCGCCACCGCCCTGCCGGTGCCGCGCGGCGTCACCGCGCTGTCGGTCATGACGGCGCGCCAGATGCACGACGCGGTGATGGCCAGCGCCGCCGATGCCGACATCTTCATCGCCGTGGCCGCGGTGGCCGACTGGCGCGTGAAGAACGTCAGCAACCAGAAGCTGAAGAAGACCAGCGAAGGCGGCGGCGCGCCGCAGATGGAGTTCGAGCCCAACCCGGACATCCTGGCCGAAGTAGCCAAACTGAAGGACGGGCCGTGGTGCGTGGGTTTTGCGGCAGAGACCGAAAAGCTGGCCGAGCACGCCGAGGCCAAACGCCAGCGCAAGGGCATCCCGCTGCTGGTGGGCAACCTGGCGCACAAGGTGATGGACGCGGACACCACCGAACTGGTGCTGTTCGACGCGCAGGGCGCGCACCCGCTGCCGGCGGCTGACAAATTGGACGCCGCGCGCCGCCTGATCGCCGAGATCGCGGCGCGGCTGCCGGCCTGATCCCGCCCATCCGCGAACCGCCAAAAAAAAACGCCAGACGCGAGTCTGGCGTTTTTGTTTGCGGCGCGCGCCGCGCCTGCCGGCAACGGCGGACGCGACAGCCTGCTTATTGCTCCAGGCTGATGTTGGCGGCGCGCACGATGTCGGCCCACTGCTTGCGGTCGTTCTCCAGGAACTGGCCGAACTGCTCGGGCGTCATGCCGGTGACGGGCTCCGAACCCAGGCCGGCCATCTTTTCCTTCACGGCGGGCTGCTTGAGCACGTCCTGCAGCGCCGCGTAATAGGCGGCCAGCACGTCCGCCGGCAAGCCGGCCGGGGCGAACACGCCCTGCCAGGTCGGCATATCGAAGCCCTTCAGGCCCTGCTCGTCGAGCGTGGGCACGTTGGGCAACTGCGCCGAGCGCTTGAGCGAAGCCACGCCGATGGCCTTGACCTTGCCCTGCAGCGCCAGCGGCGCGGCGGTGGAGATGTTGTCCATCGTCATCGCGATGTGGCCGCCCAGCAGGTCGGTGATGACCGGCGCCGCGCCGCGATAGGCCGCGTGCGGCACCTTCACGCCCAGCTTGTACAGCATGGTTTCGGCGATCAGGTGATTGGAGATGCCCACGCCGGCGGTGCCGTAGGTGGCGGTCGGCGTCTTCTGGAAGTAGTCCTTCAATTCGGCCAGGTTGTTGGCCGGCACGTCCTTGTTGACGATGACCACGTTGGGCTGCACCGCCGCCAGCGTGATGGGCGTGAAGTCGGTCGGCTTGTAGCTGGTGCCCTTGGCGTTGAGCACGTGGGTGATGGCCATGGAACCGGCCGCGGCGATGCCGATGGTGTAGCCGTCAGGCTGCGATTGCGACAGGCGGAAGGCCATGATGTTGCCGCCGGCGCCCGCCAGGTTTTCCACCACCACGGTCTGGCCCAGGCGCTGCGACAGCGGCTCGGCCAGCAGGCGCGCCAGCGTGTCGGCCGAACCGCCGGGCGCAAAGCCCACCAGCAAGCGCACCGGCTTGGTCGGTTTCCAGGCGTCGGCGGCCAGGGCCGGCGCGGCCGCCAGGGTGCTGGCGGCGAACAGTGCGCCCGCGGCGCGTTGCAAAGTACGGCTGAACATGAAGTCGATTCCCTTATTCCAATATTTGCGCGAGCGCCTGCGCGACCAGGCGGTTGGACAACAGCACCGGGCGACCCGATGCCTGTGCCACCGCCTGCCGCATGCGCTCGGCGTAACCCATGCAATGCATGACGACAAAATCACAGTCGGCCAGGTCCTGGCCGGCCTGCTTGAAACTGGCCGCCGCGCGTCCCGCGTCGGCCTCGTAGGGCGAGGCGTGCACCACCGTGGTCGCGCATTCCAGCGGCACGGCCATGTGGAAGGCGTCGACCTGGGCTTGCAGCGGCACCACCAGGCCAACCTTGCGGCAGTGCTGCGCCAAACCGGCGACCAGGTGGTCGACGACCTGCTGCGGCTCGACCACCAGCGTGCGCATCGGCGCGATCGCGGTGCCAGTGCACAGCGGCACCAGCACGTCGTAGCCGGCGGCGTCGGCCTCGCGCATCACCTCTGCCAGCCGCGCCTCGGCGGCGGCGGCGTCCAGTTCGACCTGGGCGCCGTCGCGCATGCGCGTGGCGAAGCGATACTCGCCCGGGCGCGGCGCCAGCGCGGCCAGCGCCGCGGCATCCAGGCCGTCGAGCGCGCCGAACTCGTCGATGCGCACGTGTTCGCCCAGCAGCGGCGCCATTTCCGGCACCACGTCGCTGCGCGGCGACTGGCCGATGGTGAAGAACGCCACGCGGCGCGGGCGACGCGCGCTCATTGCGCGGCGCCCGGTTCGCGGCCGGTGGTCTGCAGGTGCGCCATCGAGCCATAGCGGCCTTGCAGCGCGTCCCATTCGGCGGCGTCGAAGAAGGTCATGGCGCCCTGCCCGAAGAGCTTGGCGATCTCGATGCAAAAGCGCATCGCCACGTCGGCGTCGACCGCGTTGGTCACGCCGGTGGCGCAACCCGGCACGGTGGTCTGCGCGGTCAGCGCCACGCCGACCACCGGCGCGCCGGTGACGATGGCCGGCTGCATCAGCGAATTGACGTGCCACAGCCCGTTTTCGTAGGGCGTGATGTCCTGCGTGGTCAGCGGCAGCGTCAGGGGCAGCTCGCCGCTGACCCAGCCCATCACGTCCAGCATGGTCTCCGGAATGCGCAGCAGATAGCCCTGTTTGGCCACCGGCGTCAGCGCCACGCCGCGGCGGTTCACCAGGCGGTTGCCGCGGGTGGTGTCGACGGACAGGATCGCGTCCATGCGCGGATCGACTTCGTGCGACATCATTTCGCGCATCGGGAACGGCGAACGCATCATCGGCACGGGATGGTGCGGACGGGTGCCGGCGCGCGGGCAGATGTGGGTGCGGATGCGCACGGTGCCGGGCAGCACGTCGCCCTGGCGCGCCATGGCCATGATCTTGAGCGCGGCGGCAATGGCGACCACGGCGCCGTCGCTGTCGGACACCAGGCCGGTGACGGCCGGACGCGCGCCGATGCCGCCCAGGCGGCCGACGATGCCCAATTGCGGCGCGGCGGGGTCGGCGCCCGGGATGACGATGGAGAGGAACTCGGTGGCCGCGCCGTCGCGCTCCAGCGGCGTGACCTCGACCTCGCAGTCGCCGGCCGCGCGCAGCGCCTGTGCCACCGCATCGCCCGTGATGTGGGCCGAAGACAGCAGTTCGATGGTGTCGATGACCTGCTTCATGCCGGGATCTCCAGCGGGCCGGGCGTGAACACGCGCGGCTCGGCGGCGCCGATGAACAGCGGCGCATCGTGCGGGCCGACAAGCGTGATGGCGGCCCCGCGCACGCGCAGCCCGGCGCCTTCGGGCAGGCCCAGCACCGGCATGGTCGGGTTCAGCGTGCAGAACTCGGCCAGGCGCTGCGCGCGCGTTTCGCCGCGATGGCCGGGAGGATGGGCATTGGTGTAGTGCGGGTTGATCTGGAAGGACAGCAGGCCGAGCGCATCGAAGCCTTCGGGGTCGGTGATCGGCATGTCGTTGGTGGTGCAGATGCTGGGGCACGCCAGGTTGGAACCGGCGCTCCAGCCCAGGTAGGCGGCGCCTTCGCGCACGCGGCGCGCCACCACGCTCAGCAGGCCCTGGCGGCGCAATTGGCCGAGCAGGTTGAAGGTGTTGCCGCCGCCGACGATGATGACGGCGGCATTCTCCAGCGCGGCCATGGGATCGGCGGCGCGATGCAGCGGCTGGATGTCCAGGCCGGTGTCGGCCAGCGCCGTGGTGACCAAGGTGGTGTAGTCGTCCCAGTTGCGGGTGACGCCCGCGTACGGCACGAACACCGCCGGCGCGCCGGCCGGCAGCGCGGCGATCAGTTCGCGGATGTCGGGCAACGCGTGCACCAGGTAGCCGGCGTCGCTGCTGGAATTGCTGAGAAGCAGAAGGTTCATGAGTGGAGTTCCGTGGAATCGGGAAAGTCGGGGTGTCGCGCACGCGCGGCTGGATAGGGCAATACGGTCAATCGGGTTCGCGCCGGCGCGTCAGGCCAGCCAATAGGGATCGTTCAATTCGCGGCCCAGCGCCGCGACCTGCCGCGTCAGCGACTCGCGCAGCGCCGCCACGCGGGCGGCGTCGACCTGGAACGACACGAAGGACAGGCACAGGCCGCGTAGTTCGCCGCTTGAGGGATCGCGCACCGCCGCCGCCACGGCGCCGATGCCAGGCATGGCCTGGTCGATGGCGACGCCGTAATGGTCAGCGCGGATCTGCGCCACGCGCTGCGCCAGTTCGCCCACGGTGGCCGGGCAATCCTTGCCCTCCATCGGCAGGGGGCGGGCTGGATCGGTGCCGTACAGCGCGTCGAACTCGTCCTGGGTCAGGCGCGACAGCAGCGCGCGTCCCATGGCCGTGTCCGAGGCGGCGCGGCGCGAACCCGGCGGCGACAGCACCTGCACCGGATGCGAGCCGTTCAGGCGTTGCAGCACCACGGTTTCGCGCTGGTTCAAGGTGGACAGGTAGGCGGTCAGGCCACTGTCGTCGGACAGGCGCGCCAGCACCTTGCGGCAGGCCTCGTCCAGCGGCGTCGCGGCCTGCCCGGCGCGCACCGCCTGCGACAGCAAGGCGCCGGCGCGATAGCGGCGCGTGGCCGCGTCCTGGTCCAGCAGGCCGTAGTGCTGCATCTGGTTCAACAGGCGCGAGGCCGTGCTCTTGGGCATGGCCAGGCGCTGCGCCACGTCGGTGAAGCTCAGTTCCGCCTCGCCCTGCGCGTAAAGCGCCAACACCCGCTGGACGCCATCGAGAATGCTCATTATTGTTCCAAAAATCGGAACTTCTGTTCCTTAATAGGGAACAAGAATAATGCAACGGCGGATTTCCGGTCAATACGGCCGGTCCCTCGGGTTGGCGGCAGCACCGTCCGCGAAGCGCGGCCTCTCACCAGGCCCCATGCCGACCGGACGAAAAAAAGCCCGCCATGTCGGGCGGGCCTTCCCGATGGCGCCGATCGGCGCGCTCTAGCGCGTCGCGGTCTCGGCCCATTGCGCCAGCGGCAGCGGCGGTTGCGCGTGCAGGATGCGTCCCAGCACCAGTTTGAACTCCGCCCAGCCGCCACGGTCGCCCGGCCAACTGGACGGGGTCACCGGCCGCCAGCCGCCGTCGGCCTGCCGCTCGGCCATCTTGAAGCGGAAGTTGTAGTGCCCGGCCACGCCCATGCGCAGGTCGGTCACCACCAGCGCATCGCCCACGGCGTCATAACGCAGCCAATCATCGGTGAACCAGCGCAGGCGCTGCAGCAGCGGCATATCGGCCAGCGCCTGTCCCAGTTCCGGGTTGAGCGGCAGGCGCAGCCATTCCGGTGGCTCGCGGTCGAACCAGCTGCTGACGGCCTCGTAGTAATGGCCGTCGGGCGTCTTGGCGACGACGCGCCACAGCAAGGTATTGAGCGGCATGGGAATGGCCCGCAGCTCGGTAATGGCGATGCCCTGCGCCTGCATCGCATCGCGCACCCGGTGTTCGGCGGCGATGCGGCCGGCGAGCCCGAACCCGAGGTAGGCGGTGCTGAAGATCAGCGCCCCGGCCAGGAAGCGGCGGGCGTTGCGGGTCATGCCGACGATCACCGCGTACACCGCCCCCAACAGCAATGGCACGGTATAGACGGGGTCGATGATGAAGATGGCCGACCAGCTTTCCGGGATCGATGGCAATGGCCAGAACAGCTGCGTGCCATAGACGGTGAAAGCATCCAGCAGCGGATGCGTCACCAATACCAGCCACAGGGTCAGGAACAGCCGCCCCGCGCTGTATTGCGCCTGCGGCCAGTACTTGCGTATCAACCATGTCAGCAGCGCCGCCAAGCCGGTCAACACGAAGATCGAATGCGAGAAGCCCCGGTGGTAGGTCATCAGCGAGACCGGATCCGGGTAGCGCATCAGTACGTCCAGGTCCGGCACGGTGGCCAGCGCCGCGCCGTAGATGAGCGCCCTCCGCCCCTGCACGCGCCCCAGCAGCGCCCCCTGTATGCCCGCGCCCAGCACGGCTTGTGTAACCGAATCCATAGAACTCCGACGATAGCCTTCCGTGGCGCGCCGCTTTCACGCGGCGTCCACAATGCAGGCGTTAAGATACCCGATTGCATTCAGCTAATTTTCAACTTCCGCCTCATGGACCAATACATCGACAAGATCGGCGTGCTGATCGAGACCAACCAGGCCTGGGCCGGCCCCATCACCTTCCTGCTGACGCTGGGAGAATCGATGGTGCTGCTGGGCCTGTTCATTCCCGCCACCGCGCTGATGCTGCTGACCGGCGGCCTGATCGGCGCCGGCACGCTGGATCCGTGGAGCATCATGGCATGGGGCATCGCCGGCGCCATCGTCGGCGATGCGCTGTCCTACGGGCTGGGGCGCTGGGCCGGCCCCAACGTGCTGCGGCGCTGGCCACTCAAGCAGCAGCGTACCGCCGTGGCACGGGCGCGCCTGTTTTTCTACCGCTATGGCTTCGCCTCGGTGCTGGTCGGCCGCTTCCTGGGACCGATCCGCTCGACCATCCCCACGGTGGCCGGCGTCATGGGCATGGCCCACGGCCGCTTCCAGATGGCCAACGTGCTGTCGGCGATCCTGTGGATGCCGCTGATGCTGGCGCCCGGCTACATCACCGCGCGCAGCCTGGGCGCGGCCGAAAACGCGCAACAGATCGCCATGATGATCGGCGCGGGACTCTCGGTGCTGCTAGGATGCGGACTCCTGGTCGCGATGATGCGCAAACGCCGGCAGCCGGCGCGCATCCGTCGCGGCAATTAGCGGAGAACAGCATGGCCATCGACATGGAGCCGAAGAACGGCGACTTCGCGCGCTACATCGAAAACCTGTCGCGCGCGGGCGGCGCCACGCCCGGACGGGTGCCGAGCAAGGCCGAGACCAGGCGCCAAGCGACCGCGCCGGTCGCCACGCCCACGCCGGCGCCCGCCCCGAGCCCGGGATCCCTGAATGACCTGGCCTGGGGCAAGACGGCGCCGCCGCAATCGCACCGCGCCGACAGCGTGCCGTCCACCGTCGCCCCGGGCCAGACCGACGCCGAAGCGGTCTCGCTGGCCAAGCGCGCGCGCCAGCGCAAGCAGGGCATCTTCCTGACCATCGCCGGCGCCGTGGCCGGCTGGGCCGCCGTCAACGTCGCCTTCAAGGCGCTGCACGCGCCGCGCTTCGACCTGGACGACTTCATGCCGGCGGTGTTCCTGGGCTTTTTCGCGCTGATGCTGTTCAAGGCGGCCAGCGGCGCGCGCGACCCGCGCAAGCGACCGCTGGAAAAGCTGCCGCCGCTCAAGACCTCGTCGTACCGCAAGGACGGCTGAAGCGGCCCGGCCTCGGCGGCAATGGTGCTAACATTTCCGCCGCCCTCGCATAGACCCCATGAATACCCGGAGTGAAAGTGAATAACGTTGTCGGATTGAACCAGGCCCAGGCGGCCACGATGCTGAAGCTGCAAGGCGACCTGAACAGCATGATCAATCCGGACTGGATCAACGGCGGCGCCCGCTTCCTGCGCGCCGCCTTCGTCGAATCGGCCGAGGCCCTGGAACACTACGGCTGGAAGTGGTGGAAGAAGCAGACCATCGACCTGCCCCAGGTGCAGATGGAACTGGTCGACATCCTGCATTTCTACCTGTCGCATACCATCGTGCAGGCCAAGGGCGACGTCAACGCCGCCGCCGCCGCGCTGGTGGCCGACCTGGCCGGCCCCGCCTCGATCACGCTGGACGGCAAGAGCTATGCGCTGGCCAGCCTGAACGTGCCCGAACTGCTCGAACTGATCGGCGGCCTGGCGGTGTGCGGCCGCGCCAGCTTCAAGCTGCTCGAGCAGAGCATGACCGCCTGCGAAATGAGCTGGAACGATGCCTATACCCAGTACGTTTCCAAGAACGTGCTGAACATCTTCCGCCAGCAGCATGGCTACAAGGAAGGCACCTACATCAAGATCTGGAACGGCGAGGAAGACAACGTGGTGCTGGCGCGCCTGCTGGCGCAGCACGACGCCGCCCGCGCCGACTTCGCTGACGTCCTGCACCGCGAACTGGAAGCGGCCTATTCGCGCCTGTAGGCGCAACGCCCGCCCGAAAAAAACGCCGCGTCACGCGGCGTTTTTCATTGCGCGACAGCTTCGGCCGCTAGCGCTGGCCGAAGTGCGTTTCGCCGAACAGGTCCTTCAACTCACGCGGCTGCGACCGCCAGTACTGGCGCGGCGCATTGACCTGGCCGCCCAGTTGCGCGGCGGCATGCCAGGGCCAGCGCGGGTCGTACAGCATGCCGCGCGCCAGCGCCACCATGTCGGCCTGCCCTTGCGCCAGGATGTCCTCGGCCTGTTGCGCCTCGGTGATCAGGCCCACCGTGATGGTGGGCAGGCCGACCGCGCGCTTGATGGCGTCGGCGAACGGCACCTGGTAGTTCGGCGCCACCGGGATCTTCTGCAATGGCGAAACGCCGCCGCTGGAGACGTCGATGAACTCACAGCCCAATTCCTTGAGCCGCAGCGCGAACGCCTCGGTCTGCGCCGGATCCCAGCCGCCCTCGACCCAATCCGTGGCCGACACCCGCACGCCCAGCGCCACCGACGAAGGCGTCACCTCGCGCACCGCGCGGAACACTTCCAGCGGGAAGCGCATGCGGTTCTCCAGCGAGCCGCCGTAGTTGTCGTCGCGCTGGTTGGCCAGCGGCGACAGGAACTGGTGCAGCAGATAGCCATGGGCCGCATGCAGCTCGATGGCGTCGAAACCCAGGCGGATGGCGCGGCGAGCGCTGTCGACGAAGGCGTCGCGCACCCGCGCCAGGCCGGCCGCGCCGAGCGCGCGCGGCGCCGGCTCGGACGCCTTGTGCGGCAGCGCCGACGGCGCCCAGCCCTGCCAGCCGCCCTGCTCCGGCGGCACCAGTTGGCCGCCCTCCCAGGGCGCATGGCTCGACGCCTTGCGGCCGGCGTGGCCCAGCTGGATACCGAGCTTGATCGGCGAATAGCGCCGCACCGCCTGCACCACGCGGCCCAGCGCGGCTTCGGTCTCGTCGGACCAGAGGCCCAGGTCGCCCGGGGAAATGCGGCCATCGGCCTCGACCGCGGTCGCCTCGGTAAACAGCAGCGCCGCGCCGGACAGGGCTAGGTGGCCCAGGTGGATCATGTGCCAGTCGGTGGCGCGGCCCTCGTCGGCCGAGTATTCGCACATGGGCGCGATGACGATGCGGTTGGCCAGTTCGACATTGCCGACTGACGTGGGACTGAAAAGATGACTCATGCGTAAGGCTCCGGGCGATGGACGCGGATGCACAGCATAGCGCCGGCATCCGCCCGCGCCGCCAATCCCGACGCCCGCGTGGGGGTTTAGGGCGGGACGAGGCCCGCCCTTTATTACCGCGGCTTATTGCCCCTCGATCACGCTGTCCAGGAACTGGCGCGTGCGCGCTTCCTTGGGCGCGCTGAACAGCGTCTGCGACTCGGCGTCCTCGACGATGTTGCCCTCGTCGAAGAACAGCGTGCGGTCCGAACTGCGCTCGGCGAACTTCATCTGGTGGGTGACGATGATCATGGTCATGCTCTTGCGCGCCGACAGGTCGCGCAGGATCTGCAGGATGCCGCCCACCAGCTCCGGGTCGAGCGCCGAGGTGACCTCGTCGAACAGCATGATCTCCGGGCACATCGCCAGCGCGCGGGCGATGCCGACGCGCTGCTTCTGGCCGCCCGACAACTGCGCCGGGTAGACGTCGAGCTTGTCGCCCAGCCCCACCATCTCCAGGTATTCCACCGCGCGCTCGCGCGCCTGGTCGCGCGGCAGGCCCAGCACGTGCACCGGCGCCTCCATGGCGTTGCCCAGCGCCGTCATGTGCGGGAACAGGTTGAAGTGCTGGAACACCATGCCGATCTTGCCGCGCACCTTGCGCAGGTGCTCGGAATTGGGGCCGGCCGGACGGCCCTGGGCGTCGGTCCACATCGGCTCGCCGTCGATCTCGATCTCGCCGCTGGTCGGCCGGTCCAGCGTCATCAACACGCGCAGCAGGGTCGACTTGCCGGAGCCGGACGGCCCGATCACGGCCACCGTCTGGCCCGCCGGAATCTCCAGGTTGATGCCCTTGAGCACCTCCAGCTCGCCATAGCGCTTGTGCAGGTTCTTGATGGTGATGCTGGAACTCATCGCTTTCCTCCATATCGTTGCAGGCGGGCCTCCAGGCCGCGCACACCCCAGGCCGCGATCAGGCTCAACGCCAGGAACAGCACGCCGACCAGCGTCAGGGGTTCGGTGTAGCGGAAGGTGGTGGAGCCGATCATCTTGCTCTGTTGCAGCAGCTCGACCACCGTGATCGCCGACAGCAGCGGCGTGTCCTTGAACATGGCCACCAGGTAGTTGCCCAGCGCCGGCACCACCGGCGGGATCGCCTGCGGCAGCACCACGCCCACGGCCGTGCGCCACGGCGACATGTTCAGCGCCCGCGCCGCTTCCAGTTGGCCGCGCGGCACCGCCTCGATGCCGGCGCGGTAGACCTCGGCGCAATAGGTGGCGTAGTGCAGCCCGAGCGCCACGATGCCGGTCGCCAGGGGCGACATCTGCACCCCGGTCAGGGGGAGCACGTAGAACAGGAAATACATCTGCACCAGCAGCGGCGTGCTGCGCACGAACTCGATCACGAAGGCCGTGGGCAAGGACAGCACCGCCAGGCGCGAGCGCCGCAGCAGCGCCAGCGCCAGGCCGAGCGTCACGGCCACCAGCATGCCCAGCACCGTGGCCTGGATGGTGATGAGTAGCGCCGAGCCCAGCGTGGGCAGGATCTCCAGCGCGAAGGACCAGTCGAATATCGGTTTCATCGGACGCGGACCCTCCGTTCAAGCAGGCGCACGCCGGCGGTGATGAGCAGCGCCACCGCGAAGTACAGCAGCAGCATGAGCGTGAAGATCTCGGTGGTGCGCAGGGTTTCGCTGCGCAGCAGTTGGCCGCGGAAGGTCAGGTCGGTGATCGTGATGAGCGACACCAGCGCGGTGTTCTTGAGCAGTTCGATCAGCAGGTTGCCGGCCGGCGGCAGCATGGCCGGAATGGCCTGCGGCACCACGATGCGGCGCATGATCTGGCCACGCGTCAGGTTCAGGGCCACGCCGGCCTCGCGCTGGCCCGGCGGCACCGCGCGGATCGCGCCGCGCACCACCTCGGCGCCATAGGCGCCGGCATTGAGCGCCAGCACCACGATGCCCACCAGCATGGCCGGCAGTTGCACGCCGAACAGCGGCAGCACGAAATAGAACCAGAACAGTTGCACCAGCGCCGAGGTGCCGCGAAACACCTCGACGTAGATCGACGCCAGCCAGCGCACGGGGCGCACGGTCGACAGGCGCCCCACCCCGGCCACCAGCGCCAGCGGCACCGCCAGCACCACGGCGCCCGCCATGATCTCCAGCGTCACCGCCAGGCCTTCCAGCAGTGGCGGCACCAGCTCGGCGATATGTTCGGATATGAGCTGCATCGGCGCCCCCTAGTTCGCGGCGCAGAGCTTGGCGGCCGTAACGTCCTTGGGCAGTTCCTCGGGCGTGAAGCCGAACGGCGCCACCAGTTTCTTGTGTTCCTCGGTGCCGATGAACTTGGCCAGCTCGGCGTTGAAGGCATCTGCAAAGGCCTTGTCGTCCGTGCGGAAGGCATAGGCGCCGTAGCCGCGCACGCCCTTGCCGTCGATCACCGGATCGGTGAACGGCTCGGCCTTCTCCAGGCCGCTGCCGGCGTCGGTCTTGCCCATCAGGTCGTTGACCGTCAATGCCGTGGCCGCGTAGGCGTCGGCGCGGCCGGCCTGCACGCCGGACAGCGCGCTGACCGCATCCGGGAACACCACGATCTGGCCGGCGGGCACCTTGACCTTGGCGGCGTATTCGGCCTCGATGGCGCCGACCACCACGCCCAGCTTGGCGTCGGGGTTCTTCACCACGTCCTCGTAGCTGTGCAGGTTCTTCGGGTTGCCCTGCTTGACCAGGAACGCCTGGCCCACGCCATAGGTCGGGTTCGAGAACGCCACCTGGCCGCAGCGCTCCGGCGTGACGTACATGCCGGCCGCGATGATGTCGAAGCGCTTGGCCTGCAGGCCGGGGATCAGCGAGCCGAATTCGGTCAGCACGCCTTCGACCTCGTTGATGCCCATGCGCTTGAGCACTACCCGGGCGATTTCCACCGATTCACCGGTGACCTTGGCCTCCTTGCTGTCCATGAAGGCGAACGGCGCTTCGTTGGCGTAACCGATACGGATCTTGCCGGCCGCCTTGGCGGCTTCCAGCGTGCTGGCGCTGGCGGCGGGCGCGCTGGCCCCCTGGACGGGCTTGTCCGAACCGGAGTCTGAGCAGGCTGCCAGCAGGCCCAGGCCCAGGGCCAGCAGGACGCGGCGGGTGCGTTGGACGATCATGGTTTTTTCTCCCTGATTTATTTCTAGGTACATCGCTTCGCTAAAAATGATACGACATTAAATCATTTCACCTCTAATGATATGGACGAAAAAAAGCAGGCCGAAGCCTGCTTTTCCCTATCTCCACCCTATGGCGGGTGAAAACTCGTTACGAAGGGTAGACGACTATGTCGTCCCCTATTTCTGCGCCGGGGCCGCCTCCGCATACGAGAATTTGCCGTTGCGCACCACGCCCATGACGCGGGCCCGTTCGTCGAAGCCCTGGTGGTTGTCCTTGGAAATATTGAGCACGCCGTTGGGCACGACCAGGTCGCGGGTGCTTTCCAGGGCGTCGCGCAGCGCGGCGCGGAACTCCGGGGTGCCGGGCTTGGCGCCGGTCTTGAGGGCGCGCGCCACGGCCGAATCCAGCAGCATCCAGGCGCCGTAGGCGTCGCCGGCGAACTGCGTCAGGGTGTTGGCGCCGTACTGACGCTCGTACTTGTCGGCGAAGTCCACCGCCACCTTCTTGACCGGGTTCGAGTCGGGCAGCTCGCGCGCCACCACGCCCGGGCCCGTGGGGAACAGCGTGCCTTCGACATCGCGCCCGCCCACCTGCAGGAATTCCAGCGTGCCGATGCCGTGGGTCTGGTAGATGGCGCCGGTGTAGCCCCGTTCGAGCAGCGTCTTCTGCGGCAGCGCCGACGGCGTGCCGGCGCCGGCGATCAGCACGGCATCGGGCTTGGCGGCGATCACCTTGAGCACCTGGCCCACCACCGACGCGTCGGTGCGCTGGAAGCGTTCCTGCGCCACGACCTTGACGTCGTTGCCGGCGGCCGCGGAGAACTCCTTCCACCAGCTGTCGCCGTAGGAATCGGCGAAGCCGATGAAGGCCACATTCTTGAAGCCCTTTTTCTTCATGTCCTCGACCAGCACGGTCGCCATCAGCGAATCGTTCTGCGGCATCTTGAAGGCCCAGGCGCGCTTGGGGTCGGACAGCGGCTCGACGATCACGCTGGAGGCCGCCAGGGCGATCATCGGCGTGCGGGTCTCGGCCAGCACGTCCAGCGCGGCCAGCGCCGCGGCGGTGGTGTTGGGACCGACGATGGCGTCGACCTTGTCTTCCGAGGTCAGCTTGCGCAGGTTCTTGACCGCGCGGCTGACGTCCGTGCCGTCGTCCAGCACCACGTAGCGCGCCGGCTCGCCGCCCAGCGTGCTGGGCCACAGGCGGATGGCGTTGTTGGTCTGGATGCCGATCGCCGCGGCCGGGCCGGTGGTGGAGACATCCACGCCGATCACGATCTCGGCTTGGACGGACAGGGCGGGAACCGCCAGCGCGACAGCGCAGGCGTAGCGAAGGAAGAAACGGGACATGACGACAGCTCGCAGGATGGAAAAACAGCGGATGGCGTTATTTTGCCTGACCGCTGCAGGCCTCGTAGACCAGCGCGGCCAGCGTCAGGTCCTCCAGCGCGCTGCCGACGGCCTTGAACACCGTCACTTCGCTCGCCTGCGTGCGGCCGGGCGCGCGTCCCAGCACCAGGTCGGTGAGATTGCCGCGGATCTCGTCGCGGGCCAGCACGCCGGCCTCGAACGCGGCCAGCAGGTCGCCCGCCTTGGTGGGCGCCTCGTCCGTGTCCACGTAGACCGTGGTGCCGTCGAAGCAGGCGGTGTCGGTCTCGATCATGTCGGGCTTGAAGCTGCCGATCAGGTCCAGGTGCGTGCCGGGGCGCAGCCAGTCGCCGCGCACCAGCGGCACGGTCGACAGCGTCGCGCAGCTGACGATGTCGGCCTGGCGCACGGCCTGTTCCAGGTCGACGGTGCTGCTGGCGTCGAAGCCCTGCTCGCGCAGCGCCGCCGCCAGCGCTTCGGCGCCGGCCGGACGCACGTTCCAGACCCACACCTTGTCGATCGGCCGCACCGTGCGCATGGCCTGCGCCACCAGCCCGGCAATGCGTCCCGAGCCGACGATGGTCAGCACCCGCGCATCCTCGCGCGCCAGGTAGGACGCGCCCAGCGCCGCCGCGCCGGCGGTGCGGAACACCGTCACCAGGTCGCCGTCCACCTGCGCCAGCGGCACGCCGGTGCGGGCGCTGTACAGGTTGTAGGTAGCATGCAAGCCGGGCAGCGACTGGCGCGTGTTCTCGGGAAAGATGTTGATGACCTTGACGCCGAAATACCCCTGCTCGTTCCAGGCCGGCATGATCAGCGTGGTGCCGTGCGCGCCGCCCGACTCGATGGCGTGGACGTGCCGCGGAGGCACGTGGGCGCCCTGGCGAAACGCCTCGCGCAAGGCCGGGATCGCCGCGTCGAACGACAATGCGCCGCGGGTTTGTTCGGTGTCGATCACTACCATCTGTATCCAATGCCTGTTCGGGTTGATCCAGGGGCGAAGTGTGACGGCGCCACGCGGCGCTGGCAAGGCGGCGCAAGCGGCGGTTACATCGGCTTGCCGGATGCGGGCGCCAGGCAGGCGACGCCCCGGCGCGCGCGCCGTATCATGGTGCGTGCCCCTTCCGGCAACGCGCGCCGCCGCCAGGCGGGCCGCGCTCTCCCCCAACCGGACGCGTCCGTCGCGGGCGCGTTCCCTCAACAGGAGTCACGCATGAAGAAAACCGCAACCGCCGCCTGGTCGGGCGATCTGAAAACGGGCAAGGGTACGATTTCCACGCAGAGCGGCGCGCTCAAGAACCAGCCCTACGGCTTCAATACGCGCTTCGGCGACACCCCGGGCACCAATCCCGAAGAACTGCTCGGCGCCGCGCACGCCGGCTGCTTCACCATGGCGCTGTCCAACATCCTGGGCGAAGCCGGCCTGACGGCGCAAAGCCTGGACACCAAGGCCGAGGTCACGCTCGACAAGGTCGAGGGGGGCTTTGCCATCACCGCCGTCCACCTGACCGTGGAAGCGGTGATTCCCGGCGCCAGCGCCCAGGCCTTCGAGGATGCCGCGCGCAAGGCCGAAAAGGGTTGCCCGGTCTCCAAGGTGCTCAACGCCAAGATCACCATGGACGCCAAGCTCAAGGCCTGAACGGCCGCGGCCGGCCCGCGGCACGGGCGGCGCCATTGGCCCGCCCTATCCCGCGCTTGCTGAAAATCAATTTGACGGTCATGCCCGAGAAATGGAAAATGAGAACCATTCTCAGGAAATCACCATGACCCGATTCATCTACGCGATTTCAGGCGGCAATGCGGCCTACGGCCAGGACGCCCAGGTCACCGCCAACCTGCGCCGCGTGGTCGGCTCCGGCATCCTGGTGGCGGTGGGCTACATCGATCCGGGCAACTGGGCCACCGACATCGCCGGCGGCAGCGGCTTCGGCTACGGCCTGCTGCTGGTGGTGATCGCATCGGCGATCCTGGCGCTGGGCTTCCAGGTGCTGGTCTCGCGCCTGGCGCTGGCCACCGGCGAAGACCTGGCCACCCTCACCGCCCGCCACCTGTCGTCGCGCACCGCCAAGGCGGCCTGGCTGGCCGGCGAGGCCGCCATCCTGGCCACCGCGCTGGCCGAACTCATCGGCGGCGCCATCGCGCTGCGCCTGCTGTTCAACCTGCCGCTGCTGGGCGGCGTGGCCGTCACCGGCGTCGGCACCTTCGCCGTGCTGGCCCTGACGCGCGGCAACGCCGACCGCCACGAGCGCGTCATCGCCGTGCTGCTGTCGATCGTGGCGGCCTCGTTCGTGTTCCTCCTGTTCAAGGCCAATCCCGCCTGGACCGACGTCGCCCACGGCATGGCGCGCACCGGCCAGGCACTGCGCGATCCGCAGGGCTTCCTGATCGCGCTGGGCATCCTGGGCGCGACCCTGATGCCGCACAACCTCTACCTGCACTCCGGTTCGCTGGCGCAACGCGCCCGCGTGCTGCCGGCCGACGCGCGCGACCTGGCCATGCGCGTGGCGCGCAACGACACCGTGCTGTCGCTGGGCGTGGCCATGCTGATCAACTCGGCCATCATGATCGTCGCCGCGGCCTCGCTGTCCGGCTCCGGCATCATCGTCTCCAGCCTGGACGACGCCCATGCCGTGATCGGCCAGACTTTCGGCATCGGCGCCGCCATCGTGTTCGCGATCGCGCTGTACGCGGCGGGCCAAAGCTCCACCATCACCGGCGTGCTGGCCGGCCGCATGCTGTCGCAAGGCTTCCAGATCAACAGCGGCTGGTCCGACCGCCGCCGCGCGCTGGCCACGCGGCTGATCGCCGGCGCCGTGGCCGCCGCCCTGCTGGCCTTCACCGGCGGCCAGGACCCGGACCAGTTGCTGGTGCTGAGCCAGGTCATCCTGAGCCTGGCCCTGCCTTTCGCGCTGGGTCCGCTGGTGGTGCTGGCCCGCCGCAGGCAGGTGATGGGCCGCCACGTATTGCGCGGCGCCTGGGCCTGGGCGGCCGTGGTCGCCACCGTTGGCATCATCCTGCTGGACGGCTACCTGCTGGTGGACATGGCGCTGTGATCCTCACCAGCGGCCGTCGCGCGGGGCCGGCCCCGGCAGCGACGGAAAATGCGGCAGCACCTCCTCGGCCAGCTCATGGATGATCTCGGCCGCCGGCCGTTCCGAGAACTGGATGCCCAGGGCCACGTGGTTCACCCCGGCGGCCTGCCACTCCCGCAATAGCGCGATCAAGCCGTTCCTGCCCGTGCGCAACACGAAGCCGCCCTGCAGCGGCGTGCGCGGATGGTCGGGGTCGTCGACCAGATCCAGCCACTCGTTGGTCATGTGCGGCCGGAAACCGCCGTCCGGAATGCCCTGGCGCCAGATACGGATCTTGTCGGCAAGCCGCGCCGGCCCGCTCTTGTCGTGCGACGGACCGGGATAGCTCAACCAGCCGTCCGCATGTTCGCTGATCCACGCTGGCGACTGGCCGGAGCCGCCCGTCACCATCAGAGGGATCACGCCCGTTGCCGGCTTGGGCAGCAACAGCGTGCCGCTCAGGGTGCGGCCCAACGGCGATTCGATGGCGCCGCCCGCGCTACCCAGCAGCCGCCGGAAGTACGCCACCGCATCGCGGAAGCGCTCAGCCCGCTGCTCGTGTTCGATGCCATAGGCCGGAAACTCCGAGGGCCGGTCGCCCGAGGCGATGCCCATCACCAGCCGGCCGCCCGACAACTGGTCGATGGTGGCTGCGGCCTTGGCCAGGTCGATCGGATGGCGCAACGAGAAAATGGCGCTGCCGGTAGCCAGCGCGATCGAACGGGTCCGGGCCGCCAGGAACGACAGGTAGGTGAAGGGATCGAACACCTGTCCGGCATCGCCGAAGCCCAGGTCCATCAAGGGCACGTCCCGTACCCAGACGGCGGCAAAGCCGAGCCGGTCGATCTCGGTCACGAGCTCCGACTGCCCCGCCAGCACCTGCATGTCGCCGTTGTAGAAGCGCAGCGGCAGGAACATGCCGAGGGTGAGCTGGCCGGGCGCGAACATGCGGCAATAACCCGGATGGGCTGCGAACGCCGGCGCGGAAGCGCCGGTGGGGATGGATACGGAGGACGTCGTGGTGGATTCAAGCATTTTGCGTTTCCATGATTGAGCAGGTTCAGGCGCCGACGGCCGGCGCGGGCAAGGTGACGCCACGCTGCACCGCCGGCCGGGCGGCGACGCGTTCGTGCCACGCGCTCAAATGGGCGTGGGCGCTGAAATCGAAGCCGACGATGCGGGCGATATGGGTCCAGCCGAAGTGCGCGATATCGGCAATCGAATAGTCTTCGCCCGCGACATGGGAATGCCGCGCCAGCTGCCCGTCGAGCACGCCGAACGCGGCGTCGCACAGGCCGCGGTAGCGTTCGATCGCCTCGGGCTGCGGGGTGGCGGAGAAAATCTCGAAGTGCACGCGCTGGCCGATGATGGGACCGACGCTGGCCGCATGAAACATCAGCCACTGGATCGCTTGCCAGCGCGCCTGGGGATCGATCGGCAACAACCGACGCGTCTTGTCGGCCAGGTACAGCAGGATCGCCGCCGACTCGAACAGGGTGATGCCGGTGGCATGATCCACCAGCACCGGGATGCGGCCGTGCGGATTGAGCCGCAGGAAAGCCGGCCGCCGGTTTTCCCCCGCGTCGATATGCACGTGCCTGAGGGTATAGGGCAGGCCCAGTTCCTCCAGCGCGATGGTGATCTTGAAACCATTGGGGGAGCTGTCGGTATACAGGTCGATCATGGCTGTGCCCCGACCTGGACAGGCTGCCGGACACGGGTTGCAGGGGTCATCAAAGCGATCCTCTCGGTTTAGTTTTCGTGGCGTCGGAAATTCAAACCGACCGCGCCATGATGGCAACAAGCTCCTATAATCAGAAGCGATGATTTCTGCCCTCATGCTTTAGAAAAACTAAACTCGATGTCCTCCGTCCCGCTTCAGACCCTGCGCACCTTCGTCGAAGTCAGCCAACGCGGCAGCATCAAGGCCGCGGCCCAGGCGCTGCACGTCACCCCGGGCGCGATCAGCCAGCAGATCCGCCTGCTGGAAGACCGCGTCGGCCTGGCGCTGTTCACCCGCGAACGCCAGGGCCTGCGCCTGACGCCGGCCGGCGCCACACTGCATCCCGCCCTGTTGCAGGCCTTCGCGCAGATCGACCAGGCCATGGCGGCGCTGGAGGCCAGCAAGGGGCAACACACGCTGACCATCAGCACGGTCGCCACCTTCGCCGCCTCGTGGCTAGTGCCGCGGCTGGGCGCGTTCAAGCAATTGCATCCGGGAATCGAGATCCGCGTGGAGGCGACCTCGGCATTGACCGACCTGCGCCGCGACCGGGTCGATGTCGCCCTGCGCCACGGCCTGGGCGACTACCCGGGACTGGAAAGCGTGCGCCTGATGGCGCCGGTGCTGGTGCCCGTGGCCAGTCCGCAACTGGTACCGCCGGGCGCGATCCGCGAACCCGCCGACTGCCTGGATTACCCGCTATTGCATGACTCGGACCGCGCCGACTGGCCGCTGTGGCTGGCGGCCAGCGGCGTGGCGGCGGATGCGCGCGCCGAACGCGGCAATGCCTTCGAGGATGACTTCCTGCTGATCCGCGCGGCGGAATCCGGCCAGGGGCTGGCCCTGGTGCCGCAGCAGTACGCGCAGCAGGAGATCGCCGCCGGCCGGCTGGCGCAGGTGCTGGACAAGCCGTGGCCGGCGCGATTCGCCTACTACGCCGTCACCGTGCCGGGCGCGGCCGAACGGCCGGAAGTCAGGGCCTTCCTGGATTGGATCATCGACGCCGCGGCGGGCACGGCCTGAAGGCTGTCGGGCATAAAAAAACGCCAGCGAAAGCTGGCGTTTTTCTCCTGGCGCGGATGCGCCGCTCAACGGTGGGCGGAAATCACAGGATGCTGGCGGCGGCCGGCGTCCATGTCGTGCAGCACTTCACCGATGGCGCCGCCGAACCGGCGCATGCGCAGCTTGAGCCGGCGCCAGCCCGAGCGCGAGAACGGCCCGGACAGGGTTTCCGCCTTGATGGCCTCGCGGATCAAGGACTGCTCCAGCGCATCCGACATGCGGGCATTTTTCAACGCGGTATCGCTCATGATTCTCTCCTTGAGAAAGCGCGATGGGGAACAACACGAATTCATCTTAGATCCGTGGTTGCTGCGTTGCAATAAAAATGCCTAGCATTATTTTCGGCGTTGCGAAATGGGTACAAACACCACCACATCGGTGCATCCGGCACCGTATCCGGCACCATTATTGTGCATCGCAACAATCAACGGCGGCCGAGATGAGCGTCGATCATCATGTCCGCCATGTCCGCCACCCGGCCGGCCGGCCCGCCCTCGCCGAACAACTGGCTCGACACGAAGGCGCCTTCGATCAGGAGCAGCAAGCCGTCGCCCAGGGCCTGGGCATCGGGCGCGCCCATTTCGGCCGCCATCGCGGTCAGGCGCCGGCGCAGCTCCAGCTTGTGCGCGACGGCGACTTCCCGCGCCGGGTGGCCGGCCTCCGGATACTCGACCGCCGCGTTGGTCAGGCCGCAGCCCCGATAGCCGCTTTGCACCGCCCGCACGCTCAGGCCCGACAGGTAGGCGCGCAGTTGCGCCTGCGGGTCGCCCGGGTGGGCATCGCAGGCGGCGTTGAAACGCGCCCAAAATTCGGCGTCGTAGTCGCGCAGATAGGCCGCCGCCAGCTCGTCCTTGGACGAGAAGCTGCGATACAGGCTGGGCTTGGTGACGCCGGCCTGGTTGACGATGGCGTCCACCCCCACCGCGCGGATGCCGTCGCGGTAGAACATCTCGCGCGCCGTCTGGCGGATGCGGTCGGCCGCCAGGGGCGGCTTGGCGGTGGGTGTGGCGGCAGATTTGGCGTCGTTGCCGCCCGCGGGGGATTTGCTGGCCATTCGAAAACTCCTTGCTGAGACCGGTCGTCATACGCCGGCAGCCCTGAAAACCGGCCGTCAGAAAATATCGCTTGACGGCGTTACTGACCGGTACGTACCATTCGCAAACCCAATTACGTACCGGTCAGTAACATGAGTATAGCCCACCCTCCCATCCCCTTCCGCCGCGCGGGACAGAAGTACGCTTTCGTGGTCGTCGGCGTGATCTTCCTGGCGCTCCTGGTCTCGGCCGGCCTGCGCGCATCTCCCAGCGTGCTGCTGGTGCCGCTGGAGCAAAGCTTTGGCTGGAATCGCAGCACCACTTCGTTCTCGGCCGCCGTCGGCATCTTCCTGTATGGACTGGTGGGGCCGTTCGCGGCGGCCGCGATGGAACGCTTCGGCGTGCGCCGCGTGCTGATCGCGGCGCTCTCGGTGATGTCCCTCTCGACCGCCGCCAGCGCCTACATGACCCAGCCGTGGCACCTGCTGCTGACCTGGGGCGTGTTCTCCGGCGTCGGCTCGGGCGCGGTCGCCGTGGTCATGGGCGCCACGGTGGTCAACCGCTGGTTCACGAAGCATCGCGGCCTGATGATGGGCTTGCTGACCGCCAGCACCGCCACCGGCACGCTGATCTTCCTGCCCATCCTCGCGGCGCTGGCGTCGTCCGGCGACTGGACCCGGGTGGTCTGGACCGTGGCGGGCGCCGCCGCCGCGCTGGTGCCGGTGGCCTGGTGGCTGGTGCCCGACCGCCCCGCCAGCGTCGGCCTGGTTCCTTTCGGCAGCGACCCGCATGAACCGCCCGCGCCCGCCACGCCGCGCACCGGCATGATCGCCGCCACCTTCGGCGCCCTGTCCCGCGCCGCCCGCACCCGCACCTTCTGGTTCCTGTTCGCCACCTTCTTCATCTGCGGCTTCACCACCAATGGGCTGGTCGGCACGCACCTGATCGCGCTGTGCGGCGACCATGGCATGCCCGAAGTGCAGGCGGCGGGGCTGCTGGCGATCATGGGCATCTTCGACCTGTTCGGCACCACCGCCTCCGGCTGGCTGACCGACCGCTACGATCCGCGCAAGCTGCTGTTCGTCTACTACGGGCTGCGCGGCCTGGCGCTGATCTATCTGCCCTATTCCGACTTCTCGTTCTACGGCCTGGCGATCTTCGCGGTGTTCTTCGGCCTGGACTGGATCGCCACCGTGCCGCCCACGCTGCGCCTGGCCACTGAAGCCTTCGGCGATCGCGAGGCGCCCATCGTGTTCGGCTGGATCGTCGCCGGCCACCAGTTGGGCGCGGCCAGCGCGGCCTGGATGGCGGGCGTGGTGCGCGAGTCGCAAGGCAGCTACCTGATGGCCTTCGTCGCGGCCGGCGCCACCGGTCTCATCGCCGCCGTCATCGCCCTGCTGATCGGGCGCGAGCGGGTCGTGGCGCAACCCGCGTAGCACGCCAGCGCGGCACAAAAAAAAGCCCGGCCTGGCGGCCGGGCTTTTCTCATGTGGCAAGCGGAACGCGGCTACGCCTCTTCCACTTCCCCCAGGTACGCGGCGCGCACCTTGGGATCGTGCAGCATGTCGGCAGCAGGACCCGACAAGGTAATCTCGCCGGATTCCATCACGTAGCCGCGGTGGCTGTTCTCCAGCGCCAGGCGCGCGTTCTGCTCGATCAAGAGGATCGTGACGCCTTCGCTGGCGATGGTGCGCACCACCTCGAAGACCTTCTCGACCATCAGCGGCGCCAGCCCCATCGAGGGTTCGTCCAGCAACAGCAGCTTCGGACGCGCGATCATCGCGCGGCCCATGGCCACCATCTGCTGCTCGCCACCCGAGAGCGTGCCCGCCGCCTGCTTGCGGCGTTCGGCCAGGCGCGGGAACAGCGTGAACACACGGTCGGTGTCCTGCCGCACCTGCGCGGCATCGCGCCGGATGTAGGCGCCCATCGCCAGGTTTTCCTCGATGGTGAGCTGGCCGAAGATGCCGCGTCCCTCGGGCACCATCACCAGGCCCTGGCGCACCAGCTCGTGCGACTTCTGGCCGCCGATGGACTGGCCGCCGTAGACCACTTCGCCGCCGGCCAGCGGCACCAGGCCGCAGATGGCGCGCAGCGTCGTGCTCTTGCCAGCGCCGTTGGCGCCGATCAGGCACACCAGTTCGCCTTCGTCCACGCGCAGGTCGATGCCGCGCACCGCGCGGATGCCGCCGTACGCGACCTGCAGGCCGCGCAGTTCCAGTAGGGGTTTGCTTGCCGTCGTCATGCCGGGCGCTCCTGATGAATCAGCGGATCCTGGGCGGCGCCCGCGCCCAGATACGCTTCAATGACCTTGGGGTCGCGCTGCACCTGGGCGGGTTTGCCCATGGCCAGCACCTTGCCGTATTCCAGCACCAGCACGCGATCGCACAGGCCCATGACCAGCTTCATGTCGTGCTCGATCAGCAGCACCGTGACGCCGTCGTCGCGGATCTTCTCGATCAGCTTGCGCAGCACCACGGTTTCCGAGGCGTTCATGCCGGCGGCCGGTTCGTCCAGCGCCAGCAGCTTGGGATCGGTGGCCAAGGCGCGCGCGATTTCCAGGCGGCGCTGGTCGCCATAGGGCAGCGAACGCGCCACGTCGTTGGCGCGGTGGCCGATGCCGACGTAGTCCAGCAGCTCCTGGGCGCGGGCCTCGATGGCGGCTTCCTCGGCGCGCGTGCCGCGGGTGCGGAACACCGCGCCCAGCACGCCGGCGCGGGTGCGCATGTGGCGGCCGATCATGACGTTCTCGATCGCGCTCAGGTTGGCGAACAGGCGGATGTTCTGGAAGGTCCGCGCCAGACCCGCGTGCGCCACCTCGTGCGGTTTCTTGCCCGACATCGAGGCGCCGTTGAAGGTGCAGCTGCCGTCTTCCGGGATGTACAGGCCCGTAAGCACGTTGAACAGCGTGGTCTTGCCGGCGCCGTTGGGGCCGATCAGGCCGTAGATCTCGCCCTGCTCGATGTCGAAACTGACGTCCGACAGGGCCTGCAGGCCGCCGAAGCGTTTGCCCAGTCCCTGGGCTTGCAGCAGTTTGCTCATGCCGCGCCTCCCTGCGTCTTGGTGGCCAGCTCGCGCTTGCGCACGGCCGACGGCCACAGGCCGGCGGGACGGAACAGCATCACGCACACCATCGCCAGGCCGAACAGCAGCATGCGGATGCCCTCGGGATCCAGCACCACCGCGCCGAACACCATCTGCTGCACCGGCTCGACCACGGCGCGCAGGAATTCCGGCAATGCGGCCAGGATCAACGCGCCCAGGATCACGCCCGGGATGTGGCCCATGCCGCCCAGCACCACCATGCACAGGATGGAAATGGATTCCATCAGCGAGAAGCTCTCGGGGCTGACGAAACCCTGCATCGACGCGAACAGCGCGCCCGCCACGCCGCCGAACGAGGCGCCCATGGCGAAGGCCAGCAGCTTGATGTTGCGGGTGTTGATGCCCATGGCCTTGGCGGCGATCTCGTCTTCGCGGATGGCTTCCCAGGCGCGGCCGATGCGCGAGTTCTGCAGGCGCACGCACACCAGGATGATGATCAGCGTCAGCGCCAGCAGCAGGTAGTAGTACTTCTCCGGCCCGGTCACGCGGATGCCCAGCAGGCTCTCGGTGCGGCCAAAGGCGAACTCGCCCACCTTGAAGGTATCGATGCGGTTGATGCCCTGCGGGCCGTTGGTGATGTTGACCGGCGCGTTCAGGTTGTTAAGGAAGATGCGGATGATCTCGCCGAAGCCCAGCGTCACGATGGCCAGGTAGTCGCCGCGCAATTTCAGCGTCGGCGCCCCCAGCAGCACCCCGAACAGGCACGCCACCGCCAGCGCGATCGGCAGGATCGCCCAGAACGGCAGGTGCAGCCCGAAGTGCGGCGAAGCCAGCAGCGCCCAGGTGTAGGCGCCCACCGCGTAGAACGCGATGTAGCCCAGGTCCAGCAGGCCGGCAAAGCCCACCACGATGTTCAGGCCCAGCGACAGCATCACGTACAGCAGCGCGAAGTTCAGGATGCGGACCCAGCTCTGGCCGGCCATGCCGATCACGAACGGCAGCACCGCCAGCACGATGCCGATCAGCGCGATGCCGACCAGGTTGCGGGTCGACAGCCCGCTGTTTTTCAGGGTGGTGCTCATGCGCGGTCCCCCACACGCTCGCCCAGCAGGCCGGACGGACGGAAAATCAGCACCAGCACCAGCACGAAGAACGCGAACACGTCCTGGTAGTGGCTGCCCAGGAAGCCGCCGGTCAGGTCGCCGATGTAGCCGGCGCCCAGCGATTCGATGATGCCCAGCAACAGGCCGCCCGCCATGGCGCCGACCAGGTTGCCGATGCCGCCCAGCACCGCGGCCGTGAAGGCCTTCAGGCCCAGCATGAAGCCCATGGTGTACTGCGACACGCCGTAGTAGGTGGCGACCATCATGCCGGCCACCGCGGCCAGCGCCGAGCCGATCAGGAACGCCGCCGAGATCACGGTGTTGATGTTCACGCCCATCAGGCCAGCCACTTCGCGGTTCTGCGCGGTGGCGCGCATGGCGGTGCCCAGGCGCGTCTTGTGCACCACGGCCAGCAGCCCGCCCATGATGAGCGCGGCGATCGCAACGATGGCGATCTGCAGCGTGCTCATGCGCGCGCCGAAGATCTCGAACACCTGCGGCGTCAGCACCTGCGGGAAGTTCAGATAGTTGCGGCCCCAGCCCATCATCGCCACGTTCTGCAGGATGATGGACACGCCGATGGCGGTGATCAGGGCGGCCAGGCGCGGCGCGCGGCGCAGCGGCCGGTAGGCCACGCGCTCGGCGGTCCAGCCCACGGCCATGCACAGCGGCACGGACACCAGCAGGCCCAGGCCCAGCACCATGAAGGCGGACGCGGACGGGTCGCCGCCGACCAGCGAGATGGCGATCGTGGTGGCCGCCATCGCGCCGATCATGACGACGTCGCCATGCGCGAAGTTGATCAGCCCGATGATGCCGTACACCATGGTGTAGCCAAGGGCGACCAGGGCGTACACGCTGCCGAGCGTGACGCCGTTAATCAGTTGTTGAATGAAGATATCCATAGGGGCCGTGGAAATAAGCCTGGAAAAATCGCGCGAGGATCGGATGCGGCGCGGCCCCCGGGGGCCGCCTTCGCGCAAATCGCCGCCGCGCCGGGCGGCGCGCGCGGGGTCAATCAAGATGGCCAGGCGCGGCGGCGCCGCGTCCTGGCCGGGTCAGGCAGCCTTAGTTGGCCTGGCTGACCATCGTTTCAACCATCTCCCACTTGCCATTCTTGACTTCGTAGATGGTGACCGAGATTTCCTTCAGGTCACCGTTCTTGTCGTAGGCGATGTGCTCGCTGGTGGCGCCCTTGCGGTTCAGCTTGGCCAGTTCCGGCAGGTACTTCTCGGGCTTGGCCGAACCGGCAGCTTCGATCGCCGCGATCATGTTCCAGGCGCCGTCATAGGCGTACGGCGCGTAGACGCCGGGGGCCTTCTTGAAGCGGGCCTGGTAGCGCTGCTCGAAGTCCTTGCCCGCGGCCATCTTGTCCAGCGGCACGCCGGCCAGCGAGGCGTAGGTGCCGTCGGCGGCGTCGCCGGCCAGCTTGATGAAGGTGTCGCTGCGGGTCATTTCACCCGAGACCAGCGGCGCCTTCAGGCCGAGCGTGGCCAACTGGCGCTTCATCGGGCCGGACTGCGCGTCCAGGCCGCCGTAGAAGATGGCGTCGGGCGCCGAGCCCTTGATGTTGGTCAGGATGGCCGTGAAGTCGTTGGCCTTGTCGGTCGTGTACTCGCGGCGCACCACCTGGCCGCCGGCGGCCTTGACGGCCTTCTCGACCTCGTCGGCCAGGCCCTGGCCGTAGGCGGTGCGGTCGTCGATGATGGCGACCTTCTTGGCCTTCAGGCTCTGCACCATGAACTTGCCGACCGCGGCGCCCTGCTGGGTGTCGCTGGTCATCATGCGGAAGGTGGTTTCGTAGCCCTGCTTGGTGTACTCGGGCGAGGTCGCCATGGCGATCTGCGGCAGGCCGGCTTCGTGGTAGACGCGCGAAGCGGGAATCGTGGTGCCCGAGTTGAAGTGGCCCAGGATGCCGACGACGTTCTCGTCGACCAGCTGCTGCGCCACCTGCACGCCGACGCGCGGGTCGGCCTGGTCGTCGCGCGACACCAGCACGAACTTGGCGGGCTGGCCGTCGACCTTCACGCCCTTCTTGTTGGCTTCTTCCAGCGCCAGGTTCAGGCCGTTCTGCATGTCCTCGCCATAGTGCGACTGGGGACCGGTCAGGGGCGCGGCAAAGCCGAACTTGACGTCGGCGGCCTGCGCGGCGGCGGCCATGCCGACGGCGGCGATGCTGGCGGCGACAAGCTTCAAAGTGGTGCGAAACTTCATTGGAATCCTCCGGTATGTCGGATGTGGCTTTGTTATACCTGGGCTTTTGGGCCAGGTGATCTATTTGAGTGCGATTGCCGGGTTGCCACAATCGAACTTCAGGTGCGACCGGATTTTGCTTCCAGTGCAACCTCGCTAGATATTGGAGATAACCCTTGGTTTCCCAAGGGTTACCCCTCGGTCACGCTCAGCCGATGGTCATGAGGCTGGCGTTGCCGCCGGCCGCGGCCGTATTGACGCTGATGGAACGTTCGGTAAGCAGGCGTTCCGGCACATACGCGGCGCCGGCCGCCAACGCGTCCGAGGTCAGCCCATGCACCGCCAGGATCGCGCCCGGACGCTGCGCGATGCGCTGGTTCAGGGCGCGCAGCGTGTCGCCGTCGCCCTCGAACAGCACCGCGTGGTAGTCGGCCTGGTCGACCTCGGCATCGGCCAGGATACCCGCCTGACCCTGCTGCTCGGCATCCAGCGTGGCCAGCAGCGCGTGCGCCGCCGGCGTGTCGGCGAACCACGCGTGGTTGCCCGTCAGGCGCGCCGCGGCCCACTGGGCGCGCGCGCCGGCCTCGGTGGCCGCCACGCAGTAGACCGCGCCGCGCGGTTCCACCATATAGGTGTTGGTCTCGCCCGTGGGACCCGGCAGCGCGATGCGCTGCGGCAGCGGCGCCGCCGCGTCCAGCGCCGGCGGCAGGCCCTCGGGCCGCGTGCCCAGCAGGCGGTACATATACAGCGGGCCCCCGGCCTTGGGGCCGGTGCCCGACAGGCACTCGCCGCCGAAGGGCTGCACCCCGACCACCGCGCCGACGATGTTGCGGTTGACGTAGACGTTGCCGGCATGGACCTGGCCGGTCACGTGGGCAATGGTTTCGTCGATGCGGGTGTGCACGCCGAAGGTCAGGCCGTAGCCGGTGCCATTGATGGCGTCCAGCAACGCGTCCAACTCATCGCGGGCGTAGCGCACCACATGCAGCACCGGGCCGAACACTTCGCGCGTCAGTTCGCTGATGTGGTCGATCTCGATGATGGTGGGCGCCACGAAGGTGCCGTGGCGGCATTCGCCGTTCAGCTCGACCTGGTCCACCCGGTGGCCGGCCGTGCGCATCGCGTCGATGTGGCGCTGGATGCCGTTGCGCGCCTCGGTGTCGATGACCGGGCCGACGTCGACCGACAGGCGGTCCGGGTTGCCCACGCTCAGTTCGCGCATCGCGCCGCGCAGCATGGTCAGCACGTGATCGGCGTTGTCTTCCTGCACGCACAGCACGCGCAGCGCGGAACAGCGCTGGCCGGCCGAATCGAAGGCCGAGCTGAGCACGTCGAATACCACCTGCTCGGACAGCGCCGACGAATCCACCACCATGGCGTTCTGGCCGCCGGTCTCGGCGATCAGCGGAATGGTATGGCCGTCGTCGTCCAGCCGATCGGCCAGCGTGCGCGCGATGATGCGCGCCACGTCGGTCGAGCCGGTGAACATCACGCCACGCACGCCGGGGCTGGCCACCAGTTGCGCGCCCACGGTCTCGCCACGGCCGGGCAACAGTTGCACCGCGCCCGCCGGCACGCCGGCGGCGCGCAGGATCGCCACCGCCTGCGCCGCGATCAGCGGCGTCTGCTCGGCGGGCTTGGCCAGCACGGTGTTGCCGGCGGCCAGCGCGGCCGCGACCTGGCCGGTGAAGATGGCCAGCGGGAAATTCCAGGGGCTGATGCACAGCACCGTGCCCAGCGGGCGGTGCGTGTCGTTGCTGAATTCGCGGTCGGCCTGGTCGGCGTAGTAGCGCAGGAAGTCCACCGCCTCGCGCACTTCGGCGATGGCGTTGGGCAGCGACTTGCCGGCCTCGCGCACGATCAGGCCCAGCAGGGTCTGCATCTGCTCTTCCAGCAGTTGCGCGGCGCGGCGCAGGCATTGCGCGCGCTCGGCCACCGGGGTCGACTGCCAGATGGGCGCGGCATTGGCCGCGGCGCGCAGGGCGGCCTCGGCTTCTTCGCCATTGGCCTCGATGACATGGCCGACCACGTCGCGCAGGTTGGCGGGGTTGCGCACCTCGATGGCGCGCGCCGCGTCCCAGGCGCCGTCGCCCTCGCCCAGCATGGGCGCGGCGCGCCAGGGCGTGGCGGCGCTGGTCAGCAGCGCGGCCGACAGCGAGCCCAGGCGGTGTTCGTTGCTCAGGTCCAGGCCGGCGGAGTTGGCGCGCGCGCCCTGTTGCGGATTGCCGTAGAGCTCGCGCGGCAACGGAATCTTCTCGTGCGGCGCGCCCAGCGGCACGATGCGCGAGGCGGCCTCGACCGGGTCGGCCACCAGGGTCTCGACCGGAATGCTCTCGTCGCCGATCAGATTGACGAACGAGGTATTGGCGCCGTTTTCCAGCAGGCGGCGCACCAGGTAGGCCAGCAGCGTTTCGTGCGTGCCGACCGGGGCGTAGATGCGGCACGGACGGTTCAGCTTGCCCTGCGCCAGCGGCCCGACCACCTCGTCATACAGCGGTTCGCCCATGCCGTGCAGGCATTGGAATTCATACTGGCCCGGGTAGTAGTTCTGGCCGGCCAGCTGGTAGATCGCCGACAGCGTGTAGGCGTTGTGGGTGGCGAACTGCGGATACACGGCTTCCGGCGCGCCCAGCAGCTTGCGGGCGCAGGCCAGGTAGGCCACGTCGGTGTAGACCTTGCGGGTGTAGACCGGATAGCCCTCCAGGCCGTCGACCTGGGCGCGCTTGATCTCGCTGTCCCAGTAGGCGCCCTTGACCAGGCGCACCATCACGCGATGACGGCTGCGGCGCGCCAGGTCGATGACGTAGTCGATGACGAACGGCGCGCGCTTCTGGTAGGCCTGGATCACGAAGCCGATGCCATTCCAGCCTTCCAGCTCGGGCGTGAAGCACAGCGCCTCCAGCAGATCCAGCGAGATTTCCAGGCGGTCGGCTTCTTCGGCATCGATGTTCAGGCCGATGTCGTAGCTGCGCGCCAGGATGGTCAGCGCCTTCACGCGCGGCAGCAGCTCGGCCATGACGCGTTCGCGCTGGGCGCGCGAATAGCGCGGATGCAGCGCCGACAGCTTGATGGAGATGCCGGGGCCTTCGTAGATGCCGCGGCCGGCGGCGGCCTTGCCGATGGCGTGGATGGCCTGCTCGTACGAAGCGTAATAGCGCTCGGCGTCCTCGGCCGTGGTGGCCGCTTCGCCCAGCATGTCGTACGAATAGCGGAAGCCGCGGCCTTCCATCTTGCGGTTGTTGGCCAGCGCCTCGGAAATGGTCTGGCCCGACACGAACTGCTCGCCCATCATGCGCATGGCGATGTTCACGCCCTTGCGTACCAGCGGCTCGCCGCCCTTGCCGATCAGGCGCGTCAGCGCCTTGGACAGCGACTGCTCGCTGCTCACGGCCACCAGCTTGCCGGTGATCATCAGGCCCCAGGTGGCGGCGTTGACGAACAGCGACTGCGAACCGCCCATGTGCGATTTCCAGTCGCCGCGCGAGACCTTGTCGCGGATCAGCGCATCGCGCGTGGCGCGGTCGGGAATGCGCAGCAGCGCCTCGGCCAGGCACATCAGCGCCACGCCCTCCTGGCTGGACAGCGAGAATTCCTGGATCAGTCCCTCGACGCCGCCGCCGCTGCGCTTGCCGCGCAGCTTCTTGACCAGATCGCTGGCCATGGCATGCACTTTTTCCAGGTTCGGCATCCGAGCCTGGCCCAGCAACAGCGGCACGCACTCGGGCTCGGGCCGGCGATAGGCCGCCGTGATGGCCGCGCGCAACACCGATTGCGGCTGCACGTCCTGGCCGAACTCGTAGAACGGCGGCGTGGCGGCGGCCTGGTGCTCACCGCCGTCTTCATCGCCTCCCTCGTCGCCGCCCAGGTGGGACATCTCGGCCGGCAGATGGCCACGCTCGATCTTGTCCAGGTAGGCGAGAATCGCCTGCTTGTGCAGCCAGTGCGGCGTGCAATTGAGTTTTTGCGCGGCGGCCTTCAGGCGGTCGCGCAGCGCGTCATCGACCTTGACGCCGAGGGTGGTGCTGGCCATAAGAGATTGCTTCCTGTCGCATGGCAGAGGTCACACCGGGCACGCGAAAGGGGCCCGGCATCGGTAGGACCGTATGCTAGTCAGGTTGCAACCGGGTTTGTATTAAGGTTAACCCTAGAGGTTAACCGATTGAGATCACGGCAGGTTTTGGCACCCTGCCCGTCCCCGTTTATGACTTGTCCGCATCGGGTAGCGGCGAGCAGCCCAGCATCTGTACCGCGCCACCGCTGTCCGGGGTCTGCCCGCGCATGGCGGACGCCATGGCGCCCGCCAGCGCGGCCACCGCGCGCTGCTGCGCGGCGACCAGCGCCGGTATGCCGGCCTGCGTCACGGTTTCGGTGACGACGCTGCGGCACAGCAGACCCTGGCCCTTGAGGTTTACCGGCCGCACCCGCCAGGTTGCGTCCAGTTGCGCCATGCTGCCCGACACCAGGTCAAACCGCTGCACGTCGGTCTGGACCCGCCACACCGGCGCGGCCGGGCCGGGCTTGACCACCTGCACGTCCAGCGCGCCCAGGTCGTGCTTGAGCGCGTCGGAGAGCGCGCCGCGAATCTCGTCACCCAAGGGCGAACTCCAGCGCTCGGAATACATCGCCGCCACGCTGCCGTCGCCCGTGCGCACCATCAATTGCGGCTGATCCGCCTGCGACGCGACGTTGACACCCTGCACTTCCAGCAGGAACGGCGCGGCTGCGCGGGGCACGGCCGGGGGCTTCGGCGCCGGCCCTTGCAGCGTGTAGTAATGCACGGGCGGCGATGAGGCGCAGGCGGCCAGCAGCAGCGGCAGGGCCAGCAACGCCAGGCCGCGGCCAAACGCGCCGGAACGGGAAGTCGGGAGGGGGCGGAAACGGAGTCGGGTCATGGGTTCAGTTCCTGACGGGGCCGGCGCCGGGGATCGGGTCCTGGCCGCGGCCGCGCAGCAGCGATTCGGGATTCGATTGCAGGAAGTCGGCCAGCGCCCGCAGCGAACGGGCGGCGCGGCTCAATTCCTGCATGGCCTTCTCGGCGTTGACCGGCAGCGAGGCATCCGAGGCCAGGAGCGCATTGAGGTTGGCCATGGAGTCGCGCGCCTGCCTGAGCACGCCCTGGGCCTCGGGCGCGACCTGCTTGTCCAGGCGGTTCATCAACTTGGAGGTGCTGGCCAGCGTGGTGCGCAGGTCCTCGCCGATCTTGTCGAACGGAATCTTGTCGATCTTGGCGACGATATTGCTGACCTGCTGCTGCAACTGATCGAGCTGGCCCGGCACGGTCGGGATCATGGCCGGCGTGGTCATCTTGAATTCCACCGGCTTGACGTTGGGGAACTCGTCCAGCACCACGTACAGCTGACCGGTCAGCAGGTTGGCGGTGCGCAACTGGGCGCGCAGGCCATGCTTGATCATGATGCCCAGCAGGCGTCCGCCGGCCTCGTCGCCGTCCTTGATGGCGTGCTCGCGCACCTCGTCGTAGACCCGGCCCAGGCGTTCCGGATACAGCGTGGCGTCCACCAGCGCGAAGAAACGCTTGCTGACGGGATCGAAATCCATGTTGATCTGGGTGACGTTGCCCAGCGTGATGCCCGAGAAGTCGATCGCCGCGCCCACCGCCAGGCCGCGGATCGACTGATCAAAGCGCATGCGGATCGGGAAGGCTTCGCCGTCCGGGTTGGCCTTGGCCGCCGCCTCGGTGGCATACAGCTCGAAGTGCGTATCGGCCGCCGCCGGGGTGTTGGCATCGCGCGCGCTGTAGACCGGCTCGAACGCCACGCCGCCCACCGCCATCGACACCAGCGACTGGGTACGCACCTTCAGGCCTTCGGCGTTGACGCTGAAGTCCACGCCGCTGGCATTCCAGAAACGGGTGCCATTGGTCACGAACTTGTCGTTGGGCGCGTCGACGAATACCTCGACATTGACGGCGTTGCCGGTCTTGTCGAGTTCGTAGCCGATCACGCGGCCCACGTTGATGCGACGGAAATACACCGGCGAACCGATGTCCAGCGACCCCAGGTCCGCCGCCTTGAGCTTGAAGCGCTTGCCGGCGCGGTCATGCGTCACGGCGGGCGGCGTTTCCAGGCCGACGAAATGCAGCTTGGTCGCCTTCTTGGACGAGTCCTTGCCCTCGACTGCATCGACGCCGATGTAGGCGCCGGACAACAAGGTGCCCAGGCCCGACACGCCGCTGACGTCCAGGCGCGGGCGCACCACCCAGAAGTTGGTGCCCTCGCGCGCCAGATCGGCCACATCCTTGGACAGCTCGGCCTGCACCACAACCTTGCTGCGATCGGCGTTGAAACCGATGGACCTGACGGTACCGACGTTCACGTCCTTGTAGCGCAGCTGGGTCTTGCCGACTTCCAGCCCCTCGGCCGTATTGAATTCGATCGACAGGTCGGGGCCGGCCTGCATCCAGGTGCGCACCACCAGCGACAGGCCCATCAGCGCCGCGACGACGGGCACCAGCCAGATCCATGAAATCCGGCTCTTGCGCTTGCGCGAGATCGTGGGTGACGCGTACTTCCCTTCACCAGATCCAGGTGCTTGGTCGGACATCGGTTTTTCCTTTTCTTCTTGAACAACGCCAGGCGGCAGACAGCGCCGCGCCGGACTCAGCCCGCTTCCACGCCAGCGGACGCCGGGCGCCGGCCCGCTGCCGGCTCCGTGGCGTCCAACTCACTCACCGCTTCCAGGTCCCAACTGCGGCGCAGGTCGAAGCTCATGGCCGACAGCATGGTCAGGATGACCACCACGCCGAAGGCCGCGGCGCCCGCGCCGGCACTGATTTCCATCAGGCCCTGGAAATCGGCCAGGGCCGCCAGCAGGATCACGACGAACACGTCCAGCATCGACCATTGGCCGATGAATTCGACCATCTGGTACAGCCGCGTGCGCGGGCGCAGGTTGGTGGTGCTGCGCCACTGCTCGGTCAACAATAACAGGATCAGCGCCAGCAACTTGGTCAGCGGCACCGCCACGCTGGCGATGAAGACGATCAGCGCGATGTCCCAGGAGCCCATGTCCCACAGTTCCACCACGCCGCCCAGGATGGTGTGGGCGCTGTCGCCCAGCACCGAACTGACTTTCATCACCGGCAGCACGTTGGCGGGAATATAGAACACCACGGCCGCCAGCAACAGGGCCCAGGTGCGATTCAGGTGATCGGGCTTGCGGTAATGGACCACAGCGTGGCAACGCACGCAGTGGTGTTCTTCCTCGGGATCGGCGTCGCGCGGCACGGCCTGCACCTGGCCACAGACATGACAGCCTGTCAGCACCACGTCGGGGCCGGCCTCGGGCACATGCACCGGCACCACCCCGTCGCTTTCGGCGTAGCGCCACAGCACGTGCGGCGTCAGGCGGCCCAGCATGGTCAGGAAGATAGTGAGCACGCCGAAGGCGAACAGGCCGACGCCGGGCGAAACGGCCGCCATGCCGGCCAGCTTGACCACCGCCACCAGCACGCCGAGCAGGAACACCGGCACCATGCACCATGGCCGCAACAGGCCCAGCAATCGCATCGCGCCCCGGAACGCCGCCGGCTCGACGCCGCGCGACAGCGGGCCCAGCACCCACAGCAACACCGCCAGCTGCACCAGCGGCAGCACGAAGCCCGCCAGCCCGGTCATGACGGCCACGGTGTAATGCCCCTGGCGCCAGGTGATGTCGATGGCATCGAGCAGCGAGGCCTGCTGCACCATGCCCTGCACCGACATTGAGGCGACCGGATAGGCATTGGCCACGCCGAAGATGATCAGCGCGGCGATGGCAAGCGCCAGCCAATTGGACAAAGTAAGCCCGCTGTAGCGCCACAGGGTGGCACCGCAGCGGGCGCAATTGGCGGTCTCGCCAGGTTCGAGCTGATGTCGGCGATAGATGCTTGCGCAGTGCTCGCACTCGATCAGCGGCTGGCTCTCCGCGGTCGTCATAGGCCTATTCGACGAGCTCGACTTCCTGCTTGTCCGGGGCGGCCGACGGCGGCTTGCCGTGGTCGTCGAAGTCCAGCGTGACCTTGCCGGCCTCGTCCAGGTCCACCGTGACGGTGCCGCCATCGACCAGCTTGCCGAACAGCAGCTCGTCGGCCAGCGCGCGCCGGATGGTGTCCTGGATCAGGCGCTGCATCGGCCTGGCGCCCATCAGCGGGTCGAAGCCTTCCTTGGCCAGGTGCTCGCGCAGGGCCGTGGTGAACACGGCTTCGACGCGGCGCTCGTGCAACTGGTCTTCGAGCTGCATCAGGAACTTGTCGACCACGCGCAGGATGATCTCGCGATCCAGCGGCGCGAACGGGATGATCGCATCCAGCCGGTTGCGGAACTCGGGCGTGAACATGCGGCGGATTTCCGCCATTTCGTCGCCCACCACACGCGAATTGGCGAAGCCGATGGACGGACGGTTCAAGGTCTCGGCGCCCGCGTTGGTCGTCATGATGAGGATGACGTTGCGGAAGTCCGCCTTGCGGCCGTTGTTGTCCGTCAGCGTGCCATGGTCCATGACCTGCAGCAGGATATTGAAGACGTCCGGGTGGGCCTTTTCGATTTCATCGAGCAGCAGCACGCAATGCGGCTGCTTGGTGATGGCCTCGGTCAGCAAGCCCCCCTGGTCGAAACCGACGTATCCCGGCGGCGCGCCGATCAGGCGCGACACCGCATGGCGTTCCATGTACTCGGACATGTCGAAGCGCAGCAGCTCCACGCCCAGCGTGAAGGCCAGCTGGCGCGCGACTTCGGTCTTGCCGACGCCGGTGGGGCCGGAGAACAGGAAGGCGCCGATCGGCTTTTCCGGCTTGCCCAGGCCCGAGCGCGCCATCTTGATGGCGGCGGACAAGGCCTCGATGGCGTTGTCCTGGCCGAACACGACGGTCTTGAGGTCGCGGTCGAGCGTGGCGAGCTTGCTGCGGTCGTCGTTGGAAACCGACTGCGGCGGAATACGCGCGATCTTGGAAACGATGTTCTCGATGTCGACCTTGCCGATCACCTTCTTCTGGCGCGAACGCGGCAACAGGCGCTGCGCGGCGCCGGCCTCGTCGATCACGTCGATGGCCTTGTCCGGCAGGTGGCGGTCGTTGATGAAACGCGCCGACAGCTCGGCGGCGGCGGACAGCGCCGCGGCCGAGTAGCGCACGTTGTGGTGTTCCTCGAAGCGGCTCTTCAGGCCGCGCAGGATCTGCACGGTCTGCTCGACGCTGGGCTCGGCCACGTCGATCTTCTGGAAGCGGCGCGACAGCGCGTGGTCTTTCTCGAAGACCCCGCGGTATTCCGTATACGTGGTGGCGCCGATGCACTTGAGCTGACCCGAGGACAGGGCCGGCTTGAGCAGGTTGGACGCGTCCAGCGTGCCGCCCGACGCCGAGCCGGCGCCGATCAGCGTGTGGATTTCGTCGATGAACAGGATGGCGTCGGGATTGCCGCGGATCTGCTTGAGCACGCCCTTCAGGCGTTGCTCGAAATCGCCGCGGTACTTGGTGCCCGCCAGCAGCGCGCCCATGTCCAGCGCGAACACTTGGGCCGCCTGCAGGATCTCGGGGACCTCGCCGCGCGTGATGCGCCAGGCCAGGCCCTCGGCGATCGCGGTCTTGCCCACGCCGGCCTCGCCGACCAGCAGCGGGTTGTTCTTGCGGCGGCGGCACAACACCTGGATCACGCGTTCGACTTCGTGCTCGCGCCCGATCAGCGGATCGATGCGCCCGGCCAACGCCGCGGCGTTCAGGTCGGTCGCATACTGGTCCAGCGGCGACTGGCGCGATTCGCCCTGTTCTTCACCATTGGTTTGCTGCTCTTTCTGCACGGCGGCGGACTCCACCTGTGGCTGTTTGGTAATGCCATGCGACAGGAAATTCACCACGTCCAGCCGCGTCACGCCCTGCTGTTGCAGGTAGTACACGGCGTGCGAATCCTTTTCGCCGAAAATGGCCACGAGCACGTTCGCGCCGGTGACCGGCTTCTTGCCGGTGCCGCCCGCGGACACGTGCATGATCGCGCGCTGGATGACGCGCTGGAAACCCAGCGTGGGCTGGGTGTCGACTTCCGCGCCGCTGGGGATCACCGGCGTGTTTTCCGAAACGAACTGACGCAGGTTGCGGCGCAGGTCATCCAGGTTGGCGGCGCAGGCGCGCAACACTTCGACGGCGGAAGCGTTATCGAGCAGCGCGAGCAACAGGTGCTCGACGGTAATAAATTCGTGCCGGGCCGAACGGGCCTCGACAAAAGCCATATGCAGGCTGACTTCAAGCTCTTGGGAAATCACGCTTCCTCCGTAACGCATCGAAGCGGGCAAATACACGATTCATATTCTATGCCGATCAGGGCGTAACGCCAGCGATTTCAAAAACCACGCTGTCATGACGGCCTTGCGCGTCCATGACGGTAAGCGTATACCGTCCGTCCCGCGTCAGCACCAGATTAAACGGACGACCCGACGCGGCATGACCCACCACGCGACCATCGAGCATCCACCAAACTTCGCCTTCGGCGCCCTGCACATCCACATCCACCGCCACCTGCGCGCTGCCAGGCACCGGCCGCAATACCGACCCGGTGGCCACGCCCCCCAGGCGCAACGGCCCTTGGGTGGCATCGGCATAGCCGGCGAACGACGGCGGCACCGTGTCATTCAAGGCCCAGGCCGCGCGCTGCTCGGGGCATTCGCCCGACGGCACGCTGCCCAGCCGGTAACCCAGCGGCCAGCAGGTCACGACCGGCTGCACCGTGGCGGGCCGCACGCGCACGTGCTGGGCGCCTTCCGGCAGGGCCGCGACGATATCCTGCAGTAGCGGCGCCGCCACATTCGCCCCGAAAAATCCGGGGTTGGGGGTGCCGTCCGGCCGGCCTACCCACACGCCGATCGTCCAGCTGTCGGTCACACCGACCGCCCAGGCATCCCGAAATCCGAAACTCGTCCCGGTTTTCCAGGCCAGTTGCCGCGCCGGGCTGCCCGACTGATAAAAGGGCCGGTCCGGGTGGCCGCCGCCTTCCAGGATGTCACGCACGATCCAGGCCGCGCCAGCACTCATCATACGGGACTCGACCCGGGGCTGCTCCGGCCGCAGGCGCGCGCGCCCGGAAATGCCGCCACGGGCCAGGGCCCGATAAGCACCCACCAGTTCTTCCAATGTGGTGCCGCCCCCGCCCAAAATCAAGCTCAGATTCGGTTCGGCCCCGGCCGGCAAACGTAACCAGACCCCGCCCGTCAGCATAACCGACGCGAAACGGGTCGGCCCGACGCGGTCCAGCAGGTCCACGGCCGGCACGTTGAGCGAGCGTTGCAGCGCCTGCGCCACACTGACCGGCCCCGAAAACGACGCCTGGAAATTGCCCGGCGCGTAGCCGCCGAACGACAACGGCGCGTCGATCAGCAGGCTTTCCGAGTGGATCAGGCCGTCGTCCAGCGCCTGCGCATACAGGAATGGCTTGAGGGTCGAGCCGGGCGAACGCACGCCGCGCACCATATCCACGTGGGCGTAGCGGGAATCATCGGAAAAATCGGCGGAACCGGCGTAGGCCTTGACCTCCAGCGTGTCGTTGTCCATCACCAGCACCGCCATCGAAACCTTGGGCGGGAGGTTGTCGACCCGATCCAACAACATGCGCTCGACCGCGGCCTGCATGTCCGCATCCAGCGTCGAGGTCAGCAGCGGCGGACGGCTGCCGGGACGGCGCGAACCCGCCTGCGGCCGGCCGGCCTCCTGCAACAGGCGCTGCGCCGCCAGCGGCGCCAGCCAGCGGGCCCGCAGCGGCGGCGCCACTACCTGCTCGATCTTGGCGTCGGCGACCTCGGCCGGCGTCCAGCGGCCCAGCTCCACCATGCGGTCCAGGACCTTGTCGCGCGCCGCCTGCGCGGCCTGGGGATGGCGGTCCGGCCGCAGCCGCGACGGCGCCTGCGGCAAGGCGGTCAGCATGGCGGCCTCGGCCGGACTGAGGTCGCGCGCCGGCTTGCCCAGCCACAGGCGCGACCCCATTTCCACGCCCTCGACGATGCCGCCCATGGGCGCGTGGGTCAGGTACAGCGACAGGATCTCGTCCTTGCTGTAGTGCATTTCCAACTGCACCGCGCGCCACGCCTGGCGCAGCTTGGCGTTCATCGAGCGCGACGGCTTGCCGGCCAGTTGCGGGTCGATCAGGCGCGCCACCTGCATCGTCAGGGTCGAACCGCCCGAAACGATGCGGCGGTTGGTGGCCCATTGCCAGCCGGCGCGCGCCAGCGACACCGGGTTGACGCCGGGGTGCCAGTAGAACCAGCGGTCCTCGTAGGTCAGCAGCGTATCGAGATAGTGCGGCGACACCTGGTCAGGCTTGACCGGGTAGCGCCAGATGCCGTCGCGGCTGGGATAGTTGCGCAGCGGCGTGCCGTCGGCGGCGACCACCACGGCCGCGCCGCCGGAGTCGATGGCCGGCAAGGGATAGAGGCGGTCGAGCACGAATAACAACGCGGCCAGCGCTGACAACACGCTGGCCGCGAAGAGTCCGCGCCGCCGCCAGCGGCGGGCGCGCGAGGCGCCCGCCGGCGGGGTGGCGGCGGTGTTCAAGGACGCTGCTTGGCGCTGCGATCGCGGATCTCGACCGTGCTCCATTGCTCGCCTACGCCACGGATCTCGGGCCGGTACATGTCTTCGGCCACGGTCGACGGCACCGCGTAGCGGCCCGGCGTCACGACCCGCACCAGGTAGAACACGTCCACCTTGCCGCGACCCAGCGAAACCGCCGCAACATAACGATCATCGCGGAATTCGCGGTGCTTGATGTTGGGGTCGGCCATTGCGTCGGCCACGCGGCGCCCGCCGATGCTCCAGTCCTGCATTTCGGGGCTTTGCGACAGGTTCAGGTTCTCGACCTCGAAGCCGGCAGGCACGCGGTCCACCAGCAGGCCATCCGGGATGTTCTGGTTGGCGCTGGCCTGGACCCACACCACCAGCATGTCGCCGGTCTGCAGCGTGCCGCCATCCCACGGCTTGCCGTCGGGACGATACCAGCCGCGCTTGAGCTGGATCACGTCGTTGCGCGGCGCGGGCACCGTGGTCGGGCTGCCCTGGATGTCGTACTCGATGAAGAGCGACTGGCTGCCGGTGTTGAGCAACTGCGTGCCGGCCAGCTCGGCCGCGCTCAGCGACACGGTGCGGTCGGACCTGCCGCCTTCCAGCTCCTTGCGCACGCCGTTGACGGTCAGCGCGGCCTGCCACGGGGTCGACTTGTCGCCGCCGGCGGCGCGCGCGGCCAGCAGCAGGGCCATCTGTTCCTGCGTCGACAGGTACGAACGGTTGCCCATGCGCGCGGCCAGCTGCGTCATCAGGTTCTCGACGCGGTCGTGGCGCAGCTCGTACTGGTTGGCCAGCGCGTACGCCAGCGCGTAGTCGCGCACGGCGCTGCCGTAGTCGCCGAGCCAGTCGTCGTAGTAGCTGTTGGCGCGGCGGGTGATGCCGTATTCGCGCGTCATGGCCAGGTCGAGCGCGCTCTTCATGCGCCCTTCGTCGCCCATCAGCTTGAACGCGGCGGCCAGCTGGATCAGGGGCAGCGGCGAACGCGCGCGGTCCTGGTAGTTGTCGAACAGCTGGCGCACCGTCGACAGCGGCGCCTTCTTGTCACGCGCCAGCGCCAGGGCGGCCGTGGCCAGGCCGGCGAAGCGGCGATGGTCTTCGCGCAGCACGCTCAGCCCGCTGCTGTCCAGGCGGCCCGACTCGAAGTCGCGCTTCAGGTTGGCCGACCAGGTGCCGAACGAACCGCTGCTCTGCTGCACCTGCTCCAGCAGCCACTGGCGCGAACGGTCCAGCGAGGCCTCGGGGATGGTGAAGCCCTTGTCGCGCGCATCCTGCAGGAAGCCCACGGCGTAGGCCGTCAGCCACACGTCGCGCGCCGACGAGCTGCTCCACAGGTTGTAGGAGCCGACGGCGTTGCGCATGCCGGACAGGCGGCCGATGGCGCCAGCCACCTTGGCTTCGCGCTCGGCCTGGGTGCGCGGCTTGAGGCCGAACTGCTTGGCCGCTTCTTCGTCGATCAGCACCCACGGCAGGGTCGCGCTGATCGTCTGCTCGGTGCAACCATAGGGATAGTTGAGCAGGCCTTCGACCACGCGGTTGACGTTGATCGGCGGACGGTTCGAGACCGTCATGCTGACCGTGGTGGAGTCCGGATAGTAGGACGCCACCCACGACGCCTGCGGCGTGTTCGACTCGCCGGGGTTCAGGCGCAGACGGCGCACCTGGCGCTCGGCCGCGTAGGCCGGCTGCACCTGCAGCACCGATTCGCGCACGATGTGGATCGGCTTGGCGCCGCCCTGCCCGTCCACGGTCAGGCGCATCAGGCCCAGGCCATACGAGCCGGTGGTGCTGGCGGTGAAGCGCAGCGTGGTGCGTTGCTTGTCCTTGAGCGTCACGGTGCGGGTGCCGTCGACGATGCCGACCGGATCCAGCGCTTCCAGCTTGACCGTCACCTTCTGGTCGGAGCCGCTCAGGTTGGTCACGTCCAGCGCGATGGCGGCCTGGTCGCCCGGGGTGATGAAGCGCGGCGTGTTCAGCTCGGCCACGATCGGCGCCGCCACCACCATTTCGGTGTCGGTGCTGCCGTAGTTGTCGGCGGTGAACGCGACGGCCATCAGGCGCAGCGTGCCGTTGAAGTCGGGCAGGTCCAGCGGGATGTCGGCCTCGCCCTTGTCGTTGAGCTTGACCGGACCCGAGAACAGGTCGACCAGCTTGACCTTCTTGGGCAGGCTCTTGCTGTCGCCGCGCATGGCGGCGTCGCCGCCCCACTTCAGCTTGCCCTTGGTGCCGTCCATCTTCTCGATCAGCTTGCCGTACATGTCCAGCAGTTCGGGCGCGTAGCGGTGCTTGCCGAAGAAGAAGTCCAGCGGATCGGGCGTGCGGTACTGGTTGATGTTGAGGATGCCGACGTCGACCGCCGACAGCGTCACCATGGCCTGCTTGCCCTGCGCGCCATCGACCTTCACGCGGACCGTGGTCTTGGTCTCGGGCTCGGTCTTGGCGGCGGCGCTCAGCTTGACGTCGAGCTTGCGGTCGGCGCTAGCGATCGGCAGGAACGTCAGGCCCAGCGCGCGCGCCGGCGTCACGCGGTCGCCTTCGCTGCCGGGGCGGAACACCGCCGCGGCCACGTACAGGTCATGGCGCTTCCAGCTCTTGTCGATCGGGATTTCCACTTGCGTGCCGGTCGCCTTCACGGCCACCCAGGTCGACCACAGCATGCGGTCGCCTTCGACGGTGATCAGGGCCTGGCCGTCGTGCGGCGGCGTCAGGGTCAGCTTGACGCTGTCGCCCGGCTTGGCGGGCACGCCTTCCAGCTTCATCTGGACGCGGTCGGGGCGGTTGCCCATGGCGTCGGCGTCCTGGGCGTCCCAGCCCGCGTAGAAGCGGTAGCGCAGGGTTTCGCCGGTCTCGGGATCGGCGATTTCCAGGCGGTAGCGGCCCCACTTGACCGGCACCGTGAACTGGCTGCGGTCCTTCAGCGCGATCTCGCGCGAGTCCAGCAGTTCCTCGGTTTCGGTGTAGCCGCTGTTCCAGCCGCGCTGGTCGTCGAAGCGCCAGTAGTACTGGCGTTCCTCGCGGTACAGGCGCATCTGGGCCTGCGCCAGCGGCGCGATCTTGCCCTGCGCGTCCACGCGCAGCACTTCGAAGGCGGCCGGGGCGCCTTCGCGCGCGACATCGCTGTCGAACTGCGGACGCACGGCGATCAGCTTGTCGGCGGGCCAGACGCTGCGCTCGATCGAGCGCACCACCGGGCGGCCGCCCGATTCCAGCAGGCTGGCCGAGACCCGCACCTTCATCGGCGAATGGGTGCCTTCGGTGCGCGGTTCGACCTCCAGTTGCGCGGCGCCGGTCGAATCCAGCGCCGCTTCCGGCAGTTCCTCGAAATGGCGGCGCGAATCATCGTCCACGTCGCCGAAAATGAAGCCGGGCCATTGCTGCGGCAACGCGTAGCGGTCGCGCTTGACCTGGAAGCTGGACAGCAGGCGGTTGCCGGCGGCCGGCGCGCCATACAGATAGTCGCCCTGCACGTCGACGGTCAGGGTGTCGTCCGGCGACAACACGTCCTGGTCGGAGGTCAGCGCCATCTTCATGCGTTCGGGCAGGAATTCCTCGACCTGGAACTTCCAGGAGGCATCCGGCGCGCGCGAAGCGGGATCGACGCGCAATTCCAGCATCCAGGCGCCGGTCTGGGCGTCCGGCGGCAGATCGATGGCGCGTTCGACGTAGCCCTGCAGGTCCTTGGCGGGCTGCCACAGATTGGTCGAGACCACGCGGCCGTCGGGGCGCTTGAGGGTTGCTGTCAGCGGCGACGGCGGCATCACGCGGCCGTCGAGGTCGCGCGGCAGCACCGACACGTGGAAGGTTTCACCGGGGCGATAGAGGTTGCGGCCGGCGTAGACGAACAGGTTGTTGGGGCGGGAGATATGCCCGCCGGTATCGAATTCGGACAGGTCCAGCGCCGGTTCGGCCAGCGCCAGCACGGTCATTTCCTTGTCGCGCGAGGCGCGGATGACGCGGGCGTTGGTGAAGCTGCCGTCAAAGCGCACGTGGCCCTGGCCGTCGGCCTGGGCCTTGGCCAGCACCTTGCCGGCGCCGTCCACCAGTTCGAACAGCGCGCCGGAGATCGCCTGGCCGCTCTTGAGCGACACCGAGTAGGCCTCGATGCGATCGCTGTAGCGGCGCGCGTGCAGGCCGATGTCGCTGACATAAAAATAGGTGACCTGGTACTCATAGCGGAAACGGCCGGGCTGGCTCATCACCGCGACGTAGATGCCGGGTTCCTGCAATTCCTTGATGCCTTCGACCGGCAGGAAGGTGACGTGGCGGCGGTTCGGCTTGTCGTCCGTCAGGAAGCGGCCCTGGTAGACGCTGGTGGTCAGCGTATTCAGGCGGTCCAGGTCCCAGTTGCTGACCGAGCCCTTCAGGCTGCGGTTGCCGGCATAGCGCCAATCGTCTTCGTCGTAGCCGCCGGATTCCTCTTCATCCGACGAGGCCGTGCTGCGGCCGATGCCCAGCACCGACTCGAACAGTTCCGGCACGCGCTCGGGCGCGACGCGCAGGAATTGCACGTCGACTTCGGGCATGTTGACGGTCGCCACCGGCAGGCCGCCGTTCTGGCCGGCCGGCAGCACCACGCCGCGGCTGGCGAAATAGAACGAAGGCGGCATGGCGTCGGTCACCACGTCGCAGTGCGAGCCGGTGGCCAGCGCAACCTTGTCGCCCTGGCCCGGCAGGCCCGCGCGCACCGAAACCGAATACGAGCGTTGCGGCTGGACGTAGGGGAAATACACCATGCGCGGATTGGAGCCGACCACCCAGTTGCCCTGGACGATCTTGCCCTTGGGCGCGGCGTCGCCCGGCTGGACGGAGCTCGGCTGCTGGCCGTTGGCGCTGCGCTCGGTGTCCTGGTCGGGTTTGCCCGAGGCGGCGCCCGTGTCGGTGACCTGCAGGAACTTGCTCAGGTCGGCCTTGGCCTCGACCGGCTGCGTGAAGGTGACCGCCAGCGCCAGCGAATCGTTGTACTGGCGCGGCTGGCAATTGAGCACCGCGAAGGCGTCGGCAGTGCCAACCGTGGCCGTGGCCGGCAGGGCCTCGGGCTTGGCGGCGCCGCCCGTCGCGGCGGGCGCGGCCGTGGTCGCCGCCGGCGTAGCCGTCTGCGGCGTTGCGGGCGCGGACGGTTGGCCGCCCTTGCCCATCCACCATCCCACGCCGATGGCGCCGGCCACCACGATCGCGCCGGCTACCGCCAGCCAGGTCTTGCTGTTCTTTCCACTCACGGCAAACCTCCCCGCCTACTCGAATGCAATGCTCCTTTGCGGCGGAGCTGCCGACCTGATAATGCCGCGCGCTTCTCGGTGCGCGGTTCCTGCTTTTGCAACCCTGTACAGCAGAACGCCGCCAGTCGTGGCGGCGCTGTTCCTGCGAGTTCAGACCGGTTCCATCACGCACTGCAAGGGATGCTGGCGGGCCCGCGCATACTGCGCCACCTGGGCGATCCGGGTGGCGGCGAGGTCGCGCGGATAGACGCCGCAAACGCCGCGGCCTTCGTGATGCACCTGCAACATGATGCGCGTGGCCTCTTCATGATTCTTATTGAAGAACTTCTGCAGCACCTTCACGACGAACTCCATCGGGGTGTAGTCGTCATTGAGCAACAGGACCTGGTACATCGGAGGCGGCGCGGCGCGGGCCGGTGCCTTTTCGACGGCCAAATCGTGCTGGGTATCCAAGGTAGAACTCATAGGGCGGCTATTCTATTTAATCAGGGGACGGCTTGCATGTAACTTACGCAAAATTACACGTAGAAATGCGTAGTTTCCATACTTGACTCCGCAAAGAAAAGCGGCGCATTATCCACGCATTCTGGGGTTTTCAACTCATCGAAAATCTGCCAGGAAGCCGGAGGGGGGACAGGGGTCTAGGCCGCGATGCCCTTCTGTCAACATACGATTCAATGAGGCAGTCCGCATGTCTGATACGACCGCAACCGCCGTCCAAGGGGACAATCCCAAATCGACGGGTACCGTCAAATGGTTCAACGATGCAAAGGGGTTCGGCTTCATTACGCCCGACGACGGCGGTGAAGATCTGTTCGCCCACTTCTCGTCCATCCAGATGAATGGTTTTAAAACCCTGAAAGAAGGCCAGAAAGTGGCTTTCGAGATAATCCAGGGGCCCAAAGGCAAACAGGCGCTCAATATCACCGCTGCCTGAGTTACCCTTTACAGCGCAACGGTAAGGTTGCGCCATTATCAGGCGGGGCTTTCGGGCCCCGCCTTGTTATTTTCTTATTACTGCGTCGGGTTATGCTGAAGAATGCTGCTTTGTTTCATGTCGGTCGTACGTTGTTCAAGACGGCGTTCATTAAAGCGGCATCGCGCAGGACGGCAACGGCACTGCTGAGCGCCGCCGCGCTGGCCCTGCCGCTGGCGGCCGGCGCCCAGGTCCCGTCGGGTCCGCAGGCGCCGCTGCCCACCACGCAACTGGCGGCCGGTATCCATATTATCCGCGCAGAAGTCGCCAACACGGAAGCCACCCGCCGCGATGGCCTCATGTTCCGCAAGGAACTGCCCGGCAACGACGGCATGCTGTTCGTGTTCGAACAGCCCGACGTGCAGTGCTTCTGGATGCGCAATACCCTGCTGCCCCTGTCGATCGCTTTTATCGCCGACGACGGCACGATCGTCAACATCGAAGACATGGCCCCGCAGACCGACGACGCCCATTGTTCCAAGAAACCGGTGCGCTACGCGCTGGAAATGGCGCAGGGCTGGTACGAGGCGCACGGCATCAAGTCTGGCCGCAAGATCGACGGTCTGCCCTGAGACGGCCGCCGCGAGGCATGCAAAAAGGGAGCCCGCGGGCTCCCTTTTTCATGTCCGCCCGGCGCGCCGGGCGGCTTGCGCCGGTGGACGCGGCCCGGGCGGAGGCCGCCGCAAAATCAGACGCGTTCGATGATCAGGGCAATGCCCTGGCCCACGCCGATGCACATGGTGCAAAGCGCATAGCGGCCGCCGGTGCGATGCAACTGGTTGATCGCGGTGGTGGCCAGGCGCGCGCCGCTGGCGCCCAGCGGATGGCCCAGGGCGATGGCGCCGCCATTGGGATTGACGCGCGGATCGTTGTCGGCGATGCCCAGCTGGCGCAGCACGGCCAGGCCCTGGGCGGCGAACGCCTCGTTCAGTTCGATCACGTCCATCTGGTCCAGCGTCAGGCCGGTCTGGGCCAGCACCTTGCGGGTGGCGGGCGCCGGACCGATGCCCATGATGCGCGGCGCGACGCCGGCGGTGGCCATGCCGACGACGCGGGCGCGCGGGGTCAGGCCGTGGCGGGCAGCGCCCTTTTCGTCGGCCAGCAGCAGCGCGGCGGCGCCGTCGTTGACACCCGAGGCGTTGCCGGCCGTGACCGTGCCGCCCTCGCGCACCACGCCCTTGAGCTTGGCCAGCGCCTCGATGCTGGTCTCGCGCGGGTGTTCATCCTTGGCGACGATGATCGGATCGCCCTTCTTCTGGGCGATCGAGACCGGCACGATTTCGGCGTCGAAGAAGCCTTCCTGCTGGGCGCGGGCCGTCTTCTGCTGGCTGGCCAGCGCGAACAGGTCCTGGTCTTCGCGGTTGATCTTGAAATCGTCGGCGACGTTCTCGGCGGTTTCCGGCATGGAATCGACGCCGTACTGGGCCTTCATCAGCTTGTTGATGAAGCGCCAGCCGATGGTGGTGTCGTAGATGGCGGCGTTGCGCGAGAAGGCGCTGTCGGCCTTGCCCATGACGAACGGCGCGCGGCTCATGCTTTCGACGCCGCCGGCCAGCATCAGGCCGGCTTCGCCGGCGCGGATGGCGCGCGCGGCGCTGCCGATGGCGTCCAGGCCCGAACCGCACAGGCGGTTGACGGTGGCGCCAGGCACTTCGACCGGCAGGCCGGCCAGCAGCGTGGCCATGCGGGCGACGTTGCGGTTGTCTTCGCCGGCCTGGTTGGCGCAGCCCATGATGGCATCGTCGAGCTCTTCCCAGCGCACGCCGGGGTTGCGCGCCACCAGCGCCTTGATGGCGACGGCCGCGAGGTCGTCGGGGCGCACGGAAGCCAGCGCGCCGCCATAGCGGCCGAAGGGGGTGCGGATCGCGTCACAGATAAAGGCATGCACGGTCATGGGATGCTCGGATTGAAGTGGAAAAATGGAATGCGGTCGATCTTAACGCAGCGGTTTTCGCGCCAAGTTGGTGCATTCCCCGGATGTCCGCTGCACGGACGGTGTCCAGCAGCTGTTCACTCACCGTACGGCCGACGTGCTCGTGCGCGCCGCGCGGCCCGCCTCGACGATGGCCTGGCGCCGGAAGCGGCCGGCGGCCAGGTGATAGAACGGCTGCGGGCAGAACTGGCGCGACACGCCCGAGGCCAGCAGCGAGCCGACCAGCAACCAGAACAGCATCGGCTGGCTGCCCGTCATCTCCATGACCACCACGCTTGCCGTGAGCGGCGCCTGGGTGGCGGCGGCCAGGAATGCGGCCATCGACACCAGCACCAGCACGCGCTGGTCCACGCCCTCGCCCGCCAGCTCCCAGATGTGATGGCCGATGCCCGCGCCGGTGGTGAGCGCGGGGGTGAAGATGCCGCCCGGAATGCCGGCCCAATACGACGCCACGGTGGCGGCCAGCTTGGCCAGGCCGAAACCGGCGGGCAACGCGTGCTGGGTTTCGCCCGACAGCAGGTCGGCGGCTGCGCCGTAGCCGGTGCCGTAGACGCTGCCGGCCGTGGCCAGCCCGATCAGCGCCAGGGCCAGGCCCATGGCGAAGGCGGTCCAGATGGGGTGCGCGCGGATCCAGGCGCGCCACGACGCCGGCGCCATCGCCGCCGGCCCCTTGCCCAGCAGGCGCGCGAAGATGCCGCCCAGCGCGCCGTTGAGCGCGGCGCAGATCAGCACCCACCACAGCATGCCGTGGGCCAGCGGCGCGCCGGCAAAGGTGCCGAAATAGGGGTTGTTGCCCTGCACGGCGACCACCAGGAAGCCCGCGGCCAGCACGCCGATCAGCACCAGCCGCTGCCAGCGCAGCACGGTGCCGCGCCCCAATTCCTCGATGGCGAAGATGACGCCGGCCAGCGGCGCATTGAATGCCGCGGCCAGCCCCCCGGCCGCGCCTGCCGCCAACAATTCGTTGGCATGGAAGCCGCGCAGCTGCAGACCGCGGCGTTTCCAGAAGTCGCCCCAGGCCAGCATCACGGCTGCGCCGACCTGCACCGACGGCCCTTCGCGTCCGATCGAGGCGCCGGCCAGCATGCCGCAGAAAGCCAGCGGGATCTTCCACAGCACCTGCGCCAGCGACACCAGGCTGCGCTGGCTTGGCCCGGGCGGCAGCGACAAGGCGCCGATGACCTGCGGAATGCCGCTGCCCGCGGCATTGGGCGCGAACCGCAGCGTGGCCCAGCGCAAGGCGGCCAGCGCGCAAGGCAGCACCAGCAAGGCCAGCCAGCCGGCGCGGCCGACCCATTCGCGATTCCACTCCAACGCCAGGTCGGCCAGGTAGGCGAAGCCCAGCGACACCAGCGCCACCAATGCCGCGCCGCCAAGCAACAGGGCCATCGGCAGGCTCTTGCGCGACAGACGGTTGGTTTGGCGCAGCTTGCGGCGCAGGAGATGGCGCGAGCTGGTGGCGACGCGACGCAAAGGTGTGGGCAGGGACATGAGCGAAGCCAGGCGGCAGGACAAGGCTGAACCGGAAGTGGCTACACCTTACCATCGCCGCCTGACGGCCAGCCCACAAACCGCGGCATCCGCGCTTCAGAACGACGACCAGTCGTCCTCGTCCGGGCTGTGCTTGAGCGCCGGGCGCGCCACCACCGGTTCTTGGCGCGGCGCCACCGGCGCCGGATGCGGCGTGGCGCGGCCGGCCTGGATCAGGCGGGCCTGCGGCTCCGCGCCCATCGTCACCACGCCGGCCTCGATCTTGAAGCGGCGCACCTGTTGCGACAGCCGGCCCGCCTGATCCTGCATGCTGCCGGCCGCGGCGGCCGCCTGCTCCACCAGCGCGGCATTCTGCTGGGTCACGGTGTCCATCTGCGCCACGGCCTGGTTGACCTGGCCGATGCCGGTCGATTGCTCGGCCGAGGCGCTGGCGATTTCGTGCACCAGGATCGCCGCCTGGCGCACGCTGTCGACCACCTCGCGCATGGTGCTGCCGGCTTCGTCGGCCTGGCGCGTGCCGCCTTCGACGCGATGAACGGATTCGTCGATCAGGGCCTTGATTTCCTTGGCGGCCACGGCGGAACGCTGTGCCAGGGTGCGGACTTCGCCCGCCACCACGGCGAAACCGCGGCCCTGCTCGCCGGCGCGCGCGGCCTCGACCGCGGCATTGAGCGCCAGGATGTTGGTCTGGAACGCGATGCCGTCGATCACGCTGGTGATATCGGCGATGCGGCGCGAGCTTTCGGAGATGGCGCTCATGGTCTGCACCACCACGTCGACCACCTCGCCGCCACGGATCGCCACCTCGGAGGCCTGGGTGACCAGCTTCTCGGCTTCGCCGGCATTGCTGGCGTTCTGCTGCACGGTGCTGGTGAGCTGTTCCATGGAGGCCGCGGTCTGTTCCAGCGACGCGGCCTGTTCCTCGGTGCGCTGCGACAGGTCGGCGTTGCCCTGCGCGATCTGCGACGAGGCCGAGGCGATGCTTTCGCAGCCGTCGCGCACGTCGCGCACGATGCGCGACAGGCTCTCGTTCATGGCCTTGAGCGCGGCCATCAGGTCGCCGGTCTCGTCGCGCGAAGTGACCTGGATGTTGCCGCTCAGGTCACCATTGGCGACGCGACGCGCGGCGTCCACCGCCAGCCCCAGGGGCCGTGTGATGCCGCGCGTCACCAGCCAGCCGAGCAGCAGGCCGAGGGCCACGCCGGCCAGCGACAGCAGGATCATGATGAGACGGGTGCTGCGATACAGGTCGGTCACTTCTTGCACGGCGCGGTCGGCGGCCTCTTCCTTGGCCTGCGCCAGCTCGCTCATCAGGCTCTCGGCCTTGCCCGACGACGCCGCCGCGCGCTTGGTGATGTTGGCAATGCCGGGATCGACCTGCGCCAGCGGCTGCGTTTGCGCCTCGTTGAAGAATTCGATGGCCTCGCGCTTCCAGAGCTCCTCGGCTTCGGTGAATTGCGCCAGCAGGCGCTTGCCACTTTCGCGGATGAAGGTCTGCGCGGCCTTGGCCCGCAGGCGCTCCAGGTTTTCGACATCGCGGTCGAATTCGGCGCGCAGCGCCTGGCGTTCCTCCTGGGACGTGGCCGCCAGGAAACTCTTGCGCGCCCGGCCAGCCGCGATCAGGCTGATGTTGGCCTCCTTGATGTCGGACAGTCCGCGGAATTCGATCTGGGCGATCTGATCATTCATGTCGTTGATACGGGCCAGCCCCCACACCCCGAACGCGCCAATGATGCCGCCCAGCAACGCCACCAGCAGGAACGCCCCCGACAGGCGCACGCCGATGCGCGCGCCGATATGCAATCTCGAAAAAAACCGCAACATGCTTGCCTTCCCGTCAGACACCACGGTACCGGGCGGCCATGCCGCGGTCCTTGGCCCCATGGCTCAGCCGCAGACTGCCATCAACAATAGCGGCAGCCGTTCCCCGGGTTAGGCCCGAGGAACGGGAGATTCATTCTCATTTTCGACAAAATGGATTCGACAATATACAAAATTTGACCATGTAATACAGAATTACTGCGGCGTTTCCACGGCCCGGAAAACAAAAAGGCCCCTCGCGATGCGAGGGGCCTCGGCCTTGGCGATGCGCGACGGGCGCGCAGCGGAATCAGGCGAAATTCTTGGCCGCGAAGTCCCAGTTCACCAGGGCCCAGAAGTTCTCCAGGTACTTGGGGCGGGCATTGCGGTAGTCGATGTAGTACGCGTGTTCCCAGACATCACAGGTCAGCAGCGGCTTGTCGGCCGTGGTCAGCGGGGTGGCGGCGTTGCTGGTGTTGACGATGTCGACCGAACCGTCGGCCTTCTTGACCAGCCAGGTCCAGCCCGAACCGAAGTTGCCGGCGGCCGACTTGTTGAAGGCTTCCTTGAAGGCGTCGAAGCTGCCCCACTTGGCGTTGATGGCGTCGGCCAGCTTGCCGGTCGGCGCGCCGCCGGCCTTGGGAGCCAGGCTGTTCCAGTAGAAGGTATGGTTCCAGATCTGCGCGGCGTTGTTGAAGATGCCACCCGAGGACTTCTTGACGATGTCTTCCAGCGACAGGTTCTCGAACTCGGTGCCCGGGATCAGGTTGTTCAGGTTCGTGACGTAGGTCTGGTGGTGCTTGCCGTAGTGGAACTCCAGCGTCTCTTTCGAGATGTGCGGAGCCAGCGCGTCCAGTTCGTAAGGCAGGGGGGGAAGAGTATGTGCCATGTGTCGGTTCCTTCTGTTGAGTGCACGATCAAGCCGTTCAATTGTATCGGCAACTCTACGAGGATACCGCGTTAACCCCGCGGCGACGCGGGGTTAACAGGTATGTGTTTATGACCGTGCGCGTAAACGCTACTCTTTCTCATAGCGCAGTTCGCGCCCGCCCTGCGCGGCCACCAGCGCGCCATCGGCGCGCAATGCCAATGTCATATGCAACGGCGTGCGACTGGCGGATTCTGGCAATTCCAGATCGATGCGCAAGGCACGCGCCGTGATATCGGACTTGCTCACATCCACGCTGTGCCAGCGCGCGCCGGAGGGCAAGGGCACGAACACGGCCAGGGCCTTCAGGTCACCCGGCGCGATCGGCGCGCTGACGCCATCGGCCCCTTCCGACTGCTTGGGCGTGCCGGCGTAATCGGCGCTGGCCGAGGACATGGCCACGTCGACCTTCACGGGCCGCCCCTGGTAATACACGCGCACCGTCAGTTGGTCGCCATCGGCCGCGCGCGCATCCGCGCCGACCTTGCCGATCGCCGAAAACGGCTGGATCGGCGGCGTGTCCAGGATCACCTGCCTGCCATCGCTGCGCCAGGTGCCGCTGGCCTGGATGTCCGTGGCGCCGTAGCTCATCAGGTAATCGAAGCTGCCGTCGGCCGACAGCAGCAGCTCGCTGCCCACTTCACGCACGCCGCGCAGATAGTAATGGCCGGGGATACGCGCGGCCGACTTGGCCGTCGCCTTGCCGGCGGCCCGCGCGCGCGGGCAGGTCTGTTCAAGCACGACGCCGGCCGCCTGCAACACGGCCGCGAAGTCCGGCGCCGCCTGGCATGCCAGCGTCTGATTGAAAGACTGCCCCGACGGCGCGGCCGCGCCGTCGAAGCGCGCCTGGTGCCGCGCCAGCAACGCCAGCATCCGTGGCTGGCCGCTGGCCAGCGCCAACCAGGCGGGGCTGCGTCCCTGCGCATCGGCCGCATCCGCGCTGGCGCCCGTGGCCAGCAGGGCTTCGGCCAGGTCGGCGCGGCCCAGCTCGATGGCCGCGCCCAGCGGCGTGGCGCCGCGCTCGCCTTGCGGCGCGTCCAGGTCCGCGCCCATTTCCTTCACGCGCCGCAATACGTCGACCACGGTGTCGCGTCGCGCGACCGCCAGTTGCCGGTCGCGCAGCAACGCCGACAGCAGGCGTTGCGGCAGCCCCCCTTCCTGACGCGCGCAATCATCGCGCGCGCCGCGATAGCCGGCCGCCTGCAGTTGCGCGAAATAGCCCGGCCGGTCCAGCAGGACATATTCGCCGCCCGGCGGCAGGCACGCGGCCTCGGCGGATTGCCCGCTGCCTTGCGCCACGCGCGCCACCCGCGCCATGTCGCCGGAGAGCAGCGCCGCATTCAACAAGGCGTGGGGCGTCGGGGCGCGAGGCAGGCGCGGATCGTCCATCCTGGCGCCGGCGCGCAGCAGGCGCTCGAGCATCGCATCGTCGCCACCGGCAATGGCCCAGTACAAGGCGCTGCGACCGTCCGGCGCGATGCCCAGCGGGTCGGCGCCCCTGGCCAGCAGCAGGTCGACCATCGCGGCCTGGCCCGAAGTCACCGCCGTCAGCAGCGGCGGCACGCCCTTGCCGTCGAACGCATCGTTCGACGTGGCGGCGGCGGGCGCCGGATTGACGGGCACGCCGGCTTCGATCAGGTACGTGGCCATTGCCGCATCGCGATTCTCCAGCGCCTGGCGTATGGCGTCCGCATCGAGCGTCTTCAGGTCCAGCCCGGCATCGGCCAGCAGCCGCAACATGGCGGCGCCCTGCCTGCCGGGCTGGCGCAGGGCCAGCGCCAGCGGCGAATGCGCGGAGTCGGCCAGCAGAGCCTGCAAGGCCTCGCGCGGCGTGGCCGCGAGCAGTTCGCGCAGCAGCGCCGCGTTGTCCGCCTCGATGGCGCGCTCGATGGCCGATTTGCGCTCATACCCTTGCCGCCATGCGGCCGGATTCGCGCCCCCGGCCAGCAGCGCGCGCGCCGCGTCGGTCTGGCTGGCGCGCACGGCGTCCGCCAGCGGCGTGTCGCCCTGCGCGTCGCCGGCGTCGCCGTCGACCGGCGCGCCCAATGCCAGCAGGCGTTGCAGCGTCGCCGTGTCGCCCTTGGCCGCGGCCAGGTTCATGATGGGCTGTTCCTCGGCCTGCATCCTGACGAAGACGGCGGGATCGGCGCCGTTGCGCGGGCCGCGCTGGTCGAACGGCATGCCCGAGCGCAACAGCGGCGCGGCGATGTCGCCATGGCCCGCCACGACCGCGGCCTGCGCGGCGTCCAGCCAAAGATCCAGGTCGCCGGTGGCGCCGTAGGCTTTGTCCGGGGTGGTGCGCGGGCCCATTTCGGCCAGCGCCGCGGTCGCGCCGGCGTTGCCTGTGTAGGCGGCCAGCGCCAGCGGGCTGGCGCCATCGTCGTAGGCCGGCCGGGTGCCGGTGGCGGCCAGGGCCCGCACCACCTCGGCGCCCTCGGTCAGTTCGACCAGCGGCCCCCACGCGAGATAATCCGCGGCCTTGCGCGGCTGGCCGTCCGCGTCCTTGAATGCGCGCCGCGTGGCGTCATCGGCCTGTTCGTCGATGGCGGCAAACGGCCGCGCCGCGCCGGCCTTGAGCAGCGCCAGCACCATGCGGGTGGTTTCCTGGCGATCGGGCAGCCTGGGCAGGTAGGTCATGCGCACCGCGAATTCGAAGTCGCGGTTGAGCAGGAATTCCAGCGGGGTCTTGTTCTCGTCGCCACGCTGGTCGGGCCGCGCGCCGGCGGCCAGCAGCATGTCCATCATCTCGGGCGAGCCATACAGCAGCGCCAGTTGCAGCGACGGGCGGCGCGATTCGTAGGTGATGTCGTCGAGCGCCGGCCTGGTGGCCAGCAGGGCCTGGAGCATGCGCGTGCGCGCTGGCAGCGCGTCGCGATAGGCCTGGCGCAAGCGCGCGGCCTCTTGCGCCGGCATGTCCCAATACACATGTTTGCCGCGCTTGCCCGCAGGCGTCAACAGCGCGTGCAGGAGCGGCACGCCGTCAAGGGCATAGTCGCCCGGCCGCTCCACCTTGCCCAACGCGGCGCTGAACGCGGCTTCGTCGCTGGCGGCCACCGCGCTGAACAGGGCGCGGGTGTCGGATGTTTCGGCCGCGCGGTAGTCGCGATAGGGCGAGGTGCAATCGCAATCGGCCTTGGACGCCGGCCCGGTGGCGGGCGCGGCGGGCGGCGGTGGCGGATCCAGCGGGATATCGGACGCCGAGGCGTCCGCGGCGCGCGTCGCGGCCTTTGCGGTCGCGTTTACGGCGCCGTCGGCCCGCGCCGGTTGCGCCGCCACGATGGAGATGGCGAGCAGAGCCGCCCACAGGACCGCTCGCCGAGCAACGGGGCGCGCCGCGCGCGCCGACTTGCGTGTGTTCAACCGCATTGTTCCACCTCGCCGGCCGGCCATTGCGCGGGCCGAGTTGACCTTGCACCGCCCTGCCGCGCCGGCGTCAGGGCTCCCGCGTTTCGCGGACCTCTTTGACCTCGACGCGGGCGCCGCCCTGCGCGAAGCTCAGGTCCAGGCCCTGCCCCGCCGCCAAACCGGCCGCATCGCGCACGATGCGGCCGTCGGCGTCTCGGGCGATGGCATAGCCGCGCGCCAGCGTATTGCCGGGATCGAGCGCGCGCAGTTGCGCGCCGGCCGCGGCCAGCTGGTCACGCCGACGCGCCAGCAGGCGCGCGTGCGCCTGGCCCAATTGACGCGTCACGGCGGCCAGCCGTTCGGCGCCGCGCCGGACGTCGGGCACGCGGTGAGCCAGGCGCTGCGCCAGCAGATTGACGCGGGCGCCGCGGCGGGCCTGCGGACCGGCCCAGGCCGAGGCCAGGCGGTAGCTCAGGCTGTTCAGGCGTTCGCGCTGGTGCTCCAGGCGCTGGGCCGGCGACACCAGTTGCGCGGCGGCGCGGTCCAGCCGCTGCGCCGCCCGCTCCAGTCGACGCTGTTGGCCGCGCGCCAGGGTCTCGGCCGCATACATGACGCGACCGAGCAGTTCCGAACGCGGCACGCAGGCCAGCTCGGCGGCCGCGGTCGGGGTCGGCGCGCGCACGTCGGCGACGAAGTCGGCGATGGTGAAGTCGGTTTCATGGCCGACGCCGCTGATGGTGGTGATGGCGCTGGCGTCGATCTCGCGCGCCAGGGCCTCGTCATTGAAGCTCCAGAGATCCTCGATGCTGCCGCCGCCGCGCACCAGCAGCAGCGTGTCGACCTCGCAACGGGCGTTCGCCAGGCGGATCTGCGCCGCCAGCCGGCCGGCGGCGTCGGCGCCCTGCACCGGCGCCGGATAGATGATGACGGGCACCTGCGGCGCGCGCCGGGCCAGCGCCGACAGCACGTCGCGCAGCGCGGCGGCGTGCAGCGAGGTGACCACGCCGATGGCGCGTGGCAGCGGCACCGGTTCGCGCTTGCGGGCGGGATCGAACAGGCCTTCCGCGTTGAGCTGCTCCTTCAGGCGCAGGAAGGCCTCGTAGAGGTTGCCGATACCGGCGCGGCGCATGGCGTCGACCTGCAGTTGGTAGTCGCCGCGCGGCTCGTACAGCGACACCCTGACCCTGATTTCAACCTGGTCGCCGGCGCGCGGCACGAAACCCACCGCGCTGGCGCGCCCCCGGAACATGACGGCCCGCACCGCGGCGCGGCTGTCCTTGAGCGTGAAGTACCAATGCCCGGAAGCCGCCTGCGTGAAGTTCGAAATCTCGCCGCGCACCCACAGCGCCGGGATGCTGCGCTCCAACAACTGCCCCACAGCTTGGTTCAGCTGGGCAACTGTCAGGATATCCCGCGTGAATACGTTGTTTGTGACTGCAAGTTCAATTGTCATAAGGCTTTCCGATGCGTACCTGTCCACAGGGCATACGTAGCGGGCCGCAATGATACCGCGTCCGGGCATTTTTGCCGCGGCTGGCCCGAAAGCCAGCAAATTCGACCTAAGGATATGATTTTTATGGAATTTTTACCCAACACAGGCTGCTCGAAATAAGCGCAAACAAGCGCAAGCCCTGTGCCCGCAAGCCTTCCGGCGAAGTTTTGCACAGAATTATCCACAAATTCTGTGGATAGCTTGGCGGCCGGCCGCCCTTGCCACATCCCCGCCGCGCCGTTACAGTTTCGGCTTGATCAGATGCCGACGCGCGGCCCCCTTCGCGCCCTTCGGCCCTCCCCTGGAGTTGACCGTTTTGCTTTCCATCTTGCGCGAGGCCGGCTGGCCGATCTGGCCCCTGCTGGCGACTTCCGTGCTGGGCCTGGCGCTGATCTTCGAGCGCTTCCTGTCCCTGCGCCGCAGCCAGGTCATGCCACGCGGCCTGAACGAGCAGGTGGCCGAGATGCTGCGCAACCGCCAGGACAGCCCCGACGCCCTGAACCGCCTGGAACGCAATTCCCCGCTGGGCCGCGTGCTGGCCGAGGTCATGCGCCACCGCCACCTGCCGCGCGAGGAACTGCGCAGCGTGGTCGAGGACACCGGCCGCGCCGTCGCCCATGACCTCAGCCGCTACATCCCGGCCATCGGCACCATCGCCGTGGTAGCGCCGCTGATGGGCCTGTTCGGCACCGTGGTCGGCATGATCGAGATCTTCGGCTCGTACACGCCGGAAGGCGGCGATCCGGCGCAGCTGGCGCGCGGCATCTCCATCGCGTTGTACAACACCGGCTTCGGCATCCTCATCGCCATTCCCGCCATGATCGCCCACCGCTACCTGCGCGGCCGGGTCGAGGGCTACCTGAACACCATGGAAATCGCCGCGGCGCGCCTGGCGCGCGCCGTCTCGCCCGCCTCGCGCGAGGACCGCCCATGAATTTCCGTGGCGTCCGGGGCGACCGCGACGAGCTGGACATCAACCTGATCCCGCTCATCGACGTCCTGCTGGTCATTCTGATCTTCCTGGCGGCCACCACCTCGTTCGCCCGCTACACCCAGTTGAAGGTCACGCTGCCGCAGGCGTCGGCCGAGCAGGAAACCCCGCCGGCCCTGGAAGTGGCCATCAGCCAGGACGGGCGCTACGCCCTCAACGGCACCCTGATCGACGTGTCCACGCCGCCCGAGATCGCCGACCTGCTGCGCCAGGCCGCCGCCGGCAAGACCGAACCGCTGGTGATCATCAACGCCGATGCCCAGGCCACTCACCAGTCCGTGATCAACGTGATGGAAGCAGCCCGCCTGGCCGGCATCGGCCGCGTCAACTTCGCTGCCCAGACCGCCCGGTGAGCGCGCCGTCTCCCAAGGCCTCGCTGCTTGCGCGCCAATGGCAGCACGGCGGCTGGCTCTCCACCCTGCTGCGGCCGCTGGCCGCGCTGACCGCCCGCGTCGTGGCGCGCAAGCGCGCCGATTATCGCGACGGCCGCAAGCCGGCCTACCGCGCGCCCGTGCCGGTCGTGGTGATCGGCAACATCTACGTCGGCGGCACCGGCAAGACCCCGATGGTCATCGCCACCGTGGAGGGCCTGCGCGCCCGCGGCTACACGCCGGGCGTGGTCAGCCGCGGCTACGGCGTGAAGCTGGGGCCCCAGGCGCGGGTCGGCCAGGGCGAGCTGGACGCGGCCCGGTTCGGCGATGAACCCGCGCTGATCGCGCGCGTCACCGGCGCGCCCATCTCGGTACACCCGCGCCGCGCGCTGGCGGCGCAGGCGCTGCTGCAGGCGCATCCGCGGGTGGACGTGATCGTCTCCGACGATGGCCTGCAGCACCTGGCGTTGGCGCGGGATGTGGAAATCGTGGTGCAGGACCGGCGCGGCATCGGCAATGGCCGGCTGCTGCCCGCCGGTCCCCTGCGCGAACCGGCCTCCCGGCTGCGTGAAGTGGACGCGGTGATCACCAATATCGGCGTGCCCGACGGCCGCGCGGCGGCGTCGACCGGCATGGGGCCGCGCCAGGTCGACATGTGGCTGGAGCCTGGAGAGGCGCGCCAGATCGAGGGCGGCGCGCGCCGGCCGCTGGCCACCTTCGCCGGCCAGCCGGACGTGGCAGCGGCCGCCGGCATCGGCAATCCCGAACGCTTCTTCAGCACCCTGCGCTCGCAGGGCATCACACTGGCGGCGACGTTGCCGCTGCCCGACCACCACGACTACGCCAGTTCACCGTTCCAGGCGCTGGCCGCGCAGGCCATCCTGGTCACGTCCAAGGACGCGATCAAGTGCGCCGCGTTGCACGATGCGCGCCTGTGGGAAGTGCCGGTGCGGGCCGGTTTTTCCGACCCGCAACTGTTCGATTGGCTGGCGCAGGCGCTGCGCCAGCGCGCCCCGCGCCGCTCCTAGAAGAAGGCGGGCCGCGCTGCGGTCGGACGCTGCGCGTATTCCGCCAGGCCGCGCTTGCGGGCCGCCGCCGCGCGCAGCCGCAGCGCCGCCAGGGGCACATGCACGGCCACCAGCAGCAGTGCCAACGCCAGCCATAGCACGCGCGCCAGCGACGGCCACGGATCGTCCAGCGAACGCCGCGCATCGATGTCGACGACAGTGGCGCCGGACGCCTCGCGCCCGACCGCGGTGACCACGCCGCCTGCCTGGAACGGCCGGGCCCCATCGGCCGCCAGCATCGCGGTCTGATGGACCCACGACTGCAGCGGATCAGGCATGTCGTCGCGCGGCGGCAATTGCGGCAGATCGGCGTAGCGGCCCGGCCACACTTGCAGGACCACACCGCCGCGCTGGCGCGCCATCAGGTCATTGCCCGCGCGCGCCAGGGCCTCGCGCACCTGCGGCTCCATGCTGCTCCTGGCCAGGCCGCGCAGCAGGTTGGCGGCGCGTGTGATGATGACGCCGTCATCGGCATTGCCCCGCTGCTTCAGGGCCCCGCCCTGTGCCAGCCGCAGCAGTGCCAGCCAGCTGTCCGGCTCGTCGCGCGCCAGCATCAGGCTGTCGACCGTCTCGGCCTTGAGGCGATCGCACTCGGCGATGGCCTGGCCGGTGGCGGCCTCGCAGGCCAGCTCGATCGTCAGCACCAGGTCGGTCACGCGGTTCACGGTCACCGCCGACACATTGCGGGCGTTGTAGGCGGCCAGCGGATTGCCGGCCATGCTGCCGTAGATCTGGTTGCGGACCAGCAGGTCCATCATCGGATTGGCCCGGGTCTTGAGGAAACCGCCGGAATACAGCGCCAGCGCGGCCGGCGCCACCCGCAGCTCGTCGGCCTGGATCGCATCGCCCTGCCAACGGATCCGCTCGCAGTCGAAGCGCACCTCGTCCTGACGGTACGCATCGGGCTGGAACTGGCAGCGGCCCATGCCCTTCAAGGCCACCACGTCTCCGGGCGCGGGCGGATCCTGGGCCAGCGCCGCGGCCGTGTCGTAGACCCGCGGCTGCGCGCCGCGCGCCCAGGCCGACGCCAGCGCGATGTCGCCGCGCAGATCGCCGCCGCCGATCAGGCCCAGCGCCGCGCCGGCAATCAGGCCGGCGAGCGCCAGCGTCACATGCCGGCCCCAGGCCACCCGCGGGAACAGGCGCTGCTCTTCATCGACGGAAAAGCGATTGCCCAGGCGCAGCACCGCATAGTCTTCCACCCGCAGGTCCACGTCGACGCGGCCGTCGTCCGGCAACTCCAGGTTGGCGCGCCAATGGTCGGGCAGCGACACCGGCACCTTGTCGCCCAGGAACAACCGGGTCGACACCGCCTGCGCGTTGGCCGGATTGGTCAGCACGATCGCGTTCAGTTCGCCGCGCACCCGGTTCACCTTCTGCGCCGCGCCCAGCGGGCGGCGGCGCCAGGTCAGCCAGACCGCCAGCAGCGCGGGCGCGGCGGCCGAGGCCAGCCACGCCATGCCGCCGCCCGCCGCGGCGACGCCCAGGCAGACGAACGCGGCCAGCCACAGCATGGCGGGCCAGAAAGCGATGCCGGCCGGACGGCGCCAGGCGATTTCGGCGGGCGTTTCCTCGCGCTGGCTCAGGATCTCGACCCGCATGGCCTCGGCGAACTCGCGCTCGGCCTGGGCGTCTGGCGCCTGGCCCGCGCCATCCGCGGTGACGTCCTCGGCATCGACCACGTTCTGCATCGCCCCCAGCTTGCCGCTGGACCATTGCTGGTTCTGCTTCTGCCGGCGCGCCTCGCGCTCGCGGCCGCCGGCCAGGTCGAATTCGCCGTTCAGCGCCACCACGATGGTGAATTTCTCCGTCATCACGACTTCGGCCTGGTTGTCCTCGCGCAGATAGTCGCGGGCGTCATAAGGCAGCACCACGTCGACGCCGCCCAGGGTGTCGTGCATGGTGGCCGCGCCGTGGCCCGATTCCAGCCCGTGGCGCACGAAGGCGCCGCGCAGCGGGAACACGCCGTCATTCAGCAACGCGACACTTTGGGTGGGCTTGGCGGGCCGCACCAGGAACGGCTGCACCAGTGCCTGCTCCTGCGCGCTCAGCCGCCGCAGCGGCTGGCCTTCCTGCTTGAGTTCGCGCAGCGCGCCCTTGTTGCCGCTGCGGCGCGCCATGTAGGTGATGGCGCTGATGACCGACCAGACCAGGATGATGAGCATCAGGCCGATGCGTATGGTGTTGGAATCCATTGTCCTGTTTTTCCTCTTTCCTCACGTCGCGGCGGATCATAGGCCACTATCCGTCCCGAAATTTCCTTCGGCCGCGTCAAAATATGACAATAATTAACAGAACAAGTAATCCGGCGGCTTGGCGTCCGCCCTTTCCGGCGTGCCGGGCGGCAGCCCGCGGGCTGCCCGCGCCCAAACTGTTTTAGAATCGCGCTCATGGAATCCCGCCTTCTCGACATCCTCGTCTGCCCCCTGTGCAAGGGCCGCCTCGAACACGACCGGACCCAGGCCGAACTGGTCTGCCGCGCCGACCGCCTGGCGTTCCCGCTGCGCGACGGCATTCCCGTCATGCTTGAATCCGAGGCGCGCTCGCTGGACGACGCCCCCGCTTCTTCCTGACCCGTCCCCATCGTGAGCTTCATCGCCCTGATTCCGGCGCGGGCCGCCTCGACCCGCCTGCCCGACAAGCCGCTGGCCGACATCGCCGGCAAGCCGATGGTGGTGCGCACCGCCGAACGCGCCGCGCAGTCCGGCGCCGCGCAGGTCTATGTCGCGACCGACGACGCGCGCGTGCAGCAGGCCGCCCAGGCCCACGGCGTGCGGGCGCTGATGACGCGCGGCGACCATCTCACCGGCACCGACCGGCTGGCCGAGGCGGTCGAACAACTCGGCCTGCCCGACGACGCCATCGTGGTCAACGTGCAGGGCGACGAGCCGCTGATCGAACCCGAACTCATCGACGCCGTGGCCGCGCGCCTGGCCGACAGCCCGCGGGCGGACATCGCCACCTGCGCCTGTCCGCTGGCGGACGCCCAGGCGCTGTTCAATCCCAACGTGGTCAAGCTGGTCTGCGCCACCGACGGCCGCGCGCTGTATTTCTCGCGCGCACCGATCCCGTGGGCACGTGATGCGCTGGCCGGCGGCGAGCGCGTGCTGGCCGAGGGGCTGCCGGCCTGGCACCACATCGGCCTGTACGCCTACCGCGTGTCATTCCTGCGCCGCTTCCCCACCCTGCCGCAAGGCGCGCTGGAACGGTTCGAATCGCTGGAACAGTTGCGTGCCATGGAGCACGGCCACGTCATCGTCGTCCACCAGGCGTCGCATCCTCCCGCCGCTGGCGTAGATACCCCGGCCGACCTGGAACGCGTTCGCTTGATCTACAGCAATCGTATATAAGGGTTATTTCGCATGGCGCGGCCCCGCAGAGGCTGTTGCATTGCGGCATAATCGCTCGGATCACAAAAAATAAACCCCATTCAGGAGCACTCATGCGTCTCATCTTGCTCGGACCTCCCGGCGCCGGCAAAGGCACTCAGGCCGCGTTTCTCACCCAGCATTTCGGCATTCCGCAGATCTCCACCGGCGACATGCTGCGCGCGGCGGTCAAGGCCGGCACGCCCCTGGGCATCGAAGCCAAGAAGGTCATGGACGCCGGCGGCCTGGTCTCGGATGAGATCATCATCGGCCTGGTCCAGGATCGCCTGAAGCAGCCCGACTGCGCCAACGGCTACCTGTTCGACGGCTTCCCCCGCACCATCCCGCAGGCCGACGCGCTCAAGAGCGCCGGCGTCAAGCTGGACTACGTGGTCGAGATCGAAGTCCCCGAAGAAGACATCATCGAACGCATGAGCGGGCGCCGCGTGCACCAGCCCAGCGGCCGCAGCTACCACGTGCGCTTCAACCCGCCCAAGGTCGAAGGCAAGGACGACGTCACTGGCGAAGACCTGATCCAGCGCGACGACGATCGCGAGGAAACGGTGCGCAACCGCCTGAACGTGTATCGCCAGCAGACCCGTCCGCTGGTCGACTACTACTCGTCGTGGGCGCAGCAGAGCCCCGCCGACGCGCCGAAATATCGCAAGATCTCCGGCGTCGGCGCGGTCGAGGAAATCAAGTCGCGCCTGTTCGAAGCCGTCAAGAGCTGATCGGCGCTTCGCAGGCCCCAGGCCTTCGGCGCCGGCCGGACGCAACGCGTTCCGGCCCCGGCCCGAAGGCCTTGTCGCATCCGGCGCCCGGCGCGCCGTTTTCATCCCTTGAATTGATCTGGTGGTAGAGACATGGAAATCGCGAACAAGGTATTCATCGTTACCGGCGGCGCATCCGGCCTGGGCGCCGGCACCGTGCGCATGCTGGTGGCCAACGGCGCCAAGGTGGTCATCGCCGACCTGCAGGACGGTCCCGGCGAGGAACTGGCCAAGGAACTCGGCCAGCGCTACGTGCACTGCGACGTGACGCAAGAGGCCGACGGCCAGCGCGCCGTTGCCGCCGCCAAGGAACTCGGCACCCTGTTCGGCCTGGTCAACTGCGCCGGCGTGGCCCCCGCCGCCAAGATCGTCGGCAAGAACGGCGCGCATCCGCTGGATCTGTTCCAGAAGGTCGTTTCGATCAACCTGATCGGCAGCTTCAACATGATGCGCCTGGCCGCCGAGGCCATGAGCGGCAACACGCCCGAGCCCACCGGCGAACGCGGCGTGATGATCAACACGGCGTCGGTCGCCGCGTTCGACGGCCAGATCGGCCAGGCGGCCTACGCCGCATCGAAGGCGGGCGTGGCTGGCATGACGCTGCCGATCGCCCGCGACCTGGCCAAGACCGGCATCCGCTGCATGACCATCGCCCCCGGCATCTTCGGCACCCCGATGATCTTCGGCATGCCGCAGGAAGTGCAGGATTCGCTGGCCGCCAGCATCCCCTTCCCCGCCCGCCTGGGCCGCCCGGAGGACTACGCCAAGCTGGTGCACGCCATCATCACCAATGACATGCTGAACGGCGAGACGATCCGCCTGGATGGCGCCATCCGGATGCCCCCGAAGTAAAAATGCCCCCACGCTTCGCCCCCTGCGGGGGCTCTCTGCCCCCCGAGGGGGCTTTTTCCCCTTGGGGCGGCCCGGCGGGGAAAATGCCCCCACGCTTCGCCCCCTGCGGGGGCTCTCTGCCCCCCGAGGGGGCTTTTTCCCCTTGGGGCGGCCCGGCGGGGAAAAGCCATCCTTTGAAGCGCCCAGGCATGCAACGGTTCTTCCCTTCGAGGAAGGCAACTTCCTATTGACGGCCGCCCGCCTCCATCCAGTCACCCCATGAGCCTGTTCCGTTCCGCGGCCACCGTCAGCAGCTTCACCCTGCTATCCCGTATTTCCGGGCTGGTCCGCGACATCCTGGTGGCGCGCGCCTTCGGCGCCGGCCCCATCACTGACGCCTTCTGGGTCGCCTTCCGCATTCCCAACCTGTTGCGCCGACTGTTCGCCGAAGGCGCCTTCGCCCAGGCCTTCGTGCCGATCCTGGGGCATGCCCGCAACAACCGTTCCGAAACCGAGGTCCGCGCCCTGCTCGACCGCGTGGCCCTGCTGCTGACCGCGGCCCTGATGGCGATCACGCTGATCGGCATCGTGGCCGCGCCGTGGGTGGTGTCGGCCATGGCCAGCGGCCTGCGCGGCGCGGCCCGCGATACCGAATTCGGCGCCGCCGTCTGGATGACGCGGGTGATGTTCCCCTACATCTTCTGCATGTCGCTGATCGCGTTCGCCTCGGGCGTGCTCAACACCTGGCGGCGCTTCGCGGTGCCGGCGTTCACGCCCGTCCTGCTGAACCTGTCCATGATCGGCGCCTGCCTCTGGCTGGCGCCGCGCATGGACGTGCCGGTCTACGCCCTGGCGATCGGGGTGATGATAGGCGGCGTGGCGCAACTGGCCGTGCAGTGGGTGGCGCTGGCGCGGCTGGGCCTGACGCCGCGCTTCTCGCTGCGCTTTCGCCAGGCCTGGGCCGACCCGACGGTGCAGCGCATCCTCAAGCAGATGGCGCCGGCCACGCTCGGCGTATCGGTGGCGCAGATCTCGCTGCTGATCAATACCAACATCGCCACCTGGCTCACGCCCGGCAGCGTCACCTGGCTGTCGTTCGCCGACCGCCTGATGGAATTCCCGACCGCGCTGCTGGGCGTGGCGCTGGGCACCGTGCTGCTGCCCAGCCTGTCGGCGGCCCATGCCCGCGACGACCATGGCGGCTACAGCGCCCTGCTGGATTGGGGCCTGCGGCTGGTGCTGCTGCTGGGCCTGCCGGCGGCGGTGGGCATGGCGCTGCTGTCGGACGGCCTGGTGGCCACGCTGTTCCACTACGGCGCGTTTTCGGCGCAGGACGTGCTGCAGACCCGGCTGGCCGTGATTTCCTATTCGGCCGGCCTGATCGGGCTGCTGGCGGTGAAGATCCTGGCGCCCGGCTTCTACGCCAAGCAGGACATCCGCACGCCCGTGAAGATCGCCATCGGCGTGCTGGTCCTGACCCAGTTGATGAACCTGGCGTTGGTGCCGCTGCTGGCCCACGCCGGCCTGGCGCTCGCCATCGGCCTGGGCGCCTGCTTGAACGCGCTGGCGCTGCTGATCGGGCTGCGGCGCCGTGGCGTCTACCAGCCCGGCACGGGCTGGGGTCGTTTCGCCCTGCGGCTGATTCCGGCCCTGGCGGCGCTGGCGGCCCTGCTGGTCTACGCCGACGGCCGTATTGACTGGATCGGCCTGCAGGCCCATACCGGATACCGCGCGCTCTGGCTGGGCGGCGTGCTGGCGGCCAGCGGCGCGGTCTACTTCGGCATGTTGTTACTGTTTGGGTTCCGTCCCCGAGATTTCGGACGCCGGGCGGCGGGCTGATTTCAGGCATTCTTGCCACAACCTCCGCAAAAAGCCGGCTACCCGCCGGCTTTTTTTGCATTTGATCCGTCAAGAATTGACAAGGAGGCGGTAATCTTTGGTAAAAAACCTTTATTATTTACAAATTGCCATCGAAAGGATTCCCGCCTGACGCTTTCGCAGGCGGCGTGATGAAGTGAAGTACGCCCAAGGACACCCCATGGCGGACCAAGTAATCAATTGGTTGCTGCTGCTGCGCTCCGGTAAAGCGACAGCGCAGGACTACAACGATTTCCTGGCGTGGCGAGCAGCAGATCCTCTTCATGAGAATGCCTGGCAGCAATTGACCGGCACTCTGACGGGATCGAATTTCGGCCGATTGGGCGACGCCTATCCGGCCGGCTATGCCACGGCGGCCCCGCCACCGTTGATTCCCTCTGCGCCGGCCCCCGCAGCCGTCGGCGTGCCGCCGCGCCGACGCTTCCTGGCCGGCTCGCTGGCGCTCGCCAGCGCGGGCGCCTGCGCCGCCTACGTGGGCAACGCCTTCTACCCCCTGAGCAATGTCGCGGCCGATGCCGCCACGGCCACCGGCGAGCGCCGGCGCTACATTTTGTCCGACGGCAGCCAGCTGCTGCTGGACGCGCGCAGCCGCGTCAACCTCGATTTCACCCCGGCCTACCGCCAGGTGCGCCTGCTGGATGGCGCCGTCACCGTGTCGGTGGCGCCCGATGCGCGCCGTCCCTTCCTGGTGCAGACCGCCGAGGGCACCGTGCGCGCCCTGGGCACCCGCTACATGGTGCGCCAGCAGGCCCAGCGCACGGTGGTGGTGGTGCATGAACACGAAGTCGTGGTGGAAACCATGGCCGGCGCCCACGGCATCGTCCGCGCCGGCACCGGCGCGCGCTTCGACGTCTCGCGCATCGACACGCCACGCGCCGAACTGGTGGCCGAAGCCGCCTGGGAAGCCGGCTGGGTCGACGCCCGCGGCCGCCCGCTGGCCGAAGTCATCGCCGCCCTGCGCCCTTACCGCAGCGGCACGCTGCGCGTCTCCATGGCCGCCGGCGGCCTGCCGGTATCCGGCCACTTCCCGCTGGACGACACCGACGCGGCGCTGGATGCGCTGCAGGACCAGATGCCCATCCACGTGCGGCGCTATACGCCCTGGTTCGTCTCGATCAACGTCGCGGCCTGACCACGGCCACCGACACCGCGCTGTAACGAAAAGCCGCTTCGTTGTATACTCGGTACCGTATTTTTATCCAGTAGGCGCGGCAGGACCGCCGTCAGGCGTCGATGCCCGGGATTTATCCGATGGTTCCATTCCAGGGATTTTTCCCGCGGAGGTTTTCCACGGATATTCCATGGGCAGTTCCATGGATCGATCCCATCGACGCCCATCAGGTCTCAGCCCGGGTACATCACCCGGGTTCTGCAGCCCGAGGGGTTTTCCTCGCAGCGCCCCCCGCCCGGTTGACGGGCGCTCCATCGGCAGACACGGCATTTAAAGCTTGCAATCCCTCGGGGACTTGCTAAAATGTTCGACTTTGCCGAATTCAACTTACATAGCAACATGGCCAATACCGCCCAAGCCCGCAAGCGCGCTCGCCAATCCGTTGAGCGCAACAAGCACAATTCCAGCCTGCGCTCGATGCTGCGCACCGCCATCAAGCGCGTTCGCCAATCCATCGCCGCTGGCGACAAGGCTGCGGCTGGCGAAGTGTTCCAAAAGGCCAGCAGCGTGATCGATCGCGTGGCCGACAAGAACATCATTCACAAGAACAAGGCCGCTCGCCACAAGAGCCGCCTGGCCGCCGCCATCAAGGCGCTGGCCTAAGCCATTCTGCCGCCCCGCCATGCGGGGCGTCATGAATACGGCAAATGAAGAAGGATGCCCGCGGGCATCCTTTTTTGTTGCCTGTTCCTGTTGCCAGTGGCTCGTTGCGCTATTGCCGGCTGCTGCCACCTGCCCATTCCCACCTATTGCCGACTGCCGTTCACGGCCCCCAGCCGCATGGCCCGATGGCGGCAGCGCCCGTCAGTCCTGCCGGGCCGCGAGGCGGGCGCGGATCTGCTCGGCCTCGTCGCGCAGGGTGGCGGTGAAGGCATCCACCAGCGGGTTCTTGGGCCGGTGCTCCGGAAACACCAGGTTGACCCGGAACGGGAACGATCGCCGCAATGGCCGGATATGCAGGCCGCGGCCGATGAAATCCAGCGCCGTCAATGGATTGACGATGGCCAGGCCCAGCCCCTGGCGCACGAAGGCGCATACCGAGACCGCCGTCGGCGTCTCGATGATCGCGCGCCGCAGCACGCCTTCGGCCGCGAAGGCCTCGTCGATCTGAATGCGGTAGGGGTCACTTGACGACAGGCTGACGAACGGTTCGCCGGCGAAATCGGCCAGTTCCAGCGCCGGCCGCGCCAACAAGCGATGGCCATCGGGCAGCACGCAGACCTCGTCCACCTCCAGCAATAACGCCAGCCGGGTGCCGGCCGGCTCCAACTCGTGCTCGGTCAGGCCCAGGTCGTAGCGCTGGGCCGTGAGCCATTCCTCCAGGAACGGCGATTCCTGCGCCTCCAGCGCCAGGCTCACGCCCGGATGGGCCTGGCTGAAGCGCCGGAAGGCCCCCGGCAGCAGCGAATGCGAAAACGCCGGCAACGCGATTACCGCCAGTTGCCCGTCCTGGAAGGCGCGCAGGCGCGCCGCGGTGGATGCCACCCGCTCCAGCCCGGCGTATGACTGCCGCACCTCGTCGTACAGCGCCAGCGCGGGCATGGTGGGCCGCAGGCGGCCGCGCACCCGCTCGAACAGGGCGAAGCCGATGGTCTGCTCCATGCGCGCCAGTTCGCGGCTGACGGTGGGCTGCGAGGTGAACAACAGGTCGGCGGCCTTGGTCACGCTGCCGGCGATCATGAGGGCGCGGAAGACTTCGACGTGACGATGGGTCAGCATGCCCTATCCATATCAGGAATGAATCGATGTGGAAAATATAAGCATTTTACTGGATGGCCTGGCTGGGGCATGATGCCGGCCTGATTTCCCTTTCCCCCCGCTACAAGGTTCACCCGCGATGGCTTTCGATCCGCGCCAGCTCACCCAACTCGCCGCCGAGCACGGCACCCCGCTGTGGGTCTACGATGCCGCCGTCATCCGCGAACGCATCGCCCAGCTGCGCCGCTTCGACGTCATCCGCTACGCGCAGAAGGCCTGCTCCAACCTGCACATCCTGCGCCTGATGCGCGCCGAGGGCGTGATGGTGGACGCGGTGTCCCTGGGCGAGATCGAGCGCAGCCTGGCCGCCGGCTTCGAGCCCGCGGGCGAGCCGGCCGGCGTGGTGTTCACGGCCGACCTGATCGACCACGCCACCCTGGCCACCGTCGTCAAGCACGGCATCACCGTCAACGCCGGCTCGCTCGACATGCTCGAACGCGTCGGCCAGCACGCGCCGGGGCACCGCGTGTGGCTGCGCATCAACCCGGGCTTCGGCCACGGCCACAGCAACAAGACCAACACCGGCGGCCCGCAGAGCAAGCACGGCATCTGGATCGACGACGTCGCCGCTGCCGTCGCCATCGTGCGCCGCTACGGCCTGAAGCTGGTCGGCATCCACATGCATATCGGCTCGGGCGTGGACTACGGCCACCTGTCCAGCGTGTGCGACGCGATGGTCGACGTGGTCGCTTCGCTGGACCACGACATCGAGGCCATCTCGGCCGGCGGCGGCCTGTCGATTCCGTATCGCGAAGGCGAGCCGCGCATCGACTGCGACCACTACTTCGAGCAATGGGACGCGGCCCGCAAGCGCATCGAACAGCGCCTGGGCCACGCGGTGCGCCTGGAGATCGAACCGGGCCGCTTCCTGGTGGCCGAGGCCGGCGCGCTGGTGGCCGAAGTGCATGCGATCAACCGCCGCCCCGAGCGCGACTTCGCGCTGGTGGACGCCGGCTTCAACGACCTGATGCGCCCGGCCATGTACGGCAGCTACCACCGCATCTCGGTGCACGCGCCGGACGGCGCCACGCCGCCCACGGCCGAGACCCGCATCGCCGTGGCCGGCCCGCTGTGCGAATCGGGCGATGTGTTCACGCAGGACGCGGGCGGCGTGGTGTCGGACCAGTCGCTGCCGCGGCCGCGCATCGGTGATTTCCTGGTGTTCCACAACGCCGGCGCCTACGGCGCGTCGATGTCCTCGAACTACAACACCCGGCCGCTGGCGGCCGAAGTGCTGCTGGACCGCAACGAGGCGCGCCTGATCCGCCGCCGCCAGACGGTCGCCGACCTGCTGGCGCTGGAGCAATAAGGCAAGGTGCGGCCGTGGCGAACGCGACGGCCGCACGATCAGGCAGGATCAGGTGGGAAAGGCTTCGCGCAAGGCGAAGGTGGCCTGCTTGAACACGCCCAGATCGGTGCCGACCGCGACGAAGTGCATGCCCATGTCCAGGTAGCGGCGCGCATCGGCCTGCACCGGCGCAAGGATGCCCACCGCCTTGCCCTGCGCGGTGACGCGCTGGTACAGGTGGCGAATCGCTTCCTGCACTTCCGGGTGGCCCGGATTACCCAGGTGGCCCAGGGCCGCGGCCAGATCCGACGGGCCGATGAAGACGCCGTCCACGCCCTCGACCGCGGCGATCGCGTCGACCGCCTCGATGCCCGGACGGCTCTCGATCTGCAGCAGCACGCAGATGTTGTCGTTGATGGTCTTCAAGTAATCCGGCACGGTGCCGTAGCGGTTGCTGCGCTGCATGCCGGCCACGCCGCGGATGCCCTGCGGCGGATAGCGGGTCGCGGCCACCGCGCGGCGCGCGTCGTCCTCGGATTCGATGAAGGGGATCAGCAGGTTGTAGAAGCCGATGTCGAGCAGGCGCTTGATCTCGACCGGATCATTCCAGGTCGGCCGGCCGATGGCGGCGCTGGCGCTGCCCTGCAGGGCCTGCAACTGCTGCAGGAACATCGGCACGGTGTTGGGTGAATGCTCGCCATCCAGCAGCAGCCAGTCGAAGTCGGCCAGGCCCGCCAGTTCGGCGGTGACGTGGCTGGACATGCACATCCAGAAGCCGATCAGGCGCTCGCGTGCCAGGATGCGTTGGCGAAAGCGGTTGGGCAAGGGTGAAGTCATCGCTGCGTGTTTCCCATCGTATTGAACCCCCGGCGCCGCCCGGCGCGCGGGGGGAGTTGATACAGAACGCTAGTCCATGCGGGCACCGGAGGCCTTGGCCGCCGCGCCCCACTTGGTGATTTCGGATTGGACGAAGGCCGAGAACGCCTTGGGGTCGTCACCCACCACCACGAAGCCTACGCTTTCCAGCTTCTGCCGGATATCCGGTGAAGCCAGGGCTTTCACGGTAGCCTGGTTCAGCCGCTGAATGACGGCCGGCGGCGTCTTGGCCGGCGCCGACAGGCCGAACCATGATTCGGCGGCGAAGCCCGCGTAGCCGGACTCCGCGACCGTGGGCGTATCCGGATAGGCGGGATTGCGCTTGGCGCTGGCCACCGCCAGCGCGCGCAGCTTGCCGGACTTGACCTGCGGCAGCAGCGTGTCCTGGTTCAGGAACATCACCGACACGCGGCCGCCGATCATGTCGGTGATGGCGGCGGCGCCGCCCTTGTAGGGCACGTGCACCAGGTCGAGCTTGGCGGCCTGCTTGAGCATCTCCATGGCCAGGTGGCCCGACGACCCATTGCCCGAGCTGGCGTGGGTGTACTTGCCCGGGTTGGCGCGCACCAGCTTGATGAAGTCGGCGAAGTTGGTGGCCGGGAAATCCATGTTGGCCACCAGCACGTTGGGCCCGGTGGCCAGCAGCGAGATGTGGGCGAAGTCGCTGTCGCGGTACGGCATGCTCTGATAGAGCGAATAGCTGATGGCGTTCGAGCCCACCCCCGACAGCAGCAGCGTGTAGCCGTCGGGCTCGGCCTTGGCGACCACATCGGAACCGATGTTGCCGTTGGCGCCGCCCTTGTTCTCGACCACGACGCTCTGTCCCAGTTCCTTGGACAGCTCGGCGGCCAGCAGGCGTCCGACCGCGTCGGTGCTGCCGCCCGCGGGGAACGGCACGATCAGCTTGACCGGCCGTGTCGGCCAGTCCTGCGCCAGCAGCAGGCCCGGCGCCAGCGCGGCGGCCGCGCCCAATGCGATGGCGGCCAGTCCCAGCCGGCGGCGCGCCGGCGATGTCTTGTGTTGCATGGTTGTCTCCTTGTCGTGTTTTTCTAATGCTTGCCGCCCGGTGGGCCGGGTCGGTGGATCACCGCGCGGTCGTTGCCGCGCGGCGGGGAAAACGTCATGCGACCGGACGGCGCATTCAGTCCAGCAGATAAGGCACCGAAGCGCGCTGGCAGATCTCGCGCAGGCGCACGGCCAGCGCGGGCGGGATCGGGATGCCGTCGATCCGGCGGCGCGCACGCTCGGCGGCCTCGGGTTCGCCGGCCACCAGCACCGGTTCGTCGGGCCGCGCCGGCGGGGTGTCGTGCAGCGTGTCGATCAGGTCGTCCATGTCCGACTCGAACGAGCCGCTGGCGCGGAAGGCGTCGGGATTGAGCGCCAGGAAGAAGTGGCCGACGTCGTCGGGTTCGCCGGGACGGCGCGTGACGTTGCGGCGCGCCGCCAGCGCGCTGCCGCTGAGCGTGCCGCCCAGGATCTGCGCCATCATCGCCAGGCCATAGCCCTTGTGGCTGCTCATGGCCGGCGTGCCGCCCAGCGGCGTCAGCCCGCCCTCGGGATGCTTGAAGATGAACTGCATGGCGGTGTCGGCGGCGGTGACCGGCTCGCCTCGCCCGTCCACCGCCCAGCCCGGCGGCAGCGGCTTGCCGAGGAAGTCGTACACCTTGACCTTGTTGGCCGCCACGGTGGTGGTGGCCATGTCGAGCACGAACGGCTCGTTGTGCGCGGCCGGCGCGCCGAAGGCGATGGGATTGGTGCCCAGCATGGGCATGGCGCCGCGCGTGGGCACCATGATGACGCCATTGGCGCTGCTGGTGACCAGCCCGACCACGCCGCGTTCGACCGCGATGCGCGCATAGACGCCGGCCGCGCCGAAGTGGTGGGAATTGCACACCGACACCGCGCCCACGCCATGCTCCAGCGCCTTGTCGACGGCCAGGTTCATGGCCTGCGCCGACACCGGGTAGCCCAGGCCGCCCATGCCGTCCAGCAATGCGCTGGCGCCGCGGTCGCGCACCACGCGTGGGCGCGCGTCGAGCCTGAGCGTGCCCGCGCGCAGCTTTTCCTCGTATGAAGGCAGCATCGAGATGCCGTGCGAATCGATGCCCAGCAGATCCGTCTCGGCCATCAGGCCGGCGGTGATGGCGGCCAGGTCGGGCGCCATGCCCCACGCCTGCAACACGATCAGAATCTGTTCTCGCACCTGCCCCGCCGATGCCGCTGTCCCTGCCGTACCATTGCCTTGCACTCGATGTCTCCTGCTGTGTCGTCGCGGTGAAGTCCGTGGGGCGGCGCGCGGGCCGGTCAATCGCGTTCGCGGTCGACCAGCCGGTGGCGGGCCTGGCCCAGGTGGAATTGCATGGCGACCCGGGCGCGCTCGCCGTCCTGGGCGCGGATCGCGTCCAGGATGGTGGCGTGCTCGTCCAGGACGCGCTGGGCGCGCTGGCGCGACCCGGTGCGGGTCAGGTTGAGCGTCAGGCGCATGAAGCCGTTGATGGACTCGTGGATGCTTTCCAGCACCCCGAGATAGAAGTCGTTGCCGGTGGCCTCGGTGATGCTGGCGTGGAACGCCAGGTCGGCCTCGGCCGACATCTGGCCTCGCGCCAGGCTGTCGGCGAAGGCGGCGTGCGCGGCTTCGATCTTTTGCAATTGCTCGTCGGTGCGGCGCAGCGCCGCCAGCCGCGCGGCATCGCCTTCGAGCGCCACGCGCAGTTCCTGTGCGCGCAGGTAGGCGCCGACGTTGCCCACGTCGCTGAAGGCGGTCAGGCGCGGCGCCGGCTGGTGGCTGACGAAGGTGCCCAGGCCCTGGTGCGCGGTGATGAGGCCGTCGGCGCGCAGGCGCAGCAGCGCTTCGCGCACCACCGGCCGCGATACGCCGAAGCGTTCGGAGATCTCGTTCTCGGAAGGCAGCTTGTCGCCGACGTTCAGATTGCCGGCGACGATCTGCTCGAAGATCTGCCCGTACAACTGGTCGGCCAGCCGGACGCGGTGGCCGCGTTCCAGCACCAGCGCGCCCATGGCGTCCGGCTCGGCGGACGCGGGCGGCGCGGATGGGGGCGATGCTTTGGGTCGGGCCACGAAATCTCCTGGGGCGTATCGGCAGCGCTCATCGTACCGTCAATGCCGCGCGCGCGGCCATCAGGCCGCCACGGCGTCGCGGTCCCAGGCGGCCAGCGCGCGCGCCACCGGCGCCACCCGTTCACGCTCGGCGCTGGAGATGCCGGTCAGCAGCGGCAGCATCGGCCCCATGTCGGCCACGCCGGACAGGGTCACGGCGTCGTGCAGCACGCGGATCGGGCTGATCGCATCGCGGCAGTCCTCCAGGCCCAGGTAGCTGGCGCGCACCGTTTCGGCTTCGTCATAGCGGCCTTCCTTGAGCAGCTGAAGCAGGCGCATCGAACCACGCGGCGCAACGCAGACCGAGCCCGAGGTGAAGCTCTTCAGCCCGAAGTCGCGGTAGTGGACGATGGCCGGGCGTTCGCCAATGCCGCTGACCACGCGGTTGCTGTCCACGCTTTGCAGCAACGCCGACAGGTAGGCGTCGCGCGCCGGATTCTCGCGCACCACGGCGTACTTGAACGCGACGATGCGGCCTTCCTCGACCAGGCGCGCCGCCGTTGCCGGCGCCAGGTAATCGGCCGACTTGATGTAGACCACGGCGGGCTTGCCCAGCGCATCGGTGAAGCGGCGCACGCCATCGGCCAGGCCGGCATCGGTGTAGGGAAACGACATGGGCAGCAGCATGGCCGTCGGAAAGGCGCGGCTGCGCAGGATTGCCGCCTGATCCATCATCTTGCCGAAATCGGGGCCGACCGACGGCAGGATCCAGGTGTCCGGCCCGGCCAGCGCGGCCAGCATATCGACGATGCGCGCGTATTCGCCCACGCCGACGTTGTAGAAGTTGGCATTGCCGCCGTACATCACGTTGCGCACCCCGCCCGCCTCCAGGTGCCGCAGCAGGGCCTGGTTGGCGGCTTCGTTCAGCGACAGGTCGGCATGGCGCGCCAGCGGCGGGACCGCGATGACGGAACGCTGCAGGTCCTGCACGGTGACCGGGGAGGTTTTCATGGCGGGTCTCCTGGCGGATTCCGAGGGGGAATCCAGTTGTTAGATGAGTGGCTTCCAAAAAGTATACTTGGTTGACAAGTAGACCCTCAATACCTATATTCGTTTTACAAGTCATCGGCATTCACGACGGCAAGGCGCGACAGACGCCGGCAGCACTCAAGCGGGCTTCGGCCCGGCAGGAACACCCCACAAACGATGCGCGGCCACGCGCACACGAGGAGACGATTTCCATGCTTGCAGCCCCTTTGCGCGGCCGCCTGGCCCTTGCCGCCTGCCTGGCCGCCGCAGCCCTGCTGCCGTGCGCGGCAGGCGCCAGCGCCGATTACCCGGCGCGCGACGTCAGGATCATCGTGCCCTTCCCGGCCGGCGGCACCGCCGACATCGCCGCGCGCGTGGTCGCGGCCGAACTGGGCAAGGCCTGGGGCAAGGCGGTGGTGGTGGACAACAAGGCGGGCGCGGGCGGCAACGTCGGCACTGCCGAAGCCGCCCGCGCCACGCCCGATGGCTACACGCTGCTGATGGGCACCGTCAGCACCCATGCCATCAACCAGTCCGTTTACGCCAAGCTGCCCTACGATCCGGTCAAGGACTTCACGCCGGTCACGCTGGTGATCCCGGTGCCCAACGTGCTCGAACTGAATCCCGGTTTCGCCGACAAGCACGGCATCCGCAACGTGGCGGACCTGATCAAGTACCTGAAGGCCAATCCCGGCAGCGTCAACATGGCCTCGACCGGCAACGGCACCTCGACCCACCTGTCCGGCGAGCTGTTCCAGGCCATGACCGGCACCCGCATGACGCATGTGCCCTACAAGGGCAGCAGCCCGGCGCTGACCGACGTAATGGCGGGCTCGGCCGACCTGATCTTCGACAACCTGCCCTCGTCGATGGGCTTCATCAAGGGCGGCAAGTTGCGGCCGCTGGCGGTCACCACCGCCACGCGCTCGCCGGCGCTGCCGGACGTGCCGACGTTGGCCGAGGCCGGCGTGACGGGCTACGAGGCCTCCAGCTGGTTCGGCCTGCTGGCCCCTGCCGGCACGCCGCGCGAGATCGTCGACAAGATCCAGCGCGATGTCGCCGCGGCGCTGCAGCAGGCGCCGGTACGCGCCCAGCTGCAGGCCCAGGGCGCCACGCCGTCGGGCAACACGCCGGCACAGTTCACCCAGTTCATGGCGCGGGAAACCGTCAAGTGGGCCGCGGTCGTGAAGCAATCGGGCGCAAAGGTCGACTGACCGGCGCCGGTCCGGACTCGGCCGCCACGCGTGGGCGCCGGGTTCTTCATCATCACGCGAACCAGGAGACACCATGAACAGATCGATATGCGCGGTCGCGCTGTCCGCCGCCGCCCTGCTTGCCGGGCCGGCGGTCCACGCCGCCGGCTATCCCACCAAGCCCGTCACGATGATCGTGCCGTTCGTGCCGGGCGGCTCGTCCGACATCACCGCGCGCAGCGTCACGCCCGGGCTGACGAAGGCGCTCGGCCAGACCTTCGTGGTCGAGAACAAGCCGGGCGCCAACAGCGCCATCGGCGCGCAGGCGCTGGCCCGCGCCACGCCCGACGGCTACACCATGATGGTCGGCTCGATCGGCACCTTCGCCATCAACGAGGCGCTGTACAAGAACCTCTCGTACAACCCGAGCAAGGACTTCGAGTACCTCACGCAGGCGGTGCGCAACCCCAACGTGCTCGTGGCCTCGCCGTCGTTCCCGGCCAGCACGGTGGCCGAGCTGGTGGACTATGCGAACAAGAATCCGGGCAAGGTTTCATACGCCTCGTCCGGCACGGGCTCGTCCGACCACCTGTCGGCGGTGATGTTCCGCCAGCGCACCCAGACCTCGGGCGTGGACGTGCCGTATCGCGGCGGCGGCGCCGCCATCGCCGACCTGATCGGCGGCCAGGTCAACGTGTCGTTCCAGAACCTGGGCGCGGTGCAGACGCACATCAAGGCCGGCAAGCTCAAGGCGCTGGCCATCACCGGCGATGCGCGCGCGGCCGATCTGCCGGACGTGCCGACGCTGGCCGAGGCCGGCATCAAGGACATGGTGGTGTATTCGTGGCAGGGCTTCGCGGTGCCCAAGGGCACCCCGCCGGACGTGGTGCAACAGCTGACCAAGGCCCTGCAGGCCGCCTTGCGCGACCCGCAGACCGAAAAGACGCTGCAGGGGCTGGGCTTCGAAGTGGTGGCCAACACGCCGCAGCAGTTCAGCGCGTTCCAGCAGGCCGAGGTCAAGCGCTGGAAGGACGTGATCCAGAAGGCCAACATCCAGCTGGAATAAGGCCGCCGGGCGGCGCGGCCGGCGGCCTGCCGTGCCGCCCGCCCCCTCTCAGCCGGATTCAAGGCCGGATCAAGTAGCATGAAGGTTTCGCCACCCACCTGTACGACAACATGACCACCAAGCATCGCATCATCCAGGTCGGCTCGCTGGCCGGCTCGCCCTCCGCCAACCAGCGCCTCGCGGAGCGCTACGACGTCATCGAGCTCTGGAAGCAGCCCGACCGCAAGGCCGCCCTGGCCGAACTGGGCAAGGGCGTCACCGCCGTCGTCACCTCGGCCAACTTCGGCGCCAATGCCGAGCTCATCAACGCCCTGCCCGACCTGAAGGCCATCTGCAGCTGGGGCGTGGGCTACGAGACCATCGACGTGCAGGCCGCGCATGCGCGTGGCGTGCAGGTCAGCAATACGCCCGACGTGCTGACCGACTGCGTGGCGGACCTGGCCTGGGGCCTGATGATCGCCGGCGCCCGCCGCATGGGCCAGGGCGAACGCTTCGTGCGCGCCGGCCAGTGGGGCCAGGTGCACGGCAGCATTCCGCTGGGCCAGCGCGTCAGCGGCAAGAAGCTCGGCATCGTCGGCCTGGGCCGCATCGGCGAGGCCATCGCCCGCCGCGGCATCGGCTTCGACATGCAGGTGCGCTATCACAATCGCAGGAAGCGCGACGACGTCGACTACGGCTACGAGGCCTCGCTGACCGACCTGGCGGCCTGGGCCGATTTCCTGGTCGTGGCCACCGTGGGCGGTCCCGCCACGCGCCACCTGGTCAACCGCGAGGTGCTGGAAGCGCTTGGCCCGCGCGGCATCATTGTCAACATCGCGCGCGGTCCGGTCATCGACGAGGCCGCGCTGGTGGCCGCGCTCGAGGCCGGCAAACTCGGCTGCGCCGCGCTCGACGTGTTCGAGCATGAACCCAAGGTGCCCGAGGCGCTGATCAAGAGCGACCAGGCGGTGCTGCTGCCGCACATCGGCAGCGCCACGCTGGAAACGCGCCAGGCGATGGAAGACCTGATGCTGGAAAACCTGGCGGCGTATTTCGACACCGGCCGCGTGATCACGCCGGTGGACTGACGGCGCGGGCGGGAACGGCGGCGCGGCCAGCGCCGTCGGCGCCCACGCAAGTGGCTCGAATACGGGCAACACAAACGCAGGCAATACAAACGAAAAAGCCTCCCGGCGCCCATACCGAGAGGCTTTCGACTTCCAGGTCCGAAAACCCGTCCGTCGTGCAAAGGAACTGCCGGACCTCGCGGTCCGATGCTGCGTGACTGCCTTACTTCGCGGGCGCCGTGGCGGTACCCGATTTGTCCATCTTGGAAGCGCCCGATTTCTCGGTGCCCTGCTTGGCGGACGTTTTGTCGGACTTGTGATGCTTGTGCTGCGCCTGGGTCTTGGTTTCGCCCGACTTGGTCGTGGCATCGGCGCCCGCCGCGAACGCCGAAGGCGCGGCGGCAAGGCCGAGGCACAAGGCCGAAGTGGACAGGAACGCAGCGATACGGGAGTGGGTCGTCATTACATGAACTCCTAATGGTGAAGGCCCGGGGCTGGCCCCTGGCCTTTCCGACACGGGGCGGCAACATCGCCGCATGACCCGTACTCCGTTGGAACCGGCACCCCGCCGAAGGTTCAGCGCGCCGCGGGAAATTTTCGCGCCCTTTCCGACGTTAACGCTTCGTCATGGGATCGTGACAATCGACTCCCGGCGAGCGGCGCTCAGCTTTCAAATACCAGCAGCGCCACGGTGGCGAACAGCATCGCCGCGAAGCTGGCTCTCAGCTTGCGTTCAGGCAGACGATAGGCCAGCCGCACGCCGACCGGCACGAACAGCAGGCTGCCCGCCGCCAGCGGCAGGCCCACCAGCCAGTCGGCCTGGCCGGCCCATGAGTACGTCACCAGCGCCACCGCGGAACCCGGGATCACCATGCACAGCGCCAGCGCCTGCGCGGAGGTCTGCGGCAGCCGGAACACCGTGGTGATGATGGGCACCGCCAACACCGCGCCACCGACGCCGAAGAAGCCGCCCAGCGTGCCGCACAGCACGCCCAGCGCGGTGGCGCGGCGCGGCGTGAACACCGGGGCGTTGCCGCCGGCCTTGGGCGCGCGCCGGGCGCGGCCGGCGCGCCAGGTCTGCCAGGCGTAGAACAGCGCGATGAAGAACAGGAACACGGCGAAGCTCAGGCGCAACACGCCCGAATCGATGCCCAGCGCCAGCCGCGCGCCGACCCAGGTGAACACCACCGCGCCGCCCGCGCCCGCCAGCGCCACGCGGCGGTCGATGCGGGTCTGCTGGTTGTACTTGCGCACCGCCATCATGATGGTGGGCAGCACCATGATCAGCGCGGTGCCCTGCGCCAGCTGCTGCGACATGCCCATCAGCAGCACCAGCGCCGGAATCGCGATCATGCCGCCGCCGATGCCCAGCACGCCGCCCATGAAGCCAATGAGGCACCCCGCGCCCAGGCACAGGGCGATCAGCAACAGACTCACTTGGGACTCCCGTCAGCGCAGCTTGTCGAGCGCGGCGTCGAGCCGGTCCACCGCCCAGATCTCCAGCCCCTCGATGGGCTGGCGCGGCGCATTGGCCTTGGGGATGAGCGCGATCGAGAAGCCCAGCTTGGCGGCTTCGCGCAGGCGTTCCTGGCCGCGCGGCGCGGGCCGGATCTCACCCGCCAGGCCGACTTCGCCGAAGGCGATCAGCCCGCGCGGCAGAGGCCGGTCGCGCAGCGACGACATGATGGCCAGCAGCACCGGCAGGTCGGCCGCGGGCTCGGTGATGCGCACCCCGCCCACGGCGTTGACGAACACGTCCTGGTCGAAGGTCGAGACGCCGGCATGGCGGTGCAGCACCGCCAGCAGCATCGCCAGGCGGTTGCCCTCCAGGCCGACCGTCAGGCGGCGCGGATTGGGCGCGTGGGAACTGTCCACCAGCGCCTGGATCTCGACCAGCAGCGGACGGGTGCCCTCCTGCGTGGCCATTACGCAGGAGCCGGCCACCTGCTGCTCGTGCTGCGACAGGAACAGCGCCGACGGGTTGGCCACGCCGCGCAAGCCGCGGTCGGTCATGGCGAACACGCCGAGTTCGTTGACCGCGCCGAAGCGGTTCTTGAAGGCGCGCACCAGGCGGAACGACGAGTGCGTGTCGCCCTCGAAGTACAGCACCGTGTCGACGATGTGTTCGAGCACGCGCGGTCCGGCCAGCGCGCCGTCCTTGGTGACGTGGCCGATCATGACGATGGCGATGCCGGTCTGCTTGGCCAGGCGCGTCAATTGCGCGGCGCACTCGCGCACCTGCGACACCGAGCCGGGCGCGGCGGTCAGTTCGCCGCTGTAGAGGGTCTGGATCGAGTCGATCACGGCCACGCTGGGCTTCTGCTCGGACACCGCCGCCTGGATCGCCTCCAGGCGGATTTCCGCCAGCAGGTTGACGTTGCCGGTCTGCAAACCCAGCCGGCGCGCGCGCAACGCCACTTGCTCGGCCGATTCCTCGCCCGTGACATAAAGCACGTTGGTGCTTTCCGAGAGCGACGCCAGCGCCTGCAGCAGCAGGGTCGACTTGCCGATGCCGGGATCGCCGCCGATCAGCACCACGGCGCCGGCCACCAAGCCGCCGCCCAGCACGCGGTCGAATTCCTCCAGCCCGGTGGGGGTACGCGGGGTTTCGCGCGCCTCGATCTCGGACAGGCTGCGCACGGGGCTGCTGGAGGCCAGCGGCGCGTAGCGGTGCGAGGCGGCGGCCGCGGGCACGGACGATTCGACGGTTTCTTCCAGGGTGTTCCAGGCATTGCAGTGCGGACACTTGCCTTGCCATTTCGGGGTGGTGCCGCCGCATTCGGCGCACACGTATACGGTTCGGGTCTTGGCCATGGGCGCAAGTTTACCGGCAGCAGGCGGGGCGCGGGGTCGCCGGCGCGCGGCCGCGACACCGCTTTTCCAGCCCATTTGGCCCCATGCCGGTGCATACCGCTTTCAATCTGCTTGCAGAAACAGGGACGCCATGCAGTTACACCATGCAAACACAAGAAATTCACTGGCAGATTTCTGCAAATCGCGCATAATCACCGGGTGATGCGCAATGTTGAACCGTCGGTTATATGGCGGCATACCCGGCGCCGCCGTCCACCCCGACGGCACGACGGAAATCGCGGCGCATTGCAAGCTGTCGGCCGTGCATGCGGCCACCTAAACCGGAACACGACCCCCAGCCTGGACGAGATCGCCGGACCACCGGCGCGGCGCGGGCAAAGGTCAAACGCGCATGCGCCCTGCCACCAGGCGTCTGCGCGAGGAGTACGCGCATGAGCATTGCCTATCGCCCCCCCTTCGACGAAGACGACGAACTGGATTTGCGCGCCGTGTATCGCAAGCCCAGGACCGGCGGCAGCCCCGAACTGGACGCGGCCGTGCGTCGCACCTGGCATCCCGGCCACAGTTGGCATCCGGGCTGGGCCGCGGCCGCCTGCGCGGCGCTGGTGGCCGGCCTGTTCGCCTGGACCGACATGCGCGAAAACGCCGAGATGATCGACATGACGCCGCAGCTGGCCGTGTCGCAGGAAGCCGAGGCCAGCCCCGAACGCGCGCCGGCACCGCGCCTGGTGGGCACCGACGCGCCCGCGCCGCAGCAGGCGGCCGCCCCGGAAATCCAGCGCGCCGCGCAACCGCCGGCCGAGTCGCAAGCCAACGTCCCGCCGCAGTTGGCCACGGCCGAGCCGGCGCCCCAGGCGGCGGCGCTGGAGCCCGCGGCCGAACAAACCGCCAGCGCCGAGCCCGTTACCTTCAGCGACCAGGACATCGAGGCGCGCGTGGCGCACATCCGCGCCTTGATGCAGGACGATCAGCAGGAAGACGCCGTGGCCGCGCTGCGTGAACTGCAGCAAGGCGCGCCAGACCTGACACTGCCCGACGACCTGCAGGAACTGGCGCAGCAGAACCCGGCTTCCTGACCCTCTTTCCTTCCCCCCGTTCGTTTGCCAGGCCCGCGCCCGTCGCGGGCCTGGACGTTGATGTCCCCGGAAATCAAACAGAAAAAGAACGGCTTCTTGCTAACATAGCCGCATGAGTCCCAGCTTCCACCACCGCAACCTCCCCCACCTGCTGCTTTACGCGCGCGAAACCCTGATGGCGCATTTCCGGCCCATCCTGCATGCCGCCGGCGTCACCGAGCAGCAATGGCGGGTGTTGCGCACCCTGAGCGAAGTAGGCGCGATGGAGCCCAACCAGATCGCCCGCAGTTGCCAGATCCTCAGCCCCAGCCTGACGCGCATGCTGGCGGGCATGGAGGAACAGGGCCTGATCAAGCGGGTGCGTTCGAGCGCGGACCAGCGGCGCCAGGAGATTTCCCTGACGCCCAAGAGCAACAAGCTGATCGACCGCATGCGTCCGCAAGTGGACGCCAAGTATCAGGAAATCGAAGACCGGATCGGCAAGGAATTGCTCGAACGCCTGTACACCGACGTGGACGCGATGGTCGAGCTGATCAAGCGCGACCCCGCCTCGGAATGAATCAGTCGGGCACGGGCAGGATGGCGTTGATCTGCCCCGTGCCCGAACTGGTGAAGTAGTCGGTGACGATCTCGGCCGGCCGATCGTAGGCGTCCCAGCCCAACAATCCCAGCAGCATGGCGGTGTCATGCATGCCGCCCTCGCCCACGCACAGCTCGGCGTATTCCGGCAGCATGGCGCAGAAGGTCTTCCAGTCGCCCTGGCGCCACAGGTCCACCACGCGCAGGTCGACCTGGCGGTAGAACTCGCGGCTGATCTGGTGCATGGCGGCCTCGGGGCTGCCGTTATCGTTGAAGCGGTGCGACAACGAGCCGCTGGCCAGCACCGCCACGCGGCTGTCGCTCTGCTCGATGGCCTGGCGCAGGGCCGCGCCGAAGCGACGGCTGTCGTCCAGCGCGTGCCAGGCGCACCAGGCCGCCACCGACACCACCTTGAAGCGGTCGTCGCCATTCATGTAGCGCATCGGCACCAGCGTGCCGTATTCCAGTTCGAGGCTGGCGATCTCGTGCGCGCGGGTAGGTACGCCAGCGGCGCCGGCGCATTCGGCGATGCGCCGCCCCAGCGCCGGATCGCCGCGGTAGGCGTAGTCCATGTCCTTGATGAAGTGCGGCAGTTCGTTGCTGGTGTAGCGGCCAGCGAAGCGTTCGTTGCAGTTGATGTGGTAGCCGGCGTTCACCAGCCAGTGCACGTCCAGCACCACCAGCGTGTCGACGTCCAGGTCGCGGCAGCGCTGGCCAATGCGGCGATGGCCCTCGATGGCGGCCTCGCGGCAGCCGTGATGGCGGCCGGGCATTTCAGATAGATACATGGACGGCACATGCGTTACCTTGGCCGCCAGCGCGAGCTTGCCCATGATGCTTGTCTCCTGTCGTTATCGGTATCCGGGCGTCCTTCAGACGCCCCACTTCGGAATGTGGTGGCTGCCCATCGAGACGCAGACGTTCTTGATCTCGGCAAACACTTCATAACTGTATTCGCCGCCCTCGCGGCCGGTGCCGGACTCCTTGGTGCCGCCGAACGGCTGGCGCAGGTCGCGCACGTTCTGGCTGTTGATGAACACCATGCCGGCCTCGATGCCGCGCGCCAGCCGGTGGGCACGGCCGATGTCGCTGGTCCAGATGTAGGAGGCCAGGCCGTACTTGACGTCGTTGGCCAGCGCCAGGCCGTGGGCCTCGTCCTTGAACGGAATCAGGCAGGCGACGGGCCCGAAGATCTCTTCCTGGGCGCAGCGCATGCGGTTGTCGACGTCGGCCAGCACCGTGGGCCGCACGAAATTGCCGCCGGCCAGGTGCGCCGGCAGGCCCCGCGGCGCGTCGGCGCCGCCCGCCAGGATGCGCGCGCCCTCTTCCTTGGCCAGGCGGATGTAGCCGGTGACCTTTTCCCAGTGCTGCCGCGTGATCATCGCGCCCACATTGGTCTTGTCATCAGTCGGGTCGCCCACCACCAGGCGATTGGCGCGCTCGGCGAAGCGGCGCACGAAGTCATCGTAAATCGATTCCTGCACGAAGATGCGCGAGCCCGCGGTGCAGCGCTCGCCATTGAGCGAGAAGATGGTGAACAGCGCCGCGTCCAGCGCGCGCTCGACGTCGGCGTCGTCGAACACCAGCACCGGCGACTTGCCGCCCAGCTCCATCGAGAACTTCTTGATGCCGCCCGCGCTCGCCATGATCTTCTTGCCGGTGACGGTGCCGCCGGTGAACGAGATCGCGCGCACGCCGGGATGGCGCACCAGCGCGTCGCCGGCGGTGGCGCCATAGCCCTGCACCACATTCAGCACGCCGGGCGGGATGCCGGCTTCCAGCGCCAGCAGGCCGAGCTGGTCGGCCGTCAGCGGCGACAGCTCCGACATCTTCAGCACGGCGGTATTGCCCAGCGCCAGGCAGGGCGCGGTCTTCCAGGTCGCGGTCATGAAAGGCACGTTCCAGGGCGATACCAGCGCGCACACGCCCACCGGCTGGTAGAGCGTGTAGTTCAGCATCTGATCGTCCACCGGGTAGGTGTGGCCGTTCATGCGGGTGCAGACTTCGGCGAAGAAGGTGAAGTTCTCGGAGGCGCGCGGAATCAGCTGCTTGCGCGTCTGCGAGATCGGCAGGCCGGTGTCCCGCGTTTCCAGCTCGGCCAAGTGCGGCACATTGCGGTCGATCAGTTCGCCCAGCCGCCGCATAAGGCGCGCGCGCTCCTTGGCGGGTGTGCCGGCCCACCTGGGAAAGGCCTCGGCCGCCGCCGCCACTGCGGCATCGATCTCGGCCTGGCCGCCGGCGGCCACTTCGTCGATGGCCTCGCCCGTGGCCGGGTTGAAGGTGGTGAAGCGGTCGGCGCTATCGACCTGCTTGCCGTTGATCCAGTGCTTGATGCTCACGTGCGTCTCCTCGCGTCCCGCGATGGCCGGCGGAGGGAATCCGGCGGCGATGCGAAAATTTAGTTAACGAGTTAACTTTATGCCTGCCTTTGCGCCACTGTCAACGGCGGAAAACCCCTGTCGCGCGCCAGCCGCGTCGATTGCCGCGGCCCCGGTTTTTCACTATTATGATTAACATGCTAACTATATCGGCCCAGTACCGCGCCTGCCATGCCCCATATCTGGATTGAGTATTCCGCCAACCTCGACCTGGACACCCGCGCCCTGATGCGCGCGGTCCAGGACGCCGCCGTGGGCGACGGCAGCCTGTATCCGCTGGCGGGCGCCCGCAGCCGCGCCGTGCGGATCGATGACTACCTGATCGCCGACGGCCATCCCGACAACGCTTTCGTCCATGTGCTGCTGCGCATCGGCCACGGCCGCAGCGCCGCGCAGCAAACGGCATTGGGCGAGCGCACGTTCCAGGCCCTGCGCGACGCGCTGGCGCCGGAAATGGCGCGCCGGCCGCTGGGCCTGTCGCTGCAGGTCGAGGAAGCCGACGCTGTGCTCAACTACAAGCACAGCAACTATCGCGAATACCTGGCGGCCCGCGCCGCCGCGCTGCCGCGCACCGTTGCGGGCGCCGCGCTCAATACGCGCCAGGCGCTGGCCGCGCTGGGCGAGGCGATGAACGCGCCGCCCTACCAGGCCGCGCCGCGCGCGCCGGTGCTGTACATCAAGCCGGCCAACACCTATGCCGCCGACGGCGATGCCATCACGCTGCCAGCCGATGTGCCCGAGGTGCGCATCGGCGCCAGCCTGGGCATCGTGTTCGGCCGCCGCGCCAGCCGCGTCAGCGAAGCCGAGGCCCTGGCCCACGTAGCCGGCTATCGCGTGGTGGCCGACCTGTCGGCGCCGCACGACAGCTATTTCCGGCCCGCGCTCAAGCAGCAGTGCCGCGACGGCTTCTGCCCGATCGGCCGCGAACTGGCGCCGGTCGCGGCGGTGCCGGATCCCGACGCGCTCGACATCGAGGTCTGGGTCGACGGCGCGCTGGCACAGCGCGCCAGCACCGCCGACCTGGTGCGGCCGGTGGCCCGCCTGATCGCCGACGTCACCGAATTCATGAGCTTCGAACCCGGCGACATCCTGCTGGCCGGCGCCCGCGCCGACGCTCCGCTGGCGCGCGCCGGGCAACGCTACGAAATCCGCATCGCCCAGGTCGGCGCGCTCGGCAACACGCTCATCGCCGGCGCCTGAGGCGCCCTCACGGAACCCGCCATGAAACACGCACGCATCGCCTACGAAGGCGCCATCCACGCCGCCACCGACGCTGGCAACGGCCAGATCCGCCTGGCGGACGGCCGCCTGCTGGCCGAGGACGCGGTGACCTGGCTGCCGCCGATCGAGCCGCGCACCACCTTCACGCTGGCCATCAACTATGCCGACCACGCCAAGGAACTGGCGTTCAAGGCGCCGGCCGAACCGCTGGGTTTTCTCAAGGCCGCCAACACCTTCGTCGGCCATCGCGCGCGCACGCTGCGGCCGGCCGACGTGGGCTTCATGCACTACGAATGCGAGCTGGCCGTGGTGATCGGCAAGACCGCCCGCAACGTGACGCGCGCGCAGGCCTACGACTACGTGGCCGGCTACACCGTGGCCAACGACTACGCGCTGCGCGACTACCTGGAAAACTGGTATCGCCCCAACCTGCGCGTCAAGAGCCGCGACACCTGCACGCCGCTGGGGCCGTGGCTGGTGGACCGCGACGACGTGGCCGACCCGATGAACCTGGACCTGCGCACCACCGTCAACGGTGTCGAGACCCAGCGCGGCAACACCCGCGACATGGTGTTCGACATCCCCGCCCTTATCGCGTACTTCAGCGGCTTCATGACGCTGTCGCCCGGCGACCTGATCCTGACCGGCACGCCCGACGGCATCGTCAACGTGCAGCCGGGCGACGAGGTCGTGACCGAAATCGACGGCATCGGCCGGCTCGTCAACACGCTGGTGCCCTGCCCCGCCTGATTTCCCTTACCTGGATATTCCCCGCATGCTTGACACTTCCACCGTGCGCGCCTTGGCGGCGCGCCTGCACGACGCCGAACGCAGCCGCCAGCAGATCCGCCAGATCTCGCTGGACCACCCCGACATCACCATCGCCGACGCCTACGCCATCCAGCGCGCCTGGATGGACATCAAGCTGGGCGAGGGCCGCGTCAAGCGCGGCCACAAGATCGGCCTGACCTCGCGCGCCATGCAACTGTCATCGCAGATCGACGAGCCCGATTTCGGCATGTTGCTCGATGACATGTTCTTCGAGGACGGCGGCGACATTCCCGCCGGCCGCTTCATCCTGCCGCGCCTGGAAGTGGAACTGGCCTTCGTGCTGGGCAAGCGCCTGCAAGGCCCGAACGTGACGCTGTTCCAGGTATACGATGCGGTCGACTACGTGATCCCGGCGCTGGAAATCATCGATGCCCGCTCGCACGGCATCGATCCCGACAGCAAGCGCCCGCGCAAGGTGTTCGACACCATCGCCGACAACGCGGCCAACGCCGGCGTGGTGATGGGCGGCCGGCCGGTGAAGATCGGCGAACTGGACCTGCGCTGGATCGGCGCGATCCTGTCGCGCAACGCGGTGATCGAAGAAACCGGCGTGGCCGCCGGCGTCTTGAACCATCCCGCCAATGGCGTAGTATGGCTGGCGAACAAGCTGGCCGCGCACGACGTGGCGCTGGAAGCGGGCGAGATCATCCTGTCGGGGTCCTTCACCCGTCCGGTGGCCGCCCGCCCCGGCGACACCTTCAACGTCGACTACGGCGTGCTCGGCTCCGTCAACTGCCACTTCATCTGACCTCAACGCGGCCCATGGATATCCTGACCAATCAGTTCAAGCGCGCGCTGCGCGCCGGCACGCCCCAGATCGGCCTGTGGGCCGGGCTGGCCAGCGCCTACACCTCCGAGATCATCGCCGGCGCCGGCTTCGACTGGCTGCTGATCGACGGCGAGCACGCCCCAAACACGCTGCAGACCACGCTGGCGCAGCTGCAATCGGTGGCCGCCTATCCGGTGGCGCCGGTGGTGCGTCCGGCCTGGAACGATCCGGTGCAGATCAAGCAGATCCTCGACACCGGCGCGCAGACGCTGCTGGTGCCGATGGTGCAGTCGGCCGAAGAGGCCGCCGCCGCCGTGGCCGCGGTGCGTTATCCGCCCGCCGGCATCCGTGGCGTGGGCAGCGCGCTGGCCCGTTCGTCGCGCTGGAACCGCATCCCCGACTACCTGGAGCGCGCCAACGACGAGATGTGCGTGCTGGTGCAGATCGAGACGCCGCGCGGCGTGGATGCGCTGGAAGACATCCTGGCGGTGGACGGCGTGGACGGCGCCTTCATCGGCCCGGCCGACCTGTCGGCCAGCATGGGCTACCTGGGCCAGCCCGAGCATCCCGAGGTCGCCCGCACCATCGACGCGGCCATCGGCCGCATCGTCAAGTCGGGCAAGGCGGCCGGCATCCTGCACAGCGGCGTGGCGCAGGCCAGGCACTACCTGTCGCTGGGCGCGACCTTCGTGGCGGTGGGCGTGGACGCGGTGCTGCTGGCGCGCGCGGCCGAGAAGCTGGCCGGCGAGTTCAAGGACGTCAAGCCGACCGCCAAGGCCGGCGGACCGTACTGAGCCGGACCGCAAACGAAAAAAGCCCCACGCTCCACCGCTAGGCGGGTCGCCGGCGAGGGGGCGCGCTTTTGCGTTTGAGGGCGGCCCGTCGGCAAAAAAGGCGCCCGTGGGGCGCCTTTTTTATCCCGTGCCACGGGCGGCGTGCCGGCCGTGGGGCGGGCGATCAGGAGCGGCCGCCCAGGCTGCCGCCGCCGTCCACGCCCAGCACCTGGCCGGTGATGAAGCCGGCGTCGTCCGACAGCAGGAAGGCGATGGCGGCGGCCACTTCGGCCGGCGTGCCCAGGCGCTTCATCGGCACCGAGGCCAGCGCGCGCTTTTCGCCTTCGCTGCCCGCCGGGCGGGTGGCGCGGAACATTTCGGTTTCGATGGGGCCCGGCGCCACCGCGTTGGCGGTCACGCCGTATTCGGCCAGCTCCAGCGCCCAGGTGCGGGTGCAGCCGACCAGCGCGCTCTTGGCGGCCGAATAGGCGGTGCGTTCCAGGCCGCCGTGGATGGCGCGGCTGCAGACGTTGACGATACGGCCGGCGCGGCGCGCTTTCATCGATTCGATGAACGCCTGGGTGACCTGCACGGCGACGCGCACGTTCAGGTCCAGCACGTTGTAGAGGGTGGCCAGGTCGATCTCGCCCAGCGGCTGGGGCGAGGCGATGCCGACGTTGTTGACCACGGCATCGACCGGGAATTTCTCGCGGATCTCGCGCAGCACTTCCTCGGTGCGGCCGGCGTCGGCCAGGTCACAGGCATAGAGGTAGCCGGGAAAGTCCACATCGCCGGTATTGCGCGCGATACCGACCACATGACAACCCATGTCGGACAGCCGCTGAGTAAGGGCCCAGCCTATGCCTTTGGTGGCGCCCGTGATGAGCACGCATTTGTCCTTCATGGATCGAAACCTCGTTGTTCGTTACTGGGGCGAAAACGGGCGCTTGGGCGCCCGGTCTTCAAGTAGACACCATCCGGCGTTGCCTGTCTTGTAAATTGCGTAGCAATTCTTGCGTGCCGGACACCCTCCGCCTCGGATCGGGCGCGCGGCTTTCCGGAGAAAAATCAGGCGCTTGGAAGGCGCCCGCTGCCCAGGCGCCGGCAAAACGCGCCTGGAGTGCTCAAAAAACGATCAAGCGGTGGCCAGCGACCGCGCCGGAACGCATCAGGCGTCCCGGGTGACCGGGACGCGGGGCGCCAGGGCGCAGAGCAGCTCGTAACCAATGGTGCCGGCCGCCAGCGCGACTTCGTCCACCGACGGCCCCTCTTCGCCCCACAGCGAAACCGGGGCGCCGACGCCCGCGGCCGGAATCGGGTCCAGGTCGACGATCAGCATATCCATCGAAACCCGGCCCACCAACCGGGTGCGGATGCCGGCCACGACCACCGGGGTGCCGGTGGCGGCGTGGCGCGGATAGCCGTCGGCGTAGCCGCAGGCCACGATGCCGACCCGCATGGGCCGGTCGGCCCGGAACAACGCGCCGTAGCCAACCGAATCGCCGGCCTTCAATTCCTGCACCGCGATGATCTCGGAGCGCAGCGACATGGCCGGCTTGAGGCCGAAGGCGGCGGCCTCGGCGTCGGCGAATGGCGAGGCGCCGTACAGGCAGATGCCGGGGCGCACCCAGTGGGCCTGGGCCTCGGACCCCACGGCGACCTCGGCAAAGCGCAGCGTGGCCGCGGAGTTGCAGACGCTGATGGGCCCCGCCGCCATCTTATGCGTCACCGAATTGAACACGGCCAGTTGCTCGGTGATGCCCTGGGGGCCGTCGGCGCAGGCGAAATGGGTCATCTTGCCGAGCGAGCCGATCACGCCTTGCTGTTGCAGCAGCAGCGCGCGCTCGTGGGCGGCGGGATAGGCGGCCGGGGAAAAACCCAACCGGTTCATGCCGCTGTTGAGCTTGAGCATGATGTCGACCCGCCGCGACAGGCGCGCGCGGGCCAGCATGTCGAGTTGCTCGCGCTGGTGCACCGTGACGCTCAGGTGGTAGCGGTCGACGATGTCGAGATCGGACGGATTGAAGAAGCCTTCGAGCAGCAGGATCGGCCCGCCCCAGCCGGCCTCGCGGCAGCGCACCGCTTCGTCCAGGTCGAGCATGGCCAGGCCCTGCGCCTTGGAGAAGCCGGCGACCGCCTGCTCGATGCCGTGGCCATAGGCATTGGCCTTGATCACCGCCCAGATCGACGGCGCCACGCCGGACGCGGCGGCGGCGGTCTGGTCGAGGTGGCGGCGCACGGCGGCCAGGTTGTGGGCCAGGGCGGAAACGGAAACGGTGGCGGAAATTGGGCGGGGCATGGTATGAGATCCTGTGGCGCTTAAGTCTAACTGATCGGCGCGGCGGCGGCGCGGGGCCGCGGGCGCGCCGGTCATCTAAAATGGGTCAGCCTCCCGCCTGGGCCGCACTTGCGTCGGCGCGGCCGGAGCGCCGCGCAAAAAAGCAACCCCGCAGGACCGCAGGACCAGACCCATGCCCATCGATCACTACGAGAATTTTCCCGTCGCCTCGCTGCTGTTGCCGCGTCGGCTGCGTGGCGCCGTGACCGATCTGTACCGGTTCGCCCGCGCCGCCGACGATATCGCCGACGAAGGCGCGGCCAGCGACGACGAACGGTTGGCCCAATTGGCCGCATTCCGCGCCGAGCTGCATCGTATCGGCGCCGAACCGGGCGCGGTGCCGGCCCCCGGCGCCCCCGAACTGGCCGGCATCTTCGTGCCGCTGGCGGCCACCATCGCCCGCCACCAGTTGCCCATCACGCCCTTCTACGACCTGCTGTCGGCCTTCGAGCAGGACATCAGCGTCAAGCGCTACGACGATTACGCCGCGCTGGCCGACTACTGCACCCGCTCGGCCAACCCCGTCGGGCGGCTGATGCTGCACCTGTTCGACGCCACCGATCCGCGCGACGTGGAACAATCGGACGCCATCTGCACCGGGCTGCAATTGGTGAACTTCTGGCAGGACGTGCGGGTCGATTGGCACAAGCACCGCGTCTACCTGCCGCAGGAAGACCTGAACCGCTTCGACGTCTCGGAAGATGACCTGGCCGCCTGCCGCCTGACGCCGGGCTGGCGCGCCCTGATGGCATTCGAGGTGGAACGCACCCGCGCACTGCTACACTTCGGCGCTCCGCTGGCGCGCCGCCTGCCGGGCCGCATCGGCCTGGAGCTGCGCCTGGTGGTGCAAGGCGGGCTGCGCGTGCTGGAGCGGATCGAGGCGAGCGGCTACGATGTATTCATGAACCGACCCGAATTGGGCGCCAAGGACTGGGCCATCATGCTCTGGCGCTCCATCAAGTAAGCAACCGGCCCTGCCAACTATGACCCCTGACGAGTACTGCCAGGAGAAAGCCGCCAAGAGCGGTTCCAGCTTCTACTATTCCTTCCTGTTCCTGCCGCCCGAGCGGCGGCGCGCCATCACGGCGCTGTACGCCTATTGCCGCGAGGTCGACGACGTGGTGGACGAATGCACCGACCCGTCGCTGGCGCGCATCAAGCTGGCCTGGTGGCGCACGCAGGTCGACCAGATGTTCGACGGCAAGCCCGACCATCCCGTGACCCGCGCGCTGCAGCCGCACCTGCAGAGCTGTTCGATCACCCGCGAGCGCCTGCTGGCGGTGGTGGACGGCATGGAAATGGACCTGGACCAGACCCGCTACCTGGACTGGCCCGGCCTGCGCAAGTATTGCTGGCACGCCGCCGGCGTGGTCGGCGAACTGTCGGCCGGCGTCTTCGGCTACACCGATCCGGCCACGCTGGTCTACGCCGAGAAGCTCGGCCTGGCGTTCCAGATGACCAACATCATCCGCGACGTCGGCGACGATGCCCGCCGCGGCCGCATCTACATCCCGGTCAACGACATGCAGCAGTTCGAGGTCAAGGCTTCGGACATCCTGAACGGCGAATATTCCGAACGCTTCTCGGCGCTGATGAAGTTCCAGGCCGAACGCGCCCGCGAGCTGTACCGCGAAGCGATGCGCACGCTGCCCGAAGCCGACCGGCGCGCGCAGCGTCCCGGCCTGATGATGGCGGCGATCTACCATGCCCTGCTCGATGAGATCGAGCGCGACAACTGGCAAGTGCTGCACCAGCGCATCTCGCTGACGCCGCTGCGCAAGCTGTGGCTGGCGTGGAAAACCTGGGTGGGCGGCGGACGCGGGCTGGTCCGCCGGTTGGCACGGTGAAGGCCGCGGTCATCGGCGCCGGCTGGGCTGGCCTGGCGGCCAGCGTCGCCCTGCGCGAGGCCGGCGCCAAGGTCACCGTGTTCGAAGCCGGCCACACGCCCGGCGGCCGCGCCCGGCGCGTGTTCCATGACGGCTTCGAATCGCCGCTGGACAACGGCCAGCACCTGCTGTCGGGCGCCTACAAGCACACGCTGGCGCTGATGCGCCGCGTGGGCCGCAATCCCGATGCCCTGCTGATGCGCCGCCCGCTGCGGCTGGCCAGCCTGGATGGGCGCTTCCGCCTGTCGGCGCCGCGCCTGCCCGCGCCCCTGCACATGGCGGTGGCGATCCTGGGCGCGCGCGGCCTGTCGTGGGCCGACCGCTACGCCACGCTGCGCCTGATGCGCGGCCTGCGCGCCATGTCCTGGACCCCGCCGCGCGACTGGACCGTGCAGCAGCTGCTGCACTATCACGCGCAGTCCGACGCCCTGATCCGCCAGGTCTGGGAACCGCTGTGCCTGGCCGCGCTGAACACGCCGGTGGCCAGCGCCAGCGCCGCGCTGTTCGCCCGCGTGCTGCGCGACAGCCTGGCCGGCCGCCGTGAAGACAGCGACCTGCTACTGCCCTGCACCGACCTGTCGGCGCTGTGGCCCGACGCCGCCGCGCGCCAGGTCACGATGCGCTACGGCAGCACGGTGCGCCAGCTGCGGCCCTCGCAGGACGGCATCGACATCAACCAGGAACGTTTTGACGCCGCCGTGCTGGCGGTGCCGCCGGCGTTCGCCGCGCGCCTGCTGGATGCGCCGCTGCGCGCAGTGGGCGCGACCGGCCTGCTGGACGCGCTGCGGGCCTTCGACTATCTGCCGATCGCCACCCTCAACCTGCGCCTGGCCGGCCCGTGGCGCCTGCCCGAACCCATGATGATGCTGCGCGAGGAACCGGGCCGCGGCCATATCGGCCAATGGCTGTTCGACCGCGCGCAACTGGCCGGCGACGCCCAGGCCGGTGAATTGGCGGTGGTGGCGAGCGCGGCCACCGGCCTGGCCGAACGCAACCGCCAGCAGGCCATCGAGGCCCTCATCGACCAGGTGGCCGAGCAGGCCGCCGGTTATCCGCAGCGGCTGCCGCCGATGCCGGAAGTCGCGGCGGCGGAACTGTTCATCGAAAAGCGCGCCACCTTTGCGGCGGTGCCGGGCCTGACCCGGCCGTTGAACAGCACGCCGTGGCCGACGCTGGCGCTGGCAGGCGACTGGACCGACACCGGCTACCCCGGCGTGCTGGAAGGCGCGGTGCGCAGCGGCCTGGACGCGGCGCGGGTGCTGAATCCGCGGGCGGACGACTGAGGCACGCAGCGCCCATGGCAATGCGCCGGCGCGTATCGGCGCGCGCCGCGCCGCCTTGGCGCGGGCAGCGGCAGATTCAGCGCAACAGGCTGGCCGTCGCCAGTCCCAGGCCCGTCAGCAACAGGGACCCGAGCAGGCTGAAGCCGGCGTAGCCGAGCGCGCCGCCATAGGCGCCGCGCTCGAGCATCGCCACGGTTTCAGCCGAGAAAGTCGAAAACGTGGTCAGCCCGCCCATGAAACCGGTGATGGCCCCCAGCCGCACCCAGGCCGGCCATTCGGGATGGCCGGCCACCAGCGCCAGCGCCAGTCCCACCAGATATCCCCCGGCCAGATTGACCGCCAGCGTGCCCCAGGGCCACGACTCGGTGTTGAGCCACAGGCTGACCAGCCAGCGCGCCCAGGCGCCGAACATGGCGCCCAGGCCCACGGCCAGGAAGTTCAGGGGAATCAGGGTCTGGTAGGCGGACATGGACTCAGGGCGCGCGGTGCTGCTTCAGGCGCAAGGAAAAGACCAGCAGCAGTATGCCAAAGAACACGGCGTAGATGCCGATGACCCACACCAGGGCCAGCGCCCCCGCGCCCGGCTGCAACACCAGCATGGCGCCGAACAGGATAGATACCAGGCCGGACAGCGCCAGGAACCACTCGTTGCGGATTTCCTTGCGAAAGCGGATTGCGGCGACGATCTGGAACACGCCCGCCACCAGCGCCCAGATGGCGATGATGTAGAGCAGGATCAACGCCGTCAGGCCTGGCCACAGGAAGGTGACGATGCCGGCCGCCACGCCCAACAGGCCGACGATGATCAGCGCCCACAGCGGCTTGCCGCGCTCGCGGATGCGGATGCCGGCGATCAGCGCCAGCACGCCGTCGGCCAGCGCGAACGCGCCCCACACCAGCACCAGCGCCGACAAGGTGATCGCGGGCATGAACATGGCCATCAGGCCGAACAGGATGGCGACGACGCCGCGCAATGCCACCCAACCCCAGTGACGACCGATCTGATCCACGACTTGCGAGTCAAGCATGACGACCTCCGGTAACACGTAACGGGTGACCTATCTTATTTGAATTTTCCCGCGCGTGGACCGCCTGGCCGCCGTGACCCGGTTGGCCGGAAAGGCCGCCGCCCCGGAGACGGCCGGCTCCCGGCCTTATTGCAGCTTGATCTGCGCGCGCTCGATCACCGATTTCCAACGATCGCGTTCGGCGCGGATCTGTTCGCCGAACTCGGCCGGCGTATTGCCGAGCGGGAAGGCGCCGGTCTCTTCCATCTTGGCGGCGGTGGCGGGGTCGCGCACCGCCTGGGCGAAGGCCTGCGCCAGCTTGTCGCGCACGTCCGTCGGCATGCCCGCCGGCCCCACCACGCCGTACCAGGCGGTGACGTCGTAATCCTTGTAGCCCTGCTCGGCGAAGGTCGGCACGTCCGGCAGGCGCGGGTTGCGCGCGGTCCCGGTGATGGCGAGCGCCCGCAGGTGATTGCTCTTGATGTAGGGCAGCGACGACGGGAAGTTGTCGAAGATCACCGGCACCACGCCGCCCACCGTGTCGGTCAAGGCCGGCGCCGAGCCGCGGTACGAGATGCTGTTCATCTTGCCCCCGGTGATCTGCAGGAACCAGATCATGCCCAGGTCATTGACGCCGCCGGCGCCGGCATTGGCGTAGCCGTCCTTGCCCGGATTGGCGCGCACGTGCGACACGAACTCGGCCAGCGTCTTCGCCGGGTATTGCGGGTTGACGCTGAGGATGTTGGGGCTGGTCACCAGGTTGCTGATGGGCGTGAAGTCCTTGACCGGGTCGTAGGCCAGCTTGGGGAACAAGTGCGGCGCGGTGCCATGGGTGCTGACGGTCGCCAGCCCCACGGTGTAGCCGTCCGGCTTGGCGCGCGCGGTGGCGGCCATGCCGATGGTGCCGGAGGCGCCGGTGCGGTTCTCTACCACCACCTGCTGCCCCAGGATCTCGCCCGCCTTGGCGGCGGCCAGGCGGCCGACGATATCGGTGGGGCCGCCGGCCGGGAACGGCACGATCAAGGTGATGGGACGGTCGGGGAATTCGGCGTGCGCCGCGGGCAACAGGGCGGCCAGCGCCAGGGCGGCGCAAGTCTTGCGGATCATGGGGTTGTCTCCTGTGGGGATCGGTTCTGCTTGTTATCGGGAAAATTCCGGCGCGCCGGCGATGCTGGCGTCGCGGCGCAGGATCCTGCCGGGGCGATGCGACGGGGGGGCTTGCGGGAACACGGCGCAGCCGTTGACCAGCACGTGCTCGATGCCGGCCGAGGCCAGCGTCGGCGCGTCCCAGGTGGCGCGGTCGCACACCGTATCGGCGTCGAACACCACCACGTCGGCCCAGGCGCCCACGGCCAGCCGGCCGCGATCGGCCAGGCCGAACACGCGCGCCGGCAGCGCGGTCATCTTGGCCACGGCGGCCTCCAGCGTCAGCAGTTCGGCTTCGCGCACGTAGCGGCCCAGCACGCGCGTGAAACTGCCCCACAGGCGTGGGTGCGGATGGGCATCGTTGGGCAGGCCATCCGAGCCGACCATGCAGCATTCGTGCTGGAAGATGCGGCGCACCTCGTTCTCGTCCATGGCGAAGTAAATCGCGCCCGCCGGGCACAGGCGGCGCGCCGCCGTGACCGCGTCGCAGCCCCAGCGCGCGGCGATCTCGGCCAGCGACTGGCCCCCGCATTCGGGATGCGGGGTCGACCAGGTGATGCGGATGTCGTCGATCTGGTCGGCGCGCTCCGGTATCAGGATGGTGGAGCTGCCCGGATACGGGTAGATGTCCAGCGCCACGTCGACGCCGGCGGCGCGGGCGCGGTCGATGTTGGCCAGCGTGGCGGCGCTCTTGCCCCAGTTGGCCGGCATCATGCATTTGTGGTGCGACAGCACCGTGGCGCAGCCGGTGCGACGGCCGACCGCCAGCACCTCGTCGACGGCGGCCTCGACCGCGTCGCCCTCGTTGCGGATGTGGCTGGTGTGCAGCGCGCCGCGCGCCGCCGCGACGCGCGCCAGGCCGTCCAGTTCGGCTTGCTCGGCGACGCCGCCGGGCTGGTAGGCCAGGCCCGTGCTGAATCCCACCGCGCCGGCCTCCAGCGCGTCGGCCAGCATGCGCTCCATCGCCCGCTGCTCCTCGGCGCTGGGCCGTGCCGCCGGATCGCGCATGGCGGCCAGGCGCAGGTTGGCGTGGCCCACCAGGGCGGCCACGTTGATCATCGGCCGCTGCGCCTCCAGCGCGCCGAAGTACGTGGCCATGTCCGCGAACAGCGGCGAGTCGCCCAGCAGGGCCAACGCCGCGGCGGTATTGCCCGGCAGCGGCGCCGGCGCGCCGCTGATGCCGCAGTTGCCGACCACCACCGACGTGATGCCCTGGCTGGTCTTCCATTCCAGGCCCGGCTTTTCCACGAACATCAGGTCATCGTGGCCATGGGTATCGATGAAGCCGGGCGCAACGATCCTGCCCCCGGCATCCAGGCGCCGGTCCGCTGGCGCGGCCGACAGGTCGCCGATGGCGGCGATGCGCTCGCCACGGATGCCGACGTCGGCGCGGCGGCGCGGCCCGCCCAGCCCGTCGATCACCCAGCCGCCTTCGATGACCAGATCCAGTTTTTCCTGCATGCAACTTCCGCCTTGATGGGGCCGGCGATGTCGCCGGCCGCTTGTGCGGGCCGCCCGCGGACGGCCCTGGTGCTTGATGAAGCCCCTAGTATCGTCCGGCCGATCAATCTGGAAAAATTGTTTTTATTGATCCATCCATCGTGATTTGAAATGAATCGCCTGCCCAAGCACGTCACCCTGAAGCACCTGACCGCGTTCGTCGCGGTGGCGCAGGAATCCAGCTTCACGCATGCCGGCAAGCGCCTGTTCCAGACCCAGTCGTCGGTCACCAGCCTGGTGCGCCAGTTGGAAGAGGCGCTGGCCACGCGCCTGTTCGCGCGCACCAGCCGGCGCGTGCTGCTCACGCCGGCGGGCGAGGAGTTCCTGCCGCGCGTGATGCGCCTGTTGGCCGATTTCGACGGCGCGATCGAGGACGTGGTGCGCTTCGGCGCGCTGGAACGCGGCCGGGTCGGCGTGGCGGCCGCGCCGTCCGCCATCACCGAGCTGATCGCGCCGGCGGCGGCGCTGTTCGCAGCGCAGTATCCCGCCATCCGCCTCTATCTGAGCGACGACAACTCCGGCCGCATCCAGCGCAAGGTGGCCGCGCGCGAAGTCGATTTCGGCCTGACCAGCCGCTGGGCCGACGCGCCCGGCCTGCAGTTCGACGCGCTGCTGGAGGATCGCTTCGGCGTGCTGTACCGGCGCGACGACGCCAGCCTGCGGCCGGGGCGCGACGGCGCCAGCCTGCGGCCGGGGCGCGACGGCGCCATGCGCTGGTCCGACCTGGCGGGCCGCAAGCTGGTGGGGGTGGTGGACGAGACCGGCATCATGGCGCTGCTGCGGGCCCGCGCGGACCTGCCGATCGAAGCCGCCGCGCCGTTCTACGAGGCCTCCAGCACCACGTCCCAGGCAGCGTTGGTGAAGGCCGGCATGGGCGTGGCGCTGCTGCCGGCGCTGGCGGCGCAACGCGTGCTGGAACCCGGACTGGACTACGCGCTGCTGGCGCGGCCCACGGTGGTGCGCACGCTGTGCATCATCCGCCACAAGGAGCACGCGCTGAGTCCGGCCGCCGAAGCGCTGATCCGCGCCATCCGCGACTACCTGCGCGGCGCGCCGTTGCCGGCAGGCTGCAAGCTGGCCGCGGGCGCGACCCGCCGGCGCGCCTGAGGCGCATCGGCGTCGCCGTGGCAACGCCGGCGGGGCATGCGCCCGCCCCGCCGCGACGATACGCGCCGCTCAGGCGCGCAGCTTTTCGTCCAGCGCCGCCAGTCCGGCGGCGAACACGCCCTGCCCCACGGCGGTTGCCACCGCCTGCAGGTCGGCGCCATCCTCGACGCGGAAGTCGGCCCACCATTCGACCAGCGTGGCACCGCTCTCGGTGATCGCGCGCAAGGCGACGCCGGCGACATAGTCGCGCATCGGCAGGTCGGTCTCGATGATCGAATAGCGCAGCGCCGTGCCCGGATCGTCCAGCATCAGCAATTGCTCGCGCACGAAGCCCGAGGGCTTGAGCGACAGGTAACGCACCGAGCCGATGGCATCGTGGCGGCCGCCTTCTTCCAGACGGCTTTGCGCGATGCCGGGGTGCCATCCCGCCAGGCCGTTGAAATCACGAAACAGCGGCCAGACCTTGGCCAGCGGCGCCTGGACGATGGCGCTGGTGTAGACGGTATGCGGCATGCGGACTCCTGACGGGCGCGCGGCGCCCCGGCGGAAACGGATGAAGGGGAAAACTCAGAACGTCAGTTGCTTGAACTCGCGGGTGGCGGCGGTCAGCGCCTGTTCGGTGGGCAGGCGCTCCATCGAGCTGGCGCCGTAGAAGCCATGGCAATGCCGGCAGTGGCGCAGGATGTGGGCGGCGTCCTCGGGCGTGGCGATGGGGCCGCCGTGGCACAGCACGATCACGTCCGGACGCACGGCCAGCGCGGCCGCGGCGATGCGGTCGATGGCGGCGACGCAGTCATCCAGCGTCAGCGCGGTCTCGGCGCCGATCGAGCCGCCGGTGGTCAGGCCCATGTGCGCGACGATGATGTCGGCGCCGGCCTGCGTCATCGCCACGGCGTCGTCCTCGTTGAACACGTAGGGCGTGGTCAGCATGCCCTTTTCGTGCGCCAGGCGGATCATGTCCACTTCCAGCGCGTAGCCCATGCCGGTCTCTTCCAGGTTGGCGCGGAAGGTGCCGTCGATCAGGCCCACGGTGGGGAAATTCTGCACGCCGGCAAAACCCTGGCGCTTGAGATCGTCCAGGAACACGTCGAAGTCGCAGAACGGATCGGTGCCGTTGACGCCGGCCAGCACCGGCGTGCGCTTGACCACCGGCAGCACTTCGCGGCCCATGTCGACCACGATCTCGTTGGCGTTGCCGTAGGCCAGCAGGCCGGCCAGCGATCCGCGCCCGGCCATGCGGTAGCGGCCCGAGTTGTAGATCACGATCAGGTCGATGCCGCCCGCTTCCTCGCACTTGGCGGACAGTCCGGTGCCGGCGCCGCCGCCCACGATGGGGGTGCGGTCGCGCACCATGGCGCGGAACTTGTCCAGCAGTTGGTTACGGTCAAAGCGCGGCATGGCGGCAATCCTCAGTGTGTGGCGATGTCGAGAAACTGCTCGACCGCGGTGCGGGCGAACAGCGGGTCGTTGATGTGGCAGGGCACGCGCACCAGGCGGCGGTCGGCGGTCTGCACCAGATTGGCCTGCAGCGCCTCGAACAAGGCCGCGTCGGCCTGCGGGTCCCAGAATGCCTGGCCCGGCGCGTCCAGCGCCGACACGCCGCCTTCGGGGATCAGGAAGCGCACGGGGCCGTCGCAGCGGTTCAGCCGCTCAGCGATCCATTCGCCCTGGCGGCGGTTCTCTTCCGCCGTGGTGCGCATCAGCGTCACCTGCGGGTTGTGGGGATAGAAGGTGCGGCCCTGGTAGCGCTCGGGCACCGAATCCATGGCGCCGAAATTGACCATGTCGAGCGCGCCGCAGGAACCCACGTACGGCGCCCGGGTGCGCGCCACGGCGCCGAAGCGGTCCTCGGTGCAGGCCAGCACGCCGCCGAACAGGAAGTCGCAGACCTCGGTGGTGGTCAGGTCCAGCACGCCGGACAACAGATGGCTGTCGAGCAGCTTTTCCATCGACTGGCCGCCGGTGCCGGTGGCGTGGAACACCAGGCAGTCGTAGCGCGATTCGAGCAGCGGCGTCACCTGCTGCACGCAGGCGGTGGTGACGCCGAACATGGTGATGCCGACGGCCGGACGGCTGTCGTCGCCGGCCACGCTGGCGGCCAGGCGGAAGGCGCCGCCGATGGCGCCGGCGGCATTGGCCAGCACGCGGCGCGAGATGCGGTTCAGGCCGGCCACGTCGGTCACGGAATACATCATCGCGATGTCCGACGGCCCGACGTAGGGCGCGACGTTGCCCGACGCCATGGTCGATACCATCAGCTTGGGCACGCCGATGGGCAGCGCGCGCATGGCCGGCGTGATGAGCGCGGTGCCGCCGGAACCACCCAGGCCCAGCAAGGCGCCGATATCGGAGTTGGCGGCCGCGTAGCGTTCGAACGCCAGCGCCATGGCCGCGATGGCGGTGCCGCGGTCGCCGGTGAAGACGGCCTGCTCGCCCCGCGGATGGCTGCGGGCCACTTCCCGCGCCTGCACCTGCGCCGCGCTGGCCGCGCCCGTGGTGGACACGTCCACCGAGACCACGTCCAGGCCTTCGCGCTTGAGCAGCGCAACCACGTACTCGGCCTCGTGGCCCTTGGTATCGTAGGTGGCGGCCACGAAGACCCGCCGATTCGAATGCGTCATGACTCCTCCGCGGGCGGCTACACTCGGTGCGCGCCTCGATATGTCTGGGGCCGCCCAGGGCCTGTAGAATCAAGAAATGAGACGAAAGAATCATACTGAGACACCTATCTCACGTCAAACCACGACACCCGCCCCCAAGCCGCCGGCCGCGCCCGCGCGCCTGATCGCGCCCGCCAGCCGCCAGGCCGCCGCCAGCGGCGAGCCGCCGCACGGGCCGCGCGCGCGCATGCGCAAGATCCTGCTGGACGCCGCGCAGCGGCTGATGGCGCAAGGCATCACGCCCTCGGTGGCGGAACTGGCCGAGCATGCCCAGGTATCGCGCGCCACCGCCTACCGCTACTTTCCCAGCCAGAGCGCACTGATCGCCGCCGTGGTCGACGAGAGCCTGGGCCCGATCCTGGCGTGGGACTCGGCCGCGCCGGACGCCGCCACCCGCGTGGATGAACTGCTGCGTTTCGCCTATCCGCGCCTGCAAGCGCACGAAGCGCCGCTGCGCGCCGCCATCCAGGTGTCGTTGCAGCAGCATGCGGATGCCAGCGCCGGCCGCGCCGGCAACGAACCCCGGCTGGTGCGCGGCCATCGCGTCGACATCCTCAGGCGCGCCATCGCGCCGCTGGCCGGCGTGCTGACGCCGGCGCAGCAGGATCGCGTGGCGCAGGCGCTGTCGCTGGTCTACGGCACCGAAGTGTTCCTGGTGCTCAAGGACATCTGGGGCCTCGGCCAGGCCGAGGTCACCGAGGTCGCCCGCTGGACCGCCAATGCCATCATCCGGCAGGCGCTGGCCGACGTCGCCGACGCGCCGGCGGCGGATCCGCGCAGGCGCTGAGCGCCGCGCGCGCCGCCCGAGGCGCAGCCACGGCCTCGCCCCGCATACCCTGTCATTGCCACGTCACCCGCGCGCCTCATAGTGCGGGCCTTCGCGGCGCCGCGCCTCCTTGCGGCCCGCATGACGCTGGAGCATGGAATGCAGTTCGAAGTAACCCGCCTGCGGCGGACCCTGATGCCGCTGTCGCTGGCTTGCGTAACCCTGTTGAGCGCCTGTGGCGGCAGCGATGACGACGATGAGACCCCCGCCGTCACGCCGCCCCCGGTCGTGACCGACCCCACGCCGCCGGTCCGCACGGGCGCCTGGAGCGCCGGCGACCTGCACGTGCACACCATCCAGTCCGACGACGCGCAGACCACGCTGGAAAGCGTGCTGGACCAGGCCTTCGACCGCTACAAACTGGACTGGGCCGCGCTCTCGAACCACCTGCGCATGTCCGGACGCGACCACACCGGCCTGGCGATCCCGGGCGGATCGATTCCGTTCTCGACCGGCATGGCGCGCTACGAAGTGCCGTTCATCAAGCAGGCACAGGCCGCGGGCCGCTACGCCGGCAAGATCATCTTCTCGTCGTTCGAGTGGGACATGCCCACGCACGATCACGTCAACATCGGCATCGGCACCGACGACCCGATGTCCGAGAAGTCGCTGCGCGCCGTGGCCGAGTTCGAATACCTCTACACCAACAAGGCCGCCAACCTGTTCGATCCGCAGCTGTTATCGGACCTGGCCGGCCAGGCGCGCGCCTACACCACCCACGCCGATTCGCTGACGGCGCTCAAGTGGCTGCGCGACAGGCACCCCGACAGCTACATGCTGCTGAATCACCCGTCGCGCTACGCCGGCAAGTACACCATCGGCCAATTGCGTGAGATGCACGACCTGGCGCCGTCGATCTTCTTCGCCATCGAAGGCATGGTGGGCAACCAGATGGAACCCGACCGCGGCGGCTACGCCGAGGCCTACACGGCCGACAAACTGCCCAACCGCACCTACGGCGGCGTCGACTACCTGGTGGCCAAGCTCGGCGGCACCTGGGACGCGCTGCTGGGCGAAGGCCGCCGCATCTGGACCGTGGCCGATTCGGACTTCCATTTCCGCGTCAACGCCACCGGCCAGTACAGCAGCGGCTACGCGCCGGGCGAATACGCCAAGACCTATGTCTGGAAGGACGGCAAGGACATGGCGGCGGTGGTCGCGGGCCTCAAGAGCGGCCGCCTGTTCGGCGTGTTCGGCGACCTGATCGACGCGCTCGAATTCCAGGCGCGCGGCGCCTCGGGCACCGCACAGATGGGCGGCGAACTGGTGGCGGCCAAGGGCGAGCAGGTGGAAGTGACCATCCGCTTCCGCAGCCCCGGCAGCAACCATTACGAATACCCGATCGAAAGCGGCAACCCGACCTACGTCAAGCCGACCGTGCATCACGTCGACCTGATCGTGGGCGACGTCGGCGCCCGCGCCGCCGCCGGCACCCCGGCCTATGACAATGCCACCAATCCGAGCACCCGGGTGCTGGGCCGCTACACCAGCAAGGACTGGACGGTGGACCAGGACGGCTACAGCGTCATCAAGGTCAAGCTGACCGCGGACAAGAGCCAGTACCTGCGCCTGCGCGGCACCAACCTGGCGCCCGACGTGGCCGGTGAAACCGCCAACGGCGAACCGCTGGCGGACGCCAAGATCGACCTGGCCGACAACGCGGCCCGCTTCAACGCCATCAACGCGCGCAACTACAACGACCTGTGGTTCTATTCGAATCCGGTGTTCGTCACCGTCAAACAGTAGGACGGCTCGCGCCGGCGCGGCATGTCGAGCCGCGCCGGCCCGGCCCGAAACGCGAGCGGCACGGATTCTCTTTTATAAGTCACAGTTATTTTGTTGACCTCCAACCCCTCGCTTGCTACATATGAGGGCGCAACTGCACTTGGTTCCTGATTATTCTCATCGGAGGATTTTTATGAGCAAGCGAATTGTTGTCGTGGGAGGCGGGGTCGGCGGCACCATGCTGGCCAACCAACTGGTGCACAAGCTCTACCCCGAAGTGACGGCCGGCAAGGTCAGCATCATGCTGCTGTCCGATTCGCCGGATCATTACTACAAGCCGGCCTTCATGTATGTGGCGTTCAATCTGTTCTTTCAGGAAGAACTCAAACGCCCCGAACGTTCCCTGCTGCGGCCCGAGATCGAGTTCCGCGTCGACAAGGTGACGCGCTTCGATTTCGATGCCCAGCAACTGCACACCCGCGGCGGCAAGCGCCACGGCTACGACTACCTCGTCATCGCCACGGGCTGCGTGCCCGCCCCCGAGCGCATCGAGGGACTGCGCGAAGCGGGCGATCATTTCTACCAGTACGAGCCGGCGCGGCAACTGGCCAGCCGCCTGGCCACGATCGAGCGCGGCCGCGTATTCGTCAGCGTCACCTTTCCCAAGACGCCGAACGTGCCGCACCAGTGCGGCATCGCGCCGATCGAGACCACGCTGATGCTGGATGACTATCTGCGCCGCCGCGGCGTGCGCGACCGCGTCGAGATCGTCTACACCTACCCGACCACCTCGCAACTGCTGCGCAACTGCCTGTTCCTGCAAAAGCCCACCTGCGAAGTGCTGCCGGCCATCTTCGAACAGCGCGGCATCCGGTTCCAGCGCGGCTTCACGCTGGCGAAGGTGGACCCCGACCGGCGCATCGCCTATTCGGAAGAAGGCGTCGAGCAACCCTTCGACATCCTCATGGCCACGCCGCCGATCCGCGCGGTCGATGCGGTGCTGGAATCGGGCGCCTCGCAGGCGCCCGACAACGAAGGCTGGCTGCCGACCGATCACGAGACCATGCAGGTCTACGGCCTGCGCAACGTGTACGTGATCGGCGACACCGTGGACCTGCCGGTCAGCAAGGCCGGCGGCTCGTGCCACAACCAGGCGCCCGTCATCGCCAACAACATCGCCGGCGAGATCCGGCTGGGCCATCCCTGCAGCGCGTACGACGGCCGGGTGCAGGCCGTGGCGCAGATGGGCCTGAACGCCGGCATGCCGCTCTGGTACGACTACACCCATGACGTGCGGCCGACACCGCCGACCAAGCTGGGCGGGTTGCTGCGCCATGGTTTCAACCGGGGCCTGTACTGGTCCGTCGCCAGGGGAATGCTATGAACGCTCCGCACGACAACAGCCTGCCCGCGGCCGGGCAATGCGCCGCCGTGTTCGACGCGCCGCCCGCGGCCGGCGGCAACGATGCGCTGGCGCAACTGGCGGACAAGCTGCAACCGCTGGCCGACAGCGGACGCCTGGACAATATCGTCGACCTGCTGGCGCTGGCGTCCGACCTGGTCGACCTGCTCGATGCGCCGATGGTGGAAAAACTGGGCGCGCTGTCGGAGCAGGCCACGGGCGCCGCCTGGACCCTGTCCAACGCCTGGCGCGCGGCCCAGGCGCAAGGGTTGCAAGAGGCGCGCCCGCCGGGCCTGGGCGGACTGTTCCAGCTCTCGCGCGACGAGGATACGCGGCGCGGGCTGGCGCTGGTGCTGCGGACGCTGCAAGGGCTGGGCCGGCAACTGGGTGACCAGCGGCAGGACTACACTGCCTCCTGATGCGGTAGGCCGGCACCGCCCCCCGGGTCCCGGCCCGGCAAAACAAAGCCCCGCAAGCGATCGCCTGCGGGGCTTTCTGTACACGCCGCCTGGACGGGCTGCGCGTAGGCGCTTACTGCAACGTGCGCGTGAAGACGAACTTGCCGTCGCGCCAATCCACCGGCACCACGTCGCGCGGCCCGAACTGGCCTTCCAGAATCAGCTTGGCGACCGGGTTCTCGATCTGCTGCTGGATCGCGCGCTTGAGCGGACGCGCGCCGAACACCGGATCGAAGCCATCGCGTGCCAGTTCGGCCAGCGCGGGCTCGGTCACTTCCAGCCGCATCTCCTGCTTTTCCAGTCGCTCGGCCAGGCGGCGCAGCTGGATGCGGGCGATGGACTCGATGTGCTGCGCTTCCAGCCCGTGGAACACCACCACTTCGTCGATGCGGTTCAGGAATTCCGGCCGCAGCGTCTGCTTGAGTTCGCCCCAGACCACTTCCTTGACCACGTCGTACGGCTGACCGGCCAGCGTCTGGATATGCTGCGAACCGAGGTTCGACGTCATCACGATGACGGTGTTGCGGAAGTCCACCGTGCGGCCCTGGCCATCGGTCAGGCGGCCGTCGTCCAGCACCTGCAGCAGCACGTTGAAGACGTCCGGGTGGGCCTTCTCGACTTCATCGAGCAGCACCACGCTGTACGGCTTGCGGCGCACGGCCTCGGTCAGGTAGCCGCCCTCTTCGTAGCCCACGTATCCGGGCGGCGCGCCGATCAGCCGCGCCACCGAGTGCTTCTCCATGAATTCGCTCATGTCGATGCGGATCATGTGCTCTTCGGAGTCGAACAGGAACTCGGCCAGCGCGCGCGTCAGCTCGGTCTTGCCCACGCCGGTGGGGCCCAGGAACAGGAACGAACCGTACGGGCGCGACGGATCCGCCAGGCCCGCGCGCGAACGGCGGATGGCATCGGACACCAGGCGCACGGCCTCGTCCTGGCCAACCACGCGCTTGTGCAGGTATTCCTCCATGTGCAGCAGCTTCTCGCGTTCGCCCTGCATCATCTTGGACACCGGGATGCCGGTGGCGCGCGACACGACCTCGGCGATTTCCTCGGCGCCGACACGGGTGCGCAAGAGGCGCGGACGGCCTTCGCCACCCTCGGCCTCCTCGGCCGCTTCAGCGGCGCCGACCTCGGCGGCCTTCAGGCGCGCTTCCAGGTCGGGCAGCTTGCCGTACTGCAGCTCGGCCAGCTTGTCGAACTGGCCCTTGCGTTGCAGCTCCGCCATTTCGGCGCGCACGCTGTCGATCTCTTCCTTGATGGCCTGGGTGCCCTGCACCGCGGCCTTCTCGGCCTTCCAGATTTCCTCGAAGTCGTTGTATTCGCGTTGCAGCTTTTCGAGCTCGTCCTCGATCACGCCCAGGCGGCGCTTGGAGGCGTCGTCGGTTTCCTTCTTGACGGCCTCGCGCTCGATCTTGAGCTGGATGATGCGGCGGTCGAGCTTGTCCATCACTTCCGGCTTGGAATCGATTTCCATGCGGATGCGGGCGCCGGCCTCGTCGATCAGGTCGATCGCCTTGTCGGGCAGGAAGCGGTCGGTGATGTAGCGGTGCGAGAGTTCGGCCGCGGCCACGATGGCCGGGTCGGTGATCTCAACGCCGTGGTGGATCTCATAGCGTTCCTGCAGGCCGCGCAGAATGGCGATGGTGGACTCGACGTCGGGTTCGTCGACCAGCACCTTCTGGAAGCGGCGTTCGAGCGCGGCGTCCTTTTCGATGTACTTGCGGTATTCGTCCAGCGTGGTGGCGCCGATGCAGTGCAGCTCGCCGCGCGCCAGCGCCGGCTTGAGCATGTTGCCGGCGTCCATCGCGCCTTCGGCCTTGCCGGCGCCGACCATGGTGTGCAGCTCGTCGATGAAGACGATGTTGCTGCCGTCGTCCTGCGACAGTTCCTTGAGCACGGCCTTCAGGCGCTCTTCGAATTCGCCGCGGAACTTGGCACCGGCCAGCAGCGCGGCCAGGTCGAGCGACAGCACGCGCTTGCCGCGCAGGGTCTCGGGCACTTCGTCGTTGACGATGCGCTGCGCCAGGCCCTCGACGATGGCGGTCTTGCCCACGCCGGGTTCACCGATGAGCACCGGGTTGTTCTTGGTGCGGCGCTGCAGGATCTGGATGGTGCGGCGGATTTCGTCGTCGCGGCCGATCACCGGGTCGAGCTTGCCCTGGCGGGCGCGCTCGGTCAGGTCCAGGGTGTACTTGGCCAGCGCCTCGCGGTTGGATTCGCCTTCGGCGCCGGAGACGTTCTCGCCGCCGCGCACGGCGTCGATGGCGGCCTCCAGGGCCTTTTTCTGCAGGCCCGCGTCGCGCAGGATGCGGCCGGCCTCGCCCTTGTCGTCGGCCAGGGCCAGCAGGAACAGTTCGCTGGCGATGTAAGTGTCGCCGCGGCGCGCGGCTTCCTTGTCGGTGCGGGTCAGCACGCCCTGCAGGTCGCGGCCGACCTGGACGTTGTCATCGCCCTGCACCTGGGGCAGCGCCTTGAGCGCGGCGTCCAGGGCCGGCTGCAGCCGGTTGACGGCCACGCCGGCGCGCGCCAGCAGGCTGCCGGCGCCGCTGTCGGGGTCGGACAGCAGCGCCGCCAGCACGTGGACGGGCTCGATGTAGGGGTGATCGTTGCGGGCGGCCAGACTCTGAGCGTCGGCCAGGGCTTGCTGGAACTTGGTGGTCAGTTTGTCGAATCGCATAATGGTCGTTGGTGGCTTGTTGGTGAGCCTGACCGATACGCGCCGGCGGGCTCGATGACCTGAATATGCGGCCGGATGCGAGAATTTCAATACCTCGCCGGCCTCATGGCTTTATGTCCGTGGACACATCCGCGTGCAGCAACAATCTGAACTATGAGCATATACGTTTTTGTCTACGGCACGCTACGCGCGGGCGAAATCAACGACCTGGCGCAAGCGGCCGCCCGGCGCGCGCTGCCGCCCGCCCGCCATCTCGGCGCGGCCACCGTGCCGGGCGCGCTGGTGGACTTCGGCGACTGGCCCGGACTGGTCCCGGTGCGGGACGGCCGCCGCGTGCGCGGCGACATCTACGCGGTCTGCCCGGCCCTGCTCGCCCTGATGGACGAGATCGAGGAATACGCGCCCGGCCGGCCCGGCTGCTTCGTGCGCCGGCCTGTGCTGGCCCGCCCGCTGGCGCCGCCCGGCGCCGCCGCGGTGGCCTGCCAGTACTACCCCATCGATCCGGCCTGGCGCGGGGCGGCGCCGGACGTCGCCGCGGACGACTGGATCGCCTACCGCCAGGCCCGCGCGCCCCCCGTATCGCCGTAAGGTTCTACTGCAAAACCGCCCCGTAAGACACCCGTAGTAACAACGGACTACAATGGGTACCTGTCTTCACGCTTTAAGCCCGTCCAGGCCACCCGCCGGGTCCGGGCACTATAAAGGTCATCGTATGCAAAAACGGGTTCCCGTTGCCCCTGATGCCGCCCACTGTTCCACGTGTATGTTGGGCCACGTGTGTGTCCCGGTCGGGATGGCAGCCGCCGAAGTGGAAAAGCTGGACGAGCTGGTGAAAGAGCGTGTGCGCCTTGAAAAGGGTAAGACGCTGTATTCGCTGGATCACCCCCTGGACGCCGTCTACGGCGTGCGCTTCGGCAGCCTGAAAACGCAGCTCGAGGACGCCACCGGCCAGATCCAGATCACCGGTTTCCACCTGCCCGGCGAGATCGTCGGCATGGACGGCATGCTCGACGGCAAGCACGTCTCGGCCGCCGTCGCGCTGGAAGACTCCGAAGTCTGCGTGATCCGCCTGAACGAAGTCGACCGCGTGGCCGCCCACCTGCCCTCGCTGCAGCAGCAGTTCCGCCGCCTGATGAGCCGCGAGATCACGCGCTCGCACCAGATGCTGGCGTCGCTGGGCTCGATGCGTTCCGAACAGCGTCTGGCCGCGTTCCTGCTGAACCTGTCGCAGCGCTATGCCTCGCTGGGCTACTCGTCCACCGAGTTCGTGCTGCGCATGAGCCGCGAGGAAATCGGCAACTTCCTGGGCCTGACGCTGGAGACGGTCAGCCGGCTGTTCTCGCGTTTCGCGCGCGACGGCCTGATCCGCATCAACCAGCGCGAAGTCCGCATTCTGGACCAGCCCGCGCTCAAGCAACTGCTGGGCCACGAGGGCTGCTGACGCCCGCCCGCGCCATGCGCCGCACCGCCGCACCCGGCGCCGCACGGCCCTGCCCGGCGCCGCGCCTGCCGCGCTCGCCCCGGGCCTGGTGCGCGGCGGCGCTGGCCCTGGCGGCCCTGCTGCCCCTGGCGGTGCATGCGCAGACGCCGCTGCCCGATCCCTACGATTACGACGAACCCGCGCCCGCGCCCAAGCGGGTGGCGGTGCCGCGCTGGCAGGCGCTCGAATTGGGCAGGCCGGGCCATCGCTACAAGGTACCGGTCTATGCTAACCGGAACCTGGCGCGCGCCGACCTGCGCGATATCAAGCAAATCGTGATCGTGTTCCACGGCGTCAAGCGCAACGCCGACGCCTATTACGAAACCGTCGCCACGCTGCTGGCCGCCAATCCCGCCCGCGCCAACGACACGCTGATCCTGGCGCCGCGCTTTGTCGGTTCGATCGACTCGGGCTTTGCCGGCATGGCCGCGTGGCGCAAGGCCAGCTGGGAGGACGGCGAGGACAGCGTGCAGGCCAGCGGCCGGCCGGCGCCGGTCAGCTCGTTCCAGGTGATCGACGACCTGCTGCGCAGCCTGGACGACCGCAAGCGCCTGCCGATACTGGCCGGCATCGTGCTGGCCGGCCATTCCGGCGGCGGCCAGCTGGTGCAGCGCTATGCGGTGCTCAATCCCGTCGACGGCCCGCTGCGGCGCGACGGCATCGCCATCCGCTACGTGATCGCGAATCCTTCCTCCTACCTGTACCTGACCCGCGAGCGCCCGCGCCCCGACGGCAAGGGCTACGCGCCCTACGAACGCGGCATCTGCCCCACCTATAACCAGTACAAGTACGGCACCGACAAGTTGCCGGCGTACGCGCAAGAAACCGACGACACGCGCCTGTTCATCCGCTACGCGGAGCGCGACGTGACCTACCTGCTGGGCGGCGCGGACAACAACCCCGAGCACCGCCTGCTGGACAAGACCTGCGGCGCCGAGGCGCAAGGCGCCACGCGGCTGGCGCGCGGCACGGCCTACCTGCAATACGAGCGCATCGTCGCGGCGCGCGGCAACCACCCCGTGACGCTGCACCGCGCCGGCTTCGAAGTGACCGGCGTCGGCCATGACAACAAGGGCATGTTCAGCTCGGTCTGCGGCGCGCGCGCGCTGCTGGGCGAGAATGCGATCGCGCCAGCCGGCGCGGCGCCCTGCACGGTGATCGGGCCGGCGCGCAAATAGCCCGGAAAGCCATGGGCCGGAACGTCGCGCGGTCGACCGCGGCGCGCCGCAAGGCCCGCGCGCGAGCGCGGGCAGCAAGCCGCATGCCCGCCGGCTCGCACCCGCGGCGTTCTTCGTCGCAACGATCGTTGACGCGAAACTGAACGTATATCCCGGACGGACGCAGGGGTGCATTTTGGCGCCGACAGGCGCAACATAAGCGGGTACCGTCTCCGTGGAAGACAGATATGAGCCAAGCGTATCTCGACATGCCCGACGCCAAACGCCGCATCAAGGCGATCTTCGTCGGCTCCATGGGCAACCTGGTCGAATGGTATGACTTCTACGCCTATACCGCCTTCGCCCTGTATTTCGCCCCCGCCTTCTTCCCCTCGCACGACCCGGTCGTGCAGCAACTGAACGCCGCCACGCTGTTCGCCGCCGGCTTCATCGTGCGGCCGCTGGGCGGCTGGCTGTTCGGCCACCTGGCCGACCGCCACGGGCGACGATTGTCGCTGATGGTGTCGGTGGGCATGATGTGCGTGGGGTCGCTGATCATCGCGGTCACGCCCACCTATGCCTCGATCGGGCTGGCGGCGCCGGCGCTGCTGGCGCTGGCGCGGGTCATCGAAGGCCTGAGCCTGGGCGGCGAATACGGCGCCAGCGCCACCTATCTCACCGAGATCGCCGATCCGAACCACCGCGGCTTCTATTCCAGCTTCCAGTACGTCACGCTGATCGGCGGGCAGCTCTGCGCCATCCTGGTGCTGCTGTTGCTGCAGAACGTGTTCCTGACGCACGAGCAGCTGGTGCAATGGGGCTGGCGCATTCCGTTCGTGATCGGCGCCATGCTCGCCATCATCACCGCCGTCATGCGGCGCGACATGCCGGAAACCGATTCCTACAAGCAGGCCAGCCAGCACAAGCCGCAGACCAGCTCGCTGCGCGGCCTGCTGCGCGGCCTGCTGCGCTATCCGCGCGAGGTCGCGATCGTGGTCGGCCTGACGGCCGGCGGCACGGCGGCGTTCTACACCTTCACCACCTACATGCAGACCTTCGTGCGGCAGACGGCCGGGTTCTCCGACATCGTCACCACCTACGTGATCGCCGCGTCGCTGATCTTCGCGCTGATCCTGCAGCCGCTGTACGGCGCGCTGTCCGACAAGATCGGGCGCAAGCCGCTGCTGGTGTTCTTCGGCATCGCGGGCGCGCTGCTCACGGTGCCGTTGCTGGTGACGTTGTCGCATACCCGCTCGCCGTTCATCGCCTTCCTGCTGATCTGCGCGGCCTGGCTCTTCACCGCCGGCTACACCTCGATCAACGCGGTGGTGAAGGCCGAGCTCTTTCCCACCAACATCCGCGCCACCGGCGTGGCGGTGCCATACGCGATCACCGTGTCCATCTTCGGCGGCACCGCGCCGGCCATCGCCCTGTGGTTCAAGCAGCAGGGCCACGAGCAGTGGTTCTACTACTACCTGGCGGGCGTGATCTTCATTTCGCTGCTGGTGTACGCCACCATGCGCGACACCAAGCACCAGTCGGCGATGCACCGGCACGAGTGATCCAGCTTCCCACGGCGCGGCGCGGCAATTCGCCCGTCGCGCCGGGGTCCCTTGAAAAAGTGTAAGCGTGCGGCCTGGGGGCTTGCGGTGGCAGCCGCTTCGGCCGATACTTAACCTTATGGTTAAGTTAATGAATTCCCCGCTCGACGACGCTCAACTGGACCGTGTGTTCTCCGCCCTTGCGGATGCCACCCGGCGCCGGGTGCTGGCCGACCTGGAGCCGGGTCCGGCTTCCGTCGGCACGCTGGCCCGGCCCCATGCAATGTCGCTGCCCGCCTTCATGAAGCACTTGCGGGTGCTGGAGGACGCCGGCCTGATCGCCCGGGCCAAGGATGGCCGGGTGGTCCGCTGCACCTTGTCGGCCGGGCCGATGCGGTCGGCGTCCGACTGGCTGGCGCGCTACGAGAAATTCTGGAACGGGCAGCTCGACTCGCTGGCCCGCTACCTTTACCACGAAGAGGAGACTCACCCATGTCCACCGACACCGCCCTCGAATTGCGCCTCCGGCGGCGCTTCAACGCCCCCGTCGAACGCGTCTGGCGAGCCTGGACCGAACCGCAAGCGCTGATGCGCTGGTTCGGCCCCGCCGAGACACGCGAAGTGCTGCTGGCCGAGACCGACCTGCGGGTCGGCGGCGCGTACCACATCGGCTTTGCCACCGAAGACGGGCTGGCGCACTACGCCCGGGGCCAATACCGGGAAGTGCAGCCGCAGCGCAAACTGGTCTTCACCTGGACCTGGCGCGACGCGCCGCAGGAAACGTCGTTGATCACGCTGACATTTACGCCCGCGGACCACGGCACCGACCTGGACTTCCTGCAGACCCCGTTCGTCGACGAGGCCACCCGCGACAGCCATGGCAGCGGCTGGGCCGGCGCGATGGACCGGCTGGCGGCCGACCTGGCCGGCGCGGCGTAGGCGCCCTCCCGGCCCCGCATAGGCGCCCTTCCGGCCCCGCTAACGGCGCGCGCCCGTCAAGGGCCGCGCCGGCGTCTCGGGCGCCGCCGTGATGCGTTCGGCGTGTGGCGACAGGATCTCGAGCGGCGCCGTGGCGTGGGCCACGCAAGGCAGGATCCAGCCTTCATCCTTTTCGTCGCGCGACAGGCCGGGCCACTCGATGCGGTAGCGCACCGCGCCCGCGCGCAGCTGGCACATGCACGCGCGGCAGGTGCCGTTGCGACAGGAACTGGGCAGCTTGATGCCGGCCGCCTGCGCCGCGGCCAGCACGGAGGTGTCGGCATCGGCGTCGAAGCGCCAGCCGGACGGCTGCAACAGCACGGCAAAGGACGGCATGGGCGTTGTCCCCGGCGCTCAGGCGGCGTGCTCCTGCCAGTCCAGCTGCCAGGCGCCGGACAGCACGTTCTGCAGCCACAGCGTGCAGGTCAGCGTCTTGGCGTCGGTGACCTCGCCCTTGGCGCAGGCGGCGTACAGATCGGCGGGGTCGGCGCTGAATACGTCCAGGAATTCATCCTGGTCCAGTTGCCGGGGGCCGGCGCGCAGCCCGCGCGCGAAGTAGATGTGGATGATCTCGGTGGAATAGGCGATGGCCAGGTGCAGGGCGCCGGCGCGGGCCCACTGCGTGGCGGTATAGCCGGTTTCCTCGAGCAGTTCGCGCTTGCCGCAGGCCAGCGGGTCCTCACCGGGATCGAGCTTGCCGGCAGGAAATTCCGTCATGACGCGGCCGATCGGATAGCGATACTGGCGCTCGAGCAGCACGCGGCCGTCGTCGAGCAGCGGGATCACCACCACCGCGCCCGGATGCACCACGTATTCGCGGGTGGAGGTGTTGCCGTTGGGCAGGCGCACCACGTCGTTGCGGATCTTGAGGAAACGGCCGTCGTAGGCGGCCTCGCTGGAGACGCGTTCTTCGTACAGATGGGAATCGGGCTTGTCGGTCATGGCGGGCGTGATGGAGTTCAGCGCGGGGGCAGCGCGAAACCGTGCCGGCCCGCGCGCGAAGAGCTTGCAGCTTACCATCGGCTCCGCGCCGTCCAGGCGTCGACGCGGATCACGATCTTGCCGAAGTGACGGCCCGAGGCCAGGCGCTCGAACGCGGCCGGCACGGGCGCGGCCGGCGGCAGAGAAAGCCCCCCCACGCTCGCCGCTGCGCGGGTCGCTGCCCCCCGAGGGGGCGTTCTTGCCTTGGGGCGGCCCGGCGGCAGAGAAAGCCCCCCCACGCTCGCCGCTGCGCGGGTCGCTGCCCCCCGAGGGGGCGTTTTTGCCTTGGGGCGGCCCGGCGGCAAAAAAAGGCCCCCACGCTCGCCGCTGCGCGGGTCGCTGCCCCCCGAGGGGGCGTTTTTGCCTTGGGGCGGCCCGGCGGAAAAAAAGCCCCCCACGCTCGCCGCTGCGCGGGTCGCTGCCCCCCGAGGGGCGTTTTTGCCTTGGGGCGGCCCGGCGGCAAAAAAAGCCTCACGCCGTGGCCTGGCGCCAGTACGATATATGGGAACCATACGATCCAGTGATGGCATTCATTCTCACCAATGTTGCCTTTAAGGAACCAATTCAATCGCAGGCGGCGACGCCCAGGAAGGCATGATGGCTACACCCCTCCCCCACGACCGGCTCGGCGGCATCGAGGTTTTCGTGCAGGCCGCCGAGGCCGGCAGTTTCGCGCTGGCGGCCGAGCGCCTGAACCTGACCCGTTCGGCGGTCGGCAAGTCCATCGCGCGGCTCGAGGCCAGGCTGGGCGCGCGGCTGTTTCATCGCACCACGCGCCAGCAGAGCCTGACCGACGCCGGCCAGGCCTATTACGACCGCTGCGTGCGCGCGCTTGCCGAGCTGTACGACGCCGAGGCGGAGCTGGACAGCGGCCGCCGCTCGCCACAGGGCCGCCTGCGCGTCAGCGCGCCGGTGGTGTTCGGCCGCCATTGCGTGGCCCCGGTACTGCGCGAACTGGCGGCGCGGCATCCGCAGTTGCAGATCGAGATTTCGTTCAACGACCGCGTGGTCGACCTGATCGAGGAAGGCTACGACCTGGGCATCCGCATCGGCGCCCTACCCGACAGCGCGAGCCTGGTGGCCCGGCGCCTGGGCCTGCAGACCATGGGCATAGGCGCGTCGCCGGCCTACATTGCGGCGCATGGGCGCCCGCAAACGCTGGATGAAATGCGCCAGCACGTGGGCGTGGCCTACGCCCGTGGCGGCGTCGAAAAGGGCTGGTCGTTGATGGAGGCGGACGGCGAGGTGGTGCAGCTGCGCGTGCCGCCGCGCCTGCGCATGGACGATCTGCAAGCCATCGCCGACGCGGCCATCGCGGGCGCCGGACTGGCCTGGCTGCCTTGCTGGATGCTGTCGCACTACGTGCGCACCGGCGAACTGGATGTGCTGATGCACGGCGACCGCATGGCGGCGCAGCCAGTGCATGCGGTGTGGCCCCAGGCGCGCTACCTGCCGTCGAAGACGCGCACCGCGATCGACGCGCTGGCCGAACGGGTGCCGGCGATGCTGGCGACGTGGTGACGAAAGCGCGCGGCGCGGCGGCCGCGCGGTGTGGGCGGCAAGCGCCGCCCGAGCCTCAGTCGAACTTGCGGCGCGCGTCCAGCGCCAGGCCGGCGCCGATGCTGCCGAACAGGTCGCCCTCGACGCTGCGCGCCTGCGGCACCAGCGCCGAGACGCATTCGCGCAGTCGCGGCACGCGACTCGAACCGCCGGTGAAGAACACCGTGTCCACATCGGCGGGCGCGACGCCCGCGTCGCGCAGCAGGGTGCCGACGGTCTGCTCGATCTTCTCGATCAGCCGCGCCACGCTGTTGTCGAACGACGGCCGGCTCACGTCCACGCCAAGTTCGGGCGCGATGCGCGACAGGTCGATGCGCGCCGCCGGCGCCTCGGACAGCGCGATCTTGGCCTCTTCCACCTGCACCGCCACCCAGTGGCCGGCGCGCTGCTTGACCAGGTTCAGCAGCAGGTCGATCTTGTCGCGGTCGCCGGCCTCGGCGCGGATGTAGGCGAAGTGCTCGGCGGCCTTGCGGGTGTAGGCCTGGTTGATGGTGTGCCAGCAGGCCAGGTTGCCGTACTGCGTGGACGGCACGTCCTTGCCGCTGCGCAACTGGCTGCCCAGGCCCAGCAGCGGCATGACGTGCGCCAGGCTGAGCTGCTTGTCGAAGTCCACGCCGCCGATGTGCACGCCACCGTAGGCCAGGATGTCGTCGCGCCGGTCCGGCTTGGCGGCGCGGCTGGGCCCCAGGCGGATCAGCGAAAAGTCCGAGGTGCCGCCGCCGATATCGATGACCAGCACCAGTTCCTCGCGGTCGATCTGCGACTCGTAGTCGAAGGCCGCGGCCAGCGGCTCGAACTGGAATTCGATGTCGGTGAAGCCGACGCTGCGCGCGATCTCGCCCAGGGTGTCCTGGGCGGTCTGGTCGGCGGCGGGGTTGTCGTCGACGAAGAACACCGGCCGGCCCAGCACGGCGCGCGTGAAGTCGCGGCCGGCGGCGGTTTCGGCGCGGCGCTTGAGCTCGGCGATGAAACGCGTCAGCAGCACGCGGAACGGGATCGAGCGGCCCTGCACCTCGGTGGAGCCGTCGATCAGCGAGCTGCCCAGCAGGCTCTTCATCGAGCGCATCAGGCGCCCGTCGTAGCCCGCCAGGTAGTCGGAGATGGCCGCGCGGCCGTAGCTGACCTCGGCGTCTTCATCGTGAAAGAAGATGGCCGAGGGCAAGGTGGTCTTGCCGTCTTCAAGAGCCAGGAGCGCGCGCTGGTCGGGGCGGCTCCAGCCGACGGTGGAGTTCGACGTGCCGAAGTCGACGCCGCATGCGGTGGAAATCATGGAAATTCGGGGGGCTGAAAGCAAAACGGCGCACAAGTGTAGCCGCAACCGCCCGAAACGCCATGTCACCCGGGGCGGCGCAGCGCCAGCGCCACGAAAACCAGCGTGACCACGGCCGCCAGCAGTCCGCCGCCGAAACCGGCGGCGTAGCCGAGCTGGGCGGCCAGCGCGGTGATGAGCGACGAGGTCAGGATTTCGCCCAGGTCGCGCGCGCTCTGCACCGCCGTCATGTCGGTGCCGGCCTGCGTGCCGCGGGCGGCAAAGCGCATCGCCAGCGTCATCAGCGCCACCGAGGCGGCGCCGGCGCCGAACGAACCCAGCGCCTGGGCCAGGTAGGCCATCAGCGCGGGCTGCGCGGCCCAGCCCCGCGCCTGCGCCAGCCAGGCCACCGCGGCCGCGCCCGAGGCCGCCAGCCCCAGGGCCAATGCGCCGCGCGCGCCCAGGCGCCCGACCAGCCAGGCGCCGCCGCCGCACCCCAGCAGCACCGTCACCGCACCGCCGGCCATGCCGAGCTGCCCCACCGCGTCCACCGGCCAGCCCGCATCGACCAGGAACAATTTGGACAATCCATAGCCCGCCACCGCCGTCATCGCCGACAGGAACGCTGCCAGTACCAGCGCCCAGGCGCCGGGCCGGCGCGCGAAACCGGCCAGCGAGGCGCGCCGCGGCGCGGCCACGGGTTCGGGCAGCGCGGTTTCCCGCCACCCCAGCGCCATCAGCAGGCTGAACGCCACCACCGCGGCCAGCAGCGCCAGCGCGCCGCCCTGCCCCAGCCGGCCGGCCAGCACCAGGCAACCGGGCCCGCCGGCGAAGAAGCCGACCATGGTGCCACCCACCTGCACGGCGTTGGCGCGCGCCAGGGCCTGGCCCTGGAAGCGCTCGGCGGTCAGGCCGTCGGTGGCGATGTCCTGCGTCGCGCTGGCCAGCGAGGCCAATGCCATCAGGCCCACCACCCAGGGCGCGCTGGCGGCGGCGATGCCGGTCATGGCCACCGCCGCCAGGCAGGCCAGCACCACGGCCTGCATCGGCAGGATCCAGCTGCGGCGCCGGCCGAGCGTGGCGCGCCAGCGGTTGTCGACCAGCGGCGCCCACAGGAACTTCAGCACCCAGGGCAGCCCCACCAGCGGCAGCCAGGCCAGCGCATGCAGGGGCGCGCCATCGCGCCGCAGCAGCGTGGGCAGCGCCTCCATGGCCACGCCCAGCGGAATGCCCTGGGAAAAATACAGCGCGCCGATCATGACGAACAGGCGCGCATTGGCGATAGGCTTCACGTCGATTTCCTTCAAGCTTGCGAGGCCGCGCCGGCGCGGCGGTGTTCACTGCCATGCCCGGGCGTGACGAACAGGATGCGCGCCGGACAGGCCACATGCAGCCGGTGCCACACACCGCGCGGCACCACCACGCTGCGCCGCGCGTCCAGCAGCACGTCGGTCTCGGCGCCGGCCGCGTCCATCAGCGTCAGCACCACGCGGCCCTCCAGCACACAGAGCATTTCCTCGCCCGCGGGATGGCGTTCCCAGACATCGCCGTGCACGTCGGCGTCGCAGGCCGCGGCCTTGACGCCGACCAGCCAGCCCTCGTGCGGCGCCAGGCGGCGCAGCTTGCCGATATCGCGCATGGCGCCGTCGGCGCCGAGCGCCATGAAATGATCGAGCCAGTCGAACACTGGCGGGGGGATGAGCGTGGCCAATCCGTTTACTCCTTCGAATGATGGCCGGGCGGCGCGCGCCGCCCGTGTGGGGCGCGCCGTTCAATACTCGGCGCGCAAGGTCAGCATGACGTTGCGCGGCTCGCCGTAGCGGTTGTTCCAGGCCGTGCCCGACAGGCTCTGGTAGTAGCCGCGGTCGAACACGTTGTTGACGTTCAGCGCGGCGGTCAGGTGCTTGTCGACGCGGTAGGCCAGGCGCAGGTCCACCAGCGCGTAGCCGCCCTGGCACAGCGTGACCGGGCCCGACACGGTCGAGTAGCCGGACTGCACCTGCAGGCCGCCGCCCACGCTCAGGCGCCGCTGCATCGTCGGCAGCGCATAGTTCGTCCACAGCCGGAAGATGTGCTTGGGCGTGAAGCTGGCGAACGGCTGGCCGCCGGCCTGCGTGTCGGTCAGGTACTTGCTGGTGTTGAAGGTGTAGCCCGCGGCCACCGTCCAGTACGGCGTGATGTTGCCGCTGGCCTCGGCCTCGAAGCCGCGGCTGCGCACCTCGCCGCCGGCCACGTAGTAGCAGTTCTGGCCGACGCAGGGCCAGGCGGGATCCTGCTGCGCGCGATTCTTCTGGCGGATCTGGAACACGGCCAGCGACACGTTCAGCGCGCCGTCCATCAGTTCACCCTTGAGGCCGGCCTCGTAGTTGGTGCCGGTGACCGGGTCCAGCCCCTGGCCGTCGCGCGTCAGCTGGGTCTGCGGCTGGAACACCTCGGCATAACTGCCGTACAGCGACCATTGGCGGTCCAGGTCGACGATCAGCCCGCCGTAGGGCGTGAATTCGGGATCGATGCGCTGGCGCGAAGCGGGCGCGTCCTGGTTCCACCAGCTCATGCGTCCGCCCAGCACCAGCGTCAGCGGGTCGGCCAGCGAGAAGCGGCCCATGCCGTAGACGCCCTGCTGGCGCGCGCGCGTCTCGCCCGGCGAGGTATAGGGTCCCACGCCCGGCTCCGGCACGCTGCGCGGGTCCCAGTCGAACACGTTGACCGGCACGCGCAGCGCCGGCAACAACTGGCCGGTGTACTGCTCGGTCGTGGTGCGCTGGGCGTTGCCGCCCAGCAGCAGTTCGTGGCGGCGGCCGAACAGTTGCACCGGGCCGCTGACGTAGGCATCGACGCTGGCCTGGGTGTTGTCGAACTTGTAGGCGCCGCCCATCAGCGCCGACCCCAGGCCGGTCTGGCGGTCGATCGCGCCATAGGCGCCGGCGTACTTCAGGTTGCTGTCGGCGGTCAGGTAGTTGGCGCTGACCTTGGCGCTCCACCCCTGGCCGAAGCGGTGCTCCAGGTCGGCGAATACCCGCGTCGTGTTCCAGTTGAAGCGGTCCCAGGCGGCGTCCAGGTAGGTCGAGCGCTTCAGGCCGATATCGCCGCCGTCCTTGTAGCGCGGCACGCCCGCCATGTTGGTGGTGGAGCGGATGCGCTGGTATTGCAGGCCGGCCGAGAACACGGTGTCCGGACCCAGGTCGACCTCGCCGATGCCGTAGAACAGCGCCGACTTCTGGTCCGCCACGTCGTAGAAATAGCCGCGGTCCTCGAGCGCCGTGACGATGCGGCCGCGCACGCTGCCGCTGTCGTTGAGCGGGCCGCCGAGGTCGGCCTCGACGCGGTAGCGGTCCCAGCTGCCGGCGCTGAGCGCGCCGCTGAAGGCGAACTCGCGCTGCGGACGCTTGCGCACCAGGTTGACGGTGGCGGCGGGGTTGCCGGCGCCGTGCAACAGGCCGTTGGCGCCGCGCAGGATCTCGACGCGCTCGTACACCGCCATGTCCTGGGGCGACGCGGCCTGGTTGCCCATCAGCACCGGCACGCCGTCCTGTTCGTACGAATCGACCTGGAAGCCGCGGGCGTAGTAGGCGGTGGTCAGTTGCTGGTAGGGCCGCACCGTGATGCCGGTGGCGTGCCGCATCACCTCGTCCAGGCTCTGCAGGTTCTGCTGCCGCATCTGTTCCTGGCCGATCACGGTGATCGACTGCGGCGTCTCGCGCACCGTCAAGGGCAGCTTGCCCATCGTGGGCGCCGGCGCGGTGGCGTCGCGTTCGCCGCTGACGGTGACCGCCGGCAAGGTCGCGGCATCGTCGGACGCTTGCGCCGCCACCGGCCCCGCCGCCGTCAATGCCAGCCACACCGGCCAATGGCGCGCCGCGCCCTTGCGCGGCCGTGCCGCCCTGTTCCTGAACCTTGATCGCACCGCCGTTCCTCTTTCCTGGTTACTGAGAATTATTCTCAAACCATTCTAGAGAGCGGCGCGGCGCGCCACTGGCGATTACGGAAGTCTCGCTGGCGATTGCGGAAGTTTTTTACCGGGCGGGCCGAGGCGGCCGGCGCGCGCCATGCGACGCGCGCGGCCGCCTCATGCGATGACGACAGTCAATACTCGGCGCGCACCGTCAGCATGAAATTGCGCGGCTCGCCGTAGTAGTTGGTCCAGCTGGCATCGTTCAGGCGCTGGTAGTAGACGCGGTCGAACAGGTTGTTGGCGTTGAGCGCCACCGTCACATGCTTGTCGACGCGGTAGGCCACGCGCATGTCGGCCAGCGCGTAGCCGCCCTGGCGCAGCGTGATGGTCTTGGCCACGTTGTAAAAGCCCGATTGCACCTGCACGCCCCCACCTACGCTCAGGCGCCGCTCGAGTGCCGGCAGGGCGTACTCGGTCCACAGGCGGAAGATGTGCTTGGGCGTGAAGCTGGCGTAGGGCTGGCCCTCGGCGCGCGTGTCCACCTTGTACTTGGTGGTGTTGAAGGTGTAGCCCGCCGCCACCGTCCAGTAGGGCGTGATGGCGCCGGCGGCCTCGGCCTCGAAGCCGCGGCTGCGGACCTCGCCCCCGGCGACCGAGGGGCAGCGCTTGCCCACGCACGCCACCGAGGGATCGGCCTGGGCGCGGTTCTTCTGCTGGATCTGGAACAGCGCCAGCGATACGTTCAGCGCGCCGTCCATCAGTTCGCCCTTGACGCCGGCCTCGTAGTTGGTGCCCGTGACCGGATCGAGCGGCTGGCCGTTGCGATCTAGCTGGTCAATTTGCGGCATGAATACCTGCGCGTAACTGCCATACAGCGACCACTGCCGGTCCAGGTCGACGATCAGGCCGCCATAGGGCGTGAATTTGGCATTGGTGCGCTGGCTCGCTTTGGGCGCTTGCAGCCGGCTCCAGTCCATGCGCCCGCCCAGCACCAGCGTCAGCGGATCGGCCAGCGAGAAGCGGCCCATGCCGTACACGCCCTGCTCCCGGTCGCGATTGATGCCCGCGGACTTGTAGGGGCCGATGTCGTAGCCGGGCACGTCGCGCGGATGCCAGTGGAACACGTCCATCGGCATGTTCAACTGAGGGCTGGTGACATCGGCATTCAGGTTCTCGTACGAAGTCCGCAGCGAGTTGGCGCCGAACAGCAGTTCGTGGCGCCGCCCGAACAGTTCCACCGGACCGCCGACGTAGGCATCGATGCTGGTCTGGCTGTTGTCGTACTTGATGCCTCCTCCCGACAGCTTGGCGCCCAGGCCTGTCGCGCGGTCGATCCCGCCGTTGACGGTGAGGTACTTCATCTCGGAATCGGAGCGAAGATGATCGACGCTGAGCCGCGCGCGCCAGCCCTGGCCGAAGTGGTGGTCCAGGTCCGCGAACACGCGCGTCGTGTTCCAGTCGGAACGGCTGCCGGCGGATTCCAGGTTGACCGAGCGCCGCAGCCCGATCGGCGCGCCGTCCTTGTAGCGCGGCAGCCCGCCCATGCTGGGCGGCGGATGCGAGCGCACGCGGCTGTGCAGCAGGCCCGCCGACAGCACGGTGTCCGGGCCCAGGTCGACCTCGCCGGTGCCGTAGAACAGCCCGGTCTTCTCGTTCGCGCCTTCATAGAAGAAGCCGCGATCGGCCATGACGCCGACGACGCGGCCGCGCACGCTGCCGCTGTCGTTGAGCGGTCCGCCCAGATCGACTTGGGCGCGATAGTTGTCCCAGCTGCCGGCGCTGAGTTCACCGCCGAAGGCGAATTGCCGCTGCGCACGCTTGCGTACCAGGTTGACGGTGGCCGAGGGATTGCCGGCGCCGTGCAACAGGCCATTGGCGCCGCGCAGGATCTCGACGCGCTCGTAGATGGCCATGTCTTCCGGCGCGGCGGCGCGGTTGCCCATCATGGCAGGCACGCCGTCCTGTTCGAAAGATTCGATCTGGAAGCCGCGGGCATAGTAGGCGGTGGTCAGGTGATGGTGCGGCTGCACCGTGATGCCCGTGGCGTGCCGCATGACGTCGTCCAGGGTTTGCAGGTTCTGCTGGCGCATCTGCTCCGGCCCGATCACGGAGATCGATTGCGGCGTCTCGCGCACGCTCAAGGGCAGCTTGCCCAATGTCGGCTGTTGCGCACTGGCGGCCTCGCGTTCGCCGCTGACGGTGACTGCCGGCAGCGTGGCCGCGTCCTTGGCATCCCTGGCGTCGCCGGCCAGCGCCGGCCCCGCCACCACCGCCAGCCAGAGCGGCCAATGGCGCGCCGCCCGCGCGCGCCGCGCCTTGTTCCTGGACATTGAACGCATGGGTACTTCTCCTTCTTTGATACTGAGAATTATTCTCATACAATTTGAAGGAGAATCCGCAGCGCGCAAGCGTTTGTAAGACTCTTGCTATGTTCAGCGACCGGGAACCAGCGCGCTGGGCAGCACCCCGTAGCGCCGCTGGAAGGCCTTGGTGAAGTGCGAATCGGTATAGCCGCAGGCATAGGCGGCCTGCGACACGCTCATCTCGCCGGCGGCGAGCAGCGCGTGCGCCTGGGCCATGCGCTGCTCGCGCACGAAGGCGTAGACACTGCATCCGAACACGCGGCGAAAGCCCGTGGTGAGCTTGTTGACGTTGACGCCGGCGCGGCGCGCCAGCTCGGGCAAGGTGGGGGGATGCTGAAGATCGGCCAGCAGCAGGTCGCGCGCGTGGTGCAGGCGTTCGGTATCGGCGCGCGACAGGCCGGGCGGCGGCGGCGCGGCCTGTGCCGGCTGCAGGGCGCCCAGCGCCAGCGCGGTCAGTTCGAGGGCCTTGGCGGACAGGTACATGCGCTTGAGCGGGCCCTCCATGGGACAGGCCAGCATCTGCCGGCCCAGGGCCTGCAGCGGCGGCGCCAGCCGCAGGTTGGCCTCGGCGTAGGAATCATCGTGGCACGGCGCGCGCAGCAGGCGGACGATGTCGGCGGGTTCCAGCGACAGGGAGTCGCGCAGGTGGTCCAGCGAGGTGCGCAGCGAGACAAAGCGCAGCGACCGGCGCGCGCCGAACTCGTGCTCCATGCGCAGCGGGTCGCGGCACAGGCTCATGTGCAGCAGCGGTCCGCTGACTTGCGCGGCCGGCGCGCCCGGCACGCAGTAGCGCAGTTCCCCTTCCAGCACCAGCACCAGCTTCAGGCCGGGTGTCAGGTCTTCGAGCACCCGCTCGCCGCGCTCGAAGCGCAACGTGCCGCCGGCCAGCGACATGGCTGGCGTGGCGGCCGGAACGGCCCAGTCGAGTTCAGGATGCGAAGCGGTCACGGTGGCGGGCCCGGGCGGGATCTGACGCTTTATTGAGAGTGACTATTATTACCGTTTCACCCGTTTCATGCCAACGCGGCATTGCGCGCCGCGCGTCGCAGCGCCTGTGGCGGCTGGCCGTAGACCCGCAGAAAGGCGCGGCGCATGCGTTCGCTGTCGGTGAAGCCGACCCGCCGGGCGACGCTGTCGATACTGCCATCGCCCTGTTCGATCTGCGCGCGCGCGGTCTCGGCGCGAATGCGCTCGACCGCCTTGGCGGGCGTTTCGCCGGTCTCGGCCTTGAAGCTGCGCAGGAACTGGCGCGGGCTGACGCAGGCGACCCCAGCCAGTTGTTCCACCGTCAGCGCCGTGCCCAGGTTGCCGCGGATATGTTCCAGCACGGCGCGCATGCGTTCGCTGTCGGGCGCCAGGTCCTGCAGGGCCGAGAACTGCGACTGGCCGCCCGAACGCCGGTGGTAGACCACCATTTCGCGCGCGGTCTCGGCCGCCACGTCCGCCCCCAGGTCGGCCTCGACCATGGCCAGCGCCAGGTCGATGCCGGCGGTGATGCCGGCCGACGTCCAGGTGTCGCCGTCGCGCACATGGATGCGGTCGGGCTCGACCCGGACCGTGGGATGGTTGCGCGCCAGCGCCGCGGCATGGCGCCAATGGGTGGTGGCGCGCAGCCCATCGAGCAGGCCGGCGGCGGCCAGCACCAGCGCGCCGGTGCACACGCTGGCCAGCCGCCGGCCCTGTTGGCGCTGGGCCAGCAGGCGGGCACGCAAGGCGGCGGTGACGGCGGTTTCGCGCGCGCCCTCGCCGCCCGGCACCACCAGGGTATCGGCCGGCGTGCCGCGCCACGGTCGCGTCTGCACGCCAATGCCGCAGGAACTGCGCACTTCGCCGCCATGCTCGGACACGACGTGGACCCGGTATGCCGGGCCAGCCGCCGTCCGCGCGAAACGGCCGGCGGTCTGGAACACGGCCGCGGGGCCGGACATGTCCAGCAGCTGGAAATCGGGCACCAGCAGGAAGGCGACGTGGTGGGTCATGACGGATTGGCGTTTTTTGAGGGAATTATGTCATTCACGCCAAAGTGTGCGTCGATACAGTGGGGCCTGTCAAACCCGACCTGTCCGCCCCTTCCTTTCCCATGCCCTCCTCGCCCTCGCCCGCCACGGGCCGCCGCAACGCCCGCATCCTGGCCGTGTGCCAGGGCCTGTTCATCGCCGCGATTTCCATCGACCTGACGCTGACCGCGCTGACCGGCCACATGCTGGCGCCGGACAAGGCGCTGTCGACGCTGCCGTTCGCGCTGATCACTGTCGCCGGCGCGGTCGTGACCTGGTTCGCTTCGCTGCTGATGCAGCGCATCGGCCGCCGCAACGGCTTCGCGCTGGGCGCCCTGGCCGGCGCGGCGGGCGGCGGCATCTCGGTGTGGGCGGTGTTCCACGATCACTTCTGGGCCTTCTGCGCGGGCACCGCGCTGGTGGGCGTGTTCCAGGCGTTCGCGCAGTACTACCGGCTGGCCGCGGCGGACGCGGTGGAACCGGCCGCCAAGAGCCGCGCGATCTCGGTGGTGATGACCGGCGGCGTCATCGCCGCGATCGCCGGGCCGGCGCTGGCGGCCTGGAGCCGCGACCTGTTCGCGCCGGTGGCGTTCGCCGGCGCCTACCTGATGGTGGCGCTGCTGGCGCTGTTGTCCGCCGCCCTGCTGTTCGGTTTCTATCGCGATACCGAAACGTCCGTGGCCGCGGGCGAGGCGCAGGCCGGGCTGCCGCCGCGGCCGCTGCGCGCGGTGGCGCGCCAGCCGGTGTTCATCGCCGCGCTGGCCAACAACGTGGTGGGATCGGTGTCGATGATGTTCATCATGACGGCCGCGCCGCTGGCGGCGGTGGCGTGCAGCCACAGCATCGGCGACGGCGCCAACATCATGCAGTGGCATCTGGTCGGCATGTACGCGCCGGCTTTTTTCGCGGGCGCGCTGATCCAGCGCTTCGGCCTGGCCAAGGTGCTGGGCGCGGGCATGCTGCTGAACGTGGCCTGCGCGCTGATCGCGATGGCCTCGCCGTCGCTGCCGGCGTTCTACGCGGCGCTGTTCTGCCTGGGAGTGGGATGGAATTTCATGTTCGTCGGCGGCACCACGCTGCTGGCGCAGTCGTACCGCCCGTCCGAGCGCGCCCGCGCCCAGGGCGCGGCCGAGATGCTGCGCTATGCCGCCACCGCGGTGGCGACGCTGGCCGCCGGGCCGGCGCTGGACGCGTTTGGCTGGGAGGCGCTGAACGCCGCCATGCTGCCGGTGGTGCTGGCCGCCGGCCTGATGACCTGGCACTGGGCGCGCGGATCGGCCAGGGCCGCCACGGCAGCCGGCCCGGCCTGACCAGGCCCTGCCTGAAGCGGGTTGGCCTGACCGAGCCAGACCTGACGCAGCCCTGCCGGATCAAGCCCGGCGGGCGCGGCGCCTACTGCTGCTGGCGACGCTGCTCCAGCTCGCGCAGGCACTGGGCGACGCCGGCCTGCATCTGGGCGTTGGAGACGGCGGCGCGGTCCGAGACCTCGCGGCAGCGCACGTATTGCGCCTGGCTCTCGGGCGTGTCGCGGATCACGGCCGGCGCCGAGTTCGGATCGGGCGTGACGGTCATGCGCAAGGTGGAAGGCGGCGACAGGCTGCCGTCCTTGGAGCGCTGGCTGGGATATTGGAATTCCTGCGTGACCGGCGCCGCGTTCTGCGCCTGGGCCGCGCCGCCCAGGCAGGCCAGGGCCAGCAGGACGGCGGTGAACGGGAGTTTCTTCATGACGACCTCTCTTTGTTGGTCGCGCCCGGGCCAGATACCCCGCCCGGTGACGCGCCGGTCTATCGTAGCCCCACGCGCGCCCGCGGGGCGTGCCAAGACGCTACGCCAGCCGCGAGATTTGTTTCTTGCGGTTTCCCCGGCGCCGTTCAGCGCGCCGCCGGCGGCTGGCGCAAGGGCGCCAGCAAGGACGACAGGCCGTTATGGTCCAGCTCGTGCATCAACGCCAGCAGGCGCCCCAGTTCGCCCGGCGGAAAACCCTTGCGCGCGAACCAGGCCAGGTACGGCCCCGGCAGGTCGGCGATGAGGCGTCCCTGGTACTTGCCGAAAGGCATGGTGCGCGTCACCAGCAGCTGCAGCAGTTCGGGATCCATGGGCCGTTACCTCGCCTGGCCGAAGGCAATGTCGGCGGCCGGCACGGCGGCGATCTTCACGCCGAAGCTGGTCATCGACGAGAGCGTGGCGTTGTGGTGCGCGCGGATCTGCGCGCCTGGCGCGTGCGGCTTGTCCTGGGTGGTGTGGGCGTCGGCCGCCAAGGTGACCGGATAGCCCAGCGCCGCGGCGCGGCGCACGGTGGTGTCGACGCAGAATTCGCTGGCGTAGCCGCACACCACCAGCTGCGTGACGCCCGCCTGCGACAAGGCGTCGCCCAGGCCGGTGCGCAGGAACGAATCGGGGGTGGTCTTGCGTATCCGGATGTCGCCGTCGGCCGGCCGCAGGCGCGTATCCAGCTGCCATCCAGGTTCGCCTTGCGCCAGCGGGCTGCCCGCCGCCTCGTGCTGCACGTAGATCACGGGCGCGGCGGCGGCGCGGGCGCGCTCGGCCAGGTCGTTGATGCGCGCCAGCACGGCGCTGGCATCGGCGGGTTCCGGCGTGGTCTCGAACAGGGCGCGTTGCACGTCGATCACGATCAGGGCGGACGTCATGGTTCTCTCGGAAAAAGTGGGTCGCGGCCCGGCAAGGCCGGGCCCACGGGAACGGAAAGGCGGGCTAACCGCATTCGGCGCCGACCAGCGCGGGCGGCCAGATGCGCGCGTACATCCAGAAATGGCGCGGCTCGCCGCGCACCTGCCGGTAATGGTGCAGCAGCCCTTCGCGGTGGAAATGGCAGCGTTCCAGCACGCCGGCCGAGGCGGTATTGGTGTCCAGCACCGTGGCCTGCACCCGCGCCAGGCCCAGCGTCTGCAGGGCCCACGCGGTCATGGCCTCGCAGGCCCGCGACGCGATGCCGCGGCGCCAGCGCGAAGGCGCGAGGTCGTAGGCGATTTCGGCGCGACGCGCGCCCGGCGTGATCTCGTTGAACCCGACCGTGCCGATCAGGCGGTCGTCGGCCTCGACGATGGCCAGGCGCACGCAGCGGCTGGCGGCAGGGTCGGCATAGCCGCGGATCAATGGCGCCAGCGCGTCCGGGCCGTCCAGCTGCCAACTGGTGTGGCGGGTCACGTTGTCGTCGCGCAGATAGGCATACCAGTGTGTCGCGTCGGTGTCGCGCAAGGGACGCAGGCGCAGGCCGGCGATACCCAGGTCAGGCGCGCGTTGCGGCCAGTCGGCAAGAGGCAGGAGCATGGGGAAGCCACGTCGCAAAGATAGTGCCGACGCGCCCTCGCGCCGGCCATGGGACAGCTTAACAGGCCAGCGCGCCCTCAGAAATCCAGCCGGCCCTTCAACTCGCCGAACGGCACCATGACGTGTTCGCGGTAGGCGGGGCGTTCGCGCAGGCGCTCGTACCAGGCCCGCACGTGCGCCAGGGGCTCGTGGTCGATGTCCAGCTCGTAGTAGCGGTACAGCGCGGTGGCCGCGGGAATGTCGGCCAGCGTCAGCGCCTGGCCGTCCAGGTAGGGCTGCGCGGCCAGCACCGCGTCGAGCTGGCGCAGGCAGGCATGGGTGGCGGCCAGGCTGCGCGCGATGGCGGGCAGGTCGCGCTGCGCCTCGGGGGTGCGGTAGTAGCCCCAGAACACGCCCGACAGGAATGCCGGCTGCAACGCCGTCTGGGCCCAGTCCATCCAGCCGTCGGCGCGCGCGCGGCGCGCCGGATCGGCCGGCCAGAAGGCCTCGGCGCCATGGCGCGCGGCCAGGTAACGCAGGATCGCGTGCGACTCCCACACCACCGTGTCGCCATCGCGCAGCAGCGGCACCCGGCCATGGGGATTCATCCGCAGGAAGTCGGGCGTATCGAGCAGCCCGAACTGGCCGCCGGCCGGCACGTGCTCATACGCCAGGCCCAGTTCGCCCGCCAGCCACAGAACCTTCTGCACGTTGAAGGAACTGCGCCGGCCCCAGATCGTCAGCATCGCAAGATCCCTTCAAGTGGCGCGTCAGCCGGCCACGACGATGCGCGGCTCGCACAGCACGGGGAAGTTGACCGAATTGGCGATGAAGCAGAAATGATGCGCGCGGGCATGCAGGGCCTCGGCCAGGCCGGCGTCGCCGCCCGCGGCGATGGTGACCTCGGGCCGCAATGTGACCGAGACGAAGGCGCCGCCGCGCTCCGGATCTTCGCGCATGACACCTTGCGCGTCATCGCGGTAGGCCGTGACGATGATGTTCTCGACCGCGCAAAGGTGCAGGTACCAGAGCTTGTGGCAGGCCGACAGCGAGGCCACCAGCAGGTCCTCGGGATTCCAGCGTGCCGCGTCGCCGCGGAATGCGGGATCGGCCGAACCGGCGATATCGGGCTTGCCCGGCGACTGGATCACGTGGTCGCGGGCATACGCGGTGTAACTGGCGGTTCCCTTGCCGGTATTGCCGGTCCAGGTCACGCCGACATCGTAATGGTGTTCGCCTTTCATTGCGGCTTCCTCGCGGCGCGCCACACCGGCGCGCAAAGATCGCAAGCGTAGCGCATGCGCCACGCGTCGGAAATGGGATGGCGGCGCGCGCTATCCCGGGATGGTCTCCGGATAGGCCGGAATGCCCGGCCCATGCTCGAGCCACGGCACGTCGTGCGCGGTGTGGATGTGCGCGAGCGGCCGCGCGCCGGGATCGTCGTCCAGCGTCGCCACGCGCAGGATGACCTGTGGCTGCGCCACCCAGTGCGCCATCAGGTGCGCGCCGCAGCGGGTGCAGAAGTGGCGGATCTTGCCGGGCGACGATTCATAGGCGCCCAGTGCGTCCACGCCACGGGTCCAGCGGAAATCCGCGCGCGCCACGCGGGCGGTCGAGGCGAACGCGGCCGCGTGCGCCTTGCGGCAGGTGGCGCAATGGCAATGGACGATGGGCCCGGCCAGGCGCTCCGCCTGGTAGGCCACGGCGCCGCACAGGCAGCTTCCTTGCATGATGAGGCTCCTTCGCGCCCGCGGCACGATGCCGCGGGTCTGGCCGATGAGCGTAGCGCGGGCCTGATTGGCGCGCCGCGCCGATACGGCCAGGATGGCGGGCGGCGGCGGACATGCGGGCCACGGCGCAAGGCCTGGCCGGTCGCCGCAGCCGCGTCAGGCCCCCTGCCCTTGCCGCGCCCCCATCAGCGAGCGCGACAGGCGGCTGGCCGCGGCGAGGATCGGTTCCTTCAACTCATGCAGCACGCTTTCGCCCAGGCGCGAAATCGGCCCCGAAATACAGACAGCTCCTTGCAGCGTCCAGTTGATGCCATAGACCGGCGCGGAGATGCTGGAGACCTCGGGATCGCGTTCGCCCAGCGACACCATGTAGCCGGCGCGGCGCACCGACTCATAGGGTTCGCCCGGTTCGCCGGAAAAGGCGAGCAGCACGCGGCCCGGGCTGCCCAGTTCCAGCGGCAAGGCCGCGCCGACGCGCACGTGGTGCCGGATCGACCTGGGGCCCTCGACCCGCGCCATGCAGATGCGCTGCTTGCCTTCGCGCACGTAGAACGTCGCGCTTTCGCCGGTTGCCGCCGACAGCTCGCGCAGGATCGGCTGGACCACCTCGACGATGTTGAAGGTGGCCTGGTAACACGCGCCCAGCCAGCCGGCGGCGCGCGCCAGGCGCCAGGTGCCGTCGGGCCGCTGCGCCAGGTAGTCGTCCATGGCCAGGGTGCGCGCCAGCCGCAGCACGGTGGAGCGATGGCAGCCGGTGCGCCGGCTCAGTTCCGCCAGCGACAGATGGGGATCCTCCACGCCAAAGGCTTCGAGGATGCGCATCGCGCGGCGCACGGCCACCACGCCCTCTTCGCCCGGCGCGTCGGGGGATTCCGGGGTCAGATCATCGTTCGTCATATGAAACATGTTCCGATGTATGAACTCGTATTGTATTAGACGGAACATCCTCCGACAATTCCTTCCATCAAAAACAAATATCGGAGACAAAACATGAAGCCGTTCGCACGCTTGCTGTCGGGCCTGGCCCTGATGTGCATGACCAGCCTGGGCGCCGCCCAGGGCTACCCCGACAAACCCATCCGGCTGATCGTGCCGTTCCCGCCCGGGGGCGGCACCGACGTGCTGGCCCGCGAAGCGGCGATCAAGGTGGCCGGCAACACTGGCTGGAACATCGTCACCGAAAACCGCCCCGGCTCGGGCGGCAACATCGGCGTGGACGCCGTCGCCAAGTCGGCGCCGGACGGGTATTCCCTGGTGCTGGGCCAGACCAGCAACCTGGCGATCAACCCGACGCTGTACGCCAAGCTGCCCTACGACCCCGAGAAGGACCTCACCGCCATCGGCCTGGTGGCCGACGCGCCGCTGGTGATCGTGGTGCCGGCCAACTCGCCGCTCAAGACCTTCGAGGACATGATCGCGGCGGCCAAGGCCAAGCCGGGGGCCTTGAACTTCGCCAGCTCCGGCAACGGCACGGTGGCCCACCTGGCGGCGGTGCAATTGCAGAACGCGGCGGGCATCCAGCTCACGCACATCCCCTACAAGGGCGCGGCGCAGGCGTCCAACGATCTCATCGGCGGACAGATCGACATGTACTTGTCTTCCGTGCCGACGCTCATCGGCCACGTGCGCAACGGCAAGATGCGGGCGCTGGCGGTGACCTCGGCGCAGCGCGTGCCCGACATGCCCGACGTGCCCACCATCGCCGAGCGCGGTTTCCCCGGCTTCGAGGCCGTGACCTGGTTCGGCCTGGCCGCGCCGGCCGGCACGCCCAAGGACATCGTGCAGCGCCTGAATGCCGAGTTCAACAAGGCGCTCCAGACGCCGGAGCTGCGCGTCAAGTACCAGGAACAGGGCGCGCGCGTGCTTACCGACACCCCGGAGGCGTTCGCCAAGCTGATCCACGACGACCGCATCCGCTGGGGCAAGATCGTCAAGGACTCGGGCGCGAAGGTGGAGTGATCCGGCCGTGGCTGCCCTTTACGCCTACTCCAGCGGCGACGCCAGGCCGGCCACCGCCGCCCCGCCCGGGGCGTGCGACTGCCACATCCACGCATATGACGCCCGCTACCCGGCGGCGAAGGGCGCAAGGCTGCTGCCGCCGGACGCGTCCATGGCGCAGTACCGCGCGATCCAGGCCCGCCTTGGCACCCAGCGCGCGGTGCTGGTCACGCCATCGACCTATGGCGCCGACAATCGCCCCATGCTCGACGCCTTGGCGCAACTGGGCGGGCAGGCGCGCGGCGTGGCCGTGATCGACGGCAGCGAAAGTGACGCGCAACTGCAAGCCTTGCACGACGCCGGCGTGCGCGGCATCCGGCTCAATCTCTCGCTGGGGGTGACGAGCCGTGCCGACCAGATCCGGCCGCTGGCGGCGCGGGTCGCCCCGCTGGGCTGGCATGTGCAGTTGCTCATGCCGCCCGAGCGGCTGGCGCAACTGGAGGGCCTGCTGTCGGCCCTGCCGGCGCCGATCGTGTTCGATCACATGGCCCGCATCAGTCCGGCGCAGGCCGGCGCGCATCCGGCCCATGCCCTGGTGCTGCGCCTGCTCGGCCAGGGCCGCGCCTGGCTCAAGCTGTCGGGCGGCTACCTCGTCAGCCCGCGCCACAGCGTCGAGGATCCCGCGCTGGACGCGCTGGCCCGCGGCTATCTCGACGCCAATCCCGAACGCATCGTCTGGGGCAGCGACTGGCCCCACGCATCGGCGTCGGCCGGCATGCAGCCCATGCCCGACGACGCGCGCCAGCTCGACCGGCTGGCCGATTGGACCGGCAGCGCCCGGCTGCGCCAGGTCCTGGTGCACAACCCGGCGGCCCTGTACGGCTTTGCGGCATGAGTACCAGAACAATACGGAGACAACCCATGCAGACCTCTTATTCCCTCTCGCGCCGGCGCTTCCTCGCGCTGGGCGCGGCCGTGGCGGCCGGCGCGGCCTTCGGCGCGCGCGCCGCGCAGGATTGGCCCGGCGGCAAGACCATCACCTGGGTGGTGCCCTATCCGGCCGGCGGCAGCACCGACGTGCTGGGCCGCGCCATCGCGCAGCAACTGGATGCGCTGCTGGCCACGCGCGTGATCGTCGACAACCGTCCCGGCGCCACCGGCACCATTGGCGCGGCCCGCGTGGCGCGCGCCGAGCCGGACGGCCTGACGCTGCTGGGCACCTCGATCGGCCCCCAGGCGATCGCGCCGCACGTGCTCGGCAAGCTGACCTATGACCCGGTGGCGGACTTCGCGCCCGTCATCATGATCGGCACCATTCCCCATCTCCTGGTGGTGGGCAAGGAGCAGCCGTTCCACAGGGTCGCCGACCTGATCACGGCCGCGAAAAAGGCGCCCCAGAGCCTGGCGTATGCCTCGGGCGGCACGGGCACGATCCTGCACATGCAGGGCGAGCTGCTGCAGCAAAAGAGCGGCGCGCGGTTCCTGCACGTGCCCTACAAGGGCGACACGCCCGCGCTGCAGGACACGCTGGCCGGTCAGGTGCAATTCGCCTTCATTCCCGCGGCGGCCGCGTTGCCGCACGTGCAGACCGGCGCGCTGCGCGCGCTCGCCGCCACGTCGGCGCAGCGTCTGCCGGCCTTGCCGCGGGTGCCAACCATGGCCGAGGCCGGCTTCAGCGATTTCGTGGTGGAGCAATGGCAGGCCGTGTTCGCCCCCGCCGCCACGCCCGCGCCCGTCATCGCCCGACTCAACGCCGGGATCGGACGCGCCTTGCAGAGCCCGGCGCTCACGGCGCTGGCCGAGCAGCTCGGCGTCACGCTGGCCGGCGGCACGCCGCAGGCCCTGGACACCACCCGCAGGGCGGACTTCGACAAATGGGGCAAGGTCATCCGCGATGCCGGCATCAAGCCGGCCTGACCCTGCCCTTCCGACTCTCACCTCCACAGGAACACTCATGGCAAACCAGGACATCATCAAGGACTTCCCGCGCGTCGGCGCCGACATCGTGCGCCGCGCGGCGGCACTGCAACCGGCCATCCTGGCCGACGTGGCCGGCCGCCGCGGCGCGCTCAGCGGCCGCATCCGCCCGCTGCACGCCGGCATGAAGCTGGCCGGCACGGCGCTGACGGTGGAAGTGCGCCCCGGTGACAACCTCATGATCCATGCCGCGATTTCCCTGGCCAAGCCGGGCGACGTGCTGGTGATCGACGGCAAGGGCGACCTCAGCTCGGCGCTGATGGGCACCATCATGATGAACGCCTGCCGCAAGCTGGGCATCGCCGGCGTGGTGATGGATGGCGCGGCGCGCGATAGCGTGGAGATCATCGAAATGGACTATCCGGTGTTCGCCGCCGGCACCAACCCGAACGGCCCCACCAAGAACGTGCCCGGCCGCATCGGCCATCCCGTGTCGGTCGGTGGCGTGACCGTGTACCCCGGCGACTTCGTCATCGGCGACGCCGACGGCGTGGTGGTGGTCGAACGCGAGAAAATCGAAGGCCTGCTGCCGGCCGCCGAAAAGAAGGTGCGCGACGAGGCCGCGCGCATCGCCGCGATCCAGGCCGGCGACACCGAGGCCAAGTGGCTGTCGGCGGCGCTGCGCGCCGCCGGCGTGCTCAAGGAAGGGGAATCGCTGTGAACAAGACCGCCACAGGCAAGGCCGCCATCGTCGTGACCGCGGCCGACCTGGCCCCGGAGGCCATCGCGCTGCTGCAGGATTTCAATCTGGTGTTTGCCGGCAAGACACCCGCCGAAGAGGAAATCGTGGCCTTGTGCCGCGAGCACAACCCGGTCGCCATCATCGTGCGCTACAGCAAGGTGGGCGCGGCCGCCATGGACGCCGCGCCCGCGCTGCGCGTGATTTCCAAGCACGGCAGCGGCACCGACACCATCGACAAGGCCGCCGCCGCCCAGCGCGGCATCCAGGTCGTGGCCGCCGTGGGCGTGAACGCCGCCGCCGTGGCGGAACACGCCCTGGCGCTGCTGCTGGCCTGCGCCAAATCGGTCGTGGGCCTGGATGGGCGCATGCGCGCCGGACACTGGGACAAGTCGACGCACAAGAGCCTGGAGCTGGACGGCAAGACCATCGGCCTGGTGGGCCTGGGCGCCATCGGCCGGCGCATGGCCGCCATGGCGCACGGCATGAACATGCGCGTGATCGGCTTCGATCCCTACGCGCGCGATCTGCCCGAGTACATCGCCAGCGTGCCGCTGGACGCGATCTGGCGCGAGGCCGACGTGGTATCGCTGCATTGCCCCCTGACCGACGAGAACCGCGGCATGGTCAACGCGGCGACGCTGGCGCAGTGCAAGCCCGGCGTGGTCCTGGTCAACACCGCGCGCGGCGGCCTGGTGGACGAAGACGCGTTGCTGCAGGCGGTGCGCTCGGGCCAGGTCCGCGCCGCCGGCCTGGACAGCTTCGCCGTCGAGCCCATGACGGCCGGCCACCCCTTCCAGCAGGAGCCGCGCATTCTCCTCAGCCCGCACGTCGGCGGGGTGACCAGCGCCGCCTACGTCAACATGGGCGTGGCCGCCGCGCGCAATGCCCTGGACGTGCTGGCCCGCGCGGCTGCACCCGCCTGAGGAGCCGCGCCATGCCGCAACGATGGACCGCGCGCATCCTGGCCGAGGCCGGTATCCACAAGGAATGACGCGGCCAGCGAGGGCTCAAGGCCGAAAGACATTCCCACATAAAAACAGAGGACGACAAATGAATCACCGCAATCGAACCCGCTTCTCCCCCCGGCGCGCCGCGCTGCTCGTCGCGGCCGCCGCGACACTCCTGGCGGGCGGCGTTGCCCATGCCGCGGACGCCTGGCCTAGCCGCCCGGTGCGGATCGTGGTGCCCTACGGCCCGGGCGGCGCGGTCGACGTGGCCACGCGCAAGGTCGCACAGATGTTGTCGACGCAGACCGGCCAGAGTTTCGTGGTGGAGAACAAGCCTGGCGCGACCGGCACCATCGGCGTCGGCCAGGTGGCCCGCGCGCCGGCCGATGGCTACACGCTGGTGGCCAACGACACCACCTATTCGCTGCTGCCGCACATCTTCAAGAAACTGCCCTTCGATCCGGCGGCGGACCTGCAGCCGGTCACGGCCTTCATCTTCGCGCCCATGGCGCTGGCGGTAGCGGCCGACAGCCCGTATCGCACGCTCGACGATCTGCTGGCACGGGCGCGCGCCAAGCCCGACTCGGTGACGTACGGCTCGGGCGGCGCCGGCACCACGCCGCACTTTGCCGCCGAAGGGCTGGCGCGGGCGACCGGCGTGAAATTCATGCACGTTCCGTTCAAGGGCGCCGCCGAAGCCACGCAGGCGGTGCTGGGCAAGGTGATCGACTTCCAGTTCGCCTCGACCACCGGCCTGATGGGGCCGGCGCAGGGCGGACAGTTGCGCCTGCTGGCCGTGAGCGGCGCCAAGCGGCTGGCGGTGCTTCCCGACGTGCCGACATTCGCGCAGGCTGGCGTGAAGGATTTCGGCGTGGTCAACTGGACCGGCCTGTGGGCGCCCAAGGGCACGCCGCCGGAAGTCACAGAACGCCTGCAACGCGAGGTCGCCAAGGCCATGGCGTCGGAGGAAATGCAGACCTTCGCCACCAAGATGGGCGCCGAGCCGCGCGCCGCCGACGCGGCGGAATTCGGCCGCATCCTGGCCGACAGCAACGTGATGTGGGGCAACGTGGCCCGCAGCATCGGCTACGACGCCAAATAGACACCGAGGAGACGCCATGTTTTTCCTGCAACCGCCCCAGGTGGCGCAATTGGACGCATGGAGCGCCATGCCCGACCACTTCCGCCGCCACCAGCGCAGCGACTGGGCCGACGCCAACCGCGGCGGGGCGCCGGTCGATTCGTTCCTGGAAGGCCCGGTGTTCGATCGCCACGGCAACCTCTACGTCACCGACATTCCGTGGGGGCGGGTGTTTCGCATCGGGCCCGACGGCCAATGGTCGTTGGTGACAGAATACGACGGCGAGCCCAACGGCATGAAGTTCCTGGACGACGGCCGACTGCTGATCACGGACTACAAGAACGGCCTGATGGTCCTGGACGTGGCCAGCGGCCAGGTCACGCCCCACCTGGCCCGCCGCAACAGCGAGCGCTTCAAGGGCGTGAACGACCTGATCTTCGATGCGCACGGCAATATCTACTTCACGGACCAGGGCCAGAGCGGCCTGCACGACCCCAGCGGCCGGCTGTACCGCCTGCGCGCCGACGGCCGGCTGGATTGCCTGCTGGACAATGTGCCCAGTCCCAACGGCGTGGCGCTGTCGCCGGACGGCAAGGTGCTGTACCTGGCCGTGACGCGCGGCAACTGCGTCTGGCGCGTGCCGCTGATGGCGGATGGCAGCGTCAGCAAGGTGAGCCAGTTCTTCACCTCGTACGGTCCCAGCGGCCCGGACGGCCTGGCGGTGGACCGCGAAGGCAATCTGCTGGTCTGCAATCCCGGCCTGGGCTACGTCTGGCTGCTGAACCATCGCGCCGAGCCGGTGATCGTCTGGCGCAGCTCCAAGGGCATGTCGACCACCAACCTGGCCTTTGGCGGCGAGGATGGCCGCACCCTGTTCTGCACCGAGTCGGTGACGGGCACCATCCTCATCGCCCGCGCGCCCCATCCGGGTCTGCTGGCCGCGGCCCCGCGCTGACGCGCTCCGGGCGACGGCCCCGGCGGGACCCCACGCATCCACGAGGGGGCGCCGCGCTTGCCTTTACATCCCGTTTCAGCAAGGATGGGCATGCGTCCGTATCGTGGGCGCACCGCAACACAGGAGCTCGCCATGATGAGAACCACCTTGACCTGCACCCTGACAGTCGCCCTGCTTGCCGGCTGCGCCCCCTCCAAACCGATCAGCGCGCGTTCCGTGCCCGTGGACAATCACACGGCGCGCGATTCACTCGACTGGCCGGGCAGCTACGAAGGCACCCTGCCTTGCGCCGATTGCCCCGGCATCCGCACCCGCCTGACCTTGATGCAGGACGGCCGCTACGAGCGCGCCACCCAGTACCTGGACCGCGAGCCGCAGCCTGAAACGGTCGCCGGCACCTTCAGCTGGGAATCGGACGGCAGCACCATCCGCCTGGACGCCTCGGGCGACAGCCAGCGCTATTTCATCGCCGAGAACCAGGTGATCATGCTGTACCGCGACGGCACCCGGCCCACCGGCCCACTGGCGCCGCACTACGTGCTGCGGCGCGCGCAATAGCGCCGCAGCACCTGCCCGCGCAGGCGGCGGGCGCCGCGCCATGATGCCCGTGCGATCCGCGCCCCATTCGCCGCCGTGATGCCGCGCAGATGCCGCGCTTGCGGCTATTCTCTGGGCTGCACAGGCCGCGCCGCCCGCGCCGGAAGATGCCCCCAAGGAAGGAAGATCCATGAAGACCGATCACGAACTGCTCGACGCGTTTGCCCCGACCGGCGCGCTGCGCGCCTCCATCAACCTGGGCAATCCCATCCTTGCCAACACCCATCCCGACAGCGGCGCGCCCGGCGGCGTGTCGGTCGACCTGGCCACCGAACTGGCGCGCCGGCTCGACGTGAAACTGGAGCTGGTGGTGTTCAAGTCCGCCGGCGAATCGGTCAACGCGGTCGCCGCCGAACAGGCTGACGTGGGCTTTTTCGCGATCGATCCGCTGCGGGGCGAACAGATCGCCTTCACCGCGCCGTACGTGGTGATCGAAGGCGCCTACCTGGTGCGCGACGATTCCCCGATCACCCGCATGGAAGAAGTGGACCGAGCCGGCCAGCGCGTGGTGGTCGGCAAGGGCAGCGCCTATGACCTGTACCTGACGCGCGAGATCAAGCACGCCGAACTCTTTCGCGCGCCCACCTCGCCCGCCGTGGTCGACACCTTCGTGAAGGAAAACATGGAAGTGGCGGCCGGCGTCAGGCAACAGTTGGAGGCCGACGCGCACCGCCTGGGCGGCCTGCGCCTGCTGGACGGCCACTTCATGCTGATCCGCCAGGCCATGGGCGTGCCCAAGAGCCGCGGCGCCAAGGCCAGCGCGTACCTGGCCGCCTTTGTCGAAGCGATGAAGAAAAGCGGCTTCGTGGCCGAGGCGCTGGCGCGCCACAAGATCCAGGGCGCCGCCGTGGCGCCATTGGAAGCGGCGCCGCAATAAAAGGCAGCGTAGCCGCGACCCCGCTCGATTGCTCGCCGCGAGCCTGCCACGCGGTGGCATCACGCGCCTTGCCTGCCGCGCCGCCGCCTGCTGTGAACCGTCGCTGGCGGCCCGCCGCGCGGGCCGCCAGCGACAGGGATCGCCACCGCCGTCAGTGGCTGATCATCCAGGGCCGCGAACCGGCGAAGGACTTGGCGCCGTCGGGCGTGGCGCGGGTCTTGCCGGACCGGCGGGCGCCCGAACAGCAACCGCAGTTCATGCCGTGGCCCGACCGCGAGCTGCGCGGTTCGTTGGCGCTGCGTTCGTTGGCGGCATGGGCGCGATTGACGGCCGACGACAGCGCCGAGATCGCGGGCGCGCCGCCGACGATGCGGTTCGAGGCGGCGCCGCATCGCGGACAGTCGGCCGGGTCGCGCCACTGCGCCAGCGGCCGCAGCGCCGTGAATTCGCCGCAATCGGCGCAGGCGTAGTCATACATGGGCATGTCGGTCTCCTGCGCGCAAGGCCTAGCGGTCGCGCGACAAGGGCATGTCGATGCCGCCCTTGATGTGCTTGACCGGACCGGAGGCCGACGGCTGGATGTCGAAATCGAAGATCTCGGTCGGCAGCCACAGCGTGGCGCAGGAGTTGGGAATGTCCACCACCCCGCTGATGTGCCCCTGCACCGGCGCCGTGCCCAGTATCGAGTACGCCTGCGCCCCCGAATAGCCGAACTTCTTCAGGTATTCGATGGCGTTAAGGCAGGCCTGGCGATAGGCCACGTTCACGTCCAGGTAGTGCTGCTTGCCGCCCTCGTCCACCGAGATGCCTTCGAAGATCAGGAAGTCCTTGTAGGCCGGCGTGATCGGGCTGGGCTTGAAGATCGGGTTGCGGATGGCGTACTTGTCCATGCCGCCCTTGATCAGCGTGACGCGCATGTGCACCCAGCCGGCCATTTCGATGGCGCCGCAGAAGGTGATCTCGCCATCGCCCTGCGAGAAGTGCAGGTCGCCCACCGACAGGCCGCCGCCCTTGACGTAGACCGGAAAGAACACGCGCGCGCCGCGCGACAGGTCCTTGATGTCGCAGTTGCCGCCGTGCTCGCGCGGCGGCACGGTGCGCGCTCCTTCGGCGGCCGCGCGGTCGCGGTCGGCCCCTTGCAGCGCGCCCATGTGCGCCGTCTTGGGCGCCGGCGGATTGGCCAGTGGCGGCACGCGGTTCGGGTTGGTGTCGATCAGCGCCTGCTCGCGCTGGTTCCAGGTGTCCAGCAGCTTCTTGTCGGGCAGGCAGCCGATCAGGCCGGGATGGATCAGCCCGGCGAAGCTGACGCCCGGGATGTGGCGCGACGAGGTGAACATGCCATGGAAATCCCAGATGGATTTCTGCGCATGGGGAAAATGGTCGGTAAGGAAGCCGCCGCCGTTGTTGCGACTGAAGAAGCCGTTGAAGCCCCACAGGCTGTCGGGCTTGGCGCCGATGTCGAGCAGGTCCACCACCAGCAGGTCGCCGGGCTCGGCGCCTTCGACGCCGACGGGGCCGGACAGGAAGTGCACGGTGGAAAGATCGACGTCGCGCACGTCATCGGCGCTGTCGTCGTTCTTGATGGCGCCGCCGGTCCAGTCGTAGGTCTCCAGGATGAAATCGTCGCCGGGCTTGACCCAGACGGCCATCGGAATATCCGGATGCCAGCGGTTGTGGATCTGCTTGTTTTCGTAGGGGGACTGGGCCAGGTCGACCTGGATGAGGGTATCGGTCATTCTCTTTCATCTCCAACGCAACGTGTTGATAAAACAGAACTTGCCATCAGGGGCCGGCCAAAGTGCCCGACGTGCCGGGGCGCGTCGCCAGCGACTGATTCGTCATGCACGGTAGGACAGTTTCGGGCGACGGTAAACTGGGTTTTTTCACAGTGAAGCCGTCATACGCCCCTTCGACACCCAGCCCCGGTCCGAGCCTCAGTCACTCTTGCGGCAAAAGCAGTAAACGTGCCGGTAGGGATCGTCGACCATGTGGCGCGAAGCGATCACCCCATCGATGGCGGGCACGAACTCTTCGAATTCCGGGCCCACTTCGACCGGAAACGGCGTGCGCTCCGGCAGATCGTTGTAGCCCAGCACCAGCACGCCGCCAGGCCTGAGCACCGCGTGGCATTGCGCCAGCAGGCGGCGCAGGCCGGCCTCGCCGTCGATGCCGAAGCCGAGCAGGCCGTTGGCGATTACCACATCGAAGGCGTCCTGGCCATAGTGTTCCGCCATGTCGAGCGCATCGCCGATCCGGTGCAGCCCCGGCCGGCCGTAGACCGCATTGCGCGGCGAGATATCCAACGAATGGAAGGTCGCGCGCAGCAGCCTGGGATAGTGCCAGTTGTGCTTATCCAGGCCGAGGAACAGCAACTGTTGCGGTTCGCGCTGGAAGGCGGCCAGCCGGTTCAGATAGGCGAACACGCGCGTCTCGAGAAATACCCGGCTGGGCGTATCCAGCCTGAAATCGATTCCCACGCGTTCGGCCAGAACAGGCGACAGCCTGAACAGCGCCCGACTGGCGATATATTTCAACTTGCGCGACTTGCGCATCACATTCCCTCCTGCTCCGAGGGAAAGCAATATGCTTTGCGCGCGCGGACCTGCCTATTGGACTGGTCCGATATTGCACGGCAGTTATGATGCGTCCATCGCATTCGCGGCCGGCCCGCAACGGAAGTCCCAGTCCATGTTCCCGCTTCGCCCCCTGTCCGCCCTTTTCCTGCTCGCCTGTACCCTGCCGGCCCACGCGGCCGAGGAATGCGTGGCGCGGTTCGACGCGGGCGTGGCCCGCTACCAGGAAGCCGTGGGCGTGCAGAAGGGGCGCGAGACGGCCAACTGGCAGGAACTGAACGGGCTGCTGTGCCAGGGGCGGCTGGACCTGCTGGACATGGAGTTCGCGCTGGTCGACGACTACGAGCAATGCGCGCGCAACGGCGGGAAGTTTCCCGAGCAGACCGCGCGCGCGATGCAGGACCGCTCGGACAACCTGGCCGCGCGCAAGAGCGCGTGGATCGACACCTGCGGCCCCTACATGAAGCAATAGCGCGGCCGCCGCAACGCGCGGGCAGGCCGCCGCGCGCCGTGCAACGGCCAGGCGCGTCAGGCGGCCGTGGCGGCCGCCGCGGGCCGCGGGAAGAAGATGGCGCGGGCGGGATCGAAGTCGTAGCGGTCTTCGAACTCGGTGGCGTCCGCGGCCAGGGCCAGCACCGAATCGAGGATGAAATCGGCCTTGGCGTCCGACAGCAGCACGCTGAAGTTCAGGCGGATGAAACCCGGCTTTTCGATCTCGCGGCCATCGAGGATGGCCTGGCGCATGCGCGCCGATTCGGCCTCGTCGATCTCCAGCAGGTTATGCACGTAAGGACCGGCGCAGGCGCAGCCGCCGCGGGCCTGGATGCCGAAGCGGTCGCTCAGCATGCGCGTGACCAGTTGCTGGTGGATGTAGCCGCCCCGGCCGTTGCGCACGCGGAACGAGAAAATAGGCAGTCTCGGCGCGCTCAATGAACCCAGCAGTTCCAGGCGGGGATGGCCCTGCCAGCGGGCCAGCGCGCGCCGCACGAAGGCGGCGTTGCGCCGCGCCATCAGGTCGGCGCCGAGCGCCTCCTTGACCAGCAACACCAGCGCGGCGCGGATGTCGCCGACCACGTTGGGGGTGCCGGCCTCTTCGCGCGCTTCCAGGCTGGCGCTGTAGTCGTGGTTCATGGGCGAGACGAACTTGACGGTGCCGCCGCCCGGGAAAGTGGGCGTGGTCGGCACGACCGCGTCGCGGCGCACGATCAGGATGCCCGAGGCGCCGGGCCCGCCGATGAACTTGTGCGGCGAGAACACGATGGCGTCGATGGGCGCGTCGGCGGCGGGCGTCATGCGGATGTCCAGGTACGGCGCGCCGCCGGCGTAGTCCCAGATCATCCGGGCGCCGGCGCGCTTGACGCGGCGCGTGATCGCCTCGACGTCAGCGACGATGCCGGTGACGTTGGAGGCGGCCGACAGCGCGCAGATGACCAGCGTGCCCGCCGGCGCTTGCAGCGCGGCGTCGAGTTCGTCCAGGTCCGGCCCGCCCTGCGGGCTTTCCGCCAGCACGACGATGTCGGCGCCGCATTCGCGCCACGGCAGGATGTTGGAATGATGCTCGTAGGGGCCCATGACGACGCGCACCTTGCGGCCCGCCGCCAGCGCGGCCGGCACGCCCAGCAGGTGCACCAGGCGGTTGATGCCCATGGTGGCGCCCGAGCCGGAGAAGATCACGGCATGCTCGTCGCCCGCGCCGCAGCAGCGGCCGACCACGGCGCGCGCCTCGCGCCGCAAGCGCGTGATGAAACCGCCGCAGAACGAGGCCTCGGTGTGCGAATTGGCGTAGTACGGCAGCACGTGCTCGAGCACGAAGCGCTCGACCTGCATGAGCGCACGGCCGGAAGCCACGTAATCGGCGTAGACCAGCGGCTTGAGGCCGAACGGGCCTTCGATGACGGCGTCCTTGCCGATCAGGCCGTCGGCCAGGCTGGCGATGATGTCGGGGGATTGCAGGGATTGCTGGAACTGGCGCAACGGCCCTGTGGCGGCCGGGGTCGCTTGGGTGGACATGGTGCGGATTTCGATGAAACGGCTGGCAGGAGAGTTAGCGAAATATCATACGATGGAAGGAAATTTGAAACCTCACCTAAATTTTCCTTAAAATCGTCAAAATTCGATCGTTTGAACGAATATATGGAAAAAATAGACAAGTTTGATCTGAATATCATTTCCTGCCTGCAACGCGAGGGCTCGCTGTCGCAGCGCGAGCTGGCCGATCGGGTGGGGTTGTCGCAGAACGCGTGCTGGCGGCGGCTGCAGCGGCTGAACGCCTGCGGCATCATCCGCGGCACCCGCGCCGAGGTGAACCTGGCGGAACTCGGGCTGGACCTGACGGTGTTCGTGATGATCCGCACCAGCCACCATGCCAAGGAATGGGCCGACGGTTTCCGCAAGCACGTGGAACGCCTGCCCGAAGTGACCGGGTTCTACCGCATCGGCGGCGACTGGGACTACCTGATCCAGGTGGTCTGCCGCGGCATCGCGGGGTACGACCGCTTCTACCAGAAGCTGATCACCGATTTCGAGCTGTCCACGGTGACGGGGTTCTTCAGCATGGAAGCCATCATCGAGAACCGGCCGCCCGACCTGGGGCTGCTGCAGGAATCCGTGGGCAACGCGTAGCGCCCACGGTTGGCCGCGGGCGGCGCGGCGGCTTGAATAACCGGCGGTCATGATGTCCCGGGGCGGCTTATATCCACGGGTTATCCCGGATGCCTCCATATCCACAAATCGTCAATAATTCGCCAACGTTTTGTCGTCGATCCGTCCCCACCGCCGCCCATGTCCGTTTCCGTCCGGGACGCCATTGTTTCCTCCTCCCATCTCGCCTCGTCCGCCCCGGAGCTGTCCGAGGTGGAGTTCGGCCTGATCATCGCCTCGCACGCCTTCAACCGCTGGATGGTCCGCTGCATGGCCTGTGCCGGGCTGCCCGAGCTGACCTCGCTGGACATCCTGGTGCTGAACCACGTGTTCCATCGCGGCCGCGGCAAGAAACTGGCGGACATCTGCTTCACGCTCAATGTCGAAGACACCCACCTGGTGAACTATTCGCTCAAGAAGCTGGAGCGGCTGGGCGTGGTGCAAAGCGCCAAGACCGGCAAGGAAGTGATCTACACCACCACCGATGCCGGCGCCGCCGCGATCCAGCGCTACGCCGAAGTGCGCGAGCAATGCCTGGTGAAACCCTTCATCGACTCCCCCGCCGCGGACGATGCCAGCCACCAGCTGGCCAATACCCTGCGCGCCCTGTCGGGCCTGTACGACCAGGCCGCCCGCGCCGCCACCTCGCTGTGAGAATCCACGTTGTCTAGCCTTCCCGCCTCCTCCGCCCAGCCGCTGCTCTCCGTGCGCGGCGTCTCGGTGGACTTCAATACCGAAAACGGCGTGTTCCGCGCCGTCGAGAACCTGGACTTCGACGTGCGGCCGGGCAAGACGCTGGCCATCGTCGGCGAGTCCGGCTCGGGCAAGTCGGTGACGTCCATGGCCATCATGCGGCTGACGGACTACAACAACGGCCGCATCGCCACCGGCAAGATCCTGTTCCGCGACGGCGCCGACCGCGAGGTCGACCTGACCGCCGCGTCCGACGAGCAGATGCGCGCTATCCGCGGCAACGACATCGCCATGATCTTCCAGGAGCCGATGACCTCGCTGAACCCGGTGTTCACCATCGGCGACCAGATCATCGAGGCCATCATGCTGCACCAGCAGCTGTCGCGCTCGGCCGCCCGCAAGGCGGCGCGCGCCCTGCTGGAGAAGGTGCGCCTGCCGGACGCCGAGCAATTGCTGGACCGCTATCCGCACCAGTTGTCGGGCGGCATGCGCCAGCGCGTGATGATCGCGATGGCGCTGTCGTGCCAGCCGCGCCTGCTGATCGCCGACGAACCCACCACCGCGCTGGACGTGACCATCCAGGCGCAGATCCTGAACACCATCCGCGAACTGCAGCGCGACCTGGGCACCGCCGTGATCTTCATCACCCACGACATGGGCGTGGTGGCCGAGATGGCCGACGACGTGGTGGTGATGCTGCGCGGCAGGAAGGTCGAGCAGGGCCCGGTGGAAGAGATCTTCCGCGCGCCCAAGCATCCCTATACCCGCGCCCTGCTGGCCGCCGTGCCGCGCCTGGGCAGCCTGATCGGCCGCGACCTGCCGCTGCGCACGCCGCAGACGGTGCTGGAAGGCGACACGCTGCGCGAAGTGGGCGAGACCCGCGAGCAGGACACGGCCCGCTACGACGAGCCGGTGCTGCGCGTCGAGAAGCTGACCACGCGCTTTGACGTCGGCCACAATCTGTTCGGCCGCGTGACCCACCGCGTGCACGCGGTCGAGGAAGTGAGTTTCGACGTCTACCCCGGCGAGACGCTGGCGCTGGTGGGCGAATCGGGCAGCGGCAAGTCGACCATCGGCAAGACCCTGCAGCAGCTGGTGGCGCCGACCTCGGGCGCGGTGCGCTACAACGGCCAGGACATCTTCTCGATGGACACCGCCGGCCGCCAGCGCCTGCGCCAGGAGATCCAGTACATCTTCCAGGATCCGTATGCCTCGCTGGACCCGCGCAAGACCGTGGCCTTCAGCATCGCCGAGCCGATCCGCACCCATCGCCTGCTGACCGACGAGGCCGCCATCGCGCGCCGCGTCGGCGAGCTGCTGGAACAGGTGGGCCTGAAACCCGAGCACGCGCGCCGCTATCCGCATGAATTCTCCGGCGGCCAGCGCCAGCGCGTCTGCATCGCGCGCGCCCTGGCCAGCGACCCCAAGCTGATCATCGCCGACGAATCGGTGTCGGCGCTGGACGTGTCGATCCAGGCGCAGATCCTGAACCTGCTGATGGACCTGCAGAAAGACCGCGGCCTGTCGTACCTGTTCATCACCCACGACATGGCGGTGGTGGAGAAGGTCAGCCACCGCGTGGCGGTGCTTTACCTGGGCCAGATCGTGGAACTGGGCACGCGCCGCCAGATCTTCGAATCGCCGCAGCACGCCTACACCCGCAAGCTGCTGGCCGCCGTGCCGGTGGCCGAGCCCGGCCGCCACATCGACACTTCGCTGATCGAGGGCGAAATCCCCAGCCCGGTGCGGCGCGTGGGCGACGAGCCGGCGATCATTCCCCTGGTTGAATTCGCGCCCGGCCACCGCGTGGCCCGCGCCGCCTGAACCTTCCGTTTTCTACACGTCGGCCCGGCCGATTTCCCGTCCCTGGAGTTGAACATGCTCTCCCTACGCAAAACCTTCACCGCCACCGCCCTGGCCCTGGCGCTGGGCGGCGCGCTGCCCGCGGTCCTGTCGACCGCCCAGGCCGCCGGCACGCTCAACGTCGCCATCAACCAGGATCCGGGCAGCTGGGATCCGATCGACACCTTCGTGACCTTCTGGGGTTCGGTCGGCAGCAACCTGTACGACGGCCTGACCATGCGCGGCGCCGACCTGAAGCTGCAACCCGGCCTGGCCACCAAGTGGGAATACCTGGACGACAACAAGCGCCTGCGCTTCACGCTGCGCCAGGGTGTCAAGTTCCACAACGGCGAGCCGTTCAACGCCGAGGCCGTCAAGTTCACGTTCGAGCGCCTGCTGGGCGCGGAAGGCGCCAAGGGCCCGCAGAAGTCGAACTACGACTCGATCGGCGAGGTCAAGGTGGTGGACGAGTACACCGTCGACTTCATCCTCAAGCAGCCCGACCCGGTGCTGCTGACCAAGCTGGCCGGCTACGGCGCCATGATCGTGCCGCCCAAGTACATCCAGGAAAAGGGCGAGGAGAACTTCAACACCCATCCGGTCGGCACCGGCCCGTTCAAGTTCGAGAGCTACCAGCCCAAGGTCAACGTGACCCTGGCGCGCAATGACGACTACTGGGGCGGCAAGCCCAAGCTGGACAAGGTGGTGTACCGCTTCATCAGCGAACCCGGCACCCAGGTCGCCGAACTGCAGGCCGGGCGCGTGGACATCGCCACGCTGATCCCGCTGGGCCTGATCGAGACGGTCAAGAAGTCGGGCAACGCCGACGTCATCTCGACCGGCGGCCCGGTGGCCTTCGCGCTGCGCTACAACACCAAGAACGGCATCACCCAGAACCGCGACGTGCGCCGCGCGCTGATCATGGCGGTGGACCGCGACACCATCGTCAAGCAACTGCTGCTGGGCCAGGCCAAGACCATCGCCAGCTTCCAGGGTCCGCAGTCGTTCGGCTACAACCCCGAGCAAAAGCCCCTGCCCTTCAACCCCGCCGAAGCCAAGAAGCTGCTGGCCGGCGCCGGCATCAAGCCGGGCGCGACGGTGCAGATCGACGTGCGCGGCAGCGATTCGAATTTCCGCGAAGTGGCCCAGGCGGTGTCGGGCTATCTGCAAGCGGTGGGCGTGCGCGCCACCATCAAGCCGTATGAGACCGGCGTGCTGCTCAACGACATCATCCCCGGCGGCAAGACTGGCGAGATGTGGCAGAACCAGTGGGGCGGCTGGACCTACGACTACGACAACACGGCCTACCTGATGTACCACTCGGGCCAGAAGTGGAATCCGTACGACAACGATCCCAAGCTGAACGCCATGCTGGAAGCGCAGCGCACCGTCTATGACGTGAAGAAGCGCGAAGCCATGCTGCAGGAGATCGCCGGCTACGTGGCCGACCAGGCGCTGGAACTGCCGCTGTACAGCCTGAACACCATCGTCGGCGTGAACAAGCGCGTGAAGAACCTGGAAGTGCCGGGCGACATCCGCTTCCGGTTCGTCGATACGACCGTGGAGTAGAGCCCCCCCGAGGCGCTGCGCGCCTTCCCCCAGGGGCATGCCTGCGGACCGGCGGAGCCGGATCCGCGGCATCCCGCTTAAGGGCGATGCCTGATTGGGCGTCGTGATGTCTGTGTGGCACTTGAAGCATTTGACGCATTAACCCTACTGATTCGCCGGGGCGAAAGCCCTGGCGGAGCCTCATGACCGGATTTCTGATTAAACGCGTGTTGCAGGCGGTCTTCGTGATCGTGGCCGTGACGCTGCTCGTCTCCTATGCCGTGCGCCTGACCGGCGACCCCGCGCTGATGCTCAGCCAGGGCTCGGGCAGCGTCACCGAGCAGGACCTGGCCAACATCCGCCAGGCGCTGGGCCTGAACCGGCCGTTCCACGAGCAATACCTGAGCTACATGCAGGGCCTGCTGCATGGCGACTTCGGCCGCAGCTTCATGGGCGGCACCTCGGTCGCCAAGCTGATCGGCGACGCGTTGCCAGCCACGCTGATGCTGGCGTTCACCTCGCTGATCGCGTCGATCCTGATTTCGCTGCCGCTGGGCATCCAGGCCGCCATCAAGCGCGGCAAGCCCACCGACCAGGCGATCCGCATCCTGTCGCTGGTGGGGCTGTCGTTCCCCAACTTCTGGCTGGCGCTGATGCTGGTGCTGCTGCTGTCGATCACCTTCCCACTGCTGCCGCCCTCGGGCTGGAGCGGTCCGGCCAGCCTGGTGCTGCCGTCGCTGACCATGGCCATCATCCTGTCGGCCACCAACATCCGGCTAGTGCGCACCACCATGCTGGAGACGCTGTCGGCCCAGTACATCATGGTGGCGCGCAGCAAGGGCCTGAAGGAACGCATCGTGCTGTACAAGCACGCGCTGCGCAACTGCGCCATTCCCCTCATCACCTACCTGGGGCTGCAGTTCGGCGGCCTGATCGGCGGCATCGTCGTCATCGAGATGGTGTTCAACTGGCCCGGCCTGGGCACGCTGGCGTTCGACGCCATCTCCGGCCGCGACTACCCGGTGCTGCAAGGCACGGTCACCGTGCTGGCCGCCGTCATCGTCCTGGTCAACCTGATCGTCGACATCGCCTACGGCATCGTCGATCCCCGTATCCGCACGCGGTGATCCCCATGCAGACGACTACTTCCCCCGCCGCTCCCAAGGCCGCCAAGCCGCGCAGCCGCTACCGCTCGCTGGAATTCGTGCTGGGCGCCGCGCTGACCGGCGTCATGATCGTGCTGGTGCTGGCCTCGGGCTGGCTGTTTCCCGATGGCGGCGAGTCCATGGACCTGACCGCCCGCCTGATGGCGCCCTTCACCAGCGCCGCCCACCTGTTCGGCACCGACCCGCTGGGGCGCGACGTGCTGGCGCGCGTCATCGTCGGCGGCAAGATCTCGCTGCTGGTGGGCTTCGCGTCGGTGCTGGGCGGCGCCCTGCTCGGCATCATCATGGGCCTGATCGCCGGCTACTACCGCGGCTTCTGGGACATGATCGTGATGCGCTTTGCCGACGTGCAGCTGGCGCTGCCGTTCATCCTGGTGGCCATCACCTTCATCGCCATCCTGGGCGGCGGCCTGTTCAACGTGATCTTCTTCATGATCATCTCGCAGTGGGTGCAATACGCGCGCCTGGTGCGGGCCCAGGTGCTGGCGCTGCGCGAACGCGAATTCGTGCTGGCGGCGCGCGCCTTCGGCGTGCGCGACCTGGCCATGATCCGCCACCACATCGTGCCCAACCTGCTGGGCCCGCTGGTGATCCTGATGACGCTGAACGTCGCCAACAACATCCTGCTGGAAAGCAGCCTGACCTTCCTGGGCCTGGGCGTGGATCCCATGATCCCGAGCTGGGGCGGTATGCTGGCCGATGGCCGCACCTACATGCAGACGGCGTGGTGGGTGAGCGTGTTCCCCGGCCTGGCGATCATGCTGACCGTGCTGGGGCTGAACCTGCTGGGCGACTGGCTGCGCGACCGCCTGGACCCCACCGGCAAGGTGTAAATGTATGCCCCCGCCTTGGGGCGGCCTGCTGCGGCAGGCACTTGAGGACTACTGACGATGGCATTGCTGGAAAAGACATTCGACCGCACGCTGGACGCCTGGATCCATGCCTACAAGGCCCCGGCCTGGCGCGGCGCGGCCGTCGAAGGCTGGCTGTTCGAGGGCGTCGATGCGCGCCGCGAGGCCGAGGCGCGGCTGGCGCAGGCCGGCGTGACGGCGCGCTTTCGCAGCGCCTACAAGCCGCTGCTGCACTACTTCCTGGAAGAGGTCGAGCGCGACGGCCTGGTGGCGGTCGAGCTGCGCTACCCGCGGCATGAGCACGCGCTGCCCAAGCGCTTCACGCTCGAAGCCTATCCGCTGGTGGCGCTGCTGCAAGGCGTGCGCGTGACGATGAAGCCGGGCGCGTCCGACCTGCACTACGACGTCACGCTCGTCTACGCCGACGGCCGACGCCGTGAAGATCGCGTGTTCGCGCCCAACCAGCTTGGCCAGGCGCAGGACGGCACGCCCGAACTGTCGCCCACGGGGTGGCTGCGCGTGCGCGACGCCGACGGCGCCATCCAGACCGACGCGGCCCAGGCCACCGAATACCAGCAGGCGTTCCGCAGCATCGTCGACACGGTGCGCAACCATCCCTGGGGCGCGCACGAGCCGTATTTCGACCGGCTGGAGATCCGCGTCGACCTGCCCGGCATGGACTTCGCGCTGCCGGTCGACGAGGAAATCGTCAGCACCTTCGAGGCGCTGCACGAAGACCTGTACTTCACGCTGCTCGAACACTTCCAGCACCATTCCGGCCGCCCCTCCGGCGACCGCGGCCTGCAACCCGGCCAGATCATTCCCGACATCCGCCGCCACGACGGCGCGGCGCGCGTGCAGGTGACGCTGGAACCCTTCGCGCCGCCGGCGCCGGTGGCGCCCGTGGCGCTGGACGCGCCGCTGGCCGAACTGCGCCAGCCGCTGGCCGCCGCGCAGATCGCCGGCTGCATGGCCGCGCTGGGCGGCGACGCCTTCCAGGCCGTGTCGCGCCAGGGCCGCCCGGTGCTGGGCACCTATCTGCGCGGCCCCGGCCCGGCGGTCTTCATTTCGGGCGCGCAGCACGCCAACGAGACCTCCGGCGTGGTCGGCGCGCTGCGCGCGGCGCAAGCGCTGAAGGCGCGCGGCGACGCCCATTTCGCGCTGATCGCGGCCGAGAATCCGGACGGCTACGCGCTCTTTAACCGCCTGCGCGAACAGCATCCGCGCCACATGCTGCACGCATCGCGCTACAGCGCGCTGGGCGACGACATCGCCTACCGCGAGCACGCGCCATTCTTCGAACGCGAAGGACGCCACCAGGCCCACGCCATCAGCGGCGCGCAGCTGCACATCAACCTGCACGGCTACCCGGCCCACGAGTGGACCCGCCCCCTGTCGGGCTACCTGCCGCGCAATTTCGAGCTGTGGACCATCCCCAAGGGCTTCTTCCTGGTGCTGCGCCACCACCCGGGCTGGAGCGAGCGCGCCCGCCGCCTGATCGAGGGCGTGACGGCGCGGCTGGCCCGCAACGTGCCCGGCCTGGTCGAATTCAATGCGCGCCAGCTTGAACTATTCCACGCGCACGCGCTCGAAACCGGATTCGATGTGCTGAACGGCATTCCCGTGCAGGTCACGGAGACCGACCGGGAAGAGCTGCCGATGGCGCTGATCTCCGAGTTTCCGGATGAAACCGTGTACGGGGACCGCTTCGTTTTCGCGCATACTGTGCAAATGGAAACCGTCCTGGCGGCGACCGATATCCACCGCTCCGGACATTAGCAAGCGCCCGACATGAACATCCGAGAACGCAACCACGGCGACGACCTCGCCCTGGTGGACATCTGGCTCCGTTCGGTACGGGCCACCCATACGTTCCTGTCCGAAAAGGAAATCCAGGCCATGTACCCGCAGGTGCTCAACACCCACCTGCCGTCGGTGCGCGTCTGGGTCTGTGAGGACGATGCCGGCGAAGTCGCCGGCTTCATGGGCCTGAACGGCAACAAGGTCGAGATGCTGTTCGTCGACGCCAACAAGCGCGGCAAGGGCGCCGGGCGGCGCCTGCTGAATTTCGCGCTGTCGCTGCACGGCAGCCTGCGGGTCGACGTCAACGAGCAGAACCCGCAGGCGCATGGTTTCTACAAGCACTATGGCTTTGAAGACGTGGGCCGCTCGGAAACCGACGACGCGGGGCGGCCGCGGCCGATCATTCATATGAAGCTGGCGGGCTGAGGCCGTCAGCGGTTCTCCCGGGTGTGCCACAGTCGCAATACGTAGATGATCGAATCCCGGATCTCGTAACGTATTTCGTACTCCCCGACCAATATCCTGCGTACCTCGCGCGGTTCGAACTGAAATAGCTGCTCGCCAATGCGGGAGTTGGTCGGCAAAACACTTGAAGCCTTGACCAGCGCTTGCACAGCCCGTACGGCCGCGGGCCTATTCACCGCCGCCAGGAATTCATGCAAGCGCGCCAGATCGGAAAGCGCCTTGCTGGTCCACTTCATTTCCATCATCGCGGCAGCGGCAATGGCTGGTCAGAGCCCAGGCTCTCCGCCCAGGCTTGCACGGCTTGGTCATCCACAATCCGACCAGCATCCACGTCAGCAAGCGCTTGCTGGGTGAGCTTGTCACGTTCCTCCTCTTGGGCAATCCAAGCGGACAGTGCCTGCTTCACGATCCAGCCGCGAGATCGGTCCAGGCGCACAGCCATCTGATCGACCTTCTCGGCCAACGGAAGCGGCACATGTGCGGTCAGCACCTTGGTTGCGGGACTCATCTTGTATCTCCAGAGGGGTACTGTCAGCATGGGCAGCCTATTTTAATCGAAGTGATTAATTCTTAATCAAAAAAGATCATCAGATGCGGTTTGGCTGGGCAGAAGCCAGACGTCCCCGCGCAAGACAAGACGGTTTCAGACAATCGCCCGGTTCGGACGCTTGATAGCCATACGATAATAAAAATCATTCCCTATCAATAGACAAACCATGATCCTCCGGTCACCCCGTGGCATGGTGACTTGTGCATGAGCGCCCCCTCCTATCCCTCGCCTCCCTCGCTGGAAACCCTCTACCACGATCATCACGGCTGGTTGCGGAGCTGGTTGCAACGCCGCCTGGGCAACGATTCCGATGCCGCGGATCTGGCGCACGACGCCTTCCTGCGCTTGTTGGCCAAACCGGTGGGCCGCGAGTTCCACGGCTTTCTCCAGGCTCGCGCCTGGCTGCGCACCGCCGCCAGCGGCCTGTGCGTGGACCTGTGGCGTCGCCGCGAAATCGAACGCGCCTGGCTGCAAACCCTGGCCGCCCAGCCCGAGCCGCTGGCGCCGTCGCCCGAGGATCGGGCGCTTGTCGTCGAGGCCCTGCTGCAAATCGGCGCGATGCTCGGCCGCCTGTCGCAAAAGGCGGCGAGCGCCTTCATCATGGCTCAGGTGGACGGGATGCCCTATCGCGCCATCGCGGCGCAGTTGTCCGTCTCCGAACGCATGGTCAAGAAGTACATCGCCCAGGCCATGCTGCAATGCGCCTTGATCGAGGCCGGCCGGGGTGACTGATCCCGCGTCCGGCAAAGCGAAGCGCCCCCCGCGGAGCCAACGGGCCGCGGCAACCGCGCCTGCCGCGGCGCGAACCAAGCCCCGTATCCAGAGCCTGGAGCAGGCGGCGCAGTGGTACGCCAGACTGCGCGACGAGCGCGCCACCGACGCGGATCGGGTCGCCTGGCAGGCCTGGCTGCAGGCGCCGGAGCATCAGGCCGCCTGGGCCTGTATCGACAAGGTCAGCCGCAAGTTCGACCCGTTGCGCGGCTATGGCCCACCGGGCACGACAGCCGCGGTCGCCAGCGGCGAGGCGGCGCGACGCGCGGTGAATGCCCGACGCCAGGCCCTGAAAGTCATTCCCGGCGTCATGGGCCTGGGCCTGTTCGCCCTGGGTTGGCGCTACACGCCGCTGCCCGAGGTGGTGGCGGCGCTGCGGGCCGACCACCACACCGGCACCGGCAAGCGGCAGCGCCTGGTGTTGACTGACGGTTCGCGCGTATGGCTCAACACCCGCAGCGCGCTGGACGTGGACTACCGGCGCCAGGAACGGCGCCTCATCGTTCTGGACGGTGAAATCCTGGTCCAGACCGCGCAAGACAAGCTGCGGCGCCCGTTCTACGTGGATACGGTGCATGGCCGGTTGCAAGCCCTGGGCACCCGCTACTCGGTGCTCCTGGGCCGCGCATCAACGCGCGTCGACGTATTCGAGGGCTCAATGGAAATCCGCACGAACGCGGGACGGACACTGCAGGTTCACGACGGGCAAGCCGCCACGTTCGACACCCAGCAAATCCGCGCCCTGGCGGGCGCCGATCCGATGCGTGAAGCCTGGGTTCACGGCGTGGTGCCGGCGGACCACATCCGCCTGGCGGACTTGCTGGCCGAACTGGGCCGCTATCGCCACGGCCATCTCGGCGTCGCCCCGGAAGTGGCGGACATTCGCGTCATGGGCGTCTTCCCGACCGACGATACGGACCGGGCGCTGGCCATGCTGGAGCAGACCCTGCCCATCCGGGTACGCCGTCGCCTGCCGTGGTGGACGACGGTCGAAGGTCGCTGAAACCGCCCCGAGTTGAAAGGCATCACGCCCGCGTCGGTCACCTTCCTTGATCCGCACGCATCGTACCGGCCTCGCCTCCTCAATAGGACCAAAGGCAGTTCCCCATTTTTCCGTCCAGTTCGATTTAGTGCATAAGAGACGATGATCGGAGGAACGCGGGCCTTTCGTCCCGATCCGGCCCGCCCACGGAACGCGACGGAAAACCGTGCCTGCCATCGATGGTCGTCTCTCCATCCAAGTAACTTCCGGAGAGATCAATTGATGCCACGTCCCATTATCCGCCCGCGTGGCCCCGCGCTGCGTCCGTTGGCGCTGGCACTGAACCTAGCCATGGCGGGCTCGCTGCTCGCCTCCATGGGCGCGATGCCCGCCGCACAGGCGCAGACCGCCGCCGCGCCGGCACGCCGTTACGACATTCCCGCCGGCCCGCTCAACACGACCTTGAACCGCTACGCAGAAGAAGCAGGGATATTGTTATCCGCCCCAGGCGCCCTGACACAAGGCAGGTACGGGCCTGGCCTGTCCGGCGCGGCGACCGTCGAACAGGGCTTCGCCCGGCTGCTTCAGGGCCAAGGATTGCAGGCAGTACGCCTGGCTGATGGTAGCTATGTCTTGCATCAGTCCACGCCGGATAGCAGTGCCGTGACCTTGCCTGCTGTGCGCGTAACGGCAACGCCATCCGCGCCATCGGCAGTGCCCGAGCCCTATGCCGGCGGCCACGTGGCCCGGGGTGGCCGCCTGGGCTTGCTGGGCAACAAGGATGTCATGGAAACGCCGTTCAGCACGAGCAGCTATACCTCGCGCATGATCGAGGATTGGCAGGCCGATACGGTGGCGGAGGTGTTGCGCGCGGACGCATCGGTAAGAGAGACGTTCCCCGAATCGGGTCCGACAGAATTCTTCAATGTGCGGGGCTTCCACATGCCAAGCACGGATTTCGCCTGGAATGGCCTTTTCGGTCTGACGCCGGGCTTTCGCGTCGCCACGGAGTTCCTTGAACGGGTGGAAGTGCTGAAAGGCCCGGGCGCTCTGTTGTATGGCATGACTCCGGCCGGTTCCGTGGGCGGGGTCATCAACCTGGTGCCCAAACGCGCTGGCGACAAGCCGTTGACCCGCCTGACTACCAGGTATGCCTCGGATTCGGAGCTGGGCGCCCATTTGGACATGGGGCGACGATTCGGACAGGAGAATGAATTCGGCATCCGGGTCAATACCGCCACATCCAATGGCAACACCGCATTGGACGGCCAGAGAGAGAAGCGGGAAATGGCCGCGGTGGCGCTCGACTTTCGCGCAGAGCGGCTGCGCATCGCGCTGGATGCCTACAGCATCGATGGCAAGAAGCGCGGCGCCATGCCGCTCTTCACCACTTTCGCCAACGAACACGTTCCTGCGGCTCCCGATCCTGCGACCAACACCATGCCGGGGGCGTATTCCTCCGAGCGCAGCAAGGCGCTCATCGGCTCGCTCGAATTCGATTTCAACGAACATTGGACCGGATTCGCGGCCATCGGCACCAAGCATCAAAGCAGTTCCGGCTACATGAACAACGCGCTGGGCATGAATGCGCAAGCCTCGGGCGACTACATGGGCATGGCCAAGAATACGAGAAGCTTCTCCAACGTCAACGCCGCCAATGCCGGCATTCGCGGACGTCTGCGCACGGGCCCCGTCGGACACGAGATCACCTTCAGCGGCAATGCCATCCAACAAGCCGGCGGCGCCGTCCAAGGCCCGGTGACGATGTGGGCGTCGAACATCTACAGGCCAAGCCAACCCACGCTGACGGTCGGCCCGGCCATGGTGCCAAAATCGTCCGACTCCACCTTCAGCAGTATTGCCCTCAGCGACACGCTTTCGTTCTCGCAGGACAAGTACCTGCTGACGCTGGGCGCGCGGCAGCAGCGCGTCCGAACGAAGAACTATGCGCCGTCGGGTGCCGTGACTACCCGATATGATGAACAAGCGCTTACGCCCGCCGTTGGCTTCGTCGTCAAGCCATGGGCCACCCCCGTCTCCATTTACGCCAACTATATCGAAGGACTCTCGCAGGGCGACAGAGTCACGGATACCACTGCCGCCAACTTTGGCGAGGTCTTCCCGCCGTACAAAAGCAAGCAGATGGAACTGGGGGCAAAGTGGGATGCAGGCAATCTACTGAATACCCTTGCCGTATTCCAGATCACTCGTCCGAGTCTCATCAAGGACAACGGCAGCAACAGATATGCGCCCGACGGAGAACAGCGCAATCGTGGCCTTGAATGGAACATCGCCGGCGCGGTGACACCGGGATTGCGCTTGCTGGGCGGAGCGACTTATCTCAAGGCGATCAACACACGGACCCGCGCCGGGCTGCTGGACGGAAGGATGGCCATGGGCGTTCCCACCTGGTTGGTCAACCTGGGCGCCGAATGGGATACCCCGTGGTTGCCCGGCCTGACGCTCCGGGCCACGGCCATCCACACAGGCCGGCAATATGCCGACAACGCCAATATGCAGAAATTGCCGGCCTGGACTCGGGTCGATCTGGGCGCCCGGTACGTCACCCGGCTGGCGGCGCACCCTGTTGCTTTCCGTGCGGGCGTGGAGAATGCCTTCAATCAGCGCTATTGGTCAGGCGCGTGGAACGGCTTTTCCTCCGTCGGCGCGCCACGCACGGTCAAGCTGGCGGTCAGCGTGGATTTCTGACTTGCGGCCCATCGCATGACGTGCGACTGCGCACTTAGGCGGCCCTTGCCCCCTACCCCGCCTCGCCATGCCGCGCCCGCCACGCCTTGAGCGCGGCGCGGTATTCGTCCATGGCTTCGTTGTAGGTATCGTAGACGCAGGGGATACAGCCGCTGTTGCAGCATTCCTCGGGCGCCGGGGCCTCCGGCGGGACGGGCGGCGGATCGTCGTCGACGGGCGGAGTGGTGTTCGGGGTATCGGGGGTATTCGCGGGACTCATGGCCGCATGTTAGCGCCGATCGGCGCCGCCTCGTCCGCCAGCGCCCGCCATTGCTGGCGCCGGATCTCGTAGCGCAGCTTGCGCGCCTCCCCTTCGCCGGTGGTCTCGATCCAGCGCATCCCGCATTTTTCCATGACGCGCAGCGACGCGGCGTTGGCCTGTATGGCCACGGCGCTCAGCGCGTCCACCGGCAGGCGTTCGAATCCCAGCGCCAGCAGGGCGCGGGTGATTTCCGAGGCGTAGCCCCGGCCCCAACAGGTGGGCATGAACGCGTAGGCGATCTCGACCCGCTCGATCTTGCCCGACAGCGCCAGCTTGAGGCCGGCTCGGCCGGCCAGCGCGCCGCTGTCGCGCTCGCTCAGCACATACATGCCATAGCCATGTTCGGCCCAGTGCAGCATGTTGTGCTCGACGTAGCGCCGGCTGGCCGTGGCGTCGCGGGTGCCGCCCATGGAGGCCATCAGGGCAGCGTCGGCGTGCATCGCGGTGATGAAGGGCAAATGGGTCGACGACATGCGCTCGGCGCGCAGGCGCCGGGTGACGAAGGATTCGGGCAGCAGGGCGGACGGCATGATCTCGAAGCATGGACACACACGGTGCCTTGCATCATATCCATGCCCGCCCCTGCATGCCATCGCACTTTCGCACCGTGGACACACCGCTGGCGTCGCGGTACGCGGCGCAAAGCGCGGCAATCGCGGCGGGTTCCGGTCGCGCCGGCGCGGCGGCCTGGGCAGGCCTTCCCCGCTAGCCGCGCTTCAGGCCCAGGAAGCTCCAGTGCACGTCGGCGCGGTCCAGCATGTCTTCGCGCCTGACGAGGTGATGCGCCGACAGGCCATGCCCGGCCGCCAGCGCGATGGTCTCCTCGGCCGACACGTCGAACATGCGGCGGCCGGGCGGCACCGGGCCGTGGCGCAGCGACATCAGGATCTGGCCGCCGGGCGCCAGCAGGGCCGCCAGCGCCGCCATGCCACGGGCGCGCTCGTGCTCGTCCAGGTGCATCCAGACGGCGGTCAGCATGATGACGTCGAATTCGCGCCCTTGCAGGCCCGCAAGTTCGGGCAAGGCGTCATCGACCCACTCCAGGTTGGGCAGCGCGTGGCGCCGCTGGCCCTCGCGCCGCAGTTCGGGCGTGGGCTCGGCCGCCACCACCTGGTGGCCCATGCGGGCCAGCGCGGCGGCATCGCGGCCCGAGCCGGCGCCGATGTCGGCGATGCGCGACGGCGTCGCCGGGATCAGGTGCGCCACGTCGCGATGCACATCCGCGAAAGCGATGCTCTCGTACTGCTCGGCCAGGGCCGCGGCGTTTTCGCCGTAACCCTGGGTGCCCGAGACCACGGCCCCGCCGCCGTCGACAGCTTGCGCGGGATCGGCGGCGCTCATTTGGCCTTGAGCGCGTCGTAGATGCGCTTGCCGACGCGGCCGTCCTGCGGCAGGTTGCGCTTTTCCTGTTCGGCGCGCACCGCGTCGCGGGTCTTGGCGCCCGGGATGCCGTCGGCGGTGCCGACGTCATAGCCGCGGGCGTTGAGCATCTCCTGCACTTCCTTGATCTGCGCGCGCGACAGGCCGGGGTCGTCCGTCGGCCAGGCCGTGGCCAGCGCCGGGCCGCCCTGCAGGCGGTTCAGCAGCAACGCCACCGCCAGCCCATAGCGGCGCGACTGGTTGTAGTGCAGGATCGCGTCGAAATTGACGGTGGCCAGGAACACCGGACCCTTGGCGCCGGTGGGCGCGAACAGGTAGGCCTGCTGGTCGTTGCCGGCGGCCAGCTTGAGCGCCGAGCCGTCGCCCTGCTTGAGACCCGCCTGGGCCCACTGCGCGATGCTGCGGCGGTCCTGCGAGCCCACGTATTCGGCGTCGGGCGCGGGCGGGATGGCGGCGGCCACGTCGGCCGGCACGCGCACCTCCACCACCGCCGGCAGGCCGTGGGTCCACTTGGCGCGGCGCTTGCGCAGGTGGTTGGCGGTCGAGGCCAGGGCGTCGGGCAGCGAGTTGTACAGGTCGATCTTGCCGTCGCCGTCGCCGTCCGCCGCCAGCTCGTAGAACGAGGTGGGGATGAACTGCGTCATGCCGAAGGCGCCGCTCCAGGAGCCGACGAAGTTGTCGGCCGGCACCACGCCGTCGCGCAGCAGGCGCACGGAGGCGTAGGCGTTCTTTTCCCACAGTGTCTTGTTCTCGGTGCAGGCGCGGGTCAGCCAGGCGTTGAGCACGTCGGTCTTGCCGACCTGGCGGCCGTAGTTGGTCTCGATGCCGAAGATGGCGACCAGCGTGGCCGGGTCCACCTGGTACTGCTGGCTGATGTCGCCCAATTGCTTGCCGTACTTGGCGAGCACCGCGCGGCCGTCGGCCACGCGTTCTTCGTCGACCGTCTTGGCGATGTAGTCCCACCAGCTTTCACGGCCCTCGGGCTGGCCCTGGGCGGATGCCACGGTGGTGGGCAGCAGCTTGGCCTTGGCGGTGTACTTGTCCCAGTCGGCCACGGTCAGGCCGTTGGCGGTGGCGCCCTTGCGCAGCTTGGCGATACACGCCTTGGTGTCGAGTTCGGTCGGGATGATGACCGTGGGCGCGGCGGGGGTCGCGGTCGCGGCGGGGGCGGCGGTGGCGGCCGGCGCGACAGGCGCATGGGCCGGCGCCGCCGCGGGCGTGGCGGCCGGCGTGGCGACAGGCGTACGCATGTTTGTCGGCGGAGCGGCCGGCGAATCGTCCGGCGTGGCCGCGGGCGCGGCGGCAGGGGCCGCTGCCGGCGTGGCCGGATCGTCGAAGCTGCGCTTGGGCGTCAGCACCGGTCCGGACGGGGAAGGCTGGGCTCCGGGACTGCGCGTGCCGGTGGCCGAAGCAGGCGACTGGGCCTGGGCGGCGCCCAAGGCAGCGACGCTCAGCGCGGCGGCCAGCACCGCGCGCGCCAGGGGATCGATTCGGGTGCGAAGCGCATTCTGTCGCATGGTTATCCTGAAAAATCGAAGTCAGCCCGGATCGTACCGCGAGCGGGCGCCGAAATCGAACCGGCGCATTGCCAAGAGAAATGGGGCGTTACCCGTGCCTCGCTAACGGCTCGCGCGCTCCGGCCCGAACCAATACTGCCACCGCACCTCATCCGACGAATACCACGGCAGCAGGCCGATGCTGTGCGACTCGCGCTGCACGCTCACCAGCAGCCCGCCCGCCTGTGGCCGCAGCAGCGCCACGGTGCGGAACACGCCCATGGATTCGTACTGGCGCCAGTCGCGCCGGGCGCTGATCCAGAAACGGCCCTGGGTGCAGCCGCCGAAATGCTGGACGCCGGGCAGGGCCGCCAGCGGGCCGTCGGCCGGGCGGTCGACGCCGGCCGTGGCGTCGCGCAGGGGCAGCAGGCCCGTGAACCGGCCCCCTTGGCCGTCGTCGGCCACCACTTGCCAGCCTTGCGGCGCCGCGTTGAAGGTGACGCTGGCGGCCGGCGTGGGGCGCCAGGCGTGTTCCGCGGTATCCGGCAGGCCCGGCAGGTCCAGCGTGTAGGCCAGGAAACGGCGCAGGTCGCCAACCCCGGCGGCCGCCTCGCCCGCGCGCGGTTCGCCCGCGACGCGGTAGGTGCCGGACAGGTCCGGACATTGCACGGGGTCCGACGGCAACACCAGCGCCGTGCCGTCCTTGAACGGCGGCCAGGCCACGCGCACCTCGTCCACGGTCGACACGCCGCAGCCGGCCAGCGTCGCCAGCGCCAGCGCCGCCATCAGCCATCTTGGCACGGCCCTGCGCCGCCCGGATCCCCGCCTTGTCGTCATGCGCATCGCACAGCCGCCTCCCTGGCGACGAACTATACCGAAACGCCAGGGCCGCGTTGCCAAGGACCCGGCGCGGGTCAATAATCGGCGCATTGCCACTGCCCTGCCCGCCATGACGCCCTTCAAAGGAAAACTCCGCACCCGGCACCTGGAAATCGTGCTGACGGTGGCCGAGCTGGGCAATCTGTCCAAGGCGGCGGCGCAGCTGCACAGCACGCAGTCCGGCCTGTCGCGCGCCATCGCCGAGATCGAGGAGCTGGTGGGCGCGCGGCTGTTCGAGCGCACCGCCCGCGGCACCAGTTGCACGCCGCTGGGCGAGGCCATGTGCCGCCACGCGCGCCAGCTGCTGACCGGGTTCCGCAAGGCCGAGATCGACCTGGCGGCGCTGTCGCGCGGCGACGAGGGCAGCCTGACGGTGGGCTGTTTCTCGATGTTCGCCGGCTGGCCGGTGGCGCAGGCGGCCACGCGTTTTCGCCAGGCCTATCCGCGCATCACGCTGACGCTGGAGATCGGCACCCACGAGCGACTGATCGACGATCTGGACGCGGGCGCGCTGGACGTGCTGATCAGCCGCTTCTCGTCCACGGTGGATCCGCGCATCTACCGCTCGGCCAACCTGCTGGACGACCCGGTGGTGCTGGTCTGCGCCCCCGATCATCCGCTGGCGGACCGCGCCGACGCCACGCTGGCCGACTGCGTGGCCTATCCGTGGATCACCGCCCTGCCCGGCAGCCGCATCCGCGGCGAACTGGAAATGGTGCTGCACCGCGAAGGCCTGCCGATTCCGGATATGATCGGCGCCCTGTCGCTGGAATTCGGCCGCGAGATGCTCACGGTCGGTCCTTACCTGTGGATGCTGCCGGGCAGCGTCGCGGCGGTGCGCGCGGCGCGCGGCGAAGTGCTGGTGCTGGCGGCCCGGCCGGCGCTGCGCAGATCGCCGCTGGCGGCCATCTGGCGCCGCGACCGTCCCAGCACCCGCCAGGCCCGCGCCTTCGCCGATACCGTGGCGCTGGCCATCAATACCCCTACTTAGGAGCGCCCATGTACGACTGGCTCAACACCTTGCCCAAGGCGGAACTGCACCTGCACCTGGAAGGCACGCTCGAACCCGAGCTGCTGTTCCGGCTGGCCCACCGCAATGGCGTGGCGCTGCCGTGGCCCGACATGGATGCCCTGCGCGCGGCCTATGACTACGGCAACCTGCAGGAATTCCTCGACCTGTACTACCGCGGCGCCGACGTGCTGCGCACCGAGCAGGACTTCTACGACCTGACCTGGGACTACCTGGTCAAATGCCACGAGCAGAACGTGGTGCACACCGAGCCCTTCTTCGACCCGCAGACCCACACCGACCGCGGCGTGCCGTTCAAGGTGGTGCTGGACGGCATCAGCCAGGCGCTGGAAGACGGCCGCAAGAAGCTCGGCATCAGCAGCGGCCTGATCCTCAGCTTCCTGCGCCACCTGCCCGAAGAACAGGCCATGCGCACGCTGGAAGAAGCGCTACCCTACCGCGACGCTTTCATCGCCGTGGGCCTGGACAGCAGCGAAAAGGGCTTTCCGCCGCGCCTGTTCCAGCGCGTCTTCGACCGCGCCCGCGCCGAGGGCCTGCCGGCCGTGGCCCACGCCGGCGAGGAAGGCCCGCCCGAATACATCTGGGAGGCGCTGGACCTGTTGAAGGTGCTGCGCATCGACCACGGCGTGCGCGCCGCCGAGGACCCGCGCCTGATGGCGCGCCTGATCGACGAGCAGATCCCGCTGACCGTGTGTCCGCTGTCGAACACCCGCCTGCGCGTGTTCGAGCACATGTCGCAGCACAACATCCTGTCGTTGCTGGATGCCGGCGTGAAGGTCACGGTCAACTCCGACGATCCGGCCTACTTCGGCGGCTACGTCACCGAGAACTTCCATGCGCTCTACGAGCACCTGGGCATGAGCCAGGCGCAGGCCCAGGCGCTGGCCGACAACAGCATGGATGCGCGCATCCTGAAGTAGGCCGGTCCGCGCCCGGGGCCCGGCCATGCGGGTTGCGCATGACCCGGTTCGAAACCGGCATGCCCGCCCGGCCCCTTTCGTCCCTACCATAGTCCCGAGCGGACGGCGGCCCTGCACGCCGCCCGCCAGAGACCATGACGACAAGGGGCAAGACCACATGACTGACACCGTCCAGGCCCGGCTGCGCGCCGGCATGTTGACCGGTTTGCGCGACCGCGGCGTGTGCCGCTTCAGCGCCATTCCCTACGCCGAGCCGCCCGTCGGAGCGCTGCGCTTCGCGCCGCCCGAGCCGGCCCGCTGGCAAGGTCCGCGCGACGCCACCCGCCCGGGCAGCGTGGCGCCGCAACTGCCGTCGCGCCTGCGCGGCGCCATGGGTGACTTCGAGGCGCCGCAGGCCGAAGACTGCCTGCACCTGACGGTGTGGACGCCCGCCGCCGATGAGCGCCGCCGGCCGGTGGTGGTGTGGCTGCATGGCGGCGCCTGGCAAAGCGGCGGCGGCGCGCTCGACTGGTATGACGGCGCCGCCCTGGCGGCGCGCGGCGACCTGGTGGTGGTGGCGGTGAACTACCGGCTGGCCGCGCTGGGCTGGCTGCACGTGCCCGGCCAAACGGCCAACGTGGGACTGCTGGACCAGGAATGCGCCATCGACTGGGTGCTCGGCAACATCCAGGACCTGGGCGGCGACCCCGCCCGCGTCACGCTGATGGGCCAGTCGGCCGGCGCGTCGTCGATCTGCGCCATGCTGGCGCGGCGCCCGCGCTTTGGCCGCGCCATCCTGCAAAGCGCGGCGCTTGGCCGCGGCTTTCGCAGCAGCGCGCAGGCCGCGGCATTGGGGCAGGTGTTTCTGGACGCCGCCGGCGCCGGCGATCTTGAACAGGCCCGCGCCCTGCCGGTCGAGCGCCTGCTGAGCGCGCAGCGGGCGCCCCAGGTGATTGCCGCCCTCGAGGCCGAAGGCAGCCGCCGCAGCCTGTTCGGGCCGGTGCTGGACGGCCAGGTGCTGCCCGCCGACATCGTGCCCGCCTTGAAATCGGCGGCCGGCCGCGCGGACGTGCTGGTCAGCTACACCCGCGACGAAATGGCGGCCTTCCCGGACGGCGACGGCCCCGACTGCGCGCTGGCCAGCGAAGCCGTGTTCGGCGCGCCCTCGCGGCAATGGGCCGCGGATGCCGCCGCGCAGGGCCGCCAGGCCTGGCTGGCGCGTTTCGACGTGGCGCCCACGCCTCGCTTCCGGGCCTGCCATTGCATCGAGCTGCCGTTCGTCTTCGACACGCTCGCGGCCTTTGCCGCCGCGCCCATGCTGCGCGGCCTGCCGCCCACGCAGGCCGCCACGCTGGCCCGGGCGACGCAACGCGCCTGGATCGCATTCATCCGCGGCGAGGCGCCCGACTGGGCGCCCGCGCCGCGCCTGCAAGTCCTGGCCTGAAGCCGGACGCCGGGCGCAAGACCCGGCGCATCCAACACCGACAAGGGGAATACCAATGCTCAAGCAACTCGCCTTCGCGCTCGCCCTGCTGCTGCCCGCGGCCGCCGGCGCGGCCTATCCGGACAAGCCGGTCAAGATCATCGTTTCCAACCCGCCAGGCGGCCCGGTGGACGTGATGCTGCGCGTGCTCGCCAGCAAGCTGTCCACCGCCTGGGGCCAGCCGGTGGTGGTGGAGAACAAGCCGGGAGCGTCGGGCATCATCAGCACCGGCGCGCTGGTGAAGTCGGCGCCCGACGGCTACACGCTGGGCATGGTGGTGGCGTCGTCGGTGACCATCGTGCCGTTCGCGGTCGACAGCCTGCCGTTCGATCCGCAGAAAGACCTGCAGCCGGTGGCGCTGGTGGCGCGCACGCCGTTCATCTTCATCGTGCCCAGCGACAGCCCGATCAGGACCTGGCAGGATTTCGTGCGCGAGAGCAAGACGCGCAGCCTGGCGGTGGGCTCGTTCTCCATCGGCACGGCCTTCCACCTGGTGTGGGAACAGACCGCGCGGCGCGCCGGCATCAAGGCCTTGTATATCCCGTCGTCCTCGTCCGGCAAGACGCAGAACGACCTGATCGGCGGACAACTCGACGTGGGGCTGGACGCGCCTTCAAGCTCCAAGGGCCTGATCGACAGCGGCCGCCTGCGCGCGCTGGCCATCACCAGCCCGACCCGCTTCGCCGGCCTGCCCGACACGCCGACCCTGCGCGAATCGGGCATGGGCGACTATGCGCCGCAGCCGTGGATCGGCCTGATGGCGCCAGCCGGCGTGCCGGCCGAGCGCGTGGCGCGGATCCAGCAATCGGTGGCGGACATCCTCAAGGAACCCGCGATGAAGGCGCAGATGGAAACGCTGGGCATGATTCCGATCGGCGGCAGCGCGCGGGAGCTGGCCGACACCATCGCCGCCGATCGCGCCGAGATGGGGCCGTTGATCAAGGAACTGGGGATCAAGCTGCAGTAGGCGCGCCCACCAGCCGCAGAAACGGGGGGATCAGGCTGGCGGCCAGCGCGTCGGCGTCGGCCGCGCCGCGCGCGATGGCATCATCGACCGCGCCATGCATGCCGTGGTACAGCAGGATCGCGGTCAATCCCGGCTGCGTCAGCCGCCAGCAGCCGGATCGCTGGCCGGCGCGCAACATGGCCTCGGCCTGCGCCAGCACCGCCGCGCGCTCGGTGGCGCCGCGATGCGGGTGGTTGACGTCGTGAAACACAACGTCGTGCAAGGCATAGCCGTCGAAATAGGCGTGCACGCCGGCGCGCGTCCAGGCCCGCAGCCGCGCCACCCCGTCGTCCGGCGCACAGGCCGCCATGGCCGCGTCGATGCGGTCCAGGAACCCCTGCGAGAACTTGGCGCGCAGAGCCGCCAGCACATCCGCCTTGGACGAAAAGTAGTGATAGAAGGTGCCCTTGGCCACGCCGGCCTGCGCCACGATCTGGTCGATGGTGGTGGCTTCGACGCCCTGGCGCACGAACAGGTCTTCGGCGGCTGCCATCAGTTCATCCAGGCGCACCGGCGCGGGTTTGGTGCGCCGCGCGGGCTCGGCGGACGTGGGCGTCCTGGCGGCGGACTTGGCGGAAGCGGAGGCCATCGCGGGCGGGAATCCTTTCATTTTCAACGATCTCCAGTGTAGAGGACGCGCCTGGCGCGCGGTCCGGGAACAATCGGGAATGCGTCTTTTTATTTATTGACCGACGGTCAGTCGATTACTAGAATACGATTTTCCATCCCCTTCACGGCCCTTCCGCATGCTTGCCTCCCGCCGCCGCGCCCTGGTGTTCGCCGTCAACCTGGGCAGTTTCATCACCATCCTGGACATCAGCATCGTCAACGTCGCCCTGCCCACCATGCAGGCGGCGCTGCGCATCGACATGGCCGGCCTGCAATGGGTGGTGGACGCCTACGCGCTGTTCCTGTCGGCGTTCATGCTGTCGGCCGGGCCGCTGGGCGACCGCTATGGCCGCAAGCGTTCGTGGCTGGCGGGCGTCGTGCTGTTCACGATCGGCTCGGCGTTCTGCGGGCTGGCCGACAACCTGCCGCTGCTGCTGGCGGGCCGCGCGGTGCAGGGCGTGGCCGGCGCGCTGCTGATCCCGGGCGCGATGTCGCTGCTGACCCAGGCCTTCCCCGACCCCGCCGAGCGCGCCCGCGCCATCGGCCTGTGGGCCTCGTGCAATGCCATCTCGCTGATCGTGGGACCCATGCTGGGCGGCCTGCTGGTGGCGCACTTCAGTTGGCAGAGCATCTTCCTGATCAACCTGCCGGTGGGGGCGCTGGCGATCGCGCTGGGCGCCTGGGGCATCCAGGAAAGCGCGCATCCCGAACATGCCGCCTTCGATCCCGCCGGCCAGGCACTGAGCGTGGTCTGGCTGGGCGCGCTGACCTATGGCCTGATCACCGCCGGCGAACACGGCTGGCAGGCGCCGGCCACTATCGCCGCGCTGGCCGTGGCCGCGATCGGGCTGATCGCCTTCCTGTGGGTCGAGCACACCGTGGCGCGCCCCATCCTGCCGCTGGGCCTGTTCCGCGACGCCGGCTTCGCCAGCACCAACTTCGCCTCGTTCGTGATGGGATTCGGCGCCTACAGCAGCCTGTTCTTCTTCTCGCTCTACCTGCAGCACGTGCGCGGCCTGTCGCCGCTGGAGGCAGGCTGGCAACTGGCGCCGCAATTCGTGGCCACCGGGATCGTGTCGACGGTGTTCGGCCGCCTGAACCCGCGCTTCGGCCTGCCGCGGCTGATGATCGCCGGCTACGGCATGGTCGGCGCGGCCATGCTGGGCATGATGAGTTTCGACGCGCACACGCCCTACGCGCTTTCCGGATCGTTGATGGTGCTGCTGGGCCTGGGCATGGGATTGGCGGTGCCGGCCACCAGCATGGCGGTGATGGCGACGGTGCCGCGCGAGCGCTCGGGCATGGCTTCGGCCACCATGAACGCGCTGCGCCAGACTGGCATGACCATCGGCATCGCGCTGCTGGGCGCGCTGATGAGCGGCCGCGCGGTCGACCACCTGGCCGCGGCGCTGGCGCGGCTGGGCCAGGCGGATGCGCGGGCGGTGGCGCGCGTGGCGGTCACCCAGCACGCGCTGCCGGCGCAACCCGATGGCGTGGCGGCGTTGTTCGCCGACGCATTGGCCGACGGTTTCCATGCCGCCATGGCCGGCGCCGGCGTGGCCTCGCTGCTGGCGGCGCTGCTGCTGTTGTGGGTCACGCGCGGCGCGCGGCCGGTGCTGCGGGCCGCGTAGGCGACAGGCGCGCGCATCGTCGCGGCGACGCCGGACGCCGCCGCGCGAACCGCCGCCGCGTGGATCCGACGACACTGCGCGGGCCTCGCGGCGAGCCGCCGAAACCCGGGCGGGACGCGCAATTCCAAGGCGCGGAATTCCAGCGCCCGGAATCAAACAGCCGCGTTTTTAAGCAGGCGTAACAAGCGCGCCATCGCGGGTGCGCTCCGGTAATATCTCCGCCCAATAACAGGTTAACAACCAAGAGGAGACATGCCATGCAACACCGCAAGATCCTGTTCCGGCTGGCCCCGCTGGCGCTGGCCGCGCACCTGGCGTTCAGCGGCCCGGCCGCCGCGCAAAGCGCGCCCGGCACGCAGGGGCCGCTGGCGCCCGCGCCCATCCCCGAGCTGGCCACGCAGATCGACCAGCGCGCCAAGGCCATCGAAGACAAGCTCATCGCCTGGCGCCGCGACATCCACCAGCACCCCGAACTGGGCAACCAGGAAACGCGCACGTCCAAGCTGGTGGCCGACCATCTGCGCGCGCTCGGCATGGAAGTGAAGACCGGCGTGGCCGGCACCGGCGTGGTGGCCTTGCTCAAGGGCGGCAAGCCCGGCCCGGTGGTGGCGCTGCGCGCCGACATGGACGCGCTGCCGGTGAAGGAACAGGTGGACGTGCCGTTCGCCTCCAAGGCCAAGGGCACCTACCTGGGCAAGGAAGTGGACGTGATGCACGCCTGCGGCCATGACGCCCACACCGCCATCCTGATGGCCACCGCCGAAGTGCTGGCCGGCATGAAGGACCAGTTGCCCGGCAGCGTCAAGTTCATCTTCCAGCCGGCCGAGGAGAGTCCCGCCGACTTCGAGCCGGACGGCAAGAAGATCTGGGGCGCCAAGATGATGGTGCAGGAAGGCGTGCTGGACAATCCCAAGGTCGACGCGATCTTCGGCCTGCACGTGTCCAGCAGCTATCCGGTGGGCAAGCTGTCGTGGCGCAGCGGCCCGGCGATGGCCGCGGCCGACCAATTCTGGATCGACGTGACCGGCAAGCAGACGCATGGCGCGCGGCCGTGGTCGGGCATCGACCCGATCGTGGTCAGTTCGCAGATCATCCTGGGCCTGCAGACCATTCCCAGCCGCCAGATCAACAGCATGCTGGAGCCGGCCGTCATCACCGTGGGCGCGATCCACGGCGGCAACCGCATGAACATCGTGCCGGACAGCGTCGCCATGACGGGCACCATCCGCACGTATGACGAAGGCATGAAGAAGGACATCCACCAGCGCATCGAACGCACCGCCACGCAGATCGCGCAAAGCGCCGGGGCCAAGGCCGACGTGCGCGTGGTGGAGCTGTACAACGCTACCGTCAACAACCCCGGCCTGACCGAGGAAATGGGCGCGACGCTGCGGCGCGTGGCGGGCGAAGGCAACTACGGCCTGCAGCCCAAGTCGACGGCGTCGGAGGACTTCTCGTTCTACCAGGAGAAGGTGCCGGGCATGTTCTTCTATCTGGGCGTCACGCCCAAGGACGTCAATCCGGAAACCGCCGCGCCCAACCATTCGCCGCGCTTCTACGTGGACGAGTCGGGGCTGATCAACGGCGTGCGGGCGCTGTCGAACCTGACGGTGGACTACATGGCCAAGGCCAAGAAAGGCAGCTAGCGACGGGACGTGTGCCACTGGCGCGGAGCCGGTGGCACACGCAGGCGGCGCACGTGCGCGGGCGCATGCCGGGGGGCGCGGCGAACGCCGCTGCGTCAGCCGGCGGCCGGCCCGCTGGCCGCGAACCCCGCGTGGTAGGTCACCACGCCGGCCGCCGGGCGCGTGAAAACCCGCGCCATGAAGTACTCCGGCGGCACGCCGGGATAGGTCAGCGCCGGCATCCGCGCAAAGCCGAAGCGCGTGTAGTACGCCGGCTCGCCCAGCACCACGCAACCGGCCGCGCCGCGCGCCTGGAGCTCGACCAGGCCCGCCTCGATCAACGCCGCGCCGATGCCACGGCCCTGCATGGCCGGCAGCACCGCCACCGGCCCCAACCCGTACCAGCCGGCCGCGCCGTCGCCGATGGCGACCGGCGAAAAGGCCGCGTGCCCCACCGCCATGCCCGCTTCATGCGCCACCAGCGACAGCGTCAACGCGCCGGCCGCGCGCAGGGCGTCGATGATGTAGCCCTCGGTATGCTGGCTGTGCGGGTGGTCGCGAAAGGCCTCTTGGGTCAAGGCGAAGATGGCCGCGATCTCGTCGGGGGTTTCAGCGGAAATCCGCATGGCCCTGCTCCTGGTGATGGTGGGACACGAAGGGCGAGTGTACGCCGCGCGGCCCGCGCCATCGGCGTCCGATTGACGCCTGCCCGGGCCATCGCTACAGTGACCGCCGACCCTGGCCGGATCAGCTGCCGCCGGCCGGCTTCCAAGCTTGCGCGGCGCGCCGCGCCCCACCTTCCGGAAAACTCCATGAACAGCTACCGCGTCGGCATCGCCGGCTTCGGCGCCATCGGCCAGGCCGTGGCGCAATCCCTGGACGCCGGCCTGCCCGGCCTGACCCTGGCCGCCGTGGCGGTGCGCGATCCCAAGGCCGCGCCCGCGGGGGCCTGGCAGAATGCCACGCCGGTTTTCACCACCATCGGCGAACTGGCCGGGCATTGCGACGTGGTGGTCGAATGCGCTCCCGCCGCCGTGTTCCGCGAACTGGCCGAGCCGGTGCTCAAGGCCGGCAAGAAGCTGGTGGTGCTGAGTTCCGGCGCGCTGCTGCGCCACGACGACCTGATCGAGCTGGCGCGGCGCCACCAGGGCCAGATCCTGGTGCCGTCCGGCGCCATCCTGGGGCTGGACGCCATCACCGCCGCGGCCGAGGGCGAGATCCACTCGGTCACGATGATCACGCGCAAGCCGGTGCGCGGCCTGCTGGGCGCGCCCTACCTGACCGACAACAACATCGACATCGACGGCATCACCGAACCGCGCCTGATCTTCCGCGGCTCGCCGCGCGAAGCGGCGGTGGGTTTTCCGGCCAATCTGAACGTGGCCGTGAGCGTGTCGCTGGCCGGCATCGGCCCGGACCGCACCACGCTGGAGATCTGGGCCGACCCGTCGCTGGAACGCAACGTGCACCGCGTCGAAGTGGTGTCCGATTCCGCTTCGTTCTCGATGGAAATCCAGAACATCCCGTCGGCCAATCCCAAGACCGGCCGCATCACCGCGCAGAGCGTGATCGCGGCGCTGCGCAAGCTGACCGGTCCGCTGCGGGTGGGCACCTGACAGGCGCCGGGCGTATCTGCGGGACAGCGCACTAGGCCGCCGCACACGCCAACGCCGGCACGGGCCCCGCGGCCAGCGAGCCGGTGTTCCAGCCGCCTTTGCCATCCAGATCCAGCCGGTGGGTATGGAACGCATCGAGCGTGCTGCGATGGCCGACGCTGACCAGCATGGCGCCGGGCAGTTGCTCGCGCAGCAAGCCGTACAGCATGTGTTCCAGCCCTTCGTCGGTGGCCGAGGTGGCCTCGTCCAGAAACACGATGGCCGGCCGGTTGAACAGCACGCGGGCGAATGCCACGCGCTGCTGTTCGCCGATCGAGAGGATGCGCGACCAGTCGGCCTCGTGATCCAGCCGGCCGGCCAGGTGCCCCAGGTTCACCGCGCGCAGTGCCAACGCAAGGCGCGCATCGTCCCCCGGCCGCGCATGCCCGGGATAGGCCACGGCATCGCGCAGCTTGCCCAGCGGCAGATAGGGACGCTGCGACAGGAACAGCGCCGCCGCGCCCTGCGGCCGCCGCACCGTTCCGCGCGCATGGGGCCACAGGCCCGCCAGGGCGCGCAGCAAGGTGGTCTTGCCGCTGCCGGACGGCCCCTTGATCAGCAGCGCCTGCCCCGGACGCAGCGAAAGATCCAGGCTCCGCAGCAACGCCCGGCCATCGGGACGCGACACGTCCAGTCCGGTGATCTGCAGCGCGTCCGGCAGCGGCTGCGCCTCGATCGCCGGCAGCGCGCGCGCCGCCGCGTTGGCATCGAGGAAGCCGGCCAGGCGGTTGAGGGTGGCGCGGTACTGCGCGAACGCGTCGTACGAGGTGCGAAAGAACGACAGCGAATCCTGCACCTGGCCGAACGCCTGCGAGGTCTGCATCACGTCGCCCAGCTTGATCGCGCCGCTGAAAAAGCGCTGCGCCTGCAGCAGGAACGGAAACACCACCGCCACCTGGCTCACGACCAGGTTGAAGCCGTCGAACTTCAAACCCCGGTACACACGCGCCCACAGGTTGGCGATGTAGGCCGAAAAGCGCGTCCAGAGCGCGGCGCGCTCGACCGCCTCGCCCTGGTAGAAGGCCACGTTCTCGGCGTTCTCGCGCAGTCGCAGCAGCGCGTAGCGGAAGTTGGCGGTCAGCCGTTCGGACAGGAAGTTCAGGCGGATCAGCGGCCGGCCGATGCGAAAGGCGAACAGCGTGGCCACGATGACGTACAGGCACACCATGAACACCATGGCGCGCGGGATCTCCACCCCCGCCACGTCCAGCGCGCCGGACAGGTTCCACAGGATCGCGGTGAACGCCACCAGCGACACCACGGCGCTGAGGGCGCCGATCGCCAGCGTGCGCGAGCCGGTCACGAACGCCGCGATGTCCTGCTCGATGCGCTGGTCGGGGTTGTCCACCGGTTCTTCGATGAAATGGCCGCGATAGTAGGCGCGCGCGTCCAGCCAATCGCCCGTCAGCCGATCGTTGAGCCAGACGCGCCAATGGATGTCGAAGGCCTGGCCGGCGTAGCTGTCGATCAGCGCGCGCACCACGTGCACCGTGGCCAGGATCGAGAAAATGCCCAGCAAGCGCCAGAACGCGCTCGGGTCGAGCGCCTGCAATGCGCTGTAGAAGCCGTTGTACCAGAACGAGAACAGCACGGTCATGCGGACCGAGAACATCGCCAGGAACAGCAGCGCGGCCAGCGTCAGCAGCGGCCGCCAGCTGCGCCGCGGCGTCAGGTAGGGCCAGGCCAGGCGCCAGAACTTGCGTCCCCAATCGGTCCAGCGCGACAGCGCCCACGCGACCAGCGCCAGCGCGATGGCGCTGATGCCGAATGCGCGCGCCATCCACCACGCGCTTTCCCACAACTGTTGCTGCCAGTCCAGGTCCATGAATCATCCCGTCGATGCCGTTTCTGTTTAGAGCGGCGGGGATGTCGCGGTTCCGGCGAAAATGCCGTCTTAAGCGTGGCTTAAGCGTTCTTCGGACGAATTGAAAGGCATTCTCCGGGCGGATTGAAAGCTCAGTCTGAAAGCTCAGTCGCCGCCCAGGTCGAGGTTGGCGAACAGGTCCGCCAGCGTCGGCACCGAACGGGCCGGCCAGATGGCGCTCAGGTCGAAGCTGGGCAGGCGTTCGCCGTCGCGCACCTCGCAAAAGCGCACGCCGCGGAAATCCATGGAACGGATCCAGCTGGGCAGCAGCGCCACGCCGCAGCCGCCCGCCACGCAGGCCAGCACGGTCAGCGTGCGGTTGGCCTCCTGCGCCACCTGGGCGTCATGGCCGCCCTTGCGCATGGCATCGAGGATGTCGGCGTAGAACGCCGGCAGCTGCGACTGCGGGTACATCACCAGGCCGGCCTGGGCGATCTGCGCCATCGACACCTGGCCGTCGGCGGCGACGTCGAACTCGTCCGGCACCGCCGCCACCAGCCGGTCGCGCAGCAGCTGGCGTTCGCGCATGCGGCCGCCCACCGCCACCGGCGTGTGCATCAGGCCGATATCGATCTCGCCGGTCTGCAGGGCCTCGGCCTGCTCGGCGTTGCTCATCTCGCGCAGGATCACGCGCACGCCGGGCGCCTGCCGCCGCATCTCGCGCAACGCCCGCGGCAAGGTGTTGAACAGCGCCGACGACACCAGCCCCACCGTCAGCTGACCGGCGCTGCCGCGGCCGATCTCCCGGGCGCGCCGCGCGGCGGCATCGATGCGGGCGATGCTGGCGCGCACGTCCTCCAGGATGGCCAGGGCCGCCGGCGTCGGCGTGGAACCCTGGCGCGAGCGTTCGAACAGGCGCACGCCCAGGTCCCTTTCCATGCGGCCCAGGGCCTGGCTCAGGGCGGGCTGGGCGATGCCCAGCCATTCCGAGGCGCGGCTCACGCTGCCATGGTCGACCACGGCCAGGAAATAGCGCAGGTGCCGGGTTTCCATATCAATCCAATATGAATAAAGCAGTTTTGCAGAATAGAAAACTATACCTTGTCTGCCTAGAATCCCGCTTACAGAACCTTACAGATGTGCACCCCCTTGGGGCATGCACCGCAAATCGCAGGAGACAGCCTTGCCCCTACCGGCCACCGCCGCCGTCGACACCCACGCCCACGTCTTCCACCAGGGACTGGCCCTGGCGGACACGCGCCGCCACACGCCCGACTACGACGCCACGCTGGCCCAGTACCTGGAGCTGCTGGACGGGCATGGGTTGTCGCATGGAGTGCTGGTGCAGCCCAGCTTCCTGGGCACCGACAACAGCCATCTGCTCCAGGCGTTGCGCGCCGCGCCGGCGCGGCTGCGTGGCGTGGCGGTGGTGGACCCCGCCATCGACGACGCCGGGCTGCAGGCCCTGGCCGCGGCCGGCGTGGTCGGCATCCGCCTGAACCTGATCGGCCTGGACCTGCCCGACCTGGCGACGCCCGCCTGGCGCCACCTGCTCGAGCGCGTCAACGCGCTCGGCTGGCACGTCGAGATCCACGTGCAGGCCGCGCGCCTGGCCGATATCATGCCGGCCTTGCTGCAGGCCGGCTGCCGCGTGGTGGTCGACCATTTCGGCCGCCCCGATCCGGCGCAAGGCATCGCCGACCCCGGCTTCCAGTACCTGCTGCGGCAAGCCGGCAGCGGCCGCGTCTGGGTCAAGCTGTCGGCCCCCTACCGCAACTGGACCGGTCCCGCCTGTGCCACGTCGGGCCGCGAGGCCGCGCGGCAACTGCTGGACGCCTACACGCCGGCCCACCTGATGTGGGGCAGCGACTGGCCCCATACCGAGCATCGCCACCTGGCGTCGTATGCCGCTGCCATGCAGTGGCTGGACGACTGGATCGATGACCCCGCGCAACGGCGCGCCGTACTCGCCGACACGCCGTTGCGGCTGTTCCAATTCCAAGGAGAATTCCAATGACCCCTCTGTTCAAACGCCTCGCGCGCCGCGCCAGCCTGCTGGCCGCCGCCGGCCTGTTGGCCAGCGCCGCCGGCACGGCATCCGCCGCCTATCCCGAGCGCGCCGTCACGCTGGTCGTGACCTACCCGCCCGGCGGCACGGTGGACGTGGTGGCCCGCCTGCTGGGCCCCAAGCTGGCGGCCGAACTGGGCCAGCCGGTGGTCATTGAAAACCGTGGCGGCGCCGGCGGCATGATCGGCGGCGCGGTGGTCGCCAAGGCCCAGCCCGACGGCTACACGCTGATGCTGGACGCCTCCAACCACGCGCAGAACCCGGCCCTGCACCCCAAGATGCAGTTCGACACCCTGACCGCCTTCGCGCCGGTGTCGCTGCTGTTGCGCGTGCCCAACGTGCTGGTGGTGACGCCGTCGTACGAAGTGAAGACGGTGGCCGACCTGATCCGCCTGGGCCAGCCCGGCGGCAAGGAACAGGTCTACTTCGCCTCGGCCGGTCCCGGCTCGGCCCAGCACCTGGCCGGCGAACTGTTCAACCTGCTGGCCAAGACCCAGCTTCAGCACGTCGCCTACAAGGGCGGCGGCCCGGCCATGATCGACGTGATGTCGGGCCAGGTGCCGGTGATGTTCGCGAGCATGGGCTCGGCCTGGCAGCACGTGAAGAACGGCAAGCTGCGCGCGGTGGCCGTCGGCGGCGCGCAACGCTCCAAGGCCGCGCCGGACCTGCCCACCATCGCCGAATCCGGCGTGCCCGGCTATGAAACCTACGAATGGAACGCGGTGTTCGCGCCCGCCGGCACGCCGCCGGAAATCGTCAACAAAGTGTCGCAGGCGCTGGCCAAGGTGCTGAAGGACCCGCAGATCGCCGAACAGCTCGAAGGCATCGGCGCCGAGCCGATCGGCTCCACGCCGGCCGAGCTGGACACCTTCCGCCGCGCCGAGATCGACAAGTGGCAGCGCGTGGTCAAGGAAGCCGGCCTGAAGCTGGATTGAGGATCGAGTACTGGCGGGCGCCCTGCGCCCGCATACCGGTTTGCCGGTCCTGGGCGCCCTTCGGGGCGCCGTTTTTTTTGCTTTTACGCCGACTCGCCGATGCGATAAAACAGCACATTGATCGTGCTCAGGGAAATCCGGAACGTGATGAACCAGGCAAGCGACGACTCATCCCCCTCCCCCGACGCGGCGGCGCGCCTGGCGGCCGGCGTCGACGGCGCCACGCTCGATGCCCTGGCCGACGGTCTCCTGTCGCTGGACCGCGACTGGCGCGTCGCTTATCTCAATCCGGGCGCCGAACGGCTGCTGCGGCGCAGCAGGCAGGACCTGGTGGGCCACGGCCTGTGGGACAGCTGTCCGGACCTGGTCGGCACCGGCTATTACGATGCCTGTCGCGCGGCCGCGCAGACCGGCCGCCCCGCTCATCACACCGGCTATTACGCGCCCCTGGCCACCTGGTTCGAAGCGCGCGCCTTTCCCCATGAAGGCGGCCTGGCGATCCTGTTGCGCGACGTCTCGCGCGAACGCGAAGAGACCGCGCAGCTCAAGTACCAGGCCACCCACGATTACCTCACCGGCCTGCCCAACCGGCGCCAGTGCATGGAGACGCTGTCGGCGGCGATTGCCGAGGCCGAACCCGCGCTGGCCGCGCGGGGCGCCACGCTGGCCGTGCTGTTCCTGGACCTGGACCGCTTCAAGGAAGTCAATGACGCCTTCGGCCACGCCGAGGGCGACCTGCTGCTGTGCGACGTGGCGGATCGCCTGCGCAAATTCCTGACGCCGTCGATCTTCTGCGCCCGCGTTGGCGGCGACGAATTCCTGCTGGTGCTGCGCGACACCAACGAACGCGCGGCCGAAGCCCTGGCCAATTCAATCCTGAATTCCCTGTCGCGTCCCAGCGATGTGCACGGACGCTCGCTGTCGCTGGGCGCCAGCATCGGCATCGCGCTGCTGAACTCGCCCGGCGAGTCCGCCGAAACGCTGTTGAACTACGCCGACGCCGCGATGTATGCCGCCAAGTCGGCCGGCCGCTTCCAGGTGCGCGCCTACCACCGCGAGCTGATGCAGGGCCTGGGCGCGCGCCTGTCGCTGCGTGGCGACATCCAGGGCGCACTGACCAACAACCAGTTCGAACTGCACTTCCAGCCGCAGGTCAGCATGCACGACGGTTCGCTGTGCGGCGCCGAGGCGTTGCTGCGCTGGCGCCACCCGACCCGCGGCCTGCTCGGGCCGGCGGCATTCCTGGATGTGATCCTGGATTCACCGCTGGAATCGGCGCTGACCGAATGGGTGGCCAACGCCACCTGCCTGCACATCAGCGAATGGCTGGCCGAAGGCCTGCCGGTGCCGCGCATCTCGTTCAACCTGTCGGCGCGCCAGCTGGTCGCGCCCGACCTGCCCAAGACCATCGTGCGCCTGGCGACGGTGCATGGCGTGCCGCCGACGCTGCTGGACGTGGAAGTCACCGAGAACTCGCTGATGAGCGACGTGGAGAAAGCCTCCGGCATTCTGGCGGCGCTGCGCGAGGCCGGCATTTCGGCGTCGCTGGACGATTTCGGGTCGGGCTATTCGAGCCTGGCCTACCTGGTGCGGCTGCCGATCGACACGCTCAAGATCGACCAGTCGTTCGTGTGGGCGCTGGGCAAGGTGCCGACCGCCACGGCCGTGATCCGCGGCGTGGTGCGACTGGCCCATTCGCTGGGCATGCGCACGCTGGCCGAAGGCGTGGAGACCGAGGCGCAGCGCCAGATGCTGATCGAGGAAGGCTGCGATGCGATGCAGGGCTTTCTCTTCAGCCGCGCCCTGCCCGCCAGCGCCTTCGCCGCGCTGCTGCGCGAGGGACCGTGACGCCAGCCGCTATCATGTGCGCTTGATGGCGCAATTTCGCGATGACGACGATGGACAAGATACGGATCGACAAATGGCTGTGGGCGGCGCGGTTCTACAAGACGCGCAGCCTGGCGGTGGACGAGATCGGCAAGGGCCGCGTGCAGGTCAACGGCCAGCCGGCCAAGCCGGCGCGCGAGGTCGGCGCCGGCGACGTGGTCAGCATCCGCAAGGAAGATCCCGCGGTGCACGTGCGGGTGGTGGCGGTCAGCGGCGTGCGCGGCCCGGCGCCGGCGGCGCGCCAGCTGTACGAGGAAACCCCCGAGAGCGTGGCCGCGCGCGAACGCGCGGCCGAGATGCGGCGCCTGGCGCCCGAGCCGGCGCTGGACATCGCGGCGGGGCGGCCGACCAAGCGCGACAGGCGCCTGATCGACCAGATGCGCGGCAAGTAGGCCGCGCCCGCATGCGGCGCGGCTACAGCGCCCGCCCCACGATCAATGGATCCAGCGCCAGTTCCGGCGCGCCGCTCTTGCCTTCGTACGGCAAGCGGGTCAGCACGTAGCGCATGGCGTTCAGGCGCGCGCGCTTCTTGCAGTCGGACTTGACCACGATCCACGGCGCATCGGCGGTGTCGGTGTGCGCGAACATGGCTTCCTTGGCGCGGGTGTAGTCGTCCCACTTGTCGAGCGACGCCAGGTCCACCGGGCTGAGTTTCCACTGCTTGAGCGGATGCACCTTGCGCTGCAGGAAACGGCGGCGTTGCTCCTCCTGGCTGACCGAGAACCAGAACTTGATCAGGTGGATGCCGCTGGTGACCAGGTGCCGTTCGAAGTCGGGCACCTGGTGCAGGAATTGCAGGTATTCGTCTTCCGAGCAAAAACCCATCACGCGCTCGACGCCGGCGCGGTTGTACCAGGAGCGGTCGAACATGACGATCTCGCCGGCGGTCGGCAGGTGCTGCACGTAGCGCTGGAAGTACCACTGGCCGCGCTCGGTATCGGACGGTTTTTCCAGCGCCACCACGCGCGCGCCGCGCGGATTGAGATGTTCCATCATGCGCTTGATGGTGCCGCCCTTGCCTGCCGCGTCGCGGCCCTCGAACAGGATCACCACGCGCTGGCCGGTGGCCTTGACCCAGGCCTGCAATTTCAGCAGCTCGACCTGCAGGGCGTACTTCTGCTTTTCGTAATTGCGCCGCAGCATGCGGTGACGATAGGGATAGATGCCTTCGCGCCAGTCGGTGGCCAGTTCCTCGTCGGGATTGCGCCGGGCGGCCGGGGCCTGGGTGTTGGCCTGCAGCAGCGCGCGATGCACCGCCACGGCATCGTCCGGCGACAGTTCCTCGATGACCGCTCGCAGCGCTTCGTGGGCTTCGCCGGACTGCCCCACCTGGTAGCGGCGGGCGATGTCCGCCAACACCGCGGTGGTTTCCTGGCGCGCCGCGACTTCGCGCGCGCTGACACGCTTGCGCGCCTGCAGCGCGGGCTCCAGGGCAGGCAAGGCGGGCGGCTGCGGCGAGGACGGCTTGGCGGCGGAGAGTTTGGAGGCAGGCGGTTTGGCGGTGGACCGTTCGGCGGCGGCTTGCCTGGAAGTGGCTTGCCTGGAAGTGGCTTGCCTGGCGGCCGGGCTGGCAGCCGTGCGCGCGCGCCGCGGCGCAGCGGTGCGCTTGGCGGCGCGGGGGTCGTCCTTGCCGGTTTCGGGAGGTTCGGAGGCTGGCGCGATCTTGTCCGTCATCAATACAGTCCTTGCTATGCGTGTCGTGCGATCCGACGCGGCCGGCCGGTCGCCGGCGAGCCGTCAGGAAAAAACATCTACCCTACCCCGCGCGGTGGGGCGCGGAGTTGATGTGAATCAATGCTTGTAACATTCTTGCAGCATTCCTCGCCCGATCGCCCCGCTACACTGCCGCCATCGCCATCGCCTTGCCGCCAGCATGTGGTCACGCCTCAAACGGCTTTTCGTTCGCCCGCCCGCCGCCCCGGATCCCTACGCCGAGACCTTCCGCTTCGATGATGCGGGCTTCACGCGCGCGCTGGGCGTCCCCGACGGCACCGGCCGGCGGCAGTCCTGGCCCTGGGAGGCCGTGTGCGAGTTCGGCTTTCGTTTCACGCCGGCGCTTTTCCCCGATCCCTGGTACGGCGACTACATGGAAGGCCTGTGGTACCTGCGCGTCATCGAAGACGGCACGCCGATGGCGGTGGAGTTCGGCCAGGAGCATCTCGACGCCGACGCGCTGCCGCCCGCCCTGCTGCGCCATCTGCCGGGGCTGGACTTGCGGCCGCTACGCGAGGGCCTGGCGCAGGCCGCCCGCGGACCGCGGCACTTTGCCGGCGAGGGCGAATGGGTAGGCTGGCGGCGCGAGCCGCGTTGCGCCTGACCGGGCTGCACGGTAACATCTGATGCAGAATATTTCATGACCGGCGCCGCCGTGGACACGCGTAGAGAACCCACCCTGCAAGGCGCCGACACGCCGCTGCCCCCGCCGCCGGCCACTGCCGCGCGGCCCTTGCCCAGCGCGGCGCTGCGCGCCTGGACCTGGGTCCTGTACATCGGCTTGTGGCTGGCGCTGCTGGCCATCAAGCGCGACGACGCGCCCGGCGCGGCCAGCGCGGCCGAATCGCTGGGCTACCGCGTCGGCAGCGCGTTGGGCTGCGCGCTCCTGCTGCTGCTGCCCGCTGCCATCGCGATCGGCGTGTTGTCGTTGTTCAAGCGCTTTCGCACCCCGTTGCACCGCATGCGCGCCGCATTCGCCATCGGCGTGGTGCTGGCGGTGGCGGTCGCCGCGCTGGCCAGCCTCTCGGCCTATCGCGAGGCGCAAAAAGCCACTGCCCTGGCCGAGATCCGCCGCACCGGCGAGTGGATGCGCGCGGCGATCAACGCCCCCGACCATCCGCCCGGCGACGTGCCGGACATCGACGCCACACCCAAGGCGCGCGGCGTGTATGGCGAGATCGAACGCGGCGTCAAGATCATGCTGGGACAACGGGTGGCGCAGTACCGCGCCTACATGCGGGAACTGGACGAAGTGCGGCTGTCCGACCTGTTCATTCCCAACCGGCTGGCGCGCGACCGAGGGCTGGTGGAGAGCCGGCTGATCCTGGAGCAATCGCAGCGCGTGGTGCAGAAATACAGCCAGCAGAATCAGCGGTTGCTGGGGGACGTGCCCGCCACCATCCGTTCGCTCGACCTGAGCGAGCAGCAGAAGAACCAGATGGTCGAGGGCGCGATCAAGGCGCGCCCGCAGCAACGCGCAATGCTGGCCCGCAACTGGGACCTGGAGCGCCAGACGCTGGCCGAGTTCGAGAAGATGATCAATCTGCTCGACGACAACCGCCGTTCCTGGCGCGTGGAACACAACGAGATCGTGTTCGACCGCGACAGCCTGTTGAACCGCTTCCGCGCGCACCAGCTGGCCGTGCGCCAGTTGACCGAGGAACGCGCGCGGCTGGAGGCGCAGCAGTTCGACAGCCTGACCTCGGTGCTGCGCTGAGGGACTGGCGCTCGAACCTGCGTGGAGCCGGGCGGCTCGCCGTCACCGCGCCGCGCGGTCCAGTCCCTGCTTGAGGTCGGCCAGGATGTCCGCGGCGGTTTCCAGGCCCACGGACAATCGCAGCAGCCCCTCCGACAAGCCGTACTTCTCGCGGTCCTCGGCGGTGTAGCTGGCGTGCGTCATGGTGGCCGGATGCTGGATCAGGGTTTCCGGGTCGCCCAGGCTGACGGCGATGCGCGCCAGCTTCAGGCTGTCGAGCAGGCGCCGGCCGGCGGCCAGCCCGCCCTTCAGTTCGAACGCCACCAGGCCGCCGCCGGCCGCCTGCTGGCGCTGCGCGACCTCGGCGCCGGCCGTGCCGGGCAGGCCCGGGTAGAACACGTCGGCTACCGCCGCGTGCTCGCGCAGGAACTTCGCCACCTTCAATGCCGATTCGCTGTGGCGCTCGACCCGCAATTCCAGCGTCTTCAGGCCGCGCAACACCAGGAAGGCGGTGAACGGCGACAGCGTCGCGCCGGTGAAGTAGCGCAGGCCTTGCAGGCGGATCGCGTCGATGTGCTGCTTGCGGCCGACCACCGCGCCGGCGAGCAGGTCGCCGTGGCCGCCCAGGTACTTGGTGGCCGAGTGCAGCACGATGTCGGCGCCGTGTTGCAGCGGCCGTTGCAGCACCGGCGTGGCGAAGGTGTTGTCGACAATGGTCAAGAGGCCCTTGCCGCGCGCGATGGCCGAGATGGCGGCAATGTCGACCAGCCGCAGGTTGGGGTTGGCCGGCGTCTCGAAATAGACCGCGCGGGTCTTGGGGCCGATGGCGGCGGCCACCGTTTCCGGGCGCGTGAAGTCGGCGAACACGGCGTTGATGCCCAGGCGCGGCAACCCCTGCGCGAACAGCGTGAAGGCAGTGCCGTAGACGATCTGGTCGACCACGATCTCGTCGCCGCTTTGCAGCAGCGACAGCAGCGTGGCCGAGATCGCCGCCATGCCGGAGGCCGTGACCACGCCGGCCTCGGCCCCTTCGAGCGAGGCCAGCCGCTCTTCCAGCAAGGCCTGGGTCGGGTTGCGGGTGCGGCCGTAGACGTAGCCCGATTGTTCGCCCAGGCGGATGCGGTCGAAGGCCTCGATGCTGTCCTGGGTATAGGTGGAGGTCAGGTAGAGCGGCGGCGACAGCGCGCCCTGCTCGTCCAGCGGGTCGTAGCCCAGGTGGATGGCGCGGGTGGCGAAGCCGTGGTGTTGCGAGTCGGACATGGATACCTCCGGGAATCAGCTCGGGGATGCGGACGGCGCGGCGCCGTCAGCGCTTGTGGTCGGCGCGGCGCGACAGCCATTCGCCGGTGAATTGCACGATCGAGACCAGCGCGATCAGGATCACGATCACTTCGAACATCACGCGGGTCTCGTAGCGTTCGTAGCCATAGCGGATGGCTAGGTCGCCCAGGCCGCCGGCGCCCACCGCGCCGGCCATGGCCGAGGCGTTGATCATGGCGATGACGCTCACGGTCATGCCGCCGATGATGCCGGGCAGCGCCTCGGGCAGCAGCACGTGGCGCACGATGTGCCAGCGGCGGCACCCCATGGCGCGCGCGGCTTCCACCAGGCCGTGGTCGACGTCGTTCAGGCTGACCTGGGCGATGCGCGCGAAGAACGGCACCAGATTGGCGGACAGCGGCACGATGGCGGCCCAGGTGCCGAGCGTGGTGCCGACCAGCATGCGCGTGAACGGCAGCATCGCCACCAGCAGGATGATGAAGGGGATGGCGCGGAATGTGTTCACGGTGATCGACAGCGCCTTGTTCAGGCGCGGCCGCGGATACAGGTTGCCCGGCGCGGTGACGGTCAGCACCACCGCCAGCGTCAGGCCCGCGGCGATCGCGATGAGCGCGGACACGCCCACCATGGTCAGCGTCTGCAGGAAGGCCTGCAGGTATTTATCCAGCATCGGCAGCGACATAGCCCAGTACCTCGATCTGATCGGCCACCAGCGCGGCGCGCGCGGCCTCTTCCTGTAGAACGGCGGCCGGCACCGACACCAGCAGGCTGCCCTGGGCGTGGCCGCGCAGGCGGTCCAGCCCGCCATGCAGCAGCGTCGCGCCCGGGCCCAGCGCCGCCAGCGCCTGCAGCGACACGCCGTCGGGGCGGCCCTGGCCGGTGAAGCGCAGGCGCAGCACCGCCACGCCGGCCCTGCCCGACAGGCCCGCCAGGTCCGGCGCCAGCCGCGCCGCCAGGTCGGCCGGCAGGTCATGCTGCAAGGGCCGCAACAGCGCGCGGGTGGCGTCGGCCTGCGGATTGCCGAACACGCGCCAGACCTCGCCGTGCTCGACCTTGCGGCCGCCATCCAGCACCAGCACCTTGTGGCAGACCTCGCGGATCACCGCCATGTCGTGCGTGATCAGCACCACCGTCAGGCCCAGCTTGCGGTTGATGTCGCGCAGCAGCGCCAGGATCGACTGGGTGGTTTCGGGGTCGAGCGCCGAGGTGGCTTCGTCGCACAGCAGGATTTCGGGGTCGTGCACCAGGGCGCGGGCGATGCCCACGCGCTGCTTCTGGCCGCCGGACAGCTTGGACGGATAGGTGTCGGCCTTGTCGCGCAACCCGACCAGGTCCAGCAGCGCGTCGACCTTGGCGCGCGCCTCGGCCGGCTTGACGCCCGCGACGCGCAGCGGCAAGGCCACGTTCTGCGCCACCGTCTTGGCCGACAGCAGGTTGAAGTGCTGGAAGATCATGCCGATGCGGCGCCGCAGGCCGACCAGCGCATTTTCGTCCAGGCCGCCGACGTCCACGCCGTCGACCCGCACCTGGCCGGCGCTGGGCCGCTCCAGCATGTTGATCGAGCGCAGCAGGGTCGACTTGCCGGCGCCGCTGCGGCCGATGATACCGAACACCTCGCCGCGCCCGATGGCAAAGGAGATATCGGCCAGCGCCGTTACCGTGCCCCGCGGGCCCTGGTAGCGCTTCTGCAGTCCGTCGAAAACGATGTGGGCGTCGCGCGCCGCGTCGGCGGCGGGCCGCAGGGCCGGATCCGCCAGGGGGATGTCGTGTTGCATCATGCTGTGTTCCCGAGCCGCCCGCGCGCCCGGCTCATGCCATGGCGCGGACGGGATTGGCGGCGGCGCCGGATGGCGCCGCCGCGCCTTCCGGCTCAGAAGACCGGGATCACCGAGCCTTCGTACTTGCTCAGGATGAACTGGCGCACTTCCTCGGAGTGGTAGGCCTTGACCAGCTCGGGCACCCAGGGCGCGTTTCTGTCTTTCTCGCGCACGGCGATGATGTTGACGTAGGGGTTGTTCTCTTTCTTCTCGACCGCGATGCCGTCGCGGGTGGCGATCAGCCCGGCCTGGTAGGCGAAGCTATTGACGATGGCGGCGGTGTCGACGTCCGGCAGCGAGCGCGCCAGCACCACCGAGGCGCTTTCGACGAAGTCGAGCTTGCGCGGGTTGGAGGTCACGTCGGCCAGCGTCGCGGTGCCGGTGGCCGGATCGAAGCCGTCCTTGAGCGTGATCAGCCCCTGGTCGCGCAGGATCACCAGCGCGCGGGTCTGGTTGCTGGGGTCGTTGGGGATGCCGACCTTGGCGCCCTCGGGCAGGGCCTGCAGTGACTTGTATTTCTTCGAATAGAAGGCGATGGGCGAGATCAGCGTATTGGCGACCGACACCAGCTTGTAGCCGCGCTGCTTGATCTGGTCGTTCAGGAACGGGATGTGCTGGAACGCGTTGGCGTCCAGGTCGCCGTTGTTGAGCGCCTCGTTGGGGCTGGCGGTGCCGGTGATGACCACCGGCTCGACCGCCAGGCCGTTCTTCTTGGCGACCTGCGCCACCACTTCCCAGATCTGTTCGTCGACGCCGCCGCGCACGCCGACCTTGAGCGGTCTGGGATCGGCGGAGAACGCCGGCCCGTGGAACATGGCGGCGGCGGCCAGCACGGCGCCCAGCAGGGCCTTGGCCAACGTGCCCGCGCGGGCGCTGTAAGTACGGGGAGTCATATGGAAATCGCCTCTCAGTCGATACGGTTATGAGGAGACGATTCTAGGGATGGCCCCCGCGGCCACGAACGAATACTTCGTTGAGTCGTTATTACGGGGGTGTTTGGATATGGCGCCGGCGCATAAGCGGCCACGCCCCGCGCCGACGGCGCGCGCCGGCCCGGCATGCCGGCGCCGCGTGGCCACGCCGCAGGCCGGGCCTCAGAACGGCTTGACCACCACCAGCGTCACGATGACCGCCGCGGCGACCACCGTGAGCGGCGCGTACAGGTCGACCAGCGGCGCGCGCTTCGCGCTGCCCTGGGCCTGGCGGCGCAAGGCCGCGCTCTGCACGCCCAGCAGGCCCGACAGGACCAGCGCCAGCGCGATCTTGATCCAGATCCAGGTCATGGCGAACCAGCCGAAGGTCACGGCCAGGTGCAGGCCGACCAGCCAGGCCAGCACCATCGCCGGCGTGGTGACGAACAGCGTCCAGCGGCGCAGGGCGCCCAGCATCTTGCGTTCCCTGGGCGCCTCGTCGCTGTCGGGCGGCTGCGACGACAGCAGGAACAGCGACACGAACAGGGAGCCGCCCAGCCATGCGACCACGGCGGCGACATGCAGCATTTTGAGTAATTGGTAGGTCATGCGCGCGATTATCGCCGCAGTGGCGAATCGCGGGGGCTGGACGGGGCCCGAAGGCTTGCGCCAGGACAAAGGCGGATGCCGGTCCGGGTTGGCCCGGCCTGACCGTCGCGCCCCCGGCGCGGGCGCGGCAGCCGTATGCCGCGTCACCGGGCTTGCGGCATCGCGCGCGTCACGGCGTTTGGCCGGCGGGCGCGCGCGCCAGCGCCGCAACCTGCGCGGCGGGCGCGGCGCGCTCGCCTTCTTCCCGCGCCAGGCTGCCTCGGTACTTGCCGCAGCCTGCCGCCAGCAGGCCGATGCACAGCAGCGTGGCCACGCCGATCAGCAGCGACATGGAATGCCCCACCGCCGCCGGGTCGCGAAACAGGCGGTCGGTCAGCAGCGCCACCGCCGTGGTGCCCAGCCCCAACCCGACCAGGTTGGAGATCAGCAGGAACAGCGCCGACACCTGGGCACGCAGCTGGTTCGGCGGCAGGATCTGCATGGCCGCCGTGGACGTCGGCATGGGGAACGAGGCGAAGAACATCGCCGGCAGCAGCAGGCCCACCGACAGCCACAACCCGTTCGCCTGGGTGAAGGCCACGGCCGGCAGCGCCATGCCGATCGCGCCGATGACGCCGGCGCGCAGGGGCGCGTCGCTGTAGCCGCGCCGCGCCAGCCAGTCCATCAGCCAGCCGCCGCAGAACACGCCCGCGGTGTTGGCCACCAGCACCACCGTGCCCAGCATGTAGCCCGCCTCCACCGGCGACAGGCCGAACTTGCGCATGTAGAAGGCCGGCGTCCAGCCCAGCAGGCAGAACAGGATCATGGCGTAGAACGAAAACCCCAGGTAATGGCAGCAGAAGGTGCCGCGATGGCGGCCCAGGAAGCGGAACAATGCGCCCGCGGTGGGCTTCTGCACCCGCCCGTCGGCGTCGTGGCGCAGGCCCTTGCGCTGCGGATCGCGCACGGTCAGCAGGATCAGCAGCGCCACCAGCACGCCGGGCAGGCCGACGATGAAGAACGTCACCTGCCACGACCGCAGTTCGCCCACGCCGGGCAGGCGCACGCTATCCACGCTCTTGAGCAGGTCGATGACATAGCCGCCGATCAGGAACGCCAGGCCGCCGCCGATGAACGAGCCGATCGAATAGATGCCCACGGCGCGCCCGAGCTTGTGGCGCGGGAACATGTCGCTGAGCATCGAATACGTGGCCGGCGACAGCGCCGCCTCGCCCACTCCCACGCCGATGCGCGCCAGGAACATCTGGCCGAAGTTCTTAGACAGGCCGCAGGCGGCGGTCGCCAGGCTCCAGAAGGCCACGCCGATGGCGATGATGCGGGGCCGCGAATAGCGGTCGGCCAGCAGCGCGATGGGAATGCCCATGAAGGCGTAGAACAGCGAGAAGGCCAGCCCGTGCAGCAGGCTGAACTGGGTGTCCGAGAGCTGCAGGTCGCGCTTGATGGGTTCGATCATCAGGGCCAGGATCTGCCTGTCGACGAACGAAAATATGTACGCTAGCATGCAGATCAGGACGACATACCATTCATAGGCATAGCGTTTCTGCGCCGCGTCGGTTCCGGTATCGCCCGTCATGTTCTTCCCTTGTATCGCAATGGGATCGCGCCGGCCGCATCGAGGCGGTGGCGGCGTCCCGCTGTCTGGTTCGCCATTCCGATGGCTGCATCTGTTGTAGGCCTTTGCGCCGGCCGGCTCTATACCGGGTGCGCAACGGCTATTCCCGGGGCGCAGGAAAGCATGTTCCACGATACCTACCCGCTGCAACGCCATTGCCTGCTGGATTCGGGCAATCTTTCCGAAATCACCGACCAGGTCAGCCAGCACCTGTGGTCGCACCGCATGTGCGTGGCGCGCGGCGATCCTCTGCAATCGCGCCTGTATGGCGTGTTCTTCGGCAGCGCCGCGCTGTTCGACCTGCACTATGGCGCCGAGGTCGAGATCGACGCCGGCGACATCGCCCGCTACTACCTGGTGCGCGTCACGCTGCAAGGCGCCGGACAGGTCACGCTGGGCAAGCGCAGCGCGGCCCTGCGCGAAGGCGGCCTGACCATTTCGTCGCCCTCCGAGCGCAGCGTGCTGCGCATCGGCCCGGATTGCCGCAGCCTGATCCTGCGGGTCGAGCGGCAGGCGCTGGAACGCCAGCTGCAACAGTTGCTGGACCGTCCGCTGCGCCAGGCGCTGGTGTTCGATCTGGAGGCGGCGCCCGGTTCGGCCGGCCTGGCGGCGGTGCAGGAAACGCTGGACTACCTGTGCAGGCTGTACCAGCACCCCGCCATCGAAGGCGTGACGCAGATATTGGCGGCGGGCTTTTCCGATTACCTGGTCTCGCTGCTGCTGATGCAGCTGCCGCACAACTATTCCGAGGCGCTGCGCGCCGATCGGCGCCAGCCGCTGCCGCTGCACGTGCGGCGCGCGCGCGACTACATCGAGGACCACATCGACGCGCCCATCGCCCTGCCCGACCTGGCCGCGCATTGCGGCGTCTCGATCCGCACCTTGCAGAACGGCTTCACCCAGTTCCTGCAGCAGAGCCCCAGCGACTACCTGCGCAACCGCCGCCTGGCGCTGGCGCACGCGGCGCTGGGCAACGCCGGCGACGGCGACAGCGTCACCGACATCCTGCTGCGCTGCGGCGTGACCAGCTTCGGCCATTTCGCCACGCACTACCGCAAGCGCTACGGCTGCCTGCCGTCCGACACGCTCCGGCAGGGCCGCGCCCGCGCCTGTTGAAGGGCGGCGCGCGAGGTCTGTTCAAGCGCGGGGCGCCAGGCCCATTGCGGTGGCGGGTCGCGCCTGCCGACGCAGCGGGCCGCGCCCCGCCGCGCATTCCCTTGCCGATTCCGTATTCCGCTTGCGCCTGCGGCGCAGTCCTCCGAGCCGGCCATCGCTAGGATCGAAGCTCTCACGAAGGAGCTCGATCATGCGCATCGGCGTTATTGGAGGCGGCCACGGCTGCTACGCGGCGGCCGCCGACCTGGCGGAAAAAGCACATCGGGTGCGCCTGTGGCGCCGCGACGCGGCGGCGTTCGACAGCCTGCGCCGCGCCGGCGCCCTGGAAGTCACCGACTATCGCGGCACCCGCCGCATCGCCCTGGGCGAGGCGCCCGGCCAGATCGAGCTGACGGCCGACCTGGCCGCCGCCACCGCGGGCGCGCAACTGCTGGTGATTCCGCTGCCGTCCACCTCGCATGCGGCGCTGGCGCCCGAGCTGGCGCCGCACCTGCGCGACGGCCAGGTGGTGTTCCTGCCGCCCGGCACCTTCGGCAGCTATCTGTTTGCCCGCGCCCTACGCCAGGCCGGCAACCCGGCCGAGGTCGCCTTTGCCGAGACCGGCACCCTGCCCTATCTGGCGCGCAAGCACGGCGACCGCGTCGTCATCAGCGCCTACGCCACGCGCCTGCCCACCGGCGTATTCCCGAGTCGCCTGGCCGACTCCGCGCTGGCAACGCTGGCGCAGGCCTATCCGAGCATCGAACCGATCGAGGACGCCCTGTCCGGGGCGCTGATGAACGCCGGCCCGGTGATCCACCCGCCGCTGATCCTGATGAACGCCGGTCCGCTCGAACACTTCGAACGCTGGGACATCCACAACGAGGGCACGCAGCCGTCGATCCGCCGCGTGACCGACGCGCTGGACGCCGAACGCATCGCCATCCGCGCCGCGCTAGGCTACGCCGCGCCGCATTTCCCGCTGGCCGACCACTATGCCAGCGAGGGCGACGAATGGATGTATGGCCGCGGCGCCCACGGCAAGCTGACCGACAGCGGCGACTGGCGCGAAACCATCGACCTGGGCACGCACCGCTACATGCTGGAAGACACGCGCCTGGGCCTATCGTTCCTGGTGTCGACCGGCCGCTGGGCCGGCGTGCCCACGCCGGTGGCGCAGGGCCTGTTGAGCGTGGCCTCGGCCGTGACGGGCCGCGACCTGTACGCCGAAGGCCGCACGCTGGAGGCGCTGGGGCTGGACGCCCTGTCGCGCGCCGACATGGCCGCGCTGCTCGCGCAAGGATGCTGACCATGGAACAGACCTTGTGCGTGGTCGGCGCCGGCCGCATGGGCATGGGCATCGCGCTGTCATACATCCATGCCGGACTGGACGTTACGCTGATCGACATCAAGCCGCGCGCGCGCGGCGAACGCGCCGAAACCTTCGCCCGCGTGCTGGGCGGCCTGCGGCGCGAACTGGGCACGCTCGTGCGGTTGGGCCTGCTGGACGAGGCCCAGGCCGACACCGCGCTGGGCCGCGTGCGCCTGGTGGCGCGCGAGGACGCCCTGGCCGACCTGGCCCGCGCCCGCGTGGTGTTCGAGGCGGTGCCCGAGCAACTGGACATCAAGCGCGACACCTTCGACTGGCTCGGCGAGGCCTGCGCGCCGGACAGCGTCATCGCCTCCACCACCTCGACCTTCCTGGTCACCGAACTGGCCGACATGGTGCGCGCGCCCGGCCGCTTCCTGAACGCGCACTGGCTCAATCCCGCCTACCTGATCCCGCTGGTGGAGGTGAGCCCCGGCCCGCGGACCAGCGACGTGGCGTTGCAGGACCTGCTGGCGGTGCTGCGCCTGGCCGGCAAGACGCCGGTGCGGTGCGCGCCCGCCGCCGGCTACATCGTGCCGCGCATCCAGGCGCTGGCCATGAACGAGGCGGCCCGCATGGTCGAGGAAGGCGTGGCCAGCGCCGAGGACATCGACACCGCCGTGCGGCTGGGCTTCGGCCTGCGCTTCTCGGTGCTGGGCCTGCTGGAGTTCATCGACTGGGGCGGCGGCGACATCCTCTACTACGCCTCGCGCTACCTGTCCGGCGCGCTAGATACGCGCTTCGCGGCCCCGGCCATCATCGAACGCAACATGGAACAGGGGCGCAACGGCCTGCGCGAAGGGCAAGGCTTCTACGACTATGGCGGCATGGACGTCGAAGCGTACAAGCTGCGGCGGCTGGGCGAGTTGTGCGCGCGGCTGGAGATCATGGGGCTGCTGCCGAGGTTCGACGGCGCCAGGGCGGCCGGCCAGGCGCGCCCTGCGGCCCGATCCTGAAGGCCGCTGCGCGCCGGCCGGCGGCATTCACGGCGCCAGCGCCTCGAGCACCCGCAACGCCAACCGCACCCGCGCCTGGTTGGGATAGTTGCGGTTGGCCAGGATCACGATGCCGAGCTTGCGCGACGGCACGAATGCCACGTAGGCGCCAAAGCCATTGGTGGCGCCGGTCTTGTTGACCCACACCGACTGCCGCGGCGCCAGCGGCGGTTGCAGGGCCTTGACCGGCAGGGTCTCGAACGCGACCTGGGCGGAGTTGCCGCGCACCAGGTCGTCCACCGCCACCGGGTAGCGATACTGTTCCCAGATCAGGTCCTGCGTCATCGCGCCCAACTGGTAATAGCCGGTGTGGGTCTCGGCGATGGCACGCTGCAGCGTGGCGTCAACTGGCACGGCGCCCAGATTGATCTCGATGAAACGCAGCATGTCGCGGGCGCTGGACTTCACGCCGTAGGCCTCGTCGGCCAGCACGCCCGGGTTCACGCGCACCGGCGCGTCCTGCTTGTCGTAGCCCTGGGCGTAGTCGGGCATCTTGCGCGGCGGCACCTCCAGCCAGGTGTCGCGCAGGCCCAGCTTGGGAAACAACTGCTGCTCCATCGCCGCCACGTAGGACTCGCCCAGCGCGCGTGCCGCCACCACGCCCAGCATGCCGATGCTGGGGTTGGCATAGGTGCGCTTCGTGCCGGGCGCATACTGCGGGGTCCAGGCCTTGAGGTAGTCCATCAGTTGCGCCGTGTTCTGGACCGCGTCCGGCACCTGCAAGGGAAAGCCGCCGGCGGTGTGCGTGGCCAGGTTCACCAGCGTCAGCTTGGCGAATTCGCTGCCTTGCAGCTCGGGCACCCACTTGGCCGGACTGTCGGCCAGCGACAGGCGGCCCGTGGCCTGCGCGTAGGCGGCCAGCGTGACGGTGAAGGTCTTGCTGATCGAACCCAGTTCGAACAGGGTGTCGCTGGAAACGGCGCGGCGCGGCTGGCGCGAGGCGTCGCCATAGTTGAAGAAGCGCTGCTCGCCATTGTGGCTGACGCCGATGGCCATGCCGTCGATGCCGTATTGGCGCATGACCTCGGCCACCGCGGCGTCGACGGCGGCGGTGGCGCGATCGGCCTTGGCGGGCGTGGATGCCGGTGTCGCGGACGCCTGGGCGGGGGATGCCGGCGTGGATGTCGGCGAAGATGCGGGCGTGGATGCGGAGGCCGATGCCGTGGCTGCCTTGGCGGCGGGCGCTTGCGCAACGGCCGGGCTGGCCGAGGCGGTGCCGGCCAGGGCCAGCGCCAACGTCGCGGATAGCAGGGAAATACGGAACATTGCCGGAGCGCGCATGCGGGATCGTCCTTTCGTTTTCTGACCGGCGCGTGCCGCGCGGGTTGGCGCCCAGTGTAGAGCCTATCCGCCTCCTTCCTGGTATTAACCCTGAGTCCCGCTCGCGGCAGATTTTGGCTATTCTCACTGCGTCGATTCAAAACCCCGCAGAAGAGTCCCGTCCCCCGTGACGGGCGCCGACGGAGCAACCGCCCCGGAAACTCTCAGGCAACAGGACTGCGCGGTCTAGACAATCTGGAGAGAGGCGCCTGGCGCCCACCGAAGGGGAACCCGCGCCCTCGCGCCCGGGTGAAGCTCTCAGGTACAGAGACAGATGGGGTGCCGCGATCATCGGATCGTGGCCACGCCATCTGGAGCCATCATGCCCCGCATCGCCATCATCGGCGCCGGTATCACCGGCGTCACGTCCGCCTACGCCTTGAGCAAACTGGGCTACGACGTCACCGTCTACGACCGTCAGCGCTATCCCGCCATGGAGACGTCCTACGCCAACGGCGGCCAGTTGTCCGCCAGCAATGCCGAAGTCTGGAACAGCGCCGCCACCATCCTGAAAGGCCTGCGCTGCCTCGGCCGCCACGACGCGCCGCTGCTGCTCAATCCGCGTCCGAGCTGGCACAAGTATTCATGGCTGGCCCAGTTCATGGGGCAGATCCGCAACTATCGCCAGAACACCATCGCCACCACGCGCATGGCGATCGAGGCGCGCCAGCACCTGTACGCCATGGCCGAGGAGGAAGGCATCGATTTCGACCTGGAGCGCCGCGGCATCCTGCACATCTACCACGATGCCGCCAGCTTCGAGACCGCGCGCCGCGCCAACGCGCTGCTGCGCGAAGGCGGGCTGGAGCGGCACGCCGTCACGCCGGAGGAAATCCGCGGCATCGAGCCGACGCTGCAAACGCCCTGCCACGGCGGCTTCTATACGCCGTCCGACGCCACCGGCGACATCCACAAGTTCACCAGCGGCCTGGCGCGGGCCTGCGCGCGCCGCGGCGTGCGCTTCGAACAGGATGCCGACATCCGCGCCATCAGCCGCGACGGCCTGCCCTACGTGCTGGACCTGGCGCGCGAGGACGGCACGCGGCACGAACAGCACGAGACCGACGCCATCGTGGTCTGCGCCGGCGCCGCCAGCCGCCAGTTCGCGCGGCAATTGGGCGACAGGCTGAACATCTATCCGGTCAAGGGCTATTCGATCAGCGTGCACCTGGACGACGCCGCCAGCCAGGCCGCCGCGCCCAGCGTGAGCCTGCTGGACGAGGCCGCCAAGATCGTCACCAGCCGCCTGGGCGACCGTTTCCGCGTGGCCGGCACGGCCGAGTTCAACGGCTTCAACCTGGACATCCGCGCCGAACGCATCCAGCCGCTGGTGGACTGGACCCGCCGCCACTTTCCCGGCGTGCGCACGGCGCGCGTGGTGCCCTGGTGCGGGTTGCGGCCGATGATGCCCGACATGATGCCGCGCGTCGGCCCCGGCAAGCGGCCCGGCGTGTTCTACAACACCGGCCATGGGCACCTGGGCTGGACGCTGTCGGCGGCCACGGCGCAGATGCTGGCGGCGAGTGTGCGGGAGGGGGTCGGACTGTCGTAAAGCCATTGCGGCAGAGCACAGGCCGGGAGCGGGCCGGACGCGGACCGGCCCTCAATACCCCAGCAGCCGCGGCACCGAGGAGGCCAGCAATGTCAGTCCCGAGCAGGTCAGCAACCCCAGCACCAGGCGGCGGAACGTGACTTCCGATATGCCGATGTACAGGCGCGTGCCCAGCAGCGTGGGGATCAGCATGGCCGGCGCCACCACGGCGAACATGGGCGCCATGTCGCGCGTGACGATGCCCGTGGCCAGGTAGGTGGCCATGGTCACGGCCAGCATCGACAGGTTGAAATTCTGGATCACGGCGCGCTGCGTGTCCTTGCCGAAACCGCGCAGCGTGCACCAGAGGGTCGGCACGCTGCCGGCGAAGCCGCCGATGCCGCCCATCACGCCGCCCACCAGTCCGACCGCGCCGTCCCCCCAGCGATTGCCGCCGATGCGCGGCAAGCGCTGCGCCATCAGCATGACCGGACACCACAGCGCCAGCAGCGCGCCCAGCACGGCCTTGAACCAGTCCATGTCCAGGTGCGGCAGGATCAGGACGCCCAGCGGAATACCGGCCAGGCCACCGAGCAGGAAGGGCCACAGCAACGGCCAGTTGAAGCCGCGCCGCACCGAGAATACCGCCAGCAGCTGGCCGGTGAGCGCGCCGAACACGGCCAGCGCCGCCGCCAGCCGCGGATCCAGCACCCAGGCCCAGAACGACATGGCCACCATGCCGAAGGCAAAGCCCGACAGGCCCTGCACGAATCCCGCCACGGCCGCCCCGACGGCGACTATCCACACCGCATCCATTGCCCTGCGTCTCCTTGTTGTCGTGTCCGGCGTCGGAAGGATCGATCCGTCCGGCTCTCGTGACGGCAGATTCTAGGCGCGTGTCGCGGCGGCCTTATTTGAAGTGTTGATGAGGCAATAGGTTTTCGGTGATGGCGGCGCGGTTCACAGGAAGATCGTGCCGCGCAGGTACAACGCGGCCTGGCCGCTGATGATGACGCGGCCGTTGTCGCGCAGCTCGCAGCGCAGCTGGCCCTTGCGCGCCCCGCCCTGCTCGGCGGTGAGCCGGGTCTTGCCCAGCCGCTCGCCCCAATAAGGCGCCAGCGAGGTGTGCGCCGACCCCGTGACCGGGTCTTCGTTGACGCCGACGCGCGGCCCGAACCAGCGCGACACGAAGTCGTAGCGGGTGGACGGCGCCGTCACCGCCACGCCGCGCACGTCGAATGCCGCCAGCGCGGCGAAGTCGGGCGCGAGGCCGTCGATCAGGCTTTCGTCGTCGATCACCACCAGGTAGTCGTCGGTGCGGTACAGCGCGCGCGCCGCCGGCAGGCCGAGCGCCCGCAGCAGGCCGTCGGGGATGGCTTCGGCCACCGGGCGCCTGGCGGGAAAGTCCATCGCCAGCCCGTCGCCGGCGCGCCGCACCCGCAGTTCGCCGCTGCGGGTGGCAAAGCGCAGCACCTCTTCGCTGGCGCCCAATTGCTCGAACAGCACCCAGGCGGTCGCCAGGGTCGCATGGCCGCACAGGTCGACCTCGACCGCGGGCGTGAACCAGCGCAGCTCGTGGATGTCGCCGCGGCGCACCACGTAGGCGGTCTCGGACAGGTTGTTCTCTTCGGCAATGCGTTGCAGCGTGGCGTCCGGCAGCCATGCCTCCAGCGGCACCACCGCGGCGGGGTTGCCGCCAAAGGGCGCGGCGGAAAAAGCGTCCACCTGGTAGAGATCGAGTTGCGGCATGAGGAATCCTGGAAAAAACGGTGAAGGCGGGACGCGGCGCCGCCATGCCGCATTTTGCTACGAAACGCCCGCGACTTCCCGCAGCAGCGCCTCCAGGCTGTCCAGTTCCGCCTCCTGGCGCGCGCTGTAGCCGATCACCACGCCCGCCGGCCAGGACACGCGCCGACAGAAATCCGCGACCGGCTGCAGCCCCACGCCCAGCGTGCGCGCCCGCGCCAGCAATGCCGCCACGTCGATGCCGGGCGGCGGCCACCACACCAGGTGAAAGCCCGCATGTTCGCCGCTGACTTGCAGCGGCGCCGCGCCCACCGCCTGGCGCAACATGCGCAGCACCCGATCGCGCCGCTGCGCATAGACCGGCCGCGCCCGCCGCACGTGGCGCGCGAAACCGCCGTTCTCCAGGAACGCCGCCAGCGTCATCTGCTCGACGATGCTGCCGGAGCGGCCCGTCAGGTAGCGGGCGCGGGCGAAGTCCGCCACCAGCGGCCGGGGCAGCACCGCGTAGCCGATGCGCAGGGCGTTGAACAGGGTCTTGTTGAAGCTGCCGCAGTGGATCACGCGGTCGGCGCGGTCCAGGCTTTTCAGGGCCGCCAGCGGCGCGCCGTCGTAGTTGAATTCGCTGTCGTAGTCGTCGTCCAGGATCCAGCAACCGGCCTGCTCGGCCCAGTCCAGCAGCTCCAGGCGGCGCGACACCGGCATGGTGACGCCGGTGGGCGACTGGTGCGCCGGCGTCACATGCACCAGCCTGACGCCGCGATGGCGGCGGGCGCCGGCCACCGAGAAGCCGTGCTGGTCGATGGCCACCGGCACCACGCGCTGCGTGTACTGGCTGAACAGCGGCATGGCATTGAGGTAGCCGGGGTCTTCCACCAGCACCTTGTCGCGCGGCGTGAGCAGAAGGCGCCCGCTGAGATCGAGGCCGTCGCGGATGCCGGTCAGCACCACCACCTGGTCGGCATCGCAGGCAATGCCGCGCGCCGCGCCGAGATAGCGCGCGATCTGTTCGCGCAGGGGATACCAGCCCTGCGGATCCTCGCGCGCCAGTTGCGCCGCCGTCACCCGCCGGGCGCTGGCCAGCAGGCCCTGGCGCCAGGCCGCCATGGGGAACAGCGAGGCGTCGGCGCCGCGCGCGGTGAAAGGCGGTTCGTGCCGCAAGGGAGGAACCGAACGGTCGGCATCCCGCGGGGCCGAGCGCGGCGCGGCGTGCGTGGCGGCAGCGGGCGCCGTGGCCGTATCGCCCGGCAGTCCGTGGCGAAAGAAATTGTCCGGGATGACCGCCGCCACATAGGTGCCGGACCCGACCGCGCCGGCGGTATAGCCTTCGCCGCGCAACTGGTCGTAGGCGGCCTCGACGGTGGAACGGGCAACATGCCAGCGCGCCGCCAGGCTGCGGGTGGACGGCAGCCGCCCGCCCGAGGGCAGGACGCCGCGCAGGATGCGCTCGCGGATCTGCCGGTACACCCAGGACTGCTTGGATTCGTCCGGGCGCGGCGGATCGACCGGCAGGTCCAGGCTGGCCTCCTGGCGGGTATCGCGCGAAAGTGGCTTGGTCTGGTTCATGAAAATGGCCCTATTTCATCGAGCCATTCTATCGCTACATTGCCCCCATCGCCCCCCGGGGCACGCCACCGGAATCGCGCCATGTCCACGCCCGCCCACGCCATCACCCTCGAGCACGGCCGCTTCACCAGCGATGGCAGCACCTCGATCCTGGAAGCCGCGCTGGCCCAGGGCGTGGCCGTGCCGTTTTCCTGTCAGCGCGGCGAGTGCGGGTCGTGCCGGGCCCAGGTGGCCGGCGGCGCCTACGCCCGCATCGCGCCGCCCACCGAGCGCACCTATGTCACCGCCGCCGACGAATTGCTGATGTGCCAGTGCCGGGCGACCGGTGACCTGGCGCTGCGCTTTGCGCACTGGCAGGCGCCGGCGCAACCGGCGCGCCACTACCCGGTGACGGTGCTGTCGCGGGTACCGCTGACCGCCGACGTAACCCAGCTGATCGTGGCGCCCCACGACGCCGCCGGTGCCTTCACCTGGCAGGCCGGGCAGCATGTGCGCTTCCTGATGGAAGATGGCGGCGAGCGCCCGTTCTCCATCGCCAGCGTGCCGGCCGCGGCCGGCCCCGCCCGGCTCGAATTCCACATCCGGCGCATGCCCGGCGGCGGTTTCACCGAACGGGTGCTGCCGCGCCTGATGCCCGGCGACACGCTCACCCTGGCGGGCCCGCACGGCGCCTGCGTCTGGCCGGCGCAGGGCTGGGCCGAGGCGGTCCAGGAGCTGGTGCTGCTGGCCACCGGCACCGGCTATGCCGGCGTCCACGCGATCATGATGGCGGCATTGCAGGATCCGCGCATCAGGCGCGTCACCCTCTATTGGGGCGGCCGCGACGAGGACGACTGCTACGCGGGCCCGCTGCTCAACGCGCTGCAGGGCAAGCACAGCGGGTTCCAATGGCAGGCGGTGCTGTCGCGGGCATCCGCCGCGCCCGCCTGGCACGTGCAGGACGCCGCCCTGGCCGCGGACCACGACTGGCCGCGCACGGTGGCCTACGCCTGCGGCAACCCGGCCATGGTGCGCGCGGCGCGGGATCGATTGTGCGCGGCCGGCCTGCCGCCGGACCGCTTCGTGTCCGAGGCCTTCGTGCCAGCGCGGGATCGGCCCGCCACGCGCGTCGCGCCGGCCCCGACCCACCCGTGGGAACAGGTCGGCCAGCGCTTCAGCCTGGACGGCATCCTCGACGCCCGCCGCCGCTCGCGCGAGGCGGTGCGCGAGATTGCCGCGCTGCTGCGGCCCGGCATGACCACGCGCGAGGCGGTCACGGCGGCCGATGCCCACCTGCGACGCATGGGCGCGTCGCACAACTGGCACCCGACCTACGTGCGCTTCGGCCCCGACTCGCAGTCGCCGGCGGTGCAGCCCACCGACTTCCAGCGCCGGCTGCGCGACGATGACGTGTTCGTGGTGGACATCGGCCCGGTCTGGGACGGCTACGAGGGCGACTATGGCGATACCTTCGTGCTGGGCGCGGATGCCGACCGCCGGCGCTGCGCCGAAGCCGCGCGCCAGGTGTTCCGGCGCACCCGCGAGGACTGGCTGCGCGGTCTGACCGGCGCGGCCCTGTACGACCGCGCCGAGGCCTACGCGCGCGACTATGGCTGCGAGCTGGTGCGCGAGGTGCCGGGCCACCGGGTGGCGGATTTTCCGCACGCGCTGTACGGCCGGCACCGGCTGGCGCAGGCCGAATTCGTGCCGGCCGACGGCATCTGGGTGCTGGAGATCCAGGTGCGCGACCGGACGCTGCCGATCGGCGCGTTCTACGAGGACGTGCTGTTGCGGGAGATGGCGGACGCGGCAGCTTGACCGGACTCAGGGTTTGTCCCAATGCCCGGCCTGTCGATCCGCCCCAAGCTCATACGTCGTCCCGATACGCACCACTTCCTTCAAAGGCGGATTCATCATGACGACTGGCACTGTTACCCTGCATCGCGTCCTGCGCGCATCACCCGACACCGTTTACCGCGCCTTCCTCGAGCCGGACGCGGTCGTGCGCTGGCTGCCCCCGTATGGCTTCACCTGCGAGGTCTTCGAGCTTGATGCCAAGGTCGGCGGCAGGCACCGCATGGCGTTCCGCAATTTCGGCACCGGCCACGCCCACGGCTTCGGCGGCGAATACCTGGAACTGGTGCCGGGCGAGAAGATCCGCTACACCGACGAGTTCGACGACCCGAACCTGCCGGGCCGCATGCAGACCACGATCACCTTGCGCAAGGTGTCCTGCGGCACGGAGATGACCGTGGTGCAGGAGAACATCCCCGCGGTGATCCCGACGGAGATGTGCTACCTGGGCTGGCAGGAATCGCTGGCCCAGCTGATGCGGCTGGTCGAGCCGCAGATCCCCGACTGAGGCCGATCAGCCCGCGCGTTCGGCCAGCTCGTCCAGCAGCTCGGCCGACGGCACGAAGAACAGGCTGCCGGTGACGGCGCGGCTGTAGTCGAGCAGGCGGTCGTAGTTGCCGGCAGGACGGCCCACGAACATGTTCTCGAGCATCTGTTCGATCGGCTTGGGCGAACGCGCGTAGCCGATGAAATAGGTGCCGAATTCGCCGGCGCCGGCGCGGCCGAACGGCATGTTGTCGCGCAGGATCTTGATCTCCTGGCCATCTTCTTCCAGGGTGGTCAGGGCGCTGTGCGAGTACGACGGCTTGACGTCGTCGGGCAGCTCGACGTTGGTGAGCTTGCGGCGGCCGATGATGAGTTCCTGCTGTTCGGTGGACAGCTTTTCCCAGGCGCTCATGTCGTGCAGGTACTTCTGCACCAGCACGTAGCTGCCGCCGGCGAAGGCTTCGTCCTCGTCGCCGATCAGGGTGTAGCCGGGCAGTTCGAACCCCTGCGGGTTCTCGGTGCCGTCGACGAAGCCGATGATGGCGCGCCGGTCGAAATAGCGGAAGCCGTGCACTTCATCGACCACCGTGGCCGCCGGGCCCAGCGCGGCCACCAGCAAGGTGGCCAGCTCGAAACAGGCGTCCATGGCTTCGGCGCGGATGTGCAGCAGGATGTCGCCCGGCGTCGACACGGCGACGCGCTCGCCCGTGCCGATCTCGCGGAACGGATGCAGGCCGGCGGGCCGCGGCGCGCCGAACAGCGTGTCCCAGGCGGCCGAGCCGAAGCCACAGACACAGGACAGGTCGGCGGCCACCGCGCGCGTGCCGACGGTGCGCACCAGGTTGCCGACGTCTTCACACCAGGCGCGCACGGCGGCGGCGTTGTCGGCGCCGGGGTTCAGCGTGGCGACGATGAAGATCGCGTAGCGGGCGTTGGGGCTGAGGACGGCTTGCGGTTCTACGGGTTTTTCAGGCATGGGATTCGATGGGGCCGGCGGCGGCCCGCGAGAAAGAAAAGGGGCGCTGGCAATATAGCCGATGCGGTCGCGGACCCGCGGCACGGGCGTGGCGGCGGGCGCCGCGGCTCATGCGGCGCCGCGTTCGCCACGAGCGGTCGGCGGGGCCAGTTCGGCGAGCAGTTCTTCCAGTTCCTGGCAATGGGTGCGGTCGTGCTCGAGCAGCTCGCGCACGATCTGTTCGAGCGTCATGCGGTGCAGGCCGTCGCGCAGGCCGCACCGCGCCAGCGCCGTCGCGTCCAGCTTGCGCAGCGAGGCGCACAACTGCGCCCGGCCGCGGCGGAACGAGGCCAGCGCGGCGTCCGGGTCATGCTCCTGGTAATCGCGCTCGGCCGCCAGGGCGCTGCCGTCGACGGAATCGATGCGCGGCAGCGGCGCGGCGAGAATGGCCTCGATGCGCTGGACGAACACGGTATCCAGGCCGCGCAGGAGGCAGACGTGTTCGGTGGCCGAAAACCCGGTTCCCTCGGGCCGGCGGGTACGCCAGGGCGCCGGCACGCGCGCCATCAGGCTGGCCACGGCGTCCGGCATGCGCGCCAGCCCGTCGATGACCCCGGCGAACGGCAGCGCCACGGGCCGCGGGCTGAACACCGCGCCATAGCTGAAAATCGCGCCCGCCACGCGGCCGCGCGCCTGCACCACCTCATGACCGTGGCGCCGCATCAGGTCGGCCACGAGCGCGCCGCAGAACTGCCGCGCGGTGGTGTCCGCCGCGACTTCGGGGAACATCGTTTCGACGTCGTCGCTGATGGCGGCGACGGCGGCCACGCCGACCCGCGACAGCGCCGCGTACTCGAGGTAGCGGCCCGGCTCGTCAATCAGGGCCTCGAGCTGCTGCCCGAGAGGGGTGGCGCGGAATCGGTCGAAACGGGAATGCATGGGCGGGGTGGCCGGTAACTGCGCAAAACGATACGTTACCAGCCAAGCACCGTCAACCGCGCGATGGCGGCGTTCGACGCCAGCACGGGCAGGCCGGGTGCCTCGCGCCCTGGCCCGGCGTCACAGATCATTCAAGGATTTCTCGCGCAGGTGCCGGGCGAGGAATTCCACCAGTGACCGCACCTTGCCTGCCATCAGCCGCTGGTGGGTCATCAACGCGAACACCGGCCGGGGCGGGGTTTCCGACGCCACCAGCAGCGGCTGCAGGCGCCCCGCCGCGACGTGGTCCGCGATCGCCCAGGCGGGCGCATAGACGATGCCGGCGCCGGCCGCCGCGGCCGTGACGACGCCGTCCACGGTGTTCGAGCGCATCCGGGTGCGCACCCGCACGGTCACCGGCTTGCCCTTGTCGATCAGCGTCCACGCATCCTCCGTCGCCAGGTGGCTGTACACCAGGCCGTCGTGTTGCGCCAGGTCCTGCAGGCTGTGGGGGATGCCGCGCCGCGCCAGGTAGTCGGGCGAGGCGCTCAGGACCCAGCGGATGGAGCCCAGGCGCCGGGCGACGAGGCTGGAGCTGGGCTGTTCGCCGACCAGCACGGCCAGGTCGATGCCCTCCTCCAGCAGGTTGACGGGGCGGTCCAGCAAATGCAGGTCGAGCGCGACCTTGGGATGCTGCATCAGGAACTTCGCCAGCAAGGGCTGCAGGTGCACCCGCCCATACAGCGTCGGCGCCGTGACGCGCAGCCGGCCCGAGGGCTCGGCGGCGTCGATCCGCATGCTGCTTTCCAGTTCGTCCATCTCGGCCAGCAGGCGCTTGGCCTCGGCGTAATAGCGCTGCCCCGCCTCGGTCAGGCGCAGGGCGCGGGTCGAGCGCACCAGCAGGCGGGTGCCCACGCGTTCCTCCAGCGCGCTGATGCGCCGGCTGACGGACGCCAATGAAATCCCGCTGACGCGCGAAGCGCCGCTGAGACTGCCCTGGTCCACGGCCGCCACCAGCAGCGCCATGCCTTCCGATCGGTTCACCCTGCCCTCGCTTTCGACGCGTTCCGCGGCCATCCTAATCGGTTCCAGTATTTCATATCTGCAAGGCTGCTTTCCGGATTTTGCTATTCACCGCAAGAAGCGCGGCTTTCATACTGGGACCGTCTGTTCCACCTGCCACCGTCTTTTCCGCCTCCCGTTTTCTGTCTCCCCCTTCAGTCCGCGATGCCAGCTTCCCCCGCTTCCTCCCCCGCCCCCCTGACTCCCGCCGCGCGCCGCTACGCGATGCTGGCCGTGTCCCTGTCGATCTCGATGGCGACGCTCGATACCTCCATGACCAACACGGCGTTGCCGTCGATGGCGTCGCAGTTGGGCGTCGGCGCGGCCGACGTGATCGGCGTGGTCACCGTCTATCAGCTGGTCATGGTGGCGACGATGCTGCCGCTTGCCGCGCTGGCGGGCAAGATCGGGCACCGGCGGGTGTTCCTGCCGGCGCTGTGGCTGTTCCTGGCCGCCTCGGTCTGGTGCGGCGCGGCGCAGTCGCTGTGGTCGCTGGAAGCGGCGCGGGCGGCGCAGGGCCTGGCTGCCGCGGCGCTGATGGGCTGCAACATGGCGCTGGTGAGCGCCATCTACCGCAAGGAGGAACTGGGCCGCGGCATGGGCCTGAACGCGATGATCGCGGCGGCGTCGCTGGCCGGCGGGCCGGTGCTGGCGTCGGCGATGCTGACGGTGCTGAGCTGGCACTGGCTGTTCTATGTGAACGTGCCCTTCTGCCTGGTGGCGTTGATGCTGGCCGGCCGGCACCTGCCGCGGTTGCCCGGCGATGGCAAGGCGCTCGACGCCGGCGCGGCCGTGCTGTGCGCGCTGGCGTTCGGGCTGGCCGTGCAGGGCCTGGAACGCGCGGCGCAACCGGACTGGGGCACCGCCCTGATCTGGGCATGCTGCGCGCTGAGCTGGGCACTGCTGCTGCTGCGCCGCGAACGCCTGAGCGCGCACGCGATCGTGCCGCTGGACCTGCTGCGCCTGGCGCCCTTCTCGATGGCCGTGCTGGTGTGCGTGCTGGCCTTCGCGGCGCAGGGCGCCGCCATGGTGGCGCTGCCGTTCCTGCTGAACCAGACGCTCGGCCGCGGCATCGCCGAAGTCGGGATGCTGATCGCGCCCTGGCCGGTGATGGGGGCTTGCCTGGCGCCGTTCTCGGGCAAGTGGTCGGACCGCATGTCCGCCAGCCTGCTGGGCGCGGTCGGCCTGGCGCTGCTGGCCGCCGGCCTGCTGATCGTGAGCGGGCTGCCCGCTGGCGCGCCGATATGGGCGGTGATGCTGCCCATGGCGTTGTGCGGCACGGGGTTCGGGCTGTTCCTGTCGCCCAACCAGCGCTTCATCATGTTCAGCGTGCCGGCGCACCGCGCCAGCGTGGCCAGCGGCCTGTCCGGCCTGGCGCGGCTGCTGGGCCAGACCATGGGCGCGGCGTTCGTGGCGGCATGCTTTGCCTTCAATGCCCGCGGCGGCGCCACCTGGGCCTTGTGGGTGGCGGTGGCGTTCGCGCTGGCCGGGTGCCTGAGCAGCGCCCTGCTCGAACGCCTGGCGCGGCGGACCCGCCAGGCCCTGGCGGCCTCGTAGCGGCCCCGCCCGGGCCGGGCGCCGCGCGTTCCGGCGAACCGCGCGACCTCCGGCTTGCGGCAACGCCGCCCGCCGTCATTGATAGCGTTCGCGGTAGCCCACCGGCGACATGCCGCAGTACTTGTTGAAGATGTCGCGAAAGGCCTTGGTGTCGTTGTAGCCGACCTCGTACATCACTTCGGCCACGCTTTTGCGCGAGCTTTCCAGGCGTTTCTTGGCGGCCTCGACCCGCACCCGCTGCACGTATTCGACGATGCTGTTGCCGGTGGCCTGGCGAAAGCGCCGCTCCAGCGTGCGGCGGCCCATGGCGTGGCGGTCGGCCAGGTCCTCGACGGTGATCTTCTCGGTGTAGCGGCTTTCGATGAAATCCTGCACCGCCCGCACCACCTGGTCGGCGTGCGACTTCTGGCCCATGAACACCGAGAACGGCAGCTGGCTCTGGCGGCTCCAGTCCAGCTGGAAGTACTTGGCGCACCAGATGGCGGTGTCGCGGTCGGTGTATTTCTCGATCAGGTGCAGCACCAGGTGCGCCGCCGAGAAGGCGCCGCCGCTGGTGTAGATGCCGTTGCCGGATTGGACCACGCGGTCGCAGCTCCAGTCGACCGACGGAAACAGGTTGGCGTACAGATTGCGCGCGGCCCAATGCACCACCGCCTGCTGGCCGTCCAGCAGGCCCCCGGCGGCCAGCAAGGCCGCGCCCAGGCACAGGCTGGCCACTTCGCCGCCGCCGCGATAGTGGCGGGACAGCCACTCGATGAGATCGCGGTTCGACAGCACCACGTCGGACACCGCGCCCAGCAATGGCGGCGCGATGCAGATGTCGATATCGCGGGCCTCGTCCAGCACCAGGTCGGCCTGCACGGTGATGCGGCCGTCGTCCAGGCTGACCTGGCGCGTGGCGGCCAGCGTGCGCACCGTGAAGCGCGCCGGCCGCCCCTGCGCGGCCAGGTATTCGTTGGCCACCAGAAAGCCGTGCCGGGCGGTTTCCAGCGAAGCGATATTGGCGCCGCTGGGCAGCAGGAACGCGATGTTTTTCATGCCGCCAAGCATACGCCTGCGGCCTGTCGCAATCCACCCTCAAGAATGTCGCAAACGCCTATCTGAAAGCGCCGCCGATCCCGATACAGTGACATCTGCCGGCATCGCTGCCGACATGGCCCGCGCGGACTGGCGGGTTCCGCGCCGGGGCCCACAACAACACCAAGTCAAGGAGCATCAGATGGAACAGTACATAGACGGTTACCTGTTGAGCGTCCCCAAGGCCAACCTCGAGGCCTACCGCAAGATGGCCGATCTGGCCGGCTCGATCTGGCTGGAGAACGGCGCGCTGGAGTATCGCGAATGCGTGGCGGACGACATCGACGGCGAAGGCTTCGGCTCGTTCAGCGCCGCGGCCAGCGCGCGCGAAGGCGAGACGGTGGTGTTCTCGTGGATCGTGTTCACCAGCAAGGCCGAGCGCGACCGCATCAACGCCAAGGTCATGGCCGATCCGCGCCTGAACAGCGTGTCGTGCGAAGGCGTGTTCGACTTCAAGCGCATGTGCTGGGGCGGATTCACCACGCTGGTCGGCAAATCGGCCCGCGCCCAGTAAAAAAAACCGGACGGCGTGTCGATCCCGGCGGCCTCCGTTCGTCGTAGGGCAAGGACGGGCAGGTTCGCGCAGGCGCGCCGCCCCTTCCACGAGCAACTTTCATCCAGGAATTTCGGAGACACATCATGGCGACCCCCGCAAAGCAGGCGATTCCCGACGGCATGCACACCCTGACCCCGCACATCGTGTGCGAAGGCGCCTCGGACGCGATCGCGTTCTATCGCAAGGCCTTCGACGCGCAGGAACTGGCGCGCCTGCCCGGTCCAGGCGGCAAGGTGATGCACGCGGCCATCCGCATCGGCGATTCGGTGGTGATGCTGATGGACGATTTTCCCGAGTGGGGCAGCCTGGGACCCAAGGCGCTCAAGGGCACGCCGGTGACCCTGCACCTGTACGTGGAAGACGTCGACGCGGCAATCAAGCAGGCGGTGGCGGCGGGCGCGCAGGTCACCATGCCGGCGGCCGATATGTTCTGGGGCGACCGCTACGGCCAGGTGGTGGACCCGTTCGGCCACCGCTGGTCCATCGCCACCCACAAGGAAGACCTGACGCCCGAGGAGATCCAGGCGAACATGGCCAAGATGGGCCCGATGGAAGGCTGCGGCGATCCGGCCCGCAAGCCGGGTTGAATGGCAATGCGCGGTCGGCGGCGCGCCGCCGGCACGCGCGCCCGGCGTCAGGCCGGGTATGGGCCCAGGAAGTCCAGCTTGCCGATCGGCACGCCGGCGTGGCGCAGGATGTCGTAGGCGGTGGTGACGTGGAAGTAGAAGTTCGGCAGCGCGAACGTCAGCAAGTAGGCGTCGCCCCGGAATTCGGGCTTGAACTCGCCGAAGCTGAGCGTGATCGTGCGGGCTTCGGCGCCGTCGAGCTTGTCGGCCGGCACCGAGCGCAGGTAGGCAATCGTGTCGGCGACGCGCTGCCGCAGTTGCTCGAAGGTGGTTTCCTCGTCCGGAAAGCGCGGCGATTCGACCTGCGACAGGCGCTGCACGGCGAACTTGGACGCGTCGCTGGCGCGTTGCACCTGGCCGGACAAGGGATACATGTCCGGCGCCAACCGGGCATTGACCAGCTCGGCGGGATCGATGCCATTGGCGGCCGCGTGCGCCGCGCCTTTTTCCAGCAATGTGGCCAGGACGCTCAGGCCGCGAATGAAGACAGGCACCGAGGCCTGGTAAATGGACAGGGACATGATGGGAAGTTCCGAATAGGCTTGCCTGGCCGGCGACCGGAACGGCGCCGGGGATCGCGGGCGTGCCGCGATGTTACCGCCCCGCCATGGCACGCGCGCGACGGGCGAGGCGACATGTCTGTTTCCGTTTCCTGAACAATGGCGCCAACAGGTCCTAGGAAGACACGAGCACGCGCCGCTGGCCCTGGAAGAAACGCCAGGCCAGCGCCGAGGCATCCGGCCCGCTGCGCGCGTGATAGCGCACCGAGGCATCGCCGCCGCTCCATCCATGCTCGACCCGCGTGATCTCGCACAACCGCAGCACCACCTTGCGGTTGCACAGCAGGTCGACGCGGCGGTAGGCCTTTTCGGTCCCCAGGCCGAGCACGCGCTCGACGGTGGGCTCGTCCGGCGCCAGGCCATTGACCGCGCGGAACTGCTCGAACAACTGCCGGGCGTTGCGCGGCGCCACCGCCGGATCCATTTGCCCGTGCAGGATCATGGTCGGCATGCCCAGCTGGAACAGCGCCGGGTCGGCCACGGCCTGCACCAGCGGCAGCAGCGGCCTGAGCGTGCCGCGGCGCATCGTGTGCAGCCCCGCCGTGGCGCTGTGCGCGTCTCCCACCACCGGCCCGGAATGCATGGCCAGCGCGGCGATCAGCGCGGGATGGCGCAGCGCCACCAGCGCCGCCATGCCGGCGCCCGCCGACAGGCCGGCGATGTAGACACGTTGCGGATCCAGGCCATGGCGCGCCACCTCGGCCCGGATCAAGGCGGCGATCAGGTCGGCCTCGGCGCCACCATGCAGGGCATCAGGCTGGAACCAGCGCCAGCAGCGCTGCACCTGCCGCGTCATCGACTGCTGCGGATACAGCACCATGAAGCCGCCCGCGTCGGCCCATTGATTCATGCGCGAGCCGCGCGCGAACGCCAGCGCGGTCTGGCGGCAACCATGCAGCATCACCACCAGCGGCATGCCCTGGCGCGGCGCGGCCGGCGGGGTATAGCGGGCGAACGTGAGGCGCCGCCCATGGGCGTCGGAAAACTGCCGCGAGGCCTCCCAGCGGCCACCGCCCAGGTTGGCTGCCGCGGGGGTGGCCGCGCCGGAACGGACCGCGGTCTGGCGCGCCGGGGCGGGCCGCTTGCGGCCACGCCGGGGCGCGGCCATGCGCAAGGCCGCGCGCTGGATCTTGCTCAGCTTTTTTGCGGCATTGAAAAAGAGATGGGTCAGACTGCGCGCCATGGTTCGGGCTGGAGATCCCGTCAGAACCGGCCCGACGGGACCGCCGCGCTGCCGGTCAACAGGTCCAGACAAGACACCAGCGCCACCGCGATCGTGATGAGGGAAAGTACCTTGAGGACTTTGCTGGTGCCAGGCTGGGTCAACATCGCGGTCATGCGCGTGATGATGTACGCCCCAACCATCAGGCCGATTGCCGGAATCATAGAAGAGCCTCCCCTTGAAGAGTCTTGCGGGCCCGCCGGATGCGCTGCCCTCGGTAACGCCATGCAGCAAAAGCGCCGCCTCTGCGGGCGGCTGATCGAGCGTGTGAAATGTATCACACAGTAACTTTCCATCGATGCTCCTGAGGCATGCCGGCGGCGATGCGGTTTGCAGAAAATCAAGCCATCCCCCCGCGCGCAGCGGTCCGGCTTGAGGTGGCGGCCCAAAACCCTTATGGTGGAAACCCTGAGAATCCAAGCCACGCGCCGCCAGCAAACCATGTTCCCGAACGACCGCCGCCAGACCCTGGGCGAAGAAATCGCCAACACCATCAGCCACGGCCTGGGCGCGGCCGGCGCGCTGGCCGCCGCCCCCATCCTCATCGTCGCCGCCGCGCGCCAGGGCGACGCCGCCTTCATCGCCGGCGCGGCGGTGTTCGCCGCCAGCATGTGCCTGCTGTACCTGGCTTCCACCATCTACCATGCGCTGCCCGAAAACCGCGCCAAGCGCCTCTTCAATGTGCTCGACCATTCGGCTATCTACCTGTTGATCGCCGGCACCTATACGCCGTTCGCGCTGGGCGCGCTGCGCGGGCCGTGGGGCTGGACGCTGTTCGGGCTGGTGTGGGGGCTGGCCCTGCTGGGCGTGGGCCTGAAGGCCAGCAAGCGGCTCAACCGGCCGGCGATCTCGACCGGACTGTACCTGGCCATGGGCTGGCTGGTCATCATTGCCGTCAAGCCGCTGCTGGAACGGGTGCCCGAGGGCGGCCTGTGGTGGCTGGTGGCGGGCGGACTGGCCTACACCGGCGGCGTGGTGTTCTTCGTGTTCGACAACCGCTGGCGTTATGCGCATTTCGTCTGGCACTTGTTCGTGCTGACGGGCACGGTGTGCCATTTCTTCGCGGTGCTGTGGTACGCGGCATAGGCAGCAAGGCCCCGCCGCGCCGGTCGGCGCTATCGCGGCTGGTTAGAAGGCGGGCCTACCGTTGCAGCGCCGCGCTGGCGGAGCGCGCGTGGCTGTCCACCAGCAGGCGGCCATGGTGGATGGCCGCATCCACCGCCATGACGGGGCTGGAGACAGAGCCGCCTGATGCGAACAAGGGCACCACGACGTGGTGGTCGTTGCGGCGATCCTGTTCGGCGGCCAGCTCCACCGCCACGGTCGCGGTGAAAGCGGGCCTGCCGCTGCCATCCACGACAATGCGGGAAACATTGGCGGTCAGCCGGTAACCCTTGTAGACCATGTTGTTATGAAACATGCTCGCTCCCATCCGAGATACGGGCCGTGGGGGCCTGCGCTCACATTGCGCGAATCTGCGTGGCGTGAGGGCCTTTCGCGCCTTGGGCGGTGACGTAGCTGACGCGCTGATTCTCGACCAGCGCCTTATGGCCGTCGCCGACGATTTCAGAAAAATGCGCGAACAGATCCTTGCCGCCATTTTCGGGCATGATGAAGCCAAAGCCCTTGGCGTCGTTGAACCACTTCACAATTCCGGTTTCCATATTTCCACTCCTTGCATGCGGGCACCGCCCGGGAAGAGAGCCAGTCAAGGAAAGGACCGCGAACAATGAAGCGCCCCGGAAGGGTGCGATACCGGACGAAAATCACGATGCTCGAACAGCTTTCAGTCGACTATGGGTGCGCAACCCGGGAAAGTCAACGGATGTTTCCAATTAGCACGGCCGTGATGCCCTGAATCACTTTTGTCGCGCGGGCCGGCGCGCGGGCACGCGACAAAGCGCGTATGCTGCAAACATGGTGCCTGAACGCGCGTCCCTCGCCGTATCGCCATACAGGAGTAGGACGGCCATGCGCCATGACCCTTGCAAGCGCGCGGCGCCCGCCGCGCACCGCATCCCCACGCGCCATACTGCGCACACCCCCCACCCGCCGCACGCATCCCGTGCGGAGCGCGCATGAGCGCCCTCCGAAGGTCCATCGCCCGGTTCGCCAATGCCTGCGTGAAGTTGCTGCCGTCCGCGACGCCGCCTCCCCCCGGCGGGGCCGCGCGATCCGACATGCCGCGCGAACATGCGGCGATATCGTCACCCTGGCGCATCTACCGCATCTACGCCCGGCCCGGCCACTTGCTGCTGCGCGACGAACACGGCCGCATCCTCGATCTCGGGGTGATGAAGGGCGTGGAGCCGAACCTGACCTACCGCCTGTTTGCGCGCGGCCTGCAAGGGCGCGGCTTTGCCAACCGCACGCAGTTACTCGATGACGTCGCGCGGCGCATCGAAGCGGGCGAAACCGGCAACGAATTGCTCAAGCTGCCCGACTGGGACCAATCCCTGGGCGCGGATCTGGATCGCGGCACGCACACCGACGTGTCGATGAAGCTGCGGCGCTAGCGCGCTTCGCCCGGCATCAGTCAGCCTGCCGCAGAAAGCCGGTGGGCGGACGGCCCAGCACGCGCCGGAACATGGTCGAGAATGCCGCCGGGCTCTGGTAGCCGAAATCCAGCGCGATGGCCGTCACCGGCGTGCCCGCCGCCAGCCGCGCCAGCGCCAGCACCACGCAGGCGCGCTGGCGCCAGGCCGAGAACGCCATGCCGGTCTGCTGGCGGAAGTGGCGGCTGAAGGTGCGCGGGCTCATGTGCAGGCGCTCGGCCCAGGCCTCGGGCGGCTGGCGCACGTCGGGCGCGGCGATGAAGGCGCGGCACAGCGGCGCCAGGCGCTTGTCGCGCGGCAACGGGATGTGCAGCGGCAGGACCGGCGCGCGCGCCACTTCGTGCAGCAGCAGCGCCGCCAGCGCGCCGTCGCGGCCGGCCACGTCGTAGCGCGCCGGCATGTCCACCGCGGCCAGCAGCAGCTGGCGCAGCAGCGGCGACACTTCCACCACTTCGCAGGCCGTGCTGGCGGCACGCGCCGCGCCCGGCTCGATGTAGGCGCTGCGGGTGCTGACGTCCTGCATCCGCACCTGGTGCGTCAGCCCGGCGGGGATCCAGACGGCGCGCTGTGGCGGCACCACCCAGTTGCCGTCGCGCGTGACCACGTGCATGACGCCGGTGGCGCCGTACAGCAGCTGGGCGCGGCGATGCGTGTGCGCCGGCAGCAGATGGCCGGGCGGATAGTCGTTGCCGATGGCGACCACCTCGCGGTCCAGGCGGTCATGCAGGTCGATGTGAGTGTTGCGCATGGCGGGATTGGCCGGAATGCAAACATTATTGTCCAATCCTCGAAAGCGAGCCACCACGCCCCGCCCTATCGTGGCGTTTTGCCCGGAAAGGACGTTTGCGATGTTGTATGTGACCCTGGCGCTGTTCGGCGCCCTGAGCGGCGTGACCACGGTGCTGTTCGGCTTCGGCGGCGGCTTCGTGGTGGTGCCGGTGCTGTATGGCGTGCTGACCGCCACCCACGGCGCGCAGGACGCCATCGGCCAGGCGGCGATGCACATCGCGGTGGCGACCTCGACCTGCGTGATGATCGTCAACTCGGTGGCCGCCACCCGCAAGCACCAGCGCGCCGGCAACATCGTGCGCGCCTATGTCTGGCCGCTGGCCGGCTTCATCGGCGTGGGCGCCTTGCTGGGCGCCTGGGCCGCCACCCGCGCCAGCGGCGACGTGGTGCGCTATGCCTTCATCGCCTACCTGGCCGTGACCATCCTCGATTGCCTGCTGCGTCAGGGCTTCATGGCGCGCCACGAAGCACAGGCGGCTCGGCCGCTGGGCCAGGGCGTGACCGTGGGCGGCGGCGTGGTGATCGGCGTGATCGCCACCTTCCTGGGCGTGGGCGGCAGCGTGATGACGGTGCCGCTGCTGCGGCGGCGCGGCCTGCCCATGGCCAAGGCCGCGGCCATGGCCAATCCGCTGACGCTGCCGGTGGCCATCGTCGGCACGCTGGCCTACATGGCGGCGGCGCGCGCGCTGCCCGCGCCGCTGGCGCCGTGGATCATCGGCTATGTGGACCTGCTGGCCTTCGCGGCATTGGCGCTGGGGTCGCTGGCGGGAATCCGCCTGGCGGCGCCGCTGATCCCGCGCATCCCGGACCGGCTGCATGCGCGGGTGTACGTGGCGCTGCTGGCGCTGGTGCTGCTGAGCATGGCGCTGGCCTGAACGGCCGCGCGGCCCGCCCGACGCGCCGTGCCGCGGGCCGGCGCGCCCCGGCGCTCCGCCAAGCGCCAGGGCGACGCTATTGCGCGGCGAAAGCCGCCACCTGCGCCACCAGCGCGGGATCGCGCAACGCGCGGGTGTGTCCCATCTTCTCGGTGGCCACCAGTTCGGCGCCCGGCCAGGCCTGCGCCAGCACGGCGGCATCCTCGTAGGGGCTCTCGCGGTCCGCACGGTCGTGGACGATCAGCAGCGGCGTCGTCATGGACGGCGCCAGCCGCGCCGGCTCCATCTCGGGAAAGGTGATGCCGAGCCAGTCCTGGGCGCGCTTGAGCACCAGCGGCATGACCTTGGGCGGCAGGTTCATCATGCGCCGCGAATATTCCCAGACGCTGTCGTAGCGGCTGACCGGCCCCAGGAACACCGCGCGCTCGACGGTAAAGCCACGCGACAGCGCAAAGGTGACGGCGGCCGCGCCCAGCGAATGCGCGATCACGCCATGGAACGGTCCGTAGGCCTGGGCGGCGTGGACCACGCAGGGTTCGAAGTGGCGCACCGAGGCCTGCTTGCCGGTGGAGCGGCCATGGGCCGGCATGTCGATGGCCACGACCTGGCAGCCGCGCTGGCGCAGGGGTTCGACGTAGGCCGTCATCTGCGCGGCGTCGCCTCCCCAGCCATGCACCAGCAGCACGCGCGGGCCGCTGTCGCCCCAGACGTAGTAGTAGACGGTCTGGCCGTCGATCTCATGCGGTTCGGCGCGCGCCTGCGCCAGCACGCTGCGTCCGGGCTCGGAGGGCTTGAGCCGTGTGGGCGTGAACAGCAGCTTCTGCACCACCTTGGCGGTAGCGCCCGGCGCCACGGTGCCGGCAAAGCCGAACACGGCGCCGATGGCGCTGGCCAGGAAGGGTTTCTTGCGAGGCTTGCGCGCGGCGCCCGTGTCGGCGGCGGCAACGGCGGAGAGCTTGTTTTCAGTCGTCATACGTCGTTTCATCCTGGTAGCAGAGACAAGCGAACGGCGGACCCAACAATCGATACAGAGAATACCCCGATTACCAGCGCGGCGGTACGCTGCAATCGTTCCGGGTTGATGAAGCCGATGCGCTGCCCGGCGAGCACGGCGCCGAACTTGATCCACAGGAACGCGATCGGCGCCAGCAGGCAGATGAACTGCGCCATCGCGGCCAGGTAGCCCGGCATGTGCTCGAACGCATGCGGCGGGAACAGGGTCGACGCGAACACCAGGCCCTTGGGGTTGAGCAGTGTGGCAATGAACAGCGCGTAGGGCCCGATGGGCTCTTTGCGCGTCGTCACATCCTCGCCCGCCGCGCACCAGATCCTGACCGCGACGTGGGCCAGGTAGAGGCTGCTGGCCACGCGCACCACGATGCCTATCCAGGGATAGACGGCCTGCGCCGACGCCAGGAACAGGCCCCACGCCGTGATGCCGACCAGGTAGCCGGCCAGTTCGAAACCCACCAGCGGCGCGGCGCGGCGAAAGCCCTGCGCCAGCCCCGCCGCCGCCAGCAGGGTGTTGGTCGGACCGGGCGTGAGCAGGATGGCGGCCGTGCCCAAAACGAAGACCCAATCGATGCCGGTCATGGCGCGGCTCCGTCAGGCGGTCACGCGGTCGATGTTGTGCTGGAACATGCCCAGCAGCCCTTCTTCCAGCCCCAGCGTGTGCTGCGGGTTGGCGCCGCAGTGCAGGCCGGCCTGCACGCCTTCGACGATGCCGAAGTCCTCGCGATGGAACACCGCGTCGATGTTGCCGAAGCGCTGCGCCAGCGTCGCCTGCCCTTCCTCGCCGGCGTAATCGGCCTCGCGGTACAGCATGTCGTGGGTCCAGATGGTCTTGTCGGGCGCGATCGGATAGAAGGAATTGAGCGAGACGATGTTGGCGTGGTTGATCAGGAAGGTATTGGGAAACAGCGTGTAGAACACCGACGCATAGTCCAGGATGCGCCACGACTGCGGGTCGGCGGCGGCTGCGTCCATCAGGTTGGTTTTGGCCGCGGCGATGCGGATGTGCAGGCCATGTTCGAAGTGCGCGATCACCCCTTTCTCGAACACCGGGCCGATGGTGTTCTTGTGCAGGATGGGCACGTGGTAGCGCTCCAGGTAAGTCTTGAGCAGCAGCTTCCAGTTGGCGTTCAGGGTGCTGACCTTGCGGCTGTGCAGGGAAAGTTCGTCGAGCTTGAAGCCGGCGATCTCGTCGCTCATGTCGGCGCCCAGGCCGGCGTCCAGGTCGATGGTCGCGCCCGGCGTCGGATGCAGCCAGACCAGCCCCGAGCGCTCGGTCACCGCCAGCTCCACCAGTTTGTGCTTGCCGCAGTCCAGGTCGGGGAAGTTGTAGGGCTTGGTCACGCCCTTCAGTTCGCCGTCCAGGCCGTAGACCCAGCCATGGAAGGGACAGGTGAAGAACTTCAGTTCCTTCTCATTGCCCGACACCAGGCGCGCGCCGCGATGGCGGCAGACGTTGAGGAAGGCGCGCAGCGCGCCGCCCTTGTCGCGCACCACCACGAACGGCAGCCGGTCCCACGGGCTGAGCAGGTACGAGCCCGGCTCGCGCACCTGGGTCGAGGCGCCCACCACCAGGGGATAGTCGCGGAAGGCCGTTTCCAGTTCGCGCTCCAGCACGGCGTTGTCCATATAGACGCTGGCCGGCACTTGCACCACCCGGCCCAGCATGTCCTCGTCGCGGTCCACTTCGCGCAGCTTGAACATCTTGCGCAGGGTTTCTACTTGCGTCGCGTGTTTCATCTGAGATCCCAAGTCCTGTCAAAAGCGTTTTATGGAAAAAGACGCCCCGGCCCCGCCGGCGCCGGGGCGGGCCGCTCATGCCGCCGCGGCCACCGGCACCTCCCGCAGATAGGCGCCGACCCGCTTGCCCACGGCGGCCAGGCCCAGGATCTCGAAGTGGCCCGCGCCATCGACGATCTCCAGCGTGGCGCCGGGCCACGCGTCATACAGCGCTTGCGCGTGCGCCGGCGGCACGAAGTCGTCCTTGGCGCCGTGGATGACCAGGCCGGGCACGTCGAGCGCGCCGGCGATGTGCCGGGGCGCATAGTCGGTCCACAGCGAGGCGCCATAGCGCCGCTCCAGCTCGGCGCAGAGCCGGGTCTCGACCTCGGCGTCGAGCTGGTTGAGCTGGACGAACTTCTCGACCAGGAAGCGCGTGGTGGACGGCGTCGAGATCGAGACGAAGGCATCGGCGCGGAACCCCTGGTGCATGGCCGACAGCGCCCACAACCCGCCCAGCGAATGGCTCACCACCGCGTGGATGTCGCCCACCCGGGCGCAGACCTTGCGGATGAAGTCGCGCACCTGCACCGGGTCGGTGCCGCTGCCCGCGGCCTCGCCATGCGCCGGCATGTCGAACAGCACCACCTCGTAGCCCAGGTCCAGCAACTGCTCGGCGATCGGCACCATGCTGCCCAGGTGGCTGTGGATGCCATGCGCCAGCACCACGGTGGGGCCGGCGCCGCGCCGGTAGTACTTGTAGACGCCGCCGTCGACCTTCACCGAGAACGACTGGCAGCGTCCCAGGAACGCGCGGGTGAAGGCGTCATACGGCACCCGGGTGATGGCGAAGTACTTTTCCAGGATGGCGGCGAAGGCCGGATCTTGCGAGGTTTGCGCCATCATCAACTCCCCGCCATCGCCGCCAGGCACTGGCGCGCGCGCTCTGGCAACACGTATTCGCCGTCGCGCTCGATCCGCTCGTACAGGCGCTCGACCCGCTCGTAGTGCGCGTCCAGATTCTGGTCGAGCAGATGATGTTTGGTCTTGTTGTAGACGCCGAACTGCAGGTCGGTCAGCAGTTCGAAGGGGTTGATGTGGCCGTAGGGCGTGCCGAAGATCATCTTCAGGAATTCGTCGATGTCGTGGTAGCCCAGCGCGGTCAGCAGGAACTCGATGCCGGCGCGCTTGCGCTTGGTCTGGTAGGCGCGTTCCTTGGGGTCGACGATGAAGTCCAGGCCGCTGGTCATGCCCGCCGGATACTCCACCTTGGAGAAGCAGCGGAAGTCGATGGTGACGCGGTCCTCGGTGGCCTGCGGCAAGGTGCTGTCGGCGTGGGCGCGGTAGTTGTCGAAGAACAACGCCTGGCCCACCTTGGAGTCGCAGAACCAGCCGGACGAGGGCTTGTCGGCGTATTTCTTTTCCCAGTACTTGGCCATCAGGAAGTCGCGCACCGTGGGCAGGTCGATTTCCGACAGCAGCCCTTCGGTGTACAGGTACAGCGCCTTGTCGACGGCGGCGCGCTCCTCGGCGTCCAGGTCCATCTCCAGCATCTTCATGTAGACGAAGTTCAGGTTCGGGGCCTCGACCTCGGCGTCCTCGAAGATGACGAAGGGCTGGCGCGTGATCGGCGTCGGCGTCAGGGCGGTGTGAAAGCTCTTGTAGTGCTTGGGAAAGCCCAGGCCCTTCTTGACCAGCGACGGGATCTGCAGCGCGATGCCGCTGGCCGAATGGGTGCCGTAGGGTTTCTTGCCGGCGGGCACCACGAAGGCATTGACCACGGTGGTGGCCGCCTGCGGGAAGTGCTCCATCACCTTGTCCTGGTTGTCGTCGTAGAAACGCTTGGCCGAGGGGATGAAGAGCGCGCTGTTCTCGAACATGGTGGACAGCGGGAAATAGGTGCCCACGGAGGTGTCCGAGAACGTGCCCGCCACCTTGGCCTGCAGGCGCAGCTCGCGGCGCAGCTTGCCGGCCAGGTCGGCGTCCACGTTCATCTGGATGACCTGGGTGGGCTGGTGCTCGGGATAGAAGCAGCAGGTGTTGAGCACGCGGTTCGGCGGCAGGCGCGAGGCCACGGCGGCCGGATCGACGGTGTAGCGGTCCAGCACGCGTACCAGGTGGCGGGCGTGCACGCCGGCCGCTTGGTTCAGGAACGTGCCGGTCTTCTGCCAGATGCCGGTGCCCTGGGCTTCGGGGGCGGCGGCTTGTGGTTGCTCTTGCAATTCGAGGGTAGTCATTCAAATCCTCCACGGGTCGTGGAAATCGGTCTGAGGACGCCGCCCGGCGGGCAGCGCCTGCATGGCGCTGCCCCGGCGGCGGGTCGAACTTGCTCAAGCCGGCTGGGATACCGGCGCCAACTCCTGCGCTTGCGCGGCGGCCGGCATGGCGGCCAGGATGCGCTCCACATACGGCCGGACGTGCCGGGCATCGACCGGCGGGCAGGGATAGACCTCGCCGCCGAACACCTGCCGGCCCACCGGGAAGCAGTCGAACATCTGCTCCAGGTCGCTCTGCACGCCCAGGCCGTCGAGCACCGCCGCGATGCGCGCGATGGCGCTCCTGGGCTTGGCCTGCGCATACGCCAGGGCTTCCTCCCGCCACTGCTCGAACGGCAGGCTGCCGACCTGCGCGCCGGCGCCGCGGATGTGCTGCACCAGGCTGTTGAAACCGGGCGCCTGCGGGTTGGCGAAGTCGTAGTCCTGGCCGATGCGGTCCTGGTCGCGGGTCATGACCTGGGCGATGACCCCCGCCAGGTAGTCCACCGGCAGCACGCCGCCGATGTCCGAACCCAGCAGCGGGAAACTGCCCATGGCGATGCAGCCCGAGATCAGGTTGTGCAGGAAATCGCCGCGATCGAGCCGGAAATGGCCGCTGCTGGCGCTGGCGCCGACGAACGGCAGGCGGTAGATCGAGGCCTTGGCCCCGCGCCAGCGCGCCGCCGCCACCATCTGCTCGGCCATGTACTTGGAGCTGAGGTAGCCATACTCGCGTTCGTCCTTGGACACCTCGTAGCCCAGGTAGCGCGGCAGCGTGGCGGCGGTCGAGACAAAGTGCACCGCCTTGCCGCGGCCGCGCGAGGCCAGCCGCAGCACCTCGTGCGTGCCCACCACGTTGGGCGCCAGGTAGTTGTCCAGCGGCAGCATCCAGTCGACCAGCGCGCCCGAATGGCAGATGGCATCCACCTGGTTGGCCAGCTGGTCGAACTCGTGCTCGGACAGGCCGAACAGCGGCTGGGTCAGGTCGCCGACCACCGGGTTCAACAGCGCGGCGTACTCCGGCTTCCAAAGATCGTATTTCTGCAGGATCTCCACCTGCCGCGCCATGGCCTTCTCGGCGTCGTCGGCCCGCACCAGGCAGTAGGCGATGATGTTGGCGCGCAGCAGCTCGTGCAACAGGAAGGCGCCGACAAAGCCGGTGGAGCCGGTGACGAACACCGCTTCGGGCTCGGCCTCCATCGCCAGCACGTTGTCGAACTGCAGTTCCGGCTCCAGATAGCCGCGACGCGCCACGCGGTCGTCCAGGCGACGGCCGCCGGCCGCCTCCTTCGCCGCCGCGTCGGCCTCGGCCGGGGCCTCCTGGCTGTCCAGCCCCGCCTCGGTCAGCTTCTCCAGCAGGAACTGGCTCAGCGCCCGCAGGTTGGGATGGTCGAAGGCGATCTTGGCGGGCAGCGCCAGGCCGGTCATGTCCGAGAGCTGGTTGCGCAGCAGCACGGCGGTGAGCGAGTCGATGCCGATATCCTGCAGCGGCAGGCTGACGTCCACGTCCTCCGGCGAGGCGAACTCCAGCGCCTTGGCCACCTCGGCGCGCACCGCCTCCAGCACCGCGGCCTCGCGCTGTTCGACCGCGGTCTCCACCAGCAGCTTGCGCAGGCCGGCGCCGCCCCCCGCGCCACCGCCCGCGCCGCGCCCGCCCGCCGCGCGGCTGAACAGCTCGCGGTACAGGGCCGGCGCGCTGCCGCCGTTGTTGTCCTCCAGCGTGCGCTGCAGGCGGCCCAGGTCGAGCGCGGCGGCCACGGCCATCGGCGCGTCGCTCATCACGGCGGCCTCGAACAGGTCCAGCGCCTCGGTGGGGCCCAGCGCTTCCATGCCCTGGCGGCTGAAGCGCGTCTTGTCGGCGTCGCTCAGGCGCGCGGCCATGCCCTGCCCGTCCCAGGCGCCCCAGGCCACCGAAGTCGCCGCCAGGCCCTTGGCGCGGCGATGGTGCGCCAGCGCGTCCAGGAAGGTGTTGGCGGCGGCGTAGTTGCCCTGGCCCGGCGCGCCGGTCACGCCGGAGATCGACGAGAACAGCACGAAGAAGTCCAGCGGCAGGTCCTGCGTCAGTCGATGCAGGTGCCAGGCGCCGTCGACCTTGGGCGCGAACACGGTGTCGAAGCGTTCCGGCGTCTGGCCGGCGAGCATGCCGTCGTCCAGCACCCCGGCCGCGTGCACCACGCCGCGCAGCGGCCGGTCTTCGCCAAACTCGCCCATGACCCGTTGCAGGCCGTCGGCGTCGGCCGCGTCGCACGCCACCACGGTGGCGCGGGCGCCCAGTTCGGCCAATTCGGCGACGAAGGCCTCGGCATCCGGCGAACGCATGCCGCTGCGCGAGGTCAGCACCAGGTCGCGCACCTGGTGGTTCTGCACCAGCCACTTGGATACGTAGCGGCCCAACCCACCCAGGCCGCCGGTGACAAGCACCGCGCCGTCCGGATCGACCATGCCGCGGCGCTGCGTCGGCACCAGCACCACCTTGCCCACGTGGCGGGCCTGCGCGATGAAGCGCAGCGCGTCGGAGGCGCTGTCCAGCGGGAAGGTGCGCAGCGGCAGCGGCTTGAGCTTGCCTTCGGCGAACAGCGCGGCGATCGCGCCCAGCATTTCCTGGATGCGCTCGACGCCGGCCTCGGGCAGGTTGTAGACGCGGTAGGTCACGCCCGGATGATTGGCCTCGACCCAGGCCTGGTCGCGCAGGTCGATCTTGCCCATCTCCAGGAAGCGGCCGCCCGGCTTGAGCATGGCGAAGCTGGCATCGATGAACTCGCGCGCCAGCGAGTTGAGCACGATGTCGAAGCTGCGGCCCAGCGCCGTTTCGGCGAAGGTCTGCGCGAAGTCCAGGCTGCGCGAGGTGCCGATGTGGTCATCGGCCAGCCCCAGCTTGCGCAGCGCCGGCCACTTCGGTTCGCTGGCGGTGCCGTAGACCTCGGCGCCATGCAGCAGCGCCAGCTGCACCGCCGCCATGCCGACGCCGCCGGCCGCGGCATGCACCAGCACGCGCTCGCCCGGCTGCATGTTGCCCAGCACGTGCAGGCCGTACCACGCCGTCAGGAAGGTCATGGGGATGGTGGCCGCTTCCTCGAAGCTGAGATTGTCGGGCTTGGCCACCACCTGCCGCGCATCCACCACGATGGAGGAACCGAAGGCGCCGCGCGCCAGCCCCAGCACCGGGTCGCCCGGCTTGAGGTGCTTGACGGCGCTGCCGACTTCCGTGACCACGCCGGCGAACTCCAGGCCCAGCGCCGGAATCTCGACCATGCCCAGCGCGTTCAGCACGTCCAGGAAGTTCACGCCGGTGGCCTTGACCGCGGCGCGGATCTCGCCCGCCGCGAGCGGCTCGTCCACCAGAGTCTTGACCGACAGCGGCTGGTCCAGGCGGCCCTTGGTGGCGATCTCCAGGCGCCAGTTGCCCTCGACCGGCAACACCAGGCCGGCGTTGGCGGGCGCCTTCTTCAGGCGCGGCGCCAGCACCTTGGCGCCGCGCAGCGCGCACTCGGGCTCGTCCGCCAGCGACAGCGCGGACGCCAGCGTGTCCAGGTCGGCCGCGGTGTCGCCCAGGTCGACGATGCGCAGGGCCAGTTCCGGATGCTCGTTGCGCGCGGTGCGCAGCAGGCCCCACAACGGGCTGGCGCCCAGGTCGGACACCGGATCGTCGCTGCTGGTGCCGACGGCGCCGCGCGTCAGCCAGATGACGGGCTTGGCGAAGCCGGCCAGCGCCAGTTCCTGCACCTGCACCAGCGCGCTGGCGGCCTGGCGGTGCGACGACTCGGCCACCTGGCCATCACCGCCCCACAGCTGGATCACGCCATCGCAGGCCTCGGCCTCGCTCAATCGGGCGATGTCGACGACCTGCGCGCCGGCCTGCATGAGGCGCGAACGGACCTCATCGGCCCAGGGCGCGTCGGCGCCGCCCAGCAGGCCCCAGGTGCCGCCGAACACGGCCTCGGGCGCCTCGACCGGCTGCCATTCGGTGCGGAACAGGAAGCGGTCGACCCCGGCCGCCGCCAGGCGCCGCAGCGCCGCGCGGTCGATGCGGCGCGCATGCAGGCGCTGCAACCGGCCCACGTGTTCGCCGCTGGTGTCGTACAGGTCCAGCGAGGCCCAGAACTCGCCCTCGCCCAGCTCGAACTCCGCCACCTTGACCCACACTTCGGCCAGGCCGTCTTTCCAGACCGACAGGCGCTCGGCCTCGAACGGCACGAACACGTCATCACCCACCTGCGCTTTCAGGCGCTGGGTCAGCAGCAGCGAATGCATCGACGAGTCCAGCAGCGCGGGATGCAGCCCGTAGCGGATGGCCGACGACGCGGCCGCTTCCGGCAGCGCCACCCGCGCCCAGACGTCGCCGTCGACGTGCCAGGCGGCATTGATGCCCTGGAACGTCGGGCCGTAGCCGTAGCCCAGTTCATGCAGGTCCTGGTAGAGCGCGGTCACGTCGATCGGATCGCCATCCGGCGGCGGCAGCTCGACCGAATCCTGGCGCGCGGCCTGGGCCAGCACCAGCTTGCCTTCGGCATGCAGCTGCCATTCGCCGTCCTCGTCCGACTCCGGCGCGCTGTAGACGTGCACGGTGCGGGCGCCGCCCGATTCCGCGCCCACGGTGATCTGCATGCGCAGCGATACCCCGGGCGCCAGCACCATCGGCGCCAGGATGATCACGTCGGCCAGGTCCCACTGGCCCTTGACCTGCCGCCCTGCGGCGCGCATGGCCTCGAAGAACGCCGTGCCCGGCATCAGCACCGCGTCCATCACCTGGTGCTCCTGCACCCAGGCCGGCTCGTCGGCCGCCACCACGGTCGTGAACATCGTCATGTCGGTGCCGGCGATCTGCACGCCGCCGCCCAGCAACTGGTGATTGGCGTCGTTCAGGCCGGCGCCGACCGCGCGCGTGGGCATGGGTTCGAGCCAGTAGCGCTCGCGCTGGAAGGCGTAGGTGGGCAGCTTGACCCGTTCGCCGCCATACGGGGCGAAGAAGCCGCGCCAGTCCACCGGCGCGCCCAGCACGTGCAGCTCGGCCAGGCCTTTCTGCATGGTCTGGGTCTCGTCCTTGGCCGGGTTGAGTGAGGCCACCCAGGTCACCGGGCCGTCATCGGCCAGGCAGGCCGCGCCCATGCCGGACAGCACCGGCTGCGGACCCAGTTCCAGGAAGGCGTTGATGCCCTGCTGGTAGAGCGTGCGCATGCCGGCATTGAAGCGCACCGCCTGGCGCGCCTGCTGCACCCAGTATTCCGGCTGGGTCATCTCGCCGCGCCTGGCCAGCTCGCCGGTCAGGCTGCTGACCAGGGCCAGCTTCGGCGTGGCGTAGTCGAGCGACTGCGCCACCTGGCGGAAGGCGCCCAGCATCGGCTCCAGCAGATGCGAGTGGAACGCGTGCGAGACCTCCAGCCGCTTGGCCTTGCGCTGTTGCTGCTTGAAGTGCGCCACCACCTTTTCGATGCTGTCGATGTCGCCGGACACCACCGTCTGCTGCGGCGCGTTCAGGCCGGCCAGCGAGACACGGGCGGCCAGGCCGAGCGCGGCCAGCGCCGTCTCGACCTCGTCGGCGCTGGCCTCCAGTGAGGCCATGCCGCCACCGGCGGGCAGCGCCTGCATCAGGCGGCCGCGCGCGGCCACCAGGCGGCAGGCGTCGTCCAGGTCGAACACCCCGGCCGCATGGGCCGCGGCGATCTCGCCGATGCTGTGGCCCAGCAGCAGCTCGGGCTGCACGCCCCAGCTTTGCCAGACCCGCCACAACGCCACTTCCAGCGCGAACAGGGCCGGCTGGGTGAAGTCGGTGCGGTTGAGCAAGGCGGCCTCGTCGCTGCCGGCCTCGGCGAACATCACCTCCAGCAGCGGCTTTTCCAGCGTGGTGAAACGCTGCGCGATCTCGTCCAGCGCCTGGCGAAAGACCGGGTTGGACTGGTACAGGCCGTGGCCCATGCGCGGCAGCTGGCTGCCCTGGCCGGTGAACAGCAGGGCCAGGCGGCATTCGCGGTCGCGGTCATCGACCATGCTGACCGCGCCCGCCGGCACCTCGCCGGTGCGGCCGTACGAAGCCAGCGCGTCGAGCAGGTCGGACTTGCCCTTGGCGAACACCACCAGGCGCTTGCGGAAGTGCGTGCGGGTGGTGGCCAGCGAATAGGCCACGTCCAGGAAGCGGTCCTGGATGTTCATGCCCATGTGCAGGTGCAGCTTGTCGGCCTGCGCCCGCAGCGCGGGCACGGTGAAGGCCGACAGCACGAACGGCAGCGACTCGGGCGTGGCCGCAGGCTTGGAGGCGCGGGCCGGCGCGGCGGCCTTGGGCGGCTCTTCCACGATGACATGGGCATTGGTGCCGCCGATGCCGAACGAGCTGACGCCGGCGCGGCGCGGGCGTTCGCCCGCCGGCCACGGCTGCTCCTGCTGCACCAGCGCCATCTGCGCCGCGGCCCAGTCCACCGCCGGGGTCGGCTCGACCACGTGCAGCGTGATGGGCAGCTTGTCATGATGCATGGCCAGCACCGCCTTCATGACGCCCGCCAGGCCGGCGGCCGCCTGGGTATGGCCCAGGTTGGACTTGACCGAGCCGACCCACAACGGCCGCTCGGGCGTATGGCTGCCGCCGAACACCGCCGCCAGGCCATTGCCCTCGATCGGGTCGCCGAGCTTGGTGCCGGTGCCATGCGCTTCCAGGTAATCGATGTCGGAAGGCTGCAATCCGGACATGGCCAGTGCCTGGCGGATCACGCGCTGCTGCGCCGGGCCGCTGGGCGTGGTCAGGCTGGCGCTATGGCCGGCGTGGTTGACCGCGGTGCCGCGCAGGACGGCCAGGATCGGATCGCCGTCGCGCTGCGCGTCCGACAGGCGCTTGAGCACCACCACGGCGGCGCCTTCGCTCCAGCCGGTGCCGTCGGTGCTGGACGAGAACGACTTGCAGCGGCCGTCCGGCGACATGCCGCGCAGGCGGCTGAATTCCACGTGCAGGTCGGGCGACAGCATCAGCGTCACGCCGGCCGCCACCGCCAGGTCGCATTCGCCCTGGCGCAAGGCATTGCAGGCCAGGTGGGTGGTGACCAGCGACGAAGAGCAGGCGGTGTCCACCGTCATGCTCGGCCCTTCCAGGCCCAGCACATACGAGACCCGGCCGGACATGGTGCTGCCGGCCGAGCCGGTGCCGACGTAGCCGTCCAGGTCGGCCAGGCCGCCGGCCAGCGCCAGGCCGTACTCGTGGTAGCCCTTGCCGATGCCGACGAACACGCCGGTCTGGCTGCCGCGCAACTGGTCCATCGAATAGCCGGCCAGCTCGATCGCCTCGGAGGTGACTTCGAGCATCATGCGTTGGGCGGGGTCGAGCGCCCGCGCCTCGCGCGGCGAGATGCCGAAGAATGGCGCGTCGAACAGGTCGATCGGCGTCACGAAGCCGCCGCGCATGCAGTACGACTTGCCGCGCGCGTCCGGGTCGGCGTCGTAGATGGCGGCCGCGTCCCAGCGTTCCCTGGGCACTTCGACGATGCCGTCGCCGCCGCGCTCGAGCAGGTTCCACAGGTCTTCGGGGCTGTTGACGTTGCCCGGCAGGCGGCAGGCCATCGAGACGATGGCGATGGGTTCGTCGGCCAGGGCATTGCGGCGCTTGGGCGTGTTGAGCGCGGCCTTCTTGTTGCCGGCCAGATGCGCGGCCAGGTCCTTGATGGTGAAATGTTCGTACAGCGTCGAGGTCGACACGTTGCGGCCCAGCAGCTTCTGCAGCTCGGCCTGCACCCGCACCACCCGCAGCGAATTGCCGCCGATCTTGAAGAAGCTGTCGTGGATGCCGATGCGGTCATGGCCCAGCACTTCGGCCCAGACCGCCTGCAACTGCTGTTCCAGCTCATTGGTGGGCTGCACCGCCGGCTCCAGCATCACCTCGGTGGGTTCGGGCAGCGCCTTGCGGTCGATCTTGCCGTTCGGCGTCAGCGGGAACTCGTCCAGTTCGACGAAGAAGTCCGGAATCATGTAGCCCGGCAGGCGCGCTTCCAGCCAGGGCCGCAGCACGCGTTGCAGCGCGGGGCGCGGCGGCGCGCCGGCCGCGGGCTGGTTGGCCCATTGCGCCAGCGCATCGCGGTCGAGCGCCTGGGGCGCCTGCCAGCCCAGGTCGGGCTGTTCGCCGGCCTGCCAGAACACCGCGTCGAACGCCCAGATGTCGCGCGCGCGGCTCGGCAGCATGGCCATGCGATAGTCGGCCGCCTCGGCCGCCTGCGCCAGGTCGCGCGGGTCGACCCACTGGCCCGGGCCGGTAGTGGCCTGCGCCTCTAGCACGTGGCCCACGCGTTGGTGCACGTCGGCCAGGCGGCCGTTGGGAATATTGGCGATGGCCAGCGGCTTGCCGCCCTTGCCCAGGCGCCGTGCCAGCTCCGGCAGATCGAGTCCGTCGCGGCCCCAATCGAGCGCCGTCGTGGCACGCGGCCTGGCGCGGCCGGAAGCCGGCGCGCCGACGTGCAGGATCACGTCGAAGCGAAAGCGCGACATCTCGTTGACGTAGGCGCCGTCGCGCAGCAGGATTTCAACGCGCGAGATCTGCGGGTACAGCGCCGGCAGGTTGGCGAAGAACTCGGGCGCCAGCACCAGCTCGCGTTCCGCGCGCAGGCCGCGCTGCGCGCGCCGCCGCAGCTCGTCGGGAGACAGGCTGCACAGGCCCTGGAAGTTGGCCACGTCGGCATGGAATGCCTCGAGCAGCGCCAGGTCGCGCACGTCGCCTACGAAGATGCGGCCCTCGGTCACGGCCTGGGTGGCCCAGTCCAGCACCGACAGCAGATAGCCGGCGCTGGGGAAGTACTGCGCCACCGAGTTGATGACCACGGTGTCGAAGCTGCCCGGCTCCACCTCCGGCAAATCGTTGGCCAGGCGGTGTTCGCACGAGGCCTGCGGCAGGCCGCCCAGGTGGCGGTTGATCTGTTCCACCGCCTGGCTGGAGGCGTCGATGGCGCGGTACTGGGCGACCTTGGGCGCGACGCCGAACAGCACCAGGCCGGTGCCCGAACCGATCTCGAAGACGCGCTCGGGGCCGGTGGCCAGGATGCGGTCGACGGTGCGTTGCTGCCAGTCGCGCATTTCGTCGGCGGCGAACGGCAGGCCGTCGTAGCTGTTGTGCCAGCCGGCGGTGTTGAAGGTGGGATCGGCCGCGCCGGGCTCGTAGGCCCGGTCCCAGACATCGCGCCATTCGGTCACGGCGGTGGTCTCGGCGCGGCGGTCCTGCGCCGCGCTGGCCGGCGCGCTGTTGCGCAGGCAGTAGGCGACCAGCTGGTCGTTGCGGCCCACCACCACGGCGCGGCCGATGTCTTCGTGGCTGGCCACGGCGGCCTCGACCTCGCCCAGTTCGATGCGGAAGCCCCGCAGCTTGATCTGGCCGTCGTTGCGGCCCAGCACCACCAGCTTGCCCGGCTCCTTGAAGCAGGCCAGGTCGCCGGTGCGGTACAGGGCGCCGGGCGCGAACGGGTTGGCGCCGAACTGCGCCGCCGTCTGCGCCGGGTCCTTGTGATAGCCGCGCGCCACGCCGGCGCCGCCGATGCACAGCTCGCCGGGAAAGCCGGCCGGCACCGGCGCCAGGTTGGCGTCCAGCACGTACAGCTGGGTGTTGGCGATGGGCTGGCCGATGACGATGTCCTCGCCCGGGCGCACCTGCCAGACGCTGGACCACACGGTGGTCTCGGTCGGGCCATACATGTTCCACACCGACTCGGCGCGCGCCAGCAGCTCGTCGGCCAGCGCGCGCGGCAGCGCTTCGCCGCCGCACAGCAGGCGCTTGAGCGCCACGGCGCGCGGCCAGCCCGATTGCAGCAACAGCTGCCAGGTGGTGGGCGTGGCCTGCATCATGGTGACGGCATGGCGGCGCATCAGGTCCAGCAGCGTCTGGCCGTCCAGGCTTTCCTGCTGGCGCGCGATCACCACGCTGGCGCCGCTGATCAGCGGCAGGAACAGCTCCAGCGCCGCGATGTCGAAGGAAATCGTGGTCACCGCGAGCAGGCTGTCGCCGGCGTCGCAGCCGGGCGCGGCGCGCATCGACAGCAGGAAGTTACCCAGCGCGCCGTGGGTGACTTCCACGCCCTTGGGCTTGCCGGTGGACCCCGAGGTGAAGATGACGTAGGCCAGGTCGTCAGCCTGCGCCGAGGGCGGCGCATTGGCGCTGTCGTCCCCGGCCTGGGCCAGGGCGGCGCCCAGATCCAGGCAGCGCTCGGCCCAGGCGCTCAGGCTGGCGTCGCGCGCCGCCGGCGGCGCGATCAGCAGCGCCGGCTGGGCCGCTTCCAGCATCTGGCGGATGCGCTCGGCCGGGAACGCCATGTCGACCGGCACGTAGGCGGCGCCGGTCTTGAGCACGGCCAGCAGCGCCACGACCATGTCGATGGAACGGTCCAGGCATACGCCCACCAACTGGCCGCGGCCAATGCCCTTGCCGCGCAGCACGCCGGCCACGCGGTTGGCGGCGGCGTTCAGTTCGCCATACGACATGGACTGGTCGGCGCAGCGCAGCGCCACCCTGCCCTCGTGCTGGGCGGCGGCGTGCTCGAACAGTTCGTGCACCACCGCGCCGAGCGTGGCGGCATCGCCGGTGGCGTTGAACTGCTCCACCAGCGATTGCCGTTCGCTGGCCGACAGGGCCTCGACCTCGCCCAGCTTGCGGTCGGTCGACGCCGGCAGGCGGCGGCACCAGTCCGCCACCTGCGCGGCCAGCTGCGCCGCGGCGCGGCGCGTGATCTTGCGCGGATTGAAATGCAGTTCGAAGGCTTCACTGCCGGCCAGCAGCACGAACTCCAGCGCCGGACGGTCCTCGTCCACCGCGTAGGCCGCGGGCACCTGGCTGGACACGAGCACGTCCGGCGTCAGTTCACCGCGCGCATGGCGGGCGGCCAGCGCCGCGTCGCGGCCGATCAGGTCGCGCCGGATCAGGCCATGCTCGCGCGCCTGGCCCAAGGCCCCGGCCACGGCGTCCAGGTTGCGCGACACCGGCGCCGCCGGGTCCATGTGCGCCAGGACCGGCGCCCAGGCGCAGAACACATCGCGGCACTCCGGGTCCACATCTGTGCGCGGCAGCGCCACCGCCAGGTGGACGTCGGCCGCGCCCGAGGCGCGCGCCAGGAAGGTGCACAGGCTGCCCGCGGCCTGCTCGATGAAGGCCTGCTCGCGCCCGGCGCCCTGCGGCGCGGCGGGCAGCTTGCCCACGATAGGCGCCGTGTTGGTCTCGGGGGCGGTCGGCCGCGCATACGGCAGGCGGTACGGTTGCCAGGCGGCCCACTGGCCGCGCCAGAAGGCGGCGGAACCCGACGCGGCGGTGCCGGCGGCCGTGACCTGGGCGCGCACCTGCTCGCTGGCCGAGGCCAGGCGCGCGCCCGCCCGCAGGCTGCCGGCGCTGGCCAGGTCGGCGATGGCGACGTCCTCGCCCTCGAGCGTGCACAGCGCTTCCAGGCGCAGCACGCGATTGCCGGTGGCGATGCTGGCGCCGAAGGCATCCACCGCCACCACATCGCCCGGCGCCGCGCCCGCGGCGCGCGCCTCGACGCTGACCTTGCGCACGGCCAGCACACGGCCATCGATCAAGGCCTTGGGCCATACCAGCGGGCTGCTGAAGGGGCCGTGGTCGGTGGCGCGCACCATGGCGGCGATCTGCTCGGCGTCCTGGTGCCAGTCAATCAGGCCTTCGGCCGAAAATTGCGAATGGCGCGAGAAATAGCGGCGCCGCGACAGGTCCTGCGGCGTCTCGCGCTCGCGGCCGGCGGCCAAGTCGTCGACCAGCGCGCCGAAACTCTGGATGGCGGTCTCGTCGCACTTCAGGCCCAGCGACAGGGCCGTGTCGGTCGATTCGATCGGCACCGCGACGCGCTTGAGAATGCCGCCGCCGTCGATGATCTCGCCGATGCGGTGCCAGGTGATGGCGTAGTCGATGGCGCGGTCGTACACCGCCCAGGCCGGCACGTGCAGGCCCGAGTATTCCGGCAACGGGCCATAGTGGTAGTTGATGCTCATGCGCCGCACGCGCTCGAGCAGCGCATCGGGGATCACCGAGTAGTTGCCGATACTGAAGAGGATGTCGGCCGACAGCCGGGATTCCGGCTTGACCGCGTCGTCCAGCGCGTACTGCGGGATGCCGGCCTTGGCGGCCCACGCGCGCACGGTCAAATCGGTGGAAATCACTGCCTGTATGCGGTGTCCCTTTGCCATCAGCAGTTCGCCGCAACGAACCAGGACACTGCCGTCTCCAACCAAAAGCGATACGAAACTCGTCATGATCTGTTCTTCCTATGAAAGACATTCTGACCCTGGCGGCAGCACGTTTTTTTCTAATGCGTTGCCTGCCGCCCGCATGCTCGCGTCGACGAATTCTTATACAGATGATTTGAAAATTCCAGACGCGTCACTGCCTCCAAACACGTACGTACACCCCCATTTCTTCGAGCAAAAAAACACGTCCCGGCCGTTCGCGCCTGGCGCGGTCAAACGCCATTTGGAACACATGTGAACATGCTCGCAAGCGCCTGAATCCGCGCCTCTACGCCGTATTTCGAGCGTCATATCGCCACTCCACGACGGCGCGATTTCGCGCATCGATGCGCGGCCCGTCCGGTACGTACGGGTCGACATGCGCATCCCCCCACTACGTATTCGCGTACGTGGATGCACGTATAGAGATACGTATTGGCGCAGTCCTACACTTGATCGCACAAGCACACCACCGCCGCACATCACCGTGCATGGGGAGAGGGACATGTTCGATCATTCGGGCGTTTCGATCGTGGGCAGCGGCCATACGCCGTTCGGCAAATTGGACGCTCTGAATCTTGAGCAACTCATCGTGATGGCGGCCAACGAGGCGATCGAGGACGCCGGCATCGACCCCGCCGAGATCGACGCGATCTACCTGGGGCATTTCAACGCGGGGCTGGTGCCCGATGCCTTCCCCGCCTCGCTGGTGCACCAGGCGCATCCGGCCTTGCGCTTCAAGCCCGCCACGCGCTGCGAGAACGCCTGTGCCTCGGGCTCGGCCGCGATCCACGCCGGCCTGCGCGCGATCCAGTCGGGCGCGGCCGGCACCGTGCTGGTGATCGGCGTCGAGAAGATGACCTCGCGCAGCACGCCCGAGGTGACCGAGGCGCTGGCCTGCGCCGGCTACAAGAACGATCCACGCGAAAGCGCCATGAGCTTTCCGCAGCAGTTCGCGCGCCTGGCCGAGAAATACGCCGAGCGCTACGAAGACCCGCTGCCGGTCATGGCCGCCATCGCCGCCAAGAACCACGCCAATGCGCTGCGCAATCCGCTGGCGCAGCTGCGGCGCGAGCTGGACGCCGACTTCTGCAACACGATCTCGGAACGCAATCCCATGATCGCGGCGCCGCTGCGCATGACCGACTGTTCCCCCATCAGCGACGGCGCCGCCGCCGTCATCCTGACCTGCGAGCGGCGCGCGCCGCGCTATGCGCGCCAAGTGCGCTTTCGCGCCGCCACCCAGGTCAACGACATGCTGCCGCTGGAGGGCCGCGACCTGCTGGCGTTCGAGGGTCCGCACCGCGCCATGCAGCGCGCCTACTCGGATGCCGGCATCCAGCTGCAGGATCTGGATTTCGCCGAGGTGCACGACTGCTTCACCATCGCCGAACTGCTGATCTACGAGGCCATGGGCCTGGCCGCGCCCGGCGAAGGGCATCGCGTGCTCACCGAGGGCACGGTGCGCCGCGACGGCGATCTGCCGGTCAACCTGTCGGGCGGACTCAAGGCCAAGGGCCACCCGGTCGGCGCCACCGGCGTGTCGATGCACGCGCTGGCCTACCGCCAGCTGACCGGCCGCGCCGGCGACATGCAGCGCCCCGGCGCCGAGCTCGGGCTGGTTTTCAACATGGGCGGCATGGCCGTGGCGAACTACGCGTCGGTGCTCGAGGCGGTGCGGGCGTAATGGCATGAATATCGCGAACTGGTTGCAGGCGGCCGCGCTGGAGCACGGAGGCCGGCCGGCCCTGCATACGGGCCTGCGCCTGCATGCGAACTACCGTGACTTCGCCCGCCGCGCCGCGGCGTTGGCCGGCTGGCTGCAACGCGACCATGGCCTGGCCCCGGGCGATCGCGTCGCGCTGTTCGCGCGCAACCGCGTCGAATACCTGGAGCTGCTGTACGCGGCCTGGTGGCTGGGCGCGGTGGCGGTGCCGATCAACCCCAAGCTGCATCCCAAGGAGGTTGGCTGGATCGCCGCTAACGCCGACGCCAGCGTGATCTTCACCGACCGGCTCGACGATCTGCCGGCGGGCTGCCTGCCGGATGGCTGCCGCCACCTGGAGATCGACGGCGCCGACTACGCCCGGGCCTGTGCCGGGACCGGCCCCTGGGCGCCGCCGGCGCCGCTGGCCGCGGATGCGCTGGCCTGGCTGTTCTATACCTCCGGCACCACCGGCCGGCCCAAGGGCGTGATGCTGAGCCACCGCAATCTGGTGGCCATGGGCCTGTGCTATGCGGTGGACGTGGAAACCGTGGAGCCCGGCGACGGCATGCTGTACGCCGCGCCCATGTCGCACGGCGCCGGGCTGTACCACGTGCTCTACGTGCGCAAGGCCGCGCGCCACGTCGTGCCCGAATCGCGCGGCTTCGAGCCGGCCGAGATCCTGGCGCTGGCCGAGCAGACCGGTCCGCTGTCGTTCTTCGCCGCGCCCACCATGATCAAGCGCCTGGTGGAGCAGGCGCGCGCCGGCGGCCGCGACGGCCGCGGCATCAAGACCATCATCTACGGCGGCGCGCCGATGTACCTGGCCGACCTGGAAGAAGCCCTGGCGGTGCTGGGCCAGCGCTTCGTGCAGATCTACGGCCAGGGCGAAAGCCCGATGACCATCACCGCGCTGTCGCGCGAGGTGATCGCCGATGCCGCCCACCCCGAGCGCGCCGCGCGGCTGGCTTCGGTCGGCACCGCGCAGAGCTGCATGGAGCTGCGCGTGGTCGACGCCGCGCTGCGGGCCGTGCCGTCCTGCACCGAGGGCGAGGTGCTGGTGCGCGGCAACGCCGTGATGCAGGGCTACTGGCGCAACGATCCCGCCACCGCTGAAACGCTGGTGGACGGCTGGCTACGCACGGGCGACATTGGCCGGCTCGACCATTCGGGTTTCCTGACGCTGACCGACCGCAGCAAGGACGTGATCATCTCCGGCGGCTCCAACATCTATCCGCGCGAAGTCGAGGAAACGCTGGCGCGGCATCCCGGCGTGCGCGAGGTGGCGGTGGTCGGCGCGCCCAGCGCGCAATGGGGCGAAGAGGTGGTGGCCTTCGTGGTGTCGCGCCCCGGCGCGACCCTGGCGCCCGAGGAACTGGACGCCTGGTGCCGCGGCGAAATCGCCTCGTTCAAGAAGCCCAAGCGCTACGTATTCCATGAAGAGCTGCCCAAGAACAGCTACGGCAAGATTCTCAAGACCGCATTGCGCGAAGCCTTGCGCAGCGCGGAACCAGGCGGTCAGGGAGATGCCAGCCCAGGCCGATGAACCGGCGCATCAGAAGCCGGAATCCCCCAAGGAGGAGAGCATGAGAAGACGCGATTTCATCAAGGCCGCCAGCCTGCTGGCCAGCGCATCGGCCCCGGCCATCTGGACCGGCCGCGCGGCCGCCGCGGCCAAGCCGGTCACCCTGAAGTTCGACAGCTACATCAGCGAGACGTCGGGCCCCTCGCGGCTGGACGAGTGGTACCTGAAGCAGCTGGAGACCCGCAGCAACGGCGCGGTCAAGGTGCGACGCTACTGGGCGCAGTCGCTCAACAAGGTCGGCGAGCACCTGTCCGCCGTGCGTGACGGCACCTCGGAAATGTCGCTTATCTCGCCGGGCTACTACCAGGCCCAGCTGCCGGTCACGCGCGGGCTGGACTGGTACTACCGCATGCACCGCTCGGACGCGCTGCAATGGCTGTGCCGCGACGTCTACGCCGAGTACCAGCCGCTGCGCGACGAATGGGAGCGACGCTACAACAGCAAGGTGCTGTACTGGACCAACTGGTACTACGCGCCGCTGGTGACGCGCCAGCCGATCAACTCGATCGAGGACATCCGCGGCAAGCGCATCCGCGGCTACGGCGCCGCCAACGAGGTCATCGAGCGCCTGGGCGGCACCGCCGTGCCGATGGCCGCGCCCGAGGTCTACACCGCGCTGGAGCGCGGCGTGCTGGACGGCGTCTACGGCTTTGACTTCATCACCGCCGTGGCCTACAAGCTGCACGAGATCGCGCCCTACTTCACCGATATCGGCGACGGCCCGCACGGCCCGGCCGCGACCATCATCAACGCCCGCGTGTGGAACAACTTCCCCGATCCGGTCAAGCAGGTCAGCGACCAGATCGTCAGCGAAATCTACGGCGGCGAATACGCGCGCATCTACGAGGCGGCCGCGCGCCAGTACGTCAAGACCGCCAAGGCCGAGGGCGCCAAGTTCTCGTCGCTGTCGCAGGCCGAGAAGGACCGGGCGCGCACCCTGGTGCAGCCGGCGCAGACCGAGGGCTGGGTCGAGCGGGTGGCCAAGCCCTCCGGCCTGGACGGCCTGGCGATGCAGGCCCTGGTCAACCAGGCCATCGCCAAGTACGACGCGCAGGGCAGCTTGAAACGCTTCGACGAACTGGCCGCCGAGGCCTGACGCCGTTTCCTTCCCCGCGGCCCGGCGCGCGCCGGGCCGCCACAGGCAGAGACCCATGGACTATTCCTCCCGACTGGGCGTGGCGCTGCGCGCCGTCTCCAACGTGTTCGGCGCCATCGCCACGCTGTTCCTGCTGTTCCTGATGTTCGGCATCACGCTCGACGCCATCGTGCGGGCCATCTACGGCCATTCCATTCCCGGCCTGTTCGAGATGTCCGAACTGAGCCTGGTCGTGATCGTCTTCTTCGGCCTGGGCTGGACCCAGATGGACGACGCCCACATCCGCGTCACGCTGCTGCACAAGAAGGTGCCGCCGCGCGTGGCGCAATGGATGGACGCGCTGGCATGGCTGGCCGCCGCCGCGGTGCTGGCGATGCTGGCCTATCCCGCCACCGGCGAGGCGCTGGAATCGATCGAGATCCGCGAGTTCCGCTGGGGCTACGTGGAAGTGCCGATCTGGTGGACCAAGGCCATCGTCGCCCTCGGCCTGTGGTTCGGCGCGCTGCAGATGCTGGCCCAGGCTGGCTGCAGCCTGTGCCGCGCCGAACCCGCTGCCCGCGCCACCCCGGCGCTGGCCTCGCATTGACCCTCTCGCGGGAATTCCCTCCATGGATGACGTCACCATAACGCTGGTCGCCACCGGCCTGATCTTCGTATTCCTGCTGCTGGGCGCGCCGGTCTTCGCCGCGCTGGCGCTGGCCGGCATCACCGGCCTGGTCCTGGTCGAGGACAGCGCTTTCGTGCTGAACCGTCTCAAGTCGTATTCCTATGCGCAGTCGGCCTCGTACCTGCTGACCGTGATCCCGCTCTTCATCCTGATGGGCGCCTTCGCCCATCACGCGGGCGTGGGCCGCAGGCTGTTTGACATGGCGCGCAAGTGGGTCGGCCACATGCCCGGCGGACTGGCCATCGCCAGCGTGCTGACCTGCGCCGGCTTCGCCGCCACGTCGGGCTCCAGCGTGGCCACGGCTGCCACCGTGGGCGCGGTCGCCATCCCCGAGATGAAGCGCGCCGGCTACGACGCGCGCCTGTCGGCGGGCGCGGTGGCGGCCGGCGGTGTACTGGGCGTGCTGATCCCGCCCAGCGTGCTGCTGATCTTCTATGCCGCCCTGACCGAGGTCTCGGCCGGCAAGATGCTGGTGGCCGGGGTGCTGCCCGGACTGCTGTCGACGCTAGTGTTCATCCTGGGCATCCGCGTCATCAGCGCTTCGCCGCAGATGGCCGCGACGGTGCTGCCCAAGAGCCCGTGGCGCGAACGCGTGCTGTCGATCCGCAACGGCTGGCAGGTGCTGGTGCTGTTCCTGATCGTGCTGGGCGGCATCTACCTGGGTTTCGTGACGGCGACCGAGGCCGCCGCGGTCGGCGCGTTCGCCGCGTTCGTGATGCTGCTGTGCGCCCGGCAGGCGCGCGGCGAACTGGGCGGCAAGCTGGTCGAAAGCCTGCGCAACGCCGTCACCACCACCGTGATGATCCTGTTCACCATGCTGGGCGCGGGCCTTTTCAGCCTGTTCCTGAGCCTGGTGCAGATCCCGCAGCAGATCGCCGAGGTGATCGTGTCCTCGGACATCCCGCCACTGCTGGTGGTGGGGCTGATGCTGCTGGCCTACTTCCCGCTGGGCATGTTCCTGGATGCCTTCTCGATGCTGGTGATCACGCTGCCGATCATGTTCCCCACGGTGGTGTCGCTGGGCTTTGACCCGATCTGGTTCGGCATCCTGGCCGTGAAGATGTGCGAGATCGGCCTGATCACGCCTCCGGTCGGGCTGAATGTGTTCGTCATCGCGGGCATAGACCGCCAGACGCCGTTGACGCGGATCTTCCACGGCGCCTGGTGGTTCGTCATCATGGAGGTGGTGACCACGCTGATCCTGTTCTTTTTCCCTGTCATCGTCACGATCCTGCCTGAGATGATGCTCGGAAAATGAAGCGGGACGCGCGGCCCCGCTCAGGCCATGTTGTCGACCAGGATGATCTTGGACACCAGTTCGGCGGTGTTCTTCGCGTCCAGCTTGCGCATGATGCGGGCGCGATGCACCTCCACCGTGCGATAGGAGATGTCCAGCCGCATGGCGATCTCCTTACAGCTCAGGCCGTTGGCGACGTAAGCGGATATCTCGCGTTCGCGCCGCGTCAGGTTGGCCGTGCGCAGGCAGTTTTCGGCGATGCGCTCGAAGCTCCAGATCATCAGGTCGAAAGGGTCTTCCGGAGTCAGGGTGATGCCGCGCGCGCGCGCCCAGAACACCTCGCGGCTGCGGTGCTGCATGAAGCGCTCGTCTTCGTAGTAGCAATTGCTTTCCAGGTGTTTGAGGCAGCGCTGGCCGATCTGGTGAAAATCGGAAAGCGAGGGGTAAAGCTGGAGTATCGATTTGCCCACCAGTTCCCTGCGCGTGTAGCCGAACAGATTTGCGAAGGAGTGATTGCATTCCGAGATCTTGCGCGCGCTGCAGATGACCTGCGGCGCGGGAGATTCCTTGAAGGCGAGCAATGTCAGGTGAAAGTCACTCATATTGTCTCCCCGGATAGCGTGCCGGTCTTGCCGTTGCGCAGCGGAATCCGCGGCGCTTTTCTGGCGGCCCGCATCTTGTCCGTGCGGGCTTCGAGGCGCCAGTGTATAAGAAGCTTCCGGCACCTGGAATGGGCTTTTTCCAGCGGTTTCAGGCGGTTTTTTCCACCCCGTTTCATTCCTTTTCATGCACCTGCGCGCCACCTCTTTTTTCGCGCCGCTTGTCCGCGGCGACCGGCCATGACCGGCCACTCGACCGAGGCCCTGCCCTCGCTGCCGCTGAGCGCCCGCCTGGCGCAGCGGCTGGAATGGATCACGCCCGGCGCCAGCGCTGCCGGCGGCCTGCCGCCGACACAGCGCCGCCAGGCGGAGTTCCAGGCCGGCCGACGACTGGCGGCGGCGCTGCTGGCGGCGCTGCGCGCGCCCGCCACCGACGTCGGCGTGGCCGCGGACCGCTCACCCATCTGGCCCGCGGGCTACGTCGGCTCCATCAGCCACAGTCGACGGCTGGTGGGCGTGGCGGTGGCGCGTCACAGCGACGTGCGCGCGGTAGGCATCGACATCGAAGCGATTGCCGATCCCTCCGCCGTGGAGGCGATCGAATCGCTCTGCATGCGGCCCGAGGAACGCGCGTTCGATGCCGGCGCGCTGACCCGCGCCGAGTTCGCCACGCTGCTGTTCTCGGCCAAGGAGGCGTTCTACAAATGCATGCAGCCGCTCACCCAGGTGGCGTTCGATTTCGCCGACGTCTCCGTCACCCGGATCGATCCGGCGCGGCAGTGCCTGGAACTGCGCCTGCTGCGCGCCGCGACGCCGGAATTCGGGCCGGGTCGCCTGTTTGAATGCGGCTATCGCAGTGCACAAGGCCACGTCTATACTGCCTTGGAAATTGGCCATTGAAGCATCTCCCCCCCTTACGTTGTTCCCATCGACAAGGAGCGTTCAAATGTCTGATCCCATCGTTATCGTGAGTGCCGCGCGCACCCCGCTGGCCGCCTTCCAGGGCGAATTTTCCACCCTCTCAGCCAACGAGCTGGGCGCCGTCGCCATCGGCGCCGCGCTCGAGCGCGCCGGACTCAAGCCCGACCAGGTCGACGCGGTGCTGATGGGCAACGTGCTGCAGGCCGGCCAGGGCCAGGCGCCAGCGCGGCAGGCCTCGATCAAGGCGGGCATCCCGTCCTCGGTGGGCGCCATCACGGTGTCCAAGGTGTGCGGTTCGGGCATGCAGGCCGCGATGCTGGCGCACGACGGCATCATCGCCGACACCTATGGCGTGGTGGTGGCTGGCGGCATGGAATCCATGACCAACGCGCCCTACCTGCTGACCAAGGCGCGCGGCGGCTATCGCGCCGGCCACGCCACCATGTACGACCACATGATGCTCGACGGCCTGGAAGACGCCTACCAGGTGGGCCGCGCCATGGGCACGTTCGGCGAGGACTGCGCCGCCAAATACGGCTTCACCCGCGAAGAACAGGACACCTTCGCGGTGGAATCGGTCTCGCGGGCGCAGAAGGCCGCGCGCGACGGCGTGCTGAAATGGGAAACCGTGCCCGTCACCATCAAGTCCAAGAAGGGCGACACGGTGATCGAGCTGGACGAGCGTCCGCAGAAGCTCAACGTCGAGAAGATCCCGACCCTCAAGCCCGCCTTCGCCGCCAACGGCACCATCACCGCCGCGTCCTCGTCGGGCAACGCCGACGGCGCCGCCGCGCTGGTGCTGATGCGCGAATCCACCGCCAGCAAGCTCGGCTGCAAGCCGATCGCCCGCATCGTCGGGCACGCCAGCTTCGCGCAGGAACCCGAATGGTTCACCACCGCGCCCGTGGGCGCGATCAAGAAGCTCTACGACAAGACCGGCTGGAAGACCGCCGACGTGGATCTGTTCGAGATCAACGAGGCCTTCGCCGCGGTGACCATGGCGGCCATGAAGGAGCACGACATCCCGCGCGACAAGGTCAACATCCACGGCGGCGCCTGCGCGGTCGGCCATCCCATCGGCGCGTCGGGCGCGCGCATCATGGTGTCGCTGCTGGGCGCATTGAAGGCCACGCAGGGCAAGCGCGGCGTCGCCACGTTGTGCATCGGCGGCGGCGAGGCCACCGCGATCGCGCTGGAAATGGTCTAAAAAAGGGTCACGCCCTCGTTTTAAGACGTCACAGAACTGCGCGTAAACGTTTCCGCGGCGCCTGCGGGCGCCGCCCTGCTGTGCGCGGCCGGCCCCTCGTGGCCTGCCGACACAGGAAAACACATTGCGAAACTTGAAGCCTCCCGGGGTGCCTTGCCATCATGGTCGGACATTCATCCGGAACAAGGAGGTTTCATGCCGTATTCCAAAACCGCAATCCTGTCGGCCATCATGTTGACGGCCGCGCTGTCCGGTGCCCCCGTCCTGGCGCAGAACGCCCCCGCCAGCCAGACGCCCATGGCGCCGGCAGCGGTGCAGCCCACCGACCAGCAACTGCAGCGCTTCGCCTCGGCGTCGCAGAAGGTGTCGGGCGTGGTGGACGAATACCGTCCCAAGGTCGACGCCGCCAAGACCGATGCGGACAAACAGAAAGTGATCCAGGAAGCCGACGCCAAGATGGTCAAGCTGGTGCAGGCCGATGGCCTGTCCGTGGAGGAATTCAATGGCATCGGCCAGGCCGTGCAGCAGAATCCCCAGCTCAAGGAGCGCCTGATGAAGATGGGCAAGGCTGGCGCGACGGTGCAGTAGGTCCGTCCGTCTTTCCCCGCCTGCCCTGCCGGCCGCGCCTTGGCGGTATCCTAACGGGATACTTCCAAGGAGTGCGGCATCTTGACCATCGATCTCACCCTGTATGACCTGGCCGGCGCCGATCCGACGCTGCGCTTCAGCCCCCATTGCTGGAAAACGCACATGGCGCTGGCCCACAAGGGCCTGTCCGCCAACACCGTGCCGTGGCGCTTCACCGACAAGGAAGCGATCGAATTCTCGGGCCAGAAGCTGGTGCCGGTGCTGGTGCACGGCGACCACGTGATCAGCGATTCGTGGCAGATCGCCTGCTACCTGGAAGACACGTTCCCCGAACTCCCCTCGCTGTTCGGCGGCGACAGCGGCCGCGCGCTCAGCCTGTTCGCCAACACCTGGGCCGACACCACCCTGGTGCCGACGCTGGCGCGGCTGCTGCTGCCGGAGATCCACGCCCTGATCGACGCCAAGGACAAGGACTACTTCCGCCATACCCGCGAAAAGCGCTTCGGCCCGCTCGAAGACCTGCCCGCGTTGCGGGAGGAACAACTGGCGGCCCTGCGCGCCTCGCTGCTGCCCTTGCGCCAGACGCTGGCGCGGCAGCCGTACCTGGCCGGCCAGCAGCCGGCCTATGCGGATTACGCGGTGTTCGGTTTCTTCATGTGGGCGCGCTGCACCAGCGCGCTGGAACTGCTGGCGGCCGACGATCCGGTGGCCGCGTGGCGCGAGCGGCTGCTCGATGCCCATGGCGGGCTGGCGCGCCAGGCGCCCGTGGCGGCGGCGTAGCCCGGTCCGGCGCTGGCGCCAGGCGCACACGCGGGCGCTTGGCGCGGGCCGCCCCCCTGCTCCGGCGGGCGGCCGACGGACAGGCTCAGGTCTTCAGGCGATAGCCGGTCTTGAAGATCCAGCGCACCACCACCAGGCAGACGGCCAGGAACACCAGCGTCATGGCGACGCTGACCGTGACGTTGACGTCGGCCACGCCATAGAACGCCCAGCGAAAGCCGCTGACCAGGTACACCACCGGGTTGAACAGCGTCACGCCCTGCCAGAACGGCGGCAGCATCTTGATGGAATAGAAGGTGCCGCCCAGGAAGGTCAGCGGCGTGATGATCATCAGCGGAATGATCTGCAGTTTCTCGAAGCCGTCGGCCCACACGCCGATGATGAAGCCGAACAGGCTGAAGGTGACGGCGGTGAGCAGCAGGAACCCCAGCATCCAGAACGGATGCGCGATCTCGAACGGCACGAACAGGCGCGCCGTGGCCAGCATGATCAGCCCCAGGATGATGGACTTGCTGGCCGCCGCCCCGACGTAGCCGGCGACGATCTCCAGGTACGAGATGGGCGCCGAATGGATCTCGTAGATGGTGCCCGAGAAGCGCGGCATGTAGATGCCGAACGAAGCATTGGCCACGCTCTGGGTCAGCAGCGACAGCATGATCAGGCCCGGCACGATGAAGGCGCCGTAGCTGACGCCGTCGATCTGCACCATGTGCGAACCGATGGCCGAGCCGAACACCACGAAGTACAGCGAGGTGGAAATGACCGGCGACAGCACGCTCTGCATCAGCGTGCGCCAGGCGCGGGCCATTTCGAAGCGGTAGATGGCGCGGATTGCGTAGAAATTCATGATTGTCCGTGCACCAGGCTGACGAAAATCTCTTCGAGCGAGCTTTCCGAGGAGTTGAGGTCGGTGAATTCGATGTCCAGCTCGGTCAGGCGCCGCAGCAGGCCGGAGATCTGGCCGCCGCCCTGGTTGTCGTAGGTGTAGACCAGCTGGCGGCCGTCGGCCGACATTTCCAGGTGGAACGGCTCCAGCGCGGTGGGGATACCCGGCAGCGGCGCCTTCAGCGTCAGCGTCAGGCGGCGCTTGCCCAGCTTGGTCATGAGGGCGTTCTTTTCCTCGACCAGGATGATCTCGCCCTTGCGGATCACGCCCACGCGGTCGGCCATTTCCTGGGCTTCCTCGATGTAGTGGGTGGTCAGGATGATGGTGACGCCGTTCTCGCGCAGGCGCCGCACCATGTCCCACATGCCGCGCCGCAATTCGACGTCGACGCCGGCGGTGGGTTCGTCCAGGAACAGGATCTTGGGTTCGTGCGACAGCGCCTTGGCGATCATCACGCGCCGCTTCATGCCGCCGGACAGGGCCATGATGCGGCTGTCTTTCTTGTCCCACAGCGACAGGTCGCGCAGCACCTTCTCGATGTACTCGGGGTTGGCCGGCTTGCCGAACAGGCCGCGGCTGAAGGTGACGGTGTTCCACACGCTTTCGAAGGCATCGGTGGAGATTTCCTGCGGCACCAGGCCGATGGCGCTGCGGGCGGCGCGGTAGTCGGTGAGGATGTCGTGGCCGTCGGCCAGCACCCGGCCCTCGGTCGGGTTGACGATGCCGCAGATGATGCTGATGAGCGTGGTCTTGCCGGCGCCGTTGGGGCCGAGCAAGGCGAAGATCTCGCCGCGTTGGATTTCCAGGTCGACGCTCTTGAGCGCCTGGAATCCCGAGGCGTATCGCTTGGATAGGCCTTGAACTGAAATGACCGGCTGCACTCTGGCTCCCAGCGTGGTGGACAACCGGTGATTTTACCTGCCTGCCGCAGGCGACTTGTTCGGCCTGGTGGAACGGTGTGTTTGATAAATACGATAAACGCGCCGGCCTGCCGTACACTGCCCGGAAAGGAAAAACAGGGCGGAAACCGCCCGAACCAGGGGAATCGGGCCGGCCAGGCCCGTCGAAAGGCTATGTTCGCGGATCTGAAACATCTGTCGCACCACGCGGCCTGGCGCCGCCAGCTGGAAATGTTGCTGGAATCGGCCGGCGAGGGCATCTACGGCATCGACCTGCGCGGCCGCTGCATCTTCATCAACGGCGCCGGCGCCGCCATGCTGGGCTACACCCCCGACGAGGTGGTGGGCCGCAACATGCATTACCTGATCCATCATTCCCACGCCGACCGCAGCCTGATGCCGGTGCACGATTGCCGCATCTTCAAGGCCTTCCGCGACGGCCGCGGCGAACGGGTCGACGACGAGGTGCTGTGGCGCCGCGACGGCTCCTGCTTCGACGCCCAGTACGCCTCGTATCCGATCCGCAACGACCAGGAGGTGGTGGGCGCGGTGGTGACGTTTTCGGACATCAGCGCGCGCAAGCGCATCGAGCGCGAGCTGCAAGCCACCCGGGCGCAACTGGAAGCGCGGGTGCAGGTGCGCACCGCCGAACTCAGCGCCGCCCATGAGTCGCTGCGGCGGCTGGCCTCGCACCTGAGCACGCTGCGCGAACAGGAACGCGCCCACATCGCCCGCAATATCCACGACGACCTGGGCGCCTCGTTCACCGCGCTGCAACTGGACCTGAACTGGCTGCGCCGGCAACTGGCGGGCGAGCCGCCCCTGCAGGCCCACCTGGACCGCATGCTGGAGGTGACCCAGACGGCCATGGACGCCACCCGCCGCATCCTCAACGACCTGCGGCCGGTGGTGCTGGACCACCTGGGCCTGTGGGCGGCGCTGGAAACGCTGCTTCAGGACCTGCAGGCGCGCAGCGGGCTGCGCTGCCGCTACCTGTGCCCGCCCGACACCGAAAGCCGCCGCCTGGAGCCGGCGGCGGAAATCGCCGTCTACCGCATCGTGCAGGAACTGCTGACCAATGTGCAGCGCCACGCGCGGGCCCGCAGCGTCAGCGTCAGCGCGGTCTGGGGCGAGGATGGCCTGCTGCTGGAAGTGGAAGACGACGGCGTGGGCATGCGGTTGCCCGAGACGCGCCAGACCTTCGGCATCCTGGGCATGCGCGAACGGGCCCGCGCCATCGGCGGCGATCTGGAGCTGGACAGCGCGCCCGGCGCCGGCCTGTGCGCCCGCCTGCGCCTGAACCCGCAAGCGGCCTGAGGAGACGACGCCATGCCTCTGAACCTGCTGATCGTCGACGACCACCTCATCATCCGCCGCGGCCTGGCCCGCATCCTGCAGGAAGACCCGCGCGTGGGGCTGGTGCGGGAGGCCGCCGACGCCCCCGCCGCCCTGCGCGCGCTGCGCCAGGAGCCCTTCGACGCGATGGTGCTGGACGTGGCGCTGGGCGAGCGCGACGGCCTGGACGTGCTCAAGACGGTGCGCGCCGACCATCCGGCGCTGGGCGTGGTGATGCTGTCGGTCTATCCGGAATCGCAGTTCGCGGTGCGGGCCCTGCGCGCCGGCGCCCATGCCTATCTGAACAAAGGCTGCGATCCGGACGAGCTGCTGGCGGCGCTCATCAATGCCGCCGCCGGCCGGATGTACGTGACGCCGACCGTTGCCGAACTGCTGGCGCACACCGTGCGCCAGGACAGCACCCGGCCGCCGCACGAGCTGCTGTCCAACCGCGAATTCCAGGTGCTGCAGTTGCTGGCGGCTGGCAAATCGGTGTCGGCCATCGGCGAGCAACTGGCGCTGTCGGTGAACACCATTTCCACCTACCGCGCCCGCATCTTCGAGAAGCTGGGCGTGCGCACGCTGGTCGAGCTGGTGGACTATGCCCGCGCGCACCACCTGGGTGCGCGCTGAGCGCCACGCGCACCGGCCCGGCGCGGCCGCGCACCGTGTAGTGCGCCCCCTACACGGATATCGTCGAACCGGCGATACCGGGCGCCGGCGGCGCGCCCCAAGATGGAGGCATTCCGAACCCTGGAGGCCTCCATGTCCCTGTTCAGCAATCCGTTCGATCCCGCCAGCCGCCTGGCCTGCGCCTGCGGCCGCCATGTCTCCCAGGCCGAGCACGCGCGCGCGGCGGCGGGCGGCCAGGACGCCCGCGCTGGCGCGGCGTCCGGCGACGCCGCCTTTGACCGCGCCGTTGAAGGCGCCGTCATGCGTGCCCTGTTCCCGCAGGACGCCCTGCGCCGCCGCTTCCTGCGCGCGGTCGGCGGGGGCACGGCCATGGCCGCCGTCGCCGCGCTGTTCCCGCTGGCGGCCGCCAAGGAGGCCTTTGCCCAATCCGCCGGCCCGCTCGAGAAGCAGAAGCTGAAGGTCGGCTTCATTCCCATCACCTGCGCCACGCCCATCATCATGGCGCACCCGATGGGGTTCTATGGCAAGCAGGGACTGGACGTGGAAGTGGTCAAGACCGCCGGCTGGGCGCTGATCCGCGACAAGGCCATGTCCGGCGAGTACGACGCCGCGCACATGCTGTCGCCCATGCCGCTGGCCATCTCGCTGGGCGTGGGCGCCAGCCGCGCGGTGCCGTGGACCATGCCCGCCGTGGAGAACATCAATGGCCAGGCCATCACCCTGTCCATGAAGCACAAGGACCGGCGCGATCCGAAGGACTGGAAGGGCTTCAAGTTCGCCGTGCCGTTCGACTATTCCATGCACAACTACCTGTTGCGCTACTACCTGGCCGAACATGGCCTGGATCCGGATACCGATGTGCAGATCCGCTCGGTGCCGCCGCCCGAAATGGTGGCCAACCTGCGCGCCGACAACATCGACGGCTTCCTGGCGCCGGACCCGGTCAACCAGCGCGCGGTCTATGACGGCGTGGGCTTCATCCACACCCTGTCCAAGGCCATCTGGGACGGCCATCCGTGCTGCGCGTTCTCGGCCAGCCGCGAATTCGTGACCGCCCAGCCCAATACCTACCAGGCCCTGCTCAAGGCCATCATCGAGGCCACCGCCTACGCCCGCGACCCGGCCCACCGCAAGGAGATTGCCGCAGCCATCGCCGCGCCCAACTACCTGAACCAGCCGGTCACGGTGGTGGAACAGGTGCTGACCGGCACCTACGCCGACGGCCTGGGCAACGTGCTCAAGGACCCGCAGCGCATCGACTTCGATCCCATGCCGTGGGGCTCGTTCGCGGTGTGGATCCTGACGCAGATGAAGCGTTGGGGCCAGATAAAAGGCGATGTCGACTATCAGAAAGTCGCCAACGAGGTGTTCCTGGCGACCGACGCGCTGCGCCTGATGCGCGAGGCCGGCCTGACCCCGCCCGCCGACGCCGCCAAGACCTTCAGCGTGATGGGCAAGCCCTTCGATCCGACCCAGCCCGAGGCCTACCTGGCCGGCTTCAAGATCCGGAGGAGCTGATGCCGGCCGTGCAACCCTGGCGGGCGACCTTCCTGTCCGTCATCCTGTTCCTGCTGTTCCTGCTGCTGTGGCACGTCGCCACCCGCCCAGCCGCCGGCGGGGCGACCGTCGATCCGGCCTATGCGGCGCTGGTTGGCAACGCCGCCGCCAGCGGCTCGCAGACGCCCTTCCCCGGCCCGGCCGAGGTCGGCGCCCGATTGTGGCAGCACCTGCGCGATCCGTTCTACGACCGCGGCCCCAACGACAAGGGCATCGGCATCCAGCTGGCGTATTCGGTGGCGCGGGTGCTGACCGGCTTCCTGCTGGCGGCGCTGGTGGCGATTCCGCTGGGATTCCTGATCGGCATGTCCAGGACCGTCTACCGCGCCTTCGACCCGTTCATCCAGGTGCTCAAGCCGATCTCGCCGCTGGCCTGGATGCCGCTGGCGCTGTACACCATCAAGGACGCCGACACCTCCGCCATCTTCGTGATCTTCATCTGCTCGCTGTGGCCGATGCTGGTGAACACGGCATTCGGCGTGGGCGCCGTGCGGCAAGACTGGCTGAACGTGGCGCGCACGCTGGAAGTGTCGCGGCTGCGCACCGCCCTGCAGGTGATCCTGCCGGCGGCCGCGCCCACCATCATGACCGGCATGCGCATCTCGGTCGGCATCGCCTGGCTGGTGATCGTGGCGGCCGAAATGCTGATCGGCGGCACCGGCATCGGCTACTTCGTCTGGAACGAATGGAACAACCTGTCCATCGCCAACATCATCTGCGCCATCCTCTTCATCGGGTTGATCGGTATGCTGCTGGACACCGTGCTGGCGCGCGCCGCGCGGCTGGTCAGCTACCGGGAGTGAACGCCATGAGCCCACCCTTTCTGCAAGTGCAGGCGCTGGCCAAGCGCTACCCGGGCCGCGACGGCCGGCCGGCGGCGCCGGTGTTCGAGAACATCGACTTCGACATCGAACAGGGCCAGTTCGTCTGCGTGATCGGCCATTCGGGCTGCGGCAAGACCACCATCCTGAACATCCTGGCCGGCATCGACGAGGCCAGCGAAGGCGTCGTCATCATGGACGGGCGCGAGATCGCCGGCCCGTCGCTGGCGCGCGGCGTGGTGTTCCAGGCGCACGCCCTGCTGCCCTGGCTGAGCGCGCTGCAGAACGTCGAATTCGGCGTGCGTTCGCGCTGGCCGGCCTATTCCCGCGCCCAGGTGCGCGAGCACAGCCTGCGCTACCTGGACATGGTCGGCCTGGCCCGCGCCGCCGACAAGAAGCCGTGCGAGCTGTCGGGCGGCATGAAGCAGCGCGTGGGCATCGCCCGCGCCTTCGCCATCCAGCCGCGCATGCTGCTGCTGGACGAACCCTTCGGCGCGCTCGACGCGCTGACGCGCGGCACCATCCAGGACGAACTGCGCGCCATCGTGCAGGAAACCCGCCAGACCGTCTTCATGATCACGCACGACGTGGACGAGGCCATCCTGCTGTCGGACCGCATCCTGCTGATGAGCGCGGGCCCCCATGCCCGCATCGCCGAGTCGGTCGAGGTGGACCTGCCGCGCGGCCGCACCCGCGCCAGCCTGCACCACGAGCCGCGCTATTACGAAATCCGCAACCATCTCGTCGACTTCCTGGTCGACAAGGCTTCCCATAAGGAGTGAACCCCCATGATGTCCCGCGCCGAAGTCACCGAACTGATCGTCACCCGCCGCCTGGAAAAGAAGCTGTCCTGGGCCGCCATCGCCGAGGCCGTCGGCCAGAGCAAGGAATGGACCACCGCGGCGCTGCTGGGCCAGATGACCCTGACCGAGCAACAGGCCCAGGCCGCCGCCCGCCTGCTGGACCTGCCCGCCGACGCGGTGGTGCAGCTACAGGTGGTGCCCTACAAGGGCTCGCTGCCCACCACGGTGCCCACCGACCCGCTGATCTACCGCTTCTATGAGCTGATCAACGTCTACGGCACCACGTTCAAGGCGCTCATCAACGAAGAATTCGGCGATGGCATCATGAGCGCCATCGACTTCAAGATGGACCTGACGCGCGAGGCCGATCCCAAGGGCGACCGCGTGCAGATCGTGATGAGCGGCAAGTTCCTGCCTTACAAGACGTATTGAAGCGGCCGGGCGGGCGCAACGGCCCGCCCGCGTCAGCCTTCCACCGCCAGTTCTTCCCAGCCCAGGTCGCGGGTGCGGGCCAGGGCGCCGGTCACCGCCGCCGCCGCGTCACGCGCCGCGTCTTCCAGCGCATCGCCGGCCAGCAGCCGGGTGGTGATGGCCGCCATGAACACGTCGCCGGTGCCGTGCACCGACGGCGGGATGGCGATCTCGGGATGGCTCAGCACCACGCAGTCGTCGCGCGTGACCACCGCCAGCTGCAGCGTGCCGGGCGCGGCCGTCTGCGGCGCGGCGCTGGTCACCACGATCCACTCCGGCCCTTCGGCGATCAGTTCGCGCGCGGCCGCCGCCACCTCGTCGATCGAGGCCAGCGGCCGGCCCACCATCTGCTCCAGCTCGAAATGGTTGGGGGTCATGCCATGGGCGTGCGGCACCAGCTTGCGGCGATACTGCGCCACCAGCCCGGCGTCCACGTACAGGCCATCGTTGCGGTCGCCCATGACCGGATCGATATGCACCCGCAGCTCGGGCCGCGTGGCCCGCAGCCCGCGCAGCCAGTCCGCCAGCAGGTCGGCCTGGCCGGGCTGGCCCAGGTAGCCGCAGACCACGACGCGCGCCACCGCGGTCACGCCGCGCTCGTCCAGCCCGCGCAGCAGGCCCTGGAACCAGTCCAGCGGCACCGCGCCGCCGTGCAGCGTGGGATAGTGCGGGGTATTGCTCAGGATGACCGTGGGCAGCGCGACGGCCCGCAGCCCAGCCTGGCGGAATATCGGCATGGCGGCGTTGTTGCCGACGCAGCCATAGACGACCTGGGATTGGATGGAAACGACGTCGACCCGCGCGGTCACGGCGGGCAGCGCTGCGCCGGGCGTCGGGGCAGCGGGAATGGCGGTCATACGGAAGGCTCCTGCGGACAGAGACGGGATGCGCCCTATTCTATGCCCAGCCGCCCCCCTCTTGCCGGCGGCAGGCCCCGCCGCCGCCAGGGCCGCCGCCCTTCCCGTCAGTCCGGCGCGGCGGCCAGCCAGCCGGCCCCGTCCAGCACCGCGCCGTCGATGCCGGCCAGGTGCGGCGCGAACGGGTAGCCCAGCGATGAGACGATCTGGCACTGCGCCAGCTGTGGATGATCGGCGTTCAGGAGGTACTGGCAACTGCCGGCCGCCGACGGCACCTTCAGCAGCAAGGTATCGCCGCGCGCCAGCCAGGCGTTGCCGAAGGCGCGCGAGGCCTGCAGGTCGGTCTGCCAGCCGGCCGGCGGGCGCGGTTCGGCCACGGCGGCCACCGGCACCCGCACTTCCAGCAGGAAGTAGTTGCGCGGCAGGGCGCGTGGATGCGCCACCTCGGCCTGCGCCAGGCGCGCGAACACGGCGGCGGCGGGGGTGGCGTCCAGCACCACCACCGCCGCGCCGGCGGCATGCCAGCGGCCCGCGGGGCGGGCGCGCGGCATCAGGTCCTGGCTGTTGCTCAAGCGCCAGAGCTCGGTCATGGGCCGTTTCCTTCATCGATGTTGATCAGCCACTGTTCGATCAGCACGGCGTAGCGGCCGTGCTGGCACAGCAGCAACGGCACCCGGCCATGCAGCCGGCGCTTGGGGCTGCAGAGCCAGCGCCGCGCATCTTCCACGCCGCCGAACACCAGCTCGGCCAGCCACGCCACCCGTAACGCCCGGTACAGCACGCGCAGGTCGGCCAGGTCCAGGCTGTGGTCGCGCAGCGGATCGCGCGGCCGGCCGGGTTCGACCCGCGGCACCAGCGCCAGCCAGTGCAGCAGCTCGCCGGCGAACGCCACGCGCAACGACTGCAACAGCGCGGCCGCGCACTGCAGGCTGGCGGGCGGCCCGGACTGGCCCAGGGCCTGGCTGAGCCGCGCCTCCAGCGCCGCCGCGATGCCGCCCGGCTCAGGGAGCGCGGGCGGCGACGGCGGGCTGGGCCGTCGTGGCAGCCGCGGTTTGGTCGAAGACGGCATTGAGGGCCGCGCCATCAATGCTGACGGTTCCTGCATTCAGCAACCCCTCCAGGTAAGCCCTCGCCGCCAGTTCCTGGCGTTGGGTCCGCAACGCGGCACGCAACTCATCCTTGACCTGCTCGTACGGCGCCACACTGGCCGCGCGCAGATCCACCAGTTTCAGAATATGGAAGCCCGCCGCCGACTGCACCGGCGCCGCGACCTCGCCCGCCTTGAGCTGTTCGATCACGGGCCGCATTTCCGGCGTCAGCTGCGCCAGCGGCACGTAGCCGATGTCGCCGCCCTGCGCGCGGGTCGAGGCGTCCTGCGAATGGCTCCTGGCCAGCGCGGCGAAATCGGCCTTGGGCGCCTGGGCGCGCTTGACCAGGTCCAGCGCCTGCTTGCGCGCGGCCGCCACCGCGTCGCCGTCACCCGGCGCCGCCGGCAGGAAGATCTGGCTGACGCGGTACAACGCCGGCTGCGCCAGCTGCGGCTTGGCGCGCTCGTAGGCGGCCCGCAGGTCGGCTTCGGCCGGGTAGTCGTCAGGCGCGCGGCTGACCGAATCCAGGTAGGTCTGCAGCACGATGCGCTCCTGCGCCGCCTGGAAGGCGCGCTTGAGCTCGGGGCGCTCCTGCCAGCCCTGGGCGCGGGCCTGCTCGACCAGCGCCTTCTCGGCCAGGCGGGCGCGCAGCCACTGGTCCAGCCCGGCGCGGTTGCCCTTGAGCTGGGCGCGGGCCTCGGGCGGCAGCGCCTCCAGCTGGCGCACCAGTTCGTCGCGGTCCACCTGCACCGCGCCCAGGGTGGCCACGGCCGGCGCCTTGGCCGGGGCCGGCTGGGCGGCGGCGGCGGCCGGAGCCGCGCCCTTTTCCGGCGCGGCCGCCGCCTTGGCGGGCACGGGACTGGATTCGCTGCTCTGCGCCGGGCTGCCGCGCATCAGCGCCACCGCGCCGGCCAGCACCGCGATCAGCAGCACCGCGGCGGTCACGCGCAGCCGCGCGGGCTGATTGGAAAGAATGTTCATGGTCGGAACCTCGCTTGCTTGGATGCGCCATTCGCCGCCACGGCGGCCTCGGGGGTTGGGGACGTTGCCGTCCCGAACGCCAGGCGCCGGGCCTGGCGGATGGATCAGTTCAGCGCCTCGGTGGCGGCGTCCTGCCGCGGTTCAACGGCGTCGGTATCGGCGCCGGCTTCGGCGCTGGCGTTGGCGCGCAGGAACAACAGGAATTCCTGCAGCAGGCGATCCCACAGTTCGGCGGTGGCGCGCAGGTAGTTCTCGGACACGCCGCCGGCCAGGATCACGTCCAGTTCCAGCACCAGGAACACGCCCTGCACCGTCAGGCGGGCGAAGCGCTTTTCGACGTTCCAGCGCTCGGCCAGTCCGGGCGGCAGTTCGCCCTGCACGCGCAGCGCGCAGCTCAGCGTGTAGTCCAGGTAGCTGCCGGGTTCGACGGCGGGGTTGCCCATGCGCGCGGCAAAGCCCACGCCCTGGCTGGCGCTCAGCAGTTGCACCATGCCGTTCTGCTCGGACACGGTGACGCGATAGCCCGCGGATTGCAGCAGTTCCTGCAGGCGTTCGGCGTTCACGTCGAGAATCAGGCTGGAGTCGGTCATTACAGTCATTCCTAGGTAAAAGAGATCAATTCAGAGAGATCGGTTCGCAAGCAAAGCCGTTCATTACAGTCTCCCTGCATGAAAGAGATAAGACAGCGCCTGGATGCTCAGGGTTGGGCCGCCGGCGCCGCCGGCGCGGTCGCGCCGACCTGCGCGTCGTACAGCTTGTCGCCATACGCCTGCGCCTGCTCCTCGAACTTGACGCGCGCGCTGCCGGCGAACGGCTGTTTCATGGCCAGGATGCCGCCGGCGCCGATGCGCTCGTAGGCGTTCAGGATTTCCTTGCCGGCCTCGTACATCTCGCGGTTCTTGGCGATGCAGGCCTTGGCCTCGGTGTCGCGCTGCGCCAGGGTGCGGGCCAGCGTCTGCCGTTCCGCCTCCTTGGCGCGCGAGAGCGTCAACAGCTCGTCGTAGGCGCCCTTGAACTTGCCCAGCTGGGCGTGGCTGGCGGCCACCTGCGCCTGGGCGCTTTCCATCACGGCCTCCTGCTGCCCGGCCAGCTTCTCGGCCTGGCCCTTGGCGCTCGCCAGCTGGCTGCGCAAGGCGGCCAGTTCTTTCTGGGCGGCGTCGCGCTGCGCTTCGGCCGCGGCCTTGGCGGCGTTGACCTGGGCCTGCTCGCTTTGCAGCTGCTGCAGTTGCTGGGTGGTGCTGCGCAACTGGGCGCGCAGGCGCTCTTCCATGCTCTCGGCCTGCGCCGGCAGCGCCACGCTCAGGCCCGCGGCGCACAGGGCCGCGGCGGCGGCCAGCCGCCGGCCGCGTTCCCGCGCCCGCGGCTGGCGCGATTCATCCCACAAGGTATGCATGTCCATGGCCTCAGAACCTGGCGTTGATCTCGAACTGCATGGTGTCGATGGACAGCGGCGCGCCGTAGATCTCGCGCGTGCTCATCCAGCGCAGGACGCCGTACACGTTCTTGTCGAAGGCGTAGCCGCCGCCGATGTAGTAGCCGCGGGCGTTGGTGCCGCCCTGGTGGAACGACGAATCGTTGAAGGCGTCGGGCAGCGCATCCGGCTGGATGTACTTGTAGCCGACGAAGGCCAGCCAGTCGCCCTTCTCCTTCAGGTCGTACGACCGGCCCAGCGTGGCCTGCAGCATCCAGGCGTTGGGACCGCTTTCGACATCGCCGTTCTCGCCGAAGTTGTTGACGATGTTGCCTTGCGAGCGGTTCATCATCTTGCTCTTGCTGTAGGCCAGGTTGCGGATGTAGTTGGCGTTCACGCGCAGGCCCAGGCCGTTGAACACGCGCGTGTCCCAGCGCAGGTTCACGTCGAGCAGGTCGAACTTGGACGCCAGGCCGACGTACTGCGGCTGCGGCGTGTTGGCCGGATCCTGCGGGTTGGAGGTGATATCGCGCAGCAGGAACAGGGTGTTGCCCTTCTGCATGAAGGCCGGGCGCGACCAGTCGGTGTCGCAGTTTTCCTGGCCGGCCCACGGCGAGCAGGGGCTGGAGCGCTTGCCGGCGATGTTGTCGAAGTGGTAGTAGGCCAGCGCGCCGCGCAGGCTATTGCGGCTGTCGATCTTCCAGTCGGCGCCGGCCTGGGCGGCCAGCAGCCACTTGTCTTCGCTCTTGCCTTCCGAGAACGACGACGAGTTCCAGCCGTTCGAGCCGTACTCGGTCGAAAACGCGCCCAGGGTGCCGAACAGGGTCACGTCGCGGCCTTCCAGCGGGTGCTTGAAGATCGCGGCGACGCCGTCGAAGTTCAGGTCGTTCGAGAACAGCATGTCGGTGGACTCGAACGGATTGGCGATGCGGCCGCCCGTCACCGTGGCCCACTTGGCGGGACGGTAGGTCAGGTAGGCCTGGTCCAGCCAGATGTCCTTCTTGCCCATGCCGCCGCCCAGCGTCTGGGTGGTCGAGACCGGGCTGTCGTCGCTGCCGGTAGCCAGGCGGATGCCGGCCGTCCAGGCTTCCGAGATGTCGGCGCGCACGCCCAGGCGGGCGCGCACGCGCAGCTGGTTGCGGCGGTCCTCGCGCGTGTTCAGCATCGGCGGATAGTTGCCGTTGGTGTTGCGGTTCAGGTCGTACGGCCCCTTGGCGTTGAGCTTGGCGAAATCGACGATTTCGTTGCTGTTGCCGCCCGAGTACAGGCGCGACTCGTCGCGCACGCGCACGTCGCCATCGATGGTGATGCGCGAAACCCAGTCGGGGAATGTGTTGGGCTGGGCCCAGTTCTCTTCCTTGGCCTGCACCATCACTTCGGCCTTGACCTCGTCGCGGATCTGGTCGCGCACGGTCTGCGGGATGTACGGCACGCGCACGTCGCCCGCCTGGGCCACGGCGGCGCCGCGATCCTGCGGCGCCGCGCGGGCGGCCTTGGCTTCGGCTTCGGCCTGGGCCACCAGGGCGTCGGCCTGCTCCGGCTTGAGCACGCCCTGCTGCACCAGCAGGCGGATCAGGTTGATGGTGGCGTTTTCGGACGGGGCGGGCGCGGCGTTGGCCGTGACCGGCAACGCGGCGGCGCCCGCCGCGGCCAGGGCCAGCGATGCCGCCAACCGGTTCAATTGGAACTTCATTCTCTTGGCACTCCAGGATCGGTTCAATTCAGCACTTCAGGGAGAGGGACGGCGACCCGTCACCAGGATTCGCATCGGCATGCCCATGGAGGCGGGCGGCCGTTCGTCGATACGGGGCACGGCGCGCAACGTCTCCACCACGCGGGCATCGATCTCGGCGTCGGCGCCGGCGCGACCCAGCGACACGCGCGTGATCTTTCCGTCGGCGTCGAACCAGATGTCCACGTACGTGCGGAAACTCAGATTGCGGGTGCGGTCGTCCTGGCTCAGGATCTTCTGCAGCGCGTAGGCGACGTACTGGTTGTAGGTGCCGTTGCCACCGCGCCCTCCTCCGCCGCCGGCCATGCCCTTGCCCTGGCCGGCGCCGATGTTGAACGCGTCGGTGCCGGCCTGGGCATCGCCATCGATCTGCATCGGGTTGGCCAGGTCGTCGGCCGGGCGCGGCGGCGCCTCGTCCTGCGGCTTGGGCGGTTCGGGCGTGGGCTGCGGCTCGGGCTCGGGCGGCGCCACCGGCTCTTCCTTGGGCGGCTCGGGCTCGGGCGGCTTTTCGGGCTCGGGCGGCGGCGGAGGCGGCGGCGGCAGCGGGATGATCGCGGTGGCCTTGGGCGCCTCGCGGCGCACCCCGGCCATGTCGTTGGCCCAGCGCCATAGCGCGTAGGCCGCCGCGATCAGCGCCACCGCGACCGCGGCCAGCTTGAGCCAGCGGCGCGCGGGGTGCGGCGTGCGCGGGGAATCGGATGCGTGTTGCGGCATGACGGTCGCCTCGGCTCCTATCGCGGCTTGCCGGTGACCAGCCCGACCTGGGCCAGTTCCAGCCGGCGCAGCAGGTCCAGCACTTCCACCACTTTCTGGTACTGCACGGCGGAGTCGCCGCGCACGATCACCGGAAAGTCCGGGTTCAACGCTTTTTCCGTGCGCAGCCGGTCTTCCAGCTCGGGCAGGGTCACCGGATAGGCGTCCAGGAACACCTGGCCCGCGTCGTTGACGGAAATCGCCTTCGTCTTGGGCTGCGACAGGGCGATGGACGAACTGGCCTTGGGCAGGTTGACCTTGATGCCGGCGATCTGCGCCGTGGCGGTCAGGATGAACATGACCAGCACGACCATGAGCACGTCGACCAGCGGCGTGATGTTGATGCCGTCGACGGGCGCGTCGTCATCGTCGTCCTGGGATGCGGATACGGAAGCCATGGGGGTCGTCTCCTTATGCTTCGGCGGCGGCCGGCTGCGGCTCGCGCGCGGTCGGGCGGGCGGCGGCCGCGGCGCGCGCGCCGCCTTGGTGGGCGGCTTCCTGGGCCTGGCTTTCGCCATGCACTTCGGCCAGTCGCGTCACGAACTCGTCAACGAACACGCGCATGTCGGCGCTGACTTCCTTGTTGCGCGAGACCAGGCGGTTGTAGCCAAACAGCGCCGGGATGGCGACGAACAGGCCCATGGCGGTGGCCAGCAGCGCGGCGGCCATGCCCGGGGCGATGGCGTTGATGTTGACGTCGCCGGCCATGGCGGTGCCCAGGAACACCACCATGATCCCCAGCACCGTGCCCAGCAGGCCGATGTACGGGCCGCCGGCAATGGCGTTCGAGAGCGAGCCGAGCTTGGCGCCCAGCACCTGGTTTTCCTTGGTGCGCACGGCGTCCATCGAGGCGCGGATGGCTTCGATGGTGGCGGCCGAGATCGAACTGGTGTCGGCGCCCTGTTCGCGGCGGGTGCGGATTTCATTGACCGCCACGCGGTACAGGCGCCACAGCGAGGCGTGCTCCAGGCGCTTGGCCAGGGCGGCGTCGTCGGCCAGCAGCTCCAGGCGCTGGCCGACCTTGGCGAAGGACTCGCGGAAGGCCTCGTTGGCGCTGGCCACGCGCGCCACGTTGCGGCTCTTCTTGATCATGATGACCCACGACTGCACCATCATCAGCACCAGGATGGCGATGATGACCCAGGCGTCGACCGGCACAGCCTTGAGCAGGAACCCCAGGCCGCCGAAACCGAAGCCCGACTGTTCTTCGTCGTTGCCGTAGGCCACCAGGCGCGACTCGGCGCCCTGCGAGGTCGCGTCGGCCAGCAGCAGCGCGGCCGGACGGGCCACGCGCGACAGGCGCACTTCGTCGATGGCGCCGACGAACGGCGCGTACACGCGCGGCGCCGGGGCGGCGGCCGCTTCGGCCGGCGCGGCGCCGGCTTCACCATTGGCGGGCGCGGCCGGCGCGGCGGCCACGGCCGGGGCCGGCACGTCGCCGCCCAGGGCGGCGGGCGTATTCAGCGGCGGCAGGCTGGCGGCCAGCGAGGACGTGGCGCGGCCGTTCACGTACAGCGTGACGCGGCTGCCGTCGGCCGTCACGGCCAGGTGCTGCCAGGCGGCCGGCGTGAGCGACTGGCCGGGCTGGCTGCGCTGGCCGTTCACTTCGACGAAGGGCACGCCCTGGTTGATACCGATCAGCAGCGCGTTGCCGGCGTCGCGGCGCGCATACACCAGTTGCTCACCGGCCGGCTGGTCGGCGCGCACCCAGGCGCTGAAGCTGAAGGCGCCCGCGGCGGGCACGGCCAGCGAGGGGCTGGCGGGCAGCATCAGCGGCGCGCCGCCGGCGAATTGCGCGGCGCGGCCAATCACGCCGTCGACCGCGGCGGCCATGGGCGTCTGGGCATTGTTGCTGTTGCCGGTGGTGTCGCGCGGCGGGGCGCCGGCGGCATTGTCGAAGTGGTAGACCAGCGTGTAGTTCGGATCGAACGTCAGCTGGCCGTTGGCCGATGCCGGCGCCTTCTGGTTGCCGTAGTACATCCAGATGTCCTGGCGCTGGCCATCGGCCAGGTCCGGCAGGTCGACCCACACCAGCGCCATGCCCAGCAGCGGATCGAAGGCTTCCAGCTGGTGGTTCAGCACCGTCTGGTCGTCGCCGGCCACGAAACGGATGTCGGCGCCCTTCTCGTTGATGCCGTCGAAGGTGAAATTGCCGGTGTGCAGGCGCACCAGCAGCGGCGTGCGGCCAGCGGGCCCGCCCAAGGGCGCGCCCTGCGGCGTGCTGTCGACGGTGATCTGCTTGCGGTACTGCCAGTCGGGTTGCCACCAGGCGTTGGCGGCGGACGGTAGCACGCCGGCCAGCACGGTCAGTAGGAGCATCAATAAGCGTTGCATGGTCAGGACTCCGGGATAAATACGGTTTCGCGCGCGCTCAGAAGCTGGCGCGGACGCTGAAGTTCAATCGGGGATCGTGTTTCTTGGTGTTGGGGCCGTCCTTGAGCGGATAACCCCAGTCCAGCGAGCCGGACAGCCAGTCCAGCACCTGCAGGCGCGTGCCCAGACCGACGCTGGCCAGCGAGTAGCTCGAATCCTGCTCGGGCAGCGGATCGCGCAGGCGCAGCGTGGCGGCATCGGCAAAGGCGTAGAAGCGCCATTCGTTGACATTGCTGCCGAGCCAGCGCGCCAGCGACGGCGTGCGCCACTCGACCGAACCCAGGAAGCCGTCGTCGCCGGTGCGCTCGGCCGCCAGGTAGCCGCGCACGCTGGTGCTGCCGCCGGCGGAGAACTGCTCGTTCGACACCAGCGCGCCCGAAGCCAGCTGGAAGCCGGCGCGCAAGCCCAGCTGCCAGTCGCCGAACAGGTTCTGGGTATGGGTGCCGTCGCCGCGCAGCAGCGCGAAGCTGGGGCTGGCGCGGTAGCGCTTGTCGTCGAATTCCTTCCAGTCGCTGCCCAGGCCGAAGAACGAGCGGCTGGCGCCCACGAGCGACAGGCCGATGCTGCTCTGCGACGCTTCGGAATAGCGGTAGCCGTTGTACGAGAAAGTGAACGGCACGTACTTCAGCGGGATCAGGTCTTCGTTGCCGCCGAAGCGCGTGGTCTCGTCGAACTTCTTGTAGTCCAGGCCGACCGACAGCGAGTTGTACCAATCGCCCTGCGGCGCCAGGGTGTAGATGGCGCTCATGCCGAACGAATAGCCCTTGCCCAGCACGTTGGTGCCGCCGATGGTGGCAACGTTGCTGTCGCTCTTGTAGCCGGTGAACTGCAGGCTCCATTGCTTGTCCAGCGGCATCGAGTACGAGCCGGACCAGACCTTGGCGTTGTCGGTTTCCTGCGGCGCCGTGAAGAAGGTCAGGCTGACCGAATGGCCCAGCTGCCACAGGTTGTCATAGCCCAGCGACGCGGTGCTGCGCAGGCGCGAGGTGTCGGCGCTGTAGTCATTGTTCAGGCCCAGGCTGGCGTGCCACGGATTCTTGTCCTCGACCTTGAGGTCCACATCCATGGTGCCGGGGATGCGGCCTTCCTTGACCAGCGGCACCACCTGGCGACTGGCGCCCTTGTTCAGGTCTGTCAGCTCGGCCTGCGCCTGGTTGAAGTTGGGCACCTCGCCTTCCCGCAGTGCCGGCACCTCGTCGCGGATGGCCAGCGGCGAATAGTGCTTGGCCCCCACCACGCGCACGCGGCCGACCTTGGTTTCGGCCACCTGCAGGAACACGATGCCGTCGGCCACCTGCTGCTCGGGCAGATCGACGTACACGGATTGGTAGCCCCGTTCCTGGTAGACGGCCTGCAAGGCTTCGCGCGCGGCCTCGATGTCGGCCAGCGTGCGGTCGGGCCCCAGGTAGGGATAGACGGCCTTCTCGATGTCGCGGGCTTCCAGCACGGTATTGCCGCGCACGATGTATTCGTTGATGTTGACGCGGCGCGCCTCCTGCGCGGCCGGCGCCGGCTGCGCCCAGGCCACGTTCACGGCCAACGCCAGCGCCACCGCTCCCGGCGCGCCGCGCATCATGGCGCGCAGCGCGCCGCCCCTGCTCTCGAAATCATGCATAGCGATGCACTCAGTTCCTTGTGTGATAGCCGGTCTGGCACCGGCCGCTACCGTGCAGCGCGCTTGCGACAATCCTGTTACGGCTTTCTGCCCGCATACCCGCGTCTACAGCTTCTGCTTGTTACTAGACGTTCCCGGACGGCGCGGACTGCGCGTTGTAAGAAAAATTTCATGAAACAGCGCCGGCCCGCGGAAAAGGTGCGCAGAAAAGAATCAGGGCCCGGTTTTCACCGGGCCCTGCCACGCGTTTTGCGCCGTGCTTTCATGACGCGGGCATGACAACCGGCCGGATTTTTTCCGACCGGTTGCAACCCCGGCATCAACCGCCGTTGTCCACGCCCTGCACCTGCACCACGCCGTCGGGACGATAGGACGGCGCGGCCGCGCGCGGTTGCGGCGCCGCGCCGGCGCCGGCGCCGGTCAGCGGTTCGTTGCCGTTGCCCAGGACCTGCACGCTGATGATGGACGGCTGGTTCTGGCGCGCCTGCTGGCGGGCGCGCTGCACCGATTCCTGCGCCGCGCCGGACGCGGCCGAGGACGCCGCGCTGGCCGACGACAGCGCGCCGGTGTTGACCACCGCCGTCACCGGGATGCCCTTGCTGTCGCCCTGCACCTGGATGTTGGCGGCATTGACCACATGCAGCGCCGCCACGTTGACGTTGCCCGACACGCGGATGCCGGCCTCGCCCGCGTCGATGGTGCCCAGCGGCGCGATCAGGTCGACGTCGCCCGCCGGCACCTCGGCGATCGGCGCCAGCGTGGCGATGCCGGCGCCCGTGGACGGCGCCGTCGGCGCCAGGGTGACGTTGCCCAGGGCGTCATAGACGCGCTTGGGCGGCGTATACAGCACGGTGGTCTTGGCGCCGCGGCCGGCGTTGATGTCGCCCTCCGCCGACCAGGCCTGGATGTGGCCGCCGAAGGTGGTCATGATGCGGCTCTGTCCCAGCAGCACGCTGCCCAGCGCGTACAGCTGGATGTCGCCCTGCCCCTGCGTCACCACGCCCGCCGTCGCCGGCGGCGCCGCGCCTTCGATGCCCAGCACCTGCTGTCCGCCCGGGGTCAGCACCTGGATGTTGCCGCCGAACTGCGTGCGCAGGCCGGCGCCGCCATACATGGTGAAGTCGCCCTGGTACAAGCGCTGCGCGCCTTCGGCGTCGGTCTGCGGGAACAGCGCCGCGATGACGCGGCGGCCGCGCAGGTAGCTGCCGCTGCGCGGGCCGCCCTGCTCGTTGTACTCGCGGCCGCCCTTGCGCAGTTCGGCGAAGTACAGCTGGCGCGCGTAGATGCCCTGCTGCTCGGACGCCAGGGCATCCAGCGCCGCGCGCGCGCCGTCTTCGCCGCCGTCGTAGCCGTGGTGCGCGCGCAGCCAGTTGACCAGGTGCAGCTCGCTTTCCTGGCGATAGTCCTGCATCAGGTCGCGGCGCTTGCGCGACGGATCGGCCGCCACCTCGGCATCCAGCTGCGCCTGGCGCTGCGACAGTTCCGCCGGCGCGCCGGCCTCGTCGCCCTGGTAGCCATACACCTGCCGCAGCCAGCCGGCCAGCGACAGTTCACCGGCGTAGGATTGCACCACGCGGTCCGGATTGGCTCCCAGCGTCTGGCCGGCGGCCAGCGCCCGCGCCGGATCCAGGTAGCGCGCCAGCAGGCCGGCGTAGTCCGGCCCCTGCGGGCCGACGCCCGCCAGCACGGCAACGCTGGCGCCGGGGCGCGCGTCGCCGCGCACGATGGCGCCGACGCTGACGATGCTGGCCACGTCGTCCTGGCGAATGTTGCGGCCCGCCTGCACCAGCAGCGTGCCGGGGCCGGCCACCGTCAGGTCGGCCCGCACGATGTCGCGCCCGGCGCTCACCTGCGACAGGTCGTTGGCGTTGCTGTGCAGGCCCAGCGCGCTCATCCCGAGGATGTCGCGCCCCGCCCGCACCGAGACCGGCAATGCGGCCTCGTACCAGGTCAGCACGGTGCGCGGCCGCCCCTGCAAGGCATCCGTCATGATCCGCGTCTCGGCGCCGGCGCGCAGGCCGACGATATCGCCATCCACGGCATGGAAACGCGCCACTGCCGTTCCGCCTTGGCGCGGCGACGCATCCAATGGCGTATTGGGACCGAACGTGAACAACGGCTTGGGCGAGTTCTGCCAGACCTTGTTGCCCTCGACCGAGACATTGAAGATGGTCTGGTCGTTGTTCTCGCCCGCATTGATGGCCATGAAACCGGGGCGCCACGGCGTCGGCAGCGGCGTGTCCGCGCCGGAGATCGACACCGCGTGAGCACCCGCGGCGAAGATCGACCCCCCGGCCAGCATCGACAATTCACCGCTGGACGACGGCGCCAGCAACAGCACGTGGTTGACGCTTTCCGCCTCGCGCGTGGTGGCGGCCAGGATGATATTGCCGCCGGCCGCCGTCACGCCAAGCTTGGACGGGTAGAGGTAGCTCATCTGCCGCTGCGCGCCGAAGCGGGTCGTTTCATCGATCTGCAGGTCGGTGCCCGGCTTGAAGGTATTGTTGGTGGTCAGCGGCGTCAGGTTGCCGCCCGCCGAGAACAGGTCGATGGCCGTGGCCGGCGTCCACAACGTGAACCAGCTTTCGGCGCCGCCGCCCTTGGACAGGCTGCCCTGGGTGTAGGGGCTGGTGTTGATCTGGCGCACGCGGCCGGGGTCCGGCGCATCGGCCAGCACCAGGTCGCCGCGCGTATCCAGCGAGGCCACCGCATCGCCCAGCAGCAGGCGCGGCCCGCCCATGGGCTTGCCTCCGCCCACCGCGGACATATCGGGCGCGCGTAGCTGGGCGCCGTCGCCATAGAACAGCGAGATGCCGCCGACGCGGCCCGCCGTCAACGCCAGTTGCCCGCGCAGATTGACCAGCAGCCCGTTCAGATCGACATCCTCGAAGTTGCCGGCATAGCCGGTGCCGGTGCCAGCGCTGCCGTCGGTCTGCTGCATCGCGCGCAGATTGGGGTTGTACGCGCCACCGATGCGCAGATCCATGTCGCCGCCGCCCGTCAACACCAGGTCGCCGTCGACCACCCGGCCGGTGCCGGCCACCACGGCCACCAGGGCCTGCGAACGGCCGGATGCCAGATTGTTGTTGAGCAGCGCGTCGCCGCGCGCATCGCGCACGCCGGCATCGCGTCCGGCGCTGATGCTGAGATTGCCGCCACCCAGGGTGCCGAAGCCGGTGAAACCCACGACCCGCGGCTGCTGGCTGTTGGTCGAGGCATTGGCCGCGTACGTGCCGAAGTTGATCCACCAGCTCGACGCGATGTCGTTCACGCCCGGCATGCCCACGCTGCCCTGGCGCCACAGCCAGTTGCTGAGCGCGGCGCTGGGGTATTTGGTGTATTCGACATCCTGGGTGCCATAGCGCTGGGCGTTCATGGAATTCGCGCTCCATGCATCGCCGTAGATGTCGCGGCCCGCCGCCACGGTCAGGTTGCCGCCCTGGTCCGGGTACCAGGCGCGATAGGCGGCCAGCGCCGCGTCGTACTTGCCATCGTGCTGGATGGTGCCCAGCACGGCGTCATCGTCTGTGGTGCCGCGCGGCAGGTTGAAGCGCGCGTCCAGCGGCGCCCCCAGCGACGAGGGCGCGCCGGCCGTGTACACGCCGTAGACCGAGGCCATGCCGACGTCGCGCCCGGCCAGCAGCGACAGGTCGCCGGTGCCGGTGCGCAGCACGCTGAACAGCGGCGCGCGGTCCGCGTAGCGGTAGTCGCGCGTCACGGTGGTCTCCATGCGGCCGCCGCCTTCGCAATAACTGGCGTCGAAGCACACCTCGTTCTCATCGATGAACCACTCTTCCGCCAGTTTCCTGACGGAGTAGCCGACGTAGGCAGGGTCGCCGAAATACATGATCGCCCCGGCCAGCGTCAGCGTGCGCGAGGCCGTTTCGCAGTAGCCCGTGCCAGCGCAGAACTCATCCTCGGTCATGAAGAAGCTTTCGGCGATGGCCTTTGGCGAGGTCCCGAGCAACGACGGGTCCAAACCGAGGTCCGTGATGGCGAGCTGCGTCAGCACACGGTCGCCGATGAAGACGCTGGTGATGGTCTTGGTGCCAAAGCCCAGCCGGCCGTAGTGCGTATCGGCCAGGATGATGTCGCCCTGCCCGTCGGCGCGGCGCGCCGCCATGTCGGCCGCGGTCAGGTCCGCGCCCGCCACCGCCATCAGGCTCCAGGCGCTGGCGCCTTCGCCCAGCATCGGCGCCAGGGCCCAGTTGCGGCCCTGCCGGCCGTCCGGGCCGACCGGACGCAGGTTGATGGGCTGGTCGCCGGGCAGTTCGATGAAGGTCTGTGACGGAATCAGCGAGCCGCGCGCCAGGTCCAGGCGCGCGCTGGCCTTGAGCGCGGCCGGCAGTGGCACGCCCTTGGGCCAGGTGAAGGCCTGCAGCGCCGCCTCGTTGCGCAGCGTGAAGCCCACGCCCAGGCGGGCGCCCGCGCCCAGCGTCAGCGCCTCCTGGAGCACCGAGCCGGCGCGCAGCACGCGGCCGTCGGCCAGCGTCAGGTCGCCGGTCAGCACCAGGCCGGCGGGTAGCGCCAGCGGGCCGTTCAGCGTCGCCGCCATCGGCAGCACGGTGCCGGCCGGCAGCGTGGCGGCCTGCGCCGGCAGGTCGTAGTTCAGCGCGCGGCCGGCCGGGAAGATGGTGCCCGTTTCCAGCTGGACGCCATCGATGGGCACCACCAGGTCTTCCCCGAACGGCGTCTGGCCATTGTCCAGGAACCGCCCTTCGACCAGCTTCCAGCCACTGTCGTCGAGGGTCTCGGGCGGCGGCGCGAAGCCGTCGTTGATGCTGCCGTGGATGGCCAGGTCGCCGCCGGCGCGCAGCACCAGCTTGCCGGGCTCGCCGTAGCCGCGCAGCGCGGCCACCGTGCGATTGGCATTGGGGCCGTAGCGGTAGTTCGACAGGTCGATGTCGCCCGACACCGTCAGGTTGCCATCGGGCGTGGCGCTGACGATCTCGACGCCGGGACGCAGGTGGTACGGCCCCAGGGCCGCCAGGCGGGCGGCCAGCGCGCCGTTGCCGAGCGCGGCGTTCATGTAGGCCACGCTTTCGCCGTCGATGCCGTCCAGGTAGGCCTGCGTGATCAGCTGCGGCGTCTTGCCGCTGACGTCCGGCTTGGGCGCCAGCGGCGCGTCGTCGTAGCGGCGGAAGGCATTCACGGCCATGGTCTTGGCGCCCAGGATCTGCGGCGTGCCCGTGATGCCGATGGCCACGTCATTGGCGCCGTCGCCGGAACCGGCAATGGCGCCGCGCTCGCCGCCGCCGCCCAGGCGGCGGGCGTTCAGGTCGAGCGTGCCGAGTTGGCGGCCGCCCAGGCGGCTGGCGTCGTCGGTGCCGGCGCGCAGATCGAAGCGTGCGCCAGCGTCCAGCGCCAACGTGCCGTCGCGCGAGGTCAGTTCGATGATGGCGCGGTTGGCGGCGTCGATGACCTTGCCATAGCTGTCCAGGCGCAGGCGCGTGCCATGCGTGTCCAGCAGGCCGTTGATGCGCAGGTCGTCGCGCGCCGCCAGGCGGATGCTGCCGACCTGGCGGCCGCTGGCGTCGATGCGGCCATTGACCGTCAGGCTGCCGCCATCGACGCTGATCTCGACCACGCGCGCGCGCACCTCGTCGCCCACCACCAGGTCGCCCTGCTTGAGCTGGAAGCGACGGGCGCCGGTGACGCCGCCCTGGTTCAGCCGTTGGTTCAGGCCCGCGAAATCCGCCAGCGTCTGCGCGCGCAGGGTGATCTCGGCGCCGTCGTAGGGCACGCGCGTGCCGCCGGCATCGTGCTCGCCGCTGGCCCCGCCCAGAATGACGCCGTCCAGCGCCACGCGGCCGCCGGCCGCGCCCAGCGCCAAGGCCTGCATGCGGCCGCCGCGCTGGTTGCGCGCCGACAGGTCGATGACCGACCCGGCGGCCTGGACGATGTTGCCGGCCACGCTGTTCAGTTCGAGGTCGCCGCCCCAGCTGTAGCGGGTGGCATCAAACGCCGTGAAGGCGCGTCCCGCCAGGTCGATGCGCGCCCCCGCGCCCAACGTGATGTCGCCATCGGCCTTGACGGCCAGCTTGCCCGACGGCAGCGCCACGGTCGAATCCAGCGTGACGCGCTGCGCCTTCAGATCGAGCGTGGCGCCCAGCACGTCGCGGGCGGGCGCCACGGCGCCGGTGCCCGTCAGCGCCAGCGCGCCGCCGGCGCGCAACGCCAGCGTCGCGCCCGCCTCGCCCGTCAACAGCGGCGTGCGCAGCGTCAGATCGCCGCCCTGGTAGCGCCAGCCTTCTTCCGCCACATAGCCGTTCTGCTTGTGATAGACGTGCAGGCTGCCGGTCGACACGCCCGTGATCATCTGGGCCGCCTCCAGGTTGACCGCGGCAAAGCCCAGCGCCAGCCGGTTGGCCGGCACCAGCGAGGCCGGCACCGTGTAGGGCGAGTAGTCGAAGCGGATGACATCGGCGGCGATGGTCAGGCTGCCGTCGCCCAGGCGATCCAGCACCGCGCCGCCGGGCGCCGCGGGCTGGTCGTAGCCCAACGGCACGTTGCCGGCCACCGCGGCCCTGACCGAGCCGGCCCAGACGAATTCCGACGCACTGATGCGCGCCGTGTCGCCCGCCGCGCCATAGCCATACACCGCCGGCGCGCCCAGCACCAGCCGCCGCAAGGCCGAGGGGCCGGCCGCGGCGCGGGTGTCCAGCGTCACCGCGCCATACACGTTGATGGATTCGGCGGCATTGAAGATCAGGCTTTCCAGCGCGGGCGCGCCCAACGCCGTATTGCCGCGCAGCAGCCGCGCCAGGGCATCCTGGTCCAGCGCCAGTCCGGGCGGCAATTGTCCTGCCGCTGCGGCCTGGGCCAGCGCCTGCGGCGAGCCCAGATTCAGGCCGGACACGCTCAGCATCAGGTTGCGCGTGCCGTACTCGACATTGTCGCGCAGCGTGAAGGCGCCGTTGGTGGCGGCGCCGATGGTGCCTTCGGACACCAGGCGCGTGGTTCCCGAGCAGACACCCGCGCAGGCGCCGATGTCGATGGCCACACGGCCGTCCTGCGTCGGCGGTCGCAGGTTGACCAGCCCATTGGACAGGACCAGCGCGCCGTTGGACTGGACCGAATAGTAATAGCCGCCACGCGCGTCCTGCGGCGCCGGTCCCAGCCCGACGGTGGACAGGACGGCCCCCTGCTCGATGGTGATATTGCCGTTGTGGGGTGAGAACAGCACGATCTCCGGCGCGTACAGGCTGGCGCCGCCGCGCACCAGCACGCGCTGGGCGTCGCCGCCCAGGCTGATCGCGCCGAGCGCATCGGCCTGGGTGGAGGCGCCTATCACGCCGCCCAGCACCATGCGCGCCGGACGCAGGGCGTTGAGCGCGTCCGCGGAAACGGCCACACCAGGGCCGGCCAGGGCCGGCGCCTGCCCCGGACCCAGGATTTCCAGGCCGCCGCCGCGCACGTCCACGGCCAGGGTGCCGCCCGCGCCGGTGCTGCCCGGCGCCGCGGAGAAGCGCGCCACGCCGCCGAACGACAGGGCGGGCGTGCCTTCGCGGCCCGCGCCCGGCGTCAGCTTCAGGCGCAGCATGCCCGCGTCGGCCAACTGCATCGGCAACGGCGTGCCGGTGCGCGCCGCGTTCGCCACCAGGAAGGCGCTGTACGAGGTTTCGTTGTATTGCGCATGGCGGCGCACCACGTCGCCCGGCGTCACCAGCAGCTGACTGGCGGCCACCGCGCCCGGGTTGACGCCCGGCGCCGTCATCCGGCCCGTGGTCACCCAGGAGCCGCCGCGGGTCGGCGCGGCCTGCGCCGCGTCGAACACGCCCGGCGCGCCAGCCTCGACGCGGAACGCGCCCGGCAGCATGGCGAAATTGGCGGGCAACAGCGTGTAGGTGCCGGGCGGCAAACCCGGCACGCCGGCGCCGATGGTGACGCGCTGGCCGTACGCAGGCATGGCGGCGTCTTTCGTGGCCGGCGCATAGTCGCCGCCGAAGCCGGGCACGATGGCATAGACGGCATTGCCGGACTTGCTGAAACCGAAGCCGGGATTGGCGTCGGCCATGGCGTACTTGAGCACGTCCACGGAACCGCCGCGTCCGCGCACGAACGCGGCGCCGGTCAGTTCGCCGCCGCCTGACAGGTCCAGCAGCGAGCCGGCGTCGGCCACGATGGATTTCATGTTGATCTGGATCATGCGGGGCGGCGCGCCGTTCAGATCATTGCCCCCCACGCCCGTGGTGCGGATTTCCTGCCCGCCGTACAGGTACTTGATGCCGTCGGTTGTCCCTCCATAGGGCATTACCAGCCCCTGGCCGCTGATCGACGTTACGCTGCCGGCCAGGAAACGCACGCTGGACGGCGCGTCTTCAGGCCCCATGAAGAAAATCGAGCCAAGCGGCGCGCGCACCACGCCGCCCTGGACGATATTGGGCCCCGATAGCGTCACCGAACCGAAGGCGGAATACGGCATATCGGGCAATTCATCCGTGGCGCGCCGGATCGTCAGCACCGCATCCGGATTTCTCAGTACATTGCCGCCCCCCTGCCCGTAGTATTCGCCCGCGGCGATCCCGCCGCCGCCGCCGGTGGTGGGATAGATCTGGGCCGCGGTGATGGTCAGGCGGTTCGGCGCGCCAAGCAGCGTATTGCCATTGAAATCCTGGCCCACCGACACCCTCGCCAGGCGCAGGTCGCCGGCCAGGTTGATCTGGACATCATCGAAGCTGCGCAAGTCGCGCATGCCGCGCAGATCCATCATGCCGGCGTCCAGCACCAGGCGGTGCCCTCGCTTGAGCCAATCCGGCGCCACCATGCCGACCTGCACCACGCTGTCGGACCCCAACGGCGGCTCATAGGCCGCGTGATTCAGGAACACATAGGGCGCCGCCAGGTGCACCAGGCTGTCCGCGGGCGCGTTCTCGCTCAGCATCAACGGGCCCGACAGGCGCAGGCTCTGGGGCATGGCCAGCGACAGGCCGTTCTCGGCCCTTACCGACGCGAACAACGCCAGGTTGCCGAAACCGCCGGCCTGGACCTGATCCACGCCCAGGCCGCCGGCGCCGTAGCGCAGGTCCGCGGCAAGCTCGCCCGGACGCAGGTCGGAGGGCAGCAGCGGGGCGCCCCGCTGCTGCGACAGCGTCAGCACGCGCGGCGTCAGCACCGCGGCCTCGGCCAGGCTTCTCAGGTAGAAGGCGGGCGCCAGCGCCACGCCCAGGGTGCCACCCACCGCGCCCGCTCCCCCCGCGGCGGCGCGCAGGTCGCCGTCCAGGTACAGGCTGTTGGCCGACGCCAGCACGATGCTGCCGCCGTTGTAGGCCAGCAGCGTGGCGCCGCGGCCGGGCAGGTCCACCAGCGCCTGTGATCCGGATGCGTCCAGCAGCGAGCCGGGACGCAGGATCAGGTGCCGATCCATCGGCCGGCGCGGAGCGTAGGCATCGGCTTCCCAGTCCAGCATGCCGCCGATCTCGATCTTGCCGCCGGCGCGCGCCACGCCATAGCGGCGGCCGTCGGTGGCCAGCGCGACGTGGCTGTCGCCGGCCACGTCCAGCACCGCGCGCCCGCCGATCCACACCGAGCGGCCGTTGGCCTTGGGGGTGTAGTTCTGCTGCGAATTCACGCGCGTGTCCAGGATCGAGATCAGGCCCCCGGGCGCCACCAGCCGGCCCAGCACCGTGATCTGGTCGCCCCCGACCAGGCGGATCGACTGGCCCGGATCCACCGCCACCCGCGCGCCCTCGCCCACCTCGAGCACGCCGCCCAGGGCGGCGCGATCCGAGCGCAGCGTCAGGCTGGCGCCGCCACGCTGGCTCAGCCTGGCGCGCTTGGGATCTTCCGTGTAGAGCGGCGGCGTCCACAGCGCCAGGGCCTGGGCCGGGTCGGCGCCCGATACCGGCAGCGCGCCGGCTTCGCGCCGCATGCGCCATGCCGGCATGACGACGGCGATGTCGGCGCCCTCGGCGACCCGCAGGCCGCCATGGCCGTTGATGTCATAGCTGGCGAAGCCGGCCTGGAACAAGGACGGATCCAGCCGCACGGCATCGGCCGCCAGGCCGTCGGCCGGGCCGCCCAGCACGACGGTGCCGCCGCTGGCGAGGCTGAAGGCCCCGCCGCCGCTCACGCCGTAGCCGCGCACCGCGCCGGCCAGCGACACCTTGCCGCCCGACTCGGCCTGCGTGCTGACGGCGTTGGCTTCCAGCGTCACACTGCCGCCGCGTCCGCCCTGCACCGCGCCGCTGGTCAGCAGCGCCGCGCCCGACGACACATCGATGAGGCTGCCCGCCGCCAGCGCCACGTCGCCGGTGCCGCGCAGCGACACGCGGCCGCCATCGATGACGGCCAGGCCGCGTTGCGCGGCCGGGTCCTGCTTGAGGTTGCTCCACACGCCGCGCGTATCGAGCACGACCCCGCCCGCCACGCGCAGCGCGGCCTTGGCGCCGGCCGCCGGCGCCAGCGCGACGTCCTCGACGCGACCGGTCTGGCCGGGCTGGCGCAGCAGGTTGCCGGCCTGGATCAGGCCGCCGCGGCTGACCAGGTCGGCGTTGATGTCGACGGTGGGCGCGTACAGGGTGATCTCGCCGCCATCGGCGCTGCGCAAGGCGGCGTCGACGCTGATGTCGCGGCTGGCGGCGATGCGGATGGCGCCCAGGCCGAAGCCGTTCAGGCGGTCGGCGTCCAGGAACAGCTTGCCCGTCAGGTCGGCGGGCAGCGCATCGGCCAGGTCCAGGCCGGCGGAACGGCCCGCCAGGTCCTTGCCCACCGCCACCTCGGCGGCCGTGCCGGTGGCGCCCAGCTGGTAGCGCAGGAAATTGCCGGCGGTGTCGTAGTACGGCTTGTAGCTGCCCACCACGAACTGCGCCGCGCGCGCCGCGTTGCGGTGCGACTGGCTGTAGCCGTCCTGGCCGGCCACCGGCGCGCGCGTCTGGCGGTCGCCCTGGTAGGTGTCGCTGATCAGGTCGCCGTCCAGCACCGCGTTGCGGGTCGAGACCACCAGCGTGCCGGCGTCGCGGCCCACGGTGTAGCCCGACTCGTAGCGCGTCGGCGGCGCGATCAGCGGGTTGTAGAAGCGCCGCGTGGCGTTCTCGCCCCAGCGTCGCGACACGGCCTCGTAGCCCCGGTACAGGCCGCTGTAGAGCAGGTCGCCCGGCGCGCGGTCGGCCAGGTACAGGCGGCCGTCCTCGCCGCGCAGCCAGCTCTGGCGAATCTCGCCGCTCTGCACGTCGAGCGTGCCGCCCGACAGGTTGATGGCCGAGCCGGCCTGCGTGACCACCTCGGCGCCATCGAAGCGCACCACCCCGCCCTGCGCCAGCCAGTGGCTCACCGGCACGCCCAGCGTGCCCAGGTAGCCGCCCACTTCCAGCAACCCGCCGGCCGTGTACCAGCGGTCGGTGTCGTTGCCGCCGCTGCCCGCCGCCAGGCGCACCAGGTCGCGCCGGTCGAGCCACACCTCGCTGTTGTTCAGCAGCTTGCTGTCGCGGTTGACCGGAGCGTCGCGCTGTTCGTTGCCCTGCAGGTTGATCTTGAGGTTGTTGGACTCCATCGACACGCTCACGCCGACCGCGCCGCTCACGTCGATGCGGGCGCCGTCGCGCACCAGCGCGCGGCCATCGGCCTTGACCGCCACCTGGCCGCCGGTGGCCAGCGACAGCGAGCCGCCCTGGAAATCCACCGTGCCCTGGCTGCTGATGCGCAGCAGCGACAGGTCGCGGCGGAATTCGTCGCCGGGAACCAGCGCGGTATTGCCGCTCACGGCCGGTTGCAGCAGGCTGCCGCGCTGGCCGTCCAGCGCCGTCGCCAGGCCGGCGTCCACCAGGATGGCGCTGACGGCGCTCTCGGCCAGCGTCACGGCGGCGCCATTGCCGCGCGCGTCCAGATGGATGGTGCCGCGCGCGTCGACCGAAGTGGTCGACACCACCACGCCGGCCTGCTCAACGCGCTGGGCGGTAAGGGTGACGTCGCCTTGCGGCGCCTGGATCAGGCCGGTGTTGCGCGCCAGCCCGGCGCCGGCCACCTGCACCTCGTTGCCGCGGGTGGTGGACCCGATGTTGCTGTCCGATCCCTGGCCGCGGCGGATGATGAAATTGTCGCCGGCAGCCAGCAGCGCCTGGCCCTGCGGCGTGCTGATCTCGCCGGCATTGAGCACTTCCTTGCCCGCCAGCAGCACGTAGCCGCCGCCGCGCGTGGCGCTGCCGGGCGCGGCGGTGGCCAGGCGCGCGCCGGGCTGCACCTCGATCCTGCCGAGCGCGTCCTGGAAAGTGGCGATCTTCCCGTCGGCGTCGGCGTAGATGCCGCGCTCGCGGAACTGCGCGTCGCTCATGGTGGCGGCGGCCACCACCAGGTTGCGCGCGTTGACCTGGCTGGTGCCGCTGAAGATCACGCCGTTCTGGTTCACCACCAGCACCGTGCCGTCGGCCTGGATCGCGCCCTGGATCTGGCTGGGCCGCGCCGACGCGCCCACTACCCGGTTCAGCACCGCGTCGTCGGCCTTCTGCTGGAACCGCAGCGTGGTATTGCGGCCCACGTTGAACGTGTCCCAATTCAGGATGGCGCGCGACTGGGTCTGCTCGATGGTCACCAGCTGGCGCCCGCCCTCGGTGCCGGTGCGCGGCTTGTTGGCGCCTTCCCATTTGGCCTGCGCGCCCTCGGCGATCCACAGCCCGCCCTGCGCCAGTCCGTCCGGCACGGCGGCGCCGTTGGCCGCCGCGGCCGCGCGCGCCGCCGCCTGCGCCGCCTGCTGCGCGGCCACCGCAGCGGCGGTGCGATTCAGGTTGTCCAGCGAGCGCTGCAACTGCTGGCGCGACTGCGCCTGCTGGCGGGCGCTGTTGCCGATGCCGGCCAGGCTGCCGTCGGGCATGCGGCCGGTACGCTGCGCGGTCGACTGCACCGCGCCCTTGTCCGCGAACCAGGCCGGGCTGAAGGCGCGCGCCTGCGCCTGCGCCGCGCCGCTCCAGCCGCCCGCCACCAGCAGCACCGCCAACGCCTGCGTCACCGGCCTCAGGCGCCAGGCGGGACGGCGCGAACGCCGCGGGGAACTGCGGGAAACAAGAGCGTGATTACGGCTGGGCATGACGGCTTTTCCTTCCTGGAATCGGATCTGGCATCTGCAGCGCCGGGGCCGGTTCGCCGGGAAAAAACGGCGGCACGGACCGGGCGATTCTGCGCATGGGTGCCTAGACCGTCTGAAGCGTCATCGACTGCGCTTTTTCACAAAAATTTCATATTTCAGGTTTTGGACGCGGCGGCCGCGACCTGCGGCGGACTCAGCTCAGCAGCACGATGCCGCCGGGCAGCGACGTGACCTGGGCGCCGTACACGTCGCGGATCAGCAGCGCGGCATCGGCCAGCTGGTCCAGCGAAAAGCGCGCCTGCACCAGGCTGCCCGCCAGGCGGTCGCCCACCAGCACGATGCGGCCGGGGCGATAGCGGTTGATCTCGTCGACCACCTGCGCCAGCGGCACGCCGTTGAACTCCAGCACCCCGCGGCGCCAGGCGGTGACCGCGTCCAGGTCCACCCGCCGCGGTCCGCTGGCGCCGGCCGCGCCCAGCACCACCTGCTGCGCGGCGGTCAGTTCCAGCGAGTCCTGCCGCGATGTGACGCGGGCGCTGCCCTCCAGGCAGGTCACGCGGACCTGGCCGTCGGTGTAGCGCACGTTGACGCAACCCGACGTGGCGTTGATCCGGCCGGCGCCCGCCGTCAGGCTGACGGGCTGGCCGGCCGTCGCCAGCTCGACCTCGCCGGCCAGCAGGTCGATCTGCTGCGCCTGGCCGCTGCGCGACAGGTTGATGCGGGTCTGCGTGTTCAACTGCACGCTGGCATCGCCCGCCAGCGCCACCCGGCGCTGCTCGCCGGTGCCGCTGCGCACGTCGGCGGTCAGTTCGTCGACGGCTGGCCACAGGCCCAGCGGCGGCTTGAACGCCAGCCACGCGCCGCAGGCCGCCACCGCGCCGCCCAGGAAGGCGCGCCGCGCCGGCCGCGCGCTGCGGCCGCGGCGCGCCTGTGCCGCCTGGACCTGGCGCGCGGCCGGCGCCAATTGCTGCCAGGCGCTGCGCGTTTCCTTGAAGATGCGGGCGTGCTCGGCGCTCTGTCCGCACCAGCGGCGAAAGGCCTCGCCATCGGCCACGCTGGCCTGGCCCGAAGCCAGGCGCACGACCCAGGCCTGGGCCTCGCGCTTGAGCGCGGCCGCGGGGTCGCCACCGGGGCGGGAGCGTCTGAACAGGGGTGTCATATAGCTAAGACGTTTCCCGGGCCTGGGGACCGTAGCGCTGGACATACTTTTTTTCCAATTTCTCGCAACAGTGCTCCAGCCCCGCGCGCAATTCCTTTTCCACGGTCCGCACCGAGATGCCGAAACGTTCGGCGATCTCGCGGTGCGGCACGTCGTCCACCCGCGCCGCGATCACGATCGCCTGGCGCCTGCGCGGCAGTTCGGCCAGCGCCGCTTCCAGCGCCTCGACCTGCTGGCGGCCCTCCGCCACCTGCGCCGGGCCGGCCGCCTCGTCAGCCATGTCGTACAGCTCCTCGATCTCGGCCATCGACAGGATGCGCGCATTGGCGCGGCGCTGGTCCTCGGCGATGTTCGAGGCGATCTTGAAGAGATAGGCGGCTGGATACTCCACCGGCGCGGTCTCGGCCAGGCTGTCGACCCGCAGCCACGCTTCCTGCATGGCGTCGTTGGCCAGGTCTTCCGACCCCAGCCGGATGCGCAGGCGCTTGCGGAATTCCTGGTACTTGGACAGGAACAGGTTGCGCAGGGCGTCGCCGGTCATGGCCATGCGCGTCAACCCGCCGCGCCGGCCAGGCGGCAATCGGCCCGCGGATCCGGGCGCGGCGCCAGCACGATGGTCACCGGCTGCGGCAGGTCGGCCGGCGGCGGCGTGTCCATGATCAATCCCGCCAGCACCCCGGCCAGCGCCTCGTCGCGGCGCGCGTCGCCGGTGCCCGCCAGCACGCGGGCCTGGCGCACCACGCCATTGCGCCCGATCCACAATTGCAGCGAGGCGCGGTAGCGGCCGAACTGCGCGCCGGTCCATTGGCACAGCGCGCGCGTCACGGTGTTCTGCAGCACGCCGGCGTAACGCGTCACGGCGCCCGCTGGCGCGCCGGCGGCCGGCGCGCGCGCCGCCGCGGGAGCCGCGGCCTCCACCAGCGTGAACGCCGACGCGCTGGTGTAGCGCGCCTGCAGGCCGGTGCCGGCCAGCAACTGGCGCAGCGCCTCGCGCGGCGCCAGGCGGCCGCGCACCGCGGCGCCTTGTCGGCCCGCCGTCACGCGGCTGGTGACCAGCACCGCCATGCCGGTGGCCTGGGTATACGCGGCCAGCGCCGCATCCAGCGGCTGCGCGGCGATGTCGAACGGGATCAACGCGGTTTCGGCGGCCCGCTGCTGGGCCAGCGCGGCCGGCGGCAGCATCGACAGGCCGAGCGCGAACCACCATGCGAACGCCCAAGCGGCCCCAGGCGCCTGCGTGACTGTCATAACACCCCGATGTCTCTAAGATGGCGTGGCGACTGCGTGCCGGCGACGGCCGGACGCAGGGCGGAAGCGGCATGGTAGCGGCCGCATGTGACGGTCGGGTGACGCCCGCGTGACGATCGAGGCCGCATCGCCCGGCAATCGTCATGTGCGCGTCACCCGCGCGCCGTCCGCCCTTACATCGCCAGCCGACTTTTCTCGATCGGGCTGAGCGCGCGCATCTCGCTGTCGTCCAGCGTCCCGGCCCCCAGGACCTGCACCGCGCTGGCGGCGTCGTAGCCGGTGGCCGGCCCCGGCGCCGCCGGCCGGGACGCGCCCGCCAGCGGCTCATCGCCGTGTCCCAGGATCTGCACGGTGATCACCGATGGCAGGTTCCGGCGTGCCTGGCTTTGGGCGCGCTGGACGGAATCCTGCGCGGCGTTGACCGCGGAACTGGCGGCGGCACTGGCCGACGCCAGCGCGCCTGTGTTGGCCGCAGCCGCCACCGGGACGCCCTGGCTGTCGCCCTGGGCCTGGATGTTGGCCGCGTTGACCACCTGCAAGGCGGCGATGTTGACGTTGCCCGAGACCCGGATGCCAGCCTCCCCCGCGTCAATGGTGCCAAGCGGGGCGTACAGGTCCACATCGCCTGCTGGCACCTCGGGCAGCGGCGCCAGCGTCGCGATGCCCGCGCCCGTGCTGGGCGCGGCGGGCGACAGCGTCACATTGCCGACGCTGTCGTAGACACGTTTGGGAGGTGTGTACAGCACACTGGTCTTGGAACCACGGCCCGCGTTGATGTCCCCCTGCGCGGACCAGGCGGTGATGCCGCCGCCGAACGTGGTCATGACGCGGCTCTGGCCCAACAGGATGCTGCCCAGCGCATACAGCTGGATATCGCCTTCGCCCTGTGTAATGATGCCGGCCGTGGCGGGCGGCGCCGCGCCTTCCACGCCGAACACCTGCTGTCCGCCCGGCGTCAGCAGCTGGATGTCGCCGCCGAAAGCGGTGCGGATACCGGCCGCGCCATACAGCGTGAGATCGCCCTGGTAGGCACCGGGCGCGGTATCCGGGAACAGCGCCGCGATGGCCTGGCGGCCGCGCAGGTAACTGGCGCTGCGCGGACCTGACTTGTCGTTGTATTCGCGGCCGCCTGCGCGCAGTTCGGCAAAATACACCTGGCGCGCAAAGATCCGCTGCTGCTCGGCGGGCAAGGCGTCGAAGTAGGCGCGCGCCTGCTCGCCGCTGCCCGCGAAACCGTAGCGCTGCGTCAACCACAGCAGCAGTTCCGCCTCATAGGTCTTGAAGGGCAGGCCCTGGTCTTCACGCGGCCGGCCGGCATCGGCCAGCCGCGCCGGATCCAGGTAGCGCGCCAGGAACCCGGCGTAGTCCGGCCCGGCCGCGCCCACCCCCGCCTGCACGGCGATCGACGCTCCCGGCCGCGGATCGCCCGGCAGCACCGGGCCGAGGCTGCCGATGGCGGCCCGGTCGGCCATCAGCACGTGGCGGCCCGCCGTGACCTCCAGCACGCCCGGCCCCGCCACCTGGAACGTGCTGTACAGGATGTCGCGGCCCGCCGCGACCCGCGAAACATCGAGCCCGTCCCGATGCAGGAACAGATTGCCGCTGGACACACCGTCGCCGATCCCGAAGGTATAGCCGTTGCTGGTGGGCACCGCGGTGGGCTTGCCGATGTCGGTGCCCGAGGCCACGATGTCCCGTCCCGCCATCATCCAGACCGGGCCGGCGGCCTCGAACCAGTTCAGGCCGGCCTGCGGCCCCTGCGCCACGCTGATCAGCTCGCCGCTGCGCAACCCGACGATGTCGCCGTCGCGCGCATATAGCCGCGTCACGGCGTTGGAGCCGGCGGCGCCCGCGGTCGGTGCGCCGAAATGGAACAGTGGGTAATGGATACCGCGCGTCGCGGCGCCACCGCCGGCCCCCTGGTTGCCCAGCAATACCGCATCGCTGGCCAGGGAGTCATAACCGGCGAAGGCGGGGTTGCGCACGCTCGCCATCACGGTCGGATCGGCGCCGGATCGATTGATGGCGTAGCCGCCAGCGTAGATCGAGTCGCCGGCCAGCAGTTCCAGTTGGCCGCGAGCGCCCGGCGCCAGGGTAAGCGAATACGGCACGCCATCGATTTCGCTGTTCAGGTAGCCCGCGGACGCGCCGGCGTAGACGCTGCCGTCGTAGGCGGTGGCGCGCAGTATCGACGGATACAGATAGCGCGCGTCCGAGGCCGACGTGTTGCGCCCCGTCTGCAGCGGTGAATTGCGGGCGCTGTGCGCGGTCTGGCGGCTGGGCGCGAGGTTGCCGCCAGCGCTGGCCAGTTCAATGGCGGTGCTGTCGGTCCACATCGAAAACCAGCTGTAGCCGCCGCCCGCCAGCGCGGTGCCGTCGGGCAGCCGGAACGGCGTGCTGTTGGGCACTGCGACACGGCCAGGGTCGCCAGCCCCGCCCAGCACCAGGTCGCCGCGCGTATCAACGCGCATGACCGCGTCGCCAGGCATCAGCACCAGCCCCCCCGTGGCGCTGGCCAGGGTGGACGTGTAGGGATCGTAGCCGCGGCTTTCCTTGGCGTCCTGCAGGGTCGCGTTGTTGCCATATTGCAGCGCCAGGCCGCCCACCGCGCCCGCCGAGAGGCGCACGCTGCCCCGCAGGTTGATCAGGGCGCCCTGCAGGTCCAGGGCCGGGTCGCCATAGAAGGGCTTGGCGCCCGTCGTCGTCGACACCAGTCCGCGCGCGTTCTGAGTCGGATTCAGCCGGCCGCCGATGCGCACGTCGATATCCCCGCCGCCGGTCAATGCGAGGGCGCCGTCGGCAGCGACGCGGCCGGTGCTGCCCACCGCAACGACCAGGCCCTGGCTGCGCGGGTCCGAAGCGGTGCCGCGCGCGTCGATATTGCCGGCGTCGCCGTCGGCGCGCACGCTGACGTTGCCGCCGCCCAGCGCGCCGAATCCGGTGAAACCGGCCAGCAAAGGCGTGCCATCCTTGAACGAGGCAGGGGCCTGCGTATAGCTGCCGAAGTTGATCCACCATGCCGTGGGTGTGTCACCGCCGTTGGCGCTGCCCGTGCCCTGGCGCCACAGCCAGTTGCCGACGCCGACGCTGGGATCGATCACGCGTCCCTCGAGGGACGCGGGCACGGTCCTGCCCCATACGTCGCCGCGCAGCGCGCCGCCGGCATACAGGTCGAGATTGCCGCCCGCCTCGGGATACCAGGCCTGGTAGGCGCCGTCCGCCACGAACGGCTCATAGGTCGAGGCGTAGGCATCCCCCAGCACCGTGCCGCCATAACGGCCGCGCGACAGCAGGTAGGCCGGCGCCACGTCGGCCGCTTGCGTGCCCGCCGTGTAGACGCCATAGGCCGACCGCAGGCTGATGTCTCCCCCCGCCGCCAGCGCCAGATCGCCCGTGCCCGTGCGCAGCACGCTGAAGTTCTGCGTATGGTTAACGATCGTCAGGGTGGTCTTGTTCGCGACGCATTGATCGGGAAATGTCTTGCACAGCGCCAGGTCGCCATCGGCCACCGGCTCGCCTCCGGGGAACCCCAGCCAGTTGTCCTCGGCCCACACCCAGGGCGGCGGCGGCACGCACAGGCCGGGCGTGACATCGCACAGCCACTGCATTTCGTCCGGCACCGGTTTGCCCGGTTCGGCGCCGTAATCCGGCGCGTCAGGCCCCCACACCAGCCGGGCGTTGCCCTGCTCCAGACTGACGTTGTAATGGCTGTCGGCCAGCGTCAGGTGGCCTGCGCCCGGCAGGACGCGGCGCGGATCGGCCGCCTCCAGGTCGGCGCCCGCCACCAGCTGGACCGACCACGACTGGCTGCCGGCGGGCAGCATCGGCGCCAACGCCCAATTGCGCCGCTGCGCCGCCGTGGCGTCCGGCCGCAATGGCACGTATTCGGTGCCGGCCGGAAGCACCAGCTTGGCCTGCGACGGGATCAGCGCGCCCAGCTTGAGCGTGATCGTGCCCGCCAGACGCAGCACGTTGGCCTCATTGCCCTGGGTGGTGTGCAGGTTCGGCAGGGCCACGTCCGCCGGCCAGGTGAACGCCTGCAAGGCCGTGCCCTGCGCCAGCAGCGTGCCCGCGCCCAAGCGCGTCCCCGCAGGCAGTTCCACGGCCTGCGCCAGCACGGTGCCGGCCCCGTACAGCAACTGTCCGGCCGCATCGCGCACGTCCCCGGACACCACCGTGCCCGGGGCCAGCGACAGGCTCTGGTCCAGCACCGCCTCCACCGGCAGGCGCGTCCCCGCCGCCAGCGTGGTCGCCTGCAAGGGCAAGGGGTAATTCAGGGTGCGCCCGCCCGGGAACTCGGTGCCTTCGGCCAGCTCCACTCCCCCGCGCGGCAGGACCACGTCACCGCCGAAGGGCTGCGTCCCCGGGGTCAGGATCCAGCCGTTCTCGTCGTCCGGCGACGCCGGCGGCGGGGCGAAACCGTCGTTGATGCTGCCATATACATCCAGGTTGCCCTTGGCCCGCAGCACCAGCGCGCCCGCCTCGCCGGAGCCATACGCGGCACCCAGCGGCGTGCGCGGATTCAGGCTGGCATAGCGATAGCCCGACAGGTCCAGGTCGCCTTGCACGACCAGGTCGCCGTCCGCACTGCGGCTGACGATCTCGACGCCGGGCCGCAGATGGAACACGTCGCGATAGACGGCATTGTTCAGGCCGGCGAGCTTGCCGCCGAGCAGGTTGCCGTTGGCCAGCGCGCGGCCCATGAAAGCCGCACTGTCGGCATGCTTTTCGTTCAGGTAATCCTGGTCGATGATCTGGTATTCGCGCCCGCCGCTGCGCTCGGCGGGATCACCGGGACGGGCATCGTCGTAGCGCTGCGTGGCGATCAGCGTGATTGCCTTGGCGCCCTCGATGGCCAGAGGTCCGCGCGCCTCGATGGCAATGTCGCCATATGTGGCGGCGGCATCCGGCGCGCCGCCCCCGTTGATGCCGGCGTTGCCGGCCGCATCGACGCGCGGCGCCAGCAATTCCAGCGTGCCGCGCGCGGCGCCATCGTGCTGCCCCGCCGCCGTGCCTTGGGTGGCCGCCGTGCCATGGCGCAAGTCGATGCGCGCGCCCCCGGCCAGGGTCAGCACGCCCTGGCCGGCATTGAGTTCGACGACGGCGCGGTTGGGCGCGTCGATGATCTTGCCGTAGCTGTCCACGCGCAGCAGCGTGCCGTGCGCATCGAGCACGGCGCCGGACGCCAGCGTCAGCCCTTCGCGCGCCGCCAGCCGGATGCGGCCGACCCGTTCGCCGCTGGCGTCGACACGGCCCGCCACGGTCAGGTGGCCGCCGTCCAGCGACAGATTGATATCGTTGGCGCGCAAGGCGTCGCCCACCGTCAGGTTGCCCTGCTTGATCTGGAAACTGCGCGCGCCGCTCACGCCGCCCTCGTTCAGGCGTTGATTCAGGGCGTCGAAATCGGCATCCAGCGAGCCCGCCGCGCCCAGGCGCTGCGCGCGAATGTCGATGCTGCCGGCCCGATACGGCACCAGCGTGCCTGCCGCGTCGTAGCGCCCCGACGCGCCGCCCAGTATGCGGCCGAGCAAGGCCACCTCGCCGCCGGTCGGGGACAGCGCCACCGCGCGCAGGGCGCCGGCGTCGTTCTCGCGCGCCGACAGGTCGATCAACGCTCCGCTTTCCTGGCGGATGGCGCCCAGGCCGCTTTCCAGGATCAGTTCGCCGCCCCAGCTGTAGCGCCATACGTCGTTGAAGGCGATGGCGCGGCCCGCCAGGTCCAGCGTGGAGCCCGCCCCCAACAACACACTGTCGCGCCCCGTCAGCGTCAGCTTGCCGCTGGGCAGCACAATGGCCCCGCCGATCCGCACGTTCGCCCCCGTCAGGCTCAGCTCCGCGCCCAGCGCCTGAACCGGCGCGACCGGCGCGCCCGCCGGCGCCACGACCCGCACGTCGCCACCCGCGATGAAACGGTTGACGGAGCCGGCGACACCGGTCAGCAGCGGCGTGTTCACCGTCAGGTCGCCACCGCTGTACGCGTAGCCACCGCTGCCATAGGCGCCTTGCGACTGGTACACCGCCAGGCTGCCGCGATGGTTCGCGGTGACGCGTTCGCTGGCATTGAGCACGACAGCGCCGAAGCCCAGTGCCAGGCGGGCGTTGTCGTCCACGCCGTTGGGCTGCGCCCCCTGGCCGTAGCCGAACTCGATGCGCTCGGCGTCAATGCGCAGGGTGCCCCGGCCGGTGCCGGCGCCGCCCGCCGCCACCGCGCCGGGCGCCTGCGTGGCCCCGTTCCAGACCAGATGCCCGGTGCGGATGGCGGCCTCGTCGCCGCTTTCACCGTAGCCGTACAGGGCCGGCGTGCCCAGCGCCAGTGTGGCCAGGCTGTAGCGGCCGCTGGCCGGGTCGCGCGTATCGAGCGCCACGGAGCCATAGAAATTGATGGCGTCGCGCGCGGTCAGCGTCAGCACTTCGAGCCCCGGCGCGCCGCTACTGACATCGCCACGCAGGAGCCGGGCGAGAATTTCCTGGTTCAAGGTCAGGCCGCTCGGCAGCACGCCACGCACCGCTGCCTGCTCCAGCGCGGTGGCCGTGCCGACATTGACTGCGCCGACCGCCAGCGTCAGGTTGCGGGTTCCGTAGCGCACCGCCTCGCCCAGGTCGAACACGCCATTGACCGCCGCGGCGATGGTGCCTTCGGAGTACAGCCCCGTTGCCGAGGGACACGGCACCGCCGCGCAGGTGCCGATGCGGATCGACCCGGCGGCCTGCGCGTCGGGCGCCAGCACATCCAGGCGCCCATTGGACAGCGCCAACAGCGCCACCGCGCCAGGCTGGAAGGCATAGCCCTGCGTCGAATCCACCGACGGCGCGCCGCGTCCCAGCGTCGACAGCCCCGCGCCGGCCTCGACTTCGATCTCGCGCGACGAGACCAGGATCTCGGGCGTGGCCAGCTGCGCACCGGACCGCAGGATCACCCGCTGCGCGCCGCCCTGGAAGGTGTAGAAGCGGCCGCCCTGTCCATACTCGACCACCGGCAGGGCGCCGATCACCAACCGGTTGGCACCCAGGGCCGCCAGCGCATCCGCCTGCACCGATGCGCCGCCAAAGCCGGCGCTCGGCGCCTGGCCGGCCGGCAGGATTTCCACCTGGCTGCTGCCGCCGTTGAGCGCCGCGGTGCCGGCGAAACCGCCCGCCGCCGCCCGGAAATCGGCAACGCCGTCAAAGCGCAGCGCCTGGCCGTCGGACGTCCCCGGGAATATCGTCAGCCGCAGCGTGCGCGCGTCGGCCGGCAACATCGCGCGCGGCACGCCCCGCCTGACCGCGTCGGCACGCACGAAGCTGGCGTAGCTGGTCTCGTTGTATTGCGAATAGGTTCGCAGCACGGCGGCCGGCGTCAGGATCACCTGGCTCGGCAAACTGTCGGCCAAGGCCGTGCCGGCAGTGGACAACGTGCCGCTGGCCGCCCATGACAGGTTGCGCAGCCGCATCGGCGCGATGGCCGGCCCCGCGGCCGCGGCGCCGTTGATCTCGACGCGGAAGGCGCCCGGCAACAGCGCGAAGGTGGAAGGCATCAAGGTATAGGTGCCGGCCGGCAAGCCGGGCACGCCCGCGCCCACCGTGATCTGGCGCCCCACGCCCGGCCTCGACGCGCCTGCCTCGCCGCCCGCGGGCGCATAGCCGGGTTGCGCGCCCGGCACGATGGCATAGACCGGATGGTCCGCCAGGACCGGCAGGAAAAAACCGCCGTCGGGCGTGTTGCGCACCAGCGGAAAGTAGCGCGCATCGGTCGAACCGCCGCGGCCCGACACGAAGCCAGCGCCGGCCAGTTCGCCGCCGCCCGACAGATCCAGCAACGCGCCCGGCGCCGCATCCACGTCGCGAAACGCCAGCGTGATGCCGGTGCGCAGATAGGCGCCCTGCTCGAAGCCCGTCGCCCCGCCCACGCCGACCAGCGCCACCTCCTCGCCCTGGAACCGGTATGACACCCCATCCGAGGTGCCGCCGTAAGGCATCACCAGGCCGGCGCCGCTGACGGACGTGACGCTGCCCGGCAGCAGGGTCAGGCGCCGTGTCCCCAACCGTTCGCTCAGGTCGCCCAGGACGATCGCGCCCAGCGGGGCCCGCAGCACGCCACCCTGCTCGACGCTGGCGGCGGCCAGGCGCAGCGTGCCGAACGCGGAATACGGCACGGGCGGCAATGCCGCGGCCGCGTCCACACGGCCGACGCGCAAGATCCGCGCCGGATCGAACACCAGTGCGCCGGATGCGAGGTCGCGGGTGTGGCCGGCCAGCACCTCCGCATCAGCTCCCGTGGCCGGATAGAGTTGCGCGGCGACCAGATCCAGGTCGCCGCGCGTCCACAGGCGCGTGCGCGGCTGATCATCGTTGGGGGCCAGGAAGCGCATGTCGCCGCCGCTGCGCAGCTCGACACGGTCAAAGCCTGGTCGCGTCACCACGAGCGGCGTGGCGCCGGCGACTTGGATCTGGCCCTGGGTGCCAAAGGACAGGCTGTTGCCGACCTCCAGCAAGCCGCCGGCACGCACGGTGAAGTTGCCCGCCCCCACCGTGGCCGCATCGCCGAACAGCACCCGGGGCCGCGTCAGGCCATTGGTGGCGAAGTATCTGCCCGGGCCCGACAGGCGCACATACGGGGCCGACAGCATCACCCGGCTGTCCGCCGCGTCGGCCCCCGTCGCCAGGGAAAACGCGCCGGCATAAAGCCGCAGACTGCCCGCGGCCGCCAGGTCGACCGCGCCGTCAAAGGACATCAGGCCGTTGGACAACAGGCCGATGTGATCGAAGCCCGCGCCGGCCAACACGCGCGCCAGGTCCAGCCGCGCCTGGCCATAACGCGGCTCGCGCGCGGCGGCGCCGCTCGTCAGCACTAATTCGCGCGGCACTTGCACCGCGGCCGTGGCCGTATCACCGCCCCATAGGCGGTACAACGGCGTTTCCAGCGCGATATCGAGCGTGCCGCCAGCGGCCCCGGGGCCTCCCGCGCGCGCCGCCAACTGGCCGTCCAGCTGCAGGCCCAGGTACGAACTGAGCGAAATCCGGCCGCCATCGCGGTCCAGCCGCAGCGGCCCGACGCCCTGCACGTCCAGATCCACGCTGGCGCCCGAGGCCTCCAGCCGCGCCCCGGGCCGCACGATCACATAGGCATCGGAGGAGGTCGCGGTGGCGCGCTCGTGGTCGATTTCCCCGCCGATGACGATGGCGCCGCCCTGATCCGCCACGCCGTACCTGCGCCCGCGCGCGTCCACGCCAGCCTCGGCGCGGCCGGCGACATCCAGCAGCGCCTGCTCTCCCACCAGAATGGACCGGTCGTGGACCCGTCCGCTGGCGGTTTCCACCGACTCGGCCACGTCGATATCGCCCAGCCGCAATTGCCGGATGTCGATCCTGCCGCCGGCGGCGCTCAATGCGCCCAGCACCGTGATCTGGCCCGCGCCCCGCAGCCGCAGGGTCTGGCCGGGGTCGACGGTGACGCGCGCGCCGCGGCCGATCGTCAGCGCCGCATCGACGTCGGCGCCGGCCGTCGCCAGGTTGCGGCCGCTCTGCAGTGACAGGCTGGCGCCGCGACGGCGCGTGATCGTTGCCGCCACCGGATCATGCTGATAGACCGGCGGCAGCCAGGCTTGCAGCGCCACGGCCGGCCGCGAGCCGGTCGGCACTTCGGCCGCATCGGCGCCGGGCCGGTAGACCGGCATCGCGACGTCGATGCGCGCGTCGTCGGCCACGGCCAGGCCTTCGCTGCCCGCGATCTGGTAGCGCGAAAAGCCGCGCTGGAACAGCGCCGCCTCCAGCACCAGCGCGCCGTCGCCCGCCGCGCCGGCATCGCCGAGCACCACCTTTGGCGCCGTTACCGCCAAGGTGCCGCCGCCCTCCACCCCATAGCCGCGCAAGTCGGCCGCCAGGCGCAAGCGGCCGCCTGCCGAACCGTCGGCCGCCAGCGTCTCCAGCGTGATGTCGCCGCCCCTGCCGCCGGTCAGCTTGCCCGGCGCGCGCAATGCGGCGCCCGAGCCCACGTCGATCGTGCTGCCCGCATCCAGCAGCAGATCGCCGCGTCCTCGCACCGACACGCTGCCGCCATCCAGATAAGCCAGGGCGCCGGCCTGCGCCGGCGCCAGATTGCGCCACAGCCCCGACGCGTCCAGGCGGGCGTTCGCGCCCAGCGCCACGCGCTCGTCCGCGCCGTTGCCGCCCGCCAGGGTGTCGAGCATGCCGGTCGGCGTGGCCTGCGTCATGACGCTGCCCAGGCGCAGCGCGCCCCCGCGCGCGCTCAACGTGGCGTCCACCGACACCCGCTCGGCAAACAGCGTGATCTCGCCGCCGGGCGCCACCGCCAGGTCGGCGCGCGCGTCAATGTCGGCGGCGGCGATCCTGACGGCGCCCAGGCCCGACGCGCTCAACCGTGCGCTGTCGAGCAAGAGGTTGGCGCCGCGGTCCGCGGGCAGGGCGGTGTCCAGTTCTAGGCCGCCGGCGATGGCTGCCACCCACCCGTCCAGCACGACGCGCGCGGCGGTGTTCTGATTGCGTTCCAATGTGTACCGCAACGCCCCGGTGCGCTTGTCGTAATAGGGCGTGTAGGCGCCCACCACCAATTGCGCGCCGCGCGCCGCGGCGCGTTGCGATTGCTGGTAGCCATCCAGGTCAGAGCGCGCGGCGACGCTCTGGCGCTCGCCCAGGAAGGTGGCGCCGAGCAGTTCGCCCTCCAGCACCGCGCCGCTGGTGCCCACCAGCAGCCTGCCCGCATCGCGGCCCACGGTATAGCCGGTCTCGAATCGCTCGCGCGGGGCGAGCAGCGGGTTGTAGAAATACCGCGTCTGGCCCCAGCGCGCGCTGCGCGCCTCGTACCCCAGGTACAGGCCGGCATAGGCCAGGTCGCCCGGCGCGCGCGACACCTCATACAAGCGGCCGTCCGCGCCTCGCAACCAGCTCTGGCGGATCATGCCGTCCTGCACGTCCAGGGTGCCGCCGGACAGATTGATGGACGAACCGGCGCGCGTCACCACGTCGCCGCCACTGAACTCGACATTGCCGCCTTGCGCCATCCATTCGCCGACCGCGTGCGGCCGCGTGCCGAGATAGCCGCTCACTTCCAGTAGCCCCCCCGCCGTGTACCAGCGATCGGTGGCATAGCCGTTGGTTCCCGCCGGCACCCACACCAGCTCGCGCAGATCCACCCACACATCGCTGCTGTTGAGCTTGCCGCTGTCGCGATTGAGCGGGGCGTCGCGCTGCTCGTTGCCCTGCACGTTGATTTTGATGTTGTTGTTTTCCATGGCGACGGGCACGCCCACCGCGCCGGCCACGTCCAGCACCGCGCCGTCGCGCAGCAGGCTGCGCCGGGCGGCGTGGACCACGATCTGCCCGCCCGTGGCCAGCGTCATGGAATCCGCCGCGAAATCGACCGTGCCGCCGCTGCGGATTTCCACGCGGGACAGGTCGCGCCGGTCGCTGCCTGCCGCGGCCATGGGCGCATCGGTCTGCGCGCCCAGGGGCACGCGCAGGCCATCGCGCTGGCTGTCCAGCGCCAGGTCGCCGCCCCGATCCAGCAGGATCGCCGTGGCGCTGCCTGCGGCCAGCGTGATCCGGCCATCCGCGCCCGCCGCGGCCAAGTGCAGGGTGCCGCGGGCGTTCACCGAAGTGCTCGACAACAGCACACCGCGTTGCGCCACCTCGGCGCCGGTCAATGTCACGTCGCCCAGGGCGGCCTGGATCAGGCCGGTGTTTTCGACACGGCCCGTCGCGCCCGCGGGCGTCACCTCGTTGCCCCGGGTGGTGGACAACTGATTGCCCGCCGTCCCCTGCCCGCGCTTGATGACGAAGCTGTCGCCGGCCGCCAGTTGTGCCTGGCCCCCCGGGGTATCGATCGTGCCGGCGTTGACGGCCTCCTTGCCCAGCAGCAGCACATAACCGCCGCCCGTGGTCGAGGAGGCCGGCGTCGAGGTCTGGAGGCGCGCGCCCGCCTGCACCTCGATGCGGCCGGCGGCGTCGCGGAAAGTCGGCTGGCCATTGTCGCCATACAGGCCATTGCCGCGGAACTGCGCGTCGCTCATGGTGGCGGCGGCCACCACCAGGTTGCGCGCGTTGACCTGGCTGGTGCCGCTGAAGATCACGCCGTTCTGGTTCACCACCAGCACCGTGCCGTCGGCCTGGATCGCGCCCTGGATCTGGCTGGGCCGCGCTGACGCGCCCACCACCCGGTTCAGTACCGCGTCGTCGGCCTTCTGCTGGAACCGCAGCGTGGTGTTGCGGCCCACGTTGAACGTGTCCCAATTCAGGATGGCGCGCGACTGCGTTTGCTCGATGGTCACCAGCTGGCGCCCGCCCTCGGTGCCGGTGCGCGGCTTGTTGGCGCCCTCCCATTTGGCCTGCGCGCCCTCGGCGATCCACAGCCCGCCCGGCGCCAGTCCGTCCGGCACGGCGGTGCCGTTTGCCGCCGCGGCCGCGCGCGCCGCCGCCTGCGCCGCCTGCTGCGCGGCCACCGCCGCGGCGGTGCGATTCAGATTGTCCAGCGAGCGCTGCAACTGCTGGCGCGACTGCGCCTGCTGGCGGGCGCTGTTGCCGATGCCGGCCAGGCTGCCGTCGGGCATGCGGCCGGTGCGCTGCGCGGTCGACTGCACCGCGCCCTTGTCCGCGAACCAGGCCGGGCTGAAGGCGCGCGCCTGCGCCTGCGCCGCGCCGCTCCAGCCGCCCGCCACCAGCAGCACCGCCAACGCCTGCGACACCTGTGTCGGACGCCAGCGCGGACGCCCGCGCCCCGCCTTACGCGCCCTCAATGCCCTACCGCCGCGTTGCGCCAACCGTGTCTGCATGATCGTCCTTCCTCATTCCTATCGGGGTGTCGCCACCTGGAACAAGACAGACGGATGGAAAAATGCCGACCGGAACCCTGTCATAAATAATTCATGCAGCTTCCCGGCCCGACATTGGTGGCAGCTCAGGACAGCAACACCACGCCTCCGGGCAATCGAGTCACCTCGGCGCCGTAGGCGTCACGAATCAACTGCTCGGCGTCCGCCACCTGCGCCAGCGCGAAGCGGGCCTGCACCCGGCGCCGGCCCAGCCGGCTGTTGAGCAGCACCAGGCGGCCGCGACGATAGCGGTTCAGTTCCTCCACCACGTCCGCCAGCGGCACCCGATCGAACACCAGCCAGCCGCGGCGCCAGGCCGTTACGGCCTCGGTATCCGCCGCCACCGGCGGCATCACCCGCTGGCCGTCGTAGCGCAGCTCCTGCCCGGCGGCCACGTCATACGCCCCCCGCGCGTGCGCCAGCCGCAAACTGCCGGACAGGCAGCACAAGCTGGCTTCGCCGTCGAGATAGCGCAGGTTGAACCGCGCCTCGCGCGCGGTGATGCGGCCGGCGCCGGCCACCACCTGTGTCGCCGGCGCCGCCGCTTCGCCACGCGCATTCAGCGGCCGGCCAACGCGGACTTCGGCCTCGCCCGCCTCCAGTTCGATCACCGCGCCGGCGTCGGGCGCCGAGCGCACGTTGATGCGCGTCTGAGTATTGAGCTCCAGTTCCAGCGCCTCGCCCAGCGCCACCCGCCGCTGCTCGCCGGTGGCGGTGCGGTAATCGGCGCCGAATTCTCCCAGGCCGGGCCACAGTCCCAGCGGAGGACGCCAGGCCAGATACGCGACCGACGCCGCCACCGCGCCCCCCAGGAAGGCGCGCCGGCCCGACGGCGACGGACGACGCGGCGCGGCCCATGCCTTCGCCTCTTCGCGCACCGCCGGTCCCAGCGCCTGCCACAGGCGCTTCTGTTCGGCGAACGCGGCCTCGTGGCGCGCGTCCTGGCGCAGCCAGGCGCGGAATGCCTGCGCATCGGCCTCGGTTGCGGCGCCCGAAGTCAGCATCAACAACCATTCGCGCGCATCGCGGTCATGCACCGACGCCTCGCCCTTGCGCCTTCCTGGCAGCCCCGTCAGCGTCATGTTTCGTCTTCCTCGCCGGCGCGTCGCGCTGGCTCCTCCTGCGCTTGCAGCACCTTGCCGCAATGGACCAATGCGCGCTTGAGCTCCTTGGATACGATGCGTTCCGACACGCCATAGCGCCTGGCGATCTCCGCATGCGGCACGTCGTGCACCCGGGCTGCCAACAGCATCTGCTGGGTGCGCTCGGGCAACTGGCGCAAGGCGCGACGGAACGCGTCGATCTGGCTGCGGCCTTGCGCGATGCGTGCCGGATCGGCGGCTTCGTCCGTGCCGCCGATCAGCTCGCTGATCTCCACCCCCGTCAATAGACGTGAATCACGGCGGCGCTGGTCCTCGGCGATGTTCAGCGCCACCCGGAACAGATAGGCCGCCGGCTGCTGGATCGACGAACTCGCCGGCAGGTCGTTCACTTTCAGGAAGGCTTCCTGCATCGCGTCATGGGCCAGGTCATCGGACCCCAGTCGGCGCCTGAGCTGGCTGCGGAAATCGTTGTAGCGCTCCAGGAACAGCGCGCGCAGCGAGCCCGGCGACCTGTCATCCCGCATGGCCCGCCCCTCGCGGCGCGGCGCAGTCGTCAGCGCCACCGGCCCGCAGCAATATCGTCACCGGCTGCCGCATGCCGGCGGGCAATGGCCCGGCCGTCACCCCGCGCAGCGCGGTCTCCAGCCGGCGATTCAATGGCGCCGATCCCGTGTCCGATACCCAATCCACCCTGTCAACGCGCCAGGCCTTGTCGAACCAGAGCTTGACGAGGGCGCGATAGCGGCCCGGCTCGGCCCCCGAGCCCCTGCACAGCGCCTGTTTGAGCGCGCCTTGCAGCGCAGCCGCGTAGGGCGTGTCTCGCAACCGCGCCGCGCTGGCCGCGCGCACCGCCGGCGCCGTGTGCGGCGCGGCCACCAGCGTGAACGAATGCGTGCTGGCATAGCGGATCGCCAACGGCGCCCCCGCCAGCAGCCTGCGCAGGGCATCCCCGGGGGTATAGGTGCCTATCACCGCGGGCGCGTGTCGGCCGGCGGTCAAGGCGGTGTCGACCAGCACCGTGCGGCCGCTGGCCAGGCTGTACTCCGCCAGCGCCTGGTCCAGCGGCTGCGCGGCAATGGCGAATGCCATCTCGCGCGGCGGCGCCCCGGCGCTGCCCGCGCCGGCCAGCGCCCACATCCCCAACGCCAGGCAGGCGCGTCCCATCCAGCCCCCGCCCGGCGGACAGGCAAAGGTCATGGACGCCAACATGGAGGAAAAATGCCAGGCATTGCCGTTGTCGCGAGTGCCGGCGCACCCGCCTCGAAGGAAAGGCGCCATGCTAGGACGCGTGAATGACGCAATCGTGACACGCCACATGCACGCGGCGCCGGCCCGCCACGCAATCGTCACCTGCGCGCGATCATCTGTCCCTATACTGATGGCACGGTGGCCACTGGCCGCCGGGCCTTTTCCAAGGAGCCCGCATGCGCATCCCTTGCCCCTTTCCGCACCGCGCCGGTCTGCTGTTGCTGGCCGCGCTGGCGCTCGCGCCCCTGACGGCGGGCGCCCAGACCGCGCCCGCCGCGCAGGCCACGCCGGTGCCGCCGCCCGCGTCGACGGCCGGGCCCGCGCCCGGCGGCGCCTGCATCGAGACCGAGGTCAACGGCTACCGCGCCCTGTCGTATGGCTGCCTGAACCAGAAGATGGCGCCCGACGCGGCGCCCAGGCCGCCGCCCGAGCTGGGCTCCGAAGCCATCACGCAACGGCCGCCCAACCAGATGGGCCTTCCCACGCCCGCCACCATCGGCAACCGCATGGGCAACACCTTCGGCACCTCGGCCTATCCGCAGCGGCCGACGCCGTAGGGCGTCTGCAGCGCCGCGCGTTCAGGCCGTGCGGCTGATGAAATAGATTTTCTTGACGAAGGTATCGACTTCCCAGCGGCCGGTATAGCCCTCCGGCATCACGAAGGCCTCGCCCACGGTCAGTTCGTGCACGGTGCCATCCGGGTCGACCAGGCGCGCCGCGCCTTCGACGATGTAGCCGAATTCGATATAGCCGGTGGTGTTGGACTGGAAACTGCCGGCCGTGCTCTCCCACACGCCGGCCTCGGCGCGGCCGCCGTTGCCTTCGAACGCGGTCACGGTGCGGAACGCCGCGTCGCCCGAGAGGGGACGCTTGGGCTTGCCGGGCACCGGATTCTTCATGGGGCCGGCGTCGATGCGGACCAGCCGCGATTGATCATGCTTCACTGCGCTTTCCTTGGAGTTCAATGCGCCGCCACCACGAGCACCTCGGCCGCGCCGCGGCTGACCGTGCGCATGCGATGCGGCAGTTCGGAATCGAAATAGAGCGAATCGCCGGCGTCCAGGCGGAACTCGCGTTCGCCGACCTGGACCTCGATGGCGCCCTTGAGCACCAGCAGGAATTCCTCGCCGGGGTGCGGAAACACCGCGGCCGCGTCGGGAAACTCGCGCGGCGGGTGCACGATGAAGGGTTCCATGGCCTTGACCTTGCGGCGCCCGGCGAGCGATTCGTAATGGTATTCAGTGCCCAGGTCGCGCCGCTGCAGCGCTTCGCGATCGGCCACCCGCACCAGGCTGACGACCTCGTCCTGCGCCGCGCCATCGCCGCCCACCAATTGCGACACGCCCACGCCATACGCTTCGGCCAGCCGCAGCACGGTGGAGATCGAGGGCTCGCTCAGGCCCCGCTCCAGCTTGGACAGATAGCTCTTGGTCAGGCCCGTGCGCTCGCCCAGCTGTTCCAGGGACAGGGATTGTTGGCGGCGCAGCGCGCGCAGGCGGTGAGGCAGGTCGATCATGGGCGGGAAAATGGCGGAAACGACCGGTAAGCATGCCCGAAACCCGTCCGGCCGTCGAGTCGGCCTCCCCTGCCCATCCGGGGCGCCATGACCGGCCCGCGCCCCGGGGCGGACCGCGCTACGCGCCCAGCACGTCCGGGTGCTGGCGCAACGCCCGCCGCGCGTAGTACGAAAAACCCACCTGCGAGCGCTTGGGCGTCAGGATCCAGTCGTGCGCCTCGCGCCCCAGCGCCGGCGGAATCGGCTGGATCGTGCCGGCCGCCATCGCCAGCAGCTGCATGCGCGCGGCGCGCTCGAACTGCAGCGCCAGCACGCAGGCCTCTTCCACCGTGCCCGCGGCCACCAGCATGCCGTGGTGCGACAGCAGGATGGCGCGCTTGTCGCCCAGCGCCGCCGAGATGATCTCGCCTTCCTCGTTGCCCACCGGCACGCCCGGCCAGTCCTTCAGGAACGCCACGTCGCCATACAGCGGGCAGTTGTCCATGTGCGAGACCTCCAGCGGCACCTCCAGCATCGACAGCGAGGCCGCGTGCAGCGGGTGCGTATGGATGATGCAGTTGACATCCGGCCGCGCCCGGTAGATCCAGGAATGGAAACGGTTGGCCGGGTTGGGCATGCCGCCGCCTTCCTGCACCCGCAGGTCCTCGTCCACCAGCAGCAGGTTGCCGGCCGTGATCTCGTCGAACCCCAGGCCCAGCCGCTGCGTGTAGTAGCGGTTGGGTTCCGGCGCGCGCGCCGTGATCTGGCCGGCCAGGCCCGAATCGTGCCCGCCGTCGAACAGGATGCGGCAGGTCAGCGCCAGGCGCTCGCGCAGCGTCCAGTCGGGCGTGTCGAACTGGCGCTGCATCTCGGCCTTGGCCCGCGCGATCAGTTCATCCTTGCCCAAATGCATCGTATCGGCCATCTTTGACTCCTTGCTATGCCGTTTCCAACAACGGCGTAAAACCCGGCAGCGCGCGCATGCGCGCCAGCCAGGCGTTGATGTGGGGAAAGGCGGACAGGTCGTAGCCGCCCTGCTCCGCCATGCTGGTGTAGGGATACAGCGCGATGTCGGCAATGGTCGGCACCTCGCCCACCAGGAAGTCGCGCCCGGTAAGATGCGCCTCCATCCACGCAGCCGCGCGCATGCCGGCGCGGCGCCACTCCACCATCGCCGGGTCATCCACCCGCGCCGTGCCGCGCAGGTGGATCAACAGCCGCGGCTGCGCGAAGGCATGCATGTGCTGGGTCTGCTCGAAGCTCAGCCAGCTGGCCACCTGCGCCTGCGCCAGCCGCCCCTCGGGCAGCCACGGCGTGCCCCGGCCCAGATACCACAGGATCGCCTGCGACTCCGCCAGCCACACGCCTTCGGGCGTGCGCAGCGCGGGCACCTGGCGCCACGGATTGATGCGGCCGAAGGCCTCGGTCTCCAGGTCGCCCTGCACGATATCGAAGGTGCGGCGCGTGAGCGCCAACCCCATGTAGCCGCAGGCCAGCCGGATCTTCCAGGCCCGAACGCAGCGTATCGGCCAGTTCCAGCGGCTGTCCCGCCAAGGGATGCGTGGTCATCGTCAATCCATCCTGATATCGGCGCGCTTGACGATCTCGGCCCATTTTTTCTTTTCGGCCGCGATGAAGCGCTGGTATTCGTCCGGCGCGCCGGTGTACAGCTGCGTGCCCTGCGCCGCCAGCCTCGCCTTCAATTCAGGCGAGGCCAGCGTCTGGCGCAGCGCCGCGTTGAGTTTTTCCAGCACCGCCGGCGGCGTGCCGGCCGGCGCGAAGAACGCATTCCAGGAACTGATCTGCAAGCCCGCGTCGCCAGCCTCGCCCGCGGCCGGCAGCTGCGGCGCCGACGGCAGGCGCTGGTCCGCCGCCACCGCCAGCGCGCGCAGCTTGCCCGACGCCACGTGCGGCATGATCACCGGACTGGCGTCCATCACCACGTCCACCTGGCCGCCGATGGCTGCGTTGACCGCCTCGCTGCCGCTCTTGAACGGCACGTGCACGATGTCCACGCCCGCCGTCAGCTTCAGCAGTTCCAGCCCCAGGTGCGGCGAACTGGCCGTGCCCGCCGAACCGAAATTCAGCTTGGCCGGGTGCGCCTTGGCGTACGTCACGAAGTCGGCAAAGCTCGCCGCCGGCAGGTCGCCGCGCACCGCCAGCAGATAGGGCGAGCCAGATACCAGTCCTACCGGCGCGAACTTGTCGGCGTCGTAGCTGAGCTTGGCGTAGATCAGCGGATTCACCACCTGCGTGCCCACCGTGCCCATGAAGATCGTATACCCGTCGGCCGGCGCCGTCGCCGCCACCTGCGCGGCGATCACGCCGCCCGCGCCTGGCCGGTTCTCCACCACCACGCTCTGGCCGAGCGCATCGCCCATGCCCTTGCCCACCTGGCGCGCCACGATATCGGTGATGCCGCCGGCGCCGAACGGCACCACCAGCCGGATCGGATGATCCGGAAACGCGGCCTGCGCGCCGCTACCCGCCCCTGCGGCCACCGCCAGCGCGGCGGCCATGATCATGCGCTTCATAGGATTCCCCTTGCGTCCGCCGCTGGATCGCGGCTATGACACAAAGTGTCCTATAGAGCATTGATTTTCCGCAAGGGAAATGTGATTGGGGGAATCCCTGAGCGGCAGGAATAAAGTTCGCCTTTTTTGTTGAAGTTCGCCGCCTTGATGCAGGTGTCCGTGAATTCGAAGGACAACAATCCAGACGGCGAAAGGCGGCTAGCCTCCGCCCCATCAGCGCCAAGAAAGCGAAAAAATCGCCCTACCGCCGGCGATCTGTTGAGCAATGCCATTCGCCTTGGGAAAGGGTTATATGGATCGCAAGACTAGGCCATGCTTAGCTGGCCCGGGACGCTCGGCCGAGAATGACTGTCATTCAACTGCTCGTGCCACCATACGCTCACGATGACCCTCGAATTGCGTGCCGAGCCAAACGTGTCCGCGTAGCTGTTGGCACGCGCGACCAGGCGAAAGACGATCCCCATGTCCTCGGCAATGCCCTCATCCACGGCCCACAGGTTGTTGGATCGAACCCTCCACACTCCCCTCATCCAACCAGGAAGTCGGCAACGCGCCGGCTCTGGCCGCTGTCGCGCTGAACGTGCCCCATTGAGCGTTCAAGCGCGGCGCGATGAGCTGACTGGAGATACTCGCAATAGCTCGGTCGTGCACCGGAAAATATCAGCCGCCAGCTGCATGAAGGCGACCTTCTTCCGGTCGCTGTTCGACGTGCGATTCGGCCTCGTCAACTCGCACCTATGCAGTCGGTCCATACGTGTTGGCTCCGCTCCAGCATGTTAACGCGAGCGATGTTTGCTAAGGTAGTCCAATACGACAGCAACCACTGCCTCTGGTTGCTCTGGCAGCAACGCATGCGCGGCATTGGGAATCGTGACGTTGGTCACCCGATCGCCCAGACGATCGCTCAATACCCGCGCGAAGCGTTGCGGCGCGATCACGTCGTATTGCGCCTGCAAGTTCAGGATGGGTGCGACCCCGCCCGAAAAGAAATCGTCCACGGGCGTACGCTTTTGCGCGAGCGTCTGCATGGTCAATAGCCGCGTGTTCCATCCTGTCAGCCATACACTGGCGTCATTGCCCGGCGCAAAAAATACTTCTTGCAGGCTCCTGAGACGCACGTCCGTGGGAAGCGACGTGTCTCCACAACGTTCAATAACCGCCCGTGTTTCATGGCTGATCGGTAGTCCCTCAAAGCCCTCGGGCACCTTTCCAGCAGAACCTGCCAGCAGCAACAGCGCGCGCACCAAGTCCGGGCGGTCAGACGCCAGCGTTCTTGCAATCCAATTCCCATGCGCATGGCCCAGGATGAATGCTGGACCGGCGTTCTGGCTTTCCACGACCGCGGCGATATCCTCCGCCCAATCGTGCAAGGTTTTGTCTTCCAGCGGGCCCACACTGCGTCCATTTCCGCGCGGCTCCGGCCGCAGCACCCGGTATCCCGCGGCGGCCAAAGGCGTTGAAATCTCTTCCATATCCACCGCGCCTCGACCGAGCGAGGGCAGCATGACAAGCAAATCCCCCTGCCCTTGCGCATACACCTCGATACGAACGCCATTCCCACGTTCGACAAAGAATGCGCTTGTTGCGCAAACATCAGATTTATCTGCTTCGGCTTCTCGTTCCATGCGAGACTGTTGGACAACCGATTCCATTCGCGCTCCTGATTGCATTTAAGATTTTCACTTCTGAAAAGAACCCGCGCTTAGCACTCTAGGCGCTCGCCAAGCATCCATCCAATATTGAATTCAGCTAACAGTTATCGGAACTCTGACTAATGGACATTCGCCAGCTTCGTTACTTCGTTACCGTCGCGGAAGAACTGAATTTCAGCCGCGCGGCGACGAAGCTGCACATGTCGCAGCCGCCACTTTCCCAGCAGATCAAGGCACTAGAAGAAGAGATGGGTGTAGTACTCTTCCTGCGCACGCGGCGCGAAGTGAAATTGACGGATGCAGGGAAGGTGTTCCTACGCGAAAGCCGATCGGTGCTTGCGCATCTGCAAGCTGCGGTCGACACCACGCTCAAAACGGCAAAAGGCGACATCGGGGAATTGCGGCTGGGTATGGCGACGTCGGCCGTGTTTCACGTGATGCCAAAGATACTGGGGCGGCTACAGGCCCGGTTTCCAAAAGTGAATGTGGCCGTCACCGATATGGGGTCCCGAGACCAGATTCGGGCGGTGCTTCAGGACAAGATCGATATCGGCATCATTCACGAACAGCCCCACATTGAAGAGTTGGCTGCGCTACCGATATTTACCGAGCCTTTCAGCTTGGCCATTCCTTCCGGCCACGCCTTCGCCGCACGCACGGACATACCGTTGGGCGAAATGCGCGATCAGGCATTCGTGGCGTTCTCGCGCGAGTATGCACCCGCGCTCTTCGACAGCTTCATCGCCGCTTGCGCCGAGGCGGGCTTCAGCCCCAAGATCGCGCATACGGCGCGGCACGCGCTGACGATTTTCCAAATGGTCAGCCTGGGGCTGGGCATCGCGTTTGTGCCCAGTTCATTCGCGCAGAGCGCCGTACCTGGCGTGGTCTACCGCAAGCTTGACCAGGTGCAGCAACGCGTCCGCATCTGCGCCATCTGGAACCCCAAGAACCCCTCGGACGTTGTCGCCAACGTGGTCCGCGGCATTCTTGAGCCCCCTATTTCCTGAGCGTCCCTAGGCACAGTGGCGAGCGGGCGGCGCCGGCTCGGCCATGTCGTGAACGGTTGCGTTGGCCAACAGTTCACGGATTGGCGTTTCGGCCAGCGTCTTGAACGATTCACGCAATCTCGCCGCACCGTTCGAGCCCAACAGCGGTGTCAAAAGGGTAGCGGTCTTGGCCTCTATCGCCTCGCCACGCGAGGCGTTGGCCGCTGACCCCGACGGATTCAACACCGTGTACCGCTTCCACTCGCCATCCAGACACTGCACTTCGACCCAACCGCAAAAATTGCGCGGGTAAAGCGCGTCCAGGTCTTTGTCGTGGATCAGCTCCAGCTGCCCAGCGAGCCTGATGACATCCTCCGACTGCATCCTGCCCGCCTCGAATTGCTCGGGCAGCGCCGCGCCGTCCAGCAGCGCCACCGCCACACTGTATCGGCCGCTCATCTGTGCATTCAGCGCACTGCCGGGCAAATAGTCGTAACCGCACTGCACCCGAACCACCTCGGGCATGCCCACGCGCACGCGGCCGCCCGGCGCCCAGTGGGGCCGAAGCGCGATCGCGGCGTCCACATGCGCATGCACGCTGCCGCAGCACGCATAAGGCTTGAAATTTGTCTCTGGAGCGTGCCAATGCGTGCCAAGGCGATCAGTCAGCGCGGATTCGTCCGGATCTTCCGAGAATGCGCGCAGCCATCCTCCGTCTTCCGCCTCGAACAGCTGGGTAGGACCGGTCAAGCCCAGGCTCGCCAGTTCCGCCGCCATCACGCCGGCATGCGCAGCGCGCCCCGGGTGAAAGCGTTTTGAAGACGCTCCGTCTGCCGTAAACGCAAACAGTCCGCCCGACTGCGTTCCCGCCAGCCCCAAGGCCCAGCTGGTACGCTCGGCATCCAGCCCCAGCATTACAGAAGCCGCCGCCGCAGCGCCCAACGGACCGCACACGGCGGTCAAGTGCCAACCGTGCAGCCGCGCCAGCGCGGGCTTAAGCGCCAGGGAACTTCGGATGATGATCTCGTAGCCCGCGGCCAGTGCGGTCTCGACACGTTCGGGCGTGGCGTCGTGGCTTTCAGCCAGTGCAAACACCGTTGGCACAACCACTGCACCCAGATGTACCTTGGCGTTGTGGAAGTCATCCAACTCAAAGGCATGGGCGGCCGCGCCGTTCACCATGGCGGCGTCGGCCGCTCGCAGTCGTCCTGTGGACTCTCCCCAAATCCGCGACACCCCCTGCAAGCCGGAACCCGGCGCCAGCGCCCAAGACCGGATGGCCTGGGTCCACGGCTGCGCGCCTCCTACCATTGCGCACGCGAACGTATCCATGGCCAGCAGACGCAAGGCGCGCCGCACGCCCTCTGGCACGTCATCGCGCCGCAGACCTGAAATCCATTGCGCAAGCGCCTTCGTGGTGGTCGTCATCACTGCTTCTCCTTAAAACGCCACGCGAATGTTCGCATCCGAGACAATGCCTTTCACCTTCTCGATATCTTTGCGAATCACCTCTGCGAAGGCCGCCGGCGTCGACGGGACGGTGACAAACGACAGTTCCTGGAATCTGGCTTGCAAGGCGGTATTGGTTTTCACCGTCTCGACTTCCTGCGCCAAGCGCTGCACGACCGGCTCGGGCATCCCTGCCGGCCCCCACACGCCGTACCACGACAGCAGTTCGAAACCCGGCAGACCGCTCTCTGCGACGGTGGGTACATCTGGCATTTGCGGCAGACGCTCAGCGCTGGTTACCGCCAGCGGCCGCAACTTGCCGGATTTGACGTGGGGATAGACGCCGGGCATGGGCGACACGGCGGCTGACACGTGGCCGCCCATCACATCCGTGAGCTGCGGCGCCGCGCCCTTGTAGGAGATGATGTCCATGTCCAGCTTCAGTCCATGCTTGATGAGTTCTTCAGCCAGATGGCCCGACGTGCCATAGCCGGACGTCGCCCAGGTGTATTTGTTCTTCCCGCCTTTGACCAGCGACGTGAATTCACGCAAGTCCTTGGCGGGTATGCCGGGATGCGTCACCACCAGCAAGGGCACGTATCCGACCTGCGCGATGGCGGTGAAGTCCTTCTCTGCGTCATAGGTGGCGCGTCCCATCACCAAGGGCATTTCCACCTGGCTCGACGCGTTGAACAGCAAGGTGTAGCCATCGGGTGCAGCGCGCGCAACGTATTCAGCGCCGATCAATCCCGAAGCGCCAGCGCGGTTCTCGACGATGATGCTCTGGCCCAGCCTGGCCTGCAATTGTTCAGCCACCAGGCGCGCCATCGTATCGATGGATCCGCCTGGGGTATACGGCACCACCAGGGTGATCGCCTTCTGTTTCGGGTACGTCGTATCGGCCCATGCGGTGGCGGGGAGGGCTGCCGCGCCAGAGGCGATCAGTGCCGCCAAGGGCAGGCTTGCGCGCAGGAGCGCGCGACGTTGATTGGACTTCATGTTGTCTCCAGCCAGGGATGTAGAGTTCATCCGCAGCGCACACCGCGCTCTCACGGTTGCGGGTGCCGACTGCGAATGGCGCGGACGGTCTGTCGCGTCCTTGCAAGCACTCTATCTTTGCGGCTTCAACACAGTCCAATATCGATTTCGACCAACAGTTATATGTCTGACTACGCCATGTTGCGCAGGTCAGCGCGCTGATCGATGCGCCAAAGATCCGCCAGCTTTTCCTTGGCCGCAGCGGCGCCCAGGCATGGGGTCGCGAGCTCGATGAACTTTGACTCAAGCTCGGCGTCGCTGAGCGGATCCTCCGGGTCGCCCTTTCGATTCGCCTGGACGTGAGTCCGCCGCTCCCCGGACATGAATTCAATCTCGATCCGAGCGGAACGATTCGCCGGGAACGCGGCGTCGATATCGGGATCCGCATGCACGTCGATACGGTCGATCAGCGCGCCGAGCACAGGGTCGTGGACACGTTCATCGTCATAGGCGTTCAAGCGGACGCTGCCGTGAAGCAAGGCGTGCGCCACGACGTAGCGCAGGCTGAAGCGTGCCTCGTTGGAGCTCGCGGGCTTGCCATGGCAAGCGATGTCCAACGCGGGACGATAGGTGTGGACATGGATTCGGCTGGCGTCCCGGATGTTGAAATCCTCGCCCGCGCGCAGTGCGAGCGCGGCATCGATGGCCGCGAATGTATGGCCGCAACCCACATGATTCTTGAACGTCAGCCGAGTAATGTGAAAGTCCTTGCCCAAGGTTTCGCCCACGCCATCCCAGGAGGGGCCATCGCTCATGGCTTGGCCCAGCCCCCCTTTTCCGTCCAGCATGTCCCAAGCCCCCGTCAGCCCCCGCCATGCGGCCTTCGAGGCGAGCACGCCGGCTTCTGCCGCCCGCGCAGCATGCAGGGGTTTTGACATGGAGTCGGTGCGAAAGGCTTGCTGCAAACCCGCCGAAAAGGTGGCGGCGGTGCCAAGGGCATGGGCAAACTGCGCTTGGGTCAGACCGTAGGCGGAACCGGCTGCAGCGGCCGCGCCGAACGCGCCCACCGTCCCGGTGCTATGCCAGTACTGATAATGCGCGCGGCCCAGCACCACGCCGATACGGGTGGACACTTCATAACCTGTCACGATGGCCTTCAAAAGCCGCTCCCCGCTCAGACCCTGTTCCTGGCAGGCCGCGAGCGCCGCAGCGATGGTTGCGGCCCCGGGGTGATACATCGCGTCCCGATAGCTGTCGTCCAGTTCCGCGGCATGCGCGGCCGCCCCATTGACGAGGGCCGCCGAGCGCGCCGTCGCCTGCCCCCCCGCCACCAAATCGGCCACGTCGCAGGCGGGTTCGTCTAGCAGCAACGAACGCAATATTCCCACGGCAGGATCAGACGCACCGGGGTAGGCTGCGGCATACCAATCGATCAGGGCGCGCTTGGCGTGCCGGCTGACCTCTGTGGGCAGAGGCTCCTGTTGAATCTTGTCGGCAAATGCGCTCAGAACTTCTATGGCATGCATGCGGCAGCTTCCAAGTGACATTCGATTTTCTCAAAGGTGTCTGGCCATCTGGCCAGCCCTGCCGAGTCTAGGGCCGCCAGCGAGGCCGCCGCAACGAGGAAATTCCATCTAATGAAATTAGGTACCAGACGATGCGAAAGGCGCGGGAGACAGGCGCTAGCGCTTGCCGCCCAACAGACTCAAAACGTGGGGCAGGAGCGGCAAGGTATTGGCTGGATTCCATACCGCCGAGTATTCCGCTTCGACCACGAGGCCATCGATGTCCTTGAACACCACGCCCGGGACGCCTGCGCGGGCGAATGACCGTGGCACAAGCGACACGCCTCGCCCCATCGCCACCAGGCTCACCACGGACACGAGGTGCTTGGCGTAATGCATGATCCTGGGGCTGAACCCAGCCTCCATGCAAGCGGCGATTGTCAGGTCATGAAAGCTTGGCCCGCTGTGCCGGGGAATGGCGACGAAGGCATCTTCGGCCAACTCTTGCAGCTTGACGCGCCTGCTTCGCGCCAACCGGTGCCCTTCGTCAAGCGCGATCACCAGCCCGACGCGTCCCACGGGTATCGACCTCATGTCGCCCACGCCCTGAGAAACCTGGGCAAAACCGATGTCGATGCGGTCCTGCTCCAGCGCCTGAAGCTGCTCCCACGACCCCATTTCTTCCCACACGCTTTCCAGACCCGGAAGATCGCGTTCCAAACCCAGCACCACTTCCCTGATGTCCATGAACAAGACCGCCGCCACAAAGCCAATGCGCAGGCGCCCGGCATCGCCACGTTCGGCACGCTGCACCGTGCGGATGGAAAGCTCGGTCTGCGCCAACAATCTGCGGGCTTCCTGGACCAGCGCCGTGCCGGCCACCGTCAGCTTGACGCTGCGTTTGTTGCGGTCAAAAAGCGTGACGCCCAGCCGCTCTTCCAACTGCTGGATCGCCTTGGTCAACGGCGGCTGGGAAATGAACAGGCGCGCGGCGGCGCGCCCGTAGTGGAGCTCTTCAGCAAGCGCAAGAAACATGCGCATCGACTTCACATCCATAGCGCGGGGCGTCAGAAATAGAAAAGTTTGGAGGAGACCGCCAAATTCAGTAATTCCGAAGAAGAATTACTGACATCCGAAAAACATATTGGACGGCTATTACACAGAATAAGCAGAATCGCCCACTAGAACAAGATTCATATCGGAGACTTTCATGCGCAGCCCCTATTCTCGATGGTTTGCAGCAATTGGCACTTGCGTGCTGGCCGCGGTTAGCGGGGGGGCGAAAGCCGACTATCCCGAACGCCCCATCCGCCTGATCGTGACGTTCGTCCCCGGCGGTGGCGCCGACCTGTTGGCGCGATACCTGGGCCAGGCCTTGACGACCGATCTGAAGCAGACGGTGGTAGTAGAGAATCGGCCTGGCGCCGGTGGCATGATCGGCGTGGAGACGGGCCGCAACGCGCCCGCGGACGGCTACACACTGACCCTGATTTCCTCGAGCTACACGGTAAACCCCAGCCTGTACCGGATGACGTTCGACCCGGTCGCGGACATTACGCCCATCGTGCAGGTATCGCGCGGCCCCTTGCTGGTAGTAGCCAGCCCCGGCTTCGCCCCCAATACCGTGCCCGAACTGATCGACTACGCCAAGAAGCATCCAGGCGCCATCAACTATGCGTCTTCGGGCCAAGGCAGCGTCATCCATCTGGCCAATGAAATGTTCAACCGCAAGGCGGGTGTCGAGATGACGCACATCCCTTACAAGGGCGGCGGCAACGCACAGAATGATCTGATGGCCGGCCAGGTGCAACTCTATTTCGCGGCTACCGCCAGCGCGCTGCCACATGTTGCCTCCGGCAAGATGAAGGCGCTGGCCGTCACCACCGCAACCCGCATCGCCGCATTACCCAATGTGCCGACAATCGCCGAATCCGGTCTGCCTGGCTACGACGCCACGCTCTGGTACGGCTTGATCGGCCCCAAGGACCTGCCCGCCCCCATCGTTGAGAAGCTCAACGCCGCCGTCAATCGCGCATTGCTGGCCCCGGAAGCCCGCGAGAAGTTGTTGGCCGATGGCGCCGAACCGGCAGGCGGCACGCCCGCCGAATTCACCGCCACGATCCGCAACGAGATTTCCCAATGGGGCAAGGTGGTTCAGGACCTGGGCATCAAGCCCGAATAATTCAGGAGCAAGCATGGCACGCGTCAGCCCCCCGCAGGTTCAGGACATGTCCGCTGAACAGAAGCGAATTTACGACCTCATCGCCTCCGGCCCGCGCGGCCGCGTGCGCGGCCCGCTGGCGGTATGGCTGCACCGGCCATCCATGGCCGAACCCGCGCAGGCGCTGGGCCAGTTCTGCCGCTACAACAGCTCCCTCTCTCCCCGATTGTCCGAACTCGGAATTCTCGTGCTCGCACGCTGGTGGGGCTCGGAATTCGAATGGTGGGCGCATAAGGCAATCGCGCTGAAGGCGGGCGTGTCAGAGGCGGTGATCGACGCGTTGCGTGATGGCAAGCCCATCCCGTTTGCAGAAGCCGATGAAGCTTTGATCCACGAGTTCCTGACGCAGCTGCACGAGAAACGCCGCGTGTCTGACGACGTCTACGCACGCGCCGAAGCCATGTTTGGCCAGCACGGCGTCATCGACCTGGTGGCGCTGGCCGGTTACTACACCCTGATTTCGATGACGCTGAACGTTTTTCAGATAGACCCGCCCGAGGGCGAGCCACACGAGCTGAAAGCCGCAGACAGCGTCACTCCTTAAACACGGCATGTCATCAACAGATAGAGCGAGGACCATGAGCAAGAGGCTGGAAGGAAAAGTTGCGATCGTCACCGGCGCGGGCTGCGTCGGCCCCGGTTGGGGAAATGGACGCGCCGTGGCGGTGCGCTTCGCGCAGGAAGGCGCCAAGGTTTTCGCGGTGGACAAAAGCGCGGACGCCATGGCGGAAACGCTGCTGCGAGCCAAGGATGCGGGCGGCGACATCACCGCCTGGACGGGTGACGCGACGGTCAGCGCCGACGTCCACGCCATGGTGCAGGCTTGCGTCGAACGCTATGGGCGCGTCGACATCCTGGTCAACAACGTCGGCGGGTCGCGCCGCGGCGGGCCGGTGGACTTGTCCGAAGCCGACTGGGATGCGCAGATGGACTTCAATCTGAAGAGCGTATTCCTGGCCTGCAAACACGTTATCCCCATCATGCAAGGCCAAGGCGGCGGGGCCATCGTGAACACCGCGTCCACATCCGGCATCCGCTGGACCGGAGCGGCGCAGGTTGGTTACGCATCAGCCAAAGCCGGCATCATCCAGCTGTCTCGCGTCGTCGCCGTGGAATACGCCAAGCACAATATCCGCGTGAATACGGTGGTTCCGGGACAGATGCACACCCCCATGGTCGAAGCGCGGCTGGCCGGACAGCGCGCAGGCGGCAACGTGGATGCCCTGCTGGCTGAGCGCCAGGCCCGCATTCCCCTGGGCTTCATGGGAGATGGCACAGACACCGCAAATGCGGCGCTGTTCCTTGCCTCCGACGAAGCCCGGTTCGTTACCGGAACCGAGATCATCGTCGACGGCGGCATGAGCGTGCGCTGCGACTGACATCGCCCATTGAATAGAGAGAGGCGCACCAAGCGCCTCCCAGGAGACATCATGCATGATTCGACGCAGTTCTTCTCGTTCCAGCGCAGGCGCATCTTGCACACTCTAGCAGGTGCGGCGCTGTTGGCATGTGGCGGCGCACCCGCGCTGGCTGGCGCCTATCCCGAAAAGCCGATCCGGCTGATCGTCGCGTTCTCGCCGGGTGGGCCGACGGACGTGCTGGCGCGGCTGGTCGCCAAGCGCCTGGGCGATGGCCTGGGCCAGCAGGTCGTGGTAGAAAACAAGCCCGGCGCGGGCGGCAACATCGCCGCCGAAATGGTCGCGAACGCGCCCGCCGATGGCTACACGTTGCTCTACAACAGTTCGTCCATTGCGATATCGCCGGCATTGTTCGCCAACGACAAGCTCGACCCGGGGAAGATCTTCACCCCCGTCGCCTCGGTAGCGAACGTACCCTTGGTGTTGATCGTCAACCCCGAAGTCTCCGCCAATACGGCTGTGGAATTCGTCAAGCTACTCAAGGAAAAGCCTGGCAAGCTGAACATGGGTTCCTCCGGCAACGGCACCATCGATCATTTGACCAGCATTCTTTTCGCCCGCCAGACCGCAACCGACTTCGCGCATGTGCCCTACAAGGGCAATGCCGCGGCGCTTCCTGACCTGCTTTCCGGCCGCATTGAATTCATGATGTCCGGCAGCCTGAACGCGTTCCTGCCCTACGTGAAGGAAGGCAAGTTGAAGGCGCTGGCCGTCACGACGGCAAAACGCGTGTCGGCACTGCCGGAGGTTCCCACCCTGGCCGAGACTGTCGCCCCCGGCTTCGATTCCGGCACCTGGCAAGGCATTGTTGGTCCAGCCGGCATGCCCACCGATGTGACTGCGCGCCTGAACCAGGCTGTCAACGATGCCGTCAACGACCCCTCGCTCAAGGCCAGCCTGGACGCGCAGGGCGCCGAAGCCACGCCCGGCACGCCCGCGCGGTATGGCGACTTGATCACGTCTGAATACCGGCGCTGGAGCGCCATCATCAAAGAAACCGGCGCCACCTCAAACTGAATCGAGCCCACCCATGCCCCTGGCCCGCGAACCCTGGGATTGCCATACACACATCTTTGGCCCCTGGAACGAATACCCGCTTGCCGAGCGCCCCACCTATGTGCCCGACGAAGCCCCGTTCCATGCTCTACAAGCCTTGCATGCCGAATCCGGCATCACTCGCGGTGTCATCGTCCAGGCCACGCCTTATGGCGATGACCACCGCGCGTTGCTGGCAGCACTGTCCGCCAGCCACGGCGCGTATCGCGGCATTGCCGTCATCACGGAAAACACGTCCGAGGAAAACCTCGCCCACATGCACCAGCACGGCGTGCGCGGCATACGCCTGGGGATGATGAAACATCTGGCCGGCAAGCCGGATGTCTCGCGTATGGGCGAGCTGCTGGCGCGCATCAAGCCCTATGGCTGGCACGCGCTGGTGCATGCAGAGATGGCCGATGTGCTTGCCACCGTGCCCGCCCTGCTTCGGTATGACGTACCGCTCATCATCGACCACATGGCCCGCGCGCCCGTCGCACGCCCGCAGGAATGGCAGCCGCTGCTGGCACTGCTGCATCACCCCAACCTCTGGATCAAGGTCTCGGGGGCTGACCGCGTGACGGATGGCGCGAACGGTTTCCAGGCCGCGCTGCCGCTGATGTCGGCGCTGATCCAGGGCGCTCCCACCCGCGCCATCTGGGGCAGTGATTGGCCGCACGTCAATATCCGCTACCCCCAGCCGCGCTTGCCCGACCTGCTTGCCCTGCTGCGGCGCGCCTGCGGCGAAGACCCTGCCGTGCTGGATGCCGTGCTGCACGGCAACCCCCGCCGGCTCTACGGCTAAGTTCATCCATCCCTTCTTGTGGAGGCCCTATGTGGGAACCCTCTCAGCGCTACCCCGACCCCGCCATTCGAACGCTGGCGCCCCAATTTGAGAAGTACCACCTGCTGTCCGCCGCCGTGGAACGCTTGGCAACGGGCTGCCGCTGGGCCGAAGGCCCCGTATGGTCTGGAGATGGCCGCTATCTGCTGTGGAGCGATGTGCCCAACGACCGCATCCTGCGCTGGGATGAGATCAGCAATTCGGTCCACGTCTACCGCACGCCATCCAACCACGCCAACGGCAACACGCGCGACCGCCAAGGCCGGCTGATCACCTGCGAACACCGCAGCCGCCGCGTGACCCGCACCGAGCACGATGGACGCATCACCGTGCTGGCAGACAGTCACGCGGGCCGGCCGCTCAATTCACCGAACGATGTCGTGGTCAAGTCGGATGGCTCCATCTGGTTCACCGACCCGCCCTTCGGCATCGTCGGTCACTATCAAGGCGAACCTGCCCGCCAGGAACTGCCCGCAAACATCTACCGGATCGACGGTGTATCGGGAGAACTCACCGTTGCTGCCGAAGGCGTGAATGGTCCCAATGGACTGGCGTTCTCGCCCGATGAAAAGCTGCTGTACGTCATCGAATCGCGCGCACGCCCGCGCAACATCCTGGTGTTTCAGGTTCAGGACGACGGCGTCACGCTGTCGCGGCCGGATGTGCTGTTGAACGCCGGTTCCGGAACGCCCGACGGCTTTCGCGTCGATGTCGACGGCAATCTCTGGTGCGGTTGGGGAATGGGCACCGAAGAACTCGACGGCGTGCGCATCTTCTCGCCCGACGGCGAAGCCATCGGACATATCGCCCTTCCCGAACGCTGCGCAAACCTGTGTTTCGGCGGCACGCACCGCAATCGCCTGTTCATGGCGTCATGCACATCCATTTACTCCTTATACGTCAACACCCAAGGAGCGCCCGGCGGTTGAATTGCCGGCTTCCAGGAGTCCCCACACCATGAAAAATAGAATCCTCAGCACCATTCTGGGCGGCGCCTTGGCGACCGCATTCACGTTTGCCAGCGTCAGCATCGCCGCGCAGCCTACGCGTCTGGTCGTCGCTTTTCCCCCGGGCGGTCCCGCCGATTCCTTGGCGCGCATTCTGGCCAAGGAGCTTGAAACCGAGCTCAACACGACCGTCATCGTTGAAAACAAGCCGGGCGCCAACGGCGCCATCGCCGCAAACTATGTGATGCGCAGCCCCGCAGACGGCAGCGTGCTGTTCCTGAGTTCGGCGGGCGCCATCGCGATCAACCCGTCTCTGTATACCAGCCTGTCTTACAAGCCGACCGCAGACCTCACGCCGATTGCGCTAGTGGTGCACACGCCCGAAGTGCTGGTGGTCTCTCCCAAGAATCCGATCAAGACCGCCTCGGACTATGTCTCCGCCGCGGCCAAACGCAGTGAACCCGCTACTCTTGCCTCGTCGGGCGTAGGCAGCATGCCTCACATGACCATTGAGCTATTCAAGAACCAGACGAAGGTCGACTTCCTGCATGTGGCCTACAAGGGCGCCGCGCCGGCCATCGCCGACACCATCGGCGGTCACGTAGAGGCATTTTTTGGCGATGTCTCGGGCTTGATGCCGTTCATCAATGACGGACAGCTTGTAGCGCTGGGCGTCGCGGCGCCCGCACGCTTGAAGTCCTTGCCCAACGTGCCCACGCTGGCGGAGCAGGGCATTCCGAACGTAGAGGCGAGCAACTGGTATGGCGTGTTCGCACCGAAGGGCGCGTCGCCGGAGGTCGTGGCCAAACTGAACGAAGCCGTACGCAACAGCCTGAAGGCCAACGCACTGATCGCCAATCTGGCCAGCCTGGGTGTGGAACCCAGCCCCTCGTCGCCCGAAGCATTCCGCGATCTGGTGCAAAAAGACACCGCAAAATGGGCGGCGGTCATCAAGGCGGGCAACGTCAAAGCCGAATAGGGCGATCCCAAAGCCCACATGCGGCGCGCCCCACTCGGGGCGTGCTTTGCATTCCTGTTATCCGCCGGCGTTCAAGGGTTGTCAGTGATTCCAGCATCCTTGATGATCTTGGTCCAGCGGCTCTCTTCCTGCTTCACGTATTCACCGAGCCCTGCGGGCGTTCCCACAGCGGCGACTAGGCCTTCCAGTTCCAATGCCTTTTGGAAGTCAGGCTCGTTCGACGCCTTCTTGATTGCCTTGTTTAACTGGTCGATAACCTCCTTGGGGGTGCCTTCCGGCACGAACACACCGTACCAGCTATCGACGAAATACCCCGGCTCGCCAGATTCAGCCACCGTGGGAACGCCCGGATAGGCCGGCGAGCGCTCCTTGGTCGTCACCGCCAATGCCCGCAATTGCCCACTCTTTACGTGGCCGCTGACGCTGGCCGACGTAGAGAAAATCATGTCGATCTGCCCGCCCATGAGGTCATTGATCCCGGGCCCCGCGCCCTTGTAGGGTACGTGCAGGATGTCGATCTTTCCCAGACTCTTGAACAGCTCCCCCGCCAAATGCGCAGACGTGCCGTTGCCGTACGAGCCGAACGTCAACTTGCCCGGATTGGCCCGTGCATACGTGAGAATATCCTGCACACTCTTGAACCGGGACTTGGGTGACACCACCAGCACATTGGGAGACTTTCCAATCATCGCCACTGGTGCAAACGCCTTATCCGTGTCATAGGGCAGCTTCTTGTGTATGGCAGGGTTGACCGCGTGCGCAAAGGTCGACATCAACAGGGTGTAACCGTCCGCCGGACTCTTTGCGACGTTCTCGGTGCCGATGATCGTGCTGCCACCCGGACGATTCTCAACCACCACTGACTGACCCAATTCATCAGTCAACCCTTTGGCCAACTGACGAGCAACAATATCGGTACCACCGCCAGGCGTAAACGGCACTACGATCCGCAATGGCCGATCCGGAAAGGCAGCCCATGCCTGCGGCGCCGACAACATGCCCGTCGCCAACAAAATGGCGCCGAACGCCTTGATACGTCGCGTCGCGACCCGGCTAGATTTCATGATTTGTCTCCTGATATTTCCTGCGCCTGTCTGAGTGCAGCGCATGAGAAAAGTGTAGAAGTGGCAAACTTGTTTGCCACCTCACGAATTCCACCTGTTGGAACTAGGCAGACGTATCCCGCAAGACGGCGATGCCGTCGGCCGCGCACACACCCAGCCCCAAAGGCCGGACAAACAGCGGATTGATCTCGGCTTCCAGTAATTGATCCTGCAAAGCCTCGGCCATACGCGAGAACGCCAGCACCGCCTCGACAAGCGCCGGGACGTCTGCAGGCTCCCGTCCGCGATATCCATCCAGCAAAGGCCACGTCTTCAGGCGCCGCAGGGCCGCTTCGACCTGATCCGCTCTCAACGCCGAGCCATCCGCCGGCAGCAGCAGCAAAGTCGTGTCGCGGACCAGTTCGGCAACCACGCCGCCCATGCCCAGCAAAATGGCGGTGCCCAACGGGTCCTTGTGCAACCCCACGATCACCTCCGCCGCGCCGGACACCATTTCCTGGACCAGATACGCCTTGGGCTCCCTACCCGTATGCCGCTGCACATCGGCCGCCATCTGCCGCATCCGTTGGCCGATGTCTTGCGGGGAAACATTGACGGCAACGCCGCCGACATCGCTTTTGTGCGTGATTTCGCCGGACAAGAGCTTCAGTACCACGCGCGGTCCCAGCTTCCGGGCGGCGTCAACGGCCTGCGCTTCGGTGCTCACCACGAACTCCCTGACGCCTTGAACACCAAAGCGGGCGAACAACGCCTTGGCCTGGGCTTCATCGAGCGAACCGTGCTCTTCGCAAGTAACTGGCTCCTGCGCTGCGGTTCGCGTATGGTCCGACTCCGAGTGCACCGCGCGCGCCTGCACTTGCCACATCGCCGACAAGGCCGCGCTGACGCTCTCCGGCGCGTGGAACGCGGGAATACCGTAGCGACTGAGCATCTCCGCCGCGTCTGGGGCATGCGGGCTGATATAGGCCAGCAGTGGCTTGACGCTAAGCGCGAGCGAGTCCCTGAGCGCATCCGCCATCAGTTCCGGCTGCGCCACCGCGGACGAGCCCACGATCACGACGAGTGCATCGTAATCATCGCTTTCGAGCACGATGCGGATTGCGCTGCGCAGCAGGTCCGGCTGCAAGCCCGCCAGCGTGACGTCGATCGGGTTCCGGTCCAAGGCCGCGTGGTCCCCCTTTTGCAGCGCTCGCAGCGCCTCGCCGGTGCGCGCATCCGGGGCCGGCAGCGCGAAGCCCGCGACGCCCAGGCAGTCCGCGACTAGCGTGCCCGCCCCGCCTGTCGACGTCAGGATCGCCACCCGGCGGCCGCCGAGCTTGCGTTCGTTAGCCAAGGCCGCCGGAATATCCAGCAGATCCGAAAAGGTTTGCGCGCGAATGATGCCGACCTCTTCGAACAACGCGTCATACATGCCGTCTGCGCCCGCCAACGCACCCGTGTGCGACGCTGCGGCTTGCGCCCCGGACTCCGACCGCCCGATCTTGAAGGCCACGATGGGCTTGCCAACGAGTGCGGCCTTACGCGCGGCCGCGCGGAATGTCCTGGGGTTGCGAATGGTCTCCACGTACAGCGCGATCACACGGGTCGCCGGATCGTCGGCCAGCGCGTCTACAAAGTCGGCCAGGTCCAAATCGACTTCGTTGCTCGTGGAGATCAGCTTGGAGAAGCCGATGCCCCGGGCCGCGGCGCGCGACAGCAACGCGCCCAGGATGCCGCCACTTTGCGACACCAGGCCAATTGCGCCGCTGTGGAGCTGGTCCATCGCCAGCGCCCCGCTAGCGGACAAAGTGATACGATCAGTCAGATTGACCAGCCCGATCGTGTTCGGCCCCAGGATCCGCATACTGCCTGCCGCTTCACGTAATTCGCGCTGACGGCGAGCGCCCTCCTCGCCCGTCTCGGAATAGCCGCTGGCAAGCACGATTGCCGCGCCCGTACCAATAGCAGCCAGATCGCGGATGGCCTGTTGCGTACGCTCGGCTCCGAGCAGCACGATCGCCACGTCGGGCGCCTCCGGCAAGGAATGCACGTCGGGATAGCAACGCAGGCCATCTATTTCGGAAGCCTTGGGATTCACAGGGTAGATCCGTCCCGGAAATCCATGCTTGCGCAAGTAACCCACCGGCCGGCCCGATGTCTTGATCGGATCGGCAGATGCCCCGACGACGGCCACGCTTTGGGGTTGTAGCAACTTCTCAAGGCCGCTCACTTTGCGTCTCCCTTGGCCTGGGCCATCTTGGCCAGAAACGCGGTCACGGAATCGCGATGCTCAGTGCTCGTGTAGCAAATTCCCTGAGCCTGACTGCCCATCGCGAACACCTGATCCGCCGTCAGTTCGGAGCTCTGATCCAGAATCGACTTGCTCAGGGCCAGCGCAGTAGCGGATCCTTGCGACAATTCCGCCGCCCACGCCTGCGCTGTCCTCAGTTCATCGCCGGCAGGGGCCAGGCGGTCGGCAATGCCCAGCGTGAGCGCTTCATCAGCCGCGACCTTGCGGCCGGAATAGATCAAGTCCTTGGCGCGCGCAAGACCCACCCGGCGAGGCAGGAAGTACATGCCGCCCCCGTCCGGAATCAGCCCCCGGGCGATGTAGCTCCAGGTAAAAGTCGCGTTTTCGGACGCAACAATGAAATCGCAGCTCAATGCGGTATCCGCACCCAGGCCGGCGGCCGCGCCATTCACCGCCGCAATCGTCGGCTTGGGCATGCGGAACAGCAGACTGACCGCATGGTGCACCCGCTGCTGGCGGGACCAACCATTGAAAGCCACCTCGCCCGCGGGCGCATCCATGCGGCGCTGCATGCCCGAGATATCCCCGCCTGCGCAGAACCCCTTCCCCGCGCCAGTCAACACCAGCGCCTTGATGGCGCGATCCTGGGAAACGGATTCCAGTGCATGGATCAGCTCAGCACGCATCGGGTCACTGATCGCGTTGCGCTTCTCCGGCCGGTTCAACGTCAGTGTTGCCACGCCCTGATCCGTTTGAAGTTTGATGAATTCGTAGTCCGCCATCTCTAAGCTCCGTGATATCGAAACGCCAGCGGTTCCCGTTGCGGAATTTTTCCTGGCTAGCTCTGATGACACAGTAAGCGGTACAGTTGCTGAAAACACTTCCTTATTTCCACAGGATGGAATTGCATGGCTGCGTCTGCTAAGCCCGAGCCCTCTACTCGAACTCGTGATCGTTTCGATGGCATCAGCCAGAATCGATCCCTCGAACGCGGCTTGGAAATACTGCGCGCGTTTCGACCTGGCACCGATTTATTGGGCAATGGCGAACTGGCGGAACGCACCGGACTGTCGGCGGCGACGGTCAGCCGACTGACGCAAACCCTGGTGACGAGCGGCTTTCTGGAACACGACCGGGCAGCACGCGCCTACCGGCTTGCCGTGCCAGTGCTGAGCCTGGGGCACGCCATGCGCGCCGCCTCGCCCGCTCTGAAGGCGGCCACCCCGCTGATGCAGGAGCTCTCCAACAAGCTCAAGGTCAATGTCGGCCTGGCCGCGCCGGATCGCGCCGAGATGATTTACCTGGAATCCATCAGGTACAACCGCAAACCGGCCCTACGCACGATCGTGGCAGGCCAGCGAGTGCCTATTGAACTGACATCGCTGGGACGCGCCTATCTGGCCACACTGGACGCCGCCGCTCGCGATGCGCTGATACGCGGCATCAAGCGGAGCTACCGCAGCACAACTTGGAAGCCGGTCGGCGCCGAAATCGACGCCGCGATCGCCCAAGTTCACGCCGATGGCTACTGCGTCGCGTCCTGGCAGCCTGGCGTAGTTGCGATGTCGACGCCTCTGAGACTGTCGAGCGGTCGGACGATGGCGCTGAATCTGAGTCTGACGACTGACGAACCATGCGCGCCGGTGGCGCGACTATATGTGGGAGAGCTGTTGGCGCTGAAGGATCGTATTGCTCATGTGCTGGCGCTTTCTGAACCCGATACTTTCCCTTAGCGTGTCCACATGCAAGCGTCTGAAGGATCTCGCGCGAGACAGACTGCAGCCGCGCGTTTCCTCCCAATATGCGTTCGAGCATCAAGCGCTTTGTCTCCTCCTTCATCGAATCATTTTGCTCACGCTTGAACGCGATCAAGCGGGTAACGCCCGCGTTCTCGATCAGCACATCCCCTAGAGGTGGGTCCATGGGGGATTGCTGCAGCAGATTTACGCACATGGGGCGCATCTCTCCGCCGGTCTGTTGCCCAACGATCAAGCCCAAACTCTAAAGAAAGTTTCCTATGACAATATTTTCGTACGGGTCCATAGAGTCTGCACATCCGTGGCGGTCTGATTGGAACAAACGACGGCACAACAGATTAACGGCAGCACTTTTGACAGACTCGCCGCACCACCTGTATGTCGGCGGGAGGCGGGCTCCCAAGAAATTACGGTGTCTCCCCTGCCAGCCTCCCCGTGCAGTTCCATAAGGCCAATTAAGGAAAAAAGGGTAAAATGGGTAAAAAGCCTATTAAGGCTCAACCAACCCCGCTGTAGGGAGAACGATCATGGCTGCTTCCGCATTGCTCGCTGAACCTATCACCCGCCTGCCGACGAAGCCCGCCTCGGCAGTCAAGAAGGACGGCTGGCGGGGTGTCGTGCGCAGTCTTGCCGCCGCCGAAGGAAGGCTCGTCGTCACGAACCACGATGAGCCGGAGGCCGTGATCATGACGGTGGCCGAGTACACACGGATCATGGACGCGCTGAGCGCTGCCCAGGCCGCCGTGCCGGACCCGGTCGAAGACCTGCGCCGCAGCTTTGATCAACGACTTGCCGCGCTGTCCGCCCCCGACGCGGCCGAGCGCCTGCGAAGCGTTATGCGCAACCCTGGCCCGTTGGCTGGCCGGGTTAAGGCCGGATCCACATTTTGATGGAACGCCCGATTCTGTACGTGCTGGCGGGAGTGAATGGCGCCGGCAAAAGCTCGGTGGGCGGCCATATCCTGACTCAGGCCGGCATGGCCTGGTTCAACCCTGACACCTTCGCTCGTGAGCTTGTACAGCGCTTGGGCCGGTCCCAGGACCAGGCCAATGCCGAGGCCTGGGCGGAAGGGGTGCGGCGGCTGGACGCGGCAGTGGCGGCGGGCGGGTCGTTCGCCTTCGAAACCACCCTGGGCGGCCAGACCATCGTGGAAAAGCTCATCGCCGCGGCGTCGACACACGATGTGCTGGTCTGGTACTGCGGCCTGCGCGACGCCGAGCACCATATTGCGCGAGTGCGGGCCCGGGTGGCGCGCGGCGGCCACGACATCCCCGAAGAACGCATCCGCGAACGCTGCAAGACGTCCTGCCGCAATCTGCTGAAATTGATGCCGCGCCTGGTCAGCTTGCGGGTCTACGACAACAGCGTGGACGTAGAGCCTGGCGAGGCCGTGCCTGAGCCGGCTCTGGTCCTCTACGTGGACGAGGGCCAGGTGCACTATCCCACTTCGCTTGCGCAGATGCGGGACACGCCTGATTGGGCGAAGCCGCTCGTTGAGGCCTCGTTGTCGGCCAGCGAGTAGTGCAGCCTGCGCTCGGTATAAAAGAGGCTGCGCCGGGGCGGCACCTCGGAGCACGCTGCATCCCGGCGACGCGGCGGCCCGCGGCATCGGCGAAGGCGACATCGTGCGGCTGTTCAACGATCGCGGCGCCTGCCTGGCCAGCGCCACGCTCAGCGACCGCATCATGCCAGGCGTGGCGCAACTGCCCACCGGCGCCTGGTACGACCCTGTGCGGGACGCGCAGGGCGAAGTGACGATGTCCGGCCACGGCAATCCCAACATCCTGACATGTGACGTCGGCACCTCGTCGCTGGCGCAGGGTTGCAGCGGCCAGTTGACGGCGGTGCAGGTTGAGCGCCATGACGGACCATTGCCGCCGGTCCGGGCCTTCGATCCGCCCCAAACGGCAGCGTCCGCGCGCTGACACCGCGCTCCGCTTCCCACTATCCCGGCAGCTTGCCGTGCTTGTGCTTGGCGCGTTCGGCCAGTCGCAGCGCCATGTCCTGCTGGCGCTGCATCAGGTCGGCGATCTGCTCGGCATAAAGATCGATGAGATCGCCGCCCACCGGCTCCGGATCAGCCCCGTCGTCGATCGCCACGACGGCCCCCGCCTGGTCCACGCCCCAGATCCGGCTGCCGTCGCCCACGATCTTCAGCACCGGCAGGATGCCGGGCAGACCGGCCTCGGCAAGCTGACGTTGTTGCGCCGAAATGCTGGCCCATTCGGGCAACTCCGGCGCATCGACGCCCAACAGCACCACACCGCGCCAGAAGGTCCAGGCCGGGCCGACTTCGAACTCCTTGGGGCGCGGCCAGACTTCCTCGCGCGCCATCACGCACAGGCCGTTGGTGCGCTGGCAGAAGGCCGCGAACGCCACCGGCAGCGGGAACCCGACAGCGGCCTCCAGGCTCGCGATCGCGGCCGCATCGGGCGCGGGCGCGGCCACCACCTCGAAATACGCGGAGTCCACGGGGTCCAGGATCTCCCATATGCGTTTGTGGAACTGTTCGGCGGTCATGGTCATGCAAGTTTCCTGAATCAAAAGACAAGTCCCGGCCCGCCGCCAGGACGGGAGGCCGGAATGGCACAACACTATAGCCGCGAAGGTGGCCGCATGGCCCCAGGTTTGGCGTGACATCGGCGGGCAGTGGCATCTCTCCGATGGCCGGCTGCCCGCGGCGATCAGTATCTGGGAAAACTCATTGCGGAATGCGCCGCCTCGGCATCCCCGCATCGCATGGCAATACAGCATGCGGGGCGGCCGTTGATTCAATTCGCGTATGCGCCACGCTGACAGTTGTGTCCAACGATGAAAACCATGGCGACATTCCGCACCATCCGCCATACTCGACACCTCTGACGCGTCAAACAGGCAGAGGAGGATTCGCGATGAAAGACGCGGCTCGACATATGGGATATCGGGCGGCAGCGCGCGGACAGTCGCTAGAGTCGTGCCCTTTTATGCGGGCCGACAAGTTGCCCACTCGCACAGGCGAAAATCTGACTCACTGGCGCGAGAAAGTTGAAGCGTGGGAGCACGGTTGGCACGAGTGCGTCAATGCACGCCTTCCCCTCATACGCGATGAGGCCAAGGCTGCCGACAAGGCTCCGGAAAAAGACAGCAGCCATTAGCAGCGCCAGCTTCGACAAATGCCGTATTGCACGACATCGGAACCCGATGTAATTTTCCGATGCCCTCGGAGGGGGTGGAAACCTCCGCGGGACATCCACCCGGTCACGCGCCTTCTTCGCCGTGTGTCGCGGGTGGGCCGCAGCTGGCCAACTCGCCTCCTAACCTCGGCGGCGCGGCCCGGTCCACCGCTCAAGGGCTTGCAGCCGCGCAGCCTCGGCCTGCCGCAGCGTCCGGTAGAACATCGCGCCGCTGGCGACCAGCGCGCCAAGATCCTTCTCGTCAAGCTTCGGGGCGAGTCGCTCCAAATGGCCGGCATAGATCACCAGCACGCGATCCCAGTCGTCGAGGTTCGGCGCGGGTGCGGGTGTCGAGATCATCATGGCCAACAATTCTTCACTGTCCATACGCGGCCTCTATCGGAAGCGGTCAGGATCTCATGCCGCACGGCAGCGATCGGAAAGCAAGAGTAAGAACAGCCTACCGGCGTCACAAGCCTTGCCAACCGTTGCACCCGGGCGGACCATTCAGCAAAGTTACGCCGGCAAACATCCCAAGGACCGCGGCGCACCTGGCCAGTGCAGCAGCACTATTGCGTCGCCCCCCGATCGGGACAACACTAATAACCGTCTCCACCCCGACGGTAAAGCCTGAATTCCCATAGGGCCCAGCGCAGAAGAGGTGTGACCCGGGCTGGCGAGACATCACGGCCGACCGCTACGAACATCACGAACGGACTGCAATGCTCCGCGCCCTACGCCACGGACCCCGGCCGGCATGAACAGGCCGGTGAAGATTTCCGGGGGCTTTCCCATGTACGCTCACATCCAGATTGGTGTTCATGACCTCCACGGCATGACCGCCTTCTATGATCGGGTGCTGCACGAGCTAGACTTGGTGCGCCTCACCGACCTGCGCCAGATCGGGCCGGCCGGTGTCATCTGGCGCAGGCCCGGCGCACGCTGGCCCCAGTTCGTCATCAATCTGCCCCTCAACGGCGAGCCGGCAACGACGGCAAACGGCTCGCAGGTGAGCTTCCTGGCGCCCAGCCGAAGCGCGGTGGATGCCGCCTGGGAAGAAGCGCTTGCCGCGTCTGGCAAGGACGTGGGCCAACCAGGTCTGCGTCCCCGGTACGCGCCTGATTTCTATGCGGCTTATTGCCTCGACCCGGAAGGCAACAAGCTGTGTTTCGTGCATACCCCCTAGCCAGGCGCCGCCCGCGCCGACAGGGCGCCGCCCCCCTCTCTTGCGGGCACGATCCATGCTGGCGCCCAATGAACGCGAGCCCGCCAAGGAAGACAACGGCGGACATTCGGTTTGTCGCGTCAGTACAACCGCCTCGCTGGGCGCAAGGGGACAGCAATGCGCAATTCGGACGATTCCCGCATGCCTCGCGGCGGCCGGGGCGAAAGGCAGGCAATCCACACGCCGCGGCGTACCCGGGGGCCATGGCAGCTGTTGGCCCTTTGGATTCTGGTGGTCGCCGTCCTGCTCCTGGTTGGCCTCGTGTGGCGCTGGTCGCAGTAGCGGCAAGCCACGTAAGCCATCTGGCTCATTGGCTCTGGGCGTTGGGCACGGACCGCGACGACTGCGCTGTAGGCACTGGCGTTACGCGCCAGATCGTGTTCGATAGATCGTCGGCGACGATCAGCGCACCTTTCGGGTCAACCGTCACGCCTACGGGGCGGCCGCGAGTCGTGCCATCGCTATCGCGAAACCCGGTGACGAAATCGACCGGCGGACCAGACGGCCTGCCGTCCCGGAACGGGACGAACACCACTTTGTAGCCCACGGGCTCGCTGCGATTCCAGCTGCCGTGTTCGCCAACGAAGACCCCGTTGGCGAACCGCCGCCCCATCGCATCCGTCGAAAAGTCGACGCCCAATGCCGCAACGTGCGCACCCAGGCTGTAATCCGGCTTGATCGCCGCCGCGACCTTGGCCGGGTCCTGAGGCCTTACGCGAACATCGATATTCTGCCCCCAATAACTGTATGGCCAGCCATAAAAAGCGCCCTCTCGCACCGCCGTCAGATAATCGGGGACCAGGTCCGGGCCGATCTCATCCCGTTCGTTTACGACGGCCCACAGCTGGCCTGTATCCGGCTCAATGGCCAACGCCGTCGGGTTGCGCAACCCCGTGGCGTAGGTCTTGTATTCGCCGGTGCTTGCGTTTATCCGCCAGATACGCGCTCGATCAACCTCCGCCGCCATGCCCCGCTCCGTGATATTGCTGTTGGAACCAATGCCGACATAGAGATATCGGCCATCCGCGCTGGCAGCCAGCGCCTTGGTCCAGTGATGGTTGATTTCCGATGGCAGCAGCGCCACCTCCTGGGGCGGACCGCTCGCCTTGGTCTGCCCCGGCTGGTAGTCGAACCGCACCACGGCATCCTGGTTGGCAACATAGAGCTTGTCGCCTACCAACGCGAGGCCATAAGGCGCATTCAGGTTCTCGGCAAAAGTCGAAACCTCGTAAATGCCATCGCCGTCGGTATCGCGCAGCAGGCTCAATCGGTTGCCGCCTTCCACCTGGCTCGTGCCGCCGGCCTTGATGATGCCGGCTATCACGTCCTTGGGCCTGAGCTTGGCAGCGTTGCCGCCCCGGCCCTCCGCCACCAGGATGTCGCCATTGGGTAATACCAGCGTCTGCCTCGGAATTTTCAACCCGGTCGCGATGGCTTTTACCCTATAGCCATCAGGCACTGTCGGAACGCTATCGCGCCATTGCTTGGGCTGCGCGATCACCATGTCGGGCAGCAGCCTGCGCTGCGGCTTCGGCAAATCGGGAGACGGACCCACCTGCGCGGTTTCCGCTTGGCCGCTACAAACCCCAACCATGACTGACAGCGGGAATGCGGCAAACAAGCCCACGTATCTCATACGGTTCCCCTGACATACGGAGCGCGCAAGCCCAGCCATATCGCCGCACAGGCAAGCACCGTCGTAACCACCGACAGGGCCAGGCCAACCGGCATGCTGCCCCATGCGTCGCCGGCATGTACCAGCGCGTTGAAAACGCCAATTATCCACACGGCCGCGAGTAGCAACGCATAGGGCACGGTCCTGCGCGGCTGCCGGCCACGCCGGAACAAATCGACAATGGCGAAGGCCAGTGCGATACCGCCGAACACCAACGCCCCCAGGAGCAGCCAGGCGGCGAAATTATTCCACTGGACGTGTAAAGATTTCGCATACGCTATATCGCTGAGGGCCGTCCCGAGAAACAAGGGAAACATCCCCGCCAGGAATACGGCGTGCACGGGATGTACGGTCAAAACGTACCTGTCCACGATATTGGGGGTCACGTCAATCTCCTCCTGAGCGACCGGCGCCGGCCATCGCGGTGCCACGCGCTCGCTACCACCGCCTGCGCGCGGGGGTCACCTCGCCGGTTGCGCCGGTTCAGACACCTGCGCCAGGGTTGCACCCGCCCCATCGGCCTTGGCCGCGATATCACCCAGGGACACTACGCCAACCAACTGCTTGTCCCTGTTCAGGACCAGCACGCGGCGCACCATTTCAGATTCCATCATCGACTTCGCCACCTCGATCGGGTCGTCCTCGTAGCACCAAATGGGCCGCTCCGACATCGCATCGTCAACCGTGGCCGCATCGGGCGCCGCGCCACGAGCAGTACACCGAACGGTGATATCCCGATCGGTGATGACGCCCACCAGCCGCCTGCCGTCGCAAATAGGAAGCTCTCCAACATCGAGGTCCGCCATCAATTCGGCGGCCCGCCGAATTGATTCTCCCTGGACGATGTAGGCCGGTTCGGGGGTCATGATTTCAGATAGACGCGTCATAATGTGCTCCTTGCCGTGTGTGTGGATGCGTTGCCTGGCGTGCTTGCCGCGCGGACATGCCCGTTGCGCAGCAAGCAGCATGCCCTGCCTGGTCAATCGAAGCCGTCAGCCACACGGGGAGGTCGTGAAGACCGGTAGTGTCTCCCAGGCGATCGCGACCGAGCAAAGAGCACAGAGCAGCCCGGTCAACCTGGCGTGAAACGCTGGCAGGCCGCGGGTGCGGACGCGCCTGTACTGGCGCAGGGCCACCGCGCCCATGCCGGCAAGGGCCGAAGCGCTGGCGGCCACGATGATCCATGACGATGCCGCCAACCCGAGCCAAGGCGCGGTCGGGACATGACCCGCGCACGCCGTGGCGTTGATCGCATAGATGAAAAGGTAGTGAGCCAGCCATATCATGGGCGGCGCAACCAGGAGAAGCAGGTCAGCCCCGGAGCGTGATTTCATGGCGCTAGCCTGCCAGAAGGGGGAAGCCGTGTGTCAAGCCCAGGCTCAAACATCCCTGCGCCACGGTGTAGTGCCAAAGAATCGCCGTGCTGTCGAAACAGGCCCGGCGGGACGCGCTGAGCCTGCCAGCCGCGCTCCTGGCGATCGTGAATGCGCCCATCAGGGCGCAAAACGCGACGAAGGCGGCCTGCAGGCCCACCAGCGCATAGACCGAGGCTTCGTAGGCGGATGCCTGCGGCCGCAAGCCGGCCCGCCAATGCTGCTGTGCGTCCAGGCACACCGATACCGATAACAAGGCAATCGCCAGGGCAATAGCCGATTTCAGGTATCCAGGCCGGCCTCTTCGCAGCGCGCGCCCGGCCAAGGCCACCATCGCCGACGATCCCAACAGGAGCGCAGCCGATAGCCAAACCCATGCCGAAGCCAGGCCGTCGCCAACCGGGAAGGACTTCGCCGGAGCCGCCATCCGCAGGAAGAGGTGCGAAAAGGCCAGCGAACCGAAGATGCTCGCGCATACCATCACCAGCATGATCATCGCCCACCAGGCATGCGATCCGCTGCCCATGCACGCCGTGGGCAACCGCAGCCCTGCGCCTATGTCCACCTCCATCCGGTCCGGCGCCGTGTCGGTATCCCAGAGCCAGCGCCACAACGACACGACAGCCAGCAGGCCGAACAGACCCGCGACCATGGGCAGCTTGAAGGTGAGCAAAAGGAAAAATCCCGCGGTGCCCACGGCCGCCAACAACGGCGACCAGGCCGGGCCGGGCAACGCCAACACGTAGTCGGGCCGGGCGTCCACCGCGCTGGTGACCAGCGTGGTGCGCAGGCCCGCGGGAGCATGGGGCAGGAAATGCCTGCCGGCCTCGACCTGCGCGGCCAGTTCGGGCTGGTCCCACAACGGTTCGCGGCTGGCGACTCGTGGCACGCTGCGCACGCCATAAGTGTCGGCCGGCAGCCATTCCAGCGTGCCGGCATCCCAGATGTTTCCCGCCCCCGCGCCCAGGGTGGGCCGAAAGCGGCGGACCAAATCGAACAGGAACACCAGTACGCCGGCGGCAATGAGATAGGCGCCAGCCGTGGACAGGAGGTTCAATGCGCTCCACCCCTGGCTCTCGGCATAGGTGTATACCCGCCGGGGCATCCCGGCCAGGCCAGTGACGTGCATCGGAAAGAAGGCCAGATTGAATCCTGAGAACATCAGCCAGAACGACCAGCGGCCCAGGCGTTCGGAAAGCGCCCGCGCGCTGACGAAGGGCATCCAGTAGTAGAACGCGGCGAACAGCGGAAACACCATTCCGCCGAACAGCACATAGTGCAGATGGGCGACGACAAAGTAGGTGTCGTGCACTTGCAGGTCAAACGGGATGACGGCCACCATGACGCCGGTCAACCCGCCCAGGACGAACGTGAAGAAGAATCCCAATATGAAGAGCATCGGCGTCTTCAGGGGCCGCAGCCGGGTCGCGGCGGCGATGGTGGCGATCCAGGCGAACACCTGAATCGCCGTCGGCACCGATACCGCCATGCTGGCGGCCGACGCGAAACTGAGCGAGAGCGGCGCGATGCCCGTGGCGTACATGTGGTGCACCCAGAGCCCGAAGCTGATGAATCCCGTTCCTACCACGGCCGCCACCACAAGCGGGTATCCCACCAGGCGCGCTCCCGTCATGGCAGGGATGATCATCGACACCATGCCGGCCGCTGGCAGGAAAATGATGTAGACCTCGGGGTGGCCGAAGAACCAGAACAGGTGCTGCCACAATAACGGCGCTCCGCCACGTTCGACGATGAAGAAGGGCATGTCGAAGGCCCGTTCCAGTTCCAGGAGCATGGTGGCAACGACGACGGCCGGGAACGCAATGATCACCATGCCACAGAAAACCAGCATCACCCAGGCGTAGATCGGCATCCTGTCCAATGTCATCCCGGGGGCACGCGTGCGCAGTATGCCCACGGCCAGCTCTATCGCTCCGGCGATTGCCGAAATTTCAATGAATCCGATGCCGAGCAACCACAGGTCTGCATTCAGGGCCGGCGAGTATGCGGCGCTCGTCAATGGCGGATACATGAACCAGCCGCCATCCGGCGCGAGCCCGACGAAGATGCTGCAGAAGAAGACCAGGCCGCCGATGGCGTACGCCCAGTATGCGTAGGCGGACAAGCGCGGAAACGGCAGATCGCGCGCGCCCAGCATGTTCGGCAAGAGCAGCACCGCGACAGCCTCCACTGCTGGCACGGCGAAGAGGAACATCATCACCGTCCCGTGCATGGTGAACAGTTGGTTGTACAGCGCATGCCCGACCAGCGCATTGTCCGGCACTGCCAACTGGGTACGCATGACGAGCGCGAGCACGCCAGCCAGCAGGAAGAACAGCATGGCGGTGCCGATATAGAGCAGGCCTATGGACGTGTTGTTGACGATCGTCAGCGCGCGCCACCCGGTGGGACGGCGCCATGCGCGTTGCAGGCCCTCCAGCTCTCCGTCCGGGCGCGGGAGGGGATTGGGGAGCTCGCTTGGCGCGCGGGCACGTGTCGAATCCGGCTTCACTTCAGGGATCCAAGATAGCCAGCCACGGCGCGCAATTCTTCGCCGGACAGGTTGCCAAAGGCTGGCATGAGATTTCCTGGCTTGATGTGCTGGCTGCCCGCGATCCAGCCTGCCAACGCGCCTGTGTTGTTGGCCAGCGTACCCGCCGCCAGTCGGCGCCGGTCGGCCACGTGGGTCAGATCCGGCCCCAAGGTGCCTGCCGCCTGCGAGCCCCGCACGGTGTGGCACTGGGCGCAGTCGCGCAGGAAGATATTCGCACCCGCTCGCAATTCGGCGCCCGGCTCGGCGGCTGAACGGCGTTGCGCCATCAGCCATGCATCGAAGTCCGCGGCGCTCAGCGCCTGCACGTCGAACTGCATCTTGGCGTGCTGCGCGCCGCAGTACTCCGCGCACAGGCCACGAAACACGCCCGGCTCGCGTGCCAGCAGGCGCAGTCGGTTGACCTTCCCGGGAATCAAATCCAATTTCCCGGCCAGAGCGGGCACCCAGAAGCTGTGGATGACATTGGCCGAGGTCAGCCTGATCTCGACCGACGCGCCGACAGGGATCCGTATGTCATTCGCCGTTTCAAACAGTAGCGCGCCAGTCCTGTCCCGATAATGCACTCGCCACCACCAGAGTTCTCCCGCGACATCGATACTGATCGCGGCTTCCGGGCCGCGCCCCATGGTTGCGGCCACCTGCAGCGCGTAGGCAAGCAACGCCGTAAGAATGGCGACGGGGAACGCCACCCCTGCCACCACGATCAACCTGGGCCGGCCAAGCATGCCGCGAACCCTTGCGGGCCCGAACATCGCCGCGCCGAGCATGATCAACGTCAACAGGAAAATCAGTCCGGCCCCCACCGACAATACCCAGGCGGTTTCGGCGATCGAGGCAGCCTCTTCCCCCCTTGGATGCAGGACCGATGGCATGCCCGCCCACGCACCGGGAGAGGCAGTGGCCACTATGGAGGGAAAAAGGGGTGACATATCCACGAGCGGCGCCACGAAGAAATTGTCAGGGACAGGCCGAACCGCCGGCCTGCGCGGATGACCGAACTTGAGGACCCGCTTCAGCATGTGGCATGCCCGGTATGCGCGTGCAGTCTATCGGTACGGCATTTGCTGAGCGCGGGAGTCAACGTCTCTACAGGCCCAGACCTTGCACCGCCCCGCCCGCCCCGCTCCGGCGCTCCTGGCCGTCGCCCTCATGCTATTGGGTGCGTGCGGAGACGCCCGTCAATCGCTGGCGCCTCCCGGCCGGCCAGGGCAACTGGAGGGCGCCGATCCCCTCCGGGGCCGGCTCCTGATATCCGAAAGGGGATGCCTGAGCTGCCACAGGGTTGCGGGAATAAGCGGTCCGGCCTCTCGAATCGGGCCACCGCTCACTGACGTGGGCAGGCGGGCCTACCTGGGTGGCTGGTTGCCGAACACCCCTGACAATCTGGTGCGCTGGCTGCTTGACCCGCCCGCGGTCAATCCCCGCACCGCCATGCCCGCCGCGGACCTCACGCCCTCACAAGCGCGTGATATCGCCGCCTTCCTGCTCAGCCGCCGTTGAGCTCCCGGACACCGCCATGAGCAGCCTGAAAGTCGCCGGCCTGACCATCCTGGCATGCGCGGCGGCCGGCGCTGTACTGGGCGCGGCGGCCGTCTGGTTCGGCTGGTACGACGTAAGCGCCACCGGCTCGCATACCGCCGTCGTGCACGAACTGCTGGATACGGCGCAGACACGCTCGGTAAGGCGCCGGGCGAGCAGCATCGACGTCCCGGACCTGAACGCGCCGCGCATGCAGCAAGAGGGATATGCGCTCTACCAGCAGCATTGCCTGCAGTGCCACGGCGCGCCGGGCATCGCTCCCGAACCTTATGCGCGGGGATTGAACCCGGCTCCCGCCGCGCTTGTCGCAACGGCCCGCGACCGCAGCGCGGCCGATATCTTCTGGATCACCCGGCAAGGAATCAAGATGACGGGCATGCCCGCCTGGCAGTATCGGCTGACGGACGCCGAAATCTGGAGCATTGTCGCGTTCCTGCGCGTCCTGCCGACGCTGTCGCCCGAGGCCTACGGGAAGTGGGAAACGGGGGCGGCACCCTCGCCGCCTGCCAGGCCGGCGCCAACCACGACACGCGCGGGGGACCCCGTTGCCGGTCGCGCAGCGCTGCAACAGCATCTCTGCGCGACCTGCCACGTCATTCCGGGCGTGGCGGGCGCGCGCCATCATGTCGGGCCTTCACTGGCCGGTATCTCGCAACGGCCGTACATCGCGGGCGGGGTGCCCAACACCTCGGCCAATATGGAACGCTGGCTGCGCGACCCTTCCGCGGTGAAACCGGGATCCGCGATGCCCAACCTCGGCCTGGACGAACAGGATGCGCGCGATATCACTGCGTTTCTCGGATCGCTGCCCCCCGCCGACTAGCGGCGCAATAGCGTTGCCCGCGCCGCCCGCATGCGGCGGGGCACAAGGAAACGCTCAGTTCACCGTGATGTTCGCCTGTTTGATCAGGTCGGCAAACCGCGGGACATCCCGGGCGATGAGCGCCTGGAAAGCGGCCGCCCCCTGCTCCTGCTCGGCCGGCGCCTGGGCCGCCAGCTTGTCCAGGGATTCGCGCACGCCGGGGCTTTTCAGCGCCGCGGCCAGGGCCTGTTCCAGCCGCGCGACCACGGCGGGCGGGGTGCCGGCGGGCGCGGCGATGCCGTTCCACACGCTCATATTGAAATCCGGCACGCCCGCCTCGGCGAACGTCGGCACGTCGGGAATCTGCGGCAGGCGGGCGGCGGACGCCACCGCCAGGGCCGTGACGCGTTTGCCCTCGTGGATGGGAATCATCGTGACGGTCTGGTCGATCACGGCGTCCACCGTGCCCGCCATCAGGTCGGCGATCGCCGGGCCCGCGCCGCGATACGGGATCTGCATCCCTTGCGTATGGGTCACGTGCATGAAATAGGCCGCGGCGATATGGCTGGTGGATCCGGACCCGGCGTTGCCGAAATTCACGTCGGCGCCGTTTTTCTTCAAGCGCGCGACGAACTCGGGCAGCGTGGCGATGCCGCTTTTCTTGCTGACCGACAGCACCATCGGCACCGTCGCCACCAGCCCCACCGCGCTCATGTCGCGGCGCGGGTCGAACTTGCTCTTGGGGTACAGCGACGGCGCAATGGCCAGCGAACCCATGTTGCCGAAGGTGATGGTGTAGCCGTCGGGCGCGGCGCGGGTCACGCGCTGGTTGCCGATCATGGTGCCGCCACCGCCCAGGTTTTCCACCACCACGGTCTGGCCCAGGTTTTCGCCCATGGCCTGCGCCACGATGCGGGCCAGCCCGTCGGTGGATCCGCCCGCGGCGTACGGCACCACCATCGAGATGGCGCGCGTGGGATAGTCTTGCGCCGATGCGTTGGCGCCAAGCGCGATCAGGCCGGCGCCCAGGGTCGCCAGAAAAGTCTTCTTCATGTCTTGCTCCTCGCTGTGTTCGCCGGCGGCAGCCGGCCCTCCGCCTTGTCCTGGCGGATTCTCGTGATGCAGGTTGAAAAGGCGGCGCGACCGCGGCCGCGCCGTGTCGAAGCGACCTAGCGCTTCCTGGCGGCCAGCTCCACGCCGGCCAACTGCTCGGACAGGCGCGCGACGGCGGTGTGGTCCTGTCCCTTGCCCAGGGTCTTGCCCGCGGCGGCCCACAGCTCGCGGCACAGCGCGGCGAACGGGGTGGGCGTGCCGGTATCAGTGGCGATACCCAGCGCGATGCCCAGGTCCTTGACCATCAGGTCCAGGCCAAAGCCGGAATTGAACTGGCGCGACAGCACGAATTGCTTGAACTTTTTCTGCGTGGAATTGTTCATCCCCGTCGACGCATTCAAGACATCGACGATCACTTCGGGATCCAGGCCGAACTGCTGGCCAATCAACATGGCCTCGACGCCGATCAGGAAACCGCCGGCCGACACCAGGTTGTTCAAGGCTTTCATGGCGTGGGCGCTGCCCACCTCGCCCACGGCCGTGATCGAGGTGCCCATGGCGGACAGCGCGGGCCGCACGCGTTCCAAGGTGGCGGCGGGGCCGCCGAACATGATCGCCAGTTCCCCGCTGCGCGCACGCGGCACCCCGCCCGACACCGGCGCGTCCACCATCTGGCTGCCGGCGGCGGCCACGGCCTGGGCCAGCCGCTGCGTATGCGCCGGCACGCCGGAACTCATGTCGACCACGACGCTGCCCGGTTGCAGGCCCGCCAGCACGCCTTGTTCGCCGGACAGCACCTGCTCGACGATGGCGCTGGTGGGCAGCATGGTGAAGACGATGTCCGATTGCGCCGCCAGCGCCGCGCAGGTGGCGGCAGCCTGGCCGCCGACCTCTTGCGCGAACCTGTCGGCCTGGCCCGGCACGGCGTCGTAGACCGTCACTGCGTAGCCGGCCTGCGCCAGGCGCGCCGCCATCGGCCAGCCCATGCTGCCGATGCCGATCAGGCCCGCGCGTTCTAGCGATGCGCTCATGCCCGTTGCTCCTTGAAGGCGCCCTCTTCCTCCAGCACCTGGTTGGCCACCTTGAAAGCGTCCAGGCCCGCGGGAATGCCGCAATACACGGTGGCCTGCAGCAGGATTTCCTTGATCTCCTCGACGCTGACGCCGTTGTTCAGCGCGCCCTTGACGTGCAGCTTGATCTCGGCCGGACGGTTCAGCGCCGTCAGCATGGCCAGGTTCAACATGCTGCGCGTCTTCTTCTCCAGGCCCGGACGGCCCCAGGCGTAGCCCCAGCACCACTCGGTCGTGATGCGCTGAAAAGCCATCATGAAATCGTTGGCGCGGGCCAGCGAGCCGTCCACGTATTCGGTGCCGAGCACCTCGCGGCGCAGGTCCAGGCCTTGGTCGAAGAGGGCTTGGGTTTCGGATTTGGTGTCTGCCATTGGGTTCCTCGTTGGTGGTGACGACGGGCGTCGAACCGGCGCTGGTTCGGCCTCGCTTGTCTGATTGTCAGTCAATTTTCGTCCGAACGTCAATAGTCCGATTGTCTGACAATATGCTTGACTGCTTAAAAAATGAACACAATAATGCCGCAAAGCGCCGGGCTGGCTGCCGTGCGCACCTCCCCCACAAAAAGCCAGGAGACAAGCATGAACAACCACCCCAAGCAGGCCGTGCGCCAAGGGCGCCGGCAATTCGTCGCCGGCCTGGGCGCGGCCGCACTGGCGGCCTCGCTTCCCGGCCGCGCGCTGGCGGCGCCCGCCGACATCAATGTCGGCGTGATCCTGCCGCTGTCCGGCGCCAACGCGCAGTTCGGCATCAATTCGCGGCAAGGCCTGGAACTGGCCGCCGACGAAATCAATGCGGCCGGCGGCATCAAATCGCTGGGCGGCGCCAGACTCAAGCTCATCATCGCCGACGCCACCTCGCAGCCCACCACCGCCGCCACGGTCGCCCAGCGTCTCATCACGCAGAACCGCTGCGTGGCGCTGATCGGCGCCTACGCGTCGTCGCTGACGCTGGCCGTGTCCGAGGTGACCGAACGCCGCGGCATTCCCCTGCTGACCATGTCGTTTTCGGATGTGCTGACCGAACGCGGCTTCAAGCACATCTTCCAGGTGGTGTCCAAGGGCTCGGTGCTGGGCCGGGCCCAATACGACTACGCCGCATCCGTCGTGGCCGGCGCGTCCGAAATCAGGAAGATCGCGCTGCTGTACGAAGACACGGCCTACGGCACATCGCAGGCCGTCGGCGTGCGCAATGCGGCCAAGGCGGCCGGCGCGCAGATCGTGCTGGACGAAGCCTACCCGCTGGGCATCACCGACGTCACGCCACTGATCAGCAAGCTGCGGGCGTCGGATGCCCAGATCGTGTTCCCGGTTTCCTACCTGAACGACAGCCTGCTGATCATCCGCGTGATGCGCCAGCAGCGGTTGACGGTGCCCATCGTGGGCGGCGCGGCGGGCTACGTGATCCCCGATTTCGCGAAAGCGCTGGGCCAGTATTCCCAGGCGGTGTTGTCGATCGCCCCGGCCAACTACGACCAGGCGCCGGAATACACCGAACGCTACCGCAAACGCTTCGGCACTTTCATGCCCCATGAAGCGCTGGAACATGCGGTATGCGCGGGCGTGCTGGCCCAGGCGCTGGAGGTGGCCGCATCCGACAAGCCCGAGGCGGTGTCCAAAGCGCTGCGCGCGCAAAAGTACGACCAGGGCTGGGCGGGCGTGATGTCGGGCGGCGGCGTGCACTTCGACGCCAACGGCCTGAACACCCTGGCGCAGCCCGTCATGGTCCAGTGGCAGGACAACGAGCTGGTCTCGGTGTGGCCCCAGGCGCTGGCCAAGGGCCGCGTCATCACCGCCAGCTGAGCACGCGGCGCGAACCGGAGGATCGACATGCAATTCTTGCAGGCGCTGGTGGACGGCATTCTGCTGGGCGGCGTTTACGCGGTCATCTCGATCGGGCTGACGCTCGTGTTCGGGGTGGTCTCCATCGTCAACTTCGCCCAGGCCGAATTCCTGATGGTGGGCATGTTCGTGGCGTACTTCGCCTGGAAACTGCTGGGGCTGGACCCGCTGGCGGGATCGCTGCTGTCGTTCGCGGTGGCCTTCGTGCTGGGCGTGCTGACGCAGAAGTTCCTGATAGACCGCGTGCTGAGGGCCCCGGCGGTCGCGCAGATATTCCTGACGGTGGGCTTGCTCATCGTCATGGAAAACCTGGCCTTGATCCTGTTCGGGTCGGAGTTCCGCTCGGTGCAGACCCCGTACCAGATGACCGCGCTGGCGGTCGGCCCGATCCTGCTGGCGGCGCCGTATCTGCTGGCCTTCACCGTGGCCTCGGTGGCCGGGCTGGCGCTGTGGTGGGTGCTGAAGAAAACGTGGTGGGGCATGGCGGTGCGGGCGACGGCGCAGGATCCCATGGCGGCGCGCCTGTCCGGCATTTCCACCCATCGCGTGCACCAGCTTGCCTTCGGCCTGGGCGTGGGACTGACAGCGCTGGGCGGCGGCATCATCCTGCCCTACCTGACCGCCTCCACCACCGTGGGCGCGCAGTTCAGCGTGCTGATGTTCACGGCGGTGGTGCTGGGCGGGCTGGGCAGCGTGATGGGCGCGGTCGTCGGCGGCATCGCGGTCGGCGTCATCCAGTCGCTGTCCTCGCTCGTGCTGCCCATGCAGCTACAGAACCTGGTGCTGTTCGCCATCTTCATACTGGTCCTGGCCGTGCGCCCGGAAGGTCTTCTGAAAAGGGCTGCGTGATGGCCATGAATCGACAACTCCTTCCGTGGGCCGCGCTGCTGGCCGTTGCCTTGGCCGCGCCCTGGATGTTCGAGGACCAGGGTTACGGCATCCGCGTCCTGACGCTGGTGCTGCTGTTCGCCGCGATGGGCCAATCCTGGAACATCGTGGGCGGCCTGGCCAACCAGATTTCGCTGGGCCACGCCGCGTTCTTCGGCCTGGGCGCGTATACCTCCACCCTGTTGCTGATGCGCTACGGCATTTCTCCCTGGCTGGGCATCGTGGCCGCGATGGCGGTGGCCGCCGTCGCGGGCGCGCTGCTCAGCCTGCCCACCATGCGGCTGCGCGGCCACTACTTCGCGCTGGCCACGCTGGCGTTCGGTGAAGTGCTGCGCGCTATCGCCAACACCTGGGCGTCGGTGACGGGCGGGCCGGTCGGCCTGTCCATTCCGTTTTCGGAAGGCCTGGCGCAGATGCAGTTCAAGTCCAGCATCCCGTATTACTACCTGATGCTGGGCGCCGCGCTGATCACGTCGGTCGTCTTCGCCGTGATCAGCCATTCCCGCCTGGGCTACCGGCTGCGCGCCGTAAAGGCCAATCCGCAGGCGGCGGAGGTGATCGGCGTGGACACGGCGCGCACCCGCATCCTGGCCGCCGTCATCTCGGCCGCGCTGATGGGCGCATGCGGCACGCTGTACGCGCAGTTCATCTACTTCTTCGATCCCGACACCGTGTTCTCGCTGGTGGGCATTTCGGTGCGCGTGGCGCTGATCTGCATCATTGGCGGCGTGGGCACCGTGGCCGGGCCGCTGATCGGCGCGCTGGTCATCATTCCGCTGGAAGAAGTGTTCAACGACTGGCTGTCGGGCCACACCGCCGGGGTTTCCCAGCTGGCGTTCGGCCTGATCCTGATCGCCATCATCCTGATCGAGCCGCGCGGCCTGTCGGCGCTATGGACGCGGCTGCGCAACCTGACGCGGGGCCAGCATGCCTGACATCCTGAAGGTATCGAACATCCAGCGCCGCTTCGGCGGCCTGAAGGCGGTGGACGACGTGTCGTTCAGCGTGGCCCGCGGCGACATCCTGGGGCTGATCGGTCCCAACGGCGCCGGCAAGACCACATTGTTCAACCTGCTGGTCGGCCTGTACGCCAGCCAGGGCGGCCGCATCGAGCTGGACGGCGAGGACATAACCCGGCTGCGCCCCCATCAGATCGCCGCGCGCGGCATGACCAAGACGTTCCAGAACGTCGCGCTGTTTCCCGAGATGACCGTGCTGGACAACGTGCTGGTCGGCGGGCTGCTGCGCCATGACGTGGCGCGGGCGCGCCGGGTCGCGCGCGACAACCTGGACCGGGTCGGCCTGTCCGCCATCGCCGCCAAGCCCGCAGGCGAGCTGTCTTTTCCCGAACAGGCGCGGGTGGAACTGGCGCGCGCGCTGTGCACCGATCCCAAGGTATTCCTGCTGGACGAGGTGATGGCGGCGCTGAACGAATCCGAGATGGATGCGCTGCTGGACCTGATCCGCGCGCTGCGCGACGAGTCCGGCATCACCTTCATCGTGGTCGAACACCACATGCGCGCCATCATGCGCCTGTGCAACCGCATCCTGGTGCTGTCTTTCGGCCAGAAGATCGCCGAAGGCGCCCCGGCCGCCATCGCCGCCGACCCGACGGTGATCGAAGTCTATCTGGGCAAATCGATGGAACAGGTGGAGGTGGCCGCATGAGCCTGCTGCAGATTCAAGGGCTGACCGCCTCCTACGACCGCAGCCCCGTGCTTCACGACGTATCGCTGGACGTGCCCGAAGGCAGTTTCATCGCCGTCGTCGGCGCCAACACGGCGGGCAAGAGCACGCTATTGCGCTGCATTTCCGGGCTGCTGGACAAGGTCGGCGGCAGCATCGCTTTCGACGGTCGCCAGATCCTGCGCCTGCCGCCGCACCGCATCCCGGAGCTGGGCATCGCCCACGTCCCGGAAGGGCGCCACGTCTTTCCCGAAATGACGGTGGAGGAAAACCTGTACCTGGGCGGCTACACGCGGCGCCGGGACGCGGCGGGCCTGAAGCGCGGTTGCGAGCGCGTCTATGCCCTGTTCCCCCGGCTGCATGAGCGGCGCCGGCAGTTGGCCGGCACGCTGTCCGGCGGCGAACAGCAGATGGTCGCCTTCGGCCGCGCGCTGATGCTGGATCCGCGCCTGCTGCTGCTGGACGAACCCAGCCACGGCCTGGCGCCCAAGGTGGTCGAGGAAATGCACCAGGCCATGATCGACATCCATCGCAGCGGCTTGACCATCCTGCTGGTGGAGCAGAACACCCGGCTGGCCCTGTCCGTGGCCGAGCACGCCTATGTGTTGCAGTCCGGCACGATGGTGCTGTCCGGGCCCAGCGGCAGCCTGCTGGAAGACAGCCGCGTGCGCGCCGCCTACCTCGGGCTGTAACCATGGCCCGCCGGCGGGATATATTGCGTCTTTACGTTGAACCGGCGGTTCGCCGCGGCCGGGCCAAAAGCCCGCGTTGCCGCCCGCGCCCGCCGCTATGCTAAGCGAGAGACAGCCATGCCCACCCCCACCGGCGCAGTATTCGAAAAACCGACCACCCTGCGCACCCGCGTCGAGGAATACCTGCGCGCCTCCATCATGGACGGGCGCATCAAGGGCGGCGAACGCCTGCGCGAAGTCGAACTGTGCGAACAGTTGAACATCAGCCGCAGCACGCTGCGCGAAGCGCTGCGCACGCTGGAAGCCGAGCGCCTGATCTCCATCGAGCCGCACCGCGGCCCGACGGTGGTGCGCATCACCGAAAAGGCGGCCCGCGACCTCTATTCGCTGCGCGCCCTGCTGGAAGGCTACGCCGCGCATGAATTCGCGCGGCTGGCCAGCGACAGCGACGTCGAACGCCTGCGCAAGGCCGTCGACGCGCTGCACCGCCAGGCCAAGGGCAGCAACAAATCGGCATTGCTGGCGGCCAAGCGCGATTTCTACGACGTGCTGCTGTCGGGCTGCGACAACGACCTGATCAAGGACATGCTGCCCGGCCTGTTGTCGCGCATCAACCTGCTGCGCGCGACCTCGTTCGCGCGCCCGGAACGGCTACCGGAAAGCATGGCCGAAATCGACTACATCTTCGAGCGCATCCATGCTCGGGATCCACAAGGCGCCCAGGCGGCCGCACAGAGCCATATCGTCAACGCGGAACGCACCGCGCTCGACGTGCTCAGGCGCCAACAAGAGGAGGCATCCGCAAGTGAAGGCGATCGTCCAGGAACTGAGGGCCGCGGCGGCCCTGGCGCAGCAGGATAGCGAATTCATCGCCGCAGCCAGGGGCCTGCCGTGCGCCATCTGGCTGCAAGCCGGCGCGGATCCGCAAGACCGGGTTCCTGCCTGGGCGGGCCAGCCCGCCGCCCCCTCGCAATGCCTCGTCATCAGCGCGCCGCCCGACACCTGGCGCAAGCTGCTGGATCCCGTGCCCCCTCCCGGCTACCACTCGTTCACCGCCGCGCAGCGCCAGGCCCAGGGCCTGCGCGTCAAGGGCGATGCCCTGGCCATCGCCCAGGCCCTGCATCCCCTGGAACGGCTGTTCGAGATCCTGCGGGGCCAGATCGACGCCGGCCCCGCCCTGCTTGACCGCGGCGCCATCGCCGGCCATTACGCCAACCTGGACCTGGGCGCGGTGTCCGCCTCCCTCTACTATGAAACCAGCGGGCTGTCGGATGGCCCGCCGCTGCTGATGCTGCACACCGCCGGCGCCGATTCGCGCCAGTACCACGCGCTGATGGCGGACGCGGCCCTGCGCCGCCAATGGCGCATGATCGCCTTCGATCTGCCCGGCCATGGCCGCAGCATGCCGCTGCCAGGCCGCGCCTGGACCGAAACGGGCCTGACCCGCGACGCCTATCTGCAGACCTGCCTGGCCGTCATACGCCAGGTGGCCGGCGCGCCCGCCGTCCTGCTGGGCTGTTCGATGGGCGCCGCGATGGCGCTCGTTGCCGCCGCCCGCAGTCCCGGCGACGTGGCGGGCGTCGTGGCGCTGGAAGCCCCCTGGAAAGCCACGGGCCGGCGCACGCCCATGCTATGCCATCCGCAGGTCAACCAGGCGGCGCACAACCCGGCCTACGTGCGCGGGCTGATGGGACCGGCCGCCACGCTGGCGGCGCGCCGCGACGCCGCCTGGATCTACGCGCAGGGCGGTTTCAACGTCTACGCCAACGACCTGTGCTTTTACAGCGAGGACTTCGACGCCGCCGAGCACCTGACCGGCCTGGATACCGCGCGCTTCGGTGTGTCGCTCCTGACCGGCGCCTACGACTACTCCGCCAGCCCCGACGACAGCCGCCGCGTCGCCGCGCGGATTCCGGGCGCGCGATTCACCGTCATGCCGGAACTGGGCCACTTTCCCATGGTCGAGAATCCGCAACGGCTGCTGGACTATCTGATGCCCGAACTCGACCACATCCGCACCGCCCGGGGAATCCAATGATGCTGCCCAACCACGAAGTCTATGCATTGCGCTACGCCACCGTCGCGCGCCGCCGCGGCCAGAACTTCATCTCGCCGCCCGACCCGCATGACGGCCCGATGCCGATGGATTATTTCGTCTGGGTCATCCGCCAGGGTCCGCGCGTCTGGCTGGTCGACACAGGATTCAACGAAGCCGCGGCCCGGGCGCGCGGCCGCGAGTTCCTGCGCTGCCCCATCGATGCGCTGCGGACCCTGGGCATCGCCCCGGCCGACATCCAGGACGTTATCGTCACCCACCTGCACTACGACCACGCCGGCAACCTGCGCAAGCTGCCGCGCGCCCGGCTGCACTTGCAGGAAAGCGAACTGCACTACGCCTGCGGGTGCAACATGCGCTTTGACATGCTGCGCCACGCCTACGCGGTCGAAGATGTGGTCGACGTGGTGCGCGGCGTCTATGACAAGCGGGTGGACTTCTACCACGGCCACGACGAGCTGGCGCCGGGCCTGCAGCTGCTGCACATCGGCGGCCACACCCAAGGACTGCAGGCCGTGCGCGTGCATACGGCGCGGGGGTGGATCGTGCTGGCTTCCGACGCCAGCCACTACTACGACAACATGAGGCTGGATGCGCCCTTTCCCATCGTGCTGAACGTGGCCGACATGCTGGCCGGTTACGCGACCCTGCTGAAGTACGCCGAAAGCGCCGACCACATCGTGCCGGGCCACGATCCGCTGGTGCGCTTGCGCTATCCCGCCGTTGTGCAAGGCAACGCCGAGATCGTCGCGCTGCATCGTGATGTGCAGCCGGGAACGCCATAGGATGCGCACCTTCACCACGTTCGATCTCGGCAACGACCGCAAGGCCCAGCCCTTCGCAATTCAGCCGTCTTGGCGGGATTGGGCGATCGCGAACGGGCGCCGCGCTGAAATGCGCGGGCGCAACGCCAGCAACACCAGCGCCGCGGCCGCGACCGCGCTCAATCCCACGAAGGCCGACGCGTAGCCATGGCGTTGCGCCACCCATCCCGCCAGCGCCGGGCTGAGCGCGGCCCCGACGCCCTGGATGGACATGACTGCGCCCAGCCCCAGGTTCACATGGCCGCTGCCGCGCAAGACCGAAGCCACCAATCCCGGCAGCGCGACGCCCAGGAGTCCGGCGGCAACGCCATCCATGACCTGCGCCGGAATCAGGGCGCACGACGGCGGCAACGCCGCGGCCAGCAATCCGCGCGCGGGCAGCACCCAGCAAGCGAACGCGACCAGCCTCCAGTAGCCGAAGTGCCGGGCGAATCGCCCGGCCAGCAACGCCGCGGGAATCATCACGAGTTGCGCAATGATGATCGTCAACGCGGTATAGGCGCTGGGGTCGCCCTGGCCGCGGGCAATGGCGGCCTGGCCGAGCAGCGGCAACATCGCCGCGTTGCCGAGATGGAACAGCATCATGACCAGCGCCACCAGGCGCAGATCGCGTGAACCCGCCAGTACTTGCCAGACCGAGGGCACCGGCGCCGCCGCCCCGCCGGGTTCCAGGCCCCGCGCGACGCCATGGTCGATGTCGCGCGGCCGGATGCGGCGCAGGCAAATGAACGCCCCGCAAGGCATCACCGTCATGAGGACAAACACCGCCGACAGGCCCCACCGGTAGCCCGCCAGGCCGGCCAAGGCGGCGGCCGCGACGTTGCCGGCGTGGTTCCAGGCTTCGTTGACCCCCAACTGCCGCGACAGCCCGCGCGGACCGACCAGTCCCAGCGTCAGTCCCATGATGGCCGGCGCGAACAGCGCCCCGATGATGGCGCCGAGAATCTGCGTGATGGCGGCGACGCCAGCGACGGGCGCGGCCCACAGCGCCAGGTTGCAGACAATCAGCGCCAGGGAGGCGCCCGCCAGCAACCCGCGCTTGCGGCGCGAGGCGTCCACCCAGGCCCCCATCGGCGCGGTGGCCAGCATGCCCGCCAGTCCGGCCGCGGTCATCAGGTAACCGATGTCGTCGGCGCGCCAGCCATGTCCCACCAGGAACACACCCAGGAACGGCCCAAGGCCGTCGCGCACATCCGCCAGGAAGAAATTGACGCCTGCGAGCCAGCGGCGCGAGTCGCCGTGCGCGTTCAGTGCCACCATCGTGGGCTCCTAAGGCAACGGCCCCTTGAAGACGAAGAAGGCGCCCAGCCCGATACAGCCGAACCCCACCAGGTGATTGAGCGTCAGTTTTTCGCCCAGGTAGAACACCGAGAACAAGGCGAACACGGTCAGGGTGATGACCTCCTGCATCGTCTTGAGTTCGGCGGCACTGTAGACGGTATGGCCGATGCGGTTCGCCGGCACCGCGAAGCAGTACTCGGCCAGGGCGATGAACCAGCTGACCAGCACGACCACGTGCAACGGACGTTCGCCGAACCTGAGATGGCCATACCAGGCAAAGGTCATGAAGACGTTGGACACCAGCAGCAGGAGGACGGGAAAGAACTTTGGAGACAACATGGAAAAATCCGGGAAAGACAAGGCATGCCGCCGCGGACGACCGGATCCGCGGCGGCATGCAGGCGATCAGGGCGCGCGGTCGTACAGGGGTTGCAGCGTGGCAAGGCTGGTTCCCAGGCTGGTGGCCTCCAGCGAGATGCCCAGGGCGTTGCGCGTTCCCAGACCGTCGGCCGCGAATGGCGCGCCGGGCAGTACCGACAGGCGCAGGCTTTCGGGCGGAAAGCGCACGATGCTGCCGTCGGTCAGGAGAACGCCGTTGGCTTCGCCGCGCGGACCAGTCAGCACCGCGTCGACCCGTCCCTCGACCCGTTGCGGACGCAGCGCCTGGGCGCGCAGGTGCGGCGGCGGCGGCAGTCCCGCTCCCGGCGAGGGGGGCTGGTCGTACAGGGTCTGTCCGCTGCGGGTGTTGACGATGGCGTCCGCCCTGACCGCATCGCGCGCCTGCTGCCGGCCGATGATGCGCACCGCGTCGCCAGGCTTGACGGCGGCGCTCAGCGCCTGCGACAGGTGCGGAGGGAACTGCACCAGCGTGCCGTCCGTCAGGCGCAGGCCATCGATCTCCCCGTAGGGGTTGAGCAGCAGCCGCTGGACCTGGCCTTGCGCCACCGTGGGCGCGGTCATGCCAGCCGTGGGCGGCGGCGGAAACGGCGGCGGCGCCGCGACGGCGGCGGCCGTGGCGAAGCCCGCCGCGAGGGCAAGCGGGAATAGCGCGCGTCGGAACATGGCGGACTCCTTGAGCCGGCAGTGGATACGTCTGCATTGGATGCAAACCGCATGCCAGCGAGGAGTTCCAGTCAAATCAACGACTTGCGCGACGGCACCTGGATCAGATGTCCGATTCTGTGACACGACCGAGTCACAGGACCGGACAGGTTCATTCCACGCCGTGCTCGGCCAATTTGCGATACAGCTGCTGGCGCGACAGCCCCAGGCGCCGCGCGGCCTCGGCGCGATTGCCGGCAGCGGCCGCCAAAGCGCGCCGGATCATGGCGCCTTCCAACGCCGCCACTGCCTGGGCCAGGGAGCCATCCAGGGGGATGGCGAACCCATCTTGGGCGATCCCCAGCGGCTGCAGGCCGATGTGTTCCGGTTCGATGCTGGCGCCACGACCGAGAATCGCCGCGCGTTCCATGGCATTGCGCAGTTCGCGCACGTTGCCGGGCCAGTTGTGCGCCAGCAGCCGTTGCGCGGCCGCGGCGGAAAGACGCTTCGGCGTGCCGCCGCCGCGTCGCAGGAAGTGCTCGGCCAGCAGCAGCACGTCGCCCAAACGCTCGCGCAGCGGCGGCAAGGCGATGGGCACCACCTGCAACCGGTACCACAGGTCTTCGCGGAACCTGCCGGCCGCGACCGCGGCCGGCAGATCCCGATGCGTCGCCGCGACGATGCGCACATCCACCGGCACCGTGCGGGCCCCGCCGACCGGCGTGATTTCGCGCTCCTGCAGCGCGCGCAAAATCTTGGCCTGGGTCGCAAGCGGCATGTCGCCGATTTCGTCCAGGAACAGCGTGCCGCCTTCGGCCTCGCGGAAACGGCCGGCGCGATCGCCGGTGGCGCCGGTGTAGGCGCCCTTGACGTGGCCGAACAGTTCGCTTTCCATCAAGTCGGCGGGAATGGCGGCGCAGTTCACGGCGACGAACGGCCGCGCGGCGCGCGCGCCGTTCCGATGCAGGGCGCGGGCCACCAGTTCCTTGCCCGTGCCGGTTTCGCCCTGAATCAGGACAGTGGCATCGCCGCGCGCGGCCATGCCGATCCGCTTGAAAACCTCGCGCATGGCCTCGCTGCCGCTGACCAACTCGAATTCGTCGGCCGGCGCCGTGTCGGCGTCGGCGCCGTCATCACCGGCGACCCTGGCACTGTCCAGGGCGCGTTCGAGCGTTTGCACCAGCGCCGCGCGCGCCACCGGTTTGGTCAGGTGGTCGAAGGCGCCCAGGCGCATCGCCTCGATGGTGTTGCCGCCGCTCGCGTAGGCCGTCAACATGATGCAGGGAACCGGCGCGATGCCGGCCGCCTTGCGCAGGAACACCAGGCCGTCCTCGCCCGGCATGCGCAGGTCGACGATCGCCAGGTCCACCGCCTCGGTACGCAGGCGATTCAAGCCGGCGACGGTGGACGAGGCCTGCAACGCGGTGTGGCCCAGGTCGTGCAGCGTTTCGGAAAGGCTCTCGCGGAAAGCCGCGTCGTCATCGACGATCAGGATACGGGCCATGGCAATTCCATTTCGATGCGAGCGCCGCGCGCCGTTTGCGCCAGGCGGGCCTGGCCGCCATGCGCCTGAACGATTTCACGGACCAGGGCAAGGCCGAGGCCGGAACCGCCGGCGCGCGCCGTGGCGAAGGGCTCGAACAACGTATCGCGCAATTCTTGCGGCACCCCGGCGCCATCGTCGGCCACCCACAGCATCAAGGCGCCCGTCGGCGCCCGCCCCGCGCCCAGTTCGATGACGCCGCCCGCGCCCGTGTGCGCCAGCGCATTCAACAATAGATTGTCGTATACCCGCGCCATCTGCGACGGATCGAACCAGGCGCGCGCGTCCTCATCGCCCGTCAATGACACGTCCAGGCGTACCCCTGCCTTTTGCGCAGCGGCCATGTGAACGCGCCTGCGCTCTTCCAGGAAATCGACCAGCGCGACAGGCTGCCGCTCGACCCGGAACGGCTGCGTCAGCGCCAACAGGCTTGCAACCAATGACTCCAGGCGCTCGCTCTGCGCCAGCACCGCCTCCAGCGCGCTGGCCACACGCGCCTCGCGCACCGCCGCGGGCGCCGCCATCGCATTTTCCACCTTCATGCGCATGGTGCCGAGCGGGTTGCGGATCTCGTGCGCCAGCCCCGCGGACATCCGGCCCAGGGTGGCGAGACGCTCGGCCTGTTGCAGCTGGCGCTGCATATCGTCGGTCTGCCGCCGCCAGCGGGCGAACGTGCGGCCGAGCCACAGGCCGGATGCCACCACCACCCCCAGCAGCAGGCTCACCGCGAGAATGAGCGAGTTGATGACGTCGCCGCCGATCAACGGCACGCGCGCCATGGTCCAGGCCGCGAGCGGGGAGCCCTTGACGTCGGCGGGACACGCGGCAAAGACCACGGCTTCCCGCAGGCCTGGCCGCAAGTCGGTGACCAGGCCGCCGCCATCGAGGGCGCGCTGGACGGTCGCGCCGATGCGTTCCAGCTCCGCGCTGGGCGGATCACGCTTGATGCCGGTGCCGTCGTAGGTCGGGAAGGCGTAGGCCACCACGCCCGGCCCAGGCTGCCAGAAGCCGCCTTCCATGCCGGGCCGGTCCCGCAGCGCCAGATCGAGAATGGCCTGGGCGCCGGGAAGATCGGCCGGGTTCGCGCGCGCAGGCGCGGGCGCTGCCGCGGGCAGGCGCGCCGCCCCGGCGCGCAACGCCTCGCAACTGATCGCCACCAGCTCGCGCGCCCGCGCAATCTGGGCGTTCGCGCCCTGGCGGCTGAGCGCCACCAGCAAAGCGGCCAACGCCAGCGCGACGATGGCGATCCAGAACCAGAGGATCGCCAAATCTCGACGAATCGACTTCTGTGGTGACAGGATCGCGCTCCCAGGCATGGACACCGGCAAGAATACCCGATCCGGCCACGCCGCATCGGGACCGGCGCCACACGATCCGCCCGCGCCCTGCGCGCCGTGCGCCGACGCGCGCGCGACTGCTTATACTGCCGCATCGGCCGTGTGTTGCCGCAGGCGGCACGGCCTCACCTCCACGGAGCGCGAAATATGTTCGACCACATAGGCCTGGGCGTCAGTGATATCGATGAAAGCCGCGAGTTCCTGCTGCGGGCGCTGCTTCCGCTGGGCATTGAACTCGCCATGAAGGGGCCGAACAGCGTCGGGCTGGGCAAGGCGGGCAAGCCGTCGCTATGGCTTTACGCCACTGCCGCGGTATCACCGCCTTTGCATATCGCCTTCGCCGCCGACACCCGCGCGGCCGTGGATGCCTTCCACCAGGCGGCGATCGCCGCCGGCGGCAAGGATAACGGCCCCCCGGGGCTGCGTCCGCACTACCATCCCCACTACTACGCCGCCTTTGTCATCGGGCCTGACGGCCACAACCTGGAAGCCGTTTGCCATCTGCCCCCGGGTTGAAAGGGAATGCGCGGGGCTCCCGCCGCGCCCGCATGGCGACTTTGGGGCCGGTCGCTACCCCATTTTTTCGCACGCCTGCGCGCAGCGCTTGCAGGCTTGCTCACACTCCGACATGCCATCCAGGCCGGCGCAGCTTTGCGCGCATGCACGGCAGATTTCGGCGCACACGGCGCAGACCTTGCCATGCTGCGCAATGCCGATGAGCATCGTGTGGGCGGCCGTCCGGCAGATCTCGGCGCATGCGAGCATCAGGCGCAGGTGGCCAGGCTCGACGTGCTCGCCGCCGGCCTCCAGGCAATGCTGCGACGCGGTCTGCAGGCAGGTCCGATAGCAGTCGAGGCAAAGGCGCGTACACGCCTCGATGTCCTTGTCATTTCCAGGCATGGTGTCCTCCTTGTGTTTGATCGGGACGAACCTGTCCAGCAAACGCCATGCCGGGGGGCGAGGGCCAGCCTTGTGAACATTCGGCCGGCAGGATCAGGCCACCGCGCCACCGCCCGCACCCTCTGCCTGCGTCAGGAAATCGATCACCGCGCGCACGGCGGGCAGCTGGCCACGTTTGTGCGGCGTCAAGATCGTTGTCGTCACACGGCCAGCGGTCCAGGCCGGCAAGACCCGCATTAATGTTCCCTCGCTCACGGCCTGCGCCGAGATCGTCCGCGGCAGGCAGACGATGCCGAGTCCCGCCTGCGCGGCCTTCATCAATGCCGTGGATTCGTCGGCATGCAAGCGCGGGCGCGGCGCGACCTCCACGATGTGGCCGCTCGCGTCGCACAATCGCCAGGACTTCGTCGCCATGCCGGCAATCAGTCCATCGTGATCGCCCAAGGCCTGCGGCGCTTGCGGCGCGCCGCGCTCGGCGACGTAGGACGGCGCGGCCACCAGCGTGATCGGCTCCTCGGCCATGCGCCGCTGCACCAGGTCCGAGTCCGGCAGCGCCGCGAAATGGCTGCGGATGGCGATGTCGAAGCCCTCTTGCACCAGATCGACGAAGCGGTCGGTGACGTGCAACTGGATGCGCAGCTTCGGATACCGCCGCGCCAGCACGGGCAGGCGATCCGCGAGCTGAAACTGCGCAACGGGAACCGATGCCGTGATCCGCACGGTGCCGCTTGGCTCCGCCAGCCGCCGATGCACCACCATTTCGGCGGCCTGCGCCTCGATCGTCACCGCGCGGGCGTGGTCGTACACGTCGCGCCCGACGTCGGTCAGCGTGAAGCTGCGCGACGTGCGGTGCAGCAGCTGCACGCCAAGCGCTGTTTCCAGCATCGCAACCCGTTTGCTGACCGTGGACTTTGGGCAGCCCAGCCGCCGGGCGGCCGCGGCGAAACCGCCGCTGTCGACCGCCTGGGCGAAAAAATGCAGATCGTTCAGGTTCAACATCATGGTCTCTATTTGTGGACTTTGAGTCCCAATTTATCCATGTATTCAATCAATGTCCACGAACGTATATTTCCAGGTGTCAACCAACGGAGCAATGAAAATGAATCCCACATCTGGACCGATCCTCGCGGCCGGCTTTCCCCTGGGCAGCTCGGCCGGGCTCGTGACCGCCTTTGAATGGCTGGGCCAGCCTTACCGCATCACCCGGGTGGACATGCTGGGCGAGATGCGCACCGACGCCTACAAGCGCTTGAATGGCCGGGTGGAAACGCCGGTGCTGATCACCGATGCAGGCCAGGTGGTCACCGAAACGATGGCGATCGCCCTGTGGCTGGAGGCGCGCGACACCGAAAGACGCATCAGCTTCGAGCCCGGCACGCGGCAGGCCGACCGGCTGCACCAGTACCTGGCCTTTCTCAACACCGGCTTCACCGGCGCCTTCTATCCCATGTGGGTCGCGCTGGAAGCGCAGGAAGCCACCGAAGGCGAGAAGGAAACCCTGCGCAAGTTCGGCCGCCAATTCGTCGCCCTGCGGCATGCGCAGCTCGAAGCGATGATGGGCGACAGCGACTATCTGCTGGGCGACCGGCCGACGCTGGCGGACGCGGTGTTCGCGGGCGTGGCGCGCTGGGCGGACTTCCATCAGGCGATCGAGCCGCGGGACTATCCGCGCATCCTGGAACAGCGCCGGCGCATCGAGGCCGATCCCGCGTTTCGCTTCGCCTTGGCGATCGAAGACGGCAAGCCGGCGACCGGCAGCGGCGCCATGACAGGCCTGGTCCCGCTCGAACAGGTGCTGCGCGATACGGGCGGCGCCGCGGCGTGACGCGGACGCGGCGTTATCCGCGCCGATTCATCCTGGATCCCGACGACTACAAAACGTCGAGGCGGTGTGCCATCACGCTTGACAATCCTTGACTGTTGCGCGCTGGCGATACATTGCGACACACTGTAATCTTTTTCGACACAGATTGTGTCGGTCGGGCATGTGCCGGACTGGTTCGTTTCACCTATCCCTGCCATGCCCGCAACCCTTCTCGAGTGGTCCGTGCCCGCGGCGATCCTGATGTGCGCAGCCGGCCTCTGCGCCGCGCGCTTCATCGGCTTCAACACGCTGCGCTGGGGCGGCGCCCTGGCTTGCCTGGGCGCGGGCTACGCCATCATGCTGGTGCAGGCCGCCGGGCTGGCGCCGTACAAACAGGTGGTCGAGGATGCCTTCATACTGGGCGGTGTCATCCTGGCCTGTCGCGCGCTGCAGGGCCGGCGCGGCCGCCAGGCGCCGCCCTGCTTTGACGTTGCGATCCTGCTTGCCTCGACGGCGATGGTGGTGGTCTCGGTGGTGCTGTTTGCCAGCGCGAAGCTGGAAACGTTCTTCGTCCAGGCCTGTTGCGCGCTGGTGACCTGGCGCGCCGCGCTGTCCTTCGCCAGGCACGCCGCGACCACCTCGGACAGGGTGCTCACCGCCGCGTTCCTTTTCATCGCGCTGGTGCTGACGGGCCAGTGCATCCTGTACCTCGCCGCGCCGACGCCCGCGCTCGCGGCGGGAGAATGGCGCACGTCCGTGTGGGGCATCCTGATCCAGTACACCGGGCTGCTCGGGAGCATCGTGCTGACCTTCGCGGTGTTCATCGCGACAAGCTACGACGCCATAGAGAAATACCGCCGCCACGCCCATACCGACGCGCTGACGGGCCTGCTGAACCGGCAGGGCCTGGACAACCTGCTCGCTTCCAGTTCCGCGCGCCCGCTATCGGATGGCCCGACGCCGACCGCGCTGATCATGGCCGACATCGACAACTTCAAGCGCATCAACGATAGGTTCGGCCACCCGTTTGGCGACATGGTGCTGGCGCGATTCGGCGCCCTGCTGCGGCCGCGGGCGCACGCCCAGGCTCATGCCGCCCGGCTGGGAGGAGAAGAATTCCTGCTGCTGCTGCCCGTGGCGGATCTGGCCAGCGCCGCCGCGATCGCCGAGGAGATCCGCGCGGATTTCGTCGCGCAGCGATGGGCGCCGCAGGCACCCGATTCGCGTTTCACGGCCAGCATGGGGGTGACGCTGGCGCAGGCCGGCGAGTCGTTCACCAGCGCGCTCCAGCGCGCGGACGACCTGCTCTACGCGGCGAAGCGACGCGGACGCAATTGCACGGTTGCGGGTCACGCGCAGGCGGACGCCGGGCCGGGCCAGGCCGCGTTCCGGGACGCGGCGAGTGGAGAAAGCAGCACGCATGACTTTGAAGCCCGCGCCGCCGTCCAGCGTGGGTAAACACCTATAAAAAAACCGTGTCGGATGCCGTACTGCTCGCGTGCGGCGCGCAATCTACCTGGGAGGATGTATCGTGGTCGAAGAGAATTTCAATCGTACGGTGTTGTCAACGTGGGTAATCCTGCTCGCATCCGCGGCCAGCTTCGCGCAGCCCGCGAACGCGCAGTCCGTCTCCGGTACCGGCGATGTAACGCCCGGACTGGTTTCGCCGGACTGGACGGTAGGGGGAGACCTGACCGTCGGAGAATCCGCCGCCGGCACGCTGACCATCAGCAATGGCGGGTCTGTGCGGAACGATTGGGCCTTCATCGGCTATGTCAACGGCGGCGATGGCACCCTGACCGTGACGGGCGTTGACGGCAGCGGCAAGGCGTCCAGCTGGACCAGCCTCAACCCCGTGTATATCGGCGCCGATCCAGGCAGTACCGGCACACTGCGGATTCTGGACGGCGGCGTGGCGCAAAGCTACTCGGGCACCCTTGGCAGCAGCGCCGGCAGCGTCGGCACGGCTATCGTATCCGGGCCGAAATCGACCTGGAATCTCAATGCGGCCAACGCCTTCATTATCGGTGCGGACGGCAAAGGCACGCTACAGATCGACAATGGCGGCGCCGTGCACAGCGGCCAGGGGATGATCGGCTGGAACACCGGCAGCGAAGGAAACGTCACGGTATCGGGCCGCGCATCGGCCTGGAACCCGTTCAACAACATCTACGTTGGTTTCGACGGCACCGGGGAACTGCTTGTCCAGGATGGCGCCACGGTGCATACCGAGGCCTCGACCTCGCCCGGCGCCCCGGCATCGATCTACATCGGCCAGAACGCAGGGGGCATCGGCACGGTCACCGTATCGAGCACGACAGGCGACATCTCGACCCTCTCGGCCACCGACCGCATCAATGTCGGCTGGGCTGGCACGGGAGCGCTCACCGTGGCGAAAGGCGGGCTGGCCATCGCGGCCCGCGATACCTGGGTCGCCATTGACGGCACGTCCACCGGCACGCTGAACCTGACAGGCGACGCCAGCGGTCGTGGCGTGCTCGAGACCGGTTCGGTCATCAAGGGCGCGGGCAATGTCACCGTCAACCTGGATGGCGGCATCCTGCGCGCCAACCGCGACGAAGGCGATTTCCTCAAGGGCTTCGCCACGCAGGCGGTGGCTGCCGGCGGCGCCTGGTTCGACACGAACGGCCGCGAGGTCGGCGTGGGCACCGCGTTCTCGGGCACGTCCGTCTTCAACAAGCTGGGAGCCGGCAGGCTGACCTTGTCGGGCAACAGCGCGGCCTTCACCGGCAACACCCAGGTGCAGGCCGGCACGCTGCAGGTCGATGGCGTCCTCGGCGGACCGGTGGACGTGCTCGCCGGCGCGCGGCTGACCGGGACCGGACGCGTCGGCGCGACGACCAACAAAGGCACCATCGCGCCGGGCCCGCGCAGCGGCTTCGGCACCCTGACGATTGCCGGCGACTACGCCGCGCAGGGCGGCAACCTGGAAGTCCGCACCCGGCTGGGCGGCGATGACTCGCCGACCGACAAGCTGGTGATCACCGGCGCCACCGCGGGCACCACGCCCGTCACGGTGACGAACATCGGCGGCGCCGGCGCGCAGACCCAGCGCGGCATCCAGGTCGTGCAGGTCAACGGCCTTTCCGCGGGGCAATTCAATCTTGCCAACGGTGACTACGTGATCGGCGGACGCCCGGCGCTGGTGGCCGGCGCCTATGGCTACACGCTGCAACAGGACTCGGGCGACGGCAGTTGGTATCTGCGGTCGGCTCTGACTGACCCAGGATCGCCGCAGACCGGCGGCGGCTCGCCGGCCCCCGCGCCAGGCCCGTTGTACCAGCCCGGCGTGCCGGTGTATGAAGCCTACGCCAACACCCTGATGCAACTGAGCAAGCTGCCCACGCTGCGCCAGCGGGTCGGCGATCGTCTCTACGATCCGCAGGGCGCCGGGCGCAACGGGGTGTGGGCTCGCATGGAAGGCTCGACCAGCCGCCTCGAACCCGCCGTGTCCACCACCGGCCAGCGCCAGGACATCGACGACTGGAAGATGCAGATCGGGGTCGACCGCGTGCTGGCCGGCCAAGAGGACGGTTCGCGCCTGGTGGGCGGGCTGGCCCTGCACTACGGCACCTCCGACACCCGCGTGTCGTCGGTGTACGGCAACGGCTCCATCGACACCACCCGCTACGGCCTGACGCCCACGCTGACCTGGTATGGCAGCGACGGCGTCTATGTCGACGCCCAGGCGCAGGCGACCTGGTTCGACAGCGACCTGAAATCCCGCCTGGCGGGCAAGCTGAAGGACGGCCGCAAGGCGCAAAGCTATGGACTGGGCCTGGAAGCCGGCAAGGCGTTCGGGTTGCGCGAAGGCCTGGCCCTGGTCCCGCAGGCGCAGCTGACGTATGTCTCCACGCGCTTTGACCGCTTCAGCGACAGGTTCGGCGCGCGGGTCGAAAGCGACAAGGGCGACAGCCTGCAAGGCCGCCTGGGCGTCGCGCTGGACTACAGGAGCAACGGCCAGGAGACGGAGAGCGACCGCCGGTCCAACGTCTATGGCGTGATCAACCTGAAGCACGAGTTCCTGGACGGCACGCGGATCCAGGTCGCGAATGTGCCGGTGGTAAGCCGCATGTCGCGCACCTGGGGCAATCTCGGCGTGGGCGCCGACTACGCCTGGAGCAAGCGGTATGCCGTCTATGGCCAGGTCGACGCGGACGCGGACTTCTCCGGCAGCTACGTCGTCACCGGCACCGTGGGTTTCCGGATGATGTTCTAGGATCTAGACAAAATTTTCTAGAACGCCTATCCTGCCGGATATAGAACATTTTTTCTATATCTGCGCAGGACCCATCCCTTCATGACCACGAAATCCCCGGCGGGCGGCAAGCCCACCAACGCCGAGCTCGATATCCTGCAAACCTTGTGGCGCACCGGACCCGCCACCGTCAAGCAGGTCCATGCGGCCATGGCGGCCGGGCGCGACAGCCTCACCTACGCCAACGTGCTGCGGCTGATGCAGATCATGCACGGCAAGGGCCTGCTGACGCGCGACGAAGCCGAGCGCTCGCACGTGTATGCCGCCGCCCAGAGCCAGAAGGCGACCCAGGGCGGCCTGGTCAAGAACCTGATCAGCAAGGCCTTCGCCGGCTCCGGCAAGGCCCTGGTGCTGGCCGCCCTGCGCGAAGGCCACGTCAGCAGGAAAGACCGGGCCGAGATCGAGGCCCTGCTGCGCGACGACAAGCTGTGAGCGACGTCGCCTTCGCCATGGCCTGGACGCTCGGCGCCAGCCTGCCCGCGCTGGCCTGGAAGATCCTGTGCCTGCACGCGGCGACGCTGGCGCTGCTGTGCCTGACCCGTCGCGACGATGCACGGCTGCGCTACGCGCTGCTGGGCGCGGCGCTGCTGGCCGGCGTGGGCATCGGCGCAACCGACGTGGCGCTCGCCTGGCGCGCCCTGCCCGCCCCCATGGCCGCGCCGGCCTCCAGCGCGGCCGCCACGCTCTGGCCGTTGTGGCTGGCGGCGGCTTGGTTGGCCGGCAGCGCGCTCGCGGCCCTGCGGGTGCTCTTGGGGCTGGGTTGGCTGCGTGGCGTGCTGCGCGCCAGCCAGCCCTGGGCCGATCCCGCCTGGCAGGCGCGCGTGGCCGGGATGGCCGGCCGCCTGCGGCTGTCGCGCGCGGTCGGCCTGCGGGTGGTGCGCAACCTGTCCACGCCGGTGACGGCTGGTTGGCTCAAGCCTGTGATCCTGGTGCCGGCCTCGCTCGTCACCGGCATGCCGGCGGACCTGCTGGCCGCGTTGCTGGCGCATGAACTGGCCCACGTGCGCCGCCATGATTACCTGGTCAACCTGCTGCAGCATGCGGCCGAGGTGCTGTTGTTCTTCCACCCGTCGATCTGGTGGCTGTCGCGGCGCCTGCGGATCGAGCGCGAGCGCATCGCCGACCAGATGGCGGCCACCCTGATCGGCAGCCCCATGCCGCTGGCGCGGGCCCTGCACGCCCTGGCGCGCGCCGCCACCGAGTCACCGGCGCCGGTGGCGCCCGCCGCGCGCGACGGCGACCTGCTCGACCGCATCCGCCGCCTGGCGCGTCCCGACACGCTCGCGGCCCGGCGCGCCGTGGCCTTGCCGGCGCTGGCGATGTCGTGCGCCTTGGCCGGATTCGGCGCCTGGTCGGCGCTGGCGGCCGGGCCGGCGCAGCCGCTGTCGGCGCAAGAGGCGCAACGACTGATGGCACGCATGCCGGGAGTCCAGGCACTGATCGAGGCCAGTGGCGCCTCCCATGTGCTGGTGCTGGACAGCCGCTCGGGCGCGACGCTGTTCGGCCGCGCCGAGAACGACGCCGTGCCGATCGCCTCGCTCACCAAGCTGGTGACCGCGATGGTGGTCCTGGACACTTCGCCAGACCTGTCGCGGCGCATCCGGATCGACGAGCGCGATGCCTTGGCCACCGCCTCGGGCGCCGCGTCGCCGCTGCCGGTTGGCGCCAGCGTGACGCTGGACACCCTGCTCAAGCTGGCGCTGATGGCATCGGACAACCGCGCCGCCCATGCCCTGGCCCGCGCCTATCCGGGCGGCGAAACGGCGTTCGCCGAGGCATTGCAACGCAAGGCCGCCGCGCTGCGCCTGGAACACACCACGCTGCAGGACGCGACCGGCCTGTCGAACGCCAATCGCGCCAGCGCCGCCGACATCGGCCGGATCATCGATGCGGCGGCCGCCTATCCGCAGATCGCGCGCGACACGACCACGCTTGCCGATACGGTCGAGGCGGCCGGCAGCCGGCTCAGCTATCGCAACACCAATCCGCTGGTCGGCGCCCGGGACTGGGACGTGCGCCTGTCCAAGACCGGCAACTCGACCGAAGCGGGACGCTGCCTGGCGATGCGCCTGCATATCGACGACCGCGACCTGACGCTGGTCCTGCTCAATGGCCGCCCCGGCCACGCCTGAATCCTTTTCCCCTTCCTGCCCATTTCGCTTCATCGACCATGACCGTTCGACGCCTTTCGTGCGCCCTTGGCGCAGCCCTTTCCCTGTCCGCGCTGGGCGGCGGCCCCGTCCAGGCCGCCGTCCTGTGCACCGTGGTGGCCGACGCCGCCGACGGCCGCATCCTGTTCCAGCAAGGCACGCAGCAGGCCTGCGCCGAGCGCTACACGCCGGCCTCGACCTTCAAGCTGGCCATCGCCCTGATGGGCGCCGACGCCGGCATCCTGCAAGGCCCGCACGAGCCGGTCTGGAACTACCAGCCCGCTTATCCCGACTGGGGCGGCGACGCCTGGCGCCAGCCCACCGATCCGGCGCGCTGGATCAAGTATTCGGTGGTCTGGTATTCACAGCTGACGGCCAAGGCGCTGGGACAGGACCGCTTCCAGCGCTACACCAGCGCGTTCGGCTACGGCAATGCGGACGTCTCGGGCGAGCCCGGCAAGCATAACGGCACCGACGGCGCGTGGATCATCTCGTCGCTGCGCATTTCGCCGCTGGAACAACTGGCTTTCCTGCGCAAGCTGGTGAATCGGCAATTGCCGGTCAAGGCCGCCGCCTATGAGCTGGCCGACAACCTCTTCGAGGTGGGCCAGGCCGATGGCTGGCGCCTGTATGGCAAGACCGGCACCGGTTCGCCCGGCAGCAACGGCGTCTACACGGCGGCCAATGCCTACGGCTGGTTCGTCGGCTGGGCGCGCAAGGATGGCCGCCAGCTGGTGTACGCCCGCCTGCTGCAGGATGAGCGCGCCACCCAGCCCAACGCCGGCCTGCGCGCCCGCGACGAGCTGGTGCGCGACTGGCCGGCCATGGCCGGCGCGTGGCGCCCGTGATCCGGCCGGCCCCCGCCATGAACGGCGCGACGCGCGATGACGGCATCGACGCACTGCGCGGCCTGTCGATCCTGCTGGTGCTGCTGCATCATTTCAACATCGCCTATCCGCTGCGCGATACGGCGCTGGGCGGCCCGCCGGGCTGGCCGCTACTGCAAGCCGTCGCGCGCAACGGCAATTACGCGGTGACGATCTTCTTTGTCATCTCGGGATTTCTCATCACCCGCAACGCGCTCGAACGCTGGGGCCGGCTGGGCGCCATCCGGCCGGCGTCGTTCTGGCTGCTACGCCTGGCGCGGATCGTGCCCACGCTGGTGCTGACGCTGCTGCTGGTCGACGCGCTGGCGCTGGCTGGCCTGCCGCTGTTCGGCAACCGCGCCGGCAGCGCGGTATCGCTCTGGACCGTCAACGCCGCCGCGCTCGGGGCCTGGATGAACGCGCTGGTCATCCGGGAAGGATGGATCAACTATCCCCTGGGCGTGATGTGGTCGCTGTCGGTCGAGATGACCTTCTACCTGCTGTTTCCGCTGGCCTGCGTGCTGTTGCGGCGCGCCTGGCTGCTGCTGGCGCTGGCCATGCTGCTGATCGCGGCCGGCCCGCTCTACCGCCTTGCCAATCAGGGCGCCGGCGAAGCCTGGCTGTATGGCTATGCCGCGTGCTTCGACGCGATCGCCATCGGCTGCTGCGCCGCGGCGCTGGCGCGGCGGCGGGCATGGCCGGCGCTGCGGCGCCCCCTGGTCCGCGCGCTCGTGGGGATCGCCATGGCCGCGCTCTACCTGGCATGGCCGATCAGCCAGAGCAATATCCTTGGCGCCAGCGCCATCGCCGTGGGAACGGCCCTGCTGCTGCTCGGCGGGCCGGCGGTCAGCCCCTCGGCGCCCGGCCCGGCCCGGCGCCTGCTGATGCGCTGCGGCCGCGACTGCTACGAGATCTACCTGCTGCACCTGCTGGTGCTGGGGCTGCTGCGCACCGCGCTGCCGCCCGCGCAACTGGCGGGCGACGCCAGGCTCGCCCTGCTGCCGGGCTACTTCATCGGTTCGTGCCTTCTGGGCATATGGATCGCGCGCGTCTATTCCACGCCCTTGAATCGCCGGCTGCGGACTTGGGGCAACCGCACTGGTCGCTGATGACGCCACACCGGGCATTTCTTCCTGGACCTTGCCCTGGCCCGCTTGTCGGCCTATCATTTGCGCGCTTTGCCCCGCGGCACGGCCACCATCCAGCGCAAGGCTGGCCGGTGGCCGGCCTCCTCCTGCCGCAAGGATCCCTGCTAACCCGCCCCGCCATGACGCGCAGCACCGCCGCGTCCGTGGGGCCATGGATGCTTGACCAGGAGGACTACCATGGCTTTCGATTCCCTGCCCCCTCGCCCCGCCGCCGGACTGCCGGGCGGCCAGGCCTATGCCGAATCAGTGCTGGAACGCTCGCGCCGCGCCGCGGCCAGCCCGGATCTGCGCTTTCATCCCGACCTCGCCCATGGTTCGGATCCCGCCCAACGCCTGGACCTGTATGCCCCCGCCCATGCATGCCCGGCCGCGCTGCCCACCCTGCTGTTCGTGCACGGTGGCGCCTTCGCCACCGGCTACAAGGAATGGATGGGCTTCATGGCGCCGGCAATATGCGCCACGCCGGCCTTGTTCATTTCGGTCGAATACCGGGTGGCCCCGAGCCACGTCTACCCCGCCGCCGTGCGCGATGTGGCCGCGGCGGTGCATTGGGCCTGGCGCAATGTCGCCCGCTACGGCGGCGATCCGGACCGCTTGTTCCTGGGAGGCCATTCGGCCGGCGCACATCTGGCCAGCCTGGCCGCCCTGGACCGCCGCTGGCTGGGCGAATGGGGCCTGCCCGGCGACGTCGTGAAGGGCGTGCTGCCAATCAGCGGCCTGTACGACCTGACCTGCGACCCGGACCAGCCTTTCGGCGCGGCGGCGCTGGCGATACGCCGCCGCTTCATCCCCAATGACGCCGACGTGGAGGCGGCCAGTCCCGTGTCGCACGCGCATCCGCAAGCGCCGCCCTTCTATATCGCCGCCGGCGAGCACGATCTGGGCAATCTCGCGGCCGAAGCGGTCGACATGCGGCAGCGGTTGCAGGCGGCGGGGGTGCCCGTTGCCCTCGACCTGCTGGCCGGCCACGATCATTTCACCGCCAGCAGCCGCTGCGTGGACGATGGCCATCCCTGGATCGCGCGGGCGCGCGCCTTCCTGCTGAGCGGCCGCCCCGGGTGATGGCGGCCCGCCCGCCGACCGCATCCCGTGGTCCGCGGGCGGAATTCAGTCGGGCCCTGGCACCACCAGCGCGGCGGCCGAGCACAATACCTGGCGGACCAGATCCGCCTGGCGCCGCGCGCCGACCTTGCCCAGCACCTGGTTCAACTGATAACGCGCCGTTCCCACCGTCACGCCGCGATCGCGCGCATAGGCCTCGACCGTCTTGCCCGCGACCAGCGCGCTCGCCAGCCGCGCTTCCGCTTCCGTCAGGCCGAACAGCGCGCGCAGCGCGGCGATCGGAAAATGGCCGTGCTGCTGCGTCGCGTCCACGAACGAAACCAGCACCAGCCCTTCCCCGGACGCGCCGCGCCCATCCAGCCTCTGCAGCGCCAGCTGCATTGCTCCGTGTATGCCGGTCAGTTTCAGGAAAACGGGTTCGCTGGTCTGCGACGCGTGGGACAAGGCGTCCACCAGCGCCGTCTGCGCCGACGGCGGCGCACTGAACTGCTGGCCGCGCAGACTGACGACCGACCTATGGTCCAGCGCCCGGGCCTGCCGATTGGCCCACCATACGCGGCCGCGCCCGTCGCTCAGCGCCAGGGCGCGGGGCCAGGCGCCGAGATAGTGCTCGACCAGCGTCGACGCGCAGCGGCTGGCGGCCGCCGCCTGGGCCAGTCCCGCCGCTTGCAGCAGATGCGGCATCAGCCTGCGCAGGCGCTCCTTGTGGCGCGGCGAAAAATCCAGGTCATCGCACGGGTCGCGATGCAGCACCAGGGCAGCATAGCGGTTGCCCCCCAGCGGCGCCATCGCTCCCATGAATCGCCCCAGTCCGGCACGGCGCAGTTGCGCGTGCAACCGATCGCGGATGGCCGTCTCCCCGGGCAGGAACAATTCGTGGTCGGTGGCGATGCGGCCGGGCCGCGAGGCCACGCGGCGCAAGCGCCAGGAATCGAACCGCGGGTTGCTGGCGTCCGACACCTCGCTGCGGTACGCGGCCATGTCGATGCGCGAATCGTAGGCGGCCCAATAGGGAACCGCCCGCGCGCCATCGAGTTCGATGCACTGCACCACGGCGGACAGGGTGCCGACTTCACCGCATAGCCGGTCCAGCACCGGCGTCCACCGACCCGCGTCCGCGCAACACGCGTAGAGATCGAGAAGAAAGGCATCAGACACCGCGTTGACGGCCATGGACGGAGCACCGAACGACCCGAAAGCCGCCAATCGTCCGCCAACTCCAGGCCCCGCGCAACTGGGGTTTGCCAGCAACGCGGGCGGGCCCGGCCATCTGCAATTTGAGAGATGACCGGCCCCGGCGCGCTGCCCATACTCCGAACCGTGTCCATCCAGCCGCGCCGCCTGAGGAGGAGCAGGCGGCGCGGCGGACACGTCTCTTACCCGCCGCAGGACGCGGCGGCAACGCACAGCAAGGACCACCGATGTCACCAGAACAGAATACGCCGATCGTGGCCGCGTTCGCGATGACCCACACGCCGGGACTGGGCGGCCAGACCGACAAGCCGCCCGCCGACCAGATGCAACGCATGATGGACGGCTTCGCGACCGTGAGGCGCCAGATCTCGGCGGCGCGCCCCGACGTGATCGTGGCGTTCGTCAACGATCACTTCGACATGTACACGCTGCACGCGATGCCGGGCATGGCCATCGCGCTGGGCGACACGCACTGGGGCCCGACGCTGGCCACCGAGGCATGGCTGGGCATGCCGCGCGCGCCCATTCCAGGCCACCCCGCCGTGGCGCGAGCCATATACCAGTCCGTGGTGGATGACGGGTTCGAACTGTTCCGTAGCGAATCGGCCGAACTTGTCCACAACGTGCTCATGCCGCGCAAGTACCTGTGGCCGGACGCGGACATTCCCGTGGTGCCGATCTTCATCAACTGTTTCGCGCCGCCGCTGCCCACCTGGCGGCGGGCGCACGCGCTGGGCGCGGCCGTGCGCAAGGCGCTGGCGGGCCGCGGCGAGCGCATCGCACTGATGGCCAGCGGCGGGCTGTCCCATTGGCCGCCCATCACGGTGGACGAGGAACACCCCGGCGATCCGCTCATGGAACGCGTGCTGCGCTGGCAGATCCAGGGCATGGCGGCGTTCGCGCAAGACCCGGACCTGCCGTTGGCGATCCTGCAGCGTGAAGCCGAAATGGCCGCTTCCGGCCGGAACCTGGTCAACGTCGGCTGGGACCGGCAGGTGCTGCGCTGGCTGGCCGACGGCGACAGCGCGGCGCTGCTGGCGCTGCGCCACGCGCAAGTGCGCGAGGACGCCGGACCCGGGGGCGCCGAAATGCTCATGTGGGCGGCGCTGATGGGCGCGATGCGCGACGCGCCGGCAGACATCGTCATGTACGAGGCGGTCCAGGAATGGATGGGCGGCGTGGGGCTGCTCAGCTACGCCAGGAGCCTGGCCCGGCCCTGAACCGCCGCGCCCGCCCCCCTCGGCAATCTCTCAACATGCCGCCGGCGAGACGGCCGGCGCAAAAGGAATTCGACATGACACTGGAAGCCATTATCAGCGGCGGCGGTATCGGCGGCCTGGCCACCGCGGCGGCGCTGGGCCGGCGCGGCTGGCGCGTCACCGTGTACGAAAGCCGGCCCGGACTGCGCGTCGCGGGCTCGGGCATATACCTGTGGTCCAACGGCCTGGCCGTGCTGTCCGAGATCGGCGCCTATGAGCGCGCCATGCGCAACGCCTTCCTGGCCGAAGGCATCGAACAACGCGACCATACGGGCCAGGTGCTGGTCCCCGCGCTGTTGCCGCCGGGCCTGCGCGTGCTGGCGGTGGCGCGCAGCGACCTGCTCGCGGGCCTGGAGGCCGCCGCGCGCGACGCCGGCGCGCGCATCGTCACCGGCGCGGAAGTGGTGGCGGCCGAGGCCGACGGCACGTTGGTGTTCGCCAACGGCGACCGCGCCCACGCCGACCTGGTCATCGGTTGCGACGGCATCGCCTCGCCGGTGCGGCGCGCGCTGGGACTCGAACTGCACCGTCAGCGCGCGCAGGAAGGCGCCTTGCGCAGCATCGTCCGCGCCACCCAGCAGGAGCTGCCGCCATCGGCGCGCGGACGCTGTATCGAGATCTGGAACGGCACGCGCCGACTGCTCATCACGCCGATCAACACGGAGGAAATCTACCTGGCGCTGACCTGCCGGGAGGACGACGACCAGGCGCGCGACACCCGCGTGCAGCCGTGCTGGAGCGAGAGCTTCCCGGACTGGTCGTTCCTGCTGGACCGCATCGACCGCTCCCAAGTGCTGTGGAACGTCTACACGATCGTGCACAGCAAGCGCTGGTCCGCCGGCCGCGCCTGCATCCTCGGCGATGCCGCCCATGCGCAACCACCCAACCTGGGCCAGGGCGGCGGCATGGCCATGCAGAACGGTCTCGCGTTGGCGGCCCACATGGCCAATGTGCGCGATCCGCGCGACGTTCCCGAAGCGCTCGGCGCCTGGGAAGCCGCGACCCGGCCGCTGACGGACGAATGCCAGCGCTGGGCCTGTCTGTGGGGCGAGCTGGCGAACATCCCGAACGAGGCGCGCGCGCGCATCGTCCGGGGCGCGTTCAGCGAACCCTGGGTGCTGTCCAGGATCACGGCGGCATCCGGTTCGTCGCCGATCGCCGCCACCGACTGGCGCCCGGCCAGCGCGCGCTAGACGCGCGGCCACGCAGGCCGGCCGACAACACAAAGCCGGCGCCACGCGCGTCGGACGATGCCAATATCCAAGGGGAAGAACATGAGACATCGCCATGCCTGGCGGGCGGCCGCCTGCGCGCTGCTTTGCATGACGGCGCCCGGCGTCGCCAGCGCCACCGAAAACGGCATACCCACCACCGTCAACGGCTTCTATGATTTCGGCGCCGGCATGTCGCCGCCCGCCACACCGTTCGGCACACTGTCGTTCCGCACTTCGTACAACACGGCGTCGGTGCAGAAGGACCAATACGGCACGAAGCTGGACAACGATTTCTCGCTGCGCGTGCATACCGTCAGCGCCGCCTACCTGCGCATGACGCAGACCAGGCTGTTCGGCGCCAGCTACGGTTTCGGCGTGGTGCAGCCCTTCTTCCGCATGAGCGCGGCCTTCGACGTGCCCACGCCGGGCGGCCCGCTGCGGCTCAAGGGCGAAACGTTCCGCATCGCCGACACGCTGCTGCTGCCCCTGATCCTGCAATGGGACGCCTCGCCCCGGCTGCATTTCAATGCGCAGTTCCAGGTGCTCGCCCCCACCGGCGACTACGACCGCAAGCGGCTGGTGAACCCCGGCCTGAACCACTGGGCCTTTTCCCCCATATTCAACTTCACTTATCTCACGGAAGGCGGATTCGAGGTGTCGTCCAGCTTCGAGGTCGACATCAGCACCCGCAACCGCGCGACCCGCTACCGCAACGGCATCGAATACCGGCATGAGTTCGCACTGGGCCAGCACGCCGGCCCCTGGACTCTCGGCGTCGGCGGTTACTACAGCCGACAATTCAGCGATGACGACGCGCCGGGCCTGCAAGGCGGCAATCGCTCGCGGGTGATGGCGCTCGGCCCCGCGGTGAGCTTCTACCAGCCGGGCCTGCCGCCCGTGTGGTTCCATATCTACAAGGAATTCGGCGCGCGCAACCGGGCCGAGGGCTACACGGCGGCGCTGCGCCTGGCCGCCAGCTTCTGAAACGGCGCACGGCGGGGGCGCCGTGCCGCCATGCCTGCCGTCACACGCGCGGAGGAGAAGTCTCGCGCTCCGGATGCCGGTGCCGCGCCAGCGAATCGATGAATAGCTTCGCGGCCTGGGCCGGCGCCGGATCCACGACCAGCCCGTCGTCCCGCCACGCCGGGTCGATGCCGGCCGCCTCCAGCAAGTCGGCGCCCTCGCCCATCGCCAGCAGCGTCTTGCCATGGCGATAGGTGTCGCGGACGAATTCCAATGCGCGTCCATCCTGCCGCCAACGGTCGACGGCCATGCCGCCGCCCGGCACCACGGCCCCATCGAACACGGCGGAGGGCTGGTTGTCCAGCGAGGCATCCGCGTCGAGCGCATCGCCTTCGGCCGTGGCCACGGGGCCGATGCGCTGCCCCACCAGGCGCACCACCGCGCCGGCCTGGATCAAGGCTTGCGCCACCGCCGAGACCGCGGCGCCGTCCACGCCCTCGGCGACCAGGATGGCGATCTTGCGCGTCGCCACGCCTGCCTGGCCCGGGCGGGCCGTCAGCGACAATGACGGCGACTGCTCCACTTCCGGGCGCGGCACCTGCCGCACTGCCCGGGGCATCGGCTCGGGCAGCGCCATGCCCAGCCTGTCCGCGACCGACTGCGCCAGCTCATCGGACACGTTGCGCAGCGAGGCCACCATGCGTTGCCGCACCGCGGCCACGGTCACCTTGCTCAGTTCGAAGGCAAAGGCGCTGGCCAGGTGCCGGCGCTCCCAATCCACCTGGCTGTGGTAGAACAGGCTGGCCTGGTTGTAGTGTTCGGCGAACTTTTCGGGATGGCCGCGCAGTTCGTCTCCGCCAACCGGCTCGGGAAACGACACATACCCTTCCATCCCGGCCTGGAACGGACAGCCGCCGGCCAGGGAATTGGGTTCATAGGCCACCCGGCCGCGGTGGACCGCCTGCCGGTGCATGCCGTCGCGCTGATTGTTGTGCACCGGCGCCAGCGGCGCGTTGATCGGGATCTCGTGGAAGTTGGGTCCGCCCAGCCGCGAGATCTGCGTATCGACGTAGGAATGGATGCGCCCGGCCAGCAGGGGATCGTTGGTGAAGTCGACGCCCGGCACCACGTGCGCGGCGCAGAATGCCACCTGCTCGGTCTCCGCGAAGAAATTGTCGGGATTGCGGTCCAGCACCATGCGGCCGATGGGCCGCACCGGCACCAGTTCCTCGGGCACGATCTTGGTCGCGTCGAGCACGTCGAAGCTGAAGCGCTCGGCCTCTTCTTCCGTGAATACTTGCACCCCCAATTCCCATTGTGGCCCATGGCCCGCGTCGATCGCTTCCCACAGATCTCGCCGGTGGAAATCCGGATCGGCGCCGGACACTTTCACGGCTTCGTCCCAGACCTGGGAATGCGTTCCCTGCAGCGGATTCCAATGGAATTTCACCAACCGCGCCTCGCCCCGGGCATTGACGAAGCGAAAGGTATGCACGCCAAAGCCCTGCATCATGCGATAGCTGCGCGGGATGGCGCGATCGGACATCAGCCACATCAGCATGTGGGTCGATTCGGGCATCAGCGACACGAAATCCCAGAAGGTATCGTGCGCGGAGGCGGCCTGCGGCATGCCATGATGCGGCTCCGGCTTGACGGCATGCACCAGATCGGGGAACTTCATCGCGTCCTGGATGAAGAAAACCGGCATATTGTTGCCCACCAGGTCCCAGTTGCCCTCGTCCGTATAGAACTTGACCGCGAAACCGCGCACGTCGCGCGCGGTGTCCTTCGACCCGCGTTCGCCGGCGACGGTGGAAAAGCGCACGAAGACCGGCGTGCGCTTGCCCTGCTCGGCGAACAGCGAGGCCCGCGTCAGGTCCGTCAGCGGCTCATAGCATTCGAAGTAGCCGTGGGCCGCCGAGCCGCGCGCGTGGACGATGCGTTCCGGAATGCGCTCGTGGTCGAAGTGCGTGATCTTTTCACGCAGGATGAAATCCTTGAGCAGCGCCGGGCCGCGCAACCCGGCCTTGAGCGAATGCTGGTTGTCGCTCACGGCCACGCCCTGGTTCGTCGTCAGCGCCTGGCCCTGCCCATCGGCCCGCACCCGGCCAAGCTGCCCATCGACCGCATTCACGCCCGCCTCGGCCGGCTCGCCGGTCTTGGCGTTGCGTTCGCGTTCGGACAGGGAGCTGGCCCCCACCGATTCATCCGGCGGCGCAACCTGGGCGCCCCGGTAAGGACAGCGCGCGCCCGCCTCGCCGTACTCGTCCGCCTTGTTGGCATGCTGCGGCTGCGCCTGCGCCGTCGCCGCGACGGCGGCCGCGCGTTTCATGGCGGGAGAGCCGGTATCCGGGGCGGGCGGCGCGGCGGGTCCGCTGTCCGTATTGTTGAACGCGGTGTCGACGGCGCCCTGCGTCCGGGCCTTGCTGGATTTCCTGCCTGGCATGGCAATCTCCTTGGGTGTATCAGTTCACGGGCATCGGTTTGCCTGCATCGGTTCGCGTGCATCGGCTGGCCGGCGCCAGTCCGAGGGCAATCGGCCTGGACCAGCAAGCGCCGTGCCCGCGGCGGCCGCGGTGTTTTTTCGCGCGCGACTTGACCTTCCCGCCATGGCAACACCTAGCCTTGCCCGGAATTTCCGCAGAGATGTTTCGGAGGGGCCGAAGCCCTGCGGTATGGACAGGGGTAGATGCATGCGTCGAATATCCAGAATTTCCGTGGTGGCGAGCGCCATCGCAATGGCAGCGGGCCTGGCCTACGCCACCGGCGAAACGCCACAACAGGAAGGCAAGGCGGACACGTCCGCGCCGGCGCCAGCGGGACCGAGCGTCCCGGTGGCCGAGGTGATCACGCGGGTGATTGCGCCTTCGGCGGAATTCACCGGTTTCCTGGCCGCGCCCCGGACGGTGGAACTGCGCTCGCGCGTGGGCGGCACGGTGGACGCGGTCAGCGTGCCGGAGGGCAGCCTGGTGCGCCAGGGGCAACCGCTGTTCCAGATCGATCCGCGCCCGTTCCAGGTTGCCCTGGATACCGCGCTGGCGCAGCTGCGTCAGGCGCAGGCGCTGGCCGACCAGGCGCAGACGGACTTCGATCGCGCCGAGCGCCTGGTGTCCACGGGCGCGGTCTCGCGCAAGGTCCACGACGAGGCTGCATCGACGCGGCGCGCCCGGCTGGCACAGGTGCAGGTCGCCAAGGCAGCGGTCGCGGCGGCGCGGCTCGACCTGTCGTACGCGCGCATCACCGCGCCGATTGCCGGGCGCGTCGACCGGGTCATGGTGACCGAGGGCAACCTGGTCAGCGGCGGCACGGCGGGCGGGGCCACACTGCTGACCACCATCGTGTCGATCGATCCCATGCACGTCTACTTCGACGTTGACGAAGCGACCTATCTCAACGCGGTGCGGCAGGCGCGCCCCGACGCGCGGGAAGCAAGCGCCCTGCCCGTCGACGTGGGGCTGGTCACCGACAGGGGCTTTCCCTATCGGGGCCGCCTCGATTTCGTCGGCAACCAGATGGACCGTGGCACCGGCACCATCCGCGTCCGCGCTGTCCTCCCCAACCCGGATGGCCAGCTGGCCCCCGGCCTGTTCGCCCGCGCCAGGCTGGCCACCGGCGAACCGCGCGAGACCGTCCTGGTGAACGAGCAGGCGGTGGGCACCGACCAGGGGAAAAACTACGTGCTGGTCGTGGGCGCCGACAACCTGGCCGGATACCGTCCCGTCGAACTGGGCCGGATGGTGGACGGACTGCGGGTCATCCAGTCCGGACTGCGGGCTGGCGAACGGATCATCATCAAGGGGCTGGTGCGGCCCGGCATGGCCGTCACGCCGCGCCTGGTCCCCATGGAACCCGCCGCCGCGGCGGTGCCCGAGGCCAGGCGCCAGGCAGGCGCGGCCGCCGGTGATGCGGCCGCCGCGACGGAGACAGGCCAATGAAGTTCCCTCATTTCTTCATCGCGCGGCCCATCTTCGCGATCGTGCTGTCCTTGCTGATGCTGCTGGCCGGCGCCATTGCGTTCTGGCAGTTGCCGCTGAGCGAATATCCGGCCGTCACCCCGCCCACGGTCCAGGTCACCGCCAGCTATCCCGGCGCCAATCCCGAGGTCATCGCCGATACCGTGGCCGCGCCGCTGGAACAGGTGATCAACGGGGTCGAGGGCATGCTGTACATGAACTCCCAGATGGCCACGGACGGCCGCATGGTGCTGACCATCGCGTTCAAGCAGGGCACGGACCCCGACATGGCGCAGATCCAGGTGCAGAACCGGGTATCGCGCGCGCTGCCGCGGCTGCCCGAGGAAGTCCAGCGGATCGGCGTCGTCACGCAGAAGACCTCGCCTGACGTGCTGATGGTGGTGCACATCGTCTCGCCGCAAAAGCGATATGACTCGCTCTACCTGTCCAACTTCGCCATCCGCCAGGTACGCGACGAACTGGCGCGGCTGCCCGGCGTGGGCGACGTGCTGGTGTGGGGGGCCGGCGAATACTCCATGCGCGTATGGCTCGACCCGTCGCGGGTGGCCACCCGCGGCCTGACCGCCACCGACGTGGTCGCCGCGCTGCGCGAACAGAACGTGCAGGTGGCGGCCGGCTCGGTCGGGCAGCAGCCGGATACGTCCGCCGCCTTCCAGGTGACGGTCAACACTTTGGGACGGTTGGCCAGCGAGGAGCAGTTTGGCGACATCGTCGTCAAAACCGGCGCCGATGGCCAGGTGACGCGCCTGCGCGACATCGCCCGCGTCTCGCTGGGCGCCGACGCCTACACGCTGCGCAGCCTGATCGACGGCGAATCGGCGCCCGCCCTGCAGATCATCCAGAGCCCCGGCGCCAACGCCATCGACGTTTCCAACGCCGTGCGCGCCAAGATGGAAACGCTGCAGCAAGGTTTCCCGCAAGACATCTCGTACCGGATCGCCTACGACCCGACGGTGTTCGTGCGGGCCTCACTGCAGTCGGTGGCGGTCACGCTGCTGGAAGCCGTCATCCTGGTGGTGATCGTGGTGGTGCTGTTCCTGCAGACCTGGCGCGCCTCCATCATTCCCCTGGTGGCGGTGCCCGTGTCCCTGGTGGGCACCTTTGCCGTGATGCACATGTTCGGTTTCTCGCTGAACACCCTGTCGTTGTTCGGGCTGGTGCTTTCCATAGGCATCGTGGTGGACGACGCGATCGTGGTGGTCGAGAACGTGGAACGCCACATGGCGCTGGGCGAACGGCCCATCGACGCCGCGCGCAAGGCCATGGACGAGGTGACCGGGCCGATCCTGGCCATCACCTCCGTGCTCGCCGCGGTCTTCATTCCGTCGGCATTCCTGTCGGGCCTGCAGGGCGAGTTCTACAGGCAGTTCGCCCTGACCATCGCCATCTCGACGGTCCTGTCCGCCATCAACTCGCTGACGTTGTCGCCAGCGCTTGCCGCCATGCTGCTGCGCCCGCACCATGAGGCGGCGCGGGCCGATTGGCTGACCCGCGTCATCGACCGCGCGCTCGGCGGCTTCTTCCGCCGCTTCAACCGCTTCTTCGACCGGGCCTCGCAGGCCTACGTGGTGGCGGTGCGCCGCGCGGTGCGCGGCAGTGCCATCGTGCTGCTGCTGTACGCCGGCTTCACCGGGCTGACCTGGCTGGGCTTTAACCAGGTTCCCAACGGCTTCGTGCCGGCCCAGGACAAGTATTTCCTGGTCGGCATCGCGCAATTGCCCAGCGGCGCCTCGCTCGACCGGACCGAAGCGGTGGTCAAGCAGATGTCGGAGATCGCGCTGGCGGAGCCGGGCGTGGAAAGCGTGGTGGCCTTTCCCGGCCTGTCCGTCAATGGCCCGGTGAACGTGCCGAACTCGGCGCTGATGTTCGCCATGCTCAAGCCGTTCGACGAACGCCAGGACGCCGCGCTGTCGGCCAACGCCATCGCCGGCAAGCTGATGGGCAAGTTCAGCCAGATCCCGGACGGCTTTGTCGGCATATTCCCGCCACCACCGGTGCCGGGGCTTGGCGCCATGGGCGGATTCAAGCTGCAGATCGAGGACCGGGCCGCGCTCGGGTTCGAGGCGCTGGCCCAGGCACAGGGCCAGATCATGGCCCGCGCCATGCAGGCGCCCGAGCTGGCGAACATGCTCGCCAGCTTCCAGACCAACGCGCCGCAGCTGCAGGTGGACGTAGACCGGGTCAAGGCCAAATCCCTGGGAGTATCGCTGACCGATGTGTTCGAAACCCTGCAGATCAACCTGGGATCGCTCTACGTCAATGACTTCAACCGTTTCGGCCGCACCTATCGCGTCATGGCGCAGGCCGATGCGCCATTTCGCATGCAGGCCGAGGACATCGGCCTGCTCAAGGTGCGCAACGCCGACGGTCACATGATTCCGCTGAGCGCCTTCGTCACGCTGACGCGCGGTTCCGGTCCGGACCGGGTCATCCACTACAACGGCTTCCCGTCGGCGGATATCAGCGGCGGGCCGGCGCCGGGCTATTCCTCGGGCCAGGCCACCGATGCGATCGAGCAGATCGTGCGCGAGACACTGCCCGACGGCATGGTGTACGAATGGACCGATCTGGTCTATCAGGAAAAGCAGGCGGGCAATTCGGCGCTGTACATCTTTCCGCTGGCGGTGCTGCTGGCCTTCCTGATCCTGGCGGCCCAGTACAACAGCTGGTCGCTGCCGTTCGCAGTGCTGCTGATCGCGCCGATGGCCCTGCTCTCGGCCATCGGCGGCGTCTGGCTGTCGGGCGGCGACAACAATATCTTCACGCAGATCGGCTTCGTGGTGCTGGTCGGCCTGGCGGCCAAGAATGCCATCCTGATCGTCGAGTTCGCCCGCGCCAAGGAAGACGAAGGCGCCGATCCGCTGGCCGCGGTGCTGGAAGCCGCGCGGTTGCGGCTGCGGCCGATCCTGATGACCTCGTTCGCCTTCATTGCCGGCGTGGTGCCGCTGGTGCTCGCCAGCGGCGCCGGCGCCGAAATGCGTCATGCCATGGGCATCGCGGTGTTCGCCGGCATGCTGGGCGTGACGCTGTTCGGCCTGCTGCTGACGCCCGTTTTCTATGTCGTCGTGCGCAAGCTGGCGCTGCGGCGCGCGCCTTCGCGGGCGCGCGCCGGCGCCGGCGACCTGCACGCGTGATCGCCTGGACGAATGTCGATATGAAAAACTTTCCCTTGCCCCTGCGCGCCGCCCGGCTGCTTGCCCCCATCGCGCTCGCCGCCTTGGCCGGATGCACGCTGGCGCCGCCCTATGAACGTCCGGCGCCGCCCATCAGCGCAAGCTACCCCAGCGGCGACGCCTACGCGGCCGACCCGCCGCCGACGCCCGGCGAACGCCTGGCCGCCGACCTAGGCTGGCGCGATTTTTTCCAGGACCCGCTCCTGCAGCAGCTGATCGAAATCGCGCTGGCCAACAACCGCGACGCCCGCAAGGCCGCGCTCGACGTCGAAGCGGCCCGCGCGCTCTACCGCATCCAGCGCGCCGCACTGATGCCGAACCTGGACGTCGCGGCCAGCGGCGCGGCGCAACGCCTGCCCGCCGACCTGGGCGCCACAGGGTCCGCCGACATCGCCCGTCGCTACGATGCGGGCGGCATCACCACCGCCTGGGAGCTGGATCTCTGGGGCAGATTACGCAGTCTCGGCGACAGGCAACTGGCCGCCTACCTGGCGCTGGATGAAACCCGTATCGCCACGCGCATGAGCCTGGTGGCCGAAGTGGCCGCCGCCTACCTGACCTTGCGCGCCGACCAGGAACTGCTGCGCCTGACGACCGACACCCTGGCCACCCAGCAGCGTTCCTATGACCTGACGGCCCAGCTGGCGCGGGTCGGCAACGCGACGCAACTGGACCTGCGCCTGGCGGAAATCACCCTGCGGGCGGCCGAGGCAGACCGCGCCGCCTACACACGCCAGGCCGCCAGGGATCGCAATGCCCTGGTGTTGCTGCTGGGTCAGCCCCTGGCGCCGGCGCTGGCGCGGCAACTGGACCAGGCCAACACGCTTCCCGACGGCATCGTGCCGGCCACGTTGCCGAGCGGGTTGCCGGCGCAATTGCTGGCGCGGCGTCCCGACCTGCGCGCCGCCGAACAGCGCCTGCGCGCCGCCAACGCCAACATCGGCGCCGCCCGCGCCGCGTTTCTGCCGGCCATCAGCCTGACCGGCGCGGCCGGCACCGCCAGCGCTTCGCTCGATGGGCTGTTCGACGCCGGCTCCGGCGCCTGGCGTTTCCTGCCGCAGATCACGCTGCCCATTTTCCGCGGCGGCGCCTTGCGCGCGAACCTGGACCTGGCGCACGTTCAGAAGCGCATCGAGATCGCCAGCTACGAGCAATCCATCCAGGCCGCCTTTCGCGAAGTGGCCGACGCGCTGGCGGGCAAGCGCACGCTGGACGAACAGATCCGCGCCGAGCAATTATCGGTCGCCGCCAGCCAGCACGCCTACGCGCTGGCTGAACAGCGCTTCCGGGAGGGCATGGACGACTCGCTGGCATTGCTCGAGACCCATCGCACGCTGTACGGCACGCAGCAGGCGCTGGTGCGCACGCGGCTGGCGCGCCTGACCAACCTGATTGACCTGTACAAGGCGCTCGGTGGCGGCTGGACGGCGACCACCGTACCACCGCGCGCGGACGCGGCCATCGCGTCGCGGTGACGCGGCGGCGCGGTACGCCGGGATGACGCGCCGGACCGCTGGCAATGCCTCCCGCTACGGGGCGCGCTGCCAGCGCCGCAGCAGCGACAAGGCGCGGCTGCAGGCGGTTGCGGTGTGGAACTCGATCAGCCCGCCGAGCGTACGCGCCGCGGCCGGCATCTGGCGGGATAGCGCCGCATCGCAACGCTGCCCGACGCTGTCGATGATGCGTTGCTGGCCAGCCTGGACCAGCGCAATCAGGTCGGCCAGGCCGTCGGCGGCGAATCGCCGCTGGAACGCCGGCGACAGGCGCGCCACGCGGTTCGACATCGCCGCCGCGCCGTAGAAGGACGCCGTCGGTCCGGTCGTTCCATCGTTCGCCAGCTGCAGGATCATCGTGTTCCAGACGATCATGTCCACCAGCACCGTGGCGGCGCTGAGGTGCGAGCGCGACGGCCCCGGGATCGCAACCGCATGGCGGTAGCGGCTTGGAGGAATCGCCATCATCGCCGCCTGGAATCTGCCGTGGCTGGCGTGCAGGGTGCGCAGGAGCGCCTGTTTCGGGGTAAGCAGTGTCATCCAGCCATCCACTCCGGTCACGGCGGTCATCCGCCCGTCCCGCGGCCGGGCGCTTGCGGCACGGCCCAGGGCACCGGCAGTGTGGACGATGCCGGCATGGGAAGGTCAAGGGCCGGGCCGGGCGCATGGTCTCACGCAACTGGCGCCGGCATGACGCCCCTCCGTCACCGATACAGCACCGTCGGTAGCCACATGCCGATGCCCGGAAACATGTACAGCAGGAAGATCGCCACCACCTGGATGCCCATGAACGGCATCATGCCCAGGAAGATCTGGTTCAGCGTCACGTGCGGCGGCGACACGCCCTTCAGGTAGAAGGCGGACATGGCCACCGGCGGCGACAGGAAGGCCGTCTGCAGGTTCAGCGCCACCAGCAGGCCGAAGAACAGCGGATCGATGCCGAAGGCGTTGAGCAGCGGCACGAAGATCGGCATGAAGATGACGATGATCTCTGTCCACTCCAGCGGCCAGCCCAGCAGGAAAATGATGACCTGGGCCAGCAGCAGGAACTGGATCGGCGTCAGCCCCAGCGACAGCACCCATTCCTCGATGATGCGCTGACCGCCCAGCAGCGCGAACGCGGCCGAAAAGATCGACGAGCCGACGAACAGCCAGCACACCATCGCGCTGGTCTTGGCGGTCAGGAACACCGACTCCTTCAGCACCGGCAGGTTCAGGCGCCGATAGGCCAGGGCCAGCAGCGCGCCGCCCATCGCGCCCATGGCCGCGGCCTCGCTGGGCGTGGCCAGGCCGAAGGCGATCGAACCGAGCACCGCGGCGATCATCACCGCCAGCGGAAAGAACGATCCCAGCAGCATCTTGAAGATCTCCAGCCGCGCCCAGGTCAGCAGCCCGTAGAACAGGGCCAGCGCGGCCACGCAGACGCCAAGGAAGATCCAGAAGCCGCGCGGGGCGGGCTTCTCGCCGCCCGTCGGGGACGTCGACGCGGTATCGGCGGGCGCGCCGCTCCCACTCGCGGCGTCCGCCCCCGCCCGCTGCGGCGCGCCCGGCGCCGTGGCGGCCTGGCCGCCGCCATCCGTTCCGGGCGGTTCGGCCAACCCGCTGGCGGCAGGCTCGGTCACGCCGCTGGCGGGAGGTTCCGCCAATCCGTCCGCCGGCGGCTCGGCCAGCCCATCGGTGGGCGGCTCGGCCAGCCCGCCAAGCGGCGGCTCGCTCAACCCCGACTGGAATTCATCCGAGCCCAGCCGCAGCTCGGCGGGTATGTCGTACACGACCTCGGGCTGCGTCACCGCGTAGTGGACCGCGCCCACCAGCAGCCCGGCCGCGGCCAGCGGCGCCAGCGCCAGTGTCATGTTGCGCGCCAGGTAGGAGAGCGGCACGTCGCGGTTGCGCCGGCCTTTGAACAGGGCCGCCAGCATGCCCGACAGCGCGCGCGTATACCCCTGCCTGGCCAGGGTCGCCGAGGCCGCGGGCAGCGCCACGCCGCGTTCGGCCTCGGCCAGCGGCGGCGCCATGTCGGGCCGCAGTTTGGCGACGATGATGACGTAAACCATGTAGAGCGCCGCCAGCATGATGCCGGGAAACAGCGCGCCGGCGTAGAGCTGCACCACGGACACGCCGGTGGTGGCGCCGTACACGATCAGCATCACGGAAGGCGGCAGCAGGATGCCCAGGCAGCCGCCGGCCGTGATGGCGCCGGCCGTCAGGCGCACGCTGTAGCCGGCCTTGAGCATGGCCGGCATGGCCAGCAGGCCCATCAGCGTCACCACCGCGCCGACGATGCCGGTGGCGGTGGCGAAGATGGCGCAGGTGGCCAGCGTGGCCACCGCCAGCGCGCCCGGCACCCGCGCCAGCGCCAGGTGCATGCTGCGGAACAGCTTTTCGATCAGGTTGGCGCGTTCGACCAGATAGCCCATGAACACGAACAGCGGAATCGAGATCAGCGAGTCGTTGGTCATGGTGGCGTAGGTGCGCTGCACCATCAGGTCCAGCGTCTGCCCCATCGAGCGCGCCGGGTCATGGCTCTGCATGTAGTAGGCCAGGAAGGTGAACAGCACTCCCATGCCCATCAGCGTGAACGCGGTGGGAAACCCCAGCATGATCGCCACCACGATCAGCGCCAGCATCAGCAGGCCGATGTGTCCGGTGTCCAGGTTGTCCCATGGCGTGAGGAAGGCGATCATCAGCAGCACCAGGCCGATGCACGACAGGCCGAACCACAGAGCCTTGTTGATCTTCATTGCGCCGGCCCTCCGGATTTGACGTAGCGGTCGAGCCTGGCGATGTCCTCGTCCTTGACGTGCACCATTTCCTTGAGCTTGTCGACGTCGACCTCCTCGACGTCCTCTTCGCGCGAGGGCCACGCCCCGCGCCGCAGGCACAGCACGCAGCGCAGGATCTCGGCCACGCCCTGCAGCAGCAGGAACGCCCCTGCCACCGGGATGAAGGCCTTGAACGGATAAATGGGCGGCCCGTTCGCCATCAGCGAGGAATGCTCGCGGATGGCGATGGAATAGCCGGCGTAGTGCCAGCCGGCCCACACCAGCGCGATGACGCCCGGGATGAAAAAGACGATGAACAGGATCAGGTCGAGCCCGGCCTGCACCCGCGGCGGCAGGAATCCGTAGAGGATGTCGCCGCGCACGTGGCCGTTCTTGGCCAGGGTGTAGGCGCCCGCCATCATGAACAGGATGCCGTAGTACATCATCTGCAGGTCGAAGGCCCAGGCGCTCGGCTGGTTCAGCAGGTAGCGCGCGCCGACCTCCCAGCATACGTGCAGGGTCAGGATGACGATGAGCCAGGCGAAGGTCTTGCCGACGAAGGTGGAGATGCGGTCTATGAAACGGATGAATCGGATCATCGGACGTCCTGGTGAAGACGTGCGCCGCCCCGTCGCACGCGCGGCGCGGCGCCGTGGGCGGGCAGGCGCAGGCGGCGCGAGCGCGCACCCGCCATGGCGACGCGGACGCCGCCGCCCCGCCCCGGCAGGGACGGGCGGCGGCAAAGGCGTCAGCCGGTCTTGCCGCCGCGCGAGAAGTAGTGGTTGAAGGCCATCCGGTAATTGACCGTGGTGTCGCCATGCCAGCGGCCGACCCGTTCGGCGAAGGCGCGCTGGGAGTCGAGCACCTTCTTGAACAGCGGATTCTCGGCCGAACGCTTGGCGATCATCTCGTCCCAGATCTTGAGCTGCTGCTGCAGGATGGCGTCAGGCGTCTTGTAGAACTTGACGTTGTGGTCCTTCTGCAGTTTGACGTAGTCCTGGGAATAGCGGTTGGACGCCTTCCACGACATGTCGGCGCTGGAGGCCTGCGCGGCGTAGCTGAGGATGTGCTTGAGGTGTTCAGGCAGGGCGTCGTACTTGGCCTTGTTGAACAGCACCTCGAATTGCTCGGCGCTCTGGTGAAAGCTCTGCAGCATGCAGATCTTGGACACGTCCTGGAAGCCCAGCGCCAGGTCGGAAGAAGCGTTGTTGAATTCGGCGCCGTCGAGCAGGCCGCGGTCCAGCGCCGGCACGATCTCGCCGCCCGGCAGCGCGTTCACGGCCGCGCCCATCGCGGTGTACATGTCGATGGCCAGGCCGACGGTGCGGAACTTCACGCCCTTGACGTCTTCGATCTTGGAGATCGGGCGCTTGAACCAGCCGAAGGGCTGCGTCGGCATGGGCCCGTACATCAGCGACACCACGTTCACGCCCATGGCCTTCTGGATCTCGACCAGCAGTTCCTTGCCGCCGCCATATTCGTGCCAGGCCAGCAGCATGTTGGCATCCATCCCGAACGACGGTCCGGAACCCCACAGCGCCACGGCGGTGTTCTTGCCGTACCAGTAGGCCACCACGCCATGGCCGCCGTCCAGCGTGCCGGCGGACACCGCGTCCAGCAGGTCGAAGGCCTTGACCACGGCGCCGGCCGGCAGCACCTCGATCTTCAACTGGCCGCCGGCCATGTCGTTGACCTTCTGGGCGTAATCGCGCGCGAACTCGTGGAAGATGTCGTTGGCGGGCCAGGTGCTCTGGAAGCGCAGGGAAATCGGCGCGTTCTGCGCGCGGGTGACGGCGGGAAAAGCCAGGGCGGCCGCGCCGGCGGCCGCCGCGCCCGAGATGAACTTGCGGCGGGGTTTCGTAACGTGTTGCATGGTGTGCTGTCTCCTGTAAGGGCATGCATGACCAGCTTGTAGTTACTGCTCGCGGCGTCATGAGGCGCGGCGCCGATACGACGTCGGGTCGTGGCCTGGGGCGGCCGCCGCGTCGTCCGATGATTAAACCTTCCTGAACGTAAGCTGACAATCAGCTGTTTGCTGGGATTTACCCTAGGGCATGTGGACGCCGCGCCCTCACGCCCTGCCGGCCAGGCGTCCTGCCCGCCGCAACGCCTCGACAATGGTCTGGAACGCCGCTTGCCGGCTTTCGGGGTCCGGGCTGCGCAGCGCGAATGACGGGTGATACGCGACCAGCACCGGCGTATTGCCGCGCCGCAGCGACTGGCCCAGCGCGGCCTTCAGGGTCAGCTTGCGATCGGGCACCAGCGCGCCGAGCGCGGTGGCGCCCAACGCGATGATGACCCGCGGCCGGATGTCGTCGAGCTCCTGTTCCAGCCAATAGCCGCAAGCGGCGATCTCGGCTTGCGCCGGCGATTTGTGCATGCGGCGCCTGCCGCGCAGCTGCCACTTGAAGTGCTTGACGGCGTTGGTGATGTAGACCGCGTCGCGGCTCACGCCGGCCTGCTCCAGCGCCTTGTCCAGCAGCGCGCCGGCCGGGCCCACGAAGGGATGGCCGGCCAGGTCCTCCTTGTCGCCGGGTTGTTCGCCAACCAGCATGATGGTGGCGCGGCGCTTGCCCTCGCCGCCGACCGCTTGCGTGGCGTTGCGCCACAAGCCGCAGCGGCGGCAATCGGCAAGCTTGCGAGGGTGCTGGTCGGGGTCGATCTCGTCGTCCGCGTCATCGGCGGACCGCGGGTGGGCATTCATGCCGTCTCCTCGATCGGGCTTGCACGCAATGGCGCCTTCAAGGCGAGGCCGAAGGTCAGGAACGGTTGTCCACCGGCGGCGCGCCGGGCGTGGCCCGGCCCGGGTCCCATACGTCCTCGGGGGCCATGCCCGGAGGTATCTGGCGGCCGGCGCCACTGCGGTTCGGGTCCGCCGGACGGTCCGACAGGGTTCGTTCGTTTTCAGGCACGGGCTTGTGCGGCGCGTCGGCCGGGGAGTCCTGGTGGGAATGGGGTTTGGTGCTCATGGCGGCGTCCTCGCAGGGGTGTGCTCGCCGCCACGGCGGGACGCCGTGGCGGGCAGGCCTGTGCAGCAAGTGATGTGCCGCGCTACGGCAGGTTCTCGCGCAGGCTCGCCTGGCTGCGGTTCGTTTCCGCCCCGCCCATGGTGCTGCGCTAGTCGCGCACCTTGCCGGAGATCTGGCGGCGGGCCGCTCGGCCACCGCGGCGCGGACCGGCAATCAGCCTGTCGCGACGGGGGTGAACAACGTATCGCTGCCCAGCACGCGGATCCCGTCGGGCCCGCTTTCCAGGATGCGCCGTTCGCCAGCCTCGGCCCAGAGTTCGCAGCGGAACCCGTCGGCCGCCTTGAACAGGCCTTGAATTTCCATCACGGCCTGGCGCGTCATGCGCGCGCTGGCATCGAAATGACCCAGCAGTTCGCCGTGGCGGTGAATCACGATTCGGTGTTTGAGCATACGATGCGGTCCAGCCAGTCGTTGAAGACGGCGCGGGCGGCGCCGCGCAGGTCGGCCTGCACTGCCGGCGCCTGGGCCCGCAGCGTCGCCGGGTCGATGCCGGCGCGGGCCAGTTCGCAGGCGTGCCCGACCAGCCAGTGCTCGAAGTTGCCCAGATCGGCCTCAAGGTGGAATTGCAGCCCGAGCACGCTGTCGCCGTACTCGAACGCCTGGTTCGGTCCCGCCGCCGTGCCCGCCAGCCGGATGGCGCCCGCCGGAATGTCGAACTGGTCCCCGTGCCAATGCAGCACCGGCGTATCGCGCAGGCCTGCCAGCGCCGAGCGCTGGCCCTGGTCGGTCAGCGTCAGGGCGCCGAAGCCGATCTCCGGCCCGCCCGCCATCGGGTAGACGTTGGCGCCCAGGGCCCGCGCGATGAGCTGCGCACCCAGGCAGATCCCCAGCGTCGGCGCCCGATTCGCCAGGCGCGCGCGCACCAGTTCCAGCTCCCGCGCCAGGAACGGATAGCGCGGCTCATCAAAGGCTCCCATCGGACCGCCCAGCACCACCAGCAGATCCGCCCCCAGCGCGTCTGCCACCGGCAGATCCTCCACCGGCGCGTCGACATGGCGCACGGTGTAGCCGCGCGCCTGCAACAGCGGCTCCAGCACGCCAAGGTCTTCGAAGTGGACGTGGCGCAAGGCAATGGCGTTCAGGGTCATGAGGGTCGGCTTCCAGGATGGGCAGTAGCGGCAACGCGCCTGTGGCGTTGATCGCTATTATTGTCCTATGCCAAAATATTATCAAGACCCAGGACAAACAAGAAAGCGTGACGCGACCAAGCGACGCGCGGCCGCCACGGACGCGCGAGCATTGAATGACAACCCGATATGGCGCGCCGCGCCGTGGCTCAGCGCAGGCTGTGCCCGATATCCTGCGCCAACTTGCGGCACTGGGCGGGCGTCATGCCGGAAAGCGTGATCCGCAGTCCATTGATGCCGCCCTGGACCCCGAAGGCGCCGCCATGCCGCACCAGCCAGCCCTTGCGCGCCAGCGCCAGGGCGACCGCCTGGTCGTCGGTATCCAGCGGCACCCAGAGATTGAGGCCGTCGCCGTTCTCCAGGCAGGGCAGCCCCTGCTCGCGCAATGCATCTTCCAGCTGCCGCCTGCGCGCGGCATAGTCCTGGCGCGCCCGCGCCATCTGGCTGGCCACCTGGGGCTGGCCCAGGGTCACTTCCACCATGTCCTGCAGCAGATGGCTGACCCAGCCGGTGCCCGAGGCCAGCCGCGTGCGCAATTGGCGCGAGGTGGCGGCATCGCTGGCGACCAGCGCCACCCGCACGTCGGGGCCCAGCGCCTTCGAGAAGGACCGGATCAGCGCCCAGCGCTGCGTCTGCGGCGCCAGCGCGCTGTGGTAGGCGGCCTCGGACAGCAAGGCGAAATGGTCATCCAGGATGACCATCACCTGCGGGTGCCGGGCGAGCACGCGCGCCAGGGCGCGCGCGCGCTTCGCGCTCAGCCCGCACCCGGTCGGATTGTGCGCGCGCGGCGTCAGGATGACGGCCCGCGCGCCCTTTTCCAGCGCCGCTTCCAGCGCCTGCGCCTGCATGCCTTCCGCGTCGACCGGCACCCCGACCGGCTGCAGGCCCGCAACCCGCAACATGTTGATGCTGCTCAGGAAACACGGGTCCTCGACCGCCACCCGGTCGCCGGACACCAGGTAGGAACCCAGCAGGCGCTCGATGGCGTCGACCGCGCCATGCGTCAGGTTGATCTCGAACGCGGCCGGGCAGTCCGGCGTGAACCAGCCCCGGGCGTAGTCTTCCAGGCCCGGGTTGACGGTGGCTTCGCCGTACAGCCGGGGCACGTACGGACGCGCGGCGAATGCCGCGGTCAGGTCGGGCAGCCAGGCCGGATCCGGATTGCCGCTGGCCAGGTCCGCCAGCGGCGTATCCGCCTGCGCGCCCTCCTGTTCCCGGGGACCGGACGGGTCGCGGATGATCGTCCCCAGGCGCCCCTGGGTCAAGGCGATCCCCGCCGTCGCCAGCCGCTTATAGGCGGCGGCGACCGTGTTGCGGTTGACGTCCAGCTCGATCGCCAGGTCGCGCACTGGCGGCAGCGCCTGCCCCGCCCGCAACGATCCGGATTGCAGCAGGCCGCGCACGCTCTCGAAGATCTCCGCGGCGGTCTTTCCTTGTATTTTCATATGGGCCTGGGTCAATACCGGCAAGGGCGCTGACATAACGATGGCGCCATGAAGTCAATGCGCCAGTTTGACATGATTGCCTTGCCGGCGAAAGCGCGCCCCCCGGCCGGCTACGCGACGCAGTCCACGTAGTAGCGCGGCTTGCCGCCCTCGTCGGGCAGTTCCACGAAACCGTGGATATCGGTGCCGAACCCCGGGCATTCGCGGTTCAGCTCGCGCGAGAATTTCAGGTACTCGACAATCGTGCGGTTGAAGACCTCTCCGGGGATCAGCAGGGGAATGCCGGGCGGATACGGCGTGATCAGGTTGGTGGTGATCCGGCCTTCGAGATGGTCGACCTCCACCCGCTCGGTGCGCCCCTGGGCGATGCAGGCGTAGGCGTCGCTGGGTTTCATCGCGGGCGTCACGTCGGCCAGGTACATGCGCGTGGTCAGGCGGGCGATATCGTGGGCGGCGTAGGTCTCGTGCACGGACTGGCATACGTCGCGCAGTCCCCGGTTTTCATAGCGCGGGTGTTTCGCGCAGAAATCCGGCAGCACCCGCCACATCGGCTGGTTGCGCTCGTAATCCTCCTTGAACTGCTGCAACGCCGTCACCAGCGAGATCCAGCGGCCCTTGGTGATGCCGATGGTGAACATGATGAAGAAGCTGTACAGGCCGGTCTTCTCGACAATGACGCCGTGCTCGGCCAGGAACTTGCTGACGATCGCCGCCGGAATGCCCTCGGCGGCGAAATTGCCGGCCAGGTCCAGGCCCGGCGTCACGATGGTGGACTTGATCGGATCCAGCATGTTGAAGCCGTCGGCCAGGGGCCCGAACCCATGCCAGTCCTGTCCGTCGCCCTCGTCGCGGATGATCCAATCCTCGGCCGGGCCGATGCCTTCCGGCGCCAGGGCGTCGGGTCCCCACACCTTGAACCACCAATCGTGCGCGGCCAGATGCGAACCGACCTCGCGCATCGCGCGCCGGAAATCCATGGCTTCGGCGATGCTCTCCTCCACCAGCACCGTGCCGCCCGGCGGCTCCATCATCGAGGCCGCCACGTCGCAGCTGGCGATGATGGCGTACTGCGGACTGGTGCTGGTATGCATCAGGTGGGCCTCGTTGAAAAGGTGGCGGTCCAGCTTGCGTGTCATCGAATCCTGCACCAGGACATGGCTGGCCTGGCTGATCCCCGCCAGGAGTTTGTGCGTGGACTGGGTCGAATACACCATCGAGCGGCTCGGCCGCGGCCGCCGCCGGCCCATGCAGTGGTAGGCGCCATAGAACGGGTGGAACACCGCGTGCGGCATCCAGGCCTCGTCGAAATGCAGCACATCCACATAGCCGTCGAGCGCGGCCTTGATCGTCTCGGTATGGTAGATGATGCCATCATAGGTGGACTGGGTCAGCGCCAGGATGCGCGGACGCGCCTGCTCCGGGTCGACGTGGCGCAGCAAGGGGTGGGCTCGGATCCTGTCCTTGATGGCCTGGACGTCGAATTCGCCGCGCGGGATCGGCCCGATGATGCCGAAGTGATTGCGCGTCGGACGCAGGAACACGGGAATGGCGCCCGTCATGATGATGCTGTGCAGGATGGACTTGTGGCAGTTGCGGTCGACGACGACCACATCGCCCGGAGCCACCGTGTGATGCCACACGATCTTGTTGCTGGTGCTGGTGCCATTGGTCACGAAAAAGCAATGGTCGGCGTTGAAGATGCGGGCCGCGTTGCGCTCGCTCGCGCCGATGGCGCCGTTGTGGTCCAGCAATTGCCCCAGTTCCTCGACCGCGTTGCACACGTCCGCGCGCAGCATGTTCTCGCCGAAGAACTGGTGGAACATCTGCCCGACCGGGCTTTTCAGGAAGGCCACGCCGCCGGAATGCCCGGGGCAGTGCCAGGAATACGAGCCATCCTCGGCATAGTCCAGCAACACCTTCAGGAACGGCGGCTTGACGCCTTCCAGGTAGGCGCGGGCCTCGCGCACCAGGTGGCGGGCAACGAACTCCGGCGTGTCCTCGAACATATGGATGACGCCCTGGAGCTGGCGCAGGATGTCGTTCGGGAGATGGCGCGCCGTCTGGGTCTCCCCGTAGACGTAGATCGGCACGTCGGCATTGCGGCGTCGCACCTCGCCGATGAATTCCCGCAGCGCCAGCAAGGCCGGCGCCAGGCCTTCGCCATGCGTCAGTTCCTCGTCGTCGATCGACAGGATGAAGGCGCTGGCCCGGCTCTGCTGCTGCGCGAACTGGCTGAGATCGCCATAGCTGGTGGTGCCGAGCACCTCGAAACCCTGCGCCTTGATTGCCTCGGCCAGCACCCGGATGCTCAAGCCGGAGGTGTTCTCGGAACGGAAGTCTTCGTCAATGATGACGATGGGAAATTGAAACAGCATCGTTGTCCTCGATCGATGGATGGCCGCCCGCGGGGCAGCCCGGCTTCAAGGACAACGGCGCAGCGCCACGGCAATCCTCACGGCGCGATGCGATGCAGGTTTTCCGCTTGCTTTTGTTTTGTCCTATGACATAATTATAGCCACGTCAGGACAAACCAGGACGTAACGGCGCGGTGGCAGAGTGGTCATGCGACGGATTGCAAATCCGTCCAGGTTGGTTCGATTCCAGCCCGCGCCTCCAGGCCATTGGGGGCCGCGCGCGGCAGCGGCGGGGCCGCTAGGCGGCGCGCGGTTCGCGCGTCTTGGCGACGGCCACCGAGAGCGTGGCGGGCAAGGCCACGCCATTCTTGACGGCCAGGATCTCGGCCATGACGCTGACGGCGATCTCCGCCGGCGTGCGGCTGCCGATGTAAAGGCCCACCGGTGCCCGCAGGCGCTTGAGCGATTCCTCGGTCTCGTCGAAATGCTCGATCAGCCGCTGGCGGCGCAGGTCGGTGTTGCGCCGCGAGCCGATCGCGCCGACATAGAAGGCCGGGCTGTGCAGCGCCTCCAGCAACGCCAGGTCGTCCAGCTTGGGATCGTGGCTCAGCGCCACGATGCAGGTGCGCGTGTCCGGACGCATGGCGCGCACGGCATCATCGGGCATCTCGGTGGTCAGGCGCACGCCCTGCACCGACCAGGCGCCCAGGTGCTCGACGCGCGGATCGCAAAGCGTGACCGCGAAATCGTTGAACAGCGCCATGGTCGCGACGTACTCGGCCAGCGCCCCGGCGCCGATGAGCAGCATGCGGTACTGCGGCCCCAGCGTGCTGGACAGGGTGGCGCCATCGAAATGCAGGGCCTGCGGCGCCGAAGCCGGCGCCTGCGTCACCGCGCCCGTCGCGCAGTCGACGCTGCGCCTTACCAGCTGCCCGGATTCCAGCTGCCGCACCAGCGTGTCCAGCGCGGCGACGTCGGGATCGAACTCCAGCAGCAGTTCCAGGGTGCCGCCGCAAGGCAGGCCGAAGCGGTGCGCATCGTCGGCGTGGACGCCATAGCGCACCAGTTCCGGCGTCGCACGCGGCATGCCCGCGCCGCCGTGGGCGCGGGTATAGCGCAGCACCAGATCGTCCTCGATGCAGCCGCCCGAAACCGAGCCGACGCAGCGGCCGTCCTCGCGCAGCGCCATCATCGAACCCGTCGGGCGCGGCGACGATCCCCAGGTGCGCGCCACCGTGGCCAGCAACACCCGCTCTCCCGCCATGGCCCAGTCGCGCGCGGCGCGCAACACGCGTACATCCACACTTTCCATTCAGCCCGCTCCTTGCAGGGACTGGCGGGCGGCAAGCAGCGACTCGGCCCACGCCAGGTCTTCCAATGTATCGATATCGGCCACGATGCCCGGATCGTCCAGGGCCAGCGCCAACACCTCGCCGGCCAGCCGGCGCGCCGCCACCACCGCGGCGGCGCCCGTGTCTCCGGAGAGCCGCGCCAGGGCCTCGTAGCAGGGCCGGCCAAAGCCGACCGGGTGACCCTGCCGGCCATTCCAGAACGGCTGCACCACCGTGGCGGCCGCCAGGGCCCGCGCCACCTGGCGCAGGCTGTCGGCGCCGACCAGCGGCAGGTCGCCCGGCAGGATCAGCCAGCCCGACGCCCGCGGCGTGGCGCGCACGCCGCGGGCGATGGAATCGCCCATGCCGGCCGCCGGATCGTCGCCGGGCAGCACCACATGGCAGGGCAGGCCCGACCGCGCCACCGTATCCCGCACCCGCTGCAACACCGTGATGCCGGCCAGGGGCGTATCGAGCTTGTGCCGGGCGCCGCCGGAGCGCGCAAAGCGCTCGCCCCGGCCGGCGGCCAGCACGATGACGACAGGTGTATCCATTGGCGGCATGGCGGAATCAGCTCTTTTCGCGGTGCGGTCTGCCCCGGTGGTCTTAAGCGACGCTGCGCACCGGCAGGCTGCGCACCCGCTTGCCGGTGGCGGCGAAGATGGCGTTGCACAGCGCCGGCGCCACCGGCGGCACCGGCGGCTCGCCCACGCCGCCTGGCGGCAGGGCGTGGTCGTCGTTGACCAGGTGCGTGCGGATCACGCGCGGCGATGCATTATGGCGCAGGACTTCATAGTCGTAGAAGTTGTTCTGCTTGACGCGCCCCTTCTCGAAGGTGATCTCGCCTAGCAGCGCCAGGCTCAGGCCCATGATGGCGCCGCCTTCCATCTGCGCGCGGATGCGTTCGGGCTTGATCTGCGGGCCGCAGTCCAGCGCCATGTCCACGGCCACCACCCGCACTTCGCCCTTCTCGTCCACCGCCACCTCGACCACCGTGGCCGTGTAGCTCATGAAGCTGTAGCAGAACGCCAGGCCCAGGCCGTGCCCCTTCGGCAGCTCGCGCCCCCATTTGGCGCCGCTGGCCGCCGCCTCGATCACCCCGCGCAGGCGGCCGGTGTCGTAGGGATAGCGTTCGGGCGATTCGCTGTAGTTCCAGGTGTCCGCCAGCGTGCCCGGATCGATGCGGCGGGCCGGGCCGATCAGGTCCAGCGCATACTGCTTGTGGTCCTGGCCGGCGCGGTGCGCCAGCTCGGCGATGAAGCACTGCGCCGCGAACGCGTGCGGAATGTTGGCCACCGAACGGAACCAGCCGATGCGGGCGTGGGCGGCGACCTCGGCCGTTTCGACCCGCACGTTCGGAATCACGTAGGGCATGTTGATGGCCGACATGGCCGACTCGAACAACTGCTCGCCCTTGGCCCCCTCGGTGAACAGCGACGCGATGGTCGGCGCGGCGCTGCGGTGCAGCCAGGACTGCACCTTGCCGTCCTTGCCGACCACGGCCTCCAGGTGCTCGGCCGACACGGTATGCAGGTAGTCGTGGTGGATGTCGTCTTCGCGCGTCCACACCAGCTTGACCGGCGTGCCGGCGGGCATGGCCTGGGCCACGATGGCGGCCTCGTCGACATAGTCCGGCTTGGACTTGCGGCCGAAGCCGCCGCCCAGCAGCAGCACATGGACCTTGACGTTTTCGGGCTTGAGCTTGAGGCGCTTGGCCACCGCCTCCTGCGCGGCCGCCGGATTCTGCACCGAGGTCCAGACCTCGGCCGCGCCGTCCTGGATCCGCACCGTCGCCACCGGCGTCTCCATTGACGCATGCGCCAGGTGCGGCACGTGGTATTCCGCCATGAAGCGCTCGGTCTCGCCGGCCTTGGCCCAGGCCTGCGGCGCGTCGCCCTGGTCGCGCACCACCTTGCCCGGCTTGCGGCTGGCCTCGGTCAGCGTCTCGCGGTAGGCGACCGAGTCGTAGGCCGCGTTGGGGCCATCGTCCCATTCGATGGCGAGCGCGGCGCGGCCCTGCATCGCGGCCCAGGTATTGCTGGCCACCACCGCCACGCCCCCCAGCGGCTGGAAGGCCGGCGCGCCGGCCATGGCGGGAATTTCCACCACCTTCAGCACGCCGGGCACCGCCAGCGCCTTGGCGCTGTCCACGCGGCGCAGCTTGCCGCCCACCACCGGCGGGCGCGCCACCACGGCATAGACCATGCCGGGCAGGCGCATGTCCATGCCGTACATGGCCTCGCCCTTGCCGATGGCCTCCAGGTCGACCAGGCGCACCTCGTCCTTGCCGATATAGCGGAATTCGGCGCGGGTCTTGAGCTTGACCGCGTCGCCCGCCGGCACCGGCAGCTTGGCGGCGTCGGCCGCCAGCTCGCCATAGCCCAGCCGCCGGCCGGAGGGCGCATGGACGACCTCGTGCTGCGTGGCGCGCACCTCGGCCAGCGGCACCGACCAGCGCGCGGCGGCCGCCGCTTCCAGCATCTGCCGGGCCGCGGCGCCCACGCGCCGCATCGGCATCAGGAAGTGGCGCACGCTGCGCGAGCCGTCCACGTTCTGGTTGCCATAGCGCGCTTCGTCGGCGTCGGCCTGCACCACCCGCACCCGGTCCCAGGCCGCTTCCATCTCGTCGGCCACCACCATCGGCAGGCTGGTGCGCACCCCGGTGCCCATCTCGGCGCGGTGCGCCACGATGGTCACGGTGCCGTCTGCCGCGATCGAGACAAACGCCAGCGGGTCGTCCACCGTGCCGCCCGGCATGGAATCGGCGCCATACTTTTTGGGCTCGTCGGCCGCCCACACCGCGCTCACCAGGCCATTGCCGGTCACCGCCAGGGTCAACGCGCCCAGGCCGCCCTTGAGGAAACCGCGCCGCGAAACCTGCATCGTGGTCGTCATCATTTGCCTCCCTGGGCCAGTTGCGCGGCCGCCTGCTGGATGGCGGCGCGGATGCGCGGATAGGTGCCGCAGCGGCAGATGTTGCCGCTCATGGCCTCGTCGATCTGCTGTTCGGTCGGCGCCGGCGTGGTCTTGAGCAGCCCCACCGCCGTCATGATCTGGCCGGCCTGGCAGTAGCCGCACTGCGCCACGTTGTTTTCCACCCAGGCGCGCTGCACGGTGCGCCCGACCGGGTCGGCCGCCATGCCTTCGATGGTGCTGATGGCCCGGCCCGCCGCGGCGGACACGGGCGTCACACAGGCGCGGGTCGGCTGCCCGTCCAGGTGCGTGGTACAGGCGCCGCACAGCGCCATGCCGCAGCCGAACTTGGTGCCGGTCATGCCGAGCTCGTCGCGCAGCACCCACAAGAGGGGCATATCGTCGGGAACGGAGACTTCCTTGGGCTGACCGTTGACTTGCAATCGTGTCATGGCGGGATCCTCATGGGGTGTGGCGTGGGGGAGCGGGCAAGGACGGTCCAGCGTGCCTGCCCACAAGCATTTTCCGCAATCGCGCCCATCGCTGGTAGCGCATTTCGCTGAATTTCTTGCCTGATCCTATGAGGGATTGATGACTTTGTGTGCAAGCCGTTCCCGGGCGGGTACAGTGCGCCCAGGAGGTTGCGGCCAACCATGACACTGACACCCGATGCGGCGGCGCATCATGACATTTCCTGCCAGGCGCTGGCGCGCGTCATCGGCGGACGGACCCCGGGGCCGGGCGACTTCGACACCGCCATTGCGGGGCTGGGCCTGTTCCGACGCGACGCGGTGGCGCCGGCCTGCGCCTGCCTGGTCGAACCCAGCATCGTCCTGGTCGTGCAGGGCGCCAAGCAGATGTGGATCGGCGGGCAGGCATTTCCCTACGATACCTCACGCTTCCTGATCACGTCACTGGACCTGCCCGGCGATTCGGAAGTCACGGCGGCGACGCCCGAGCATCCCTGCCTGGGCCTGGCGCTGAAGCTGGACCTGCGCATCCTGGCCGAGCTCATCGCCCAGGGCGACACGCTGGCGCCGCGCGAACGCGCCCAGGGAATCGGTGTCGGCATCGGCACGGCAACCCCGACCATCCTTGCGCCGTTCACGCGCCTGCTGGCCCTGCTCGATGAGCCCGACGCCATCCCCGTGCTGGCGCCGCTGGTGCTGCGTGAAATCCACTACCGCCTGTTGATGAGCGACCAGGCCGCCCGGCTGCGGCAGATCACCGCCGTGGATGGCCAGGGCCAGCGCATCGCGCGGGCGATCTCATGGCTGAAGCGGCACTACGCGCTGCCGTTGCGGGTGGAGGAGCTGGCCGCGCGCGTGCAGATGAGCCCGCCGACGTTCCACCACCATTTCCGCCAGCTGACCGCCATGAGCCCGCTGCAGTACCAGAAGTGGCTGCGGCTGAACGAGGCGCGGCGGCTGATGCTGAACGAATACCTGGACGTGGCCAGCGCCGCGTTCAAGGTGGGGTACGAAAGCCCCTCGCAATTCAGCCGCGAGTACAGCCGCCTGTATGGCGTGCCGCCCAAGCGCGACATCGCGGCCCTGCGCGGACAGCCCGGCGCCAGCCCCGGACCTGCCGGGGCCGCATCCGCGGACGCCGTGGGGGTCTGAGCGGGCAGGCGCACGCCCCCCCGCTCATCCCGCCCGGCCTGGCAGGCCCGCCAGCCGCGTCAGGGCCGTCTCCAGGTCCGCGAAAGCGGGGCCGCCCAGGCAGAGCCGCACACCCGCCCGGCGGTCCGCGGCATCGACCATCATGCTTTCCGGCGGCGTCAGCCGCACGCCCTTGTCGGCGGCGGCGGCCACGAAGCGCCGGGCCGCCGCGCTCGCCATCGGCAGCCAGGCATGATAGGCGTCGGCAGACAATGTCAGGGCATCAGTCCCGAGGATCGACGCGGCCAGGCCGGCGCGCCGCCGCGCCTCATGCAGCAGGTCGCGCTGCAATGCGGCGATCATGCCACTGGCCTGCCATTCCTGCACCACGGCACAGGCAAGCGCGGACGGCCCCGCTGGCAGGTCGCGCAACCGTTCCCGCGCCGCGTCACGCAAGGCGGCGGGCAGCGCCAGCGCGCCGATCTGCAAACCCGGGCCGAGCGCCTTGGACATGCCATTGACGTGCAGGCAGAGGTCCGGCGCCAGGGCCGCCAACGGCGGCAGATGGGGCGCCGCCACCGAATAGACGCCGTCTTCGATGATCCATGCTCCCGCGCGGCGGCAAAGGTCAACAATGGCCCGCCGGCGCGCCGCGCCCATCGTCGCGGTCGTCGGATTGTGCAGGGTCGGGGTCAGGTAGACCGCCCGGCCCGCCGTTGCCGTGGTCGCCTCGAGCGCGGCGGCGAGCGATTGCGGCACCATGCCCTCGCCATCGATCTCGACGCCCCGCACACGGCAGCCCTGCCGCCGCGCCAGGGCCAGGGCGCCGGGATACGTGAGCCTCTCGGTCAGCAGCAACCCCCGCTTGCCGCAGGCCAGTTCGATGGCCAATGACAGCGCCTGGCGCGCGCCGCCGGTCAACACCAGGTGCGAGGCATCCACGGGCAGGCCGACGGTTTCGAGCCAACGCGCCAGCGCGCGGCGGTGTTCCAGATGGCCGCCCGGCGGCGCGTAGAGATTGAAATGGTCGGCGTCGATCCTGCGCGCGATGCCGGCCAGGGTGCGCGCCAGCACGCGCGCATCGAGGGCGGCCGGCGGGGCGTTGGAAGACAGGTCGATTACCGCGTCGCCCAGCGCCTGCCGGCTCGCGACGAACGTGCCGCGCCCCTGCACGCTGCGCGTCAGGCCGCGCCGCTCCAGCGACACATAGGCCTGGGTCACCGAACCCAGGCCGATGCGCAGCCGCTTGGCCAGGTCGCGGTGCGCCGGCAGGCGGTCGCCGCCGGCCAGCCGCCCTTCGACGATATCGTCGGCCAGCGCCAGCGCCAGGCGCTCGGCCGGGCTGGCCTCGATGTTCGCCAGGCGGGGAATCCAGGGCGATTGCAGCAGCATCCGGGCGGCCTCCAAAAATAAGCGTCACATGACACTTTTTGCTTTCTTCAATAGTGTAACGTTGATGCCGCAGTCCGCCGCCGCGGCGCGATTGCCCGCCCGTTCCCTGCCGGATGCGCCGGCCGCGATGTCGGCCGGCCTGGAGAAACCCATGTTCAGCCACGTTACCGTCGGCACGCGCGATCTCGAACGCGCAGGCCGCTTCTATGATGCAGTGCTGTCCCCGCTCGGACTGCGCCGCCGCCCCGTCTCGCCCGATGGCGGCCCGGCGGCGCTGTGCTGGGTCGCGGCGCACGCCGCGCTGCCGCGCTTTTACGTCTACACCCCTTATGACGGCGAACCGGCGAGCGCGGGCAACGGCGCCATGACGGCCTTTCTGGCGCCTTCGACGGGCGCGGTCGACGCGGCGCACGCCGCCGGCCTGGCGCACGGCGGCGCCGACGCAGGCGCCCCCGGGCCCCGCCCGCGCTACGGCAACGGCTATTACGGCGCCTACCTGCGCGATCCCGACGGCAACAAGATCCACATCGTCCACCGCGCCGACCTGCTGCCCTGAGGGCGCAAGGCGGTGTCTCACCCGGAGCAAACCGGCATGAATGCCAGCCACCTCGCCATGGTCTATGGCACCTATCTGATCGCCACCGCCAGCCCGGGGCCCAGCACCATGGCCATCATGGCCACGGCAATGCGCGACGGCCGCGGTCCGGCCCTGGCGCTGGCGGCCGGCGTCGTCACGGGTTCGCTGTTCTGGGCGCTGCTGGCCGCCACCGGCATCGCCGCCGTGCTCAACGCCTATGCGCAGGCCCTGGCGCTTCTCAAGATCGCGGGCGGCCTTTACCTGTTGTACCTGGCCGCGCGCACGGGCCGGTCCGCCTTGCGGCCGGCCGCGGCCTGCGCGGCGCCGCGCGCGGCGGGCAGCACCGGGCGACTCGGCGCCCGTTACCGCCAGGGCGTGTTCATGCACGTCGGCAATCCCAAGGCCATCATGGCCTGGACTGCCATCATCTCGCTCGGGATGGGTCCGGACGGCGCCGCCCACGAACTGCCGGCCATCGTGGGCGGCTGCGTGGCCCTGGGCGTGGGCGTGTTCGGCGGCTACGCGCTGCTGTTCTCGACCGCGTCGATGGCGGCCCTGTACGCGCGAGCGCGGCGCGCCATCGAAGGCGCGCTCGCCGCGGTGTTCGCCGCCGCCGGGCTGAAGCTGCTGTTCTGGCGCGGCTGAGCCCGCATGGATCGCCCCTCCCTGCCCGCGCCGCGCGGCGCGGCTTCCCTTTCATCGAACTGCGCACTGACATGATGCCTCTCACCGTCCATATGGTCGACGTCTTCGGCGCCGGCCCGCTTGCCGGCAATCCGGTCGCGGTCGTCACCGGCGCCGACGCGCTGTCGACGTCCGACATGCAACGCCTGACGCGCTGGTTCAACCTGTCGGAGACCACGTTCCTGGTCGCGCCGACCCATCCGCAGGCCGACTACCGCGTCAGGATCTTCACGCTGGACCGCGAAATGCCCTTTGCCGGCCATCCGACGCTGGGCACCTGCCACGCGTGGCTGGCGGCACATGCGCCGCGCCACGATACCCACGTCATGCAGGAGTGCGGCGCCGGACTGGTGCGCATCCGGCGCGACCCGCGGCGGCTGGCCTTCGCCGCCCCGCCGCTGATCCGCTCGGGCGCGCCGGGCGCGGACGAACTGGAGCAGGCGCGGCGGCTGCTGGGCATCGAGGCCCGCGACATCCTGGCCGCGGCCTGGGTCGACAACGGCCCGGGATGGCTGGGAATCCGGCTGGCGTCGGCGGAGAAGGTGCTGGCGCTCGAACCCGCCGGACGCTGGCCAACGCCGGTCGATATCGGCGTGATCGGCCCTCACGCGCCGGGCGGCGAAGCCGCATTCGAAGTGCGCGCATTCTTTTCCGACCCGGCCGGCGCCATCGTCGAGGACCCGGTCACCGGCAGCCTGAACGCCGCGCTGGCGCAGTGGTTCTTCGCGCAGGGATGGATCGACCACGACTATGTCGCCGCCCAGGGCACGCGCCTGGGCCGGCGCGGCCGCGTCCATCTATCGCGTGACGACAGCGGCCAGGTCTGGGTCGGCGGCGACACCCGCATCCATGTGAGCGGCACGCTGCAGGCCGTTTGAGCGGTTGGGAGGGCCGGATCGATCGCGTTAGCATGGAAGCACCTGACAGCAAGCACCACAGGAGGCACCATGGAAAACACCAAATGGGATTTCCAGATCGAACGCCCGGTCCACGACGACGGCGCCTGGCGCATCGGGTACACCTTGATCTCCCCCGCCGCCGGTCCGGGCAGGGAACGCATCGCCATCGATGAACGCTTTGCGTCCGCCCAATCCGCCATCGACGAAGCGACCCGGCTGGCGCAGATCCACGTAGCGGACCTGAACGGCGATACCGCGACCTTCGACAAGCCGACCGCCGCCGAGCAGCCGTTCGGCAGGCATACGCGCTTCTGAGGCGGCGGCGCCGCCGGATGCGGGAGCGGCGCTTGCTGGCAACGGGGCCTGGCCATCCGCGCCTTCCCGTTACCAGGAGCCCGCCATGCCCCACCCCGACTCGACGCCGCGCCTACCACGCGCGGTGCCCCCTTCCCCCGCCACGCCCGTGCCACGCGCGCCGGCCGACACGGAGGACGCCCGCGGCCATGCCCCGGGCAACGCCGTGCCGGAAGAGGACATCGAACCGGCCGATGCCACCGCCGACGATCCGCATCCCGCGCAGGCCGGACGCGCCGCCAACGCCCCCTGGCTGCGCCGGGTGCGCGAGATCGACGCCGCCCGCCCCGGCTTTCCCGGCGAGCACCTGGCGGTGCTGGGCCTGGGCGTATGGCTCATGCGGCGCGGCATGCGCGGCGGCACGCCGCTGCGCCGCATGCTGTTGACCCTGGCCGGCACCACGCTGGTCGGCCGCGCCGCCAGCGGCACGGGCGGCATCGCGCGGGTGGCGCGCGTGCTGCGGCGGCTGGGCTGAACCACGGCCCGCGGCCGCCACGGGCATAGCGATTGCTGCGCCGGTTTGCGGAGCGCACTGCCGCGTTCCGCAAACAGGAGATTCACATGGTTCCCATCCAGATCTTGCGCGCAGCCCCGCTCGGCATCGCCTGCGTGATCGTGCTGCCCGGCTGCGCCGCGGAAGGCGGCCGGCGCAGCACCGGCCAATACACCGACGACGTGGCGGTGACGGCGCGGGTCCGCGAAGCCCTGATCCGCGCACCCGGCCTGCGATCCAACACCATCCAGGTCGAAACCTACCGCGGCACGGTGCAGCTGAGCGGCTTCGCCGACGACGAAGACAGCGCCGCGAACGCCATCGCGGCCGCGCGCCAGGTGCCCGGCGTGAACGAAGTGCGCAACAACATCCAGGTCCGCAAGCCGCAGTGAAGCGGGCATAGGCCATGCCGCTCGCGGGAACGCCAGATGCTGTGCCGGCAAGCCCGAGGCTATCCCGCAAGGAGTCCGTCATGTCCGTCCCCTTCCGTATTCCCGACCCCGTTGGCTCGCCCCCCGCCGGCCCCAGCGACTCGTCGGATTCTCCCAGCGATCTGCCGGCGTCGTCCCCTCAAAGCGACAGCGACAGCGACGCCCAAGGCACTGGCGACCGGCCTGCCGCCGACCCCTTGACGCCGGAGGATGGCGGCAGCGATATCGCCCCCGACGGCGTGGTCGACGAAACCGGCGCCGGCGTGTCGCATGCGCCGCCGGACGCGGCGCGCAACGGCGGCCGTCCCGGCCCGGCGCCCGGCGACGACGCGGCCTGAGGCGGGCCCTTGAGCCATGCGCCGTCAAGCGATGCCGGGGCATAGCGTCGCGGCGGTAAAAAATACCGCTGCCCCGTTGTGGTCCGCGTTGTGGTCCGCATTGTGGTCCGGCCCCCGCCGCCGGGAACGCGGCTTGCTGCTGCCCAAGGCGGCCCGATCGGCTGGCCGTCATCGATGCTCGCCACTCCTTTCACGATGCCCTATCCAACTCCAGGAGAATTCCATGACCCTCCGCACCCTGACCACGGTTTCGCTGTTCGCGCTGTTCACTCTCGGCGGCCCGCAAGCCGGCATGGCGCAGCAGGCCGTCCCATCCGCGCCGGCCCCGACCAAGCTGGACAGCGGCGATCGCGACTTTATGGAAAACGCCGCCCAGGCCGGCCACTTGGAAGTCGAGGGCAGCAAGCTGGCCCTGGAAAAGGCGCGCAGCGGCGAGGTGAAGACCTTCGCGCAGAAGATGATCGATGACCATGGCAAGGCCGGGCAGCAACTGGCCGCGCTGGCCAAGAGCAAGGGATACGAGGTGCCGACCGAGCCTTCGCTGGTGCAGAAGGCACGCCTGCAGGCGCTGGGCCTGCGCGACGAGGGCTTCGACAAGGCCTATGCCGACGAAATCGGCGTGGGCGCGCATGAAGATGCCGTCAAGCTGTTCGAAAAGGCGTCGAACGACGTCAAGGACCCCGACGTCAAGCAGTTCGCCATCCAGACGCTGCCCACCCTGCAACAGCACTTGCAGATGGCCAAGACCTTGAAACAGGCCACCGACAAGTAATGACCGCGACGGGTATGGCTGCCCGGGGGATCGTGCCATGGACCGTGATGAGTTGCTGGCGCGCATGTTGGCGACCTCCGTTTCCGACCGGCCCCTGGCCGATTGGCCGGAGGTCCTGTCCGACTACGCGCAAAGCCTGGCGGCACTGAAGGAAAAGCTGTCGCCACGGGAAATCGAGGCCCTGGTCCGCGCCGGCGCCGACTTCTACAGAACGCTGGCGCGGGCCGAGCAGTACCGGCAGGCGTCGGTATGGAGCAGCCCGCCATGAGCCACCCCAAGACGGCTTCGTCTTCGGTGCTGATCGGCAACGCGGTGGTGTCGCTGACGCCGCCGCGGGCGAGTTCAGGCGCCGCCCGGGTTGCCGCGGCCAATGCCGACCAGGCGCCCGCCGCCGCACCACTGCCCCTTGCCGTCGAACCGCCCCCGCGGCGCGCCCGACTGTCCTTGAGCCTGCGGCTGGCGCTGATGCTGTGGGCGCTGGGCGCGGCCCTGCTGGCCATGCTGACCCTGCTGTCGCGCCTGCCGGCCTGAACCGTGCTGGCGGCGCCGCGACCTGGCGCGGCCAGCCTCGCGGCATGCGCGCCAGGGCCGGCATTCGCCCGCCCCCGGCCGCCGCCTACCGCCCGAATTCGTTGCTCTTGCTGCCTCCCGAGCCCGCCCTGCCGCCGGGCAGCCGGCCGTCAGGCGCCGGGTTGGCCGTGGACCCCTTGACCGTGCCCTGCCCCGGCGTGGGTTGGGTGGCGCCATCGGCCGGCGCGCCCTTCGGTATGGTGGGCGGCGGCGCGGACGGGTCGCCCTTGGACGGCCCGGGCGCGGCGTTGGGCGGCATGGGCGCGGGCGCCGGGGCGGGTTTGCCGGATTCCTGCGTCCCCTGTCCCGCGCCGCCGGTGGCCGGCTCGGCGGCGACGCGGGTCGCGACCGGCAGGCCGACCGCCATGCCCAGGGCCAGCGCCAGCGCCTGCAGGCGCTGGCCGCGATACGAATGATGTCTCATGATTTTCTCCTGGCCGCGCGCGGCAGGCGGGCGCGAGGGCGGCACGCAAGGCGATGCCGCGCGCCGGTCCCGCCGCGATTCAGGGCTTGCTGCGCGCGCCGGCGCCGCGATTGCGCTGGCTTTGCTGGTCCTGGCCGGTGCCGATCTGCGAGGTATGGCCCGCCTTCTTCGAACGGTTCTGGGTATCCCTGTGGCTGGCCTGGCTCTCGCGCGGGGTATCGTCCAGGGAAGAATGGGTGTGACTGTCTTTGGCTTTCATGGTGTGCCTCGTCTTTGCGGAGTGTGTCCGCCCCGGGGGAGGAATCCATCCGGGGGGCTCCCATCGGCAGCAAACGCCATGCCCGGCGGGCGTCATGGCGCGGCTGGCCGGCGCCAGTCTCAGGCCACGCCCGCCGCCGCGTCCGCGGCTGTTCGCAGCGGCCCCGCGGCACCCCGGACGGCGCCGGCCTCGCTGGAAAAATACGCCACCGTGCGCGCCATGCCTTCGACCGGCGCGATGCGCGGCGTCCACCCGAGCCGCTCCCGCGCCAGCGAGATATCCGGGCAGCGGTGCGTCGGGTCGTCGACCGGCAGGTCGCGATGCACCAGCGGCACGTTGGCGCCCGTCAGGGTGCGGACCATGTCCGCCATTTCCAGCATCGTCAGTTCCGCGGGATTGCCCAGGTTCACCGGCCGCACGTCCGGCGGCACGCTTTCCATCAGGCGCACCAGGCCGTCGATCAAGTCGTCCACGTAGCAGAACGAACGGGTCTGCGTGCCATCGCCATAGATGGTCAGCGGCTTGCCGGCCAGCGCCTGGACGATGAAGTTCGACACGACGCGGCCGTCGTCGGGCGACATGTGCGGTCCATAGGTATTGAAGATGCGCGCGATGCGCACGTCCACGCCTTCATGCGCGGCGTACTCCATGAAGATGGTCTCGGCGCAACGCTTGCCCTCGTCGTAGCAGGAGCGCGGCCCCACCGGGTTCACGTGGCCCCAATAACCTTCGCGCTGCGGATGCTCCAGCGGATCGCCATAGACTTCGCTGGTGGACGCCTGCAGCACGCGCGCGCCGCAGCGCCGCGCCAGCTCCAGCAATTGCATGGCGCCCAGCACGCAGGTGCGCAACGTCTTCAAGGGATCGGCCTGATAGTGCACCGGCGAAGCGGGGCATGCCAGGTTGTAGATGCGGTCGACCTGCACATCGGCGAGCGGCTCGACGATGTCGTGGCGCACCACGGCAAAGCGCGGATGGGCCGCCAGCATCGCCACATTGCGCGACCGCCCGGTCTGGAAGTTGTCGACGCACACCACCTCCCAGCCGTCGGCAAGCAGGCGCGCGCACAGGTTGGAGCCCAGGAATCCCGCGCCGCCCGCCACCAGGGCGCGCCCCTTGGGCAAATTCATCATGTTCATGCCGCCTCCATAAGCGAGTCGAATGCGTTCAGCCAGTCGGCCACGAAGCGTTCCATGCCGAAGCGGCGCAGGGCGGTTTCACGCCCCGCCGCCCCCCACGCCCGGGCCAGTTCGGGTTCGGCCAGCAGTTGCCGCGCCACCTGCGCCAGGCGTTCGATGCGCGTGTCCACGTAGCCGTTCACCCCGTTGCTGATGACGGTGGGCAGTTCGGTGGCGCCGAAGCCCACCACCGGCACGCCGCAGAGCATGGCCTCCACCAGCGACAGCCCGAGGCTGGCGTAGCGGATCGGGCTGAAGAAATAGCGGTAGCGCGCCAGGCAGGCCGCCACTTCCATATTGGGCACTTCTCCCAACCCGCCGAGGGCCTGCGAGTCCATGCCGATCAAGTCCAGCGGGGTCTGGGCGCGCATGCGCTCGAACAGGTCCAGGCCGATGCGACGGCCGCGGCGCGCCAGGTGGTTGACCACCACGATGCCCCGCGCCACGCTGCCGTCATAGGCCACCCGGGGCGGCGGCACGCCATGTTCGATGACCCGCACCGGCATGTCGCCGTTGTCCCACATGTTCGCGTTGAACGGCGTCACGTGGACCAGCAGGCCGCGCGGGTGGTGAAACGGATGGCGGGTGTCGGTGGGATGCGGTTCCGGCGGATTGTGCTCCAGGTAGGCGCTGGGCAGCGCGCGCTGCGCGTCGTCCAGCAGCAAGCGGGCATCCTCCAGGTTCTGGCGCGACTGGTACAGGACGCAGTCCAGGCGCTGGTCGCGCAGCGCGGCCGCCGGCACCTGGACGAGGTTGTCCCCCCAGGGGATGCGGCTGCCCAGCGCGCCGTAGCCGGCCGGATTGCCCGGCAGCACCGGTATCACGAAGTCGTGCGGCACCTGTCCCAGGGCATAGAGATAGTTGCCGTGGACGTGCCAGGTCAGGATGCGCAGGCGCCGGCCGCGCGGCATGCGGGACTGGGTCATGGCAGCCCCCGCGCCAATTGCTCCTGCGCCCGCGCCAGCACGTCGGCCACCGTGACCCGCAGCGCGCAGGGGTGGCCGATCGGGCAGCTTTCGTAGGCGCACGGCCGGCACGGCACGGGCGCTGCCAGCACCACGTGGCGCCGGCTGTCGCGCGGCGCCCAGCGGCGCGCATCGCTGCCGCAGGCGACGACCACGCTGCGCGCGCCCATGGCCGCGGCCAGGTGCGAGACCCCGGTGTCATTGCATACCAGCAGGCGGCTGGCGCGCAACAGCGCCGCCAGGCTGCCCAGCGTGGTGGCGCCGCACAGGTCGGGCAGCGCCAGCCCCGCGCGCTGGCGCAACTCGCGCGTCAGCGCCCGCTCGGCGTCCGAGCCGGTCAAGGCGACCTGCCAACCCGCGCCGCGCAAGGCGCGCGCCACCTCGGCGTAGCGCGCCAGCGGCCAGCGCCGCGAGCGCAGCCGCGCGCCCGGGTGCATCAGCACCAGGCGCGCCGGATCGAGCCCATGGCGGCGCAACAAGGCCCGCGCGGCGGCGGCATCTTCGTCGCCGCACGGGAATTCCAGGCGGTCGTCGGTGGCGGGCAGGCCCAGAAAGCGCAGCAGCGCCAGATAGCGCTGCGGCTCGGGCAGGTCGTCGGGCCAGCACAGGCGCCGCCCCTCGATCTGCGCGCCGGCGTCGGCCACGAATCCGCCCCAGCGGGCCGCGCCTAGCTGGCTCACGATCCGGTTCGAATGGACGCCGCTGCCGTGCATCTGCAAAGCCACGTCGGGCCGCGCCGCCCGCACCCGGCGAAAGAAGGCCGGCAATTCATCCGGCCGGCAGGCCTGCTCGGGGAACTCCGCAATACCAGGAAATTCGATCAACTCGTCGACGTAGGCGTGGAAGCGGGCCACGAATTCGCGCGCGCCGGCCAGCCCGATCAACGAAATCCTGGCCTGCGGAAAGGCCTGGCGCAGGGCGCGCAGCGCCGGCACGGCGCACAACATGTCGCCCAGCTGCAGCGCCCGGAATACGGCGATCCGGTTCGCGGGGGGCGTGGCGAGCAGCGCGGCCGTCATGGCCTGGCCCTGGCGAATCGCAACAGGCCGATGGCGCGCCAGCCGATCGACAGCAGCGGAATGCAGGCGGACGTGATCGCCAGGTCGGCGACGTCGCGCATGGTCTGGCGGGTGCCGCGCAGGCGCCGCCAAAAAAAGAGGGCAGTGAGCCCCAGCCACACCGCCAGCGCGGCCATGGCGCCGGCGCGCCATCCCAGCGCCGCCAGGGCGAGCGCGCACACCAGGGACGCGGTGACCGCCAAGTAGAAACGCGGCGCCCGCGCGCGGATGCGGCTGCGATACAGCAGCGGGTACTTCCTGCGCAGCAGCATGTCGAACATCACCTTTTTCTGCATGCCCAGCCCGGCCGCGAAACCTGCCGGCCGCAGCGGGTGCGTCACCCGCGCGTGGCGCGCGCGCCGCACCGCCATGCCATGGTCGAGCAGGGCAAAATGCAGGTCGGAATCCTCGCGCCACGCCATGGTGTAGCGCGGGTCGAAGCCGCCCACCGCCACCAGCGCCGAACGTTTCACGAAGCAGTTGGCCGTGATGAACTCGGCCCGGGTCAGGCCGGCCGCGTCCCGCTCATAATCGTTGGGCGGATCCGGCAGCGGCATGTCGGTCTCCCCGGTCACCGCGGCGACATCCGCGTCCAGCGCGCGCACGCCGTGGCGCAGCCAATCCGGGTGGGCGATGGTGTCGTCATCCGTGAACGCGATGATTTCGGCCTTGGCGCCGCGCCAGCCGAGATTGCGGGCGCCGGCCGGCCCCCGGGTGCCGGACACCGGCAGGTACCGCAAGGCCGGCATGCCGCCCCATTCGCGCCGCAGCCCCTCCACCTGGCGCCGGGTGGCGGCGCTGGCGGCGTCGTCGCACACCAGCACCTCGTAGGCGTCGCGCGGGAAATCCTGGCGGGACAAGGCGGCCAGGCAGCGCGCCAGCAGCGCCGGCCGCTTGTAGGTCGGCACCACCACGGAAACGGAAGGCGTCGCGGGCGCGTTCATCGCGGCTTCTCCACCAGATAGGAACCGATGACCAGCGCGTCCAGCGGCGACGTCCAGAAGCACTCCACCGCATCGCGCGGCGTGCATACCACCGGCTCGCCGCGGGTGTTGAACGAGGTATTGACCAGCACCGGCACGCCGGTCAGGCGCTCGAAGGCGGCCAGCAGGTCGTAGTAGCGCGAGTTCTGGTCGCGCCGCACGGTCTGCACGCGCGCGGTGCCGTCGATATGGCGCACCGCGGGAATGCGGCTGGCCCGGTGCGGCAGCACGTCGTAGACGAACAGCATGAAGGGCGCGCAGATGGCGTCCGCGCCGCGGCCGTCGAACCATTGCGTGGCGCGCTCTTCCATGACGACCGGCGCCACCGGCCGGAAGTCCTCGCGGTCCTTCAGCCCGTTCAGGCGCGCCTGCATGGCGCTGTCCAGTGGCGAGGCCAGGATGGAACGGGCCCCCAGCGCGCGCGGCCCGAACTCCATGCGCCCCTGGAACCAGCCGATGATCTTTTCCTGCGCCAGCAGCGCGGCGGTCTCGCCGGCCACGTCGTCGAGCCGCCGGAAATCCAGCTTGGCGCCGTACAGGAAGCGCTCGATCTCCTCGTCGCCATAGGAAGGCCCCAGATACGCGTGCTCCATGGCCCATGCGCGCTTGCCGCCGCGCCGGTGATAGTCCACGTACAGCGCCGCGCCCAGCGAGGTGCCGGCATCGCCCGCGGCCGGCTGCACCCAGACGCTATCGAACGGACCATCGCGCGCGATGCGGGCGTTCATCACGCAGTTCAGCGCCACGCCGCCCGCCATGCTGAGATTGCGCGCGCCGGTTCTCTCGTGCAGCCACTGCGCCATGTGCAGCGCCGTTTCCTCCAGCACGTACTGCAGCGAACTGGCGATATGCTTGTGCCTGTCCTCGAACGGCGCGCCGCGCTGGCGCGGCGGACCGAAGCGTTCGGCCAGCCGCGCCGGCTGCACCGAATAGCCGCCCTCTTCCTCCAGCCGCAGGATCTCGCGGAACTCCTTGCGGAATTCGGGCTTGCCGAACGAGGCCAGCGCCATCACCTTGTACTCGTCGGAAGAATGCAGGAACCCCAGGTAGCGGGTGACTTCCTCGTACAGCAGCCCCAGGGAATGCGGCAGGTCGATCTGCTTGAGCCGGGCGTACTCGCCATCGGAGAAATGGCCATAGCTGGTGGTGGTGCGTTCACCGCGCCCGTCCATGGTGAGCACGGCCGAATCCGCACAGGGCGCCGCCAGGAACGCGCTGGCCTCGTGGCACAGGTGGTGATCCAGGAACACCCAGCGCTCCATGATGTGATCCAGCGTCAGGGCGTCGAAACGCGGCGACTTGAGGTGGTGCGGCACGCCGTCCAGCAGCTGGCGCGGCGCGTTCACCAGGTACGACAGGAACAGCGGGTCCCAGGGCGACTCGCCCGCCGCGCCGAGGGCGGCGCGCGAAGGCTCCAGCGGCAGCGTGATGTCGCCGGCCAGCGGCCGGCTGCCTGCCAGCAGCGCCGGGTCATACGAGTAGACGATGTGGTCGACATCGCGCAGGCGGATGTCGCCCGCCGACAGGCAGTAATCGATCGCATGGTAGGGCAGCTGCCAGGTGGTGAACGGCACCGGCCGCTTGCCATGCTTGACGCGCGTGAAGCGCTCCTCCTCGGCCGCCGCGACCACGGCGCCGTCGCGCACCAGGGTGGCCGAACAATCATGATAGGCTGCGTTGATTCCTAGGGTAAACATGGCATCTCCTTCCTGGCAGCGCGGGCATCGGCCCGCCCGCCGCCAAGCAATTCCCGCGCCGCGGCCGCGACGCGCTCGGGATCGACACCGGCCAGGCAGGCGTGATGGCCCTGCGGGCACACGCTGCGATAGCAGTATCGGCAGGGAACGTCCTGGTTCAGCACGCGCGCGGCGGTCATCCAGGGGGTGTGCTGGGGATTGGTCAGTGCGTACAGATCCACCACCGGCCGCCCGAGCGCGGCGGCGATGTGCGCCGGCCCGCTGTTGTTGCAGATGAGAACGTCGGCCGCCTCCAGCACCGCGCCCAGCTCGCCCAGGCTGAGTTCGCCCGACAGGTCGATCAGGCCCGGCAGCAGCGGCCGCGCGGCGGCCAGGGCCGGCGCCAGCGCCGGGTCCTCATGGCCGCCCAGCAGCAGGATGCGGCGACCGTCGCCGCGCAGTGCGGTCAGCGCCCGCACCATCAGTTCCGCCGGATAGCGCCGCGAAGGGGCGGTGGCGCCGGCATGCGCGCAAATCCAGCCGCCCGTCTCGGTCACGCCCTGGCGGTGCAGCTTCCAGGCCAGCGACACCCGGTCCTGCTGCCGCACCTGGAACGACAGGCCGGCATGGTCGGCGCGCGCCCCCACTTCGGCCACCAAGTCCAGTTGCCGTTGCACCTCGTGGCGGATGCCGTCGGCGGGCTCCGTCTCGCGCACCCAGTCGGTGATGAGGCGGTAGGGATTCTCCCGGCAGTAAGCCAACACGCGCGGAATGCCGGCCAGGTGGCACAGCAGTGCCGCGGGCAGCGCGCTCTGGCTGTAGGCGGTGAACACCACCGCCGCGTCCGGCCGCAAGGCGCGCAGCCGCCCGATGGCGTCCACGTCATCGGCGTTTCCCCGCGACTCATTCTTGATCCACGCGGCGTCGTAGGCCAGGACGGTGTCCAGCTCCGGCACGAACGGCGCCAGCCGCGCCCCGGAGGTCGAAGTCAGCAAGGACAGGCGGGTGGCGCCGGACTGGCGCAACGCCCGCAACGCGGGCGTGCACATCAGCACGTCGCCCATGTTGTCCAGGCGCACGCCGAGCACATGGGCGCAATCCTGCCACCGCGGCGCCATCATCCGCCTCCCGCCTGCCCGGACGGCGCCAGCGCTTGCGTCTTGTCTGCGCGCCCGCTCGCCGCCAGCACCCGGCGCGCCGCGGCATCCAGGTCGGGCGCGCGCGCATCCGGAATCCGCAGCGGCCCCTCGCGCCATTCGGTCTCGTTGCCCACGTCCAGCAACAGGCTGCGGCAGCCGGCGCGGTGGCCGGCCTCGACGTCGTCGAGGATGTCGCCGATGAACCAGGACGCGGACAGGTCCAGGCCAAGCTCCGCGGCGGCCTGCAACAGCAGGCCCGGCCTGGGCTTGCGGCAAGCGCACTCGACGGCGTAGCCGGCGACGCGGCCCTGCGGATGGTGCGGGCAACAGTAGAAACCATCCAGGCGCGCCCCGGCGGCGCGGAACATTGCCGCCAGCCGGGTCCGCACCGCCTCCAGCGCCGCCAGCGGGAACAGGCCCCGCGCCACCCCGGATTGATTGCTGATGACCACCAGCGCCACGCCGGCGGCGCCCAGGCGGTTCAGGCCGGCATGGGCCATGGGCGCATACGCCATCCGCCCCGGGTCGACATTGAACGGGACGTCGACCAGCACGGTGCCGTCCTTGTCGAGGAACACCGCCGGCCTCAAGGCCATGACGTTTCCCGCATGGGCAGCACCATGATCTCGGGCACCACCGTCTCGGCCGGTTGCGTCAGCACGAAGCGCACGGCGCGGGCGACATTGGCCGGGTCCTGCAGCGTATCCACGTCGATGTCGGGAAAGCGGTCCAGCAGAAACGGGGTGCGCATGCCGCCGGCGATCACCGCGCTCACTTTCAGGCCTTCAGCCCGCAGTTCGGCATGCAGGGCATGTGATAGCCCCATCAGGCCCCACTTGCTGGCATGGTAGGCGCTGGCATTGGGCCAGGCGCGCCGCGCCGCCGTCGAGGCCACGTTGACGATGTGGCCGCCCGGGCTGAGAAGGTCCTTGGCCAGCTTGGCCATGAGGAAGGGGCCGGTCAGATTGGTGCGCAGCACGCGCTCCCAGACATCGGCGTCGAGCTTGCCGATGGGCGCGGTGACGTCGATGCCGGCACTGTTGACAACGGCATCGAGCCGGCCAAAGCGGCGCACCACGGCATCCAGCCCGTCCTGCACATCACGCGCCACGCCCACATCCATGACGCAGCCCATGACGTCCCCGCCTTCTGCCTGGAGCCGCTCGGCCAGCTGCTGCGCGCGGCGCTCGTCGATATCGGCCACCGCCACGCGCGCGCCCTCGCCCGCCAGCATGCTGCAAAGCGCCTGTCCCAGGCCGCTGCCGCCGCCGGTCACCAGCACCACCCGCCCTTTCAAACTATCGGATTCCTGCATCTTTCGCTCCTGATCTCAAGCCGCCATGCGCGGCGCGTGCCGATCCGGCCGGGCCGCCTGCGCCGCCATCTGCCGATACACCGCCAGCAAGTCCAGCCCGACGCGCTTCCAGGTGTAGAGTCGGCGCGCCCGCAGGCGTCCGGCCTCGCCCATGCGGGCGCGCAGGGCGGGATCGGCGGCCAGTTGGGCCAGCCGCTCGGCCAGGCTGTCCGGGTCGCGCGGCGGCACCAGGAAGCCGGTCTTGCCATGCACCACCGTGCTGCGGATGCCGCCGGTATCCGAACCCACCACCGGCCGGCCGCAGGCCATGGCCTCGACCGGCGTGATGCCGAAGGGCTCGTACCACGGCGTGGTCACGAACACATCGCAGGCGCCGTAGTAGGTCGCCAGGTCATCCCGATGACGGCGGCCGGTGAACTCCACCCACGGCGCCACGCCCTCGTCCTGCGCAATCTGGCGCAGCCGCGCGATCTCGGGCGTGGCGGTGGCATCGGCGTCGTCCGAATTTCCGCCCACCACGCACAGCCTGGCGTTGATGCCGTGGCGATGGCGCAGGCGCCCGAGCGCGCGGATCACGTTGTCCACGCCCTTGCGCGGCACCATGCGGCCCAGCTGCAGCAGGGTGAAGTCCTGATGCTCCCACCCCAGCGCCTGCCGCGCCCGCGTCATGGGCCGGGGCGCCATCTCGGCGGCGTCGTAGCCGCAGGGCACGATGTCGATCCGGCGCGGGTCGGCGTCGTACAACGCCATCAGGTCGCGCCGGTCCTGCGGGCACTCGGCGATGATGCGGTCGGCGCGGCGCACGATCTCGGTTTCGATATCGAAGCGGCTGTCCGGGAACAGGTCGGCCTCCTGCTGGTGCTGGCGACGCACCTTGCCGAGCGCGTGGAACGTCACGGCCAGCGGGATGCCGTAGCGCTGCGCGAGCGGCAGCGCGGCCCAGGCCGACATGAAGAAATTGGCATGAATGATGTCATAGGCCTTGTCCTGCCTGGCGGCATGGCGCAGCAGGTAGCGCGAGAAATCATCCATGTAGGGCAGCATCTGCTCCTTGGGCAGATAGACTTCCGGCCCGGCCGGCACGTGCACCACCTTGACCCCGGGCATCCAGGCGTGTTCCGGTTCCAGTTCCCGATTGTCCTTGCGGGTGAAGACGTCGACCTGCAGGCCGGCGCGCGCCAGTTCGCGCGCCACGTGCGCGACGTAGACGTTCTGTCCGCCACTGTCGACGCCGCCGGCAACCGCCAGCGGCGAAGCGTGTTCACTGATGATGGCGATCTTTTTCATTGTTCCGCTCCGGTTCGGACGGGCGCCCCGGCGATGCGGATGCGGTTGTCCACGTCCTGCACGCCAGCGCAACTGTCGGTGCAGTCTTCGATGCGATGCTTGGTGCGGCGGTCCGGCACGGTGCCGGTCAGGGTGACGCAGCCATCGGCCACGTCCACCGACACGTCGCTCACGTCCAGGCCGCTGTGCGCCAGGTATTCGCACACAATCTCGCGCACGCGCTCGTCCGACCGCACATAGCCCTTGGGGTCGGTGCGTCCGGCCTGGCGCTCGCGCCATGAGGTCATGCCGCCCAGCGGTTCGCCGCGCTCGGCGGTGGCGAACGACATCATCTCGGCATCGTCGCGCCACGGCGGCCGGTTGCCGTAGAAGCCGCCGTCCTCGCTGCCGTACGAGTCCGGGCCTGACGGCGCGGCGCGGCGGGACGGCTCGCGGCCGTACACCTGCTGGCGCTGATAGGAAGGATCCTCATTGCTGAAGCCGCCGTAGCTGCTCTGGCCCGGATCCGCGCTGCGGCTGCGCACGCCGGCATGCGTGCCGCGGGCGCCCGGCGCGCCGCGGGTGCCCTGGCCCTGGTAGCCATAGGACGGGGCCGGGTCCCGCCATGGCTCGCGGTCGGGATCTTCCTGGTATTGGCGAGGCGGCTGTCCGGGTCGATGATTCATGTCGGCTCTCCTGTTGCGATTCGAGAAAAACCGCGGGTATGGGCCCCGCGTGGATGCACCGATATCGCAAGTGCTGTGCCGAACCGCGATGCCGGGCGCGGCGAGTGGGGACGACATGATGAGCTGCGGCGAACGCCATGCCGGCGCGGCGTCCGTGGCGCCGGGCGGACGCGATCCGGTACTTCTTACTATGCCGTGTAAGAAGTGCCGGGCCGCTCAGGCCGCGGAAGCGCCGCGGGCGGGCGACGGCGGCAACAAGGTCCCGACGGTGGCCAGCAGCTCGTTGGGATCGACCGGCTTGGCCAGGTGGACCTGGAATCCCGCCAGCAGGCTGCGCAACCGGTAATCGGGACTGGCGTGGCCGGACAGCGCGATGGCGGGCAGGCGATGCGCCAGCGCCGCGCCGCGCTCGGCTTCGAGCGCGCGGATGCGGTCGATCACTTCATAGCCATCGATATCGCCGAGCGACAGGTCGCAGATCAGCACCTGTGGCCAGCGCGCCGCCGGCAGGGCTTCGAGCGCGGCCAGCACCTGCTGGCCGTCGGCGTACTGCGCGACGCGCGCGCCCTGCTCGCGCAGGATCTCGGCGACCATCTCGCGCGCTTCGGGCTGGTCGTCGACAAGCACCACCGCCACGCCGTGCAGATCGGGCAGGTTCATGTCGGTGCGCAACGCGGCCGGCTCCACCGCGCGCACCGGGAAATCCACCGAATACGCCTGGCCGCCGTCGTTCGCGGGCGCGCCGTGGAACGCGCCGCCCTGGCGTTGCGCCTGCGCCGCCAACTGCGCCGGATCGATCGCCACCGCCGCCCGCAGCGCGTCGGTTGGATTCAGGTGAAAGTCAGCATCGGACAGCGCCGGGTCGCGGCCCGGTTCGCCGCGCCCGTCCGTCACCGTCAAGCGGGTCAGCGGCCCTTCGCGGTGCAGGCGGATGCCCACGCGCCCGCCCGGCGGCGTGACCGCGATGGCGTGCAGGCACAGGCTCCACACCAGTTGCTGCAGCTCGCTGGGATCGCCGGTGATGCGCGCGGCCTCGCCGCCGATCTGCGTGTACAGGTTGACGCCTTTTTCCTGCGCGGCCTCGCGCGAGGCGTCCAACACGCCGGCGACCACGGCGACCAGATTGACCGGCTGCCGCGTCGAACGCCCCTGCGCTTCCTCCAGGGCCGATTGCTGGCGCTGCAAGGCCCACATCTGCGCGTACATGCCCTGCCTGGCCAGCAGCTCCTCGTGCCTGCCCTGCTCGACGATGCGGCCGTGATCCAGCACCAGGATGTTGTGCGCGTGCACGATGGTCGACAGGCGGTGCGCGATGATCAGCGTGGTGCGGCCCGTGGAGATGCGCTGCAGTTCCGCCTGGATCGCGCGCTCGGTGCGCGTATCCAGCGCCGAGGTGGCTTCGTCAAATACCATGATCGCCGGATTCTTCAGGATGGCCCGCGCGATCGCGATGCGCTGGCGTTCGCCGCCCGACAGCTTGACGCCGCGTTCGCCCACCGGCGTGTCGTAGCCGGCCGGCAGGCTTTCGATGAATTCGTGCACGCGCGCGCCCCGCGCCGCCTGGACCACCTGGTCGGACGTGGCGCCGGGCTTGCTGTAGGCGATGTTGTAGGCGATCGTTTCGTTGAACAACAACGTATCCTGCGGCACGATTCCCAATGCGCGGCGGATGCTGCGCACATTGACCGCGCGCAGGTCCTGGCCGTTGATCGACACGCGGCCGCTGTCCACGTCATAGAAGCGGAACAACAGGCGCGCCAGGGTCGACTTGCCCGAGCCGCTGCCTCCCACCACCGCCAGCGTGGTGCCGGCGGGCACCGAGAAATCGATGTTCCACAGGATCTGCCGGCCCGGCTCGTAGCCGAAGCCGACGTTTTCGAAACGAATGTCCCCGCCCCCGGGTTCCAGCGACGGCAAGGCCGGATCATCGCCGGTCTCGACCGGCTGGCGCAGCAGGTCGCAGACGCGCTCCGCATTGACGAACGCCTCCTTGGCCTGGCGAAAGACCAGGCCCAGCGTGTTCAAGGGCAGGCAGATCTGGATGATGTAGGCATTGACCAGCACCAGGTCGCCGACCGTCATCTGGCCGCCCACCACCTGTTGGCCGGCCAGCACCATCACCGCCGCCACGCCGCAGGCAATGATGCCGCTCTGCCCCACGTGCAGCCGCGACAGCGAGCGCTGGTTGCGCACGCCCACCTGGGCCCAGTCGCCCAGCACGCCGCCCAAGCGCTCGGCCTCCAGCCCTTCATTGGCATTGAGCTTGACCGCCTCGTAATTCAGCAGGCTGTCGACCATGCGGCCGCTGGCCCTGGAGTCCAGTTCGTTCAGACGCCGCTGATAGGCCATGCGCTTGCGCACCAGCACGCGGGTGTAGGCGGAATAGGCCGTGAAGGTGACCAGCACGATGAGCGCGAACCAGGCGCTGTAGCCCATCACCAGGATCAGCACCACCGACACGATCTCCACCAAGGTCGGCAACAGCGTGAACAGGCCGGTTCCCAGCAGGAAACCGACACCGGTGGTGCCGCGCTCGACGTCCCGCGCCAGCGCGCCGGTCTGGCGCGCGCCATGAAAGCGCGACCCCAGCCTTTGCAGCCGGGAAAAGACCGACACGGTGAAATCGGCGACCGTCCGCTGCACGACCTGGGAGAACACCACGTCGCGCAGTTCCGTGAATACGCTGCCGCCAAAGCGCACCAGGGCATACCCCAGCAGCAGGAATACCGGCAGCGTCAGCAGGCCGGGCGCGCTCAAGGTGTCGACGATGTGCTTGAGCAGCACGGGCACCAGCACCATCAGCAGCTTGGCGGCGACCAGCAGCGCCAGCGCGGCGGCCGTGCGTCCCCGGTACTTCCACAGGGCTTGCAGAATCGTGCGCGTCACCGCGTTGCGCGCTTCGCGGGCGTTTTTCGTGTCGGATCCGTTCATGGCCAGGCCTCCTCGCCGGTGAGCGGGCGTGGCCAGCAACCCGCGTTCCGCGCCGGCGGCGCCCGGCCTGCGCGCGCCGACCTGGCCCGTCCGCGTGCCGCCCAGGACGGGCGGCGCGCGGCCCAGGATGTCAGCCGCGCAGGGCGGCTTCCCGCCGTCCGCGCACGACGGCCTTGAACAGATGCGCCACCGCGGCCGCGAAGGCCTCGTCGAACCAGGGATTGGCGCCGCTCACCGCCACCACGATGCCGTCGATGCAGACGCTGCCCCATACCGTGGAATCCTTGGCCTGCAGCAGGTGCGGGCGCGCCACGATGACCTCGTGGCTGGACAGGCCGGTGCGCCAGCTCAGGCGCGCCTTGCCGCGGGCGAACGCGCCATAGTCGGCATCCCAGCGCTGTGGATCGCCCACGCTTTCCTCGTACAGGATGGCGCTGGGAAAATCGCATTCGCCCGGCCTGGCCAGCGGATTCATGACGACCACGTGCAGAAAGCCGCTTTCGCCGACGCGGGTGTCGGCGCGCGCGGCCTCCAGCATGGGCAGGGCCAGCCGCACGGCCTGGGCGGCCGCATCGCGTTCCCAATAAGCGGCCAGGGGCAGGGATTTCATGGTGTTCTCCTTGTCGATGAATGGACCTTCAATGACGGGCGTCGTCGCGCCAGACGCGCCGCAACGCGTGGCACAGCTCGGGCGGCACCGGGCGGCGATGACGCCGGACCCAGCGCCATTGCGCCAGCGCGTCGGCGCAGGCGCGGGCGCGGGACCGCCAGCCGGGCAAGGCGCGCAGCACCGCCCAGCTGCGGGCCAGCGCCAGGCCGATGGGCAGGCGCAGCCATGCCGTCCACAGGGCATTGCGCGCCAGCAGGCGGCGCCGTTGCGGCGCATCGCGCTGCGCGGACGGCCAATGGTGGGTCTGCACGGCCGGCGCGTAGGCGATGCGCCCGCCCTCGGCACGGATGTCCAGCGCCAGCAGCGCTTCCTCGCCGCCGATGAAGAAACGCGGCCAGTAGCCGCCCGCGCGCCGGAAGGCGTCGACCCGCATGACGCAGGCGCCAGCCATGAAGCCGACCAGCTCCGGCCCGACGCCGGCCAGCGGTGGCAAGGGACTGCGCGCCATTGCCGCGCAGGCCGGATCCAGCCGCGCCTCGGGACCAACCCGCACCTGCGCATTGAGCACCGCGAGCGATTCATGCCGGTCGAGGATATCGGCCGCGCGCGCCAGCGCCTCCGGCGCCCACCAGGTGTCGTCGTCGCAGAACGCGACATAGGGCGTGGTCACGCGCGCCACGCCCAGGTTGCGGCCGGCCGCCCCCAGGTTGGCGCCGGCCCGCAGCACCTGCGCCTGGGGAAACTCGCGCTCGATGGCATCGGCACTGCCATCCTCGCTGCCGTTGTCCACCACGATGATGGCGTAACGGCGTGGCAACGAGACCAGCCGCTCCAGCGTGCGGCGAAGCTCCTCGCGCCGGTTGCGGGTCAGCACCACGATGGCGATGCGCGGGTCCGGGAGCGCCACGGCGGTCATCCGTCCACCAGGTGCCAGTAGCGTTCCTCGCGGCCCAGGTCGGCCGGCGCGCGTTGCAGGCCCTTGAGCTGTGAGGCGTACGCCGCCACCGCCCGGGGCTTGGCGCGCGTATCCAACGCGAGGTCGGCCGGCGCGGCGATCACGCCCCGGCCATGCAGCCGCGCGAAACGCGCCTGGACGATGCCGGGCAGGCAGCGGTACGGCACGTCCTCGTAGGCCAGCCAGGCCGGCCCGCGCCAGGCATCGCGCACCATCAATCCCGCATCGCTGACGCGGACGTGGTCGGCATGCAGCAGGCCAAGCGGAATCGCCACCGCGTCCGGCCGCAGCTCGGCCAACGTGCGCATCAACGCCTCGGTCAGCGCCGGCAGGCAGGCGTCGGCGCACGCGGCGTACTGGCTGTCGAGAAATCCCAGGGCCAGGCCGCGGCCGCGCACCAGCGCCATGGCCCTGGCATCTTCCCGCCGCCGTTCCCGCATCGCCTCGGCCGCGCTGCCGAAGCCGCAGCGGCGGTCCCAATCCGTCAGCACATGCGCGGCGTCCGGCATGCCGGTGTAGACGGTCACCACCGTGCTGCCCGGCCGCGCGCCCAGCAGCGCGCCGCAGCTCAGCACGGCGTCGTCCAGGTGGGGCGACACGACCACGATGCGCGGCATCGATGGCAGGATCTCGCGCGCGGCGGCGGCGGCGGCGGGGAAATATGAAGCCGGCATGTTCAAGCCATTCCTGTCGATCTGACTGAGCGCCACAGCAACTCCCGTGCCTCGCCCCGGTGCCGACGGCGGCACGGCATTTGCTGCCCGCCGGCATTCACGCATGAAGGAGACGATATGCTGACGTCCTGGCTTTCCGGCGCGCCCGCCGACCATCCCATCGCCCTGTGGCTCGCCGCCGTGGCGCTGGGGGTCGCGCTGTTTCTGGCGCTGACGCTGGTGTTGCGGCTGGCACGGTCGCGCCTGGAGCGGCGGGCCCAGCCGGCCGGCCATGGCGCCGCCGGCGCGGCGGCGCGCGTGCTGCGGCGGACCAGCTGGCTGATCCTGGCGCTGGCCTCGCTGCTGGTCGCCGCCGACCTGACCGGCGCGCCCTTTCCCGGGCGCTCGGGCGCGGGCCACCTGTGGTTCGTCCTGGTGGCGCTGCAACTGGCGCTGTGGCTCGACCGCGGCATCGAGGTCGGCCTGACCCATGCGGTGGCCGCGCGCGGACGGGCCGGGTCGATCACCGCCACCCTGCTCTCGTTCCTGTTGCGGGCGCTGGTCTGGGTGATCGTACTGCTGGCCATGCTCGACAATGTCGGCGTCAACATCACCGCGCTGGTCGCCAGCCTGGGCATCGGCGGCGTGGCGGTGGCCCTCGCGGTCCAGACCATCCTCAGCGATCTGTTCGCATCGATTTCCATCGGCCTGGACAAGCCCTTCGAGGCGGGCGACTTCATCGTCTTCGGCACGGTGGCCGGCAGCATCGAACACGTCGGCCTGAAGACCACGCGGATCCGCAGCCTGGGCGGCGAACAGATCGTCTGCTCGAACACCGAACTGCTCAAGCAGACGATCCAGAACTACAAACGCATGCAGCAGCGGCGCATCGTCTTTTCGATCCGGGTGACGTATCACACCCCGGTCGATCAGGTGGCGGCCGTGCCCGGCATCATCCGCGCCCAGATCGAACGGCAGCCCGACACCCGCTTCGATCGCGCGCACCTGGCCCGGATGGCCGAGAGCGCGCTGGAATTCGAGGCGGTCTACTACGTGATGAGCGCCGACTACAACCGCTACATGGACCTGCAACAGGCCATCTACCTGGGGGTCATGCGCGACCTGCAGGCCGCCGGCATCGCGCTGGCGCTGCCGGAGAGCATCCTGCACCTGGCGCGGCGCCTCCCGCCCGGCGGCGACGAGCGTCGCGCCGACGCGGGGCCGGCTTGATCAACGGGTATCGGTCGTGCCGCCCGAGCCGGCCGACGCGCCCGAGCCGGGCATGCCGCCCTGGCCGGTCGACCCGGTGCCGCCCTGGCTGCGCGGCGCGCCGCGGCTGTCCGAACCGCCTTCGCCGCCGAGCCGCTCGGCCGGCCGGTCTTCCTTGGCCGGCCGGGGCTCGCCCTGCGGCGGCTCGTGCCGGGCGCCGGCCCCGGGCTGGGTTTGCCGCGATGGCGCTTGCGCCGGCGGCCGTGGTTCGCCCTTATGCTTGCTGGCGTCGGGCGTGGCGGCGGGCGGCGCCGCGCCGCCGTTGGATTGCCCGGCCTGCGCCAGGGCCGGGCCGACAGCCAGCGTGTTGACGGCAATCGCGGCAGCGATGATCAGTGTGGTCTTCATGGAATCTCTCCGATAGCGGTCGCCGCGCCCGGCATGGGCGCGGTGTGGGACTGCGCGTGGCAGGCGCGCGCTTCTGTCTGGCCGGCGCCGGGCGCAAGCGGCGGCGGCAGCGTGGCGGGCACCAATGCCCTGCGCAACAGCTTGTCCAGCTGCGCCAGCCCGGCGTCGAGGTCGCCCTGGATATGCACGCGCAGGCACGGGCGGCCGCGCGCCATCAGCTCCTCCATGTCCCCCAGCGCCTGCGCGGCCTGGGTTGCGCCGAAGCCGGCCGGATAGCCGGGCGCGGCCAGTTCGCGCGGCGCGTCCGCGGTGATGAACAGGAATCGTCCGCAGGCCGTGCCGCCCTTGTGCAACTGGCCGCAGGAATGCAGATAGCGGGGGCCGAAGCCACCCAGCGTGGCGACGCCGGTCCCGCGTCCGATGCAGTCGCGCGCGGACGCCAGCCACCTTTCGCAGGCCGGTCCGCGCGGCAGATAGGCCAGCAGCGCCATGTACCCGCCCGCCCGGGCCGGCGCGGCGTGCGCCGCCAGCAATGCCGCCGCGGATGCGGCGGTGGCGGTGGCGGTCTTGCCATGGAAGGCCAGCGCGCCCTCCACGAGCAACGGTTCATCCGCCTGCGCGGCGACGGCCCCGCCGCCTGCCAGCGCCCGGGTGCGCGCCTTGCTCGCCTCGACGTCGGGCTGGTCGAAAGGGTTGACCCCGAGGACCGCCGCGGCGACGGCGGTGGCCACCTGCCAGCGGAAGAACTCCTGTCCGATCGCCAACCCCGCGCCGCTGGTGCAGGTCAGCACCGGGTGGCCGGCGGCCGCAAGTTCACTCGCGTGCGCGGCCAGCTCGGCGTCCGGCGCCTGCGCGCTGGCCAGGTGCACGAAAAGGCGGTCGCGGCGGTATGCCGCGGGCTGGCAACGGGGCTCGTCCGCGACCGGGATCAGGCCCTTGCCGTCCTTGCCGGTGGACTCGGCCAGCAACTGTTCGAGCCAGCATCCCAGCGGCCGCAGCCCCGGGTCCGCCAACAGCGTGACCTTGTCATGGCCGGCCAGCGCGGCCTCGCCCAGCAGCGCGCCCAGCACCAGCCCCGGATTGCGATGCAGTGCCACCTGCGCCGAGCAGGCCCGCAGCATGGGCTGCATGGCCCGCAGCAGCGCGGCGGGATCGTGACCGAGCAATGCCGCGGCCACCAGCCCGAACGGCGACAGCACCGAATAGCGGCCGCCCACCGTCGGCTCGCCCTCGAACACGGCGGCGTAGCCGTCGCGCAGCGCGCGCGCCTGCAGCGGCGTGCCGGGGTCGGTGATGGCGACGAAACGGCGGCCGGCCTCGCGCCGTCCCAGCAGCGCGGCCACGCGCTGCTGGAAATACGCGGCCAGCATGCCGGATTCCAGCGTGGCGCCCGACTTGCTGGCCACGACGAAGAGGGTGCGGGTCAGGTCCAGGCGGGCTTCGAGGGCCAGGATCTGCGCCACGTCAGTCGAATCCAGAACGTGCAGGCGCAAGCCGCCCGCGGCCACGCCCAGGATGTGGGCCAGCGCTTCGGCCCCGAGGGTTGCGCCCCCCATGCCCAGCAACACCGCGTCGGCGTGGCCCGCCACGCACAGCCGGCGGCAGATGGCGGCCAGGCGCGCCGGCCGGGCCGGACCCGCGCCCGGCCGCAGCCAGCCCAGCCACTGGTCTTCATCGGCGCCGGTCCACAGCGTCGCATCGCGGGCCCACAGCCGCTGCACCCAGGCTTCGCGGTGCGCCAGCGCCAGGCGCTGGTCCAGGCGCTCGGCCAGGGCCGGCGGCAGCGCCGAGGCAAAACCATTCAGGGCGGTGCGCGGCCGTCGGCCAGCGGCGGGCGGATGGGCGGCGTCCGCGGACAGGCGCAAGCGGCGTCCGCGGATCGCCGGGGAAAAAGAGGATGGCACATACATGTCCATGGGGGTTCCTAGAGCGAGCGCCAGCTGCGCACCCATATCTGTTGTTCGGGACCCGTATCGCCAAGACGGTCGATGCCCGGGGTCTGCTGCGGGTCGACGCCCGGCATGGGATTGGGAAGGCCGTCCGGCGGCCAGCGCCCGTGCCGATCCGGTTCGCGCTTGCGCGCCGGCGGATCGGGCAGCTCCGCCGGCGACTGGTCCGGCGGCCCCGGCCGGTTGCGGCCAGGTATGTTGGCGTCTCGGGGATCGGGTGTGGTGGCCATGACGGGTCTCCCGGTATGTTGCGAACAGGCCCTAGGCGGCCTTGCCGGCCCGCGCCGCCTTGGCGTTGGCCTGCTCCAGCGCCAGCGTGCTGAGCTTTTCGTCGGCGGCCTTTTCCTCGGCCAACGTTTCCTTGAGCAGCGTCAGCGCCTCGGTCTGGCCCAGCTGCTTGGCGAAGGTGCACAACGTGCCGTAGCTGGCGATTTCGTAATGCTCGACCTTCTGCGCCGCGGCGATCAGCGCGGCGTCCAGCACCGGGCCTTTTTCGACCTCCTCGATCACGTCGCGGCCTTCCTCGACCAGGCCTTCCATGGCCGCGCATTTGATGCGCTTGAGCCGCAGGCCGGAGGCATCGACGATGCGGTCGATGCGCTCGACCTGGCCGCGCGTCTCCTCCAGGTGCGACGTGAACGCCTCGGCCAGCTTGGCGTCGCTGGCGGCGCGCGCCATCTTCGGCAGGGCGCGGGTAAGTTGCTTCTCGGCACTGTAGATATCGGACAATTCATGGATGAACAGATCCTGCAAGGTCTTCTGCGTCATTGCTGACTCCTGTGGGGGGTGAAGTGCGTGCGGTGGATGCGCGGGCCAGGTGGCGCCCGCCCCGCGCTACTCAGCAACCGCCGTGCCTCCCCCCGCGCATTCCGCCGGGCGCGGCCCGGCGCCGCGAGCCAGCCCGGCCCGCGGTTGCGGCGGCTTCAATCCGCTTTCTTCTTGAGCACGCTGATGTTGCCGTCGGCCTCCATGTAGGCGCGCCGCACTTCGCTGACATCCGTCACGCCTTTCAGGCGCAGTTCGCTCAGCAGCTCCGCTTCGGTGATGTACTCGCGCCGCAGGTTGCGGCGCGCAATGACACCGTCATGGATCAGGCAGACCTTGTCGGCCGCCAGCAGGCGGCCGACCGGCTTGAAGAAATAGCCCGCCCTGTCGACGATGACGGTCCAACCGACGATCGTCGACACCAGCACCAGACCGTCGACGATGGACTTGTATTCCCCGGCCATCGCGTTCTGCGCGGCGTCGGCGATCAGCACCAGCACCAGCATGTCGGCCACGCCGAACGAGCCGATATCGCGGCGGCCGGCCACGCGCAACAGCACGAAGATGAACCAGTAGACGATGGAGCCGCGGATGATGATTTCGAGCGGCGATATCGAAAAGGTGAACATCTCCGACCAGTCAGGACTCATGATCTTTCTCCCAGGCGTGAAACGGCGACGCCCCCTCGGCGCGCCGCCGCAATCCGTTCATTTCGGGCGCGGATCGCGGATGCCCCGTTCCAGCCCCGCCATCGCGCCGCGCCGCAGCCGCGGTATGAAATTCGCCACGGCCCGCGCCACGTTGCGCACTTCCTGCTGCACCGCGCGGTCGCGGTCCAGTTCCTCGTGGCTGGTGGCATAGGGCCGGTAGTAGCCGATATAGCGGTCCAGCCGCGACGACGCGCCGGCGTCGACCAGCCCCATCCAGTCCAGCCAGTCGCTGAGCGCGCGCCGCTGCGCCTCGATGCCGGCCACGTCGCCGTGCACCACCAGGCCATAGGCGCGTCCGGCCAGGTGCTTGGGGTAGGGCCAGCCATCCAGTTCGACCTGCTTGGCCTTGAGCGGATCCTTGCCGCCCGTGAGAGTGGGGTCGGGGTTGCCGCCATCGGCGCACACCAGCCGGTCGATCATCAGCTTCAGGGGACTGGGCGATTGATACCAATAGGAGGGCGCCACCAGGATCACCCCATGGGCCGCCACCCATTGTTCGTAGATTGCGCCCATGGCGTCGTTGTCCTGCCCCAGCGAATGATTGGGGTAGCAGCTGCAGGGCCAGTGGCACAGCGGCATCGCCGTGGAGACGCAGCCCTTGCAGGGATGGATCCGGTATTCGTATTCCGAGACCAGGCGGCTGAGGTCCAGAGTGTCTGTCCGCATGCCGGCGGCCTGCAGTTCCTCGAGCAGGATGCGGGCCAGCCGCCAGCTCTTGGAGACCTCGCCAGGACAGGTGCCGTCGTTGCGGGACGCGCCGATGATCACCAGCACGCGGGAAGGCGTGGCCGGATCCTGTTGCGCGCGCTCGGCGAGCGCCAGCCGGTCTCGCGTTTCCTTCCACTCCACCGACAGGTCATAGTCGGGATCGGCGTGGCCGGGGCCGGCCTTGACGGTGATCGGGGCCTTGCGGCCCTGCGCGTAGGCGTCCCAGGCGATCGCCTCGAGCCGCGCCAGCGCCGCCCGCTCGGCCTGGAACGCCGGATCGTAGAAGCGGCGCATGAAACGGGCGCGGAACGTTTCACGCTCGAGCTGCCCGGTGTACTGCCCCTTGCGGACCGTCGGTTTGTCGTCTGTCATCTCTGCCTCCGGCTGCGGGCGCGCTTGCGCCGCTGGGTCCTGGCGCGCGCGGTGCAGGCCGCCGCCAACGCCAGCAGTTTGTCCTCGTCCAGGCGTTCGGCATCCACCAGCCTTTCATCGGCCCCTTCGAGCGCGATCAGCAGTTCGTCCAGCTTCAGGTGCAGCGCCTCGCTGTCCTTGTTCTGGCTCTGCTGGATCAGGAACACCATCAGAAAGGTCACGATGGTCGTGCCCGTGTTGATCACCAGCTGCCAGGTCTCGGAATAACCGAACGCGGGGCCCGAGATTCCCCACAGGACCACCGCGATCAACGCCAGCCCGAATGCCACCGGCGATCCCGCCCAGCGGGTCACATGGGCGGCAAAATGGTCGAAGAAGCGCGACACCGGATTGCCCTTGGCCGCGTTGCGGGCCGCGGCGGGTCGGGGCGGCGGGGTCCGCCGCCTCGGTACGCGGGTAGCTGCCATGGTGCTCCTTTCGGTCGGGACGGAAACCGTGCTCAGCAAATTGCGTGCCCGCCGCCACGGATGCGGGCATGCTAGGCTGGCGCTATTGCGGTCCGCCGGATTCCGATGAAATCCATTCTGCAGTCCGAGAAATACCTGCTGCTGGCCTGCCTGGTGGCCGTGGCGGGATACGCGGTCGATCCCCGCCTGGGCGATCACGGCCGGCTCGCCAGCGCGCTCGAGACGGCCGTGCTGGTCACGGCCATCCTGGCGGCTTCGCTGAGCGTGGCGCGCCACGCCGAACGCATCGCCCAAAAGCTGGGCGACCCCTACGGCAGCATGATCCTGACGTTGTCGGCGGTGCTGGTGGAAGTGATCGTGCTGGCCATCGTCTCGTCCCGGGCCGCGTCGCCGACGCTGGTGCGCGACAGCATCTATTCGGCCGTGATGCTGGATATCAACGGCATCCTGGGCGTGGCCGCGCTGCTCGGCGGCTTCAAGCATGGCGAGCAGGCCTACAACGACGATTCCGCCCGCACCTACAGCGTGATGATCCTGACCGCGGTGACGGTATCGATGGTCATCCCCGAGTTCGTCCCGCAAGCCGGCTGGCGCGCCTACAGCGGCTTCACCATCGTGGCGATGCTGTTGCTCTACGGCGTATTCCTGCGCATGCAGACCGGCCCGCACAGTTATTTCTTCAGCTACAGCTATCCCGACAAGAAAACCCGCCGCCCGCTGCCGGCGTCCGGCTATCCGAGCCGGCGCCAGTCGGTTGCCGTGATGGCCGCCGGCATCATCGCGGTGGGCGCGCTGGCCGAGCTGATGTCGCACTCCCTGAACCGCAGCCTGGCGGGCATCGACGTGCCTGTCGGGCTGGTGGCGCTGATCGTGGCCGGCATCTCGGCCGCGCCGGAAATGCTGACCGCCCTGCGGGCGGCGCTGGCCAACCGCATGCAATCGGTGGTCAACATCGCGCTGGGCGCCTCGCTGTCCACCGTGATCCTGACCGTGCCGGCCATGGAAGCCATGGCGCTGCTCTCCGGCCAGCGCATCGATATGGCCATGACGCCGCTGCAGACCGTGATGATGCTGGCGACCCTGCTGGTGGCCGCCATCAATCTGAACGACGGCCAGACCAATGCGATCGAAGGTATGACGCACTTCGTCCTTTTTGGCACTTTCCTGATGCTGCTGGGCCTGGGACTGTAGGAACCGCCGCGCCAGGCACGGGAATTGCTCCGGCGCAAAGATTCCCGCGCCTGGAGACGCCATGTCCGCCATGACCTTGACGGTGCTGACCGTCAACACCCACAAGGGCTACACCAGCTTCAACCGCCGCTACATGCTGTACGACCTGCGCGAAGCGCTGCGCTCGGCGGCGCCCGACCTGGTCTTCCTGCAGGAGGTGGTGGGCGAACACCAGGATATGGCCGCGCGCCATCCAGGCGACCACGGAGCGGCGGCATCGCAGTACGAATTCCTGGCCGACACGCTGTGGCGCGACTTCGCCTACGGCCGCAACGCCGTGTATCCCGCGGGCCACCATGGCAATGCCGTGCTGTCGCGCTATCCGATCGCGCGCTTCGAAAACCACGACGTCAGTGTCGGCGGCCACGAGAGCCGCGGCCTGCTGCATTGCGAACTCGAGGTCCCCGGGCAGGCCGGCGCCGTCCATGCGATCTGCGTGCACCTGGGGCTGCTGGCGCGCCATCGCGAACAGCAGATCGCCAGCCTGTGCCGCCTGGTGGCGCGCGACGTGCCAGCCGGCGCATCCTTGCTGATCGCGGGCGATTTCAACGACTGGCGCCTGAAGGCGGACCACCTGCTGCGCGACTGCCGGGTGCAGGAGGTATTCACGTCGCGCCTGGGACGGCCGGCCCGCACCTTTCCCGCCCGCTGGCCGCTGCTGCGCCTGGACCGCATCTACGTGCGCAACGTGCGCGGCTGGCGCCCCGTGCCGCTGGCCTCGCGCGTCTGGTCGCGCCTGTCCGACCATGTGCCGATCGCGGCGGAGATCTCGCTATGACGCCCCCGCCCCTGGGCTGGCGCAGCGGCAACCGCTACACGCTGCTGGAGAACGGCGAAGCCTATTTTCCCGCGGTGCGCGCCGCGGTCGACGCGGCTGCCCGCGAAGTTCTGATCGAGACCTTCATCCTGTTCGACGACGCGGTCGGCCGCGACCTGCAGCGCACCCTGATCGCCGCCGCGGGACGCGGGGTCAGCGTCGACATCCTGGCCGACGGCTACGGCTCGGATGAATTGTCCGAAGAGTTCCTGGCGGCCCTGACCGGCGCGGGCGTCCGCGTGCATCTGTTCGACCCGCGCCCGCGGCTATTGGGGGTGCGGACCAACCTGTTCCGGCGCATGCATCGCAAGATCGTGGCGGTGGACGGAACCTGCGCATTCGTCGGCGGCATCAATTTCTCGGCCGACCACCTGCCGGACTACGGTCCCGAAGCCAAGCAGGATTACGCGGTGCGGGTGGAAGGCCCGCTCGCCGCCGACATCGCGGACTATGCGCGCGCCGCGCTGGGCGCCGATCGACCGCGTCGCCGGCGTCGCGGCCGGCTCGAGCCCATGCCGGCGGGCGATGGCGGCGGCCGCCTGGTGGTGCGCGATAACCAGGGCCACCCCACCGATATCGAACGCTACTACCGCGCCGGCCTGCGCGCGGCGCGCCAGGACGTGCTGATCGCCAACGCCTATTTCTTCCCCGGCTACCGTCTGCTGCACGATCTGGCCAGCACCGCCCGCCGCGGCGTGCGGGTGCGCCTGCTGCTGCAAGGCGAACCCGACATGCTGGTGGCGCAGCTGGCGGCCAGCATGCTGTACGACTATCTGATCGATGCCGGCGTCGAGATCTTCGAATACTGCAAGCGGCCCCTGCACGCCAAGGTCGCCTGCGTCGACGAGGACTGGTCCACCGTGGGATCCAGCAACCTGGACCCGCTCAGCCTGGCGTTGAACCTGGAGGCCAACGTGGTGGCCCGCGACACCGCGCTCAATGCCAGCCTGCGCGCCAGCCTCGAACGGCTCATCGCCGAAGACTGCCGGCCGGTGCGGATGCGGCCGGGCTCGCGCCGGCGCCTGCGCCGCTTCTGGGTGGGCGTGGTGGTGTTCCATTTCCTGCGCCGCTTTCCCGCCTGGGCCGGCGCGCTGCCGGCGCACAAACCGCGCCTGCGCACGCTCGACGAGTCCGGCCAGCGCGAAGGCGAGGCGTTATGAGCCTGTACCGTTCCCGCCTGATGCGCGCGGCCCGGCATCGCTGGCCGCGCATCAAGAAGGTGCTGCCCTGGGTGGTGCTGGCAGTGGCGGCGGCCCTGCTGGTGTATTTCGGCAGCTCGGTCGACTGGCCGCAGGTCTGGCAGGCCGTGCGGCGGATCCCGCGCGATACGGTCCTGCTGGCCGCCGCCCTGGTGGCGCCGGCCTACCTGGCGTACGCGGCCATGGACCTGCTGGGCCGGCGCTACACCGGCCATTCCCTGGCCTGGCCCAAAGTGCTGGGCGTGGCGATGCTGAGCTATGCGCTGAACCTGAACCTGGGCGTGCTGGTAGGCGGCCTGGGCGCGCGGCTGCGCCTGTATGCCCGGCTCGGCTGCCGCAAGTCCGTCGCCACGCGGGTGGCGTTGTTCTCGGCGGTGTCGAACTGGGTCGGCTATGGATGGGTGGCCGGCGTGTTGTTCGCCAGCGGCGCGATCGTGGTGCCGGCGGGCTGGGAAATCGGCGGCGGCATGCTGCGGCTGCTGGGGGTGGGGCTGCTGGCGATGGCCATCGCCTATGCGTGGGTCTGCGCGCGCGCCACGCGGCGCGCGGCCACGTGGATGGGAATGCGGGTGACGCTGCCGCGGGGACGCATGGCCGCCCTGCAAAGCGTGACGGCGGGGCTGTCGTGGATGCTGATGGGCGCCATCATGTATGTGCTGCTGCAGGGCAAAGTCGCCTATCCGATGGTGCTGGGCATCCTGCTGTGCACCAGCTTCGCGGCGGTGGTGACCCGGGTGCCGGGCGGCCTGGGCACCACCGAAGCGATCTTCGTGGCGGCCCTGTCCCCGCGGCTGCCGGCGGCCGAGGTGCTGGGCGCGGCGCTCGGCTATCGCGCGCTGTACGCGCTGGCGCCCCTGTGCCTGGCCCTGCTGGCCTTTGCCGCCGTCGAGATCCGCCTGGGCTGGCGCAGGCGCCACCCCCAGCCGGTGTCGGGCCAATGATTACAAAAAGGGGCACAAAAGGCGTAACGCAAGGGGTTGGCGCCGACCGGCAACGACCGGCTGCGGCGGCGCCAAGGGCCACGGCCATGGCGCGCTCTCGCCGGCGCGGCGCCGGGCATGCCACTTGCGTAGGGACGAGTCTTGCGGACATGACCCCGGTTCCCGAGGCCCTCCGCCGACTCCGGAGCAAGCATGGCGACAACAAGAATTCTCATCGTGGCGGCAGAAGCTTTCCCCCTGGCAAAGACCGGGGGCCTGGGCGACGCCATCACCGGCATGGCGCGCGCGCTGGCCCAGGCACACATGCAACCGACACTATTGCTGCCCGCCTACCGCGGCGTTGCGCAACGCCTGCGGCCGGCGCGCCCGGTGGCGGACCTGGCCGGCCTGCCCGGCGGCGACGCGCGCCTGCTGGCGGGTGTCTGCCCGCAGTCGGGCCTGTCGTTCCTGCTGCTGGAAAACGACGCGCTGTACGACCGCGCCGGCCTGTACCTTGACGACAACGGCCAGGAATATGCCGACAACGCGCTGCGCTACGCGGCCCTGGCCCATGCCGCGGTGCGCATCGCCCAGGGCCTGCCCGGCCTGCCGCGCCCCGAACTGGTGCACGCGCATGACTGGCATGCGGCGTTGACGCCGCTATTGCTGCGCGCCGCGGGCGTTACGGACGTGAAAAGCGTCCTGACCATCCACAACCTCGCCTTCCAGGGGCCGGCGGCGCTCGAGGATGCGCCCCTGCTGGGAGTCCCGGCGCCGTTCCTGGGCGAAGACGGCGCGCAGGCCTGGGGCCGCCTGAATTTCATGAAGGCGGGAATCCGCTATGCCGACCGCCTCACCACCGTCAGCCATCGCTACGCCCGCGAGATCCTGACCCCCGAATTCGGCTGCGGACTGGACGGCGTGCTGCGCGAGCGCGCGGCCGACCTGTGCGCGATCGCCAACGGCATCGACACGCAGCTGTGGAACCCGGCGCGCGATCCGCACCTGGGACCGCTGCGCTACCACCCCGACGACCTGGCCAACAAGCGCCTGTGCAAAGCCGCCGCCCAGCGCGAATACAGCCTGCGCGAAGACCCGCAGGCCACGCTGCTGATCATGTGCAGCCGGTTGACGGGGCAGAAAATGGCCGACGTGGCGGCGCTGGCGCTGCCGCGGGCGCTGGAAGCCCATCCGGCGCTGCAGGTCGCGGTGCTGGGCCAGGGGGAGCGCCACCTCGAAGCCGCGCTGCGGGACCTGAGCCAGCGCTATCCCGGGCGCTGCGCGGTGCGCATTGGTTACGAGGAAGCCGGCGCCCACCGGCTGCAGGCGGCCGGCGACATCCTGCTGCACGGCAGCCGCTTCGAACCCTTCGGCCTGACCCCCCTCTACGCCATGCGGTATGGCACCTTGCCGATCGGCTCGCGGGTCGGCGGCATGGCCGACACGATCAAGGACCCGGGACCGCAGCAACCGCTGACCGCCATGGCCGGCGCCACCGGCGTGCTGTTCGACGGCAGCGCGCCCGAGGACATGGCGGCGGCGATTTCGCGCGCGCTCCATCTGCATCAACACGCCACCTTGTGGCGCGCCATGCAGCGCAACGCCATGACCGCGGATTTCAGCTGGCGCCCCGCCGTGGCGGAGTACCTGGCGCTGTTCCGCTCGCTCACGGGCGACGCGCCCGCCCCGCTGGCCGGCGGCGCGCAACCGCTGCCGGAGATCGCCGCGCCGCGACTGCGGCGCGTGCGCCAGGCGTCGACGCTCGGCGCCCCCGCGCCGCTGTAGGAGCCGCGCATGGCAGCCCCCTCCTCCTCGTCCGGCAACCCGCCCATGCCGCGTATCTACTACGCGCGCGCCGGCCTGCCGGCCGAGGCCGCGGCGCGTGAGCCGCTGCTGGCCGGCTTGCGCCACGAGGGTTTCACGGCGGTGCTGGTGCCGGTTCCCTGGCTCTGCCCGCCCGGCGCGCGCTCGCTGGCCCCGGTCGATGCCGACCTGGCGGCGGCGCCGGACGGGCGCACCGAACCGCTGCCGGCGAGGCTGGCGCGCGATGCCCGCAGCGCCGCGGACCATGGCTTGGCGCTGCTGCTGCGGCTCGAGTTGCAGCGGGTGGCCCGCCAGGCCCATGGCGCCACCGCCCCCGCCGCCTGGTACCAGGACCCGGTCGATGACCCGGCGCGCGATCCGCGCCTGCCCTGGCGCGAGCACGACGTGCGGCAGCTGCGCGACGGCCCGCCCGCGGGTTTCATCGAGGCCTGGGCGGCGCGGCTGCTGCGCTGGACGCGCAGCGGCGTGGCCGGCTACGTGGTACAGCCGCCGCCCATGCTCGATGCGCCCGCCTGGCGGGCATTGTTCGAACCGTCGCGCCAGCTCAATGGCGACCTGCGCTGCCTGGCATGGACCCCGGGCCTGCCGCCCGCGGCGCTGGAACGCCTGCGCGGCGCGGGTTTCGACGCGGTCTTCTGCTCGCTGCCGTGGTGGGACTATCGCGCGCCGTGGCTGGCCGAGGAACTGGAGCGCCTGCATGCGGTGGCGCCCGTGATCGCCCCCACCTGCGCCCTGGAGGGAGACGAACCGGAGCCGGACGAGGACACGTCCGAGCGCCCCGCCGTCGACACCCGCCGGGGCTGGGCGGCGGCGTTCTGCGCCGCCGGCTGGCTCGCCGGAGATCTCGACCGCGCGGCCGGCGCCGCCCGCGTCAACTCCTGGCTGCGCGAGGCGCATGTCGCCGGCCCGCCGCGCATCGTCGTCGGCCGCGACGGCGGCGCCACCTTGCTGCTGCGCGCGACCGGCGACCAGGGCGCCGCGCTGCTGGCGCTCAATCCCGACGACACGGGCGCCGCGCGCGTCGACTGGGACCTGGCCGGCGGCCTGCTGCCGGCGGGCGCGATCAAGCCCCGCGACGACGCCCCGGCCGATGACACGCTGGCGCCCGCGGCCTGCGCTCGCTACGACGTGTCGGCGGCACTGCCCGTATGCGCCGCGCCGCGCAACGCGGCCATGCTGCGCAATGACGCCGGCGCGCAAGCGCGCGTGGCCATCGAACAGGTCGCGCCCGCGGTCGACGCCGGCGCGCATGCCGTCAAATGCCGCGTGCACGAACTGGTCCGGGTGCAGGCCGACATCTTCATGGACGGTCATGACCGGCTGGCGGCCGAGCTGCGCTGGCGCGCCGACGACGAACCCGCTTGGCACAGCGTGCCGATGTCCCTGGCCACCAACGACCGCTGGGAAGCCGCCTTCCGGCCAGGGCGGATCGGGCCCCACGCCTTCCAGGTCGCGGCCTGGTACGACGCCTGGGAAAGCTACCGGCACGAGCTGGAGGTCAAGCATGCCGCCGGCGCCAGCCTGCGGCTGGAGCGCGAGGAAGGCCTGCAATTGCTGCGCGAGGCCGACCAGCGCGGCGGGCAGGACGCCCCGCCCGGCGCAGGCGCCGGCCTCATCAAGCGCGCGCTCAAGCTTTGCGCGGCGCGCGATGCCCAGGCCGAACCAGATGCGGACCAGATCGAGATGCTGCTCAGCCCCGCCCTGGCCCAGGCCATGCGGACGCTGGACAGCCGCCCGTTCGAGTCGCTGTCCGCCATCTACCCGGTCTGGGTCGACCGGCCGCAGGCCGTGCACGCCGCCTGGTATGAGCTGTTTCCCCGTTCGCAGGCGGCCGAGCCCGGCCGGCATGGCACGTTCGATGACGTCATCGCGCGCCTGCCCGACATCCGCGAAATGGGCTTCGACGTGCTCTACCTGCCGCCGATCCATCCCATCGGCCAGGCCAACCGCAAAGGGCGCAACAATAGCCTGAGCGCCGGACCGGACGACGTCGGCAGCCCTTACGCCATCGGCTCGCCGGCCGGCGGCCACGACGCCATCGAACCGCGCCTGGGCACCCTGGCGGACTTCCTGCGGCTGGTCAGGGAGGCGGAGCGGCATGGCCTTGAAATGGCCCTGGACTTCGCCATCCAGTGCTCGCCCGACCATCCCTGGCTGAGCCAGCATCCCGACTGGTTCTCGTGGCGGCCCGACGGATCGCTGCGCTATGCCGAGAATCCGCCGAAGAAGTACCAGGACATCGTCAACGTGGCGTTCTACGGCCCCGCGCCCAAGCGCGCCCGCAAGCTCGGGCTGTGGCGCGCGCTGCGCGACATCGTGCTGTTCTGGGTGGGACACGGCGTGCGCATCTTCCGCGTCGACAACCCGCATACCAAGCCCTTGCCCTTCTGGCAGTGGCTGATCGCCGAAGTCCATGCGCGCCATCCGGACGTGCTGTTCCTGTCCGAAGCCTTCACCCGGCCCAAGATGATGTACCGGCTGGCCAAGGTGGGATTCACGCAGTCGTACACCTACTTCACCTGGCGCAACGACAAGGCCGAGCTCGAAGCCTACCTGCAAGAGATCTCGCATGCGCCAGCCGCGGATTTTTTCCGGCCGCACTTCTTCGTCAACACGCCGGACATCAATCCGGTCTTTCTGCAGACCAGCGGCCGTCCCGGCTTCCTGATCCGCGCGGCATTGGCGGCGCTGGGCTCGGGCCTGTGGGGCGTCTACAGCGGCTTCGAACTGTGCGAGGCCGCGCCGGTGCCCGGCAAGGAGGAATACCTGGATTCGGAAAAATACGAGCTGCGCCAGCGCGACTGGCGCCAGCCCGGCAATATCCGCGCCGACATCGCCCGCCTGAACCAGTTGCGCCAGGCCAACCCCGCCCTGCAGAGCCACCGCGGCCTGACGCTGGCGGCAAGCGGCAACGACCGCGTCATCGCCTTCGCCAAGGCCACGCCGGGCAACGGCAACGTGGTGCTGGCGGCCATCAGCCTGGATCCGTTCCATCCCCAGATGGCCCGGGTCGAGCCGCCCTACGCGCTGTTCGCGCCGCCCTGGCCGGACGGCCTGGTGGCCGAAGACCTGCTGGCCGGCCAGCGCGAAACCTGGCGCGGCGAGCGCGAGGTGGCGTTGTCCCCCGACCAACCCTATCGCATCTGGCGGCTGTCGCGTCATGGCTGACGCCGCCAGGGAGCCCATGCCCATGATCAGCCAACCCCACCCCCAGGACGACGGCCTTTGGTACAAGGACGCGGTGGTCTACCAACTGCATGTGAAGTCGTTCTTCGATTCCAACGACGACGGCGTGGGCGACCTGCCCGGGCTGATTTCCAAGCTCGACTACATCGCCAACCTGGGCGTCGATACGATCTGGCTGCTGCCCTTCTACCCTTCGCCGCGGCGCGACGACGGCTACGACATCGCCGACTACCGCGGCGTGCATCCCGACTACGGCACCGTCGCCGACGTGCGCAAGCTGATCCGCGCGGCCCACGCGCGCGGCCTGCGCGTCATCACCGAGCTGGTGGTCAACCATACCTCCGACCAGCATCCGTGGTTCCAGCGGGCGCGCACCTCGCGGCCCGGCTCGGCGGCGCGCAATTTCTACGTTTGGTCGGACAACGACAAGGCCTATGCCGGCACCCGCGTGATCTTCTGCGACACCGAGAAGTCCAACTGGACCTGGGACCCGGTGGCCAACGCCTACTTCTGGCACCGCTTCTACTCGCACCAGCCCGACCTGAACTACGACAATCCGCAGGTGCTCAAGGAAGTGCTGGCGGTGATGCGCCACTGGCTGGACATGGGCGTGGACGGGCTGCGGCTGGACGCCGTGCCCTACCTGGTCGAGCGCGAGGGCACCAACAACGAGAACCTGCCCGAGACCCACCAGGTGCTCAAGCGCATTCGCGCCGTGATCGATAGCGAATATCCCGGGCGCCTGTTGCTGGCCGAGGCCAACCAGTGGCCCGAGGACGCGCAGGAATACTTCGGCAATGGCGACGAATGCCACATGTCGTTCCACTTCCCGCTGATGCCGCGCATGTACATGGCGATTGCGCAGGAAGACCGCTTTCCCATCACTGACATCATCCGCCAGACGCCCGACATCCCCGCCACCTGCCAGTGGGCCATCTTCCTGCGCAACCACGACGAACTGACGCTGGAGATGGTCACCAGCCGCGAACGCGACTACCTCTGGAGCGTCTACGCGGCCGATCCGCGCGCCCGCATCAACCTGGGCATCCGCCGCCGCCTGGCGCCGCTGCTGGAACGCGACCGGCGGCGGGTCGAACTGATGAACAGCCTGCTCTTGTCGATGCCCGGCACGCCGGTGCTGTACTACGGCGACGAACTGGGCATGGGCGACAACGTGCACCTGGGGGACCGCGACGGCGTGCGCACGCCGATGCAATGGTCGCCCGACCGCAACGGCGGCTTCTCGCGCGCCGACCCCGAACGGCTGCCGCTGCCGGTGTTGATGGGGCCGCTGTATGGCTATGAGGCCGTCAACGTCGAGGCCCAGCAGCGCGACCCGCACTCGCTGCTGAACTGGACCCGCCGCATGCTGGCGCAGCGCCGCCAGACCCACGCCTTCGGCCGCGGCACGCTGCGCTTCATCCAGGCCGGCAATCGCAAGATCCTGGCCTACCTGCGGCAATGGCGCGACACCACCATCCTGTGCGTGGCCAACCTGTCCAACGCCGCCCAGCCGGTCGAACTGCCGCTGCAGGCCTTCGACGGCCGCGTGCCGGTGGAGATGCTAGGCGGCACGCCGTTTCCCGCGATCGGCGAGCTGCCCTACCTGCTGACGCTGCCGCCCTACGGCTTTTACTGGATGGACCTGAGCGCCGAGGCAGCGCCGCCCGGCTGGCACGCGAGCGCGCCGGAACGCATGCCGGAGCTGGTCACGCTGGTGTTGCGCGGCCATGCCAACGCCGTCCTCACGGATGGCTCGCGCCAGACCCTGGAAACCGAAGTGCTGCCAGAATACCTGGCGCGCCAGCGCTGGTTCCCCGGCGCCACGCCGCCCGCCCGGGCGTCGCTGGCCTACGCCACGCCCTTCGGCGCCGGCCGGGCCGAATCCTCCGGCGCCGGCACTACCGAATACTACTGGGCCGAAGCCGAGCCAGCCGACGCCGCGGTCGCGCGGCGGGTGCAGATCCCGTTCGCGCTGGTCTGGGACGAGGCCGCGCAAGTGCAGTACCCGATCGCGCGCGTGCGGCGCGGCCCTGAAGTCGGCATCCTGGCCGATGCCTTCCTGCAGCCCGGCTTCGTGCTGGGGGTGGTCGACGCCCTGCGCCACGGCCGCGAATGGGATGGCCGCCAAGGCGGCAAGCCGGGCGAGCGGCCCGGCGTGATCCGCAGCCTGCCCGAACCCGGCATGACGGAACTGGCGCTGGACGCCGAACCGGCGCTGCAATGGATCAGCGGCGAGCAGTCCAACAGTTCGGTGGTGATCGGCGGCAAGGCCATCCTGAAACTGCTGCGCAATGCCCCGCCGGGGCTGTCGGCGGAAGTCGAGATGAGCCGCCACCTGACCCGCGCGGGCTATGCCAACATCCCCGCGCTGCTGGGCGAAATACAACGCGTGGACGGCGATGGCGTGCCCTGCACGCTGGCAGTGCTGTACGCCTACATCGCCAACGAAGGCGACGCCTGGAACTGGACGCTGGACTACCTGAAGCGCACGCTCGCCACGGCGCTGCTGGGCGGCGACAGCCCCGAGGAATTCGAAGCCAGCCTGGAAGGCTATGCCACCCAGGCCGCCACCATCGGCCGGCGCCTGGCGCAATTGCACCAGGTGCTGGCGCGGCCCAGCGACGATCCGGCGTTCGCCCCGGCCATCGCGTCGCAGGAAGAGGCCGATGCCCTCGCCGCGCGCGTCGTGGGCCAGCTCGATCAAGCCGCCCAGGCGCTGCGCGCCTGTGTCGACAGCCTGGAGGAACCTTCGCGGGCCTGCGCCCAATGGCTGTTCGACCACCACGGCCGCCTGGTGGCGCGGATCGAGCGCATGGCGCAAGCCCTCGCCGGCAGCCCGCTGATCCGCGTCCATGGCGATCTGCATCTGGGCCAGGTGCTGGTGGCGCAGACCGATGCCTACCTGATCGACTTCGAGGGCGAACCCGACCAGCCGCTGTCCCTGCGCCGGCAACTGGCCTCGCCCGCCAAGGACGTGGCCGGCATGCTGCGGTCGTTCGACTACGCGGCCGCCGCCGTGGCGCGCCACGATCCGCTGGGCGGCGCCCCCACCGACGCCAACGCGGCGCCGATGGAAAACGCCGCCACCGCGAATTCGCCGGCGCAGTTGCGCGATGCGTTGCTGGCGCGCTTTCGCGCCCGCGCCACCGAGGCCTTTCTGCAGGGCTACGAGGAAGCCGGAGCCGCGCCGTCGCCGGCCTGGCGCACCCTGCTGCAACTGGCCCAACTGGAAAAAGCCGCCTACGAGATCGGCTACGAGGCCGGCCACCGCCCCGACTGGATCTCCATTCCGCTGTGCGCGCTGTCCGGCCTGGCGCATGCGCTGGTGCAGAACGCGGCGATCGACGCCGAGGACCCGACGCCATGAGCCGCCGCAACCACGACCCGCGCGCCAGCGCTGCATCCCCGCATCCCGCGCCGGCCGCCCTGGACGCGGCGCAGCGCGCCGCGCTGCTGGCCGGCGCCCATGACGATCCGTTCGCCGTGCTCGGGCCGCATGACGGCGGCGTGCGCGCGCTGCTGCCCGGCGCGCGCTCGGTGACCGTAGTTGCTCCCGATGGCGCCCGCTTCCCGCTGGCCGACGAGGGCGATGGCCTGTTCAGCGGTCCGGCCGGGCCCGCCCGGGCCGGCGCCGGGCATTCCTACCAACTGGACATCGAATGGCCGGACGCGCGCCAGCATGTCGCCGACACATACGCGTTCGGGCCGCTGCTGCCTACCGAGGCGCTGCAGGGCCTGCGCGACGGTGACTGGCGGGCCGCGCTGGCGTGGCTTGGCGTGCGGCCCGCCAGCGTCGACGGCGTGGACGGGGTGCGCTGCGCGGTCTGGGCGCCGAACGCGCGGCGCGTGGCGCTGGTGGGCGACTTCAACAGCTGGGATCCGCGGCGCCACGGCATGCGCCTGCGCCACGAGGCCGGCGTATGGGAACTGTTCGCGCCGGGCGTCGCGGCCGGCGCGCGCTACAAATTCGCAATCACCGACGCCACCGGCGCGGTCCGCTTCAAGGCCGACCCGCACGCCCGCCGCGCCGAACCGCCGCCGGCCACCGCCTCGATCGTGGATGCGGCCGCCCCCTATCCCTGGACCGACGACGACTGGATGCGGGCGCGCGGCGAACGCCATGCGCCCGGCGCTCCCATCGCCATCTATGAAGTCCACGCGGGCTCCTGGCTGGCGCCGGACGGCGGCTGCCCGTGGCGGCAACTGGCCGACAAGCTGCCCGCCTATGCCGCCTCGATGGGCTTTTCGCACATTGAGCTGATGCCCATCATGGAACACCCGTTCGGCGGATCCTGGGGCTATCAGCCGCTGGGGCTGTTCGCGCCCAGCGCGCGCTTCGGCCCGCCGGCGGCGTTCGCGCACTTCGTCGACCGCTGCCACGCGGCCGGCATCGGCGTGATCCTGGACTGGGTGCCGGCCCACTTCCCCGATGACGCGCATGGGCTGGCCCGTTTTGACGGCACCGCGCTCTACGAGTACGACGACCCGCGCGAAGGCTACCACCCCGACTGGCACACATTGGTCTACAACCTGGGCCGGACCGAAGTCCGTGCCTTCATGATCGCCAGCGCGCTGCACTGGCTGCGGCGGTTCCACGTCGACGGCCTGCGGGTGGACGCGGTGGCGTCGATGCTGTACCGCGACTACAGCCGCCGTCCCGGCGAATGGATTCCGAACCGCCACGGCGGCCGCGAGAACCTGGAGGCCGTCGACTTCCTGCGCGGCCTCAACCAGGCCGTGCGCGACGAGGTGCCCGACGCCATGATGATCGCCGAGGAATCCACCGCCTGGCCCGGGGTCACCGCGCCGGTGGCGGACGGCGGCCTGGGCTTCCACTACAAGTGGAACATGGGCTGGATGCACGACACGCTGCGCTACCTCGCCGAAGACCCGGTGCACCGCAAGTACCACCACGGCGAGCTGACCTTCAGCATGGTCTATGCCTATGCCGAGCGCTACGTCCTGCCGCTCTCGCACGATGAAGTGGTGCACGGCAAGGGATCGCTGCTGAACAAGACGCCCGGCGACGTCACCGCCCGCTTCGCCAATTTGCGCGCCTACCTGGGCTACATGTGGGCCCACCCCGGCAAGAAACTGCTGTTCATGGGCGGCGAGATCGCGCAGGCCGCCGAATGGAACCATGACGCTCCGCTCGACTGGAACCTGCTGGACGATCCGGCCCGCAAGGGCATGCAACGACTGGTCGGCGACCTCAATCGCCTGTACCGCGCCCTGCCCGCGCTGCATGCCCGTGACGCCGATCCAGCCGGCTTTGCCTGGGTCGTCCTGGACGACGCCGATAACAGCGTGGTCGCCTTTCTGCGCACGGACGGCGCCGCGCAGGTGCTGGCGGTCAGCAACTTCACGCCGGTGGCGCGCGCCGCCTACCGCGTCGGCGTGCCGCTGGGCGGCCGCTGGGACGAGATCCTGAACACCGACGCCGGCAGCTACGGCGGCACCGGCGCCGGCAATCTTGGCCGGGCGCAGGCGCGCGCCGAACCGGCGCATGGCCATGCCCAGTCGCTGCTGCTGACGCTGCCGCCGCTATCCACCCTTTACTTCCTGCATCGAGACGAATGACCATGGATCCCTCTCTGTTGACCCGCATGACTGCCGGCCAGCCCTATCCGCTCGGCGCCGTCAGCGATGGCCTGGGCGTGAACTTCGCCGTTTTCTCGGCCAACGCCACGCGCATCGAGGTGTGCGTGTTCGACAGCCGCGGCCGCAAGGAACTGCGCCGCTTCGACCTGCCGGAGTGCACCGACGAGATCTGGCACGGCTACCTGCCCGACGCCCAGCCCGGGCTGGTCTACGGTTTGCGGGCCCACGGCCCGTACGACCCGCGCAACGGCCATCGCTTCAATCCGCACAAGCTGCTGCTGGACCCGTACGCGCGCCAGCTGACCGGCCCCGTGAACTGGAGCGACGCGCTGTTCGGCTACCGCCTGAACCACGCCCGCGCCGACCTGACGATGGACCGGCGCGACAGCGCGCCCGCCATGCCCAAGGCGGTGGTCGCCGAGGACCTGCCCTTCAACTGGGGCAACAGCAAGCCCCCGCGCACCGGCTGGACCGACAGCGTCATCTACGAAGTCCACCTGCGCGGCGCCTCGATGCAGCGCGAGGACCTGCGCCAGCCGCTGCGCGGCACCAGCGCCGCGCTGGCCGATCCCCGCTTCATCGAGCACCTGCAACGCCTGGGCGTCACCGCCGTCGAACTGCTGCCGGTGCACGCGTTCCTGCAGGACCGCTTCCTGCTCGAACGCGGACTGCGCAACTATTGGGGCTACAACACGCTGTCGTTCTTCGCGCCCGAACCCTCCTATCTGCAGCACGGGCCCAACGACCTGCGCCAGGCCATCCGGCGGCTGCACGCGGCCGGCCTGGAGGTCATCCTGGACGTGGTCTACAACCATACCTGCGAAGGCAACGAACTGGGCCCCACGCTGTCCTGGCGAGGCCTGGACAATGCCAGCTACTACCGCCTGGTTCCGGGCGAGGAACGCCACTACATCAACGACACCGGCTGCGGCAATACGGTCAACCTGTCGCACCCGCGGGTGCTGCAGATGGTGACCGACTCGCTGCGCTACTGGGTGCGTTCCTACGGCGTGGACGGCTTCCGCTTCGACCTGGGCGTCACCCTGGGGCGGGAAGGCACCGGCTTCGATCCCGGCTCGGGCTTCTTCGACGCCCTGCTGCAGGACCCGGAGCTGGCGCATGCCAAGCTCATTTCCGAGCCGTGGGACATCGGCCCGGACGGCTATCAGCTGGGCAACCATCCGCCCGGCTTCGCTGAATGGAACGATCGCTACCGCGATACGGTGCGGCGCTACTGGCGCGGGGACGATGGCCAGCGCGGCGACATGGCGGCCCGGCTGACCGGTTCGCGCGACGTATTCGACCGCCGCCACCGCCGCCCCTGGGCCAGCGTCAATTTCGTGGCCTCGCACGACGGCTTCACCGTGCGCGACGTGGTCAGCTACGACGGCCGGCACAACGAGGCCAACGGCGAAAACGGCGACGATGGTCATCCCGAGAACTACAGCAGCAACTGGGGCGAGGAAGGCCCGAGCACCGATGAAGCGGTGCTGGAGCGCCGCGCCCGCGTGCAGCGCGCGCTGCTGGCGACGCTGTGCCTATCGGATGGCACCCCGATGCTGCTGGCCGGCGACGAATTCGGCAACAGCCAGGAGGGCAACAACAACGCCTACTGTCAGGACAACCCGCTGTCCTGGCTGGACTGGACGCAGGCCCAAAGCGATGAAGGCCGCGCCTTGAGCCAGATGGTGGCGCGCGCGCTGGCGCTGCGGCGCGGCCACCCGGCGCTGCGCGCGGCCCGCTACGGCGATGCGGCGCGCGAGATCTGTCCGGGCGTGGCCGCCATCGACTGGTTCAACCCCGACGGCCAGCCCATCGAACCGGCATCCTGGGAGGACGCCGGCGCCAAGGCCATGGCCTTGCGGCGCGCCGCCCTGCGCGAGGACGGCAGCGCCGACGTCACGCTGCTGCTGCTCAATCCGGGCAGCGAAGCGCAGCCGTTCACCCTGCCGTCGCCGACGCTGGCCTGGATACGCGAACTGGACTCGTCCGCGCCGGCCGCGGCCGCGCCGGTCCATGGCGCCGAAGTCACGGTGCAGGCCCAAAGCCTGCTGCTGCTGGCCGCCGCCCCCGTCCCCGGACAAGCATCATGAGCGCCTGGCCCGAACCTTTCTCCTTCGGCGCCCTGCCCTTGCCCGACGGCCGCACCCGCTTTCGCCTGTGGGCGCCGACGGCCGCGCCCGGGCTGGCGCTGGTGATCGAGGGACGCGCGCCCATCGCGCTGCACCCCGACGCGCAAGGCTACGCCCAGGTAGACGTCGATTGCGGCGCCGGCACGCGCTACCGCTATCGCCTCGGCGACGGCACCCTGGTGCCGGATCCCGCCTCGCGCCTGCAGCAGGATGACGTGCACGGCGCCAGCATCGTCACCGGCGCCGACGCCTACCCCTGGCGGCATCCGGGCTGGCGCGGGCGGCCATGGGAAGAGACCGTGCTGTACGAAGTCCACGCCGGGCTGGCGGGCGGCTACGCCGGCCTGCGCCAGCGCCTGCCGGCGCTGGCCGAACTGGGCGTCACCCTGCTCGAACTGATGCCGCTGGCGGACTTCCCCGGACCCCGCAACTGGGGCTACGACGGCGTCCTGCCCTATGCGCCCGACACCGCCTACGGCTCTCCCGACGACCTGAAGGCGCTGATCGACAGCGCCCATGGCCTGGGCATGGGCGTCATGCTGGACGTGGTCTACAACCACTTCGGCCCGGATGGCAATTTCCTGGCCAGCTACGCCGCGCCATTCTTTCGCGACGATATCCAAACCCCCTGGGGCGCGGCCATCGATTTTCGCCAGGCAGCGGTGCGCCGCTATTTCGCCGAGAATGCCCTGCACTGGCTCGGCGAGTACCGTTTCGACGGCCTGCGGCTGGACGCGGTGCACGCCATCGCCGGCCATGGCTGGCTGGAGGAACTGGCGCAGCACGTGCGCGGCCAGTTGCCCGGACGCCACGTCCACCTGGTGCTGGAGAACGACGACAATCGCGCGTCGCTGCTGCAGGCGGGCTACGACGCGCAATGGAACGACGACGCGCACCATGTCCTGCATCACCTGCTGACCGGCGAGTCCCAAGGCTACTACGCCGACTATGCGGCGCAGCCATCCGAGGCGCTGGCGCGCTGCCTGGAACAGGGCTGGCTCTATCAAGGCCAGCCCAGCGCCCACCGCGGCGGCCGGCCGCGCGGTGAACCCAGCGCCCATCTGCCGCCCACGGCCTTCGTCCTGTTCCTGCAGAACCACGACCAGACCGGCAACCGCGCCCACGGCGACCGCCTGACCCGGCTGGTGCCGTCGGCCGACCGGCTGCGCGCGGCGGTGGCGCTGCAATTGCTGTCGCCCCAGATCCCGCTGATCTTCATGGGCGAGGAAATCGGCAGCGAATCGCCGTTCCTGTATTTCACCAGCCACACGGATCCGGCCCTGGCGCAAGCGGTGCGCGAGGGCCGGCGGCGCGAGTTCTCGTCCTTTGCCGAATTCAGCGGCCCCGACGCCGCCACGCTGCCCGATCCCGATGATCCCGCCACCTACGCGCGCAGCCAGCCCTGGACGGCGGAACAGGACGATGACGCCAAGACCTGGCTCACCTACTATCGCGCGCTGCTGCATTTGCGCCAGCGCGCGCTGGCGCCGCGCCTGCGCGGCGCCGCCAGCCTGGGCGCGCTGGCGCTGGGCGAACGCGGCGTGCATGCGCGCTGGCGCCTGGGCGATGGCGCGGTGCTGACGCTGTACGCCAACCTGGGCGCAGCGCCCGAACCCCTGCCGTCATCGTTGGCGCCCACCGGGGATTTTTCCGACCTGCTGTTCGAATCATTGCCCGGCGCCCGTGCCGCGCTGGCCACGGGCAGCGTGTGCGGCGACAGCGCGGTGTACCTGCTGGAGGACGCCGCATGAGTGCCACGCTCTCGGCGCTGGCCATGGCCGCCGGCCTGGCCGAGCATTGGACCGACGCCCGCCAGCAGCCGCGCGCGGTCGCGCCTGACACCTTGCGCGCCCTGCTGCGCGCGATGGACCTGCCCGCCGACAGCGAGGCCGATATCCGCGACAGCCACGCGCGGCTGGCCGCGGCCCGCAGCCAGGCCCGGCTGCCCGCGATGATGGTCGCGGTAGCCGGGGGCAGGCTGCGGCTGCCGCCCGCCTGCGCCGGCGCCTACGAAATCAGCGCCGTGCATGCCCGCGCCCTGGCCGGCCACACCACCACGGACGCGACCGGCATGCCAGAACTCCTCCTGCCCACGGTGCCCGGCTACTACACGCTGGCGCTGCCGGGCGGCGTCACCACCCTGGCGGTGGCGCCGGCCAGCGCGCCGCCGCCCTCCCTGTTGCTGGACGAACCCGAGCCGCGCGCATGGGGCCTGGCCGCGCAGGTCTACAGCCTGCGGCGGCAGGCCGCCGATCCCGTCCAGGCGACCCACGGCTTCGGCGACTTCGGCGCCCTGCGCGACCTGGCCATCAGCGCCGGCGCGGCAGGCGCCGACGCGCTGGCCATGAGTCCGGTGCATGCCATGTTTGCCGCCGACCCCGGCCAATACAGCCCCTACTCGCCCTCCAGCCGGCTGTTCCTGAATACGCTGTACGCCGATCCCGCCGCCGTGCTCGGCGCCGAGGCCGTGCGCGCGGCGCTTGCGCGCATGGGGCAGGCGGCGCAACAGGCGCTGCACGCGCTGGAACAACGCGACCTGATCGATTGGCCCCAGGCCGCGCGGGCGCGCCGGCGGCTGTTGCGCGAGTTGCACCGCGGCTTCCAGCATACCGCCACCGCGGACCAGCGCCAGGCGCTGCAGGCGTTCTGCCGCGCCGGCGGCCAGGACCTGCGCGACCACGCGCTGTTCGAGGCGCTGCACGAGAACCTTGCGCAACTGCCCGGCGCGCCGCGCAGCTGGACCGCCTGGCCCGACGGGCTGCGCGACCCGCGCTCGAACGAAACCCGCGGCTTCGCCCAGGCGCAGGCGGGTGAACTGGACTTTCATCAATTCACGCAATGGCTGGCCGCCGTCAGCCTGTCGCAGGTGCAGCAGGCAGCCCGTGGCGCCGGCATGCGCATCGGCTTGATCGCGGACCTGGCGATCGGCGCCAGCCCGGCCGGCAGCCACGCCTGGAGTCACCAGGCCGACCTGATGCGGCGCGCCGGCGTGGGCGCCCCGCCCGATATCCACAACCCCTTGGGCCAGGCCTGGGGCCTGACCGCCCTGTCGCCCCAGGCGCTGCGGGAATCGGGCTACGCCGCCTTCATTGCCCTGCTGCGCGCCGGCCTGGCGCAGGCGGGCGGACTGCGCATCGACCATATCCTGGGCATGGCGCGCCTGTGGCTGATTCCGGACGGGGCGGCGGCGGCCGACGGCGCCTATCTGCGTTATCCGCTGCGCACGCTGCTGCGCCTGACGGCGCTGGAAGCCTGGCGCCACCGGGCGCTGATGATCGGCGAGAACCTGGGCACCGTGCCCGAGGGCTTCGACGACGCGCTGCGCGAACACGGCCTGCTGGGCATGGACGTGCTGTGGTTCATGCGCGAAGCGTCCGCCGCGCCCTCGCCCGCCGCGTTCACGGCGCCGGGCGCCTGGCCCGCGCAGGCCGCGGCCATGACCACGACCCACGACCTGCCCACGCTGGAGGGCTGGTGGCGCGGCCGCGACATCGACTGGCGCGCCAGCCTGGACCTTCTGGGCCCGCAGGAAAGCGCGGCCGACCTGCGCGCCGCGCGCGCCGCCGATCGCGAAAGCTTGTGGCAGGCCGTGCGCGCGCATGCCCACCAGCCGCCCGAACCCGCGCCGGAACAGGTCCCTGCGGCTACGCTGCTGGCCTATGTGGCGGCGGCGCCGTGCCCCTTGGCCCTGGTGCCGCTGGAAGACGCCACCGGCATGGTCGACCAGCCCAATCTGCCGGGCGCCGACAGCCGCCATCCCAACTGGCGTCAGCGCCAGCCGCTGGCCGCCGCCGACTGCCTGGAGGCGCCCGCCGCGCGCGAACGGCTGGCGCCGCTACGGTCCCTGAGAGGGCGCAAGCCATGAACGGCGCCAACCCGTCCGCCACGCGCGCGCCCTTGCGCCCGCGCGCCACCGCCCGCCTGCAGCTGCATGCCGGCTACACCCTGGACGACGCGCGCGACCAGGTCGCCTACCTGGCCGACCTGGGCATCAGCCACCTGTACCTGTCGCCCATCACGCGCGCGCGCGCCGGCTCGACCCACGGCTACGATGTCATCGACCATGGCCAGGTCAGCCCGGAACTGGGCGGCGAGGCCGCCCTTCGGCGCCTGGCGGACGAGGCCCGCGCCCACGGCATGGGATTGATCGCCGACATCGTGCCCAACCACATGGCCGCCGACGTCTCCAACCCCTGGTGGGCCGACGTGCTGCGCTACGGCGAACGCAGCCAGCATTCGCGCTGCTTCGACATCGACTGGCGCGCCCCCGACCCCGCCCTGCGCGGCAAGGTATTGCTGCCGGTGCTGCCCGATCCGTACGGCGAATGCCTGGATGCCGGCGCCATCGCCCTGGCGCACGACCGCGCCCAGGGTTACACCATCGTGGTGGGCGGCCAGCGCTATCCCCTGGCCGAAGCGCCCTTGCCGGTGCAAAGCCCCGCGCGCACGTGCGCCGCGCATGCGCCGGACACGATGCCCGGCCGGCGCCGCCTGCACCAGTTGCTGGAACGCCAGCATTACCGCCTGGCCTGGTGGCGCACCGCGCCCGACCAGATCAACTGGCGACGCTTCTTCGAAATCCACGAGCTGGTTGGCGTGCGGGTCGAGGACGACGTCGTATTCGACGCCGTGCACGCGCTGCCCCTGCGCCTGTACCGCGAAGGCTTGCTCGACGGGCTGCGCATCGACCACATCGACGGCCTGGCCGCGCCGGGCGCCTACCTGCGCCGGTTGCGCGCGGCGCTGGCCCAGGCGGCGCCGGCGCGCGCGCAGGCCGGCCTGGCCACCGAACCCTATCTGGTCGTGGAAAAGATCCTGGCCGATGACGAGCGCATCGACCCGCGCTGGGCCACCGACGGCACCACCGGCTATGACTTCATGGACCAGGTCGGCGCGCTGCTGCACGCGCCCGCCGCGCGTGAACCGCTGGCGCAATTCTGGCAGGCCTTGAGCGGCGACACCCGGACGCCGTCGGCGCAGCTGCGCGGCGCCCGCGAACTCATGCTGGCGCGCCACTTCGCCGCCGAACGACTGGTGCTGGTACGCGCGCTGACGCGCGTGGCGCGCCTGGACCTGCGCACCCGCGACTGGGCCGCGCCGGCGATCGATCGCGCCGTGACGGCCTTGCTGGCGGCGTTTCCCGCGTACCGCAGCTACGCGGAGGACGGCGGGCGCGGCGGCGCCGACGCGAGCCATTGGCGCGCGGCGCTGGCCGCTGCCGGCAGCGCGCTGGGGGCCGCCCCCGGCAGCCCCGACGACCGCCTGCTGCGCCTGCTGGACCAATGGCTGGACGGCGCGCCCGGCCAGCCCCAGGACGAGAACGCGGCCAACGCCGTGCGCAACGCGCGCGCCCGTGCCCTGCGCCACTTCCAGCAGCTGACGCCGCCGCTGGCCGCCAAAGCGCTGGAAGACACGCTGTTCTATCGCTACGGTCCGCTGCTCTCGCGCAACGAGGTTGGCGCCAGTCCCGCGCGCTTCGCGCTGCAGCCCGAAGCCTTTCTCGACGCCTGCGCCGCGCGGGCCGCCAGCCATCCCGACGCCATGCTGGCCACCGCCACCCACGACCACAAACGCGGCGAAGACAGCCGTTGCCGCCTGGCGGCGCTGAGCGAAATCCCGCAGGACTGGATCGCCACCGCCCGCGACTGGATCGAACGCCTGCCCGCCCGCGACGGCATGCCCACGCGCGCCGACCGCTATCTGTTGCTGCAGACGCTGGTCGGCGCCTGGCCGCTCGACCTTGCGCCCGATGATATCGCCGCCCGTCCCGACGCGGTCGGTGCCTACCTGGCGCGCGTGGCGCAGTGGCAGGTGAAGGCCCTGCGCGAGGCCAAGTTGCACACGCGCTGGACCGCGCCCGACGCCCCCTATGAAGACGCCGCCGCGCAAGCGCTCGACGCCCTGTCGACGACCACCGACGGCCAGGCGCTGTTGCGCGAGATCGCCGCCTATGCGCTGCGGCTGGCGCCCGCCGGGCTGATCAACAGCCTGGCCCAGACCCTGCTGCGCAATACCCTGCCCGGCGTGCCCGACCTGTACCAGGGCGCCGACCTGTGGGATTTCAGCCTGGTCGATCCCGACAATCGCCGGCCGGTCGACTATACCGGGCGCGCGGCCCTGCTGGCCGCCGCGCCACGCGGCGACGCCGCCATCGACACCGGCGCCGCCGCATGGCGCAGCGGCGCGGTCAAGCAGGCGCTGATCCAGCGCGCGCTGGCCCTGCGCGCGCGCCATCCCGCGCTATTGCGCGACGGCACGCTGCAAGCCGTTGCCGCGCAGGGACCGCGCGCGCAACATGTGCTGGCCTTCCTGCGGCGCCATGAGGATCAGGCCATGCTGGTCGTCGTGCCGCGCCTGTGCGCCACGGCGATCGCCGGCTATGCGCGGGCCGACGCCGCGACGGCCAGCGCCCATTGGTCCGGCACTCGCCTGCTGCCGCCGGACGATATGCCGCGCCCGCTGCTGGAGCTGCTGTCGTCGCGGCATGCCGATACGGCCTGGGACCTGGCCGACCTGCTGCGCGATAGCCCCGTCGCGTTATGCGTGATTGCAAAGTAACCCCTGTCCAAGCAACAGATGCTCGCACTTGCAACAGGACATGGCATGAATGGCAACGACGCCCCCGCCGGGCGTATGCTCATAGGCGCAGTGCCGGGCGCGATACGCCCGAAGCAGTGCGCCCAAAAGCGATAAACCGGCAGGGGACATGCCTCTTTTCCATTCCGATGGCGGACGCGCCATGGCCCCCGCGCATCCGGAGAGGAGAAGACAGTTGGCAAACACCCCCAATACCGAACTCAAGGGCGGCCTGAAATCCCGCCACCTCACGATGATGTCCATCGCCGGCGTGATCGGCGCGGCGCTGTTCGTCGGCTCCGGCAAGCAGATCGCCCTGGCCGGCCCCGCCGTCATCCTGGCCTATGTCGGCGGCGGCATACTGGTCATCCTGGCCATGCGCATGCTGGGCGAGATGGCGGTGGCGCAGCCGGACACCGGCTCGTTCTCGACCTATGCCGATCGCGCCATCGGACGCTGGGCGGGCTTTACCATCGGCTGGCTCTACTGGTACTTCTGGGCCCTGCTGATGGGCTGGGAGGCCTACGTCGCCGGGCAGATCCTGCACGGCTGGTTCCCGCTGGTGCCGGCCTGGGGCTATGCGCTCCTGGTCACCGTGTCCCTGCTGATCGTCAACTTCCTGAACGTGCGCAACTACGGCGAATTCGAATTCTGGTTCGCGCTCGTCAAGGTGGTGGCCATCGTGCTGTTCCTGGTCATGGGCAGCCTGGCGCTGGCGCACCTGTGGCCGTGGGGCGACGCCAAGGGATGGAGCCACCTGACCAGCCAGGGCTTCATGCCCAACGGCCCGAAGTCCGTGGTGGTGGCCCTGCTGGGCGTGATGTTCGCCTTCATCGGCGCCGAGATCGTCACCGTGGCCGCCGCCGAATCGGCCGACCCGGGCCGCGAGATCATCAAGACCACGCGCTCGGTGGTGTGGCGCATCTGCCTGTTCTACGTGGGGTCGATCTTCATCGTGGTCTGCCTGGTGCCGTACAACGCGCCGGGCCTCACGCAGCCGACCCAGGGCACCTACAACATCGCGCTCGACGCGCTGGGCATCCCGCACGCGCAACTTATCGTCAACTTCATCGTGCTGACCTCGGTATGCAGCTGCTTCAATTCGGCGCTGTACACCGCCTCGCGCATGCTCTATTCGCTCGCCCGGCGCGGCGACGCCCACCGCGTCATGCAGATCACCGGGCGCAAGACCGGCACGCCGTATGTGGGCGTGCTCATCTCCAGCCTGTTCGCCTTCGCCGCGGTCTGGATGATGGCCACCTCGAAGATGGACGTCTATGACGTCCTGATGCAGGCCACGGGCACCATCGCGCTGTTCGTCTACCTGGCCATCGCCTTCTCGCAGCTGCGCATGCGCCAGCGCCTGCAGGCGCGCGGCGTGCGGCTGGAATTCAGGATGTGGCTGTTTCCGTGGCTGACGTACGCGGTGATCGTCTGCATTGTCGCAGCGCTCGTCACCATGGTGATCGAAGGCACCTACCGCAACGAAGTGGTCTACACCTCGATCCTGGCCGGCGTCATCGTCGCCATGGGCATCGTCGCGCAGGTGTTCGGCATCGGCACGCGCGCCCGGGCCGAAGCGGAACTGGCGCCGGCGGGAGCCGAGTAGGCCGCCAGCCCCAAGCCCCGGCCCATTGACCGGCCCCGGCGCCGGTCAATGGGGTCGGGGCGCGCCATATCTGCGGGACCTAGGCCGACTGCAACACCTTGACCGCCAAATCGGGCGCGCGCTCGACGATTCTGAGTAAAGCGATAGCGGGGCCGGTGGGACTTCTGTGTCGTTGTTCCCAATTCTGAAGCGTACGCTTACTGACGTGGATGGCTGCAGCAAAATCGGCTTGCGACATCTGGACGCGTTCGCGGATTGCGCGAACATCGATGGGCTCCAGCTTGGTGACGCGTCCGGGCGCCAGCTGTCCCCTGCGAATCGCCCGTGCCTGATCCAGGCTTTCGCTCAACATTTCAAACACGGACGGCTGCACCGCATTTGTCTGGATTTTCTTGCCCATATCAAAGTTCCTTCACTTTCGCGGCCAGGATGGCGGTCTCTTCCGGAGAGAGCGCATCCTTGCGTGACTTGGGGTAGGCGAGAAGCATGTAGATCGTGTGGTCCCGGGACATCCAGTAGTAGATCGCACGGATGCCACCGCTTTTCCCCGATCCTTTCCGACCATAGCGCAATTTGCGGATCCCTGCGCCACCTTTGAGGAGCGCGCCACGCTGAGGATCTTCAATCAGGAGATTCTGCAGGCCCCGATATTCGTCGTCGGAAAGCAGCGTGGCGATCTGCTTGGTGAACAACGGTGTTTCTATGAATTCCATTGCCATTTTATACGTCAATGACGTATTTTCAAATCCGATGCAAGCACGAGGCGGATGTCACCTCATCACTCCACCAGACTGCCACAATCTTTCCCTGCGAGCGCTCGCGCGGGGCCTTCCCGGCAGGTCGTTTCCGTCACTGCGTCGTGAAATGCCGGGCGCCGAGGCGCCCTACCCGCCCGAATCCGGCTTGAAATCCATTGCCTTCATGGCTGCGCCCAGCGCCTGCGGCGTGTAGTCGTCCCAGGGCGCGTCGCCGACATCCAGGCGCGTGTGGATGTTGGCGATGGTCCACTGGTCGCTGGCCCGGACCTCGTCCAGCTCGTCCCAGGCCAGCGGCACCGACACCCCCATGCCCGGCCGCGCGCGCGCCGACCAGGCTGCCACCGTCGTGGCGCCGAAGCCGTTGCGCAGGTAGTCGGCGAAGATCCTGCCGACGCGGTTCTTCGGACCGCTCTTGGCCACGAACACCTGCGGCAGCGTGCGCGCCAGGTGTTGCACGATGGCCTGCGAGAACGCCTTGACCGTGTCCCAGTCGTACTGCCGGCGCAGCGGCACCACCACGTGCAGGCCCTTGCCGCCGCTGGTCTTGAGCCAGCTTCGCAAACCGATTTCGCGCAGCATCACGTGGACCAGCCGCGCCGCCTGCTGCATCGACGGCCAGGCCACCCCTTCGCCCGGGTCCAGGTCGAACAGCATGCGGTCGGGCTTGTCGATCGCGCTTTTCACCGCGTTCCAGGTGTGGAACTCGACCACGTTCATCTGCGCCGCCGACATGATCGCCTGCGGCGTCGGCACCTCCATCAAGGGCGGATGATCCGGGTCCAGTTCCCGCGGCAGCGGCCGCACGCCTGGCATCGGCGCCTCCAGGTGCTTCTGGAAAAAGAACTCGCCCTTCAGGCCGGACGGGGCGCGCAGAAAGGAAACGGGCCGGTCCTTCAGGTGCCGCAGCAGCAGCGGCGCCACCAGCCCGTCGTAGCGCGCCAGGTCCAGCTTGGTCAGCCCCGTGGACGGATCGATGATGCGTTCCGGGTGGGTCAGCTTGCCGGCGCCTGGCTGGGCCTTGCCCGCCTGGGCTTTGCCAGTCTGGGCGTTGCCGGGCTTGGCTTTGCCTGGCTTGGCTTTGCCGGTCTTGCCGGCCGCATTGTCGGACTGCATCGTATCGGCCCCCATCGCCGCCTCCCTGGTGATCGCCCGCGCCGGCTTGTCGGTGCGCAAGCCGCGGAAGACCGGGTGGCGCACATGCCCCGAAGCGGTCCATTCGCCGAACGACACTTCCGCCACCAGCTCGGGCCGCACCCAATGGACGCCGCGGCCAACGCCGGCCGCCTTGACGGCGGGCCGCTCCGTTTCCAGGGCGCTCAGGCGGCGTTGCAGCGCCGCCAGACCCATGTCGTCAAAGCCGGTGCCGACCTTGCCGGCGTAGACCAGCCCGCCGTCCTCGTCGTGGTACGCCAGCAGCAGCGCGCCCAGCCCCACCCGCGCGCCCTTGGGATCGGTATAGCCGGCAATGACGAATTCCTGCCGGCGGGCGCACTTGAGCTTGACCCAGCTGTCGCTGCGGCGCGATACGTAGGGCGCCGACAGGCGCTTGGCGATGATGCCCTCCAGCCCCATCTTGCAGGCCGAGGCCACCAGGTCCGCCGGCGCCGCGTCGAAGGCTTCGCTAAAGCGCAGCGGATCGCCGCCGGCGGCCTCCATCACCCGCGCCAGCACCGCGCGGCGCACGCGCAGCGGCTCCTGGCGCAGGTCGCGGCCGGTGACGTAGGGCAGGTCGAACGCGTAGAACAGGATGCCGTCGGTGCGTTCGCCGTCGAAGGCATTCTGCAGCGCCTGGAAGCTGGGCGCGCCGTTGTCGGCCAGCATCACGATCTCGCCGTCGATCCAGGCGTCGGGCAGCGGCAGGCGCTGCAGCGCCCGCACCAGGTGCGGCAGCTTCGGCCCCCAGTCGTGGCCGTTGCGCGTGTACAGGCGCACCTGGCCGTCCCGCAGCCGCGCCAGCAGACGGTAGCCGTCGAACTTCATCTCGTAGATCCAGTCATCGCCGGCCTGGCGCGGCACGCCTTCCACCAGCGTGGCCAATTGCGGCTTGAGCAGCTCCGGCAAGGGCGCCGCCTCACCCGGCAGGCCCGCTGCCCCGGCATCCGACGACGGCGGCGCGGACGATGACGGCGATGCTGGCGGCGATGCGGCCGCATCCGGCCGCGCCCCGGGCGCCGCGGCGGGCACGGCCCGCGCGCCCGTCCGCGGCGGCGTGGCCACGCTGTCGGGCTGCTCGTCCACCACGCTGAATTCGCTTTCGGCGCGGGCGTGTTCGTCGCGGTCCTTGACCAGCAGCCAGGGCGGCTGCTTTTCCGACTCGCGGCCCTTCATGCGGATCAGCGCCCAGCGTCCGCGCATCTTGACGCCATGCAGGTCGAACTTGAGATGGCCGCGCCGGTAGCCGTCGGCCGGATCGCCCACCGGCGCCCAGGTGCCCCGGTCCCAGATGATCACCTTGCCGGCGCCGTACTGGCCCTTGGGGATCTCACCCTCAAAGCGATTGTAGGCAATGGGATGGTCCTCCACCTGCACGGCCATGCGCTTGACCGACGGGTCATAGCTGGGCCCCTTGGGCACGGCCCAGCTCTTCATGGCGCCATCCAGTTCCAGCCGGAAGTCGTAGTGCAGGCGGCTGGCCCAGTGCTTCTGGATCACGAAGGCGCGCGCCGCCTCGTTGGCCTGGCCGCCTTCGGCCGGCTCCGACGTCACATTGAAATTGCGCTTGGCGCGGTATTTCGCCAGGGTATCGGCCATGGTCACGCCGCCTTGCGGGTCTTGGCCGCCTTGGCGCCCGCCGCTTTCTTCTTCGCCGGCCGGGCGGCTGCCTTCTTCGCGGTCTTCTTCGCCGCGGCCTTGCCCTTGGCCGTCGCATTGCCCGTTCCATTCCCCGCCCCGTTCGCGGCCTTCCCGGAGGAGCGTCCCTTCAGGCTGCGTTGCAGCAGTTCGGTCAGGTCGATGACATTATCGGCATAGGCGGGCGTTTCCTCCTGCGGCTCGATCACCGTCTCGGTCTTGCCGGCCTTGACCTTGCGGGCCACCAGGTCCATGACCGCGGCCTTAAATTCGTCCTTGTACTGTTCCGCATCCCACTGGCCCGACATGTCGTCCACCAGCATGCGCGCCATCTTCAGCTCGCTGGCGCTGGGCGCGAAGGCCTTGGCGCCCGCCTTGGGCAGGTCCAGGTCCTCGGTGGACTTGACCTCGTCGCCCCAGCGCATCAGGTTCAGCACCAGCGCATCGCCCGACGGAATGAGCGCGGCCAGGTGCTGCTTGGTCTGGATCACCACCTTGGCGATGCCGATCTTGCCGGCCTTGGCCAGCGTGTCGCGCAGCAAGGCATACACCTTCTGGCCCTTGTTGATCGGCGCCACGTAATAGGGCCGCTCCAGGTACACGAACGACACCTCGCCGGCATCCACGAACTGCTGGATCTCGATGGTCTGCGTGGTGCGCGGGTAGGCCTCGGCGATCTCGTCCGGGGAAATGATGACGTATTGGCCGTCCTCGTATTCCACGCCCTTGACGATGTTGTCCTTGTCGATTTCCTTGCCGGTGCGCTTGTTGATGCGCTTGTAGCCGACCGGGTCCATCGAACGCTTGTCGAGCCAGTCGAAATCCACGCCCGATTCAGTCGTCGCCGTGTGCAGCCCCACCGGGATATGCACCAGCCCGAATGAAATCGCCCCTTTCCAGATGGTTCGCGTCGCCATGATGCCGCTCTCCCGCGGGGCGCCATTGCCGCCCCGTCCACTGTATCGGTTGACCGCCTGCATGCCAGGGATCGTGGCTGCCGCGCACGCCCCAGGCACCAGCATAAGCGAGCTTCGCAGCAATTGGCGTGCCCGCGCGGCATTGGCCCGGCCGGCCCCGCCGGCACGCAAATTGCTGCGCCCCGGGCATCGCCTGTGGAAGCCTGCGGATGAACACCATCGAGCGCGTCGCCCTGTTCATGCACGAACACCAATTGACCCTGGTCACGGCCGAGTCCTGCACCGCCGGGCTGATCGCGGCCACCCTGGCCGACATTCCCGGCGCGGGCGGCCTGCTCGACTGCGCCTTCGTGGTGTACTCGGTGGCGGCCAAGCGGCGCTGCCTGGGCGTGCCGCAATCGACGCTGGCGCGCCACAACCTCACCAGCGAAGCCGTGGCGCGCGACATGGCGCTGGGCGCGGCCCGCAAGAGCCCCGCCAACGTCGCGGTGGCCAACACCGGCGTCACCGACGCCACCGACGACCGCATTCCCGCCGGCACGCAGTGCTACGCCTGGATCTTCAAGACGGGGCCGGCCGACGCCAGCCCCATCGTCTACACCGCGACACGCCAGTTCAGCGGCAGCCGCAACCAGATCCGCCAGGCCAGCGCCGAATTCGCGCTGCAAGGCATCGTCGAGCACTTCCTGCGGCATCATGCGGCCCGGCCGAAAGGCCGCGGCGCATGACGGCTGGCCCGGCGCCGCGGCCGGCGGTCAACGCGCCGCGCGCAGTTTCTTCCACAGGGTCGTGCGCGAGATGCCCAGCTTTTTCGCCGCCTCGCCCAGGTGGCCGCCGGTTTCGGCGATGGTACGCTGGATCGCGCGCAGCTCGGCGTCGCCCCGCAACGCCGCCAGGTCCGCCGCCGGCGCCAGGCGACGCTCGGGGAACAGGTCGCTGGCCGACAGCATGGCGCCGTCCGCCATGACCACCGCGCGGGCGATGCGGTTGCGCAATTCCCGGACGTTGCCGGGCCAGTCGTGCGCGTCCAGCGCATGCAGCGCGTCGGCCGACAGCGTCATGGCGCCCGCTTGCGCCTGTTCATCCAGCAGGGCGCGCGCCAGCGGCGCGATCGCCCCTGGCCGGGCCCGCAGCGGCGGCAGCGCCAGCCGCGCCACCGCCAGCCGGTAATAGAGGTCGGCGCGAAAGCCGCGCCCGGCCACCGCCTGTTCCAGGTCGATGCTGGCGCTGGCCATGATGCGGCAACCCATCCGCCGGCTGGCCGCGTCGCCCAGCGGCCGGTATTCGCCGTTTTCCAGCACGCGCAGCAACGCGGACTGGGCCCTGGGGGCAAGCTCGGCCACTTCATCCAGATACAGGGTGCCCTCGGCGGCCTGCTGGAAAAAGCCGTCGCGGGCCGCGCCCGCGCCGCTGAAGGCGCCCTTGGCGTGGCCGAACAGCAGGCTTTCGGCCAGTTCCTCGGGCACCGAGGCGCAATTGACGGCCACGAACGGCCCCGCCGCGAACGCCGAGCGCGCATGCGCATAGCGCGCGGCGCGGTCCTTGCCCGCGCCGGTCTCGCCTTCCAGCAACAACGGCAGGGCGCTGGCCGCCAGGCGCTCGAGCGCGTGGGCCAGCGGGCTTTCGGGGTCGTCGGGCAGGAAGGGATTATCGCGCACGTCCACCGCCGCGCCATCGGGGTGCGCCGCGATGACGGCACGCATGCGCGCCACCAGCGCATCGGTATCGTAGGGCTTGGTCAGGTAGTCGTTGGCGCCCGCCGCCACCAGCCGCACCGCCTGGGCGATGTCGCCATAGGCCGTGGCGAACACCACGGTGGCATGCGCCAGGTACGGGATCAGGCGCCGGTAGAGATCCTCGCCCGAGCCGTCCGGCAGGCGGATGTCGGCCAGCACGAAAGCCGGCCGCTGGCGCGAGCGGCGGAACCATTCCACCGCCTGCGCGCAGCTCTGCACCCATTGCGCCCGCATGCCCTCCAGCCGCAAGCGCTGCAGCAGCGCGCCGCCCAGCACCGGGTCATCCTCGATCAACAACACCTGGGTATCGTTCACAGCGTTTGCCCTTCGCGTGGTAAAGGAATGCGCACGGAAATGCGCGTGTCCTGGCCGCGGCTGCACACCCGCGCCCGCCCGCCCAGGCCCGCCACCAGGCCGGCGACGATGCCCAGCCCCATGCCGTCGCCGCCCGAGGGCTCGCCGGCCAACGCGGCGCGCGCCTGCGGCGGCAGGCCCGCGCCGCGGTCGGCCACGTGCAAGGCCAGGGCGCCCGCATGCGCGCGCGCCACGATCCGCACCGGACTCCCGGGCGGCGCGGCCTGCACGGCGTTGAGCACCAGGTTCAGCAACACCTGCCGCACCGGCCCCGCCGGCAAGGGCAGCGTGTCCGGCCCCATCCCGGCGCAGGCCAGCGACACCTCGACGCCGGCCCGGCCGGCCTGCGCCGCCACCAGCAGGCGCACGTCTTCCACATCGGCCTGCCGCAAGCGCGCGTCGCCCGGCCGGAAGGTGCGCAGGCTGGCGTCCACCACCGCCTGCAGCGCTTCCACGCCGCGATCGATGAATCCCAGCGATTCCTGCCGCACCTCGGCGCGCTCGCCGAACTGCCGCAGGGTCTGCACGGCGGTGCGCAATCCGCCCAGCGGGTTGCGCACTTCGTGCGCCAGCGCTGCCGACATGCGGCCCAGCACCGCTTCGCGCTCGATGTGGGCGTGCCGCCGCGCCAGGGCCTCGCGCTCGCGCACGCTCTCGGCCATCCAGTTGTAGGCCGCCAGCAGTTCGCGCAACTCCGGGTCGCGGGTGCGCACGTCCATCGTGCGGGGCCGGTCCGCGCGCGCCGCCCGCAAAGCCTGGGTCAACGAGATGATGGGGCGCTGCAGGCGCCGCGCCATGCCGTAGCACAGCGCCGCCCCCAGCACGCCGATGGCCAACCCGACCAGCCCCAGCTCGAGCGCGAGCCCGCGCCGCTGCGACAGGAAATCGCTCACGTCCAGGTTGGCGACCACGGTCCCCAGTTCGGGGCGCGCGCTGTCCAGCAGCCGCCAGGTCCAGACGCCTTCCGAGCGCAGGCTGACCCGGCTGCCAGGGGTCTCGCGCAGCAGGGCCAGCGGCACCGGTTCGACTTCGGGATAGCGCGCCACGTGCGCCAGCATGCGGCCATCGGCGGCCACCACCGCAAGCGTCCGGTCGACCACGCCCAGGTGCGTATCCAGCGCGCGGTTCAGCACCTCCGTCATCTGCTCGCCATCGCCGGCACGCACGGCCGGCAGGATGGCGGCGGACAGGCCATCCAGGTAGACCTGTCCCAGGTTGGAAATCTGCGTGTCGAACTGACGCGACAGACCATGCAGCGCCAGCGATATCAACGTGGCGGAGATGGCCAGGAACAACAGGGAAACCGCCAGCGGGATACGCGCGGTGAGCGGCAAGCGAAACATGATCGACGGCGTCGGACGGCAAAACGAGATTATGCCGTGGCAGCAAGGGCCCACCAATGTGCAAGATTTCGCAAGCGCGCCGATGCGCGGCAAAAAGCGTGCCGCCCTGGTTATTTGGCCGGATTCCGCGACCAGATGTTCAGCTTTGTGAACATCGGCGTCTGCGATCGTTCACCTTTCCAGACACCCGCCGCGCCGCGCGCGCCGGACTCATGGTTATCCCGCAATACAGCGGCTGCCGGACGAAAGCAGAATGCAAGCCGCCCTCCTTAAAGTCCCCCGCTCCTTCCGGCCGCAACAGGCAAGGCCGGCAGGCTGTCATCAACAATAACGGGGAGCACGCCATGGGCAGCACCATATTCTCTAGAAAACGCGATCTGTGGGGAGGCGCCTTCATCGCCCTCTGCGGCGCGCTGACGATCTTCCAGGCCACCTCCTACAACATCGGCGAACTGGCCCGCATGGGGCCGGGCTACTTCCCGATGCTGGTGGGCGCCTTCCTCGTGGCGCTGGGCATCCTCATCCCGCTCAGCCCCGACCCCGACGAAATCCAGGAAGAACAGCTCGAAGAACAGCTGCCGCAGCCCACCCGGCGCGAGCGCCTGCGCGGCATGGCCTGCATCGCGGCCGGCATCGCGCTGTTCATCGTGATCGGCCAGTACCTGGGCTTCCTGCCAGCCACCTTCGCGCTGGTGTTCGTGTCGGCCCTGGGGGACACCTCCAACACATACAAAAGCGCTGCCATCCTGGCCGCCGCGATGACGCTGTTCGGCGCCATTGTCTTTTCCTGGGCGCTGCAATTGCAGTTCCCGATGCTGCGCTGGGGTTGAACCATGGATATCCTCGATAACGTTCTGCACGGCTTCAGCGTCGCCTTCCAGTGGGACAACCTGCTGTGGTCGCTGTTCGGCGTCTTCATGGGCAACATGATCGGCGTGCTGCCCGGCATGGGCGTGCTGGCCGCGATCTCCATCCTGCTGCCGCTGACCTACGCCATGACGCCGGTGGCGGCGCTGATGATGCTGGCGGGCATCTACTACGGCGCCCAGTATGGCGGCGGCATCACCTGCATCCTGCTGAACCTGCCCGGCACGCCGTCCCATGCCGTCACCTGCCTGGACGGCAACCCGCTGGCGCGCCGCGGCAAGTCCGGCTCGGCGCTGTTCATGCTGGTGCTGGCGTCCTTTGTCGGCGCCAGCGTCGGCATCATCGTCATGATCCTGTTCTCGCCCATCCTGGTGGAAGTGGCCTTCCAGTTCGGGCCGGCCGAGTACTTCTCGATGATGATGCTGGGCCTGTTCGCCGGCGCCACGCTGGCCAAGGGCTCGGCCATCAAGGGCGTGGCCATGGTGTTCCTGGGCCTGCTGATCGGCGTGATCGGCACCGACGTCAACACCGGCACCATCCGCTATGCCTTCGGCATCCTCGAACTGAGCGATGGCGTGCAGTTGGTGGCGCTGGCGATGGGCCTGTTCGGGCTGGCGGACTTCTTCGCCAACGTCAACCGCATCGGCAAGGCCAGCACGGTCGGCAGCGCGGCCCGCATGTCGGTGCGGCCCGAGCCCGGCGACATCCGCCAGTCGGCCATGCCGATCGCGCGCGGCAGCGCCATCGGCGCGGTCCTGGGCATCCTGCCCGGCACCGGCGCGACCATCGCGTCGTTCATGTCCTACGCCGTGGAAAAACGCGTCTCCAAGACGCCCGCGCGCTTCGGCAACGGCGCGATCGAGGGCATCGCCGGCCCCGAGGCGGCCAACAACTCGGCGGCGCAGACCAGCTTCATCCCGACCATGAGCCTGGGCATCCCGGGCGACTCCGTCATGGCGCTGATGCTGGGCGCCCTGATCATCCACGGCATCCAGCCGGGACCGCAGATGGTGACCGAGCACGCCGACCTGTTCTGGGGCCTGATCGCCAGCTTCTGGATCGGCAACGTGATGCTGGTGATCATGAACCTGCCGCTGATCGGCATGTGGGCCAAGCTGCTCAAGGTGCCCTACAAGTACCTGTTCCCGTCGGCGCTGTTCTTCGTCTGCGTGGGCGTGTACAGCACCCAGAACAGCCTGTTCGACGTCGGCATGGTGCTGGTGCTGGGCATGGTCGGCTACCTGTTCCTGAAGCTGCGCTTCTCGCCCGCGCCGCTGCTGCTCGGCTTCGTGCTGGGGCCGATGGTCGAGGAGAACTTCCGCCGCGCCCTGCTGCTGTCGCGCGGGCAGATGGGCATCTTCATCGACCGCCCGATCAGCGCGGGTTTCATCTACGCGATCTTCGCGCTCGCGCTGTGGCTGGTCTACTCGACCGTGCGCAATCGCCGCAAGGTGCGCGCGCTGGAACAGGCGCAGGCCTGATTTCACGGAAAACTGCACGATCAGGGGTCGCCGCAAGGCGGCCCCGCCGCTACACCGGAGTACGCCATGAGGGGATTGCAGGACGAACACGCGCTGACCGCGGCCCAGGACCCTACGTTGGGGGTCGCCCGCGGGCTGTCCTTCGTGGAATTGATGGAATTGCTGGAGTTCAGCCGGCTGCGCTTCGAGGCTCCCAGTGCGGGCGCCAGTGCCGCGCTCATCGGCACCCAGGATTGGCGCAGGCATGTCGATGGCAATCGCCTGGATCCCGCCGGCGTCTACATTTGTTCGACCCTGCAGGCCCTGCGCGATGCCGTGCTACCGCCAGACAATGCCGAACTCAGGATCGACATGCCGTCGCTCGACCTCATTCGCCTGATGGCCACGATGCGCCAGCACGACAGCGCGCCGCCACCACCCTGGCTGCGCGTCGATCTGCAGGCATTGATCCGCCGTGTTCTGGTGCCGGCCGATGCCCCCGCGCACCTGTATGACCTGGTCCGCCACGTGGTGATGGCGCGGCTGTGGATCGAGGTCGCGCGCTATGAACCCGCCATCGAGGAAGCCCGCGCATGACTGACCAACCCATTGAAATCATCGCCGCGGCCGTATTCGCGGTCGCCCTGCTGCATACCTTTTCCGCGCCGCTGTTCCTGCGGCTGGCGCACCGCAACAAGCGCCACGAAGGCCTGCTGCACCTGCTCGGCGAGGTCGAGGTGGTGTTCGGCTTCTGGGCCGCGGTGCTGCTGTTGCTGATGGCCTTCGCCGCCTCCGGCGAGGCGGCGCTCGGCTACGCCGAGTCGCGCAACTACACCGAGCCGGCGTTTGTCTTCGTGGTCATGGTCATCGCCGCCTCGCTGCCCGTCCTCACGGCGGTCATGCGGCTGGTGGACCGCCTGGCCAGATGGCTTCCGACGGCCGACCGGACGGCAAAGGCGTGGCTGTGCCTCGCGCTCGTGCCTCTGGCCGGGTCGCTGATCACGGAGCCGGCCGCCATGACGATCGCCGCCATGATGCTGGCGCCGCAGGTCTTTCACCGCGGCATGCCGGAACGGCTGAAGTACCTGGCGCTGGGCGTGCTATTCGTCAACATCTCGATCGGCGGCACCTTGACCTCGTACGCGGCCCCGCCCGTCCTGATGGTGGCGGCGACCTGGGGCTGGGACAGCGCCTTCATGCTCAAGACCTTCGGCTGGAAAGCCGCGCTGGCGGTGCTGGTCAACGCCACCGCGGTCACCTGGCTGCTGCGGCCCCACCTGCAAGACGGCGATGTCTTGACGGTCGGCGGCAACGCCAAGCCGATGTCGTCCACCGTCATCACGGTGCACCTGCTGTTCCTGGCGGCGGTCGTCCTGTTCGCCCACCATCCCATCCTCTTCCTGGGGCTGTTCCTGTTCTTCCTGGGCTACACCCAGGCCTACAAGGCGCACCAGAGCCGGCTGATCATCAAGGAAGCCCTGCTGGTCGGCTTCTTCCTGGCCGGCCTGGTCGTGCTGGGCGGCATGCAGCAATGGTGGCTGCAGCCCATCGTCAGCGCCCTCGAACCACGCGTGCTGTTCTTCGGCGCCCTGGCCCTCACCGCCGTCACCGACAATGCCGCCCTGACCTACCTGGGATCGTTGATCGACGGCATTTCCGCGCAGGCGCAATACATGCTGGTGGCGGGCGCGGTTGCCGGCGGCGGCCTGACGGTGATCGCCAACGCGCCCAACCCCGCCGGGGTGGCGCTGCTGCGCGGCGGATTCAGCAACGGCGCGGTCAGCATGCCCGCGCTGCTGGCCGGCGCACTGGCGCCCACCGCGGTGGCCGCGTCGCTCCTGTTCCTGCTGTGACCGTCCCCGGGGTTGCCGCCCCGGGGGCCAATTCTCGTTGCAACTGACATGATTTGGCGCACGTCGCGCCCGCCGCCGCGGTCCAATGGCCCGCCCCTTTCACAGGCGATCCGACATGGCGACCACGATGACCCGCAGCGCGTTCCTCAAGCTACTGACCAGGCACCTCTACCCCGTCCTGAAGGCCGAGGGGTTCGAGGGCTCGGGCCAGACCCTGCGGCGCATCCGCGGCCCCATCGTGCACGTCTTCAACGTGCAGGGCGCCAGCGGCGGCAAGGCCTGCTACCTGAACCTGGGCGCGCACTACGATTTCCTGCCGTGCGAAGGCGGCGCCTTGGTGCCGCCGGCCGAGATCGAGGAATCGCACTGCGTGTTCCGCGAACGCATCGATCCGCCGCCCGGCCCCGCGTTCGGCTGGGCCTATGGACCCGACCAGGCCAGCGCCGAGGAGAACGTCGCCTTCATCGTCAGCGAATGGGCGCGCCAGGGCCATGCCTTCTTCGCTGACCACGACGCCTACCCCGCCAGCTGCGAACGGCTGCTGCGGCAGACCGATCCTGACGGCATCCACCCAGCGAGGACGCTCCACCTGGCGCGCATCGCGCGGCACCTGGGCGACGCGGAGCGGGCCCAGGCCTTCGCGCGCTCGGGGCTGGCACGGGCGCCGGAACGGGCCACCTCGCTGCAGGAAAAGCTGCAGGCGCTCCTGGCAGGCTAGGATCCTGCGGCCGCGGCCTGCCCCATCCCTGGCGCCCGCGCGGCGCCGGCCCCGGGCGGCAACCGAAAAGTGGCCATATCAAATAACCCGGATTGGCTATTTTTCACCGATCCAATTTTGCCTAGGATGGCCGGGTACACAGTCAACCCCGAGCACATCCATGCCAGAACTGACCCCGGCTCTGCGCCAGCGCATCCTCCAAGCCGTGGACGCGGGCTTCGCGGCCCAGACCGAACTGACGGCGCAACTGGTGCGCCTGCCCTCGCAGCGCGGCGAGGAAGCCACCGCGCAGGACTTCATGGCGGCGCGCTACGCCGAACGCGGCTACGCGGTGGACCGCTGGCGCATCGACGTCGACGCCATTCGCCACCTGCCCGGCTTTTCGCCGGTGGCGGTTTCCTATGACAACGCCTACAACGTGGTCGGCGCGCACCGCGCCCGCAGCCTGAAAGGCCGCTCGCTGATCCTCAATGGCCACATCGACGTGGTGCCGGTCGGCCCGCTGGCGCAATGGAGCCGCGACCCGTACGACCCCGCCATCGTCGACGGCTGGATGCACGGCCGCGGCGCGGGCGACATGAAGTCCGGCCTGGTCGCCTGCCTGTCGGCCATGGACGCGCTCGCCGCGATCGGCCTGGCGCCGGCCGGCGACGTGTTCCTGCAGTCGGTGGTGGAAGAAGAATGCACCGGCAACGGCGCCCTGGCCTGCCTGGCGCGCGGCTACCGCGCCGACGCCGCCTTCATCCCCGAGCCGCTGCTGCCCATGCTGATGCGCGCCCAGGTCGGGCCGATGTGGTTCCAGGTGCAGGTCGAAGGCGACCCCCAGCACGCCTCGGCCGCCTTCACCGGCGCCGGCGCCAACGCCATCCAGAAGGCGATCTTCCTGATCCAGGCGCTGGACGAACTGGAAACGCGCTGGAACGCCAACAAGCGCGACCACCGCCACTTCTGCGACCACCCCCACCCCATCCGCTTCAACCTCGGCAAGATCGCCGGCGGCGACTGGCCGTCCAGCGTGCCGGCCTGGTGCACCTTCGACATGCGCGTGGCTGTCTATCCGGGCCAGAGCCTGGAGGCCGCGCGCGCCGAGATCGAAGCCTTCGTGGCCCAGGCCGCGGCGCGCGATCCGTTCCTGGCCAAGCATCCGCCCAAGGTGGTCTACCACGGCTTCATGGCCGAGGGCTACGAACTGCGGAACGCCGACGAGGCCGAGGCCGCGCTGCGCGCCGCGCACGAACAGGTGTTCGGCGAACCGCTGCGCGAATACGCCACCTCGGCCGCCACCGACGCCCGTTTCTACGGCCTGTACGCCGACACCCCGGCCATCGTCTACGGCCCGGAATGCCGCATGCCGCACGGCTACGACGAAGCGGTCAACCTGGAATCGGTGCGCAAGGTCACCCAGACCATTGCGCTATTCATCGCCCAATGGTGCGGACTGGAAGAGCGCCACGCATGAACCGCAGCAACCTCTCCAGCGCCGACCAGGCGCTGTTCGCGGCCGAGCCGCCCAAGTTGTCCCTGTCGCAGGCCGAGGATCTGGCGCGCGACCACTACGGCCTGGCGGTCCGCGCCAGCATCCTGTCCAGCGAGCGCGACCAGAATTTCCTGCTGCGCGGCGCCGACGGCCGCGCCTACGTGCTCAAGGCCACGCATCCGGCCGAAGACCCCGCGGTCACCGACTTCCACACCCAGGCGCAATTGCGGCTGATGCGCGCCGGCGGCCAGCCGCCGGTGCCGCACCTGCTGCCCCGCCTGGCGGGCGACTACGTGCATTGGCACGACGACGCCAGCGGCGCCCGCCGCGCCATCCGCCTGATGACCTTCGTCGATGGCGTGCCGCTGCACCAGGTGGCGCGCACGCCGGCGCAGCACCGGGCGCTGGGCCGCGCGCTGGCCCAGTTCGACCTGGCGCTGGCGGACTTCGACCATGCCATGGCCGGCCACGAACTGATGTGGGACCTGCAACGGGCCGATCAACTGGCCGACCTGCTGCCCAAGATCCCGCAGGCGGACCGCCGCCGGCTGGCCGAACGCCAGCTCGAGCGCTTCGTCACCGACCTGCGGCCCCGCCTGGGCGCGCTGCGGCGCCAGGTCATCCACAACGACCTCAACCCCTACAACGTCATGGTGGCGCGCGATCGGCCCGACCAGGTCGCCGCGCTGCTGGACTTTGGCGACATGGTGCGCGCGCCGCTGGCGCAGGACCTGGCCGTGGCCGGCGCCTACCTGCTGGACGACGCCCCCAACCCCCTGTCGCTGGCGCTGCGCCAGTGCCTGGCCAGCTACCACCAGACGCTGCCGCTGACCGAAACCGAGATCGCGCTGCTGCCCGACCTGATCGCCACGCGCCTGTTGATCACGGTGGCCATCACCGGCTGGCGCGCGCAGCAGCACCCCGAGAACCGCCAGTACATCCTGCGCAACAACGGCCTGGCCTGGACCGGCCTGGCGCGCCTGGACGCCCTGCCCCGGCAGCAGGCCAGCGACATCCTGCTGGCCGCCAGCCAGACCCCGATGGAGACTCTTGTATGAGCCGAGACCAAGCCATGCTCAACGCCTTCGACCCCGCCGCGGCCGACGCGCTGCCGCCGGCCGAGCGCGAGCTGATCGCCCGCCGCCAGCGCGTGCTGGGGCCGGCCTACCGCCTATTCTACGACCAGCCGCTGCACATCGTGCGCGGCGAAGGCGTGTGGCTCTACGGCGCCGACGGCGATCGCTACCTGGACGCCTACAACAACGTAGCCTCGGTGGGCCACAGCCATCCGCGCGTGGTGCGCGCCATCGCCGAGCAGGCGGCGGTGCTGAACACCCACACCCGCTATCTGCACGACGGCGTGCTGGACTACGCCGAGCGCCTGCTGGCGACGTTCCCGCAGCCGCTGTCGCAGGTCATCTTCACCTGCACCGGCAGCGAGGCCAACGACCTGGCGCTGCGCGTGGCGCGCAGCCATACCGGCGGCACCGGCGTCATCGTCACGCAACTGGCGTACCACGGCGTCACCGCCGCGGTGGCCGCTGTGTCGCCGTCGCTCGGCCAGGCCGTGCCGCTGGGCGTGGACACCCGCGCCGTGGCCGCGCCCGACAGCTACCGCCACGATCCGGCCACCCTCGGGCAATGGTTCGGCCAGCAGGTGCGGGCCGCCATCGACGACATGCGGCGCCACGGCATCAAGCCGGCCGCGCTGCTGGTGGACACGATCCTGTCCAGCGACGGCGTCTACAGCGATCCGGCCGGCTTCCTGGCGCCGGCGGCGCAGGCCATCCGCGACGCGGGCGGCCTGTTCATCGCCGACGAAGTGCAGGCCGGCTTCGCCCGCACCGGCTCGTGCATGTGGGGCTTCCAGCGCCACGGCCTGGTGCCGGACCTCGTCACCATGGGCAAGCCGATGGGCAACGGCCATCCCATCGCCGCCATGGTGTCGCGTCCCGACATCATGGAGCGCTTTGGCCGCGAGGCGCGCTACTTCAATACCTTCGGCGGCAATCCGGTGGCCTGCGCCGCGGCCCAGGCCACGCTCTCGGTCATCGAGGAAGAAGGCCTGCAGGCCAACGCCGCGCGCACCGGCCAGTACCTGCGCGACGGTTTCCGCGCGCTGGCCGAGCGCCACGCGCTGATCGGCGACGTGCGCGGCGATGGCCTGTTCATCGGCGTCGAACTGGTGCGCGACCGCGCCGCGAAGACGCCGGCCAAGGAAGAGACGCACCGCTTCGTCAACCTGATGCGCCAGCGCCGCGTGCTGCTCAGCGCCACCGGCCTGCACGGCAACGTGCTCAAGCTGCGGCCGCAACTGCCGTTCGCCCGCGAGCATGCCGACCTGCTGCTGGCGGCGGCGGACCAGACGCTGGCGGAACTGTAGCGGGCGAAGCGGCGCCCCTCGTGACCGCTCCCGCGCTGCCCCGCCGATGCGGGGCGCCGGCCACCGTCCCTGGCTGCCTTGGTCCGCCGCCGTGATTCAACGGCAAGGCTCAACGCCGCGGCCGGCGCGCGGGCCGGTTCTCGCCGGCCCGCCCCAGCGCCCGCGCAAAGCGGGCCACGCCATCGTCGATGCGCTCGCACGGCACGCCGCCATACCCCAGCACCACCGCCGGCGCCGCCGCTCTGGCGGCATCGGGCAGATAGTACGGCTGCCCCAGCACGATGCCTTCGTCGCGGGCCGCCTCGGCCAGACGCGGCACCGACACCTTGCGGTCGAGCTGCGCATAGACATGCAGCCCGGCCCGCGCTTGCGACAATTGCACCTGGTCGCCGACGCGCGCCGCCATCGCCTCGCGCAGCACGATCTGGCGGCCGGCATACTCGGTGCGCATGCGCTTGATGTTGTGCGAGAAATGGCCGTCCGCCATGAAATCCGCCAGCGCCGCCTGCAGATGCAACTGCCCCGGCCGATAGATGCTGGCGCAGGCCCGCGAGAACGACTCGGCCACCTGCGGCGGCACCACCATGTAGCTCATGCGCAGGCCGGCGAACATGGTCTTGCTGAAGGTGCCCAGGTAGATCACGCGGCCGTCGGCATCCAGCCCCTGCAACGACGGAATCGGCGCGCCGTCGTAGCGGAACTCGCTGTCGTAGTCGTCCTCCAGCACCCACAGCCCGCGCGCCCGCGCCGCCTGCAACAGTTCCAGGCGCCGCGCCAGCGGCATCACCACGCCGGTCGGGTACTGATGCGACGGACTCGTAATCAACAGCCGCGCGCGGCGCGGCAGCTTGCTGGCCGCCAGGTCCAGGCCCTGCTCGTCGACCACGGCGGCATGGGCGCGCACGCCCGCCGCCCCCAACACCGGCGGAAAGGCCCAGTGGCACGGGCTTTCCACCAGCGCGGCGTCGCCCGCCCCCGCCAGCATGCGCGCGCACAGGTCCACCGACTGGTGCGTGCCCGCCGTGACGATGACCTGCTCCGGCTCGCACACCACGGCCCGCGCCAGCCTCAGATAGCTGGCGATGGCCTCGCGCAGCGGCAGAAAGCCCGCGCCGTCCTTGGCATAGCCCGACAGCGCCAGGTTCGACTTGCCCAGATGGCGCGACACCAGCCGGCGCCACAGGTGGAACGGAAACAGGCTGGCGTCGGCCACGCCCGGCACGAATGCCCCGGTGTGCTGGCCCAGTCCGGCCGCGCCGCCGGCGATGCCCTCGCCGCGCGTGGACAGGCCCGGCACGTGGCGCTGCGCGAGCCCTGGCGAGGCCGGCGGCAGCAGCGGCCGGTCCACCGTCTTCTCGACGAAGGTGCCGCTGCCGCCGCGCGCGCTCAGGTAGTTCTCGGCGATCAAGCGTTCGTACGCCAGTGTCACCGTGATGCGCGAGATGCCCAACTCCTGCGCCAGCACGCGCGAGGACGGCAAGCGCTGCCCCGCCACCAGCGTGTGGTCCAGCACGCCGCGCCGCACGATGTCGTAGATCTGCTTTTGCAGCGGGTCGGCCGACTCGCGCGAGAGCGCGCCGGAAAGCAGGTCGGCGAGCAGGACTTCCTTCATGAAGTGGACCTATCTCTGATTGGATTGTGGCTATACAAGATATAGCCAGTAGTTGCTATCGTCAACGCCGTATCCAATGCGGCGCCACCGTGGAAAGCCGCGACAAACAAGGGGAATTCCATGCAAGACCAGAATGGCCGCAGACAGCCGGTCAGGGCGGCGGCCGCCGCTTTCTTCGGCACCATGATCGAGTGGTACGACTTCTACTGTTATGCCACGGCGGCCGCCCTGGTGTTCGGCGACGTGTTCTTCGCCACCAACGATCCCTTCATGGGCACGCTGGCCTCGCTCGGCACCTTCGCCATCGGCTTTTTCGCGCGGCCGGTGGGCGCGGTGCTGTTCGGCCATCTCGGCGACCGCGTCGGCCGCAAGCAGAGCCTGGTCATCACGCTGCTGCTGATGGGCCTGGCCACCACGCTGATCGGCCTGCTGCCGTCATACCATTCGATCGGCCTGACCGCCGTGGTGCTGCTGGTCGCGCTGCGGCTGGTGCAGGGCATCGCGGTGGGCGGCGAATGGGGCGGCGCGGTGCTGATCGCGGCCGAACACGCGCCGCCCAAGTGGCGCACCTTCCTGGCCTCGGCGCCGCAGTACGGCAGCCCCATCGGCCTGATCCTGGCGACCGGCGTGTTCCGCCTGGTGTCCGACCTGCCCAAAGAGGACTTCCTGTCGTGGGGCTGGCGCCTGCCCTTCATCATCAGCGGCGTGCTGGTGCTGGTGGCCTTCGTCATCCGCCGCGGCGTCAACGAAAGCCCCGAACTGGAAGCGCGCCTGAAGGAAAAGAAAAAGGAAAGCACCGCTCCCATCAGCATGGTGCTGCGCGAACGCAAGCGCGCGCTGCTGCTGGGCATCGGCCTGTGCCTGCTGGGCATCTCGGGGTTCTACTTCGTGACCACGCTGATGATCACCTACACCACCACCTACCTGAAGATCACGCGCAGCCAGATCCTGGACGTGGTGACCTGGGCCGGCGTGGTCGAGCTGATCAGCTTCCCGATCGCTTCCTACATCGCCACCCGCGTCGGCGAGCGCCGCTTCCTGATCTGGGTCACCGCGCTGTCGACACTGTGGGCGGTGCCGATGATGATGCTGATCCTGACCGGCGACATCCAGAACATCGCCATCGGCATCCTCACCGCGATCTTCCTGATCGGCGCCTACTACGCGGTGCTGGCGCCCTACCTGCCGCTGGCCTTCCCCGTGGAGATGCGCTACACCGGCATCTCGCTCAGCTTCCAGCTGTGCGGCGCGATCTTCGGCGGCACCACCCCGCTGGTGGGCCTGTGGGTGGCGCACACCTTCGGCCTGACCTGGCAGCCGATGGCGCTGATGTTCGCCATCATCGCCGGCGCCAACCTGCTGTGCGCGATCTACCTGCCGACGCCGGAGCGGGAGGCGGCGCGCATGCGGGGCGGCGCGTTGGGCGCACGGCCGCAGGGCCGGGCGCTGTAGTGTCCGATGCATTGACCATGACGCGGTGCCGGCGGGATTCGATGCCCGCCGGCGCGGCGTTCATATGTGCCTGCCCGATGCCACATCACCGGGCTGTCACCGCCCTCACTTCACACTCGCCACCGCATCCAGGATCACCCGCGCCACCGCTTCCGGCTGCGATTGCTGCGGCACGTGGCTGGCCTGCAGCTCCGTGACCTTGGCGCCGATGCGCTTGGCCATCTGCTGTTGCAGCGCCGGCAGGATCATGCGGTCGTGGTTACTGACGACGAACCACGACGGCCTGGTCTTCCACGCGGCGGTCGACACCGCCTCGCCAAAGGCGCTGGCCTTGATCGGGCCCTGCGTGGCCGCCATCACCCGGGCCTGCGCGGCCGGCACATCCTGCGCGAAATCGCGCGCCAGGCCGGCGGGCGACAGGCTCAGCCAGCCGTGGCTGTCGGCGCCGATGCTGTCCGAACCCGGCGCCTTGGGCGTGCCTTCGGTCAGCGTCGCCACCGACTGGCCGGCATCGGGCGCGAAGGCGGCCACGTAGACCAGGCTGGCGACCTTGGGATGGTTACCGGCCTCGGTGATCACCGTGCCGCCCCACGAGTGGCCGACCAGCACCACCTTGCCGGGCTGGTTGTCGATGGCGCGGTTGGCGGCGGCCACGTCGCCGGCCAGCGACTCCAGCGGGTTCTGCACCGCCTGCACCTGCACGCCCTTGGCCTGCAGCAGGGCGACCACCTTGGCCCAGTCCGAGCCGTCGGCGAAGGCGCCGTGCACGATCACCACGGACGGCCGGGCGGCGGACGGCTCGGCGGCGAACGATTGCGAGACGGGCGCGGCGAACAGGCCGGCTACCAGGAGGGAGGCTGCGATAATATGGCGCTTCATGACGATTCCTTTTTTCGGGATCAAACGCCGACGTGGCGCTTGCTGGATGCCAGTGTCGTTTTCCCGCCGATGGCGCGGTATCGGATGATTGACCGATGCGCCGTCTCCCCGCCCTGCCCGCCGCCCCCTTCATCGCCCCGCCCGTCCCCATGATCGCCGATAGCGCCATAGAACTGACCGACGCCGTGCTGGCCATGGCTTTCATCGGCGACCTCAGCATGGGCCGCGCCACCGACCATTCGCGCCGCACCGCCTGCCTGGCGGGCCTGCTGGCCGCGGCGCAGGGCATGGATGCGGCCGGCCAGGACCACGCCCGCGCAGTGGCGCTGCTGCGCTGGTCCGGCTGCACCGCCAACGCCGGCGGTTTCGCCGAACTGCTGGGCGACGACGTCGCCTCGCGCGAGGCCATGATGGCGCAGACGCTGCCGCCGCTGGACGCGCGCACGCAGTCGCTGATCGTGCCGCTGGCGCTGATCCATTGCGAGATTTCCGGCGACGTGGCCGTCAGCCTGGGCATGCCGCAGGCGGTCGTGACCGGGCTGCGCCACGCCTTCGAACGCCACGACGGCAAAGGCATGCCGCTGGCGCTGGACGGCGCGGCCGTCTCGCCGCTGGCCTATGTGGTCAACGCCGCCAGCGACCTGGAAATCCTCAGCCGCGCCCATGGCCGCGACAGCGCGCTGGACTTCCTGCGCCAGCAGGCCGGCGCCAAGTATCCGGCCGAGATCGCGGCGTTGGCGATTCGCCATGGTCCGGCCTGGCTCGACCAGATGGACGCCGATCCGCCCGATGGCGCCGCCTGGAATCTCGCTGGCGGCCAGGCCGCCGCGCCCGCCGCGCTGACCCTGCTGGCCGACGTGGCCGAGCTCAAGCTGCCGTGGCTGGCGGGCTATTCACGCCGGGTCGCGGCGCTGGCCGTGGCGACCGCCGCGCGCCTCGACCTGGACGCCGCGACTCAGGCGCGGCTGCAGGCGGCCGCGCTGGTCCACGGCATTGGCCGCGCGGCGCTGCCGAACCGCTTGTGGAACACCGCCGGCAAGCTGACGCCGGACCAATGGGAACAGGTGCGCCTGATGCCCTACTGGACCGCCCGCGCCGCTCGCCAGATCAAGGGTTTGAGCGCGGCGGCCGAACTGGCCTCGTACGCCTACGAGCGGCTCGACGGCAGCGGCTATTTCCGGGGCGCGGCGGGCGCCGCGCTCGACCGCCCGCAACGCGTGCTGGCCACCGCCGTGACACTGCAGGCGCTGCTCGAGGACCGCCCTTGGCGCCGCGCCCTGTCCCTGCGGGACGCGGCCCGCGCGCTGCGCGACGAGGCCGCCGCCGGCCGCTACGACGCCGATGTCGCCGAAGCCGCGATCGCCGCGGCCGGCGGCGAACCGGCAGCCCCGCGCCGCGCGGCCTCGCCGCTGTCGCAGCGCGAACTGGAAGTGTTGCGGCAGGTCAGCCTGGGCGCCAGCAACAAGGAGGCGGCGCGCGCCCTGGACATCAGCCCCAGCACCGTGCGCACCCACCTCGAAAGCGTGTTCCGCAAACTCGACTGCTCCACCCGCGCGGCGGCCACGCTCAAGGCGCTGACCTCGGGGCTGCTGTAGGGCGCCGCCAGGCGCCGCGATGACGGACGCGGACAGCGCTCAGCGCTGCGCCAGCGCGCGCAACGCGTCGTAGGTTTCGCGCTCGTCCTGGTTCTCGCCGTAATCGCTGAGCTTGACGATCACCACCTGCCTGCCCGGATGAACATACAGGTATTGGCCGTGGATCCCGACCGCCGCGAAGTCGGGACCGCCCGCCGGATCGCGCTGCCACCATTGCGCGGCATAGCCCCAGCCATCCACCGCATGCGGCGCCGGCCGCGCGATGCGCGCCAGCCAGGCGGCGGGCACCACGCCCTGCCCCTGCGCCGCCAGCAGCACCTGCTGGCCGATGCGGGCGAAGTCGCGCGCGGTGGCGTTCAGGCAGCAGAATGCCTTCTCGATGCCGCCTGGCCGGTCCAGGTTCCAGGTGGCGGCGGACTCAGCGCCCATCGGATGCCACAGCCGCTCGGCGAGCAGGTCGGCAAGCGGGCGGCCGGTCACCCGCGCCAGCGCCATGCCCAGCAGCTGGGTGTCGATGCTGCGGTAGTCGCCCGCGCTGCCCGGCGTGAAATGCATGCGCCGATGCGCGCGCACAAAGCCGGCCAGGTCGCGCGTCAGGTACATGCGCGCGGTGCCGGTGAAGGGCCAGTAGGCGCGGTAGTTCTCCGACACGTCGATGCCCGAGGCCATGTCCAGCAGCTGTCGCACGGTGATGCGGTCGTAGTCGCCGGCGCCGGCCAGCTCGGGCAGCAGCGCGACCAGGCGGTCGTCCTCGCGCAGTTCGCCGCGCGCGATCGCCTGGCCCACCAGCAGCGACACCACCGACTTGGCCATCGACCATGACGACTGCGGGTCGGTTGCGTTCACGCCGGGCCGGTACCACTCGTACACCAGCCGGCCGTCGCGCAGCACCACCAGGGCATTGGTGGCGGTGCCGCGCAGGAACTGGTCGAACGGCATCTCGGCGCCTTTCCACGGCACCGTGGCGGGCGGCGGCCAGGCGCTGGCCGCCAGCGCTGACGGCGTGGCCGAGGCCGGCACCACCCGCACCGGCAGCAGATCACCGCGGCGCGACGGCGCCGACGCCTCCAGCCGCCACAACGTGTGCGGCGGCGGGATCTCCATTACCGCGGTCGCCGCATAGGCGGCGGCCGTCATCGCGGCCAGCCCCAGGGCCAGCCGCCAAGCGGTCCGGCCCGGGCGGCGGGCGCGCGCGGGCGTCATGCGGGAGGTCGGGTCCGTTGCCATGGCGCGGATCATGCCAAGTCCGCGCCGATTGCACAACAGGCGCCGCGCAATCGCCGCCCGCGCATGGCGCCGGCCTCGTCGGCCGGGAGATTCAAGTCCCAATGTATCAACCCGCCCGCTCCGTACATTGCGACACCTCCGACCCCGCGCGCCTGGCTACAACGGCTCCACGCCCTTTCACTCACCTTGACCGGAGTCCCCCGCCATGCCCGATCCCATCGACACCCAACGCCGCCGCCTGCTCGGCACCACCTCGGCCCTGGCCGGCGCCAGCCTGCTGAGCCTGGGCCTGAATGCCCGCGCCATGGCGCAGGTCACCCCCGCCGCCCCAAGCACAACCACCCCCAGCGCCGCTCCCTTTGCCGGCATCCGCCAGATCCGCGCCGGCGACCTGGACATCGGCTACGTCGACGCCGGCCTGGCCAACGGCCCGGTCGCCATCCTGCTGCACGGCTGGCCCTACGACATCCACAGCTTCATCGACGTCGTGCCGCGCCTGACCGCCGCCGGCTACCGCGTCGTCGTGCCGTACCTGCGCGGCTACGGCTCGACCCGCTTCCTGTCGGCCGATACCGCGCGCAACGGCGAGCAGGCGGTGGTGGCGGTCGACATCATCGCCTTGATGGACGCGCTGAAGATCGGCAAGGCCGTCATCGCCGGCTTCGACTGGGGCGCGCGCACCGCCAACATCATGGCCGCCCTGTGGCCGGAACGCTGCCAGGCGCTGGTGTCGGTCAGCGGCTACCTGATCGGCAGCCAGGAAGGCAACCGCAAGCCGCTGCCGCCGCAGGCCGAATTCCAGTGGTGGTACCAGTTCTACTTCGCCACCGAACGCGGCGCGGCCGGCTACGCCGCCAACGTCGACGCCTTCAACAAGCTGATCTGGCAACTGGCCTCGCCGCAATGGCGCTTCGACGACGCCACCTACGCGCGCAGCGCCCGCGCCTTCGCCAACCCCGACCACGTCGCCATCGTCATCCACAACTACCGCTGGCGCCTCGGGCTGGCCCAGGGCGAGGCGCGCTACGACGACCTGGAGCGGCGCCTGGCCGTCGCGCCGAAGATCGCGGTGCCGACCATCACGCTCGAGAGCGACGCCAACGGCGCGCCGCATCCCGCGCCCGCCGCCTACGCCGGCCAGTTCACCGGCAAGTACCGGCACGTCGACGTCACCGGCGGCATCGGCCACAACCTGCCGCAGGAAGCGCCCGAGGCCTTCGCCGACGCGGTGCTGCAGGTGACGCGGCTGTGACGTGAAGAAAGCACGATTGTGATAGCAATGTGATAGTAAAGTGATAGCGCCGCGTGTCCGCCGGACAACAACCGGCGGACACGGCGTTGACAGCGTCATCATCGTTGCCTTAGGATGCGCCCTTGCCTTTCAACAACCCCTTTCTTTCCGGGTGCCAACGTGTCTGCCATTCGTCAATTCGCCTAAACGCCGACGACTACCTTCCGGTAATCGCGGTCAGCCTGTCCATTCACGCGGCTCGACCTTCCCGGTCTTGAGCGCGACCCGCGGCAGGCGCGGTTCCGGAACGCGCAACACATCCCCCCTCGCTTCCCTTCCCCGCAAGACCGCGTCGTCGGCTTCCCCACTTTTCCTGGAGAAGACCCATGACGCCGGATTTCCGCGCCTGCGCGCAATCCCTTGAACTGTTCCGCTACCCCCGCACCCCGCACCTGGAAGGCTCGCGGCTGCAGGAAGGCGACCACGGCCACGACCACGTGCCTTACCGCGACCTGCGCGGCCTGCGCCTGGTGGTGGAAGAGAAACTCGATGGCGCCAACACCGGCATCAGTTTCAGCCCCGCGGGCGACCTGCTGCTGCAATCGCGCGGCCACTACCTGGTGGGCGGCGGGCGCGAGCGCCAATTCAACTTCATCAAGGCCTGGGCCCAGGCCCACGCCGGCTGGCTGCTGCAACGGCTGGAAGACCGCTACGTGATGTACGGCGAAACGCTGTCGAAAAAACACTCGGTGTTCTACGACGCGCTGCCGCACCACTTCTTCGAGTTCGACGTGCTCGACCGCCGCACCGGCGCCTTCCTGTCCACCGCGGCGCGTCGCGAACTGCTGGCCGGCGGCCCGGTGCTGTCCGTGCCCGTCCTGTACGACGGCCTGGCGCCCGCGCGCCTGGCCGACCTGAAGGCCCTGCTGCGGCCCTCGCTGGCCAAGACGGCGCGCTGGCGCGACGCGTTCGAGGCCACCGTGCGGCGCGAGGGCCTGGACCTGGCGCTGGCCTGGCGGCAATGCGACAAGTCGGACCTGTCGGAAGGCCTGTACATCAAGGTGGAGGCCGACGGCAGGACGCTGGGCCGATACAAATGGGTGCGCGCCGACTTCGTCCAGGCCATCCTGGCCGCCGACAAGCACCATTCCGAGCAGCCCTACGTGCCCAACCAGCTCGCGCCCGGCGTCGACCTGTACGCCCCGCGTCCGCGGGTGGATTGGGACACGCTGCGCGGCGACAAGGAGGCATCATGAACTACGAGCAACTGCGGGCCCTGGCGCCCGCCGCCGGCCAGGCGCCGGACTTCGCGGCCTGTCTGGCGGCCTTTCCGGCGCTGGAGCTGGCCAAGGCCACGCCGCAGGACCCGCGCTACCACGGCGAAGGCGACGTCTGGACCCACACGCGCATGGTGGTCGAATCGCTGCTGGCGCTGCCCGATTATCAGGCAGCCAGCCGCGCCGATCAGGAGATCGTGTTCCTGGCGGCGCTGCTGCACGACGTCGCCAAGCACGCCACCACGGTGATCGATCCCGTCAGCGGCGCGATTTCGCAACCGGGCCATTCCGCCCGGGGCGCGGTCGACGCGCGCATCGCGCTGTGGGACGCGGGCGTGCCCTTCGCCGTGCGCGAGGCCATCTGCCGCCTGATCGCCGTGCACCAGGTGCCGTTCTTCGCCCTGTCCGGTTCCCGTCGCGGCAAATCGGTGGAATTCATCGTGCGCGAGCTGTCGTGGCAACTGAGCATTCCGCTGCTGGCGATGCTGGCCGAGGCCGACATGCGCGGCCGCATCTGCCGCGACCAGCAGCAGGTGCTGGACAACATCGCGCTGTTCCGCGAGGCCGCGCGCGAGGAAGACTGCTACGGCCAGCCGCGGCGCTTCGCCGACGCGCACACCGCCGTCAGCTACTTTCGCGGCGCCGACGTGCATCCGGACTATCCCCTGTTCCAGGAGCCAGGCTCGCGCGTCATCGTCATGGCGGGCCTGCCAGCCAGCGGCAAGAACAGCTGGGTGGCGGCGCATCACCCCGACCTGCCGGTGGTGTCGTTCGACGACGCGCGCGAAGCGCTCGGCCTGGCGCACGGCAAGAACGAAGGCAAGGTGGCGCACCTGGCGATCGACCGGGCCAAGGCCTTGCTGCGCGCGCACCGCCCGTTCGTCTGGAACGCCACCAACCTCAGCCAGTTGATGCGCAAGAAGACGCTGGACCTGCTGTACGCCTACCACGCCGAGGTCGAGCTGGTGTACCTGGAGCAGCCGCGCGCCGAGCTGCTGCGGCGCAATGCCCGGCGCGACACGTCGCTGCCCAACAAGACCCTGCTGGGCATGCTGCACCGCTGGGACCTGCCGCTGCCGACGGAGGCGCACCGGGTGGTGTACGCGGTCTAGCCGGCCAGCCACCACCGCGTTCGACGCGCGCGGCGGCGGAGCGCGAACGCCCATTCGCCTACGCCTGCTCCGGCAGATAACCGCTGTAGCCCATCAGCGTGGACAACCGCTGGGCGACGTTGCCGACGATCTCCTGCACCTGGGCGATGCTGGGCGATTCCTTGCGGTCGATGCGCTCGATGTGGGGCACGTTGATGGCGGCGATGACCAGGTTGCCCACGCCCATCACCGGATAGGCGACGTTGGTGATGCCGCGGATCTGGCGGCTGGGCATGCAGGCGCAGCCGTTCTTGCGCACGTCCGCCAGGATCGGGAACAGTTCGCCCGGGTCCGATTCCAGCTCGCCTTCCACCTTGATGTGGGCGGCCAGCATGCGGGTGCGCTCGACCTCGTCGCGGAACGCCAGCAGCACGTGGCCCGAGGACGTGTCGGTCAGACCCATCATCACGCCCACCTTCAGGCCGAACGACCAGCGCTCGGGACTGTCGACCTGCGCGATCACCACCACCCGGCCGGCCTGGTAGACCGCCAGGTGGCACGACTGGCGCGCGCGGTTGGCCAGTTCGCGCAGCAGCGGCAGCGCCACGCTCACCAGCGACTTGAGCGGTTGCTGGCGGTGCGCCAGCTCGAACATCTTCAGCGTCAGCGTGTAGCGGTCGTTGTCGTCGACCTGCACGAAGCCGCGCCGCTGCAGCGTCACCGCCATGCGGAAGATCTCGCTGACGCTGCGGCCGATCTTCTGCGCCAGCTCGGCCAGCGTGTAGCCGGCCGGGCTGGCGGCCAGCGCCTCCAGGATGTCCAGCCCCTTTTCCAGGGCGGGCGCGGCGTAGCGTTGCGCGCCCGGCGCGTCGGCGGCGTCGGCCTCGGTCGGCGTGGAATCGGCGGGGGAAATCTTGGAAGCGGTCATGGCGTCGGCGTTGGAGTGAAACCCGATTTTATTCGGCCCGGCTCCAGGCCCGCAGGGCCTGCCGCTGTTCGCCCAGGCCGGCGATGCCCAGGCGCATCTCGTCGCCCGCCTTCAGGTACACCGGCGGCTTCTGGCCCAGGCCCACGCCCGGCGGCGTGCCGGTGCTGATGATATCGCCCGGCATCAGCGACATGAAGCGGCTGATGTAGCTGACCAGCGTCTTGACGCCGAACACCATGGTGCGGGTGCTGCCGTTCTGGAAGCGATGGCCGTTCACTTCCAGCCACATGTCCAGGTTCTGCGGATCGGCGACCTCGTCGCGCGTCACCAGCCACGGGCCGACCGGCGCGAAGGTGTCGCAGCCCTTGCCCTTGTCCCACTGGCCGCCGCGCTCGATCTGGTATTCGCGCTCGGACACGTCGTTGACCACGGTGTAGCCGGCCACGTAGTCCATGGCCTCGCTTTCTTCCACGTACGAGGCCTTCTTGCCGATGACCACGCCCAGCTCCACTTCCCAGTCGGTCTTGACCGAGCCGCGCGGGATGATCACCGGGTCGTTCGGGCCGCTCAGCGACGAGCTGGGCTTGAGGAACAGCACCGGCTCGGCCGGCACCGGCAGGCCCGATTCGGCGGCGTGGTCGGCGTAGTTCAGGCCGACGCAGACGATCTTGCCGACGCCGTTGACCGGGCAGCCGTAGCGCACCGCGCCGTCCACACGCGGCAGGCTGGCGGGGTCGAGCTGGGCCAATCTGGCCAGCATCGCCGGGGCGATGGCGGCGGTGTCGATGTCGGCCACCACGCCCGACAGGTCGCGCAGCGCGCCCTGGGCGTCGATCAGGCCGGGTTTTTCCTGGCCGGGCTGGCCGTAGCGTACGAGTTTCATGCGGAATCCTTGAAAGGGAACAAAGCGGGGCGGCGGCTCAGTTGGACCAGCCGCCGTCGATAACCTGGATGGTACCGGTAGTGAAAGCCGATTCGTCGCTGGCCAGGTAGACCGCCAGCGCGGCCACCTCCTCCACCCGGCCGACGCGGCCGATGGGCTGGCGCGCCACGAAGGCGGCGCGCACCGCGGCTTCGTCGCTGCCCTGCTGGCGCGCCTGCGCGGCGATGCGCTCGCGCAGCGAGGGCGACTCGACCGTGCCGGGGCAGATCGCGTTGCAGCGGATGCCGCGCGCCACGAAGTCCGCCGCCACCGCCTTGCTCAGCCCGATCACGGCGGCCTTGGAGGCGCCATAGACGAAGCGGTTGGGCACGCCCTTCACGCTGGAGGCGGCCGAGGCCATGTTGATGATCGAGCCGCCGCGTTCCAGCATCAGCGGCAGGTAGGCGCGGATGGTGCGGTACATGGCCTTGACGTTCAGGTCCATGCTGAAGTCCCAGTCGGCCTCGTCGCAGTCCAGCACGGTGCCGGCGTGGACGAAGCCGGCGCAATTGAACAGCACGTCGACCGCGCCGGTCTCGCGCGCGCAGTCGGCCACGGCGGCGCCGTCGCGCACGTTCAGCACGCGAGTGCGCAATCCGTCCAGGCCGGCCTCGCGCGCCTCCTTCGCCAGGTCGGCCAGCGCCGCCTCGTTGATATCGGTGGCCCAGACCTGGGCGCCCTCGCGCGCCATGGCCAGGGCGCTGGCGCGGCCGATGCCGTTGCCGGCTGCGGTCACCAATGCGCGCTTGTCTTGCAAACGTAGGGTCATGTCTCGTCTCGTCGGTGGGGAACGTGGCGCGGCGCCGGAGCGGCGTGCATTATCGTGAAATTCAATTTTATTAATGAAATAACATTAGAAGAATTTCAACGCCCCAACAAGACAGGGATTTTAAGTATTTACCCTATATTTCTTCTCACTCCTGAGCTTTCAAACAAATTTCGCGGGGCCAAAATATGGAAAATAAATTTTATCAATGAAATTTCCGCGCTTGCGCATGCCGCCCGATTCACCGGCCGCCACACTGCATCACGCCGCCGCAACATCCTCCAGGATCATCTCGGCGCCGCGCTCGGCCACCATCATCACCGCCGCCTGGGTGTTGCCCGACACCATCTTCGGCATCACCGAGGCATCCACCACCCGCAGGCCGTCGATGCCGTTGACCCGCAAGCGCGGATCGGTCACCGCGCCGCCATCCGAGCCCATGCGGCAGGTGCCGATCGGGTGATAGATGGTCTGGCCGTTGCGGCGCGCGAAATCCAGCCACTGCGCGTCGCTGTCCACGTCTGGCCCTGGACTCATCTCGCGCTCGATATAGCGCTGCAGAGCCGGCTGCTGCACGATGCGCCGCGCCACCCGCATGCCGCCCACCAGGCTGTCGCGATCGATCTGCGCGGACAGGAAGTTGGGACGGATCGACGGCGCGGCGAAGGGATCGGGCGACTTGATATGAATGGAACCCGTCGACTCCGGCCGCAGTTGCGCCACGCCGATGGTCATGCCCGACTCGCGGTCGAGGATGCGCTCGGCCGCGTTGGCGTAGCTGGCATGCACGAAGAAATACTGCACGTCGGCCGCCGGCAGGTCCGGCGCGCTCTTGACGAAGCCGTGCACCAGCCCCGTGCCCAGCGTCAGGATGCCCTTGCGGCGGGTGTAGTAGCGCGCCACCTGCCGCGCCAGGCGCCAGCCGCGCGACATCTCGTTGAGCGTCACGGTGTTCCGGACCCGCCAGTTCATGCGCGTGGCGAAGTGGTCGATGTAGTTCTCGCCCACCCGCGGCTGCGCGTGCACCAGCGGGATGCCGAAGGACTGCAGCAGCGCGGGATTGCCCACGCCCGACAGCTCCAGCATCTGCGGCGACTGCACCGCGCCCAGGCACAGCAGCGTCTCGCGCCGCGCCCGCACGGTGAACTCCTGGCCGTTCTTGCGATAGGCCACGCCGACACAACGCTTGCCCTCGAACAGCAGCCGCGTCACGTGCGCGCCGCACTCCACCGTCAGGTTCTTGCGGCCGGCGGCCGGTTTCAGATAGCCGTCCACCACGCTCCAGCGGCGCCCGTGGTGTTGTACCACCTGGTAGTAGCCGACCCCGTCCTGGCTGCCGGCGTTGTAGTCGGGGTTGAGCGGCAGCCCGTCTTCCTGCGCCGCGCGCAGGAAGGCGTCGGACAGCGGAAAGCGCTCGGCCACTTCCTCCACGTGCATCGGGCCGTCCTTGCCGCGGGTCTCGCCGCCGGACGGATAGCACTCGATCTTGCGGAACACGCGTTGCGCCGTGGCCGCGCCCCAACCGCTGGCGCCGGCCGCCTCCCAGCCGTCGTAGTCCTGCGGCCGGCCGCGCACGTAGATCATGCCATTGATCAGCGTCGAGCCGCCCAGGCCCTTGCCACGCGGCACGGCGATGGTGCGACCGTAGACGTTGTCCTCCGGCTCGGTGGCGAAGCGCCAGTTGTAGTCCGGGTTCACCAACAGCTTGGAAAAGCCCGCCGGGATCGAGATCCACATGCTGCGCGCCTCGTGCCCGGCTTCCAGCATCAGCACCCGGTGGCGGCCGTCGGCCGTCAGGCGGTTGGCCAGGATGCAGCCGGCGGTGCCGCCGCCCGCGATAATGAAGTCGTAGTCGCCCATCGTCTCGTCCGTCGCCGCCTCAGCCCTGCGCGGCCGGCGCCACGCCCATCATTTCCGCCATCAGCTCGATCTGCCCGGCCAGCATCGGCGCGCCGTAGTGCACCTTGCAGCCGCGCGCCCGCGCCGCCGCCAGCAGCGGCGTGTCGGCCGGTTGCATGATGACCTCGCACACCAGTTGGTCCGGCGTCAGCCGCGCCGCGTCCAGCGGCAGCGCGTCGTCCGGTTTCATGCCGAGCGAGGTGCCATTGACCACCAGGTCATGGCCGGACGGATCGGCCGTGCCGACCGTAATGTCGGCCCCGGGATGCAGCGACAGGATGCGCGCCTTCAGGTCCTCGGCCTTGGCCGGCGTGCGGTTGGCAATCGTCAGCCGCGACACGCCCGCCTGCACCAGCGCGAAGCCGATGGCGTTGGCCGCGCCGCCGGCGCCGGCCAGATAGGCGCTCTTGCCCTCGGGCGCCACGCCGTGCGTGCGCAGGCCGCGCACGAAGCCCTCGCCGTCCAGCATGTGCGCCACCAGGCGGCCGTCGGCCTCGCGCCGCACCACGTTGGCCGCGCCGATCTTGCGCGCCACCGGCGTGGCCTCGTCGGCCAGGGCCAGGATCGCCGCCTTGTGCGGCATGGTGACGATCAGGCCGCCCAGGTTCTCCAGCCGCCGCAGTCCGGCCACCACCTCGGCCAGGTTGTCGGGCCGCGCATGGAACGGCACGCAGACGCCGTCAAAGCCGATGCGGGCGAAATGCTCGTTCATGCGCTGCGGGGTTTTGACGTGATAGATCGGGTCGGCCAGGATGCCGAACAGGCGGGTGTTGCCGCTGATTTCCTTCATTGCTCTGTCTCCTTGTCGGGGCGCCGGCACCCGGCCCCCTTGAATGCTGGCACGCCCTATCGCGCGATGAGTTCGCGCGCCACCGCCTCGATGCCGGCGCCGTCGAGCTGGTAGTGCGCGTACAGCGTGGTGGGCGGGGCGATCAGGCTGTATTCGTCATAGATGCCATGGCGCCGCAGCCGCGTGCCGCTGCCGGCATCGGCCAGCACCTCGGCCACCGCCGAGCCCAGGCCGCCCATCACATTGTGTTCCTCCACCGTCAGCAGCGCGCGCGCCTGGCCGGCCGCCGCCAGCACCGCCTCGCGGTCCAGCGGCTTGATGGTGGGCATGTCGATCACGCCCACCGACAGGCCGTCCTCGCGCATCCGGGCGGCCGCTTCCAGCGCCGCGTGCAGCGTGATGCCGCAAGCGATGATGTTCAGGTCGCTGCCGGTTGAGTGGACGATGGCGCGGCCGAACGCGAACGGCGCGCCGTCCTCGTAGACCTGCGGGTCGCGGCCGCGGCCGGTGCGGAAGTAGATCGGCTCGGGCCAGTCCACCGAGGCCTTGATGGCGGCGGCCAGCTGCGGCCCGTCGGCCGGCGACACCACGGTCAGGCCGGCGATGGCGCGCATGGTCGAGATGTCCTCGGTGGCGTGGTGCGAGGTGCCATAGAAACCCAGGCTGATGCCGGTGTGATGGCCGATCAGCCGCACCGGCAATTTGGTGTAGGCCACGTCCATGCGGATCTGCTCGCAACACAGCAGGCCCAGGAACGAGGCAAAGGTCGCCACGAACGGCATCGCGCCGGTGGTGGCCAGGCCGGCCGCCGCCGACACCATGTTCTGCTCGGAAATGCCGAACTGCACGTAGCGGTCGGGATAGGCCGAGGCGAAACGGTTCAGACCGTTGGAATACTGCAGGTCGGCCGAGCCGGCCACCACCGGATGCCCGGCCCGCGCCAGGTCGATCAGCGCGTCGGAAAGATACGACAGCCCGGGGTTCACCGCGTTCAGCGCGCGGTACTGCCAGGAATCGGGGGAAAGCGTCTGTGCCTGTGCCATTCAGATCTCGCGGGTCATGATTTCGTCGATGGCGGCCTGCGCGTCCTGCGGCGCCAGGTAGCCCAGATGCCAGCCGGGTTCGGTTTCCATATAGGAAACACCCTTGCCCTTGATGGTTTTGGCGATGACGCAGGCCGGCCGCTCGCGCGCCTCGTCCGCCCGCAGCCGCCGCAGCAGCGCGGTCAGCGCCACCAGGTCGTGGCCGTCGACCTCGTGCACCTCCCAGCCGAAGGCCTGCCACTTGTCGCGCAGCGATTCCACGCCGATCACGTCGTCGACCTTGCCGTCGAGCTGGTACCCGTTGCGGTCGATGATGGCCACCAGGCGCGACAGCTTGTGGTGCGCGGCGAACAACGCGGCCTCCCACACCTGCCCTTCCTGCATCTCGCCATCGCCCAGCATCACGAACACGTTGAAGTCGCGCTGGCTCATGCGGCCGCCCAGCGCCATGCCGGCGCCGTTCGAGAGCGCATGGCCGATGGAGCCGGAACTGAAATCGACGCCCGGCACCTTGGTCATGTCAGGGTGGTCGCCCAGGGGGCTGCCCAGGCGGGTGTAGCCGTCCAGCAGTTCATGCGGAATGAAACCGTGGTCGGCCAGCACCGGGAACAGGCCCACGGCCGCGTGGCCCTTGCCCATCAGGAAGCGGTCGCGATCCGGCCAGCCAGGCTCGCCCGGCCGCAGCCGCATCACGTCGTAATACAGGGCGGCAAAGATCTCGGCGCACGAAAAGACCGAGCTGTAGTGCCCGACCTTGGCGATCTCGATCAGCCGGATGGTTTCCAACCGGATGTGGCGGGCCTTTTCCCGCAGCATCCGGACCTCGTCTTCGCTTGGGTCTCCCCGGTCCTGGCGCATGGCGTCTCCTTCGCTTATCAGAATATATGATATATAATATACCCATCGCGCTTGAATTGGCCAGGGCGGGATAGAATTCAGCCGGGCGCCGTTTCACGGCCTCCGCCATTCCATCGAACCCAAGCCTCGACCGTCATGCCCAGCCTTAAACCGGTAAAAAAAGAGAACCTCTCCGTCAAGGTCTACAACGAGATCCGTAACGCCCTGATCAACGGGCAGTACGAACCCGGAGAGCGCCTCATCATTGGCGAGCTGGCCCAGGAAATGGGCGTCTCGATCACGCCCGTGCGCGAGGCCATCTTCCGCCTCATCAGCGAACAGGGCCTGGAAATGCAGGCCGCCACCGCGGTCTACGTGCCCTACGTCAATTCGGAAAAGCTGCGCGAGATCCAGCAGATCCGCTTCCACCTGGAAGGCATGGGCGCGGCCGAGGCCGCCAGGAACATCACGCGCAAGCAACTGGACAACCTGATCGCGCTGCAGAAGGACTTCATCTCCTGCACCTCGACCGACCCCAAGCGCGCCAGCTACCTGAACCGCAAGTTCCACTTCGGCATCCTGGAAGCCAGCAACAAGCCCATCCTGCGCAACACCGTGGAATCGTTCTGGGTCATCACCGGCCCGATCCTCAAGGTGTTCCACATCAAGACGGCGGGGCTGGACTACTCCCAGGACGAACACCGCCACGAGGCCGTGCTGGCCGCGCTGGAGGCGCGCGACCCCGAAGCCGCCACCAAGGCGATCCAGGCCGACCTGGTGTGGGGCGGCAAGATCATGATCGACTGGCTGGTCGAACGCGAAAAAGAACTCGACTACCGCCCGCCCGGGCCTCGCAAATAGGAAGACTCGATGCTGAAGATTTTCGGCGCTCCCGGCCGCTACATCCAGGGAGCCGGCGCGCTCGACGCGCTGGGCGGATACGCCGCCCTGTTCGGCCGCCGCGCCGCCCTGGTCATCGACCGCTACGTGCAGGGCGTGCTGGGCCCGAGAATCGAGGCATTGTGCGGCGCCCACGGCGTGACGCTGACGGCCCTGCCGGTCGAGGGCGACATCACGCCCGAATCGATCGCGGCGCTGCGCGCGCAGGCCGCGGCCGCCGGCGTCGACATGGTGATCGCGGTGGGCGGCGGCAAGGCGCTGGACGCCGGCAAGGCGGTGGCCAAGGCCGAGCACTGCCACCTGGTCACGGTGCCCACCGTGGCATCCAACGACGCCCCCACCAGCAAGAACTACGTGCTGTACGACGCCCATCACAACCTCCTGGCGGTCGAGCACATGCTGTTCAACCCCACCATCGTGCTGGTCGACACCGCCGTCATCGCCACCGCGCCCGCGGCGTTCTTCCGCGCCGGCCTGGGTGACGCCATCTCCAAGAAATTCGAAGCCGAACAATGCGCCCGCAACGGCGGACGCAACATGTACGACGGCGTCCCGCCACTGACCGCCCAGCTGATCGCCGACGGTTGCCTGCGCACGCTGCTGGCCGACGGCACCGACGCGCTGGCCGTGGCCGGCAGCGGCCAGCCCACGCCCGCCTTCGAACGGGTGGTGGAAGCCATGATCCTGATGAGCGGCCTGGGCTTCGAGAGCGGCGGCCTGTCGATCGCCCACGCCCTGACGCGCGGCCTGCCGAAGATCGCCGGGCTGGCCAGCGCGCCGCATGGCCTGCAGGTGGCCGTCGGCCTGCTGGTGCAGCTGGACCTGGAGGCGCGCCAGGACGGCATGCTGGCCACGCTGACGCAGTGGTACGAACAGGTGGGGCTGCCCACCACGCTGGCGGCGCTGGGCGCGGCCGCGCCGTCCGACGCCGAACTGGCGCGGGCGGCCGAGCTGACCCTGGCCGCGCGCCATGCCGCCAATTTCGATCGTCCCCTGGACATCAAGACCCTCGTCGCCGCCCTGCGCCGCCACGCCTGATGCCCCGCCGCTCGCGCTGGCGGCGCCCGGGAGCGCCGCGACCCGCATCCGGCGGGCCGCGCGCCTCCCCATCGGCGGGGGCATCAATCCGGCGGCGGCGCGCACGCCCTTGCCCGGCCTGGCGTCAGAACGCCACGTTGTCGCCGCCCTTCAGGCCCAGCTTGGCGCGGGTATCGGCGGGCGTGGCCACTTCCAGGTTGAGCGCCTCCAGGATGGTGCGGATGCGCTCGACCTGCGAGCGGTTCGACTCGGCCAGCTGGCCCGGCCCGATCCACAGCGAATCCTCCAGCCCCACCCGCACGTTCGAGCCCATGGCCGCGCCGATGGTGGCCAGCGGCATCTGGTTGCGGCCGGCGCCCAGGATCGACCATTCGTATTCATTGCCGAACAGGCGGTCGGCGGTGCGCTTCATGTGCATCAGGTCTTCGGGGTGCGGCCCAATGCCGCCCAGGATGCCGAACACCGACTGGATGAACGGCGGCGACTTCACCAGGCCGCGGTCGACGAAATGCGCCAGGTTGTACAGGTGGCTGATGTCGTAGCACTCGAACTCGAAGCGCGTGCCGTTGGCGTTGCCCAGCTCCAGGATCGACTCGATGTCCTGGTAGGTGTTGCGGAAGATCAGCGAGCGGCTGTTCTCCAGGTGCTCGCGCTCCCACTCGTGCTTGAAGTCCTGGAAGCGGCCCAGCATCGGGAACAGGCCGAAGTTCATCGAGCCCATGTTCAGCGACGCCAGCTCCGGCTTGAAGGTGGTGGCCGGCCGCATGCGTTCCTGCACCGTCATGTGCGGGCTGCCGCCGGTGGTGATGTTGATGATGGCGTCGGTCTCGGCCTTGATGCGCTTGAGGAACGGCTCGAACAGCGCCGGGTCCTGCGACGGCTTGCCGGTCTGCGGGTCGCGCGCATGCAGGTGCAGCACGGCGGCGCCGGCGCGGGCCGCGCCGATGGCGGCCTCGGCGATCTCGTCGGCCGTCACCGGCAGGTGCGGCGACATGCTGGGCGTGTGGATGGCGCCCGTCACGGCGCAGGTGATCACGACTTTCTGCTTGGCTTTAGCCATTTTCGTCTCCGTTGTCTTGCTGTTGCTTGTGGCGCATCAGGCGCATCAGTTGTTCGTCGCGCCAGTAGCGGCGCGCCGTCAGGTCTTCGGCGGGCAGCAGACCGCGCCGCTCGGCCGCCAGGGCCTCGACCAGCGCGCCGTCCCAGGGCACGGGTTCGCGCTGGCTGGCGCCGATGGATTGGTACAGCCCGCCGTAGCGCGCGCAGTAGTCGGCAAGGCCGCCGGGCGCGTTCAGGTCGATGGTCTCGAACGGCCCCATGAACGACCAGCGCAGGCCCAGGCCGTCCTTGACCGTGGTGTCGATGTCCTCGGCGCTGGCGATGCCGGCGGCGGCCAGGCGGAAGGCCTCGTGCAGCAGCGCGCCCTGCAGGCGGTTGAGGATGAAGCCTTCGATCTCGCGCCGCATCGTCACCGGCTTCTGGCCGATGTCCAGCATGATGTCGCGCGCCGCCTGCATGGCGGCCTCGCTGGTCCAGGGCGCCGGACACAGCTCCACCACCGGGATCAGGTAAGGCGGATTGACCGGATGCGCCACCAGGCAGCGGTGGCGGCCGGGCAGGCCTTCGGTGAATTCGCTGGCGGGAATGCTGGACGTGGAACTGCCGATGATGGCGTCGGGATCGGCCGCCGCGTCCAGCTGCGCGAACAGATCGCGCTTCAGATCCCGACGTTCGGGCGAGTTCTCCTGGATGTAGCGGGCGCCGGCCAGCGCCTCGGGCAGGCTGGCGGCCACCTCGATGCGGGCGGCGGCCGCCGCCGCGTCGCGCAGCAGGCCATGCGCCTGCAGTTCATCCAGCTGGCGCCGGATCAGCGCGCCGGCCTCGGCCAGCATGGCGGCGTTGACGTCGTACAGCCGCACCTGCCAGCCCTGGCGCGCGAACACGATGGCCCAGGCCTGGCCGATCAGGCCGGTGCCGATGATGGCGGCGTGGCGCCGCTGCGGATCGGCCGCCATCAGTAGAGCTTCTGCGTGAAGCCGTCCACCACGATGGCCTGCCCGGTGACGCTGCGGGCGGCCTCGCTGGCGTTGAACAGCACCATGTTGGCGATGTCGCGCGCCGTGACCATGCGGCCCAGCGCCGCCTGGTTTTCGTAGAGCGCGGCGATTTCCTCGACCGGCTTGTCCAGCGTCCTGGCCTTGGCCTCGATCACAGCGCGGATGCGCGGGCCTTCGACCGCGCCCGGCAGGATGGCGTTGACGCGGATGCCGTGGCCGCCCAGCTCGATCGCCAGCGACTTGGTGAAGCCGATCACCGCCCACTTCGAGGCCGAATAGACCGAGCGCCCGGCAAAGCCCAGGTGCCCGGCGGCCGACGACAGGTTGATCATGACGCCGGCGCGCGACTGCTTGAGCAGCGGGATGGCCTGGCGCGCGCACAGGAACTGGCCGGTGATGTTGACCGCCAGGGTGCGATCCCAGTCGGCCTTGGAGAGCGTCTCGACGAAACCGGTGGGGCCGGCCACGCCGGCGTTGTTGACCAGGATGTCCAGGCCGCCCAGCTGCTGGCGCACGGCGTCGAACAGAGCGGCCACGCTGTCTTCATCCGACACGTCGGCGTGCACCGCGCGCACGCCGGGCAATTCGGCCGGCAGCGCGGCCAGCCGCTCGCGGTTGACGTCGCACACCAGCACCGACGCCCCGGCCCGGTGGAACACCTGCGCCATTTCCAGGCCCAGCCCATCGGCGCCGGCGGTGATCAGTACCTTTTTTCCGGCGAAATCCACTTCCTCGAACATGCTCTTTGTCTCCTGGATTCTTATGCTCAAACGCCTTTTGATCATATAGGATATATGATTCAAAGGGGAACTTTCTTGCCAGCAAGGCGGCCATGAAAAGGTCTGTGAAACAGCCCCCGGACAGCGGAATTTGACCTGCCACGCAGCGAAAAACCGCCCGCAAACGCTTTATTCATGCGGCTTGAGGGAAATCCCCGATTCAGCCGGCCAAGTCCGGCACTAGAATCCAGGACGAGGTTCTCACACCCCGCCGGCGCATATATCATATATTCAAAAACAGACGGACGACTCAGACAACAGTCCGCATCCAAACCCACAAAGGAGCGTAGACAGTGTTCAAGATCAAACAATTCGCCATCGCGCTGGGCCTGTGCGGCGCCATGGCCAGCGGCACCGCGGCGGCCGACATCAAGGTGGGCGCCCTCTTCCCGTTCAGCGGCGCGCTGGCGCTGCTGGGGCAGGAGAGCTATCGCGGCCTGGAACTGGCCGTCAACGAAATCAATGCCGCCGGCGGGATCAACGGCGAGAAGATCCAGATCATCAAGGCCGACGCGGTCGACCCGACCCAGGCGGTGTCCGAGACCAAGCGATTGATCTCTTCGAACGTGGTCGGCGTGTTCGGCAGCTACGCCTCGGGCATCTCGTACGCGGCCTCGCCCGTGACCGAGCTGGCCGGCGTGCCCTACTTCGAGCTGGGCGCCACCGCTCACAAGATCACCACGCGCGGCTACAAGTACCTGTTCCGCAGCAACCCCAACACCGCGCTGTACGGCGTGTCGGTGGTCAACGCGCTGCACGACATCATCGGGCCGGGCATGGGCCTGAACCCGAAGGAAGTGCGCATCGGCATCATCCACGAGGACGGCCCCTACGGCACCGACGTGGCCGCCACCGAGAAAAAGCGCGCCCAGGAGCTCGGCTACACCGTGGCCGAGGTGCTGCCCTATTCGGCCAAGACGGTCGACCTGTCCTCGCTGATCCTGCGCCTGAAGGGCGCCAAGGTCGACGTGGTGCTGCAGACCGCCTACCAGAACGACGCCATCCTGTACTTCAGCCAGGCGCGCGCCGCCGGCTTCAAGCCCAAGGTGGTGATCGGCGCCGGCGGCGGCTATTCGCTGGCCGACACCGCCAAGGCCGTGGGCGCCGACATGAACGGCGTGTTCGACCTGGACTTCCCGCAGGCGTCCATCAATCCGGCCGGCGCGCCCGGTCTGGACAAGTTCCTGGAAGCCTACAAGACCACCTACAAGAGCGACCCGCAGTCCGGCCACAGCCTGACCAATTACGTCGGCGCCAAGGCCTTCTTCGAAGCCATCGCCAACGCCAAGTCGACCGACAAGGACAAGATCCGCGCGGCCGTGCTGGCGTACAAGAAGCCGGCCGGCCAGACCGCCAACGGCTGGGCCTTCGACTTCGGCGAGGACGGCCAGAACAACGCCTCGACCTTCTACGTGATGCAGTGGCAGGATGGCAAGCTGGTCACCATCGCGCCTGACAACCTCGCGCTGGGCAAGCCCGTCTTCAAGAAATAGAACGCCGGGGCCGCCCCCCGGCAGGCCCGGCACGGCAAGCCAGCAAACCGGACGCTCGGGGGCGTCCGGCGTTTCACTGGGGCCAGCGGCCCCGGCCCCGCCGGCGACGGCGCGCGGCCGGGACGCGCCCCGTTCCAAGAGGTTGCACCATGGATATCTTCATTCAACTGGTCATCAATGGCCTGTTGCTGGGCGGCGCCTACACCATCATCAGCCTGGGGCTGACGCTGATCTTCGGCGTGGTCCGCGTCGTCAACTTCGCGCATGGCGAATTCCTGATGATCGGCATGTACGCGGTCTACCTGATCGCGGCGCAGTTCGGCGTGCACCCGTACATCGGCCTGGTGCCGGTGGCGGTCATCCTGTTCGCGCTGGGCGCGCTGACGCAGAAAGGCATCATCCAGCCGCTGCTCAACGCCGACCAGCACATCCAGATCTTCGCCACGGTGGGCGTGTCCACCATCCTGCTGAACCTGGCGCTGGTGATCTTCGGCGCCAACGTGTTCCGCGCCCCGGTGCAACTGGGCACCAGCACCCTGGACGTCGGCAACTACTCCATGGTCACCGGCCAGTTGGTGACCTTCGTGGTCGGCCTGAGCCTGGCCGTGCTGCTGCACCTGTTCATGCACCGCACCTATCTCGGCCGCGCGCTGCGGGCGGTGGCGCAGCACCGCTACGCCGCCACGCTGATGGGGGTGAACGTCAACAACGTCTACGCCATCGCCTTCGGCCTGGGCACCGCCTTCGTCGGCATCGCCGCGGGCCTCCTGGCGCCGCAGTATCCGGTGTTCCCGACGGTGGGCACGTACTTCGTGCTGACCGCCTTCGTGATCGTGGTGCTGGGCGGCCTGGGCAGCCTGTACGGCGCGGTGGCCGGGTCGATGATCATCGGCATCGTCGATACGCTGGCCGGCTACTACATCGCCCCCGACCTCAAAGAGGTCGTCTATTTCGGGATCTTCCTCTTGATCCTTGTCCTGCGTCCGACCGGCCTGTTCGGCGTCGGCACAGAGTGATCAGAACCACAAGGAGCGAGACGTGTTTCCCGACTTTCGAAGCCCCAAAGCCTACGTCAGCCTGATTCTGCTGATCGTCATGTTCATCGTGCCCGTCGTCACGGGCACGCCGTTCTGGACCAACCTGTTCGTCCTGCTGTTCGTCTTTTCCGCGCTGTCGGTGGCCTGGAACATCGTCGGCGGCTACGCCGGCCAGCTGTCGCTGGGCCACGCGGTGTTCTATGGCATCGGCGGCTACACCGCCACCCTGCTGACGCAGAACTTCGGCATCTCGCCGTGGTTCGGCATGCTGGCGGGCGCGGCGATCTCGGCGGCCGTGGCCATCATCATCAGCTATCCCACGCTGCGGCTGCGCGGGCCGTTCTTCGCGCTGGCCACCATCGCCATCCTCGAAGTGGTGCGGCTGCTGGTGATCCACGAGGAAAGCTGGACCGGCGGCTCCAGCGGCATCAGCCTGCCGCTGAACATCGGCTGGGGCTGGATCGTGTTCCGCGAGAAGATCAACTACGTGATCATCGCCTTCGGGCTGTTCCTGCTGGTGACCTGGGTGTCGTGGTACATCCGCAAGTCGCGCATCGGCCATTACCTGATCGCCATCCGCGAACGCGAGGACGCGGCGCTGGCCGTGGGCATCCACACGGTGCGCGTCAAGATCATCGCCGCGGTGGTGTCGGCCATGCTGACCAGCATCATCGGCACCTTCCACATCACCTACCTGACGTTCGTCGATCCCAGCTCGGCCTTCTCGCTGGAACTGTCGATCCAGGTGGCGATGTTCGCGCTGATCGGCGGCCTGGGCACGGTGGCCGGCCCCATCGCCGGCACCTTCCTGGTGCTGCCGATCGCCGAGCTGGCGCGCGGCTGGCTGTCCAGCGTGGGCAACGGCATGCACGGGCTGATCTACGGCCTGATCCTGGTGGCGGTGGTGCTGACCATCCCGCGCGGCCTGGCCGGCGCCTTCGGTCCGGCCATCGAGCGCGCCCTGGCGCGCCTGCCCTACCTGGGCACGCCGCGCGCCCGGCGCCAACTGGTCGAACCAGCCCGTCCGACCGACGCGGCGCGGCGCGAGCAGCCGGTGCTCAGGGCCGAGAACCTGTTCAAGAGCTTTGGCGGCCTGCGCGCCACCAACGACGTGTCGCTGACGCTGAACCAGTACGAGATCCTGGGCATGATCGGCCCCAACGGCGCCGGCAAGACCACGGTGTTCAACCTGCTGTCCGGCTTCCTGTCGCCCGACAAGGGCGCGGTGTCGATGGTCGACGCCAAGGGCAACTGGGTCTCGTGCAGCACGCCGGACGAGTTCGCGCATCAGGGCCTGGGCCGCACCTTCCAGATCGCCAAGCCGTTCACCGGCCTGACGGTGCTGGAGAACATCATGCTGGGCGCCTTCATCCGCACCGCCGACCGCGAAGAGGCCGAGCAGATCGCGCTCAAGGTGGCCGAGGAAACCGACCTGCTCAAGTACCTGAACACCGAGGCCCGCAGCCTGACGGTGGGCGGCATGAAGCGGCTGGAGATCGCCCGCGCCCTGGCGATCCGGCCGCGCATCCTGCTGCTGGACGAGGTGATGGCGGGGCTGAACCCCACCGACATCGAGAAGTCGATCAAGATGATCCGCCGCATCCGCGATTCGGGCGTGTCGGTGCTGCTGATCGAGCACATGATGCAGGCCACCATGGCGCTGTCTGACCGCATCATCGTGCTGAACGAAGGCGCGGTGCTGGTGAGCGGCGCGCCGAAGGACGTGGTCGAGAACCCCGCCGTCATCGAGGCCTATTTGGGCAAGGAGTACCAGGATGCTTAAGGTTTCGGATCTGTCGTCGGGCTACGGCAAGAGCCAGGTGCTCAACGGCCTGAACTTCGAGGTCAATGCCGGCGAGATCGTGACGCTGATCGGCGCCAACGGCGCCGGCAAGACCACCACCCTGAAGACGCTGTGCGGCGTGGTTCCCGCCACCGCCGGCCGGGTCGAGTTCGAGGGCCGCGACCTGACCAACCGCACGCCCTACGACATCGTCGACGCCGGGATCACCATGATTCCCGAAGGCCGCCAGCTGTTCCCGCACTTCACGGTGCGCGACAACCTGCTGATGGGCTCGTACAAGCGCGCCGCCCGCCCCATCGTGCAGCGCAAGCTGGAGGAAGTGCTGCAGATCTTCCCGCGGGTGCGCGAGCGCCTGGGCCAGTACGCCGGCTCGCTGTCCGGCGGCGAGCAGCAGATGGTGGCGATCGCGCGCGGCATGATGGCCGATCCCAAGCTGCTGGTGTTCGACGAGCCTTCGCTGGGCCTGTCGCCGCTGCTGGTGCAGCAGATGTTCGACATCATCCGCGACGTCACCTCCCACGGCGTCACGGTGCTGCTGGTGGAGCAGAACGTGTTCCGCACGCTGCGCCTGGCCGACCGCGGCTACGTGCTGGAGAACGGCGCCATCGTGCGCACGGGCACCGGCGCAGAGCTGCTGGCCGATCCCCATGTCAAGAAGGCCTATCTGGGCCACTGAAATCCGAAGGACCGCATTCATGTCTCTACGCTGCACATTCATCGACCACGGCACCGGCGGCGCGCCCGATTGCCTGCGCCTGGCCGAGCGCGAGATGGCCGCGCCCGCTGGCCGCCAGGTGCTGATCGAAGTGGCCTACGCCGGCGTCAACCGCCCCGACGTGCTGCAACGCTCGGGCTCGTATCCGCCGCCGCCCGGCGCCTCGCCCTACCTGGGGCTGGAGGTCGCGGGCACCGTCATCGCCGTCGGTCCCGACGCCACGCGCTGGCAGGTCGGCGACCGGGTCTGCGCGCTGACGCCCGGCGGCGGCTACGCCCAGTACTGCCTGGCCGACGAGCGCCATTGCCTGCCGGTGCCGCGCGGCCTGGACCTGCTGTCGGCCGCCGCCATCCCGGAAAACTATTTCACCGTCTGGACCAACGTGTTCGAGCGCGCCCGCCTCGCGGCCGGCGAGAAGTTCCTGGTGCATGGCGGCTCCAGCGGCATCGGCCTGACCGCGATCCAGCTGGCGCGCGCCTTCGGCGCCGAGGTCTGGACCACGGTGGGCAACCAGGAGAAGGCCGAGGCCTGCCTGAAGGCCGGCGCGCACCACGCCGTGATCTACCGCGACACCGACTTCGAGGCCGACATCCGCCAGGCCACCGGCGGCCAGGGCGTGGACGTGATCCTCGACATGGTTGGCGGCGCCTACATCAACAAGAATCTCCGCCTGCTGGCGGTGAATGGCCGGCTGGTGCAGATCGCCTTTCTGGAAGGCAGCAAGGCCGAAATCGACGCCCTGCCCATCATGACCAAGCGGCTGTCGTTCACCGGCTCCACCCTGCGTCCGCGTTCCGACGAAGACAAGGGCGCCATCGCCCAGGCGCTGGCCGACAAGGTGCTGCCGCTGATGGAACAGGGGCGCTGCCTGCCGCTGATCCACCAGGTGTTCCCGCTGGAACAGGCGGCCCAGGCCCACGCGCTGATGGAAAGCAGCCGGCACATCGGCAAGATCATGTTGAAGGTGCGGGCATGAGCGCGCGCTTCCAGGATCAGGTCATCATCGTCACCGGCGCCGTCGGCGGCATCGGTTCGGCCATCGTCGAGGGCTTCCTGGCCGAAGGCGGCAAGGTCGGGCTGATCGACTTCAATTCGCAGGGCGGCCAGGCCTACGAGAAGGAACTGAAGAAGCGCCGCCACGCCGTGAGCTTCGTGCACGCCGACGTCTCGCATTTCGACCAGTGCCAGGCCGCCTACGAGCGCATCACGCGCGACCTGGGGCCGGCCACCATCCTGGTCAACAACGTCGGCATCTCGCCCAAGACCGACGGCCGCGCGCTGAAGGTGTGGGAGATGACGCCGGGCGAATGGGACAAGGTGGTCGCGGTCAACCTGAACAGCGTGTTCTACATGACCCACCTGGCCACGCCGCACATGGTGCGCCAGCGCCAGGGGCGCGTGATCAACATGTCGTCGGTGGCGGGCAAGGCCTATTGCGACATCGTCGCCGCGCACTACGCCGCCACCAAGGCGGCGCTGCTGGGCCTGACGCGCCACTGGGCCGCGGAACTGGGCGAGCACGACGTCACCGTCAACGGCCTGGCGCCGGGGCGCATCAGCACGCCGCTGCTGAAAAGCGTGCCCAAGGAGATCAACGACGCGGTGGCCGAGGTCACCGCGCTGCGCCGGCTCGGCACCCCCGAGGAAGTGGCCGACGCCTGCCTGTTCTTCGCCTCGGACCAGGCGCGGTTCGTGACCGGGCAGGTGCTGGACGTGGCCGGCGGCTGGCTGATGACCTAGACCGCCGGGGCGTTGCCTTTCCTGGCCTGCGCGGCGCCCGCCTGGCGGCGGGCATCCGCGCTCAGAAGTCCATGCTGGCGCTCAGCGAGAACGTGCGCGGGCCGCCCAGCACCAGGTAGCCGTTGCCCGGGTAGCCGCCCACCGACGACCAGTAGTTGCGGTTGGCGATGTTCTCGACACGGGCGCGCAGCGTCACCACGTGGCCGTCGACGTCCATCATGTAGCGCAGGCCGGCGTCGAAGCGGGTCCAGCCGGGCACCTTGAGGGTGTTGGCGTCATCCGCATAGGAGGCGCCGGTGTAGACCACGCGCCCATCCACCGTCAGGCCCTGCACGCCGGGAATGTCCCATTCCGCGCCCAGGTTGGCCTGGAAGCGTGGCACGCCGATGACCCGGTTGCCGTCGATGGCGCTGTTGCCGGTGGAGCGCTGCTTGGCGTCCAGGAAGGTCATGCCGCCCAGCACGCGCACGCGGTTGACGGGTTCGCCGAACACCGTCAGTTCGATGCCCTGGTGGCGGTCCTTGCCGGAGGCGGTGAATGCGTTGCTGGCGTTGTAGGCCGCGCGCGGCTTGTCGGTGGAGAACAGCGCCAGGCCCGCGCCCAGGCCGCCGCCATCGTACTTGACGCCGATCTCCTTCTGCTTGGACACGTAGGGCTGCAGACTCTGGCCGGCGTTGGGCACGGGCTTGCCGTTGGCCGTCTGCGGCGCCGTATCGCCGGCCACCAGGGCTTCAATGTAGTTGGCGTACAGCGACACGCTCGGCGCCACCTTGAAGACGATGCCGGCGGCCGGCGAGTTGCGGCTGGCGTCGTAGGCGCTTTGCTCCTTGCCGGTGTTGTAGGCGTAGTCACGCTGCGACAGGCGCTGGTGGCGGATGCCCAGCGTGAGCAGCACCTTGTCGTCCAGGAACGACATGGTGTCGCCGAACGCATAGCTGCTCAGACGGGTGCGGCCCTGCAGCGCCGGATCGTCCAGGTCGTTGCCGAACAGCGCCTTGGAGCCGTAGGCGGGACGGTCGTAGCTGATCGGGTCGTAGATGTTGGTCGGGAAGGTGTTCAGGTAGTCCATGACGTACGCGTTCTTCTTCTTGAGATCGAAGAAGGACGCGGACGCGACGAATTCGTGGCCGACCGGGCCGGTGCGCACCTTGGCGCGCAGGCCCAGTTCGCCCGTGTTCACGCTGTCTTCACGGGTATTGTCGAAACGGTAGAAGTTGCCGTCGCCCGTGCTGCCATTGGTCACGGTGACGTTGCCGAGCGAATTGGCCTCGTCGCTGCGGCGCATGCCGAAGGCGGCCCAGCCGGTCAGCTTGTCGCTGAAATCGTGCTCGGCGCGCACCGTGCCGAACACATCGCGTTCGTTCGAGTACGACCAGGGTTGGGCGTAGTTGGAACTGGCATCCGGAGCGTCCGGCACGCTGGTCACGCCGCGCAGCGTGACGTTCGGCCGCGCGCGCTTGAGCTTGTTTTCCTGCCAGCCGATATCCGCCGACAACCGCGTGTCGGCCGAGCGCCAGTCCAGGCCCAGCGACACCAGGCTGGTGCGGGAATGTTCGTCATCGATGCCGGTGTCGCCGCTGCGGTTGGCCACGTTCAGGCGGATGCCGGTGCTGTCGTCCGGCCCGAAACGGCGCGCGATGTCGGTCGACACGGAGAACTGGCCGCCGCTGGACACGCCGGTGGTGAAGCGGGTGAGCGGCTCGTTGGGCGCGCGCTTGGGCACCAGGTTGATGACGCCGCCGATGCCGCCGCCACTGGGCGCCGCCCCCGTCAGGAAGGCCGACGCGCCGCGCAGCACTTCGACGCGCTCGAACAGTTCGGTGGCGATGTACTGGCGCGGCAGCAGGCTGTACAGGCCGTTGTAGGCCACATCATCGGAGCTCAGGATGAAGCCGCGGATGAAGTACGACTCCTGGAAGTTGCCGAAGCCGCGCGCCACGCGCACGCCGGCATCGTTCTGCAACACGTCGCCGACGCTGCGCGCCTGCTTATCCTGGATCAGCTCGTTGGTGTAGCTGGTGACGCTGAACGGCGTGCTCATGATGTCTTGCGTGCCCAGCACGCCGACGCGGCCGCCGCGGGCCACCTGGCCGCCGGCATAGGGCTGGGCCAGGCCGCCGGCCGAGGCGTCGGCGCTGGCCTCGACTTTGATCGCTTCCATCGAGACGACGGAACCGTCGGCGGCGGGCGCGGCGGACTGGGCGTGGACGACGGCGGTGTACGGCAGGGCCGCAACCACGCACGCAAGAGTTCGTATTTTCATATCGGGAGTCAGTAGGCGGGCGCTTCGCGAGAAGCTGGGAATCGCAAAAATCCCGATGGGGGGTCACGCGGGTAACGGCTTGCCACTCGAACTGCGGCAGGGCCGGTCGTGCCGGCCTTGTCGAGCCCGTTCACCATGGGAGGGATTGAGATCGTGCGTTTTGAATTCTATATAAAGAGAAATCATTCTCATTGCGTCCCTTATATAGAAAGCCATTTTGTTGCCATCACACAACAGATCTGTCCCCTATCCTGACAGCCCGCTGTCACCCGGCGGCGCCTTGCTCAGCCCGGCACGCCGCTCTCCTGGCGCAGCTGGCCGAAGTCGCCCGCTTCGTAGGCCGCGACGGCCTGCGCCAGGGCGCGCGCGTCCGTCATGACGAAGGGGCCGCGCTGGATCACCGGCTCGTCGATGGCCGCTCCGGCCACCAGGATGAAGTGCGCCGGCGCGCCCGCGGCCAGGAGTTGAAGAAAGCCGTCGCGGTCCGCCGTGGCGGTCAGCGCCGCGCCCGGGGGCAGCACGGCGAAATCGGGATCGGCCGCGCGCCGACCGGTCGTCGCCGCGCGCCCGGCGGGGCGGAACCGTGCCACCGGAATGACCGGCGCCGCTTCTACCGGCGGTCGCGGCGGCGGCGTGGTCTCATGCCGTGCCCGCACGCCCAATTCCCCCTGCGCCGCGTACAACCAGGCGTTCCAGCCCGCAGGCAGCGGCACCAGGCGCGACGCTCCCGGCCGCAGCCAGCCGTCCAGGATGAGCAGCGGCTCGGGCGTCGCCAGCGGCGCGTCCCAGCCGTCGTAGCGGCCCGACACCACCCGCACCCGGCTCGCATCGCTTTGCAGCACCGGCATTTCCCAGCCCCGCACCAGCGTTGCCGATGGTGGCATCGATTTCAGCCGCGCCGGCAGGTTGACGTACAACCGCAGGCCATTGAGCCGCGCCGCGCCCACCAATTCGTGGCCGTGCACGATGCCGCGGCCTGCCACTGTCCAGTGCAGGTCGCCCGCCCGGGCTTCGTGTTCGTTGTCCAGGCTGTCGCGGATGCGCAGGCCGCCTTGGGTGTCTTCCAGCAGCAGCGTCACCGTCGATATGCCGGCGTGAGGGTGCGGCGCGACCGCCGGCCCGGTCATGATGAAGTGGTCCACCAGCACCAGCGGCGACATGCCCTGGGGGAAATCGGAATGCCGAAAATGCCGGTACGAACAGATGTCGCCCTCGGGTTCGAACGGGCGGGCGACGGGCGGGCTGAGGCGGATGGTCAAGGATGTATGGCCTGATGACAAATTGGCGCAGAGCTTATGGGTTCCGCCACCGGCACAGTAGAGCCAAATTTCAGGAATAATTGTCCTGCCCCACAGGACAATCACTCGCCCCACCCCCATGCATTCCCATATCCATCACCTCGACGATCTGCTGCTTTTCACCGAGGTGGTGGAAAAAGGCGGCTTTTCCGCCGCCGCCCGCGTGCTCAACATGCAGCGCTCCAAGCTCAGCCGGCGCGTGGCCGAGCTGGAAGCCCGCCTGGGCCTGCGGCTGCTCCAGCGCAACACGCGGCGGGTTTCGCTCACGCCCATGGGTGAACAGATCTACGTGCATGCGCTGGCGATGGCGCGCGAGGCCCGCAGCGCCTTCGACCTGGCGGCCGCCATGGGCGACACGCCCAGCGGCCTGCTGCGCATGACGGCGCCCTCGGCGCTGGCGGTGACGCTCCTGGGCGAACTGGTGGCTCGCTTTTGCCTGCAGCATCCCGGCGTGCGGGTGCTGCTGGACACCCGCGACCAGGTCATCGACCTGGTGGGCGAAGGCTACGACCTGGCCTTCCGCGCCCAGGGCGCCTCGCTCACCGACTCGCGGCTGGTGGCGCGCGAACTGGCGCCGGTGCCGCTGATCCTGGTCGCAGCCCCCGCCATGGCCCGGGCCGCGCCGCGCCATCCGCGCGACCTGAACGCGCTGCCCCTGCTGGCCCATGCGACCCAGGACAGCCCGCAGAGCTGGCACTTCGTCGGCCCGGCGGGCGAGGCCGAATCGATCGAATTCCGCCCCCGCTGCCTCAGCAGCAACCTGGCGGCGCTGCGCGAAATGGCGCGCGCCGGACTGGGGGTGGCGCTGCTGCCGCACTACCTATGCGCCGGCTCCCTGGCCAAAGGCGATCTGGCGCAATTGCTGCCCGCCTGGCGCGCCGCGCCGGCACGCATCTACGCCGTCATGCCCGCCCGCCGCGGCGCGCCCTTGGCCTTGCGGCGCTTCCTGGATTTCGCGGCCGCCGAAATGCCGGCGCTGCTGGCCTGACGCGCGCCGCTCAATCCAGGCGGATATGGTTGGCCTGGATCACCCCATTCCAGCGCTCGCGATCCTCGGCCAGATAGGCATCGACCTCGGCCTGGCCGCGCGGCGCCTGGATCACCAGGCCTTGCGCCTGGAAGCGGTCGCGGAAATCCGCCTGGCGCATCACCGCGGCCACGGCCTCGCGCAGCCTGTCCGCCTCGGCCGGCGGCGTGCCGCGCGGCACGGCCACGCCGAACCACGTCGCGGCGCGAAAGCCGGCAAACCCACTCTCGGCCACGGTGGGCACGTCAGGCAGCACCGGCAACCGCTGGGCGCCGGTCACGGCCAGGGCCTTGATCTTGTTCTCGCGAACCAGCGGCAATGACGTGCTGATGACGTCCACCATCAGCTGGGTGTCGTTGGCCATCAGCGAACTCAATGCCGGCGCGCTGCCGTTGTAGGGAACATGCGCCACGTCGATGCCGGTGCGCGACTTCAACAGTTCGGTCGCCAGTTGCAGCGGATTGCCGATACCCACGGAGGCATAGTTCAACTTGCCCGGGCGGGCGCGGGCGTAGTCGACGAATTGCGCCAGCGTCGAGGCCGGCACGCTGTTGTTGGCGACCACCACCAGCGGCAATTCCGCCACCACCGACAGCACCCGGAAGTCCCGCTGCGCGTCGTACGAGATCTTGCGATAGAGCATGGGGTTGAGCACCATGCTGGCATTGCTGGCCAGGAACAGCGTGTAGCCATCGGGCTGGGCCCGCGCCACTTGCGTGGCCGCGATCATCGTGTTGGCGCCCGGCTTGTTTTCCACCACCACCGGTTGCGCCAGTTCCTGAGACAGCCTTTCGGCCAGCACCCGCGACAACAGGTCGGCCGCGCCGCCCGGCGTATACGGCACGACCAGCTTGACCGGCCGTTCCGGAAACGCCGCCAGGGCGGGCGATGCGGCGGCCATGCACAACAGCAGCGCGGCCGCGGCGCGGCCTATCCCAGAATTCTTCATGAACATGCTTGTCTCCCCTGTGGTGATGGCGTACGGCCCGGGATGCGCGCCGCCTTGGTATTCCTAGACCTTCCTGTCGCGCTCGGCCCAGAACGCGTCGCGCAGGCGGCGCTTGGCGATCTTGCCGTTGTCATCGCGCGGCAGGGTCTGCCGCAACCGCAATTCGCGCGGCACCTTGTAGCGCGCCACCCTCGTGGACAGCCAGCGCAGCACTTCCTCGGGCGCCAGCGCGGTGTCCGCCGCCGGCTGAACCAGTGCCAGCAAGCGTTCGCCGAACTCGTCGTCAGGCACGCCGAACACCGCGCAATCGGCCACGCCCGGGTACTGCGTCAGGTGGTGTTCGATTTCCGCGGGATAGATGTTCACGCCGCCGGAGATCACCATGTCCGATTCGCGGTCGCACACGAACAGGTAGCCGTCGTCGTCCAGGTAGCCCAGGTCGCCGAGGCCGATCAATCCATCGCGTTCGATCCGGCTGCGCGCTTGCGGGTTGTTGCGGTAGGTGAAGTCGGCGTAGGCCGGCTGGCGCACATGGATGCGGCCGATCTGGCCGGGCGCGCAGAGCGCGCCGTCGTCGCCGTAGATCCGAATCTGCGCGCCGCCGATCGGCCGGCCGGCGCTGCCCGGCCGGGCCAGCGCTTCGTGCGAATCGATGACCGTCACCATGCCGGCCTCGCTGGAGGCATAGGTCTCGTGGATCACCGGCCCCAGCCAATCGATCATGGCGCGCTTGAGCGCCGGCGCGCAGGGGGCCCCGGTCGAGGCCACGAAGCGCAGCGAAGACAGGTCGAAGGCGGCACGCTGGGCCGGATCCAGCTTGAGCAGGCGCACGTACATGATGGGCACCAGGTAGACCGTGTCGATGCGATGGCGCTCGATCAGGCGCAACACCTCCAGCGGATCGAACCGCGGCGCCAGCACCAGGGTCTCGCAGACCCGCAGCGCCACCTGGGCGAACACGCTGGGCGCGCTATGGTAGACCGGCGCGGGCAGCAATGCGCGGCAGCCGGGCCGCAAGCCGTACGCCTGCTCCACCACCGCCTCGACCGCCGCCAGCCGCTGCGCCAACTGGTCCAGCGGAAACGGCGCGCGCACCACGCCCTTCGGCCGGCCGGTGGTGCCGGAGGTATAGGCCATGTGGCCGCGCGGCGCCACCACCGGGCCGTCGTAGGGCGCCTGCGCCTCGCGCCAGCTGGCGTAATCCTCGGACACGGCAGCCGCGCCCACGCGACGCGACGGCAGGTCCGCCGGCAGCGCCGCTCTGGCGGCCTGCCACAAGTCTTCCTCGGCGATCAGCAGGCGCGCGCCGCTGTCGCGCACCAGGTAGGCAACCTCGTCGGGCGTGTAATGCCAGTTGATCGGGCAGTAATAGCAGCCCAGGCGCTTGCAGGCCTGGATGATCTCCAGGTAGGGCATGCCGTTGCGCAGCAGCACCGCCACCACGTCGCCCTCCCCGATCCCCATGGCCGCCAGGCCCGCCGCGACCTGCTCGCCGCGACGCATCAGGGCCGCGCGGTCCAACTGGCAGTCGCCGGCGATGATGCGGCCGGCCCCTTGCGTGACGGATGCGCTCATGCCTGGCCCGCCGAGCGTTGCGCCTTGTCGGCGGCGGTGCGCGCCTCGATGGCGGCGCGCGCGGCGGCCCAATCGTCGTCCGACCAATCGAAATACTGCTTGAAGTACGCGCCATTGGCCAGGTAGTCGCCACCGTCCAGGGCGATGGTCTGGCCGTTGATCCAATCGTTGCCCGGCGCCAGCAGGAACGCGGCCAGTTCGCCGATATCCTGGCCCTGCCCCAGCCGCTGCATCGGATTCTGCTTGACCAGCGCGTCGGTGCCGCTGTCGTTGGGCCGCAGCCGCGCCGATGCGCCCTCGGTCGGGATGACGCCCGGCGCAATGGCATTCAGGCGGATGCCGTGCCGGCCCCATTCGACAGCCAGCGATTTGGTCATGGCGTCGATGCCGGCCTTGGACATGGCGGACGGCACCACGAACGGCGAGCCGGTCCAGACCCAGGTCACGACGATGGACACCACCGCCCCGGACGCGCCGCTGCCGATCCAGCGCTTGCCCACGGCCTGGGTCATGTAGAACGTGCCACGAAAGACCGTGTCGGCGATGGCATTGAAGCCCCGTTCGGACAGTTTTTCGGTGGGGCTGATGAAATTGCCGGCGGCATTGTTCACCAGCGCATCCAGCCCGCCATGCTGGTCCCAGATGCGCGCCACCATCGCGTCCACCGCGCCGGCGTCGCGAATGTCGACCGGATGGACGTGGACCTGGCCGCCGGCCTCGCCCCGCAGCGCCTGGGCGGCCTGCTCCAGCACCGCCAGGCGGCGTCCGCACAGATGCACGGTGGCGCCCAGCGCCGCCAGTTGGCGGGCCATGGCATAGCCCAGGCCGGTGCCGCCGCCGGTGATCAGGATGCGCTGGCCCTGGAACAGGTCGGCGCGGAACATGGTTTGCCGCATGGGGTGTCTCCTTGGTTTTTTTCAGAATATCCACGAACCCTTGCCGCGACAATCCTTCAGGATGGGTAAACTCTGTTTCCTCACAGGCAACAATGAAGACTGCCCATGAACACCCCGCCCGCGCTCGACCTGAACCTGATCCAGCTGTTCGTGACGATCGTCGAGGCCGGCACGCTGAGCGAGGCGGCGCTGCGCCAGGGCGTGACGCGCTCGCATGTGAGCCGCAACCTTCAAAAGCTGGAGCGGGCCTTCGGCGCGCAGTTGATCCGCCGCACCACCCGGCGGCTGGAACTGACGCACGAAGGCAGCGTCCTGTACGACCATGGCGCTCGCATGGCGCGCGAGGTCGAATCCGCGCGCCATGCGCTGCAGAAGCTGGGCGCCGAACCCACCGGCCACGTGCGGCTGAGCCTGCCCACCGGCCTGGGCGAACTGGACATGCTGCGGCCCCTGCTGGTGCGCTTCGCCCTGGAACACCCCAGCCTGAGCCTGCGGGTGCTGTTCTCGAACCGCGTCAGCGACCTGATTTCTTCGGAGATCGACGTGGCGCTGCGGGCCATCTCGGTGCCGCCGCAAGACTATGTGGCGCGCGAACTCGGCCGCATCAAGTGGCACCTGTGCGCCGCGCCCGAGTACCTGGCGCGCATGGGCATGCCGGCCCATCCCCGCGACCTGGGCCGCTTCGATTTCCTCGGGCCGCCCGGCCCCCGCCCGCAGGCCACGCTGCGCCTGCGCGGCAAGGGCCAACCGCACGAAGTCAAGCTGGCCACTCGCCTGCAATCCGAGTATTTCCCGTTCCTCGCCCAGGCCGCCCGCGAAGGCGCGGGCGTGGCGCTGTTGCCGGCCTACATCGTGCGTCCCGACCTGGAGGCCGGGCGCCTGCTGCAGGTGCTGCCCGCCTACCAGGCCGAAGGCCCCGGCGACAAGCTCTATATCCTGACCTCGCCAACCCCCTATCCCTCAAGCGCCCAACGCGCTCTGGTCGATTTCCTGAAACGGGAACTGGAACCCCTGCTGCGCACCTTCCTGGCCTGAGCGGGGGGGCTGCCACCCGGTGGCGCGCATGGCGGCGGCCCCCCGGTCCCCCCGCCATGCGCTTGTAGGACTTCTTTGTTAAAAAACGGGGGACTTGCAGGGATGGCTCGGCTGCCGCACAGTAGGGGTTTGCGCGGCCGCCGCGCAACCCGCAGGCCGGCGCGGGCGGGAACTTTGACGCGCCCCTCAAGTCTTATATAAGATATAAGACATAGACCGAACCCGCGCCGCTGTCGCCCGGAATGACAAACGCGCCGAAACGCCTGAAAATGCCGGCTTTACGCGGGCAAAACCACGGAGTCCATCATGCCGCACAACACCCTCGATACACTCAAGAGTTTCAAGATCGGCAACAAGTCCTGTCAGTACTATTCGCTGCCGGCGCTGGGCAAGGCGCTGGGCGTGGACGTGCAGCGGCTGCCGGTCTCCATCCGCATCGTGCTGGAATCCGTGCTGCGCAATTGCGATGGCAAGAAGGTGACCGAGGAACACGTGCGCCAGCTCGCCAACTGGCAGGCCAACGCCAAGCGCGAGGATGAAATCCCGTTCGTGGTGGCGCGCGTGGTGCTGCAGGACTTCACCGGCGTGCCGCTGCTGGCGGACATCGCCGCCATGCGCTCGGTGGCCGACAAGATGGGCAAGAGCCCCAAGAGCATCGAACCGCTGGTGCCGGTGGACCTGGTGGTGGACCACTCGGTCATGATCGACTACTTCGGCACCAAGAATGCGCTGGACCTGAACATGAAGCTGGAATTCAAGCGCAACCAGGAGCGCTACCAGTTCATGAAGTGGGGCATGCAGGCCTTCGACACCTTCGGCGTGGTGCCCCCGGGCTTCGGCATCGTCCACCAGGTCAACCTGGAATACCTGGCGCGCGGCGTGCACCAGGACAAGAAGAACAACGTCTACTACCCGGATTCGCTGGTGGGCACCGACAGCCACACCACCATGATCAACGGCATCGGCGTGGTCGGCTGGGGCGTGGGCGGCATCGAGGCCGAGGCCGGCATGCTGGGCCAGCCGGTGTACTTCCTGACCCCCGACGTGGTCGGCGTGGAACTCAAGGGCAAGCTGCGCGGCGGCGTCACCGCCACCGACCTGGTGCTGACCATCACCGAAATGCTGCGCCGTGAAAAAGTGGTCGGCAAGTTTGTCGAGTTCTGTGGCGAAGGCACGGCCAGCCTGTCGGTGGCCGAACGCGCCACCATCGGCAACATGGCGCCCGAATACGGCGCTACCATGGGCTTCTTCCCGGTCGACGGACGCACCATCGACTACTTCCGCGGCACCGGCCGCACCGAAGACGAAATCGCCGCGTTCGAGGCCTATTTCAAGGCCCAGGACATGTTTGGCGTGCCCGCCGCCCAGGACATCAACTACACCAAGCTGCTGACGCTGGACCTGTCCACCGTGGCGCCGTCCCTGGCCGGCCCCAAGCGCCCGCAGGACCGCATCGAGATCGGCAACGTCAAGAGCACCTTCATCGACCTGTTCTCCAAGCCGGTCGCCGAGAACGGCTTCAACCAGCCGGCCGAGAAGCTGCAGCAGACCTTCACCACCAGCACCGGCACCAAGGTCAAGAACGGCGACATCCTGATCGCCGCCATCACCTCGTGCACCAACACCTCCAACCCCAGCGTGCTGCTGGCGGCGGGCCTGCTGGCCAAGAAGGCCGTCGAAGCCGGCCTGAAGGTGCCCAAGCACATCAAGACCTCGCTGGCCCCCGGATCGCGCGTGGTCACCGAATACCTGACCAAGACCGGCCTGCTGCCCTACCTGGAGAAGCTGGGCTTCGACGTGGCCGCCTACGGCTGCACCACCTGCATCGGCAACGCCGGCGACCTGACGCCCGACCTGAACGAGGTCATCACCAGCAACGACCTGGTGTGCTCGGCGGTGCTGTCCGGCAACCGCAACTTCGAGGCGCGCATCCACCCGAACATCAAGGCCAACTTCCTGGCCTCGCCGCCGCTGGTGGTGGCCTACGCGCTGGCCGGCACCGTGACGCGCGACCTGATGACCGAACCGGTCGGCCGCGGCAAGAACGGCGACATCTGGCTGGGCGACATCTGGCCGACCACCGAGGAAGTCGAGGCGCTGCTCAAGTACGCGCTGGACCCGAAGGCCTTCGAGGCCAACTACGGCCAGGTCAAGAGCAACCCCGGCAAGCTGTGGGAGAACATCAAGGGCGTCACGGGCGAGACCTACAACTGGCCCGATTCCACCTACATCGCCGAGCCGCCTTTCTTCGAGGGCTTCGGCATGACCCCGGGCGCGATGCCGACCGTCAAGAACGCCCGCGCGCTGGGCGTGTTCGGCGACTCGGTCACCACCGACCACATCTCGCCGGCCGGTTCCATCAAGGAAACCTCGCCCGCGGGCAAGTGGCTCAAGGAACACGGCGTCATGAAGGCCGATTTCAACAGCTACGGCTCGCGCCGCGGCAACCATGAAATCATGATGCGCGGCACCTTCGCCAACGTGCGCATCAAGAACCTGATGATCCCGGCGCGTCCCGACGGCAGCCGCTTCGAAGGCGGTGAAACCCTGTTCCAGCCGAGCGGCGAACAGATGTCGATCTACGACGCGGCCATGAAGTACGTGGCGGCCGGCACGCCTACCGTGGTGTTCGGCGGCGAAGAATACGGCACCGGCTCGTCGCGCGACTGGGCCGCCAAGGGCACCCAGCTGCTGGGCGTCAAGGCCGTCATCACGCGCAGCTTCGAGCGCATCCACCGCAGCAACCTGGTGGGCATGGGCGTGCTGCCGCTGCAGTTCAAGGGCAACGACAGCGTGCAGTCGCTGGGCATCACCGGCGAGGAAACCTACGACATCTCGGGCCTGGAGAACGGCATCAAGCCGATGCAGGACGTGACGCTGACGATCACCCGCAAGGATGGTTCGAAGCAGGACGTGACGCTGCTGCTGCGCATCGACACCCCGATCGAGGTCGACTACTACCAGCACGGCGGCATCCTGCCCTTCGTGCTGCGCCAGCTGCTGGCCGCGTAACGCCCGGGCCGCAAAGGCAAAGCCCCTGGAACCGAGGTTCCAGGGGCTTTTTTCATGGCCGCGCGCCGCCTGCCATCGCGGCGCGTGGCAGGCTCACCCCATCATTGCGCGACCAGTTCGACCCGGCGGTTCTTGGCGCGGCCGGCCTCGGCGTCGTTGGCCGCCACCGGCGCCAGCGAGGCCACGCCGCGCGCCGACAGGCGCGCGGCCGGGATCTTGTAGCCCGACTCCAGCGCCTTGACCACGGCGTCGGCGCGCTTTTGCGACAGCTCCAGGTTGCCGGCAAGCGTGCCCTGGTTGTCGGTGTGGCCGAGCACGTAGACCTTCAGCTTGGGGTTGGCGTTGAGCAGCTTGCCCATCTCGTCCAGCGCCGCCTTCGATTCGGCCTTGACCTCGGCCTTGTCGGTATCGAAGTACACGCCGTAGACCGCGACGCGGCCCGATTCGGCCAGCGATTTCTGCATGGCGGCCATGTCCAGCACCTTGACCTGGCCGGTCTGCATAGGCTTGGTCTCGATCACCTGCTGGAACACCGGCGTGATGTTGTTGGAGCTGTCTTCCATCACGTCCAGGAACACGTAGATGTCGCCAGTGGGCGCCTCTTTCTTTGCCAGCACCGCGTAGTACTTGCCGCCGAACGCGGCGTCGCCCTGGCCGGGCTGGCTGACCTTGCCGCTGTTCAGGACGAACGACTGGAAGTCGCTGCCGCACTGCTCGTCGCCCCTGCATTCGAACACGGTCTTGAAGCCGCCGGCCTGCAGCGCGCCCTGGTAGTTGCGATAGACCTCCAGCGCCGACTTCTTGCCGTCGATGCGATAGGCGATGCGCGTCAGCTTGCCTTCCAGCGTCAGGCCCTTGGCCTCGCTTTCGCGGGTGATGGGCTGGTTGGGCATCAGGGCTTCGTCGTAATCCTTGAATTCGTAGGCACGGATCTCGGCACCCGCGAAACGGGTCAGGGCGGGATGGTCGCGGGAGCCCTCGACGTCCTCGGCCCAGGCGGGCGAAGCCGCCGTCAGCGTGGCGGCGACGATGGCCAGACTCGCGGCTTTCACGATATGCGCATTCACGATCTCTACACTCCCGGCCGGATGGCTCCGGCATGCGTCCAGAACAGGAAAACGCCCGCATTGCGGGCGGCAGCCATTATGCATAGACGCAGCGGGGTTTGGTACCGCATGGGGTAACCAAACGTTGGCGGCGGTGAGGGGCGTCAACAGGCCTTAGTGGAACGCATAGGCGTCCATCGCCAATGCGCCATACGAAATCTCATCCGTGAGCCGCGTGACCTGCGGGCCGCCCGCGCCCAGCGCCACGTACAGCGGCATCAGGTGGTCGTCGTGCGGATGGGCCTGCGCCGCGCCCGGCGCCCGCGCCTGCCAGTCGAGCAGCGCCGGCACGTCGTGGGCCGCAAGGCGATCGGCATACCACGCCTGGAAGGCCGGCACGTACGGCGCGGGCGGCGCATCCTGCGGCATGCGCACGTCGCGCAGGTTGTGCGTCAGCGAGCCCGAGCCGATGATCAGGACGTCCTCGTCGCGCAGCGGCGCCAGGGCGCGGCCCAGTTCCAGCTGGCCGGCGGCATCGCGGCCCATGTCCAGCGACAGTTGCACCACCGGCACGTCGACTTCGGGATACAGGTAGCGCAGCGGCACCCAGGCGCCATGGTCCAGCGGCCGGCGCGGATCGCGGTCGGCGGCGATGCCGCCCTCGGCCAGCAGGGCCTGGACGCGCGCCGCCAGCTCGGGCGAGCCGGGCGCGGCGTATTGCAGCGTGTAGAGCTCGGGCGGAAAGCCGCCGAAGTCGTGCCAGGCCACCTGCCGGTCTCGGGTGGACAGGGCAAGGCCGTGGCCCATCCAGTGCGGCGACACCACCAGAATCGCGCCGGGCTTGCGGCCCAGGGAGCGACTCCAGGCGGCCAGCGCCGCGCCCGTCGCGCCGGGCTCGACGGCCAGCATGGGAGAACCGTGGGAAACGAAAAGCGTGGGCCAGCGCATGGCGGCGCCTCCAGGAAATATCGATGCCTTGATTGTCGGGCGATTCCAATCGGCAATAAACCCTTTCAAAAGGGATGGTCTGTTGCCAGATAAGCACCAATGCAGGCACGCCGCGCAACAGCGGCCCGATGGCGACGGACCGCGCCAGCGGCCGGACCCGCGCACGCCGGCAGGCGACGGCGACCGCAAGCGTGGCGGGCGTTAAACTACGTCGTTGCACACTTACTGGACGCCCTCCGAAGTTATGGCCCGATCCCGCAGCCAATCCGCTCCCCGCTTGACCCGCGACGCCACCCGCCTCATCACGCTTGCCCAATCGCTGAACCGCTCGGGCAGCCGCGTCGAAGACGTGTACTGGGAGAATCAGCTTGGCGAAGCGATTCCGAAGCTGCTCAAGGCAGGCCAGGATGCCCCGCTGGAAGCCGCGCTGGACCACCTGGCCCAGGGCGACGTGGGCGCGTATGAAGTCCTGATCGAGCAGGCCGAGACGCTGTCCGAGTCGATGAAGATCGACAAGAACGGCGTGCGCTACGACATCCTCCTGATCGTCGCGCCCGTCGTCGCCTGGACGCGCTACGCCATCCCCACCGGCCCGGTCCCGGCCGGCGCCCAGCAGGCGCTGCTGGCGCAGCTGCATGGCCATGTGCTGTCGAGCCAGGCGCGCAGCGCGCTGATGCCGCACCTGGTCAGCGTCGACCAGATGCCGCGCACGTTCTCCGAAACCTGGCAATGGCTGCAACGGCTGGGCTCGCAGGCGCTGGGCGCCGAGACCACCAAGCCGGCGCTGAACACCGAAGTCGAAACCGCCAACATGCTGGCCGACACGCGCTACATCGTGGCGGCCGTGGCGGTGCCCGAGTTCGCGCCCGTGTTCCGCTGGCAGGAACAGATCGGCGAGGCCGACGCCAGCCGCGACGCCTGCCTGGCGCAATGGGCCGCGCAGGCCCAGCCGACGCTGGCCGGCCTGCTGCCGGGCTGCGGTTTCGAGGCCCTGCTGCCGGACGCCTACTACGTCAGCAACCGCGAGGCCGACCGCCGCGTGCGGCCGCTGTCGCTGCGCGCCGCCATCAGCTGGCTCGAAGGCGCGGTCAGCCTCGATGCCTCGCAGCTGCGCGCCGTGATCGCCGGCTGTGGCGAAAGCCGCGTCGACGAGTACCGCGTCAGCTTCACCGCGCGCAACAGCAACGACGTCTATTACGGCTGCGTCTGGCCGTTGTACGGCCGCGAGGAAGACCTGCCGGCCGACGAGGGCCAGCCCGACGTGGTCGATGAAATCGCCGCGCTGCTCAAGGAATACGGCGTGAGCGACGTGCGCCGCATTCCCGGCGTGCTGCCGCCCGAATACTGCGAGGATTGCGGCGCGCCCTACTTCCCCAATCCGCTGGGCGAACTGGTGCACGCCGAGCTGCCCGAGGACGCCGAGGCCGCGCCCGCCAAGTTCCACTGAGCCGCGCCGATGCAAGCGGACATCTTCTGCCGCGTGGTCGACAACTACGGCGACATCGGCGTCTGCTGGCGCTTGGCGCGGCGGCTGGCGCACGGCCATGGCTGGGAGGTGCGCCTGTGGGTCGACGACCTGGCCAGCTTCGCGCGCATCCAGCCCGGCATCGACGCCGGCCTGGCGCGCCAGGCCTTCAATGGCGTGGATATCGTGCGCTGGTCGGACACGCCCGACCCGGCGCTGGGCGCGCGCGACGTGGTGATCGAAGCCTTCGCCTGCGACCCGCCCGAACCCTTCCTGGATAGCATGCGCCAGCGCCATCCGGCCTGGATCAACCTGGAATACCTGAGCGCCGAAGCCTGGGTGGAAAGCTGCCACGGCCTGCCGTCGCAGCGGCCCGACGGGCTGGTCAAGCACTTCTACTTCCCGGGCTTCACGCCGGCCACCGGCGGCCTGCTGCGCGAACCGGGCCTGTCGGCCGAACGCGACGCGTTCCAGGCCGACACGGCGGCCCAGGACACTTTCCTGCGCGGCCTGGGCGTGACCGAAGCGCATCTGTCGCTGCGGCACAACGGCGCCCGTACCATGTCCCTGTTTTGTTATCCGGACGCCCCCGTCGACGGCCTGGCGCGAGCCCTGGCCGCGGACCCGCGGCCGGCATTGCTGCTGGCGCCGGAAGGGGTCGCCCCGGGCCTGGAAGCGGCCTGCGCCATGCCCGGCGGCCCGGCCGTGGCGCGCCTGCCGTTCGTGGCCCAGCCGGATTTCGACCGCGTGCTGTGGTGCGCCGACCTGAACTTCGTGCGCGGCGAGGATTCCTTCGTGCGCGCCGCCTGGGCCGCCAGGCCGCTGGTCTGGCAGATCTACCCCCAGGACGAGAACATCCATCTGGAAAAGCTGGACGCCTGGCTGGCTCGCTATCCGGCCCCTGAAACCGCCACCGCGCTCATGCGCGCCTGGAACCAGCCCGGCGCGGGCGCGGCAACCGCCGCGGCGCTGGCCGCCGCGCTGGCGCCGCCGGCCTGGCAGGCCTGGGCCCGCGCCGCGCGCGACTGGGACGCGGCGCAGGCCGCCCGTCCCGACCTGGCGGAAAATCTGGCCGGCTTTTGCGCAGAGTTGGCCAAGAAACGCTAGAATAGAGAGTTTTCTGAGACGCCTGGAATTTTCGGCGCCTCAACTATGACGCCTCCCGGGGTGTGCATGAAGCCGAGTGTGCGGGCCCCTTTGCGGGCCTTCGGGCTCAGGACGGACGGGCCTCGCGGCACCGGCGCCTGGCGCCTTCATTTGCGGCGGCTTCCTGCAAGCACGGCGAGTGCACCCTTTCCCCCCGGAGTTTTATCGATGAAAACCGCTCAGGAATTGCGAGTCGGCAACGTGGTCATGGTCGGCAAGGATCCCCTCGTGGTCCAGAAGGCCGAATACAACAAGTCCGGCCGTAACGCCGCCGTCGTCAAGCTGAAGTTCAAGAACCTCTTGACCGCCTCGGCCAGCGAATCGGTCTACAAGGCCGACGAAAAGTTCGAAGTCGTCCAGCTCGATCGCAAGGAGTGCACGTACTCCTACTTCGGCGACCCGATGTACGTCTTCATGGACGAAGAGTACAACCAGTACGAAATCGAAGCCGAAAGCATGGGCGACGCGCTGAACTACCTGGAAGAAGCGATGCCCGTGGAAGTGGTCTTCTACGACGGCCGCGCCATCTCGGTGGAACTGCCCACGACCATCGTGCGCGAAATCACCTACACCGAACCGGCCGTCCGCGGCGACACGTCGGGCAAGGTGACCAAGCCCGCCAAGATCAACACCGGCTACGAACTGAACGTGCCGCTGTTCTGCGCCATCGGCGACAAGATCGAAATCGACACGCGCACCAACGAATACCGCAGCCGCGTCAACAACTGATCCGGCAGCAGGTACGAAAAAGCGCCAGCCCTTCGGGGTCTGGCGCTTTTTTTTGGCCGTCGCGCGCGAGCGCCCGGGGCAGCTGGCTTACTGCAGGCGCTCGTCGTCCAGGAAGTCGGGCACGGCCATCACGTCGATGCCATCCTCGGCCAGGGCCTCGCGCTCTTCGCGCGTGGCGGTGCCGCGGATGGGGCGGTCGTCGGCATCGCCGTCATGGATACGGCGCGCTTCCTCGGCGAAACGCGCGCCGACGTTTTCGGTATTGCGCAACAGCGCCCGCACCTGACGCATGACCACCGCCTGCAGCGCGGCCATCTTCTCGGCCTCGGAGGCGCCGGCCGGCGGCGCCGGCTGCGTGGCCGGCGCATGCAGGTGCGCCACGTTCAGGCGCGGGGCGGACAGGCGCTTGGTGATGCTGGCCGAGCCGCAGACGGGACACGACACCAGGCCACGCGCCTGCTGCGCGTCATAGTCTTCGTGCGAACCGAACCAGCCCTCGAAGATGTGGCCGTGGTCGCACTGGAGGTCGAAAACTTTGAGAGCCATGATGGAAATATGGGGGCTAGCGACCAGAATACAAGAAAGCCAAAGAAAAAGCGGGCCCTGGGGCCCGCTTCCTGGCGCGCGAGGCGCTTACTTGCCGCGCTTGGGCGTGGCCGGCGCCTGGCCGATCTGCGCCTGTTGCGCCTGCAAGGCGTCGATCTGGCGTTGCAGGTCGCGCAGTTGCTGGCGCACGTCCTTCTGCTGGTCGGCCAGCGCGGTGGCTTCCTGGCGCGACTGCTCCTGGCGCGCGGCGACCTGTTCTTCCTGCTGCATGCGCAGGCTGCGGTCGGCCTGCAGCGTGCTCAGTTCGGCGCTGCGGGCGGCCAGCAGCTTCTCGGCATGGGTGTACTCGGCCTGCAGCTTGATGCGCTTGATGTCTACCTCGGCCAGGTCGGCCGACTGGGCGACGAAAGCGCGGTAGGTGGCTTCGGCCTGCTTGTCCGACTTGGTCTTGAGCACCCGCCAGAAATCCTTCTGCTGGAACAGGGCCACGTAGTAGGTCAGGTCGTCCGGCTTGAACAGCAGGCTGGCGCCGTACGTGCCGTTGTAGCTGGTGCGCAGCTCGGAGACCTGGCGGTTCTGGATCAGCCCCTGCAGCTCGGACACGGTGGAGGCCGGGCGCGCGGCGGGCGCCGGCGCGGGCGGGGTCACCGGCGTGGACGCGGCCTGCTTGTCCTCGACCTGCTGCACCGTGGGACGCGGGGGCTCGGATTGCGCGCTGGCGCAGGCCGCCAGGCCGGACAGGGCCGTACCCAACAGCGCCATGCGCGCAGCGGCACGGATAAAGTGGACGTTCATGCCTTCCCCAAAAAAATCGTTGCGGAACTATAGCAATTTATTTCGTTCGCGGCTGACGCGCTTACATGTGCCGCGCCCCCGCTGTCGCGCCCTAAGGGCCATTCCCTATTGCGCCTCATGAGGCCTCCACGATGCCGTCCGCGGTTTCGCCCTGGCCGCCGCCCAGATGCAGTTTGCGCATCTTTTCCCACAGCACCTTGCGGCTGATGCCCAGGGTATTGGCGGTGTCCTGGCGGCGCCAGCCGTTGACGTCCAGCGCCGCCAGGATGCGGGCCCGTTCGGCGCGTTCGGCATCGGTGAAGACGGGCGGTTCGCACTGCGTGCTGGCGCTGGCGCTGGCGGCGGCCAGCGCGCCCGGCCCGCGCAGCGGCTCGGCGAGCTGATCGAAGATGCGTTCGATGCGCGGCCGGTCCCAGGCCTGGAACTGGCGCCGCACGATGGCCACGCGCTCGGCCACGTTGGACAGCTCGCGCACGTTGCCGGCGTAGCGGGTGCGCGCCACGCGCTCGATCAGCCAGTCCGGCGGTTCGCCCTCGGCGCCCAGCCGTTCGAGCAAGGCGCGGAAGATCGCCGCCTTCTCATCGGGGCCGCGCTGCTCCAGGTTGGGAATGCGCAGCTCGATCACCGCCAGCCGGTAATAGAGGTCGGCGCGGAACTCATCCTGTCCCACCAGGACGCGCAGGTCCTTGTTGGTGGCCGCCACCAGGCGGAAATCGACCGGCACTTCCACCGTCGAGCCCAGCCGCGTCACCGCGCTCTGCTCCAGCACGCGCAGCAGCTTGACCTGCTGATACAGCGGCAGGTCGCCGATTTCGTCCAGGAACAGGGTGCCGCCATTGGCCTGCTCGAAGTAGCCCTTGTGCGCGCCCACCGCGCCGGTGAATGCGCCCTTGGCATGGCCGAAGAAATGCGCCTCGAACAGGCCTTCGGGGATGGCGCCGCAATTGACCGCCACGAACGGCCCGTCCGACCAGGCGGCGCGATCGTGCAGCAGGCGCGCGACGCGTTCCTTGCCCACGCCGGTCTCGCCGTGGATCAGCACGTTGCTGCGGCAGTCGGCGAACATGTCGGCCTCGGCCAGCAGCGCCCGCATCGGTTCGGACACCGCGATCAGCGGCTGCTCGCGGCGCGGCGCGCTGCGGCTGAACTGGTCCAGCGTGCCGAGCAGCTCGAACAGCAGCTTGCGCAGGTCCGAGGTGGTGAAGGCCAGCGGCAGCGTGTAGGAGTATTCGGGCGGGTAATAACGCGGATCGCGGCCGCGGGCCTCGGCCGCCACCCAGATCACCGGCATCGCCTGGCCCGACAGCCAGTCGTAGCCGCTGAAGCGGTTGTCGCCCATGACCGAGACCGATACCAGCGCCACCGCCGGCCGCGACGGATCGCGCGGCGGCGGGAAGGCGGTGCCGGCGTCGGCCCGCACCAGCGAGACATCCATGCCGGCCAGGCAGCGTTCGGCGCGGCTGGCGATGTCGGAGGTGCCTTCCCAGACGTAGACGTCGAACTCTTCGCGCGCGAATTTCTGGGTCATGGCGACCCTCGCGCCGGCCGGGGTTGGGCGGAAATCATGGGCTTCATCATCAGTACACCAGACGGGGCTTGCCGCAGTCCACCGACAGCAGCGATACATCGGTTTGGCCGACGCTCAGGCCAAGCAGGTCCAACAGCTGCTGCAACAGGCTCGACAGCATGCCCAGCAGCGGCTGCAGCAACGTCACCACGATCGACAGCACGCCGCCCACCTGGTTGCTGCCGCTCAGCGCCAGCGTGGAAACGCCGTTGATGCGGCATTGGCGCAGGGCGTCCGGCGTGAAGGTCAGCGCGCAGCTCAGGTCGCCCAGCGGTGCAAACAGCAAGGAATTGAGCAGGTTGCCGACCACCTGCAACGTCCCGCCCAGCAAGCCGGTCAGGCCGCCGGTGGACATGCGCTGGCCCAGCTGGTTGAGCGCGGTCGAGGACCACTGCATATCGTTGACCACCTGCGAGATGGATTTGCCGGCATTGTTGCCACCGCCGCCCACCAGAGTGGTGGCCAGCCCCGTGCGCTGCGCCGGCGTGAGCGGCGTGCCAGTACCGATCAGGTCGCCCAGGATGCCGCCGACCACGGCGTCGGCCAGGTTCGAGGCCAGCGCCCCCAGGTTGACTGAAGTGGCCGTGACCGTGGCCGTGGAATTGGGCGACGGAGGCTCCGTCAGCGTGACCGAGACCGGCGCGGTCGAATTGAAGATCGGCAGCGTGACCTTGCTCGTGAGCGGCAGCAGATTCAGCACGTTCAGCACCCGGTAGGGCTGGATCGCCGCGAACGAGCTAGGCTGGCAACTGTTGGTGAGAGACAGGAAATTGTTTTTCAGGTCGTCGGTGTCCGAGGCCATGCCCGGGAAGCGCCCCAGGCAGATATTGGCCACCGAGGACGTTACGTCGATGGTGGCCTGCGACTCGGTCAGCGGCGCCTGGCACAGCTTGGAGACGGTGCCGGTGGACTGCGCCACGTCGATGATGATGGGCAGGTCGATCCTGGTGCCGAGCGTGTTGGCCAGCAAGGGTCCGACCAGCGGAATGTTGCTGGTGTTGGCGCGCAGATAGACCCGGATGCCGGCGCTGGTGGCCTGCGCGCCGACGCCGCCCACGCCGATGGAAGGCGGCTCGACGATGCGCGCTTGCGCCTGCACTCCCAGCAACGGCACGTTCAGGCCCAGGTTCACCAGGTTCTGCCCATTGGCGATCACCAGCGCCGTCTCCAGCACGTTGAGCGCATTGACGTTGGCCTGAAGGGCGGAATTGATGTCGCCGCTCGCGAGGTTCAGATCGAGCACGCCGCCATCGCCGAACAGTTTCACCGGAATGTTGACCGGCATCACCTTCAGCACCTCGTCGATGGCGCTGCCCAGCAGGCCGATGCCGACGTTGGCGGTGTCGCCGGCCTTGTTCATGACCGTCAGCGTGGCCTGCAGCAGCTGGCCCAGCGTCAGGTTGTTGAGCGCGGCCAGTTGCGCCGGCGTGCCGACGCCGGTGGCCACCGACACCGGCAGGCCCAGCGCTTCCAGCAGGCCGGACGGCGTGATGTTGACGCTCGCCAGGCCGGCGGCGTCAAGAATGTCCAGCTGCGCCGGCGTGGCGCCGACGGTGGCCAGCAGCTGCGACAGCAGGCCGCCCTTCTGCAGGCGCACCAGGCGCGAGCCGACCGTGAACACGGCCATCGGCCGCGTGCTGACCGCCACCGAGACCACCCGGACCGGCGCGCCGTCGACGACGATGTCCGGCAGCAGGCTGCTCAGGGTCTTGTTGACCGTGATGCGCAGCGCGTTCGGCGTCTGCCCGGCGGCCGGGTCGAACACGTACATGCCGCTGGCGTCGGCGCGCGTGCTGTCCCACACCTTGCATTCGACGGTGACGTCGTCCGCGGAAAACGTGTCGAGGATTGCGGGCACGTTGGCCAGCACCGCCGTCCTGCCGGCCTGCTGCGCCCGCGCGCAATCGGCCGGCGCGCCCAGGCCCAGCACCTGCACCGCCGACAGCGCGGCCAGGTCCGAGGCCTTTTGTATCTCGCGCTTCATGTAATAGGCATAGCCCAGCTGGGCCACGCCCAGCAGCACCAGGCCGACGATGACGGCGAAAACGATGGCCACGGTCATGCTGCCACGCTGTCGCACGGGAAACGCAGGACGTGAATGGGCTGGCATGATCGCGGCTCCGGGATTCGGTGGGACCGGCCTCAGTTGGTGTTTTCCGTTTCCACCCGCTTGGTGAACCATTCGGGAATCGGCCGGGTGAAGCTGTTCACGTAGCGGTTCCAGGCGGCGGTGGAGACCGCGCCCAGCACCGGCAGCGCCGCGCCCGCGCGGCGGCCATCGGCCTGGGCGGCCAGCAGGCCGCGCGTGATGTCGCCAAAGGCCTCGGGCGCCGGTTCGGCGGGGGCAGCCTGGGGAGCCGCCTGCGGCATCGGCGTCTGCACCTGCTGCACCACCGGCCGCGCCGGCATCTGCGCGGCCGCGGCCGGCGCGGCCGTGGGCGCCGTGGCGGGCACCGGGGTGGCCTGGGCCACGCCGCCGCCGCTCATGGCGCCGGTCAGGGGAGCGTTCGATTGCGCGCGGCCGGTCGCGGGCATGGCGGCCGCCAGGGCCAGCGCGAGGGAGAACGGAGCGAGGAAAAGGGTTCGGGGCATGGTTGTGGTTCCTGAGAGCGCGCTAGCGCATGATCGGGCCGTTGCCCAGTCTGTCCATCAAGGGGCTCATGACGGGCATCACGAAACTGTCGCCGCGCGATACGCGGGTGGACGCGGCATCGGCCGCCGGCGCGGCCGCCACCGGCGCCGTCGCCTGGCTGCGGATCTCGGATGCCAGGCGCAGCACCTGGCTGCGCGCCTCGTCGCCGAGCTTGGCCCGGTCCATGACTTGCTGCGCCCGCGCCGGTTCGCCTTCCACCAGCAACAGCAAGGCCAGGTTGGCCAGCACCTTGCCGCTGTCCGGCGCCAGTTCGGCGGCCTGGCCGAGCGGCACGCGGGCGCCGGCAGGATCGCCGGCCCGCAGGCGCGCATAGCCCAGGTCGCCCAGGATGCGCGGGTCCATCGGCGACAGCTTGGCGGCGCGCGCGAAATAATCGGCCGCCTGGTCGAACTGGCCGCGCGAACCGGCGATCAGCCCGAGCCCGTGCCAGCCCTCGGCCGCCTGCGCGGTGCCGATCAAGGCGCGGTACGCCTGTTCGCTCGACGCGGTCTGCCCGGTCTGGCGCAGCGCTTCGGCGCGCAGCACCGCGATGCGCGGATCGTTGCCGAACTTCTGCTGGAACGCGTCGATGTATGCCAGCGAAGCGAAATAACGCTCCTGGCGCTGCGATTCGGCGATCATGGACAGCATCATTTCCGGCTCGGCCGGCTTGCGCCGGTTCTCCGCCTCGTCCTCGCGCTGGCGCATCAGCGCCTGCTCCTGCTGCTGTTGCTGGATCAGCTGCCAGGCGGTCTCGGCGTTGTTGGTCTGGCAACCCGCCAACGTCCCCGTTCCCGCGGCCAGCGCCGCCACCAGCATCCAACGCCCCGCGCGCCGCGCGCTGCCACGCGCCCTTCCCATGCCGCCCGCCATCACATGCCCCCCATGCGCGACAAGCCGCGCAATACCGCCACGAAGCCCGCGCCGCCGGTCACGATCAACAATGCCGGCAGCAGGGTCACGATCATCACCGCCGTCATCTTGACGGTGGTCTTGCCCACCTTTTCCTTCAATTCGAGGCGGCGCTTCTCGCGCAGCCGTTCGCCGAAACGGTTCAACGGTTCCTGCACCGCGCCGCCGTGCTGGTCGACCTGGGCGATCAGGCGGCAGATGGCCGACAGGTCGTCGTTGTCGAACCCCGCCGCCAGCCGCGCCAGCGACTGCTCGCGGGTGCGGCCGCGCACATACAGTTCGGACGCCAGCCGCAGCTCGTAGGCCAGCACCGGCAGCACCTGGGCGAATTCCTTGATCAACACCTGCAGGCTCTGGTCGATCGACAGGCCCACCCCCTGCAGCAGCCGCAGCAGGTCGATCAGCAGCGGCAGTTCGTTGGCCGCCTGCCGGCGGCGCCGCGACACGCGCCTGCGCACGAACCACTTGGGCAGCATGTAGCCGATGGCGAAACCGAAGAACGCCGCCACGAACAGGCCCAGCGACGAGCCGCCGATGCCGCGCCCCAGGTCCAGCGCCACCGCCGCCGCCGGCAGCAGCAGCGCCAGCGTGAAGCGCGCCACGATGAAGCGCAGCCGCGCCGTGCCCGGGTTCTCGTAGCCCGCCAGGTCCACCAGCTTGCGGTCCTCGCCAGCCAGCAGGGCCTCGGCGAAACGGCCTTCGCTCAGGCGCTTGCCGAACGAGTCGGCGGCGCGCGTGGCCGCCGCTAGGCGTCCGCCCTGCGCGCCGTCGGCCGGCGCGGCGGCCAAGGCCGGGACGCGGCCCTCGCGCGTGGCCAGGGCCTGGTCCACCACCTGGCGGCTGCGGTCCTGCCCGCGCAGGCGCCGCGCCAGGCTCAGGCCCAGGATCAGCATGGCGGCGGCGACCAGCATCAGCGCCACCGCCAGCACGGTCGAGACATTCCAGGATTGGATCGCTTGCATGGGAGCGCCCTCAGATGGCCTTGGCCATGCGATACAGGATGTACGAGCCGGCCACCTGCAGGCAGACCGCCGTCAGCAGCATCTTGAAGCCTAGCGGGTCGACCCACAGGCCCATGAAGAGGTCATTGTTGGCCACCATGATGAAGCCGGCGATGCCCAGCGGCAGCAGCGCCAGGATCCAGGCCGACAGCCGGATCTCGGCCGAGCTGGCCGACAGTTCGGCGCGCGCCTGGCCGATATCGCGCATGAACGCCGCCATGCGTTCGAGCACCTGGTCGCTGCGGCCGCCAAAGCGCAGCGCCACCGAGACCACCGCCGCCACCATGATAGAGCTCCTTCATGTCGTACTGGCGCGAAACCTGCACCAGCGCGGCGTCCAGTTCCTTGGCCGAGCGGCTCAGCGCGGCCGCGGTCTCGACCACTTCGCGCAGCGGCTCGTCGGTGCTGGCCGCCGCGGTCTGGAAGGCCGCCGCCATGCTGTTGCCGATGGTGACCAGGCGCACGATGTTGTCCAGGAAAGCCGGCAGTTGCGACACCCGCCGGCGTTGGCGCCGGTCGGCGCGCAGCCATAGCAGGAAATAGGCGAACACCGCCAGCAGCACCAGCGTCACCAGCCCGGACAGCCAGCCCAGCAACGTCCAGGCCAGCAGCGCACCGGCCAGGATCGGCAGCGCCAGCCTGGCGTAGAAGGCCGGGCTTTGGCGCACGCCGCCCTGCAGCAGCAGCATGTCCCAGCGCGAAAAGCCGCTGCGCAGGGCGCGCGAACCCTGCGCGAAAGGCATCTTGTCGCTCACCGGCGCGCCGCGGCTGCGCCGCAACTGGTCTTCCAGGAACGCGGAACTGGCGGCCCGCCGCTGGCCGCTGTTGGCGTGGCGCCACAGCAGTACCGCCGCCAAGGCCAGCACCAGCGCCAGACCCGCGACCACCCCGGCTTGCAGCATCAGCGTCTCCTGCTCCAGAAGCCGCCGCCGTCGGGTTCGGGCGGCGCGTTGTCGACAGGCCGCTGTTCATTGCGCAGCCTGGCCAGCTTGGGGGTGTGCGGATGGATGCCGAGCCAGTTCCAGCGGTCCTTCTCCTCGCCCTCGGGCGTGGCGAAGGCTTCGTGGCGGTACAGTTCCTGGGTCGAGATCACGTTGTCGCCCATGCCGGTGACCTCGGTCACCGACAGCACCCGACGCTTGCCGTTGGACAGGCGGCCGATCTGCACGATGAAGTCGAGCGCGCTGGCGATCTGGCGCCGCAGGCTGTCCTCGCTGCCCTGGAAGCCGGCGAAGCCCGCCAGCATCTCGATCCGGTACAGGCATTCGCGCGGCGAGTTGGCGTGGATCGTGGCCATGGAGCCTTCGTGGCCGGTGTTCATGGCCTGCAGCATGTCCATGACCTCGGCGCCGCGCACCTCGCCCACCACCACGCGGTCGGGACGCATCCGCAGGCTGTTGCGGATCAGCTCGCGGATGCTGACCGCGCCGCTGCCGTCGAAGCCGCCCTGGCGCGATTCCAGCCGCACCACATGCGGGTGGTTCAGCGACAGTTCGGCGGTGTCCTCCACCGTCACCACGCGCTCGGTCTCGGGGATGAAGAAGGCCAGCGCGTTCAAAAGCGAAGTCTTGCCCGAGCTGGTGCCGCCGGACACCAGGATGTTGCAGCGGTTCTTCACCGCTTCGTTCAGCAGGCGGTAGATTTCTTCGTCGAAGGTGCCCAGCGTCAGCAGGTCGGCCGGCTTGAGCGGGTCCTGGCGGAATTTCCGGATCGACACCATCGGGCCGTCCACGGCCAGCGGTTCGATCACCACGTTCAGGCGGCCGCCGTCGGGCAGGCGCGCGTCCACCATGGGACTGGACTCGTCCAGCCGGCGGCCGATCGGCGCCAGGATGCGGCGCACGATGCGCAGCACGTGCTGGTTGTCGGTGAAGCGCAGCGTCTCGCGCGCCAGCACGCCGCGGCGCGACACGAACACGTTGTCGTAGCCGTTGATCAGGATGTCCTCGACCGCGGGGTCGGCCAGCAGGTCCTCCAGCGGCCCCAGGCCGGCCAATTCCTTGGTCAGGGCCTCGGCGATCTGCCGCATTTCGCCTTCGTTGATCGGCACGCGGCGCAGGCGCACGAAGCTGGCCACCTCGATGTCGACGAATTCCTGGATCGCCGAACGCGCCCAGCGGCCGAACTCCGCGCCCAGCTCCTCGATGCGCGAGAGCAGGTGCTCGTAGGCCGCCGTCTTCACTTCCTGGAAGCGGTTGGACGACGTGAAGCCCTTGTCGCCATCGCCGCCGAATTCTATGGTCGCAGTCATGATCATGTCGGTTCCGCCGCCGTCCGTTACTCGACCACCATGCGGCGATGCACGCCGGGCAGCCAGGTGGCCAGCCAACTCGCCCGGCCGCCGGGGGTGTTTTCTTCCGCGCTCAGCTTCTCGGCCAGCGCCTGCACCGCGCGCACGTAGATGTCGCGCTCGGCCTCCTCGTGCAGCAGGTGCCCCTGGTTGGTACACACCATCAGCGCCAGCGTGCGATCCGGCAGCGTGCCGACCAGCTCCAGCTGGAAGCGCTCGGCGATCTGCTGCGCCGTCATGCCGTAGCGCTCGTCGTAGCGGTTGACGATCAGGCCCAGGCTGCGCCGCTCCACGTGCAGTTGCTCCAGCTCCTGCAACAGTCCGGCCAGCGACACCAGCGCGCCCACGCTCTGGTCGGTGACGATCCAGTTCTGCTGCGAGGCGCGCGCCAGCCCGGCCACGAATTCGGGATTGGTGAAGCCGCCCGAATCGGCCACCACCACGCCGAAATGCTGGCGCATGCGCTCGAACACCAGCAGCGAATCCGATTGCGACACGTCGCGCATCTGGCCCAGGTCGCGCGGCAGCGCCAGCACGCTCAGGCCGTTGGGGGTATGCGACATGGCCGAACCCAGCAAGGTCGAGTCGAGCCGCCGCAGGTTGCGCGCGGCCTCGGCGAAGTCGAAGTCGCCGCCGATGTTCAGGTACAGCTGGCAGTCGCCCACCGGCCAGCCCAGGTCCATCAGGGCCACCCGGCTGCTCAGCGGCAGATGGCTGCCGGCGTCGGCCGCGGGCTTGGCGGCCTTGGCGCCCGCCGCCGCTGCGCGCGACAGGTGCTGCTGCTTGAGCCGGTCCTGCACCATGCCGGCCAGGTGCACCGCCAGGGTACTGGTGCCCACGCCCGGACGCGCGCCCAGCAGCAGCACGCTGCGGCGCGAGCCATCCATGCGGCCGCCGCTGACCGGCACGTCCAGCAGCCGCTGCACCACGTCCTTGACCTCCTGCGGCGCCACGGTCGGGTCGACGAAATCGCTGACACCGGCACGCAGGGCCGCGATGGCGCCTTCCGGCTGGCTCAGCAGGCCGACCGCGACCCGCGGAATCGCCGGCGCGATGCGGGCCAGCAGGCGCGCCAGTTCGGCCGACTTGAACAGCTTGCCCGGCTCGTCCTCGCTCAAGGTGAAATCCAGGAACACCACCTGGGGTTCGATCTCGGCCAGGCGCCTGCCCAGTTCTTCGACGCCGGGCACTTCCTGGGTCAGCAGGCCCATGTCGCCCAGCGCCTGCCCGAGCTGCGCGGCGACGCCGTCGCCCTTGGAACAAAATAGAAACCGGTTGCCGTTCTGCAAGCCAACCCACTCCCTGGCATGTGTCTTCATATCGCTCACCGTGAGAAACCCGGCATTTGCTGCCCGCCGACGGGGCCCATCAGGTAATAGCCCCAAGCGTTGAACGCGGTATCGGCCGCTTCCTGTTTGGCCCCCGGCAACGGCAACGTCACGCCGCGCGCAATGGGCCGCACCAGGCGCGGCGTCACCACGATGACCAGCTCGGTATCCTCCTGGGTGTAGTCGACACTGCGGAAAAACGAGCCGATGATGGGCAGGTCGCCCAGCATCGGCACTTTGTTGACCAGCGCCCTGGTCTGGCGCGACACCAGGCCGCTGACCACGAAGCTTTCGCCATCGCCCAACTCGACCGTGGTGTCGGCGCGACGCGTGCGCAGGGCCGGGATCAGCGTGGTCGAATTGGTGCCGTTGGACACCGCGATGGCGTTGCTGTAGTCCAGCTCGCTGGCTTCCGGCGCCACCTTCAACGCAATCCGCTCGCGCGACAGCACCGTGGGCGTCACCGTCAGGCCGATGCCGAACGGCTTGAACGTCACCGTGGTGGTGCCCAGGCCGCCGGCCTCGGGAATCGGCAGCTCGCCGCCCGCCAGGAAGCTGGCGCTCTGGCCTGTCAAGGCGACCAGCGTCGGCTCGGCCAGCACGCGCGCCATGCCATTGTTCTGCAGCAGGCGCAGGCGGGCGCTGAAGTCATTGGAGTCGTAGAACAGCGAAAAGCCCGAGGCCAGGGCCGCTCCCTTGTTGAATCCGAGCGGCGCCGGGAAGCCGTCCGGGGTGATCGAATTGGTACTGCCCCACGGGCCGCTGCGGCCGGCGAAACTGATGCCGGCCTGCTTCATCACCGAACGCGACACCTCGACCACCTTGACTTCCACCTGCACCACGCCGCCGGTGCCGGCGGTCGATACGTCGACCACGTTCTTGTCGCCCACCGCCGCGCCGGCCGCCGCCACCGAGGCCTGGTGCGTCAACGGCGATTCGGCCTGGCCCGACACCACCGCGCGCTCACCCGCCACGTCGACGTTGGCGCCGCCGGCCACACCCCGTCCGGCCATGACCTGCTGCACGTTGCTCGCCACCCGCACGGTCCAGACCTGCGGCGCGGCGTTGGCGCCGGTCCAGATCTGCAATTGGGTGGTGCCGGCCTTCTTGCCATACAGCAGCACCGACGCCTGCCGCTTGCCCGAGGCCGCCAGCACCTTGACGTCGGCGACATCCGGATCGCCGATGGCGATGCGGACCGGCGCGCCGTCCAGCATGAGCGCCTGTTGGCCCTTGACGGCAACCGCGATGTCGCGGGCCGGCGCGCTGGCGCCCGCCGCCGGGGAGGTCTGCGCCAGGCTGGCCGCGCCGCAGGTCATTGCCGCTGCGGCCGACAGGACGCAGATCAGGGTGGTGCGCTGAAATCTCATCATTGTGCTGGATCTGGTTTGACAGGTTAGGTCCAGCCGCGGGCGGCACCTGGCCACGCGCAGCCACGTTTCAATAGCGCACGCGCTCGGATTTGTCTCCTCGCAATATTTCGACGCTGCGCCCGCCGCCACCGCCGGTGGCGCGGACCGCCGCGGGCTTGGCCGCCGGCGTCGTGCCCTCGAGCTGCGCCAGGCTTTCGCCGGCGTAGGCGCGGTTCGGGCCGCTCTGCAGCAAGGCGCGCTGCTCGGGTGTCAGGTCCGGCCGCGGCGGCAGCACGGCGCCACGCTGCGCGAACAACTGCGTATCGGGCCCGCCGTCATCGCCGACCGGGCGCAAGGCCAGTTGCAGGCGGCCGGAGCGGCCCGCCAACAGCAACTCGCTGACCTGCTCGACCGGCACCGCCAGCACCGCGGTCCTGGCCGGCTGGCCCGGCGGGCCCGGCAGCGTGCCTTTGTCCTCGGGGCCGTCCACCGACGCCGTGCCATAGGCCAGCACGCGCACCCGCGACTGCAGCAGCCGGGCCTGTCCGGCCTGGATCTCGACGCCCTTCTCCAGCAGGAAGAACACGTCCACCAGGTCCCCCGGCGCGATGCGGTTGCCGCCGCCCACCACTTCGTCCACCGCGATCGCCACCGCGCGTTCGCCCGGCTTGAGCTGGCGGCCCAGGCCCTGCGCCAGCATGCTGGGCAACAGCGGATCGCCCGCGGCGATATCGACGCGGGCATAGGCGCCCTGCAGCGGCGCGGGCGAGCTGTAGCTGCCCGACAGCGCCACCTGCCATTGGTCCACCTTGAGCATCCTGGCGCCATCGATGCGGGTGCCGGCCGGGATCGCGGCGGCAGCCACCACCACCGGATAGCGCTTGGCCGGCGGCTCGGCCGGCGCGCTCGCCTGGGTGGCGACCGGGCTGGCCGGGGCCGGTGGCGGGGGGGAAGGCTGCGAGGCCAGGCGCCACGCCACGAACGCCAGCACCAGCCCCGCCGCCAGCAACACACCCGCGATGATCTTGCTCAGGCTGCTCATGGTGTCCCTTGCGAAATTTGCACGATGGCCTTTGATGACAGGCGGGTCGGAATCCAGTTCTTGTCCGTCCCGGGTAACATGGCAATCAGGGCCTGGAAGGTCGACAGCACCGGCCAGTCGTCCACCTTGAAAGCCATGGTGACCGTGGCGCACGTCGCCGTCTTGCCCTCCGCCCCCTCCCAGGAACATTGCGCATTGGTGGTCGAGCATGCCACCGCCGATCCGGCGCCGAACACGCTCATCGCCGCCGCACAGGCCACGGTCGGCACGTCCGCCTGGCCGGCGAAGCGCGCATGGACCGCCGCGCGCGCGCCTTCGGACGCGGCCGATGCCAATTGCTGCTGCATCCAGAACAGCACGCCATAGCCGACCACGGCGCAGACGAACATCAGCAGCATGGTCACCGTCAGCGAAAACTCGAGCGTGGCGATGCCGCGTTGGACACGCCGGCGGCCGCGGGGCTCATCGGGATCGCGGTGCCTGTCCATGTCAATTGCTCCCGTCCAGCGCATTGCCCAGGTGGACCGTGGCGCGGGCCGTCAACACACTCGAAGGCGGCATCAGGGCCTGGGCCAGCAACGGCAGATTGGGGATCAGCGGGTTGGCGCCATAGGGGTAGCTGACAGTGACTTCGATCTGGTCGGCGGTCAACGGCAAGCCGCTGCAGGTGCCCCCGCCGGTGCTGCTGAGCGTGCCGCCGGGGCCGCACACCGCCACCGCCACCGCGGCCGAGGACATGGCGGTGATCCAGCCCGAGCGATCCAGCGCCGTATCGCGGCCGGCATTGGCCCGCACCGTAAGGGACGCGGCGCCCGGCTGCCACTGCAGGACCTTGCGGGCGCCGTCCTGCGCCGCCAGGGTGACTGAATGCTGGGCGGTGAAGACCAGTGCGTACGTCAGGATCGCGTAGAACACCAGGAAAAACACCACGAATACCAGGCCGAATTCAAGGGAATAAGCGCCACGCTGAGCGCGGCAACGCCCAGATAGGCGCCGTACGGCGTCTGGCGGGCCCGAAGCGGCAGCGCCCGGCTTCGGGAAAGAAACAGGTACGACAAGGCATGCAGGCCGGCCAGCAGGCTGGCGGCCACCAACGTCATCACCAGCGGCGCGAAGCCCGCCAGCAACCCGAGGATGGCGATCGCCTTGACGTCGCCCGCGCCCATCAGGCGCCGGCTCCAGAGCGGAAAGAACGGCAAGGCCAGCGCGAATCCGGCCAATGCCATGGACCAGCCGGCCCAGCGCGGCGGATACCCCCATGCCGGCGCCAGCCATGCCGCCAGCAGCCACAGCGCCTGTCCCGCGAAGCCCGCGACGATAAGCGTGTTGGGTACGCGGCGATAGCGCAGATCGGTGTATATCAACACCAGATTCCAGCATGCGAACAACAGCCACCACAGCACTTCCCCTGGATACAAGGCAGGACCTTCCGACGGTTTCGGTTTCAATGCGGCAATACATGGTCGCGCGGCCCCCGGGAGCCGATGCGCGCAACGCCGTCAATCCGCAACCGCCCGAAATCGCCGCGCGGGAAGTGTTGCCAACATCAGCTCCGCGCCAGGCGGGGCGGGGACCCGGCCTTCCGCGCATGCCTGGTTGGGACCAGGCCCGCCGGATCGGCCGGGGCCTTCGGCCTCACGTGGACGCGGCGGCCAGCTTTGCTTGCAGCGACGTGAACAGGTCGCCGAGCGCGCCCGTGAATGTCGCCAAAGCCGCTACCAGCGCCACCGCGATGGTGCCCGCGATCAGGCCGTATTCCAGGGCGGTGATGCCTTCTTCTTCGTTCCAGAACTGCGCAAGTTTCGCTTTCATGTCGAGCTCCTGAGGTCTCGCTTGATAATCGAGCCATGCCGCGGGGCGGCAGTGGCCCCCTAAACCCGGTGCAAGCGGCGCGCTGGCATGTTCCACGCCCGCGCGCTTCCGGGGTACTCAGGCCGCAAAGGCCCTTGACTCACCCTCAACCCGGCCCCAGCGTGGAGCCGGGCGCCCTGCCCCCCTCCGCCGCCGGCGCCGATTCAATGATCGAATCGATACGTTGCGCAAGGCGCGCGCGGAAACGGCGCGAGGCCCGCTGCAAATGCCAACGCATCACCAGCAGCATGACCGCCGACAGCGCGAACGCGATATACGGCAGCATCACCCCGCCGATCTGCATGCTGGAGAATTCGCGCGGCGTGGTGCAGACCACCGTGCCGGCCGCCACGCCCGTGTAATGCATGCCGCACACCGCCACCGCCATCAAAATGGCCGAGGCGGCGCGCTGAAACTCATTCTGCGTGTTGAAGGCCAGCCACAATGCGGCTGACGCGGCAATAACGGCTATGAGCACCGATAAAACCACCATCGGCAGATTCCACATGAATACCGCCGGCATGCGCATGGCGCTGATGCCCACATAATGCATGGCCGCCACGCCGAGACCGGCGGCCAGGCCGCCCACCAGGCAGCGCATAAATGTGAAACGGTCGCGGCCGACATACCAGAAGGCCCAGCCGGAAAAACCGGCGGCCACCAGGAAACTGAGCGCCGTCAATCCCGTCTGGTAACCCACCTCGAACGGCAGCTGCTGCGCCTGCATGCCGATGAAATGCATGCTCCAGATACCCACCCCGCCCATCGCCAGCGCGCCGATGATGATGTAACCGATGCGGATCTCGCCGTCCCGCGTTTCCGCCCGGATGCCCACCGCGGCAAGCAAGGCGACGTAGGAGCCGAGGGCCGCGATCAGGAACGACAACGCCACCAGCCCGGCATGGAACGACAGCGGAACGATATCGCCCGGGTTCATGCGCGGCTCCTGTGAGCCGGCCGCCGACGGACGCATCTCGCGGGCCGGCATACGACGATTCTGTTGCGGTCATCCTGGTCCATCTTGCGGACTCCCGAAAGCCAGTAAACCCGATGTGTTTTGAAACGTTTATATAGTCTTATCTATTAACAATTAATACACATCAGGGTTTATACCAGTATTCGCAATGCTGCGACAGCTTACTTGTAACGAATACCCGGAAATTAGCCAGCTTCATTTTCAAATACCCCGGAAAACCCGCGATCAGGCGCCGTCCGGATTGCCTTTCATTGCGCGCTGTTGTTATATCCACGTTTCCGGCCAGTCACAATGAAATAATTTGTCATTGGCTTGCCGCGCTGGCAACATACCGCCTGAACGACGCGCACGGTTTAACTCCTTATAAAGCGGCCCCATTCAGTCACGCCCTTATTCAGGTATTTATCTTCGGCCTGTTTAAACGGCGTCAGCGGCAAACGAGAGACCACCAGGCATGAGACGTACGCTTCCCGCAAGTCCGCTTTCCCTTGCCCTTTTCTGCATGCTGGCCGCCGTCGGCGCGGCGCGGGCCGACGGCCCCTTACGCGGCAACCCGGTCGATGCCATGCCGCAGATCGAACGGCCGCCCGGCGCCACCCAGCCTCCCCCGGTGGTACAGGCCGCCACGCCGGAACAACTGGCGCTGCAGGCGCGGCTGGCGCAACGCATCGTGCCCCGGCATTTCGATGTCACGGGCGTGCACGAAATGCCGTTCGAGGAGGTCTCCGCCCTGCTCGCGCCGCTCTCGGGCAAGGAGATCAGCCTGGGCGAACTGGTGCAGCAGGTCGACAAGATCACGCAGTTGTACCGCGACCGCGGCTATCCGCTGTCGTTCGCGCTGGTCCAGAACCAGAGCTTCGCCAATGGGCTGGTGGTCGTCACCGTGGTCGAAGGCTATATCGGCACGGTGCGCATCGAAGGCGATATCGGCAACGCCCAGGACCGGCTGGAATCGCTGGCCGAGCCGCTCAAGCAGGAGAAACCGCTGAAGCAGGCCACGCTGGAGCGCGTGCTGAACCTGATGCGGACCGTGCCGGGCGTGAAGTTCACGCCTTCGCTGGACCTGCCGCGGCGCGCCGACGGCGCCACCGAACTGGTGCTGGCCGCCTCGCGTCAGCCGGTCAGCCTGACCGGCGGCGTGGCCGACCTGGGCACCGGTATGCAACCCCTGGTGAACGCCGCCACCAACAGCCTCACGCCACTGGGCGAGCAGGTCAAGCTGACGGCGTCGATCCCGTTCAATACCGACGACGTCAAATACGTGTCCGGCGAGATCCGCGTGCCGCTGGGCAACGACGGCCTGGCCGTCAAGGTGGACGGCTATCACTATGATGCGCGGCCCGAGGACGAGGCGATCGAATACCTGGGCTTCAATCGCCGGGTCAAGAACGACCGCATCGGCATCGGCGTCAGCTATCCGTTCCTGTTGAACAACACCCGTTCGCTGACCGGCACGCTGGGCGTCTACGCCGCCAACTCCAAGGATCGCTACGAAGCCAAGAATTCCGATCGCTGGCTGCAGCAGGATTCGCAGGTGCGCGCCGCCAACCTCGAAATGCGCTATATCCAGGTGTCGGAATCCATGACGACCGACGTGACGCTGGGCGTGGCCAAGGGCTTCGACGCGGCCGGCGCGAAGAAGGAGATCAGCACCAACTATGGCTATTCCGCCGTTCCCGTCCTCGACCTGGATTTCACGCGCTACAACCTGAACGCCAAGCAGACCTTCGCCCTGCCAGCCCAGTTCGGCCTGACCCTGTCCGGCGCGGCCCAGTATTCCAGCAACATCCTGCCGTCGTCGGAGCAAGTGTCGTACGGCAGCTGGCGCTACGCGATGGGCTATCCGCAGGGCGAGCAAAGTGGCGACAAGGGCGTGGGGGTTTCCGCCGAAGTCAATCGCCGCTTCGGCATCGGCTGGGAATACCTGACGAATGTGCAGCCTTACGCGCTTATCGACTATGCGCGCACCTGGTACAACAATTCCGGCTTGCAGCAATTGAATCAGCGTCACCTTTCCTCGGTGGCGCTGGGACTGCGCTTTACCGACGACAAGTACTACCTGTTCGATTTCAATGTGGCCAAGCCTATCGGTTCGGCGACGGTGAACAACGACCGCGACCTGCGCTTCAACGCCAATTACTCGCTGTATTACGACGCATTCTGATTGGGCATCCATACCTGGGGGTCCATATACCCGCCCGCCACCACGCCTGTTTCGACAGGCGTTTTTTTTGGCCTGTTCCATACACCGCGTTACGTAACGTGGCCCGTAACGTAACGGCTGTTACCCCCTTCGGCGTAACATTCGCAGGTCAGGCGTGATCGTAAAAATGGGGGATTCAAAACATTGGTACAAACCCTCTAATAGACAAATAACATATTGATTTAAAAGGATTTTTTCACGAAATAAAAATACCCCGCCGCGTTGCCGGACGGCATTCGAAAAATATTGGCACGGTTTATGCATGTAGGGATGTATCGGGCAGTTTCGACGCCTGACACTTCCCCCACAGGAGCTCGCCATGAATGCCAAGATTGAAACGCAGCGCGTACAACGTATTCTGACCTCCACCGTCATGGCGGCCGCTCTGATGAGCGCGCTGGCCGCATGCGGCGGCGGTGGTGGTGGCCACAAGAGTTCGGCTTCCCTGCCCGGCACGAATATTCCCACCAATCCCGGCGGTCCGAACAACCCGAACAACCCGAATAATCCGAACAACCCGACCGATCCGGTCGCGACGGGTTTGCTGCAAACCACGCTGGGTAATACGGGCAAGGCCGTCGACAATACCCTGCCCTTGAATCTCGGCACCACGCTGGGCGGCGTCGGCAAGGCGCTCGACCCCACCGTCAAGCCGGTGGTCGATACCGTCGTCGGCCTGACCCAGCAAGTCGGCGCCACCACTGGCCTGGGCCAGCCTGTCGACGGCACCGTCAAGCAAGTGGGCGGCCTGGTCGAAGGCCTGGGCACCACGGTCAAGGGCACCGGGCTGCCCGGCGGCCTGAGCAGCGGCGTCGGCGGCCTGGTCGAAGGCCTGGGCAAGACGGTCGCCAGCACCGGCGGCCTGCTCAATGCCGATCCCAAGAATCCGCAACCACTGACCACGGTGCTGGGCAATGCCACCAACGCGGTGGGCGCCCTGACCGCCGGCCTGTCCGGCCAGGGCGGCCTGCTGAACCCCGTGACCCAATTGGTCGGCGGCGTGACCGGCGGCGTGCTGGGCGGACCGTCCAAGCCTTTGCTCGAACCGGCCCTCGGCAACGTCGGCAAGACCGTCGACAACGTGTTGCCGCTGGGCCTGCAACCGACCCTCGGGGGCATCGGCGCGGCGCTCGACCCGACGGCCAGCCCCCTGGCCGGCACGGTGGTCGGCCTGACCCAGCAAGTGGGCGCCACCACCAAGCTGGGCGCGCCGGTCGCCGGCCTGCTCAACACCCTGGGCGGCACCGTCAGCAACCTGGGCACGCAATTGCCCGGCGGCAACGTGGCCGGTTTGAATGGCGTGCTGCAAGGCCTGGGCGGCGCGGTCAGCAGTGCCGGCGGCCTGTTGAATGCCACGCCCGGCAACACCAACCCGCTCGGCAACACGCTGGCCAATGCCACCGGCGCGGTCGCCTCCCTGACCAGTGGCCTGGGCCTGGGCGGCGCGGTGGGCGGCAACAACGGCGGCCTGCTCAGCCCGATCACCGGCATCCTGGGTGGCGTGACCGGCGGCGCGGCGGGCGGTAACGGCGGCCTGCTGGCTCCGGTGACCGGCCTGCTCGGCGGCGTGACCGGCAACCTGGGCGGGGCCACGGGCGGCGCGGCCAACGGCGGCTTGCTGGGCGGCCTGCTGGGCGGCGTGACCGGCGCCACCGGTGGCACGGCCGGCGGCGCCGCGGGCGCCAACGGCGGCCTGCTGGGCGGCCTGCTGGGCGGCCTGACGGGCGGCGCGACGGCCAGCGCGGGCGCGGGCGCCAGCGCCGGTGGCGGCGCCACGGGCACGGCCGGCAACGGCGGCCTGCTCGGCGGCCTGCTGGGCGGCGTGACGGCCGGCGTCAGCGGCAGCGCCAGCACCGGAGGCACCACCAACGGCGGCTTGCTGGGCGGCCTGCTCGGCGGCCTGACCGCCAAGAAGTAATCGACGGGATCCGTGAGGGAGCGACGCCATGCTGCAACAAGAAACCATCGTCCACCACGAGCATGTGACCGTGATGCCTGAATCCCGCAATAGTGACCTGCGTCCCGGAATGCTTGACGATATCGCCCTGATGCTGGGCCGGCAGTTCGCCGTGTACAACGCGGCGTGCCAGTCGGCCCTGGCGGAGAAACTGGGTATCCCCCTGGCGGATCTGAAAGCGCTGGAACTGGTGATGGAGTTCGATGCCCTGCCCACCGGGCAACTGGCCCAGTTGATGGGCATCAGCTCCGGCGGCGCCACCGCCTTGATCAACCGCCTGGAAGCGGCCGGCTATGTGCAACGCGGCCGCCATCCGCTGGATCGCCGCATGATCGTGATCCGGCCGGTCGAGGAGCAATGCCAGCAACTGACCCAGGAACGCCAGTGGGTGGCCGAGGCGGTGGTGTTGATGGCCCGGCGCTACGACGCCGGCGAGCTGGAAGTGGTGCATGCCTTCCTGGCGCAATGTGTCCGCGCCCTGCGGCACGACACGCTGGTCTGGCTCGAAACCCGCAACGCCCACGACTGAGCCGCCCAGGCGCGCGCATGCCGCGCCCCGATCCGCCATAGGATCGGGGCGCGGTTTTCATTCGGGCGCGCCGAATTGCAGCCGCGGCACCGCGTCGAGCAGCCGGCGCGTCATGTCCTGGCGCGGCGCGTGCAGCACCGCGTCGGCCTCGCCCAGTTCGACGATGCGGCCGCCGTCCATGACCGCGATGCGGTCAGCCAGATACTCGACCACGCCGAAATTGTGGGTGATGAACAGGTAGGCGATGCCCAGCTCGCCCTGCAGCTCGCGCAGCAGGTCGAGGATCTGCGCCTGCACCGAGACGTCCAGCGCCGAGGTCGGCTCGTCGCAGATCAGCACCTTGGGTTCGACCGCCAGGGCCCGGGCGATGGCGATGCGCTGGCGCTGGCCGCCGGAGAACTCGTGCGGATAGCGCGCCAGCGTGTTGGCCGGCAGGCCGACGCGCTCGACCAGGCGGACGGCGCGGTCGCGTCGCTCGCGCGCGCCCATGCCGCGGCGCAGCGACTCCAGGCCTTCGTCGAGGATGTCGCCGACCCGCATGCGCGGATCGAGCGATGCGTATGGGTCCTGGAACACGATCTGGATGTCCTGGCGCAGCCGTTGCAAGCGGGCGCGGTCGGCGGTCAGCAGGTCCTGCCCCTGCAGCATGGCGCGGCCCGAGATACGGGCGCCGTCGATCAGGCGCAGCAGCGCCTTGCCGGTGGTGGTCTTGCCGCAACCGGACTCGCCCAGCAGCGCCAGGGTTTCGCCGGCACGCAGCGTGAACGTCACGCCGTCGACCGCCTTGACCCACGAGGCCACGCGCCGCAGCGGGCCCTTGCGCACCGGGTAATGGACCTTCAGGTCCTGCACGTCCAGCACCACGCCCGGCTCGCGCGGTCGCTTGCGGGCCGCGTCCTGCGCCTGGGCCGCGCGGCCGGCCTGGCTGAGAGGCACGCCGCGCTTTTCAAAGGTGGGAATGGCGTCGAACAACTGACGCGCGTAGGGATGCTTGGGCGCGCGGAAGAATTCCTCGGCGCTGGCGCTTTCGACGATTTCGCCGCCACGCATCAGGGCCACGTGATGGGCCACGTTGCGCACCACCGCCAGGTCATGGGTGATGAGCAGCACCGCCATGCCGATCTCGCGCTGGATGCCCGCCAGCAGGTCCAGCACCTGCGCCTGCACGGTGACGTCCAGCGCGGTGGTGGGCTCGTCGGCGATCAGCAGCAGGGGTTCCGCCGCCAGCGCGATGGCGATCATGACGCGCTGCTTCTGGCCGCCGGAGAACTGGAATGGGTAATCGTCCACGCGCCGCTCGGGCTCCGGGATGCCGACCCGCCGCAGCCAGTCGATGGCCCGGGCGCGCGCCGCGGCGCCGCGCAGCGGCGTGTGCGCCACCAGCGTCTCGATGATCTGGTCGCCGACCCGCATGACGGGATTCAGGCTGGTGGACGGTTCCTGGAAGATGATGCCGATGCGGCCGCCGCGCACGCCGCGCATGGCGCTCTCGGGCAGGCGGTTGAGGTCTTCGCCGTCCAGGTCGATCTGGCCGCCGACGATGCGGCCGGCGTCCGGCAGCAGGCGCAACAGCGCCAGCGCCGTCATGCTCTTGCCGCAGCCGGACTCGCCCACCAGGGCGAAGGTCTCGCGCTGCGAGATGGCCAGCTGCAGGCGCTTGACCGCGTGCGTCATGCCGCTGTCGCCGGCGATGTCGACGTCCAGCCCGCGCACGGCCAGCAGGGGCGTGTCCTGGCGGTTATCCTGCTGGCTCATGGCGCGTCTCCGGATTTGGTGGCGCGGGCGTCGGCCGCCAGCGCGGCGCCCGGACGGCGGCCGAACCAGCCCATGCCGGGCAGGCGGCCCGGCTTGTAGCGGCGGGTGCGCGGATCGAAGGCGTCGCGCACCGCGTCGGCGAACAGGTTGGCGGCCAGCACCAGGGCCAGCATGAAAAGAAACGCGGTCATCAGGTTCCACCAGATCATCGGGTCGCGCGACATTTCCAGGCGGGCGCCGTCGATCATCGAGCCGAACGAATTCATGCTGGGATCGACGCCGATGCCCAGATAGGACAGCACCGCCTCGTACAGCACCAGGCCGGAGAATTCCAGCACCACGGTGATCAGCACCAGGTGCGCGACATTGGGCAGCAGGTGGCGCGTCATGATGCGCCAGTGCGATACGCCGAAGGCGCGCGCGGCCTGCACGTATTCCAGCTCGCGCAGCTTGAGGGTCTCGGCGCGCAGCAGGCGGCACAGCCCGGCCCAGCCGGTGAAGCCGAGGATCATGCACAACAGGAACAGGCGCAGGTCGGCGCGCGCCGCGGAGGTGTCGAACAGCTCGGCGTGGTTGTCGATGTACACCTGCATCATCAGCGCGCAGGCCGCCACCAGCAGCACGCCCGGGATCGAGGTGATGGTGGTGTAGAGATACTGGATGGCGTCGTCGATCCTGCCCTTGAAGTAGCCCGCCGCGATGCCGAACACGATGGCCGGCGGCAGCATCGCGAGCGTGGTCAGGCTGCCGATGACGAGCGCGGTGCGGATGCTCTTGAGCGCCTGCCACAGCACATCGTTGCCGATGCGGTCGGTGCCCAGGGCGTGGTAGCCGCTGGACAGCCCGGCCAGCGCCCCCGCCACCAGGCACAGCAGGGTGAAGGTGATGGCCATGGCGCGCCATGGCACCTCGGCGCGCCCGCCCAGAAGGGCCTCGGCCGCCGCCGACGCGCCGCCGCGCCGCGCCAGGCAGGCGAACAGCAGGCCGGCGCCGATCAGCGCCACCGCCAGCCCCGCCGCAAGGCCCAGGCCCAGCCGGTAGTAGACGTCGCCCAGGTGGTCGCGGTCGGGGTCGGCCAGGTGCGTGCCGGCCGCCCGCAGGCGCGGAAAATCGCGCACCGGCTTGTCGTCGACCAGCAGGGTTTCCTTGGTGAACTGGCGCACCGCCAACGGACTGGAATAGGTCTTCTCGGGCTGGGTCAGCACGCTGCCGCGCAACAGGCCGTCCAGCGCCGACTTGACCGCCGGCGCGTAGACCGGCGCGGCGTCGGCGGCCGCGCCCGGCGCGGGCGGCAGCTGCGGCCGGTAATGGACGGAATCGAGCAGGCCGACCAGCGCGAACGCCGCCAGCACCACCGCCGAGCACATGGCCGGCGTGTCGCGCGCCACCCGCGCCCAGGTCGAACGCAGGTTCGGGCTGCGCCGCACCCGCCAGGCGTAGGCCAGCGCGCCCAGCACCATGAGCCACAGCGCAATGTCGGTCCAGAGGAATACGAACTTGGGCATGGCGGCTACTCGAATCGGACGCGGGGGTCAGCCAGCGTGTAGGAAATGTCGGCCAGGATCAGCCCGACGATGTACAGCGACGCCCCCAGGAACACCATGGCGCGCACGATGGAGAAGTCCTGCGCGTTGATGGCGTCGATGGTGTAGCTGCCCAGGCCCGGGATGCCGAAGAAGGACTCGGCGATCAGGCTGCCCATGAACAGCAGCGGCAAGGCGGCCACGGTGCTGGTCAGGATCGGCAGCATGGCGTTGCGCAGCACGTGTCGGAACAGCACCACGCGCTCGGCCAGCCCCTTGGCGCGCGCGGTGCGCACGTAGTCCTTGCCGATTTCCTCAAGGAACAGGGTGCGGTAGAAGCGCGCCTCGGGGCCCAGGCGCGAGACGATCGCCACCAGCACCGGCAGCGCCAGGAACTTGATCATGTCCAGGCCGCCCTCGAAGCCCGAGAACGGCACCAGCCGCAGCAGCTTGGCGAACATCCACTGCCCGGCGATGATGTAGAACAGGCTGGAGATCGACAGCAGGATGACGCACACCACCACGCCCCAGAAGTCCAGCCGGGTGGCGCGGAAGTACACCAGCGTCAGTGAAAACACGATGCTGGCGAACAGCCCCAGGAAGAAGGTCGGCACCGCCAGCGCCAGGCTCGGCCCCATGCGCGTCTGGATCTCGCGGCCGATGTCGCGGCCGCCGTCGGAGGCGCCGAAGTCCATCGCCAGCAGCGGCACCGAGCGCTGGTAGAACACGGTGTCGGTCAGTTGCGCCGAACCCTTGGCCTGGGCGTTGTAGAACAGCGGCTTGTCGTAGCCGTGCTCGACCTTCCATTTCTCGACCGCGTCCTGGCTGACGCGCTGGCCGCCGATGGCCAGGCGCGCCATGTCGTCGGGCGTGTTGACCGCGAAGAACAGGATGAAGGTGAAGAGGTTCACGCCGATCAGAATCAGCACGCCGTACAGCAGCCGGCGGATGACGTAGCCGATCATGATTGATGCTCCTTGCGGGAAGCCTGGGCGAAGGCGGTCTGCCGTTCGCGCCGCTTGAGCGCCACGTAGGACGGCCAGATCGCCAGCGCGATCAGCAGCACGAACAGGCCCACCGGCCACCAGATGGGGGAATTCCATTCATCGATCTTGCGCTCGCGCAGGGCGGGATCGATCTTCATGTACTGCAGCGTGTTGCGCACCATCTGGGTGGGCTTGGCGTTGCCGACCCATTGCTGGTAGGCGCCGCCCGACATCGGGAAGTAACCGAACATCCAGGGCGCGTCGCGCTGCACGATGGCGACCATGCGCTGGATCAGCGCTTCCTTTTCGGGGCCATCGTCCAGGAACTTCATCTGCTCGAACAGCCTGTCGTATTCGGGGCTGTCGTAGTTGGCGGCGTTCTCGCCGCCGCCCTTGGCCTTGGCGTTGGGGCCGTACAGCAGGAACAGGAAGTTCTCGGCGTCGGGGTAGTCGGCGTTCCAGCCCCACAGGAAGATCTGCGCCGACCCGCGCCGCATCTTGTCCTGGAAGCGGTTGTAGTCGGTCGAGCGCACGTCCATCTGCACGCCGATCTTGGCCATCTGCCGCCGCATCCAGTCGAACTGCGGGTTGGAGCCGCCGCCCGTCATGGAGTCGTAGTACAGCACCAGCGGCGCGCCGGTGACGGCATTGCGGCCGTCGGGGTAGCCGGCCTCGGCCAGCAGCTTGCGCGCGGTCTCGATGGATTTGCGCACCGGCTTGCCGTCGACCAGGTCGTAGACCACCGGGTTCACGCCCTCGGGCGGTTCGCGGTAGCCCAGCACACCGGGCGGCACCGGGCCGTAGGCCACCGAGGCCTGGCTGTTCTCGAACACCGCCACGTATTCTTCCCAGTCGAAGGCGATGCTGATGGCCTGGCGCAGCTTGCGGTTCTTCTCGGCCTGCTCGGGCGTGTCGCCCTTGCCCACCACCGGGTCGAGCCAGTTGAAGCCCATGTACCAGTTGGCGGTCTCGACCGTGGTGGGCAGGCGGATGCCGTGCTCGGCGTACTTGCGCGCCTTGTCCTGGCTGTCGCCAGCGGCCACCAGCATGGCCACGCCGTACTCGCCGCGCTCGATCTGCGGCACGTCGTAGTAGCCCTGCATGAACTTGCCGGTCAGCGGAATGGCTTCCTTCTCGACGCTGAACACGGCGCGGTCGATGAAGGGCGTGGGCTTGCCGCAATCGGCCAGCAGGCCGGCGGCGCGATCGCCCGGCTCGCCTTCGCAGGGATAGGGTTCGCCGTGGAAGTTGGGGTTGCGCGCCAGCACGTGGCGGCGGTTCTGCAGCGACTCGGCCAGCATGTAGGGGCCGGTGCCGACCGGCCAGGTGTTGAGCGACAGGTCGTGCTCGGCCATGCCGGGCTGGTTGTAGAAGCGGTCGGCCTCCCAGGGCACGGGCGCCGTGAAGGTCATGGCCAGCCAGTACTTGAACTGCGGGTACTTGCCGTTGACGCGGATGCGCAGCGTGTGCGGGTCGAGCGCCTGCACGCCGGTGAAGCCGTCCGGCTCGCGCAGGTCCAGCCACGACGCGCCACCGCCGCCGGGAAGGTCGCGGCGCAGCGCCTTGTCACGCTCGCGCAGGCGGTCGCCATATTCCTTCAGGCCGCTCACGTATTCGGCCATCAGCGAATAGATCGGCGACACCACGCGCGGGCTGGCCAGGCGGCGGAAGGCGTAGACGTAGTCGTCGGCGGTGAGTTCGCGGGTGCCGGTGCGCGGAAAGTCGGGAATGGCGAACTTGTCGGCCAGGTCCTCGGGCGCGATCGGGAAGTAGTCGTAGCTGCCGTCGGTCTTGCGGGCGAAGGCCGGGTGCGGCGCGAAACGCATGCCGGGCTTGATCCTGATGTCGTAGATGCTCTGGGCGATCTGCTCGCCCGGCGCGTCGGCCGGCAGCACCTTGCCCTGCGCGTCCAGGTAGACCGGCGGGTCGATCGAGGCCGCGGCGCGCGGGATCAGTTCGTAGGGCCGCTTGAGGTAGTGGTAGCCGTACAGCGTCTCATAGATGCTGTAGGTATAAGGGGTTTCATCGCCGGAATAAGAGCTGGCCGGGTCCAGGTACTTGGGCGAGCGCTTGACGAAGGCGGAATACAGGGTGTTCCGGCCTTCGGCGCCGGACGGATAAGGGCTGTTGATGGGACTGCCGTCCCGGGAGCAGCCCGCCAACGCCAGCAACAGCATCATGGCCGCCGCCCAGAGCCGCATCAAAGCACGCATGGAAACCTTTCCTTCTATTCAGTGCGACAGAGGATAGCAAAGGTATATCCGCCCCAGTACCCTGGCATCCCCCTAGGGAACTTGCGCAGGCGGCTCTCCACACACACCAGGACGGATTACCCCCGCCGGCCTGCGCCAATCAGCCGCACTGGCGCTGGCGCCAGCAGTCGTAGCGCCACTTCCAGGGCTGCATCGGATCCTTGCCGGCCCACAGGCCGCGGCCGGCCGCCCTGGCCTGGCGCTGCAACTCGGGCATGGCCTTGTCGTTGAGGTAGTCGCCCTGGCGCGCGGTGTAGGCCCAGGCGTAGCCGGCCTCGACCTGCAGCCGGTTGGCCGAGCGGCCGTCGTCCAGGATCAGCGCGCAGACGTCGCGGCCGTACTGGTCCTTCTGGTAGCACTGGGCGGTCAGGGTCTTGCCGGCCACCAGGCCGGCCAGGTGCTGGCGCGCGGCCTCGGCGTAGGGCTGGCCGGGCTGCTCGTTGCCATGGCCCTCTTCCGGCGCGTCGATGCTGTCCATGCGGATGCGGCGCTGGCCGTCGGGCGCGCGCAGCGTCACGGTGTCGCCGTCGGCGACGTTGACGATCATGCCGGTCAGGGTATAGCTGCCGGCGGGAACGTCGCCGGCCAGGGCCGCGCCGGGCTTGCCGCGCGGCGCGGGCGCGCTGGCGGCGGGTCGTTCGGCCGGCCGCTCGCCCCCCTGCCGGGCAGGCTGCAGCCAGTTGACGAGGGCGCCGGCCGCGGCCAGGATCAGGGCGACGACGAGGGCGGTCAGCTTGCTGCCGCCGAAGGGGGATTTGCCGCGCACGAGCCGGGCTCCGGAATCAGAAACGCAGGCAGTTTGCCACAGCCGGGCCGGCGCCGCGCGCGCCAGTGTGTCGCCGCCGGCACGGCGCCGCCGTCCGCCGCGCTACAGCCAGCCCGACTTGCGAAAGCGCCAGTACAGCAGCGAACAGACCGACACGATCACGCCCAGCGTGACCGGATAGCCGAACGGCGAATCCAGTTCGGGCATGAACTTGAAGTTCATGCCGTAGATGCCGGCGATGGCGGTGGGCACGGCCAGGATGGCGGCCCATGACGCCAGCTTGCGGGTGGTGTCGTTCTGCGCGGCCTGGCCGATCATCAGGCTGGCTTCGAAGGCGAAGGCCAGCGACTCGCGCAGCGAATTGAACAGTTCATCGACCCGCAGCACGCGGTCGGCCACCTCGCCGAAATACGGTCGCGCGTGTTCATCGACCGCCGACATCTCGACCCGCGCCAGGCGGCGGCAGATCTCGGCCAGCGGCGACACCACGGTGTGGATGCGCAGGAGGTCGCGGCGCTGGCGGTACAGCCTGCGGATGTCGGAGTCCTTGGCGCCGCGGATCAGCAGCTTCTGCTCGGCGCCCTCGACCACCGACTCGATCTTGCCGGCCGCCGCCACGTAGCGGTCCACCAGCCAGTCCAGCAGTTCGGAGGCGACGTAGTCGCTGCCGCGCTTGAGCAGGTCGGGCGAGGCCTCCAGCCGTTCGCGCAAGGGACTGTGGCCGGCGGTGGCGCCGCGCCGCACGGTGACCAGGAAGCCTTCGCCGATCAGGAACTGGGTTTCACCGAAGATGGGGCGCTCGGCCTCGACCTCGACGGTGATGGCGACGATCAGCACCATGTTGCCGTAGTCGATGATCTTGGGCCGGCGGTGCGACTCCAGCATTTCTTCCATGTTCTTGTCGCAGGCGCCCAGTTGGTTGACGACGTCGGCAAGCCGTTCGGGGCTGGGATTGCGCAGGCCGATCCACACCATGCCGTGCTTGGGATCGACGTGCCTGCCCACCTCCTCGATGGGCACCTCGTGGTCGCGCCGGCCATTCACATAGGCGATGGAGGCCACGACTTCGCCCTGGGGCGGCGCGGCGACGGCGGCGGTTGCTTCGGTAGACATAGACATCCTTTGGCGATGCGAGCCCTGCGGGTGCAGCGTATCCAACGTATCGGCCGATGATAGCCCACCGGCGCCGCCGCGCGGCGGCGTCCGCGCGGGGTCCGCGCCCCGGCGAACGCGCCCTACGCGAACAGGTTGCGCACGCGCCTGGCCACGTCCACGCTCGGCGCCTGCGGCGCCTTGGCCTCGCGCGCGGGCAGGTCGGGCGGCTTGGGCAGGTGGTCGAACAGCGGCAGCATGGCGTTGGTGATGTAACGGGTGCGCGAGCCGTAGACGTGGCGGTCGCCCATGCCGGTCTGCTGGTGCACGTAGAAGCGCTGCGGCACGATCAGCTGCAGGCGTTCCTTGGCGCGCGTCATGGCCACGTACAGCAGACGCCTTTCTTCCTCGATCTCTTCGGCGCTGCCGGTGCTCATGTCGGACGGGATACAGCCGTCGACCACGTTCAGCACGTAGACCGCCTTCCATTCCTGGCCCTTGGCCGAGTGGATGGTGGACAGGATCATGTAGTCCTCGTCGCGCGATGGCGCGCCGGATTCGTCGCTGGTGGCGTCGGGCGGGTCCAGCGTCAGCTCGGTCAGGAAGCGCTCGCGCGACGGGTAGCCGGCGGCGATGCGCGCCAGCTGGTCCAGGTCGGTCTTGCGCACCCGCGCATCGTCGTACAGCCGTTCAAGCTGGCCGGCGTACCAGCGCAGCGCCAGGTCGACGTCGACCGGCCAGCGCAGGCTTGGGTCGGCCAGCGCCGCGTAGGTGTCGGCGAACGCGCCCCACTCCACCTGCGCCGCCGCCCCCGGCTTGAATTCGCGCAGCGCGCGCAGCGGTTCGGCCGATTGCGTCATGGCGTCCATCAGCTTGGCGGCGGTGGCCGGACCGATGCCGGGCAGCAGTTGCGCCACGCGGAACCCCGCCATGCGCCCGCGCGGGTTCTCGGCCCAGCGCAGCAGCGACAGCAGGTCCTTGACGTGCGCCGCTTCCAGAAAGCGCAGGCCGCCGAACTTGACGAAGGGGATGTTGCGGCGGGTCAGCTCCAGTTCGAGCGCGGCGCTGTGGCTGGAGGTGCGGAACAGCGCCGCCTGCGACTTGAGCGTGGCGCCGCCCTCGCGCTGCGCCAGCACCTGGTCGGCCACCCAGCGGGCCTGGCCGGCCTCGTCGCTGACGGTGACCAGCTCGGGCAACTGCGACGACTGCCGGTCGCTCCAGAGATCCTTGGCGTAGCGTTCGGCGGCCAGGCCGATGACGGCGTTGGAGGCGTTCAGGATGGGCTGGGTCGAGCGGTAGTTGCGGTCCAGCGTGATGACGCGGGCCGGCTGCGGGAACTGGGCCGGGAAATCGAGGATGTTGCGCACCGTGGCGGCGCGGAACGAATAGATCGACTGGGCGTCGTCGCCCACCACGGTCAGGCCGCGGCCGTCGGGTTTCATGGCCAGCAGGATGGCGGCCTGCAGGCGGTTGGTGTCCTGGTATTCGTCCACCAGCACGTGGTCGAAGCGGGCGCCGACGTCGGCGGCGATGGCCGCGTCGCCCATCATCTCGGCCCAGTACAGCAGCAGGTCGTCGTAGTCGAGCACCTGCTGGTCCTGCTTGGCGGCGACGTAGGCGCGGAACAGGTTCTTGAGCTCGTCCTCCCATTGCGCGCACCACGGGAAGGTGCCGTGCAGCACGTCGGCCACCGGCGTCTGGCTGTTGACCACGCGCGAGTAGATCGCCAGGCAGGTGCCCTTGAGCGGAAAGCGCGACTTGGTGGCGGACAGGCCGAGCTCGTGCCGCACCATGCCCATCAGGTCCTCGGCGTCGCCGCGGTCGTGGATGGTGAAGGCCTCGGACAGGCCGATGCGCTGGGCGCAGTCGCGCAGCAGGCGCGCGCCGATGGCGTGGAAGGTGCCGGCCCACGGCAGCGACGGCGCCTGCTGGGTGCCGCGCAGGTTCATGACCCGCTGCAGCACGCTGCCGACGCGGCGCTCCATTTCCTGGGCGGCGCGGCGCGAGAAGGTCAACAGCAGCATGCGCTGCGGATCGGCGCCGTTCAGGATCAGGTGGGCGACGCGATGCGCCAGGGTGTTGGTCTTGCCCGAGCCGGCGCCGGCGATCACCAGCAGCGGGCCGTCGTCGCCCGCGCCGCCGACGCCGAATTCGGCGGCCTCGCGCTGGGCGGGGTTGAGGTCGGCCAGGGGATCGGGACGGCTGGACGGGTGGGCGGAATTCTGGTCGGACATGGGGCGTGGAATGGTCGGCGGCGGGCGCGGTCGGCGCGGCCCGACACCTGGGGATATATCCAGGTATCATAACCGCATCGCCCCCCGCTCCCGCTACCGCCGTTTTCCCCATGCGCCTGCTTGCCGGCACCGCTTCCTGGACCGACCCCACGCTGCTGGCGTGCGGCCGCTTCTACCCGCGCGAGGCGCACGACGCCCAATCGCGGCTGCGCTTCTACGCCACCCGCTTCGGGCTGGCCGAGGTCGATTCCAGCTACTACGCCCTGCCCAGCGCCGAGACCGCCTACCTGTGGGCGCAGCGCACGCCCGACGATTTCGTCTTCAACATCAAGGCCTACCGCCTTTTCACCGGCCACCAGACGCCGCTGGCGGCCCTGCCCCCCGACATCCGCCGCGAGCTGGCCGACTGGCCCGAGCCGGTCATCTACCACCACGCCATGCCGGACGACCTGCGCGATGAACTCTGGCGCCGCTACACGCTGGCGCTGGAACCCTTGCGCATGGCCGGCAAGCTGGGCGCGGTGCACTTCCAGTTCCCGCCCTGGCTGCGGCGCGGGGCGCGCGGCGAGGCGCTGGTGGCCGAATGCGCGCGGCGCCTGCCGGAGCACCTGCTGTCGGTCGAATTCCGCCACCGCAGCTGGTTCGACTCCTCCGAGGCCACGGCTGCAACGCTGGCGCTAGAGCGCGAGCTGGGCCTGGTGCACACCGTGGTGGACGCGCCGCAGGGCTTCGACAACAGCGTGCCGGCGGTCTGGGAATGCAGCCACCCCGAGCTGACGCTGCTGCGGCTGCATGGCCGCAACGTCGCCACCTGGAACGCCGGCGGCGCCGCCTCGTCAGGGCGCTTCCAATATGAGTATTCGGAGGCCGAGCTGGCCGAACTGGCGCGCCGCTTCCAGGAACTGGCGCAACGGAGCGCGCAGGCGCATGCGGTGTTCAACACCAACTTCGAGGACCAGGGCATGCGCAACGCCGCGGCCTTCGCGGCGGCGCTGGGCGGCGGACAGGACCGCCGGGGCTGAGGCCCTCGCGCCGTGTGGTCGCGGCGCGCAGGCTGCAAGCGCCGGCAGCCCGCCACCGGCTTTCAAGGCCCGTGCGGCGGCGCCGGCCTTCAACGCCGGCAGTCAGGCCGGCTGCGCCACCAGCGCGGGCGCCGCGGGCGTCATGCGCGCCACTTCGGCCAGGCTTTCCAGCAGCACCTCGAACTTGCGCGCGATGTCGTGCTCCGGCACGCAGGCATAGCCCAGCAGCAGGCCGGGCCGGCGGCCTTCGGCGCCGACGTAGTAGCGCGACAGCGCGCGCGTCAGCACGCCCTTGCGCCGCGCCACCTCGACCACCCGCAGGTCGTCCAGGTGCGGCGGCAGCGTCAGCACCAGGTGCAGGCCGGCCAGGCTGGCGTCGCGGTGCAGCCAGTCGGGCCCCAGGCGCCGTTCGATCAGGTTGACCAGCATGGCGCGGCGCCGCCCGTACAACATGCGCATGCGGCGGATGTGGGCGGCGTAGTGGCCCTCGGCGATGAAGGTGGCCAGCGCCGCGTGCGTCATCAGGTGGCCTTCGCGGTAGAGCTCGGCGTGGGCCGCCTGGAACGCCGCGGTCAAGGTCTTGGGCAGCACCAGGTAGCCGACCCGCAGCCCCGGGTACAGCGTCTTGCTGAAGGTGCCCATGTAGATCACGGGCGCGTCCGGCTCCAGCCCCAGCAGCGAGGCGATCGGCCGGCCCGAGAAGCGAAATTCGCTGTCGTAGTCGTCCTCGATGATCCAGCTGCCATGGCGCCGCGCCACCGCCAGCAACTGCCGGCGCCGCGCCAGCGACATCACCGGCCCCAGCGGATATTGGTGCGACGGGGTCACGAAGATGAAGCGCGGCGGCGCCATGCCGGGCGCCAGGTCGGCGTCCGGCAGCCGCATGCCTTCCTCGTCCACCGGCAGGTGCACCGTGTGCAGGCCGTTGGCCTGCAGCACCGTGCGCGCGCCCCAGTAGCCCGGGTCCTCGACCCAGGCGGTCTCGCCCGCCTCGCCCAGGATGCGGGTGGCCAGGTCGATGGCCTGGTGCGAGCCTTCGGTGATGAGGATCTGGTCGGGATCGCAGTCGATCGAGCGCGTCAGCGCCAGGTGCTGCGCCAGCGCCTCGCGCAGGGCCGGCAGGCCGCCGCCATAGGCGTAGGTGAGCAGGTCGGGGGTGGGGTTGCGCCACAGCGCGGAAAAGATGCGGCCGAACTTCTTGTGCGGAAATTCGGTCAGGTCGGGCACGCCCGGCATGAAGGCGCCCCACTGGTAGGGCGAGGCCGACACGCCGTCGACGATGGCGGCGCCGCGCGCCGACAGCGCCGGACGCGGTTGCGGCACCGGCGCGCGGCGCGACTGGCGGCCGCTGGCCAGATAGGAGTCGGGCTGCGAGGCATTGACGAAGGTGCCGTTGCCCTGCAGGCTGCGGGTGTAGCCTTCGGCCAGCAACTGGCCATAGACGTGCACCACGGTATTGCGGGCGATGCCGAGTTCGGCGGCCAGGTCGCGCGAGGCGGGCAGGCGCGAGTCGGCGGCGATGGATCCATCCAGGATGGCTTCGCGGATGCCGTGGTACAGGCGCTTGTTCATCGGCCCGCCGGCGGCATCGGCCAGGCGCAGTTGCAGCAAGTCTCCAACGATGGACCGCAATTGGTTCTACCTGATTTATAAAAGTGGTTCCCACCAATGGGGCCATAGTAGCATTAAAGTAAGGCTTTACCGCCCACTTGCCATCCGAGGCTGAGATGAAGAATCAGGACCTGAATACCCGCCGTTCCCTGGCCACGCCGCGCGGCGTCGGCGTCATGTGTGATTTCTACGCCGTGCGCGCCGAGAACGCCACGCTGTGGGATGCCGACGGCAAGGAATACATCGATTTCGCGGGCGGCATCGCGGTGCTGAACACCGGCCACCTGCACCCCAAGATCAAGGCCGCCGTCAGCGCCCAGCTCGACAACTTCACCCACACGGCCTACCAGATCGTGCCGTACGAAGGCTATGTGTCGCTGGCCGAGCGCATCAACCGCCTGGCCCCGATCGACGGCCTGAAGAAGTCGGCCTTCTTCACCACCGGCGTCGAAGCCGTCGAAAACGCCGTCAAGATCGCGCGCTCGGCCACCGGCCGTTCGGGCGTCATCGCCTTCTCGGGCTCGTTCCACGGCCGCACCATGCTGGGCATGGCGCTGACCGGCAAGGTCGCCCCCTACAAGCTGTCGTTCGGCCCGATGCCGGGCGACATCTACCACGTGCCGTTCCCCAACGGCACCCAGTCCATCACCGTGGCCGACTCGCTCAAGGCGCTGGACCTGCTGTTCAAGGTCGACATCGATCCCAAGCGCGTCGCCGCGATCATCATCGAGCCGGTGCAGGGCGAAGGCGGCTTCAACATCACCCCGCCCGAACTGATGACGGCGCTGCGCAAGATCTGCGACGAGCACGGCATCCTGCTGATCGCCGACGAAGTGCAGACCGGCTTCGGCCGCACCGGCAAGCTGTTCGCCATGGAGCACCATTCGGTGCAGGCCGACCTGATCACCATGGCCAAGAGCCTGGGCGGCGGCTTCCCGATCTCGGGCGTGGTCGGCCGCGCCGACGTCATGGACGGCCCGGCCGCCGGCGGGCTGGGCGGCACCTACGCCGGCAACCCGCTGGCGGTGGCCGCGGCCCACGCCGTGCTGGACGTGATCGCCGAGGAAAAGCTGTGCGAACGCGCGGTGCAACTGGGCGACAAGCTGCGCGCCCGCCTCGAGGGCCTGCGCGCCAAGGTGCCGGGCATCGCCGACGTGCGCGGCCTGGGTTCGATGGTGGCGCTGGAACTGAACGACGCCAACGGCAAGCCCGACGCCGAGGCGGTCAAGAAGGTGCAGGCCCGCGCCATCGCGCAAGGCCTGATCTTGCTAAGCTGCGGCGTGTACGGCAACGTCCTGCGCTTCCTGTACCCCTTGACCATTCCCGACGCCCAGTTCGACCGCGCGCTGGACATCCTGGCCGAGTCGCTGGCCGCTTAAGCGCCAATCCGATCATCCGGTTTTCCGGCCGTCGGGCACGGCGATTGCGGGCGTAGCGGATTTCCGCTGCGCCCGCGTCAGTTCCGCCCCGGCGGCCGCGTTCCTATATAGGAGACTATTGCAATGACGTCATTGACCCATCCCCTGTCGCGCCCCGAACTGCTGCGCGACGCCTGCTACATCGACGGCAAGTGGGTATCCGCCGGCAACGGTCCGTCCATCCCCGTGGACAACCCCTCCACCGGCAAGACCATCGTGTCGGTGCCCAAGCTGGGCCGCAAGGAGACCGAGCAGGCCATCGCCAGCGCCCAGGCCGCCCTGCCCGCCTGGAGCGCCAAGACCGGCAAGGAACGCGCCGCGATCCTGCTGAAGTGGGCCCAGCTGATGATGCAGAACCAGCAGGACCTGGCCGCCATCATGACCTCGGAACAGGGCAAGCCCGTGACCGAGGCCGCCGGCGAAATCGCCTACGCCGCCTCGTTCCTGGAATGGTTCGCCGAGGAAGCCAAGCGCATCGACGGCGACGTGCTGCAAAGCCCCAAGGCCGGCCAGCGCCTGCTGGCCCTGAAGCAGCCGATCGGCGTCACCGCCGCCATCACGCCGTGGAACTTCCCCGCCGCCATGATCACCCGCAAGGTCGGCCCGGCCCTGGCCGCCGGCTGCACCATGGTGGTCAAGCCCGCCCAGCAGACGCCGCTGACCGCGCTGGCGCTGGCGGTGCTGGCCGAAGAGGCCGGCGTGCCGGCCGGCGTGTTCCACGTCATCACCGGCAGCTCGCGCGAGATCGGCGCGGCGCTGTGCGAAAGCGACGTGGTGCGCAAGCTGAGCTTCACCGGTTCGACCGAAGTCGGCCGCACGCTGATGGAGCAATGCGCCCCCACCATCAAGAAGCTGTCGCTGGAACTGGGCGGCAACGCGCCCTTCATCGTGTTCGACGACGCCGACCTGGACCGCGCGGTCGACGGCATCCTGGCCTCCAAGTACCGCAACGCCGGCCAGACCTGCGTTTGCGCCAACCGCATCTACGTGCAGGCCGGCGTGTACGAGGAAATCGCCAAGCGCCTGGTGGCCAAGGTCAACGCCATGAAGGTCGGCGACGGCTTCGAGGACGGCGTGACGCAAGGTCCGCTGATCGATACCAACGCCATCGAGAAGGTGCAGGAACACATCGCCGACGCCACCGCGCACGGCGCCAAGGTCATCGCCGGCGGCAAGCCGCATGCGCTGGGCGGCACGTTCTTCGAGCCCACCGTGGTGCGCGACGTGACCCAGTCGATGCGCTTCGCGACCGAGGAAACCTTCGGCCCGGTGGCGCCGCTGTTCCGCTTCGAGTCCGAGGAAGAAGTCATCGGCATGGCCAACGACACCATCTTCGGCCTGGCCGCCTACTTCTTCACCCGCGACTACGCCCGCATCTGGCGCGTGTCCGAGGCGCTGGAATACGGCATCGTCGGCATCAACACCGGCCTGATCTCCAACGAAGTCGGCCCCTTCGGCGGCGTCAAGCAGTCCGGCCTGGGCCGCGAAGGCTCCAAGTACGGCATCGAGGAATACCTCGAGATCAAGTACCTCTGCGTTGACCTGGGCGCCTGAGCGCGTCCTGCCTCCCCCGGGCGCCCGCCCGGGGGGGAAGATAAACGGGGCTCCGGTCCCGTTTATCCCCAGGAATTGTGGACAACCTGGCAGATAACTCCTGCACAGGTGGAAAATTCCCTTTGAGTTCATGCGGTTATAAATCGCGATCAAATGCCGCCCAGGCGTGATAGATTTGCGCGTTCCCTGGACGAGCGACCATGAGCAGAACTTTTACCCGTGAGGACACCCGCAAGCTGGCCGGCATTTTGGCCGAGGCCGCGCAGGCGGAGGTCATGCCGCGTTTTCGCAACCTGCCCGAGGGCAGCGTGCGCGACAAGAGCTCGCCGCGCGACCTGGTCACCGATGCCGACGAGGCCGCCGAGCGCCTGATCGCCGCGCGCCTGGCCAGGCTGCACCCGGGCGCGGTGCTGATCGGCGAGGAAGCCTCGACCCGCAACCCGGCCCTGCTGAACATGCTGGTCGACGCCGACCTGGCGTTCCTGATCGATCCCATCGACGGCACCCGCAACTACGTTGCCGGCCTGCCGCTGTTCGGCATGATGATCGCGGCCTGTCATCGCGGCGACGTGATCGCCGGCGTGATCTACGACCCGGTCAACCGCGACAGCGCGCTGGCCGTGCGTGGCGAAGGCGCCTGGATGGAATACGAGAACGGCAAGCAGGCGCCGCTGGCCGTGGCCAGCCCCGCGCCGCCCGAGGACATGGACGGCCTGATCTCGACCGGCGCCCTGCCCGAGCCGCTGCGCACCACCGTCAACGGCAACCTGTCGCGCCTGGGCAGCACCGCCAGCCTGCGCTGCGCCGCCCACGAATACCGCATGCTGGCGGCCGGCCACAGCCACGTCGCCCTGTACAACCAGCTGACTGCCTGGGACCACGCGGCCGGCTGGCTGCTGCACCGCGAGGCCGGCGGCTACGCGGCGCGCTTCGACGGCTCGCCCTACAAGCCCACCCACCGCAGCGGCGGGCTGCTGTACGCCCCCGACGCGGGCAGCTGGCATGCCGCGCGCAAGGTGCTGCTGGGCGACGCGATTGCCGACGCCGAGGCTTGACAATCCCCGCCAACACACCGGGAAATCCTTGCAAAATGGGGGTAATCCCTAGGAATTATCCACAGTATCTGTGGACAACCCTATGGAAAGGTCTGTAACGGCACAAAAAAATCCTTACAGGGCGGGTACTTGGTTAAACCGGTCAAAAACCGGCCGCCACCCCGTCCCCTTCTAGGGGGCTGTCAGCGCCTCCAGGGCCATGGCGCTGGGCAGCTCGACCTTCAGCGTCAGCAGGTTGTCGGCCCGCGTGCGGCCCAGGTTGATGGCGGCGATCGGCATGCCGTTGCGCGAGGCCGCCGTGACGAAGCGGTAGCCCGAATAGACCATCAGCGACGAGCCCACCACCAGCACCGCGTCGGCCGCCATCAGGCCGGCGTTGGCGCGGTCGACCCGCTCGCGCGGCACGGTCTCGCCGAAGAACACCACGTCGGGCTTGACGATGCCGCCGCAGACCGGACAGGGCGGCACCTGGAACGAAGCGAAGTCCACGCCATCCAGGTCGGCATCGCCATCGGGCGCGTCGTCGGCCTCGAAGGCGATCCAGCCGGGGTTGCGCTGGTGCAGCGTTTGCTGCCAGCCATCGCGATGGCCGCGCCAGTCGCAGTTCATGCAGCGCACCTGGTCGAGCCGGCCATGCAGGTCGACCACGTCGCGGCTGCCCGCGGCTTCATGCAGCCCGTCGACATTCTGCGTCACCAGGATCGACACCCGGCCGCGCTGCTGCAATTGCGCCAGCGCGCGGTGCGAGGCGTTGGGCTGCACCTGGCCGAAGCGGCGCCAACCGACCATGCTGCGGGCCCAGTAGCGGGCGCGCGCGTATTCGCCGCCCATGAAGGTCTGCAGCGTCATCGGCGGCGAACGCTTCCATTCGCCGTCGGTGTCACGGTAGTCGGGGATGCCGGAATCGGTGCTGACGCCCGCCCCGGTCAGCACGAACAGCCGCGGGTGGCGGTCGACGAAGCCGCGCAGCGCGGCCAGATCCGAAACACGTGTGTCCATCCAGGCTCCCGTAGCGAATCCCGGACGCCAGCGCCGCCCGGGCGAGAAGCGGGCGGCGCCAGGGCCGCCCAGCCGAAACGCGGACGCCGTCTCAGCCGCCCAGGCCGCAGTCCGGCATGTCGCTGACCAGGCTGGCCTGGGTGACGTTGCTGCCCGGCGGCACGCTGCGCGTAAGCCAGACGTTGCCGCCGATGGTCGAGCCCTTGCCGATGGTGACGCGCCCCAGGATGGTGGCGCCCGCGTAGATCACCACATCATCTTCGATCAGCGGGTGGCGCGCCAGGCCTTTCTTGAGTTCGCCGTTCTCGCCCGGCGGGAAGCGCTTGGCGCCCAGCGTGACCATCTGGTAGAGCCGCACGCGGTCGCCGATGATGGCGGTTTCGCCGATCACCACGCCGGTGCCGTGGTCGATGAAGAAGCTGCGGCCGATGGTGGCGCCCGGGTGGATGTCGATGCCGGTGTCGGCGTGGGCGATCTCGGCCACGATGCGGGCCAGCATCGGCACGCCCAGGCGGTACAGCACGTTGGCCAGGCGGTGATGGATCATGGCCGCCACGCCCGGATAGCACAGCAGCACCTCGTCGACGCTGTGCGCGGCCGGGTCGCCCTGATAGGCGGCGGTCACGTCCAGGTCGAGCGCGGCGCGCACCCGCGGCAATTCGGCGCCGAACTGGCGCACGATGTCGATGGCCCGCTGCTGCGAAACGGCCTGCTGCGCCGGATCGTCGCGGCCGACGTATTGCAGTTCCAGGTTGACCTGGTGCAGCAGCGCATCGAGCGCCGCGCCGATGGTGTGGCCGACGTAGAAGTCCTCGACTTCCTCGCGCAGGTCGATGGGCCCGAGCCGCATCGGGAACAAGGCGCCACAGAGGTCCTTGATGATCTGTCGCAGGGCTTCCTGCGACGGAAACTCGCGCAGACCGGCGTCTTCGCGCAGGCGGCCGCGTGGGCCGCGCCAGGCCACGCGCGCCTGGCGCAGGCCCGAGACGATGCTGTCCAGGTTCCAGTGGGCGGTGGGAAGGTAGGCCGGGCCGCTCATTGGAACAGCCCCGGCAGGATGCCGGCCGGGCCGGCGGACGGAAGGGAATCGAGCATGACAGTGCCTCGGTGACGGTGCATCGCGCGTGACGGCGGGGCCGCGCGGCGATGCTGCTTCGCAATATTTCCGTCAACTGTAACCGCTCGGCCCGCTTCGCGGAACCCATCCGACACGCCGTTGGGGTTATGGCGCGGGCGGCTCGGCCTCATAGCCGTGCGGGTTGCCCTGCTGCCAGCGCCAGCCATCGGCGCACATGGCCTCGACCCCGCGGGTGCTGCGCCAGCCCAGCAGCGACGCCGCCAGCGCGGGATCCGCCCACATCCGCTCGATGTCGCCGGCCCGGCGCGGCGCCTTGCGCAACGGGATGCGGCGCTGGCTGACCCGCTCGAAGGCGCGCACCAGTTCCAGCACGCTGGTGCCCTGCCCCGTGCCCAGGTTGACCGCCACGAAGCCCGCGTGATCGGCGGCATAGGCCAGCGCCTGCACGTGGCCCTGCGCCAGGTCCATGACGTGCAGGTAATCGCGCACGCCGGTGCCGTCCTCGGTGGCGTAGTCATCGCCGAACACGTTCAGGAACGGCTGGCGCCCCACCGCCACCTGGGTGATGTAGGGAAACAGGTTGTTGGGCACGTCGCGCGGGCTTTCGCCGATCTGGCCGCTGGGATGGGCGCCGATCGGGTTGAAGTAGCGCAGCGTCACCGCGCCGAACGCCGGCTCGGCGGCGCACAGGTCGCGCAGCATCTGTTCGACCATCAGCTTGCTGCGGCCGTAGGGGTTGGCCGGCGCCAGCGGATGCGCCTCGGTGAACGGCAGCGCGCGCGGCTCGCCATAGACGGTGGCCGACGAGCTGAACACCAGCCGCGTCACGCCCTCCTCGCGCATGGCGCGCAACAGCGCCACCGAGCCGGACACGTTGGTGTCGTAGTACTTGAGCGGATCGGCCACCGATTCGCCGACCGCCTTGCAGCCGGCCAGGTGCAGCACCGCCCGCACCGGATCGCCGCGCCGCGCCTCGCGCGCCAGCAGCGCCTGCACCAGCCCGGTCTGGCGGATGTCGCCCTCGACCAGCGGGATCGACGCGCCGCACAGGCGCTCGACCCGCCGCACCGCCTCCGGGCTGCCGTTGCTGAAGTTGTCCAGCACCAGCGGCCGCTGGCCCGCCGCCAGCATCGCCACCAGGGTGTGGGCGCCGATGTAGCCGGCGCCGCCGGTGACCAGCACGCGCATGTCCGTCATGCCGCTCTCCGTTCAAAGATGCGCCGCCACGCCCGGCACCCAGGCATGGCGCGGGCGCGGCGCCTGGGCGTGGCCGCGGTAGCGGTCGATCCAGTACGAGGTCGACGCGTCGTGGCCCCAGTCGACCACGCCGGCCGACACCGGCACCGCCAGCTCGCGCTCGATGCCGGTGGCCAGCCGCTTGCCCAGTTCCACGCCCCACTGGTCGAAGGGGTTGACGCCCCATACCACGCTCTGCACGAACACTTTGTGCTCATACAGCGCCAACAACGCGCCCAAGCCGCGCGGATCGAGCTGGCGCAGCACGATCAGGGTCGAGGGCCGCCCGCCCGGATGCACCATGTGGTGCGCCAGGCTCAAGGCCTTGTCGGGATCATCGACCTGGGCCACGTCCAGCAGCGCCTGTTCCAGGCTCTTGCCGCGCAGCAGCGCCTGGCGCTGCGCCAGGCAGTTGGCCAGCAGCATGCGATGGGCGTCGGGACTGTCCGGATGGCCCTGCAGGCTGGCGATGAAATCGACCGGCGCGCCCTGCGCGCTCTGGTGCAGCCACTGGAAGAAGGTGTGCTGGCCGTCGGTGCCGGGCATGCCCCAGATGATCGGCGCGGTGGGCACGTCGACCTCGGCGCCATCGCCGCCGACGCGCTTGCCCAGCGATTCCATTTCCAGCTGCTGCAGATAGGTCACCAGGTGCAGCAAGCGCGCGCTGTAGGCGGCGATGTTGAGCGAACCGTGACCCAGCACGCTGCAATTGACCAGTCCGGCCAGCGCCAGCTGCACCGGCGCATTGGCCGCCAGGGGCGCCTGCTGGAAATGCTGGTCCATGGCTTCGGCGCCGGCGCGCATGCCGATCAGCACGTCGACCCCCACGGTCAGGGCGATCGACAGGCCCGCCACCGACCAGACGGAATAGCGCCCGCCGACCCAATCGCACATGTGAAACACCTGGCTCGACGGCACGCCCAGGGCGCGCGCGGCCGGCACGTTGGCGGTGACCGCCGCCAGGTGCGTGGACGGGTCGGCCACCCCGCCCTGCTTGAGCCAGGCAATGGCGGCGCGGGCGTTGTGCAGCGTTTCGGCGGTGGTGAAGGACTTGGACGACACCACCACCAGGCAGCGGCGCGGGTCCAGCCCGGCCACCGCGTCATGGAAGGCGTGGCCGTCGATGTTGGAGACGAAACGGATCTGGCGCCGCTGCCCCGGGCCGCCGAAGGCCTGGATCGCCAGGCGCGGCCCCCAGTCGCTGCCGCCGATGCCCACGTGCAACACCGAGGAAAAATCGGCGGTCTGGTCGATGCGCCGCACGAAATCCGCCATGCGCGAGTACTCGCACACCGAATCCTGGTCCTGCCCGTCCGGCTGTTCGCGCGTGCGGCCGGCCCGCAGCGCGGTGTGCCAGGCCGGCTTGCCCTCGGTCCAGTTGACCGGCCCGCCGGAGAACAATGCCTGCCGCGCCGCGTCCAGTCCGCGGGCGCGCAGCAGGGCCGCGGCGGCCGTGTCCAACGCGGCGGACTGCCGCTGCATGGTCAGGTCCACGCACAGGCCGGCCGCCTCGATCACCTTCAGCGCCGCCGCGTCGAGCGCGGCGCCGCGCGCCGCCTGCGCGAACGCCTGCCATTCGGGGCTGGCGGCCAGGCTGTCCACCTCGGTCCCGGCCCGGGCCTCTCTCGCAAAATTCGCCTTTCCCATCGCGTGATGCTCCTTAGAACGGTAAACGGATATGAGGCGCAACGCGCCGGAACGCATTGCGGAAGTCCTCCTCGATACGGGCCAGGGCGGCCACGGAGTCTCCTTCGAAACGCAGCACCACCGTCGGCGTGGTGTTGGACGGCCGCGCCAGGCCGAAGCCGTCGGCGTAGTCGACACGCACCCCGTCCAGGTCGTTGATGGACAGCGCGCCGGGAAACGTCCCGCCTTCGCGCAAGGCCGTCACCAGTTCGAACTGTTCGCCTTCGGTGGTTTCCAGCTTGATTTCCGGGGTGGCGCAGGATTGCGGCAGGCTCTCCAGCAGCGCCGAGGGATTGGGCGCGGCCGACAGGATCTCCAGCAGCCGCGCGGCGGCGTAGATGCCGTCGTCAAAGCCGTACCAGCGTTCCTTGAAAAACACGTGGCCGCTCATTTCGCCGGCCAGCAGCGCGCCGGTCTCGCGCATCTTGGCCTTGATCAGCGAGTGTCCCGTCTTCCACATGGTGGCCTTGCCGCCGGCCTCGACGATGGCGCGCGCCACATGGCGGCTGCACTTGACGTCGTAGAGGATCTCCGCGCCCGGATTGCGCGCCAGCACGTCGCGCGCGAACAGGATCAGTTGCCGGTCGGGCCAGATGATCTGGCCCGACTTGGTGACCACGCCCAGCCGGTCGCCGTCGCCATCGAACGCCAGCCCCACTTCGCAATCCGAGTAGCGCAGGCAATAGATCAGGTCCTGCAGGTTCTGCGGATCGGCGGGGTCCGGATGATGTCCGGGAAAGGACCCGTCCACCTCGCAGAACAATTCCGTGACCTCGCAGCCCAGCGCGCGGAACAACGCGGGCGCCACCGCGCCGGCCACGCCGCTGCCGCAATCGATGGCGATCTTCATCGGCCGCGCCATGCGGATGTCGCCGACCAGCCGCGCCGCGTAGCATGGCTGGATCTGCATCTGGGTGCGGCCGCCGGCGACGCTGGCCGATTCAATCGGCAGGCGCATCGCGTCGCGCAGCGCGGTGATGCCCTCGCCATACAGCGAGGCGCCGTCCAGCACGATCTTGAAGCCGTTGTGGGTCGGCGGATTGTGGCTGCCGGTGACGGCGATGCCCGCGCCGGTATCCATCAGGCGGGTGGCGAAGTACACCATGGGCGTGGTCGCCATGCCGATGTCGATGACGTGCAGCCCGGCCGAGCGCAGCCCGGCCTGCAGCGCCGCCGCCAGCTCCACGCTGCTCAGGCGACCGTCGCGTCCGACCACCATGGCGCGCGCGCCCAGCTCCAGCGCCCGCGCGCCCGCCGCCATGCCCAGGCTGTGGGCGAAGCGCGCGTCGATTTCATCGGGCACGGTGCCGCGTATGTCGTATGCCTTGAAGACCGCATCCAGGATCTGCGGGGTTTCCCAGCCAAACGTTCCATGCATGCCAGTTCTCCGCGGAGGTTACTTGGGGCCGTTCTGCTTGAAATCACCGTAGTAGGCGGCCCGCGAGTAGCGATAGCCGCCGTATTTGGAGCGGAAGCCGAAACGCTCGGGCATCAGCTTCAGGCCGTTGAACAGCACCCCGTCGACCGGCGCGCCAGCCTGGATCAGGCGCTTGGCGGTCTCGCGGATCTCGCCCACGGTGTTCATGCCGGAGCGCACCACCACCATGACCGCGGCCGCGTGGGTGCCGACCACCGCCGCGTCGGGCGAGGACAGCACCGGCGCGGTGTCCAGGATGACCATGTCGTACTGGCTGGCCAGTTCACGCAGGGTCTGGCCGAAGATCGGCGAGGCCAGCAGTTCCGACGGATCGAAACTGACCGCGCCGGTGGCGATGAAGTCCACGCCCTCGGAAACGCTGTGCTTGCGCACCCGCTCCAGCGGCAGCGTGCCGGACAGCACCTCGAACAGGCCGTCTTCCTTGGGCACGCCGAAATAGCGGTTCAACTGGCCCTTGCGGAAATCGGCGTCGATCAGCAGCACCCGCTTGCCGACCCCGCCCTGGATGAAGGCGAAGTTGGCCGACAGGAACGATTTGCCCACGCCGGCCACCGGCCCGGTGAACATGACCATGTTGTTGGTGGACTGCTGCAGCGAGGCCTGCAACACATTGCGGAACGACCGCAGGCTCTCGATCGGCGGCGCGGTGCTCTGGCTCTGCGCCAGCAGCGCCGGCACCGTCGCGTTCTTGCGCCGGCTGCGGCGCCACAGCTTGTCCTGCAGGTCGCTGTGCGGAATCGCGGCCAGCACCGGCAGGCCGGTGTAGCGCTCGACGTCGTCGGGCTCGGACAGGCCGCCGAACAGCGCATTGCGCACGAACGCGCACAGCAGGCCGAAGATGAGGCCGATGGCCGTGGCCACGGCGATGATGATGGCGGCCTTGGGGCGCACCGGCTTGTCCGGCTGCACCGCCGCATCGAGGATGCGCACGTTGCCGACCTTGCCCGCGCGGATCAGGCGCAGCTGCTGCGCGTTGTTGAGCAGCCCGGTGTACAGCTCGGTGTTGACGCGCACGTCGCGCACCAGCCGCACCACGTCCTGCTCCAGATCGGGCAATTGCTTGATGTTGTTGCCGATGCGGTTGACGTCGCCGGTCAGCGAGGCGATCTGCCGATCGATCGCGATGATGCTGGGATGGGTCGGCGCGAACCGCGTGATCATGTCCTGGCGCCGCGCGCGCAGCTCCATCACCTTGGTCTGGGCGTCGACCGACTGCGCCAGGATCAGCTTGGCCTCTTCGCTCAGGTCGATGGTGCCGCGCTTGTTGCGCAGCGAGTTGTACTTGGTCTCGGCCGCGTCCAGCTCGCGCTTGAGCTGCGGCAACTGCTCGTCCAGGAACGCCAGCGACTTCTCGGCCTGCGCCGATTTGCGGTTGACGTTCTGCTGCACGTATTCCTGGCCGATCTGGTTCAGCACCGCGGTGGTCAGCGCCGGATCGTTGCCTTCCAGCGTCACGCCGATCACGCCCGAGGTGCGGCCACGCTCGAAGATTCCCAGGCGCGACTGCACGTCCTCGATCGCCGCCAGGCGCGAGGTGCGCGACACGGTGAACTCGGTGCCGGGCCGGCCGCTGAGCGCATCGATGTGCACGTCCAGCGCGCCGCCGCCAGGCAGCAGGAAATGTTCGGGCTTGCCAACCGTGCCCTTGAACGTGGCGCCGGTGATCTTGTCGCTCAGGGTATAGGCGCCCTCACCCAGGGTGGTGATGCGAAAGGGCTTGCCCAGCCATTCGTTGGGCACGTCCAGCTGCGATACCTGGATGGTTTCGCCGCCCCAGGCATAGCCGCCGCGCGGCAGGCCCGATGGATACGGCAGGCTTTCGTAGCGCCGCGCCAGCCACTCGCCGACCACCGGGAAATAGCGCGGCTTGGCGTGGATGTACAGCATGAACTTGTCGACGGCGGGTCCCACCACCATGCGCGAACGCAGCACTTCCATTTCGCCCGAGGTCTCGGCCTTGGTGTCGAAGATGGCCGAGACGTCGCCCAGCAGGCTGCGGCTCTGGCCTTGCGGCATCTCCTCCTCCACCTGGACGATGATGTCGGCCGAATAGACCGAAGGCGTCACCATGACGTAGGTGACCGCGCCCAGCAGCGCGATAAGCGTGATGGCGATGATCAGCCAACGATTGGAGAAAATGGCGTCCACGTGCGAGGACAGCGGGGTTTCCTGCTGGCGAGCCGGGACGGAGGGCTCGAACGATTCGATAGGCAACGACATGCAGCTCTCCAAGAATAGGCGCCGCCGCGGTCGCGACGCCCCCAAAGGCGTGGGCCGGGACCCGCCGCGCGCGTCCAGCGGCGCGAGGCGGGTTCCGAGGGTCGATTACTTGATTGAATGCACGGTCTGCACCGTTTGCGCGCTCGGGAACAGGTTGCTGATGAAGCGGTTCCACCGCACCAGCGCCGCCGTGTCCACGAAGACGACGTCCTTGGGTTGCAACTCGAACTTCTCCGCCACCGCGTATGCCTGCGGCGAAGCCGCGTTCAGATGGAACACCAGCGGCGTCGCCTGCTCGGTACTGCGCACCACAAACACCTGTGACGAGTCCGCGGTCAACTGGTTGGGGCCTCCCGCCTCGCCCAGCGCTTCGTTCAACGTCAGCCTTCCATCCCGCATCGTTATCGCGGCGGGCGTGGTCACTTCGCCCGTCACGAAAATCTTGCTTTCGTCGCGCGGCGTCACCCGGACGATGTCGCCCGACTTCAGCATCACCTGGTTCAGGTCCTGGCCACGCTCGATCAAGGCGGGCAGGTTGACGCGCGTCTTCCTGCCGTCGCGGATCACATAGACACTGCTGCGATCGCCGGTGGGCAGGATGCCGCCCGCGCGATTGATCGCTTCCAGCAGGGTCATGGGGATGTCGTTGATCGCGACGGTGCCCGGCGTTTTCACCTCGCCCTCGACGTAGACTCGCTTGCTGCGGTAACCCAGCACCCGCACCGTGATCTGCGGATCCTGGATGTACTTGCCTGAACTATTCACTATGAGATTGCGCGCCTGCAGTTCCGTCAACCCCGCCACTTTCAGCAATCCCGTATAGGGAAATTGGATGTATCCAGAGGATGAGACCGTATAGCCCGGAATGCCCGAGGCGGTATCCCCGAAGGCTAGTTCTGTCACCCCGGTGCCGATGGCGTAGGTTTGCGTCGGAAGTACGAGTTCGGGGTGATCCCAGACCACGATCGAAAGGATGTCCCCGGGGCCGATGCGATAGGGCTCGGTCTTGTCGACCAGGCGCGAAACGCCATCATTGTCCAGCAGCGCCTGGCGGGCGCGGTGATCGGCAAGCACCAGCGAAGGCGTGATTTCCTTGATCTCGGCCACGGAATTCGGATCCAGCGGATCGACGAGATGCTTGGAATTGAAGGTCATGCCGGGAGAAAGGGCGCAAGCGCCCAGCGAGGACACGAGCGCGATGGCAGCGATGGCTCGGCTCAACGTTCCGAAAAATGTCGTCATGGCGGATCCACAGTGAATGACTTCGTTGCTTGGAAAGGAGCCCGATGCGTAACGGGTTGCGACATTCCACTCTCTTTTCACGCCCCCGCACATTCGACGGATGCCCTAAGCCTTCTCCTACATCGTTTGGAGGTTTCGGGTACGCCGGGCACTCAATAAGATTTCGACGGTAGCCACATGCTTTGCGGCGGTGCACCGCTGTTTTCCCCGCGGCCGCAGGGCGACTCCCCGAACAAAGGAGTACGCGATGGACCCGTCCCTTACGGACACGTCGGCGAGATCGAGCCGATCCAGCTATCTGTACCGCCTGCTGGATGCGGCGATCGTCATCATCTGCGGCCTGGCCGTGACCGAGCTGAAGTTCTCGGACGAGGCGATGATCGATCCGCCGCAGATCCACCTGTTCCTGATCTATCTCTGCGGCCTGGGCGTCATCGCCCTGTTCCCGGCGTTCAGCCTGTACGTGTCATGGCGCGGCCGCCGGCTGATGGACCTGGTCGTGCGCAGCCTGGCGGCATGGGCGCTGGTGTTCGCGCTCGGCATCCTGGTGAGTTTCCTCATGCACCAGAGCGCGTCGGTATCGCGCCTGTGGGCCGCGACCTGGTTCGGCTCCGCCGCCCTGGCGCTGGCCGGCGTGCGCCTGGCGGCCTACGCGGTGCTGGGCGCAGCGCGCGACCGCGGCCTGGACCGCAAGCGCGTGCTGCTGGTCGGCTTCGGCGCGCTGGGCCACGATCTGTGGCGCCGCGTGGAACGCTATCGCGAGGCCGGCTACGAGGTCGCCGGCATCTACGCCGAGCCCCACGAAAACCTGCCGCCGCAAGTGCGCCGGCTGCACGAGCTGGATGCCCTGCACGGCTTCGTGCGCGAACACAATGTGCGCGAGGTCTGGATCGTGCTGCCGATGGAGGCCGGCCAGGAATTGCGCGAAGTGCTCTATCACCTGCGCAACGACCTGGTGGACATCCGCTGGATTCCCGACGTGATGTCGATCCAGCTGCTGGGCCATCGCATCGGGGAATTCCTCGGCCTGCCCGCGATCCAGCTCAACAGCCTGCCCGCCGCCGGCGTGCGCGGCCTGGCCAAGGAAGCATTCGACCGCGCCTTCGCGCTGTGCGCGCTGTTGGGCCTGTCGCCGCTGATGCTGACCATCGCCTGCCTGGTCAAGCTGACCTCGCGCGGCCCGGTGCTGTTCACCCAGCCGCGCCTGGGCGTGGACGGCAAGGTCTTCCATGTCTACAAGTTCCGCACCATGACCGTGCACCAGGAGCACGGCGTGGTCACGCAGGCCACCCGCGACGATGCGCGCGTCACCCGCATCGGCGGCTTCCTGCGCCGCACCAGCCTGGACGAGTTGCCGCAATTCCTGAACGTGCTGCGCGGCGACATGTCGGTGGTAGGGCCGCGCCCGCACGCGCTGGAGCACAACGAGCTGTACAAGGACCTGGTGCAGCGCTACATGATGCGCCACCGGGTCAAGCCCGGCATCACCGGCTGGGCCCAGGTCAATGGCCTGCGCGGCCAGACCGATACGCTGCGCAAGATGAGCGACCGCGTCGAGCATGACATCTACTACATCCAGCACTGGACGTTCCGGATGGACCTGATGATCATCGCCCGCACGGCGGTATCCGGATGGACGGGGCGAAATGTCTACTGAACCGCTGGGCTGGCCCCCTTTCGCCCCGCCACGCGCCCGCTGCGCGCCCGCGCCGGCGACCCAGCCGCCCGGCCTGCTGGCCGAGAACGATTTCCGCCGCGCGGTGGAGATGCTGCCGCTGGTGTCCATCGACCTGCTGCTGCGCGATGCCGAAGGCCGCTACCTGACCGGCCTGCGCAGCAATCCGCCGGCGCAGGGTTCGTGGTTCGTGCCGGGCGGCCGCATCCGCAAGAACGAGACGCTGCCGCGCGCGCTGCAACGCATCGTCCGCGAGGAACTGGGCCTGACGCTGCCGCCGCAGGCCTGGCGCCCCCGGGGCGTGTACGAACACTTCTATGGCACCAATTTTGCCGGCGAGGCCGGCCGCTCCACCCATTACATCGTCCTCGCCTATGAGGCGGAACTCACGCTGGACACCGCCAGCCTGCCGCTGGGCCAGCACCGCCGCTACCGCTGGCAGCCCGCGGCGGCCATCGCCGCCGATCCGGGCGCGCACCCCTACACCCAGGCCTACTTCAAGGAGTCAGCGCCATGACCAACCCCCATCCTCCGTATCGGGCCGTCATTCTCTGCGGCGGGTCCGGCTCGCGCCTGTGGCCGCTGTCGCGCGAGCTGCTGCCCAAGCAGTTCATCCGTTTGACCGATGACCGCAGCCTGCTGCAGAACACCCTGCTGCGGCTGGGGTCCGCCGGCGCCCAGGCGCGCCCCATGCTGGTCTGCAACGACGCCCACCGCTACATCGCCGCCGAGCAGGCCCTGGAACTGGACATCCACGACGCCGAAATCGTGCTGGAGCCGTATGCGCGCAATACCGCGCCCGCCATCGCCGCGGCCACGCTGCGGGCGATGCGCGACGGCGAGGATCCGGTCATGCTCATCATGCCTTCCGACCATGTGCTGGAGGATGGCCCGGTGCTGGCGGCGGCCTTCGCCCAGGCCTACCAGGCCGCCCGCCAGGGCGCGCTGGTGACCTTCGGCATCACCCCGACCGCGCCACTGAGCGGCTACGGCTACATCCAGGCGGCCGAACCCGGCGCCATGGCGCCCGCCCGCAAGGTGCGCCGGTTCGTCGAAAAGCCCTCGCCCGAAGTGGCGCAGCGCTTCATCGAGGACGGCAGCTACTACTGGAACAGCGGCATGTTCGCCTTCCAGGCCTCGGTCTTCCTGGCCGAACTGGAACGGCTGGCGCCGCGCATCCTCGAACAGGTCCGGGCGGCGGTGGCCGCGGGCCATGGCGAAAACGCGCTGTTCCAACTGGACGGCCCGGCCTTCGAGGCCTGCCCGAGCGACTCGATGGACTACGCCATCATGGAACGCACCGACAGCGCGGTGGTGATTCCGCTGGCCGCGCCGTGGAGCGACGTCGGCGCCTGGGACGCGGTCTGGGGCATCGCCCGCAAGACCGCCGAGGGCAATTCCACCACCGGCGACGTGATGGTCGAGGACTCGCGCAACTGCCTCATCCATTCGACCAGCCGGCTGGTGGCCTCGGTGGGGCTGGACGACATCGTGGTGATCGAAACGGCCGACGCCGTGCTGGTCGCCCACAAGACGCGCTCGCAGGACGTCAAGCGGCTGGTGGAGGCCTTCAAGGTGCAGCACCGCAGCGAACTGAACCACCACCGCGAGGTGCAGCGCCCGTGGGGCTCGTACGACTCGGTCGGCCAGGGCCCGCGCTACCAGGTCAAGCGCATCACGGTGAAGCCGGGCGCGCGCCTGTCGTCGCAGATGCACCACCACCGCGCCGAGCACTGGGTGGTGGTGTCGGGCACGGCGCGCATCTACAACGGCGACAAGCAGTACCTCCTGACCGAAAACCAGTCGACCTACATCCCGCTGGGCGAGGTCCACAGCCTGGAGAACCCCGGCAAGATCCCGCTGGAGATCATCGAGGTGCAATCCGGCGCCTATCTGGGCGAGGACGACATCGTCCGCTTCCAGGACATGTACGGCCGTGTCTGAGTCCCGGCGCGCGGCCTCATCCTTCTGGCGGCCGGGCCTGGCGCGGATCTGCCTGCCGCTGGCGGCGCTGTTCTTCGCCACGCTGGTGACGGTGGGCAACCTACCGGGCCTGGCCGCCGAGATGTCCGACGCCTTCGGCGACAAGCGCCTGCACCTGGCGGCCTACGCCTTCCTGACGGTGCTGGTCTACCTCTCGGTGCAGCGGCGGCCGGGCCTGACGGCGCTGCTGGCCGTTTCCGCCCTGGGCGCGCTGGATGAAGGAATCCAGTCCTTTTTTGCCTATCGACAGGCCGAACTCTTAGACCTTTTGGCCGATATCTCTGCGGCGGGTGCGACAGTAATCTCGTTGAACATCGGTTCCGCAGCCTTCGGCTCCTTTCGTGCAGTGACTAAGTCTTAAGGATAAAACCATGCCAAAACGGGCACTGATTACCGGCGTCACCGGCCAGGACGGCGCTTACCTGGCCGAGTTCCTGCTGGCCAAGGGCTATGAAGTCCACGGCATCAAGCGGCGCGCATCGCTGTTCAACACCGCGCGCATCGACCATCTGTACCAGGATCCGCATGACCAGCCGCGCAACTTCGTGCTGCACCACGGCGACATGACGGACTCGTGCAGCCTCATCCGCATCGTGCAATCGGTCCAGCCCGACGAGATCTACAACCTGGCGGCGCAGAGCCACGTCGGGGTGTCGTTCGAAGAGCCGGAGTACACCGCCAACGCCGACGGCCTGGGCACCCTGCGCCTGCTGGAAGCCATCCGCATCCTCAAGCTGGAGGACAAGGCGCGCTTCTACCAGGCCTCGACCTCGGAGCTGTACGGCCTGGTCCAGGAAACCCCGCAGAAGGAAACCACGCCGTTCTATCCGCGCAGCCCCTACGCCGCCGCCAAGCTGTACGCCTACTGGATCAGCGTGAACTACCGCGAGGCCTACGGCATGTATGCCTGCAACGGCATCCTGTTCAACCACGAATCGCCCAAGCGCGGCGAAACCTTCGTGACGCGCAAGATCACCCGAGGCCTGGCGCGTATCGTGCTCGGCCTGCAGGAATGCCTGTACCTGGGCAACCTGTCGGCGCTGCGCGACTGGGGCCATGCGCGCGACTACGTCGAAATGCAGTGGCTGATGCTGCAACAGGACACGCCGGAGGACTACGTCATCGCCACCGGCATGCAATACAGCGTGCGTGAATTCATCAATACGGCAGCGCGCGAGCTGGGCATCCTGCTGGCGTGGGAGGGCGAAGGGCTGGAGGAAACCGCCACGGTGCTGTTCAGCCCGGTGCACGACATCAAGCCGGGCCAGGTCATTGTGCGGGTCGACCCGCGCTACTTCCGCCCCACCGAGGTCGAGACCCTGCTGGGCGATCCGACCAAGGCGCGCGAAAAGCTCGGCTGGTCGCCGCGCACCAGTTTCGCCCAGCTGGTCAAGGAAATGGTGGAAAGCGACCTGAAGGACGCCCGGCGCGATGCGCTGGTGGAACAGAACGGCTACGAAATCTACGCCTACAAGGAGTAGTCCGCCATGAGCAACCTGGACCAACGCGTGTTCGTGGCGGGCCATCGCGGCATGGTGGGCGCCGCCCTGGTGCGCGAACTGCAGGAGCGCGGCTACCGCGACATCATCACGCGCAGCCACAGCGAACTGGACCTGGAAAACCAGAACCAGGTGCACCGCTTCTTCTCGACCACGCCGGTCGACGTGGTGTACCTGGCCGCCGCCAAGGTCGGCGGCATCCTGGCCAACCAGAACCATCCGGTGGATTTCCTGTACCGCAACCTGATGATCCAGTGCAACGTGATCCGCGCCGCCTACGCGGCCGGCGTGCGCAAGCTGCTGTTCCTGGGTTCGTCCTGCATCTATCCGCGCGAGGCGCCGCAGCCGATCCGCGAGGACGCGCTGCTGACCGGGCCCCTGGAAGCCACCAACGAGCCCTACGCCATCGCCAAGATCGCCGGATTGAAGCTGTGCGAAGCCTACCAGCGGCAATATGGCGCGCGCTTCATCTGCGCCATGCCGACCAATCTGTACGGGCCGCACGACAACTACGACCTGCACAGCAGCCATGTGCTGCCGGCCCTGATCCGCAAGTTCCATGAAGGCCGCGAGGCCGGCCAGGACAGCGTCACCCTGTGGGGCAGCGGCAAGCCGCTGCGCGAGTTCCTGTACGTGGACGACCTGGCGCGGGCCTGCGTGATGCTGATGGAAACGCCCGCCGCCGAGGGCATCTACAACATCGGCGCCGGCGAGGACCTGTCGATCGCCGAACTGGCCCGGGTGGTGGCGCAGGTAGTGGGCTACCAGGGCCGCGTGGACTACGACGCCAGCAAGCCCGACGGCACGCCGCGCAAGCTGATGGATTCGTCGCGGGTGCGCGCGCTGGGCTGGAAGCCGGAGATATCGCTGACTCATGGCGTGACGCTGGCCTACGGCCATTTCCTGCGCGAGCAGGCGCGCCAACCGCTGCCCGTGGCCTGAGGCCACGCCTATCGAGAACAGGCATTCCGATGTACCGACTCATCAGGAAGCACGTCGCCGGCAATGCCTCGTTCTGGGGGCTGGTGGAATACGGCATCGGCCCGGTCGCGGCGCTGGTGGCGCTGCCCATCCTGTTCCGCCAGCTGGGCACGGTGGGTTTCGGCCAGTACTCGATGATCATCGCGCTGGCCGGCTTCGGCAATGCCGCCAACCTGGGCGCCGCCGTCACCGCCACCAAGCTGGTGTCCGAACGCATGCACGAGCCGGGCGGCGCCTACCGCGCGGCCGGCGTGGCCATGTCGCTGATCGGCTGCGCGCTCGGCGTGGTAACGCTGGCGGCGGCATTGCTGTGGCTGGCGGTGCGCTGGGGCTGGCCCGCCGCCACCTTCGGCGGCGTGGCGGTGACGCTGCTGGCGATGCCGGCGCTGGCGGTCTACCTGACCCAGCAGTACGACCAGTTGATGTCCGGCTGCCTGAAGGGCCGCGAGGATTTCCGCGCCACCGCGCTGTGCGAAGTCTTCAGCCGCAGCGGCACCATGGGACTGGCCTGCGTCGCCGCCTGGCTCACCGCCTCGCCCACCTGGACCGGCCTGGCCCAGGCCGCCGGCCTGCTGCTGGCCGGGTCGGTCAAGATGCGGGTGTTCGCGCGCCGCTATGGCCACGTGCTGGTGCGGCCGGTGCGCGACCGCGGCGCGATGCTGGACGCCTTCCGCTTCTCGCGCTGGTCCTGGCTCAACAGCCTGAGCGCGCTGGCCTTCGGCTCCGTCGACCGGGTGCTGGTGGGCAGCCTGATGGGACCCGCCGCGCTGGCCATCTACACCGTCGGCGTGCAGGTCGGCCAGATGATCCACACGGCGTCCGTGGCGATTTTCCAGAAAGCCATGCCGCGCGTCAGCCGCCTGTCCGCCGCGCCGCCGCATCCGGGCGCGGCCGAAGAGGAAATCCGCCGCCTGATGCTGTGGAACCTGGCGCTGTCGGCCGGCGCCACGGTCGCGGTGCTGGCGGTCAGCCGGCCCCTGCTGGACCTGCTGCTGGGCCACGCCCTGGCCGACGGACACCTGGGCACCTTCCGGCTGCTGATCGCGGCCTCGGGGCTGCTGTCACTGAACGCCGCGGCCCATTTTTCGCTGCTCGGGCTGGGGAACTCCCGCGCCGTGGCGATTCTCAATGGCCTGGGCGGCCTGGCCATGCTGTGCATCATGGCCGCCCTGGTGCAGGCGGCGGGCGAGCATGCCGCGGCCTGGGGCCGCATGGCCTACGCGGCGATCACGCTGGCCGGCGTGGCGCTCGCCATCCGTCAATCCCGGCCAGACTACCCCGGCGCCCTGCCTGCGGCCACCCGGTAGCCACCATGTTGAGGTCATATATGCGCAAGCGTCACACCGAATACTCGCGCCAGCTCATCGATTTCGTGCGCGAGTTGCGCCCGCCCGCCCCCATTGCCGCTGGCCTGCTGCCCAAGCTGACCATCGTGACCCCCTCGTACAACCAGGCCCGCTTCCTGGAGCGGACCATCATCTCGGTGCTGAACCAGGGCTATCCGCGGCTGGAGTACATCATCATCGACGGCGGCTCGACCGATGGCAGCGTCGACATCATCCGCAAGTACGAACGCCACCTGACCTATTGGGAAAGCATGCCGGACCGCGGCCAATCGCATGCCATCAACAAGGGCTTCGAGCGCGCCACCGGCGACTACGTCGGCTGGCAGAACTCCGACGACCTGTACTATCCCGGCGCGCTGCGCAAGCTGGGCGCGGCGGCGGCCCGCGGCCGGGCGCCGATCGTCAGCGGCAACCTGTTCGTGGCCGATGCCGACAACCGCATCTTCCGCAAGATCCACTACACCCCGGTCAACCGCGGCACGCTGACCGTGGTCAAGGCCTCGATCCCGAACCAGTCGGCCATCTTCCGCCGCGACCTGCTGCGCAAGCACGGCCTGCTGCAGGAGAGCATGCGCTACTGCATGGACCTGGAATTGTGGAGCCGGCTGCTGCGCGAAGGCAGGAACCTGATCGTGCCCGACGCCATGGGCGTCTACACCGCCCACGACGAGACCAAGACCGCGCTGATGCAGGACGTGCTGCTGGAGGAACGCGAACAGATCGTCGACCGCATCCGCCGCACCGAGCCGGGCATGGGCAAGCTGTACGGCCTGTCGTGCCGCGCCTCGCAGGTGGCGGCGCATGCGCGCCAGGGCGACCTGTCCTACCTGGTGGAGAAACTGGCGATCAAGCTGTTCGGGCGCGACGACTGGGCCGCGCACTAGGGCCCGTTGGCACTGAAAGGAGCCTCGCCCAAGCCCGCGACATCCCCGACCCAGCCCCTTCCCCGCCATGGAGCCGTCATGCATCCGCACCGCCGCCTTTCCACGCTGCACCTGCTGGGCCTGTTCGCGTTCACCGCGCTGGCGCTGAACGACGACCATTTCATCCTGGGCGTGGGCAGTTTCAAGCTGTCGCCCTTCGACCTGCTGTTCGTGGCCATCCTGGTGGTCAAGGCGCTGCGGCTGGCGGACCCCGCCGCCTATGCCCTGCCGCGCGGCGCGCTCGGCATGCTGCTGGGCCTGCAGGTGCTGTCGGTGATCTACCTGGTGCTGGTGTCGCTGCACCATCCGGGCATCGAGACCGGCGACGTCGCGCGCGACCTGCGCATCGTGTTCTATTTCCTGTGCACGCCGTTCCTTTGCTACAAGGACATCGACGGGCCCGCCGCCTACGCCGTGTTGCAGAAGTACATCGTGGCGGCCTGCCTGGCGGTCGCCACCCTGATGCTGCTGGAACAGTTGCAGGGCTTCAGCGTCGCCAACCCGTTGCGCAACGTCCGGCTGGGGGTATGGGCGATTCCGTTCGGCGTGGTGTCGCTGCTGTACTTCCGCAAGACCCTCAACGTGTCCGGGCCCAAGGCCTATGCGCTCACCGTCTACATGCTGCTGGCGCTGGTGTTCTCGCTGAACCGCAGCCAATACCTGCAGCTGATGGTGGCGGTGCTGATGGCGGTGATGCTGGCCTCGGGTTCCGAGGTGCGCCGCCGGGTGGTGCTGATCTTCGCCCCGGCGGCGGTCGCCGGCATCCTGGTGTTCGCCAGCATCGGCTACCTGGACGTACTGACCAACCGCGTCTTCAGCGTCGAGCGCCTGGACGAGGACTCCAGCTACGGCGCCCGCATCCAGGAAATGCAGGGCCAGATGGATTCCTTCGCCGAGAGCCCCGTGTTCGGCAAGGGCGCCGGCTTTCGCAGCTGGGTGATGGGCGAGAACGGCTTCGAACTCAGCACGTTCGCGCACAACTCCTGGGCCTTCTACCTGATGAAGTTCGGCATCGTCGGCACCGTGATGATCATGCTGCCGCCGCTGCTGATCCTGCTGCTTTCGCTGTTCCGGCGCTACGCGCACCCGGGGCTGGAGCTGCATCGCCGCTACCTGCTGGCCACCGCGCCGATCTATATCTTCGTCGACTCGCTCTCCGGCGGCCTGGCCTACGCGCCCAAGACCGCCTTTACCGGCTTTCTGCTGTGCTACTGCCTGTCGCTGATACGCAATGCCCGGGCGCTGCCCGTGCCCCGGCCCGCGGCCGCGGCCTCCAGCCAACGCCCGGTCGCCGCGCGCCGGGCTCCACCGCGAGTAATGCCCCATGCCTGATGTCCTGTTTGTCGCGCCCGACCTGCACGGCGGCGTCGGAAGATGCGTCGCCTTCATCGCCGACGCCTTGCCCGAACGCGGCGTCGACGCCTCGCTGTTCCTGCTGCGCTCGCGCAACCGCGAATATCCGGTCGCCAACCCGCGCGTGACGCGGGCGCTGCCCGTGGTGGAGTCGCCCGCCTCGCTGCGGCTGATGCTGCCGCTGGCGTTTGCGCGGCTGCTGGCGCAGATCCGCCGCGAGCGGCCGGCCATCGTCTGCTCGCACGGCCTGCTGTGCAACATGCTGGTGGTGCTGGCCAGGAAGATCCTGCGCGGCAACTTCGCCACCGTCGCCTTCGAGCACAGCAGCCCGGCGATCCACTATGGCGCCTCGCGCATGCGGCGCCTGAAGTGCTTTCTGGTGAGCCAGACCTATCGCCGCCATGACGCCGTCGTCGGCGTTTCGCGCGGGGTCAAGGAAGACCTGGTCAGCATGTTCCCGCCGCTGCGCGGCAAGGTGCGCACCATCTACAACGGCGTGCCGCTGGACGACGTGCGCGAGCAGGGCGCGGCGCGGCCGGCTCCGGCATCCGACGCGGCGCCGTATCACGTCGTCGCGGTCGGTCGGCTGGAGGCGGTCAAGGACTACGCCACCCTGATCGACGCGGCCGCGTTGCTGGACGATCCCGGCATCCGCTTCACCATCCTGGGCGAAGGCTCGGAACATGCCGCCCTGCAACGGCGCATCGACGCGCGCCCCTCGCGCAGCCGGGTGACCCTGGCCGGCCACATCGACAACCCGTTTCCGGTGATCGCCGGCGCCGGCGCCTTCGCCCTGACCTCGGTGCGCGAAAGTTTCGGCAATGTGCTGGTGGAGGCCCTGTGCCTGGGCATTCCGGTCATTTCCACAGATTGTCCGCACGGGCCGGCCGAGATCCTCGATGCCGGCCGCTACGGGCTGCTGGTGCCGGTGGGCGACGCGGCGGCCCTGGCCGCGGCGGTGCGCCGCCTGGCTTACGACGGCGACATGCGCGCCAGGCTGGCGGCCGACGGCCCCGGCCGCGCCGACGCCTTTTCACTAGAACGGCATTGCCGCGACGTCATCGAGCTGTTCCAGCCGCTGATGCAGCGCGGCGCGTCCTGAACAGGAAAGCATCATGTCCAAGATACCGGTATCCGTGGTCGTCATGACCAAGAACGAAGAACGCAACATCGTCAAGTGCCTGAAGGCGCTGGCCGACTTCGACGAAGTCTTCGTGGTCGACTCCGACAGCACCGACGCCACCTGCGCCCTGGCCACCGCGCTGGGCGCCAGGATCAGCCATTTCCAGTGGAACGGCAAGTACCCCAAGAAAAAGCAATGGTGCCTGGAACAGCTGCCCTTCACGCATCCGGTGGTGCTGTACGTGGACGCCGACGAAGAGATGACGCCCGAACTGGCCGCGGAGATCCGCGCCACGCTGCCGCGCTTTGCGGCCGGCGCCGGCGGCGCCTTCGTGCCGTTCGACTACGTCTTCTGCGGCCGCAAGCTGCGCCACGGCCATCGCGTCTACAAGCTGGCGCTGCTGGCGCGCGAGCGCTCGCGCTTCCTGGACTACGACGACCTGGACGTGGCCCACATGTGGGAGGTCGAGGGCCACTACCAGCCCCAGGTGCAAGGCGAGACCTTCGCGCTGCGGGCGCGCATGGTGCACAACGACCATGATTCGCTCTACCACTACTTCGACAAGCACAACCGCTACTCTGACTGGGAAGCCAATCTGCGGACAAAGGGCCTGATGAACGATCCGCGCGAGGCCAACGTGGGCGCGCGGGCGCTGCTCAAGCGCCTGTTCCAGGCCATGCCGTTCAAGGCGCCGGTGTCGTTCCTGCATTCCTACCTGCTGCGCCTGGGCTTTCTCGATGGCCGCGCCGGTTTCGACTACGCCGTGGCGCGCGCCATGTACTACTGGCAGATCCGCATCAAGACCGAGGAAATCCAGCAGGCGCGGCGCGCCGCCGCCGCAGACTCGCAAGGCGACGCCCTGCCCGGAGCCGCCAAATGAGCGCGCTGCAGCGGCTCGACCGGTTCTCCCTGGCGCCCGGCCAGCGCGGCCGGTCCGCGCTCACGGTGCAACTGTGGTGGCTGGTGCAGGGCACGCTGTTCCGCTGGTCGCCGCAGGTCGCCTATGGCTTCCGGCGCTGGCTGCTGCGCTGCTTCGGCGCGCAGATCGGCCGCAAGGTGCTGATACGGCCCAGCGCCACCGTGACCTATCCCTGGAAAGTGGACATCGGCGACTACGCCTGGATCGGCGACGACGCGGTGCTCTACAGCCTGGGCCCCATCCACGTCGGCGCGCACGCGGTGGTCTCGCAACGCAGCTACCTGTGCGCGGCCGACCACGACGCGGCGCAACCGGATTTTCCGCTGCGCGAGCGCGCCGTGCGCATCGAGGACGGCGCCTGGGTCGCGACCGACGTGTTCGTCGGCCCGGGCGTCACGGTGGGCCGCGAGGCGGTGGTGGGCGCGCGCAGCTCGGTATTCCGCAGCCTGCCGCCCGCCATGGTGTGCCTGGGCAACCCCTGCCGCCCCGTCAAACCGCGCGTGGCGCCGCCGGCATGAAGATCCTCCTGTACGGCATCAACTACGCGCCGGAGCTGACCGGCATCGGCAAATACAGCGCCGAACTGGCCGAGTGGCTGGCGGCCCGCGGCCATGACGTCAGCGTGGTCACGGCGCCGCCCTACTATCCGCAATGGCGCGTGCATGACGGCTACCGCGCGGGCCGCTACCGCAAGGAAACCCGCGCCGGCGTCACGGTCAGGCGCGCGCCCCTGTGGGTGCCGGCCCGGCCCGGCGGCGCCAAACGCCTGCTGCACCTGGCCAGCTTCGCCCTTTCCAGCCTGCCGTCGCTGTTGCGCGCGGCCGCCGGCCGGCCCGACCTGATCCTGGTGGTCGAGCCGGCCCTGTTCTGCGCGCCGGCCGCCTGGCTCGCCGCGCGCCTGTGCGGGGCGCGCGCCTGGCTGCACATCCAGGACTACGAGGTCGACGCCGCCTTCGACCTGGGGCTGCTCAAGGGCGCCTGGCTGCGCGCCGCCGCGCGGCGCGCGGAACGTTGGCTGATGCGGCGCTTCGATCGCGTGTCGACCATTTCGGGGCGCATGCTCGACCTTGCCTTGTACAAGGGCGTCGAACCGGACAAGGCGGTGCTGCTGCCCAACTGGATCGATGTCCACGCCATCGCGCCGGACCGCGCCGGCGACCTGCGCGCCGAACTCGGCATCCCGGCCGATGCGGTGGTGGCGCTGTATTCCGGCAACATGGGTGGCAAGCAGGGCCTGGAGACCTTGGCGCAGGTGGCCCGCCTGCTGGAAGGCGACGAACGCCTCTGGTTCGTCTTCTGCGGCCAGGGCCCGGCGCGGGCGCCGCTGCAGGCGCAGTGCCAGGGACTGGCGCGGGTGCGCTTCCTGGACCTGCAACCCGCCGAGCGCCTGGCGGCGCTGCTGAACACCGCCGACATCCATCTGCTGCCGCAACGCGCCGGCGCCGCGGACCTGGTGATGCCGTCCAAGCTCACCGGCATGCTGGCCAGCGGCCGTCCGGTGGTATGCGGCGCGGCGCGCGGCACCGAGCTGGCGGGGGTGGTGGCGCACTGCGGCCTGGTGACGCCGCCGGAGGACGCCGTGGCCATGGCCGAGGCGGTGCGCAAGCTGGCCGGCAATGCCCAGGTCCGCGAAACGCTGGGCGCCGCGGCCCGCCGCCATGCGCTCGATCACCTGCACGTGGACGCGGTGCTGGCGGCCGCCGAACGCGAATTCGCCGCGGTCATCGGCCCCCGCGCGGCGCCCGCGCCGCAAGCGGCCGATGGCGCGCGCCGCGACGCCGGCCGCTGAAGCCGCGGCCCGCTACGGCGTGTCGTCGCGCTTGCCCGCCGCCGCGTCGTTGCCGCGCACCAGGCCCATCTGTACCGCGATGTAGGCCGCTTCGGCCTGGTTGCGCGCATTCAGTTTCCAGTACAGCGTGCGCGCGTGGCTCTTCACGGTGGCCACGGAAATCCCCACCTGCTGGCCAATTTCGCGCATGGTCTTGCCCTGCACCAGCAATTGCAGGATCTCTTCCTGCCGCTGGGTCAGCTCGCGCAGTTCCTGCAGCGGCGCATGCGCGGTCGCCAGCGGGCGCGCGGTGGGTTGCGGATAGCACTCGCCTCCCGCCAGCACCAGGCTGACCGCGGCGGCCAGCGCGTCGGGGCTGGAAGCCTTGGGCAGATAGCCGGCCACTCCCGCGCGGGCGCAGGCCGCCATCATGCTCTGGTCCAGCACCGAGTACAGGGCCAGCACCAGGCGCGGCATGAACAGCGCCATGGCCTGCGACAGCAGGCCGATGTCGGGTTCGGCCACGCCGCTGCAGCCGATCACCAGCAATTCCACCGGCCGGTTGATCGAACCGGGCATGTTCACAAGATGGGCTGGCGAGATCGCCAGAATGTCCTCGGCGTTCCGTACCCGCTCCAGCACATGCTGGATGGCGACACGAAGCAGAGCGTAGTCTTCGATTAGAACGGTTGTCATCCCGGGGGGAACCTTGTGACGCAGGGCCCAGACACGGTTCCCATGGCCGGGCTGCGCACGGCTGCGACGCTGGTTCCAGCACGTCGCCAGGCTCACGGGAATCTCGTCCGCCGCGCGGCATCGTCAGGGCGGGCATTGTGATTCGCCATTTCGATCCATGCTTGCGGACACGACCCATGCTATCAGCGGCTACGTTCGCTGAATCTCGTTCAGGAGGATGATTGGAGGAGGAATGCTGCGGCACGGCGACCGCCGATGCTGCAGGATCTACGCCCTAGGCGGGATGGCGGGGCCGGCCCGCCAGGCCCCTATCCCAGCTTGCGCCCGTAAAGCTGGCCCGCGTCCACTTCGCGGCCGTTGGGCTCGTGCCATTCCAGCGTGGCGCCGCGTTGCAGGGCCGCGTACACGGCTTCGCCCTTGTTCTTGACGTGCAGGCGCTGATACAGCGTGCAGGCATGCGTCTTGGCCGTTGCGACCGAGATATTGAGCATGCGGCTGACCGTCTTGATCGGATAGCCCCGTGCCAGCAGCACCAGCACTTCGTACTGGCGCGGCGTGATCTGCAGCAGCTGGGCGCCGGCGCTGACCGGCATGGTGCCCTTGGCGCCCTCGTCGACATCGCGCGCCGGCAAGGCGCACGCCGCCTGCGAAGGCGACTGCAAGGCCTGTTCGCTTGGAAAGCACTGGCCGCCCGCCATGACCAGGCGGATCGCCGCTTCCAGGATTTCCACCGATGCCGTTTTCATCAGGCAGCCGTAGACGCTGGCGCCGGGCAAGCCCTGCACCGGCATCGGCAACGGCATGACATCGGTCAACAGCAGAATGCGCTTCGGGCTGAGTTCGCGCTGGATTTCATGCAAGGTGCTCCAGGCTTCCTCGCTGTCCACGGGCAGGCCGTAGATCAACAGATCGGCGCCCGCATGCGCGCCGTTGGCCTTGGAAACATCGGCCAACCCCATCCCCTCGATTTCCCACACATCGTCCAACTTGCTCAGAATCTGCCATAACCCCAGCCGCAAGAGCGGATGGGCTTCAATCAGGACCATCTTGGCCATGGTGTCCTCCCGGTTGTTCAACAGGCCTAGAAGGGATCTTCGCTGTGCTGAAGACTATTTTTTTCCAGCCCTCGCGGGGGTGGTCCGCAATATCCCGGAATATCTAATGACGCTGCACCGGGCCATTTGGGCTGGGAGACTTTCGTAGCCAACATAACGGATGGCATGAACCCATCTTATGGTTCGAAATTGGCAAAATCAAGACGCTTGCAGGCGATATAATCCGACAAAAACAGAAATCATTCGTTAGCCTTAATCACCCTCGTAAATCAGGATGAGGAACCGCCATCATCCTTTCATCCGCTAGGGTTTTTACCGAGATTCCCGGGCAGGCCACGGCGCCCCACCCTCTGTGCCGCCTGGGCAAAGGCCCCGCCGGGACGCCGCGCTCAGGCCGGCGCGCGGCGCCGGCAGGCGCCATCGCCGCGGACCGCGGGAACGGCGGGAAGAGGTGGAATTCGCCGGCAGGCTTGTCGATATGTTTCCGCTGACACATTAAGCCCGGACATCGCCATCGCAATCGAAATATAGGTAACACTTTTATTTTCGCCCATCACGCCGTCATTTACTCCATATAGGCGAAGTCGAATACCGTATGACCGCCCTGGTGGTGCCAATGGTGCATTGAAGCATGGCGTTTTCTCAAAAAGCTGGCGTAATGGATTTCGCCATCCGTCTCGACGTAGGTGGACGGCGACAGCTCTTCGATCCGGTTCAGCGAGACGCCCTTGCCGTAGTGGCAGAAGCCTTGGTACTGGGCGCAGCGGATCACCTCTCCGCCAGGCGAGACAACGATTCCCGCGTTGCGGGCCCGCATGGGGTTGCGCACGATGGGGTTGCAGGCGTGCGGCGTCCAATGGCTGGACCGCGGCGAGTCGGCGAAAAAGGCGAACAATTCGTCGCAGTGGCTCTGGCCGTCCGTGCGATCGATATTGGTTAACAGCCACCAGTATTCGCCGCGCTTGAAAATAATGGTATCGACGGCGGAAATATTCGTCATCAGGGTTAAGTCCAACTCCCATTTCAATGGAAAATCGGTGCATTTCCATAATTCTATGCTGCGATTTCCGCAGGTTTCCGGAACCATGTAGGTCACGCCTTCATATTCAAAAACATACGGAAAAGATAAATGGTAGGGCAGGTTCAAGGCCGTCCCCAATAGCCGGAAAGCCCCGTCCGAGTAGGTTGCGACCGAAATCGTGCCCTTCCGCGAATTGAAATCGTAATCCTCGAAAAATATATATGGATTCTTGTCCTTGGTATATACGAAGGGATCCGCGAAAAATCGGCCCTTCGGTGGCTGCAATACCATCGCTTCGGAAATCACCGCCTGCTGCCGGGTCGAGGGAAACATACCAATGCGCCAGCGCACATTGCGTTTCATGACGCGCCGCACAATCAAATCGCCCATTAACCAGGCCTGGCGCGCGATGTAGGCGGCGCTGTCCCATTCGGCCGGATCGTCGCGGCGTTCGCCGCTCATGATCTGCATGCCGGGCAGCGCCGCGCCCGGCCGCGCCCGCGCCAACGCCTGCAAGGCGTCGTAGATCATGAAGTTGCCCAGGCTGAAGGCGCGGGTCTGGTTCTTGAGCCAGAACACTTCGGTATTGAAGCTGCGCTGGTCCAGCAACGCGTCCTCCTCGGCGCTGGCCCCCATGCGCCACAGTTTCACCGTGGTGTGGTCCGCGCGCTGGTAGACCTCCCAGAATCCCGCATAGCGGCTGGTGGACACGGCGATATCGGAATAGCTCAGCTGCCATACCCCCAGCCGCGCCCAGTCGGCCATGCGGGCGCGCAGCGATGGCAGGCCCCCCAGCATGATCACCAGGTCCAGGCCGAGCGCGGCCACGCCGTCATCGCGTCCGCCGTCGTCGGGATCGGCCGGCAGTGTCAGCAACGCCGTTGACGGCGGCAAGCCGTCGCGCATGTCGTGGCAGGTCAGCATTTGCCGTTGCCGGACGGGCAGCAGCCGCGACTCGAGCCGCGACAAGGTGCCGAACAGCGCCTTGGCGCTCAGGCGCGGCGCGGGACCGGTGGTCGCCTTTTCCAATACCAGCAAGGCCGAGAAATCGAAATCCTGGCTGCGCGCGAGCCACTCAGCCATGTCGTGGATCCAGCCGGGCTGGTCGGTCCCGTCCACCAACAGCCCCACTCTGTAGGTCGTCATGTCTCCTGCTCCTGTGTCAGGGCGATCTGGCCTGCGGCACCGGAACGGCGATCGGGCTCGCCAGCCGCATCCACGGTGCAACGCTCTCAAGTCCTCGCGCTGATACTGCGGCGTTTCGGCGAGGTCTTCCAGACGGCTTTCAACCTAGGGCGCTCGTCCGAGGACAAACGGCGCAGTGCCGTTTGGGCGAGGCCCGGCGCCCGTCCTCGGCCAACGGAACGGCCTCTCGTGCAAAGGAACGAGGCGGGTCGTCCGGGCCGCCTCGGGATTCAGGCGCACCAGCTAGGGATAACCACTATCGCCTGCCGGCACCGGGGCGCGCATACTTCTTTCAAACGAACGTTTGAATTCAACCTAATGCAAGAACTCAGATCCTCCAGCACCCGCGAATCGATCCTCGACACCGCCGAAGCGCTGTTCGCGCAGCAGGGCCACGACGGCACGTCCATGCGCCAGATCACCGGCGCGGCGGGCGTCAACCTGGCGTCGGTCAACTATCACTTCGGCTCCAAGGAATCGCTGGTGCAGGCCGTGCTCAAGCGCCGCCTGGAAGTCCTGAACCGCGAGCGGCTGCGCCTGCTCGACGAGCTTGAGGCGCAGGCCCAGGGCAAGCCCCTCAAGCCGTCGCAGATCGTCGACGCCTTCTTCGGCACGCTGCTGCGGCTGGCCGCCGATCCGGAGCAGGCCGGCAGCACTTTCCTGCCGCTGCTCGAACGCACCATGACCGACCCGGCCGGCTTCATTCGCGCCCTGTTCGCCGAGGAATACGCCGACGTGCTCGAGCGCTACCGCAATGCCCTCTTCGCCGCGCTGCCCGACGTGCCGCGCGCCGAGATCGTGTGGCGTTTCCAGTTCATGCTGGGCGCAACCTCCTACGCCATCATCGGCACCGACCTGCTGCGCTCGGTGACCGGCTGGACGCTGGACGAAGCCGAGCAACCCGACAACCCCGAGCTGCTGCTGCCCCGCCTGATGAGCTTCCTGCTCGGCGGCCTGCGCGCTCCCCTGCCGCAGCATCCCGCCACTTAGGCCCCAGGGGTCAGCGCGGTGCGGCGGTTCCAGAAGATATCGAGAAAGGAGACAAGGAAATGAACGCAGTCATCGTCGCGCTGGTCGTCATCGCGCTGCTGGCCGTCGTCCTGCTGGGCGTGCGCCCGGTCAGGCGGGCCTTGCTGTCGGCGCCGATCTTCAATCTCTACCGCAAGGTGCTGCCGCAGATGTCGGACACCGAGCGCGACGCGCTCGAGGCCGGCACGGTGTGGTGGGAAGGCGAGCTGTTCCGCGGCCGCCCCGACTGGAAGCGCATGCTGGCCTATCCGCGCCCGCGCCTGACCGAAGAAGAACAGCATTTCCTCGACCACCAGGCCGAAGAAGCCTGCCGCATGGTCAATGACTGGAACATCACGCAGGAACGCTTCGACCTGCCTCCCGAGGTCTGGGACTATCTCAAGCGCAGCGGCTTCCTGGGCATGATCATCCCCAAGGAATACGGCGGCCTGGCCTTCTCGGCCTATGCCCACTCCGAGATCGTGACCAAGCTGTCGACGCGCTCGTCGGCGCTGGCGGTGTCGGTGATGGTGCCCAACTCGCTCGGCCCCGCCGAGCTGCTGCTGCACTACGGCACCGAGGAACAGAAGAACCACTACCTGCCGCGTCTGGCGCGCGGCGAGGAAGTGCCGGCCTTCGCGCTGACCAGCCCCTGGGCCGGTTCCGATGCCGCCGCCATCCCCGACAGCGGCATCGTCTGCAAGGGCGAATGGCAGGGCCGGGAAGTGATCGGCATGCGCGTCAGCTGGGACAAGCGCTACATCACGCTGGCGCCCGTCTGCACGCTGCTGGGCCTGGCCTTCCGCCTGTACGACCCGGACGGCCTGTTGGGCGGCAGGAAGGACATCGGCATCACCTGCGCGCTGGTGCCGCACGACCATCCGGGCGTGGACACCGGCCGCCGCCACTTCCCGCTGAACGCCATGTTCATGAACGGCCCGACCCGCGGCCAGGACGTGTTCATGCCGCTGGACTTCATCATCGGCGGCCCGGCCATGGCCGGCCAGGGCTGGCGCATGCTGATGGAATGCCTGGCGGCCGGCCGCTCGATCTCGCTGCCGTCTTCCAACACCGGCATGTCCAAGCTGACGGCCCGCGCGGTCGGCGGCTACGCCCGCGTGCGCAGCCAGTTCCGCACCCCGGTCGGCAAGTTCGAGGGCGTAGAGGAAGCGCTGGCCCGCATCGGCGGCCACACCTACATGATGGACGCCGCGCGCAGCATGACCGCCGGCGCCGTCGACCTGGGCGAGAAGCCCTCGGTGGTGTCGGCCATCGTCAAGTACCACGTCACCGAACGCGCGCGCCAGGTCGTCAACGACGGCATGGACGTGATCGGCGGCAAGGGCATCTGCCTGGGGCCGTCCAACTTCCTGGGCCGCGCCTACCAGCAGATCCCCATCGGCATCACCGTGGAAGGCGCCAACATCCTGACCCGCAGCCTGATCATCTTCGGCCAGGGCGCGATCCGCTGCCATCCCTACGTGCTGGCCGAGATGCGCGCGGCGCAGTCGCCCGACCGCAGGCAGGGGCTGGATGATTTCGACCGCGCCTTCTGGGGCCACGTCGGCTTTGTCGCGCGCAACAAGCTGCGCGCGCTGGGCACCGCCCTGACCGGCGGCCGCTTCGTCGGCATCGACGCCGACGTCGCGCCCGAAATGAAGCGCTACTACCAGTTGCTGAGCCGCTATTCGGCCGCCTTCGCGCTGCTGGCCGACACCTCGATGCTGGTGCTGGGCGGCAGCCTCAAGCGCCGCGAGCGCCTGTCGGCGCGCCTGGGCGACATCCTGTCGCAGATGTACCTGGCCAGCGCCGCGCTCAAGCGCTTCGAGGACGAAGGCCGCCAGAGCGCCGACGCGCCGCTGGTGCACTGGTCGGTGCAGGACGCGCTGTTCCGCCTGCAGGACGCCATCGACGGCGTGCTGGAAAACTATCCCAACCGCCTGGTGGCGTGGAGCCTGCGCCGCATCGTCTTCCCCTGGGGCCGGCCGCAGTCGCTGCCGTCCGACCAGCTGGGCCAGGACGTGGCGCGATTGCTCATCAACCCCGGCGCGACCCGCGACCGCCTGACCGCCGGCTGCCACCTGCCCGCGACCGCCGACGAACCGGTCGGCGCGATCGAACAGGCGCTGGCCGCCACGCTCGAAGCCGAACCGATCGAATCGAAGATACGCGAATTCGAGAAAAGCGGCGCGCTCGAAGGCAACCCGCAGGCCAACGTGCGCGACCTGGCCGACGCCGTCTTTGCCGCCGGCGGCATCACCGCCGAAGAATATGCGGTGGTCAAGCGCCGGAATACCTTGCGCGACACCGTGGTGAAAGTGGATGATTTCCCTTTTGATCTCGGCATCACCGGCGCGGTCAAGCCCGTGGCCGAACGCAAGGCGGCCTGAGGCCCGTCCTCACACCAAGGAGATCGGATGGCATTCAAACCGGTATACGTGGTCGACGGCGCCCGCACCCCTTTCCTGAAAGCGCGCTCGGGCCCCGGCCCATTCGCGGCCGGCGACCTGGCGGTGCAGGCCGGACGCGGCCTGTTGTTGCGCCAGCCCTATGCGCCCACGGACCTGGACGAGGTCATCGTGGGCTGCGCCGCGCCCTCGGCCGACGAAGTCAACATCGGCCGCGTGATCGCCCTGCGCCTGGGTTGCGGCAACAAGGTGCCGGGCTGGACGGTGATGCGCAACTGCGCGTCCGGCATGCAGGCCCTGGATTCCGCCATCGCCAACATCCAGACCGGCCGCTCGCAGCTGGTGCTGGCCGGCGGCACCGACGCCCTGTCGCACGCGCCGGTGCTGTTCTCGGACGACATGGTGCGCTGGCTGGCCAGCTGGTACGCGGCCCGCGGCATCGGCGCCAGGCTCGCCACGCTCGGCCGCTTGCGCCTGCGCCACCTGGCGCCGGTGATCGGCCTGCTCAAGGGCCTGACCGACCCCGTGGTGGGCCTGTCCATGGGCCAGACCGCCGAGAACGTCGCCACCCGCTTCGGCATCAGCCGCCAGGCCATGGACGCCTATTCGGCGCAGAGCCACGCGCGCGCGCTGGCCGGGCGCGCCAACGGCGCCTTCGCCGAGATCACGCCGCTGATCGACACCCAGGGCAAGCTGTACCCGGACGACGACGGCGTGCGCGAGGACTCCACGCCCGAAAAGCTGGCCAGGCTCAAGCCGGTGTTCGACAAGCCCTGGGGCAACATCACCGCCGGCAACAGCTCGCAGGTCACCGACGGCGCCGCGATGCTGGTGCTGGCCTCCGAGGAAGCGGTGCGGCGCTGGAACCTGCGACCGCTGGGCCGCATCGTCGACAGCCAGTGGGCCGGCCTGGATCCGGCCATGATGGGCCTGGGGCCGGTGCATGCCGCCACGCCGATCCTGCAACGCCACGGCCTGGGCCTGAATGACCTGGACTTGTGGGAGATCAACGAAGCCTTCGCCGCGCAGGTGCTAGGCTGCCTGGCCGCCTGGCAGGACGAGGCCTATTGCCAGGAACACTTCGGCACGCCGGCCTGGGGCGCGCTCGACCCGGCCCGCCTGAACGTGGACGGCGGCGCCATCGCCATCGGCCATCCAGTCGGCGCCTCGGGCGCCCGCATCGTGCTGCACCTGCTGGAGGCGCTCAAGCGCCGCGGCGCGCGGCGCGGCATGGCCGCCATCTGCATCGGCGGCGGCCTGGGTGGCGCGATGCTGGTCGAAACCTTGGAGAACCGCTAATGAACGCGCTGGAGACGCTCTCGCACTGGCGCCTGGAGCGCGACCCCGACGGCCTGGCGTGGCTGACGTTCGACCGCGCCGGCAGCGCCGTCAACGCCCTGTCGGCCGACACCATGGCGGAACTGGCGACGGTGCTGGACGCGCTCGACGCCCAGCCGCCCAAGGGCCTGGTGATCCGTTCCGGCAAGGCCACCGGCTTCATCGTCGGCGCCGACGTCAATGAATTCGCCGAACTGAACACGCCGGAACAGGGCCGCGCCCTGGTGGCGCGCGGCTGGAACCTGTTCAACCGCCTGGCGGCGGTGCGCTACCCGACGCTGGCGCTGATCCAGGGCCACTGCCTGGGCGGCGGCCTGGAGCTGGCGCTGGCCTGCCGCTACCGCCTGGTGGAAGACGCGCCCGGCGCCTCGCTGGCGCTGCCGGAAGTCATGCTGGGCATCTTCCCCGGCTGGGGCGGCATGCTGCGCCTGCCCGCCGTGATCGGCGCGCCGGCCGCGCTCGACATGATGCTGACCGGCCGCGGCGCCGATGCGCGCCGCGCGGCGGCGCTGGGGCTGGTGGATGCGCGCGTGCCGACCCGCCTGCTGCAGGCGGCGGCGCGCGGCATGGTGCTGTCGGGCAAGCCGCCGCGGCGCGCGCGCGGCCTGGGCGCCTGGCTGAACCGCTGGCCGCTCAAGGCGGTGGCCGCCAACCGCGCCCGCAAGCAGGTCGCCGCCAAGGACCCGCTGGGTCACTACCCGGCCGCGCCGGCCATCATCGAACTCTGGGAAAAGCACGGCGGCAACGCCTTGCAGGCGCCCGCGCTGATCGACACCATCATCGCTTCGGACACCGCCCGCAACCTGCTGCGCGTGTTCCGGCTGCAGGAACGCCTGAAGGCCAACGGCCGCCAGGCCGGCATCGCCCCGGTGCGCCACGTGCACGTGGTCGGCGCCGGCGTGATGGGCGGCGACATCGCCGCCTGGTGCGCGCTCAAGGGCCTGACCGTGACACTGCAGGACCAGGACATGACCCGCATCGCGCCCGCCATCAAACGCGCCGCGGCCCTGTTCTCGCGCCGCCTGAAGGACCGCCGCGCGGCCCGCGCCGCCTTCGACCGGCTGGTGCCCGATCCCGCCGGCGGCGGCGTGCCGCTGGCCGACGTGGTGATCGAGGCCATCAGCGAGAGCCCCGAGGCCAAGCGCGGCTTGTACCAGTCGCTGGAGCCGCGCATGAAGGCCGACGCGCTGCTGGCCACCAACACCTCCAGCCTGTCGCTGGAAACGCTGGGCGCCGGCCTGGCGCGGCCCGAGCGGCTGGTCGGCATCCACTTCTTCAACCCCGTGGCCAAGATGCCGCTGGTGGAAGTGGTGCATGCGGACGGCACCGCCGCCGACACGCTGGCGCGCGCCAGCGCCTTCGTCGGCCAGATCGGCAAGCTGGCCCTGCCGGTGCGCAGCGCGCCCGGCTTCCTGGTCAACGCCGTGCTGGCGCCCTACATGCTGCAGGCCATGCGCAGCGTCGACGAAGGCGTGTCGCCCGCCGCCGTGGACGCGGCCATGGTGGCGTTCGGCATGCCCATGGGGCCGCTGGAACTGGCCGACACCGTCGGCCTGGACATCGCCCGCGCGGCGGGCCAGGAACTGGCCGGCGGCGCCGAGCCGCCGCGCTGCCTGGCCGAGAAGCTGGCGCGCGGCGACCTGGGCAAGAAGAGCGGCCGCGGCTTCTACACCTGGCGCGACGGCAAACCGGTAAAGGACGGCCAGGGCGCCGCCCGCGCGCCGGCCGGCCTGGCCGAACGCCTGATCCAGCCCTTGGTGGACGCCACCCGCGAGCGGGTCGAGGCCGGCGTGGTGGCCGATGCCGACCTGGCCGACGCCGGCGTGATTTTCGGGACCGGGTTCGCGCCGTTCACGGGCGGACCCCTGCATTACCAGAGCAGTCGCAGTGCGTAGCGCAGTAGAGAACCGGCGTATGCCGAGAGATTAGACCGGGCCGACGAGACCGGCAGTGCCATAGAGACACACATATCCAACATCGAGGAGGCAGTACCATGAGCAGACGTTCATTGTCCCTGAGCACCCTGTCCGCCATTGTGGTCGGCCTGGGCGCCACCAGCGCCGCCCACGGCGCCGGCTTTCAGCTCCTGGAGCAGAATGCCAGCGGCCTGGGCAACGCTTATGCGGGCTCGGCGGCAAATCCGGAAAACGCCAGCATCATCTACTACAACCCCGCAGGCATGACCTACCTGCCCGGCATCAATGTCTCGGGCGGCGTCAACCTGATCAAGCCGTCGTTCAAGTTCTCGGACAACGGTGACAGCCGCAATCCCACCGCGCTGGGCGGCACCCGACCCACCGGCGGCGACGGCGGCGACGCCGGCAACCTGGGGGTCGTGCCCAACCTCTACGGCTCGTGGCAGCTGAGCGAAAAGTGGTTCATCGGCCTGGGCATCGGCGCGCCGTTCGGCCTCATGACCGAATACGACGACGGCTGGGCCGGCCAATACCACTCGAACAAGTTCGAGATCAAGACGATCAACATCAATCCCTCGATCGCCTACAAGGTCAACGAGAAATTCTCGATGGGCTTCGGCGTGAACTGGCAGCACATCGACGCCAACTACAAGAAGAAGACCGTGGTGCCCGTGGCCCTGCCCGGCGGCCGCACGGTCTTCACCAACGGCGACGCCGACCTCAACCTGAAGGGCGATGCCTGGGGCTGGAACGTGGGCTTCATGCTGCAACCCACCGAAGACACCCGCATCGGCCTGTCGTACCGTTCCAAGATCAAGCACACCGCCAAGGGCGACACCGATATCGACCACATCGGCCCCACCGGCCAGTCGGTCTCGTTCGACGCCAAGGCCTCGGTCGACCTGCCCGATACGCTGATCCTGAGCGCCACCCATCAGCTCAACGAGAAGTGGGAACTGCTGGGCGACATCTCGTGGACCGGCTGGAGCAGCATCCCCGACCTGAAGATCCGCAACTCCGGCACCGGCGCGCGCGATGACGACCTGCCGCTGAACTTCCGCGACACCTGGCGCATCGCCGTGGGCACGACCTACAAGTTCGCGCCGGACTGGAAGTGGAAGTTCGGCCTGGCCTACGATCAATCGCCGGTCCACAAGGCCGAGGACCGGCCCACCTCGCTGCCCGACAACGACCGCTACTGGTTCTCGACGGGCGTGCAGTGGCAGGCCACCAAGAGCACCACGCTGGACCTGGGCTATACCTATCTGTACCTGCGCAAGACGGATATCGACACCACGTCCGGCAACGCGCTGACGAAGGGCCGCGTCGCGGGCACCTATGACAGCAGCGGCCACATCTTCGGCCTGCAGCTGTCGTCCCGCTTCTAGCCTTGCCGGGGCGGATGACGGGCCGGTCCCGTCTTCCGCCCGCATTTTCAGGAGACTTCCTTGAGCAAGTTCGTCGTCAAACACGTCGCCGTGCTGGGTGCCGGCGTCATGGGCGCGCAGATCGCCGCCCACCTGGCCAACGCCGGCGTGCCCGTCACGCTGTTCGACCTTGCGGCGCCCGAAGGCGACCGCAACGGCATCGTCAAGAAGGCGCTGGCCGGCCTGAAGAAGCTCGAGCCCGCGCCGCTGGCCAGCGCCTCGCGCCTGGCCCTGATCACCCCGGCCAACTACGACGACCATATCGAACAGCTGCGCGGCTGCGACCTGATCATCGAAGCCATCGCCGAGCGCATGGACTGGAAGACCGCGCTGTACGAGCGCATCGCGCCGCACGTCGCGCCCGGCGCCATCATCGCCTCCAATACCTCCGGCCTGTCGATCGACGCGCTGGCCAACGCCCTGCCGGCCGCGCTGCGCGACCGCTTCTGCGGCATCCATTTCTTCAATCCGCCGCGCTACATGCGGCTGGTGGAAATCATCGCCACCGCGCACACCCAGGCGCCGGTGCTGGACCAGCTCGAAACCTGGCTGACCTCCACCCTGGGCAAGGGCGTGATCCGCGCGCTCGACACGCCCAACTTCGTGGCCAACCGCATCGGCGTGTTCTCGATCCTGGCCGCCATGCACCACACCCAGCGCCTGGGGCTGGGCTTTGACGAGGTCGACGCCCTCACCGGCCCCAGGATCGGCCGCCCCAAGAGCGCCACCTACCGCACCGCCGACGTGGTCGGCCTGGACACGCTGGCCCACGTGGTCGGCACCATGGACAAGAACCTGCCCGACGATCCCTGGCACCGCTATTTCACGCTGCCCGCCTGGCTGTCGGCCCTGATCGCCAAGGGCGCGCTGGGCCAGAAGAGCGGCGCCGGCGTCTACCGCAAGGCCGGCCGCGAAATCCAGGTGCTGGACCTGCAAGCGCAGGACTACCGCCCCAGCGCCGGCAAGCTCGCCGACGAGGTCGCCGCCCTGCTCAAGGAACGCGATCCGGCCAGGCGCTTCGCCGCGCTGCGCGCCAGCGACCATCCGCAGGCCCAGTTCCTGTGGAGCCTGTTCCGCGACATCTTCCACTACAGCGCGGTGCAGCTCGGCCAGGTGGCCGACAACGCCCGTGACCTGGACCTGGCCATGCGCTGGGGCTTCGGCTGGGCCCAGGGCCCGTTCGAGACCTGGCAGGCCGCCGGCTGGCAGGCCATCGCCCGCGCCGTGGCCGAGGACATCGCCGCCGGCCGCGCCATGAGCGACGCACCGCTGCCGGCCTGGGCCCTGGAGCCCGACCGCCAGGGCGTGCACACGCCCGCCGGCTCGTATTCGGCGCGCAGCGGCAAGCTGCACCCGCGCTCGGCGCTGCCGGTCTACCGGCGCCAGCTGTTCCCCGAGCGCGTGTTCGGCGAAGGCCCCGACGACCGCGGCACCACGGTGTGGGAAAACGAAGGCGTGCGCCTGTGGAACCTGCCCGAGGTCGACGCCGGCATCGCCATCCTGTCGGTCACGTCCAAGAACCACACGCTGGGCGCCGAGGTGCTGGAAGGCATCCTGCAGGCCGTGGCGCGCGCCGAGCGCGAGTTCGACGGCCTGGTGATCTGGCATGACGCCCCGTTCGCCGTGGGCGCCAACCTGCAGCAGGTGTCCGAAGCCTGCGCCGCCGGCCAATGGGACATGCTGGAAGCCACTGTCGAGAAGTTCCAGCGCACCTCGCAGGCCTTCAAGTACGCGCAGATCCCCACCGTGGCGGCCGTGCAGGGCATGGCGCTGGGCGGCGGCTGCGAATTCCTGATGCATGCCTCGCACCGCGTGCTGGCGCTGGAAAGCTACATCGGCCTGGTCGAGGCCGGCGTCGGCCTGATCCCGGCCGGCGGCGGCAGCAAGGAATTCGCCGGCCGCGCCGCCGCGCTGGCGGCAAAGACGGCCACGCCCGGCGAGGTGTTCCCGTTCCTGCAACCGGTGTTCCAGACCATCGCCATGGCGCGGGTCGCCAAGAGCGCCATCGAGGCCGTGGACCTGGGCTTCGCGCGCGAGCAGGACATCGTGCTGTTCCATCCGGGCGAGCTGCTGTTCGTGGCCATCGGCCAGGCGCGCGCCGCCGCCACCGCCGGCTACACGCCGCCGCCGCGCCTGCAGGACGTGCCCGTGGCCGGCCGCAACGGCATCGCCAACTTCGAGATGGTGCTGGTCAACATGCGCGAAGGCGGCATGATCAGCGCCCACGACTACCGCGTGGCCCGCAGCGCCGCCGTCGCGCTTTGCGGCGGCGAGGTCGAGACCGGCGCCAAGGTCGACGAGGAATGGCTGCTGGCGGTCGAACGCAAGGAGTTCGTGGCGCTGCTGCGCACGCCCGAGACCCAGGCCCGCATCCGCCACACGCTCGACACGGGCAAGCCATTGCGGAACTGACTCCCCCCCGAGGCGCCTTGCGGCGCTTCCCCCCAGGGGGCGCCGGTGGCGGACCGGCAAAGCCGGATCCGCGCGGCCCCGCTTGTGGGGGACCGTGGTGTGCATAGAGGGTGATCGTTATGGATACGAGGAAATGATATGAGCAAGCAGATTCAAGAGGCTTACATCGTTGCGGCGACGCGGCTGCCGGTGGGCAAGCGCAATGGGGTGTATGCCACCACCCGGCCCGACGACATGCTGGCGGCGGCGCTGCAGGGCGTGTTGAAGCAGACGCCGTGGCTGGATCCGGCGCGCATCGACGACGTCATCACCGGCTGCGCCATGCCGGAAGCCGAACAGGGCATGAACGTGGCGCGCATCGGGCTATTGCTGGCCGGCCTGCCGCAAAGCGTGGCCGGCGTCACCGTCAACCGCTTCTGCGCGTCGGGCCTGCAAGCGGTGGCCGACGCCGCCGCCCGCATCCGCAGCGGCGAGGTCGACATCATGATCGGCTCGGGCACCGAGTCGATGAGCGCCATGCCGCAGATCATGGGCAACAAGGTGTCGCTCAACCCGGCCATCTTCTCGCATCCCGAGAACGTCGGCATGGCCTTCGGCATGGGCCTGACCGGCGAGAAGGTGGCCGAGCAATGGAAGGTGTCGCGCGAAGACCAGGACGCCTTCGCGCTGGCCTCGCAGCAGAAGGCCAACGCCGCCATCGCCGCCGGCCACTTCCGCGCCGAGACCACGCCGTTCGAGGTGGTGACGCGCCTGCCCGGCGGCTCCAAGGGCGACGTGCGCGAAAGCCGCCGCCTGGTCGAAGTCGACGAAGGCCCGCGCCCCGACAGCAGCGCCGAAGGACTGGCGCGGCTCAAGCCCGTGTTCGCCGCGCGCGGCAGCGTCACCGCCGGCAACAGCTCGCAGATGTCGGACGGCGCCGCCGCCGTGGTGCTGGTGTCCGAGCGCGTGCTGCGCGAGTTCAACCTCAGCCCGATGGCGCGCTTCGTCAGCTATTCGGTGGCCGGCGTGCCGCCGGAAATCATGGGCATCGGCCCCATGGCCGCCATCCCCAAGGTGCTGGCGCGCGCCGGCATCGCCCAGGACGACCTGGACTGGATCGAACTGAACGAGGCCTTCGCCGCGCAATCGCTGGCGGTGATCCGCGAACTCAAGCTCGATCCGTCCAAGATCAACCCGCTGGGCGGCGCCATCGCGCTGGGCCACCCGCTGGGCGCGACCGGCGCGATCCGCACCGCCACGCTGATGCACGGCCTGCGCCGCACCGGCGGCAAGTACGGCATGGTGACGATGTGCATCGGCACCGGCATGGGCGCGGCCGGCCTGTTCGAGGCCATGTGACCGAGGCGATGTAAAGCGGTGAAGCCCTATTGGTTCAAACGCCTGTCGCCGGCCTGGCGCGCGCGCCTGATGCGGGTGGGATTCAACCTGCATCCGGCGTTCCGCGCCACCGGCGGCCGGGTGCTGCACGTGTCGCACGATTTCCAGCACATCCGCATCAAGCTGCCCCTGCTGCGGCGCACGCGCAACATCGTGGGCTCGATGTACGGCGGCTCGCTGTTCGCGGTGACAGACGGCGCCCATCCCACCATGCTGATGGCGGCGCTGGGCGCGGACCACATCGTGTGGGACAAGGCCGCATCCATCCGCTACCGCAAGCCCGCCTATACCACGCTGTATGTGGACTTCCGGCTGCCGCCGGGAGAAATCGCGGACATACGCAAGATCCTTGCGCGCGACCACGAGACCACCCGGACCTACACCGTGGAATTGAAAGACAAGGACGGCGTCGTCTACGCCGTCGTGGAACGCACGATCTACATCGCCGACAAGAAGTACTACAAGCAGAAAACCACTGGAGGAGACCCATGCGTGACATCATCCCCGGAGGGCGCGCCGCCGCCCTGAGCCTGGTCCTGGCCGCCTGCCTGGCGGCCGCCCCCGCGCTGGCCGCCGACGTGGAAGTGGCTGGTGTGCGCGTCCCCGCGCAGTTGTCCGAAGGCGGCCAGGCGCTGGTGCTGAACGGCGCCGGCCTGCGCACCAAGTTCGTCGTCAAGGTCTACGTGGCGGCGCTGTATGCCGGCGCCAAAAGCCAGGACGCCGCGGCCTTGATCAACAGCAACGCGCCGCGCCGCATGCGCCTGCAACTCTTGCGCGATGTCGACAGCAAGAGCCTGGACGCGGCGCTGCAGGAAGGATTGCGCGACAATACGTCCAAACAGGAACTCGCCGCCCTGCAACCGTCCGCCGCGCGCCTGTCCGCCCTGATGGCCGAGATCGGCTCGGCCCGCGAAGGCGACGTGATCGACCTGGACTTCGATGCCCGCGGCGTGACGATCACCGACAACGGCAGGCAGCGCGGGCGCATCGACGACCCCGCCTTCGGCCGCGCGCTGCTGCGTGTCTGGCTGGGCGACAATCCGGCGCAATCCTCCCTGAAAAAAGCCCTGTTGGGAGCCCCGTAAAGATGGAACGAATCTGGCAAAAGAGCTACCCCGCGGGCGTGCCCAGGGACATCGAGCTCGACAGCGCCACCACGCTGGTCTCGATCGCGCGTGACAGCTGCCGGCGGTTCGCGGACAAGCCCGCGTACCTGAGCATGGGCAAGACCATGACCTACGCCGAACTCGACCGCCTGACGCGCGACTTCGCCGCCTGGCTGCACGCCAACGGCCTGCGCAAGGGCGACCGGGTGGCGCTGATGATGCCCAACCTGCTGCAATATCCGGTCTGCCTGTTCGGCACGCTGCGCGCCGGCTGCGTCGTGGTCAACTGCAACCCGCTGTACACCGCCCACGAACTGGAGCACCAGCTGGCCGACGCCGGCGCGCGCGCCATCGTGGTGGCCGACAACTTCGCCGCCACGCTGCAGAAGGCGTTGCCCAACACCCCGGTCGAGAAAGTGCTGGTGACCTCGATCGGCGAACTGCTCAGTCCGCTCAAGGGCCGCCTGGTGGACTTCGTGGTACGGCGCGTCAAGCGCATGGTGCCGGCCTGGTCGATCCCCGGCGCCCTGCGCCTGGGCCAGGCGCTGCGGGCCGGCCGCGACGCGCCCTTCGAGGAAGTCGCGCTGACCCAGGACGACCTGGCCTGCCTGCAATACACCGGCGGCACCACTGGCGTGGCCAAGGCCGCCATGCTGACCCACCGCAACCTGGCCGCCAACGTCACCCAGGCCCACGCCTGGATCAAGCCGCTGGTCAAGGATGGCGAGGAATGCATCGTCACGGCGTTGCCGCTCTACCATATCTTCGCGCTCACGGCGAACTGCCTGGCCTTCATGAAGATCGGCGCCAGCAACCTCCTCATCATCAATCCGCGCGACATCCCCGGGCTGATCAAGGAGATGGCCAAGGTGCCTTTCAGCGCCTTCACCGGCGTCAACACACTGTTCAACGCCCTGCTCAACCATCCCGACTTCGCCAAACTGGATTTCTCGCGCCTGCGGCTGACCATGGGCGGCGGCATGGCGGTGCAGCGCGCCGTGGCCGAGCGCTGGCTGGCCGTCACCGGCCGCTCGCTGGCGCAGGCCTATGGCCTGACCGAGACCTCGCCGGCGGTGACCATCAACCCGCTCGACGTCAAGGCCTTCACCGGCTCCATCGGCCTGCCGGTGCCATCGACCGACCTGTCAATCCGCGACGATGACGGACGCGAACTGGGCGTGGGCGAACGCGGCGAGATCTGCGTGCGCGGCCCGCAGGTGACGCAGGGCTACTGGAACCGGCCCGACGAGACCGCGCTGGTGATGACGCCCGATGGCTACCTGCGCACCGGCGACATCGGCTACGTCGACGAAACCGGCTACGTTTTCCTGGTCGACCGCAAGAAGGACATGATCCTGGTGTCCGGCTTCAACGTCTATCCCAACGAGGTCGAGGACGCCGCGGCGCTGCATCCCGGCGTGCGCGAAGTGGCGGCCATCGGCGTGCCCGACGAACGCTCGGGCGAGGCGGTCAAGCTGTACGTGATCCGCAAGGATCCGAACCTGGACGCCGAAACGCTGATCGCGCATTGCCGCACCCAGCTCACCGGCTACAAGGTGCCGCGCTACATCGAGTTCCGCGACGACCTGCCGCGCACCAACGTCGGCAAGATCCTGCGGCGCGAACTCAAGCCGGCCACGGCCGACGCGCCGCACAAGGATACGGCCGGCGCCTGACGCCGGCCCGGGCGCGGCGGCGGGCGCCGCCGCCCCTGCCCGCTCACCACTGCCCGAAGAACACCCCGGCGCGCTTGTGCGCATTGGTGCCCTGCTCGACCGCCGCGTCGCTCATGGTGGTGCGGCGCTTGCCGCGCAGCATCCAGTCCAGCAGGCGCTCGCGCAGCTGCGCCCGCACCGGCGCATGCGCGGCGCTGGCGCCCAGGTCCTGGAACTCGTCGGGATCGGCCTGCAGGTCATACAACTGCTCGGGCTCGTCCAGCCAGTACACGTAGCGCCAGCGGTCGGTGCGCACCGACCAGGCGCGCGCGTTCTGCGGGGTCTTGCCGCGCAGGATGCGGGCCTGGCGGAAACTGTAGTCCAGCTCCGAGAACACGCAGTCGCGCCATGGCTCGTCCGCGGCGCGGCCGTGCAGCACGGTCTGCAATTCGCGCCCTTCCAGCCGGTGCCAGGGCCGCGGCGCCTCCAGCGCGCGCAGCACCGTCGGCACCAGGTCCACGCTTTCCACCATGTCCGCCAGCGCCTGGCCGCGGGTGGCGTCGGCCGCCGCCGACGGGTCCATGACGATGAAGGGCACCCGCTGCACGGTGTCGTAGAACAGTTCCTTCTCGCCCAGCCAGTGGTCGCCCAGGAAATCGCCATGGTCCGCCGTGAACACAATCAACGTGTTGCGCATCAGGCCCGCGCCTTCCATGTAGTCGAACAGCCGCCCCAGGTGGTCGTCGAGCTGGCGGATCAGGCCCTGGTAGGCCGGGCGCACCACGCGCACGCACTCGTCGGTCGAGAAGCTGACGCTTTCCTCGTGCTGGCGATAGGCCGCCACCACCGGATGCGCGCCGGCCAGTTCCTCGCGGTTGCGCCGCACCGGCAGGCACTGGTCGGCCGTGTAGCGCTGGTGGTAGGGCGCCGGCGCCATGTAGGGCCAGTGCGGCTTGACGTAGCTCAGGTGCAGCACCCAGGGCTGGCCGCCGCGCTGCTGCATGAAGCGCAGCGCCTGGTCGGTCATGTAGGCGGTTTCGGAGTGCGGCTCGGCCACGCGCGACGGCAGGTGCACGTTGCGCATGTTCCAGCCGCTGACCACCTGGCCGCGCGCGTCGACGCCGGCGATAACGTAGTCGGTCCAGGGATCGGCGCTGTCGTAGCCCTGGCTGCGCAGGAAGGCGGGATAGCCGCTTTCCTTGCCCGGCTCGTGGTGGCCGTCGTAGCGGTCGACCTCGATGAAGCCGCCGCGCGACAGCAGCGCGCCCAGCTCTGAGCCGCCGTCGATCGACAGGCGCTCCATGCCGGCGCGGTCGGGAATGACGTGGGTCTTGCCCGCCAGCGCCAGGTCGCGCCCCTGCCCGGCCAGGTACTCGCCCAGCGTGATCTCGTTGACCGACAGCGGCACCCGGTTCCAGGTGGCGCCGTGGCGCGAGGGATAGCGGCCCGTGTAATAGCTCATGCGCGACGGCCCGCAGACGCCGGAATTGACGAAGGCGCGGTCGAAGCGCGCGCCACGCGCGGCCAGGGCGTCCAGGCTGGGCGTCCGCAAATAGGGATGGCCATAGCAGCTCAGGTGGTCCGCCCGCAGCTGGTCGGCCATGATGAACAGCACATTCTGCACGGTACTCATCGTCGCCCGCCCTATTGCGTCGCGGTGAAGCCGGAGGCCTTCACCACTGGTTCCCATTGGGCCCGGTAGGCATCCAGGTCGCGTCCGGTGGCCGCCGCATCGGCCGCCACCGGCTCCAGGTACGAGTCTCGCACCGCCTGCTGCATGGCGGGCTCGCGCATCACGGCGGCGATATCCTCGCCCAGCCGGACGGCCTTGGCCGGCGCCATCGCGGACGAGGCGAAGAAGGCATTCCAGCCATCGGCCGCCAGGTCCACGCCGGCCTCGCGGAAGGTGGGCACGTCGGCCAGCTCCGGGGCGCGCGCCTCGCCCGAGGTCGCCAGGATGCGGATCTTGCCGGCGCGGTGTTGCGGCAACAGCGTGTCCAGGGTGTCGACGGCCTGCGGCAGGATGCCGCCGATGAGCTCGGAAATCAGCGGCGCCGAACCGCGATAGCCCACCACCTCGGGTTCCTGCTTGAGCTCGCGGCCCAGCATCAACGCGAAGAAATGCGGCAGGCTGCCGGTGGCGGGCACGCCCACCGTGAACTGGCGCGGGTGGTCGCGCAGCCACTGGCGCAATCCGGCCACATCGTGGATCGGCGAATTGGCCGCCACCGCCAGCGCGAACTTGTAGCGGCTGACCAGCGACACCGGCTGGAAATCGCGGCGGGCATCGTAGCCCGGCTCGGCATAGACCAGCGGCGCCACCACCATCACCGCCGGATTGGCCAGCATCAGCACGTTCTGGCGCGCGGCCAGCGCATGCAGGCCCTGGGCCGCGATGCGGCCGCCGGCGCCGGTCTTGTTCTCGACCACCACCGTGACGCCGAGCCGGTCCTTCAGGCGGTCGGCCACCAGCCGCGCGACGCGGTCGGAACTGCCCCCCGGCGGATAGCCCACCACGATGGTCAAGGCGCCATCCAGCGGCGCCTGCTGGGCACAGGCCGGCGCGGCCGAAGCCGCCGCAAGCGCCGCGAATGCGACGCGGGATATCCAATTACGCACGCTAGTCTCCCTGGTGACAACGGCCCGCTGTCGGTTATGTTTGTGCTTGCCGGGCCTGGGCCTGGATAGGCGAGACGACTGTAGCGCCGCGAAGATTGCTTGATCTAATCCAGTACTTGCCATAACGATATGACCCACCCCGTCGAACACCCCCTGGCCGGGATGCTGATGTACCAGCTGTACCAGGCCTGGGCGCAGTCCAACCCCGTTTTCGTGCGCCTGTGCGAAGGCCGTTTCGGCATCACCCGGCGCGAATGGCGCCTGCTGGCCTGTGCGATCGAGGGCGGCATCATGACCTCGGCCGAACTGGCGGCCGCCGCCAAGCTCGACCTGGCCCGCACCTCTCGCACCCTGGGTTCGCTGTGTGAAAAGGGCTGGCTGCGGCGCCTGCCCGACAGCGCGGATCGGCGCGTGGTGCGCATCGAGGCCACCGCCGAGGGCCTGGACCGCTACCGCGCCCTGCTGCCGGAGGTCCTGCGCCTGAACGACCTGCTGGTGCAGGACCTGGACGCCGCCGAGGTCGCCCTGCTGCGCGACCTGCTGACCCGCATCGAGCGGCGCGGCCGGCGCATGGCGCAGGACAACCTCATCACCGACAAGGCCAGCCGGCGCGAAGGCGGAACGCGGCGCGCGCAATACGGATGACGGCACCCAGCCCCTTTATTTTTAAGGGGTTACCCTGATACGCTTGGGCGGCCTCCTTCTACGGACCTGCCATGCCCGGCGCAAAATCGAACCCCGTCTTTCGCTACTTCGAAAACCTGATCGACCCGTTCCGCGACGCCCCCGACATCACCCCGCCGGGACGCGTGCTGCGCTTCTACGCCTATTACCTGTGGCAGGTCTGGCCGATCTTCGCCATCCTGCTGCTGGTGGGCCTGGCGGGCGCGCTGGTGGAAGTGGCGCTGTTCAGCTTCCTGGCCGACCTGGTCGACATGGCGCAGCACACCGCGCCGGCCGACTTTTTCCGCGAACACGCCTACACGCTGGTGTGGATGGCGTTCGTGGTGATGGTGCTGCGGCCGCTGTCGATCGCCGCGCACGACCTGCTGTCGCACCAGACCATCTCGCCCAGCCTGACCACGCTGGTGCGCTGGCAGAACCACCGCTACGTGCTGAACCAGGGCCTGGCGTTCTTTCACAACGACTTCGCCGGCCGCGTCGCCAACCGCGTGCTGCAGACCGGCAATTCGCTGCGTGATTCGGCGGTGCAGTCGGTGGACGCGCTGTGGCACGTCATCCTGTACGCCGCCAGCGCGCTGTACCTGTTCGCCGAGGCCGACTGGCGCCTGGTGATTCCGCTGGTGCTGTGGATCGCCATCTACTGCGGCATGCTGGCGTACTTCGTGCCGCGCATGCAGTCGCGCGCCGTCATCGCCTCGGAGGCGCGCTCCAGGCTGATGGGCCGCATCGTCGACGGCTACACCAACATCTCCACGCTCAAGCTGTTCGCCCACGCCCGCCGCGAAGAAGACTACGCGCGCCAGGCCATGACCGAGCAGACCGAAAAGCAGCGCCTGTCGACCCGCGTCATCACCGCCATGGACGTGTCCATCAACACGCTCAACGGCATCCTGATCGCCAGCACCGCCGGCCTGGCGCTGTGGCTGTGGAGCATCGGCAGCATCAGCCTGGGCGCGATCACGCTGGCGCTGGGCCTGGTGATCCGCATCAACAACATGTCCGCCTGGATCATGTGGGAAGTTAACGGCATCTCGGAAAACGTCGGCATCGTGCAGGACGGCCTGGCCACCATCTCGCAGCCACGCCAGGTGCTCGACCGGCCCGACGCCGTGCCCTTGCGCATCACGCAGGGCGAGGTGCGCTTCGAGGACATGTCGTTCCACTACGGCAGCGGCCGCCAGATCATCCCGCACCTGGACCTGACCGTGCGCGCCGGCGAGAAAATCGGCCTGATCGGCCCGTCGGGCGCCGGCAAGTCGACCCTGGTCAACGTGCTGCTGCGGCTGTACGACCTGGAAGGCGGGCGCATCCTGATCGACGGCCAGGACATCGCCGGCGTCACCCAGGAAAGCCTGCGTTCGCAGATCGGCGTGGTCACCCAGGACACCTCGCTGCTGCACCGCTCGATCCGCGACAACCTGCTGTACGGCCGGCCCGACGCCAGCGAGGCGCAGTTGCGCGACGCCATCGACCGCGCTCGCGCCGCCGAATTCATCGACGCGCTGGTCGACGGCGACGGCCGCCGCGGCCTGGACGCCCACGTCGGCGAGCGCGGCGTCAAGCTGTCGGGCGGCCAGCGCCAGCGCATCGCCATCGCCCGCGTGCTGCTCAAGGACGCGCCCATCCTGATCCTGGACGAAGCCACCTCGGCGCTCGATTCCGAGGTCGAGGCCGCGATCCAGGAAAGCCTGGAGGCGCTGATGCGGGGCAAGACCGTCATCGCCATCGCGCACCGCCTGTCCACCATCGCCCGCATGGACCGGCTGGTCGTGCTGGACGGCGGGCGCATCGTCGAATCCGGCACCCATGCCAGCCTGATCGCCCAGGGCGGGCTGTACGCGCGGCTGTGGAGCCACCAGACGGGGGGGTTCGTCGGGCTGGACTGAGCCGGCGGGCGGACGTCGCGCTGGCGCCACACGGGAAGACCCTGTACGTACATGCTGTACGTACAGGTGTACACTGACGGCTTTCAACCCCCTGACAGACGCACGCATGAACGTCTGCGCCGCGAGAAAATCCCCCTGGAGACTCCGATTGTGACGACCGCAACCCCCCGTTCGCCCTTCTTTGGCACAATGCAGAAAATCCCTGGCGGCCTGATGCTGGTACCGCTGATCCTGGGTTCGCTGCTCGGCACCTTCGCGCCCGACGCGCTGGCCATCGGCGGCTTCACCACCGCCCTGTTCAAGAACAGCGCCCTGCCGCTGATCGCGCTGCTGATCTTCGCCACCGGCACCCACGTCAATGCGCGCACCGGCGGCCCGATCCTGGCCACCGCCGGCACCATCCTGCTGATGAAGACGCTGGTTCCGGCCACCCTTATCATCATCCTGGGCAGCTACGTCGGCCTGGACGGCGTGCTGGGCGTGTCGATCCTGGCCATGCTGGCCGCCTTCGACAACAGCAACGGCGGCCTGTGGCTGGCCTACACCGGCCAGTACGGCGACGCCCGCGACCGTGGCGCCTACGTCGCCAGCGCGGTCAACGACGGCCCCTTCTTCAGCCTGCTGTTCCTGGGCGCCTCGGGCCTGGCCGACATCCCCATGATCGCCCTGGTGGCGGCGCTGGTGCCGTTCCTGCTGGGCGTGCTGGTCGGCAACCTCGATCCCAAATGGCGCGACGTGCTCAAGCCCGTGCCCAACATCGTCATCCCGTTCTTCGCCTTCGCGCTGGGCACCGGCATCAACCTGGGCGCGGTCGTCAATGGCGGCGTCACCGGCCTGATCCTCGGCCTGATCATCAGCCCGATCACCGGCGGCCTGGTCTACCTGGGCTATCGCCTGATCCTGCGCCGCGGCGGCAAGAGCGGCCTGGGCTTCGCGGCCGGCACCACCGCCGGCAACGCCATCGCCACGCCCGCCGTGGTCGCGGCCGCCGACCCCAACTTCCAGCAATACGTCTCGACCGCCACCGCGCAGGTCGCCGCCTGTGTGCTGATCAGTTCGATCCTGGCGCCGGTGCTGGCCTCGTACTTCCTCAAGCGCGCCGGTGAACTCAAGTCCGAGGACGCCGCCGACGACGCGGCGGCCGGCGGCTACCGCGAGGCGCGCGGGGAGGCCCTTTGAATCCCGCCATCGCCATCGTCGCCGACGACCTGACCGGCTCCGGCGACACCGCCGTGCAGTTCGTGCGGGCCGGCTGGACCACCCGTCTGTCGATCGACGGCGCGCACGAGGCGCTGGCCGCGCCGGCCGCCGACGACGTCGACGTGCTGGCGGTCACCACCCACAGCCGCGCCCTGCCCGCCGCGCAGGCGGGCGCGGTGATCCGGCGCAACGTCGAGCGGCTGCGCGCCGCCGGCGTCGCCCGCCTGTACAAGAAAGTGGACTCGACGCTGCGCGGCGCCTTCAAGGCCGAGATCGACGCGGCGCGCGAGGCCTGGGGCGCGGATGCCATCGCGGTGGTGTGCCCGGCGTTCCCCGCCACCGGCCGCACCGTGGAAGACGGCGTGCTGATGGTCGGCGGCCAACCCGTCACCGCCACGTCGGCCGCCACCGACCCGGTCACGCCCGTGACCGAAAGCCATATCCCGACCCTGCTGGGCTGCGCCCACGTCGCGGCCAAGGCGGGTGAATCGCCCGAATCGCTGGCCGCGCGCATCGCGCAGGCCGGCGCCACGGTGGTGGTCGACGCCCGCGACGACGCCGACCTGGAACGCCTGGCCCGCGCCATCGGCATCCTGGGGCCGCGCGCCCTGCCGGTGGGCGCCGGCGGCCTGGCGGTGCCGCTGGCCCGTGTCTGGGCCGGCGCCGACCAGACCGCCCCTGTGGTCGTGGTGGTGACCTCGCAGCACAGCGCCGCCCGCGCGCAGGCCGCCGCGCTGCAAGCCGCCGGCGCGCGCACCTGGGCGCCGCAACTGGCGGACCTGGCCGATGACGCCGCCTGGCGCGCCTGGTGCGAACCGCGGCTGCGCGCCCACGCGCAGGACGGCGCCGACGCCGCCGGCACCCTGCTGTTGCTGGCCCCCGCCGGCCAGCGCGAAGGACTCGATTCCGACACCGTGGCGCAGCGCCTGGGCACGCTGGCCGCGCAGGCCATCGGCGCCTCGCGCGCCGCCGGCGTAGTCGCCACCGGCGGCGACGGCGCGCGCCAGGTGCTGCTGGCGCTGGGCGCCAGCGGCATCGCCCTGGTGGATGAAGTGATGGGCGGCGTGCCCCTGGGCACGCTGACCGGAGGCACGGCCGACGGCCTGCCCGTGGTGACCAAGGCCGGCGGCTTTGGCGCCGAAGACGTACTGGTTCGCGCCGTGCGCGCGATCCGCGACAGGAGATTCAAGCGATGACACAAACCCCCGCCCCCAAGCTGCCGCTCTTGGCCGTCACCCTCGGCGACGTGGCCGGCATCGGGCCGGAGATCACGGCCAAGATGCTGATGGGCCATGACGAACTGCGCCAGAAGGCGCGCCTGGTCGTGATCGGCGATGTCGACGTGATGGCCAACGCGGTACGCAGCCTCGGCGGCGATCCCGCCATAGTGCGCCGCGTCGAACGCCCCGCCGACGCCACCAACACGCCCGGCACCATCGAAGTGCTGCAGGCCGGCCCGTCGCTGGGCCACGTCAAGCTGGGCGAGATCAGCGCCGACGCCGGCGACGGCTCGGTGCGATTCGTCACCACCGCCTGCGCCCTGGCGCGCGCCGGCGAGGTCGACGGCATCGTCACCGCCCCGCTCAACAAGGCCGCCATGCACGCCGCCGGCCACAAATGGCCCGGCCACACCGAATTGCTGGCGCACGAATTCGGCGTCAAGACCTTCTCGCTGGTGCTGTCCGCCGGCGACCTCTACATCTTCCACGCCACTACCCACGTGTCGCTGCGCCAGGCCATCGAGGACCTGACCCCGGCGCGCATGCGCGCGGTGCTGCGTCTGGCCGGCTCGTTCGCCAAGGCCCTGGGCCGCGGCGACCGCCCGGTGGCGGTGTCGGGCCTGAACCCGCACGCCGGCGAAAACGGCATCTTCGGCACCGAGGACGCCGACATCCTGGCGCCCGCCGTAGCCGAGGCCAACGCCGCCGGCATCCTGGCCGCCGGCCCGATCCCGGCCGACGCGCTGTTCCCGCAGGCGGTGCGCGGCAAGTGGCAGTTCGTGATCGCCTGTTACCACGACCAGGGCCACGCCCCCTTCAAGGCCGTCTATGGCGACGACGGCGTTAACATCACCGTCGGCCTGCCGGTGGTGCGCGTGTCGGTCGATCACGGCACCGCGTTCGACATCGCGGGCCAGGGCATCGCCCGCGAAGACAGTCTGATCCTGGCCGCCGAGCGCGCCGCGCATCTGGCCCCCGGCTGGACGCATGTATGGGAAACTGCGCGGGCTCAAACAGGAGGTTGATTGCATGGCGCCCGCCAACGCTGAAGATTTGCCCGCGCTGGACCGTTCCGGCGACGTGCCGCTGCACGCCCAGGTGGCGGCGCTGCTGCGCGGCTACATCCGCACCCGCAAGCTCGGCGCCGGCGCGCTGCTGCCCAGCGAAGCCGCCTTGTGCGAACGCTTCGGCGTGGCCCGCAGCGTGGTGCGCCAGGCCTTGTCGGCGCTGGCGGCGGAAGGGCTGATCCAGCGCGAGGCGGGACGGCCCGCGGTCGTCGCCACGCCGCGCGAGCATCGCCGCCTGGTGCAGCGTTCCACCGGCCTTTACGAACAGTTCGCGCAGTCCGGCGTGGCGCTCAAGACACGCGTGCTGGGCCTGGCGCCGGGCGAAGCGCCCAAGGCCGTGATCGAGTTCTTCGGCACCGCCGATCTGCTGCTGCTGGAACGGCTGCGACACGTGGCCGATGCGCCGTTGGCCTATGTGCGCACGTGGCTGCCGGCCGCCGCCGTCCCCGGCCTGCGCGCCGACGACCTGGCCGATGCCTCGCTGCACGGCGTGCTGACGCGGCGTTTCGGCCTGCATCCCGGCGCCGGCCGCAACCAGATCCGCGCGGTGGCCGCCGATGCCGCCTTGGCCGCGCTGCTGCAGACCGACACCGGCACGCCGCTGCTGATGCTGGAAGGCCAGGGCATGGACCAGCATGGCAAGCCGCTGGAATGGTTCAGCACCTGGCATCGCGCCGAACAACTGGTGTTCGACGTCGACGTCAGCGTCGGCCACGAAAGCGTGCAGCCGCGCCTGCGCGACGCGGCCGTGGCCGGCGTCGAGGCGGCGGCCGACAGCCACGATCCGCTGGCGCGCGCCCAGGCGCTGGTGGCCGAACTCTCGGCGGAACTGGCGCGCCTGCGCGCCGGCTCCTAGCTCCTGGCGGCTAGCGGGCGCCAACGCCCTTGTCGGCGGGCGCGTCGGGACGCAACGTCACCGCCGCGTCGCGCTCGAAGCGTCCATCCGCATCCAGTTCGCGCAAGGCGCGCCGCTCCGCCTGCGTCGGCGGCGGCGTCGGGCCGGCGCCCTGCGCGTCGAAGTCGAACGCCGTGCGCTCGCGCACTTCCTCCAGGCTGGATTCGGGGTGCCAGGACTGCAGCGCCAGCCGGCCGTCGCGCCTGACGAACACCGCGATCGGCGTCGCCACGCCGGCGAATCCGCCGCCCGAGGTCACGAAGTCCAGCCTGTCGACGAACACCCGGCGCGAATGCTCGGTACGCCAGGTGCAGCAACGCCGCGCCGTCGGCGTCATCACCGCGCCGCCGCCCCCTCCGGGCAGGCGCACCTTGGGCGCGTGCCAGTCGCCGATGCAGGAATTGTTGGCGCGGCCCGCGCCATCGATCTGGGCCGCGCCCAGGAACGCCAGGTCCATGCGGCCGCGCGTGCACAGGTCGTAGAAATCCTCGTTGGCGAAGATCGACGCGCTGTGCTCGGCCAGCACGGGATCGGAACTGGACAAGGGGATATGCGAGGGCCGCGGATCGACCCCGCCGGCCACGTTGATGTAGACGTAGTCCCAGTCGTAGGCGCGCTTGGCCAGCAGGCAGGCCAGCATCGGCAAGGTCGAATTCACGCCGCTGAAGGTGATCTCGTCGGGCCGGATGAAGCGCGCCAGATTGGTGACGATGTACGAAAACCCCGACCATTGCTCAGCCATTCGCCTCTCCCGCGTGCGTCCGCGCCTGGGCCCGCATTTCCGGCGCCGAGGCCAGGTGCGCCGCCAGGTCGCCGTCCTTGTCCATGTAGGCCTGCACCGCCGGATAGTCGATGGCATAGTCCGGCCAGCATGAGCCGGGCCAGGCCGAGCGCGGCAGCACCGTGTACGCCTGCACCATGAAAAACGGCACCAGCGTGGCTTCGGGCTGCGCCTCGAACACCGCGCTGTCCACCCGCTTCTCGGCCACCACCAGCACGCTGCCGGCGGCGCGCGACATGATGCGGTCCCAGTGCGCCGTGCCGTGCACCCGCACATTGCCGCGCGCATCCACTTCCGAGGCCTGGATCACGGCAAAGTCCGGCCGCACCGCCGGGATCACCCAGGTGCGCTCGCCGCTGCCATAGGGATCGTCCAGGCAGTGCCAGCCGTTCAGCGCCGGCAGGTCGCTGCCGTGCAGGCCGCCGCAGGGCTGGAACGGCACGCCATAGGCGGCGGCCCGCAGGCCCGCCGTCAGGCTGGCGCAGGCGTGCTCCTCCAGCTCGACCTCGCCGCGCTCGATGGCCTTGCGGTACCACGGCGCCAGGCCGAAGTTGCCTTCCATCGCCACGATGCCCGCGCGCACGCGCCGCAGCGCGCCGGCGCGGCAAAGGATGTCGACGTCATAGCCCGGCGACTGTTTGACCAGTTCCAGGTTGCGCCGCCCTTGGCGGACCAGTTCGCGCACGAAGGCGAACGGCCCCCGGTGCAGGAAGCTGCCGCCCAGGGCGATCGACGCGCCGTCCGGCACCAGCGCGGCCAGTTCGGCCAGCGAGCGCTGCTTGTGTGCCTGATTGAATCCCGAACCCATGCCGTCTCCTCGCCAGGGCCTGTTCACACCAAAAGAAGCCGGGCCGGCGCACTCAGCGCGCCTGCAGGTAGGCCGCCACCCGCGCCTTCAATCCCGGTTCGGCGGCCGACCGCACCAGCCGCGCCAGGTCCGTATCGGGCTGCTCGGCCGACAGCGCCCCGTACAGCTGCGCGCGGCTGGCGCCGGTCAGGGCGCCCGCGGCTTCACCCGCCTGGCGCTCGATTCCGGGCCACGAGTCGGGCGCCGCCAGGTGGCTGACGAAGCCGTCGCGGTGGGCCTGGGCCGCGTCGAACACGCTGGCCTGCTCCAGGATGGCGCGGGCCCGCTCGGCGCCCACCAGGGCGGCAAAGCGGCGCGTGCCCAACACCAGCCCGAACTTCAGGCCCGGCATGCGAAAGCTCGCGTCCGGCGCGGCGACGCGCCACTTGCAGGCGCCGAACAGGTCGACGCCGGCGCCGAAGTTGCGGCCGTGCGCCAGCCCGACCGTCAGGCAGGGCGAGGCCGCCACGCGCTGCAACAGCGTCTCGATGCGCACGAAGCGCAGCAGCAGGTCGCCCTCGCTCTGCGCTTCCCAATCGCCGAAATCGAAACCCGCGCTGAAATTGCGGCCCTCGCCGCGCAGCACGATGACGTCCGCGCCCTGCGCCGGCGCGGCGTCCACCGCCGCGATCAGGGCCTCGACCAGCCCGGCCGACAACGCGTTCATCTTCTCGGGCCGCGCCAGCGTCAATACCTGCGCCGAGCCATGCCGCTCGACCCGCAGCGCCGCGCTCATGCGCCCTTCCCCTTGTTGCGCAGCGGCCCCAGCACCGCGTCGTTGTGCTCGCCCAGCGCCGGCGGCGGGCGGCGCAGCGCGGTGGTCTGGCCATCGAAGCGCACCGGCAGGCCGAAGGTGCGCGTGCGCACGCCGTTCGGCAGTTCCAGCGGTTGCACCCAGCCCATGTGCTCGACCTGCGGGTCCGCCAGCACTTCGGAATAGGTGTTGATGGGCGCGCACGGCACCCCGACAGCGCGAAAGCGCGCCAGCCACGTCGGCGCGTCAGCGTCCGCGAAGATCGCTTCCAGGATCTCGCGCAGCGCGTCCTGGTTGCGCGCGCGCGCGCTGGTGTCGGTAAAGCGCGGGTCGGCCAGCAGGTCCTCGCGGCCCACCGTCGCGCACACGCCCTTCCACAAGGCGTTGTTGCCCGCCGCCATGCCGAAATAGCCGTCCTTGCAACGGAACGCCTGGTAGGGCGCGTTGCGCGGGTGGGCCGAACCGAGCTTGACCGGGTCGCGCCCGCTGCCGAAGAACTCCGAGGTCTGCAGCGCCGCGATGCCCAGCGTGGCGCCCAGCATCGGCACGTCGATGTGCGTGCCCTGGCCGCAGGCCTGCGCGGCGCGCAGCGCCGACACGATGGCGAAGGCGCCATACAGGCCGGCCGAGAAGTCGGCCACCGGCACGCCGCACTTGACCGGTTCGCCGCCGGCCTCGCCGGTGACGCTCATCAGGCCGCTCATGGCCTGGATGGTGAGGTCGAAGCCGCCTTCCTGCGCGCGCGGACCGGACTGGCCATAGGCCGAGATCGAGCAATACACCAGGCGCGGATTGGCTTCGCGCAGCGCCGCGTAGCCCAATCCCAGGCGATCCATCACGCCGGGCCGGTTGTTCTCGATCAGCACGTCCACGCCGGCGGCCAGCTCGCGCGCCAGCGCCAGGTCGGCCGGATCCTTCAGGTTCAGCGTGACCGAGCGCTTGTTGCGGTTGAGCGAGGCGAAGTTCTCGCTGTAGCCCTGGCTCAAGGGCGGCCAGCTGCGCAGCGTGTCGCCCCCATCCGGGTTTTCCAGCTTGATCACATCGGCGCCCATGTCCGCCAGCAACATGCCGCAGAACGGCCCCGCCGCCACGTTGCAGATCTCGAGCACGGTAATGCCGGCCAACGCCGAGCCAGGAGTCATGGACGACCTCTCGTTATACGAATCCGGCGCCCAGCATAGCACCGGGCAGAATTCTCGGTAAACCATTAATTGAAATTCAAATCCTATTAAATAGGATTTTCTTGATCTCCCTGACGGTCCGGCCCCGAGGCGTCATTCCCCCAGGAAGCCGCGTCGGTAACCCATGCCCCGCGAGATTGCCTGCGCGCACGCGGCGACGTCCGGCGCCAGCTGCTTCATGCGGGCCGCGCTCAGGCGATCCAGCGGTCCGGAAATGCCCACCGCCGCCACCGGCTGGTCCAGGCTGTTGAACAGGGCCACGGCCAGCCCGCCCACGCCTTCCCGCCATTCGCCGCGATTGACCGCATAACCCGCGCGCGCCACCTTGCGCAGTTCGTCCTTCAACAACGGCATCGACACGATGGTGGCGGGCGTATGCCGCAGCAGCTTGTCGGCGTAGCGTTCCACATATCCGTCCGCCTGGTAGGCCAGCAGCGCCTTGCCGGTGGCCACCGCGTAGGCCGGCGCGCGTCCGCCCACCATCGAATAGGCGCGGATCGGCTGCGGACTGTCGATCTTGTCGACGTAGACCACATCCAGGCCATCCAGCACGGACAGGTGCACGGTCTCGCCGGTCTGGTCGGCCAGCGTGCGCATGAATGGCGCCGCCAGCTTGCGCAGGTCCAGCTGGCCGAGCTGCCGCGCGGCGAGCTCGAACAAGCGCACCGCGCCGCGATAACCGCCGCCATCCTCGTCCTTGATGACGTAGCCGGCATGGATCAGCGTCTGCAGCGTGCGATGGGTGTTGCTGCGCGTCAGCCCCACGCGCGCGGCCAGCGCATCGATGGTGCGCGGCGGATCGTCCACGTCGGTGACCGCCTCCAGCACCATCAGCCCCTTGAGCAATGTCTTGTCCATTTCCTGGGTTTCCCATTATTTAGGACGCGAACATAGCACGGGCCGCGCGCCGCGAACAGGTCTCAGGCGGGCCCCGCCGGCAGGGCCGCCCGCACTGCCGCGGAGCGGTCCCACAGGTTCGGCACGCTGGCCGCCGAATAGCCCGAGACGAACGGCTTGGCCTGACCCGTGGCCGGGTCATAGACGTGGCGCGACACGGCGCCGATATTGCCGCCATACATGTGCACGCTGATGGACACCTTGTCGTCGAACGCGTTGGAAACCCGGTGGATATCGCCCGCCTGCGGCGACAGGCATTCGACGTCGCCGGGACGCAGCGTTTGCGGCGCTCCCAGCGGCGCCATCCGGCCATCGGCATCGCGCGCGTAGCGCTGGTTCACCTCGGCGCCACGCAGCATGCCGACATAGCCCCAGACCTCGTGATCATGCACCGGCGTCTGCTGGCCCGGCCCCCAGACGAAGCTGACCAGGGAGAAACGCTCCAGCGGATCGCAATGCAGCAGGTATTGCTGGTAGTACTGGGGATGCGGCGCCGTACAGGCTTCAGGCAGCCAGTCGTCGTGCGCGATCAGCGCCGCGAACGCGGCCTGCAGTTCGGGCGACTGCGCCAGGCCGGCGGGCGTGGCCAGGCGGGTGGCGGTGGCGATGAAATGGCGCAGCCGGTCCAGGCCGGCAAGGGCGTCGGGCATTGCGTATCTCCGGGTCGGACACGCCCCCGTGAGGGCAGGTCGGTTTGGCATCCCAATTGGGGTTTCCAGTATCCATGATTTGGGATGATCGCCGCAATGGCCGCCGCCCCGCCTCCAGGCGGCCTCCCACGCCGCGCTTGACAGACGCGGGCCCGCGCGTGCAGCGTAGCGGACTCTTTCATTACCGGCCGCACGGCATGGCAATCGTCAATCCCCCCATTCCGCCCGCGCTGGCCGACACCTTGGCGCGCGCCTCGCGCGTGACCGTCTTCACCGGCGCCGGCGTATCGGCCGAAAGCGGCATCGCCACATTCCGCGATCCCCTGACCGGCCTCTGGTCGCGCTTTGACGCGCAGGCCCTGGCCACGCCTGAGGCGTTCGCGGCGCAGCCGGACCTGGTCTGGGGCTGGTACGAGTGGCGCCGGGCGCAGGTGGCGCGCGCCGAACCGAACGCGGCCCATCACGCCATCGCGGCGCTGGCGCGGCGCATGCCCGCGCTGACGCTGATCACCCAGAACGTCGACAACCTGCATGAACGCGCCGGCAGCCAGGACGTGATCCATCTGCATGGCAGCCTGCACGCGCCGCGCTGCGCCGCCTGCGGTGAACCCGCCGAATTCGCGGCCGCAGCGGCGAACCACGGCGACGAACCGGAAACCGGCCGCGCCATCGCCCCGCCAGCCTGCGCGCGGTGCGGGGCAGCCGTACGTCCCGGGGTGGTCTGGTTCGGCGAAAGCCTGCCCGCCGACGCCTGGTTCGCGGCGCGCGAGGCCGCCAGCCAATGCGACCTTTTCCTGAGCATCGGCACATCGGCCATGGTCTACCCCGCCGCCGAACTGCCGCTGCGCGCGTCGCGCGCCGGCGCGACCGTGGTGCAGGTCAATCCGCAGGCCACGCCGCTGGACGCGCATGCCGATTTCAATCTGCGTGGCGCGGCCGCCCAGGTCCTGCCACGGCTGCTGGCCGCCGCCGGCTTCTGAAGGCCTCAAGGCGCTCCCACGCGCCGTCTTCTTCTCACGTATCGCAGAGCGTCGCCCACGGCGTTGCCTGCCCCGCCTTCGCCCTGTATTGACCCTCACCCGGTCTTGCCCCTCACCATTTGCAGCCGCTGTCGCGCACCGTGTCGGCCAGCAGGAACGGGACCGCAAGCAATCCCAGGTGCGCATGCGCTTGCCGGCAAGGCGGCCGCGCGCTTTGCGCAATGCCCTTGGCCAGCACGGACGGTTCGGCCGGCGCCTTGGGCGCCAGGTCCACCCGCGCCTGGCCGCGCGCGCGCGGCGCGCCCAGTGCCGCCGCATCTTCGGCGCGCCAACGAAAATCATGCGCGGGCGCGGCGGCGGGCGGCGCGGACGCCGACGAGGACGAAGGCCCGGCATCGCGCGGCGGTGACGCCCGTTGCCGCGGCGATGCGCCGGCCGGCGCGGCATGCGGCGCCGGCCTGGAGCCTGCCGGCGACAGCCCTTGCGGCGCCGCGCCGGCAGCGTCCGATCGCGCCGGCGCGGCCACCGCCGGCGGCGCGGGCATGGATGGCCGCGAGGCCGGCGGCGATGGCTCCCCGGGCCCCGCTTGTGGCGGCCCGTCGGCGTAGGGGGAGCGCGCCGTCGGGGCGGCGGCGGGCGGGGGCAACAACGTCACGAAAAAATCGTCTCCGCGCCCGGGCGCGGGGCGCCGATCATCGGCGGCCCGCCACAACAGGCAGGCCACCAGCACGTGCAGGCAGCAGGCAAGCCCCGCCGCGCCCCACGCCATCGCGCGACCGCGGGGCGCGGCCGATGCCTCCCGCAAAGCGCCCGTCACAACAAAAACCATCACGCCGACTCTGGCCTCGAATCCCTCATCTTGCGGGCTTGCGGCCATTCAAAGCCGATGGCGACGTGAAGATTTGTGAAGATGTTTTGAGTGGATCGGGACTACCATGAACGAACGTCCGCGATGCAGGGGAAACCCCAAATTCCATCGCGCACGCAGAGGGATACAGTGGTAGCGAACCAGTGCAGCCATGGAGATCATCATTCCGTTTTCCTGGAGACTTCCCGACGTGTTCGTACGCTCGCCAGACGGTGTCCTGCATCGCGTGGTGCGGCACGCCACGACCACGGAAACCATCGCCAAGCTCGAGAGCATTCCCAGCAATTACCACCTGGATTGCGAATGCATGCTCGACAACGGCGAGGCGCTGGCCTGGATCGGCGAAAATCGCTACCGCCAGCTCAATGGCGGCGCGATCTTCACCGCCGAATCCGGCGCCGCGCCGCCCATGGCCGAAGCCCGCAAGAATGCGAAGGCCCGCAACACCCTGCGGGACGTCCGCCCCGCCACCGCGCGCCAACCGCACGCGGCGCGGGAAAACGTCGTACCATCTGCTGTAGCAAGTCTAAAAACCGGCAACGATTGGAGCCTGATACGCGCCTGGCGTGAGCACCTCAATATCAGCACCACTGATATGGCTGCCCGGCTTGGCGTGGACCACTCCATCTACATCGAATTGGAAAGGCCCCGCCCGCGGCCCCGCCAGATCATCCTGGACCGCATTTCGGAAGCCCTGGGCGTATCGCCCGACCAGCTCGATGATTCATCGTTAGGAGGACATTTTCATTGACGCCTGGCGGCAACCGCCTCGGCCAATGAATGATGTTCGAACAACTTTGGCGCCGCGCAAGAACGGCCCGCGCATGGGGAGGTATCAAAAATGCTCGGAACCGCAAGACGATTGACCGATGTACTGGCCACGGCCCCGGACGGCACGCTGTATCGCATCGAGCGATTCGTGTCGGATCCTGACGCCTATTCCGCGCTGGGCACATCACGCTTCGACCCCAAGACCCACTGTGTCTGCCGCACCAGCTCGGGCGAGAAAGTCGCCTGGCTGGGGGGACAGGCCTATCAACTGCTCAAGACCGGCCTGTCGCTCACGGCGGTGGACCGACGACGCGCCTGATCTTCCATCTCCCCGCCCGCGCGGCGGCTGACGGCGTCACCGGCCCGCCGGGCCCTGACGCCGTTTCGCGCCGCCTGTGAAGCGCGCCACGACGAACTCCACGAACGTGGTGAGCTTGGGCAACGCCTGCCTGTCTTTCGGATAGAGCAACGTCACCGGCCGCGCCGCCGGCCAATAGGACTGCAGGATCGGCACCAGGCGGCCGGCGCGCACATCCTCGGCCAGCAGCAGTTCGGGTTGCAGCACGATGCCGAATCCGGCCAGCGCCGCCTGCCTGAGCGCCTGCCCGTTGTTCGCGATGAAACGGCTGGTGGGCGGAAAGTCGGCATCCGCGCCTTCCGGCCCGCCCAGGCGCCAGCCGGTGCGGCGGCTCCAATAGGAAAAGTCCAGGCACTGATGGCGCGCCAGATCGGCGGGCGCTTCGGGCGTGCCATGGCGCGCCAGGTAGGCCGGCGCGGCGCAGATGATCATCTGGTAGGTGCCGATCGGGCGCGCCACCAGGCCGGAATCACGCGGCTCGCCGATGCGCACCGCCAGGTCGTAGCGGGACGCGACCAGGTCCTCGACCGCGTCGCTCAACGCCAGCTCCACACTGACGTCGGGGTAGAGATTCAGGTAGTCGGCAATCGCCGGCGCCAGCGCGAACGAGCCGAACGACACCGTGGACGTGATCCGCAGATTGCCGCGTGGCGCGATCCGCAGTGCCTCGGCGCCCTGCTCGGCCTCGCGGATGTCGGCCAGGATCGCCTTGCAGCGCGAGTAATACGCCTGCCCCGCCTCGGTCAGGCTCTGGCGCCGCGTGGTGCGGTTCATCAGGCGTAGTCCCAGCCGCGTCTCCAGGCCCTTGATGTGCTTGGCCGCCATGGCCGCGGACATCTCGTGGCGCGCGGCCGCGGCGGTCAGGCTGCCAAGCTCGACCACCGCCACGAAGATCTCCATGCTGAGCAGACGATCCATTGAATTACGCACCCTGGGTATGAAGAGTTCCAACCATTCGTGGATTTTTCCACAGGAATGGAATCCGCAGAATGCTTGCATGCGCCGGCACCCCGTCCGCGCCCCCAACCCGCATACCAGGAGTCCCCATGAAAATCGCACTTATCGGCGCCAGCGGCACCATCGGCCGCGCCGTCGCCCAGGAACTCGGCCAACGCCACGAGATCATCGCCGTGGGCAAGACGCAGGGTCAATACCAGGTCGACATCACGCGCAGCGACAGCATCCGCGAGCTGTTCGAGCGCGTGGGCAAGGTCGACGCCATCGTTTCGACCGCCGGCACGCTGCACTTCGGCCCGCTGGCCGAGATGACCGCGGACCAGTTCAGGATCGGCCTGCATGACAAGCTGTTGGGCCAGGTCGACCTGGCGCTGATCGGCCAGCACTACCTGAACCAGGGCGGCTCCATCACGCTGACCAGCGGCATCGTCAGCGACGAACCCATCCGCTTCGGCGCCAACGCTTCCGCCGTCAATTCGGCCATCGACGGCTTTGTGCGAGGCGCGGCCGTGGAATTGCGCAACGTGCGCATCAACTCGGTCAGTCCGACCGTGCTGCGCGAATCGTGGGAGGGCTACGGCCCTTACTTCGCCGGCTTCGAAGCCGCGCCGGCGCAACGCGTCGCGCTGGCCTACAGCCGCAGTGTGGAGGGCGCGCAGACCGGCCGCACCTACCGCGTCTGGTAACGCTGTGCCGCCGTTGCCGCGCGACGCACGACAGCAATGGCGGCATCAGGCGACCAGGTCGAGGTTGTAGGCAAGGAAAACCTGGTCCTGCTGCCAGCCCAGGGATTCATACAGGGCCTGCGCCGGCAGATTGGTCCGGGCGGTGGTCTGGTCCATGCGGGCGAAGCCGCCCGCGCGCGCATGCGCCTCGGCGCGCTGCAGCAGGGCGCGTCCGATGCCGCCGTGGCGCGCGGCCGGCGCCACGAACAAGTCATACAGCACATAGATGGGCGCGGCGAGCACCGAGCAGAACGAGGGGTACAGCTGGCAGAAGCCCAGCGGCGCGCCCCTGTCGGCGTCCTCGGCCAGGAAGATCACCGATTCGCCGCGCGCCAGGCGCGCGCGCAGGAATTCCAGCGCGGCCGACGGATCGGCCGGTTGCGCATAGAACTGGCGATAGGCATCGAACAACGGCGCAACGTGGACGGCATCTTCAAGGGCGACAAGTCGGATATCGAGGCGGATCATGGCGGCGGCGCAAAGGGCTGAATGTACACTCGGCCCATCCTTGGGAGAACCCCTATGCGTCATGCCCTGCTATTGGCCTGCTTGGCCGCCTCCGCCCTGACCAGCGCCTGCACCTCGCGCCAGGCCTACGATACCGGCCAGGCCTGGCAACGCAATGAATGCGGCAAGATCGTCGACATGCAGGAACGCCAACGTTGCATGGGATCGGCCTCCACCTCCCATGACGACTACCAGCGCCAGCGACAGGACCTGCGGCAATAACCCGCCCCCGGTGCCGCGCCATCGGGCGCCCGCGCGCCCACAATGACAAAGGCCTGGCGAGTGACCGCCAGGCCTTTTCCAGTGCTTTTCGCAATGCTGTTCGCGCTGTGCTTTCCCAGCGCTGCATCAACCGTTGGTTTCACCACTGGTCTCAAACTCACTGTCTGGTGCAATGAAGAGCGTGCAGTGGCGCTGCCCGAAATGAGGTGGCGCGCCCGGCAGGATTCGAACCTACGACCCCCTGGTTCGTAGCCAGGTACTCTATCCAGCTGAGCTACGGGCGCGCTAAAGAGGCGTGTTTATAACATGAAGCGGCTGGGCTCGGCAAATCGGCCCGCCCGTGCCGGGTTCGGAGGCAACACGGGAGCGACATTCGGGAGCGGCGTCCCTCGGACCCGGGGACCGATGCGCCGGACAGCATGGCCCAGGCCGGCACGCTCCCACGCGCCTTGCGCCAGATCAATTCCCGCACGGACCAACGGCGCTACGCTGAAGCCATCAATGCGCGGCAGCAAATCCGCGGCCCCCCGGAAGAAAAACCGGGCGAGCCCGAACTTGTCGCGCACCCTCCGGCAGCCTGGATGGAGGCATCAGCATGTCCAAGAAATTTCCGTTGCATCCCAAGCACCCCGAACGCATCTGCTGGGGCTGTGACCGCTATTGCCCGACCGACGCGCTGGCCTGTGGCAACGGTTCCGATCGCACCATGCATCCGGCGGAACTGCTGGGCGACGACTGGTACACGGTTGGCAACTGGGACCTGGAAGACAGCGAGGAAAAAACCGTCGCGGCCACCACCGCGGGCTGAACCCGCCGCGAGGTGTTTCAAGGCCTTCCCCCGCCCTGCGGCTTCACTTCGCGCCGCCTCGTTTCCCCTCGCACACCCACGCCTCACCTCACCACGCAAGCAAGGCGTCGCCGGAAAAACAAAAAGGCCTTCGATTAAAAAATCAAAGGCCTTTCGTTTTTTACTTTGGCGCGCCCGGCAGGATTCGAACCTACGACCCCCTGGTTCGTAGCCAGGTACTCTATCCAGCTGAGCTACGGGCGCTCCGGCAAAGAGGCAAAATTATATCAGAATAATTTCACGCTCGCACTGCAGGTTTTTTTGCACTGCTTTTTTTGCATTGCTTTTTACTGCTGTCTTGCATTTTCAATGGCGCGCCCGGCAGGATTCGAACCTACGACCCCCTGGTTCGTAGCCAGGTACTCTATCCAGCTGAGCTACGGGCGCTTGAAAAAGCAAGCCTTGAATCATAGCGTTGTTTCGCAAACCGCGCAAGTTGCGTGCCGCGATCGCCTGCACGGCATGCCGCCCGCGGGCGTGCTTATACCAAGCATGGCCTTGCCGGCGGCAAGGGGCGTCGCATTCTGCGCACTGTTTGACAACACCTCTCATTATCATTGACTGGCGGTCAGTCATTATCTATAGTCTGTCTCGGACCGCGCGTCGACATCGGCGCGCCGCTTGCCCCGCTACCGCCATGATCGCCCGCTTCCCTCACCCCGCTTCGTCGCCCGTGCCGTGCCCCGTGCCACCGCCCGGGCTGGGTCCCTTGCGCCCCGGCCCGTTGCCGATCGGCATGCTCACCGTGGTGCTGGGGCCGGCGGCGTCCGGCAAGACGGGCTTGCTCGGCCGGCTGGCGCGCGACATGGCCGACGGCGAGAGCGGCGCGCGCATCATCCTGGCGGCCGCGCCACCCGTGACAGTACCTTCGCTGCGCGTGTTCGAGGCCTTGCTTTTGGCGCACAAGCAAGGCGGGCGCTGGGCGCTCGGAACCGAAGAGATCCAGGCGGTCGACGCCTGCTTGCGGCAAGCCGACCTGGCGCACGCCGCCGGCCTGCTGGTGGAACGGCTGGATGCGCAAGCCCGCCAGCGCCTGCTACTGGCGCTGGCCCTGGTCCGCAAGCCGGACGTGATCTTGATGGACGAACCCGAAGGCCCGCCGGCCGCCTCGTGCCAGGCGCGCATCGCCGCCCTGCTCAAGCATGCGGCCAGCGAGCTGGGCATCCGCGCCGTCATCGCCATGACCGATGCCGCCGCCGCGCTGCAGGTAGCCGACCGCGTGCTCGTGCTGGACCACGGCCGCCTGGTCGCCAAGGGCACGCCCGCGCAATTGCGCCAGCAGGTCCAGGCCGGCGACCTGGACGCCACGCTGTTGTCGTCCGCATGAACTCCGCTTCACGCGGCGCCGACGGCTACTCGGAATCAGTCCGCGCGCCCAGCATGCGCAGATAGGCATCGGCGATGCCGCGGGCGAAATCGGTGGCATCGGATTGGCGCGACAGGATCGCATCGTCGGTCGCGCAATGCACGCCGGCATAGATCAGCAGCGCCATCATGCGCGGATTGTCGAGACGCCAGGCGCCGGCCTGCGCGCCGGCCCGCAGGATTCCCTGCAGCTGCGTGACCACCTGGTTTTCCGTATGACCCTCGCGCGCATGATGGTGCGGATGCGTGAAGACGATATCGTGCACGCGATAGGTGCGCAGGTACATCGACACATTGGCATGGATCCAGGCGCGCAGCCGCCCCTCCCAGTCGTCCTCGGCGCAGGCGGCGACCGCGCGCTCGAGCCGCTCGACGAACTCCCGCACATACCGTTCACCCAGCGCCACCAGCATTTCCTGCTTGGACGGGAAGTACACGTAGAACGTGCCCTTGGCCACGCCAGCCGCCTCGGTGATCTCGCTGATGGTGGTGGCCTCGACACCCTTTTCCAGGAACAGCGCCTGCGCGGCGCCCATCAATTCGTCCAGGCGCACTTCCGCGGGCTTGGTGCGGGACGGCGCCGTTCTGTGCGCGGAGTCGTCTGCGGTGTGATCGGTCATTGCTTTCACTCGGATTTCATCCATGGCGCCAGTCTAAGGGAATTTTGCGCCAGCCTCCCCAGCGTACAGCTTTCTGACAGCGGACGGTCACATCGATAGAACCTGCGGTCTCTAGCCTACCGGCCTGCAAACCCATTTCAAGCCGGCTGTCATCCGGCGACCCGTGGCGCAATGACAGGGCGCCGCCCACACCGCAAGGTCTACAACATGTCTGAAAAAGAAAAGGGCGCGGCCACACCCGCCGCCGCGACACCGACCGCCGCCGATTCCCAGGATGCCAATGCCCCCGCCCGGGCGACCCGCCGCGGCTTCCTGACCGGCATCGCGGCGCTCGGCGCCAGCGCCGCCGCGATGGGCGCCCTGGCAGGCTGCTCCAGCGACGACGATGACGACGGCAACGACAACACGCCTCCCCCCGCCCCCGCGCCGGTCGACGTGACGGCGCAATTGCGCAAGAACGTCAAGACGCTGGTGGTGATCTTCGCGGAGAATCGCAGCTTCAACAACCTTTTCGCCAACTTCCCCGGCGTGGAAAAACCGCTGTCGGCGCTGACCGCCGCGGACTACACGCAGAACGATCGCGACGGCACGCCGCTGCCGGTGCTGCCGCCCGTGTGGGGCGGCATGGTGCCGACCTCGCAGCAGGCCAACCATGTTGCCTATCAGGTGGCCGAGAACGCGCCCTACATGAACAACCTGCCCAACGCGCCGTTCGACCTGCGCGGTCCGCAGGGCGAGCCGCTGCCGCAGGGCGTGGTCACGCGCGATCTGTGGCACGTGTTCTACCAGAACCAGATGCAGATCAACGGCGGCAAGAACGACCGCTTCGTGGCCTGGGCCGACTCGGGCGCGCTGGTCATGGGCCACTATGGCGACTCCGCGTACAACCTGCGCCTGTGGAAGCTGGCGCAGGAATTCGTGCTGTGCGACAACTTTTTCCAGGGCGCCTTCGGCGGCTCGTTCCTGAACCACCAGTACCTGATCGCCGGTCGTCCGCCGTTCTATCCGAACGCCGCCGCCTCGGTCGCCAGCACCCAGATCGCGCAATTGCAAAGCAGCGATCCGGCCGATCCGCGCCTGCAGCCCAAGCCCGCTTCGCCGGCCAGCGCCCTCACCGGCATCCCGCAATTCGGCGCCAGCGCGCTGACGCCGGACGGCTATGGCGTCAACACCATGGCCCCGCCCTACTGGCCGTCGTTCTCACGCGACGCCGCGCATCCGGAACTGGCCGACGCCACCAGCCCGCAGACCATGGTGCCGCAGGAACACCCCAACATCGGCGACCTGATGGACGCCAAAGGCCTGGACTGGGCCTGGTATGCGGGCGGCTGGCAGGCGGCGGTCGACTCGACCGCCAATTCCGGCTTTCCGTCGTCGCCCAATTTCCAGGCGCACCACCAGCCCTTCAATTACTTCAAGAGCACCGGCCCCGGCACCGCGGCCCGCGCCGCGCACCTGCGCGACGGCGGCCTGGGCGACCTGGCATCGACCAACCGGTTCCTGGCCGATGCCGAAGCCGGCAAGCTGCCGCCGCTGACGTTCTACAAGCCGCAAGGCAACCTGAACATGCACGCTGGCTATGCCGACGTGGATTCGGGCGACCGGCACATCGCCCACATCGTCGACAGCCTGCGCAAGAGCGCCCAATGGGAGAACATGGTGGTGGTCATCACCGTGGACGAGAACGGCGGCTGGTGGGACCATGTCGCGCCGCCGGCGGGCGACCGCTGGGGCCCTGGCACCCGCGTTCCCGCGCTGGTGGTCTCGCCCTTCGCCCGCAAAGGCACCGTGGACCACACCATCTACGATACCGGCTCGATCCTGCGCCTGGCCGCGCGGCTGTTCGACCTGCCCACCCTCGATGGCCTGAAAGCCCGCGACGACGCCATGAAAGCGCGTGGCCAGCAGCCCATGGGCGACCTGACCAACGCGTTGGCCTTCAACGCCTGAACGTCGCGCGCCGATACGGCTTAGAATCTTCCCCGGGGCGGCGCAATTGCGCCGCCCCGCCAACGCGAGGATGCTCCGCCATGGAAGACTTCTGGTTCGCCAAAGCCAAGCGCCTGCAGGCCATCGCCTGCACCGGCCTGGCCTATTGCGACGACGACTACGAACGCGAGCGCTTGCAGGAGACCCTGGACATCGCCAACGGCATGCTGGCGCGCCTGGCCACGGCTCCAGTCGAGCGCATCGCCCAGTTGTCCCCCGACGCCCGCGCCTATCCCACGCCCAAGGTCGACGTGCGCGCCGCCGTCATCCGCGACGGCCGCATCCTGCTGGTGCAGGAACGCAACAACGGCCGCTGGACATTGCCGGGCGGCTTTGCCGAGATCGGCTATTCCGCCGCCGAAAACGCCGAAAAGGAAGTCATGGAGGAAGCCGGCCTGAAGGTGCGCGCCAGCGCCCTGTACGGCGTGCGGCACAAGGCCAAGGGGCCCTTCGCCCCCGACGTGCGCGACTTCTACAAGCTGTATTTCCTGTGCCAGCGGCTGGACGACGGCGCTCCCGCCCCGGGACCGGAAACCGCCGACGCCGCCTACTTCGCGCCGGACCGACTGCCGCACTTGTGCCGCGACCGGGTCGCCGCGCAGGATATCGAACGCGCCTTCGCCTTCATGGCGCGGCCCGACCGGGTGTTCCTGGACTAGCGAGTCCGGCAGGTCCCCCGGCGGCGTGCGAGAATTCGCTCTTCTTCCCTGGATATTCCCGCCTTGAAACACCTGCTTGTCGGCCTGGACAGACGAGATGAGTTCGACGACATCATCGATGTGCGCACGCCACTCGAGTATGCCGACGACCACATCCCCGGCGCGCTGAACGCCCCGGTATTCAGCAACGAGGAGCGCGCCCGCGTCGGCACGCTGTACCGGCAATCGCCCTTCGAAGCCACGCGCCTGGGCGCCGCGCTGGCGGCGCGCAACATCGCCCGCCACCTCGACACCACCTTCGCCAACCGGGCGCAAGGCTGGCGCCCGCTCATCTACTGCTGGCGCGGCGGCAAGCGCTCGGGCTCGATGACGGTGATGTTCAACATGATCGGCTGGCGCGCGCGCCAGCTCGATGGCGGCTACAAGACCTACCGCCGCGCCACGCTGGAAGCGCTGGACGCGCTGCCCGCCGGCCTGCGCTTCGTGGTGCTGACCGGCCCCACCGGCAGCGGCAAGACGCGCCTGCTCAACGCGCTGCAACAGGCTGGCGCGCAGACGCTGGACCTGGAGGCGCTGGCCGCGCACCGGGGCTCGCTGCTGGGCGCGCGGCCGGGCGTGCCGCAACCGACGCAAAAACGCTTCGACACGCTGCTGGCGGCGCGCCTGCGCGAGCTGGACGCCTCGGGGCCGGTATTCGTCGAAGCCGAAAGCCGCAAGATCGGCGCGGTGGCGCTGCCCGCCACGCTGCTGGCCGCCATGCACCAGGGCGCCTGCGTCGCGGTCTCTGCCAGCCCCGAAGACCGCGCCGCCTTCCTGCGGCAGGACTATGCGCAACTGCTGGACGACCCCGCCGCGTTCAAGTCGCAGTTGCAACGCCTGGTCGGCCTGCACAGCCGCGACACCATCGGCGGCTGGCTGCGCATGGTCGACGAAGGCCGCGACGCCGACCTGGCGCGCGAGCTGATCGACAAGCACTACGACCCGGCTTATGCCCGCAGCAGCCACGCCCATTTCACGCGCCTGCCCCAGGCGCTGCAAGTGGTGTTCCGTCCCAACGACAGCGATCTCGTGGCGCAGGCGCGCGCGCTGTTGGCGGCGCTGGGCTGACGCATTTTCCTACCTGAAATCCGCTTCGGCGGAGTCAAGAATTTTCTTAAAGGCCGCATTTTTCCGCCGGGAAATGCGGCCTTTCCGCGCCCGTTTTCAATTCATTACTTCTCCTTCCAATCTATACAGCGCTTCTAAGAATCGTCTTATTTTTCTGCGCGCTTCCGAAACGCACCATGGACGCTACTGCCACGTCATCGCCTTTGTCCGATACGCACCAGTACGCTTCAGTGGCCGCCGTTTCGTCCGGGGCCCGGATCTGATCGATAAAAGTGTATGGGGTTGCCAAGGCCAAGGGCCAAGGAGCCCCTATGCACTGTCCCCTCAACCCCATCATGCTCGGGTTGCTTGCCCTCACGCTGCCCGCCCTTGCCGGCTCGGCCGACGCCGCCGAACGCGGCCAGGTGCTGGTCAACGACGCCGCCGGCGCGACGCAGCTGATGCTCGGCGACGGCGACACCGCCACCTATGCCGGCGCCGGCGCCGCCATCGATGTCTCGGTGGCCGGCAACACGGTGCGTGGCGCCGGCATCACCGTCACGGCCGGATCGGCCTCCGCCCGCAGCACCATCGGCGTGCGCGCCAGCGCCGGCGGCAAGGTGACGCTGTCGGACAGCGCCATCAAGACGCTGGGCGACGGCCAGGGCGCGCATGCCCTGGCCGCCAGCGGCGCCGGCAGCGTGGTCAGCGTGAGCGGCAGCGACGTCAGCACCCAGGGCACGTATTCTCACGGCGCCTACGCGCAGTCCGGCGGCCGCATCGAACTGGACGGCGGCACCATCACCACCACCAATAGCGGCAGCCGCGGCCTGAGCGCCGAGGGCGCCGGCTCGGTCATCGTCGCCCGCGACGTGGTCCTCTCCACCGCCGCGTACAACGCCGGCGGCGCCTATGCCGAAAACGGCGCCAGCATCACCTTGCATGGCGGCAAGATCACGACCACGGGCAATTACGGCGACGGCATCAGCGTGCGCGGCGCCAATGCCCTGGTGTCCGTGTATGGCACCGAGATCAACGTGGGCGTCGGCATGGGCGCGCGGCTGGAGGGCGGCCGGCTCGTGATGGACGGCGGCAGCCTGACCGCCGGCGGCTCGGCGGTGATGCTCAGCTCGGGCACCGGCGCCGCATCCAGCGTCGACATCCGCAACGCCACCCTGACGTCCACCGGCGACTTTGGCTATGGCATCAACATCAACGCCAAGGACACCTCCGCGGCGGTCGAGAACGTTTCGATCTCGGCGCTGGGCTACTACGGCACCGGCGTCTGGCTGCCGTCCACCGGCACCTCGTTCACGGCCACCGGCTTTGATCTCACCTCGTCCCATGTGGGCGTGGACAACCGCGCGGGCCGGGTCACGCTGGTCGACGGCAACGTCACGACCCGCGATGCCAATGCCCACGGCCTGTATGTATCCCGCGAATACGGCAGCTCCGCCACCATCAAGGCCACCAAGGTCAACGTCAAGACCCGTGGCGACGGCGCGGTCGGGGTGCTGGCGCGCGCCAGCGGCGCCGCCATCGAACTGCTGGACGCCAGCGTGACCACCGAGGGCGCCAGCGCCTATGGTCTGTTCGCCAGCGGCTCCGGCGTCAGCCTGTCGGCGCGCAACACCCAGGTCAGCACCAGCGGCGCCAACGCGACCGGCCTGTCCGTCAGCAACCGCGCGGCGGTCACGCTGGACAACACCGGCTTCACGCTGGCCGGCGCGGGCGCCCATGGCATCTGGAGCTACGTCACCGCCGCCGGTGTCAGCAACACCGTCACGCTGCGCAATGGCAGCCGCATCGACACCCAGGACGGCGTTGGCCTGCTCGCCTCGGGCGGCGGCCATACTTTCCTGGTCTCCGACTCGGATATCACCGCGCGCGCCGGCGGCGATGTCGGCAGCGGCGTGCTGCTGCACTCGCGCGCGGTGACCGTAACCAGCGGCGGGGTATCCACCGTCATCGAAAGCGAACAGGTCACGCTCGACGCCACCAACGCCCGGCTCACCGGCGACGTGCTGGCCGACAGCGGCACGGTGGACGTGTCGCTGGCGAACGGCTCGACGCTGAACGGCGCCCTGGTGCAGCGCGGCACGGGCCGCATCAACGGCCTGACGCTGGATGGCACCAGCACCTGGATCGTGCGCGGCGATTCCAGCCTGGCCACGCTGTCCAACGCCGGCACCGTCGCTTTCGCGGCCCCGGCGGGCGGCGCCGGCTTCAAGACCCTGACCGTCAACAATTACGTGGGCGGCGGCACGCTGGTGCTCAACACGCAATTGGGGGATGACGCCTCGCCCACCGACAAGCTGGTGATCGACGGCGGCACAACGTCCGGCAATACCGCGCTGCGCATCGTCAACGCCGGCGGCAGCGGCGGCCAGACCACCTATGGCATTCGCGTGGTCGAAACCATCAACGGCGGCACCACCACGGCGGATGCGTTCCACCTGGACAGTGGCTCGACCGGCTACCGCGCCAGCGCCCGTACCGTGTCGCTCAACGGCTATGACTACAGCCTGGTGCGCGGCGGCAATGGTGCCGTGGCGCCCGACTGGTACCTGACCTCCGACTACACGCCGCCAGTGACGCCGCCCGATCCGGTCGATCCGATCAACCCGACCGACCCCGGCGATCCGACCGGTCCGGTGACCCCGCCGGACCCCGTTCTGCCGGGCGGTCCCGGCTTCAAGAACGTCTCGCCCGAAAGTGGCGCCTATGCCGGCAACCGGCTCGCCGCCACCCGGCTCTTCACCCACAGCCTGCATGACCGCGTGCCGGCCTATGCCGACGGCGACGCCGACGCCCGCCATGGCCGCGGCCTGTGGGCGCGCGTGCAAGGCCGCCATGACAGCGGCCTGCGCATGTCCGAGGGGCGTGTCGACGTCGACACCGACAGCGCGATGGTGCAACTGGGCGGCGACCTGCTGAAGGCGCCGCTGGGCCGGGAAGGCGCCCTCTATGCGGGCCTGATGGGCGGTTATGGCGACGCGCGCTCGCGTTCGGTATCGACCCTGATGCTGCCGGGCGCCACGCAGTCGACCCATGCCCGCGCCCGCGGCAAGGTTTCCGGCTATGCCGGTGGCGTCTACGGCACCTTCTATGCCAACGACCTCACACGCCTGGGCGCCTACGCCGACACATGGATCCAGTACGGCCGCTACACCAACCAGGTCAGCAGCGAACTCGGGTCGGTGCGCTACCGCTCGAACGTCTGGAGCGCCTCGCTCGAAGGCGGCTATGCCCTCAAGCCCTTCGCCGCCGGGTCGGCGCTGGAAGCCCTGGTGATCGAACCGAACGCGCAACTGGTCTACAGCCGCTACCGCGCCCAGGACGCCACGCTGCAAGGCACCCGCATGCGCAGCGGCGACAACGGCAGCTGGCAGTCGCGCGTCGGCGTGCGGCTCTATCCGCAGGTCACGCCGCGGCCAGGCAAGAGCAGCGTTCGCCCGTTCCTGGAGACCAACTGGCTGCACCGCAGCGACGATCCGACCGTGCGCATGGGCAGCACCACGCTGCAGGCCCAACCCTCGCGCAACGCCCTCGAGCTGAAGGTGGGCGCGGAGGGCCGGGTGGGTAAGGCGGTGCAGGTGTCCGGCCACCTCTTTGGCCAGACGGGCAGCCACAGCCAGCACGGCTATGGCGGCATGTTGAATGTCAGCTATCGCTGGTGACCGCGTGCCGGGGCGGCCGACGTCAGAGTTCGGCCAGGGTCTGCCTGAGCGATACCGCCAGGGCGGTCAGCAACGCCCTCACCGCGTCGTTCAGGCCATCGGCCACCAACCGGTCCTCGGCGCTTTCGGCCTGCTGGTACAGATCCATCGCCTGCACCGCGGCGAATCCGCCGCGCATGCGATGCAGCACGGCGCGCAGGTCGCGCGCGTTGCCATCGGCCTCGGCCTGTTCCATGCGCGCCAGGTCCTGGGTCATGGTTTCCAGGAACACCTCGCGGTACTTGCCGACGATGGGCGGCGCGGCGCGCGGGCTCGCGGCCTCGGCCGCGCCGGCCGTCGTCCGAGGCGCCGCCGGCTCGCCGCGAACGGCGCGCAGCTGGCTCCACAGCAGGCTCAGCTTGATCGGCTTGACCAGCCAGTTGCTCATGCCCGCCGCCTTGCAGCGGGCCTCTTCGTCCTTGAGCGCATTGGCCGTGACGCCGATGATGGGCACGGTCACGCCCTGCGCGCGCAACGCACCGGCCAGTTCGTAGCCGTTCATGCGAGGCATGTTGACGTCGGTCAGCACCACGTCGAACGGCTCGATGTTCCATTGCGCCAGCGCCTCGGCGCCATCCGGCGCCACCGTCACCTGGCAACCCAGTTGCTCCAGCTGATCGCACATCGTCACCTGGTTGATCGGGTTGTCCTCGGCCACCAGGATACGCAGGTTCAATGGCGCGTAGTGAGGCGTCGCCGTGTCCTTGGCGGTATCGGTATCGCCGCGGGCCCATCGCTCGAGCGCGAAGCCGATGCTGGACAGGTAGTGGCGGTCGGCGCGGTACAGCGCGGTGCCGCGCACGTCGCGGCCGCCGGCCGAGACCACCGGCCCCCGCCATTCGGTCGGCGCCGCCGCATCGCCGACGATGTGCACGTCGACCAGCACGCCGTCGCTGTCCTCGTCGCGCGCGATGACCGCCGGCGCGACGCTGGCCTGCGCGCCCCAATAGGCCAGCCACTGGCAGATGTTCTCGCTCAGCTCCTTGCGCGCGCTGCGCACGTAGACGCGCAATCCGTCCAACCGCGGCGACGGCCCGGGCGGAGGCTCGGCCGTATCCAGGTCGATGGCGATCGAAAAACTGCTGCCCAATCCCAATTCACTGGTCACTTGGATCGTACTCCCCATCAATTCGGCCAGGCGCGCGCAGATCGACAGACCGATGCCCGCGCCTCGCACCAGGTGCGATCCGCTATCGATCTGGTAGAACGGCTCGAACAGGCAGACCTGGTTTTCGGCGCTGATGCCGACGCCACTGTCGACCACCTGGAAATGCAGGCGGGCGCGGCCGTCCGGCAGGACCTCGGCGCGCAGCCGCGCCACCACATGGCCGGAATCGGTGAACTTGATGGCGTTGTTGACCAGGTTGTTGAGAATCTGCCGGATACGGCCGCCGTCGCCCACCACCCACGCCGGCGTCGAGGTATCGATACAGCTGTAGATGACCAGCCCCTTCTGTTCGGCCATGCCGGCATAGGAGGCGACGCAATGCTGCACCAGCTCGCGCGGATCGAAGCCGTCCATCTCGAGCCCCAGCTGGCCGGACTCGATCTTGGTGATGTCGAGGATGTCGCTGATCAACTGCTGCAGGATCACCGACGAGTCCTGGATGCGGTCGACGTGCCGGCGCTGCTCGTCGTCCAGGTGGGTCAGCGACAGCACTTCGAGCGTGCCGAGCACGCCATACAGGGGCGTGCGGATCTCGTGGCTCATGGTGGCCAGGAAGGTCGACTTGGCCTCGTTGGCGCGGTCGGCCTGTTGCTTGGCCTGCGCCAGCGTGTGTTCCATTTCGGCGCGCGCGCTGATGTCGGCGAAAGCACACAGCACCACGTCCTGCTTCTTGTAGCGCGTGGGCGCAAAGGCCACGAACAGCGGCCGCCCCTCGTGGGTGCGGAAGGTCTCGATGGTGCCCGGCCTGGAGGCGCCCAGGACCTGGCGCAGCAGCTTGTTGGCTTCCGGCGAATCCCGCGGCTGCTCGCCCACGGCGATGCCCAGCCACTGGATGGCCAGCGCGTTGCCGAACACCACGCGGCCGTCGAGCCGCGACAGCACGCACAGCGCCACCGGCGCGGTATCGAGCACGGTGCGGTTGAACTCCTCGCTCTCGACCATGTCGAGGTGGGCGATTTCAGCCGGCTGGATGACGCGCCGGTTGTACCAGAGCAGGTAGACCGCGCCCGCCGCCAGGCCCAGCCCGAGCATCAGCAGGACCGTGATCGGCAGCCACATGTTGGCGCGGAAGAAGCTGCCGTAGTTCAGCTTGTAATAGCCGGTCCAGCTGCCCGTCCGATCGGCGATGCGCAGCACCAGCCCGTCGCCGCCGAAATGGAAGCCGGGCTGCCCGACCGCGGGCGGCGCGCCCTCGCCGATGAGTACGCCGGTGCCCTTGTGCTGCAACCAGAACTGGTCGTACAGCGGCTCGCGCAGGATCTGCTCTGAAATGCTGACCCGGCCGCGGCTCAGCAGCGACACGGCATAGACGCTGCGCCGCGCCGTGAGGGTGCCGTCGCGGGTGTTCAGCGGCAGCGTCACCGGCAGCATGCCGATCAGCATGTCGGGCAGGTCGGCGTCCCGCAGCCAGGTGACCCGCGGGCCCTCGCCATGGGAACGGTCTTCCGGATCGGCGCCGCCGGCCGCCCGCCCCACCGCGTCCACCACCGACAGGAAGGTCTGCCGCGTCAATGGCTCGAAGCCGGACACCGTGGAGATGGCCGGCACGCTCAGGCTGAGCTGCTGGCTCGGCGAAATGATGAACAGCGGCGCCGCCGGATACACCGAGGCGGCCCAGCGGGTGGAATAGAAGTCGGACAGGTAGCCGCCGATGCCGGTGAAGACGCCGTCGACCACCGGGCAGGCATCGGGGCTCTGGCACAACAGCGAAAACGGCATCGCGGCGATGGCGTGCTGGCCGTCGAAGAACTCCCCGGCGGCCCGGTCGAAGCCTGGCGTTTCCCTGACGGGCGTGGCCGTCACCAGCCGCCGGCCATCGGGGTTCAAGCCCTGGGCGTGCAGGCTCTGCAACACGGTCTCGTGGGCGTGGATATAGCCGACCAGCACGGAGAAGTCGATGCGCAGCTTTTCCTCTTCCTGCTGCAGGATGCGCTGGGCGCCCCAATACAGCACCCCGCCGAGCACCAGCAGCAGGGGCAGCACGCCGAACAGCGCGATGTTCAACCGACGGGAAGCGCGTATGACTTTTATTAGCGGCGTATCCAGTTTCATAGGAGCATCGAGCGGGGACGAACGGGAGTCGAACGGGGAGCGAAAGAGCGTCAGGCCGGCTTCTGGCGGCCGCGGTCGGACTGCCCGGTGATTTCAGTGCCCACGGGCGCCGTGGCGGCGGCGCGCCGCCGGTTGGCCATGGACGGCGCCCGCCAGTTCGGCGGGCGTGGGCTCGTTGTCCAGCAATTCGTTGAACGCCGCCAGGTCGACGGCTGCCGAGATCAGGAAGCCCTGCACGCAATCGCAGCCGATCTGGCGCAGGAATTGCAGGTCTTCCATGGTCTCGACCCCCTCGGCGGTGACCTGCAACCCCAACTGCCGCCCGAGCTGCACCGATGACACCAGCGCGGCCGCCCGGACCTCGTCCTTGGTGGCCCCATGGACGAAAGCGCGGTCGATCTTCAGTTCGGTAAACGGCGTGGAGATGAGGCTGTACATCGAACTATAGCCCTTGCCAAAATCATCCTGCGACAAGCCGAATCCCTTCAGCCGCAAGCGGCTGGCGCCCATGTAGTAATTGCCGGGCGCCACCGTCATGTCGTCTTCCAGGAGTTCGAATGTTACGTCTTCGGCCGGAATGCCGCCATGGGTGACAAGGTGGTGCAGTTCGTCGGGCAGTTGCGGGCGATCCAGCAGGCTGACCGGCAGGTTGATCGACACCGGGACGCGGAAGCCGCGCCGGCGCCAGATGCGATAGGCGGCCAGGCTGTCTTCCAGCATGCGCGTCAGCAGCTCGTAGTCCAGCCCGTACTCGCGCAGCGTGCGCAGGAACGAGCCCGGCAGCATCAGGCCCAGCCCGCGATGCCGCCAGCGCACCAGCGCCTCGGCGCCGACGATGGTGCCGGAGGACAGGGATTTCTTGGGCTGGAACCAGGCCTGGATGCTGCCATCGCGCAAGGCGGATTCGACGCTGGCCCGGTCCAACAGGCCTTCGGTGTCGCCGCGATGGGCCTGCGGCTCCTGGGCATCGTCGGGCGCGCGACGCCGCAGGCGGTCCGCCAGGCTGGCGATCCGCTCGCCGGTGACGGGTTTGACGAAGGTGCCGAGCATAGAGAAGCCGTTTTCCTTGGCCATCAGCCCGACGCTGTTGGCCATGCGCCGCGAACAAGCGGTGACGACGGCAAGGATGGGCCGCAGGTTCAGGCGCGCGAGTTCATGGATGAACTGCACGCCGTCCATGCCGGGCATGCTGATGTCCATGAGCACCAGGTGGTAGCCTTCGGCGCTGATGCGGTCGAGCGCGGCGCCGGCGCTTTCGACGGTATCCACATGCCCGAAGCCGGCCTGTTGCAGCATGTCCTTGAGATGCAGGCATTGCAACGCGTGGTCGTCCAGGACAAGCACTTTGTAATCGGAGAGCTGTTTCACTTCATATCCTTTGCGATGCCGTGCAGGGTCTGGGCCAGGACCATGAAAGGCAGGGGCTTGCACAACACCTGGGTCATGCCCGCGGCCACCCCGCGCTGCGCGATCTCGGCGGCCGAACTGGAAGTCAGGCCGATGAGGGGGCCGTCGTAGCCGCCCTCGCGCAGCGCCCGCGCCAGTTCGTAGCCGTTGACCACGGGCATGTTCAGGTCGGTCAGGACCAGGTCGAACCGTTCGCCGCGCCAGCGTTGCAGGGCCTCTTCGCCATTGCCGGCCAGCGTCACGGCGCATCCGAGATGCTCGAGTTGCTCGCGCAGGATCAATTGGTTGATGACGTTGTCCTCGACGACCAGGATGCGCAGGTCGAGCGGCCCCTGTTTGGCGCCGTCGGCCCCCAGCGCGCCGGGTTCGACGCCGTCCTGCGCCATCTGTACGGCGCGGCAGATGCTGACCGGGTTGAATGCGCTGGCCACGCCGGCGCCGCCGGTGGCGGCCATGAAGGCGCCCTGGCTGGCGCCGGGCGCCAGCACCCGCACCCGCTGGTGTTTCCAGCGCGGTTCGGGCACCGCCGGCGGCCAGGTCTGCACCAGCACCGCGCCATCGGGTTCGACGCCGTCCGCCTGCCTGCGATAGGGCAAGGCGTTGGCGCCGCAGGCGGCCAGCCAGCCGCGCACGTTGTCGACCACTTCCGGCACCGCGCCGTCCACGTATACCGGCCGTGGCTGCAGGGTGAGAGGCGGCGCCGCCGCCTGGTCGTCGGTGTCCAGGGTCAGCGAGAACAGGATGCTGGTCCCCAGGCCTTCCTCGCTGACGACCGACAGCGAGCCGCCCATCAGGTCGGACAGGCGCCGACAGATCGTCAGCCCCAGGCCGGTGCCGGCGACATCGCAATCCTGCGCCGCGGGCGCGCGGAAATAAGGCTCGAACAGCCGCGCGCGGTGGGTTTCACAAATGCCGGGGCCGGTATCGGCCACCTGGAAGCGCAGATGCGTGCGTCCCGGCCCCTCGGCGCTGGCGCTGGCGCGCAGCACGACCCGTCCGGCTTCGGTGAACTTGACGGCGTTGCTGACCAGGTTGTTGAGGATCTGCAGGATGCGGATCGAGTCGCCCAGCGCCGAGGCCGGCATGCCGACCTCGGTGATGGCGTAGACGTCCAGGCCCTTGGCACGGCCGCGCGCCGCGTAATTGGCCACCACCTGCTCGACCAGGTCCGCCGGCGAGAAGGAGCTGATTTCGAGCTCTTCGTGGCCGGCCTCGATGCGCGACAGGTCGAGCGTGCCGTTGATGGTGCGCAGCAGGGTCGACGAAGACTGCTGGATGGTGTTCAGGTACTGTTCTTGCTGTCCGGTCAGGCCGGTCAGGGCCAGCAGTTCCAGCGTGCCCAGGATGCCGTACAGCGGCGTGCGGATTTCGTGGCTCATGGTGGCAAAGAACATGGCCTTGGATTCGCTGGCGCGATCGGTGGCCAGCTTGGCCTGGCGCAAGGCATGCTCGACCTTCTTATGCGCGGTGATGTCGCTGATGCCGCACAGCACGACGTCCTCGGATTGATAGGTGGTGGCGGCGAACGCCACGTAGGCACTGCGGCCGTCCTTGAGGGTGTATTCGCCGCCGCCGGTTTCGATGCCGGCCCCCAGCAGGGCCTGGCGCCAGTGGTCCTGTTCGCCGAGCCATTGCCGCGCCGCCGCGTTCGACAGCAGCAGTTCGCCGTCCTTGCGCCGCAGCAGGCACAACCCCACCGGCGCCACGTCGACGATCTTGCGGTTCAGCGCCACGCTGTCGACCAGGGCCTCGTACTGCCGCAGCGCGGGTTTCACCAACCGGTTGCGGATGTGGCGCACCGCCAGCAGCACGATGACGATCAGCAACACCGCCACCGCGCCGGCGGTCCAGAACGCCACGGCGCCGTCTTCGAGCAGGTCGCCGATGGGCACGTAGTACGCCAGCCGCCAGCCCGCCTCGCCGACCGACTTGACCAGCACCAGCGTCTGCGGCCACCAGCTGTCGCCGCGCAGTCGGAACGAATCGCTCGACAGATAGGCGGGCGTTTCCTCGACCCGCGGAGGCAGCGTGCCGCCATGCAGCGCCATGGCGCCGTTGCCGTCGTACAGGGCATAGCCGGCGCCGCCGCTCGCGCATTCGGTTTCGCCGACGACCGCGCCCAGGCCGCCGACCTCGAGCCCGATCCAGGTGCGTTCATCGCCGGTGACGTCGGCCGGGGTGTAGAGGAACAGGCGGTTGGCCTCGTCCATGGGCGGACGCAGCCAGACGATCGGATTGCGGCCGTCGGGTCCCGGTTGCGCGCTGCGCAGCCGCAGCGCCTGCGCCAGCCAGCGCGCGGTGGCGTCCGACATGGGCGTGGCGCTGGCGTCGGACCGCAGCGCCAGGCGCGTGACCGTGGCATTGGCGGGCGAGGCATAGACGACGTGGGCGCGCAATTGCGCCACGTTGGCGCGGTCGCGCGGGGTCAGGATCAGCGCCCATTCATAGGTGCCACCGGCATCGACCAGCGGCGCCACGCTGATCTGGCCGGTGGCGCCGAAGGTCCGGGGAGTATCGGCGACCGACATGCGGTCGGTGTTGCGCACCGCCGAGGCGGCCACCGAACGCAACAGCGACTCGCGCTGGTCGAAATACAGCTGCGCGTTGTAGGCGCCGGCGTTCATGCGGCGGCGGTATTTGGAGACTTCGCCGGTGAACGCGCCATAGGCGTACAGCGCCGTTCCCACCAGGATGCAAGCCGCGAGCGCCACGGCAAACATGTGCAGAAGAAGCATAGGCAGGCCTGGGGCCGCCGCCGTCAATGCTTCCCGGGAACGGGGATTCAAGATCATGCGTCGATCATAGATTTCCGCTTTGGCGGCCAAGCCAAGAATATTCTCAAAGCGTGAGAGCGGGCCTGCCCCCCGGCAAGCGCCGCCCCCGCCTTGTTTCGGCCCGGGAAAAAGCCCGCCGCGCCACCTCCCTCGGCCACGTCGCAATCGCCTCCCCCCCCTGGCGATCCGCCCGGGTCCGGGCCGCAGCCATGTCGCCGCGGTTTTTCGCCCGTTCGATGTAACAAAATCAAATAAATCAATTCAGAACATCCCGACGCCAACCGGCATCGCCAGACCGGCCCGCCCCCCCTTCGCCCGCGCCTCGCCCTATGACGGCCCCCCGCTTTTGCCGAACCTTCCCCGATGGCAACCCCGGAAAATTGGGTGGGCCAGCCCGGCGCCCCGGGCGCCGGATGTGGAATGCGCGCCACACCCCCTCTCGCCATGGGCGCGACGCGCTGGCATCATGCGGCGCGTAGGGCACCTGTCGAGCATCTGAACAAGGAAAACAAACGTGCGATTCAGTTTTTTCAAGGCCCTGCTGGCCTGCCTGTGCGGCGCCGTGCTGAGCGCCTGCACCACCTGGGACGTGGCGATGATGCGCCACAAGGGCAAGCCCGTGAATGACATCGTGGCCGATTGGGGCGTACCCGACCGCGTCTATGCCAGCGAAGACCTGCCGATCGGGCAGCTGGTCTACATGTGGCAGACCTCCGGCGAAGTCTCGTGGGACGAGGCCGTCGGCACCTTCTACGTGCCTCCGCCCGGCGGCGTCAGCTACGGTTTCGGCAACAACACGGGCACCATCTACCAGCGGCGCACGGGCATCGCCAGCTGCTACACCATGCTTCATGTCGACGAGAAGGGCATCGTCGTCGGCGGCGAACTCGTCAATAACGGCACGACCTGCAAGATGTGGTGACGGCGGCGCCACGCGGATCGCCCATGCGCCCCGCCGGCCGGCCTCCCCTCGGACAACACGCAAGAGACCTCCTGATGATGAACATGAAAGCCCCCCGCGCCCTCGCCTCCCTGCTCGCCCTGGCCCTGCTGGCCGGGCCGGCCCTTGCCGCCGAAAAGAAACCCACCGCGGGCGACATTTCGCGCGCCATCGCCTATGCCGATGTGATGCGCGCCTTCGCCTACAGCAAGCAGGCCACCGAGTTCAAGGAACGCTTCGACAAGATCGGCCCCGGCCCGGACGGACTGGAAGCCATGACCAACGCGGCCAACCTCATGACACTGGCCAACCAGGCCATGCGCGCGGCCTGCGCGCGCGAACCGCACTACGTGGAAAAGGGCATCGAGGCCTTCCGCTGCAGCAAGATCAAGTAGGCGGCCCGACCCGGCAGGGTCGAGGCCACGCAACAGGCCTCGAACCAGGGCTGCCGCGGATCATTGCAGGCAAGCGAGGCCGACGACCGGCAGGCCCGCCATAGAACCCCGCAGGACTCACGTTCCGCGGGGTTTTTTGCGCCTGGACAGGACGGACGGCATCGTCGCGATGCGACGGGCGCGTGCGCGAACGCGATCTTTGTGTCCTACCTTTCATGCATAGCGGTTCTATGTCGTCGACTTTGGAAATATAGTCGAGCCAAAATCTTCGGCAGCGTTCCTCCTCATGTCCTCCCGCCTTCTGCCCGGCGCCCGATGGGCGAGCGTGGCGATCTTCTTCGCCAGTGTGTTTTCCGTATTGCCCGGCACGGTTCAGGGCGCGCCTGACGGACTGCTCATCAGCACCCAGGGCGCCAACGGCGCGCCCGCCTGTATGCTCTGCCACGGCGCCCAAGGAGAAGGCAACCCGGTCTCCGGCTTTCCGCGATTGGCAGGCGCTGGCGCGGCCTATCTGCAGGAACAGCTTGAGGCCATCGCCAACGGCTCGCGCGTCAGTCCCGTCATGACAGCCATCGCCAAGACGCTGGAACCGGCGCAACGCGAGGCCGTGGCTCGGTTCTACGCCGCGCTGCCCTCCCCCCTGGACACCGACCGCCTGGCCGCCACCGCGCAGCAGTCTCCCAAACCCGCCGACGTGGGCGCCTGGCTCGCCATTCGTGGCGCCTGGGACAGGAACATACCCGCCTGCAACCAGTGCCACGGCCCCGGCGGTATCGGAGTGGGCGATCATTTCCCAAGCCTGGCGGGCCAGCCCGCCGCCTACCTCTCGGAACAGTTGCGCCTGTGGCGTGAAAACCAACGTCCGCCCGGCCCGCTGGGTTTGATGGCGGCGGTTGCCACGCGCCTGACAGACGCTGAAATCACCGCGGTGTCCGCCTACTACGCCGGCCTGCCCAGGGCCGCCGACCCGCTCGCCACGCAAGCCGGCACCGCCGCGAAGGCCAAGCCATGATCCCGCCCTCCTCCCGCCTGCGCCCGCTGCAGGTTGCCGTCCTTGCGCTGCTGGCCATCAGCGCGATCGTCCTGGCCACCGCGATTCGCAACGGGCGCCCGACGTTTCCCACGACGGCCCTTCCTCGCCCGCCAGCCGATGCGCCCGCTGATCGAGCGTCAACCCTTGGCCCTGCGGCCGCCACACCGCGGCCCGATACCCGCCCCGCTTTCACCCCGCCATCCGCCGCCTCGCTGCCGGACACGGCATTCGGCAAGACCGTGCGCCAGGGCGAGCAGATCTTCCTTCATACGCCGCAGAACGCTCCCCAGTTCGCCGGCAACAACCTGAATTGCTCCAGTTGCCACCTGGACGCCGGCCGCCGCCCCGACGCCGCGCCCATGTGGGCAGCCTACGTGATGTATCCGGCATATCGCGCCAAGAACGGCCACGTCAATACGCTCGCCGAACGATTGCAGGGTTGTTTCCGTTTCAGCATGAACGGCAAGCCACCCGCGGCCGACGATCCGGTCCTGGTCGCCCTGCAGACCTACATGTTCTGGCTCGCCGACAAGGCGCCCACTGGCGTGCCGCTCAAGGGCCACGGCTATCCGAAGCTGGCGGCGCCGCCGCAGAAGGCCGACTACCTGCGGGGCAGCCAGGTCTACGCCCGGAACTGCGCCGTCTGCCATGGCGACGAAGGCCAGGGTCAGAAGAATGGCGAACACTGGGTCTTCCCGGCCTTGTGGGGCCCCGATTCCTTCAACTGGGGCGCCGGCATGCACCAGATCAAGAACGCCGCCGGCTTCATCAAGTCCAACATGCCATTGGGCCGTGGCGGCCTGCTGAGCGACCAGGAAGCCTGGGACGTGGCCTACTTCATGAACGCGCATGAACGCCCGCAAGATCCGCGCTACACCGAATCCGTGGCCAAGACCCGCGCCAAATACCACGACTCCGAGGATTCGCTGTACGGCCTCGAAATCAATGGCCACCTGCTTGGCAGCGAGGCGCCGCCGTCCGGAGGCAGGCTGGCGCAGGGCACCGGGCGCTGAGGCCGGATGTCATCGGCCATTGACGATGGAGTCCCAGCCGGCACCGCCACCACATGCGACACCGATCCATTTTCGCGCAGCCCCCGAGCCTGTCCGACGCCGACCGGCGACTGCGCCGGCACGCGTTGCTGCGCCTGTCGCTGGCCTGGCTGGCAATGATGCAGGTGATGATGCTTGCGTGGCCCGGCTATCTGCGCCATGACGGCATCCCCAGGGACGCCCTGGAAACGCTGGACTGGGCCATCGTGCTGATGAACTGGGCCAGCCTGGCCCTGACCTTGCCGGTGGTGCTGTATTCGGCCTGGCCGATCTGGCGCCACGCCGGCGCCAACCTGCGCCAGGGCCGCGCCGGCATGGACGTGCCGGTGGCGCTGGGTATCGTCGCCGCCTTCGTCCCCAGCGTGCATGCCACCTATACGGGCCGCGGCGAGGTGTACTTCGATTCGGTCACCATGTTCGTCGCCTTCCTGCTGACTGCGCGCTACCTGGAACTTTGCGCCCGGCAGTCGTTCGGCGGCCCGACGGGCAGCCAACGGCATGCCCGGGTCGAGGCGCAGCGCCTGCTGCTGGGCGCCAGCGCGGACCGGCTGGCCTCGCGCTTCGTCATGGCGCAGGTGGCGCTGGCGCTGGCCGCGGCGGCCGCCTGGGCCTATATCGATCCGACCCGTAGCCTTCCCGTCATGGTGGCGCTGCTGGTGATGAGTTGTCCCTGCGCCATGTCGATGGCGGTGCCCACCGCCATGGCGTCGGCCCATTCGGCGCTGGCGGCCCATCCGTCGATGTCCGAAGCGGCGCTGGACACGCTGCTGGCCCAGGCGCAGCGCAAGGCGCGCCAGAGCCTGCACGCTGCGCTGGCCTGGCATCTGCTGGTGACGCCGCTGGCGTTGGCTGGCTGGGTCACGCCCTGGCTGGCGGCGATCGCCATGCTGGTGTCGTCGTTGGCGGTGGCATGCAACGCGTGGCGGTGGGCCCGCCGCGATTGGTCCGCTGATCTGGCATGCGCCGAAGCGCCGGGGTCCGCCCCATGATCATTCTCTACCTGCTGCTGCCGCTGTCCCTGCTGTTCGTGCTGGTCATCGGCGTGTCGTTGTGGTGGGCGGTATTCAGCGGCCAGTACGACGACACCGACAACGCCGGCGCGGCCATCCTGCGCGACGACGACAGCGGACCGACGGTTCGCGGATGATTCGGATCGAATCCCATATTCATATCGACCCTCATCATTGAAACTTGAGGCTGTTGTTTTGAAAAAGGGGGTGGTAATGGACCATTACACCGCCATCGCGAGCAAGTCCGACACCTTCAACTACCGTATCGTGCGGCAGTTCGCATTGGTCATCGTGTTCTGGGGCATCGTCGGCATGACCGTGGGCGTTTTTCTCGCCGCGCAGCTGATCTGGCCTCAGTTGAATTTCGACACCGCCTGGCTCAGCTACGGCCGCCTGCGCCCGCTGCACACCAACGCCGTGATCTTCGCCTTCGGCGGCAGCGCGCTGTTCGCGACCTCGTACTACGTGGTCCAGCGCACCTGTCAGGCCCGCCTTTTCTGTGACTGGCTGGCCGCCTTCACGTTCTGGGGCTGGCAGGTCGTCATCGTCGGTGCTGTCATCACCTTGCCGCTGGGCTACACCAGCAGCAAGGAATACGCCGAACTCGAATGGCCCATCGACATCCTGATCACGCTGGTCTGGGTGGCCTACGCCATCGTGTTCTTCGGCACCATCGTCAAGCGCCGCGCCAAGCACATCTACGTGGCGAACTGGTTCTTCGGCTCGTACATCCTGACCATCGCCATCCTGCACATCTTCAACAACATCGAGATGCCGGTGACGCTGTGGAAGTCGTACTCCGCCTATGCCGGCGTGCAGGATGCCATGGTGCAGTGGTGGTACGGCCACAACGCGGTGGGCTTCTTCCTGACCACCAGCTTCCTGGGCATGATGTACTACTTCGTGCCCAAGCAGGCCGGCCGTCCCATCTATTCGTATCGCCTGTCGATCGTCCACTTCTGGGCGCTGGCCTTCACCTACATGTGGGCGGGCCCGCACCACCTGCTGTACACCTCGCTGCCCGACTGGACCCAGTCGCTGGGCATGACGTTCTCGCTGATCCTGCTGGCGCCGTCGTGGGGTGGCATGATCAACGGCATCATGACGCTGCAGGGCGCCTGGTACAAGCTGCGCACCGACCCGATCCTGAAGTTCATGGTGACGGCGCTGTCGTTCTACGGCATGGCCACGTTCGAAGGCTCGATGATGGCGATCCGCACCGTGAACGCGCTGTCGCACTACACCGACTGGACCATCGGCCACGTGCACTCGGGCGCGCTGGGCTGGGTCGCGATGATCTCGTTCGGCTCGCTCTACTACCTGATCCCGCGCCTGTATGGCCGCGAAAAGATGTACAGCGTCAAGGCCATCGAACTGCACTTCTGGGTCGCCACCATCGGCGTGGTGCTGTACATCGCCGCGATGTGGATCGCCGGGGTGCAGCAGGGCCTGATGTGGCGCGACACGGCGGCCGACGGCACGCTGGTGTACAGCTTCGTCGAAGAGCTCAAGACGCGGGTGCCGTATTACCTGATCCGGCTGCTGGGCGGCACGCTCTACTTGTCGGGTATCTGGATCATGGCCTGGAACGTATGGAAGACGGTGAGCGGCGCGAAGGCGGTCAACCCCGCCATTCCGCCAGACACCGCCCACGCCGTCGGCGCGCCGGCCATCGCTTGACGAGGACATCATGGCCGACAAGCAACAAGGTTTTTTCTCCCACCAGACGCTCGAAAAGAACATCGGCTGGATGATCATCGCCAGCATCCTGGTGGTGTCGTTCGCCGGCCTGGTGCAGATCGTGCCGCTGTTTTTCCAGCACAGCACCACGCAGCCGGTGGCGGGGGTCGAACCCTACAGCCCGCTGCGCCTGATGGGGCGCGACGTCTACATCCGCGAAGGCTGTGTCGGCTGCCACTCGCAGCAGATTCGTGTATTGGCGGCCGAAGTGCAACGTTACGGCCCCTATTCGCTGGCCGCGGAGTCCATGTACGACCATCCCTTCCTGTGGGGTTCCAAGCGCACCGGCCCGGACCTGGCGCGCGTGGGCGAACGCTACTCCGACGAGTGGCATCGCATCCACCTTCGCAACCCGCGCCTGGTGGTGCCCGAGTCCAACATGCCGGCCTATCCGTGGCTGGAAAAGACGGTGATCACCGGCCAGAACGTCGAGCAGCGCATGCGCGCGCTGCGCGCCCTGGGCGTGCCGTACACCGACGAAGAGATCGCCGCCGCGCCCAAGGCCATCGAAGGCAAGACCGAAGAGGACGCGCTGGTGGCCTACCTGCAAGGGCTGGGCGTGGGCGTGCGCAAGGCGCAGCAGGCCAGGAAGGCCGAAGAAGCCCGAAAGGCGGCGCAGCCCGCTGCCTCGGGAGGTTGATCATGGCCTACGTAAGCGCAATCGTCACCGCGATCTCGATGGCAACCTTCGTCGGCATCGTCTGGTGGGCCTGCTCGCGCGGACGCCAGGGCGCCAACAACGAATCGGCGATGCTGCCGTTCGCGCTGCCCGATGAATTCGGGCCGGCACAACAAGACGGAGCGGATCAGCCATGAGCGATTTCGTCAGCGGCTTCTGGGGCTACTTCATCTCCATCGTCGCGGTCGGCGGCGTGGTGTTCTGCGTGACGCTGCTGTACTCGCAACGCCGCTGGCTCGGCGCCAAGCCGGCCGGCGGCCAGGCGGAGGACACCGGCCATGTCTGGGATGACGACCTGACCGAACTGAACAACCCGGTGCCTGGCTGGTGGACCTGGATGTTCCTGTTGGCGTGCGCGGTCGCGCTGGGCTACCTGTTCTTGATGCCCGGCCTGGGAACATACCAAGGCCTGCTGGGCTACAGCAGCGCCGACGAAGTGGCGCGGCAGCAGGCCAGGATGGCCGAGGCCGTGCGCCCGATCTACGCGCGCTTCGAGACCATGACCGTGCCGCAGATCGCCGCGGACGCGGGCGCCCGGGAGATCGGCCAGCGTCTGTTCCTGAACACTTGCGCGCAATGCCACGGTTCCGACGCCGAGGGCGGCCCCAGCTTTCCCAATCTGGCCGACAAGGACTGGCTGTATGGCGGCTCGCCCGACACCATCATGCAGACCATCACTTATGGCCGCGTCGGCGTGATGCCTGCCTGGAAAGCCGCCATCGCCCCCAAGGCCGCCGGCGACATCGCGCAATACGTGCGGTCGCTGTCGGGGCTGGACGCGGATCCGGAGCGGGTGTTGCGCGGCCAGCGCGGCTATCAGACCTACTGCATCGCCTGTCACGGTGTCGATGGCAAGGGCAACCAGGTCCTGGGCGCGCCGAATCTGACCGACGAAGTCTGGCTTTACGGCAGTTCGGAAGCGTCCATCGTCAAGACCATCCTGGATGGGCGCGAAAATCACATGCCGGCGCACGGCGACATCCTGACGCCGGTGCAGATCAAGCTCCTGACGGCCTGGGTCTGGGGCCTGTCGAACAAGCCCGAGGCGCAGGCGAAGGCGCAGCCGGCCGCGCCCGCCGGCCCGGCCGATTAGGCATTGCCCCATGGATGATGGGTCAACCGCAAGCGTCAGCAGCTCGCCTGGCGGCGATCCGCCACCCTGGCGGCCGCACGTGCGGCCGCCCCGGCCCGGGCAGGAGACGCTGGAGCAGACCCTGGCCGGCGTGCGCAGCAAGATCTATCCACGCTCGGTCAGCGGCATCTTCGCGCGCTGGCGCATTGCCTTCGTCTTTCTCACGCAGCTGATCTTCTACGGCCTGCCCTGGCTGCAATGGAACGGCCGCCAGGCCGTGCTGTTCGACCTGGGCGCGCGCAAGTTCTACCTGTTCGGCCTGGTGCTGTGGCCCCAGGACGTGGTGTACCTGGCGGTGCTGCTGGTGATTTCGGCGCTGGCGCTGTTCCTGTTCACCGCCGTGGCCGGACGGTTGTTCTGCGGCTACGCCTGTCCGCAGACGGTCTACACCGAGATCTTCATGTGGATCGAGCGCAAGGTCGAAGGCGACCGCATCGCCCGCATCCGGCTCGATGAATCGCCCTGGACCTGGCGCAAGGCGCGCCTGAAGGTCACCAAGCACTTCCTGTGGATCGCGCTGGCCTGGTGGACCGGCTCGACCTTCATCGGCTACTTCGCGCCGATCCGCGAACTGGGCCACGAGCTGTTCACGCTGCAGCTTGGGCCGTGGCAGTGGTTCTGGATGGTGTTCTACGGCTTCGCCACCTGGGGCAATGCCGGCTTCATGCGCGAGTCGGTGTGCAAGTACATGTGCCCGTACGCGCGCTTCCAGAGCGTGATGGTCGATCCCGACACCTTCGTGGTGACCTACGACAAGCGCCGCGGCGACCCGCGCGGCGGCCGTTCGCGCAAGGTCGACCACAAGGCCGCGGGGCTGGGCGACTGCGTCGATTGCAGCCTGTGCGTGCAGGTGTGCCCGACCGGCATCGACATCCGCGACGGGCTGCAATACATGTGCATCGGCTGCGGCGCCTGTATCGACGCCTGCGAGCAGGTGATGGACAAGATGCAGTACCCGTCCGGGCTGATCCGCTACACCTCGGAGCGGGCGATGCTGGAAGGGCTGTCGACCCGGAGCGCGCGCTCGCACCTGCTGCGCCCGCGCGTGCTGATCTACGGCACGCTGATCCTGGGGCTGGCGGTGGCGTTCGTGGCGTCGCTGGCGCTGCGCAACCCGCTGCGGGTTGACGTGATCCGCGATCGCGGCGCGCTGGGTCGAGAGGTGGCCGGCGGCATGATCGAGAACGTGTATCGGCTGCAGATCATCAACACCTCGGATTCGCCGCTGCGCTTACGGCTGTCGGCCGAGGGCATGCCCGGACTGGCGGTGCGCGCCGGGCAGGGCGAGTCGGACGTGGTGCAGGTCGAGGCGGCGGCCAACAAGCTGGTGCCGATGGTGATCCGCGCGCCGGCCGGCGCCGAGCCGGGCGCGCACCCGATCACGCTGCGGGCCCGCGCCCGCGATCAGGAAAACCGGTCGATCGAGACCGATGAACCCGCAAGTTTCTACGTGCCCGAGTGAATCTGGAAAAGGATGCCGACGATGAATACCGCCCCTGTTGCCGTGCCACCGATGGCCAAGCCCTGGTACCGCGAACCCTGGCCGTGGTTCCTGATGGCCGGGCCGTTCCTGGCGGTGGTCGGTTGCGCCATCACGATCTACCTGGCCTTTACGTACTTCGGCGACCAGCCGATCCAGGAAGGCGTGGTCACGCGCGGGCTGGTGATCGAGCAGGTCGATGCGGCCTCCTCGCCGCCGGCGTCGGACAGTCTGTAGTTCTTCGGGCCGGGTCAAACGCGCGCCGCCGTATGTATCCGCAGAGGTATCCGCAAGCTGCCCAAGCACAGGAATGCCCAAGAAAAAACCCGCAGAACTTGCGTTCTGCGGGTTTCTTACCAGCCTGGCAGGCCAAGCTGGAAATCTGGCGGAGATGGTGGGATTCGAACCCACGATGCAGTTTTTAGCCACATACTCCCTTAGCAGGGGAGCCCCTTCAGCCTCTCGGGCACATCTCCGAAGAGAACGAGATTCTAGCACGACTTTTTACACCGTTGCCTGCAACAGGGCCGCGGGCGGGAAAAAAACGTGTCGCGTCCGTTCCGTTCAGAGCTTGGTGGCGGGCGCCTGGTCCAGGCCGAAGGCCTTGTGCAGGGCGCGCACACCCAGTTCCATGTACTTGTCGTCGATGATCACCGAGGTCTTGATTTCGCTGGTGCTGATCATCTGGATGTTGATGCCCTCTTGCGACAGCGTCTGGAACATCAGGCTGGCGACGCCGACGTGCGAGCGCATGCCGATGCCGACGATCGAGACCTTGGCGACCTTCTCGTCGGTCGACAGTTCACGCGCGCCCACGGCGGGGATGACTTCGCGCTTGAGCAGGTCGACGGCGCGCGCGAACTCGTTGCGGTTCACGGTGAACGAGAAATCGGTGGTGCCGGCCACGGACTGGTTCTGCACGATCATGTCGACGTCGATGTTGGCGGCGGCGACCGGGCCCAGGATCGAGAAGGCGATGCCGGGTTTGTCGGGAACACCCAGCAGGGTGATTTTGGCTTCGTCGCGGCTGAAGGCGATGCCGGAGACAACGGCGGCTTCCATTTTTTCGTCTTCCTCAAAAGTAATCAGCGTGCCCGAACACATTTCTTCGTCGAGCGGGATGAGCGGGTCGGTCAGCGAGGACAGCACCCGCGTCGGCACACGGTATTTGCCGGCGAATTCGACCGAGCGGATCTGCAGGACCTTGGAGCCCAGCGAGGCCATTTCCAGCATTTCCTCGAAGGAAACGACGGCCATGCGGCGCGCTTCGGGCACCACCCGCGGATCGGTCGTGTAGACGCCATCCACATCGGTGTAGATCAGGCATTCGTCGGCCTTGAGCGCCGCCGCCACGGCCACGGCCGAGGTGTCGGAGCCGCCGCGGCCCAGGGTGGTGATGTGGCCGTCCGGGTCCACGCCCTGGAAGCCGGTGACGATGACCACGCGGCCGGCGTCGAGGTCGGCGCGGATGCGGGCGTCGTCGATCGAGGTGATGCGGGCCTTGGTGAACGACGAATCGGTGCGCACCGGCACCTGCCAGCCCGCGTAGCTGCGGGCGGCGACGCCTTCGGCCTGCAGCGCGATGGCCAACAGGCCGCTGCTGGCCTGCTCGCCGGTGGCGGCGATCATGTCGAGCTCGCGCGCGTCGGGCTGCGGCGTGATTTCGCGCGCCAGGCCCAGCAGGCGATTGGTTTCGCCTGCCATGGCCGACGGCACCACGACAACCTGGTGGCCGGCAGCGTGCCACTTCGCGACGCGACGCGCCACGTTCCGGATGCGCTCGACCGAGCCCATCGAAGTACCGCCATATTTATGAACGATCAGGGACATCTCGTACTCTGGCTGGGGACCCGCCGCAAGAGTGGTGACGGGCAAAACCGCATATTCTATCCCGACGGTAAAAATTTGCGCAGGCCATGGAATTTTCTTTCCATGGAACGGTCGTTTTTTCCGGAAAACTGTCGTTTTGGCCAGGATTCGACTGCGTCAGCCGCAGATTTCCGTGCGCGGCGCCTGCCGGCGCCGGGCGCCCCCACCTTTTGCGCTAGCGTGACGCCGGCGTTTGCGGATCCGGGCGCGGCTCGATCCACACCCGCCCGCGATGGCAGCGCACCACGTGGCCGGCCTGTTCAACCCGCAACTGGCGATCGTGCCCCAGGCTGTGCAGGCCGCGCAGCTGGCGCAGCAGGTCGTTCAGGCGCGCCTCGGTCGGCATGCGGGCGCCCTGCCGCCCCATCCAGTGGCGCAGCACGTGCGCCTGGCGCGCCGGCGACAACCGCCGCCACGCCGCCAGCGAAAAGCTGGCGCCATCGGCATCCGGCTCCAGCGCGGCGAAGTCGGCGCGCGCCACCTCGTCCAGGATCTCGTTGGCTTCGGCCATGTGGCGCGCATGGCGGGCGACGATGGCGCGCCAGCCGGGCCAGCGCGCATCCAGCACCGGCGCCAGCAGTTCGCGCAGCGCGGCGCGGGTGTAGCGGGGATCGGCGTTGGTCGGGTCCTGCACCGACTGCCAGCCGGTGGCGTCGGCGAATGCCTGCGCGGCCCGCAGGATCGTCGCCCGATCCTGATCCAGCCACGGCCGCAGATAGGACAATCCATCGCGCGATTTGAACGGCGCCATGGCCGCCATGCCGGCCAGCCCGGTGCCGCGCAGCAGGCGCAGCAGCACGGTCTCGGCCTGGTCGTTGCGATGGTGCGCCAGCAGGACCACGCCGATGCCCTCCTCGTGCGCCAGCCGCGCCAGCGCGGCGTAGCGGGCGTCGCGGGCGGCGGCCTCGATGCCCTTGCCGCCGGCCGCGTCGACCTCGACCCTGGCCTGCCGCAGCGGCACCGCCAGCAGGCCCGCCAAGTCCTCGACCCGGTCGCGCCAGCCGTCGGCGGCCGCCTGCAGGCCGTGATGCACATGCAGCAGCACCACGCCGCCCCCCTGCTCCCGCGCCACCGCAGCCGCGTGCAGCGCCAGCATGGCCGAGTCGGCGCCGCCGCTGACGGCCACGGCGAAACGCCCGGGCGGTCGCGGCAGGGCATGCAGGGCGCGGCGCAGGGCCGCGGCCAGGTCAGGCGAGACGGGATGGGGAAAGGCGTTCCCCGCGACGGTCGAAGCGGACGCGGGGAACGGGGAAGTCATGGCGGCGGGCGCGGGCCGGAAGCGGCCGCGGCGCCGGCCAAGGCCGGCGCGCGCGCTTCGCTCAGGCGCGCACTTCCTGGAAGGCGCCGTAGGACAGCAGGCGTTGCACGCGCTGTTCCACGAGCTGCTCGGGCGTCATGCCCTGCAGCTGGCGCAGGGCGTCGCCGAGCGCGCGGCGCAGCAGGCGCGCCATGACGCGCGGATCGCGGTGCGCGCCGCCCACGGGTTCGTTGATGACGCGGTCGACCAGGCCCAGGTCCTTCAGGCGCGGGGCGATGATGGCCAGCGCCTCGGCGGCCTCGGGCGCCTTGTCGGCGCTGCGCCACAGGATCGAGGCGCAGCCTTCGGGCGAGATCACCGCGTAGGTGGCGTACTGCAGCATCAGCACGGCGTTGCCCACGGCGATCGCCAGCGCGCCGCCCGAGCCGCCTTCACCGATGATGGTGACGATCACCGGCACCTTCAGTTCGGCCATGGCGTACAGGTTGTGGCCGATGGCTTCGGACTGGCCGCGTTCCTCGGCGCCGATGCCGGGATAGGCGCCCGGGGTGTCGACGAAGGTGAACACGGGGATGCCGAACTTCTCGGCCAGGCGCATCAGGCGCAGGGCCTTGCGGTAGCCTTCCGGACGCGGCATGCCGAAGTTGCGCGCGGCGCGTTCCTTGGTGTCGCGGCCCTTCTGGTGGCCGATCACCATGCAGGGCGTGCCGTTGAAGCGCGCCAGGCCGCCCACGATGGACTGGTCGTCGGCGTACATGCGGTCGCCGTGCAGTTCGTGGAAGTCGGTGAAGATCTCGCGCACGTAGTCCAGCGTGTAGGGACGCTGGGGGTGGCGGGCGACCAGCGCCGTCTGCCAGGGCGTGAGCTTGGCGTAGATCTCCTTGGCCAGCGACTGGCTCTTCTGCTGCAGACGTCCGATCTCGTCGGAGATGTCGACCGCCGAATCGGCCTGCACATAGCGCAGCTGCTCGATCTTGTTCTCAAGCTCGGCGAGCGGCTGTTCAAATTCCAGAAATGTATTGCGCATGTAGTGTGGTTCCGTAGATGGGCGACCTGGATTGCGTCAGTATTGGACCGGCGTCGGTTCCAGACTGCGCCACAGATACCAGGTTGCCACGGTACGCCAGGGTTGCCACGCCAACGAGACTTCGCGAGCCTCGAAGCGCGAGACAGGCTCGCCGCTGAAATAGTGTAGCGAGATTGCCTTGAGCAACCCAGGATCATCCAGCGGCAGAACATCGGGCCGCTGCAGATTGAAAATCAAAAACATCTCCGCCGTCCAGCGTCCGATGCCGCGGATGGCGGTCAATTCCGAAATGACGGCCTCGTCGTCCATGGCCGCCCATTTCTCGGGGTGCACCCGGCGTTCGCCGAAATGCACCGCCAGATCCAGCACGTATTCGGCCTTGCGCTGCGACAGGCCGGCCGCGCGCAGGCCTTCCAGTCCGACGCGCAGCACCGCCACCGGCGTGGGACGCTTGCCGGCGGCTTCCAGGAACTTGTCCCAGACGGCGTCGGCCGCCTTGGCCGAGACCTGCTGGCCGATGATGGCGCGGGCCAGCGTCACGAACGGCGTGCCGCGCGACGTCAGCCAGACCTCGGGGTGCTGGGGAATGATCTTTTTCAGGATGCGGTCGCGCCGCATCAGGTGGGCGACGGCGGCTTCCCAATAATCCGGCTTGGGAATCTCGGTATCTACGGGGGACATGGCGGGCGTATCCAGGGGGTTCACGCCCGACGCCATTGCGTCAGGCCGCCCGGTTTGTCGTCGAGCTCGATGCCGGCCTCGCGCAACTCGGCGCGGATGCGGTCGGCCTGGGCGAAGTCGCGCGCCGCCTTGGCGGCCGCGCGGGCGTCGATCAGGGCCTGGATGGCGGCGGCGTCGAGTTCGGCGCGCGCGCCCTGCTCCATGCCGGCGGCCGAGTAGCGCGTGGACGACTGGAAGTACGCCGCCGGATCCTGCTGCAGCAGGCCCAGCAGGCCGCCCAGGGCCTTGAGCTGGCCGGCGCTGCGCGCGCTCTTGCCGCGATTGGCCTCGGAGGCCAGTTCGAACAGGGCCGCCACGGCGCCCGAGCTGTTGAAATCGTCGTCCATGGCGGCCTTGAAGGCCTGCGCCTGGGGTTCGTTCCAATCGATGCCCTGGTCGTCGGCCGGCACGTTCTGCAGCGCCTGGTACAGGCGGTCGAGCGCGTTCTGGGCGTCGACCAGGTTGTCCGGCGTGTAGTTCTGCGGGCTGCGGTAGTGGTTGCGCACGATGAAGAAACGCACCATTTCCGCTTCACGCGGGTTGACGCGGTAGTCGGCCGTGTCGGCGGCCGGCTCGCCCTGGGCGATGGTCTGGCGGATGGTGCGGAAGTTGCCGAGCGACTTGGACATCTTGTCCGAATCGACCATCAGCGGGCCGCAGTGCATCCAGATGTTGGCCAGCGTGCCGCCGAAGGCGCCTTCGGTCTGGGCGATCTCGTTCTCGTGGTGCGGGAATTTCAGGTCGGGGCCGCCGCCGTGGATGTCCAGCGGCAGGCCGAGCAGCGACTTGCTCATGGCCGAGCACTCGATGTGCCAGCCCGGGCGTCCCAGGCCATAGGGCGATTCCCACTTGGTGTCGGCGGGTTCTTCTTCCTTGGCCGACTTCCACAGCACGAAGTCGAGCGGGTCGCGCTTGGCCGAGCCCACCGCCACGCGCTCGCCGGCGCGCAGGTCGTCGAGGGTCTTGCCGGACAGCTTGCCGTAGCCCTCGAAGCCGCGCACGGCGTAGTTCACGTCGCCATCGTCGGCCTGGTAGGCCAGGCCCTTCTGTTCGAGCTTGCCGATGATGTCCAGCATCTCGCCCACGTACTGGGTGGCGCGCGGCTCGCGGTCGGGCGAGGCCACGCCCAGCGCGCGCTCGTCGGCGTGCATGGCGGCAATGTAGAACTCGGTGACCTCGCCGATGCGGCGGCCGGTCTCGACCGCGCGGCGGATGATCTTGTCGTCGATGTCGGTGATGTTGCGCACGTAATCGACCGCCAGGCCGCTGGCGCGCAGCCAGCGCTGCACCACGTCGAACGACACCAGCATGCGGGCGTGGCCCAGGTGGCAGAAGTCGTACACGGTCATGCCACACACGTACATGCGCACCTGGCCGGCCTGGGCCGGTTTGAACGGTTCTTTGGTACGCGATAACGTGTTGTAGATTTGCAGCATGGCGCTTGTGATGGTCCTGTTCTTTCCGTGGCGGCCGCGGAAAACGTTGCGCCCGAAGGACGATACCTTCGAGGCTTGCCGTCCGGCCGGGGGGTTCGGGCTATGCCCGGATTCGCGTCATCCAGTTCGCGAGGATCCAGGAACCCCTCCCCGGCGGGTTTGCCAAACGGGGCATCCACCCACGGGCACCCGCTGGTTTTACCCACTGGCTTCACCTATTGTCGAGCCAAAAACTCAACCAAGGCTAAAATGGCGGTCGTCAAGTATAGCAAGCGGCCCGGCCGCGCGCGTCAGCGCCGGCCGGCCACGACTTTTAACGGATGCCCACGTGACTATCAAGCCGCGTTTTTGCGTCACCCTGCTCGCCCTGGCCCTGGCCGGGTCGCCGCTCGCCGGCGCCCATGCCCAGTCCATGGCCGGCGGCTCGGGCGAGAACCCGAATGCCAGCCGCACCACCCTGGACCCGATTCCGCCCGAGGGCGGCTGGGATGGCCTGTCCAACGTGCTCAAGGCGATGCAGCCCAGCGTGGACACCCGCCTGCAGCCGTCCGCCTCGCAGATCACCACCCATATCGAACGCCTGCTGAACCGCGGCGACAACGCCGAGGCGCTGGCGATGATCGAAAAGCGCCAGGCCGAGATCAAGGACCAGCGCGGCACCGACGTGCAGCTGATGTTCCAGCACGCGCGCGCGCTGGCCGCGCTGGACCGCAAGGCCGAGGCCGTCGACATCTACACCGAGATGACGACCCGCTTCCCCGAGCTGCCGGAACCTTGGAACAACCTGGCGGCTCTATATGCCAGTCGGGGCGAACTTGAAAAGGCGCAGGACGCCCTGCAGATGGCCCTGCGCGCCGACCCCGGCTACGCCGCCGCCCGCGCCAACCTGGGCGACCTGCAACTGCTGCAGGCCCTGCGCACCTACAAGCAGGCCGCCAAGGAAGGCGTGCCCGGCATGCAGGACAAGGCCCGCGAAGTCGAAACCATGCTGAAGGATAAGCAACGCAAATGACGTCCCGTTACTCCCCTCTTCACCTGCTGCGCCTGACGGCGTGCTCGTTCGCGCTGGCGTTTGCCCCGGCGCTCGTCAGCGCCGCGCCCGCGGCCGCCCCCTCCAACTCCACCTCTGAAGGCACAAAAGCCATGAGCACCAATCCCCGCGTCAAGCTTCACACCAACCAAGGCGACATGGTCATCACCCTGGACGCCGCCAAGGCGCCCAAGACCGTCGAGAACTTCCTGACCTACGTCAAGGAAGGCTTCTACAACGGCACGGTGTTCCATCGCGTGATCGACGGCTTCATGATCCAGGGCGGCGGTTTCGAGCCCGGCATGAAGCAGAAGCAGACCCATGCCCCGATCGAGAACGAAGCCAACAACGGCCTGAAGAACGACAAGTACACCCTGGCCATGGCCCGCACCAGCGACCCGCACTCGGCCACCGCCCAGTTCTTCATCAACGTCTCGAACAACGACTTCCTGAACTTCACCGCGCCCACGCCGAACGGCTGGGGCTACGCCGTGTTCGGCAGCGTCACCGAAGGCACCGACGTGGTCGACAAGATCAAGGGCGTGAAGACCGGCAACAAGGGCTTCCACCAGAACGTGCCGAACGAAGACGTGATCATCGAGAAGGCCGAAGTTCTTGAATAAGATCGCCCTGCCCGGCCCGGTCTGGCTGGCGTCCGACCTGCACCTGGGGCCGGCCACGCCGGCCACGGCGGAGGCCTTCCTGGCCTTCCTGCAGGCGGCCGAGGAAGAAGCCGCCGCCCTGCTGCTGCCGGGCGACATCTTCGACGCCTGGATCGGCGACGACGTGATCCGCGCCGCGCCGCCGTGGCTCGCCACGGCACTGACCGCGCTGCGGACCACGGCCAGCCGCATCCCGCTGTGGCTGGGCCGCGGCAACCGCGATTTCCTGATCGGCGAAGAACTGGCCGGCGCCGTCGGCGCCCGGTTGCTGCCCGAGCCGGCGCTGCTGCAGACCGACTATGGCGATGTGCTGCTGACCCACGGCGACGAGTTCTGTACCGACGACGCGGCCTACCAGCAGTTCCGCCAGATGGTGCGCAACCCGCAATGGCAGGCCGCGTTCCTGGCCAAGACCATCCCCGAGCGCCTGGCGATGGCGCAACAGGCGCGTGGCGAAAGCCAGATGGCCAACCAGTCCAAGTCCATGGAAATCATGGACGTCAACGCCGCCGCCGTCGAGCAGGCCTTCCGCGACAGCGGCGTGGCCCTGATGGTGCACGGACACACACACCGTCCCGCCCGCCACGTGCTGGAGGTCGACGGCAGCAAGCGCGAGCGCTGGGTGCTGCCCGATTGGGACTGTGACCACGTCTCGCCGCCCCGCGGCGGCTGGTTGGTCATCGACCGCGACGGCCTGCAGTTCTACGATCTGGAAGCCGCCGCCTAGGCTGGCGCGCCGCGGCGCGGGCCTTGCAGCCCTCGAAATGCCGACCAAAGAGAAAGGGCCGCGTATCACGCGGCCCTTTCTCTTGCCTGGCCGCCAACGCGGCCGGCGGATCAACGGGTGAAGATCCAGGCGGCCACGATGCCGCCGAAGACGATGCGGTACCAGGCGAACACGCGATAGGTGTGATTGGCCACGAAACGCAGCACGGCGCGCACCACCACCATGGCGCTGAGGAAGGCCGCCACGAAGCCCACGGCGATGCCCGACAGGTCGTGCTGGGTCAGCAGGTCCATGTTCTTGTACATGTCGTACACCGCCGCGCCCAGCATGGTGGGCATGGCCAGGAAGAACGAGAACTCGGTGGCCGTCTTGCGCTGGATGCCGGCGATCATGCCGCCGATGATGGTGGCGCCCGAACGCGAGGTGCCCGGGATCATGGCCAGGCACTGCGCCACGCCCACGCCCAGCGCCTGCTTCCAGCTGATCTGCTCCAGCGTCATGGCCGTGGCGCGCTCGTCCGACGCGGTATCGTCGGCCGCGCCCGGCTGGTCGCCCGGCGTATGGCGGGTGCGGCGCTCCACGTACAGCATGATCAGGCCGCCCAGCACCAGCGTCACCACCACCACGGCGGGATGGTAGAACACCTGCTTGATGGATTTGATGAAGATGGCGCCGATGACCGCCGCTGGCAGGAAGGCGATCAGCAGGTTGCGGGTGAAGGCCACCTCGCTCGGCACGCCGGTCAGGGTGCCGCGGATCAGCTGCAGCAGCCGGGCGCGGAAAATCCACATCACCGCCAGGATCGAGCCCAGCTGGATCACCACCTCGAACACCTTGCCCTGGCTCGACTCGAAGTTGATCCAGTCGCCGATCAGGATCAGGTGGCCGGTGCTGGAAACCGGGATGAATTCGGTCAGCCCCTCGACGATGCCGAGGATGAAGGCCTTGATGAGATAGAGGGCGTTGTCGGTCACGATGGCAAGGGTTCCTTTGAGGGGGTGGCGGCCTTAGTCATTGGTCAGCGAGGCGTCTTCGTCCAGCGGCTCCGGCGCGCGCTTCTCGACGCGCACCAGGGCAATGCGGCGGCCGTCCATTTCCAGCACCTCGAAGCGGAAATGGTCGTGGTGGAATTCGTACTCGCAGACGTCGCCCGGCTTGGGCAGGTGGCCGAAGCGCGACAGCAGGTAGCCGGCCAGGGTGGAGAAGTCCTGCGCCTCATCGACCAGGCCTTCGGTTTCCAGCACCTGCTCGACGTGATGCAGGTCGGCCGCGCCGTCGATCTTCCAGGTGTTGGGGCCGTCGGCGACGATATCGGGCAGTTCGTCCTCGTCGGGGAATTCGCCGGCGATGGCCTCGAACACGTCGATCGGTGTGACCAGGCCCTCGATGGCGCCAAACTCGTCGGCCACCAGCACCAGCTGGCCGCGCGAGCGCTTGAGGGTGTCCATCAGGCGCAGGATGCCGATGGCCTCGTGCACGATGATCGGGTCGCGCAGGCGGTTGCGGCGCACCCGGCCCTCGGTGATCAGGTCGGCCACCAGGTCCTTGGCGCGGGCGATGCCCAGCACCTCGTCGAGCGAGCCGCGGCAGACCGGGAAGAAACTGTGCGGCGCCTCGGTGATCTGGCGCCGGATGGTGTCGGGGTCGTCGTCGATGTTGATCCACGACACGTCGGTGCGCGGGGTCATGATCGAGCGGATCGAGCGTTCGGCCAGCGTCAGCACGCCGCTGACCATGTTGCGCTCTTCGACGCCGAAGGCCGGGATGGCGGGGCCGTCGGCGCTGGGCAGGTCGGGCTCGTCGGCCGGCGGACGCTTGCCCAGCATGCGCAACACCGCCGAAGCCGTGCGTTCGCGCATGGGGCGGCGCGCGTCCAGCTTGAGCAGGTTGCGGCGCGCCACCTGGTTCAGGGCCTCGATCGCGACCGAGAAGCCGATGGCGGCGTACAGGTAGCCCTTGGGCACCTTGAAGCCGAAGGCCTCCGCCAGCAGCGAGAAGCCGATCATCAGCAGGAAGCCCAGGCACAGCACCACCACCGTCGGGTGGGCGTTGACGAAGCGCGTCAGCGGCTTGGAGGCCAGCAGCATGATGCCGATGGCGATGACCACGGCGATCATCATGATGGCCAGGTGGTCCACCATGCCGACCGCGGTGATGACCGAGTCCAGCGAGAACACCGCGTCCAGCACCACGATCTGCGTCACGATGACCCAGAAGCTGGCGTACACGCGCGGCCCGGAAGAGCCGCCGTGCTGGCCGCCTTCCAGCCGCTCGTGCAGCTCCATGGTGCCCTTGAACAGCAGGAAGAAACCGCCGGCCATGAGAATCAGGTCGCGTCCCGATGGCGACAGGGGCCCGACCGAAAACAGGGGGGTGGTCAGGGTGACCAGCCACGACATGACCGACAACAGGCCGAGCCGCATGACGAGCGCCAGGCTCAGGCCAAGGATGCGCGCGCGGTCGCGTTGCGACGGGGGCAGCTTGTCCGCCAGGATGGCGATGAAAATCAGGTTATCGATTCCCAGGACGATCTCAAGGACGACCAGGGTAAGCAAGCCGACCCACGCAGCGGGGTCCAGCAGCCACTCCATCAGGAGCTCCAGAAGTTACACGACCGGTAATCGTACCCGGAAAACGCGTGACACGCCGGTGACACGGGTCGTGCGGATGGCCTACGGCCGGCGGCCCGGCGTCATTGCGGCAGGCGGGAAAACCGCCGGCGAACGCAAAAAAAAGCCGGCGATGGCCGCCGGCTTTTTTTGCGTTCGCGCCCGGGACGGGCTCAGCTGCCCAGCTTGAGCGTGCCCTTCATCATGGCCCAGTGGCCGGGGAAGGAGCAGAAATAGGCGTAGTTCTCGCCCGCGGCGATCTTGGACACGTCGAAGGTGACGGAGTCGGATTCGCCGCCGCCGATGACCTTGGTGTGGGCGATGACGCGGGTATCGCCCGCCTTGACGTAGTCCTGCGCCAGGCCGGCGCCCATGCCGTCGGTGGCCACGGCCTGCTTGTCGGCGTCCTTGGTCAGCACCAGGTTGTGGCCCATGGCGACCTTGGCCATTTTGCCGACGTGCTTCAGGTGCACGGTGAACTGCTTGCAGCTCTTGTCGACGACGATTTCCTTGACGTTGTACTGCATGGCGTCGTTGCTTTCGACGGTGGCTTCGCATTGCGCGGCAAGCGCGGGCAGGCTGGCGGCCGACAACAGGATGGCCAGGGTGGTTTTGGCAAGCATGAATCTTCTCCGATGACTGAATGGTGTCTCTGTGCGTTGCCGGACTGCGCCCGCAACGCCACCGCGCACCAGTCTAGGGGGCCGCCGCCGCCGGCCGCTTGACGCGCATCAAGCGGCCGGCGCTTACCTGTGCACATCCCTATGGTCAATAGGGGTATTACTGATTACCGGTGGCAACTTGACAAACCGCAACCTGCGCCGTGGCACCGATTCGTAGGATGGCTGCAAACCTACATCAACAAAGAGTCGAAGCATGCGCGGCAGTCTGGCGGCACATTACGGGGCACATTGCGGGGCGAATTGCGGGGCACATTACGGGGCGCATCGCGAAACAAATCACGGCAAGCATCGCGAAGCACGCCACGGGTATCCGCCGCTCATCGGGATCTTCATTTCAATCGTTCTGCTGTGCTGTGCGTTGGCCGCGAACGCCGCCCAGGCGCAGCGGCTGCCCGACTTCCTGAAGACCGTTGCCATCGCCGAGATATTCCCCGGCGCCGATCGCCTTGGCCCGCCCGAAGGCAAGCCGATGACGGCGCGCGCCTATGCCGGCGAGCGTGCCCTGGGACGCGTCTACCTGACCTCCGACGTGGTCAACACCCGCGGCTATTCCAGCAAGCCCATCGACGTGCTGGTGGGGCTGGCGGACAACGGCCGCATCGTCGGCGCCAGGCTGGTCGAGCACCACGAGCCCATCGTGCTGATCGGCATTCCGCAATCGAAGGTCGACCACTTCATCCAGGGCTACGTCGGCCTGAACTTCATCGACAGCCCGCCGCGCCACGGCGCGCCGCCGCCGGTGGACATCATCAGCGGCGCCACCGTCACCCTCATGGTGATCGGCGACAGCATCACGCGCTCGGCCATCGCGGTGGCGCGCGCCTACGGCGTGGACGGCGCCGCGACGGCCGGCGCGCAGGCGGCCGTGCCGGCGGTCGCGGCGCCGGCGCGCCTGATCGACGAGTCGCGCGACGCGGTCGATCCATGGCAGGCGCTGCTCGATGCCGGCGCGGTGCGCAACCTGCGCCTGTCGCCCGAGGACGTGAACCGCGTATTCCGCGAGTCCGGCCGCCAGGATGCCGCCGAACGCGGACAGGAAGCCGCCGACGACGCGCTGTTCATCGACCTGTATGTCGCCTTGGCCAGCGTGCCGTCCATCGGCCGCAGCCTGCTGGGCGACGCGGAATGGCAACGCCTGAAGGAACGCCTCAAGCCGGGCCAGCAGGCCATCCTGGTGGCGGGCAACGGCGCCTATTCGTTCAAGGGCTCGGGCTATGTGCGCGGCGGCATCTTCGACCGCATCGAGATCATCCAGGACGAAGGCAGCTTCCGTTTCCGCGACCGCAATCACCAGCGCCTGGCCGACGTCGTCGCGCAAGGCGCGCCGGCCCTGCGCGAAGTGGCGCTGTTCGTGGTGCCCGAGGACGCGGCGTTCGATCCGGTCAAGCCGTGGCGGCTGCAATTGATGGTGCAGCGCGTGCTGAGCGTGTCGGACAAGGCCTTCGTCACCTTCGACCTGCCCTACGAACTGCCGGCCCGCTATACCCGCGCCACCACGACGGCCAGCCCCGCGGCCAGCCCATTGGCAAGCCCGGACGCGCCGGCCGCCGTCGCGCCGCGGGATGAGGCGCCGCCCGCGCTGTGGCGGCAGATCTGGCGCGGCAAGGCCGTGCAGGTGGCGATCCTGACGGCGGCGTTGCTGGTGCTGGTGGGCATCTTCTTCTTCCAGGACCAGCTGACCAGCCGGCCGCTGCTGCACGACCGGCTGCGCCTGGCGTTCCTGGCCTTCGCGCTGTTCTGGATCGGCTGGTACGGGCAGGCCCAGCTGTCCATCGTCAACGTGCTGACGTTCTTCTCGGCCCTGCGCACCGACTTCCGCTGGGACTACTTCCTGATGGACCCGCTGGTGTTCATCCTGTGGTGCGCCACCGCCATCTCCATGGTGTTCTGGAATCGCGGCGCGTTCTGCGGCTGGCTCTGTCCGTTCGGCGCGCTGCAGGAACTGGCCAACCGCGTCGCCAGGCGGCTGGGGCTGCGCCAGGTCACGGTGCGCCACGGCGTCAACCAGCGCCTGTCGACGCTGAAGTACGTGATCTTCCTGGTGCTGTTCGGCTTTTCGCTGTACGACCTGGCGCTGGCCGAGCGGCTGGCCGAGGTCGAGCCGTTCAAGACCGCCATCATCCTGCGCTTCCTGCGCGACTGGCCGTTCGTGGTGTTCGCGGTGGCGCTGGTGGCCGCGGGCCTGTTCATCGAGCGCTTCTTCTGCCGCTATCTCTGTCCGCTGGGCGCCGCCCTGGCGATCCCGGCGCGGCTGCGCATCTTCAACTGGCTGCGCCGCTACCGCGACTGCGGCAACCCCTGCCAGCGCTGCAACCACGAATGCCCGGTGCAGGCGATCGAGCCAACCGGCGAGATCAACCCCAACGAGTGCATCCAGTGCCTGCACTGCCAGATGCTCTACCACCACAAGCAGAAGTGCCCGCACCTGATCCAGAAATACGGCAAGCGCGAGCGGCGCCGCGCCGCCGACAGCGAGCCGGCGGTGCAGGAAGTGGTGCTGCACCGCGCGCCCAGGCCGAACGCGCCCGCCCCTTCCGAACCCTGATTTCCGTACCGCGGCGCCAGACGCCGTTCCTATCGAGGAGTTAACCATGTCCGACAAGAACCCCGACAAAACCGGCCTGAGCCGCCGCAGCTTCCTGGGAACCGCCGCCATCACCGGCGCGGCCGGCCTGGTGGGCGGCGCGCAGCTGTCCACCGCCCACGGCAAGGACGCCAAGGCCGGCGCCGCCGGCCAGAGCGGCCACGTGGCGCCGGGCGAGCTGGACGAATACTATGCCTTCAACTCCAGCGGCCAGTCGGGCGAAGTGCGCGTGCTGGGCCTGCCGTCCATGCGCGAGCTGGTGCGCATCCCGGTCTTCAACCACTGCAGCGCCACCGGCTGGGGCCGCACCAACGAAAGCCGCAAGATCCTCACCGAAGGCCTGACGCCCGAGACCCGCGAATACCTCAAGGACAAGGGCGGCGTATTCCTGAACGGCGACGCCCACCACCCGCACCTGTCGTTCACCGACCGCACCTACGACGGCCGCTATCTCTTCATCAACGACAAGGCCAACAACCGCGTCGCCCGCATCCGCCTGGACGTGATGAAGACCGACAAGATCACCGAGCTGCCCAACGTGTCGGGCGTGCACGGCCTGCGGCCGCAGCGCTATCCGCGCACCGGTTACGTGTTCGCCAACGGCGAGCACATCATCCCGCTGCCCAACGACGGCAAGGTGACCGACGATCCCAAGAAGAACTTCTTCGCGATCTACACCGCGCTGGACGGCGACACCATGAAGGTCGCCTGGCAGGTGCTGGTGGACGGCAACCTGGACAATGGCGACGCCGACTACCAGGGCAAGTATTCCTTCTCGACCTGCTACAACTCCGAGAAGGGCGTGACGGTGGAGGAAGCCTCCGCCAACGAGCAGGACTGGGTGGTGGTGTTCAACATCAAGCGCATCGAGGAAGCCGTCAAGAAAGGCGACTTCAAGATGATGGGCGGCGTGCCGGTGATCGACGGCCGCCACGGCTCCAAGTACACCCGCTACATCCCGGTGCCGAACTCGCCGCACGGCTGCAACGCCGCGCCCGACGGCATCCACCTGGTGCTCAACGGCAAGCTGTCGCCCACCGTGACCGTGCTGGACGTGCGCACGCTGGACTATCTGTTCGACGACAAGATCAAGCCGCGCGATTGCGTGGTGGCCGAACCGCAGCTGGGCCTGGGCCCCCTGCACACCGCGTTCGACGGCCGCGGCAACGCCTACACCACGCTGTTCATCGACAGCCAGATGGTCAAGTGGAACATCGACCTGGCCAAGCGCGCCTACAAGGGCGAGAAGGTCGACCCGATCATCCAGAAGCTGGACGTGCACTACCAGCCCGGCCACAACCATTCGACCATGGGCGAGACGCGCGAGGCCGACGGAAAGTGGCTGGTGTCGCTGAACAAGTTCTCGAAGGACCGCTTCCTGAACGTCGGCCCGCTCAAGCCCGAGAACGACCAGCTCATCGACATTTCCGGCGACACGATGAAGCTGGTGCACGACGGCCCCAGCTTCGCCGAGCCGCACGACATGTGCCTGGTGCACCGCTCCAAGGTCCACCCCGTCAGCGTCTGGAAGCGCGACGACCCCATGTGGGAAGACGCGCGCCAGATGGCCAAAAAGGACGGCGTGACGCTGGAGGACGCGGCCAAGGTGGTGCGCGACGGCAACAAGGTGCGCGTGTACATGATGGCGGTGGCGCCGATGTTCAGCCTCAAACGGATCGAGGTCAACCAGGGCGACGAAGTCACCGTGGTGGTCACGAACATGGAAGTGATCGAGGACCTGACCCACGGCTTCACGCTCGAAGGCCATGGCATCGCCATGGAGATCGCGCCGCAGGCCACCGCGTCGGTCACCTTCACGGCGGACCGCCCCGGCGTGCATTGGTACTACTGCCAATGGTTCTGCCACGCGCTGCACATGGAAATGTCCGGCCAGCTGGTGGTGCTGCCGAAGAAGACCGCGTAGCGCCCATGACCTTCCTCGCTAACCTGACCCGGGGCGGCAGGAGGGCCGCCGCCGCGCTGGCCACGCTGGCCGCGCTGGGAGGCGCGCCCGCCTGGGCGCCGCCCGCCGCCGCGGCCACCGTGGCCGTCGCCGCCGGCGCGGACCTGGCGGCGGCGGTGGCCGCCGCCCAGCCCGGCGACGTGCTGGCGCTGGCGCCCGGCAGCTACACCGGCGGCATCGTCATCGACAAGCCCCTGACCCTGGAAGGCCCGCCCGACCGCGCCGCCGTCATCGCAGGTACGCGCCAAGGGCGCACGCTGTGGATCAAGGCCGAGGACGTGACGCTGCGCAACCTGACCATCACCCGCTCCGGACTGAGCCTGTCGGAGATGGACGCCGGCGTGTTCCTGGACCGCGGCGCGCACCGCGCCCGCATCGAGCACAACGACATCCTCGACAACCTGGTGGGCGTGCACGTGTGGGGACCGCATGACGCGCTGGTACGGGCCAACCGCATCGTCGGCAACCGCGAACTGCGCGTGGCCGAGCGCGGCAACGGCCTCACCCTGTGGAATACGCCGGGCACGCGGATCCTGGACAACGACATCTCCGCGGGCCGCGACGGCATCTTCGTCAACACCAGCAGGCGGAACACCTTCAGCGGCAACCACTTCCACGACCTGCGCTACGCGGTCCACTACATGTACACCAATGACAGCGAGATCAGCGGCAACGTCTCGACCGGCAACGACATCGCCTACGCCATCATGTATTCGCACCGGCTGGTGGTGCAGGGCAACGTCGCGCGCGACAGCCGCGAACAGGGCCTGATGCTGAACTACGCCAACCAGTCGCGCATCACCGGCAACACGGTCGATGGCGCCGGCAAGTGCGTGTTCATCTACAACGCCAACAACAATGCATTCCTGGACAACCACTTTGCCAACTGCGATATCGGCGTGCACTACACCGCCGGATCCGATGGCAACCAGATTTCGGGCAACGCTTTCCTGCACAACAAGAACCAGGTGAAGTATGTCGGCACCCGCACGCTCGACTGGGCCGTGAACGGCCGCGGCAATTACTGGAGCGACAACACCGCCTTCGATCTGGACGGCGACGGCATCGCCGACACCGCCTACCGGCCCAATGATGTGGTCGACCAGTTGCTGTGGCGCGCGCCCGCGGCGCGCATCCTGCTGAACAGCCCGTCGATATCGATCGTGCGCTGGGCCCAATCCCAATTCCCCGCCATCCTGCCCGGCGGCGTCATCGACAGCGCGCCGCTGATGCAGCCGCCGCCGCGGCCCGCCGCCGCTCGCGCCAAGGAGACCCCATGAAGACCGACCTGGTGACGCTGGCCGGCGTCAGCAAGCACTATGGCGCGCAGCGCGCCATCGACGGCCTCGACCTGCAGTTGCGCGAAGGCGAATGCGTGGCGCTGGCCGGCCACAACGGCGCCGGCAAGAGCACGCTGATCAAGTTGGTGCTGGGGCTGATCCGGCCCACCGACGGGCGCGTCACGCTGTTCGGCGAGGACGCCCACAGCCGCGCCGCCGCGCGCCTGCGCGACCGCATCGGCTACCTGCCGGAGACCGTCGCGCTGCATCCCTCGCTGACCGGCGTGGAAACGCTGGCCTTCTACGCCCGGCTCAAGCGCCGGTCGTTGTCCGGCAACCCGGCCCTGCTGGAGAAGGTCGGCATCGCCGGCGCCGCCCATCGTCGCGTGGGCGGGTATTCCAAGGGCATGCGGCAGCGCCTGGCGCTGGCGCAGGCGCTGCTGGGCGAGCCGCGCGTGCTGCTGTTCGACGAACCGACCACCGGGCTGGACCCGGCCTCGCGCCTGATGTTCTACGAGATCGTGCATGAACTGCGCGCGGCCGGCGCCACCATTCTGCTCAGCACCCATGCCCTGTCGGAACTGGCGGGGCACGCCGACCGCATCGTGGTCATGAAGGCCGGCAGGAAGATCGCCGACGGCGCCATGTCGGCGCTGCGCCGCGACACCGGGCTGCCCATCCGCATCCGGCTGACGCTGGCCGAGCCGCAATCCGGCACGCTGCTGGCGCGGCCCTGGCGCCGCCTCGACGCCTGTCGCTACGAACTGGCCTGCCAGGAACGCGACAAGGTCGAGGCCATCCGCGGCATCGGCGCCATCGCCGCACCCATCGCCGACCTCGACATCCAGGCGCCAAGCCTGGACGACATCTACGCCCACCTGCTTGAACGGGAAGACATATGAACGCCGTCTGCACCATCATCGGCAAGGAAATCCGCGACGGCCTGCGCAATCGCTGGGTGCTCGCCACCGCGCTGCTGCTGGGCGCGCTGGCGCTGGCGCTGGGCCTGCTGGGCAGTTCGCCGACCGGCACCGTCAAGGCCGACCCGCTGACCGTCACCGTGGTCAGCCTGTCGAGCCTGTCGATCTTCCTGGTGCCGCTCATCGCCATGCTGCTGGCCTACGACGCGGTGGTCGGCGAAGTCGACCGCGGCACCATGGCCCTGCTGCTGAGCTACCCCGTGTCGCGCTGGCAGGTGCTGGTGGGCAAGTTCATCGGCCACCTGGCGATCCTGGCGCTGGCCACCGGCGCCGGTTACGGCTCGGCCGGCCTGGCGCTGCAATGGGCCTACGGCGGCCTGGACGCCGCCGCCTGGCAGCCGTTCGCGCTGCTGATCGGGGCCAGCGTGCTGCTGGGCGCCAGCTTCCTGGCCATGGGCTACCTGATCAGCACGCTGGTGCGCGAGCGCGCCACCGCCGCCGGCATCGCCGTCGGCGTATGGCTGTTCTTCGTGGTGATCTACGACATGGCGCTGCTGGGCCTGCTGGCGGCCGACCAGGGCCGCTACGTCAGCCCCGGCCTGCTCAACGCGCTGCTGCTGCTCAATCCCTCCGACGTCTATCGCCTGTTGAACCTGACAGGCTTCGAGAATATTTCGCTGTACGCCGGCATGGCGGGCGTGAGCGACCAGGTCAGCCTGCCCGTGCCCGCGCTGCTGGCGGCGCTGCTGCTGTGGATCGCCCTGCCCTTCCTGCTGGCCGCCGCGTCTTTCAGGAACCGACCGCTATGAGAGCACTGCTGTTTTCCCTCGGCCTGGCCGCCCTGCTGGCCGTGACCGCCTGCGGCGACGGCGCCGCGCCCGCCGCGCCGCCCCCGCCGCAAGCGGTCTCGTCGCAGTCGGTGGGCCATTACTGCGGCATGGCGCTGGCCGATCACACGGGTCCGAAAGGACAGATCTTCATCAAGGGCCGGCCCGCGCCGGTCTGGTTCTCGTCGATCAAGCAAGTCTTCGCCTATACGCTGCTGCCCGAGGAACCCAAGGCGATCGCCGCGATCTACGTGAACGACATGGCCACCGCCGGCGCCGACGGCGTGCCGGATCCGGCCGCCTGGATCGACGCGCGCCAGGCGTTCTACGTCATCGAAGGCCGTTTCGTTGGCGGCATGGGCGCCGAGGACGCCATGCCGTTCTCGCTGCGCGACCGCGCCGAGGCCTTCGCGCAGGCGCACGGCGGCCGCGTCGTGGCCTATGCCGACGTCCCGGAAGCCTATGTCTTCGCCCAATAGCGCGGCCCTTGAACGCCCCCGCCGCCCCCATCCGCCATGTCCATCGCCATGAATCCACGCCGCCGCCGTTTCATCGGCATCGCCGCCGCATCCGCGCTGGCGCTTGCCCCCCTGTCCTTGCGCCGCGCGTCCGCCGCGATCGCGCCCACCACCTGGCAAGGCGTCGCGCTGGGCGCCGATGCCGAGCTGCGGCTCTACCATCCCGACCCGCGCGCCGCGCGGCAACTGATCGACCAGGCGCTGGCAGAACTGCATCGCCTGGAAGGCATATTCAGCCTGTATCGCGACGACAGCGCGCTGGCGCGGCTGAACCGGCAGGGCTACCTGGCCGATCCGCCCGTCGACCTGCTGCGCCTGCTGGGCGATAGCCTGCGCTACAGCCGCCTGACCGATGGCGCCTTCGATCCCACCGTGCAGCCGCTGTGGCAGCTGTACGCCAGCCATTTCGCGCGCCCCGGGGCGTCCGCGCAGGGCCCGTCCGAGGCCGAGCTGGCGCGGGCCCTGGCACGCGTGTCGTACCGGGAAGTGACGCTGGACAGCCGCCGCATCGAGCTGCGACGGCCCGCAATGGGCATCACGCTCAACGGCATCGCCCAGGGCTACATCACCGATTGCATCACGCGCCTGCTCAAGCAGGGCGGGCTGGATCGCGCGCTGGTCGACATGGGCGAGATCCGCGGGCTGGACAGCCGCGCATCCCCCGGCGACTGGCGGGTCGGCCTGGCCGATCCGCGCGCGCCGCGGCGGATCCTGGCCTCGGTGCCCGTGCGCAACCAGGCGCTGGCCACGTCGAGCGGCTACGGCACGGCCATCGACGCGGCGGGCCGCTGTACCCACTTGTTCGATCCCCGCACCGGCAGCGCGCGGCCGCGCTACCAGAGCGTGTCGGTCATGGCGCCCAACGCCGCCATGGCCGATGCCCTGTCGACCGCGTTCTCGCACATGCCGCTGCGGGCCACGGCGCCGATCGTGCGCGAGCTGGGGCTGCGGGCGTGGTTCGTGCCGCTCGAGGGGGGATTGGTGTCGCAGGGCGGCCAGGGGTAACGCAATGCGTACCGACCGCCTGCCGGATGGGGAACGCTGAACCGGCGGCTACGATTTTCCCTTGCGGGCGGTGCTCGATTGGCGCGCCTCGAACTGCCTGCGCGTGGCCTCCAGTTCCCGTTGCAGCAACGCCGCGTCCGGCAGGACGGTGCGGTAGTTGGCTGCCATGACCTGGGTTGGCAGTCCGTCCAACGCATACTGCGCCAGCGCACGGCCCTTGTCCGCGCACAGGATCAGCCCCACCGGTGGATTCTCGTCGGCAAGCGCCCAGTGCGCTTTCGCATAGTTGCAGTACATGTGCATCTGACCCACATCCGCGTGGGTCAAGCTGCCGAGTTTCAGATCGATGATGACCAGGCAGCGCAGCTTGCGATGAAACAGCAGCAGATCCACGCGATACCACGTCTGGTCGATGCGCAATCGACGCTGCCGCCCCACGAAGGTGAAGCCTTCCCCGAGCTCCAGCAGGAAGGCTTCCAGACGCTGCGTCAGGGCGGCTTCCAGATCGGATTCCGAGTATTCGTCCTTGAGATCTAGAAACTCCAGCACATACGGATCCTTGATCGCATCGTCCGCGGTGACGCTATCCCCAGGCATCGGCAGCGCGGCCTTCGCCAGCACTGCGGCCTTGTTCCTGGACAAAGCAGTGCGCTCGTAGAACTGGCTTTCGATCTGCCGGCCGAGCTGGCGCACGCTCCAGCCGCCACGCAGCGCATGCGCCTCGTAGAACCGGCGAGCCTGGCTGTCCTTGACCGACAGCAATCGCACATACGCCGACCAAGGCAGCGTGAATGCCTGGGCCAGATCGGATAGATCGAATTTCCGAGACGCTGTCTCGGAAATTGCAGATGGAGGATAGGCAAGGAAGAACCCCCGCATGTTCTCCAGGTTGTCGGCGCTGAATCCGCGCCCGAACCTCGCGGTCAGGTCAATGGACAACCGTTGGATCAACTGTTCCCCGTAGCCGGCCCGTCGCCTGCCTTTCTGCTCGGCGTCGACGATCCGTTGGCCGATCGCCCAGTAACTGGCCGTCATCAATGCATTGACCCGCCGCGCCGCGCTCCGGCGGGCGCTATCGAGCAGCTCGACGATATCGCCGTGAATACCGGCATAGCCGGCCGGCAACACGCCAGCCCGGCTCGGCCGCATCGACGTCTTTCCTGTCATGCGATCATCTCCGTGTGAGGAAGACGCAGGCGCCTTCGTCACCGGTAGACCCTTCGTTCGGCGCCAGACACACCACATCACTCGCGGCATGACCATAGCGCATGAACCGCGCCATGGTCGCGCGCACCGTGACCAATCAGTCCACCCGGGACGCTGACGCAAAACATGACCGAACTGCATCCCCCCAAACAAAAAACCCGCCGTGGTGGCGGGTTTTGGGGAGGCAACGAAGCGCGCTCAGGCAGCCGGCGTCGGATTCAGCGCCGACAGCATCTGCGTGAAGATCTTCGGGCTGGCGGCGAGCACGTTGCCCGAATCCATCCAGCCTTGTTCGCCGTCGAAGTCGGCGACCAGGCCGCCGGCTTCCAGCACCATCAGGCTGCCGGCCGCCAGGTCCCAGGGCTTCAGGCCCACGCCGCAGAAGCCGTCCAGGCGGCCGCAGGCGACGTAGGCCAGGTCGAGCACGGTGGCGCCCAGGCGGCGCACGCCGGTGCTGCCTTCGGCCATGGTGCGGAAACGCTGCGAGCCTTGTTCCAGGTCGCCCGAGTTGGGCCAGTGCGCGCCCAGCAGGGCCTCGTGGTAGCGGGTGCGGCCCGAGACGCGCACGCGGCGGTCGTTCAGGAACGTGCCGCTGCCACGGCTGGCGGTGAACAGTTCGTTGCGCGACGGGTCATAGATGACCGCCTGCGTGACCTGGCCGCGCTGGGTCAGCGCGATCGACACGGCGTAGTTGGGCAGGCCGTGGATGAAGTTGGTGGTGCCGTCCAGCGGATCGATGATCCACTGGAATTCCGCCTGGTCGGGGCCCTGCAAGCCGAATTCCTCGCCCAGGACGGCATGGTCCGGGTAGGCGGCGCGCAGCGTCTCGACGATGGACTCCTCGGCGGCGCGATCCACTTCCGTGACATAATCGCGCGGCCCCTTGCGAGCCACGCTGAGTCGTTCCAAATCCATGCTGGCACGGTTGATGATGGTGCCGGCACGCCGGGCCGCCTTGATGGCGATGTTGAGCATCGGGTGCATAAAATTCCGTACGTATGCGGTGGGTAGGCCGCTAGCCACCCCCCCGGATCCGCCGCTCCCCGACAGGGGGAAACCGGCCCAAAAAACCAGGAAGGCACTAAGCCAAACGTGCCATTTTAAATGACTCAAGCATTTTCACGCGTTCGCTTCATCATGGTGAACCCCAGCCACCCCGGAAACGTCGGTTCGGCGGCCCGCGCGATCAAGACCATGGGCTTCTCGGAACTGGTGCTGGTGGGGCCCAAATTCGCCGATGTAACCAGCCAGCCGGAGGCCGTGGCCCTGGCCAGCGGCGCCCTGGACGTGCTGGAGAACGCGCGCATCTACGATACCCTGGAAGAGGCGCTGGCGCCCGTGACCCTGGCGTTCGCCCTGACCGCCCGGGTGCGCGACCTGGGCCCCCCGCCCTGCGACATCCGCCAGGCCGCCGACCTGGCCTGCGCCCACCTTGCGGAAACCGCCGAAGGTTGCGCGGCCATCGTGCTGGGCACCGAGCGGGCCGGCCTGACCAACGCCCAGATCGGGCTGTGCCACCGCATCTGCCATATCCCGGCCAACCCCGAATACAGCTCGCTGAACGTGGCCCAGGCGCTGCAGCTGGCGGCCTGGGAGCTGCGCTACGCGCTGCTGGTGGACCAGGGCGCCGCCCTGCTGCCCGCCTCCACCGCGCAAGCGCCCTCGCGCGGGGCCGAGCCAGCCTCCGGGGAAGCGGTGCAGGCCTTCCTGGCGCACTGGGAAGAAGCGCTGGTGGGCGTGCGCTTCCTGGACCCCGCCCATCCCAAGAAATTGCTGCCGCGGATGCGGCACCTTTTTTCCCGGGTGGCCCTGACGCGCGACGAGGTCGACATGATGCGCGGCGTCTGCACCGCCATGCTGGCCGCGGCGCGTCGCGACGGCGGCCCAAAAAAATAGGGACGGGCATCTGCCCGTCCCCCGTCATCGGCCGCCGGCGGTTGGCCCGCCGCGGCACGAAGCGCGTGCTCAGTCGACCTTGGCGCCCGACGCCTTGACCACCGGCGCCCAGCCTTCCACTTCCGACTTGATGAACTGGCCGAATTCGGCCGGCGTGGTCTTGACGCCCACGGCGCCCAGTTTTTCGAAGCTGGTCTGCACTTCCGGCTTGTCCAGCGCCTTGACCATGGCGGCGTTGAGCTTGTTGACCACTTCCGGCGGCGTGCCGGCCGGCGCGATCAGGCCGAACCACGACGATACGTCGAAGCCGGCGAAGCCCGATTCCTGCATGGTGGGCAGGTCCGGCGCGCTCTTGGAGCGGTCCGACGTGGTCACCGCCAGCGCGCGCAGCTTGCCCGATTGCGCGTGCGGCCAAGCCGACGGCATGTTATCGAACATGAATTGCACCTGGCCGCCGATCAGGTCGGTGATGGCCGGGGCGCTGCCCTTGTACGGCACGTGTAGCACGTCGATGCCGGCCTTCATCTTGAACAGCTCGCCGGCCATGTGGATCGAGGTGCCGCTGCCCGACGAGGCAAACGCCAGCTTGCCCGGGTTCTTCTTGGCGTAGTCGACCAGTTCCTGCACCGTCTTGACCGGCACCTGCGGGTTCACCACCAGAATGTTCGGCACCTTGGCGCCCAGCGCCACCGGGGTGAAGTCCTTCGTCAGGTCGAACGTGACGTTCTTGTACAGCGTCTGGTTGATGGCGCTGGTGACGGCCACGAACAGCAGCGTGTAGCCGTCCGGCGCGGCGCGCTGCACCATGTCGGTGGCGATGTTGCTGCCGGCGCCCGGCTTGTTCTCGACCACGAACGACTGGCCCAGGCTCTCGGTGAGCTCCTTGGCCATGATGCGGGCGATCACGTCGGTGGTGCCGCCGGCGGAAAAGCCGACCACGATGCGGACAGGTTTGTCGGGATAGGCGGCCTGGGCGGAACCCATGGCGAAAGCGCTTGCGGCGGTAGCCAGTAGCGTGGCGGCAAGACGCCGCAGTCCAGGCTTTTGACCGGTCTTCATATAGTCTCCGTGCTGATACTGTCCATTAAATGGACGATTCGAATTATTGGATGCTGCATTCTGATCTATACACGAGCGGAGCATCAAGGTAGAGTCCACGCTACGGACTATGGTTTTCCCTTGACCATTGCGCCATAACCCCCAAGTTTTCAGAGAGTTGCATGCAAGACAGCGATGCCGCGGCCGCAGGCCCCCGCACATTGCGGCGCGGATTGGCCGTTCTGGCCGCCCTGCGGGACCAGGGCCCCGATGGGCTCAGCGTGACCGATATCGCCCGCCTGACGGGCATCCAGCGTCCCACCATCTACCGCCTGCTGGCGGCCCTGCTCGACGCGGGCCTGGTGCTGCCGGTGACGGGCACCAAGAAGTACCGCGCCCAGCTGGCGGTGGACCCCGACACCCGCTCGCGCGATCCGCGCGTGCGCCAGCTGCTGCCGGTGCTGCGGCGCCTGGCCGACCGCACCGGCGACGCCGTGTTCCTGGTGGTGCGCGATGAAGACGACTCCATCAGCCTGCATCGCGAGATCGGCAGCTATCCGGTGCAGATCCTGGCGACCTACGCCGGCAAGCGCCAGCCGCTGGGCGTGGGCTCGGGCGGCATGGCGCTGCTGGCCGCGCTGCCCGACGACGTCGCGCGCGGCATCGTCGAGCGCAACTCCAGCCGGCTGGACGAATACGGTGGCATGACGCCGCAAGAGATGTTCCGCCTGATCGAAAACACCCGCGCCCGCGGCTATTCGGTGGTGGGCAATCATGCCGTGCGTGGCGCGCTGGGCGTGGGCTGCGCCCTGCTCGACAACCATGGCGCGCCGCTGCTGGCGGTCAGCGTCACGGCCATCATCGACCGCATGCCGGCCCAGCGCCAGCGCGAGATCGCCGGCTGGATCAAGGCCGAACTGGCGCGGCTGGCGGTGCAGGCCTGAGCCTGGCACGCGGCCCACGCCGCGCCATGAAAAAGGGCGTCCCGCCATCGGCCGGGACGCCCTTTTCATTGCAGGCCATACGCTCAGGCCGCGGCGCCAGCCTTGGGCTCGCTGGCCTTGGGGTTCTGGATCTCGCGCAGCGGGATCGGCGCCTGGAAGCCCGCGGCCTCCAGCGACAGGCGGATGTCCTGGTACAGGCCCCAGCGCAGGTCCCAGTACTTGGCGGCGTCGGCCCACACGCGCACGTTCACCACCACGCCGCTTTCCTTGTAGTCGACCACCTTCACCAGCGGCTGCGGGTCCTTCAGCGCGTTCGGATTGGCCGCGACGATGTCCTGCAGCTTGGTCAGCACCGCGTTCAGGTCATCGCCATAGCGCACCGGCACCGGGATATCCAGGCGGCGGGTCTTGTTGCGGCTGTAGTTGGTGATGGTGGCGTTCCAGACGGTGCTGTTGGGCAGCGTCAGGTGGATGCCGTCGACCTGGATCAGGCGCGTCAGGAACAGGCCGACTTCCTCGACCGTGCCTTCGGCGCCGGAGCTCAAACCGACGTATTCGCCGGCGCGCACCGGGCGCAGGATCAGCAGCATGATGCCGGCCGCGATGTTCTGCAGCGTGCCCTGCAGCGCCAGGCCGACGGCCAGGCCGGCGGCGCCAAGCACCGCGATCAGGCTGGCGGTCTGCACCCCGAAGCGCGCCAGCACCGCGATCAGCGTGAAGATGCGCACCGTCCATACCACGGTGCTGTAGAACATCGGCACGATGGTCGGGTCGATCTTGCTGGAGCGCGTGGCGATGCGCCGAACCCAGCGGCCCAGCAGCGTCGACACCCACCAGCCGATGACCAGGATCAGCAAGGCCACCAGCAGATTGATGCCCAGGTCCACCAGCCTGGGCGCCCAGGCATTGAATTCCTTCAAGGCGTCTTCCATCGTTGTCGCTCCCTCATGCAAAAAAAGACAGCCGAAAACTGTATCAGATGCGTCATGCGGAAAGGGCGCCGGCGGGTGTCCGGTATGTCAGGCTTTGTAAAGCGCGCTGGCTGAGCCGCAGGGATATGCGGCGGCAACGGCGCGGTCAGGCGCCGGCGACCTTGCGGAAGTGGTTGTCCCAGGAACGTTCGCGCGACGGCGCCAGCAGCGGCTGTTCGCCACCCGCGGCATCGGTGCGCAGCATGGCGCCCAACCCGCTGCTGACAAGGAAACCGGCGCGCGGCGCCGGCGCCACGCCGCAGCCGTCGGCCAGCCGCGTCTCGCCCAGGCAGGCCCCGCTGGCGGCGTCCCAGTACAGCACCCGGCCGCCCACGGGGCTGGAGGTGGCGATGACCGCGCCGGCGGCGTCCGCCGCCACCGAACCGACGTAATTGCGCATCTCGCGCAGCGTGGCCGCCGGTCCGGCGTGCAGTTGCGCGGGCGCGCCGCGCCGGTGGCGGCCCACCAGCGCCGGGCGGTCACCGGCCGGTCCCATGTACTGGCAGCCGAACCACACACTGCCATCGGCCGCCAGCGCCAGGTGGCGGATCGACAGGCGATGCAACTCGGGCGCCAGTTCCACCTTTTCCAGCAACCTGCCGCTGGCCGCGTCCAGGTACGCCAGCGACGGGCGCATGGTATCGAGATTGAGTTCGAGCTTGCCGTAGTCGGGGTGGGTCAGGATGCCGCCATTGGCCACGCACAAGGTCCTGCCGTCCGGCATCAGGACGACTTCGTGCGGGCCGATGCCGCCGCTGTCGTACTCGCCGACGCGGCGGTAGCCGCCGCCGGGCGTGGCGTCATAGATGCCGAGCACGCCGCGCGCGCCTTCGAAATCGTTTTCGGTGGCGGCCAGCAGGCGGCCGCCATCGAAATAGGCGCCGTGGCCGAAGAAATGGCGATCTTGCGGTAACGGCAGTTCGAGCGGCGCGCGTTCGCCGCGCAGGTCGAAGGCCAGGGCGAAAAAGCCCGGCTGGCGCCCGAACACCACGGCGCGGCCGCCGGCCGCGTCGATGGCGAAGCTGTGGCCGCGCGCGGGCATTGGCAGCACCCGGCGGTCCTGCCCGGACGCATCCAGGACCACCGCCTCGTCGCGGCCGCCGCGCTGGCGCGCCGCCAGGTACAGCGCGGCGTCATCGCGCGCCGCCGTGGCCAGCGCCGCGCCGGGCCAGGCCAGCGTGGCGCCCAGCGCGCCCGCGGCGCCCCATGCCAGGAATTCGCGCCGCGCGGGCCGCGCCGGCGCGCCGTCCGCCACGCGCGGCGCGGGTCGCCCGCGTGGATCGGCCGGCATCGCGGCCGGCGCTCGATCAATCGCCATCGAGCGCATTGAAGCCGATGGTCACGCCCAGTGCCGGCGCCAGGTCCTGGTCGACGATGGCTTTGGCGTTCTTCAACGTCAGCGCCGCCAGTCCCAGCAGGCGCCGCCCTTCCGCGTCGGCCAGCGCCTGCTCCAGCGGCGCCGGCGCCTCGCGCAACGCGCGCGCCGCGTTGCCCAGCTCGCCCAGCACCGCGCCCGGCATCCAGTCCTCGCCCTTGGGCAGTGCATGGCCGCCCGCCGTGTAGAACGCCGCCAGGCCATCCAGGCTGGCCGCCAGCGTGCGCGTGGACAGGCCGCTGCGCCAGAAGGCGGCGCGCTTGGGCCGCGCGCTCCCGGCCGAATCGCCCAGCACGGGCAACAGCTTCACGTCGCGCGCGAACTGCAGGCCGGTGGACAGCGCCTTCATGGCTTCGGCCGCCACCTCCTGCGGATCGCGGTAGAGGTCATTGCCCGCCTGGGGCCGCGCGAACTGGCGGCCGAACTCGGCCTTGGCTTCCCAGGCCTGCGCCACGTCGCGCGAGATCGCGGCAATATTGGCCGACACGGCGCGGGCATAGCCGCAGGCGTAGCCGAAGGTCGGCGCGGCGGTCTGCGTGAGCGCTGCCGGTTCGCCGTACAGCACGAATTCCAGCGCCGGCAGGCCCTGCACCGCCACGCTGCGGCCCGCCAGCGCGCCCGGCTTGAGCAGTTCGGCGTCCTGCGCGGCGATCAAGGCCTGCACCTGCCGGGGCATCACGCCCCGGGTATCGGGCCAGAATGCCAGGCGTTCATAACGATTGGCCTGCACCAGCGGACCGAAACGCAATGGTTCGAGCCGCGCCCACGCCAGCGCCAGGCCGGCGAAGGCGGCTTCCACGCGCTTGGCGCCGTCCGCGTCCGGCTTGCCGCACCACTGGCCCAGCGCGCCTTCCAGGTCGGTGGCAGCCGCGACCATGCCGGCGGCCGCCGGCCGCGCGTAGCCTTGCGCCAGGCGCTCGCCCAGGTCGGCGGGCAGTTCGGCGCCCGCGGCCAGCGGCCAGGCCAGCGCCAGCGCGGCGGCCAGGGTCCGGGCCGGCGCGCGCCAGCGTGCAACGAAGATAGCCATTACAGCGACTCCAGGAAACGGATCAGGTCGGCGCGTTCTTCGGGCGTCATCGCCACCACGCGATCGCGCGCCGGCTGGCCGGCGCCGCCATGCCACAGCACTGCTTCCAGCAGCGTGCGGGCGCGGCCGTCGTGCAGCCAGGTGGCGTTGGGATTGACGGTCCGGGTCAGGCCGATGCCCCACAGCGGCGGCGTGCGCCATTCCCGGCCATTGGCCGAGCCGTCGGACACGCCGTCGGCCAGGTCATCGCCCATGTCATGCACCAGCATGTCGGTGTACGGCCAGATCAGCTGGAAGCGGTGCTCGGCCTGTTTCGCATTGCGGCTGGTGACGTACTTGGGCACGTGGCAGGCGACGCAGTTGGCCTCGTAGAACAGCTTCTTGCCGGCCAGCACGCGGGCGTCGTCGGCGTCGCGCCGCTGCGGCACCGCCAGGTTGGTCGAATAGGTGGTGACGAAGTCCATCAGCTTGGCCGGCACTTCCTCGGGGCCGAAACGCGGCTGCGCGCCGTGCGGCATCTCCAGGCACTGGGGTTGCGCCGGCGTACAGTCGCCGTGGTGATTGGGGAACAGCGGCGTCGACAGGCCCATGTCGTTGGAGAACGCGGCGGCGCTCTGCTGCTCCACCGTGGGCTGCCCGGCCTTCAGGTTGAAGCGGCCCAGCAAGCGCTGGCCGGTGCGCGCGTCGGTCACCCAGTTGGCCTTGCCGACGATGCCGTCGCGCTTGTCGGCGCCGATGTTGGCCAGGATGTCGGCCTGGTGGATCGATTCCAGCAGGCCCAGGCCGATCATCGGCGGCGCCAGGCGCGGCGATATCTGCGTGTCCTTGCGCATCGGACCGTAGCCCAGGTTGTCGATGCGGTAGACCGGCTTCATCAACGTCGCGGTCTCGCCACCGTTGAGCTTGACCGTGACCGGCGTGTATTCGATTTCCATGCGGCCTTCGGCCGGCAGGCCGGCCACGGCGAAGTTCTGCAGCTGCACGCCGTAGACCGGCTCGGGCAGCAGCGCGATCTCGCCCGGCGCCAGCCGCGGATGGCCGCGGTCGGGGCCCTCCGGCACCGCCAGGCGCAGCAGCAGCGCCACCGCGTCGGGACGTTCCAGCGGATCGAAGCCCGGCACCGAGCCGCGCCCGTCCTTGGTATGACAGGCCTGGCACGAACGCGCGTTGAACAGCGGCCCGAGGCCGTCGGAGGCCTGCGTGGACGCCGGCGCGGACACCCAGTCCTTGCGGAACAGGCCGTTGCCGACCTGGAATTCCTGGCGCCGCTCGAAGCTCATGTTGGCCGACGGCTGCGAGAAAATGTCGGCGTTGATGAGCTTGTTGGTGGTGGTGGCGCCCGCCTGCATGGTCTCGAAGGTTTCGGCCTTGGAGAAATCACGGGTCGGCGCGGTGATGGCGAGGACCCGCTTGAGGTCTTCGGCGCTCAGGTCGTCGCGCCCGGCGGGCGCGGTTGGAGCGGCGGCGGCGCCGGCATGGGCCGACGCCGCCAGTACGGCGGCGAATACGAGCTTCACTTGAATACGGCGTCGGGTTTGTCCAGGCTGTCGGAACCTTCGATGGCGACCTTGCCCAGGTCCAGCAGCGCGATCACGCGCTCCAGGCTGCGGGTCTGGTCGACCAGGCGGTCGATGGCGGCCTGCACCACGGCGTTGCCTTCCTTGTTGCCGTCGGCGATCATCTGGTCGTAGGTCTCGACCGTCTCGGCGCGGGTCTTCATCGCCTGCATGGCGGCCACGGTGGCGTCCAGCTTGGCGCGCACTTCCGCGTCCAGCTTGGGATCGCGCGCCTTGACCAGTTCCGACAGGCTGGCGCCCGACACCTGCTTGCCATCGACGCGGGTGTACGCGCCCAGGTAGACGTTGCGGATGCCGATCTGGTTGTAGAAGTGCGAGTTGTGGGTGTTGTCCGAGAAGCAGTCATGCTCTTCCTCCGGATCGTGCAGCATCAGGCCGAGCTTCATGCGCTCGCCGGCCAGTTCGCCGTACGACAGGCTGCCCACGCCGGTCAGCATCGCCACCAGGCCGGCCTTGGGGTCTTCTTCCACGGCCTTGCGCGCGGCACCGTCCTTCTGCCAATTGCCGACCATCTCTTCCAGGTCGGTCACCAGCAGGTCGGTCACGGCCTTCAGGTAGGCGATGCGGCGTTCGCAGTTGCCGCCGGTGCACTGCTTGACGTCGTAGTCGGTGTGCGGGCGGTTGCCCGAGTGGCGCTCCTGCGGCGTGCCCTTGCGGTCGGCCGGTGCCGGGCCGGTGCCGTTAAGGTCCTGGCCCCACAGCAGGAATTCGATGGCGTGGTAGCCGGTGGCGACGTTGGCCTCGTTGCCGTCGGCCTCGTGCAGCACTTCGGACAGCAGCTTGGGCGTGATCTCGCTGACATCGACGGTCTTGCCGCCTACCGAGATCTTGGAGTTGGCGATGACGTTGACCGCGTAGTAGGCGTTCTCGTCGTTCTCGGTGCCGTAGGAGGCGTCGACGTAGTCGATCAGGCCTTCGTCCAGCGGCCAGGCGTTCACGCGCCCTTCCCAGTCGTCGACGATCGGGTTGCCGAAGCGGAACGCCTCGGTCTGCTGGTACGGCACGCGCGCGTCCAGCCAGGCCTGGCGGGCGGCCTTGAGCGTGTCCGCGCTGGGCTTGGCGACCAGGGCGTTGATGGCCTCGCGCAGCGTCTTGGCGGAGGTCAGCGCGTCTTGATAGCCCGCCAGCGCCAGGTCTGAATAGTTCGCCACCACGGCCTTGGGCTGCGTGGCGGCATGAACCGTTCCCCCGAATGCCGCGACGGCCAGCGCCGCCCCCAACAACAACTTGCGCATCGACTTTCTCCCGTAACTCGGACGAAATCCACCCCGCGGCGGCCCCGTCCACACTTGAATTTGTGGATGCGAGTGTAAACAATTTTCGTTTGTTATTCAGCGAAAAGTCAGATACCTGACGTTTATCCGAACGGAAAAAGCCAGCAAAACCGGGCCGGGGACGAAAAAAAGCCCGGGAGCGGTCCCGGGCTTCCTGCCAGCCAGGCCGGCCGGATGCTCAACGCTGCAACGGCGCCTTGGCGGTTTCCCTGGCGGCCAGCACCGACACGGCGGTCACCACCAGCGCGGCGGCCACGTACAGCGACACCGCCACGGTCGAACTCCACGACTTGAACAGGCTGGCGATGATCAGCGGCGCGAAGCCTCCGCCGACGATGCCGGCCAGCGTGTAGGCCAGCGACGACCCGGCGTAGCGCACCCGGCCCGGGAACTGCTCGGTGATGAAGGCGGCCTGCGGGCCGTACATCATCGCGTGGATCAACAGGCCCACCACCACCGCCGCGCAGATCGCGACCGGATGCGCGGTGTCCATCAGCGTGAAGAACACGAAGGCCCAGACCATGCCCAGCACCGCGCCGGCCACGTACACGGGACGGCGCCCGATCTTGTCCGACAAATGCCCGCACAGCGGCACGGCGATGGCATTGAGCGCCGCGCCCAGCATGGTGGCGCCCAGCGCCAGCGGCCGCGACAGGTGCAGCACGGTGGTCACGTAGGTCAGCGTGAACACCACCACCAGCGCGTACAGCACGTCCGAACCGATGCGCGAGCCGCCGGCCACCAGCAATTGGCGCCAGTGTTGCACCAGCACTTCCTTGATCGGGGTGTTGGCGGTTTCGCGCTTCTGTTCCATTTCCAGGAACACCGGCGTTTCCTCGACACCGCGGCGCAGCCACAGGCCGAACAGCACCAGCGCCACGCTCGACATGAACGGCACGCGCCAGCCCCAGGCCTGGAATTCCTCGGGCGTGAGCCACAGCGAGATCAGCGCGATGAAGCCGGTGCCGATCAGCGTGCCGCACGACGGGCCGACCTGCGTGAAGGACGCATTGCGGCCGCGCTGGTCGGGCTTGCCGTGCTCCATCGACAGCAGCACCGCGCCGGCCCACTCGCCGCCCAGCGCCACGCCCTGGATGAAGCGCAATGCCACCAGCGCCACCGGCGCCCACACGCCCCAGGTGCCGTAGGTGGGCAGCATGCCCATCAGCCCGGTCGACACGCCCATGATGACCAAGGTGGCGACCAGCACGAACTTGCGCCCCAGGCGGTCGCCCAGGTGGCCGAAGACGAAACCGCCCAGCGGCCGCGAGACGTAGCCCACGGCATAGGTCGAGAACGCCAGGATGGTGCCCGTCAGCGGGTCGAACGACGGGAAGAAGATGGCGTTGAACACCAACGCCGCCATCAGGTTGTAGATCGTGAAGTCGTACCACTCCAGCGTGGTGCCGACCGAACTGGCCATCGCCAGTTTCTTCATCTTCATGTTGTCGGGCGCCGCGCCGCCGTGGGCGGACGCGGGCGCGTGCAAGGTGTTCTCAGCCATTGTGGTTCCCCATGTCTGTGTGTGTGGCGTTGCGGCGCTTGGCGCGCGTCAACGCAAGTCGGCCGCGGCCAGCTTCCAGCCCAGCTCCAGCAGCCAGGTGTCGGCGCCGCGCGTGCCGAACGCCGCGGCCGCCTGTTCGCCCAAGGCCTGGGCCACATCCGCCGAGCTGGCTTCGATCACGAAGAGCGGATCGAGGCGACGGTTTTCGGTGGATTCGCGCGGCAACGGACCGCTCAGGGCGGCATCCGGCGCCAGCAGATAGGACTGAACGAAGCCATCGGCCCGGGCCAGCGCCGCGCCCGCCTCGGCCGCCCGCGTCCGCAGCGCCTCGGCATCGCCGCCAAACACCAGCGGCAGCACCGCGATGTGGCTCCCGCTGCCGAAGCCGGTCACGGCCTGCACCGCGCACACCCGCCGCATCGGATCGCGCATGCGGTCCAGGTTGGTCACCGACCACGGCGTCTGGCGCTCGAACGCGGCGCGGTAGTCCGCGGTGGTGAAGGCGCCCAGCGATTGCGTGCGGTACAGCCCCAGGTACTTGCGGCCGCCGGACAGCGAGAAATAGCGCGCGCCCGACAGGAAGCCGGGGATGCGCACGCGCTCTTCGACGTGCTCGCGGTCGTACCAGCGATTGAAATCGGTCTCGAAAGCGGGATCGACGTCGCAGGCGACGAACAGCATGCCGTTGGGCGTGGACGGGGTGGTGGCTTGGCTCATGGAACGAAGAAATCCCTGCGATAACGGAAGGGACTCATCTTCGGCCGAGGCGGCCATGCCCGACAAACGAGTAATTTTTCGCGCCAGCAATAAAATTATTGAGCGCCGACCTAGGGATAACGCTATTGCGCGGATCCGAATTTTGGCGGCGTGACCGACGCGGTGTATTGGTCCGACGCGCGGCAGGCCAGTTCGGCCACCAGCCGGATCGCGTCCGAGCCGGCGCCTTCCAGGTAGCTCACCACCAGCAGTTGCGGTGGCACCGGCACGTCGCAGCGGATCATCTGCACTTCGCCGCGCGCCACGTATTCGTAGATCGGCGGCAAGGGCACCAGCGCGCGGCCGAAGCCGCTGCGCACCAGCCGCGCCAGCGCCGAGATCGAGCTGACGCAGTGCACCTTGCCCAGGGGCAGCCCGGCTTCGCGGAACAGCCCTTTCAATGCCTCATGCGGCTGCGAACCGGGGCTCATGGTCAGCACCGGTTCGCCCAGCAGTTGCTGCACCGTCAGCGCCTCTTCATCGCCGGCCGGCCCCACCCAGCCCATTTCCATCGGCAGGCAGGGCGTGCTGATGACGCCGGTGTCGGTCAGCAGATCGGTCTGGAAGGCAATATCGAGCGTGCCTTCGCGCAGGCCACGATGCAGGGCGCGGGTGGTCTCCGAGGTCAGCTGCACCTCGATGCCCGGATAGGTCGAGCGCAGGTTCGTCAGGAAACCGATCAGCCAGGTGTGCACCACCGTCTCGATGGCGCCGATGCGCACCAGCCCGAACACCTCGTCGCCGGTGCGGCCCAGCGACAGGATCTGCTGGCGCAGCTGCAGCAGGCGTTCGCCGTAATCCAGCAGGCGCGTGCCCACCGCCGTGAGCCGCAGCTCCTTGGCATCGCGCTCGAACAGGCGCGCGCCGATGTCCTCCTCGAGCGAGGCGATGCGGTTGGCCACCGCGGCCTGAGTGATGTGCAGGCGGTCGCTGGCGGCGCGAAAACTGCCCAGCCGGGCGGACCACAGGAATGCTTCGACAAAACGGGTATTCATATCCACGCCATGGCGCGCCTGGCGACGCGCCCTTTTCAGGAACGGCGGGGCGGCAGGCCCCGGCCTGTTCACATCCTAACGCCTGGCGCGCCGCTCGCGCCATGATGCAACGCACGCCCTCTCGCGGTGCCGCGTGCACCAGCATGGTTCATGCGCCGCGCCCGGATGGCGCCGCGGGGCGCGAAAACCGGGCAAAAGGCGGTTGGCACGGGTCTTGCTTGATGACTGGTATGCAAGCTTGTCTACAAGCGCCCGTCACTTTTCCGACCAGGAGTCCCGCATGACCGACCGCCCCGCGCCCTTCGCTTTCAATGCCACCCGCCGCCGGCTGATGCAAGGCGCCGCGCTGGGCGCCGCCACGCTGGCCGCGCCGGCCCTGGTGCGGGCGCAGTCGGGCCCGGTCATCCGCATTGGCTACTGGCCGGTCGCGGCCGGCCTGCCGTTCTACGCCGCCATCGAAAAGGGCTATTTCAAGGAAGCCGGCCTGAACGTCGAGCCGCTCAAGTTCGCCGGCGCCCAGCAGGTCATGGAAGCCATGCTGGCGGGCCGCGCCGACGGCAGCGCCAACGGCACCGGCTCGGCCAACCTGGCCATCGGCGAGATCGCCTCGCCCGGCCTGTTCAAGATTTTCGCCTCCAATCCCAGCAACGCCAGGAACGTGCTGGACGAATTCATCGTCGCGAAAGACAGTCCCATCCAATCCATCGCAGACCTCAAGGGGAAAAAGGTCGGTTCTGGACCCGGCATCCAGAATGCCACGCTGGCCAAAGCAGTGCTGGAGCGCGCCGGCGCAACCGGGGCGACCGTGGTCGAGCTGGCGATCAGCCAGCACGTCGCCGCGGTCGCCGCCGGCCAGTTGGATGCGTGCTACACGCTCGAGCCCACCGGCACGGTCGGGCGCTTGAACGGCACCACCCGCGTGCTCGAGGCGGGCGTGATCGCCAAATACGTGCTGGGCGATCCGATGGCGCCGTGGTTCGGCGGCTCGGCCTCGCTGACCACCGCGTTCCTGAAGAAGCATCCCGAGGAAAGCAGGAAATTCATCGCCGCCTACGCCCGCGGCATCGAGCTGATCCGCAGCAAGCCCGACGAGGCGCGCCCCTTCATGAAGGGCTACACCGCCATCGAAGGTCCCATGACCGAAGCCGTGCCGCTGGCCGCCTACACGCTCTACAACGAGTTCACCCCCAGCGACATCCAGTACTTCCAGAAATTCTTCGACCTGTTCGCCGACAAGGGCATCTTCGCGCAGAAGGTGGACGTGGCCTCGATGCTGTACAAGGGCTGAGCCATGGACGCGATCAACGCCAACCGCGCCAGCGCGGCCCCGGCCGGCGGCGCCGGCCACGCGGCCGTCGCGACGGCGGCCGCCCACCCGGCCGCCGGGTCGCCGGGCAAAACCGCCCGCGCCGGCATGCCTGCCGCCGCGCCCGCCTCGCGCCCGCCGCGCACCTGGACCGCCGCGCGCCTGCTGCCGCTGATCGGCCCGCTGGCGCTGTACGTGGTGTGGGACCTGGTGGTGCGCCTGCAGCTGGTCAGCCCGGTGCTGCTGCCCACGCCCGGCGCCACGCTGGTGGCCCTGGCCAAGGGCATGGCCGGCGGCCCGCTGCTGGGCGATTTCCTGGCTTCGGTCAGCCGCACGCTGCAGGCCTTCGTCATCGCCGGCGTGATCGGCGTGCCGCTGGGCGTGCTGCTGGGCAGCAATGAAAAGGCCTACCGCAGCGTCGAATTCCTGGTGGACTTCTTCCGCTCGACGCCGTCGTCGGCGCTGATCCCGCTGTTCCTGATGATCTTCGGCGTGACCGACATGAACAAGATCGCCATCGCCGCCTTCGCCGCGGTGCTGGTGATCCTGTTCAACAGCGCCTACGGCGTCATCAATGCGCGCAAGCAGCGCGTGATGGCGGCGCGGGTGATGGGCGCCTCGCGCTGGCAGATCTTCAAGGACGTGCTGATCTGGGAAAGCCTGCAACCCACCTTCGTCGGCCTGCGCAGCGGCGTGTCGATGGCGTTGGTCATCGTGATCGTGGCCGAGATGTTCATCGGCTCGGACAGCGGGCTGGGCAACCGCATCATCAATGCGCAGCAGGTGCTGAACGTGCGCGACATGTATGCATCGATCCTGGCCGCCGGCGCGCTCGGCTACGTTCTCAACATCCTTTTCCTGGTGCTGGAAAAGCGCGTGGTCCACTGGAGCGGCCGATAATCATGTCCACCGTCATCAATCCCGTCATCGCCCCCGCCCCCACGCCCGCGCCGTTCCGGCCGGGCCCGGCCGGCACCCACATCACCATCCGCGGCCTGACCAAGTACTTCGCCGGCTGGCCGCTGTACGAGGACTTCAACCTCGACATCCCCAAGGGCAAGATCGTCTCGGTGTTCGGCCCCAACGGCTGCGGCAAGTCGACGCTGATCAACATGATCGCGGGTCTCATCCCCATCGATGCCGGCGAGATCCTGTTCGACGGCAAGTCGCTGGCCCAGACCAAGATCGGCTACGTCTTCCAGAACTACCGCGAGGCCATGTTCCCGTGGCTGCGCACCATCGACAACATCGCCTACCCGCTGCGCCTGGAAGGCCGCGGCAAGGCCGAAGTCGACGCGCGCGTGGAAGAGCTGGTGGCCTCGTTCGACGTCAAGTTCGACCTCAAGCGCTATCCCTACGAACTGTCGGGCGGCCAGCAGCAGACGGCCTCCATCATGCGCGCGCTGGCCCCGGGACCGGAAGTGCTGTTCCTGGACGAGCCGTTTTCGGCGCTGGACTTCGAGATGACGCTGTTCATCCGCGAAAAGCTGCAGGAAGTCTTCATGCAGACCGGCACCACCATGCTGCTGGTGTCGCACGACCTGGAGGAAGCCGTGTACCTGGCCGACCAGGTGCTGCTGCTGACCAAGCGCCCCACCCACGTGGCCGAGATCCTGGACTACGGCGACGCCCGCCCACGCACCGTCGAGACGCTGTCCGAGCCCAGCTTCATCGGCATGAAGAAGCTGAGCCTGGAGATCTTCCAGCGCGAAGTCCGTCGCTGACACGCAACGCCATTCACGGGAGTCCGCCATGACCCAGGAAACCATCGACCAATACGTGCGCAGCGCGCTGGCGCTGGCCGGCTACGCCCTGCGCGAACCGGCCACGGCCGAAGTGGCGCGGCAATTCACGCGCATCCACGACATCGCCTCGACCTTCGTCGACGAAGCCTTGCCGGTGGAGCTGGAATCGGCCGCGGTGTTCCGTCCATGAACGGCGCCGTCCTCGACCTGGCGCGGCAGATCCGCGCCGGCGAACGCAGCGCGGCGGCGGTGCTCGAAGCCACGCTGGCCCGCATCCGCGCCGCCGATGCGCGCTACAACTGCTTCACCGCCGTCACCGAAAGCCGGGCGCGCCAGGAAGCCGCCGCCATCGACGCGCGCCGCGCCCGCGGCGACACCCTGCCGCCGTTGGCCGGCGTGCCCTACGCGGTCAAGAACCTGTTCGACACCGCCGAGGAGGTGACGCTGGCCGGGGGCCGCGTCAACGCCGCCAACCCGCCCGCGCCACGCGACGCCGCGCTGGTCGCGCGGCTGCACAAGGCCGGCGCCGTGCTGGTGGGCGCGCTCAACATGGACGAACACGCCTACGGTTTCACCACCGAGAACTCGCACTACGGCGCCAGCCGCAATCCGCACGACCCCGCCCGCATCGCCGGCGGCTCGTCGGGCGGCAGCGCGGCCGCGGTGGCCGGCGGCCTCGTGCCGCTGACGCTGGGCTCGGACACCAACGGCTCGATCCGCGTGCCGGCCTCGCTGTGCGGCGTGTTCGGCCTGAAGCCGACCTTCGGCCGCCTGCCGCGCACCGGCTCGTTCCCCTTCGTCGGCAGCCTCGACCACCTGGGTCCGTTCGCGGCCGACACGGCCAGCCTGGCGGCGGCCTACGACGCGCTGCAAGGCCCGGATGCCGACGATGCCGCCTGCGCCCAGCGCGCGGCCGAACCCGTGCTGGCGGACCTGGCTTCGGACCGCCCGCTGCGCGTGGCCGTGCTGGGCGGCTACTTCGCGCACTGGGCCGGCCCCGAGGCGCGCCAGGCCGTGCAACTGGCCGCGCGCGCGCTCGCGGCCACCGAGATCGTCGAACTGGCCAGCGCCGAACAGGCGCGCGCCGCGGCCTTCGTCATCACGGCGGCCGAGGGCGGCGCGCTGCATCGCCGCCGTCTGGTCACGCACTACGACTACTACGAACCCCATTCACGCGACCGCCTGGTCGCCGGCAGCCTGGTGCCCGCCGCCTGGGTGCAGCAGGCCCAGCGGGTGCGCCACCGCGTCTACCGCGAGGCCATGGCGCTGTTCGCGCGCTACGACGTGCTGATCGCCCCGGCCACGCCGGTGCCCGCCACCGCCATCGGCACCGAGACCCTGGCCCTGGCCGGCCAGTCACTGCCCGCCCGCGCCAGCATGGGCCTGCTGACGCAGCCGATCTCCTGCCTTGGCCTGCCGGTGTGCGCCGCGCCCACCTGGCCGGGCATCGGCGCCGACGCGCACCTGCCACTGGGCGTCCAATTGATCGCCGCGCCGTGGCGCGAGGCCGATTGCCTGCTGGCCGCGCGGCGGCTGGAACAGGCGGGCGTTGCCACCGTTCGTCCCCTCTCCTGACCCGCCAACCGAGGCCGTCCATGGATTCCGCATTCGCCGTCATCGACACGCCCCGCAGCCTGGCCGACTCCGCCTACGGCACGCTCAAGCGCGACATCCTGGATTTCCGCCTGGCGCCGGGCGACCGCTTCACCGAGACCGAAATCGCCGACCGCCTGCGGGTCAGCCGCACGCCGGTGCGCGAAGCCCTGTTCCGCCTGGAACGCGAGGGCTACCTGGAGGTGCGCCAGCGCAATGGCTGGCTGGTCAAGCCGCTGGACTTCGACACGCTCGATCACTTCTATGAACTGCGCAGCGTGCTGGAGATCGCGGCGGTGCGCGCGCTGTGCGCGCCGGGCCAGGTGCCCGATCCGCTGCGCGCGCTGCAGCCGCTGGCGGATACGTGGCTGGTGGACAGCGCCCATTATTCCGGCGATGGCGAGTGGCTGGCGGACCTGGACGAGCGCTTCCATGCGGACCTGGTGGCCGCCGCCGGCAATCCTGAGATCGCGCGCGTGCACCGCGCCGCCACCGAGCGCATCCGCATCGTGCGGCGGCTGGACTTCACCCAGCCCGACCGTATCGCCCATACCTACGCCGAACATGGCGCCATCCTCGACGCCATCCTGGCCCGCGACGCCGAACGCGCGACGGCCTTGCTTGCGGCGCATATCGGCGACAGCCAGGCCGCCGTGCGCAAGATCACGCTGCACCGGCTGTATGCCACGCGCCGCGCGCAGGCGGCGTGATGGCGCTGGCGCGATACGCGGCCGCGTCAGTGCGGCCGCAGCCAGCGCTCCAGCCGGCGCGTGACGAACGGAATGCAGACAAACACCATCACCGGTGTCATCGTCACGCTGGTGATCAGCGCGCGCCAAAACACCGGCAGTGCGCTCAGGTGTTCGCTCACCAGCAAGGTGAACGCCAGCAGCACCGGAAAATACGCCAGCCAGATGCTCACGGCCTGCTTCCAGCGCGGCGGCGCGCCGGCGTTGCCCTGCGGGCCGAACCAGCTGTCCATGCCGCTGACGCGGCGCGCATGGCTGGCCCGCACCAGCGCGGCGCCGCGTTCGAGCCACATGCGGCGCGGCAGCGATTGCTCCCAGCGGTTGAGGCTGGCCTCGTCATTGAAGCGCAGCACGATCTGGTACTGGTCGCCGCCCTCGGGCGGTTGCAGCACGCCCGAGCCGAGAAAACCGGGAAAGCCGGCGGCGAGGATCTCGCCCTGGCGCATCCAGGACAGGAAATCGCTGTAGCGTTCGGGCGTGATGTGCCGGGTGACCAGCATGGTGACCGGGGCGGAAACGGCGGAACTGGACATGGTGAAACTCCTGGGGCGGCGCGCAGCGTGTTATGTGGTGTAAACCCTAGCAAGCGGCGTGCCAGCCTTGCACCGCATCATTTCCCCGCGCTTAGGGCGATCGCCGCGTCCGGCCGCGAGATTTGCGCACCGCAACACACCCCATATTGGTGATTACCCTGAATCACGCACCATGACGGTGCAATCAACACGGAGCCCGACCCCTCACATGGATATCAACCTGCCCGACGTCGTCGCCGAGGTCACCGTGGCCTTTGCCCGCTATGAAGCCGCCCTGGTCGGCAATCAGGTCGAGGTGCTGGACGAGTTGTTCTGGAACAGCCCGCACACGCTGCGCTATGGCGCCGCCGAGAACCTCTATGGCTACGACGCCATCCGCGCCTTTCGCGCGGGCCGCTCGCCGCAAGGCCTTGCGCGCCGCGTACTGCGCACCGCGATCACCACCTACGGCCGCGATTTCGCCACCACCAACATCGAATTCCAGCGCGATGGCAGCGACCGCATCGGCCGCCAGAGCCAGACCTGGATGCGCACGCCGCAGGGCTGGCGCGTGGTCTCGGCGCACGTCAGCCTCATGAGCGGCTAGACGCGGCCGCGGCGGCCGGCGCGGATGCGCCCTGACACAAGTCAACACCGCCCATAACCATATTGATTCGCGGCCATTGAGCCGTCATGAGGACAGGTCTACACTGGGCTTTCCCCGACCCAGGAGCCCCGCCTCATGAGCACCTACAAGATCGCCGTCTTCGTCGGCAGCCTGCGCGCCGCATCGATCAACCTGCGCCTGGCGCGCGCGCTGGAAAAACTGGTTCCCGCGGACTTCAAGTTCGACTACGTCAGCCTGGGCGACGTGCCGCTGTACAACCAGGACAACGAAAACAACCTGCCCGCGCCCGCGGCCAAGCTCAAGCAGCAGATCCTCGACGCCCAGGGCATCCTGTTCGTCTCGCCCGAGCACAACCGCTCGGTGCCCGCCGCCATCAAGAACGCGATCGACTGGGGCACTCGTCCGTGGGGCCAGAATTCGTGGGCCGGCAAGGCCGTCGGCATCCTCGGCGCCTCGCCCAGCGCCGCCGGCACCGCGCTCATGCAGCAGCACCTGCGCAACATCCTGGCCGCCGAAGGCGCCATCGCGCTGACCACGCCGGAAGTCTTCCTGCAATACACCGATGGCCTGATCGACGACCAGTACACCATCACCAACGAGGGCACGCGCAAGTTCCTGCAAGGCTGGATCGACCGCTACGTCGACTGGATCAAGAAGTTCAATCCCTGATTGCCGCCGATGCCGGGCCAGGGCGCCTCCCCACCCGGCACCGATCGCCCGCCTACCTCCGGGCGATCACGCCCCCCGCCAAGCCGGGGGGCTTTTTTTTGTGGATAAAGCGCCCCCGCTCCCAAATAATTCCCTTCGCCTCACCTCAGAAGGCAACAAGCCCCCGGCGCCCTCCCGCCCCCAACACGCGCCCCCCTCGCGCGCCCCCGCCCACCAACACCGCCCCAAAAAAATAGCCGCCCGGCCGCCCGGCCGCCCGAAGGCCGGGCAGCCCCCTCGGGGGGCAGCAAGCGCACGCAGTGCGCGCCGCGTGGGGGCCAACGATATCCCCGCCAACTGTGGAGAAGCTTGAGGACAGCTGTGGGGCAGGTGCGAAAAAGCCTGCCGTGCCAAGCACTTGCAGACGCCGGTCAAAAACTGCGCAATCCATCGTTTGGCCGATTCCTGGCGCACTTATCCACCGTCCAAAGGGCGATTGCGGGACGCCCGCGGACGCTTCGCATCGACCGGTGCATTTGTCCCAACATTCTGTGGACAAGCATGAGGACAGGATGAGGGCAGCTCGGCTTTTCCCTTGCACATCAAGCACCTGCAAGGGGTGGTCAAGAAAGGCCCAGACGCACTCGCCCAGGCGCCAGGTTGTCCCCGGGAAATGTGGATAAGGCTGAGGACAGCCTGCGCGCAGCCGCAAAAATCCCTTTACCGCCAAGGCCTTGCGGCCGGCGCGCAATATTCGCCCAGCGGCACGCCGCGGCGAGGCACCGCCACGCCACCGCGAGCCAGCCGAGGGAAGCGCCCGGGCTTGTCCCCACCGAGTGTGGACAAACCTCTGAACAGTCTCATGACAAGCTGAAAAAAAGCTTATCCGGCAAGCACTTGCAGCCGTCGCTCAAAAAAGGAGCAGGCGCCGTGTCCCAATGGCATCGACGCCGCTGCGATTGGACGGCACCGGTGCCGCTAGACCTCGCCGTCTTCCAGGCGCATGCCGATCTTCAGGCCAACCTGCCAGTGCGCCACCTTGCCGTCCTTGATGTGGCCGCGCACCTCGGTTACCTCGAACCAATCCAGGTGGCGTAGCGTTTCGGACGCGCGTTCGATGGCCTTGCTGATCGCATCGTCGGTGGACTTGGTGGACGAGCCCACCAGCTCGATCTGCTTGTAGACATGATTCGACATGGCTTGTCTCCTTTGAGGGGGAAGCGTTGCGAATCGTCGGCCGCGCGCGGGGTTCCGGCGCTTACGACCGGCAATCCATTCGAACACACAGGATACCGCGTGGGGCATAGAGTGGTGTTACGAGTTCCGTCGGCGCGGCCTCGTCCGCGTCCCCGGGTCTCGCTTCTGAAACGCAAGCCAGGAGGTTGTCATGCCTGAACGGAAAACGCTGCAACGCGCCGCGCGCGACAAGAAGCAAGGCAAGTCCCCATCCACCCAAGCGGGCGAATTCGTGCGCGAGGAAATCGACCACGTGCGCGAAGGCAAGCACGGCGTGCGCTCGACCAAGCAGGCCATCGCCATCGGCCTGTCGAAGGCGCGCCGCGCTGGGGTTGACCTGCCCTCGCCCAAGAAGGCCGGCGCGGCCACCCGCCGCAAGGCCAAGCAGGACAGCGAGGCGGCGCACGACGGCCACGCGAAATCCGCCACGCGCGCCCGCGCCACCACCCGCGCCCTCAAGCGTGAAAGCGCCAGGCCCGCGTCCAAGCCCGCGCTGTCGCGCCACGCGTCCAAGTCGGCGTCCCGGCGCACCGCGGCGGATCGCTCGGCCGCCGCGAAGAAGGCCGCCGCCACCAAGGGCGCGGCGGGACGCTCGGCCGCCGCCAAGAAAGCCGCGCGCACCCGCGCCGCCAACCGCGCCGCCGCGCATCACTGAGCGGCGCGGCTGTCAGGGCGCCGCGCCGGCGCCCGCCTCGAATTCGCGCAGGCGCGCCTGCAGGAATTCGCGCAGCCGCTTGACGGCGGGCGACAGCAGCATGCGGTGCACGCACAGCAGGTACAGCGGCGACGGCTCGCCGGTATAGTCCGGCAGGGCCTGCACCAGGCGGCCGGCGCGCAGGTCGGCCAGCACGTCGTAGCGCGACTTGTACGCGACGCCGTAGCCGGCCAGCGCCCAGCGCCGCACCAGGTCGCCGTCATCGCCGACGCGGTCGCCCTTGACCGGCACGGTCAGCGCCCCGCCCTCGTGCTCGAATGCCCAGCGGTCGTGCAGGGATTCGCCCAGCACGAAGCACAGGCAGTTGTGGCGGCGCAGGTCGGCCGGCGTCTGCGGCAGGCCATGGCGCGCGAAATAGGCCGGCGCGGCGCACACCACGCGGCGGTTGTGCTCGCCCAGCGGCAGCGCCACCAGGCCGGAATCGCCGGGCGTGCCGTAGCGCAACGCAATGTCGACCGGCTGCCGATAGAGGTCGGCCAGGCGGTCGCTGATGCGTACCTGGAAGTTCACGCGCGGATGGCGCTGCTGGAATTCGTCCAGCCAGGGCAGCAGCACATGGCGCCCCAGGTCCGACGGAATCGACACCGACAGCGTGCCGGAGATGGCCGTCTTGTCGCGCGCCAGCGCGCTCTGGCCGGCCTGCAGGCTCGACAGCGCGGCGCGCGCGTATTCCAGATAGCGCTCGCCGTCGCCGGTCAGCCGCAGGCTGCGCGTGGACCGCACGAACAGGCGGGTGTCCAGCGACAGTTCCAGCCGCTTGAGCGCGGCGCTGGCCACCGCCGGCGTCAAGTCCAATTCGCGCGCGGCGGCCGAAAAGCCGCCGTGATCCGCCGCGGCGACAAAGATGCGCAAGTCTTCCAACCGAACCATGGGGGCTCATTTTCAAAGAATTATTGAAACTGAGTCCGATGCTAGCCGGTTTTTCATCGTTCGCCACTGGGTAATCATGGCGTCACCCCCTACCCGCATTGGAGTCCCCATGAAAATCGAACTCAACGGCAAGAAGGCCCTGGTCACCGGTTCTTCCGGCGGCATTGGCCTGGCCATCGCCCAGGGCCTGGCCGAAGCCGGCGCCCAGGTGGTGCTGCACGGCCGCAGCGCCGACAAGCTCAAGCAGGCCGCCGAAGCCATCGCGCGCCGGCATCCGGGCGCCCAGGTGCACACCGTGCAGGCCGACCTGTCCACCGCCGACGGCGCCGCCTCGGTCTGCGCCGCCCATCCCGACGTCGACATCCTGGTCAACAACGCCGGCTACTTCGCGCCCAAGTCCTTCACCGAAATCACCGACGACGACTGGCGCTACATGCTCGATACCAACGTCATGAGCGGCGTGCGCCTGTCGCGCTACTACCTGCCGCGCATGCTGGCCGCCGACTGGGGCCGCATCGTCTTCATCTCCAGCGAATCGGCGCTGCACATCCCGGCCGAAATGATCCACTACGGCGTCAGCAAGACGGCGCTGCTGGGCGTCTCGCGCGGCCTGGCCGAACTGACGGCCGGCAGCGGCGTCACCGTCAATGCCGTGCTGCCCGGCCCGACGCGCTCCGAAGGCGTGGTCGACTTCTTCGCCGAAATGGCCAGGGAACAAGGCCTGCCGCAAGAACAGATGGAACGCGACTTCATCGCCCAGCATCGTCCCAGCTCGCTGCTACGCCGGCTGGCAACGGTGGAGGAAGTCGCCAACATGGTCGTCTACACCTGCTCGCGCCAGTCCTCGGCCACCAACGGCGCCGCGCTGCGCGTCGACGGCGGCGTGGTCCGCACCATCGCCTGATCCCTTTTCCCGTTCCGAGATCCCCCATGAAAGCCATCGCCTACTTCCAGAACCTGCCCGCCACCGATCCGCAATCGCTGCAGGACATCACCGCGCCCGACCCCGTTCCCGGCGACCACGACCTGCTGGTCGAAGTCAAAGCCATCTCCGTCAACCCGGTGGACGTGAAGATCCGCGCCAACCGCAAGCCCAAGGACGGCCAGCCCGAGATCATCGGCTGGGACGCCGCCGGCATCGTGCGCGCCGTGGGCGCCAAGACCAGCCTGTTCGCGCCCGGCGACCGCGTCTGGTACGCGGGCGCCCTGACCCGCCCCGGGGCCAACAGCGAACTGCACGTGGTCGACGAGCGCATCGTCGGCCGCATGCCGCAGAGCCTGGACTTCGCCCAGGCCGCCGCGCTGCCGCTGACCACCATCACCGCGTGGGAACTGCTGTTCGACCGCCTGCGCGTGCTGGACAACGCCGCGCCCAGCCAGGGCACGCTGCTGGTGGTCGGCGCGGCCGGCGGCGTCGGCTCGATCCTGGTGCAGTTGGCGCGCCAGCTGACCGGCCTGACCATCATCGGCACCGCCTCCCGGCCCGAGACCCAGGCCTGGGTCACCGAGCTGGGCGCCCATTACGTCATCGACCACACCCGCCCGCTGGCCGAGGAACTCAAGCGCATTGGCCTGCCGCAGGTCAGCTTCATCGCCGGCCTGACCCAGACCGACCAGCACTTCGCGCAGCTGGCCGAAGCCATCGCGCCGCAAGGCAGGATCGCCCTGATCGACGACCCCTCCGCCATCGACGTGCGCCTGCTCAAGGGCAAGTCGGCCTCGCTGCACTGGGAATTCATGTTCGCCCGGCCGCTGCACAACACGCCCGACCTGATCGCCCAGCACGAACTGCTGAACCAGGCCGCTCGGCTGATCGACAACGGCACCCTGCGCACCACGCTGGGCGAGCACTACGGCCGCATCAATGCCGAAAACCTGCGCCGCGCCCACGCCTTCATCGAAAGCGGCAAGGCGCGCGGCAAGGTGGTGCTGGAAGGCTTCTGAGGCGCCCGGCCCATCCCGACGAAAAAATTGGGACGGGTGTCTCGCATTCGTCGGAAGAAAGAGGTAAAACCTCGACTGCGCGCCGCGGGCCTTCAGTCCGTGGCCGCGCTTTCGGGAGTTGGCTCTGATTTCTCACCTGTTCGACCAAGCGCTGGAACCGATGCTCTGGGGCATGGTGGCGGTCGCCCTGCTGATGCTGCGGCTGGTGCCGCTGCAGGGCTGGAAGGCCGTCATCGTCGCCGGCATCACCGCCGGGCTGGTGTTCGACACCATCCAGTTCCGGGTCGGCCCGCCGCGCCTGTGGGACGCCCTGGTGCTCGGTTCGATCCTGGCCGCCTTGCTGGTGGCCGCGGTGCAGGAACTGCTGGTGTTGCTCTTGCGGCGGCTGCGCGCCGCCCTGGCGAGGTCGCGAGCGGGGGCCTGACGGGTTCACGGCCCGCGGCCGCGGACACCGCCCGCCTTGCGCCGGCGGGCAGCGCCCGCCCTCTTGCAAGCCCCCGGATCAGGCGCGTCCTTCGCGCCGGGCGCGGGCGTGCGGATCATTGATCTCGGTTTCCAGTTCGGCGATCAGCCAGTCGAACCAGCCGTTCTCGGTGCGCGCATACACCACCGCGGCCGGAATCTTGCCTTCGCGCCAACCGGGCTGGTGCGCATCCATCCACGCCGACAGGCTCTTGTGCGGCGCCAGCAGGCCCGACAGCCACGACCAGACATAGTCGGGCACGTTGCGCCGGAAGCCCTTGGCGCTGGCGTAGATCGTCGGTTCCAGCGGCATGTTGCCCGAACGGGCCAGCCTGGCCTGCACCCGGCGCAGCGTTTCGGCGGCCGCCTGCAATTGTTCGGTGCTGAGCTTTTTCACGTAGCGACTCCTGGATTGGTTTGGCCGGATTATCGCCGACAGGCCCTGGCCGTTGCCAGCGCCGGCATCGCGCGACGTCAACGCGCCGCGCGCGGCGTTTGCAACGCCAGCAGCATCGAGGCGCTGAAACGCCCGCCCGGCGCCAGCACCTGCAGGCCGGTGCGGGTCTCGCCAGCCGCCGCCAGGTTGAAGGCATCGGCGACATTGGTCACCGGCTCCACGCACAGGAAATCGGCGCCTGGCGCCGTGTAGACCACCAGGTGCGCGAAAGCCGGATCGGCGTGCAGCGCCAGTTCGTGTCCATCCGGCCAGTGCAGCGTGGCGCGGCCGCCCCACTGCGACAAGTAGGTATCGCACCCCTCGGCCGACTGGCCCAGTTCCCGCACGTGGGTGGTCTGGCTGGCGCCTGGCAGGCCGTCGGCGTCGGTCGGCCAGATGCGCCGCGCATGCAGCGCCACGCGCGTGGCGGTGAAGTACGGATGGATGCCGCAACCGAACGGCATCGGCGCATCGCCATGGTTGATCATCAACAGCGTCAACGACAGACCGCGCGAATCCAACCGATAGCGCTGCACGCATTCATACGGCCACGGCCAGCCCAGCACGCCGGCGGGCTGTTGCAGCACCAGGTCGACCGCGTCATCGGCCAGATGGCGCACCTGCCAGGGTTGATACAGGCCGGCGCCGTGAATCGCCTGCGGCCGTCCGGGCAACGATGCCAGCACGTGGCGCGCGCCTTCGAACGTGAACACGCCATCGCGCACCCGGTTCGAGTACGGCGCCAGCGGATACGAGCCGGCGCGCGGCCATTGCGCGGGCGGCCAATCCGTCTCGGCCAGCGGCACGATCCAGTCGTGCGCCTCGGTCGACAGGCGCGTCAGGCGTCCGCCCCCGCCGGGCGCGAACTCGGCGCGATGGGGGCTGTGGGAGATGGTCACGCGCTCACTGGCATCCAGCGAGGGGGGGAAGGGCAAATCGTCGGGCATCAGGCGCTCCCGCGGCTCTGCGAACGGCCGCGAGACGCCATTGTGCATGGCGCGGTTCGGAGCCGGCAAACGCTGCCGGCCTCAGCGTTGCCCCATGCCTCAAACCCGTGCGACATGCGCTACCGGGGATTGGTCCGACGTTCGGATATACTGTTCATTCATACAGTAATTCGACCGCAAGGGACCCCTGCCCATGACCAGTCTGATCAATTCCCCGCCCAGCCGCAGCATCTGGCTCAGCGCCTTTACGCGCCTCGGCGGCGTCAAGAACGGCGACTACCTGCCCCTGCAACGGCTGCAGGAAGCCACCGGCCTGGAAAGCGGCCAGAAGCTGCGCGACGTCCTGGCCACCGCCGAACGCGAGGGCCTGCTGCTGATCGACCGCGGCGCCACGCCCGCCAGCTACCGCGCCACCTACGCGCTCGAACGCCAGGTCACGCTGTTCGCGCCCGACTAGGGGGCCGCCGCGACGACAGAGTGCTAACGATCCCTTGCAATGCTGTTACATCTCGGGAAATAGAATTCCCCGGAATGCACCCTACGGAGAAAAACATGCAAGAAGACACCGCCAAGCCCGAACCCACCCGCCGCCGCTGGCCTTTCGGCTACGGCCAGGAAGCCTGAACGGTCCCTTCCCCCTCTCCCCAGGGCGTGAGAACGCCTTCCTCTCGCGCCAGGCGCGCGCCTGGCAAGCCCACCATGCCCCTGCTCGACCTGCTCGACGCCGCCAACGGCCTGCCCGACGCCTGGAAGTCCCGCGTGCTGGCCCAGACTGGCGGCTGCAACGTCAAGATCCTGCGGATGGACGGCCAGCCCTCCCCCGCCGAAACGCACGACTACAACGAAGCCCTGATCGTCATCAGTGGCGCGCTGCGCCTGTGAGGTATTCTTCTCCGACTGCAGCATGCCGGTACGGGTGCAATAGCCCGCCGCCCCTCTCTTTCCCCGAGCCTTCGCCATGCCCTTGGACACCCCCCACCTCGTCACCGACGCCGCCGCCCTGCAAGCCCTGTATGGCGAACCGGGCGAAGCTTCGCTCAAGAAGGAAGTGGACCACGTCCATCCGCACTACCGCGCCTTCATCGAGGCCGCGCCCTTTGTGGCGCTGGCCACCTCCGGCCCCGACGGCCTGGATGTGTCGCCGCGCGGCGATCCCGCCGGTTTCGTCGTGGTCGAGGATGAAAAGACCTTGCTGCTGCCGGACCGGCGCGGCAATAACCGCATCGACAGCCTGCGCAACATCCTGGCCGAACCGCGCGTGGCGCTGCTGTTCCTGGTTCCCGGCGTCAACGAGACGCTGCGCGTGAACGGCAGCGCGCGCATCAGCGTCGACCCGGCGCTGCTGCAACGCTTCGAGATGGACGGCAAGCAGCCGCGCTCGGTCCTGATCGTCGACGTGCAGACCGTCTACTTCCAGTGCTCGCGCGCCCTGCTGCGCTCGCGGCTGTGGGACCCCGCCACCCAGATCCCGCGCACGGCGCTGCCCAGCGTCGGCCGCATGCTCTCCGACCTGAGCGCCGGCACCTTCGACGGCGCGGCCTACGACCGCGACCTGCCGGCGCGCGTGGCCAGCACGTTGTATTGAGTCTCTGCCGCTGAATCGAGCGGAACGCCGCCCGGGATGCCGCTGCGCATCCCGATGATGCTGCAAACATCACACCGCGACGTGTGCCGTCACCATCAACCCGATACCCTGACATCCATGCGTTAACGGGTGCCCGCCAAGGCCCCGCGACCTCATCGATGGACGGATCTTCGGCGTGCCGCTCGAACCTACAGACTTTTATCGATCGCATCTGCGATCACTGCATGTGGCGCTGTTGCGCCATCCGATCGGCATCGCTCATTTGAGCGGCCGCGGCATACGGCTGGACGGCAGGACCCTTGTACCGGGCGAACTCATCCACGGCATGGATCGGATGATCTCGACACTCGAGTTCGCCCACCTGTTCACCGTTTTCAACGGAAGCCGGGTCCACGCGCAGTTCGCCCGCAAGCCCCTTCACGATGCCCCGGCGGGGCTGTACTTCTCCATCATCAACAACGGCATCATCCAAAGCCCGAACAAGAACAGACTGGGACTCTACCGCGCACGCGACAAACACGACAGCACGCTTATCGTCAAGAACATGCACATCGACTGCATATGCCTGGCGCACCACGCGCCACCGGGTCTTGGCACCATCGCCTTCGCGCTGTCAGCAATTACCGCGCATCTGGCCGGGCTGTCGCATATCTCGCTGGTCGCGGCCGGTGGCCCGGGCGCCGGGAAACGCTACGTCGGCTACCGGATCTGGCCAAAATTCGGCTTCGACGCCGACATCGCCTCCGATGAGCTGGCCGCCGCGCCATATTTGCAGGGCTGCCAGACAATCCAGAAAATCTTGGCCAGGGACCCGGCCTGGTGGGATGCCCACGGCACCCAGCGCATGATGCTGTTCGACCTGGCGCCTCACAGCACATCGTGGGGAAAGCTGCTACGCTACGTTCGTAAGGTCTTCAACGGAGGCTCCGATGAGCACCGTCCATTCGCGTAAAACCGCTTCCTCCTGCACGCAGCAGGCGCCAAGCCTCGCCATCTCCTTGTCGCTTGAGGGCGTTGAGCCGACCGACGCGCAGACCTGGGCCCAGATCGAGGCCGCCGCGCGGCAGCCCACCCACGGACGACGGTATCCGGAGATCGCCGAAGTCCCAGACCGTTCAAGCCGCAATGGACGAATGAAAGGCGAGCAATGATAGGCGGCGCCCTCCTGCAAGCCGCCCCCTGCCGCCCATGAGCGTCTTCGGCATCTTCATCCTGGTCCATGGCATCGTCCTGCTGCCCTTTCTGCCCTGACGCTCCCCACGCCAGGCCGACCCGCCAGGCACCGTCGTAAAAGCCTCCGGCGCCCGCTCCCCCACCCCGCCCCGGCCCGATACAATCACGGGCATGAATTCCGCAACACAGACCACCGCCGCCGAGGCCCACGCCGGCCACACTCCCATGATGCAGCAATACCTCCGCCTGAAAGCGGAGGCCGGCCCCTTGCTGCTGTTCTACCGCATGGGCGACTTCTATGAAATGTTCTATGAAGACGCGGAACGCGGCGCGCGGCTGCTCAACCTGACGTTGACCAAGCGCGGCTCGTCCAACGGCACGCCCATCCCCATGGCCGGGTTGCCGGTGCACGCGATGGAGCAGTACCTGGCGCGGCTGGTGGCGATGGGCGAGTCCGTCGCCATCTGCGAGCAGATCGGCGATCCCGCGGCCTCCAAGGGCCCGGTCGAGCGCCGCATCGTGCGCATCGTCACCCCCGGCACGCTGACCGACGACGCGTTGCTGCCGGCCAAGGCCGACCGCGCGCTGGCCGCGGTGTTCGTCACCGGCAATGCGCGCGCGCCGCGCGCCGGTCTCGCATGGCTGAACCTGGCCAGCGGCGACTTCCGCGTCACCGAATGCGCGCCGGCGCAGCTCGAATCCGAACTGCACCGCATCGCCCCGGCCGAAATCGTCTGCGCCGACAGCGCCGAATTCGACTTTCCGTTCGAAGGCGCCCGTTCGCGCGTGCCGGACTGGCACTTCGAAAGCGACGGCGCCCGCGCGCACCTGCTCGCGCATTTCAAGACCGACACGCTGGCCGGCTTCGATATCGAAGACATGCCGGCCGGCATCTGCGCCGCCGGCGCGCTGCTGCGCTATGCCGCCCGCACCCAGTCGCAGGCGCTGGCGCACGTGCAGAGCCTGTCGGCCGAACGGCCCGGCCAGTTCGTGCTGCTCGATCCGGTCACGCGCCGCAACCTCGAACTGACGCAGACGCTGTCGGGCGAGGATTCGCCCACGCTGTTCTCGCTGCTGGACGGCTGCCGCACGCCGATGGGCAGCCGCCTGCTGCGCCGCTGGCTGCACCATCCGCTGCGCGACAACGCCCCGGCCCAGGCCCGCCAGCAGGCCATCTCGACGCTGTTGGCCGGCCGCATGGACGTCGAACAGACCTTCGGCTCGGCCGGCCTGCTGGAGACGCTGCGCGGCGCGCTCAATGCCTTTCCCGACATCGAGCGCATCGCCGCGCGGCTGGCGCTGCGCTCGGTGCGTCCGCGCGAACTGGCGAGCCTGCGCGACGCCCTGCAAGCCCTGCCGGCGCTGCGCGACCTGGTCGCGCCGATGGCCGCATCGCCGCGGCTGAACGACCTGATCTCGCAACTGTCGGTGGACCCGGCGCTGGCCGCCCTGCTGGTGCGCGCCATCGCCGCCGAGCCGGCCGTGGCGATCCGCGACGGCGGCGTGCTGGCCACCGGCTTTGACGCCGAACTGGACGAACTGCGCGCCCTGGCCGCCGACGGCGGCGACTTCCTGGTGCAACTGGAAGCGCGCGAACGCGAGCGCACCGGCATCAGCAACCTGCGCGTCGAATTCAACCGCGTGCACGGCTTCTACATCGAGGTCACCAAGGGCCAGACCGCCAAGGTGCCGGAAGACTACCGCCGCCGGCAGACGCTCAAGAACGCCGAACGCTACATCACCCCGGAACTCAAGACCTGGGAAGACAAGGTGCTGTCGGCGCAGGACCGCTCGCTGGCGCGCGAAAAGTGGCTGTTCGAGCAGCTGCTGGACGTGCTGGCCGAACACGTGCGCCCGCTGTCCGATTGCGCCGGCGCGCTGGCCGAACTGGACACCCTGGCGGCATTGGCCGAACACGCGCGGCGGCACGACTGGATCGCCCCCGAATTGTCCGAGCAGGCCGACATCGATATCGATGCCGGCCGCCATCCCGTGGTCGAACAGGCCATCGAGCGCTTCACGCCCAACGGCTGCCGCCTCGATCCGGCGCGCCGCATGCTGCTCATCACCGGCCCCAACATGGGCGGTAAATCGACCTACATGCGGCAGGTGGCGTTGATCGTGCTGCTGGCGCGCATCGGCAGCTTCGTGCCGGCGGCGCGCGCCCGCATCGGCCGCATCGACCGCATCTTCACCCGCATCGGCGCCGCCGACGACCTGGCCGGCGGACGCTCGACCTTCATGATGGAGATGACCGAGGCCGCCGCCATTCTCGCGGCCAGCACGCCCAACAGCCTGGTGCTGATGGACGAGATCGGCCGTGGCACCTCCACCTACGACGGCCTGGCGCTGGCCTGGGCCATCGCCTGCCGCCTGCTGGCGCACAACCGCGCCCTGACGCTGTTCGCCACCCACTATTTCGAACTGACGCGCCTGCCGGCCGAACAACCCGCTTCGGCCAACGTGCACCTGGCCGCGGCCGAATCGGCCGGCGGCATCGTGTTCCTGCACGAAGTGCGCGAAGGCCCGGCCAGCCGCAGCTACGGGATCCAGGTGGCGCAGCGCGCCGGCGTGCCCGCCGCCGTGATCCGCCAGGCCACCCGCGAACTCGAACGCCTCGAGGCGCAAGGCGCGCCCACGCCGCAGCTGGGCCTGTTCTCGGCCGCGGCCGACGCCGACGCGCAGGCCTATGCCGAAGCCGACCGCGCCGACGCCATCGAGGCGCTGGACACGCTGCGCGAGGAGCTCGCCGGCATCGACCCCGACAGCCTGACCCCGCGCGAAGCGCTGGACGCCCTCTACCGCCTGAAGAAGCACCTGCAATGAACCTCGACCACCCCCTGCCGCTGCTGGGCAACCAGAGCCCCAACGACTTCATGCGCCGCTACTGGCAGAAGAAGCCGCTGCTGATCCGCCAGGCCATCCCGGATTTCAAGCCGCCGGTCACCATCGCCGCGATCAAGAAACTGGCGCGCCGCGACGACGTCGAATCGCGCCTGATCTGGCGCGAGAACGGCGAATGGCAGATGGAAAACGGCCCCTTCGCCCGCCTGCCCAAGGACAACGAAGGCGACTGGACCCTGCTGGTGCAAAGCGTCGACCTGCACAGCGACGCCGCGGCCGAGCTGATGCAGCAGTTCCGCTTCATCCCGGACGCGCGCCTGGACGACGTGATGATCAGCATCGCCAGCCATGGCGGCGGCGTCGGTCCGCACTTCGACAGCTATGACGTATTCCTGCTGCAAGCGGCCGGCGAGCGCGAATGGCGCTACGGGCGTCAGAAGGACCTGTCGCTCGAACCCGGCCTGCCGCTCAAGATCCTCAGCCATTTCCAGCCCGAAGAACAAGCCGTGCTGGCGCCGGGCGACATGCTCTACCTGCCGCCGCAGGCCGCGCACGACGGCATCGCCGCGGGCGACGGCTGCATGACCATCTCCATCGGTTTCCGGGCCCCCACGCAAGCCACGCTGGCGCGCGGCCTGCTCGAGGCCGCCGCCGACCAGGTGATGGCGCGCGTCGGCCTGCTGGGCGGCCCCTACGGCGAACCGGCGCTGCCCGGCCCCAAGTTGTCAGCCGTCTACCGCGATCCGGCCCAGGCCGCCGTGGCCACGCCGGCGCAGGTACCCGATGCGCTGGTGCAGGCCACGCTCGACACCGTCGGCAAGCTGCGTTTCGACGACGCGCTGGCCTCGCGCTTCCTGGGCTGCTGGCTGACCGAGCCCAGCAACCTCAGCGTGTTCGACGGCCCCGAGGGGCTGGACGTGGACCTGGAAGAAGACTGGCCCGCCAGCGGCAGGCTGGTGCTGGATCGCCGCAGCCGCATGCTCTATCGCGGCAAACAGCTCTTCATCAACGGCGAGACCGCCATGACGCCGACCGCGCCCGCGCTCTGCAAGCTGGCCGACGCGCGCAGCCTGGACTGCGCCGATCCGGCCTGCGCGCGCCTGTCCGACGAGGCCCGCGCATGCCTGGCGGACTGGCTCGACTCCGGCTGGCTGCATTACGTCGCCTCGTAGTATCCAGACACCTGCGCGTATCCATCTTGCACAGAACGCAATGAGGTCTGTGCGCAGGGTCACATAAAGCAAGACAACACACCGCCCGGAAAGGTTTGTTGCCGTTGGGATGCGACCTTTTTAACTTTCACACTCGCATCGCTTACGGCTTCCTGTAGCCTGGATTCTGGTTTCCCCTGACGGGGTTTCAAGAGTCGTCATCTACAGGAGTCTAAAAATGATGAGCAAAACCTTGATTATTGCCTCGGTGCTGGCGGTGTCGCTCAGCGCGTGCAACAAGAAGGAAGATGCCCCGGCGCCCGCGAACAACCCCACGCCGGGCGCCAGCACCCCGGCGCCCTCGAGCACGCCGCCGGCCACCTCGCCGGCCCCGGCCCCCACGCCTGGCACCACGCCCGGCGGTGGCTCGACCACCCCTGGCGGCTCGACCACGCCCGCTTCCTGATCAGCGAACAACCCCCGCGCTGATCACGGCAAACAAAAACCCCGGCCTCGCGCCGGGGTTTTTGTTTGCGCGCAGCCGCCGCGCCACGGCCATGCCCTCTGTCCGGCGGCCGATGAGCGGCCAGCCCCCGCGCGCAAAGAAAAAGGCCCGCAAGGGGCCTTTTCCGGGTCCATACGAGCGCCGTGGCGCTCGCCGGGGATGTGTGATCACATCTTGTCTTTCAGCACGCTCAGCAGGCGCTGGGCGGTGGCGCTGTTGTCGCGTTCGCCCTTGGCATCCAGCACCGTGACGGTGGTCTGTTCGCCGCTGCCGACCAGATGGATGCGGTACTGCGGCGCCTCGGCCTTCTTGTCGCCCGAGAACATGCGGCTGAAGAAGCCCGGCTGGTCGATCTTCTCGCCGGTGTCGGTGTCGACGTAGCGCACGAAGTAATCGCCAGCGGACCGGTCGCGGTCCTCGACCGAGAAGCCGCCGCCATCCAGCGCCACGCCGACACGGCGCCAGGCCCGGTCGAACGACTCGCTGACGATCAGGGCGGCGCCCTGGGTGCGGACGTCCTGCTGCACCGCGGGCTTCTGCGGCGCGGCCTCGGCCTGCTGCACCAGCTTGCGGGCGTTGTCGACGTCGGTGCCCAGGTAGACCATCATGCGCGCCAGCATGGCGGCGTTCAGGCCCGGGTCTTCCTTGCCATTCTGCCATTGCACCTGGGAGCCGTCGTTGCCAACGCGCTTTTCCAGCATCTGGCGGTGGCTGACGTAGATCTCGGTGTGGCCGTTGACGCGTTCGACGCGGGTGCGGAATTTCTCGCGCTCGCCGCTGTCCCAGGCCGATTCCAGCACCGCGCCCAGGGCCTGGCGCAGCCAGCTTTCAGGGATCTTGGCGCGGTTTTCCGCCCAGTCGGTCTCGATCAGGCCGGCGGCCGGATTGTTGCTGGCGACGGTGAAGCCGTTTTCGGTCCAGAAGTCGACCAGGCGCGGGAACACGTCCTCGGGCGCGCGGTCGACCACCAGCCAGCGCAGGTCGCCGTCGCGTTCGACGCGCATGTCCTGGCGGTTGGGCAGCACGTTGCTGGCCTTGGGCGCGTTGGCCTGGGCCTGGCCCTGCTGCTGGAATTGCGAGTAGGTGGTCGAGCCCGACGCCGGCGCGCGGTAGCGCGGATCGCTGGCGGCCTGGGTCAGGTCGGGCGGGATGCTGAGCGGCTCGCCACGTTGCGTGACGGCGCTCTTGTAGTTGACGGACTCTTCATTGCCCAGGAATTGGTTGACCTCGCTGCAGCCGGCCAACAACACCAGAGACATCAATGCCGACAGACCGGCATGACGCTTGTTCATACGTATCCTCACGATATTTAGAGCAGGCCCGTTTCCTGGAGCGCGCGACGCACCGTTTCGTGGTGCGGCGCGCCCAGTTCCACCAGCGGCAACCGGTAGCCCAGTGCGGTGCGGCCCATTTCGGCCAGCGCCCACTTGACGGGAATAGGATTGGCTTCAACGAACAAAGCCTTGTTCAGACGGGCCAGGTGCGCATTAAGTTCACGCACCTTCGGCACATTGCCCGCCAGGGCGGCGGCACAGAGGTCGCGCATCAGCTTGGGCGCGACGTTGGCGGTCACCGAAATGTTGCCGCGCGCGCCCAGTAGGATCAGGGCGGCGGCGGTGGGATCATCGCCACTGAACACCTGGAAGCTGGCCGGCGCCTCGCGCAACAGCAGGCCGCCGCGGGCGATGTCGCCGGTGGCGTCCTTGATGCCGATGATGCCCGGCACCTGCGCCAGGCGCAGCACCGTTTCGTTGCTCATGTCGGCCACGGTGCGGCCCGGCACGTTGTACAGGATGGTCGGCAGGTCCACGGCTTCGGCGATGGCGCGGAAGTGGCGGTACAGGCCTTCCTGCGAGGGCTTGTTGTAGTACGGCACCACCGACAGGCCGGCCTGCGCGCCCACCGCCTTGGCGTGGCGCGTGAGGTGGATGGCTTCGTCGGTGGAGTTGGCGCCCACGCCGGCAATGACCGGGATGCGGCCCGCCGCATGCTCGACCGCCACGCGGATCAGTTCCGCGTGTTCTTCCATGGAAACCGTCGGCGATTCCCCGGTGGTGCCCACCACCACCAGCGCATCGGTTCCTTCCTGGATATGCCAATCGATCAACGACCGGTAGGCAGCGTAGTCCAGGCTGCCGTCGGGCTGCATCGGGGTGACGAGGGCCACCATGCTGCCCTGGAAATTAACGCCTGCGGCGGTTGCAGGGGATGCCATAAATGAGGGGCTCCAAAGCCCCACGGCGGGATGCCCCAGGGCCAGAATCAGTGAAACCGCTGAGTTTAACGGATATTGGCCAAAATCCTAGAGGAACCACTGAACGATCGTCGTTCCCAAAGCCAATACCGGACGCATCAATATCCAGAGCACGTCGGTCACCAGCAGCACCACCACGATCACCAGCCCATACGGCTCGATTTTCGAGTATTGCCAGGCCAGGCGGTTGGGCAGCAGGCTGAAAAGGATGCGTCCCCCATCCAGCGGCGGAATCGGCAGCAGGTTCAGCGCCATCAGCACCAGGTTGACCTGCACGCCGGCCATCGCCATCTCGAACCAGAAGCTCTCCTGCATGCCCGATTCCAGGAACAGGCGCAGCGAAAACACCCACAGGATGGCCATCAGCAGATTGGCGGCGGGTCCGGCCAGCGCCACCCACAGCATGTCTTTCTTGGGACGGCGCAGGCGGCCGAAATCCACCGGCACCGGCTTGGCCCAGCCGAACAGCATGCCCGGGCTGCCCAGCAGCTTGGAGGTCAGCAGGATCACCACCGGCACCAGCAGCGTGCCGATCGGATCGATGTGGCGCGCCGGGTTCAGGCTGACGCGGCCGGCCTGGTACGCCGTCGGATCGCCGAACATGCGCGCGACATAACCATGCGCGGCCTCGTGCAGGGTGATGGCGAAAATGACCGGTATCGCGTAGACCGCGATGGTTTGGATGAGTTCGTTCATGGCGAACCGGATTGTAGTGGAGGCGCGCGGTCGCGCCGGGCGCCATGCGCGGCGGTGACTTCAGGCCAGGCCCAGCGTGGCCGGGTCGCCGCGTCCCACGCGCACCACCACCGGCTCGGCGCCGGTCAGGTCGATCACGGTGGTCGGCGAATGCGGGCACGCGCCGGCGTCGATGATGGCGGCCAGCTCGTGGGCGTAGCGCTCGCGGATGTCCTCGGCGTCGTTCAACGCTTCGGTCTCGTCCTTCGGGATGAGGGTGGTGGACAGCAGCGGCGCCCCCATCTGCTCGAGCAGGCCGAGCATCACGGCGTGATCCGGCACGCGGATGCCGATGGTCTTGCGCGATGGGTGCGAAACGCGCCGCGGCACTTCCTTGGTGGCTTCCAGGATGAAGGTCCAGGGGCCGGGCGTAGCGGCCTTGAGCAGCCGGTACTGGCGGTTGTCGACGCGCGCGAAGTGGCCGATCTCGGCCAGGTCGCGGCACAGCAGCGTGAGGTGATGGCGCTCGTCCAGGCCGCGCAGGCGGCGCAGGCCGTCGGCCGCGTTCTTATCGTCCAGGCGCGCGACCACCGCGTAGCTGGAATCGGTGGGCACCGCCACCAGGCCCCCGTCGTTCAGCCATTGGGCGGCCTGCTTGAGCAGGCGCGGTTGGGGATTCGCGGGGTGGATATCTAAATGGAGAGCCATGGGTTTATCCTAACACTCTTGAAGGCCGCTTCACCATGGGCGGCCACGGCAACACATGGCGGCCATGCCGGCCCGCCCGGAGACACAGTATGCGCCTGGACGATTCCCGCGAAAGCGACAACGTGGAAGACCGCCGCGCCAGCGGCCCGCGTATCGGCGGCCGAGGCACCATCGGCATCGGCACCATCGTGCTGGCCCTGGTGGCCATGTATTTCGGCGTCGATCCCAGCGTGGTGCTGCAGATGGCCGAAGGCCCGCCGGCGCAGCAGCAACAGGGGCCGGCCGCCCGGCCGCCCGCCAACGACCCGCAGGCGCGCTTCGTCGCCAAGGTGCTGGGCGAAACCGAGGACACCTGGAGCGCCATCTTCCAGAAGGACTTGAACCGCCAGTACGTGCCGCCCAAGCTGGTGCTGTTCCGTGGCGCCACGCCCACGGCCTGTGGCACCGGCCAAGCGGCGATGGGGCCGTTCTACTGCCCGGGCGACAGCAAGGTCTACATCGACCTGGCGTTCTTCGACGAATTGCAGAACCGCTTCAAGGCGCCCGGCGATTTCGCCCAGGCCTACGTCATCGCGCACGAGGTCGGCCACCACGTGCAGCACCTGCTGGGCATCTCCGACCAGGTCGACAACCTGCGCCGCCGCAACCCGTCGCAGGCCAATGCGCTGTCCGTGCGCATGGAACTGCAGGCCGACTGCTTTGCCGGGTTGTGGGCGCAACGCGCCAACGCCGCCCGCAACATCCTCGAGGGCGGCGACGTCGAGGAAGCGCTGGCCGCGGCCACCGCCATCGGCGACGACCGGCTGCAAAAGCAGAGCCAGGGCTACGTGGTGCCGGACGCCTTCACCCACGGCTCGTCGGCCCAGCGGGTGCGCTGGTTCAAGCGCGGCCTGGAAGGCGGCGAGCTCAAGCAATGTGATACCTTCGCCGCCAGCTCGCTGTAGCCCCGGCGTGCCGGCCGCGACGCCATTGCGCCTGTATATCCATACAGCGCGCGGACCGGGGGCGTCTTCATCTTGTAAGATTACGCCCCCGCGCAGACCAAGCGCGGGCCAGAGCTCCCGCAAGGGGGCTTTTCCCGCTGGGCGGCCCGGCGGCGCATTTCCAGACACCACATCCGTTCCATGGCCAACAAGTTCGAACCGTTAATCACCGCTGATGAGGTGCAAGAAATCCTCGCGGAGCCCAAGGAAACCGTCAAGCCGATCACCTGGATCCCCAAGCCGGCCGCCACCAGCATCCAGTGGATGGAGTTCGCCAGCCCTTGCCGCATCAAGGGTGAAGTGCGCGACGACGTGATCTTCCGCGCCACCTACCGCGGCGCCCGCACCGACGTGCACGGCCAGGCCACCATCTTCCTGGCCGAGGCGTTCTGCGCCAGCCTGTTCGTCGGCCCGCACCGCGTCCTCGGCGTCGACACCGACGACTCCTTCCACACCAGCCTGGTGGGCGAAGGCCGGCCGCAATACCGCAAGCCGCTGGCGGACCGCAGCCACGAACACATCTGGGTGGACGAAGGCGAAGGCTACGCCGAACCCATCGTGCCCGCCCTGCACACGATCGCCGAGCTGATGCAGTACTTCCTGCCGAGGGCCAACCTGACCCTGACCGGCGGTTTCGCGCATCCCCTCAAAGGCCGACAAATCGAACTGATCCTATGAGCAATTTCCTGGAAGCCTCCGGCTGGACCGTCCTGCCGGCGGGCGAGCACGCCATCCGCGCGATCTCGCCGATGACGCTGGGCCTGGACGGCCAGCACGCGGCATTCTTCATCGCCCATCCGGACGACACGTCGTTCTATCTCACCGACGCCTGTGAAACCGCGATGCATGCCTCCAGCTACGGCATCGAACTGGCGCCCAAGCGGATCGACATCCTCAACGAAACGCCGGGCGTGAGCCTGGCGCACTTCGACAAGTCGGGCGCCATCGTCGCCAGCGGCCCCAACGAGCAGTTGCAGGAAGCGCTGTGGGACGCGGTCAAGCTGGCCATGGCGCTGTCGTTCCAGTGCGCCAAGTGGATGCCGCGTTTCAGCCAGCTGCGCTTTCGCGCCCAGGTCGGCCGGGCGCTGGCGGCCGGGGTCGGCCCCAATCGCATGGTCAAGGGCGCGCGCGCCAAGGGCAGCAGCGGCCATACCGCCGACTTCGCCTTCGCCGTGCGCGCCGCGGGCAGCACCGCGCTGACCTATATCGAACCGATCGCGCTCAAGGCGGGCAAGAAAATGGATTGGACGCAGGTCTACCAGACCCACGGCAAGATGTCGGACGTGAAAATGGCCGATGCGCGCAACTCGCGCATGGTGATCCTGGAGGATGGCGCGTCGGCCGAGGAACTCAGGAAAGCCGTGACCATCCTGGAACAGTCGGCCAGCGTGCTGACGCTGGCCAAGACCCGCGACTGGCGGGCGGTGTTCGCCGCGGAATAACCGCCGCCGCGGACCGCGCCCCATCAGCGCCGGCCGGCGGCGTCAGGATGGCATGTTGGTCAGGCCGTCGACGATTTCGCGGCCGTGCAGGATGGCGGCATGCACCGCTTCGCGCGGACTGAAGACAAAACCACCTTCGGCAAAGCGTGGCACGGGATATTCGTCGCCACCTTCCAGCACGGCGCCAGCCTGGACCACCATGACCGATGCGATGAAAACGGGGCCGCTCGGCAACGCTTGGACTTCATCGCCCGCGCCCCGGGACACCTTGGCCGTCAGCCGGTATCCCTTGTAGATCAAGTTGTTCTGATGCACTTCGGATGCCCTCTATCTGCGACCCAGCATACCGCGCCTGTTCATGACAGTTCGGATAAGTTTTGTAACCCCGGCATCCGATAGAAACATTGTTGCACCGCGCTAATTGCGTCCCCGTTTCCCTGGCGGCCGGTCCGCCACGCCGACAGGCAGGCAGGACGCGGCTGACAGCCGGGCGCGACCCGCGCCCGGCCGGGGCCGCGTCGATCCGTCCCGGGGATTTCCCTAAAGCTGTTGCGAAAGCGCACTATCCGGGGTCTGCATGCCCGTGGCCCGCAGGTAGTCGGGCAGGGTCCAGCCCCGGCCCAGCAGGAACATGCGGGTGTGCAGATCGCCCAGCACCTGCGGCGTCACCGCCGGCCCCAGGTAGGTCAACCGCTTGCGCCGCAGGTCGGCATAGCCCAGCGGATAATCACGGGCCAGCCCCAGCCACAGGCGATGCGCGCCGACCGACTGGCGCGCCCCGCTCATGATGCACAGCCCCGCGTCCAGGGCCCAGCGATAGACCGCGGTGGCCAGTCCCATGCCCTGGTAGGGCGCGGCGTACTTCGAATGCGGCGCGCGCACGTAGGGATCGGCGCGCCGCCCCACTTCGATCAGCCGGTTGAACACCGTGTAGCCCGCCAGCCGGCCGCGCCGCGCGTCCACCACATACACGTAATACTCGCCATCGGCCTCGCGGTAGCGAAGCACCATGCCAGGGATGTCGGTTTGAACCTCCGGCAATCCATGCAGGCGGTCCGAAGGACGATTCATGCGGTCGTGGATGGCATCGAGTTCGGTCTCCACTTCGCGCGGAGCGTGATTGACGTCGATGCGCAGTTCCGTCGCGATAGGCAAGGCGCGGCGGAAAGCGTGCAGGGCCAGCGTAGGCAAGGCCACCTCCTGTACAGGGCAAATGCCCGATGAAAAAAAGATGTGCGCCCGCCCGCGACCTGCCGGCCCGCGGGGGCGCGATGAAAATCCGCTTCGAAACGGTCCTAGGCGGCGTGGCCGCCCGTCAGGTTCCAGTCCACCGCGTCGGCGGCCGCCTCCCCGGGCATGCCGAAAAACGCCGGGAACTGGCGCGCGCCCTTGCGCGTGACCGACAAGGCGCGCGAGTCCAGGTCCTTGTCGACCCAGCCGCGCCGTAACAACGCCTCCAGCAGCGCGGCGCCGAGCGCGCCGCCCAGGTGCGAGCGGCGCTCGCTCCAATCCAGGCAGGGGCAGGCAAAGCGGCGGCGGCGCTGGCGCGCCTGCGCCACATCCACCCCGACCTGTGCCAGCGAAGCCTCGCCCAGCGGCGTCAACACATAGTCGCGGCCATCGGCCGCCAGCCATTGGCGCGCCAGCATCGCATCATGGACGCGCACGGCCAGCGTGCCCGCCATGTGGTCATAACAGGTGCGGGCCTCGCGCAGCGCCGATGGCGTGTTGGGCTTGAATGGCGCGCGCTCGGCGCCCGCCACCACCAGCAACGCTTCCAGCGCGCGCGCCACTTCGGCATTGGCCAGCCGGTAATAGCGGTGCTTGCCCTGCGCCGCCTGCTCCACCAGGCCCTGCTCGCGCAGGCGCTGGAAATGGCTGCTGGCCGTGGACGCGCCGATATCCGCGGCCGCGGCCAGTTCCGTGGCGGTGCGGGCGCGGCCATCCAGCAGCACGCACAGCATGCACGCCCGCGCCGGATCGGCGATGGCGCCCGCGACGGCGGACAGATTGATATCGGCGAACTCGGATTCCATGATTCGGTCCCGGCCAAAGTGTTGTGTACAGGCACAAGCATACTGCGAGTCATCTCAACAAGACAGCCGGCGCCGCCGGCCACCGCCATGCGCGACACCCCGGTTTTCTTTGGCTGGAAAGTTCTCTACGCCACCTTCGTGCTGGCCGTCTTCGGCTGGGGCGTGGGCTTCTACGGTCCGCCGGTGTTCCTGCACGCCGTGGTGCAGCGCACCGGCTGGAGCGTGGCGCTGGTCTCGGCCGCGGTCAGCCTGCACTTCCTGTGCGGCACGCTGATCGTGGCCAATCTGCCGCGCCTGTACCGGCGCTGGGGCGTGCCGGCGGTGACCCTGGCGGGCGCCGTTGCGCTGGCGCTGGGCGTGTCGGGCTGGGCGCGCGCGGCGGCGCCGTGGCAGTTGTACGCGGCCGCGCTGTTCTCCGGCATGGGCTGGGTGACGCTGGGCGCGGCGGCGGTCAATGCGCTGATCGCGCCCTGGTTCGTCAAACGGCGCCCGGCCGCGCTCGGCATGGCCTACAACGGCGCCAGCGTGGGCGGCATCGTATTTTCGCCGCTGTGGGTCTTCCTGATTTCCGGCTATGGTTTCGCGCAGGCGGCCTGGTGGATCGGCGCGACGATGGTCATCGTGATCGCGATCCTGGCGCGCAAGGTATTCGCCGTCACCCCGCGTCAGTTGGGCCAACACCCGGACGGCGTGGCGCCCGACGCGCAGTCACCGGCCGCGGCCGCCACGCTGGCGCCGGTGCCGCGCCTGTGGCGCGATCGCGCCTTTCTGTCGCTGGGCGCCGGCATGGCGCTGGGCCTGTTCGCGCAGATTGGCCTGATCGCCCACCTGCTGTCATTGCTGGCGCCACTGCTGGGCGCGCAGACCGCGGGCATCGCCATGGGCCTGGCCACGGCAAGCGCCATCGCCGGGCGCAGCCTGGTGGGCTGGCTGATGCCGCCGTCCGCCGACCGCCGCAAGGTCGCCTGCGTATCGTATGGCGCGCAGATCCTCGGCTCGCTGGTCCTGATGCTGGCGGCGGACCACGCCTGGGCGGTGTGGGCCGGCGTGCTGCTGTTCGGCGCCGGCATCGGCAACGCCACGTCGCTGCCGCCATTGATCGCGCAGAGCGAATTCGGCCGTGAGGACGCCCTGCGCGTGGTGCCGCTGATCGTCGCCGTGTCGCAAGGCGCCTATGCGTTTGCGCCGGCGGTATTCGGCGTGTTGCGCGCCACGGCCGGCCAGGACGGCCAATCGATGTCCGGGTTCCTGGCGGTGGCGGCCTGCCTGCAAGCCGCCGCGATCGCCTGCCTGGCATGGGGCCGCGGCGCGGCCCGGCGGCGCGGACTCAGTCCAGCCCGCCACGGCGCGCCACCAGGCCGGCCATGACGGCGTCGCCCTGCTCGTCGGCCAGGCCTTGCGCCACGCCTTGACGGTCGGCGGCGTTGCGGTTCTGGCTGACCTTCCATTTGCCCTCGATGCGCGTGATGGCGATTTCCACGCCGACGATCGCCCGCATCTGCGCGGCGATGAAATCGTCGGGCGCATCCTCGACGCGCCAGGGCTGGGCCCGCGCCTTTTCCTGCGCGTCGGTCAAGGCGCCGATCTGCGCGCGCACCCAGGCCGGATCGTCATGGATCCGCGGCGTGCCCCACACGTGCACGGCCACGAAGTTCCAGGTCGGCACCACCTTGTGGGTCTCGGCCTTGGTGGCGTACCAGGACGGCGTGACATAGGCCTGGGCGCCGTGGAACACCACCAGGCACTCGGCGCCGTCGGCCAGCTCCCGCCACTGCGGATTGGCCCGCGCCATGTGCAGGCGCAGCACGCCCCGCGGCCCTTCGGGATACAGCAGACAGGGAATGTGGTTGGCCATCAGCCCGCCGTCCCCGCTGGTGGCCAGCACCCCCAGGGGATGGGCGCGGATGAAGTCGTGCTGGATATCGAGCGAGTCTTCGCGAAAGGCGGACGGCAGGTACATGGCGGCAATGGCTGGCTGGAGGAAAAACACACCATAGCGCCGCCCTGGCCCCATTGCCAGAGCCATCCAGCCATCAATTCATGGAGCCACAACGTGGCGCCGCCCTCCGCCGCGCCATCCGTGTCAGGCCAGCGTCTTCACCAGCAGCACCGTGGTGAAACCGCTGTCCCATTCCTCGTCGGGATAGGTGTCGATCTCGGCATAGCCCTGCTTGCCGTAGAACGCGCGGCTCTGCATGTTGAAGGTATCGGTTTCCAGCCGCGCCTGGCCGAAACCGGCGCCGCGCATGCCGTCCTCGGCCAGCGCCAGCAGCGCCGCGCCCACGCCACGCCGCTGCATCGCCGGATGCACATGCAGCGCCCAGATGAAGTTCTTTTCCCAGTCCACCATGCCCGCCACCCGGCCTTCGGCTTCGCACACGTAAAAGCGCGCGCCGCGTTCGGCGACATAACGCGGGATCTTGCCGCTGTCCAGGAAATGCCGGTATTTCTCCGGCGTCATCTGCGGCCGCCAGGTGCCTTCGTAGGTCGCGGTCAATATGTCTTCCAGCGCCGCCGCATCGTCGGGGCGCGCCAGCCGGATCGTCAGGGTGTTCGGGGTTTGCGTCATGCGCGGCAGTGTAGCAACCGCGCCGCCCGTCATCGTCGGACGCGCTCGTAGGCCTGGTTCATGCGCTCGCGCGCCGCGGTCTCATGCGCGTAGGCTCGATCGTACGTGGCCAGGCAGGCCGAGGTGGGATCTGGCCATTTGATGGCGGCGACGGCGGCGGTCAATTCGTCGCGCGCGCGCTGCCATTCCTTGACGGCGGCGTACCATTCCTTGGTCGTGTCCATAGCTCCCTCCCTATGTGCACACCCCGATCGTAGCCCCGCTGGCGCCGGCTGCGATGATTCATTCGGCGATGCAAATGGATGAGCCCGATGCGTGGCGGGATGGCTGCATTTGGCCGAGCGCGGCGACACGGTAAAATTCGCGCATCCGGACCGTCCGTGCACGATGGCAACGCCGGACAGCGCCGCGAAATCGCGGACGCGCGGCCACCCGGCCGCGGCCCGCCGGGGCCATGCACGCCACCCACCCCGCCCGCGAACGATCGCGCGGCCCAATTCGATACCGGATAAAACGCCTTCCATGAGTGAACGCGGCGCCGCCGCCGCGGTCGTATGTCAGCCAGCCCGCCACGTGGCCGCCTTTCCCGGCCATCCGCGCTTGCCGCGTCCTCTCTCACGAAGCGATGAATATTGACGTCAACCCTCACTTACTCGCTGGCACGGCTAATGCTACTGTTCGGCCTGTGCAAGGAGTACAAGCAATGGATCAGAAAACCAAACCCTGGGCGTTCCCCAAACCCCACCCGGAAAACACCCCGCGGGGCGAACGGAACAAACAGGAATTCGACGCGCCCCCCGCGGCCAAGCCGTCCACCACGGCCAAGCCTCGCGCCAAGAAACCCGCGGCCACGGCCGGCGCGGCCAAATTGTGACGCGCCCTTGACGTGACGCGCCCCCTTGATGTGACACACCCTTGACGCCGTCAGCATCCGCCATGCCCGCGCCCGCCATTGTCCCGCCCTGCCGCCACCCCGGCGCGGGCATGCGCGGACCCAAACGTCCGGCCGCGCCACGCATCGGCGCGCGCGGCCCCCGCCCATCGTGAACCCGTTCATGAATCCGGCGCTGCGCGGCGCCGGCAAGATCACCGCCGTGTTCTTCAGTCCCGACGGCGAGCTCGCGGCGGTGGCCTCGGCCTTTCCGCTGTTGATCAATCCGCGCGCGCGCGCCGTCTATGGCGGCGCCACCCTGCGCTACCGCGTCGGCCTGTACCGCCGCGGCGAGGCCGCGCCGTTCGCCACCTTCGACGCGCTGCGCCTGCCGGTCAACGACGTCGTTTTCCATCCCACCCGGCCCGCGATTGCGATCGGCGCGGGCAGCTACGATGGCGGCTATCTGTTCGAAGGCGACCTCGTCATCTGGAACTGGGCCGACGGCCGCAGCCGCCGTCCCTGCCTGCATGTCCCGGAAGTGGTCCGTTGCCGCTACCTGGACGATGCCGGGCAGCTCGAAGCCTGGGTCCGTCCATGGGATGAATCCTGGGACGAGGACGACGACCACGCCGCGCCGGCCGCGGATACGCTGCTGCGGATACGGATCGATGATTCCGACGCGGCCTGGCGCGCCGGCGAACCCGCCGCGCTCGACCTCGACGAAACCACCGCCATGGTCGATGCCACGCCGCCGGACGATGGTCTTGCGGTCACGCGCCTGGCCGACTGGTCCGGCCTGCCCGACCTGGGCCTGCGCGGCGCGATCTGGGACCTCGCCTGGCTCGACGCCGATACCCTTGGCGCCACCCACGACGCCTGCCTGCTGGACCGCTATGACCGCAACGGCGAGCTGCTGTCGCGCCACGAAGGCGGCGGCCGCGGCAGCGAAATCCTGCCCGCGGCGGCGGTCACGGTGCACGCGCTGGCGCCCCCCGACCCGGCCGACATTTTCCGACGCGATTCCCGCCTGTACGTGCTGCGCGACGGGCAACTGGCGGCGGCGCGCGACTGCACCGGCGGCGCATACACATTCTCGGTCGACGCCGATGGCCGCCTGCTGGGCCGCCAAGACCGCGTCGGCAGTCGCGCGCGCGGCGCCGCCGACATCCTGCTGGATCCGACGCTGGCCCGCGAACAGCGGCTGGACGTCGGCCATTACGACTGCTTCAACCACTACATCGGCATCAACGGCGCCCCCTGCCTGTTTGCGCTGCAAGGCACCCCGCCCGGCTCGCACGAGGGCAAGTACCTGTGCATCGTCCACCCTGACGGCCGCATCGAACGGCTCTGGCCCGTGCTCAAGCCCGATCGCACGCCGGCCAGCCATGCCATGGAATGCCGCGGGGCCTATGTCGACGATGCCCTCGGCGCGGCAGTGGTCATCGCTGGCAAGCACTATTCGCCCACGGTCGACGGCGCCTACCGCGGCTTCATCTACCGCAAGAGCCTGGCGCGCGGCCAGGAACGCTGGCGCCACGCCACGCCGGCGTCGGCCAGCGCCATCGTACTGGCCGACGGCCTGGTGGCGGCGGCCTTCCTCGACGGCAGCCTGATGCTGATCGACGCCCGCACCGGCGACCTGCGCCTGTCGGCCAAGGTCCGCCTGGACGGCATCGCCACGGTGATCTACGCCATGGCGGCGCGCAACGGCATCCTCGCGATCGGCACGCTGGACGGCCGCATCGCGCTGGCCAGCCTGGCCGACCTGCCCGCCAGGACCGGCGCGGACGGCAACCTCGATCTGGCATGATGGGCCTGTCGCCGGCCTTCGGGCCGGCCCCGTTCCATTCCCTTCGTCACGCTGAGCCATGCACTACACCCAAGACCCGAACACCCCGCCCGCCGCCACCATCAGCTTCGACGACTTCATGCAAGTCGACATCCGTGTCGGCACCATCGTCGCCGCCGACGCGTTTCCCGAAGCGCGCAAGCCGGCCTATAAATTGACCATCGACTTCGGCGCCGGCGTCGGCGTGCGGAAAAGCTCGGCGCAGATCACCGGCCGCTACACGCTGGACCAGTTGCCCGGCAAGCGGGTGCTGGGCGTCGTCAACTTCCCGCCGCGCCAGGTCGGTCCGGTGCGCTCCGAAGTCCTGGTGCTGGGCCTGGCCGACGACGCCGGCGATACCGTGCTGGTGACGCCCGAGCTCGACGTCCCCAATGGCGCCCGGCTCACCTGACCGCACCCGCACAAGCTACCGCTCTGCGAAGCCCTGCCTGCCGGCCTGATCGCGGCAATTGCCCGCCGAGGGTCGCGTGAATGTCGGACATATTGACCCTGTCCGCGCCTGCCCTTCACGCTATTCTCAAAGGCTTACGGCGGCCGATTCGCATAAATTTTCCCTGGCCGGCCACATCGTCGCGCCGCGGTTCCGGCCGCGCGCCGACTCTCGGGATGAAGCGAATAGGTAACAGCACAATGGCGGTGAAGCACTACCGCGATCTCAACGTCCACGATGCCGCCAAGGCGCGCCTGCGGCTGGTGTTCCAGCACTTCGAACGCGTGTGCGTGGCCTTCTCCGGCGGCAAGGACAGTTCCGTCACGCTGCACCTGGCGCTGGAGGTCGCCCGCGAAATGAAGCGCGGCCCGGTGCATGCCGTGTTCATCGACCTCGAAGGGCAATACCAGGCCACCATCGCGCACGTCACCGAAATGTTCGACCGGCCCGACGTCCAGCCGTGGTGGGTCTGCCTGCCGATCAACCTGCGCAACGCGTCCAGCCTGCGCGAACCCTACTGGTGCGCCTGGGAACCGGGCCGCGAGGCCGACTGGATCCGCCCCCTGCCGAGCCATCCCTCGGTCATCAGCGACCCCGCCCGATTCCCGTTCTATCGCCACCGCATGGAGTTCGAGGAATTCGTGCCCGAATTCAACCGTTGGCTGGCGCGCGACGCGTCCACCGCGTTCCTGGTCGGCATCCGTTCCGACGAATCGCTCAACCGCTACCTCGCGGTCAAGCGCCGCACCAAGAAATGCGCCTGGACGCCCCCCGGCGCGCACAAACCGCTGCCCTGGAGCACCAGCGACAAATCCGGCGACGGCGGCGTCACCTTCTTTCCGATCTACGACTGGAAATTCGAAGACCTGTGGCGCTACACCGGCGAGCACGGCCACGCCTACAACCGCCTCTACGACCAGATGCTGCGGGCGGGCGTGGCGTTTTCACAGATGCGCATCTGCCAACCCTACGGCGACGATCAACGCAAGGGCCTGGACCTGTTCCACAAGCTCGAACCCGACACCTGGTTCCGCACGGTCAAGCGCGTCGAAGGCGCCAACTACGCGGCCCGCTATTGCCGCCAGCGCTTTCTCGGCTACCGCGGCGGCCTGGGCCTGCCGCCCACCTTCAGCACCTGGCGCCAATACTGCCAGTTCCTGCTCGACAGCATGCCGGCCGCGTTGCGCCAGGTCTACGCGCGGCGCATCGATGTCTTCATCCAGTGGTGGGAGCAACGCGGCCATCCCCTGTCGATGTGGCCGGACGCGGGCGTTCCCGATCTCGAGAACCGCAAGGCGCAACCATCGTGGCGGCGCATCGGCCTGTCACTGCTCAAGCAGGACATGGCGCGCTCCCTGTCATTCGGTCCCGCCCGGCGCGATATCGATACCCTGCTTCCCGCCGAGCCCCGCGCCGTCCCATGACCCATCCCCTGAAGCACTACGCATTCGAACAACTGCGCTCGTACGACGACGAGCCGGCCTTCTTCGCCCTGATGGGCCGCTTCTTCGCCAGCGCCAACGTCAGGCGCGACTGCGGCGGCTACCCGCTCAGCGACGGCCCGCGCTATCTCTGGTTCATCGTCCGAAGACACGCCAGCAAGCGCGTGCTGGGTTTCATCAGCATCGAACTCATGAGCGGCGAGGTCCGCATCCGCGACGGCTACGTGCGCCCCGAGGCGCGCCAGCTCGGCCTGTTCCGGGCGCTGCGGCAGCGGGTGCTGGAGTACATCGACGCGCTGAACCAGCCATGCGTGTTGCGCGTGCCATGGGACTGCGCGGCGCGCCTGCAGCCTTACGGCTTCCAGGTCCATCTCACCCGTGGCAACTGGGCCACCTTGAAAAGGAACACGCATGCCACACGCAGCGAACCTGACGAGCCGGGCCCGGCTCCTGTTCAACGAACTGCGGAGCCTGCCGCTGCGCGAGCGGATCGAAGCCATCAACCAGATCCGCCAATGCCTGCATGAGCACAGCCCCTTTGCCGCCGAGCCGGTCGATTGCGTGCTGTGGGTGCGCGGCGAACAGGTCCAGGCCAACGACTACAACCCCAACACCGTCGCGCCGCCGGAGATGCGGCTGCTGGAGTTGTCGATCGACGCCGACGGCTACACCCAGCCCATCGTGGCGCATCCGGACGGGCAGGATGGCTACGTGGTGGTCGACGGTTTCCACCGCCAGCGGGTCGGCAAAAAGAAGGGGCCGATCCGGCAACGGCTGCATGGCTATCTGCCCGTCGTCGCCATCCGGTCCGGGCGCGATGCCGCGGCCGACCGCATCGCCGCAACCATCCGCCACAACCGCGCCCGCGGCGTGCATGGGGTCATGCCCATGACCGACATCGTCGTGCGGCTGGTCAGGGCGGGCTGGAACGATGCCGACATCGCCCGCCAGCTCGGCATGGACCCCGACGAGATCCTGCGCTTCAAGCAGGTGTCTGGCCTGCCTGAGATGTTCCTTGATCATCACTATTCCAGGTCATGGGAATAGCACGGACCGGATCGGCCAAAGGCAGGCTGAGGCGGCCGCACAATCCCCCGCCGACGGCCGGCGTCAATTCCAGCATGCCGCCGTGGCGCGCCGCGATGGTCGCCACGATCGACAGCCCCAGGCCGGCGCCCTCGACCTGGCGATGACCGCGCCAGAACGGCGCGGCCGCCTGCGCGCACTGCGCCGGCGTCAGGCCGGGACCGTGGTCGCGCACCGTCACCACCAGCCAATCCGAGACGATGCCGGCGTCGACCTCCACCGGTTTGTCGTCGGGCGAATACTTGAGCGCGTTGTCCACCAGGTTGCGCACGGCGCAATCCAGCAGGGTATCGGGCAGCGCCACCCAGGGCTGGCCGGCGGGCATGCGCCAGCGCACCCGGGCGGGCTTGCGGCCGGCCACCCGCGCCAGCACCGCCAGCGCGTCGCAGGCTGGGTCGCCGGCCGCCTCGTCGCCATCGGCGCGCGCCAACGCCAATAGCTGTTCGATCAGGCGCTCCAGGCGCTCGGTGCCCTGCAGCGCATGCGCAATGGCCTGGCGGCTGGCGGCATCATGGGGCGCCTGCGGCAGCCGTTGCAACACCTGCAGATGCGCCTTGATGGCGGTGACCGGGGCGCGCATTTCGTGCGCCGCATGATCCGAGAAATGCCGCTCACGCCGCAGCATTTCCTCCATGCGCCGCGACAGGCGCGCCAGCGTCTGGGGAATTGACGGGCGGTCGACCCCGAACCAGAGCAGCGCCATGGCCAGCAGCAGCCCGGCCACGCTGGGCAGCAGCGCCGTCCAGGCGATCTGCCGATGCAAGGCCGCGCGAATGTCGCCGCGACCGGCGGTGACCACGCGCAGGTCGCCGGTCTCGAAGGCATAAGTGCGCCAGGCTGCGCCGGCCCGCATGAGCGAGCCGTAGCCGAGCGGCGCGGCGGCAAGCGCCTGCCCGTCCGGCGCGCACGCCCGCGCCGCGTCATCGTCGGGCCCGGCCGCGCAGCGGGCGTCGCCCGCCGGCGGGCCGACGACCGCCAGCATGTCGCCGCCATCCGCCGTGGCCGGACGCGACGGCGGCGTCACCAGCCGCGCCACCATGGCCGCCGACGCCGCCAGCCGCGAGTCCAGCGCCGCGTCCAGCTCGGCGCTGGCAAGCTCGAACATCCACAGCGTCACCGCGCCGCCAACCACCAGCCAGACGGCGCCCAGGATCAGCATCAGGCGAACGCGCAGGCTCATGGCGGCGGCATCCCCAGCCGATAGCCCCAGCCGCGCACCGTCTCGATCAACCCGGCGCCGAGCTTGCGGCGCAGCTTGTGGATATGCACGTTGACGGCGTTGCTCTCGACCCGGTCGTCAAAGCCATACAGGCTGTCGCGCAACTGGTCCATGGTGAGGATCTGCCCGGGATGCTGCAACAGCGTCTTGAGCAAGGCCAGTTCGCGCCGCTGCAGCGTGACGCGGGCGCCGTCCAGCAGGACTTCGCCGCGCGACAGGTACAACGTGAGGCGGCCGTGGTCGATGCGATCGGCGCTATGGCCGGCCGCACGCCTTATCAGCGCCTGCAACCGCGCGGCCAGTTCATCCAGGTCGAACGGCTTGAGGACGTAGTCGTCGGCGCCGGCGCGCAACGCCGCGACGCGCTGCGCAATTGCCGACCTGGCGGTCAGCACCAGCACCGGCAGGTCCTGGCGCCGCGCGCGCCACTTCGCCAGCAGCGTCACGCCGTCGCCATCGGGCAGACAGAGATCCAGCACACAAGCGCTGGCGTGGGACGTTTGCACCGCCAGATCGGCCTGCCGCAGGCTCCCGACCGCATCGACCACGAAACCTTGCAGTCCCAGCCCGGCTTGAATCGCCGAAGCGATGGAAGCGTCATCCTCGACCAACAAAATGCGCATCGCAGTATCCCAGTCCCGGCACGTTATACTTATTAGAAGTAATAAGTTAATTTCCAAAAGTAATTAATGATGATGACCGCGACCCTGCTGGGACTATGCATCGGCGTCTCCCTTGGCCTGACGGGCGCGGGCGGCGGCATCCTGGCCGTGCCCGCGCTGATGTTCGGCCTGGGCCTGACGCTGACGCAGGCGGCGCCGGTGGCGCTGATCGCGGTGGGCATCGCTTCGGCGGTCGGCGCCCTGCAGGGTTTGATGCGGGGCCTGGTGCGCTACAAGGCCGCCATGCTGATGGCCGCGGTGGGCGCACTGACCGCTCCCCTGGGATTGTCGCTGGCGCGCCAGGTGCCGGCACAGTGGCTTAGTCTGACTTTTGCGGGCGTGATGCTGTTGGTGGCGGTGCGCATGGTGCAGCAATCGCGACGCCGCGCGCCGCTACCGGGCGGCCCCGACACGCCGCCCAAGGCCTGCCGACTGTCGCCCGAGACCGGCCGCTTCGTCTGGAATCGCCTGACTGCCGCCACGCTGGGCGGCATCGGCGCCGTGTCCGGGCTGTGCACCGGCATGCTGGGCGTGGGCGGCGGCTTCATCATCGTGCCCGCGCTGACGCACTTCAGCGATGCGCGCATGATCAGCATCGTCTCGACCTCGCTCATGGTCATCGCGCTGGTGTCGGCCGCCACGGTCAGCTCCGCGCTGCTGCATGGCCTGACCCTGTCGGTCGCGCAATGGGCCTTCGTGGCCGCGGCCATCGCCGGCATGGCGGGCGGGCGCGCGCTGGCGCCGCGCGTGCCGCAGGCCGTGCTGCAACGCGCCTTCGCCGCGGTGTGCGTGGTGGTGGCGGGCGTACTGGCCTGGCGCGCCTGAGCGGGTCTGCTTCCAACTTCGCGCAGGCCTTATCGCGCCACGCCGTCCTATCGCGCGCACGATAGGCACTGGCCTCGTCTCTGATTCTTGTTAACGCTCAGATAATGCACGCCATGCAAGATGGCCTGCATGACGAAAACCTCTCATATCCATCCGCATGCCTGGCGGGTCCTGATTGGCTCGCCACCGGCCTCGCCGGCGAACCCGGCCGCACCGCCGTCCCGCCCGCCCCTTGCGCCAACAGCCGGCGCCATCGCTTTCACGGCCGCGCGCGCCGCCTTGCGCTTTCGTGATCGCGGCACGGTCCAGCGCGCTGCGCATTGCTGACATCCATGGCCCGCATTTCCCCGCGGACGCTATAGATCCCGCCATGGATGCGTGGAAAAAAGTACCGCATCCAACTCCATAATTTTTCCGCCCGGTTTCTTCGATTTCTTCAACCACTGCGCGGCATTTAGCGCAGGCAATCCCCCACGGATATCACAAAAGGACTATCCATGTTTAAGAAGACGCTCCTCGCCACCGCGGCCACCGCCGCCCTGCTCGGCCCGGTGGCGGCATTTGCCGCCGGTGATATGGGCCAAGGCACCATCACCTTCACCGGTTCGGTCACCGAGGCGCCGTGCACCATCTCGGCCGCAGACTCCAACCTGGCCATCGACCTGGGTCAGATTTCCAAGAAGGTCCTGAGCGGCACCGGCAAGTTCGGCACGCCGGTGCCGGTGGAGATCCACCTGGCGGGCTGCAACTTCGAGGAAGACGCCACGACGAAGGCCTTGAAGCTGTCGAAGGTCAACGTCACGTTCCCCGGCCAGACGTCGACGACCGGCATGATCCCGAACACCGGTAACGCCACCGGCGTCGCCATCCAGATGATGAACGCCGACAACACGACGGCCGTCAACTTCGCCACGACGGGAAGCACCGGAACGCAGATGCACCAGGGCAACGGCAACATGCTGAGCCTGTTCGCCCGCATCGCCAATACCGGCGCAACCGCCGCCACGGCCGGCTCGGTCGCGGCCAAGGTGACCTACATGCTTGACTACAAGTAGACGGCAGCCCCCCGGCCGTTACGCGCGCCCGAACCCCGCCGCTCCGGCGCCAGGGTTCGGCGGGCGCGCGAGCATTACCTCACCGAGGCGGCCGCCCAGCGCCGCCACATCGACGCCGAAGCAGTCCGGCAACCCTTCAGGCCGGTGATTCGGCAACAGACATCATGACCCTGGCCCGTTTGGCATTCCTCGTGGCGATCAGTACTTTTGTGTGCACGGCACAGGCGACGGAATTCAGCACGGGCTTTCTCAATACCAAAGACAAGAACAACATCGACCTGTCGACCTTCAGCCGCGACGGCTACATCGCGCCCGGCAGCTACCTGCTCGACATCTACCTGGACCAGCGGCTGATCCAGGGCCAGACACTGGTCAAGGCCGTGCCGGTGATCGGCGATGGCACCGTATTCTGTGTCACCCCCGGAATGGTCGACATGCTGAGCCTGAAAGACGAATTCCGCGCGCGGCTGGCCCAGGTCCACACGGCCGAGGGCGGCCCCTGCATCGACCTGGACACGCCCGACAGCCGGGTCGTCTACAGCGCCGAACACCAGAGCCTGACCTTGACCGTGCCGCAGGCCTGGCTGCAATACCAGGACCCCGACTGGGTGCCCCCCGCCCGCTGGAGCAACGGCGTGAACGGCGTGATCCTGGACTACAACGTGCTGGCCAACCGCTACATGCCGCGGCAGGGCGCGGGCTCGGCGAGCTACACGCTGTACGGCACCGGCGGCCTGAACCTGGGCGCATGGCGCCTGCGCAGCGACTACCAGTACAACCGCTACGACAGCGGCGGCCAATCCCAGGCGCGCTTCAGCCTGCCTCAGACCTATCTCTTCCGCGCCTTGCCGCAATGGCGCTCGAAACTGACGCTGGGCCAGACCTACCTGGCGTCCGCGATCTTCGACCCCTTCCGCTTCGCCGGCGTGACATTGGCCAGCGACGAACGCATGCTGCCGCCGTCGCTGCAGGGGTACGCGCCGCAGATCACCGGCATCGCCACCAGCAATGCCGAGGTGACGGTCAGCCAGAACGGTCGCCTGCTCTACCAGACGCGGGTATCGCCCGGGCCGTTCGTGCTGCCGGCACTGAACCAGTACATCAGCGGCAACCTGGACGTGTCGCTGCGGGAAAGCGATGGCACCAAGCGCAGCTGGCAGGTCAGCACGGCCAGCGTGCCGTTCATGACGCGCAAGGGCAACCTGCGCTACCAGGTGTCGCTGGGACGCCCGCTGTTCGGCGGCCCCAGCGGCAACCACGTTGCCAAGCCGCGCTTCATGGCGGGCGAGGCCACCTGGGGCGCGTTCAACAACACCTCGCTGTACGGCGGCCTGATCGTCACCGACGACAACTACCAGGCACTGGCGCTGGGTGCCGGGCAGAACATGGGCGCGCTGGGCGCGCTGTCGGCCGACGTCACGCGCTCGGATGCGCGCCTGCCGTATTCGTCGGCGCCGCGACGCACGGGCTACAGCTATCGGGTCAACTACGCCAAGAGCTTCGATGACCTGGGCAGCACGCTGGCCTTCATGGGCTACCGGTTCTCGGGGCGCCACTTCCTGTCGATGCGGGAATTCATTGTCCGCTCCGCCCTGCACGGCGGCGACTTCCGCGACGAAAAGCAAAGCTATACGGTTTCCTACAGCCAGTACATCCAGCCGCTGGAACTGAGCGTCTCCCTGTCGCTGAGCCGGCTCAACTACTGGAACGACGCGGCAACCAACAACCACTACATGCTGTCGTTCAACAAAAACGCCCGCTTCGGCCCGCTGCGCAACGTCAGCCTGTCGCTGTCGCTGGCGCGCGCCCAGAGCGTCTACGGACCGACGCAGAACCAGGTCTACGCCAGCATCAGCATCCCGCTGGGCGACAGCCGCCAGCTCAGCTACGGCTACCAGAACAGCGGCGGCGGCCGCATGCAGCAGAACGTTGGCTACACCGACTTCAGCAATCCCGACACCACCTGGAACCTGAGCGCCAGCGACGACCGCGACGCCCCCGACCGCCACCAGAGCGTGAGCGGCAATATCCAGAGCCGCACCCCCTACGGCCGCGCCGCGGGCGATTTCACCTTGCAGCCGGGCCAGTACCGCAGCGTCGGCCTGAACTGGTACGGCTCGGTGACGGCAACCGCCGAAGGCGCGGCCTTCGGCCCGCCTTCCTCGGGCAACGAACCGCGCATGATGATCGACACCGACGGCATCGCCGGCGTGCTGATCGAGAACGGCGACGGGGTCACCAACCGCTTCGGCATCGCAGTCGTGAACGGCGTATCGAGCTATCGCGAAAGCAACCTGGCGGTGGACGTCAATGCCCTGCCCGACGGCGTGGACGTGGCCGACGCGATGATCAGCCAGGTATTGACCGAGGGCGCCATCGGCTACACCCGTGTCGGCGCCCGCCATGGCGAACAGGTGCTGGGCCGCGTAGAGCTGGCCGACGGCAGCCACCCACCGCTTGGCGCGCTGGTGCTGTCGACGCGCAGCGGCAAGACCGCCGGCATGGTGGCCGACGGCGGACTGGTGTACCTGAACGTGGAACCGGATGACCGCGAGGCGCTGACCGTGACCTGGGGCGGCGCCCGCGAATGCCGCCTGACGCTGCCGGCCGCGGCGGCCATCGACCAGGGGCCGCGGTCCTTGCCCTGCCACTGAACGACCCCGCAGGGCGCCACATCTTTTTGGGAAGAGCACACGTGAAACGCAAACATCTGAGAGGCCTGCTGCTGGGCGCCACGCTGGCATGGGGGCTTTGCGCCCAGGCCGCGGTCAACGTCGACCGCACCCGCATCATCATGGGCGGCAACCAGAAATCGGTGTCGGTCGTCCTGAGCAACGAAAGCCATGACACCCCCTACCTGGCGCAAGCCTGGATCGAGGACGCCGACGGCAAGACAATCAGCGACCTGGTGGCGCTGCCGCCGCTGCAGCGGATCGATGGCGGCAAGAAGGCCCAGGTGCGCATCATGCGCGCCAACGACGCCTTCACCGCACGCCTGCCACAGGACCGCGAGACCCTGTTCTATTTCAATGTGCGCGAGATTCCCCCGGAACCGCCCAAGACCGACGCCAACATCCTGCAGCTGACCACGCAAAGCCGGCTGAAGCTGCTGCTGCGCCCGGCGGCGCTCGGCAAGAGCGACGAGGTCAATCCGGAAAGGTCCCTGCAGATCCAGGCACGCGGCAACAGCCTGACGCTGAAAAACCCCACGCCGTACTACGTCACGGTGATCTGGCTGGGACGCGATGTGAAGCAGCCGCTGCCAGGTTTCGATAACGCGCCAATGCTGGCGCCGTTCTCGGAACAGGAGGTCAAGGCGACGCTGCCGCCGGACGTCGGCGAGCTGGTGCTGGGCAATGTCGACGACTATGGCGGATTGCGCATGAACCGCTATCGCTGCGCGGCGGGGCAGTGCGTTTTCCAGGAGCGCCTGCGTGAATGAGCCCGGGCAAACCCCGAACCCCGACACGCCAGGTCATTGTTTCGATGGCGCAGGCTGGACCTTCAGCGGCGGCAGACCCACAAGCTCAGGCCCAGCATGCCGAGCAAGGTACCGCCGGCGATCCAGCCGCCGTACCTGACACAGGCCACCCCCGATAGCGACAGGCGCCATGCCATGACGGCGGCCAGCGCCACCAGGCCGCCAAGCGCAAATCTGCTGACGGCGCGGAACACTGTGTGCGGACGCGCCGACGTTCGTGCCATCACGCTATGCGCCGTTGCCGGTGGCGAGGGTCGCGACCGGCCCGTCCCCCTCCGAGCGGGAACCCGGGGCGCCGCAGTCGCCTAAGCCGCGGGCGCCCGCCACAACCAATCGCCGTTCCATCCGCGCAAGCGCCGACAGCGCGGCCACGACCTCGCCGGGAAGCGTCGAGCCTGGCAAGCAGATGTCCGCGCCGGCCAGCATGAGCCTGGCGCGCTCGGCCGAGCCAGGCCTGTCGGTCACCACCGCGAGCACGCCCGCCACCTGGGGGCAATGCGGCGCCGAGAGAAAACGCTGCAACCACAGCGAGCGGCCCTCGACCAGCAAGTAGTGCCGGCCCGGAGCGCCGGCGCGCGCGTACAGGCTGGCTTGCGTTTCGGTATAGAAGTTGATTGCGGCGACCGATTCGTTGAGGCTGGCGGCCAGCCGGGTGGCGCGGTCGATGTACTGGGCATGCACATGCAAGTTGTGCAGAAAGGCGAAATGGGCCACGGTGGAAAAAACGGTTGGTCAGGGCCACGCATTCTAGAAAGCGTCGCGCCGCGCGCCTATCAGACGGTTCCGAAAACCACTTTCTCGTCCCAACGCGACTGGCCACACTGATTCGGAAACGTCTGATACCCGACACGCCCACGGGCTGCTCCAATAGCCGACTTGCTGACCGCCGACGCGCGCACGCCGTTCCCGCGGGGCCCGTTTCGCCCCGACGGGCAGCGGCGCCCCTCTGGAGATATCGAGCCATGCTGTCCTATCGCGTCCTGATCGTCGACGACCAGCTATTGCAACGCGAGTACCTGAAGAACCTGTTCCTTCAGGCCGGGATCGCGCACGTGGAAACCGCCGAGAACGGCAGCCACGCCCTGCGTCTGCTGGAAAACCAGCACTACGACCTGGTGCTGAGCGACCTGCTCATGCCCGAACTGGATGGCGTGCAATTGATCCAGCGCCTGTCCACCTACGAAGCGCCGCCGCTACTGGCGGTGATCAGCTCGTCGCCGAAGCGCCTGATCGCCGGCGCCAGCCTGGTCGCCAAGACGCTGGGCATGCGGGTCATCGACCAGTTGTCCAAGCCGGCGCAACCGCAGGCCATCATCGCCCTGGTGGCCAAGCTGAAAGCGGCGTCCCGCCTCAAGGCCGAATCCCTGGTGTCGGGGCAGGTGTTCGACCGTGCCGCATTGCAACATGCCCTGAGCTCGGGCGAGATCTGCGCGTGGTTCCAGCCCAAGATGCGTATCGCCGACAGCGCCATCACGTCCGCCGAGGCGCTGGTGCGCTGGGTGCGTCCCGACGGCACCGTGCTGTTGCCAGGCCAGTTCCTGCCCGCGCTGATACTGGACGAGCTCGAAGACGACCTGCTATTGTCAATGCTGGCGCAGACGATCGCGGCGCAGCACGCCTGGCAACGGCATGACTTCCGGGTGGAAGTGTCCGTCAACCTGCCAACGCATCTGCTGCAGGATGCGGATCTGCCGGACCGCCTGTACGACCACGTCATGCGCCTGGGCGGCAACCCGCAGGATATCTGCTTTGAACTGACCGAGGGCACGACCACGGATGCGATAAGCGACTATTACGCCGGTGCCTGCCGCCTGCGGATGAAGGGATTTGGCCTGGCCCAGGACGACTCCGGCCAGGGCTACAGCTCGGTGTTCAATCTGGTTTCCACCCCCTTCACCGAGCTGAAGATCGACCGTTCCCTGATCAGCCGCAGCGTCACCGATGACGGCGCCCAGGCCGCGGTCGAGAGCATTGTGTCGCTCGGCCGGCGCCTGGCATTGAACGTGGTCGCCGAGGGCGTCGAAACCTGGGAGCAACTGGCGCTGCTCAAGAAGATGCAGTGCGATACGGCCCAGGGATTCCTGATCTCGCGCGCCTTGACGCCGGAATTGCTGCTGGGATTCCTGAAACGGAATTCCGCCGTCTCGCGATGATGCGCGCCAGGCCCCGCCATACGCGCCTCGCGTCCATCGGCGACCTTGCCCGGGTTTCGCTGCGCATGCAGCTGCTGTTCGTCGTGACGCTGATCATCGCGATCGTCATGCTGGTGATGTGTTACTGGGTTGTGAATAGCCTGATCAACCTTGCCACCAACGAAGCGCGCTCGCACTTCCAGCACCTGATCCTCAATCTGCATGGCCAGGAATCCCTGATTGCGCGCGCCACCAGGAACGATGCCATGCGCCAGGGCCTGGTAGTGACACAAGGCGGCCCGGCCTCGTTCGAATTGATCGACAGCGACGCCACGACCAACACCTACGAGGGCCAGTACGAAAGCCTGGCCATGCCATACATCATCAAAGTCGGCCGCAGCGGTACGCCCGGCGGCAACGACCACAGCCGCCGCCTGCAGACGGTGGCGGCAGGCCTTTCCAGCCTTTACGGCACTTACCGCAGCAGCTGGCTGCAACCCGGCATGCAGGCGTTCCTGCTGGACCTGAACAGCCAGGTCAGCATATCCGTGCCCTGTTCCGAGGATTCAATGACCGATGACGTGCATCGTTGGTGGCGTTGCCCGCTGTCGGCGAACCGGGTGCGCGAGCTCATCTATACGCAGACCGCGCGCACCAGTCCGAGCGGCGAAAAGTGGATCAACGTCAACCTGCCCGGCAGCGGCGAGGGCCGGATAGGCTATGTGGTGTACAGCCCCATCACCCTGCCGGACGCCGTCTGGCTACCCGACACGCCCAAGCGCGACCTGGTGCTGGCGACGTTCATCGAGATGCAGGACGTGTACTCCGGCGACCCGACCTACGGCCGGGTGTATTTCCAGCATCTGACCACGGCGTCGGCCGGGTCCCACCCCCCGGTTCCCCCACACGAGCCCGGCGCACTGGAAGAAGTGGAAAGCGACGTGGACTTCAGGGCGGATGGCGCATACATCCACACTTGGTGCCAGGATGGCTGGCATGCGACCTATCTGGTTCCCTACGCCCAGTTCTTCCAGGCCGCCCGCTGGCAATCGATCTCGTTCGCCGCGCTGATGCTGCTGTGCGCGGGCGGCAGCGTGGCGCTGTACCGGCGCCACCGCAACCTGATCGTGCGCCCCGCGCAAGCCAGCCACGAACGCGTGGTCGAAAGCGAATCCTTCAATCGCGCGGTGATCGAGGCCGCCCGCGTTGCCGTCTGCGCGCTGCGCGTCTCCGATCACCAGATCGTGGCCAAGAACCATCTGGCGGACGAATGGCTGGGGGACGTGGAGGTCGTCAAACAGCTGACCTTCTCCGCCGACGGCGCCGCGCTGCCCGGCGACATCGAGATCAATGGCCGGCACCTGAGTTTCAGCGCGGCGCGCGTGACTTACCAGGGCGAAGAGATCGTACTGGCCACCTTCAGCGACATCACGGACCACAAGCGCGCGCAGGCCGCGCTGGCGCAAGCCAAGCGCGCCGCCGACGACGCCAACGCCGGCAAGACGGTATTCCTGGCCACCATGAGCCACGAGATCCGCACGCCGCTCTATGGCACGCTGGGCACGGTGGAACTGTTGGGCCTGACGCCCTTGACCAACCTGCAACGCGGCTATCTGCGCACCATCCAGACCTCGTCGGCAGGCTTGCTTAACGTCATCAATGACATCCTCGATGTGTCCAAGATCGAGTCGCGCCAGATGACGCTCAAGGACCACCGGTTCGATCCGGCTGCGCTCACAGAGGAAGCGCTGCAATCTTACGCCGCCACCGCGGACGCCAAGGGCCTGCAGTTCTTCTCCACCATTGCCACTGATGTGCCGGTGTATGCCCATGGCGACGCCTTGCGTATCAAGCAGGTGCTGAACAACCTGATCAGCAACGCCATCAAGTTCACCGAGGCGGGCTGGGTGCGGATCGACCTGACGGTGGTCGGCGGCGGCGACGGCCTGTCGGTGCTGGAGTGGCGCATCGCCGACACCGGCCTGGGGATATCCGCTGACCAGCAGCCGTTGCTATTCCAGCCGTTCTACCAGGCGTATGGGCCAGGCCATTCCATTCCTGGAACCGGATTGGGGCTGTATATCTGCCACAGCCTGAGCCAGTTGATGCAGGGCGACATCACGCTGGACAGCAGTCCTGGCCGTGGCAGCACGTTCATCTTCAGGCTGCCGCTGCGCGTCACGGCCGAATCGGCGCGCCTGGCGGGCAACGGCGAAATCGCCCCGGCACCTCCGGTATGGGTGCGGGCCCCGGTTGCGGACCTGGCGCAGGATACCTGCGCGTGGCTGACCCTGGCCGGCGCCACCGCCCGTCCGAGCCATGGCGGCAGCGCGCCCGCCAAGCGCGAAGGCATCCTGGTGGAACTGCTGCCGGAGCGCCTGCCGCCCATTGAATGGAACGGGCCGCGGGTATCGTGCATTCCCGATGGCCCGGACAAGCCGCAATGGAGCCTGTCCGAAATTCACGTGACCAGCCATCTGCGGCAGAGCATCGTCGAAGCGGTCGCGCTGGCGCAGCGCGGCCGGCCGGCGCCCACCGAGGAATCGGCCGATAAGCTGGAAGCGGGCGAGACATTGGCCCCGGAGTATCGCCCAGACGCGGGTCTGCGACGGCTGGGCCTGCGCGTGCTGGTGGCCGAGGACAACCCGGTCAATCGCACCCTGCTCGTGCGCCAGTTGGAGGAACTGGGCTGCGAGGTGACCCTTTGCGTCGACGGCGTCGAAACCCTGGCGCGCTGGAACAGCGATGAATTCGATGTGCTCATCACCGACATGAACATGCCGCTGATGAACGGCTACGAACTGGTGCGCACGCTGCGCGCCCGCCACACCAAGGCGCCGATCATCGGCCTGACGGCCGACGCGCTGCAGACGCAACGCGACGCCGGCTTCGCCGCGGGGCTGAACGCCTGGGTGGTCAAGCCGGTGGACCTGCGCACGCTGCACGACGCGCTGAGCACCGCCTGCGCGAGAATCATAAGCGCCAAGTTCGCTGGCCCGCCTCCTCCAAACCGCCCCAAGGAGTTCTACGACAGCCAACTGCGCGCGGCGTTCAACACCACCATGCGCGAGGACATGGCCGCGATGCGGGCGGCGCTGGCGACGCGCGACGCAGCGGCGATCGTCTCGACCCTGCATCGCATACGGGGATCGCTGGTGGTGATGAACGCGGAGGAGATCGCCCGGTTCTGCGGCGTGCTGGAACAGAAAATTGCCGAAGAAGGATTGACTCCGGTCCTGGAAAACGCCGTCAAGAGTACGCTGGCGCAATTGGCCGAACAGTTCAAGGAGCTATAGCCCGGCACTTTTCCAAACAGACCCAGGCCACCTCGCTAGAAGCGTCAAACAAGGAACGAGAAACATGACACGAATCCTGCTGGCCGACGATCACCAAGTCGTGATCCTGGGCGTGCGCAACGTCCTCGAAGGCGTCGCCCGTTACCACATAGTCGGAGAGGCCCTCAGCGCCACCGAACTGATCCGCAAGGCTCGCGAGCTGACGCCGGACATCATCATCACCGACTACAACATGCCGTCCGAGGATGGCTACGGCGATGGCCTGGCGCTGGTGCAATACCTACGCCGCAATTTCCCTCGGGTGCGAATCCTGATCCATACCATGATCTCTTCGCCGGTCATCGTCGCCAGCCTGTACGAGGAAGGCGTCAGCGGCGTCCTGTTCAAGAGCGGCGACCTGGCCGAGATCCTGACCGCGCTCGGCGCGCTGGAGAACAACCAGATCTACCGCAGCACCCCGCAAGTCCTGGCCGCCAACCACCCCGGCGGCGCCCAGGACGCGGCGACCCGGATCGCGCGGCTTTCGCCCAAGGAACTGGAGGTGCTGCGGCATTTCCTTTCCGGCACTTCAGTGGGCGACATCGCCCGCATCATGAACCGCAGCGTCAAGACGGTCAGCACCCACAAGATCGCGGCGATGCGCAAGCTGGACGTGGAAACGGACCACGAACTGGTCATGTTCGGCGTCAACCACGATCTCTTTAAGTAACGGCCGCGCCAGCGTCCCGCAACGGGCGCCGGCATCATGATGGAGCCCTCACCATGACGCACCGCTTTCCCCGCCGCCTGCTCATCGGCCTGGCATTCACCGGCCTGGCGGCGTCACTGTCTCCCGAAGCGACGCGCGCGGACGCGCCGGTCAAGCTCACGGTCATGGCCTATGGCGTGGACGCGTTCGACGAAAAATACCTGCGGACGGTGATCCGGCCGTTCGAAACGGCGCATCCGGATATCGAGGTCGGCTACTACGCGGTGCGCGACTCACGCAATGCGTTGTCGGTGCTGCGAGCGCAACGGGCCGCGCCACGCATCGACATCGTGATCCTGGACCCGCCCAACGCGCGCCTGGCCCAGGCGGAGCGCCTGATCGAGCCGATGGACCCCAAGCGCATTCCCAATGCCGCGGACCTGGGCAAGATGGGCCGCGAGCTCGGATTCTGGGCGCTGCCGGCCATGTACGACTCCATGACGCTGGTGTACGCCAAGTCTGCCTTTGCCCAGCCCCCCCGGAGCTGGCGCGAGATGTGGGATCCGAAGTACCGGGGCAAGGTGGCCGTGGCCACCAATCCGAACGTCAACGGCAGCATGATTGCGCTGACCTTTCTCGCCAATCGCCTGGCCGGGGCCGCGGACGGTCTGGGCAGTTTCGATCCCGGCTTCGACTATCTGGAGAAAATCACCGCCAACATCCTGACCTGGAACCCGCGCCCCAATCAGTACTGGCTGGTATCTCAGAAGCGCGCCCTGTTGGCGGTTGGCTGGAACTCGCGCAGCCAGAGCCAGATGGACGCGCTGGACGGCTATGCGACAACGGTGCCCGGCGAGGGCACCGTCGCCGTGCCCATCCTGATCGCCCGGGTCGCGGACCGCCCCAATGGCGAGGCAGCGCAGGCGTTCATCAATTATTCGCTCGGCCCGCGGGCGCAACAGGCCTTTTCCGAGGCGATGTACTACGCGCCGTCCAACCAGAAGGCCAAGATCAGCGAAGCGGCGCGCGCCAGGATTCCGTTGCTCTCACCCGACATCGCCGCCAGGCTGGTCCCGGTGGACTGGGCGGGACTGACGGCTGAACACTTTGCGGCGATGCGCGCGGCGTGGCTGACGCGCATCATGAAGCCGGCGCCGTAGCGAGGCGGCCGAAGCGTCCCTGTATTCCGGTTCGCACTACCGGAATTGTCTGATGGTGCGGTGCGGCAGCGGATTGGTACCTTAGTTTCCGTGGTGATTTCGTCCGATTTTTCGTGGCAGGAACGACACCACAGAACCTCCGCTCCGCTATCACTTTGGCTTTCAGACAACCATGAATCACCACTCCAGCAAGCTTTTCGCCGCCCTCCTGGCCTGCGCCGCCTCCGCCGGCGCCCTGGCTCAGAACGCCCCAGCCGCCGCGCCCAGCTTCAAGATCAACGTCACCGGCACGATTGCCCCGGGCAGCTGCACGCCGGCGTCCGGCGACCTGACGTTCGACATGAAGAGCATCAACCCGAAGTCGTTGAACAACGACAAGGTCACCATGCTGAGCGCCATTCCCAACAAGATCAAGATCACCTGCACCGCCGACACCGCGATCGCGCTGAACGTGACCGGCTATACCAAGGCATCGAAGGCGTACGGCTCCAACATGGAGCATCCGTCCGGCACCAAGACCGAAACGCACTCGTTGTATGACCTGGTCAACCCGGCGGACGGAAATAGCCCTGTCGGCGTCTACGCGATGCAGTTCCGCAATTTCCAGTACACCGGGAACGGCGTGGGAGCCGTCACCACCAAGGCCGACATCATCAAGAGCACCGACAAGAGCTCGTGGACCAACAACGCTGACCAGACAGGCTGGAACAACGCACAGCTCGCCAAGGACGGCAGCAACTACATCTCGTTCGCCGACCCCAAGGCCAACACCACGCCCGTGCTGGCCAGCACCTTCGAAGGCGAGCTGATACTGGCCCCGCTCATCCTGGCCAAGAAGGACTTGAGGCTGACCGGCGATCTCAAGTTCGAAGGCGGCGCGACCATCACGCTGAACTACCTCTGATCCACGCGTCGGGCGTGATGCACGCTTCGATATACCGAGAGCAACAATGAAACACTTCCAAATCCGCAAGATACTATTCGCGGTGCTGGCCTGCGCCGGCAGCGCGACGGCATCGGCGCAGAACGCCCCGGCCGCGGCGCCCGCGCCGTCGACGCTGAACGTCGCCGTCGGCGGCGTCATCTCCCCGGGAAGCTGCACCCCGACCTCCAGCGCGATCGCCTTCGACATGAAGAAGATCAACCCGGCTTCGCTCAAGGAGAAGGCTGAGACTCCGTTGGCGCCCATCGTGCAACCGCTGTCGATCAAGTGCGATGGCGGCGATGCCGCGGTCGCATTGTCCGTCGCCGGCACGGTCAAGGCGCCCACGCCGTCCGACGCAGCGCTCGAGCACAAGGCCACGGGCATCCAGGCTGAAGCCAAGAAAGGTTACATCTACGACCTGGTCGACGCGGCCACTTCGACCACACGCATCGGGCGTTACGTTTTCCAGTTCCGCAACTTCCAATACACCACCGCGGCGGCCACCGGGACGCAAGCCAAGGCGCTGGTGGTGACCAGCAGCGACCGGGCCGCATGGGCCAGTGCCGCGGACACCGCCGCGAATGCCGCGCAACTGAAGTCGGACGGCACGACGTACGTGACATTCTCGGACCCCGCCACGCCCACCGTTCCGGTATCGGCGTCGCTGTTCAACGGCGACATCGTGATCGGCGCCGTCATCCAGCCGAAGTCAGAACTGACGATCAACACCGATCTGACGTTCCGCGGCGAAACCACCATCACGCTCAGCTACCTGTGATCCACGCGCCTGCCGGTGCGAACGCCCCGGCGGGCTGATGGCCAAACACAATGAAACTCCGATATTTCCTGGCCTGTGCCGCCGCAGCCCTGCCTCTGGTCGCCCTGGCACAGAGCACTCCCCTGAACGTCGCCGTGCAGGGTTCGATAAAGCCCGGGGCGTGCACCTTCCAGATTTCCGAGCAAGGCACCTTCAACTACGGGAAGGTGAAGCTGAAGGATCTGAACAAGGATACCTACACGCAGTTGCCCGTCATCGACCGAGAGCTCCGGATTTCCTGCGAGTCATTGACCAAAGTCGCGCTGACCGTCAGTGACAGCAATCCCGGCCTGGTGGCGTTCAAGGAAGACATGGTGTTCTTCGGCGGGCGTGGCAAGAGCTGGTCGCCCGCCCGGCAATATGGTCTGCGCAATGACGCAGGACGCAGCATCGGCTCCTGGGCGCTGCAGTTGGTGCCAGGCTTCAAGGTGGACCAGCAGGATACGCAGTCCATTTACAGCGGCGACGGCGGCAAGTCCTGGAATCCCTCTGTCGGTAACTTCTTCCATGACGACGGCAGCCTCGAAACCTGGAGCATGCCGGGGCCGCGCGAACCCGCCTTCGGCCGTGAGTTCGTGGGTACCGTACGCATCCAGGTGGCCCTGGACCGCAGCGCACAACTGGGCGTGGCGACCGAGGTGCCGTTCACCGGCGGCGCGGTCATGACGCTCGTCTATCTCTAGCGGCCGCTGCCGCCTCGCGCCGGGAACTCCGGCTGACCATGAATCCTTACCTGCCTTCCCTTTGCGCCCTGCTGGGCGCCCTGCTCAGCGCGGCGAGCCTTGCCGCGCCGCCCGCGCCGCAGGCCAACAGTTGCCGCATCCAATTGGGTGGCGGCCCCACAGTGGACTACGGCAAGATCAGGCGCAACCTGTTGCGTGCCGCCCAGGCCGCGCCGCTGCCCGCGCAGCAACGCAGCGTCACGGTGGTCTGTGAACAACCGGCAACGCTCGCCCTGCGCCAATCCGGTGTCGACGGCTCGGCCAGCACCGCGGCCGGTGGCAGTCTCGGCCTGGCGGGCGAAACGAGCCATGGCATCGGCCTGGCATCCGGCAGACCGCTGGGCGCGTTCGCGCTGCGCTGGCGGCGCGACGCCGCCAGCATCGACGGCGTGCCGGCGCGCCTGATTGTCTCGTCCGATGGCGGCACGACCTGGCATGAGCTGGATTCCGATGCGGTCATCGGCGCCGCCGACCTGATCGCCTGGGCGCGCGGCGAGCAACGCCGTCCGGCCAGCGGCCGCACCCTGATCGCAGGCGTGCGGATCGAAACGGCCATCGCGCCGACCTCCACGTTGTACCTGGGCCGCGAGGTCCAGCTCGACGGCTCGATAAGCCTGTCAGCCGTTTTCCCGTAGGCCTTCTCCGGATGGCCATTTCCCGCAGGCCGCGCCCGGCCGGCGTCAACACGTCTTCTGCTTGCTGATATGAAACCCTTCCTGACTTGCATTTCCCTGGCCTGCGCCCTGCTGGCCAACCCCGCCGCCGCGGCCGGCGTCGTACCCGAAAGCTCGGTCCTCATCGTCGACGAAGCCACCGGCGAGGGCACCATGATCGTGCAGAACACCGACGCCGCGCCGGTACTGCTCTACACCACCATCGAGAATGTCGCCGAGGACCCCGAAGAAATGGTCGTCGCCACGCCCCCGATGGCGCGGCTGGAGGCGGGCCAGTCGCAATTGGTGCGCTTCATGCTGACCAAGAAAGGGCCTCTGGCCACGCAACGATTCAAGCGCGTGGCCTTCGAAGGCATCCCGTTCGCGCGTGGCGCCGACAACCAGGTGCAGACCACCTTTCGCCAGAACATCCCCATGATCATCCAGCCCCGCGCGCTGGAAAAGCTGAAGGACCCATGGACGCGCCTGTCCAGCAGCGTGGACGGCGACAAGCTGCGCCTGTGCAATGACAGTGGTTATGTCGTGCGCCTGGCCCAGCAGGCGCGACTGGACAGCGCCAACGTCAACCTGCCGTTGCCCAAGACCTACCTGTTGCCGGGCGAGCGCTTCGAGCTGCCGCTGGCCGGCAAGCGGGCGGCCACCGCCGGCACCGTGACAATCTGGCCCGCCACCGTCTACGGCTACGCCGCGGGTAGCTATGCCATCCCCCTGTCCAATGGCTGCAGCCAGACCCCCGCGAAATGAACCCGCTTGCGTACGCGGCTGCGGGCATGGCGGCATGCATCGGCATGACGGTCCCGACCGCCGCGTTCGCGCAGCAGTTTGATCCCCAGACCCTGAAGCGCCTGGGCATCTCGCCCGAAGCCGCGGCCTACTTCAGCAAGGCGGCGCGTTTCCTGCCCGGTATGAGCCGTGTGCGCCTGAATGTCAATGGCATCGACCGGGGCACCATGGACGTGCGCTTCAACGACGAAGGCACGCTGTGCTTCACGCCCGAGCTTCTGCGGCACATCGGCCTGAAGGTGCCGGACGGCACGTCCGGGGAAGGCTGCCAGGATTATCGCAAGGCCTATCCCGAAACCGACATCATCCAACTGCCGAACCAGTCGCAGGTCGACATCGTCACGCCGCTGGCTGCCCGCGCCCCAGCCGAGGAGGCAATCCAGGGTCAATATGTTTCGGGCGGCACCGCCGCGATGATCAACTACAACCTGAGCGGCTCGCGCAGCGGCACCGGAGATTCGGGCTACCAGTATTTTCGCGCATACAGTGAGACGGGCCTGAACGTGGCCGACTGGATCCTGCGCAGCCGCCAGGACTATTACTCGCAAGGAGGCCGATCGACCTTCACCCAGGGGGATACGTATGCCCAGCACGCCGTGCCGAGCCTGCGCGCCACCTTCCAGGCAGGCCAGATCTCACCCGCGGGCTCGCTGTTCGCGGTCGGCACACTGCGCGGCGTGCAGCTTTTTCCCGAATATGCGTTGCGGCAGACGCAGGCGTCGGGCGTCGCCTTCAGCGGCATCGCCAGCGGTCCGAGCCGGGTGGAAGTGCGCCAGATGGGAACGCTGATCCTGATGACGCAGGTTCCTGCCGGCGCCTACACGATCAGTGATGTACCCATCATCAGCGGCAATTCCGACCTCGACGTGCAGGTGATTTCCACCAGCGGCGAGCGGCAGCAGTTCATCGTCCCGGCGGCATCATTCGGTGCGGTGCGCAACACGACGGCCCAGGGGCTGTCGATCGCGGTGGGCCGCTACCAGGCTTATCGCGGCAGCGACAGCCAGACGCCGCTGGTAGCCACCGCCAGCAATGGCTGGAACCTGGGGCGCCACGCCAGCGTCAACGCGGGCGTGCTGGCATCGCCGTCGTACCGCGCGCTGGCCGCGACGCTTACCGCCTCGCCCGGCGAGGCCGTCAATGGCTCGATCGGCATCCGTGTCTCCAACGCGATGGCGCAGGGGCAGAAGCTCCAGGGCCAGCAGATCACGTCGACCCTGTCGATCTCGCCATGGGAAAGGCTGTCCACCAATTTTTCGGCAACCTGGCAGACGCAGGGGTACCGCGACCTGGCGCAAGTACTGCAACGCACGGATGACCCGCGCGCCGGGGCCAGGGCGAGCCAGACCTATACCGCCGGAGCCTCCTGGTTCAATACCACGTTGGGCTCGCTGTCGGCAACCTATACGGCAAGCCGCCTGAGCGGCCTGGATACCACCCGCCGGCGCGCCACGGTGTCGTGGAACCGCAATTTCGGGCGCACTTCGGTGACGCTGTCGGCGGCGAAAGACCTCAGCGCCGACACGCGTGCGCGCTCAGACAATCAGTATTTCCTGACCCTCAGTTTCCCGCTGGGCAGCGCCAGCGCCGGCGTGTATGTCAGCAAGGCGGGCGATAGCAGCGCCCTTGGCGCGAGCTATTCGGACACGGTCAGCCCGCAATTCAGCTACAACCTGAGTTCCAGCGTGGCCAATCCGGGTCATGCCGTGAACTCGTCCGTGGCCATTGACGCGCTACCGCGTTATACCCACCTGAACCTGTCGGCCAACCGCGATGCACAGGGCAGCCTGTCCACGAACTGGGGAGTGCAGGGTTCCGTGGTGGCGGCTGGCGGCGCGGTGGCGTTTTCGCCATACGACGTGGGCGACACATTCGGCATCGCCAAGGTCGGCGACCTGGGCGGCGTGCAAATCCAGACGCCCGCGGGTCCGGCCTGGACGGATGCCTGGGGCCATGCCGTGATCCCAGGCCTGCCCGCCTACAGCGAAAGCTCGGTCGAGATCAACACCGCCAGCCTGCCGCGCAACGCCAACCTGCCCAACGGCATCCAGTCGGTGAAGCCGGCGCGCGGGTCGGTGCAGGTGGTTGACTTCAACTTGCGCCAGGTCCAGCGCTATCTGTTGTCGGCGGTGTCCGAAGCCGACCAGCAGCCGTTGGCCGAACGGCTGGCGGTAATGGACGGACGCGGCAACCTGGTCACGCTGGTCGGCCGGCAGGGCCAGATCTTCCTGGATGACGCTTATGCCGCGCCTCTGCAAGTCGCGCTGAAGGAAGGCGGCCGGTGTTTTCTGGAATTCCAGCCTACGGGCAAGCCGGATCCGGATCGTCCCTACCAGGACGCGCCGGCGGTATGCCGCAAGGGAGCGCCCGCGGCGGCGGCGCCTCCACCTCCACCTTGAAACGCCGCACCTGCTGCGCCAGGTGGCCGGCCTGCTCGCGCATGCTGGCGGCCGCGGCGGCGGCCTGTTCCACCAGGGCGGCGTTCTGCTGCGTGACGCCGTCCATCTGCGCGATCGCCACGTTCACCTGGTCGATGCCGGTCGACTGCTCGGCCGAGGCGCTGGCGATTTCGCGCACCAGCGTTGCCGCGCGGCGCACGCTCTGGACCACGTCGCGCATGGTGCGCCCGGCCTCGTCGGCCTGGCGTGATCCATCCTCCACGCGGCTGACGGATTCGTTGATCAGGGCATTGATTTCCTTGGCGGCCAGCGCCGAGCGCTGCGCCAGGGTGCGGACCTCGCCCGCCACCACGGCGAAGCCGCGGCCCTGCTCGCCGGCCCGGGCCGCCTCGACCGCGGCGTTGAGCGCCAGGATGTTGGTCTGGAACGCGATGCCATCAATCACGTTGGTGATATCCGCGATGCGGCGCGAGCTGTCGGAAATCGCGCCCATGGTCTGCACCACGCCATCGACCACTTCGCCGCCGCGCGCCGCCACGGCCGAGGCCTGGCTGACCAGTTGCTCGGCCTGGCCGGCGTTGGCGGCGTTCTGGCGCACCGTGCCGGTGAGTTCCTCCATGGACGCCGCGGTTTCCTCCAGCGACGCCGCCTGTTCCTCCGTGCGCTGGGAGAGGTCGGCGTTGCCTTGCGCGATCTGCGATGAGGCCGCGGCGATTCCCTCGCTGCCGCCGCGCACTTCGCGCACGATACCGGTCAGGCTGGCGTTCATGGCCTTGAGCGCGGCCATCAGGTCGCCGGTCTCGTCGCGCGTGGCCACCTGGATGTCGCCGGTCAGGTCGCCGGCCGCCACCCGGCGCGCCGCGTTCACGGCCTGGCCCAGCGGCCCCACAATGCCGCGCGTCATCACGGCGCCCAGCAGGATGCCTAGCACCACGCCAGCCACCGACAGCAGGATCATGACGTCCCGCATGCGCTCGTACAGATCGGAGCCCTCGCGCACCGACTGCGCCGTGGAGACCTCTTTTTGCAGGGCCAGCTTGCTCATGACGCGGTCCAGCTGCTCGGACGACGCGATCACGTGTCGCTCGATCTCGGCCGCGCGCGGGTCTTTCTGCACCGGCGGCAACGCGGCGGCGGCGGTGAAGAAGGCGTCGGCGTCGCGCTTCCACGTCTCTTCCATTTCCTTGAAGCGGTCCAGCATCTGGCGCCCCTCGTCCGTCTGGTAGTAGGCCTGCGCGCGGTCACGCAGCTTGTCCATGTTGCGCACGGCGTTGTCGAACTGCGCGCGCACGGCCTGGCGTTCGCGTTCGCTGGAGGCGGCCAGGTAGCTGTTGCGGGCGCGGCCCGCATAGATGAAATGGATGTTGGCTTCCTTGATGTCGGACAGGCCGCGCAGTTCGACTTCGTAAAGCCGCGTGTTCATGTCGTTGATGCTGGCCAGCCCCCAGACGCCAACGGCGCCAATGGCCCCGCCGATCATCGCCACGATCAAGAAAGCGCCCGAGAGCCGGGCGCGGATGCGCAATCCAGTAAATAGCCGAAACATGCTTGCTTCCTATGCGGCCCCGGCCGGATGGCGCGATGGCGCCTGTTGTTGTCGCGGGGCCTGATTGATCCGGACGGGCATGGTAGGGCGATGAGGGGATGAGGGAAAACCCCAGGAATAGCGGGTTTTGCTCACTGTTCACGACGCTGGTTCAAGCAATGGCTTAAGCCCGGCATAAATCCCGCTAATAGGCCAGCGGTTCCTGGCGGAAGGGGTGGATGTCCGGCAGTCCGAGAACACGCTCGCGCGGTGCCCTTGTGGCCTCGGCTAATGCGGGGTTAATGCGCGCCGCCAAACATGGCGTGTCGCAAAAACCAAACTTGGCTTGACGGCGACGCCCCCCTTTCAAGCGCCCCTTGCCCGGGGCCAGCACAAATACGGAAACCGCCGCATCATGCGCACACATCGATCCCTGCCGATCGCATCCAGACTCGCCCTGTCCATCCTGACCCTGTCCATCCTGGCGGCTTGCGGAGGCGGCGGGGGAAGCCATGGAGACACGGGGGGCAGCCTGCCTGGCACGGGAAGTGGCGGCGGTGGCGGTCCTGGCGGCGCCGGGACGGTCGCGCCTCCGGTCCAGTCCGCCGATCCCGTCACGCCGCCTGATCCGGCCAAACCGGCCGATCCCGTCACGCCTCCCGGCCCCGTCAAGCCCGCCGATCCCGTCACGCCCCCCGACCCCGCCAAACCGGCCCATCCCGTCACCCCCCCCGATCCCACTACACCCGCCGATCCCGTCGCGCCCCCCGATCCGCCCCAGCCAGCCCCTGTCGTCCCCATCAGCGACACCGGCATCCCCGGCTGGCGGCCGACCTCGCCCGTGCCCGCCCCGCCCGACGCGGCGGCCTTCGAAGGCACAGGCGTCAACGTCGGCGTGATCGACAACGGCTTCGACGCCGATCCGGCCACGGACCACCACAAGCTCTCGGTTGCGGGCGCGCTGCGCGAGGTCCTCGCCGCCGATGCCGCCGAGCCCGTCGACAAGGACGGCAAGATCGCCACCCATGGCGCCATCGTCAGCCGCATCATTGGCGGCAAGGTCGTGGCCGGCGACGACTTCGGCAAGGGCGTGGCCACGGGCGTCAACCTGTACCAGGCAAACCAGCGGGCCACCTTTTCGAACCTGAGCCTGCGCGGCGTGCTGTCAGCCCTGAACGCGCGCGGGGTCAAGATCGTCAACAATTCCTGGTCCTTCGTTCCCGGCCCCGAGTACGCCCTGCCCGACGGCGACGAAACCAAGCCCGATTCGCCGACGGTCAAGGCCTTCTTCCCTGCGCTCGACGAAGCCGTGAACAGCAATGGCCAGTTGCTGGTCTGGGCCAACGGCAACGAAGCGCAACCCAATCCCTATCTGCTGGCCGCCGCGCCTCGTGTCGTGCCGACGCTGGAACGCGGCTGGCTGACGGTCACGCAAGTGCTGGCCGACGGCGATCTCGCGCCCTGGTCCAACGCCTGCGGTATCGCCGCGAACTGGTGCATCAGCGCGCGGTCGCCGGACGACGACAAATTGACGGGCACCTCGTTCGCCGCGCCCGTGGTCGCCGCCACGGCGGCGCTGGTATCGCAAGCCTATCCCTGGATGGACAACAGCGCATTGCGCCAGACCCTGCTGTCGACCGCCGACGACCTGGGCGACCGTACCCGCTTCGGCTGGGGCCGGTTGAACATGGCGCGCGCGGTGCGCGGCCCCGCCCTGTTCGACACGCGCCTGACACTGGGCGGGGATTTCGTGGCGGACTTCGACGGCATGCGCTCGGAGTTCTTCAACGACATCGGCGGCGACGCCGGCCTGACCAAGGCAGGCACCGGCGCCCTGGTCCTGTGGGGCCAGAACCGCTATACCGGCACCACGACCATCACCCGCGGCACGGTCGAACTGTACGGCAGCGTGGCCGGGGACATCTCGATCCAGGCCGATGGCGTCCTGAGCGCCGACGGCGGCGTGGCGGGACGCTCGGTGCACAACCGCGGCACGCTGGTGGCCAAGGGCAACGGCCTGCACATCCAGGGCAGCTACTTCGCGTTCCGCCCCGAGGCCAGGCTGACGACCCAGCTTGGCACGACCCTGACGGTCGATGGCCTGGCCTCGCTGGGCAATTCCGCGCTGGAAATCACCAAGCCCGACGACGCTTATGTGGTCAAGTCGCGCGAGACGGTTCTCAAGGCCTTCGCGGTGGTCGGCCGCTTCGGCACGGTCAGCGCCGGACCGAGCCTGCTGTACACGGTCAGCCCCGACTACTCGACCGCCGACCAGATCGACCTGGACGTGGCGCGCAGCAACGTCGCTACCGTGGCGCATGACTTGTACGGCGGCCAGGCCGGCAGGCTGGGCGCCGCGCAGGCGATCGAGACCGCCTTCGAGGCGGCCGACGCCAAGGTCCTGGGCGCGGACAGCAACGTCAGCGACGCCTTCATCCAGCGCGCGGCGCGGCTGCAGAGCGTCGACAGCGCCGCGCAACTGGCGGCGGCGCTCGACAGCGTCAGCGGGCAGATCCATGCCTCGTCGCAGGCGCTTGGCTTCCAGCAGTCACAGGCCGTGAACCGCGCGCTGTCGAACCGCGTCGACCAGCTGGCGCTCGCAGGCGCGCGCAGCGGCGTATGGATGCAGATGATGGGCGGCGCCGGCAAGTTGAAGCAGTCCGGTTTCGCCGGCGCGGATACGCGCCTGTATGGCGGCCAGCTGGGCGTTGACCATCGCGTCACGGACGACGGCATTCTCGGTCTTTCCCTGACGTGGTCCGACGCCAAGGCCGATTTCGACCATTATGGCGGCCAGTCCAGGAGCCAGGGAACCGGGCTGTCGCTGTATGGCCGCTACGGGGCCGAGATCGGCCCGTACGTATCGGCGCGCGCCGGCCACGAATGGCGCCATGCGGACGTCAAGCGCGACATCCTGGCCGGCGGCGCCGAACGCGTCGCCAGCGGCCGCAACGACCGCGTCACCGCCCTTTACGCCGAGATCGGCCACGCCTTCGCGTTCGACGGCGGCCGCGTGACGCCTTTCGTCGGCGTGTCCTACGACCATCTGGCGCGCGGCGCGATCGACGAAGATGGCAGCGCCTTCGCCCTGCAGGCTCGAAAGAAATCCTACGACCAGGGGGCCGGCCAGTTGGGCCTGCGATTGCAGTCCTCGCCGCTCGACTGGGCCGGGGGCAGCACCACCCTTAGCGCCTTTGGCGCGTATCGCTACGGCAACCCGACGCGCCTGGACTTCACGGCCGCCTTCGCCGGCGCTCCGGACGCGAGCTTCGAGGTCCAGGGCATCGGCCTGCCGCGCCATACCGGCTGGCTGGGCCTGGGCGCCAGCTCGCAGCTGGCGGATGACGTCTCGTGGTACGCCAGCTACGACGCACAGTTCGGCCCCGGAGGGCTGACCAACAACGTGTTCGCGGCGGGGCTGCGGTACCGCTTCCAGTGACGGCCCGCGGGCCTCATGCGTCGCGAAGCGCAGGCCGTCGCCGCACCGACAAGCCCGAAAAGTGCGAAACTTGGCGGAACGGGGCCGGACCGGCAATGGCGCGGCCGGCCTGGCCCCTCAGCCCCGGGGGAAACCAGGACCACCATGACAACGAACTACACGGCGACCTTCATCACGGCGTCCCCCGACAGCACCGCCACGGCCGGCACGATGCCGGCCAAGGCCAACTCCATCGCCCAGCTCCAGCACGCCTTGCTGACGCGGCACCCGTACCACTACACCAGCGATGATCTGCTGTTCGAGGTATATGCCATTCGCAACGGCATCGCGCCCCGGGACCGCAAGCCGGCACGCGAAGCGTTTTTCGCCAGGCCACAGGCCTGCCTGCGCGCCTCGCCACTGGTCAAGCAATTCGGCTGGGGCATCCATCACGACGCCGAGTCGAAAGTGGCCATCCATGGCGTCGACAGCGAGACATATCGCGAACTCATTGCGCGCGCGGACCTGAAGATCGTGGCGGGGATGCGCAGTCGCCGGGCGTGACGGCGCGGGCCGGCGCCACGGGCTGCGCCAGGGCCAGATCGCCGCGCTCCGACGCCGGCTGCCGCGGCGCCCACACGCTGTCGCGCTCGCCATGGCGGATACGCCGCGCGCTGGCTTTCGCCATCCAGGCCAGGCCCAGCGCAAGCGCCAGCGCCGTGGCGTCCACGGCCAACGCCGGCGGCGTGGTGTGCGCCCATAGTCCGCTGGCGGGCAGCAGCCAGCCCGCCAGCGAGGTGGCCGGAATCGCCAGCGTCAGCGCGGCGGCGGTCCACAGCAGTTGCACGCCCGCCCTGGCGCCGCCGCGCGCAAAGGCCCAGGCCACGCTGGCGAAGAACGCCGCGTAGTACACGCCCCGCAGCCAGGCGTCGAGATCGTCGACGCGGCCGTGCAATCCTTTGGCGGCGACGATCATCAACGAAATGCCGCACAGGCTGCCCAGGCATACGCCCACGGTGGCCGAGGCCATCAGCCGCGTATCCAGCCTCTGCCGCGGCATCGCGCCGGTCCTGCGGTCGGCGCGCTTGCGACGCGTTTCGATCCACAGCAGGTTGCCGCTGTAGAACAGCCACGCGCCCGCCAGGCCCAGGAAGAAGTACAGCCACTGCACCGTCACGCCACCGAAGGACGCCATGTGCAGCGCGAAGAAGCTGCTGACCCAGAGATTGGCGGTGCTCTGCCCGCCCGGCAGGTAGTCGCTGTTCAGCACCTTGCCGGTGTAGGGGTCGAGCGCCACGAAGCCGCCGCGCGCGCGCGGCGACACCGCCCTGTCGTCCTTGCCCCACACCCGCACGATGGCGCGCGGACCGGTGACCTGCTGGTACTGCAGCGTGTCCGGCTCGAAGCCCGGCGCCAGCTCGCGCGCCCGGGCCGCCAGCGCCTGCGGCGCCAGCATGGCCGCCGGGTCGCGCCGGATGGCCGGGTCCGGCGCGCCGGCGCCAGGCCGCTGGAACACCGCCTCCAGCTTGCCCTCGTACATGAACTTGTCCTGCAGGTCGTAGATGCCATCGTGGAACGCGAACACCACCGAACTGAGCGCCATGACCAGGTGGAACGGCAACGAGACAATGCCCACCACATTGTGCGCATCGAGCCACATGCGCTTGAGGTTCCTGCCGGTGCGCAGGGCAAAGAAATCCTTGACCAGCGACGGCAGCAGCACAATGACGCCGGAAACCAGCGCCACCGCGTACAGCGAGGCGATGATTCCCATGAACCAGCGATTGGGATCGCTGTCGAGCGGCAGCCCGACCACGCGATGCAGCACGTCGATGAATGCGGCCAGCCCGCTGGGCGCGGACTGCTGCACCTGCAATTTCCCGTCCGCGTCCAGGAAGGCGATGTAGTGGCGCAGCGACGATTCGTCATGGTCGTCGGCGCCCGGATCGCGCACCTCCCAGCCCAGGCGCGCCGGCACGTGCTCGCCGTCGCGCAGGTGCACGGTGAATCCCCTGGCCACGTCCGGGCGCGCCGCCAGCGTCCTGGCGATGAGATCCTGCGCGTCTTCCACCGGCGCGCGCGGCACCGCCGAGGGCGGCGTGGCCCAGCGCGACAGCGGCTCCTTGAATACCGTCAATGCGCCGGCATAGAAGGCAATGAAGAGCGCCATGCCCGCCAGGATGCCGGTCCAGGTGTGGACGGATTTGTAGATGCGTATGTAGTCGGCTTTCATGATGGTGCCCGCCCTCAGAGCGCGCCGGCCAGGAACAACGCGCCATACAGCACGGCGCACGCGCCCCCCAGCCAGGCCCAGGCCCGCGGGCCGCTGCGGAAGAAATAGACCGTGCTCAGCACGCCCAGCCAGACGGGCGGCACCAGCCACATGGCGAGCTGCGAGCGCGTCACAAGGGGAATCCCGCGCGTCAGCGCCGCCAGCGCCGCGCTGGCGCCGAGCGCCAGAACGAAGCCGAGCAGCGCACCCGCCAGGGTCTTGGAAATCCAGTCGCGCCGGATCGGCGCGGGCTTAGCGGGCGTCATGCCAATCGCTCCGGCGCGAGGCCGCCAGCGCGCCAAGGTACGGGATGAGGCTGAAGAACAGCATCAAGGCGGTACAGAACACGAACACCGCCGCGACGATCGAGAACGCGCGCAGACAGCCCCAGGCGCCCAGCGCCAAGCCCACGCTCCCGGCGGCGCGGGCCGCCAGCGGGGGCCAGGGCGCGCGGCGCCAGCGCTGATTGGGCGACCCGAGATAGATGCCAAGGCAGCCCAGGAACAAGGCGATCAGGCTGGGAAGAATCAGGGATTGCATAGTCGTCCTTGCATGCGGCGCATGCGGTGGGGCGCCGCGCCCTGCCCGGCCCATGGCCGGCGGCGGGGGCGGCGCGCCATGGTCAGAAGCTGATGCTGGCGGATGCGGTGACGGTGCGCGCCGGGCCCAGCGTGGCGATCGGCGTGGTGTCGCTGAAACTGCCGGCGTAATAGTGCTTGTCGAACACGTTGTTGACGTTCAAACGCAGCACCACGTCCTTGCCATTGACCAGCATGGCGTAGCGGGCGCCCAGGTCGAGCTGGCCCCAACCCGGGATCTTCAGCTTGTTGGCGGCATCGGCGTACTGGCTCGAGGTCGCCTGCACGCGCGCGCTGAGGGTCAGGCCGGCAATCCACGGGGTATCCCATTCCAGTCCGGTATTGGCCTGCCAGCGCGGCGCGCCGACCGCGGTGTTGCCGTCATAGCGGCCGAACGAGGTCTTGGTCTGCTTGCCCTGGGAATAGGTCACCCCGCCCAGCACGCGCACGCCGCGCGCCAGTTCGCCGAAAGTGTTCCATTCGACCCCGCGCACGCGCTTTTCGCCGCCATCGGCGTAGGTCGGCCTGGCCGTGGTGCCTTCGGTGACCAGCATGGGCTTGTCGATCTGGAACAGTGCCAGCGTATTGGTGAACGTGCCGGCGTTCCACTTCACGCCCACCTCTTTCTGCTCGGTCTTGTAGGGCGCGAAGACCTGGCCGAAGTTGGTGGCGGTGGTGTCGGTGACGCTGTCGCCCTTGCTCAGGCCCTGCACGTAGTTCGCATAGAAGGACAGATCCGGGCCCCAGGGCTTGACGACCAAGGCCACGGCGGGCGTCACGGCTTGCTTGTCGTAGCGCGACGTGGTGTTGCCGTTCTTGTCGAAGTTGGTCGTCTTCACGCGCTGGTTGCGCAGGCCGCCGGTCAACCGCAGCCGGTCGTCGAGGAACGACATCGTGTCGACCAGCGCCAGGCTGGTCAAGGTGTTTTCCGCCGTCTTGGGCGCGCTGTCGGGCACACCCGGCATGACCGGAGTGATGGGGTCGTAGATGTTGGAGCGGAAGGTCGAGGCCGTGCCCGTGGCCGACCCATCCTCGGTATCCAGGATGGAGGCCTGCAGCACCAGTTCATGGCCCACGGCGCCGGTCTTGAAGCGCGACCGCAGGCCCGCCTCGGCCGAGGTGGCGTCGGTGTAGGCCCGCTGGCCGATGATGGAGCCGGTGAAATTGCCATTGGCGTCGATCTGGCGCGCGTGCGTGCCGTTGATCAGGCCCGATTGGTGGCTGTCGCGCCGGCCGATGCCGCCGAACACCGAGACATTGTCGTTGAAGCGGTATTCGGCGCGGCCGACCACGGCGTTGCTCTGGATGCTGCCGTAGCCGGTGCTGAACTGATTGATGCGGGGATCGGGCGCCTTGGGCACCACGGAGCCGCCGAACCAGAACATGGCGGGCGTGCCGCCCTGGAACGACTCCTGGCTGTGGTAGGCGTCGATCGAGGCGCTCAGCGCGCTGCCGCGATAGTCCAGGCCCAGCGACAGGAATTCGCGCTTGCGCGACTGGCCGTCCAGCGTGGTGGCGCCGTCGCTGAAAGCGCCGTTGACGCGGGCCCCCCATTGGTTGGCGTCGCCGAAGCGCCTGCCGGCATCGATGGTGGTGCCCAGCTGGCCGTCTCCCTGCCAGTTCACCCCGAACGTCGCGTTGGGCGTATCATCGGCGCGCTTGGGCACCAGATTGATCGTGCCGCCCACCGCGCCGCTGGGCGCCATGCCGCTGAACAGCGCATTCGGCCCCTTGAGCACTTCGACCCGCTCGACGAATTCCAGCGGCGTGCGGCCCATGGGCGCCAGGCCGTACATGCCGTTGATCGCGACATCGTTCTGGTTGACGTCGAACCCGCGGATGCGGAAATTCTCATACGCGTGCCCGCTCGACGTCGTGAAGCGCACCGACGCATCGTTGGCCATGACGTCGGCCAGCGTGCGGGCCTGCTGGTTCTGGATCAGCTCGGCGGTGTAGCTGGTGACGTTGAAGGGCGTGTCCATCACGTCCTGGTTGCCCATCATGCCCAGCCTGGCGCCCTGCGCCACCTGGCCGCCGGCGTAGGGCGCGGGCAAGTCCTGATCCTGCGCGGAATTGGCCGTGACCGTCACGGCCGGCAGGGTGGGCGCCGCGCTTTGCGCCAGCGCGCTGGAAAAAGGGAAAGCGAGCGCCAGCGCGAGTCGCGGCGCGTGCCGGGGAACGCGACGCGCCCGGGCCGATTTCATATTCTTGGTCAAGATTTACCGCCCCTATTTGCTAATAACAATACTTCTCATGCGCATTATATGTCGGACAAAATGAAGAGCAACCTGGTGAAAAATCAAGAAAATTTCAGAAAAATGTCAGAAATCGGCTAGCGAACCGGCGCCAGGCGCCGGCGGCCGCGGGTTGAACCGCCGTCCGTTCGGGACTAACCTGACCCTTTGCTATCGACAGCGGCCCGCGTGCCCTGGCTTGGCGACAGCCCGTGCTCGCGCCCGCCGCAAGGAGAGCAACATGCGGCAAACGGATCTGTCCGGACAGGTGGCCATCGTCACGGGCGCCACTTCCGGCATCGGCCGTGGCATCGCCCTGGAACTGGCGGCCACCGGCGCGCGCGTGGTGGTCAACGGCCGCATCGGCGAGCCGCGGGACGCGCCCTGACCCATGTCCAAGCCCATCGAGGACTATGGCGTGATCGGCAACCTGCTGTCGGCGGCGCTGGTCGCGCGCGACGGCTCCATCGACTGGCTGTGCCTGCCGCATTTCGATTCCCCCGCGTGTTTCGCCGCCCTGCTCGGCGACGACAGCCACGGCCGCTGGCTGCTGGCGCCGCGCCGGCCGGGCGAGGTCCGGCGCCGCTACCTGCCCGACACGGCCGTGCTGGAAACGCGCCACGAGACCGCCACCGGCGCGGTGCGTGTCTACGATTTCATGCCGCTCAGCGACGACGAAGAACGGGTCGACGTGGTGCGCATCGTCCAGGGTGAATCCGGCCACGTGGACATGCAGATGGAGCTGACGCTGCGCTTCAACTATGGGCAGGCGGTGCCGTGGGTGCGGCGGCGCGATTACGGGCTGAGCGCCATCGCCGGTCCGGACGCGGTGGAATTGCACACCGCCGTGCCGCTGGAAGGCCGCGACATGAAAAGCGTGGCCGCCTTCAGCGTGCGGCAGGGGCAGACCGTGCCTTTCACCCTGTCTTACCACCGCTCGCACAAGTCGCCGCATTTCGTGCCCGACCGCATGGAAAGCATGGACCGCACCATCGCCTGGTGGCACGAATGGGCCAAGCGCTGCCACTGGCCCGACGGCCCCGGCGCGCGCCGCGACGCGGTGGTGCGCTCGCTGATCACGCTGAAGCTGCTGACCTTCCAGCCCACCGGCGGCATCGTCGCCGCGCCCACCACGTCGCTGCCGGAGCAACTGGGCGGCAGCCGCAATTGGGACTATCGCCATTGCTGGCTGCGCGACTCCGCCCTGACCCTGTATGCGCTGCTCAACGCCGGCTACCGCGAAGAAGCCGAGGCCTGGCGCCAGTGGCTGCTGCGCGCCGCCGCCGGCCACCCCAACCAGCTGCAGATCATGTACGGCATTGCCGGCCAGCGCTGGCTGCCCGAGCACGACATCCCGTGGCTGCCCGGCTACGAAGGCAGCGCCCCCGCGCGCCTGGGCAATGGGGCGGCCGGGCAGATGCAGCTGGACGTCTACGGCGAACTGATCGAAACCCTGCACGCCGCGCGCGTGGCCGACCTGGCGCCGCTGGCCGAAGCCTGGCGCATGCAGAAGGTGCTGCTGCAGCCGCTCGAGGCGCTCTGGCGCGAACCGGACCACGGCATCTGGGAAATGCGCGGACCGCCGCGCGCGTTCACGCATTCGCGGCTGATGTGCTGGGTGGCGCTGGACCGCAGCGTCAAATCCAGCGAACGCTTCGGGCTGGAAGGCCCGGTGCAGCGCTGGCGCGCGCTGGCCGACGAAATCCGCGAGGACATCTGCACCCACGGCTACGACGCCGGCCGCAACACCTTCGTGCAGTACTACGGCGGCACGGCGCTCGACGCCAGCCTGCTGCTGATCCCCCAGGTCGGCTTCCTGCCGCCGGACGATCCGCGCATCGCCGGCACGGTGCGGGCCATCGAGCGCGAGCTGCTGCGCGATGGCCTGCTGCTGCGCTATTCGCCCGCGCTGAGCGACGATGGCCTGCCGGGCGACGAAGGCGTGTTCCTGGCGTGCAGCTTCTGGCTCGCGGACGCCTGCATCATGCTGGGCCGGCTGGACGACGCCGAGCGCCTGTTCGACCGGCTGCTGTCGCTGCGCAATGACCTGGGTCTGCTGTCCGAGGAATACGACGTGGCGCGCCGGCGCCTGGTCGGCAACTTTCCACAGGGCTTCTCGCATATCGGCCTGGTGAACACGGCCTACAACCTCAGCGCCGCGGGCGGCACGGCACGCCAGCGCGCCTCACGCGACGCGCCACCGCACTGACCGCATCAATATCAGACTGAAGGTAGGGCCCGGGACACGCCTTGCGCGCATCGGCGCCCCTAGAATCCCGGAAGTATCGATTTCAAGGCACAACCTTGGGCCCGCGCCGCGCCGACCCTCGTCGTCCGCGGCCAGAACCGGCCAGTGCAAACATGCGCATCCTCGTCGTTGAAGATCCCCCGGAATGGGCCGACACCGTATCCCGGCACATTGCCGGCCTGGGCCATGCCGTGCATACCTGCGGCGGCCTGCGTGACGCGCTCGACCATATCCGCCAGCGGGCGCCGGAAATACTGGTCACCGGCACGCCGCTGCCCGACGGCGACATGCTGGCGCACATTGCCGCCCTGCACCGCACCTTTCCCGCCATGGGCATCGTCGTGCTCGCCGCCAGCCCGCGCATCAACACGCAGCTGCAGGGCATGAGCGATGGCGTCGACCATTACCTGAACAAGCCGGTGCAGCTGCCCTTGCTGGCCGTCACGCTGAGCGCGCTCGAACGCCGGCTGGTCACCTCGTCGGCCGCGCCGTCCCGCGACGGCGCCTGGACCCTGGACGTGGAATCGCGCGAACTGCGGTCGAGCGACGGCCAACAGGTCGACCTGACCGCCAAGGAAGCCATCGTCCTGGCCTCGCTGATCCAGAGCCCGAAGTTTCCTATCAGCCACGAGCGCATGTCGCAGATACTGGGCTACCCCGAGATCATCTTCGACAAGCATCGCATCGATGCCCTGCTCTACCGCGTGCGCAAGAAGCTCGGCACGATCCGGGGCACGCCCATGCAGATCCGCAACATCTACGCCGAAGGCTCGTTGCTGGTCGTGCGCGACATCACGGTCAGCATTGCGGCTCAGGCCTAGGCCGTTTCCCCGGGCGTTGAGTATTGATGAGTTTTCGATACCGTACAGCTTCTACACTACGCAGGTCTTAAAACTTTCCCCAAGAGAGCTAAGACCCGAAGGCCCCACCCGCTTACCGGCGGGCGGGGCCTTCGTTTTTTTCGGGTGTTCCGCAAGCGCATTCATTAAGAGAGCAAAAGCTCATAAAAGATCATAAAGCCCCGTTTCCAGCGGCAAACTTCTAAAGAACAAATTGCCCAGCGCCGTAGTCATGGCAACGGACGAACCGCAGGCTGAGCCCCGGTTCATCACGTTTCCATCGGGCCGCCTCCGCGGCCCGAGCCAGTAAAGCCACTCTGTCTAGGAGCAAACACATGGCTGCAGTCATCAATACCAACTATCTGTCGCTGGTTGCGCAGAACAACCTGAACAAGTCCCAATCTGCATTGGGCACCGCCATCGAACGCCTGTCGTCGGGCCTGCGCATCAACAGCGCCAAGGATGATGCCGCGGGCATGGCCATCGCCAATCGATTCACCGCCAACGTCCGTGGCCTGACCCAGGCCTCGCGCAACGCCAACGACGGCATCTCGCTGGCGCAGACCACCGAAGGCGCTGCCGCCGAAATCACCACCCACCTGCAGCGCGTGCGCGAACTGGCGGTACAGGCAGGCAATGGCAGCTACTCTCAAGAGCAGAAGGACTCGATCCAGGACGAAATCAACCAACGCCTGGCGGACATCGACCGCATCTCGCAACAGACGGATTTCAACGGCGTGAAGGTGCTGTCAGCCAACGCCCAGCCCCTGACGTTGCAGGTCGGCGCCAACGACGGCGAAACCATCACCTTGAACCTGTCCGAGATCAGCGCCAATACACTGGGCCTGGCGGGCTTCAATGTCAACGGCACGGGCGTGTCCCCCAACAAGGAAGCCGACGTGACCGACCTGGCCGCAGCCAACGGTACCCAGACCGGCAACGATTGGGTTGTGCAAACGAATCACGCATCCGCCACCGCCGACCAGGTGTTCGCCAAGCTGGAAAACGGCAACAAGGTCACCGTCGGCACCGCCACGAGCGGCACGACCTACACCTACGACGCCGCCAACAAGAACTTCACGTTCACCGACAAGTCGGCCTCGGACGCCGCCTCCGTCACGGCGCTGGCGAACTCGCTGCGTCCGCCCGCGGGCACCGCCACCGGGGTCTACACCCATAACAACGGCACCGCGTCGACCACGTTCGAAGTCGATGCGACCGGCGCAATCAAGATCGGCAACCAGGCGGCGTTCCTGGATGACCGCGGCAACCTGACGACCAACGCCAATAGCGCCACCGCGGCCACGCTCGCCCTCGTCATGACGGCCGCGGCGGGAAATACAGCCGCAGCCGGTTCGTCGAGCGTTATGATCGGTGGCAAGACCTACTCCAACGTCAACGTCGCCGGCGGCAATCGATTGACGTTCACCGACACCATCAGTTCCGATGCGCTGATGGCGAAGGTCAAGGCCAACACCACAGCCAACGACGTCGAGATCAAACTGGGCAAGGGCATCACCAGCGCCACGGTGAAGTTCACCAGCGGCACATCGACCGACACTTACGTCGACGACAAGGGCGACTTCACGACCACCGCGAACTATCAGACCAATTACCGTGTCGATCCGACAAGCGGCAAGACCACGGTCACGGGCGGCACGGGTGGGGGCGACTACGCCCCCAAGATCGGCGCCCAAGCCTACGTCAACGCCTCGGGTAAGCTGACGACGGACACTACCAGCAAGGGCACGAAAACGACCGATCCGCTCAAGACGCTGGACGCCGCCTTCACCGTGCTGAACAAGCTGACCGGCGAGCTGGGCGCGGTGCAGAACCGCCTGGAATCGACCATCGCCAACCTGGACAACGTGGTCAACAACCTGTCCAGCGCCCGTTCGCGCATCCAGGACGCCGACTACGCCACGGAAGTGTCGAACATGTCGCGCGCCCAGATCCTGCAACAGGCCGGCACGTCGGTCCTGGCGCAGGCCAACCAGGTGCCGCAGACGGTGCTGTCGCTGCTGCGTTGATCACGCAATAGCGCCTGGCCCACGCGGCCTCCGGTCATCGCACTGGCGACGACCGGAGGCCGCGCCGCGTCCGCGCATCAAAACGGCGCCAAGGCCGGCGCCCTTTCGGAACTTGGGGTCACGCGCCCGCCAGCGTCAACGCGGCGGATGGCGGCCGCGCGCCCGGCGCGGCCACGGCATCGGCCGATGGGTCGGCTTGCAGGCGGAACACTTCCACCGCCCGCAGCAAGGCCGCCGCCTGCGCTTGCTGCGCGGTCGAGGCGCGAGCGGCCTGGGCCACCTCGGACGCGGTCTCGCGGACCAGCTCATCCATGTTGGACACCGCCAGGTTTACCGCGTCGATATCCGCGCTCTGGGTTTGTCCCGCCTCGCCGATCTGGCCGACGATGCGCGCCGCCTGGTCGATGCTGGACACCACCTCGCGGATCACCCCGGCCGCGTGATCGGCCTGGCGAAACCCCTCGCTGGTCTTGTGCAGGGAACCTTCGATCAACGTGCGAATGTCGCGTGCCGCGCTGGCGCTGCGCTGCGCCAGCGCCCGGACCTCGGTGGCCACCACCGCGAAGCCGCGCCCGCTCTCACCGGCGCGCGCCGCCTCCACCGCCGCGTTCAGCGCCAGGATATTGGTCTGGAACGCAATGCTGTCGATCAGGCCGATGATTTCCGAGATCTTTTTCGACTCCTGCTGGATTTCGCCCATCATGGTCGCCACGCCCGCCACGGCGGCGCTGCCCGCGTCGACGGTCTGGCGCGCCTGGTCGGTCAGTTGCCGCGCCTGCTGCGCGCGCGCGGCGTTGTCATGGACATTGGCCGCCAGGTCGCGCATCGACGCGGCGGTACGCGCCAGCGATTCGGCCTGCGTGCCCGCGTGCGCGTCGAGCTGCTGATTGCCCTGCATCATCTCGCTCAAGGCGACGGATAGCGACGTCGCGGTCGCCCGCACCTCGCTCATGGTCCGATGCACCGCGTCCATGGTGGTCTTGAAACTGCGGCCCAGGTCGCTGTGCATGCCCTGCCCGTCGAACCGCAGGTCGAACACGCCGACTTCGCGCCCGATGTGCGCGCTGAGCCGGGCCAGTTCTTCGGCGGCGACGCCGGCCCGTTCCATCTTCCAGGCCAGCCACCCCAGCGCGGCGGCCTGCACCACCACGTAGGTGGCATGCAACAGCACCATGCCCAGGCTGGGCTCGGTAAAGCAGATGGTCCCGTATCCCCACTGCTGCAGGAAATTGAAGGACAGGTGATGCACCGCGATCACCAGCGCCGCGCACAGGATGGTGCGCCAGTCACGATACGCCAGCAGCAGCGAGAGCAGGACGAAGATGCCGAAGTGGATTTCGGTCATGCCGGACATCAGGTGGATGTGCAGCGCGGCCAGCACCATCAGTCCACAGGCGACGGCCAGGCGCGTGGCCAGGCGCCCGGGCAACCAGAGAATCAGCAACGAAGGAATGCCGGCGGCCAAGCCGCCGACGATGAGGGCGGCGGCCCAACGACCGTACTGCGGCGCCATGCACAGGCCAACGATGAACAGCAGCCAAAGCAGGGGCAACATCGCGCGGTCGGTCCGGCGGTACGAATCTTGCAACAAGCGGCTTGCGGTGCGCATGGGTCGGTCCTCGGGCACGGGAAGCGCGACGGTGCGTCGCGGGTGCGCCGACCCACGGATACGGGACAGCACACCAGCTCGATTTTGATAGATAAATTTCAGTTTGTGAATATTTATTCCATATTATTTTCTCGACCAGCGACAAGTCCCAGCACCCGGTCCAAGTCGCGGACAGGCGTCCGGCGCGCCCTGGACCGGACTGTCCTGCGCGAAAACCCTGACCCGCCCGACGCGTGGCAAGGCTGTTCCACAAATAGTTAACATGTTAAAAATAACGCGTTGGTCCGTAAGAGTTGGTCCGTATCACCTCGCCACAAGCAGCGTTCTTCCACGTTCGACAAGCACACAGAGACAACGAGGTTCCCATGCATCCCTACGCGAAGCGCCTGCTGGCGCTGGCCACCCTGTCGCTGGCCGCCACGGCCCAGGCCCAGTCCTGGCCCACCCAACCCATCCGCTGGATCGTGCCCTACCCTGCCGGCGGCGGCACCGATGTGCTGGCCCGCACGGTCGTCAGCGGCCTGGAGAAACCGCTGGGCCAGACGGTGGTGGTGGAGAATCGCCCCGGCGCCGCCACCATCGTGGGCGCCACCGCGATCGCCGAATCGGCGCCGTCGGGCTACGTGCTCGGCTCGGCCGACATCGCCACCCTCGCCTTCAACCCGGCGCTCTACAACAGCCTGACCTACGACCCGTCGAAATTCACCTACATCGGCGGGCTCGCCAGGTTTCCCATGATGCTGGCGGTGAACGCCGGCTCCGCCTACAAAACCCTGGACGATGTGCTGCAGGCGGCCAGGAAGCACCCCGGCAAATTGACGGCCTCTTCGGCCGGCACCGGTTCGCCGCACCATCTGGCGCTGGAGCTGTTCAAGCAGCGCACCGGCGCGGACATCCTGCACGTGCCCTACAAGGGCGCCGCGCCCGCCATCCAGGACCTGTTGGGCAATCAGGTGGACCTGATGTTCGTGGACCTCACCAGCGCCCTGCCCAACATCAAGGCAGGCAAGCTGCGCATCCTGGCCACCGCCACGCCGCAGCGGCTGAGGGATCTTCCCGACGTTCCGACCATGGCCGAACAGGGGGTCAAGGACTACACCGTCTATTCCTGGCAGGGCGTGGTCGGCCCGAAAGGCCTGCCCGAGGCGGTCACGAAGAAGCTGTCGGCCGAGTTGCAGGCCGCGATCAGAACGCCCGCCATGACGCAGAAGATGGCCGACATCGGCGTCCAGCCCATGCCGATGTCCGCGGAGGAATTCCGCGCCTATGCGGAGCAGGAGCGCCAGAACTGGGCGGAAGTGATCCGCAAGGCCGGCATCAAGCGGGAGTAACGCGACAGGACGGCCGCGACAGGACGGCCGGCGCGCAGCGCCGGCCCAAGCGAAGCGACTGCGCCCAGGCTTGAGCGAATGGATTGATTCCGACGGTTTCCGCCGACGCCAGCGGTTCTACAATACCGCTATCTTCTCGGGAGTCCTTCCATGCTCGGCGTCACCGACTATGGCGCATTCGTGCTCGCCTTCATCATGCTGTTGATCATCCCCGGCCCGGGCAACTTCGCTTTGCTCACCGCCACGGGCAAGGGCGGCATCAAGGCCGGACTGGCCGCCACCTGCGGCGTGATCCTGGGCGACCAGGTGTTGATGTGGCTCGCGGTGGCCGGCGTGTCGGCCCTGCTGGCGGCCTATCCCACCGCGTTCCATATCGTGCAGTGGGCGGGCGCCGCATACCTGGCCTGGCTCGGCCTGCAGATGATGCGCAGCAAACCCGGCGCCCCGCCGCGTCCGAGCCGCATGGACAACGGCCACTACCTGCGCCAGACCGCGATGATCACCTTGCTCAACCCCAAGGCGATCATGTTCTACATGGCGTTCTTCCCGCTGTTCATCGACCCGGTCAGGCACCAGGGCCTGGTGACCTTCGCCTTCATGGCGGTCACGGTGGCGGCGCTGACCTTCCTGTATGGGTTGGTCGCGGTGCTGCTGACGCACCATCTGGCGCAACGCATGCGCGCCAACCCGCGCGTGGCCAATCTGCTGGAACGGCTGGCGGGAGTGTTCCTGCTGGGATTTGCGGTGAAGCTGGCGGCGATACGGTAACAATGTGCCGGGCCATGCCCGCAAAAAAGGGCGCCCTGCCATGAACCGCTTTCCGCGAAAGTCGGACAGGGATCCAACCTCTCGGGGGCAGTTCAGGCATGGGCGCCCTTTCGCCGGAGCTGAAGATCAGCAGTTGCCCTTCTTGGCCTGTCCCGGCGGACAGAAGCCGCCGCCGCCACCGCCACGGTGAGGATCGACGATCACGGCGCCGTCCGGGGTATATACGGCGCACCCGCCGAGCAAGGAGGCGAGCAGGGCCAGGCTACAGAGAATTTTCATATCAAAGACACCGAGTCAAAAGTGCGCCCAGTGTATTTCGGCGGCCCGAAACAAGGCTCTAGCGGCGGTTACCAGTCGTATATCGCGCCGTGGACGTATTCGGGGAACAGGCGGGAACGACGGCAATGGCCTTCCCGGCCGCTTGCCACGAGGGTCGGAGTCAGGGCGATGCCCCCCCGATGACGAGACGGGCTTTCACGCCGCCTACGCGGGTTCGAACCCCGCGTCCCGCTCCATCAAAGACTGTTGGCGTCACTGCGATGGCCCCCCAATACAACGGCATCGACGCGGATGGTGGGGAGCCGTTCAGCGACACGATCAACGGAGACATGGCCCCCGCGATTGCAGCCCAGCAGGACAAAGGCGGTGAGTGATGCGCCACTACCCGCCGCGTCCGCGCCGATGGCTAGCGCCCCTCAACCAGCCGCTGAACCTCATTAAACACTTCTGCCGCGAGCGTCTTCGGCACACCCCAGTAGTCGAATATCCCGCCATCCGACTGATTCTGGCCGCACGTGACAAATACTCCGGTGCCAAACCGATTCTTGAAATGCGTGGCTAGCCACCCTACGAAGCCGCTATTGTCGGCACCCGAAGGGAAATGGAATCGAAATAACCCGAACTGTTCGTCGTGCGTCCCGTCACTGGGCACAAGCTGACTCCACACGTCGTCATCTCGCACCAGAGCAAGTGCATCTGCGCGGACAGCGCTGGGAAATCTATCCAACGGAAATTCAACGAACGCGTATGTGCCCGGATATATGCGTAGTCGTGCCTTAGTGATGACTTGGCGTAGACGTCGCTCAGTTTGCTCAAAGGTCTCGCGGGAGATATTAACCATAGCTGTCCATGACTTCATGGTTGGTGGCCGATCGAGGCTCTGGTTTACCACGAGCACGACACAGTTCTACGGGAATCCCCTACCAACGTGTCAGCGCCCAAATTGACCGTCCCTTGCCAAATCTGGTGCGCGCCATCCTGGCCGGCAACAAGACGCAGACGCAGCGGGTCGTGAAGCCCTGGCGCCACGCGCCCCTACGGCCAGCCCGGTGGCCGCCTGTGGGTGCGCGAGACGTGGAGCAGCGATTTCGCCGGTTACCCGCATGACCGACCGCGTTTGGTACGCCTCCGACGGCGACCGGCGCCATGACGTCGGCGGCGACTCTTGTGGCACGGTTCGCCAGGGCAAAATGTGACCGTCTTGGTGGGCCGGCATGAGAACCGGGAAACCCACGCCAACCCCGCCGCCACCGGGCGGGTGTACGACCGCCAGCACATGGTCAAGATTAAGGGCAGCGCCTGACGCATGCCACCATTGTCGGATCCTGCCACCATCCGGAAATGAAAAAAGGCACCCCGCTTTCGCGTAAGTGCCTGATTTCATTTGAATTCTTTGGGGTGGCTGATGGGACTCGAACCCACGACAACCGGAATCACAATCCGGGACTCTACCAACTGAGCTACAGCCACCACATTTTTCTTGCGCTGACACCAGAAATTTCGTGTTCAACTGCAAAGAGGCCGAATTCTAGCATGTTTTTTTCGGCGGTGTAAAACGCCCCGCGGTCCTGCAGCCTTGGCCTCGTCCGCCCCCTCTTGCCACGCCTGCCCGCCTTGCTATCCTTGGCGCTCGAATCACCCTCTGGAGGCCTGCGTCGCGCCGTTGCCATGGATCGCATACATGAATTATTGACCGCTTACTGGCCGCACATGGTGTTCGGCATCAGCGTGGTGGCGGGCACGGGCGCGGCGGTGCATGCCGCCATGACCAAGCAGGACGTGCGCTCGGCCATCGGCTGGGTCGGGTTGGCGCTGTTCTCGCCCTTGTTCGGGGCGGCGGCCTATTTCGTGGCGGGGATCAACCGGATCCGCAAAACGCGGCTGTCGCAGCAGCGCGACGAAGCCATGCTGGTGGACGCGGCGCTGGTGGAGACGCCCAGCGTGGACGTGGCGCCGATCTCGGGCCCGCAGTTCGCGTCGCTGAAGGTGCTGGGCGACCAGGTCAGCCGCTTCCGGCTGCTGGGCGGCAACGCGGTGCGGCCACTGGCCGGCGGCGATGAGGCCTATCCGGCGATGCTGCAGGCGATCCGCGAGGCGCGCCACGCGGTGGCGATGCAGAGCTACATCTTCGACAACGACGCGATCGGCCGCGAGATGGCGCAGGCGCTGATCGAGGCGCATGGGCGCGGGGTGCAGGTGCGGGTGCTGATCGATGCGATCGGCGCCAAGTATTCGCGGCCGCCGATCGTGCGGATGCTGGCGCGCGGCGGCGTGCCGGTGGCGCGGTTCATGACCAATCCGCTGGGCGTGCTGCGCATGCCGTATGCCAATCTGCGCAGCCACCGCAAGGTGCTGGTGGTGGATGGCCGCATCGGTTTCACCGGCGGCATGAACGTGCGGGCGGCGTTCGTGACGGCGCTGTCGGGCGCGGCCACCAATGTCGATACGCATTTCCGGGTGGAAGGCCCGATCGTGACGCAGTTGATGTCGGTGTTTGCGCACGACTGGAATTTCACGACGCACGAGTCGCTGCCGGCGCGGCCGTGGTTCGATCCGCACGCCCAGCCCGTGCATGGCGTGGTGCCGATGCGCTGCGTGCCGTCGGGTCCCGACCGCGCCATGGGCAGCGCGCACAGCATCATCCTGGGCGCGCTGGCGGTGGCGCAGCGCCACGTGCGGATCCAGTCGCCCTATTTCCTGCCGGACCAGCCGCTGATCGGCGCGCTGGCGACGGCGGCGCGGCGCGGGGTCATCGTCGATATCGTGATCCCGGGCAAGAACAACCTGAGGCTGGTCGACTATGCCATGACGGCGCAGCTGGACCAGGTGGTGCGCACCGGCTGCCGGGTGTGGCGCTCGCGCGGAGCGTTCGACCATTCCAAGCTGATGACGGTGGATGACGGCTGGGCCTATGTCGGGTCGTCGAACCTGGACCCGCGCAGCCTGCGGCTGAATTTCGAGCTGGATACGGAGATCTACGACCCGCAGGTGGCATGCTGGATCGGCGCCCGCATCGATGCGCTGGTGGCCGGCGCGCGCCGGCAGACGCTCGATGAATTGCAGCAGGCGCCGTTCGCCAAGCGGCTGCGCAACAAGGTGATCTGGCTGGCCACGCCCTACCTCTGAGCCCGGCGGCGCCGGCATGCGGGAAAATCGGCGGCCGCTGGCCGCCGGTTGCGTTTGGCGGCTTCGCCGCCCGCCGCATCAACCGTCCGAGGTCGGCACCGCGGCCTGGCGCACGGCGAAGACGGCGCTGGCCTTGAGCACCAGGCGTTCGTCCACCTTCAGATGGCAGGTGGCGTAGATCAGGCGCTTGCCGCGCTTGTCGATGGTGACGTGGGCTTCGAGCCAGTCGCCGGGCATGACGGCGTTGAGGTATTCGACCGACATCTGCGCGGTGACGACCGAGGCCTGGCATTGATGGGCGATGACGTATCCGAGGGCGCTGTCGGCCAGGGTGGCGAGCAGGCCGCCGTGGGCCATGCCGTGCATGTTGCCGTGGGCCGCGCCGATGCGCATGGCCAGCACGTCGTCGGCCGCGCGCCGGTAGAAGCCGCCCAGGTCCGCCAGGTGGCGCATGAACTGGCTGCTGGGTTGCCATGGCGCGAAGCCGGCGGGGATGGTGTCTGTCATGGGATGGTAAGTGTCTGCTGCGCAATGCCCCACGGTAGCGCAAAGCGGACGGCGCGCGCCAGCGCCGGCCGGCGGCGACCGGTGAGCGGACAATTTCGGCGGCGGCTGGCGCGGCCGTCGCGCCGGCGCTACATTCTGCCCATGCAATCGTCCGTTTCTCCGCCCCACGCATGAACCGCATCAAGACCTACGGCATGGCCGAGCGCGCGGATTATTTCGACTTCGATATCCGGGCGCAGCAGGTGCGCGAGCCGCTGGAGCAGCCGCACCGGCACGAGTATTTCCAGATCCAGGTGAACCTGGAGGGCGACACGCGCCAGACCATCAGCGGCACCACGCGGCCGTTTCCGCGCGGCGGGCTGAGCTTCGTGCTGCCGTACCGGGTGCACCTCGTGCCGCATCCGCCCGGCGCGCGCTACGTCATCATCAATTTCGCGCAGCGCTTCCTGTGGCCGGAGCTGGCGGTGGACGCGCTGGACCTGGAGGACGTGCCGGTGTCGCAGGCGCCGGCGCTGGCGCCGTTCCTGTTCCAGGAATACCTGGATTTCGAGCTGGACGCGCAGGGGCTGGCCGAGGCCGAGACGCTGATCGCCCGGCTGATGGCGGAGAACCGGCGGCGCGGCTTCGGTTCGTCGACGGCGATCCGCGGGCTGCTGCTGCAGCTGATCGGGCTGGTGTGCGCACGCTACGAGGCCGATCTGCTGCACCTGGCGCGCCATCACGCTGGCAGCAGCCGGCGCGAGAGCGTGCGACGGGTGCTGGCGCACATCGGCGCGCATCTGGCCGAGAACCTGACGCTGAACGACGCGGCGGCGGCGGCGTTCCTGTCGCCCAATTACCTGGCGCACCTGCTCAAGAAAGAGACCGGCAAGACCTTCACCGAGCTGGTGGCCGAGCGCCGCATGGCGCTGGCGCGCGATCTGCTGGCGCATACGGCGCGCGGCGTGGCGCAGGTGGCGCATGCCGCGGGATTCGCGGACGAGGCGTATTTCTCGCGCCGCTTCCGGCAGCTGGAAGGCGTCAGCCCGACCGGCTACCGCGAGCGCCTGCGCGGCGACGGCGCGCGGACGCCGCCGAAGGTCGCGCAGGAGGCCGGGCAAAAGACGGGGCGAAAGACCGCGCAAACGGGACGGCAGGGCACGCCGCGAAATGCGCGGAATCGTCCACGGATTGCGTAATCGTCTCCAGGCGACGCGGGCGGCGCGGACCTAATCTGGCCGTGACCCCTCGCAACCTTCAGGAGACCCGCGATGACCCAATCCGTCCAGACCCCGTTTGCCGTGCCGCAGACCACCGTGCCGATCGCCGGCGGCGACCTGCGCTTTCCGGTGCGCCGCATCTACTGCATCGGCCGCAACTATGCCGCGCACGCCATCGAGATGGGTTCGGACCCCAGCCGCGAAGCGCCGTTCTTTTTCCAGAAGCCGACGGACGCGATCCAGGTGGTGCTTCCGGACACGGTGGCCGATCACCCCTACCCGCCGCTGACCCAGAACTACCACTACGAGGTGGAACTGGTGGCGGCCTTGTCGCAAGGCGGCCGCGACATCCCCGTGGAACGGGCGCTCGACTGCGTCTACGGCTACGCGTTGGGGCTGGACATGACGCGGCGAGACCTGCAGCGCGGCATGGGCGACCAGAAGAAGCCGTGGGAAATCGGCAAGAGTTTCGACCACGCGGCGCCGATCGGCCCGATCCATCCGGTGAGCCAGACGGGACACTACAAGGAAGGCAGCATCTGGCTGGCGGTCAATGGCGAACGCAAGCAACAGGCCACGCTGTCGCACATGATCTGGTCGGTGGCCGAGCAGATCGCGCGGCTGTCGCAGGCTTTCGAGCTGTTCCCGGGCGACCTGATCTATTCGGGCACGCCGGAGAACGTGGGGCCGGTGGTGCGCGGCGACGTGATCGTGGCGCACGTGGACGGCCTGCCGGAGTTGAGCATCCGCATCGTCTGAGGCGCGGCGCGGGCTGCCTTGGCCGCCGTCCCCGGCGCCAGGCTGGTCTTGGCGTCTGGCCGCCCGACATGCGGCGGGGCGCCGCAAGGCGGGGAGCGCCGTGCGCCATCGCGCTGCGTCGGCCGGCCGCGCGTGGATCTGAGAGTAAGATTTAAGCCATAACAAACAGCCCATGTGGCAGGAGCAGTGGAAGATGGCAAAAATCGGTATGGTGGGCATCGGCCTGATGGGCCATGGCATCGCAAGCAATCTGGTCAAGCACGGTCACACGCTGACGGTGCTGGAGCATCCGGGCAACCAGCCGCTGGACGCGTTGAAGGCGGCGGGCGCCACCAGTTGCGCCGACGGCGCGACGCTGGCGGCGCAGTCGGACGTGATCATCCTGTGCGTCACGGGCAGCCCGCAGGTCGAGGCGGTGCTGCTGTCGCCGGGCGGCGTGCTGGAAGGGCTGCGCCCGGGCACGGTGATCATCGACTGCTCGACCGCCATTCCCTCATCCACCGTCAAGGTGGCCGAGGCGGTCACCGAGAAAGGCGGCCGTTTCCTCGACGCCCCCATGACGCGCACGCCGAAGGAAGCCGCAGAAGGCCGCCTGAACCTGCTGGTGGGCGGCGACAAGGCCTTGTTCGAGGAATGCAAGCCGATCCTGGCATGCTTTGCCGAGAACATCGCGCATGCCGGCCCGGTGGGCGCGGGCCATCGCATGAAGCTGCTGCACAACTATGTGTCGCTGGGCGCGATCGCGCTGCTGTCGGAGGCGGCCGCGTGCGCGCTGCGCGCCGACATCGATCCGGCGGTGTTCGCCGAGGTGCTGACCAAGGGCGGCGGCGGCGGCGTGGCGCTGGAGCGCCTCAAGCCCTACCTGCTGGAGCAGGACCCGTCGTCGCTGCGCTTTTTCATGTCGAACGCGCAGAAGGACCTTTCGTACTACAACACCATGGCGGCCGAGACCGGCGCGGTGCGCGAGATCGGCGCCGCGGTGCTGCACACCTATGACCAGGCGGTCAGCCAGGGCGGCGGCGAACGCTACGTGCCCGAGCTGGTGTCGCTGCTCAAGGACCGTTGAGTTGAGCCTGACGGCGGCGCGGGTTCAGCGCCCGCCCGCCGCCATCGCCGGCACGGCGCGCAAGGCGCCGCGCCGCGGCAGTTGCAGGGAAATGGCGGCGGCCAGCAGCAGCAAGGCGCCGGCCGCGCCGAACGCCACCCAGTGGGTATGGAAGGTCTCGAAGGCCCAGCCCCCCAGCCATGAACTGATCATGCCGCCGACCTGGTGGCCCAGGTAGGTCAGCCCGTACAGCACGCCCACCAGGCGCACGCCGTAGACGTCGGCCAGGATGGCCGACGACAGCGCGATGCTGCCGGCCCAGACCACGCCGCCGATGGTGGCGGCGGCATACAGTTCCCAGTGCGCCCCGACCATGACCAGCGCGAAGAACCCGAGCCCGCGCACCAGGTAGATGACGGCCAGGATGTTGCGGCGCTCGACCTGATCGGACATGCGTCCCAGCACCAGGGTGCTGAAGATCGCCACCAGGCCGATCAGGCCGATGCCCAGCGAGCTGGTGGTGGCGTCGAAACCATGATCCATCAGCATGGGCATGCCATGCGTGCCCAGCAGGTTCATGCTGAAGCCACAGGCGAACAGGCCCAGCGCCACCTGCCAGAACGGCAGCGTGCGCACGGCGTCGCCAACGCGCAGGTCGGGTGCCTTGGCGGCGGGCCGGGCGCTGGCTTTCCTTTCGACGATCTGGTGGGGCAGCAGGTCGGTGTGTTCGGGCGCCTGGTCGCGCATGACGAACAGCGCCACCGGCACGGTCAAGAGCGCGAACAGGACCGCGAAGGCCAGCAGGGTTTCCTGCCAGCCCACGGCGCCGATGGCGAAGGTGAGCGTGGGGGTCATCAGCGCGATGCCGGCCATGGAGCCGGTGGACAGGAAGAACAGCGCCATGCCGCGCTGGCGCGTGAACCAGCGGCTGATGACGGGGGTCAGCGCCACCGGGCTGGTGAAGGCCAGCCCGATCGACAGGGCCACGCCGAACGCCAGCAGGAATTCGATGGGGCCGCGCGCGAACACGGTCCAGATCGATGAGGCCACCACAATGGCGGTGCCGGTGAGCAGCACGAAGCGGGTGCCGCGGGTGCTGACCAGGTAGCCGGCCAGCGGCATGCCCAGGCCGTAGCACAGCATGCCGACCGCAACGATGCCCGACAGCAGGCTGCGCGAGAAACCCAGGCCGTCCGCCATGGGCAGGAAGAACGGCCCGATACCCATGCGCAGCCCCACCGTGAGCAGGGTCAGTACGGTGGCGGCGCCGACGATGTTCCAGCCGAAATACCAGCCGCCCGATGCTTGCTTGTCCACTTGCCTCTCTCCTTGTGTTCTTGTCGCGCCGGGGCGCTTCGGTACACGGGCATCGGAGATGCGAGGAGACGGAAGCCGACCGCCGGACGCGCCATATTACTCCCGGCTATATGCGGGTGGCGGGGCGGGCGCAAGATGTTGTCCGGTGAACGGTCGCCGGTGGTGTCCGGGCGCGCGCCGATCCGTGGCGCTGGAATCGCGGCACCCTGCCCGTGGCGCGACGCCGCGGATGCGGCCGGGCGCGTATATTGCTCGCACCTTTGAAATCCGAAGTCCGCCGTGAAATCCGAATCGATGTTTGCCTTGTCGCGCCAGGAAATCGCCCTGGTGCTGGTCACCATGCTGTGGGGAAGCACTTTCCTCGTCATCCATATCGCCATGCAGCACAGCGGACCGCTGTTCTTCGTGGGCGTGCGGTTCACCATCGCGGGAGTCGTGTCGATGCTGCTGTTCCGCCGGCACATGGCGCGGCTGACGCGGCGCGAAGCGGGCGCGGGCGTGGCGATCGGCTGCGCGCTGTTCCTGGGGTATTACCTGCAGACGCTCGGCCTGCGCACCATCACCAGCAGCCAGTCGGCCTTCATCACCGCGCTGTACGTGCCGATCGTGCCGCTGCTGCAATGGGCGGTGCTCAAGCGCCCGCCCGGGCTGATGAGCTGGGTCGGGGTGGCGCTGGCGTTCACCGGGCTGGTGCTGCTGGCCGGTCCGGAGGCCGGCGCGCTGCATTTCAGCGCGGGTGAACTGGCCACGCTCGCGGGCGCGGCGGCGATTGCGGCCGAGATCATCCTGATCGGCCATTTCGCCAGCTCGGTGGACAGCCGCCGCGTCACGGCGGTGCAGCTGCTGACGGCCGGGCTGGTGTCGTTCGCGCTGATGCCGGCGTTGGGCGAGGCGGTGCCGGAATTTTCATGGCTGTGGGCCGGCGGGGCGATCGGACTTGGGCTGGCCAGCGCGGTGATCCAGCTGACGATGAATTGGGCGCAGAAGTCGGTGTCGCCCACGCGCGCCACGGTGATCTACGCTGGCGAGCCGGTGTGGGGCGGCATCGTCGGCCGGCTGGCCGGGGAACGCCTGCCCGGCCTGGCGCTGGTGGGCGCGGCGTTGATCGTGGCGGGCGTGCTGGCCAGCGAGGTGAAATTCAAGCGCCGCGGCAAGCCGGCGCCGGGCAGGACCTGAACGGCGCGGCGCGGGCGGACAGCCGTCAGCCGCCCTGCTCCAGGAACGCCTGCAACGCCGGCACGGTGTTCAGCACATGCTGGCGCATTGCGGCTTCGCAGCGATCGGGGTCGCCGGTGAGCAGCGCGTCTATCAGTTCCTGGTGCGATTCGCGCACCCGCAACACGCGGCCGGGCTGGGCGGCCCACAGGCGCATGTAGGGCTCGACCACCGAGTGCAGTTCGGAGATCTGCCGCAACAGGCGCGGCTGCTGGCAGAAACTACAGAGGTATTCGTGGAAGTCGCGGTGGGCGCTGGTCCAGTCCAGGTAGTCGCCCAGGCCCTGCTCCAACTGGTCGAGCATGCCGGACAGGCGGCGGACGTGCTCGGCGCTCATGTGGCGCACGGCGTTGCGCACGGCCAGCCCTTCGAGCACGGAGCGCATTTCGAAGACTTCGCGCATTTCCTGCTGGTTCAGGCCGCGCACCACGGCGCCGCGGTTGGCGCGGATCTCGACCAGGCCTTCGGACGCCAGGCGGCGCAGCGCGCCGCGCACCGGCATGCGGCTGGTGCCGATTTCGCTGGCGATGACCTCGGGCACCAGGCGGTGGCCGGGCGGATAGTTGCCCAGCCGGATTTCGCGCTGCAGGTGCTGGTAGGCCTCTTCTTCGGCGCTGACGGCTGTCTTCTGATACTGCAGCATCCTCGTCCCCGGGTTTTCAAAGCCGCCATGATAGATAAACGCAAAAATAACATAAATTGGATCCAGTGATCCATGGATGCAAATACCTATGTTCGGATCGCCATGGCTCGCGTCAAATCCGTGACTGGCGCGCCGGCCGTGCGCGCCCGCCGGGGACCGCAACGGGCGACAGACCCGCCTGGCGCTCACCGATACAACGCATTCAAGGGGAATCCATGCCTTTCCGTCTCATCCGCGCCCTGGCGGGCGTCGCCGCGCTGGCCTTCGCCGCCCAGGCCGGCGCCCAGGCCACCGACTGGCCGCAGCATCCGGTGCGCATCGTGGTGCCGTTCCAGGCCGGCTCGGCCACCGACCTGATTTCGCGCCAGCTGGGCGCGGCGCTGTCGACCGAACTGGGCCAGCCTTTCGTGGTCGAAGCCCGCCCTGGCGCCGCCGCCGCGATCGGCAGCGCCTCGGTGGCGCGCTCGGCGGCCGACGGCTACACACTGCTGATGGGCGGCCCGGCCGCCATCGTCACCAACCGCTTCCTGCAGAAGCGCCTGGCCTACGATCCGGACAAGTTCGAGCTGGTGTCGATGGTGGCCTACACGCCCAACATCCTGCTGGCCAATCCGCAGCAGCCGTTCAAGACCCTGCCCGAGATGATCGCGTACGCCCGCGCCAATCCGGGCAAGCTGACGTACGCCTCGTTCGGCACCGGCACCACCTCGCACATGGCGGGGGAAATGCTCAAATCGGTGGCCGGCATCGACATCCTGCACGTGCCCTACAAGGGCGCCGGCGAAGCCATTCCGGCGCTGCTGAGCGGCCAGGTGTCGATGTACTTCGACACCATCATGACCGGCCTGCCGCAGGTCAAGAGCGGCGCGCTGCTGGCGCTGGGCATGTCCAATTCGCAGCGCTCGTCGCTGGCGCCGGACATCCCCACCATCGCCGAGCAGGGCTACGCCGGCTACGACATCGCGCCGTGGTACGGACTGGTGGCGCCGGAAGGCACGCCCGCGCCGATCCTGGACAAGCTCAACCGCGCCGTCAACAAGGTGCTTGCGGATCCCGCGTTGCGCGGTAAGCTGGCCGAAGCCGGCGCCGAGCCGCGTGGCGGCAGCCGCGAGGAATTCGCCGCCTTCATCAAGGCCGAGATCCCGCGCACCAAGCAGTTGATCGACCAGGCCGGCATCACCCCGCAGTAATTTCCCACAGAGTCTCCACGCCATCATGTCCTCCCCCTTCGATTGGTCTTTTCCGTACGCTTCCCGAAAAATGCCGGTGCTGGCCGCCAACGCGGTGGCAACCAGCCAGCCGCTGGCGGCCCAGGCCGGGCTGCGCATGCTGCTGGCGGGCGGCAATGCCGTGGACAGTGCCATCGCCACCGCCATCGCGCTGACCGTGGTCGAACCCGTGATGAACGGCATCGGCGGCGACATGTTCGCGCTGGTCTGGCACGAAGGGCGGTTGCATGGCCTGAACTCCAGCGGCTGCGCGCCGGCGGCATGGACGCCGGAGTATTTCGCCGGCCGCGACGCCATGCCTGGCACCGGCTGGGGCACGGTGACCGTGCCCGGCCAGGTGGCGGGCTGGAAGGCGCTGTCCGAACGCTTCGGCAAGCTGCCCTTCGCCAAGCTGTTCGAACCGGCGATCGCCTATGCCGAGGAAGGCTTCGCGGTCAGTCCGACGATTGCGCGCCAATGGGCCACGCAGGCGCCCAAGCTGGCGCAGGAACCGGGCTTTGCCGAGGCGTTCCTGCCGCAAGGCCGGGCGCCGCGGGCGGGCGAATGGTGGCGTTTTCCGGCGCAGGCGCGCACCCTGCGCGACATCGCCGAAAGCGGGGGCGACAGCTTCTACCGCGGCGCGCTGGCCGGCAGGATCGTCGACTTCGCGGCGCGCACCGGCGGCGCCCTGGGCGCGGCCGACCTGGCCGAACACCGCCCCGAGTGGGTGACGCCGATCTCGCAGTCGTTCCGCGGCTACGAACTGCATGAAATCCCGCCCAACGGCCAGGGCATCTCGGCGCTGATGGCGCTGGGCATGCTGGAGCAGTTCGACCTGGAGGCGATGGGCCGCGACAGCGCCGATTACTACCACGTCAGCATCGAGGCCATGAAGCTGGCCTTTGCCGACCTGCATCACCACGTGGCCGATCCGCGCCACATGCGCACCGACGCCCGCGCCCTGCTCGATCGCGCCTACCTGGCCGAGCGCGCGCGCCTGATCTCGATGGACCGCGCCGCCGTGCCGGTGGCCGGCACGCCCGCCAGCGGCGGCACGGTCTACCTGACCGCCGCCGACGCGGGCGGCACCATGGTGTCGTTCATCCAATCCAACTACCACGGCTTCGGTTCCGGGGTGGTGGTGCCGGACACCGGCATCAGCCTGCACAACCGCGGCCTGAACTTCGTGCTGACGCCGGGCCACGCCAACCAGGTGGCGCCGCGCAAGAAGCCCATGCACACCATCATCCCGGCCTTCGTCACCCGCGGCGGCGAGCCGGTGATGTCGTTCGGCGTGATGGGCGGGTCGATGCAGGCGCAAGGCCATCTGCAGATGGTGACGCGCCTGGCGGCCTTCGGCCAGAACCCGCAGGCCATGAGCGATGCGCCGCGTTTCCGGGTCGAGAAGGGGCCGGTGGTGAACGTCGAAGCGCACCTGCCCGCCGACGTGGTCGAGGCGCTGCGCCAGCGCGGCCACAACGTGGCGGTGGCGCCCGCCGACAGCCTGGAATTCGGCTCGGCGCAACTGATCTGCCGGCTGCCGCAGGGCGGCTACGTGGCTGCGTCCGATTCGCGCCGCGACGGCCAGGCGGTCGGCTTCTAGGGCTGGCGGGCACGGCGGCGGAACACGCCGCCGGAAAGGGGCTTGATCGGTCATATGGGCGACGCGGGGCGCGGCGATACTGCGGCGCAGACTCACCAAGGCCCCTATGAACCGCATCCTGTCCGCCGCGGCGCTGGCCGCCGCCCTGGCGACCTCGCTCGCCGCCCCGTCCCGCGCGCTGGCCGCGCTGCCCATGGCCGTGGACGGCCAGCCCCTGCCCTCGCTGGCGCCCATGCTCGAACGCGTGACGCCGGCGGTGGTCAACATTTCCGCCCAGGGCGATGGCGCGCCGGCGCCGGCCTTCGGCCAGGCCGGTGGCGCCGGGCGCCAGAGCATCGGCTCGGGCGTGATCGTCGACGCGGCCCAGGGCAATATCCTGACCAATCACCACGTGGTGCGCGGCGCCACGTCCATCCGCGTGTCGTTGCAGGACGGCCGCAGCTTCACCGCCACCGTGGTCGGCAGCGATCCGGACACCGACCTGGCGGTGCTGCGCATTCCGCCCGACAAGCTGCAGGCCCTGACGCTGTCCGACTCGAGCGACCTGCGGGTGGGCGATTTCGTGGTCGCCATCGGCGATCCCTACGGCCTGGGCCAGTCGGCCTCGTCCGGCATCGTATCGGCGCTGGAACGCTCCAGCCTGCGCGCGGCCGGCTACCAGAACTTCATCCAGACCGACGCCTCCATCAACCCGGGCAACTCGGGCGGCGCGCTGGTCAACCTGAACGGCGAACTGGTCGGCATCAATACCATGATCTACACGCCATCGGGCGGCAATGTCGGCATCGGCTTCGCGATTCCGTCGAACCTGGCGGGGGAGGTCATGCGCCAGTTGCTGCAGCACGGCCAGGTGCAGCGCGGCGGCCTGGGGCTGGACACCATCGACATCACGCCGCGCAACGCGCGCCAATTGGGCATGGCGCCCAACGCCACGGGCGTGGTGGTGGCGCGGGTGGCGGACGGTTCACCGGCGCAACAGGCCGGCGTGCAGGCGCGCGACCTGGTCGTGGCGCTGGACGGCAAGCCGATCGGCACCAGCGCCCAGCTGCGCAATGCCGAGGGCCTGCTGCCGGTGGGCAAGCAGGTGCGGCTGACCCTGTCGCGCGGCGGCCAGCGCTCGGAAGTGACGCTGCGCATCGAGCCGGAGCGCAACGAGCGCCTGCACGGCGGTTCGCTGGATGCGCGCCTGAATGGCGTGGAGTTCACCGAGATCGGCCGCGCGCAGCGCCTGAAGGGCAACGATGGCGTGGCGGTCAGCGCCACTTATCCCGAGCGCGGGCCGGTGGCGGCGCGGATGCAGCGCGGCGACATCGTCATCGGCGTCAACCAGCGCCCGGTGAGCCGGCTGGCCGACCTGCGCGGCCTGCTGAGCGGCGCGGCGCCGGGGCAACCGCTGCTGCTGACGCTGGTGCGCGGACAGGCGATGTACACGCTGCAGGTCAACTAGGGCCTGTTCGCATCGCGAGCCTCCCCGGGATCGGCGCGGGGCATGAGCGGTGCGGAAGCTGCGGGCCGCCCCGCCCGCGCGGCCGCGAGACGGGCGATAATGCCCAGCTTCCCGCCACGCGACCACCATTCATGCCCGCCTCCCACGCCTCCCTCGCCCTCTGGGGCATTTCCGCCCTGGCGATCGTCGGCATCCTGCTGCGCCCCTGGAAGTTGCCCGAATACGTCTGGGCCGGCGGCGCCGCCCTGCTGCTGACGGCGACCGGGCTGATCCCCTGGCAGGCAGCGCTGGGCGCGGTCGGCAAGGGGCTGGACGTCTACCTGTTCCTGATCGGCATGATGGTGCTGGCCGAGCTGGCGCGCCAGCAGGGGCTGTTCGACTGGCTGGCGATGGTGGCGGCGCGCCATGCGCACGGGTCGGCGCGGCGGCTGTTCGACCTGGTGTTCCTGGTGGGCATCCTGGTCACCGTATTCCTGTCGAACGACGCCACCGCCGTGGTACTGACGCCGGCGGTGTACGCCGCGGCGCGGGCCGCCGGCGCGCGGCCCCTGCCGTACCTGTTCATCTGCGCCTTCATCGCCAACGCCGCCAGCTTCGTGCTGCCGATCTCCAATCCCGCCAACCTGGTGGTGTACGGCAGCCAGATGCCGCCGCTGCTGGACTGGCTGCAGCGCTTCACGCTGCCGTCGCTGGCGGCCATCGGCCTGACCTACCTGGCGCTGCGCTACAGCCAGCGCGAGGCGCTGCGCCAGCCATTGCGGGCGGACATCGTGCCGCAGCCGCTGGGCAGCGGCGCGCGCCTGACCGGCATCGGCATCCTGCTGACCGCGCTGGTGCTGATGGCGGCCTCGGCATTGCACGCCGACCTGGGGTTGCCGACCTTCATTGCCGGCCTGGCCACCGCCGGTTTCATCCACCTGCGGCAGCGGCTCAATCCGCTGCCGGTGCTGCGCCACGTGGCCTGGGGCGTGCTGCCGATGGTGGCCGGCCTGTTCGTGCTGGTCGAGGGCCTGGCGCTCAGCGGCGCCATCGACGCCCTGGCGCGGGCGCTGCTGCGGCTGGCGAGCGACTCGGCCGGCGGCGCGCTGTGGGGCGCCGGCATCGTCGCGGCGCTGGCCAGCAACGTCATCAATAACCTGCCCGCCGGACTGATCGCCGGATCGGTCGGCCAGATCGCCGACCTGCCGGCGCAGACCGCCGGCGCCTTGCTGATCGGCGTGGACCTGGGCCCCAACCTGTCGATCACCGGTTCGCTGGCGACGCTGCTGTGGCTGATCGCGGTGCGGCGCGAGGGCCAGCACGTGGGCGCGCTGCGCTTCCTGAAGCTGGGCGCCTGGGTGATGCCGCCGGCGCTGCTGGGCGCGCTGCTGATGCTGGCGCTGGCCGGCGGCTGAACCGCCGCGGGGCCGTCACAGGACGCGCCAGCGAGCCATCGCAGGCGTCTCAATGGCGCCCGCAACGGCATTCGCGACGGCGGCCGGCCCGCGGGACTCAGGACTGGGGCTGGGCCAGCAGGCGCTGGATCTCGGCCTCGGTCTCGGCGTAGCGCCCCTCGCCAAAATGGCGATAGACGATGTTGCCCGCCTTGTCGATCAGGTAGAACGCCGGCCAGTACTGGTTGCGGTAGGCGTCCCAGGTCTTGTAGTCGTTGTCCTGCGCCACCGGGTATTCGATGCCGAAGCGCTTGATGGCGTCCGCCACATTCTTCGTTGTGCGCTCGAAAGGGAATTCCGGCGTGTGCACGCCCACCACCACCAGGCCCTGGTCCTTGTACTTCTGGTGCCACTGCTTCACGTACGGCAGCGTGTTGATGCAGTTGATGCAGGTGTAGGTCCAGAAATCCACCAGCACCACCTTGCCTCGCAGGCTGGCCAGGGTGCGCGGCTCGCTGTTGAGCCAGGTCTGGATGCCGGTGAATTCCGGCGCGGGAACCGGCGCCGGGGCGGCGGCATGCGCCGCGGTCCCCAGCAACAGGCCGGCCACGGCGAACTTGACGGAAACGAGGGCCCGGCGGGCGGAAAAGCGGATGGACGGCATGGTGCGCTCCTTCAGGTCACGGAAAATGGGGTTGCGAAAAAACAGGTCGCGGAAAAGCGGACAGAAAAAAATCAGGTCACGAGAACAGGCGGCTGATCCAGGCATAGGCCAGCACGTCGTACTGGAAATGGATGGCGATGGCCGACGCCACCAGCAACACGCCGAAGGCGCGCTGCAGGCGCACGGCGTGGCGGGCGATGGCGCCGACGCGGCGGGCCGCGAAGCCGCCGCCGTAGGCAATGGCCAGCATCGGGATGCCGGCGCCCAGCCCGTAGACCAGCAGCAGCAGGCTGGAATGGGCCAGGTCCTGGGCGCGCGCCGCCAGGATCAGGATCGATGCCAGCACCGGCCCGGCGCAGGGCGTCCAGACCGCGCCCAGCGACATGCCCAGCAGGAAGCCGCCGGCATTGCCCGAACCACCCCGCGCGCCCAGACCGATCACGCCCTGCAACGGGCCACTCAGCCGCGCCGCCAGCCAGTCGTACGGCCGCGGCCAGATGCGCGCCAGGCCGAACAGCGCCAGCGCCGCCACCGACACCGAGCGCACCGCCTCATGGGCCGACTCGACCGCGCCCGACAGCAGGCTGAGCGCGATGCCCAGCCCGGAGAACGCCAGCACGAAGCCCAGCACGATGCACAGCGGCCGCAGGCGCCCGGCGCGCTCGACCGCGCTGCCCAGCAGGATCGGCAGCAGCGGCAATACGCAGGGCGAGGCTACCGTCAGCATGCCGGCGGCCAGGGCGAGCGGGGTGTCGATGAGGGTGGTCATGGCGGGCGGTCCGTTTCAGTCTCGATGACCGCATTGGACGCGCGGCGGGTATCCGCCCTGTGCCGGAAAACGGGGTTTTTGCGCGGCTTTTGTATCGTGTCCGGCCGCGCATACACTACGACACACTTCGCGCCGCGGGCGGCGCTATAACCTGCCGGACACCCCTTGCCGGAGCCCGACCATGAAGCACCCCCTCCCCCAGCCACATCCCCGCCCCACCCTGCGCCGGCTGCTGGCCGTGCTGGCGCTGCTGGCCGGCGGCCTGGGCGCCGAAGCCGTCCAGCCCGGCCCATGCCAGCTGATCGTCAACAGCCAGGACCGCCGCCGCACCCCGCCCGCTGAGTAGAATGCGCCATGGACAATCCAGACCACATCCTGATCGTCGACGACGACCGCGAGATCCGCGAGCTGGCCGGCAACTTCCTCAAGAAGAACGGCCTGAACGTCACGCTGGCGGCCGATGGCCGGCAGATGCGCAACCTGCTCGAAACGCTGACCGTCGACCTGATCGTGCTGGACATCATGATGCCCGGCGACGACGGCCTGGTGCTGTGCCGCGAGCTGCGCGCCGGCAAGCACCGCCGCACCCCGATCCTGCTGCTGACCGCGCGCGACGAGGACATGGATCGCGTGCTGGGGCTGGAGATGGGCGCCGACGACTACCTGGTCAAGCCCTTCGTGGCGCGCGAACTGCTGGCGAGGATCAAGGCGATCCTGCGCCGCACCCGCATGCTGCCGCCCAACTTCCAGGTCACCGAGCCCGGCCGCGCCGTGCGTTTCGGCGCCTGGACGCTGGACACCACCGCGCGCCACCTGCTGGATGCCGAAGGCACGATCGTGTCGCTGAGCGGCGCCGAATACCGATTGCTGCGGGTCTTCCTGGACCATCCGCAGCGGGTGCTGAACCGCGACCAGCTGCTGAACCTGACGCAGGGGCGCGACGCCGATTTCTTCGGCCGCTCGATCGACCTGCTGGTCAGCCGCCTGCGCCAGCGGCTGCGCGAGGACGCGCGCGAGCCGATGTATATCAAGACGGTGCGCAGCGAAGGCTATGTGTTCGCCGCGCAGGTCGACGTGTCCGAGGCCACGTAGATGGCCGCCCGGGTCCCGCCCTGGCGCCGCTGGCCGCGCACCCTGGCGAGCCGGCTGTTCCTGGTCTTCCTGGTGGGCCTGGTGCTGGCCCACGGATTGTCGTTTGGACTGCAGTTCTACGAGCGCTACCAGTCGGCCAGGAGCGTCATGCTTGACAACCTGGAACGCGACGTGGTGGTCGCGCTGGCGATCCTGAACCGCCTGCCGGCCGACGAGCGCGCCGCCTGGCTGCCGCGACTGAGCGCCAGCAACCGCCAGTACCTGCTGGGGCCCGGCGATTTCGACCGGCCGTTGCAGACGCCGGCCGCCGAGGCGGTGCGCGACTCGATCCAGGCGGCGCTGGGCAATGCCTATCCGCTGGCCTTCGGCACGGTCGGCGACGACCCCAAGCACATCCAGGCGCGCGCCACGCTGGCCGACGGCCAGGCGGTGACGCTGGACATCCACATGAGCGTGATGCCGCTGGCGATGTGGCTGCCGGTGGTGCTGTTGGCGCAGCTGGCGCTGCTGATCCTGTGCGCGTGGCTGGCGGTGCGGCTGGCGATCCGACCGCTGACGCAGCTGGCCGGCGCGGCCGATGCGATGAGCCCCGACCGCCGCAGCCCGCGCCTGGCCGAGGACGGGCCGGCCGAAGTGGCGCAGGCCTCGGCGGCATTCAATGCCATGCAGGACCGCATCGCCGCGCACCTGGCCGAGCGCATGCAGATCCTGGGCGCGATTTCGCACGACCTGCAGACGCCGATCACGCGCATGAAGCTGCGTTCGGAATTCATGGACGATTCGGCCGACCGCGACAAGCTGGCGCACGACCTGCAGGAAGTCGAGCAGCTGGTGCGCGACGGCCTGGCCTACGCGCGCAGCGCGGGCGCCGCCACCGAGCCGCCCGCGCGCATCGACCTGGACGCGTTCCTGGACAGCCTGGTGTGCGACTACACCGACATCGGCAAGCCGGTGACGCTGCAAGGCCACTGCCCTGGCCCATGGCAGACCCGGCCGCGCGCCTTGCGCCGGATCCTGGGCAACCTGATCGACAACGCGCTGAAATTCGGCGGCGCGGCGGAAGTCCTGATCGGCCCGGCCGAGGACGGCCACGGTGTATCGATCCGCGTGCTGGACCGCGGCCCCGGCATTCCCGAACAGGAATTGCAGGCGGTGCTGCAACCGTTCTACCGGCTCGAAGGCTCGCGCAACCGCGACAGCGGCGGCACCGGCCTGGGCCTGGCGATCGCGCGGCAACTGGCCGACGTGATCGACGGCGAATTGCGGCTGCGCAATCGCGAGGGCGGCGGGCTGGAGGCGCAGGTGCTGCTGCGGCCCGGCGCCTGAGCGCGGCGAGGTAGCGCGCTTCGATTTTCCAGATGAAAAACGCCCCCCGATGTCGCCATCGCGGGGCGTTGCTTCTGAAACTACGGACTCAGAGAATCGCCAATTCCACGTCGATATTGCCGCGGATCGCGCCCGAGTAGGGGCAGGTCTGGTGCGCGGTGTCGACCAGTTGGCGCCGCTGCTCGTCCGACAGTCCCGGCAGCGAAATGTTCAGCCTGACTGCCAGCGCGTAGCGCGCGCCGCCGTCGGTCTTGCCCAGCGACACCTCGGCATCGACCGCCACGTCGCGCGGCACGGCGATGCCGAGCTTGGCGCCGGCCAGTTGCATGGCGCCGATGAAGCAGGCGGAATAGCCGATGCCGAACAGTTGCTCGGGGTTGGTGCCGGGCCGGCCCGAGCCCGGCGGGCTGAGCGGCAGCAGCAGCGCGCCGTCATCGCTGCGGCCGGCGCCTTCGCGGCCGCCGGTGGTGTGGGTGTGAGCGGTGTACAGCACGGTTTCCAGCGCTTGGGACATGATGGCTCCTGGTATCGGAATTGAGGAACCCGCATTGCACCAAGGCGCTGTATCCCGCCTGTGTCGCAAGACCGCCGCTTTTGCGTCGTACTGTATCCCGCGTCCATGCCGGCGGCGCGCGCCTCAGGCCGACGCGGCAGGCGCGGCGGCGTCGTCCGGCGCCAGCAGCGTGAACGCGTCCGGCCCCGCCCGCCGCGCCATGGCGTCGAGGATGCGCTGGACCAGTTCGGGCACCAGCGGGTGCGGCGGCTGGCCGGCCAGCGTGGCCATGCCCACGCAGTAGTCGATGCGCGGCCGGAACGGCCGGCAGACGATGCCCATGTCCTGGCACAGGCGCGCGAACAGGCCGTTGACGATCGACACGCCGATGCCCTGCGCCGCCAGCCGGCAGGCCATTTCCACCGAATGCACCTCGGCCTTGATCTGCGGCATCATGCGGCCCTGCCGGAAGGCCTGGTCGATCTGCAGGCGCAGCGAACGCTGCCGGCCCAGCAGCACCAGGTCGACGCCGATCAGGTCGGCCGGGCCGATCTCGTCCAGCGCCTGCAACGGATGGCTCGGCGGCATGATGCAGACCGCCTCGGTCGCCAGCCGCCGCAACATGGCCAGGCCCGAATTCATCGGCGGCGAGCGCACCAGCGCCAGGTCGGCCTCGCGCCCCAGCACCGCCACTTCGCTGGTTTCGTAGGTGCCCACCAGCACTTCCAGCGCGACGTCGGGATGGTCGGACAGGAACGATTCGACCACGGCGGGCATGACCGACTGCGCCACCGTGCTGGGCAGCTGCACGCGGATCAGCGTGCGCCGCTGCCCGCCCAGCCGCAACTGGTTGACGTGGCGCTGCAGCGACTCGGCGTCCGAGATCATGTTCTGCACGTCGGGCAGCAGCGATTCGGCCTCGGCGGTGGGATGCAACCGGCCCTTGCGACGCACGAACAGCGGCACGCCCAGGTCGGTCTCGAACTGGCTCAGCAGGCGGCTGACGGCCGGCTGCGACGAACCCAGCCGCTGCGCGGCTTCGATGGTCGAGCCGGTGGTCATGAAGGCGAGGAAAGCCTCGAGCTGCTTGAAATTCATCCTGTCCCGCGGGGTCCGCAATATCGGCGCCGCGCGGCACGGCACGCGCGAGGCCTAGGGTTAACACCAAATTTCTCGTCATTCACATAGCCATATGCCGCCTTCGCATACGGTTGCCAGTCGGGCGCGATGGATCGAACATTCCGCCCATCCGGATTCTCGCCATTCATGAATCCGCAATCAATACGCGATATCGCCGATATTGTCCGGCAAGGAGCCCCCAGATGCGCGCCGTTCCGTTCCCCGCTTCCTGTCGCCGCGAGGCGCCATGACCGCGTTCATTATCCGCCGGCTGTGCCAGAGCCTGGTGATCCTGGCGCTGACCTCGCTGATCGTGTTCGCCGGCGTCTACGCCATCGGCGACCCGATCGAGATCCTGGTGCCGGCCGACGCCACGCAGGCCGAGATCGCGCAGGCGGTGCAGTCGCTGGGCCTGGACCTGCCGCTGTACCAGCAGTACCTGAAGTTCGTCGGCAACGCGCTGCACGGCGACCTGGGCACCTCGTTCGTCTTCAACCAGCCCGCCATCCAGCTGATCCTGCAACGCCTGCCGGCCACGCTGGAGCTGGCCTGCGTGGCGTTGCTGCTGGCGCTGGCCATCGGCCTGCCGCTGGGCCTGGTGGCCGGCCTGAAGCCGGATTCGGCGCTGGATCGCGGCATCATGACCGGCTCGATCCTGGGCTTCAGCCTGCCGAACTTCTGGCAGGGCATCATGCTGGTGCTGATCTTCTCGGTGACGCTGGGCTGGCTGCCGTCGACCGGGCGCGGCCCCACCGGCGAGATCCTCGGCATCCACACCAGCCTGGCGTCGTGGGACGGCATCCGCCACCTGATCCTGCCGGCGCTGAACCTGGCGCTGTTCAAGATCGCGCTGATCGTGCGCCTGACCCGCAGCGGCGTGCGCGAGACGATGCCGCTGGACTACGTGAAATTCGCCCGCGCCAAGGGCCTGCGCGAATCGCGCGTGATCTACATGCACGTGCTCAAAAACATCCTGATCCCGATTGTCACCGTGGTCGGCATGGAGTTCGGCTCGCTGATCGCCTTCGCCACCGTCACCGAAACCATCTTCGCCTGGCCCGGCGTGGGCAAGCTGATCATCGACAGCATCATGAAGCTGGACCGCCCGGTGGTGGTTGCCTACCTGCTGATCGTTGTCACCATGTTCATCGTGCTCAACCTGCTGGTGGACATCATCTATTCCGTGCTGGATCCCCGTGTCCGCGTGGGAGCCTCCGAATGACATTGCTTGCCAAAAAATGGCTGCCCGGCCGCGACACCACTTTCGGCCAGGCGCTGCACGGCGTGCTGGACAGCCGCCCCGCGACGCTGGCCGCGATCATCTTCCTGCTGCTGGTGCTGGCCGCGCTGCTGGCGCCGTGGATCGCGCCGCAGAACCCGTATGACCTGGCCGCCATCACCATCCTGGACGGCCGCATGCCGCCGGGTAGCCAGGGCATCTATGGCGACATCTACTGGGCCGGCACCGACGCCCAGGGCCGCGACATGCTGTCGGCCATGATGTATGGCCTGCGCACCAGCCTTTCCGTGGGCGTGCTGAGCGGCCTGTTCGCCATGGCCGTGGGCACGGTGCTGGGCCTGACGGCGGCGTATTTCGGCGGCCGCATCGATGCGCTGATCATGCGCCTGGTGGACCTGATGCTGGGTTTCCCGACCATCCTGGTGGCGCTGATGATGCTGGCCATCCTGGGCCAGGGCGTGGACAAGGTGATCCTGGCGCTGGTGGTGGTGCAGTGGGCCTACTTCGCCCGCGCGGTGCGCGCCACCGCCGTGGTCGAGCGGCGCAAGGAATACATGGAAGCGGCCCTGTGCCTGGGGCTGAGCCACCGGCGCGCGCTGTTCAGCCAGTTGCTGCCGAACTGCATCCCGCCGGTCATCGTCATCGCCATGATCCAGACCGCCAACGCCATCGCCGCCGAGGCCACGCTCAGCTTCCTGGGCATCGGCCTGCCGGTCACCGAGCCGTCGCTGGGCCTGTTGATCGCCAACGGCTACCAGCAGATGCTGGCCGGCCTGTACTGGATCAGCGTGTTTCCCGGCCTGCTGCTGCTGACCGTGGTCTTCACCATGAACATCGTGGGCGACCGCGTCCGCGAGGCGCTCAACCCGCGCCTGCAGAAATAGGAAGCGCCATGCAATCGGCAACCCCCACCCTATCCGTGCGCAACCTGCGCACCTGGTTCCACACCCGCGCCGGCCTGGTGCGGGCGGTGGACGACGTCAGCTTCGACGTCCATCCCGGCGAGATCCTGGGCCTGGTCGGCGAGTCCGGCTCGGGCAAGTCCATCACCGGCTTTTCCATCCTGGGCCTGATCGATCCGCCCGGGCGCATCGACGGCGGCCAGATCCTGTTCAAGGGCACCGACCTGGCGACGCTGTCGCGCGAAGAACTGCGCCAGCTGCGCGGCAACCGCATCGCCATGGTGTTCCAGGACCCGATGATGACGCTGAACCCGGTGTTCCGCATCGAGACCCAGATGGTCGAGACGGTGCTGAGCCACGAGCGCTGCAGCCGCAAGGCGGCCTGGGACCGCGCCCGCGACACGCTGGCGGCGGTCGGCATCCCCTCGCCGGCCGAGCGCCTGAAGGCCTATCCGCACCAGCTGTCGGGCGGCATGCGCCAGCGCGTGGCGATCGCCATCGCCATGCTGCACAAGCCCGACCTGATCATCGCCGACGAACCCACCACGGCGCTGGATGTCACCATCCAGGCGCAGATCCTGGCCGAGATGCAGAAGCTGTGCGCCGAGACCGGCACCGCCATGGTGTGGGTCAGCCACGACCTGGCGGTGGTGGCGGGCCTGGCCGACCGCGTCTGTGTGATGTACGCCGGCCGCGTGGTCGAGTCCGGCGGCACCGACGACATCCTGGATCGTCCGCGCCATCCCTACACCATCGGCCTGATCGGCTCGGTGCCCAGCAACGAGCACACCGGCGACCGCCTGTACCAGATCCCCGGCATGGCGCCGTCGCCGCTGGCGCTGCCGGCCGGCTGTGCCTTCAACCCGCGCTGCGGCCATGCGACCGAGCGCTGCCGCGCCGAACAGCCGCCGCTGGAGGCCGCCGGCGGCCGCGGCCTGCGCTGTTTCCATCCCCAGACAGGAGCCCTTTCGTGAGCCCGACGATCCTGATGCAGGCCAACCAGGTGTCGCGCCTGTTCGTGAAGCGGCCCGACTACGCCGAACGCCTGGCCGGCCTGCTGGGCGCCAAGGTCGCCTCGCACACCGTGCACGCGGTCGACCGCGTCGACCTGACCATCCACCAGGGCGAAGTGGTCGGCCTGGTGGGCGAGTCCGGCTGCGGCAAGTCGACGCTGGGCCGGGTGCTGGCGGGCATCCTGCCGGCCACCACGGGCAGCATCCAGACGCCGGCCGGCGAACTGTCCGCCCTGACCGGCCGCGCCGCGCACGCGCAGCGCATGGCCACGCAGATGATCTTCCAGGACCCGATGTCCTCGCTCAATCCGCGCAAGCGGGTGCGCGACATCATCGGCGAGGCGCCGCTGGCCAACGGCATCATCGCGCGCCGCGACTACGACGACTACGTGGTGCAGGTGATGCGGCGCGTGGGGCTGGACCCGGACTACCGCAACCGCTTCCCGCACCAGTTCTCGGGCGGCCAGCGCCAGCGCGTGGGCATCGGCCGGGCGCTGGCGGTCAAGCCCGGCTTCCTGATCTGCGACGAGTCGATCGCGGCGCTTGACGTGTCGATCCAGGCGCAGATCCTGAACCTGTTCATGGACCTGCGGCAGGACCTGGGCCTGACCTATCTCTTCATCAGCCACGACCTGGGGGTGGTGCGACGCATCAGCGACCGCACCGTCATCATGTACCTGGGCCGCGTGGTCGAGTCGGGCCCCACCGCCGAAGTGTTCGCCGCGCCGCGCCATCCCTACACCCAGGCCCTGCTGGAGGAAGTGCCGCGGCTGTCGAACCGCAAGCGGCGTTTTCACGCCATCAAGGGCGAAATCCCGTCGCCGCTGAATCCGCCGCCCGGCTGCCATTTCCATCCGCGCTGCCCGCAGGCCATGGCGCGATGCAAGACCGAACAACCGCTGCTGCGCGTCACGGCCGACGGCCACCAGGCCGCCTGTCACCTGCTCGACGGCGCCGGCGCCGCGCGCCCACAAGGAACCTCCGCCGCATGAATCCCCTGCTTACCCCGATCCGCCGCGGCGCCGCGGCGCTGGCCCTGCTGGCGCTGCTGGCCGGCGCCGCGCCCGCCGTGGCGCGGCCGCTGCTGACCATCGGCCATTCCAGCGAACCGTCGTCGATGGACCCGCTGTTCTCGCGCACCGGCAACAACCAGGCCGCGGCCGAGAACATCTTCGAACGGTTGGTCTCCACCGACGAGAACATGCAGATGCGTCCGGGCCTGGCCCTGTCGTGGCGGGTGCTGGCGCCCGACACCTGGGAGATCAGGTTGCGGCCCGGCGTGCGCTTCCATGACGGCACGCCGTTCAGCGCCGACGACGTGGTGTTCTCGCTGGAACGCGCGCCCAGGGTGCCCAACAGCCCGGCGCCCTTCAGCGGCGCGGTGCGCTCCATCGCCGCGGTCGAGGTGGTCGACCCGCTGACCCTGCGCATCCGCACCAAGGCGCCCACGCCGGACTTCATGGAGCAGATCGGGCTGGTCTACATGCTGTCGCGCCACGCCGCGCAAGGCAAGCGGTCGGAAGACTTCAACAGCGGCGTGGCGGCCATCGGCACCGGCCCCTACAGGTTCGTGCGCTGGCAGCCGGGCGACAGCCTGGAGCTGGCGCGCAACGAGACCTACTGGGGCGCGCGGCCGGACTTCGACCGCGTGGTGATCCGCTACATCGCCAACGACGCGGCGCGCATCTCGGCGCTGCTGTCGGGCACGGTCGACCTGATCGACAGCGTGCCGCCGACGGATGCCAGGACGCTCAGGGGCAAGGCCGGCTACACGCTCTATCGCTCGCCGTCGGCGCGCCTGATCTACCTGGCGCTGGACTCGGCGCGCGACGCCAGCCCGTTCGTCACCGACGCGCAGGGCAAGCCGATGACAGTCAATCCACTCAAGGACGCGCGGGTGCGCCAGGCGATCTCGAAGATGTTCATGCGCGGCCCGATCACCGAACGCCTGCTCAGCGGCGCCGGCGTGCCGGCCGGGCAGATGGTGCCCGAGGGCCTGGGCGGCCACAGCCCCAACCTGCCCGCGCCCGCCTACGACCTGGAAGGCGCGCGCGCCCTGCTGGCCCAGGCCGGCTATCCGCAAGGCTTCGGCCTGACGCTGCACTCATCCAACGACCGCTTCGCCGGCGACAGCGACCTGGCCCAGGCGCTGGCGCAGATGATGGCGCGCGCCGGCCTGCGCATCAACGGCGTGGTGACCCAGCCCTACAACGTCTATGCCGGCGCCAGCGGCAAGCAGCAGTACAGCGCCTTCATCTTCTCGTACGGCAACAGCACCGGCGATTCGTCGAACGGCCTGACCAACGTGCTGGCCACCTACGACAAGGCCGCCGGCACCGGCGCCTTCAACCGCGCGCGCTACTCCAACCCGGTGGTGGACCGCCTGCTGGCGCGGGCCGCCGTGGAGTTCGACCCGGCGCAACGCGACGCCCTGCTGCGCCAGGCCGCCGAGGCCGCCTTCAACGACGTCGGCATCGTGCCGCTGTATTTCCCGGTGGCCTTCTGGGCCGCGCGCGACGGCACCGTCATGCGCGCCAACAAGCTCGAACGCACCTCCATGCTGTACATACAGGAAGCAAAATGACCGCCCCCGAAGTTTCTCCCGCCGCGCTGCTGGCGGACCAGATGGTGCGCATGCGCGACGGCGTGCGCCTGGCCACCGACGTGCACCTGCCGGCCGGCTACCGGCCCGGCCTGGACGCGCCGCTGCCCGTGATCCTGGAGCGCACGCCCTATGGCAAGGCGGAGGTGTCGCGCTCCGAGCAGATCGACGGCCGGCTCGGCGTGCCGCGGCCCGAGGTGGCGCGCTATTTCACCGCGCACGGTTTCGCCGTGGTGTTCCAGGACTGCCGCGGCCGCTACGGCTCGGAAGGCCAGTTCACCAAGTACCTGTCGGAAGGCCCCGACGGCTTCGACACGCTGGCGTGGATCATGCAACAGCCGTGGTGCAACGGCCGCATCGGCACCATGGGCCTGTCGTACGCCGCCCACACGCAAATGGCGCTGGCCTGCCTGAATCCGCCAGGCCTGGCCTGCATGGTGCTGGACTCGGGCGGGTTTTCCAACGGCTACCAGTGCGGCATCCGCCAATCCGGCGCGTTCGAGCTGAAGCAGGCCACCTGGGCCTACAAGCAGGCCAAGCTGAGCCCCGCCGCGCAACAGGACCCGCTGGTGCTGGCCGCGCTCGAGGCCGAGGACATCCGCCAGTGGTTCACGCGCATGCCGTGGCGTCCCGGCCATTCGCCGCTGGCCAGCGTGCCCGAATACGAGGACTACCTGTTCGAGCAATGGCGCGCCGATACCTTCGACGAGTCCTGGCGCCAGCTGGGCATCTACGCCCAGGGCTACTACGACGCGATTCCCGACATCCCGGTGGCGCTGATGTCCAGCTGGTACGACGCCTACGTGCGCACCACCCTGGAGAACTACGCCGGCCTGACGCAGGGCCGCCGGTCGCCGGTACGGCTCATCATGGGGCCATGGCTGCATGGCGACCGCAACACCACGCATAGCGGCGACGCCGAATTCGGCCCGCGCGCGGCCTTCGACGGCAACCTGGCGCGGCACTGGCTGGGCTTCCGGCTGGCGTGGTTCCAGCGCTGGCTGCGGGATGCGCCGGCGGGCGCCGCGCCGGACCCGGCCGCGCGCCTGTTCCTGATGGGCGGCGGCAGCGGCGCGCGCGACGCGCAAGGCCGCTTCGACCATGGCGGCGCCTGGATCCAGGCCGACGCCTGGCCGGTGCCGCAGGCCCGCGCCACCGCCTTCTACCTGCACGCCAACGGCCGCCTGGATCAACGGTCGCCGGCGGACGCGGCGGGCCGGTTGCGCTACCAGTACGACCCGCGCAATCCGGTGCCCACGATCGGCGGCGCGCTGACCTCGGGCCAGCCGGTGTTCGAGGGCGGCGGCTTCGACCAGCGCGAGGACACGCGCTTCTTCGGCGTGCGCCAGCCCGGCCTGCCGCTGGCTGCGCGCGACGACGTGCTGGTGTTCCAGACCGAACCGCTGCCGGAGGATCTGGCGGTGGCCGGGCCGGTGAGCGTCAAGCTGTACGTGTCGTCCGACTGCCCCGACACCGACTTCACCGCCAAGCTGATCGACGTCTATCCGCCCAGCGCCGACTACCCGCAGGGCTATGCGCTGAACCTGACCGACGGCATCTTCCGCTGCCGCTTCCATGAAGGCTGGGACGAAGCGCGGCCCCTGGCGCCGGGCAAGGTCTACGAGATCACCATCGAACCGTTCGCCACCTGCAATCTGTTCCAGCGCGGCCACCGCATCCGCCTGGACATCTCCAGCAGCAACTTCCCGAAGTACGACGTCAACCCGAACAGCGGCGAATCGGCCGCCGACGCCCGCGAAAAGCGCATCGCGCTGAACACGGTGCACCTGTCGGCCGCGCATCCGTCCAGCGTCACGCTGTGCGTGGCCGCGCCGCGGGACCTGGCGCCGCTACCCGCGCATGGGACCCTGCCATGACCCGTTAGCGCCCGGCCCCGACAACCGCTTGCTTCATCCTTTGCCTCCGGCGCTCCGGCGGCAGGGGCTTCTTTTGTCCAATGCCATACCAATCGAGGGGATCACACCATGAAAAGAATCATCCGCCACCGCCGAGTCCTGGGCGCCGCCTTGGCGCTGGGATGCCTGAGTCCGGTCCAGGCCGCCGAAACCAGCAGCGTGACGCTGTATGGCCTGGTCGACCTGGGCACCACCTACGAACGCAAGGACGGCGCCTCCAGCCTGCGCCAGAAAAGCGGCAACCAATCGGGCTCGCGCTGGGGCCTGCGCGGCTCCGAGGACCTGGGCAATGGCTACAAGGCGGTGTTCCGCCTGGAGAGCGGCTTCAATGCCAACAACGGCACCCAGGCGCAGGGCCGCATGTTCGGCCGCTGGGCCTACGTCGGCCTGGCCGGCGGCTTCGGCGAAGTGCGGCTGGGGCGCCAGTGGGTCTACGGCTTCGAGTGGGCCGGCGTCGGCTCGCCGTTCGGCACCGGCTGGGGCCAGTCTTCCAACAACGCCAGCCTGGGCTACAACGACGGCGACTTCGGCGCCGGCGACCGCGTCAACAACGCGGTGTTCTATGCCACGCCGCGCCTGGGCGGCTGGCAGGCCGGGCTGGGCTACAGCTTCGAATCGCACGACGGCGAGGCCTTCGCCACCGACGCGCACGATCGCGTGCTGACCGCGGGCCTGCGCTACAACGGCGGCCCGGTGGCGGCGGCGCTGACCTACGAGCGGCTCAATCCGAATTCGCAACTGCCGAACAAGAAGACGGCCGGCAACCTGCAAGTGGCCGGTTCGTACGACTTCGAGTGGATCAAGCTGCACGGCACCTACGGCAACCTGCGCAACGCCAATACCGGCCCTTCGGCGGGCTACGACCGGGTCAATTCGTACCTCGCCGGCATCAGCATGCCGACCGGCAAGGCCGGCACGCTGATGGCGTCGTACCAGCGCGCCACCAGCTCCGACATCACCGGCTGGGCCCTGGGCTACCAGCATGACCTGTCCAAGCGCACCAACCTGTACGCCTACGTCAACCGCCTGGACATCCGCGCATCGCACACGCTGCAGACCTCGGTCGGCGTCCGCCATCTGTTCTGACGCGCGCCCCGTGGCGGCGCGGGCGGCTCCCGCGCCGCCGGCACGGCGCGGACCCGGTGCCACGCGCGCCGGCTCAAAGGAACGCGCGCGTGCCCCACCAGCCGGGCAGCAGCAGCGCCGCCGCCCACAGGAAGGCCGAGGCCCAGTTGGCGGCCTGGAACGACGCGGCGCGCATGCCGCAGATGCCGGCGATCATCGGCACGGTGGCGCGCAAGGGGCCGAAGAAGCGGCACAGCACGATGCTCAGCACGCCCCACTTCTGGATGAACACGGTGCTGCGGTGCAGGAGTTCAGGGCGTTTTCGCAGTGGCTTCAATTGCGTCAGGCCGGGTCCGAACCACACGCCGCAGGCATATTGCACCCAGTCGCCCAGCGCCGCGCCAATCGCGATCGCCAACCATACCGGCACGAAAGCGCTGTCGCCCAACCCCAGGATGGCGCCGATCGACAGCAGCAACGCCGTGCCCGGTATCACCAGCGCCACCAGCGGCAGCGACTTCAGGAACGCGAAGGCGAATCCCATCGGCGCCAGCCAGTCGGCGTGGGTGCGGGCGAAATCGACCAGCGTCTGCTGCAGGGAATGAAAGGTCTCGAACAACATGAGGCGTTACGGCAAGACAGGCATGACGCCCATGTTACGGCTTGCGCGTCAGACGATCACGTCGCGCAGGCCGCGCGGACGCCGCTGCACCAGGCCGGCCAGCCGCTCCAGCGCCTGCGCCAGGGCCTCGCGCCCGGGAATGCTGCCCAGCGAGATGCGGATGGCGTTGGGCGCGCCCAGCCCCTGGTGGAAGGCGTCCGACGAGGTCACGCTCAGGCCTTCGTCGCGCGCCACCCGTTCCAGGTCGACCGCGGTCCAGAGGCTGGGCAACGGCTGCCACAGGTGGATGCCTGCCGCCGCGGCCGGAAATGGCCCCGGCAGCAACCGGCGCGCCAATTGCTGGCGCGCATGGGCCTCGGCGCGCACACCGTCCAGGATCTGCCGCGCCGTGCCGCTGGCGATCCATTGCGTGGTAAGCACCCCCATCAGCGGCGCCGCCATCACGGCAAACGCGCGCATCGCCGCGAGCACGTTGCGGCGGCCGTCTTCGTCCGGGCTCAGCACGAACGCGGTGCGCAGGCCGGGCGTCAGGGTCTTGGCCAGCGTGGCGATGTAGAACACCGAGGCCGGCGCCAGGCTGGCCAGCGCCGGCGGCGCGTCGTCCAGGAACAGTGAATAGGGATCGTCTTCGATGATGCGCACGCCGCGGGCCGCGGCGGCTCGCACCAGGTCGCGGCGGCGCGCCGCGCTCATGGTGTGGGCGGTGGGATTCTGCAGCGTGGGGTTCAGGTAGACCAGCCGGCCGCCGTCGCGGCAGGCGCGCTCCAGCCCGGCGGGGGTCATGCCGTCGGCGTCGGTCTCGGCCACCAGCACGCGCCGGCCCAACTGCTGCGCCGCGGTCAAGAGGCCCGGATACACCAGCGGCTCGGCGATGATGCCGTCGCCCGGCCGGCTGTAGGCCAGCATCACGGCGGCCAGGGCCGCCTGCGCGCCGGGGCACACCAGCACCCGGTCCGGATCGACCCGCTCGACCGACTGCGCCAGCCATTGCGCGCCGGCCTCGCGTTCGGCGGGACCGCCGCCGGCCTGGTGATAGGTCATCATCACGCCGACGTCATGGCGTTCCATGGCCTGGGCCAGGCCGCGCCGCAGCAGGTCCTGCAGGTCGCAGCCCAGCGGCAGCGGCGGCATGTTCATGCCCAGGTCCAGCATCTGCCGCAGCGGCTGTTCGACAGGCCGCGCAATAAAGGTGCCGAGCGGCCCGCGCGCTTCGATCAGCCCGCGCTGGGCGGCCTCGGCGTAGGCGCGCGTCACCGTGGTCAGGTCCACGTCCAGGTGCTGGGCCAGGCGCCGCTGCGGCGGCAGGCGGTCGCCCGGCTGCATGCGGTTGGCGGCCACGGCGCCTTCGATGAAATCCGCGATCTGGCGGTAGCGGGGGCCGGCGCCGCGCACGAAGGTCAGGGGCCAGGATGCATACATATCGTCGTTATGCATTGTTTTTATTGCGCGGGAATGCCGCAATGTATGACTGACATGAATCGGCCAGTATGGCACAAACCCGGTTCAAGTCCATACATCGGGAACCTTGTACGGCCTTTGCCGGTAAGACCTCAGTTGAAGCCCGCCGCGCGAAACATGCGGTCGTAGATGCCGCGCAGCACGGCCTGCTTGCGCAGGTTGTAGTCCGCGACCTGGTCCACGCCCTCGGCCGCGGCGTGCTTGGCCTGGGCATATCGGTCGCGGTCATCGTCGTGCCCGCGCAACCAGTCGCGGAACATCCGGTGGCGGATGTTCTCGGGACAGTCCGGGCCGAACACATGCAGGTTGACCCGCGGCGTCGACAACTGCAGGCAGCGATGCTGGTGCCACGAGGGTTCGCGGATCACCAGCACATAGCCGATGGCCTCCAGCGCCGGCACATAGGCGGCCTCGTCGGCCGGGTCGGCCACCGCCAGGTCGATGTCCACCACCGGCTTGGCCGGCAGACCCGGCACCGCGGTCGATCCGACGTGGTCGATGCGCAGCGCGGCCGGCCCCAGCGCCGCGGCGATGTCCTGCGCCAGCCGCGCATACCGCGCCGGCCAGTCGGGGTCGTAGGGCACCACGACGACCGCTTCCGGCGCCGGCTTGCCGCGTACCCATGGGTCCTCGTCCGGATCGGAGTCGTAGTGCCGCATGATGTCTTCGGGAGTGGGCATGATCTTTTCCTGCTGAAGCCAGCCGCTATTGTAGGAAAGGGGAAAGCGCGGGAAAGGCGTCAGGGCGCGGGCGGCGGCAACGCGCGCAGCCACGCGGCCATGTCGGCCGCCACCTCGCCCATGCGCGGCGTGCCGTCCGCTTCGCGCAGGCCATGATCCAGCCCGGGATAGAAGCGATAGTCGATATTGCGCCGGCCGGCGCGCTTGAGGGCATCGATCATCCGCGCCACCGAATCCGGCGACACTGACGTGTCCGCGCCGCCCTGAACGATCAACAGCGGCGTGCGCACCCGCTCCAGCAACGCCTGCTGGTCCAGCGCCAGGGCCTGGCGCCACCAGTCATGTCCGTGATTGCTCGCCACCAGATCGGAAGACGGCGCCTGCGCCAGGGCCTGCGCAAACCCGCGGAACCCCTCGATGGCTTGCGCCTTCTCGGCAGGCGGCGCATCGCCCGTCCCGATGCTGTGCAGCACGTCATCGAGGAACCAGCGCCCGCCGCCGTTGAAGGCGATGCTGGCATCCACCAGCCCGCCTCGCGCCGCCAGCATATTGGCCACGACCGCGCCTTCGCTGCCGCCCACGGCCACCACGCGGCGGTACCCGCCCTGCTGGCGCAAGCGCGCGATCACGGCTGCGTAGTCCCGCAGGCGCTGGTCGAAATTATCGTGCAGCAGATAGGCCCGCGGACAGTCGGCGCGGTCGCTGCCATCATCGTCGCGGTACGGCAGGGAGACATCGATGCCGTACTTGTCGACCGTAAGCAGATCGGCCCGCGGCAGCACGTGCCGCAGATACCGGCGCACGGCATGGTTGTGTGCCACGCTGTTGCAATCGGACCCCTGCACCACCACCAGCAGACTGTCGGCGGCGCGATCGGGATCGTGTTGGCGCAGGTAGTAGGCGATGGCCGAGCCGTCCGGGCGTGGCAGCCAGTGCTGCTCGGTCGGTCGGGCCTGGGCGGGCAGGCTGATGGCGAGGGCGCACGCACCCGGCAGCAACGCACGCGAAATGAAGTGGCCCGGCCGATTGCTGGCGGCCAGCACCATCGCGATCAATACGTTGCGCATCCTTCCCCCCGTTTCGCCTGGGCGCCGACTATACCGCAGTCATCGGCTCAGGCATCGTCGACCGTCGCCGGCCGCACCCGCACGGTCTTGCCCAGGGTGCGCGCGACCGGCGAAGCCGCCACCGCCTCGCGCGCCAGCGCGCGCTGCGCATCGGACAGCGGCGCGGCAAAGCGCAACGAGACATCGAAGCCGCTTTCGTGATCGAGACGCTCGAGCGCCACCGTCACCGTCAGCGCGGGCAGCGCCATGGCGGCCCGCTGCGCGGCCATGTCGATGGACATGCAGATGCAGGCCGCCAGCGCGCTCTCGAGCAATTCGTGCGGCCGCATGCCCGTGTCGCCTCCCGCGCCAAGCTTGCGCGTATCGGATCGCACCAGGCTTTGCCCGTTGCTGATCTCGACGCCGTATGACGGCCCCACCCTGTTCGCGGTCACCATGGGACTTCTCCGTTGCCAGTGAAAAGACCCACAGCCTAAGCCGCCCCCACGCCACCGGGAAGGCAATCGGGTGTACCGGTAGTGGCGCTACCAGGCAGGGCGCAGGATCCGGCCCCGGAAACGGACGCGACAGTAACATTTCGCCGGGTAACAACGCTCGACCCAGCCGGGTCCCCCGCCGACACTGGACGTTCACCCTTCTCGTGGAGGAAAGGCCCATGTACGAGGATATCCAGAAGCAAGGGGCCAAGGCAGCGATGCGCGGAGCGAGCAAGCTCGACTGCCCCTATCTCAGGCTCAACCTGTTGCCCGCCCGAAGCGCCGAACCGATCGGGCAATGGCTCGCCAAGGTGCTGGCATGGGAAGCCGGCTGGAACCGCCAGCAACGCGCGAGGACAAGAGTAATGTAGGCAGGCAAGAGAGGGCTGTGTTTACAGCCCTTTTCCTTTAGGTGCGGGCTCGGTTGCGTCATGCCCGTCCTTGGCGCCGCGCGACGGTTGCGCGGCCTGCCGCTCGAGCGCCTGCAAGCGCGCGGCATTGGCCTGGCACAAGGTTCGATAGAACATCGCGCCGCTGGCGACCAGCAGGCCGAGATCCTTTTCGTCCAGCTTGGCGCCAAGCTTTTCCAGATGACCCGCATAGATCGCGAGCACGCTGTCCCAGGCATCAAGCGAAGGCGTGGGCGCCGGCGTCAGGATCATCAATTCCAGGAGTTCTTCGCGGTCCATACGCGCCTCCTTCCTCGTACACGGCGACAGGATGGCATGAGAGTGGTTGCACGGTCAAAACGGAAGGGTAAGCGTTGCCTACCACGGATACAGGTACTGCAACACTATTGCAGCCGATCCGCCATTTCAGTAAAACTGACGGTCATATCACCTACTTTTGGAGGGAAGTGCAATGCATCGCGACGAAATCCAAAAGCTGGGCGCCCAAGCCGCCCGCGACGGACTGACCCTGTGGGACTGCCCCTACTACCGTGCCGCGGCCATGCCGGGACACACGGGCGAGTCGATCACGGAGTGGCGCGGCAAGGTCGAGGCCTGGGAGGCCGGATTCCTGGCCGAGACCCGATCATGGAATCCGCCCCGCGGCACCCCTCCGCCGGCAGGGCTGGCGCGGCACCCTGTCCACTGATCCCATCATCGCCGCCTTCCGGCCCCGGGCGCCCACGCCATACCCCGCCAACCGGGCACTCAGAGCATCTTGTCACGCGCCTGTTCGGCGCGGGAAGCGCCGATAGCGGTTTCGACATTCCTGGCCTCCTCCGGAGGAGGCAGGACGGCGGGGAAGCCCAGCGCCTGGATCCACAGCTCACGCGCCCAGCCCTTGGTGTGATAGAGGTGGTGGTCCTCATCCTTCTCAACGGCGTCGTAGGCGCGCTTGAGCACGCTGGCCTGCGGCCCTGACGTCTTCTGCGCCACCAGGCCGATCAGTTCCCAGTTCTGGTGATCCTTGGTTTCGGCCAGCACCACGCATTCCGCGGCCACCAGTTGGGCCGCGTCCGGGTCGCCTTGCGATTTGGCGAGCTTGATGGCGGCCACGAGGCTTTCCCCGTGGTGCTTCACAACGGCCCGGCTGGGCACCGCCGCATCCGGGTCCAGGCCCAGTTCTTCAAAGACGGTCAGCAACACGCGCTGGTGCGTTTTCGTCTCGTCAAGGTAACCCTGCCATTCCTTGCGCAGGTCGGCGTCGACCGTACAGTCGAGCGCGGCGGTGTATACGAGTTCACCGCCCAATTCAGTTTCGAGCGCCTGGTACAGAAGGTCGTGAATCTGCTCGGGATTGCCTGCTTTCTTCGCCATGTTGGCCTCCTGGATATCTTCGTCGATAGGGACGAGCAGGCGCCATCAGCAAGCCGCGTGCCCGCATGCCGGGCGACTCACGGCAGCGGCCGGGCACGCCGCTTGCAGGGACTACCGGCCAACCCGTCAAAGGAAATCCACCATGAAGCCATCGCCCAATAACGACCCGCCACGGCAGCCATCGCCCAAAACGCCCGAACCGAGCAGCGAGGACCAGGTCGACATTTCATCCCGCGTGCAAGAAGGATTGAAGCAGGCGAACCAGCGGCCCCGCCCCCACGGCCACACGCCCGCCACGGGCCACAAGGCGACCCAATTCGACGGCTCGCCGAATCCGCGCGCGGACGAGGACGACATCCTCAAACCGGCCGACGACACGCCCGCCGTGATGCCCCGACGCACCGGGCCGAAAAACCCGGCGTAGCGGGCGCCAGCATGGACCTTCCCATTTCCGAGCAAGCCAGTGGCCGCAGCGTGCGTCGCGCCGGCGGCCTGCTCGGCTTTGCCATGGGCGGCTTCTTCGACGGCATCCTGCTGCACCAGATACTTCAGTGGCATCACCTGTTGTCCGCCATCCGCACCGGCATCCTGGGAGATCTGCGCATGCAGATGGCGGTGGACGGCCTGTTTCATGCCCTGATGTACGTGGTGGCGGCGGTCGGCTTGTGGATCCTCTATCGGACGCGGGCCCACGCGCCGGCGGTCGCGCTGCGGCCGCTGTGGCCGGCGTTCTGGATGGGCTTCGGCGCCTGGCACATCATCGATGCGTTGTTCTCGCACTGGATCACGGGCATTCACCGAATCCGCATGGACACCGACATGCCCTTGTTCTGGGACCTGGCCTGGCTGGCGGTGTTCGGCCTGTTGCCGTTTTTCGTCGGCTGGCGCGGCCGTTCCGCTGGCGGCGGCCCGCCAGCACGCCGGCGCCACGTCTCCATCGGCCTGCTGATTGCCGCGCTGGCCGGCGCCGCCGCGGCCAACCTCTTCCCCCTGCGCGGCGACAACGGCACAACCGTGGTGGCCTTGTTGCCGAACGCGTCGGCCACGGGGTTGCTGCAGGCGCTGGATGGCACCGACGCCCGCATCGTGTGGACGGACCGCGCTGGCGGCGTATGGGTGGTGCAAAACCTCTCGCTGCGCGAGAGCCTGTCGCTGTACGGTGCCGGCGCGTTGTATGTCAGTGGTACGACCTCGCCGGCCGGCTGCGCGGCATGGCTACAGCCGATGCAACGGGCCTCCGGCGGCCCGACGGATAGCCGGACGTAACACGGCGACGGTCAACGCGATTTACCGGGCGGCTCGTCCCCCCCCGCGCCGCTTTCCGGATCGGGCGGCAAGCCCGCCTGGCGGCGCTGCATCGGGCCGCGGCCATAGGCATCCTTGCCTTGTTCGCGCCGTTGGCCGCCCGCCGGGTAGCCCGACCCCGTGTCCGGATCCGGATTGGGCGTATCGTGCCCGGGTCGATCGACCTGCGGCTGGCCATTGTGCCGCTCGCTCTCGGACTCCGCGTGAAAAATCGGCTTGGACATCCTGACCTCCCTGCGCTTGGCGCTCCAGGCTCGACGGCCGGACGCCCATCGCCCGGCTCGCAGCCATGGCCATGCGGTGAGCAATCGCCATGCCGGCCATGCCGACGAGGTTGTCCTTGCTGGAGGCGAATTCCCCTCAACGGGTTTCCCAATGGCCCTGCGGACGCGGTGGCGCGGCGACGAGGGCCAGGGCCGTGAACGCAAAGGCAAGGCAGGGAGCGCGCTTCATCCAGATGTCCTGCGATAGTGACCGACGATATCGGATTGCGCGGACACTAGCAATTCCATGCCACCGCGCAAGCGGCTGCCGCCAGCGCACATTCACCTCAGCGCCACAGATCTTCAACGAACGTCCCTCTCCATGACAGGGACCCGCGCGGCTTGTTACACTGGATTTACATTTCCACGTCACACAGTCGGACCGCAAATTGGCCGCAAAAAGCTCGACTCTTACCCGCAGCCTACGACTGTTGTCTCTGCGACAAGCCCTTGTCCTGCTCGGCCTGGCATGCTCGGCACCCGCGACCTTGGTCGCCGCGCTAACGGTGTACGAAGACTATCGCCTTCACAAGGAGCGGATTTACCAGGCGACGGTGTCTATCGCCCGCAGCATGACTGTTGACTGGGAGCGGGAGATCCATGGCGTGACCGCGGGTCTGAACGTCCTTGCCGCCTCCGAAGAACTGGCTCGCGGCGACCTGCGCGGTTTTCATGCGAAGGCGCGGCAGATCGCTCAATTGCAGAACGTGGACAGCTATGTGCTTGTCGACGCCCGGCGCATGCAGATCTTGAATACGGCCCATGATTACGCCCGCCCGGCAGTCCCTGCCTCAGCGCCGCAAGGCGCGCTGGATCGGGTGTTCTCGGATCGCACTTTGATGCAAACCGATTTATTCAACACCCGGGCCACGAACCGCTATCTCGTGGCCATCGGCGTACCCGTAATCGTAAACAACGAAGTCCGATACAGCTTGCAAGCCGGCATCAGCCCCGAAGCCATCGGAAGGCTATTACGTCGCCAGGCGCTTGGCGAAGGCTGGGTCGCGGCATTGCTCGATTCACAAGGCATCATCGCCGGCCGAACACGCGAAGAATCTCGATTCATCGGCCACCCCGCGGTTCCGTCGCTTCGCCGCGCCATCGAAAATCGGGCCGAAAACACGCTGGAAAGCACAACGAAGGAAGGCGCGCCGGTCTTTACGGCCTTCACACACACCTCGGACGGGAAGTGGGCCGTGGCCGTGGGCGCACCCGCGAATTTCCTTTTGGAGGAGCTTATCGCGTCGCTGGCGAAGGTCATTCTGGCCGGGATCGCATTTGTTGGCCTTGGCGTCGCGCTCGCCGTATGGATGGCGCGTGCAATCGAACGATCCATCGCAGCCCTTATTGAACCGGCCATCGAGCTCGGCCGCGGCGGTACCTTTGTTGCCCCGCCGACGCACTTTGTGGAAACGGCCGCGCTGGGATCGGCGCTGACAGAAACTTCGCGCATGCTGGCGCGAGCGCAACAGCTGGCGTATCACGATCCGCTCACAGGACTTTGCAATCGCGTACTGTTCGGAGAGCTGGCCAGCCAAACCCTGGCGGCCGCGGCAAGCGCGCGCCGGCAAGTGGCCATACTGGCGATCGACCTTGATCACTTCAAGGACGTGAACGACACCCAGGGGCATGCGATGGGCGACGCAGTGTTGGAGTTTGTCGCCCAACGCATGAAGACCACGTTTCGCGCATCGGACATCATTGCGCGCTTCGGCGGTGACGAGTTCTTTGTTTTGATGGACGACAGCAATGCGGAGACTGCGCTATCCGCCGCAAACAACTTGATCAGATCATTGTCGCGGCCCTACCCCGGAGTAGAGGCGACTGTGGGCGCATCCGTCGGCATCTCGATTTTTCCCGCAGATGGCTCAGATCTGGCTTCGCTTCTCTCGGAAGCGGACGCCGCGCTTTACGCAGCGAAGGATGCGGGTCGAGGCCAGGCGTTGCGCCGCTCGGCACAAGACTAGCCTGCCGTCATGCCGGAGGTCCGCGCCCGCCCGCGCGCGAATGACGGATACCGAATGCCGCCGGCCTGCCGTACTGGCGGGACGGCGGCCTCCCTGTTTTCAAGCGGGGCCGGGACGTGGTGCTCCGCCACCGGTCAAGTACGGTCGCCCATCGCACTCCCGTCGCCCAGCTCAGTGCCCGTCACCGGGTCGGCGGCGGGATCCGACGCGGTACGGGCAACCATGGCTTGCAGCGCCTGCGTTTCATCCTCGGTAAGACCTACCGATGCAAGCCCGTCCCCGTCAATCGCGCATTGCTCATCCCGTTCGGAAACGTAGTTGAAGTTCTCGTCACTGTTCCACGAACCACGCGTATCACCCTCGCCCTGCGACATGTTGAAGTAGACCTTGGCAAAACGCGGGTCGCCCGGCAGCTTTCCGGGCGGGAAGTTCGGCTCCATCGAATAAAGCGCCTTCTCGAACGAGCGCTGGTGCGACACTTCCCGCGTCATCAGGAAACCCAGCGCTTCCTTGACGCCCGGGTCGTCAGTAGCGTTGATCAGGCGCTCATAGATGATCTTGGCCCGCGCCTCGGCGGCAATGTTCGAACGCAGGTCCGCGGATGGATCGCCGATGGTATCGATATACCCGGCGTTCCAAAGCTGCCCGCCGGAGTTGACCAGCGCGGGCCCGCCACCGAACAGCACCTGGGTAACGTGCGAATCGTTTCCCGGCCCGTTCAAGCGCCGGTAGATCTCGGCCTCGGATTCGGTGGCTTCGGCAAGCACGCCCTTGGCCCCCTTATTGAGCATGGCCACCAACGTACCGATCACTTCGAGGTGACTCAGTTCCTCGGTGGCGATATCGAGCAGCATGTCCTTTCGCCCCGGGTCGTCCTCCGCCAGTGCCTGCGTGAAGTATCTACACGCCGCAGCCAGTTCCCCTTGAGGCCCGCCGAACTGCTCCAACAGCAAGTTGGCCAGCCCGGGATTGGTCTGCGCGACGCGCACGGTGTACTGCAAGCGTTTGTTGTGAGCAAACATGGTCGTCTCCCGTTTTGCCGGCCGTCATTGGCCGGGCGGGGGACCCGCAAGCAATTGCCATGCCGAAGCGTTCGCATATGGCAGCACGGGTTGCGGTACCCTATATCCGGCCAACTTCAACCCTTCACAACACCAATGCGCTTTCGCCCTGCCGTGCTTTCAGACATCCCTCATCTGGGTTCCCTCGCGCTCGCGGCGAAGGGGCATTGGGGTTACTCGGCGCGGCAACTCGAAAAATGGCGCGAGGATCTGACCCCGCAGGAAGCGTGGGTTGATGCGCGTCCGTTCATCGTCGCTGAAAACGACGCCGGCACTATCGGCTTCTACACGCTGGAGGCCGCCGATAACGGCGCGTGGGCGCTGGACAATCTGTGGATCGCCCCAGAGCGGATCGGCCAAGGGTTTGGTCGCGCATTGTTCGCCCATGCGGTGGACACCGCCAGGAAACGCGGCGCAACGATATTGACGATCGATGCGGAACCCCACGCGGAAGGGTTTTACATGGCCCAAGGCGCCAGACGGACGAAGGCTGTTGCGGCGCCAATAGAAGGAGACCCTGAACGCGTGAGACCGCAGCTCGAGCTCCGGCTCGGCTAGCAACGCGGCATGACAGGCGGTGCCGGCGCGGACGCGCCATTCGCGGCGTCCGCCGCCCGAAATTCCGCGTAAGCACTTGATTCCACAGCTTATCCTGGCGCGGCAGGAGGGGCTCGAACCCCCGACCTCAGGCTTAGAAGGCCCGTGCTCTATCCAGCTGAGCTACTGCCGCGCGGTGTGTGGCTGCCCGGAACGGGTCCGGGCGGCGCATTTTACCCTGTTGCGGCCGGGCCGGGGCGCGGGCGGCGAGCCGACCCGCTTTATCAGGCGGGACGACGCATCAGTCCTCGCCGAGATCGGCATGGGTGGACACCCACAGCACCAGCGCGTCCTGCTTGCTCAGGCTGATCACGCGGTGGCCCATGCGGCTGTCTATATAGAAGCTCTCACCCGCCTTCAGTCGCGCCGGTTCATAGAACTCGGTGTACAGCTCGACCTCGCCTTCCAGCACGTAGACGAATTCTTCGCCGCCGTGGCGGCTCCAGTCCTGGAATTCATCGAACGAACGCGCCTTGACGCGGGTGTGGAACGGCATCATGCGCTTGTGCGACAGCGCGGTGCAGAGCAGGCGGTGGTCGTAATACGGGGTTTCGTACTGGCGGCCCTCGCCCTGGCGGCTGAGGCTGCGGCGGCCGGTGCCCATGTGGGCGTCCGACGCGGTGAACAGTTCGGCCACGTCCAGCTCCAGGCCGGCGGCGATCTTGATCAGGTTGTCATAGGTGGGCGAGAGCAGGCCGTTCTCGATCTTCGAGAGCGTGGACGCGGACACGCCGGTGGCCAGCGCCGCCTGCTTGAGCGTCCAATCGCGCGCCTGGCGCAGGGCTCGCAGCCGTTGTGCCAACACGCTCTGTTTGTTGCCTTGCATCTGTACACCCTGTCATGCCCGCGATTGCCGCTCCCGCCACCAATCGCGCGCCTGGTAAGACCAATATGTGAGTTGAACCGCCGCCGTGCCCAGCGCGCCGCCGTTCCAGGCCAGGCCAAAGGGTTCGAACAGCCGGTAGCGCTGGCTGTCGCCGGAGATCCCTTCGGCCACGACACGGCCGCCGATGGCGGTGGTGTTCATGCCATGGCCGCCAAAGGCCGTGCAGTACCAGACATCGGGCGCCAGCTTGCCGATCTGCGGCATCAGATGCCGCGCGTAGGCCATGCGCCCGGACCACGCGGTCTCGACGCGCAGCCCCTGCAACTGGGGATAGACGCTGAGCAATTCGCGGCGCAGGGACTCGGCCAGATCGGGCGGGTCATCGACACGGGTGGTGATTCTACTGCCCCAGCCGATGCGCCCGCCATCGAGCACCCGGTAATAGTTGCCCGCGCGGCGGTCGTCGCCGATCGCGGCCTGGGTGCGGATGGCCTCGCGCACCCGGTCGCCCAGCGGTTCGGTCAGCATGATGTACGTGGCGATCGGCAGCATCGCCCGGCGCAGCGCCGGCACCACATCGCCGGTGTAGCCGCCGGTGGCCAGCACCACGGTGCGCGCGTCGACCTGGCCGGCGGCGGTGCGCAGCTGCTTGACAGCCCCATCCAGGCGCGCCTGCGTGACGGGCGAGTCCTCGTGGATGCGCACGCCCAGCCGCGCGCACTCGCGGGCCAGGGCGCGGGCATAGTTGAGCGGATGAAAATGGAATGACGCAGGGTCTTCGATGCCCTGGAAGTAGGCATCGGACAGCAGGCGCTCGCGCACCTGCGCGCGGTCCAGCAGGCGCACGTCGCGTTGGAAGTCGCGGCGCTGGTCCTCGCAATAGCGGCGCAGCGCCTCGGCGGCCTCGTAGCGCACCACCCGCAAGCGGCCATCGACCTTGTGGGCATCGGCGATGCGCAGGTCGCGGATGTTGTCGCGGATGATCTCCACGCCTTCCATCGACAGCCGGTACAGCTGGCGGTAGTGGTCTTCGTCGACGTGCCGACGGATGGCGTCGGCGCCGGCCGAGAACGCCGGCGACACCGAGCCGCCATTGCGGCCGGATGCGCCCCAGGCGATGCGGCGCGCCTCCAGCAGTGTAACGGCGCGGCCGCGGCGCGCCAGTTCCAGCGCCGTCGACAGGCCGGCCAGGCCCGCGCCCACCACGCAGACATCGGCCTCGGCCGTGCCCGCCAGCGGCGCGTAATAGGTTTGCGCCTCGCCCAGCGTGCGCTTGTAGTAGGTGTCGATGTACTCGGTGGCCATGGTCTTGGTTCAGTTCAGCCCAGCGCCCTGCAATCCGCCGGTCAGGCGCTTTTCCAGCCAGGTGGCCAGCCGCAGCAAGGGATAGCAATACAGGAAATAGATGGCCGCGATCAGCCCGTAGATGAACAGCGACTTCGCCGGGAAGGTGATGATGAACACTTCGCCCTGGCGCGTCAGTTCGGTGATGCCGACCACCGACAGGATGGCGGTGCTCTTGATCAGCATCACGTACACCCCGCTCATGGGCTGCACGATCAGGCGCATGGCCTGCGGCAGGATCACCAGCCGCAGGATCTGCAGCGGCCGCAGGCCCAGCGTCATGGCGCCCTCGGTCTGGCCGCGCGGCACCGCGCGGATGGCGCCGGAAACGATCTCCGCCACATAGCAAGAGGTGTAGACCGACAGCGACACGAAGGCCGCCGTGGCCGAGTCCCAATGCAGCAGCGCGATCCCGGTGCCGGGCAACACGAAGTAGAAGATATAGAGTTGCACCAGGAATGGCGTGCCGCGCAGCACATGGATATACAGCCCGAGCAACTGGTGCAGGCCGCGCACGCGGTAACTGCGGATCACGCCGATGACGAACCCCAGCAGCGAACCGGCGATGATCGCCACGAACGAGATCTTCAGGGTCTCCCAGAAGCCCTTGAGCAGGAACGGCAACACGACGCCGGCGGTGGACAGGTAGGAATCCAGCATGCTCACCTCGCGTTCCAGGCGGGACCCGCCAGCCACAGGCTGACCCCGCGCGACAGCAGCAGCATCACCGCGTAGATCAGCAGGTAGCCGGCCGCGATGGTCAGGAAACTCTCGGTGGGCACGATGCGCTCGCTGTTCATCTGCACGCCCGCGGCCACCAGTTCGAAGACCGTGATCAACGACAGCAGCGAGGTGTCCTTGATCAGCACGGCGGTCTGCCCCAGCAGGGGCGGCAGCGTGTTGGCGAAAGCCTGCGGCAACACCACGTAGCGCAAGCGCTGGTGGTAATTCATGCCGCAGGCCTTGGCGCCCTCGATCTGCCCGCGCGGCACCGATTCGATGCCGACGCGGATGATCTCGCTCATGTAGGCGGCGTGGTGCAGTGTCATGGCCAGGATGCCCAGCAACATTTCGCTCCAGCCCTTGGCGCCGGGCACCAGCATGGGCACCGCGTAGTAAACCAGGTAGATCTGCACCAGCAGCGGCGTCGAGCGAATGAACTGCACGTAGCCCGCCACCGGCCGCCAGACCCAGGCCCGCGCCGACATGTGCGCCAGCGCCAGCGGAATGCCGGCGAGCACCGACAGCACCAGGCTGGCGCCGGCCGCGATCAGGGTGTTGACCAGGCCCGTGGCGAACTGGCCCGTGTACTGGCCGACGATGCGCCAGTTGTAGTAGTCGATGAGCCAGTCCATTCAGGTCCTGTCGGTCAAGGGTGGCGGATGCGCGCTATCAGTGGTCTTTTTTCCAGTCGGTCGAATACCAGTACTTGATCTGCTCGGGCAGCGTGTTGTCGGCGGTCTTGAGCGTCTGCCAGTTGTCGAGCCAGAACTTGAGCCGGAACGCATTGGGCGCAACCGCGAAAGCCAGCGGCTCGCGCACCATGACGCCGTCCAGCACCCGCAGGTTGCCGAAGTCCACCAGGAACTGGTTTGCGGTGGACAGTGACATGATGCCGGCGTCCAGGCGGCCGCTGGACAGCGCCTGGCCCACCGGCGCGCTGCCGCCCGAGAATTCCTTGAGCGTGGCCTTGGGCAGCATCTTCTTGCCGACCTCGGCGTAGGTGCTGGCGCCCAGCGCGCCGACGGTCACGCCGTCCTTGTCCAGTTCCGCATACGACTTGTAGGGCGAGTCCTTGGGCACCACCGCCACGGTGTCGGCGTAGAACATGGGCGTCGAGAACAGCACCTGGGCGGCGCGCTGCGGCGTCGGCGTCATGTCGGCGGCCACCATGTCGGCCTTGCCGGACAGCAGCGCCGGGATCAGGCCCTTCCATTCGTAGTCCTGCAGCACCAGCTTGACGCCCAGGTCATCGGCCATGCGCTTGGCGACTTCCACCGCCAGGCCGGTGCGCTTGCCGCTCTTGTCCATGAAGCTCATCAGCGGGCCGGAGGTCTGCACCGCCACCCGCAGCTCGCCGCGCTTGATGATGTCCGACAACTCGTCGGCCCGCGCCGGCTGCGCGATGGCGGCCACGGCCAGCACGACGCCGGCGGCGCCCAGCCATTGTTTGATTTTCAGCATTTGCTTCCCCTTCTGGATGAAAGACGTGTGTCGTTCCGGGCGTACACCTGGTGCCGGCGGCGCCCGGTCAGGCCGGGCCGGCCCTGCTTGCTGCTTGCTGCCTGATGCGGTTGCTGCCTGATGCGGATGCGGTGTGCTGCTTGCTGCGAAGACTGCGTGATGCGCAAATAACCAACGGCAATGCGGGCCCGGCGCCAACGGCGCGGCGCGCCCGCTACAGAATCTTTTCCAGGAAGGCGCGGGTGCGCGCCTCTTTCGGCTGGCCGAAGACCTCGGCCGGAGTGCCGGATTCGACGATGCGGCCGGCGTCCATGAACAGGGCGCGGTCGCCCACGTCGCGGGCAAAGCCCATCTCGTGCGTCACCACCGCCATGGTCATGCCGTCGCGCGCCAGGGCGCGCATCAGTTCCAGGATGCCGCCGACGGTCTCGGGGTCGAGCGCCGAGGTGGCTTCGTCGAACAGCATCAGCTTGGGGTCCATCGCCAGGGCGCGGGCGATCGCCACGCGCTGCTGCTGGCCGCCGGACAACTGGCTGGGATAGCGCGGGCCGAAGTCGGCCATGCCGACCCGGTCCAGCAATTCAAGCGCGTAGCGTTCGGCCTGGGCGCGGTCGCGGCCGCGCACCACGCGCTGCGGCAACGCCACGTTGTCGAGCGCGGTGCGGTGCTGGAACAGGTTGAAGTGCTGGAACACCATGCCCACGTCGGTGCGCCAGCGATTGACGTCGGTGGCCGGGTCGGTCAGCGACACGCCGTCGACGCGGATGGTGCCGCTGTCGATGCGCTCCAGGCCATTGAGGGTGCGCAGGAAGGTGCTCTTGCCCGAGCCCGACGGCCCCACCACCACCAGCACCTCGCCGCGGTCGAGCCGGCAGTCGATGCCGTCCAGCGCCAGGTGATCGGGCTGGCCGTCGCGCTGGTAGGTCTTGGTGACCGCCTCGACTACGAGCAGGGGTTCGGACACGAGCATGGCCTTCAAAAAGGTTTCGCATTTCGCGCTGGAGTTTCGTATAGTAAATTTATTTCCAGAATCGCCACTTAGGCATAACCCTTAAGCGAAGGCCCGCCTTCGCCGGCATCTCCAAGGAACCGGTATGGACACGCCCCAAGACATCCTGCGCGCACTCGGCCTCAACCCCGCGACCCTGACCGGCGGCACGCTCGTCGCCCGCAGCCCGATCGACGGCGCCGAGCTGGCCCAGGTCCATGAACATACGGTGGCCCAGGCGCACGCGGCCATCACCCGCGCCCGCCAGGCCAGCCTGGCATGGCGCGACGTGCCGGCGCCGCGCCGCGGCGAACTGCTGCGCCTGTTCGGCGAAACGCTGCGCCAGCACAAGCGCGAGCTGGGCCGCCTGGTCAGCCTGGAAGCCGGCAAGATCCTGGCCGAGGGCGAAGGCGAGGTCCAGGAAATGATCGACATCTGCGACTTCGCCGTGGGCCTGTCGCGCCAGTTGTACGGCCTGACCATCGCTTCCGAGCGCCCCGGCCACCGCATGATGGAAACCTGGCATCCGTTGGGCGTGGTGGGCGTCATCAGCGCCTTCAACTTCCCGGTGGCGGTGTGGTCCTGGAACGCGGCGCTGGCGCTGGTGTGCGGCAACGCCGTGGTCTGGAAGCCGTCGGAAAAAACGCCGCTGACCGCGCTGGCCTGCCAGGCGCTGTTCGCGCAGGCTTTGCAGCGTTTCGGCGATGCGCCGGCCGGCCTGTCGGAAGTGCTGATCGGCGGCCGCGACGTCGGCGAGGCGCTGGTGGATTCGCACGCCGTGGCGCTGGTGTCGGCGACCGGCTCGACCCGCATGGGCCGCCAGGTCGGCCCGCGCGTGGCGCAGCGCTTCGGCCGCGTGCTGCTGGAACTGGGCGGCAACAACGCCATCATCGTCGGCCCCACCGCCGACCTCGACATGGCGGCGCGCGGCATCGTGTTCGGCGCCATCGGCACCGCCGGCCAGCGCTGCACCACCACGCGCCGCCTGATCGTGCACGAAAGCGTGGCCGACGACCTGCTGCAACGCTTGCACAAGGCCTACGCCAGCGCGCCCATCGGCAACCCGCTGGACGGCAAGAACCTGGTCGGACCGCTGATCGACCGCGCCTCGTTCGACGCCATGCAGGCCGCGCTCAAGGCCGCCGGTGAACAGGGCGGCAAGGTCACGGGTGGCGAACGCGTGCTGGCCGACCAGTACCCGGACGCCTGGTACGTGCGCCCCGCCATCGCCGAAATGCCCGGCCAGACCGACGTGGTCTGCCACGAGACCTTCGCGCCGATCCTGTACGTGATGCGCTACAGCGATTTCAACCAGGCGCTGGCGCTGCAGAACGGCGTGCCGCAAGGCCTGTCGTCGGCCATCTTCACCAATGACCTGCGCGAGGCCGAGACCTTCCTGTCGGCGGCGGGCTCGGACTGCGGCATCGCCAACGTCAACATCGGCACCTCGGGCGCCGAGATCGGCGGCGCCTTCGGCGGTGAAAAGGAAACGGGCGGCGGCCGCGAATCGGGCTCGGACGCCTGGCGCAACTACATGCGCCGCGCCACCAACACCATCAACTACTCGCGCAACCTGCCGCTGGCGCAGGGCATCAAGTTCGGCGAGTAAGCCGCCAGCCATAGGGCAAGAGGCCCCGCGCATCGTCGCTGATGCGCGGGGCCTCCTGCCTTGCGGGGTGCCGATATCGGCCGCCAGCCGCGCGCCAGCGGGTCCCGCAGGCACGCGGGACACAGCCGGCGGCGCGTCCACGCTACCGCGCCCATGTTGCAAGTCCTACATCCGATAAGCCCGACTTACAAAATGTAGGCCGGGCCGATGCTACATTGCATCGTCACAGATTCCACCCGCCTCCCATGACTTCGTCCCGACGCATCGCCCTTCCCCCGCGCACCCTGGTCGCCGCCCTGGCGCTGGGCCTGGCCGGCACCGCCACCGCCGGCGTGTCCTACCGGCTCGACCGTCCTTCGGCCGCCCCTGGCGACACCGTCACCATCGAGGCCGTGTACTTCAACGAAGGCAACGCCCGCGCCACTTGGGAGGCGCCGCCCGAACTGGTGCTGCAATGGCGCGGCCAGGACGGCCAGATCGTGCGCAGCCTGGCCAAGCAGCAAGGCGGCAAGGCCAGCTACAGCGTGCCGGTCAACAATTTCGCGCGCATGGCCTGGAGCGCCGAAGTGCCCGCCAGCGCCCGCGGCCTGCAGGCTATTTCCATCGAGGGCCAGCCGGCCATGATGGCGCTGGACGCCACCGGCCGCGACAGCGGCACGCTGGCCAGCACGCCCGCTCCCGTCCCGGTGGTCGATCCGCGCACAGGCCAGCCGGTGCCGCCGGCCGTGGTCACGGCGGCCGGCGCATCGCCCGAAGGCGGCCCGGCGCCGGACAGCGTGGCCGTCTCGTCCTACCAGCAATCGGCCTTCGATCATTTCCGCAGCGCGATCTCGGAATACAAGCCGGTGTACTTCGACATCGGCACCCGCGGTCAGACCACCGCACGCTTCCAGATCAGCGCCAAGTACCGCCTGTTCAGCCCGTCCGGCAACCGGCCCGCGACCTGGGGCGAGAACTTTTACCTGGGCTATACCCAGACCTCGCTGTGGGACCTGCAGGGCGATTCCATGCCCTTCATCGACACCACCTTCAACCCCAGCCTGTTCTGGCTGTCGGACAACATGTGGCAGTCGGAAAGCCAAAGCTGGCGCCTGGGGCTGAACACCGGCGTCGAACACAACTCCAACGGCAAGGCCGGCGACGACTCGCGCTCGGTCAACGACGCCTACATCCAGCCGCAGTTCAACTACCGTTTCGACGGCGGCAGCACGCTGACCTTCGCGCCCAAGGTCAAGGCCTATTTCGGCGTCGCCAGCGAGAACTCCGACTACGCCGACTACGCCGGCCGCGTCGACTGGAACCTGCGCTGGGCGCAGGACAACGGCGCGGTGGTCTCGGCCATGTACCGCCAGGGCGACCAGCGCCGCCGCACCACGCAGCTCGATTTCGCCTGGCCGCTGCAGCGCACCTGGCTCAACATGAACGGCTACCTGCACCTGCAGTATTTCAACGGCTACGGCGAAACGCTGCTGGGCTACAACCAGCGCAACGAATCGCAGTTCCGCATCGGCTTGTCGCTGGTGCCTTGACGCGCAGGCCGGCGTCGGCCTGGCGTCCTAGCGCCCCCAGCGCAGCACCAGCGGATCCAGCCGCCGCGCCACGTCCAGCAGGCCCTGCCGCACTTCCGGCCGCATGGCCGGAAATGGATGGCGCGGCGCGTCGCAGGCGATCACGCCGCCCGCCTTCATCAAGGCCTTGGCGGTCAGGATGCCGCCCTGGCGATTCTCGTAGTTGATCAGCGGCAGCCAGCGTTCGTACAGGCGGTAGGCCTCGTCGGCGCGGCCTGCTCGGTGTGCCTCGATGATCGGCCGGATGCCGTCGGCGAAGCCGCCGCCCGTCATGGACCCGGTGGCGCCGGCATCCAGGTCCGGCAGCAGCGTGATGGCCTCTTCGCCGTCCCACGGCCCTTCCACCGCCGCGCCGCCCAGCGCGATCAGGTCGCGCAGCTTGCTGGCCGCGCCGGCGGTCTCGATCTTGAAGTACGACACCTGGGCGATGTCGCGCGCCATGCGCGCCAGCAGCGCGGCGGGCAGCGGCGTGCCGGCCACCGGCGCGTCCTGGATCATGATGGGGATGTCGATGGCGTCCGACACCCGCTGGAAGAATCCGACCACCTGTTCCTCGGCAACGCGGAGGGTGGCGCCGTGGTACGGCGGCATGATCATCACCATGGCCGCGCCCTGCGCCTGCGCCCGGCGGCTGCGCGCCGCGCACACCTGGGTGCCGTAGTGCGTGGTGGTGACGATCACCGGTACCCGGCCGGCCACGTGTTCCAGCAAGGTGCGCGTCAGCACTTCGCGCTCGTCGTCCGACAGCGAGAACTGCTCGGAGAAGTTGGCCAGGATGCACAGGCCGTCGACGCCGCAGTCGATCATGAAATCGGCCGCGCGCTTCTGGCCCGGCAGGTCCAGCTCGCCCGACTCGGTGAAGATGGTGGGCACCACCGGAAAAATGCCGCGATAGCGCGGCGCCGGCACAGTCGTCGTGGTCATGGCGCTCACTCGATGATGTTGAAGTCTTTCAGGTATTCGGTCTTCAGGCTCAGGCCCAGCCCCGGCTTGTTGTCGTCCAGGTCGATGAAGCCTTCCCTGGCCACCGGCTCGCCGTCGAAGATGTAGTAGAACAGCTCGTTGCCCACTTCCACGTCGAACATCGGGAAGTACTCGCTCATGGGCGAGGCCAGCGTGCTCATGGTCAGATGGTAGTTGTGCATCTGGCCGGCGTGCGGGATGACCGGCACGCTGTAGGCCTCGCACAGGGCGTTGATCTTGTGCGCGGCGGTGATGCCGCCGACGCGGTTGGTGTCGTACTGCACCACCGACACCGCCTTGCGGTCCAGCAGTTGCTTGAAGCCATACAGCGAGAACTCGTGCTCGCCGCCCGAGATCGGGATCGAGGTCAGCTGGTTCAGTTCGGCATAGCCGTCGATGTCGTCGGCGATCACCGGTTCTTCCAGCCAGCGCGGCTCGAACTTCTCCAGCTTGGGCAGCATGCGCTTGGCGTACTCCAGGTTCCAGCCCATGTAGCATTCGAGCATCAGGTCGGTGTCGTAGCCGATCACCTCGCGCACCGCCTCGACCGATTTCAGGTTCTCCGCCACGCCGCGCTGCAGGTGCGCCGGGCCGTAGCCGAAGCGCATCTTGAACGCCGTGAAACCCTGGTCCAGATAGGTCTGGGCCTCTTCCTGCATAGCCTTCAGGTCAGTGCGGTACAGCTTGGAGTAATAGACCGGAATCTTCTCCTTGGTGCGCCCGCCCAGCAGCTTGAAGACCGGCTTGCCGACCGACTTGCCCAGGATGTCCCAGATCGCCAGGTCCACGCCCGAGATCGCCGCCATGGTCACGCCCTTGCGGCCCCAGGCGTGGGTGGCGCGGTACATGCGCTGCCACAGGTACTCGTAGTCCCACGGGTCCTGGCCGATCACCAGCGGCGCCAGGTACTGGTCGATGATGGCCTTGGCCACGCGCGGCGCCAGCGCCACGTTGCCCAGCCCGACGAAGCCGTCATCGGTCTCGACCTCGACCACGGTCCAGCCGTGGAAGCGGAAGGTGCTCATGGTTTCCTGCGGCGAATACAGCAGGTCCATGGCGTTGGAGCAGAAGTTGCCTTGCGGCGGCACGGTCTTGCCGGTCCATTCAAAGACGCGGGCGCGGACGGATTTGATCTTCATGGGGGGTTCCTGCGAAAAGGGGTCGAACGATGCGATGAACGGTAAAGAACGGCCGCCTCAGGCCGCCGCGCGCGCGGCGCGATGCGACAGGCCCATGCGGCAGGCGATGCGGAAGGCCTGCCAGGTAGCGTCGACGCTGGCGCGTCCCTGGCCGGCAATGTCGTAGGCGGTGCCGTGGGCCGGCGTGGTGATCGGGATCGGCAGGCCGCCCTGCACCGTCACCCCGCGCGAAAAGCCCAGCAGCTTGATCGCGATCTGGCCCTGGTCGTGGTACATGGTGACGATGGCCTGGAACTCGCCCGCCTGCGCCTTCAGGAAAATCGTGTCGGCCGGAAATGGCCCCTGCACCGGCAGCCCTTCCTGGTTCAACTGGCGCACGGCCGGGGCGATGATGTCGACTTCTTCGCGCCCGCAGGTGCCGCCGTCGCCGCCATGCGGATTGAAGGCCGCCACCGCCACCCGCGGCGCGGCCACGCCGTTGGCCTGCAGCGACTGGTAGATCAGCCGCGTGGCGGCCTTGATGCCGTCGATGCTGAGCGCGGCGGCGGCGTCCTTGAGCGGAATGTGCGAGGACACGCGCGAGGTCCACAGCTCGCCCAGCGTGTTGAATTCGCAGAAGTAGCCGGTCACGCCCAGGTACTGCGCGAAGTGGTGCAGTTCGTCGTCGTGGCGCAGGCCGCCCTGCTTCATCGCGTGCTTGTTCAGCGGCGCGAAACAGATGGCGTCGATATGGCCGGCCAGCGCCGCGTCCATGCAGGCGTCCAGCACGCGCAGCACCGAGGCGCCGCCGGGGGCCTGCGCCTGCCCCAGGTTGACGTCCTCGCGCCGCACGGTATCCATCGCCAGCCACGCCGGCAGGCGGGTGTCGGGACGCGTGCGCACCGCGCCGAAGCCGTCAACCGCCTGCGTCGCCACCTGCACGCCCGCCACCCGCTGGCCCTCGCGCCACAACCATTCATCGCCCACCAGCACGATGTTGGCCAGCTGCGCCGCCTCGGGCCGCGCCAGCAGGCGCGCGATCAGTTCGGGGCCGATGCCGGCGGGGTCGCCCAGCGTCAGGGCAATGACGGGCTTGGCGGCGGGGTTGCTTTCGATGCTCATGCTGCGTTCATTCCACGGAAATATGGTTCTTCTTGATGATGGCGGCATAGCGCTGGTTCTCGGCCTGGTGGAACTGCGCGAACTGCGCCTGGCTCATGGGGCTGATGTCGGCGCCGATGGCCTGCAGGCGCGTCTGGGTCTCGGGCATGGCCAGCACCGCATTGACCGAGTCATGCACGCGCTGCTGCACCGCCGCCGGCGTGTTGCCGGGCATGTAGATGCCGTACCAGGCGCTCATCTCGACGCCGCTGACGCCGGCCTCGGCCATGGTCGGCACATCGGGCAGCTGCGGATTGCGCCTGGCGCTCAGCACCGCCAGCGCGCGCACCTTGCCGCTCTTGATGTGCGGAATGACGGACGACGCGGTCTCGAAGGCGATCTGCACCTGGCCGCCCATCAGGTCGACCATGGCCGGGCCGCTGCCGCGATAGGGAATATGGGTCATCTGCACGCCAGTGGCGTCCTTGAACAGCTCGGCGGCGATGTGCTGGGTGCTGCCCGAACCGCTGCTGGCGAAGTTGTATTCACCCGGCTTGCGCTTGAGCAGCGCGATCAGCTCTTGCACCGACTTGGCCGGCAATTGGTTGTTGACCACCAGGATGTTCGGCACCGCGCCCACGAACACCACCGGGGTCAGGTCGCGGTCGTTGTCGTAGCCCAGCTTGAGCAGGTGCGGCGCGATCGCATGCGCGGTGGATACGCCCATCACCATGGTGTGGCCGTCGCCCGATTTGGCCGCCAGGTCCGCCGCCAGCGTGTTGGACGCGCCCGGCTTGTTCTCCACCACCACGGTCTGCTTGAGCATCGGCCCGAGCTTGTCGGCCACGGCGCGCGCCATGGCGTCGGTGCCGCCGCCGGGGGCCGAGCCCACCAGCAGGCGCAGCGGCCGGGTCGGCCAGTCGGCGCTCTGCGCCTGGGCGGATACGGCGGCGGACAGGCACAGCACGCCCGCCGCCAATGCGGCATAAAGCCGAGTCTTCATGGTTGTCTCCTTGGGGGCTTATGGCCCGTAGCGGGCTTTGTTATGCCTGCATCTTAGAAACAACCGCTGTTTCCGTAAAATGAAACTTTTGCACCAACCGTTCACCACAGGCGATCAATCATGGAACGCGTCCCGAACGTCCCCGCGCTGCTCTCGCGGCTGCGCATGCGGCAGATCGTGCTGCTGTTGGCCATCGAAGAACGCGGCACCCTGCGGGCCGCCGCCACCCAGCTCAACATGACGCAGTCCGCCGCCAGCAAGATGCTGCACGAACTGGAACTGGCCATCGGCCAAGCGCTGTTCGAGCGCGTCGGCCGCGGCCTGGCGCTGACCGCCGCCGGGGAATGCGTGATGGAGTATTTCCGCGGCATGCGCGGCACGGTGTCATCGCTGGCGCGGGAACTGGAAGAACTGCGCCTGGGCAGCGCCGGCAAACTGTTCATCGGCAGCATCATGGCCGCCTCGCCGGGCCACCTGACCGACGCCCTGCTACGCCTGAAGCAGACCTACCCGCTACTGGCCGTGGAGATCTCCACCGGCACCAGCGACCTGCTGATCGAACGGCTGAACGAGGGCAGGCTCGACGTCGTCATCGGCCGCATGCTGACGCTGTCCGAACGCCATTACGTCTTCCGCCCCATCGGCGACGAGGCCCTCTCCGTCATCGCCGCGGTCGATCACCCCCTGACCCGCCGCAAGCGCATCACCTTCGACGCGCTGCAGGCCTACCCCTGGATCCTGCAACCCCACGGCAGCCCCATGCGCGACGTCCTGGAACAGGAATTCCGCGCCCATGACACGCCCCTGCCCAAGGGCCTGATCGAGTCCGCCTCGATCCTCACCACCACCAACCTGGCCATGAAGTCCGACATGCTGGGGGTCATCCCCGACTCCGTCGCCAGCCGCTACGCCCGCCACGGCCTGCTCGCCATCATCCCCTACCAACTCCAACACACCCTGACCGCCTTCGGCAGCATCATCCCCAAGGACCGCCCGCTAAGCGCGCCCGCCCGACACTTCGTGGACCTGCTGCACGACACGGAATAAAGACGCACCACACCCAGGACAAATATCGCCAGCCGCCAACACCCCAACACCGCCCCGACGCAAGACACCGCGTAAGCCCCAAAAGGCCGCCCGCGCGGCCGACCTGGGGCGGGCCCCGCAAACCTCTCCGTGCCCCCACCGTTCTGACAACGCGACGCTCCAAGACGCTCGCAGCCCCTCGCGGCGGGCGAGTCGGTGGCGGGCAACCTCGATGCGCCCGAGGGAATCCGAAGGAGTCGCCGAAGGCGAGGACGAGGATGACAACGGGGCAGTCCGGAGCGAACGCTCCGGACCGCAATCGTGGGCGCCCGCCACCGACTCGCCCGCCGCGAGGGGCGACCTACGAAGCGCGCCCACAACCACGCCCCCCACGAAGCCCCCCCCCAAAAAAGAACGAACCTAAAGATCCGGATCCTCCTCCACCTTAGGCATCAAATAAGCCGTCAACGCACTCGACGCCCCCGCCATCCCCCAAAGCAGAAAGAACGACACGGTATAGAACCCCACCCGCCCCGTCGGCACATATCCGAACACCGCCACATCCAACGGGTCGATCAACGCAAAAACAATCGCGCTGCCCACGGCCGCCGCCAGGAACGACGGCCACAGTATCCACATCAACGACCTCAACCCCATGGCGCGCCTCCGGAAATCATCAACGAACGCCGACCGCGGCCGGCGGCGTCGGCAGCGGCTCCACCTGCTCGATCACCAGTCCGCGCTTGACCACGCCTTCCTGGATCGGCTGGTTGCCGAACTGCGTATAGGCCAGGTAGATCGTGATGGCACAGCCGATCACCGCCAGGAACGGCCCGGCCATCAGGAACCACGGCCAGAACTCGCGGTACCAGGGTTTCGCCGGCATCGGCGCGGCAAGATGGACAGTATTCATCGTTGGCATCCTTGGTTCGGAATCACTCGGGGACATAAAAACTCGCGGCTTCGTCGGTTTCGACCGGCCGGTTCTCTTGATCGTGGGCGCGGGCCCGCAGCGTGATCGGGTGCGCGCCCGGCTCGGCCCCGGCCGGCGCGCGGATCACCATCGGCACCAGCTTGTTGGCCGCCGCCTCGACTTCCACCACGTCCGACTCGCCCTGCCCGGCGCGCACCGCCAATCCGGGCATGCCATCGGCCGACAGCCGCAAGCGCAGCGGCGAGTCCGAGGTGTTGATGATCTGCAGCCGGTACACGTTCTCGATCATGCCGCCGGCCACCTCGCGCCCCAGCACGCCGCGATCGCGGATCACGTCCACTCGCAGCGGGTTGCGCAGCGTCAGCGACACCACGAATGCCACCGCCAGCCCCAGGATCAGCGTGCCGTAGATCAGCACACGCGGGCGCAGCAGGTGCGAGCGCGCGCTCCGGGTCGACAGCCCTTCCAGCATCGCCCGCTCCGAGGTGTAGCGGATCAGCCCGGACGGGTACTGCATCTTGTCCATCACCTGCTCGCAGGCGTCGATACAGGCGCCGCAGCCGATGCACATGTATTGCAGCCCGTCGCGGATGTCGATGCCGGTCGGGCACACCTGCACGCACAGGCTGCAATCGACGCAGTCGCCCAGCCCCGCGGCCTTGTGGTCGACCTTGCGCGAACGGCCGCCGCGCGGATCGCCGCGACGCTTGTCGTAGGTCACCACGAAGGTGTCGGGATCGACCATCACGCTCTGGAAACGCGCGTACGGGCACATGTACTTGCACACCGACTCGCGCATGAAGCCGGCGTTGCCCCAGGTGGCGAAACCGTAGAACACCATCCAGAACCATTGCCACGGCCCCAGCTGCAGCGCGAACAGCTCGTGGCCCAGTTCGCGGATGGGCGCGAAGTAGCCGATGAAGGTCGAGCCGGTCCACCAGGCCAGCGCGATCCACAGGAAGTGCTTGGTGACCTTCAGGCGCACCTTGCGCCAGGTCCAGGGCGACTCGTCCAGGCGGATGCGGGCGACGCGGTCGCCTTCGACCTTGCGCTCGATCCACATGAAGATCTCGGTGTAGACCGTCTGCGGACAGGCGTAGCCGCAGAACAACCGTCCGGCCACGGCGGTGAACAGGAACAGCGCCAGCGCCGAGATCACCAGCAGCACCGCCAGGTACACCACGTCCTGGGGCCACAGCACGAGGCCGAACAGGTAGAACTTGCGTGCGCCCAGGTCGAACAGCACGGCCTGGCGGCCGTTCCATTGCAGCCAGGGCAGGCCGTAGAAGATCAGCTGCGTGAGAAAGACGAAGGCAATGCGCCAGCGCGCGAAGATGCCGCTGACCGAGCGCGGATAGATCTTGCTGCGCACGCCGGCCAGGGTCTGCTCCAGCGTCTCCTGCCCGGGCCGGGGCGGCCGCACGTGCGGCCGCCAGGGTGGCGGGTCGCCGCCAGGCGAGCTGCTGACGCTTGCGGTTGACCCATCATCCATTTGCTGCTCCGTGCGGTAAGTCCATGTGATATGGGGCCGCCGTCGCGGCGCCCCACCTATGCGCCGCCTACTTGGCCGCGGCGGTCGTGGCCGGCTGCGCTTGCGCGTCGGGCTTGTTCGACAGGCCCCAGACCCAGGCCGTCAGGATCTTGATCTGTTCCGGGGTCAGGATGTCGCCGTGCGCCGGCATGCGGTTCTCACGGCCATCCAGGATCGTCTTGACGATGGTGGCTTCCGAGCTGCCATACAGCCAGACGTCGTCCGTCAGGTTGGGCGCGCCCAGGGCCTGGTTGCCCTTGCCGTCGACACCGTGACAGGCGACGCAGAAGTTGGCGAACTCGCGCTGGCCGCGGAACACCCGCACCGGATCGGCCGTCAGTCCCGACAGCGAACGCACGTACTGGGCGATGTCACCGGCGGTCTTGGGATCGATGGCGGCCTTCCAGGGCGGCATCACGCCGATGCGGCCATTGGTGATGGTCTGCATGATGGCTTCGGGCGAGCCGCCATGCAGCCAGTCCGTGTCGGTCAGATTGGGAAAGCTGGGGCCGCCCTTGGCGTCGGAACCGTGGCATTGCGAGCAGGTGTTCAGGAACAGGCGCTGGCCGATTTCACGGGCGCCCGGATCCGCGGCGATCTGCGGCACCGTCATGGTCTCGAAACGCGCGTAGATCGGGCGCACGGCCTCGGCCATTTTGGCCTGCTGCTGCGCCACCTCGTTGGCGCTGCTGTAGCCCAGCTGGCCCTTGTACGAACCCAGGCCCGGCATGAAGAACAGGTAGCCCAGCGCGAACGCGCAGGCCAGCAGGTACATCCAGGTCCACCAGCCAGGCACCGGGTTGTTCAGTTCGGTCAGGTCGCCGTCCCAGACGTGGCCGGTGTCCTCGACCTGGCCGTTGGCCGGCTTGGTCTTGAGCCAACGACGCTGCGTATACAGCAGCCACACGCACCACACCACGCCGCCGACCGCGACGATCGAGATGAAATACCCCCAGAAGCCATTGACGAAATCGCTCATGACCGATCCGCTCCATCTTGTTGTACCGGCCCGAATTCATCGGGCAGCGCGAACGGCAGCATCGCCGATTCGCTGTTGGCGCCCTGGCGGCCGCGCGAGCAGGCCCACCAGACGATGCCGAAAAAGGTTGCCATCGAGATGGCGGTGACGATTGCGCTCAAGTAAGCCATGATCAGCCTCCCGTGGCCGCGGGTTGCGCGGCGGCGGGCTGCGCCGCCTTCCTGGCTTCTTCGGCCTTCCTGGCCTCTTCCGCCTTCTTGGCCTGCTGCGCCTTGCGCACGCCCACGCCCAGCCCTTGCAGATAGGCCACCAGCGCGTCCTCTTCTGTCTTGCCTTCGATGGCCTTGGGCGCGGCGGCGATCTCTTCGTCGGTGTACGGCACGCCCAGGGCGCGCAGCGCGCGCATGCGCTGCTCGACGTTCTGGCCGGTGATCACCGTCTTTTCCAGCCACGGATAGGCCGGCATGTTGGACTCGGGCACCACCTTGCGCGGATCGCGCAGGTGGATGCGATGCCAGTCGTCGGAATAGCGTTCGCCCACGCGCGCCAGGTCCGGGCCGGTGCGCTTGGAGCCCCACAGGAACGGATGGTCGAACACCGACTCCGAGGCCAGCGAATACGAACCGTAGCGCTGCACTTCGGCCGCCAGCAGGCGCACCTGCTGCGAGTGGCAGCCGACACAGCCTTCGCGAATGTAGACGTCGCGCCCCATCAGGCGCAGCGGGCTGTAGGGTTCGACCCCCGCCACCGGCTGCGTGGTGCTGTGCTGGAAAAACAGCGGCACGATCTGCACCAGGCCGGCGAATGACACCACCAGGATGCTGGCGATGATCATCCAGCCGATGTTCTTTTCGAGCGTCTGGTGGGAGAAAAAGCCTTGTTGCTTGTTGGCCATGATGTCCTCGTCAAACAGTGGCCGGCGCGGCGGCGATGGCCGGCGTGCGGGCGGCGTGGGGATCGTCTTGCGGAATGGGGGGATTGATCGCTTGCGCGCCGCTCACCGTCTTCCATACGTTCCACGCCATGACAAAGACACCCGACAGGAACAGCGTGCCGCCCAGCAGCCGGATCAGGTAATACGGCAGGCGCGTCTTGAGCTCTTCGACGAAGCTGTACACCAGCGTGCCGTCGGCTGCCGTGTCGCGCCACATCAGGCCCTGCTGCACCCCGGCGATCCACATCGCGGCGATGTACAGCACCACGCCGATGGTGGCGATCCAGAAGTGCAGTTCGATGGCCTTGACGCTGTGCATCTTTTCGCGGCCATACAGGCGCGGGATCAGGTAGTAGAGCGAGCCGAACGAGATCATCGCGACCCAGCCCAGCGCGCCCGAGTGCACGTGGCCGATGGTCCAGTCGGTGTAGTGCGACAGCGCGTTCACGGTGCGGATCGACATCATCGAGCCTTCGAACGTGGACATGCCGTAGAACGACAGCGCCGTCACCATGAACTTCAGGATCGGATCGGTGCGCAGCTTGTACCAGGCGCCCTGCAGCGTCATGATGCCGTTGATCATGCCGCCCCACGACGGCGCCAGCAGGATCAGCGAGAACGTCATGCCCAGCGACTGGGTCCAGTCGGGCAGCGAGGTGTACAGCAGGTGGTGCGGGCCCGCCCACATGTAGGTGAAGGCCAGTGCCCAGAAGTGGACGATCGACAGGCGATACGAGTAGATGGGGCGACCGGCCTGCTTGGGCACGAAGTAATACATCATGCCCAGGAAGCTGGTGGTCAGGAAGAAGCCCACCGCATTGTGGCCGTACCACCACTGCACCATAGCGTCCTGCACCCCCGAATAGGCGGAGTACGACTTCCACAGCGTCACCGGCATCTCGATGTTGTTGAAGATGTGCAGGATGGCGATGGTCAGGATGTACGAGCCGAAGAACCAGTTGGCCACGTAGATGTGCTTGGACCGGCGCTTGATGATGGTGCCGAAGAACACGATGGCGTAGGCCACCCAGACCAGGGTGATCAGGATGTCGATGGGCCATTCGAGTTCGGCGTATTCCTTGCTGCTGGTGTAGCCCAGCGGCAAGGTGATGGCGGCCGCGACGATGACCGCCTGCCAGCCCCAGAAGGTGAACGCGGCCAGCCGGTCACAGAAAATGCGGGTCTGACAGGTGCGCTGGACCACGTAGTACGAGGTCGCGAACAGCGCGCTGCCGCCGAAGGCGAAGATCACGGCGTTGGTGTGCAGCGGGCGCAGGCGGCCGTAGCTGAGCCAGGCGGTGTCGAAATTCAACTGAGGCCAAACCAGCTGCGCGGCGAGAAAAACGCCCACAGCCATGCCGACGATGCCCCAGACCACGGTCATGAGCGCGAACTGCCTCACGATCCGATAGTTGAAGGTGTCGGCCTTGCTTGCGATTGCGGCGCAATCGTTCATCACCCTTCCCCCAAACAAAAAGAAACAAGTAGCTCCAGGTTTCAATGATGGGGGGTCGGACACCATCCGGGGTTGATGTGAATCAAACCCTACTGGTCGTGCAGGGGAACCCGCAGCGGCCGCGCAACGTCCAGGGCACGGCGGCCGTCAGTCCCGCGAGGCCTGGCCGCCGTCGTCGTCGCGCAGGATGGCGGCGCCGGCGTTGTCGGTATCGTCATATTGGCCATTGAAAACGGCCCACCACAACGACACGCCGATGACCAGCACGAACAGCAGGGACAGGGGCAGGAGAAGATAGAGAATGGTCATGGCGCGGCTTCCAGCGCGCCGCCGGGCGCCGCGCGGCCGGACCAGTCGCGCCGCGACAGCCGCCACGAGTTGTAGGCAACCGCCAGCGACGACACCAGCATGGTGATCGCCGCCAGCCAGGGCGTGACCCAGCCGACCAGCGCCAGCGGCGTCATCAGCAGGTGCCAGATCAGGGAACCATGCAGGTTCTGGCGCGCCTTGCGCTGCGCCTGGGCCAGCAACGCGTCCAGTGCCGCGTCGGGCATTGACGGATGGGCCGCCAGCGCCGAATGGGCCGACGCCATGGCGGTGGGCACCGCCATCGACATGGCGCAGGGACAGCTCATCACCAGCAGCGCGACCATGACGGGAAGGCTGTGGGCCGGATCGATATAGGCCCAGGCGGCCGCCGCCCCCAGCGCCAGCGCCACCTGCGCCATGACGAAGCGCGAGGCCAGCCGGTCGGCGCCGGCGCCCAGCAGCAGGCGCTGCGCCTCGACCCGGGCATGCCGTTGGCCGCCCGTCGAGCCGCCGAACGACTGCCGGGCGCACAGTTCCAGGTAGCGCGCCGTCAGCAGGAAGGCGACGAACATGGTGACCGAATCGAAATACACCTCGCCGCGGCCCGTATAGGTGGCATGCACGCTGGGGACGAAGGCGGCGACGATGCCCAGCGCCACCGGCACGTCCATGCCGGCGCGGCCCTGGCGCAGGTTGGCGCCGGCGTGGCGCCAGATCGGCCAGGCCGAATACAGCACCACCGGCACGGTCAGGGCCAGGCTGGCCCAGTTCATCAGCACGATGGCCCAGTCCAGCGTTTCCAGGGCGTCCCTGGGGATGCCGTCATGGCGCAGGTAGCCCGGCCAGGCGAACATCATCACCTGCATCATCGCCAGCCACGCCAGCGACAGGCGCACCAGCGCGTGCCGGCGCTGCTGGCGGTCGGCGTCGGGCAGGGTCGGAGGAACGGCGAAAATGGATTTTGCTCGCATGCGCCGATGCTACCCAGCGCCACCGGGGCGCGCCTTGACCTGGATCAAGCCGCCTCGGACGGTTTGCCCGCGCGCGGCCGGCCGCCGGCTCAGGGCCGTTGCGCGCGCAACACCGCCACCACCGCCCGCATCAAGGTATCCAGTTCGTCCGCCGCGATGGTCAGGGCCGGCGTCAGGTAGACCACGTTGCCGAACGGCCGCACCCATACCCCGGCCTCGACCAGGCGCCGTTTCAGGGCTTCGCGGTCCTCGATGCGATCCAGCTCGACCACGCCGATCGCGCCCAGCACCCGCACGTCGCGCACCCACGGCAACTCGCGGCATGGCGCCAGGCCCCGCGCCAGCGCAACCGACAGCGCCTGCGCCTGGGCCAGCCGCGGTTCGCTTTCGAACAGGTCGAGCGAGGCATTGGCGGCGGCGCAGGCCATCGCGTTGCCCATGAAGGTGGGGCCGTGCATCAGGGCATGGGACGGATCGTCCGACCAGAAGGCGTCGAATACCCGGCTGCTGGCCACGGTGGCCGCCAGCGGCAAGGTGCCGCCGGTCAGGGCCTTGGACAGCGTGATGATGTCGGGACGCGCGCCGGCCTGCTCGAACGCGAACATCGTGCCGGTGCGGCCGAAGCCGGTGAAGATCTCGTCGAAGATCAGCAGCAGGCCATGGCGGTCGGCCAGCCGGCGCAGGCGCCGCAGCACCTGCGGCTCGTGCAGCAGCATGCCGCCGGCGCCCTGCACCAGCGGCTCGACCAGGATGCCGGCCAGTTGCGGCCCGCGGGTTTCCAGGAAAGCGTCCAGGCGCGCCATGGCGGTATCGTCGCGCGGCAGGTCGACGATGTCGTGCTCGGCCAGCATGCCGCGGAACAGGCTGTGCATGCCCTCGTCCGGATCGCATACCGCCATGGTGCCCAGGGTGTCCCCGTGGTAGCCGCCACGGAACGCCAGGAAGCGGCTGCGGCCGCGTTCACCCTGGTTGAGCCAGAACTGCACCGCCATCTTCATGGCCACTTCCACCGCCACCGAGCCGGAATCCGTATAGAACACCCGGTCCAGCCCCGGCCCCAGCAGGCCGGCCAGGCGCCGCGCCAGGGTCAGCGCGGGCTCGTGGGTCAGGCCGCCGAACATGACGTGCGGCATGGCGTCCAGCTGCTCGCGCAGCGCCCGGGCGATGTGCGGATGGTTGTAGCCGTGGCAGGCGGTCCACCAGGACGCCACGCCGTCGATCAATTGGCGACCGTCGGCCAGCTCCAGGCGGCTGCCATGGCTGCGCACCACCGGCAGCGGCGGCGTGGCCGTCTTCATCTGGGCGTACGGCAGCCAGATATGCGGCTGGCCCCGCGCCATCCAGTCAGGGGTCTGCATGTTTCACCTCCACTACAATGGCTCGCATTCTACGGCCGGGGGCCTGACGGCGCGCTTTGCGGCCGCGGTCCTCTGGCGGGGCTCCCGCCGCCGGCCGCCGCAGGAAATCGTCATGTCCAAGCTGGATCCCCTCTTTTCTTCCGAACTGGCGCAAGCCGAATCGCGCCGCGTGCGGCGCCGGCTGCGCACGGCCACCGCCGCGCCCGCGGGCCGCATCGCATTGGACGGCGTCCCGGCGCTGAACTTCTCCAGCAACGACTACCTGGGCCTGTCCAAGCACCCGCTGCTGATCGAGCGCTCGCGCGAATGGGCCGCCCGCCATGGCGCCGGCGCGCAGGCCTCGCGACTGGTGTGCGGCAATCTCGACCTGCACGAGCAGGTCGAGGCCAAGCTGGCGCGCCTGAAAGGCACCGAGGCCGCGCTGCTGCTGGCGTCTGGCTGGCAGGCCAATGCCGCCGTGCTGCCGGCCCTGCTGCACGCGGCCGCCGGCCAGGGCGAAGTGCAGGTCTACGCCGACAAGCTCAACCATGCCAGCCTGCATCACGGCTGCCAGGCAGCCGGCGTGCGGCAGATCCGCTTCCGCCACAACGACCTGGACCACCTCGAAGCGCTGCTGGCGGCGCGCGCCGGACCATCGGCCGCGCCCGCCGCGCGCTTCATCGTCACGGAAAGCGTCTTCAGCATGGACGGCGACCGCACCGACGTGGCGCGGCTGGCGGCGCTGGCCGAGCGCTACCAGGCCTTCGTCTACCTGGACGAAGCCCACGCCACCGGCGTGCTGGGGCCGGGCGGCATGGGGCTGGCCGGACTGGCGCCCGGCGGCATCGACCTGGCCATGGGCACCTTCAGCAAGGCGCTGGGCGGTTTCGGCGCCTACGTGGCCGGCTCGCGCGCGCTCTGCGACTACCTGGTCAACGCCTGTTCGGGTTTCATCTACACCACCGCCCTGCCGCCTTCCGTGCTGGGCGCGATGGACGCCGCGCTCGACCTGGTGCCGACGCTGGACGCCGAACGCGCCCGGCTGGCCGCCTCGGGCGAACGCCTGCGCGCCGCGCTCCGCGGCCTGGGCGTGGACAGCGGCGACTCGTCCACCCAGATCGTGCCCGCCATCGTCGGCGACGAGGCCCGCGCCCTGGCGCTGGCGGCGGCGCTGGAACAACGCGGCCTGCTGGCCGTGGCGATCCGCCCGCCCACGGTGCCGGCCGGAACCAGCCGCCTGCGCATCGCCCTGAGCGCGGCGCACCGCGACGCCGATGTCGACCAACTGATCGACGGCCTGACGGCCGCGCTCGCCTGATGCCGGCCGCCGCTCCTGTCCTACCCACCCTGCTGTTCGCGCACGGCTGGGCCTTCGACGCCACGTTCTGGGCGCCACTGGCCGCCGCGCTGGCCGACTGGCCGCAGGCCGTGGCCGACGCCGGCTATTTCGGCCCGCCCCACACGCCCGCGCCCGACGGCCCGGTACTGGCCATCGGCCACTCGCTGGGCGCGCTGCGCCTGCTGGGCGAGCCGCCGCCCGCCTGCGTGGGCCTGGTGGCGATCAACGGCTTTGCCCGCTTCGGCGCGGGCGCCGATTTTCCGGAAGGCGTCCCGGCGCGCATGCTGGACCGCATGCTGAACCGGCTGGCGACGCAGCCCGAAACCGTGCTGCGCGATTTCCGCGAGCGCTGCGGCGACACCAGCGCCATCGGCGTCCCCCAGGTCGAACCGCTGGCGCGCGACCTGGGCATCCTGCGCGACGCCGACCAACGGGCCGCGCTGGCGACGCTGCCGATGCCGCTGCTGGCGCTGGCGGGCACGGCCGATCCGATCGCGCCCACGGCCATGACGACGGTATGCTTCGGCGCCGCGGCCGAACTGCACTGGCGCGACGGCGGCGGCCACCTCTTGCCGCTGACCGATCCCGACTGGTGCGCGCAACGCATCCGCGCCTTCCTGGCCCGCGTGGCGCCCGCCGCATGAGCGCCGTACCCCGCAATGCCCGGGTCGGCGCGCGCTTCGGCGCCGCCGCCGCCCGCTACGACGAACACGCCCCGGCCCAACGCATCACCGCCCAGCGGCTGGCCGACGCGATCGGGCGGCTGCCGCTGCCGCCGCGTCCGCGCATCCTGGAGATCGGCTGCGGCACCGGCCTGCTGACCCAGGCGCTGGCCGCCCGGCTGGGCCCCGCGGACTGGACCGTGACCGACATTTCGCCCGCCATGCTGACGCGGGCGCGCCAGGGACCGGCGCTGCCCGGCAACGCGCGCTACCAGGTGCTGGATGGCGAGCGCCCCGACAGCCTGCCGGGCGGCTACGACCTGATCTGCTCCAGCCTGGCGGTGCAATGGTTCGGCGACCTGAACGCCGGACTGGGACGGTTGGCAGCGCTGCTCGCGCCCGGCGGCCACCTGGCGGTGGCCACGCTGGCCGACGGCACGTTCGAGGAATGGCGCGCCGCCCACCGCGCGCTCGGCCTGGCCGCGGCCACCCCGACCTATCCGCCCGCCGCCGCCATCCGTCCGACCATGGGCAATCTGGCCGGTGGCGTGCACAGCGAACGGCTGATACAAGATCATCCTGACGGCCTGCATTTCCTCAAGGCGCTCAAGGGCATCGGCGCCACCACGCCCGCGCCCGGCACCGCCCCGCTGGGTCCGGCCGCGCTGCGGCGGGTGCTGGCGCAGTTCGACCAACAAGGCGCCACGGTGACCTATCACCTGGCCTACGGAATCTGGAAGAAACATGACTGACTCCCCCGCCAACGGCGTTTTCGTCACCGGCACCGACACCGGCATCGGCAAGACCCTGGTCTCGGCCATCCTGGCGCGCGCCTGGAACGCCGACTACTGGAAACCGGTGCAGACCGGCGTGGCCGAGGAACCGGGTGACACCGACACGGTCGCGCGCCTGGCGCAACTGCCGCCCGAACGCCTGCACCTGCCGGCCTACGTGCTGCAGGCGCCGCTGTCGCCGTGGGCCGCCGCGCCGCTGGAAGACGCCGTGATCGACGCCACCGCCATCGTGCCGCCGGCCACCACGGCGCCGCTGATCGTCGAAGGCGCCGGCGGTCTGTACGTGCCGATCGACGACAGCCACATGATGATCGACCTGATCGCGCGCCTGGGCATGCCGGTGGTGCTGGCCGCGCGCAGCGGCCTGGGCACCATCAACCACACGCTGCTCAGCCTGGAAGCCTTGCGCCGCCGCGCCATCCCGGTGCTGGGCGTGATCATGAGCGGCCCGCTGTCGGCCGGCAACCGCGAGGCGATCGAACGCTTCGGCAACGTGCGCGTGCTGGCCGAGATCCCGCCGCTGGAACGGGTCGATGCGGCAGCCGTCGAGGCGCTGGCGCGCACCGTGCCGCCGCTGGCGGAATGCCTGGCGGCGATGCGCGCCGCGGATTGACGGCCTCGGGCGCCGCCGCGCTCAGTCCGCGGCGCGCAGGAAGCGCTCGATGGCCGCCGCCAGCGCGAGCGGCGTTTCATTCATCGGATAGTGCCCGGCATTGCCCAGCACCTCGATCGTCGTGCGCGGATAGCGCCGCGCATAGGTCGCGGCCATCAGCGCCGGCGTGAACACCGGATCGTGCTCGCCCACCAGGGCCAGCACCGGATGGCGGCCGTCGATACGGTCGCTGAAATCGGTGCCAACCCACGCGGGCAGGTACGCGGCGAACGCGGCGGCCGACGAATGCGCGGCGGAATAGTCAGCCTTCCACGCCACCCATGCCGCCGGCAGGCGCCCGCCGGTGCTCCGGTCGATGATGGCGCGACGCTCGGCCAGGTCCGCGGCCGCGCCGTCGAACAGCGCGCGCGTGGCCGGCGCCATGGCGATGCCGCCGCATGGCACCGGGGCCACCGGCACCAGCGCGCGCACCCGCTCGGGCGCCAGCGCCGCAACCCGCTCGATCGCCATGCCACCCATCGAATGGCCCACCAGGCTGAAGCGCTCGAACCCCAACGCGTCGGCCAGCGCCAGCGCGTCGGCGGCGATCTCGTCGATCGAATGTTCGCCGGCCGCCTCGCGCATGCCGCCGTAGCCGCGGTAGTCCATGAAGACGTAGCTGAAGTCCGCGCCCGACAGCCAGGGTTCGATCGGCTCGAAGGCGCGCGCGTCGCCGAACCAGCCGTGCAGCACGATGACGGGATGCGGGCCGTGGCCCACGCGATGGAAAGTGTTGGCCATGTCGGCTCCTGGAGTGTGGCGATGCGCCGCCCCAGGGCAGCGAACGCGATGGACAATGGCGGCATCGTAGGCCTGGGGTCGGCGGCCCGCCTTCGATATCGGGTCATTCACTGTAGAATCCAGGCCATGCGCAATACCCTGGTCGATCCCTACGAGGACATTCCGCGCGACGTGGTGGTGACCGCCTGCGACTACCCGGCCGGCCTGACCTTCCCGCTGCACGCCCACCGCCGCGGCCAGTTCGCCTACGCCGCGCGCGGCGCCATCAGCGTGGCCACGCCGACAGGCCGCTGGCTGGTGCCGCCGCAACGCGCCTGCTGGGTGCCGGCGGGCATGGATCACCAGATGACCATGCGCGGCGCGGTGACCATGCTCAACACCTTTCTCACCGAGCGCGCCGCGCAGGCCCTGCGCCTGCCCGCCGACTGCCGGGTCCACGCCGTCTCGCCGCTGCTGCGCCACCTGCTCGACGAAGCCATCGACCTGCCCGCGCTCTACGACCTGGACGGCCGCGCCGGCAAGCTGATGGCGCTGCTGGCGGCCGAAATCGCCGCCATGCCGGCGCTGTCGCTGCACGCGCCGCTGCCCGCCGACCCGCGCCTGGCGCGCGCCTGCCGCGCGCTGTGGGCGGCGCCGGCGATCACCGCGGACCTGGACACGATGGCTGCCGCCGCCGGCATGAGCCGGCGCACCTTCACCCGCCAGTTCCGCGCCGAAACCGGCGTCAGCTTCGGCGCATGGCGCCAGCAGGCCTGCCTGCTGGCCGCGATCGAGCGCCTGAGCCAGGGCCAGCCCGTGACCCGCGTCGCGCTGGACCTGGGCTACGCCAGTCCCAGCGCCTTCACCAGCGCGTTCCGGCGCGTGCTGGGACAGGCGCCCGGCGCGTATCTGGCGGCGCAGCGCTAGCTCGCCAGCGGCGACCAGCGGCTCCCGCCGTAAAAAAAGAGGGTGCCCGAAGGCACCCTGAATCCACCCTACAACAGCACTACAACTTCAACTGCAAAATCAATCGGTTCCGGCTCAGGCGGCCTTCTGTTCCTTGCCGTGCTCGAACTGCGCTTCCTCGGTCGAGCCGGTCAGCGCGGTGGTCGAGGACTGGCCGCCCTCGATGGTCTGCGTGACGGCGTCGAAGTAGCCGGTGCCCACTTCGCGCTGGTGCTTGACCGCGGTGAAGCCCAGGTCGGCGGCGGCGAATTCCTTCTGCTGCAATTCGACGAAGGCGCTCATCTGGCGGCGGGCGTAGCCGTGGGCCAATTCGAACATGCCGTAGTTCAGCGCGTGGAAGCCGGCCAGCGTGATGAACTGGAACTTGTAGCCCATGGCGCCCAGCTCGCGCTGGAACTTGGCGATGGTGGCGTCGTCCAGGTTCTTCTTCCAGTTGAACGACGGCGAGCAGTTGTACGCCAGCAGCTTGCCCGGGAACTGGCGATGGATCGCGTCGGCGAACTTGCGGGCGTATTCCAGGTTGGGCGTGGAGGTTTCGCACCAGATCAGGTCGGCGTACGGCGCGTAGGCCAGGCCGCGCGAGATCGCCTGGTCAATGCCGGCGCGGGTGCGGAAAAAGCCTTCCACGGTGCGCTCGCCGGTGATGAACGGGCGGTCGTTCTCGTCGACATCGCTGGTCACCAGGTCGGCGGCGTCGGCGTCGGTGCGGGCCAGCAGCACGGTGGGCGTGCCCATCACGTCGGCCGCCAGGCGCGCCGAGACCAGCTTGGCCACGGCTTCGCGGGTCGGCACCAGCACCTTGCCGCCCATGTGGCCGCACTTCTTCACGGACGCCAGCTGGTCCTCGAAGTGCACGCCCGAGGCGCCGGCCTCGATCATGGCCTTCATCAGCTCGAAGGCGTTCAGCACGCCGCCGAAACCGGCCTCGGCATCGGCCACGATGGGCGCGAAGAAATCGATGTAGCCCTCGTCGCCCGGGTTCTTGCCTTCCATCCACTGGATCTGGTCGCAGCGGGTCAGCGAATTATTGATGCGGCGCACGACCTGCGGCACCGAATTGGCGGGGTACAGCGACTGGTCGGGGTACATCTCACCGGCCAGGTTGGCGTCGCCGGCCACTTGCCAGCCCGACAGGTAGATGGCCTTGAGGCCGGCCTTGACCTGCTGCATGGCCTGGTTGCCGGTCAGGGCGCCCAGCGAATTCACGAAAGGCTCGCTGTGCAGTTGCTCCCACAGGCGGGTCGCGCCGCGGCGGGCCAGGGTGTGCTCGACGGCGATCGAGCCGCGCAGGCGGATGACATCCTCGGCGCTGTAGTCGCGCTTGATGCCCTGCCAGCGGCTGTTCTCGGCCCAGTCTTTCTGCAGATTGCGGATTTCGGTTTCGCGGTGGCTCATGGTCATGCTCCTTGGTCTATGGCTGAAAAGGCAAGAAAACTTCGGGGTTGCATTGCGTGAATCGTTGGAGAAAGTCTATGCCTGTGCTGCGGAGCAATGTGGCCATGCCTCTTATATAAGATGAAAAATATTATTCATAAAAATCAATAAGTTATATGGATCGTTCCGCATTACGGAAGGCAATTGTCATCCGTGAAATGCGCTTGCGCGGCGGCGCAGCACGAACTTTCACATGCCGGGAGCGGCGTTTCATGATGCGAAAAATGACGGGTTTGAGAGCGCCTACAATGCGGTCATCTCCACGTTTTCCGACGACCTTCTCCATGACGCTGTCTCACGGCCCGCTGGGCCAGAGCGTGACCTACGTCTCGCAATACGATCCCTCGCTGCTGTTTCCCATCGCCCGCGCCCACAACCGCGAGGCGCTCAACCTGGCGACCGGGCCCCTGCCGTTCACCGGGGTCGATCTGTGGAACGCCTACGAGCTGTCCTGGCTCGACGCCAAGGGCAAGCCGCGGGTGGCGATGGCGACGTTCTCGGTGCCGGCCGACAGCCCCAACATCATCGAGTCCAAGTCGTTCAAGCTGTACCTGAACTCGTTCAACCAGACCCGGCTGGTCAACTCGGCCGCCCTGCGCGGCCGCCTGGAGCGCGACCTGAGCGCCGCCGCCGGCGCCCCCGTGGGGCTGGACTTCATCCTGCCGCAGCGCTTCGGCGAGCTGCGGATGGGCGAACTGGACGGTATCTATATAGACAAGCTCGACATCGAGATCGACACCTACGAACCGGCGCCCGAGTTGCTGCGCAACCGCCCGGGCGACGTGGTCGAGGAAACCCTGTGCTCGCGCCTGCTCAAGTCCAACTGCCCGGTGACCGGCCAGCCCGACTGGGCCAGCGTGCAGATCCGCTACCGCGGCCAGCCCATCGACCGCGAATCGCTGCTGCGCTACGTGATCTCGTTCCGCCAGCACGCCGAATTCCACGAGCATTGCGTGGAACGCATCTTCACCGACATCATGCAGGCCTGCGCGCCCGAGCAGTTGACGGTGTATGCGCGCTACACGCGGCGCGGCGGGCTGGACATCAATCCGTGGCGCAGCAACGTCGAGACCACGCCGCCGGCCGACGTGCGCACGGTGCGCCAGTAAAAAAAGCCTCGTCCGCCCGAAGGCGGACGTTTTTTTACAAGCGACGCCCATCCCGGCGGCGTCGCCCGCCGCCCTACTTCACGAACGGCGCGGGCCGCGGCGTGTCGTCCGCCGACGGCGGCAGCAGCGGATACTGGATCGCCGGCTGGTCGCCCGTCAGGGTCTTCAGGAACGCCACGATCTGCGCGTTCTCATCCGGCGTGAAGGTGCGGCCCAGTTGCAGGCGGCCCATCACGTCCACCGCCTGCGTCAAGGTGGCGGCCTCGCCGTCATGGAAGTACGGATAGGTCAGCGCCACGTTGCGCAGCGTCGGCACCTTGAAGTTGAAGCGGTCGGCGTCCTTGCCGGTGACGGCGGCGCGGCCCTCGGCCTTGTTGTCGGTCTGGTACGGCGCCACCAGCCCCATCTTCTGGAACGAGTTGCCGCCCACCGCCACGCCGTTGTGGCACGCCACGCAGCCGCTGTTCTTGAACAGGGTGTAGCCGGCCAGTTCCTGGACGGTCAGCGCCTTGTCGTCGCCCTTGAGCCACTGGTCGAAGCGCGAATTCGGCGTCACCAGCGTTTCCTCGAAGGCCGCCAACGCGCCCGTCACCTCCTCAATGGTGATGCCGTCCTTGCCGAACACCTGCTTGAACTCGGCGCGGTAGCCGGGAATGGAGTTGAGCACCTGCACCGCCAGTTCGTGGGTGGAGGCCATTTCCATGGGGTTGGCGATCGGGCCGCCGGCCTGTTCGCGCAGGTCCTTGGCGCGGCCGTCCCAGAACTGGGCGATGTTCAGGCTGGAATTGAGCACCGTGGGCGAGTTGATCGAGCCCTGCTGCCACTTGTGGCCGATGGACGCCTTCAGGTTGTCGGAACCGCCCATGCCCAGGTTGTGGCAGGAATTACAGGAGATCGCGCCCGAGCGCGACAGGCGCGGGTCGAAGAACAGCTTCTTGCCCAGCTCCACCTTGGCCGGGTCCTTGACCACCGCCGCCTCGATGGGCTGGATCGGCTCTTCGCGCGGCGCCCCCGACGCCTGGCCCGCCCACAGTCCGATGACGACACCCGCCGCGAGCATCGCGTGCTTCTTTCTCATGGCTTTCTCCTGTTGAAATAACCTTGTCGCTCTCAAGGTCATTACATCGGAGCCGGCCGGCGGGCGGCTTGCGATGCGTCAAGGGCGCCGGCGCGCTGGCGCGCCCCGCAACGGCGGCTTGACCTGACGCAATCGGAACACGCCGACCTGTCGCCACGCCATGCTCCGCCACGGACTCATGCATCGAGCGCGGACATCGATTCGCTGCCTCGATTGGCTGCCTCAATCCGCCAGGCCGGTGAGCCGCGCGGGCCGATCGCGTCAGTCGTTCGCGTCGAGCTGGCGCAGATGCGCCTCCAGGAAATCCACGCACACGCGTACCTTGGCCGAGGCGTTCAGCCGCGCCGGATACACCGCCCAGATGTTGGCCTCCTGGCGGTACTGCGGCAGCACCGGCACCAGCTTGCCGGCGGCGATCAGCGGGCCCACGTCCCAGGCCGAGCGCAGGATGATGCCGCGCCCGTCCACCGCCCACTGCACCACCATCTCGCCATTGTTGGCCGACAGCGGGCCGCGCACCTTGACGGTGTGCTCGCGCTCGCCACGCCGCATGCGCCAGACGCCGAAGGGATGGTCGCGTTCCTTGATCACCAGGCAGTCGTGCGCGGCCAGGTCGTCCAGCTTGCGCGGCGCGCCGCGTTCGGCCAGGTACGACGGCGCGGCGCACAGCAGCCGGTGGTTGGCGGCAAGCTTGCGCGCGATCACGTGCGGCGCGATGTCGTCGCCCACCCGCACGTCCAGGTCGTAGCCTTCGGCCGCCACGTCGACCAGGCGGTCGAACACCTCGAAGCGCACCTGCACGGCGGGATGGCGCGACACGAACGCCGACAGCGCCGGCGCCACCACCCGCCGCCCGAAACCGAAACTGCTGCAGATGCGCAGCAGGCCGCGCGGTTCGCGGCGCGTGACGCCGACTTCTTCGACCAGGTGCTCGACGTCGTCAAGAATGCGCTGGGCCCAGTGATAGACACGCTCGCCGGCCTCGCTCACCACCACCCGCCGCGTGGTGCGGTGGAACAGCGGCGTGCCCAGGCTGGCCTCCAGCAGCCGGATGCGCTTGGTGACGTAAGCGGCCGACGCCCAGGTCTTCGGCGGCGCGGGAAAAACTGGAGGCGCGCACCACGGCGTTGAATACGCGCAGGTCGGCGGGCAGCAGGTCATTATTCATGATTCGTGCATATTCATTTCACGCGATGGACCATTGTAGATGGACTGTAGGGCCGCCTACCATGCTGTCGTCCTCCCGCCGCCGCCCCCTGAGCGCTGCGGCCGGCCCTTTTTTCCTCTTTTGTTTTTCAGGTCCATCCATGTCCCACGTCCACAAGATCGCAGCCATCGCCGGCGACGGCATCGGCAACGAAGTCCTGCCCGAAGGCCTGCGCGCCGTCGAAGCCGCCGCCCGCCGCTTCGGCCTGGCGCTGCAGATCGATACCTTCCCCTGGGCCAACTGCGAGTACTACGCGCAGCACGGCGAGATGATGCCGCCCGACTGGAAGGAACAGCTGCAGGGCTACAACGCCATCTACTTCGGCGCGGTCGGCTGGCCCGCCACGGTGCCGGACCACGTGTCGCTGTGGGGCTCGCTGCTGAAATTCCGGCGCGAGTTCGACCAGTACATCAACCTGCGCCCGGTCCGCCTGTTCGAGGGCGTGCCGTGCCCGCTGGCCGGCCAGCGCCCGGGCGACATCGATTTCTTCATCGTGCGCGAGAACACCGAAGGCGAATACACCAACCTGGGCGGCCGCCTGTTCACCGGCACCGACCGCGAAATCGTGATCCAGGAATCGGTCTTCACCCGCCACGGCACCGACCGCGTCATGCGCTACGCCTTCGAGCTGGCCAACCGGCGCCAGCGCAAGCAGCTCACGGTCGCCACCAAGAGCAACGGCATCGCCATCAGCATGCCGTGGTGGGACGAACGCGCCGACGCCGTCGGCCAGCAGTATCCCGACGTCAAGACCGACAAGCAGCACATCGACATCCTGGCCGCGCGCTTCGTGCTGCAGCCGCAACGCTTCGACGTGGTGGTGGCCTCCAACCTGTTCGGCGACATCCTGTCGGACCTGGGTCCGGCCTGCACCGGCACCATCGGCATCGCGCCGTCGGCCAACCTGAACCCGGAGCGCGCCTTCCCCTCGCTGTTCGAGCCGGTGCACGGCTCGGCGCCGGACATCTACGGCAAGGGCATCGCCAACCCCATCGCCATGATCTGGTCGGGCGCGCTGATGCTGCAGTTCCTGGGCAGCCAGGAGGCGCACGACGCCATCCTGGCGGCCATCGAGCACTGCCTGAAGGACGGCCCGCGCACGCCCGACCTGGGCGGCCAGGCCCGCACCGAGGACATCGGCCGCGCCATCGCCGCCCATATCGAGGCGCAAGGCTGATCCCGGGCGCGGCAAGCGCTCTCCTGCCCGGGACGGCGGCAAATCCGCCGGCCCCAAAAGCAGAACGCCGCCCGAGGGCGGCGTTCTGCCTGCTGCGACGGCGGACGCGTCAGGAACGCGCCGGCACCGCGGCGGCGGGATCGGCCCGGCGCGCCTGCACCGCGATCCACTGCGCCAGCAGCGCGGCGGCGGCGAACGCCACGCCCGCGCCGATCCAGGGGCCCTGACGCAGGCCGGCGTCGAGCAGCAGGCCGAAGGCCAGCGGCCCCAGCGCCGAACCGACGTCCATGCCGGAATACACCAGGCCGTAGACCGAGCCGGTGGAGCCCTTGGGCGTCACGCGCCGGATCAGCATGTCGCGCGACGGCGCCGCCACGCCCGAGCAGAAGCCGGCCAGCGCCACCACCGGCGCGGCGAACAGCGCCGGCACCAGGCCCAGCGCCAGCACCACCAGCGTCAGGCCGGCCAGGATCAGCGCCACCATCACGGTGCGCTCGGTGCGCGGGTTGGCCGACACCAGGAAGCCGCCGGCCGCCATGCCCACCGCCGACGCCACCATGTAGCCTGACAGCGCCGAGCTGGCCGCCACCTTGGACAGGTCGTACAGCTGGCCCAACAGCGGAATGGTGTAGTTCTGCACCGACGACAGCGCAATGGAGGTGCAGGCGAAGAACAGGAACGCGCCCCACAGCGCCGGCTTGGACAGCAGCGTGGCCAGGGTCGTCAGCACGCCTTCCTGCGGCTTGGGCGCGGCGCGCGCGCCATTCCTGGCATCGTCAGCCTGGGCCGGTTCGGCGCCGCCCAGCAGGTTGCGGCCCAGCACGGTCAGCAACAGCACGAAGGCCACCAGCGCGGCGGCGCTGTAGGCCGCCACGCGCCAGTTGGCCAGCAGCGTGATCGAGGTCATGAACACGGGCGTGAGGGCCCAGCCCAGGTTGCCGGTCAGGCCGTGGGCGGAAAAGGCATGGCCCAGGCGCGGCGCGGTGATGCGGTGGTTGATGATGGAGTAGTCGGCCGGGTGGAACACCGAATTGCCGATGCCGCCGACCACGGCGGCCGCCATCAGCATGGTGTAGCCGGTGGCCGAGCCGATCAGCAGCCCCGACAGCACGAAACAGGCCAGGCCGAACCACAGCACCGGCCGCGCGCCCACTCGGTCCACCACGAAGCCGGACGAGGCCTGGCCGATGCCCGAGACCACATAGAAGGTCGACACCAGCAGGCCGAGGCGGGCGAAGTCCAGCCCGAACTCGTTGCCGAGCGACACGTACAGCGACGGCAGGACCAGTTGGAAGAAGTGCGACGAGGCGTGGGCCACGCCGATCAAGAGGATGATCTGCCAGTCGCGGCGGCGGACGGCGGCGTCCGAGGCCAGGTTGGATGCAGCGGTAGTCATTGCGCAAGGCCGCGGGCAGCGGCGAAAGGCGGCCGCCCCGGGGCGGTTCGCGGGTTGTCTCCAGCAACGACCGGCCAGGCCGGCGTTGTCCCTGTGGCGAATGCGGCGCGTGGCCGTGCCGGTCGCGGTCCAAGCCCCACCGGCATCGCTCTTGGTCTGTCCTGGCGGCCCCGGGCGCGAGCCGGGCCGCCGTGTTTCACTGCGCTTTCTCGCGGATCGCGGGCCAGGCGCGCTGCAGGTAATACAGCATCGACCAGACCGTCAGCACCGCGGCCACGACGATCAGCACGTCGCCCAGCAGCTTGCTGGACACGCCATAGATCGGCTGGTTGTACAGCAGGCACGGAATCGCCACCATCTGCGCGGCGGTCTTGAACTTGCCCAACCGGTGCACCGCCACGCTGGCGCTGGCGCCGATCTTGGCCATCCACTCGCGCAGCGCCGAAATAGTGATTTCGCGGCCGATGATGATGAGCGAGATGAAGGCATCGACGCGGCTCAGGTCCAGCAGCACGATCAGCGCGGCGCAGACCATCAGCTTGTCGGCCACCGGATCCAGGAACGCGCCGAACGCCGAAGTCTGGTTCCAGCGGCGCGCCAGCCAGCCGTCGAACCAGTCGGTCAGGGCGGCGATGATGAAGGCCCAGGCGGCGAACGTGTCGCGCACCGGCACGGACATCCAGCTGTCGGGCAGGTAGAACAGCCCGACTACCAGCGGGATCATGGCGATACGCAGCCACGTCAGGATGATGGGTACGTTAATTGGCATAGTGTCCGTATGCTACATCAGCCGGGTTGCGCTGGCTGTCTCGGGGCCGCCGGGCGGCCACGAACCGGCCGTCCGGAGCCCTATCCGCGCAGCGCCTCGTAGATCCGTTCGGCCAGTTCCTCGGAAATCCCGTCCACCGACGCCAGGTCCTCGATGCTGGCCGAGGCCACCCCCGAAAAACCGCCGAAACGGGCCAGCAGGCGCTGCCGGCGGCGCGCCCCGACCCCCTCGATCTCTTCCAGCCGCGACACGTTGCGGGTCTTGGCGCGACGCGCCCGCATGCCGGTGATGGCAAAGCGGTGGGCCTCGTCGCGCACCTGGGCGATCAGCATCAGGGCGGCCGACTCGCCGCCCAGCGCCACCGGCGGACGGCCGTCGGCGAACACCAGGGTCTCCAGGCCGACCTTGCGCCCTTCGCCCTTGGCCACGCCCACCAGCGCCTGGATGTCCAGCCCCAGCTCGGCGAACACCTGGCGCGCCACCTCGACCTGGCCCTTGCCGCCGTCGATCAGCACCAATCCGGGCATCTGCGCCTCGCCGTCGGCCACCTTGGCGAAGCGCCGCGTCAGCACCTGGCGCATGGCGGCGTAGTCGTCGCCCGGGGTGATGCCCGCGATGTTGTAGCGGCGGTACAGCGACGGCTGCATGTCATGGTGCTCGAACACCACGCAGGAAGCCTGGGTGGCCTCGCCGGCGGTATGGCTGATGTCGAAGCACTCGATGCGCAGCGCGTCCAGCGCCGCCTCGTCGGTATCCAGGTCCAGGGTTTCGGCCAGCGCCAGGGTGCGGGCGGCGCGGGCGCCGGATTCGGTCAGGGCCCGTGCCAGCGCCATCTCGGCGTTCTTGACCGCCTGTTCCAGCCAGGCGCGGCGGGCGCCCTGCGGCCGCGTCAGCACGCGCGACGGGCGGCCGCTGGCCTGCTCCACCAGCAGGTCGATCAGGCCGGCGTCGGGCAAGGCGTGCGAACAGACCAGCACTGGCGGCAGCGCATTGTCGGTGTAGTGCTGGGCCACGAAGGCCTCCAGCACCTGCGGCGCGGCCTCGCCCTCGGCGTGGGTCGGGAAGAACGGCTTGTCGCCCAGGTGGCGCCCGCCCCGCACCATGGCCAGGTTGACACAGACCTTGCCGCCGGCGATGGCCACCGCGACGATGTCGGTGTCCTCGCCGCTGACGTTTTCCATGGTCTGCTGGTGCAGCACCCGCGCCAGCGAGCCCATCTGGTCGCGCAGCGCGGCGGCTTCCTCGAACCGCAGCGCCTCGGCGGCCTCCAGCATGCGGGCCTCGATCTCGCCCATCACGTCCTTGGCCTCGCCATTCAAAAAGCGCACCGCTCGCTGCACGTCCGAGGCGTAGTCCTGCTCCTGGATGGCGCCCACACAGGGCGCCGAGCAGCGCCCGATCTGGTGCAGCAGACAGGGCCGCGAGCGGTTGGCGAAGACGGTGTCCTCACAGGTCCGCAGGCGGAACACCTTCTGCAGGATCTGGATGGTCTCGCGCACCGCCCAGGCGTTGGGGAACGGGCCGAAGTACTGGCCGCGCTTGTTGGTGGCCCCGCGGTAATAGGCGATGCGCGGCCAGTCGTGGCCGGTGATCAGCAGGTACGGGTAGGACTTGTCGTCGCGGAACAGGATGTTGTAGCGCGGCTTCAGGCTCTTGATGAGGTTGTTTTCCAGGATCAGCGCTTCGGCCTCGGAGCGCGTCACAGTGACCTCCAGCCGCGCCACCTTCGCCACCATCTGGGCGATGCGCGGGCTGGCCAGGTTCTTCTGGAAATACGACGAGACGCGCTTTTTCAGGTCGCGCGCCTTGCCGACATACATGACCTCGCCGGCCGCATCCAGGTGCCGGTAGACACCCGGAAGATGCGGCAGGTCAGCCAGGAACGATTTGAGATTGAAGTCGTCGGGCATTCTGGTAACGGCTTTCGGCCTGCAGGGCGTCCCAGTCGAGCGCGTCGAAACGCGGCATCAAGCGGCGGATGCGGGCCACGGACTCGGGGGCATGGTCGAACTCGAGCCGCGCCAGCAGCTCGTCGGCCAGGTCGGGCCGGTTGCACACCAGCACCATGTCGCAGCCGGCGCCCAGCGCGGCCTGGGCGCGCGCCAGGATGTCGCCGGCGACGGACGCGCCTTCCATGGTCAGGTCATCGGAGAACACTACCCCATCGTAGCCCAGGCGGGTGCGCAGGATGTCCTGCACCCAGCGCTTGGAGAATCCGGCCGGATGCTTGTCGACCTTGGGGTAGATCACGTGCGCCGGCATCACCGACGGCAGCACCGCGTCGCCCAGCCAGGCGTAGGGCGCGGCGTCGTCCTTCAGGATGCGTTCGAGCGGGCGCGGGTCGACCGGGATCTCGTGGTGCGAATCCGCGCCGACGAAACCGTGCCCCGGGAAATGCTTGCCGCAGGCCGACATGCCGGCCAGCGCCAGGCCCTGGATCAGCGCGCGCGACAGCATCGTCACCACCCGCGCGTCATGGTGAAAGGCGCGGTTGCCGATCACCTTGCTGACGCCGTAATCCAGGTCCAGCACCGGCGTGAAGCTCATGTCCACGCCGCAGGCGCGCAGCTCGGCGGCCAGCACGTAACCGGCCTCGGTCGCCAGGCGCATCGCGGTCAGCGGATCGCGGTCCCACAGCGCGCCCAGGTCGCGCATCGCCGGCAGCGGCGTGAAGCCGTCTTCGCGGAAGCGCTGCACCCGGCCGCCCTCGTGGTCGACCAGGATCAGCAGGCGCTCCTTGCGCGCCTTGTGGATCTGGCGGGTCAGCTCGGTCAGCTGGCGGCGGTTCTCGAAATTGCGCGCGAACAGGATCACGCCCCCCACCAGCGGGTGGCGCAGGCGTTTCTTTTCTTCCTTGGTCAGCACGGTGCCGGCCACATCGACCATCACGGGACCGGGCGGCAGCGCCCGGGATTTCTTCTTGGCCATCGGCGTGTCCTTCTGTGTTGCAGGCCGGCCCACGGGCTCAGGGCTTGCGTTCGACCACCACGTAGGCGGCGGCCATGTCGGATTCATCGGTAATGGAGACGTGCGCGGCGCCGAAGCGCTGCACGTACCATTCCAGCAATTCGGGGGCGATCACCAGCACCGGCCGCCCCCCGGGCGCGTTCAGGGTCTGCACCCGGCGCCAGGTCATCGGCATGCGCATGCCCAGCCCCACCGCCTTGGAAAAGGCTTCCTTGGCGGCAAAGCGCGTCGCCAGGAAGCGCACGCCGCGCACCGGGTCGCGGGCGCGGCGGGCGTGGAATTTGGCCAGTTCCTCGGGCCCCAGGATCTTCTCGGCGAAACGGTCGCCGTGGCGCGCCAGGGCGCGCTCGATGCGGTCGATGCGCAGCAGGTCCATGCCGATGCCGCCGATGGCGGCCGGCGCGGGAACGACGAGCGGAGATTCGGGCTGGGACATCGTTGCGGGCGCCTTGGGAGGGAGTCGGCCTGGGCTCAACGGCCGCGCAGCGCTTCCAGGCGGGCCTGCACCATCAGCGCCTTCATGTCGCGCACCGCCTTTTCCCAGCCGTCGAACACCGCCTGCGCGACGATGGCGTGGCCGATATTGAGCTCGGAAATGCCGTCCAGCGCCGCCACCGGCTTGACGTTGCCGTAGTGCAGGCCATGGCCGGCATTGACGCGCAAGCCATGGCGCAGCCCTTCGGCCACCGCCACGCGGATGCGTTCGAGTTCGGCCTGGGCGGCCTCGCCCTCCGCTTCGGCGTAGGCGCCGGTATGCAGCTCGATGACGGGCGCGCCGGCGCGGGCAGCGGCTTCGATCTGTGCGGGATCGGGGTCGATGAACAGCGACACGCGGATGCCGGTCTCGGTCAGCAGGCCGACCGCGTCCGTCACCGCCGACAAGGCGCCGGCCACTTCCAGCCCGCCCTCGGTGGTCAGCTCGGTGCGTTTTTCCGGCACCAGGCAGACGTCATTGGGCTTGACCGCGCAGGCGATCTCCAGCATTTCCGGCGTGACCGCGCATTCCAGGTTCATGCGCGTGCGCAACCGCGGCCGGATGGCGTAGACGTCGGCGTCCTGGATGTGGCGGCGGTCTTCACGCAGATGCAGCGTGATCAGGTCGGCGCCGGCGTCCTCGGCGCGCAGCGCCGCCGCGACCGGGTCGGGATAGGTCGTGTGGCGCTGCTGCCGCAGGGTCGCGACGTGATCGATGTTTACACCAAGTTCTATCATTGCACTTTCGTTGTTTCTTCCCAGCCGCCGCCCAACGCCTTGTAGAGTTCCACACGGTTGATCAGCGCGGCCAGGCCGGTTTGCACCAGCGCCAGCTGGGCATTGAAAAAGTCCACTTGCGCGGTCTGCACCTGCAGGTAGCTGTCGATACCATTGGTATAGCGCAGGTTCGACAGCTCCAGCGTGCGCGCCGACGAATCCTGCAGCGCGCGCTGGGCGTCCAGCTGGGCGCCGTAGGTGGCTTCGCCCGCCAGCGCGTCCGAGACCTCGCGGAACGCCTGCTGGATGGTCTGCTCGTACTGCGCCACCGCGATGTTGTCGCGCGCCTTGGCCAGGTTCAAGCCTTCGCGGATGCTGCCGCCGGCGAACAGCGGCGTGGTGATCGACGGCGAGAAGCTCCAGTACCCTTGCCCGCCCTTGAACAGCGTATCCAGCGACGGGCTGGCCACGCCGAACAGGCCGGTCAGCGAGATGGTCGGGAAGAACGCCGCGCGCGCCGCGCCGATGTTGGCATTGGCCGACTTCAGGTTGTTCTCGGCGGCCAGGATGTCCGGACGACGCTCCAGCAGGTCGGACGGCAGCCCGGCCGGCACCGTCGCCAGCAGCTGGTCGCGGCCGAACGTGGCGGGCGGCGGCAGGTCCTCGGGCAACGGCGTGCCGAGCAACAGCACCAACGCATTGACGGCCTGGGCCTGGGCCCGGGCCAACTGCGCCAGGTCGGCCGAGGCCGTATCCAGCAGCGACTTGGACTGGTTCAGGTCCAGTTCGGAAGCGACGCCACCGTCGAAGCGGCGCTTGACCAGGTTGTACGACTCCTGGCGCGAGGCCAGCGTGCGCTGGGTCAGTTCCAGCTGCACCTGGGCCGCGCGCAGGTTGAAGTACGACTGCGCCACCGCGCCGATCAGCGTGATGTGGGTGCTCTTTTGCGCCTGCTCGGTCGACAGGTACTGCTGGTACGCCGCTTCCGACAGGCTGCGCAGGCGGCCGAACAGGTCGATCTCGAACGTGGTCAGGCCGATGCCGGCCTGGTACGAACTGGTGACCGAACCGGCGCCCGGCTGGCGCATGTTCTCGGGGAAACGCTGGCGCTGCCCCTGGATGCCGGCGCCGATGCTGGGCCATTGCGCGCCGCGCTGCACGCCATACTGGGCGCGCGCCTCTTCGACGCGCTGCACCGCCACGCGCAGGTCGCGATTGTTGACCAGCGCCAGCTCGATCAGGCGCTGCAGGCGCGGATCACGGAAGAACTCGCGCCAGCCCAGGTCGGCCGCGGGCGTGCCCGCCTGCGGCGCCACCGCCGACGCGGGCTGGGTCCCCAGCGTCATCGGCGTGGCGTACGCGCCGTACTGCACCTTGGGCTGGTCGGGCCAGTTGCCGGAGACCGGCGCGTCGGGACGCTTGTAGTCGGGCGCCAGCGAGCAGCCGGCCAACGCCACCGCCACGAAGGCGGACAAGGCGGTCTGTTTGAACATCAGGGCGCTCATTCCTTGCCCTCCTGGCCACCGTTGGGTTGTGCGGATGCGTCCGGCGGGGTTTGCCCCGCGGCCGCCTTCTTGGCCGCCTGTTCTTCCTCGAAGGCGCGCAGCTCGGCGCCCAGCAGGCGCGGCTTGGTCTTGAACAGACCCAGCACCACGACGAAGAAGGTCGGCACGAAAATCACCGCGAACGGCGTGGCGGCCAGCATGCCGCCCAACACACCCAGGCCCACCGCGCGCTGGCTGGCGGCGCCGGCGCCGGTGGCCATGGCCAGCGGCACCACGCCCAGGATGAACGCCAGCGAGGTCATCAGGATCGGCCGGAACCGCAGGCGCGCGGCTTCCACCGCCGCCTCGTACAGGCCCATGCCGCGCGCGTACTGGTCCTTGGCGAATTCCACGATCAGGATGGCGTTCTTGGCCGCCAGCCCGATCACGGTCACCATGCCCACCTGGAAGTACACGTCGTTGGACATGCCCAGCGCGCTGACCAGCGCCACCGCGCCCAGCATCCCCAGCGGCACCACCAGCATCACGGAGATCGGGATGGCCCAGCTTTCATACAGCGCGGCCAGCACCAGGAACACCACCAGCAGCGACAGGCCCATCAGGATCGGGGCCTGGTTGCCGGCCTGGCGTTCCTGGTAGGACAGGCCGGTCCATTCGTAGCCGAAGCCCTGCGGCAGCTGGCCCACCAGCTTCTGCATTTCCTCCATGGCCTGGCCGGTCGTGTAGCCGGCCGCGGCGCTGCCGCCGATGCGCATGGATTCGTAGCTGTTGTAGCGCACCACCTGCACCGGGCCCTGCGACCACTTGGCCGTCACGAACGACGACAACGGCACCATGCCGCCCTGGGCGTTGCGGGCGTTCAGCTGCAGCACGTCCGACAGCTGCATGCGGTACGGCGCATCCGCCTGCACCCAGATGTTCTGCATCCGGCCCAGGTTGGGGAACTTGCTCAGGTAGGCCGAACCGACGGCGGTGGAGATCAGCGAGGCGGCCTCGTCGAAGTTCACCCCCAGCGCCGCTGCCTTGTCGCGGTCGATGTCCAGCGTCAGCTGCGTGCCGGCCGACAGGCCGGTGATACGCACCTGCGACAGCACCGGGCTCTTCATGGCCATGCCCATCAGCTGGCCGGTGGCCGCGGCCAGCGCCTCGGTGCCGGCCGCGCCGCGATCCTGCAGGCGCAGGTCGAAGCCGGTGGCATTGCCCAGCGACGAGATCGCGGGCGGCACCAGCGTGAACACCTGGGCGTCGTGGATGCCCATGAGCTGCTTCTGGAAGGCGTTGAACGCGATCGCGCCGGCCGAATCCCCCTTGCCCTTGCGATCCTTGAAGTCCTTGAGCGTGGTGAAGGCGATGGCCGCGTTCAGGCCGTTGCCGTTGAAGCTGTAGCCCTGCACCGTGATGATGTTCTCGACCGCGGGAATCTCGCGGAAATAGGCCTCGACCTCTTCGATCACCTGCACCGTGCGATTGGCGCTGGCGCCCGTGGGCAGCTCGATGTTGCTGATGACGTAGCCCTGGTCTTCTTCCGGCAGGAACGACGACGGCAGGCGCAGGTACAGCCAGCCCAGCAGGATCACCAGCACCAGGAAGGCCAGCATCATGCGGCCGCCCTTGTGCAGGATGCGCGAGACCCAGTTCTGGTAGCCGTGCGTGGTGGCGTCGAACTTGCGGTTGAACCAGCCGAAGAAACCCTTCTTGTCGTTGTGGTGCCCCTTGGGCACCGGCTTCAGGATGGTCGCGCACAGCGCCGGCGTGAAGGTCAGCGCCAGCAGCGCCGAGAAGAAGATCGACACGGCCATGGCCACCGAGAACTGGCGGTAGATCACGCCCACCGACCCGCTCATGAAGGCCAGCGGCAGGAATACCGTCACCAGCACCAGCGTGATGCCGATGATGGCGCCGCTGATCTGCGGCATGGCTTTCTTGGTGGCTTCCTTGGGCGGCAACCCTTCGGTCGCCATGATCCGCTCGACGTTCTCGACCACCACGATGGCGTCGTCCACCAGGATGCCGATGGCCAGCACCATGGCGAACATGGTCAGCACGTTGATCGAGAATCCAAACCCCAGCATGACGGCGAACGACCCCAGCATGGCCACCGGCACCACCAGCGCCGGGATCAGGGTGTAGCGCACGTTCTGCAGGAACAGGTACATCACCAGGAACACCAGCACCATCGCTTCGGCCAGGGTGTGCAGCACCTGCTCGATCGAGACCTTGACGTAGGGCGCGGTGTCGTAGGGGATGGCGTAGGTGATGTTGCCGGGGAAGTACTTGGACAGCTCGTCCATCTGCTGGCGCACGCCCTGGGCGGTGGCCAGCGCGTTGGCGTCGGGCGACAGCACGATGGCGAAGGCGGCCGTGGGCTTGCCGTTCAGTCGGGCGCCGAACTGGTAGTTGTCGGCGCCGACCTCGATGCGGGCGACGTCGCGCAGCAGCACCTTGGAACCATCGCTGTTGGCGCGCAGCACGATCTTGCCGAAACCATCGACGGTGCTGAGCTGGCCGTTGGCCACCACGGTGGCCGTGATGCGCTGCGAATCAGGATTGGGCGGCGCGCCGATGCTGCCGCCCGACACCAGCACGTTCTGCGCGGCGATGGCCTGGTTGACCTCGGACATGCTCAGGCTGAAGCCGACCAGCTTGGCCGGGTCGACCCAGATGCGCATGGCGCGTGGCGCCGCGAACAGCTGGAACTGGCCCACGCCGGACACCCGCGACACCGGGTTCTGGATGTTGCGGGTGATGTAGTCGGCCAGCGCGGTCTGGTCGAGCGAGCCGTCGGTCGACGACAGCGTCACGATCATCAGGAAGCCGGTACTGGTCTGCTCGTACTTCAGGCCCTGTTGCTGCACCGCGGACGGCAGCTGGGCGATCACGTTGGACACGCGGTTCTGCACGTCCACCTGCGCCAGGTCAGGGTCGCGGCCGGGCGCGAAGGTGGCGGTGATGGTCGAGGTGCCGTAGGAATCGCTGACCGACTCGTAGTAGATCAGGCCCTTGGCGCCGTTGAGCTTGTCCTCGATGATACTGGTGACCGATTCGGCCACTTCCTTGGCCGAGGCGCCCGGATAGGTCGCGGTGATGGTGATGGCCGGCGGCGCCACGTCGGGGTACTGCGACACCGGCATGTTCGGGATGGCCAGTATCCCCGCCAGCAGGATGAACAGGGCGACTACCCAGGCGAAGATTGGTCGATCAATAAAAAATTGCGGCATGTGGGCTGACTCTGAAAGCGATGCTCACCAAAGAGGAACGCAGCGCATTGCGCTGCGAGCCGCTTACGATTTCTGCGGGGCCTGTTGCGCCGGCTCGGCCGGCTTGGCGCCGGGGTCCGCGGGCTTGGCGCCGGGCTGCCCCGGCTGCCCGCCCGCGGCGGGCGCGCCGCCCGCCTTGTTCCAGGGGCTGGCCTGCACCGGCGCCCCGGGACGGATCTTCTGGAAGCCCTCGACCACGACCACGTCGCCGGCCTTCAGGCCGCTGGTGATGATCCAGTCGGTCTTGACGGCGCCGCCGGTGGTGACGGGCAACTGTTCGATCTTGTTGTCCTTGACCAGCATCAGGCTCTGCGAACCGTCGGCCGTGCGCTGCAGCGCCTGCTGCGGCACCAGCAGGGCCTGGTCGTTCACGCCCTGCTCCAGCCGCACGCGCACATACATGCCGGGCAGCAGGATGCCGTCGGGGTTGGGGATCTCGGCGCGCAGGTTGACCTGGCCGGTGCTGGGATCGACGGTGATGCCGGTGAACAGCAGCTTGCCGGGACGGTCGTATTCGGTGCCGTCCTCCAGCACCACGGTGGCACGGGCGGCGTCCTTGCCGACCTGTTGCAGCTTGCCGCTGGCAAAGGCGCGGCGCAGCGCGGCCAGGTCCGAGGTGGACTGGGTGAAGTCGACATAGATGGGATCGAGCTGCTGCACGGTGGCCATCTGCGTGGCCGAGGTGGCCTCGACCAGCGCGCCTTCGGTCACCAGCGGCTTGCCGATGCGGCCCGTGATGGGCGACACGACGTCGGTGTAGCCCAGGTTGATCGAGGCGTTGTCCTGGGTCGCCTTGGCGGCGGCCACGGTGGCCTCGGCCTGGCGATAGGCCGCCACGGCGTTGTCGTATTCCTGCTTGCTGACGGCGTTGGCCTTGACCAGCGGCGCGTAACGGTCGGCCAGCAGCTTGGCGCTGAACAGGTTGGCCTGCGCCTGCTTGAGCTGCGCGGTGGCCTGGTCGTAGGCGGCCTTGTAGGGCGCCGGATCGATCTTGAACAGCAGCTGGTTTTCCTTGACGTCGCCGCCCTGTTCGAAGGTGATCTTCTGGACGATGCCGGTGACCCGCGAGCGGATCTGGGCGTCGCGCACGGCGTCGACGCGCCCGGGCAGTTCGGAGACGATGGGCGTGCGCTGCGGCTGCACGGTAATGACGCTGACCTGGGGCATGCCAGGGTTCATCTGCGGCTTTTCACCGCACCCTGCCAACAACAGCGCGAGGACGCCGCCGGAGAAAGCCAGACCTGAGACACGTTTAGGCGAAAACCGCATTGAAACCCCCGCGAAGTTAACCGCGCCAAGCGACCGCAACAATGTGACGGCGATGACCATCGCCGCGTCCGGTTGCCGTAGGCGGCCACGGGGTTGCGCGGCCGCATTTCGACCGCCGTATTTGACCGCAATCCTTGTTTGCGATCAAAGCAAAACCCTGCGCCCCGCCTGTGACACGTGAATAGCCCGTTAATGTAACTCAGTTATTGGGGAAATCACTGATTTTCACGACGAGACGCGACATCGGGAGGGGGGGAAATCCAGCCGCCGCGATCAGAGGTCGGCAACCTCTTGCAGATTGCCCAGGAACACGTAGCCCACGCCATGCACCGTATGCAGGGGCAGGCGCCCGCCCGCCTGGCGCACCTTGCGGCGCAGACGGCAGATCGCCACGTTCAGGGCACGCAGGTTGGTGCTTTGGCGCGGCAACATCAGTTCCTCGCGCAGGACGGCGAGTTCTTCGCGCAGCAGTTCCTTGCGGGGATTGCGCAACAGGCACTGGAAGCAGGCGCGCTCGACCTCGGTCAGGTCGAGCCGGGTTCCTTGCGGGGTCAGCAGGGTCCAGCCATGGTAGAGCAGGCTCCACCAGCCATCCAGGCGGACCGGAAAGGCGTCGGACGCCGCGGCCGCATCATTGCTGGAGCCCTCGCGCCCCGCGTCGGGAGACGGCGCGGCCGGCGGCACGCGGAGAGGGGAATGGGAAAAGGGTGCGGTCATCGTCGGTGTCTCCACCGGGCGGGCCGCCTGGAAAAGGACGACGGCCCGGACCCGGAACAAGGTTTCAAGTCTTGCCGAAAGACTACCGTTGCTGACGTGATTGCGCGGCGATGTTGCCCTGGAATCAGACGAGTCCTAGGAAATCGCACCAAAGGTCAAGAGGTGTGCGTGCCGTTTCGATGGATATCGTGCGTGACGAAACAGCTGTCCTGGGTGGGACGCGCCAGGATGCCCGGCCGCGCCAGCGTCTGGCGGATATCGGCCAGGCCGGACTCCCAGTGCTCGCGCATGGCCTCCGTGCCGAACTCATAATCCTTGGAATAGCGCTCGCGGTGCTTGGATTCGTAGATCAGGTTGATGATGTTGGTGGCCGGCGTCTTGGCCAGCCGCCGGATTTCCGCCAGGTCCGGCGCGTCGCGCTCGCGCTCGGGCAGGCGCTCGAGCAGCTGCTGCAGGCCATGGCGCAGCTTCAGCACGCGCCGCAGCTGGTCGGTGACCATGCGGGTCCGGCTGGAGTACTGGATGTCCTTCTGGCGCTCGGCCACTTCCTCGAGCGTGGTCGGCAACGCGCCGCGGGCGGGCCACAGATCCACCTGGAACGCCAGCGTGTCGCGCATGGTGTCGCTGGTCAGCACCTGGGCCAGCGGCGTGTTGGACACCACGCCTCCGTCCCAGTAGTGCTCGCCGTCGATCTCCACGGAGGGAAAGCCCGGCGGCAAGGCGCCCGAGGCCATGATGTGCTCGGGCCCGAGGGTATGCCGGAGGCTGTCGAAATAGGCGAAATTGCCGCTGCGCACGTTCACCACGCCAAAACTGGCGCGCACCGCGCCGGCGTTGAGCAGGTCGAAATCGATGTACTGGCGCAGGGTCGCGACCAGCGGCGTGGTGTCGTAGAAGCTGGTCGACGCCGCGCCCTTGCCATGCACCCAGTACGGCGGCGGAAAGCGCGGCTTGAAGAAGCCCGGCTGGCCCGAGAACAGGGCCTGGAAGGCCGACAGCTGGCCATTCATGGCGGGCGAGCCGAAACCGAACGGGATGCCCTCGAACATGCCGGCCAGCGTATCGCCCCAGGGCACCGAGGCGAACCCCGCCGGCCGGCAGATGCTTTCCCAGAACCCGCGCAGGCGCTCCACCCGCTCGTCTTCGGGCGAGCCGGCGATGATCGCCGCATTGATCGATCCGATCGAAATCCCGGAAATCCAGTTCGGCCGGATGCCTGCCTCGTGCAGCCCCTGGTACACGCCGGCCTGGTAGGACCCCAGGGCGCCCCCGCCCTGCAGCACCAGGGCCACGGTTTCATAGGGCGGCGTCGCGCCGGTGTCTGGGGATGCGGCCTTGCGGCGAGTACTCATGCGGGGTTCCTTCGAAACACGGGCTAGGGCTTGCTCTTGTCCGGCACTTGCGGCGCGGCCACGCCGGCACGGAACGGATATTTGGCGAAGATCCCGGCCACGGCCTTGTCGATGTTCTGCGACGAGGTCGCCGTGTCCGGGTTCTGGACTTCCCCGACGGCCACGCCTTCCCACACCATCTGCTTGCGACGCGCGTCGACCAGGTCGATGTTGAGAGTGCCTTCGGTGTACTGGTAGACGGTGTCGCCCCAGCCGTAGCCGGGCCAGCCGCCATAGAAGCCACTGCGATAGCCGTAATAAGGGCCCATGGGCGGCGGCGGCGCCTCGGTCACCTGGGTCTTCTGCTGCAGCTTGCCATTGAAATTGACCAGCAGGTCGGGATTGGCGGCGTCGTACACATAGCCACGCATTTCCATCTGGCCGCGCGTGGCGTCCTTGAGGCGTTCGGTCAGCAGCGTGCTGTAGCCGGCCTTGTCGGTGCCCAGCGGCGACATGTAGCCGAAGGTCCGGTAGCGCGAGAAATCCGCCTGGTGGTCGTAATCGCTTTTGATGGCGGGACTGGAGGCGCAAGCCGCCAGGATCGTGACCAGGGAACCCGATGCCAGCATTTTCAGCGCTTTCATGTCGATCTCCAAGAAGCGGGGCCGTGAGCCGGTCCCCCGAGTTGAACACCCCTCAACACACTCCGAGCGCGTCCATAGTGCCGCGAAGCGGATAAAGTTTCAACAGCATCTCATTCTCATCGGATATATCTCAAACGGCCGCCGGACGGGCTCCATTACACTCGGGAATATTCCAGACCCCGACCAGACCTGATACCGATGTTGGAACTCGACGGCTCGATTTGGTTTCGTTCCGGCACCCAGACTTGGGGCGGAAAGAACCGCATAGACCTGCTGGCGCAAATTGACGCCACCGGCTCCATCACGGCCGCCGCGCGGGCGGTGGGCATGAGCTACAAGGGCGCCTGGGATGCCATCGATGCGATGAACAACCTGGCAGGCGAGCCGCTGGTGCTGCGCGCCGCCGGGGGCAAGGGCGGCGGCGGCACGCGCCTGACCGACCGGGCTCGCGGCCTGATCGCGACCTTCCGGGCCCTGGAAGCCGAACACCGCAAATTCATGGAAAACCTGACGCACGCTGGCGTGGATGCCAGCGGCGATCTCGACTTGATGAGGCGATTCATGCTGAAGACCAGCGCACGCAACAAACTCATGGGTACCGTAATGGAAATCCGCGCGGGCGCCGTCAACGACGAAGTCCTGCTGCGCATCGCCGGCGGCCAGGTCATCACTGCCACCATCACCCGGGAAAGCACCCAGGAACTGGAACTGGCGCCCGGCAAGGAAGCGCTGGCCCTGGTCAAGGCCTCGTCGGTCATCGTCGGCGCGCCGGGTGCGGGCCTGCGGCTGTCGGCCCGCAACCAGCTGCCGGGCACCATCACGGCGGTACGTACCGGCGCGGTCAACAGCGAGATCCTGATCGGGCTGGAAGGCGGCGCCACGCTGGCGGCCATCGTCACCAACGAAAGCGCGCAGGAACTGGGCTTGCGTGAAGGCGCGCAAGCGGTCGCCGTGTTCAAGGCTTCCAGCGTGATCCTGGGCGTGCTGGACTGAATCCCGCGCGCGGGGGGCCGCCGCCCTTGCAACAGACCTTGCGCCGCCCCTGCACGCCCGCTAGACGCCGACATCCTCGTCGCGTCGGCGCACCTTGCCGTCGCGCACTTCGAAGACCTCGTCGGCCAGCGCCTCGACGTCGGCCGGATCATGCGTGATCAACAGCATCGGCACGTCCAGCTGGCGCTGCAGGGCGTTCAGTTCCAGCCGCATCTTGCCGCGCAGTTGCGAATCGAGCGCCGAGAACGGTTCGTCCAACAGCACGATCTCGGGCTTGAGCATCAGCGCGCGCGCCAGCGCCACGCGTTGCTTCTGGCCGCCCGAGATCTCGTGCGGATAGCTGCCCACGATGGCGCCCAGCTCGAAGGCGTCCACCCACCGCCGCGCCTCGGCCGAGACCGCGCGCCGGGGCGGGTTGAGCCAGCCGCGGCGCGAACCGAAGGCGATGTTCTGCGCCACCGTCAGGTGCGGAAACAACGCGTAGTCCTGGAACAGGTAGGCCACGCGGCGGGCCTGCGGCGCGACGCTGACGCGGGCCTCGGCGTCGAACAGCACCCTGCCGTTGACCTCGATGCGGCCGGCGTCCGGCCGCAGCAGCCCGGCCACCGCTCGCAGCGTCAGGCTCTTGCCGGCGCCCGACGGGCCGAACAGCGCAATGCGCTTGGCCTTGGACGAGAACGCCACGTCCAGCGAAAAATGGCGATCGCCGGACACCATGTTCTTGCGTATGCGCAGGTCGACGCTCATAGTCTGCCTCCGCGTTGGCTGGAACGGATCGGCACCAGCTTGCCGGCCGCCAGCAGCACCACGATGCAGGTGATGGAAGTCACCAGCACCAGGAAATTGGCGGTGGCGTCATCGCCCGCCTGCACCGCCTCGTAGATGGCGACCGACAGCGTCTGGGTGCGGCCCGGCAGGTTGCCGGCGATCATCAGGGTGGCGCCGAATTCGCCCAGCGCGCGGGCAAACGCCAGCAACACGCCGGCGACGATGCCGCGCGCCGCCAGCGGCAGCGTCACGCGGAAGAACACCCCGGCCTCGCACACGCCCAGCACGCGGGCCGCGTTTTCCAGTTGCGAATCGACGTTCTCGAAAGCGGCGCGGGCCGACTTGAACACCAGCGGGAAGGCCACCACCGACGCGGCGATGACCGCGCCCTGCCAGGTGAACACCAGCTCAATGCCGATATCGGCCAGCCGCTCGCCCAGCACGCCGCGCCGGCCCAGCAGCACCAGCAGGTAGTAGCCCAGGACCGTGGGCGGCAGCACCAGCGGCAGGGTCAGGATGGCATCGAGCAGGTCCCGCCCCGGCCAGCGCCAGCGCGACAGGCCGTAGGCAGCCGCCGTGCCGGCCGCGGTCGCCAGCAACGTCGCCCAGCCCGCCACTTTCAGGGTAAGCAGCAGCGGCACCCATACCGAATCACTCATCGCTGACCGCGTTGGCTGTCGCCCGCGCCCTCAATCAAGGCTTCTGGAAGCCGTAGCGCGACAGGATCGCCTGCCCGGCGGGCGACATCACATAGGCCACGAAGCTTTGCGCTTCCTTGGCGGCGGCGTCGCGCGCGGTCACGGCGATGGGATAGGTCACCGGGGTCTGCGACGGCACGCGCACGGCCACCTTGACCTTGTCCGGCATCACGGCGGCGTCGGTCGCGAACACGAAGCCCGCATCGACCTCGCCGCGCGACACGTAGTCCAGGCTCTGGCGCACGTTCTGCGCCAGCACGCTCTTGGCCTGCACCGCGTCCCACAGGCCGGCGGCCTGCAACGCGCCCTGCGTGTAGCGGCCCACCGGCACCGAAGCCGGGTTGCCGTAGGCGATGCGCTTGATGTCGTCGCGCGTCAGGTCCTTGAGCGCGGTGATGTTGGCCTTGCTGTCGGTCGGCACGATCAGCACCACCTGGTTGGCGGCGAAGTCGATGCGCGTGTCGGGCTTGACCGCCTTTTCCTCGACGGCCTTGTCCATGGCCTTCTGGTCGGCGGACGCGAACACGTCGGCGGGCGCGCCCTTGACGATCTGCTGCAGCAGCACGTCGGAGGCGCCGAAGTTCAGGATGACCTTGGTGCCGGCATGCTCCTTTTCGTACGCCTGGGCCACGTCCTTGAACGCGTTGGTCAGGCTGGCGGCGGCGGACACCACCAGGTCGCCGGCGTGGGCGCTGGTGCCCCAGGCGGCGGCCAGGGCCAGCGACAGCGCCAGGATCGGCTGTTTGCGGAACATGAATCCCTCCTCGGGCAAGATCAATCTCGGTAACGAAATATATATAGGTATATAACGCTCGTCAATTTGCGCCCGGCTGCCTGCTTGCGCCAGATCAACGCCGCGGGGGAAAGCGTCGCGCGGCGCTCAGCCGCGGTCGACCGTGGTGACGCGCACCGTGCTCGGGCCCAGCGCTTCGCGCAGGCGCTCCAGCGCCAGTTCGGGCCGGGCCGTCCCGCACATGAAGATGTCCAGCGCCGCGAACCGGTGTTCGGGCCAGGAATGGACGCTGATATGGGATTCGCTCAGCATGACCACGCCGGTCACGCCCGCGCCCTCGCCGAAGTGATGGAAATGGGCGCCCAGCACCCGCGCCCCCGCCGCCTCGGCGGCCAGGACCAGTTCGCGTTCGAGCGCTGCCGCGTCGGCCAGCAGAGCGGCGGGCACGCCGCGGAAATCGGCCAGGATATGGCGGCCGGGCGTGGCGTGCGGCGTCACTTGTGCGAACCGCCCGACGACCAGCCCGAGCTGCCCGAAGAACCGCCGCCCCAGCTGCTGCCGCCGCCGCTGGTGTAGCGGGCGCCGGGCGAACTGGCGCCGGTCGCGGCCATCACCACGATGACGGCGTAGATGGCGTATAGAAGCTTGCCCATCCCTTATTCATCCTTTGCGGAGATCTTGTCCGCGAGGCTGGCCGGCAGCCACAGGAACGCCAGGCCGATCACGATCGGCAGGATGCGCCCACTGAAAATGTTGCCAATATTGAGAAAGCCCATGGCGATGGTCGCGAACCAGGCCCATTTGCGGTAACCGCCGGACAAGGCGGCGCGCGGCATCGCTTTCTGCCTGGCCAGCTCGGGGTTGCCGAACCATTCGGCCAGTTGCGCGGGCGCGACCGGTGCGGCGGCCGACCAGCCCACTTCGGCCGGAGCCTGCTCCCGGGTGAGCTTGAGATTGCCCGCCTTGTAGTCGGTGATCTGGGTGCGGTCGCCGACCTTCACGCGCCAGTTGAAGGCGCCCAGCGCCAGGTCGACGCGCGACGTGTAGTCGTACAGCTTGTGGTACAGCTTGGAACGCCAGCGCACGCTGGTGGCATTGTTGTGGCTGGGCCAGGTATCGCAGACCTGCACGCGTTCCCAGCCCTCGTCGGTCTCGACCAGCCAGGTGAAGCCCTTGACCGGACTGAACAGCAGGTATTCGATCCAGTCCGACGGTTCTTCCGGATCCGGGTCCGCGCACTTCATCAGCCCGATCAAGGTGTAGGTCGTGCCGTCGATCCTGGCGGTGGCGCCCAGCGCCAGCGTGGTCTTGATGGCCCGGACCTTGCGCGCCTTGTCGATGACTTCGGCGGTTTCACCGGCGCAATCGACGGTGGCCGCGCAGGACGGGCACACCACCTGGGTCGCCATGGCCGCCACGAAGCTGATGGGCGCGCCGCAGTTGGGGCAATCGAGCGCCTTGATCTGGCCGCGGAAGCGCCCGGCGGTTTCCTCGACCTGCTCGTTCGAGCGCAGCGTGGAGGCCTGCATGGCAGACAGGTCGAAGGCCTTGCCGATATAGAGTTCGGGCTGCGGGCCGTCGGAAAAATCCAGCGTGAGGAAGGCATCCAGGCTGCGGAAGTCCGCCACCTTGGCCTCCCAGCCATCGCCAGGCACGAACGGCAATTCGCCCTGCGCGCCGCCGGCGCGGCAGCGGCGCACGTCGGAGGCGGTGAAGCGCTGGCCGTCCAGCTTCAGGTCATCGCCCGCGGCGATGTCGGCAAATGCCGGCAGGCCCTGCACCGTCTTGACCTTGCGGCGACGGGTGATGGCGTACTGGCCGGAAGCATCCGACAGCCAGCCGTCCGAGCCGTCATCGAACCACAGATACCACTCGTTCCAGAAGCCGTCCTCGTAGCGCAGCTGGATGCGGCCGATCAAATCGAAGCGCTTGCCCTCGAACTTGCCGGAAGCGCCCAGGCACAGCGGCGAATAGTCTTCCAGGACATCGGCGGTCTCGCCGATGCGCCTGACCGATTCGGCGTCCTTGAGCAGCGTGCTGCGGCAGGCGCCGCAGACCGCCATGACCGATGCCGTGGAAGTGAACTTGACGGGCGCTCCGCACTGCGGACACAGGACCTGCTGCATGGGCGTGCGGCGCTCAGCTGGTGAGTTTCTTCAGGACTTCGGCCTTCGCCGTGTCGTAATCGGCCGGCGTGATCAGGCCCTTGTCCAGCAAGTCCTTGAGCTGCTGCAGCCGCTGCACCGGATCGGCGCCAGCGCCGGCGGCCGCCCCCGCTGCCGCGGCCCCGGCCGCGGCGCCCGGAGCCGGCTGGCCCTGGGCCACGCCCAGGCCGGCGGCCATGGTCTGGCCCAGCGCCGCGCCGGCCGCCAGGCCCGCGCCGATGCCGGCGATGCCGCCTTCGTTCTGGGCCGCCAGCGGGATCGAGGTGGCGGTCTGGTACTGGGTGAATTTGCCCAGGTCGCCAGCCATGCCCATCGAGATCCGCGTATCCAGCGCCTTCTGCAATTCCTCGGGCAGCGACACATTCTCGACCGTGAAGTTGTCGAGTTTGACGCCATAGCGGTCGAACACCGGGCCCAATTGCTCGGCGATGCTCTGCGACATCAGGCCCTGGTTGCCGGCGATATCCAGGAACGGCACCTTGGATCCGCCCAGCGCCGTGGTCATGGCCGCGACCACCATGTTGCGCAGTTGCATTTCCAGGTCGTCGACGGTGTAGACGTCGCGCGTGCCGCTGATCTCGCGGTAGAACTTGGCCGGGTCGGTGATCTGGTACGAGTACACGCCGAAGGCGCGCAGCCGCACCATGCCGAACTCGCTGTCGCGCAGCGTCACGGGCTGCGCCGTGCCCCAGCGCCGGCCCAGTTGCAGGCGGGTGCTGAAGAAGATCACGTCCGACTTGAAGGGCGACTCGAACAGCTTGTCCCAGTTCTTCAGGTACGTCAGCACCGGCAGGGTCTGGGTCGTCAGCTTGTACATGCCGGGGCCGAACACGTCGGCCACCTTGCCTTCGTTGACGAACACCGCCATCTGCGATTCGCGCACGGTCAGGCTGGCGCCGTACTGGATTTCGAAATCCTGCATCGGGTGGCGCCAGGCCAGCACGCCGTCGCCGTCCTCGTTCCATTGCAGGATGTCGATAAACTGCTTGCGGATAAATGAACCGAGACTCATGGCAAGTTCTCCTGTTTCAGATCAAGGCCGACGCGCCTGGCCGCTCAGGTCAGGCAGGCGGCGTTGACCACGCCGGCGGCCAGCGAGATCGAACCGATCAGGCCGCCCATGGCGATGTTGTTTTCTTCGATGGCCTCGTGCAGGCCGTGGATGGCGCGGGAAACGACGGCGTAGACGACCAGTTGCACCACCATGGCGGCGACGCCCCAGACCAGGAACATGACGAAACTGGCGTGGACCGCGATGCTGGAACAGAGCGTGAAGGAAAAGCCCACCAGGGCGCCGCCGTAGGACAACACCGCGGCGATGTTGCCCTCGCGGATCAGCTCGAATTCCTTGTAGCGGGTAACGGTGGTGTAGACGGCGGTGAAAATGCCCAGCATGACCAGTGCCGAGACGATGTAGATCAGATAGGTCACGGCCGGATGCATCGCTTCTCCCATAATCGCCCCTTCAGGCCCTAATTGCGCGCAGTATATACGGCGCCTTCGATATACTGCGAACGCATTTTCACGTCGGAACCCCCATGCGCGACCGCGTTCTCATCCTGTCGGTATTGATCGTCGCTTCCTGCGGCCTGGGCTATGAGCTCATCAGCAGCGCGCTGGCCAGCTATCTGCTGGGGGATTCCATTCTCCAGTTCTCGTCCGTCATCGGCTGCTATCTGTTCGCGATGGGCATCGGATCGTGGTTGTCAAAATATGTAAGAGACGACGACGTTTTGAATCGATTCATCGATGTCGAGCTGGCCGTCGCATTGTTGGGCGGGGTTTCCGCCGCGGTCCTGTTCCTGGTGTTCGCCTGGCTGTCGGCGCCGTTTCGCGCGGCGCTGTACGCGGGCGTCTTCATTATCGGTCTGATGGTCGGCATGGAGATTCCGCTGGTGATGCGGGTATTCAACCAGCGCAAGGCCGAGTTCCGCGAAATCGTCAGCCGCGTGCTGACCTTCGATTATCTCGGCGCGCTGGCCGTGTCGCTGATCTTTCCGCTGTTGCTGGCGCCCAAGCTGGGCCTGCTGCGCACCAGTTTCCTGTTCGGCATGCTCAACGCCGGCGTGGCGCTGTGGACCACCTGGCTGTTCCGCGGCGAGATCCGGCGCCCTGCCGAACGCGCCGTGCGCGGCGGCGTGGTGCTGGGGCTGCTGGCCCTGGGCTTCCTGTTTTCCGGCCAGATGACGGCGTGGGCCGAAAAGGGCCTGTACGGCGACGACGTGGTGCACGCCGAGACCACGCCCTACCAGCGCCTGATCGTGACGCGCTGGCACGACGACCTGCGGCTGTACATCAACGGCAACCTGCAATTCTCGTCGCGCGACGAACACCGCTACCACGAGTCGCTGGTGATCCCCGGCCTGCAGGCGCTGCCCTGGGCCCGCAACGTGCTGGTGCTGGGCGGCGGCGATGGCCTGGCGGTGCGCGAGATCCTCAAGTACAAGCATGTGGAGCACGTCACGCTGGTGGACCTGGATCCTGCCATGACGGGCCTGTTCTCGCGCTCCGAACCGCTGACGAAACTGAACCAGGGTTCGCTGACCGATCCGCGCGTCACCGTCATCAACGACGACGCCGGCCGCTGGCTCGAAAGCCACGCCGAGGTCTACGACTTCATCGTGGTGGACTTTCCGGATCCGTCCAACTTCGGCCTGGGCCGGCTGTACTCCGTGCCGGTCTACCACCTGATGGCGCGGCACCTGGCCGAGAACGGCTACATGGTGATCCAGTCGACCTCGCCCTACTTCGCGCCGCGCTCGTTCTGGAGCGTGGACGCCACGCTCAAGGAGGCCGGCCTGAACACCTGGCCGTACCACGCCTACGTGCCGTCCTTCGGCGACTGGGGCTTCATCCTGGCCGGCAAGCGCCGCGACTACACGCCGCCGACGGCGGTGTCGGTGCCCACCCGCTACCTCGACCCCGCCACCCTGCGCGAGCTGTTCCACTTTCCCGCCGACATGCCGGCGCTGGCCATGCCGCCGAACCGCCTGAACGAGCAATCGCTCGTGCGCTACTTCGACGAGGACTGGCGCAAGGTCATCCGCTGATGCGCCGCCGTACCTTCCTGCTGGGCGCCGCCACCGCCGCCGCCGCGGGCACGGCAGGCTATTACCGTTCGCGCGTGGTCGAGACCACGCCGGACGTGCGCTACCCCGGCATGCAGGTCGGCCACGCGCTGCGCGATGGCGCGGCGCTGCCGTCGTCGTCCGGCGCCCGGCGCTGCCAGGTGGCGATCCTGGGGTCCGGCGTGGCCGGCCTGTCGTGCGCCTGGAAGCTGGCGCGCGAAGGCTTCACCGATTTCGTCGTGGTCCAAGGCCCCGAGTACGGCGGCAACGCCGCCGCCGGCAACCGCGACGGGCTGGACTACCCACTCGGCGCGCACTACCTGCCGCTGCCGTCGATGCAGTCCACCCACGTGCGCGAAATGCTGGCCGACTTCGGCATCGCCGAGCGCGACGCCTTTGGCGCGCGGCCCTACTACGACGAGTCCATCCTGGCGCACTCGCCGCAGGAACGCCTGCTGCGCGACGGCCGTTGGGAAGACGGCCTCTTGCCGATGCACGGGCTGCCCGAGGCCGATATCGAGCAGCACCGCAAGTTCCTGGCGCTGGTGGACCGCCTGCACGGCGCGGTCGGCAACGACGGCCGCAAGGTCTTCTGCATCCCGATCGTGCTGTCCTCGCGCGACCCGGCGTGGCGCGCCCTGGATGCGCTGACCTTCCGGCAGTGGCTGGAGCGCGAAGGCTACACCTCGCCGGCGCTGCACTGGTATTTGAACTACTGCTGCCGCGACGACTACGGCGCGCCCTATGACCGGGTCTCGGCCTGGGCCGGGCTGCACTACTTCGCCAGCCGCGACGGCCACGCCACCAACGCCGCCGAGGGCGCGGTGCTGACCTGGCCCGGGGGCCTGGCGCCGCTGGTGCAACGGCTGCGCGACGCCATCAGCGCCCGCCTCGGCCACGGCGACTGGCTGCTGCCCGGCACCGCGGCGCGGCTGCATGAAAGCCCCGCCGGCCCCCGCATCGACTGCCTCGCGCCGGGCGCCGCCGCCAGCGTCTACACGCTGGCGGCGCAACGCGCGGTCTGCGCCATGCCGTTGTTCGTGGCCCAGCGCATCCTGCCCGACATCCGCGCCTATGGCTACGATCCGGCCACGCACGCCTCGCCGCACGCGCCCTGGCTGGTATCGAACTTCGTCATGGACGGCTATCCGCGCGAAGCGCCGGGCGAACCGCTGTCGTGGGACAACGTGGTCTACCAGGGCCAGGCCCTGGGCTACGTGGTCTCGACCCACCAGCTGCTGCGCGTGGCGCGCTCGCCGCGCACGGTGTTCACCGCCTACCACGCGCTCAGCGACCAAACGCCGCAGGCCGCGCGCCAGTGGCTCGCCGACGCCCGCCCCGAGGCGCTGCGCGACGAGGCCGCCGCCGACCTGGTGGCCGCCTATGGCGACGAGTTCTGGCGCCGCGCCCGCCAGCTGGAGATCACGGTGCGCGGCCATGCCATGGCCTCGCCCTATTGCGGCTACCTGTCCAACGCCGGCCTGGCGGCTTTGCGCGAAGTCGACGGCCCGGTGCTGTTCGCCCATGCCGACCTGTCGGGCTATTCCGTGTTCGAGGAAGCCGCCTGGTGGGGCGTGGCGGCCGCCGGGCGCATCCTGGGGCAGCGGCCCGCCGCCTGAGATCGACGGCTGATCGACGGCTGATCGACGATCACCTCGGAGCCATCGCGTCGGCCGCATGCCCCACCGGCGGCATCCGTCATGGATAGCCCCCGTCGCCGGCAATCCACCGCTGCCCTACAATCGCCCGCTATCCCTGGACTCGCACCGACAATCCCGATGGGCAAGCAAGTCATTGTGTTGGGCGCCGGCATCGTCGGCGTCTGCTGCGCGCTGGAACTGCAGCGGCGCGGCCTGGACGTCACCCTGGTCGACCGCCAGCCCCCCGGGCTGGAAACCTCGGCCGGCAACGCCGGTGTCCTGGCCCGCAGCTCGCTCATGCCGTTCAACCACCCCGGCCTGTGGCGCCAGTTGCCACGGTTGTTGCGCAACGACACCGTCCAGTTCCGCTATCGCGTCTCGTACCTCGCCCGCAACCTCGGTTGGGCGGCAGGCTTCCTGGCGCGCGCCCGGCCGTCGGTGTTCCACGAGACGACGGCGGCGCTCGACAGCCTGATCCGCCTGTCCGCGACCGAGCACCTGCGGCTGCTGGACGAGGCCGGCGTCCGCCGGCGTCTGCGCGACAGCGGCTGGATCTTCCTGTTCCGTAGTGAGCAGGCCTGGCAGGCCGGCGTCCTGGCGCGCGATGCCTACGCCCGCCACGACGTGCCGACCCAGGCGCTGGCCCCCGCCGAGCTGGCGCAACTGGAACCGGCGCTGGCGCCGATCTTTTCGCGCGCGCTGTGGATCCAGGGTTCGTATTCGGTGGACGACCCGGCGGCCGTGACCGCGGCCTACGCCGAGCTGTTCCAACGTTCCGGCGGCACATTGCGGCGCCTGCGCGCGACCGCCATCCGCCGCGACGGCGGCCGGGGCTGGATCGTGCAGGGCGACACCGGCTCGGACATGCTGACGGCGCCCGACCTGGTGGTGGCGCTGGGCCCCTGGTCCAAGGAACTGCTCAAGACCACCGGCATCGACCTGCCGCTGGCCTTCGAGCGCGGCTACCACATGCACTACGGCGCCGTCGATGGCCCCGCGCTGAGCCGCCCCATCTACGACACCGGCGGCGGCTACGTGCTGTCGCCCATGGCGCGCGGCCTGCGGCTGACCACGGGGGTCGAGCTGGACGAGCGCGACGCGCCGCCCCGGCCGCTGCAACTGGACCTGGCCGAAGCCCGGGCTCGCGAAGCCGTCGGCCTGGGGCCGCGGCTCGATCCCCAGCCCTGGCTGGGCCGCCGCCCCACGCTGCCGGACAGCCGTCCCATGATCGGCCAGGCGCCGCGCCATCCGGGCCTGTGGCTGGCGCTGGGCCACCAGCACATCGGTTTCAGCACCGCGCCCGGGACCGCGCGGATACTGGGCGAGCTGATGTGCGGCGCCGGCGATCCCGCCCGCCACGCCGCGTTCCGGCCGGGCCGCTTCATCTAGCGGCGCCGTTCGCCCGCCCCGCGCCACGGCAGAAAGCAAAACGCCCGGCGCCGCCTCCGGAGAGGCCGCGCCGGGCGTTTTGCTTGCGCCGCTCAAGGCGCAAGCGCGGAATCAGCCCAACAGCAACGCGTCGTCCGACAACTTCTCGCCGCGCACGCGCTCGAACATGGCCAGCAGGTCGGGCACGTCCATGCCGCGGCGTTCATCGCCGGACACGTCCAGCACCACCTGGCCCTGGTGCAGCATCACCGTGCGGTCGCCCACGTCCAGCGCCTGGCGCATGCTGTGCGTGACCATCATGGTGGTCAGCTTGCTTTCGGCCACGATGCGCGCCGTCAGTTGCAGCACGAAGTCGGCGGTGCGCGGGTCGAGCGCGGCGGTGTGCTCGTCCAGCAGCAGGATGCGCGACGGCTGCAGCGCCGCCATCAGCAGGCTCACAGCCTGGCGCTGGCCGCCCGAGAGCAGGCCGATGCGGTCGGTCAGGCGGTTTTCCAGGCCCAGCCCGAGCGTGGCCAGGCGTTCGCGGAATCCTTCCTTCATCGAAGTCTTGACCGCGCGGCCATAGCCGCGGCGCACGCCGCGCAACTGCGCCAGCGCCATGTTTTCTTCGATGGTCAGGTCTTCGCAGGTGCCGGCCATCGGATCCTGGAACACGCGCGCCACGCGCGAGGCGCGCGCCCAGACCGGCTGGCGCGTGACGTCGGCGCCGTCGATCTCGATGCGGCCGGAATCGACCGGCAGGTCGCCCGAGACGGCGTTCAGGAAGGTCGACTTGCCGGCGCCGTTGGAACCGATGACGGTGACGAACTGGCCCGACGGGATGTCCAGCGACAGCCCGCGCAACGCGCGCGTTTCGATCGGCGTGCCGGCGTTGAAAGTGATCTTGAGGTCTTTTGCGGACAACATATCAGCGCCCCTTCTTGCCGACCAGCCGGCGCTTGAGCATGGGAATGACCAGGGCGATCGTGACCAGCACCGCGGTGACGAGGTTCAGGTCCTGCGCCTTCAGGCCAATGAAATCGCTGTTCAGCGCCAGCGCGATGAAGAAGCGGTAGACGATGGCGCCGATGATGACGGCCAGCGTGGCCAGCACCAGCTTGCGCGACGGCAGGATGCTTTCGCCGACGATCACCGCGGCCAGGCCGATGACGATGGTGCCGATGCCCATGGAGATGTCGGAACCGCCCTGGGTCTGCGCGAACAGCGCGCCGGCCATCGCGACCAGCGCGTTCGACAGCGCCATGCCGCCCAGGATCATGCGGCCGGTGTTCACGCCCTGCGCGCGGGCCATGCGGCCGTTCGAGCCGGTGGCGCGCACGGCCAGGCCGGTCTGGGTGGCGAAGAACCAGTCCAGCGCCAGCTTGGCCAGGATCACGATGACCACCAGGATCAGCGGCCGCGCCACGTAGTCCGACAGCCATTCGGGCTGCAGGATGGTGAAGACGGTGGGTTCTGTGATCAGCGGCACGTTGGGCTTGCCCATGATGCGCAGGTTCACGGAATACAGCGCGATCATCATCAGGATGCTGGCCAGCAGGTCCATGATCTTGAGCTTGACGTTGAGCCAGCCGGTGACCAGGCCCGCGGCCGCGCCGGCAAAGGTGGCGGCGATGGTGGCCACGAACGGGTCGGTGCCCGAGGCGATCAGCGTGGCACAGACGGCGCCGCCCAGCGGGAAACTGCCGTCAACGGTCAGGTCCGGAAAGCGCAGCAGGCGAAAGGAGATATACACGCCCAAGGCCACCAGGCTGAAGATCAGGCCGATCTCCAGTGCGCCTAACAACGAGAACAATGACATGGGTCAAATCCAATCAGGTAAGGAACGAGCATATTAGAGATTAGGAACGTCCAACTTCTTGCGTTTCGGGGTCAGTTTTACCCGAGCTTTCGCAATAAACGTTTCCTGCCGTGCGATTTTCTCTCGATTCCTGCCAAGGCGTCGCCAGGCTTGGCGGCCAGGGCCGCAAGCGGGCTGCTTGAGGGGCGCTCCAGGGGAGCAAAACGCGGCATGCGGTCCATGACCGCCGTGCCGTTCAAGGCCAACGCCATCGCGCCGGGCCGCGCGCACCTTGTGGATGCTGCCGCCCTGTGGACCCCGCGTACCGGCGCGGGGCAAACACAAGAAAACAAGATAAAACAAAACCCCGCTCATGCCGGGCAGGCACGGGCGGGGCCGAACGACTTGCGCTTTACTTTACCACCACCGCGGCCGACTTGATGATCGCGTCGGACAGCGTCACGCCTTGCTTGGCGGCGGCGCCCGGGTTCACGTAGAGCTCCAGCTTGGAGACGGTTTCGGACGGGATCGCGCCGGGCTTCTCGCCCTTGAGGATGCGCACCACCACCTTGCCGGTCTGCACGCCCAGGTCGCGGTAGTTGATGCCCAGGGCGGCGATGCCGCCGCGCTTGACGCTGTCGGTGTCCGAGGCGATCAGCGGGATCTTGGCGTCGTTGCCGACCTTCACCAGCGACTCGTAGGCCGAGACCACGTTGTTGTCGGTGTTGGTGTAGATGACGTCGACCTTGCCGATCAGGCTGCGGGCGGCGGATGCCACGTCGACCGAACGCGGGGCGGCGGCCTCGACCAGGCTCATGCCCGACTTGGGCAGCAGTTCCTGCAGCTTCTTGACCACCACGACCGAGTTGGCCTCGCCCGGGTTGTAGACCATGCCGACGCGCTTGGCGTTGGGGACGATCTTCTTGATCAGCTCGACCTGCTTGTCCAGCGCCAGCAGGTCCGACACGCCGGTGACGTTGGTGCCGGAGGCATCCATGCTCGATACCAACTGTGCGGCGACCGGGTCGGTCACGGCGGAATACACCACCGGCACGTCCTTGGTGGCGGCCACGACGGCCTGGGCCGACGGGGTGGCGATGGCGACGATGGCGTCGGGCTTGTCGCCGACGAACTTGCGCGCGATCTGGGCGGCGGTGCCGGTATTGCCCTGCGCGCTCTGGTACTGCCACTTCAGGTTCTTGCCGGACTCGTAGCCGGCCTGCTTGAGGGCGTCCTGCACCCCGTCACGCACGGCGTCCAGCGCCGGGTGCTCGACGATGGCCGTGATCGCCACCGACTTCTGCTGCGCCGCCACCGGCGCGGCGATCGCCATCGCCAGCGCCATTGCGCCAACCGTCAGAAAATGTTTTTTTCCGATCAGCATAGGTAAGCTCCTTGAACCCTTGGTATTTGTTCATTATTACGGCTGCTCCGCGGGCTTCCCCACGGTCCGGACAGCCGTAAAGCCGTATAGTCTAACGTGTCGCAACACAAATTCACTTGGGGGGAATCCCTGAAATGGTGCATGCGCGGCACGCGCGCCCCATGCCGGGGCGGGCGGCCCAATATACTGAAAACGCCGCGCCCGCGCGACACGACATCCGCGACATTCAAAGGGCCACATCATGATCAAACGCGCATTGGGCCGTTCCGGCCTGCAGATTCCTCCCCTCACCTTCGGCGGCAACGTCTTCGGCTGGACCGTCGACGAAGCCGGCACGTTCTCCTTGCTGGACGCGCTGGTCGACGCCGGCCTGAATTTCATCGACACCGCCGACGTGTATTCGCGCTGGGTGCCCGGCAACCAGGGCGGTGAATCCGAAACCCTGATCGGCAAGTGGCTCAAGCGCTCGGGCAAGCGCGACCGCGTGCTGATCGCCACCAAGGTCGGCATGGAGATGGGCCCGGACGCCAAGGGCCTGGCGCCGGCCTACATCCGGCGCTCGCTGGACGCCTCGCTGGCGCGGCTGCAGACCGACCACGTCGACCTGTACCAGTCGCACAAGGACGATCCCGACACGCCGCTGACCGACACGCTGGGCGAATACGCCAAGCTGATGGAAGCGGGCAAGGTGCGCGCCATCGGCGCCTCCAACTACACGGCGGTGCGCCTGTCCGAAGCGCTGATCGCCAGCGAACGCCACAACCTGCCGCGCTACGAGAGTATCCAGCCCGAATACAACCTCTACAGCCGCGAGCCGTTCGAGGGACACCTGCAGGCGCTGGTCAAGGCGCAGGACCTGGGCACCATCAACTATTACGCGCTGGCCAGCGGCTTTCTCAGCGGCAAGTACCGCAGCCCGGCCGACGTCGGCAAGAGCGCGCGCGGCAAGAAGATCGTCGACACCTACCTGAACGAGCGCGGCTACCGCATCCTGAAGGCGCTGGACGAAGTGGCCGAGGATGCCGGCTGTACGCCGGCGCAGGCCGCGCTGGCCTGGCAGATCGCGCAGCCGGGCATCACCTCGCCGATCGTCAGCGCCACCTCGCTGGCGCAGCTGGACGAACTGGTCAAGGCCGCCAGCCTGGCGCTGACGCGCGACCAGCTGGCCAGGCTCAGCCTGGCCAGCGACTGGCGCTGAAGGAACCGCGCGGCAGCCCCGCGGGCGTCAATCCAGCTTGACGCCCGAATCCGACACCACCTTGGCCCAGCGCGACACTTCGCTGTCGACGAACTTACCGAAGGCCGGGCCGGTCAGGGTCGGCACGGCCGAGCCGTTGCCCTCCCAGGTTTCCTTGATCTTGGGCGTGTTCAAGGCCTTGGTGATTTCCGCCGTCATGCGGTCGACGGCCTCCTGCGGCGTGCCCGCCGGCGCCCAGATCGCGTACCAGGTCGACACCACGTAGTTCGGCACGCCGGCCTCGGCCGCGGTCGGCACGTCGGGCAGCGACGGTGAACGCTTGTCGGCGGCCACCGCCAGTGGCTTGATGGTGCCCGACCGGATGTGGCCGGCGGACGATCCCAGGCCGTCGAATGCCAGGTCCACCTGCCCGCCGATCAGCGCCGACAGCATCGGCCCCGCCCCCTGGTAGGGCACATCGACCAGCTTGATGCCGGTCTGCATCGCGAACAGCTCGCCGGCCAGGTGATGGGTGCTGCCCTTGCCGGCCGTGCCGAAGTTGATTTCGCCGGGATGCTTCTTGGCGTAGTCGACGAATTCCTGCACCGTCTTGACCGGCAGCTTGGCGGGATTGATGACGATCACCTGCGGCGGTTGCGCCACCAGCGCCACCGGCACGAAGTCCTTCTGGATGTTGTAGTTCAGGCTCTTGTACAGCGACGGCGCCAGCGCATGGTGCGCGCCGCCCATGAAGAAGGTGTAGCCGTCGGGCCGGGCCTTGGCGGCCACGCCGGCGCCCACGGTGCCGCCCGCGCCCCCCTTGTTGTCGATCACCACCGACTGCCCCAGCTGGGTGGTCAATTGCTGGGCCAGCGGACGGGCGAAGGTGTCGGTGCCGCCCCCGGCCGGGAAAGGCACGATGAGCGTGATGGGCCGTTCCGGCCAGGACGCGGCGCCGGCGCTGCCGGCGAAACCGGCGGCCAGCGTGGCCAGCAGGGTCGCGGCGAAAGTGCGGTATTTCATATTGTCTCCTCTTGCTGCAGCGTGGGACGGCGCGTTTCCCGCGTCTCGTCTCTTGTGTTCTTGGGTTGGGATGCTGCCTGGTTCGGGAATCGTTCTGGAAGGGATCGGGCTCCTTGGGAAAAAAATGGCCGGCCCCGCTGGGCCGGCCCGGCATGGCGGCGCTACAGCGCCTGATAGGTTTCGCGCAGCACGTTCTTCTGCACCTTGCCCATGGTGTTGCGTGGCAATTGGTCGACGATGTGCACGCGCTTGGGCACCTTGAAGTTGGCGATGCGCGCCTTCAGCTCGGCCTGCATCGCGGCGGCATCCAGCGACACGCCGTCCTTGGGCACCACCACCGCCACCACGGCTTCGCCGAAGTCGGCGTGCGGCACGCCAATCACGGCCGATTCGGCCACGCCCGGCATGTCGTCGATCAGCGTCTCGATCTCTTTCGGATAGACGTTGAAGCCGCCTGAGATGATCAGGTCCTTGCTGCGTCCGACGATCGACAGGTAGTCGGCGGGCACGTCGCGGCCGGCGGATTCACCACCCCAGCGGCCCACGTCGCCGGTCTTGAACCAGCCATCCTGGGTGAATTCCTCGCGGGTCTTTTCCGGCATGCGCCAGTAGCCCGAGAACACGTTGGGCCCGCGCACCTGCACGTTGCCGATCTCGCCCGGCGCCAGCGCGATGCCAGCGTCGTCCACCACGCGCACCTGCACGCCCGGCAGGGCGCGGCCCACGGTGCCGGCCAGGCGCTCGCCGTCGGCCGCGTCGTAGGGATTGGAGGTCAGCATGACGGTCTCGCTCATGCCGTAGCGTTCCAGGATGGCGTGGCCGCTGCGGTCGCGGAAGTCGTTGAAGGTCTCGGACAGCAGTGGCGCCGACCCCGAGATGAACAGGCGCATGTTGGCGCAGACCTCGCGGTTAAAGCGCTTGTCGGCGAGCAGCCGCACGTAGTAGGTCGGCACGCCCATCATCACGGTGCTTTGCGGCAGGTAGCGCAGCGCCTGGTCGGCGTCCAGCTTGGGCAGCCAGATCATCTTCGCGCCGGCCAGCAACGCGCCGTGCGAGGCCACGAACAGGCCGTGCACGTGGAAGATCGGCAGCATGTGCAGCAGCACGTCGTCCGAGCGCCAGCCCCAGTACTTGTGCAGCACCTGCGCGTTGGACGCCAGGTTGCCGTGCGACAGCATCGCGCCCTTGCTGCGGCCGGTGGTGCCGGACGTGTAGAGAATCGCGGCCAGGTCGTCCGGCTTGCGCTTGACGGTCTTGAAGCGCTGCGACAAGCCGCCGGCGGCATCCAGCAAGGTGCCGGTGCGGTCTTCGTCGAGCGTGTAGACATGGGCGCAGCCGGCCTTGTCGGCGGCGCGCTGGACCCAGTCGCGGTTCTTGCTGGCGCAGACCACCACGGCCGGCTCGGCGTTGCCCAGGAAGTATTCGATCTCGGCTTCGCGATAGGCGGTGTTAAGCGGCAGGTACACCAGGCCGGCGCGCAGCGTGGCCAGGTACAGCAGCAGCGCCTCGGGCGATTTCTCGACCTGCACCGCGACCCGCGCGCCCTGGGGCAGCTCGAGCGAATTCAGCAGGTTGGCCAGGCAGGCCGTGGCGCGGTCGATGTCGTCCCAGGTGTAGGCCAGCTCGGGCGTCTCGAGCGCGACCTGTTTGCGATCGGCGGGGAAGCCGCCCTCCAGCACAGCGTATAGATTGGCGTTGCTCACCGTTTTCAGTCTCCGGAAAAGTGGGGGTCTACGCCGGCCAGGAAAGCGCGCACGCCCTCCTTGTGGTCCCGGCTGTCGGCGTAGGAGAAATAATCCTGGTATTCGGCTTCGGTCAAGGCGCCGCCCTGCGCCAGTCGGGCGGACAGGCGCTTGTTGATGCGCGCGGCCAGCGGCGCGCCCTGGCAGATGCGCTCGGCGCTGCGCAGGGCCTGCGCGGCCACGTCGGCGTCGGCCACGATGCGCGTCAACAGGCCCAGGTCGCGCGCCTCGGCGGCGCCGAACACGCGGCCTTCGAGCAGGATGGCCAGCGTGGCCGCGCGGCCCGCCAGCGCGAGCAAGCCGCGCATTTCATCGGGCGCCATGGGAAAACCGAGGCGGTTGATCGGCACGCCGAAACGCGCCGATTCGCCGGCGATGCGCAGATCGCACTGGCAGGCGATCTCCAGCCCGCCGCCGACGCATACGCCTTCGATCTGCGCCACCACCGGATGCGGGCACTGCGCCACGGCCTGCAAGGCCGGCGCCAGCACCTCGCGGTGGTAGCGCTGCACCCCGGCGGCGTCGGCGCGTTCGGCCGGGAATTCGCGGATGTCCGCGCCGGCCGCGAAATTGCCGCCCTCGCCGCGCACGATCACGCAACGCACGTCGTCGTCCGCGGCGATGCGCGTGAACACGTCGCGCAGTTCGCGCCACATGCCCACGGTGATCGCATTCAGGCGCCCCGGATGCGACAGCGTCACGCGGGCCAGTCGCCCGTCGCGCTGCAACAGCACGCGGCCTGCCGTGTTGTCCGTCATGTCCCCTCGCTGATGATGTATTTTTTTAATGGATCGCGGCGCGCCGCCGGTCAGGCCGCGCGCCCCACACTGCGGCTGACCTGCGGCTTGCCTTCGTGCAGTCGCGCCAGGTTGCCGTCCAGTTCATCCAGGTCGTACAGGTAATTGACCATCAGGCCGCAGGACTGCTTGAGCCCCTTGGCCGAGGTGTCCGCCGCCCAGTTCAGGCGCTCGATGCGCGCGCCGTTGCCCAGGTGGAAGCGCGCCACGGGGTCCAGCGGCAGGCCGTTCTTCATGGCCTGCAGATAGTGCGCGGCCAGGCGCAAGCCGGCGCGCTTGACGACGTCGGGCGCCTTCCTGGCCAGCGCCGCGCGCGCCAGCCGCGCCACCCAGCGCTGGCCGTCCGGCACGCCGGCGCGCTGGCGCGCCTTGGCGCGCGACTTGTCCTCGCGCACGATGGCCTCGACCGCGTCGGCGTCCAGCTTGCCGAGCCAATCGGCGAACCCCGGGATCGGCGACAGCGTGGCGAACGACTTGAGCTTGGGCAGTTCTTCCAGCAATTGCTCGACCACGCGCTTGAGCAGGAAGTTGCCGAAGCTGATGCCCTTCAGGCCCGGCTGGGTATTGGAAATGGAATAGAAGATCGCCCAGCGCGCCTTGTCCAGGTCCTGCCGCGGCGCGGCGCTGTCCAGCAGCGCCTGCACGTTGTCGGCCATGCTGCCGGCAAAGGCCACCTCGACGAAGATCAGCGGCACGTCCGGCAATTGCGGATGGAAGTAGGCATAGCAGCGGCGGTCCGGCGCCACGCGGTGGCGCAGGTCGTCCCACGACTGGATCTCGTGCACGGCCTCGTAGATGATCAGTTTTTCCAACAGCGAGGCTGGCGAATCCCAGGTCAGCGGCCGCAATTCCAGCAGGCCGACGTCGAACCAGGCCGACAGCAGGCCTTCGAGGTCCTTGTCCAGCGCCTGGATGCCGGCCACCTGCTTGCGCCAGCGCAGCATGTCGGCGCGCAGCTCGACCAGGAAGCGCAGGCCCAGCGGCAGCGCGTTGAAACGCTTGAACAGGCGCGCGCCCTCGCCGGCATCGGCGGCGAAAGTGCCGCGCACCTGCGCCAGCGCGGCCAGCATCAGGCGCCGGTCCTTGCCGTCGGCGGCGCCGTAGAGTTCGCACCAGCGCCGCGCCAGCTTGTTGGCGGCCACGTCGGTCAGGCGCGCCTCGAACAGCCGCCGCACCTCGGATTCGCTGGGCAGGCGGCCGCGTTCCCACAGGCGCCCCAGGCGCGTGATCAGGCTGTCGCCGGCCTCCGTGGCGGCCGTGTCGGCCGGTTCGGCGTCAGGCGTGCGTGCGCCGCGCGCGGGCGCGAGATTGGCGGGTGCGTTCATGGGCGGGTTCCTCGGCTACGGGAAGATCGGAAAGCGGCGGCGCGTCGTCCTCGGCGGCCAACGCGCGCAGCACCTCGAGCTGGCGCATCAGGTGATGGCGCGCCAATGCCTCGGCGCGTTCGGAGTCGCGAGCCTTGAGGGCCTCGAAGATGGCCAGGTGCTCGGCGCAGGACTCCTGGATGCGGCCCGGCCAGGCCAGGCTGCGGTGGCGCGACAGGCTCAGCACCTTGCGCAGGTTGCCGACCATGTCGACCAGCCATTGGTTGCCGGCCAGCGCCTGCACCGCTTCGTGGATCAGGTAATTGGTCTGATAGTAGGCGTCGATGCGGCCGGCGGCGGCATGACCCGCCAGCGCTTCGTGCAGCGGCGCCAGCGCGGCCAGTTGCGCGTCCGACGCCTTGCACGCGGCCTCGTGGGCGCAACGGCCTTCCAGCATCGCCATCAGGGGGAAGATGTCTTCCAGATCCTGCGCCGACAGCTCATTGACGAAGCAGCCGCGGCGCGGCTCCAGCCGCACCAGGCCCTCGGTGGCCAGCACCTTGAGCGCCTCGCGCAGCGGCGTGCGCGAGATACCCAGTTCGCCGGCCAGCCGCAGTTCATCGATCCATTCGCCGTTGCGCAGCGCGCGCGCATGGATCATGCCGCGCAGGCGATCCGCGACTTCCAGGTACAAGGCTTGCCGGACGATGGGTGAGGTCATGGGCAGACGGCCTGACAGCGCCGTAATTCATAATTATGAATAAGGCCATCATATCTCCGGTCTGTAGAAACGGACCAGTCCGATGTTGTAAGGACTTGCCCTAACCCCGCCCCTAAAAATGCAGAATGCCGTCCACCGCGTGGCGGGTCAGTGAACGCGCCCAGCGGCGCGCCGGCAAGCCGTACCGGGACTCGACCGCCTCGGCCCGCGCCAGCAATTCGGCTGGCGTGACCGCCAGGCGCGGGCCGGAAAACGCCAGCACGATCTGGTTGCCCGCATCGATCTCGGGCAGCAGCACCACACGGTCATCGAAGGCCTTGGACAGGTTGTCGATGTTCTTGCCGAAACTCTCGTGGCGGCCGAACAGGTTCACCGCCAGCACCCCGACTTCACCCAGCACGCGGCGGCAATCACGGTAGAACTTGACGCTGTCGCGCACTGGCCCCTGGGCCGACGCATCGTACAGGTCGACCATCAGCACCGGGCAGCGGCCGGCGTTGAGCGGGTCGGCGGCCCATTCAGCGGCGTCGGCGTGCTCGACCCGCAGGCGGTTCTCGCCGGGCAGGCGAAAGAACATGTGGCAGGCGGCGGTGACGCGCGGATTCCATTCCACCGCCAGCAGCGGCGCGCGCGTGTGCCTGGCGCAAAAGCGCGCCAGCGAGCCCGCGCCCAGGCCGAACATGCCGATGGCTTCGTCTTTGGGCGGCTCCAGGAACAGCAGCCAGGCCATCATCTGGCTGGTGTATTCCAGCACCAGGTCTGACGGATTCTTGATGTGCATCGCGCCCTGGACCCATTCGGTGTTGAAGTGCAGATAGCGCACGCCATCCACTTCGGACAGGGTCGGCTGGTCCAGTTCGGAGGGGAATTTGGATTTGTACATGGGCGCGATTGTAGGCCCGGCGCCCGTCGCTGTCCGCGCCATGGGCGCCATGCGACCGGAAAGCGGACCGACAAGCGTGGTGAGTCCGGCGCGGGCGGACCGTTGCGGCCCGCCCCTGCGCACGAGAATGCGCCGTCAATGGCGCATCGATGAAGCGCCGCTCAGATGCGCTCGAAGATCGCGGCGATGCCCTGGCCGCCGCCGATGCACATGGTCACCAGCGCGTAGCGGCCCTGCACGCGCTGCAGTTCATGCAGCGCCTTGACGGTGATGATGGCGCCGGTCGCGCCGATCGGATGGCCCAGGCCGATGCCGCTGCCGTTGGGGTTGACCTTGGCCGGATCCAGCTTCAATTCGCGCGTCACGGCGCAGGCCTGGGCGGCGAAGGCCTCGTTGGCCTCGATCACGTCCAGCTGGTCCACGGTCAGGCCGGCGCGCTTGAGCGCGGCCTGCGTGGCCGGCACCGGGCCGATGCCCATGATGGTCGGGTCGACCCCGGCGTGCGCGTAGGCCACCAGGCGCGCCAGCGGCTTGACGCCGCGCTTGGCCGCCACCGACGCGTTCATCAGCACCAGCGCGCCGGCGCCGTCGTTCAGGCCCGAAGCGTTGCCGGCCGTGACGGTGCCGTTTTCCTTCTGGAACACCGGCTTGAGCGCGGCCAGGCTCTCGGCCGTGACGTCGCGGCGCACGTGCTCGTCGGTGTCGAACACCACTTCGCCCTTGCGCGTCTTCTGCACGATCGGCACGATCTGGTCGCGGAAATGGCCGGCCTCGATGGCGTTGGCGGCGCGGCGGTGCGACTCGGCCGCCAGCGCGTCCTGGTCCTGGCGGCTGATGCCGAACTGGGCAGCGACGTTCTCGGCGGTCACGCCCATGTGCATGCGGCCGAACGGATCGGACAGGGCGCCGGTCATCATGTCCTGCATGATGCTGTCGCCCATGCGCGCGCCCCAGCGCTGCGCCGGCGCGATGTAGGGAGCGCGGCTCATGCTCTCGGCGCCCGCGCCGATGGCGATGTCGGCATCGCCCAGCAGAATGGTCTGCGCCGCCGACACGATGGCCTGCAGGCCGGAGCCGCACAGGCGGTTGACGTTGAAGGCCGGGGTTTCCTTGGCGATGCCGGCGTTCATGGCGGCCACGCGCGACAGGTACATGTCGCGCGGCTCGGTATTGATGACGTGGCCGACGGCGACGTGGCCGACTTCGTCGCCCTTGACGCCGGCGCGTTCCAGCGCGGCCTTGATGACGGCCGTGCCCAGGTCGCAGGGCGGCACGTCCTTGAGCGCGCCGCCGAAATCGCCGATGGCGGTACGGACGGCGGATGCGACGATGACTTCCTTCATGATGGGTTTCCTCCTGGTGATCCCTTCATCATACTCGCGCCGCCGCGCGGTCCCGGTCCGATATCCGATCCTTATCGCCAGGCAAGAATTTACTATTGGACAGCCCGCGCGCGGCTCGCCGATAGTGGCCGGCAGCGCGCCGCCCCCGGCGCCCGCCAGACCGGACCCGCCCATGATCGAAACGCTGGAACTGACCGCCATTCCCCCGCAGGACGAGGCGCTGCGCGCCGAAGTGCGCGATTTTCTCGCCGAGGCCCTCGATGGGCTGGAGCCCGACGAACGCGCCCGCTCCTGGATGGGCTACGACGCGGGCTTCAGCCGCCAGCTGGCCGAACGCGGCTGGCTCGGGCTGACGCTGCCGCGCGAATACGGCGGCGCCGAACGCGGCCATTTCGCGCGCTTCGTGCTGTCAGAGGAATTGCTGGGCGCGGGCGCGCCGGTGTCGGCGCACTGGATCGCCGACCGCCAGAGCGCGCCGTTGATCCTCAAGCTTGGCACGCCGGCGCAGAAGGCCTTCTACCTGCCGCGCATCTGCCGCGCCGAGGCCTTCTTCTGCATCGGCATGAGCGAACCCGGCTCGGGTTCCGACCTGGCCAGCATCCGCACCCGCGCCGAACCCGTGGCGGGCGGCTGGCGCCTGAACGGCAGCAAGGTCTGGACCACCAACGCGCACCGCTCGCACTACATGATCGCGCTGGCCCGTACCTCGGGCACGCCGCAGGACCGCCACCAGGGCCTGTCGCAACTCATCGTCGACCTGTCGCTGCCGGGCGTGTCGATCCGGCCGATCAAGGATCTGGCGGGCGACGCGCATTTTTCCGAAGTGTTCTTCGACAACGTCGAACTGGCGCCGGACGCGCTCATCGGCCAGGAGGGCGCGGGCTGGGCCCAGGTCAACGCCGAACTGGCGTTCGAGCGTAGCGGGCCGGAACGCCTGTACTCCAGCATCGCGCTGCTGCAATGCTGGCTGGCGCATGGCCGCGACGACGCCGGGCTCGACGCCGCCGACCACGCCCTGTTGGGCGCCATCCTGTCGCAGATGGCCGTGTTGCGCGCCCTGTCATTGGCGGTGGCGGGCAAACTGGCCGCGGGCCAGAGCCCGGCCATCGAGGCCGCCCTGGTGAAGGACCTTGGCACTGAGCTGGAGCAGGACATCCCGCGCCTGATCGCCGATGCGCTGGGCCGCCGGCCCGAACGGCCACCCCCCCTGCCGCTGCTGCGCACGCTGGCCTACCTGGAACAGGTGGCCCCCACTTTCTCGCTGCGCGGCGGCACCCGTGAAATTTTGCGCGGCATCATCGCGCGCGGCCTCGGCCTTCGATAGGAACCCAGCATGGACTCGATTTTTGGCGATGCCGCCGAGCGCCTGTTCGCGCAGACCTGCACACCGGCCATGATCCGCCAGGCCGAACAGGGCCAGGCGCCCGCGCAAGCCTGGCAGGCCTGCGAAGCCGCCGGTTTCGCCGATGCGCTGGTGCCGGAATCCCGTGGCGGGGCCGGCCTGGCATTGGCCGACACGCTGCCGCTGGCCACCGCCGCCGGCCGTCACCTGTGCCCCTACCCCTTCGTCGACACGCTGCTGGCGCGCGCGTGGCTGGCCCGGGCCGGGCATGCGCCCGCCACCGGCTCGATCGCGCTGGCGCCGCATGGCTGGCTGGCATCCGGGCGCCAGGCCACGGGCGCCAATGTGCCCTGGATCCGCAGCGCCGATGCCGTGCTGGCGCGCATCGGTGAACAGATCTGGCTGCTGCCGGCGCGGGCCGCCACGATCGAACCCAGCGGCGTGCACGGCAGCCTGGACGCGCCGGCGCGCTGGTCGCTCGACGATGGCGAGCGCATCGACGCGGCCCCCGCCCTGCCGGGCCTGGACGAATTGGCCGCCGCCGCCTGCGCCGGCCTGATCGCCGGCGCCATGGACCGGGTGCTGGCCATGACGCTGGACTACGCCAACCAGCGCCAGCAGTTCGGCAAGCCCATAGGCCGCTTCCAGGCGGTGCAGCAGCAGATCAGCGTCATGGCCGAGCAGGTCTGGGCCGCGCGCATGGCGGCGCAACTGGCGTTCCAGGGCCGCGACGGCCTGCCGCAACCCTTGCTGGCCGCGCTCGGCAAGGCGCGCGCCAGCCTGGCGGTCGCGCGCGTGGCCGACATCGCCCATGCGGTCCATGGCGCCATCGGCGTCACCGAGGAATACGATCTGCAGCTGTACACGCGCCGGCTGCGCGAATGGCGGCTGGCCGCCGGTTCGGAATCGCACTGGCACGCGCGCATCGGCGCGCACGCGCTGGCCGACGGCGGCGATGCGGTCTCTTACCTGCGCACCGCGCTGTTCGACCGCGAAGCCGCCTGACGCGGCCCCGCTCAGCCCATCTGCGCCAGCATGCTGTCGCGCAGGCGCAGCACCGAGGCGCAGGATGTGTCGCGGTGCGTCACCAGCGACAGCGACAAGGCGTCGCGCGCATCGGCATCGGCCAGCGGCACGAATGCCACCAGCGGCGTCGAATAGGCGCGCGTCACGCCTGGCACCAGCGCCAGCCCCAGGCCGCTGGCCACCAGGCTGACCAGCGTCTGCACCTGGATCGCTTCCTGGCTGATGCGCGGCGAAAAACCCGCCTTGCGGCACAAGGCCTGCGCCACGCCGTGCAGGCCCGGCACCTTGGCCGGCGAATACATCACGAAACTCTCGCCGCGGGCGCGGGCCAGTTCGACCGGCCTGGCACCAGCCAACGGATGTCCGGCGGGCACCGCCAGGATCAGGTCGTCGCGCTCGACCACCCAGGACTCCAGGGCCGGATCCTCCGCCAGCGGCCCGCGCACCAGGCCGGCGTCGATATCGTTGGCGCGCAGCATCGCCGCCAGCCCGACGGTGCTGTCCTCGCGCAGTTCCAGCTGCACGTCCGGGTACTGCGCGCGGAAAGCCGGCAGGCAGCGCGGCAGCAGCGTGTACGTGGCCGAGCCGACGAAACCCAGCCGCAGCGTGCCCCATTCGCCCAACGCCACCCGACGCGCGGCCTGGCGCGCCTGCTCGGTGTGGAACAACGCGCGCCGCGCATCAGCCATCAGCGCCTCGCCGGCCGGCGTCAGCGTCACGCCCCGGGCGCCGCGCGCCAGCAGCGGCACGCCAACCGCGTGCTCCAGTTTCTGGATCGACACGGACAACGCGGGCTGCGCGATATGCAGTGTGTCGGCGGCGCGGCGATAGCTGCCCAGCTCGGCGATGGTGACGAACTGGCGCAACTGCCGTAGATCGATAGTCATAACGGATTCCATATCAAGCAATACCGAAGCCATATTAGACGGGTATGGACCACGCCGATAGGATTCCCGCCATGACCTCCGCTTCCCTCCCCCAAAACGCCGCCCTGGGCGGCGTGCGCGTGCTGGACCTGACTTCCGTGGTGTTCGGCCCCTACGCCTCGCAGATCCTGGCCGACTACGGCGCCGACGTCGTCAAGATCGAGGCGCCCGCCGGCGACTCCACCCGCAACACCGGCCCGGCGCAGGAGCCCGGGCTGGCCGCCATCTTCCTGGGCCTGAACCGCAACAAGCGCAGCGTGGTGCTGGACCTGAAGCGGCCCGCGGCGCGCCAGGCGCTGCTGGCGCTGGTGGACGGCGCCGACGTGCTCATGCACAGCATGCGGCCGGCCAAGATGGCGGCGCTGGGCCTGGACCCCGCCACGCTGTGCGCGCGCAATCCGCGGCTGGTGTACGCCGGCCTGTATGGCTTTGGCGAGGGCGGCGCCTACGACGGCCGGCCGGCCTACGACGACATCATCCAGGGCCTGTCGGGCTTTGCCGACCTGGTCGATCGCCAGACCGGCACGCCGCGCTACCTGCCGACGGTGGCGGCCGACAAGACCTGCGGACTGGTGGCCGCGCACGCCATCCTGGCCGCGCTGTTCCAGCGCGAACGCACCGGCCAGGGCCAGCAACTGGAAGTGCCGATGTACGAGAGCATGGTCTCGTACGTGCTGGTCGAGCACTACTACGGCCGGCACCTTGCGGACACGCCCGGCGAAGCCGGCTACCCCCGGGTGCTGACGCCGTGGCGGCGCCCCTGCCGCACCGCCGACGGCCATGTCTGCCTGATGCCGTACACCGATGCCCATTGGCGCAGCTTCTTCGAGGCGGCCGGCCGTCCCGACCTGGCGGCCGATCCGCGCTTTGCCGACATCGCCGCGCGCACGCGCCACATCGAAACGCTCTACGAACTGCAGGCGGGCATCGTCGCCGCGCGCGACACCGCCTACTGGCTGGCGCTGTGCGAAAGGCTGGAAATCCCGGCCGCCCGCGTCAACCGCCTGCAGGACCTGGAGACCGATCCGCACCTGCGCAGCGTGGATTTCTTCCAGCCGCTGCAAAGCCCCGCCGGCCACCACTATCGCTTTGCGCGCAACCCGGTGCGGCTGCAGCGCTCGCAGGTGCCGCCCACGATGCCGCCGCGCCTGGGGGAACACACCCGCGAGGTGCTGGCGCAGGCCGGCCTGTCCCCCGCCGCCATCGACGCCTTGCTGCAAACCGACGCCGCCCGGCAGGCCGGCGCCCTTCCCGTCTCTTCCAAGGACTCCGCATGAACCAGGACCGCACCGCCCCCGCCCAGCTCGGCCAGGGCTATTACTGGCAGGATCTCGCCGTCGGCCAGCGCTTTCGCACCTTCCGCCGCACGGTCACCGAGACCGACATCGTCAACTTCATCAGCGCCACCGGCATGCTGGAGACGATCTTCATCGACGCCACCTACGCGCATGGCGCGATCCAGGGCCGTCCCGCCCCGGGCGCGCTGACCTATGGCCTGATCGAAGGCCTGATCATGCAGGGCATGGTGCAGGGCACCGGGCTGGCGCTGCTGGAAGTGCACAAGAAGATGCTGGCGCCGGTGGTGGCCGGCGACACCATCTGGGCCGACATCGAAGTCACCGGGGTGCGCCCGACCTCGCAGCACAACCGCGCGGTGGTCACGTCCACCATCGACGTTTTCAACCAGCACGGCAAGCCCGTGATGGCCTACACCGCGACGCGCATGCTGGCCGGCCGGCCGGACTGACGCGGCGCGCGGCGGACAGGCGTCCCGCGCAGAGGACGCCGCCGCCATGGGGCCGCGGCCCCACCCACCAAAGCAAGGAGACAACCATGAAAAAAGCATTGCTCGCGGCCAGCCTGGCCGTGCTGGCGCTGGGCGGCGCCACCGGCGCCGGCCCTGCCCGGGCCGCCTGGCCCGAACGCCCGATCACGATGGTGGTGCCGTTCCCGCCCGGCGGTCCCACCGACCTGGTGGCGCGGGTGCTGGCCAAGCAACTGACGGACCAATTGGGCCAGACCGTGGTGGTGGAAAACAAGGGCGGCGCCAACGGCAACATCGGCATGCAGTACGCGGCCGCGGCCAAGCCTGACGGCTACACGGTGCTCTACAACACCTCGTCGATCGCGCTCAGTCCCAATCTCTACCGCTCGCTGGCATTCGATCCGGTCAAGGACTTCGCGCCGGTGTCTTCCACCGCGGTGATCCCGCTGGTGCTGCTGGTGCATCCCTCGGTGCCGGTTCAGGACGCGCGCGGCTTCGTCGAATACGCGCGCCAGCATCCCGGCAAGCTGTCGTACGGTTCGGCGGGCGCCGGCAACGTCACGCACCTGGGCGCCCTGCTGCTGCTGCGCTCGCTGCAGGTCGACGCGGTGCACGTGCCCTATCGCGGCAGCGCGCCCGCCATGACCGACCTGGTCGGCGGCCAGGTGCAACTGATGACCAACACCCTCAACGATTCGCTGGGCTTCATCCGCGAAGGCAAGCTGCGCGCGCTGGCGGTCACCAGCCGCGAACGCAGCGCGCAATTGCCCGACGTGCCCACGGTCGCCGAAACCGTGGCGCCGGGCTTCGAGATGGGCGCCTGGCAAGGCGTGGTGGTTCCCGCGGGCACGCCGCAGCCGGTGGTGCAGAAGCTGAACGCCGAGATCCGCCGCGCGCTGCAATCGGACGAAATGCAAAAGCAGCTCAAGGTCCAGGGCGCCCAGGCCCTCGGTTCCACTCCGCAGGAATACGGCGCCTACATCCAGAGCGAGATCCAGCGCTGGGGCGCCGTGATCAAGGAAGCCGGCGTCAAGCTCGACTGACGGCCGGCGCGGCGGCGGGCCAATCCCGCCGCCCCCACACCCGGGCGGCCCCACGCGGCCGCGCCGGACCGCCCCTCTCCTGACTCCCAAAAACCGCTGCGCGCCCCTGTTTCACCCCGGGCAATCCCTAACCCTCATCGCAATTGACAGCGCTGTCATTTTTGCAGACACTAGCTTCGCCGGCCCCCTGCCGGACCACCAAAAACAAGCCGCAACGGCCTCGCGCACGGGCGGCGACAGGAGACAGAGTCATGGCAACACCTCCCTGCTTCCCGGCAGCGGCAGGCACCGGCGCGCACCTCCGGGCTCGCCGCTACCGGCCTCAACGATTCCCGCTACACCGCTTTCTGCCCACGCTGCTCCTGGCAGGCCTGCTGACCGCCGGCACCAGCGCCCGGGCCTACGATCTGCAGACCACGCCCTATCTGTTCGGCGACTGGGGCGGCCTGCGCACCAGCCTGGCCGAACGCGGCGTCACCCTGAACCTGGGCTACACCGGCGAGGCCGCGCACAATTTCAGCGGCGGCCAGGACAAGCTGACCCGCTACACCGACCAATGGGTGTTCGGCGCCACCATGGACCTGGACAAGCTGCTCGGCTGGCACGGCGGCACCTTCCAGATGACCATCACCGACCGTAACGGCCGCAACCTGGGCGCCGACGCCGGCATCGGCAACAACATGCTGATCCAGGAGGTCTATGGCCGCGGCCAGACCTGGCACATGACGCAGTTCTGGCTCAACCAATCGTTCCTGGACAATCGGGTGCAATGGAAGATCGGCCGCCTCACCGTGGGCGAGGATTTCGCCAGCTTCTCGTGCGACTTCCAGAATCTGACCTTCTGCGGCGCACAGCCCGGCAACCTGGTCGGCAGCTACTGGGTCAACTGGCCCACCAGCCAATGGGCCACCCGCCTGAAAGTCAGCACGTCCGAGCAGACCTACGTGCAGGCCGGCGTCTACCAGGTCAACCCCAACTATGTCGACGACGGCTACGCGCGCCGCCACGGCCTGTCACTGGACAACCCCAATGGCACCACCGGCGCCCTGATTCCGCTGGAATTCGGCTGGCTGCCGGCCTGGAACGGCCTGCCGGGCTCGTACAAGTTCGGCGCCTGGTACAACACCTCCAACGGCGCCGACCTGTACCAGGACGTCAACCACGCCCCGCGCGGCGAAACCGGCCTGGCGCCGCGCGAGCGCAACGGCCAGTACGGCATCTACATCAACTTCGAGCAACAGGTTAGCGGCACCGCCGGCGGCCGTGGCGCCTCGGTGTTCCTGAACTTCTCCCAGGCCGACCGCGACACGGCGGCGCAGGACCACCAGATCGCGCTCGGGCTGCAATACAAGGGGCCGTTCGGTCAGGCCCGCGACGTCATCGGCGTGGCGGTCGGCGCCACCCACAACAACGGCCGCTACGCCGACTACGTGCGCCAGCAGGACCAGCGGCTGGGCACCAGCACCAAGGTCGGCGACGGCTATGAATACGTGGCCGAGGCCTATTACAGCTGGTCACCGATCCCCTCCATTTACCTGCGACCCAATCTGCAGTACATCAGGCATCCTGGGGGCACCAGCGCCAACCACGACGCCTTCATCGTAGGCCTGAAGACCGGCATCACATTCTGAGCGCATCGCGCCACAAGGAGACTGACATGACCCCAATCCTGCGCCGCCTGCTGGCCTGCGCGCTGGCGTTGCCCGCCACGCTGTTCGCCGCCCACGCCGCCCATGCCAGCAAGGAGGCTCCGATGATCGGCTTTTCCATCGACGATCTGCGGGTCGAGCGCTGGACCCGCGACCGCAACTATTTCGTCGAGGCCGCCACCGCGCTGGGCGCCAAGGTCAACGTGCAATCGGCCAACGCCAGCGAATCGCGCCAGATCGCCCAGGTCGAGAACCTGATCGCCGAAGGCGTGGACGCGCTGGTGATCGTGCCGTTCAATTCCAAGGTGCTGGGCAGCGCCATCGCCAAGGCGCACCGCAACGGCATCAAGGTCATCGCCTACGACCGCCTGATCCTGGGCGCGCCGCTGGACGGCTACGTGTCTTTCGACAACGTCAAGGTTGGCGAAATGCAGGCCAAGGGCATGGTCGATGCGGTGCCCAAGGGCCGCTACTACCTGCTTGGCGGCGCCGCCACCGACAACAACTCGCGCATGTTCCGCGAAGGCCAGATGAACGTGCTCAAGCCGCTCGTCGCCAAGGGCGACATCACCATCGTGGGCGAGCAATGGACGCCCGAATGGGACCCGTCCAAGGCGCAGAGCATCATCGAGAACGCGCTGAACGCGAACGACAACGACATCCAGGCCATCGTCGCCTCCAACGACGGCACCGCCGGCGGCGCGATCCAGGCCCTGGCAAGCCAGAAGCTGGCGGGCAAGGTGGCGGTCTCGGGCCAGGACGCCGACCTGGCCGGCGTGCGCCGCGTCGCCGCCGGAACGCAGACCATGACGGTGTACAAGCCGATCAAGGCCATCGCCGAGGCGGCCGCGCGCATGGCGGTCGATCTGGTGCAGGGCAAGACGCCCGCCTTCAACGCCAAGCTCGACAACGGCAAGGGCGAGGTCAATTCCCTGCTGATCACGCCCACGCTGGTGACGCGCGACAATCTGGACATCCTGGTCAAGGACGGCTTCTATACGGCCGACCAGATCGCGGGCAAGTAGCCGGGAGGCGCACCATGGACCAGCAGCAACCGCTGTTTGAAATGCGCGACATCGTCAAGGAATTCTCGGGCGTGCGCGCGCTCTCGGGCGTCAGCCTGGGGGTGCGGCCCGGCGAATGCCTGGGCCTGTGCGGCGAGAACGGCGCCGGCAAGTCGACCCTGATGAAAGTGCTGTCCGGGGTCTATCCCCACGGCACCTACGGCGGCCGGATCCTGTGGCAAGGCAGCGAACTGCGTTCGCGCTCGATCCGCGACAGCGAACGCGCGGGCATCGTCATCCTGCACCAGGAGCTGATGTTGGTGCAGCAGCTGAGCGTCACCGAGAACATCTTCCTGGGCAACGAACTGCGGCTGCCCGGCGGCCGCATGGACTACCCCGCCATGCACCGGCGCGCCGCCGAACTGCTGGCGCGCCTGAAGCTCACCGACGTCAACGTCGCCGCCCCCGTCATGAACTACGGCAACGGCCACCAGCAGCTGTTCGAGATCGCCAAGGCGCTGGCCAAAGAGGCCCGGCTGCTGATCTTCGACGAGCCGACATCCTCGCTCAGCGCCAAGGAAATCGAGGTGCTGCTGGCCATCATCGACGACCTCAAGCGCGCCGGCGTGGCCTGCATCTACATCTCGCACAAGCTCGACGAGGTCAAGCGCGTCTGCGACACCATCACGGTGATCCGCGATGGCCAGCACATCGCCACCCGCGCGGCCGACACGCTGGACGAGGACGGCATCATCGGCCTGATGGTCGGCCGCGCGCTCGAATCGCGCTTTCCGCGCACCGAACGCCAGCCGGGCGCGGTCATGCTGGAAGCGCGCGACGTGACCTGCTGGGACGTCACCAACCCGCGGCGCAAGCGCGTCGACGGCGCCGCCCTGCAGGTGCGCGCCGGCGAGATCCTCGGCATCGCCGGACTGGTGGGCGCGGGCCGCACCGAATTCGTGTCGGCGATCTACGGCGCCTATGCCGGCCGCAGCACCGCCCAGGTACGGGTGGCGGGCCAGCCGGTGCGCATCGCCTGCCCCGCCGACGCGATCGCGCACGGCCTGTGCCTGGTGCCCGAGGATCGCAAGCGTCACGGCATCGTGCCGCTGATGAGCGTGGCCGAGAACATCACGCTGGCAAGCCTGGCCGACCACGCCCGGGCCGCGCGGGTCGACGGCGACGCCGAGCTGGCGACCGTCGAGCGCGAAATCGCCCGCCTGCGCATCAAGACCGCCAGCCCGGGCCTGCCTGTGGCCAGCCTTTCCGGCGGCAACCAGCAGAAAGTGGTGCTGGCCAAGATGGCGTTGAAGAACCCCAAGGTGCTGATCCTGGACGAACCGACGCGCGGCGTGGACATCGGCGCCAAGTACGACATCTACAAGATGATCTTCGACCTGGCCGATCGCGGCGTGGCCATCATCATGGTGTCGTCGGAACTGCCCGAGATCCTCGGCATGAGCGATCGCGTGCTGGTCATGAATGCCGGCCGCGTCACGGGCGATTTCCCCATCCAGGGCCTGACGCAGGAACGCGTGCTGGCCGCCGCCCTCCAATCCGAACCGCTGCGGCAAGCCGCCTGAACGCCATGACCCAGATGCTCGCTTCCTCATCCTCCGAACCCCGGCCGCGCGGCGGCCATCCGCCGCTGCGGCAACTGTTCGCGCGCCACAAGCTGCTGGCCATGCTGCTGGCCCTGGGCCTGATCTGGCTGTTCTTCTGGCACCAGACCCACGGCAGCTTCCTGCGCCCCAACAGCATTTCCAACCTGCTGCTGCAGATGTCGGTGACCGGCATGCTGGCCTGCGGCATGGTGCTGGTCATCATCGCCGGCGAGATCGACCTGTCGGTGGGCTCGCTGCTCGGCCTGCTGGGCGGCCTGGTCGCCATCCTGACCGTCAACCTCGGCTGGAACACCTGGCTGTCGGTGGCCGTGGTGCTGGCCGCCGGCGCCGGGCTCGGGCTGGTCAACGGTTGCCTCACCACGCGGCTGCGGGTGCCGTCCTTCATCGTCGGCCTGGGCGGCATGCTGGCCTATCGCGGCCTGCTGCAATTGAGCACCGACAGCGTCACCATCGCGCCGGTGCCCGACGACCTCGGCGCCATCGCCCAGGCCTTCGTGCCGCCCACGCTGTCCTGGGTCATCGCCGCGCTGATCGTCGCCCTGGCCTGCGGCCTGACGCTGGCGCGGCGCCGGCGCCATCGCCGGCTGGGACTGGAGGTGGCGCCGCGCTGGATCGACGGCCTGAAGATCGGCGCCATCGCCGCCGCGGCCGCCGGCTTCGTGCTGGTGCTGAACCAGGCCCATGGCGTGCCGCTGCCGGTGCTGATCCTGCTGGCGCTGCTGGGCGTGTTCTCGTGGATCGCCACGCAGACCGTGTTCGGCCGCCACGTCTACGCGGTCGGCGGCAACGTCGAGGCCAGCCGCCTGTCCGGCGTCAACGTCCAGCGCGTCAAGCTGATGGTGTTCATGCTGATGGGGTTGATGTGCGCCTTCGCCGGCATCGTCACCACCGCGCGCTCGGCCGCGGGCTCGCCGTCGGCCGGCGTGGGCGGCGAGCTCGATGCCATCGCGGCCTGCTTCATCGGCGGCACCTCCATGCGCGGCGGCTCCGGCACCGTGTACGGCGCGCTGATCGGCGCGCTGGTCATGGCCAGCCTGGACAACGGCATGCAGCAGATGAACGTGGATACCTCCTGGCAGATGATCGTCAAGGGCGCCGTGCTGGTGCTGGCGGTGTGGATCGACGTGGCAACGAGGTCCGAACGTGCATGACCCGACCCTTTCCAGCGCGCCCGGCAGCTGCATGCTCGCCGTCGGCACCTACACCGAGATCCTGCCGCACGTGCAGGGACGCGGCCGCGGCATCCACCTGCTGGCCTTCGACGGCGCAACGGCCTCGTTCCATGAACGGCAGGTGCTGACCGGCCCGGTCAACCCTTCCTACCTGTGCGCGGCGGCCGGACGGCTCTACGGCGTCAGCGAACGGGAACGGGACGCCGCCCTGGAGGTCTACGCCATCGAGGCCGGCGGCGCCGCGCTGCGCCCCCTCGGCCGCATCACGCTGCCCGGCGCCGCCCCCTGCCATGTCAGCGTCAACCTGCCGGCGCGGCAGCTGTACGTGTCGAACTACGGCTCGGGCGAGCTGCTGTGCTTTGCGCTGGATGCTGGCGGCATGCCACAAGGGACGCCGCAGGTGATCGCGCGCCGCGGCGCCGGCCCGCGCGCGGACCGCCAGGAGGGCCCCCACCTGCACTACGCGGCCGCCACCGACGACGGCGCGCGCGTCTACCTGTGCGACCTGGGCACCGACACCATCGCCTGCCATCGGGTGCGGCCCGATGGCCTGGCCCCCATGCCGGAGCAGGAACTGCGCGCCCGCCCCGGCGCCGGGCCGCGCCACCTGGCCCTCACGGCCGATGGCGCGCTGGCGGCGGTGGTGGAAGAGCTTTCGAATACCGTGGCCGTATACGCGCTGAACGAACCGGCGGGCGAGCGCGCCCGCGCCAGCACGCTGCCGCGCAACTGGCGGGGCGCCAGCGCCGCCTCCGCCATCCGCCTGCATCCCGATGGCGAACTGCTCTATGCCGCCAATCGCGGCCACGACAGCGTCGCCGTCTACCGCCTGCGGCGCGCGGCGCCCTGGCTCGAACCCGTGGGCTTCATCGACGTCGGCGGCCGCGCGCCGCGCGACATCGCGCTCACGCCCGACGGCGCGTTCCTGCTGGTCGCGTCCCAGGACGACCACTTCATCCGCGCGTGGCGCATCGACCCGGCCACGGGCCTGGCCCACGCGCAGGGCCAGCCCTATCCCCTGGCCTCGCCCGCCTGCCTTTGTCCCTTGCCTTGAACCGGAAGCCTCCACCGTGACATCTCCCCTGCCCCCCGCCCGCATCGTCGTCACCGGCGCCACCGGCCAGCTCGGCCGCAAGGCGCTCGCCATCCTGGCGCGCCAGCCCTGGTGCGAGCACCTGATCGGCATCGACCTGCAGGCGGACGACACCGTCTTCAGCCCTGAAGTGCGCGAGCGCCTGACGCTGGTGGCCGCCGACCTGGAGCGCCCCGCCCCCGCCTGGACCGATCATTTCGCCGGCGTGGACGCCGTGCTGCACCTGGCGGCGCGGCACTCGACGCCCGACGCCAGCTGGGAAGAAGCGCTGGGGTCGTACAACATGACGTTGAACGTGCTGACCGCCGCCGCCACGCATGGCGCGCGCCGGCTGGTGTTCGCCTCGTCCAACCACGCCATGGGCGGCTACAAGGACCTGCCGCTGGCCGCGACCATCGGGCCGGGCAAGCTCACGGCCAGGACGGAGCCGGCCCCCGGCACGCGCTGGTTCGACGGCGAGCGCGAGGTGCATTCGCTGGCCTATGGCACGTCGAAGGTCATGGGCGAACGCCTGTGCCGCGCCTACGCCGCGGTCACGCAGGGTCGGCTATCCACCGTGATCGCGCGCATCGGCTGGATCCTGCCGGGCGACAACGACCCGCGCGACATGAGCTATTCCGGCGTGGCGCATCCGCGGGCGCCCGAACCGGACGCGCGCGACGAACCGGCGCGCCGCGCGCTGGCGTGGTTCCACGACATGTGGCTGTCCAATGGGGATTTCGAGCGCCTGCTGATCGCCGCCCTGACGGCGGACGCGGCCGGCTGGCCCGACGCCAGTGTCACGGTCAACGGCGTGTCGGCCAACCAGGGCAGCGCCTGGGATGTGGCGGAAGGCCGCGCCAGCATCGGCTACGACCCGCGCGACGACGTGCGCCGCCATCTGGGATAGCGGCCGGGGGGCTTCAGGCCGGCGCGCGGGTCGAGTCGCGCACCACGATCTCGTATCCCAGCGTCCGCACCCGCGCCTGCGGCTCGCGCGATGCCAGCTGTTCCACCGCCGCGTAGGCCATGTCGCGGATCGGCTGGCGCAACGTGGTCAGCTTGGGCCAGGTCTGGCGCGACAAAGGGGTATCGTCGTAGCCCGCCACCGACAGCTCCCCGGGCACCTTGATGCCGCGCGCGTGCGCCGCGTACAGCACGCCGGCCGCCATGTCGTCGTTGGCCGCGAAGATCGCGCTGGGACGGTCGGCGCGATCGAGCAGGCGTTCGCCGCAGCGCACGCCGGAATCGAAGGAATGCAGCCCCTGCTCCACCAGGGCCGCGTCGTACGCCACACCCTGTTCGGCCAGCGCGTCGCGATACCCCTGCAGGCGGCCGCCGACGGCGCCGTGGTCGGGGTGCCCGGCCACGAAGCCGATGCGGCGGTGGCCCAGGTCCAGCAGATACCGCGTCATGTCGCGCGCCGCCGAGCGGTCATCGGTGCTGACCTCCAGCCCCCTGGCGCTGGGCGAACTGGGCGCCAGCCGCACGAACGGCACGTCGCCCTGGTCGAGCGCGTCGATCAAGGCGCGCACGTCAGACAGCGGCGGCGTCAGCACCAGGCCGGCGCAGGCGTGCTGGCGCGCGGACTGTTCGATCTGCGCGGCCAGGTCGGGCGCGCGGTAGTCGCAGGGATGCAGCAGCAGGCTGTAGAAATAGCGCTTGCAGGCATCGAGCGCGCCTTGCTGGATGTTGATCAGGTAGTTGTCGCTGGGATTGTCGTAGACCAGCATGATCAGGTCCGAGCGCTTGCTGGCCAGGCGCCGGGCCGAGGGATTGGGCTGGTACTTCAGCAGCGCGATCGCCGCCACGACCTTGGCGCGGGTCTTCTCGCTGGTGTTGGGTTCGTTGTTCAGCACGCGCGAGACGGTCTTGATGGACACGCCCGCCTCGGCCGCCACATCGTCGACGGTGACGGAACCCTTTTCCTTGCCGGTCGCCATGCTCCGGTCTCAGCGGCCGGCGGCCTTGGCGCTCAGGCCGTTGGCCACGCCCATGTCGGTCTTGGGTACGTCGCGGATCAGCACCCGCACATCCTCGCCCGAGATGCCGATGCTGGCGCACACGGCCTGGTTCAGCGCGGCGATCAGCGCCGCCTTCCTGGCCTCGTCGCGGCCCTCGATCAGGGCCGCGTCGACGCGCGCCATGGCCTTGCCGATCTCGCCGGCCACGATCACGTGTTCGGCGGGGATTTCCTGCAGCACGATGCGCACGCTGGACAGCGGCGCGGCGATGCTTTCCACCACCGCCTGCGAAGCCGCCTTCAGCAACGCGGTCTTCTGGGCGGCCGAATGGCCCTGCATGATCTGGACATTCAAGATTGGCATGACGGATTCCGATATTCCGAATAGTGGCGAACCGGCGATCGTTGCCGGCCAGCCATCATATCCGGACTGGCCCCGGGCGCAAGCCTGCCGCCCCGGGGACCGGAACGCCGCGGCGGAATCGCCCGGCGCCTGCCGTCAGGCGGCCTCGCCCCGTTGCGTCGGCTGGGGCTGACCTTGCAGCTCGGCCTGGGCCGGGCCGTCGCCGGCGGCGGGGGCCGGTTCGGCGGATTCGCTGGATTCGGCCGCGGGCGCGCTCTCGGCCAACACTGGCGTCACCAGCTCGACCACCTTCTTGCGCGACAGCATGCCGATGAACTCGTCGTTCTCGCCCGTCACGGCCACCGGCTGGTCGCTGTGCACCAGCTGCGCCAACACTTCGCCCAGGCCCGCCGTGGCCGGCACCGAAGCCAGGTCCTCGACGAAGCGCGACACGTCGCGTCCACCCTCGCGCACGGCCTGCTCGGCTGCCTCCAGCGTCAGCACGCCGGCCAGCCGCTTGCCGTCCAGCACCGGCGCGTACTCGTAGTTCAGCGCGCGCATCCGATCGACCGAATGGGCCGGGCGCGATCGCATGGTCAGCGTCAGGCGCGCCGGGTTCACCGCGTGGGTCGCGTTCAACACCTTGGTGCGGTTCACGTCCTGCAGGAACGACTGCACGTAATCGTTGGCCGGATTCAGCAGGATGTCTTCGGGCGTGCCTTCCTGCACCAGCTCGCCGTCCTTCAGGATGGCGATGCGGTTGCCCAGGCGCAGCGCTTCGTCCAGGTCATGGGTGATGAAGACGATGGTCTTGTTGAGCTTGGATTGCAGTTGCAGCAGCTGGTCCTGCATCTCGCGGCGGATCAGCGGGTCGAGCGCCGAGAAGGCCTCGTCCATCAGCAGGATCTCGGCGTCGGTGGCCAGCGCGCGCGCCAGGCCGACGCGCTGCTGCATGCCGCCCGACAGCTGGTGCGGATACTGCTGCTCGAAGCCCGACAGGCCGACCTGCTCCAGCCATTCGCGGGCGCGCTGCTCGCGCTCGGCGCGGCCCACGCCCTGCACGGCCAGGCCGTAGGCGGCGTTGTCCAGCACGGTGCGGTGCGGGAACAGGCCGAAGCGCTGGAACACCATGCTCATCTTTTTCTGGCGGAAGGTCTCCAGGTCGCGCTTGTTCAGGCTGACCACGTCGACGCCGTCGACCAGGATGTGGCCGGCGCTGGGCTCGATCAGGCGGTTGAAGTGGCGAATCAGCGTCGACTTGCCGGACCCCGACAGGCCCATGATGACATAGATGCTGCCCTCTTCGATCGACAGGCTGATGTCGCGCAGGCCCAGCGTGTGGCCGCTTTCGGCCAGCAGCGCTTCCTTGCTCATGCCGCCCTGCGCGGCTTCCAGCCATTTCTTCGGATGCGGCCCGAAAATCTTGTAGATGTTCTTGACTTCGATCTTGCTCATCGCTGGCCTCCCATGCGCATGCGCTGTCCATACGATTGCGTGATCCGGTCGAACAGCACGGCCAGCACCACGATGCCCAGGCCCGCCAGCAGGCCGCGGCCCACTTCCAGGCGATTGATCCCGAGCAGCACTTCATACCCCAGGCCGCGCGCGCCGATCATGGAGGCGATCACCACCATCGACAGCGCCATCATCGTGGTCTGGTTGATGCCGGCCATGATGTTGGGCAGGGCCAGCGGCAATTGAACGCCGAACAGTTGCTGGCGCGGATTGGCGCCGAAGGCGCGCGACGCTTCCAGCACCTCGCGGTCGACCAGGCGGATGCCCAGGTCGGTCAGCCGGATCAGCGGCGGCACGGCGTAGATCACGGTGGCGATGATGGCCGGGATCTTGCCCAGGCCGAACAGCATCACGACCGGAATCAGGTACACGAAGCTGGGCATGGTCTGCATCACGTCCAGCACCGGCAGCATGATCGAGCGCAGCCAGTTGACGCGCGCCATCAGCACGCCCAGCGGAATGCCGATGATCACCGAAAGTCCGGCCGCCATGATCATCAACGCCAGCGTCTGCATGCCGGCGTCCCACAGGCCCAGCACACCGATGACGCACAGCAGCGCGCCCATGGCCAGGCTCAGGCCGATGCGGCGGCTGACCAGCCAGGCGATGGCGATGGTCACGCCGACCACGGCCCACCAGGGCGAACTGCGCAGCACCTGCTCCAGCCACACCAGCGCGTGCAGCACGGGCTGGGACAACGTCTCCAGGGTATCGGCGTAATTGGTGACCAGATGATCGACGAACCCGTCGATGGCCCCGCGCACCTGACGCGCGGGAATGATTTCAGGAAACATGTTTTGACTCCATTTCAGCGTGTTCGCCACGCGCTGCGCCATGCGCCAACACGGCATCCGGCACGGTGGCCGGGCCGGCGCCCCTTACGGGCGCCGACAGCGGCAAGGGCGAAATAGGCTTACAGTCCAGCGCGGGAACACGAGGTCCCGCGCATTGCCCGCACGGCGGGCAGTCCGCCTGCCGGAGGGCTTTTTCCCCTTGGGGTCATCCCAAGGGGAAAAAGTCCAACCCGGCGGGCCGTGCCGGCAAGCCGGAACGGCCCGCCGCCGGAAAGGCGGCGCAGGTTACAGCGCGCTTTGCACGCGCCCGGCGACGTCGGCGGGGACCCACTTGGTCCAGACGTCGGGCTTGTTCTTCAGGAACCACTTGGCCACGGCGCCGGACTCGTCGCCGGTTTCTTCCATGTGGGCCAGGGTTTCATTCATTACCGGCAGCGGCACCGAAACCTTGGACAGGAACTCGGTCAGCACCGGCGCTTCCTGCGAGAACTTGGTGTTCACGGCGGTGAAGACGGGATTGTCGGGATAGGCGCTGGCCTCGGGCTTGGCGCACTTGGGCGACGTCAGGCACTTGTGCTTTTCGGCGTCGTAGGGCGGCATTTCCAGCTTGACCAGGTCCATGGCGCCGACCAGCGGCGTGGGCGACCAGTAGTAGAAGACCACGTTCTGCTTGCGCTTGTAGGCCGACATCAGGGCCGCCTTCTGCGCCGCGCCGGTGCCCGGCGAGTACAGCGTGTAGGTGTCATCCAGCTTGAGGGCGTGGAACAGGTTGGTGCTGGTGACTTCGCAGCCCCAACCCGCCGGGCAGCCGTAGAAACGGCCCTTGCCGGGTTCTTCGGGATCCTTGAACTTGTCCTTGAACTTCGGCAGGTCGGCCGCGGACTTCAGTTCGGGCAGGCGCTCGGCGGTGTAGCGCGGGATGTACCAGGCCTCGCCGCCCATGTACAGGTCGCCGATCCGCTTGACGCGGCCGGTCTTTTCGGCGCGTTCCCAGGGGTCGGCGACGCTGTTCAGCCAGATCTCGGTGTTGATGTCCAGGTCACCGCGCTCGAGCGCGGCCAGGGCGGGCAGGGTCTCGGTGGGCAGGGTTTCGGTCTTGCAACCGTAGCCCTTTTCCATGATGAAACGTTCGACATCGACCAGGACCAGGTTGGATTCCCAGTTCATGGCGCCGAAGTTGATCGGACGCTTGAGTTCGCATTGCGGCGCGTCGGCGGCTTGGGCCGAACCGGCGAAGGCGAACAAGACGGCCGCGGCGGCCAGGGTCTTGACAGGGGTGAAACGCATTGGCTTTTGCCTCCATAGGTTCAGGGACACGGCGGCGCAGGTCCGGCCGTGCCATGGAGCTAAGGGGGTTGTGCGGAAGACGGGCAGAACCGCCAATACAAACCGACACTAGCAACAAGAGGATCCGCGGGGTGCGGAGTCTTGCAAGACAGGAGTCTCAAAAACGGAGTTTTAGAGAACCCACAGATAGTGAACAAACTGAAAGAAGAAGGCAGCATCTTAAACGAAATTGCCGCACAACCCAACCCCGAGCCTGAACGAAACGGATACATTCATACCCGAAAACGTCCGGACAAACCCTGATTTCCAAGAGGCGATTCCCCGACTTTCCCTGGGGAACCGGCTCATGGAAATAACGATACATTTAGTTAATATTTTGTTCGTATAAATACATTTGAAGAGCAAAAACCGCCCTTTCAGCGCGCGCCGCCGACGTCGTCGCGGTACATGTAATCGCGGCGCCAGGGATAGGCCAGGTCGGGCGGGTTGTCCAATTCGTCGGGCCTGCCGGTCGCGGGATGCTGTCCCAGCACCTGGTGCAGCGCGATCCAGCCATGTTCGAAGCCCATGGCGCACCCGGCCAGGTACAGCCGGTAAGCGCGCAGCGAACGCGCGCCTTGCTCGCCTCCCAGGATCTGCGCGGCCTCGGGCAGGCGCGCCTCCAGCGCATCGCTCCAGGCCCACAGCGTGCGGGCGTAGTGCGGCCGCAGGTTCTCGACGTCGACTTCTTCCAGGCCGCCATTGGTCATGGCCTCCATGACGACGCTGATGTGCGTCAGCTCGCCGCCCGGGAAGATGTACTTCTCGATGAATTCGCCCATGCCGCTGCCCAGCTCGGCGTTGTAGACGCCGGCCGCGGTGATGCCGTGGTTCATGATCAGTCCGCCCGGCTTGAGCAGCCGCCGCAACTTGGCGAAATAGCCTTCCAGCTGGGCCCGGCCGACGTGCTCGAACATGCCAACCGACGCAATCTTGTCGAACGGCGTGGACTCGTCGAGCTTGCGGTAATCCAGCAGCTCCATGCGCACGCGGTCGCCCAGCCCCTTTTCCTGGATCAGTTTGGTGACATGCGCATGCTGGTTGCGTGACAGCGTGATACCCGTGGCGTCCACGCCGTAATGTTCGGCGGCCCACAGCAACAGGCCGCCCCAGCCGGCGCCGACGTCCAGGAAGCGTTCGCCAGGGCGCAGCCGCAGCTTGCGGCAGATGTGGTCCAGCTTGGCCTCCTGGGCCTGCGCCAGCGTCATGCCGGGTTCGCGGTAGTAGGCGCAGGAATAGACCCGGCGCGGGTCCAGCCACAGCGCGTAGAAGTCGTCGGAAAGGTCGTAATGGAATTCGATCTGGCGGGCATCGCGCTCCACCGAGTGGCGCCACACCGACATCACCTTGCGCACCAGCTCGGTCAGCCAGCCGCCGCGCGCCGCATCCACCGGCGAGCCGGGCAGCAGCGCCGAGGCCGCCGCCATCACGTCGCGCATCGAGCCTTCGATGTCGATGCGGCCCTCGACGTAGTCCTGGCCCAGCACGCCGACAGCGCCTTCGGCCAGATGGGCCAGGGCGGTCTTGTCGTGCGTCACGAAGCGCACCCTGGGATCCGGCGGCCCCATTACCGTGCCATCGGGCAGCACCAGCTGGACAGTCACGGGCAGTGCCTGGAGCTTGCGTTCCACAACAGACAACAAAGGATTCACGACATCTCCTCTGGAATACGTACGAACACGACAGACTGTATCGGAAATCAGTTGAAATTTGCGTGTAAGGCGGCGCGTGATACAGTCATTGGCTTGGTGCAAAACGCGCAATGAAGTGCGTCGCACCCTGTCCCTCGCGCGATTTCCCTCGCGATCCACATGCCCCCTACACTTTCCTCACGCGGCGCCATGCCGGGCTGGCTCATTCTCATGGGCGCCCTGACGGCAATCGGTCCTTTCGCCATCGATATGTACCTGCCGGCGTTCCCGACGATCGCCGCCAACCTCGGCGTCCCGCGCGGCGATGTCGAGCGCACTTTGGCCGCCTACCTGATCGGCCTGGCGCTGGCGCAGGTGTTCTATGGTCCGATGGCGGACCGCTACGGCCGCAAGCCGCCGCTGATGGTGGGCCTGGCACTCTTCATGGTGGCCTCGCTCGGCTGCGCCCTGGCCGGCTCGGTCCAGGCGCTGACAGGTTGGCGCGTGCTGCAGGCCATGGGCGGCGCGGCCGGCATCGTGATTCCGCGCGCCGTCATCCGCGACCATTACGAAACCCATGAAGCGGCGCGCGCCATGTCGCTGCTGATGCTGATCATGGGCCTGGCGCCGATCCTCGCGCCGCTGGCGGGCGGGCAGTTGCTGGGCATTGCCAGCTGGCGCAGCCTGTTCTGGGTGATGCTGGCCGGCGGCGCCATGCTGATGACCGCCGTGGTGCTGATCATGAAGGAATCGCTGGCGCCCGAACGCGTCGTGCCGCTGCGCCTGGGGACCATCGTGCAGAACTACCGGGCCCTGTTCGCGCACCGCGGCTTCATGGCGCACAGCCTGGCCGGCGGCTTCGGCCAGGCCGGCATGTTCGCCTACATCATCGGTTCGCCGCGGGTGTTCATCGAGCTGTACGGCGTCGATCCCAAATACTACGGCCTGCTGTTCGGCACCAACGCGCTGTCGCTCATCATCTGCTCGCAGATCAGCGCCCGCCTGCTGCGCACCCACACCCCGCGTCAATTGCAACGCCGCGCCCTGAACTCGCTGGCCTGCGCCAGCCTGGCGGCGGTGGCGCTGGCCCTGGCGGGCTGGATGACGCTGCCGCTGCTGATGGCCTGCCTGATCTGCTATATGGGCAGCCAGGGCTTCGTGAATCCCAACTCGGCGGCGCTGGCGCTGTCCGACCAGGGCAAGCGGCTGGGCGCGGCTTCGGCGCTATTGGGGACACTTCAACTGTCCTGCGGTGCCCTGGCGGGTTTCGCGGTCAGCGCCTGGCAGACCGACAGCGCCCTGCCGCTGACGACCACACTGGCGACCTGCGCCTGCCTGTCCTGGCTGTCGGGCCGGGTGGCGCAGTCGCACCCCGTCTGAATGCAGGCAAGCAAAGCGGCCGGCACGCAGACAGAAGCCCGCCCTTCGCCCGGCAGCGGAAAATCCCTGCCGGGATCGAGCCGACGCGCGCCATCCAGCCGCGCCTGCCGCGGCTTGAGCGCCACGCTTTTACACGCGCTACCGCCCCAGCACTTGATTTACCTGGATTTTTCGTATTAGAATCTACGTCTTCACATGAAGTTTCCCGTGCTGGACTACTATGCTTTGTAGTTCAACACTCTGACCCCCAAGCGCATTTTTGCGGATGGCAGGCAGCGGGTATAAGCACTGGGCGGAATCCCCCCGATTCCCCCTCATCCACTAAGACTGGGTGGCCGGCAAGATGGCAAGGCCTCGTGGCAAGACCACGACGATCCACGCCTCTGATACAGCCCGGCGGCTGAAACCCTGTCTCCCCCCCCCGGCGATGCGCAAGAATAAATGAGGTGCATCCATGGCACGCGTATGCCAAGTGACCGGCAAAGGCCCGATGGTGGGCAACAACGTTTCGCACGCGAACAACAAGACCAAGCGTCGCTTCCTGCCCAACCTGCAATCGCGCCGGTTCTGGGTTGAAAGCGAAAACCGCTGGGTGCGTCTGCGCGTCTCGGCCAAGGCCATCCGCACGATCGACAAGAACGGCATCGACGCCGTGCTGGCCGAAATGCGTGCCCGCGGCGAACTGGCCTAATCGGCCCCCCGCCAATCTGACATACTAGGAGCACGACATGGCCAAAGGTATCCGCGAAAAGATCAAGCTCGAGTCGACTGCCGGCACGGGTCATTTCTACACGACCACCAAGAACAAGCGCAACATGCCCGAGAAGATGCTGATCAAGAAGTTTGATCCGGTCGCTCGCAAGCACGTCGACTACAAGGAAACCAAGCTGAAGTAATTCAGCCGGTATCCGGATAGCCAAAAAAGGCCCTGCATCGCAGGGCCTTTTTGTTTGGCCGAACGCTGCCTGGGATCTGGTCGCCACGCCGTTTTCCCTGGCGCAGGGGCGCCGCGCATGCTTCAATTGGGCCGAAACTGCAATCGTGCCCTACATGAGCCCGGCTTCGGTCGAGCCCTCTTGCCAGCGATACCCGCCATGCTCCGTCCCTGCCTGACCCTGCTGCGCCGCGCGCTCGCCCCCGCGCTCCTGGCCCTGGCGCTGACCCCGGTCGCGTCCGCCAAAGACACCAAAGAGCCGATCCGCATCGGTGAAATCAACAGCTACAAGGCGATTCCGGCCTTCCTGGGCCCGTACAAGAAAGGCTGGCAGCTGGCGCTGGAAGAGATCAACGCCTCGGGCGGGGTACTGGGCCGCAAGCTCGAAGTGTTTTCGCGCGACGACAACGGCAACCCGGGCGACTCGGTGCGCGCCGCCCAGGAACTGCTGGCGCGGGAAAAGGTGGACCTGCTGTTCGGCGGCTTCCTGTCCAACACCGGCCTGGCCCTGACCGATTTCGCCAAGCAGCAGCAGGTGTTCTTCCTGGCCGCCGAACCCCTGACCGACAAGATCACCTGGCAGGAAGGCAACCGCTACACCTGGCGCCTGCGGCCGTCCACCTGGATGCACGTGGCCGCCCTGGCCCCCAAGGCGCTGGCGCTGCGCAAGAAGCGCTGGGCCATCGTCTATCCCAACTACGAATACGGGCAATCGGCCGTGGCCACCTTCAAGGCCATGATGAAGTCGTTCCAGTCCGACGTCGAATTCGTCGCCGAACAGGCCGTGCCGCTGGGCAAGGTCGACGCCGGCGCGGTGGTGCAGGCCCTGGCGGACGCCAAGCCCGACGCCATCTTCAACGTGCTGTTCGCCGCCGACCTGACGCGCTTCGTGCGCGAGGGCAACACCCGCGGCCTGTTCGAGAACCTTCCCGTGGTCTCGGTGCTGTCCGGCGAACCGGAATACCTGGAGCCGCTGGGCGCCGACACGCCGTCGGGCTGGATCGTCACGGGCTACCCCTGGTACGCCATCGACACGCCCGCCAACAAGACTTTCGTCGAGGCCTACCGCAAGCGCTACAACGAGACGCCCAAGGTCGGCTCGGTAGTGGGCTACGCCTCGCTGATGTCGATCGCCCAGGGCCTGAAGGCCGCCGGCGAGGTCGACACCGAAAAGCTGGTCGATGCCTTCGCCGGGCTGAAGGTGGACACGCCCTACGGCCCGATCCAGTACCGCAAGATCGACCACCAATCCACCATGGGCGTCTACATCGGCGTCACGGCGGTCGAGGACGGCAAGGGCATCATGAAGGACTTCGCCTACATCGACGGGGCGCGCCTGCAGCCGCCCGACGAACAAGTGCGCAAGATGCGGCCGCGCTGATGAGCCTGTCCGGGCTGCTGTCGCAGCTGCTCAACGGCCTGGCCGACGCCAGCGCGCTGTTCCTGGTAGCCGCGGGCCTGTCGCTGATCTTCGGCGTCACGCGGGTGGTGAACTTCGCCCACGGCTCCTTCTACATGCTGGGCATCTACCTGGCCTGGACCTTCACCCGCCATTTCGGCGACGGCGCCGGCTACTGGGCCGGCCTGCTGCTGGCGGCGCTGGCCACGGGCCTGATCGGGGCGGCGGCGGAACTGCTGGTGCTCAAGCGCCTGTATCGCGCGCCGGAACTGTTCCAGTTGCTGGCGACCTTCGCCCTGGTGCTGATCATCGGCGACGCCACGCTGGCCGTCTGGGGGCCGGAGGACCTGTTCTCGCCGCGAGCGCCCGGCCTGTCGGGCGCGGTCGACATTCTGGGGCGGCGCTTCCCCCAATATGATCTGCTGCTGATCGCCGCGGGCCCGGTGGTGCTGGGCCTGCTGTGGCTGCTGCTGATGCGCACGCGCTGGGGCCGGCTGCTGCGCGCCGCCGCCGAGAACCGCGACATGCTGGCCGCGCTCGGCGTCAACCAGGCCTGGCTGTTCACCTCGGCCTTCACCCTGGGCGCATTCCTGGCCGGACTGGGCGGCGCACTGGCCGCGCCGCGCGTGCCCGCCACGCTCGGCCTGGACCTGGAAATCATCGCCAGCGCCTTCGTGGTCGTGGTGGTGGGCGGCCTGGGTTCGATTCCGGGCGCATTCCTGGCCGCGATACTCATCTGCTGCGTCAAGGCGGTGTTCGTGTTCCTGGGCCAGGTGCAGATCGGCCCCTGGCTGTTCAACCTGTCCAAGCTCACCCTGCTGGCCGAATTCGCCGTCATGGCGGTGGTACTGGTGGCGCGTCCGTGGGGCCTGCTGGGCCAGCCGCCAGCGCCATCCTCGCACACGCTGGCGGCCGAAGCCCCCATCGTCCCCGCCGGCCGGCGCCTGCGGCTGGCCTATGGCCTGCTGCTGGCGCTGCTCATCCTGGCGCCGTTGGCCACGTCGCAGTGGCCCTACGCCGGCATCCTGCTGACCGAAATCCTGATCGCCGCCCTGTTCGCCGCCAGCCTGCATTTCCTGACCGGGCTGGCCGGCATGACCAGCTTCGGCCATGCCGCCTGGTTCGGCCTGGGCGCCTATGGCGCCGCGCTGCTGCTGAAATTGATGGCGTTGCCGATGGAAGCCGCCCTGCTGCTGGGGCCGTTCGCGGCCGCGCTCGGCGCGCTGCTGTTCGGCTGGTTCTGCGTGCGCCTGTCCGGCGTCTACCTGGCGATGCTGACGCTGGCGGTGGCACAGATCCTGTGGGCGCTGGCCTACCAGTGGGACGACGTGACCGGCGGCAGCAACGGCCTGATCGGACTATGGCCGTCGAGCTGGCTGGCGCGCGGCCCGTGGTTCTACTACCTGACGCTGGCGCTTTGCGCGCTCGGCATTGCCTGGCTGCGGCGGCTGGCGTTCTCGCCGCTGGGCTACGCGCTGCGCGGCGTGCGCGATTCGGGCCTGCGGGCCGAGGCGCTGGGCATGGACACGCGCCGCATCCAGTGGATCGGCTTCGTGGCTGCGTCGCTGGCGGCCGGCCTGGCCGGATCGCTGTACGCCTTCTCGAAAGGCAGCATCTCCCCCGACGTGCTCGCGGTCAGCCGCTCGGTCGACGGCCTGGTGATGGTGCTGCTGGGCGGCCTGCAAACCCTGGCCGGCCCGCTGGTCGGGGCGGCGGCCTATACCTGGCTACAGGACGCCGCCGCGCGCAGCACTGAATACTGGCACGCCGTGCTGGGCCTGGCCATCCTGGCGCTGGTCATGCTGTTCCCTGCCGGCCTGGCGGGCGCGGCGGCGCGCCTGGGATGCAGACGCGCATGACGGCCGCCCCCGCCTTGCTGCGTGTCCAGGGGCTGCGCAAATCCTTCGGCGGCATCGACGCGCTGGCCGACGTCTCGTTCGAGCTGGAGGCCGGCCGCATGCTGGCGTTGATCGGCCCGAACGGCGCGGGCAAGTCCACCTGCTTCAATGTGGTCGGCGGACAATTGCGGCCGGACGCCGGTTCGGTGCGGCTGGACGGTCGCGAACTGGTCGGCCTGTCGGCCGGCAGGATCTGCCGCCTGGGCGTGGGGCGGACCTTCCAGACCGCCGCCACGTTCCGTTCGATGACCGTGCTGGAAAACGTGCAGACCGCGCTGCTGTCGCGCGACCGCCTGCTGCTGCGGCCCTGGCGCCGCGCCGCGTCGCACCGCGTCGACGAGGCCCTGGCGCTGCTGGAGCAGGTGGGCATGGCCGACCGGGCCGGCGCCCATTGCGGCGCCCTGGCGTACGGCCAGGTCAAGCGGGTGGAACTGGCGATGGCGTTGGCGCACCGACCGCGGCTGTTGCTGATGGACGAACCCACCGCCGGCATGGCCACCAACGAACGCCACGCGCTCATGCGCCTGACGCGTGAACTGGCCGATACGCAGCGCATGGCCGTGCTGTTCACCGAGCACAGCCTGGACGTCGTTTTCAAGCACGCCGATCGCATCGCCGTGCTGGTGCGCGGCAGCCTGCTGGCCGAAGGCCCGCCAGGCCACATCGCCGCCGACGCGCGCGTCAAGGCAGCCTATCTGGGCACCGACGCGCCGCGGGCCTGAACCACGCTCAACCGCCGGCCTGGGGGCTGTCCGGCTGGCATTCCCAGAACACCTTGGCGCTGCAGCGCGCGCAGATGCCGCGATCGAGCCGCGCATAGATGGCGTGCAGCGCCGTGGCCTTGTCGGGAAACACGTGGTCCGCGCCCAACCGCTCCAGGAATCCCGTGCGGCGCCACATATCCAGCACTTCCGGCCGCGGCCGGTGGAAATACAGGTCGCCGCCCATCGCGCGGCGCGCCGCCAGTTCGTCTTCCCAGACCTGGGCGCCGGCCAGGTCGATGAAATTCATGCTCTTGGCCATCACCAGCAAATGGCGCGGCGCATCGGGTCCGCTGCGCAGGTCCTGCAGCCGTTGCGCCACATGCGCGGCCGCGCCGAAATAGACCGAGCCTTCCATGCGCAACAGCTTGAGCTGGGGGCATTCCGGCAGCGCTTCGGGTTGCTGCGCCAGCACCACGAAGCGGCGCTCCAGCCCGCGCGAATCGAAGCCCATGGTGCGCATCGCCGGCCGCGAGGTGCGATGCAGATACGCCATCAATGACAACACGGTGCCCAGCAGGATCGCGACTTCCATCCGGATTGTCACCGTGGCCGCCAGCGTGGCGGCGGCTATGGCGCTTTCGCCCCGCTGGGTACGGATCAACTGCCGCCAGCGCGGCACATCCAGCAAGGTCCAGGCGACCAGCAACAGCAGGCCGGCGATGGCCGCGTGCGGAATCCGCGCCAGCAGGGGCCCGCTCAGCGCCACCAGCGCCATCAGCAGCAGGGCCGAGAACACCGCCGCCAGCGGCGTCTTCGCGCCCGCCTCGTAGTTGGGAATGGAACGGTTCAGCGAACCGCAGGACAGGTAACAGGAAAAGAAGCCGCCGACCACGTTCGACAGGCCCTGCCCGATGAATTCGCGATTGGCGTCGATGCGCTGGCCCGAACGCGCGGCCACGGCCTTTGCAATCGAAATGGACTGCGCCAGCGCCACGATGGTCAGGGCGAAGGCCAGGCTGAGCAGATCGGGCAAGGCGCGCCAATCGACACGGGGAACATGGAACGGCGGCCAGGGTTGGGCCAGGTCTCCCAATACCGGCACGGCGGCGGCGCCCCAGCGCGGCGCCAGGGCATTGAACGCGGCCGCGGCCAGCGCGCCCGCCGCCAGGCCGGCCAGCATGTAGGGCTTGCGTTTGTCCAGCCGCTTGAGCAGCAGGGCCGCCGCGATCGTCACCGCCGTGACCAGCACGGCCCCCGCTTGCGCCTGGTCCGCGCTGGCGGCCAGGCCGATCAGCAAGGCGCCGGCCCCGTGCGACGCGGGCGCCGGCAATCCGAGCGCATCCTTCAAGGCGTGGACCGCAATCAGCAGGGCCGCGCCGCTGGTGAAGCCGAACAGCGCCGACGGCGAGATGAAATGCGCCAGAGACCCCAGGCGCAGGGCGCCCACCAGCCACTGCATCAAGCCGACCAGCACCGTCACCGCCAGGGCCAGCTCGATATAGCCCGGGCTGCCCGCCACTGCCAGCGGCGTCAGCACGGCGAACAAGGCCAGCGAGTTGGCATTGGTGGGACCGGACATGACGTGGCGGCTGGAGCCGAACAGCGCCGCGACGATACAGGGCACGATGGCCGAATACAGGCCGTACTGCGGCGGCAGGCCGGCCAGCGTCGCAAACGCCACGCCCTGCGGCAACACCAGGAGCGCCCCCAGCAGTCCCGCCGCCAGGTCGGCGCGCAGTGTCGCGGGGCCGACTTGCGGCACCCAATCGCCAAACACCTGCACCAGCCACGCCCCGCGTCCCGCCGCCATCATTCCCCGTCCTTGTTCTTCTCGATGCCGGGCGCGCTCAGCGCAGGAACCTGCGCTCCAGTTCGCGCATGTCCGCATCGCCCTGCAGGTCGATGATATCGCGCACCGTGGGCAGGCCGGCATCGACGCCATGGATGCCGCCGTCATTGCGGATGCGGGCGAACACCTCGCGCATGGCGCCCACGGCGGCGCGGATCGCGTGATTGCCGTAGATCACCAACCCCACCTTGCCCAGGGCCTGGATATCGGCCTCGCGCAATTGCGGATAGGCGGTCGGCACCAGCACCAGCGGCACGCGGCCGGACCAGGCCGCGATGAAGGCCAGCACCTCGTCGGGCGTGGTCTGCTTGGAATGGATCAGGATGGCATCGGCGCCGGCGGCCTCGTAGGCCGCCGCGCGCGCCAGCGCCTCGGCCTGGCCGAGCCCGGCGATCAGCGCCTCGGTGCGGGCAATGACGCAGAAATCCGGATCGCGACGCGCCGCGCAGGCGGCCTCGATCTTGCCCTGGAATTCCGCGACGCGCACCAGTTCCTGGCGGCCATCGGCGCGCAGGCTGGTGTCCTTGGGAAAGGTCTTGTCTTCCATGACCACGGCCGACACGCCCGCCGCTTCGTATTGCGGCACGACATAGGCGACATTGATGGCGTTGCCGAACCCCGTATCGATATCGGCGATGACCGGCACATCGACCACCGCCGCGATGGCCCGCATCATCTCCAGGTGCAGGCCGGCCGACAGGATGTTGGCGTCCGGCACCGCATGGCTGGCCGACAGTTCGAAGCCGCTGCCCCAGATCGCGTCGAAGCCCGCCTCGGCCGCCAACTTGGCCGACAGCGGGTTGTGCGCCGACATGGCGTGCATCAGGACGGGAGCCTGCAATTTCTGGCGAAAGCGTGCGTGGCGGTGCATGGCGTGAAGGTCCGGAGATCCGGCGCCCAGAGCGCCGGCTGGGGATCATTTAACACGAAAAGCGGCCGCGGGTGCGACGGCGTTCAGCCCGCTCCGCCGCCGCGGCGCGCCCTCATCGCCCGGCTGATCGCGGCCAGCGCCTCATCGGAAACCAGGCGCGCGGCCATCGGCAACAGTTCGTCCTCCTCGCGCCGGATGTGCTCGGCGTAGGCCGCCGCGAAAGCCTCCACTTGCGCCGCCGGCAGCTCGGCGGGACGGCCGTCGGCGACCGCTTCCAGGGTTTGCCGCAGCGGCGCCCACAGCGCCGCCAGGCGCGCATGGTCGGCAACCAGGCCATCCACCAGCGCGTGCAGGCAAACGGCGTCCGAGCCGGCCATGGACTCGATCAAGGCCGGAAACAGATCCTCTTCCTCGTCCTCGTGGTGGTGCAGCGCGGCGGTCTGGAAATAGCGCACGACAGCCGCCGCCGCCACCTGGGCCGCGGCATCGCTGCCATGCGCCGGCAAGTGCGCCGCCAGCCGGCGCAAGGTTTCGCATTGGCGCGCCATGCGCCCATGACAGGCCGACAGCAGGCCCAGCGGATCATCGGGGGTCGGCGCCGCCACCGGCCCGCCGGGAAAATTCACTGCCATGGCGCCCCTCCTTGATCAAGAATGCCCGCGCCACCACAGCCGGATGGAATCCCAGGCGCGTCCGGCCAGGCCCGCCTCGGCCACCGGTTCCAGCGCCACCACCGGAAACTGCATCGCGGGCTTGCCGTCGACCATGACGCGCACCGAACCCACCGTGGCCTGGGCCGGAATCGGCGCCACCAGCGGATCCTGCGGCGTCCACACCGGTTCGACCTTGGCGCCCGCGGGCACCGTGACGTAGGCGTCGCGCGCGAAGCCGGCCTTGAGCGTATCGGCCTGGCCCTTCCAGACCTCGGGCGTGGCCACGGCCTGGCCCTTTGCATATAACTTGATGGTATTGAACCCCTGGAAGCCCCATTCCAGCAACTCGCGGCTTTCCTGGGTGCGCAGCTTGTCCGACGCCGTGCCCACCACCACGGTGATCAGGCGGCGCTGCTCCTTGCCGTTGGGCCGGTGCGCGGTGGCCACGATGCAATATCCGGCCGCGTCGGTGTGGCCTGTCTTGAGGCCGTCGACGCTGGGATCGAGCCACAGCAGCCGGTTGCGGTTGGGCTGGGTGATGTTGTTGTAGGTATAGGTCTTGGCCGAATCGTAGGTCTTGTACAGCTGGGGGTAGTCGCGGATGAAGCGCGTGGCCAGGATCGACAGGTCGCTGACGGTCGAATACGTGCCCGGATCCGGCAGGCCGTGCGGGCTGGCGAAATGCGTGCCATGCAGGCCCAGTTGCACGGCGGTGTCGTTCATGCGGGCCACGAACGCCTCGACGCTGCCCGACACCGCCTCGGCCAGGGCGATGGCGGCGTCATTGCCGGACTGGATCATCAGGCCGCGCAACAGCTGGTCGACCGAGACCCTGGAGCCCGGCTCCAGGAACATCTTCGAACTGCCCGGCGGCACTTTCCACGCCCGCGTCGAGATCACCACTTTCTGGTCCGGCGACAGCTCCTTGTTGTGGATCGCGCCGAACACCACGTATGCCGTCATGATCTTGGTCAGGGACGCCGGCTCGATCCGGGCGGTGGCCGCGTGCGACGCGATCACCTGGCCGCTGGTCTCATCGAGCAGCAGCCAGGCCTTGGCGGACAGGTCCGGCTGCGGCATCGATTGCGCCAGGGCGCCGGACATACACGCGGTCGCAACGAGCAGGCTCGCCGCCAACTTCTTCATCAACATAAGGGGCTTCACTTCCATGCAGGGTAAGGATGGCGCGCGGGCAACGCTCGCAGGCGGCCTTCGGCCGCCCTCGCGCAGCGCCGACGCGCGGCGCGAAGCATTGGAACATGGGAACCGGGGATGGTTCAAAACCCCATCAAAACCCCATTGCACAGGCACTTTGCGCGATGCGCGCGGCACTGAAAAAATCGCAGCGATTGTCACCGCATTTTGCAGAACCCCTTGTAGAAGGGGTTTTTCTGCCTGGAAAACAACAAAGATTGATCGAAAGGCCTTGCGAAAGCCGCTATAACCGCCACTCTTCCGCTATCATCGGGCGCGTGGCGTTAAACGTCGATACCCGGCGCGCGCGCTGCTCCATGTCCTCAACATACGGATTTTGACCATGGCCACGAAAGCTAAAGCTCCTGCCAAGAAAGTCACCAAGCCCGCCGCCAAGGCGCCCGCAAAGAAGGCTACCGCCGCCAAACCCGCTGTGAAGCCCGCAGCCAAGAAGGTTGTCGCCGCCAAGAAGGTCGCTGCCGCCCCCAAGGCTATCAAGGCTGCTCTGAACAAGACCCAGCTGATCGCCTACATCGTCGAGCAGTCCGGCGTTGAAGCCAAGTCGGTCAAGGCCGTCCTGGCCAGCCTGGAAACCTCGGTGCTGAGCTCCGTGGACAAGAAGGGCGCCGGCGAATTCACGCTGCCCGGCCTGTTCAAGGTTGCCGTGCAGAAGGTTCCCGCCAAGGCCAAGCGCTTCGGCAAGGATCCGTTCACCGGCGAAGAGCGCTGGTTCCCCGCCAAGCCGGCTTCGGTCAAGGTGAAGGTTCGCCCGCTCAAGAAGCTGAAGGACGCCGCGCAGTAATTCCGCACGGTTATCCGGTCAAGCCGGAAAGGGCCTGCCCCGCATGGGGCGGGCCCTTTCTTTTTTTGCGCGCGCTTTTCCCGCGGCGAACGCGCGCCTTGCGCCATGTGGGGCCGGGCTGCTAGAATTTATCTTTACGTGAAGATACTTTATATAAAAACATCATGAACGATCTGGTCGACCTGGTGCTGTCGCAGTGGGAACGGGAATGCCCCAACCTGGACATCTCGCCCATGAGCGTTGCCAGCCGCCTGTTCCGCCTCCACGCCTTCGCCGCGCGCGACGTGGGCCGCGCGTTCAAGCGCTACAACCTGCACCAGGGCGAATTCGACGTGCTGGCAACCCTGTACCGGACCGGCGCGCCGCACGCCATGAATCCGCAGAAACTGGTCGCGGCCCTGCTGCTGACCTCGGGGGCCATGACCAACCGGCTGGACCGGCTGGAACAGGCCGGCCTGCTCGCGCGCACCCCCAACCCGGAGGACCGCCGCGGCGTCATCGTCGCCTTGACCGCCGAAGGCGTGCGCGTCATCAAGCTGGTTCTGAAGGACTATCTGCGTGAACTGGAAACGCTGCTCGCCCCCCTGAACGCCACCGAGCGCCGCCAGATGGCCGGCCTGCTGAAGAAACTGCTGATCCCGCACGACCGGGAAACGCCTGGCGGCATCGCCGCCTAGGGCCTGTCCACACCAAGCCCTTGCCCCGCAACACCCAGACTCCCCGCCCCACATGAACGCCGCACCCGCCCAACCCGCTCCGCTCACCGCGCCCGTCATCCTGCTGATGTCCGTCGCCACCGGCCTGGCGGTCGCCAGCAACTATTACGCGCAGCCGCTGCTGCACACCATCAGCCAGCAATTCTCGCTGTCCAACGCCACCGCGGGCAGTATCGTCATGATCGCGCAGCTCAGCTACGCGCTCGGCCTGATCCTGTTGGTGCCGCTGGGCGACCTGTTCGAACGCCGCGGCCTGATCGTGCTGATGACCCTGCTGTCTTCCGGCGGCCTGCTGCTGTCGGCCTTCGCCCCCAATATCCAGATGCTGATGCTGGGAACAGCAGTGACCGGCATGCTGTCGGTGGTGGCGCAGGTGCTGGTGCCGTTCGCGGCCACCCTGGCGGCGCCGCACGAGCGCGGCAAGGCGGTCGGCACCGTCATGAGCGGCCTGTTGCTGGGCATCCTGCTGGCCCGCACCGCGGCCGGCGTGCTGGCCGACCTGGGCAGCTGGCGCACCGTCTACTGGGTCGCCGCGATCCTGATGCTGGCCATGTCCGCCGCGCTCTGGAAGGTGCTGCCGCGCCACAAGAGCCACGCCGCCATGAGCTATCCGCGCCTGCTCGGCTCGATCTTCCGCCTGTTCGCCGAGGAGCCGCTGCTGCGCGGCCGTTCGCTGCTGGGCGGCCTGCTGTTCGCCGCCTTCAGCATGCTGTGGACGCCGCTGACCTTCCTGCTGTCGGGCCCGGACTACGGCTTCAACAACACCACCATCGGGCTGTTCGGGCTGGCGGGCGCCGCCGGCGCCTATGCCGCCAACCGCTTCGGCCGGCTGGCCGACCGGGGCCTGGGCAACCAGGCCACCCGCATCGGCCTGCTGCTGTTGCTGGCTTCCTGGGGCCTGATGGCTTTCGGCCAGGCCTCGGTCATCGCGCTGCTGGTCGGCATCCTGATCCAGGACCTGGCGATCCAGGGCGTCCATGTCACCAATACCAGCTCGCTGTACCGCACCCGGCCCGAGGCCCGCAGCCGCCTGACGGCCGGTTACATGACCAGCTACTTCATCGGCGGGGCGACCGGATCGCTGGTATCGTCCTGGCTGTACTCCCATTACGGCTGGCCCGGCGTGGTCACCGCGGGCGCGGTTCTGGCGGCCATGACCCTGGCCTACGGCATGCTGGGCGCCAGTGCCCGCATCCCGGAAATCGCCTCGTCCCCTATCCGCGCCTAGCACCTCCTATAATCAGGGGTTTTGGCCGCCCCCGCGCCTGGCGCGCGGGGGCGGTTCACCCATTTTTCGCTATCGCGCACGAGCCCATGCAGGAACGTTACCTCCCCACTACCGTCGAAGCGGCCGCCCACCAAGACTGGCAGGCCCGCGACGCCTATCTGGTCCATGAACACGCGAAGAACCCGGACGGCTCCGAGAAGCCGAAGTTCTACGCCTGCTCGATGCTGCCCTATCCCAGCGGCAAGCTGCACATGGGCCACGTGCGCAACTACACCATCAACGACATGATGGCGCGCCAGTTGCGCATGCGGGGCTACAACGTGCTGATGCCGATGGGCTGGGACGCCTTCGGCATGCCCGCCGAGAACGCCGCCATCAAGTCCAAGGTGCCGCCCGCCAAGTGGACCTACGACAACATCGCCTATATGAAGAAGCAGATGAAGGCGATGGGGCTGGCGATCGACTGGTCGCGCGAGATGTGCGCCTGCGATCCCGAGTACTACAAATGGAACCAGTGGCTGTTCCTGAAGATGCTCGAAAAGGGCGTCGCCTACCGCAAGACCCAGGTCGTGAACTGGGACCCGGTCGACCAGACCGTGCTGGCCAACGAACAGGTCATCGACGGCCGCGGCTGGCGCTCGGGCGCCCCGGTCGAAAAGCGCGAGATCCCGGGCTACTACCTGCGCATCACCGATTACGCCGACGAACTGCTGGGCGCGGTGCAGAACGACCTGCCCGGCTGGCCCGAGCGCGTGCGCCTGATGCAGGAAAACTGGATCGGCAAGTCCGAGGGCCTGCGCTTCGCCTTCCCGCACCAGATCACCGGCCAGGACGGCCAGTTGATCCAGGACGGCAAGCTGTACGTCTTCACCACCCGCGCCGACACCATCATGGGCGTGACCTTCTGCGCCGTGGCGCCGGAACACCCCCTGGCCACCCACGCCGCGCAGTCGAACCCGGCGCTGGCCGCCTTCATCGAACAGTGCAAGCTGGGCGGCACCACCGAGGCCGAGCTGGCCACGCGTGAAAAGGAAGGCCTGCCCACCGGCCTGTTCGTGACCCACCCGATCACCGGCGACCAGGTCGAGGTCTGGGTCGGCAACTACGTGCTCATGACCTACGGCGATGGCGCCGTGATGGGCGTGCCGGCCCACGACGAACGCGACTTCGCCTTCGCCAAGAAATATGACCTGCCGATCCGCCAGGTCGTGGACGTGGCCGGCAAGGCCTATTCCACCGACGCCTGGCAGGAATGGTACGGCGACAAGCAGAGCGGCCGCACCATCAACTCCGGCAAGTACGACGGCCTGTCGCACAAGGAAGCCGTGGACGCCATCGCCGCCGACCTGGGCGCGCAAGGCCTGGGCGAAAAGCAGACCACCTGGCGCCTGCGCGACTGGGGCATCTCGCGCCAGCGTTACTGGGGCACCCCGATCCCCATCATCCACTGCCCCGATTGCGGCCCGGTGCCGGTCCCCGAAAAGGACCTGCCGGTGGTGCTGCCGGACGACCTGATCCCGGACGGCAGCGGCAATCCGCTGGCCAAGAACGAAGCCTTCCTGTCGTGCGCCTGCCCCAGCTGCGGCAAGCCGGCGCGCCGCGAGACGGACACGATGGACACCTTCGTGGACTCGTCCTGGTACTTCATGCGCTACACCTCGCCGGGCAACGACAAGGCCATGGTCGATGCGCGCAATGACTACTGGATGCCGATGGACCAGTACATCGGCGGCATCGAACACGCGGTCCTGCACCTGCTGTACGCGCGCTTCTGGACCAAGGTCATGCGCGACATGGGCCTGCTCAACTTCGACGAGCCCTTCACCAAGCTGCTGTGCCAGGGCATGGTGCTGAACCACATCTACTCGCGCAAGAACGCCCAGGGCGGCATCGAGTATTTCTGGCCCGAGGAAGTCGAGAACGTCTACGACGCGCGCGGCGCCATCACCGGCGCCAAGCTCAAGTCCGACGGCTCCGAGGTGACCTACGGCGGCGTGGGCACCATGTCCAAGTCCAAGAACAACGGCGTCGATCCGCAATCGCTGATCGACACGCTGGGCGCCGACACCGCGCGCCTGTTCGTCATGTTCGCCAGCCCGCCCGAGCAGACCCTCGAATGGTCCGACTCCGGCGTCGAAGGCTCGAACCGCTTCCTGCGCCGCCTGTGGTCCATCAGCTACGCGCAGCGCGACGCGATCGCCCGCGGCCTGGCCGCCGGCGCCGACTGGACCGACGCGCCCGCCGCCGTCAAGGACCTGCGCCGCGAGGTCTACAACCTGCTCAAGCAGGCCGACTACGACTACCAGCGCATCCAGTACAACACCGTCGTGTCCGCGTGCATGAAGATGCTCAACGCCATCGACGACGCCAAGCTGCCGCAAGGCGCGCACGCCGACGCCGCCTACGCCGAAACGCTCGGCGTGCTGCTGCGCGTGCTGTATCCGGTGGTGCCGCACATCACCTGGCAACTGTGGCGCGACCTGGGCTACGCGCACGAGCTGGGCGACCTGCTCGACGCGCCGTGGCCGCACGTCGACGAAGCCGCGCTGGTGGCGGACGAAATCGAACTGATGCTGCAGGTCAACGGCAAGCTGCGCGGCTCGATCCGCGTCGCGGCCAAGGCCGCCAAGGAAGACATCGAAAAGCTCGCCGCCGCCCAGGACGAAGTCGCCCGCTACCTGGAAGGCCGCCCGCCCAAGCGGGTCATCGTGGTTCCGGGCAAACTGGTCAACGTCGTAGGCTGATGAGGTCAAGCATGCACTTCGCCGGGCAACAAACGCACTCCCCCCGCCAATCCTGGCTGCTGCGCGGCGCCTGCCTGGCGCTGTTCATGCTGCTCTCCGCCTGCGGTTTCGCGCTGCGCGGTGTCACGCCGATGCCGTTCAGCACGCTCTATGTCGGCATAGCCGACAACACGCAGTTCGGGGCCGACGTGCGCCGCGCGTTGCGGGCGGCCTCGCCCGATACCAAGCTGGTCGCTTCGCCCAAGGATGCGCAGGCGATCCTGCAGGAAGTGTCCAACACGCGCGCCCTGCGCGAGGTGTCGCTGAACGCCCAGGGCCGTGTCGAGGAATACGAGCTCGGCATCAACTACACCTTCCGCCTCATCGACGCCCAGGGCCGCGCCCTGATCCCGGACACGACGCTGTCGATCTACCGCGAAATGCCCTATGACGACCAGATCGTGCAGGCCAAGCAAGGACAGATCGAAACCCTCTACATCGCCATGCAGCGCGACCTGGTCTCGCGCCTGCTGCGCCGCATGACGGCGCCGGAGGTGCGCAAGGCGTTCGAGAATCGCGAACAGCGCGGCGAAGACGGCGAAATACCGTTGTACGACCCCGCCGCGCCCATGCCGCGCAGCACGCCGGCGCCGTGGCAGACGCCGTCCACCACCGATCCGGCCTATACGCGCTGACCGATGGCACAACCCCTGGACGCGGATCGCCTGGCCGACCACCTGCAGCGGGCGGGCAACCGCCTCGCCCCGCTGTACACGGTGTCCGGCGACGAACCTCTCCTGGTGACCGAGGCGGTGGATGCGCTGCGCGCCGCCGGACGCGGCGCCGGCTACACCGAACGGCTGTCGATGGTGATGGATGCGCGCAGCGACTGGAGCGCCGTCATCGCCGCGACCCAGAGCGTGTCGCTGTTCGGCGACCGCCGCATTCTCGAACTCAAGATCCCCACCGGCAAGCCGGGCAAGTCGGGCGCCGACACACTGGCACGCCTGGCCGAGCAGGCCGAAAAGCAGGCCGACAACCCCGATACGCTGATCCTGGTGGCGCTGCCGCGCCTGGACAAGGCCACCCGCGAAAGCCGCTGGATGCAGGCCCTGGCCCGCGGCGGCATGACCGTCGACATCGCCAACGTCGAACGCGCCCGCCTGCCGGCATGGGTCGGCCAGCGCCTGGCGCGCCAGAACCAGCGCACCGACAACGCCACCCTGCAATGGATGGCCGACAAGGTCGAAGGCAACCTGCTGGCCGCGCACCAGGAAATCCAGAAGCTGGGCCTGCTTTATCCCGAAGGCCAGCTGGCGCCCGAGGACGTCGAGCGCGCCGTGCTCAACGTCGCCCGCTACGACGTGTTCGGGCTGCGCGACGCCATGCTCGCTGGCGACATCGCCCGCACCATCCGCATGATCGACGGCCTGCGCGCCGAAGGCGAGGCCCTGCCGCTGGTGCTGTGGGCGGTGGGCGAGGAAATCCGCCTGCTGGCGCGCGTGGCCGAGGCGCGCAGCCTGGGGCAGGACGCCAATGGCTTGATGCGCCGGCTGCGCATTTTCGGAGCGCATGAACGGCTGGCGCTACAGGCGCTGGGCCGGGTCCGTCCCGATGTCTGGCCGGCCGCGGTGCAGCATGCCCACGAGGTCGACCGTCTCATCAAGGGCCTGTCGGTGCCGGGGCGCCTGTCCGATCCCTGGGAAGAAATGACCCGCCTGGCCCTGCGCGTGGCCGCGGCCGGCACCCGACCGTGAAGGCGGCTGCGGCCGCCGCCTCGTCCTCCCGGCCCCCGGCCGGATAAACTAATCCCATCAGCGGCGCCCTCGCCGCCCCCTCTTCACTATGAATGACGCCGTCATGTCCTCGTCCTCCATCGAACAAGCCATGCTGACCCTGGGCGAGAATGCGCGCCGGGCCTCGCGCGCCATGATGCGCGCCAACAGCGCCGCCAAGAACCAGGCCCTGCTGGCCATGGCCGAAGCGCTGGCCGCCAACCAGGCCGAACTGCTGGCCGCCAACGCCAAGGACGTCGCCGCGGCGCGCGCCAATGGCCTGGAGCCGGCCCTGCTCGACCGCCTGACGCTGTCCGAGAAAACACTGGCCCATATGGCCGAAGGGCTGCGCCAGATCGCCGCCCTGCCCGACCCGATCGGCAGCGTCACCGCCACCACCGTGCGCCCCAACGGCATGCGCGTGGCGCAGATGCGCGTGCCGCTGGGCGTGATCGGCATCATTTACGAATCCCGTCCCAACGTCACCATCGACGCGGCGGCGCTGTGCCTGAAGTCCGGCAACGCCGCCATCCTGCGCGGCGGCAGCGAAGCCCTGCACTCCAACGTGGCGCTGGGCCGCATCGTCCAGATGGGCCTGGCCGCCGCCGGCCTGCCGCAGGACGCGGTGCAGGTCGTGGCCACGGCCGACCGCGCCGCGGTCGGCAAGCTCATCACCATGACCGAGCACATCGACGTCATCGTGCCGCGCGGCGGCAAGGGCCTGATCGCCCGACTGTCGCAGGAGGCGCGCGTGCCGCTGATCAAGCACCTGGACGGCAACTGCCACATCTACATCGACGCGGCCGCCGACCCGGACAAGGCCCACGCCATCGCCTTCAATGCCAAGACCTATCGCTACGGCATCTGCGGCGCCATGGAAACCCTGCTGGTGGACGCCGTGGCGGCCGTCTCGATCCTGCCGAGCCTGGCCGCGGCGCTGACCGAACACGGTGTCGAACTGCGCGGCTGCCCCCGCACGCTGGCGCTGCTGCCGCACGCCAAGCCGGCCACCGACGAAGACTGGGCCACCGAATACCTGGGCCCGATCCTGGCGATCCGCATCGTCGACTCGCTCGACGACGCCATCGAACACATTGCGCGCTGGGGCTCCGGCCACACCGACGCGATCGTCACCGAAGACCTGTCGGCGGCGCAGCGCTTCCAGCGCGAGGTCGACTCCAGCTCGGTCTATGTCAACCTGCCGACCTGCTTCGCGGACGGCTTCGAATACGGCCTGGGCGCCGAGATCGGCATTTCCACCAACCGCCTGCATGCGCGCGGCCCGGTCGGCCTGGAAGGCCTGACCACGCTCAAATGGGTGCTGACCGGCGAAGGCCAGACCCGCGGCTGATCTTCCACTTTCTTCAAGCTCGCGGCCTGCCGCGCACTACCGGGATTTCCATGCATTCACCCGCCATGGCCATGGCCTTCAGTCTGTTCGTGCTGTGCTTCATCACCTGCTCGCTCTGCGGCTTGGTGCTGTTCTTCGTCAAGAGCAAGCAGATCAACGCCGCATTCAAGCACCCCTATCTGCAGCATCGCCCGTTCGAGCGCTACCCGCTGGCGATCAAGGCAGCGATCATGCTGGATTATTTCTTCCGCCTGATGTTCCCTGGCACCCGCTTCTGGTTGATTGGCAACGCCAATGACCTGCTGGCGCACCTCGATCCCAAGAAAGCGCCGTTGGCCTTGAAGTGGCCGATCGTCGGTTTCTGGGGTTCGTGCTGGCTGGGCCTGATCGCAATGATCGTGCTGTGGACGATGCTGTTCCTGGGAGCCTGAGGCCCATGCGGATCGAGATCGAAGACTACCCGGGTTGCACGGAAGCCGCGCGCATCCTGATCGCCGCCCGCGAGGCCGGCATCGCCGGCCCGCGCCTGCCCGCCGCCTGCCGCCCCCAGACCCAGGGCCAGGCGTTCGCCGTGCAGCAACGCACCGCGCAGTTGCTGCGCGAGACCCGCCGCGATGGCATCGGCGCCTGGAAAAGCGCCCTGCCGTCGCCCGAGAAAACCGTGGTCGCCCCCATCTACGCCTCGACCGTGGCGCTGGCCGGCAGGCTGTCCGCCTCCACGCAGGTGGTGCGCATCGAACCGGAAATCGCGTTCGAACTGGCGCGCGATCTGCCCGCCCGCGCCGAACCATACAGCCCAGCCGAGATCGACGCCGCCATTGGCGGCGCGCGGCTGGCGCTGGAAGTGCTGGGTTGCCGCTATGCCGCGCCCGAGCACGCCAGCCTGCCCGAGCTGCTGGCGGACCACATGTTCAATGCCGGGCTGGTGCTGGGTCCGCGGATCGCCTCGCCGGACGCCGCGCCGGCCAGTATGACCATCACCCTGTCCGTCGATGGCGCCGAAGTCGAGCAGCATCCCGGCATCCATCCCAACGGCCACGCCAAGGCCGGACTGTACTGGCTTGCCAATTTCCTGCGCGAACAAGGCCTGGCGCTGGCCGCGGGCCAGCACGTCATCACCGGCTCGTACGCGGGCTATCTGGACGTGCCCGCCAACCGCGACCTGGAACTGGCCTATGGCGACCTTGGCGTCCTGAAACTGCGCTTTGTCGTCGATTGAATCGACACCCGCCATCGCCCGAGGCCATGCCATGCTGACCCTGCGTCCCTTTGCTCCCGCGGACTACGCCCTGCTTTCGAGCTGGTTCAATTGCCTGTCCGACGTGGTGCAATGGGGAGGGTCGCATCTCTCGTACCCGCTGGCACAGGCCGATCTGGATGCCATGCTGCGCGAAGGAGAGGTCCAACCGCCCACCCGGCGTTGCTGGATGGCATGCCGCGGCGACACGCCAGTGGGTCACGCCCAACTGGCGTACGACTGGCGCGACGGCAATGCCCGCCTGGGCCGTGTCGCCATCGCCCCGGCCGAACGCGGCCAGGGACTGGCCGGCCCGATGGTGACGCTGCTGATCGACGAGGCCTTTCGCACGCCAGGCATCGAACGCCTGGAGCTGAATGTCTACATGTTCAATCAGCCCGCCATCCGCACCTACCAGAAGCTCGGCTTCACGCTCGAAGGCGTGCGGCGCTCATCCACGCGCGCCGGCGAGGCGCGCTGGGATACCGGCATGATGGGATTGCTGCGTACTGAATGGCGGCCGGCTGACGCCGCCATTCAGCGCGCAACCTGAGCTGCTCCGCCGGCTAGCGGACCACCGGCTCCGCAATGCCGACGGCGGGGCCACCGGCCTCGATCACTGCCCCGGCAGCAAGGCACAGATCCTCGCGGTAGCGCCCCGCCACCACCTGGACGCCCACGGGACTGTCGCCGGCGCTGCCCATGGCCACGGTCAGCCCGGGCAATCCCATGAAAGGCAGGCCGATCTGCGTCATCTGCGCGCGCCATACGCGACGGTAGGCCGCGTCGCCCTCCAGGTCCAGGTTGTCGGAAAACGGCAGCTCCGCGGACACCGGCAGCAACAGCACGGGATATTCCGTCAGGAACAGCTCCCACAGGCGCGTCAGCGTCGCGCGGCGCGTCAACACCGCCGAGAACCCGGCCATGTCCATGCCGGCCACGTTTTCACGCTGGCCCTCCAGGGCCACCTGCGCGCCGCGGTCTCCTTCCTTGCGCGCGGCCTCGACCATGGCGTCGTAGCCATCCGCCATCCACATGCGGATCTGCAGGTCTGCGGCCTCCTGCAGCGGCGGCAGGGTATCGATCGTATCCACCGCCCAGCCCGCCTCGCTCAAGCGCCGGGCGGCATCCTGCAAGGCCTTGACCACCGCCGGCGCGGTCTCCATGCCGTCGGGATTCAGGCAAAGCGCCGCGCGCCGCGGCCGGTCCGGACCGGTCAACGGCGCCGGCACCCACCACGGATCGCGCGGATCGGCCGCGGCCATCACGGCCAGGCCCAGCCGCAGGTCGGCGATGCTGCGGCCCAGCGGGCCGGACACCGCCGTGATCTGGCCGCCGATGGTGCGTTCGGGCAGGGCCGCGTTGTAGGCGGGCACACGGCCCAGCGACGGACGCAGGCCGTGCACGCCGCAAGCGTAGGCGGGGTAGCGGATCGAGCCCGCGATATCGGTGCCATGCGCCAGATGGCCAATGCCCGCCGCCACCGCCGCCGCGGCGCCGCCGGACGAGCCTCCCGGCGTCAGCGCGGGATTGCGCGGGTTCAAGGTATTGCCGTGCAGCCGGTTGCCGGTGAACCATCGCAATGAAAACGCGGGGGTGTTGGTGCGGCCGATGATCACCGCGCCCGCCTTGCGCAGGTTGTCCACCACCGGGTTGTTGACCGTCGCGATCACGTCCTTCTGCAACGTCACGCCGTTGGTGGTGGCAAAGCCGGCCTGGTCCACATTGACCTTGACCGTCACCGGCACGCCCGCGAGCGCGCCGGGGTCTTCGCCGCGCGCCAGGGCCTGGTCCACCAGGGCAGCCTGCGCCAACGCATCCTCGGGCCGGTGATCGACCACGGCGTTGATCAGGGGATTCACCGCCTGCAGGCGATCCAGCGCGCTCTGCGCGGCCTGGACTGCGGAAACATCGCGCCGGCGGATACGGGCGGCAAGCTCAACTGCGGACAAACGCCAAAGATCGGACACGCGGCACTCCTCTGTCTGGTCAACGGAAACCGGCGGCCAGGCGCCGCCGGACGGCCAACCTTAGCGCCCCTTGCACGCGTCCACAAGCCGGGGCGCGCCGCCAGGCCATGCGCTTCAGTCCTCCTCGAACACCTCGACAATCGCGTCCGCGACGGCGCGCACCCGCGCTGTCCGGTTCAGGTCGCCATGCATCACCAGCCATAAATCATAGGGCTCGCTGCGATGAGGCCAGATCCGCACCAGGTCCGGATACTGCGGCGCCATATGGATGGGCAGTTCGCCGATGCCCAGGCCCGCCGCCACCGCCTCGATGATCATCAGGCCCGAATTCAATTCCATGGCAATGCGGCCATTCCCGGTGGGCTCGCCACAGAAGGTGTCCGACCAGCCCGGCAGCACGGCCTGCTGGTAGGTCACCAGCGTATGGCCGGCGAAGGCGGTTCCGGGGCGCGGCTCGCCATGCGCCTCGAGATAGGAGCGGGAGGCATACAGCCCGACTTCCTTGCGCGCCAGATGGCGCTGGATCAGGTCGGGATTGTCCGGCTTGATATTGCGGATTGCCAGATCGGCTTCGCGCCGGGTCAGATTGCTCAGCTGAATCGAGGTCGACAGCGCGATGCGGATGTCGGGATGCTGCACGTGCAGCCGGCTGATGGCTTCCATGATGAAATAACTGGCCACGGTCTCGGACGTCGCCACCCGCACCACGCCCGACAGCCGGTGATCCAGCCCTTGCATCTGCCGTTGCAGCTGATCGGCGGCCTGCTCCATGCGCTCGGCCGCGGCAAATGCCTGTTCGCCCGCGGCGGTCGGCACATAGCCCGACGGCGTGCGCAGGAACAAGCGGGCGTCCAGCGAAGCCTCCAGCGCCGCCAGCCGGCGGCCGGCCGTGGCCTGATCGATCTGCAAGAGAGCCGCGGCGCCACGCAGGGTGCCATTGCGGTAGATCGCCAGGAAGATGCGCGCGTTGTCCCAATCCATGCAGGCGGCTCCGCCAAGGCCCCGGCGGATCGCCACGGCGCCAAATGTTGATGCAATTTTGCATCACTATAAAGCAGATTCTCCTATTTTTTTGCATCAACGGAACCCCTAATCTGTGCACCTCGGAAGTCCCCGGAAGTTCCTGTCATGCGCCCCGCCTGTTCCACTGCCCCGCTCCCCGTCGAACCCGCCCTTCGTCCCGCCGCGACCGGCCTGCTGCCCCTTGTCACCCTGGCCATCGGCTTCGTCATGGCCATGCTCGACGTCACCGTCGTCAACGTGGCCCTGCCCAGCATCGCGCAGCAGTTCACCGTGCCGCTCACCGATCTGGTCTGGATCGTCGACGGCTACACCCTGACCTTCGCCGCCCTGCTGCTGGTGGCCGGCGCCCTGGCCGACCGCTATGGCGCCAAGACCGTCTATCTGGCGGGGCTGGGCGTCTTTACCCTGGCCTCGCTGCTATGCGGCATCGCGCCCGGGGGAGATCTGCTGATCGCCGCCCGCATGCTGCAGGGCCTGGGCGCCGCGCTGTTCATGCCCAGTTCGCTCAGCCTGCTGACCCATGCCTATGAAGACGACCAGGTGCGCAATCGCATGCTGGCCGCATGGTCGGCCATCGTGGCCGTGGCCGGCGCCGCCGGTCCGCTGCTGGGCGGCGTGCTGATCCACCAGTTCGGTTGGCGCGGCATCTTCCTCATCAACCTGCCGCTGGGCCTGGCAGGCCTGTGGCTGGCGCGGCGCCGCATCCAGGCGGCCCCGCGCCGCCCGCGCGCGCTCAATCCGGTGAGCCATGTGTTCGGTGTCGTCGCGCTGTCATCGCTCTGCTTTGCGTTGATCCAGGGCAACGCCTACGGATGGGACTCGTTGCCCATCCTGGGCGCGGCGCTCGTGTTCCTGCTCGCCGCCACGCTGCTGATACACCGCGAGCGGCGCCACGCCGAGCCGATCATTCCGCGCGCGCTGTTCCAGACCACGCAGTTTGCGGCGGCCAACGGCGTGGGCTTTCTCATCAACCTCGCCTCGTACGGCCAATTGTTCCTGCTCAGCCTGTTCCTGCAACAGGCCCGCGGCGCCGACGCCCTGGAGACCGGCATCCAACTGGTGCCCATGCTGGCGGTGTTCTCCATCGGCAACCTGATCTCGAGCCGCATATCGGCGCGCTGGAACGTATCCGCCTCGCTGCTGGGCGGCATCCTGTTGGCGACGGTCATGAGCCTGGCGGGCCTGGCCGCGTTCACACCCGACATGCCCTACCGGCCCTTCGCCGCCGTGGTGGCGCTGGCGAACCTGGGAGTCGGTATCGCGGTGCCGGCGATGACCAGCGTGGTCATGCAGGTGTCGGGCAAGCATCACGCCAATAGCGCCGCGGCCGCGCTCAACGCCAACCGGCAATCGGGCGCCCTGGTGGGGGTGGCACTGATGGGCACCATCCTGCACCTGCTGCCGGACTGGCATGCCAGCCTGCCCGCCTCCTACGTCATCATCGCCGCCGCTTATCTGGTTGCCGCGATGCTGGTATGGCGGCACCTGCGTCACGCCCGCAACACCTGACGGGCATCGGCGGCTGGCCGTCATCTGGCGGCGAGGCCGCACCGCCGTGAAGCCACGGCACCTCAACGGCGCGCGGCGCGGCCGGTCAATCGCGGCGCAGGATCGCGATCCCGCGGCCGGCAAAAAAACGGTCGAAGACATCCAGCGGCACACAGGAATCGGCCTGCGCGCCCGGCTCGCCGGAAGGATTGTGGAAAGTCACGTGTTCCGGCGTGGCCCGCGTCACCAGCACCAGATGGCCGCCCCGGGCGGGCGGTTCACGATCCGGCCATCGGATCCACGGATGAACCGATGCCATGAAATAGGCGGCGCGGCTCATCATTGCCGGCAGCGCCTCTCCCCGCAGGTCCACGCACACCTCGGCTTCGAGCCCGAACTCCTCGGCCACGAAGCGCACGAACGGCGCGTAGATCAGCCCTTTGATGCGCCCCTCGCCGTCCTCGGTGTAGGCGCCGTAGGGCATGCTGCGACGCGCCAGTTCCAGGGTCGGATGGACCTGCCGGGTGGTGGCGGCCAGCACCATCTTCAAGCAGGCCATGCCGCAGACATGGCTGGCCCAGCGGGCATATTCCGCCACGTCCCGCGCGCCGGAGGCGCGCCAGGAAGGATCGTCCTCCAGCCGCAGTTCCTTGCGTATGATGGCGCCGGCCAGATGGGCCGATTCCCATTGGCAGAAATACGGCACCGCCCGCCGTTCGGCTGACCGCGACACGTCCATGAATCGCTCCGGCAAAAAGTGAATGGCGGTGTTGCGCAAGCAGGGGCCGCCGGCATCCCGCCATCTTGCCCGCCGAGGCCCCGCGTGGCAACCCGGCCCGCTTTGCTTCACAATGGACCTTCCTTGGACACCTTCCGGAGCCTCGCATGACCGACACGTCCCCCTCCCCCGCCATCCGCCGCGTCGCCATTGTCGGCGCGGGCACCATCGGCGCCAGCTGGGCCGCGCTGTTCCTGGCGTATGGACTCGAAGTCGTGGTCTGCGATCCCGCTGCCGACGCGGAATCCCTGACGCGCGCGCGCGTCGCCGCCGCCTGGCCAGTGCTGACCGAGCTCGGCCGCGTGGCCGCGGGCGCGAGCCCCGAGGCGCTGCGTTTCGATGCCGACCTGGCCGGCGCGTTGCGCGGCGTGGACTTCGTCCAGGAAAACGGCCCTGAACGCGAAGACTTCAAGACCGACCTGTTCGCGCGCATGGACGCGCTGCTGCCGCCCGAAGTGATCGTCGCCTCCAGCTCTTCCGGACTCATCATGAGCCGCCTGCAGGCACGCTGCCAACATGCGGCGCGCTTCGTCATCGGCCATCCGTTCAATCCGCCTCACCTGATCCCGCTGGTCGAAGTGGTGGGCGGCAAGCAGACCTCAGAAGCGACGGTCGAGCGTTGCATCGCTTTCTACCGCCAGCTGGGCAAGCATCCGATCCGCGTCAACAAGGAAGTCCCGGGCCATATCGCCAACCGCCTCCAGGCCGCGCTGTGGCGCGAGGCGATCCACCTGGCCGCCGACAATGTCGCCAGCGTCGCCGATATCGATGCCGCCGTGTCGCAAGGCCCAGGGCTGCGCTGGGCTCTGTTCGGCCCGCACATGACCTTCAACCTCGGCGGCGGCGCCGGCGGCATGGCACATTTCATGGATCACCTGCTCGGCCCCATCCAGACCTGGTGGGACGACCTGGGAACGCCCGAGGTCACGCCTGAACTGCGGCGCCGCCTGATCGAAGGCGTCAACGCCGAAGCCGGCCAGCGCGACATCGCCGACCTGGTGCGGGATCGCGACGCGCAGCTGACGGCGCTGCTGAAGGTCCTGCAGCGCTGATCCGGCCCGGCAGCGCCAGCCGGCGGCCCGCCGCTGTTATGCTGTCCGTTGCCCGGGACGCCACGCCGCCCGCTCTTTCACACGCAGGGATTCCCATGCTTTCCGTCATCCACGACACCGCCCATTCCCGCTACACCGCCACCGTCGACGGCGTGCTGTGCGTACTGGACTACCACCTGCGTGATGGCGTGATGACCATCACGCACACCGGCGTGCCCAGCCAGGTGGGTGGACGCGGCATCGCCGCCGAACTCACCCGCGTCGCCCTCGACACGGCCCGCGCGCAAGGCTGGAAAGTCCGTCCGCAGTGTTCCTATGCCGACGTCTACATGCGCCGCCACCCCGAATACAACGACCTGCTGGCCTGAGCCCTGCCGTGACCGCGCCTGACTCCACCGCCTGTCCCTGTGGCACCGGCAAAACCTACACCGTCTGCTGCGGCCGCTGGCACCAGGGGCCCCAAGCCTTGCAGGCTCCCACCGCGCAAGACTTGATGCGTTCGCGTTACAGCGCCTTCGTGCTGGACAAGCTCGACTACCTGCTCGAAACCTGGCATCCCACGACCCGCCCGGCCTCGCTCGAGCCCAATCCGCCCGCGATGAAGTGGCTCGGCCTGGCCATCAAGCAGGCCCGCGACCAGGATGCCGATCACGCCACCGTCGAATTCGTGGCCCGCAGCCGCCTGGCCGGGCGCGCCAGCCGCATGCGTGAGGTCAGCCGCTTCGTGCGTGAAGCCGGGCGCTGGTATTACCTGGATGGCGACCTAAGCTGAAGCGCGCCGGCGCGGCGGCATCTGCACGTCCTGGCCCACCGCCTGCGCCAGCACCGTCACCAGGTTCTTCAGCGCCGCATCGGCCGCGGCGCCCGCTCCTCCCACGATCGCCAACTCCGTCCGAGGCGCCGGCGCCAAACCCGACTCCGGCCCCAACACGCCATGCTCGGGCAGGCATGCGAAAGCCGGCAGGAGCGAAATCCCCAGCCCCGCCGCCACCGCGGCCTGCACACCAGCCAGGCTCTGGCTGTGATACGCGACGCGCCACGACCGACCGGCGCTTTCCAGCGCATAGATCATGCGCTTGCGATAGATGCAGCCGTGCGGAAACAACACCAGCGGCAGCGGCTCCACGCCTTGCAGCAAACGCTCATCTCCGACCCACGCCAGTTGCTCGGGCCACGCCGCCAGGCAAGGGCCTTCGCCGGGTTCCCGCTTGATCAGGGCCAGATCCAGTTCCCCGGCGCCGAGCCGGGCTTTCAGCTCCATGCTCATGCCACTGCCGGTTTCCAGGCGGATATCCGGATGGCTCGCGGCAAACCCAGCCAGCAGCGCCGTCAGTCGCGCCACATCGAAGTCCTCGGGAATGCCCAGCCGGATCGCCCGCGCGCGACGCGGCGTCGCCAGCGCCAGTTCCGCCTCGTCCGCCATCGCCAGCAGTTTGCGCGCGTAGGCCAGCATCAGCTCGCCATCGCCGGTGGCCTGCACCTGGTTGCCGGCGCGATCGCGCAGCAACAGGGTCCTGCCCACGGTCTGCTCCAGCTTGCGTACCTGCTGACTCACGGTCGATTGTGTGCGGTGCACGCGACCGGCGGCCCGTGTGAAACTGCCTTCGTCAACCACGCAGACCAGGGTGCGGAGCAATTCGAGATCGAGCATGAGATGTCCGTTTGGGAAGCCTCGGCGTCCCGGTTTCCGCGAACCTCGCCGCGGCGCCAGGCGTTTTCGCGTTCGTTTTCACCTGCCAGGAACGATATTTAAAATTTCACTGATAGCAGTTTTATTATTAATTTTACAACTTACCTGAGCAATCCTAAGCTGGCACCGTCCTCACCGATCTTCAAGGAAACGCCATGCCCCTGGATCAACTCCCGCGCCCGCAATGGCTCACTTTCGACTGCTACGGCACCCTGATCCAATGGGATGAAGGCCTGCAAGCCGCCGTGGCCCGCATTCTGGCCGCCAATCAGGGGGCACAGCGCGCCCCGACGCCCACGCGGTTCCTGCGTATCTACGACGAGCACGAACATCGGTTGGAGCGCACCCCGCCCCATCGGCGTTTCGCCGACATCACGCGCGAAGCGCTGCGGCTGACCATGCACGACCTGGGACTCGAATATCGCCCGCAGGATGCCGCGCTGCTCACCGACAGTATTTCGGCCATGCCGCCATTTCCCGAAGTGGTCGACACGCTTGCGCTGCTCAAGCGCGCTGGCTTCCGCCTCTGCATCATCTCCAATACCGACGACGCCATCATCGCCGGCAATGTGGCGCAACTGGGCGGTCACGTCGACCGCGTCGTCACCGCCGAACAGGCGGGCGCCTACAAGCCGTCGCGCCGCATCTTTGCCCATGCCCATGACAGCCTCGGCGTCACCCCGGACGAAGTCGTGCACATTTGCGCCAGTCCCCACCTGGACCATGCCGCCGCGCGCGACATCGGCTTTCGCTGCGTGTGGATCGACCGCGGTACCGGCCGCCAGCCCTTGCCGGACTACCGTCCCGACGCTACCGTATCGACTCTGGACCAAGTACCCGGGGTGTTGCACCAGGCCGGCTGGATGTAGGGAATCGGGCGGGCGCATATCACCGCCCGTTCCGGTCCGGCATCCCGGCCGGCTCGACGCCGCCGCCCGGCACTCTCGCTCACGACGCCATCCTGGCGATTTCCAACTTCAATCGGGCAGCCAATGAACCACGATCCTCATTTCGCCAACGCGCTGTTCCACGCCGAGCACGTCAGCGCCCTGCGCGATGACCTTGCGCTGGCGCTGCGCGCCGCCGCCGCCCACGGGCTCGGCGAAGGCGTCTGCAACCATTTCAGCGTGGCGCTACCAGGAGACTCCGACCATTTCCTGCTGAACCCGCGCGGCCTGATGTGGCATGAGGTCCAGGCTGCCGATATCGTGCTGGTCGATGCCGAGGGTCGCAAGCTGGCGGGACGCCACGAAGTCGAACCCACGGCCATGTTCATCCACGCCGCAATCCATCGCATCGCCGGCAAGGCCTGTGTATTGCATACCCACATGCCCTACGCCACCGCATTGACGCTCACCAGCACCCGCGCCCTCGACACCACGCTCTCGCAGAATGCGATGCGCTTCCATGGCCGCATCGCGGTCGATGACGAATACAACGGCCTGGCGTTGGACGCCAGCGAAGGCGAACGCATTGCCCGCGCCATGCAGGGCGCCGACATCGCCTTCCTCGGCAATCACGGTGTGGTGGTCTGCGGCGAGCGGCTCGACTACGCCTACGACGATCTCTTCTTCCTCGAACGCGCCTGTACCGCGCAAGTGCTTGCCGAATCCACCGGCCGCGCCTTGGCCCCGGTGGATCCGCTGATCGCCGGCAAGGTGGCCGCGCAAATACAGAGCGAACGCCTGCAGTCGGAACTGTTCTTCGCCGCATTGCGGCGCCAGTTGCCGGACGCCGCGCAGCGTCAGCCCGGTTGAACTTCCTTCTTCCCCGGGGAGGCCGGCACCTGCCTGGCTCCCGCCCGCGGCGTCAGATCGTAGTAGCCGGAAAGCAACCGCCAATGAAAAAAACCCCGCAGGCGTCAGCCTGCGGGGTTTTCTTCTTGAATAACTGCCTGATACTGACCTACTTTCACAGACGTCCGTCCACTATCATCGGCGCGAAGGCGTTTCACTGTCCTGTTCGGGATGGGAAGGAGTGGTACCACCTTGCTATGGGTATCAGGCTTGACCTGCCGAGCATCCCGCCTCGATGGCGAGCGCTCCAATCCTGGGTACTGCATGGCCAGCTTTGTTCGCGACGATCAGAGCCGGGCTCGATAATCGTGGCGCGCGCATGAACGGGCTTTTCATAAAAACAAAACCCCACAGGCGCGAGCCTATGGGGTTTTGAGCAATAAAAGCCTGACGATGACCTACTTTCACAGACGTCCGTCCACTATCATCGGCGCAAAGGCGTTTCACTGTCCTGTTCGGGATGGGAAGGAGTGGTACCACCTTGCTATGGTCGTCAGGCGTAACGGGTTGAGAGATTGTCTTTGAGGGACAACCGCTCCAATCTTGGAAGAAGCGCAACGTGTGGTGATCAGAGTGTGACTCGATGATCAACGCACAGTGGGTGTAATTGGTGTTGGCTGGCTGCTGACGGGGCAGCCAGATTTTGTATTGAACGACACTTGGAACGCTATACCACCAGGTCATAACCATCAGTGTTATAGGATCAAGCCTCACGAGCAATTAGTATCGGTTAGCTTAACGCATTACTGCGCTTCCACACCCGACCTATCAACGTCCTGGTCTCGAACGACTCTTCAGGGGGATCAAGTCCCCGGGATACCTAATCTTCAGACGAGTTTCCCGCTTAGATGCCTTCAGCGGTTATCTCTTCCGTACTTAGCTACCCGGCAATGCCATTGGCATGACAACCGGTACACCAGAGGTACGTCCACTCCGGTCCTCTCGTACTAGGAGCAGGCTCCGTCAAGTATCCAACGCCCACGGCAGATAGGGACCAAACTGTCTCACGACGTTTTAAACCCAGCTCACGTACCTCTTTAAATGGCGAACAGCCATACCCTTGGGACCGGCTACAGCCCCAGGATGAGATGAGCCGACATCGAGGTGCCAAACACCGCCGTCGATATGAACTCTTGGGCGGTATCAGCCTGTTATCCCCAGAGTACCTTTTATCCGTTGAGCGATGGCCCTTCCATTCAGAACCACCGGATCACTATGTCCTGCTTTCGCACCTGTTCGACTTGTCAGTCTCACAGTCAAGCACGCTTATGCCATTGCACTATCAGCACGATTTCCGACCGTACCTAGCGTACCTTCGAACTCCTCCGTTACACTTTGGGAGGAGACCGCCCCAGTCAAACTGCCCACCATGCACTGTCCCCGATCCGGATAACGGACCAAGGTTAGAACCGCAAACAAACCAGGGTGGTATTTCAAGGATGGCTCCACGTGATCTAGCGACCACGCTTCAAAGCCTCCCACCTATCCTACACAGGCCGGTTCACAGTCCAATGCAAAGCTACAGTAAAGGTTCATGGGGTCTTTCCGTCTAGCCGCGGGTAGATTGCATCATCACAAACACTTCAACTTCGCTGAGTCTCAGGAGGAGACAGTGTGGCCATCGTTACGCCATTCGTGCAGGTCGGAACTTACCCGACAAGGAATTTCGCTACCTTAGGACCGTTATAGTTACGGCCGCCGTTTACCGGGGCTTCGATCAAGAGCTTGCACCCCATCACTTAACCTTCCGGCACCGGGCAGGCGTCACACCCTATACGTCGACTTTCGTCTTTGCAGAGTGCTGTGTTTTTAATAAACAGTCGCAGCCACCGATTCTCTGCGACCCCATCATGCTAAGCGCGCAGGCGCTTCACACTACCGGGGTATACCTTCTCCCGAAGTTACGGTATCAATTTGCCGAGTTCCTTCTCCTGAGTTCTCTCAAGCGCCTTGGAATATTCATCCCGTCCACCTGTGTCGGTTTGCGGTACGGTCTCGTACAGCTGAAGCTTAGAGGCTTTTCTTGGAACCACTTCCAATCACTTCGCAAGCAATGCTCGCTCGTGCCGTACCCTTGATTTACGCGCCCGGATTTGCCTAAGCGCCATCTTCGATACGTCAACAGGGACATCCAACACCCTGATGATCTTCCGCGATCCGTCCCCCCATCGCACTGTACGACGGTGCTGGAATATTAACCAGCTTCCCATCAGCTACGCATCTCTGCCTCGCCTTAGGGGCCGACTCACCCTGCGCCGATGAACGTTGCGCAGGAAACCTTGGACTTACGGCGAGGGGGCTTTTCACCCCCTTTATCGCTACTCATGTCAGCATTCGCACTTCTGATACCTCCAGCAGCCTTTACAAGCCACCTTCGCAGGCTTACAGAACGCTCTCCTACCGCGTGCACAAAGTGCACACCCGCAGCTTCGGTTTATTGCTTAGCCCCGTTACATCTTCCGCGCAGGACGACTCGATCAGTGAGCTATTACGCTTTCTTTAAAGGATGGCTGCTTCTAAGCCAACCTCCTGACTGTCTATGCCTTCCCACTTCGTTTCCCACTTAGCGATAATTTGGGACCTTAGCTGGCGGTCTGGGTTGTTTCCCTCTTGAGTCCGGACGTTAGCACCCGGTGCTCTGTCTCCCAAGCTGTACTTGCGGGTATTCGGAGTTTGCCATAGTTTGGTAAGTCGCCATGACCCCCTAGCTATAACAGTGCTCTACCCCCCGCAGTAATACTTGAGGCACTACCTAAATAGTTTTCGGAGAGAACCAGCTATTTCCAGATTTGTTTAGCCTTTCACCCCTATCCACAGCTCATCCCCTAATTTTTCAACATTAGTGGGTTCGGTCCTCCAGCACGTGTTACCGTGCCTTCAACCTGGCCATGGATAGATCATCTGGTTTCGGGTCTACACCCAGCGACTGAATCGCCCTATTCGGACTCGCTTTCGCTACGGCTTCCCTATTCGGTTAACCTTGCCACTGAATGTAAGTCGCTGACCCATTATACAAAAGGTACGCAGTCACCCCACAAGGAGGCTCCTACTGTTTGTATGCATACGGTTTCAGGATCTATTTCACTCCCCTTCCGGGGTTCTTTTCGCCTTTCCCTCACGGTACTGGTTCACTATCGGTCGATCACGAGTATTTAGCCTTGGAGGATGGTCCCCCCATCTTCAAACAGGATTTCACGTGTCCCGCCCTACTTTTCTCACGCTTAGTTCCACACACAAAATTTCGTCTACAGGGCTATCACCTGCTACGGCCGGACTTTCCATTCCGTTCGACTATCTTGCATGCTAAAACGTGAAGGCTCTTCCGATTTCGCTCGCCACTACTTTCGGAATCTCGGTTGATTTCTTTTCCTCGAGCTACTGAGATGTTTCAGTTCACCCGGTTCGCTTCCACTGACCTATGTATTCAGTCAGGGATACTGCTTGCGCAGTGGGTTTCCCCATTCGGATATCTGCGGATCAAAGCTTGTTTGCCAGCTCCCCGCAGCTTTTCGCAGGCTACTACGTCCTTCATCGCCTGTGATCGCCAAGGCATCCACCATATGCACTTAGTCGCTTGATCCTATAACGCTGTAGGCTATAGGACCTGAGTATTAGCGTTTGTGCCGTTCATAAGTTTCAAAGCAGTCTGAGGTTATTCACCCCAGTCTTGAGAACTTGGAACAAAATTAATGCAATCACAACCCGTACCCATCTTCATCAGCAAGCTGATTACTTGATGAGCACATTTCGTTGTGCTTCTTCCAGATTGTTAAAGAACGAATATAGCTGTTGAGTAAAACCCAACTCATAAGACCGGGCAGATATTATCCGCACGACACTATGAGTTAGCCTCTACATCCCACCAGGCACAGGTCTTGGTGGAGGTGAACGGGATCGAACCGATGACATCCTGCTTGCAAAGCAGGCGCTCTCCCAGCTGAGCTACACCCCCATATCCACGGCATCTCTACCTGCGAATACTTGGTGGGTCTGGTTGGATTCGAACCAACGACCCCCGCCTTATCAAGACGGTGCTCTAACCGACTGAGCTACAGACCCAAAACCTTCTCGGATCAGTAGTCAGAAGTCATGGACACAGGGAGGAGTCCCTCTACCCAAGCCCACAACCGATCCCAGCTATATCAAACAACCGATAAGAGTGGACGCTTAACACGAGCACTAAGCTCTGAAAGGAGGTGATCCAGCCGCACCTTCCGATACGGCTACCTTGTTACGACTTCACCCCAGTCATGAATCCTACCGTGGTAATCGCCCCCCTTGCGGTTAGGCTAACTACTTCTGGTAAAACCCACTCCCATGGTGTGACGGGCGGTGTGTACAAGACCCGGGAACGTATTCACCGCGACATGCTGATCCGCGATTACTAGCGATTCCGACTTCACGCAGTCGAGTTGCAGACTGCGATCCGGACTACGATCGGGTTTCTGGGATTGGCTCCCCCTCGCGGGTTGGCGACCCTCTGTCCCGACCATTGTATGACGTGTGAAGCCCTACCCATAAGGGCCATGAGGACTTGACGTCATCCCCACCTTCCTCCGGTTTGTCACCGGCAGTCTCATTAGAGTGCCCTTTCGTAGCAACTAATGACAAGGGTTGCGCTCGTTGCGGGACTTAACCCAACATCTCACGACACGAGCTGACGACAGCCATGCAGCACCTGTGTTCCGGTTCTCTTGCGAGCACTGCCAAATCTCTTCGGCATTCCAGACATGTCAAGGGTAGGTAAGGTTTTTCGCGTTGCATCGAATTAATCCACATCATCCACCGCTTGTGCGGGTCCCCGTCAATTCCTTTGAGTTTTAATCTTGCGACCGTACTCCCCAGGCGGTCAACTTCACGCGTTAGCTGCGCTACCAAGGCCCGAAGGCCCCAACAGCTAGTTGACATCGTTTAGGGCGTGGACTACCAGGGTATCTAATCCTGTTTGCTCCCCACGCTTTCGTGCATGAGCGTCAGTGTTATCCCAGGAGGCTGCCTTCGCCATCGGTGTTCCTCCGCATATCTACGCATTTCACTGCTACACGCGGAATTCCACCTCCCTCTGACACACTCTAGCCCGGTAGTTAAAAATGCAGTTCCAAAGTTAAGCTCTGGGATTTCACATCTTTCTTTCCGAACCGCCTGCGCACGCTTTACGCCCAGTAATTCCGATTAACGCTTGCACCCTACGTATTACCGCGGCTGCTGGCACGTAGTTAGCCGGTGCTTATTCTGCAGGTACCGTCAGTTTCGCGGGGTATTAACCCGCGACGTTTCTTTCCTGCCAAAAGTGCTTTACAACCCGAAGGCCTTCATCGCACACGCGGGATGGCTGGATCAGGGTTTCCCCCATTGTCCAAAATTCCCCACTGCTGCCTCCCGTAGGAGTCTGGGCCGTGTCTCAGTCCCAGTGTGGCTGGTCGTCCTCTCAAACCAGCTACGGATCGTCGCCTTGGTGAGCCGTTACCCCACCAACTAGCTAATCCGATATCGGCCGCTCCAATAGTGCAAGGTCTTGCGATCCCCTGCTTTCCCCCGTAGGGCGTATGCGGTATTAGCTACGCTTTCGCGTAGTTATCCCCCGCTACTGGGCACGTTCCGATACATTACTCACCCGTTCGCCACTCGCCACCAGACCGAAGTCCGTGCTGCCGTTCGACTTGCATGTGTAAGGCATCCCGCTAGCGTTCAATCTGAGCCAGGATCAAACTCTTCAGTTTAATCTCTGTATTTGTTTCGTATTTCTTAGTTCCGAAGAACCGAGTCATACGTCGCTACTCAAAGGAAGTGAGGTATGTGCTTAGACTTGACATCTAAGGTACTTCACTTCTAGTGAGCACTTGATTTCATTGTGCTTGTGAAAGGGTTTAAAACCCAATCACTGTGCACTCGCATCAAGCGCCCACACTTATCGGTTGTTTAATTGTTAAAGAGCGGTACTGCCAAATTCTGTACTACCAAACTACTTACTGCATCTTCTGCTTTCTTCGGCGATTTCGCTTTCGCGTCGATCGCTGTGTCAGCAGCAGAGAAACGAGATTATGAAGAAGTTTTTATCGTTTGTCAAGTCAGCGTCGCTTGCTTCACTTCGCTGCCTTGCCTACGACCCCTTCAGGTCTCACCAGGCTCACACCCGGCTTTCTCTTTAGCAGCTATCGAAATATCAGGGTTAACCCTAAGTTTTCGGTAACTGCCAAGCCTGAAACTATAACACAACTTTTGCAGATTATGCAACCGGCTTTTGCCTAACTTGCACCTTATCTTGCAACCCCGCCGCTTCGTGAATCACTTCACTTTCGCAGCAGCCCCAAATCGCTTCGGAGGTTGGTTACCGCCCCAACTGGCTTGCAACGCTGACCAGACCACCCTACCGGGTAAACCCTGATTCGCCGTCACCAGCCAAGCCCAAGATTATAGCACAATTTTTGCAGATCGTGCAACTGGCTTCTGCCTGATTCGCACCATCCTATGCAAAACTCGCTGACCGCCGGTTCGAGAGAATCATCGCTGACTCACCGCCTTGCTGCCCTGCGACAGATCCGCTTGCCTTAGCACTCGGATCCGTTGCACTTGCCTGGCCTCGCCGCTCAACAAAACCGCTTGAACTGCGAAGGAGCGAGACTATAGCACAGAATTTCGGCCTGTCACGCCGGCATGACAACCATTTTGCAGAAAGATGATGTTTGGTGGCGCAACACAGCCTTTGAACGGCCGCAGCGCCGTTGACGCCCCCCCTTTCCCCATGAGGGCCTACGCCGTTGCGAGGCGCCTCGTGGCGACAGGCGTCAGCGCAACCCGCCACATATAGATAGAGGCGCGGCATAGGGAGAGTGGAGAGGCGGCGCACGCTCCCCCTTATCCCTATATATATAGAGAGAGGTCCTTGGATGGAGGCCTCCGTCGCCCCGGGCAGGCAGGCGCCTCGCCATCGCTCGGCCGCCCCAGGGCCAATGGCAACATTACAAGCAGGCCCAGGCGAACGCCGCCCCGCCTGCTCGCCGCCATGGACCACCGCGACCGCTACCAACGCAAGGCGTCGATGCGGGTGATCCGCTTGAGCGATTCCTCGACCGAACTCTGGTTCACCAGCCACTCCGGCGCGCCGACGTCCCTGAGCAAATAGGGATCCATATTCTCGGCGAGGTTGCGCAGCGTTCTTTCCCTGCGCCATTCCCGGTACGCGCGCCAGAGGCGGGAGACGAGGCCGGCCGGTAGCGCTGCGTCGGCAGTTGGCGGGACGGCTATCGCCGGCGCGGACATCACGGATTCGGAGCGGACCGGCGGGGACGATTCTGGCGTCGGCAGCCGTTTCGGCTCGATGCCAAAGGGGCCGGTGGGTTGGATGCAGGTTTCGGCAGACATGGGCAGCTCCTCGATGCGTCGTTTTGGTAAGCGTATTCGCCCAAAGCGCCGCTGAAAATCGAATTGTTTTACCCGCTACGGTAAGTTATTCTTACCAATTCAATGCCATCCGTGCGGGCTCGCCCGGAACGTTTCCCGTCCTCCCCTTTTTCGACCACACTCTCCATGCGCCTGCCTCTGAATACCCTACCCGCCTTCCGCGCCGTTGCTGAACTGCAGAACCTGCGCGCAGCCGCTGATCGGCTGCATCTGACGCACAGCGCGGTCAGCCAGCAGATCAAGGGGCTGGAGGAACAGCTGGGTTTTCCTCTGTTCGAACGCAGCGGCCGCGGCATTGTGCTGAACACGGCCGGCGCCGCGCTGCTTTGCAGCGTGCAAAGCGCAATGGCGCTGCTGGACGAGGGGCTGATGGCCGCGTCCGCCGCGGCCAGCGGCAGCGCCCAGCGCTTGCGCGTCTCGGTGCTGCCTTCGTTCGCGCAGCGCTGGTTGCTGCCCCGGATGGCGCGTTGGCACAAGCGCCATCCGGGGCTGTCGCTGGAGATCGAGACCTCGCAACAGGTGGTGGATCTGTTGCGTGACGGCTTTCACGCCGCATTGCGGTTCGGGCGGGGTCCCTGGCCCGGGGTGGAGTCCGAGCCGCTGTTCGACATGCCGCTACCGCTGATTGCCCTGGCCTCGCCGGAAACCGCGGCGGCGCTGCCCGACAACACCGCCGAAACGCTGGCGCGCCAGCCCCTGCTGGGTGAACGCGACATGTGGCAGCACTGGTTCAACGCGGCCGGCTTGCGGGTGCCAGTCACGCCCGTGGCCACTTTCAACGACGCCGGCATGATGCTGCAGGCCGCCGAACAAGGACTGGGCATCACGTTGGGCCGCGAGCTGCTGGCGGCGGACGCAATCTGCGCGGGGCGATTGGTGCAGGTTTCCCCGGTGACCGTGCATTACGAGCAGGCCCAGACCTATCACCTGGTCTATCGGCCCAGTCTGCGCGACTGGGAACCGCTGGTCGCCTTGAAGCAATGGTTGCGCGATGAACTGGAGCGGTCGGGCAAGGGCCTGGTCACCGCGGCACGCCATGACCCCGCCCAGGCAGCGCGGGACGAGAAGCCATAGACGGTGCCGCCGGAAGCGGCGCTCGCGCCTCAGGCGACCTTGCGGGTCGCGGGCGGGACCGAACGCATCGTGTCGGTCTCATTGAAGCGTTGATGCCAGGAAAACGCTTCCTCGAGCAGGTGCGGCGTCTGTCCGCCGCGTTCGCAGGCCCGGTCGAAATAGTCCTGCAGCGCTTCTCGGTAGGAAGGATGCACGCAATGCTGGATGATGGCGCGGGCGCGCTCGCGCGGCGCCAGGCCGCGCAGATCGGCCAGGCCGCATTCGGTGACCAGGACGTCGACATCATGCTCGGTGTGGTCCACGTGGGACACCATCGGCACCACACTGGAAATGTCGCCGTTCTTGGCCATGGACTTGGACACGAAGATCGCCAGATGCGCATTGCGGGCAAAGTCGCCCGAGCCGCCGATACCGTTCATCATGTGCGTGCCGCCAACGTGGGTCGAATTGACGTTGCCGTAGATATCGAATTCCAGGGCCGTATTGATGGCGATGATACCCAGGCGGCGCACGATCTCAGGCGCGTTGCTGATTTCCTGCGGGCGCAGCACGATGCGTTGGCGGTAGTGCTCGATGTTGGCCAGGATCTTTTCGTACACCGGCTTGGACACCGTGATGGACGAGGCCGAGGCGAACGCCAGTTTGCCCTGGTCGAGCAGCTCGATGGCGCTATCCTGCAGCACTTCCGAATACATCGTCAACGATTCGAAATCCGACGATTCGAAGCCGTGCAGCACGGCATTGGCGATGGTGCCGATACCGGCTTGCAACGGCAGCAGCGAATTGCCCAGTCTTCCGGCGTCGACTTCGCGGCGCAGGAAAGCATTGATGTGCGCCGCGATGGCGTTGGTCTCGGCATCGGGCGGCAAGGCGTTGGACGGGCTGTCCGGCTCCTGCGTGATCACGATGGCGGCGATCTTGTCCGGGTCCACCTCGATGAATGGCCGGCCGATGCGCTGGTCAGCCGACACCAGGCCCATGGGCTCGCGCTTTGGACGATCCGTGGGCACGTAGATGTCGTGCAGGCCCTCGATGGCGGCAGGCACGCCGAGATTCAACTCGATGATGACGCACCGGGCCTGCTGCACGAACGAGGCCGAGTTGCCCACCGACATGGTCGGCACGATGGCCCCGGTTTCGGTGATGGCAGCCGCCTCGATGATGGCCACGTCGACCGGACCGATATGGCCGGCGCGCAACTGTTCCGCGGTTTCCGACAGGTGCTGGTCGATGAAGGCGATTTCCCCCTGGTTGATCTTGCGGCGCAGCGTGGTGTCGACCTGGAACGGCATGCGGCGCGCCAAGGCATTGGCCTGCGCCAGCATCTTGTCGGTGTCGTGTCCCAGCGAGGCGCCGGTGATCAGGGTGATGGACAGCGGCTCGTGCTCGGCGCGTCGGGCCAGTTCGGCCGGCACCGACTTGCAGTCGCCGGCGCGCGTGAAGCCGCTCATGCCGACGGTCATGCCGTCTTGGACCAGCAAGGCCGCCTGTTGGGCGGAAGTGATCTTGGCGCGTAGCCCGGGGTGGCGGATACGGTCGGAATGCATGGTGTCTCCTGATTCAATAGCCGGCGACTTGCGGCCGGACGCGGCGGAAGCGCCGCTCGCATCCAGGCGCCGTCTGACGCGGCGTTTCCTGACGTCCGACGCGCATTCCAGCGCGGTTTCGGGACGAATTTCCGGCAGTATAGGAAGCGCCGGCAAAATCTCGTAATGACTTAAAATCATTCAATCCAGTCGTTTTTTTCATTGATTGAGTGTTTCGCGCATTGCGCGGGGATGAGCCATGGACGTGCGCGCCTTACGGTATTTCGTGGAAACGGTCAGGCACGCCAGCTTTACGCAGGCGGCCAAGGCGCTGTTCGTCACGCAGTCGACGGTCAGCAAGATGATCCGGCAGTTGGAAGAGGAGGCCGGCACGCCGCTGCTGGTGCGCGATGGCCACACCGCGCGCCCCACCGATACGGGCCGCGTGATGTACCAGCGCGGCCTGCAAGTGCTGGAAACCATGCGCCAGCTGACCGAGGAAATGCGGCAGACGGCGGAACTGCAACGCGGCTCGCTCGAAGTGGGCATCCCGCCGATGATCAACCTGCTGTTCACGCCGGTGGTCAAACGCTTCCGCGAACTTCACCCCGGGATACACCTGACCTTGCGCGAAGGCACCGGCCGCGCGGTGGAAGAATTGGTCGCCAGCGGCGAACTGGAGGTGGGCGCCACCATCCTGCCGATCGTCCCCGACAGCGGCCTGGCCGCGCGGGCCTTCGGCAGCCATCCGATCTGGGTGATCGGGCCGCCGGACGCGGCCTGGGCCGGCAAGACTTCATTGCCCCTGAGCGCCTTGCGCGATACGCGCCTGCTGATCCCGACGGACGATTTCGCCATGACCCGACGCTTGCGGCAGGCTTTTGCCGACGCCGGCTTGCAACCCGGCATTGCGGCCCAGAGCGCGCATTGGGACTTCCTGGTGGCCATGGCTTCCGCCGGCCTGGGTGCGGCGCTGCTACCTGAACCCCTGATGCGGCGCATGAAGACCCGCGGCCTGAGCACCGCCCGACTGGCAAAATCGGGATTGCAGTGGGAAGTCGGCCACATCTGGCAGCAATCGGGTTACTTGTCGTACGCCGCCCGCGCCTGGCTGCAGGTGTGCGATGAGGTCCTGGGCGCGGGCAAACGGGTTGGACGTTCCTGAAACGCGCTCGCCCCGAATCTAAGGGGGACACAGAGGAGTTTTTGTTGCAACGGACCGGGCGACAGCTTGTTATGCTGCCGCCTCGATGCGAGCCTATCGCCCCAAGAAACATGACCCCGAACCCGCAACATCCGCTTTTTCGCGCCCGTTCTTTCGCCGCGCTGATCGCCGCCCTGCTGCTGGCGCTGTGCCTGGCTCCGGCGTTCGCCGCCACGCCCGCTTCGCCCGCGGAAGTCGACAGCATGCTGGCCGGCGCCCGCAAGCAACTCGATGACATCCGCAAACGGGTGCCGGATGAAACCGACGACGCCGAGCTGGTCAAGCAGCGCGGCGATGCGCTCGATATCCAGTCCAAGGCCGACGCCACCGCCGACGCGCTCACGCCACAGTTGACCAGCGTCGCCGCCCGCCTGAGTGAGTTGGGCGCGCCGCCCGCAGGCGCCAAGGAAGCGCCCGACGTCGCCGCGCAGCGTACGCAACTGGAAAAGAACAGCCGCGCGCTGGACGCGCAGATCAAACTGGCGCGGCTGCTGTCGGTCGATGCCGCGCAGACGGCGGAACAGATCTCGGGTCTGCGCCGCACGCAATTCCAGGCACGACTCGGGGAACGACGCGATTCCTTCCTGTCGGGGCAATTCTGGGCCGAATTCCGCGAGGAATTCCCGGGCGACCTTGAGCGGCTGGTGGCGTTGCGCGACGATCTGGTCACGGCGGTCGGCCAGACGCCGAAATGGGGCTGGCTGCTGCTGGCCGCGGCAGCAGCGCTGGTAATCGCGTTGCGAGTCTGGATCGGCCGGGTGCTGCTGCGCCTCACGGCCACGCGTGTGCCGCCGGGACGGCTGCGCCGCTCGTTCCTGGCGGTGGCGCTGTTGACGCTGGCGGTGGCCACGCCAGGCATCATTGCCCTGCTGATCCACGTCGGCCTGGACTGGAATTCACAGTTGTCGGAGAACACCGGCGCCCTGTTGGCCAACCTCGTCGTGACGGTCTGTTTCGGGGGCTACGTTTCGGGCCTGGGTTATGCGCTGCTGTCGGCCAACCGGCCGTCATGGCGCCTGCCGCCGATCTCCGACAAGGTGGCGCATCGCCTGCGTTGGCTGCCGGGCGCGCTTGGCGTGCTGGTCGTGATGATCTGGCTGGCCGAGCGGCTGCCGGTGCTGTTGAACGCCAGTCTCACCACCACCATCACGTTGACCGGCATCGTCGCGGTGTTCGTGATGGTGACGATGGCCGTGGCGCTGTCGATCGGCCGCCGGCTGCGGCGCCGGGCGCTGCGGGAAGAGGGCCCCCCTCCGCCCTTCTGGACCTCGCTGTTGCTGACGGCCACCGGCACGGTGCTGCTGATCAGTCTGGCCAGCCTGCTGGCCGGGTATGTCGCGTTCGGCAGCTTCCTGACCAAGCAGGTGCTGTGGGTCGTGATCGTGCTGGCGTCGGCGTACCTGCTGGCCGTGCTGATCGAGGACGGCTTCAGCACCTTGCTCGGCACCTCGCACCGCGATGACAGCGAAGGGCCCAGCCTGCGCGACCAGGCGGCCGTGCTGCTGTCGGGCGTGGGCCGGGTGGCGGTTGCCCTGCTGGCCATCATCCTGCTGCTGGCGCCTTTCGGCGAAGGCCCGATGGATCTGTTGCAACGCTTCGACCAGTTGCGCAAAGGCCTGGCCATCGGCGAGGCGCAGATCCGCCCCGGCGCGGTGTTGCAGGCGCTGATGGTGCTGGGCCTGTCGCTGCTGGGCGTGAAGATGCTCAAGCGCTGGCTGTCGAATCGCTACCTGCCCACCACCGAACTGGATCCGGGCATGCAGCTGTCGGCGGCGACGCTGTTCGGCTATGCCGGCTTCGTGCTGGCGGTGGCGTTGTCGCTGTCGGCCGCGGGCATCGGGCTGGAGCGGGTGGCATGGATCGCCAGCGCGCTGTCGGTGGGCATCGGTTTCGGTCTGCAGGCGGTGGTGCAGAACTTCGTTTCGGGCCTGATCCTGCTGGCCGAACGGCCGGTCAAGGTGGGCGACTGGGTGTCGCTGGGCGGCGTCGAAGGCGACATCCTGCGGATCAATGTGCGCGCCACCGAGATCCAGATGGGCGACCGTTCCACCGTGATCGTGCCGAACTCGGAGTTCGTGACCAAGACGGTACGCAACGTGACGCGCTCGAATCCGCTGGGACTGGTGCAGATCAAGCTGCCGCTGCCGCTGTCAACCGATGCGCAGCGCGTGCGCGAGTTGATCCTGCAGGCCTTTGCCGACCACGAGGATGTGCTGGAGACGCCGGCACCCAATGTGTTCCTGGATGGCATCGAGGGCGGCAACCTGATATTTAACGCCAAGGGCTACGTCTCGTCGCCACGCTCGGCCTATGGCGTGCGCAGCGCGCTGCTGTTCACGGTGCTGCAGCGCCTGCACGATGCCGGCCTTGAGGTGTCGTCGCCGCCCACGATGCTGCTGGCATCGCCCCCTCCAGCCATGGCCTTGCAGCGCCCCGACGCGGCCGAGGGGCCAGGCGCCGCGGCCGCGCCCGCCGCCACGCCCTGACCACCCGGGTCGATGATCGCGCGCCACGATCGTCAACCCGGCGAGTAGAAATCAAGCAAGCCCTGGCGATCCATCCTCGGATTACGCAGCGGCGGCGAATTGGCCATGATGTTCTGCGCGGACGACACAGGATATGCCTGCGCGACGGGCGCGCTCGCCGCATATTGCGCGCCGGGCGCCGGCGAGGGGGCGTATTGGGCCTGCACCGGCGGCGCGACCTGCGCGACGTTGGGCGTCGGATTCTCGAAGCGGTGATCGGCCGTGGTCAGCGAGGGATTGGTGCACAGTCCCTGCGCGGTGAGGGCGGCCTTGGTGCGGTCATCCGTCTGGCACAGGATGTCGACGGCGGCGGTTTCCAGCCGACGCGAACGCTCGGGGTCCTTGGTGGACGCGGCCGCTTGCATGGTGCGCTCGAAGTTGCGGCGCAGGCTGCACTTCTGGTCCTCGACCGGAAAAGCCACGTTCATGCCGAAGCCCACCACCGAGCCGCCGCCCCCCGCCGACACCATGCAGCTGTCGGAGGAGAACGAACCGTAGAAACTCTGCGCGCCGATGGGCGGGGCGGTGCGCAAGGTGCTCGAACCGTTGCTGTTGGAATTGAACGTGATGCCCTGATTGTTGCCGGCGTTGGTCGAGCCCGATGTCGCCGAGGTGGTCGAGGAAGAAGTACTGGTCTGCGCACCGGCGGAGAAGGCCACCAGCGACAGGGATAAGGCAAGCGCAAGGGTTTTCATGATGTCCTCTCGACCGGACGGCCGAAGCCGTCCGGATTGCGTGCTGCTCAGTGACCGAAACCGCCCACGTGGCCCACCGGGCCGATGCCGTGGATCGACGCGGTGGCCCCGATCGCGCCGGCGTTGTACGTTCCCGTCGCCGTTGCGTTGGTGGTGGTGCTGCCGAACGTGGCGCCGCCATTGGCGATGCTGTCGCCGACCATGATCGGCGCGTTGCCGTGGATGTGACCGTAGGTCTCGCTGGTGGCGTATTGGCGGGTGCTGGTGACCACGGTGGTGCCATCCGGGCTGAACGATCCCCCCGCGGTGGCGACGCCGCCCGTTTCACCAAACGACGTCTGGCTCGACGAGCCGTAGCCGTTGATCTGGGTGGAGACCACGGACGTGCCGGTGGAGACCGAGGATACCGTTCCGGAAATGGTGCCGACGTAGCCAGAGGCGGAAATGCCGGGTTGGCCCGGCCCGGTCGCGTAGGCGGTGGATACCGCGACGAGGGACAACGCTGCGACTGCTGCGAGCTTTTTCATTTGAGCTCCTCCTGATCCGCTGCACGCGGATGAACAGGTGCCGGTGGCCGACCGGCGCGGACCTTTACCACCCCGACGCAGTACGCCTATGAGGCAACGTGGCGCTTGGGACTTTCGTATTGGTACGGAATGATTGCGCCGGACTAAGGACGTCGGTATCGGGTAAACGGGCGACCGGTCCCAAGAGACTGGGGAGGAAGACGTAAAAGATGTCGGGCAATCTGCGACTACCGCGTCGCGGGCCATGCATATGGCCGAGACCGGACGCCCGTGGCGCCAGATTGCTGCGCCGCATCTCAGCTCATAGGATGGGATGCGGTGGCGCCCCCTCGCACGATTTCCCTAGCGCGCAAGACGGCGGCCCGGCAGGCGCACGCCGTTAGGCTTACTGTCAGGATGAAGGGGGCGCGCGCGACGATGAAGTGGGGCAGGGTCCGGGGAATCGGTTCATCGGCCGGGAAATTTTGAGCCATACTACTCCGCCGGCCGGCCCCTGCCCGGCCACTTTCATCCGGAGACACCATCATGATCCAGGAGATTGCCAGCATCCACGTGCGCGAAGGACAGGAAGCCCTGTTCGAAGCCGGCGTGGCACAGGCCAAGCCGTTGTTCCTGCGCGCCCGCGGCTGCCATGGCATGGAGTTGTACCGCAGCATCGAGCAGCCGCAGCGCTACACCCTGGTGGTGGACTGGGAAACCGTCGAAAACCACATGGTGGACTTCCGGGAATCCGCCGATTTCCAGGAGTGGCGCAAACTCGTGGCGGGCTTCTTCGTCGAACCGCCGCAGGTGCATCACGAACAGAAGGTGATCTGAGCCTGGGGTACTTTCCGGCGGATGCGGTTTAGGTCCGCCGGGCCATTGGAACGGCGTCGGCTTGCCCGTCCGGCGATGGCCTCAGGCCGCCGCCAGGCGGGAGCTGGCCGCCAGCGCAACGGCCACCGTGGTGCGCACGTCGGCCAGGGCCCGGTGGGTCGGCTCCGAGGCGCCCACGTGGCGCGCCAGCACGTCGAGCTTGTGCGACGGCAGTTCCGGCCAGGCGCGCCGGGCCAGCGCCAGCGTGCAATGGGTGGCGTTGGCGAACGGCAGGCCGGTCTGCAACGCCGCGGCATCCAGGAAACGGCGATCGAACGAGGCGTTGTGGAAAAACACCGGCAAGTCCTCGACGAAATCCAGGAACGCGGCAAATGCCTGTCCCACCGGCACTCCCTGGCGCTCGACCTCCGCTTCGGTAATGCCTGTCAGTCGCGTGATGAACGGCGGCACCGTGGCGCGGGTACGCACCACCTGCGCGTATTCGCGCTCGGCCGCGCCGTCGGCGCCGACCCGGACCGCCGCAAATTCCAGGATTTCGCAGGACGCTGTCGACAGCCCCGTGGTTTCCAGATCGGCCACCACGAAGGGGCCGCGCAAGGCGTCCAGCGCCGCCGACAGCCCCGCTGAAGGCGCTCGGCCAGCGGCTGGCGAGCGCGCCGCGGCCCCCGGCGCGCGGGCCCTGCGGTAATAGAAGGCCATGCCCTACTCCGCCCGATGCAACGGCGCGAAGCGCGGCGAACCGTCGGCCAACTGGCCGAAGAACAGCTCCGCCGGACGCACCCACAAGCCGCGCGCATGCGGCCACAGGTGCTCATAGACCACCATCGCTTCTTCCGTCTCGGAATGGCGCGCCGTATCGATGTAGCGATAGAGACCGCCCTTGTAGTGGCGATGGGTGGCGAGAGCCAGGGCTTCGGATTCGGTCATGGAGCATTGCCGCAAAAGACGCGGCCCGGGCGGAAAGGCTCCTGCCAGGGCCGACGGGTTCGAACAAGACCGTATTTATAGCGCACTCGGGCCGCGGCCAAGACGCCGCCGCCCGGGCGCTCAGTAGCGCACGTACTCCAGCACCGGCTCGGCCGGCAACGGTGTGTTGGCGGCCGGCCGGGCGCGCACCGCCGGCGCCACCGGCTTGAGCGCGGATTTCAGGACGCGGTTGCCGCCGTGCAACCCGTGGGCCGCCTGCGGCACCGAGGCGGCATCGGCGGTCATGTGAGTGATGTCCTCGGTCACCTCGCCCAGTTTGCCCGACTGGGCCAGCGACACTTCCACCACTTCGGCCATGATCTCCGTGACCCGGCGCGACGACGCCACGATGTCCTCCATGGTGACGCCGGCCGACTGGACCTGGCCGGCGCCGTTCTCGATCTGTTCGACCGAGGTGGTAATCAGTCCCTTGATCTCCTTGGCCGCCGCCGCGCTGTTCTGCGCCAGGCTGCGCACTTCGGAGGCGACCACCGCGAAGCCCTTGCCGTGCGTGCCGGCGCGCGCGGCCTCGACCGCGGCGTTCAGCGCCAGGATATTGGTCTGGAACGCGATGCCATCCATGACGCCGATGATCTCGGAGATGCGCTTGGAACTCTCGGTAATGGCGCCCATGGTGCGCACCACGCCCGCCACGGTCTTGCCCCCTTCTTCGGCCACCCGACAGGCATCCTGGGCCAGCGCATTGGCCTGCCCGGCGCGATCGGCGTTCTCGGTCAGGCCCTGCACCGCTACCCGCAGCGTCTGCGCGGCGGTGAAGCGGCGGGTGATATCGGTGGCGAACTTCACCACTTTGAATGGCCGCCCTTCGGCGTCGAAGATGGGGTTGTAGCTGGCCTCGATCCAGACCTGCCGGCCATTCTTGCCGATGCGCAGGTATTGTCCGGTATCGTGCCGTCCGCTACGGAGCTTGTGCCAGAAATCGGCATAGGCGGAGCCGCGCGCCTCTTCCGGCAACACGAACATGCTGTGATGCCTGCCGCGCACTTCGTCCTCGCGGTACCCGACCGCATTCAGGAACAGTTCGTTGGCGCGAATGATCGTGCCGTCCAGCTCGAATTCGATGATGGCCTGCACCTTGGAAATCGCCTCCAGCTGGCCTTCGGTATCGGCCTGGCGCTGCTGCTGCGCGGTAATGTCGGTGGCGTACTTCACTACTTTGAATGGCCGGCCATGCCTGTCGAAAATCGGGTTGTAGCTGGCCTGCAGCCAGACGTCGCCGCCATCCTTGCGAATGCGGCGATAACGCCCTGAGTCATGCGCCCCCTGTCCCAGCCGCTCCCAGAACGCCAGATAATCAGCGGATTCGCGCTCGTCGGGCAACACGAATATGCGGTGATGTTGCCCGATCACTTCGTCCAGCTCGTAGCCCATGGTGTCGAGGAAATTCTGGTTGGCCATCAGCACATGGCCATCGAGATCGAACTCGATAACCGCCTGTGCCTTGTGGATGGCCGCGATCTGCCCGTATAGATCCGCTTTCCGCATGCCGCGTTCGGCGCGCAGCAGGCGTTTTAGGGTAAGCCATTGCATATTGACGTCTCCCGCAGGGAATGGGACGAGTTTGCTGAAAGGCGATGAGGAAACCAGTTGGCTTGTCTGAAACAGACTGCTGGCGCGTCCCACAAACCGGGCCGTGCACGCCGCGCCGCATGCACACGCTTGCCTGGATGTCCGCCGCCAACGCCGCGGCGGGAGGGCAGTGATTACAGGAAGATGAAGAATGTATCCAGTCGAAAATATTTAATCCCAAAAATGGGGCGTTCTCAATATATTCAGCGCGCGTTTACCAAAAAAATTCCGCTCACCGCTATTTCACCGTGTTTCATCGGCGCGCAAGCCGCGGCCTTCCGGATTATTAATAGGGGTTAATACGAATCCGCCCGCCCCGGATTGCGAACCGGAATCGTTATTCCGCGTCCAGTTCCGGATAATGGCGGAATATGCCTTCGCCGAACGGCAGGCGGCGACCGCTGGTGAAATAGGGCTGCAGCGCCGGCAATTCGGCGACACGGCGGTGCAAGGCCATGACATTGGGAAACCTGACCGCCTGCGTCCGCATGCGACGCGGAAAGGCATAGAGCAGGCCATCGACCAGTTGAAACAGCGACAGGTCGACGTAGCTCCAGCGCTTGCCGCCCGCGAGCCAGGCGTCCGGGCCGCTCAGCACCCGCTCGAAGTAACCCAGGAATTTCGGAATGCGCGCTTCGCGGAAATCACGGGCGCGCCGCGCCGCCTCTTCTTTCTGGTCTTCGTAATAATCGCTGGCGGAAATGGGGTGGTGAGTATCGTGCGCCTCGGCCACCATATCGGCGATGGTCAGCTGCAATTGATTCACCCACAGCCGGCCTTCGACACTGGCGGGCGCGAGGCCGTGCTTTTCACCCAGGAACAGCAGAATGTTGGCGGTTTGCGCCAGGGTCATCTTGCCTGCCACCAGGTACGGCGGCGCAAAGGGCGGATGCTTGCGGTCGGACAGCATGTCCTTGACCAGCGCGTCTTCGTCGCCGGCCGGCTCGCGCGCGCGCTCCCGATACGGAATCCCGCCCGCTTCCAGCGCCAGGCGCACGAATTCCCCGCGTCCGGGTATGCCGTCCCAATACCAAAGGTCGTATGTCATGCCGGTCTCCTTGCGGGCGCAAGGCTACGCGGGAAAGACGCTGATTTCGCCTTCGTGCCGCGCGGCCTGCCGCCCGTGGCTTTGCTGATACTGGCGTGGGGATTGCCCGAAATGCGCGCGGAAATCGCGTGAAAAATGCGCGCCGTCGGCAAATCCGCAATCCAGCGCGATTTGCGTGATGCTGCAGGCATTATTAAGCAACAACCAGCTGCCATATTCCAGCCGCAATTGCCGCTGGAACGCCATCGGCGACATGCCGGTGGCCAGGCGGAAGGCCCGTTCCAGCTGGCGCCGGCCCACGCCGACGTAACGCGCGATGGCGTCCAGCGGCGGCGGATTGTCGATGCGCTGCTCGATGAAATGCGCCGCCTGCCGCACGCGCAGGTCCTGGATGCCGGACAGGTCGGTGCGGAAATGCGCCTGCGGCACGCGGCCCGGCCGCGCGCCCTGCAACATCATGTGGCGCATGGCCTGCTGCGCCTTGTCGCGGCCGCAATGGCGCGCCACCAGGTACAGGCCCAGGTCGATGGCGGCGGTGGAACCCGCGCAGGAAATCAGGTCGCCCTCGTCGACGAACAGGCGATCGACCACCGCGCGGGTCTGCGCGAAGCGCTCGCGGAAGGCTTCCAGCACATTCCAGTGCACGCAGACCGTGCGCGGCCCGATCACGTCGGCCTGCGCCAGGGCGAAGGTGCCGGTGCAGATGCCCAGCAGCCGCACCCGCAGCGCCGCCGCCAGCCGCAGCCAATCGCGCAGCGGCTCGGGCATGCGGCCGCTCGAATAATCATTGCCGCCGCAGACCGCGATGTAGTCGAACTGCGCCGGATCGTCGGGCAGGCCGGCTTCCACTTCGATGGTCAGGCCGGCGCTGGAGCAGCGCGGCTTGCCGTCCCAGCTCATCACGCGCCAGGCGGTATGGATCTGGCGGCTGCGGCCGCCATGGTCGCCGGCCAGCCGCAACACGTCGACGAAACCGGCGAACGCCGCCAGCGTGAACTGGTCCAGCAGCACGATGCCGATGGTCAGGGCGGGTTTTCCCTGAGGCGGGCGCGCTTTGCCGTCTTCATAGGAGAGCGGCAAGGACGGGGGTGGCGCGACGACGGACATGACGCAATTATTCAAGTTTATGTCCCGCGCCTTCAAGCTCGTTTTCCCGAGCATCGCCCAAGATGCGCCTGTGGTACTTGAGTCAATGAGTCGCGGATCGACAAATCTACAAGGGGAATCCGACATGGCAACAAACACCCGCAGCGCGCTGGGCGCGGCTGCGCTCGGCGCGGGGCTGCTCCTGGCTTCGCACGCGGCGCTGGCGCAACAGCAGAAAATCACCGTCGCCTGGTATGGCGGCAACTGGGGCGACGCGTTCCGCGCCTGCGTGGCCGAGCCCTTCACCAAAGCGACCGGCGTCACCGTGGTGCCGGAAGTCGGCACCTCCACCACCACGCTGGCCAAGCTGCAGCAGCAGAAGGCCGCGCCCACCATCGACGTGGCCTGGATGGACGGCGGCATCAGCGAGCTGGCGCAGCAGGCCGGCGTGCTGGATGCGCTGGACGGCGGCGCCATTCCCAACCTGAAGAACGTCATCGAGCAGGGCGTGTACCGCGACGGCAATGCCGCCTTCGCGGTCAGCACCGGTTATTACTCGCTCGGCATCACCTACAGCACCAAGGAGGTGACGCAGCCGCCGAGCAGCTGGAAGGACCTGTGGAAGCCCGAGTATGCCGGCGCAGTGGCGGTGCCCTCGCCCGCCAACTCGTCGGGCGTGCCGTTCATCTTCTTCCTGGCGCGGGTGTGGGCGATCGACCCGTCGAACCTGGGGCCGCTCTATTCCAAGCTGGCCTCGCTGGACACCGCGCTGTTCTTCGACAGCTCGGGCGCGGCCACCAACGCCTTCCAGAGCGGCGAAGCGGTGATCGGCGCGCACTTCAACGTCGGCGCCTGGGACCTGATCGACAAGGGCCTGCCGATCGGCTTCAGCGTGCCCAAGGAAGGCGTGTGGGCCACCGACGCCCGCCTGCACCTGGTCAAGGGCGCGCCCAACAAGGCCGCCGCGCAGAAGTTCATCGACACCGCGCTGACGCCGGACGCGGCCGCCTGCCTGGCGACCAAGCTGTACCTGGGCCCGGCGGTCAAGGACGTGCAGGTATCCAAGGACGTGGCCCGCAAGCTGCCCTGGGGCGCCGACGGCTCGGTCAAGAACCTGAGTCTGTTCGACTGGAACATCATCAACGCCCGCCGCGCCGAGGTCACCGACGCGTGGAACCGGCAGGTCGCCCGCAAGCGCTGAGCAAGGTCCGTTCCCCATGTCCGCTTTGCTTACCATCGAAGGCGTGTCGATGCGCTTCGGCGCCTACCAGGCGCTGGACCGAATCGACCTGGCGATCCAGCAGGGAGAGTTCGTGGCGCTGCTCGGCCCCAGCGGCTGCGGCAAGACCACGCTGCTCAAGTCGATCGCCGGTTTCCTGCAGCCGGAATCGGGCCGCATCCTGATCGACGGCCAGGACGTCAGCCGGCTGCCGGCGCACAAGCGCCCGCTCAATACCGTGTTCCAGAACTACGCGCTGTTTCCGCACATGACGGTGCAGGAGAACGTCGCCTACGGTCCGCGGCGCCAGGGCGCGTCGAAATCGGAAGCGGCCGAGCGCGCCCGGGGTGCGCTGGACATGGTCGGCCTGGCCGACTTCGGTCCGCGCTATCCGCGCGAGATGTCCGGGGGCCAGCAGCAGCGCGTGGCACTGGCGCGCGCCATCGTCAACCAGCCCAAGCTGCTGTTGCTGGACGAGCCGCTGTCGGCGCTGGACCTGAAGCTGCGCAAGCGCATGCAGCTCGAACTCAAGCATCTGCAGGCCCGCCTCGGCATCGCCTTCATCTTCGTCACCCACGACCAGGAAGAAGCGATGACCATGGCGGACCGCGTCGTGGTCATGCACGCCGGCCGCATCGAGCAGGTCGGCGCCGGCGCCGACATCTACCGCCAGCCGGCCACGCGTTTCGTCGCCGAGTTCATCGGCGACGCCAATTTCATCGCCTATACCGTGGCCGATGACGGCGCCCTGATGCTGGATGCCCAGGGCCTGCGCGTGCCGCTCGCCCAACGCCCGGCGGCGGGTCGCGGCCTGGCCGTGCTGCGGCCCGAAGACCTGAAGCTGTGCCAACGCGCCGACGCCATGCTGACCGGCACCGTGAGCGACGTGATCAACGTGGGCAGCCACAGCATGATCCACGTCGACATCGGCGGCCAGACGCTGGTGGCGCGCCACGGCGGCCTCGCGCCCGGCGGCCTGCATGCCGGCGGCGAGGTGGCGCTGGCGTTCGCGCCCGAGCACCTGCACCTGATCGGCGGCCAGCCATGACGCGGCGCGCCTGGCTCTCTCCCGGCCTGCTGCTGGCGGCCCCGGTGCTGTTCTTCGCGGCCTTCTTCCTGGCGCCGCTGGCGGTGGTGGCGCTGGCCAGCGCCACCGGCGGACCCGACGGACTGACGCCGACCGCCGCGCAATACATGAAGGTGCTGGCCGACCAATACCACTGGGACGTGATCCTGGTGACGTTCCGGCTGGCCCTGTTCACCACCGTCGCCTGCCTGCTGCTGGGCTATCCGCTGGCCTGGTACCTGGTGCGCGTGGTGCGCTGGCAGGCCTGGCGCCGCGCCTGCGTGATCCTGCTGGTGGTGCCGCTGTTCACCAGCAACATCGTGCGCGCCTTCGGCTGGATGGTGCTGCTGGGCCGCAACGGCCTGGTCAACCAGGGCCTGATGGCGACCGGCGCGGTGGACCGGCCGATGCGCTTCATCGGCACCGAGCTGGGCATCCTGATCGGCATGGTCTACGTGCTGCTGCCGTTCGTGGTGCTGGCGGTAGGCAATGCGCTGGCGCGGGTCGATCCGGCCTGCGAGCAGGCTTCGGCCGACCTGGGCGCGAGTCCGGCCGCGACCTTCCTTCACGTGACCTGGCCACTGACGCTGCCCGGCGTGGTGTCGGGCGCCATCATCGTCTTCACGCTGGCGGTCAGCGCCTACGTGACGCCGGCGCTGCTGTCGGGCGGCCGCGTCACGGTGCTGTCGATGCTGATCTTCCAGCAGTACAGCACGGTGTTCGATTTCCACTACGGCGGCGCGCTGAGCATGGTGCTGCTGGTCTTCACCCTGATCCTGGTGGCGCTGGCCAACCGCGCCGCCACCTTGCCGGGAGCCGCGCGATGATCGCCCGCCACCTGATCCGCCTGACCGCGCTGGCCGTGCTGGCCTACCTGGCGCTGCCGCTCGTGGTGATCCTGGGCGCATCGTTCACCGCCACGCCGTACCTGGCGTTTCCGCCGCAGGGCTGGACGCTGGAGTGGTACCGCACCTTGCTGGTCGAGGCCGGCTATGTGGCCGCGTTCACCACCAGCACGGTGCTGGCGCTGGCCGCCACGGTGGCGGCGGTGCTGCTGACGGTGCCGGCGGCGCTGGCGCTGGCGCGCTACGAGTTTCCGGGCAAGGCCGCGTTGACCTCGGTGCTGATGTCGCCGCTGGTGCTGCCGCACATCGTGCTGGGCGCGGCATTGCTGCAATTCGGCGCGTACTTCGGCCTGACCCGCAGCTTCCTGTCGCTCCTGATCGGCCACGTCGTGATCATCGCGCCGTTCGTGCTGCGCTCCACCCTGACGCTGCTGACGCCGGAACAGCGCGCGCTGGAGGAAGCCTCGGCCGACCTGGGCGCCAATCCGTGGACCACGTTCTTCCTGGTGGTGCTGCCGCAGATCCGCCCGGGCATCGTGACCGGTTCGATCTTCGCCTTCATCTCGTCGTGGATCAATGTGGAGCTGTCGATTTTCAACACCACGGCGGACCTGAACACCATCCCCGTGAAGCTTTTCAACTACGTGCAATACACGATTGATCCGACCATCGCAGCCGTATCGGGCGCCACGATCGTGGCTGCGGTCGTCGCCATCGTGATCCTGGATTTGACCGTCGGGCTGGACATGCTGTCCGAACGCGGCAAATAACTTTCCTCTTCCCCCTATCTACCGCCTGGAGTCACTGTCATGCGCAAGCAAGACGCGTTCGATGTCATCTATACCCATACGGAAGGCGAGCCCCTGTGCATCGTGCACAGCGGCATTCCGTACCCCGCCGGCTCCACCATCCTGGAGAAGCGCGCGTTCCTGGAGCGGCACTACGACTGGCTGCGCAAGGCGCTGATGCGCGAGCCGCGCGGCCACAAGGACATGTTCGGCGTGTTCCTGACGCCGCCGTCCAGCCCCGAGTACGACGCCGGCCTGATCTACATCGACGGCACCGAGTATTCGCACATGTGCGGCCACGGCACCATCGCGGTCAGCATGGCCATGGTGGCCAACGGCCTGGTGCCGCGCGGCCAGGACGGCATCACCCGCATCCGCTTCGAGACCACCGCCGGCCTGGTGGTGTCGGAAGTGGCCTCGGAAGGCGACAACGTGCTGTGGACGCGCTTCGAGAACGTGCCGGCCTATGTCGCGGCGCAGGACATCCCGGTGGAATTGCCGGGCTACGGCAAGCTGTCGGCCGACATCGTCTGGGGCGGCAACTACTTCGGCATCGTCGATCTGTCGAACTGCGACCTGCGCATCTCGCCCGACAACGGCACCGAGCTGTCGCGCATGGGCCTGATCGTGCGCGACCAGCTCAATGCCCGACAGCGCATCCAGCATCCGACCGAAGCGCATATCAACAACCTGAACTTCATCACGTTCTGGCACCAGCCGACGATCGAGGGCGCGTTCTACAAGAACGTGCACGTGTTCAGCGCCGGCCAGCTCGACCGTTCGCCCGGCGGCACCGGCACCAGCGCGATGATGGCCATGTTCGAGGCGCGCGGCAAGATGGGGCTGAACCAGCCGATCAAGTCCGAAGGCCTGCTGGGCAGCGGCACCTTCGAAGGCTGCCTGCTGGGCGAGGTCGACCTGAACGGCACCCGGGCGGTGCGGCCGACGGTGAAGGGCACGGCCAGCATCCTGGGCACGGCGCGCTGGGTCATCGACAAGAACGATCCGGTGGGCGCGGGCTTCCTGATCCGCTGAAGATGCGGGGCGGCCGGCGCGAGCCGGCCGCTCGCGCGCGTTCGTCGAAAGATAGGACGAGGGGAATAGCTGAAAGGACTTGTCGCGTCGTCGTGCCGCACATAGGCTATCCAGGTCGCCCACGCCTTTGGAATTCTCTACATGCCACGCCGTCCAACGCCATCCCAACGGCCCCCCGTGCGGGAACACTGCCAATCGGATCCTCCCCCCGGAGCTGCCGCCTCCCTACCTACCCGGCGTTGATCAGCGGGACGAAAACGCCTGGCTCAAGCGGCTCGAAGCGATAAGCCGGGCCAGCAAGGCGGATCCATCCCGCCTGCTCACCCCTGGCGAGGTTCTGGCCGCGCTCGCCGCGGAGCGCGCCAGACGACCTTCAGGCCGCTGACATGTTCTGCGTCGTGTTCACGCCGGACGCGCTCCGCGACATCGTCAACATGCAACGGTATTTCAGCGCGGCGGGGACTTCCGCAACAGCGGACGGCTATGTCGACGGCGTGATCCAGGCCGGCCTGGACCTGGCCCATTTTCCAAGACGCGGAGCGCGGCGCCATGCCGCCAACCCCAATCTCCGCTTCCTGCATCATCAGAAGCGTTGCATCATCGCCTACTCGCTGAACGATGACGGGTCCTTGACCATTCTTGGCGTGTTCTACGGAGGCCGCGACTATAGCCACCTGCTCCATGAACCCGCCAGGCCATACCGCGTGAGAACCTACCAGAAACTTGCGGCAATCCCGTCGCCGGGCTTAGGATGGAGCCACGGCCAGACCGTGCGCCGGCTGAAGGCGCCCGGCACGGACTCGGGCCGGCGCGTGAACCTTGCCAGCGATTCGGGAGCACATCGTGAAGAAAGTTGCTGAGATTCTCAGGGAAAAGGCCAACCCCGCCGTCGTGACCGTCTCACCGGACTCGTCCGTGTACGACGCCATCAAAACCATGGCCGAGCGCAGTATCGGCGCCGTGGTGGTGGCGCAGGGCGACGAGGTGCTGGGCATGCTGACCGAGCGCGACTACGCCCGCAAGATCGTGCTGCAGGACCGCTCGTCGCGTACCACCAAGGTGCGCGAAATCATGACCGATTCCGTCTTCTACGTGCGTCCGGAAGACACCCGCGAACACTGCATGGCGCTGATGACCGAACGTCACTTCCGCCATCTGCCGGTCATCCAGGACCAGAAGCTGGTCGGTCTGGTTTCCATCGGCGACCTGGTCAAGGACGTCATGAGCGAACAGAAGTTCATCATCACCGAACTCGAACGCTACATCACCGGCGAGCGCGGCTGAACGCCATCTCCGGCATCACCGGGGGCCTCGCGGCTAACCCGCCGCGAGGAGCCGCGACGCCGGCACCACCAAGCCCAGGCCGGCCGCCAGCAGCAGCACGAACACCATCCGCTTGACGGTCTTCATCGACCCGGCGGTGGCATAGCGGCGCGCCACCCACGTCACGCCGATCACCACCGGCAGGGCCTGCAGGCTCAGCCAGAACGAGGTCGCCATGAAGGCGCCCTGTCCCGCCACCAGCGTCAGGCGCACGACGGCATTCAGCGAAAACAGCACCAGCAGGCTGTTGCGGATCGACGCCAGCGGCAGCGGCTGGCGGTACAGGTGATAGACCATGGGCGGCCCGGCGCTGGAGAACAGGCCGCCCAGCACGCCCGAAACGCCGCCGAAGAACAGGAACGACGCGCGCGACGAGAGGCGCGCCAGGGGCTGGGCGCGCGCCACCAGCAATACGGCGCAGGCCATGATGGTGAGGCCCAGCAGCAATTGCAGCAGCACCGCCATGGCGCCACTGATCCAGGCGAGCGCGGCCACGCCCACCGCCACGCCCGCCAGGCTGCTGAGCAGCGCCGGCGCCATCAACGGCCAGTTGACCTGGGGCTTGGCGCGCGCCAGCGTAACCACGGCGTTCACCAGCGAGAGGACGCTGACCACATTGGCCACCTCGGACACGGATGCCAGCTGGAACACCCCGGACAGGCCCAGCAGCACCAGGCCAAAGGCGAAACCGGTCATGGTCTGGGCGTACGTCGCCAGCGCCACGCAGGCGAGGAACAACACGTGTTGGAGGATGCTCATGCTGGGGCGGAGCCTGACCTGCCTCGGCTCGGCCCCGCCGCGAAATATCGCGATCCGGAGCGGAACGACTTGGGAGAAACGGCGTATCTAGAGGGGTGTTCGACGCCGGCGATGATAGCACCGGGTCCAGGGCTTGCCGGGCGGTTTTCCTACATTTTGTAATAATCGGATGCGCTCATGCACCCCGTCCGCCGCGCCCGGCCGCTATCCTTGCCGCCCAGTACGCCCGCCGCGCCCGGGCGGGCCGCGCCATCCCGGCGCCACCCTGGACGCGGCCCGCCCGTCCCCACGCATGACACCCAAACAGACCACGATCAATACGGTGACGCTGACCTGCTCGACCTGCGGCAGCGCCCAGTTCACCAAGCTGGACACCAACGAGTACCAGTGCAGCCATTGCCACGCCGTCACCCTGGTCGAGGACAACGTCGCCCAGCGCCTGGAGAAGATCCTGCGCGGCATGCAGCAGCCGGCGCCAGCCGCCAAGCTGCAGCCCGGCGCGATCATCGCGATCGGGCTGGTGGTGCTTGCCGCCATCCTGGTGCCGGTCACCGCCTCGTTGTTCACCAGTGGTTCGTCGACCCGCCCGCCTTCGCGCGCGGCGCCTCCGCCGATCGATGCGGCGCTGGTTAAGCTGACGGATGTGCAGGAGGTGCGTTCGCGCGGCCGTAGCCAACTGGTGATGCTGATGCGCAACGAGACCGGCAAGAAGATCGATGCGCCGCGCGTCACCGCCACGTTCTACCAGGGCGAGCTGACCCTGTCGTCCTCCTCGGGTTCGCCGATGGCGCGCACCCTGCTGCCGGGCGAATACACCCCGGTGACGATCTCCCTGCCGGACACCGCCTATAGCCGCTACGTCCTGAAGCCGGCCACGCCGTCGCTGGCGCACAGCAACGCCCGCGAGGTCGCCGCCGACAAAGTGCAGTTGGTGCGCAACGATGGCGCCTATCGGCTGGTGGGCCTGCTGCGCAACAAGGGCACGGCCGCGGCCAGCAGCACCCAGGTGACGGTGATGCTGTACGGCGAGGACGGCAAGCTGATCGGCACCGGCAATGGCTACGGGTCGGCCAGTCCGCTCGCCCCCGGCGCACTGACCTCGTTCGACGTGCGCTGCGACATGCTGGCCGAAGGCAAGGTCGGATCCTACGATTACATGGTGCAAAGTGAAGGCTGACCGTTCCCCTGCACGGCCCCTGTCGCGGCCCGCCCGGGCCGGGCTGGTGCTGATCATCCTGGCCGCCGGCGGCTATGCCCTGGCCAAGTACAACGGCCTGCTGCCCTGGGACGCGCCCAAGGCAGCCCAGGCCGCGCCGGCGCCCGCCGCCGCGACGCCGGTTCCCGAAGGCCCCGCCAGCCGCATCGTGCGTGTCAGCCCCGCCAACCCACGCATCATCGACGATGTGCGATTGACCACGGCCGAACTGCTGGATCCGGACTTCGCCCTTTTCGATCCAGCGGCGCTGGCCTTGTCGCCGCCGCGCCGCCTGCTCGACGAGATCGAACGCCCGCTGCTGCTGGCCGAGGTGGTCAACCGCAGCGACAAGTACGTGGCGTTGTCGCCGGGTATGGAGATCTCGGTGTTCGACGGCTCGCGCCCCCTGCGTCTGCGCCAGGAATGGTCGCTGCCGGCCATGCTCTATCCCGGCGAGCGCATTCCGGTACTGTTGAACGGCGAGAATTTCGAGCGCTATTCCGAGGTCAAGACCCACTGGAAGCCGGCCAAGCGCGCGGCCCTGCCCGGCTCGCGCCCGGCGCTGGACATCAGCGTCGAAAACACCGAGGCCGGCATCGGCACCGGCACCCTGAATTTCACCTACCGCTATCGCTACAAGTACGTCACCGTGCATGGCCGGGTGCGCAACAACGACAACGCCGAGATCGACAACGTCAAAGTCTGGGTCAGCCTCTACGACGCCCAGGACAAGCTGACCGGCGCGCGCTATTCGGAGCTGCGCCTGCCCAAGCTCAAGCCGGGCGAGAGCGCGCCGTTCCAGCTGGACGTCAAGCAGTATGGCGCCAACTTCGCCCGCGTGGGCGTGGTGTACGACGCCAAGGCCAACTGAGCCACGGCCGCGGCCCGCCCGCAATTGATTGAGGCAGCGCAAAGGCACCGTTACCCCACCGCGGGTACGGCGCCTGACGCAGCGCCCGCAACGTCCCGCCCTGGACGCCCCCCCGGCGCGGAAGGCTGAATCGACCCCATTTTCACCCACGGCAGACCGCCGCCGCCATGCCGGGCGACGCCCCGGCGTGGCCCGCAGGCAACGCCTATCGACCCAAGTCTTATATAAGATATAAGACGTTTGCTAGCGGCCCCCTCTTCCCTCTACAATTCCGGCGACAACCCTTCTTCCAACCCGACTTTAAGCAGGCCTCACATGCTGGATACTTACCGCCAACACGTTGCCGAACGCGCGGCCCTGGGGATTCCCCCGCTGCCCCTGACGGCAAAACAAACCGCTGAACTGATCGAACTGCTGAAGAACCCGCCCGCGGGCGAAGAGCAGAACCTGGTCGATCTGCTGACCCACCGTGTTCCGGCCGGCGTGGACGATGCCGCCAAGGTCAAGGCCTCGTATCTGGCCGCCGTGGCCCTGGGCACCGAAGCTTGTGCCCTGATCAGCCGCGCCAAGGCGACCGAACTGCTCGGCACCATGCTGGGCGGCTACAACATTGGCCCGCTGGTCCAACTGCTCGACGACAAGGAAATCGGCACGATCGCCGCCGACGCCCTGAAAAAGACCCTGCTGATGTTCGACGCCTTCCACGACGTCAAGGAAAAGGCCGACAAGGGCAACGCCAACGCCAAGTCCGTGATGCAGAGCTGGGCCGACGCCGAATGGTTCACCAGCCGCCCGGAACTGCCCGAAAGCCTGACCATCACGGTCTTCAAGGTGCCCGGCGAAACCAACACCGACGACCTGTCGCCGGCCCCGGACGCCACCACCCGCCCCGACATCCCGATGCACGCCCTGGCGATGCTCAAGAACAAGCGCGACGGCGCCGCCTTCCAACCGGAAGAAGACGGCAAGCGCGGTCCCGTGAAGTTCATCGAATCGCTGAAGGAAAAGGGCCACCTGGTCGCCTACGTCGGCGACGTGGTCGGCACCGGCTCCTCGCGCAAGTCGGCCACCAACTCGGTGCTGTGGTTCACCGGCGAAGACATCCCCTTCGTGCCGAACAAGCGTTTTGGCGGCGTGTGCCTGGGCAACAAGATCGCCCCGATCTTCTACAACACCATGGAAGACGCCGGCGCCCTGCCGATCGAACTCGACGTTTCCAAGATGGAAATGGGCGACGTGGTCGAGCTGCGCCCCTATGAAGGCAAGGCCATCAAGAACGGCGAAGTCATCGCCGAATTCGAAGTGAAGTCCGACGTGCTGTTCGACGAAGTGCGCGCCGGCGGCCGCATTCCGCTGATCATCGGCCGCGGCCTGACCGCCAAGGCGCGCGAAGCGCTGGGCCTGGCGCCGTCGACGCTGTTCCGCCTGCCCAAGGACCCGGCCGACACCGGCAAGGGCTTCTCGCTGGCCCAAAAGATGGTCGGCCGCGCCTGCGGCCTGCCGGAAGGCCGTGGCATCCGTCCGGGCACCTACTGCGAACCGAAGATGACCTCGGTCGGCAGCCAGGACACCACCGGCCCCATGACCCGCGACGAACTCAAGGACCTGGCCTGCCTGGGCTTCTCGGCCGACCTGGTGATGCAGTCGTTCTGCCACACCGCCGCCTATCCCAAGCCCGTGGACGTCAAGACGCACCACACGCTGCCCGAGTTCATCAGCACCCGCGGCGGCGTCTCACTGCGTCCGGGCGACGGCGTGATCCACTCGTGGCTGAACCGCATGCTGTTGCCCGACACCGTCGGCACCGGCGGCGACTCGCACACCCGCTTCCCCATCGGCATCTCGTTCCCGGCCGGCTCGGGCCTGGTCGCCTTCGCCGCCGCCACCGGCGTGATGCCGCTGGACATGCCGGAATCGGTGCTGGTGCGATTCAAGGGCAAGCTGCAACCCGGCGTCACCCTGCGTGACCTGGTCAACGCGATCCCGCTGTACGCCATCAAGCAGGGCCTGCTGACGGTCGCCAAGCAAGGCAAGAAGAACATCTTCTCCGGCCGCATCCTGGAAATCGAAGGCCTGCCCGACCTGAAGGTCGAACAAGCCTTCGAACTGTCGGACGCCTCGGCCGAGCGTTCGGCCGCTGGCTGCTCGGTGCGCCTGAACAAGGAACCGATCATCGAGTACATCAACAGCAACATCGTGATGCTCAAGTGGATGATCGCCAACGGCTACGAAGACGAGCGCACGCTGGGCCGCCGCATCAAGGCGATGGAAGCCTGGCTGGCCAATCCCCAGCTGCTGGAACCGGACGCCGACGCCGAATACGCCGCCGTCATCGAGATCGACCTGGCCGACGTGCACGAGCCCATCGTGGCCTGCCCGAACGACCCGGACGACGTCAAGACGCTGTCGGAAGTCGCCGGCGCCAAGATCGACGAAGTGTTCATCGGCAGCTGCATGACCAACATCGGCCACTTCCGCGCGGCGTCCAAGCTGCTCGAAGGCAAGCGCGACATCCCGGTCAAGCTGTGGGTGGCCCCGCCCACCAAGATGGATGCCACCCAGCTGACCGAGGAAGGCCACTACGGCGTGTTCGGCACCGCCGGCGCCCGCACCGAAATGCCGGGCTGCTCGCTGTGCATGGGCAACCAGGCGCAGGTCCGTGAAGGCGCGACGGTGATGTCCACCAGCACCCGCAACTTCCCGAACCGCCTGGGCAAGAACACCAACGTGTACCTGGGTTCGGCCGAACTGGCCGCGATCTGCTCGAAGCTGGGCCGCATCCCGACCAAGGACGAGTACATGGCCGACATGGGCGTCATCAACAAGAGCGGCGACCAGATCTACCAGTACCTGAACTTCGACAAGATCGCCGACTACAAGGACGTGGCGGACGTGATCGAGGTGTAAACCTCGCCACGTAGGCTCGCCTGCGACACGGCCCCGGAGTGATCCGGGGCCGTTTTCATTGGCGCGGCCCACGGGTTTGGCGAAGCCGCAGATAGGACTGACACACCCTGCCATGCGTCCGAAAGTAGGGGACGGAACTTTCACGGCGATACGTTTTCATACAATCACCGCAAATCGTGACAAGCAAGACGTAACCGCCGCCCGCCGGCACCGGGAGAAAACCGCCAATGACACGGCTCTTGATGCCGCTGCCGCTGCTGACCGCGCTGGCCGGCTGCGCCACCGCCCCGCCCTCGAATCCCGAGAACATCTGCGCCATCTTCCGCGAAAAGCCGGATTGGCACGACGCCGCGCTGAAGGTGCAGAAGAAATGGGGCGCGCCGGTGCCGGTGCCAATGGCGATGATGTACCAGGAATCCAGCTTCAAGCAGGACGCGGTGCCGCCGCGCTATTACTTCCTGGGCATCATTCCGTGGGGCCGGGTCAGTTCCGCCTACGGCTACGCCCAGGCCAAGGACGAAACCTGGGCCGATTACAAGAAGGATGCCGGCGGCTGGGGCGCCAGCCGCGACAATTTCGCCGATGCGCTCGATTTCATGGGCTGGTACATGAACAAGACCCAGCGCCTGAATGGCATCTCCAAATGGGACGCCTATGGCCAGTACCTGAACTACCACGAGGGCTGGACCGGCTATCGCAACCGCAGCTACGACCGCAAGGCGTGGTTGAAGACCGTATCAAAGAAAGTGCAGGCGCGCGCCGACAAGTTCGCCAGCCAGTACAAGAGCTGCGAGAAGGACCTGACCCGCGGCGGCTGGTTCTTCTGAGCCGGCGGGCGGGACACGGCGCCAGGCGGCAGGCCGCGCACGCCCCGAGCGCCCGACGGGCGGCGTCGACGCGCCGCCCGGCAACCTCTCAGGCCTGGACCCCCAGCCGGTAGACGACGGTGTCCAGCCGGCTGACGCCGCGTTCGGCGAACTTGGGTTCCTTGGCCAGGATGTCGCGGCGGTCGATGATGACCGCTGGCGACACGCCGGTGAACAGATTGCGCATCTCGGCGTCGACCACCGCGAATGGCGGCCCATCCATTTCTTCCTGCGGATAGTCCAGGGTGATCAACAGCCCACGGTAGCCGGGCGCCAGCTGGCCATAGACGTGGCGCACATAGTCGCCGCGCATGTCGGCGGGTAGCGCCACCAGCGCGGCACGATCGTACGCGCCCACGCAGTGCGACAGCAGCGGCGCGTCCAGCTTGAAGATGTCACCGCAGATGATCTCGATATTGCCCGCCACGTAGTGCCTGCCATAGGCGCTCTCGTGGATCACCGGTTTGAGCTCGTTCTCGTTGAAGAACTGCTCGACGGCCAATTGCGACAGTTCCACGCCCAGGACCTGGTAGCCCTGCGCCGCCAGCCAGACCATGTCCAGCGACTTGCCGCACAGCGGCACCAGCACCTTGCCGCCTGCGGGCACCGAGAGTGTCGGCCAGTATTTCTGCAGCAGCGGCGTCACTCGTGTCTGATGAAAATGCGTGCGCCCGTCACGCCAGCGCTCCAACCAGAATTCCGCGTCCATGTTTGTTCTTGTCCTCCGGAAAAATAGCGAATCGCACGATTCGCGGACAATGCCGCGCGCCGGTGCGCGGCATGGCAATGCTCTCTGGATACTAACCGGCCGAAAACCGATCGAGGTTTCGAACAGACGCCCGAAAGGCGCGTTTACCGGTATGCCGTGCCGGCCATGCCCGGATTGCGTGCCGGACTGGCCGTCAAACGCACTATTGTAGTGATCGCGACAGGGTGACGCGCGGGCTCCACGCCGGCATGCTTTAGCCGGCCTGCCCCCCACCGACGTGATCGACCTTCTCCATGATCCGATGCCCGACGCCCAGCGTCTCCAGGACCTGCGCGCCGAATGCGCGCAACAGCGCGGATCCGCGCTGGCCGAACTGTACCGGCTGGCGTCCCGGCATCTGGTTGCGCTCGCCAGGCGTATGTTGAGAGACCAGGCAGCCGCCGAGGACGTGCTGCAGGAATGTTTCGTTTCGATCCGGCGGCCGGCCAATACCGCGCCGAGCAGAGCCAGGCGATGACCTGGATGCCCCGCATCGTCCGCGACCGCTGCATCGACCGGCTGCGGCGTCCCGACATCGAACCCGGGCAGCGCGCCGCGGGGCGCTCCGACCGGTCCGATCGTGCTCGGCGGCAAGGTGATCCGGGCCCGCGCCACGGGCCGGCGCCAAAGGGCTCCACCTAGGGTTTGTCCTGATCAAGCGACGGCATCCAACGGCTCAGGCGCCCCGTATTTCCTGGTGACGGCCAACCCAAAAAGGAGATCGTCATGAAACTGCTAGCCTCGCTTGCCATCGCCTGCTCCGCCCTGACCCTGTCGCCCGCCCACGCGGCCGACGTCATGGTGGGCGGACAACCGATGATGCCCGCCAGGGACATCGTCGCCAACGCGATCAACTCCGCCGACCACACCACCCTGGTGGCGGCGGTCAAGGCCGCTGGCCTGGTCGATACGCTGCAGGGCAAGGGCCCCTTCACCGTGTTCGCGCCCACCAACGCCGCCTTCGCCAAGTTGCCGGTGGGGACCGTCGACAACCTGGTCAAGCCGGAGAACAAGGCACCCCTCACCAAGATCCTCACCTACCACGTCGTTCCGGGAAAACTGGACTTCGACGCGCTGGCCGCCCGGGCCAGGAAGGGCGGCGTCACGGAACTGGCCACCGCCAGCGGCGGCAAGCTCTGGGTCATGATGAACGGCAAGCACAACCTGATCGTCAAGGACGAAAAGGGCGGCGTGGCCAATATCAGCACCTATGACGTCTACCAGTCCAACGGCGTGATCCATGTGATCGACACCGTGCTCATGCCCAAGTGATCGCGGCGAGCCTCGGAGAACGGCCAAGGTCCGGTGGCAACGCCGGACCCTTGCCGTGCGCCGTGCATGCCGGGATTTCGCGATATCGTAGGGGTACCATCCTGAGCCAGAGGCTTGCATGCCGCCGATCATGCCTTCATCTTCCCGCCGCCGCTTCAGCCTGGCCCTGGCCGCGTTGGCCTGCGCCCCGTTGCGCGCCCTGGCGAGCCAAGGGCGCGACACCATCGTCAGGCAGGTGTTCCAGGCCACCCCCGGGCAGATCCGCTATGGCGCGCAACACGCCGCGCTGATGCGGCGCCTGGGCGTGATCTGGATTCCGGTGGAATCGGGCGCGCCCGGCATCGAATTCGAGCATCCCCTGGGCGGCAGGGACACCTTGGCCGCGGCCATGGCGGCGCTGGACACGCGCGACCCCGCGCTGGCGGCGCAACGACTGGCCGAAGTCTGCCGGCTGGTGCCGACCTATGTTCGCGAACTGGGACGGCTGGCGCCTGGCCGCTACGCCGTGCCGCCGGAGCGCCGGGAAATGTTCGACTTTCCCGACAGCGGCGTCGACGCGCAGGGCCGCTTCGAACTGCGGCGCGAGCACCTGACGCTGCTGCGCGCGGCCAGCTGGCGCGAAGCCGGCAAGGACGAACTGGAAGCGGTGCTGCGTGAAGGCGACGCCTTTTGGCCCATGCCGTTCATCGATGGCAAGCGCCCCTATGGCGACAGCAGCCACTACCAGATCGACATGGCGCGGCTGCTGGGAGAACCCTATCCCATCGACGCCAAGGGCCGCGCCATCACCGACCCGGCCAAGGACGCCCGCCTCGAAAGCCTGCATTGGCAGACGGCCGCCGCGCTGCAGGTCTTTCTGGCACACGCCAAGGCCTGAGCCGCGCCCGGACCAGGCGCCAGGGTCATGCAACGCTAGGGGCGCGCAAAGAAATGGCGGATGTCGTCGGCCACCGGCACCGCCGCCAGAACCAGCAGGAACAGCGCCAGCGGCAGGGTCGAGCCGAAACCGTAGTGGAAGAAGGAATAGGCGCCCACCACCCCGCCGCAGAAAAACAGCGTGACCAGCGTGCTGAGCACGATCAGCTTGCCACGGTCGGCCCGCACTCGCGGGCCGCCAGCCTTGTCGTCGTGAGCCAGGTTCCAGTAGAACAGCTTGCCCAGCTCGATGCCGATGTCGGTGACCATGCCGGTCACGTGGGTCGTGCGGATCTCGGACTTGGACACCTTGGTGATCATCGCGTTCTGCAGGCCCATGATGTAGCACAGCAGCATCACCGTGCCCGGCACGTAGAACCAGCGCAGGTCCCCCAGGTTCGCGCCCAGCAGGCCGAAGGCCAGCAGCAGCAAGGCCTCGAGCACCAGGGGCAGCGCGAATTCGCTGGCCAGGTGCGAACGCCGCCCAAAGTTGATCAGCGAGGCCGACGTCGCCGCGCCCGCCAGGAACGACAGCAGCGCGGCCAATCCCTGCAAGACCACTGCCACGCTGCCGAGCACCATGTGATCGGCCATCATCGAAACAATGCCGGACATGTGCGAGGTGTATTGCTGCACCGCCAGGAACCCGCCCGCGTTGACCGCCCCGGCGACGAAGGTAAGGAAGTAGGCCAGCCGCCGGTTGGCCTGCGGTGTGCGGCTGACCGCGGTGAGCTGGCGCAGGAAAGGAATGGCCATGGCGACGCGATACGCTAGCGCGTCGGGCGGTCCCACGGACCCACGTAGCCGGTGCGCGGCATGAGTTCGAGCGCGGCCAGCGATTTGTCACGCTGCGCCAGGGTGGCAACGCGCGCGGTGCGCGGCATACGGAGGCTCCCGGAAATAGGCGGCGCGGCCGGCTGGCCGGCCGCGCCTGGTTCCAGGATTCTACCCGCCCGGCCGCCCCTTCGGCAGGCGGCAGCCGCTGCCATCGACGCTTTACCAGCCCAAATCCGTTCACACGGCGTCGGACTCGCTCAGCTGCTTGCGCCGGAACTCGCCCTGGCGCGTGAACATCCAGCCCGGATATTCCGGTGGCAGGGCGCTGACCTTGTCCAGGGCCGCCAGTTCGTCGCCGGTCAAGCGGATGGCGGTGGCCGCGAGGTTGTCGTCCAGCTGGTCGACGCGCTTGGCGCCGATGATGACGCTGGTGACCGCTCGCTGATGGAGCAGCCAGGCCAGCGCAACCTGCGCCACCGACACGCCGCGCGCCTCGGCCACCTGGCGCAAGACGTCGATGCTGTCGAAGGCACGCTCGCGGTCGACCGGCGGGAAGTCGAACTGGGCGCGGCGGTCGCCGGCCGCGGCCTGGCCATCGCGGCCGTACTTGCCGCTGAGCAGGCCGCCCGCCAGCGGGCTCCACACCATCAGGCCGAGCCCCTCGCTTTGCAGCATGGGCACGATCTCGCGCTCCAGGTCGCGGCCGGCGATGGTGTAGTAGGCCTGCAGCGATTCGAAACGGGCCAGGCCCAGGCGCTCGGCGATGCCCAGCGCCTTCACGATCTGCCAGGCCGCCCAGTTGGATACCCCGACGTAGCGCACGTGCCCGTGCTGCACCAGGTTGTCGAGCGCCCGCACCGTTTCCTCGATGGGCGTGGCCGGGTCAAAGCCATGAATCTGGTACAGGTCGATATGGTCCAGCTGCAGGCGCGCCAGGCTCTTCTTGACGCTGTCCATGATGTGAAAACGCGAATTGCCGCGGGCATTGGCCCCTGGCCCGGTCTGGCCGAACACCTTGGTGGCGACGACCACATCGTCACGCGCCACCTTCAGGTCGCGCAACGCCTGTCCGGTGATGATCTCGGAACGGCCTTCCGAATACACGTCGGCCGTGTCGATAAAGTTGACGCCCGCCTCCAGGGCACGGCCCACCAGCCGGTTGGCGTCCTCCTGCTGCAAGGCGCCGATCTTGCTCCACAACTCGCCTTCGCCGCCGAAGGTCATCGTGCCCAGGCACAATTCCGAAACGAACAGGCCGGTATTGCCGAATTTCTTGTACCGCATGAGTGCACTCCTTCGCAGGCAGGGCGCGGTACCGGCCCGGGATGGGACGGCGGCGGCGCACGGCCGGGGTGGAAACAGTATGCGGCGCCGCAGGGGCCGCAGGCGATGCTCGATCCTGCCCTTTTTTTGCCCGATCCTCCGGCCCGGCCGCCCCCCTCCCCGGCATGCGCCCGATCCTCCACGTTTTTTGCCTATTTCTCCGCATCCACTTGCTGGATGGCATGCAAGCTCCCTGGTTGGATCTACACTCGACGACGCCTGATCCTCCGGCGCCCCACCCGCCACGCGCGCGCAAGGGCGCCTTGCCCGGAGCCCCTCCATGCCTCCCGCCCCCACCGACACGACCACCCCGCCGAATGCCGTTTTCGAACCCGCCCGGCACGAACTGCTGTGCCTGCTCGAGCGCATGACCGGCACGCTCGAAGGCTCGCTCGATACACCCATCGAAGGCCTGTTCCTGCACCGCATCTCGCAGCCGACCGGCCCCAAGCCCGCCTTGCAGAAGGCGGCGCTGGCCGTCATCGCGCAAGGATCCAAGCGGGTGCTGATCGGTGACGAAGCCTACGAGTACGATCCATTCCACTACCTGATCTCGTCAGTCGACCTGCCGGTGGTGGCCAAGGTCTCGGTGGCCAGCCCGACCCTGCCCTACCTGGGCTTGCGGCTGGACCTGAACCCAGAGGAAATCACCGCCCTGATCAGCGACGAGAACCTGCCGCCGCTGGTGCCGGCCGAAGCCTCGCGCGCCATGTGCGTCAATCCGCTTGGCGGCACCCTGCTGGACGTGATGCTGCGCCTGCTCCGCCTGCTCGATACGCCACGCGACATCCCCATCCTGGCGCCCATGGTCAAGCGCGAACTGCTGTACCGCCTGTTGATGAACGGCCAGGGCGTGGTGCTGCGCCAGACCGTGCTGCAGGACAGCCAGCTCAATCGCGTGGCCAAGGCGATCCGCATCCTGCGCGACAACTACGCGCTGCCATTGCGCGTCGAGGAAATCGCGCGCGACGTGCATATGAGCGTGTCGTCACTGCATCATCATTTCAAGCAGGCCACCGCCATGAGCCCGCTGCAGTACCAGAAGCACCTGCGGCTGCAGGAGGCGCGCCGGCTGATGCTGACCGATGATGCCGGCGTGGCCCTGGCGGCCCATGCGGTCGGCTACGAGAGTTCGTCGCAGTTCAGCCGTGAATACAGCCGCCTGTTCGGCACGCCGCCCTTGCGCGACAAACAGCGCTGGAAGGATGAGGCGCTGGCGGCCTGATCCGACGGCGGCACCCTGCTTCAACCGGTGAGGGTGCGCCGCTCTCCGGATCGATCTCACGATTTTCTTCACCCGGCTGCATCCAAAAGCGTTTCCCGCGTGTAGTACCTGCAACGACGCGCACCCCGTGCGTCGTTGCAGACAGATCCCCTATCGCAGGAGACCCCTCATGAAGACTCGACGCATCGCCGGCCGCCCGGCCGCCACATTGTTCGCCATTGCAACCCTGGCTGCTGGCGGCCTACTCGGCCAGTCGCAGGCCATGGCATATTCGCAAGATGGCCTGCCCGCCAGCGTGCAGGTGCCAGCCGGCCACAAAGTCGCCTGGGAAACCGTCGGCACCGGCGAGATCACCTACGAATGCCGTGCCAAGGCCGACGCCAAGGACCAGGCGGAATGGGTCTTCGCCGGCCCGAAAGCAGTATTGAAAGACCGCCAGGGCAAGCAGGTCGGCAGCTACTACGGCCCGCCCGCCACCTGGGAAGCAACGGATGGTTCCAAACTGACCGGCACCCAGGTCGCCGTTGCGCCTGCCGGAGCGGGCAACCTGCCCTATCAATTGGTCAAGGCCAATCCCGCCATGGGTAAGGGCGCGATGACCGGGGTCGCCTACATCCAGCGCACCGCGCTCAAGGGGGGCGTCGCGCCGCAGGCGCCTTGCACCAACGCCACGCTGGGACAACGCAGCCAGGTCTCCTACCAGGCCGACTACATCTTCTGGAAGGCAAACTGAAGCCCGGCGCGTTTCGCGCGGTGGAACTCCGGTAAGATGCCCTATCCGCCGCCCGGAACGCGCCCGGGCCCAACCTTCCGCGCCCCGCGAGCATGCCGAACAGACCTGCCCCGGATTTCGACTACGAAGCGGCCCTCAGAGAGTGCGCGGCCGGACGCCGGCCCGCACTGGAGGCTCTCTACCACCAGGAGGGCGCCCGTCTGCTGGGCGTGGCCCAACGCATCCTGCGAGATCGCGCGCGCGCCGAAGACATCGTGCACGACACCTTCGTCAATATCTGGAAGCGGGCGGCCTCTTTCGACGGTACCCGAGGCTCGGCGCGAGGCTGGATGTACAGTGTGGCCCGCAACCTGGCGCTGAACGCCGTGCGCGATGAACGCCGCGAAACCGGCGTGGACGATGACACCGCGGCCGCGCTCGATATCCGCGACTCGATGCAGGCGTGGCATGACACCCGCGATGCCTTCGAATGGCGCGAAAGCGCTGGCCGCATCGGCCCCTGCCTGGAGCAATTGGAACCGGTGCGCCGCAACTGCCTGCTGCACGCCTACGTCGAGGGCCTGTCCCACAGCGAAATCGCGCAGCGCCTGGAAGCGCCCCTGGGCACGGTCAAGGCCTGGATCAAGCGCAGCCTGAAGGCGCTCAAGGAATGCCTGGCATGAACGCGCCCCCCGAAACCCCGGAAGACATGGACGAACTGGCCGGCGAGTACGTGCTGGGCACGTTGCCCAACCACCGCCGGCGCGAGGTCGAAGGCCGCCTGCCCCATGATCCCACCCTGCGCGCCGCCGTGGCGCGCTGGGAAGACCGGCTACTACCGTTGACCGCGCTGGCCTCTCCCATCGAGCCCTCCCCTGGCTTGTGGCCGCGCATCGCCGCCACCCTCTATGCGCCCCGCCAGGCGGCCGCGGCGCGCGCGCACGGCCAAGCTCGTCCGCGGCTCTGGGACAACCTGGGATTCTGGCGCGCCGCCGCCGGCGGCCTCGCCGCGGCCCTGGCCCTGACGGTCGCCACCCAGGCGTTGCGGCCCGCCCAGGCGCCGGCCACGATGCAGTACATGGTCGTGCTGGTGGCGCCGCAATCCCAAACGCCGGGCTGGGTGGTCCAGGCCCGCGCCGGCCAGCGCGAGGTGAAACTGGTGCCACTGGCCGCGGTCCAGGTGCCCGCGGACCGCGCCCTGGAATTCTGGACCAAGGCCGACGGGTGGGCGGGACCGGTATCCCTGGGGCTGGTCAAGCCCGGCGAACCCGTGCGCATCCCGCTGGATCAATTGCCGCCGCTCGAACCGAACCAATTGTTTGAACTGACTTTGGAGCCCGCCACCGGCTCGCCTATCGGCAAACCCACCGGGCCGATCCTGTTCATCGGCCGCGCGGTGAAGGTGATGTAGCCGCCCCGGCCTACTTCTTGCGGAAAGGATAGGCCTGCTGCGCCAGGAAGGTGCCCGGCATATCGTTGTCGAGAATGCCGTAGTTTTCCGGCAGACGCTTGCCGGTGCCGCGCACCGCCGTGCCGAGCAGGTAGTCGATGAACGAGAGGTGGGCCGCGTAGTTCCTGTCGATCGCCTCGGTATCGGACGAATGGTGCCAGTGATGGAAGTCGGGCGTCACGATCACGTAGCGCAGCCAGCCCCACGGCAGCTTGACGTTGGAGTGGATGAGCACCGCCTGGAAGCCGACGATGATGATGTAGGCATCCAGCACCGGCTTGGAAAAGCCCAGCGCGAACAGCACGCCCAGCACCGCCACCCGCGTGATCAGCAACTCGACGATGTGCAGGCGCGAACCGGCCAGCCAGTCGAGCGTACGGGTGCTGTGATGCACGGCGTGGATGCGCCACAGGAACGGCACCTCGTGATACGCGCGGTGCGCGGCATACTGCACCAGGTCCGCCACCAGCACCGCCACGAACAGTTCCGCCAGGTACGGCAACGACTGGATCGCCTCCTGCAGCGGCTCATACGCGGCCCACGAGAACAACCGGTGCACGAAGAAGTTGATGCACAACAGCACCGCGCCGACCGACAGGTGATTGAACAGGAAATGCTTCATGTCCACCTGCCATTCGCCGCGGAACACAGGCTGGCCCGGGTACAAGGGGAACAGCTTCTCGAAGATGATGAACACCGTGCTCGAGGCCAGCAGGTCCAGGATGAACCAGTCCAGCCCCAGATAGGGGTGGTGGCCGGTATTGGAGGAGGTCACCACGACCTGGCTGCCGCCCGCCGCGACCGCGCAGCACACCAGCACGAAAGCGGCGATATTGAGCCAGCGCTGGCGGCCGAACACGATGTTGGTCAAGGCAATGGTGCCGGAGGCCAGCAAGGCGGCGAACAGCAGCGTGCGCATTGCCTCCACCGTATAGAAACTGCGTAGCTCCGGGGTCGTCAGATATGCCGGGAAATGAAATGCCAGGACGCCCAGTACGGACAGGATCGCCAGGAACAACGCGATCACGCCGGTGATCATTCCCGTGCCGGGGCGGATGCGGCCGTCCTGCTTGAACAAATCCAGGACCTGACGGTAAATGGGCGCGCGCTGATTCATTTCACTTTTATGGCAGACCACGGGGAAGCGAGTGTATCCCCGGCCCAGGCATGCCATGTAAACAAACGTGAGTAGATAAGACCAGGCGACGGCGCGCCTGAACCGTGCTTGCGCCGCGTCAAACCGGCCGCGGCGGCACGGGCGCGGCGGGTTGACTTTGACGGGGCATTGTTATGTCATGGAACCGACAGCTCATTTACGGGCCGGTCCGCCGGCCCCGCGCAGTCCCCTTCCACCCGGATCCAGCAAGAGGCCGTCATGTTCCCTGAGTACCGCCAACTGATCACCCGCCTGAAAGCCGAGAACGGTCACTTCTCGGCCCTGTTCCAGCGCCATAACGACCTGGACCAGGAAATCAAGAATATGGAGGCGGGCATCGTGCCGGCCTCGGACACCAGCGTCGAAATCCTGAAAAAGGAAAAATTGCTGCTCAAGGACAAGCTGTACAGCTTGCTGAAGGCGGCAGACCAGAGCGCCGGCTGACCCCCTCCTTCCCGAGCCCGATCATTGCGCAGGGCGCCGCCATCGCGGCGCCTTTTTGTTGCCTGGCAAGCCGTTGCCGCCACGCTGCCACGGCGTCCGCCGCCCATCGACAGGGTAAAGCTCCTGCCCTTGTCCAGTTATCCAGTCCGATTATGTAGGCGCCCGCTTGCTGACAAATAACTGAATTAATAAAATCAGGCCTTCCGGCCATCCGCCGGATGCGTAAACAGGACGGTGCAAGGTGCAAGACAGAGATTTCAAGGCCGGCGAAGCCGTGTCGCCCGTGACGGGCTGGGCCATGATGCCGCTGCGGGAACATGATTCGCTGCTGCTGCGGCTGGATTTCCTGAGCGATCCTTCGCCCACGGCGATGGGCCGCGCTGGCCGCGGCCGCGTCTACGCCATGACCTCCGAACAACTGCAACTGCTGCTCGATTCGCTGCAGGCCCAGCTCGACAAGCTACAGCCCGAACCCACCCGTCCGCGCCACTGAGCCGCCCGGCGTTCCTTCAGTATCCCTAAAGATGGATTAGCATCTTTAGATTCTCTAATCACCCTGCAGCCGCTAGTCTGTCGCCCTTGATCCAGGGTATGACATGACCAGCGCCTTCCTTCCCGGTTTTTTCCTCAGCCTGAGCCTGATTCTCGCGATCGGCGCCCAGAACGCCTTCGTGCTGCGGCAAGGCTTGCGCCAGGAACACGTCTTTGCCGTCTGCCTGGTATGCGCCGTCTCGGACGCGATCCTCATTGCCGCCGGCGTGGCCGGCTTCGGCCTGGCATCGCATGCCCTGCCCTGGCTGGAACCGGTGCTGCGCTATGGCGGGGCGCTGTTCCTGCTGGCGTACGCGGCGCGCAGCCTGCGTTCCGCCCTGCGCAACCACGGCAGCCTGACGCCATCGGGTCGGCAAGCGGCCGGGCTGGGCGCCACCCTGGCCACCTGCCTGGCCTTCACCTGGCTCAATCCCCATGTCTATCTCGACACGGTGGTGCTGCTCGGTTCGATCTCCAGCCAGTACGACGGACACAAGGCTGCCTTCGCGCTGGGCGCGATGGCGGCTTCGTTCACGTTCTTCTTCACACTGGGGTTCGGCGCCCGCCTGTTGCGGCCGGTGTTCGCCAGCCAGGCGGCGTGGCGGGTGCTGGACGTCCTGGTCGGCATCGCCATGCTGGCGATCGCGTTGAAGCTGGTCTGGCCGTGATTCTGTCGCGCCGCCGGCCTCATTGGCCCGACGTGGCTTTGCGGACGGCGGCCGGCGTATTGCGGAACGTGACGCCCAGGCGATTGAACGCGTTCATCAGTCCGATTGCATAGGTCAGGTCGGCCAGCTCCTTGTCGTTGAACTGTGCCGAGGCGGCCTCGTAATCATCATCCGGCACGCCGCTGTCGGCCACCCGCGTCACGCATTCGGCCCAGGCCAGCGCCGCCTGTTCGCGCCCGCTGAACAAGGCGCCCGCTTCGCGCCACACCGGCACCAGCACCAGCTTGTCCACCGCGACGCCCTGCTTGAGCAGGTCGCGCGAGTGCATGTCGATGCAATAGGCGCAACCATTGATCTGCGAGACCCGCAGATACACGAGGTTGACCAGCTCCTCGGGCAGGCCGCATTGGCGCAGATAGGCGTATACGGCGCCAAAGGCCTTGTAGCCCTCGGGCGCGGCTTGGGCGTAGTCGATGCGTTGGCTCATGGTGAATCCTGAATTCGGCTGTGAAAACGTCATGTTGCGCCCGCATGGCGTTTTCCGGTAGATCCAAGAATCAGGTTGCGTGCTGGGCCATGTGCAACGGCCACCTCATCGCTTCAACCATCGCAGATAGGCGGCTTCCATGCTTTCCGCCATGCCGGCGAGCGAGAACTTTTTCTCGCCGCGCACGTAGGCCGCGCCGGCGGCACCCATGCGTTGCCGCAAGGTCGCGTCGGCGGCCAGGGTTTCCAGGCAAGCGCGCAAGGCGTCGACATCGCCGTAGGGCACCAGCAGCCCGGTCTCGCCGTGCTTCACGACTTCGGGGACGCCTCCCACGCGCGTGCCGACGATGGGCAGCCCGCAGGCGGCCGCTTCGATGAACGAAGTGCCCAGGGCCTCGAACTGGGTGGCAAGCGCGAATATGTCGCTGGCCGCCAGCACGTTGCCGATATCGGCGCGTCGGCCAAGAAAATGCGTGCGCGCCTGGCAGCCATGCTGGCGGGCCATGTCCTTGAGGACGTCGAGCTGCGAGCCTTCGCCCGCGAAGACCAGATGGATATCGGCCGGACCGTTCATCAGGGGCGCCGCCGCGGACAGCAACAGGCCCTGGCCTTTCTGCGGCCGCAGGTGCGCGACGCAGACGATGACGATGGCGGCCCGCGCAATGCCCAGTTCTTCGCGCAGGCTGGAGCGGCCGTCGTTCGGCGCGATGGGAATGGCGTCGGACACCGTCGCGACATGGCTCTGGGGCACGCCGCGCTCGATCATCTGGGTGGCGACATAGTCGCTGACCGCCACCACGCGGTGTGGCAGCCGCGTGTAACTCCATAGGGACCCTGGCCGCTTCGCCAGGTGGCGGGTCCGCACGATCAGCGGCGTGCCCGCGAGCCTGCCCGCCATCGCCGCGATCACCGTATCGCGCCGGCTATGGGTATTGAGGACGTCGAATTTGCCGCGCGCCAGGATCCCGCGGATCCCATATACCGCCCGGGTGTAGTTCGACATCCCGTCCATCAGGAATTCGTGCACGCGAAACCCCTCGGCCTGCAGGCGCGAGGACAGCTTGCTTGCGGGTTGGCAGATCGCCTCGAGCGTATGGCCGCGCTCGCGCAGCGCCATCATTTCCCGGAAGATCCGATTTTCCTGGCCACCGAAGGTGGTTGCCGCCTCGGAATGCATGATCCGCAGGGGCATCTGGCCGCCGTCGCGCATCAGGATGCCTCGCTTTGCGACATCAGCACCATGGCCTCGGCGTAGAGAAAATCCTCGGTCGAGATCACGCCATAAGGGGTGGTGGCCTTTGGCTCGATGTCCAGGCGCTTGTCATGCTGGCGCGCCTGGATATTGCCGGACGGGTCCAGGCACAGGCGCCAGCCGGCCTGCCGCAACCGGGTCATGGTGGAGGAAGGTTCCAGCACGGTCAGCGCATAAGGCTCGGCCGCTTCGGAAATGTGTGACGGAATCGCGCTGGCCAGCCCTACGTCCACGAGCCGCGGAGCCTTGCCATTGCCAGGATCGAAAGAAAACCGAAACAACGCGGGTAGCCGAAGGCCCTGAAAATGCGGCATAAGAATGTTTCAATTGAATAATTGTTGTCGCATTTTAACAAACTGTGTCCAACATCCCGGCTTCGGCGCGTAACGCGTCAACTTCCTGGTCTTATATTTTTCCCATCAGCCTCCAGCGGCAGGGACAAGCTCGGCCGGGGCAGGCGGCAGCTTACCATTTCCTGAATGAACAGGTTGCCAAAGCCACGGAGCGGACAACCGCTTGATAAACGCCCGTTCCGCTTATCGCCGCAAAAAAACTCGAGCGGGAAACGACAAAGGCCGTTAGTGAACGCGTTCACTAACGGCCTTCTGATTCCTGGTCGGGGCGGCGGGATTCGAACTCGCGACCCTCTGCTCCCAAAGCAGATGCGCTACCAGGCTGCGCTACGCCCCGAGGGTCGCAACTATACCAGATACCGGCGCCATCCCCGATCACATCGGTAGCAGGCCGCCGCTCCGCGCCCGTCGGGCGCCTCCTGATTGACACCTATATAGTTGAAGCATAAATTAAATGCGGCCCTCAGAGCCCCACTACTCATAACGACATTCATCGGGAAACACATGGCAAACGCCTCCACTCCGTCCGCCTGGGCCACGCCCGCGCGGACCACCTACACCGTGCTGTTCGTTTGCTGGCTGGCCATCCTGTTCGAGGGCTACGACGTCGGCGTCATGGGCGCGGTGCTGCCGGCATTGGCCGATGACAAGAGCTGGAATCTCAGTTCGATCGAACTGGGCATGCTGGGCAGCTATGCGCTGGCAGGCATGTTCGTCGGATCGTTCGCGGTGGGCACGCTGTCCGACCTGCTGGGCCGTCGGCGCATGCTGCTGGCCTGCGTGACGCTGTTCTCCCTGACCATGATCGGCGCGGCCTGGGCGCCCACCCCGACCTGGTTCGCGGCCTTCCGCTTCATCGGCGGCCTGGGGCTGGGCGGCGTGATCCCGGTGGCGGCGGCATTGACGATCGAGTATTCACCACCCGCAAAGCGCGGCTTCAACTACGGCGTCATGTACTCCGGCTACTCGCTCGGCATCCTGTGCTCGGCCGCGGTGGCCATGGCGGTGCTGCAGCACTGGGGCTGGCGCGCGGTGATCCTGGTGGGCGCGGCGCCGCTGCTGCTGGTGCCGGTGCTGGCGCGCCTGCTGCCCGAGTCGCTCGAATACCTGCTGGCCAAGGGCGACGAGGCCGGCGCCCGCGCCATGGCGCAGCGCCTGGGCATCGCCTCGCTGGAGCCGTTCCGTCCGCGCGAGGTGACGGGCGAGAAGACCACCTGGCGCGATGTGATGGCCGCGGTTTTCGCGCCGCGCCATCTGCGCGCCACCCTGTGCTTCTGGGGAGCGCTGTTCCTGGGCATGATGCTGGTGTACGGCCTGAACACCTGGCTGCCGCAGATCATGCGCAAGAACGGCTACGACCTGGGGTCGAGCATCTCGTTCCTGCTGGTCTTCAGCCTGGCCTCCGCGATCGGCGGCCTGGTGCTGGGCCAGTTCGCCGACAAGAGCGAACCGCGCAGGATCGTGGCGCTGTTCTATCTGGTGGGCGCTATCGGCATCTATTGCCTGACCTACAACAATCCGCTGGCGGTCAACTACCTGTGGGTGGCGCTGGCCGGGATCGGCAGCATTTCGTCTTCGCTGATCCTGACCGGCTATCTGGCGGGCTACTACCCGGCGCATGCGCGTGGCGCCGCCACCGGCTGGGCGCTGTCGTTCGCCCGCATCGGCGCGATGAGCGGCCCCATCGTCGGCGGCTATCTGGCCGGGCTGCAGCTGCCGCTGGCATGGAATTTCATGGCGTTCTCGTGCGCGGCGGTGCTGGCGGCGGTGTTCGTGATCCTGATCCCGGGGCGCTACGCCGGTGGCGCGTCGGCGCAACCCGCGGCCGGCGCGCGGACGCTGGAACAGCAGCGTTCCTGATACTGCCCATCTGCCGGGCGAGCAACGCAGGCCAGCGGAAATGACAACGGCGCGCCCTTCCGGGCGCGCCGCCGATACCACCGTGATGAAGCGCCGCGGGAGCGTCGCCCGCCGGTTGCCCGCCAGGCGCGCTCCCGCCGCCGATCAGCCGAAGCGGCCGGTGATGTAGTCCTCGGTTTCCTTGCGCGACGGCTTCACGAAGATCTGGTCGGTCTGGCCGAATTCCATCAGCTCGCCCAGGTACATGTAGGCCGTGAAATCCGAACAGCGGGCGGCCTGCTGCATGTTGTGGGTCACGATGACGACGGTGTAGTCGTTCTTCAGTTCGGCGATCAGTTCCTCGATCTTGGCGGTCGAGATCGGATCCAGGGCCGAACACGGCTCGTCCAGCAGCAGCACTTCCGGCTTGATGGCCACGCCGCGCGCGATGCACAGGCGCTGTTGCTGGCCGCCCGACAGGCTGTTGCCGCTCTGATGCAGCTTGTCCTTCACTTCGTTCCAGAGCGCGGCCTTGCTCAGCGCCCACTCCACGCGCTCGTCCATCTCGCCCTTGGACAGGCGCTCGAACAGGCGCACGCCGAAGGCGATGTTGTCGTAGATGCTCATGGGAAACGGCGTGGGCTTCTGGAACACCATGCCGACCTTGGCGCGGATCAGCGAGATATCGGTCTTGGCGGTCAGCAGGTTCTCGCCGTCCAGGATGATCTCGCCCTCGGCGCGCTGGCCCGGGTACAGCTCGAACATGCGGTTGAAGGTGCGCAGCAGCGTCGACTTGCCGCAGCCCGACGGGCCGATGAAGGCGGTGACCTTCTTCTCCTGGATCGACATGTTCACATTGCGGATCGCATGGAACTTGCCGTAGTAGAAGTTCAGGTTCTTGACCTCGATCTTGTTCTTGACGGCGGTGGCGGTGTTTTCCATTTGGTTTCCCTAGGTCCGGCGCGGCACGCGCGCCGGCAAAGCGATCTTTATTTGCGGAACATGTTGCGGGCGATGATGTTGATGCCCAGCACCAGCAGCGTAATCAGGGTGGCGCCGGCCCAGGCCAGGTCGTTCCAGTCCTTGAAGGGGCTGGCGGCGTATTGGTAGATCACGACCGGCAGGTTGGCCATCGGGCCGTTCATGTTGGTCGACATGAACTGGTTCGACAGCGCGGTGAACAGCAGCGGCGCGGTTTCGCCCGAGATGCGGGCAATCGCCAGCAGCACGCCGGTGATGATGCCGGTCTTGGCGGCGCGATAGCACACCAGGGTGATCATGCGCCACTTCGGGCAGCCCAGCGCGGCCGCGGCTTCGCGCAGGCTGTTGGGCACCAGCAGCAGCATGTTGTCGGTGGTGCGCACCACCACCGGGATCACCAGGATCGACAGCGCGATGGCGCCGGCCCAGCCCGAATAGTGCCCGACCTGCGCCACGTACACGGCGTAGATGAACAGACCGATGATGATGGACGGGGCCGACAGCAGCACGTCGTTCAGGAAGCGCGTGGCCGGCGCCAGCCAGCCGCGCTGGCCGTATTCGGCCAGGTAGGTGCCGGCCAGGATGCCGACCGGCGTGCCGATCAGCGTGCCCACGCCCGCCATCATCACGCTGCCGAAGATGGCATTGACCAGCCCGCCGGACTGCCCGGGCGGCGGCGTGATCTCGGTGAAGAGCGTGTACGACAGCGCCGGCGCGCCCTTGAGCAGCAGCGTCAGGATGATCCAGAACAGCCAGAACAGGCCGAACACCAGGGTGCCAAGCGAGATGGTCAGCATCACGCGGTTGACCACGCGGCGCCGGCGGTAGACGCCGTTTTGCATATTGAGTACGGATACAGCAGCCATGATCTTTTCCTTGTGCGGCGCCGGTCAGGTACGCTTGCCTTCACCGGCCGACAGGCGGACCAGCAGCATCTTGGCAAGCGCCAGCACGATCGTGGTGATCAGGAACAGGATCAGGCCCAGTTCCAGCAACGCCGACTTCTGGATGCCGCCGGCTTCATTGAATTCGTTGGCCAGGGCCGAGGCGATCGAGTTGCCCGGGGAGAACAGCGAACCGGACCACTTGAAGGCGTTGCCGATCACGAAGGTCACCGCCATGGTCTCGCCCAGCGCGCGCCCCAGGCCCAGCATGATGCCGCCGATGACGCCCGACTTGGTGAACGGCAGCACCACGCGCCACATCACTTCCCAGGTCGTGCTGCCCAGGCCGTAGGCCGATTCCTTCAACATGGCCGGCACCAGTTCGAACACGTCGCGCATCACCGCGGCGATGAACGGGATGATCATGATCGACAGGATCAGCCCGGCGGTGAAGATGCCGATGCCGAATGGCGGCCCCGCGAAGATGCCGCCGATGATGGGCACGCTGCCCAGCGTGGCGATCAGGAAAGGCTGCACGTATTGCTGGAACACCGGCACGAAGACGAACAGGCCCCACATGCCGTAGATGATCGACGGAATCGCCGCCAGCATCTCGACCGCGGTGCCCAGCGGGCGGCGCAGCCAGGTCGGCGACAGTTCGGTCAGGAAGATGGCGATGCCGAACGACACCGGCACCGCGATGATCAGGGCAATGGCCGAGGTCAGCAGCGTGCCGATGATGGGCACCACCGCGCCATAGTTCTGCTTGACGGGGTCCCAATCGTTGAGCCACAGGAACGACAGGCCGTACTTGGCCAGCGATTCGCGGCTGCCGTAAATCAGGGAAACGAGGATCGCCGCCAGCAGGATGAACACCAGGAAGGCGAACAGGCGGGTCAGGTTCTTGAACAGCGCATCCATCAGCGCGTTTTTGTTTTGCTTCATAGGCGAAGGCGTGCCGGTAGTCACGGAGTCCGCCACGCTGGGCGGAAGCGGCACACTATTATCCATTACCGCGCTCATGGATGGACTTTCCTTAGGAAACCGTGGGGGAAACGACGAATGGGTCCGGGAGACCCGCCCCGACGTCCGGCGAACCGGATGCCGGGGCAGTTGGCAGATGCCGGCGCGTGGCTGGACCGTCGCGCCGGGCAACCGCTTTACTTCCAGACGGCCTTGCCGTCGGCGGACTTGACCTCGCCCCAGGCGGCGCGGATTTCCTTGGTGACGGCTTCCGGCAGCGGCACGTAGTCCATGGCTTCAGCCGACTTGGCGCCGTTCTTGAAGGCCCAGTCGAAGAAGTCCAGCACGGCCTTGCCTTGCACCGGCTTGTCCTGCGACTTGTGGACCAGGATGAAGGTGGCGGCGGTGACGGGCCACGAATCGGCGCCCGGCTCGTCGGTCAGCACCACGCCCATGCCAGGCGCGCTCTTCCAGTCGGCGTTCGCGGCAGCGGCGGCGAAGGCCTTCTGTTCCGGCTGGACGAACTTGCCGGCCTTGTTCTGCAGTTGGGTCCAGGCCAGCTTGTTCTGCTTGGCGTAGGCGTATTCGACGTAGCCGATCGAGTTCTTCAGCTGGCCGACGTAGGCAGCGACGCCTTCGTTGCCCTTGCCACCCTGGCCCACGGGCCACTTGACGGCCTTGCCTTCGCCGACTTGTTCTTTCCACTCCGGCGACACCTTGGACAGGTAGTTGGTCCAGCCGAAGGTGGTGCCCGAACCGTCCGAACGGTGCACGACGATGATGTCGGCCGACGGCAGCTTCAGGTCGGGGTTCAGCGCCTTGATGGCGGCATCGTCCCACTTCTTGATCTTGCCCAGGAAGATGTCGCCCAGGACCTTGCCCGACAGCTTCAGCTTGCCCGGCTCGATGCCGTCGATGTTCACCACGGCCACGGTGCCGCCGATGACGGCCGGGAATTGCAGCAGACCATTCTTTTCCAGGTCGGCGGCCTTCATGGGATCGTCCGAGGCGCCGAAATCGACGGTCTTGGCGATGATCTGTTGCTGACCGCCGCCCGAGCCGATCGACTGGTAGTTCACGGCGTTGTTGGTGGCAGCCTTGTAGTCCGACGCCCACTTGGCGTAGATCGGGTACGGGAACGAAGCGCCGGCGCCGGTCACATCGGCGGCCTGGACGGCGAAAACGGCGGCGCTCAGCGCGACACCCAGGGAAACTTGTTTGAAGACACGTTTGAACATCTTGGTTCCTTCTGTGCTCGTTAGAGGAGTCTTTGGCAGGCTTTCCACTGCCTGTCTTTCAGCGACCCTCGCATCTTAGAAGTCCAACGTGACAGGATAGTGACAGTCATATACCCCCCCCGGAGCGCTGCGCGCTTCCCCCCCAGGGGGGCGCCGGTGGCGGACCGGCGGAGCCGGATCCGCGCGGCCTGGCTTGGGAGGGGCCGGTTGGGATGGGGGGGCGGCTTGCTGGTGGGGATGTGGGGACGGGTTGCTCGCTCTGGCCAGGCGTGCCTTTTGCCGGGTGTCCCGCTATGCGGAAATGGGGCGCGAGTTGCCCCGGCCTGGTGTTACACGCCCAGTTTCTGCATCAGGTATTGGTGCAGATTGAAGGGTTCGCGGCGGCTGCGGACGCGGACGTAGTCGCCGTCGGCCTGTTGTTGCCAGGCGAGCTGGTTGTCGCGCAGGGCGAAGGTGAAGGCCTCGTCGATGACGCGCTTTTTGAGGGTCTTGTCGTAGATCGGGAAGGCGATTTCGACGCGGCGGAAGAAGTTGCGGTCCATCCAGTCGGCCGAGGACAGGTACACCGTCTCGGCGCCGTCGGCATAGAAATAGAAGACGCGCGAGTGCTCCAGGAAGCGGCCGACGATGGAACGCACCCGGATGTTTTCCGACAGCCCCGGCACCCCCGCGCGCAGCGCGCAGACGCCGCGCACGATCAGGTCGATCTTCACGCCGGCCTGGCTGGCCTTGTAGAGTTCCTCGATGATCTGCTCTTCCAGCAGCGAGTTCATCTTGGCCATGATGCGGGCGCGCTGGCCCGCCTTGGCGGCGCGCGCCTCGGCGCGGATCAGCGCCACCATGCCGTCATGCATGGTGAAGGGCGACTGCATCAGCGACTTGAGCGCGCGGCGCGCGCCCAGGCCGGTCAGCTGCGCAAACACCTTGTCCATGTCCTCGCACAGCTTCGGATCGGCGGTCAGCAGGCCGAAATCGGTATACAGGCGCGCCGTGCGCGGATGGTAGTTGCCGGTGCCCAGGTGGGCATAACGGCGCAGGCGGCCCTTTTCGCGCCGCAGCACCACCGCCATCTTGGCGTGGGTCTTGTGCGCGACCACGCCGTACACCACGTGCGCCCCCACCTCTTCCAGCTTGGAGGCCCAGTTGATGTTGGTCTGTTCGTCGAAACGCGCCATCAGCTCCACCACCACCGTCACTTCCTTGCCGGCGCGCGCGGCGGCCAGCAGGATCTTCATCAGCTCGGAATCCTCGCCGGTGCGGTAGATGGTCTGCTTGATGGCCATCACGTCCGGATCCAGCGCGGCGGCGGTCAGGAAGTCGATGACGGGCTGGAACGACTGATAGGGGTGGTGCAGCAGGCGGTCCTGCTCGGCCACGGCCTCGAACAGCTCGGCCGGCTTGTCACCGACGCGGTCGAACGGCGCCGGCACCGGCGCGCGGTAGTCGGGGAACAGCAGGTCGGGCCGGTTGGGCGAATTGCACAGCTGCATCAGGCGCGACAGGTTCACCGGCCCCGGCACACGGTAGGTGTCCTCGGGCTTGAGCGAGAATTCGCGCTGCAGGAAGGTTTCCAGCTCAACCGGGGTCAGCTTGTCGATCTCCAGCCGCACCGCCGCGCCGAAGTTGCGCTGCGACAGCTCGCCCTGCAAGGCGTGGCGCAGGTTGGTGACTTCTTCCTCGTCCACGAACAGGTCGCTGTTGCGCGTCACCCGCCACTGGTAGCAGCCCAGCATTTCCAGGCCCGGGAACAGCTCGCCGACGAAGGCGCGCAGCAACGAGGTCAGCAGGATGTAGCCTTCCGGATGGCCGGACAGCTCGGGCGGCATCTTGATCAGGCGCGGCAGCGCACGCGGCGCCTGCACCACGGCGATAGAGGCCTGGCGGCCGAAGGCGTCGGCGCCGGACAGGGAAACGATGAAGTTCAGGCTCTTGTTGTAGACCCGCGGAAACGGGTGCGCCGGGTCCAGCCCGATCGGGGTCAGCAGCGGCATGACGTCGCGGTTGAAGACCTCGCGCGCCCATTCCTGCTGCTCGGCATTCCATTCCGACGCATGATGCAGCGCGATGCCCTCGGCCTGCAGCGCCGGCAGGATGGCGTCGTTGAGCAACGCATACTGGCGCCCCACCAGTTCGTGCACCGCCTGCTGGACGTTCTCGAACGCCTGGTCGGGCGTCATGCCGTCCGGCCCCACCAGGTTGGGCGACTGGCGCTGCTGCTCTTTCAGGCTGGAGATCCGGATCTCGAAGAACTCGTCCAGGTTGGAACTGACGATGCACACGTAGCGCAGCCGTTCGAGCAGGGGCGTGCCGGGATTTTCCGCCATCGCCAGCACGCGCTCGTTGAATTTGAGCAGCGACAATTCACGGTTCAGCAGCAGCGGCTCGGCGGGCGGGCGAGTGGTCATACCGGATTCCATACGTAAGGAAAGCGTGGAGTTTTACTTCAAAAGAGTGACGGTTCTATGACACAACGCCAAATGCGTAGCGTACGACAAAACCGGGACGTATGGCGCATGGTCTCCCGGCGCCAACTATCTGTTCCATAAGCGAAAACCCGCGGGGGCCGGCGCTGTCATATGGGGTCTCTATAATCAGGCCACCTCACAGCCAAAATCACGAGCCGCATGGATCAACTTCTGGCCGCCGTGGACCTCGGGTCCAACAGCTTCCGCCTCTCCATCGGACGCATCGTTCAGCAGGACGGTACGCCCCAGATCTACCAGATCGACCGCCTCAAGGAAACCGTCCGGCTCGCCGCCGGGCTGGACGCCGAAAAACGCCTGGGCGACGACGCCATCGAGCGCGCCATCGCCGTCCTCGAACGTTTCGGCGATCGCCTGCGCAGTTTCCATCCCAACCGCGTGCGCGCGGTGGCGACCAACACCTTCCGGGTCGCGCGCAACACCCGCGATTTCCTGCCCCGGGCCGAGGCTGCCCTGGGCTTTCCCATCGAAGTCATCGCCGGCCGCGAAGAGGCCCGCCTGATCTTCTCGGGCGTGGTCCATACCCTGCCTCCTTCGCCCAACAAGCGGCTGGTGATCGACATCGGCGGCGGCTCCACCGAGGTCATCATCGGCAAGGGCCACGAGCCCGGCTTGATGTCGTCCCTGTATATGGGCTGCGTCAGCTACAGCCGGCAGTTCTTCTCGGATGGCATCGTCGACGCCCACCAGATGAAGCAGGCCGAACTGGCCGCCCGGCGCGAGATCGAAGTCATCGCCAAGCAGTACCGCAAGACGGGCTGGAAGGAAGCCTACGGCTCGTCCGGCACCGCCAAGGCGCTGTTCGCCATCCTCACCGAAGGCGGCATGTCCGACCGCGGCATCACCCGCGCCGGCCTGAGCAAGCTGAAGGACCGCATCGTGCGCGCCGGCCGCGTCATCCCGTCGGAACTGCCCGGCATCAAGGTCGAGCGCGCCGACGTGCTGCCGGGCGGGCTGGCCATCATGAGCGCGCTGTTCGACGAGCTTGGCATCGACGTCATGCACACTGGCGACGGCGCCCTGCGCCTGGGCGTGCTGTACGACCTGCTCGGCCGCGACGACGAACACGACAAGCGCGACGAATCGGTGCGCCAGTTCGTGAAGCGCTACCACGTCGATGTCAACCAGGCCCGGCGCGTGCGCCACGCCGCGCTCAGCCTGTTCGACGCGATGATGCCCGAAGGCGCCGAACGCACCGAATTGCGCGCGGCCCTGGGCTGGGCCGCCGACCTGCACGAAGTCGGGCTGTCGATCGCCCACAACGCCTATCACAAGCACACCGCCTACGTGCTTGAAAACGCCGACATGCCGGGCTTTTCCCGCGCCGACCAGCAGTTGCTGGCGCTGCTGGCGCTGGGCCACCAGGGCAAGCTGGGCAAGCTGGAACCGCTGGTGCGCAACCGCGCCCAATGGATGGCCATCCTGAGCCTGCGGCTGGCCGTGCTGCTGTTCCGCCGCCGCGGTGAAATCGAACCGCTGCCCCTGACCGCGTCCATGCGCAACGATTCCATCGTGGTACGCGTGAACCGTGACTGGCTGGCGCAACACCCGCTCAGCGACTTCACGCTGCGGGCGGAAGAAGCGGAATGGTCGAAGGTCGGCTTCTCGTTCGAGCTGCTCGAGTTCTGAAAACGACAAGGCCCCGGAAATATCCGGGGCCTTTTGCCATGCAACGGCGGGGGGCGGCTAGAACGGCGACAGGTCGGTCTGGCGATCGAGCTGCTTGAGTTCCAGGCGGAAAGGCCGCGTGGCCCGCCGAATCAGTTTGATCTTCATACGGCGGAACAGGCGGCGCATGATCAGCGCTGGCCGACGGTCGCGGGTTGATCCAGGCCGAAATGGCGGCGGTAGCGCTCGTCCATGCCGTCCATCTTCAGCAGCACCGGGAAATCCGCCGCGTTGAAATCGGGGTCCCAGGCCGGTTCGCCGCAAACCGTGGCGCCCAGTTTCAGGTATCCCTTGATCAGCGGCGGCACGCGCGCCGGCAGCGTGCTGTTGAGCTTTTCCACGGGGTAGCGATGCAAGGGCGTGACCTGCGGCTCGCCCTCTTTCGGCAGCTGCTTGGAAATGGTGCGCCACACTTCGGCCGCCGTGACGCCATCGTCGCGCAGGCTGACGCTGGCGCAACCGAGCACGTATTGGTAGCCGCCGCGGCGCAGGTATTCCGCCAGGCCCGACCACAACAGCATGATGACCGCGCCGTTGCGGTAGTCGGCGTGGGTGCACGAACGCCCCACTTCCACCAGCTCGTCGCGGATGGCGCCCAGCCCCGACAGGTCGAATTCGGACTGCGAGTAGTAGCCGCCCGCCTCGCGCGCCTTTTCGGGCGTAAGGATGCGGTAGGTGCCCACGACGCGGCCGGTGTCGAGCTCGCGCACCATCAGGTGCTCGCAGAAAGGATCGAAGCGGTCGTGCTCGATTCCGTCCTGGGCATCCGGGAAGACCGCACCCATGTCTTCGGTGAAGACGTCGTAGCGCAGGCGCTGGATCTGTTCGATTTCCTCGGCCGTGCGCGCCAGGCCGACCACCAGCACCCGGGGGGCGGCGCCCGTCCATGGTTCTGCGGCATTACGGCTTGGGTTGATGCGTGCTAGTTCCAGCATTGCGCGAAGCTCCTAGAGAGTCCGGTCAGTTTGGACGCCCTGTATGTCAATGACTTGACCAATATGTTACGTGACTATGAAGTTTAGTTTGGAGCGAGGAGAGTCAATTCCTGCAAAGCTCGACAAAACTTTACAAACAAAGACGAAATATTCACAAATAATGGCCATTCATCGCGAAACAATGAATGGCCATGTCGGGTCTGGAGCGGATGGTTGAACCTACCCCAGGCTGGCCGCCAGCTTCTCGGCGCTGGCCACGGCCAGGGCCTCGTCCTCGGCCTCGACCATCAGCCGCAGCTTGGGCTCGGTGCCGGAGGCGCGGATCAGGATGCGCCCGCGGCCCGCCAGTTCCTCCTCGACCGCCCGGCGCGCCGCCGTCAGGCCGGGGTGGGTTTTCCAATCCTGGCCCGGCGTCAACGGCACGTTGATCATCTTCTGCGGGTACATGCGCAGATCCTTGACCCAATCGGCCATCGACACATGGTTGCGACGCAACGCCGTCAGCACCTGCAGCGCCGCCACGATGCCGTCGCCGGTCGAATGGCAGTCCAGGCACAGCAGGTGGCCCGAGCTTTCGCCGCCATACAGCCAGCCGCGCGCCTGCATCTGCTCCAGCACGTAGCGGTCGCCCACGTTGGCGCGCTCGAAACCCACGCCCAGGCGTTGCAGTTCGCGCTCGAAGCCGAAGTTGGTCATCAGCGTGCCGACCACGCCATCCACCTTGCCGCGCTGCATGCGCTCGCGCAGGATCGCGTAGAGCAATTCGTCGCCGTTGTAGATGCGGCCGTCGCCATCCACCATCTGCAGGCGGTCGGCATCGCCGTCCAGCGCGATGCCCAGTTGGGCGCCGCGCGCCTTCACTTCCTTGGCCAGCAGTTCGGGGTGCAGCGCGCCCACGCCCTTGTTGATGTTGAAACCGTCGGGATGCACCCCGATGGCGTGCACTTCGGCGCCCAGTTCGCGGAACACGTGCGGCGCGATGTTGTAGGCCGCGCCGTGGGCCGCGTCCACCACGATCGTCATGCCGTTCAGGTCCAGATCGTTGGGGAAGGTGCTCTTGCAGAATTCAATGTAGCGGCCCTGGGAATCCGACATGCGACGCGCGCGCCCCAGGCCTTCGGAGCTGACGCAGCCCAGCGGTTCGTCCAGGGCGATCTCGATGGCGGCCTCGATCTCGTCGGGCAGCTTCATGCCCTGGGCCGAGAAGAACTTGATGCCGTTGTCCTGGTAGGGATTGTGCGAGGCGCTGATGACGATGCCGGCGACCAGGCGCAGCGCGCGGGTCAGGTAGGCGACCGCGGGCGTGGGAATCGGGCCGGCCAGCAGCACGTCGATGCCCGCGGCCGACAGCCCGGCTTCCAGCGCCGATTCCAGCATGTAGCCGGAAATGCGGGTGTCCTTGCCGATCACCACCTGCGGGCGGCTGCCGCCACGCACCGCGTGCTCGCGAGCCAGCACGCGGCCGGCGGCGTAGCCCAGGCGCAGGGCGAATTCGGCGTTGATCACCGCGCCGCCGACTTCGCCGCGCACACCATCGGTACCAAAATACTTGCGTCGAATCATGAAGTGATTGCTCCTTGTTCAGCCGCCTGCCAGACCTTGAGCGCGTCGACCGTGGCCGCCACGTCGTGCACCCGCACGATGGAGGCGCCACGGGCCACACAGGCCAGGGCGGCGGCAATGCTGCCGGGCAGCCGGTCGCCGACCGGCCGGCCGGTGGCCTGGCCGATCATGTTCTTGCGCGACAGGCCGATCAGCAATGGATAACCGCCGCTGCGCAGGCTGGACAGCCGGCGCAGCAATTGGAAATTCTGGTCGGCGGTCTTGCCGAACCCGAAACCGGGGTCCAGCACGATGCGTCGGGGATCGACCCAGGCGGCGCGCAGCTTTTGCGCCCGCGATCCCAGGAAGAGTCCGATTTCGCCGATCAGGTCGGAATATTCGGGCGGCGTCGCCTGCATGGTGCGCGGCTCACCTTTCATGTGCATGACGCACAATCCGCAGCGCGATTGCGCCACCGCCTCGATGGCGCCCGGCTGCCTGAACCCGTAGATGTCGTTGATCATGTCGGCGCCGGCGTCGAGCACGGCGCGCATGACTTCGGGCTTGAAGGTGTCGATGGACAGCGGCACGCCGCAATCGCGCAGCGCCTCGATCACCGGCAGCAGGCGCGCCAGTTCGTCGGCGACCGACACCGGTTCGGCGCCCGGCCGCGTCGACTCGCCGCCCAGGTCGAGGATGTGGGCGCCTTCCTGGATCAGTTGGCGCGCATGCGCCACCGCGGAATCGGTATCGTCGTGCTGGCCGCCGTCGGAAAACGAGTCCGGCGTGACATTGACGATACCCATGACAAGCGGGCGCTCGAGATCGAACTCGAAGCGCCCGCAAAGGAAGTTATTCGCCATAAATCAGGACGAAAGACCTCAGACCGCGGCTGCCGTGTTGCCGCCGGCGGCCAGGCCGGTCGGAGGCGTATCCGACGTGTCCGACGGACCTTGCGGCGTCTTCGGGGGACGCGGCGGGCGGCCCTCGATGATGTCGTCGATCTGGTCGGCGTCGATGGTTTCCCATTCGAGCAGCGCGGCGGTCATGGCTTCGACCTTGTCGCGGTTGTCCTCCAGGATCTTGCGCGCGACGCCGTACTGCTCATCGATGATGCGGCGGATCTCGGAATCCACCTTCTGCATTGTGGCTTCGGACATGTGCGTGGTCTTGGTCACGCTGCGGCCCAGGAAGACCTCGCCTTCGTTCTCGGCGTAGACCATCGGGCCCAGTTCGTCGGTCATGCCGTAGCGCGTGACGATGTCGCGCGCGATGGCCGTGGCGCGTTCGAAGTCGTTCGAGGCGCCGGTGGTCATCTGGTTCATGAAGATCTCTTCGGCGATACGGCCGCCGAACAGCACCGCGATGGTCGACAGCAGGCGGCTCTTGTCCATGCTGTAGCGATCGCTTTCCGGCAACTGCATCGTCACGCCCAGCGCGCGGCCGCGCGGGATGATGGTGACCTTGTGGACCGGATCGGTCTTGGGCAGCATGCGGGCGACGATGGCGTGGCCGGACTCGTGGTACGCGGTGTTCTTGCGTTCCTCTTCGGGCATGACGATCGAGCGGCGTTCGGCGCCCATGATGATCTTGTCCTTGGCCTTTTCGAAGTCCGACATGTCGACCGTGCGGCCATTGCGACGCGCGGCGAACAGCGCGGCCTCGTTGACCAGGTTGGCCAGGTCGGCGCCCGAGAAGCCCGGAGTGCCGCGCGCCAGGATGGTGGCGTCGACGTTGGGCGACAGCGGCACCTTGCGCATGTGGACCTTCAGGATCTGCTCGCGGCCGCGGATGTCGGGCAGCGGCACCACGACCTGGCGGTCGAAGCGGCCCGGACGCAGCAGCGCCGGATCCAGCACGTCGGGACGGTTGGTGGCGGCGATCACGATGACGCCCTGACCCGACTCGAAGCCGTCCATTTCCACCAGCATCTGGTTCAGCGTCTGTTCGCGTTCGTCGTTGCCGCCGCCCAGGCCGGCGCCACGCTGGCGACCGACGGCGTCGATTTCGTCGATGAAGATGATGCAGGGCGCGTGCTTCTTGGCATTCTCGAACATGTCGCGCACGCGGGCCGCGCCCACGCCGACGAACATTTCGACGAAGTCCGAACCGGAGATGCTGAAGAACGGCACCTTGGCTTCGCCGGCGATGGCCTTGGCCAGCAGCGTCTTGCCGGTGCCGGGCGAGCCGACCATCAGCACGCCGCGCGGGATGCGGCCGCCCAGCTTCTGGAACTTGCTGGGGTCGCGCAGGAAGTCGACCAGTTCCTGGACGTCTTCCTTGGCCTCATCGCAGCCGGCGACGTCGGCGAAGGTGATCTGGTTGGTGTTCTCGTCGAGCATGCGAGCGCGCGACTTGCCGAAGCTGAACGCGCCGCCCCTGCCGCCGCCCTGCATCTGGCGCATGAAGAACACCCACACGCCGATCAGCAGCAGCATGGGGAACCAGGACACGAAGATGCTCATGAGCAGCGACTGCTCTTCGCGCGGCTTGCCCGACACCTGCACGCCGTACTTGAGCAGGTCGGAAACCATCCAGAGGTCGCCCGGCGAGGTCAGCGTGTAGGCACGGCCCGCGTCCGGCGTGACGTAGAGCACGTCGCCGCCAGGGCCACCTTGCACGTCCACCTTGCGGATACGGCCCGCCTTGGCGTCGTCCATGAACTGCGTGTAGGTCACGCCGTCCTGGGTCTGCGCGCGTCCGTCGAACTGCTTGAAGACCGTGAATAGCACCAGGGCTATCACCATCCAGACGGCGACTTTCGAAAATGAATTATTCAAGGTCGATCTCCTGCTTTCGATTCCGACCGGCGACCGCGCACCCGCATATGGCACAGTCACAAGTATGTCAATAGCCCATTCTACCCTGTCGGACCGGGTTGCGTCCTGGGAAGGGGCGGGCCGCTAAGTTACGTCTGATTCGTGATTTTGCTGGTCGTTGTCTCGGCAGGCCGGCCGCCGTCGGGCCGGTAGGTTCTTGTGACACCAGGGCACGTGCCCTGGCGCGGGTCATTTCAGATCGCGCGCAACCAGAAAGGTTTCGGAGGACTTGTCCCGCGATGCCTTCGGCTTGCGCTCGACCACCCGCTTGAAGTGCTGTTTGTAGGACTCCACGATCTGCGAAAAGCCGGTTCCGTGGAATGCCTTGACGATCAGCGCCCCGTTGGGCTTGAGGTGGGCAAGGGAAAATTCCATCGCCAGCTCGCACACGTGCTGGATGCGCGCGGCGTCGGCGATACCCACGCCAGACAAGTTGGGGGCCATGTCGGAAATTACAAGGTCGACCGCGCGCGATCCGACCATGTCTTCCAGTTGTTTCAAAATGTCATCCTCGCGGAAGTCACCCTGGATGAATTCGACGCCCGCCACGGGCTCCATGGGCAGCATGTCGAGCGCGATGATGCGCCCGTCCACCACCCCGCCCGGCCCCGCCAGGCGCTCGCGCGCCACCTGCGACCAACTGCCGGGCGCCGAGCCCAGGTCGACCACCAGGTCGCCACGCCGCAACAGCTTCTCGGTATCGAGAATCTCGATCAGCTTGAAGGCGGCGCGGGCCCGGTAGCCCTTCTGTTGCGCCATCTTCACATAGGGATCGTTGATGTGCTGGTGAATCCAGTCTTTGGAGAATTTATTCTTGGCCATTACCGTACAATTCCACGCATGCCTATATTAGAACTTACCTCTCGTGAGCGCAGCGACCTTCGGTCCGCCGCTCACCCTCTGCGCCCCGTCGTCCTGATCGGCGACAACGGCCTGACCGAAGCCGTGCTCAAGGAAATCGACCTGGCACTCACTTCCCACGGCCTGATCAAGGTCCGGGCCGGCGGCGACGATCGCGAGGCCCGCGAGGCCATGCTGTCGACCATCTGCGACACGCTGTCCTGCGCCCCGGTGCACCACCTGGGCAAGACCCTGATCCTGTTCCGCCCACTGGCCGGCAACATCAAGCCGCCCGTGCTGGCCGCCCTCGAGCCGGAACGCCCCGCCAAGCGCCGCGCCTCCGAGCCGCATACGCCCAAGAAGCTGGCCGCCGAGGGCAAGACCCTGGCCAAGCGCCCGCGCCGTTCCGAAACCGAAGAGCCCAAGCCGAAGACGCGCTTCGTGCCGCAGGACCAACTCAACAAGAACGGCAAGCCGATGCGTCCCGGCACCAAGAAAACCACTTCCGGCAGCCACGGCATTCCGCGCCGCGCCGGCAGCGCGCTGAGCCTGCGGGCCGGGGCCCGCAGCGGCACCAGCCGCAAGTCGTCGCCCAAAAGATAGTACCGCCGGGCACAAAAACGGGCGCTTTACGCGCCCGGTCCACCATAGCGTTCCGCAATATTGCCGTGCCGGATATCCGGTGCGGGCTATGGTGTTTTGCTGATTTTACCGCTCAGAGCCAGCGTCAGATGTAACGCACGCTCAACACTTCATACTCACGAACGCCAGCCGGGGCCTTGACCTCGACCACGTCGCCTTCGCTCTTGCCGATCAGCGCGCGGGCCACGGGGCTCGACACGGAGATCAGGTTCGACTTGATGTCGGCTTCGACGTCGCCGACGATCTGGTACGTCACGCGATCGCCCGAATCCAGGTCCTCGATGTCGACGGTGGCGCCAAACACGGCGCGACCTTCGGCCTCGAGCGAGGTCGGATCGATCAGGTGGGCATTGGAAAGCGTGCCCTCAAGCTCGGCGATCCGGCCTTCGATGAAACCCTGGCGCTCGCGAGCCGCGTCGTACTCGGCGTTTTCCGACAGATCGCCCTGCGCGCGCGCTTCGGCGATAGCGTTGATGACGGCGGGACGTTCCACGGTTTTCAGCCGCTGGAGCTCTTCTTGCAAGCGCTCGGCCCCGCGCACGGTCAAAGGAATGGCAGACATGTCGTTTCCCAAACAAAAGTAGAAAACGCCCCCGACGGAGCGTTCTCGGTGTGAAGGTCTTGGACCTGACGCATGGGGCGCCGTCGGAAGCTGATACGTGACGGGCATCGCCAGGAGCGGAACGGCCAGGGGCGGGCAAAGCTGAACCCGATGGATCCCCTTGCGCCCGCTCGGGCCGGCCCGCCGGACGAATGCGGCAAGCTGCGACCAAAACAAAACCCCGGCTCGGGTCGGAACCGGGGCAATCAAGGTCATATTGTGGTCAAAGTCCGCGGGAATTGCAAGCCACCGGAGAAACCGGCGTTTTCGGCGCATTTCGCCGCCGTAACCCGCTAAAACCCGTCGTTTCCCAGCTACAACCCGCGTTGCGTAAAAGATACTGCGCGATAGGGATAAACCCGGCGGTGGCCGGGTTTATGTAAAAACGGCGGGTTGTATTCAATAAAAAAGGTATAACCGACAAACTGGCCCATTAATAACAATTAAATACATGCCGGTATTCGCCGGCATTTTTTCTGGTTCGCAGCGAAGGGACGCGCCGGCTGTTCATGGCCGCCGCGTAAATCGATTGATTGTGCGTGTTGCAGGTTGGGCGGACGCATCGCAGTCATCCGGCTCGACGTTCGTCCCTCCGCCGTGGCGCTTGCGGGCAAAGGCCCGCGCCTGGGGTGGAGCGCGTTCAAGAACGGGAGCTCCCATGCTGGAAAAAATGAAAGTCCGTACGGGCATGATGCTGGTGCTGTTCTTTTTCGTCATTACCCTGGCCCTGGCGTGCGGGCTGAGTTGGCGCAATGCGGAAAACAGTGTCCGGGAAATCGAGGACCTGAATAATGTGGCCGTGCATCAGGTCGACCCGCTATACGAGGCCAGCGGCGCCCTGCTGCGGGCGCGGCTGGCGCTCGGCGCCGGTATCGCCGACCTGCAGGCGGGCGCCGCCGACCAGGCCGCCACCGCCGAGTCCGCCGCCGCCAGCCAGCTGCAACAGGCGCGCGAGCGGTTCACCCGCTATATGGCGGTGCCAAAGAGCGAACGCGGCCAGGAGCTGGCGCAGATTCTGCAAGGTCAGTTCAATGCCTATGTGGCAGTGCTGGACGAACTGGACGCCGCCCTCAAGGAACGCTCCGCGGCCCGCTACCAGCAGAGCGAGCCGCGGGTGCGCCAGGCCGATGCCGCTTTCGCCAAGGACATGCAGGTTTTCCTGACGCGGGTGCAGGAACGCAGCGACGACGTGCTGGCACGCTCGCAGACCACTTATTCCACCGCAAGAATGTCGGCAATCGTGCTGCTGTCCGTGGCGCTGTTGTTGGCCGCGCTGTGCTGGGCCTTCATCCGGCGTGGCGTGCTGCTGCCGCTGCAGGACGCCGGCCGGCATTTCGATCGCATCGCCGCCGGCGACCTGACCCAGCGCGTCGAGGCACGCTCCAATAATGAAATCGGCATGCTGTTCTCGGCGGTGCGACGCATGCAGGAAGGACTGACCCGCACGGTGACGGCCGTGCGCCAGGGAGTCGAGGAAATCAACATCGGCGCCGCGGAAATCGCCGCCGGCAACGCCAACCTGTCCACCCGCACCGAGGAGCAGGCCGCGGCGCTGGAGGAAACCGCGTCGACCATGGAAGAGCTGGCCACCACGGTAAAGCAGAACGCCGAGAACGCGGCCCAGGCCAACCAGCTGGCGGCGGTCAGCATGGAGGTGGCGCAACGTGGCGGCCACACGGTCGGCCAGGTGGTGGCCACCATGCAGGGAATTTCCGACAGCTCGCGGCGCATCGCCGACATCGTCTCGGTGATCGACGGCATCGCCTTCCAGACCAACATCCTGGCCCTGAATGCGGCGGTGGAGGCGGCCCGGGCGGGCGAACAGGGCAAGGGTTTCGCAGTGGTGGCGGGCGAAGTGCGCACGCTGGCGCAGCGCGCGGCGCAGGCGGCCAAGGAAATCAAGGCGCTGATCGAAACCTCGGTCGAGACGGTCTCGGCCGGCTCGGCCCAGGTATCTGCCGCCGGCCAGACGATGGAGGAAATCGTGACCTCGGTGCAACGGGTGGCCGACATCATGGGCGAGATCTCCGCCGCATCGACGCAGCAGGCGGGCGGCATCGATCAGGTCAGCCTGGCGGTCTCGCAAATGGACGAAGTGACGCAGCAGAACGCCGCGCTGGTGGAACAGGCCTCGGCGGCCGCTTCGGCGATGGAGGAGCAGGCCAGGCGCCTGGCCGAGGCGACCGCGGTGTTCAAGACCCAGTCGGGCCAGGTGATCGAGGCGGCGCCGGTGCAGATGACCGGCCGGGCCCCGGCTTCGCGCTTGTCGCGGCCCTGAAGATACGCGCCGGGTTTCTGCATCCGGGGCGGCGCGGGCACGGCGGCGCCCCGGGCGGAATCGGGGCGGACCATGGCCCCGGAACAGCGCATGGGCCGTCGCCCATGCCCCGTCCTATTTCTTGCGGCGCAACAGGGCGTAGAGAATGATGGCGCCGAAAGTCGCGGTACCGATGCCGCCCAGCGTGAAATTGCCCAGCTTGACGGTGAAGTCGCCCGCGCCCAGCACCAGCGTGACCGCGGCCACGATCAGGTTGCGGTTGTCGCTGAAATCGACCTGGTTCACGACCCAGATGCGCGCGCCCGCGATGGCGATCAGGCCGAAGACCACCACCGACATGCCGCCCAGCACCGGCGCGGGAATGGTCTGGATCAGGGCGCCGAACTTGGGCGAAAACCCGAGCACAATGGCGATCAGCGCGGCGATCACGAACACCAGCGTGGAGTAGATGCGGGTCACCGCCATCACGCCGATGTTCTCGGCGTAGGTGGTGACGCCGGTGCCGCCGACCGCGCCCGAGACCATGGTGGCCACGCCGTCACCGACGAAGGCGCGGCCCAGGTAGCGATCCAGGTCCTGGCCGGTCATGGCGCTGACCGCCTTGACGTGGCCCAGGTTCTCGGCGACCAGGATGATGGCCACCGGCACGATCAGCCCCATGGCCTCGGCCTTGAACACCGGCGCGGCGAACTGCGGCAGGCCGAACCAGGCGGCGGCGGACACGGCCGAGAAGTCCATCGGCTTGCCCAGGCCCATGCCGTTGGCGAAGATCGCGTACACCACGCAGGCCAGGACCAGGCCGACCAGGATCAGCAGGCGCTGCACCATGCCCTTGGTATAGACGGCGATGCCGCCCACGCACAGGATGGTGACGATCGCCATGGCGCTGTCGAAGCCCGAGGCGCCCATGGCGCCCTTGGCGGCGATGGGGGCCAGGTTCAGGCCGATCACCGCGACCACCGCGCCGGTCACCACCGGCGGCATCAGGGTGTCGATCCAGTTGGCGCCGCCGCCGGCGCGGCCGTTGGCGATCCAGACGAGAACGCCGATCAGCGTATAGGCCAGGCCGCAGGCGATGATGGCGCCCAGCGCCACGCCAATGTTGGCGTTGGCGCCGCCGCCGGCGTAACCGGTGACCGCGATGACGCCGCCGATGAAGGCGAAGCTGGACCCCAGGTAGCTGGGTACGCGCCCGCCCACGAACAGGAAGAAGATCAGCGTGCCGATGCCCGACATCAGGATGGCAACGTTGGGGTCGAAGCCCATCAGCAGCGGCGCCAGCACGGTGGAGCCGAACATCGCCACCACGTGCTGGGCGCCCATGGCCACGTTCTTGGGCCACGACAGGCGTTCATCGGGCGCGATGATGACGCCGGGCTCGGCGTCGTCCGCCAGACGCCAGCGCGGAAAATAGGAATTGGACATGGAATCCCCGGGAGTGTTTGGTGTAAGCGGGCGCCAGTGTAAAGGGGGCCGGGAACGGGCGGCAACTTAAGTTCCCCGCCAGCATGCCGTATTAGTGGAAACCCCAGTCAAACCTCTCCCCGGAGACCTTCATGGCCATCGATTCCATCAGCGGTACCTCGCGCATCGGCAGCATGGCCGACCTGTGGGCGCAGAAGATCCAGGCCAACAAGGAGGCCAGGGACGCCAAGGCCGGCGACCCGGGCGTCACCGTCACGCCCGACGGCAAGATCCGCGTCACCAATGCGGGCGCCATGAAGGTGGGCCAGGCCGAGGAAACGGAATCGTCCGACAATGACGACCATTACACGCGCCAGATCAAGGAGCTGCAACGCCAGCTCAAGCGCGTCATGGAGCAGATGGAGCGCGTGCGCGCCAGCAATGCGTCGGCGGAGCAGAAAGCCACCCAGTTGCAGGCGCTGAACGCCCAGGCGATGCAGATCATGGGCATGATCCAACAGGTGATGGCCGAGCAGGCCAAGGCGATGGCCAAGGCAAACGGCGGCGTGTCGGCCACGGCCTAGATGGCCGGCCTGATCCGCGCGCTCACACGGGTTCTCCCGAATGCCCGCCACACTGATGGCGCGCATCAAAATTTGTGATTGGACTGGCGGCGCATGCAGCCGCTAAGGTCTCCGGACAAATCGAAAAAACCACGGAGACAAACCATGCATGCAATGCGCACAGCCCTTGCAGGGGCGCTGCTGGCCGCCTGCGCCGCCCCCGCCCTGGCGGGCACCGTCACGGTGATCACGTCGTTCCCGAAAGACCTGACCCAGGCCTACAAGACCGCGTTCGAGAAGGCCAACCCCGGCATCACGCTGGAAATCCTCAACAAGAACACCGTGTCCGGCATCGCCTACGTGCGCGAGACGCCGGCCGGCCAGCGCCCGGAAGTGTTCTGGGCCAGCGCGCCGGACGCCTTCGAGGTGCTGGGACGCGACAAGCTGCTGGCCAAATCGGCGGACGTCGCCAACAAGGACGTGCCGGACAAGATCGGCAACTACCCCATCAACGACCCGGGCGGCATGTACCTGGGCCAGGCGCTGGCCGGCTACGGCATCGTCTACAACACGCGCTACATCGCGGCGCACAAGATCCCCGCCCCGGTCGAATGGAAGGACCTGCTGGCGCCACACTGGTTCGGCCACGTCGGCATCACCTCGCCGTCGCGCTCGGGCACCATGCACCTGACGGTCGAGACCATCCTGCAGGGCGAAGGCTGGGACGACGGCTGGAACACGCTGCTGCGCATGTCGGGCAACAGCAGCGCCGTGACCGAGCGCTCGTTCGGCGTGCCGGACGGCGTCAACAACGGCCAGTTCGGCGCGGGTCCGGTGATCGACTTCTTCGGCCTGTCGAGCAAGTACTCGAAGTTCCCGGTGGAATTCGTCTATCCCTCCGAGACCGCCATCGTGCCGGCCAACATCGCGCTGATCGACGGCGCCAGGAACGCCGAGGAAGGCAGGAAGTTCATCGCCTTCACGCTCAGCCAGGCCGGCCAGGAGCTGCTGCTGGAACCGAAGATCTCGCGCCTGCCGGTGTTGCCGTATTCGGCGCTGGCGGGCAAGGTGCCGCAGGGCTACCCCGACCCGGCCGAGATCGCGCGCCGCAGCAAGGTGCAGTTCAACGCCGACCTGTCGCAGACGCGCTACTACGTGGTGCAGTCGCTGTACGACCAGACCGTCACGTTCCGCCTGAAGGAATTGCAGGCGGCGACCAAGGCGATCTACGACGCCGAGGCCAAGCTCGGCGACAAGGGCAAGAGCGGCAAGCCGGCCGAACTGCTGGCGCAGGCCCGCAAGCTGGCCTGGGCGCCGCTGGTCGATGGCAAGCAGGCCGCCGATCCCGAGTTCCTGAAGATCTTCAGCGGCAACAAGAAGGACGCCGCGGTCAACCAGCAGATCACCAAGCTGGAAGGCGAATGGAACGGCACGGCCAAGAGCAATTATGAGCAGGCCGTGAAGCTGGCGCGGGAAGCCGCGGCGCTGTAGGCCCGGCTCGCGCCGGACGGGGGGCTCGCCCCGTCCGGCCGCCGCCCCGCCGCGGGCGGCCTGTCTTGAACCTTTACGGGAATCTCGATGAATCTTCCGGGCCATTCACGCCTGCCCGCCGGCCCCGTGCTGGCCGCGCTCCTGGTGCTGGGTTTCCTGGCGCTGTTCCTGGCCGTGCCGGTGGGCACGGTGTTCTACAGCGCCTTCGTCAATGCCGATGGCGGCTTCACCATCGGCCACTTCGGCGCGTTCTTCAACCAGCCGCTGATGCTGGAGGCGTTCTTCAACAGCCTCTACGTGGCGGGCTGGTCGGCGCTGCTGGCCTCGCTGATCGCGGTGCCGCTGGCGTACTTCACGGTGCGCTTCGATTTCCGCGGCGCGCTCATCATCCAGACGCTGGGCGTGCTTCCGCTGATCATGCCGCCCTTCGTCGGCGCGGTGGCGATGCAGCTGATTTTCGGGCGTTCCGGCAGCGTCAACCTGCTGCTGAACGACTGGTTCGGCTTCACCATCCCGTTCATGGAAGGCCTGAACGGCGTCATCTTCGTCGAGGCGCTGCACTACTTCCCGTTCATCCTGATGAACCTGGTGGTGGCGCTGCGCAACATCGACGGCGCCATGGAGGAAGCGGCCTTCAACCTGGGCGCGCGCGGCTTCCGGCTGTTCCGCCGCGTGATCTTCCCGCTGGCGCTGCCGGGCTACGTGGCCGGCGCCTCGCTGGTGTTCGTGAAGGTGTTCGACGACCTGGGCACGCCGCTGGTGCTGGGCACCACCAACATGCTGGCGCCGCAGGCCTATCTGCGCATCACGCAGGTGGGGCTGGAGGATCCGCTGGGCTATGTCATCAGCGTCATCATGATCGCTTTCTCGATCCTGGCGCTGTGGCTGTCGGCGCGAGTGCTCAAGGGGCGCGACTATTCCACCTTGCAAAAGGGCGGCAACTCGATCCAGAAGCGCAAGCTGCGGCCGGCCGAGAGCGTGCTGGCCTATGGCTGGATCGTCCTGGTGCTGCTGCTGGTCCTGTCGCCGCACATGGGCGTGCTGCTGCTGTCGCTGGCCAGCGTCTGGAGCTTCGCGCCGCTGCCGGACGGCTACACGCTGGCGCACTACGGCGCGGTGTTCAGCGAATCGCAGGGCATGCTCGCCAACACCCTGCTCTATTGCGGCCTGGCGGCGGGCGTGGATGTGATCCTGGGCACCGCCATCGCCTACCTGATGCTGCGCACCCGGCTGCCGGCGCGCCAATGGCTGGACTTCCTGGCCTCGGCGGCGCTGGCGATCCCGGGCATCGTGCTGGCGATCGGGCTGCTGCGCACGTTCCGCGGGGTGGAGATCCCGGGCACCGGCACGCTGCTGACCTCGTCGTGGATCATCATCATGATCGCGTACTCGGTGCGGCGGCTGCCGTACGCCTTGCGTTCGTGCGTGGCCGCGCTGCAGCAGATCAACGTATCGCTGGAGGAAGCGGCGCAATCATTGGGCGCGACGCGCCTGCGCACCATCCGGCGGGTGGTGGTGCCGCTGATGGCGGGCGGCATGCTGGCCGGCTTCGTGACAAGCTTCGTGACGGCGGCGGTGGAGCTGTCGGCCACCATCATGCTGGTCACCAAGGACAGCCAGGCGCCGATGAGCTATGGCATCTATCTGTACATGCAAAGCGCGGCGGGCCGGGGCCCCGGCGCGGCGCTGGGCGTGCTGGCGGTGGCCGCGGTCGCGGTCGGCACGTATGTCTCGCACTTGCTGGTGGAACGCGCCCAGGCGCGCCAGCGCCCGGCGCGTCACGACGAGACGGCCTGAATCAAGGGGAATCGACATGAAGAAAGTCAGCGTTGAATGCCGCAACATCCGGCTGTCGTATGGCAAAACCGAAGTGCTCAAGGACGTCAACATCCACATCGAGCCGGGCGAGTTCTTCGCCCTGCTGGGGCCGTCGGGCTCGGGCAAGTCCACCCTGCTGCGCCTGATCGCGGGCTTCAACCGGCAGGACGCCGGTCAGTTGCTGGTGGACGGCAAGGACATCAGCACCATCCCGCCATGGGAGCGCAACATCGGCATGGTGTTCCAGAACTATGCGCTGTGGCCGCACATGACCGTGTGGGACAACGTGGCGTTCGGGCTGGTCGAGCGCAAGCTGCCGCGCGAGCAGATCCGCGCCAAGGTCGAGGCCGCGCTGGAACTGGTGAGCCTGTCGCAATACGCGCGCCGCCGCCCCAACCAACTGTCCGGCGGCCAGCAGCAGCGCGTGGCGCTGGCGCGCACCATCGTGATCGAGCCGCAGGTGCTGCTGCTGGACGAACCGCTGTCGAACCTGGACAAGAAGCTGCGCGTGCAGATGCGGCAGGACCTGCTGAGCCTGCAGCGGCGGCTCGGCATCACCACCATCTTCGTCACCCACGACCAGGAAGAAGCCATGACCACCGCCGACCGCATGGCGGTGCTGGACCACGGCGTAGTGCAGCAGATCGGCGCGCCCAGCACGCTGTTCGACTACCCGGTTAACCGTTTCGTGGCCAACTTCGTCGGCACCATGAACGTGCTGGAAGGCGAGGTGCGCGAGCGCACCAGCGGCAGCGTGGTGCTGGCGGTGGAAGGCGTGGGCGACCTGCACCTGCCGCTGGCGGCCGAGGCGCCGGCGGCGCAGCGCCTGGCGGCGAGCTTCCGGCCGCACACGGTGCAGATCGAGATGGCAGACGGACTGGGCGACGCGCGCTATGTGTGGCTGCCGGGCGTGGTGGAAAGCAGCGAGTTCCTGGGCGAGTTCACCCGCTACCAGGTGCAGATCGGCGAACAGCGCCTGACGGCCGACCAGTCGCACCTGGCGGGGCTGTCGCCGTTCCCGGTGGGCGCGCCGGTGTCGATCGGGTTGGAGCCGACGCAAGTACGGCTGCTTGCCGCCTGAGCCGGCTTCCCCTACAAAGGCGGCATGGAAATCTATCAGATCCGCGCCTTCGTCACCGTCGCCCGCCTGGGCAACCTGACGCGGGCCGCCGAAGCGCTGTCGCTGACCCAACCCGCCGTCACCGCGCAGATCAAGGCGCTGGAGCAGAGCCTGGGCGTGGCGTTGTTCGACCGCAGCGGCGGACGGCTGGCCCTGGCCAAGGCCGGCGAGATGCTGCTGCCCACGGCCGAATCGCTGCTGGTGCTGGGCGCGCAATTCAAGTCCGAGGCGCAGCAACTGCAAGGCAGCCTGCAGGGCGTGGTGGAACTGGGCCTGCCCAGCGAGAAGCCTGACTTCCTGCGGCTGGGCGAGCTGGCGGCGGCCATCACGCAGCGGCTGCCGCTGATCGAACTGAAGACGCAGATCCAGCCCACCGCCGTGCTGGCCGAGCAGGTCAGCACCGGCCGGCTGCCGGCGGCGTTGACCATCGCCGCGCACCCGCCGCGCGGCGTGCTGTGGCTGCCGCTGCGCAGCGTGCGCTACCGCATCGCGCTGCCGACCGAACATGCCGCCGTGCTCAAGCGCGGCGGCTGGCGCGAGGTGGCGCAATTGCCGTGGCTGGACGGCCCGGCCGGCAGCCACACTCACCTGCTGCTGCGCGACATGTTCGAGCGCCACGGCCTGTCGCCGCGCATCGCCATGCAGAACGACGACCAAGCCAACCTGGAAGCGCTGGTGCGGGCCGGCGCCGGTTGCGCGCTGCTGCGCGAGGAAACCGCGCTGGCCGGCGCGGCCTCGGGCGATTTCATGGTGTGGGGCCAGGCGCGGGCCGATGCCATGCTGGGTTTCATCCTGCCCTATGAACGCGCTAGCGAGCCCGCGCTGGTCGCGTTAAGCTCGGTGATTCAAGCCATCTGGAAGCCGCGCGCGCCAGTCGCGCCCGAGCCGCTCTGAGCCGGGTCGGTCCGCCACCCGCGCCCTTCCCCACCGTATCGACACCGCAATGACTGAAATCTGGTTCATCCGCCACGGCGAAACCGACTGGAACCGCCAGCGCCGCCTGCAGGGCTGGCAAGACATCCCCTTGAACGAATTCGGCCGCAACCAGGCCGGTTTGTTGGCCTCGCGCCTGCGTGAAGACGCCCGCAGCACGCCGATCCACGCCATCTACAGCAGCGACCTGCAACGCGCCCATGCCACCGCCACGCCGGTGTCGGAACAGCTAGACCTGCGCGTGCGGGTCGAGCCCGGCATCCGCGAACGCGGCTTCGGCGTGCTCGAAGGGCTGGACCTGGAACGCATCGACGTGCTGGCGCCGGAAGCCGCGGCCGCCTGGCGCAGCCGCGATCCGCTGCGCGCGCTGGACGGCGGCGAAACGCTGGGCCAGTTCCAGTCGCGCGTCATCTCCACGGTGGATGACGTGGCCAGCCGCCATGACGGCGAACGCATCCTGATGTTCACCCACGGCGGCGTGCTGGACATCATCTGGCGCCATGCCAGCGGCGTGCCGTTGAATGCGCCGCGCGACGCGGCATTGCTGAACGTCAGCATCAACCGGGTCGGCGTGCGCGGCCGCCAGTGGCAAGTGCTGGATTGGGGCGACGTGGGCCACGTGGCCGCCGAGGTCGGCGACGACGTCGTGCCGTGACGGCCGGCGCCAGGGTGTCGTCCTGGCGCCCTGGCCGCTGTCGCCCTGCGGCTCAGCCGGCTTTGTCCGCCTTGCGCGGCTTGCGCGGCGCGTTGCGCGCTAGCCGGTCGTAGACCGCGTTGGGCAGCAGGCGCATCAGTTTCGCCACCACGCCCATCTGCCAGGGAATCACCGTGTACGTGGTGCCGCGCCCAATCGCCGCCTGGGCGCGCTGCGCGAACTTGTCGGCGTCCATCAGGAACGGCATCTTGTACGGATTGTGCGCCGTCATCGCGGTCTTGATGTACCCCGGCGCGATGGTGACGACACGGATGCCGTCGCCCGCCAGTTCCAGCCGCAGGCTTTCGCAGTAGGTCACCACCGCCGACTTGGAGGCGCTGTAGGCGCCCGCGCCCGGTAGCCCGCGCACGCCGGCGACGCTGGCGATGCCGACCAGCCGGCCGCCGCCCGCCGCGCGCATCGGCTCGACGAAGGGTTCGAAGGTCGCCACGGTCGCCAGCAGGTTGGTATCGACGATGGCCTTGAAGACCTCATAGTCCTCGTGATGCCCCGTCAGGGTGCCGGCGCTGATGCCGGCGCTGGCGATGACCACGTCCACCCGCCCCTGGCAGAAGGCGATGAAATCCTGCGCGGCGGCATGCAGCGCCTGGCGGTCGCGCACGTCCACGGCGTAGCAGCGATGCTGGCCGGGCAGGCTGTCGGCCAGTTCCCGCAGCGCGTCTTCGCGCCGGCCCAGCAGGCCGAGCGTGGCGCCGCTGGCGGCGTAGCGTCGTGCCAGGGCGCGGCCCAGGCCGCTGCTGGCGCCGGTGATGAAAACCCTGTCCATGAAGGTGGCCCCGGTCGGATGTAAAAAAGCGGAGCCTCCCGGACGAGAGGCTCCGCCCGCTATGCTACAGGAACGCTGGCGCCGGGTTTACAGGAAGATGAGCGCGAAGATCGCCGCCACCAGCGCCCACTTGGACAGGTAGTACAGCGGCTTGCTCTTTTTCTTGAGCGCCTTGCCGAAGCGGCGCACGGCGTAGACCGCGCCGAAGATGCGGTTGATGCCGCCGGTGGCGTCGCCTTCCTGGTTGGGCGCGGCGGCCGCGCGCAGCAGGAAACCGCCGACCACGCGATTGAACGCCTGGGCCCAGCGATAGCGCATGGGCCGCTCGACGTCCGCGAACAGGATGATCCGGTTCTGGTCGGTCTTGTTTTCGGCGTAATGGATGAAGGTCTCGTCGAACACGACCGCCTCGCCGTCGCGCCAGTAGTATTCCTGGCCGTCGACGTTGATGTAGCAGTCGGGGCTGTTCGGCGTGATCAGGCCCATGTGGAAACGCGGCGAACCGGCGTAGGGATCACGATGGCGCGGCAGCCGGCTGCCCGGCGGCAGCGAGGCGAACATGGCGGCCTTGATGGTCGGGATGCCCGCCAGCAGCTTGGTCGTGACCGGGCAGAGGGCCTCGGCCGACGGATGGTCGGCGTCGTACCACTTCAGGTAGAAGCGCTTCCAGCCCGTCTTGAAGAACGAGTTGAAGCCCGCGTCGTTGTACTTGTCCGAGGCCTTGATGTGGCCGTCGCCATAAAGGTTGACGGCCTCGGCCCGGATTTCGTCGCAGCGGTCCAGCAAGACCTTCAGTTCCGGGAACTGGTCCAGATCGAGATAGGGCTTGTTGGGCACGCTGGAGAATGCGTACATGAAGCAGTTCAGCGGCGCGGTGAAGGTGGAATGATCCAACGCCTGCCGCGAGAACCGGTGTCGTACGCGGCCACGGTAGTGAACTACCGTGGCGCACACGATGAATAACGCCAGAATGAACCACTTCATTCTTTTGTCCTTGATTCACTTGAGACGCGCCCCCTGCGCGCCCAAGCGTTATTTGTCCAATAAAGACGCGTGAAGTTCCTGCAGCGGGTAAACCTGCAGGCCGAGGCCCTGGCGCAGATACTGCATGCCTTCGACGGCCGCGCGGGCGCCCGCGATGGTCGTGAAGAAGGTCACGCGCGCCGCCAGCGCCTGGGTACGGATGGTGCGCGAGTCGGCGATGGCGTTGCGGCGTTCCTCGACAGTGTTGATGACCAGCGAGATCTCGCCGTTCTTGACCATGTCGACGATGTGCGGACGGCCTTCGGTGACCTTGTTGACCAACTGCACCGGGATGCCGGCCGCTTCGATCTCGGCGGCGGTGCCGCGGGTTGCCACCAGCTTGAAGCCCAGGGCGTGCAGGCCGCGCGCCACTTCCACGGCGCGGGGCTTGTCCTGGTTCTTGACGCTGATGAACACCGTGCCGGATTCCGGCAGGCGCACGCCGGCGGCCAGCTGCGACTTGACGAAGGCTTCACCGAAGCTGGTGCCCACGCCCATGACTTCGCCGGTCGACTTCATTTCCGGGCCGAGGATGGTGTCCACGCCAGGGAACTTCACGAAGGGGAACACAGCTTCCTTGACCGAGAAGTAAGGCGGCACCACTTCGCGGGTGATGCCCTGGGCCGCCAGCGTCTGGCCGGCCATCGCGCGCGCGGCGATCTTGGCCAGTTGCAGGCCGGTGGCCTTGGACACATAGGGCACCGTGCGCGAGGCGCGCGGGTTCACTTCCAGCACGTAGACGTCACCACCCTGGATGGCGAACTGCACGTTCATCAGGCCGCTGACGTTCAGCGCCTTGGCCATCATGCCGGTCTGGCGCTTGATCTCGGCGATGACGTCAGCCGACAGCGAGTACGGCGGCAGGCTGCAGGCGGAGTCGCCCGAGTGCACGCCGGCCTGCTCGATGTGTTCCATGACGCCGCCGATGAAGACGGTTTCGCCGTCGGCGAGGCAGTCCACGTCGACTTCGGTGGCGTTGTTCAGGAAGCGGTCCAGCAGCACGGGCGAGTCATTGCTGACCTTCACGGCCTCGCGCATGTAGCGTTCGAGGTCCTGCTGCTCGTGCACGATTTCCATGGCGCGGCCGCCCAGCACGTAGCTCGGACGCACCACCAGCGGGTAGCCGATCTCGGCGGCATGGGCCAGGGCCTCGGCTTCCGTGCGGGCCGTGCGGTTGGGCGGCTGGCGCAGGCCAAGCTTGTTCAGCAGCTTCTGGAAGCGCTCGCGGTCTTCGGCGATATCGATGGATTCCGGGCTGGTGCCGATGATCGGCACGCCGTTGGCCTCCAGCGCGCGCGCCAGCTTCAGCGGAGTCTGGCCGCCGTACTGGACGATCATGCCGACCGGATTTTCCTTGTGGACGATTTCCAGCACGTCTTCCAGCGTCAACGGCTCGAAGTACAGGCGGTCGGAGGTGTCGTAGTCCGTGGAGACGGTTTCCGGGTTGCAGTTGACCATGATGGTCTCGTACCCGTCGTCACGCAGCGCCAGCGCGGCATGCACGCAGCAGTAGTCGAACTCGATGCCCTGGCCGATACGGTTCGGGCCACCGCCCAGCACCACGATCTTCTTGCGGTCGGTGGGCGCGGCTTCGCACTCTTCCTCGTAGGTCGAGTACATGTAGGCCGTGCGGGTGGCGAATTCGGCGGCGCAGGTGTCCACGCGCTTGTAGACCGGGCGCACGTTCAACTGGTGACGCAGCTTGCGCACTTCGGATTCGACCGTGTCCAGCAGGAACGCCAGGCGACGATCGGAGAAACCGCGGCGCTTCAGTTCCCACAGAGTGGCATAGTCCAGGTCGGACAGCGTCTTCTGTTCGAGCGCCAGCTCGATGTCGACGATTTCCTTGATCTGCGACAGGAACCAGGGGTCGATGTGCGTGATGTTGTGCACTTCGTCCAGCGTGAAGCCTTGCGCGAAGGCGTCGCCCACATACCAGATGCGTTCCGGACCGGGTTCGCCCAGCTCGACCTGCAGCTTTTCGCGGTCGGTGGTCTTCTGGTTCAGGCCGTCGACGCCGACTTCCAGGCCGCGCAGCGCCTTCTGGAACGATTCCTGGAAGGTGCGGCCGATGGCCATGACTTCACCCACGGACTTCATCTGGGTGGTCAGGCGCGCGTCGGCAGTGGGGAATTTCTCGAAGGCGAAACGCGGCACCTTGGTGACCACGTAGTCGATCGACGGTTCGAACGAGGCGGGCGTGGCGCCGCCGGTGATTTCGTTCTTGAGTTCGTCCAGCGTGTAGCCCACGGCCAGGCGCGCGGCGACCTTGGCGATGGGGAAACCGGTGGCCTTGGACGCCAGCGCCGACGAACGCGACACGCGCGGGTTCATCTCGATGACGATCATGCGGCCGTTCTTGGGGTTGACCGCGAACTGCACGTTCGAGCCGCCCGTGTCCACGCCGATCTCGCGCAACACCGCGATCGATGCGTTACGCATGATCTGGTATTCCTTGTCGGTCAGCGTCTGGGCCGGCGCCACGGTGATGGAGTCACCGGTGTGCACGCCCATGGGGTCAAGGTTCTCGATGGAGCAGACGATGATGCAGTTGTCCGCCTTGTCGCGGACCACTTCCATCTCGAATTCCTTCCAGCCCAGCAGCGACTCTTCGATCAGCAGCTCGCTGGTGGGCGAGGCTTCCAGGCCGCGGCGGCAGATGGTTTCGAATTCTTCGGCGTTGTAGGCGATGCCGCCGCCCGAGCCGCCCATGGTGAAGCTGGGGCGGATCACGGCGGGGAAGCCCGAGGTGCCGACTTCCGCGGCGATGCGGCGCTGCACTTCCCAGGCTTCGTCCATGCTGTGGGCAACGCCCGACTTGGCCGATTCCAGGCCGATGTCGGTCATGGCCTGCTTGAACTTCTGGCGGTCTTCGGCCTTCTCGATGGCGTGCTCGTTGGCGCCGATCAGTTCGACGTTGTGCTTTTTCAGCACGCCGTGGTGGGCCAGATCGAGCGCGCAGTTCAGCGCGGTCTGGCCGCCCATGGTGGGCAGCAGCGCATCGGGCTTTTCACGCTCGATGATCTTTTCGACGGCTTGCCAGGTGATGGGCTCGATGTAGGTGACGTCGGCCGTTTCCGGATCCGTCATGATCGTGGCGGGGTTGCTGTTCACCAGGATGGTGCGGTAACCCTCGGCCTTGAGCGCCTTGCACGCTTGCGCGCCGGAGTAGTCGAATTCGCAGGCCTGCCCGATGATGATGGGGCCGGCGCCGATGATGAGAATGCTTTTTAGGTCTGTACGCTTGGGCATGATGCAATCTTTACTTTTGGCCGGACATCAGGCTGATGAACTTGTCGAACAGCTCCAGGATGTCGTGCGGACCGGGGCTGGCTTCGGGGTGGCCCTGGAAGCAGAAGGCCGGACGGTCGGTGAGCTCGAAGCCCTGCAGCGTGCCGTCGAACAGCGAGACGTGCGTGACGCGCGCATTGGCCGGCAGGCTGGCCGCGTCGACCGCGAAACCGTGGTTCTGGCTGGTGATGAACACGCGCTTGGACGCCAGGTCCTGCACCGGGTGGTTGGCGCCGTGGTGGCCGGTCTTCATCTTGAGCGTCTTGCCGCCGACGGCCAGGCCCATGATCTGGTGGCCCAGGCAGATGCCGAACACCGGCAGCTTCTTGTCCAGGAACACGCGGGTGGCGTCGATGGCGTAGTCGCAGGGCTCGGGGTCGCCGGGGCCGTTGGACAGGAACACGCCGTCGGGGTTGAGCTTGAGCACTTCCTCGGCGCTGGTCTGGGCCGGCACCAGCGTCAGGCGGCAGCCGCGGTCGGCCAGCAGGCGCAGGATGTTGGACTTGATGCCGAAGTCGTAGGCAACGACATGGAATTTGGACTGGTCGGGCTGGGTGTAGCCTTCGCCCAGCTGCCAGGTGCCCTGGGTCCAGGTGGTGCTGTCCTTGATGGAGACGACCTTGGCCAGGTCCTGGCCGGCCATGCCGGCAAAGCCGCGGGCCAGTTCGACGGCGCGGTCGGCGTCCGATCCGACGAAGATGCAGGCGCCCTGGGCGCCCTTTTCACGCAGGATGCGGGTCAGCTTGCGGGTATCGATGCCGGAAATGGCGACGATGCCCTGCTCGGACAGGTACTCGGGCAGCGATTGCGTGGAACGGAAGTTCGACACGCGGGCGGGACAGTCGCGCACCACCAGGCCGGCGGCGTAGACGCGGTTGGCTTCGACGTCCTCGGCGTTGACGCCGGTGTTGCCGATGTGCGGATAGGTCAGCGTGACGATCTGGCCGCTATAGCTGGGATCGGTGAGAATTTCCTGGTACCCGGTCATCGCGGTGTTGAACACCACTTCGGCGACGGTATGGCCAGGCGCACCGATCGACACGCCTCGAAAAATGGTACCGTCCGCCAGAGCCAGAATTGCAGGAGGGAAGCGGTTGATCCCCTCGGGAAAGAGTTGCGGCAGCACAGTAAACCCCGGTTTTAGAATCGATAATCAAACCTTGGAATTATACCTTGAGCGGGCGTTTTTCCCGGGGAACCGCGCCAAATAAGGCTGAGATCGGAGATTTCAGCCGCCGCGGCGGGCCGGCCGTGCCCCTCCTTTGCCATACCAACGGTGACAGCGCCGTCGGCGGCTCGGTGATACGCTAAAGCACCTTCAACCCCTGATGCTGCGAGCCGTATTGTCCATGTCCAGCCAACTTGACGCCCTGCGCAATCACACCACCGTTGTCGCCGACACCGGCGATTTCGAGGCAATGAAGGCGCTGCGTCCCACCGACGCCACCACAAATCCGTCCCTAATTTTGAAGGCCGTCCAGCAGGACGCCTACCGCCCGCTGCTCGAAAAGACCGCCCGCGACCACCGCGGCGCGCCCACCGCCGAGCTGATGGACCGGCTGCTGGTCGCCTTTGGCCGCGCCATCCTGGATATCGTGCCCGGCCGCGTCTCGACCGAAGTGGACGCGCGCCTGTCGTTCGACACCCGCGCCACCATCGAGCGCGCCCGCGCCCTGATCGCGCTGTACGAAGCCGCCGGCGTGCCGCGCGAGCGCGTGCTGATCAAGATCGCGTCCACCTGGGAAGGCATCCAGGCGGCCCGCGCGCTGCAAGCCGAGGGCGTGCGCTGCAACCTGACGCTGCTGTTCTCGCTGCCGCAGGCGGTGGCCTGCGCCGACGCCCAGGTGCAATTGATCTCGCCCTTCGTCGGCCGCATCTACGACTGGCACAAGAAGGCCGCCGGCGCCGCCTGGGTCGAAGCCGACCACGCCGGCGCGCGCGACCCCGGCGTGCAGTCGGTGACCCGCATCTATCACTATTACAAGCGTTTCGGCATCGCCACCGAGATCATGGGCGCGAGCTTTCGCAACGTCGGCCAGATCCTGGCGCTGTCGGGCTGCGACCTGCTGACCATCAGCCCCGAGCTGCTGACCCAGTTGTCGCAGACCGAGGGCGACGCGCCGGCGCAGTTGCGCGCCGATGCGGCGGGCGGCGATATCGCCCGCATCGCTTCGGGCGAAGTGGCCTTCCGCACCCAGCTCAACGACGACGCCATGGCCAGCGACAAGCTGGCCGAAGGCATCCGCGCCTTCGTGGCCGATGCCATCAAGCTGGACGCGCTGATCGAAGCGCAGCGCGCCTGAGACCGCCGGCACCGGCCCGGCGGCCACGGCCGGGCCGCGCTTCAGCGATGATCGTGCGAATGCACCTGCAGCGCTTCCAGGAAGCGTGACACCATGTTGTAGGCCGCCACGGTGGCGGTCAATTCCACGATCAGTTTTTCCGATCCCATGGCGGCGCGAGCCGCCTGGAACACCGGCTCGGGCACCTGCACATGGCGCGTCATGGCATCGGTGTAGGCAAGCACCGCGCGCTCGCGCTCGCTGAACAGGGTCGACGCCTCCCAGTCGGACAAGGCGTCCAGTTGGGCCTGCGACACGCCCTCTTTCAGCGCGATCGGCGCATGCTGGTCGGCCTCGTAGGGCGCGCCGTTGATCGCCGCCACCCGCATGATCACCAATTCGCGGATGTCGCCCGGCAGGGTCGACAACTGCCGGATCGAGGTCAGGTAGTTGAGCCAGCCGCCGGCCACGGCCGGGCTGTGCAGCAACATCTGGTACAAGTGCAGCACGCTGCCGCGCTCGGCGACGATACGGTCGACCAGGGGTCGCGCTTCGGGATGGGACAGATCGGCGTAGGGAAGACGCGCCATGGAAACTCCGGAATAATCCGGCCGCTTGCGCCAAACGGCCAGGGGGATGGTGGACGCCCAAAAAACGAGGCGGCGCGCGCCAAAATCCCCGACGCTGCATATGCACACATTCGCAAGAACTTTGACATAATGACAACACATTGCGCACCTCCAGGACAAGCCTAGAATGAATGCGCCAACCCAGTCCCATCCGCCTGTCACGCTCGCGAACTGCGACAGCGAACCGATTCACGTCCCGGGCGCGATCCAGCCCCTGGGCGCGTTGCTCGCCTTCGATGCCGCGGGCGTGTTGCGCTACGCCAGCGAAAACGCCCCGCAGGTGCTCGGGATGCCGGTCGCATTGGGCTATCGCTGCGATCCGGCTTCGCTGCCGCCGGGCCTGGCGCGGAACCTGCCGGGCTGGCTGTCCCAGGACGATCCCGTCTTCGATCCGCTCAGCATCTCGCTGGACGGGCACGCCTACGACGTCATCGCCCACCGCAACACCGACGACCTGACGCTGATCGAACTCGAGCGCCGCGGCAACGACGCCGGCATCGCCGATCCCGCGCTGATCTACCGCAGCATCGAGCGCGTGCGGGCGCAGCGCGACATCGCCGGCCTGCTGGAGCGCGCCGTCCAAGAGGTGCAACGCGCCACCGGCTTCGACCGCGTCATGGCCTATCGCTTCCATCCCGACGACAGCGGCGAGATCGTGGCCGAGCGGCGCGGCGATCCCGCGCTCGAAGACTGGGTCGGGCGCCGCTATCCCGCCGGCGACATTCCGGCCCAGGCGCGTCGCCTTTACACCGTGAATACTTTGCGCCAGATCGCCGACGGCCAGTACCAGCCGGTGCGGGTGCTGGCGCAGGACGGCATCGACGCACCGCTCGACATGAGCTTCTCGGTGCTGCGCAGCGTATCGCCGGTGCATCTGGAATACATGGCAAACATGGGCGTGCGCGCCACCATGAGCCTGTCGCTGGTGATCGGCGGCAGGCTCTGGGGCATGATCGCGTGCCACCACCATTCGCCGCGCCTGGTCCCCTACCCGGCCCGGCTGGCCTGCGAGGCGCTGACACAGGTGCTGTCCGCGGCGCTGGCGACCATCGAAGGCAACGACCGCGCCGCGCAAACACGGCGCAATGTCGCGCTGGTCAGCCGGTTGACCGAGCGCGCATCGGATTCCGAAAACATCCACCAGGCCCTTTCCGGCGGCCCGGAAACGCCCGCCTCGCTGATCGCCAACGACGCCGCGCTGTGCCTGTGGGGCAACAGCGTCACGGTGTTCGGGGGCATCGCGCCGCGCGGCGAACTTGCCGGCATCCTGTGCGCGCTGGACCAGAGCGGGCAACGTTTGGTCCACACCAACCACATCGCGCGCGACTATCCCGAGCTGCAGACCGACCTGGTGCCCTATGCGGGCCTGCTGGCGTGCAAGTTCGATCCCATGAACAACGGCTGGCTGATCTGGTTGCGGCGCGAACAGATCGAGACCGTGGTGTGGGGCGGCAAACCCGAAAAGCAATACGCGGTGGGCAACCTGGGGCCGCGCCTGACCCCGCGCGGCTCGTTCGAGGCCTGGCGCGAGGTCATGCGCGACACCAGCCCGCCGTGGCTGCCGGCCGAACTCGAGGCGGCCGACAACCTGCGCGACGAGCTGTCGCACATCGCCACCAGCCGCGCCGCCGATGTCGACCGCGCCCGCACCGCGCTGCTGGCGATGCTGGGCCATGACCTGCGCGATCCGCTGCAATCGATTTCCATGGCGGCCACGCTGCTTTCGCGGACCGACGCCGGCGCCCGCATGGGCGAACGCATCCGCTATTCCAGCGGGCGCATGCAGCGGCTGATCTCGCAGGTGCTGGATCTTTCCCGGCTGCAGGGCGGCATGGGGTTAGGCATCGAAAAGCGCGAATGCCGCCTGTCCGACCTCTTGAACGGCCTGATCGAGGAAAAGCGCCAGGCCTATCCCGGCCTGCTCATCGAGCCGGACGTGCACCCCGACCTGGTGCTGACGGCCGACACCGACCGCATCGCCCAGGTGGTCACCAACCTGATGAGCAACGCCCGCCAGCATGGCGCGCCGCGCATGCCGATCCACGTCAGCGCGATGCCGCGCGGCGACACCATCGAACTCACCGTGGCCAACCATGGCGCGCCGATCCCCGACGACGTCATGGCGCACCTGTTCTCACCCTTCAAGCCCGAATCCCTGGGCCATTCGCGCAACCGCAACGGCCTCGGGCTCGGCCTGTACATCGCCGAACAGGTGGTGCGCGACCACCAGGGCGAGATCGCCGTCGACTGCCGCGACGGCCTGGTCATTTTCACCGTTACCCTGCCGCGCGACCAGGATGCGCCGCAGGTCCCCGAATCTGGAGACATCCCTTGAACGACGAGCGCGCCCTACGCGTCCTGCTGGTTGACGACAATGAAATGGGCTCGGAACTGCTGGCCGAATTCCTGGCGCTGTCCGGCCTGGAGGCGCGCTGCGCGGGTACCGGCGAAGACGCGCTGCGGCAGGCCGCCACGTTCGCCCCCGAAGCGGTGCTGGTTGACATCCTGCTTCCCGACATGGACGGCTACGAGCTGGCCCGCCGGCTGCGCGAGCGCAATGTGTCATCGCGCATCTACGCCCTGAGCGGCCTGGCGCGGCATGAACGGCACGAAGACGCCTCCGCCCTGTTCGATGGCTGGATCGAAAAGCCTGCCGACCCCGATGCGCTGCTGACCGTGCTGCGCCAGGCGGGCTGACATCGCCATGCAAGTCGATATATCCGCCCAGGCGCTGGCCGCGCAAGGCGTACGGCTGAAGGTGCTGGCGCAGATATTCCCGGTGCTGCGCCACGAGGCCATCGCGCCGCTATCGAATGCCACCTTGGCGGCGGCCATGCTGAGCCACGCGCCTGAAGACGCGGATGCCGAGGCACGGCAGCAGCGCTGCGAACGGCTGGCCGGAGACCTCAACGACATGCTGGAAGACAGCGTCAGCGTGATCCGCGACCTGGACCAGTGGTTCAGCGACAACGGCGCGACGCTGCCGCTGGCGACGCTGCTCAAGGAATGCCGCAAGCTGCTGTTCTCGCAATTGATGTGGTCCAAGCGCCGGGTCCGCTGGCCCGAGGACCCGGGCGCGCTCGAACTGCCCGCTTTCACCAGCCGTTATCTGCTCATGGCCTGGCTGCTGTGCCTGGTGGCCTGGCTGCCTGAAGGCGCCGAAGTGGAGCTTGACACGGCCGACCCATCGGCATGGCATGCCCGCTTCACCGTGCCCGCGCAGGCGCCGGACGGAGCCGCGCTGTTCGACACGCGGGACATCGAATGGCTGGCCGCCGACTCAGGCTGGCGCTTCGAGCGGCAGCCGCAGAGTTGGTCGTTGCACCGCGCCGCCTCGGGCAAGGAACCCGCATGATCTCCCCGGTGCACCAATTCCTGCGCGATGGCACCCGCGACCGCCACGAGGCCCTGGATCAGGGACTGGCGCTGGCCGATGGCAACGTCAGTCCGGCCCGCTATGTGGCGTATCTGCGCGCCATGCTGGGCTGGCTTGAACCGGTGGAAAACCGGCTGTGGCAACTGGACTGGCCCGCCGCGCTGCGGGCCGAAGACAGGGACGGCAAGAGCGCGCTGATCCGCGCCGACCTGCGGGCGGCGGGCGACAGCGCGCCGGTTCCGCAATGCCCTGATGCGCCGCGCCCGCGGGCGGCCGACGCCTATGCGCTGGGCGTGGCGTACGTGGTGGAAGGTTCGCAACTGGGAGGACGCTTCCTGGCCAAGCGGCTCGAGACGCTGGCGCCGCCGCTGCCGCTAGGCTACCTGCGCGGCTACGGCGACGACGTCGGGCCGCTGTGGAAGGGGTTCCTGCTGCACCTGGACGAGGCGGCCCAAGGTCACGAAACGCAGGCGCTGCGTGGCGCGCAGGATGCCTTCGACAGCCTGGCCGCCTGGCTGCGCGAACAGCGTGCCCTGCGGGCTGCAGGCTAGCGGCCCCCCCGGGACCAGCCCGCGCGGCAGACCGGAAGCGGCTCAGATCTTTTCTGTTTCGCCCGACTTCGGCTGCCACTTCATCAGGCGCTTTTCACCGATCCCGACAATGTAGTCGAGTACCAGCGCGAACGCCGTCAGCACCACGATGCCCGCGAAAACCGTATTGACGTCGAAGGTGCCTTCGGCCTGCAGGATCAGGTAGCCGACCCCGCTGGCCGAGCCCAGGTATTCCCCGACCACCGCGCCGACGAAGGCCAGGCCCACCGAGGTGTGCAGGCTCGAGAACACCCAGCTTGTGGCCGACGGCAGATAGACGTGGCGCAGCAACTGGCGCTGGCGCGCGCCCAGCATGCGGGCGTTGTCCAGCAGGGTCGGGCTGACCTCGCGCACGCCCTGGTAGACGTTGAAGAAGACGATGAAGAACACCAGCGTCACCGCCAGCGCCACCTTGGACCAGATGCCAAGCCCGAACCACATGCCGAAGATCGGCGCCAGGATCACGCGCGGCATCGAATTGGCCGCCTTGATGTAGGGATCGAGAATCGCGCTGGCGCGTGGCGAAAGCCCCAGCCACAGGCCGAAGGCCAGGCCGGCGATGGTGCCGATGAAGAAGGCCAGCACGGTTTCGGTCAGCGTGACCCACAGGTGGGTGTAGATGTCGGCGTTGGTGACGAACCAGGCCCAGATGCGGCCCCACACCTTGAGGGGTTCGCCGAAGAAGAACGCCACCTTGGGATCGCGCGAGGCAAAGTGCCACACGCCCAGGATGACGACCAGCAGCAGCAACTGCCAGAAGCGCAGGCTGGCGGAGCCTGGTTTGAACGACTTGGACATGGTCAGGGCCTGTTCATGGGGAAGCGGGCGTGGCCGGGATCAGGCACGGCCTCAGGCCCGCTTCTGTTGTTGGGCGTAGCCCTTGAGCACTTCCTCGCGCAGCACGGCCCAGATGGCCGCGTGCAGTTCGACGAAGCGCAGGTTGTTGCGCACCTCGGCCACGTCGCGCGGACGCGGCAGGTCGATGGCGAATTCGCCGATCGGATGCGTGCCCGGCCCGGCCGACAGCACCACCACGCGGTCGCTCATGGCGATGGCTTCATCCAGGTCATGGGTGATGAACAGCACCGCCTTGCGCTTGGCCATCCACAGGTCCAGGACCTCGTTTTCCATCAGCTGGCGCGTCTGGATGTCGAGCGCCGAGAACGGCTCGTCCATCAGGATGATGTCGGGATCGCGGATCAGCGTCTGCGCCAGCATGGCGCGCTTGCGCATGCCGCCGGACATCTGATGCGGATAGCGGCTCTCGAAGCCGCCCAGGCCGACGCGGCGCATCCAGTCGCGGCCGCGCTCGAGGGCCTCGACACGCGGCACGCCGGCGAAATCCAGCCCGGCCACCACGTTGTCGAGCGCGCTGCGCCAGGGCAGCAGCGCCTCGCCCTGGAACATGTAGCCAGCACGCGAATTGATGCCCGACAGCGGCTGGCCGAACACTTTGACCTGCCCCGACGACGGCGCCAGCAGGCCGGCGCTGACGTTGAGCAGGGTGGACTTGCCGCAGCCCGTCGGCCCCACCACCGACACGAACTCGCCCGGCGCGATGGCCAGGCTGGTGTCGCTGACGGCGGTGTAGCGCTGCGAGCGGTCGTCGCGGGAGACGAAGGTGCAGCTGATGTTTTCCAGCGAAAGCGCGGCTTCAGCCATTGGGGTACTTCTCGTTGGCGCGGCGCGCGAAGTCGTTGGTCCAGACCTTGGACGGATCGATCTTGGCGCCGTCGAAATCCGCCTGGTACGCGGCCAGGGCCTTGAGCGCGGTGGCGGCGCCGTCCTCGGGGATCAGGCCGTCAGGCGACAGGCCTTCGAGGCTCTTGCCGATGGCGGCCTTGTACACCGCCGGGTCGCCCAGCAGGTAGGTCTCGGGCACGACCTTGGCGATCTCGTCCGGGCCTGCCTTCTGGATCCACTTGTCGGCGCGCACCATGGCGTTGGTGAGCGCCTGCACGGTATTGGGATTGGCGTCGATGAACGCCTGCGGCGCATACAGGCAGCCCGCGGGCATGTTGCCGCCGAAGATGTCCTGCGTGTCCTTGAGCGTGCGGGTGTCGACGATGATCTGGATGTCGCCCGGCATTTCCAGCATCGACACCACCGGGTCGGTGTTGGAGATGGCGTCGATCTGGCCGCTGTGCAGCGCGGTCACCGCGCCGGCGCCGGCGCCCACGCCGATGATCGACACGTCCGAAGCCTTCAGGCCGTGCTTGGCCAGGAAGAAGCTGACCACCATGTTGGTGGACGAGCCCGGCGCGGTCACGCCGATCTTCTTGCCCTTGAGGTCGGCGGGGCCCTTGTAATTGGGCAGGTTCTTCTTGGACACGCCCACGCCGATCATCGGTGCGCGGCCCTGCAGCACGAAGGCGCGGTAGGCCTGGCCCTTCGATTGCATCGACAGCGTGTGCTCGAAGGCGCCCGAGACCACGTCGGCGCTGCCGCCCACCACGGCCTGCAAGGCCTTGGAACCGCCGGCGAAGTCGGCGATGGAGACGTCCAGGCCCTCGTCCTTGAAGTAACCGCGCGCCTCGGCGATGGACAGCGGCAGGTAGTAGATCAGGGGTTTGCCGCCCACGGCGATCTGGACCTTGGTCTTCTCCAGCTTCTGGGCGCGCACGATGGCGGGGGCCATGCCCATGACGCCGGCGGCGCCGGCCATCTTGAGCAGATCACGACGTGTGACTGACATGTGTTGTCTCCTTGGGTGCGGGGATACCGATAGCGCCGGTCTGCGCCAGCTTGTCGATAGCCGCTGAATCATACCCCAGCGCTTTCAGGACTTCCTCGGTATGTTCCCCTAATGACGGACCGATCCAGCGGGTGCCGCCCGGGGTTTCCGAGAGCTTGGGCACCACCGCCGGCAGCTTGACCGGACTGCCGTCGGCGAAGTGGTGCTGTTCGATCATGCGGCGCGCCAGGAACTGCGGATCCGTGAACATGTCGGCCACGCTGTAGATCTTGCCGACCGGCACGTCGGCCGCCTTCAGGGTGTTGAGCGCCTCCTCGATGCCGCGGCCATCGCACCATTGCTGGATGGCGCCATCGATCTCGGCGACGCGGCGGGCGCGGCCGTCGTTGCGCACCAGGTCCGGATCCGAGGCCAGGTCGTCGCGGCCGATGGCCAGCATCAGGCGGTGGAAGATCGCATCGCCGTTGCCGGCGATGACGATGTTCTGGCCGTCGCGCGTGGTGTAGGTATTGGACGGCACGATGCCGGGCAACGCGCCGCCGGTGCGTTCGCGCACCACGCCGGCCACGTCATACTCGGGCACCAGGCTTTCCATCATGTTGAACACGGCCTCGTACAGGGCGACGTCGACCATCTGGCCCTGTCCCGCCTGGCACCCTTCGCCCTGCACGCCGTTCCAGCGGCCGCCGGTGGCGTCGCGGTGGCGCAGCGCCATCATCGCGCCGATCACGCCATGCAGCGCGGCGATCGAATCGCCGATCGAGATGCCGACCCGCAGCGGCGGGCGGTCCGGGTGGCCGGACACGTAGCGCAGGCCGCCCATGGATTCGCCGATGGCGCCGAAGCCCGGCTGGTCCTTCATCGGGCCGGTCTGGCCATAGCCGGACAGGCGCACCATGATCAGCGCCGGATTGATGGCGCGCAGCTGTTCATAGCCCAGGCCCCACTTCTCCAGCACGCCGGGACGGTAGTTCTCGACCACCACGTCTGCGTCCAGCGCCAGCCTGCGGGCGATTTCACGGGCCTCGGGATGCTTGAGGTTGAGCGCGATGGATTGCTTGTTGCGGGCCTGCACGGTCCACCACAGCGAATTGCCTTCGTGCAGGTGGCGCCAGCTGCGAATGGGGTCGCCGCCGCCGGTCCCGTCGGGGCCGTGCGGCGTTTCCACCTTGATGACGTCGGCGCCGAATTCGCCGAAGATGCGCGCGGCGAACGGGCCGGCGATGAGCGTGCCGAGTTCCAGGACCTTCAGGCCGGTCAGGGCTGACATGTTGGTTGTCTTCCTCTCGTGGAGGCCGCGCCGGCGCGGGGCGGGCCGTTTTTCCAATGCTCGCCGGTACATTGCCGGCGCGCTATTGTGGGGGCGTGTCAGGTGGTCTTGCGCTCCATCAGCGCCCAGGCGATGGTGCCGGCGTCCACGTATTCCAATTCGCTGCCCGCCGGCACGCCGCGCGCCAGGCGCGTGACCCGCAGGCCGCGCTCGCCCAGGGCCTCGCCCAGGAAGTGCGCGGTGGTCTCGCCTTCGGCGGTGAAGTTGGTGGCCAGGATGACCTCCTGCACCACGCCGTCGGTAGCACGGCGGATGACTCGGTCGAAATCGAGTTCGCGCGGGCCGATGCCCTCCAGCGGCGCCACCCGACCCATCAGCACGTAGTACAAGCCGCGGTAGCCGTGGCTGGACTCGATCATGTTCTGATCGGCCGGCGTCTCGACGATGCACAGCAGCGAGGGATCGCGCTTGGGATTGGCGCAGGTCGCGCACACATCCTCTTCGGCGAAGCTGTTGCAGCGCGAGCAATGGCGCAGATCGCGCACCGCGCCCGCCAGCGCGCGTCCGAGCATATCGGCGCCCTGGGGATCGTGCTGCAACAGGTGATAGGCCATGCGTCGCGCGGAACGCACACCCACGCCGGGCAGGCGCCGCAGCGCCTCGATCAGCGAGACCAGCGGTTCGGGTTCGGGCAGTAGAGGGTCCATGACACGACGGCAACTTGCGGACGGCAAAGGCCGCGCCGCCCGGGGCGGCGGCGGCCGGAACGTTCGATCAGAACGGCAGCTTCATGCCCGGGGGCAGCGGCATGCCGGCGGTGACGGACGCCATCTTTTCCTGGGAGGTGGCCTCGGCCTTGCGCAGCGCGTCGTTGAAGGCGGCGGCGACCAGGTCTTCCAGCATGTCCTTGTCGTCGGCCAGCAGCGACGGATCGATCTCGACGCGCTTGACGTCGTGGCGGCAGGTCATGGTGACCTTGACCAGGCCGCCGCCGGAGGCGCCTTCGACCTGGATCTCGGCCAGCGCGTCCTGCGCCTTCTTCATGTTTTCCTGCATCTGCTGCGCCTGGCGCATCAGGCCGGCCAGTTGTCCTTTCATCATGATGGAGCTTCCTTGAACGAGGGAATGTAGGGATTTGCCGGCGCGTTACGCGGCGGCGGAAGGAGAGTCGACATGGCGGATCGAACCGGCCACGACATGGGCGCCGAAGTCCGCCACCAGCGCCTGCACGAAGGGATCGACGGCGACCGCGTCCTCGGCGGCCTGCTGGCGCGCCGCGCGTTCGGCCTGGGCCACGGCGTGGGCCGTGGCTTCACCGACCGCGCCGACGTCCACGTCCAGCCGGATGCCCTGGCCGAAGTGTTCGCACAGCACCGTCTGCAGGCGCACGCGGCTTTCGCTTTCGGCCAGCGTCTTGACGGCCACGCGCAGGATGATGGCATCGCCCTGCACGCCGGCCCATTCGCTCTGGCGCGCCAGTTCGGCGGCCAGGCCGGTGACCGGCAGGCGCGCGGCCAGTTCGGGCCAGGCGGCGGAGGTCATGTCGGCCAGGCGCGCGCGCGACTGGCGCTTGCGGGCCGGGGCCGGGCCTTCGCGCCGGGCCGGCGCCGCGGAAGGCGCGGGCGCGGACGATGGCGCGCTGGCCAGCGTTTCGAAATCGTCGTCGGGGTCGGACGTGAAGCCGCCGTCGGGCGCGAAGCCAGCATCAGGCACGAAGCCGCCTTCGGCCTCGAACGGGATTTCCTCATCGACCCAGGACGGCGGACCGTCGTCATCGGCGGCCGGCGCGACCGCGGCGGCCGCGGGCGTCACGGCCAGCGGGGCCGACTTGGCGGGCACCGGGGCCGCGGAGACGGCAGGAGTGTCCGTGGCGGGGGCATGCGGGGCGGGCGCTTGCGCGACGGCGGGAGCGGCGCTGGGCGATGCCGTCTTGGCCGGAGCGCCTGCGGCTGCGGCATTCGCGGGGGACGCCGGCTGGGCAGTGGCTGCGGCGGCCTGGGCGGCATCCGCGGCGGCGGGAGCGTCTTCCCAAGGCGGCACGCTGGCAGCGGCCGGCTGGGCGGGCGCGACAGGTGCGGTGACAGGCGCCGCGGCCATCGGCGCAGGCGCGGCGGCCGGAACCGGCGCGACGTTCGCTTGCGGCGCGCTCACAGGCACGGATGGCGCGGGCGTCGCCGCCACGGGCGCCGGCGCGGGTGCCGCCGGTTGCGCCGCCGGCGCGGGCCGTTCCACCGCAGGAGCGGTGGCGACCGGCGCTGCCTGCGGCGGCTGCGCGGCGGCCACGGCGGGTTCGGCTGTCTGGCGGGCCGGCGTGGCAGGCGCCTCGATGGCGGTCTGCGGACCGGCGTCACCGTTGAGCGCCAGCATGCGCAGGCACGCCATGATGAAACCGGCGTACTCGTCCGGCGCCAGCGTCAGTTCGCCGCGGCTGTGCACCGCCACCGAGTAGAACAGTTGCACCGCGTCGGGATGCAGGGTCTGCGCCAGGCGGGCGATGTCGGCCACCAGCGGGTCCTCGGCCGGCGTCACGCCGGACACGCGTTGCTCGATGGCGACGCGTGACAGCAGCACCGCCAGGTCGGCCAGCGCGCCGGCGTACGACAGGCCGCGCGTGGCGAGTTCGTCGGCCACCGCCAGCACGCCCTTGGCGTCGCCGGTGGACAGCGCGTCCAGCAGGCGCACCAGGTGGCGCTGGTCGATGGTGCCGAGCATGCCGCGCACGGCGTCTTCGGTCAGGTTGCCGGCGCTGTAGGCGATGGCCTGGTCGGTCAGCGACAGCGCATCGCGCATGGAACCCGACGCGGCCTGGCCGATCAGGCGCAGGGCCGGCACTTCGAAGCCGACCTGCTCTTCGCCCAGCACCGCCTGCAGGTGGCCCACGATGGAGTCGGCCGGCATCTGCTTCAGATTGAATTGCAGGCAGCGCGACAGCACCGTGACCGGGATCTTCTGCGGGTCGGTGGTGGCGAGGATGAATTTGACGTGCGGCGGCGGCTCTTCCAGCGTCTTGAGCATCGCGTTGAACGCGTGCCCGGTGAGCATGTGCACTTCGTCGATCATGTAGACCTTGAAGCGGCCCGCGCCCGGCGCGTAGACGGCCTGCTCCAGCAGCTGGGTCATTTCCTCGACGCCGCGGTTCGAGGCCGCGTCCAGTTCGAGGTAGTCGACGAAACGGCCGGCATCGATCTCGGTGCAGGCGCGACAGACGCCGCAGGGCTTGGAGGTGATGCCGGTTTCGCAGTTGAGCGATTTGGCCAGGATGCGCGACAGCGTGGTCTTGCCGACGCCGCGGGTGCCGGTGAACAGCCAGGCGTGATGCAGGCGCTGGGTGTCGAGCGCATGCGTCAGCGCGCGCACCACGTGATCCTGTCCCACGAGGGTATCGAACGATCGCGGCCGCCACTTGCGGGCCAGTACCAGATAAGTCATGGCGGGATTGTAGAGCCTTTGCAAGAGCCTATGCGATTGCCGGCGCGAAATGCAAAGGGGACGGAATCATCTTCCGGGGAAATCCCCTTGGAAAACAACCCCGTCCCCTTTGCGAAAACCGGTTGGCGAGCCTTACTCCGGCACTGACCCTAAACGACTATGGCTGCTTCGTTCCCGACCTGACCAGGTTCACCGTCGAACCATGCGAAGGGGCCCGCCAAGCAAGATTCTAGCAGAGCTTCGCGTTGCTCGCTCGGCTAGCCTCTTGCTTGGCGGGCCCCGAGGGGCTGTATGTGCGCCCCCTCCCCGGCCCTCCCCCCGAGGGGGAGGGAGGAAGACTTTGCTTCGCTTGTCTTGGGGGCTCGCTTCGCTTTGCCTTGCTTTACCCTGCTTTGCCTTGGCGGGGTTATAGGTCTATCAGGCTCGGGCGCGAGGGAAGCGGAGCTTCGCGTTGCTCGCTCGGCTAGCCTCTTGCTTGGCGGGCCTCGGGGGGCAGTGTGTGTGTGCCCCCTCCACGGCCCTCCCCTCTAGGGGAGGGAGAAGACTTTGCTTCGCTTGTCTTGGGGGCTCGCTTCGCTTTGCCTTGCTTCTTTTTTATAGGTCGATCCAAGCGCGGGCGCGGGGGAAGTAGAGGGCGGCGCGGGCTTTGCGGCCGTCCAGGGCGGTGACTTGGGCGCAGTAGCGCAGGAGTTGGTCGCCGTGGCGTTGGCGCATGCGTTGGGCGAAGGCGGCGGGGGATTCGTTGGGTTGGGGACGGCCTGTTTTGTAGTCGACGATCAGCCAGCCGTCTTCGGTGCTCAGGGCCAGGTCGATGACGGAGACCTTGCCGGCGGCGTCGATGAGCGGCCATTCGCGGCGGGCGCCGGATTGGGACAGGAGCCAGAGGCCACGGTCGTCGGCCAGAGTGGACTGGAGGGTATCCAGGACGGCTTCGACAGCGGTATCGGCCTGGCTGGCCGGGATGCCGGCGCGGGTCAGTTGACGGCGCATGGCGGGCAGGCGGTGGGCCAGGGCCTCGGCTGGCCAGGCGGCGATGCCGTCCTGGCCGATGCGGGCCAGCCAGGCGTGGGCCAAGGTGCCGATGGCGGCGTCGTAGCCGGATTCGAGTTGCCAGGCGGGATGCTCGGCGCTGTCGCCCCAGGCGCCGCGCGCGGCCGCGGCGAAGCCGGGGCTGATGGCGATATCGGCCTGGCGCGCCAGTTGCGCCAGGCCGTCGCGATGCACGCGGCGCAGGGGCTCGCCTTGCCATTCAGGGCCGTCGTCGCGGGGTTCGGCGCTATCGCCGTCCGTCGCGGGCGGCACGGGTGTTGTCAGGCAGGGCCAGAGGCGGCCCAGCAGGCTGGCGGAGGACGGTGTCTTGGCCTGGCCGGTGGCTTCGTCGATGGCGACGTGGCCAACCAGATGCAGGCGCTTGCGGGCGCGGGTGGCGGCCACGTACAGCAGGCGGTCGATTTCGTAGGAAGCTCGGCGCGCCTCGCGCGCGCCGAGGTAGCGCGACACGGGGTCGGCCTCGGTCTCGGCGCGCGGCTTGACCGGGCCGAACAGCACCCGCCCGCCGCTTTGCTCGAAGCGCACCAGCGGCGGCTGGTCGCCGCGCGGAGCGCGATGCAGGCCGTAAAGGATGACGGTTTCGAACTGCAGGCCCTTGGACTTGTGCATGGTCATGATCTCGACGGCGGCCTCTTCGTCGGCCGCATCCGGCGCCGCGAACAGCCGCGCGATGCCGGCGTCCAGCGCGGCCGGATCGATGGCGCCGTGCGGCGCCAGGCGCTCGACCAGCTGGAACAGGCTTTCGGCGTCATTGGCCACCGACGGCCCGCTGTAGAGCGCGGGACCGCCCAGGCGGCGCCACAGCGTCTCGATCCAGGCCGCGAACGGCATGGCGCCCGAGGCGTTGCGCGAGTCCAGCAGCACCGCCGCCACCTGCCGCAGGCGGGCGTATTCATCGGGATGCAGCAAAGCCTCGGCCGAAAGCCGCGCGCCGGCATCGTCCGGCGGCAACGCCGCGCCTGTTTGCCGGGTCGTCCCGGCCGGATCGCCAGGCGGCGTCGGCGACGCGGCATCATCGAATAACGCCCCCTGTGCCGGATTCTCGGTGTCGTCGAACAGCGAGCCCTGCCGCGACGCGGCTGGGGCCGTGGCCGAGACGGCCCGCACCGGCGGGGAGTCGGCGGGCCGGGCCGGCGCGGGGCGCAACAACCGCTCCAGCAGCACCGGCACCGGCGTGAAGTGGTCGGCGCCGAACAGGCGCTGCAACGATTCCAGCGTCAGGCCGCAGAACGGCGCCCGCAGCACCGACAGCCAGGCCAGCCGGTCGCCCGGGTGGGACAGCGCCCGAACCAACTGCACCAGGTCCGCCACCACCGGCCGCAACGCCAGCGGCACCAAGTCCACCGCGCGGCAGCGGATGCCCTCCTGCGCCAGCCGGCGCGTGAGGTTGCCAAGGTGGCTGCGGGCCCGCACCAGGATGGCGACCGGATGCTTGCTGCCCGCGTGGTCTGCCAACGCCTGGCGCACCAGGCCGACCGCGATATTCTCGGCCTGCTCCTCCGCCGGAACGCCGCCGCCGCGCGACCAGGCGGGATGAAAGCGCACCGCCGGATCCGGCAGGGTCTCGTGGAACGCGCTGGACGGGCTGTACTTGATGGCGCCCGCGGCGGCGTCGCTGCGCTTGGGCAGCAATTGCGCGAACGATTCGTTGACCCAGTCGACGATGCCCGCCTGCGAACGGAAATTGTCGGTGAGGTTGAGAAAGCCGGGCTGGAGTTCCCCCACGCCCCGCTGCGCCACTTCCAGGAACAGGCCCACTTCCGCCTTGCGGAAACGGTAGATCGACTGCATCGGGTCGCCCACCAGGAACAACGTGCGGCCATCTCCCGCCTGCCAGCCGGAGGTCAACGTTTTCAACAGATCCAGCTGCGTCTGGCTGGTGTCCTGGAATTCGTCGATCAGCAGATGGCGGATGGACGCATCCAGCTTGAGCAGCAGTTCGCCGGGATCGTCGGCGCTGCCCAGCGCCGCGGCGGCGCGTTGCGAGATCTCGATGAAATCGACCTCGCCGGTGTCGGCGAAGCGCAGCCGCAGCTGCGCCACGGCCAGCGCCAGCGTCATCAGCTGCGCGCCCAGCACTTCCCACTGGGCATCGCTCAATCGCGGCGCGGGGATATCGCGCACGGCAGCCAGGCGCCGCACCCACGGGGCGTCGCCATCGGCGCTCTCGAGCCAGGCGACGAAGGGTTCCTTATGCGCGCACTTGGCGGGAAAGCCCAGGTTCTTGTTGACGGTCTTGCGCAGCGACCCGGTGCCGGTCAGCAGCAGATGGGCCACGGCGCGCCACTGGTCCAGCGCCTCGGCGTCGGCCGGCAGTTCGTCGGTCCAGTCGCGCAGCGGCGCCAGCCGGTCGTCTTCGCCGCCGTCCTGCAACTGGGCCGCGGCCAGCCGCGCGGGACCGCACAGCGCTTCGGCCCAGCCAAGCGGCATGGCCTCGCACAGCGCGTCCAGGTCCTCGCCGATGGCTTCGGCCAGCGTTTCTTCCAGGGCCTCGCGGTCGGAGCCGTGGCGCAGCAGCGGCAGCCACTGGTCGCGCTGGCCGAGCATGTCGGCGATGGCGTCCTTGGCGGCCTGCACGTCCACGTCCATGTGCTGCAACAGGATGCGCACCGCGTCGTAGTCGTCCGCCAGGTCGAGCGTGGCGCGGGCCGCGGCCTCGTAATGCGCGCGCGCGTCGTCGGTGATCTCGGGCATGCCGCCCAGTTCGGACAGCCACGGCATGCTGCGCACCAGGCCGGCGCAGAACGAGTCGATGGTGCGGATGGCCAGGCGCGCGGGGTGGTCCAGCAGATGCCACTGCTGCGCGTCGTTGCGCGCCAGCGCGGCGCGCGCCAGGTCCCAGCTGCGGCGTTCGTGCGCGGCCTCGGGCGGCGCGTCCAGCCCGCGGCGCAGCTTGCTGAGCACACGCGCATGCATCTCGGACGCGGCCTTGCGCGTGAAGGTGATGGCGACGATTTCCTCGGGGCGGTCGACGGTGGCCAGCAGCGCCAGGATGCGGTCGGTCAGCAGCTCGGTCTTGCCGGAGCCGGCGGGAGCCTGCACCAGGAACGAGCGGGCAGGGTCCAGCGCGGCCGCGCGCGCGGCGTGGTCCTGGGGCTGGCGTTCGACATCGGCCATGGCTCAGGCGTCCTCATCGTCCAGGTGCAAGCGCAGGAACGGCAGCGCATCACAGTATTTCAGGTCGTCGCGGCGATAGGCGACGTTGGCGGCGTAGCCCGCCACGTATTCATCGGCCAGCGACTCGATCGCGGCGCGCCAGCGCTGGCGGATCTCGGGCCAGGACAAGCCATCGAAATACTTGCTCTCGGCGGCCAGCGTCACGCCTTCCATGCCCAGGTCTTCGTCGGCCAGTCCCTGCGCCGCCACCTGGCGCGCGTGGATCTGGGCCAGCACCAGGCCGGCCACCTCGCCGCCGGCGGCATCGGCCAGCACCGAGGCATAGAACGGCAGCTGCACGTTGACGGGGCGGCTGCGCGACCAATCCGGCTCGGGCTTGGCGGCGGCCACCCCGGTCTTGTAGTCGACGATGACGTTGCGGCCATCGGCCAGCGTGTCGATGCGGTCCAGCCGCAGCTTCAGGTGCAGCGCGCCATGGCGCCATTGGTGGTTTTTCTCGACCTGCGCCACCGCGAACGGCAGGCGTTGCGCCTCCATGTCGAGCCACGCCGCCAGCACCGTCCTGGCGCGCGCGCATTCCAGCGCCTTCAGGGCCGGCGCGTATTCCTGGAGTTCCTCGTCCGCCGCCTGCGCCACCGCCTGTTCCAGCAGCGCCGGCAGGCGCCCCGCTGCCAGCGTTTCGTGCAGGGCCTCCTGGTCGGGCAGCATGCCCCACACCAGCTCGAGCGCCTTGTGCAGGAACTGGCCGCGCACGTTCACCGTGGCCGCGTCGGCATAGGGCGCCAGCTCGCGCCCGCCCAGCCGATGCCGCACGAAGGCCCACAAGGGGTTGCGCGCCTGCGTGTCGAGCACGTCCAGGCCGCCGCCGCCGCGGTCATCGGCCGCCAGCGGCGGTCCGCGCATATCGTCCAGCGATTCCTGCGGCAGGGCGGCCACGGCCGCGACCGGCGCCGGCCGCCAGTCGGTGGGGGCAGCAGCGGCGATCAGCGGCGACGGCCGCAGTTCGCGTTCGCCGTCCATGTGCGCATGGCTGACGATCACCTGTGGCGCGCAACGGCACAACGCCGCGTAGATGCCCTCGGCCCATTCGCGTTCGCGTTCGGGCGTGGCGCGCGGCGCCTTGGCCTGGCGCAGCACCGCCAGGGGCAGCAACGGATTCGGCTTGGGCGAGGCAGGCAGCACGTCGTCGGTCAGGCCCAGTATCCAGATACCGTCCCAGAAGCCGCCTTCGGCTTCCAGCAGGCCCAGCACGTCGAGCCGCGCCGAGGGATCGCGCTGCGGCTGGAACGAAGCCGAGCGCGCCACGCTCTGCAGCAGATTGACCGCCGCCACGCCGCCCAGCTTGCCGGCGGCGGGCGCCAGCGCGGAGAAACCGCCCAGGGCTTCTCCCAGCGCCCCCAGCGCCTGGTAGCCGACACTGTCCAGCACGCCTTCGCCGGGAAAGCCCAGCGCCGTCAACGCCGCTTTCATGCGCAGCATCCAGACGTCGCAAGACGCGCGGGCGCCACCGCGCGTCCAGATTTCCATGGCCTGGTCCCAGGCCTGCGCCAACGGCGGCAAGGCCGCCAGTTGCTTGCGCCACTCGGCCGCGCCGACATGGACCAGCCCGCGACGACGCCAGCGCGCGTCGATGGCGGCCAGGCGCGCGCGTTCGCTGACGTCGCCCGCGCAGTGCCCCGCCAGCAGGGCCGCGCCCAGCACCTCGACGGCGCAGCCCTTGCCGGCCGCGCATTCAGCCAGCGCCCGCAGCCAGGCCAGCGCCGCGCGCGCCATCGGCCATTCGTCGAGCGGGCGGCCCACGGCCACGTTGAAGGCGAATGCCGGCGCGCCATCGCGGCCGGCCAGCGCCTGGCTCAGGATGCGGCGCGCGAACGGCGACTCGGCCTCGAGCTGCGGCGAAACGATGGCGTAGCGGCCGGTGGGATGCTGCGCCAGCTGGCCCGCGGCCCATTCGGCCGCCGCGCGCCATTCGGCGCCGTGGTCGGCCGCCTCGAAGCGCCGCGGCGTGGCCGGCGCCCGCTGGGTATCGCGCCATTGCGCGATCAGGCAGCCCTGGTCTTCGAAGGCGCGCAGCAGGCGCCGGAAACGCGGCGACAGATCGGTGAAGCCGGCCAGCACCAGTTGCCCGGGAACGGCCAGCCGGCCGTCTTCGAGCGCCCGCAACACCCGCGCATAACCCTGGTTCGCGTCTTCGGCGTCGATGGCGGCCAGCGCCTTGCGGTAGCGCTGGCGCCAGCGGGCGAAGCCGCGGTACTCATCGGTATCGGCGCCGGACGGCACCTGCAGTGTCCATTCGTCCATCAGCAGGTCGGCGTCCATCGACAGGCGGGCGGCCTGGCTGGCGTCGAGCAGCACGCGCTCGGCTTCTTCGGCGCGGATGGCCTCGGTCCAGACCAGCTGCGTGGCGAAGCTGTCGAGGCGATAGGCCGGCACGTCCTCGTCGTCCTCGAACGCCAGTTCGTTGGCGGACTCGGCCAGCCAGGCGGACAGGGGCAGGATGCGCGGCAGTTCGCTGACCTGGCGTTCCTGGCGCAACAGCCCGGCCAGCTCGAGCGTGAGCCGGCGCGACAGGCGGTTGTTGACCGTCAGCACCAGCAGGTCGGCGGCGGGCATGGCGCCGATTTCGGGCAGGCTGAGGTCAGGATGGGAAAGCGGGTCGTCCTGCATGGAAAGGCGAAGAATCGTTCACCGCCGTAGGATACCGCGAGGCCGCCGCGCCAGCGCGGCTAAAAACCGCACAGCGAAGCCAGGTTTTCCCAGTGGATCTGCATCTCGGGCGTGGTGTAGCCCCAGAAGGCCAGGCCCAGCACCAGCGCCAGTGCCGTCCAGCCCAGCAGCCGCCAGCCGCGATGGCGGCTGCTGGGCGTGGGAGCAGGCCTGGCGTTCATGGCGGGTGCGACCTGTCAGGCTGCGGCCGGCTGCGCCAGCGGCTGTTCGCGCACCGGCAGGCACAGCAAGGCCGCGGCCACCGCCAGCGCCACGCCGAGCCACCAGACCAGGTCGTAGTTGCCGGTCTTGGCATAGGCGTAGCCGCCCAGCCAGACACCGATGAAGCTGCCGACCTGGTGCCCCAGGAAGACGATGCCGGACAGGGTCGCCGCATAGCGCAGGCCATAGATCTGGCCGATCAGCCCCTGCGTCAGCGGCACGGTGCCGAGCCAGAACAGCCCCATCCAGGCCGCGAACGCATACAGCACCCACGGCGACAGGGGCATCCACAGCAGCAGCAGGATGCCGAATGCGCGCATGCCGTAGACCACCGCGAGCAGCCGCTTCTTGCTGTACTTGCCGCCCAGCTTGCCGGCGTAGAACGACCCCAGCACGTTGAACAGCCCGATGAGCGCGATCGCGGTGGCGCCCTGCCCCGGCGTCAGGCCGCCATCGGTGACGTAGGCCGGCAGGTGCAGCGTGATGAAGGCCGTGTGGAAGCCACAGACGAAATAGCTCCAGAACAGGAAGTGGAACGACGGGTGCCGCACCGCCTGGCGCACCGCCGCCGCCAGCGACTGCTGCGGCCCGCCGTGGGCCTGCGGCCGGCCGCGCAGGAAATAGGCCAGCGGCGCGGCGCATGCCACGAACAGCGACAACACCCACAGCGCGCCCGGCCAGTCCAGGCCGGTGATCAGCGCCTGGCCGGTCGGCACCACGGCGAACTGGCCGAGCGAGCCGCCGGCGCTGGCAATGCCCATGGCGGTGCTGCGGTAGGCCGGCGGCACCACGCGCGCCACCACCGGCAGGATCACGGGGAACGTCGTGCCGGCCTGCCCCAGGCCGACCAGCACGCCGGCGCTCAGGTACAGCGTGGTTTCGTCCGTGGCAAAGCGCGTGCCGATCATGCCCAGCATGTACAGCACCGCGCCCAGCGCGATGGTGCGGCCGGAGCCATGGCGGTCGGCCAGAATGCCCATGAAGATGCAGGCCACGCCCCACACCAGGTTCTGCAGCGCGAAGGCCATGGAAAACACATCGCGGCCCCACCCGTGGGCCAGGCCCATGGGCTGCATGAACAGGCCAAAGGTGGCGCGCACGCCCATGGCAAGCAGCACCACCAGGGTACCCAGGATGATGGTGCGCACGTAACGCGTATCGGTAGTGCTGGACATGATTGTTCTTATTGATGGGGGAAAGGCGCCCCCTCCTCGGGACGGCCGGGCCTTGGGCCAGACGCGCACATCATAAACAAATAACCTGGCGCGACCGGCAATACCCGCGTCGGCGCATCGCGCATGGCGTGCTCGCCGCGCCCGCTGGCGTGCCACTCAAAATATAGTTGATTTTATCAACCATATATTCCAGAATGGGTTTTTCCCTCTTCTGATCAGCCATGACTCTGCAAACCCCGCTGACCCGCCTGTTGGGCACGCGCTATCCCATCATCCAGGGCGGCATGAGCTGGGCCTCGTCGAACGCGGCGCTGGCGCTGGCGGTGTCGCGCGCCGGCGGGCTCGGCGTGATCGCCGCCGGCCCGATGTACCCCGAGGCGCTGCTGGCCGCCATCCGCGAGGTCCGCGCCGGCACCGACGCGCCCTACGCGGTCAACATCCCGCTCTACAACAAGCGCGCGCAGGAACACATGGACATCGCGCTGGCCGAAGGCGTGCCGGTCATCATCGCCTCGCAGGGCGGGCCGCAGAAGCACATCGGCCGCGCGCGCGAGGCGGGCGTCAAATGGCTGCAGGTCATCGCCAGCCCCGAGCATGCCGCCAAGGCCGAAGCGGCCGGCGTGGACGCGGTGATCGCCGTCGGCCTGGAGGCCGGCGGCCATCCCGGCCCCGATGAAATCGGCCTGCAAGTGCTGCTGCGCTCGGTGGCGCGGCGCGTGTCGGTGCCGGTGGTGGCGGCCGGCGGCATCGCCGACGGCGCCGGCATCGCGGCCGCGCTGTGCCTGGGCGCCGCGGGCGCGCAACTGGGCACCCGGTTCCTGCTGACGCCCGAGGCCGGCGTGTGCGATGCCTACAAGGACGCGGTGCTGGCGGCCGGCGTGGCCGACACCACGCTGGTGGGGCGCGGCCGCTCGCCGGTGCGCATGCTGCGCAACGCCTTCGCCCGCGACTACCTTGCGGCCGAGCGCGGCGGCGACGAGGCCATGCTGGAGACGATGTTCGCCGGCAGTTCCCTCAAGCAGGCAGCCTTCGACGGCGACGTGCAGGGCGGCAAGGTCGAGGCCGGCCAGAGCGCCGGATTGATCGACAGCCTGCAGCCGGCCGGCGCCGTGATGGAGCAACTGGTGGCGGAAACGCGCGACGCGCTCAGGCGCGTGGCGGCGCTGGCGGGTTGACGGCGAAGCGCCGCCGTCGGTCGGCGTGGGACATCCGACGCCGGCTCAACGCCGGCGCAGCCTGGGCGTTGTCTTTCAGGCACTCGCTTCCCAAGGGTTCACGAGGCGGACCCCGCAACCGGAAAAATCGGACACGTTTCGCGTAACGAGCGTCATCCCGTGCACCAGCGCGGTAGCCGCGATGAAGGCGTCCCGTTCCGGACGCAGATCCGGCACATGCAACCTGGCGCAACGCAACGACACGGCCGCATCGAGCGGCAGCGTCCGCTCGGAGAATTCCGGCAGGACGCGATCGCGCATCCAGGCTCGCAGGCGGGCGCCCTGGTCGGCATCGCGCCGCTCCATGCGCAGGACACCGATCTCGATCTCCATGAGCGTGATCGCCGAAACGTAGAAGTTCACCGCGTCCTCGTTCGAGAACCATGCGATCACGTTCCTGTCCGCCTTGCCGTCGCCGGCTTTGCGCAGCTCGGAAAGCACATTGGTATCCAGCAGGAACATCAGTCGACGTCCGCGGGACGGGGCAGCTCGCGTGAGCGGGGGGCATCGAGATCGATGCCGGCAAGGCCCGGCATCGACAATGCGCTGACGAGATTTCGTTTTTGGCCGACCAGGCGCCAGTATTCCTCGATGCCGAGCAGGACGTGGGATGGCTTGCCGCGGTCCGTGATGAACACCGGGCCATGCAGGGCCGCCTTCTTGGCGCGGGTCACGTCCTGATTGAGTTCCCGGCTGGACAGTGTGGTGATAGACATGATGCATCCCCTGATCCTTACAAATAACGTAGTAACGTTACTACATAGAAAGCAATGAAACAACCCCGGCAGCCAGGGCCACCGGGAGATTTTCCCGCTCATCAGGATCCGACCAGGGCGGCAAACCGTCATTCCGGCCGCCGGAACCGTCCTATTTCTTCATCAACCCCGCCGCCTGCACCAGCTTGCGCATGGCGGCCTGGTCCTTCTCGACGAAGGCGGTGGCCTCCTGCGGCGTCATGTTCCACAGATCCACCCCTTGCGCCTGCATCAGCTTGCTGTATTCAGGATCGGCGTTGATCTTGGCCACCGCATCGTTCAGACGCTGGAGGATTTCCGGCGGCGTGCCCTTGGGCGCGGCCAGGCTGTACCAGGACGCCGACTCCGCGCCCTTCACCCCGGATTCGGCCAGGGTCGGCACATCCGGCAACAACGGCGAGCGCTGGCCGTTGGCGTAGGCCAGCGCCTTGAGCCGGCCGCTACGGATGAACTGCAGGCTGGCGGCCAGGTTCAGCACCGCCATATCCACCTGGCCGCCCACCAGGTCATTGATGGCGGGCGCCGCGCCGCTGTAGGGGATGTGGACGATGTCCACGCCGGCGCGTTCGCGGAACAGTTCGGCGCCCAGGTGCGGCGAGCTGCCCGGCCCGGCCGAGGCATAGTTGATGCGGCCCGGTTCCTTGCGCGCCATCGCGATCAATTGTTCGACGCTGTCGGCCTTGAGCGTGGGCCGCACCACCAGCATGTTGGGCTGGTTGGCGACGATCGAGACGAAGGCGAAGTCCTTGATGCCGTCGTACGGCGTCTGCTGCATCAGCGGCGTCACCACGTGGGCGGCCGAGGTGCCGAGCAACAGCGTGTAGCCGTCCGGCTTGGCCCGCGCCACGAAGTTGGCGCCGATGGCCGCGCCGCCGCCGGCCTTGTTCTCGACGATGATGGTCTTGCCCAACTGCTTTTCCAGCTCGCGCGCCAGCGCCCGCCCCAGCACGTCGGCGGGACCGCCGGCGGCATACGGGTTGACCAGCGTGATCGGCTGCGAGGGATAGGAATCGGCGGCGACGACAGGGGCGCACAACGCGCCCGCCACCGCCACGCCGCACAGCAGGCGCTTCAGAGTCTTCATGGTTTGTCTCCTGGGATATTTGTGTTTTATGCGTGGTGCGGGGAAAGGCCCCGGGGCGCATGGCCCCGATGGCTAGATCGCGCCCTGCGCGCGTAACGCCTCGATCTGCGCCGGCGACAGGCCCAGCCGGCCCGCCAGCACGCTGTCGGTGTGCTCGCCCAGCAAGGGCGGACGCTCCAGCCGCGGATCGTCGAAACCATCGAACTTGAACGGCACCGGCACCGCGCCGAAGCGGCCGATGGCAGGATGCTCGTAGCTGGCCACCATGCCGCGCGCCAGCACGTGCTCGTTGTGCAGGATTTCCTCGACGTCCAGGATCGGGCCGGCCGGCACGCCGCGCGCATCGCAGCGGCGACACAGTTCGTCGCGCGTCAGCCGCGCGGCGGCCGCCGACAGGCCGGCCATGACTTCGTCGCGGCGCGCCACGCGCACGGCGTTGCGCGCCAGCTCCGGATCGTCGGCCCATTGCGGCAGGTCGAGCGCCTCGCACAGCGGCTTCCAGTGCTGATCGCTGCCGGTTATCTGCACCCAGCGTCCGTCGCCGCACTCGAAGGCGGCGGACGGCACCCGGCCGGGATGTTCGGTGCCCAGCCGCGGCGGCACCTCACCCAGCGCGAAGTAACGCGCGGCCGCCAGCGACAGCAGGCCGACCTGGCCGTCCAGCATGGAGAAGTCGATGTGGCAGCCCTGCCCCGAACGCGCCCGCCCCACCAGCGCCGACAGGATGCCGATGGCGGCCCACAGGCCCGAGGTCAGGTCGCTCACCGGCAGGCCCGGCTTGACCGGGCCACCGCCGCGCTCGCCGGTCAGGCTCATGATGCCGCCCATGGCCTGGAATACGGTGTCATAGCCTTTGCGCGGCGCGTACGGCCCGGTCATGCCGAAGCCGGTGCACGAGAAATAGATCAGGCCGGGGTTGTCCGGCGCGATGTGCTCGCGGTCCAGCCCGTATTTGGCGAGCGTGCCGACCGGGAAGTTCTCGACCACCACGTCGCAGGTCTGCGCCAGGCGCCGGATCAGCACCTGCCCTTCGGGGTGGCGGAAGTTCACCGTGACCGATTGCTTGCTGCGGTTGAAGGCCAGGTAATAGGCCGACTCGGTGCCGCCCTCGCCGCGCACCTTGGGCTCGAAGCCGCGCGTCTCATCGCCGCCGCCGGGCTGTTCGACCTTGATCACGTCGGCGCCCAGCTCGGCCAGGATCATCGAGGCGAACGGGCACGCCAGCACGCGCGACAGGTCCAGGATGGTGACGCCTTCGAGCGGCCTCATCGCGCCGCTCCCTGGCGAAAGCCGCGCATGATGACGTTGGCGTCGCGGCCCACGCCCAGCGCCTCGGCCAGCCCCAGGTCGGCCGCGCGATGGAAGGCGCGCTTGGTCAGGCCCATGGCGGCCGGCTCCCAGCCAGCCAGGCGTTGCGCCATCGCCAATGCCTGGTCCAGCACCTGCGCGGCGGGCGCGACGCGGTTGGCGATGCCCAGCTGCAGCGCGCGGGCGCCGTCGATGGGCTCGGCCATCGCCACCAGCTCGAAGGCATGCTTGCGGCCCACCTGCCGCACCAGGTTGGCCATGACCACCGCGGCCACGATGCCGTGGCGCAGTTCCGGATAGCCGAAGCGCACGTCCTCGGCCATCACGGTCAGGTCACATGCCAGCGCCAGGCCGGCGCCGCCGCCGAGCGCATTGCCATGGACCGCGCCGATCACCGGCTTGACCATGCGCGAGAACACCAGGTGCAGATCGGTAGTGAGATCGGCGCGGCGCAGCACCGCGTCGGGCTGTTCCGGCGTCAGGGCCGAGAACTCGCCGGTGTCGGCGCCGGCGCAGAACGACTTGCCGTTGCCCGCCAGCACCACCGCGCGCACCGCGTCGTCGCGGTCCGCCTGGCGCAAGGCCTCCAGCAGCGCCGTGGTCAACGCGGTGTTCAGGGCGTTGTGCTTTTCCGGACGGTTCAGGCGCAGCAGCCGCACCGCGCCCAGGTCTTCAATGATCAATTCCGACATCACGGATATCCTCTTCCAATGGCGACAAGCAAAGTGATTGATTAAATCAACAATAAGGGTAAAAAAAGGCGCGGGGCGCGCGCCCACGCGTTAGCGCGGCTGCACGCCGCGGCCGCGGCGCGCCGGCACCTCCGCCTTGCATTCGTTCAACATCTCCAGCGCATGCGCCGTCAGCTTGTCCAGCATGCGCTCCATCGCCTCGCGCTCGGCATCCGACAGCACCGACAGCATGCTTTCGTTGCGCTCGATCGCCGCGGGGAAAATTTCCTCGTACAGCGCGCGGCCGGCGCGCGTCAGGTCCAGGCTGACGCCACGGCCATCCTGGCTGTCGGCACTGCGCTGGATCAGGCCGCGCTCGATCAGTTCGGACACGGTGCGGCTGGCCTGGCTCTTGTCGATGTTGGCTTCGCGCGCCACGGCGTTCAACGACATGTCGGGCGCCGCGCCCAGCAGCGCGATGATGCGCCATTCGCGCGGACCGACGCCGTAGCGGCTTTCGTTCAGGCCGGCGGCAATGCGGCTGGAAACATAGGCCAGCCGGTTCAGCCGGTACGAGAACAGTTCCTTGAGCGCCCGGGGTGCGGGACGCGCGGCGGTGGCGAACTTGGATGCGGTGCGGGTGGCCATGGCGGACTCGTCAGATGCGGGAAAACGTGGCGTTCGCGCCCGGCGCGCGCCACTGCCCGCATGATATACAAAGGCGGCGCGCGCCCCTCACGCGGCCGCTCCCGCGGCAGCGCCGATCAGCGGGTTCAGCCCGCTTTGCGCCACCCGGCTGTGCAGGGCGCGCCCCAGCACTTCCTGGCAATGGGCCGAGACGGCCGCCAGCCCCGCCAGGTCCAGGCCGGTGCGCACGCCCATGGACTCGAACAGGCTGACCAGGTCCTCGGTGGCGACGTTGCCGGTATGGCCGCCGCCGTAGCGCACTTTGGCCGGATGCCCGCCGACACCGCCGAAGGCGCAATCGAAGTGGGTGACGCCTGCCTCCAGCGCCGCCACGTAGTTCACCAGGCCGGTGCCGCGCGTGTCATGGAAATGCGCCACCGGGGTCACCTGCGGCACCTCGCGCGCCATGCGCCCATACAGGTCACGCACCGATGCCGGCGTGGCCATGCCGGTGGTGTCGCCCAGCGTGACAATGTCCACGCCCAGCGCGGCGAAGCGCCGCGCGTCGGCCATGACCGTCTCCGGATCGACGGCGCCTTCGAACGGGCAGCCGAACGCCACCGAAATCGTGCCGATCAGGCGGAAACGGCCGTCCGCCAGCCGCGCCATCTGCGCGACGTTGTCCCATTGGGCGGCGCGATCGCGCTTCAGGTTGCGCGTCGAATGCGATTCACTGGCCGAGACCAGCAGGCTGATCTCGTTGGCGCCGATGCCGGCATCCAGGTCGGCCCGCGCGCGCTCGACGGCGCGCGCATTGGCGCAGGTCGCCTTGTACCAGACGCCGGCGCGCCGCGGCAGCGCCGCCAGCAACTCGGTGGCGTCGGCGAATTGCGGCACCACCTTGGGATTGGAATACGAGGTCGCCTCGACCCGCTCGAAGCCCAGCGCGGCAAAGCGGTCGATCAGGTCGACCTTGACCGCGGTGTCGATGAAGTCCGGCTCATGCTGCAGGCCGTCGCGCGCGAAACATTCGCACAGCACCACGTCGCGCGCGCTCATGCCTGCTGCTCCAGTCCGAACAGCGCCAGCGCGTGGGCGCGCAGCTTGTTCTTCTGCACTTTGGAACTGCCGGTCATGCCGATGTGCTCGAAGCTGTCGACGATCTCGACATAGCGCGGCACCTTGAAGTTGGCGCAATGCGCCTTGCACCAGGCCGTCAGCTCGTCCGGCGTGCAATCCTGGCCCTCCTTGAGCAGCACGAACGCCGCCGGCACTTCGCCCAGGCGCGCATCCGGCACGCCCACCACCTGCGCCATGCGCACGGCGGGGTGGCCGTGCAGGGTCTCTTCCACTTCCGCCGGCGCGACGTTCTCGCCGCCCACGCGGAACATGTCCTTCAGGCGGCCCACCATGCGCAGCCGGCCCGCCGCATCCATTTCGCCCAGGTCGCCGGTGCTGAGCCAGCCGTCCGCGCCAAGCGCTTTGGCGGTGGCCTCGGGCATCTTGTAATAGCCCTTCATTACGCTCCAACCGCGCGCTTGGATCTCGCCCTGCATGCCGGCGGGCAGCGGTGCGCCCGTGCCCGGATCCACCACGCGCACCTGCATGCCGGGATGCGGCAACGCCCAACCCATGGCGCGCAGTTCGAAGGGATCGTCGTGCGCGGACAGTGTGATGTTGGGCGAGGCTTCGGACTGGCCGTAGGCGTTGCAGATGCCCGGCACGCCCATCACGTCGCGGATCTTGCCCATCACCTGCGGACCTGCCGCCGCCCATCCGCCGCGCAGATGAATGCGCTTGCGGTCGAAATCGGGATGCCCCATCAGCATGAGGAAGATGGTGTCGTTGCCGGACGTCAGCGTGCAGCGTTCTTCATCGAGCATGCGCAGCGCCTCGGCCACGTCGAACTTCGGCAGCGTCAGCAGGCAGCAACCGGTCATCAGGCTGACCAGGATCGACAAGGTAGTGCCGGCCACATGGAAGTACGGACGGATGCTGAAATAGCGGTCGTCGGGCCGCACGCCGATGCGCTGCGCCGCGGCCCAGGCGTTGGTCAGCATGTTGGCATGCGTCAGCATCACGCCCTTGGGAAACGAGGTCGTGCCCGAGGTGTACTGGATCAGCAATACGTCGTCGGGCGCCACGGCGCGCAGCGCGGTGTCGAGCTCGATATCGTCGACCGTCTCGCCGGCACGCAGGAAGTCCTGCCAAGGCTGCGCGCCCGCGAGGCAGCGCTCGCCCAGCACCACGACGCGCCGCAGCAACGGCAGCGCCTCGCCGGGCAAGCCACTGTCAAGCGCCGGCTCGACCTGGGTGAGCAGGCCGAGGAAGTCGATGCCCAGGAATGAGTCGGCCGTCAGCAGCAGCTTGACGTCGGCCTGCCTGAGGCAGAACGCCAGCTCATCGGTCTTGAAGCGCGTATTGACCGGCACCGTCACGGCGCCCAGCATGGCGCAGGCATAGAACACCTGCACCCAGGTGCCGCCGTTGCCCAGCAGCACGCCGACGTGGTCGCCACGGCGCACGCCGGCCGCATGCAGGCCGCGGGCGATACGTTGCGCGCCATCCTGCAGCGCGGCCCAGGTGTGGCGTTCGCCGGGCGCGACGAAGGCCTCGGCGGCGCCGCGCTCGGCCACCTGGCGCGCCAGCGCCTGCGACAGGGTCATCGGACCAATCATGCCTTGTCTCCCGCCGCGCCGAAGCCGGCGATGGCCTGCTTCCAGTCGCTGCCGCGCAGATTTTCCTCGATGGCCAGCAACTCGATCGCCATCGCGCCTTCGCGCGTGGTCGCCAATCCCTGGTCGATGCTGCGCTTGGTCAGCCTGACGGTCAGCGGCGCGGCGCGCGCGATGGCCGCCGCCATGCGCGCCGCTTCGCCCGCCAGCGCGTCGGGCGCATACACATGATTGACCAGGCCGATCTCGCGCGCTTCGGCCGCATCGAAACGGCGGCCGGTGAACAGCAATTCCTTGGCCTTGCGCGCGCCGGCGATGCGCGGCAGGCGCTGCGTGGCGCCGACCGTGCCCCACCCCACTTCCGGATAGCAGAACGTGGCCTCGGACGAGGCCAGCACGAAGTCGCAGGCGCCGGCGATCTCGCAACCGGAGCCGAACGCCGCGCCCTGCACCACCGCGATCACCGGCTGCGGCAGGCGTTCGATCGCGGCATAGGCGGCGAAGCCCTGTACCCGGCGCGCCGTCATTTCCGCGTTCGACATGGTCTTGCGCTCCTTGAGGTCGGCGCCGGCACAGAATGCCGTGCCGGCCGCGGCGATCAACACCACGTGCGCGTCCGGATCGTCAGCCAGTTGCTGCATGGCCTGCACCAATTCGGCGCACATGAGGGAATTGAGCGCGTTGCGGCTGTCGGGCCGGTTCAGCGTCACCGTGGCGACACGGTCCTGCACGTCCAGCAGGATCGTGTGGAAAGTCGGGGTCATGCCTGCTCCTGGATGTTCTGGGTATGCGGCCGGACCGCCGTGCGACGACGACGACTGGCCATGCCAGGCAATATAGGGCATATAGTTGATTTAATCCACTAAATTTCGGCGCTTATCCAATGGTGTTACACTTGCGCGCCGGTCTTTCCCTGGAATATCAAAGCACTAGGCGTCACTTGGCCTGATGCGATTCCAGCGCGAAGCCATCGCGCAGTCTCGCCGTAGTTAAATGGATATAACCGGCCCCTCCTAAGGGTCAATTGGTGGTTCGATTCCACCCGGCGAGGCCACCCATCCCCGGCCTCGATTCCGCAGGCCATCGCAAGAAAATTCCCCGCTTTCAGCCAGATGAGGGTTAATCCGGGCTACGCTCACGCGCCGCGCGCCGGTAGCGTCTCGGGACGCGTTTGGTGACGAATACGCCATCCGTCAATACGACCCCGATATTTTTTTGGGCGATGATAGCGAATCGTCTTGCGCGTCACTTGAAATTGCTGTTTAAATTCGACGCGTAAGCCTCTAATTCATCTGGACTTTTCCTGAACCGTCGCGACCACGACCAGGGAAACAATTCTTCACAGACTGACAAGCCTGTTCAAACCATGGCATTTAACTGGAAACGTGCAATTGCGAACGCGATAGCGCCGGCGGCGCTGGCGATGTGCGCGCTCCTGCCCTCCACCGCGCTCGCCGCGAAGAATACCGACCCCTGCAAGACCAACGCCAAGTCGGCCGCTTGCAAGGCGCAACAAGCCAAGAAGGCGCCCGCTCCCGCCAAGAAGGCCGGCGCCGGCAAGGCCGCCGCCCCCAAGCAGAGCGCGGCCAAGGGCGCGCCCAAGGCGGCGGCCGGCAAGCAAGCCGCGCCCAAGTCGGCCGCCGCCAAATCCACGCCCAAGGGCGCCGCCGGCAAACAGGCCGCGGGCAAGGGTGCGCCCAAGCAGGCCGCCGGCAAGAAGGCGCCTCCCAAGGGCGGCAAGCAGGCCGTCGCGCAGCAGGGTTCGTCCAAGAAGGGCGCCGCCGGCAAGAACGGCAAGCCGAACAAACCGTCGCGCGCGCAGCGCACGGCCGCCGCTGCGGCGGCCGCCGCCATGCCGCCGCCCGCGGTGTCGGTGCGCGCCGAAGCCGCCGCGCTGCGCTCCAGCACCGCCTATGTGCAGGACCTGGCCACGTCCACCGTGATCTTCGCCAAGAACGAAAACGTGGTGCGCCCCATCGCCTCGATTTCCAAGCTCATGACCGCGGTGGTGGTGGTGGATGCCAACCAGCCGATGGACGAGATGCTCGAGATCACCGATGAAGACATCGACGGCCTCAAGCACACCACCTCGCGCCTGCGCGTGGGCACCAAGCTGTCGCGCGGCGACATGCTGCACCTGGCCCTGATGTCTTCCGAGAACCGCGCCGCCAACGCGCTGGGCCGCCATTATCCGGGCGGCCTCCCCGCGTTCGTGGCCGCCATGAACGCCAAGGCGCAGTCGCTGGGCATGACCAGCACGCACTTCATCGAACCCACCGGCCTGTCCAGCGACAACGTGTCGTCGCCGCACGACCTGGCCCGCCTGCTGCGCGCCGCCTCGCAGCGTCCGCTGATCCACCGCTACTCCACCGATACCGAGTACGACGTCGAGATCAACAACCGCACGCAGACCTTCCGCAACACCAACCTGCTGGTGCGCAAGCCCGACTGGGACATCAAGGTGTCCAAGACCGGCTACATCAACGAAGCCGGCGAATGCCTGGTGATGCTGGCGCGCATCAATGGCCGCGACCTGGCCATCGTGCTGCTGGACTCGCAGGGCAAGCTGTCGCGCATCGGCGATGCGGTGCGCATCCGCCGCATCGTGCAAAGCGAAGTGGCCATGGCCTCGGCCCAGCCCGGCGGCTGATCCGCGCCTCGCCCACCCACGAAAAAGCCCGATCCAGGATCGGGCTTTTTTTCGTCCGGCGCCGGCCGGCGCATGCGCGGACGCGGGCATCCGCTTTCCACACCGGCGGCCTTCGGAAGGCCTGTGTATTCACGCCTACGCCGCGACCGCCCGTTTCGGCCGCAGCGGCTGCGGGTCGTACATGGAAGGCGGCAGGCCTTCCAGCACCGCTTTGGCGTTGAGCGAGCGGATCGGCACCGCGGCATCGGCGGGGATGCGGCCCTCGGCCTGCAGCAGTTGGTAGCGCAGGCAGCACACGCGCAGGAAGGAGGTGAAATTGGCGGCCTCGCCGCGGTACTCCACCAGTTCGTCGTAAAGGCGCTCGATCAATTGCGTGACCCGCATGCCGTCGCGCGCCGCGATCTCTTCCAGCACCTGCCAGAACAGTTGTTCCAGCCGCAGGCTGGTGGCCGCCCCATGCAGGCGCAGGGAGCGGGTTTCGGGCGCGTAGGACTGTTCGCTGGCGCGGATGAAGATTTCACACATGGGCGCTCCTGGTGCGGACACGATACTTGCGAGCCACTTTACGACGACACCCGGCGGCACGGCAAGACACCCCTGCCGGCAGGAGGACCTCGCCGATTCTGCAACGATAAGTTTCCTTGCCGCCCCCATCCGGACACCGTTGATATAAATCAAGGTCTCGGACGCGTACCCATCCGAGCATGCTAAGACTGATCTGACTTCGGAGGCAGCAATGAACAAGACCATGAAGGCCGCGGTGGCCCGCGCGTTCGGCAAACCCCTGGAAATCGAAGAAGTCGAGGTGCCGCGCCCGCGCGCGGGCGAACTGTTGGTGAAGATCGAGGCCTGCGGCGTCTGCCACACCGATCTGCACGCGGTCGAGGGCGACTGGCCGGTCAAGCCCAATCCCCCTTTCATCCCGGGCCACGAAGGCGTGGGCCACGTGGTGGCGGTGGGCGAAGGCGTGACGCACGTCAAGGAAGGCGACCGCGTCGGCATCCCCTGGCTGTATTCCGCCTGTGGCCATTGCGAGCATTGCCTGGGCGGCTGGGAGACGCTGTGCGAACAGCAGCAGAACGCCGGCTACTCCGTCAACGGCGGCTTCGCCGAGTACGCGCTGGCTGCGGCCGACTACGTGGGCCTGCTGCCGAAGAATGTCGGCTTCGTCGACATCGCCCCGGTACTGTGCGCCGGCGTCACGGTCTACAAAGGCCTGAAGATGACGGACACACGGCCGGGTAACTGGGTCGTGGTCTCCGGCATCGGCGGCCTGGGCCACATGGCGGTGCAGTATGCGCGCGCCATGGGCTTGAACGTGGCGGCCGTGGACATCGACGACGACAAACTGGATTTCGCCAAGCGTCTCGGCGCCGAGGTGGTCGTGAATGCCAAGACCACCGATCCGGCGGCTTACCTGAAGAAGGAAATCGGCGGCGCCCACGGCGCGCTGATCACGGCGGTTTCGCCCAAGGCCTTCGAGCAGGCGCTGGGCATGGTGCGTCGCGGCGGCACGGTGGCGCTCAACGGCCTGCCGCCGGGCGACTTCCCGCTGTCGATCTTCGACATGGTGCTCAACGGCGTGACGGTGCGCGGTTCGATCGTGGGTTCGCGGCTGGACTTGCAGGAATCGCTGCAGTTCGCCGAGGAAGGCAAGGTGCGCGCGACCGTGGCGACCGAGAAGCTGGAGAACATCAACAGCGTGTTCGACCGCATGCGCCGCGGCCAGATCGAAGGCCGCATCGTGCTGGACATGGCGGCGTAACACTCGCCTCGCCCAGCAAAAAGGCGCCTGCCATGGCAGGCGCCTTTGTTTTGCTGCGGATTGGGAATGCACGCAGGGCGCGGGAACGGCGCCCCCCCCCTTTCATGGCGCGGCAGCGGATCGCGCGAGGCGGCGCCGGCCACGCGGCCGGTTCAGTGCGTGATCCGGGTCCCAAGCACGGCCAGGAACTGCGCCAGCCATGCCGGATGCGCGGGCCAGGCCGGCGCCGTCACCAGGTTGCCGTCGGTGTAGGCCTGGTCGATGCCGATCTCGGCGTAGGTGCCGCCGGCCAGGCGCACTTCCGGCGCGCAGGCGGGATAGGCCGAGCAGGTGCGGCCTTCCAGGATGCCCGCGGCCGCCAGCAATTGGGCGCCATGGCAGACGGCGGCGATCGGCTTTCCGGCCTTGTCGAAGGCGCGCACGATCTCCAGCACCTTTTCGTTCAGGCGCAGGTATTCCGGCGCGCGTCCGCCCGGGATCACCAGGCCGTCGTAGGAATCGGCCTCGACGCGGTCGAAGTCGTAGTTCAGGGCGAAATTGTGGCCGCGCTTTTCGCTGTAGGTCTGCGCGCCCTCGAAGTCGTGGATGGCGGTGGCGATGCTCTCGCCGGACTTCTTGCCGGGGCAAACGGCGTGCACCGTGTGGCCCACCGCCAGCAGCGTCTGGAAGGGCACCATGGTTTCGTAGTCTTCGGCGTAGTCGCCGACCAGCATCAACAGTCTCTTGCTCATGTTTGTCTCCTGGGGATGGGGGATCGCCGGCTGGTGCGCCCGCGGGCCGGGCGGCCGGTTCTGTATGTTGTTGGGTCATTGTGCCCCCGCCGGAGAACGCGAGGGTGGTAACGGGATACCACGCGGGCCGTGAGGCCGCTGCGCCCCTTATTCCAGCGCCACCGTCACCGGCCTGGCGTCCAGCAGGCTCACCAGCACGTTCGGGGCGATGCCCACCAGGTAGCCGCGGCGGCCGCCGTTGATGTAGACGACCGGGTATTGCAGCACCTCGGCCTCGACCCACACCGGCATCTTCTTGCGCGTGCCGAACGGCGAGGTGCCGCCGACCTGGTAGCCGGAATGACGCTGCGCGACTTCCGGCTTGCAGGGCTCGACCTTCTTCAGGCCGGCCTGGCGCGCCAGGTTCTTGGTGGAGACTTCGCGATCGCCGTGCATCACCACGATCAGCGGCTTGGCCGATTCGTCTTCCATCACCAGCGTCTTGACCACCGCGTGCGGGTCCAGACCCAGTTGGCGCGCGGCCTCGCCGGCGCCGCCGTGATCGACGTAGTCATAGGTGTGTTCGGTGTACGCCACCTTGTGCTGCTTGAGGAACTGGGTGGCGGGCGTTTCGGAAACGTGGCGGGCTTTGCTCATGGCGGTGCGGCGAAAAGGCGAAGGCAAAAGTGTAGGCAGGCCGGCGATGGCGCGCAAACGCCCGCGTCAGCCGCGCGGATGATGCGCCGCGTGCAAGGCCTTCAGGCGTTCGCGCGCCACATGCGTGTAGATCTGGGTGGTGGAGATGTCGGCGTGGCCCAGCAGCATCTGCACCACCCGCAGATCGGCGCCATGGTTCAGCAGATGGGTGGCGAAGGCGTGGCGCAGCACGTGCGGCGACAGCGGCGCGTGCACGCCCGCCAGCACCGCGTACTTCTTCACCAGCTGCCAGAACGCCTGGCGCGACATCGCCTCGGCGCGGCCGGTGATGAAAAGCGCGTCGCTGACGCGGCCCGCGGCCAGCTCGGGCCGCGCCGTTTTCATGTATTGGTCGATCCAGTGCGCCGCCTCCGCCCCCAGCGGCACCAGGCGGTCCTTGCCGCCCTTGCCCAGCACCACGCGCACCACGCCTTCGTTCAGGCTGACGTCCAGCGCCCGCACGCCAACCAGCTCGGACACGCGCAGGCCGGTGGCATACAGCATTTCCAGCATGGCGCGGTCGCGCAGGCCGCGCGGCTCGTTCAGGTCCGGCGCGCGCAGCAACGCGTCGACCTGTTGCTCGGACAGCGTCTTGGGCAGGCGCGGCGGCTGCTTGGCGGCCACCAGTGTCAGGCAGGGATCATGCGCCGCGCGATGCTCGCGCAATGCCCAGGCGTAGAAGCGTCGCAGCGCCGCCAGGCGGCGGTTGGCAGTGGTGGCGCGGGTTTCCTCGTGGCGAAAGGCAAACCAGGCCTCGATATCGGCCTTGCCGGCCTCGGCCAGCGCCTTGGCGGGGCCGGCCGGCAGCGCGTGCGCCGACGCCGCGTCGCCGTAGCGGTCGGCCATCTCGCGGGCGTAGGCCTCGGGGTCCTCCAGCCAGCGGGCAAAGCCGGTCAGGTCGCGCCGGTAGGCCGCCAGGGTGTTGGCCGACAGGCCGTCCTCGAGCCAGACGGCGTCGATGAAGGCATCGATGTCGGCCTGGGAAGCAAGCGGCGCGCGGGAATCAGGCATGGGACCGGGAGGAAGGCGTCAGGAAAGCGAATCGGCCGAGGCGTATGCGGAGCGTCGCGCAAGGCAATGCCGGGCGCGGCATCGGCCGCGGGATGGGCAACATTCTACGGCGGCGCTGTCGCCGGAGCATTCAGCGCCCCACGACCGCCGCGGCCGACTTCAGCCAGGACTCGAACAGCTTCAGGGCCTCGGAACGCTCGCTGCGCTGCGGATAGCCGAAGTAGTAGCCCTGGCTGACCGTGAGCGACTGCGGCACCGGCATCGCCAGCGCGCCTTGGTCCAGCGCCGGCTGCGCCAGGAAGCGCGGCATCAGGCCCACGCCCAGCCCGGCCTGCACCGCCGCCATCACCATGGTGAACAGTTCGTAGCGCGGCCCGCCGGCCGCCTGCGGGCCGTACAGATAGTTGTTGGCGCCGTACCACTGGCGCCAGGCATCGGGCCGCGAACTCAGGTGCAGGTGGGTCATGCCGGCCAGCGCGCCGGCGCCAGCCTCGGTCACGCGCGCCGCCAGCTCGGGCGCGCACACCGGCACCAGCTCGCGTTCCGGAAACAGCAGCACGCCCTGGGTGCCCGGCCACAGCGTGTCGCCGTGGTAGAGCGCGCCGTCGAACGGCTGGTCCTTGAACTGGAATGGCAGCGTGCGCACCGACAGGCTGACGGTGATGTCCGGCTGCTCGCGCTGGAAATCCGCCAGCCGCGGGATCAGCCAGGTGGTGGCCAGCGTCGGCACCACGGCGATGTGGATGCTGCGGCCCATGCCCGTGCGGCTGACCAGGCCGAAGGTGTCCTTCTCGATCTGGTCGAGGTGATGGCGGATGCGTCCCGCATATTCCGCGCCATGATCGGTCAGGACGATGCGGCGCCGCACCCGCGTGAACAACTGCACGCCCAGCCGCGCCTCCAGGCTGGCCACCTGGCGGTAGACCGCGCTGTGGGTCAGGGACAGCTCTTCGGCCGCCCGCGAAAAACTGCCCAGGCGGGCCGAGGCCTCGAAGGCCTGCAGGGCGCTGAGGTTGGGAATGCCGTTTCTCATGGAGTGGGAACCGCCAGGAAGGAACCGAAGATCGCCGGAAATACCCGCCGCGCCTGCCGCGGCGCAATATCCGGGTCGTGCCGGCGGCTCAATAGATTGTGCAATTTTATCAATTGCGTTGTGCGATCAAGGAACATTATGCTCGAGTGTCTTAATCTCGGCTCATCCTGACACCCACCATGTCCCAGCAAGCATCCCGCCTCGGCGGCCACATCCTCGTCGACCAGCTCGTCGCCCAGGGCGTCAAACACGTTTTCTGCGTTCCCGGCGAGAGCTACCTGGCGGTGCTGGATGGCCTGCACGACGCCGACATCAAGGTCACCGTCTGCCGCCAGGAAGGCGGCGCGGCCATGATGGCCGACGCCCATGGCAAGCTGACCGGCGAACCCGGCATCTGCATGGTGACCCGCGGTCCGGGCGCCTCCAACGCGCTGGCCGGCGTGCACATCGCCAAGCAGGACTCGACCCCGATGATCCTGTTCGTCGGCCAGATCGAGCGCGGCATGCGCGAGCGCGAGGCCTTCCAGGAAATGGACTACCGGGCCGTCTTCGGCACGCAGGCCAAGTGGGTCACCGAGATCGACCAGGTCGAGCGCATTCCCGAACTGATCTCGCGCGCCTTCCACATCGCCACCTCGGGCCGCCCCGGCCCGGTGGTGATCGCGCTGCCCGAGGACATGCTGGTCGAAGCCGCCCAGGTGGCCGACGCGCCGCGCTACGAGGTCATCGATTCCGCCCCCACCGCCGGCCAGCTGGCCGACCTGGAGCAGTTGCTGGCCCAGGCCAGCAATCCCGTCGCGATTCTCGGCGGCACGCGCTGGGACGCGCGCGCGGTGCAGCAGTTTGCCGACTTCGCGCAGCGCCATGCCTTGCCCACGGCGGTGTCGTTCCGCCGCCAGATGCTGTTCCCGGCCGACCATCCGTGTTTCATCGGCGACGTCGGCCTGGGCATCAACCCGGCCCTGCTCAAGCGCGTGGCCGACGCCGACCTGGTGTTGCTGGTCGGCGGCCGCATGTCGGAAAACCCCAGCCAGGCCTACACGCTGCTGGACATCCCGGTGCCGAAGCAGAAGCTGGTGCACGTGCATCCGGACGCCGCTGAACTGGGCCGCGTTTATCGCCCCACGCTGGCCATCAACACCTCGCCCGCCGCCTTCGCCCAGGCGCTGGCCGGCCTGAAGGCCCCCGCGCAACCGGCCTGGACCGACGGCACGCAGGCCATGCGCGAGTCGTACCTGAAGTGGAGCGACCCGACGGCCGTCACCACCCCGGGCGCGCTGCAGATGGGCCAGGTCATGGCCTACCTGGAAAAGACGCTGCCGGCCGACGCCATCATGACCAACGGCGCCGGCAACTACGCCACCTGGCTGCATCGCTTCCACCGCTTCACCCGCTTCGGCACGCAGCTGGCGCCGACCTCGGGCTCGATGGGCTACGGCCTGCCGGCCGCCGTCGGCGCCAAGCGCGTCTGGCCCGACAAGACCGTGGTCTGCTTCGCCGGCGACGGCTGCTTCCTGATGCACGGCCAGGAATTCGCCACCGCCGTGCAGTACGACCTGCCCATCATCGTGGTGCTGGTCGACAACGGCATGTACGGCACCATCCGCATGCACCAGGAAAAGCACTACCCCGGCCGCATTTCCGCCACCGAGCTGAAGAACCCGGACTTCGCCGACTACGCCCGCGCCTTCGGCGGCCACGGCGAACGCGTCGAGACCACCGAGCAGTTCGGCCCGGCGTTCGAGCGCGCGCTGGCCAGCGGCAAGCCGGCCATCCTGCACTGCTTCATCGACCCGCAGACCATCACGCCGTCGACCACGCTGGACAAGATCCGCGACGCGGCGCTCAAGGCCCGGCACTGATACCCGGAGGCGACGGCATCCCCACGGCGACGCGCCCCGCGCGCGTCGCGTAAACCCCGGGTTGCCGCGCCAATTATTTTAGGTTTAAACTTTCCAGATTCCGAAAACGGAAATCCATAGCGGAGACCCAGCATGTCCTCGAATCCCTCGTTCCATTGGCAAGACCCCCTGTTGCTGGACCAGCAGCTCACCGAAGAAGAACGCATGGTGCGCGACGCCGCCCACGCCTACTCGCAGGACAAGCTGGCCCCGCGCGTGCTGAATGCCTTCCGCAACGAAAAGACCGACCCGGAAATCTTCTCGGAAATGGGCGAGCTGGGCCTGCTGGGCGCCACCATCCCCGCCGAATACGGCGGCGCCGGCCTGAACTACGTCAGCTACGGCCTGATCGCCCGTGAAGTCGAGCGCATCGACTCCGGCTACCGCTCGATGATGAGCGTGCAGTCGTCGCTGGTGATGGTGCCCATCAACGAATTCGGCAGCGAAGCGCAGAAGCAGAAGTACCTGCCCAAGCTGGCCCGCGGCGAGTGGATCGGCTGCTTCGGCCTGACCGAACCCAACCACGGCTCCGATCCCGGCGGCATGGAAACGCGCGCGGTCAAGACCGCCGACGGCTACAAGCTGACCGGCAACAAGATGTGGATCACCAACTCGCCCATCGCCGATGTGTTCGTGGTGTGGGCCAAGTGCGTCGGCGGCGAGTTCGACGGCAAGATCCGCGGCTTCATCCTCGAGAAAGGCACCAAGGGCCTGACCGCCCCCGCCATCCACGGCAAGGTCGGCCTGCGCGCCTCGATCACCGGCGAAATCGTCATGGACGAGGTGGAAGTGTCCGCCGACCAGATGATGCCCGGCGTGTCCGGCCTGAAGGGCCCGTTCACCTGCCTGAACTCGGCCCGCTACGGCATCGCCTGGGGCGCTGTCGGCGCCGCCGAAGCCTGCTGGCACACCGCCCGCCAGTACACCCTGGACCGCAAGCAGTTCGGCCGCCCGCTGGCCGCCAACCAGTTGATCCAGAAGAAGCTGGCCGACATGCAGACCGAGATCACGCTGGCCCTGCAAGGCTGCCTGCGCCTGGGCCGCATGAAGGACGAAGGCACCGCCGCGGTCGAGATCACCTCGATCATGAAGCGCAACTCCTGCGGCAAGGCGCTGGACATCGCCCGTCTGGCCCGCGACATGCTGGGCGGCAACGGCATCTCCGACGAATTCGGCGTGGCCCGCCACCTGGTGAACCTGGAAGTGGTCAACACCTATGAAGGCACCCACGACGTGCACGCCCTGATCCTGGGCCGCGCGCAGACCGGCATCCAGGCCTTCTATTGATTTGCAGTGCCCCGCGCGGACGGAGCCCGGCTCTGCTCCCGACGCGCGGTTCGCCGGCGTGGCGAAGATTGGGCGCCCCTCTCGAGGGGCGTTTTTTTTGGATGCCGACCATCGCATCCGCCTCGCATTAGGGTTATCAGGAGCTAGCCCGCGCGCGGCCCATGGCTTACGCTGCGTGCAATTGGCCTGGTGCCGGCCCGCTGCATCCGCCTGCCCGACCCCGGATTTTTCGTCACGACCAGGAGTCGCGCATGCACGGCAGTCCCTCGTTCCGCCTGTGGGCGGGCATCGTCATCGCTTTTGCGGGCCACGGCGCATTCGCCGCCACCACCCTCACCATGACCACCGAGTACCCGGCCACGTCGATGCCGGGACAAGGCGTGTCCACCTTCGCCGATCTGGTGCGCAGCAAGAGCGCGGGCCAGGTTGTCATCGACGCCAGCTTCGACGCCGCCAAGGGCATCAAGTCGGGTGACATGATCGACGCGGTCGAGACACGCAAGGTCGATGCCGGCGATGCCTTCGCCGGCGCGCTGGCGGCCAAGTACCCGCTGTTCGGCGTGTCCTCGCTGCCGTTCCTGGCCGATTCGCTGTCCAAGGCGCGCGCGCTCAACAAATCGGCCCGCCCCGCCTACGAAAAACTGCTGGCCGCGCACGGCCAGAAACTGCTCTACACCACCCCATGGCCAGCCTCGGGCATCTGGTCCAAGGACAAGGTGGACAGTGTCGCCGCCCTGAAGGCCTTGAGCATCCGCACCTATGACGCGACCTCGCAGGACGTGATGCAGAAAGCCGGCGCGCGCGCGCAGAACATTTCGTTCGCCGACGCCATGCCGCGCATCGCCTCGGGCGAGGTCAATGCGGTGCTGTCGTCGGGAGACGGCGGCGCCGGCCGCAAGCTGTGGGAACACCTGCCGCGCTTCGCCGAGATCAACTATGCCATGCCGATCTCGGTGGCGACGATGAACCTGAAGGCCTATCAGGCGCTGGACGCGAAATCGCGCAAGGCGATCGACCAGGCCGCGGCGCAGACCGAGGCCGAGCAGTGGAAACGCATCGAAGGCCGGTTGCAGCAGAACTACGCCAACATGCGCAAAAACGGCGTGACCATCGATACCGCGGTGCCGATGCCGGTGCGCCAGGCGCTGAAGAAAGCGGCGGCGGACTCGGTCAGACAGTGGGAGGCGGCGGCGGGGCCGGAAGGGGTGAATATCCTGAACGCGATGCGGCGGCCGTAGGAAGGCGGAAGCCGTCCATACACGAGTCCGGGGGCTTTTCGGTCATGCGTATTCCCAGATCGAACCGGACTCGACACTGGCATTTATGGTGTCGGCCATCCACCACATGCCAGGTGGCACGTGCATGGTGAAACCGCAGCGCATGCCGGCATACCCGCCAGGGGTCGTGTCGTAATGATAAGGAACCGATCCCGCATTACCGGAGGCATTGTTGAGGTATCCAGCAACGATAATCGTCCCCGCAGCGACGCCAACACAATGAAACCCGACCAGTATGGGGCGGCCTGTGGTGTTCTGATACCACGTGCGCAACACCGTCGTGCGTGAACGAAGCTGCTGCCCTGTACCGAACACTTGTCCCTTCAACTGCTGCAAAGTGGATTGGGCCACGCCCAGGTCGGACGCCAATTGTGCGGCGTCGACGCTCCCCGCGTTGGTGACAGTCCCGAAGGCCTGCACGGTCCAAACACCGGAAGCGAACGTCGGATGCGCTTCTGCGCCGCCTTCACTAGTGGTGTTACGGGTAAAGATAGGAGTGACCGAGGCGGTAGTTCCGTAGAAGGAAGAGCTTCCGCCAGTCTCCCCGTACAGGTACTGCGGCGACGAAAAAAAATGCTGGTGCGCCTTGTTCTGGCTGGCTTTCAACACGCCGTTCAAAAGCGCGCCATCGCCGCGCATGAACGGCGCGCCAATTGAGCCGGGGGACTTCCCGTTGTAGTCCGGCATTCGGATGGTGGTAGAGCCGTCTCCCAACGTGAAGCTGCCGCGCTTGAGCGGATCGGCGAGCCATTCGGCCTCCTGCACCACCGGTAGTGAACGCGCTGCCACCATGGCGGCAAGATCCTTGAAAGTGGCGCGGCTGATTATCTGCCCATCCGCAGGAATCTGGCCAGCGGGAATGGACGTACGCAGCGGCCACCATGCAACCGAGCCTACGGGCGGACCGCTGGGGATCGGTGGCAGTTGATCGACCGGCACCTTGCCGCCATCGTCCAATGTGGCGATACCCCCGGGCTGGCCTTTTTCCGCCGGCGGCACCGCTGACAGCTGCACCGCTGGCACGCGGCCATCGGCGCCCAAGGTCGCAACGCCGCCCGGGCGCCCCTTATCCGAAGCAGGCACCAGGGGCGGCAACTGATTTGCGACGATCAATCCGTCCGCGCCCAAGGTCGCCACCCCGTCAGGCTGAGCTTTTTCCGCCAAGGGAATCAAGGCAGGCAATTGCGCTGGCGCGACTTTGCCATTGCCGCCCAACGTGGCAACGCCATTGGGTTTCCCCTTCTCCGCCAACGGCACCGACGGCACCGGAATTGGCAGATGTTCGACAGGCACACGCCCATCCTCGCCCAGCGGGGCAACGCCACTCGGCGCCGATTTTTGCGACAGAGGGATCGCAGGTGGAGGCAGATGCGCAGCCGGCACCTTGCCAACCGCATCCAACGGCGTCACGCCACCCGCCACGCCTTTTTCAGACATGGGCACGGCGGTGTCCGCCTTGCGTTGCGCGGCGGCGGCGGATACTTCGACAGTTTCCACACCGACACGAGTCTTGGCGAAGTTCTCGTTCACCAGCGCCATGGCGTCGCGCAGCGTGTCGCCGGTCTGGTCGTTCGGCGCGAGGCCGATGTTGATGGGTTTTAGGATTTGCATGGGAGAAAAGCCCTGACGGCGTGATGCCGCGACACGAAATGGAACAGCCACCCACGTATTCGGGTGACGGGGAAAAAATGGGATTGCGCGGACAGATGCCGCTGCGAACGTCCCGGCGGGCTTTCCACGAGCCTCACCGGTACTCGGTCCAGAAATTCTGCGTCATGCTGTCGGCCACCACCCGATAGGTGATTCCTGGGGGAATGACAGCGGTGAGCGCCAGCGAGACACCGTTTATTGTGGTGATGGAGCGCGTCCCCGCGATGCCGCCCACCATCACATACATATTGCCGCCGGAGCTACTGTTGGAAGAGCCAACGATGTAAACCGAGATCGGCCGACCGGTATTGTTTGTGTATGTCACACCGAATGCCCGGGACGCGCCCATGTCTTGAAGCGTCTGACCAACGCCGAAGACCTGCGCACGTAAAGTCTGAAACGCCGCATTGAGCGCCGCATGGTCACTAGCAAGCTGTGCGATATCGACGCTGCCGGAATTGACCACAGCAGCAAAAGCGTGAATCGTCCAAACGCCGGTAACGTTCGCCATCCGCGTTTCGTCGCCGGTATTGACGATCCAGCGACTGCCGTTCGTGGTCTGCCGCGTGGTGGTGAATGTGTAGCCGGCAAAATTCCCCGAAGCCATCACAGCATTCAGGGAAGCGTCTGCCAACACGTTAGTGGCTTGATTGAATCCGCTCACGACACGGTAGTCCATCGGACCGAGTTGGTCCGCTTGCAGGGAGCCAGGCATGCCCGTGGATTTCGCCCCATCTCCTCGCAACACCGCCGCCGCGAGAGACCCTGCGGCCCTGGCGTTCAAATCGGGAACCCGAAAGGTCGAAGATCCGTCTCCCACGGTATAGCTCCCCCGCTTGAGCGGATCCGCCAACCAGTCCGCCTCGGACACCACCGGCACCTTGCCTTCCGTCACCATAGCCGCAAGATCGGGAAACGTGGCGCGGGTAACGATCTGCCCGTCAGCGGGAATCTGGCCCGCCGGAATGGAAGCGCGCAGCGGCCACCACGCGACCGAACCGACCGGCGGTCCGCTGGGGACAGGCGGAAGTTGGCCGACCGGCACCTTGCCCTGCGCATCCAGCGTGGCAACGCCACCGGGTCGGCCTTTTTCTTCCGGCGGCACGGCGGCCAGCTGAAGCGCCGGCACGCGACCGTCAGCGTCCAGGGTTGCTACGCCGCCGGGACGCCCCTTGTCGGCCGCAGGGATCAACGGCGGTAATTGATTGGCGACGATCCGGCCATCCTCGGCCAGCGTGGCAACACCTTTGGGCTGCGCCTTCTCCGCCGCCGGAACCAGATCGGGGAGTTGAGCGAAGGGCACCTTGCCGTCCGCGGCCAACGTCGCGACACCACCCGGCTGGCCCTTTTCCCCCAGCGGCACGGACGCCACCGGCACCGGCAGGTGATCGACCGGCACACGCCCATCCTCATCCAACGGCGCGACGCCGCCGGGCGCCGATTTCTGCGATAGCGGAATGGCCGGCGGCGGCAGGTGCGCGGCCGGCACCTTGCCCGCCGCATCCAGCGGCGTCACGCCGCCGGCCGCGCCTTTTTCGGCGGAGGCAATCGCGGCATCCGCCTTGCGTTGCGCGGCGGCGGTGGCCACTTCGGCGGCTTCGACCCCCGCGCGGGTCTTGGCGAAGTTCTCGTTCACCAGCGCCATGGCGTCGCGCAGCGTGTCGCCGGTCTGGTCGTTCGGCGCCTGGCCGACATTGATAGGTTTCAGGAGTTGCATGAAGGGGACCTTGATGACGAATCGCAGCGGCAGCGCTGCGCAAAAAAAAGGGCCCGCCGGCGGATGCGGGCGGGCCTGGGCGGAATGCCGGGTTCACGGAAGGAAATGATCGTCTTGCGGGCTGCCGCGTTCGGCGGGCCCATGCAAAAGGCCCGCCTGGTATCCCGGGCGGGCCTTCAATGTCGCTGGACGCAATCTGCCCACGACGCGGTCATGTTACGGGTATCCGCGGGAGCGGACAAGGCAACTGCGACACGGGGGCCTGGCCCCGCCGCGGCGGGCGCGGGGCCGGCATGGCGGCAGGCTAGTCGCCCGCCAGATCGAACAGGCTGGTGGCGTCCAGTTCCAGCACGGCTTCGTCGTGCTGGTTGATCACCGTCCAGGCCCAGGTGATGATGCCCAGGTCGGGGCGCGACGAGGAGGTGCGCGCGCCTTGCACCCGGGCTTCCAGGCGCAACTGATCGCCGGGCCGCACCGGCGTGCGCCAGCGCACTTCGCCCAGGCCGGGCGAGCCGAACGATTCGGAATCGTGCAGCGCCGAGTCCACCGCCATGCGCATGGCCAGCGCGCAAGTGTGCCAGCCGCTGGCGATGAGGCCGCCCCAGCGGCCCTCGGCGGCGCGCTTGAGGTCGGTGTGGAACCACTGCGGGTCGTACTTGCGGGCAAACTCGAGGATTTCGGCTTCCGTGATGGTGACCGGGCCGGCCTTGATCAGCATGCCGTCCTTGAAATCAGCGAACTTCATTGGTGGACTTCCCCTCGCGTAGGTGACCGATCGACGGCGTCCTTCGCGGCGGCCGCCGGTTCAATAGGTCTCGAAGTGCAGCCGCCCCTCGCGGCGCAACACATCGTGCAGGATAGTCCAATCCTGCCCCGCTTGCACCGTCACCTCGCGCAGGGCGTCCAGCACGCCGACTTCCATGCCCTTCAGGCCGCAGACGTAGATGCAGGTGTTGCGATCGGCCAGCAGTTCGCGCACGGCGGCGGCTCGCTCGCGGATCAGGTCCTGCACGTAGCGCTTGGGCTGGCCGGCTTCGCGCGACAGCGCCAGATTGATGTCGATGAAGTCGCGCGGCAGTTTCATCAACGGGCCGAAATACGGCAGCTCGCGTTCGGTGCGGGCGCCGAAGAACAGCATCAGGCGGCCATTCTCCCCCGTTTCGATGCGACGCCGGTAGCGCTCGGTCATGGCGCGCATCGGCGCCGAACCGGTGCCGGTGCAGATCATGATGAGGTTGGCGCGCGGGTGGTTCGGCATCAGGAAGGTGTGGCCGAACGGTCCAATGACCTGCACAGTGTCGTTCTTGGCCAGGTCGCACAGGTAGTTGGAACAGACGCCGTTCACCGACTGGCCCTGGTGGTCCTCGGTGACGCGTTTCACGGTCAAAGACAGGTTGTTGTAGCCGGCGCGTTCGCCGTCGCGCGGGCTGGCCAACGAATACTGGCGCGCGTGGTGCGGCCGGCCCTGGGCATCGGTGCCCGGCGGCAGGATGCCGATGGACTGGCCTTCCAGCACCGGGAACGGCAGCTCGCCGAAGTCCAGCACGATGTGATGGATGTCGCTGTCCGTGTCGGCGCCGGTGACGCGGTAGTTGCCGACCACGGTGGCGGTCACCGGCGTCTTGTGGGTGTAGAGGTTGACGTAGGGATGCGCGGCGGACCACGGCGGCACGCTGGCGCCGGGCGTGGCGGACGGCATGGCTGCCACCCCGGCGGACGACGCCGGCTCGACGACCGCGTTCGCCGCCTCATCCACGATGGCCGCGGCCTCCGGCAGGGGCTGTTCGCGCGGCAGCTCATCCCAGCGCAGTTGGTCCTGCACCGAATAGGCGTCGCCGCGCGCCACCAATCGCCAGTTGTCGATCGAGCCGGTGGGGCACGGCGGCACGCAGGCCATGCAGCCGTTGCAGATGTCCGGGTCGACCACGTAGTTGTTGCTGTCGTGCGTGATCGCGTCGATCGGACAGGTTTCTTCGCAGGTGTTGCAGCGAATGCAGATCTCGGGATCGATCAGGTGCTGCTTCAGGACTTCCATGGGCAGGGCGGCGTTCATCGCGGTCATCCGAATGCGCGGCGCGGCGGCGCATGGCGCCGCCACGGGGCCTTAGTTGAAACGAACGTACTCGAAGTTCACGGGCTGGCGGTTGATGCCCATGACCGGCGGCGCAATCCAGTTGGCGAACTTGCCGGGTTCGGTCACGCGGCCCATCAGCGAGGCGACGAACTCACGGTCCTCCGGCGTGGGCAGCCATTGATGGCGGTGCGCCTGCCATTGCGCCTCGGACAGGATCTCGCCCTCGGGCGACATGCGGATGCCGGCCAGCGTGCCGATCTGGCGGTTGAAGGCCTTGTGCGGCACCTGCAGGCGGAAGGCGATGCCGCTCTTTTCGATGACCTTGTTCCAGCGGCCGATGCCGGCCACCGAGTCGCGGATGAAGTCGTCGCGCAGCACCTCGTTCAACGCGTTCAGCATCGGCACCTCGACCTCGCGCAGCCTGCCGTTGTCGACCGACAGCACGCGGTAGGTGTCGTTCTTGAGCTGGTGGTCGTCGTTGCGCTTGCTCTCTTCGTAGCGGCCTTTCAGGCCCGAGCCGTAGAAGATGGCGGCGTTGGACGACTGGTCGGCGCCAAACAGGTCGATGGTGACGCTGTAGTGGAAGTTCAGGTAGCGCTGGATCGTCGGCAGGTCGATGACGCCGGCGGCGCGCACGGCGGCGGGGTCGTCGGTCTTCAACTGGTTCATCACTTCGCAGGTGCGCTGGATCACGCGCGAGATGCCGGATTCGCCCACGAACATGTGGTGCGCCTCTTCGGTCAGCATGAACTTGGTGGTGCGGGCCAGCGGGTCGAAGCTGGACTCGGCCAGCGCGCACAACTGGAACTTGCCGTCGCGATCGGTGAAGTAGGTGAACATGTAGAACGCCAGCCAGTCCGGCGTCTTCTCGTTGAAGGCGCCGAGGATGCGCGGGTTGTCGGAATCGCCGGAGGTGCGCTGCAGCAGCGCGTCGGCCTCTTCGCGGCCGTCGCGGCCGAAGTAGCGGTGCAGCAGGTAGACCATGGCCCACAGGTGGCGGCCTTCCTCGACGTTGATCTGGAACAGGTTGCGCAGGTCGTACTGCGACGGCGCCGTCAGGCCCAGGTGGCGCTGCTGCTCGATCGACGCCGGCTCGGTGTCGCCCTGCGTGACGACGATGCGGCGCAGGTTGGCGCGGTGTTCGCCGGGAACGTCCTGCCACACGTCGCGGCCCATGTTCTCGCCGAAGTGGATCTTGCGCTGGCCGTCCTGCGGCGCCAGGAAGATGCCCCAGCGATAGTCGGGCATGCGAACGTGATTGAAGTGGGCCCAGCCGTCGGGCTCGACGCTGACGGCGGTGCGCAGGTAGACGTCGAAGCCGTGCGAGCCGTCCGGACCCATGTCCTGCCACCATTGCAGGTAGTTGGGCTGCCAGTGTTCCAGCGCGCGCTGCAGCGTGCGGTCGCCGGACAGGTTGACGTTATTGGGGATCTTGTCGCTGTAGTTGATGCCTGACATTGTCTCTGCTCCTGGATGGACGGCCGCGTCGGGGCGGCGTCGGGTCTTGGGGCGCCGGCCGCGCTGCGCGGGCCGGCGCCGTGTATGGGGACTTGCCGCGCGGGCCGCGCTAGACGCGGTTCCAGTCGAATGTCGCCTGCTCGCCCTTGCCGTAGAGCTTGAGCGCGCCCTTCTCGCCCGCCGCATTGGGGCGGTTGAAGATCCAGTTCTGCCAGGCGGTCAGGCGGCCGAAGATGCGCGTTTCCATGGTTTCGCGGCCGCCGAAGCGCAGGTTGGCTTCCAGGCCGGTGAGCGCGTCCGGCGACAGCGCGCGGCGCTCTTCGAGCATCATGCGCACCTCGTCGTCCCAGTCGATGCTGTCGGGCGCGTAGGTCACCAGCCCCAGCGCCAGCGCCTCGCGCGCGGCCAACGGCTGGCCGGCGCGGGCCCGCACCGCTTCAAGGGGCGCGGTTTCCTCGTGGAAGCGGCGTTGCAGGCGGCTCTGGCCGTTGACCATCGGGTAGGCGCCGAAGCTGGCCTCGCCCACGATCAGTTGGGCCGCGTCGTGTTCCTCGCCTTCGCTGTCCAGCATGTAGCTGCGGTCGGCGGCCAGCGCCAGTTCCAGCAGCGTGCCGGCAAAGCACGAACCCGGCTCGACCAGCGCGAACAGGCTGCGCGAGGTCACGTCCAGGCGCGCCAGCGTGCGGCGCAGCAGGCCGGCGGTCTCGCGCACGAACCAGTGGCCGGCATGGCGTTGCAGCGAAGCGTCGGCGGCCAGCACGGCCTGCGCGTCGCCCTCGGTCTTGAAGATCCAGGTGCCGATATCGAGTTCATTGGTGCGCAGCGACAGGATGGCGTCGTCAAGCTCGCGCGCCATCTGCAGCGGCCACCAGGCCGCGCCGGCGGCCACGATGTCGGCCAGTTCCGATTCCACCGGGCCTTGCGGCGCGCGCACCGTCCAGGTGGCCTGGCGCTTGGCGCGATCCAGTTGCACGTCGACGTAGCGGTAGGACAAGGCCTCGGCGCCTTCCTCGCGCGCCAGCGGCGTCAGCGCCACGCCCGCCTCGCCAGCGGGGCGGCTGCTGCCCTCGGCCAGCGCCAGCGCGCGCTCGCGCACCGCGGTCTCGAACTGCGCGGGCTTGACCACGTCGTCGACCAGGCGCCAGTCCTTGGCGCGCTGGCCGCGCACGCCTTCGACCAGGGTGCAGAAGATGTCGGCGTGATCGTGGCGCACGCGGCGCTTGTCGGTGACGCGGGTCAGGCCGCCGGTGCCGGGCAGCACGCCCAGCAGCGGCACTTCGGGCAGCGCGACCGAGGACGAGCGGTCGTCGATCAGCAGGATCTCGTCGCAGGCCAGGGCCAGCTCGTAGCCGCCGCCGGCGCAGGCGCCGTTGAGCGCGGCGATGAATTTCAGGCCGCTGTGACGGCTGGAGTCCTCGATGCCGTTGCGGGTTTCGTTGGTGAACTTGCAGAAGTTCACCTTCCAGGCGTGCGAGGACAGGCCCAGCATGAAGATGTTGGCGCCCGAACAGAAGATGCGGTCTTTCATGCTGGTGACGACCACGCTGCGCACCTCGGGATGCTCGAAGCGGATGCGCTGCAGCGCGTCGTGCAGCTCGATGTCCACGCCCAGGTCGTAGGAATTGAGCTTGAGCTTGTAGCCCGGACGCAGGCCGCCGTCCTCGGCCACGTCCATCGCCAGCGTGGCGACGGGGCCATCGAACGACAGGCGCCAATGACGATACTGGGTTGGATCGGTCCGAAAATCGACCTTGCTGCCGGTGCTGCTCATCGCTTGTCTCCTGATGCCCTGATCTGACAGGAAAAATACTGCACGACATGAATTATTATGCAGATTAATGCAGGTGAAAATCAGCGTCAAGCAAAAGATGCACAAAAGTGCAGGTCACCAAGGGACCCATCAAAGCGTCCTTCAATGAAGCCCGCTCTCCGAACGGACAGGCCGAGGCCCCGCCAAAGAAAAGGCCGCCTCAACGGGCGGCCCAGGCGATCGGCAAATGCCGCGGGCGCTACAGCGGGAGACCGCAGGCCTTGCGCACCTGGGTACGCAGGCCGGCGAAGCTCTCCTGCACCTCCAGGTGGCTGGTGACCCAGGTCAGGTCGGCCTTGGCGTAGAACGCCTCGCGCCCGGCCAGGATGCGCTTCAGGTCGGCCATGGCTTCGTTGTTGCCGGACATCGGCCGGAAATCGCCCTGCGCCATCACCCGGCCCATGTGCTCCTCGGGCGTGGCGCGCAACCAGACCGTGTAGCAGTGCGCCAGCAGCAGGTTGAGCGTGGCCGGCTCGGACACCAGGCCGCCGGGCGTGGCCAGCACCATTTCCGGATAGATCTGCACCGCCTCTTCCAGCGCGCGCCGCTCGTAGCGGCGATAGGCGTTAGGGCCGTACAGGTTGTGGATTTCCAGGATGCTGCAGCCGGCCACGCGCTCGATCTCGCGGTTCAGCTCGACGAACGGGTAGCCCAGGTCATCGGCCAGCATCTGGCCCAGCGTGGACTTGCCCGCGCCGCGCAGGCCGATCAGCGCGATGCGCTGGGTACGGTTGGGGCGCTGCGCGCCGGCCCCCACGCCGAACAGCTGGGTCAGCGCCTCGCGCGCGCGCTGCAGGTCGGACTCGGTGCGGCCGCTGAGCAGCTCGCGGATCAGCAGCCAGTCGGGCGACTCGGTGGTGACGTCGCCGACCAGCTCGGCCAGCGCGCAATTGAAGGCCTTGGCGATCTGCAGCAGCACCAGGATCGAGGCATTGCCCACGCCGTGCTCGAGATTGGCCAGGTGCCGTTCGGACACGCCGGTCACCTGCGACAGGCCCTTGCGCGTCATGCCGCGGATAGCGCGCAGGCGGCGCACCCGTTCGCCCAATGCCACCAGGAAAGCTTCCCGCCTGGGTTCGGTTGGCGCCGCGTCTTCTAGCGCTTGGTTCATGGTGTAGCTGACTCCGCAAAAACCCTGATAACACCTGATTTATGCACTATAGTGCTTGACCCACATCAATGGAAGCACTATTTTTCCTTCAACAGCTTCAACAGCGTGTCAGGTGCGACAAAACAGCACTGGATTGCATCCGCCGCTGAAGCGCCGACAGTGTATAGGAGGAGACCGGGTGAGCACGCCAGAACGATTCCACGCGCTGATGCGCCAGGTGACGGGCCTGATGGCCGGGCAGGCGCTGGACAGCGCCCTGCAGCAGCGCCTGAACCAGGAGGCCGGCCCCGACAGCGCGCTGTACGCCGACATCTTCGCCGCCTGTAGGCAGGGAGTGGCCGACGGCTGGATGTGCAACCGCGAAGGCGGCGGCATCCGCTACGGCCGCGTCATCAAGCCGGCCGAGGACCTGGGCGGCTGTTCGGTCGACGTGGTCGACATGGATGATCTGGCCGGCCCGCACCACGCGCATCCCAACGGCGAAGTCGACATGATCATGCCGCTGACCGACGCGGCGCGCTTCGACGGCCACGGCGCCGGCTGGCTGGTCTATGGCCCCGGCAGCGCCCACCGCCCCACCGTGACGCAGGGCCGCGCGCTGGTGCTGTACCTGCTGCCCGGCGGCGCCATCGAGTTCACCCGCGCATGAATCCGCGCCTCGCCCTTCCCCATCGCCCCGGTCGCCCCCCGCGCGGCCGGCCGGCCGCCGGCGCGGGCTGAGCCACACCCTGCCGCCGGTCACGACAAGCCGCCAGACGCTTGCGGACCGCCGGACAGCCCCCGCCCGCCAGGACACCAGGAGACAACCGTGAATGCCTGCCCCGCCGAACTGAACTTCGCCAGCCACCTGGCCGCCTTGAACGCGCCGCGCGCCGCCAAGCTGGCCTACATCGACGACACCCGCCAGCTCACCTACGGCGAACTGGCCGAGCGCGTGGCGCGCATGGCGGGCGCATTGCGCCAGTTGGGGCTGCGGCGCGAGGAACGCATCCTGCTGCTGATGCAGGACACGGCGGACTGGCCGGTGGTGTTCCTGGGCGCGCTGCACGCCGGCGTGGTGCCCGTGGCCGTGAACACCCTGCTGACGCCGGACGATTACGCCTACATTCTCAACCACAGCCGCGTGCGCGCCGCCTTCGTCTCCGAGAGCCTGCTGTCGACCTTGCAGGCCGCGCTGGCGCAAGCGCCCGGCGAGGTCGAACACCTGGTGGTGTCACGCCCCGCGGCGGCGCTGCCCGCCGGCGCGCACGAACTCGACGCATTGCTGGCCGCCGCCCCGCTGGCGCCGGCCGCGCGCACGCTGTCCGATGAGATCGCCTTCTGGCTGTATTCGTCGGGCTCCACCGGCAAGCCCAAGGGCGTGGTCCACACCCATGGCAACCTGTGGCACACCGCCGAGCTGTACGCCAAGCCGGTGCTGGGCATCCGCGAGGACGATATTGCATTCTCCGCCGCCAAGCTGTTCTTCGCCTACGGGCTGGGCAACGGCCTGACCTTTCCGCTGTCGGTGGGCGCCACCGTCGTACTGATGGCCGAGCGACCCACGCCGCAGGCCGTGTTCCAGCGCCTGGTGCGGCACCGCCCGACCGTGTTCTACGGCGTGCCGACGCTGTACGCCAGCATGCTGGCCGCGCCCGACCTGCCGCCGCGCGAACAGGTGGCGATGCGCGTGTGCACCTCGGCCGGCGAGGCCCTGCCTCGCGACATCGGCGAACGCTTCCAGCGCCATTTCGGCTGTGACATCCTGGACGGCATCGGCTCGACCGAGATGCTGCACATCTTCCTGTCGAACCGCGCCGGGCAGTTGCGCTACGGCACCACCGGCAAGCCGGTGCCCGGCTACGAGGTGCAACTGCGCGACGACAACGGCGCGCCGGTGGGCGCTGGCACGATTGGCGACCTCTACATCAAGGGCCCGAGCGCCGCGCTGATGTACTGGAACAATCGCGACAAGACGCGCCAGTGCTTCCTGGGCGACTGGCTCAAGAGCGGCGACAAATACATCTGCGACGCCGACGGCTACTACACCTATGCCGGCCGCAGCGACGACATGATCAAGGTCAGCGGCCAGTACGTGTCGCCGGTGGAAGTGGAAAACGTGCTGGTGCAGCACGAGGCGGTGCTCGAAGCCGCCGTGATCGGCGTGCCGGACCACGACGGCCTGGTCAAGACCAAGGCCTACGTGGTGCTGCGCCCGGGCTACGCGCCGGACGCGAACACCGGCGCCGACCTGCAGCGCTATGTGAAGCAGCACCTGGCGCCCTTCAAGTATCCGCGCCAGATCGACTTCACCGATGAACTGCCCAAGACCGCCACCGGCAAGATCCAGCGATTCCGCCTGCGCCAGCTGGAACAGGTCACGCCATGAGCGCCGTGCCCGCTCCCGAGCCCGCTGCCCTGGCCGACGTGCGCGCGGCGGGCCGCGACCTGCGCCTGGAATACCAGTGGATCGCGGCATCGCGCCAGGGCGCGCCATTGCTGGTGTTCCTGCACGAAGGCCTGGGCTCGGTGTCGATGTGGAAGGACTGGCCAAGGCAAGCTTGTGAAGCCGCCGGCTGCCGCGGGCTGGTCTATTCGCGTTACGGCTATGGCCGCTCCACGCCGCTGGCCACCGGCGAAAAGCGTGCGGTCGACTTCATGCACCGCGAGGCCGCCGACGCACTGCCGGCGCTGCTCGCCGCGCTCGGTATCGATGCCAAGCGGGATCGCCCCATCCTGTTCGGCCACAGCGATGGCGGCTCCATCGCCCTGCTTTACGCCGCCATGCATCCGGACGCAGTCGCGGGCGTGGTGGTGGCCGCGCCGCACATCTTCGTCGAGGACCGCACCGTGGCGCATATCGAACAGGCGCGCCAGGCCTACCGCGACACCGACCTGCGCGCGCGGCTGGCGCGCCATCACGACGACGTCGACTCGGCCTTCCGTGGCTGGAACGACGTCTGGCTGGACCCCGCCTTCCGCAGCTGGAACATCGAGGATCACCTGCCCGCCATCGCCTGCCCGGTGCTGGCGATGCAGGGCGTGGACGATGAGTACGGCACGCTCGAACAGATACGCGGTATCCGGCGCGCCGCGCCGCGGACGCGGCTGCTGGAAATTCCCGACTGCCGCCATTCGCCGCACAAGGACCAGCCCGCCACCGTAATCCAGGCCATCGCCGGCTTCGTCGGCGCGCTGGACCAACCCGGCCGCCCCAGCGGCAGCCCATGACAAGCACGGAGACACCACCATGACCCACGCCCTGACCCGGGCCGCGCTAGGCGCGGCGCTGATGCTGGCCGCAAGCGGCGCCCTGGCCGCCGACAAGCTCAAAGTCGGTTTCATGCTGCCCTACAGCGGCACCTACGCCGCGCTCGGCAACGCCATCGAGAACGGCTTCAAGCTGTATGTGGCCGAACAGGGCGGCAAGCTCGGCGGGCGCGAGATCGAATACTTCAAGGTGGACGACGAATCCAATCCGTCCAAGGCCGCCGAGAACGCCAACCGCCTGATCAAGCGCGACCAGGTCGACGTGCTGATCGGCACCGTGCACTCGGGCGTGGCGATGGCGCTGGCCAAGGCCGCCAAGGACGCCGACACCACCCTGATCGTGACCAATGCCGGCGCCAACGCCATCACCGGCCCGCTGTGCGGCCCCGGCATCTTCCGCACCTCGTTCACCAACTGGCAGCCGGCCTACGCCATGGGCCCGGTGGCCAAGGCGCGCGGCCACAAGACGGCGGTGACCATCACCTGGAAGTACGCGGCCGGCGACGAGGCCATCGGCGGCTTCAAGGAAGGCTTCGAGCAGGCCGGCGGCAAGGTGGTCAAGGAACTGAGCCTGCCCTTCCCCAATGTCGAATTCCAGTCGCTGCTGACCGAGATCGCCGCGCTCAAGCCCGACATGGTGTTCACTTTCTTCGCCGGCGGCGGCGCGGTGAAATTCGTGCAGGACTATCACGCCGCGGGACTGGACAAGACCATCCCGCTGTACGGCTCGGGCTTTCTCACCGACGGCACGCTGCAGGCGCAAGGCGCGTCGGCGCAGGGGCTGCTGACCACGCTGCACTACGCCGACGGCCTGAACACGCCGCGCGACAACGCCTTCCGCGCCGACTACGGCAAGGCCTACAACATGCAGCCCGACGTCTACGCGGTGCAAGGCTACGACGCCGCGCAACTGATGCAGTCGGGGCTGGCGGCGGTCAAGGGCGACTTCGGCAAGAAGGCCGAATTCCGCGAAGCCATGCGCGGCGCCACGGTCGATAGCCCGCGCGGCGCGTTCACGCTGTCCAAGGCCGGCAACCCGGTGCAGGACATCTACCTGCGCCGCGTCGACGGCCTGGAGAACAAGGTGGTCGACGTGGCCGTTCGCAAGCTGGCCGACCCGGCCCGCGGCTGCAAGCTCTAGGACCGGAGAGTCCCCATGGACCTCGGCATCCTGCTCATCCAGAGCCTGAACGCCTTCCAGTACGGCCTGTTGCTGTTCCTGGTGGCCAGCGGCCTCACGCTGATCTTCGGCATCATGGGGATCATCAACCTCGCGCACGGCAGCTTCTACATGATCGGCGCCTACATGGCGTTCGCGCTGGGGCCGGCGGTGGACCGCTGGCTCGGCGGCGGCTTCGTCGCCACCCTGGCGGTGTGCGTGCTGGCCGCGGCCGCGCTCGGCTACCTGCTGGAGGCGGCGTTCTTCAGCTACCTGTATCGCCGCAACCACCTGCAGCAGGTGCTGATGACCTACGGCCTGATCCTGGTGTTCGAGGAACTGCGCAGCATCCTGGTGGGCAACGACGTGCACGGCGTGCCGCTGCCGTCCTGGCTGCAGGGCAGCATCGCGCTGGGCGATGTGATGACCTACCCGGTGTACCGGCTGTTCATCTCGGCGGTGGGCATCGCGGTGGCGCTGCTGCTGTACTGGGTCATCGCGCGCACGCGGCTGGGCATGATGCTGCGTGCGGGCGCCAGCAACCGCGAGATGACCGGGTCGCTGGGCATCGACGTCAACAAGCTGTACCGGCTGGTGTTCGCCGCCGGCGTGGCGCTGGCGGCGCTGGCCGGCAGCATCGCCGCGCCGGTGTCGTCCGTATATCCCGGCATGGGCAACGGCGTGCTCATCATCTGCTTCGTGGTGGTGGTGATCGGCGGAATCGGCTCGATCCGCGGCGCGTTCCTGGCGGCGATGCTGGTGGGCGTGGTCGAGACCTTCGGCCAGGTGCTGTTCCCCGCCGCTGCGGGCGTGCTGGTGTACGTACTGATGGCCGCGATTCTGCTGTGCAAGCCCGAAGGGCTGTTCAAACAGGGCTGACCATGAATGTGAATCGACTCCTGCCTGTCGCGACCCTGCTGGCGCTGGCCGCCTTCGCCTGGAGCGGCAGCGACTACTACACCGGCCTGGCCGTGAAGATCATGATCTACGCGGTGTTCGCGCTCAGCCTGCAATTGCTGGTGGGCGGCGCGGGGCTGGTCAGCCTGGGACATGCGGCGTTCTTCGGCATCGGCGCCTATGCCGCCGCGCTGCTGTCGCCGTCATCGGAAGCGGCCAGCCTGTGGTGGCTGCTGCCGGCCGCGCTGCTGGCCGCGGCCGCCTACGCCGCGCTGACCGGCGCGCTGGCGCTGCGCACGCGCGGCGTGTACTTCATCATGGTGACGCTGGCTTTCGCTCAGATGGCGTACTACGTGTTCCACGACACCAAGGTCGGCGGCGGCAGCGACGGCATCTACCTGTATTTCCGGCCGCAGGCCAATATCGCAGGCTGGCTGCCATTCGACCTGGACCAGGGCAATACCTATTATTTCTTCGTGCTGGCCTGCCTGGCGCTGACCTGGGGCTTCCTGGCCCTGCTGCGGCGCTCGCCGTTCGGCGCGGCGCTGGCCGGCATCCGCATCAACGAACAGCGCATGCGGGCGGCCGGCTATTCGACCTATCCGTACAAGCTGGCGGCGTATGTGATCGGCGCCGCGCTGGCGGGACTGGCCGGCTTCCTGTTCGCGCTCAAGGACGGCTTCGTCACGCCCGAGCTGCTGGCCTGGGAACAGTCGGGGCTGGTGCTGCTGATGGTGATCCTGGGCGGCATGGGCAGCCTGGGCGGCGCGGTACTGGGCACGGCCACGCTGGTGCTGTTGCAGGAACTGTTCCAGTCGCAGGCGCTGTTCGGCGACTACGCGCGCCATTGGCATCTGCCGCTGGGCCTGGCCATCATCGCGCTGGTGGCGCTGCTGCCCGACGGCCTGGCCGGCCTGCCGGCGCAGTGGCGCCGGCGTCGCGCGCGCCACGCCCCGAACGCGCCGGCCGCGCCGGCCGCATCGCCCGCCGCCAAGCCGCTGCCCCTGCCGATGCAAGGAGAGCCTCATGCCTGATCCCCTGCTGACCGCCGACGCGGTCACCCGGCGCTTCGGCGGCCTGACCGCCGTCAACGGGGTGTCGCTGGCATTGCAACGCGGCGAAGTGCATGCCGTCATCGGCACCAATGGCGCGGGCAAGTCGACCCTGATCAACATCCTGTCCGGCGAACTCGCGCCCAGCAGCGGCCAGGTGTCGCTGGGCGGGCGCGACATCACCGCCTGGGGCCAGCCCGAGCGCGCCCGCGCCGGCCTGGGCCGAAGCTACCAGCGCTCGACCCTGTTTCCCGAACTGAGCGTGTTCGAGAACTGCCGGCTGGCGGCGCAGGCACGGCGCCAGCGCTTCTGGCACTGGTGGCGGCCTGCCTCGGCCTGCGCGGTCAGCGCCGACCTGGCCGCGCAGGCGCTGGAGCGCACCGGCCTGGCGGCCGACGCCATGCAACCGGCGGGCCTGCTGCCGCATGGCCGCAAGCGCCAGCTCGAGATCGCCATGTGCCTGGCCGGCGAACCACAGGTGCTGTTGCTGGACGAACCGCTGGCCGGCATGGGGCCGGAGGAAACCGACCGCATCCTGGCGCTGCTGCGCACGCTCAAGGCCAGCCACGCCATCCTGCTGGTGGAGCACGACATGGACGCGGTGTTCCGCATCGCCGACACCATCACCGTGATGGTCAACGGCAGCAGCATCGCCAGCGGCGACCCGGCGCGGATCCGCGCCAATGCCGAGGTGCGCACCGCCTACCTGGGCGAAGACCTGGACGGAGACTTCACATGCGCGCACTGATCGAGGCCGACGGCCTGCACGTGTACTATGGCGCCAGCCACGTGCTGCGCGGCGTCGGCCTGCGCATCGGCGCCGGCGAGTCCGTCGGACTGGTGGGCCGCAACGGCATGGGCAAGACCACCCTGATCCGCAGCCTGGTCGGCCAGGTGCGCAGCGCGCAGGGCCGCGTGGCGGTGCGCGGCGCCGACTGCACCCGCGCAAGGCCGCACGCGATCGCGCAACTGGGCGTGGCCTACGTACCCGAAGGCCGCGGCATCTTCCCCAACCTGAGCGTGCGCGAGAACCTGCTGGTGGCGGCGCGCGCCGGCGAGCAGGGACGGCGCGACTGGACCTATGCGCGGGTGCTGGAGACCTTCCCGCGCCTGACGGAACGGCTGGGCCATGGCGGCCAGCAATTGTCGGGCGGCGAACAGCAAATGCTGGCGATCGGCCGGGCGCTGATGACCAACCCCGACCTGCTGATCCTGGACGAAGCCACCGAAGGCCTGGCGCCGCTGATCGTGGCCGAGATCTGGAAGATCATCCGGCAGATCCGCGCCACCGGCATGTCGACGCTGATCGTCGACCGCAACTACCGCGCCGTGCTGGCGCACACCGACCGCTGCCTGGTGATGGAAAAGGGATTGATCGTGCGGGACGGCGACAGCGCGGCGCTGGCCGCCGCGCCGGAACAACTGACGCGCTACCTGGGCGTCTGATCGCCCCGCGCCTGCTCCTTGCAGTGCGGGGCAAAAGCGTCAGATCAGCGCTTCGATCAGGAACGGGCCGCGGCGCTTCAGGCCGTCCTGCAAGGCGCGAGCGAAGCCTTCCACGGTATCGACGCTGACCGCCTCCACGCCCATGCCGCGCGCCAGGTGAGCCCAGTCCAGGTACGGCTCTTCCAGGTCGAGCATGCGGCGCGCGTTGCGGCCCGGCTCCTGCACGCCCACGTTCTTCATCTCGCCGTGCAGCGTGGCGTAGGAACGGTTGGCCAGGATCACCGTCAGGCAGTCCAGGTTTTCGCGCGCCTGCGTCCACAGCGCCTGCAAGGTGTACATGCCGCTGCCATCGGCCTGCAGGGTGATGACCTTGCGGTCCGGGCAGGCCACCGCCGCGCCGGCCGCCAGCGGCAGGCCGATGCCGATGGCGCCGCCGGTCAGCATCAGCCAGTCGTGCGGCGCGCTGCTGGCGCTGTAGATCGGGAATTCGCGGCCCTGGGTGATGGACTCGTCGCAGACGATGGCGTTGTCGGGCAGGTGATGCGCCACCAGGATGTTGACGGCGGCGCCGGTCAGCTTGCCGCTGGCCGGCACCTCGTAGGCCGGCGCGGGCGCCGCCAGGCGCGGCGCGTCGGCGGCGATGCCCAGTTCATCGGCCAGCCATTCCAGCGCGTGCGCCAGGTCCTGCTCGACGGTGGCCAGCACGATCTTCTCGCAGTCCTCGGGCGCCAGCAGGCTGGGCTTGCCGGGATAGGCGAAAAAGCCCACCGGCGCCTTGGCGCCGACCAGCACCAGGTGGCGCACGTCCTTGAGCTTGGCCACGGCCAGGTCGATCGGATAGGGCAGCCGGTCCACCGGCGTGCGGTCGCCGCCGCGCTCGATGCGGCGGTTGGAGGTTTCGGACAGCAGCCGCACGCCGGTGGCGCGCGCGATGCGGCCGGCGGCGTCGAGCGCGCGCTGGCGCAGCGCGGTGCTGCCCAGCATCAGCGTGGTGACTTCGCCGGAACGGATCGCCTTGGCGGCGGCGCGCACGGCCTCGATGGTGGTGTGCGGCACGGCCTCATCGACCACCTTGACCACCTGGGAGTCGGCAGACAGCTCGGTCCAGGCGGAGTTGGCCGGCAGGATCAGGGTGGCGATGTTGCCCGGATGGCGGCGCGCCACGGCGATGGCCTCGGCGGCGTCGGCCGACATCGATTCGGCCGACATGCCGCGCTTGACCCAATGCGACATGGGGCGCGCCACGCCTTCGACGTCACTGGTCAGCGGCGCGTCGTATTGCACGTGATAGGTGGCGTGGTCGCCGACGATGTTGACCATCGGCGTGCGCGCGCGCTTGGCGTTGTGCAGGTTGGCCAGGCCGTTGCCCAGGCCCGGGCCCAGGTGCAGCAGCGTGGCGGCCGGCTTGTCGGCCATGCGCGCATAGCCGTCGGCCGCGCCCGTCACCACGCCTTCGAACAGGCCCAGCACGCAGCGCATCTTCGGTTTGCGATCCAGCGCCGCGACGAAGTGCATCTCGGACGTGCCCGGGTTGGCGAAGCAGACGTCCACATCATTGGCCAGAAGGGTATCGCAAAGACTATCAGCGCCGTTCATCGTGTTTCCCTGGTTGTTTTGTATCGGGCGGGCGCAAGCGGCTGCGCGCCCTTCCCCGGCAATCATAGGGAGGGTAACGCAAACCGGCTAGAGCCATTTGCGGCGCCCGGCATGGAACCATTTCAGGGGTTCCGGCAGCCGGAATTTCCAGGGCGCCCGCGGCGCCGGCAAGCGCCGAAAACAGAACGGCCCGCTTGCGCGGGCCGTTCCGGGCTCATGCCGTCACGTTCAGCGGATCGGCCACGGATACATCGCGCCGCCCTTGCTCCACAACGCGTTGGTGCCGCGTTGCAGGCCCAGCTTGCTGTCCTTGCCGACGTTGCGCTCGAACACTTCGCTGTAGTTGCCCACGGCCTTGATGGCGTTGTAGGCCCACTTCTCGTCCAGGCCCATGTTCTTGCCGGCGCCCGGCGTCACGCCCAGGATGCGCGAGATGTTGGGGTTGTTGCTCTTGAGCATCTCGTCCACGTTCTTCTGCGTGATGCCGTATTCCTCGGCTTCCAGCAGCGCGAACAGCGTCCAGCGGACGATGCCCAGCCAGTTCTCGTCGCCCTGGCGCACCATGGGGCCGAGCGGCTCCTTGGAGAAGCGCTCCGGCAGGATCTCGTAGTCGTCCGGCTTGGCGACCTGCGTGGCGCGCACCGCGGCCAGTTGCGAGGCGTCGTCGGTGAAGGCGTCGCAACGGCCCGATTCGAAGGCGCGCACGACTTCGGTGACCTTGTCGATCACGACCGGCTTGAATTCGATATTGTTGGCGCGGAACCAGTCGGCCAGGTTCAGTTCGGTGGTGGTGCCCGGCTGCACGCAGACGGTGGCGCCGTTCAGTTCCTTGGCGCTTTTCACGCCCAGCTTCTTGTTCACCAGGATGCCCTGGCCGTCATAGAAGCTGGCCGCCACGGCCGACAGGCCCAGCGAGGTGTCGCGCGTCTGCGTCAGGGTGACGGTGCGCAGCAGCACGTCGACTTCGCCCGATTGCAGCGCGGTGAAGCGTTGCTGGGTCGACAGCGCGGTGCCCTTGAACTTGGTCGGGTCGCCGAACACGGCGGCGGCGACGGCGCGGCAGATGTCCACATCCATGCCTTCCCATTCGCCCTTGCTGTTGGTGGCCGAGAAGCCCGAAACGCCGTCGGTCAGGCCGCACTGCACGTAACCCTTCTTCTTGACCGCATCCAGCGTGGGGCCGGCCACCGCCGCCTGGGATGCGCACGCCAGGGCAAGCGCGCCGGCAGCAAACGAAATCAACCGCTTCATTATTGCTTCTCCTGAATTAGATGCCCGCGCCGGCCTGTAGGCCCGCGGCGGCTGAAACCAAGCCCATGCTTTGCGGGCCGGCCGCCAGATTACGCCATGTCCACGGCGTGAACAACGCACACCGGCCTAGTGGAAACCCGAGTAGCAAATGGATGCGGACGAGCGCAGGAAGTCCGGTGATCGAACTTTATTGGCAGCTGTGCGCCCCGGTTGGCGCGGCCCTGCGTGCCATACTTTTTTCGCGCCCTGTCCGCTGGACGGCGCGATCACCAACCCACAGAAAAACCGGCCGCGCCACAACAAAAACCGCGGGACGCGCGCCGGCATTCGGCCGATTCATGGAGGAGACAAATCCATGGCACTCGCAAGGAAACCGCAGCTCCGCAGCCTCGCGGCAAGGTATCGCCGCCACGCCCTCAAGACCCTGTTGTGCACCGCCCTGGCCGCCCTCGGCCTGGCCGCCGGCCCCGCCCAGGCGGATGACTGGCCCAGCAAACCCATCAAGATCATCGTGCCCTACACGCCGGGCGGCTCCACCGACATCGTCACCCGCATCGTGATGGAAAAGCTCGGCCCGCGCCTGAAGCAGACCATCATTGTCGAAAACCGCCCGGGCGCCAACAGCAGCGTGGGCTCGGCGATCGCGGCCAAGGCCGACCCGGACGGCTACACCTTCCTGTCGATCCTGCCGGCCTACATCATCAACTTCCACCTCTACAAGCTGGGCTACAAGCCCGAGGACCTGACGCCGGTGGCGCAGATGGCCGACCTGCCGCTGTTCCTGTTCGTCTCGCAGGACCTGCCCGTCAACAGCGTGGCCGAGCTGGTGGAATACGCCCGCAAGCATCCCGACAAGCTCACCTATGCCTCCAGCGGCAACGGTTCCAGCGCGCACCTGACCGGCGCCGACTTCGCGCTGCGCAACAAGATCACCATGACGCACGTGGCCTACAAGGGCAGCGCGCCGATCCTGACCGACCTGCTGGGCGGCCGGGTGTCGATGGTGTTCGACCCGATCCTGGTGCCGATGCAGTACGTCAAGCAGAACCGCCTGAAGGCGCTGGGCTTCACCGGCAAGCAGCGCTGGCCCACCGAGCCGTCGATTCCGACCATGGAAGAGGCCGGCATGCCGGGCTTCGTCACCGGCTCCTGGGCCGGCCTGATGGCGCCGGCCAACACGCCCAGGCCGATCATCGAACGCATGGCGCGCGAGATCAGCGAAATCGTGCAGGAACCGGACGTGCGCCAGAAATTCCTGGATGCCGGCTTCCTGCCGGCCAGCGGCACCTCCGCGCAGTTCGCCGAACTGATGAAGCAGGACTCGGCGCGCTACGCCGGGATCATCCAGCAGGCCCGCATCACGGTGGATTGAGCAACACGGGGCGCGCCGCGCGCGCGCCATCGGAAGCAACAACCATGATCGACAAGTTCATCGACACTCCCGCGGCCGCCGTGGCCGACATCCACGACGGCGCCACCGTGCTGGTCAGCGGCTTCGGCGGCGCCGGCATGCCCACCGAACTGCTGCACGCCCTGATCGAGCAGGGCGCGCGCGAACTCACCGTGGTCAGCAACAACGCAGGCAACCACGAGACCGGCCTGGCGGCCCTGATAAAGGCCGGCCGGGTGCGCAAGGTGATCTGCTCGTTTCCCAAGGCCTCGCATTCGTGGGTCTTCGACGACCTGTACCGGCGCGGCGGCATCGAGCTCGAATGCGTGCCGCAGGGCACCATCGCCGAACGGCTGCGTGCCGCCGGCGCCGGCCTGGGCGGCTTCTTCACCCCCACGGCCTACGGCACCGAACTGGCCGCCGGCAAGGAAACCCGCATCATCGATGGCCGCGGCCATGTATTCGAGACGCCGCTGCACGGCGACTTCGCCCTGGTCAAGGCCGATCTGGCCGACCGCTGGGGCAACCTGACCTACCGCAAGAGCGCCCGCAACTTCGGCCCCATCATGTGCATGGCCGCGAAGACCACCATCGTGCAGGTGCGCGCCAAGGTGGCGTTGGGCGAGCTGTCGCCCGAGGCCGTGGTGACGCCGGGCATCTTCGTCAAGCGCGTCACCCAGGTGGCCCACTCCGCGTTCTCCAGCTGAAGGATTCCCATGCCCACTCCCCTTACCCGCGAAGCCATGGCGCGGCGCCTGGCCCAGGACATTCCCGACGGCAGCTACGTCAACCTGGGCATCGGCATGCCGGTGCTGGTGGCCGCCCATTTGCCCGCTGGCCGCGAAATCGTGCTGCACAGTGAAAACGGCATTCTCGGCATGGGCCCGCCGCCGGCCGAGGACGACATCGACCTGGACCTGATCAACGCCGGCAAGCAGCCGGTGACGCTGCTCGAAGGCGGCGCCTATTTCCACCACGCCGATTCCTTCGCCATGATGCGCGGCGGCCACCTGGACATCTGCGTCATGGGCGGCATGCAGGTCGCGGCCAACGGCGACCTGGCCAACTGGTCCCTCAACAAGCCGGGCGAAGCGCCGGCCGTGGGCGGCGCCATGGACCTGGCGGTGGGCGCGCGCAGCGTCTACATCCTGATGGAACACAACAGCAAGGACGGCTCGCCCAAGATCGTCGAGCGCTGCACCTACCCGCTGACCGGCGCCGGCGTGGTCGACCGCATCTACACCGACCTGGCCGTGATCGACGTCACGCCCGACGGCCTGCGGGTCCGGGATATGATCGACGGCATGACATTGACAGCGCTGCAGGCGCGCACCGGCGCGCCGCTGCGCGCAGGCTGATGCTGCCCAACCTTCCCCCGCCCGGCTACGCCGCGCCCCTCGCCCCCGAGGACCACCCCGACCAGCTGCGCGGTGATCCCGACTACATGCTGACGCTGGCGCGCGGCCTGCACGTGATCCGTGCCTTCGGCACGCGCCGCCATCCGCAGACGGCGGCCGAGCTGGCGCGCCGCGCCGGCCTGCCGCGCGCGGTGGTGCAGCGCTGCCTGCACACCCTGATCCTGCTGGGCATCGCCGAGCAGCATGGCCGCCAGTACATCCTGACCCCGCGCATCCTGGGGCTGGGCTACGCCTACTTCTCGTCCACGCCGTTCGTCTCGCTGGCGCAACCAGTGCTGGAGGAACTGAGCGCCACGGTCAACGAGACCTGCGCGCTGGCCATCATGGAAGGGCACGAGATGCTGTACCTGGCGCGCTCGGAAGTGAACCGGCTGCTGGCCACCTCGATGGGGCTGGGCAGCCGGCTGCCGGCCTACTGCACGTCGATCGGCCGCGTGCTGCTGGCGCAGTTGTCCGAGCCGGCGCTGGCGCGCTACTTCGCCGCCATCGAACTGCAGCCCTACACCGAGTTCACCATCACCACCGAAGCGCGGCTGCGGGCCGAGCTCGCGCGCATCCGCGAGCAGGACTACGCGCTGGTCGACCAGGAACTGGAATTGAATGTGCGCGCCATCTCGGTGCCGGTGCGCTCGGCCAGCGGCAAGGCCTGCGGCGCCGTCAACGTCAGCGTCAAGGCGGCGCGGGTGCCGCTGGAGCGATTGACGGGAGAATTCCTGGCGCCGATGCGCCAGGCGGTGGCCAGGATCGGGGAATTCCTGGCGGCCTGAACGGCCGCCCCCCTACAGGTCGGTGGTGTCGAGCGTGAACGCGGCGGCGGCGCGGCCGATGCGGTCGTTGACCGCGTGCCACGCGTCATCGGCTGGCGGCGCCTGCACGATAATGCGCGCAAAGCCCTGGCCGTCCAGATCGCGCAGCAAGGCGTACAGCGCCTGGGCGTAGCGCGCCGGATCGGCCGGCACCTGTTGCCACTGGATGCGCGCATCGACGGCCGCCGGCGGCGGCGTGTACGCCACCACCACGACCTTGCCCGGCGGCAGGCCGCGGCCCTGGAGCGCGGCTTGCAGGCGCGCGTCGGACGCCAGTTCCAGCGCGGTGCGCGGCGCATAGTGCGCCTTCAGCGTGCCCGAGGCGCGCGGCGCGGCGGCGTCGGGCGCGAACACCTGCACGCCCAGCACGGCCTCGATCTGCGCGGCGCTGATGTGGCCGGGGCGCAGCAGCACCGGGCCGGCGCCGCGATCCAGGCGCGACAGGTCCAGGATGGTGGATTCGATGCCGACCTCGGAGGCGCCGCCTTCCAGCACCGGCATGCCGGCCGCGACCTCGTCGGGAAATTCACCGCGCACGTGGTCGGCGCGGGTCGGCGAAACCTGGCCGAACTTGTTGGCCGACGGCGCGGCCACGCCGCCCTGCCCGTTCGGCTTGCCGGCCGCGAACGCCGCCAGCAGCGCCTGCGCCACCGGATGCGAGGGGCAGCGGATGCCGATGCTGTCCTGGCCGCCGCTGACCGTGTCGGCGATATGCGGCGCGCGCTTGAGGATCAGCGTCAGCGGACCGGGCCAGAAGGCGTCGATCAATAGGCGCGCCTCGGGCGGCACCTCGGCCGCCCAGTACGACAGGTCGCCCTGCGGCGCGATGTGCACGATCACCGGGTGGTTCGACGGCCGGCCCTTGGCGGCGTAGATCCTGCCCACCGCCCGCGGGTTCTCGGCGTCCGCGCCCAGGCCGTAGACGGTTTCGGTCGGGAACGCGACCAGCTCGCCGGCCAGCAGGCGCCGGGCGGCGTCGGCGATGTCCGCGGCGCTGGCGGAGACGGACGGAGCGGACATGGCGTTACTCGGGCGCCTGCATGCCCAGCGCGGCGGCGACACGCGCCGCGTCGGCCCGGGCCTGTTGCAGCGTCGGCGCGACGATGGTGACGTGGCCCATCTTGCGGCCGCGGCGCGCCTCGCGCTTGCCGTACAGGTGCAGCTTGGCCGTGGGCACCGCCAGCGCGGCGGCCCAGTCGGGCTCGCGCTGCGTGTCGCCGGTAGCCAACGGATACCAGATGTCGCCCAGCAGGTTCAGCATCACGGCCGGCGCCAGCAGGTCGGTGCCGCCCAGCGGCAGGCCGGCCATGGCGCGCGCCTGCTGCTCGAACTGGCTGGTGACGCAGGCGTCCATGGTGTAGTGGCCGCTGTTGTGCGGACGCGGCGCGATCTCGTTGACGATCAGGCTGCCGTCCTGGAGCACGAAGAATTCCACGCACAGCACGCCGTGGTAGCCCAGGCCCTGCGCGATGGCCTGCGCGGCCGCGGTGGCCTGCGCCTGGCGTTCGGCGTGGGCGGCGTCAAGCTTGACCGGCGCCGCCGTCGACACGGCCAGGATGCCGTCGCGATGCACGTTGCGCGCCACCGGGAACACCACGCTGGCGCCGTCGAAACCGCGCGCGATCACGACCGAGATCTCATAGTCCAGCGGCATCAGCGCTTCCAGCACGCAGGCCACGCCGCCGAACTCGGCGAACGCGGCCAGCGCGGCCTCGCGCGAATCGATGCGGGCCTGACCCTTGCCGTCGTAGCCCAGGCGCGCGACCTTGAGGATGCCGGGGAACAGGCTGTCGGGCACGGCGCGCAGGTCGGCTTCGCTGCGGATGGCGGCGTGTGGCGCAACCGGGATGCCCTGGCTGGCGATGAAGGCCTTCTCGGCGATGCGGTCCTGCACGATGGCGACCGCGTCGGCGGCCGGGCTGACGCGGCAGCGGGCCGCCAGCGCGCGCAGGCTGTCGGCCGGCACGTTCTCGAATTCGGTGGTGACGGCCTGACAGGTCTGCGCCAGGCGCGCCAAGCCGTCTTCGTCGTCATAGGCGGCCTGGATGTGCAGGTCCGCCACCATGCCCGCCGGGCACTCGGCGGCCGGGTCCAGCACCGCGACCTTGTAGCCCAGGCTTTGCGCCGCGTGGCAGAACATGCGGCCCAACTGGCCGCCGCCCAGCAGGCCGAGCCAGCCGCCGGGGGCAATGGTGAAAGCAGTCGATTGCGTCATGGGGATCAGGCCTCGGGCGGAACCTTCATGTCGCGCGCGGCCTGCGTCTGGCGCGCGCGGAACGCCACCAGCTTCTTGTGCAGGCCGGCATCGGTGCCCGCCAGCGTGGCGATCAGGTGCAGCGCGGCGTTGGCGGCGCCGGCCTCGCCGATGGCGAAGGTGGCCACCGGCACGCCCTTGGGCATCTGCACGATGGACAGCAGCGAATCCTCGCCGCGCAGGTACTTGGACGGCACCGGCACGCCGAACACCGGCACCTCGGTCAGGGCCGCCATCATGCCCGGCAGGTGGGCCGCGCCGCCCGCGCCGGCGATGATGCCGCGCAGGCCGCGGTCGAACGCGGCGGCGCCGTACTCGGCCATGTCCTGCGGCATGCGGTGCGCGGAAATCACGCGCGCCTCGTACGGCACGCCGAAGTCTTCGAGCATGGTGACGGCGTGCTTCATGACCTCCCAATCGCTGGAAGAACCCATAATCACGCCCACCACGGGGGTGGCGTCTGCCGCTGCGGAAGTCTTGGCTGTCATAACCGGTGTCGAGTCGTTGAAAGGCCGCGGCCGTGCCGCGAAACCCGGTATTTTACCCGGCGCCGGCGCCACCCCTATGGCGTATTGCCCGAACCCAGCCAGAGATACCCGGCGGGATTGTCCGGGCAGGGCCCGAAACCGCATTGCAGCGTGGTGCTGCCCAGGTTGGCGAGCACCATGATGAAAAACAGGGCCATGATGACCACGCCCAGCACCGACACCGGCCGCTTGAGCATGTTGTCGCCCCATTTGCGATCCACCGACAGCATCAGCACGCAGAACACGATCAGGGCGCCGAAGGCGATGAAGGCCCAGGTATAGAAGTGCAGGCCCAGGAACGGCGTGCCGTAGCCGGCATCGCCCGGGGCGATGTGCAACAGCACCTGGCGGCCCGACGCCACCATGCCGCCCAGCGAGGCGGCAATGGTCATGGCGTAGTGCATGGGGGACGGGCCCAGCCGCAGGTTCAGCAACAGCCCCACCCCGGCCAGCATGAAGGCCACGCGCTGCAGCAGGCAGAGCGGGCACGGCAATTCGTCGTAGGCGAATTGCCAGGCGAAGGCCAGCCCGAGGATGGCGGTCACGCCCAACAGGGCCAGGGCGTTGAGCACGCGCGAGCCGCGCGCCGGATTGCGGGAAAAGATCATGTCGGCGGGGCCTACAGCGACAGCGCCAGCGGGCTGGTCATGTGGAACTGGCACCAGGCGGCGAACACCGCCAGGGTGATCAGCCAGAAAGCGACGCAGGGACGGCGCTTGCCCAGCAGGCCGAACCAGACGGCGACCAGTCCGGTCAGGAAAGGCAACATCATGATCATGCGCAGCTCCTTTCTGCATCCGGTGGGCGGCCAGGCCCAGGCGGCGGCTGCGGGCCGCGTCCGGCAAGTTGACAGAGAGAAAGCCGCGCGGGCGCGCCGACGGCTTCCTGTTGCAAGTTGCCGGCGAGTATAACGTAACAATACGCAATAATTCTTACCGAAAAACAGGGATTTCCCTGACGAACGGTCTGCGCCGGGCAAAAAAAAACCGCCCGGCGATCGGGCGGTCTTTCGGGCGGTCTTTCGAATGGGCGGCGCGTCAGGCCACCAGGCGGTCGAGCGCTTCGCGATACTTGGCGGCCGTCTTTTCCAGCACGTCCTGCGGCAGGCGCGGCGCCGGCGGGGTCTTGTCCCAGGTCTGGGTCTCGAGCCAGTCGCGCACGAACTGCTTGTCGAACGAAGGCGGGCTGATGCCGACGCGGTAGCCGTCGGCCGGCCAGAAGCGCGAGGAGTCGGGCGTCAGCACTTCGTCCATCAGGTACAGCGTGCCGTCGTCGTCCAGGCCGAACTCGAACTTGGTGTCGGCGATGATGATGCCCTTGGTGGCGGCGAAGCGGGCCGCTTCGGTGTACAGCTTGAGCGTGACGTCGCGGATGCGCTCGGCCATTTCCTGGCCGACTTCCTTGACCACATGCGCGAAATCGACGTTTTCGTCGTGCATGCCGAATTCGGCCTTGGCCGCCGGCGTGAAGATCGGCTCGGGCAGCTGGCTGGCCTGCTGCAGGCCGGCGGGCAGCTTGATGCCGCAGACGGCGCCGGTGGCCTGGTAATCCTTCCAGCCGGAACCGATCAGGTAGCCGCGGGCCACCGCTTCCACCAGGATCGGCTTGAGGCGCTTGACCACCACGGCGCGGCCGCGCACCTGGTCGACTTCGTCGGGCGCCACCACGTCTTCGGCCTTGATGCCGGTGGAGTGGTTCGGCAGGATGTGGGCCAGCTTCTGCAGCCAGAACTCGGTCAGTTCGGTCAGCACCTGCCCCTTGCCGGGAATGGGATCGTCGAGAATGACGTCGAACGCCGAGATGCGGTCCGACGCGACGATCAGCAACTTGTCGTCGCCCACCGCGTACATGTCGCGGACCTTACCGCGGCCCAGCAGCGGCAAGGACTTGATGCTGGATTGATGCAAAGCAGAAGTCACGGAAAAATGGCCTATGGCAAAAATGGGGGTCGCGCAAAGCGCATAGGTTACTGCAAATAGCCCCGTCTTGCCGCGCGGCGGGCCCCGGGTTAGTCTGGCCGGATTCCAAAAAATGCGCCGGCCGCGCACCGCGTCACGGCGCCCCCTTTACCCCTGGAGGAGACAGAGTCGTATGCAGGATGCAACCCAGAAACGCCCGCCGCACGCCGACGCGCAGGTCCACCTGACCGGCGGCTGCCAATGCGGCGCGGTGCGCTACGCGGTGACCGAAGAGCCGATCATGGCGGCCACCTGTCATTGCCGCGATTGCCAGTATTCCAGCGGCGGCGCGCCGGCCCACGCGCTGATCCTGCCGGCCGGCTCGGTCACCCTGCTGCGCGGCAAGGCGCGCGAGCACCGCTACCAGGGCGATTCCGGCCACACCGTGATGCGCAGCTTCTGTGCCGACTGCGGCACGCCGCTGTTCGGCGGCTCGGACGGCATGGGCTACGAGGTGGTTCGGGCCGGTTCGCTGGACGACCCCGAGGCCTTCCACACCCGCGTCACCATGTGGACGGACTCGGCCCCGTCCTGGCACCACGTGGACAGGACCGTGCCGCATTTCCCCCGCAACGCGCCGCCCGCCTGACAGGGCCGGCGCGCAAAGAAAAAAGGCGGACCCGCCAGGGTCCGCCTTTTTGCTGCCCGCCTTCCGGGGAAGGCGGCCGGCGGCTTACTGCACCACTTGGGTCAGCTTGCCCGAGGCGTACTGGGCGGCGATCTCGGTCAGCGGCAGCGCCTTGATCTTGCTGGCGTTGCCGGCGGTGCCGAACTCGGTGTAGCGAGCCACACAGATCGCCTTGGCGGCGGCGCGGGCCGGCTTCAGGTATTCGCGCGGGTCGAATTTCTCGGGGTTCTCGGCGAAGAAGCGGCGGATGGCGCCGGTCATGGCCAGACGGATATCGGTGTCGATATTGATCTTGCGCACGCCGTACTTGATGGCTTCCTGGATTTCCTCGACCGGCACGCCGTAGGTTTCCTTCATGTTGCCGCCGAATTCACGAATCTCGGCCAGCAGTTCCTGCGGCACGCTGGAGCTGCCGTGCATCACCAGGTGGGTGTTGGGCAGGCGGGCGTGGATTTCCTTGATGCGGGCGATCGACAGGATGTCGCCGGTGGGCTTGCGCGTGAACTTGTAGGCGCCGTGGCTGGTGCCGATGGCGATGGCCAGGGCGTCGAGCTGGGTGCGGCGCACGAAGTCGGCGGCCTGCTCCGGGTCGGTCAGCAGCTGGTCCATGGTCAGCTTGCCGTCGGCGCCGTGGCCGTCTTCCTTGTCGCCCTGCATGGTTTCGAGCGAGCCCAGGCAGCCCAGTTCGCCTTCGACCGTCACGCCCAGCTTGTGGGCCACGTCCACCACCTTCTTGGTGACCTCGACGTTGTAGTCGTAGTCGGCGATGGTCTTGCCGTCTTCCTTGAGCGAGCCGTCCATCATGACGCTGGAAAAGCCCAAGTCGATGGCGCCCTGGCAGACCTTGGGCGACTGGCCGTGGTCCTGGTGCATGACCACGGGGATGTGCGGGTAGGACTCCACGGCGGCCTGGATCAGGTGCTTCAGGAAGCCTTCGCCGGCGTACTTGCGGGCGCCGGCCGAGGCCTGCATGATCACCGGGCTGTCGGTCTCCGCCGCGGCTTCCATGATGGCCTGGACCTGTTCCAGGTTATTGACGTTGAATGCCGGAATGCCGTAGCCGTGCTCGGCGGCGTGGTCGAGCAACTGGCGCATGGAGACTAGGGCCATGAGTGGTCCTCCTTAGGTACTGTCGATTGAAAGATGGTTGAAATCAAGCGGAATGGTGAGATTTTACGGGGGATTCGAAGAAAGGTCTTGAAACGACGGGTATCCCTATCCGCCAGGACTAAACCGGCCGCCCGAGCCGCGGCCGGGCGCCTCCCCCATAAGCAGGCCAGCCGTTAGGGGCGGCCGGCGCGCGGCACGTCCACCCGCGTCACCAGGATCCGCCCTTCGGGCCGGGCGCGGCGGTTGGCCTCGATGAAATCGGGCGCCGCCGCCATGAACAGCGTCTTGCCGTCCGGCCCGCCCAGGGCAGCCGCAAAGATGCCCAGTTCGCCGGTATCGATTTGTTCCAGAATCCGGCCGCCGCGCGCCAGCCGCACGATGCGCTTGCCGATCGCGTCGGCCACCCACAGCGCGCCCTCGGCGTCCAGCGCGCCGCCGTCCGGCCCGATGGCCGACGCTTCGATCAGCACCGACAGGTCGTCCGACTCCGGCAGGGCGCCGAAGTGGGCCCAGTCGCGCCGCGGCCCCAGCGCCCCGTCCGCCAGGATGTCGAATTCCGAGATCCGGTTGCCGAAGGTCTCGTTGACGATCAGGGTCTTGCCGTCGGGGGTGATGAAGGAACCGTTGGGGAACCACAATCCGTCCGCCACCACCTGGGCCACCCCGTCCGGATCCACCCGCACCAGGGTGGTGGTGGCGAAAGGCTCGCCGGCCATCAGGTCGAAACCGAAATTGCCCACGTAGGCGCGGCCCAGCTCGTCGACCACCATGTCGTTGACCGGTCCGCCGGTCAGGGCGGACAGGTCGCAATGCGTGACCAGCCGGCCGTCGGGCTCGCGCCGCAGCAGCTTGCGGTCCTTCATGGAGGAAATCAGCAGGCGACCGTCCGGCAGCCATCCCAGGCCGGACGGCTGCTCCAGGACTCGGCAGATGACTTCCACCCTGCCCTCCAGATCGACGGCGATGACCTTGCCTGTATAGAAGTCCGATGCCCACAGGCGCCCGTCGCGCCAGCGCAGTCCCTCCAGGAAGGTGTACCCCGAGGCCAGCACGGACAATTCGCGTTGCGGCATGGCTTTGTCTCCCACGGCTTTCTCCTTATTGGTGACGGCGGGCCTGGCTGGCCCAATATCTGTATGGATGGCGCCCGCCCCCGGGCAGCGCCTGGGCGTCCCGGGGCCAGGCCATTTTGTCATGAGGCCGGCGCGGCGGCAGTCGGGGTTGACCCGTCCCCAACCTGACAACTAACTGTCAGGTTGGCGGCGTTAACATCGCGCCCCAAGGGTTAACCCGCGCCGCTCCGGGTCCCTTCCGGCATATCCGTCATTGGACCGATCCGCCCCGCCCCATGCCGGCGGGTAAGGCCTTCCCCCGGCCGACCGCGACGATCCCCGTTTTCCTGTTTTTGAAGATGAATACAAAGAAGCTGACGCGTTACATCGGCATCGCCATGGTGCTGGGCGTCGTGGTGGGCTATTTCTGCAACAAGTATGCGCAGAACGCGCAAGAGGCCAAGGAAATCGCCTCGTACTTCAGCCTCATCACCGACATCTTCCTGCGCATGATCAAGATGATCATCGCGCCCCTGGTATTCGCCACCCTGGTGTCCGGCCTGGCCAGCATGAGCGATGCCAGCGCCGTCGGCCGCATCGGCCTGCGCGCCATGTTCTGGTTCATCGCGGCCTCTGCCATCTCGCTGCTGCTGGGCCTGGCGCTGGTCAACATCTTCCAGCCCGGCGCGCACCTGAACCTGGCGCTGCCCGACGCGGCCGCCACGGCCGGCCTGAAGACCGGCGACTTCACCCTCAAGGCCTTCATCGCGCACGTGTTCCCCAAGAGCATCGCCGAAGCCATGGCCAATAACGAGATCCTGCAGATCCTGGTGTTCTCGCTGTTCTTCGGCGCGGCGCTGTCGTTCATCCGCGGCAAGGGCCACAACACCATCTACAACATGATCGACGAGCTGGCCAAGATCATGTTCCGCGTCACCGACTACGTGATGCGCTTCGCGCCGCTGGGCGTGTTCGCCGCCATGGCCGCCGCCATCACCACCGAGGGCCTGGGCGTGCTGGTCAGCTACGGCAAGCTGATCGGCGAGTTCTACCTGGGGCTGGCGCTGCTGTGGGCCATCCTGTTCGGCGTGGGCTACCTGTTCCTGGGCCGTTCGACCTTCCGCCTGGGCGGCCTGATCAAGGAACCGACCCTGCTGGCCTTCTCGACCGCCAGCAGCGAATCGGCCTATCCCAAGACCATCGAGGCGCTGGAGCGTTTCGGCGTGTCCAAGCGCATTTCGGGTTTCGTGCTGCCGCTGGGCTACTCGTTCAACCTGGACGGCTCGATGATGTACCAGTCGTTCGCGGTGCTGTTCATCGCGCAGGCCTACAACATCGAGATGAGCTTCTCGCAGCAACTGACGCTGCTGCTGGTGCTGATGGTGACCAGCAAGGGCATGGCGGGCGTGGCGCGCGCTTCGCTGGTGGTGGTGGCGGCGACGCTGCCGATGTTCCACCTGCCCGAGGCCGGCCTGCTGCTGATCATGGGCATCGACCAGTTCTTCGACATGGGCCGCACCGCCACCAACGTGGTCGGCAACAGCCTGGCCACCGCCGTCATCGCCAAGATGGAAGGCAAGGAAGAGGACCTGGCGGCCGCCGACACTGCCACCAGCGCGGTTTCAGCGCCGCCGCGCACGGCCTCGCGCGAGGCCTGAGCCAGGCGCGCCGACTCGTTCCAGAACCGCAAGCACGGGCCCCGCGATGAATGCGGGGCCCGTTTTTCATGGGTCGGTCGATCCGACGGCCCGCCCGGGCCACCGCGTTGACTCAGTCGTTGACCGAACACGACACCGGCGCGCCGTCCTCGAATTCCACGTCGTAGGTGTGCACCGGGTCCCACGGCAGCGTGAACCACAGTTCGTAGCCGTCGCCGTCCTCGTCGAACAGCCAGAGGGCGCGCAGCACGGCCTTCCCGGCCATCGCCTCGGCGGTTTCCTCGCCCAGCAGCTGGTCGTCCTCGATGCCGAGCTTCTTGCAATGTTCGTATGAGTAGTTGTCCAGCAGGAAGTCGGCCGCGGCCAGGACCTGCTCATCGAGGTTGTCGATGATGGCCTTGACCACCTTGGACGCCGCGCCGGACGGTTCCTCGCCGTCGGTCTGCACCATCACGTGGATGGGCGGACGGCCTTCGCCCACGGGCACGTTTTCGGCGGCCCAGAGATCGGGTTCTTCGGGGTCCTGGGTGAAATTGAATCGTGCCATCACGTGCTCCGGAAAATAAGGCAGACGGGCCGCCCGCCCGCTGGCGGCGTCCTCGTCCGCCCATTTAACCAGATGCGCGTGCCGCCCGCTTGTCCGGCGACAAGGTTTGACGGTTTCTCAGGCCGCCACCAGGCCGTCGGCCTCGGCCGCGCGCGCGGGCGTCGGCGCGCGCGCCGGCGCATAGTGGGTCGAGAACACCAGGCGGCCGGCGCTCCAGGTATGGCTGATGAGCGGCAACGTGCCCACCTGCGCCACGGCCACCAGGTCGGCGCGCTGGCCCACGGCGATGCGGCCGCGATCGGCCAGGCCGCAGGCGTCGGCCGGATTCGCCGTCACCAGCGCAATCGCCTGCGGCAGCGTCAGGTCGGTCTGCGCCGTCACCGCGAAGGCCGCGGCGATCAGGGTCGAGGGCTGGTAGTCCGAGCACAGGCAGCTGGCCACGCCCGCGCGGATCGCGTCGATGGCGCGCATCGAGCCGCTCTGGCTCTTGCCGCGCAGCACGTTGGGCGCGCCCAGGATGGTGGGCAGGCCGCAGGACACCGCGGCGCGGGCGGTATCGAGCGTGATCGGAAACTCGCTCATCGCCACGCCCAGGTTGCGCATGGTGGCGATGCGATGGATCGAATCGTCGTCATGGCTGGCGGTGGGGATGCCCCGGTCGCGCGCATGCGCAAGCAGCGTTTCCACACGCTGCACCGCGCCATCCTTGGCGCGCGCCTTGGCATGCGCGGCCTCCTCGGCCTGCTCGCGGCTCATGGCGTGGTTGCCGATCATGTATTGCAGGTATGACTCCAGCGTCTTGAACTGGCCCTGGCCCGGCGAATGGTCCATCACCGAAAGCAGGTCCACCGCGCCCTCGTCCATCAGCTGCCGCAACACCGGCACCGAGGTGGCGTCGGTCACTTCGTAGCGACAGTGCACGCGGTTGTCGACCAGGCTGTGCTGGCGGAAGGCGCGCACGCTGCGCACCACCTGCGCGGCGGTGTCGTTGTTGCGCACGCCCCATTCGCTGTTGGCGAACGACAGCGCATGATAGGGCGTGGTGATGCCGGCCGCGGCGTTGCGGCGATCCACCTGCGCCACCGCGAAATCCAGCGGGAACAGCACTTTCGAACGCGGCTCGGCTTCCTTTTCGATGGCATCGCAATGCAGGTCGACCAGGCCCGGCACCAGCGTCAGGCCGCGCAGGTCGATCTCGCGGTCGGCCGCGGCGCCATCGGGCGCGATGGCGGCGATGACGCCGTCGTCGATCAGGACGGCGCTGTCTTCCAGCACGCGGTCGGGCAAGACGACGCGGGCGTGGGTCAGGTAGGTGCTGGTCATGCTCACTCCAATTCGACGGCGGCCTGCGCGGGACGCAGGGCCAGGACCCGCGACGCCACCGCGTCGCGCACTTCTTCATCGTGGAAGATGCCCAGCAGGCAGCGGCCGGCGGCGCGCGCTTCGCGGATCAGCGCCACCACCACCGCGCGGTTGTCCGGATCCAGCGACGCGGTCGGCTCGTCCAGCAGCAGGATGGGATGCCGGGCGATGAAGCCGCGGGCGATGTTGACCCGTTGCTGTTCGCCGCCCGAGAACGTGGCGGGCGCCAGCCCCCACAGCCGCTGCGGCACGTTCAGGCGGCGCAGCATGGCGGCGGCGCGCTCGCGCGCCTCGCCGGCGTCGATGCCGGCCATGCGCAGCGGCTCGGCCACCACGTCCAGCGCCGACACGCGCGGGATCACCCGCAGGAACTGGCTGACGTAGCCGATGACGTCGCGCCGCAGCGCCAGGATGCGCTGCTCGGGCGCGCCGACCAGTTCGACCCAGTCGTCCCCGGCGCGCACGCGGATGCTGCCTTCGGTGGCCAGGTAGTTGCCGTAGAGGCAGCGCAGCAAGGTGCTCTTGCCGGTGCCTGAGGGGCCCGCCAGCACCAGGCAGTCGCCGGCGGCGGCGTCGAAATCGACCGCCTCCAGCACCGGCAGGCGAATGCCGCCCTGGTTGTGCAGGGTGAACATCTTTCCGAGGCCCCGCACCTCGATCATGGGAGTCGCAACGGTCATGGTCAGCTCTGCAAAATGGAAGACACCAGCAACTGGGTGTAGGAATGCTGCGGGTCGTCGAGGATCTGGTCGGTCAGGCCGCTTTCGACCACCTCGCCGCCGCGCATCACCAGCGTGCGATGCGCCAGCAGGCGCGCCACCGCCAGGTCGTGCGTCACCACGATCGCGGCCAGGCCCAGGTCGGTCACCAGTTGGCGCAGCAGGTCCAGCAGGCGCGCCTGCACCGACACGTCGAGCGACGCGGTCGGCTCGTCCATGAACACCAGGCGCGGATGGGTCACCAGATTGCGGGCGATCTGCAGGCGCTGCTGCATGCCGCCGGAGAACGAGGCCGGCGCGTCGTCCAGGCGACCGGCGTCGATCTCCATCTTTTGCAGCCAGCTGCCCGCGGCCTGGCGCAACTCGCCGTAGTGGCGGTCGCCCACCGCCATCAGGCGCTCGGCGATGTTGGCGCCGGCGCTGACCTGCATGCGCAGGCCGTCGCGGGCGTTCTGGCGCACGAAGCCCCAGTCGGTGCGGGCCAGCAGCCGCAGGCGCGCGCCGGACAGCGCGGCCAGGTCGGTGAAACCCTGGTCGCGGGTGTCGTACCAGACGCTGCCGGCGTCGGGCGCGGTCTGGTACGACACGGCCGACAGCAGCGTGCTCTTGCCGGAACCGGATTCGCCCACCACGCACAGCACCTCGCCGGGGAACAGGTCGAAACTGACGTTGCGGCAACCGTGCACGCCGTCCCAGGTGCGCGTCATGCCGCGCACGGAAAGCAAGGGTTGGACGTTCATGCGGTGGCTTCCTTTTCGGCTTGCGCGGCCTGGCGGTCGTTGCAGTATTCGGTATCGGAGCAGACGAAGCGGCGCGTGCCGGCGTCGTCCAGGATGATCTCGTCCAGGAAGCTGTCGCGCGAGCCGCACAGGTCGCAGCATTCCGACCACTTCTCCACGGTGAAGGGATGGTCCTCGAAGTCCAGGCTCTTGACCCGGGTGTACGGCGGCACCGCGTAGACCCGCTTTTCGCGGCCGGCGCCGAACAGCATCAGCGCCGGGCTGTTGTCGAGCTTGGGGTTGTCGAACTTCGGAATCGGCGACGGCCGCATCATGTAGCGGTCGTTGACGATCACGGGATAGTCGTAGGTGGTGGCGATGTGGCCGTGCTGGGCGATGTCCTCGTACAGCTTGACATGCATGCCGCCGTATTCGGCCAGCGCGTGCATGGTGCGGGTCTCGGTCTCGCTCGGTTCGAGCCAGCGCAGCGGCTCGGGGATCGGCACCTGGAACACCATGATCTGGTCGGCCTGCAGCGGCGTTTCCGGAATGCGGTGGCGCGTCTGCACGATGCTGGCGTCGCGGGTCGATTCGGTGGTGGCCACGCCGGTCACGCGGCCGAAGAAGCGGCGGATGTTGATGGCGTTGGTGGTGTCGTCCGAGCCCTGGTCGATCACCTTGAGCACGTCGCCCGGGCCGATGATCGACGCCGTCACCTGGATGCCGCCCGTGCCCCAGCCGTAGGGCAGCGGCATCTCGCGGCTGCCGAACGGCACCTGGTAGCCGGGAATCGCCACCGCCTTGAGCAGCGCGCGGCGCAGCATGCGCTTGGTGGACTCGTCGAGGTAGGCGAAGTTGTAGTGGTCGTCGCGTTCGACCGCGGCGCCGGGAGTATGGGAAGTTTTCATGGCGCAACGGCCTCGTCCAGCTGGCGGGTTGTCTCGGGGGCCGGCGCGGCGCGTTCGGCGCGCAGGCGGCGCAGCAGTTCCAGGTTGGCCTGGAAGTCCACGTAGTGCGGCAGCTTCAAGTGCTGCACGAAGCCGGAGGCCTCGACGTTGTCGCTGTGGTACAGCACGAACTCATGGTCGTTGGCCGGCGCATCGGCGCGTTCACCCAGGTCGCGCGCCTTCAGGGCGCGGTCCACCAGCGCCATCGACATGGCCTTGCGTTCGCCGTAGCCGAAGGTCAGGCCATAGCCGCGGGTGAACTTGGGGCCTTCCTCGGCATTGCCGGAGAACTGGCTCACCATCTGGCATTCGGTGATCTCGATCTCGCCCACCGTCACGGCGAAACCCAGTTCCTCGATGTGCATCTCGACTTCCAGGGAGCCGTAGCGGATCTCGGCGGCGAACGGATGCGTGTTGCCGTAGCCGCGCTGCGTGGAATAGCCCATCGACAAGAGAAAGCCTTCGTCGGCGCGCGCCAGGTTCTGCAGGCGCGCCGCGCGCGAGGCCGGGAAGTCCAGCGGCTGGCGCGTCAGGTCGAAGGGCTCGGGATCGCCTTCGGGCACCGGCTCGGCGTCGATCAGGTCGTCGTGCGCCAGCAGGTCCGTCACGCGCGGCATGGCGCTGTCCAGCGGCTCGCCGGCCGCCGGCAGGGCGTCGGCCTCGCGCTCGGCTTCCAGCGAGAAGTCCAGCAGGCGCTGGGTGTAGTCGTAGGTCGGCCCCAGGATCTGCCCGCCCGGCACGTCCTTGAAGGTCGACGAGATGCGGCGCTGCAGGCGCATGGCGCCGGTGTCGATCGGCTGGGTGTAGCCGTAGCGCGATAGCGTGGTGCGGTAGGCGCGCAGCAGGAACACCGCCTCGATCACGTCGCCGGCGGCCTGCTTGAGCGCCAGCGCCGCCAGTTGCGGATCGTAGAGCGAGCCTTCCGCCATCACGCGCGACACCGCCAGCGGCATCTGTTCGCGGATCTGGTCCAGGCTCAGTTCGGGCAAGGCCCGGTCGCCGCGCCGGTAGTCGTCCAGCATGCGGTAGGAATTGAGGATGGCGCGTTCGCCCCCTTTGACGGCCACGTACATGTCAGCTCTCCACGCGCGTGCTGCGGGGCAGCGCGCACAGTTGCCGTCCGTGCGTCAGGAACACGTCGACGCCCAGCGGGAAACGTTGATGATTGATGCGCCAGTCGCGCCAGAAGCCTTCCGGCAGGCCGGCGGCGCGCAGCGCCTGGCGGCCCTGGATGCCGGGACCGGCCAGCGACACTTCGGCGCCGGCGTCCAGCGATGCGACCTCGATCAGCAGCGTGGTGGACAGGTCCGGATAGGCCGGGTCGCCCGGGTGGCAGGACGCCAGCGTCGGCGCCGCGCTACCGGCCGGCACCACGGCAAAGCGCGCCAGCGAGGCCGACGGCACCACCGGGCAGGCGCAATGGAAACGCAGGAAGTCCAGCACGCCGGCGTCCAGGCCCTGCGGCAGCCACAGCGGCGTGTCCACGTCCACCAGCGTCAGCAACAGCGCGGTCAGCGCCGGCGACAGGCCGGCCGGCACGCCGCAGGTGGCGGCCACGTCGTACACGCGGCCCGGATGCGCCATGGCATCGAGCGCGGTGCGGAAGGTGGCCTGCGCATCGTTCACCGGATCCGCGAAGCCCGGCAACAGCCGGCGGCTGGCGGCCGCGGCGCCAAGAAGTTCTTGATGCATGTCAGTCCTCGCCTCGCACCATCGTGAAAAATTCGACCTTGGTCTGCGCCGCCACGCGCGCCTGGCGCTCGATGCGCTCGGCGCGTTCGCGCGCCAGCGGCTGGATCAGCTGCGCCTGCACCGTGTCGTGCCAGTCGGGCAGTTGCAGCAGCGCGTCGGCCACCGCGGCCTGCTCGGCATGGCGCAACGAGCGGCCCTGCACGTAGGCGATGCCGACCACGCCGTTGTCCAGGCTGACGGCGCAGCGTGTCACCGTCATTTCACCCAGGTTGAAACGCGCCCCGGTGCCGCCGCTGCGGGCCCGCACCATGGCCATGCCGGTCTGCGCCGGGCGCAGCATCTGGTGCGGCGGCAGCCCGCCGAGCGAGCCGAAGGCCCCTTCCAGCATGGCCGGATCGGCCAGCGCCAACACCCGCATCCAGGCGGTCCGTTGCGCCTGGATTCCGCCCTGCGCTGTTTGTGGATGGTCCATTATTTCCTCTAAACGTCTAGACGACTGGATGGAGTATGATCGCGTTCAGAAGCAAGTTCAACAGCCTGGCGTGAATTTTTGATGACAGTTGCGGCAGGGACGCATCGCCTATCCCCCGCCCGCCGCTTGGTGCACAATCACAGCCATTCCTGATGAAGCTGATATGACAGCACGAGCACATTCCATGGTCGAAAGAGGTTCCGGCATCGCCGTGTGGCGACAGATTGGCGAGTCCCTGGCGGACGACATCCGCAACAAGCTGTACACGGCGGGCGAACAACTGCCCTCCGAACCGGAACTGGCCGCCAAGTTCTCCGTCAACCGCCACACCATCCGGCGCGCCATGGGCGAACTGGAACAGAGCGGACTGGTGCGCATCGAGCAGGGCCGCGGCACCTTCGTGCAGGAACACGCCATCGACTACGCCATCGGCAAGCGCACGCGCTTTTCCGAGAACCTGCGCAGCCAGGGCATGCTGGGCCACCTCGAAGCGCTGGGCAGCCAGACGCTGCGCGCGGCCGAGATCGCCAAACACCTGGGCCTGGCGCGCAACGCCCCGCTGCTGCGGGTGCAGATGGTCGGCAAGGCCGAGAACCGCCCCATCAGCGCCTCGGAACACTACTTCGACGAAAAGCGCTTCCCCGATTTCATCGAGCGCATGAACACCCTGCGCTCGGTGTCCAAGGTCTACGCCCACTACGGCATCGGCGACTACACCCGCAAGTGGTCGCGCATCACTGCCACCCTGCCGTCGCCGGAGGTGGCGCGCATCCTGGGCCAACCCAAGACACGCCCGATCCTGCAGGTGGAAGCCCTGAACGTCGACCAGGCCGGCGCGCCGCTGCAATACAGCATCACCCGCTTCGTGGGCGACCTGGTGCAACTCATGGTGGCGGACGACAGTTGAGCGCGGCTGCGGCCGCTTTCCGGCGGCCGCGCGGGTGGCACGGCGATTTCACTCATCTAGACATCTGGTTGTAATGCAACACCGCTAACTTCCCTTCATGAACCAAGCACACGCCCCCTCGCCCCTGGCCGGTGTCACAGGCCAACGTATCCTGACCCCGCGCGGCATCGAGCACGCCAGCCTGCGATTCCACGCCGGACTGATCGACGACGCCGGCGGCACGCCCGCGCGCGGCGCGGCCTGGTTCGACGCCGGCGACCTGCTGGTGCTGCCCGGTATCGTCGACCTGCACGGCGATGCCTTCGAGCGCGCCATCATGCCGCGCCCCAGCGTCACCTTCCCCTACGACGGCGCGCTGTTCGACGTCGACCGCCAGTTGCTGGCCAACGGCATCACCACCGAATTCCACGGCGTCACGCTGTCGTGGGAAGGCGGCCTGCGCGGCGAGGCCTACGCCGAGCGCATGTTCGCCGCGCTCGAACGCATGCGGCACCTCATGGGCGCGCGCCACTACGTGCATCTGCGCTTCGAGACCCACCACGTCGGCGGCGTCGAGACCGCCCAGCAATGGATCCGCGACGGCCGCGTGCGCTTTGTCGCCCTCAATGACCACCTGCCCAGCATGGCGCGCCGCCTGGGCGACGACCGCAAGCTGCTGCAATACGCCGACCGCGCCGAATGCGACCTGGACACCTTCCAGGAGCGCATCCGCCGCGCCATGGGCGCGGCCGACTCGGTGGCCGACGCCATGCGCGAGCTGACCGCCAGCGCGCAGGCGGCCGGACTGCGGGTCGCCTCGCACGACGATCCCGACGCCGCCACCCGCCGCTACTACCACCAACTGGGTTGCGGCGTGGCGGAATTCCCGCTGACGCGCGACGCCGCCAGCGTGGCCCGCGACCTGGGCAACTCGGTGGTGTTCGGCGCGCCCAACGTGGTGCGCGGCGGCAGCCACACCAACGCCCCCAGCGCCACCGAAATGGTCCGCGCCGGGTTGTGCGACATCCTGACCTCCGACTATTACTACCCCGCGCCGCTGGCGGCGGCGCTGCGCCTGGTGAACGACGGCGTGCTGCCGCTGGAGCAGGCCTGGAACCTGGTGTCGCTGAACCCGGCGCGCGCCGCCGGCCTGCAGGATCGCGGCATGCTGGCGCCCGGCCTGATCGCCGACGCCATCGTGGTCGACGACCAGGTGCCCGGACTGCCGCGCGTCTGCGCCGCCATCGTCGGCGGCGAGCTGCGCTACGCCACCCGCGCCTTCGGCGACGACCGCCACCAGCGCATGGCGGCCTGACCATGCCGTCGGCCCACCGCTACGCGTTGTATCTCGCCCCCACCGGCCCCTGGCGTGAGCTGGGCAGCCGCTGGCTGGGCCGTTGCGCCGACACCGGCGCGGCCATGCCGCCGCTGCCCGGCCAGCCCGAGGCCGCGCGCGACTGGACCGCGGCGCCGCGCCATTACGGCCTGCACGCCACGCTGAAGCCGCCCTTCCGGCTGCGCGCGGGCGCCACGCCGCGGGATGTGGACGCCGCCGCGCGCCGGCTCGCCGCCAGCCACGGCGCCTTCGGCATCCAGCTCGAATGCGAGCCGCTGCGCGGCTTCCTGGCCTGGCGCATCGCATCCTCCGACGCCGACGGCCGCGCCCGCATCAACGCCCTGGCCGCCGCCGCCGTGCGCGGCCTGGACGACCTGCGCGCCGCGCCCGGCGCCGACGAACTGGCCCGGCGCCAGACGCATGCGCTATCGCCCGAACAGCAGGCCATGCTGGCGCGCTGGGGCTACCCCTACGTGTTCGATACCTTCACCTTCCACATCACGCTGACCGGCAAACTCGACGGCGAAGCGCTGGAACAGGCCCGGGCAGGCATCGCCGCCTTCGCCGACCCATTGCGCGGCCAGCCCATGCCGGTGCCCGGCGTGAGCGTGTATGTACAGCCGGAAGCGGGCGCCGACTTCATCGCGGCGCGCCACTACCGCTTCGACGGCGGTCAGGTCGACGCGGCGGGCGCGGCCTACCTGGAAGGACCGGCCGCGGCATGAACCCGCCCGTTCCCGCCAGCGGCGAACGCCTGGTCTACCTGATGGGCGCGTCCGGCAGCGGCAAGGACACCCTGCTGCGGTTGCTGCGCGCCGGCCTGCGCGGCGACGAACCGGTGCTGGTGGCGCACCGCTACATCACCCGCGACAGCGGCGCCAGCGAGGACGCGCTGCGCCTGAGCGTCGATGAATTCGCGCGCCGCGCCGCGCTGGGCTGCTTCGCCCTGCGCTGGGCCAGCCACGGCCTGCATTACGGCATCGGCATCGAGGTCGATACCTGGCTGGACGGCGGCGCGGCCGTCATCGTCAACGGCTCGCGCGCCCACCTGGCCGAAGCGCACCGGCGCTATCCGGCGCTGACGGCGGTGGAGATCACCGTCGATCCCGCGCGGCTAGCGCAGCGGCTGGCGGCGCGCGGCCGCGAATCCCCCGAACAGATCAGCCAGCGCCTGTTGCGCGCCGCGCAGGACTTCCCGGTCCCCGACGGTTGCCGCCTGCTGCGCGTCGCCAACAACGGCGCGCCGGAAGCCGCCGCCGCCGAATTGCTGGATATCGCCCGCGGCCGCCTCATCGCATAGACCGCGCGCAGCGCCAGGCAACCCGGGCGCGACCACACGCCTCAAGCCCGCGGCCGCGCGTCCTGGCCAAGGTCCGCGCACAACTCCAGCAGGATGTCCGAAAAGCATTCCTCGGCGGCCAGCGCCTGCTCGCGCCGGCGGCGGATCAGGTTGATGGGCGGCAGCTCCCAACCGAAATCCCACGGCACCATGCCGAGCTTGCCGCGCTGACACAGCTCGCGCGCGATGTCTTCCGGCACCACCGACACCAGCGCGGGGTTGGCGCTGAGCATGCCTTCGATCACGTCGGTGGAATAGGCCTCCAGCACCGGCGATGGCGAGCGCAGGCCGGCGCGGATGAAGTGTTCGACGATCAATTGCCGGGTCGGCGTGTTCACCGCCGGCAGCACCCAGTCCATCCCCGCCAGTTGCGCCCAGTCCGGCGCCCGCCGCGCCAGGCGCTGCGCCAGGCGGCTGTGCGCGATCACGCGCGGCCGCTGCCGGTACAGCACCCGATGGTCCAGGTCATCTTGCGCCATCGTCGACGTGGCGCGGCTGATGATGCAGTCGAGTTCGTGCCGCCGCAGCATCGGCACCAGGTGATCCGTCGTCGCCCGGTGCAGCGTAAGGGTGACGCCATGGCGCTGGTGCAGCCGGCCAATGGCCGCGGTCAGCAGCGCGCTCGATACATACGGCACCACGCCCACGTGCAGATGGGCGGCCCGGCCATCGTGCAGCGCTTCGACCTCGCGCGCCCACAGGTCCAGGTCGCTCTGCATGCGCCGGGCGCGCACCAGCGCCAGTTCGCCCAGCGGCGTGGGCTGCATGCCGCGCCCGGTGCGCAGGAACAGCGGCGCGCCGAAAATGGCCTCCAGCTCGGCCAGCGCCTTCGTGGCCGCCGGCTGGCTGATGCCGGTGGCCGCCGCCACGCGCGTCAGCGTGCCGTGGCGGGCGATGTTTTCCAGCAGCACCAGGTGACGTTGACGCAGGCGGTTGGCAAGTCGGGCGGCATCCCAGATCACGGGCGCATTCCTATAACTGATTGGTTATTCAATTATGCCAACAATGGCTTCCTGAGTTATTTCAGGCTCCTATACTGCGACGAAACCCATCCTTGCCCGTACCGCCCATGTCCACCTTCACCACCCGTCCGGAAATCCGCGGCACCTTCGGCGTCGTCTCGTCCACCCACTGGCTGGCCTCGCAGGTCGCCATGGGCGTGCTGGAGCGCGGCGGCAATGCCTTCGACGCCGCGGTGGCCGGCGGCTTCACGCTGCAGATCGTCGAGCCGCACCTGAACGGCCCCGGCGGCGAAGTGCCGATCCTGCTGTGGAGCGAACGCGAAGGCCGCATGCGCGCGCTGTGCGGCCAGGGGCCCGCGCCGGCGCAGGCAACGCCGGCCTACTTTCGCGGACTCGGCGTGGACCTGGTGCCCGGCATCGGCCTGTTGCCCGCCACGGTGCCCGGCGCTTTCGGCGCCTGGCTGACGATGCTGCGCGACTACGGCACCTGGGAACTGGCCGACGTGTTGCGCCCGGCCATCGACTACGCCCGCAACGGCTTCCCGCTGGTGCCCCGCATCTCGCAGGCCATCCTGGCGGTGCAGGCCCTGTTCCGCGACGAATGGACCAGCTCGGTCGCCGTCTGGCTGCCCGACGGCAAGGTGCCCGCGCCCGGCGCGCTGCTGCGCACGCCGGCCATCGCCGCCACCTACACCCGCATCCTGGACGAGGCGCACGCGGCGGCAACCGACCGCAATGGCCGCATCGACGCCGCGCTGGCCATCTGGTACCGCGGTTTCGTGGCCGACGAGATTGACGCCTACTACACCCATGAAGCGGTGCGCGACACCACCGGCCAGCGCAATCGCGGCCTGCTGCGCAAGGCCGACCTGGCCGACTGGCGCGCGCGCTACGACGATCCCGTCACGCTGCAATACGGCCGCTACACCGTGGCCAAGTGCGGCGTGTGGTCGCAAGGCCCGGTGCACCTGCAACAGCTGGCGCTGCTGCGCCACCTGGAGATGGACGGCCTGGACCCGGCCTCGCCGCAGTTCGTGCACCGCGTGGCCGAAGCCGCCAAGCTGGCCTTCGCCGACCGCGCCGCCTGGTACGGCGATCCCGATTTCGTCGACGTGCCGTTGGCCGCATTGTTGAGCGACGACTACGCCCGGGCGCGCGCCAGCGGCATCGGCCCCCGCGCCGCCGCCACGCTGCAACCCGGCTCTCCCGCGGGCCGGGCGCCGCGCCTGCCCGACCTGGAGGCCGCCGCCCGCACGCTGGCTGCCTCGGACACGCGCTTCGGCGTGGGCGAGCCGACCTTCGCGGCGCTGCCGCCGGTGGCTGAATGGGCCGCGCGCGAGATCTTCGTCGGCGATACCTGCCAGATCGACGTCATCGACCGCGACGGCAACATGGTCGCGGCCACGCCGTCCGGCGGTTGGCTGTCGTCCAGCCCGGTGGTGCCGGCGCTGGGCTTCCCGCTGACCACGCGATTGCAGATGACCTGGCTGGACGACGGCGTTCCCGGCCAGCTGCAACCCGGCAAGCGGCCCTGCACCACGTTGTCGCCGGGCCTGGTGTTGCGCGACGGCCAACCCTACATGGCCTTCGGCACGCCCGGCGGCGACCAGCAGGACCAGTGGACGGTGGCCTTCTTCCTGCGCCATGCCATGGGCCTGAACCTGCAGGAGGCGATCGATGCGCCGTCCTGGCACATCGATCATTTCCCGGGCTCGTTCTGGCCGCGCTCGCTGACGCTGAACCGCCTGACGGTCGAGGGCCGCCTGCCCGAAGCCACGCAACAAGCGCTGCGCGAGGCCGGCCACGAGTTGCGTGTCGGCCCCGACTGGTCCGAAGGCCGCATCAGCGCCTGCACCCGCGAGCCCGCGGCCGGCGGCGGCCTGCTGCTGCGCGCCGCCGCCAACCCGCGCGGCATGCAGGGCTACGCGGTCGGCCGATGAACCGATTTTCCATCCAGCCGGCGACGAGACCGGCCTTATCGCAAGGGGTAAACACCATGAAAACCATCCGACGACTGTTGCGCGCCTGCGCCCTCACCGTGGCGTGCGCCGCGCCCGCGCTGGCGCAGGCCGCCTGGCCCGAAAAGCCGATCACGCTGATCGTGCCGTGGGCCGCCGGCGGCTCCACCGACATCCTGGCGCGCGTGCTGTCCGAAGGCCTGACGCAATCGCTCGGCCAGCCCGTCATCGTTGAGAACCGCTCGGGCGCCTCGGGCAACATCGGCAGCACTTTCGTCGCGCGCGCCAAGCCCGACGGCTACACGCTGCTGGTCGGCTCGATGAGCACCCACACCATGAACCAGGCGCTCTACGGCAACATGCCGTTCGACGGCGTCAAGGACTTCACGCCGATCGCCGAACTGGCGCTGGTCACCAACACCATGGTGGTGCATCCCTCGGTGCCGGCTGCCAACGTCAAGGAATTCATCGACTACGTCAAGGCCAACCCCGACAAGGTGGCCTACGCCTCGGCCGGCCAGGGCTCGACCAACCACCTGAGCGCCGCGCTGTTCGAGAAGGCCGCGGGCGTGAAGATGATGCACATTCCCTACCGCGGCGGCGCGCCGGCGGTGCTGGACACGGTGGCCGGCCGCACCCAGGTGCTGTTCAGCGCCGGCACGCAGACCCTGCCGCATGTGCAGACCGGCAAGCTCAAGCTGCTGGCCGTCACCGAAGAACAGCGTTCGCCGCTGCTGCCCGAGGCGCCGACCGTGGCCGAGACCCTGCCCGGCTACGAACTGTCGGTCTGGTACGGCGCCTTCGGCCCGGCCGGCATGCCGCCGGAACTGACGACGCGGCTGAACCAGGAGATCAACAAGATTCTCAAGCGGCCCGACGTCGTCAAGAAGATGGGCGACATGGGCGTGCTGCTGCTGGACACTACGCCGGAGCAGTTCGGCCAGGTGCTGGCGCGCGATGCCGACAAGTACGGCAGGCTCATCAAGGAACTGGGAATCACCGCCGAATGAGCATCACGTCCGACACCGTCGAGCGCCTCGCGCAAGCCTATGACGCGGCCTCGGCCCCGGCGGCCTTCGCCGCGCTCGACGCGCACGCCCACGCCACGCTGGGGCACACGCTCTGCACCATCAACCGCCATGACGCCGAACGCATGCGGGTGGTGCGGCTGTACAGTTCGAACCCCACCGCCTATCCGCCCGGCGGCAGCAAGGACAAGCGCGGCACCGCCTGGGGCCGCCACGTCCTGCTCGAACGCCAGGTCTTCATCGGCGAGGGCAGCGACGCGATCCGCGAGTTCTTCGACGATCACGACGCCATCCAGGCGCTCGGCCTGCGCTCGGTGATCAACGTGCCGGTGGTGTTCGACGGCGCCTGCCTGGGCACCGTCAACTTCCTGATGCCGCGCGCGGCGCTGGCGCCGGCCGACATCGCCGCCGCCCGGCTGGCGGGACTGCTGGCCCTGCCCGCCTTCCTGGCGCTCACGCCGGCCGACTGAGCCAAAGGGGCGCGTCGCGGCGCGCCCCGGCCTTCAGATCAACGCGCGGCGGATGCGGGCCGACGCCATGTCGATCACGATCACGAAGCCGACGATGATGATCATCACCGCGCAGGTTTCGGCATAGCGGAAGCTGCGGATGATTTCCCACAGCACCGTGCCGATGCCGCCAGCGCCGACGATGCCCACCACCGAGGCCGAGCGCACGTTCGACTCGAAGCGGTACAGCGAATACGAAATCCACAGCGGCAGCACCTGCGGGATCACGCCATAAACGATCTCTTCGAGCGCGTTGGCACCGGTGGCGCGCACGCCCTCGACCGGGCGCGGGTCGATGGCCTCTACCGCCTCGGAAAACAACTTGGCCAGCACGCCGGTGGTATGCACCCACAGCGCCAGCACGCCGGCGAAGGGCCCCAGGCCCACCGCCACGATGAACAGCATCGCGAACACCATTTCATTGATGGCGCGGCAGGCGTCCATCAGGCGCCGCATCGGTTGGTAGACCCAGGCCGGCACCATATTCGACGAACACAGCAGCCCCAGCGGCACGGCCACCACGATCGCCAGGAACGTGCCCCACACCGCGATCTGCACCGTCACGATCATCTCGTCCAGGTACATGCGCCAGTCGCGGAAATTGGGCGGAAAGAAGTCGGCCGCGAACTGGGCCATGTTGCCCGAGTCCCGCAACAGGTCCAGCGGCCGCATGTCGGCGCCGCGCCAGGACATCACCAGCAGCGCCAGCACGAAGGCCCATACGAGCAGGAGCGGCAGCGACGAGCGCGGCGCGGCGGGGGAACGGGAAGAAGGCACGGCCAGGGTCATGGGGATTCCGGAATAGAAAAATCGGATGGACGCGGCGCCGGCGCTTGACGGGCAAGCGCCGGCGCCGCGTGGCATCGTTACTGCTTGGCGGTCGGCTGGCCCAGGCTGGCCAGCTTGGCGTCCAGCTCGGCCAGCTGCTTCTGCTTCTCGGCCTGCCCGATGGTGGCGTCGGCTTCGATCTTGGCCTTCTCGCGCGCCAGTTCGATCTGGCGGATCGGCACCAGTTGCTGGTTGTCCGAGGCGCGGAAGCCCTGGTAGGTCAGCGCCTTCAGGTTGGCCATCTCGCGCGCGGCGTCCTTGCCCTTGCCGTAGTTGACGAAGAAGTCGCGGATCTTGGCCTTCATGTCGGCCGGCAGGTCGGTGCGCATGACCAGCGGATCGGCCGGGATCAGCGGCGACTTCCACAGGATGCGCACGCTGTCGTTGGCGTCCTTGCCGGTGCTCAGGCGATAGCGCTCCAGCGCCTCGGTGTTGTTGACGGCCACGTCGACCTGCTTGTTGATCACCGACAGCAGGTTGGTCTCGTGGTTGCTGACGCGCACGGCCTTGAAGAAGGTCTTGGGCTCGATCTTGTTGGCGGCCCACAGGTAGTAGCCGGGCACGGCGGTGCCCGAGGTCGAGTTGGGATCGCCGGCGCCATAGGTCAGCTGGCCGCGGCGCTTGAGCAGGTCGTCCAGGCTCTTGATGTCGCTGTCCTTGTTGACGATCAGCAGCGACCAGTAGCCGGGGTTGCCGTCCTTGTCGATCACCGAGGCGAACACTTCGCCGCTGGCGCGGTCCACGGCTTCGATCGCCGACTTGTTGCCGTACCAGGCCAGCTGCACCTTGTTGAAGCGCATGCCTTCGATGATGCCGGCGTAGTCGGAAGCGAAGAACGGCTTGACCGGCACACCGATGGCGCGGCTCAGGTCGTCGATGACGGGCTGCCACACCGACTTCAGGTTGGTCGACGACTCCGTCGAAATGATGCCGAAGTTCAACGGCTTGGCCTCTTGCGCATGGACTTGCGTGGACAAGGCGGCAGCGGCGATCAGGGCAACAAAGGTTCTGCGTAGCATGGAAAGCTCCGGGTAGGGAACGGGTAAGGTCAGGCCGCGCAGGCCTGTCGGGAAAGCGGCGCCAGGCCCGGCATGGGCAGGACCTGCGGCGTGTATTCGGGAAGCAGCTCGCTCAATTCCGAGCCGTACAGGTCGCGCAGCATGGCCGGCGTCAGCTCGGCCGAGGGACCGTCGTAGACCACCTTGCCATGGCGCAGCGCCACCACCCGCGGGCAGTAGCGCAGCGCCACGTCGACCTGATGCAGCGAGACCACCACGGCCACCTTGCGGCTGCGATTGATCTGCGCCAGCGTGTCCATCACGCGGCGCGACGATTCCGGATCGAGCGAGGCGATCGGCTCGTCGGCCAGGATCACGCGGGCGTTCTGCACCAGGGTGCGAGCGATGGCGGCGCGCTGCTGCTGGCCGCCGGACAGCGTCGAAGCGCGCTGAAATGCGTAGTCGTCTATACCAACCTGGGCAAGCGCATCCAGCCCCTGGCGCACTTCGGCCCGCAGGAACACACGCGTCAGGCTGCGCCACATCGGCACGCGCGGCAGCAGGCCGGTCAGCACGTTGGTGATCACCGGCAGGCGGCCCACCAGGTTGAATTGCTGGAACACGAAGCCGATGCCGGCGCGGGCGCCGCGCACATTGCGCGACAGGCGGCCGTGGCGCTGGATCAGTTGGCCATTGACGGTCACGCTGCCCTGCCCGGCGTCGCCGACCACGAAGCCGGCCAGGTGGCGCAGCAGAGTGGACTTGCCGGAGCCCGAGGCGCCCAGCAATGCCACCATCTCGCCGTCGGCCACGCGCAGGTCGACGTTGTCCAGCGCCCGCGCGCCGGGATGGAAGGACTTGCTCAGCCCCTGTACTTCGATGGCGTAGGTCATCGTTGAATCCCCTTGGTCTGGTTCATTCGCGCATTCTGTTTTCGCGGCATGACAACGCGATGACCCGGGGATCGAATCATTTGGCGGAAAATAGGGGCCATGGCAACCAACTGAAAGACATCCGTCATATATGGCCGCGCCGCTGTCGCGGGCCCCGGGTATATTCAAGGCATCCCCTCTTCCCGACAGGCGGTCATCATGCTCAACGGTTCCTGCCTCTGCGGCCGCGTTGCCTACCAGATCACCGGCCCGCTCACCGACGCCCTCAATTGCCATTGCGCCATGTGCCGCAAGTCGCACGGCGCCGCGTTCCGCAGCCGCGCCACGGTGCAGGCCGCGGACTTCGCCTGGACCAAGGGGGAAAACCACGTCACCTGGTACTGCTCGTCGCCCGGCAACTACCGCGGCTTCTGCGAGGCCTGCGGCACGCCGCTGCTCAGCCGCTTCGACCAGACGCCCGACATCTACGGGCTGCCGCTGGGCGCCCTGGACGACGACCCGGGCATCAAGCCGGCCGCGCATTGCCACGTCGCCAGCAAGGCGCCGTGGTTCGACATCACCGACAACCTGCCGCGCTATCCGGGGGCCTATGAAGATGCCGAAGCGACCCTGCCCCACGCGGTTACATAAAATTCAACCAAACAGTTGAATTCAATATGAAAGGCAGGCTATATTCAACCCTATGGTTGAATCAATGCCTTCCTCCCTCGATGCCGTCTTTCGCGCGCTGGCCGACCCCACGCGCCGCGACATGCTGCAAAGCCTGGCGGGCGGAGACCGGACCATCGGTGAACTGGCCGCGCCCCTGCGCATGAGTTTCGCCGGCGCCTCCAAGCACGTGCAGGCGCTGGAACGGGCCGGCCTGCTGCGGCGCACCGTCAAGGGCCGCAGCCACGTGTGCAGCCTCGAGCCGGCCCCCATGGCCGAAGCCATGCAATGGCTGCGTTTCTACGAACATTTCTGGTCGGGCAGGCTGGACGCGCTTGAAGCCGCGCTGGCCGCCCATGCGCCCCGGCCGGACTCCCCCGGAGAGCCAACATGAGTGAATACGGTGTCGTCACCAGCCCCACGTCCCTCTGCTTTACCCGCGTGCTGCCAGCCAGCGTCGAACGGGTCTGGGCCTTCCTGACCGAATCCGACAAGCGCGGCCTGTGGCTGGCGACCGGCGACATGGAATTGCGCGAAGGCGGCGGCGTTACGCTGCGTTTCGTCCATGCCGACCTGTCGTCCGTGGCCGAGCCCACCCCCGAGCCATACAGGCCGTACGAGAACGGCGTCACCACCCACGGCGTCATCACGCGTTGCGAGCCGCCGCGGCTGTTGGCATTCACCTGGGGAGGCTCGCCCGGCGAACCGTCCGAAGTGACGTTCGAACTGTCCCCACAAGGGGACGACACCCGCCTGGTGCTGACCCATCGCAAACTGGCTTCGCGTGCCGGCATGGTCGACGTGGCCGGCGGCTGGCATACGCATCTGGGAGTGCTGTCGGCCCGCCTGGCCGGGCGCGAACCGGGTCCCTTCTGGTCGGCGCTGCTGCGCTGGGAAGCCGACTACCAGGCGCGCATCCCCGCGCAATGAAAAGCCGGTCAGTCGTTCAATAGCAACTATCACGCCACGAAGCCGGATAAAAACTGGCTAATCATTGCGCTTTGCAGTAACATAAGTGCGTGATTTTTCCGCAAAAACCGGGCTTCGTTCACGTCGAGCGCCTACCCGCAGTTACTACGGGCCATGCCGGACTTTCGCCTGGCATACCTGCGACGCTGCAACCGGTTTTCTTGGGTGAAACCTGCCCCTGGCCCATGGCGCAACCCGCGCCGCGCGCCGTTGCAGCAGACACTCCAACCCGCTTCTTCCGGCGACGCGCCACAAGCGCCGACCCGCGACCAAGCTGCGCATCGCGCGCACACTGCCCTCGCGGCGCGAGTATCCGTCATTTCAGACATCCACTCGGGATGCCGTGGCCCATACCCGCGCTTGCCCGGACGTTTTACGTTCAACCGCTGGACCTGGCTATCAGAGTCCGACGCGCTCGCCGCCCCGGTGGCGCGCCATGCCGACGGCATGGCGGCGCGTATTGATCAAGGAGTAGAGAATGGCTAAAGAAGAACTCATCGAACTGGATGGCATCGTTGACGAAGTGCTGCCCGATAGCCGCTACCGCGTCACCCTGGATAACGGCATCGAAGTGGGCGCCTACGCCTCCGGCCGCATCCGCAAGCACCGCATCCGCATCCTGGCCGGTGACCGCGTCACCCTGGAAATGTCGCCGTACGACCTGACCAAGGGCCGCATCAACTTCCGCCACAAGGATGAGCGCGGCCCCGCCCCGAGCCGTCCCCAGCAGCATCGCCGCTGAGAAACCGCGGGGCCGGCATGCGCCGGCTTTCCGCCCCGCCCTGGCGCGCCACGCGGCCTTAAGCCCGCCCGCGCGCTGCCGTAGTAATGCGCAAGACCCCGGTTCGTGAAAGAATGGCGCTCCGCCCGGCGCCCGGCCCGGCGGCAACGCATACGCAGCAAGATGGATCTGACCCAGGAACTGAAGGAAGCCGCCGACCAGCTCTCCCTGACGCGAAGACGCTTCGCCAAGGGGGAAGAAGGCCTGCGCCTGCTGCATCAGTCGCGCGAAGCGTTCATCAACAGCCTGCGCAATACCGGCCTGACCTACGCCGAAGCCAAGACCAAGTACGACAACTGCCTGGATGACCAGGAAGTGCAGTTGCACGACATGCTGGAAAAGATGCGCTACGCCGAACGCATGCACCAGTACATCCTGCATCGCATCGCGCTGCAGCAGTCGCAGGATGCCGCCGCGCTGCGGCCCGAGCAGGCCGCCGCCCCCGCCTGAGGACGGCGCCCCCGTCAGGGCTTGAAGGCGCCGATGAAGATCGCGGGATCGACCCGCGCATCGTTCAGGCTGACATTCCAATGCAAGTGCGGCCCCGTGGCGCGGCCGGTGGCCCCGACCTTGCCGACCACGCCGCCCCGCGCGACGCTATCGCCAACCTTCACGTCGATCGCCGACATGTGGCAGAACATGCTGACGAAGCCCTGCCCATGGTCCAGGAAGACGGTCTTGCCGTTGAAGAAGTAATCCCCCACCAGCGACACCACGCCCGCGGCCGGCGCCTTGATCGGCGTGCCGGCCGGCACCGCGAAATCCAGCCCGGAATGCGGATTGCGCTCTTCGCCGTTGAAGAAGCGGCGCAGGCCGAACGGACTGGACAGGCGGCCGCCGCTGACCGGCCGGTCCAGCAGCACGTTGCTGGGCGTGACGCCCGCGCGGTAGGCGCGGTTGGCCGCGCTCTGCTCGGCCATTTCGCGCTCGATGCGCTTCATGTCGTCGGGATCGGGATTGACCTGGCGCGGGTTCTTCAGCGTGATGTGCTGGGCCACGTATTCCTTGGCGCCCACCGTGAAGGACAACTGGCGCGAGCCGCCAGCGTCGCGCACGGTGACCTCCTGCGGGCCGGGCTTGACCGCCAGCGGGATGCCGACCACGGCGATCCATTGCTTGCCGTCTTCGCGCACCACCAGCACGCGGCGGTCGCGGTAGGTGACCTCGGGCGCCGTCGCGGCGTCGCCCAGCGCCAGCACGGCCACGCCGCCCGGCACCGGTGCGTTGAGCTTGCGGCTGATGTAGCCGCCCGCCTGCGCGGCGGGCGCCTGTCTGGCGCGGGCCGGCAGCGCCAGGCATACCGCCGCCGCGGCCAGGCCCAGCCGCAGCATGTCTCGGCGTTGCGGCATCACTGTTGCAGGCAGAGGTTGGCGGGTTCGATCAAGGTCTGGTCGCGCCGCGCGATGCGGGTCGACAGGCGGGCCTCGGTCTTGCCCTTCCAGGTGGTGGTGGTCAGCACCGCCTCGACGCCCAGGCTGTCCGACTGGATCAGCTCGAAGCCGTTGCGCACCGTCTTGCGTTCGAAATTCACGTCCAGGCTCTTCCAGGCGTCGGCCACGCAGTTGGTGTAGTCCTCGGCCGTGCGCTGGGTCGAGCCGTAGAACACCGGATCACGCTGGCGGACGTCTTTGACGTTGGCGCACGCCGACACGGCAAGCACGGCGGCGGCAAGGGACAAGGCGGTACGGACCTTCATATCGGGACTCTCTGGCAATGAATGGAAAGAGGCGGCCAACTATACCGCAGCGTCCGGCGACGGTTGCGGACGGCGCGCCGACTTGGGGCGGAAGGCCGCGATGACCTCGGGATGGGTCTCGGCGTAGGGGCCGCCGATCAGATCGATGCAGTAGGGAATGGCCGCGAAGATGCCCGCCGCCAGCACCGTGCCGTCATCGGCCTTCAGGCCCTCGAGGGTTTCGCGGATCGCCTTGGGCTGGCCCGGCAGGTTGACGATCAGGGCGGCGTGCGATGGCCGTTCGCGGATGACGGCGACCTGCCGCGACAGGATCGCCGTGGGCACGAAGCGCAGGCTGATCTGGCGCATCTGTTCGCCGAAGCCCGGCATTTCCTTGGTGCCGACCGCCAGCGTGGCCTCGGGCGTGACATCGCGCCGCGCCGGGCCGGTGCCGCCGGTGGTCAGGACCAGGTCGCAGCCGCAGGTGTCGACCAGTTCGATCAGGGTGTCGGAAATGCGCCCCGCCTCGTCGGGAATCAGCCGCTCCACGGCCTGCCACGGCGAAGCCAGCGCCCCGCCCAGCCATTCGCGCAACGCCGGCAACCCCTGGTCCTGGTAGGCGCCGGCCGAGGCGCGGTCGGAAATCGACACCAGGCCGATGATCAGTTCGTCTGGGTGGCGGCGGGCGATGCGGGCAGGGGCGGTCATGGGCAGGCGGGGCGTGGATTGGGCGGATGGCGGCAACCACCGTCCCGGCGGCCGGGACGCGGTCAATCCTGGTAATCCAGGGGTCCGCCAGACAAGGATGCTAGCGCATTCTCCCGCCTTGGGCCCGCGGACGGGCCTGCCGTCCCTGTGGCAAAAAGGGGAATCCCCGGGTTTGCGCGCTTGTATCGGTCATGGGCGCTGGATAACATCCGCTCACAATCTTCCCTTCCACCCCGACCCGCGCGCCGCGCCTCCTGGTTCCTCATGTTCAAACGCACACTCGGGCAACATGCGCTGGCGGCGGCGCTGGCCTTGACGGTCGCGCTGGCCGCGGGCCTGGGCGCCTGGCACGGGCTGGCCCTGCGCACCGGCCCGGCGCCGGACGCGGCAACGGGCGTCTACATCCATAACCTCGGCAATACCCTGCAGGACCAGACCCGCAACCTGTCGCGCCTGAGCCAGGCGCTGCGCACCGGCGACCGGCTGGTGGTGATGGGGTCGTCGGAACTCACCAGCACCGACCTGCGCTTCGTGCCGTACCGTTTCCTGGCCGATGAATTGCGCATGCCGGTCATGGCCTACGGCCATTCGGGCTTCCAGTCGCTCGGCATGCAACTGGTGCTGGCGGCGCTGGCCGACGACCTGTCGCCGGCCTCGCGCGTGGTGATCATGGTGTCGCCCGGCTGGTTCGACGGCGACGGCGGCCTGGGGCCGGACGAATTCCGCGAACATGCCAACCCCCTGCTGCCGCGCCTGGTGCGCCAGCCCGAGGGCCGCGAGCAACTGGCGCGCTGGCTGCGCGACAAGGGCGATGCCCGGGTGGCGTGGTCGATGGCCGCCGAGCAGGCCTATGTGTTCCGCCAGCGGCTGGTCGACCTGTGGACGCCGGCCCATGCCGCCCCGGCGCCCGAGACCGAAGCGGCGGGCCCGGCGGCGGCCGCCCGGGTGGTCGACTGGGACGCCCTGGCGCGCGAGGCGCAGGAAGCCGAACAGGCGCGGATGGCGCGCAACCGCTACGCCGTGCGCGACGATTTCTTCGACAAATACCTGCAGGCCGTCCCGGCCGGCGGCAAGACCGCCTTCCTGCCGCGGCCGCTGACCGGCAAGGACGAATTGCGCGAACTGGAGGCGCTGATGCGGCTGCTGCGCAACCATGGCGTCAACGCGCTGTTCGTGATGCAGCCGCTGCACCCGCTGGTGTTCAAGGACCTGGACCGCTTCGCCCCGATCCAGCGCCAGGTCGACGCGCTGTGCGCGCGCTACGCCATGGCCTGCATGAACATGTACGACGCCCCCTACGAGATCGGCACCCTGCGCGACGTGCAGCACCTGGGCGAACTGGGCTGGCTGCGTGTCAACCAGCGCATCGCCGAGGTCTTCCGCCCGTGAACCCGTTCCCCGATACCCCTTCCCTGGCCAAGGACGCCGCGCGATGAGAAAAACCCTGTGGCTGTGCCTGCTCTACCTGGGCCTGCTGGCGGTCATGATGATCCAGGCCGACACGTCGGCCAATCTGGGCAAGCCGCTGGAAATCGAGTTCCAGTACCAGAAGTTCTAGCGGGCTGGCCGGCGCCCGGGCCCCGGCCAGCCCGCCATGGCCCCGCGCGGCGGGAGCCCCGTCGGAAAGGCGTCGAGAAAATTGCCCCCAGCAACCGGGGACAGGTCACAAATCTGTAATAATCTGGGCTCGCCGGAACCTCTCCCCGCCCCCCCATGCCCTCCCTCTTCCACGGCCTAGATCTCTGGGTCGGCCTCAGCCTCGTCCTGGCCCTGACGTTCGTCCTGGCCTTCGAATTCATCAATGGCTTCCACGACACGGCGAACGCCGTCGCGACGGTCATCTACACCAAGGCCATGCCGCCCCACCTGGCGGTGGTGCTCTCGGGCATTTTCAACTTCCTCGGCGTGCTGCTGGGCGGCGTGGGCGTGGCCTATGCCATCGTCCACCTGCTGCCGGTCGAACTGCTGATCAACGTCGATACCGGCCGCGGGCTGGCCATGGTGTTCGCCATGCTGGCCGCCGCCATCGCCTGGAACCTGGGCACCTGGTATTTCGGCATCCCGGCCTCCAGCTCGCACACGCTGATCGGCTCGATCCTGGGCGTGGGCCTGGCCAACGCGCTGATCACCGACCTGCCGCTGGCCGATGGCGTGAACTGGGGCAAGGCGATCGACATCGGCGCCTCGCTGGTGGTGTCGCCGGTGGCCGGATTCCTGGTGGCCGGCGGCCTGCTGCTGGCGCTCAAGCGCTGGCTGCCGCTGTCGAAGATGCACAAGACGCCGGAACAGCGCCGCGCCATCGACAACAAGAAACACCCGCCGTTCTGGAACCGCCTGGTGCTGGTGCTGTCGGCCATGGGCGTGAGCTTCGTGCACGGCTCGAACGATGGCCAGAAAGGCATCGGCCTGATCATGCTGGTGCTGATCGGCATCGTGCCGGCCAACTTCGTGCTGGACACCAACAGCACCACCTACCAGATCGAGCGCACCCGCGACGCCGCCACCCACCTGAGCGCTTTCTACCAGCGCAACGAAGCCATGCTGGGCGACTTCCTGGCGCTCAAGCGCGCCGGCTCCGCCTCGGACCTGCCGCGCAATTTCCGCTGCGACCCGCAACTGACCCTGGCCACCATCGACGCGCTGCAGGCCGACCTGCGCGGCGTCAGCAACTACGCCGACCTGTCCGCCGCCAAGCGCATCGACGTGCGCCGCTACCTGCTGTGCCTGGACGACACCGCCAAGAAGGTGGCGCGCATCGAGGGCCTGCCGGCGCGTGAACGCACCGACCTGCAGCGCCTGCGCGCCGACCTGACCGCCACCACCGAATACGCGCCCTTCTGGGTGATCGTGGCGGTGGCGCTGGCGCTGGGCGCCGGCACCATGGTCGGCTGGCGCCGCGTGGTGCTGACGGTGGGCGAGAAGATCGGCAAGCAGGGCATGACCTACGCGCAAGGCATGTCGGCGCAGCTCACCGCGGTCGGGGCCATCGGCCTGGCCAACGTCTTCAGCCTGCCGGTCTCCACCACCCACGTGCTGTCCTCGGGCGTGGCGGGCACCATGATCGCCAACAAGAGCGGCCTGCAGGGCGGCACGGTGCGCAACATCCTGCTGGCCTGGGTCCTGACCCTGCCCGCCTCGATGCTGCTGGCGGCGGGCCTGTTCTGGATCGGCGTGCAGATCGCCGGCTGACGCCGCCACCGGCCGCGCGAACGATCTGCGCGGCCGGCGCAACACAGTGGCTACCGCGGCGGGCTATGTCCCGCGCGGACGCGCCCCTACCATGGCGCCATGGCTACCCCTTTCCCCATCCTGCATTACATCTACGACCCGCTCTGCGGCTGGTGCTATGGCGCCGCGCCGCTGGTGCAGGCCGCCCGCGGCATCGACGGCCTGGCCATTGCGCTGCACGGCGGCGGCATGATGACCGGCGGCAACCGCCAGCCGGTCACCGACGCGCTGCGGCGCTACGTCATGCCGCATGACGAACGCATCGCCGGCCTGACCGGCCAGCAGTTCGGTCCGGATTATTTCGACGGCCTGCTGCGCGACAGCGGCGCGGTATTCGACTCGGCCCCGCCCACCACCGCCATCCTGGCGGCGCAATTGCTGGGCGGCCGTGGCCTGGACCTGCTGCAACGCCTGCAACGGGCCCATTACGTCGAGGGCCGGCGCATCGCCGACCCGGCCGAACTGCGGCGCCTGGCGCAAGACGCCGGCCTGGATGGCGCCGCCTTCCAGGACGCCTATGCCGCCACCGAAGGCGCGGCCACCGATCGCCACATTGCCGAAAGCCGCGCGCTGCTCGGGCGGCTGCGCGGCTCGGGCTTTCCGACGCTGGCGCTGGAGCGCGACGGCGCCTGCGAACTGCTGGAACCGTCGCGCTTCCTGGGCCGCCCGTCGCAATGGCAGGCGGACCTGCGCGCCCGGCTCGGGTAGTCAGCCTTCGCCGATGTCACCGTCGCGCTGCAAGGCGCGGTGCATCGCCGGACGCGCCGCCAGCCGCTCGGCATAGGCCGAGAACACCGGGTTTTCGGCAATCACCTTCATCTGCATCATGAACTGCAAGGTGCCGCCCAGCACGATGTCGACGGCGCTGAAATGCTCGCCGAGGAAATACGGGCGGGCCTGCAGCACCCGGGTCACGACCTGTTCGACCTCGTCGGCCGAGCCCCACCCCATCGTGCCCTGCTGGTGCGCCGTCTTGAACACCCGCTCGGTCATGGCGGGCTCGAACACGCCGGTCGAGTAGGCCAGCCAGGTCAGGTAGGGACCGCGTTGCGGATCGCCGATGACCGGACCCAGGCCGGCCTGGGGGAACAGGTCGGTCAGGTAAAGCGCGATGGCGGGGGTTTCGAACACCGGCACCCCGTCGTGCACCAGCGCCGGCACCTTGCCGTGCGGGTGGATGTCGATGTAGTCGGGCGGGATATGGCCGGAGCCGTCGCGGCGGCGGATCGACACCATCTCGGTGTCGTAGGGCACGCCCAGCTCTTCGAGCAGCCAGAGGATGCGGAAAGAGCGCGAGCGCGGGGCGTGATAGAGGGTCAGCATGGGCGGTCTCCTGGTTCCGGGGCGCGGCCCCTGCGGCCATTGTGCCGCAGGCCGCCCAGCCGCGGCCAGTACCGTCACCGGCGACCAGGCGCCTGTCCGCCGGTCGCCCTGTCCGCCGTCCGCCCTATTCGCCGGTCGCGCCCAGCGCGCGCAGTTGCGCCTTCAAGCGGCGCACTTCCTGGCTCAAATCCAGGATCAGCGCCACGGCATCCAGGCCGGCGCCGAAGTCGCGCTCGAGGCGGCGCGCATCCAGCGCTCGCTGCAGGTCGACGCTGCAGAAGCGCCATTCGGCCGGACGCGGCCCGCTGGCGTCGACGATGCCGACCTCGACCAGTTGCGCGACCCATTCGACTTCGGCGCCGCAGGCGCGGGCCAGGTCGTCGGCGCTGAGCGGCTGCGACTTGCCCACCACGGTGGCGCTGCTGATGACGACTTTCTTCATGATCAGACCCCCAGGTGGCGCCGCGGGTTGAACGGCAGGTCGTGCTGCATCTTGCGGTAGGCCTCCTTGGCCGCTTCGGTGTCGGCCGGCGGCAGCGCCAGCTCGAGCACCAGGTACAGGTCGCCGGGCGGATCGCCCGGAATGCCGCGGCCGCGCAGCCGCAGCTTGCGGCCGTTGCCGGACCCCGCGGGCACCGAAACCTCGACCGTGCCGCCCGGCGTCGGCGCATTGACCTTGGCGCCCAACGCCGCCTCCCAGGGCGCCACCGGCAGCGTCATGTACAGGTCGCGGCCTTCGGCGCGGTAGCGGGCGTGCGGCTTGAAGCGGACCTCCAGGTACAGATCGCCGTTCTCGCCGCCGCCGTAGCCCGGCATGCCCTGCCCGGCCAGGCGGATGAACTGGCCCTCTCGCACGCCCGCGGGGATCCGCACGCTGAGCGTGCGGGTCTGCACCTGCGGGCGGCCCTGGTCGTCCACCGTCATGGAGCGCAGGCTGATGTCGCGGGTGGCGCCCTGCAAAGCGTCTTCGAGGTCGACCTCGATGGCCGCGTGGTGGTCGTCGCCACGGGCGCGGAATTCCTGCTGGTGGCCCTGGCCCGGCGCGCCGCGGCGGCCGCGGCCGCCGAACAGCGACGAGAAGAACTCGCTGAACTGGGCCTCTTCGCCCGACGCCGGACCGCGGTGGAACTCGAAGCCCTCGTCCCATCCCGGCGGCGGCTGAAAGCCCCCGCCCGGCGACACGCCGGCGGCGAGATTGTCGTAGGCCTCGCGCTTTTCCTTGTCGCGCAGCACGTCGTAGGCTTCATTGACGTCGCGCATGCGCGCCTCGGCGTCGCTTTCCTTGCTGACGTCGGGGTGGTACTTGCGGGCGAGCTTGCGGTAGGAGCGCCGGATCTCGTCTTCGGAGGCGCCGCGCTCCACACCAAGAATGCTGTAGTAGTCCTTGAACTCCATTTCCCAGCCCATGGTAAGGGTTGCAGCCAAAGGCGGCTCGCGCCGGATTCGGCCCTGAATGGAAAGAAGATAGGGGTTGCGGTGCGATTTTTCAATGCGTTTCGTCAGCCGCGCGGCTTCGCGCATAATGGACGGTTGCCGCGCCCGCCGCCGGGCGCGGCAGGCCATCGCCAATGAACAGGAACCGATCGTGCTGGAAATCATCGACGTCGACTTCAACAACCCGGAACACGGCCGGCAGGTGCTGGCCATGCTCAACGAATACGCCAGCGGCCCCATGGGCGGCAACACGCCCCTGCCCGAGTACGCCCAGCGCAACCTGATTCCGGAACTGGCCAAGCGGCCGACGGCGCGCGCCCTGCTGGCGCGGGTCGACGGCGAGGCGGCCGGCGTGGCCATCTATATCGAGGGCTTTTCGACCTTCGCCTGCCGTCCGCTGGTCAACCTGCACGACCTGGGCGTGTCGCCCCGGTTCCAGGGCCAGGGCGTGGGCAAGCAGCTGCTGGCCGCGCTGGAAGACCGCGCCCGCCGGCTGGGCTGCTGCAAGATCACGCTGGAAGTGCTGGAAGGCAACGACGTGGCCCAGGGCCTGTACCGCAAGCTGGGCTACGAAGGCTATTCGCTGGACGAAGACACCGGCCGCGCCATGTTCTGGCAGAAGAAGCTGGCCGCCTGAGTCCTCCATTCGCGGCGCGCGGGGCGCGCCGCCCCCAAGGGAAAAACACATGAAGATGAGCAACATCCCCTTCGGCACCACCGATTGGTCCGAGGTCGAAGCCACAGAACATGCCGGCGACACCGGCATGGCCTATTGGCGCACCCGCCAGTTCGGCGACCTGCGCGTGCGCATGGTCGAATACACGCCGGGCTACCTGGCGGACCACTGGTGCAGCAAGGGCCACATCCTGTTCTGCCTGGAAGGCGAGCTGCATACCGAGCTGGAAGACGGTCGCACCTTCGTGCTGACGCCCGGCATGAGCTACCAGGTGGCCGACCAGGCCGAGCCGCATCGCTCGTCCACCACCACCGGCGCCAGGCTGTTCATCGTCGACTGACGCGCCGGCGCGACACGCGAAATTTCAGTTGCGTTACGCTTTGCGCTACGCACCCCTTTTTCAACGCCGCGCCGCCTCGAGATGAAAGCCCCTTTTCCGGGGCAGCAAGCCGAAGGCGCAACGTTGGAGTTTTTTCAATCGCCTGACCGGAGATCCACTTGGGCGCCCCGTTTACGCTGTACGTCGATTCCCAGTTCCTCAGCCCCTACGCCATGTCGGCCTATGTGGCGCTGGCCGAAAAACAGTTGCCCTTCGAGGTCCGCCTGATCGATCTGGACGCGGGCGAACAGCGCATGCAGCCCTACCAGTGCCGCGCCCTGACCGCGCGCGTGCCGGCCCTCACCCACGGCGATTTCAACCTGACCGAATCGACCGCCATCACCGAGTACCTGGAAGACCTGCATCCGGCGCCGGCCTGTACCGCCCTGTACCCGGCCCAGCCGCGCGAGCGCGCCCGCGCCCGCCAGCTGCAGGCCTGGCTGCGCAGCGACCTGGGCGCCCTGCGCCAGGAACGGCCGACCGAATCGGTGTTCTACGGCGACGCCGGACAACCCCTGTCCGACGCCGGCCATGCGGCCGCGGCCAAGCTGATCCACGTGGCCGGCGCCCTGATCGGCGCGGGCCAGGCCAGCCTGTTCGACGACTGGTGCATCGCCGACCTGGACCTGGCGGTGGCGCTGCGCCGCCTGTGGCAGGACGGCCTGCCCGACCCGCTGCGCGAGTATGTCGAGATCCAATGGCAGCGGCCCTCGGTGCGCAAATGGCTGGATCACAACGCGGCCGCCCGCGCCTGATCCACCACCCGGAGCCGCCATGCAATTGCTGGATCACGTCTCCATCAGCGTCGCCGGGCTCGACACCGCCCGGCCCTTCTACGACGCCGTCATGGCCGCCCTGGGCGCGGCCAAGGTCTACGACCACGCCGACGCGCTGGGCTACGGCGAACGCTGCCGCCCCGGCGATTCCGGCCACACCTACCTGAGCGTGCAGGCCGATCCGGTCGCGTCGCCGAGCGCGCCGGCGCGCCGCCACTGGTGCTTCAAGGCCGCCAGCCGCGCCGCGGTGGATGCGTTCCATGCCGCCGGGCTGGCCCACGGCGGGCGTGACGAAGGCGCCCCAGGCCCGCGCCCCCACTACCACCCGCATTACTACGCCGCCTTTCTGTCGGACCCATCCGGCAACCGTATCGAAGCCGTTTGCCACGACGCGCCGTGAGGCCGGGCGCGGCTGCCGCGAACAAGCAGGGACGGATAGTCCCCGACGTTTGACCTGCATCAACCGTCCCCATGTTGCGATGCAACATCCATTCAGGTGTAATGGGGGGGTCAAGTCAGCTGGTTCCACTTGAGGAACCGGTCCGGTAGCACCCGCTGCCGGGTGCTACCTATAGGAGATCGCCATGGCCGGATCCGGCAACGATCGCGTCCCCGCCCCGTCCTTCAACCCCTGGACGGCCGCCTATGAATACGCTGTGGACGCCTGGCAGCGCGGCGTGCTGTACGCCGATGTGATGCGCCAGCGCGGCAACCAGTACCACGACCACATGGCCAAGCGGGCCCCCAACGTGCTCAGCATGGAGTACGAACTGGTGCTGGACGGCCGCGAACTGCCCAGGCCGGTCAACTACGGCCTGCTGCGCATCAAGCCGCCCGAGGGCGTGACGGTCGACCCGATCAAGCGCCCCTTCCTGGTGGTCGATCCGCGCGCCGGCCACGGCCCCGGCATCGGCGGCTTCAAGCCCGAGAGCGAGATCGGCGTGGCGGTGCGCGCCGGCCATCCCTGCTATTTCGCCACCTTCCTGCCGCAGCCCGTGCCCACCCAGACCGTCGAAGACGTGATGAAGGCCGAGGCCCATTTCCTGGAAGAGATCATCGCGCGCCACCCCGACGCCGAAGGCAAGCCGGTGGTGGTGGCCAACTGCCAGGCCGGCTGGCAGATCATGATGACCGCCGCCGTGCGTCCCGAGCTGTTCGGCCCCATCATCATCGCCGGCGCGCCGCTGTCCTACTGGGCGGGCTGGCGCGGCATGAATCCGATGCGCTACGCCGGCGGCCTGCTGGGCGGCAGCTGGCTCACCGCCCTGACCAGCGACCTGGGCGACGGCAAGTTCGACGGCGCCTGGCTGGTGCAGAACTTCGAGAATCTCAACCCGGCCAACACGCTCTGGTCCAAGCAGTACAACCTGTATTCCAAGGTCGACACCGAAGCCGGCCGCTACCTGAGCTTCGAGAAATGGTGGGGCGGCCACGTGTTCCTGAACGGGCCGGAAATCCAGTACATCGTCGACAACCTGTTCGTCGGCAACCGGCTGTCGACCGCCGGGCTGGTCACGTCGGACGGCATCCGCATCGACCTGCGCAACATCCGCTCGCCCATCGTGGTGTTCTGCTCCAAGGGCGACAACATCACCCCGCCGCCGCAGGCGCTGGGCTGGATTCCCGACCTGTACCAGGACGACGCCGAGGTGCTGGCGCACGACCAGACCATCGTCTACGCCGTGCATGAAAGCATCGGCCACCTGGGCATCTTCGTGTCCGGCAGCGTGGCGCGCAAGGAACACCAGGAATTCACCTCCAACATCGACATGATCGATGTGCTGCCGCCGGGCATCTACCAGGCCGAGATCGCCGACAAGACGCCGGACACGCCCAACGCCGACCTGGCCTATGGCAACTACGTGCTGTCGTTCGAGCAGCGCCGCATGGACGACGTGCGCGCCATCGTCGAACGCAAGGAAGACGACGACCTGCGCTTTGCCGCCGTGGCCCGCATCTCCGACATCAACCTGGGCATGTACCGCAGCTTCGTGCAGCCCTGGGTGCGCGCCCTGGTGACGCCGCAATCGGCCGAATGGAGCCAGCGCCTGCATCCGCTGCGCCTGCCCTACGAACTGGTGTCCGACCGCAACCCGCTGATCGCGCCCATCGCCCAGGTGGCCGAGCAGGTGCGCGAACATCGCCAGCCCGTGTCGCCCGACAACCCGTTCCTGCTGGCCCAGGAAATGTTTTCCAAGCTGGTCGAGACCAGCCTGAACATCTTCCAGGAACTGCGCGATTCGGCCGACGAGCGCACCTTCATGAGCGTCTACGGCTCGCCGCTGGTGCAGGACCTGGCCGGGCTGGGCGGCAAGGATGGCCAGCCGCGCCGCCACCCCGGCGTGTCGCCCGAACACCGCCGCTTCATGGAAGAACGCGCCGCCGAACTGCGCTCGCTGCTGCAGGAAGGCGGCCTGCGCGTGGCCGCCATCCGCATGCTGCTGTACGTGGCCGGCGCCGAGGGCGGCCTGGACGAACGCAGCTTCGCGCTGATCCGCAAGATGCGGGCCGAGGCCGGCAACGCCATGACGCTGCAGGAATTCAAGGACATCACCCGCGACCAGGCCATGATGATGCGGCTCGATTCCGCGGCCGTGCTGCAGACCATGCCGAAGCTGCTGGAAGGCTCGTCGCCCGCCGCCATCCGCGAGGCGCTGGAGGCCATGAAACACGTGCTCGAGGCGGCCCAGCCCCTGAGTCCGGCGGCGCGTGACAGCCTGGCCGAGATGGAACGGATCTTCGAGACCGCCGCGCGCCGCGCGCAAAAGCATGAGCCGGCGCCGGGCGCGCGCAAGGCCGTGCGCGCCGCCACCGCGAAACTGCAACCGTCGCCGCCGGCGCCGCCCGCCGCCCGTGCGCGCCGCGCCGCCACGGCGGCCGCCGCCAAGTCCACGCCGCAGGCCGCGGTCAAGGCCGCCGCCCGCAAGAAGGAAGCCGCGCCCGCGCGCGTCCGCAAACCCGCCACCGCCAAGGCCAAGCCGGAATGAGCCTGCCCACCTCCACGCACTACGACAAACTGATCGCGCGCGCCCAGACCCTGGCGCCCGCGGCCTGCGCCATCGCCCATCCCTGCGACGAACCGTCGTTGTCGGCCGCGCTGGAAGCGCGCGACCTGGGCCTGCTGCGCCCCATCCTGGTGGGGCCGGAACTCAAGATCCGCGACACGGCCGCGCAGCACAAGCTGAACCTGGGCGACGCCCGCATCGTCGATGCGCCGCACAGCCACGCCGCGGCCGAGACCGCCGTGGCGCTGGTGCGCGGCGGCGAGGCTTCGCTGCTGATGAAGGGCAGCCTGCACACCGACGAACTGATGCACGAGGTGGTGGCGCGCGCCACCGGCCTGCGCAGCGGCCGGCGCATCAGCCATGTGTTCATCATGGAAGTGCCGACCTACGCCGAGCCGCTGTTCATCACCGACGCGGCCATCAACATCTTTCCGGACCTCGAAACCAAGGCCGACATCATCCGCAACGTGATCGACCTGCACCACGGCCTGGGCCTGGGCGAGCCGCGCGTGGCGATCCTGTCGGCGGTGGAACAGGTCACGCCCAGCATCCCCAGCACCATCGAGGCCGCCGCGCTGTGCAAGATGGCCGACCGCGGCCAGATCAGCGGCGGCGTGCTCGACGGCCCGCTGGCGCTGGACAACGCCATCAGCCCCGACGCCGCCCGCATCAAGGGCATCCGCTCGCTGGTGGCGGGCGTGGCCCAGGTGCTGGTGGTGCCCGACCTGGAAGCCGGCAACATGCTGGCCAAGAACCTGACCTTCCTGGCCAACGCCGAGGCCGCCGGCATCGTGCTGGGCGCGCGCGTGCCCATCATCCTGACCAGCCGCGCCGACAGCCCGCGTTCGCGCCTGGCGTCGTGCGCGGTGGCGGCGATCTACGCGCACCACCTGGCCGCGCAGCAGGCGCGCCCGCTGGCCTAGGGCCGGCCGACAGGCCGTGAATGAGCGGCGGGGCCCCGGCCCCGCCTTGTCCGTTGCATCAAGAGGCGATCGACTTCATGTCCGACACCATTCTCGTCATCAACGCCGGCAGTTCCAGCATCAAGTTCTACCTGTACGACATCGACGGCAAGCAGGCCCTGGCGCCGCGCCTGGGCGGCCAGCTCGAAGGCATCGGCACCAGCCATCCGCGCCTGCGGGTGCGCGACGCCGCCGGCCAGACGCTGGTGGAACGCGACATCGCGCCCAGCCACGCGCCCGACGTGCCCAACGGCCAGGAAGTGGTCGGCACCTGGCTCAGCGGCCACCTGGGCGGCGCGCCGCTGGCCGTGGGCCATCGCGTGGTGCATGGCGGCCCCGACCTGTCCGAGCCGGTGCTGATCGACGACGCCATCCTCGCCAAGCTGGACACCTTCACGCCGCTGGCGCCGCTGCACCAGCCCAACAACCTGGCGCCGATCCGCGTCATCCGCGAGCGGCGCCCGTGGATTCCGCAGGTGGCGTGCTTCGACACCGCCTTCCATCGCAGCCATTCCGACGTGGCCGACCGCTACGCCCTGCCCGAGAACCTCTACCAGCAGGGCGTGCGCCGCTATGGCTTCCACGGCCTGTCGTACGAGTACATCGCGCAGCGGCTGCGCCAGGCGCTGCCCGAGATCGCGATGGGCAAGATCATCGCGGCGCACCTGGGCTCGGGCGTGTCGGCCTGCGCCATGCACCAGGGCAGGAGCGTCGACAGCACCATGGGATTCACCGCGCTGGAGGGCCTGCCCATGGGCACGCGCCCCGGACGCCTGGATGCCGGCGTGGTGCTGTGGATGATGGAACAGGGCATGTCGCACGACGACATCGAACATGTGCTGTACCACGACTGCGGCATGAAGGGCCTGTCGGGCATCAGCAACGACATGCGCGAGCTGCTGGCCAGCGACGCGCCGTCGGCCAGGCTGGCGCTCAAGTACTTCGCCTGGCGCGTGGCCGAAGGCATGATCGGCCTGGGCTGCGCCATGAACGGCATCGACGGCATCGTCTTCACCGCGGGCGTCGGCGAGAACTCGGCCGAGATCCGCCAGGCCATCAGCGAGCATTGGGGCTGGCTCGGCATCAAGCTGGATCCCGAGCGCAATGCGCATCACGGGCCGCGCATTTCCAGCGACGACAGCCGCATCGGCGTGTACGTGGTGCGCACCAATGAAGAACTGATCATCGCGCAGCACACGCTGGCCCTGGTGAAGCAACGATGAGCGCCGCCCTGCCTCTTGCCGGCAAGCGCGGCCTGGTCACCGGCATCGCCAACGCCGACTCCATCGCCTGGGGCTGCGCCAAGGCGTTCCGCGCCATGGGCGCGGAACTGGCCGTGACCTACCTGAACGACAAGGCCCGCCCGCACGTCGAGCCGCTGGCGCGCCAGGTCGACGCGCCGTTGCTGATGCCGCTGGACCTGCTGCGCGAGGGCGAGCTGGAGGCGGTGTTCGAGCGCATCGCCACCGAATGGGGCGGCCTGGACTTCGTGCTGCATTCCATCGCCTACGCCCCGCGCGACGACCTGCACGGCCGCGTCACCGACTGCTCGCGCGCCGGCTTCCTGACGGCCATGGACGTGTCGTGCTGGTCGTTCATCCGCATGGCCAAGCTGGCCGAGCCGCTGATGCCGACCGGCGGCACCTTGTTCTGCATGAGCTACTACGGCTCGCAGATGGTGGTCGAGCACTACAACATGATGGGCCCGGTGAAGGCCGCGCTGGAATCGGCCACCCGCTACCTGGCGGCCGAGCTCGGCCCGCAGGGCATCCGCGTGCATGCGATCTCCCCCGGACCGCTCAAGACCCGCGCCGCCTCGGGTATTGCCGAGTTCGACGCGCTGCTCGACCGCGCCCAGGCCAAGGCGCCGGCGCGCAGCCTGGTGTCGATCGACGACGTCGGCGAGGCCACCGCCTGGCTCGCCACCGACGCCGCCCGCCGCATGACCGGGCAGACGCTGTATATCGACGGCGGCTATCACATCATCGATTGAGGCGCGGGCGCCACGGCCCGCGCCAAGTATCAGGAGAGCGTGGCTGGCGCCGGCCCCTGGCGCCAGCGCTCGATGGCCTCGACCGCCTGTTCGGGCGACGCAAAGATCTTGTCACGGCCGATACGCTCGGCCAGGCCCGAGCGCTCCAGCGCCATGCGGAACTGGCCGTGGCCGCCCGCCACCAACAGCACAATGCCGCGGTCGCGCAACTCGCGCCGCAATTCGTACAGCGCCTCGATGGCGTCGGCATCGGCCTGCGTCATGGCTTCGGCGTCCAGCACGAACCAGGTGACATCGCCGGCCTGCTCGATGATTTCGCGCGCGCGCCGGCGGAAAGCGTCCGCGTTGAAGAACCACACCGACGACTCGAACAGCCAGATCACCGCGCCCGGCACCGGCTGCGCCTGCGGGTTCAGGTGCATCTTGCCCAGCACCGACTCGCCCGGCAGCCGCCCCAGCAGCGCATCGCGCGGATTGCCGGACACGTACATGGCGTACAGCAGGGTCGCGCCCACCGACACCGCCACGCCCTGCAGCACGCCGAAGCCCACCACGCCCACGGCCGCCAGGATGCCGAAGGCCAGCTCGATGCGCGAAATGCGCGCCAGCCGCATGAAGGCCTGGCCGTCGAACAGGCTGGCGGCCGCCAGCAGCAGGATCGCCGACAGCACCGCCTGCGGCAGCCAATAGAGCGGCGCGCTCAGCAGGCCCACCACGACGGCCAGCGCCACCGCCGCGCTCACTCCCACCAATGGCGACGAGCCGCCCGCGGCCAGGCCCACCGCCGTGCGCGAATCGGCCCCCGTCACCACGAAGCCCTGGAACAGCCCGGCCGCCACGTTGGCCGCGCCGAAACCGACCAGCTCGCGGTTCGGATCGACGTGTTCGCCTGTGCGCGCGGCAAAGCTGCGCGCCGTCACGATGCCGCTGGAAAAACTCACCACCAGCACACCCGCCGCGCCTAGCAGGATGTTGTCCACGCCGTCCAGCCGCACCGGCAGGCGCAGCGCCGGCAGGCCCGCCGGCACCTCGCCCACCACCGCGATGCCAAGGCTGGGAAAATCGAACAGCCACGACAGCAGGCAGGCGCCCACCACCAGCATGATCGGCCCCGGCCAGGTCGGCCGCCAGCGCTTGATCGCCACCAGCAGCAGGCACGACGCCAGCCCCAGGCACAGCGTCGGAATGCGGATCTCCGATACGCGCCGCGACAGTTCCAGGAACGGATGCACCAGCCCGCTGTTGCGCAGGCCCACGCCGGTCAGGCCGCTCAGTTGCGACAGCGCCAGCGTCACCGCCACGCCCGCCATGTAGCCGATCAGCACCGGCCGCGACAGCAGGTTGGCCAGCACGCCCAGCCGCAGCAGCCGCGCGATCAGGCAGCCCACCCCCACGGTCAGCGCAATGCCGGTCGCCGCCACCAGGCGGTCTTCGGGCGAGGTCAGCGCCATGCCGGTCAGCGTCGCCGCGATCAGCGTGCAGGTGGCCGTGTCCGGCCCCACGATCAAGGTGCGCGACGACCCGAACAGCGCGTACCCCAGCATGCCCGCGATGGCCGCCCACAGCCCCGCCACCGGTGGCACGCCCATCATCGCGGCATACGCCAGCCCCACCGGCAGCGCCACCGCGGCCACGCTCAGGCCCGCGGCAATATCGCGGCCCGCGGACTCCCGGGTCATGCCCCGGAAATTGTTCAGGCCAGGAAGAAAACGTAGGTTCATGGTGCTGCGGGGCAGGCGAAACGTGGACGGATACCGCGGAACGCGGGCGAGCGCCAAGCCTACACCAGTCCGCGTCCCCCAAACCGGGGGAGAATCAAGCGCCGATCAGCCGTAAATGCGCCTTCATTCCAAAAAGGAATCGACTTCCTTAAATATTTATCCCTTTTTATCAATCTGGGGATTGCGTAGAGTCTGGGGCACAACAGATGCGGCCTCGCGGCCGCTCACGGGGCCGTCCAGCGGCCCTTGAACAAGAGCGCGGCCGAACCCATGGACCGCGCGCCAGGAGACCCCAGCATGCCCCACGCATTCCTGCGCCGCGCCGCCGGCGCCGCGCTCGCATTCGCCGCACTTGCCGCCTTCCCCGCGCTGTCCCACGCCCAGGCCTACCCCGACCGTCCCATCAAGCTGGTCGTGCCATGGCCTCCGGGCGGCGCCACCGACGCCCTGGGCCGCATGCTGGCGCAGCGCCTGACCGAACGCCTGGGCCAGACCGTCATCGTCGACAACAAGGCCGGCGCCGGCGGCAACATCGGCACGGCCGCATTCGTGCGCGAGAAACCCGACGGCTACACCCTGCTGGTCGCCACCAGCTCGACCAACGCCGCCAACCCGCACCTGTATGCGCGCCTGGGCTTCGACCCGGTCAAGGACTTCACGCCCGTCGCCTTCGTCGCCGAGATTCCCAACATCCTGGAAGTGCCCAAGCAGTCGCCCTACCGGTCGGTGCAGCAGTTGGTGGACGCCGCCAAGGCCGCGCCCGGCAAGCTCAACTACGGTTCGGGCGGCGTCGGCTCGTCGCAGCATCTGGCTGGCGCCATGTTCAAGGCGCGTACCGGCGTCGACATCCTGCACATCCCCTACAAAGGCAGCGGCCCCGCCGTATCCGACCTGCTCGCGGGCCAGGTCGACATGATGATCGACACCGGCTCGCTGGCCCAGGTCCAGGCCGGCGCCCTGCGCGCCCTCGCCGTCGCTTCGCGCCAGCGCCTGCCCGCTTTGCCGGACGTGCCCACCTTTGCCGAAGTGGGCGTCAGCGACATGTATGCCTCGGCCTGGTACGGCATCGTCGCCCCGGCCGGCACGCCCAACGACATCGTCGCCCGCCTGAACCGCGACATCAACGCCATCACCAGCGACCCGGCCATGCGCCAGCGCATGGAATCCATGGGCGCCATCGTCCCCGCCGGCCAGACGCCCGCGGCCTTCGGTGATTTCATGCGCGCCGAGGTCGACCGCTACGGCGGCATCGTGAAGCTGTCGGGCGCGAAGATGGAATAAATGCCCCGCGGCGGACAATGTGGTCTCCGGCCCATGAAAAAAAAGCCGCTCCTTTCGGAGCGGCTTTTTCATCGCGCGGGCGGAAAGATTACTGGGCCCGCTCCTGCAGCACGGCCACGGCCGGCAGCGTCTTGCCTTCCAGGAATTCCAGGAACGCGCCGCCGCCGGTCGAGATGTAGCCGACCTGCTCGCCGATGCCGTACTTGGCGATCGCGGCCAGCGTGTCGCCGCCGCCCGCGATCGAGAAGCCCTCGGAATCCGCGATCGCCTGCGCCACCACCTTGGTGCCGTTGGCGAACTGGTCGAACTCGAACACGCCGACCGGGCCGTTCCAGACGATGGTGCCGGCCTGCTTGAGGATCTCGGCCAGCTGCTGCGCGGTCTGCGGGCCGATGTCCAGGATCATGTCGTCGGCGGCCACGTCATCGGCCGCCTTGACGGTGGCCTCGGCGTCCGCGCCGAACGCCTTGGCGCACACCACGTCCACCGGGATCGGCACGTCCGCGCCACGCTGCTTCATCAGCTCAATCACGGCGCGCGCCTGCTCCACCTGGTCCGGCTCGGCCAGCGACTTGCCGATCGGCAGCCCGGCGGCCAGCATGAAGGTGTTGGCGATGCCGCCGCCGACCACCAGCTGGTCGACCTTGTCGGCCAGCGATTGCAGGATCGACAGCTTGGTCGACACCTTGGAGCCGCCGACGATCGCCACCAGCGGGCGCTTCGGTTCGTGCAGCGCGCGGCCCAGCGCGTCCAGCTCGGCTTCCAGCAGCGGGCCGGCGCAGGCCACCGGCACGAAGCGCGCGATGCCGTGCGTGGTGGCCTCGGCGCGGTGCGCCGTGCCGAAGGCGTCATTGACGTAGACGTCGCACAGCGCCGCCATCTTGCGCGACAGCGCTTCGTCGTCCTTCTTCTCGCCGACGTTGACACGGCAGTTTTCCAGCAGCACCACCAGGCCCGGCTCGACCTTGACGCCGTCGACCCAGTCCCGCACCAGCGGCACGGGCATGCCCAGCAGCTCGGACAGGCGCTGGCCGACCTTGGCCAGCGAATCGGCCTCGGTCAGCACGCCCTCTTTCGGGCGGCCCAGGTGCGAGGTGACCATCACCGCGGCACCGGCATCCAGCGCCAGGCGGATGCCGGGCACCGAGGCGCGGATGCGGGTGTCTTCGGAAATGCGGCCGGCGTCATCGAACGGCACGTTCAGATCGGCGCGGATGAACACGCGCTTGCCGGACAGGGCGCCGGCCTTGGCCAGCGCGGACAGGGTATTGACCTTGGACATATGCTTTGCGTCTCCTAGAGTTGGCGAACGAAGGGGACGAACCCGCTTTCCGCCGTGGCGGAAAACCTGTTCGTCCCCTTCGATCCGACAGCGATGCTTACTTGGCCGACATCAGCGCGACGGTGGTGTCGAGCATGCGGTTCGAGAAGCCCCACTCGTTGTCGTACCAGGACGAAACCTTGACCAGGCGGCCCGAGACCTTGGTCAGCGACGCGTCAACGGTGCTGGAGGCCGGGTTGTGGTTGTAGTCCACCGAGACCAGGGGTTCGGTGTTGTAGTCCAGGATGCCCTTGAGCTCGCCTTCCGAGGCGGCCTTCAGGATGCCGTTCACTTCCTCGACGGTCGTGTCGCGCTTGGCCACGAAGGACAGGTCGACGATCGACACGTTGATGGTCGGGACGCGGATGGCGTAGCCGTCCAGCTTGCCGTTCAGTTCCGGCAGCACCAGGCCGACCGCGGCGGCGGCGCCGGTCTTGGTCGGGATCATGCTCATGGTGGCCGAACGGGCGCGGCGCAGGTCTTCGTGGTAGACGTCGGTCAGGACCTGGTCGTTGGTGTAGGCGTGGACGGTCGTCATCAGGCCGTTTTCCAGGCCCAGCTTGTCGTTCAGCGGCTTGACCAGCGGGGCCAGGCAGTTGGTGGTGCACGACGCGTTCGAGATGACGGTGTCGGTCGACTTCAGCACGCCGTGGTTGACGCCGTAGACGACGGTGGCGTCAACGTCCTTGCCGCCCGGGGCCGAGATGATGACCTTCTTGGCGCCGCCCTTGATGTGCGCGCCGGCCTTTTCCTTGGTCGTGAAAAAGCCCGTGCATTCCAGCACCACGTCGACCTTCAGCTCGCCCCAGGGCAGTTCGGCCGGGTTGCGGTTGGCCAGCACGCGGATCTTGTCGCCGTTGACGACCATGTACTCGCCGTCGACGTCGACGGTGCCCGGGAACTTGCCGTGGGCGGTGTCGTAGCGGGTCAGGTGGGCGTTGGTCTTGGGATCGCCCAGGTCGTTGATGGCGACGATTTCGATATCGTGCTTCTTGCCACCTTCATAGTGGGCACGCAGGATGTTGCGGCCGATGCGACCGTAACCGTTGATGGCGACGCGAATGGTCATGACTAGGCTCCTTTTTTACAGAACTTGCTTGACGGTCTCGGCCACCTTGTCGGCGGTCAGCCCGAAGAACTTGAACAGCGCGCCCGCGGGGGCCGATTCGCCGTAGCGGTCGATGCCGACCACGGCGCCTTCCAGGCCCACGTACTTGTGCCAGAAGGCGGTCACGCCGGCCTCGACGGCCACGCGCGGCAGGCCCTTGGGCAGCACCGATTGCTTCCAGGCGGCGTCCTGCTTGTCGAACACGTCGGTGCTCGGCATGGACACCACGCGCACCGCGATGCCTTCCTTGGCCAGCTGGGCTTGCGCGTCCAGGGCGATGGCGACTTCGGAACCGGTGGCGATGATGACGGCGCGGGCGCCATCGGCGTCGCGCAGCACGTAGCCGCCGCGGGCGATGGCGTCCACGGTGGCGGCATCGCGTTGCACGAACGGCAGGTTCTGGCGCGACAGCAACAGGGCCGTCGGGCCGCCGTCATGCACGTCCATGCCGATGCTGGCAGGACGCGTCACGGCGGCATTCCAGGCCACGGCGGTTTCGGCCGTGTCGCACGGGCGCCAGAGCGACAGGTTGGGGATCAGGCGCAGGCTGGCGGCGTGCTCGATCGACTGGTGGGTCGGGCCGTCTTCGCCCAGGCCGATGGAGTCGTGCGTGAACACGTGCACCACGCGCTGCTTCATCAGCGCGGCCATGCGGATGGCGTTGCGCGAATAATCGGAGAACGTCAGGAAGGTGCCGCCGAACGGCAGGTAGCCGCCATGCAGCGCCACGCCGTTCATGATGGCGGCCATGCCGAATTCGCGCACGCCGTAGTTGATGTGGCGGCCGAACTGGATGCCCTTGTCGCCGGCGCGCACGGCGCCCACGCCCTTCCAGTCGGTGAAGTTCGAGCCGGTCAGGTCGGCCGAGCCGCCCAGCATTTCGGGCAGCGCGGCGGCCAGCGCCGTGATCGCGAACTGCGAAGCCTTGCGGGTGGCGACGGTTTCGGCCTTTTCCAGCGTGGCGTTCAGGAACGCCTTGAATTGGTCGGCGTAGCCGGCCGGCAATTCGCCCTTCATGCGGCGCGTGAACTCGGCGGCCTCGGCCGGGAATTCGGCGGCGTAGGCGTCGAACGCCGATTGCCATTCGGCCTGCGCGGCGGCGCCGGCCTTGCGGCCGTCCCAGCCGTCGTAGACGTCCTGCGGGATCTGGAACGGCTCGGCCGACCAGCCCAGCGCGGCGCGGGTGGCGGCGATCTCGTCCTTGCCCAGCGGCGCGCCGTGCACGTTGTGGGTGCCGGCCATGTTGGGCGAACCCTTGCCGATGACGGTGCGGCAGACGATCAGCGTGGGCTTTTCCGATTGCGCGCGGGCGGCCTTGATGGCGGCGTCCACGGCGGCGGCGTCGTGGCCGTCGATGCCGCGGATGACGTTCCAGCCGTAGCCCTCGAAGCGCTTGGCGGTGTCGTCGGCGAACCAGTGCTCGACGTGGCCGTCGATCGAGATGCCGTTGTCGTCATACAGCACCACCAGCTTGGACAGCTTGAGCGTGCCGGCCAGCGAGCACACTTCGTGCGAGATGCCTTCCATCAGGCAGCCGTCGCCGGTGAAGGCATAGGTGTGATGGTCGACGATGGTGTGGCCGGGCTTGTTGAACTCGGCGGCCAGCAGCGCTTCGGCCAGCGCCATGCCGACGGCATTGCCCAGGCCCTGGCCCAGCGGGCCGGTGGTGGTTTCCACGCCCGGGGTGATGCCCACTTCGGGGTGGCCCGGCGTCTTGGAATGCAGCTGGCGGAAGTTCTTCAGTTCTTCGATCGGCAGGTCGTAGCCGGTCAGGTGCAGCAGCGCGTAGATCAGCATCGAGCCGTGGCCGTTGGACAGCACGAAGCGGTCGCGGTTGGCCCAGGCGGGATCCTTGGGGTTGTGGCGCAGGTTGCCGATCCAGAGGGCCTGGGCGATTTCCGCCATGCCCATGGGAGCGCCCGGGTGCCCGGAGTTCGCTTGTTGCACGGCATCCATCGCGAGGGCGCGGATGGCATCCGCCAAGGCAAGTTTAGGGGCGGTCGGATTGCTCATTCGGAAGGCTCTTTGAGGCTGGCGCGCCCACGCAGGAAATGGGGGCCAGTTGAGTAGGTTGCGAAGCAGACGATTTTAACACCTGGGGATGAGCCGGCCGGCGGCTGGCGGCGGGGTCCGCCAGATGGACGATACCCCCTGGGGAAAACGCGGTCCCCCGGGGCGGAAACCGCAATGGTATGGCGTAGTTCCCACAATTGCGGCGGGCCGGTCCGAGATTCATGATGGACCGGCATCCTCCCTTGCTGGATTCCGTATCATGATTGCCATGTTGAGCTTCACCATCCCCGCCGCCGGCATCCTGGCCCTGCGCAACGCGCTCGGCGAGGAACGCGCCATCGCGGTGGCGCAGGCGCTGGAACACGCCCGCCTGCAGGGCGAGGCCGACCTGCTCAAGCGCTCGCAGGACGAAGCACGCGCCGAACTCCAGGCCTATGCCCTGTCACGCGTCGACTTCGCCCGCGAACGCGCCGAGCTCGAACGCGACATCGCCAAGCGCGCCGCCCAGGAACAATTCGACAGACTCGTCGAAATCGTCGCGCAATTGCCCACCCGCGAGGAACTCAAGCAATTGCCCACCCGCGAAGAACTCAAGCGTTTCGCCACCCACGAAGACCTGGCCGAGGTACGCCACGACCTCCTGCGGCTGGACAAGAAAATGACCGTGGGTTTCCTGACCCTGCTGACGCTGCAACTGGCGTCCAGCGCTCCCACCCTGATCGACTGGGGCATCAAGATGGTAGGCTACGCGCTCAGGTGACCGGGCGACGAGCCTGGCCCCTGAGTCGCCGGGCCGCTGCCCGTGCCGCGCCCCGGGTCTGCGCCCGGCCCCACGTCCGCTTTCCGTCCGCCACCGCGTTACCCATGTCCGCTCCCCGCTTCTTCTGCGACGCTCCCCTTTCCGCCGGCGCCCGCATCGTCCTGCCGGAGGCCCTGGCTCACCACGCCATCCGCGTGCTGCGGCTGCGCGCGGGGGAACCCATGGTGCTGTTCAACGGCCAGGGCGGCGAATATCCAGCGGTGCTGGAAATCGAGGGCAAGACCGGCTTCGCCCAGCTGGGCGCGTTCGATCCGCGCGAAGCCGAGCTGGCCGGCCGCATCACCCTGGTACAGGGCCTGCCCGCCGGCGACAAGATGGACTGGGTGGTGGAAAAAGCCGTGGAGCTGGGCGCCGCCCATGTCTGTCCCATCGCCGCGCAGCGCAGCGTGCTGCAACTGGCCGGCCCGCGGCTGGAAAAGCGGGTGGCCCACTGGCAGCGCATCGCGCAGTCGGCCGCCGAACAGTGCGGCCGCAATCGCCTCATGGCGGTCGAGGCGCCCATGGCCCTGGCCGACTGGCTGGCGCGGCCCGCCGATGGCCTGCGCCTGCTGTGCCACCCGCAGGCCGATACCGACCTGGCCGGCCTGCTCGGCGCCACGCCCGGCCTGGCTTCACTGACGCTGCTGGTCGGCCCCGAGGGCGGCTGGTCGGACCAGGAATTGGCCCTGGCGCGCGAGGCCGGCGTGCAGGCCGTCAGATTCGGCCCGCGCGTGCTGCGCACGGAAACGGCTGGCCTGGCCTTGATCTCAGCCGCCGGGGCGCTGCTGGGCTGGTAACGGCGCGAATGCCGCCCGCCAGGAACTTCAGTCGTTCTCGCCGTAGGGCGCGGCGGCCACGCCGGGCTCGGGGTCCGGGTGCTTGCCCGCGTGCTCCACCACATACGCAAAGGTGCGACCATTTTCGTGGGCGAACTCCGCGGCGTCGGCGCACACCGACTCGATGCGGGCGGCGTCTTCCTCCAGCGCCGGGTCGCCGGAATGCAGCTTGTACAGCCACAGCACCACGCCGGTCTTGTGATCCAGCACGGTGTCGCACAGGCAGTCGTAGAGCGCGTCGAGGTTGCCGCCGAAATACTCGGGGAAATCGACCGCCTTGACGATGGCGCGCAGCACCGCGGAACGGCTGCGGGCCGGGTCGCAATTGGCCACGAACAGTGCCAGGCCGAGCTCGTGCGCGGCGTCGACCACGGCCTTTTTGTCCAGCCCGTCATGGGCCAGCGCTCCACCTCGCTTCAACTGCTTGTGCAGGGTAGATTGGGCATTGCGCGTCATGCCTGTGCCTCCTTGAAAAAGGCGATCACTTCATCGTTACGCTGCATCGTATCGGCATAACCCAGTTCGATCAATCGCTTGGTGTAGCTGGACTCGAACAACAGGTAGGACATCAGCGCACCGCCCCCGGGACGGCCTGGGTCGGACGATACACCGAGTACGCGGAAAAGGGCACGGGCCTGCGCCGGCATGTCGCCCAGGTGCTCCAGCGCCAGCGAATCCAGCGAGCGGCTCGGGGTGATGGTCAGCACCTGGATGCGGCGCACGGTGACCGGCTCGCCCCCATCGCGTGGAACGGCCTGGTCGACCAGGTAGTTCATCCGCTCCAGGCGCTCGACGTCCATCGACAGGCCGTCCAGGAAAATGCTGGACAGGGCATGCCCGCCCACCTGGGCCAGGGAGGGATACGGCGGGGAATCCTCGCGGTGTTCAGGATGGGTGTCGTCGCGAAAGCCGGTGCCGATCACCAGCACCCGGTGCGCGCCCAGGTGGATGGCGGGGCTGATCGGCGCCAGCTGCCGCATGGAACCGTCGCCGCACCACTCGCCCTTGCCGTGCACCTTGATCTGCCGGGCCGGGAAGACGAAGGGAATGGCGGACGACGCCATCAGGTGATCGACCGTGATCGGCGTCGGGATGGCCAGCCGCAGGTAGCGGTGCCAGGGCTCGATCGGCGTGTGCGCCTGGTAGAAGGTCAGGTGCTCGCCGCTGGTGTAGCCCGAGGCCGTGATCGCCAGCGCCGACAGGGCGCCGCTTTCCAGGCTGGACTGCAGGTGGTCGAAATCCAGTACCCGCGCCAGCAGCGCCTGCATCGGGCTATTGTCCAGCAGCGACTGCGGCCGCTTGCGCGTCAGGCCGGAGTACATCCACCCCAGCGACAGCAGCCCCAGCCAGCGCACGCCCGTGCGGATCAGGCCGGGCGCGTCGGCCCGGTAGATCATGTCGGTGTTGAGCGACGACCACAGGCGCCGGATGCGCCGTACGCCCAGGTGGGGACGCTCGGCCCGGCAGGCCAGCGCGGCGGCGTTGATGGCGCCGGCGGACGTGCCGCAGATGATGTCGAAGGGATTCTTGAAACGCGAATGCCAGTCGGGGTCCAGCAGCTCCATGATGGCGCTGAGCACGCCCACCTGGTAGGCGGCGCGGGCGCCGCCGCCTGTCAGGACCAGGCCGGTCGGCGTGCGCGGGCACGCCGGACCGCCATTGGTGACTTCAACGCGGGGTATTGGCATCCACCACCGTCATCGCGGTCATGTTGACGATGCGGCGCACGGTCGAGCTGGAGGTCAGGATGTGCACCGGCGCATTGGCGCCCAGCAGGAACGGGCCCACCGCCACGTTGCCGCCGGCCGCCGTCTTGAGCAGGTTGTAGGCGATATTGCCGGCGTCCACGTTCGGGCACACCAGCAGGTTGGCCTCGCCCTTGAGCGTGGAGGACGGCAGGATCCGCAGGCGCAGCGCTTCATCCAGCGCGCAGTCGCCGTGCATTTCGCCGTCGATCTCCAGCTCCGGCTCGGCTTGGCGCACCAGTTCCAGCGCGCGGCGCATCTTGGCGCCCGAGGCCGAGCTGCCCGAACCGAAGTTCGAGCGCGACAGCAGCGCCACCTTCGGCGCCAGGAACATGCGCTGCATTTCCTTGGCCGCGGCGATGGTGAACTCGGCGATCTGCTCGGCCGTCGGTTCGTCGTTGACGTGCGTGTCCACCAGCACCACCGTGCGCTCGTTGAGCAGCAGGATGTTCATGGCGGCGTAGACGTTGCGGCCCGGCCGGCGGCCGATCACTTCGTCGATGAAGCGCAGGTGGTCGTGATAGGCGCCGACCGAACCGCAGACCATGCCGTCGGCATCGCCCAGGTGCACCATCATCGCGCCGATCAAGGTCATGCGGCGGCGCATTTCCACGCGCGCCATTTCCTTGGTGATGCCACGTCGGCACATGCGCTCCCAGTACGTGGTCCAGTACTGATGGAAGCGTTCGTCGTATTCGGGGTTGGTGACTTCGACGTCCTCGCCCAGGCGCAGGCGCAGGCCGAGTTTCTCGATGCGGGTCAACAGCACCGAGGGACGGCCCACCAGGATGGGACGGGCCAGGCCTTCGTCCACCACTACCTGCACCGCGCGCAGCACGCGCTCGTCCTCGCCTTCGGCGAACACGATGCGGGCCGGGCCGCCTTCGCGCACGATGCGCTTGGCGGCCGAGAACAGCGGCTTCATGAAGGCGCCGGAGTGGTACACGAACTGCTGCAGCTGCTCTTCGTAGGCTTCCAGGTCTGGCAGCGGACGCGTGGCCACGCCGCCTTCCATGGCGGCCTTGGCCACTGCCGGCGCGATGCGCACGATCAGGCGCGGATCGAACGGCTTGGGAATCAGGTATTCGGGGCCGAACGAGATATCGAAGGTGCCGTAGGCGGCGGCCACCACCTCGTTCTGCTCTTCCTCGGCCAGCTCGGCGATGGCGTACACCGCCGCCTTTTCCATTTCACGGGTGATGGTGGTGGCGCCCACGTCCAGCGCCCCGCGGAAGATGTACGGGAAGCACAGCACGTTGTTGACCTGGTTCGGGTAGTCCGAACGCCCCGTCGCCATCACCACGTCGTCGCGCACGGAATGGGCGAGTTCGGGCAGGATCTCGGGCGTGGGATTGGCCAGCGCCAGGATCAGCGGGCGCGGGCCCATGGCCGCCACCATCTCGGGCTTGAGCACGCCGCCGGCCGACAGGCCCAGGAACACGTCCGCGCCCTCGATCACCTCGGCCAGCTTGCGGGCGTCGGTCTTCTGCGCGAAACGCGCCTTGTCCGGGTCCATCAGCACGGTGCGGCCTTCGTAGACCACGCCTTCGATGTCGGTGACCCAGATGTTTTCCAGCGGCAGGCCCAGGTCCACCATCAGGTCCAGGCAGGCCAGCGCGGCCGCGCCAGCGCCCGACGTCACCACCTTGACCTTGTCGATGTCCTTGCCCACGACCTTCAGGCCGTTGATGAAGGCGGCGGAAACGGTGATGGCGGTGCCATGCTGGTCGTCATGGAAGACGGGGATCTTCATGCGCTCGCGCAGCTTGCGCTCGACGGTGAAGCATTCCGGCGCCTTGATGTCTTCCAGGTTGATGCCGCCGAAGGTGGCTTCCAGGCCGGCGATGATCTCGACCAGCTTGTCCGGGTCGGTCTCGTTGATCTCGATGTCGAACACGTCCAGCCCGGCGAACTTCTTGAACAGCACCGCCTTGCCTTCCATCACCGGCTTGGAGGCCAGCGCGCCGATATTGCCCAGGCCCAGCACCGCGGTGCCGTTGGAGATCACGCCCACCAGGTTGCCGCGGCCGGTGTAGCGGAACACATTGGCCGGGTCCGCCACGATTTCCTCGCAGGCCGCCGCCACCCCGGGCGAGTACGCCAGGGCCAGGTCGCGTTGGTTGGAGAGCTGCTTGGTCGGCGTGACGGAGATTTTGCCGGGACGGCCGTGCTCGTGGTATTCAAGGGCGGCTTTGCGGAGGTTGGCATCCATAGGGGCGGCTACTGGCTAGAGTGAGGAACACGAAAGGGGGCAATTCTATTCCGATGACGGGCCGGACGAAACGTTCCCGCAGGGGGCCGCCGGCGTGCACGGCCGCCATGGCCGCGGCGCCGCCCATCTTACCCCCGGCTTACAAATTGTCGCCATCCGGGCGCGCCGCCAATTCGGGAAAACGCCCATACGGATCGAACAGCGCCTTGATCCGCGCCCGCAGCGCGGCGGCCTGCGGCGGCGCGGCGTCGCCCGACGCGGAATCGGCCGGCGCCGCCCCGATGGCCAGCGTCACCCCCTGCACCCAGGCCAGCGTGCCGCCGTGTCCCAGCACCAGATGCGCCAGGTTGACGGTGGCGGGCGCCTCGGGCGCCAGCGCATCCAGGCGGTAGCGCGCGCCCCAGCGCGGCGCCGCGCGGCAGGCGCTGGCCAGTTCGCCTGCGGCCAACTGGAACAGCGCCGGCACCAGCCGTTGCACCGTCGCCGACCGCAGCGGCTGCACGTCGTCCGTGCCAAAGGGGCCCAGGGTTTCCTCCACCCCATCGGCCAGCAGCAGGTCCACGGCCAGCACGCCCGAATCGGCGCAGCGTCCCATCGGCCACGCCGCCGGGGCCGCCAGCCATTGCGCCAGGGTCATGCTGCCCGGCAGCCCGTCGAACTGCCGCAGGCCCGCCTGCGCCAGGGCGGCCAGCGGCACGCCCGGCTGGGCGCGCCAGCGCGGAGTCGGCCCCGCCAACCGCGCCAGCCCCGCCAGGCGGCCCGGATCGACCGTCAGCAGCGGCCCGCTCACCGGCGCGAACGGCCCCTGCGCCTCGTCCAGCGCCATCACCACGCCATACTCGGCGCACAGCGCGCGCGCATGGGCCACGTCGGCCTCGCGCTGCGGCGCCAGCATGGCGCGCGGCCCCAGGACCGGCGCCTCGCCCAGGTCGCGCACGGCCCCCTGGCACAACAGCGCCAGCCGTTGCAGGAAAGTGGCCCAGGGCGTCTGGACCGGCCGTCGGCCAAGGAGGAAAGCGCGCCGCGATGGCTGCATGACTACAATCCTTTTTTCCGCTTCAAATCGCCTTCGAGATTCCGATGCCCCGCCTTGCCGCCCGTACCAACGATTTCCTGACCTTCCAGGTGGTTGAACTATTCAAGCAGGCGCAAGCGCTGCAGGCGGCGGGCAAGGACATCATCAGCCTGGGCATCGGCGAACCGGACTTTACCGCGCCGCCCCAGGTCGTGGAAGCGCTGCAGCGCGCGGCGCAGGCCGGCCACAGCGGCTACAGCGCCCCGGCCGGCCTGATGCCGCTGCGCGAAGCCATCGCCCGGTTCTACCACGAACAGTTCGGCGCCAGGATCGATCCGCGCCGCGTCATCGTCACCGCCGGCGCCTCCGGCGCCCTGACCCTGGCCTGCGCCGCCCTGGTCAACACCGGCGCCGAAGTGCTGATGCCGGACCCCTCCTACCCCGCCAACAGCAACTTCGTGCTGGCGGCCGGCGGCCGGCCGCGCCTGATCCCCAGCTCGGCCGACAAGCGCTTCCAGCTGTCGGCGCAGGACGTCGCCGCGCACTGGACCGAGGCCACCCAGGGCGTGCTGGTGGCCTCGCCCAGCAACCCCACCGGCACCTCCATCGACCATGGCGAACTGGCCAGGCTGCTGGCCGAAGTCCGCGCCCGCGACGGCTTCGCCATCGTCGACGAGATCTACCTGGGCCTGTCGTACGAAGGTCAGCCGCGCTCCGCGCTGACGCTGGACGACGACATCATCGTCATCAACAGCTTCTCCAAGTATTTCCACATGACCGGCTGGCGCCTGGGCTGGATGATCGTGCCCGAGGCCATGGTGGCCGCGGTCGAGAAGATCGCCGGCAGCCTCGCCATCTGCGCTCCCACCCTGGCGCAGCACGCCGCCCTGGCCTGCTTCACCCCCGACGCCCTGCGCACCTTCGAACACCGCCGCGAAGCCTTCAAGCAGCGCCGCGACTACCTGCTGCCCGAGTTCGAACGCCTGGGCCTGAAGGTGCCGGTCAAGCCCGATGGCGCCTTCTACATCTACGCCGACATCAGCGACCTGGCCAACGACAGCGCCGCCTTCTCGCAACGCCTGCTGCTCGAAGCCGGCATCGCCGCCGTGCCCGGCCTGGACTTCGGCCCCGCTCACGGCCGCCACACCATGCGCTTTTCCTATGCCACCGGCCTGGACCGGCTGGAAGAAGCCGTGGCCCGCATGGGCAAGCTGCTGGGCCGCTGACGCGCGGCCAGGCCGTCCTGCCCCTTCCCCTCGCCCGTTGATTTTGGATTGCCGGACCGGTATTTCCAATCCGTCCAGACCTTTCCCGACTCAATAGCCAACCGTGTGCGTCTACCACTGCCTCCCAAGAAGGGATTCACACTCAGGGATTCACACTCCATGCGGATTTCGACGAAAGTTGCGACGGCGGTTTCAAAATCGCGGACCTGGGCCCGCTAGTGGTGCCGCTCAAGGTCAGGTTCCGGCCCGAGGACAACCAGGAGCTTGTTCCGCTCAACAACGCAATCGTATTGAAGAACAGCGACGGGCAGCCCAACGGCTTTGCGCTCGAGATCAGAGAGGATGCCGCCATTCCCATCGAATTCAACCAATGGCGCAACGTCGGCACCTCACTGACGACGTTCAATCGGCCATTACCCCTGTACTACGCGGCGCAATTGCGACAAACCGGTACGCCGATGGTGCCGGGCGAATTCAGCCAGCAGGTCACCATCCAGGTGACCTTTCAGTGAACATCGCAAGATAGCGCGGCAGCGCCGCGCGTTCGCGAGGCACCCCGCCCGCCGCCCCCCAGGCATCTGACGAGAAGTTAACGTTCAGATAATCCTTGCCATGCAAACTCGCCGGGCGTCACGGCCTCCGTGCCACGCCCCGGTGAATCCCGACAGCCATGGCAGGGCCTTCGCGCCCGCCGAAATCGCCCGGAACCAATAGCCACGCCCATCGCGGCGCGGCATTTTCCGCGCGTGGCCACCTATATTCCCCGAGGACTTTTCCGCAATCCGGCCAGCCGCCGCGCGGCCCGGCCGCGCCTATCCAGGAGTCAATTCATGATCAAGCGGATCGCGACGATGGTCCGCCGCCCCCGGCGTGGCGCGCTGGCGGTGGCGGGAAGCCTATTCGCCTGCCTGCTGCCCGTTGTCGCCCATGCGCTGGGCCCCGGGTGCCAGCTCGACCCGAAGCAGGCCGGCAACTACACACAGGACATGGGAACGCAGGCCGCGCCCGGGCAATTCGCGCCAACGCTCCTGACGTTGGACAAGTCCAATCCGCCCGGCACGGTCGTCTACGATGCCCCCTTGCCGCCCGTGCCTTGGGTGTGCGTCAGCAACAGCAGTGCGAGCACGGCGCCTTTCCTGGTGTCCGGAGGGAACATGGTCTCGGTACTGAACGAGTTGCGCAGGGCTGGACTGAAACTCATCATCAAGATCAACGGTTACCCGGACTGGGAACCCACGGGCAGCACCACCGACGACAGATTCCGCTTGAGCGCCGAGCGTTACGCCCCCAAGTCCGCGACAGACCCCACACTCACGGCGGCAGGGCTGCTGCTCGGCAGGCTGCAACTGGTCACCGTCACGCCTCCGACCAAACCCGTCAGGGCCTACTTCCCCCCGTACGCCGACCTGGTCAGGATGCATTACGCATTCATCAATACGAATCACATCGAGATCGGCTCCAGCAACGGCACGGCCATAAGCCTGATCCCGACATGCATCGCCAAAATCTCGACGCCCGGCACGGTTCACCTGGGCAGGGCATACAGCGTGGGCAATCTGCCGCTGCCGGCGCCCACGCAGTTCACCATCGCCGCGGATTTCGACGAAGCCTGCGATGGCGGCTTCCGCGTCATCGACCTCGGCAACATAGTGGTTCCACTGCAGATCAAGTTCCAGCCCGAAGGCGGCGCGGTGCTGACGTCCAAAAACCAGAACATCGAGCTGAAAAACACCGACGGCACGCCGAACGGCCTTGCGCTGCGAGTCAAGGAAAACGGCGCCATTCCGATCGCCTTCAATGAATGGCGCGCGACCGAGTCATTGACCGTTGCCCAGCATCCCATAAACCTGTACTACTCGGCGGAACTGATGAAGACCGGCGCGGCGCTGGTGCCGGGGACATTCAGCCAGCAAGTCACGATACTCGTGACCTTTCGCTGATCCCCGGCCCCGCTCCACGGACCAGCGCGATCAGTCGCGGGCCAACGCAATCCCCGATGCCAGCGCCAGGCGCCGGCGCTCGGCCTGCACCTTGGCGCCGTAGCCGTTGTCGTCCGGCCCGGTCGAGCCGACATAGCAGGCCAGGCCGCCATCGACCGAGCCGCGCCGGTTGATGCAGTCGCGCAGGATGGTCGCGCCCACGGCGATGTTGGCGCCCGGGTCCAGCGGGTTCTTGCCCACGGCATCGAACTTGTCCTGGTGCACGCTCGTCATCACCTGCATCAGGCCTTGCGCGCCGACGTGGCTCTCGGCCAGCGGGTTGTAGCGTGATTCGATGGCGATCACGGCCAGCAGCAGCAGCGGATCCAGCTGCTTCTCGCGGCCCACCTTGTACACGGTGTTCAGAAGCGGGCCGGTCGCGTCATAGGCGACCTTGTACTTGCGCGAAATATAGTTGCGCAACGCTTCGGCCTGCGGGCCGGTGGCGACCATGGCGGGCTTCTTGGGCGCGGTGGGCGCCGCGCGGGCAGGCCCCAGCATGCCGGTCGCATTGCTGGACGGCGCGGTGGGAACGGCCATGGCGATCGCCGACGAGGAATCGGCGCCGAGTTCGGACCCGGCTTCGGATTCGACGCCGGTCTGCATGGATGAAGGCGCGAGGGCGGTCAACAAGGCTTTGTGCACTTGCAATGCCTGGTCGCGCAAACCGGGCAAGGCGAATCCCATGCTTACCGTCACGATCACCGCAATGCCCAGGTAGAGGGCGCAGATGCGCAGTGATTCGGCAAGATATTGGTGCACTCCTTGGGCCATGCTCCTGAACAGGCTGGCCACTGACGCATCGGGCATGAAAACCTCCTGCGTTAAAAAAGAGGGAGTCAATGTTAACCTCTCTTTCCACCCAAGATGTAACCAAATAGCCGGGATCTGTAGTGAAATACCGCGACCTTAGAGACTTCCTCGCCCAACTTGAACGCATGGGCGAGCTCAAACGCATCGCCGCGCCGGTCTCGACGCGCCTGGAAATGACCGAGATTTCCGACCGCGTGCTGCGCGCCGAGGGCCCGGCCCTGCTGTTCGAAAAGGCCCTGCACGACGGCAAGCCGGCCGGGATGCCGGTGCTGGCCAACCTGTTCGGCACGCCGTCGCGGGTGGCGCGCGGCATGGGCGCCGACGACGTCAGTGCGCTGCGCGACATCGGCGAACTGCTGGCCTCGCTGCGCGAGCCCGAGGCGCCCAAGGGCCTGCGCGATGCGCTGGCCAAGGTGTCGATGCTGAAGTCGGCGCTGTGGGACATGAGCCCCAAGAACGTCAAGGGCCCGGCCTGCCAGGAGATTGTCTGGGAAGGCAAGGACGTGGACCTGACGCGCCTGCCGATCCAGACCTGCTGGCCCGGCGACGTGGCGCCGCTGTTGACCTGGGGCCTGGTGATCACGCGCGGCCCCAACGCCCGCCGCCAGAACCTGGGCATCTACCGCCAGCAACTGCTGGGCCCGAACAAGCTCATCATGCGCTGGCTGTCGCACCGCGGCGGCGCGCTCGATTTCCGCGACCACGCGCTGGCGCATCCCGGCACGCCCTTCCCCATCGCCGTGGCGCTGGGCGCCGACCCGGCCACCACGCTGGGCGCGGTCACCCCGGTGCCGGACAGCCTGTCCGAATACCAGTTCGCCGGCCTGCTGCGTGGCTCGCGCACCGAGGTGGCGCAAGCGCTGGGCAGCAACCTCTCGGTGCCGGCCTGGGCCGAGATCGTGCTGGAAGGCCACCTGCTGCCGTCGTCGGATCCCCGCGCCATCGCGCCGGTGGTGCCGGACGGCGTCAACCCGCCGCCCCACAGCGACTACGAGATGGCGCTGGAAGGCCCCTACGGCGACCACACCGGCTACTACAACGAACAGGATTGGTTCCCGGTGTTCACGGTCGAGCGCATCACCATGCGCCGCAACCCCATCTACCACTCCACCTACACCGGCAAGCCGCCCGATGAACCCGCGGTGCTGGGCGTGGCGCTGAACGAGGTGTTCGTGCCGCTGCTGCGGCGCCAGCTGCCGGAAATCGTCGACTTCTACCTGCCGCCCGAGGGCTGCAGCTACCGCCTGGCGGTGGTGTCGATCCGCAAGCAGTACGCCGGCCACGCCAAGCGCGTCATGTTCGGGCTGTGGAGCATCCTGCGCCAGTTCATGTACACCAAGTTCATCGTGGTGGTGGACGAGGACATCAATCCGCGCGACTGGAAGGAAGTGGTGTGGGCCATGACCACGCGCATGGACCCGGTGCGCGATACGCTGCTGGTCGAGAACACGCCCATCGACTACCTGGACTTCGCCTCGCCGGTGTCCGGCCTGGGCGGCAAGATGGGCCTGGACGCCACCAACAAATGGCCCGGCGAAACCCAGCGCGAATGGGGCACGCCCATCACCATGGACGCCGACGTCAAGAAGCGGGTGGACGACATGTGGGGGCAGCTGGGGCTGTAGCCCGATAGCCGGGCCTGCCGCCCTGGCCGCATCCCCCGCCCCAAAAGAAAACCCGCCGTATCCGGCGGGTTTTCTTTTGGGGGACGCAAAGACCGGAATCAGCGCGCGTCGTTGCGTTCGTCGCGCGAATCGCGCCAGAGCTTGAACACCTGCCAGCCCACCAGCGCGCCGCCGGCCAGCTTGAGCAGCCTGGACTTGCCGCCGCCGCGCATGAACATGGCCGACAGCGACGAGCTGATGAGCGGATAGCGCCGTGCCAGGCCGATGGCCTGCATGGCCCAGCGCGATGCCCCGCCCGAGGCCAGCCCGGGCAGCAAGCTCTTGAACAGCGCGGCCGGTTCGAGCCTGCGCCCGGCGGACACGATGCCCTGCGCCAGCGATTCGCGCTCGATGGCGGCGCGGGCGCGCAACAGTTCGATGCGCACGGCGCGGTCGACGGCGGGAGACCTTTTCGTCATGATTCAGTCCTCCTGGCGCCGCTGCGCGCGGTCATCGTCCTGCGCGTCGCGCACGCGTTCGAGCAATTCGGCGTCGCGGCCCAGTTCTTCCAGCGTGGCCGAGAACGGCGGCGGGCCGTAGACCAGGCCGTGGCGCACCACCAGCAGCAGCACCACGCCGACCACCAGGTACAAGGCCGCCAGCAGGCCCAGGGCCAGGTAGCGGTCTTCGGTGGGCCAGAACGCCACCGCGATCGTGATGGTGAACACCAGCACCGCCAGCGTGAGGAACAGCAAGGCGGCGAACGCCATGCCCAGCAGCTTGAGCAGGCGCGCCTTCTCGCCCGCCGCCTCCAGCGCCAGCAGTTCCAGGCGCGTGCGCATCAGCCCGACCAGGCTGGACGCCACGCCAAACACAGATTTGCGTAGACCCATGGCCAAAAGGACACCGGGCGGGCGAGCCGGCCAAAGGCCGGCGCCGCCCGCCCGGAGGTCCTGCCTTGTCAGCGGCGGCTGATCAGCAAGCCGAGCAGCAGGCCGGTCACGCCCGCGATGCCGATGGCTTGCCAGGGATTGTCGTGCACGTAGTCGTCGGTGGCGCGCGCCGCCTTGCGACCGCGTTCGAGCACCGCGTCCTGCGCTTCGTACAGGGCTTCGCGGGTGCGCTTGAGCGAGGTCAGGGCGCGTTCGCGCAATTCAGCGGCCTTGTCGCCGGTGCTGCTGGCGGCTTCGCGCAGCAGGCTTTCGGCGTCGTTCAGGCTGGTCTTGACACTGTCGATGAGTTTTTCTTTTGCGACGTCTTCGGATTTTCTCGTGGCCATGTTTTGAGCTCCTGTTTGTGTCTATGACGAAACCATCATACCAGCCGCTCCGCGATGGGCCCGGCCGGCTTGCTACCGTGTGCTACTTGATTTGCGTAATCTCAACGGCGGACTTGACGCCGCCCTGGTCGATATCCTGCTTCATGACCAGGTTGACCGCCGGGCAGTACCAGTCGGTGACCGTGGTGTTCATGCCGGGGATGGGAATCGTCAGCCCCTGGAACGTGGCCATGGTGGGATCGGAATTGCGGGTGTAGGTGATGGGGTGGCACGACTGCTGCCCCAACGCCGTGTTGATCGCCGCGGCGCGGCCGACCGTCTTGTCGCCGATGCGGACCGTGGTGCTGGGCTGGCCGCCAACCGGCGCTTCCTTGCCGATTTTCAGACGGAACGAATTGCCCGGCAGCTTCTGGCCGGCGCTCAGCTTGCCGTCGTAGGCGAACAGGCCCAGCATGCGCAGGTCGAACTGGCCTTCGGACGGCTTGGGCGCTTCGCCCGCGCTGGCGTACTTCAGGAAGGTGGCCTGGCCGCCCTTGACGGTCATCAGGTAATCGAGCTTGGACTTGCCAGGCGGCAGGCCCGCGTAGCTGAAGCGCGCCACGCCCTGCACGCGGGCGCGGCAGTTGTCGCCATTGCTTTTTGTAACCTCGGCGAAGGTCAGGTCGGCGCCCAGCGCGATATTGCCGGAGCCGGTCAGTTGCACCGCGCCGCCGTCATGCATGAACTGCGCATCGCAGACGCCGGCCTGCGCCGCGCCGGCCGCGCCCAGCGCGCCGGCCACAAATACCAGGGATGCCAATTTTCGCAACGCCACAAGCCACTCCAGAAATCCAGGAAACGCACCGCGCGCCGGTCCGCGCACGGCTGGCTTGATACTACACCGGTTGGCGAAACCGGCGCATGACGGAACGTGTCAGCCGGACGACGCGCCGCGACGGCCCCCGACCGCCCCAATGGCCCGCGACGGCTCGCCACGACCGGGCGACCGGGCGACCCGCCGGCGTAGGCGCGGCGCCCGTGCCTATCGATCCCCTCGCTAGGCCACGGCCCGCGAGCCGGTGGCCGCACCGGCCTCGGCGTCGATATCCTCATCGGGCACGGCGGCCAGCGCCACGGCAGCCTGGGCGCGTTCCGGGTTGCCATGGCGCCGGTGCAGGAAATCGACCACCGCCGCGCGGCACGACAGATAGACAGGATCGTTGGCCAGGCGCACCCGGTCGCGCGGGCGCGGCAGCGGCACCGGCAGGATTTCGCCGATGGTCGCGGCCGGCCCGTTGGTCAGCATGACGATGCGGTCGGACAGCAGCACCGCCTCGTCCACGTCGTGGGTCACCATGATGGTGGTGGTGCGGGTCTTGGCGACGATCTTGAGCAGTTCGTCCTGCAGGTGCGCGCGGGTCAGCGCGTCGAGCGCGCCGAACGGCTCGTCCATCAGCAGCACGCCCGGCTCGATGGCGAGCGCGCGGGCGATGCCGACGCGCTGCTTCATGCCGCCCGAGATCTCGCGCGGCAGCTTGTTCTGCGCCGGCAGCAGGCCCACCAGGTCCAGCGCGGCGCGGGTGCGCTCGGCCAGCTGGGCGCGCTTTTCCGAGGCGCCGAAGACCCGTTCCACCGCCAGGTGCACGTTCTGGAAGCAGGTCAGCCAGGGCAGCAGCGAATGGTTCTGGAACACCACGGCGCGGTCCGGGCCGGGGCCGGTGATTTCGCGCTCGGCGCACAGCAGCACGCCGCTGGTCGGACGGGTCAGGCCGGCGATCAGGTTCAGCAAGGTGGACTTGCCGCAACCGGAATGGCCGATGAGGGTGATGAACTCGCCCTGCTCCACCGTCAGGTCGATGTCGCGCAGCGCGACGAAGGCGCCCTTGCGGGTGGCGAAGGTCTGGCCCACGCGCTCGATGCGTACGAATTTCTTCATGGCGCTACTCCTCGGTGTAGGTGAAGCGGCGGGCCAGCGCGACCAGCAGCGTTTCCAGGATCAGGCCGACGATGCCGATCACGAAAATGGCGATGACGATGTGCTCGACCTTCAGGTTGTTCCACTCGTCCCACAGCCAGAAGCCGATGCCGGTGCCGCCGGTCAGCATCTCGGCCGCGACGATCACCAGCCAGGCGGTGCCGATCGACAGGCGCACGCCAGTCAGCATGTACGGCAGCACGGCCGGCAGCAGCACCTTGGTGGTGACCTTCCATTCCGACAGGTTGAGCACGCGCGCCACGTTCAGGTAGTCCTGCGGCACGCGCGACACGCCGACCGCCGTGTTGATGATCATGGGCCAGATCGAACAGATGAAGATCGCCCAGATCGCGGCCGGGTTGGCGGCCTTGAACAGCAGCAGGCCGAGCGGCAGCCACGCCAGCGGCGACACCGGCCGCAACAGGCTGACAATGGGCGAGAACATCGCCCGCACCGGCGCGTAGCGGCCAATGGCAAAGCCCACCGGGATGCCCACCAGCGCGGCCAGGCCGAAGCCGATGCCGACCCGCTGCAGCGAGGCCAGCAGGTTCCAGCCGATGCCCTTGTCGTTGGGACCGTTGTCGTAGAACGGATCCGAGAACAATGCCACCGCCGCCTGCCAGGTCACGCCCGGCGTGGGGATCTCCGGGATGCGCATGGCGACCACCTGCCAGACCAGCACGAACAGCGCGAAACCGGCCACCGGGCCGACCACGGCGCGCAGCGCCGCTTCCAGCCGTTCGCGCCAGGCATCGGCCCATTGCAGGGGGGGCGTGGCGGGCGCGGCCGGCTGCGGCGCCGGCGCGGCGGCGGCCCGTTCCATACTCGTTACGGTAGACATGGCGAGTCTCTCCTCTGCGTGGCGGCGCTCAGGCCTTGACCTTGAAAGCGTCGGCATAGGCCGCCGGATTGCTGCCGTCCCAGACCACGCCGTCGACCAGCTTGGAACTGCGCATCTCGCCGGCGGGCACGGCGATGCCGGCGGCCTGCGCGGCCTGCTTGTAGACGTCGATGCGGTTGACCTGGCGCGCGGTGGCCAGATAGTCGGGATGTTCCTTGAGCAGGCCCCAGCGCTTGTGCTGCGTCAGGAACCACATGCCATCGCTCAGGTAGGGGAAATTGGCCGCGCCGTCGCCCGAAAAGCGCATCGGATGCGCGTCGCTCCAGCGCTTGCCCAGGCCGTCGTCGTACTGGCCCAGCATGCGGTCGACGATGCCGCTGGCGTCGGTGTTGACGTATGACTTGGCGGCGATGGTCTCGGCCGTCTTGCGGCGGTTCTCCGGCGAGGCGTCGATCCACTTGCCGGCTTCCAGGATCGCGGCGGTGACGGCGCGCGCGGTGTTGGGGTTGCGCGCCACGAAGTCTGCGCTGGTGCCCAGCACCTTCTCTGGATGGTCGGTCCAGATCGCCTGGGTCGTCACCGCGGTGAAGCCGATCTTGTCGAGGATGGCGCGCGCGCCCCATGGTTCGCCGACGCAGAAACCGTCCATGTTGCCCACGCGCATGTTGGCCACCATCTGCGGCGGCGGCACGGTGATGACCTTGGCGTCCTTCATCGGGTCGATGCCATAGGCGGCCAGCCAGTAGTACAGCCACATGGCGTGGGTGCCGGTGGGAAAGGTCTGGGCGAAGGTGTATTCGCGCTTCTCGGACGCCATCAGCCTGGCGAGCGATTCACCGTCGCGGGCGCCGGCCTGCGACAGCTTGCTCGACAGGGTGATGGCCTGGCCATTCTGGTTCAGGTTCATCAGCACGGCCATGTCCTTCCTGGGCCCGCCGATGCCCATCTGCACGCCGTAGATCAGGCCATAGAGCACGTGCGCCATCGCCAGTTCGCCGTTCAGCAGCTTGTCGCGCACGGCCGCCCACGAGGCTTCCTTGGACGGCGTGATGGTCACGCCATATTTCTTGTCGATGCCCAGCACCGAGGCCATGACGACCGAGGCGCAGTCGGTCAGCGGAATGAAGCCGATCTTCACCTCGGCCTGTTCGGGCGCGTCGCTGCCGGCGGCCCAGGCGCCGGCGCGCACCAGCGGGTCGACCAGAGACAGCAGGCCGGCGCCCGCCACGGCGCGCGCGGTGCCGGCCAGCCACTTGCGGCGGCTGGCGTCGGTGGTCGAATCCGGGTCCGCGGCGGAGGCGGGAAGGCGGGGTTTCACTGGCGTCATACGGGGCTCCTGGCAAAAAAAAACGTCCCGCGCGCCGCGCGGGAACAACCCGCTGGCGCCGCGGAACGTCGTTGTTCCCTGCCGCTGTCGCGGCGCTTGGCGTGGTCGAGCCGCTCGCGGCCCGCCCATGAACCTTTAAGCAATCCGCATGCCAAGGCGCCTCGCATGGCCGGCGCGGCGGCCCTGCGCCCGCGTGCCCACTGGCTTTGCGGGCGTCCACGGCAGTGGCGCGGGCGCAGGTTGCGGGCCAGGCCCGATGGCGACGGCGAGACCCGCGATCCAACTTGGTGCGTAAACGAATGCGGCGGCGCACCATCGATGTGCGCGCCACGCCACTTCCTGTGTTCGATGGCCCGGCTGCCCTGCTCCCTGCCGGCCGCCGCCTTTTTCCGCATTTCCGGGCAGCGCGCCCGCGGACACCGGCGTTGCATCGCGCCGCTTCCCCGGCGCGGGCATGGAACTTGCATGGCTTGAGGCGGCGCAACGCGCATGCGCGCCGCGCCAAATAAGTTATGGCTATATGGATTCAAGAAATCAGAAGTTGTGGGGATGAAACCCGGTCCCTATGATCGTTTGACCTTCTGCCGGGTGCGCCCGAGGCTGCGTGATGAAGCTTTTCCCGATTTTTGCCGATCTGAAAGACCGGCCCGTGCTGGTCGTGGGCGGTGGCGCGGTGGCCGAGCGCAAGACGCTGGCCCTGCTCGAAGCCCATGCCGCGGTCGCCGTCGGCGCCCCCGAATTGACGCCGGCCCTGGAGGCCTTGCTGGCCGACGGCCGCATCCGCCACCTGCCCGGCCGTTTCGACCCCGCGTGGCTCGAGGGCGCCTGGCTGGTGGTGGCCGCCACCGACGACCGCGACGTCAACGCCACGGTCTCCGCCGCCGCCCAGGCCCGCCGCATTTTCAGCAATGTGGTGGATGACCCCGAGCTGTCCTCGTTCCAGGTGCCGTCCATCGTCGACCGTTCGCCCGTGATCGTCGCCATCTCGTCGTCAGGGGTGGCGCCGGTGCTGGCGCGGCGCCTGCGCGAACGCATCGAATCGCTGTTCGACCACAGCCTGGGCCGCCTGGCGGCACTGGCCGAACGCTACCGCGCGCGCATCCGCGCCGGCCATCCCGACCTGGGCGCGCGGCGCCGCTTCTACGACTGGCTGCTGGACGGCCCGGTGGCCGGCCTGCTGCGCCAGCAGCGGCCCGAGGCCGCCGAAGCCGCGCTGGACGCGGCGCTGGCCCAGCCGCTCAGGCCGGCCGAGGGCAGCGTGGTGCTGGTGGGCGCCGGCCCCGGCGACCCCGGCCTGCTGACGCTGAAGGCGCTGCGCGCGCTGAACGAAGCCGACGTGATCCTGTACGACCGGCTGGTCAGCGACGAGGTCATGTCGCTGGCGCGCCGCGACGCCGAGCGCGTTGCGGTGGGCAAGCTGCCGGGCGAAGACCACCACGCCACGCAGGCGCGCATCCACGCCCTGCTGGTCGAGCACGCCGGCGCCGGCCGCCGCGTGGTGCGCCTGAAGGGCGGCGACGCCTTCATCTTCGGCCGCGGCGGCGAAGAACTGGAACATCTGCGCGCGCATGGCGTGCGCTACGAGGTCGTGCCCGGCATCACCGCGGCGCTGGCCTGTGCGGCCTATGCCGGCATTCCGCTGACACACCGCGAGCACGCGCAATCGGTGCGCCTGGTGACGGCGCACTGCCGCGAGGACGAGGACAATCTGGACTGGCCGGCGTTGGCGCGAGAACGCCAGACGCTGGCGTTCTACATGGGCGTGGGCCAGCTGGAATTGCTGACGCAGCGCCTGATCCGCCATGGCCGCGCCGCGACCACGCCGTTCGCGCTGATCGAGAACGGCAGCCGGCCCGAGCAGCGGGTGCTGTCCGGCCCGCTGGAAGACCTGCCGCGTTTGGCGCGGGCGCACGCCATCCGCTCCCCCGCCCTGCTGATCGTGGGCGAAGTCGCGGGACTGGCGCAATCACTGCATTGGTTCGGCGAGCACCTGGAAGGCGCGCCGCAAAGGCTGGCGGCGTAGCGGCCGCGTGGGCCACGGCTGCCGTCGGCGGGCCGGGGCCGCGCCGCCTCTGGCTCCGGCTTCAGTCGGTCTTCTGGGTGGTGCCGAAGATGCGGTCGCCGGCGTCGCCCAGGCCCGGCATGATGTAGCCGTGCTCGTTCAGGCCGTCGTCGATGGACGCGGTGTAGATATGCACGTCCGGGTGCTTGGACAGCACCGCGTCGATGCCGACCGGCGCGGCCACCAGCACCAGCGCGCGGATTTCCTTGCAGCCGGCGCGCTTGAGCAGGTCGATGGCGGCGACCATGGAGCCGCCGGTGGCCAGCATCGGGTCGACGATCAGCGCCAGGCGCTGGTCCAGTTCGCCCACCAGGCGTTCCAGGTAGGTGTGCGCTTCGAGCGTCTCTTCGTTGCGGGCCACGCCCACCACGCTGACCTTGGCGCCCGGGATCAGGCTCAGCACGCCGTCCAGCATGCCGATGCCGGCGCGCAGGATGGGCACCACGGTGACTTTCTTGCCGGCGATCTTCTCGACCTGCACGGGGCCGCACCAGCCTTCGACGGTGGCCGGCGCGAGCGGCAGGTCCTTGGACGCTTCGTAGGTGAGCAGCGCGCCCACTTCCTGCGACAGTTCACGGAAGCTCTTGGTACTGAGGTCGGCGCGGCGCATGATCCCGAGCTTGTGGCGGATCAGCGGATGGCGGATTTCGTGCACGGGCATGTGCGTAAATCTCCAGAATTATTGATAGGCAGGGTTGGTTCGCCTCAGGCGCCGCCGCAAACATGGCGCGCGCCCGAGAATCGTAATCGGTTTAGCAGGAGGATGCAGGGGGCCGCGTCAACCTTTATTGTTCGGCCAGCCAGGCGATCAGGGCGTCGTCGAAGGCCCGCACGGCGCCGGCCTGCTCGTGGTTGACGATGCTGACCACCACGTAGCGCTTGCCGCTGGCGCCCAGCACGTAGCCGGCGATCGAGCGCACGTCGCGCAGCGAGCCGGTTTTCAGGTGGGCCATGCCGAGGGTGCCGTCGCCTTTCATGCGGCGGCGCACCGTGCCGTCGACGCCCGCGATCGCGAGGGATGAAATGTACTCCGGCATGACGGGGGAATTCCAGGCCAGGGTCAGCATCGAGGCCAGGCTGTCGGCCGAGACCCGCGCGTCGCGCGACAGGCCGGCGCCGTTGTCGATCACCAGTTCGGGCATGTCCAGGCCTTGCCGCGCCAGCAGGTCCTTGGCCACCGCGCCGCTGCTGGCCACGGTGGCCGGCCGACGGCCCTTCTCGGCGCCCAGGGTCAGCAGCAGCGTGCGCGCCATGACGTTGTTGCTGCGCTTGTTGATCTGGCGGATCACCTCGGCCAGCGTCGGCGAATCGTGCGAGGCCAGCACCACGGCATCGCCAGGCACCATGCCGGCGCGCACCTGGCCCTTGAAGGTGCCGCCCAGTTCCTTCCACAGCAGGCGGAACAACTCGGTGGCGTAGTCGGTCTGCGACAGCGCCAGCCGGTAAAGGTCGAATTCACCGCAGGAGCCGGCCACCTTGCCGCCCACGCGCAGGGTCACGCCCTGCTGGGTAATGACCGGATCGGTGGTGACCACCGGCGCGCCCGGGCAACGGGCATCGCTCCATTCGACCCGGCCCTCGATCTTCAAACCGGGCAGCGGCGGGTCGATCAGCGGCACCCACTTGTTGGCGGCGGGATCGGGGGTGAACAGGATGCGCACGGCGCCAAAGCCCACCATCAGGGCGTCGGGGCTGGCGTTGTAGGCGCGGTCGGGCGCGCCGTCGAAGGCGCCGGGGTCGGTGGCGACCTGGCCGAAGATGCTGCGGTCGATCACCAGGTCGTTGATCTGCTTGACGCCGCGCAGGCGCAGTTCACGCAGCAGCACCCACAGGTCCTGCATCAGGAATTGCGGATCGCCGCCGGCGCGCAGGTAGAGCGGCCCCGGCAGCACGCCCTTGGCGTCGGGCCGGGCGCCCGGCTCGGTCATGAAGGCGGTGCGCCAGACGTAGTTGGGGCCCAGTTCGGACAGCGCCGCCCAGGTCGTGACCAGCTTCATCACCGAGGCCGGATTGCGCGCTTCCTTGGCGTTCAGGGCCGCCAGGCGCGGGCCGCCGACTTCCTGCACCACCAGCGACAGCGAACTGTCCGGCAGCTTGCTGGCCTTCCAGGCGTTGACCACGCTGGGCGGCAGGCCCGGCACCTGGGCGCAGGCGGCGCCGGCGGCCAGGGCCAGCAGTCCACCGGCCAGCCATTGCCGCGGCCCGCCCACACGCTTTTTCCCTAGTCCCGTCATGCCCTGTCCACCCGGTTGCTCGTCCTGCAAAACCGTGAGCATACAAAACCTGGGACGGTTACGGGCGGCGACACGGGCCGAACGCCGGCGCCGGCCACCTTCGCCGTGGCACTACTGCTGCAATTTCCACTTGCCGCCGGCCACGGTCGCCATGACCAGGGCGCGCTCGTCCAGGCCGTTATGGTCGGTGGCGCTCATGTTGACCACGCCGGTGGCGGTCGGCAGGTTCTTGACGTTCTCCAGGGCGTCGCGCAGCGCCGCGCGGAATTCCGGGGTGCCGGGCTTGGCCTTTTTCAGCGCCACCGGCACGGCCTGCTGCAGCAGCAGGCCGACGTCCCAGGTGTAGGCGGCGAACAGCGACACGCTGCCCGCGCCGTTGGCGGCCTCGTACTTTTTGGCGAAGGCCTGGGCCGTGGCCTTGACCGGATGGGTGTCCGGCAGCAGGTCGGCCACCATCACCGGCCCCACCGGCACCCAGGCGCCGTCGCAGGCGGCGCCGCAGACGCGCAGGAAATCGTTGTTGGCCACGCCGTGGTTGAAGTAGATCTTGCCCTTGAAGCCGCGTTCGCGCAGCGAGCGCGCCGGCATCGCCGCCGGCGTGCCGGAGGCGCCCACCACCACCGCGTCCGGGGCGGCGCCGACCAGCTTCAGCGTCTGCGCCACCGCCGAGGTGTCGGTGGGCGCGAAGCTTTCCTTGCCGACGATCTCGATGCCATGTTGCTTGGCGGCCTTTTCCACTTCCACCCAGAAAGTCTCGCCCAGGGCGTTGTTGAAGCCGATGAAGGCCAGCTTCCTGACGCCGTTGGCGGCGGCGTGGCGGGCGATGCCCTCGGCCATCAGGGAATCGGAATGCGGCGTCTTGAAGACCCAGCGGCGCTTGTCGTCCACCGGATCGATCAGGCGCGCCGACGAGGCCAGCGTGATCACCGGCGTTGCGCCGCTGGCCACCGTGTCCAGCATGGCCATGGTGTTGGGGGTGGTGGAGGAGCCGATGATGAGGTCGGCCTGGTTCTCCGAAATCAGCTTGTGCGAATTGCTGACCGCGCGGGTCGTGTCGGAGGCGTCGTCCAGCACCACGTATTCGACCTTGACGCCGCCGATCTCGGTGGGCAGCAGGCCGATGGTGTTGCGTTCGGGAATGCCCAGCGAGGCCTGGGGGCCGGTGGTGGACAGGGTGGCGCCGATCTTCACCTGCGCCAGCGCGGGCGCGGCGCCCGCGACCAGCAGGGCCGCCAACGCGGCCGTCAGAGTGCTACGAGGGGTCATGCGGTATCTCCTTTGGGGCGCGGATATCGTTATGCGTCTTGCCGATCCGCTACGGCGTAGAAAGCGTTATACGACGGGATCCCCCAGGTGCGACAGGAATGACCCATCATGGAAAACCAGGGCGCCGCCGTGCTCGTCCGGCGCGTGCAGGCGGCGCACCTCGCCGATCAGCACGGCGTGGTCGCCCACCTCCAGCACCTGGCGGGTGGCGCACTCGAAGCGGGCGGCGCAGGCGTCGAACACGGGGATGCCGTCCTCGGTGGCATACCAGTCCAGCCCGGCATAGCGGTCCGCCACGGGTTGCGAGAACACCCGCGCCAGGTCGCGCTGCGGCGCCCCCAGCACATGGATGGCGAAGCCGCCGCGGGTGGTGAAGTCGGCGTAGTGGATGCTGGCGCGGCGCAGGCTCCACAGCACCAGCGGCGGCTCCAGCGAGACGGGCGCGAAGGAGTTGACCGTGAGGCCGATCGGCCCGTCGGCGCCCGCGGCGGTCACCACCGTGACGCCGGTGGCGTAGCGCCCCAGCGCCCGGCGCAGACGAAGCGGGCTGAGATCGTCATTGGCGGGCATGGCGGCTTCCCCGCGGCCGCCGCTCAGGCCGGCACCGTGCTGGCCGGGCGCACGCCCGACAGCGGCATGGCCTCGGCCATCAACCGCTGCATCGAGTCCAGCACGAGGTCCTGCGGCATCAGGCCGAAGTTGTGCAGGCTCATGACGTGGTCCAGGCCCATGTCGGCCAGCCGCGCCAGCTTGTCGGCCACGGTGCGGGGCGAGCCGAACAGCGACAGGCCGCTGGCGATGATGTCGTCGTAGACCTGCTTGCGCGCATACAGGCGGGTGTCCACGTACAGGTCGAAGGCGCGGGCGGCGCGTTCACGGGCCTGCGCGTCGGTTTCCGCCACGTGGGTGTGCAGCGCCACCGCCGCCATGCCGGATGCATCCTCGATGCCGGCCTCGGCCAGGCCGCGGCGGTAGTCCTGCATCATCAGGCCGATCTCTTCGAAGTTGTCCACCGCCGCGTACGGCACGAACAGCATGCGGCGGCCCTGGCGGCCGACGTGGTAGGCGGCCTCGCGGCGCAGGATCGCCACGTAGACGGGCACCGGCTGCTGCACCGGCTGCACGTTCAGGCGCACCTCGTGGATGCGGTTGAACTTGCCTTCGTGGCTGACGCGCTCGCCGGCCAGCAGGCGCTCGACCAGCATCAGGTTCTCGTCGAAGCGCTCGCGCTTGGTGGCCGGATCGACGTCGTAGCCCTCGAACTCGTGCTTCAGGTAGCCCGAGCCCACGCCCAGCGACAGCCTGCCTTGCGAAAGCTGGTCCACCAGGGCATAGTTTTCCGCCACCGTCAGCGGGTTGTGGAAGGTGAGGATGGAGATCGCGGTGCCCAGCCGCAGCCGCGTCGTCTGCTGCGACAGCGCCGCCAGGAACACCGCCGGGTTCGGCACCGCGCCGTATTCATGGAAGTGGTGCTCGGCCACCCAGAAGGTGTCGTAGCCCAGCTGTTCGGCGCGGCGCGCCTGCTCCAGCACCTGGCTGTAGAGCTGGCCCAGGCTGCGGGGCTGGTCGGGGTAGTGGTCCTGCACCGAGAAGATGGACATCTTCATTGCTTGTCTCCGTCTTTGTCCGCTCGCGCCCCCGAATCGGTCTTCCGGCCCGGATGGTTGTCCGCCACGGCACGCTGATGTATTTTTTAGTGATACACGTATTCTAATAAGAGACGAACTGATGTCAACAGAAAGCAGCACTGGGATCCAGTCCGCCGAAATCGCCCTGGACGTCCTGACCCGGCTGGCCGAACTGGGCGGCGCCGTGTCGGTGTCGGAACTGGGCCGCAGCCTGGACATGCCGCGCGCCAAGGCGCACCGCTACCTGGTGTCGCTGGAGCGGCGCGGCTACGTCGAGCAGGATCCGGCCAGCGCCCGCTACCGGCTCGGGCCGCAGGCGCTGCACACCGGGCTGGCGGCGCTGGCCGAGGTGGATTTCGTCAAAGTGGCGGCCGGCTGCCTGGAAGACCTGAGCGCCGCCATCGGCCAGACCGTCTTCCTCTCGGTCTGGGGCCAGCACGGTCCCACCATCGTCCAGTGGCGCGACGCGCGGCTGCCGGTCACGGTCAACGTGCGCGTGGGTTCGGTGCTGCCGCTGCTCAACAGCGCCACCGGGCGCGTCTTCGCGGCCTGGCTGCCGGAGCCGCTGGCGTTGCCGCGCGCACTGGCCGAATGGGACGCGGCGCGGCGCCAGGGCGGCGACGCCGCGGCGTTGCTGGACGACCCCGCCGCCACCGGCCTGCCGCTCGACCCGGCCGACCCCGCCGCCGCGCTGCGGGCGCGCTGGCAGGCCGCGCGCCAGCGCGGCTACGCCAGCGTCAGCGGCCACCTGCTGCACGGCATCGACTCGGCCGCCCTGCCGGTGCTGGACGCGCAAGGCCAGCTGGCCGGCGCCATCACCGGGTTGGGACTGCACGGCGGCTTCGACCTGGCGCCGGACGGCGCGCCGCTGCGGGCGCTGATGGCGGCCGCGGCCGACTGCTCGCGCCGGCTCGGCTGGCGCGGCGGGCGCTAAGTCGCCGCGCCAGCCCCCGGCGCACCTTCCCCTGAAAATCGCTCGCTCCCGTCCTGCCGTCCTCGCTTGCGCGGGCGCCGCCGTCGCCGGCCGCCCCGCCCTTTTCGCCAGCCCCTTTACAATAGACAGTTGCCCAGAGCCGTGCCGACAGGTCCGGCTCGCTTTTTTGCCGCCGCCCCATCCGGCGGCCCGGCGGCCGGCCCAGGCCGCGCCCGCCCCTGATACCGATACCCGCGTGCAAGCCCTTACCGTTTCCGATTTCGACTACGAGCTGCCTCCCGAGCTCATCGCGCAGACACCCGCCGCCCAGCGCACGGGCAGCCGCCTGCTGCACCTGGACGGCGCCAGCCAGCTGCATGACCGCCAGTTCGCCGACCTGGAGGGGCTGTTGCGCCCCGGCGACCTGCTGGTGTTCAACGACACCCGCGTCATCAAGGCGCGCCTGGCCGGCCACAAGATCACCGGCGGCAAGGTCGAGGTGCTGGTCGAGCGCATCACCGACACCGACCGCGCGCTGGCGCACGTGCGCGCCAGCAAGTCGCCCGGCGCCGGCATGGTGCTGCGGCTGGCCGACGCCTTCGACGCCACGGTGCTGGGCCGCGAGGGCGAGCTGTTCGACATCCGCTTCCCCGGGCCGGTGCTGGAATTGCTGGACGCGCACGGCGCGACGCCGCTGCCGCCCTACATCACGCACGCCGCCGACGCCGGCGACGACGACCGCTACCAGACCGTCTACGCCCGCGAACCGGGCGCCGTGGCGGCGCCGACCGCCGGCCTGCACTTCGACCAGCCCACCCTGGACCGCCTGGCGGCGCAGGGCGTGGAGCGCGCCTTCGTCACCCTGCACGTGGGCGCCGGCACCTTCCAGCCGGTGCGCGTGGACAACCTGGCCGACCACGTCATGCACGCCGAATGGTTCACCGTGCCGCAGGCCACGGTGGACGCCATCGCCGCCGCCCGCGCCCGCGGCGGCCGCGTGATCGCGGTCGGCACCACCAGCGTGCGCGCCCTGGAATCGGCCGCCGCCCATACCGAGGGCCGCACCGCCCCCGGCCTGCCGCTGGCCGCCGCCCAAGGCGACACGCGCCTGTTCATCACCCCCGGCTACCAGTACCGCGTCATCGACGCGCTGGTCACCAACTTCCACCTGCCCCAGTCGACCCTGCTGATGCTGGTGTCGGCGCTGGCCGGCGTCGAGCCGATCCGCCGCGCCTACGCCCACGCCGTGGCCCAGCGCTACCGCTTCTTCAGCTACGGCGACGCCATGTTCATCGAATCCCCCGCCCCATGACCGGACTGAATTTCGAACTGCTTGCCACCGACGGCGGCGCCCGCCGCGGCCGCATCACGCTCAACCACGGCGTGGTGGAAACGCCCATCTTCATGCCCGTGGGCACCTATGGCAGCGTCAAGGCCATGATGCCGCACGAACTGAAGGACATCGGTTCGCAGATCGTGCTGGGCAACACCTTCCACCTTTGGCTGCGCCCGGGCACGAACATCATGGAAAAGCATGGCGGCCTGCACGGCTTCATGCAGTGGGACAAGCCGATCCTGACAGACTCGGGCGGCTTCCAGGTGTTCAGCCTGCAGGGCATGCGCAAGATCACCGAGGAAGGCGTGAAGTTCGCCTCGCCCATCGACGGCGCCCGCCTGTTCCTGACGCCCGAGGAATCGATGCGCATCCAGCGCTCGCTGAACTCGGATATCGTCATGGTGTTCGACGAGTGCACGCCCTACGAGATCGACGGCCGCCCCGCGACCGTCGAGGAAGCGGCCCGCTCGATGCGCATGTCGCTGCGCTGGGCGCGCCGCTCGCGCGAGGAATTCGACCGGCTGCAGAACCCCAACGCGCTGTTCGGCATCGTGCAGGGCGGCATGTACGAATCGCTGCGCGACGAGTCCCTGGCCGGCCTGCAGGACATCGGTTTCCACGGCTACGCTATCGGCGGCCTGTCGGTGGGCGAGCCCAAGGAAGACATGATGCGCATCCTGGCGCATGTGACGCCCAAGCTGCCGGCCCAGGCGCCGCGCTACCTGATGGGCGTGGGCACGCCGGAAGACCTGGTCGAGGGCGTGAGCCGCGGCGTCGACATGTTCGACTGCGTCATGCCGACCCGCAACGCCCGCAACGGCTGGCTGTTCACCCGTTTCGGCGACGTCAAGATCCGCAACGCCAAGTACCGCGACGACACCCGCCCGCTGGACCCGAGCTGCGCCTGCCACACCTGCGCCAACTTCTCGCGCGCCTACCTGCATCACCTGCAGCGCGCCAACGAGATCACCGGCGCGCGCCTGAACACGCTGCACAACCTGCATTTCTACCTGACCATCATGAAGGAAATGCGCGAGGCCATCGCCGAGGGCCGCTTCGACGCCTGGCGCGCGCAGTTCGCGGCCGACCGGGCGCGCGGGGTGGAGTAGCGGGGCGCTGTGCCGCTCGCGGTTCGCGCTTAGCGGCGCAACGAGAGAATCACTGCGGCGGCCATTGCTGCGCGGCATGCAAGATGCGCAGGATCCGCACGGCCAGCGCATCCGCCGCATACACGATGATGTAATTCGCGCGAACGACCATTTCGCGGGTACCGGCGATCCTTCCGGGGCGGTACAGCGCGGGACGGGCGGGCAGTTGCGCCGCCTTCGTTTCAATATCGTCTTTCAGACGCTGGGCAGCGTCTGGATTGTCATCTGATATGTAGTCGACTATGGCCAACAGGTCGGCCCGGGCGGCGGACGACCATTCAACTGCGGGCACGGCGCTTCCTGTCGATCAGCGCCTGGGCTTCATCCATGACCTGCTGGTGCGGCACCGCCGGCCCCGTATCGGCCAGGGCTTCCTGGACTTTGGCGCGGAACCACGCGTCGTGCGCCTGGGCATCGGTGGTCAACCCGGCGGGCAGGCCGCCCTCCTTGGCCACCCGCGTGAGCAGGATGCGCACGGCGTCGGAAATCGTCAGGCCGAATTCGGCCAGCTTTTCGGTGGCGTCGGCTTTGAGCTTGTCGTCCACGCGGACGTGGAGCATCGAGGTCTGGGGCATGGCGATTCCTGCAATAGTGTCGGGCCAGTGTATCTCAATTGAGATACTTTTCTGCCACCAACCGCGCATTTTGCGTCCACCCATACCGGGAGAACCCGAATAAGGACTTTTGTTTCGCGTTTCCGCCCTCATCACTGCGCACAGGACGACCCCCTACGCCAGAACGGCCGCCCCGCCGCCGGGCCGCCCCAAGGCGGGGCAGCCCCCTCGGGGGGCAGCCAGCGCACCACGCGCGCGCGGCGTGGGGGCCCCTAAACCTCGCTACAATAGTCGGCTTGCCCTATCCATGGCTCGCGCGGGGATGGGCGCAGAACAAGATCGTCGACAGCACGATATAAACAAACCCAAACAGACCAAACGCAGGAGAATTACATGTCCGCTATCGATACCGCCAGCCTCGTCGTGGCCCAGGCCGCCGCCCCCGAAGGCAATGCGCTGATGGGCATGCTGCCCATCATCCTGATGTTCGTGATCCTCTATTTCCTGATGATCCGTCCCCAGATGAAGCGCCAGAAGGAACACCGCAACCTGATCGCCGCCCTGGCCAAGGGCGACGAAGTCGTCACCGCCGGCGGCATGCTGGGCAAGGTCACCAAGGTGAACGACAGCTACGTCACCGTCGAAGTCTCGGAACTGGCCGACAAGCCGGTCGAGATCATCATGCAGAAGTCGTCGGTGTCGACCGTTCTGCCCAAGGGAACCATCAAGGCCCTGTAAGCGTCCCATAGGAGCTCCGCCGCCGGGCCCCGGGGTCCGACGGCAGCCGCCCCGCCGCCCGTCGCGCCAGCCGCCCGGGCGGCCTTTTCTCCACTCTTACATGACGTAGCCGGCAATGAACCGCTATCCCCTCTGGAAGTACATTACGGTCCTGATTGCGGTCCTTATCGGCCTGCTGTATACGCTTCCCAATTTCTACGGCGAGTCGCCCGCCGTCCAGGTTTCCAGCGCCAAGGCCACCATCAAGGTGGATCCGGCCATGCTGAGCCGGGTCGAGCAGATCCTGACCGACGCCAAGATCCCCAATGAAGGGGTCTACTACGAACAGAACGGCACGCTCGGCACCGTGCGCGCCCGCTTCACCTCGACCGACCTGCAACTGCAGGCGCGCGACCTGATCGACAAATCCCTCAATACCGTCCAGGGCGACCCGCACTACACCGTGGCGCTGAACCTGCTGCCGGCCTCGCCCACCTGGATGCGCGCGCTGGGCTGGTTCGCCCCCAAGCCGATGTACCTGGGCCTGGACCTGCGCGGCGGCGTGCACTTCCTGCTGCAAGTCGACATGCAAGGCGCGCTAACCGCCCGCTACGACTCGCTGGCCGCCGACGTGCGCTCGGTGCTGCGCGACCAGAAGGTCAACGTGGCCGGCGTCGAGCGCTCGGGCATGAGCGTGGCCGCCAGCTTCGCCAACGCGCAGGACCGCGACCGCGCCATCTCGACGCTGCGCAGCCGCCTGCCCGACCTGGAATTCACCGAAAGCGAAGAAAACGGCAAGCTGCTGCTGCTGGGCGCGCTGAACCCGGCCGCGGTCACCCGCGTGCAGGACTCGGCGCTCAAGCAGAACATCAACACGCTGCACAACCGGATCAACGAACTGGGCGTGGCCGAACCGGTCATCCAGCAGCAGGGTTCGGACCGCATCGTGGTGCAGCTGCCCGGCGTGCAGGACGTGGCCAAGGCCAAGGAACTGCTGGGCCGCACCGCCACGCTCGAAATCCGCATGGTCGACGACTCGCCCGCCGCGCAGGCCGCGCTGCTGGGCGGCTCGGTGCCGTTCGGCCTGGAGCGCTACTCCGACCGCGACGGCCGCCCGATCCTGGTGCGCCGCCAGGTGGTCCTGACCGGTGAGAACCTGCAGGACGCCCAGCCCGGCCGCGATTCGCAGACCCAGCAGGCCGCCGTCCACCTGACGCTTGACTCCAAGGGCGCGCGCATCTTCCGCGACGTCACCCGCGACAACATCGGCAAGCGCATGGCCATCCTGCTGTTCGAGAACGGCAAGGGCGAAGTGGTCACGGCCCCGGTCATCCGCAGCGAAATCGCCGGCGGCCAGGTGCAGATCTCGGGCAGCATGAGCTCCGAGGAAGCCGCCGACACCGCGCTGCTGCTGCGCGCCGGCGCGCTGGCCGCGCCGATGTCGATCATCGAGGAACGCACCATCGGCCCGAGCCTGGGCGCCGACAACATCTCGAAGGGCTTCCATTCGACGCTGTACGGCTTCCTGGCCATCGCCGTCTTCATCATCATCTACTACCACCTGTTCGGCGTGTTCTCGACCGTCGGCCTGACCTTGAACGTGCTGCTGCTGCTGGCCCTGCTGTCGATGCTGCAGGCCACGCTGACGCTGCCGGGCATCGCGGCCATCGCGCTGACACTGGGCATGGCGATCGACTCGAACGTGCTGATCAACGAGCGGATACGCGAAGAATTGCGCAACGGGGCGTCGCCACAGCAGGCCATCCACCATGGCTTCGAGCGCGCCTGGGGCACGATTCTCGACTCCAACCTCACTACGCTGATTGTCGGCCTGGCCCTGCTGGCATTCGGTTCCGGCCCGATCCGCGGTTTCGCGGTGGTCCATTGCCTGGGCATCCTGACCTCGATGTTCTCGTCCGTCGTGGGCGTGCGCGCGCTGGCCAACCTCTGGTACGGCCGCAAGAAGAAGCTCACGTCGATCTCCATCGGCGAAGTCTGGAAGCCGAAGACCAACTGAACATGCTTGCGGGCGGCCATGCCGCCCGCCACCGAATAGCCAGGGCAAAACATGGAATTTTTCCGGATTCACCGCACCATCCCGTTCATGCGCCACGCGCTGGTGCTGAACATCATCAGTCTCGTCACCTTCGTGGCGGCAGTCTTCTTCATCCTCACGCGCGGCTTTCACCTGTCGATCGAGTTCACCGGCGGCACGGTCATGGAAGTCAACTACGCCCAGACGGCGCAGCTTGAAAACGTGCGCGGCGTGGTCTCGAAGCTGGGCTACACCGACTTCCAGGTGCAGAACTTCGGCACCTCGCACGACGTCATGATCCGCCTGCCGCTGCAGGAAGGCCAAACTTCCGCCACCCAGAGCGAGACCGTCATGGCCGCGCTCAAGGCCGCCGACCAGGGCGTGGAACTGCGCCGCGTCGAGTTCGTCGGTCCGCAGGTGGGCCAGGAACTGCTGCACAACGGCCTGATGGCGCTGCTGGTGGTGGTCATCGGCATCATGGTCTACCTGGGCTTCCGCTTCGAATGGAAGTTCGCCGTGGCCGGCGTGATCGCCAACCTGCACGACGTGGTCATCATCCTGGGCTTCTTCGCCTTCTTCCAGTGGGAATTCTCGCTGTCGGTGCTGGCGGGCGTGCTGGCGGTGCTGGGCTACTCGGTGAACGAATCCGTGGTCATCATGGACCGGATCCGCGAGAACTTCCGCAAGTACCGCAAGGCGGACGTGCAGGAAGTCATCAACAGCGCCATCACGCAGACCATCTCGCGCACCATCATCACCCACGGCTCGACCCAGATGATGGTGCTGGCGATGCTGTTCTTCGGCGGCCCCACCCTGCACTACTTCGCCATGGCCCTGACCATCGGCATCTGGTTCGGCATCTACTCGTCGGTGTTCGTCGCCGCCGCGCTGGCCATGTGGATGGGCGTCAAGCGCGAAGACCTGGTCAAGCCGGTCAAGAAGGAAGGCGAGGAAGGCGAAGTCGCCTGAGCCGCTTCCCGCCCCGCAAGACCCGCCCGATGTGGCGGGTTTTTTTATGGGCGGACGAGCCTGGCGCAGGGCCCTCGGTCACTACGAATAGCCGCCCGTCCTACATGCGGATACCTTGGCCATGACCGTCGCCATGGAGGTTGACCGTTATATCCGAACAGGTATATTCATGTTTATCGAACTCCCGCGGCTCAAACAGGTTCAGGCCCGCTATGGGCCCCACAAGAGACAACCATGACGCGTACTACCGGCACCCTGAATGTTCTGCATGACCTCGGCTTTGACGACGCCGCCGATCTGACCACCCAGGCGCAGCTCGCCATCAAGCTCAACGATCTGATCGACCAGCGCCAGCTCACCCAGGCCCAGGTCGCCGCCCTGACCGGCATGACCCAGCCCAAGGTCTCCCAGATCCGCCGCTACCAATTGCAGAACATCTCGCTGGAGCGGCTGCTGCGCGCCCTGGTCGCGCTGGACCAGCACGTGGAGATACGGGTACGCAAGGCAAGGCAATCCGACACTGCCGGGATCAGCGTCGCGGCCTAGCACGAGCGGGAGGCAGCCCCGCACTGTACAGACGCTCCGCCCACTGGGTGTACGGGTACGGCTGCCGCCGTATTCGCTACCATAGGCCTCATGAAACTCGCTCTCGATCATCTCGTCGTCGCTGCCGCCGACCTGGACAGCGGCACTCGCCACGTGGCCGGCCTGCTGGGCATCGCCCCCACGGGCGGCGGCGCGCATCCGCGCATGGGCACCCACAACCGCGTGCTGGGCATGGCGGGCGGCGTGTACCTGGAAGTGATCGCCATCGACCCGGACGCGCCCGCGCCGCAGCGGCCGCGCTGGTTCGGGCTGGACCAGCCGGCCATGCGGGCGCGCCTGGCCGAAGGGCCGTTCCTGGCGCATTGGGCGGCGCGAGTCGAGGCGCCCGCTGACCTGAGCGCATGGCAGGCGCGGCACCCCGATCGCATCGCGCCCGCCATCCCCATGACCCGCGGCGACCTGCGCTGGCGCCTTACCGTGCCCGACGACGGCAGCCTGCCGGCCTGGCGCGAAGCGGGCGCAACGGCCGGCGACGGCCTGCTGCCGACGCTGATCCAGTGGGATGTGGACGCCTATCCCGGCGTCAGCCTGCCGCGCCAGCCGCTGGCCCTGGTGGCGCTGGCCGGCACCCACCCGCGCGCGGCGCTGCTGCGCCAGGGGCTGGCATGGCTGGGCGCCGAGCATCTCATCACGGTCGAACAGGCCGACGGCGCGCCGTGCCTGCGCGCCACCATCGAAACCCCGCAGGGCATCAAGACCCTGGCCTGATACGGACAATGGACACGGAGACTTCCCCATGAGCGTGACCCGCAAGCGCTTCGACGACGCGCCCTATGAACGGCAGTGCGACGCCACCGTCATCGCCGTCGGCGCCGACGGCGTCGAACTGGACCAGACCGTCTGCTACGCCCGCAGCGGCGGCCAGGCGGGCGACAGCGGCACGCTGACCCTGGCCGACGGCCGGGTGCTGGCGCTGACCGACACGGTCTACGCCGACGAGCGTCGCCGCATCGTGCACGTGCTGGCCGAAGGCGTGGCGCCGCCACCAGTGGGCGAACGCGTCACCGTGGCCATCGACTGGCCCCGGCGCCACCGGCTGATGCGGCTGCACACCTGCCTGCACCTGCTCGGCGCGCTGGTGCCCGCGCCGGTCACGGGATGCAGCATCTCGCCCGACTCGGCGCGCATCGACTTCGACCTGCCCGAGTCGACGCTGGACAAGGCCGACCTGACCGAGCGCCTGAACGCGCTGATCACGGCCGCCACCGACGTCACGGTCAACGCCATCACGCCCGAGGAGCTGGCGGCCCAGCCGGACCTGGTGCGCACCATCGGCGCGGCGCCTCCGGCCGGCACGGAACGCATCCGCATCATCGAGATTCCAGGCGTGGATCGCCAGCCCTGTGGCGGCACGCACGTGGCCAACACGGGCGAAATCGGCGCGGTGACCGTCACCAAGATCGAAAAGAAAAGCCGCACCAACCGCCGCGTGGTGGTGGCGTTCGCCTGAACCTTGCCGCCAATGAAAATGGCCGCCTGCATGGCGGCCATTTTCATTGAAGTCCGTCGGCGGCGCCTCGCGGCGCGCTCAGCCCTTCTTCCACCACCGCCACGGCGCGCGCAGCGGCCACTGGTACTTGCTACAGAGCACCCGGGGCGCCAGCAGGTGACCCACGGCGATGGCGATCGCGGCGGCGGTCAACACGTCGGACAGGTAGTGGTCCAGGTTGACCAGGCGGCTGGTCGCCACCAGCGCGGCCAGCGACAGGAAGGCCCAGCGCCAGCGCGGCGCCAGGATGCCCAGCACCACCGCCACGGCGAAGGCGGCATAGGTGTGGCTGGACGGAAAGGAATTGAACTGGTTGGCGCGCGAGAACGACTCGCCCAGCCCGTAGATGCCCTTCTCGAAGAACAGCTCGGGACGGGCCCGCGCCACCGAGCGCTTGAGCACCAGCACCACCAGCCCGCCGACCGCCATGGTCGACAGCATCAGCAGGCTGCCGCGCGCCATGCTGGCGTAGCTCATGCGCACCGGATTGCGCCAGCCGCGCGCCAGGCCGACCAGGCCGACGATGTAGAACGCCAGCGCCACGCCGATGTAGCGGCCGCTTTCGCCCATTTCACCGATCCACTCGAACGAGGTGTTGACCCCGTCGCTGACCGATTGCCGGATCCAGATCGCCAGCGGCAGGTCGACCCACAGGGCGCAGACCGCGGCCACCAGCGCCACCCCGAGACCGGCCAGCAGCCAGGCGGAGGTCGACAGCGGATTGCGGAACTCGTCCGTCGTGGCGGTCGCGGCGCCGGGCGCGAGCGTGGCGGCCGGCGGAAGGGAGGGATTCGTCGTCATCGGACCGGTCGCGTAAAGATAATTGTTCTCGGAAAGGGAATCGGCGAGGGCCAGCTATCGTAACCCTGCATTGCGTCCGCATGAAGGAAATTTGCAGCAAGGGGTAAAATTCCGCTTTTCCCCTCTCCACTGCCCCCGGGATCTACACCCGTCACGGCGACCGACATGCAAGAAACTTCCCTCAAGCGCGTGCCCCACGCGCAAGACGGCGCCGCCGCCGTCCCGCCCGCCCCCGCCACCGGCGCTCCCCGCAAGCTGTACATCCGCACCTTTGGTTGCCAGATGAACGAGTACGACTCGGACAAGATGGCCGACGTGCTGCGCGGCGACCAGGGGCTGGAACTGACCGACAACCCGGAAGACGCCGACGTCATCCTGTTCAACACCTGTTCGGTGCGCGAAAAGGCCCAGGAAAAGGTCTTTTCCGACCTGGGCCGCGTGCAGCACCTGAAAAAGACCAACCCGAACCTGGTGATCGGCGTGGGCGGCTGTGTCGCCAGCCAGGAAGGCGAGGCCATCGTCAAGCGCGCGCCCTACGTGGACGTGGTGTTCGGCCCGCAGACCCTGCACCGCCTGCCCGACCTGATCCAGCGCCGCCGCGCCGAGGGCCGCTCGCAGGTCGACATCAGCTTCCCGGAGATCGAGAAGTTCGACAACATGCCGCCGCCGCGGGTCGAGGGCGCCACCGCCTTCGTCTCGATCATGGAAGGCTGTAGCAAGTACTGCAGCTTCTGCGTCGTGCCGTACACGCGCGGCGAGGAAGTCTCGCGTCCGTTCGACGACGTGCTGGTCGAAGTGGCCGACCTGGCCGACCAGGGCGTCAAGGAAGTCACCCTGCTGGGCCAGAACGTCAACGCCTACCGCGGCCGCATGAGCGACAGCGGCGAAATCGCCGATTTCGCCATGCTGCTGGAATACGTGCACGAGATCCCCGGCATCGAACGCATCCGCTACACCACCTCGCACCCCAAGGAAATGACCCAGCGCATGGTGGAAGCCTACGCCCGCCTGCCCAAGCTGGTGTCGTTCCTGCACCTGCCGGTGCAGGCCGGCAGCGACCGCGTGCTGGCGGCCATGAAGCGCGGCTACACCACGCTGGAATTCAAGTCGGTGGTGCGCCGCCTGCGCGCCGCGCGTCCCGACCTGACGCTGTCGTCGGACTTCATCGTCGGCTTCCCCGGCGAAACCGAGGAAGACTTCGAAAAGACCATGAAACTGATCGAGGACGTCGGTTTCGACACCTCGTTCTCGTTCGTCTACTCGCGCCGCCCCGGCACGCCGGCCGCCGACCTGCACGACGACACCCCGCAGGACGTCAAGCTGCGCCGCCTGCAGCGCCTGCAGGCGCTGATCAACGAGCAGGCCGCCGCCATCGCCCGCAACATGATCGGCACCCGCCAGCGCCTGCTGGTCGAAGGCCCGTCGCGGCGCGACCCGAACGAGCTGATGGGCCGCACCGAGAACAACCGCATCGTCAATTTCGCCGCGCCCGCGCGGCTCATCGGACAGATGGTCGACGTCATCATCACCGAGGCGCACACCAACTCGTTGCGCGCCCGCGTGGCCGACGTCGACCGCGATCCCCAAGAGGCCGAATGACCACTTCCCGCCCCCGCGCCCGCCGCAGCATGCCCGTCGTCGTCACCCTGGACGGCGACAACACCCACCTGGCCAACCTGTGCGGCCCGCTGGACGAGAACCTGCGCCAGCTCGCCGACGGCATGGGCGTGAAGCTCTCGCGCCGCGGCAGCCGCGTCACCATCGAAGGCGACAAGGCCGAACTGGCCGGCCGCGTGCTGCGCCGTTTCCACGAGCAGGCGGTGCACCGCGCCCTGTCGGTCGACGACATCCAGCTGGGGCTGGTCGAGATCGGCGTCGGCCGCCAGGAAGAAAAGCTGCAGGACGCGCCGGCCCGCGAGGCCGATCCGCTGCCGTCGCTGGACGACGACAGCGACGCCATCGCCCTACGCACCAAGCGCAGCGACCTGCGGCCGCGCACGCCGCGCCAGCGCGACTACCTGAACAACATCCTCAAGCACGACATCACCTTCGGCGTGGGTCCGGCCGGCACCGGCAAGACCTGGCTGGCGGTGGCCTGCGCCATCGATGCGATGGAGCGCGACACGGTGCAGCGCCTGGTGCTGACGCGCCCGGCGGTCGAGGCCGGCGAGCGCCTGGGCTTCCTGCCCGGCGACCTGGCGCAGAAGGTCGACCCTTACCTGCGTCCGCTGTACGACGCCCTGTACGACCTGATGGGCTTCGAGAAGGTGCAGCGGCTGTTCGAGAAGCAGACCATCGAGATCGCCCCGCTGGCCTACATGCGCGGCCGTACGCTGAACCACGCCTTCGTCATCCTGGACGAGGCGCAGAACACCACGCCGGAACAGATGAAGATGTTCCTGACGCGCATCGGCTTCGGCAGCAAGGCCGTCATCACCGGCGACCCGTCGCAGGTGGACCTGCCGCGCGGCCAGGAAAGCGGCCTGGCGCACGCGGTCAAGGTGCTGCACGACGTGCAGGGCATTGCCACCACCCGCTTCACCAGCCGCGACGTGGTGCGCCATCCGCTGGTGGCGCGCATCGTCGATGCCTATGACCGGGCCGCGGAAAATGACGCCTGAACTGTCCCTGTCCGTCCAGTACGGCGTCGAGGAACCCCGCCTGCCGCGCTGGCGCCTGCGCCGCTGGGCCGAGCGCGCGCTGGCCGCCGCGGCCGAGGATGGCCTGGTGGAATTCAGCGCCGCCGAGCTCAGCCTGCGCCTGGTGGGCGCGGCCGAGGGACGCCGCCTGAACCGCGACTTCCGCCAGCGCGACTACGCCACCAACGTGCTGACCTTCGAGTACGGCGTCGATCCGCTGGGCGTGGCGCGCGGCGACATCGTGATGTGCGTGCCGGTGCTGGTGCGCGAGGCCCGCGAGCAGCGCAAGGCGCTGCTGGACCACGCCGCCCACCTGACGCTGCACGGCGTGCTGCATTCGCTCGGCTACGACCACATCAAGGCGCGCGACGCCCGCCGCATGGAAGCGCTGGAAACCGCCACGCTGGCGCGCATGGGCATCGCCGATCCCTATCTTGCCGCCTGATTCACGGGCCTGGGGTCAACCCTGAGCAATCGACGCGAAATGGCGGCCAGCAAGGCGCAGATCGCGTCGGTTGGACCCATTTTCCGGGGTCGCGTTACAAATTGCGCGCCAGATTCGGTTATGCTGGCCCCTCCATAACTTGTCCTCCCGGACGATGTCTGACCCTTATCCTGCTCCCGAAGCGACTCCCTCTCGCTCATCCAAACCCGCCACCAAATCCCTTCTAGACCGCCTGCTTTCCCTCGTGCGCCGCGAGCCCGAGGACCGTGAAGGCATCAAGGCCATCCTGGAAGCCGCGCATGACCGCGACCTGCTGGACGCGGAGTCCTACAAGATGATCAAGGGCGCGCTGGCCGTGTCCGAAGGCACCGTCGGCGACATCATGGTGCCGCGCTCGCGCATGGACCTGCTCGACGTCACGCAGCCCATTCCCTACCTGGTGGCCACCGTGATCGAAACCGCGCACTCGCGGTTCCCGGTGTACGAGGGCGACCGCGACAACATCATCGGCATCCTGCTCGCCAAGGACCTGCTGCGCTGCATGCTGGAACCCGACATCGAGGTTCGCACGCTGGTGCGCCCGGCCGTGTTCATCCCCGAATCCAAGCGCCTGAACGTGCTGCTGCACGAGTTCCGCGCCAGCCGCAACCACCAGGCCATCGTCATCGACGAGCATGGCGGCATCTCCGGCCTGGTCACGATGGAAGACGTGCTGGAACAGATCGTCGGCGACATCGAAGACGAATTCGACGAAACCGAGGAAGACTCGATCTTCCCCGAAGGCGAGAACCAGTGGCGCGTCCTGGCCGCCACCGACATCTCGCACTTCAACGACGTGTTCGGCTGCCAGTTGCCCGACGACGAATACGACAGCGTCGGCGGCTGGATGGGCGGCCAGCTGGGTCGCATCCCGCGCCGCGGCGACAGCGCCGAATTCGACGGCCTGAAACTGGAAGTGGCGCGCGGCGACGCCCGCCGCGCCATCTGGCTGCGCGTCAAGCGCGTCGCGCCGTCCCGCGGCGTTCCGCCCGATACCGACGCATGAGCCGCGCCCCCCGCGGTCCGTTCCTGCTGGGCGCGGCCGGCCTGACGCTGGCCGGCGCCGTCCAGGCCCTCACCTTCGCCCCCGGCCCGTTGCCGGGCTGGGCGCTGGCCATCACCCAGGTGCTGGCGCTGGCGGTGGCCGCCCGCGTCACCCTGTACGCGCCCTCGGCCCGCCAGGCCTGGCTGCGCGGCTGGCTGTTCAGCTTCGCCACTTACGCGCTGGGGCTGTATTGGATCTTCATCAGCCTGCACCGCTACGGCGACCTGGCCGCGCCGCTGGCGGTGGCCGCGGTGCTGGCGCTGTCCGCCTTCCTGGCGCTGTTCCCGGCCACGGCCGGCGCGCTGGCGCGGCGCTACGTGCCGCTGACGGCCGACTCGGCGCCGGGTCGCGTGCTGTCCGGCACGCTGGCCTGGGGCGCGCTGTGGGCCGGCTTCGAATGGGTCCGCGCGGTGCTGCTGACCGGCTTCCCCTGGCTCAACATCGGCTACGCGCAGGTCGACAGCCCCATCGCCGGCTGGGCGCCGCTGCTGGGCGTGCATGGCATGGCGCTGGTGGCGGCCTTCGCCGCCGCCGCCATCGCCAGCCTGTGGCGCCCGGCGGGCGACCGGAAACAAGCGCGCGACGGCCGGCGGGCGCTGGCCGCCGGCGTGGCGCTGGCGCTGGCCGCCGCCGGCTGGCCGCTGTCGCGCATCGACTGGTCCACGCCCAGCGGCGATGCACTGAACGTGCGGCTGGTCCAGGGCAACATCGAACAATCGCAGAAGTTCGACCCGGCGCTGCTGGACCAGAGCCTGCGTCGCCACCTCGAACTGGCAGCCCTGCCGCCGGCCGCGGGCGTGCCGCCGCCACAGATGATCATCCTGCCGGAAACCGTGCTGCCGATCTTCCAGGACCAGCTCGATCCCCGCGTCTGGGACGTCTGGCGCCAGGTGGCGGCGCGGCAGAACGCCGTGATCGCCATGGGCGTGCCGATCCACGACGTGCGCAATGGCCGCGACCGCTACACCAACAGCGTCATGGGTTTCGACGGCCAGACGCCGCTGAAACAGCTGACCGGCGGCAGCACCGCCATGCGCTACGACAAGCGCCACCTGGTGCCTTGGGGCGAATACGTGCCGCCGGGCTTTCACTGGTTCGTCGACATGCTGAACATCCCGCTGGGCGATTTCGACCGCGGCCCCGAGCGCCAGACGCCGTTCGCGGTGGGCGGCCAGCACATCGCCTTCAACATCTGCTACGAAGACCTGTTCGGTCCCGACCTGCTGCCGGCGCTGCAACCGGGCGCCAATGGCGAACCGGGCGCGACCATCCTGGTCAACGTCAGCAACCTGGGCTGGTTCGGCGATACGTGGGCCCTGCGCCAGCATCTGCAGATCGGGCGCCTGCGCACGATCGAAACCGCGCGCCCCATGCTGACCTCGACCAACACCGGCATCACCGCGGCCATCGACGCCAAGGGCCGCGTGGCGGCGCAACTGGCGCCGCTGCAGCCGGGCGTGCTGCCGGTGTCGGTGCAGGGCATGACGGGCCTGACGCCCTACGCCCGCTTCGGCGACAAGTCGGCGCTGGCGCTGATCGGCCTGGCCCTCATCGCCGCCTTCGGCAGCCGCCGCGCGCGTCGTCCCTGAACCATGAACGGGCCGGGTTCTGCCTGGCCCGGTTCCACTTCACAGGCCTTTGCAGGCCGCCCCCTTGCCGGCCACGCCTTTACCGGCCGTGCCTTTACCGGCCGTGCCTTTACCGGCCGTGCCTTTACCGGCCGCGCCTTTACTGCCAGCGCCTGTCCTGGCGCGCCCCTAGCGCAACAGATTGACCGGCAGCGCGCCGCTGTCGTCGAGCGGCCGCAATGGTCCCGCGCCCGCGCCCGTCAGCTCGATCGCGTCGGCGATGCGCGCCATGTCGTCGCTGTCCAGCTCCAGTTCGGCCGCGCCCAGCACGCCATCGACCTGGGCCGCGTTGCGCATGCCGACGATGGCGCCGGTGACGCCCGGCCACGCCAGCGTCCAGGCAATGGCCACCGCCGCCTGGGTGGTGCCGTGGCGTTCGGCGATGGGCTTGAGCGCTTCGGCCAGGGCCAGGTTGCGCGCCAGGTTGGGCGCCTGGAATTCGGCGTTGCGGGAACGCCAGTCATCCGCGCCCAGGGCCTGCGCCCGCGCGGCGGAAAAGGCGCCGCTGAGCAGGCCCGACTGCATCGGGCTGTAGACGATGACACCGGTGCCGTTCTGCGCGCACCACGGAATCAGGTCGTTGGCCGCCCCGCGCTGGATCGCCGAGAACGGCGGCTGCAGCGAGTCGACGTGGCCGAGTGTCTCGGCGTCCTGCAACTGCGCCAGGTTGTGGTTGGACAGGCCCACCGCGCGCACCTTGCCTTCCTGCTTCAGGTCGAGCAGTTCCTGCCAATAGGCTTCGAGCGGCGTGCCGTCGCCGGCCGGCCAGTGCATCTGGTAGAGGTCGATCCGTTCCACGCCCAGGCGTTGCAAGGAGCCTTCGATTTCACGGCGGATGCTGGCCGGCGCGCCATTGCGTCGCGGCGTGGCCCGCGGCTGGTCGGGGGACCAGGTCAGGCCGCACTTGGTGAAGACGTAGGGGCGGTCGCCGGGGCTCATCTGCGCCAGCGCCCGTCCCACCACTTCCTCGGCATGGCCCAGCCCGTAGACGGCGGCGGTATCGATCCAGTTGATGCCGCGGTCCACCGCCAGGCGGATCGCGGCGATCGAATCGCCGTCGTCCTGCGGGCCCCAGCCGATGGCCCAGGCGTTGCCGCCCATGGCCCAGGCGCCCACGCCAATCCGCGTGATGAACATGTCGCTGCGCCCCAACTGGCGCGTCGGAAAGGAAGTCCTGGTGCTCATGCGAAAGAATTCTCCTGCCGGCAAGACATCATGGCGGGATACACATTGTGCGCGCCCGCGACCTTCCCCACGATAGCATTCGCGCAAACCCTTGATTTATCTCCGGCTTCCCGCGCATGCGTCCCCTTGAAAGCGACTTCCACGCAACTTTTTCATTTTTTGCATCGAACCGACTTGCACGCCGAATTTAGTTCGTGCATAATCTCGTTTCTTCGCCAACGGCACTAAACAAAACCGGCAACGAGATACGAAAAAACGAGCGTGAAAGCGTTCGGAGAAACGTAAAACGTGGCTGGAGTTGATTAGAAAAACGGGGGTATAGCTCAGCTGGGAGAGCGCTTGCATGGCATGCAAGAGGTCAGCGGTTCGATCCCGCTTACCTCCACCAGTCCAAAGCGAAGAGTAGTAAATAGTGCGGTAAAAATAGTGCAGTAGTAAAGCACGACGCAAGTCCAAGTCCCCTTCGTCTAGAGGCCTAGGACATCACCCTTTCACGGTGAGTACAGGGGTTCGAATCCCCTAGGGGACGCCAGTCTTACTGGCAGCAGTACAAGATGCAGTTGAAGTGACACAGTAGTTGAGTATGCCGCTGCGGAGCGGTAGTTCAGTTGGTTAGAATACCGGCCTGTCACGCCGGGGGTCGCGGGTTCGAGCCCCGTCCGCTCCGCCAAAAGCGCTCTACGCAGTGCCTTTCAAGAGCTCCGTCCTCGGGGCTTTTTGCATTTATAGGGTGTAAGCCTTGTTGTTTGCAGGTTGGAACGGCAGGGATTCTGGGGGGTATAGCTCAGCTGGGAGAGCGCTTGCATGGCATGCAAGAGGTCAGCGGTTCGATCCCGCTTACCTCCACCAGTAAAGCAGTAAGTAGTACAGTAGTTCGAGCAGTTGCAGTTTCCGGTCCCCTTCGTCTAGAGGCCTAGGACATCACCCTTTCACGGTGAGTACAGGGGTTCGAATCCCCTAGGGGACGCCAGTTCGCTGGCTCGCCGACCGGACCTGCAGGATCGTCCTGACAAGACGACATGCCAGAAGTGAAGTAAGCCGCTGCGGAGCGGTAGTTCAGTTGGTTAGAATACCGGCCTGTCACGCCGGGGGTCGCGGGTTCGAGCCCCGTCCGCTCCGCCAAGCACTTGCGTGCATCCCAGCAAGCCGCAAGATCCAGTTGTTCCGCAGGAGTCTTCCTGCACTGCGCCAGAAGGCGCCCGCCAAAAGCTCCGGATTCCGGGGCTTTTTTGCTTTGCGCGGCAGCAAGCGCCGTGCCGCCCCCTTCCCCCGTCTCGTCCGTTTATCCTCTGGACATGGCGCGCCGCGCAACGCATCCTGTGCGCTTGTGCCAGCCAAGCCAAGAGGCCCACGTGACCCCCAGCAACGCCGCCCCGCACGCGCATCGCCAGCACCTGCAACGCATCATCGCAGGCTTGAACGAAGGCATCATCCTGCTCGAAGCCAATGGCGCCATCGCCTGGGCCAACGCCAGCGCGCTGGCGCTGCATGGCATCGACACACTGGAGGCGTTGGGCAACACCCCGGCCGGCTACCGCAAACGCTATGCGCTGACCTACCGCAACCACCACCGCGTGCCGGCCCGGCAGTATCCGCTGGATCTGCTGGCCGCGGGCGCCGCCTTCGACGACCTGCTGCTGGACCTGACCCGCAAGGACGACCCCGACTTCCTGCGCAACATCCGCGCGCGCGGCCTGCTGCTCGAAGACGACGACGCCGACTACCGCGTGCTGATCCTGGACGACCAGACCGAGGCGTTCAACGCCGAACAGCGCTTCGAACGCACCTTCGCCGCCAATCCCGCGCCGGCACTGATCTGCCGGCTGTCCGACCTGCGCTACGTGAAAGTGAACCAGGGCTTCCTGGACATGACGGGGCTGCCGCGCGAGGCCGTGCTGGGCAAGTCGGCCTACGAACTCGACGTGCTGGACGGCGGCGAGGACAAGGACGACGCGGTGGCCAAGCTGAACGCCGGCCTGACCATCAGCCAGCGCGAAGGCGTGCTGCGGCTGGGCGACGGTGGCGCCAGGTTCGTCATCGTCGCCGGCCAGCCGATCGACATGCAGGGCGAGCCGTGCATGCTGTTCACCTTCATCGACCTGGAAAAGCGCAAGCGCGCGGAAGAGGCCCTGCAACACAGCGAGGAGCGCTTTTCCAAGGCCTTCCGGCTGGCGCCGGTGCCCATGGCGCTGTGCGAAGGCGAGTCGCTGCGCGCGCTGGACCTGAACGACGCCTTTGCCCAGGCCGTGGGCGTCTCGCCCGAGGATGCCGTCGGCCGCGAACTGACCGCGCTGGGCCTGCGTCCGTCCGAAGGCATGGCCGAGAGCCTGGCGCGCGGCGAGAGCGTGCGCAACCGCGAGGCCATGCTGGTCGCGGCCGATGGCGGCCAGCTCGACTGCCTGGCGTCCGCCGAACCGGTCATGATTGGCGGCGAGCGCCGCGTGCTGCTGGTGATGCAGGACATCAGCGAACGCAAGCGCAGCGAGACCGAACTGCTGGCCGCGATCGAGGCGGTGATGCAGGACACGTCATGGTTCAGCCGCGGCATCATCGAAAAGCTGGCGCAACTGCGCGCGCCGGCCCCGGCGTCACGCGACGTGGCCGACCTGGCGCAACTGACGGCGCGCGAACGCGAGGTGCTGGGCCTGCTGTGCCAGGGGCACGACGACGACGGTATCGCGCGCCAATTGCGCCTGTCGCGCAATACCGTGCGCAACCACGTGGCCACCATCTACAGCAAGATCGGCGTGCACCGCCGCAGCGCGGCGATCGTGTGGGCCCGCGACCGCGGCATCACCGGCCACGAAAAGCCGCGGACCCGGGGCAAAGCCGGCCAAGGCTGATGCCTGGCGCGTGTATTTACAAATTGAATCAAAATAATCCGGGGTTACGGCTGCGCGAAGATGGCGCCGCGTTAGATTCGCATCCCCGCTAAAAAACGCCATATCCTCCGAAATCGCCTCCAACGCACCCGCAAAAACACGGACAGGCCCGAGATTGCGCCAACCCTGCGCAGCTTCTTACGATCCGCCGATCAAGCCGCCCCGCCAAGGCGCGCGGCGCGATCCCCGCAAGCCTTCCTGGAGTCCGTTGATGCAGACCGCCTACATTCCCGTTCCCAAGCCGTCCCGGCCGCAACCCGCGTCCGCGTGGAGCAGCGCCGCCGTGATGGAGCTCTACGACTTGCCGTTCATGGACCTGGTGTATCGCGCCCAGCAGACGCACCGCGCCCATTTCGATCCCAACGGCATCCAGCTGTCGAGCCTGCTGTCGATCAAGACCGGCGGCTGTCCCGAGGACTGCGGCTACTGCTCGCAGTCGTCGCGCTACGACACCGGCCTGGAAGCCGAAAAGCTGATGCCGCTGGACGAGGTGCTGGCGGCGGCGCGCGCCGCGCAGGCCGGCGGCGCGCAGCGCTTCTGCATGGGCGCGGCCTGGCGCAGCCCCAAGCCGCATCACCTGGAAGCCGTGGCCGAGATGGTGAGCGCGGTCAAGGCGCTGGGCCTGGAGACCTGCGTCACGCTGGGCATGCTGCGCGAGGGCCAGGCCGAACAGCTCAAGGACGCCGGCCTGGACTACTACAACCACAACCTGGACACCGCGCCCGAGTTCTACGGCAAGGTCGTCACCACCCGCACCTACCAGGACCGCCTGGACACCCTGGAACGGGTGCGCGGCGCCGGCATCAACGTCTGCTGCGGCGGCATCGTCGGCATGGGCGAATCGCGCCAGGAGCGCGCCGGCCTGATCGCGCAATTGGCCAACATGGAGCCCTACCCCGAATCGGTGCCGATCAACAACCTGATGCGGGTGGAGGGCACGCCACTGGCCGATGCCGAGCCGCTTGATCCGTTCGAGTTCGTGCGCACCATCGCGGTGGCCCGTATCACCATGCCGCGCGCCATGGTGCGCCTGTCGGCCGGGCGCGAAGCCATGGACGACGCCATGCAGGCGCTGTGCTTCATGGCCGGCGCCAATTCGATGTTCTACGGCGACGTGCTGCTGACCACCGGCAACCCGCGCATGGAGGCGGACCAGCGCCTGCTGCAACGCCTGGGCATGCGCATCGACGCCGGCCAGCACGCGCACCACCACGCGCGCCAGGATATCTCGGCGTGACGCTGGCGCCCGGCCTGTCCTACCTGCTGGCCAGCGTCGCCTGCAGCGTCGCCGTGGCGGCGATGCTGAAGCTGGCACGGCGCTGGCAGCTGGACGTGCGCCAGGCCATCATGGTGAACCACGCGGTCGCCGCCCTGCTCTGCTGGGTCGTGCTGCGGCCGGATCCGGCCGCGCTGCTGACGCCGCAGACGCCGTGGGCCGTGCTGCTGGCGCTGGGCCTGCTGCTGCCGAGCGGCTTCATGGCGATGGCGCTGGCGGTGCGCCATGCCGGCGTGGTGCGCAGCGACGCGGCCCAGCGGCTGTCCTTGTTCATTCCCCTGCTGGCGGCGTTCCTGCTGTTCGGCGAGCCGGTCAGCGGCCGCAAGCTGGGCGCCATCGCGCTGGCCTTCGCCGCGCTGTTCTGCCTGCTGCGCCGTCCCGCCGCCACGGGCGCGGCGGCCCCGGGCGCGATGGACGTCGCGCAACGCCGCGCGCTGTGGCTGTGGCCGCTGGCGGTGTGGGTGGCCTACGGCGTGGTGGATATCCTGTTCAAGCAGATGGCGCGCGCCGGCACCGCGTTCGCCGGCGGCCTGTTGCTGGCGTTCGCGCTGTCCAGCGCGCTGATGCTGGCCTACCTGCTGTGGCGCCGCGCGCGCTGGGCGCCGCGCCACCTGGCGGCCGGCGTGGCGCTGGGCGCGGTGAATTTCGGCAACATCATCACCTACATCCGCGCGCACCAGGCGCTGCCGGAGCACCCCGCGCTGGTGTTCGCGTCCATGAACATGGGCGTGATCACGCTGGGCACGCTGGTCGGAACGCTGGTGTTCCGCGAGCCGCTGACGCGCCTGAATGGCGTCGGCCTGGCCCTGGCGCTGGCGGCCATCGTGCTGATGGCGCCCTGGTGAATCGCGGCGGCTGTCAGGTGCCGGTGCGGGCCTGGCGCTCAGGCTCGGCGGGTTCATCCCGCGGCGTCTCGGCCGCCCCGCCAGGCGGGTCCACGGCGCCCGCGCCTTCCACCGGCGGCGTGGCGGGCGCGGCGGCCGGATCGGGCTGCACCATTTCGATGCTGATATCGTTTTCGACGTCGACCCGCGGATCGAGCACGGCCGCGGCCGGCGAGCTCTGCAGGGTGTCCGGCATCGGCACGAAGTGGACCGGCGCCTCGTCGACCTGGTGCGCGCCGGTGACGCGCGTGGGCCGCACCTGCCAGACCAGGATCAGGGCGCAGGCCGAGATGAAGACGTAATACATGCTGTGGCCGGCCAGCGACATCAGCACGCCGGCGATCATCGGGCCGACACAGGCGCCCACGCCATAGGTCATGAGCAGCACGGCCGACAGGCTGACGCGGCGCTCGGATTCGACGTGGTCGTTGGCGAAGGCGGCGCCCAGGGGATACAGGGTGAACTGCAGGATGCCGAAGGCGCACGACAGCAGCACCAGCGCCCAGAACGGCAGCGTCAGCCAGCCCCACATGACGACCGGCAGCAATACCAGCAGCAATGCGTTGAAGCGGATCAGGCCGGCGCGGTTGATGCGATCGGACAGCCAGCCCATGGGCCATTGCGACAACAGCCCGGCGGTGACGGCGGCGGCCACGAAAATGGCGGCCTGCGAGGTGGTCATGCCGTGCTTGGCACCGTAGACGGCGGCCAGGCCGTAGAAGGCGCCCGACAGGTTGCCGGCGACAAACAGCACCGTCATGGACAGCGGCACGCGCCGCATGAAGAAGCGGATGTCGAGCGCGGCGGGCAGCGGCGTGGGCGGGTGCGAACGCGCCGTGACGGCGATCGGCACCAGGCACAGCACCAGGCACATGGCCACCAGGGTCAGCGGCCGCAGGTCGAGCGTGGCGTAGGCCGTCAGGGCCAGTTGCCCCAGCACGGTTCCCAGGCCGGACACCACCATGTAGACGGAGAACACGCGCCCGCGCTGATGGTTTTCGGTTTGTTCATTGAGCCAGCTCTCGATGACCATGAATTCGGTCACCATGACGATGCCCGAGATGACACGGAACACCAGCCACAGCGGCATGGAATCGACCAGCGTCTGCGCCAGGATCATGCTGGTGGCGACGGCGGCACAGGCGACGAAGGCGCGGATGTGGCCAACGCGGATGATGAGTTTGTGGCCCAGCCGCGCGCCGCACACCAGGCCCAAGTAGTAACCGGCGATCAACGCGCCGATCCAGATCTCGCTGACGGACTGCGCGGTCAGCCTCAACCCCATGTAGGTGTTGAACAGGCCGGTGCCGATGAGCATCAGCAGGGTCGCGACATACAGCGACGAGAAAGAAGAGAGGGTTGCAAGCATGGCGTCTGGCTGCCCCTGCCGGGGGGAGCGACGCGGGCCGCCTGGGCGGCCCGCGCATTGAGCGATGAAACAGGAACTGCGCGAGAAATCAGAGTTGCGACAGCAGGGTCGCGGCGTCGCTGACTTCGAACTTGCCGGGGCCTTCGACGTTCAGCTGCTTGACCACGCCGTCGACGATCAGGGCCGAGTAGCGCTGCGAGCGCACGCCCATGCCGCGCTGGATCAGGTCCAGCTCCAGGCCCAGGGCCTTGGTCCACAGGGCGGAACCGTCGGCCAGCATGCGGACCTTGCCGCCGGTCTTCTGTTCGCGGCCCCAGGCGCCCATGACGAAGGCGTCGTTGACGGACACGCACCAGATTTCATCCACGCCCTTGGCCTTGAGGGCCGCGGCCTGCTCGACGTAGCCCGGCAGGTGCTTGGCCGAGCAGGTCGGCGTGAAGGCGCCGGGCAGCGCGAACAGGGCGATGGTCTTGCCGCGGGTCAGGTCGGCGACCTGGAAGGCGTTGGGGCCGAGCGAGCAGCCTTCGCTTTCGGTTTCGATGAATTCGGTCAGGGTGCCATCGGGCACGCGGTCGCCGACTTTGATGCTCATGGGAGGATCTCCAGTGTTGGGGCGTTGCATTGGGGCGGACGTGCCCCACAGCCCTCATCATAGTTCGTGTCTGTTGCGCTTGCTGGCCCGGCGGACAGATCGGGAAAGAAACCCGCACAGTCTGAAACGACTCCACACGCGGGGCGGCGCGGGGATCATTGCCATAATGTGGGCGTGATCAATGCCCGGGCGCGATGGCCGCGCGCGGGCGCTTTGCGGAGATGAACCGATGCGCAAGATGTTGATCGGCCTGGCCTTTACGATGGCCGCGGCCGCCCCGGCCTGGGCCGCGCCCGACGCGGCAGAGCAGGCCCAGTTCGAATCGTTCGTGGTGGCGGCGGGCGCCTCCAACGGCGCGGCCCGTTCCTGCGGGGCGTCCGAACCCGACCTGGCGCAGCACCAGGCGACCTCGCGCAAGAACCTGGAGCGGTATGCCAAGGAATATGGGTTTTCGGCCGCGGGGTATGACGGGCTGTACCAGAAGGGGCTGGCGGATGGGACGCGGATGATGGAGGAGATGAAGCGGTCGGGCGTCGACGGGTGCCGGGGGGTGCTGGGGAGTTTTCAGAATGAGCGGGTGATTTCTTATGAGGATATGAAGGCGGCGTTGGCTGAGGTTAGTGATGGGCTGCCGGGGGAGAGTGCGGAGAAGTGAATTCTCTGCGGGTTTTTTTGCTGGCGGGGGATTGAGTTCTTGAGCCGCCCGGCGGGACGGCGCATGCGGAGGGCGGGGCTACGATTGCGGTCCGGAGCGTTCGCTCCGGACTGCCCTCGGCGGCCCCCCCCTGCCTCATCCTCGTCCTCGCCTTCGGCGACTCCTTCGGATTCCGTCGGGCGCATCTACACGCCCCGCCCCCGCCTGCCGCCGTCCCGCCGGGCTCAGGATGTCTTGGTTTCCGCATTGTTGGGGCGAGGTGGGTGCTTGGCATGCTTGGCCGCATCTACGGGGGTGGGAGGAGTTTGCAGGGCCCGCCAAAACCGGCCGCGCGGGCGGCCTTTTTTTGGCTTACGCGGGGTCTTGCGGTCACGGATGACGCTGCGCGCGTGCGGGAGGCATGAGCGTTTGGGAACGGAGTCTGGAGTGCGGAGGATTGACGTCCCACGGATAGCCGCAGGCCGCCCGTCAACGATCACACCGATCTTCCCGTCAACGACGTTGCAGCTACCGTCCCTCCTCGCCACCCGCGCGCAGCGCCAGCCCTTCGACGCACCGCCAAAGCGTATGCCGGGACCGGCTGCCCGCGCAGCCGGTCCCGGCGGGCAACGCAAGATCTCTCCCCTCACTCCGCCCGAGCGGCCTCACATATGCAGATGTCGGTAGCCCCTGGCGTCGGCCGGGCAGGCGGGGCGCAACCTCGATGCGCCCGAGGGAATCTGAAGGCAGTCGCCGAAGGCGACAACGAAGATGACAACGGGGCAGTCCGGAGCGAAGGCTCCGGACCGCAATCGTGGGCGCGCTCCGCCTGCCCGGCCGACGCCAGGGGCGGCCTACGAAGAACGAGCTTCTCGCCTCAAGCCCCGAGCCCATTCTGCTTGAACCAGTCCAGCATCCTCTGCCAGGCCTGCTCCGCCTCGGCCTTGCGGTAACTCGGCCGGTAGTCGGCGTGGAAGGCGTGGGGGGCTTCGGGGTAGACGTCGATGCGGGAGGCCTTGGCGGCGGCGGGGCCTTTGGCGAGTTCGATGCGCATCTTGTCGACGTCGGTCTGGGGGATGCCGGCGTCCTTGCCGCCGTAGGCGCCGAGGACCGGGGCCTTGAGGTCGTTGACCAGGCTGAGGACGGATCGGGGCTTGAGTTCGGTGGAGTCGCCGGCCAGTTGGCCGTACCAGGCGGCGCCGGCCTTGAGCTTGGGGTTGTGGGCGGCGTAGAGCCAGACCTGGCGGCCGCCCCAGCAGAAGCCGAGGATGCCGAGCTTGTCGTCGCTGCCGCCGTTGGCGGCGGCCCAGGCGACGGTGGCGTCGAGATCGGCCTGCACCTGCTTGTCGGGCACTTTGCCGATGATCTCGGCCTGCAGCTTGGGGATCTCGGTGTACTTGGACGGGTCGCCCTGGCGCGCGAACAGTTCGGGCGCGATGGCCAGGTAGCCCAGGTGGGCCAGGCGGCGGCAGATGTCCTGGATGTATTCGTGCACGCCGAAGATCTCGGACACCACCAGCAGCGTGGGCAGGTTCTTCTTGCCGGCGGGCGCGGCGCGGTAGGCGGGCATCTTGCCGTCGGCGACGGGAATGTCGACCTTGCCGGCGGTCAGGCCGTTGGCGTCGGTCTTGATGGCGGTCTGCGCGACGGCGGGGCCGGCGGCCAGCGAGAAGCCGGCGGCGACGGTGGTGGCGATGAAGCCGCGGCGGTCGAGCTTGAGGGGCGGCAGCAGGCTGTCGAAATGCGCGTCCTGGTCTTTCATCATGCATCTCCGGGCAAGGGACGGCCGCCGGACGCGGGCGCGTCCTGGCGAACCGCCGGGGTTCACTTCAGGGAGAAGTCCACGCGCGAGGGCAGGCCCTCGTCCTTGATGCCATCGGCGTCCAGTTGCGGGGCAACGATGAACACGCGATCCGCGAGTCCTTCCTGGGCTTGCAGCTTTTCGTATACCGCCTGCGCGCGCGCGTCGGCCAGTTGGCGCAACTGTTCCTCGCCGACCGGCGCCACGCTGCGCAGCATCTCCTCCATCTGCTCCGGCGGCACGGACTTGGCCATGCCGATGAAATTGCGCGGCTTGTCCTTGATGTCGGTGTCGTCGTAGACCTCTTCCAGGTACTTGGCGCGTTCGGCGCCTGAGACCTCGACGCCCGCCGGGTTCGGCTTCTTGCCGCGCGGCGCGACGTCGCGGGCCTTGGCCAGGCGGATCTGGGCGTCGACCCAGGCTTGGCGCAGGCCGTCCAGGTCGGTCTTGGGATCGGCGCGGCCGCTCAGGTCCATCTTGAGCGCGGGGCGGTCGGCCAGGGCCTTGGTCAGGGTTTCGATGCGCTGCAGCGTGTCTTCGGTGAGCGCGGCGCTGCCGGGCGCGAATTCCACGTACGACAGTTCCTCGCCGCCGCCGAAGGCGGACGCCAGCAGGCTGAACGGCGAGGTGACGGCCTTGACCACCAGGTTCAGCAGCACCCGCACGACGATGCCGCCGACCGAGAACTCGGGGTCGTCGAGCGAACCGGAGATCGGCAGGTTGATGTCGATGTTGCCGCGCGAGTCCTTCAGCAGGGCCACGGCCAGCAGCACCGGCAGCTTGGTGGCGTCGGGGCTGTTGGTCTTGTCGCCGAAGGTGAGCTGGTTCAGCACCACGTGGTTGGTGGCCAGCAACGCGCGGTCCTTGATCTTGTATTCCAGGTCGACCGATAGCTTGCCGCGCTTGATCGGGTAGCCGACGTACTTGGCCGAGTAGGTGTTGAAGCGCGGCAGGTCCACGCCCTTGGCCGACGCCTTCAGGTCGAGCGACAGGTACTTGGCGAACGGCTGCACCACGCCGCTGATCGACAGGGGCGCGGTGGTGTAGACGCGGCCGGTGACCTTGACCTTGGCGGGCTGCGGGTTGGTGGACGAGACCGCCGTGATGGAGCCGTCGATATTGGACAGCTCGGCCACGTAGTTGGGCTTGACGAAGCGGTCGGTGAAGGTCATGCGGCCGCGCGTCAAGGTGACGCTGTTGAGCGAGATGTCGGGCATGCCGCCGCCCTTGGCCGCCGGCGCCGGCGGTTCGGCGCGCCGGCCGGGGGTCTGCGTATCCTGGGTGATGGAGCCGCCGGCCTGGCCGGGCGCCGCCACCAGGTCCATGACGTTCAGGCGGCCCTGGGCGTTCAGCAGGATGCTGCCGTAGAAGTCGTCGAGCGCGATGTCACCCAGGCCGGCGGCGATCTTCTCGCCCGCCACGGCGACGTTCATGCCGGAGAACGCCAGGCGCTTCCAGTTGAGGAAGTCGTCCTTGTTGACGCGGTCCTGCAGGTCGACGTCGGTGATCTCGACGCCGCCCTTCCAGCCAGCCTTCATCGGCGCGTTGCCGTTGGCCGCGGCGAAGTCGGCGTCGCCCTTGGCGCCCAGCGTGATGGCGCGCACGGTGGCGTTCAGGCTGGAGGCGAAATACGGCGCGAACGAGGCGACGTTCAGGCCGGACAGGTCGACCGACGTCTTGACGGTCAGCGGCTGCGGCGTGAAGGCGCCCTTCAGGTCGAGCTTGCCGCCGCCCTGGATGCCGGCCGCGGCCAGCGTGAAATTGCTGGTGCCCGGGCCCATGGCGAGGCGATCGGCGGTGACGACCAGCTGCTGCAGCGCGATGTCGAGCGCCGGCTTCAGCGTTTCGTCGCGCGCCTTGAACTGGGCCAGCTCGGCGCGCACGCCGGTGGCGGAGGCGTCGATGGCGCCGTTGTTGTCCAGCACGTGCACCTGCGCCGTCAGCCCGAGGCGGCCGTCCAGCAGCTGGATCGGCGACAGGCTGCGCACGGCCGGCGCGAACGGCGCCAGCGCGACGTTGCCCATGCGCAGCGCCAGTTCCAGCGACAGCGGCTGCAGCACCAGCGGGCCCTTGGCGCGGATCCAGCCGCCGTCGGTGCTGTTGTCCACGGTCAGCCAGAGATTGATGGGCTCGCCCTTGACCTGCGGCAGCGCCACGCCTTCGACGGTGACACCCAGGCCGGTCAGGGTGTAGTCGAGCTTGCTGACGGCGTCGGTGACGTAGAGCTCGCCTTCGTGGATGTTGAAGGCGTCCAGCGTCACCTTCCATTCGGCGGACGCGGCGGGCTTGGGCGCGGCGGGCTTGGGCGGGGCGTCGGCGGCGGGGGGCGTGCCGGCGGCGGCCGGGGCGCCGTTGGGCGCGGAGGCGGCGGGCGCGGCGGGCTGGGGCGTGGATGCCGGGTCGCTGAGGGCGGGCGCGGATGCCTGGCCGGCGGCCGGGGCGGTCGCGGGCTTGGCGGCTTGTGCGGGATTGGCCGTTGCCACGGCGGCGGGACTCGCGGCGGGCGCGCCCTTCTCCGCCGCTGGCTTGGCGGCGGAATCCGGGGCGGCCGGCTTGGCGGCGCCGGACTTGGCGGGAGCACCGGCGTCCACGCTTGCCGTGGCGGCGGGCGCGCCGCCCGCGGGCGGCTTGGCGCCGCTGCCCGGCTTCGCGCCAGGCGTCGCGGCGGGCCTGGTCGCTGGCGCCGGGCCGCCCAGCTGCTTGAGCTTGTCGGCCACGTCCTGCCAGTTCAGGCGCTGGTTGCTGTAGCGCCGCGCGTAGACCTGCGGCGCCCACAGGCCGACGTCGCCCACGTAGACCTGGCGCGCGATCGGTTCGATTTCAAGGCGGTTGATGGTCAGCGCGCTCCAGGCCGCCAGGCTTTCACCGGCGTTATCGCGCAGGTCGAACTGGCGCAGGCCCAGGTCGCCGACCACGCGGATCTTGGGCGGCGCGTCCTTGGGTTGCTCGAACACGATCTGCAGGTTCGAGTCGAGCAGCGCGCGCTCGAGCTTGAACGGCAGCGGCATGGGCCAGACGTCGGCCCATTTTTCCAGTTGCAGCCCGGTGAAGGCGACCCGCAGCGTCGACGACGGCACCTTGTCGAAGGGCCGCGCCACGCCGGTCAGGTCGAACGGGCTGCCATTGATGCGCAGGTGCAGGCGCGGCTGCACGTCGATGTCGGTGGCGTAGCCGAAGGTGGAGATGAACGGCACGCCCACGGCCAGTTCGTCGATCACCTGCTTGCGGCCGGTGACCTTGTCGTCCAGGGTGACGACGCCGCCCTCGATCACCATGTTGTTCAGGGAAAAGCGCGGCAGGCCCTCATCGGGCTTGGGCGGCTCGTCGGGGTTGGCGGCCGTCATCTCGGCCACGCGCTGCTGCACGTCGGAGAAGTTGAAGCGGGTGACGTCCTCGCGCACGATCGACAGGGTGGGCGAACGCAAGGTGAAGCGGTCGACCACCGGCGCGAACCAGAACAGCGAGGTCCAGGCAGCGCTGACGTCGACCTCCGCGGCGGTGAGCAGCGGCGTCTGCGAGCCGGGCTGAGCCACCGCGAGATCGCGCGCGCGCACGGTCAGCGTGAAGGGATTGAAAGTGATCTTGCCGACGGCGACGTCGCGGCCCAGCATCTTTGCGACGTCCTGGGTCAGCACATTGTGCAGCACCTTGGGCACCTGCCAGGCGGCGATACCACAGAGGATCAACGCCGTGGCCACGACGCCCAAGAGGATCTTGCCTAAGCGGCGGGTAAACCGGAACTTGGGCATCCGCAAGGGCATTGTGCGTCTCCTGGTACGAATCGAAGGCCATTATCGCGTCCTTCGAGCAAATTGGGGGGCTTTTTGCGCCGCGCCATCGCGACCGCGCCGCCAAAAGCGCAAATGCCCCCGCAGGGGCACGAAGGCGCGCAAGCCGCGACCGGCGCGTACCCCGGGATGAAGCGGGCGGGCGCGGCGCCACGGCGACGGCGGCCGCGCTTATCTTTCCTCAAAGCGCGGCGGGCGGCGGCTCGTCTATCATAGGCGCATCAGCGGCCCGCCACGGCCTGCCGGGACCGCTCTTTTCAATCATTAACAATTCTCGATCCCGATTCCCATGTCCACCCCCGCCCCCACCTTGAGCCACCTGGATGAAGCCGGCCAGGTCCGCATGGTCGACGTCATCGGCAAGACCGACACCGAACGCGTCGCCATCGCCACCGCCAGCGTCCGCATGAACGCGGTGGCCTACGGCCTGCTGACGCAGCCCGGCCAGGGCAAGGGCGAAGTGCTCAACACCGCGCGCGTCGCAGCCATCCTGGCGGCCAAGCGCTGCGCCGAGCTCATCCCCCTGTGCCACAGCCTGCCGCTGTCGTTCGTCGGCATCGAATTCGCGCTGGACGACGCGGCGCACCGCATCGACATCCTGGCCACCTGCCGCACCAGCTACAAGACCGGCGTCGAAATGGAAGCCATGACCGCGTGCAGCGTCGCCGCGCTCACCATCTACGACATGTGCAAAGCGGCCGACAAAGGTATCGTGATCGAACAAGTTCGCCTGAAGTACAAGGCGGGAGGTAAAAGCGGTGAATGGCGCAACGATTAATCTTCTGTACTTCGCCCGCGTGGCCGAACTGGTCGGCAAGCGCTCGGAGGCCTGGCCGGTCGACGGCGAGTCCACCGGCGCGCAGCTGCTGGCCGCGCTCGGCGAGCGCTATCCGCAGCTGGCCCCGGCCGGCCGCCTGAAGCTGGCCATCAACCAGACCCACGCCAAGCCGTCGGCGCCGATCCGCGCGGGCGACGAGGTCGCGGTGTTCGAACCCGTCACCGGAGGCTGAACGCCATGGTCATCGTGCAGGAAGCCGACTTCGACGGCGCCGCGCTCACCGCCGCCCTGCGCGCCAGCGCCGGGCCGGGCGTGGGCGGCATCGTCACCTTCGTGGGCTACGTGCGCGACTACGCGCCGGACACGCCCACCGACACGCTCTACCTGGAACACTACCCCGGCATGTGCGAGCGCGAGCTCGAAGACATCGCCGCCACCGCCCGCGCGCGCTGGAACCTGGACGGCACCGTGATCGTGCACCGGGTCGGCGCCCTCGCCCGCAATGCCCAGATCGTGTTCGTGGCCGCGGCCAGCGCGCATCGCGGCGACGCCTTCCGCGGCTGCGAATTCATCATCGACGCGCTCAAGACCCGCGCGCCCTTCTGGAAGCGCGAAACCCTGGCGGGTGGCGACAGCTTCTGGGTGGAACAGCGCCAATCCGACCAGGACCGCACGCAGTCCTGGGACGCCGAACCCCCGCCCCCCAAGGAGACTCCATGAACGACGCCTCCCCCGTCTCGCTGGCCTGCGCCGTGCTGACGGTCAGCGACACCCGCAGCGCCGGTGACGACACCTCCGGCAACCTGCTGGCCAACAGCCTGGCCCAGGCCGGCCACCAATGCGTGCGGCGCGACATCGCCAAGGACAACATCTACCAGATCCGGCGCGTCATCAGCGACTGGATCGCCGATCCCGAGGTGCAGGTCATCCTGACCACCGGCGGCACCGGCTTCTCGCACGGCGACCACGTGCCGCAGGCCATCCTGCCGCTGCTGGACCGCGAGATTCCCGGCTTCGGCGAACTGTTCCGCCAGATCTCCTACGAGGAAATCGGCAGCTCCACCATCCAGTCGCGCGCCTTTGCCGGCGAGGCCAACCAGACCCTGCTGTTCTGCCTGCCCGGTTCGAACAACGCCTGCGAGACCGCCTGGAACCGCATCATCCGCGAGCAGCTCGACAGCGGCCACCGCCCCTGCAATTTCGCCACGCACTTCCAACCCCGCGACCAAGAAGACCACTGATACCCATGCTGGATTTCGACCAAGCCCAGACCCTGCTGGCCAACGCGGCCGCCCCCCTCGCGCGCCGCGAACACGTCGGCCTGGACGAAGCGCCCGGACGCGTGCTGGCGGCCGACCTTGACGCCACGGTGGACATCCCGCCGGCCGACAACAGCGCCATGGACGGCTACGCGCTGCGCCTGGCCGACTGGCGGCCGGGCGCGCGCCTGCCGATCCAGCAGCGCTGCTATGCCGGCGACACGCCCGAGCCGCTCAAGCCCGGCCACGCCATCCGCCTGTTCACCGGCAGCCTGATCCCCGCAGGCGCCGACGTGGTGGTGATGCAGGAAGACACGCACGAGGCCGACGAGCAGGTCGAGATCACGCGCGAGCCACGCCCCGGCCAGCACATTCGCCTGCGCGGCGAGGACACCCTGGCCGGCGCCCCGCTGCTGGCCGCCGGCACGCAGCTGCAGGCCGCCCACGTGGCGCTGCTGGCCTCGCAGGGCCTGGCCAGCGTGCCGGTGTTCGGCCGCCTGCGGGTCGGCATCCTGACCACCGGCGACGAGCTGGTGGCCCCCGGCGGCGCGCGCGAACCGGCGCAGATCTACAACTCCAACGGCCCGATGCTGGCCGCGCTGGTGCGCGGGCTGGCGGCCGAACCGACCCACGTGCTGCATGCGCGCGACACCGAAGCCGACCTGCTGGCCGCGTTCAAGACGCTGCTGGCCGATTGCGACCTGGTGCTGAGCGTGGGCGGCGTGTCGGTGGGCGAGCGCGACCTGGTCAAGCCGGCGCTGGCCGCGCTGGGCGGCGAACTGTCGCTGTGGAAGGTGCGCATGAAGCCGGGCAAGCCGGTGGCGCTGGCCATGATCGGCGACAAGCCGGTGGTCAGCCTGCCGGGCAATCCGGTGTCGGCCTACGCGGTGTTCGCCATGCTGGTGACGCCGCTGGTGCGCCGCATGCAGGGCCGCGAAGAGTTGTTCCCGCCGGTCAGCCGGCTGCCGCTGCGCACCGAGCATCCGCGCCAGGACAGCCGCGAGGAATTCCTGCGGGTGCAGCGCCGCACGGCCGACGACGGCGGCGCCGAACTGGTGCCTTACGGCCACCAGGGTTCGGGGGTGATCAGTTCATTGCCGTGGTCGACCGGGCTGGCGCGCCTGCCCGCCGACGTGCGGGTGCAGGACCGCGACCGCGTGCCCTACTACGACCTGCGTCACTGGCTGGCGTAGCGCTCGGCCGCCGCCAGTTCCTCGGGCGTGTTCAGGTTCATGAACGCGCCGGGCACGTCATCGAACGGCGCGCCCACGCCTCCCACGCGCGACTGCCACAGGCCGACCTTGCGTTCGCCGGCCGCGAGGTAGTCGCGCAGCACCGACAGCATGGACGTGCGCAGCGCCATGCAGGCCGGATGGCGCTGGCCGCCGGCCACCGCATAGGCCAGGGGCGCGCCCGCCGTTTGCGCCGCCGCGATCAGGCGCTGGGCCAGGTCGGCCGGCAGGAACGGGGTGTCGCATGGCGTCACCACCAGCCACTCGCACGGCGCGGCCGCCGCCAGGCCAGCGGCCAGGCCCGCCAGCGGCCCCTGCCAGGCGCCCAATTCGTCGGTATCGTCGGCCACCACCCGGCCATAGCGGGCGTAGCTGTCGGCATTGCGGTTGGCGCTGAGAAGCAGCGGCCCGACCTGCGGGGCCAGGCGCCGCGCCACGTGCGCCACCAGCGGCTCGCCACCCAGCAGGACCAATCCCTTGTCGCTGCCCTGCATGCGCGAGCCCTGGCCGCCGGCCAGGATCAGGCCGGCCACCTGTTGCCGGTCGAAAACGGGTGCGGGGTCAACCACCGATGTAGCTCATCTCGACTTTGCGGGCCGGGTCGGCCATGTTGCGGCCGCGCTGTTCGGAGTAGTTGTCGCCCCGGGCGGCCCAGATACCCGTGAGGATGGCGGCCAGTTCATCGTCGCTGGCGCCGTCGCGCAGGGGCGCGCGCAGGTCGTGGCCCTCGTGTCCGAACAGGCACAGGAACAGCTTGCCTTCCGGCGACAGGCGCGCGCGTGTACAGCCGCCGCAGAAGGCGTGGGTGACGCTGGAGATGACACCGATCTCACCGCCACCGTCGCGATAGCGCCAGCGTTCGGCGACGCGGCCCATGTCGTCGGTGGAGATCGGTTCCAGCGCATGGACCGCGCCGATGCGCGCCAGCACTTCCTCGCTGGGCACCACTTCGGTCAGGTTCCAGCCGTTGGTGTTGCCCACGTCCATGTATTCGATGAAGCGCAGGATGTGGCCGCTGCCGCGAAAGCGCTCGGCCATCGGCAGGATCTGCGCGTCGTTCAGGCCGCGCCGCACCACCATGTTGACCTTGACGGGCGCCAGCCCGGCCGCGGCGGCGGCGTCGATGCCGCGCAGCACGTCGTCGGGGGTGAAGCCGCTGTCGCTCATGTCCTGGAACATGGACGCGTCCAGTGCGTCCAGGCTGACCGTGACGCGGTTAAGCCCTGCCTGCTTGAGCACGGCGGCCTTGCGTTCGAGCAGGCTGCCGTTGGTGGTGAGCGTCAGTTCCAGCGGCCGGCCGGCGGGCGTGCGCAGCCCGGACAGCAGGCCGACCAGGTTTTCCACATGCTTGCGCAGCAGCGGCTCGCCGCCGGTCAAGCGGATCTTCTCGACCCCCAGCCGGGTGAAGACGCCGGCCAGCCGCGCGATTTCCTCGAACGACAGCAGGTCGGAATGGCGCATGAAGACGTAGTTGGTATCGAATACCTCGCGCGGCATGCAGTAGGTGCAACGGAAATTGCAGCGGTCCGTGACCGAGATGCGCAGGTCGCGCAGCGGCCGCGCGCGCCGGTCGAGCGCGGGCTGGCCCGCGGGCGGCGGCGCCAGGGGCGCCGGACGCTCGGTGCGGTGGTCAGCCAGGAGGATCACTTTGCTCATGGGAACATCATAGCCCGGCGCACGCGGCGGCGCGCCTAGGAAAATGCCTCTTCAAGGGTCTGCAGGCGGCCGGTGTCGCGGGCGTCGTAGCCCACCAGCTGGCCGACGTAACCGACGTAGTCGGGGCTGCGCATGATGGACAGCAGGTCGCGCATGGCGGGCGTTTCCAGCGCGCTCTTGCGGATGGCGAAGAAATAACGCTCGCGCACCAGCGGAATGAAATCCAGGCCGAAGCGGCAGGCGGCGGTCTCCACGCCCACGCCAGTGTCGGCCATGCCGCTGGCGATGTGGGCGGCGATCGCCATATGCGTGAATTCGTTGGTTTCGTAACCCTGCACTTCACTGATCGAGACGCCGGCGCGTTGCAGCATCAGGCCGATCAGGTAACGGGTGCTGGAGCCGATCTGGCGATTGACGAAGCGCACGTCCTGGCGCGCCAGGTCGGCGATGCCGTGGATCCGCTTGGGGTTGCCGCCCACGACGAACAGCCCGGTGTTGCGCACCGCCAGATGAATCAGCAGATACTCGTCGGCGTGCAGCCACTGAGCGTAGCGTTCCATGATCGGCGTCTCGAAGTCGCCCAGCGGCACCTGGAAGCCCGCCAGATCGCATTCGCCGCGCTCGAGCGAGGCCAGCGCCTCGATCGCGGTGCGATAGCGCAGTTCCAGGCCGGGCTTGCGCCCGCCCATGTGTTCCATCAGCGATTCCACCGCGAACCCGTGGCTGGCGTGCAGCCGCAGGTGCGGACCGTTTTCCGGCAGCAGCCGCGCCAGTTCTTCCTGCAGTTCGGAAGCCAGGCTGTCGAGCGTGGGCATCAGCCGCGCCTCGATGCGGCGATTGGCCCACAGCAGGCGCTGCGCGAACGGCGACAGTTGCGTGCCCTGGCGCCGGTTGGTGATCAGCAGCTGGGTGCCGAAGATGCCCTCGAACCGCCGCAGCACGCCCCAGGCGTGGCGGTACGACAAGTCACAGGCGCGGCAGGCGCCGGCGATGTTGCCGGTGGCGTCGATGGCGGCCAGCAACGCCAGCATGTCCTGCAGCGGCACGGGGGCGCCGTCGTCTCCACCCAAGGTCCATTGCGGCCGCAGGCCGATTCGGAACTTATATGTCATTTATTTCTTATTGAAGGCGATTAATTACCTGTTTAGAGTACACAAATAACGCGAGGCAAGGGAAATTTATATGTTTTTCACTGCATATAAATCACCCTGACCTCCCATCACAACAGCCCCCCACCCTACGGGGCACAGCACTACTGGAGGAGACCGCCATGCGCCAGCGCGAGGCAAAATCCGATCTGGCTTCCACCGGCGGCGCCCGTGGCGGTGCGTTGGCGCTGGACGCCGCCCAGGCGTCCGCCAGCCCGGCGGTGGCGGCCACCGCCCGCATCCTGGCTCGCCTGAAGGACCAGCCCGGCCCCCTGTTGCCGGTGCTGCACGCGGTGCAGCACGAACTGGGCTGTATTCCGGCCGAGGCGGTGCAGACCATCGCCGAGGCCCTGAACCTGTCGCGCGCCGAAGTCCATGGCGTCATCACCTTCTACCCCCACTTCCGCAGCGAACCCGCCGGGCGCCACACGCTGGAAGTGTGCCGCGCCGAGTCCTGCCAGGCGATGGGCGGCGAACAACTGGCCGCCCATGCGCGCCAGGCGTTGGGCTGTGATTTCCATGCCAGCACGCGCGACGGCGACTTCACGCTGGAGCCGGTGTACTGCCTGGGCCTGTGCGCCCAGTCGCCGGCGGTTATGCTGGACGGCCAGCCGCACGCCCGCGTCACGCCGGCCAAGCTCGACCGCCTGCTGCATCGCGCGCGGGAGGCCGGCCAATGAGCGCCCCCACCCTGATCTACGTGCCGCGCGACGCCGCGGCGCTGGCCATGGACGCCGACGCCGTGGCCGCCGCCATCGAACTGGCCGCCGACGAACGCGGCCTGGCCGTGCAGGTGGTGCGCAACGGCTCGCGCGGCCTGCTGTGGCTGGAACCGCTGGTGGAGATAAACACGCCCCAGGGCCGCCTGGCCTACGGGCCGGTGCAGCCCGAGGACGTGCCGGCACTGTTCGACGCCGGCTGGCTGACGGGCGGCGCGCATCCGCTGGGGTTGGGCCTGACCGAGGAGATTCCGTATCTCAAGCAGCAGGAACGCCTGACCTTCGCCCGCGTCGGCGTGATCGATCCGCTGTCGCTGCAGGACTACGCCGCGCACGGCGGCCTGCAGGGCCTGAAGCGCGCGCTGGCCATGGAGCCCGCCGCCATCGTCGAAGAGATGGTCACGTCCGGCCTGCGCGGACGCGGCGGCGCGGCCTTTCCCACCGGCATCAAGTGGAAGACCGTGCTGGGGTCGCCGGCCGACCGCAAGTACATCGTCTGCAATGCCGACGAGGGCGATTCGGGCACCTTCGCCGACCGCCTGCTGATGGAAGGCGACCCCTACGTGCTGATCGAGGGCATGACCATCGCCGGCCTGGCGGTGGGCGCCACCTACGGCTACATCTACGTGCGTTCCGAATACCCGCACGCCATCGCCACGCTGGAGGCCGCCATCGAGCGGGCGCGCAGCGTCGGCTGGCTGGGCGACGACGTGCACGGCAGCGGCCGCCGCTTCGACCTGGAAGTGCGCAAGGGCGCCGGCGCCTACATCTGCGGCGAGGAAACCTCGCTGCTGGAAAGCATCGAGGGCAAGCGCGGCGTGGTGCGCGCCAAGCCGCCGCTGCCGGCGATCGCGGGCCTGTTCGGCAAGCCCACGGTCATCAACAACGTGATCTCGCTGGCCACCGTGCCGATCATCCTGGCCAAGGGCGCGGCCTATTACCGCGACTACGGCGTGGGCCGCTCGCACGGCACGCTGCCGTTCCAGCTGGCCGGCAACCTCAAGCAGGGCGGGCTGGTGGAGAAGGCCTTCGGCTTGAGCCTGCGCGACCTGCTCTACACCTTCGGCGGCGGCAGCGCCTCGGGCCGGCCGCTGCGCGCGGTGCAGGTCGGCGGCCCGCTGGGCGCCTACCTGCCGGATTCGCAGTGGGACGTGCCGCTGGACTACGAAGCCTATGTCCAGATCTCGGCCATGATCGGCCACGGCGGCTTGGTGGCGTTCGACGACAGCGTCGACATGGCGCGCATGGCGCGCTATGCGATGGAGTTCTGCGCCATCGAGTCCTGTGGCAAATGCACGCCCTGTCGCATCGGCTCGACCCGTGGCGTGGAGACCATCGACAAGATCACCGCCGGCGGCCCGGGGCGCGAACAGCAGGTGCACCTGCTGCGCGACCTGTGCGACACCATGCTGGGCGGATCGCTGTGCGCCCTGGGGGGCATGGCGCCCTACCCGGTGCTGTCCGCGCTGAACCACTTCCCGCAGGACTTCGGCATCGAGTCCGCGCAGTCCGCCGCCCACCCCGCCTGAATCCGAGACCGCCATGCTAGAAACCGTCATCAAGCGCGACCGCGATCTGGGCACCCCGGCGCGGGTGTCCGAAAAGACCGTCACCCTGACCATCGACGGCCAGGAAATCACCGTGGCCGAAGGCACCTCGCTGATGCGCGCGGCCGCCGAGGCCGGCATCAACATCCCCAAGCTGTGCGCCACCGACAGCCTGGAGCCGTTCGGCTCGTGCCGCCTGTGCCTGGTGCAGATCGAGGGCCGCCGCGGCTATCCCGCCTCGTGCACCACGCCGGCCGAGAACGGCATGGTGGTGTTCACCGAAACGCCCAAGCTGCACGACCTGCGACGCGGCGTGATGGAGCTGTACATCTCCGACCACCCGCTGGACTGCCTGACCTGTCCGGCCAACGGCGACTGCGAGCTGCAGGACATGGCCGGCGTGGTGGGCCTGCGCAACGTGCGCTACGGCTATGACGGCGCCAACCACTTGAAGAGCGAGAAGGACGAGTCCAACCCGTACTTCACCTATGACGCCTCCAAGTGCATCGTCTGCAACCGCTGCGTGCGCGCCTGCGAGGAAACCCAGGGCACCTTCGCGCTGACGATCTCGGGCAAGGGCTTCGAGTCGCGCGTGTCGCCGGGGCAGGACCAGCCGTTCCTGGACAGCGAATGCGTGTCCTGCGGCGCCTGCGTGCAAGCCTGTCCGACCGCGACCCTGCAGGAAAAGACCGTCATCATGATGGGCCAGGCCGAGCACTCGGTGGTCACCACCTGCGCCTATTGCGGCGTGGGCTGCGGCTTCAAGGCCGAGATGAAGGGCCAGGAAGTGGTGCGCATGGTGCCGTGGAAGGACGGCCAGGCCAACCGCGGCCACTCGTGCGTCAAGGGCCGCTTCGCCTGGGGCTACGCCACCCACAAGGAACGCGTGCTCAAGCCGATGATCCGCAAGCGCATCACCGACTCCTGGCGCGAAGTGTCGTGGGAAGAGGCGATCGACTACGCGGCTTCCGAATTCCGCCGCATCCAGGGCCAGTACGGCCGCGACGCGGTCGGCGGCATAACCTCGTCGCGCTGCACCAACGAGGAAACCTGGCTGGTGCAGAAGCTGGTGCGCGCCGCCTTCGGCACCAACAACGTCGACACCTGCGCCCGCGTGTGCCATTCGCCCACCGGCTATGGCCTGAAGCAGACCCTGGGCGAATCCGCCGGCACCCAGACCTTCGACTCGGTGATGCACACCGACGTGGTCATCGTCATGGGCGCCAACCCGTCCAGCGGCCATCCGGTGTTCGCCTCGCGCCTGAAGCGCCGCCTGCGCCAGGGCGCGCGGCTCATCGTGATCGACCCGCGCCGCATCGAGCTGGTGAGTTCGCCGCACATCAAGGCCGACTTCCACCTGCAGGTGCGGCCCGGCACCAACACCGCGCTGCTGTCATCGATGGCCCACGTTATCGCCACCGAAGGGCTGATCGACGAGGCCTACGTGGCCGAGCGCTGCGAGGCCAAGGCGTTCCAGGAATGGCGCGACTTCGTGTCGCTGCCCGAGAACTCGCCCGAAGCCATGGCCGAGATCACCGGCGTGCCGGCGCAGGCCGTGCGCGGCGCGGCGCGCCTGTTCGCCACCGGCGGCAACGGCTCGATCTACTACGGCCTGGGCGTGACCGAGCACAGCCAGGGATCGACCACCGTCATGGCCATCGCCAACCTGGCCATGGCCACCGGCAATGTCGGCCGCGAGGGCGTGGGCGTGAACCCGCTGCGCGGCCAGAACAACGTGCAGGGCTCCTGCGACATGGGTTCGTTCCCGCACGAGCTGCCGGGCTACCGCCACATTTCCGACAACGTGGCGCGGGCGCAGTTCGAGCAGGACTGGGGCGTGACGCTGCAGCCCGAGCCCGGCCTGCGCATTCCCAACATGTTCGAGGCCGCGCTGGGCGGCACCTTCAAGGGCCTGTACTGCCAGGGCGAGGACATCGTGCAGTCCGACCCCAACACGCAGCACGTGGCGGCGTCGCTGGCGGCGATGGAATGCATCGTGGTGCAGGACCTGTTCCTGAACGAGACCGCCAAGTACGCCCACGTGTTCCTGCCGGGCTCGTCGTTCCTGGAAAAGGACGGCACCTTCACCAACGCCGAGCGCCGCATCTCGCGCGTGCGCAAGGTGATGGAACCGAAGAACGGCAAGGCCGACTGGGAAGTGACCGTGGCGCTGTCGAACGCGTTGGGCTATCCCATGAACTACCGCCACCCGCGCGAGATCATGCAGGAGATCGCGCGCCTGACGCCGACCTTCAGCGGCGTCAGCTACGAGAAGCTGGACAAGCTGGGCAGCCTGCAGTGGCCGTGCAACGACGACGCGCCCGAGGGCACGCCGACCATGCACATCGACAGCTTCGTGCGCGGCAAGGGCAAGTTCATGATCACCAAGTACGTGCCGACCGACGAACGCAGCACGCGCCGCTTCCCGCTGCTGTTGACCACCGGCCGCATCCTGTCGCAATACAACGTGGGCGCGCAGACGCGCCGCACGCCCAATGTCATGTGGCACAGCGAGGACGTGCTGGAGATCCATCCGCAGGACGCCGAGGACCGTGGCGTCAACGAAGGCGACTGGGTCGGCATCCAGAGCCGCTCGGGCGAGACCGTGCTGCGCGCGACCCTGACCGACCGGGTGCAGCCGGGCGTGGTATACACCACCTTCCACTTCCCCGAGTCCGGCGCCAACGTCGTCACCACCGACAGTTCCGACTGGGCCACCAACTGCCCCGAGTACAAGGTCACGGCCGTGCAGGTCACGCGCGTGTCCCAGCCATCGGAATGGCAGCGGCAATGGTCGCGCTTCGCGGACATCCAGCAGAAGCTGCTGCGTGAACGCTCGCGCGAAAGCGAAGCCACGCTGGCGGGGAAATAACCCCGACAGCCGGCCGGAGCCGCCATGGACCACAGCCCTTCCTCCCCCGCAGACCGCTCCGATTCCGTGGCGGCCCAGGTGACCCGCGTGCGGGCCGGCGCCATCGCGCCGCACGCCGAGGGCGACCGCCTGGCCGAGGAAACGCCAGTGGCGCTGGAGTTCAACGGCATCAGCCACGCCACCATGCTGGCCACGCCCGCCGACCTGGAGGACTTCGCCGTCGGTTTTTCGCTGTCGGAAGGCATCATCGACAGCGTGACCGACGTGCGCGGCATCGACGTGCTGCCGCAATGCGACGGCATCGTGGTGCAGATCGAGATTTCCAGCGCCTGCGAGGCGCGCTTGAAATCGCGCCGCCGCGCCATGGCCGGACGCACCGGCTGCGGGCTGTGCGGCGTCGAGACGCTGCCCGAGGTGCTGCGGCCGGTGGCGCCGGTGCCCGCCGGCGCGCCGCTGCCGGTGGGCGCGGTGCTGCGGGCGATGCGCGACATGCGCGCGCGCCAGGCGCTGCATGACCTGACCGGGGCCACCCACGCCGCCGGCTGGGCCGACGCGAGCGGCGCCGTGGCCCTGGTGCGCGAGGACGTGGGCCGCCACAACGCGCTCGACAAGCTGGTGGGCGCGCTGGCGCGCCAGGCCCTGTCCGCCGCGCACGGCGTGGTGCTGGTGTCCAGCCGCGCCAGCTTCGAGATGGTGCAGAAGACCGCAGCGGCCGGCGTCGGCATCCTGGCGGCGGTATCGGCCCCGACCGCGTTGGCCGTGCGCCTGGCTGACAGCGCCGGCATCGCGCTGCTGGGCTTTTTGCGCGACGACGACGCGACCCTGTATTCCCACCCTGAACGCATCACTTCGCAGACCTGACACGCATGGAAATCGGCAACCTGATCCGCATGGCCAACCGCATCGGCCAATTCTTCGAAGCCATGCCGCTGCGGCCGGAAGCGGTGGAAGGCGTGGCCAACCACATCCACAAATTCTGGGAGCCCCGCATGCGCACCGAGCTGCTGGACTTCCTGGCGCGGCAGCCCGACGGCGATGCCGGCGAACACCAATTGCATCCGCTGGTGCTGGAGGCGGTGGCGCAGAACCGCGAACGCCTGACACCGCTGGCGCGCGTGTCCTGACCGGCCGACGCGTCCACACCGATCCGCGTGCCCACGACGGCGCGCGGGCGCAGCAAGCTTTACCGCAGCAAAGGGTTCAACAAGAGACGGCGGGACTGGATTTCTCCAGCCAACGCCGCTATAAAGCCGCACCCCGAGGAGACCTCATGGAAAGCACTGCAACACTCGACCTGCCCGGCGCCAAGCCGGGCTTCCTGGACAAAGAACGCACCATCGCCGGGCCGGGCTTCTCGCGCTGGCTGGTGCCCCCGGCCGCGCTGGCCATCCACCTTTGCATCGGCATGGCCTATGGCTTTTCGGTGTTCTGGCTGCCCCTGTCCAAGGCCATCGGCGGCGCCCAGCCGCTGCAATGCCCGGCCGACATGAGCCTGGCCGCCGAACTGTTCACCACCAGTTGCGACTGGCGCATCTCCACCATGGGGTGGATGTACACGCTGTTCTTCGTGCTGCTGGGCTGCTCGGCGGCCCTGTGGGGCGGCTGGCTGGAACGCGCCGGACCGCGCAAGGCCGGCGTGGTGTCGGCGCTGTGCTGGTGCGGCGGCCTGGTGATCTCGGCGGCCGGCGTCTACCTGCACCAGATGTGGATGCTGTGGCTGGGCTCGGGCGTCATCGGCGGCATCGGGCTTGGGCTGGGCTATATCTCGCCGGTCAGCACGCTGATCAAGTGGTTCCCGGACCGTCGCGGCATGGCGACGGGCATGGCCATCATGGGCTTCGGCGGCGGCGCCATGATCGGCGCGCCGCTGGCCGACGTGCTGATGCGCCACTTCGCCACGCCCACCTCGCCGGGCGTGTGGCAGACCTTCCTGACCATGGCGCTGGTGTACTTCGTCTTCATGATGTCGGGCGCGCTCGGCTACCGCGTGCCGCCCACCGGCTGGAAGCCGCAAGGCTGGACCGCGCCCGCCAAGCACGCCAACAACGTCATGATCACCAAGGGCCACGTGCACGTGAAGCGGGTCTGGGGCGTGCCGCAGTTCTGGCTGGTGTGGCTGGTGCTGTGCCTGAACGTGACCGCCGGCATCGGCATCCTGGGCATGGCCTCGCCGCTGCTGCAGGAAGTGTTCGGCGGCGGCCTGATCAACAAGCCCGAGCTGGGCTACGGCCAGCTCGACAAGAGCCAGCTGGCCGCGATCGCCGCCATCGCCGCGGGCTTTACCGGCCTGCTCAGCCTGTTCAATATCGGCGGCCGCTTCTTCTGGGCCAGCCTGTCGGACAAGCTGGGCCGCAAGATGACCTACCTGATCTTCTTCGTACTGGGCTTCGCGCTGTACGCGGCGATTCCCTGGACCGCGCACATGGGCGCGCTGGCGCTGTTCGTGGCGGCCTTCTGCGTCATCCTGTCGATGTATGGCGGCGGCTTTTCCACCGTGCCGGCCTACCTGGCGGACCTGTTCGGCACGCAGATGGTGGGCGCCATCCACGGCCGCCTGCTGACGGCGTGGTCGGCCGCGGGCATCTTCGGGCCGGTGCTGGTGAACTACATCCGCGAATACCAGCTGTCCATCGGCGTGCCGCGGGCGCAGGTGTATGACATCACCATGTACATCCTGGCCGGCATGCTGGTGCTGGGCTTCCTGTGCAACCTGGCGATCCGCCCGGTGAATCCCAAGTACTTCATGAACGACGAGGAACTGGCGCGCGAAAAGGCCCTGGCGCATGAACGCGCGGCGGCGGCCGAGACCCACGGCGTGGGCGCCTCGACCTTCCGCACGCCGGCCGCGCTGGTGCTGTTCGCCTGGGCCTGCGTCGGCATCCCGCTGGCCTGGGGCATCTGGATCACGCTGCAGAAGGCCGTGGTGCTGTTCCACTGATACCGCCCCGACGGGCGGCGCCAGGCGCCGTCCGCCGCCCCGACGGCGCGAAGCTGCTACATTGGCAGCCCGCGCCTTGTTTTCTTTTCCCCCCTGGATTTCCCCGTTTCATGACCGTCCTGCCCCTGAAGCCCGCCTTGTCCGGAGCGTCCCGTTGACCCTGCCTGAACTGCATTGGACCGAGGGCGAAGCCCCGGACCAGACCCACCACACCGCCCGCTGGCGCTCGGAATCCGGCGCCACGCCGCCCAAGCGCGTGGTGCTGGCCGACGACCGCACCACTGCGGACGTGGCCTATCGCCTGGCGTGCGAAGGCGTGGGCCTGCTGTGGCGCGGCGACTTCCAGAATGCGCGCCAGTTGTTGCAGGCGATCACGCGCCGCGTCGACAAGCGCCCGCGCAAGCCGGTCGAAACCATGCTGGAAGCCTTCAACCAGCATCGCCAGATCCAGTCGCAGCGCGCCCGCATCCTGGGCATGCTGCTGATTCCGTTCGACGCCGGCCACGGCATTTCGCTGCGCCGCGCGCCGGATGCGCGGCAGGCCTGCGAAGAAGCCCACGGCCCCGCCGACGAACCGTACGTGGCGTCGCTGCGCGAACTGCTGGGCCTGATCGGCGCCTTCGAATGGCGCAAGAAAGGCGTGGAGATTCCCGCGCTGGACAACCGCATCCACCCGCACTACGGCGTGTTTTCGCCGCTGCGCGGCGAGTACATCGACCTGGTGGCGCGCACCCCGATGCCGCGCGGCAGCGTGGCCTTCGATATCGGCACCGGCACCGGCGTGCTGGCGGCGGTGCTGGCGCGCCGCGGCGGCAAGCGCGTCATCGCCACCGACATGGACCCGCGGGCGCTGGCCTGCGCCCGCGAAAACGTCGAACGGCTGGGCCTGTCGAAACAGGTCGAGGTGGTGCAAGCCGACCTCTTTCCCGAAGGCCGGGTGTCGCTTGCCGTCTGCAACCCGCCGTGGCTGCCGGCCCGCCCCAGTTCGCCCGTCGAGCACGCCGTCTACGACCCCGACAGCCGCATGCTGCGGGGCTTCCTGAACGGACTGGCGGCGCACCTGACGCCCAGCGGCGAGGGCTGGCTGATCCTGTCGGACCTGGCCGAGCACCTGGGGCTGCGCACCCGCGAGCAATTGCTGGAGATGATCGAGCAGGCCGGCCTGCGCGTGCTGGAACGCATCGATACGCGGCCCACGCATGGCCGCGCCAGGGACCCCGGCGATCCGCTGTACGCGGCGCGTTCGAAGGAAGTGACGTCGCTGTGGCGTCTGGCCGCGGCCTGAGAGCGGTCAACCGGTCTCACGGTAAAAAAACGGCCTCACGGCCGTTTTTTATGCCCGCCCGTTTTATGCCCGCCCGGCCGCGACGTTGACGCTGATGGCGATGATGAAGACGTTGAAGAAAAAGGCGATGACGCTGTGCACCAGCGCCGTGCGCCGCATCCGCCGGCTGACGATCTGCACGTCGGAAACCTGGAACGTCATGCCCAGCACCAGGGCGAAATAGGCGAAGTCCCAGTAGTCGGGGTCTTCCTTGCCCGGAAAATCCAGGCCCTTGTGCATGGCATTGCGACGGCTGTAGTAGCCATGCGCATAATGCAGCGCGAAGATCATGTTCAGGTAGAGCCACGACAGCACGATGCTGACGGCGGCCGCCACCAGGTCGGCCACGCCCTCGGCGCCGCCTGCCGCGCGCATTTCGGTCCACAGCGCCGCCATCACCAGGCAGGACAGCGCCACGCTGCTCCAGAGCACGGCGCTGCGGCCGACGTCGACCTGCTGCGCGCGTACCCGCATCATGTCCGGCGTGGCCCTGCCGAACGCGGCGCCGGTCAGCAGCAGGAACACCAGCGCTGCCACGTCGAACGCCAGCAGCCCGGCGCGGCTGGGCGTGAGGCCGACGCGCCACAGCGCGCCCGCCAGGATGGCGAACAGCGCGCCGCACAGCACCAGCCGCCGGTGCGCATGGAAGAACGGCAGCGGCGCGATCCCGGCGGGCAGCGATTCGATATCCGGATCCTTGACCGGCAGCGTCATGGCGGACTCCCAGCGTGGCAGGAGCCTAAACGCTAACCGATAGCGAGCAATCCGACCAGCGCCCCGCCGAACAGCAGCCATAGCGGGTGGATGCGCGAGGCGCTGCCCAGCAACGCGACCACGGCGGTGATGGCGCCCAGCAGCCAGGAATGCACCGAGGCCTCGGTGATCAGGGCGGCGCTGGCGGCCACCAGCCCCACCGTCATGGGGAAGATGCCGGCCTGGATCACGCCGCGCCAGGGCCGGTCCTTGAAGCGCTCCCACAGGCCCAGGGCGATGATGGTGATGAGGGACGACGGCCCGAACTTGGCCAGCGTGGTGACCAGCATGCCGGCCCAGCCGGCCACGTGCCAGCCGACCAGCGTGACCACCATCAGGTTGGGGCCGGGCGCCGCCTGGCCCAGGGCGAACAGCGCGGAGAAGTCGGCGGCCGTCATCCAGCCGTGCACCTCCACCACCTGGCGCTGCATTTCGGGCAGGATGGTGTTGCCGCCGCCGAAGGCCAGCACCGACAGCTGTGAAAAGATGATGGCCAGGGCGATCAGGGTCTGCATCATCGACGTTGCCTCCAGACCAGCAGGATGCTCAGCGGCGTCAGCACCGCCATGGTCGGCAGCAGCGGGATGCGCAGCACCGCGATGGCGATGAAACAGGCCGTGGCCACCAGGCCGGCCAGCCAATCGCGGCGCTTCAGGACCGGCATGCCGATCTTGACCGCCATCGAAATCAGCAGCCCCGCGGCGGCCGCGGCCAGCCCGGCGAACAGGTGCTGGATGTGCGGGTCGTTCTGGAAGCGGTCGTAGACCATGCCCAGCAGCACCACGATGGCCGAAGGCGCCAGGATCAGGCCCATCAGCGCCGCGAAGGCGCCGCGCGGGCCGCGGAACTTCATGCCCAGCGCCACCGACAGGTTGATGATGTTGCCGCCCGGCAGGAACTGGCACAGCCCCAGCAGGTCGGTGAACTCGGCGCCGGACAGCCAGCGGTGCTTTTCGACCACCATGCGGCGCGCCAGGGGCAGCGCGCCGCCGAAGGCGGTCAGGCCGAGCATGAGGAATCCGTAGAACAGTTGCCCGCAAGTGGGCGGCGGCCGCGTGGCGGCTTCGGGGGAATCAGGTGCTGCTGCGTTCATTGTCGTGGAGGTCGCGGCGGGTCCGCAAGGCGCCGGGAGTGGAGAGACAGCACGCAGCCTACTCCCGCGCCAGGATAATGTCTAATATATGACTGGTTAAACACTCATATTCTATTCATATGGCATCCGTCGACCTGCGTCTGCTGCGCTATTTCCTGGCGGTGGCCGAGGAATCCCACCTGACCAAGGCCGCCGCCCGGCTCGGCATCCGCCAGCCCCCACTGAGCCAGCAGATCCGCGTGCTGGAACAGGAGCTGGGCGTCACGCTGTTCCACCGGCTGCCGCGCGGCATGGAGCTGACCGAAAGCGGCCGCGCCCTGCTGGCCGACGCGCGCAGCATCCTGGCCCTGGTCGACCAGGCGGTCGATGGCGTGCGGCGCGTGTCGCTGGGAGAAAGCGGCAGGCTGACGGTGGGTTTCACCGGTTCGGCGGCCTTCCATCCCTTCGTGCCATCGCTGATCCGCCGCTTTCGCGAGAACGCGCCGCAGGTGCGCCTGGTGCTGGAGGAAAGCAGCACCGGCGAACTGATGGAAGACGTGCGCGACGGCCGCGTCGACGTGGCCTTCATCCGCGGCGCCCATGGCGTCGACCGCGGCGTGGCGGTCGAGACCGTGCTGGAGGAAAGCATGCTGGCCGCCTTTCCGGCCGACCACCCGATGGTCAAGGGCCGCGCGCGCAAGCGCATCGCCCTGTCGGAACTGGCCGACGAATCGCTGATCCTGTATCGCCGCCACAACGGCCCGGGACTGTACGACGCCATCATTTCGGCGTGCCGCGCCGCCGGCTTCAGCCCCAGGGTGGCCCAGGAAGCGCCGCGCATGCTGTCCACCCTCAGCCTGGTGGCGGCCGGCCTGGGCGTGTCGCTGGTGCCGGCCTCGCTGCGCCGGGTCAATATCGAGGGCGTGGTGTACGTCAACGTCAGCGGCCCGGTGGCGATGCGCGCGCCGCTCACGCTGATCTGGCGCGACGCGCCGCTGACCGGCGCCATCCGCCGCCTGATCGAGGAAGTGCGGGCACACCGCGAAGCCGAGGACCCGGCGCGATAGCGCTACACTGGCCACCCCCAGTCCCAGCCGCATCCCCATGCCCGCCCCCCATCCCATCGGCGTATACGACTCCGGCGTCGGCGGATTGAGCGTGCTGCGCGCCATCCGCGAGGCCCTGCCGCACGAGCACCTGCTGTACGTGGCCGACTCCGCCCACGTGCCCTACGGCGAGAAGACGCAGCAATACGTCCAGCAAAGGGCGCTGGCCATCGCCGACTACCTGGTGTCGCGCCGGGCCAAGGCCATGGTGGTGGCCTGCAACACCGCCACGGCCGCCGCCATCGCCGCCCTCCGCGCCCGCCATCCGGACCTGGCGATCATCGGCGTGGAACCAGCCATCAAGCCGGCCGCGCACCTGACGCGCAGCGGCGTGGTGGGCGTCTTCGCCACCACGGGCACGCTGGCCAGCCCCAAGTTCGCCGCCCTGGTGCAGCGCGAGGCGCCGGAGATCCGCATCCTGTTCCGCCCCTGCCCCGAATGGGTGCTGCAGGTGGAACGCGGTGAAATCCAAGGCAAGGCCGCCGCCCGCGTCGTGGCCGCGCCGGTGCATGAACTGCTGGCCCAGGGCGCCGACGCGCTGGTGCTGGGCTGCACCCATTTCCCGTTCCTGCATGACGCGATCCAGGCCGCGGCGGGCCCCGCCGTGCCATTGCTGGAAACCGGCGGGCCGGTGGCGCGGCGCCTGCGGCACCAGTTGCAGGAACGCGGACTGCTGGCGGGCGCGGGCCCCGGCGCGGTGGAACTGGTGACCACCGGCGACGCCGCCGCGCTGGCCGGCCTGGCCGCGCAACTGCTCGGTTTGCCGGCGACCGCCACGCGGGTGCCGCCCGGCTGGTGCTGACGGGCCGATTCCGTTTCCTTTGATTGCGCGCATCCCGCCGGCCCCCGTCCGGCGGAATAATTGCGTAAAGTGGAGTTGCCGCGGCGCCGCCATGACGGGGCGGCCGCGGGCTCGCGGACAACAAGGAGACGTCGATGAAACGCATTCTGATCCCGGTGGACGGCTCGCAGCATGCCGTCCACGCCGTGCGCGCCATGCTCGATGCGCGCAGCTATGACCCCGTCGAACGCGTGGAGCTGCTGACCGTGCAGATCCCGCTGCAGGCCGGCAAGATCGGCCGCGGCCTGTCGCAGGCCGATATCGACGCCTATCACCAGGAAGAAGGCGAGGCCGCGCTGCGCGACGCCAGCGCCTTGCTGGCGCAAGCCGGCGTGCCGTTCACCCCGCGCATCGAGACCGGCGCGGCGGCCGAGACCATCGCCCGCGTCGCCGCCGAGATCGACGCCGACGAAATCTACATGGGCACGCGCGGCATGGGCTCGGTGGCCGCGCTGTTCATGGGCTCGGTCGCCACCAAGGTCCTGCACCTGACGGAATTGCCCGTCACCCTGGTCAAGTAAGGAGCCGCCATGCTGAACATCCTCGTCCCCGTGGACGGTTCCGACAATGCCAACCGCGCCGTGCTGCACGCGCGCCAACTGGCCCAGGGCGCGCCCGACGCGCGCATCCACCTGCTCAACATCCAGTCGCCGCCGCAGGGCCGCGCCGGCCTGTCGCGGCTGGTCACGCAGGACATGATCGACGAGTACTACGTGCGCGAGGGCCAGGAAGCCGCCGATGAAGCGCGCAAGCTGCTCGACGTCACCGGCACCGACTACACCAGCCATGTCGAATTCGGCAAACCCGCGATCGAGATCCACGCCTATGCGCAGGAACACCAGTGCGCGCGCATCGTCATGGGCACGCGCGGCCATGGCGCGCTGGCCGGCGTGCTGATCGGCTCGGTCGCCAACCAGGTGGTGCAACTGGCCGAGGTGCCGGTGACGCTGGTGCGCTGAACCCCGGCGAGGGCGCGAGGCGGCCGGCGCGGCAGGTCCGCTAGGCGCCGGTCGGCAACGCCGGCAAGGTCAGCGTCACGCGCAGCCCGCCCAGCGGCGATAGCCCCGCGCTGACCTCGCCACCATAGGTGCCGGCCAGGTCGCGCACGATGTCCAGGCCCAGGCCGGAACCAGGCCGTTGCTCGTCCATGCGCACGCCACGCTCGAAGATGCGTTCGCGCTCGTCTTCGGAGATGCCCGGGCCGTCGTCATCGATCACGATGCTCAGGCGGTCTGGCGCGGTCGCCTGGGCGCCGATGCGGACGCGCCGCGCGGCCCATTTGCAGGCGTTGTCGAGCAGGTTGCCGACCATTTCCTGCAGGTCCTGCTCCTCGCCGCGAAACTCGAGCCGGTCGGCGAATTCGTCCATCTCCAGTTGCAGTTCCCGTGCCGCATACAAGCGCTGCATGACGCGCAACAGCGCCTGTAGCGGCGCCCGCAGCGGCGTGCGTCCGCCCGCCGTGCCGGAGGCCGCCGCGGCGCGCGCGCGCGCCAGGTGGTGGTCGATCTGGCGCTGCGCCATCGCAACCTGTTCACGCACCAGGCGGGCGAAGGCGCCCTCTTCGCGCATCGCCGCGTTGCCCAGGATGGTCAACGGCGTCTTGACCGCATGCGCCAGGTTGCCGGCCTGGGTCCGCGCCCGTTGCACGATGTCGGCGTTGACCGCCAGGACGCGGTTGAAATCATCGACCAGCGGCTGGATCTCGCTGGGAAAACGGCCCTCGATGCGCACGCTGTTGCGGCCCTGCTGCGCGGCCAGCTGGCGCCGCAGCCGTCCCAGCGGCCGCAACCCAACCATCACCTGCACCACCGCTGCCGCCACCAATCCGGCCGCCAGCGCGCCCAGCGACAGCAACAACATGTGGTCGAAGCGTTCGATGGGCTCGGCCAGCACCGCGCGATCGGCGGCCACCACCAGGCGCAGCGCGCCGGCGTCGCTGTCTTCGGGCTTGAGCAGGCGTGTCAGCGCGCTCAGGTCGTGGTTCTCGGGTCCGGCGATGTCATGGAAACCATCGGTGCGGTCAGTGGCGGGCAGGGCCAGCACCTGGTCCCACAACGAGCGCGAACGCGCCACGCCCGCGGCCACCACGCGGCCGGCGTCGTCGAGACGGTCGATCTGCCAGTACAGGCCGGACAGCGGCTGCTCCAGGCGCGGATCGCTCAAGGGAGAGGCCACGGTCGGTCGCCCGTCCGGCGCCACGCTGACCGCCGCCGTCAACTGATTCATGTGCAGCGCCAGCTCGGCCCGCAACTGTTCGGAAATGTGCTGGCGAAACAGGCTGCCCAGTCCCCATCCGGCCAGCACGATGATCGCCGCGATCCAGGCGAGCGTGCCGGCCAGCATGCGCCAGCGCAGCGACCCCGGCGCGCGCGACGCGGTCATGACGGACAGGCGAGCCGGTAACCCAGCCCGCGCACGGTCTCGATGGTGTCGGCCGGCAGCTTCTTGCGCAGGCGGCCGATGAACACGTCGATGGTGTTGGAGTCGCGGTCGTGGTCCTGGGCGTAGATGTGTTCGATCAGGTCACCGCGCGAGACCACCTCGCCGGCGTGCTGCATCAGCACCGCCAGCACCTTGAATTCGTGGCTGGTGAGGTTCAGCGGCTGGCCGTCGACAGTGGCGCGGGCCAGCCGCGTGTCGAGCATCAGCGGACCGCAGCGCCATTGCGCGCTGGCGTGGTTGCTGTGCCGCCGCAGCAAGGCGCGCACGCGCGCCAGCAGTTCTTCCATGTGGAAGGGCTTGGTGAGGTAGTCGTCGGCGCCGGCGTCGATGCCGGCGACCTTTTCGTGCCAGTTGGAACGCGCGGTCAGGATCAGGACCGGCATGCCGCGGCCGGCCGCGCGCCATTGCTTGAGCACCGTCAGGCCGTCCATCACCGGCAGGCCCAGGTCCAGCACCACCACGTCGTAGGTCTCGACCTCGCCCATGTAGTGCGCGTCGGCGCCGTCCGCGGCGGTGTCGACGGTATAACCCGCAAGCCGCAGGGCCTCGGCCAGCTGCGCGGCCAGGGTCGGTTCGTCTTCGACGACAAGTATGCGCATCAGTGTCGGTTCCGGAATTGGATGTCGCGCCCCTTCATGCCCAGCACGGTGCCGTCGCGCGCATCGATCTTCAGCTTGACCAGGCTGCCGCCGGGCTGCAGCAGGCGGATTTCGTAGAGAAAGATGCCGTCATCCTCCTCGAATTCCACCTTGACCACCTGGCCAGGGAAATCACGCTCGACGATATCCAGCACCGACCGCAACGGCAACACCTTGCCGGCCTGCAGGGCCTGGCGCGCCTGTTCATGGTCGCTTTCGTCGGCGCGGCCCGCGCCCGGCCCGAGGGCCAGCGCCAGGGCCAGCGCGGGGCCGGTCAGCCAGATTGCGATACGTAGGCGTGCGGTCATGGGAATTCCGTCGGGCGGTCGCGTTCCAGGGTAACCCGGCGCGCGGGGGAAAAACAGGGAGCACAAGCGTCTCATTTATAGCGGGCGGAACATGAACGGCGGGTGAACGAGGGCTTCAGAACGGGTTCATGCGCCCCGCCGAATAATGACGTCATGGCCGATCCACGGCCCTACCTCGACCTTCAGGAGAAAACCGCATGAACCCGATCCGCAAGACCCTGTCCGCCCTGGCCATCGGCGCCGCCGCCGTCGGCGGCACCGCCGCGCTGGCGCAGACCGCGCCCCAGCCCGCTCCGGTGACCCCGGCGCCCGCCGCAACCGCGCCGGTCCAGGCCGCCCCCGCCGCGCAGATCCTGACCGTGCGCCAGGTCTATGACACGCTGACCGCCGCGGGCTATCGCAACATCACCGAGATCGAACTGGAGCATCACCGCGGCTACGACGTCAAGGCCGACAACCCGCAAGGCCAGCGCGTGAAGCTGCGGGTGGACGCGCAGACCGGCGCGGTGCTGCGCAGCCGTATCAAGGATTGAGGCCGACGCCATGAAAACCCGTACCGCCCTGGGACTGTTCCTGCTGGCGCTGACCGGCGCCTGGGCCATCGACGCCCTGGTGCTGCAACCGGCGGCCACGGCCGCCTGGCCCTGGGTGCTGCGCCAGCAGGCGCTGTACCTGACAGGCGTCTGGTCCATCGGACTGATGTCGCTGATCATGCTGCTGGCCTTGCGCCCTGCCTGGCTGGAAGGTCCGCTGGGCGGCATGGACAAGATCTACCGGCTGCACAAATGGGCCGGCATCCTGGCCATCGGCGCCGGTGCCGCGCACTGGCTGGTCAAGCTGGCCAGCACGCCCCTCAAAACCCTGGTCGGCACCGAAGGCCGACCGGCGCGCGACGCGGTGCTGGCCATGCTGGCGGATTCGCGCGGATTGGCCAAGGACCTGGGCGAATGGACGATCTACGCGCTGCTGGCCGTGCTGGTCATCACGCTGTGGCGCCGCTTTCCGTACCATGCCTGGCGCATCGTCCACCGCGCCATGCCGCTGGCCTACCTGATACTGGTGTTCCATACCCTGGCGCTGGCGCCGGCCTATTACTGGACCGGGCCGACCGGCGCGCTGCTGCTGCCGTTGATGGCGGGCGGCGCCTGGGCCGCGCTGCTGTCGCTGGCCGGCCGCATCGGCCGGGCCCGGCGCGTGGCGGGCCGGGTGACGGCGCTGACGCAACGGCCCGGCGACATCCTCGAAGTCACCTGTGAACTCGGTGCGCGCTGGCCCGGCCACGCCGCCGGCCAGTTCGCCTTCGTCACCTTCGACCGGCGCGAAGGCGCGCACCCGTTCACCATCGCCAGCGCGCCGCATCGCGGACGCCGCGACGTGACGTTCCAGATCAAGGCGCTGGGCGACTACACCCAGCGGCTGGCCGCCACGTTGCGCGAGGGCGCGCCCGTGATGGTGGAAGGCCCCTATGGCCGCTTCGAGCGTCCCGCCGCCGGCCCGCAGGTGTGGGTGGCGGGCGGCATCGGCGTCACGCCTTTCCTGGCCTGGCTGGAGGCCGCGCGCGACGCGTCCGGCCACACGCCGCCCGTCTGGCTGCACTATTGCGTGCGCGACGGCGCAACCGACCCGTTCGTGGACGTGCTGCGGCAACGCTGCGCCGCGCTGGACAACGTCACGCTCCAGGTACACAGCGCCGCCGCCGGCCAGCGCCTGGACGCCGCCGCGCTGGCGCAGGGCGAAGTGGCCGCCGGCCGCGTCGCCGATGTCTGGTACTGCGGCCCCGCCGGACTGGCGAACGCATTGCGCAAGGGCCTGCGGCGCCTGGGGCGCGGCAACGTCCACTGGCATCAGGAAGCCTTCGACATGCGCTAGCCCCCCACGCCGCCACCGGCCCCTCGCCCGGTGGCGGCGCGCAAGGCCGCGCCGCCCCGTCGTATGATGGAAGTTCGCCCATCCGCGCCTGGAGCCGCGCCATGCGAATTCGATACCTGTTGCCGGCGCTCGTCGCGGCCGCCAGCCTGGTGGCCGCTTGCGGCGAAGTCGCCCGCCTGCCGGTCGAGGCCGGCATGGGGCCGCGGCCCGAGTTGCCCGCCCCCAATACCACCCTCATTCCCACGGTCAACACGGCCAGGGCGGTGGGCTGGAGCGAGACCGGCCTGCCGACGCCGGCCAGCGGCCTGGCGGTCACCGCCTACGCCCGCGGCCTGGATCATCCGCGCTGGCTCTACGTGCTGCCCAATGGCGACGTGCTGGTGGCCGAGACCAACGCGCCGCCCAAGCCGCCCGAGATGTCCGGCGGCCTCAAGGACTGGGCCGCCGGCATCGTCATGAAGCGCGCCGGCGCGCGCACGCCCAGCGCCAACCGCATCACCCTGCTGCGCGGCCTGACGCCCGATGGCGCGGCGCAGACGCGCAGCGTGTTCCTGGAAGGCCTGAATTCGCCCTTCGGCATGGCGCTGGTGGACGACCAGCTGTATGTCGCCAACGCCGACGCGTTGCTGCGGTTTCCGTACCAGGCCGGCCAGACCCGCATCGACGCGCCCGGCGTCAAGGTGACCGACCTGCCCGCGGGGCGCAACCATCATTGGACCAAGAACCTCATCGCCAGCGCCGACGGCGCCAAACTGTATGCGACGGTCGGCTCGAACAGCAACGTCGCCGAGAACGGCATGGCGGAAGAGGAAGGCCGCGCCGCCATCTGGGAAATCGACGTCGCCAGCGGCGCCAAGCGCCTGTATGCCAGCGGCCTGCGCAACCCGGTGGGCATGGCCTGGGGCCCCGACGGCAAGACGCTGTGGACGGCGGTGAACGAACGCGACGAGCTGGGCAGCGACCTGGTGCCCGACTACATGACTTCGGTGCGCGACGGCGGTTTCTATGGCTGGCCATACAGCTACTTCGGCCAGCACGTCGACACCCGGGTGAAGCCGCCGCGCCCGGACCTGGTGGCGCAGGCGATCGTGCCGGATTACGCGCTGGGGCCGCACACCGCCTCGCTGGGGCTGGCCTGGTCCGGCGGCGCCACGCTGCCGGCGCCGTTCACCCACGGCATGTTCGTCGGCCAGCATGGTTCCTGGAACCGCGACCCGCGCAGCGGCTACAAGGTCATCTTCGTGCCATTCACCGGCAACCGCGCCGACGGCCAGGCGCGCGACGTGCTGACGGGATTCCTGGACGCGGACGGCCAGGCCCGCGGCCGGCCGGTGGGCGTGGCCGTGGATGGGCGCGGCGGCCTGCTGGTGGCCGACGACGTCGGCAACGTGATCTGGCGCGTAACCGCGCAGCCAGCGGCGCGTTGATGCGGCGCCCGCGCAATTCGCTGGCGTCCGATTGCGCTGCGTCAAACCGCCGGCGGGCAAGGCCGGCCCAAGAGGCGTAGACTGAGGTCGGATCACTTAGTCGCCCGCGGGATCCGGTGCAACGGCTCCGCGGCCCTTTCCCCTCGACACCTGGAGGCATGAACATGCTGTTGAAGAATCTCTGCGCCGCAACCATCCTGGCCCTGGCCTCGGCGCCCGTGCTGGCGGCCGAATGCTCGGTCGACATCGCCGGCAATGACCAGATGCAGTTCGACAAGAAGGAAATCACGGTCAGCAAGAGTTGCAAGCAGTTCACCGTCAACCTCAAGCACCCCGGCAAGCTGGCCAAGAACGTCATGGGCCACAACTGGGTGCTGACCAAGCAGGCCGACATGCAGGGCGCCGTCAACGACGGCATGGCCGCCGGCCTGGACAACAACTACGTCAAGAAGGACGATGCCCGCGTCATCGCCCACACCAAGGTGATCGGCGGCGGCGAGACCGATTCGGTCACCTTCGACGTCAGCAAGCTGGCCGCCGGCCAGGACTACGCCTACTTCTGCTCGTTCCCCGGCCACTTCGCGCTGATGAAGGGCGTGCTCAAGCTGGTCGACTGATCGCCCCTGCCGGCCTCGCGGGATCTGCGCGGGGCCGCCGCGCCCGCCCCTACAATGGCCGTTTTCCGACACCCTGGGGAACGACGCATGAGCACGGATAAAGTGGCAATCATCACCGCCGGCGGCAGCGGCATGGGCGCGGCGGCGGCGCGCAAACTGGCGGCCGACGGCTACCGCGTGGCGATCCTGTCCTCGTCCGGCAAGGGCGAGGCGCTGGCCGCCGAACTCGGCGGCCTGGGCGTGACCGGTTCGAACCGCTCCCCCGAGGACCTGGCGCGGCTGGTGGACGCGACCCAGCAGAAGTGGGGCCGCGTCGACGCCGTGGTCAACAGCGCCGGCCACGGCCCCAAGGGCCCGCTGCTGGAAATCAGCGACGACGACTGGCACCTGGGCATGGAGTTCTACCTGCTCAACGTGGTGCGCATCGCGCGCCTGGTGGCGCCGGTCATGAAGCGCCAGAAATCCGGCGCCATCGTCAACATCTCGACCTACGCCACCTTCGAACCGGAAGCGCTGTTCCCCACGTCCGGCGTGTTCCGCGCCGGCCTGGCCGCGTTCACCAAGGTGTTCGCGGACGAATACGCCGAACACAACGTGCGCATGAACAACGTGCTGCCCGGCTTCATCGACAGCCTGCCGGAGAAGGAAGACCGGCGCGCGCGCATCCCGATGGGCCGCTACGGCACCGCCGAGGAAGTGGCCGACCTGATCGCCTTCCTGGCCTCCGACGCTTCCTCGTACATCACCGGACAGAACATCCGCATCGACGGCGGCATCACACGTTCGGTCTGATCCGCGCGGCCCGGCCGGCCCCCGCGCGGGCCGGCGCGCCGCGCGTGCGCGCCTCGTGCAAAAGGATTAGTCCCTCGTCCGAATGGCGGTCTTGAAGCCCCCCTGGCGCTTCGCTACCGTAGGCTTTCGCATTCGACCCCGGGGCTGCCTGCATGTCCGCGTCGCCGTTCGGAGCGGCGCCGCCCGCTTCCGCTGAAACCCGCCCGCCCACGCCTGGCCAGGCCTCGCGCTTCCTGGCCCAGGCCACCTTCGGCCCGACGCCGGCGCTGATCGACGCGGTGGTGCGCGACGGCTACGCCGGATGGCTCGACACGCAACTGGCGCTGCCGCCGTCGCAAAGCCATTTCGACTGGCTGCTGCAGCAAGGCAAGGACACCGAGGCCTACAAGGGCAACGGCATCAACGCGCCGCTCGAATCGACGCTGTGGCGCAAGTTCATCAGCGCCGAGGACCAGGTGCGCACCCGCGTGGCGTTCGCGCTGTCGGAGATCTTCGTGGTCGGGGTGGCGTCGATCACGGCCAACTGGCCGCTGTTCGGCGCCGCCGGCTTCATGGACCTGCTGGCCGAGCATGCCTTTGGCAGCTACCAGGACCTGCTCACCGCCGTCACCCGCAACCTGTCGATGGGCTGCATGCTGACCTATCGCGGCAACCGCAAGGAAGACCCGCGCACCGGCCGCCATCCCGACGAGAACTATGCGCGCGAAGTGATGCAGTTGTTCAGCATCGGCCTGGTCGAACTGAACCGCGACGGCACGCCGCGGCTGGTGAACGGCGCCCCCGTGGAGACCTACGACAATGCCGACGTGCAGGGACTGGCCAAGGTCTTCACCGGCTGGGACCTGGATGGGCCGGAGACCGACGTGCAGTTCCACCGCCGGCCGATGGCGCTCAATCCGGCGCTGCATTCGCTGGCCGAAAAGCGCTTCCTGGGCGCGGTGATCCCGCCCGGCACCGATGGACACCTGTCGCTCAAGCTCGCGATGGAGGTGATCAGCGCGCATCCGAACGTCGGGCCGTTCATCGGCACGCAGCTGATCCAGCGGCTGGTCACCAGCAATCCGAGTCCGGCCTACGTCGAGCGGGTGGCGACCGTGTTCGACGACGACGGCCACGGCGCGCGCGGCAACCTCAAGGCGGTGGTGCGCGCCATCCTGCTGGACGACGAGGCGCGCCACCCTGATCTGGCCGCGCCCGGCTGGGGCAAGGTGCGCGAACCCATCCTGCGCTTTTCCGGCTGGGCTCGGGCGTTCGGCGCCACCTCCACCAACGGCGCCTGGGCCATGCCCGACACCACCGACAACACCATCCGGCTGGCGCAGAGCCCGATGCGCTCGGCCAGCGTGTTCAACTTCTTCCGGCCGCGCTATGCCCCTCCCGTCACCGAGCTGGCGCGGCGCGGCCTGGTGGCGCCGGAACTGCAGATCACCGATGAAACCAGCATCGCCGGCTACCTGAACTTCGTGGCCATCTACGTCGATCGCGGCTGGGAAGACCTGCAGACCCCTTACACCGCCGAGATCGCCCTGGCCGCCGACGCCGATGCGCTGGTGGCGCGCATCGTGCTGCTGCTGGCGGGCGACGCCTTCAGCGCGGCGACGGCGCAGGCCATCGCGCAGGCGGTCGATACCCTGCCGCGCGAGCGGCCGCGCGACCGCGTGCGCGCCGCCATCACGCTGGTGGCGGCCAGCCCCGAATACCTGGTGCAGAAATGAAGGCCGAGCGCCGCGAATTCCTGCTGCGCGCCTGCGCCCTGGGCGCGAGCCACGCGGCGGCGCCGCTGGCGCTGAACCTGGCGGCGCTGGGCGCGGCGGCCGCGCAATCCGCGCCGCCCGGCGACTACAAGGCGCTGGTGTGCGTGTTTTTGTACGGCGGCAACGATCCGTTCAACACGCTGGTGCCGTTCGACGCGCCCGCCTACCGCGCCTATGCCGCGGCCCGCAGCGACATCGCGCTGCCGCGTGACGCCCTCCAATCCACGGCGCTGCGCGACAAGGCATCCACCGCCGATGGCGCCCAATTCGCGCTGGCCCCGTCCCTGGCGCCGCTGGCGCCGCTGTTCGCGCGCGGCGAGATGGCGGCGGTGCTTAACGTCGGCCCGCTGGTGGTGCCCACCAGCAAGGCGGACTACATCGGCGCGCGGGTGCCGCTGCCGCCCAAGCTGTTTTCGCACAACGACCAGCAGTCGTATTGGCAGGCGCTGGCGCCGGAAGGCGCTTCCTCCGGCTGGGCCGGGCGGCTGACGGACCTGTACGCCGACATCAACGCGCAGCGCAGCTTCACCGGCATCACCGCCGGCGGCAGCACCGTGCTGCTGGCCGGCCGCCATGTCGCGGGCTACCGGGTCGGCGTGAACGGCTCGACCCGCATCGAACTGCTGACACGCGACATGTACGGCTCCAGCGCCTGCACCGCCTTGCTGCGCCAGCTGATCACACAGCCGCGCGAGCACCTGATGGAACGGGAAATGTCGCGCATCGCGGCGCAGTCGATCGACGCCGACTCGCGGCTGCGGGCGGCCTTGTCTGGCGTGGCCGTGCCAGGCGATTTCGACTCGCCGCTGGCGCAGCAGTTGAAGATCGTGGCCCGCATCATCGCGGCGCGCCAGGCCCTTGGGGCGCGGCGCCAGGTATTCTTCGTATCGCAGAACGGCTACGACAACCACACCGGCCTGAACGACACCCACCCGGCCCTGCTCAAGGAACTGGGCCAGGCGCTGGCCGCCTTCCAGACGGCGCTGGCAAACCTGGGCGTGGCGCGCCAGGTCACCACCTTCACCGCCTCGGAATTCGGCCGCACGCTGGGATCGAACGGCAACGGTTCGGACCATGGCTGGGGCGCCCATCATTTCGTGCTGGGCGGCGCCGTCAACGGCGGCCGCTACTACGGCACGCATCCGCAGATCGCGCCCGATGGCCCCGGCTTCGTCGACAACGGCCGGCTGCTGCCGACGCTGGCGGTGGAGCAGTTGGGCGCGGCGCTGGGTAGCTGGTTCGGCGCCAGCGCCGACGACCTGCGGCTGGTGTTTCCGAACCTGCGCCACTTCGACGCCTCGCCCTTGGCGCTATTTACAGCGCCGCGTGAATCGTCGACGCCAGCTTCTTCCACTTGACGGCTTCGTCGCGCACGAACGCGGCAAGCTCCGCCGGCGTGCTGGTGCGCACCTCGGCGCCCTGGTCGTCGATCTTGGCGGCCACGGCCGGATCGTTGAGCGCGCCATTGAGCGCGGTGTTCAACTTGGCGACCACCTGCGGATCGGCGTTGGCGGGCGCGAACACCGCGTACCACTGCGCCACGTCCACGCCCGGCACGCCAAGCTCGGCCAGCGTCGGCATGTCGGGCAGCACCTTGGCGCGGCGCGCGCCGGCCACGCCCAGCGCGCGGATCTTTCCCGACTTCAGGTGCGGATAGGCGCTGAACAGGCTGGGGAACATCACCTGGGTAACGCCGGCCAGCGTATCCGTCATGGCGGGGGCCGAGCCCTTGTAGGGAATCTCCAGCATGGCCGCGCCGGTGGCGCGGTTGAACAGCTCGCCCGCCACCGCCGGCGCCGTGCCCGGGCCGGCCGAGGCGTAGCTCAGGCCGTCGGGGTGGGCCTGGCCGTACTTGAGCAGGCCCGGCACGTCCTGCACGCCGATGCTGCTGGACACCACCATCAGTGTGGGCGAGTCGGCCACCATGCCGATGGCGGTGAAGTCGCGCACCGGATCGTAGTTGAGCTTCTGCAGCGCCGGATTGATGCCGTGCGTGCCGATGTAGCCAAGCATCAGCGTGTAGCCGTCGGCCGGCTGGCGCGCCACGTAGTCGGCGGCGATGGCGCCCTGCGCGCCGGGCTTGTTGACCACGATGACGGTCTGGCCCAGCAGTTCGCCCATCTTCTGCCCGATCACGCGGGCCAGGGTGTCATTGCCGCCGCCGGCGGCGGTGGGCACCACCATGGTGATGGCGCGTTCGGGGAATTCGGCGTGGACGGCCGGGCTGGCCAGGGCCAGGCAAAGCGCGGCGGCACCCAGCGTGCCGCGAGTGGGGAAAACCATGTCATGTCTCCTGATGGTTCTGTTGGCGGTCTCTGCGGACCGCTGTGTCTCGGGTCGGAGGCGGCTCGGGCCGCCACCTTCATGTTTCGGTGCCGGCGGCCGAGGGCGGCTTCCGGGTACGGCATTCTTGATCGCAGCCTATGCCGCCATGGCGGCAGGCGCCGACTCCGGTCGGATGGCGCGTTCCTCGCGCGCCGGCACATAGCGCCCCGGCACGTACAGCAGGCCCTTCATGATCTTGCGCGCGGTGCGTACCAGGCCGGCGGCCCGCACCTCGCCGCTGGCGGCGTCCAGCCTGACGTCAATGTCCATGCCGCCCGACGGGTGCTCGATGCGCACGCCACGGTAGCCCGGGCGCGGCGCCGGCCCGCCACAGTCGTGCGCCACGGTGCCCGCCATCAGGTAGGCGGCGGCCACGCCCACCGCGCCGGTGGCGGCATGGGCGCGATGGCAGGCGTGCGGCGTGAAGTAGCGCGAACGCAGCGACAGCGCGGCGGGATCGCTGCCGGGCGCCAGCAGCACCGGCTTGGGAATGACGCTGTTCGAGACGTCCCCCAGTCCCATGCGGCTGCCGGCCTCGCGGCGGATGCGCTCCAGGCGCGCCAGCAGGGCAGGGTTGGCGTCCAGTTCGGCCGGCGACTCGTCGCCGCGCAGGCCGAAGTCGGCGGCGCGCAGCAGCACCATCGGCATGGCGGCGTCGATCAGCGTGGCGGCCACGCCGTCGACCACTTCCTGCCGCAGGCCGGTCGGGAATAGGCGGCCGGTGACCGCCCCCCAGGCGTCGAGGAAATTCAGGCGCACGGGCGCGGCGGCGCCCGGCACGCCGTCGATGCGCGCCTCGCCTTCATAGGTCAGGCGGCCGCCCGGCGTCTGCACCACGGCCTCGATCACGGCGCCCGTGTTGACGTTGTGCACCCGCACCGAGGTTTCGCCGTCGGCCGCGGCGATCAGGCCCTCGTCGATGGCGAAGGGCGCTGCGCCCGACAGCATGTTGCCGCAGTTGGGACGGGTGTCGACGCTGGCGCGGTCCACCGAGACCTGCGCGAACAGATAGTCGATATCGCAGTCGGGCCGGGTCGAGCGCGACACGATCGCGACCTTGCTGGTCAGCGAGTTGCCGCCGCCCAGGCCATCGACCTGCAGCGCGTGGGGCGAACCCATGGCCTGCAACAGCAGCCGGTCACGCTCGGCGGGATCGGCCGGCAGCCAGTCGCCAAGAAAAAAGGGGCCGCGGGAGGTGCCGCCGCGCATCAGTACGCAAGGGATGATCGTTTCCATGCGGTGCATTCTGCGACGGCGCGGCTATTATTTGAATTGCAACTTACGGATGGATTAATGCATGGCACGCATCAATTTCGATTTACAGGAATTGCAGGCCTTCGTGGCCGTGGCCGAACGCGCCAGTTTCCGCGCCGCCGCCGAAGACCTGAACCTGTCGCAGCCGGCGCTGAGCCGCCGCATCGACAAGCTGGAGGACCTGCTGGGCGCGCGCCTGCTGGAACGCACCACGCGCCGCGTGGCGCTGACGCACGTCGGCCGCATCTTCCTGGAACGGGCGCGCGGCGCCATCGACGAACTGGAACGCGCGGTGCTCAGCATCGGCGACCTGGCGGCGCAGCGCGGCGGGCTGGTGACGGTGGCCTGCGTGCCGTCGGTGGCCTACTACTTCCTGCCCGCCATCATCCACGACTACGCCGCGCGCTTTCCGCGCATCCGCGTGCGCATCATCGACGAGACCGCCCACACCGTGCTCAACAGCGTGGTGACCGGCCGCGCCGACTTCGGCATCAGTTTTTTCGGCACCCAGGAGCCGGACGTGGATTTCAAGGCGGTGCTGCGCGAGGACTTCGTGCTGGCGGTGCGGCGCGACCATCCGCTGGCCGCGCGCCGCAGCGTGTCGTGGGAGGAGCTGTCGCAGGAACGCTTCATGACCGTGGCCAAGGAAAGCGGCAACCGCCTGCTGATCGACGACGCGCTGGCCAAGAGCGGCAAGCGCACCGTCAGCGCCTTCGAGGTCAGCCACGTCATGACGCTGCTGGGGCTGGTGGAAGCCGGGCTGGGCGTGGCGGCCGTGCCGCAGCTGGCGATGCCGCCGGCCGGCCACGCCACGCTGGCGGGCGTCAAGCTGGAGCATCCGCGCGTCACCCGCAGCCTGGGTTTGATCTCGCGCAGGGGCCGCCCCCTGGCGCCGGCGGCGCAACAGCTCTATAACCTTATCCACCAGGCCGGCAAAAGCGCCAAGCGTGGTCCCCCCAAGCAACCCTGAAGCCGCACCATGAGCCCCCATTCCCTGGCGTTGCAAGCCGCCACCGAAGACGACCTGCCGTTCCTGCTGGCGCTGCGCAAGGCAACCATGACCGAACACCTGGCGCGCGTTGACGCGCCGCGGGACGATGCGCATCACCTGGCGCGCATCCGCTATCACTTCGACGACGCCCAGATCGTCTGGCTGCACGGCCGCCCGGCGGGCCTGTTCAAGACCTTCCGCGATCCGGCCGGCTGGCGCGTGGTGCAGATCCAGATCGACCCGGCCTTCCAGGGCCAGGGGCTGGGCAGGCGCCTGCTGGCGGGCCTGCTGCGGCAGGCGGACGACGAAGGCGCCCCGGTCACCCTGTCCGTCCTGAAGGGCAACCCCGCCCGCCGGCTCTACGAGTCGCTGGGCTTCACCCCTGTCGAGGAGACCGCCCTGGAAATAGAAATGCGCTACGAACCCGCCCCGCCCGCCAGCGGCCACGCCTGACGGCGGCCGTCGCGAAGGGCCCGCGCGAGGCTCGGTTGGATCTTCATCCCCAGCCCTCCCGATTTTTTTGTCCGGTGGCGGAATATTCCCGTTCCGCCCCGCGTCTGTAGAGGGCAGTCCCCCAAACTCTTCCATCTACGAGGCACGACATGCGCACTCAACTCGCGGCAACCCTGGCCCTCTCCTGCGCCGCCCTGTTCTCGGCCGGCGCCCATGCCCAGGCCGTCAAGACCCAGGACGGCATCCTGGTCAACAGCGCCGGCATGACCCTCTACACCTTCGACAAGGATGCCGGCGGCAAGAGCGCCTGCAACGACCAGTGCGCCAAGATCTGGCCCCCGGTCACCGCCGCCGCCGACGCCAAGGCCTCGGGCGACCTGAGCATCATCACCCGCGACGACGGCTCCAAGCAGTGGGCCTACAAGGGCAAGCCGGTCTACCTGTATGCCAAGGACGCCAAGCCGGGCGACAAGACCGGCGACAACTTCAAGGACGTCTGGCACGTCATCAAGCCCTGATCCGGCCTGAGCCGTCCCTCCACGCCCGACCATGCGCGCCGACGACGAAGCCGCGATCCTGGCCTGCATCCCCAGCCTGCGGCGCTACGCCCGCGGGCTGACGGGCGACCCACACCGGGCCGACGACCTGGTGCAGGACACGCTCGAACGGGCCTGGAGCCGCTACTCGCGCTGGCAGCGCCGCGGCGAGCTGCGGGCCTGGATGTTCGGCATCATGCATAACCATTTCATCGACGGCGTGCGCGCCAGCCACCGGCAGGCCGAACAGGCCGGCGCGGGCGACCTGCCCGACGTGCCGGTGCGCGCCACGCAGACCGACCACCTGGAGGTGCGCGACCTGGACCGCTGCCTGCAAGGCCTGCCGGCCGAGCAGCGCGAAGTATTGCTGCTGGTGTGCGTGGAAGACCTGTCGTACCAGGAAACCGCGCAGGTGCTGGGCGTGCCGATCGGCACGGTCATGTCGCGCCTGTCGCGCGCCCGCGAACGCCTGGGCGCCCTGATGCAGGGCCAGGAACCCGCCAGCCGGCTCCATCGCGTGAAATGACATGAACGACAAACGCCTCCACGCCATTCCCACCGCCGGCAACCCCATCACCGAAGCCGACCTGCACGCCTACGCCGACGGCCAGTTGCCGCCCGGCCGCCACGCCGAGGTCGACGCCTTCCTAGCGGCCCATCCGCAGGACCTGGCGCGCGTGCACGCCTGGCAGGCCCAGCGCCGCGCCCTGCACGCCCTGCTGGACCCGGTGCTGGACGAACCCCTGCCCCTGCGCCTGCCGCTCTCGCCCCCCGCGCGCCGCCTGCCCTGGCGCGCCGTCGCTGCCTGTGCCGCCATCGCCGTCATCAGCGCCAGCAGCGCCTGGATGGCGCGCGGCGCCATGGACGCCCGCCACCAGCAAACCGTATTGGCCACCGCCACACCCGACCGCGCCGCCGGCGGCTACGCCCAGCGCGCCGCCATCGCCCACGCCGTCTACGCCCCCGACATGGGCCGCCCCGTCGAAGTCAGCGGCGACAACGAAAAGGCCCTGGTCACCTGGCTCACCAAGCGCCTCGGCGCCCCCGTGCGCGCCCCGTCCCTTACCCATGCCGGCTACGACCTCGTCGGCGGCCGCCTGCTGCCCGGCGGCAGCGGCCCCGTCGCCCTCTTCATGTACGGCGCCCCCGACGGCCAACGCCTGACCCTCTACGTCACCCGCGAAGCCGCCGGCGGCCAGACCGCCTTCCAATTCACCCAGGAAGGCCCCGTCCGCGTCTTCTACTGGGTCGAAGGCCAATTCGGCTACGCCCTCTCCGGCGCCATCAGCCGCGACGAACTGCAACGCGTCTCCGAAGAAGTCTACAAACAACTGCAAGGCTGAGCCGGGCGCGGGCGCGCCCGGCGAGCGCCGATCTGCCCGCAGGTTTCAACAAAGCCCCTGGTCGGACACTCTCGTTCGAGAATCAGTTGCCCTCCCACAAGCGCGCCGCAAAGAGCGCCCCCCCATCGCCGCCACCGCGCGCAGCGACCACACCCCCGACGCCCCACCCGACGTATGCCAAAAACGGCTGCCCGCGCAGCCGTTTTTGGCGGGCCCCGCAAACTCCTCCGCCCCCCAAACGACGCTGAGCAGAACACCAAGCAAGCCATTCTCCCCGCCATCCGCCGCATGGAGATGCACGAGCGGCGGGGGGAGGGTGCCGGGCGGGTGCGGGGCGTGTAGATGCGCCCGAGGGAATCCGAAGGAGTCGCCGAAGGCGAGGACGAGGATGACGAAGGGGTAGTCCGGAGCGAACGCTCCGGACCGCAATCGTAGCCCCGCGCCCGCCCGGCACCCTCCCCCCGCCGCGCCTTAAGAACCCTCCCGAGCCACATGCAACATATGCAGCGTAATCTTCCGAACCTCAGCCTTGCTCATCTCAACATGCCCCCGCAACATCCTCCCCGCCGCCTCCCCCCGCCGCGCCAGCACCGCCCGCAAGATCGCCCCATGCTCCTCATACGTCGCATCCACCCGGAACTCCTTGGTGAAATCCAGCCGACGCACGATCCGGATCTTCTCCGTCACCTCCCGGTGAATCAGCGCCATCTCCGCATTCCCGGCAGCCGCCACCAGTGAGCAGTGAAACGCCTCGTCCAGCTGCGCCACCATCCGCCCATCCAGAATGCGTTGATCCGGCGGCACCAGCCACACATCCACCAGCGCCGCCAGCATCCCGCCATCGTCCATGCGCTCGCGCGCGCACAGCCGTTCGACCGCCGCCAGTTCCAGCACCACGCGCACGTCGTACAGCGCCTCGAAGCGCTCGAAATCGAACGGCCGCACCTGCCAGCCGCTGCGCGGACTGGGCAGCACGAAGCCCTCGCGCTCCAGCCGCGCCAGCCCCAGCCGCACCGGCGTGCGGCTCACCCCCAGCCGCAACGCCAGCTCCGCCTCGGTAAAGCGGTCGCCCGGCAGCAGGCGGAAGTCGAACAGCTCGTCCTTGATGCGCTGGTAGACCTGCTCGGCCAACGACCCCGCCAGCGCCGGCGCCTGCCGCAACGCCGGTCCGACACGCACCGAATCGCGCATGGTCAGGCCACCGGGCAAGTCGCGTCCTCGGCCAGCACGACCAGCGCATCGCCCGCGTTGACCGGCTTGCCCGGCACGCAGCGAATCGCGGCCACCGTGCCCGACACCGGCGCGATCACCGACAGCTCCATCTTCATCGCCTCGACCACCACCAGCGTGTCGCCAGCCGCCACGCTCTGGCCCACCTGCACGGGGATCTTCCAGACGTTGCCGCACATATCGGCGCTGACCAGCCGTTCGCCGTCGCGCAGCGCGATCTCCAGTTCCGGCGCCGCCTCGGCCGGCGGCGCCGCCACGTCCTCGTGCTTCCACAGCGCGACTTCGGCATCGAACGCCGACTTCTGCCGCGCCTGGAAGGCGCCGATGCTGTCCGCCTGGTCGGCCAGGAAACGCTGGTGCGCGGCGAAATCGAATAGTTCCTCCTCGATGCGCACCGTGGCGCGGCCCTCGCGGAAATCCTCGCGCAGCACATCCAGCTCGGCCTCGCTCACCGGATAGAAGCGCACCTGGTCGAAGAAGCGCAGCAGCCAGGGCTTGCCGTCCTGGAACGCCGGGTTCTTCAGGAACTTGTTCCAGATCGGCAGCGTGCGGCCCACCAGTTGATAGCCGCCGGGCGAATCCATGCCGTAGATGCACATGTAGACGCCGCCGATGCCCACCGTGCCTTCGGCGGTGAAGGTGCGCGCCGGGTTGTACTTGGACGTCAGCAGGCGGTGGCGCGGATCGATCGGCACCGCGCACGGCGCGCCCAGGTAGACGTCGCCCAGGCCCATGATGAGATAACTCGCGTCGAACACGATGCGGCGCACGTCCTCGCGGCTGGCCAGGCCGTTGATGCGCTGGATGAAGTCGACATTGTTCGGCAGCCACGGCGCGCTGGCGCGCACCGTTTCCTGGTAGCGCTGCACCGCGCCCAGCGTGGCCGAATCCTCGAACGCCATCGGCAGATGGACCACGCGGGTCGGCACCTTCAGCGTCGACACGTCGGCCAGCTGCGTTTCGATCTCCAGCAGCCGCGCGATCAGCGCCTGTTGCAGGATCACGCGGCTGTCGTAGCGGATCTGCAGCGAGCGCACGCCCGGCGACAGTTCTCGCACGCCGTCGATCGGCCGCGCCGCCAGCGCCTCCATCAGCAGGTGGATGCGCATGCGCAGCGCCAGGTCGAGCACGTTGTCGCCATACTCCAGCAACAGGTAGCCATCGCCCGCCTGGCGGTACGACACCGACGGCCGGCTGCCCGTCGCCGGCAGCGACGCGATGATGGTCTCCGAGGCCGTGGCGGGCGGCGCCGAGGGTGTGGTGGCCTGCGGCGCGACGGCGCGCAACTGCTCGACGCTGCGGTCCTGCGCCGCTTCGCGCGCCACCGCCTCGGCGTAATCGATGCGCACGAAGCGGATGCGGTCGCCCGGCTTGACCTGCCCCACCTTCCACAGCTCGGCGCGCGCGATCGTCACCGGGCAGACGAAACCGCCCAGGCTGGGACCGTCGCGCGTCAGGATCACCGGGCTGTCGCCGGTGAAGTTGATGCTGCCGATGGCGTACTCACAATCATGGATGTTGGATGGATGCAGGCCGGCCTCGCCGCCGTTCTCGCGCGCCCAGGTCGGCTTGGGGCCGGTCAGGCGCACGCCCAGGCGATTGGAGTTGTAGTGCACCTCCCAATCGGCGGCGAAAAAGGCCTCGATGGCTTCGGGGCGGAAGAAGTCCGGCGCGCCATGCGGGCCGTACAGCACGCCGATCTCCCAGGTGTTGCCATAGGCGGGAATCAGTTCTGCGGGCGCGGCCTGCGGCGCGCTCACGGGCGCCTGGGCGTTCGCGGCCGGCAGCTCGGGGCGCACCAGCGGCAGCATGTCGCCGACCCGCAGCGTGCGGCCGGCGTGGCCGCCGAACTGGCCCAGCGCGAAGGTCGAGCGGCTGCCCAGGTAGACCGGCACGTCCAGCCCGTTGCGCACCGCCAGGTACGTGCGGCAGCCGGACAGCGCGCGGCCCGTGGCCAGCACCTGGCCCGAGCGCACCGTGACCGGCTGCCACATCGGCACCGGCTCGCCATCGAGCGTGGCGGCGCATTCGGCGCCGGTGAGCGCGACGATGGCATCGCCATGAAAGCGCAGCGTCGGCCCGACCAGCGTGGCCTCGATGCCGGCTGCGTCGGGCGCGTTGCCGACGATGCGATTGGCCAGGCGGAAGGCGTAGTCGTCCATCGGGCCCGACGGCGGCACGCCGATATCCCAATAGCCGGTGCGGCCCGGGTAATCCTGCACGCTGGTGTAGGTGCCGGCTTCCAGCACCTCGATGGCCGCGGGGCGATAGATGAAGCCCTCCAGGAAGCGCGTCGACAGCTGCCCGGCGCGGAAGCGCGCGTCGGCCACGATCTGGCGCAGGTAGTCCAGGTTGGTGGCGATGCCGTGCAGGCGGGTGTGCGCCAGCGCATCGGCCAGCTTGTCGAGCGCGGCCTCGCGGGTGTCGGCGTGCACGATCAGCTTGGCCAGCATCGGATCGTAGAACGCCGGCACCTCGGTACCCGTCTCGACCCAGCCGTCCAGGCGCACGCCTTCGGGAAAATGCACCTCCGTCAGCACGCCGGGCGACGGCTGGAACTGGCGCAGCGGGTCTTCGGCGTACAGCCGCACCTCGATCGACGCGCCTTGCGGCGCGCGCGACATCGCGGCCAGGTCGAGCGGCTCGCCCGCCGCCACGCGCAGCATGCATTCGATCAGGTCCAGCCCGGTCACCGCCTCGGTCACCGGATGCTCCACCTGCAGGCGGGTGTTGACCTCCAGGAAATAGAAGCTGTCGCGCGCCGGATCGTAGATGAATTCGACCGTGCCGGCCGAGCGGTAAGCCACCGACTCGCCCAGCTTGACGGCCGCCGCCAGCAGCGCCGCGCGGGTCGCGGCCGGCAGGTGCGGCGCGGGGGTTTCCTCGATCACCTTCTGGTTGCGACGCTGCACCGAGCAATCGCGCTCGCCCAGCGCCAGCACGCGGCCGGCGCCGTCGCCGAAGATCTGCACCTCGACGTGGCGGGCGTTGTCCACGTAACGCTCGATGAAGGCGCCGCCGTCGCGGAAGAAATGCTCGCCCATGCGCTGTACGCTATCGAACGCCACCGTCAGTTCGGCCTCGTTGTCGCAGCGCGACAGGCCGATGCCGCCGCCGCCCGCGGTGCTCTTGAGCATCACCGGATAGCCGATGCGCTCGGCCTGCGTCAGCGCCTCGCCCAGGCTGGCCAGCAGGCCCGTGCCGGGGGTCATCGGCACGCCGGCTTCGGCCGCCAGTTCACGCGAGCGGTGCTTCAGGCCGAACTCGCGGATCTGCAGCGGCGTGGGACCGACGAAGGCGATGCCCGCGGCCTCGCAGGCTTCGGCGAACTCGGCGCTCTCCGACAGGAAGCCGTAGCCGGGGTAGATGGCCTGCGCGCCGTGCTCGCGCGCGGCCGCCAGCAACAGGTCGGTGCGCAGATAGCTGTCGACGGCCTTCTCGCCGCCCAGCGCCACGGCCACGTCGGCCTCGCGCACATGGGCGGCATTGCGGTCGGGATCGGAATACACGGCAACGCTGCGGATGCCCAGGCGTTTGAGGGTACGGATGGCGCGGACGGCGATTTCGCCACGGTTGGCGATGAGGACGGTATCGAACACGGTTCGGCTCCCAGGGGCGATTGGATTTAGCGGGGGGTGGCGTTCAGGCTGGCGAGATAGGCGCGCCAGCCGCCGAAGGCGGTGATGTCGCGCGCGCCCTCCAGGCCTCGCGGCTCGCAGATGAAGCCCTTGACCTGGCGGCCGTCATGCAGCGTCAAGGTGCCGATGCCCAGCGGCGCGGGGATCTCGGCCACGAAGGCGCCGAACGCCGCCAGCGGGATGTCCCACAGCTCCACCTCGATCGGCGCACCGCTGTCGGACTTCACCAGCCCCGGCTTGGGCGGCGTGGTGTTGGCCAGCGCGTAGAGCCGGTAGTCGGCGGCGGTGCGGGTCTTTTCCACCAGCACCGCGCGGCGCGAGGTCAGCTGATGGTTCAGCGGCATGCCGGTCAGGTGCGCGCCCACCACGGCCACGCGCAACAGCCCGGGGTCGGCCGCGATCGGCCCCATGGGCGGCAGCGGCCGGCCCGTGGCGCCCAGCGGCAGTCCGCGCTGCGCCTGCCATTGGCGGCCGAAATGCGCCAGCGCGCGGTCCTGCCAGGCCATGCCGATCAGCGTGATGCCGGCCGGCAGCCCGTCATCGCGCATGCCCGCGGGCAGCGCCAGCGCCGACAGGTCGGCGAGGTTGGCGAAGTTGGTATAGATGCCCAGTTGTGAATTGAGCCGCACCGGGTCGGCCTGCAACTGCGCGATGGTGTAGATCGACGGCGAGGTCGGCACCACCAGCGCATCGAAGCCTTGCAGCGACTGGTGGATACTGCGCGTCAGCTCGGCGCGGCGGTACTCGGCCTTGAAGGCGTCGAGCGCGTCGTAGTGGACCGCGCCTTCGACGATGCCGCGCACCACCGGATGGATGGCGTCGGGATTGTCGCGCCACAGCGGCTCGACCGCGGCGAAGCGCTCGGCCACCCACGGCCCCTGGTACAGCAGCGCCGCCAGTTCGGCATAAGGCGCGAAGTCGATGGCCTGGACCTCGGCGCCGCCGGCCTTGAGCGCCTGCACCGCGGCCTCGAACGCGGCGGCGGCCTGGGCGTCGCCGAAGAACTCCAGCCGGTCGGGCACCGCCAGCCGCGGCGCGGCGGGCCAGGGCGCGGCGGCGCCGGCCGGCTGCGCGCGCGAATAGGGATCGTGTTCGTCATAGCCGCCGGCGATGCCGGCCACGCGCTCGGCATCGTCCACCGTCAGCGCGAAGATCGACACGCAGTCCTGCGTGCGGCAGGCCGGCACCACGCCGGCGGTGCTGAGCCAGCCCTTGGTCGGCTTGAGGCCGACGATATTGTTGAACCCCGCCGGCACCCGGCCCGAGCCCGCGGTGTCGGTGCCCAGCGAAAACGCCGCCAGCCCGCGCGCCACCACCGAGGCGGACCCCGAGCTGGAGCCGCCGCTGATGTAGTCGGGATTGAAGCTGTTGGCCACCGCGCCATGCGGCGAGCGGGTGCCGACCAGGCCCGTGGCGAACTGGTCGAGATTGGTCTTGCCGATCAGGATGGCGCCGGCCGCGCGCAGGCGCCGCACCACGGTGGCGTCTTCGTCCGGCGTGTAGGCAAACTCGGGGCAGGCCGCCGTGGTCGGCCAGCCGGCGGCGTCGATGTTGTCCTTGATGGCGAACGGCACGCCGTAGAGCGGCAGGCGGGAACGATCGCCGCCGGCCGCGGCCAGCAGCAGGCGCAGGTCGTCGAGCTGGCGCGCCAGCACCGGCGCGCTGGCGCGCGTGATCCAGGCGTTGTCGGCCGGGTCGTCCGGCGCGGCGGCCAGGGGCATCAACAGCGCTTCGGGCGTGGCCCCTTCCTGATAGGCCGACAGCCATTGCGCGATCGTCCAACCGAGCGGGCCCTGCTGCGTTGCTACGGCATTCATGCTGGAATCCTTTCTGGTATACAAGTACGGATTCCCAAGCAATACGCGTGCCATGTGCGCCGCGCCCGGCGTTTTCGCCCTGGACGCCGCGCGCCACGGCCTGGCCGCCTTCGCGGACAAGTCCGCGCACGCACTCCCAGCGGGCAGCGGTCGCACCGGTTTTGTGCACGCGGCACCAGATTGAACCGCGGCGCGCCGCCCGTCCGCCGCCCCGCCTCCTCGCGCAAACCCATTGCTCAATACAGCGCGCCGCCATCGCATCGCGGCTGGCACGGCTTTTGCTTTGACGTCCTGGTCACGTCCTTTCATCACCGGCGCCGCCGGCCTCTTCCCATCCAGGAGTCACCATGAAACGCAGACTAGCCCTCAAGCAATTGACCGCCGCCAGCCTATTGGCCATGTCCGGCTGGATGCCGCAGCTGTTCGCCGCCGAAGACACCATCAAGGTCGGCATCCTGCATTCGCTGTCGGGCACCATGGCCATCTCGGAAACGTCGCTCAAGGACGTGGCCCTGATGACCATCGACGAGATCAACGCCAACGGCGGCGTGATGGGCAAGAAGCTCGAAGCCGTGGTGGTCGACCCGGCCTCGAACTGGCCGCTGTTCGCCGAGAAATCGCGCCAGCTGCTGGCGCAGGACAAGGTGGCGGTGGTGTTCGGCTGCTGGACCTCGGTGTCGCGCAAGTCGGTGCTGCCGGTGTTCAAGGAACTGAACGGCCTGCTGTTCTACCCGGTGCAATACGAGGGCGAGGAACTGGAGAAGAACGTGTTCTACACCGGCGCCGCGCCCAACCAGCAGGCCATTCCCGCCGTGGAATACCTGATGAGCGAAGACGGCGGCGGCGCCAAGCGCTTCGTGCTGCTGGGCACCGACTACGTCTACCCGCGCACCACCAACAAGATCCTGCGCGCCTTCCTGCACTCCAAGGGCGTCAAGGACAGTGACATCGACGAGGTCTACACCCCGTTCGGCCATTCCGACTACCAGACCATCGTCGCCAACATCAAGAAGTTCGCCGCCGGCGGCAAGACCGCCGTCATCTCCACCATCAACGGCGACTCCAACGTGCCGTTCTACAAGGAGCTGGGCAACGCCGGCCTGAAGGCCACCGACGTGCCGGTGGTGGCGTTCTCGGTGGGCGAGGAAGAACTGCGCGGCGTCGACACCAAGCCGCTGGTGGGCCACCTGGCCGCCTGGAACTACTTCGAGTCGATCAAGAACCCGGTCAACGAGGAATTCATCAAGAAGTGGAAGGCCTACGCCAAGGCCAAGAACCTGCCCAACGCCAACACCGTGGTCACCAACGACCCGATGGAAGCCACCTACATCGGCATCCACATGTGGAAGCAGGCGGTCGAACAGGCCAAGACCACCGACGTCGACAAGGTGATCGCGGCCATGGGCGGCCAGAAGTTCAATTCGCCGAGCGGCTTCGCCATCGAAATGGACAAGACCAACCACCACCTGCACAAGCCGGTCTACATCGGCGAGATCAAGGCGGACGGCCAGTTCAACGTGGTCTGGAAAAGCAAGGGCCCGATCCGCGCGCAACCGTGGAGCCCGTACATCGCGGGCAACGAAAGCAAGCAAGGCCTCTAACCGGAACCGGAAGCGCAGCCATGCTGAATGCGGTCATCGCGAAATTCCTGCGTCATCTCCTGCTTGCATGGCTGCTGGCCACGCCGGCGCTGGCCGCCCACGCGGCCGCATCCGGCGTGGACCCGGCGCTGCTGGCGCCGCTGGCCGGCGACGACACCGACGCCCGCCTGCAGGCCATCGCCGCCCTGGGCCAGCAGCCCGGCCCGGGCGCGGCCGCCGTGTTGCAGGCGCTGGGCAATGACCAGCTGTATGCGCTGCCGGACGGCCGCGTGCTGATCGGCGACGGCAAGGGCCAGGCCACCGATCCGGCCACCGGCACGGCCCTGGCGCTGCCGCCCGAGGCCTCCTCCATCGGCATCAACAACCGCTTGCGGCGCGCGATCGAGGCGGCGCTGGCCGGTTCGCGGCTGTTCTCCGATAACCCGCAGGAACGGCTGGCCGCGGCCCGCCGCCTGCAACAGACCGGCGATCCGGCGCGCCTGCCGCTGCTGGAAAAGGCGCTGGCCGCCGAAAAAGACCCGGCCGTGCGCGCCGCGCTGGAGATCGCGCAGGCCAGCCTGGAACTCAAGAGCGCCGACCCCGCCGTGCGGCGCCACGCGGTCGATCTGCTCGGCCGCACCGACAACGCCGCCTTCCGGCCAACGCTGGCGGCGCTGACGCAACAGCAGGACGGCGCCTACGCCGAACCCGACGCCGGCGTGCGCGAGGCGGCCGCCAACGCGCTCAAGCGCATCGACCGCCACCTGGCCACCATCGAGTGGGCCGGCAACCTGTTCTACGGCCTCAGCCTGGGCAGCGTGCTGCTGCTGGCGGCGCTGGGGCTGGCCATCACTTTCGGCCTGATGGGCGTCATCAACATGGCGCACGGCGAGCTGCTGATGATCGGCGCCTACGTCACCTACCTGGTGCAGACGGCGTTCCGCGCCTGGCTGCCGGGCTGGCTCGACTGGTACGTGGCGGCGGCGCTGCCGCTGGCCTTCGTGGTCACCGCGCTGGTCGGCATGGCGCTGGAACGCACCGTGATCCGCTGGCTCTACGGCCGGCCGCTGGAAACCCTGCTGGCCACCTGGGGCATCAGCCTGATGCTGATGCAGGGCGTGCGCACCCTTTTCGGCGCGCAGAACGTGGAAGTGGGCAACCCCAGCTGGATGACCGGCGGCTTCACCGTGCTGGGCGGCCTGGTGCTGACCTACAACCGGCTGGTCATCATCGGCTTCGCATTGTTCGTGGTGTTCCTGGTGTGGGCGCTGCTGAACCACACCCGGCTCGGCCTGTTTGTGCGCGCCATCACGCAGAACCGGCGCATGGCCGATTGCGTCGGCGTGCCCACCGGCCGCGTCGACATGCTGGCGTTCGGGCTGGGCTCTGGCATTGCCGGGCTGGCCGGCGTGGCGCTGTCGCAGTTGGGCAACGTGGGGCCGGACCTGGGCCGCGGCTACATCGTCGATTCCTTCATGGTGGTGGTGCTGGGCGGCGTCGGCCAACTGGCCGGCACCGTCATCGCCGCGCTCGGCCTGGGCGGCGTCAACAAATTCCTGGAGCCTTACGCGGGAGCGGTCATGGCCAAGATCACCATCCTGGTGCTCATCGTGCTTTTCGTGCAGAAGCGGCCGCAAGGCCTGTTCGCCCCGCGCGGCCGGAGCGTCGAATGAAGCAGACCGCGCTGACCGATTTCAACCTGCTGGCGCGCCGGCCCCTGTTCAATGGCCGCGCCTGGGCCGCGCTGGGCGCGGGCGTGCTGCTGCTGGCGCTGGTGCCGCTGCTGAACCTGGCGTTTCCCGCCGGCCATCCGCTGCACATCTCGGCCTACGCCGTGGCGCTGCTGGGCAAGTTCATGTGCTACGCCCTGGCGGCGCTGGCGCTGGACCTGGTGTGGGGCTACGCCGGCATCCTGTCGCTGGGCCATGGCCTGTTCTTCGCGCTGGGCGGCTACGCCCACGGCATGTACCTGATGCGCGCCATCGGCCAGGACGGGGTCTACCAGAGCCGGCTGCCGGACTTCATGGTGTTCCTGGACTGGAAGGATTACCCCTGGTACTGGGCCTTCACCGACCACTTCGCCTACGCCATGCTGCTGGTGGTGCTGGTGCCGGGCGTGCTGGCCTTCGTGTTCGGCTACTTCGCCTTCCGCTCGCGCATCAAGGGCGTGTACTTCTCCATCATCACGCAGGCGCTGACCTTCGCCGCCATGCTGCTGTTCTTCCGCAACGACACCGGCTTTGGCGGCAACAACGGCTTCACTGACTTCAAGCGCATCCTGGGTTTCGATATCACCGCGCCCGGCACCCGCGCCGCGCTGTACTGGATCACGCTGGCGGCGCTGGCCGGCGCGCTGGTGCTGGCGCGCGCCGTCACGCAGTCCAAGCTGGGCCGGGTGCTGACGGCGGTGCGCGACGCCGAGAGCCGGCTGCGCTTCATCGGCTACGACCCGCTCGGCTTCAAGCTGTTCGTGTGGACGCTGTCGGCGGTGCTGTGCGGCATCGCCGGGGCGCTTTACGTGCCGCAGGTCGGCATCATCAACCCCAGCGAAATGTCCACCGAGAACTCCATCGAGATGGTGATCTGGGTGGCCACCGGCGGCCGCGGCACGCTGATCGGCCCCATCATCGGCGCCGGCGCCGTGAACGGCCTGAAGACCTGGTTCACCAGCGTGCTGCCCGAATTCTGGCTGTACGCGCTGGGCCTGATCTTCGTGCTGGTGACCCTCTTCCTGCCCACCGGCATCGTCGGCCTGGCCCGGCGCCTGGCCGCCCGCTACCAGGAGCGACGCGCATGACCAGCACCCATACCGAAAGCGCCATGCTCGATGGCGGCCCCAGCGGCGACGCCGGCTACGGCCGCGTCAGCCCCAAGGGCCTGGACACCAGCCACGGCGCCATCCTGTACCTGGAGGGCATCACCGTCAGCTTCGACGGCTTCAAGGCCCTCAATGACCTGACGCTGGACATCGGCGTCGGCGAACTGCGCTGCATCATCGGCCCCAACGGCGCCGGCAAGACCACCATGATGGACGTCATCACCGGCAAGACGCGGCCCACCGCCGGCACCGCGTTTTTTGGCCAGAGCATCGACCTGACCACGCTGAGCGAGGCGCAGATCGCGCATGCCGGCATCGGCCGCAAATTCCAGCGCCCCACCGTGTTCGAGCAGCACACGGTGTTCGAGAACCTGGAGCTGGCCATGAAGACCGACAAGCGCGTGCGGCCCACGCTGTTCGCGCGCCTGACCGGCGAGCAGGCCGACCGCATCGGCGAAACGCTCGACCTGATCCGGCTACGGCCCGAGGCCTTCCGCCCCGCCGGCCTGCTGTCGCACGGCCAGAAGCAATGGCTGGAGATTGGCATGCTGCTGATGCAGGAACCGCAGTTGCTGCTGCTGGACGAACCGGTGGCCGGCATGACCGACGCCGAGACCGAGCGCACCGGCGAACTGCTCAACGAACTGCGCGGCCGCCATTCGCTGATGGTGGTCGAGCACGACATGGATTTCGTCAACCAGATCGCCGGCGACGGCAAGGTGACCGTGCTGCACGAGGGCTCGGTGCTGGCCGAGGGGCCGATGGCCAAGGTGCAGGCCGACCCGCGCGTGATCGAAGTCTACCTGGGGCGCTGACATGCTGAACGTGAACACCATCGACCAGTACTACGGCGGCAGCCACACCCTGCGCGGCGTGTCGCTGGCCGTGAACCAGGGCGAATGCCTGGCGCTGCTGGGCCGCAACGGCGTCGGCAAGACCACCCTGCTCAAGTGCGTGATGGGCGTGCTGCCGGTGGCGCGCGGCGCCATCGATTTCGACGGCGCCGACGTCACCCGCCTGGCGCCGCACCAGCGCGCCGCGCGCGGCATGGCCTACGTGCCGCAGGGCCGCGACATCTTCGCCCGGCTCACGGTCGAGGAAAACATCCTGATGGGCATGGCCACCAAGCCGGCGGCGCGCGCGCGCCGCATCAAGGAGGAAGTGTTCGAGCTGTTCCCGGTGCTCAAGAGCATGCTGGCGCGGCGCGGCGGCGACCTGTCCGGCGGCCAGCAGCAACAGCTGGCGATCGCCCGCGCGCTGGTGGCCGAGCCCAAGCTGATCATCCTGGACGAACCCACCGAGGGCATCCAGCCGTCCATCATCAAGGACATCGGCCGCGTCATCCACATGCTGCGCCAGCGCGGCGACATCGCCATCCTGCTGTGCGAACAGTACTTCGACTTCGCCCGCGAGCTGGCCGACCGCTTCGTGGTGCTGTCGCGCGGCGAGGTGGTGGCCAGCGGCGACCGCGCCGCCATCGACGGAGAGGACGTGCGGCGCCATCTTTCCGTCTGAAAGGGCTTGGATATAATGCGCCGTCATGCACCTCGCCCACTTCCTGAACCGCGGCTACGCCTGGATCGCGCTGATCGCGATCCTGTGGGCGTCGCTGGTTCCGTCGCTGGCGCATGGCAATCACCTGCCCAATGCCAGCCGCCAGGTCAGCGTGGACTACTGCGCCCCCGAGGGCCGCTCGTCACTGACCATCGAGGTGCAAAGCGATGACGGGGCCGGCGACCACGCCGCCCACCACGGCGACAGCAACCACTGCCCGTTCTGCCGCAACCCCCAGGCCGACCTCGGCCTCCCTCCCGCTCCCCTGACCGTGCTGCCGGCGCCCGCCAGCGGCGGCGTCACCTACCCGGCGCTGTTCTACCGCGCCTCGCACCCCCTCCACGCCTGGCGCGCGGCCCAGCCGCGCGCCCCGCCCGCGGCCTGATCGGCCCGTCCGCCGTCCCCACCCGGGGCGGCGCACGCGCCGCTTCCGCCCGAGCATTCGTCGCCGCTGACCGGCGGCGATTCCCGCAGAACCCTCGTCCGCATCCCGGTGCCGCCTGCTAGCGCGGCGCCATCGCGGGCGTGCAGGCCGGCCCCGCCGGCGTGGACCATGAAAAGAACCTACGCAGTATCCCTGCTGGCCGGCGCCTGCGCCGCCAATCCGGCGCTCGCGCTGACGACCGAGCCCGCCATCGAGACGCTGGCGCCCACCGTGGTCGAAGGCGACAACGCCGAGGACCGCCCCAACGGCCCGATCAACCTGGAACGCATCGACGGCACCGGCAGCCGCCTTGGCCTGCGGATCAAGGACACGCCGGCCTCCGTCACCGTCATCTCGCGCCAGCAGATCGAGGCGCGCGGCGCCCTCAACACCCAGGACATCGCCCGCGGCATCCCGGGCGTGAACAACGCCTCGCCCCCCGGCATGGCCGGCGCCGTCAGCTATCGCGGCTTCAGCGGCGGGCAGGTGTCGCAGTTGTTCAACGGCATCTCGGTGCAGTACGACTCGGCGGCGGCGCGGCCGATCGACAGCTGGATCTACGACCGGGTCGAGGCCATCGGCGGCCCCTCGACCTTCCTGTTCGGCGCCGGCGCCGTCGGCGGCGCCATCAACTACGTCACCAAGCTACCCGAACGCGACACCTTCTACGAAGGCCAGTTGCGCCTGGGTTCGTTCGACACGCGCCAGGCATCGGCCGGCATCAACCAGCAACTGGCCGGTTCGCCCGGCGGCCGCGGCCATTACCTGCGCATCGACGCCAACACCACCGCCAGCAACGGCTGGGTCGACGGTGAACGGTCGAACGCCACCCAGGTGGCGGCCTCGCTGCTGTCCGACCTGGGCGACGACGTCACGCAGACCTGGGCCTTCGAGTACCAGCGCGAACGCGTCGACCGCCCCTACTGGGGCACGCCGCTGACGGTGGGCGCGAACGGCAAGGTGAGCGGCGAAGGCCACATCCGCGGCGGCACGCGTTTCAAGAACTACAACGTCGACGATGGCCTGTACGAGCAGTCGGTGCTGTGGGCCCGTTCGCTGACGGAATGGCGCGCGGCGCCGGGCATCACGTTCAAGAACACGCTGTACTACTACCGCGCCGAACGCGACTTCCGCAACCTGGAGACCTACCGCTACAACGCTGGCAACAGCCGCGTGCTGCGCTCAGCCGCGCTGCTGCAGCGCCATGAGCAGAGCCTGGTCGGCAACCGCGTCGAGGGACTGGTCGAATCGACGCTGGCCGGCCTGCCCACCAGTTGGTCGTTCGGCGCCGACCTGAGCGTGAACAGGCAGACCCGCTATCCCACAAGCCTGCCGGCCACGGTGGACGCGGTCGATCCGTACGATTTCCAGCCGGGCTATTTCTACGACATCCCCGGCATGACGCGCGGCCACAACCCGGACCGCGACAACCGCATCCGGACGCTGGCCTTCACGCTGGAAAACCGCACGGAAGTGCTGCCCGGCGTGGCCATCGTGTCGGCCCTGCGCAAGGACTTCATCGACCTGGACCTGACCAACCGCCGCGCGGTCACGGCCGCGGCCCCGGCGTCGGCCTCGCGCAGCTATTCGCCCACCACCGGCCGGCTGGCGCTGAACTGGGCCGTCACGCCGCAGGCGTCGCTGTACGCGCAATACGCCACGGCCGCCGATCCGCCGTCCGGCATCATGGCCACCGCGTCGTTCGCCGACGTGCTCAACAACGACAAGCTGACCACCGGCACGCAGAAGGAGGTCGGCGGCAAGTTCGAGTTCTGGGACGGCCGCGGCTCGGCCACCATCGCCGCCTACGAGATCACGCGCAAGCACATCTCGGCGCCCGACGCCAACAACCCGGCGGTCAGCATCCCGGTGGGCCAGCAGTCGGCGCGCGGGCTGGAACTGGCCGGCGGGCTGCGCCTGACGCGCACCCTGTCGCTGCAGGCCAACGTGGCCTTCGTCGATCCCAAGTACGACGACTTCTCGGAAACGGTCGGCGGCGTGCGCGTCTCGCGCAACGGCAATGTGCCGACCAACACGCCGCGGCGCGTGGCCAACGCCTGGATCGACTACGCCTTCCTGCCGGACTGGAACGCCAGCCTGGCCGCGCGCTACGTCGGCCGCGCCTACGCCGATGCCGCCAACACCGTCTGGGCGCCGTCGTACACCGTGTTCGACGCGGCGCTGTCGCACCGCATCGACCGCCACTTCACCGTCACCGGCCGGGTCCGCAACCTGACCGACAAGGTGTACGCCGCCAACGTCAGCGGCACGCCGATGTTCTACCTGGGCGCGCCGCGCTCGTTCGAACTGACGCTGCAGGCGCGGTTCTGAGGACTGCCATGGACGCCATCCCCTCCCCCCGCCGCCGGGCCGCGCCCGTACCGTGGTCCACCCGCGCCAAGCGCTGGCTGTACCTGACGCACCGCTGGGCCGGCATCGTGCTGTGCCTGTTCTTCGCCATGTGGTTCATCTCGGGCGTGGTGATGATGTACGTGGGCTACCCCAAGCTCACCCCGCTCGAACGCATGACGCACGTCGCGCCGCTCGATCCGGCGCGCGTTGCCGCCACGCCGGCGCAGGCCTTGGCCGCCGCCGGCGCCAGCGACATGACGGGCCTGGGCCTGGCCGCGCTGCGCGGCGGCGCGCCGGTCTACCTGGTGCCGATGGGCCGCGGCCGCGCGCCCAAGGTGTTGGATGCCGCCAGCGGCGCGCTGCTGCCGCGCGCCGACGCCGCGGTCGCCAGCGCCAGCGCCATGGCCTGGTTCGACGGCAAGTACGCCGCGCACTACCAGGGCGAGGTGGGCGAGGACGTCTACACCCATTCCGGCGCGCTCGACCCGCACCGGCCCCTGCACCGCATCGACATGGACGATCCGGCGCGCACGCGGCTGTACGTCTCGTCCGCCACCGGCGAGGTTGTGCTGGACGCCACCCGCCGCGAACGGCTGTGGAACTACGCGGGCGCCTGGATCCACTGGCTGTATCCGTTCCGCGGCAACGCCTTCGATCCGTGGTGGCACGACATCGTCGTCTGGCTGTCGGTGGCCGGCGTGGCCCTGGCGCTGACCGGCACGGTAGTCGGCATCCTGCGCTGGCGCTTCTCGCGCCCGTACGCCAGCGGCAGCCGTTCGCCCTACCGCGAGAACATGATGCGCTGGCATCACCTGGCGGGCCTGCTGTTCGCCGGCATCACCATCACCTGGATCTTCAGCGGATTGATGTCGATGAATCCGTGGAAGCTGTTCAGCAGCGGCGCGCCGCCCTTGGCGCAACAGGCCTACGCCGGCGGCCCCTATGCCGCCGACGCGCCGCAGGCGCCGCCCGCCGCGCTGATCCGCGCCCTGCCGGCGGCGCCGCGCGAACTGCGCTGGCAACGCGTGGACGGCCAGGACCTGGTGCTGGCCCGCAGCGGCCCGGGCGCGCCGCAGCTGCTGGCGGCCGCCGACGCCCGCCCCGTCACGCTCGACCCCGCCGCCCTGCGCGCCGCCGCCGCCCGCCTGGTGCCCGGCGCGGCCCTGGCCGACGTGCAGGTGCTGGACCGCTACGATTTTTATTACTACGGCCGCGACGAACACGCCATGCTCGGCCACATCGAGAAGCCGCTGCCGGCGTGGCGCCTGGTGTTTGACGACCCGCAGGCCAGCTGGGTCTACCTGGATCCGCGCACCGGCCAGGTGCTGGGCCGGCAGGACCGCGGCAACCGCGCCAGCCGCTGGTTGTTCGCCTTCCTGCACAGCTGGGACTGGACCGGCCTGCTGGCGCGCCGGCCGCTGTGGGACATCCTGCTGGTGTTCCTCAGCCTGGGCGGCGCGGCGCTGAGCCTGACCGGCGTGGTGATCGGCTGGCGCCGGCTGGGCCGCAAGCTGCGCGCCTGACGCCGCCATGGCCGCGGGGGATGGGGCTGGAATGCACTATGCTCCCTCCTTGTCCCCGCAATACCGCAAGGAAAGCCCATGTCCGACGTCACCATCTACCACAACCCCAAGTGCGGCACTTCGCGCAACACGCTGGCCATGATCCGCAACGCCGGCATCGAACCGCAGGTCGTCCTGTACCTGGAGACGCCGCCTTCGCGCGCACAGCTCAAGGCGCTGTTCAAGCGCGCCGGCATCACCGTGCGCGACGCGCTGCGCGAGAAGGGCACGCCCTACGCCGAACTCGGCCTGGATGACACCACGCTGAGCGACGAGGCCCTGCTGGACGCCATCGAGGCCCACCCCATCCTGCTGAACCGCCCCTTCGTCAGCACGCCACTGGGCGCGCGCCTGTGCCGCCCGTCCGAACTGGTGCTGGACATCCTGCCCGCGCCGCAGCAAGGCGCCTTCACCAAGGAAGACGGCGAAGCGGTGATCGACGCGCAGGGCAAGCGCATCGCCAAGTAAGAGCCGTGTCGACGGCACCGGCGCGCGCGCTACCTGGGGCCACGCGGCCCGGACAGGAGGAGGAGCTGGGCCGCGCGCCTTTTCCGGGCAAACCGGCAAATGCCGCGGAAAGCCACAGCCGCATCCAAAAGTAAATCCCGGGGATCGGCGCGCATTTTGCAAGGGAATTGACGGCAAACCCGACTACCATCGCGCCAGTCGAGAATATTTCATCAAAATGACGCGTCATGGATTTCGTGGAACCTATCAATCAGTCCCTGTTTCTCCTGATCAACGCCGATCCGGCCAGCCCGGCCTGGCACATCCAGGCGGCCCTGTTCGTCGCCAACCGGCTGATCCTGCTGGTGCCGGCCGCGCTCGCGGGGCTGTGGCTGTGGGGCGGCCAGGCCCAGCGTGACGTCGCGCTCAAGGCGCTGGCCGGCATCGGCGCCGCGCTCTGCATCAGCTACCTGTGCGGCGCGCTGTGGCCGCATGCGCGGCCGTTCGTGCTGGGGCTGGGCCACGCGTTCTTCGCGCACAAGGCCACCGCGTCCTTTCCCAGCAACCACACCATCATCATCGCCACGCTGGCGTTCACGCTGATCTTCGACCGGCGCTGGGCCGGCTGGGGTTATGCCTTACTGTTGCTGGCGGCCGTGGTCGGCCTGTCGCGCGTCTACCTGGGCGTGCACTTTCCGCTGGACATCGCCGGCGGCCTGCTGCTGGCGCCCGTGGCCGCCGGGCTGGCCGTGCCTGTCTGGCGCCGCGTCGGCGAGCCGCTGACGGCCGTGCTGCAGGCCATTTACCGCAAGCTGCTGGCGCTGCCCATCGCGCGCGGCTGGATCCGCGCCTGACCGCCACACCGCGCGCCACGCGCGTCGACGCGACGCGGGCATTCCTTGCCGGTGCGGCCGCCTCAGGCGGCCCGCGCCACCGGCGCGCCCCGGGCAGCGCGCCAGCGGCCTTCGTGTTCCAGCAGCCAGCGCTTGCGATGCAGCCCGCCGCCGTAGCCGGTCAGCGACGCATTGGCGCCGATCACCCGGTGGCAGGGCACCACGATGCCGATGGGGTTGGCGCCGTTGGCCATGCCCACCGCGCGCACCGCCGAAGCCCGGCCGATGCGCGTGGCCAGGGCGCCATAGCTGACGGTCTCGCCCGCCGCGATCTCGCGCAACGCCCGCCACACACTGCGCTGGAAATCGGTGCCGCCGGACGCCACCTTCACCCGGTCGATCGCATCCACCTCGCCCTCGAAATAGGCCTGCAGCTGGCGGCTCGCGGCCGAGGCGCGCGCGGCATCGCGCAACTGCACCGCGCCCTTGCCATATTGGCGCCGCAGCAAGGCATGCATGCGGGGTTCGTAGTCGTGCCAGTCGACCGCGCGCAGGCATTCCTGCGCGTCGGTCAGGACCAGCATCTGCCCGAGGGGCGTGGCGACGCGTTCGAATTGGAAAATCTGGACAGGCATGGCGGGCTCCGGCTTCGGTATTGACGCGTCCAATATAGGCCGGACGCGGCGCCGGCGCTGGCGGATTCCGGACATCACAGCAAGCCGGACAACAGTGTCCGAAAACCGCTAGATCCAGGCCGCTTCCGGCGCTAGCATGGATCGCATGAACCTCGACCACGACGCCTGCTACAGCGCCATCCGCGTGCGCGACGCCCGTTACGACGGCCGCTTCTTCACCGCCGTCAAGACCACGCGCATCTATTGCCGCCCGGTCTGCCCGGCGCGCACGCCGCTGTCGCGCAATGTTGTCTTCTACCCGACGGCGGCCGCCGCCCAGGAAGCGGGTTTCCATCCCTGCCTGCGCTGCCGGCCCGAAACCGCGCCCGCCGCCGGCCGCGGCCGCGACCTGCCCGACAGCGTCGCGCGCGCCCTCGGCCTGATCGAACTCGGCGCGCTCGACGACGCCGGCGTCGACGCCCTGGCCGCGCGCCTGGGCGTCGGCGAACGCCAGTTGCGGCGCCAGTTCCGCCAGCACCTGGGGGCTTCGCCCGTGGCCGTGGCGCAGACCCGGCGCGTATTGCTGGCCAAGCAGCTGATCCACGAAACCCGCCTGCCCATGGCCGAGATCGCGTTTGCCGCCGGCTTCGGCAGCATCCGCCGCTTCAACGAGATCTTCCTGGCCCTGTTCGGCCGCGCCCCGGGCGAACTGCGGCGTTCCGGCAAGCCCGATGTCCCGGCCGGCCCGCAAGGCGAAATCAAGCTGCTGCTGCGCTACCGCCCGCCCTACGACTGGCCCGCCATGCTGGACTTCCTGCGCGTGCGCGCCATCCCCGGCATCGAACAGGTCACGGACGACAGCTACACGCGCACCATCGGCCTGGACGGCGGCCAGGGCACCGTGCGGGTCGAACCCGGCCCGGGCAACGCGCTGCGAGCCACCGTCCGCTTCCCCCAGCTGCATGCCCTGCCCACCATCATCGCGCGCCTGCGCCGCGTCTTCGACCTGGCCAGCGACCCCGCCGCGCTCGCCGCGCAACTGGCCCACGACCCCGTCATGGCCGCCCTCACCGCCGCCCGTCCCGGCCTGCGCGTGCCCGGCGCCTGGGATGGCTTCGAACTCGCCCTGCGCGCCGTCCTCGGCCAGCAGATCACCGTCACCGCCGCCATCAAGCTCGCCGGCAAACTCGTCGCCGCTTACGGCCAGCCCCTGGACCAGCCCGACGGCGACCTGACCCACCTGTTCCCGACGCCGGCCGCCGTCGCCCCCGCCGACCTCGCCCCGCTCGGCATGCCCCGCACGCGCGCCGCCACCCTCTCCGCCGTCGCCGCCGCGGCCCTGGCCGACCCCCGCCTGTTCGACACCGCCGACTGCCTCGACAACGCCGTCACCCGCCTTCGCACCCTGCGCGGCGTCGGCGAATGGACCGCCCAATACATCGCCCTGCGCCAGCTACGCGAATCCGACGCCTTCCCCGCCTCCGACATCGGCCTGATCCGCGCCCTGGAAAAACTGGAAAACCGCCAATACACCCCCGCCCAGCTCCTGGCCCGCGCCGAAGCCTGGCGGCCCTGGCGCGCCTATGCGGCCCAGCACTTGTGGGCGGAATATTGAGGAAGTCGGATGGCGTTACGCAATTTGGGAAGACGCCAGCCCGTAATCAATGGCGTTCCACGGAGCCCGCAGAACGAGACCACGCCTATCCAGCAAAAAAACACCTTCAGCGCGCCCCTCTCCGCAAGCGCGCAGCGCACACCGTTCCGACGCAACAAATCGCGTATGCAATAACCGGCCGCGCAGGGCGGCCGGTTATTGCGGGCAACGCAAGCCTCTCCGCGCCCCCGTCCGACCTGACTGCGCCGCAAACCTAGACGCCGGTAGCCCGTTGCGCGGGGTGTCGGGGGGGTGGGCAACCTCGATGCGCCCGACGGAAACCGTAGGAAGCCGAAGGCGTACGAGGTTGAGGATGGGGCAGTCCGGAGCGAACGCTCCGGACCGCAATCGTGGGCGCCCGCCCCCCCGACACCCCGCGCGACGGGCGGCCTACGAACCCCACCCAGCCGCAAGCAAAACAGTCAGTCCCGAAAATTCTCGAACTGCAACGGCAAATCCACGTCAGTCTTCTTCAACAACGCAATCGCCGTCTGCAGGTCATCCCGCTTCTTGCCGCTGATCCGCAGCTTGTCGCCGTTGATCTGGCTTTCGACCTTGAGCTTGGCGTTCTTGATCGCCGCGATCAGCTTCTTGGCCACCGGCTGCTCGATCCCCTGCTTCACCGTGATCTTCTGCCGCGCCCCGCCCAGGTTCTCCAGCGGATCCGCCACGTCCAGGCAGCGCACGTCGATCCCGCGCGCCGACAGCCGGCCGCGCAGGATGTCCAGCATCTGCTTGAGCTGGAACGCGCTCGACGCCACCTGCGTCACCACGAAGCCTTCCAGTTCGAACTTGGCATCCGTGCCCTTGAAATCGAAACGGGTGGCGAGCTCGCGGTTGGCCTGGTCGATGGCGTTGGTGAGTTCGTGTTTGTCGACTTCGGAGACGACGTCGAAAGTAGGCATGACACTGGGTCCTGTCGGTAGATGAAGAAAAGGCGGCCGCGGCCGCCGCGATTGCCCCATTTTACCGGGGCTCGCCCCCCTCAAGCCATCAGCACCAGCAACCGGTCCGGCTGCAACGGATGCGGCATCACCTGCGCCTGGATGCCGTATGCCAGATACAGGTTGGCCGGCGTCAGCACCTGCGCCGGCGTGCCCTGCGCGATCGCCTGGCCGCCGCTCAGCAACAGCAGCCGGTCGCACCAGCGCGCCGCCAGGTTCATGTCGTGCAGGATCACCAGCACGCCGGTATTGCCTTCGTGCGCCAGTTGCGCTGCCCGTCGCATCAGGTCGGCCTGGTGCCTGGGATCGAGGCTGGCGGTCGGTTCGTCCAGCAGCAGGTAGCGGGCCTCGCCCGGGACGCGCGCCGCGCGGCATTGCACCAGCACCCGGGCGAATTGCACCCGCTGCTGCTCGCCGCCCGACAGCTGCGGATAGCGCCGGCCGTCCAGGTGGCTGACGTCGGCCCATTCCAGGGCCTGGCGCGCCAGGTCATCGACCTCGGCCGGCGACAGCTCCGGAAACGGATACGCGCCCATCGCCACCACCTCGCGCACGCCCAGGTCGAAGGTCAGCCCGGGCTTCTGCGGCAGCACCGCGCGCTTGCGCGCCTGCGCGCGCGGCGGCAGCGCGCGCAGCGGGCGGCCGTCCAGCGCCAGGCTGCCGCCATCGGCATCCAGCTCGGCCGCCAATGCGCCCAGCAGGGTCGATTTGCCGGCGCCGTTGCTGCCCAGCAGGCCCACCACCTCGCCCGGCCGGATCGCCAGCGAGACGCGGTCCAGGATGCGCTTGCCGTCGCGCGCCAGCGTCAGGTTCTCGGCGGCCAGCATCAACCGTGCCTCCGGCCGCGCGCCAGCAGCCACAGGAAGAAGGGACCGCCCACCAGCCCGGTCACCAGGCCGATCGGCAGTTCGGCCGGCACCACCACGATCCGCGCCAGCCAGTCCGCCAGCGTCATCACCAGCCCGCCGCCCAGCAGGCAGGCCGGCAGCAGCAGGCGGTGGTTGGCGCCCAGCGTCATGCGCGCCAGGTGCGGCACCACCAGGCCGACGAACACGATGGTGCCGCTGGCGGCCACCAGCGGCCCGACGATGAGGGTGCAGGCCAGCACCAGCCGGGCGCGCGCCTGCTTGAGCGAATAGCCCAGGTGCTGGGCCTCGCGCTCGCCCAGCAGCAGCGCGTTCATCACGCGCCATTGGCGCAGCAGCCAGCACGACAGCAGCAGCACCCATGGCCCCAGGAACGCCAGCAGCTTCCAGCTGGCGCCGGCCAGGCTGCCCATGTTCCAGAAGGTCAGGTCGCGCAGCTGCGCATCGGACGCCATGAACGTGAACAGCCCGATCAGGCTGAAGGCGATGGCCGTGATGGCCACCCCCGCCAGCAGCAGCCCGGCCACGCCCGGCACGCGCCGTCCCACCACATAGGCCGACAGCGTCGCGACCAGGCTGCCGATGAAGGCGCCCGGCGCGGTGTACCAGAAGCCGCCGTGCGTCATGACGATGGCGATGACCGCGCCTAGCGAAGCGCCGGCGGAAATGCCGATCAGCCCCGGCTCGGCCAGCGGATTGCGGAACAGCGCCTGCAACGCCGCGCCGGAGATCGCCAGGCCCGCGCCCATCACCACCGCCAGCAATACCCGCGGCAGGCGGATGTCGATCAGCACATTGCGCCACAGCGCCTGTTCAGGCGTGGGCGCGCCCCACAACAGCGACGGCAGTTCACGCAGCGGGATCGGCACCGCGCCGCTGGCGCTGGCCGCCAGCACCGCCAGCACCAGCGCCGCGGCCAGCAGCGCCAGTGCCAGCGGCGCCCTAGCGCGCCATGGCATGCGCCGCCTCCTGCTTGAGCTGGATCAGCGCCTGCGGCAGACGCGGCCCCAGGCCGAGGATCAGCAGATCGTCCATGACGATGATGCGCTGTTTCGCCGCGGCTTGCGTCGCCGCGATGCCGGGCAGGCGCGCAAAGCCCTCCAGGCCGCCGCTGGCCTGCAGCGATTCACGCGTGACGATGATCAGGTCGGGCGCCAGCGCGCCGATGGCCTCGGGCGACAGCGGCTTGTAGCCCTGCTGTCCCGCCAGCACGTTGTCCAGGCCGGCCAGGCGCATGATCTCGGCCGCCGCGGTGCCGCGCCCCGCGCCCTGCGGCGCGCCGCTGCGGTTGATCAGCAGCAATGCCCGCGCGCGCGTTGCCGGCATGGCTTCGGCCTTGGCCAGTTCGCCTGTCACGTCCCGCACCATCTGTTCGCCGGCCGGCGCCACGTCGAGCGCGGCCGCCACGGCGCGGATGCGCGCCTTGAGCGAATCGACCGACGGCGCGTCCGGCACGCTCACCACCCGCACGCCGACTTCGCCCAGGCGCTTGAGCGCGTCGGGCGGACCAGCCTGCTCCGACGCCAGCACCAGGTCGGGCCGGAGCGCCAGCACGCCTTCGACCGGCACGGCGCGGTAATAGCCGACCCGCGGCAGACGGGTCGCTGCCTCCGGATACAGGCTGGACTGGTCGTCGCCGACCAGCCGCTCGCCCTGCCCCAGGCCGTAAACGATTTCCGTCACGGTTCCGCCCAGGGTCACCACGCGCGCGGGCGGCGCCGCCTGCGCGGCCGCCACCAGCATCCATCCCGCCGCCACCGCCAGCCATTTCTTCATTGCATCATCCTCATGCGGCCAGCGGCACGCGGCACAGGCCCGACATCAATTCACGCCAACCCGTCAGTTCCGGCTTGCCCGGCTTGCGCTCGCCAAAGAACTGCGCGATCAGGTCGCCGCTGGACGAATACAGCTCCAGCGACGTCACCCAGCCATCGCTGGTGGGTTTGTTCACCACCCAGGCCGACGCGATGGCGCTGGTGTCCAGGTGCAGGTTGAAGGTCGGATCCAGCACGTTGAACCAGGGGCCGGTGCGGCGCAACTGGTGCACCGGGCCGGTGTGGATCTGGATCATGCCGCGGTTGCCCACGAAGCACATGATCGACAGGCCGCTGGCCGCCGCCGACTCCAGCATGCGTTCGATCGACTCCACCGGCACTGTCTGCGCCAGGTCCTCGCCGGCCGCGGCCAGCGCCGCCAGGCGCGACACCTTGAACTTGCGCAGCAGCGGGAAGAACTCGTGCGTGTCCTGCATGCCGAGCCAGGCCTGCCGCCACTGGGCGCTGTCCTCGACGCTCGGCGCGTCGGTGGCGGCGGCATAAGGCGCGGTGTCGGGCCAGCGCGAGGCGCCCGCGAACTTCGCCACCAGCGCGTCGTACGCGGCGGCATCGGTGGCCTCGGTGCGGTAGACCTTGTGCACCGCCACGCCCGCGCCGTCGAAGAACTGCAGGCTGTGGCGGCCGTCCTGCTCGACCGCCCAGGCGGAGGCCCAGCACGAGAAGAACACCCGCAGGTCGATGTCCGGCCCCAGCACCAGGCCGACCGGGCCGTCGGCCTGGATGTCGAGGTAGGCGCCATGGCGTTCGTGCACGCACCAGTCGTTGCGCGTCAGGGCCATCACCGGCCCCAGCGTGCCCAGTTCGCGGAAGATCTCCTGCGGCTGGCCATGCAGTTCGACTGCCTTGACACCGCCACAGCCGGCGGCGACCCATTCGGCCTCGGACACGCCGAGTTCCTGGGCCAGGTTGCGGGCGCGCAGGCCGGGCTTGGACGCCGCCAGCGCTTCGTTGCGGGCGCGCAGCTCGGCGGCTCGGGTGTCGAAATCGGGGTGCTTCACTTCGTTGCTCATTGCGGGCCCTCCGGCCGGAATGGAAAATCGGGACTGCCGCCGCTGACGCGCGGCGGCAGCGCGGGTCAGTATTGATACGTCAGTGAGACGCGCAGGCTGCGTCCCGGTTCGGTGTACCAGTCCACCGGCCGCGGCAGCGCCGTGGCGCCTGCGGTCGGCACGTTGATGGCTTCCCAGTACTTCTTGTCGAACAGGTTGAACACGCCGGCCTGCACCTGCAGGCCCTTCACCGAGGCCGGGCGCCAGTAGCCCATCAGGTCCACCACGCCATAGCCAGGCGCCTGGAAATCACGGTTGGGCGCCTTGGCGGAAGCGTCCGGATACTCGACCTTGTTGCGACGCAGGGCCGTGGTCAGCATCGCGTCCACGCCCCATGCGTCGCGGCCATAGCCGACGCCCAGCACGGCCTTGAGCGGCGCCACCGAATTCAGGTACTGGCCGGTGCCCTCGTCCTTGCCCACGGCCCATGCCAGCGAGCCCCAGGTGCGCCAGCCCGGCGAGAATTTCCAGTGCGCGCTGGCCTCGGCGCCATAGATGCGCACCTTGGCGCGGTTGACGTTGCCGGTGATGCCCAGCGGATACTGCCCGGCCCAACCCGCCTGCCATTGCGGCGAACCGGCGTCCAGCGGCACGTTGCTGTCGATGAAGTTCCGGTAGCGGTTATCGAAGAACGATAACGCGCCCCCCAGCGAATCGGAACCCAGCTTGGCGCCCAGTTCCCAGCCCTTGCTGGTTTCCGGCTTCAGGTAAGGGTTGCCGACCCGCAGGTAGGTGCCCGGGCCGCCGTAGTTGGTGTAGAGCTGCGTCGCGCTGGGCGCCTTGAAGCCGTAGGCGTACTGCGCGTACAGGTTCAGTTCATCCGCGGCCTTCCAGGTGGCCAGCAGCTTGGGCGAGAAGCGCCCGCCGCCATTGTCGGGCGGCAGCGCGCCGCCGTTGCGGTTGCTGGCGTAGCTTTCGGTGGACTTGGGCTTCTGCTCGTAATGGTCGTAGCGCAGCGCCGGCATGACCGTGTAGCGGCCGTCGGCGAAGCTGAATTCGTCGGAGGCCCACAAGGCCCACTGGCTGCCCTTGGACAGCGGCACGTCGGCCTGGTTGGTGTGCAGCATGTCGCAGGTGCGCGGACCCATCGGCGCGGGTGTGCCCGGTCGCACTACCGGGCAATTGTCGTAGCCGCTGGAATTCTGCTCGGTCTTGTTGCCGTACCATTCCCCGCCCACCGTCCAAAGCTGTGAAACGCTGTTGCCGGCCAGCCGCTTGGTCAGCTCGGCATTGGCGCCGAACATGGTCTGACGGATGGAGTTGTTGCGGCCATAGGCGCCACTGGGAAAACCGTAGCGGAATGGGTCGCCGGGAATGTTGCCCCGCGCGTCGCGGCTGCGCTGGCCATCCAGCGCGCTGTCGAGCTGCATGCGCTGCCAATACACCACCGCCGTGGCGCTGTCGATCCAGCCGCCCTCGCCCGGCGCCTTGTAGGCATAGTCGAACGACACGCGCTCGCGCTCGGTTTCCTTTTTGGTGGTGTTCTCGCCGATCTGGTAGCTGGTGCCCGGGCCCTGCTCGAACATGCTGTCCTGGGTGGCGTTGCGCTTGAAGTACTCGCCGGTCAGGCCGAAACGATGTCCGCCATCCACGCGCTGTTGCAGCTTGAGCAGGAAACTGCGCTGGTCGTAGTCTTCGGGCGTCGGCTCGCTGCGGCGCGGGCCGTAGCCGCCGACGTCGCCACGGTTGTCGAGCGCGTGGCCGTTGCGCACGCCCGCCTGCACCAGCCAGAAGGTGTTGTCATGGATCTGCCCGGCCAGCGCGGCGTTGGCGCCCCAACTGCTGTCGGCGGTGTCGTAGTCGGTCTTGGCCAGCGCGCCGAAGGTCTTGCCGTCGGTCAGCAGGTCGGCCGGGCTGAGCGTGTACAGGTCGGCCAGTCCGGAAATGGCCCCCGAACCGCCCGAACCGGCGTCGGCGCCACGCACGATGTCCAGGCGCGACAGCGTATTGAAGTCCACCGCCTCCAGGCCGCCCTTGACGCCCCGGGCGCCGTCGTCGAGCCACGGCAGCCGGATGCCATCGACCCGCGTCAGCACGCGGTCCTGGTCGAGCCCGCGGATGTTGATGCTGTTGTTCTGGCGGTTGAAGCTCACGCCGGGTTCGGCGCGCTTGCCCAGGTCGCTCCAGTTCTTGATCTGCAGATCGTCCATGCGCTTGCGGTCGGTGCGCGTTTCCCATGCCGGCGCCGCCACCGCGCCTTCGCCCTGGACCGTGACCGGCGCGAGTTGCGCGACGCCCGGCTGCGACAAGGCCTGCAACACGAATACGCCGGGGCTGCGCTCGCGCGCGGCCAGGCCGCTGCCGGCCAGCAGGCGGGCAAAGCCGTCAGCCACGGTGTATTCCCCATTCAAGCCCGCGCCGCGACGCTGGCCCACCAGCGTCGCGTCGAACAGCACCGTGACGCCGGCATGGTCGGCAAAGCGTGCCAGGTTCTCGGCCAGCGGGCCGGCCGGGATGCGGTAGCTGCGCGCCTGCTGCGCCGGCACGGCCTGCGCCTGCGCGGCGGCGGCCGGCCACAGCATGGCGGCCGGCGCGGCCAACGCGGTGGCAAGGCGCAACGCCAGGGTCAGGCGGGTCAGTCGGCATGGGGCCTCTCGGTTGATGGGATAGCCGCGCACGCGGCTGGCGGGGAAATGAGCCATGGTCGTCCTTTCGATCCAACGGGTATCGGCATTCGTGTGCCTCTACTGACCATGACCCTCGACATTCGCGGACCGGACAGCGTGTCCTCGGTTTTTTTGTAACAACGACGATTCACGCCTGTCCGGCGCGCGGCGCGATCGTCACCCAATACGCGCTGCGATAGCGCACCCGCACCGGCAGCGTCGACGGCAAGGCCGCCAGCACCGCGTCGGTGTCATGCAACTGGAACGCGCCCGAAAGCCGCAGGCCCGCCACTTCGGGGTCGCACCGCAGCAGGCCCGGCCGGTAGCGGCCCAGTTCAGCGGCGAACGCATCCAGGCGCCAGGCGTTGACGTGCAGCACGCCACGGGTCCAGTCGGCCGCATGCGGATCGGCCGGCTCGGGGCGCGCGGGCGCGTCATCGCGCAGCCATGCCTGCTCGCCGGCCGCCAACGGCACGACCACGCCGCCGCCGCGCAGGTTGACGCGCCCTTCCTGCACGCTAACGAGGCAGGCGGCGCCGTCCTGGCGCATGCAGAACCGCGCCGCCCGCGCCTGCACCTCGCCCTGCCGGGCGCGCACCACGAACGGGCGCGGATGCGCGCCCGACTCTTCCACGGCGTGGACCGCGATCTCGCCGGCGCGCAGGCGCACCAACCGCAGGTCGGCGTCGTACAGCACGTCGACCGCGCTGGCGGTGTTCAGGTGCATGGAAGAGCCGTCGCTCAGCGCGACGCGGCGCTGCTCGCCCGTGGCGCTGCGGTAGTCGGCGCTCCACTCGAACGGGCTGGCGCGCCACGCGGCCCAGCCGGCGGGGCCGGCCACGATCAGCGCGGCCAGGGTCTTGAGGGCCGCGCGACGGCCGGCCAGGTCGGGCCGGTTCAGCGCCGCCATGCCCAGCGAGGACGGCACCAGGCCGAGACGCTGGTTGACGCGCTGCGCCCGTTGCCAGGCATGTTCGTGTTCGGCCTTGCTGGCGCGCCACTGCGCGCAGGCGCGCACGTCGGCCTCGGTGGCGCGCTCGGAACTCAGGCGCAACAGCCAGCGCGCCGCCTCGCGCGCCACCTTGCGGTCGACGGCGGGCAGCTCGCCCGCGGCGCCCCACGGCGCGCTTACATCACCGCCATGATGCATTGTTCGTACCCCTTGGCGATGTAGCGGTGCACCGAGCGCAGCGACACGTTCAGCCGCGCGGCGATCTCGGCGTGGCCGAGGCCCTCGAGCTGCGCCATCAGGAAGGCCTGCCGCGCCGGAAGCGGCAGGCCCGCCAGCATCTCGTCGATTTCCTGCAGCGCCTCGAGGATCAGCAGGCGCTGCTCGGGCGACGGCGCCTGGGCCTCGGGCAGCGTGGCCAGCGCGTCCAGGTAGGCCCGTTCAAGCGAGCGGCGCCGGTGCAGGTTCAGCACCAGGCGCTTGGCGATGGTGGTCAGGTAGGCGCGGGGTTCGCGCAGCGCGTCCAGCTCGTGCCGGTGGCGCAGCACGCGCACGAAGGTGTCCTGCGCCAGGTCGGCGGCGTCGAACGAATCGCCCAGCTTGGCCCGCAGCCAGTTGTGCAGCCATCCGTGGTGCGCGCGGTAAAGCAGGTGGACGGCGTCGCCGCAGGCAAGCGCAAGGTTGGACACGGTGGGCTCCCGAACACACTTGATCACAAATAAAAATCAATCTCATTCTAAATGGAAAACCCTTGCCCAGGTCAAGAACCCCCGCCCGCGCAAGGGTGGCGATATGATGGGGACGGACTTGCCCGACCGGCCGCCCCGGCGCTGGCGCGACGTCCCTTCCCCCTCTTGCCCAAGGCCGACCCGATGCTCTACAGCGCGTTCAAACTGATCCACCTGCTGGCCGTCATTCTTTGGGTGGGCGGCATGCTGTTCGCCCACTGTTTCCTGCGGCCGGCGGCCGCGCAACTGGAGCCGCCGCAACGGCTGCGACTGATGCATGCGGTGCTCGGCCCGTTCCTGAACGCCGTGCTGGCCGCGATCGTGCTGATCCTGGCCACCGGCGCGGCGATGATCGGCCAGGAGGCGTCCCAGGCCGCGCAGACGGGCGGCGCCTTCTTCATGCCGCGCGGCTGGACGGTGATGGCCACCGGCGGATTGATCATGGCCGTGATCTACGCCTACATCCGCGCCGCGCTCTATCCCCGGCTGCGGGCGGCAGTGGCCGCCTCCGACTGGCCGCGCGGCGGCCAGGCGATGGCCGGCATCCGCCGCTGGGTCGGCGTCAACCTGGCGCTGGGACTGGCGATCATCGCGGCCGTTTTCCTGCTCTGACACCCCACGGCCGGGCCGGCCCGGCCCGACCGCGCGCAGCTATCGGCCGGACCACGGCGGCTATCGGATTTCTTTGGACTGGTGCAATACGCCGTACATCCGGCGTGGCCACACTGGCTCGGACTCTCGCGGGTCCCACATAAAAGGAAAATCCATGATCAAGCGCATCCTGCCCCTGGCCGCCCTCGGCCTGTCCTTCGCCACCCTCTCGGCCGCCCTGGCCGCCGCCCCCATCGACAACAGCGCGCTGGAACAGCCCGCGTTCCGCGATCACAAGGCCACCTATGGCGTGGTGTACCGCCTGCCCAAGGAAGTCAACGCCGCGCTGCCCGACGGCATCGCCACCACCTTCAAGGACGTGTCCATCGTCGAGATCGGCTTTGCCGGCAACGTGCTGCGCGAGATCTACCGCGTCAGCCTGGAAGACGGTTCGGCCATCGACGTGGCCAGCGGCAAGCCGGTCAGCCGCTAGCTGGAAGCATCCGCGGCCAGGCGGTCGCGCAGCACGTCGCGCACCTGGCCGCGCAGCCACGCCTGCAACGGCGCGGCATGCTGACCGGTATGGCGGTGGCGCAAGGCCTGAGCAGGCGGTCGAAGGTGGTCTCGCGCCCGTGCATCGGCTCGAACGCAAACCACTTGATGATTGAGGGCCGAGGCTTCCGGCTGCTGCCATTCCGTGGCAGCATTACGGCGTCCCGCCCTTGCCCGCCTACATGTCCCGCGCCGAACGACTCCTGGACCTGCTGCAGACCCTGCGGCGCCATCGCCTGCCCGTCAGCGGCCACCGCCTGGCGGCCGACCTGGGCGTCAGCCTGCGCACCCTGTATCGCGACATCGCGACGTTGCAGGCGCAGGGCGCCGAGATCGAGGGCGAGCCGGGCATCGGCTACGTGCTGCGGCCCGGTTTCATGCTGCCGCCGCTGATGTTCAGCACCGAGGAGATCGAGGCCCTGGTGCTGGGCACCCGCTGGGTGGCCGGCCGTTCCGACCCGCGCCTGGGCCAGGCCGCCGCCAACGCGCTGGCCAAGATCAGCGCGGTGCTGCCGCGGGAACTGCGCGACGAACTCGACGCCATTCCGCTGCTGGTCGGTCCCAGCAGCTGGGCGGTGGTCGACCGGGTCGACCTGTCCCAGATCCGCCAGGCGATCCGCTGCGAACAGAAGATCGCCATCACCTACCGCGACGACAAGGGCGCCGACTCCGAGCGCGTCATCTGGCCGTTCGCCCTGGGTTTTTTCGACAGCGTGCGCATCGTGATGGCCTGGTGCGAACTGCGCCAGGACTTCCGCCATTTCCGCACCGACCGCATCGCCACGCTCGAACCCGGGCAGCGCTACCCGCGCCGCCGCCATGCCTTGCTCAAGGAGTGGCGCGCCATCAATGCGGCCGCGTGCGACGGCTGCTGACGCGGGGCGGCCGGTGCGACATCCGGCCAAAGACTGCTGACAAAATCTGACAGCATGTCTTTCTAAGATGAGCGCTCATCCAACCAGGAGCGCATCATGTCCGCCAAGAACTTCGTCATTTTCTACGTCGACAAGCCCGAGGCCAGCGCGGCGTTCTACAGCGCGCTGCTGAACCGCCCGCCCGTCGAAAGCTCGCCCACCTTCGCCCTGTTCGCGCTCGACTCCGGCCTGATGCTGGGCCTGTGGTCGCGCCACACCGTCGAACCGGCCGCGGCCGGCCGCGGCGGCTGCACCGAACTGGCCTTCACCGTGTCCGACGCCGACGCGCTCGACCAGCGCCACCTCGACTGGAGCCTGCGCGGCCTGCCCATCCTGCAGGCGCCCACCAACATGGACTTCGGCCGCACCTTCGTGGCGCTCGACCCCGACGGCCACCGCCTGCGCGTGTTCGCCCCGGCGCCCGACACCACGCCCGCCGAGGAGGAACTGGTCACGATCCCAGCATTCCCAGGAGCCTGAACCACAGGTAGTCCAGCGGCACCAGCGCCACGAACGACACCAGCGCGGTCAGCAGGCTCAGCGCCAGGCCGCTGCGCGCCGGCACCTGGCCCATGCCCATCGCCACCACGATGGGCGAAGCCTGGTACGGCATGATGACGGTGGCGTAGCCGGCCACCTGCGCCATCAGCACCGTCATCAACGAAAAGCCCGATGCCTGCGCCAGCGTCTCGGCCAGCGGCGTGTACAAGGCCGGCACGCCGTTGGCCGTGACCACGAAGTTCAGCGCGGCCGACAGCCCCACCAGCGAAAAGAAGCTTTGCATCGGCGCGTCGGGCGACAGCGGCAGCCAGGCCTGCAGGGCGCGGCCGATGATGCCGCCCAGGCCGCTGTCCGCCACCATCGCGGCCAGCCCCAGGATGCCCGCCACATAGATCGCGGTGCGAAAGTTCACTTCCTTGCCGAACTGCTCGCCGCTGACGAACCCCACCCTGGGCAACAGGCACACGCAGGCCGCAGCCAGCCCGATCCAGGCCGGCGACACGCCATGCCATCCGTCGGTCACCCAGCCCAGCAGCGTCAACCCCAGCAACACCACCAGGCGCTTTTCAGCCGTCGTCAGCGGCGGGGCCGGCGCGGCGGGCGGCGCCGCTTCCGGCGTGTCGCGGAACAGCCACGCAATACAGGCCACCAGCACCGCGCCTTTCAGGATGCCCAGCACCGGCGCATGCTGCCACAGGTATGGCAGATAGCCCAGCTGCAGGCCGTAGCTGGATTCGATGCTGCCGGCCATCACCAGGTTGGGCACGTTGGCCGGCAGGATGGAGGTGGACAGCTGGAAAGTGCCGAAGCCCACCGCCAGCGCCAGCCCGATTCGCCCGCGCCGTCCCGCCGCCAGCCCGATCCGGTCGGCGTACGCCAGCACGATCGGCATCAGCAGCGCGATGCGGCCCATGTTCGACGGCATCACGAAAGCCAGCAGGTACGTCAGCGCGACCACGCCGGCCACCACCTTCGGATATGAACCCGACAGGCGCCGCGACAACGCGCCCGCCATGCGGTCGGCCAGGCCCGTGTACTTCAGCGCCAGCCCCAACACGTAGCCGCTCAGCACCAGCCAGAACGCCGCCGACGAGAACCCCGAAAACACCACGTCGCGCGAGGCGACCGCCAGGATCATCGCGGCGCTGAAGAACAGCAGCGCCGTCAGGTACTCAGGCAGCCGCGAAAAGGCCCACAACGCGATCGTGATCGCGGTGATCAGCGCGGGTAGAATCGGAAAACCGGAGGCGACCAGATGCATGAAAAAACCACCAAAAAAACACGAATCGGCGCAGTGTACGGACCCTGTCCGCCGCTGAAAATGCGCCATTCGCAGAGGCAGCCTGCGCGCCTCGCGTAGGCTCGCCACCATGCGTTTCGACCTGACCGATCTGGCGCTTTTCCTGCACGTGGTGCAGGCCGGCAGCATCACCCACGGCGCCGCCCGCGCCAACCTGGCGCTGGCCGCCGCCAGCGCCCGCATCCGCAACCTTGAAGCCTCTCTCGGCACGCCGCTGCTGGAACGCCGCCGCCAGGGCGTCATCCCCACCCCGGCGGGCCTGAAACTGGCCGCGCACGCCCGCGTGATGCTTGCCCAGGCCGACCGCCTGCGCGACGATCTGGCCGATTTCTCCGGCGAATTCGGCGGCTCGGTGCGCCTGCTGTCCAACACCAACGCCCTGACCGCCTTCCTGCCCGAAGCGCTCGGCGGTTTCCTGGCGGCGCACCCGCGCATCAACGTCGAATTGCAGGAGATGCTGAGCGACGAGATCGTCGAGTGCATCGCCGATGGCTCGGCCGACATCGGCATCGTTGCCGGCACCGTCGATACCGGCGCGCTGCAGACCTACCCGTACCATTGCGATCGCTTCGTGCTGATCGTGCCCGCCGGCCATGCGCTGGCGGGCACCGCCGAAATCGCCTTCCGCGACGTGCTGGACGAGGATTTTGTCGGCCTCGACCGCAGCAGCGCGCTGCAACGCTTCCTGGCGCGCCAGGCGCTGGTGGCGGGCGGGCCGATCAAGCTGCGCGTGCAGCTGCGCAGCTTCGACGCCATGTGCCGGCTGGTCGAGGCCGGCGTCGGTGTCGGCATCGTGCCCGAGACCACGGCCAACAGCATGTGCCGGCTGCTCGACGTGGTGTCGGTGGCACTGACCGACGCCTGGGCTTCGCGCGAACTGCTGCTGTGCGTGCAAGCGCGCGAAACGCTCAACGCCCGCGCCCGCCGCCTGCTCGACCACCTGCTGGCCGACGCCGCCCGGATCACGCCGCCGAATACAGATCCGTCATGAACTGCGTGGCCTTGATGCCGGTGCCGGTCAGCAGCACCACGGTGCGCTCGGCCTCGCGGATCGCGCCGCGCGCCCGCAGCATATCCAGCGCCGCCGCCGCGGTGGCGCTGGTGGGCTCGGCGTAGAGCCCCATTGCCGCCAGCCTGCGCACGGCGGCAACGATGTCCGCCTCCGGCACCGCGACGGTCTGGCCGCCGCTGGCGCGGATCGCCTGCAACACCTCGCGCAGCCGCACCGGCCGCTTGATCGCGGTGCCTTCGGCCACCGTCGGCAGCACCTCGCGCGGCACCGGCGTGTCGACCCCGGCATGGAAGCTGGCGTCCACCGGCGAGCAGTTCAGGGGCTGGGCCACGAACAGGCGCGGCAGGCGTTGGATCTGTCCGGCCGCAAGCAGCTCGGCAAAGCCGATGGCGCAGCCCAGCACATTGCTGCCCGCGCCCGCCGGAATCACCACGTTGTCCGGCGCCTCGAAGCCGAAGTCCTCCCACATCTCATAGGCGATGGACTTGGTGCCCTGCAGGAAGAACGGCTGCCAGTTGTGGCTGGCGTAGAAGATGCGCGCGGACGCCTCGATCGCCGCGGTCTCGGCGTTTTCGCGCGGCCCTTGCACCAGTTGCACGTCGGCGCCGAATGCGCGGATCTGCGCCACTTTGGCGGTCGAGGTATAGGCGGGCGCGAAGATGGTGACGTCCATGCCCGCCGCCGCGCCAAAGGCGGCGATGGCGGCGCCGCCGTTGCCCGAGCTGTCCTCGGCGATGGCGCGGATGCCGATCTGGCGCAGCCACGACAGCATCACCGCCGCGCCACGGTCCTTGAAGCTGCAGGTGGGGTTGAACCATTCCAGCTTGAAATGCGGCCGCAGGCCGCCCCAGGCGCGCTCGACCATCGGCGTACCGCCCTCGCCCATCGACACCGGCCGCGCCACGGCGCCCGGCAGCGCGGCGCGGTAGCGCCACAGCGAACGCTCGCCCCGGTCGATGTCGTCGCGCGAGATGCCCGGCAGCGGCGAGATCATCAAGGGGGCGCGCGCATCGGAACACCAGCGGGCCTCATCCAGCGCATGGCGCGCGCCGGTGGCGGGATCGAAATAGTGGGGATCTGACATGGCGATCAACCTGGAGAAAGTCGGGGATGGCCGCAGTCTAGGTCCGCCCGAGCGCTGTGCGTTGCAATATCATGTTGCGATAAATGCAATGGAGAACCGCCATGGAACGTGGCGCGCTATGGGAATACCAGGTGTTCTGCGCCGTCGCGGAACGCCAGAGCTTCGTGCTGGCGGCCCGCGCCCTGGGCGCCTCGCCCAGCGCGGTCACCCGCGCGGTGCAGGCGCTGGAACGCCAGGTCGGCGCGCAGCTCCTGCTGCGCAGCAAGAACAGCGTGGTGCTGACGCCGCAGGGCGAAAGCTACTTCCAGTCGGCGCGCGGCCTCCTGCGGCTGGAAAGCGAAGCGCGCGAGGCGCTGCGCGACACCCAGTCGGGCGATCAGGGCCGTCTGCGCTTTTCGGCGCCCGACCTGCTGGGCGTGACCCTGCTGCCGGCGGTGCTGCGGCGCTACGCGGCGGACTATCCCGGCGTCACGGTGGACATCAACTACACCGACAAGTGGGTCGACCCCATCGCGGAGGGCCTGGACTTCGCCATCCGCGGCGGCTTTCCGGCATCGAGCGAGCTGCTGGGCGCGCGCCTGTGGCCGTATGCACGGCTGCTGTGCGCCAGCCCTGACTATGTGGCGCGCATGGGGCTGCCGCGCGAGCCAGAAGAACTGGCGCGGCACCGGCTCATCATGCACACCGGACCGCGCTTGCTGAAGGACTGGCACCTGCGGCGCGACAAGCGCATCGTGCGCATGCATGCCGAGCCGGCGGTGCGGGTCAGCACCGGCAGCGGCCTGATGGCGCTGGCGCTGCAGGGTGTGGGCATCGCCAGATTGGCGGACTGGGCGGCGGCGCCGGAGATCGCCCGCGGCACGTTGGTGCGGGTATGCCCCGGCTACACCGCCACCTCGGCGCAGGGCGTGGCGCCGCAGATGCACGCCGTGTACGCCTCGCGCTCGCTGCCGGCGCGGGCCCGCGCCATGCTGGCGGCGATCCGCCAGTGCGCGGACGCAAGCGCCGTTTGAAACGCGCCGCCGGCAACACCGGGCGAGTCCGCCGGCGCAACCGCTAGGAGCGCTGCTGGCGCGCTTGCAGCACCACCGCCGCCGCGGACTTGCGGAACAGCAGCAGATACAGCGCCGCCAGCACCAACAGGAACGGCACGCCGAACACCAGCGTCATCTTGAACACGCCGGTGAAATAGGTCGTCACCAGGATCGCCAGCATCGCGCCCGCGCCCAGCAGCGTCAGCAGCGGGAAACCCGGCATGCGGAACGACAACGCCGCGCCGCCCTCGCGCGCCCAGCGGCGGCGGAAGAAGTAGTGCGTGACGAAGATCATCATCCACGTGAACAGCGCGCCGAACATCGAGATCGCCATCATCAGCGTGAACGAGGTTTCCGGATACAGCACGTTCAGCACGGTGGCGATGGCGATGCCGCTGGTCGACAGCAGCAGCGCGTTCAGCGGCGTGCCGCTGCGCGTCAGCTTGCCGAGAGCCGCCGGCGCATGCCCCGCGCGCGACAGGCTGAACATCATGCGGGTGGTGATGTACAACTGGCTGTTCATGGCCGACAGCGCCGCCACCAGCACGATGAAGTTGATGACGCCGGCCGCGTACGGCACCTTCACCGCCTCCATCACCGTCACGAAGGGGCTGCCGCCCTTGCCGGCCTGGTCCCACGGCACGATGGCCAGGATCAGCGCCAGCGTCAGCAGGTAGAACACCACCAGCCGCACGATGGTGGCGCGGAACGCCTTCTTCACCGCGCGCTCGGGGTCCTCGGCCTCGCCCGCCGCCACCGCGATCATCTCCACGCTCAGGTAGCTGAAGATCGAGATGACCACCGCGATCCACATGCCCCACACGCCGTTGGGGAAGAAGCCGCCGTGCGCCGTGTACTGCGCCGTGCCGTACTGCGGATTGCCCCAGACCACATAGGCGCCCAGGATGATGAAGGCCACGATGGCGCTGATCTTGATGGTCGAGAACCAGTACTCGATGGTGCCGAACGCCTTCACGCTCATGGCGTTGATGAAGATCAGCGCCGCCGAGAACAGGCAGACCCATTGCCAGCCGGGCACCGACGGGAACCAGAATTTCATGTACTCGGCCACCGCGGTGACCTCGGTGCCCACCGCCAGCACCACGCACGACCAGTACGCGTAGCGCACCAGGAAGCCGGCCAGCGGGCCGATGTAGTGCTCGGCGTAGGCGCCGAACGAACCCGACGTCGAATGCGCCACCGTCATCTCGGCCAGGCAGCCCATCAGCAGCAGCGTGATGAGCCCGCCGATGGCGTAGCTGATGATGACGCTGGGGCCGGCGAAGCCGATCGCGAACTTGCTGCCCAGGAACAGGCCGGTGCCGATGGCCCCGCCGATCGCGATCATGCTCATCTGGCCGGACGTCAGGCGGCGCTTGAGCCCCTGTTCGCGTTCGGCGATCCTGCCGAATCCTTGTTGTTGTGTCATTGTCTCCTCCGGTACTGCGCTCTCTTGCTGGATGTCGCTCGGGCCGGTGCGCCGGCCGCTCAGGTCACGGCCGAACGCTGCTTGAACTCGGGCTTGTCCCAGGCCTTGCTGTCGAGCACGTCTTTCAGGATCTCGACCGCGTCCCACACGTCGGCGTAGCCAAAGTACAGCGGCGTCAGGCCGAAGCGCAGCACCTCGGGTTCGCGGTAGTCGCCGATCAGGCCGCGCGCGATCAGCGCCTGCATGACCTCGTAGCCGTTGGGATGCCGCAGGCTGACGTGGCTGCCGCGCTGGGCATGGTCGCGCGGCGTCACCAGCGTCAGCGGATGGCCGGCGCAGCGTTCCTCGACCAAGGCGATGAACAGGTCGCCCAGCGCCAGCGACTTCCTGCGCACCTCGGCCATGTCGGCCTCGCGCGCCACGTCCAGGCCGCATTCGACCATGGCCAGCGACACGATCGGCTGGGTGCCGCACAGGTAGCGGCGGATGCCGCCGGCCGGCTCGTAGGCAACCGTCATGTCGAACGGACGCTGGTGGCCCCACCAGCCCGACAGCGGCTGCCAGAAATCGGGAATGTGGCGCGGCGCCACCCAGATGAAGGCCGGCGAGCCGGGGCCGCCGTTCAGGTATTTATAGGTGCAGCCCACGGCGTAGTCGGCGTCGGCGCCGTTCAGGTCCACCGGCACCGCGCCGGCGGCGTGCGCCAAGTCCCAGATGACCAGCGCGCCGCGCTCGTGCGCCTGGCGCGTGACCGCGGCCATGTCGTGCATCTGCCCGCTGCGGTAGTTGACGTGCGACAGCAGCACCACCGCCACGTCCTCGTCCAGCGCCCGCTCCAGCGGCAGGCCGTCGTCGATCAGGCGCATCTCGTAGCCCTGCTGCAGCAGGTCGATCATGCCCTGGATCATGTAGAGGTCGGTGGGGAAGTTGTCGCGCTCGGACAGGATCACGCGGCGCTCGGGCTGGCGCTTCTGCTGGATGCGCAGGCTGGCCGCCAGGGCCTTGAAGATGTTCAGCGAGGTGGTGTCGGTGATGACCAGTTCGCCCTCTTTCGCGCCGAGCAGGCCGGCCAGCTTGTCGCCCAGCCGCGACGGCAGTTCGAACCAGCCGGCGGTGTTCCAGCTGCGGATCAGGCCGGTGCCCCATTCCTGGGTGATGACCTCGGCGGCGCGCGCGGCGGCGGCGCGCGGCATCACGCCGAGCGAATTGCCATCCATGTACAGCACGCCGGGCGGCAGGTCGAAACGCGCCTTCAGCGGCGCCAGGGGGTCCTGCCGGTCGGCGGCGACACAGCTTTCGCGGGTATGCATTCACAGCTCCTTCGGGCAATATGCTGGCTACATACTAGCAGCGCGGCCAAGCCGAATAGTTGCAAAACAAGGCGTGGCTAACCCTAGGATTTCGCATTAAATTGCGTCATAGCCATTTTTTTCGAATTGGATTGCATCATGCAACTGGACGCCATCGACCACCGCATCCTCTACCGCCTGCAGGAGAACAGCCAGCTCAGCAACCAGGACCTGGCCGAGCAGGTGGCGCTGTCGCCGTCGGCCTGCCTGCGGCGGGTGCGGGCGCTGGAGGAAGGCGGGCTGATCCGGGGCTATCGCGCCGTGCTCGACGCCGAGCGGCTGGGCTTCGAGCTGGAAGCCGTCGTGCACGTGTCGCTGGACCAGTCCCGCGCCGGCTGGCACGAGGAATTCCTGGCCGGCATCGCCCTGTACGACGAAATCACCGAGGCCAGCATCGTCACCGGCGCCTCCAACTACATCCTGACGGTGCGCACCCGCAACCTGGCGGCGTTCTCGCAGTTCGTGGAGGACAAGCTCAGCAAGATCGCCGGCGTGCGCGACCTGTGTTCGCATATCGTCATGCGCAAAGTGAAGAACCGCGGCGGCATGCTGCCGCTGGCGGCCTGGCGCTGACGGCCGGCGCTCAGGCGTGGCGCAGGAAGCCGAACACCGTGACGAAGTGGCAGGCCGAGCCGCCCATGACGAACAGGTGCCAGATGCCGTGGGCATGTCGCCAGCGCTTGTCGTTGGCGTAGAACACCGTGCCCACCGTGTAGAGCGCGGCCCCGGCCAGCAGCCAGGCCAGGCCGGCGCCCGACAGCGCGCCGGCGATGGGCGCGGCGCACATCACGCCCAGCCATCCCATCGCCAGGTACAGCGGCAAGGCCGGCGCGGCGTCACGCGCCCACCACAATTCCCGGCCGATGCCGTATAGCGCCAGCAGCCAGATCGCCACCGCCATGGCGGCGCCCCAGCCCAGCTCCGGCGGCACGAATGCCAGCGGCGTATAGGTACCCGCGATCAGCAGGTAGATGGCGCAATGATCGGCCTTGGCCCAGCGCGCCTTGCGGCGTCCGCGCGACCAGTGATACAGCACCGATGACGCATAGACGGCGATCATGGATGCCGCGAACACCGCGCAGGCCATGGTCTGGCGCCACTCCACTTTCAGTTCCGCGGCCCGCGCGATCAGGGCCCCGGATGCGGCCACCGCCAAGGCCAGGCCGGCCAGGTGCGTGGCTCCGTTCAAGCGCTCTCCTTCGTACATGCTGTCCCTCCCCCGCGCGCAGGCGTGACGCCGACGCTTTCCATCATGCCGGCGCGATATGACAGCTTGGGGTCAGCACGAATACGGCGGGGGCAGCAAATGGCGTTCCTGCTTGCAAGCGCGCCATTTACCCGGAAGAAGGCGACGCTCAGGCGATGAAATCCACCGCCGCCGGATAGCCTTCCAGCGCGCGCGCCGCCAGGATGGCGCGCTGCACGGCGATCGCCATCGCCTCGGCCGCCATCACGCCCAGCAGCATCATGTTGGCGGGCTTGTTGGAGACGCCCGTGCCCAGCGCGAACACGGTGTCGCCGTCGAGCATGGTGTGGATCGGGTTGATGGTGCGGGCCAGGCCGTCGTGCGCGGTCTGCGCCATCTTCTGCGCCTGCGCCTTGGTCAACTTGACGTCGGTCGCCACCAGGCCGATGGTGGTGGCCGCGCCCTCGCGCATCGAGGTCGGCAGGTCGCCGGCCAGGATCGCCGCGCGCGTGTCCAGCAGCATCCTGCCGTCGGCGCTGCGGGCGCCGGCCAGCACGCGGCCGGTGGCCGGATCGACCACGTCGCCCACCGCATTGACCGCGACGATCGCGCCCACCGTGACGCCCGCCACGGTCAGCGAGGCGCTGCCCAGGCCGCCCTTCATGGCGCGCTTGGCGCCATACAGCTTGCCGACCGTCGCCCCGGCGCCGGCGCCGACGTTGCCCTCCTGCGGCGGCTTGGCGCTGGCCGCCTTGCAGGCCTGGTAGCCGGCCGCGGCATCGGGCCGGATCGAGGCGTCGCCCACGCCCAGGTCGAACAGGATGGCGGCTGGCACGATCGGCACGTGCGCCACGCCCACGTCGAAGCCGATCTTGCGTTCTTCCAGGTAGCGCATGACGCCGGTGGCCGCCTCCAGGCCGAAGGCGCTGCCGCCGGCCAGCATCACCGCATGCACTTTTTCCACCATGTTGACGGGATTGAGCAGATCGGTCTCGCGCGTGCCCGGCGCCGCGCCGCGCACGTCCACGCCGCCGGTGGCGCCCGCTTCGGCGATGATGACCGTGCAGCCGGTCGGCCGCCGCGTGTCGGTGTAGTGCCCGACCTTGAGGCCGGCCACGTCGGTGATGCTGCCGCCGCCGGGCACCCGGCGCAGGCCGTTGGCGCCGTGCGCCGGCATGACACTTGCGCAAGCCGCGACACCCGCCGCCGCCATCATGAAAGCCCGCCTGTTCCACTGTTGTTGCACGCCTGTCTCCATCTGGATACCACCTGGATGAACCCCGGGCCGGGCGGCCCGGGGCGCGAATGCCGCATATGACTTGCCGCTATATTTTTACTATTCCTTATGCTTTGTGGAAAAATAGGCGCGTTGTTAGAGTGCGGCTACACCGGAAGGCGGCGCGATCCGCGCGGCCCTTTCGCAGTGATCTCTCATCCGTGGAGCATTGCCATGAAACTCTTGCGCTCGTTGTTCATCGCCGGCCTGGTCCAGGTCGCCGCCCTGTCCGCCGCCCACGCCCAGTCGGGGCTGGACCAGATCAAGTCCGCCGGCGTGTTCAAGATCGGCACCGAAGGCACCTACGCTCCCTTCACCTTCCACGACGCCTCCGGCCAGCTTACCGGTTTTGACGTCGACATTGGGCGCGCCATCGCCCAGCGCCTGGGCGTCAAGGCCGAATTCGTCGAAGGCAAGTGGGACGGCCTGATCGCCGGGCTCGACGCCAAGCGCTACGACGCCGTCATCAACCAGGTCGGCATCACCGACGCGCGCCGCGCCAAGTACGACTTCTCCGATCCCTACATCTCGTCGGCCGCGGTGCTGATCGTGCGCGATGACAACACCACCATCAAGTCGTTCGCCGACCTGAAGGGCAGGAAGTCCGCCAACACGCTCACCAGCAACTTCGGCAAGCTGGCGCAGAGCCACGGCGCGGAAGTGGTTGCCGTGCAAGGCTTTAACGAAGCCATCGACCTGCTGACCTCGGGCCGCGTCGAGGCCACGGTCAACGACAACCTGTCGTTCCTGGACTTCAAGAAGCAGAAGCCCAACGCCAAGGTCAAGATCGCCGCCACCGACAAGGCCGCCGAATTCAGCAACTCCGGCGTGCTGCTGCGCAAGAACAACCCCGAACTGGTGGCCGCCATCAACAAGGCGCTGGCCGACATCAAGGCGGACGGCACCTACAAGACCATCTCGGTCAAGTACTTCGGCACGGACCTGTCGGCGCAGCAATAAGCGGCCCGCTCCATGACGCTCCCCGCCTGGCTGCACAACGTCCTGCCCGACTGGATCCTGTCCCAGGTCGACACCCTCGCGGTGCCGGCCTGGGTGCAGTTGATGGCCGACTCGTTCTGGCCCTTGCTGCACGCCGGGCTGGTGTTCACCGTCCCGCTGACATTGATGTCGTTCGCGCTGGGGCTGGCGCTGGCCTTCGTGGTGGCGCTGATCCGGCTGTTCGGGCCGGCGCCGCTGGTGGCGCTGGTGCGTTTTTACGTCTGGCTGATCCGCGGCACGCCGCTGCTGGTGCAGCTGTTCGTGATCTTCTACGGCCTGCCCAGCGTCGGCGTGGTGCTCGACCCATTGCCGGCGGCGCTGATCGGCTTCACGCTGAACGTCGGCGCCTACAACTCCGAAGTGATCCGTGGCGCCATCGAGTCCATCTCCAAGGGCCAGTGGGAAGCCGCCTATTCATTGAGCATGACGCGCGGCCAGGCGCTGCGCCGCACCGTGCTGCCGCAGGCCGCGCGGGTGGCGGTGCCGCCGCTGTCCAATTCCTTCATCGCCCTGGTCAAGGACACCTCGCTGGCCGCCGTGCTGACAGTGCCCGAGATCTTCCAGGCGGCCCAGCGCATCGCCGCCGTCACGTACGAACCGCTGATCCTGTACACCGAGGCCGCGCTGATCTACCTGGTGTTCAGCTCGGTGCTGTCCGCCGCCCAGGTGCGCCTGGAACGGCGCTTCGGCCAGCACGCGGTGTTTTCCGAGAAGAACCGATGATCCGCCTGGAACAGATCGAGAAATCCTTCGGCGGCAACCTGGTGCTCAAGCAGGTCGACGTGGCCATCGCCGAAGGCAGCGTCACCGCGCTGATCGGCCCGTCCGGCAGCGGCAAGAGCACCCTGCTGCGCTGTGTCAACCTGCTGGAGGTGCCCGACCGCGGCACGCTCGAGATCGGCCCCGAACGGGTCGAGTTCGAGCCCGGCGAAAAGCTCTCGCGCGACCAGGTGCAGCGGGTACGCATGCAGACCGGCATGGTGTTCCAGAATTTCCAGCTGTTCCCGCACCAGACCGTGATCGGCAACGTGATGGAAGGCCTGGTGACGGTGCAGAAATGGCCCGCCGACCGCGCCCGCGCGCGGGCCGAGGAACTGCTGCGCAAGGTCAACATGCTGGACAAGGCCGAGGCCTGGCCCGCCAATCTGTCGGGCGGCCAGCAGCAGCGCGTGGCGATCGCCCGCGCCCTGGCGCCCGCGCCGCGGGTATTGCTGTGCGACGAACCGACCTCGGCGCTCGACCCCGGCCTGGCCGCCGAAGTGGTGGACGTGCTGCGCCAGCTGGCCGCCGAGGGCATGACCATGCTGATGGCCACCCATGACCTGCGCCTGGCCGCCAGCGTTTCGCGTGAAGCGGTGTTCCTGCTCGACGGCAACGTGGTCGAAGCCGGCGCCTCGCGCGACCTGTTCACCCGACCGCGCGATCCGCGCACCGCGACGTTCATCTCGACCTTGACGCAGGACGCCGGCCAGATCGGTTGAGACGGCGCCCGGCCGTCCGAAAACCGGGCAGCCCTTTGAGCGGCGCCCCCATCGAGCGCGCGCGTCCGCTCCCCAACCAACACCGCCACAAAAAAATAGCCGCCCGGCCGCCCGGCCGCCCGAAGGCCGGGCAGCCCCCTCGGGGGGCAGCAAGCGCGCTACGCGCGCGCCGCGTGGGGGCCCTTACTTCCCAGGCAGAGAACCGGCCGGATCGACCGCCTGGCCGTCGTAGCGCAATTCGAAGTACAGTCCTACCTGCTTGCTGTCGCTATTGCCCATTTCGGCGATTTTCTGCCCCTGGCTCACCCGCTGGCCTTCCTTGACCAGCAGTTTGCTGTTGTGGGCGTAGATGCTGAGGAAGCTGGCGCTATGCTTGACGATCACCAGATGCCCGTAGCCACGCAGGCCGCTGCCGGAATAGGCAACGGTGCCGGCGGCCGCGGCCACCACCGGCGTGCCGGCGGTGTTGGAAATGACGATACCGTTCGACCCCGAGCCATCGTAGCCGCGGGTCACCTTGCCCTGCGCCGGCCACACCAGCGAAATCGCCTCCGGCGGCGCGGTGCGCCGCTTGCCCATGCTGGAGGCGCCCGCGCGCGAGCCGCCCGAGGCCTTGGGCCGCGACTTGGACGGCGCGGAAGTGCTGGCCTGCCCCGCAGGCGGCACCACCCGCAGCATCTGCCCCACCTCGATTGCATTGGTATTCGACAGGTTGTTCCAACGCGCAAGGTTGGATACGCTGGTGCCCTGCTTGCGGGCGATCTGCGTCAGCGTATCGCCCGACTGCACCCGGTAATAACCGGGCTGGACCTTGGTCGTGGTGCCGCAGGCGGCCAGCAATGCCAGCAACGCGGCCAGCAGCGCCAGCCGGACCAAACGGATGGCATCGCGCGCGGGCGGACGCGCCCGGGCGAGCCCGGAAACGGCAATGGAATCGGGGGCTGGCAGGGTCTGGGCGGGCAAGGAGAGCACTGAATCCTGGAACGGAGTGGGACACGACTGCGTCCAAGGGTACCAAGATTTTCGAACGGCGGTATGCCCCCGGCAACTTTCGCGGACGGTGCCGGGCCGTGTTGTATAACCCCGCTGATTGGCGCGAGCCCGCGCTCGCCATGGATCACCGCGTCTGCAAGGAACGATATGGCAACACCACGAGCGCCCCGAAGAAACCTGTACTGCCTGCTGTGGGCCATCCCCTACCTGCTGTGCGGGGTCTTCTCGCGCCTGCTGAACGATCCGGTCAGCCACGCGGTCTTCGTCTGGCTGCCGCCGGGCGTGGCGGTGGGCGCCTATCTGCTGACGCAGCGCCGCAATTGGCCGCTGCTCCTGGCCGCCTTCTTCTGCGCGCAACTGGTCTTGACCAGCTTCACGCGCGGCCAGCCCGCCACGGCGCTGGTGTTCGCCATCGCCGCCAGCCTGTCCAACCTGCTGGCGGCCTGGACGGTGCAGCGCCTGGCCCCGCGCGAGGGCGGACTCGGGCTGGTCGCCGCGCTGCTGGCCGGCGCGCTGGCGGGCGCGGGCCTGTCGGCGCTGCTGGGCGGCGGCTGGCTGTGGCTGACGCAGGAAGCGCATGGCTGGCTGCGGCTGCGCACCTGGGTCGCGGCCTACCTGGCCGGCATCCTGATCGTCGCGCCGGCCCTGACCGTGTGGGCCCATTTCCGCCCGCGCCGCTCGGGGGGGCCGCGCAAGCGCGACCTGGTGCTGGGCGCCATCGCCTACGTCGCGCTGATCGCCTCGACCTTCATGACCTTCGACGGCGACATGATCCAGAACCTGCCGTACGTGGTCACCTTCGAACTGACCTACCTGCCGCTGGTATTCGCGGTGTTGACCGCGCTGGTGTGGGGTCCGCCGGGCGGCACCCTGGCTGTCATCACGCTGGCCCTGATGGCGCTGTACCAGAGCGCGCAGGGCGAAGGCCCGTTCGTGGAAGCCAACGACCATTGGCACGTGCTGCTGGCCACGCAGGTCTACCTGGTGGTCACCGCGCTGCTGATCCTGCTGGTCAACACCCTGCGCGCCGCCCGCGCGCAGGAACTCGAGAACGCCGAGCGCTGGCGCGGCCGCTTCGATCTGGCGCTGGCCGGCAGCCATCAGCTGATGTACCGCTACAACCCGTTCGACGGCTCGCTCGAACTGGCCGGCGACCTGCAGGGCGCCCTGGGCGTGCAGGCGGCCGCCATTTCCAACCTGGACGCGCTGCTGGCCCTGGCCCACCCGGACGACCGCGCGCGCCTGACGCTGCACTGGGCCGCGCGCCGCGCCGGCGCCCACGACCGCACGCCGCTGCTGTTCCGCATGGCGCACGCCAGCGGCGGCTGGCGCGTGATCAGCGACCGCGGTTCGCCGCTGGAGGATTTCGACGGCAGCGTGGCCGTCGTCGCCGGCATGTGGCGCCTGGGCGAAATCGAGCAGGCAGATGTCCACTAGCACCGGAGCCCTGCTCATCCACGGCTTGGGCGGCACCCAGTACGACCTGGGGTCGCTGCACAAGATCCTCAAGCGCGCCGGCATCGAGACCCACTCGCTGACGCTGCCCGGGCACGGCACGGTTCCCGAGGACCTGCTGCCGGTGCGCGCCGAAGACTGGATCGACGCCGTCACCGCCAAGTACCGCGAGGTGGCCGAACGCCACGACACGCTGCACGTGGTCGGCATGTGCCTGGGCGCGCTGCTGGCGGTGGAGCTGTGCAAGCGCGTCGGGCACCGCAAGGGCAAGCTGGTCAGCCTGGCCGCGCCGGTCTTCATCGACGGCTGGAGCACGCCCTGGTACCGCGGCCTGCGCAAGCTGGTCTACCGCATCCCTGGCCTGGCCGCGCGCATGCGCGTCGAGGAAGAAGAACCCTACGGCATCAAGAACGAACTGGTGCGATCCATCGTCAAGGCCAAGTTCGAGCGCGGCGAGAATTTCCATTACCGCTGGGTGCCGCTGGCCTGTGTCCGCGAGGTGGACCGCCTGCGCCGCTTCGTGCAGCGCGGACTGAACGCCATCACCTGCCCCAGCCTGATCATCCATGCGCACGAGGACGAGCTGACCTCGGTGCGCTCGGCGCGATTCCTGAATGACGCCATTGCCGACAGCCGGATGGTGCTGCTGGACAACAGCTACCACATGATCTGCGTGGACAACGACCGCGACCGCGTCGCCGCCGACATCCTGCAATTCATGGACAAGCGCCCCGACACCGCGCGTCCGGGCCGCGCCGCCGCGATGACCGGCGACGAGGTCGAGCGCCTGCTCGCGCAGTACCGCGAGGCGTTGCTGTCGGGCGAATACGAAACGTTGTTCCCGCTGTTCGCCGACGACGTCGTGTGGCAGGAAGGCGGCGACAATCCCCTGAGCGGCGAATACCGTGGCCGTGGCGGCCTGATCGACCTGTTCTCGCGCGTGATGGACTATTCGCGCAACACCTTCACCGTCGACAGCGTGGGCCAGCCGGCCCTGGCCGGCCGCGCCATCGCGGTGCCGCTGACCTTCCAGGTGCGGGACGGCGCCGCCACCGGCCGCGGCGCCGCCACCCATACCCTGCGCCTGCGCAACAACAGCATCGTCAAGGTAAGCGCGCAGGCCGCCGACCCGGCCGCCGACGACGCCCTGTGGCGACGGCTGGCCGTGGCCAGCGGACTGGAGCCCGAGGGCGACGCCATGGATCCGGCCACGCTGGCGATCGCGGCGCAGGACCTGGAAGACGCGTTCGAGGCCGCCGTGATCGAACTGCGCGCCCTGCCGCAAGCGCCCTCCACCAGCGTCGCCATCCGCCTGCACGCCTATGAACGGCAGGCCCGGCACGGCGACGCGCCCGCGCAGGATCCCGCCGACGCCACCGTGCGCGAGCAGATCGAGCTGGCCACCTGGCGCCTGCTTGCGGGCCTGCCCGCCGACCAGGCCCGGCGCCGCTACATCGCCCTGATCCGGCGCCTGGATCCCGATACCTGATCCTGGCCGGCAACAGGGCCTACAATCGGCGCATGCCCGCCTTGACCCGACCTCCACGAAGCCGTGGCGCCTTGCGCGTCCGCGGTGTGCTGTGGCTGGCGTTCCTGGCCTTGCTGCTGCGCGCGGTGGTGCCCGCGGGCTACATGCCCGACGCCCGCGCGCTGCACGACGGCCGGCTCGAGGTCACCTTCTGCTCGGCGGCAGGCGATATTTCCACGCTGCGGCTGGCGCTGTCCCCCGATGACAAGGGCGGCGCGGGTTCCGGCGCCCACTCCAACGCCGATACCGGGGCGCAATGCCCCTTCGGGCTGCTGGCGCACGTTGCGCCCGCTCCCGCCTCGCACAGCTCGCCGCTGGCGTTGTCCAGCGGCCGGGCCGCGCCCCCCGCGCCGGCCCCGCTCGCGCTGCCCGTGCAGCCGGCCCAAGGGCCGCCGCTGGGCTCGCGCGCCCCGCCTCGCCTGGCCTGACTCCGCCTTTCCGCGCGGCCCCGCCGCGCCTACGCGAACCGTCAAGCAACGAGGTTTTCATGCACTCCCCATCCCCGCGCGCCCTCCTGGGCGCGCCGCCCGCGCCCGACCGTCACCGGCGCCGGCTGCTGTCGGCCCTGGCCCTGCTGCCCCTGGCCGGCTGCGGCCCCGAAGCCCCCAAGATCAACGGCATGGACCTGTCCAGCATGCCCACCGGCGACTTCCAACTGAAGGACACCGAGGGTCGCCAACGCCAACTGGCCGACTATCGCGGCAAGCCCGTGATGCTGTTCTTCGGCTTCACCCAGTGCCCGGACATCTGCCCGACCGCGCTGACCCGCGCGCTGGAAATAAAGAGCCTGCTCGGCGCCGACGCCGCCAAGCTGCAGGTGCTGTTCATCACCGTTGATCCGGAGCGCGACACGCCGGAAATCCTGCAGGCCTACATGCGGGCCTTCGACCCCGCGTTCGTCGGCCTGCGCGGCGACGCCGAACAGACCCGCGCCGCCGCGCAGTCGTTCAAGGTGTTCTACCAGAAGGTGCCGACCGGCTCGTCCTACACCATGGACCACACCGCGCTGACCTACATCATCGACGCCCAGGGCAAGTTGCGCCTGGCCCTGCGCCACCAGCAGAGCGCCGAGGAATGCGCGGCCGACCTGCGCACCGTGCTCTGACCCACCACACCAACCAAAGGAATTCCCGATGAAACCGACCGCTTTCAAGTCCCTGGCCGCCGCCTTCGCCCTGGGCGCCCTGGTGCTGGCCAGTCCTGGCGCCCTGGCGCAGGACGCCACGCTCAAGGTCGAGGACGCCTGGGTGCGCGCCACGGTGCCCAACCAGCACGCCACCGGCGTCTTCATGCGCCTGACCTCGCCGACCGCGGCCCGCCTGGTGGGCGTGGAATCCGCCGCCGCCAAGCACGCCGAAGTGCACGAAATGGCCATGCAGGACAACGTCATGAAGATGCGCCAGGTGCCCGCCATCGACCTGCCCGCCGGCAAGCCGGTGGAACTCAAGCCGGGCGGCTACCACGTCATGCTGATCGACCTGGCCAGGCAGATTTCCGTGGGCGACCCGGTGGCCCTGACGCTGCTGGTGCAGGACGCCGACGGCAAGCAACGACGCGTGCCGGTGACGGCGCAGGCGCGCCCGCTGGCGGCGGCCGCCACGCCCGCCGCGGGCCACACGCACTGACGCCGCGGGCGGCCGCGCGTCCGGGATGTGATAACAGGGACGTATCGCATCAAACGTCCGGTGCTGATTCCTCATACAATGCCAGCACACATCCGCCGCCGGCGGCCTCGCGGGGCCCGGCGGCAGCGCGGCGCCCCATGCCGCCCAGGATGCCAGCGTTCCGCGCAGCCGGGCGCCTGATCCGCCGGCGATGGACCGGCAACCCTGTGTCTGGATATGCCCGGTAGTTCCGCCTTTTCCTTCCTGCGTACCCTCTGCAGCCTGCGCTGGCTCGCCATCGCGGGCCAGGCTGCCACCATCCTGGTGGCCAGCGCCGTGCTGGGCCTGGCCCTGCCGCTGGAACCGCTGTGGATCGGCGTGGGCGTGCTGATCGGCTTCAACGTCTACGCCAGCCTGCGCCTGCGCCACAGCCGCGACCTGTCGCACGCCACCGCCTTCGGCCACCTGCTGGTGGACATGGCGGTGCTGGCCTGGATGGTGGGCTGGAGCGGCGGCCTGAGCAATCCGTTCGGCATGATGTTCCTGATCCTCACGGCGCTGGCGGCGCTGGCGCTGCCGCGCAACTGGGCGCTGGCCGCCGCGCTGGCGGGCATCTCCGGCTATTTCGCCGCGGCCATCCTCGGCCAGCCCCTGCGCGGCGACGTCAACACCCACACCCTGCTGCTGTGGGGCCTGGGCGCCAACTTCCTGATTTCCGTGGTGGTGGTGCTGGTGTTCACCACCCGCCTGGCCGCCGACCTGCGGGCGCGCGAACGCGAACTGGCGCGCCTGCGCGAACGCTTCACGCGCAACGAGGGCATTGTCGCCCTGGCCACCCACGCGGCGGCCATGGCGCACGAACTGAACACCCCGCTGGCCACCATGACCCTGCTGGCCGACGAGATCGCCGCCGAGGTCAAGGAGCCCGAACTCAAGCAGGATGTCGCCACCCTCAGCCAGCTGCTGGCCCTGTGCCGGGAACGCATCCGCAATCTGGCGGTCCCAACCGCGGTGGACCTGGTTCGCGTGGTGGGGCAATGGCGCCTGATCCGGCCGACCATCGACCTGCAACGCTCGGGCACCCTGCCGGCCAGCCTGCGGGTCGATCCGGCCATCGCCCACCTGCTGCAGGCGCTGCTGAACAACGCGGCCGACGCCGGCGAAGCCGCCAGCGAGCCGCGCGTGGACCTGCACCTGGAATACGGCTACGGCGCCCTGCGTGGCGAAGTGCGCGACTACGGCCGTGGCTTCGACCCCGACCAGACGCTGCTGCCGGCCACCAGCCTGTTCAACAGCGGCAAACCGGGAGGGCTTGGCGTCGGCCTGGCCCTGTCGCACGCCACCGTCGAGCAGATGGGCGGCGAAATGACCATGACGGCCGCCGATGGCGGCGGCACCCGCATCCGTTTTTATTTACCCCTCGGTAGCCCCGGGACCTGATATGTTGAATCCCACCGACCTCGGCCTGCTGATCGACGACGACGAGCTCTACGTGCGCACCCTGCAGCGCAGCCTGTCGCGCCGCGGCCTGGAAACCCGAACCGCCACCGGCATCGCCGAAGCGCTGCGCGTGGCCGAAGAGATCCGCCCCGCCTTCGCGCTGGTCGACCTGCGCCTGGGCGAGGACTCCGGCCTGACCCTGATCCGTCCCCTGCGCGCCCTGCGCGCCGACATGCGCATCCTGCTGGTCACCGGCTACGCCAGCGTGGCCACCGCGGTCGAGGCCATCAAGCGCGGCGCCGACGACTACCTGCCCAAGCCCGCCACCGCCCCGATGATCCTGCGCACGCTGGGCCTGGTGAAACCGGAAACAGTTACGATCGAAAGCACCATGACGCCGTTGCACCGCCTAGAATGGGAACACATCCACCAGGCGCTGCACGAGACCGGCGGCAACGTGTCGGCCGCCGCCCGCCTGCTGGGGATGCACCGGCGCTCCCTGCAGCGCAAGTTGGCCAAAAAACCGGGGCCGGAACGCGAGGTCCTGGTCGACTGATTGGCGCGGATGCCACACATCGCAACAATCCCGTCTTGTGCAGGTGCGACATATCGTCGCACCCCCACCCTTCCAGCAAAGCCCGCCCCCGCCTGGGAAAACCCTTAACGGGAAGCCTTGAGGGCAAAAGCCCGCCAGGCAATGCGACCATTCGTCGCAGCCTTGACCCAAATCAAACCGATAGGATGGACGTTGCTGCCTAGCAGCATTCCAGTCTGCTGCTACGCAGCATTTCCCACCTTCCATCCAAGGCTGTACGTGAAACACCCCCTCCTTGCGACCCTTACGCGCATTTTTGGCGTCGGCGCGGTCATGCTGCTTGGCGGCTGCAACATGGAAATCCTCTCCCCCAAGGGAGACATTGGCGCTCAGGAAAAGACCCTGCTGTTCACGGCAACCGGTCTGATGCTCCTGGTGGTGATCCCGGTCATCATCATGATCCTGACGTTTGCCTGGAAATACCGCGCATCCAATACCAAGGCCGACTACCAGCCCAAGTGGGCCCACTCCACGGCGATCGAAGTCGTGGTCTGGACCGTGCCATGTATCATCGTGGCGATCCTCGCCGTGATCACCTGGCGCTCCACGCACGCGCTCGATCCCTACAAGCCGCTCGTCTCCGAGCACAAGCCGGTCACCATCGAGGTGGTGTCGCTGGATTGGAAGTGGCTGTTCATCTACCCCGAGTACGACATCGCCACGGTCAACGAGATCGCCTTCCCGGTCGACGTCCCGGTCAATTTCCGGATCACCTCGGCCTCGGTCATGAACTCGTTCTTCATCCCCCAGCTGGGCAGCCAGATCTACTCGATGGCGGGCATGGAGACCAAGCTGCACCTGAACGCGCGCGAGCCCGGCACCTACGCCGGCATCTCGGCCAACTACAGCGGCGCCGGCTTCTCCGGCATGCGCTTCAAGGCCATCGCCACGTCGCAGGAAGGCTTCGACAACTGGGTCAAGGAAGCCAAGGCTTCCGGCACCGCGCTGACTCCGGCGGTGTACCAGGAACTGACCAAGCGCAGCGAACACAACCCGGTCGCCAAGTACGCCTCGGTGCCGCCGTCCATGTTCGACTACATCCTGGGCAGCACCATGTCCAAGATGGCCGGCGTCGATGACGCCACGTGCACCCCCACGTCGAATAATCTTGTCGCAGGATTGACTCAATAATGCTCGGGAAACTCACCCTCGAGGCCATTCCGTACCATGAACCCATCGTCATGGTCACGCTGGCCGCCGTGTGCCTGGGAGGCCTAGCGGTCTTCGGCGCCATCACCTACTTCCGCAAGTGGAAGTACCTCTGGACCGAATGGCTGACCTCGGTCGACCACAAGCGCATCGGCGTGATGTACATCATCGTCGCGCTGATCATGCTGCTGCGCGGCTTCGCCGACGCCATCATGATGCGTACCCAGTTGGCCGTCGCCTCGGCCGACTCCGCCGGCTTCCTGCCGCCCCACCACTACGACCAGATCTTCACCGCCCACGGCGTCATCATGATCTTCTTCATGGCGATGCCTTTCATCACCGGGCTGATGAACATCGTGGTGCCGCTGCAGATCGGCGCCCGCGACGTGGCCTACCCGTTCCTGAACTCGCTGAGCTTCTGGCTGTTCGGCGCCGGCGTCGCGCTGATGATGATCTCGCTGTTCGTCGGTGAATTCGCCGCGACCGGCTGGCTCGCCTATCCGCCGCTGTCCGGGCTCGACTACAGCCCAAGTGTCGGGGTGGACTACTACATCTGGGCGCTGCAGATCTCCGGGCTGGGTACAACACTCAGCGGCATCAACTTCATCGTGACCATCCTGCGCATGCGCGCGCCGGGCATGAGCCTGATGAAGATGCCGATCTTCACCTGGACCTCGCTGGTCACCAACGTCCTGATCGTGGCCGCCTTCCCGGTGCTGGCCGCCACGCTGGCGCTGCTGACGATGGACCGCTACCTGGGCACGCACTTCTTCACGAACGACATGGGCGGCAACGTCATGATGTACGTGAACCTGATCTGGATCTGGGGCCACCCCGAGGTCTACATCCTGGTGCTGCCGGCCTTCGGCGTGTACTCCGAAGTGGTCGCCACGTTCGCCCGCAAGACCCTGTTCGGCTACAAGTCCATGGTCTACGCCACGGCCGCCATCGGCGTGCTGTCGTTCCTGGTCTGGCTGCACCACTTCTTCACCATGGGCGCGGGGGCCAACGTCAACGCGTTCTTCGGCATCGCCACGATGATCATCTCGATCCCGACGGGCGCGAAGATCTTCAACTGGCTGTTCACCATCTACCGCGGCCGCCTGCGCATCACCACGCCGGTGCTGTGGACGCTGGGCTTCATGCTGGTGTTCGTCATCGGCGGCATGACCGGCGTGATGCTGGCCATCCCCGGCGTGTCGTTCGTGCTGCACAACAGCCTGTTCCTGATCGCCCACTTCCACAACACCATCATCGGTGGCGTGGTGTTCGGTTGCATCGCCGGCATGACCTACTGGTTCCCCAAGGCTTTCGGCTTCAAGCTGAACGAACGCCTGGGCCGCTACTCGTTCTACTGCTGGTTCGTCGGCTTCTTCCTGGCCTTCATGCCCCTGTACATCCTGGGCTTCAAGGGCATGACGCGTCGCCTGAACCACTACGACAACCCCGAATGGCAGCCGTACCTGCTGGTCGCGCTGGCCGGCGCCGCGCTGATCATGCTGGGCATCTGGTTCCTGCTTCAGCAAGTGTTCGTGTCGGTGCGCCAGCGCAAGCAGAACCAGGACATCACCGGCGATCCCTGGGATGGCCGCACCCTGGAATGGTCGATCTCGTCGCCCGCGCCTTTCTACAACTTCGCCCATGTTCCTCACGTCGATGAACTGGACCAGTTCTGGGAAGACAAGCAGAACGGCAAGGCCTACAAGCGCCCGGCCAAGTACGAAGACATCCACATGCCGAAGAACACCGCCGCCGGCGTCTTCATCGGCGCGTTCGGCCTGGTCATGTGCTTTGCCCTGATCTGGCACATCTGGTGGCTGTCGATCGTCGGTTTCGTCGGCATGATCGGTTCGTTCATCGTCCGCGCCTATGACCGCGACGTCGACTACTGGGTCCCGGCCGCGGAAGTCGAACGCATCGAAAACGCCCACTTTGAAAAAATGCAGAAGGCCGCCTGAGCCATGATTCAAGCCGTAGCCACTCACCCCCACGCGGGTCACGACGATCACGCGCACCATGACGATGGATCCAAGACCGTTTTCGGTTTCTGGGTCTACCTCATGAGCGACTTGCTGATCTTTTCGGTGCTGTTCGCGACGTTCGCGGTGCTGGCCAACGCCACCGCGGGCGGCCCCACCGGCAAGGAACTGTTCGACCTGAAGTTCGTGCTGGTCGAAACCCTGTTGCTGCTGTTCTCGAGCTTCACCTTCGGCATGGCCAACCTGAACGTCCACGCCAACAACAAGAGCCGCGCAATCGGCTGGTTGATGGTCACGTTCCTGTTCGGCGCGGGCTTCATCGCGATGGAAGTCTATGAATTCCATCACCTGATCACCGAAGGCGCGGGCCCCGGCCGCAGCGCCTACCTGTCGGCGTTCTTCACGCTGATCGGCACGCACGGCCTGCACGTGACGTTCGGCCTGATCTGGATCGTCGTCATGATCGACATGATCCGCCGCCATGGCCTGGACTCGATCAACAAGCGTCGCCTGGCGTGCCTGAGCCTGTTCTGGCACTTCCTGGACATCGTCTGGATCTGCGTGTTCACCTTCGTCTATCTTCTGGGAGCCCTCTGATGTCGCACTCCGCTGCGGCCGCACACGGCCACGACGATCACGCCGCCGACCACGGCAGCCTGAAGTCCTACATCATCGGTTTCGTGCTCTCGCTCCTGCTCACCTTCGGCTCGTTCGGCCTGGTGATGAGCGGCGCGCTGTCCCACACCATCACCATCATCGGCGTGGTGGCGCTGTGCGTGCTCCAGCTGCTGGTGCAGCTGGTGTACTTCCTGCACATGGGCGCATCGAAATCGGCCCGCGACAACCTGGCCACGTTCGTCTTCACCGTGATGATCATCGCCATCATCGTCGGGGGTTCGGCCTGGGTGCTGTACAACATGAACGTCAACATGGGCCACGCCATGTAAGACCCGTCATTCGATGACGACAGACAGGCGCCGCGAGGCGCCTGTTTTTTTGGGCGACCGTCGCGGCCCCGGACGGCCTGCGCGCGCCATGCCATTGCCACGGCTTTGCGGCCAGGACGCCCCACGCTTTCTTTGGCATACTCGCGCCACCCGCAAACTCACCGGAGTTCCGCATGCCAGCCGTCGCCGCCCTCACGTCCCTCATCTTCGTCGTGCTGGGCCTGTGGCACGCCTACTGGGCCGCCGGCGGCCGCCTGGCGCACCGCGCGGCGCTGCCGATCCAGGACGGTGAACCGCTGTTCCGGCCATCATCGCAAGGGACGCTGGCCGTGGCCGCCGTGCTGATCGGCTGCGCCTGGCTCACGGCCGCCAACGCCGGCCTGGTGCCGGCGCCGGCGCTGCGCGGGCTGCCCTGGCTGGGCTTGCTGGTGGCGCTGGGCCTGCTGGCGCGCGCCATCGGCGACTTCCGCTACGTCGGTTTCTTCAAGCGCAAAGGCGAAGACCCCTTCGCCCGCCTCGACACCCGCGTCTATTCGCCGCTGTGCCTGCTGCTGGCGGCGGGCGTGGCCCTGGCAAGCTGGCCGGGCCTGGCCTGAGTCCGACGCCGCCCCACTCCCTTTTTTGCCGCGCCGATCCCGCCCGTGGTCGATCCGCGGCGGGATTGACCCAGCGCAGGCAGGGTCATCCGGCATTCGTCATATATTCTGGCTTATAACGATTTCTTCGCCCCTTTCTCGCCAACCGCCATGGATGCCCTCCTCACCGCCCCTCCTGCCACCGGCGACATCGATGCCCTGGCCCGCGCCCTGCTGGACCACGCGTCGCCCGGCCATCCGGACGCCCGCTTCTTCGCCACCGTGATCGGCAAGAGCCTGGCGCACCATGACCTGGCCCGCACCGGCCTGTCGCCCGTCGAGCTGGCCGAGGTGCTGGCCAGCGTGTTTCCCGGCGCGCAGGACGGCACGGCCGCCGCGCTCGCCGACCTGCGGGCGCAATTGCTCGCCTACGCGGCGCGCGGCCTGGCCAGTCCGCAACCGGATTTCACGCGCCTGCTGCGCATGCTGCTCCAGGCTTGCGGCGGGCCGGCGCCCACCACCGCCTGGGTCACCAGCGTGCTGGCGCACGCCTGCCTGCGCCCGGACCATCTGTGGCGCGACCTCGGCCTGACCGGCCGCGAGGACGTCACCTCGCTGCTGACGCGCCACTACCCGGGCCTGGTGGCGCGCAACACCGCCAACCTGCGCTGGAAGAAGTTCCTGGCGTATTCCGCCTGTGAACACGCCGGCCTGCCTCTCGCCGCCGCGCCGGGCTGCGCCGCCTGCGAGGATCATGGCTTCTGCTACGGCTCGGCCAGGGCCGCCTGAGCCGGCCGGGCATGCAACCTCAATAACGGTACGTGACGCCCAACCCCATGCCCACGCTGCGCCCGGGCGCCGGCTCGTAGTAGCGGCCATTGCTTTCGTTGACGATGACGGACCCGGCATAACGCCGGTCGAACAGGTTGTCGACGCGGGCGTAGGCGCTCAGATCCCAGTCTCCCAGGCGCTTGACATAGCCCGCCGACAGCGCGGCCACCACATAGCCCGGCGCGGCCGCGTCGTTGGCGTCATCGGCATACAGGCGGCTCAGGTAGCGAGCCTCGATGCCCGCCTGCCAACCCTGTGGTGGCGCCCAGCCCAGCGCGGCGTAGGCCGATTGACGCGCGATGCCCGGAATGCGGTTGCCGGCGCGGATGCCGCCGGCGCCATCGTCGCGATAGCGCGCATCCAGCCAGGTGTAGGCCAGTTGCGCGCGCCCATGGCGGGCAAAGGCCGCCGACCAGCCCAACTCGACGCCATCGCGGCGCGTGCGCCCGGCGTTGCGGAAGGTGGCGCGACCGCCCGCGCTGCCCGCCGACACGATCTCGTCGTGCGTCGATACGCGGAACACCGCGGCGGTCAGTTGCCCGCCGGCAAGGTCGGTCTTCAGGCCCGCTTCGGCATTGTTGCCGAGCGCGGGCGCCAGCGCGAAGTTCAGCCCCGGCAGGCCGCCGGGCCGGTACGACAACTCATTGAACGTGGGGGTTTCGAAGCCGCGGCCATAGGACACGTACAGGCTGGTGCGCGCCTCGGGCTGGTAGCGTAGCGCGGCCACCGGCAATGCGCGGCGGTAGCGGGCATCGCCACTGTCATCGCCGTTGCCCGGCGCGATGTAGTGGTCGCGCGAGCGGAACGCCACCGTGCTGTAGCGCAGGCCCGCATCCAGGGTCCAGCGCGGCGCCATGCGCCACGATGCCTGCAGGTAGGGATCGGCGTTATAGACGGTGTTGGTTTCGTCGCGCCGCAGCGCGCCTTGCACCCCGAGCTGGCGGTCGGCGCCGTCGCCGGTGTAGTTCTGGTAGCCCTTGCGTTGTTCGCGCAATGTGTCGTACGAGAAGCCGCCGACCAGCGTCAAGGGCCGGTCCGCCGGCCCCAGTTCCGAGGTCCAGCGCAGGTCGGCGCCGCCATAGCGGCGGCGCAGGTCGATCACGCCGCCCGCCTGGGTCGGCGCCGCCTGCGCGGCGGGCGGGATGGCCTGGAATTGCGTGGTGTCGCGCTGGCCGTAGTACAGCATCAGGCGCAGGGTGTTGGCGCCGTCGACGTGGCGCTCGTAGACCAGCCCGCCCTGGGTCTGGCGCACGGTCTTGCGGGTATCGTATTGCGTGGCCAGCGCGGCGCTGCGCGGCGCGTCCTGGAATTGCGCGTAGGTCAGGCCGAGCGGATCCTGCGCCGTCAGGTCGACGCTGTTGGCCACGATCGTCAAGCGGCTCGCGTCGTCCAGCTGTACACCCAGCCTGGCGTTGCCCAGGTTCTTGCGCGCGGCGCTGTGGTCGCGGTAGCCGTCGGTGGTCATGCGCGACAGAGCGAGCACGTAGTCCATGTCGCCCGAGGCGCCGGAGGCCTTGGCGCCGTAGCGCCAGGTCCCGTCGCTGCCGGCCCAGCCCGACACCCCGATTGCGGCGGGCACCGCGCCGTCTTCGGTATAGGCCAGGATCACGCCCCCCGAGGAATTGCCGTACAGCGCCGAGAACGGCCCGCGCAACACCTCCACCCGGTCGAGCGAGCCGATGTCGATGTTCGAGGTCTGGCCCTGTCCATCGGGCATGGTCGCCGGGATGCCATCCACGTACAGCCGCACCCCGCGCACGCCGAACGTGGAACGCGCGCCGAAGCCGCGGCTGGATAGCTGCAGGTCCTGCGCGTAGTTCTGGCGGTTCTGGACCTGCAGGCCCGGCACGCCGGCCAGGCCTTCGGACAGGTTGATCCCGGGCTGGCCGCGACGCATCGCCGCGCCTTCCACGATGTCGACCGAGGCCGGGGTTTCCCAGGGCGGCGCGCCGATCCGGGTGCCGGTCACCGCCACCGGGGCCAGCTGCTGCGGCGCCTGCGCTTGGGCCAGCGCCGCCACCGCCGGCGCCATGCCCAGCAGGCCATGCAGAAAGGGGCGGGCCAGGGCGCCGCGCCGGCGTCGTTGCTGCGCCAATCGAGTTCCCCGCTGAGTGACCATGCCCCCCAGCCTCGCACAGGATTGCGCGGATGTCGATACGGCCCCGGGCGCCGCGGGGAATGGGTTCTAATAGCGCCATGGAAAATTCGCAAGACATCGAACGCCGGCTGCTGGACCTGGAAGTCAAGGCCAGTTTCGCCGACGACCTGCTGGAACAGTTGAACCAGATCATCGTGCGCCAGCAGCAACAGATCGACCGCCTGCAACGCGAGGTGGCCGAACTGCGCCAACAGGCGCCCGAAGGCGCGGCGCCGTTCCGCAGCCTGCGCGACGAACTGCCGCCCCATTACTGAGCTGGGCGTCTCTCGCGCTGGCAATATGGCGACAGCTATCGTCGCCATAAATGGCGACTAACTACCAATAATCGCCATTTCTTTCCATTGGTGGAAAAATCTTTTACCGATATCAGGGTTTATCCGTAGGCCGTTTGCGCGCACTATGGAGCCATCGGGAAACAACAACGAACCACGACGGATAGGCCGCCGGATTCGCTCCCAGGCTTCTGAAATCGGAGATTCACCATGAAAAAGACCCTTGCTTCCGCCCTGCTGATGTCCCTGGCCGCCCTGAGCGCCGGTGCCTACGCCTCGCAGAACATCGAACCGAACAACGTGCCCTTCCAGGGCGTCTACGGCACCCCTTATGAAGGCCCGACCCGCGCCCAGGTGCAGGCCGAACTGGCCGCCGCCAAGGCCGCCGGCCAGGTTTCGAACGTCGAACCCAACGACGTGCCCTTCCAGGGCGTGTACGGCGCGCCCCAGTCTGGCGTGACACGCGCCCAGGTCGAAGCCGAACTGGCCAGCGCCAAGGCGGCCGGCCTGGTCTCGAACGTCGAACCGAATGACCTGCCGTTCTCGGGCGCCTACCATCGCGCCAACTGATCGGCCGACGATTTACCCCTCCCCTTGTTGTACCTTGGCCGCCCTTGCCGGGCGGCTTTTTTTGCGCCCGCACAACCCGGCAAGCATGCGACCGCGGCGGATCGAGACAAGAAACGGGCGCTTCGCGTACCATCGGACCTGACCATCAAAAGGCTGTCCGCGCAGCCGTGACAACAATGAGGGAGTCCGCAATGAAAACCATCCGTCTCATCGCTTTCGCGCTCGCCGCCGGCGTCACTGCCGGACCGGCCCTGGCGGCGCCCGCCGTCATGCTGAACAATGCCCTCATCACCCAGATTTCCAAGGCCGACAAGCCCGCCTTCCACCAGGCCGTCGCGGATGCGTTGAACAATGCCGCCGATGGCCAGAGCGTCAACTGGTCGAGCACGCCCAAGCGCAAGGCCGCGCCGATCACGGCCAAGATCACCCCGCTGCAGACCAGCAAGCTGTCCGGCGACCGCACCTGTCGCCTGCTGGAAGGGGATTTCGCCCGCACCAGCACCACCGAAACCTGGAAGTTCTGGTTCTGCAAGCAACCGGACGGCACCTGGAAGGCCAGCTCGAACTGAGCATCGCGGCCCTTGCATCGGCCAAAGAGAACGCCCGCGACATCCCAGGATGAAGCGGGCGTTTTGCCATCCGGCCGCGCCCGTGGCGCGGGCCGGCAGCCGCGTCAGCCTTCGACGCGGTTGGCGTCCAGCACCGTCATGGCCGTCATGTTGATGATGCGGCGCACGGTCGAACTGGAAGTCAGGATGTGAACCGGCGCGTTGGCGCCCAGCAGGATCGGGCCGACCGCCACGTTGCCGCCCGCGGCCGTCTTGAGCAGGTTGTAGGCGATGTTGCCGGCGTCCACGTTCGGGCACACCAGCAGGTTGGCCTCGCCCTTGAGCGTGGAGGACGGCAGGATGCGCAGGCGCAGCGCTTCGTCCAGCGCGCAGTCGCCGTGCATTTCGCCGTCGATCTCCAGTTCGGGCTCGGCTTGGCGCACCAGTTCCAGCGCGCGGCGCATCTTGGCGCCCGAGGCCGAGCTGCCCGAACCGAAGTTCGAGCGCGACAGCAACGCCACCTTCGGCGCCAGGAACATGCGCTGCATTTCCTTGGCCGCGGCGATGGTGAACTCGGCGATCTGCTCGGCCGTGGGTTCGTCGTTGACGTGCGTGTCCACCAGCACCACCGTGCGCTCGTTGAGCAGCAGGATGTTCATGGCGGCGTAGACGTTGGCGCCCGGACGGCGGCCGATCACCTCGTCGACGAAGCGCAGGTGATCGTGATAGGCGCCGACCGTGCCGCAGACCATGCCGTCGGCATCGCCCAGGTGCACCATCATCGCGCCGATCAGCGTGAGGCGGCGGCGCATTTCCACGCGCGCCATCTCCTTGGTGATGCCGCGGCGGCACATCAGTTCCCAATACGTGGTCCAGTACTGGTGGAAGCGTTCGTCGTATTCGGGGTTGGTGACTTCGACGTCCTCGCCCAGCCGCAGGCGCAGGCCGAATTTCTCGATGCGCGACAGCAGCACGGCGGGACGGCCCACCAGGATCGGGCGCGCCAGCCCTTCGTCGACGATGACCTGCACGGCGCGCAGCACGCGTTCGTCCTCGCCTTCGGTGAAGACGATGCGCGATTTGCCGCCGCCCCGCACGATGCGCTTGGCCGCCGAGAACAGCGGCTTCATGAAGGCGCCGGAGTGGTACACGAACTGCTGCAACTGCTCTTCGTAGGCTTCCAGGTCGGCCAGCGGACGCGTGGCCACGCCGCCTTCCATGGCGGCCTTGGCCACCGCCGGCGCGATGCGCACGATCAGGCGCGGATCGAACGGCTTGGGAATCAGGTACTCGGGACCGAACGAAATGTCGTAGGTGCCGTAAGCCGCGGCCACCACCTCGTTCTGCTCCTCCTCGGCCAGCTCGGCGATGGCGTACACCGCCGCCTTTTCCATTTCACGGGTGATCGTCGTGGCGCCCACATCCAGCGCGCCGCGGAAGATGTACGGGAAGCACAGCACGTTGTTGACCTGGTTCGGGTAGTCCGAACGGCCCGTCGCCATGACGACGTCGTCACGCACGCCGTGCGCCACTTCCGGCAGGATTTCCGGCGTCGGGTTGGCCAGCGCCAGGATCAGCGGGCGCGGGCCCATCTTGGCAACCATCTCGGGCTTGAGCACGCCGCCGGCCGACAGGCCCAGGAACACGTCCGCGCCCTCGATCACCTCGGCCAGCTTGCGGGCGTCGGTCTTCTGGGTGAAGCGCGCCTTGTCCGGGTCCATCAGCACGGTGCGGCCTTCGTAGACCACGCCTTCGATGTCGGTGACCCAGATGTTCTCCAGCGGCAGCCCCAGGTCCACCATCAGGTCCAGGCAGGCCAGCGCGGCCGCGCCGGCGCCCGACGTGACCACCTTGACCTTGTCGATGTCCTTGCCCACCACCTTCAGGCCGTTGATGAAGGCGGCGGAAACGGTGATGGCGGTGCCGTGCTGGTCGTCATGGAAGACGGGAATCTTCATGCGCTCGCGCAGCTTGCGCTCGACCGTGAAGCATTCGGGCGCCTTGATGTCTTCCAGGTTGATGCCGCCGAAGGTGGCTTCCAGGCCGGCGATGATCTCGACCAGCTTGTCCGGGTCGGTCTCGTTGATCTCGATGTCGAACACGTCCAGCCCGGCGAACTTCTTGAACAGCACCGCCTTGCCTTCCATCACCGGCTTGGAGGCCAGGGCACCGATATTGCCCAGGCCCAGCACCGCGGTGCCGTTGGAGATCACGCCCACCAGGTTGCCGCGGCCGGTGTAGCGGAACACATTGGCCGGGTCCGCCACGATTTCCTCGCAGGCCGCCGCCACCCCGGGCGAGTACGCCAGGGCCAGGTCACGCTGGTTGACGAGCGGCTTGGAGGCCACGACGGAGATCTTTCCCGGGGTGGGAAACTCGTGGTAATCCAGAGCGGCCTGGCGGTCGGATTGCGAATTCATGGGGCGGCGCCTCCTAGTCTTGAACAGGGAAAATTCTAGGTCGGCGGACATAAGGTGATCATTCAGATTTAATATTGTCACATCACCTTTTTCTTATGGCTTGTCTATGACGCCGTTTTCCCCGGACGAGGTTATCCGGAAACTGACCTCGCGGCTGAAGATGCGCCACCTCATGCTGCTGTTACAAATCGAGCAGCACGGCTCGCTCACCCGGGTGGCCGAGCACATGGCCACCAGCCAGCCGGCGGTGACCAATGCACTGGCCGAACTGGAAAGCATGTTCGACGTGCCGCTGTTCGAACGCTCGGTGCGCGGCATGACGCCCACGCCGCTGGGCGCGGTGGTGCTGGCGCGCGCCCGCGCGCTGGTGCACGACCTGGGGCACCTGGTGCAGGAAATGGAAGCCGTGGCCGCCGGCCATGCCGCGCACCTGCACATCGGGGTGATCCCGTTCGTGTCGGGGCAATTGCTGTCGGCCGCCATCGCCCGCACCATGCCGCAAGGACGCGGCATCACCGCCACCATCCACGAAGGCCAAGGCCCGGCCTTGCTGCGCCAGTTGCGCGACCACACCCTGGACGTGGTGGTGGGCTGGGCGACTCCGTCGGTGGACCTGGGGCAGATCGACTTCGAAGTGCTGTACCACCAGCCGCCGCGCCTGATCGCCAGCCGGCGCCTGGCCGCGCGGCTGGGACGCACGCGGCTGGAATGGAACATGCTGGCCGACTTGGACTGGATCCTGGGCACGCCGGACAGCCCGATCCGTGAACAGGTGGCCGACATCTTCCTGCGCGCCGGTCTGGCGCCGCCCACGCCGTCGGTGCAAAGCGATTCGTCCAAGCTGATCGGCGAAATGATCGTCGCCAGCGACCGCGCCGTGTCTATCCTGCCGGCCGACATCGCCGATGAACTGGTGCGTATCGCCGGCGCGGCGATCGTGCCGTATTCTTTCGACTGGACCCTGCCGCCGATTTCGCTGTTCACCCGCGCCGACGGCTTGCGCCGCAATGTCGACGCCCTGTTCGCGGCGGCCTTGCGCGAGGTCTTCAGCCGTAACGGACGGGCCTAACCGGCCCGCCAAGATACCGACACACAACGGAATCCGCCATGCACGCCAACCAATTCGTCATGCAGCGCAGCGCCCTGGCCGGCGTGCAGGCGGTGGCCGCGCGCAGCGCCCGGACGTTTGCGCGGCATACACACGAGCAGTTCGGCATCGGGGTGTTGCGGCTGGGAGGCCAGGCCTCGCACAGCGGCCGCGGCCAGGTCGAGGCCGGCCCGGGCCAGGTGATCACCGTGAACCCCGGCGAGGTGCACGACGGCGCGCCCATCGGCGGCGAACGCGCCTGGCAGATGCTGTACCTGGATCCGGCGGTGGTGGCCGAGGCGGTGGACGGCCTGCCGACCGGGGCCGGCTTCGAATTCGAGCATCCGGTGCTGGACGCGCCGGCGCTGGCGGCGGACCTGCTGGCGCTGTATGCTCAGGTCACCGCCGCCGCCGAGCCGCTGGCCTGCGACACGCTGCTGCTGCGAGTACTGGCGCGCGCCGGCCGCCAGGGCGCCCGCGAGCCCCAGCCCGGCGCTCCCGCCGCCATCCGCCACGCGCTAGGCCTGATCGATGACGCGCCCGCCGCCGCGCTGTCGCTGGCCGACCTAGCCCGGGCCTGCGGCCTGAGCCGCTTCCAGGTGCTGCGCGCCTTCCACCGCGCCACCGGCATGACGCCGCACGCCTACCAGGTGCAGCGCCGCCTGCTGCTGGCGCGCCACCTGCTGCGCCAGGGGATGGCGCTGGCCGACACCGCCGCGACCGCCGGCTTCTCCGACCAGAGCCACATGACGCGGCTGTTCTCGCGCGCCTATGGCCTGTCGCCCGGCCGCTACGCTTTGGCCGCTGCGCACTGAGAGCCTTGGCAAGCGCGACCGCGCTGCAATTTCGTTCAAGACCGCAAGCGCCGGCCGCGCCTACGCTGCAGCCTTGTCCCGACTCCGTCCCTCTCCATGAACCGAACCCAAGGGTATGCCTGCCTGGCCGCCGCCATGGCGCTGGTGGGCAGCACCGTCGTTGCCAGCAAGATCATTGCCGCCGGGCTGCCGCCCTTCACCGCCACTGCCATGCGCTTTGCGCTGGCGCTGCCCTGTTTCGCGCTGCTGGGCTGGATGGCCGGCGCGCGCCTGCCGCGCCTGGACCGGCGCGACTGGCTGCTGCTGGCGGCGCAGGCCATCGCCGGCAGCGTCGGTTACACCACCCTGCTGATCGCCGGCCTGCGACGCACGTCGGCGGTGGACGGCGGCGTCATCCTGGGCACCCTGCCGCTGGTGTCGGCCGCGATCGCCATCGCGGTGCTGGGCGAGCGGCCGGGCAAAGCCACGCTGCTGGCCATCGCCACGGCGGCGGCCGGCGTCTGGTTGATGACGCACGGCGATGCGGCATCTGGCGCCGGCTCCTGGATCGGCAATGCGCTGGTGTTGGGCGCGGTGCTGTGCGAGGGCCTTTTCATCCTGCTGCAGAAGCGGTTGCGCGCGCCGGTGCCGCCACTGGCGCTGTCGACCTTGATGTGCGCCATCGGCCTGGCCGTGTGCCTGCCGGCCAGCCTGGCGGAAGCGCCCTGGACGCTGGCGCTTTCCGCCGAGGCGCTGCTGGCGGTAGCCTATTACGCGCTGGTGCCGACCGTGGCCGGCTTCGTGCTGTGGTACGCCGGCGCCGAGCGTGTCGCAGGGTCGGAAGCCGCCCTGTTCACCGCCATCGCGCCGGTATCGGCCGTCCTGCTGGCGGCGCTGCTGCTGGACGAATCCATGTCGGCGCGCCAGCTCGCGGGCATGGCCTGCGTGCTGGGCGCCGTACTCATCCTGGGCCGGACCCGCAAACCGGCCACCGTTGCGAGGTAATCCATGCTGTTCCGCCACGCGAGCGCCATCTGGCGCGATTATCCCCAACTGTCCGCCGGCGCCCTGCACGTGCGCGGCATTCATCGGCACGCCGGGGTCGGCGACCTGGCCGCGCCGTTCCTGGAGCGCGCTCGCCTGCGGCTGGCAGGCGCCAGCGAATCCGACCTGCCGGAAATCCAGGCCTGGCGCCGCGCCTTTGCCAGCATGGGCATCAAGCCCACCCAGTACCGCTGCGCCTCGGAAGCGCTGCTGCGCCGCCTGCGCAAGGAAGGCTCGATGCCGCCGCTGCATCCGCTGATCGAACTGTGCAACGCGGTCTCCATGGCCTACGCCATCCCGGTCGCGGTGCTGGATGCGCAGCGCCTGGGATCGGCGCTGGAGGTGCGTTACGCCGACGGCACCGAGCGGTATCTCACGTTCGGCGGCGACACCGAGCATCCGGAACCAGGCGAAGTGACCTATGCCGACCCCGAAGGCCGCGCGCACGCCCGCCGCTGGACCAATCGCCAGAGCGGCCTGTCCGCGGTGCATGACGACACGCGCGAGGTGCTGATCGTGGCCGAGGCCCTGCATGACGGCGCGGCGCGCGACATCGCGCGGCTGACCGGGGAACTGCGCGCGGCGCTGGCCGAGGTGTGGCAGGCGCCGCTGCGCCATGCGGTGCTGGATGCGCGCGCGCCGGAATTCGAGGTGCGACGGGAATGAACCGGCCCGCGCCGGCGCCGCGTCAGCCGCGACTGAAGGCCAACGCGAAGTCGTCGGAAAAGATGTCGGCAAGGGATTGGCGCAAGGCGGCGGCGCGCTCCGCGCCATAGGCGGCTTCGAAGCGGCGCTGCGCGTCTTTCCACAGGCGCTTGGACTCGGCCAGTTTGTCGCGCCCGGCATCGGTCAATGCCACGCGCCGGCTGCGCCCGTCGCGCTCGTCACGCGCCATGCGCACGTAGCCGTCGCGCTCCAGCGGCTTGAGATTGTGCGCCAACGCCGAGCGGTCCAGCACCATGGCGCGCGCCAGGTCGGTCATCGAAGGCGTGCCGGCGCGCGCGATATGAACCAGGATCGAATGCTGGGATACCTTCAGGCCGCAGGGCGCCAGCACCGTGTCGTACAGCTGCGAAACGCGCCGGGTGGCCTTGCGCAGGGCGGCACCGTTGCAGACCAGCGGGTCCTGGGGAATGGCGGAGGAATCGGCGTCGGACATGGCGGATACGGACGGCAAAAGGAAAGGCGCGCGGGAAAGGCGCACGCCAGCGGGCAGGTTCACCGGACGAACCGGGCGCGGCAAGTCCATAACGCTACTGCCGCGTGCCGTCCCAGTCCAGCCCGATGTTGACATATATTGGCATATGCACGTAAATTTTACGCACCCTTCCCTCCGGCCGCCAGATCATGTCCGCCACTTCCGCCGCCACGCCTCGCCCCGCCAACGCGCGCCTGCAGGCGATGCTGCACGCGCCGATCGCGCCGACGCTGGCCCGGCTGGCCTGGCCCAATATCCTGATGATGCTGGCGCAGTCCGCCACCGGCCTGATCGAAACCTGGTTCCTGGCGCGCCTGGGAACGCCGGTGCTGGCCGGCGTGGCGCTGGTGGTGCCGGTACTGATGCTGATGCAGAACATGTCCCAGGGCGCGATGGGCGGCGGCATTTCGGCGGCCGTCGCCCGTACCCTGGGCGCGGGACGGCAACGGGAGGCCGACCAGCTGGTGCTGCACGCGGTCGTCCTGAACGCCGCGCTCGGAATCGTATTCTGCGCGCTGCTACTGGCGTTCGGGCCGCAGTTGTACCGCGCCCTGGGCGCCGATGGCGCAACGCTGGACGCGGCGCTGGCCTACTCCAACGTCATTTTTGGCGGCATCGTGCTGATGTGGCTGATGAACGCCTTTGCCAGCGTCATCCGCGGCACCGGCAACATGCTGGTGCCGGGCGCGGTGATCTGCGGCGGCGCGGCGCTGCTGGTACCGCTGTCGCCCTGCCTGATCTTCGGCTGGGGACCGTTTCCGGCGCTGGGGGTGGCGGGAGGCGGCTGGGCATTGGTCACGTACTACGCGGCGGGCACCTTGGTGCTGGGCGGCTATTGCCTGAGCGGCCGCAATGCCGCGCGGCTGACGCGCAGCCGCCTGCACCTGAGCCTGATGCGCAGCATTCTGCGGGTGGGCGCGCTGGCCACGCTCAACCCCTTGCTCACCAACGGCTTGGTGGCATTGACGGTGGCGCTGGTGGGCGCCTACGCCGGCACCGCGGCGGTGGCCGGCTACGGCATCGCGGTGCGGCTGGAATACCTGATGATTCCGCTGGCGTTCGGCCTGGGCGCGCCGATGGTGGCGATGGTCGGCGCCAACATCGGCGCCGGCCAGCCGGAACGGGCGCTGCGCATCGCGCTGACCGGCGGCGCCATGGCGTTCGCGCTGGCCGAGGTCATCGGCCTGGCGGCGGCGCTCTTTCCGGAAGCGTGGCTGCGCCTGTTCGGCGCGCAGGACCACATGCTGGCCGCGGGCGCCGCGTACCTGCGTATCGTGGGTCCGGTCTACGGCTTCTTCGCGCTGGGCTTCTCGATGTATTTCGCCTCGCAGGGCGCGGGACGCTTGAAGTGGCCGCTGTGGGCCGGCGTGCTGCGCTTGGCCATCGCAATCGGCCTGGGCGGCGCGGTGCTGCGCCTGACAGGGTCGCTCGCGGGGTTCTTCGCGGTCGCGGCGCTGGCCATGGCGGTGTACGGGCTGGTGATCCTGGCCGCCGTGGCATCGGGGTCGTGGTTCGAACGCGGCCATCTGCGCCGGCCTGGCGTGCTGTCCCAACGCTGAGCCGCGCAGGCTACGACCGCGGCGCGTCGCGCAGCGCGTAGGCGACCAGTTGCTGGGCGTAGGCCGGCAGTTCGCCGCGCACGCACAGCACCAGGTCGCGCCTGGCCCAGTCGTCCGCCAGCGCGAGGCGACGCACGCCCGCCGCGCGACCATGGCGCACGGCGGCGACGCGCGGCATGATGGCGATGCCCACGCCCTGGCCCACCAGGCGGCAGACCGCATCGAAGCTGCGCAGGCGCACCCGGTACGACAGTACCTTGCCGCCGCGGCGCGCATGGTGGGCGATGTGTTCCTGCAAGGCGCTGCCCTCGACCAGGCCGACGAATTCCTCGTCCGCGACGTCGGCCAGCAGCGCCGTCTCGCGGCCCGCCAGGCGATGGTCCGGCGGCACCACCAGCGCCAGCGGATCATGGCGAAAACGCGCCACCTGCAGACCCTGCAGGTCGGTCGAATCGGCCAGCACGCCGATGTCGCAGGTGCCGGCGCGCAGGGCGTCGGCGATTTCGTAGCTGAGGCGCTCTTGCAGATCCACCGACACGCGCGGGTGATCCTTGAGGAAGTCGCCCAGCACGGCCGGCAGATATTCGCTGAGGGCGGTGGTGTTGCACAGCACCCGCACATGGCCCTTGAGCCCCTGCCCGTAATGATCCAGCTCGCCGCGCATCCGGTCCATCTGCGCCAGCACCAGGCGCGCGTGATGCGCCAGCGTGCGCCCCGCCGGCGTGGCCTGCACGCCGCGATGCTCGCGCAGCAGCAGCGGCACGCCCAGCGTTTCCTCCATGCCGCGGATACGCTCGCTGGCCGACGCCAGCGTCATGTGCGAACGCCGCGCGCCGGCGGTGATGGAACCGGTTTCCTGCACATTGAGGAAGAGCCGCAGATCGGTAAGGTCGAAGCGCATGGCAAAAAGCGTAGCACGCCAGGCTCAGGCGCTTCCATAGGCTGCCTACGCCAGATCCCGATAGGGAGACGCCGCGCCACGGGCGCAGAATGGCGCCATCCATCATCGAAAACGGGGGTTTTCCAATGACACATGCCATCACCGGCCGCGCGGCCAGCGCCTGGTGCGCGGCGCTGCTCGCGGCGCTGGCGCTGCACTCCTCAGGCCGGGCCGAAGCCAACAATGCCCTGTCGGCCTATGCCACGCCGGTGCAGAAGTATGCGCTGGCGCTGGAGGCCCAGACACAGGGCGACTACCCCGCCATGCTGGCCTGGTTGCGGGCGGCGGCGCGCGAAGGCCACGCACCGGCCCAGCGCATGCTCGGCATTGCATTGATCGGCGGTCCGGCCCTGTACGGCGCCGGGCAGCCCGCCGACCTCTGCGAAGGCCGCCAATGGCTGCTGCGCGCAGCCGGCCAGGGCGCGGGCGACGACGTCGCCTACGCCCTGTTCGGCCGGCCGCGCGACGCGCTGACCGCGCACTGCGAGGCCGCATGAGCGCCAACGACCTGCTGGGCGCGGGCACGCCCGCGTTGCTGGCCGCGACCGCCGCGGTATTCGTGCTGGCCGGCGTGGTCAAGGGCGTGGTCGGCCTGGGCCTGCCGACCATTTCCATGGCCATGCTGGCGCTGATCATGGCGCCCGCGCAGGCCGCCGCGCTGCTGATCGTGCCGTCGCTCATCACCAACCTGTGGCAGGCGCGGCCGTGGCCGACGTTGATGCGGCTATTTCGCCGCATCGCCACCCTGCAGGCGGGCGTCTGCGCTGGCACCCTGGCCGGCGCCGCATGGTTCGGCACCCCCGCCGGCCATTGGGCCAGCGTGTGCCTGGGCGTCGCCCTGGTGGCGTATGCGGCCTGGGGGCTGTTCGGCACGCCGCCCGCGGTGTCTGCGCGGCACGAGGGCGCGCTGGGCGCCGTGGTGGGCGCGATCACCGGCCTCATCACCGCGGCTACCGGCGTGTTCGTGATTCCCGCCGTGCCCTACCTGCAAGCGTTGAACCTGGACAAGGACGGCCTGATCCAGGCGATGGGCATCTCGTTCACGGTGTCCACCGTCGCCCTGGCGGCGGGCCTGTGGCTGAACGGCAGCTATACGCCAGGCGCCGCGGGCGCCTCGGTGTTGATGCTGTTGCCGGCCCTGGCCGGCATGGCCCTGGGCCAGTGGTTGCGCGGCCGGCTGTCGGCGCGCGCCTTCAAGCAGTGCTTCATGGTCAGCCTGGCGCTGCTGGGCGCCTACCAGGTGGCGCAGGGCCTGGCCGGGTAGGCGCCCTGGCCGGGCGTCAGGCGGCCAGGCGCCGTTCGTCGACGAAGCCGATCGACACGGACATCTCGCGCCAGCGCGCCAGCTCCTGCTGCACCGACTGGATCTTGCCGCGCGCCTGGTCGAAGGCGTCGCGCCCCAGGAACAGATGCAGCGGGGCGTACTGCGCCTGCGCCGCCTGGATCAAGGCGCGCGCCGCCTTGGACGGGTCGCCGGCGGCGGGATGCCCCAGGCCGGCGCCGGCCTCGGGATGCGCCCCCTCCGCCCGCGCCCGCATCGCGCCGGGGTAGACCAGCGACACGCGCACGCCGTGCGGCGCGGCTTCCAGGGCCAGCGTTTCGCTCAATCCGCTGACGGCGAACTTGGCGGCGCTGTAGGCGCCCCAGCCCGCGCTGCCGCCATCGAACCCCAGGATCGACGAGATGTTGAACACATGGCCGCCGCGCTGCGCCCGCAGCCGCGGCATCACCGCGCGCACCACGTTCAGCACGCCGAAGACATTGATGTCGAAGCTGTCGCGCAGTTCGGCGTCCGACAGGGTTTCCAGCGCGCCGGCCAGGCCATGGCCGGCGTTGTTGACCACCACGTCGATGCGGCCGAACGCTGCCACGGTGGTGTCCACCGCGCGGCGCACATTGCCCTCGTCGGCCAGGTTCACTTCCAGCGGCAGGAAGCGGCCTTCAAGCTTGGCGCCCACCGCGTCCATCAGCGCATCGACGTCGCGCGACGTGGCCGCGACCTTGTGGCCCTGGTCGAGCAGCATCCGGACCAGCGCCAGGCCCAGGCCGCCGGAGGCGCCCGTCACAAACCAGATTTTTTCGGTGCTCATGCGATCTCCCTCTGCTTGCGGCGGCCGGCAACACGCCGGCGGCCCGCTGGCGGCCACGGATTCACGCGGAATACATCACCCCCAAGCGTGAGAGGAAGTGTAGGAATCGCGCATCGGGCCGAACAGGCTCGTTCTTGCGTGAAACCTGCCTATTTCTACGGGTTTGCCGGACGGGCCGTCGCGGCGCCCCGTCCCCGGCGGCCGGGCCCGGATATCAGCCCAGCGCGCTGCGGTAGTGTTCGCTGTCAAAGCTCGGCGCGCTGTCGGCCGGCGCGGCATCGGCCGCCGGCACGACGGCGGGAGCGGCGGCATCGACGCCGAAAAGGGAGAGTTCAGCGGTGACCAATGCAAGCAGAAGATTCGCCATGATGATTCCTTTGAGTCAAATGCCCAGACCGGCGGCGGTTGCGCCGGTCTTATATAAGACATGGGGCTCATATTGCTGGGCGCGATGGCGCGCGTCCATTTGGTTTACTCAATCAGGGCGATTGAGGGAACGCAAGGCCGTGGCTCAGCCGGCGAAGCGGCGCCGCTGGCCGGTCTGCCGCACCGCCGCCACCAGCGCCCGCGCCACCGGCTCGGCCGAACGCGCGAAGGCATAGAAGCGCGCATTCGGCAGCGCCGGCATGCCTTCTTCGCGCGACAGCGCCCGCAGCCCTGGCCGCAGCTGGCTGCGCGCCACCGGGGCCACCGCGAAACCGGCCTGCGCGGCCGCCAGGCAGCCGGCCATGCTGCCGCTTTCGAACGCCGGCGACCACGCCCGCCGCGCCTTGCCCAGCGCCGCGATCGCGGCTTCGCGGTAGACACAGGGTTCGGGGAACACCGCCAGCGGCACGCGTTCGCCGGGAAGCCAGGCCTTGTCTTCGCCCCAGGCCCACACCAGTTCCTCTTCCCACAGCAGTTCGCCCTCGTCGCGCACGCGCGAGCACTGCTTGCCGAAGACCACGTCGAGCTTGCCGCGCGCCTGCTGGCGCAGCAGGTCCGCCGTCACGCCCACCTTCAGCTCGATGGACGCCCCCGGATGCGCGCGATGGAATGCCTGCAACACCTCGGCGAGCCAGGCGCCGGCGAAGTCTTCCGAGGAGCCGATGCGCAAGCGGCCCTTCAGGCCCGCGCCGCTCAGCCGGGCGCGGGCCTCGCGCTCGAGCTCGACGATGTTGCGCGCGTAGGCGTACAGCGTTTCACCGGCGGCGGTCAGTTCGAAACTGCGCGTGGTGCGTGCCAGCAGGATGGCGCCGGCGGCCGATTCAAGGCGCTTGATGTGGCCGCTGACCGCGGACGGCGTCAGCGCCAGCGCGTCCGCCGCCAGCGCGAAACCGCCGTGGTCCACGACCTCGAGAAAGGTGCGCAGCAGTGTCAGGTCCAGCACGGCGCCGGGGGAAGTCGGGAGGGTGTCCATGGGGCGGAATCAGTACACGATTCTTTGATAATAAACCCGGATTATTCACTAATCATGATTACCCGTGCCGCTATCGTGGAACTCCCGACATCCCCGGACACGGCGCCATGCCCTCTTACTCCACGATCCATACCCCCCTGCTCGAAATCGCCTATCTCGAATGGAATCCCGCCGGCCGCCGCAGCGCGGTGCTGCTGCATGGTTGGCCCGACAGCCCGGCCGGCTGGGGCCCGGTGGCGCAACGCCTGGCCGCCGAAGGCTACCGGGTGCTGTGCCCGGCGCTGCGCGGGTTCGGCCCGACCCGCTTCCTGGACCCGGCCACGCCGCGCAGCGGCGAACTGGCGGCGCTGGGCCGCGACCTGCTGGACTTCACCGCCGCCCTGGGATTGGAGCAACCGCTGCTGGTGGGCCACGACTGGGGCGCGCGTGCCGCCGCCAACGCCTGCGGCCTGGACGCGGGCGTCGCCGCGCGGCTGGTGCTGCTGTCGGTTGGCTACGGCACCAACGATCCCGCGCAGGCCCTGCCGCTGCCCCAGGCGCGCAGCTACTGGTACCACTGGTTCATGGCCACCCCGCGCGGCGCAGCCGCCGTGCGCGACGACGCGCGCGGCTTCACCCGCTACCTGTGGGACACCTGGTCGCCGCCTGGCTGGTACACCGAGCAGGAATTCGCCGAGGCCGCGCAGGCGTTCGACAACCCCGACTGGGCGGCGGTGGTGTTGCACTCCTATCGCCACCGCTGGGGCCTGGAAGCCGGCGACCCAGCCTATGCGCAGGATGGCGCGCGGCTCACGCCGGCGCCGCGGCTGGCCGTGCCGACCCTGGTGCTGCATGGCGGCGCCGACACCTGCAACCAACCCGCCACGTCCGAAGGCAAGGCGCATTATTTCAGCGGCCGCTACGAACGCCGGGTGCTCGATGGGGTGGGACATTTCCCGCAGCGCGAGGCGCCACAGGCGGTGGCCGCCGCCATCCTGAACTTCGTCGCCGCGCCGGCGGCGCCAGGCTGACACGGCGAGCCGGCGCCGCGCAGGAAAACGGGGAATGGCGGATAATCCGCCTATTTCCCGCCGGCGCCCGCGCCTGGCAGCATTCGGAGTCAGCTATGTATCGCGGCATTGAAGCGATCGAACAATTCATGATGTCCATCGGACTGACCTGGCAGCCCGGCCGCACCGAGAGCGCCGAACTGCGCGCCAGCTACCGTATAGGCAACACCCGGCCGCTGGGCATCGATCGCACGCTGGTGGAATTCCACTGCGATGCCAAGCGCCCCAAGGTCTGGGTGCCGGAATTCTCGCGCACCAGCTTCCACCAGTGGTTCGAAGTGCCGTTCCAGGAGTTCGAATTCACGCCGGGCGGCTCGATGCTGAAGATCAAGGCCGCCGCGCGCGGCAATGCCCCGCCCTACAGCGTGGGACTGAAGCCGCTCGCCTGAACGGCCTTGCCCGCCCGGCCGTCTCCGGGCCCTCCTAGAGCGCCTTGTACATGATGGTCGTGCCGTCCAGCCTGGACGGATCGCGCGCGTCGCGGGCGAATCCCGGAATCACCCCCACGGTGTGATAACCCAGCGAGGCGTAGAGCGGCTCGGCATTGTCGCCGGTCCGCGTATCCAGCGTGATCAGGCTGCGCCCGGCCGCCACGGCCGCGGCTTCCGCCGCCCGCATCAGCGCCCGCGCAATGCCCTGGCGCCGGAAATCGGGATGCACCATCAGCTTGCGGATCTCGGCGCGATGCGGCTGGTTCGGCGGCGTGTCGCAATCGAGCTGCACCGAACCGGCGATACGGCCGTCGTGCCACGCCACCAGCAAGGCCAGGCGGCCGGCCGCCAGCGGCGGCAGCACCTTGTCGCGCCAGAAGGCCTGCGCCTCGTCGATCGAATACGGCAGCACGAAACTGATGCTGGCGCCGTCCTGAACACAAGCATGCAAGAGCGCGCCCAGCTCGGGCAAGCGATCGCGCGCCTGGTCGGCGGACAGGGAAGTCAAGGCAGGCAGGCAGGGAGACATGGCGGACTCAGATGATGAACAGCAGGTAGCGGGCGCCGCTGTGCGGCGGGGTATCGAAAGCGCTGGCGCCGTAAAGCTGGTATCGCAGGCAATCGCCGCGCGCCAGAGTATGGGATTGGCCGTCGACGCGGACCGACAGTTCGCCTTCGAGCATGACCAGATGATGTTCAAGTCCGGCGCGCGGCGAATGCTCGTAGGCAATGTGGGTGGCCGCGGGGAGTTCGCAGGCCAGCACTTCGCCGGCCAGCTTCTGCGAGGGCGGCGAGACCGAGCGGCGCCGGAAGCCCGTGCCGCCATCGACCCACAGCGCCTGCGCCGCGCTCGGCACGAGCGGGGTGAAGTCGTCTTCGACCATGCGCATCAGGCGCGACATCGTCATGCCGTAGGCCCCGCACAGCTTGCCCAGCACGCTGGCGGTGGGACTGACCTCGGCATTTTCCAGGCGCGACAGCGTGGCGCGGCTGACGCCCGCGCGCCCGGCCAGTTCGTCCAGCGACCAGCCGCGTTCGACACGCAGCGTTTTCAGGCGATCGGCCAGGCGTTGGTCCAGGTCGGCTTCGGGAGCGAATGAATTTTCCATATTCGGGAATTTATCCCATATATGGAAATACATCAACGGTGCCCGCTGGCGGGCCACGCGAATGCGTTCCTGCCTGCGACGCAGCCGAGCCCTTCGACGGCCATGGCGACAATTCGGCACAATACGGCCCATGCCTACCCTCCGTTTCCTGTCCATGACCGCTCTGTGCCTTGGCATTCTCACCGGCTGCGGGCTGCCGCCCCGGGCGACGACCAACCCGACCCAGGCGCTGGCGCCGGACGTGGCGCGCGACACGCCGCTGGGCCGGGCCATTACGCCGCTGGCGGCCGAACACCCCGGCAAGTCCGGCATCCACGCGCTGGCCGACGCCCACGACGCGTTCGCCGCGCGCATGATGCTGGCGCGCACCGCGCAACGCAGCCTGGATGTGCAGTACTACATCTGGCACGACGACATGACCGGCACCATGCTGATGGAAGCCCTGCACGCGGCAGCCGACCGCGGCGTGCGGGTGCGCCTGCTGCTGGACGACAACGGCACCTCCGGACTGGACACGGTGCTGGCGGCCATGGACGCGCACCCGAACATCGAGGTGCGGCTGTACAACCCCTTCGCGGTACGCTGGCCCAAGGCCATCGGTTACCTGACCGACTTCCGCCGCCTGAACCGGCGCATGCACAACAAGTCCTTCACCGCCGACAACCAGGCCACCATCGTCGGCGGCCGCAACATCGGCGACGAGTATTTCGGCGCGGCCGAAGGCGTGCTGTTCTCCGACCTGGACGTGCTGGCCGTGGGCCCCGTAGTGCAGGACGTCTCAAGCGACTTCGACCGCTATTGGGCCAGCCAGTCGGCCTATCCCGTGGCCGGCCTGCTCAAGCCCGCCGGCCCTGACCAGCTCGCTGCGCTGGCCCGGCGGGCGGCCGCCGTCGAGCAGTCGCCCGCGGCGGCGGCCTACGCCGAAGCCATGCGCCAGCTGCCCTTCATCCAGCAGCTGCTGCGCGGCGAGCTGGCCCTGGAATGGGCCCCGACCCGCATGGTGAGCGACGATCCGCGCAAGACCCTGGGCACCGCGCCGGCCGACGCCATGCTGTCGCACCAGTTGCACGACATCATCGGCACGCCCGCCACCGACGTGGAATTGGTATCGCCCTACTTCGTGCCCACCGCCAGCGGCACCGCCGCCTTCGCGGCGATGGCGCGGCGCGGGGTCAAGGTGCGGGTCCTGACCAACGCGCTGGAGGCCACCGACGTGGCGGTGGTGCATTCCGGCTACGCCACGCGCCGCCGCGAGCTGCTGGCGGCCGGGGTCGAGCTGTTCGAGATGAAGCGGCAGGCGGGCGAGATCGGGCGCAACAAGAGCCTGGGGCCGTTCGGCAGCTCCGGCTCCAGCCTGCACGCCAAGACCTTCGCGGTGGACGGGCGCGGCGTATTCGTCGGGTCGTTCAATTTCGATCCGCGCTCGGCCCGCCTGAACACCGAACTGGGCTTCGTCATCGACAGCCCGGCCTTGGCGCGGCACATCGCCACGGCCTTCGACCAGGACATCCCGCGCAATGCCTATCGTGTCTGCCAGGACGACCAGGACCGGCTCTACTGGCTGGAGCAGCGCGAAGGCCGCACGATCCGGCACGACACCGAGCCCGGCACCACCGCCTGGCAGCGGTTCTCGGTCTGGTTCGTGTCGCTGCTGCCGATCGAGTCGCTGCTGTAGTCCGGCCGCAAGCAGCCGTCCAAGCCAACACGCAGGTTGACGGAAAGGCCACGGCGCGGGCGGCGGAGCAAATTACGGAGTTCACGCCGGCCGCGCCGGCGGTAGACTGGATATCCACCGACTTCCCGCCCCGCTTTTCCCATGAGCAAGCTCGACACCCTGGACTGGACCCGCATCGCCGCCGACCTGGACGCGCGCGGCCACGCCGTGGTCGCCGGCCTGCTCACGCCCGCGCAATGCCAGGCGCTGGCGGCCGGCTACGACGACGAGCACCGCTACCGCAGCCGCATCGTCATGAGCCGCCACGGTTTCGGCCGCGGCGAGTACAAGTACTTCGCCTATCCCTTGCCGCGCCTGCTGCACAACTTGCGCACCGCGCTGTATCCGCGGCTGGCGCCGATCGCCAACCGCTGGAACCGGCAGATGGGCATCGCGGTGCAATATCCGGCCGAGCATGCCGCCTTCCTGGCGCGTTGCCACCAGGCGGGCCAGCGCCGGCCCACGCCGCTGATTCTTCGGTACGGAGCCGGCGACTACAACTGCCTGCACCAGGACCTGTATGGCGAACATGTGTTCCCCTTGCAGGTCGCGGTGCTGCTGTCGCGGCCGGACGAAGACTTCACCGGCGGCGAATTCGTCATGACCGAAACCGACAGCGCCGGCCAACGCGCCGAGGTATTGCCGCTGCGCCAGGGCGATGCGCTGGTGTTCACCGTCAACCAGCGACCGGTGGCCGGCGCGCGCGGCTGGCGCCGCGTGGCCATGCGCCACGGCGTCAGCGCCTTGCGCGGCGGCCGGCGCCACACGCTCGGCGTGATCTTCCACGACGCGACCTGACATGGGAACCAGCCTGAACCTGTTTGACGACGAAGAGATCGCGCAGACCGGCCGCGAACGCATCGGCGCGCAGTCGATGGTGCTGCGCGGCTACGCGCTGCCGGCGGCGCAGGCGCTGCTGGCCGGCGTCGACACGGTGCGCCGCCAGGCGCCCTTTCGCCACATGGTCACCCCCGGCGGCCTGCCCATGTCGGTGGCGCTGACCAACTGCGGCCGCCATGGCTGGACCAGCGACGAACACGGTTACCGCTATACGCGCGAGGATCCGCTGTCGGGATTGCCCTGGCCCGCCATGCCCGAGGCCTTCGACACGCTGGCGCGCGCGGCCGCGCTGGCGGCGGGCTTTCCCGGCTTCGCGCCGGACGCCTGCCTGGTCAATCGCTATCAACCGGGATCGCGGCTGTCGCTGCACCAGGACAAGGACGAGCGCGACTACGGCGCCCCCATCGTCTCGGTGTCGCTCGGCATGCCGGCGGTGTTCCTGTTCGGCGGCCACGCGCGCGGCGATCGCGCCGTGCACGTGCCGCTGTTCCATGGCGACGTGGTGGTGTGGGGCGGCGTCGACCGGCTGCGCTATCACGGCGTGCTGCCGCTCAAGGACCGCCCCCATCCCACGCTGGGCAGCGTGCGGATCAACTTCACCATCCGCCAGGCCGGCTGAAGCGGCCCGCCTCAGGCGGCGCGCAGCGCCACCTTGGGAAAATCCACCGGCACGTCGAAGGCGACGTTGACGTAGTTGGTGAACAGGTTCAGCGCCACGTGCGCCAGCAGTTCCACGATCTCGCCGTCGTCGAAGCCCGCCTGGCGCAAAGCGACGACGTCGGCATCATTGACCTGGCCGTGGCCGCGCACCAGCTTGAGCGCGAACGCCAGCGCCGCCGCGGTGCGCGGATCGTCGGCCTGTCCGGCCTGGGCGGCGGCCATCTGCTCGGCGCTGGCGCCGGCCTTGCGGCCGAGCGCGGTGTGCGCGGCCAGGCAATATTCGCAGCGGTTGCTGTCGGCCACCGCCACGGCGATCTTCTCGCCCAGTTGCGGCGACAGCGTGCCGCCGCCGAGCGCGCCGAAGGCGGCCCACATGCTGGCCAGGGCCGCGGGCGAATTGGCCACCGCGCGGAACATATTGGGGGTGGCGCCGAACGCCCCGTGGATCTGGCGCAGCAGATCCTGGCTGGCGGCCGGAGCGGTGGCGGTGTCGAGCAGGGGTACACGGGACATGATGGTTTCCTTTGAAAGTGGGAGGGCATCGCGGCGCTGACCGGAAGGGTCCGTCGCCTGGCATCCAGTATTCCCTTTGCGGCAGTATCATTGGATACTTTACGTCCATCAAACATACCCATTCGTCCAAGCACCATGCCACAGCCCGTCGACCGCCTCTCCGCCCTCCTGGAACAGTTCCGCGCCCGCGCGCGCCTGTTCCACAGCGGCCCGATGTGCGGGCTGACCCGCTTCCCGCCCGAGGACGGACGCGGATTCCTGCACGTGCTGCGGCGCGGCCGGATGGAGGTCCGCCATCCGGCGGGTCAGGACCTGCCGCGCCGCCTGGCGCTGGATGAACCGACCTTGCTGTTCTACCCCCGGCCCGTGCGGCACGACTTCCACAACCCGCCGCGCGACGGCAGCGACTTCACCTGCGCCACGCTGGATTTCGATGGCGGCGCGCGCAATCCGCTGGTGCGCGCGCTGCCGCCCCTGATCGCGCTGCCACTGGCGCGGATCAACGGGCTGGAACAGTCATTGGCATTGCTGTTCGCCGAGACCGAATCGGTGCGTTGCGGCCAGCGCCTGCTGGCCGACAAGCTGTTCGAAGTCGTGCTGATCCAACTGTTGCGCTGGCTGGTCGACCACCCCGACGAGGCCGGCATCCAGGCCGGCCTGATGGCGGGCCTGGCCGATCCCCGGCTGGCGCGCGCGCTGGTCGCCATGCACCAGGCGCCGGGCGCGTCCTGGACCCTGGCCGCGCTGGCGCAGGAAGCCGGCATGTCGCGCAGCGCCTTCGCCGCCGCGTTCCGCGATGCGGTCGGCCAACCGCCCGCCGACTACCTGGCGGACTGGCGCCTGGCCCTGGCCCAGGCCCGGCTGCGCCAGGGCCGGCCAGTCAAGGTCATCGCCGCCGAGCTGGGCTACGCCAACGCCTCGGCGCTGTCGCGCGCCTTCAGCCGCAAGCTCGGCTCATCGCCGCGCGGCTGGCTCGACCAGCCCGCCGGCTAGCGCCGCCTGGCCCGCATGCGGGTTCCCCAGAACTGGCGGCTGGCGGCGAGCGGCCCTACTATCGAGCACCCTTTCCGCCCCTTGGGAATCCCATGCGCCCGCGCCTTGCCCTTGCCGTTCTGTGCCTGTCGGCCCTCCCGTCCGCCGGCGCCGCCGAACCGGCCGCCGGCGTCGAGAATTCGCTCGGCATGCCGTTCGTCACGGTGCCGGCGGGCCGCTTCCTGATGGGCAGCGACGAAGCGCCCGAGACGCTGGCGCGCGACTATCCGCAGTACCCTCGGGAGCGTTTCACGCAATTGTTCGACGAAGCGCCGGTGCATGCCGTGCGCATCACCCGGCCGTTCCAGCTGATGGCCACCGAGGTCACCGTGGGCCAGTTCCGCCGCTTCCTGGAAGCCTCCGGCTACGTGCCGGAATCCGAAGCGGACGGCACCGGCGGTTATGGCTACAACGCGGCCTATGATCCCGACGCGTCCGAGCGCGGCGATGCCTTCGAAGGCCGCGATCGCCGCTATTCGTGGCGCAATCCCGGCTTCCCCCAGACCGACGCCCATCCGGTGGTCAACGTCAGCTGGAACGACGCCGTCGCCATGGCGCGCTGGCTGAGCCAGCGCGAAGGCCGCGTCTACCGCCTGCCGACCGAGGCCGAATGGGAATACGCGGCGCGCGCCGGCGGCCGGGGCCGCTATCAGCATGGCGACGATCCGGCGGCCCTGGCGGAAGTGGCCAACACTTTCGACGCCGACGCCGCGCCGCTCTGGCCCAAGTGGCAGGCCTACGCGGTGGCGCGCAGCGACGGCCATCGCTACACCGCGCCAGTCGCCAGCTACGCGCCCAACGCCTTCGGGCTGTACGACATGCACGGCAACGCCTGGGAATGGGTGGCCGATTGGTACGGCGAGGACTACTACGCGCACTCGCCGCGCGACGACCCGCAAGGCCCCGCCAGCGGCAACGTGCGGGTGCGCCGCGGCGGCTCGTGGCACACCTGGCCGCTCTACACGCGCTCGGCCTACCGCAACTGGAATACTCCCGAAACGCGCTATCCGCTGGTCGGATTCCGGCTGCTGCGCGAAGTGGCGCCATGAAGACCGGTTAGCATAGCCGCAAGCCTAACTTTCAAAAGAGTCCGACATGCATTCGCTGGGCCGCCTCGTCCTGCTGGTCAACGATTACGACACCGCCATCGCCTTCTACCAGGACAAGCTGGGCATGGAGGTGTTCGTCGACATGGCGGTGGGGCCGCAGCGCTATGTGCACCTGCGCCTGCCCGAGCAACCCTCGGTGGGCGTCTGGCTGTTGCAGGCGCAGACCCAGGCCCAGCGCGACCGCGTCGGCGACCAGACCGGCGGCCAGCCGGTGGGGGTGTTCTACACCGACGACGTGGCGCGCGACCACGCCCGCTTCGCCGCGCGCGGCGTGCGCTTCACCCGAGAGCCCGTCGACGACACCGCGGCCGTCTATGCGCATTTCATCGACCTGTACGGCAACGAGTTCGTGCTGGTGCAGTTGAAGTAGTCCGCCCCCGCCATGGCCGCCCGCTCCGCCGCCGCCACCGCATCGCGCGACTGGATCGTGCGCCACGCGCCGGACGATCGGTTCGAGCGCATCGAAGCCTATTTCGGCGGCCGCGGCTATGGGCTGCACCGGCATGACACCTACGCCATCGGCTGTACGCTGGCGGGGGTGCAGAGCTTCCACTACCGCCGCGGCCTGCGGCACAGCCTGCCGGGCGGCGTGCTGGTGCTGCACCCCGACGAGGCCCACGACGGCCAGGCCGGCACCGAGGCCGGCTTCCACTACCGCATGGCGTATGTGCAGCCGGCGCTGATCCAGCGCATCCTGGGCGGCCGCCCGCTGCCCTTCGTGCGCGACGGCATTTCCAGCGATGCGCGGCTGCGCGCCGCCTGCGCCGCCCTGCTGGGCGACACCGACGCCATGGCGGACCCGTTGCGCGAGGACGACGCGATCTACGACCTGACGCAGGCGCTTTGCGCCGCGGCCGGCCAGGTTCCCGCCCGGCCCCGCCCCGACTACGCCGCCTGCGAACGCGCCCGCCAGTACATCCATGACGCGCGCGGCCAGGCGGTATCGCTGGACGACCTGGAACGCGCCGCCGGAATCGACCGCTGGAGCCTGTCGCGCGACTTCCGCGCGCTGTATGGCACCAGTCCGTATCGCTATGCCTTGCTGCGCCGCCTGGACCTGGCGCGCCGCCTGATCGCCGCGGGCCAGCCCCTGGCGCAGGCCGCGCTGGCCGCCGGCTTCACCGACCAGAGCCACATGACGCGCCGCCACGCCGAGGCCTTCGGCATGACGCCCGCGCACTGGCGCGGCACCCTGCGCCGCTGACGCGTTTCGCACAAACGTACAAGACCCCGCGCGCGCCGCTCCCTAAGCTGTGGTTTTCATTGCCGCACCGAGGACGTCGCCATGCCCGCCATCACCGCCATCAACCTGGCCCGCAAGTTGTCGCTGATCCAGGAACCCTGGATGCCCAAGGTCATCGCCGAGATGAACGACTACCAGTTCAAGCTGGTCAAGCTGCACGGCGAGTTCGTCTGGCATGCCCATGCCGACACCGACGAGACCTTCATCGTGCTGGCGGGCCAGCTGCGCATCGACCTGCGCGACGGCCACATCGACCTGGGCCCGGGTGAAATGGCCGTGGTCCCCCGGGGCGTGGAACACAAGCCCTGTGCGCCGCAAGAAGTGCATGCCATGCTGATCGAGCCGCGCGGGGTGCGCAACACCGGCGACCAGGGAGGCGAGCGCAGCGCGCCCAACGACGTCTGGATCTGAAGTCGATTCAGGGGCGCTCGGTCTCGATCACGCGCTTGTCGCCCTTGGCCGCGATGCGCGCCTCGACCCGCCGCAGCACCGCCAGCACGAACAGCGCCATCAGCGTGCTGGCCACCGCGGTGGCCTCGCGGCCCATGCCGGCGGCCACGCCGATGGCGGCCGTCATCCAGATGCTGGCCGACGTGGTCAGGCCACGGATCTCGCGTTCGTCGCTGAGCTTGATGATGGCGCCCGCGCCCAGGAAACCGATGCCCGCGATGACGCCCTGCAGCACGCGGCTCAGGTCGTCGACCTGCATGCCGTTCTGCAGCGGCACCAGCACGAAGATCGCCGCGCCCAGCGCCACCAGCATGTGGGTGCGCAGGCCGGCGGCCTTGCCGCTGCGCTCGCGCTCGTAGCCGAGCAGGCCGCCCAGCAGCACCGCCATGCCCAGTCGCAGCACGATGCGGGTCGCCTCGCCGACGTCGGGGATGTCGGCGAATTCGCTGCGCAAGGTGCTCCAGATCTCCAGCCAGATATCCGCCATCGTCGTCTCCCCGTGGTGGTTGCGCCAGCATAGCAGGGCCGCGCTGGCGTGGCTGCGCCCATCTGGTTTACAACATCAGGCAGGTCCGCATCGAGACGGGCACGACGAGGAGCTTTGGATGGATCTACAACTGGTTGGCAAGCGCGTCCTGATCACGGGCGCGTCCAAGGGGATCGGCCTGGCCTGCGCCACCGCCTTCGCGCGCGAGGGCGCCGAGCCGATCCTGGCCGCGCGCGACGACGCCGCATTGCAGGCCGCCTCGCAGGCGATCCTGGCGCAGACCGGCCGCCAGCCGCGCACCGTGGCGGTGGACCTGGCGCAGCCGGGCGCCGCGGCCCGGGTGCTGGAGCGGACCGGCGCGATCGACATCCTGGTCAACAACGCCGGCGCGGTGCCCGGCGGGGCCCTGGACCAGGTGCAGGACGAACGCTGGCGCGCCGGCTGGGACCTGAAAGTGCACGGCTACATCGACCTGGCGCGGCACTACTATCCGCTGATGCGCGCCGCGGGCGCCGGCGTCATCGCCAACATCATCGGCATGGCAGGCTCGGCGCCGCGGGCCGACTACATCTGCGGCGCGGCCGCCAATGCCTCGCTGATCGCTTTCACCCGCGCCCTGGGCGGCGACGGGCCGCGCCACGGCGTGCGCGTGTTCGGCGTGAATCCGTCGCGCACCCGCACCGACCGGGTGCTGACCCTGGCCAGGCAACGCGCGCAGGCCCGCTGGGGCGATGAATCGCGCTGGCAGGAAACCCTGAACGACCTGCCCTTCGGCCGCCTGATGGAGCCCGAGGAAGTCGCGGACATGGTGGTGTTCGGCGCGTCGCCGCGCGCCGGGTATCTCAGCGGCACGGTGATCGACCTGGACGGCGGCGAGCAGTACGCCGGCCGTTGACGGCGCGCGCGGCGCCTCAGCGCGCCGCGGCCCAGCCCGCCAGCAGGCCCGGCAGCTGCGCCATGTCGGTGAATACGTGCGTCACGCCGACGCCGCGCAGCGCTTCGGCGCTGCTGTGGCCGTTGGCATCGGGGCTGTAGCCGAACACCGTGGCGCCCGCCGCCACGCCGGCGGTGGCGCCGGTGACGGTGTCCTCGACCACGGCGCAACGCCGCGGATCGACGCCCAGCGCGCTGGCCGCGGCCAGGTAGACGTCGGGGTGCGGCTTGCTGCGCGGCATCTCATGGCCGCTGAAGACCCGTTCGCCGAAACAGTCCGCGATGCCGACCTTGGCCAGCTGCAGCTCGACCTTGCGGCGGTCGGCGCCCGAGGCGACCGCGATGCGGCCCGCCAGCGTCCGGTGCAGGGCGCGCACCGCATCCGGCGCGCCCGGAATCTCGCGCAGTTCACGGTCGAGCGCGGCATTGCGCCGCTCGCGGAACTGTGCGAACCACTCCGGCGACAGCGCCACGCCGGTGCGGGCCTGGATCAAGGGCAGCTCGTCGCGCACCGCCTTGCCGGTGAAGATACGCGTGGCTTCTTCGAAGGTGATGGCCCAACCCAGCTCGTTGAGCATCTCGGTCAGGACGCGGGCGGTGATCGGTTCGGAATCGACCAGGACGCCGTCGCAATCGAACAACACGGCGTCAAAGGGAAAATCAGTCATTGCGGCTACGGGGAGGGTCGGGGAAGCCCTAGAGCATACTGCACCGCGCCAACCCGGCCGCCGCCGGGGGCAGCAAGCAGCGGAGTGTGCCGGACCGCAGGCTTCGCTATGCTGTATCGCGGCCGGCCAAACCCGGGCCGCGCCCCCATCCAACCCGCTGCTTTCCCCTCATGACGCCACCGACCTCCCTTCCGAAGCACCCGCGGCCGGCGCCCCGCCAGGCGACCGCCGCCGCTGATGACGTCGCCGCCCTCTATGCGCGCGCGGCCCGGCACCTGGCCGCGCTGGACGCCGACTGGGCCGGCCATGTCGCCGCCATCGGCCCGTGTCGACACGCTTCGCGGCCGGCGCGCGATCCCTACGAGGCGCTGGTGCGCGCCATCGCCTACCAGCAGCTGCACGCCCGCGCCGGCGACGCGATTCTCGGCCGCCTGCTGGCGCTGTATCCCGGACAGGCCTTTCCCGCGCCGCGCACATTGCTGGACACCGATCCGCAGGTCCAGCGCGCCTGCGGCTTCTCCGCGTCCAAGCTGGCCACCATCCGCGGCATCGCGCAGGCCGCGCTGGACGGCCTGATCCCGGCGCGCGACGAAGCGCTGGCGATGAGCGACGAAGCCCTGGTCGAACGCCTGGTGACGCTGCGCGGCGTGGGCCGCTGGACCGTCGAAATGCTGCTGATCTACACGCTGGAACGCATGGACATCCTGCCGGTGGACGACTTCGGCGTGCGCGAGGGCTACCGGCGCCTGAAACGGCTGGACAAGGCGCCCTCGCCGGCGCAGATGCGCGCCATCGGCGAGGCCTTCAGCCCGTACCGCACGATCGCGGCCTGGTATCTGTGGCGCATGCCCGCCACCCCGTCGCCGGCGGCGCCATGAGCGCGCCCCTGTCGCTGCGGCGCTACGACTGGAACCCTATCCAGCGGCAGCTGGACGCGGAGGGCTGGGCGCTGCTGCCCGCGCTGTTCAGCGCCACCCAGGCCGCTGCCATGGCGCGCGCCTTCGACGATGCGCGGGCCATGCCAAGCGGTGTGGACGGCGACACATGGGGCGCGCTGCGCCCACCGCTGCCGTCGGGGTTGGACGCACTGCAAGGCGCGCTGCGCGCCCGGCTGGCGCCGCTGGCGGATGCCTGGGCGCGGCGCTTGGGACGCGCCGCCCCCGCCGCCACGGCAACGGCCCCGCCCTGCCTGAACAGATTGCGCCAGGACGGCTTTCTGCCCCTGCGCCACGCCGCGGATGACGCCGCGTTCCCGTTCGGCCTGATTGCGCTGCTGTCCGAGCCCGGCCAGGACTTCACCGGCGGTGAATTCGTCATGACGGAGCAACGCCCGCGCCAGCAGTCGCGTCCCATGGTCTTGCCGCTGCAACGGGGCGACGCCGCCGTGATCGCGGTGGCGCACCGCCCCGTCCATGGCGCCAACGGCGACTACCGCGCCACGCTGCGCCATGCCGTCAGCCGGGTGCGCAGCGGCGAACGGGTGGGCCTGTCGCTGCCGCTGGACGACTTGTCGGCCCCGCCCTGACCGGCCCGGCCGACCCTGCCGCGCCGGGTCGCCGGCAGGGCTGGCTCGAAATTACATTGCATTTTGACGCATCAATATGCAAAACTAGCCGCCATGGAGCCCCCTGACGACACCCCACCCCGCCGCACCGGCTTCACGCTGGGCGGCGTCGCCTATACCCACATCGACATGGCGGGCCGGTACGGTCCGGATTTCCTGCGCCTGCCCGTGGTGCTGCGGCTGTTGCTGGAAAACGCCTTGCGCAACATGCGCGGCGCCGAGCGCGACGCGGCCGTGGCGGCCCTGTTCGCGTGGCTGGCGCACGGCACCAGCGAGGCGGAGATCGCATTCCAGCCCGGCCGCGTCCTGATGCACGACACCACCAGCACGCCCGCGCTGGTGGATATCGCCGCCATGCGCGACGCCCTGGACGAGGCCGGCATGGACCCGCGCGCGCTCAATCCGGTGCTGCCGGTGGACGTGTCGGTGGATCACTCGCTGGCGGTGCAGGCCTATGCGCAAGCGGATGCGGCCGCGCACAACCTTGCGCTGGAACTGCGCCGCAACGCCGAGCGCTACCGCTTCCTGCGCTGGGCCTCGCAGGCGCTGTCCAACGTGCGCATCCATCCGCCCGGCACCGGCATCATGCACACCATCAACCTGGAGCAGCTGGCGACCGTGGTGTGCGAGCAGGACGGCATGCTGCACCCGGACATGATGATCGGCACCGACAGCCACACGCCGATGATCAACGGCATCGGCGTGCTGGGCTGGGGGGTGGGCGGGCTGGAGGCGCAGACGGTGATGTTCGGCATGCCGACCATGCTGCGCATTCCCGACGTGATCGGCGTGCGGCTGAGCGGCGCGCTGCCGGCCGGCATCACCGCCACCGACCTGGCGCTGACCGTGACCCAGCGCCTGCGCGCCATCGGCGTATCCGGCGAGTTCGTGGAGTTCTTCGGTCCCGGCGTCGCCACCCTGTCGGCCGGCAGCCGCTGCGTGGTGGCCAACATGGCGCCGGAGTACGGCGCCACCACCGGCTATTTCCCCATCGACGGCAATACGCTCGACTACCTGCGCCAGACCGGCCGCGACGCGGCCCTGGTGGCGCGGGTCGGCGCCTACGCGGCCAGCGCGGGCCTGGCGCTGGATCCGGCGGCCACGCCGCGCTATACGCGCGTGGTCGAGATCGCGCTGGACCAGGTCGGCACCCGGGTGGCCGGCCCCACGCGGCCGCAGGACCTGCATCCCTACGAACATACCCGCGCCCTTCTCGCCGCCCAGGCGTTCACGCCGGCGACGGCATCGCCGCTGCCGCGCCACGCCATCGCCATCGCCGCCATCACCAGCTGTACCAACACCTCGGACCCGCGCCTGCTGGTCGCGGCCGGCCTGCTGGCGCGCAAGGCGCGCCGCGCCGGACTCAAGGCGCCCGCCTGGGTCAAGACCTCGCTCGGCCCGGGCTCGCCCGCCGCCGCCGACTATCTGGCGCGCGCCGGCCTGCTCGATGACCTGGAGGCGGTCGGCTTCGGCATCGTCGGCTATGGCTGCACCACGTGCATCGGCAACGCCGGCCCCTTGCCGCCGGTGGTGCGCGAGGCCATGGCGGCCGGCGCCGTCCGGCCGGTGGCGGTGCTGTCCGGCAACCGCAATTTCGCCGGCCGCATCCATCCGGACCTGGACCTGGGTTTCCTGATGTCGCCGCCCCTGGTCATCGCCTTCGCGCTGGCCGGCGACGCCGAGCGCGACCTGGCGCGCGAGCCGGTGCAGGTCGCGCCCGATGGCCGCGCCGTGTTCCTGCGCGATCTCTGGCCCGACGACCACGAGATCGACGCGGCGCTGGCGCGCGGCGTGCGCGCCGACGATTTCCAGCGCGCGTTCCAAGCGGCCAGCGCCAATCCGGGCTGGCAGGCCCTGCGGTCGCCCGCCACGCCCTGTTTTCCCTGGGACCCGGCCTCGACCGCGCTGCGCCGGCCGCCCTTTGCCGCCGCCGGCCCGGCAAGCCAGCTGGGCCGCTACGCCGCGCACCCGTTGCTGGTGCTGGGCGACGACGTCACCACCGACCACCTCTCGCCCGCCAGCGCCATTCCACCCGACAGCCTGGTCGCCGACTTCCTGGTGGCCCAAGGCGATGACCGCGACGACCTGAACGTATTCGCCTCGCGCCGCGGCAATTGGCAGGTGATGATGCGAGCCGCGTTCTACAGCAAGAGCCTGGCCAACCTGCTGTGTCCCGACGCCCCGGTCGGCCACACGGTGCATGCGCCCAGCGGCGCCATCGCACCGATCTGGGAGGCCGCCGAGCGCTATCGCCGCGACGGCGACGCGGTGGTGCTGGTGGCCGGGGAACGCTTCGGCACCGGCTCCTCGCGCGACTGGGCCGCCAAGGGCCAGCGGCTGCTCGGCATCCGCGCGGTGCTGGCGCTGAGCTTCGAACGCATCCATCGTTCCAACCTGATCGGCATGGGGATCCTGCCCCTGCGGCTGGCCGCGGACGCCGGGCCGCAAAGCCTGGCGTTGCGGCCCGGCGACCGCATCGAGATCGATTGTCCCGCGCACGAGCTGGCGCCGCGCCAGTCCATCACCGTGCGGCTGCTGCGCGCCAACGGCGCCACGCAATCGCTGCGCGCCACGGCAGCCGTGGAGACCCAGCTGGAACTGCGCTTGCTACGGATGGGCGGCGTGATTCCGGCTATCCTGGCGGACACGCTCGGCGACCGCGCACGGACGCCGGAGCGCCGGGCCGAACCCCCGCCGATTTCCGTCCACCCATGAGCGCGCAGACCCACACCGCCAACAAGATCCTGGCACTGATCCAGCAAGACCGCCTGAGCCCCGGCGCGCACCTGAGCGCGCAGAAACTGGCCGACCGCCTGCGCCTGTCGCGCTCGCCGGTGAACGACGCGCTGGTCCTGCTGGAACGGCATGGCATCGTGGCGCGCCAGCCCAACCGCGGCTATTTCCTGCAACTCGATCATGACGCGCTGGCGCACGCGCCGGCCGCGTTGGCCCCCGTCGCCGACGACATCGTCACGCAAAGCTATTTCCGCCTGGCCGACGAGCTGCTGCGCGGCGCGCTGCCGCTGCAATGCAGCGAGGCCCAGCTGCGGGCCCGCTATGGCCTGACGCAAGCCCAGGCCCAGGCCCTGCTGGCGCGCGTGGCGCAGGAGGGCTGGGCCGAGCGGCGCCCCGGCTACGGTTGGGAGTTCTCGTCGATGATGACCACGCCCGACAGCCTGTTGCAGTCGTACCGCCTGCGCCTGGCGCTGGAGCCGGCGGCGCTGCTGGAACCGACGTTCCGCCTGGACCCCGCCGTGCTGCAGCGCTGCCGCGCCGCCGAACGCCACCTGCTCGACGGCGGCATCGACAACGACAGCCCCGACCGCCTGCACGAGCGCGGCGTGCGCTTTCACGAGTCGCTGGTCGAAGCCTCCGGCAACCCGTTCTTCATCGAGACCATCAAGCGCGTCAACCGCGTGCGTCGGCTGCTGTCGTACCGCTCGATGCAGGATCGCAGCCGTTACCGCCAGCATTGCGACCAGCACCTGGAAATCCTCGACCTGCTCGAACGCGAACGCAACGAAGAAGCCTCCCGGGCGCTGGCGCATCACCTGCGCAGCACGCTCGACAACCTGGCGCGCATCCGCGGCATCCTGGCGCCGTAGCGCGCGCCAGGCGCCGTCAGAAGTCCATCGAGGCCGACAGCATCAGCGTGCGCGGCACGCCTTGCGAGATGGTGCCGTAGGACGCCACGCCCGACCAATAGGCGCGGTTGAACACGTTGACGACATTGGCGCGCAAGGTCAGGTTGTTGCCGTGCATGCGCGTGACGTAGCGCGCGCCCAGGTCGAAGGTGGTCCATGACGGCACCGATTGCGTGTTGGCCTGGTTGACGTATTCCTTGCCCGTGTGGATCATGCCGCCGGTCAGGGTCAGCCCGGCGACCCAGGGCGTATCCCACTCCGCGCCCAGGTTGGCCGTCCAGCGCGGCACGCCCACCGGCCGGTTGCCGCGCGTGGCCGGGTTGCTGGTGCGCGTCAGTTCGGCATCCAGGAAGGTCACGCCGCCCAGCAGGCGCAGGCCGCGCAGCGGCTCGCCCGACAGGTTCAGCTCCAGGCCACGGTTGCGTTGTTCGCTGTCCGCGGCATACACCGTGCCCGTCAACTGGCCGCTGGGCTTGGTGATCTCGAACGCGCTCAGGGTCAGCATGGCGCTGTCGAAGTCGACCTTGACGCCCACTTCCTTCTGCTTGGACTTGTACGGCTTGAACACCTGCCCGGCGTTGGACGCGGTGGCCGGCGCCACGTCGCCCTTGCTCAGGCCCTCGATGTAGTTGGCGTAGAACGAAACGTTGTGCCACGGCTTGAGTACCAGTCCAGCCAGCGGCGTGACGGCGCTTTCGTCGTAGCTGACCGTGCGCGCGCCGCTGACGGGATTGAAATTGCGCGACTCGACGCGCTGCTGGCGCGCTCCCAGCGTCAGCTGCACGCGCTCGTCCAGCACGCTCATGGTGTCGGCCAGCGCGAAGCCGGTCAGGTCCGAGGACGACACCTTGGGCACGCTGGCGGGCGCGGCGATGTCCTGCCGCGGCCGCGTCACCGGGTGATAGATGTTGGACGACAGCGGCGTTCCATTCACGCTGGCCTGCGCGTTGCGGTCGCTGTACAGCGTGCCCATGAAGGTGACGGCGTGGCTTACCGGGCCGGTATCCAGCCGGGCGCGCAGGCCGGCGTTGTAGGTGCTGCGGTCGACCTGGAACTTGAAATGGTTGGGCGTCACCACGGTGTCGCCAGCGGCGTTGACGATGGTGGGCGTCTGGTCGGACAGCCGGTCGATGGAGGTATCCGAACCGCCCGCGTCGGCGAACACGGTCAGGCGCTCGCTGACGTCATACTCCACCCGCAACAGCGCGGACTGCCCGGAAGATTTCCACCAGCCCCAAGGCTGGGTCGCGTTGCGCCGGCCATCGGGCGCGTCCGGCGTGCGCAGTCCGGCGGCCACCAGGAACGGCCGCGTCGGCGCGTCCACCTTTTCCTCCTGCGTCAGCAGGTCCAGCGAGGCCCGCAGCTTTTCACCCTGGTAGTCCAGCGACAGCGCGCCGATGTCGGTGCGCGAATGCAGGTTGTCCAGCGGCGTGTCGCCCTGCCGGTGCAGGCCATTGACGCGCACGCCCCAGGCGCCATCATCGCCGAAGCGCCGGCTCAGGTCGACGCGGCCGCCGAACTGCGAGGTGCCGGCGTAGTCGGCCGACACACGCGTCAGGTCTTGCGGCAAGGCACGCTTGGGCACCATGTTGATGACGCCGCCCACGCCGCTGTTGGGCGACATGCCATACAGCAGCGCGGCCGGGCCCTTGAGCACTTCGACGCGTTCGATGTAGTCGGTGAACACATGGTAGTTGGGCGCCACGCCATAGACCCCGTCGAACGCGATCTCGCCCAGGTTGCCTTCGCCTATCGGGAAGCCGCGGATGTAGAACGAATCCGTCACTCCGCCGATCTGGCCGGTGAAGCGCACCGAGGAATCGACGTTGAGCGCATCGGCCAGCGTCACCGCCTGGCGATTGGCCAGCAGGTCGGCGGTATAGTTCGCGACGCTGAAAGGCGCGTCCATCACGTCGCGGTTGCCCAGCATGCCCAGCCGGCCGCCCCGCGCGACCTGGCCGCCGGCATAGCTGGCCGGCAGGGCCGAGGCGGGTGCGCCGGCGCCAGCCACGACGATGTTCGGCAAGGTGGTGGTCTCGCCCGAGGACGGCAGCCTGCGCAGCGAGTAGGCGCCATCGCCCTGCTCGGCAAGGGCGAAGCCGGAACCGGCCAGCAGCCGCGCAAAGCCATCGCGCACGGTATAGACGCCGTTCAAGCCGTCGCTGTGGCGCCCGGCCAGCAAGGCCGGGTCGAACGACAGCGGCACGCCCGAAGCGGCGGCGAACTGCGCCAGCACGTCGCCCAGCGCCCCCGCGCCAATCGCATAGGAGTTGCCGCGCGCGGCGCTGGCGTCGTCGGCGGCGCGCGCGGTCGGCGCCGCGCTCGACAGCAGCAGGGCCAGGCCCAGCCCCAGCGCGCGCGCCGTGGCCAGCGTCGGGCGGGATTGGGGCCGCGCGCGGCGGAACGGAAGACGGGAATGGCGGACGGGCATGGAAGATCCTTCGTGGGCGGGCCTCGCGGCCGGGCCGCGACGATTCACCCGGTACACCGGACGAAGGCGGAAAAAGTGTCAGCGCGACGGCGATTAATTTGTAACGACGGTCTCGCCGCCCGCCGGCCGCGCCGCCACGGTGACCCAATACGGCGTGACGCGCTGGATCCGCACCGGCAGCGTCTTCTCGAGCAGCCGCAGGCTGGCGTCGGTGTCAGCCAGGGGAAACGCGCCCGATACCCGCAACCCGGCCACCTCGGGATCGCAACGCAGAAAGCCGCGCCGGTAGCGCGCCAGTTCGTCCACCAGATCGGCCAGCCGCCAATTGCGCGCGGCCAGCATGCCGTGCTCCCACGAGACCTGCGCGGCGTCCGCGGCCTGGTCCGGCCCGATGACGTCCGCGTCGAAGCGGGCCCGCTGCCCCGCGCGCAGCACCCGGCGCGCGCCGCCGGCAGCGCGGATTTCCACGGCGTCCTCGAACACCGCGACCTGGATGGCGGCGCCCTCGTCGCGCACCATGAAGCGCGTGCCCAGCGCTTGCACGCTGCCGAGCCCGGTCTGCACCAGGAACGGCCGCGGCGCCGGCGCCGGGTCCTTGCCGGTGGTCAGCAGGATCTCGCCCGCGCGCAGCCAGACCAGCCGTTGCCGCGCGCTGTACTGGATGTCCACCGCGGTGGCGGTGTTCAGCCACAGCCGCGTGCCGTCGGCCAGCAGCATCTGCCGCCGCTCGCCGATGGCCGTGCGGGCGTCGGCGCTCCATTCGCGCCAGGGCATCTCGCGCCAGGCCAGCCAGGCCGCCGGGCCCGCCAGCAGCAGGCCGGTCACGCTGCGCAGGACCTGCCGGCGCGCGGGCCGCTCGATCCGATCGAGCCGCCGCAGCGTATGCGCGCCCAACGCCGGCGGCACCTGGCCGAAACTGCGCAGCATGTCTTCGACCCGGCGCCAGGCGGCGGCATGCGCCGCGCTGCGATCGCGCCAGCGCTCGAACGCCGCGCGATCCGCGACCGACAGGGTTTCGGACTGGAAGCGCACCAGCCAGCCGGCGGCCTCCTCGAGCAGGGCGGGGTCCGGCGTCGCACTCATGCGGGACCCGCCTGGTAGGCGATCAGGCAGGCCGTCAGCGCCTTCTGCATGTGGCGCTTGACCGTGGCCAGCGATACGCGTTGCGCGCGCGCGATGTCGGCATACGCCATGCCGTCGAACTGCGACGACAGGAAGATCTCGCGGGTCTTGGCCGGCAGGGTGCGCAGGGTGGCATCAATCGCGTACAGGGTCTCCAGGATCAGCGCCCGCGCCTCGGGCGACGGCACCTCGCGCGCCGGCAGCTGCGCCGCAGCGGCTTGATAGGCGTCCTCCAGCGCGCGGCGGCGCCAGTGATCCACCACCAGCCCCTTGGCGATGTGCGTGAGGAGCGCGCGCGGCTCGTCGCCGCCGCCTGCCCTCACGCGCGCCGCCATCAGGCGCAGGAACGTGTCGTGGGCGAGGTCGGCCGCATCGAAGGAATTGCCGAGCTTCTTGCGCAGCCAGGCCGACAGCCAGCCATGGTGCTCGCGGTAGATCTGCGTGACGGTGTCGGTGGGCAGGGTATCGGTCGAGGACACGGCGCAGCTCGCGAGCAATCTAAATGGGAATTGTTACTATTTTATCCCATTCGCGCTACGCTATGCCGCCGCGCGCTGCTCAATGCTAGAACGTCGCCTTCAGGTTCAGGAACACGTTGCGCGGCTCGCCGTAGTACACCTGGTTGGCCACGCCGCCCAGGTAGTACTTCTTGTCGAACAGGTTGTTCACGTTCAACTGCGCCGACAGGTGCGCGCTGAAGTCGTAGCGCGCCATCAGGTTGAAGATCGCGTAGGCCTTCTGCTTGGCGATGACGCTGCCCTCGTCCAGCTCCACCTTGCTGTAGGTGCTGATCTGCCAGTTGGCGCCGCCGCCCAGCGTCAGCCTGTTCCAGGCCCCGGGCAGGCGATAGGTGGTGAACAGCGTGGCCGAGGCGCGCGGCCGCTCGGTATTGACCGACACGCCGTGCGCGTCGCGGCTGGTGTAGTAGGTGCCACCCAGCGTGGTGTTCCAGCCCGGCGCCAGCTGGCCGGTCAGCTCCATTTCGATGCCGCGCGTGGTGACGCCGTCGGCCGTCCGGTAGGCGCCATCGGTCGATCCCGGCACCACATAGCCGGGATCCGGCACGGCGGTCTTGGTTTCCTTCACCTTGAACAAGGCCAGCGACGCATTGAGCCGACCGTCCAGGTATTCTCCCTTGACGCCGATTTCGTAGTTCTGCCCTTCGACCGGATCCAGGTAGTTGCCGTTGCGGTCGCGGTAGTCCTGCGGCTGGAAGATGTCGGTGTAGCTGGCGTACGCGGAATAGGTGCGGTCCAGGTCGACCACCACGCCGGCATAGGGCAACAGGCGCGCATCGCGCTGGTCGCGGGTGGGCGACCGCGACTTCCACGAGGCGTGGCGAGCGCCGGTGATGAGCGTCACGTCGTCGGTCAGCGACCAGCGCGCCGCGCCATACACGCCACGCTGGTGCGTGACGGTGTCGCGCAGCGTCGAGGCCCCCCAGGCCGGCTCGGGATAGGAACCGTCCCAATCATAGAACGAGCCGGTGTCCGCCATCGATGCGGGCCGCGCGTAGCTGTAGAAGTCCTCGCTGTAGCGGCTGCGCGAGGCGCCCAGCACCAGTTCGTGACGCCGGCCCAGCAACTGGAACGGGCCCTTGACCTGCAGGTCCAGCGCGGTCTGCTGCGCATAGGAATTCCAGTACCCCGGGAAACCGGTCCAGCCGGCGCCGCTGGCGCGATCGGGCTTGCCGCTGAACCACAGCAGCTTGGCGTCGTACTTGCTCTTGCGCTGCGACCAGGCGAGCCGCGCCTCCCAATCGTTGTCGAAACGGTGCGTCAGCGTCGCGAAGGCCGTGCGCTGCGTCGTGTGCCAATAGGTCCAGTCGGCCGCGCTGCTCTTGGAGCGGCGCCAATCGGTGGGCGTGCCATCGCTGAACACCACCGGCAGGCCGCCCCAGGTCGATCCGCGCGGCCGCTTGTCCTGGTAGTCCATGCCCACGCTCAGTTGCGTGGCGGACGTCAGATCGGCGTCGACCACACCGTAGAACACCTTCTTGTCGGCGCGATAGCGATCGATGTACGAATCGGACTTCTGGTACAGCGTCACCATGCGCGCGCGCACGGTGCCCGCCGCGTTCAGCGGCGTGGTCAGGTCCGCCGACCCGCGATACTGGTTCCAGGACCCCATGCCGGCGTTGACCTCGCCGGTGAATTCACGGCTGTTGGCGTGCTTGCGCACCAGGTTGATCGAAGCCGAGGGGTTGCCCGCGCCAGTCATCAGGCCGGTCGCGCCGCGCACCACCTCGATGCGGTCATAGATGATGGAATCGTTGTTGGACTCGCCATACATGGACAGGCCGATCGTGGTGGGCACGCCGTCGTACTGAAGGCTGTCGATGTAGAAGCCGCGCGACCAGAAATCGGTGCGGTCGCTGTCTTCGGAAACCACCTGCACCCCGACCACGTTGCCCATCACCTCGTCCAGCGAACGCAGGTTCTGGTCCTCGATGCGCTGGCGCGTCACCACGGTGACCGACTGCGGCGTTTCGCGCAGCGACAACGACAATCCGGTTGCCGCCGCCGTGGCGGGTGTGGTGTACGAGCCGGTGCCCTCGGTCACGGCCGGGTCGCCCGCACCCAGCACCGTCACGGGCGCCAGGCTGGCCACTTCGCCTTCCCGGGTCAGGACGATGCTGTCGCCCTGCCAGCGATAGCCCACGCCCGAGCCCTGCAGCAGGCGCGCCAGCGATTGCTCCGGGCTGGCGGTCATGCGCAGGCCCGACGTGCGCAGGCCGGCCACCAGTTCAGGCGCATAGAACACGCGCTGGCGCGTCTGCGCGGCCCACTGCAACAGCGCCTCGTCCAGCGGCATGGCGGCAATGTCCACCGCCACCGCGGACGCCCGCGGCCCGGCGGCGCCGCAGACACCCGTCGCCAGGGCCAGCGACAGCATCAGGGAAGAAAGAACGATACGGGGCGTGGCGCGCGCGCGGCGCCTGGAGAAAGCATTCACGATCAGCGGCGGTTTCGGTTCAGGAACAGGAGGAAAGCCTTCTTGCAAAGGCAGGGCGCGGCGCGCCTTCATTCCTAGAACGATGCCGAGGCGAAAAAACCTGAATGGCGGGGACGATTATTTTGTAACGCCTAGCGCGGTCACGTCGATGACGCCGGATGCCGAAGGCGTCAGCTTCACCGGCGCCACCGCCGGTAGCGCCTCAAGCAATGCTTCGGGCCGGTCCAGGCTGAACGAGGCCGATACCCGCAGGCGTCCCGCCTTGCTGTCGGCCACCCGCAGCGGCGTGGCCAGGTAGCGATTCATCTCGCTCACCACTTCGGCCAGCGGCGCATTCCGGAACACCACCCTGCCCGTCTGCCAGGCCAGCGCCGTCTCGACGTCGGCGGGCGCCGGAACACCGATGGCGCCGCTGCCCGGCACGCGGATGCCGTGGCCATCGCGCAATACCGCCAGCCCCAGGTTCCACCAATGGCCGCCGGTCACTTCCACCGTGCCGGAGCGCACCAGCACGGTGACCACGTCCTCGTCGCGCCGCACGTCGAACACCGTGCCGGTCACGCGCACGTCGCCGCTGCCGGCGCGCACGATGAAGGGCCGTTCCGCTTCCGGACTGACGCTGAAGAGGATTTCACCGCCTTGCAGTTCGACCTCGCGGCGGCCGGCATAGAACTTGACCTCGGCCAGCGTGCTGCCGTTGATCTCGAGCACCGAGCCGTCGGGCAGGGTCACCTGCTTGCGTTCTCCGCGGTCGGCCCCCACCACGATGGTGTAGGTCGGCGCCTCGCCCGGCAGGCTCCACCAAGCGACCAGCGCCACCAGCGCCAGCACCGCGCAGGCTAAGGCGATGCGCAGCGGCGCGGCGATGCGCCGGCGGCCCGGGCGAGGCGGCACCGCGCCGCCCAGCAGGTCGCGCACGCGGTCGGGCGGCAACTGCGCGGCGGCGTGTCCCAACTGCTGCATGCGGTCGAACTCGCGCGCCGCGTCCGGCTGCTCGCGCCGCCAGCGCGCGAATGCGCGCCGCTCGCGCCGCGTCATGTCGCCCGAATGCCAGCGCGCGAACCACCAGGCGGCGCTGGCGGGCTGGCGCGGGTCATCGGCATCGCGGGAAAAGGACTCGGTCATCGTCGGTGGCCGTCCACGCCGGAACGCGGACATGAAGTGAACAGGAACGGCGTCATGGATTGTGTTCGCGCAGGCGTTCCCGCACGTGTTGGATCGCTCGCATGACGTAGCGTTCAATCATATTCTTGGACAGCCCCATGCAGGTGGCCACCTCGGCCTGGGTCCAGCCTTCGATGCGGTTCAGGACGAAGGCCTGGCGGCACTTGGGTGGCAGTTCGGCCAGCACCCGCGCCAGGTCGTCGGCCAGCCGCGCGGCGCGAACCGGTGACTCGGGATCAGCTTGCACCGGCTGGTCGCGCTCGTCCAGTTCATCCAACGGCACGTGCTGCTCGCGATGCTGGCGGCGCCAGCGGTCGATCAGGCGGTGTCCGGCCACCTGGAACAGATAGCCGCGCGCCTTGGCCGCCACGCTGGCGTCGGCGTTGAGCAGGTGCTCGATGGCGTCGTGCGCGGCGTCCTCGGCGTCGTGCCGGTTGCCCGAGCGGCGGCTCCAGGCGCCGATCAGCTCGTCATAGCAGGCGAGCCATCCGGGACGGGACGAAGCGGGGCGGGACATGGATCGATCCGGTGGCGTAGTGTGGCAACGCTGCGGATTTTACAAATAATTCTCATTCCCGCAAGAATGCCTGGCGCTCCCGCTGTTGCCGGCGCCGAGCGATTGCCACTAGTAGTCCATCGGCACGTGGCTCTGCGCCGCGCGCAATTCCTGGATGTGGCGCTCGGCCTCCTGCCTTTCGGCGGCGGGTGGCAAGGCCCGCCAGCTCACCATATTGCCCGGCGTCTTGGCCGGCATCCAGCCCAGGACGCTGTACAGCGTGATCGCGGTGCCACCCGTGTCCAACCGCGTTTCGTAATAGCCCTGCCGTTCCGGCGTCTTGTCGCCGGGCACCCACTCCAACTGCGACATCGTGTCTCCCTCTGGGTCTAGCCTGTCATGAAGCCGCGGCGCCCGCCCAACCCGGGCTTGCGTCCGATCGTAGCGCGCCGCCGTCCTCCTGATATGCGCACGATGCGCCGGCTTTTCATTTCTTGACAGAGGGGAATCCCTAGGATTTTTTCCTCACACGATTGCTAAGCCGGGAACTCAGGCGCTAGGATGCGGCAAAGGATTCTTACAAACCCGGGACGGCCGCAGCGCCAGCTCCCGGGGCGGGCCCTCCTTCGGCAGCGGGCTTTTTTGGGCGATACCGGTATGTCGACATCAAGGTTCATGCGCTATCCGAAAGACCGGTTGGCGGCCCTGGCCAGCGCCAGCGCGCTACGCGCCATCCGCGAGGGACTGCTCTGGACGATGCCCTGCCTGCTGGTGTCCGCGCTGTTCCTGGTGCTGTCGGTGGTAGCCGGGCAGGCCGGCCTGCCCGCGGGCGTGGTCGAAAGCCTGGCCGCCGTGCACGCCAGGCTGAACGCGATCATGCCGTTGCTGGTGGGCACCTCGGTCGGCTACATGCTGTCGATCCGCCATCGCGTGCCCAACCTGCCGGCGGCGTTCCTGTGCCTTTCGTACGTGGTGATCGCCGAGGCACTGCTGGCGCCCCATCCCCACGCCGCCGCCACCCTGATCCTGAGCCTCGCCATCCTGCTGCCGCTGGGCTGCGTGCCGCTGCTGGCGTGGCTGCACCGGCGCCACTGGACCCGCCTGGCGCCCGACGGCCTGATCGGCGAAAACGTGCGCGGCACTCTCAACATGGTGATACCGGGCGTGCTGACCGCCGCCGCCGTGGCGCTGGCGATCAGCGCCTTGCTGCGGATTCCCGGCGTCGCGCGGTTCGACATTCCGGTGGACCTGGCCTCGCTCGAAAGCCCCTTCACCATCGGGCCGGCGATCGCCGCGCTCAACTCGATCTTCTGGTTCTTCGGCATCCATGGCTACCATGCGATGTCGCCCGTCATCGACGTACTGGACCAGGCCACGGCATTGAATGCCGCCAGCGCCGCGGCCGGCTACCAGGGCATGTACGCCTTGAACGGCAGCCTGCTCGGCGCCTTCACCTTCATCGGCGGCGCCGGCGCGACACTGTCGCTGGTGGCCGCCATCCTGCTGTTCTCGCGCAGCGAATCGCTGCGGCTGCTGGCGTTGGCGAGCATTCCCGTATCGCTGTTGAACGTCAACGAAATCCTGCTGTTCGGCCTGCCGCTGATCCTCAACCCGCGCCTGCTGCTGCCGTTCATCCTGGCGCCGGTGTGCAACGTCCTGATCGCGTTGACGGCGGTGCAGCTCGATTGGATGCCGCCAGCCACCGTCACGCTGCCGCTCACTTCGCCGGTGCTGCTCAACGCCTATCTCAGCGCCGGCGGGCACCTGGGCGGCGTGATCCTGCAGGTGGCGCTGATCGCGCTGGGCACCTGCATCTACGCGCCCTTCGTGGTGGCGCTGGAACGCCAGCGCAAGGCCGACGCCACCGTCTACTTCAAGTCGCTGGACACCACATTCCCGCGCCTGCAGGAGGAATCGCTGCTGTTCGCGCACGACCCGGTGGTCTCCACCTATGCCAACCGCGCGCGCCGCAGCGCCGAGATTTCCCGTATCCGCGCCATCAGCGAATACGACTTCTACCTCGAATACCAGCCGCAGGTGTCATTGCGTGATGGCCGCTGCACCGGTTGCGAGGCGCTGCTGCGCGCCACCGGCCCGGAAGGCATGCAGCAGGCGCCGCTCGAATTCCTGCGCTGGCTGGCGCAGGCGGACTTGATGCGCGAGGTGGATCTGTGGGTGGCCAAGCAGGCGGTGCTGCAATGCCACGCCTGGCGCAAGGCGGATTTCGCCCTGCCGCTGACCGTCAACGTCACGAGCGGCACGCTGACGTCGGAATCGTATCTGGACAAGCTCGTCAAAGTGCTGGAACAGGCCCGCGGGCAGGTGTCGGTGGAACTCACCGAGGACGCGCTGGTCGAGGACGCGCAGGCCCTGCACAAGGCGTTCGACCGGCTGCACGGCATCGGCTGCAGAATCTATATCGACGATTTCGGCACCGGCTATTCGGCGCTGAGCTACCTGCACCAGTTCGAAATCGACGCGGTCAAGATCGACCGCAGCTTCGTGCTGGCGCAGGGCAGCGAACGCGGCGCCCAAGTGATGAGCGGCCTGCTGCGCTTCTGCGAAGCGCTGGACCTGCAGATCATCGTCGAGGGCGTCGAAACGCCGGAACAGATCTCGGCGCTCGAATCGAGCGCCGAGATCATCGTGCAAGGCTGGTTCTACAGCAAGGCGCTGTCCGGCGACGACATGATGGAATTCGCACGGCGGCGCCCTCCAGCCGCCGCGTCCCGCGGCAGCGCCGCCGTCACTTGATGCCGATGAACGGCAGCGCCGCGCCCGGCACCTGGGTCGCCGGCAGTACGCCGTCCCATTTCTCGACCGCGTTCAGGCTGACCAGGTTGGTATTGGCGGCCAGGGCCTCGGCCTTGGCGCGGATCGATGCGGCCTCGGCTTCGCCGCGCATGCGGATGCCGTCGGCCTCGGCGGTGAACTGCTGGCGGCGCGCGTCGGCCTCGGCCTTGGCCTTGACCACCTGGATCTCGGCGTTGATCATCGCCGTTTCCTTCTGCTGGCGCGTGGTCTCGATCTGCACCTGGGCCAGCATGCGCTGTTCGATCGAATGTTCGTAGGCCTGCGAGAAGCCGACTTCCTCGATCTGCACGCCCACCACCTGGACCGGCGCGCCTTCCATGGTCTTGAGCACGGCGTTGTTCACGTCCAGGCCCAGCTTCTGGCGTTCCTGGATGGCGCGCACGGCGGTGTACTGTCCGAACACGTTCTTGACCGCGTCCGGCGTCTTGCGTTCGAGCACGCGCATCTGCAGGTTGCTGATGGTGCCGTATTCGGAATACAGCTCGGCCACATGCTCGGGCGGCACGCGGTAGGTCACCGACACGCGCAGCGTGGCCGGTTGCTGGTCATAGCTGTAGGCTTCCAGCTTCTCGAACACGAAAGTGTGGTCGCGCACCGACACCGTCATCACGTTGTCGATGAAGGGCGTCTTGAAGTCCAGGCCCGGCTCGGACACGCGCACCAGTTTGCCGTTGCGCAACACCACGCCGCGTTCGCCCTGGTCCACCTGGAACCAGGAACCGAACGCGAGGCACAGGATGAGCACGAACAACACGCCCGTGCCGATAGCCAGCTTCAGGCTGCGCGGCTTGACGGACTTGACGATCTGAAGGTCGGTCGGCTTCACTTGGAGTCCCTTTCTGATTTATTGCGTTTGCGGTCCGAGAGCACGGCGGCGATGCCGCGCGCGAGCAAATAGGCGACCACGGCCGCCCCCACCAAGATCAGGAAATATCGCACCTGGCATTCCCCCCCGGAATAGAAGCGAGCGATTCTAGCCCGAGTCAGCGGCGCGAAAGGTTACGGTTGTTGCAATAAGAAAAACCGCTTGCCAATGGAGATGGCGCGCGTTCCAGCGTTGCGGTACGCTGCATGGACCTCAACTCCGGGTTCCCATCATGCGCCGCTCGATCGCCATCTTCGTGACCGCCTTGGCCTGTACCACCATCCTGGCCCCCGCCTGGTCGGCGCCGCCGGAAAACCGCGGCAAGCCCGATCATGCCGGCAACGACAACGGCAAGGGCAATGGCAAGGGCAATGGCAACAGCGGCAAGAACAAGGGCAACGGCAAGGATGCCGACACCAACGTCAGCGTCACCTTGACCACCGCCGGCATCAGCATCTCGACCGCGCGCGGCTATGCGGTGCAGGCCGGCGCCACCGGCTATGGCTCCCTGCCGCCCGGCATCCGCAAGAACCTGGCGCGCGGCAAGCCGTTGCCCCCGGGGATCGCCAAAAAGATGGTGCCCGGCCCGATGCTGGCCCGGCTGCCGGTGCATCCCGGCTATGAATGGCGCGTGGCCGGCAATGACCTCATCCTGATCGCCATCGCCACCGGCATCGTCGCCGACGTGCTGGCGAACGTGTTCGACTGAAGCGCGCCGGCTGGCCGCCAGGCTAGTCGTAGTAGGCCAGGCCCAGCCGCGCCAGATCGTCCGGATAATCGAAGTAGGCTTCGTCCAGCTCATGCAGGCGAGCCTGCTCGGCCTCGGTCATGGCGCCGTAGATGTCGTTCAGCTGGATCATCTCGGGCGCGGCCTCGAAACGATCGACCAGGCCACGCATGTCCGCCAGGATGGCGCGCGTACGCGCCGCGCCGATCTTGCCAAGCGCCAGCAGCGCCAGTTGGCAGGTCGGATCGCCCCAGTTGCACAGGAACTGCATGAAACCGCCGTTGTTGATGTCGGCTTCCATGCGCCACAGCGCAACCAGTTCCTGCTCGCGCTGCGGCAGGCTGTCCAGCTTCCAGTCCACCGCCCGCAGCGCCGCCAGCGCACTCTCGTAATGCGCGTCCCACAACAGGTCGCGCACGTTCAGCATGCCCGCGGCCGAAGGCGCCAGCAGCGCGGGCCACACCACGCCATGGTCGTCGTCCACCAGTTGCCATTGCGCGCGCTCGGCCGGGCTGGCCTTCTCCAGCCGGATATGGCGCCGGATCGGCTCGCGCAACGTGCGGCCGTCGACCAGCGTCAGCAGGATGTGGGTCTCGGTCAGCGCCAGATGGCGGATGCGGTGGTCGGCGGACATGCGGTGTCTCGAAGCGTAAGCGAAAGGGATGGGGCGCGCTGAAAGATAGCGGATCGCGCCGCGGGCGTCGAGCCGAGGCGCGCTCGTTTATCGTTCCTAGCATCAGGCCGCACACTGTTACGCCCGCGCCAGGGCTATCTGCTACCGTAAAGCCTGCCCCGGGCCCGGCCCGCGCGCCGCGTCCGCCATGTCCTCACAGGGAGATCGACAATGCCGCGCCCCTCCGCGTCCACGCCCCTGATCGGCGTGATCCCGCCTTATGTTCTGGACCGCCTGGCGCAGCACGCCGATGCGCGCGTAAGCATGCCGGCCGTCAAGACGCTCATCATCGACCAGCAGCAGCGCGGGCTGCGTGAAATGGCCGTGCCACCGCCCCGCGCCCAGGTCGCGGCGCCGCGCCAGCCATCGGCCGCCGGCACACCGCGACGCGCGGTGCACGACGCGGCCAACACCACCACCCTGCCCGGCAAGCTGGTGCGCGCCGAAGGCGCGAAGGCCAGCGGCGACCCGGCGGTGGACGAAGCCTATGAGCACCTGGGCGCCACCTACAAGCTGTTCCACGACGTCTACCAGCGCGACTCGATCGATGGCGCCGGCCTGCCGCTGGTGGGCACCGTGCACTACGGCGAAGACTACGACAACGCCTTCTGGAACGGCACGCAGATGGTGTTCGGCGACGGCGACGGCGAGGTGTTCAACCGCTTCACCGTGGCGGTCGACATCATCGGCCACGAACTCACCCATGGCGTCATCGACAGCGAAGCGGCGCTGGCCTACCAGGGCCAGTCCGGCGCGCTCAACGAATCGCTGTGCGACGTGTTCGGCGCGCTGGTCAAGCAATACGCCCTGGGCCAGGACGCCAGCGACGCCGACTGGCTGGTGGGCCAGGGCCTGTTCCTGCCGAAAGTGCGGGCCCGCGCGCTGCGCTCGATGGCCGAGCCGGGCAGCGCCTATGACGATCCGGTGCTGGGCAAGGACCCGCAGCCGGCGCACATGAGCGGCTACGTCGATACGCCGCAGGACAATGGCGGCGTGCACATCAATTCGGGCATTCCGAACCGCGCCTTCTACCTGGCCGCGACCGCGCTGAAGGGACCGGCCTGGGAAGTGGCCGGCCGCATCTGGTACGACACCCTGCGCGACAAGCGGTTGCGCCACGACGCCGACTTCGTCACGTTCGCGCGCCTGACGCTGGACGTGGCGCGCGGCGCGCACGGCGACGCCGCGCACAAGGCCGTGGCCGGCGCCTGGGCGGCGGTGGGCATACAGCCATGATCGACCTGCCCCCGCTCGAATTCGCGCTGCGTGTCAGCCTGACGCGCGAAGGCGGCCTGGCCTACCTGCCCGGCCTGGCCCGCACCCGCAGCATCGACCTGACCGACTGCCCGCCCGGGCTGCGCCAGGAGGTCGGCGAAGCCTTGCGCCGCACCGCCCCGCTGGTCACGCCGGACTGCCGCGCGCAGGGCGGCGACCAGCGCTACTTCCATGTGGAACTGGTGTTCCGCGACCCGGCCAGCGGCGATACCGCCAGCCTCACGTTCGACGTGCCCGAGGCGCAGGCGCCCGACGTCCTGGTGCGCCTGTGGCGCACCCAAGCCGGCGGCTAGGACGACGCGCCAGCGCGCCCGGCATGCGCCGGCCTCACTCCGCCGCGCGCTGCGTCGCCTTGGCCGGGTGGGGCCGGAACTGGCCGATCTGGATCGCGCGGCCCGCCAGCAGGCCGCAGCCCGCCATCGCCAGGCACAATGCGGCGCACAGCCCGAGCGCCGCCGACCAACCACCCAGCCGGTCGTGCATGGCGCCGACCAGCGCGGGTCCGGTGGCGGCGAACAGGTAGCCCACGCACTGTGCCATGCCCGACAGCGCCGCCGCCTGCTGGGCATGGCTGGCGCGCAGGCCCACGAACATCAGGCCCAGAATGATGCCGCCGCCCGTGCCCAATCCGAGCAGCACGATCCAGAGCGTGGCCCAGCCCGGCGCCGCGATCAAACCAACGAACGCCGCCAGCGAGGACGCCGCCGAGCAGAACGCGGCGGCGCGCTGGTCCCTCATGCGTCGCACCACCGGCGCCAGGAACAGCGCCGGCCCGGCCGACATCAACTGCAGCAGCCCGTGCAGCGAGCCGGCGCGCTCGGCCGTATAACCCGCGTCACGCAGGATCGCCGGCAGCCAGCTCACGCCGACGTAGAACACGAAGGAATTGATGCCCAGGTACAGCGTCACCTGCCAGGCCAGCGCCGAATGCCACAGCCGGCCGCCGTGCGGCGCGTGCGCGGTGGACGAAGCCGGCGGCGTATGGTTGGCCAGCTGCGGCAGCCACAGCAGCACGCCGGCCACGGGGATCACCAGGAGGCACAGCGCCGAGAAGCGCCAGCTGCCTCCCGCCAGGCTGGCCAGCGGCACAGCCAGGGCCGAGGCGGCGCCGGCCGCGATGCTCATGGTCAGGACATACGCCGAGGTCAGCCCCGCCACGCGCTGCGGAAAGTCGCGCTTGAGCAGGCTGGGCAGCAGCACGTTGCCGATGGCGATACCCGCGCCGATCACTGCCGTGCCCGTATACAGGGCCCAGGCCTGGCCCTGGCTGCGCAGCACGATGCCGCCGCCGATCAGCAGCAGCGCCGCGAACAGGGTGCGCTCCAGCCCGTAGCGGCGCGCCATGCCCGCCGACACCAGCGAGACGACGGCGAAGGCCAGCAGCGGCAGCGTGATCAGCATGCCGGCCGCGGTATTGGATAGGCCGAGCTGCTCGCGGATCAGGCCGACCAGCGGCGGCATGCCCGTGACCGGCGCGCGCAGCGCCATGGCAATGAAGAGGATGCCCACGATCAACAGGACGGGGCGCTGGGAAGCGGGGGAGGAAGCGGAAGGAGTCATGGCGCCAGCTTAGAGAAAGCCGGCCCTGCTGAATTTCGAGATAATGACAAAATATCCTCAAATCCAGCCAAGCCCACGCCGCGCCTATGTATCCGCCGCAAGCTCACAGCCCCTACTTCGATCCCGACACCCCCGCGCAATGGACGTACGCCATGCGCGTGGACGCGGCCCCCAACGAGCACGAATCGCCCACCCATCGCCATCGGATGGGGCAGCTGGTGCTGTCGCTGCAAGGCGGGGTGACGAGCTTCGTGCCGCAGGGCCTGTGGATGGTGCCGCCGCGCTGCGGCGTCTGGATCCCCGGCGGCGTGCCGCACAGCAACCGCGTCACCGACAACGGCCGGGTCTGCTTCCTGTTCGTGCCGGCGGACACGCCGGGCCTGCCGACGCAATGCTGCACGCTGGCGATCACGCCGCTGGTGCGCGAAATGGTGGCACACCTGGCCGACCTGGCACCGGCCGACACCGCCCTGCCCGCCAACCGCCGTCTGGCTGGGGTGCTGGTCGAGCAGTTGGCGCTGATGCCCACGGAACAGCTGCACCTGCCCCTGTCCGACCACCCGCGCCTGCGCGAGATCGCCGCGGCGCTGCGCACCGATCCGGCCGACCGCAGCACGGTGGCCGAATGGGGCCGCCGCATGGCCATGAGCGAACGCACGCTGGCGCGCCTGGTGCAGCAGGAGGTCGGCATGAGCTTTGGCCGCTGGCGCCAGCAGATGCATATCGTGATGGCGCTGCAGCGGCTGTCGTCCGGCGTATCGGTGCAACGCACCGCCGAAGACCTGGGCTACGAATCGGTCAGCGCCTTCATCACCATGTTCCGCAAGACGCTGGGGCAGACGCCGGCGCGCTATTTCGCCGACAAGGCGTAGGCTCCGTTTGCACGGGAACCCGCGGCACGCGCCTGGCGGCGCACCGCGTCAGTTGCGGGGGCCCGCCACCAGGAACAGGCGCGGGAAAGGCAGCAGCACGGTGCCATCGGCCAGCGCCGGATAGGCGCGCGCGATCTCGTCGTGGTAACGCGCCAGGAAGGCCGCCTGCTCATCGGCATCCAGCTTGTTCAGGTAGGGCCGCAGCGCCGTGCCCTTGAACCATTCCACCACCGCCTGCGCATCCGCCAGCGGATGCATGTAGGTCGTGCGCCACACATCCAGGCGGCCGCAATGCGGCTTGAGCAGCTCGTAGTACCAGGCGGCGCTGTGGCGCGGCGGGTGCTTGACCCCGCCTATCTTGCCGGCCCAGGGGCCGTCGGCGGCGACCTGGCGCGCCAGCTTGTGCGCCGGCTCTTCCAGGTTGTCCGGCGTCTGCACCGCCAGGCTGCCGCCCGGCGCCAGCTTGCCCACCAGGCGCGGATAGAGGGTCGCGTGATCGGGCACCCACTGCAACGCGGCGTTGGCCAGGATCACGTCGTACCGGCGCGGCGGATTCCAGGTTTCGATGTCGGCCAGTTCGAACGCGATCGACGGCAGGCGCTTGCGCGCCGCCTGCACCATGTCGTCGGAACTGTCCATGCCGGTCACGTCGGCCTGCGGGTAGCGGGCGGCCAGCACCTCGGTGGAGTTGCCGGGGCCGCAGCCCAGATCCACCGCGTGGCCGACCTGTTCGTTCGGCAGGGCGGCAACCAGGTCGCGCACCGGGCGGGTGCGTTCGTTTTCAAAGGCGGAATACTGTCTGGCGGACCAGGTCATGGCGGCTCCTTGCGTGGGTCTGGGTACGTTCCGCACTCTACGCCGCGTCATTCCATATGACAAATATATATAGGGCTATACATTCATATTTACTGGATATGTCTACACCCTGTCAGAATGCGACTATTCCCCCCATCCGGAACCCGATCAATGCCCCCGCAACTGGTCCTGTTGCCCGGCATGGACGGCACCGGCGATCTGTTTGATCCGCTGCTGTCCGCGCTGCCCCCCGCGCCGCCGCCCGTGGTGCTGCGCTATCCCGCCCGCGAGCCGCTCAGTTACCCCGCGCTCGAACAGCGCGTGCGCCAGGCCCTGCCCGCGCAGGCGCCCTTCGTGCTGCTGGCCGAATCCTTCTCGGGACCGCTGGGCGCCGCCATTGCCGCCGCGCCGCCGCCAAACCTGCGCGGCCTGATCCTGTGCGCCTCGTTCGTGCGCGCGCCGCATCCCCGGCTGGGCCTGGCGCGGCCGCTGGCCAACTGGCTGCCGGTCACACTGCTGCCGCGCGCGGTCCTGCATCACCTGTTGCTGGGCGCCCATGGCACGCCGGCGCTGCGCGCCGCGCTGGACCGGGCCGTCGCGCAGGTGGCGCCCGCCGTCATGCGAGCCCGCCTCCAGGCCGTGATGGCCGCCGACCAACGCGCGGCATGTGCCGGCGTGCGCCTGCCGCTGTTATACCTGCAGGCGCGCCACGACCGCGTGGTGCCGCCCGCCGCCGCCACGCTGGTCAGGCAATTGGCGCCGCAGACACTCCTGGTCGACATCGACGCGCCGCACTGCCTGTTGCAGGCCGCGCCCGAGGCCGCCGCCGCGGCCATCGCCGGCTTCCTGCGCACGCTCGACCCGGCCCCCGCCGCCGGCGCATGAGAAAGAACCCCCACGCCGCGCCTTCGGCATCCCGCCCCTCCGAGGGGGCTGTTTCACCTTGAGACGGCTCGGCAAAAAAAAAGGGCCCGCCATGGGCGGGCCCTCTGCTCTTGCCGGGCTTACTCGGTCTTCAGCTCAGGCTGCGATGCCCCCGAGCGGGTCTTCCACAGCGAGAACAACACCCCGCCGCCGATCAGGCCGAAGGTCACCGACAGCGACACCACGGCGGGAATCTTGCCGATGAAGCCGACCAGGAAGATCTTCGTGCCGATGAACACCAGTACCAGCGACAGCGCGTACTTCAGGTAGTGGAAGCGATGGATCATCGCCGCCAGCGCGAAGTACAGCGCGCGCAGGCCCAGGATCGCGAAGATGTTGCTGGTGTACACGATGAACGGGTCGGTGGTGATGGCGAAGATCGCCGGCACCGAGTCCACCGCGAACAACAGGTCCACGAACTCGATCAGCACCAGGGCCAGGAACAGCGGCGTGGCCCAGCGCACCGTCTTGCCCGTCGCGGTGTCCGGCTCGCGCACCCAGAAGGCGTTGCCGCGCAGTCCGTCCGTGACGCGCATGCGGCGCTTGAGGAACTTCAGGATCGGGTTGGTGGCGATGTCCGGCTCCTGGTCGGCGATCATCCACATCTTGATGCCGGTGAACACCAGGAACGCGCCGAACAGATACATCAACCAGCCGAAGTTGCTGACCAGCGCGGCGCCCAGGCCGATCATGATGGCGCGCAGCACGATCACCCCGAGGATGCCCCAGAACAGCACGCGGTGCTGGAACTGGCGCGGGATGGCGAAGAAACTGAAGATCAGCGCGATCACGAACACATTGTCCAGCGACAGCGATTTCTCGATCAGGAAGCCCGTGTAGTAGGCCATGCCGCTGGCCGGGCCCATCTGCCACCAGACCCAGCCGCCGAACAGCAGCGCGGCGGAAATGTAGCCGGCCGACAGCAGCAGGCTTTCGCGCACGCCGATCTCGCGGTCTTCCTTGTGCAGCACGCCCAGGTCGAAGACCAGCAGGGAGATGACGATGCCGATGAACAGCAGCCAGCTCCAGGCCGGCGTGCCGGCGAAGTCGGCTTGTAGAAATGAGAGCAAGGCTTCCATGATGTTCCCGCTTGTGTGTGAAGGCCCTCATGATCCGGATACCGGGCAAACGGAGAAATCAGCCTGAAAGTGAGTTATGGTTCGAAAAAACCGAAGTGAAACCATCATGCTCAATTACCGCCATCTGTACTACTTCTGGATGGTCGCCAAGGAAGGCGGCTTCTCGCGCGCCGCCGAGCGGCTCGACATGGCCATCCAGACCATCAGCGCCCAGGTGCGCGAGCTGGAAAAGAACCTGGGGCACCAGTTGCTGAGCCCGGCCGGGCGCGGCGTGGCCTTGACCGATGCCGGCCAAGCCGCCTTCGCCCGCGCCGAAGAGATCTTCCAGATCGGCCAGGAACTGCCCCAGGAGGTCCGCGCCGCCGCCACCAAGCCGGTGATACGGTTGTCGGTGGGCCTGTCGGACGGCATTTCCAAACTGGCCGCCCACGCCTTGCTGGGGCCGGTGCTCGACACCCCGGACCTGCGCCTGACCTGCCACGAGGGCGAGGTCGAGGAACTGCTGGGCGAACTGGCGCGCCACCACCTGGACCTGGTGCTGGCCGGCCAGGGCGCGCCCGCCAACCCCAACCTGCGCCTGACCAGCGACCGCCTGGTGTCCTCGCCGGTGGACTGGTACGGCCCGGCGCGGCTGGTGCGCAAGGCCGATACGCTGGACTTTCCGCGCTGCCTGGAGCGCCTTCCCGTCCTGTTGCCCACCGGTCATTCGGTGTTGCGCCAGACGCTGGACCGCTGGTTCAATGAGCAGGGCGTGCGTCCCAACGTGGTCGGGGAATTCGAGGACAGCGCGCTCATGTCGGTATTCGCGGCGCGCGGGTTGGGCGTCTTTCCGCTCAGCCGCCTGGGCGGCGGCGACGTCGGCCTGCTGCGCGGCCTGCGGCCGCTGGCGCGCTGCGACAGCGTGCACGAGGAAATCCACGGCATCCGCAACCGCCGCGGGCAGCACCACCCCCTGGTGCAACGCATCCTGGCGCATGCCAAGACTTCGGTTTTTTCTTAATTATTGTCACAAAGACGCTGGTTTTTCAGAAGCTGTTTCCGCTCTATCGTGGCGTTTCTTTCGTGAATCACCGGAGTACCACCGCAATGAAGAAAATCATCTGGATCGCTTTCGCCGTGCTGGCGGCGCTATGGACCGGGCTGGTCGCCATCACGCTGCAACTGGCGGACTGGGTGCTGGCGACCATCGCCTCGACCCAGGTGCCGGGCGCCACGGCCATCGGCTCGGCGCAGTGGGAAGCGCCCGCCTGGGCCGCGCCCTGGGTCGACGCCGGCCTGATCCAGTCGCTGCAGTCCGGCCTGGTGTGGCTGGTGGACCTGCTGAACCAGATCCTGCCCGCCGCGGGCAGCCTTGGCACCTGGATCTCGGTGCTGGGCTGGCTGTTCTGGGGCTTCATCATGGCCGCGCTGCTCATCCTGGCGCTGATCCTGCACTGGCTGGCGGGCAAGCGCCCGCAGGGCGACGGCTCCGGCCGCCAAGTGGTGTAATAAGGCGGGCAACGCGGCATCCCGGCGCGCTGCCTCCTTACAGGAGCGTACCGTGCCGTCCCGATTCCTTCGCGCCGCCATCCTGCCCGCCGCCTTCGCGGCGCTGGCGCCCGCCCATGCGGGCACGGCGCCATATGGCATCGACGTCTGCACGTTGAGCGGCACCTCGGGCCAGTACAGCGTGCGGGTACGCAATACCGGCTCGGCGCCACTGGCGCGCGCCGACATCACCGGCGTGCGGCTGGACGGCGCGGGCCGGGCGCAGGGCGACATCGCGGTGAGCCTGACCGCCATCCCCCCCGGCAGATACGAAACCGCCATTCTGGCTCGCCACGGGGAATCGGCCGCGCTCGTCAGCATTGCCACCTACCGCGTCGTCGATGGCGTCGAAACCCGCCAACAGGAATTGTTCGCCGGCAAGGTCGCTCACGTATCGCCCGGCTCGGCGCTCCAGTACACGCTGGCGCCGCTCGCCGTGCGCGGCTGGACAGTGGCCTACGGTGGCGCCAACGCGCCCCGGCTGGAGCCGGGCAGCGCCGTGCTGCTGGCCTATCCCGCTCGCGGCGGCAAAACGGTCGACAGCCGGCCTGAGGCGGGCCGCAGCCCGACCGAAGTCACGCCGCTCAAGCCTTGCGTGGTGCCGCGCGGCCGATAGCGCCTCGGGCCAAGGCCGCGGCCCGTCGGCCGGGACGCGCCGGCGTCCAGGCGCGCGACCCGCCCGGGGCCGAACCACACGAAAAGAGGCCCCGCCCCGGGGGTCAGGTGCCGTTCAGCAGATCGCGCTCGTTCAGCAGCGCGTAGACGATCTCGGGTTTGTTGTCGAAGCCGCGGCGGATGGCGGCCGGGATTGACGAGCGCGTCTTGCGGCACAGGCCGGGCTGTTCATCGAGCTGGATGGCGATGCCGCGCGAGGTACGGACCTCGTTGTCGCTGGGAACGATGCGCACCACGATGCCCAGTTGCGCCTGCATGCGGCCCTGCATCGCGCGCAGGTCTTCCAGGCTGGTGATGTTCTCGAGCCGCGCCACCAGGCGCTTTTCCTCTTCCTTGGTGAGCCGCAGGATGCGCACGTCCGCCGCGGGGTCGGCCAACAGCCGATCGCGGTCGCACATACAGGCGCCCGGCGGGCATTCCTGGCGGATGGGGAACGGGAGATTCATGGGACGCGCATCGCAATGCTATCCATCGATTCTACCCAGGAACGGGCCGCTGCCGCGATTGAATCGCCGGCGCGGTCGGGCATAATGCGCCGAGACGAAACCTCGGAGACGGTGCCTTGAAGACGATCCTGCTCGCGGCCTTGCTGATCGGCGTCAGCGCCAACGTGCACGCGCGCGATCATGCATACGCCATCAAATCCGGGCTGCGGGCGGTGGCGACCATCGAGGGCACGACCGAACAGCGCATCAGCGTGCGCGTCGGCAAGGGCGCGGCGCAAGAGATCGCCCGCCTGGATGACGAAGCGGTCGACTATTTCGAAACCCCGGACATCGACCACGACGGCTATCGCGACCTGGCGATCGGCCAGAGCGGCGGTGGCGGCCAGGTCCATGCCCGCCTCTTCCTGTATCGTCCCCAGGAACGCCGTTTCCAGGAAATCCAGCATCCGGCGCCCGAGACCAGCCCCTGCCACCGGTTCGTCAACCCGGTGTTCGACGCGCAGCGTGCCGCGTTCTCGGTCGGGTGCCGCTACGGCGCCGACAGCATGGGCACCGAGGAATACGTGTTGCGCGCCAACGGAACGGCGCGGCCGGAACGCTGGACCACGCAGGCGCTGTTCGACCTGGAAGACAAGCCGTTCGAGTTGAGCTACGGCTTCAACGAAGACGGTACGGTTGCGCGCATCCAGATCGATGGCGAAGGCTCGCCGCTGGACGGTGACAGCCGGGTGCCCTTCGACCGGATCGACCTGTACGACGCGCCCGACGTGAAGGCGTTATCGACCCAAACCGCCAAGGCCGGTGATCGTCTCGACGTGGTCGCGCTGCGCCCGCAATGGCTGCAGGTGCGCTACCCGGCGGGCGGGGCGGACGCGCCCCTGAAGTGGGTGCGCTACGCGGACCTGAAAATCGACAAATATGCCTACGCGCCGCAACAACGCATGCCCATGCGCGGACTGTCGTTGTCGGTGCGCGGCCACCTGGGCACGCAGCTCTACGAAGCCGGCGGCCGCTTCACGCTGCATGTGACGAACCTTGGCCCGGACGCCGCGACACTGGCGTCGCCGCGCATCTGGCTGCTGTTCACGGATGCGCAGGGGCGCCGCACCTTGCAGCCCTTGTACCCGCGCGCGCCGGTCACGCTGGCGCCGCCGCCCAATCCGGCCGACGCCACGCAGGCCTCCCCCGCCTATGCCGGCGACGCGCAGCGGCCCGCGCCATCCGCCGCCGCTGCGCGCCACGTTGCCGACTGGGCCGACGACCCGGTGGTCTGGCGTCCGGGCGAAGACGGCAAGCCGGCCTACCAGGTCAACGCCGGCAATGGCCGCTATGTGCCCTTCTTTCCGGACCTGGCGCCAGGCCGCTATCGCCTGGCCGTGGCGCTGACCGACCCGGGCTCGCTGGCGGAACCGGTCTATTCCAACCAGATCGAGGTCGACCTGCCGTTCCCCAAGCGGCCCTGAACGCCGATTCCGCATGAGCGCATTCCGCCCTTCCCGTTCACATCGCGGCGCGGCCGCGATCATCGCGCGCACGGCCATCGCGCTGGCCACCTGCGTGTTGGCGGCCGCGGCCGCGCTGGTGGCGGCCGGCCTGCTGGCCGACGATGCCGATGCCGACATCGCCGTGGTGCTGGGCAACACCGTCGCGGCCGACGGCAGCCCCTCGGCGCGCCTGGCGGCGCGGCTGGACCGGGCCTACGATTGCTATGCCGCCACCCGCTGCCGCGAGATCTTCGTCAGCGGCGGCATCGACCCGACGGGCCGCGACGAGGCGGCGGCCATGCGCGCCTACCTGGAAGCACGCGGCGTTCCCGCCGACCGCATCGTCACCGACAGCGCCGGCGCAGACACCTGGGCCACCGCCCGCCACGCCAGCGCCTACATGCGGACCCGCGGCTACACCCGCGCCATGGCCGTCACGCAATACTTCCATGTGCCGCGCACCCGGCTGGCGCTGCATCGCCACGGCGTCGCCGAGGTCAGCGCGGGATACCCCCGCTACGCCGAAGCGCGCGACCTGTATTCGATCCTGCGCGAGCTGCCGGCCATCGCCTGGTACGCGGCGCGGCCGCTATAGTTCCCTTTCCCCTCATCCCCCGACGCTACCGTGCATATCTTCCACAACCCCGTCCACGGCAGACACGATGGCCGCCACGAAATGTTCCGCGGCAGGCTGGTGCCCTGTCACGAAACCCCGGCGCGTCTGGAGTACGTGCTGGACGCCCTGCGCCAGCGCGGCATCGGCACGCTGCAGACGCCGGCCGCGCCCGACCTGGACCTGATCCGGCGCGTGCACAACCCGCGCTACGTCGACTTCCTGCAAGGCGCCTGGGCCGACTGGGTCGCGCTGGACCCGGCCAACGCCGAGCTCGACATCCTGCCCTCGGTGTGGCCGGTGCGCGGTTTCCGCCACGACATCTCGCCCAGCAACTTCGCCGCGCGCGTCGGCCTGTTCTCGTTCGACAGCGGCAGCCCGCTGACGGCGGGCACCTGGGAAGCCGCCGTCGCCGGCGCGGCCTGCGCCATCGACGCGGCGCGCGCGGTCTCCCGCGGCAACGGCTCCCGCGCCGCCATGGCGCTGACGCGCCCGCCCGGCCATCACGCCGGCGCCGACTTCTTCGGCGGCTATTGCTTCCTGAACAACGCGGCCCTGGCGGCGCAGGCGCTGCGCGAGGCCGGCGCCGAACGCGTGGCGGTGCTGGACATCGACTACCACCACGGCAACGGCACGCAGAGCATCTTCTACGAACGCGGCGACGTGCTGACCGTGTCGGTGCATGGCGATCCGACCACCGAATATCCCTTCTTCCTCGGCTATGCCGACGAATCCGGCCAGGGCGCGGGCCTGGGCGCCAACCTGAACCTGCCGCTGGCGGCGGGCACCGACTTCGCCGGCTGGAGCGAGGCGCTCGAACGGGGCCTGGCCGCCATCGACCGCTTCAAGCCGGACGCGCTGGTGATCGCGCTGGGCGTGGACACCTACGAAGGCGACCCGATCTCGAAATTCAAGCTGCGCAGCGCCGACTATCTGCAAGTGGGCGCGCGCCTGGCCCGGCTGGGCCTGCCCGCGGTGTTCACCATGGAAGGCGGCTACGCGGTGGCCGAGGTCGGCGTCAACGTCGCCAACGTGCTGGAAGGCTACGCCGGCTGAGCGCCGGCCGCCATCCGCCGCCACACGGCCTCGACCGCGGCGCGCGCGTCGCTGCGGTCCTTGAACGCCAGGATCGATACCTCGATGTCCCAGGCGCGGTTGGCCAGCGGCGCGAGGTCGGCGGCCCCCAGGCGCCGCAGCGCGCTGTCCGCCAGCCAGGCCACGCCCAGGCCCTGCGCGGCCATATCGCCCAGCACGTCCGACATCTCGGCTTCGAACAGGCGCACCCCGTGCAGGGGCTCCGGCCCGCTCTCGATCGCCGCATCGATCAGGCGCGCGAAATAGACGCTGGGGGAATACATCAACAACGGCACCGGTCTGTCCATGGTGCCCGGCAGGTCCAGTCCCTCGCGCTCGACCAGGCCGCGCGCCGCGTACGGCCGGATCAGCTCGCGCCCCAGCGTCAGGCAGTCGTAGCGCGACAGGTCCAGCGGCAGCGGCTGCGCCACCTGGTGGAAACAGATCAGCAGGTCGGCCGCGCCCGAGGTGAAGGCCGATACCGTGTCGTGCACATTGCCGGTCTGCAGGCTGCAGCTGAGTTGCTGCCCCGCGCTCCAGTCGCGCCACCAACCCGGCAGGTGGGTCGTGGCCAAGGCATAGGAGGTCGCCAAGCGCAGCTGGTTGCGCGCCGGCACCGCGGCGATGCCCGCGCGCGCCTCGACCAGCTGGTTGACCAGTTCGATCGCCGCGACGCGGAAGCGCTCGCCCGCCTCGGTGAGCTGGGTCGGAAACGCCGAACGGTCGATCAGCCGCGCGCCCGCCCAGTTCTCCAGGCTCTGGATGCGGCGGCTGAACGCCGCCTGCGACAGATTGCGGGCCTCGGCCGCGCGCGTGAAATTGCGCAGCTCCGACAAGGTGATGAAGTCCTGCAGCCACCGGGTATCCATACCACTCCTTGCGCGATTCGCATGGGCCATGCGCGCCATGCATGGCGGCGCATGCGTACTTCGCATTGGACGTCCGCGCCGCGCCCCCGGACACTGTGTCCGCCGGTTCCGCATTGGAACCTGCCCGCATTGAAACCTGCCTTTTGCCGGAGTGTAAACATGGATCAAACCCTGCGTGCGGCGGCCCGCGAATACCTCATCCGCTACGGCGGCGACACTTTCCCGAACCTGTTCAAGTCGGCCAAGGGCACGGTGGTGCGCGACGACACCGGCCGCGAGATCCTGGACTTCACCTCGGGCCAGATGTGCGCCACCATCGGCCACAACCACCCGGCCATCGTCGACGCGGTGCGCCGCGCCGGAGAAACCGCCTTCCACTTTTTCAGCGGCATGATCCCGGAATCCGTCGCGCAACTGGCCGCGACGATGGCGCGCGACTGGATGCCGGCCGGCATGACCAAGTCGATCTTCGTGAACACCGGTTCCGAGAGCAACGAAATCGCGCTGCGCATGGCCAAGATGCACAAGAGCGGCTTCGAGATCCTGGCGGTGGGCGGCTCGTGGCATGGCGTCACCAGCGGCGCCGGCTCGGTCTCTTACGCCAGCGACCGCAAGGGCTACGGCGTGCCGCCGGCCGGCGTGTTCGTCATGCCCGAGCCGAACTCGTATCGCCCCTACATCGCCGGCCTGGACGCCGAGCAGTCGGCGCTGGCCTGCCTGGAGATCGGCCTGAAGATGTTCGACATGGCCTCGGCCGGCCGGCCCGCGGCCATCATCGTCGAACCGGTCATCAGCGCCGGCGGCGTGCTGGTGCCGCCCAAGTCCTACATGCAGGCGCTGCGCCGTGCCGCCGACGCGCGCGGCATGCTGCTGATCTTCGACGAGGCGCAGACCGCCTTCGGCCGCCTCGGCTGCCGCACCGGCTCGGAACACTTCGGCGTCACGCCCGACATCATCAGCGTCTCCAAGACCCTGGGCGGCGGCCTGCCGCTGGCAGCCACCATCACCACGCCCGCTATCGAACAGGACGTGCACGAGAAAGGCTTCACCTTCTACACCAGCCACGTCTCGGACCCGCTGCCCGCCACCGTCGGACTGGCGGTGCTGGAGACGCTGCAACGCGAACAACTGCTGGAGCGCGCCCGCCGGCAGGGCGACTACCTGCGCCGCGGCCTGCTGGAATTGCAGCAGCGCCACGAAGCCATCGGCGACGTGCGCGGCCTGGGCCTGCTGCTGGGCGTGGAACTGGTGCAGGACCGCGACACGCGCGAGCCCTATCACGCGCTCGGCGCCCTGACCACGCAGCGCTGCTTCGAACTGGGACTGTCGATGAACATCCGCCGCCGCCCCGAACGCGGCTCGGTCTGGCGCATCGCGCCGCCGCTGACCGTCAGCAACGACGAGATCGACCGCGCCATCGCCATCCTCGACCAGGCCCTGACCGAAAGCCTGGACCAGATCGCCAAGCCCCGCGCGCTGAGCGCCTGAGCCGTCCCACCCTGGCGCCGGGCCGGGCCCGGCCGGAGAATGCAATGCCGATATTCCGAACCGCGGCCGGCGCCCTGGCGCTGGCCACCGTCACCGGCCTGGCCCACGCCGGCCCCACCCTCGATACCGTGAAGAAGCGCGGCTACGTGCAGTGCGGCGTGTCCACCGGCATCCAGGGCTTTTCCTCGCCGGACAGCAAGGGCAACTGGCAGGGACTGGACGTGGACATGTGCCGCGCCATCGCCGCCACCGTCTTCAACGACGCCAGCAAGTTCCGCCTGACGCCATTGACGACGCAAGCGCGCTTCACCGCGCTGCAATCGGGCGAGGTCGACGTGCTGACGCGCAACGTCACGCCGACGATGGCGCGCGACACCACGCTGGGGCTGATCAGCACCGGCGTGAACTACTACGACAGCCAGGGCGTGATGGTGTCCGCCAGGCTCGGCGTCAGGAAACTCAAGGAACTGGACGGCGCCACCATCTGCGTGCAGCCCGGCACCGTGACCGAGCTCGACCTGGCCGACTGGTTCCGCGCCAACGGCCTGAAATTCAAGCCGGTGGTGATCGACAAGTACGACGAGATCGTGCGCGCCTTCTCGGCCGGCCGCTGCGACGCCTTCACCTCCGACAAATCGCAGCTGGCCGCCTCGCGCACCACGCTGGAGCACCCTGACAACTACGTGATCCTGGACGAGAATATCGCCAAGAGTCCGCTCGGGCCGATGGTGCGCCAGGGCGACGACAACTGGTTCAACGTGGTGCGCTGGACGCTCAACGCCATGCTGGAGGCGGAAGAATTCGGCGTGACCTCGGCCAACGTCGACAGCCAGCTCAAGAGCACCAACCCCAACGTGCAGCGCATCCTGGGCGTGACGCCGGGCATGGGCAAGAACCTGGGGGTGGATGACAAGTGGGCCTACAACATCGTCAAGCAGGTCGGCAATTATGGCGAGAGCTATGAACGCAACCTGGGCATGGCCAGCGCCATGAAGCTGCCGCGCGGCCTGAACGCGCAATGGCGCGACGGCGGCCAGATGTATGGTTGGCCGGTGCGCTGACGCGCGCAAGCCGCGCCGCGGGCCGGGGTCCGAACCCCGACCCGCGGCGTTTTTTTTCAGTCGCGCGTTTCCAGCGCCTTGTTGATCCGCAACGCCAGCAGCGTGCAGGCCGTGCCGGACAGCAGATAGATACTGACCGCCACCAGCCCGAAGCGCGCCGACAGCCCCAGCGCCACCAGCGGCGCGAAGGCCGCGCCCACCAGCCAGGCCATGTCGGTGGTCAGCGCCGCCCCGGTGTAGCGGAAACGCTTGCTGAAGTTGGCCGTCACCGTGCCGGACGCCTGGCCGTACGACAATCCCAGCAGCGCGAAGCCGATCAGGATGAAGGCGTCCTGCGCCTTGGGGCTGCCGCCCAGCAGCCACGGCGTGAACAACGCGAACACGCCGATCAGCGCGGCCAGCAGGCCGAGCGTGGTGCGCCGGCCGATGCGATCGGCGATCCAGCCCGAGGCGATGGTGCCCAGGATGCCCAGCCCCGCGCCGATGATCTGCACGATCAGCACGTCGGGAATCTGCTGCGTCGCGCTGACCGCGATCCACGATAGCGGAAACACCGTCACCAGATGGAACAGCGCATAGCTGGCCAGCGCCGCGAACGCGCCCAGGAACAGGTTGTAGCCCTGCTCGCGCACCATCTGCCCGGTGCTGATGGGCTCCAGCTCCCCTTCTTCCATCAGCTGGGTGTATTCCTCCGTCACCACCAGCCGCAGCCGCGCGAACAGGGCCACCACGTTGATGGCGAAGGCCACGAAGAACGGATAGCGCCACCCCCACTCGATGAAGTCGGCCTCGGTCAGCGTCACGTGCAGGAACAGGAACAAGGCGCTGGCGATCATGAAGCCGATGGGCGCGCCCAGCTGTCCCAGCATCGCGTACCAGCCGCGCCGCTTGGGCGGGGCATTCAGCGCCAGCAGCGATGGCAGGCCGTCCCAGGAGCCGCCAAACGCCAGGCCCTGCAGGCAGCGGAACACCGCCAGCAGCACGATGGCGTGCGCGCCGATGGCTTCATAGCCCGGCAGGAACGCCATCCCCACCGTGGCGGTGCCGAGCAGGAACAGCGCAATGGTGAGCTTGGTGCCCCGCCCCCAGCGCCGCTGGATCGCCATCGATACCGCGGTGCCGATGGGACGCGCGATGAACGCGAACGAGAAGATCACGAAGGCCCACAGCGTGCCTTCCAGTTGCGGCTCGAAGGGAAAGAACACGCGCGGAAACACCAGCACGCAGGCAATGCCGAAGACGAAGAAGTCGAAGTACTCGGAAGCGCGGCCGATCACGACGCCCACCGCGATCTCGCCGGGCGCCACCTTGGCGTGACTGCCCGTTGCGCCTGTCGCGCCCGGGCTCGGCAAAGGAGACGCGTGGCCAGGGTACTGCGTGGTGGTCGCCATGTGAGTGCTCGCTGAAAGGAGGTTTGAAAAACGCCTTGTCTACGCTTTTTTGCAACACACTCGTACGCACATGCATCCGGGACCCGCGGGCCGCGGCGCCATGGCGGCAGGCCCTGCCCCGCACACCTTCGCGTGCGTACTTTTGCTCTTTTTACCCTAGATTTTTCGCGGCTTCCAGCGTAGTGTTGCGTTTAACTCCCACGGTTACGTTTCGGGGTATGGCCATGCCGTCTTTCCCAAGGCTCCGCGGATTGTTGCTGTTCGCCGCCCTGCCGTTGCTCTCCGGATGCAATGCGGTATTGCTCTCGCCATCCGGTGACATCGCGCTGCAGCAGCGCAACCTGATCATCATCTCCACCGGCCTGATGCTGCTGATCATCGTGCCGGTGATCTTCCTGACTTTCCTGTTCGCGTGGCGCTATCGCGCCAGCAACCGCGACGCGCACTACGACCCCGATTGGAACCACTCCACCATGCTGGAGCTGCTGATCTGGGCGGCGCCGCTGCTGATCATCATCGCGCTGGGCGCGCTCACCTGGGTCAGCACCCACCAGCTAGATCCCTACCGGCCGCTGGCGCGCCTGTCCGAAGGCCGCGAGGTTCCTCCCGGCACCAAGCCGCTGGTGGTCGAAGTGGTGGCGCTGGACTGGAAGTGGCTGTTCCTCTATCCCGAACAAGGCGTGGCGGCGGTCAACGAAATGGCCGCGCCGGTCGACCGCCCGATCCAGTTCAAGATCACCTCGTCCACGGTGATGAACTCGTTCTTCATCCCGGCGCTGGCCGGCCAGATCTATGCCATGCCGGGCATGCAGACCACGCTGCACGCGGTCATCAACCACCCAGGCGAATACGAGGGCCTGTCGGCCAACTACAGCGGCGCGGGCTTTTCCGGCATGCGCTTTCGCTTCCACGGCCTGGACCAGCAGGGCTTTGACAAGTGGATCGCCGATGCCCGCGCCTCCGGCGCCACGCTCGGCCGCGACACCTACCTGAAACTGGAACAGCCCAGCGAACGCAACCCCGTGCAGCGCTACGCCAGCGTCGCGCCCGGCCTGTTCGACGCCATCGTCAACCGCTGCGTCGAGCCGAACCGCATGTGCATGAAGGACGCCATGGCGATCGACGCCGGCGGCGGCATGGGCATTCCCGGCGCGCGCAACATCGCCAGCCTGGACGAGGCCACGCGCGAACGCCTGGGCCTGGCCGATGCGCCGCCGCGCAAGTATGTCGGCGCCATGTGCACGTCAGCGGCGGAACTGGCGCTGTAGCGGCCGCCGCCATGGCGCATCGCGTGAAATCAAGGTGTTCCCCCTGGAAACCGAGCCCTGGAAACCGAGATGACTGATCAACCAGACCTCACCAAGCTGATCTTCGGTCGCCTGACCTGGGACGCCATTCCCTTCCACGAGCCCATCCTGCTGGCCACCTTCGCCATGGTGGCGATCGGCGGCATCGCGCTGCTGGGCGCCATTACCTATTACCGCAAGTGGGGCTACCTGTGGCGCGAGTGGTTCACCAGCATCGACCACAAGAAGATCGGCATCATGTACATGATCCTGGGGCTGGTGATGCTGCTGCGTGGCTTCGCCGACGCCATCATGATGCGCCTGCAGCAGGCCGTGGCCTTCGGTGATTCCACCGGCTACCTGCCGCCGCACCACTACGACCAGATCTTCACCGCGCACGGCGTCATCATGATCTTCTTCGTGGCCATGCCGCTGGTCACGGGGCTGATGAACTACGTGGTGCCGCTGCAGATCGGCGCGCGCGACGTGGCCTTTCCGTTCCTGAACAACTTCAGCTTCTGGATGACCACCGGCGGCGTGGTGCTGGTGATGATGTCGCTGTTCGTGGGCGAATTCGCCCGCACGGGCTGGCTGGCGTATCCCCCGTTATCGGGCATCGCGCACAGTCCGGACGTGGGGGTCGACTACTACATATGGGCCTTGCAGATAGCGGGGGTCGGCACACTGCTGTCAGGCGTGAACCTGCTGGTCACCATCGTCAAGATGCGCGCGCCCGGCATGTCGCTGATGCGCATGCCGATCTTCACCTGGACCGCGCTGTGCACCAACGTGCTGATCGTGGCGGCGTTCCCGGTGCTGACCGCGGTGCTGGCGCTGCTGTCGATGGACCGCTACGTCGGCACCAACTTCTTCACGGCCGACTTCGGCGGCAACGCCATGATGTACGTGAACCTGATCTGGATCTGGGGTCACCCCGAGGTCTACATCCTGATCCTGCCGGCCTTCGGCATCTTCTCGGAGGTGGTCGCCACCTTCTGCCGCAAGCGCCTGTTCGGCTACGCATCGATGGTGTACGCCACGGTGGTGATCACGGTGCTGTCGTACCTGGTATGGCTGCACCACTTCTTCACCATGGGGTCCGGGGCCAGCGTGAACTCGTTCTTCGGGATCACCACGATGATCATCTCGATCCCTACCGGGGCCAAGATCTTCAACTGGCTGTTCACCATGTACCGCGGCCGCATCCGCTTCGAGGTGCCGATGCTGTGGACGCTGGGCTTCATGGTCACCTTCGTGATCGGCGGCATGACGGGCGTGCTGCTGGCGGTGCCGCCGGCCGACTTCGCCCTGCACAACAGCCTGTTCCTGATCGCCCACTTCCACAACGTCATCATCGGCGGCGTGCTGTTCGGGCTGATGGCCGGCATCACCTACTGGTTCCCAAAGGCCTTCGGCTACAAGCTCGATCCGTTCTGGGGCAAGTGCTCGTTCTGGTTCTGGCTGGTGGGCTTCTACTTCGCCTTCATGCCGCTGTACGTGCTGGGCCTGATGGGCGTGACGCGCCGCGTCAACCATTTCGAGGACATGTCGCTGCAGATCTGGTTCCAGGTGGCCGCGTTCGGCGCCTTCCTGATCGCCATCGGTATCGCCTGCTTCCTGATCCAGCTGGTGGTGAGCTACCGCCGCCGCGAATCGCTGCGCGACTTCAGCGGTGATCCGTGGGACGGCCGCACGCTGGAATGGTCGACGTCATCGCCGCCGCCCAACTACAACTTCGCCTTCACGCCGCGCATCCATGACCAGGATGCCTGGTGGCAGATGAAGCAGCACGGCTACCAGCGCCCGCAGGCCGGCTTCATCCCCATCCACATGCCCAAGAACACCTGGGCCGGCATCGTGCTGGCGGCGATCAGCGTGGTGATGGGTTTCGCGCTGATCTGGCACATGTGGCCGCTGGCGGTGCTGTCGTTCGCCGCGCTGATCATCGTGTCCATCGTCCACACCTTCAACTACAAGCGCGAGTACTACGTGCCGGCCGACGAGGTCGTGCGCACGGAGGACGCCCGCACCCACCTGTTGGCGAAACATGTCTGATACCCTGGCCCCCACCCTGCCCGGCGGCAGCGCGCCGCCCGCCGAGCCCGTGTTCCACGTGGCCGGCGAACACCATCCGAAGAACGGCACGCTGCTGGGCTTCTGGGTGTACCTGATGAGCGACTGCCTCATCTTCGCCTGCCTGTTCGCCACCTACGGCGTGCTGGGGCGCAACTATGCCGCCGGCCCGTCCGGCGCCGACCTGTTCGACCTGCCGCTGGTGGCGGTCAACACCTCGCTGCTGCTGCTGTCGTCCATCACCTATGGCTTCGCCATGCTGGAGATGCGGCGCAACCGGGTCGGCGCCACGCAGGGCTGGCTGGCGGTCACCGGCGTGCTGGGGCTGGGCTTCCTGTCGCTGGAACTGTATGAGTTCGCGCACCTGATCCACATCGGCGCCGGGCCGCAGCGCAGCGCCTTCCTGTCGTCTTTCTTCACCCTGGTGGGCACGCACGGGCTGCACGTCACGTTCGGCATCGTCTGGCTGGTGACGATGATGGTGCAGGTGCGCATGCACGGCCTGATCCCCGAAAACCGCCGCCGGCTGATGTGCCTGTCGATGTTCTGGCACTTCCTGGATCTGATCTGGGTCGGCGTGTTCACCTTTGTCTACCTGATGGGAGTGCTGCCATGAACGCGCATGCCGACCATGCCGGCCACGGCCACGATCACGGCCATCACGACGATGACGACGGCGCCGCCCATGGCACCCTGAAAAGCTACGTCACCGGCTTCGTGCTGGCGGCCATCCTGACCGCGATCCCGTTCTGGCTGGTGATGGACCGGGTGTTCGCCAGCTCGCGCACCACGGCGCTGGTGATCCTGGCGTTCGCGGTGGTGCAGATCGTGGTGCACATCATCTACTTCCTGCACATGGATACCAAGTCCGAAAGCGGCTGGAACATGTTGGCGTTAATATTCACGCTGGTGCTGGTCGTGATCACGCTCAGCGGATCCATCTGGATCATGTACCACTTGAACTCCAACATGATGCCCATGTCGGTCCACGACATGCGGAATATGCCCTGACGTGATGGCGGCAACAAAAGACTCTACGCATTCCGGCGACACCCCCCGCAATCCCCGCAGCGCAACCACCCTGGTCATCCTGGGCATGGTTGCGGTCGTGCTGTTCGCGGGGCTCTGCGCCCTCGGTACCTGGCAGGTGCACCGCCTGGCCTGGAAGCAGAACCTGATCGCGCAGGTGGAACAGCGGGCCCACGCCCCGGCCACCCCCGCTCCCGCGCGCGCCGACTGGCCCGCGCTGACCGCGGACAATGCCGAATACCGCCGCGTGTCCGCCAGCGGCGCCTACCAATACGACAAGCAGACGCTGGTCCAGGCCGCCACCGAACTGGGCAGCGGCTACTGGGTCATGACGCCGCTGCAACTGGCCGATGGCGGCGGCACGGTGCTGGTCAACCGCGGCTTCGTGCTGCCCGAGTGGCGCAAGCGCCAGGCGGCCGGCCAGGCCGAGGCCGACGCCGGCCCGGTCAAGGTCGATGGCCTGCTGCGCATGGGCGAACCCGGCAACGGATTCCTGCGCAACAACGATCCGGCCGCCAACCTCTGGTATTCGCGCGACCTGCCGGCCATCGCCAGCGCGCGCGGCCTGGGCGAAGTGGCGCCCTACTTCATCGATGCCGACGCCGCGCCGGGCGCGGGCCGCGATCCGACCCAGGCGCCGGTGGGCGGCCTGACGACGCTGACCTTCCCCAACAACCACCTGGTCTACGCCATCACCTGGTACGCCCTGGCCGCCATGATCGTCCTCGGCGCCGGCATCGTGGCGCGCGAAGAACGGCGGCTGCGCGCGCGCCAGTGATCCATGCCCGATCCGGCGCGCATGCCGGATCGGACCAGGGCCTGGCGGTGAATACCCGACCGCCGCCACCCGCCTGAGCGGGCGTATCCCGGCCGTGGTCTCGCGGCCGCCAGCCCGTCAACGGCGCGCCTCCCGCCACGTTTCTAAAGCGCAGCGCCGCCCGGCCCACTTCTCGAGCGCGGCGCCTCTCGCTTCGGCAGCCCGCTACTTACCTCTCACGTCCGCGCGTCGGCTGTCGGCCAGTCGCCGCGCCGATTGCCCACGCATTGCCCCACGCTCGCCGCGCGCTTTCCCGGCTGGCAGGTCATCGCGCGTCCGGCACTAACCGTTGTGGCGAACTCGTCTCAGATCGGTCTTAGAACACCTCAGGATAGCCGGCACTTGGCCGAACTTACCCGAGAATGGGCCCATGCAATCAAGGCAGGCATTCCCGGGGAGTTCGCTCCCCTGCCCGTCGATGGTTCTTCCCCATTGCCTACCCGAGGAACTCTCACAATGAAAAAAAAGCTGCTCGCGGCCGCGGTGTTGACGGCCCTGGCCAGTGTCGCCCAGGCGGCGACGTCCGTAACGCTCTACGGCCTGATCGACACCGGCATTGGCTACAACAGGATCACGGGCGACGCAAACGGCGCTGACTACTCTGGCAGCCGCATCGGCATGATCAATGGCGTGCAGGCCGGCTCGCGGTGGGGCCTGCGCGGCACCGAGGATCTGGGCGACGGCCTGCGCGCCGTGTTCCGCCTGGAAAATGGCTTCAACTCGGCCGACGGCAGCCGCCTGCAACAAGGCCGGATGTTCGGTCGCCAGGCCACCATCGGCCTCGCCGACGACGCCTGGGGTTCCGTGGATTTCGGCCGCCAGACGTCCGTCGGCTCCCTCCTTCTCGCAGACATCAACCCGTTCCGCACCACTTTCACGCAGGCCAGCATCGGCACGACCTTCAGCGCCGCCAACACCATGCGCTGGGACAACATGGTCCTGTACCGCAGCCCCTGGACGGACGGCTTCCAGTTCGCCGTGGGCTACTCCTTCAATGTCGACGGCACCGACAAGGAGCAGAGCGGTTTCCGCACCTCCGACAACGCCCGCGGCATCACCGCCGGCCTGCGCTATGCGAATGGCCCGCTGAACATCGTGCTCACCTTCGACCAGCTCAATGGCTCCAATCTGGCCAGCGTAGACGCCTTTGGCGATCCGGTCGATCACAACGCCACGCCGCGCCAGTACGCCGTGGGCATGTCCTACGACCTGGAAGTGGTCAAGCTGGCTGCGGCCTATGGGCGCACCACCGATGGCTGGTTCGTCGGCCAGGATCTGCCGGCGGGCGTGCGCGGCAAGCAAGCCGCCGGCGCCACGCGGCGCAGTGAAAAGCTGTTCGGCACCAGTCGCTACGAGGAAGGCTTCAGGGCCAACTCCTACATGCTGGGCGCCACCGTCCCGCTTGGCGGCGGCGGCAGCGTGTTCGGCGCGTGGCAACACGCCTCGGCCTCCAGCGACGCCCTGACCGGCGATGACGCCAACATGGATATCTGGAGCCTGGGCTACACCTACGACCTGTCCAAGCGCACCAACCTGTATGTCTACGGCTCGTATGGCAAGAACTATGCGTTCATCGAAGGCCTCAAGAGCACGGCGGGCGGCGTCGGTATCCAACACCGGTTCTAGCAGGCTCGCCCCAGGAAATAGAAGTCCCGACCCCTTTCGGAGTCGACGCATCGCGGGGTCCCGTGCCCACGGCGCGACTCCCTTTCTTCCCTCTTCCCTTCAGGAATCTTCCACATGAAAAAGACATTGCTCGCAGCCGCCATGCTGGCCACTTTCGCCGGCGTCGCCCAGGCGGAAACGTCAGTCACGCTCTACGGCATCATTGATACCGGTATCGGCTACAACAAGGTTTCCGGCACGGTACCTGTCATCGACCAGGCGACCGGCAAAACCCAGGCCGTCGATGTCAGCGGCAGCAGGATCGGCATGATCAACGGCGTGCAGGCCGGTTCGCGCTGGGGCCTGAAAGGCTCCGAAGACCTGGGCGATGGCCTGCGCGCCATGTTCACGGTCGAAAGCGGCTTCGATTCGGGCGACGGCACGCAGCAGCAGAACCGCCTGTTCAATCGCCAGGCCACCGTCGGCCTGGCCAACGACGCCTGGGGCTCGGTGGAGTTCGGCCGGCAGACCACCGTCGGCGGCACCTTCCTGGCTGAAATCGATCCGTTCTACACCAGCTTCACGCAGGCCAACATCGGCACGAGCTTCAGCGCGGCCAACACCATGCGCTGGGACAACATGATCATGTACCGCAGCCCCTGGACCGACGGCTTCCAGTTCGCGCTGGGGTATTCCTTCAATGTCGACACCACCGACAAGAACCAGAGCGGCTTCCACACCGCCGACAACGCCCGCGGCATCACCGCCGGCCTGCGCTATGTGAATGGTCCGCTGAACGTGTCGCTGACCTACGACCAGATCAACAGTTCGAATCAGGCCCGCGTGCTCAACGCCGATGGCGAGCAGCTCGTCAGCGGCGGCAAGCCGGTCGAATTCGACCACGACGCCACGCCGCGCCAATACGCCGTAGCGGCCTCGTACGACCTGGAAGTCGTGAAGCTGGCTGCCGCCTACGGCCGCACCACCGACGGCTGGTTCGTCAGCCAGGACCTGCCGAACGTCAAGCTGGGCAGCTACCACTACGCCAACGGCTTCAAGGCCAATTCCTACATGCTGGGCGCCACCATTCCCCTGGGCGGCGCCAGTAACTTGTTCGGCTCGTGGCAGCACGTCTCGCCGTCCAACGCCCTGCTGACCGGCGACGATGCCAGGATGAACATCTGGAGCGTGGGCTACACCTACGACCTGTCCAAGCGCACCAGCCTGTACGCCTATGGCTCGTACGGCAAGAACTACGCATTCATCGACGGCCTCAAGAGCACCGCAGGCGGCGTCGGCGTGCGTCACCTGTTCTGATCCGTTCCCCGCGCCGGCCAGGCCGGCGCGGCAACTTGTCCGCGCCCAGGGCGCATCCGCGCAGTTTCATGCGGATGCGCCCTTTCTCCATCCGCACTCGGGGTTAACCCCGTTGCGCCGCCGAAAATAACCAGAAATTCGTGATTTTTGCCAGAAAATAGGACCTTTTGACCTACAATAGCGGCCGGGAACACCGCTGGGCGTCATGCTCAGCGTGCTGTTCCCTTTCTTTTTGTCTCTTCCTTTTCCCTTCACTATAGGAGTCCCACGGATGAAAAAGACGCTGCTCGCAGCCGCAATGTTGACCACTTTTGCAGGCGTCGCTCAGGCAGAAACGTCAGTCACTCTCTATGGTGTCATCGACACCGGCATTGGCTACAACAAGATCAAGGGCAATGGCTATGACGGCAGCAAGCTCGGCATGATCAACGGCATCCAGGCCGGCTCCCGCTGGGGCCTGCGCGGATCCGAAGACCTGGGCGATGGCCTGCGCGCCGTGTTCACGCTGGAAAGCGGTTTCGATTCGGGCAACGGCACCCGCGGCCAGAGCGGCCGCCTGTTCGGCCGCCAGGCCACCATCGGACTGGCCAACGACGCCTGGGGCACGATCGAATTCGGCCGCCAGGCCACCGTCGGCTCGAACTACCTGGCCGACATCGATCCCTTCTACACCAGCTACACCCAATCGAACCTGGGCCTGGGTTTCAGCGCGGCCAACACCATGCGCTGGGACAACATGGTGATGTACCGCAGCCCCTCGATGAGCGGCTTCCAGTTCGCCGCGGGCTATTCGTTCAACGTCGACGATACCAACAACGACGAAACCCATTTCCGCACCAACGACAATTCGCGTGGCATCACCGCCGGCCTGCGCTACGTGGAAGGGCCGGTCAACGTCACGCTGACCTACGACCAGCTCAATGGCTCGAACCGCGCGTCGATCGACCATGACGCCACGCCGCGCCAGTACGCGGTGGGCCTGTCGTACGACCTGGAAGTGGTGAAGCTGGCGGCCGCCTATGGACGCACCACCGACGGCTGGTTCGTCGGCCAGGACCTGCCGGCCGGCACGCCGTTCAGCGACGAGTTCGGCACCAACCGCTACGTCGACGGCTTCAAGGCCAACGCCTACATGCTGGGCGCGACGATGCCGGTGGGCGGGGCCAGCAGCCTGTTCGCGTCGTGGCAGCACGTGTCGCCGTCCAACGATCGCCTGACCGGCGGCGACGCCAACATGAACGTCTGGAGCGTGGGCTACACCTACGACCTGTCCAAGCGCACCAACCTGTATGCCTATGGTTCGTACGGCAAGGACTACGCGTTCATCGATGGCCTCAAGAGCACCGCGGCCGGCGTCGGCATCCGCCACGTGTTCTAAGGCGGGGGATCGCGCCGGCGCAGCCGGCGCCCCGGCGGCTCGCCGTAGGCGCGCCGGTACATGGCGATGAAGGCGCTGTCGCTGGCATAGCCCACGGCATGCGCCACCTCGGTCACCGAGGCGCCTTCGGCCAGCCGGGCCCGCGCCATCAACAGGCGGCATTGCGCGCGCCAGCGGGTGAACGACAGGCCGGTTTCGGCCAGGAACACCCGCGCCAGCGTGCGGCCGCTGGCCCCCACCCGCCGGCCCCATTCGTCGATCGACAGCGGGCAGGCCGGATTCTCCAGCAATTCACGCGCGATGGGCGCCAGCCGCCGGTCGCGCGGCATCGGCAGATGCAGCGGCGCCGTCGGCGCCGCCGCCAACTCGTCCAGCAACGCGCCCACCAGGCGCTGGCGCGGCGCATCCAGGGCCGCGTCTGACGGCCATTGCGTCACGCGCACGATCAGCTCGCGCAAGAGCGGATTGACGTCCAGGATCGCCGGCTCTCGCGGCAGGTTCGGGTAGGCGCGCACATCGAAATACAGGCTGCGATAGGCGAAGCTGCCCTGCATGGCCGTGCGATGCACGCAACCGGCCGGCAGCCAGGCGGCCTGCAGCGGCGCCAGCTGCCCGACCCGGTCGGCCAGGTACAGCGTCACCCCGCCTTCGGCTTGATAGAGCAATTGGGTGCGCTGGTGCGCGTGCCAGTCCGAGGCGTGCTCGCGCGTATCGATCGCCATGCCCACGATGGGGCAGGCGACAAGATCGGGATCCTCGACGGCGGGAAGCGTATAGATGGGCATGTCCGATTGGCGATGTTTTATGGCGTGATGTCGTGATTTTGCGCGGCGTGGCGCGCCTACGCTAGCGTCTTTTTGCTTGACGGCGGCACCATGTCTTCCCCCTCCTCCTCATCCGGCGCGCGCGCGTTGCCCCCGCCCTGGCTCGTCATCGCGCTGCTGGCGCTGCCGCAGGTCGCCGAGACCATACTCGCGCCCGCGCTGCCTGACCTGGCGCGCCACTGGCGCCTGGATGCCGCGGCCACGCAGCCGGTCATGGGCATCTTCTTTGTCGGCTTTGCCGCCGGGGTGCTGCTGTGGGGCCATCTGGCCGATACTCGCGGGCGCCGCCCGGCGATGCTGGCCGGCCTTGCCCTGGGGCTGGCGGGCACCTTGTGCGCGCTGGCCGCGCCGGCCTATCCCTGGCTGCTGGCAGGCCGTTTCCTGCAGGCGCTGGGGCTGGCGGCGTGTTCGGTGGTGACGCAGACCGTGCTGCGCGATTGCCTGGACGGCCCACGGCTGACCCATTGCTTCGTCACGCTGGGCACGGTGCTGGCGTGGTCGCCGGCAGTCGGGCCGCTGACGGGCCAGGCGCTGGCCGACGGACACGGCTACGGCGGCGTGCTGGCCGCGATCGCGGTGGTGGTGGCGCTGCTGCTGGGATCGGTCGCCTGGCGCTGGCGCGAAACCCGGCCGGCGCCGACCGGCGCCGTGCCGCTGGCCGCGCTGGCGCGCCGGATGCTGGCCGACGGCGCGTTGCGCCTGGCCGTGCAGCGGGTGGCGGGACTGAACCTGCTGGTGTTTTCGTTCTACGCGGCGGGACCGTTCATGACGGGTTCGCTGCCCGGCCTGGGCTTTGGCTGGGTGGGCCTGGGCGTGGCGCTGGCCGGCAGCCTGGGCGCGGCCTGCAACCGCCGCCTGCCCGCGACGGCGAGCGCCGCGATCCGGGTGCGCCATGGCCTGCGCTGCGTCGCGCTGGGCGCGGCGGCGCAGGCGCTGGCCATGGCGTGGCGGCCGCAGCCCGGCTGGCTGTGGGCCGCCGCGGCCTTGCCGGTGTTCATCGGCTACGGCCTGGCGATACCCAATCTGCTGGGACCGGCGCTGCGTCGCTATGGCCATTGCCTGGGCCGCGCCGGCGCATTGTTCGGCCTGGCCTACTACAGCCTGCTGGGACTGGGATTGGCGGCCACGTCGTGGCTGCCGTTCGATACGCCGCTGCCGTTGAGCGCGGCCTGGCTGGCCGTCGCATTGTGGCTGTTGGCGGCGCGTGAACGTGATTAGCGCGGCCAGGCGGCCGGCCACCGCTTGCCAGCCAACCTTTACCGCGTCTGCGGGCGCTGGCGGCCCTTGCGCGCCGGTGGCGCCTCGACCGCCAGCCCCTCGGCGCGCCAGTCGGGAAAACCGGCGTCCAGCCGCCGCGCGCGCAGGCCATGGGCGCGCAGCGCGGTGACGGCATCGGACGACAGCACGCAGAAGGGGCCGCGGCAATAGGCCACGATCTCATGGTCGGCCGGCAGCTCTTCGAGCCGCTTGAGCAGTTCGTCCGCGGGAATGTTGATGGCGCCGGGCAGGTGCCCCTGCGCGAATTCGTCGGCGGGCCGCACGTCGAGCAGCGTCATGCTGCCTTCGCCCAGGCGGTTCAGCAGTTCGTCGCGCGATATGGCTTCGAGTCCGTCGCGCCGGTCCTGGCTGTCGGCCACCAGGCGCCGCATCTCACCGCGATTGTGCTGCGCCACCGCGTCCAAGGCGTTGAGCAGGCCGGCGATCGGCGCGGAGCCAAGCCGGTAGTACACGTGCTTGCCCTCGCGCCGCGTGACGACGAAGCCGGCGCGGCGCAACTGTTGCAGGTGCTGCGAGGCATTGGCCACCGACAGTCCCGACAATTCGGCCAGCCGCTCGACCGGCCGCTCGCCCTGCGCGATATGCTCCAGCAGGATCAGGCGATGGGCGTTGCCCAGGGTGCGGGCGAGTTCGGCCAATTCGGCGGCAAGAGGGGGCTGGACGGAAGGCGCGGTCATTGGCGGCGATCTTAGCATTGCGCCTGCACCCGTCTGCTCCTTGGACGCCTCCCCGGCATGTCCGCGGCGTGACGATGCAATGAACGCGAAACACGGCGCTGTCATCATTGGATACTTCTCGGATCAACCCCCCCAATCCATGTCCCGCATGCCTGCTTCCGACCTGCCCCGTCCGTTCACCGCTCGCTGGCGCCCCGCGCTGCGGATCCTGGCCCTGGCCACGCTGCCGCTGCTGCTGGCCGCCTGCAACGGCGGCGGCGACGACGATGACGACGACACCAGCCCCCCGGTGGCGCAGAATCCGGCGCCGCCGGCGGACACGCGCAACCAGGCCTACCTGGCGGCCAAGGCCGGCGACGTGATCCAGGTGCGCATCGAGGAACTGCGGCCGACGCAGGCCGCGATCGGCTACGACCAGATCTACTACAAGCTGGGCCGCTGGCAAGGCGACTTCAATCGCGCCACCTGGGCGGCCGACCCGGTCAAGCAACTGGACTACCTGAACCGCACGGTCGGCAAGAAGTTCAGCGACTATTGCGAGGACATGGGCGCCACCACCTCCCAGGCCTTCACATCGATTGCGCAATTGCGGGCGGCGCGCCTGGACCAGCCGGCCACCTTCAGCTGCACCGCCGCCATGGGCGCCGATCCCGCCAACCTGAAGACCGTGGTGGTCGGCTGGGACGGCAATCTGTACCTGACCGACGGCCACCACACCTTCTCGTCGCTGCGCGAGATCGCCGATGGCGGGCCCAAGCTGCCGGTGTGGGTCAAGGTCGATGCCAACTACAGCGGCGTCGGCAGCGCCGCGGCGTTCTGGCAACGCATGGTCGACGAACGCAAGGCCTGGCTGCGCGACGGCCAGAACCAGCCCATCACGGTGGACCAGCTGCCGACGCGGCTGGGCATCGCCAATGCGCAGGAAGCCGGCGGCATGCAGGAAGACCGCTACCGCTCGCTGGTGTACTTCACCCGCGACATCGCCTACAGCAACGGCAACCTGCCGGAGTTCGCGGAATTCCTGTGGGGCGACTGGCTGCGCCGGCAGGTGGCCGGCGGCCAGTTGCCGGGCCTGGACCAGTACGCCATGATGGCGCCGTCCACGCCCGCGCAGATCCTGACCGTGAGCACGCTGAATGCGTCGCTGGCCTCCACCGGCGCCAACGATGGCTACGCCGCCGCGGTGCGCAACGCCGCGCTGAAGATGAGCGCGCTGGCCGACAGCGACATCGTGTTCCAGGACCGCACGGCCGCCAGCCTGGGCCGCATCCAGCTGGTGGCGGGCGCCTCCAGCGGCTCGCCCACCAAGAAGGCGCGCGATACGCTCGAAGAACTGCCGCGCAACGACGTCAAGACCGACGCGTCGCCGGAAGGCTCGCCGCGCGGCGCCGGCAAGCTGTGGTTCGCGGTCAACTACCGCGCCTGCGGCAAGCCCACCGCCGGCACCTGCTGGGGCTGGTAGGCGCCGGGGCCGCCTCAGCGGTCGACCTGCATGGCCGGCCGCGCCTGCACCTTGCCCAGCCAGGCCTGCACCTTGGGGTGGGCCGCGATCGGCGCCCCCAGCATCGCGCTGTAGCCGATCACCGACCCCACCACCAGGTCGGCCAGCGAATACTCGGCGCCCAGCATCCACGGCTGGCGCGCCAGGTGGCCCTCCAGCACCGCCAGCAGCGAATCCAGGTCTGCCAGCGCCCGCTCCGCCTGGCGCGGATCGCGTTGGCCTTCATCGCCATGGCCGAGGTGGAACAGGCGCCACAGCACCGCGCCATACGACACATAGGACCACGCGCACCAGGACATGGCGGCCAGCCGTTGCGGCGTGCCCGCGGCGGGCCACAGGCCGCGCTCGACGCCCCAGTGCTCGCCCAGCCACAGCTGGATCGCCAGCGCCTCGAACAGCGGCGCGCCGTCCACGGTCAGCGTCGGCACCTTGCCGTTCGGATTGATCGCCAGGAACTCGGGCCGGCGCTGTTCGCCGGCGCGGATGTCGACCTTCACGCGTTCGTGCGGGACTTGCAGCTCGGCCAGGGCGGCGGCGATCGGGGAGGCGCTGGACTGGGGGTGCCAATAGAAGACGATGGACATGAAGAACTCCGGTTTTCAGGGGATTCCCGCCGCGGCCCCATGGCCGCTGGCGATGGCGTGAACTGTAGAATCCATTGCGGACAGTTTCCGCCCTCGATTCGTTTTATCGTCACTGCCATGCTCGCTTCCAGCAATCGACTCCTGCGCCTGCTTTCCCTGCTGCAGACCCGCCGCCACTGGGCCGGCGGCGAACTGGCGCAGACGCTGGAGATCCACCCCCGCACATTGCGGCGCGACATCGACAGGCTGCGCGAGCTGGGCTACCCGATCCAGGCCAGCAGCGGCGTGGCGGGCGGCTATGCGTTTCGCGCGGGCAACGCCCTGCCGCCCTTGCTGCTGGATGACGACGAGGCGCTGACGGTGGCGATCACGCTGCGCACCGCGGCCACCGGTTCGGTGGGTGGCGCCGAGGAAGCGGCGCTGCGCGCGCTGGTGAAACTGGAACAGGTCATGCCTGCCAGGCTGCGCCACAAGGTGGATGCGCTGCGCACGGCGCTGGTGCCGGTGCCGCGCGCCGGTCCGCTGATCGATGCCAGCCAGCTGGCCGCGCTGGCTGCCGCCTGCCGCGACCAGCTGCGCGTGCATTTCGACTATACCGACGGCCGTGGACAGGCCACCAGCCGCCAGGTCGAGCCGCAGGGGCTGGCCCATACGGGCTATCGCTGGTATCTGGTGGCGTGGGATCCGGCGCGCGCGGACTGGCGCACCTTCCGGCTCGATCGTATCGCGGGCGCAGTGACGCCGGGCGCGCATTTTGCGCCACGCCCGCCGCCCGATGGCGGCGACCTGCGCGCCTACGTGGCGCGATCGGTGGGGCAGGCCGCCAACGGCGAAGAGGCGCGCATCGTCCTTCATGCCACGCGCGCGGCGATGACCGCGCGCATTCCGGCAGCCGTCGGCGAGATCGACGCCCTGGACGACGATCGCTGCCTGCTACGCTGCCCGGGCCAGTCGCTGGATGCGCTGGCGTACTGGCTGATGGCCTTGGAAGTGGAGTTCGATGTGCTGGCGCCCGCCGCGCTGGCGTTGCGCCTGCGCACCGCGGCGGAGCGCGTCGCGCGCATGCTGCAACGGCGGGAGACCGCGCCGGGCAGCGTGCCGGACGGCCCTGCCGGCGGCTGACGGCCCGGGCCGGGCGCGCTCAGCCGGCGTGCTCGACCTGCCTGGCCTGTTCGGCCTTGGCCAATTGCTGCAGGACCAACGATACCTTTTCCGCGACCTTGAGCTTGTCGGCCGCGGACATGGCGTCGTATTCCGCCTTGGAAATACCAAGCGATGCCAGCGCGGCGTAGAACATCTTTTCCTGCAGCGACATGGAAGCGTAGTCCATGAACTCGCGCTCGGCGGCCGACGCGACCGGCGCCGCTCCCTTGACGCCACCGGCCAGGGCCGAAGCGCCGCGTTGCTGCGCGTCGGTGAACGCCGCGCGGAACGCATCGCCGCTGGCGGCATCAGACGTACGGAAGCCGGCCCGGTTGGCGGCGTTACTGGCATTCACGGCGATCATGGGGAAACCTTTATGCGGGTCATCTCGATGGTCCGCAAGTTACCCCGTCCAGCGGCCCGCCGAAGCGCCGGACTGAGGGCCGATCCGGTTGCTTATCCGTAGATTGCGGCCCGTGCGCGCCGGCTGCCGTTCGAGTATCTTGTGACTCCCACGCACATACCGGAGCGCGCGCCGCCATGAGTCTCGACCCGAACCCCACTTCCCTCACTTCCGCCTCCGTCGCCCCGCCCGCCGACGTGTTCCTGCAATTCCTGGTGAACCTGGTGAACAACGGCGGCCAGCTCAAGAGCATCGGCGTCACGTTGCAGATGGGCGGCATGCTGGTGTCGGGTTCGATCGTGTCGGGCGCGGAGTACTTCGACCGCTTCGCCGAAACCTTCTCCGACTCGCTCTCCGACATGGACACACAGGCGCGCCAATCGGTGCGCACGTCGCTGGCGGAACTGGGCGACGTGTTCCGCCTGCCGCAGCCGGCCGAGCCCCTGCCCAACTACATCCACCTGGTGGATGCGCTGTTCTTCACCGCCGACGGCACGCCGATCGCCGGCCAGCCCACGCTCTGGCGTGGCCGCAGCAGCGCGGTGGACGGCTTCATCCTGGGCCGCCTGCAGTCCGAATAAGCCGTGCCAACCGGGGCCGGCGCGGGCCGAGGACGCCGCCGCGCCCCGCCAGGCTGCCGGTCAGCGCTCGGTCCAGTTGGGCCGGGCGGTGCAGGCATGGAAACTTCGCCAGGCATCGCCGTCGGCCTGCAACCAGACGTCCAGGCATTGTGAGCTGATCGGCGCCGACAGGACCGTGCCGCGGAACAGCAGGCCGGGCCGTGGCCGCAGCCAGACGAAATCGTGCATGTCTTCAATGTCGTCGATCGTCACCTGCAGCTTGGCGGTCGTCGCGCATTCCATGAGGGAGTCGAAGCGGCGCTGCAGCGTGCGGTCGGCACCAAGGCCGCGAGGAATGCGCAGTGTCAGGCCGGTCACGCGCATGACGCCGCTGGCCACCGGCTTGCCGCCGCAACTGGCCGGCAGCAGCCGCGCGCGCAGGCTGGCGCGGAATTCGGTGTGGCAGGCCAGCACGTGCGCCTGCGGCAGCAGACGCCGGAACAGCGGCACGCTGAAGGTCAGGCGCCGGCTGGCCAGTTGCAGCGGCGTGTTGCCGGCCGCCGGGCCAAGGCAGAGATGATCGCGCGAAACGCTGATATCGAGATCGGCGCACAGCCGCCGCGCCACGTCTGTGCCGTCCGGCACGGTCAACGCGTGTTCGAAGGACAGGTCGAGCGGGGCGGGCAGCGCGGCCGCGAAGGCCACGGCGGCCCGCAGCCGGGCCCGCTGCGCCATGAGGCCCGGGCTGCCGCTGCGCAACGGCGTGATGCTGTCCGCGACGGCGTACTCGTGCACCTGGCCCTGCGCCGTGAACACGGGCTGGAACCGCAGGAACAGGGATTCCTCGCGTGGCGGCCAACGGCGAGCGGCATCACGCATGGCGCGGCCTGGCCGCAGATGCCGGCCAGGAACGGCGCGCGGGGGGAAACATCATGGAACCTCGTGTGAGCGCGGTGGCGCCGGGATTCCGGCCGCGGCGCGGCGGGCGGAAGACAGGATCTGGTACGAGGACGATGTTGCCAAAGGCACAGCGGCGATTGAACAAGAATATTCTTAATCGCGGCGCGCGCACGCCGCGGGAGCGGCTGGGACGCGGCTGGCCCCGGCGATCGCCTCACGCCCGAGCGAACAGATCAAGCGGCAATGGCTGTCCCCAATTTTTGAGATTCTTCTTATGGTCCGAATCCGCAAACGTCGATACGATTCCGTCTTACGCCCTGGCTTCGAAACATTTTGGTTCAAGTCCGGATCCTGGTGCAGAATAATCCGTATGCCGTCCCGGCCAACCTGACTGCGCCTCGCATGCAAAGACTCCGCATCGTCATCGCCGATGACCATCCGCTCGTGCTGATGGGCATGACCGACCTGCTGAACAAGGACCTGAGCTTCGACGTCGTGGCGACGCTGGCCAGCCCCACCGCGCTGGTGGAGCACATGACACGCGATCTGCCGCAAGTCGTCATCACCGATTATTCGATGCCGGGTGACGAGATCTACGGCGACGGCATCCGCCTGGTCAAGTACCTGATCCGCCACTTTCCCGGCGCCCGCATCGTCGTGCTGACCATGGTGTCCAATCCCATGATCATCTCGGCGCTGTACGACGCCGGCGTCGAGGCCGTGGTGTTCAAGCGCGACGACCTGGGCGAGATCGTCACCGCGCTGCACGCGCTGCAGCTGGGCCGCAAATACTATCCTCCCGGCTTCCAGCGCGAGGGTTCGCTGGCCGCGCGCCACAAGTTCATCGGCGAGCGCATCAACAGCCTGTCGCCCAAGGAATTCGAGGTACTGCGGCATTTCATCCGCGGCGAATCGATGATGCAGGTGGCCGACAGCCTCAAGCGCAGCGTCAAGACCGTCAGCGGCCAGAAGATCTCCGCCATGCGCAAGCTGAACGTGCAGACCGACCAGGAACTGGTCGCCTTCTGTGTCGAAAGCGGCATGTTCCAATAAGGGTTCGACCAACCCGATTGAGTAGATGGGCATGATGCAGCAATCCATGGACGTCGTCAGCGGCCTGGCGGTGGACCGCCAGGCCATGCAGGCGATGATCGACCAGGCGCAGGATAGGCCGCTGGCCTTCGAGGATTGCAATTTCCAGCAAGCCGACTTTTCCCGGCTTGACCTGCGCGGCGCCCGTTTCACCGCCTGCGCCATCGCCGGCGCCTCGTTCCAGGGCGCCACGCTGGCCGACACCGTCTGGCGGCGCTGCCGTGGCGGGCACGCCGTCTTCGCCTCGGCCGATGCCAGCGACGCGATTTTCGAGCATTGCGACTTGAACAACGCCAGCTGGCGCCGCGCGCGGCTGGCGGCGGCCCGCTATACCGGCTGCAAGCTCACGGGCGCCGACTTCGACGGCATCGCCTGCCTGGGCTGGACGCTGGAGGACTGCCTGCTGGTGGGCGCGCTGGTGCGCGGCATCTCGTTTCGCAAGAGCGAATTGCGGCAGCTGGACTTTTCCGATGCCGACCTGACCGGCAGCGACCTGCGCGATACGGTGTTCCACGGCGGCAGCCTGCGCCATGCCACTCTCAAGAACGTGCGCTTCGAAGGCGCCGACCTGCGCGAGGCCGACCTGGGCGGCATCGACCTGTCGGCGGCCGCCAGGCTGGCCGGAGCGGTGATCTCCAAGACCCAGGCGGCGGCACTGCTGGCGGAACTGCGCATCACCGTCATCTGACGCCGGCTCCCTGCGCATGCGCCAGGCGGGGGCTGGCCGCCGCGCCTGCCTCCCGCTACACTGCCGCCGACAGGCCGGGCCATCGGCGCCGGTCCGCGACCAGGGAACCGCCATGCTCGAGACAGACAGCATCCAAGCGCGCAGGTCAGCCGGGCAACAGGCCCGGGAGCACGTCAAGCGTTCGTCGCACGCGGCCATCGGCAACGTCGACCGCGATCCGGTCAGGTTGTTGCGCGGCAACAGCCACGGCCGCGTCAAGGCCCTGATCCCGCTGCGCTACGGGCGCATGGCGGCCTCCCCCTTCACCTTCTTTCGCGGCGCCGCCATCCTGCAGGCGCACGACCTGGCGGGCACGCCGCATACCGGCATCTCGATTCCGCTTTGCGGCGATGCGCACCTGCTCAATTTCGGCGGCTTCGCCACGCCCGAACGGCAACTGCTGTTCGACCTGAACGACTTCGACGAGACCGCCCCCGGCCCATGGGAATGGGACATCAAGCGCCTGGCAGCCAGCCTGGCAGTGGCGGCGACGCACATGGGCTATGGCCGCGGCGACAGCGCCGACATCGTCATGGCGGCTGCGGCCGAGTACCAGTCGCGGATGAACGAATACGCGCAGAACAGCACGCTGGACGTCTGGTACGACGGCCTCACCTTCGAGCGCATGCTGCAGGACGCCACGACGCCCGCCGGCCGCCGGCTGATCGCCAAGGCAATGGAGAAGGCCGCCGGCCGCACCAACGAAAGCATGCTGCGCAAGATGGCGTACCAGGACAATGGCCTATGGCGCATCCGCGACGCGCCGCCGGCGATGTTCCATCCGTCCGGCCCAGTCACCCTGCTGGGCAAGGACGAGCATTGGCCCGACACCGCCGCCTGGAAGAAGAAGATGGCCAAGTGCTTCGGCGGCTATCTCGACAGCCTGGCGCCGGACCGGCGCGAACTGCTCAAGCATTTCGCGCTGCAGGACGTGGTGTTCAAGGTGGTGGGCGTGGGCAGCGTCGGCACCGTGTGCCTGGTCGCCTTGATGGTCGACAGCTGGGGCAACCCGCTGTTCCTGCAGGCCAAGGAGGCGCGCGAGTCCGTGATCGCGCGTTATGCCCGCGACAAGGCGCCGGCGCATGGCGGTTTCCGCGTGGTGGCGGGACAGCGCCTGTTGCAGGCGGCCAGCGACATCTTCCTGGGCTGGTCGACCGGCCCGCGCGGCAAGCATTATTACTTCCGCCAGCTGCGCGACATGAAGGTGTCGGCCGACGTCGAGAGCTTCAACCTGAAGATCCTGACCGGCTACGCCCGGCTGTGCGGCCGGGCGCTGGCGCGCGCCCATGCCAAGGCCAGCGGGCATGCGGTGGAGCTGGCCGCGTACATGGGGCGCGCCAGCGCCTTTCCGCAAGCGCTGGTGACCTACGCGCAGGACTATGCGCGGCAGAACGAAAAGGACTACCGCCACTTCCGCGACGCCTGCCGCGCGGGCAGGCTGCCCATGCGCACCGACGAGGACATGGCGGCGGACTTCCGCGTCTGAGCGCGCCCCTGCGTCAGGCGCCGGACACGCCCATGGCCGGATCGCTTACCGTGTGCGCGCCGGTCTCGACGCGACCGGCGAAGCGACGATAGAACGCCGGGTCGCTGGAGCAGGTGACGGCAAAGTCGTACCACTGGCCGCTGGCCGCCAGCGTCCAGTGGCGGGAGGCCTTGCCGCCGCCCGCCACCTCCAGCGCCACCGGCGCGTCCTGGCGGTAGGCCTGCGGCGTGACGGTGAAGGTGCAGGCCTGGGCGCCGGTGTTGAGGAACTCGGCATAGACCTCGCCATTGGCGATGTCGTAACAGACCCTGATCTCGGGCAGCGAGCCGCTGTCGGCGATGCGGTTGGTGTCGCCCTTGAAGTGGCGGTGATAGCCGTTGGGGCCCAACACCCACAGGTCGTACATGCCCAGGTTGTCCTGCAGCGCGTTCCAGGTGTCGGACAGCGTCTTGCCGGCCTCGACCATGTAGCGGCGCGGCAGCCGGTCCAGGTGATAGCGGTCGTAGACGTGGAACACCGCGCCCTGCGTGCCGCCGTTGGCGAACAGCAGTTCCACCGTGCCGGCCGCAGCGCAGCGCGCGCTGGTGTGCAGTTCGTACGGCAGGGCCCGCGACGGGCGCGTGCCGCTGGCCTGCAACGGCAGCTGCATGTCGGTGGGCAGCGGCATCTGCGGCAGGGCTTCCTGCGCGGTGCGCAACTGATCGGCCGCGGCGCGCGTGGCGCGTCCGGCCAGCGTGGGCAGCGCCTCGGTGTTGGGCGTCTTGAAGTTGAAAGCGCTGGTCAGGTCGCCGCAGACCGCGCGGCGGAACGGGCTGATGTTGGGCTCGGCCACGCCGAAGCGCGCTTCCAGGAAACGCAGCACCGAGGTGTGGTCGAATACCTGCGAGTTGACCCAGCCGCCGCGGCTCCACGGCGAGATCACGTACATCGGCACGCGCGGGCCGGGCCCATAGACGCGGCCGTCCTTGGCCGCCGGCTGGGTGGTGCTGCCGGCGGGCGAGGCGTGCGTGAAGTACTCGAACGTCATGTCGGCGTCGGCCAGCGTGGTCTTGCCGGCCAGGCCGCCGCCGGCATCGCGCGACGGCGCGGACGGCGACGGCACGTGGTCGAAGTAGCCATCGTTCTCGTCGAAGTTCACCAGCAGCACCGTCTTGCTCCAGACCTCGGGCACGGCGGTCAGCGCGTCCAGCACTTCCTGCAGGAACCAGGCGCCCTGCACCGGACTCGACGGGCCGGGATGTTCGCAGTAGATCGAGGGCGCGTTCATCCAGCACACTTGCGGCAGCCTGCCTTCGCGGATATCGCGCTTGAAGGCGTCCAGGTAGTTTTCGGGCGCCGTGCCCGGCAGCGTGTTGGCGATGCCCTTGTAGAGCGGATTGGCGGCGTTGTCGGTGGCGGGGTCGTAGGCCTTGTACGGCAGCGCCTGGCCGGTGTTGGCGTAGGGCACGCCGGGCTCGCCGCCGCTGGAGACCGGATAGCCGGAATTCACGTTGGCCTGGCGGAAGGCGCGGAACGCGCCCAGCATGTTGTCGCCCCATTCATCGGGCATGTTCTGGTACGAGATCCAGCTGACGCCAGCCTGTTCCAGCCGCTCGGCGTAGGTCATCCAGGTGTAGCCGGTGTTGACGTTGGCGGGCAGGCCGTCGATCCAGTCCCATTCGTTGTTGACGAAAGCGGTGTTGGTGGGCACCGCGCCGTTGGTGCCAGTCAGGTGGAACGCGCGGTTGGCGTCGGTGCCGGTGTGCATGGAACAGTGATAGGCGTCGCACAGGGTGAAGGCATTGGCGAGCGCGAACTGGAACGGGATCTCGCGTTCCTTGAAGTAGCCCATCGAGATGTCGTTCTTGTGCGTGGGCCATTGCGCCATGCGGCCGCCGTCCCAGGCGCGTTGGCTGTCGTCCCAGCTGTGCGGCGTGCCGGCGGCGCGCTGCGCGTTGTGGCTGGTGCCATCGATGTGGAACGGCGTCAGCACGGCGCCATTGGCGCGCTGCTGCTGCCAGACCTTTCGGCCATTGGCGAGCGGAATCGGAAAACGGTCGCCGAAGCCGCGCACGCCCTTGAGCGTGCCGAAGTAATGGTCGAACGAGCGATTCTCCTGCATCAGGATGATCACATGCTCGACATCCTTGATGGTGCCGGTGGCGTTGTTGGCGGGGATGGCCAGGGCGCGGCGGATGCTGGGCGGAAAGGCGGCGAGCGCGGCGGCGGCAAAGCCCGCGCCGGCGGCGGTCTGGAGGAAATTGCGGCGGGAAGTCATCGTTGTACTCGGAATCGGTGGGGTCGGCGCAACCGCCGCTTACGGCGCGCAACGCAGTTGCGGCGCGGGCTTGGGTTGTTCGGTGGCCGGCGGCGGCGCGGGATCATCCGAGGAATCGTCGTCGCCGCCACAGGCGACGAGCGTGGCGGCGGCGAGCAGGACCGCGGCAAGGGTTCTTGCGAGACTCGTGGAGGGCATGGGGAGGTTCTTGGGAAAGAGGAGGACCGACCTTGCCGCGAAGCATCGGCAAGACCCCAGCGAGTCTAGAAATGCGAAGTGACAGCGCCGTGAAAGCTGGCGCGTCAATGCCGGCCGCGGCGCGTGCGCGCGGCCTCAGTGTGTGTCCAGATGCGTCAGCGCGAGGTCAGCGCGCCGCGCGGCTGAAGCGCTGTTCGACCACCACGCCGCCCCATTGCGTGCCCTCGGCTTCCTGGGTCAGCACGAAGCCGGCCGACTCATACAGGTGGCGCGCGGCGTCCAGGCCCTTGAAGGTCCACAGATACGTTTCGTCAATATCTAGCTTGTCGACGAAGGCCATGGCGCGCGCCAGCAAGGCCCGCCCCACGCCCATGCCGCGCAGCGACTCGTCGACGATGAACCAGCGCAGGTGCGCGCTGCGCGCCGCGAGGTCGCTGTCGATGGCGATGGAGGCCTGCGTGCGGTTGCCGTCGGTGTAGCGCCACAGGTTCTTGCCGGGCGCGGGCAGGCTTTCGGCGAAGGCCGCCAGCCCCGTGGCCACCAGGCGCTCGAACACCACGCCAAAGCCGGCGGCCTGGGCGTAGTAGCGCGCGTGCAGCGCGGCCACGTCGCCGATACAGCCCGGCGCGTAGCCTTCCTGGATCTGCGACTCGATCGCGTCGCTGGCCTGCGCGGCGCGGGTGTTGGGGTTCTCGCGCGACAGGGCGTCGGCATACAAGGACAGGTAGCGCACCAGGATTTCCTGGTCGGGCGGCGCCAGCTGGCGCAGCGCGCGCGAGACCTGGTCGGTGGCGAACTGGTCGATGCGGTTGCGCAGGTCCAGGCCGGCGGGCGTGAGCGACAGGCGCGAGGCGCGCGCGTCGCCGCTGTCGCTCTCGCGCGCGACCAGGCCGGCCGCTTCGAGCTTGGCCACCTGGCGGCTGGTGTTGGACTTGTCCAGCCGCAGCACCAGCGCCAGGTCGCGCGCCTGGATGCCGGGCTGCAGGCCGATTTCGATGATGGCGTGCACCGCCGAGGGCGCCAGGTCGCTGCCGGCCAGCGACGGCCGCATGAAACCCAGTTCGCGCACCAGCTTGCGCGAGAATTCCCGCAGGTCGCGGATGGTCTGTTCCCGGGATCGGGTGGGAAAATCGATAAGATCCATGATGACGCGTCCTGAAGTTGCGGGTCGCAACCAATTTACTTGCGAATCGCAACCAAAACAAGCCCCCGGCCCATGAAAATTCAATTGCTGTCCGACCTGCACCTGGAATCCGACCCCGGCTTCGTCGCCCACCCCATCCCGGGCGCGGACCTGCTGGTGCTGGCTGGCGACATCGGTTCGTACCAGCAGCGTTCGCGGCTGACCACGGACGACTTCGGCCTGGGCCGCTATGCGCCGCGCAATGGCTGGCCCACGCCCGTGGTCTACGTGCCCGGCAACCATGAATACGACAACCTCGATTTCGACGAGACCCATCAGCGCCTGCAGACGCTGTGCCAACAACTGGAAATCCAGTGGCTGGAACGCGAAACGCGGGTCATCGATGGCGTGCGCCTGGTGGGCACCACGCTGTGGACCGATTTCGACGCGCTGGCCGCGCCCGGAGACACCTTGACGCAGGTGCTGGCCAAGCGCGGCAAGGCCTTCCGGGCCGCCGATTTCTACCTGGAGAAGGCGCAGATGCGGCGCCATGGCGCGCCCTTCATGGCCGAGCAGATGCGCGAACAGGGCCTGGCCTGCCAGGCCTGGCTGGAACAGGCGCTGCGCACGCCCTTCGACGGCCCGACGCTGGCCATCACCCACTTCGCGCCCAGCCTGGCCAGCGCCGATCCGCGCTACGGCGTCACGCCGGGCACGGCCGGCTTCTGCAATGCGCTGGACGGCCTGCTGCCGCTGGCGGACGTCTGGATGCACGGCCACCTGCACTGTCCGCTGGACTACGTGAAGGACGGCTGCCGCGTGGTGGCCAATCCGCTGGGCTACGCCAGGAAGGGCGAACAGGACGGCTTCCTGCCCGACGCGCTGTGGGAGGTGCCGACGGCGTAGCCGCGCAGCGCGCCTTCCTGCCATTCAGCCCGGGGCCTCGTCCAGCTCGGCCAGCACCTGCCGCGCGACGTCGTCGAGCGAGCGCCGCCGGTCCATCGCCACGCGCTGCAATTGATCGTGCGCGGCCTGCTCGCTCAGGCCGTGGCGGCTGACCAGCAACCACTTGGCGCGCTCGACCCGGCGCCGTTCCTCCAGCGCGCCGCGGGCCAGCGCCAGCGCATCGTCCGACTGCCGCAGCCGCTGCGCCTGTTCCCGCATCAGGTCGAGGATGGACCGTTCCATGGCCTCGCCCACGCCATCCTGCGGCGGCACGTCGAGAATGCGGCCCTGCAACTGGAACAGCATGGCGGGCGCCGCGTCGCTGGCGTGGTCGGCGAAACGGCTGAGCAGCAGCCGGTGGTTGTCGAGCTCGGCGCGGGTCTCGACGATGCGGCGATGGCATTGCAGGGTCAGGGCCTCGGCCAGCAGACTCTCGACCGCGCGCATGGCGTCGATGCGTTCGGTGCAAAGGCCGAACCACAGCTCGGCCAGGCCGGCGTCGACGCGCTCGGTCTCGGAGGTGCGCAGCGCCATGTCGCGCAAGCGCAGCACCGGGCCGCCGCCCTGCTCCAGCCGCTCCCACGCCGCCAGCGCATCCGCGCCGGCGTACTGCGCGAAACTGTCGAAGCAGCGCTTCTGCAGGTCCGCCAGTTCCAGCAGGCGGGCCTTTTGCGATTCGGTGAAGTAGCCGGCGGTGTAGCCCATGACGCCATAGGCGCGCTCCTGGCCGCACAGCTCCTTGCCCTGCATGAAATTGAGCAGCGCCACCAACAGGCGCGTGACGCCCGCGTCCAGCGACGAATCGGCGGCTTCGAACACCAGCGCGAACAGGCTGCCGATGAGCCGCGTGAAGACCGCGCCAGCGTCTTGCGCCGCCACGCGGCGGTCGCGGATGGCGCGGCGCGTGCGCGGCAGTTCGTCCAGGCGGTACAGCGTGTACGCGATGCAGTTGAGCAGGCGCGCCTTGCCGGCGCTGCGGGTGGCATCCGGCTCCAGCCGGTCGAGGAAGCGGCGCACTTCTTCCTCGACCGCGCAGGCGTCGGAACTGAGGCCTGCCAGCGTCTGGCGCAGCGCGTCCTGGCCGCCGCACAGATACAGGTTGGACGAGCCCCGTTCCTTCTGCAGCACGTGCACCAGCTTGCTGACCAGGGTGGCCAGTTCGCAGGTGGCCGCCAGGGCCTCGAGCCCGTGCAGCTCGCTGCGGCGCGCCGCCAGCAGGAAGCGCAGGGTCGAGGGCATGGCGTGCTCGGACATGGCGGGCATCCTCACTGCGCGGCGGGCGGCCGGACTTCCACGGCGTCGCCATTGAAGCGCACAGGCCAGGCCCGCAGCGATTGTTCGGGGTATTCGACACAGGCGCCGTCGCGCAGCCGGAAGTGCTGCTTGTACAGCGGCGAGGCCACCACCAGCTCGCCGGCCAGGTGGCCGACGATGCCGCGGCCGATGACGTTGGCGCCCGATTTCGGGTCGCGGTTGTCGAGGGCGTAGAGCGTTTCGCCGGCAACGGCGGGCAGATAGAACAGGGCCACCTGGCGGCCGTCCACCAGCGCCACCACGCCGGAATCGGCGACCAGGTCTCGGCGGGTGCAGACGGGGCGCCAAGACGCGGCGTCGGGCGTGGCGTCACGTGCGGTCTCCGGGCGCAGGGCAATCACGGCATTCGAACGCATCAGGCAAGCTCCTCGGCGATGGGAATCACGCGCGCGGCCGGCGCCGGGCGCGGCTGGCCGCGCTCCTGCACGAAGCGGATATCCGGATCCGCCGCGGCGTCGTTGACGAAGGTGCGGAAACGCTTGAGCTTTTCCGGGTCGGACAGGGCGTTGGCCCATTCGCATTCATAGCGGTCCACCACCAGCTGCATCTGCGCCTCCAGTTCGGCGCCCAGCCCCAGGCTGTCGTCGATGACCACGGCCTTCAGGTAATCCAGGCCGCCTTCCAGCGACTCGCGCCAGACCGAGGTGCGCTGCAGCTTGTCGGCGGTGCGGATGTAGAACATCAGCAGGCGGTCGATGTAGCGGATCAGGGTGGCGTCATCCAGGTCCTGGGCGAACAGTTCGGCGTGGCGCGGCCGCATGCCGCCGTTGCCGCACACGTACAGGTTCCAGCCGTTCTCGGTGGCGATGACGCCGATGTCCTTGCTTTGCGCCTCGGCGCATTCGCGGGTGCAGCCGGAGACCGCGAACTTGAGCTTGTGCGGGGCGCGCAGGCCCTTGTAGCGGTCTTCGATGCGCAGCGCCATGGCGACGCTGTCCTGCACGCCGTAGCGGCACCAGGTGCTGCCGACGCAGGACTTCACGGTGCGGGTGGACTTGCCGTAGGCGTGGCCGGTCTCGAAGCCGGCGGCGATCAGTTCGGCCCAGATGTCCGGCAGCTCGTGCAGCTGCGCGCCGAACAGGTCGATGCGCTGGCCGCCGGTGATCTTGGTGTAGAGCTTGTACTTCTTGGCCACCGCGCCGATCGCGATCAGGCCGTCGGGCGTGACCTCGCCGCCCGGGATGCGCGGCACCACCGAATAGGTGCCGTTCTTCTGCATGTTGGCCATGAAGGTGTCGTTGGTGTCCTGCAGCGGCACCAGGTGAGGATCCTGGATCGGGCGATTCCAGCACGAGGCCAGGATCGACGCCACGGTCGGCTTGCACAGGTCGCAGCCGACGTGGCCGCGGCCGTGGCGCGCCAGCAGTTCCTCGAACGATTCGATGCCCTGCACCCGCACGATGGCGTAGAGCTCCTGGCGGGTGTAGGCGAAGTGCTCGCACAGGCTCTTGTCCACCGCGACGCCGCGGCTCGCCAGTTCGTGTTCCACCACCTGCTTGAGCAGGGCCGCGCAGCCGCCGCAGCCGGTGGCGGCCTTGGTGCAGGCCTTGACGCCGGCGACGTCGGCGCAGCCGCCGTCCAGCGCGTCACAGATGGCGGCCTTGCTGACGTTGTGGCACGAACAGATGGTGGCGCTGGCCGGCAGCGCGCCGGCGCCCAGTACGGGCGCGCCCTGGCCAACGGGCAGGATCAGGCTGGCCGGATCGGCTGGCGGCGCGATGCCGTTCTGCGCGTATTGCAGCAGGGTGTCGTAGTAGCTGTTGTCGCCCACCAGCACCGCGCCCAGCACGCGCTTGCCGTCGGCCGACACCACCAGGCGGCGGTACGAGGCGCCGGCCTCGTCGATGTAGCGGTAGCTGCGCGCGCCCGGCGTGGCGCCGTGGGCGTCGCCGATCGAGCCCACGTCCACGCCCAGCAGCTTGAGCTTGGTCGACATGTCGGCGCCGGCGAACGGCGCGCCGGCCTCGCCGCAGAGGTCGGCGGCGACCACGCGCGCCATCTGGTAACCGGGCGCGACCAGGCCGAAGATGGCGCCGTCGAACGCGGCGCATTCGCCGATGGCGTAGATCGACGCATCGCTGCTGCGGCAGTGGCCGTCGACCGCGACGCCGCCGCGCTCGGCCACCGTCAGGCCCGCCTGGCGCGCCAGGCCGTCGCGCGGGCGGATGCCGGCCGAGAACACGATCAGGTCGGTCTCCAGCGGCGCGCCTTCGGCGAAGCGCATGCGGTAGCGGTATTGCGTGCCTTGCTTGATTTCCTGCGTGGCGCGCGACAGGTGCACGCCCACGCCCAGCGCCTCGATGCGCGCCTTGAGCGCGGCGCCGCCGGCCTCGTCCAGCTGCACCGGCATCAGGCGCGGCGCGAACTCGACCACGTGCGCCTCCAGCCCGAGCGACTTGAGCGCATTGGCGGCTTCCAGGCCCAGCAGGCCGCCGCCCACCACCACGCCGCGCCGGGCGCCGTCGGCCGCCGCGCGGATCTGGTCCAGGTCGTCGAGCGTGCGGTACACCAGGCGCGACGCGCCCTCGGCGCCGGCGATCGGCGGCACGAAGGGATAGGAGCCGGTGGCCAGCACCAGCTTGTCGTAGCCATGGCTGCCGTCGGCCGTCACCACCAGGCGCGCGTGACGGTCGATGCGCAGCACCGGCGCGCCCAGCCGCAGCGACAGGCCCGGCCGTTCATAGAACGCGGCATCGCTCATGGCCATCGACTCGGCGTCGCGCCCGCCCATGTACTCGGACAGGTGCACGCGATCGTAGGCGCGCCGGCTCTCTTCGCCGAACACCAGGATGCGGTAGCGCGCCAGCGCGCCGCGCTCGATCAGTTGCTCGACGCAGTGATGGCCGACCATGCCGTTGCCGATGACGATCAGGGTCTGCATGGAAGTCGTGGAGGTCGCTGTGCTCATGGGTCTATCCAGGCTGGGCCGTTCGGGTTTCAAAAGACAAACGGCGCCCGGGACTGTTGAGTCCGGGCGCCGTTGCCTGCAATGCTTGCGTTGTCTGGCCGGACACGGGCCCGGTATGGCGATCAAAGCAATAAGCGTGCCATCCCGTTGACGCCCGCGCGGCGCGGCGCCCCCGCACCCGCCGCGCACCCAAACGGTTCCGCGCCGCACCAATCCGGTGCGGCCGCGCACCACCGCGCACGCCGCCTGTCCCCGCGCCCCGCTGCCCGCCCGTGGCAAGCGATTGGCATGGAACTTGCATCGGCAGGACATCGACCCGGCCGCGCCGGGAACCAGGGCAATGGCGCCCTGCCCGCCCGGCCCGCTGGCCGCGCAGGCAGGGCGCCTTCTTTTTTGGAGCCGAGCATGAGCGGCACGCCGCGCACCGTGGACACCGTCTGCCCCTACTGCGGCGTGGGCTGCGGCATGACCCTGCACGTGGAACGGGAGCAGGTGGTGAAGATCACCGGCAACCGCGACCATCCCAGCAACTTCGGCCGCCTCTGCACCAAGGGGTCCTCGGCCCACATCGCCCTGCGCCAGTCGGGACGGCTGGAACACGCCTACGTGCGCGCCCGCCGCGGGCAGGACCTGGCGCCGCGGCCGATGGCAGACACCCTGCGCGACACCGCCACGCGCTTGCGCGCCATCATCGATGCGCATGGCCCGGACGCGGTGTCGCTGTACGTGTCGGGGCAGATGTCGATCGAGGCCCAATACCTGGCCAACAAACTGGCCAAGGGCTTCATCGGCACCAACAACATTGAATCGAATTCGAGGCTGTGCATGGCCAGCGCCGCCAGCGGCTACAAGCTGTCGCTGGGCGCCGACGGACCGCCCGGCTCGTACCAGGACATCGACCGCGCCGACCTGTTCCTGGTGATCGGGGCCAACATGGCCGATTGCCATCCGATCCTGTACCTGCGCATGATGGAGCGGGTCAAGGCCGGCGCGCGCCTGATCGTGGTCGACCCGCGCCGCACCACCACCGCCGAGAAGGCGCACCTGTACCTGGCGATCCGGCCGGGCACCGACCTGGCGCTGCTCAACGGCCTGCTGCACCTGCTGCACCAGGCCGGCAAGACCGACGCGGCCTTCATCGCCGCCCACACCGACGGCTGGGAGGCGATGCCGGACTTCCTGCGCGACTACGCGCCCGAGCGGGTCGAGGCGCTGACCGGCATCCCCGCCGCGCAACTGCGCCAGGCCGCCGAATGGATCGGCGCGGCGCCCGAATGGATGAGCTGCTGGACCATGGGGCTGAACCAGAGCACCCACGGCACCTGGAACACCAACGCGCTGTGCAACCTGCACCTGGCCACCGGCCGCATCTGCCGGCCCGGCAGCGGCCCGTTCTCGCTGACCGGCCAACCCAACGCCATGGGCGGGCGCGAGATGGGCTACATGGGTCCCGGCCTGCCGGGCCAGCGCAGCGTGCTGTCGGCCGCCGACCGCGCCTTTGTCGAGGCGCGCTGGGGCGTGCCGGCCGGCACGCTGCATACGCGGCTCGGGCAAGGCACCATCGACCTGTTCCAGCGCATGGCCGCGGGCGAGGTCAAGGCCTGCTGGATCATCTGCACCAACCCGGTGGCCAGCGTGGCCAACCGCGCCAATGTGGTGGCGGGGCTGCGGGCGGCGGAACTGGTGATCGCGCAGGACGGCTACCTGGACACCGAGACCAACCGCTACGCCGACATCCTGCTGCCGGGCGCGCTGTGGGCCGAGGCCGAGGGCGTGATGGTCAATTCCGAACGCACCCTGACGCTGATGCCACAGGCCGTGCCACCGCCCGGGGACGCGCTGCCCGACTGGCGCATCATCGCCGGCGTGGCCTGCGAGATGGGCTACGGCCACGCGTTCCAGTACGCCAGCGCGGCCGAGGTGTTCGACGAAATCGCCGCCTTCGCCAACCCCGCCACCGGCTACGACCTGCGCGGCGCCAGCCATGCGCGGCTGCGCGAGACGCCGCTGCAATGGCCCTGCGCGCGCGCCGACGGGCCGGACCGCAACCCGATCCGCTATCTCAATGACAGCGTCAGCCAGCCATCGCTCCTGGCGGACGACGGCGCCCGCCCGCGCCTGGTGTTCGCCACCGCCAACGGCCGCGCGCGGTTCCACGCGCGGCCGCACGTGGAACCGGCCGAGCTGCCCGACGCCGACTATCCCATGGTGCTCAACACGGGGCGGCTGCAGCATCAATGGCATACGCTGACCAAGACCGGCAAGGTGCCGATGCTGAACAAGCTCAATTCCGCGCCGTTCGTGGAGATTCACCCAGACGACGCGGCAACGCTCGGCATCGGCGCCGGCGACGGCGTCGAGATCCGCTCGCGTCGCGGCCGCGCGGTGCTGCCCGCCGTGGTCACCGACCGGGTGCGGCCGGGCAACTGCTTCGCGCCCATGCATTGGAACGACGTGTATGGCGATGAACTCTGCATCAACGCCGTCACCAGCGACGCGATTGATCCGGTGTCGCAGCAGCCGGAGCTGAAGTTCTGCGCGGTGGCGCTGTGCCGCGTGGCGGCGCCCGCCGACAGGACGGCGAACGACGCGGAACCGGCCGCGTTGGCCATGGCGGCGACGGCGGCCGACAGCGTTGCCGGCTTGCTGAGGGCGCACGCGGTTCCGAGACTGACGGCAGCCGGCGGCGCCGCCCCCGCCGAGGCCATGGCCGCGCTGCTCGGTCTGACGAATGGCGGCGAGCCACCCGCGCTGGATGCGCGCCAGCGCCATTACCTGTCGGGCTTTCTTGGCGGATTGCGGCAGGCCGGCGGCGCGTCCGGCATACCCGAACTGCCCGTCCATGCGCCTTTCGACGACGCCACCCGCCTATGGTTGAACGGCCTGCTGCATGGCTTGTACAGCCGCGCGCCATTGCCGTCGGCGCCGGCAATCACGGCGGCGGCCGGGACGGAAGAAAGCGCCGTCCGCATCATCGGCCCGCGCCCGCGCGTGACGCTGCTGTGGGCCTCGCAGACCGGCAATGCGGAATCGCTGGTTGAACGCAGCGCCAGCGCGCTGGCCGCGGCCGGCTTCGAGTTGCGCACCGCATGCATGGCCGACTATGCGATCGACGCCCTGGCTCGCACGCAGTACCTGCTGCTGATCACCAGCACCTTCGGCGACGGCGACGCGCCGGACAACGGCCAGGGCCTGTGGCGCGCCCTGTCGGCCGCCGATGCGCCGCGGCTGGCGCCGATGCGCTATGCGGTGCTGGCGCTGGGCGACAGCAACTATGACGCCTTCTGCGGCCACGGCCGCCGGCTCGACCAGCGGCTGGGGCAACTGGGCGCGCAGCCATTGCTTGCGCGGGTCGATTGCGATACGGACTACGAGGCGCCGGCCGACGCCTGGCTGGAAAATGCCATCGCCGCCATCCATGCGGCCGAGGCGGAACAACATGATCCGGCCACCGGCCTGATGCCGGACGACATCGCGGCGGCGCTGGCGGCGGACGCCCCGTCCACCGTGGCGGTCCGCGTCGCGCCGCCCGCGCCGCTCGCCCCGCCCGCCGGCACGCGCCCCGCGCCGCCCTCCAGGACGCGTCCGGCCCCCGCGCGCCTGATCGGCAACCAGCGGCTGAACGCCTGCGGCGATAAGGACACGCGCGCGCTGGCGCTGGACATCGCCGGCACGGGACTGGACTACGAGGCCGGCGACGCCCTCGGCGTATGGCCGGTGAACTGTCCCGAGCTGGTGGAAGAACTGTTGGCGCAGGCCGGCCTGTCAGGCGATACCGTGGCCAGCGTGCCGGGCGCGGGCGACATGCCGCTGGCCCGGGCGCTGTCCGCCCATTACGAAATCGCGCGACCGGCACCGGCCGCGCTGGCCTTGATCGCCGAGCACAGCCGCGATCCCGGCCTGCGGCAATTGCTGGCAGAGGAGCGCCGCGCCGACCTGCGGCAATGGCTGTGGGGCAAGCAACTGGCCGACGTGTTGCATGCGTTTCCCGTGACACTACCGGCGCAGGCGTGGCTGGGCGCGCTCAAGCGCTTGCAGCCGCGCCTGTACTCCATCGCCTCCAGCGCCAAGGCGCATCCTGGCGAAGTCCACCTGACCGTGTCCGCCGTGCGCTACGACAACGGCAGACGGCAACGCAAGGGCGTCTCGTCGACCTTCCTGGCCGACCGCGCCGGCGAGGCCGACGTGCCGGTCTTCGTGCAGGAAGCCAGCCATTTCCGTCCGCCGCGCCAGGGCGACACGCCGATGATCATGGTGGGACCCGGCACCGGCGTGGCGCCGTTCCGCGCCTTTCTGCAGGAACGGCGGGCGCGCGGCGACCGCGGCCGCAACTGGCTGTTCTTCGGCGAGCGGCACGCGGCCAGCGATTTCTACTATCGCGACGAACTGCAGGCGCTGCGCGACGACGGCCTGCTGACGCGGCTGGACCTGGCGTTCTCACGCGACCAGGCCGCCAAGGTCTACGTGCAGGACCGCATGCGCGAGCATGGCGCGCAGCTATGGGCATGGTTGCAGGAGGGCGCGCACTTCTATGTCTGCGGCGATGCCGAGCGCATGGCCAAGGACGTGGACGCCACGCTCAGGCAGTTGGTGGCGCAACACGGCGGCATGGACGCCGACGCCGCCGCGGCCTACGTGGCGCGCATGACGGCGGACAAGCGTTATGTGCGCGACGTGTATTGAAAAGGGCACGGCCGTGCCCCCTGGGTGACCGGCTCGTGCCCCCTTTCGCGCCTGCCCGCGTTGGGCGGGATCAGGGCGCCGGGTTCGGGTGGCGCACGTGGATCTGGTCGATGGCCTGCAGCACGTCGGCCGGCAGTTCAACATCGACGCTGTCGATATTCTCCTTCAATTGCTGCAGATTGGTCGCGCCGATCAGGTTGCTGGTGACGAACGGACGCTGATTGATCCAGGCCAGCGCCAGGTGCGTCGGCGAAATGCCGTGCTGGCGCGCCAGCTCCACGTATTCGCGGGTGGCGGCCTCGGCCTGCGGGTTGCTGTAGCGGGTGAAGCGCGTGTACAGCGTCAGGCGGGCGTTGGCCGGACGCGCGCCGTCCAGGTACTTGCCGCAGAGCATGCCCATGGCCAGCGGCGAATAGGCCAGCAGGCCCACGCCTTCGTGGTGGGTGAATTCGGACAGGCCGATCTCGTAGACGCGGTTGAGCAGGCTGTAGGCGTTCTGGATCGAGGCGATGCGCGGCAGGCCCAGGTTGTCGGCGGCCTTGAGGAATTGCGATACGCCCCACGGCGTTTCGTTCGAGACGCCCACGTGGCGCACCTTGCCGGCGCGAACGAAGTCCTGCAGCACCGACAGGGTTTCCTCGATCGGCACGGTGTGCTCGTCCTTGACCCACGGATACGACAGCTGGCCGAAGGTGGCGGTGGTGCGGTCGGGCCAGTGCAGCTGGTACAGGTCCAGGTAGTCGGTCTGCAGGCGCTTGAGGCTGGCGTCCAGCGCCTCGGTCAGGTTCTTGCGGTCCAGGAAGGTCTTGCCGTCGCGGATGTGGCCGGGGCGCTTGGGGTCGCGCGCCGGGCCGGCCACCTTGCTGGCCAGCACGATGTCCTGGCGGCGCTTGCTGCGCGCCAGCCAGGTGCCGATGTAGGTTTCGGTCAGGCCCTGGGTTTCGGCCTTGGGCGGCACCGGGTACATTTCGGCCACGTCGACCAGGTTGACGCCGCGCTCCAGCGCGTAGTCCAGCTGCTGGTGGGCCTCGGCCTCGGTGTTCTGCTCGCCCCAGGTCATGGTGCCCAGGCCGATCAGGCTGACGTCCAGGTCGGTACGGCCGAGTTTGCGGTATTTCAAGTTCTGCTCCGTGCGGAATCTCTGAAGGGAGCGATCACCTTACCGCAACTCGGTTGGCGTTTTGCTGACGGCGTTGCGCCCTTGGCCCACCCTGTGGACGCCGCCCGCGCCGCCCCCGCGTCAGGCGATGGCCTGGCGCACCCAGGCGATCACGTCGCCATGGACCGGCGCCCAGCCCAGCTCGCGGCGCGCCTTGCCCGCCCGCACCCGGCTGTTGGAACCGAGCGCGTAGGCGCCCAGGTCCTTGCCCCAATAGGCTACCGCCTGCGCCGGATCCCAGGCCTGGGCCGGCCCCAACCCCAGCGCCTGGCCGATGGCGCCAACCAGGTCGACGAAGGCCGCCTCGCCATTCTCGACGAAATAGAAGCTGCCGGCCGGCGCCTTGTCCAGGGCCAGCCGGTACAGCGCCGCCACGTCGGCGACGTGCACGTTGGACCAGCGGTTCAGGCCCCGGCCGACGTGCCGCGCGATGCCGCTTGCGCGGGCCTGCGCCACCAGCGGCGGAATCTGCACGCTTTCGGCGCGCGGCCCCTCGGTGGCGCCGTAGATCAGGCTGTGGCACAGCACCACGCTGCGCACGCCGGGCGCGCTGGCCAGGATCAGGTCGTTGATGGCGATGCGCGCGGCCTTGCCCGGCACCGGCGCCACCGGCGTGGTTTCGTCGAACACCGCGTCGGACGGCTCGCCCAGCGCGTCGTCGGCGACCAGGCTGCTGCCGCTGGTGTGGATGAACACCTTGCCGCTGCCGGCCAGCGCGCCCAGCAGGGCCTCGACGGCGCCACGGTGGTCGCTGTCGGCCGCGTTGATGACGGCGTCGGCGGCGCGCGCCTCGGCCGCCAGCAGCGCCGCGTCGTCCAATGTGCCCAGCACCGGTTCGATGCCGAAACCGCGCAGCTCGGCGGCGCGCTCGGGGTTGCGGATCAGGCCGCGGACCTCATGGCCGGCCTTGACCATCGAGGTAGCGACCGCGCCGCCGATGAATCCGCTGGCGCCGGTGATGAATAGCTTCATGGTGCTTGCTCCTTGTGTTGATAGGCCGCGAGAGGCTCAGGCGGCCGTGGTTTCCGCTTGCGGGGCCGGCACGCCGCCGCCATGGAACTGCGGCAGCACGTGCTCGGCGATCTCGTGCAGCGTGTCGGCCAGCGGCCGCTGGTTGCGCCGCAGGTGCAGGCCGATGTGCTGCACGCCCGCGGCGCGCAGCGCATGGAGTTCCCGCGCCAGCGCGTGGCGGCCCGCCTGCGCGCCGAAGCGAAAGCGCCGCAGCGGCGCGTCCGGGTCCTCGGCCAGGTCCAGGTGGATGAAACTGGCATAGGGCTTGTCGCCGGCCACCTGGCGCCAGGCGGCGCTGCGCCGCGCATGGTCGTCGGGCGCGCCGGGATAGGCCAGGCAGGCATCCATGTGCGCACCGATCCAGGCCGGCGTCTGCTGCGCCAGGCCCGCCACCAGCAGCGGCGGCGCCGGCGCCCGCGGCAGCACGTCCAGGCCATCGGGCAGGCTGCCGCGGGCGCCTTGGCGCAGCAGCGCCACCTGTTCGCGGAAAGCGGCGCCGCGATTGGGAAAATCGCGGCCGAACAGCGGATACTCCACCGGCCGGTCGCCGCTGGCCACGCCCAGCAGCAGGCGGTTGCCGCTCAGCCGCTGCACGCTGGCGGCGGACTTGAGCGTCAGCAGCGGCTCGCGCAGCGGCAGCACCACCGCGGCGGTGCCCAGCAGGATGTCGCGCGTGACGCCCGCCAGGTAACCCAGGTAGGTGAATATCTCGAACACCTGGCCGGCGTCGCCGAAGGCCGGGTCGTACAGCGGCACGTCGCGCACCCACAGGGCGCGAAAGCCGAGCCGGTCGGCCAGCACGGCCAGGTCGGCGTGGCGTTGCAGGTCGGGCTCGCCGGGCAGGCGGCCGGCCTGGCGCCGCGCCTGCTCGCCGGCGGCGGTCCAGTCGTTGTCCAGGGGCGCTTCCAGGCCGATGCTGAAACCGCCCGCGGTCAGGCTTGAAAGCGCGTTGTCCATGGCGCGCCTCAGTCCCAGGCCGCGGCCAGGCCGTCGGGGCTGACTTCGCGGCCGTTGCGTTCCAGCGCGGCGATCTGCGCCATGTCGGCGTCGGTCAGGCGCAGGTCGCGGGCCAGCAGGTTGCTCGCCAGGTTCTCGCGCTTGGTGGACGACGGGATCACGGCGAAGCCGCGCTGCAGCGCCCAGGCCAGCGCCACCTGCGCCGGCGTGGCGTTGTGGCGCCGCGCGATCTGGCCGATCACGGGGTCCTTGAGCACCTTGCCGTAGGCCAGCGTCATGTACGACGTGACGTGGATGCCCTGTTCGTTCAGGAAGTCCACCAGCTTGCGGTTCTGCAGATACGGGCTGAGCTCGATCTGGTTGGTGGCGATCGCTTCCTTGCCGACGGCGGCGATGGCTTCGCGGGTCTCGGCGATGGGGAAGTTGGAAATGCCGATCTGGCGCGTCAGGCCCTGCTCGCGGGCGTCCATCAGGCCGGCCATCATCTCGGCGATGGCCACGCCGTTGCCGGGCGCGGGCCAGTGGATCAGGGTCAGGTCGACGTAGTCGGTGCGCAGCTTGGCCAGGCTGTCCTTCAGGCTGGGCACCAGCTTGGCGCGGCCATAGTTCGGCACCCAGATCTTGGTGGTCACGAACAGGTCGGCGCGGGCGACACCGCTGGCCTCGATGGCCTGGCCCACTTCGGCTTCGTTTTCATAGATCTGGGCGGTGTCGACGGCGCGGTAGCCAACGTCCAGCGCGTTGCGCACGGAATCGATGACGACCTGGCCCTGCAGGCGGAAAGTGCCGACGCCAAAAGACGGGATGCTCATGTAAAACTCCTGGGTAAGTGTTGGAATGCATCCAGTGTGCCCGCTCGATCCTTGCGGAATAAGCCCGGTATTGGCGAAATACTTTTGATATAACGTCAAATATGAAGACGACACTCGACGAAATGCAGGTCTTTATCGCCATCGTGGACTGCGGTTCGATCACCGCCGCCGCCGACGCGCTGCAGCAGACCATTTCCGCCACCAGCCGCACCATGACGCGGCTGGAGGAAAAGCTGCAGACCACGCTGATGCGCCGCACCACCCGGCGGCTGGAGCTGACCGAGGAAGGCAGCGCCTACCTGGAGCAGGCCCGCAAGATCATCGCCGCGGTCGAAGAGACCGAGGAACAGATGCGCGCGCGCCGCAACCAGCCGGCCGGCCGCCTGCGGGTCGACGCCGCCTCGCCCTTCATGCTGCACGTCATCGTTCCGCTGGTGCCGGGCTACCGCCAGCGCTATCCCAAGGTCGAGCTGGAGCTGAACAGCAACGAGGGCAATATCGACCTGCTGGAACGCCGCACCGACCTGGCGCTGCGCATCGGCAGCCTGAAGGATTCGTCGCTGCACGCGGTGCCCATCGGCCGCAGCCGCGTGCGGGTGCTGGCCAGCCCCGGCTACCTGGCGGCGCATGGCACGCCCAAGCGGGCGGCCGATCTGCGCGAGCACACGCTGCTGGGGTTCTCGCAACTGGAATCGCTGAACGAATGGCCGCTGGAGGACGCCGACGGCCAGCCGCTGCACATCCAGCCGTCGATCCGCTCGTTCAGCGGCGAGACGCTGCGGCAACTGGCGCTGAACGACGCCGGCATCGTCTGCCTTTCCGACTTCATGACGCGCGCCGACCGCCAGTCCGGCGCGCTGCGCCAGCTGTTCCCGCGCCAGACGCTGGACGTGCGCCAGCCGGTCAATGCGGTCTATTACCGCAATACCGCGATCTCCTCGCGCATCAAGTCCTTCATCGACTACCTGGTCGAATCGCTGGGGCCTCGCGGCTTCGACGAGTGAGCGCACCCACGCCGGGCTCGCGGCGGCGGCTCCGGCATAATGGCTGCCTGAACCGCAACCTCACGCATTACCCATGAAAAGCAGCTCCCCAGGCGGACTCGTCTACTCCACCGACGGCGGCCGGATGTGCCCGCAATGCCGCCGCCCGCTCGCCGATTGCCAGTGCAAGGCGGCGGCCCGGCCCGTGCCGGCGCCCGGCGGCGTGCGCGTCTCGCGCGAAACCAAGGGCCGCGGCGGCAAGGCCGTGACCGTCGTCAAGGGCCTGCCGCTGGACGACGACGCGCTGGCGGCGCTGGGCAAGCAGTTGCGCACCGCCTGCGGCTCCGGCGGCACCGTCAAGGACGGCGTCATCGAGGTGCAGGGCGATCACTGCGACCGCATCCTGGCCACGCTCGAAAAACTCGGCCATCGCGCCAAGCGCGCCGGAGGTTGACCACCATGATCCTGGACCCCGCCATCGTCGACAGCTGGCACGCCCACGTCTACTTCAACGCCGACAGCCGCGACGCGGCCTGGGCGCTGCGCGAACAGGCGCAGGACGCATTCGGCGACAGCATCCAGATGGGCCGCTTCCACGAGCGCCCTGTCGGCCCGCATCCACAATGGAGCTACCAGCTCGCCTTCGCGCCGGCCGCGCTGCCGCGCGTGCTCACCTGGCTGGCGCTGAACCATGGCCTGCTGGACGTGTTCCTGCATCCGAACACCGGCGAATCGCTGCGCGATCACCGCGACTGCGCGCTGTGGATCGGCCACAGCCACACGCTGAACCTGGCGGCGCTCGGCGGTTGATCCCCGCGCCAGCCTTGCGCGGCGCGCCGGCCGCGCCCTCTTCCGATAGACGACACCCGACATGAACCTGCATTACCGCCCAGCCCATCCCGACGATGCCGCCGCCTGCATCGACCTGCGCGGCCGCACCCGCGAGAACGCCTTCTCGGCCGAGGACCTGCGCGCCCTGGGCATCACCGTCGAAAGCTGGCGCGACGGCATCCGCGACGGCGCGCTGCCGGGCGTGGTGGCGCTGGCCGACGGCGTGATGGCGGGTTATTGCTTCGGCGATCGCGACAGCGGCGAGATCCTGGTGCTGGCCCTGCTGCCGGCCTACGAGGGCCGCGGCATCGGCCGCGAACTGCTCGGGCAGGTCATGCGAACGCTGCGGGCGCTGGGCCATGAACGGTTGTTCCTGAGCTGCGCGGCCGATCCGGGCGTGCGCTCGCATGGCTTCTACCGGCGGCTGGGCTGGGCGCCCACGGGCGAGATCGACGCGGCCGGCGACGAAGTGCTCGCCTACCGGTTCGCCTAGCGTCCGCCCCGCGCATGCCGCCGACCGGCGCGCCTTCGCCCCCCGGCCTGGCCTACGCGAAACGCGCCATCAGGAAATCGATGAACGCCCGTGTGCGCGCCGACAGGTCGCGCTTGCTGGGGTAGTACACGAACAGGTCGGCCGAAGGCAGGATGAACTCGGGCAGCACCACGCGCAAGCGCCCGCTTTCCAGGTACTTGGCCAGGTCCCACTCCGAGCGCACCAGGATGCCATGGCCGTCCAGCGCCCAGTTCAGCACGATGTCGCCATCGTTGCTGGACAGCGCGCCGTGCACCTTCACGGTCTCGGCGCGGCCCTCGCGCGTGAAGCGCCAGACGCCGTAGGCGTCCTCGTTCTGCCGGTGGATGATGCACTGGTGGTCGGCCAGGTCGCGCAGGCTGGCGGGCGTGCCGTGGCGCGCCAGGTAGCGCGGCGCCGCGCACAGGAAGCGCCGGTTCGACAGGACGCGGCGCGCCACCAGGCGCTGGTCGGGCAAGGCGCCGAAGCGAATGCCCAGGTCCACGCCGCTTTCCACCAGGTCGATCGGCCGGTCGGTCACGTCCAGCTGCACCTCGACCTGCGGATGATGCAGGGCGAACTCCGACACGATGGGCGCGATCGCCGTGCGGCCGAAGCCGAGCGTCGCATTGATGCGCAACAGGCCCTTGGGCACCGAGCCGCTCGACGACACCACCTCTTCCATTTCGCGCACGTCGGCCAGGATGCGCGTGGCGTAGTGCAGGTAGGTTTCGCCTTCGGGCGTCAGGCTGATGCTGCGGGTGGTGCGGTTCACCAGCCGCACGCCCAGCCGCGCCTCCAGTTGCGCCAGGCGCTTGGTGGCCGCCGGCGGCGTCAGGTCGAGCTGGCGCGCCACCGTCGACAGGTTGCGGTGGCGCGCCAGCAGCACGAAGAACTCCAGGGAAGATGCCAGATCGTGGTTCACGGCGGGGAACGCCTCATCGGGACGAGGCCGGCGACGGGCAACGAGCGCCGGAATCTTTAACTTTCAGTTAATAAAGTAGTGCCTGATAGCGAATCATAATGCGCCTTCAAGCCAATAATCTACGGTTTTTCCCATCCGCCGCACGGCCAGGAGACACCATGAAAATCGTCGAAATCCGCGAGAAGACCGTCCCGATCAGTTCCCCGATCCGCAACGCCTACATCGACTTCAGCAAGATGACGCTGAGCCTGGTGGCGGTGGTGACCGACGTGGTGCGCGACGGCCGGCGCGTGATCGGCTACGGCTTCAATTCCAACGGCCGCTATGGCCAGGGCACGCTGATGCGCGAACGCTTCATCCCGCGCGTGCTGGAGGCCGACCCCGCCAGCCTGCTCGACGACAGCGGCGACAACCTCGATCCGCACCGCATCTGGAACGCGATGTACGTCAACGAGAAGCCCGGCGGCCACGGCGAACGCTCGGTCGCCATCGGCACCATCGACATGGCGGTGTGGGACGCGGTCGCCAAGATCGCCGGCAAGCCGCTGTTCCAGTTGCTGGCCGAGCGCTACGGCAACGGCCGCCCCGACCGCCGCGTGTTCGTCTATGCGGCGGGCGGCTACTACTACCCGGGCCAGGACCTGGGCAAGCTCAAGGACGAGATGCGCGGCTACGTCGACCGCGGCTATACCGTGGTCAAGAAGAAGATCGGCGGCGCCTCGCTGGACGAAGACCTGCGCCGCATCGACGCCATCCTGGGCGTGCTGGGCGACGGCAGGAAACTGGCGGTCGACGCCAACGGCCGCTTCGACCTGGACACCGCGATCCGCTACGCCAAGGCGCTGTCGCAGTACGACCTGTTCTGGTACGAGGAAGCCGGCGACCCGCTCGACTTCGAACTGCAGGCCACGCTGCGCAACTACTACGACAAGCCGATGGCCACCGGCGAGAACCTGTTTTCGATGCAGGACGCGCGCAACCTGATCCGCTACGGCGGCATGCGGCCGGACCGCGACTGGCTGCAATTCGACTGCGCCCTGAGTTATGGCCTGGTGGAATACCTGCGCACGCTGGACATGCTGCGCCAGCACGGCTGGTCGGCCAGCCGTTGCATTCCGCACGGCGGCCACCAGATGTCGCTGAACATCGCCGCCGGCCTGGGGCTGGGCGGCAATGAATCCTATCCGGACCTGTTCCAGCCCTACGGCGGCTTCCCCGACGGCGTGCGGGTCGACAACGGCCACGTCACCCTGCCCGAACTGCCCGGCATCGGCTTCGAGGGCAAGGCGGACCTGATCGCCGAGATGCGCAAGCTGGCGGAGTAAGGGGCCGGTAGCGAGCGAGACGCCACGCGCCCCGGCGCGGCTCAGGCGACGGCGGCGTCGCCCTCGTCCAGCGGCGCTCGCAGATAGCGCCCCGGCGTCGTGCCGAAGGCGCGCTTGAACATGGCGATGAAATTGCCGGGCGTGGCGTAGCCCAGCGCGTCGGCCACCTGCGCCACCGGCTGGCCCGCGCTCAGGCGTTCCAGCGCGTGGATCAGCCGCAGTTGCTGGCGCCACTGCGCGAAGCCTAATCCCGTTTCCTCGCGGAAAAGGCGCTGCGCGGTGCGCGTCGCCAGCCCGGCCCGCGCGGCCAGTGCTTCCAGCGGCCGGTTGTCGGCCGGGTCGTCCGCCAGGACTTGCGCAAGCCGAGCCAGCCGGCGGTCGCGCGGCCATGGCAGGTGCAGGCGCTCGCGCGGCGCCGCCTCGATCTCGTCCAGCAACACCGCCGCGAAGCGCGCGCGCGCCGGGTCCAGCGCCAGCTTGTCCGGCCAATCGGCCGCGCGCAGCACCATGGCGCGCAACACCCCATCCGCCCCCAGCACACAGGGCGACGTCGGCAGGGCCGCGGCGGCCCGCGGATGCACCAGCGCCACCCAGCCGCTGGCCGCGCCCACCACGCTGACCCGATGCCGCAGCCCCGGCGGGATCCAGCCCGCGCGCTGCGGCGGCAGCAACCATGAGCCGGCCTCGGTGCGCACCCGCATCGCGCCGCTATCCACCCCGAACAACTGTCCGCGGGCATGCGCGTGCCAATCGTATTCGCGCGAGCCCAGGCGGAATTCGCTGCCCGGCGCGTCGGCGCCATGGAACACGCACACGGCCGGGCCGTCGAGCAATTCGCTGTAGTCGGGCGCGGGGGCTGCGGTCTGGCGGGTTCGCATGATTTGTTGGCGCGCCGGCATTACCGGCAGGGACGCGCTTGCGCGCAAGCTGTATGGGTGCCGGCAACGCCGGCCTGCTTCGAGGACATTATGCAGAATCTCCACGTTTCCATCATCGGCGCCGGCCTGGGCGGCCTGTGCCTGGCGCAGGGGCTGGCGCGCGCCGGCATCGACTTCGACGTCTACGAGCGCGACGCGCGCACCGACAGCCGGGTGCAGGGCTACCGCCTGCGCATCGACGCCAGCGGCCAGGCGGCGCTGGCGCACTGCCTGCCGCCGGACCTTTACGCCCTGTTCCAGCACAGTTGCTCGACCCACGACCGCCCGGGCGCCATGCTCGACGCGCAACTGCGGCCGTTGCCGCAACGCGCCTCCGCCACCTGGCGCCTGGACGACGCCGACGCCCCGCCCGACCGCTCGGCGCACCGGCAGACGCTGCGCGAGATCCTGCTGGCCGGCCTGAACGGGCGCGTGCATTTCGGCCACGGCTGCGCGGGCGTGGATGACGGCGGCCCGCGCCTGGAAGGCATCCGAGCGCGGCCCGGCACGCTGGTGGTGGCCGCCGACGGCGTGCATTCGGCGCTGCGGCGCCAGCATCTGCCGCAAGCGGCGCCCGAGGACAGCGGCACGGTGACGATCTTCGGCATGGCGCCGGCCGGCAGCCTCGTGCCCGATGGCCTGCCGCCGGACCTGCGCGACGGCGCCGGCGTGGTGTTCGGCGCCGGCTACGCGCTGGTGCTGGACGCCATGAATCTGGCGGCGCTGCCAGCGCTGGCGCAACGCCTCGCGCCGGCTTGCACGCTGACGGCGGTGCCGGGCTACCAGTACTGGGCGATCATCGGCGAGCGCTGCGCGCTGCTGGGCGCGGAAGATGCCGCGATCAGCGCGAACCGGCAGGACGACACGACGACGGGCATCCGCTGGCAACAGGCCGCGCAGCGCCTGCTGGCGCCGGTGCATCCCGCGCTGGCCGCCATGGTGGCCGCCAGCGACCCGCGCGGTATCGCGCTCAAGACCGTCTACCAGGCGCCGCCCCTGCCGCAATGGACGCAAGCCGGGCTGACTTTCCTGGGCGACGCGGTGCATGCGATGAGCCCGGCGGGCGGCCTGGGCGCCAACACCGCCCTGGCCGATGCGCAATCGCTGGCGACGCGGCTGGCGCAGGTGTGCAAAGGCCTGCCGCTGGGGCAGGCCTTGCGGGACTATGAAGCGGATCTGCGGTGGCGCGGCGACCGGGCCGTCCAACAATCGGCCGAGGCCGCCGCCCGCATCACCGGCAGGGGCCGGCGCAAGCCGCGATAGCGATCGCGGGGCGTGGCGACAGGCGTCGCCACATCGGGCAAAGCGGTCAGGCGGGCAGCGCGATCCGCTCGGGCGCGGCAACCCGCAAGTTTTCCCGCAACTTGAACAGGGCCACCGTGCCGGCCAGCGCGCCGGCCTGATCGCTCAACATGGCGGACGCCGCCGCCGACTGTTCCACCAGCGCGGCGTTCTGCTGGGTGGCCTGGTCCATGTCGGAAACGCTGCGGTCGATCTGGCTGATGCCCACGCTCTGCTCGGCCATGGCCCCGTGGATTTCGCTGACCAGCTTCTGCACGCGCGACACGCCTTCGACGATTTCCTGCATCGTCGAGCCGGCCGCCTGCACCCGCTCGGTGCCGCTCTTGACATTCTGTACCGAAGCCTGGATCAGCGCGCGGATCTCCTGCGCCGAGGCGGCGCTGCGCTGCGCCAACGTGCGGACCTCGCCGGCCACCACGGCAAAGCCGCGGCCCTGCTCGCCGGCGCGCGCCGCTTCCACCGCCGCGTTCAGCGCCAGGATATTGGTCTGGAACGCAATGCCGTCGATGACACTGATGATCTCGGTGATGCGCTCGGACGACTGCGCGATGGCGCCCATGGTGGTGACGGCATCGGTCACCACCTGGCCGCCGCGCTCGGCCGCCAGGCTGGCCTCGGTCGCCAGGCGCGTGGCGTGCTCGGCGGCCTCCTCGGTCTGGCGCACGCTGGAAGTCAATTCGGTCAGCGCCGACGAGGTTTCCTGCAACGAGCCGGCCGATACCTCTGTGCGCTGCGACAGGTCGCGGTTGCCCATCTCGATCTCGCGCGTGGCCGAGGTCATCGAATGCACGCCGTTGCGCACGTCGAGCATCACGTGGCTGATCTTGTCGACAAAGGCGTTGAACGAAGCGGAGATCTGCGCCACTTCGTCATGGCCCACCACGGCCAGCCGGTGCGTCATGTCGCCTTCGCCCGAGCCGATGGTGTCCATCGCATCGCGCACCGCGGACAGGCGCTTGAAGGCGCGCGACGTCACCACGCTGGCCAGCACGACGGCAACCAGCGTCAGCACCACCATCGAGATCAGGGTGGCGTTGAACACCTGCGCCAGGCCCGCGGTGGCCTCGGCCTCGTCCAGCGCGATCACCAGGAACCAATCGGTGCCGGGGATGCGGCGCGCCTTGAGCAGCTTGGGCGCGTCGTTCAGGCTCAACGCCAGCGGCGCGGCGCCGTCGCGCGCCATGTCGGCCAGCACGGCCGGCGTGAGGCCGGCCGCCACGTCGGTCGACGGCTTGAGCGCCAGCTTGTCATCGACGTGCGAAATCACCTGGCCATCGGTCGCCAGCACGAACGCGGTGCTGGACGGCGTCGGCCGGATGACCTTGATGACGTCCTTGATACCGTCCAGCGCCACCGCGCCGCTGATGGCGCCGGTGGTCTGGCCGTTGCGCACGATCGGCGCGGTGAAGGCCACGTAGGGCTTGCCGGTGCCCGAATCGCCATATGGCTTGGTCACGGCCAGCTTGCCGGCGGCCACCGCGCTCTTGTACCAGGGACGCGCGGTCGGATCGTAGTCGGGCGGCGTCTGCGCGGTGGAGAAGTAGGTCTTGTCGCTCCAGCCGATGCTGGTGATGGGAAAGCCGTTGGTTTCGCCCATCAGTTTGGTCAGGCCGCGCGGATCGCCCTTTTCGACCACGGCGGCGGTGGCGGTCACGGCCTGGGCCTTGTCGGCGGACCAGCGTTCGATGGCGCTGGCGTTGCCGGCGGCGATGGCGTCCAGGTCCGCGGAGATGGTCGCCATCATGTTGTCGCGCACGATCTGATAGATCGCGATGCCCGAGAGCACCAGCGCGCCGATGACGGTGAAACAGGTGATCAACAGGATCCTGTTGCGCAACGAGGTGATTTTCATGCTTGTCTTCTTACTGCAACTGCCCGTGCCGGAGGGCACGGGTATCCAGGTACGCGATAAAAGGTCCGCGCCACCCAGGCTTACGGCAAGGCGGCAAGGGACTTTAGGCCCGGCGTGCGTCGAACCCTGCGCATACGCAAACGACATGGGGCGGCAGTCCCGGCAAGGCATAATGGACGCCAAGACCGCGGTGCGCGGCGTGGAATGCGTCGACGGCCCGGGCCGCCTTGGAACCGGTTTGGTCACGCCAGTGATACGCAGGGAGCTTTCGTTGGACCCGATACTCGCCGAACTGTCGGCGTCGCTGCAGGCCGCCAAGTCGGTCGAACAGTTGACCCGCCCCATCCTGGATATGCTCGGCGCCGTGACCGGGCTGGAATCCACCTACCTCACGTCGATCGACCCGCAGGCCGACCGGCAGCAGGTACGCTACGCGCGCAATGCCGGCACGTTACAGATTCCGGAAGGCCTGTCGGTGCCATGGTCGGACACGCTGTGCAAGCGCGCGCTGGACGAGGGCCGCATGGCCACCAGCGACGTCGGCGCCTGCTGGCCCGACTCCGAGGCGGCGCGCCAGCTTGGCATCCAGACCTACGTCAGCGCGCCCATCCGCACCGACGACGGCCTGCTGCTGGGCACCCTGTGCGGCGCCAGCGCCAGCCAGCGGCCGATCGCGCCACAGGCCGAATCGATCCTGCGGCTTTTCTCCAACGTGATCGCCAGCTTCCTGGAACGCGAGCAGCTCGTCGCCCAACTGCGCGACGCCAACGCCAGGCTGCTGGCATTTGCGCTGACCGATCCGCTCACCGGCCTGCCCAACCGCCGCGCCCTGTACGAAGAACTGGACCGGCTGCGCGGCCGCGCCCTGCGCGAAGGCGGCAGCGTGCTGGTGGGCGTGGTCGACCTGGACGGCTTCAAGGGCATCAACGACACCCACGGCCACCAGCAGGGCGACGTCTTCCTGCAGGAAATCGCGCGCCGCCTGGCAATGACGCTGCGCGCCTCCGACATGGTGGGCCGGCTGGGCGGCGACGAATTCGTGCTGATCGGCCCCGGCCCGGCCCTGGCGCGCGGCGACGCGGCGCCGGGGCACGAGGCCCAACGCGGCGACGCCGAGGAAGCCGCCCGCTCGCTGGAAGATCGCGCCGCCGCCGCCACCGTCGGCCGCTACCAGCTCGGCGAGGTCACCCTGCCGTATGAGGGCGCCAGCGTCGGCGTGGTGGCGCTGGATCCGCGCGGCCTGTCGGCCGAGGAAGCCGTGCGCCTGGCCGATGCCCGCATGTACGACATCAAGCGCGCCCGCAAGGCCGCCCGCACCATCCACTGAACCGGACGGCCCGGGCGCAGGTTCATCGGGGGCTTGCACAACACATAAGTGTTTGCTAATGTGTTGCCATGATGGAAAACGACATCTTCAAGGCCCTGGCCGACCCCACCCGCCGCGCGATCTTCGACAAGCTCGCCGCGGGCGCCATGAACGCCAGCGCGCTGCGCGCGGGCCTGGACATCAGCCAGCCCGCGGTCTCGCAACACCTGGCGGTGCTGCGCCAGGCGCGCCTGGTGCGCGAGGAACGCCAGGGGCGCTTCGTCAACTACCAGGTCGATCCGGACGGTCTGGCGCTGCTCGCCGGCTGGATGTCCAAGTACCGTGCCTACTGGCCGGCGCGCGTCGACGCCCTGAAGACACTGCTCAAGGAAATGGACCAATGAACCCCGCGGACCCCACCCGGCAGGACACGGCGCTGGTGCTCGATTACGAGCTGGACGCGCCGCCCGAGAAAGTCTGGCGCGCCATCAGCATCCCGGCGCTGCGCGAGCAATGGCTGCCGGACGGCGCGCTGGCCGACGCCGAGCCGCTGGCCGCCACCCCGGGCGTCGAGGTCCGCTACCGCATGCGCGAGACGCTGCCGCCCTGCCTGGCCAGCGTGGTGACGTTCCAGCTCAGTCCCACCGCCGATGGCGGCACGCGCCTCACCATCGTCCACACCCCTGATGACGCCCGCCTGACGCAACCGGCGCCGCAGGCGGCCAACGATTCCTGGTCCGGCTTCAAGCTCGCCGCCTGACGCCCCCCTCCCTTTTCACGCAAGACAGGAGTTCGCTCATGAGCGAAACGATGCAGCTCGTCCCGATGGTGGTGGAACAGTCCGGCCGCGGGGAACGTTCGTTCGACATCTACTCGCGCCTGCTGCGCGAACGCATCATCTTCCTGAGCGGCGAAGTCAACGACGCCGTCTCGGCCCTGGTGTGCGCGCAGCTGCTGTTCCTGGAAGCCGAGAACCCCGGCAAGCCGATACACATGTACATCAACTCGCCCGGCGGCGTGATCACCAGCGGCCTGGCCATGTACGACACCATGCAGTTCATCAAATCGCCGGTGCACACGCTGTGCATGGGCACGGCGCGATCGATGGGCTCGTTCCTGCTGATGGCGGGCGAGCCCGGCAAGCGCGCCGCGCTGGCCAACGCCAGCCTGCACGTGCACCAGCCGCTGGGCGGCTTCCAGGGACAGGCCTCGGACATGCTGATCCACGCCGAGGAAATGCAGCGCACCAAGCAGCGCATCATCCGCCTGTATGCCGAACACTGCGGCCGCAGCTACGAGGACGTCGAGCGCAGCCTGGACCGCGACCGCTACATGACCGCCGAGGAAGCGGTCGAATGGGGCCTGATCGACCACGTCATGGATGCGCGCTCGGCCGGCTTCTGATGCGCCGACGCGCAAGGACGCCGCCGCGCCCGGGCTGCTTGCGCCATCGGCGTCCGCGCCCCGCTACGCGCCGGCCGCGACACGCTGGTGGCGCGCCCGCAGCACGGCATTGGCCAGCGCCCCCATGGCCAGCAGCACGGCCGTGCCCAGGAACACGGCCGGCATGCCGAAATGCCCGCCGATGAATCCGCCGAGCAAGGGGCCCGCCACCTGGCCCGCGTACTGCGCCGAGATCGACATGCCGAGCACGTTGCCGCCGACGCCGTCGGGCACATTGTGGCGGATCACGCTGGTCACGCACGGCAGCAGCCCGCCCAGCGCCAAACCCATCAGGAAACGCAGCGCCACCAACTGCCAGCCGGCGGTGACGAAGGCCTGCGGCACCAGCAGCAACGCCGCCACCGCCAGCGCGCCGATGATCACGGTCCAGTGGCCGACCCGGTCGGCCAACCGGCCCAACCGCGACGCCGACAGGATGGCGCCCAGCGCCGCCGCCGACATCACCACGCCCGACACCAGCGTGACGCGGGCCGGGTCGTCCACCAGCTGGCCCACGTACACCGTGATGATCGGTTCGATCGACATGGTGGCGAACATCAGCAGCATGCCCGTCGCCAGCATCGCGGCCACCGGCCGCTTGTCGGGAATCTGGGCCCAGCCGCCGCGCCGCTTGCCTTCCTGCCTGGCGGGCTTGGCCGGGCGCGGCATCTCCTTGATCAGGAACACCGTCGCCAGGAAGGCCAGGAAGATCACGCCGCCGGCCAGAAGGAAGGTGGCGCGGATGCCGATCAATGGCGGCAGCCCGCCGCCGATCAGCGGGCCCACCAGGTTGCCCGCCATGATGCCCGCCGACAGCACGCCCAGCGCCCAGCCCGAGCGCGCCTTGGGCGCCTGCATCGCCACCAGGATGGTCGAACCCGACGCGTAGCCGCCGGCCAGGCCCACCAGCAGCCGCAGCAGCACCAGCTGCCACACGCTCTGCACCATGCCAGTCAGCGACATACAGATCGCCATGCCAAACGACGCGCGCACCAGCATCAGCTTGCGCCCGTAGCGGTCGCCCAGCCGGCCCCACAGGGGCGCGACCAGCGCCGCGGCGAAGAAGGTGGCGCCATAGGCCACGCCCGACCACTGCACGATGGCGGCGTGACCCTGTACGCCCAGTTCCTCCACGTACAGCGGCAGGAACGGCAGCAGCAGCGTCATCGCCACGATGGTGCTGAACGAACCGGCGAAACAGACGGCCAGGTTGCGCCGCCAATGGATGTTCCCGGCCGACGCGGCCGCATCGGCGTCGGCGCGTTCCGGGGAGCTGGACGATGTCATGGAAAAAAGCCTCGGGGTGTCGGGCGCGAAGTCGGTGAACGGGGATTGTTGCCAGCCTCGCTCCACGCAGCAAGGCCAGCCGCGATACCGGTATTGCCGCTACCCCCCAAGCCGGCGCGGCGCGACCGTGCCGCGCCTATTGCGCGGCGCCGCGCAGCCAGGCCTTGGGCGTGGCGCCGCGATGCGCCTTGAAGGCCTTGATGAAGTGGCTGAGGCTGGAAAACCCGATGCTATATGCGGTTTCGGTAACCGAGCAGCCGCGCCGCAACAGGCCGGCGGCCGCGTCCATCCTGGCTTGCAGCAGGCAGCCATGCACCGATTGCCCGTAGAGCGACATGAAGCCTGCCTGCAACCGTTTTTCGCTCAGCCCCACGGCCTGCGCCAGCTGGCGCACGCTGCCGCAATCGGCGTATTCGTGCTGGATGCGGCGATGGGCCTCGGCCAGCCGCCTGCGGTCCGCGGGCGGCGGCTGGTCGGCCGCGCCGCGGCCGGCCAGGTGCGCCAGGGTCAGGGCCAGCGCCTCCTGGGCCTTGCCCTGCAGATACAGCGCGGCGACCTCGCCACGATCCTGGCTCCAGGCCAGGATCTCGCCGGCCACGCGCGCCAGGCCGGGCCACAGCGGCAGCGTCGCCAGTTGGGCGTCGCGCGCCGGCACGCTGCCATCGGCCGCGAACGCGGCGGACGGCACCTGGCGCAAGGTGCGCCACCACAGGGCGCGCATGGCTTCGCTCGAAAAACGGATATCGACCACGCGGATGTCGCGCCGGCCCTTGAATTCGTCCCAGCCCGGCACCGGCTCGACCGTGCCGTGCAGGATGACGCTGCCCGGCTGGATGCGCAGGGCCGTGCCGCCCTCGAAGCCCAGGCCGAACTGGCCTTGCAGCACGATCGCCACGCCCACGCTGGACTCGGCCGCGCCGCTGGCGGCCCAGTCCGATTCGGGCCGGCCGTCCAGGCAGCCGATCGAGATGCCGCCCGGCAGTTCGTGCTGGGAGCGGATCCTGAGCCAGTCCGGCGGCAGCAGGCGCAGCAGGTCCTGCACGCTGAGCGGCGCGCCGCGGTCCGGGGCAAGACGGGGCTGAGAGGCCATTTTGTTCCAATTCCGCAATTTCCGGCGCGGATTCGCTAGCGCGGCCGCCGCCTGGCCTGGATGATAACAATTTTCATCCTCATCCAGTCTTTCATGACACCTACGCCAGACCCCGTCCGCCGCCCGAACGAGGCCGCCGCCCTGTTCGTCTTCAATACCCTGTGCCTGACCGCCATCATGGCCTTCATGCCCGTGATCGGCCCGGTGGTGCGCGGCCTGCGGCTGGCCGAATGGCATGGCGGGCTGGTGGTCACCGTGGCCGGCGTGCTGTGGATGCTGATGGCGCGCTACTGGGGCGGCCGCAGCGACCGCGTCGGCCGCCGCCGCGTGCTGCTGCGCGCCGCCGCCGGCTACATCGTCAGCTACCTGCTGCTGGCCATCGGCCTGGACCTGATGCTGCGCGAGCCGCCGCCGGCATGGCTGGCGCTGTTGGCGCTGATGGCGCTGCGCGCCCTGCTCGGCGCCTTCTACGCCGCCATGCCCACCGTCAGCGCCGCGCGCATCGCCGACATCACCGCGCCGGAGCAGCGCGGCGCCATGATGGCCAGGCTGGGCGCGGCCAACGGCCTGGGCATGGTGCTGGGGCCCGCCATCGGCGGCCTGCTGGTCAAGGACAGCCTGACGCTGCCGCTCTACATCGCCGCCGTGCTGCCCTTGCTGGGCACGCTATGGCTGGCCGCGAAACTGCCGTCCGACGCCGCGCACGAACCGCGCGTCACGCCGCCGCTCAAGCTGAGCGACCGGCGCCTGCGCCTGCCGCTGGCCGCCATGCTGCTGGCCATGAGCGCGGTCATCACGGCGCAGATGATCGTCGGCTTCTATGCCATGGACGCGCTGCGCCAGGAGCCCGGCCCGGCGGCACGGACGGCCGGATGGGCCATGACCACCGTCGGCGTCATGCTGATCCTGGTGCAGGTGGGACTGGCCAAGGCGCGGCGCATGAACGCGGCTCGCTGCCTGGCGGGCGGCGCCCTGCTGTCCGGCGTCGGCTTCCTGCTGGTGCCGGTGCTGGGCGGCGCCTGGGGCCTGGTGGCGTGCTATGCCATCATGGCCGCCGGCATGGGGCTGGTGTTCCCGTCGATCCAGACCCTGGCGGCCAACGCCGTCACGGCCGACGAACAAGGCATCGCCGCCGGCTCGGTGATCGCCGTGCAGGGCATGGCGATGGTGGTGGCGCCGCTGGTATGCACGTTGCTGTACGGCGTGCGCCCATGGATGCCATACGTGGTCGCCGCCAGCCTGTTGCTGCTGGTGGCGCTGGCGGCGGCGGTCCAGCCGCGCCAACCGCTGTCGGCCCGGACGATGCCGTAGGCGGCGCATGGCGGTCCCCCTCCGACGGCGAGCCCCTGATCAGGGTTCCCTCATGGGATATTCCAACTGCAGCGCCACGAAGCCGGCGGTGGCGCGTCCGTAGCGCGCGCTCATGCCGCGCAGAATCCCGTCCAGCAACGGCGTGGGAGTCGGCGCCAGCGTGTTGTCCATGGGCAGCGACGGCATGTCCGCTGACGACACCTGGTCGGGCAGATAGGCCAGGCCGCTGGCCAGCCTCACGGGGCCCGGCTCGGAGGCCACCCCGACCACCGAGGTCCTGTAGCTGCGGGCATAGGCATCGGCAGTCAGGGCCAGCCGCAGATCGTCCGTACCCGCTGTCAGCGGCGCCTGCAGCGTCTCGTGCCGCCAGAAGGCCGTTGCATTGCGCGTCGCGGTGTAGATATGGCGCGGCCCGAGCTGAAAGTCCCGGCCCGGATGGGCATCGTCCCAGTGCGCCTGGCCCAGTTCGAGCGCCACCGTTTGCGCGCGCGGCCGGCCGGCCAGGGTCTCGACCAGCGCCAACGACACGGGAATCGAAGCACTGACGCCCGTGGTGGTCACCACCCCGCCGTCCGCGATGTAGCGGCGATCCTGGCGCCAGCGCACCGCCGGAAAGTCGCGCGCCAGCGTCGAGCGCGAATACCAATGCGAGACCGCCTGACGGCCGTCCAGCAAGCCGGCCCGCGCCAGTACCCACACCCCGTCGCAAATGCCGATGACAACGGCGCCCTTGCCGGCCTGCGCGCGCACCCAGGCCGACAGCCGCGGATCCGCGTCTTCGTGCACGGCCGGCACGATCACGTAGTCGGCGCCGTCCGGGTAATGCGCGTCGAACGCGGCGATGTCGGCATCCGGCTGTGCCCGCAGGGCGGGAAAGAACCGTATCGGTCCGGGATCCAGGGCCAGCGCCCAGACCTCCGCGGCGCCCGAGCGCTTGAGCACCGCGTAGGGCACCACGAAGTCGGTCAGCTCGGTGTTGGCGTTATGGCCGATCACCGCGACACGCGGCAGGCGGCCCGCCGCGGCAGGCCGCGCAGCGGTCAGTGGCCCGGCCTGCCCGAGCGGTGATGGCGGCGCGGGCACCCCGCCAGGATCGCGCCACACCGACCAGGCCGCGGCGACGGCCACGGTCGTTAACACGCATACCAGACCCGCTCGCCACCATCCGACCGCCATGAACCACCCTTTTCCGTAACGAGGCCACGCCCCAATTCCGACAGCCTAGCGATAGCGTGCGCTCGGCAGCAATGACAGAATTCGGTCATTTTCTGCCATCCGGCCGCGTTAAGATGCCGGCATTGCCACTTTGCCTTCCCCATGCCGCGACACTCCGCCGCCGGCAGGCCCCGCCCGGTCGCCATCGTCGTCTATCCCACGGTGCAGCACCTGGACGTGGCCGGCCCCGCCGACGTCTTCTCCATGGCCAGCGCGCTGGGCCTGGACGCACGGTATCGCGTCGCCCTCCTGTCGGCCCGGGGTGGACCGGTCACGCTGTCCAACGGCCTGACGCTGCAGACCGAGGCAGTGGCTGGCATCGACCCGGCCACGGTCGACACATTGATCATCGCCGGCGGCGAGCGCGAAGGGCTGATGCAGGCCGCCGTTGACGAAACCCTGCGCGCGTGGGTTGGCCAGGCCGGCACGCGGACGCGGCGCCTGGCTTCGGTGTGCACCGGCGCCTTCCTGCTGGCCCATTGGGGCATGCTGGCCGGCCGGCGGGTGGCAACGCATTGGGCTTCGGCACAATTGCTGGCGCGCCACTTCGATGGCTTGCAGGTGGAGCCGGAGGCGCTCTACGTTCAGGACGACCGATTCTGGACCTCGGGCGGCGTCACTGCCGGCATCGACATGTGCCTGGCCATGGTCGAACAGGACGCGGGCCGCTGGCTGGCGGCGCGAGTGGCAAGACAGCTGAACCTGGCGCTGCGGCGCAGCGGCAACCAGGCGCAATACTCGACGATCCTCGAGGGGCAGGCCGGCGCCTACGGCGAACTGGTCGATTGGCTGCGCGACCATCTGGCCGAAGCCATCGATGTCGAACGCATGGCATCACTGGCCGGCCAGGCGCCACGCACCTTCCATCGCGGCTTCACGCGCGACACCGGCTATACGCCACGGGCTTTTCTCGAGGCGCTACGGCTCGAAGCGGTGCGCGCGGGGCTGGACGCGGGCCAGCCGCTCAAGCCCCTGGCGCGGGCTGCCGGGTTTCGCTCGGAAACGCAGCTGGCCAAGGCGTTCCAACGCCGCTACGGCCTCAGCCCGTCGCAGTATCGGGGCGGTGCGACGCCCTTCATTCCGTGATGTGGATGTTGGCCTGGTCGATGATGACCTGGTAGCGCTTCATCTCGGCATCGATGAACCTGGCGAACGCCGCCGAGTTCTTCACCGACGGCTCGAAGCCCAGCCCGTTCAGTTGTTCGACGATCTTCGGGCTGGCCATCACCTTGGCCGACACCGCCTCCAGCTTGCGCAGCACCGGTTCAGGCAGGTTGGCCGGCCCCCACACGCCGTACCAGGAATAGAACTCGAAGTTCTTCTGGCCCTGCTCCTTCATGGTGGCAAGGTCCGGCAGCAGGGGGCTGCGGTCGGCGCCGGTCAACGCCACCGCCTTGAGCTTGCCGGCGCGCACCATCGGCAGCGACGACAGCATCGGGTCGATCAGCCCCTGCACCTGGCCGCCGACCAGGTCCGACAGCGCCGGGCCGCCGCCGCGATACAGCACGATGGGAATCTGCTCCAGGCCGTTTTCATGCAGGAACGAGGCCGCGGCAAGGTGGCCGGCCGAGCCGAAACCCGTGGTGGCGAAGGAGTACTTCTGTGGCTCGGCCTTGAGCAGCTTGACCAGGTCCCGCACGTTGTCGGCCGGCACCTTGGGGTTGACGCTGAAGATCAGCGCGCCCTGCGCCAGTTCGCTGATGGGCGTGAAATCCTTGACCGAATCGAACTTGATGGTCTTTTTGTACAGCAGCGGATTGATCGCGTGGATGGAGGCATTCAGGTACAGCGTGTAGCCATCGGGCGCCGCGCGCGCGACATAGGCGGCGCCGATCATGCCCGAGGCACCGGCGCGGTTTTCCACCACCACTGACTGGCCCAGTTCCTTGCCCAGCTGCTCGGCGTACAGGCGCGCCACGCCGTCGACGGAACCGCCCGGCGGATGCGGCACCACCAGCGTGATGGGGCGCTGCGGATAGCTGTCGGCGGCCAGCGCGGCGGCGGTGGTGGTGAGGCCCAACGCCAGCAGGGCGGCGCTGAACAGCCGCTTGAGCGGCGCGGGGCGGGACGGGCAATGGAACATGATGGGGTCTCTCTTGGCGATGGCGCATCCGTTTCGGGCGCGCAGGGGCCGCCCACGCCACCGGCCGCGACGCTCGCGGCCGGTGGCGTGGGTCGTCAAAAATGAATCCGGCGGCTATCGCCGCCGGAACAGGGGAATCAGGCCGCCTTGAGCTGCGCGGAGCTGAAGCCGTACTTGGTGTCCAGCCCCAGCTCGCGCACGATGCGCAGGCCCTTGGCCAGGGCGTCGCCCTCCAGGCCGCGCAGCGGACGGCGCAGGTCGCCGACCGGCAGGCCCACCGCCTTCATCAGCGACTTGATCGCCACGGGGTTGATGGCGGAGTACGAGTAATGCAGCATCGGCAGCAGGCCCAGGTAGCCTTCGCGGAAGCTGACCGACACGTCCGGCGTGTCCCAGGGACGCGAAATCTCGGCCATCTCGGCCGGCGCGATGTTGCCGGTCATGTTGGCGGTGCCGTGGCCGCCCAGGCTCATGGTGGGCACCACCAGGCCCAGGTTGGGCGAGTCGCAGCACATCACCGACACGTCGGGACGGCCGCGCAGCACTTGCGCCACCTGGCCCACGCGCGTGGTCGATTCCTTGTGCACCACGTAGTTCGGGTGCTTGAAGATGCGCAACAGCTGGTCCCAGTGCAGGTCGCTCTTGACCCGCGGCGGGTTGTTGTAGATGCCCAGCGGCAGGTCGGTGGCGTCGGCCACTTCGAGGAAATAGGCTTCGGTGTCGGCTTCGGAGGCGCAAATATAGGCCGGCGCGGCCAGGATCGCGCCGTCGGCGCCGTTGGCGCGCGCGAACTTCAGGTAGTCGATGGTGGAGTCGGTGTTGTTGCCGGTGCAGCCGTAAAACAGCTTCATCCTGCCGGTCTTCATCTTGGCCGTCTCGACGATCACCTGGCGCCGCTCTTCGGGCGACAGCAGCGAGACTTCACCGGTGGAGCCCATGATCAGCACGGCGGCGGTGCCGTTGTCTTCCTGGAACTTCAACAGGCTGCGGAAGGCGCTGAAATCGACGCTGCCGTCGCGATTGAACGGCGTGACGATGGCGACGAAGGACCCCTGGATTTTCATTTTGCTCATGACCTGCTCCACATGCGGATGGACTGCTCAATCAAAAAAAGCCAGGCTGGCGCGCGGTGGTTGGCGCCTGCACCTGACCATTCCCCTTGCTGCTTATGCAGTATAGGAAGAGCGGCCCCGAAAATTTTTCTATTTTCCACACTTTCAGGGCGCCCGAAAGACAAAGATTTTCTAAGGCAATGCGGTTAAGTTATGAGGATTTCCATAACAATACGCTTTTCATGGCGGCGCCCGCATGACCGAAGCGATCTCCCGTTATCCGTCCCTGTCCCATTGGGGCGCCTATACCGCGCTGGTGCGCGACGGCCGCGTCGTGGGCTGCGAGCCGTTCGCGCACGACCAGGCCCCGTCCCCGCTTATCCACGCGATGCCCGACATGGTGCATTCGTCGCTGCGCATCGCCCGCCCCGCCGTGCGCGCCAGCTGGCTCAGGCACCGCGGCGCGCCCGAATTGCGCGGCGTGGACGGCTATGTGGAGGTCGATTGGGACACCGCCCTGGCGCTGGTGCACGACGAACTGCAACGGGTGCGCGCGCAGCATGGCCCCACCGCCATCTTCGGCGGCTCGTACGGCTGGTCGTCGGCCGGCCGGCTGCACCATGCGCGCACGCTGACGCACCGCTTCCTGTACGCAGGCGGCGGCTGCGTCGACCAGTCGGGCAACTACAGCTGGGGCGCGGCGCAGTTCCTGCTGCCGCACATCATCGGCACCTACGCGCCCGTAACCGGCCGCATCACCGACTGGAACAGCGTGGTCGGGCACACGCGGCTGCTGGTCGCGTTCGGCGGCATCCCGCTGCGCAACACCCAGATCGCCTCGGGCGGCGCGGGCGACCACAGCGCCCCCGGCTGGCTGGCGCGGGTGCGCCAGGCCGGCATACGCACCGTGGTGGTCAGCCCCACGCGCGGCGACGCGCCGGCGGCGCTGGCGGCCGAATGGATCCCCATCCGTCCCAACACCGATGCCGCGATGATGCTGGGCATGGCCCACACCCTGCTGGCCGAGGGCCGCCACGACCGCGACTTCCTGGCCCGCTGCTGCAATGGCTTCGAGCAGTACGCCGACTACCTGCTGGGCCGCGCCGACGGCGAGCCCAAGGACGCTGCCTGGGCCGCGCGCATCTGCGGCGTGCCGGCCGATACCATCCGCGCGCTGGCGCGGGACGCGGCCGGCACCCGCACGCTGCTGTCGTGCTCGTGGTCGCTGCAGCGCGGCCATCGCGGCGAACAGCCGTACTGGGGCAGCGTGGCGCTGGCCGCCCTGCTGGGCCAGATCGGCCTGCCTGGCGGCGGTTTCGCCTTCGGCCATGGCTCGATGAACGGCGCCGGCAATCCGCGCCCCGACCTGCCCGCGCCGGAGATGCGCGCGGGCCTCAATCCTGCCGGCGTGTCGATCCCGGTGGCGCGCCTGACCGACATGCTGCTGCGGCCGGGCGAGCCGTACGAGTTCAACGGCAGGACCGGCATCTATCCGGACATCCGCCTGGTCTACTGGGCCGGCGGCAATCCGTTCCATCACCACCAGGACCTGAACCGGCTGATGCGGGCCTGGGCGCGGCCCGAGACCATCATCGTGCACGAGCCATGGTGGACGCCGACCGCGCGCCGCGCCGACATCGTGCTGCCGGCCACCACCACGCTGGAACGCAACGACATCGGTGGCTCGTCGCGCGACCGCTACCTGCTCGCGATGCGGCAGGCGCTGGCGCCGGTGGGCCACAGCCGCAACGACTTCGACATCTACCGCGAACTGGCCGCGCGCGGCGGTTTCGAGCGGGCCTTCACCGAAGGCCGCGACGAGATGGCCTGGATCCGCCACATCTACGAACAGATGCGGCCGGCCTGGGAAGCGGCGCAACTGACGCTGCCGGCCTTCGATGAATTCTGGGAGCGCGGCCACGTGGCGCTGCCGCCGCCCACGCGCGACTTCGTGCTGTTCGAGCAGTTCCGCGAGGATCCCGCCGCGCATCCGCTCAAGACCCGCTCCGGCCGTCTCGAACTGCACAGCGCGGCGATCGCCGAGTTCGGCTATGACGACTGCCCGCCGCATCCGGCCTGGCTGCCGCCGGTGGAATGGCTGGGCGCCGAACGCGCGGCGCGCTGGCCGCTGCACCTGGTCACTTGCCAGCCCGCCGACCGGCTGCACTCGCAACTGGACCCGGCGCCGGCCACCCGCGCCCACAAGGTCGCCGGCCGCGAGGCGGTGCTGCTGCATCCCGACGACGCCGCCGCACGCGGCATCGCGCAGGGCGATGTGGTGCGCATCTTCAATGACCGCGGCGCCTGCCTCGGCGGCGCGCAACTCAGCGCCGACCTGCTGCGCGGCGTGGTGGTGATGCCCACCGGCGCCTGGTTCGACCCGCAGGACGGCTCGCTCGAACGCCACGGCAATCCCAACGTGCTGACGGTGGACGTGGGCACGTCGCGGCTGGCGCAGGGCCCGAGCGCGCTGTCGGCCTTGGTGCAGGTGGAGCGCTGGCACGGCGACGCGCCGCCGGTGCGGGCCTTCGAGCCGCCGCCGCTGCGGGCCGAGACGCCGGGCGCGCCACGTTGACGGCGCAATCTCGCCCCCGTTGCGGCGCGACCGCGCCTGGCGCCCGATTGCCGGCCTGTGCGAGGCTCCTTATCGTGTGAACAGGCCCTAGCCCGCCCGCAGGAATGCCAGCACCGCGTCGTCCTGTCCCCGGATGAAATGCCGCTCACGCGGCAACAGCGTCACCTGCGCGCGCGGCGCCAGGCGGCGCAGGCGTTCGCAGGTCTCGCGCGAATCAAGCATCACATCGCGCCCGCCCACCGCCACGTACAGCGGCTGCGCCAACTGACGCAACGCCTCATCGTCAAAGACGGGAATGGCGCCGAAGCGCGAGCGGAAACCGCGATTGATGGCGTGCATCAACGCAAACTGAGCCCGATCGGCAGGCGCCGGATCGGCCGCCAGCGGCCCGATGATGCGGCGGCGCACCAGCGCGCGGCCCGCGGGTCCCAGCAGCAGCAATGGCAGGACCCACGGCAGGATGTGCTTCTGCCGGCCGATGCCGGACGGGCACAACAGCGCCAGCCGCTCGACCCGCGCCGGCCGCCGCACGGCGAAGTCCAGCGCCAGCCACGCGCCCAGCGAAATGCCGAAGCACGCCGCGCGCGCCACGCCCAGTCCGTCGAGCACGGCCTCCAGCCAGGCCGCGTGCGCATCGCTCGCCAGCGGCAGCCGCGCCGGCGCGCTCGGGCCTGCCTCGCCGATCAGGTCGATCGCGTAAATGCGGAAATGCGGCGCCCAGGCCGCGGCCTGCCGCTGCCAACTGGCGGCCGTGCTCTGCGCGCCATGCAGCAGCACCAGGGGCGGGGCGTCCTCGCGGCCGCACACCAGCACGTGGGTGTCGCCGGCCGGCGTCGGCACCGTCACTCGCCGCACATCGGCCGGCCAATGGGCCAGCGCGGCGGCATAGGCCTGGCGCACGGCTTCGGCGTGGCGCTCGGACTTGAAGACCGGGCTCATGCCGGCGCGTCGCCGCGATGACGCAGATGGATCAGCGGATAGGCCCGTCCCTGGCCGTCGCGCTCCGAACGCCCGATGCGCTCGAAGCCCAGCCGTTCATAGAAGCCGATCGCCTGCGCGTTCTGCTCGTTGACGTCGGTGCTCAGGCCGGGATGGCGCCGCAGCGCATCCTCGACCAGGGCGCGCCCGACGCCCGTGCCGCGCGCGTCGGGGTCAACGAACAGCGCTTCCATGTGGCCGCCGTCGAGCAGCATGAAGGCCAGCGCGCGGTCGTTCGCATCCACCGCCAGATCGAGCGTGGCGGCGGGCAGGAAGCCCACCACCTCGGCCTCGATATCGTGGCGGTCCTGCGGCGAGAGGAAATCGTGGGTGGCATCGACGGCGCGGCGCCAGATGTCGACGACGCGTTCGCCGTCGGCGGGGGTGGAGGTTCTCAGGGTGATCATGGTGCTACGGAAAAAAAGAAGAAAGGCTGGCGGCCGTCAGCCGGCGTCCGTGCGCCGCTCGATGGCGCGGATCACCGCCACCATGTCGGACGCGCCCAGGCCCTGGGCCTCGGTCTCGCCGTACAGCGCATGGCTGGCGTCCAGCAGCGGCGAAGCGATGCCGGCGCCGCGCGCGGCCTCGGCCACCAGGCGGCTGTTCTTGAGCACGTCGGTGATCGCCGCCTGCACGGAGAAGTCCTGCGTCACCAGCTTGCCCAGCTTGACGCGCGACACGTCGCTGGCCATCGGTCCGGCGTTCAGCACCTCGGCAAACAGGGCCAGGTCGATGCCGTGACGCTCGGCGAAATGCACCGACTCGGTCAGGCCCGTGACCATGGTGATCAGGAACAGGTTGACCGACAGCTTCATGACCAGTGCGGACGGCACCGCGCCACAGACGAAGCTGTCGCGGCACAGCGGCCGCACCAGTTCGCGCACGGCGGCGACGTCGTCGTCATGGCCGGCCAGCATCACCACCAGTTGCCCGGCTTCGGCCGGCTTGCGCGAGCCCGACACCGGCGCCTCGACGTAGCGCCCGCCGGCCGCCTCGATGTCCGCGCCCAACTGACGCGAATAATCGGCCGAGGTGGTGCCCATGTTGACGATCACGTGGTCGCGCACACGCGCGGCGAAGTCGTCCGTGCCGCGCGCCAGCACCGTGTCGATGGCCGCGTCGTTGGCCAGCATCAGGATGACGGTGCGGCATTGCGCGTAGACCTGGCTGGCGCTGTCGGCCACGCGCGCGCCCGCGGCGCGCAGCGCGTCATAGCCGCCGGGGGAACGGCTCCAGACCACCAGCGGCGTGCCGGCCCGGGCCAGGTTGAGCGCCATCGGCGTGCCCATGACGCCCAGGCCGATGAATCCGATATCCATGCCTGTTTCCGCTTTGGTTGTGTTCATTGTCCCTATTATTCCACCGATTGTTGCCGCCGCTCGCGGACAACGGTCCCGGCGCGCGTCGGCCGAGCGGATGTCAAGCCAGCACAGCGGGATTGATCACATGGATCGGCTTGCCGGCGGCGTAGGCGACGATCTGATCGAAAACGTCCGAAAACTGGGTCTCGTATTCGTCCTCGGTGACGTAGCCGATATGCGGCGTGCAGATCGCGTTGGGCAGTTGCAGCAGCGGGTCCTTCGGATCGCGCAGCGGTTCGGTTTCGAACACGTCCACCGCCGCCATGCCGGGGCGGCCCGCGCGCAGCGCCTGCGCCAGCGCGCCCGGCTCGATCAGGCCGGCGCGGCTGGTATTCACCAACAGCGCCGATGGCTTCATGCGCGCCAGATCGGCCGCCGTGACGATGCCGCGCGTATCCGGCACCAGCCGCATGTGCAGCGAGAGCACGTCGCAGGCCTCGAAGAACGCCTGCTTGTCCGGCGCCACATCCCAGCCGTCGTCGCGCGCCCGTTGGCGCGAGGCCTCGCGCGCCCACACCAGCACCTTCATGCCAAAGGCGGCGCCGTAGCGCGCCACTTCGGCGCCGATCCGGCCATAACCGTAGATACCGAGAGTGCGGCCGCGCAGGGTACGGCCCATGCCGGTCTGCCAGACGCCGTTCTTGAGCGCCTCAACTTGCTGCGGGATCCGCCGCATGCCGGCCAGCACCAGTCCCCAGGTCAGTTCGGCGGCGGCGTACGACGGCGTGCCGGCATGCTGGTTGGAAGACAGGATGACACCGTGCGCGGTGCAGGCGTCGACATCGATATGGGGGTAGACGCTGCGCTGGCTGATCAGCCGCAGCTTGGGCAGGCGCGCGATGAGCGGCGCGCGGATCTGGGTGCGTTCGCGGATCAGCACCAGCGCCTCGGTGTCGCGCAGGCGCTCGGCCAGCGCGTCCACGTCCTGCACATGGTCGTTCCAGACCGTGACGGCATGGCCGTCGAGTTTGCGGAAACAGGGCAAGCCCCGCAGCGTGTCGAAATAGTCGTCCAGAATCGTGATGTTCATGGTCTGTCTCCTGCCAGGATGCGGGCATTGTGAGCGCCGCCTTGCCGACCGTAAAATGATATTAATTAGTCAATTGATGCGTTTTTCTCATGAAAATCGACGTGCTCGGCGTGCAGGCCTTCGTGGCGATCGCGGATCACAAGAGCTTTCGCCGCGCCGCCGGCGAGCTCAGCATCACCCAGACCGCGCTGAGCCGCCGGCTGCAGAACCTGGAATCGTTCCTGGGCGTGCGGCTGGTGGAACGCACCACCCGCTCGGTGGCGCTGACGCCGCCGGGCGACAGCTTCCTGCCGCAGGCGCGGCGCCTGCTGGCCGACCTGGCCGCGGCGCTTACCGAGATCCGGGAAACCGGCAAGGCCCAGCGCGGCGACGTGACGCTGGCGTGTGTGCCGACCATCGGCGTGCACTACCTGCCGCACATCCTGCAGCGCTACAGCGCCGAGCATCCGCAGAACCGCGTCAAAGTGCTGGACCACTCTTCCGGCGCCGTGGCGCAGGCGGTGCTCACGCGCGAGGCCGAGTTCGGCATCAACATCGCCGAGACCCACGCCCCCACGCTGCGGAGCATCCCGCTGCTGCAGGACGACTTCGTGCTGATCTGCCGCGAGGACCATCCGCTGGCGCGCCGCCGCACGCTGCCCTGGGAAAAACTGGAGGGCCATCGGCTGATCTTTCCCGGCGCCAGCAGCAACAACCGGCCGCTGCTCGATCACGCGCTGGCCGAGCTGGCGCCGCGGCTGACGGCCTTCTATGAAGTGCAGCGCAGTTCGACCGCCGTCGGACTGGTGGCGGCCGGCGCCGGCATCGCCGTGGCGCCGCGGCTGGCCTGGCAGGCCGGTTCGTATCCGGGGCTGCGCGTGGTGTCGCTGCACACGCCGGTGGTGAGACGCACCTTTTCGCTCATCAGCCGCAAGGGCGCGCACCTGTCGCCGGCCGCCCAGGCCTTGCACGACCTGATCCTGCGGCACCGCGCGCAGGGGCCGCGCTGACGCGCCGCCCGACGCGGAACTTTCGCACCACCTTATACAATTGGTGACGCTTTGCCGGAGGAATCGAGCCACAATGCGCCGGCGCTTTTCCCGACCCATTAGGAACCACGATGAACAAAGCCCTTGCGACGCTGCTCTGCGCCGTCCTGCCCGCCACCGCGTCCGCGGTGCAGCCCGATGTCGAGCCCCTGACGCTCAACCCGCAAAACCAGCTTTACTGCAACAAGCAGGCCGACTGGTGCGTGGGGATCAAGGTCGACGGCGGCTTCGAGGATAACGGCCCGTTCGCCACCAGCCGCACCCTGCGCGCCGACTACCGCTTCTGGGACCTGCCCGACATCCCGAACTTCACGCGCTTCACGGTCTGGCCGCACCTCATCCGCCTGAGCGAGGAACGCGCGCTGGTCGGCGTGATCGGCCCCAACGAGCCGGACTACAAGGAAGAGATCCAGTTTCCCGGCGGCAGCTTCTCGCGCCGCGACCTGTACCTTTTCATGGTGGACCTGGGCGACAAGTCCTCGGCCCTGGCCCACCTGCTGCCCTACTCCGCCAAGGCCGGCATCCGCGCCTGCGCCAACGAGGCCGACGAGAAACGCCGCGAAGGCAACTGCATGGACTATTACCGCTATGACGCCACGGTGAAGGCCCTGCCCAGCCAGCAGCCGTACCCGGACCTGCAGGTCACCACTCAGGCCACGCGCAGCCCGGCCGACGCCAGCCGCTACGCCGATTCGAGCAAGCGGCCCGCGCCGACGGCCGCGCAACTGCAACCGCAGGCCGACAAGCAGTGCAGCTACACGGTGACCTACAAGTGGAAGGAAGACGGCTCGGTCTACCAGCCGGCCACGCCGGTGCCGGACTGCGCCGAGTTCCTGGAACCGCAGCCCGGGAAGAAATAACGCACGGGCCTTGGCCACCCTGGCCGCGCCCGCTCCGCCGCACCGGCGGGACGCGGCGGACCGCTGGGGTCGTCAGTCGGCGTAGCCCGGATTGCGCCGGTCCAGCCGGCGCAACAGGCCCGGCCAGGCCAGCGCGGCCTTGTGGGCGCGGTCGGCCGGGGATTCCACCGCGGCGCGCGCCAGCACCTCGGGCGGGATGAGGGTCAGTTCGCCGCCCCCGGCCTGCGCCCGCACCTGCACCATGCAGGCCGCTTCCAGCCGGTGCATGGCCTGGAATGCCTCGGCCATGCTCTGTCCCACCGTCAACAGGCCATGGTTGCGCAGGATCAGGTACTGGCTGGCGCCCAGGTCGCGCACCAGGCGCGGCTGTTCCTCGGGGTTGAGCGCCAGGCCTTCGTAGTCGTGATATGCCAGCGAACGCAGCACGATGAACGCGAACTGCGACAGCGGCAGCAGGCCGTCCTTCTGCGCCGACACCGCCACTCCGTTGATGGAATGCGTGTGCAGGACGCACATGGCGTCCTTGCGGGCCGCGTGGATACAGCTGTGGATGGTGAAGCCCGCCGGATTGATGTCGTATGCCGAGTCCATCACCTTGCGCCCGTCCAGGTCGATCTTGACCAGGCTGGACGCGGTGATCTCGTCAAACATCATGCCGTAGGGGTTGATGAGGAAATGCTCGGTGCCGGGCACCTTGGCGGTGATGTGGGTGAAGATCAGGTCATCCCAACCGAACAGCGCCACCAGCCGGTAGAGCGCCGCCAGATCCTTGCGCACCTGCCATTCCGTTTCGCCGACCTGCTCGCGCACGCGGGCGGCCAGCGTTCCTGCCGTATCCATGTCTCGTCTCCCTTTTTTGATGTCTGCCCTCGCCGCGAGGCGCGGGCTCCGTCGCGCACTGTATTCGGTTTACACGCCCTCGGCGGCGCCCGCGCGGCAAGCGTCCGCTGCATGCAACACCGCGGCGCGACTGCGCAGCCGCCGGACCTTCCCGCTGAAAAACCCGATTACAATTCAGTGGAAATTCAGGAAAGCCGGCAGCGCGGACCGGCCCCTGCCGCCCGGGATGACGAGACAAAATGAATGACGCCATAAGGATTTTTGTCGGCTGCGACCCCAACGACTGCGACCTGGAGCAGATGATGGTGCTGGACTACAGCGCCCGCAAACATGCTTCGCGGCCGGTCGAGATCACCTGGATGCGCCTGTCGCGCGATCCTGCCAGCCCGTGGTACTGCGACCCGGCGCGCGGCCTGGGCTGGCGCACCGAAAAATGGGCCACGCCATTCTCCGCGCTGCGCTGGGCGGTACCGGCCGCGGCCGGTTTCCAGGGCCGCGCCTTCTATATGGATGCGGACATGCTGGTGCTGTGCGACCTGGCAGAGATCTGGGACATGCCGCTGGCCGAGGGAGCGATCGTCGCAGCCCGCCGCGAAGGCGATGGAGAGGGCTGGCGTTCATGCATGGCATTATGGGACTGCGAGCGCGCCCGCGCCCATCTGCCGCCACTCGACGCGCTGCGCGCGATGCGTCGCGCCAACCACGACATGACGCACTATTTCGCCAGCCGGCCGCACCTGGTCCAGTACCTCGACCCACGCTACAACAGCATCGACGGCGACGGCCTGGCGCGCGACGATATCCGCATCCTGCATTACTCCGACATGGGCACGCAGTTCTCGCACCGTTACGCCATGCCGCGCCTGCGCGCGGAAGGTCGCCGCCACTGGTTCGACGGCGAAGTGGTGGCGCATGCGCGCATCGACCTGACCGAGTTGTTCGACCGCTACTACCAGGAAGCGTTGGCCGCCGGCCATCGGCTCGACGACTACCGTAGCGCGTCCCCTTTTGGCGACGTGGTCAAGGCCTCGCAGAAGCACTACACCGGCAACCGGCCGCGGCCGCCGCGGCGCTCCTGGTGGCAGCGGCTCTGGGCAAACGTGCAGAGCGGATGAACCGGTCCCCGCGCATCATGCCGTTGTCCCCCGACCGCCTGGTCTCGTACTTCTGGAGCGGCGATGCCCTGCGCAGCCGCGGCGTCAGCGACGTGGTGCGCAGCGCCACGCTCACCCTGCCCGCGCCGCCCGACCGCCTGCTGGCGGACTGGGCGCGCGACATCGCATCGCGCCTGGAACTCGGCCCCGGCGACGTCGAACAGATGGCGCTGGCGCGCACCATCGCGCGCTGGCCCGGTTACACCGCCTGCGTGCAGGCCATGCGCGACTGGACCGGCGCGCTGGGCCTGGGCGACGCGCTGGCCGAAAGCGATATCGCCTTGATGGCCTGCCGCGGCGCGCGCTACCACCACGACGGCGACCAGTATGGCGGCGCGGCCTTCTGCAATCTGTTCCTGAGCGAGGACAAGGGACTGGACCTGCTGTTCGCCAACAGCGGCCAGCGCATCGCGTTGACGCGCGGCACCGCGGTGCTGTTCGACACCTGCCAGCCTCATGGCGTGGTGCCGCGGGGTTCCAGCATGTTCGACGAGGCCGACTTCCCGGAGAGCCGCGACTTGTCGCAGGTGTTCCTGACGTGGGAGTTGCCCATCGAGGGTCCCGGCGTGGCCGGCGCGCTGGGCATCGCTTTCGATATCGATTCCGCGGGCGCCGCGCGGCTGGACGATGAGCAGGTGCGGCGTGGCCGCGCGCGCCAGCAGGTGCGGCCAGACCTCGGCCGCTGGATCGACGCCGGCTGACGCCGCCGCCGCGCCGGGTCCGGCCGGCAGGTCCGCGCAAGCGGATATGCCGGCCGCCGGCCGCGGCAAGCGCCCCTTACCAGTAGACGTCCTGGTTGTAGTACTTGTGCACGTCGCGCGCCCAGGTCTCGTCGGCCATGCTCGGCCAGTTGTCCTTGTCGAAGCCCGGCGCGTCCTTGAGGGTTTCCTTGTCGACATTGAGCACGAAGCACTTGCGGTCGGTGTCCAGCGTCAGCGCCGCCCACGGAATGGCGAACAGTTTTTCCCCCATCCCCAGCACGCCGCCGCGCGCCAGCACCGCATAGGCCACGCGTCCGCGCGGCACATCGAGCATGATCGCCTTGATGTCGCCCAGGCTTTCGCCAGCGGCGTTGTAGACGTCATTTCCTTCCAGGGTACTGGCGGCCATCACTTCGGGGCCGGGCCCCAGCGCCTTGGACTTCGGACCACCGACGATATTCGATTGCTGTTCCATCGCGTTTCTCCCGCGGGCGTACCCGCTGCATATCTTGGAATCGAGGATTGCGCCGCATCAGCGGCGGCGCGCTTCCGACATCAGGCAGGCGCCAGCCAGCGCGCCCACCAGCACGGCGCCGGCGATGCTCTTCCAGGCGTTCTCGTGCACATAGCCATCGGTCGCGGCCGAGACTTCCCGGGCGCGCCGCCATGCATGCTTCTCCCATCCGCGCGCCTCGGCGCGCGCGGCGTCGAGTTGCTGCTTGAGACGATCGCGCGCCGCTTCGATCTCCGTGCCGCCGTAGCTGGCAGTGCTGCGCAGCAGGCTTTCGGTTCCCGCAATCAGGTCGCGCAACGTCCCGTTGCCGTTGTGTGTAGCCATGACACCTCCTTGAAAAAAAGTCCGCGCCAACCTCACCGCGAGCCCGGACCCCGGTCCTACAGCAAGTGGCGTGCCGCCGGCCAGGTCAGCTCGCCCACCATTGCTTGATGGTGGCGCGCAGCGCGGCCGTGCCCGCCGCCCCGGTTTCCTTGCGCAAGGCCGTCATGTAGGCGCCGAATTGCTTCATCGACACATGCGGCGGCAACGGCGGCATTTCCGGATCGGTCACCACTTCCAGCACCGCCGGGCGCCCCGCCGCCAGGGCGCGATCCCACGCCGGCCCCACCTCGTCGGGCGACGTAACCCGGATGCCTTCCAGGCCCAGCATGCGGCCGTAGTCGGCGTAGGAAAACTCCGGCAGCCACTGCGACGCGGCAAAGCGCGGATCGCCACCCATGACGCGCTGCTCCCACGTCACCAGGTTCAGGTCGCCGTTGTTGAGCACCAGCACCACGAGCGTCGGGTCGCTCCAGTCCTTCCAGCGGTGGGCGATGGTGATGAGTTCGTTGATGCCGAGCATCTGCATCGCGCCATCGCCCACCAGCGCGATCACCGGACGCCCGGGATAGGCGAGCTTGGCGGCCACCGCGTAGGGCACGCCGCAGCCCATGCTTGCCAGGCCGCCCGAGACCGACGCCATCATGCCTTCGTCCAACTGGACGTCGCGCGCATACCAGTTGGCGGCCGAGCCCGAGTCGCAGGTGATGATGCTGTGCGGCGGCAGTCGACTGGACAGCTCCAGGAACGGGCGTTGCGGATTGACGGGCTTGGCTTGGACCATGGCACGCGCCGTGACGGTCTCGCGCCAGCGGCGCACGCTTTTCTCTATGCGCTCGCGCCAGGAATTCGACGATTTGGGCTCCAGCCGCGGCAACAAGGCTTCGAGCGTCAGCCGGGCATCGCCCACCAGCCCCACCTCGACGGGATAGCGCAGGCTCAGTTGGCGGCCGTCCACGTCGATCTGCACGGCGCGGGCCTGGCCCTCCTTGGGCAGGAATTCGGCATAGGGGAAGGTAGTGCCCACCATCAGCAAGGTGTCGCATTCGTTCATCATTTCCCAGCTCGGCTGGGTGCCCAGCAGACCGATGGCGCCCGTCACGTACGGCAGCGCGTCCGGCAACACCGCCTTGCCCAGCAGCGCCTTGGCCACGCCCGCCCCCAGGCGCTCGGCCACCGCGCGCACCTCGGCGCCGGCGGACAAGGCGCCGGCCCCCACCAGCATCGCCACCCGCTCGCCGCGGTTGAGCAGGTCGGCCGCATTGGCCAGGGCGGCCTCGGGCGGCACCGCCGCATGCGACGTGACGCCGATGCCGGTGTGCACGGTGCCATGCTCGCGCGGCGGCACGGGCACGGCCTCCAGGTCCTGCACATCGTTCGGGAAGATCAGGCAGACGACGCTGCGCCGCTCCAACGCGATACGCATGGCGCGGTCGACCATGTGCCGCGCCTGCAGGGGCGAGGTCACCATGTGCACAAACTCGTGCGCCACGTCCTTGAACAGGTTCACGAGGTCGACCTCCTGCTGGTAGTCGCCGCCCAGGGCGCTGCGCGCCTGCTGGCCGACGATGGCCACCACGGGCTGATGGTCCATCTTGGCGTCGTACAGGCCATTGAGCAGGTGGATGGCGCCCGGGCCGGACGTCGCCATGCAGACGCCGACCTGCCCGGTGAACTTGGCATGGGCGCAGGCCATGAAAGCGGCGCCCTCTTCGTGCCGGGTCTGCACGAATTCCAGTGTGTCGTTGCGGCCGAAGGCGCCGATCAGCCCGTTGATGCCGTCGCCGGGATAACCAAACACACGTTGCACGCCCCACTGGCCGAGGCGGTCCAGCACGAAGTCGGATACGGTTTGCACGTCGTTGCTCCTTCTGTCTGCGTAGGCGGATCACTCCTCGCGCAATTGGCGTGCCCGGGACGAACACCCGGCGGCGCCGGCGCGCCGTGAGCGGCCTTTACAACGGGCGGCAACAACGACACGGGCGCCTTGCGGCGCCCGGAAAACGGAAACGATGGGATTTGCGCGGGTCGCGTCAGCGCGCCCGCACGGCGGCGGGCGCGCCAGCCGCCAGACCGACTCATTCAGCCGCGCAGCGCCGCCTCGATGCCGGCGACGTCGATCTTGCCCATCTGCATCATGGCCTCGAAGGCGCGCTTGGCGGCGGCGCGATCGGGCGACACCAGCGCCTCGGTCAGCACCCGCGGCGTGATCTGCCACGACAGGCCCCATTTGTCCTGGCACCAGCCGCAGACGTTCTCCGCGCCGCCGTTGCCGACGATCGCGTTCCACAGGCGGTCGGTCTCGGCCTGGTCGTCGGTGGCGATCTGGAACGAGAAGGCGTGGTTGTGGGGGGTGCCGGGGCCGCCGTTCAGGCCGAGACAGGGAATGCCGGCGACGGTGAACTCCACCGTCAGGACATCGCCTTCCTTGCCCGACGGATAATCGCCGGGCGCGTGCATGACGCGGCCCACCGCGCTGTCGGGAAAGGTCTGGGCATAGAAACGCGCCGCCTCCAGCGCGTCGCGGTCGTACCAGAGGCAAACCGTATTCTTGCTGACCATCTTCGCTCTCCTGAGATGAAAAACGGAAACACGCGAACGCGCCGCAAGGCCCGGTGGACGCGCGCCAGGGATGCTGCCGGTCGAGCATAGCGCCGGCAACGGTCCGCGTGCGTTACCAAGCGTAGAAGCATGCCGGTCGATGCCAGTCGGTGGTGGCGGGCGATGGCGGCCCCTACACCGACACGCCGCCGGGCAAGGCCCCGCTGACACTGCGCGCCTGGTAGCTGCATGTGGACGGCGGCGGCGAACTGGAACGTCTTTTCAACGCCCCAAAGGCCTACAAGCCGTACCGCCAGCCGGCCGACGGCACGCAGGAACGCGGCGTCTACCCTTTCCTGGTGTTCGAGGACGGCCCGCGCGTGCTACTCGGCCTGCATGGCGAGCGGGTGCCGGCCGACACGGTCGAAGGCGATGGCCTGCCGTCCTGGGACCCGAAGGTGCAGACGGTATTGCTCAAGGGACTCAGCAATGCGCGGGGCCAGGTGGTCCTGGACGCCGGGCAGATCGCGCCGTTCCACCAGGCCTTGCGCGAGACCCCGGGGCGGGTATTCCTGTATGTGCACGAGATGACCCGCTTCCTGCCCGTGACGGCGCTGGATGCGCAGGCCTGGAAGCGCTGCATCGATCCGGCCCGGCGCGACGCCGGCGCCTGCGATTGAGCCCGCGGGCCGCCGCGCTCACGGCACGGCCTGGGTCTCCACCGTCACATGCGACAAGCCCGCGATATGCGCCAGCTTGCCCTTGTAGAAAGCGCTGTCGCGCGGATGCGCCGTGACCAGCGACACGATCGCCGCGAAGTGGCCGGGCCCGACCTGCCATACGTGCAGGTCGGCGATCTGGCCATCGCCGGCGTCCAGCGCCCGCTCGATGTCGTGGCGCAGCCGGGCGCTTTGCGGCGTGGCGTCGAGCAGCACGGTGCCCGAGTCGCGGATCAGGCCCCATGACCAACGCGCGATGACCAGCGCGCCGACCACGCCCATCGCCGCGTCGGCCCATAGCCAGCCATAGCTGCGGCCCGCCAGCAGCGCCACGATGGCCAGCACCGAAGTCAGCGCATCGGCCAGCACGTGGATGTAGGCGGATCGCAGGTTGTTGTCGCGGACCTGCGGATGGCCATGGCCCGCGGCGGACGCGTGGTCATGGTCATGGTCATGGTCATGGTCATGGTCGTGGTCGTGGTCGTGGTCATGGTCATGGTCGTGGTCGTGATCGTGATCGTGGCGGTGCGCGCGGCCGTGGTGGCGGTCGTGCCCCGCGTGACCGTGCGCATGCCCGCCATGGCCATGCGCGTGGCCATGGTCATCCTTCAGCAGCCAGGCCGACACCAGGTTGACCAGCAGGCCGACGACCGCGATGGCGATGGCCTGGTCGAAGCGGATGGGCACCGGGTCGATCAGGCGCACCAGGCTTTCCCAGCCGATGATCAGGGCGATCAGCGCCAGTACGACCGCGCTGGCGAATCCCGCCAGTTCGCCCAGCTTGCCGGTGCCGAAGGTGAAGCGCGGGTTGCGGGCCTGGCGGCGCGCGTAGCCGTAGGCGAGCGCGGTGATGAGCATGGCGCCGGCGTGCGTGGACATGTGCCAGCCGTCGGCCACCAGCGCCATTGACCCATAGACGTTGCCGGCAATGATCTCGACGGCCATCATGCTGGCGGTCAAGGCGATGACCCACCACACCCGGCGCTCGTTGCGCCGGTGGTCTTGGCCCAGGAAGACGTGGTCATGGGACGGGGAAGTATTCATGGGATTGTTCCTGCTGCTCGCGGGGCCTGTGACCGGCGGCCCGTGCCGGCGGACCGCTATTTCATGTAGGCCCGGATAACGTCCATCATTTCCCGCGCCGCCTCGACCCGCTCGGCCTGCGATGGCGCGTGCACCACATGCTCGTCCAGATGGCCCTGCATGACCTCGGCGGTCAGGCCACTGAGCGCGCCGCGCGCGGATGCCAGCTGGCGCAGCACCTCGCCGCAAGCCGCCTCGGCCTCCAGCGCCCGTTCCAGCCCTTCGAGCTGGCCGCGGATGCGCCGCACGCGGGCGATGAGTTTTTCCTTCTGGCGGATGGTGTGGGCCATGGTCGGAGGAATGGAATATATAGTGTAGGGGACTATATTATAAAGACCGCGACAAAGGGAGGATATCCCTGCCGCCGTCCCAAAAAAGCGGACGAAGGCTAGCCGTCCGGGCATCAGCGCCGGCGCTAGCCTCAAGCGCGGCATGCGTGGCCGCCGGACATGGAATGGGCCGTCTATCCGATTCAGGCCGAGATGATCGGATTCGGGTAGAAACAACAATAAAAATCATTATCATCCATGTATCCACGGCATCCGATCCCGGATTGCGGCCCGCGCCGCCGCTCCAGGCACTTCCGAGATCCGCCTACTCATCCCTCCGGAGAAGCTTCCCCGTGCCATCGCGCCGTACCTGGGCCTTGCTGGCCAGTCTCTACAGTACCCAGTTCCTGGGGCTGATGTTCTTCGTCATCGCCATGGTGGCCATCCTGCGCGAAGGCGGGGCCAGCCTGGACACCATCGGCCTGGTCTACCTGATGGGCATGGCCTGGCCGCTGAAGGCGCTGTACGCGCCCTGGATCGACCGCCACGCGACTGGCCTGCGCGGCCATTACCGCGGCTGGCTGCTGGCGACCCAGGCCGGGTTGGTGCTGTGCCTGGCCCTGATCGGCCTGCTCGACCTGCGCGCCGACTTCACGACGATCTACCTGCTGTGCTGGGCGACCGCGCTGTTCTCGGGCGCGCAGGACGTGGCGCTCGACGGCCTGGCCTGCCGCGTGCTGACCCGCCCCGCTGATCGCGGTTTCGGCAACGGTCTGCAGATCGCCGGCGGCCTGATCGGCAACCTGGTGGGCGGCGGCATGATGTTGATGCTCTATCCGCGGTTGGGCTGGCGCGGCTGCTGCCTGTTGCTGGCGGCGCTCACGGCAGTGTCATGGCTGCAGCTGCTGGGCTATCGTGAACCGCAATGGCCGCGCAACGCCGGCCCCGCCAGCCACGCGCGCCTGCTGACCTTCTGGCGCGGGCCGCAACGCAAGCACTGGCTGTTGGTGCTGTTGCTCTATCCCGCCTCCGCATCGCTCGGCTACGCAGTCATCATGCCATCGCTGCTCGATACCGGATGGTCGCTCGCCGACATAGGCCTGGTGCTCAACGTCGTGGGCGCCACCGCCGGCCTGCTCGTGGCGCTGGCCTACGGCCGCCTGTTGAAGCGCTGGTCGCGGCGTGGCGCCACGCTCGCGGCGGCGCTGTTGCAGGCCGTGGGCATTGGCGGCCTGGCGCTGCCCGCCATGGCCTGGGGCTCGCACACCGTCGCGGGCGTGGCGGTAGTGCTGTACTACATGCTGTACACGCCGGCCGCCACGGTGCTGTGCACGCTCATCATGGATCAGTCGTCGCCGCACAGTCCCGCCACCGACTACACGCTGCAAATGAGCGTGAGTCACTTCTTCGCGATGCTGCTGACCTCGGCCGGCACCATGCTGGCCGGCCGCATCGGCTACGGCGGCGTGGTCGGCGCGGCGGTCGTGCTGGCGGTATGCGGCCTATTGGCCGCCGCGCGCTGGGTTCCCCGGGAAGCAACATGAACAAGTCCTGGGAAATCATGCGGCCGGTGCGCGGCCGGATCCGCCTGGCCATGGGGCTGGCCGTGGCCGGCGTGCTGTGCAGCCTGACGAGCCTGGCCTGCCTGGCGCTGGCCATGCGCGAGTTGCTGCTGTCCCCGGACACCTATCCCTGGCCCGCGTTCCTGGGCGCGCTGGCGTGCACCCTGCTGGCCTGCTTCCTGCGGCTGCAGGCCTTCAACCAGTCGCACTACGCCGCCTTCCGCCTGGAAGTGATCCTGCGCAACGACCTGGTGCGGCACCTGGCGCGGCTTTCCTTCGGCGAATTGCAGGCGCTGGGCAGCGGCCCGCTGGCCAAGGTGGTGCAGAACGACGTGCAGGCGCTGCACGTTTTCGTGGCCGACAGCACGCCGCTGTTCGCCCGCGCCTACGCCATGCCGCTGTTCAGCGCGGCGCTGCTGTTCGCGCTGGACTGGCGCATGGCACTGGCCGCCGTGGGCGTGCTGGCGGTAGGCGTGGCGGTCCTGTCGCTGGCGATGCGCGGCCGCGGAGCCATGACGCGGCGCTACCACCAGGCGCGCGAACAGGTCAGCGCCGCGGTGATCGAATACGTGCAGGCCATGCCCGTGGTGCGCACCTTCGATACCGGCCAGAGCACCTTCGGACGCTACCACCGCGCCCTGGAGCGCTACCTGGCGATGCTGACCGACTGGTATCGCGGCGCCAGCTTCAGTTCCCGCTTCGCGATTGCCGCGCTCGGGCCGCTGCCGACCCTTGCGGTGCTGCTGTGGCTGGGCGCCTGGTGGACGGCGCAGGGCCAGCTCGGCTTTCCAATCTGGCTGGCCTTGCTGCTGTTCGGCATGGGCATGGCCGAAGCCATGTTCCCGATGATGTCGCTGGCGCACATGATCGACCAGGCCAAGCTGAGCGTGGCGCGCATCCAGCAGGTGCTGGCGATCGCGCCGCTGCCGCCGGCCCGCGCGCCGCAGCGGCGGCCGGCCGACGCCACCTTGTGCTTCGAGGATGTGCGCTTCGGCTATGGTGGCCATACCGCGCTGGACAACCTGAGTTTCACCGCGCATGCCGGCCAGGTGACGGCGCTGGTCGGCCGTTCAGGCGCCGGCAAGAGCACCGTGGCGCGGTTGATCGCCCGCTTCTGGGACATCGATGCCGGGCGCCTGCTGGTGGGCGGCGTCGACGTGCGCGACCTGGAACGCGAGACCCTGTTCGAGCATGTCGCCTTCGTGTTCCAGGACAACTTCCTGTTCTCCGGCAGCGTGGCCGAGAACATCGCCATGGGCCGCCCCGATGCCCGCCCCGCCGAGATCGAGGCCGCCGCCCGGGCGGCGCAGGCGCACGACTTCATCCTCGCGCTGCCCGACGGCTACGCCACCGTGCTGCGCGAAGGCGGCAAGGACCTGTCCGGCGGCCAGCGCCAGCGCCTGACGATCGCCCGCGCCGTGCTGATGGACCGCCCGATCCTGGTGCTGGACGAAGCCACCGCCGCCACCGATCCCGAAAACGAACGCGCGGTCGGCGCCGCGCTGGCCGCGCTGATGCGCGGCCGCACCGTCATCATGGTCGCGCACCGGCTCGCCAGCATCCGTCACGCCGACCAGATCCTGGTGCTGGACCGTGGCCGGCTCGCCGAATCCGGCACGCACGACACCCTGCTCGCGGCGGGCGGCCTCTATGCCCAGCTCTGGAACAACCATCAACGCGCCCGCCGCTGGACCTTGGGCGAGCAACCCTCATGACGACCCCTCCCGCTCCCTGGCGCGACACCTATCGCCGCCTTCTCCGCAGCGCAGGCAGCCAGGCCGGCCGCCTGCGCGCCAGCCTGTGCCTGTTGCTGGCCGCCGCCGTGTGCCAGGGCCTGTCGCTGGCCTGCATCGTGCCCCTGTTCGTCCACGTGACCCGCGGCGATCCCTGGCGCGCCGCGCTGGGCTGGCTGGCGGGCTTCACCTTGCTGGCAGCCGCCGCCATCATCCTGCGCTGGCGCGCGCAGGGCTTCGACTATCGCGGCCACATGGCGCGCGCCACGCACGAGCTGCGCGTGCTGCTGGGCGAGCAACTGCGGCGCATGCCGCTGGAGGCGCTGCAGGCCCACCGCACCGGCGGCATCGCCGCCAAGCTGCTGGGCGGCGTCGACGAGCAGATGAACTACGCGCTGACGGTGATCAACCTGATCCTGGGCGCCGCGGTTACGCCGGCCACGACCGCGCTGGCGCTGCTGGCCTGGGACTGGCGACTGGGCATGGCGCTGATGCTGGTGTTTCCCGTGATCGTGCCGCTCTACCGCTGGCGCCGGCCGGCGCTGGATCGCGGGCATGCGGCCACGGGCCGCGCCAATGAAGCCTTGAACGCGGAACTGCTCGAGTACATGCAAGGGCTGCCCGTGTGCCTGGCGACGGGCCGAGCCGGCGCCGCCAATGAACGCCTGCGCGCCGGGTTCGAGCAGGTGGAACGATTGCAGCGCGAGCATCACCGGCGCGGCGCCAAGCCGTCGTTGATGGTGGCCGCCATCGTCGAATCCGGGATGCTGGCAATCCTGGGCTGCGGCATGCTGTGGGTCACCCAGGGGAGCCTGGCTCCCGCGGCTCTCGGCGCGGTACTGGTGCTGGTGGCGCGCTTTGCCGAGCCGCTGGCGACCTTCGTGAACTTCACCACGATCCTGGCGCTGATCGAGGCCGCCCTGGCCCGCATCGAAGACGTACGGGCGGTGGCGCCGCTGCCGCAATGGCCGTCAGAGGGCGGCCCTGGCGGACCGGCGCGCATCCGTATCAACGGTCTCGAATTCCGCTACGCCGGCGGCAGTGCGCCAGCCCTGCGCGATATCGATCTGGATCTGCCGGCGCGAGGCCTGACCGCGCTGGTGGGCCCTTCGGGCTCCGGCAAGACCACGCTGACGCGCCTGCTGATGCGGCACGCCGATCCGCAACGCGGCGCGGTCCGCATCGGCGGCGTGGACATCCGCAGCCTGCCAGCCGCCGACCTGAACCGCCTGATCTCGACCGTGTTCCAGGATGTGCACCTGTTCGACGACACCGTGCTCGGCAACATCGGCATGGCAAGGCCCGATGCCAGCGAGGCTGACATCCACGCCGCCGCCCGCGCCGCCCATTGCCTGGACTTCATCGAGCGCCTGCCGCAAGGCTGGCAGACCCGCCTGGGCGAGGCTGGCGGCAAGCTGTCGGGCGGCGAACGCCAGCGCCTGTCGATCGCGCGCGCCATCCTCAAGAACGCGCCGATCGTGATCCTGGACGAGCCCACCGCCGCGCTCGACACCGAGAGCGAACTGGCGGTGCAGGCAGCCATCGATACCCTGGTCGCGGACCGCAGCGTCATCGTGATCGCCCACCGCCTGTCGACCATCGTCGCGGCGGATCGCATCCTGGTGTTCGAGGACGGTCGCATCACGCAGCGCGGCACGCACGCGCAACCGCTGGCTGTCCCGGGCCGCTATCGCCAGATGTGGCTGGCGCAACAGGGCTGAGGCACACCTCGCCCGCCGCGCGCGGCCACCTGTCCATGAAACCGCGGCGTTCGACACACAGCGCCGCTCAAGGTGGAAGCCCTCACCGCAGGCGCCCCGCCACGGGGATCGGCGTGCCAGCCACGCAGGCGACGATCAACCCGCCTTCACCGCCATCCACGAGGTGACCGCCAGTGAAGTCCGAAAAGGCCGGCAGGACCGTGAGGCCCGTACGCAGCCAGAACGCCGGCCAACTGCGCGGCACTCCCGGCACCGACGTCTTCGGATGCACGTGCCCCGCGATGACGTGCTGGCCGTTCGCTCCCGCCCGCGGGATGTGACTGAACAGGAAGGGACCATCCACGCAGGCATCACCGAGCTGTCGCACTTCCAGGACTCCGCCGTCCAGCGCGCGGTCGTGATTGCCCGCCAGCACGGCGACGTCCAGCCCGGCATGCTGGCGCCGCCATTCCAGCCACGCGTCGCGCCAGGCCGCCTGCGCGGCGGGTCCGTGCAACAGGTCGCCCACGATCCACAGCTCGCGGGCGGCCGTGCGCGCAACCAGGGCGGCCAGGCGGTCCAGGTCGCCGCGCGTGGCGCCACTGGGCACCGCGATGCCCGCGCGCCGGAAGACATGGCTTTTCCCCAGGTGCAGGTCGGCAATGATCAAGCGCCCCCGGGCGGGCCAGAACATCGCCCGCGCCCCCGATAGCACCATGGCCTCGCCCGCCAGCACGATGTCCAGCTCGTCGTCAGGTGATGCGTTCATAGCGCTTCTCCAGTTGCGCCGCGGCGCGCCTGACGCGCGCTTGCCAGGTCTCGGTGCTCAATTGCCCGCGCATGCTCTCCGTCCAGAGCGGAAACGACAGCGGCGTCAGCGCCCGCGGTTCGCGCAACAGCAGCTCGCGCCGCTGGCAGTCGTGCAACGCCGCCAGCAGGCGCGGCGCTTCCAGCTGCAGCTCGAACACTTCGCGCTCCGCTTGGGCCAACAGCAGATGGTCCGGGTCGTAGCGGCGCAGGACGTCGTACAGCAGGCCGCTCGATGCCTGCACCTGGCGCAGCGAACGCGCCGCCTGGCCGGGGAGCGACGGGGTCAGCAGGCCCGCCACGCGCGCGATCTCGCGAAACTGCCGGCGCGCCATTTCGCCCAGGTTCACGCCGTCGCGCAGGTCATCGGCCATGTTGTCGGGGCTGAGCAGCTGGCGCAGCAGGGCGTCGTCCAGCGCGGCCGGCTCGGCCAGCGTCAGCATCAGCCCGTAGTCGTTGACCGTATAGGAGATCGTGTTGGCCTGCCGTCGGCCCCAGCGCAGCGCGATCATTGCCGCGATGCCTTCATGCACGGCTCGGCCGGCGAACGGGAACAGGAACAGATGCATGCCGCGGCGCGAACCGATCCGCTCGGCCACCAGCCGGCCGCGATCCGGCAGCGCGCTGGCCTGCGCCTGGATCCGCAGCAGCGGTTCGACCGCGCGCATCTCCGGATGCGGACCGGGATGCGAATACAGGCTTTCCACCTCGCTGGCCAGTTGCGTCGACAGGGGCATGCGCCCGCCCTGCCAGGTCGCGACCGGGCCATCGCCGCCCTTGGCGCGCCGCACGTAGGCGACCATGCCCTCCAGCCGCACCAGTTCCAGCGTGCGCCCGGCGAACTGGAACCGGTCGCCACGCCGCAGGCGGGCCAGGAAACCTTCTTCCACCGATCCGAGGCTGCCCCCGCGCAAATACTTCACGGCCACCGCGCCGTCGGCGGTGATGGTGCCGATGGACAGCCGATGGCGGAACGCGACGCGCCGGTCGCGCACACGGTAACGTCCATCGTCATCGCGCACGACGCGTTGGTAATCCGGATACTTCGCCAGCGCGCGGCCGCCCTGCACGATGAAGTCCAGCACGGCCCGCCACGTCGCGCCATCGAGCGCGGCGTAGGCGTGGGTGCCGCGGACTTCCCGGTACAGCTCGTCCGCCTCGAAGCCACCACCCAGCGCCAGCGTGACGGCATGCTGGGCCAGCACGTCCAGGCTGCCGACTGGTGGCGGCCTGGACTCGATCTCGCCGCGCGCGATCGCCTGGCGGGCGGCGGCATACTCGATCAGCTCGAGCGCCTGTGCCGGCACGCAGACCACGTTGCCCGATTCCCCCGGGCGGTGGCGGGCGCGTCCGGCGCGTTGCAGGAGGCGCGCCACACCCTTGGGGCTGCCGATCTGCAAGACCTGGTCCACGGCCGGAAAATCCACGCCCAGGTCCAGGCTGGATGTGGCCACCACGCAGCGCACCGTGCCGTCGCGCAAGCCCTGTTCCACGGCGGCGCGCAGCTTCGGGTCCAGCGATCCATGATGCAGCGCCAGTGTGGCGGGGGCCTCGGGCCAGATGGATTCCAGGGCGCGATGCCACAGCTCGGCCTGGGCGCGGGTATTGGTGAACAGGAGCGTCGCGCGCACGTCGAAGAGGCGCTTGAACACCCGCTCCAGCTGCGACAGGCCCAGGTGCCCGGCCCATGGCAGGGCGCGGCTGCGCTCGGGCAGCAGCGTCGATATCTGCATCCGCCGCGGCCGCGCGCCCGCCACCAGGGCGCTGCCCGGCGCGTGCGGCAGCAACACGGCGCGGGCCTCTTCCAGGTTGCCGAGCGTGGCGGACAGGCCCCAGGTCCGCACACCGGGCGACAGGCGCCGCAGGCGAGCCAGGCATAGCTGCAGCAGCACGCCACGCTTGTTGCCCAGCAATTCGTGCCATTCGTCCACCACGATGCAGCGCAGGGCGCGAAAACGCGACGACGCGTCGGCGTAGGAAAGCAGCAGGGCCAGGGATTCGGGCGTGATCACCAGCGCCTGCGCCTTGCCCTGCCGCGCCAGGCGCTTGTCGCGGGCGCTGGCATCGCCCGTGCGCAGCGCCACCGTCCACGCCAGGCCCATGTCGGCCGCCGTCTGCGTCAGCGCGCGGGTGGTGTCGGCGGCGAGCGCCCGCAACGGCGTGACCCACAGCACCCGCGGCCCTTCACCCGGGGCCATGGGCGCGTCACCGGCCAGGGCCTCCAGCAGCGGGCCACCGAATGCCGCCAGGGTCTTGCCGCTACCCGTGGGCGTGTGCAGCAGGCCCGATTCGCCATCCAGATAGCGCCGCCACGTCTCGCGCTGAAACGGGGCGGGCTTCCAGCCGCGGGCCGCGAACCATGCCGCCAGCGGCGCATCCCGGCCACGGCGCATGGCGCTCATCGCGCCAGCGCCTTGAGCGTGTCGAGCTGGTCGGCCTGGTCGGCGCGCTTGTCATGCCGCCAGCGCAGGATGCGCGGAAAACGCACCGCCACGCCCGACTTGTGGCGCTTGGACAGGTTGACGCCCTCGAAACCCAGCTCGAACACCTGTACCGGATCAACCGAGCGCACCGGGCCGAAACGCTCGCGCGTGTGGGCGCGCAGCCAACGGTCCAGTTCCAGGATCTCCTTGTCGTCCAGGCCCGAATAGGCCTTGGCGATGGGCACCAGCGCATCGCCATCCCACAGGCCGAAGGTGTAGTCGGTGTAGAGCGTGCTGCGGCGGCCGTGGCCGGACTGCGCATACAGCAGCACCGCGTCGATGGTGAGCGGATCGATCTTCCACTTCCACCAGTCGCCGCGCCGCCGGCCGCTCTGGTACGGCGCGGCGCCGCGCTTGAGCATGAAGCCCTCGACGCCGCGTTCGCGCGATTGCGCGCGCAGCAGGCGGGCCTCGTCCCAGCTTTCGGGCGCGACGATCGGCGACAGCAGCAGGCGCGGGTCCGGATGCCGGCGCAGCAACACTTCCAGCCGGGCGCGCCGCTCGGTTTGCGGCAGGTCGCGCAGATCGGCGCCCTCCAGCTCCAGCAGGTCATAGGCCAGCAGGCGCACCGGCGCCTCGGCCAGCCACTTGGGCCCGGGCTTGAGACGCTGGATGCGGGTCTGCAAGGCCGAAAACGGCATGGGACCGGCTGTGTCGTCCTGCCAGGCCAGCAGCTCCCCGTCCATGACGCAGTCCACATCCAGCGCCGCGGCGGCGGCCTCGACCTCCGGAAACCGGCCGTCCAGCCGCTCCTCGCCGCGCGACCACAATGCCACCTCGCCGCGCCGCCGTATCAATTGCGCGCGAATGCCGTCCCACTTCCATTCGAGCAGCCAGTCGCCGATCGGCCCCAGCAGCGCCGGATCGCCCTCCAGCGGCGAGGCCAGAAAGAAGGGGTAAGGCTGCTGGCGGTCGCCGGGCAATTCCTCGGCGCTCAGCAAGTCACGCAGGAAGGCGGGGCTGGGCGACCACGCGCCTAGCATGCGCTGCGCGATGCGCGCGATGGGCACGCCCGACATCTCCGCCAGCGCCTGCTGCACCATCCGCTGCGACACGCCGACGCGCAGGGCGCCGGTCAGCAGTTTGTTGAAGACCAGGCGTTCCGCATACGGCAGGCCCATCCATGCGGCCACGATGACCTCGCGGCGCTCGCCCTCGTCGCGATTGGCCACGGGCAACAGGATCTCTTCGATCCAATCGGCCAGGCCGCGTTCGGGCGCGGCGGTGGCGGGGTCGGGAACCAGCAGCGCCAGCGTCTCGGCCAGGTCGCCGACCTGGTCATAGCAGGCATCCACCAGCCAGGGCGCGGTGTCGGACGCGCTCGCGACCCAGGCGCGCAGTTCGCCGACCGCCGCGATCTTCCTGCGCGCGCTGGTGATCTTGCCGCCGGCCAGCAGATACAACGCCCATGCCGCGTCGCGGGGCGGCGCATCACGGAAGTACGCCACCAGCGCCGCGCGCTTGTCCAAGGTGGCGGTACTGCGGTCCAGTTCCTGATACAACGCCGCGAATCGCTTCATGCCTGCGTCCGTTCTCCTGCCGATCCAAAAAAAAGCGCCTGTCCCGCGGCCTGCCAGCACGGATGGGCACGGCTCCTAGTCGTCTTCGCCGTACTGCGTGGCCAGCGTCTCGGCGGCGATGCCTGATTCGTTCAGGGTGCGCACCAGCGCGTCGGTGTCGCCGTGCGTGGCGATGACGCGCCGCGCACCGGTCTGACGGACGGTGCGCAGCAGATCGGGCCAGTCCGCATGGTCCGACACGACGAAGCCACGGTCCATGTTGCGCCGGCGCCGGTTGCCGCGCAGCCGCATCCAGCCCGATGCAAGGCCATGCTGGGCCTTGCGAAACCGCCGCAGCCACGCACTGCCGGCGGCCGAGGGCGGCGCCAGGACCAGCTCGCCAGCAAATCCCGTGCCCGCGGCCGCTGGCGCCCCTTCCGCGTCGATGACCAGGCGCGTATCGGCCATTGCCACGCCCGCGCCGCGATAGACGTCCACGCCCGCGGCGATCGCGCCATGCAGGTAGACGGGGCGGTCGATGAAAGGCATCAGTTCGGCCAGCACGCGCTGCGCCTTGCCCAGCGCATAGCAGTAGAGAATGGCGGCCTCGCCGCGCGCCGCGCAGTGGTCGCGCCACTGCACGATGTCGCGCGCCACGTCGGCGGCGCTGGGCCAGCGGTATATCGGCAGGCCGAAGGTCGCTTCCGTGATGAAGGTGTCGCAAGGCACCACCTCGAACGGCGTACAGGTGGGGTCCGGCTGGCGCTTGTAGTCGCCCGACACGACCCACACCTGGCCATCGACTTCGACGCGCACCTGCGCGGATCCCAGCACGTGGCCCGCGGGGTGCAGCGAGACGCGCGCGCGGCCCAGCGTGAAGGGCTCGCCGTACGCATGGACGCGATAGTCCTGGTCCCCCAGCCGCCACCGCAGGATCGGCAGGCCCTCGACGCTGGTGTGATAGCGGCCCATGCCTGCGCGGGCATGGTCGCCATGGCCGTGCGTGAGGACCGCGACATCCACGGGGCGCCAGGGATCGATGTAGAACCCGCCCGCGGCGCAATACAAGCCTTCCGGACGCAATTGGACGATGTCGGCCATGACTGTCTCCCGATCTGGCGGGCGCGGCTCGCGCGGGGTGCGCGAGCCGCGGCGCTGCATCTGTCGGTTATACCGCGAACGCGGCGCCGCCGACGCTACATCCTGTACTGCACCGTCAGCAGGTAATTGCGCGGCGCGCCGTAGTAATTGTGGTCGTAGCTGATGGAGCTGTAGTACTTCTTGTCGGTCAGGTTGCCCAGGTTCAACGCGAACGACAGACGTTCGTCCACGCGGTAGCCCAGGCGCGCGTCCAGCACGGTGTAGCCACCCTGCTCGCGGCCGTAATAGCCGAAGCCTGACGATTTGCTCTGGGTGGTCAGGCCGGCGCCCACCGAATAGCGGCTCCATTCCCCCGGCAGGCGATAGTTGGCCCACAGGCGCGCCAAATGGCGCGGGATCCCCGTGTTGGCCGAGATGTCGTAACCCACCGCCGGCACATCGGCGCTCCGGTGACGCGTCTGCGTATAGGTGTATGAGGCGGACAGCTGCAATCCAGGCAGCACCTCGCCATTGATCTCGGCCTCGAAACCCTGGCTGCGCACCTGCGCCGTGGGGCGGTAGCAGGTGCCGCCGCACTGGGCGTTGGCCACGGCCTGCGGGACGTCGGTATCCTCGAAGGCGACGTTCTTCTGCTCGGTGCGGAACAACGCAAGACCCACATCGACCCGGCCGTCCAGCAACTCACCCTTTAGGCCCAGCTCATAGTTGCGGCCTGTCACCGGCGCAAGGAATTCTCCGGAAACGCCGCGTTGGCTCTGCGGGCGGAAGATGTCGGCGTAGTTGGCATACGCCGACCATTGGTCGTCGAGCGTGACCACGGCCCCCACGAAGGGGGTGAACTCCGCGGACTCCTCGGCCGTGGTCTCGCTGTAGCCCCAGACCCCATTGGAAATGTAGGTCTGCTTGTACCAGGAGTAGCGGCCGCCCAGCACCAGCAGCAGCGGATCGGCCAGTTGGTAGCGCGCGCTGGCGTACAAGCCCTTTTTGTCGGAACGATAGCCATCGTCCATGCGGTTGGCCGCGATGATTTCGTCGCTGTTCAGGGCGGGCACGGTGAATCGTTGATACGGGCTGCGGTTCAGGGTTTCGACGTTGCGCAGCCAACCCCAGGTGTCGTTGCTGCGCAGGTGCGAAAAGTTGGCCCCCACCGTCAGGCCGAGCTTGCGGCCGAACAGCGTGGTATCCCCCGTCAGATAGGTGTCGCCGCCCAGGTTCCTGGACTCCATGTCGAACGCATAGGCGTCGCCACGGTAGGTATTGGGCGGTCCCAACCGTCCCGTGCGCAGCAGGTACTTGATGTCGTTGGCCTCTTGCACGCGCACCAGGGCGGCCTTGAATTTCCAGCCATTGGCGAAACGGTGGGTCAGGTCGGCGAACCAGGTGTCCTGCGTTTTCGAGGCATGGTTCCACGGCGCGCTCAGGTTGGTGGAACGCGCATAGTCGGGCATGGACCCGTCGGCATAGTTGGGCAGGCCCGACCAGTCGATCACGCCATAGGGCTTCTCGCGGCTGTAGCCGATGCCGACGGTGGTGGCGGCGCCCAGGTCGATGTCCAGCGCGCCGTAGAAGGTGCGGTCATGGGAGTTGATATAGTCGCGGAACGAACCGGCGGTGTCGTAGTTCACCACCACGCGGCCGCGCACGCTCTTGCTGTCATTGAGCGCGCCGCCCAGGTCGGCCTGCGCGCCGTACTGGTCCCACGAGCCGGCCTTGCCGGTGAAGACGAACTGGCGCTGCGGCGTCGGCCGCTTGCGGACCATGTTCACCGAGCCCGACGGGTCGCCGGCTCCTTCGAAAAGCCCTTGCGGACCGCGCATGATTTCCACGCGGTCATAGAGAGCCGCATCGGAATTGAAGGCCGAACCGCGCGCGTAGAGCTGCCGTTCCAGCGGCACGCCGTCGAACTGGTAGCTCTGGATGAAGAATCCGCGCGAATAAAACTGCCCGCCCGGCTCGTTCGCCACCATCGACACGCCTGGCGCGTGATTGAGCGCGTCGCGGATATCGGTAATGTTCTGGTCGTCCATGCGCTGGCGGGTAATCACCGAGACCGCCTGCGGGATCTCGCGCAATGATTGGTCGCCCTTGGCGATCGTCACCACGTTCGAAGCGTACGAACCGGTGCCTTCGGTGGTGGCGATGCCCAGACCCGGCACGGTGACCGGCGCCAGGGTTGCAACCTCGGCGCTGGTAGCCGCGCGCAGCCGGTATTGGCCCTGGGCATCCCTGACCGCTTCCACGCCGGTTCCCGACAACGCCGCCATGAGCGCGGCCTGTGAATCGTAGGTGCCTTGCACCCCGGGGCTGTGGCGCCCTTGCACCAGGCCGGGCGGGCTGGCAAGCAGCACGCCGGATTCGGCCGCATAGCGCGCCAGTACGGCATCGAGCGGGCCGGCCGGGATGTCGTAGCGGCGCGCCGCGCCGTCCGTCACCGCGCCGGCCTCCTGGGCGGCGGCGACCGGCAATCCGCCCGCCATCGCCACCAGCGCCCCGGCGCAGGCCAGTTGTGCCAGGCTGCGCGCGAGCGGCGCGCGGCGGGCCGCATCGGGGCGGCGCGCCGGCTCGGTGAAGTGACGGGGCCGGAGGGTTCGGATGGACATGCGGGCTTCCTCAAATGGGCAATTGGGGGATGGTCCGAAGACCTTTCACCCGCTTCATCGAACGAGCCACCCAAAACAGGAACCGCTTTTGCAAAAAAAATGCGCCACCGCCGCCACGCCCTGCCGGCGCCCCGTCAACGGGGGGTGACGCGGGTCCACCACGGCAGGGGATGGCTGACGCGGATGGGCATGACCGAAGCCAGCATGGCCAGTACCCGTTCGGGTTCGGTCATCGGGTAGCTGCCGAACACCGGCAGATCCGCCACCTCCGGCGACACGCTGAGCAGGCCGGCGCGATAGCGTCCGAGTTCGCGCAAGACCTCGCCCAGGGGCGCATTGCGGGCAATGTACAAGCCCCGCGTCGAGCCTTCGCTGGCCGGGTCCACCGGCTCGATCGGCGACAGTCCCGTCGCCGTCAGGCGCGCCTGCCAACCGGCGGGGATGACCACGCCGGCGCCATCGGCCCCATGCGCCTGGACGGCGCCGTCGTAGACCGCGATACGCGTGATGCCGGCGTCCAGCCTGACGGTGAAGCGCGTGCCGAGCGCGCGCAGCCGGCCTTGCGGCGTATCCACCACGAACGGCCGTTGCTGCCCGCCGGCCGTGCTGACCAGGATTTCGCCCGCGACCAGCCGCAGGCGCCTCAGCGCCGGGCCGAAGTCCGTGTCGAAGGCGCTTGCCGTTCCCAGCCAGACCCGTGTGCCATCGGCCAGCAAGACCTCCCGGACTTCGCCGGTGGCAGTGCGATGGTCGGCTATGCGGGCCAGGACCAGGCCGGCCAGCGGCGAGTAGCGCCAGGCCACCCCGCTCGTCAGGCCGGCGCCGGCCACCAGCGCCAGACCGAGGACAACACGGCGCCGGGTTGCATTGGCGGTGGCGGCACGATAGGCGCCGACCGCGCCATGGGGATCGGGCGCCGTCTGGATGGGCCGGAACAATTGGCCGACGCGCTCGACCTGGGCCCAGGCCGCGCGATGCGCCTCGGCGCTATCACACCAGCGCCGCCACGCCTCGCGGTCGGTGGCGGTGGCCTCTTCCGATTGCAGCAGCGCGAACCACTGCGCGGCCTGCTCCAGGACCGCGTGCTCCCCGTGCCCCCGTTGCGGCGGCATGCCCATCGTCGTCAAAGCGTCTTCAGGCAATGCAGCATGGCCTGCGCGATGTACTTGCGCACCATGCGGGTGCTGACGCCCAGCTCCGCCGCCACTTCCGTTTCGCTCATGCCGCAACCGGAGGCCATGACGAAGGCGTGAGCCGCCTTCACGGGCAGGCTGCGCAACAGGCGGTCGATCTCTTGCAGCGCCTCCAGCACGATCGCCTGATGTTCGGCCGACGGCGCCAGCGCCTCGGGCTGGGCGGTGAGCGTGTCGAGCCAGGCCTGTTCGATACGCCGGCGGCGCCACAGGTCGACACACAGGCCGCCGGCCATGGTGCGCAGGTAGACGCGCGCTTCAGGCAGGCTGCCGAAGCGGCGCGGCGTGGTCAGGAGCCGCACGAACGCGTCCTGCGCCAGGTCGGCCGCGTCGGCGGCATTGCCGAGCCGACGGCGCAGCCAGGCCTGGAGCCAGGAATGATGGTCGCCGTAAAGGGTTTCCACGCTGGGCGGGATCGCGTAGTCGGAGGTATCCAAGGCAGGAGGCCGCCAGCCTGGCAACGGCATGACGGCGGCAATAGAACTTAATGGGAACGATTATTATTATCTAATTTTCCCGACCTGGATAGCGGCCGCGCCGCCATCAAGCCCCGCCGGGCCCCGTCGCTGCCGCCGGCGCGCCAGCGAAACCAGCAGTTGTTCCAACGCCGCAAAATCCACCGGCTTGACCAGGTGATGGTCGAACCCGGCCTCGTGGGAATGGCGCCGATCCTCGTCCTGGCCCCACCCCGTCATGGCGATCAGCACGACGCCCTGGCCCGACGGCGCCGAGCGCACCCGTCGCGCCACCTCGTGGCCGTCCATTCCCGGCATGCCGATGTCCACCAGCATCACGGCCGGCGCGAACTCGTCCAGCATGGCCAGCGCCTGCCGGCCGTCGCGCGCAACCCCAACCTGCGCGCCGAACGCCTGGAGCACCATGGCGGTGGTGTCCGCGGAAGCGGTGTTGTCGTCCACCACCAGGATACGACCAAGTTTCTGCCTGGGCGCGGCCTGGCCGCCTTGCGGCGCCACTTGGCGCGGCGACGCGGCCTGCACCGGCAGGCGCACGACGATCTCGCAGCCCGTTCCGGGTCCCTGGCTCGCCGCCCTCACGCTGCCTCCGTGCAACGCCACCAGGCGCGCCACCAGCGTGAGCCCCACGCCCAGGCCGCCCGACCCGCGCCGGCCATCGACCTGCACGAAAGGCTCGAAGACACGTGTCAGCATATCCACCGGAATACCGCGTCCGTTATCCCGCACCGAAAGGATGAATTCGCCCGCCGCATCCTGGGTGCCCTTCAGGACGATATGGCCGCCCCGGTCGGTATATTTGGCTGCGTTGTTGAGCAGGTTGGAGACCACTTGCGTCAGTCGCACCGCATCGGCCTGCATCATCACCGGTTGCTCCGGCAGGGTCACGCTCACGGTGTGTCCGGCCGCCTCGATCTGTCCGCGGCTTGCCTCCAGCGCGTTGCGCAGCAGCTCCGCCAGGTCCACCGGCGCCTTGCGCAGCAGGATCTTGCCACTGTTGATGCGGGCGATGTCCAGCAGGTCATCCACCAGCCGCGCGATGTGGCTGACCTGGCGCGCGAGCATCTCATGGACGCGCACCGTGCCGGCGGCGTCCACCTCCGAATGCCGCAACAGGTGCAGTCCATTGTGCAGCGGCGCCAGCGGGTTGCGCAGTTCATGCGCCAGCATGGCCAGGAACTCGTCCTTGCGTTCGTTGGCGTCGCGCAATGCCGCCTGGGTTTCTTGGCGCAACATCGCCAACCGCAAATGCGCGCCAACCCGCGCCTGCAATTCGGCGGGCGAGAATGGCTTGACCAGATAATCGTCGGCGCCCGCATCGAGGCCTTCGACGCGCGCTTCCTGCCCGGCGCGCGCCGACAGCAGGATCACCGGCACGGTCCGCGTCCGCGCATCGCCGCGCAGGGCCTGCAGCAAGGTCAGCCCGTCCATGCCCGGCATCATGATGTCGGTGATCACCAGGTCGGGCGGATCCTGCCGCGCGCTGCGCAGGGCTGTCGCGCCATCGGCGGCAATGCGCACATCGTAATCAGCGGCGAGCAGGCTGCGCAGGTACTCGCGCAGATCGGCATTGTCGTCAGCGCAGAGGATCCGCGGGCGATTGGCGGCGCCCGCGGATGCAAGCGCCGGGGATGCGTTGGCCAGCCAGCGCGACGCTTCCTGCCGGGCCTGCATCGTGGCATTGCCCGCGACGGGTTCGTGGGCGACCTTGCCATCGGCCGCGCTCGCCTGTTTCTTGGGCAGCGTGACCGTGAACACGCTGCCCACGCCCGGCTCGCTATCGACGCTGATGGCGCCGCCCAACAGCTTGACCAATTCACGCACCAGCGCCAGCCCGATACCCGAGCCTTCGTGGCTGCGGGCCGCCGGACTTTGGCCGCGGTGAAAGCGCTGGAAGATATTGGCCAGGTCCGAGCGGGCGATGCCGACACCGGTATCCCGCACGGACAGGACCACCTCATCGCCGCTGTCGCGCAAGGCCACGTCGATCGATCCCCGCAAGGTGTACTTGAACGCGTTGGACAACAGGTTCAGCACGATTCTTTCGTACCAGTCGCGATCGATGAGCACAATGGGCACCGCGTCGCACTGTACCGACAAGGCCAGCCCCGCGCTCTCCATCGCCGATCGGAACGCGCTGGCGTGCTCCTGGGTGGCGCGGGCCAGGTCGGTGGGCTGCAGCCGCGCCACCATGCCGCCCCCTTCGATACGCGAAAAATCCAGCAGCGAGTTCACCAGCTTCTGCAGGCGCAGCGCATTGCGCAACAGCAGTTCCAGCGTCTCGCGTTCCAGGCCTGCCGACGGCTGCGCCAGCGCCTGTTGCAGCGGTCCGAGAATCAGCGTGAGCGGCGTCCGGAACTCGTGGCTGACGTTGGAAAAAAAAATGGTCTTGGCGCGATCCAGCTCCGCCAGGGCTTCGGCGCGCCGAGCCTCCTGCTCATAGGCGACGGCGCTGGCGATGGCGCTGGCCGAATGCTGGGCGACCAGGTCGAGGAAGTCGCGGTAGGCGCTATCCAGCGGCCGCCGCGCACTGACGCCCAGCACCATGACGCCCGAGACCGAGCCGTCAGCGGTCCAGCGCAACGGCAGGATGCGCGCCCATGCGGCCAGATCGGGCCAGGGCCCGCCTGGCAATGCCAGCCCCAACGACGCCAGCGCCACGGTCTGCGGTTCGCCATTGCCGGCGACGGCAGCCAGGGGCCAGTGGACCGCCGGGCGCGACTGCGCATTCACGCCGGTCGCGGCTAGCAGTTCGAAGTCCGGGTCGCCGCATCGATAGATCAGGCAGAACGGCACGTCGCGCGGGTTGCGCGCCAGCACATCGCAGATACGCCCCGCCGTGGCGGCCGGCCCGGCGGCCGGCACCGGCTGCGCACCGAGCTCGCGCAAGGTTTCCAGACGCCGCGCGCTGACGATCTTCTCGGTGGTCTCGGTGCAGGGGCAGAAAACGCCCTGGACGGTGACGCCATCCGCCGCCAGGATCGGGCCGTAGGTGAAGGTGACGTAGACTTCTTCGCGCGGCAGGTGGCGGTCGAAATAGTATTCCTCGTCGTAGGACCAGGTAGCCTGGCCGCTGCGATAGACACCCGCAAGCATCGGGCCGATTTCGGGCCAGATCTCGCTCCAGCATTCCTGCCCGGGCCGGCCAAGGGCCGCCGGATGCTTGTGGGCGCCCAGGAACGGAACATAGGCATCGTTGTACAGGACGCTGAAATCCTCGCCCCACCAGAGCAGGATGGGAAAGCGGGAACTCAGGCACAGGCTCAATGCCGTGCGCAGATTCTGCGGCCACAGGGCGGGCGGCCCGATCGAAGTCGAGTCCCAATCCAGTTGCCGCAGATGCCGCGCGACCTCGCCCTGATCTGGCAGGAATTTCAAACTCGGGTCGAGTTGCAAGGGTTCTCCTGTAGGAAAGAGCCGCCTGATCCGGCGACCGCCAGGCTTGGCCGGATGCTTCGATGGTATCGCAGGGCTATACGCAAAAGACAGGAAGTGGTGAGTAGCGGTAACTGTCCTTGGCCGATGGCAAAGTAGAATGGCCTCGTCCTTCCACCGGCCGGCTCTCATGACCCATCCCCCCGAACCCTATCTGCCGCGGCGCTTCGAACCACTGGGCAATTGGAATCTGGCCGGCCATATCCTCAAGGCCTACGCCATTCATCACGATGCGCGCCATCCGGCGCCCTTGCTGGATGCCGCGCTCGCCGCCGCGGCGCGCGCGGCCGCGGGCGAGGCGCTGGCTGAACATGCGCAGGACGCCCGCAGCCATGGCCTGGGCTTCTGCATGGTGCATGTGGGCCAGGAAGCCGTATGGCTGCTGGTGGACTGGTGGATCACGGGCGGCATCGCCTGCCAGCGCATGCTGTCGGCGCCGCTCGCGCGGCCCGGCCATTACGCGCCGGTGCAGGCGCCAGCGCTGGCCTGCGTCTGGGAACTGGTGGTTACCACGCACGAGCGCGACGCCTGGGTACGGCATATGCTGAATCCGGCGCCGGACCCCGGGGCGTATCTCGCGGACGTCCTGCCCGCCGGCGCGTACTGAACCAGGCGCGGCCGCGTCAGCGCGGCCCGAACACCTCGGCCAGCTTGCCGGCCTGCGGCATGCCGTTGTACTTCTTGAGCGCGCCGCTGTCGTCGCGCACGACGATGCCCGGCGTGCCGCGAAAGCCCAGCGACACCATCAGCGCCTGGTTGTCGTCGAGGATCTTGCCGATGTTGTCGGGCACGCTCTTGGCAGGCGTGATGCCGCCCTTGTCGAACTTGTGTTCGTTCTCGATCAACGCGGCAGACGGATCGGCGGCGCCCAGGATGGCGGCGGCCTTGGCGGGACTGTCCTGCCGGATCACGCCCACCAGCACATGGCGCAATTGCACCTTGCCGGAATCCACCCACGGACGCGCGGCTTCCCAGAACTTGTGGCAATAGGGGCAATTGGCATCGCTGAAGGTGTAGATGATGCGCGGCGCGTCCTTCCGGCCGTCGAGCACCCACGTCGATTTTTCCAGCTGCGCCCAGGCCTGGTCGCCCATCGGCTTGCTGACCAGGGCCTCGATCCTGGCATCGTCAAGCGGCTTGCCCTGGGCATCCAGGCGCGCGCCGACGATGGCGTTGCCATCGGGGGTGACATAGATCGCCACGGGCTGGTCGCCAGCCACGCCGGCGAAGGCGCGCAGGTTGCCGTCGACCTTGAATTCCTGCACCACGCGCAGGCCGCGCGTCTCCAGCGCCTTGAGCACGGCGGGCCGATCCTGGGCCTGGCTGCCGGCGGCGGCAAGCATGGCGGCCAGGGCGAAAAGGATGCGGCTGGGCGCATGCGGACGAATCATGGGGACTCCTGTTGCTGAAATCGGGGGATGGCGCGGCCGCGCGAAGGGCTATCCGGGCCGCCGCGCGCCAGCGACGCTGGCCGCCAATGCGGCCAGCGCCAACGCCAAGGGAATCAATGATACCCACAGCACTGTCATCCAGTCATACAAGGCCGGCCTGCTGCAGCGTCTCCATGAATGCCGACTCGATCGGAGCGAACTCTAGCGGCACGCCAGACTCCCCAGTTCCTGTTCCGCGACAGATTCAACACCGTTATGCCAGGGGCCGGGCGGCAATCCATGACAATTGCAACAAAATCCCGCCAGGCCCGGGCCGGACCGCGATGCCGTCACCGCCCCCGGATATAGCCGTCGCGCGTCTGTGGCAGCTTCATCCCCAGGATCGATGACGCCACCTGGGTGCGCAGGATCTGCGCGGTGCCGCCCGCGATGGTGAACATGCGCGCGTCGCGCACGTGGCGTTCCAGCGGCAGGTCGCGCCCATAGCCGGACGAGCCATGCAGCTGCAAGGCGTCGTTGGTGACGCGTTGCGCGGTCTCGGCCGCCACGATCTTGGCCTGCGCGGCCAGCGAGATGTCCGGAAAGCCGAAAGTCTCCGGCGTGCCGCTGTTGGCCGCGGCGTACAGCATGTGCCGCGCGCAGTTGAGCTGGATGGCCATGTCCGAGATCATCCACTGCAAGCCCTGGAATTCGGCAATGGGGCGGCCGAACTGGTGGCGTTGCTTCACGTATGCCACCGCCTCTTCGAAAGCGCCCTGCGCAATGCCCAGCGCCACGGTGCCGGCGCCGACGCGCTGCGCGTTGTATGCCTGCATCAACCCAGCGAACCCGCGCTTGAGTCCTTCGGGCGGCACGACCAGCATGGACCTGGGCACCTTCAGGTCGGTGAAGCGCAGATAGGTCTCCGGGATGCCCCTGACCCCCATGGCGTACGACCGCTGCGTGACCGCCAGCCCGTCCTGGAGGGCGGGATCGTCCTTGATGTGGATGAACGCGCCGATGCCCTGGTCGACCCCATCCTCGATGACGCGGGCGAATATCAGATGCAGGCGCGAAACGCCGCCGCCGGTGATCCAGTACTTCTCGCCGTTGATGAGATAGTCGTCGCCATGCCGCACGGCCCGCGTCGCCATCTCGCTGGCGGCGCTGCCCGCCTGCGGCTCCGAGATGCAGATGGCCGGCTTGTCGCCCGCCAGCACGCAGGCCGCGGCCCGCTGCTTCTGTTCATGCGTGCCGTACCGCATGATGGCGCCGATCGCGCCCATGTTGGCCTCGACCGTGATCCGGCCCATGGTCGCGCACGCCTTCGCCATTTCCTCGACCACGATGATCGTGTCCTGGTGGCCGAGCCCCTGGCCGCCGTATTCGCGGGGGATGGTCATCCCCATGAACCCCTGGTCGCACAACTGGCGCACGTTGTCCCACGGATACTGCTCGCTCTGGTCGGTGTGCGCCGCGGTCGGCTTGAACGCCTGCTGGGCCAGCTCCCGGGCGCGCTGCCGCAGCGCCGCTTGTTCCTTCGAAAGTACCACCATGATTTCTCCTGATTGCCGCTGAAAAAAAGCGCAGCGCGCGCCGCTCAGCCCACTTTGATGTTGGCGTTGCCCGCGACTTGCGCCCAACGCGCGACCTCGGCCCGGGTCAACCGCGCCAGCTCGGCGGGCGTGCCGCCGCCGGCGTCCGCGCCCAGCTCCCCCCATCGCCGCGCGAACGGCGCGTCGGCAAAGGCGCCGTTGATGGCCCGGTTCAGCGACGCGACCGTATCCGCGGGAGTGCCGGGCGGCGCATAGATGCCGTACCAGCTGGTCGCGTCGTAGTTTTCGGCGCCGCTCTCCGCGGCGGTGGGGACATCGGGCAGGCTGGCCGACCTGTCCTTGGACGTAACCGCGATGGCGCGGACGCTGCCGGCCCGGATGTGCTGGATGGCCGACGGCATGGTCTCGAACATCATGTGCACGTTGCCGGCGATGATGTCGACGATGGCCGGCGCCGAGCCGCGATACGGCACATGCATCATCCGGGTGCCGGTCACGCTCTTGAAGTACTCCGCCATCAGGTGCTGCATGGTGCCGGCGCCCGGGGTGGCGTAGCTGTACTTCTCCGGGTCCGCCTTCAGCAGCCTGACCAGTTCCGCCACATTGCCGGCCGGCAGGTCCTTGTTGACGATGAGCGCATGATTGACCCGTCCCAGGAAACCCACCGCGGACATCTCGCGGATGTCGTAGCCCAGCTTCGGATAGACCGACTGCGCGATCGCATGGTGCACAGCCCCGAAGAGAATGGTGTAGCCGTCCGGCCTGGCCTTGGCGACCGCGTCCGCGCCCAGGGTCCCGCCCGCGCCGCCACGGTTCTCGACGATCACCGATTGGCCCAATCCGGCGCGCAGCGGCTCCGCCAGCTGCCGCGAAAGAATGTCCACGGTGCCGCCCGGCGCATACGGCGCGACCAGCCGTATCGTCTGCGAGGGGTATCCGCTGGCGGCCAGCGCCCTGCCGAACGGGGCGGCCGCGGCAAGCAACAACAACTGTCTCCTGTCCATGTCTGTCTCCTCTGGTGGATCGGCCCTCGGATCGGGGCCTGATTGCTTCTGCTTCGGATACCGGCCCGCGGCCGCGGGCGCTATGCCCGCGCGCCGCCGCCCCAATCGCGCAGGATCTCGTCGACGTGCTCGTTCAGGCGCGGCGGCGCACGCCGGTACGACACCGGCGTGCGCGACAGCTTCAAGGGATTGGCCAGCAGGCTCACCGCGCCATCGCGCGCCCAGTCGCAGGGCATGCGCAGATGGGCGCCGCGTTCCTGCACATGCGGATCCTCGAACACCTCGCGCAGATCGTTGACCGGTCCGCACGGCACGTTCACGGCCTCCAGCGATTGCAGCCAGTATTGGCGCGGGCGGGTGCGCAGCGCCGCCTGCACGGCTTCACACACGGCCTCTCGGTGCCGGACCCGCGCGATGTTGGTGCCGTAGCGCTCGTCCCGCGCCACCGCTTCGATGCCGGCGACCTCGCAGAAGCGCCGGAATTGCCCATCGTTGCCGACCGCCAAGATCATCGGCCCGTCGGCCGTCTCGAACACCTGGTACGGCACGATGTTCGGATGGCCGTTGGCCAGCCGCTTCGGGACCTCTGCACTGGCGAGGTAATTGGTGCCCGCGTTCACCAGCCAGGCGATCTGGCTGTCCAGCAGCGAAATGTCGATCTGCTGCCCTTCTCCGGTCGCGTCGCGATGGCGCAACGCCGCCAGGATGCCGACCGCCGCGTACATGCCCGTCATGACGTCGGCGATGCCGACGCCCACCTTCATCGGCGTGCCATCGGTCTCGCCGGTCAGGCTCATGATGCCGCCCATGCCCTGGATCAGGAAGTCATAGCCTGCGCGCCGGGCGTAGGGGCCGGTCTGGCCGAAGCCGGTGACCGAGCAATACACCAGGCCGGGATAGCGCTGGCGCAGGCTGGGATAGTCCAGTCCATGCCTGGCCAATCCGCCGACCTTGTAGTTTTCCACCAGCACATCGGCCCGGGCCAGCAGGCGGTGTAGCAGCGCGCGCCCGTCCTCGGTGGCGATGTCGATGGCGATCGAGCGCTTGTTGCGATTGGCGCTGAGGTAGTAGGCGCTCTCGTCCGTGTCGCGGCCATCCTTGCCGACAACGTAGGGCGGCCCCCATTTGCGCGTATCATCGCCCTCCCCGGGCTTCTCCACCTTGACCACGTCCGCGCCCAGATCGCCCAGCAGCTGGGTGGCGCTGGGACCGGCCAGAATGCGCGAAAGGTCAAGAATGCGCACGCCGTCGAGCGCGCCGGGGATCATCGACTGCATGCCTGTCTCCACGATTGATGTCGAGGCAGTCTAGAATTCGGCCCCTTCACCTTCAATTGAGATTTTTTTCAAGAACGCCCCGCGCGAATTGACGTTGCCAACGCCACCACGACGCACTACGCTTGCATCGTCCCGATTCGCCGCCACCGCCTCCTCACCTTCGAAGCACAAATGAAAAATACGTTGATGGCCACGCACTTGCGCCTGGTCGGCATGGCGGCGCTCTGGGGCGCGTCGTGGTCCTGGGGCAAGGTCGTTGCGCAGGCGATGGCCCCGCTGGCCGCGGCCAGCCTGCGGTTCCTGTTCGCCAGCGTGGTGCTGGTGCTGTGGATGCATCGCGCGTCCGCGCTGCGCGACCTGAAGAAACTGACGCGCAACCAGTGGCTCGGCCTGGCCGCCGCGGCCATGGCGGGCGTATTCGGCTACTCGACCTTCTTCATGCTGAGCCTGCAGCTGGTGCCGGCCGGCAAGGCCGCCATCGTGGTGACGCTCAATCCCGGCGCCACGCTGCTGCTGGCGGCCATCCTGTTCAGGGAGCACCTGAACCCGGCGATCCTGGCGGGCATGGTCCTGTCGGCCATCGGCGCCTACATCGCGATCAGCGGCAACGGACCGAGCGCCGCCCTGCCCGGCTCGGTCGGCATCGGCGAGCTGTTGCTGCTGGGCTGCGTGGCCTGCTGGGTCGCGTACACGCTGATCGGCCGGCTGGTGCTCAAGGGCGTGGACGCATTGACCACCACCACGGTCACCACCGTGATCGGCGCCTTGCTGCTCCTGCTGGCCAGCATCGGATTCGAAGGCACCGCGGCCTGGGGCGCGCTGCGCGGCGCGCCGGCGGATGCCTGGGTCAGCCTGCTGGCCCTGGCCTTCGGCGCCACGGCCGTCGCCTATGCCTGGTACTTCGAGGGCGTCAAAGCGCTGGGCGCCGGCGCGGCTTCGGGCTACATCACGCTGGTGCCCGTGTTCGGCGTGCTGTTCTCCAGCCTGTGGCTGGACGAACCCACCAGCAAGAGCCTGTTCCTCGGCGCCGCCCTGGCCATTTCCGGCATGGCGCTCATGCATGTCGGCCGGCGCCGGGCGGAACTGCGCGGCCAGCGCCTGGCCCGCGCAGCGCGGGAAGGCGCGCCGGGCGGCAAACCCTGAATTCCGTCCGCCGGTGTCATTGCGCCAGCAGGCGCGCCAGGACCCCTTCACACAACGCCAGCTGCTCCACCGCAATGAACTCGTCCGCGGTGTGGGCCTGGGCGATATCGCCCGGCCCGCACACCACCGTCGGGATGCCCGCGGCCTGATACAGGCCCGCTTCGGTGGTGAACGCCACGTGGCCGCCCTTGCCCGCCCCCGCCTGGAACAGGCGCGCGACGATGCCGTCCTCGTCGCGCCGGGATACCAGCGCCGGCACCGCGGTGCGGCGGAAGACGTCGACCCGCGAGGCCTCGACCTTGTCGCGCATGCGTCGCTGTAGTTCGGCCGCGCGCGCGTGGATCGGCGCCAGCACGGCATCGGGATCGACGCCGGGAAGAAAACGCAGGTCGAAGTCGAATTCGGCGCTTTCCGGGATGACGTTGGCCGCCTGCCCCGCGTGCACGCGGCAGACCGCCATGGTGGAGAACGGCACGTAGAAATCCTCGTCCACCTCCCGCTGCGCCAGCTGCCCGGCCTGCTCCGTGATTTCCGCCACCAGGGCGCAGGCCACTTGCGCCGCGTTCACGCCCAGGCCGCTCAGGGACGAATGCGCCGCGCGGCCAAGCACCCGGCACCGCAGCGCGTGCCGCCCCTTGTGGGCGCGCACCACCGCCATTCCGGTCGGCTCGCCCACCACGCAGGCCTCGGGCCGGATGCCGAGTCCGCGCAGATCCTCCAGCAGACTGCGCACGCCGATGCAGCCGATCTCCTCATCGAAGGTGAAGGCCACATGCACGGGCCGCTTCAAGGCCTTCAGGTCGAGCCGCGCCAGCACCGACAGCACGCAGGCGAGAAATCCCTTCATGTCGCACACGCCGCGGCCGTAGACCCGGTCGCCTTCGCGCGACAGCTCGAACGGCGGGCGCGACCATTCCTGGCCGGCCACCGGCACGACGTCGGTATGCCCGGACAGCAGGATGCCGCCGACATCGCCGCCGAGGCTGGCATACAAGTTGGCGCGCCGCCCATCCGGACTGTAGGTGTAGCGGATGCGGAACCCCAGCCCGCGCAAGGCCTCCTCGACCATCCCCAGCAACGGCAGGTTCGATGCCGTGCCCGACACCGTCTCGCATGCCACCAGCCGCTCCAACCACGACAGGGCCGCGCGCAGGCCATCAGGAAGAGAGGATGCCATCACGCCTCCAGGGAAATGTTGGCGCGTTTCGCCACAGACCGCCATTTTTCAAGTTCGGCGCCGATCTGCCTGGAGAATTCCTCCGGCGCATTGGCGCGCGGCACGGCGCCCAATTCCACGATCCGGGCGGCGACCTCCGGCCGTTTCAATGCCGCCATGACCGCTTCCTGCAAGGCCGCCACCAAAGCGGGGGGCATGCCCGCCGGACCGACCAGGCCGAACCACGCGGGATCGTTGAGCGCCGGGATGCCGGCCTCGGCAAATGTCGGCACGTCGGGCAGTTGCGCGACACGCCCCGGCCAGGCGACCGCCAGCGCGCGCAAGCGTCCGCCCTGCACGTGCGGCAGCGAGGCCGGCAGGTTATCGCACAGCACGTCGACGTGGCCGGCGATCGCGTCCTGCAAGGCCGGCCCCGCGCCGCGGTACGGCACGTGCCGCAGGCGCGCGCCGGTCGTCTGCGCCAGGAGTTCGCCCATCATGTGCCCAAGCGAGCCAACGCCCGGCGATCCGAACATCAGCTCGCCGTCCTTGCGCCTGGCCAGCGCGACGAACTCCACCAGATTGGCGGCAGGCAGTCGCGGATTGATCGACACGATGTTGGGGACGTCGGCCAGATTGGAGATGGGGGAAAAATCGCGCAGGGGCTGGTAGCCGGGCCTGGCCGAGACGGCGGGCTGGATCGCATGCGTACTGACCGTGGCCACTCCCAGCGTCAGCCCGTCCGGCGCCGCGCGCGATACATGCAGGGCGCCCACCGCGCCGCCGGCGCCCGGCCTGTTTTCGACAATGACGCTCTGCCCGAGGCGCTCCGCCAGCGCCCCCGCGATGAGGCGCGGGATCAGGTCCGCCGAGCCCCCCGGCGCGAAAGGCACGACGATACGGATGACGCGGTCCTGGGCCTGGACCCGCGACGCGGCGGCCAGCGACAACGCGCAAGCCTGGATGAAATGACGGCGCTTCATGTGTTTTCCCCTTCCGGTTATGAAAAAGCCCCTCTTGCAGGGGCTTGGTCGTCGAAACAGCGGTCAGATGCGGCCGTCGTAGGCCTTTCTCGGGATGCGGCACGAGATCAATGCAAAGCGATCCGACGCCAGCGACTCGCGGATCGCGGCGGCAAGTTCGGCGCGGCTGCCGACCTCGAATCCCAGGCCGCCCATGGCGCGCGCCACGCCGGCGAAATCGGTGCCCGCGAAATCCACGCCCAGGTTGGGCAGGCCGTTGGCGCGCTGCTTGATCTCGATCAGCGACAGGGATTCGTCGGCAAAGACGAAGACGATCACCGGCGCCCGCGCGTCGCGGGCCGTCGCCAGTTCGCCCAGCGTCATTTCCAGGCACGCGTCGCCGGTGAACACGGCCACCGGCCGTTCGGGCTCGGCCAGCTTGGCGCCGATGCCCAGCGGCAGCGAGCAGCCCATGGTGCACAGCGCCGAGGACTGCATCAGGGTCCGCGGTTCATGGCATTGCCACACTTGCGACAACAGGATGCGATGCGCGCCGCTGTCGACCGAGGCCACGGTGTTCGCGGGCAGCAACGCCCGCGCCACATCGACGATCGCGGCCGGCCCCCATTCCTCGTCGGCGCGGTAGATGGCGGCGATGGCGCGCTTGATATCGGCGACGGCGCCTTCGGTCCACTGCGACTGCCCCGCCAGCCCGGCGCCCAGCGCGGCCAGGCTGTGCCTGATATCGCCGACGAACGAGATCGCCGACTGGTGCATGTAATGGGTGTTGCGGGTCGCGGACACCTCGATCACCCGCGCGTCGTCGGCCCAGACATTGCGCCATCCCACGCGCATCTCGATCGGGTCGTAGCCCGCCAGCAGGACCACGTCGGCCTCGCGGACGAGCGGCAGCACGACCTGGTCTGCCAATGGCGACAGCCCCATGCCGCCGATCACCATGTCGCTGCGCTCGTCCACGATGCCCTTGCCCTTGTAGGTCGTGATCAGCGGAATCCTCAACTCCCGCACCAGCGCCTCGACCTGCGCCTGCGCGTGATGATGCAGGGCCTCGACCCCGGCGATGATCACGGGCCGCCTGGCCGCCGCCAGCCAGGCGCGGGCTTGCTGGAAGCGGTCCGTATCGGCCGGCGCCACCGGCGCCGGCGGCACGCGCCGCGCGCCCCTGGCGGGCATGACTTCCTGCAGGGCCACCGAAATCGGCACATCCACGTGCACCGGCCCCGGCGGGTCGTCCATGGCGATGGCGAGCGCCTTGTCGATGATGGCCTGCGCGGCGCCGGCGGACATGCGCAGCGATGCCTTGGTGATCGGCCGCATCAATGCCGCGTGGTCGAACACCTGATGCGTATAGGTGGCGGCCTCGTCCTCGTCGACGCAGCCGGTGATGAACAACATCGGCACCCGGTCCTGCAGCGCGTTGGCGACCACGTTGACGGCGTTGGCGACGCCCGGCCCCAGCGTCGCGATCAGCACGCCGGGCGCGCCGGACCGATGAAACGCGCCTTCGGCCATGAAGCCGCCGGAGTTCTCGTGCTTGACCAGCGTGAACTTCACGCCGGCTTCGTCCAGGCCGCGCATGACCGACAGCACCTCCCCTCCCGGGATGCCGAACGCGTGCCGGCACCCCGCCTCATAAAGACGCTGGCCGATGATCTGGGAAACGGTAGACATGGATGATCCAGGAAAAAGCGGGACGCGGTTCCGGGGCCGATGCGGTCGGCTCGTCGCGCCCCTTGTTGCAGGAATGCCGACCGGCCGCGCCGATCGGGCAAGGCGTTCAGGTCAGGTTGCCCAAGGCATACGCCATGCGTTCGGCGGCGATGCGCAGGTTCTCGTCCGAGGTCGCGTACGACAGCCGCAGGAAGCCCGGCATGCCGAAGCCGGAGCCGGGCACCACCGCGACGCCGGCTCGGAGCAGATAGGCAGCCAGGGCCACGTCGTCGGCGATGCGTTCGCCGCCAGGCGCTTGGCGGCCAAGACAGGCCCGCACGTCGGGAAACAGGTAGAACGCGCCTTCGGGCCGCGGCGTATGGAGCCCGGCGATCCCGGACAGCGCGTCATGCAGGAAGTCGCGGCGGCGCTGGAAGGCCTGGCAACGCCGCCGCACTTCGTCCTGCGGCCCTTCCAGCGCGGCCACCGCCGCGGCCTGGGAGATGGACGAGGTGTGTGAATTGATCTGCATCTGCAGCTTGGTCATCGCCTCGATCAGGTGCCGCGGCCCGCAGGCGTAGCCCAGGCGCCATCCCGTCATGGCATAGGCTTTCGACACGCCGTTGACGGTCAGGATGCGATCCGCGAGGTCCGGCGCCACCTGCGCCAGGGTGTGGAAGGCGCGTCCGTCGTACAGGATGTGCTCGTAGATATCGTCGACCAGAATGAAGAAATCCCGGTGCGGGCTTTGGCGGATGACCTGCGCGAATTCAGCCAGTTGGGCCCGGTCGTAGGCGGTGCCGCTGGGATTGCTGGGCGAATTCAGGACCAGCCATTTGGTCCGGGGGCCGATCGCCGCCGCCAGATCGGCCGCCGACAGCGCATAACCGCGCTGCGGCGACGTCATGATCGGGCGCAAAACGCCGCCATTCATGGCGACGATATCGCTGTAGGAGGCCCAGTAAGGCGCCGGCATGATGACCTCATCGCCCGGACTCAGGGTCGCCAGGAACGCCTGGTAGATGACCTGCTTGCCGCCACAGCCCACGCTGATCTCGGCGATGGAGCAGTCGATGCCGTTGTCGCGCCTGAACTTGGCGACGATGGCCTCACGCAGCCGCGTGCTGCCGTTGATGGGGGTGTAGCGGGTTTCACCATCGCGGATGGCGCGGATCGCCGCCTCGCCGATGTGCTGCGGCGTGGGGAAATCCGGCTCGCCGAGCGTCATGTCGATGACACTGTGGCCCTGCTGGATGGCCTGGCGGGTTCGTTCCGCCATGACCTGGATGGGGGAAAGGCGCAGAGCGGAGATGATGGGAGCGAACATGGGCGGAATCCCTGACGAGGTGGAATCAGTCTAGAATTCACATGATTCAATCTCAATTGAATTTGGATTCAATATGATTTCGCCCCTCGGGCCCGAGGTCCCCACCCTGCGCCAGCTGGAACTGCTGTTGTCCCTGGCCAGCGCCGACGGCATCGCCAGTGCCGGCGCCAAGATCGGCATGACGCCCTCGGCCACCAGCCACGCCCTGCGCGCGCTGGAGTCGACTCTGGGCGTGCTGCTGATCGACCGCAATGCGCCGCAGCTCGAACTGACCCATGCGGGCGAGCAGATCCTGCCGCATGTGCGCGACGTGTTCGCGGCCCTGCAACTGATCCAGGCCACGGCCAACGCCAGCGTCGGCCTGAAAAGCGGAATGCTGAAGATCGGCTCGTTCGGCCTGAGCTCGTCGCTGCGGCTGTTGCCGCCGCTGTTGCAGCAGTTTCGCAAGCTGTATCCGGGCATCGACCTGAGGGTCTTCGAAAAGGCCGACGCGGACATCGTGCAGGACCTGATAGAGCGGCGCCTTGAAATCGGCGTCGTCACGCTGCCCAAGCCGCAGTTCGACACCGTGACGATCGCCAACGACGAGCTGGTGGCCGTGGTGCCGGCGCGGCACGAACTGGCCAGCCTGGACACGATCGAAGTCGGGCGGCTGGCACAGTTCCCCTTCATCCTCACGCATGCGGGTTCACAGGGGCTGGTGGCCAGGATGTTCAGCCGGGCCGACGTTTCGCTCAAAGTGACCCACGAGCTGTCGCAGATGCTCTCCATCCTCGACTTCGTCGCGCGCGGCGAAGGCATTTCGGTGGTGGCGTCGCTGGCCCTGCCGGCCAGGTACGACGGCGTGGTCTACAAGGCGATCGCGCCCCTCACTTCCCGCAGGGTCGGGTTGGCCTGTCTCAACGAAAGCCGGCTGTCGCCCGCGGCCGCGGCGTTCTGGAAACTGGCCAAATCGCGCAGCCGGAAAAAACACGCGCCAACCGCGTGAGCCGCCGTCACATCACCGGAAACGTCATGCCGGGCGCGGCCTCGCGCACCATGGTCCAGAATGCGTGGGCGGCCGGGGAAAGCCGCCGTTCGTTCAGACAGGCCAGTCCGATGCGCCTTTTGACCGCGGGGCCGATCTTCCGATAAACCAGGCCGTCGTAGCGCTCGGGCAACACCAGCGACGCCAGCACGGAAATGCCCTGGCCTCTCCTGACGAACTCCAGGATCGACATGATCTGCGAGAGATCGTGGGCGATGCGCGGCGTGATGCCGGCGCGCTCGAACATGCGCGTGATCACCGGCTGCGAGCCGGCGCGCGTCATGATGAGCGGATACGCGGCCAGGTCCTTGACGCCGATCACGCTCAGCCTGGCCAGCGGATGCCCCTGCGGCAGCACGACCATGAGTTCGTCGGACACCAGGGGCAGCGTATCGAAGTCGGGTTTGGGCAGCGCCACCACGCCGATCTCGATGCGGCGCTCGATCAGGGCGCGCTCCATTTCCGGATCGGGCTTTTCGGTGACGAAGACGTCGACGCCCGGATAGCGCGCCTTGAACATCTCCAGCAACTGCGGAAGGATATTCAACGACGAACTCGCGCCCAGCGATCCCAGCGTCAGCATCCCGGCGCGCAGCCCCGCGCTGGCGCTGACCGTGGCCCGCACCACCTGCAGGGACGCGAACACGTCGCGCACGTGCGGCAGGATCTGTTGCGCCGCGTAGGTCAGCTGGACGCCGGTGACATTGCGGTCGATCAACGGCGCGCCCAGCGTCAGTTCCAGCGTCTTGAGCGCATGGCTTGTCGCCGACGGCGTCATCCCCAGGCGCGCGCCGGCGCTGGCGATGTTGTCCGAGGACGCCAGCGCGATGAACAGTTCCAATTGCTTCAACGACAGGGATTTGGCGGCCTTGTCTGTCATTGTCGACGGTCCCCTTGCATCGAGAACGGCCGCCGGAAGACGAGCCGCTTGAAATGTCGAGTGAGTATATACATCGGCCCCCTGCCCGGCGCGGGCCTTCAATGCGCGATCCGGAAATGGCATCATGGCAGACCGCGCCGGCATTTCGCCATTCGCCGCGGCCCAGAACCGGAGCCGGCATAACGCAGTTGCACGAACGATTCCTGGAAGCGCCTGTCCGGCGCCGCGGCACGGTGAAACGCGCGGACGTCGCAGGCCTGTCCGGCGACATGACGCCGCCGCGCCGGGAATCATCGCGGCCGCAAGGCCAAGGGGCTGCCTGATGGCGACGGCGCAATCCGCGACGCTGCAACCCTGCGTGCATGATGGCATTCCCGCCCGGGAAACCTGGCTGGATTGCGTGTCGGCCGACGGCGGCCGGCTGCGCCTGGTGATGGCGGCTACGTCCTGCATCTCGCGCCGCGCGACGCGGCCTGGTTCATGCCGGGCTACTGACCGTCGCTGCGATTTTCGGCCGACCACGCCCCCGCGGGATGGACCTGCGAATCCTGCCCCATCCATCTCGAAGCGCGATCGCGCTTTGAGATGCCCGCCTCAGGCCCCGGCTTGTCGCGGACGGCGGGCGCGGACGCGGACCGCCGGGTCGCTCGCACCGGCGTCGTCCGTCGCGCTGCGCAACGTGGCGGCCCGGCCCACCGGTCCCACCGCGGCCGGCGCGGCGCCGGCCGCGGTCATCGGTGGTGGTGGCAGAAGCAACGACAAGCCCGCCGCGATACGATGCGCCTGCAACGGCAGCAGGCCCTGGATGGTGCCAAGGTCATTGGCCGCGTCGGCACGCGCGCGCAACGCCGCCTGTTCCTCGCGCAAAGCCTGGTTGTTCGCGATGCCCCGCGCCAGCAGGCGGGCCTGCGCGTCGTGGAACGCCTGGATCGCATTGCGCAGGCAATGGGCAGTGTATTGATCGCCCAGCCGGTCAAGGGGCACGCCGACGGCCGGCCTGCCGGCGCCCGCGCCGCGTTGCGGCGATGCCGCCGTTGCCGCGGCCTGCGAACGCCCCGCCTGCGCGAGCGCCAACGCCGCGGCCTGCGTGCGCGCGAAGCCCGCCCGCTCGGTCCGAGCCTGTGCCCGCAGGCGTTCGGCACGGTAGGGATCGCGGACATCGTCGATCCGGACCGAGCCCATGGGATCAATGGCTTTGGCGCTCATGCCGACGCCCTTCGGATGGCGGGCTCGCGCCGGCGCTGCGCGCGGATCCAGAGCATCTGCGCCACCACGCCCACCGCGAACAGCGCCAGCCACGTCGCCAACGCGCCACGCACCAAGGGCGATTGCGGCCCATCGGCAAGCGGATGCGAGAGCGGCAGCCGCGTCAACGTTTCGGCAATGCCGGGAATCCACATCAGGAAAAAACTGAACGAGAACCCAAGCTGGGACAGATAGGGCCGCGCCCGCACGCGCGGCGGCAGGCGCGACGCCAGCAAGGCGCCCGCGATCGACAGCAGCGCCAGGATGCCCAGCGCATGGCCGGCGTTGAATCCGCCGGTGCTGGACAATCCGAAGGCGGTGAACACGGCCACCAGCAATCCACCCAGGTAGACCTTGCCGGCGACTGTCGCGCTGTCGATTCCGCGATAACGCGCGAAGCTGTACAGGCCCGCGATGGCGGGCACGAGACTGATGAGGGTATGGGCAGCCCCCAGCGGGGAAATGGGATGAGGCATGGATGCAGTCTCCAGGAAAAACAACCAACTAGTTGGTAGATTTAATGGTTCAAAAAAATGCGCGCCGGCCGGCGCGCATCGCGGGAATCGTCAGGCAGGCGCGGTCAGTTGGCGGATGGCCGCGCGCGTAATCGAGGCGAACGCGTCGGGGTCGCCGACGGCCCGCGCGGTCAGCATGGCGCCGTGGACGGTGGACATGAACGCCTGCGCTTCGGCCTGGACGCCATCACGAAGACGGAAATGGCCCGTGGCCACGCCCTTTTCCAGCACCGACGCCAGCCAGCCGCTCAACTCGCCGAAATACGCGCGCACCTCGTCGGCGATTTCCGGGGGAATCATCGGCAATTCGGCAGCCAGCATCGCGCAGATGCACATGGGCAGCGAGCCCTCGCGGATGCACTGGGCCCAATACTCGGTATAGGCGGTAAGCCGCGCCAGCGGATCCTCGACGTGCCGATCGAGTCCGGCCAGGCCTTCACGCGCCTGCGCGCGGTGCCGCGCCACGACCGCCAGCACCAGCTCCGCCTTGGTCGGAAAATGGTGATGGATACTGGCCTTGCCGATATGCACCCGCTCGGATACGTCGGCATAGCTGAATCCGTGGTATCCACCGGCGGCAAGCAGCAGCTTGGTCTGCTCGACGATCTCGATGGCCCGGGGGGAAAGCTCCAGACTCATGGGAATTCACTGTGGTGACTGGCGGGGGGCAAGATGCCCTGGCGCCCGAGCCGCATCGGACGGATCCGGACGGCTGCATACGGCAACCAATCTACTAGTTGGTTGGTTGACTGTCAAGCATGCCGCTTCAACCCGCGACCAGCTCGGCCAGCGGCGCGTCCGCCGCCGGCCGCGACAACGCCTGCAGGTGTTGCCACAACCGCTCGGCCTGCTCCGCCAGGATGGCCTCCCCGCGCAGCAATCGCAGGCGCAGCGGCACCTCGAACGCCGCGCCACCCGCGCGTACCAGCTTGCGGGCGTCCAGGTCGCCGCGCACCAGCGACAGCGGCAGCCATGCCACGCCCAGTCCCGACAACGCCATGAGCCGCAAGCCGTCGGTAAGGCTGGCGTTGTGGCTCTGTTGCAGGTCCAGGTCCAGCCCATCCAGCAAGGGGCGCAATGACCAGCCCAGATGGCATTCGTCCGCATAGCCCAGGAACGAGATGGCCTGGCCGCCGGCCCGCGCCAGGTCGTAAAGCGGCCGGCCCGCCGCATTGGGCGCGCTGACCGGCACCAGGCGTTCGCCGCCCAGTTCCAGCCAGCGCAGTCCGCCGCCCTCGGCGGACAGGCCGACGCGCCGCGCCACCGCCCCGCCGGCGTCGAACAGGGCCACGGCATAGTCGGCCGCGCCTTCGTCGAGCAGGGCAAGGCACTCCGGCAGGTTGTCGGACTCGACACTGAATTTGGCGTCCCGGAAATCGCTGTGCAGGCGGGGAATCCAGTCGGGGAAGAACACCGCCGACATGATGTGGGGCGCGCAAAAGCGGATCCGCTGCTGGCGGTCACGCGCGTCGGTGCGGACCGACTTGCGCAAGCCTTCCAGCGCATAGACCACCTCGGTCGCCACCGCCTGCAAGCGCAGGCCCGCGTCGGTCGGTTCCAACGCCGCCTTGCGACGGTCGAACAGCGGCACGCCGAGCCACTGCTCCAGGCCCTGGATGCGGCGGCTCAAGCCGGACACCGAAACGTGGCAGCGTTCGGACGCCCGGCTGAAGCTCCTGAGCTGGCACAGGACCAGAAAATCCTTGAGCGCGACGAGGTCGATCATGTTTGCGTATTCCTCAAAGAGAATCACCTCGAAAGTGTACTTCCGGCCTTTATTTCCAGGGACGTCTTTTCCGACGAGTGATTTGCGGATTTCGCAAACCAGCACGGCGATTCGGCAACCGTTGCGGGCCTCGGCGCCACTACGATGGGGCATCCGCCTTCTTTCCGGGAACCGTCCATGCCGCAACCCTCCGCCCCCCGCCCGCCCGGCGTCCTCGCCCCCGTGTTGACGCCGTTCGACGCCGATCTGCTGCCGGATCCACGGCGCTTCGCGCGCCTCTGCCTGTGGCTGGCGCGGCAGGACTGCGGCCTGGCGATGTTCGGCACCAACTCGGAAGGCAATTCGCTGTCGGTGGACGAACGCCTCGACCTGCTGGACGCCGCGGTCGAGGCCGGCGTCCCCGCCGCGCGCATGTTGCCCGGCACCGGCAGTTGCGCGCTGCCCGACGCGGTCAGGCTGAGCCGCGCCGCGGTGGCGCACGGCTGCGCCGGCGTGCTGGCCCTGCCGCCGTTCTACTACAAGACGATCACCGACGATGGCCTGTTCGCCTTTTTCAGCGAACTCATCGAGCGCGTCGGCGACGCGCGCCTGCGCGTCTACCTGTATCACATCCCGCCCGTGGCGCACGTCGGCTTTTCGCACGCGCTGGTGGAACGGCTGCTCACGCGTTATCCCGTCGTCGTCGCGGGCATGAAGGACACCGGCGGCGACTGGGCCTACACCACGCGGACCCTCGAACAATTCGCCGCCGAGGGCTTCGGCGTCTACGCCGGCACCGAAACCCTGTTGCTCGAAACACTGCGCCTGGGCGGCGCGGGCTGCATCTCCGCCACCGCCAACGTCAACCCCGGCCCCATCGTGCAACTGTGGCGGTCGTGGCGCGACGCCGACGCCCAGGCCCGCCAGGACGCGCTCAATGCGCTGCGCGGCGCGTTCTCGGCCTATCCGCTGATCGCCGCCATGAAAGCCGCCATCGCGCAGGCCACCGGCGACGCCGGCTGGAACCGCCTGCGCCCGCCGCTGACGCCGCTGGACGAGCGCCAACGGCAAGCATTGGGCGACGCCTTGCAGGGCCTGTCGTTCACCATCGACGCGCTCTGATCCCCGGGCGCCGCCACGACGGCGAGCCCACCACAACAGCGCGTCCCACGCAGGACGTGCGACCCAAGGAGACATCATGCCCCTCATCCCCACCCGCCTACGGCACGCGTTGCCGCGCTTGCTGGCCGCTGTGCTGCTGCTGGGCGCGGCGTCGGCGCGGCCGGCCCACGCCGACGCGTCCGCGTATCCGTCGCGGCCCATCACCATCGTGATCCAGTATCCGGCGGGCGGTCCATCCGACATCCTGGCACGCATCCTCGCGCCGCGCCTGCAAGCGCGGCTGGGCCAGCCCGTCATCATCGAAGCCCGTGTCGGCGCCGGTGGCAACATCGGCACCGACGTGGTGGCCAAGGCGCAGCCCGACGGCCACACGCTGCTGCTGTCCTCCAGCGGCCCGCTGGCCATCAGTCCGTGGCTCTACCCCAGGCTGCCCTACGATCCGCTGCGCGACCTGGCTCCCGTCATTGAAGTCGCGGCGGTGCCGCTGGTCCTGCTGGTCAACCAGTCGAATCCGGCGCGCGACGCGCAGGCGCTGCTGGCCGAACTGAAGGCCAGCCCCGGCCGCTACACCTATGGTTCTTCCGGCAACGGCACGCCCCAACACCTGTCTTCCGCGCTGTTGGAATCAACCACGGGAGCGCGCGCCGTGCATGTTCCCTACAAGGGCCAGGCGCCGATGGCCATCGACCTGATGGGTGGCCAGATCGACTTCGCCATCGACAGCATGGTCTCGGCCATGCCCAACCTGACCAGCGGCCGCCTGCGTCCCCTGGCCGTCACCAGCAAGCAGCGCTCCGCGCTGCTGCCCGACGTTCCCACCCTGGACGAAGCCGGCGTGCCGGACTACGAGTCGCTGGCCTGGTACGGCCTGATGGCGCCCGCGGCGACGCCGGCGCCGGTCATCTCGCGTCTCAACCAGACCTTGCGCGACATCATGGACCAGCCCGAGGTGCGCGAGCAGATCGCACGGCTCGGCAGCCCGGCCGTGCAAGGAACGCCCGAACAGTTCGGCGCCTTCATCCGCGCCGAGCACCGGAAGTGGGGCGATATCGTCCGGCGCACCGGCGCCTCCCTTGATTGACTCTCCCTGCACCGCCAGCCCGTCACGCCATGAAAATCGTCCATGCCTGCGAAAAGACCATCCCGATCGAATGCGACCTGCGCAACGCGCGGGTGGACTTCAGCGAGATGACGGCCACCGTCGTCGCCGTCGCCACCGATCAGTTCCGCGACGGTCGGCGCGTGGTGGGCTACGCCTTCAACTCCTTTGGCCGCTATGCCTGCGGCGGTCCGCTGCGCGAGCGCTTCATCCCTCGCCTGCTGGCCGCGCCGCCGTCCGACCTGCTGGACCCGGATACGCAGCGGCTCGATCCGCCCCGCGTCGCGGCCGCGCTGCTGCGCCGCGAAAAAGCCGGCGCGCACGCGGAACGCTCGATGGCGGTGGGCACGCTGGAACTGGCGCTCTGGGACGCCGCCGCCAAACTGGAAGGCCGGCCGCTGTACCAGGTTCTGGCCAGCCGCTACGGCGTTGCCGGCGCCGGGCGGCCGCGCGCCATTGCCTGCTACGCGGGCGGCGGGTTCTACAAACCGACCGACGACCGCGCCCGGCTGCGCGACGAAATCCAGGGGTATCTCGACGCCGGCTATCGCGATGTCAAGATCAAGGCCGGCGGCCTGCCGCTGGCGCAGGACCTGGCGCGCATCGAGTCCGCGCTGGCGCTGCTGCATGACGGCAGCCACCTGGCGCTGGACGCCAGTTGCGCTTTCGGCCGCGACAGCGCCCTGGCATATGCGCGGGCCGTGGCGCCGTACGGCTTGCGCTGGCTGGAAGAACCCTGCGACCCGGCCGATTTCGACACCTACCGCGCCGTCAGCGAACAGTATCCCGGCATGCTCGCCGGCGGCGAGAACCTGTATTCCAAGGAAGAGGCGGAGAACTTCCTGCGCTATGGCCCGGCGCCGCACCGGGTGGTGCTGCAACCCGATCCGCCGCTGGCCTACGGCATTGGCGAATTCCACCGCATGGTGCGCCTGGCCGGGCGCCACGGCGTGCCGGCGGCCCATATCATGCCGCATGGCGGCAACCTGATGTCGCTGCACGTCGCGGCCGGCTTGGGGCTGGGCGGCGCGGAATCCTATCCCGGCCTGTTCGGCGCGTTCGGCGGCTTCGGCCGCGAAGTCGCAATCGCGGACGGCCATGCCTCGCTGCCCGCCGCGCCCGGCATCGGCTTCGAGGAACAGCCCGAGCTCTATCGCATTTTCGCCGCCTTGCCGGCCAACCCTTGATGAGGCCGAGCGTCCATGCCCTCCCCCCACACCATTTTCATCGCCGCTGACTTCGTGCTCGATCCGGCCCTGGACTCGGTGGCCGACCGGTTGCGCGAGCAGGGCCATACCGTGGTGCGCGGCCCGCGCGCCGTGCCCGGCCGCAAGACCGTGCTGCCGCCGGATCGCCTGGGCGAACTCGTCGGCGCCGCCGACGTCATCGTGGCGACTTCGCGCGTCGTGATCGACGACGCCGTGCTGGACGCGGCGCCGCGGCTGCGCGGCGTCGTGTTCCCCTCCATCGGCACCGAATCGCTGGACCTGGCCGACGCCGGCCGGCGCGGCCTGATGGTGGCCAACGGCGCCACGCCGGAGAATTTCCAGAGCATGGCGGAAGCCACCATCATGCTGATGCTGAACCTGAGCTACGACCTGCGCGGCACCGAGGACCTGCTGCGCCGCAATGCGCCCCGCCCGGCCGCGCCGCGGGCGCGGATGCTGCAAGGCAAGACCATCGGCCTGGTGGGCTTCGGCCGCATCGCGCGCGCCGTGGCCGACAGGCTGCGCGGCTGGAACGTCGAGATCCTGGCCTGCAGCCCGCGCCTGGATCCGGCGCAGGTCCCGGCCGGCGTGCGAGCGGTCGCGCTCGATACCTTGCTCCAGGCCAGCGACATCGTCAGCCTGCACACCACGCTCACCCCGGGCAGCCGCCACCTGATCGGGCCGGCCGAATTGCGGCGCATGAAGCCCGGCGCCTTCCTCCTGAACACCGCGCGCGGCGCCTGTGTCGACGAGGCCGCCGTCCACCAGGCCCTGCGCGACGGCCTCATCGCCGGCGCGGCGCTGGACGCGTTCGAGGTGGAGCCGCTGCCGCCGGACAGCCCGCTGCGGCAACTGGACAACGCCATCCTGACCCCGCATATGGCCGGGCACACCCAGGAGCTGTATGCCTCGTTCGCGCCGGCCTGCGTGCGCAATGTGGAGGCGATACTCGCCGGTGAACTGCCGCCCCATGCATGCAATCCCTCGGCGGCGCCGGCCTGGCGCGAGCGGCTGGCCGGGCTCGATGGCGCGCGTGGCGGCGGCTTGGCGCGCGCGCGGAATGCCGCGCCCCCTTTCAGAAAATGAAACGCATGCCCGCGCCGTAGGCGCGCACGTCAGCGCCCGCGCCGGCGGGCGGCACACCGCCCAGCGTCAGCGCGGACGCTGCCGTGTTGTTCAACAGGCCATAGGACAGGTAAAACGAGATCTTGGGCGACACCGGATAGACGTAACTCGCGCCGATCACGGTGGCGCGGGCGCGGCCGTCCGGTTGCTGCAGCACTGCGCGCTGGACGTTGACCGCGAGAACACCGCGCGCAAACCGGATCACTCCGCCCGCCCAAACCGTGCCGCCATCGTGCCCCGGCTCGGGGTGCCAAGCCCGGAAATATCCGCCAGCCAGGGTCACGTTGCCCATGGGATACCGCCCTCCCACCAACAGATCGTGACGGGTGCCGGCCGCCCCGGTGAAGAACGGCGGCGTCCCTGCCACGCGCGGCAGGCGCAACTGCTGGTAGGCCGTGGTCAGCACGGCCCCGCCGCGGGCGTAGTAGGCGACCGAGGCTCCCCACATGCGATTGGCATCGGCCGGCCGTCGGTCCGGACCGCCCCAGCCTTGCGAGCCAAAGCTGCCCATCAGGCGCAGTTGCAGGCCGTCCGATGTGACAGGCGTAGCGTAGAACAGCGCATTGCTGGCGCGGCCGAAGCGCTCGGAGCCGGTGCCCGACAATTGCACGATCTGCTGCATGTTGCCGTAACCCGCCAGCTTCAGCGGGTCGACTTCCACCATCGACCAGTACAGCGGCGTGTAGTCACGCCCCAGGCTCAAGCTGCCATGACGGCTCTCAACGCCGACGTAGGCGCGCCGGTTGAAACCGCCCGCTATCGGTTGCCCACGCGGCTCGGCCGCCGTGGCGCTGGCGGGATCGCCGTAGTACGTGGCAGCCTGGCCATTGCCCAGGTTGAAATCGGTCTCCAGCTGGAACACCGCGCGCAGGCCTTCGCCAAGCTCCTCCGATCCTTGCAACCCGACCAGCGAGCCGCTGAGTATGCCGGACCGCATCGCCACCGAGCTGGCGCCGTGCCGCGCGCCATTGTCGATGTATGCCAGGCCAGCGTCCACGATGCCATACACCGTCACCGCCGCCTGCGCGCGGCACGCTCCCATGGCGCACAGCAGCGCGCAGGCGGCCAGCTTCCAGGCCGGAATGCCCATCGTCTTCCCCTCGATCCGCCCGCGGGCGGCGGCCGGCTCAGCCCATGGGCTGGCCTTGCTCGTTGAACCGCTCGCGCAGCACGTGCTTGAGCACCTTGCCCGTCACGCCCATCGGCAGCCGCTCGACGCAGACGACGTCATCGGGAATCCACCACTTGGCGATGCGCCCTTCGTACAAGGCCAACAAGGCATCGCGCGACAGGTTCATGCCGGCGCGCGGCACAACCACCAACAGCGGCCGCTCGCCCCATTTGGGATGCGGCACCGCGATGCATGCCGCCTCGGCCACCGCGGGGTGGGACATCGCGATATTTTCCAGTTCGATGGAGCTGATCCATTCGCCGCCCGATTTGATGACGTCCTTGCTGCGATCGCGTATCCGCAGCCGGCCGTCGACATCGATGGACGCGATGTCGCCGGTTGCGAACCAACCGGGATGAGCTTGCGATTCGCCGCCCCGGTAATAGCCGTCTGCCACCCATGGCCCGCGTGCCAGCAAATCGCCGCGCGCCTGGCCGTCCCACGGGAGCTCGACGCCTTGAGCATCGATGATCTTCAACTCGATGCCGAACACCGGATTGCCCTGGCTTTCCAGGATGGCGTCCCGGGCCGCTTGCGGCAGCGCCAGCTCAGCCGCCCGCAGCGTGCAACTGGTGCCCAATGGCGACAGTTCCGTCATGCCCCAGGCGTGCACCACGTCGATACCGTGCCGTTCGCGCAATGCCCGCATCAATGCCGGCGGGCATGCCGCGCCGCCGACCACCGTGCGGCGGAAGGCGCTGAACGCCAACCCGTTCTGCTCGACGTAGTCCAGCAGGCCCAGCCACACCGTCGGCACGCCAGCCGCCGAGGTCACGCCTTCGGCTTCGAACAAGGCGTGCAGCGAGGCGCCATCGAGCGCGGGGCCGGGCAGCACCAGCTTTGCCCCGGTCAACGGCGCCGCATATGGCAGCCCCCAGGCGTTGACATGAAACATCGGCACCACCGGCAGCACGGTTTCGCGCGCCGACAGATTCAGCGCGTCCGGCAGCGCCGCGGCGTAGGCGTGCAGGACGGTGGAGCGCTGCGTATAGAGCACGCCCTTGGGCGGGCCTGTGGTGCCGGAGGTGTAGCAAAGGCCGCTGGCCGTGTTCTCGTCGAGCTCGGGCCAGTCGTAGGCCTCGCCGGCGGCCGCCAGCAAGTCCTCGTAGCACGACAGGCCGGCCAAGGGCGCGGCAGCGGGCATCTGCTCGCGCCCGCACAGCATCACATAGCCCCGCACGCCCGGACAGCGCGGCGCCACCCGGCTCACCAGGTCCAGCAGGTCCAGGTCGAAGAACACGTATTGATCTTCGGCATGGTTCAGCAGATAGGCGATCTGCTCCGGATGCAGGCGCGGATTGACGGTATGGATGACGGCGCCCGATCCGGACACGGCGTAGTAAAGCTCCAGATGGCGGTAGCCGTTCCAGGCCAGCGTGGCGACGCGCTGGCCCGGCTCGACTCCCAGTCCGGCCAACGCATTGGCCAATCGGCGGCATCGCCGGTGGCAGTCGCGATAGGTATAGCGGTGGATATCGCCTTCCACGCGGCGCGATACGATTTCAGTGCTGCCGAAGCATTGGTCGGCGTGCCGCAGGAGGCTGGAAATCAACAAGGGGCGGTTCATCATCTGGCCCGGCGGGGGATTCGGTTGCATCGACGACATGGCTCCATCCAGGATTTGAGGGAAAAACGAAACACGCGCCATCGGCCAGGCACGGCCAACCCCGCGCCGGCGCGCGGGGCGGCGGCGAAGGCGGCGGATATACGGAGATTGGGCGGCCTGCTGCGCGCGACGCCGCCGGGCGCTGGCTAGCGAGCGGCGGCAGGCTCGGGACGCAACTGCCCGAACGGCACGCGCGACAGGTCCAGCAACAGCTGCGTGGCGGCCACGGTTTCACGTTGCATGCGCGCGTAGTCGACCTTGTCGGCCGTGGTCACGCCGTAATTGAGCAGGTAGTTGGGGCCGGAGATGTAGTTGATGGTTGGTATCCGGCCGCGCCCCCAGAAGTACTGCCCTTCTCCTGGCCAGACAGCGTTGTTCGGGCCGCCATCCCCCTTGGGGTTGAGCGGTGGCATGATGAAGGCCGGCCCCGCGTCCGCCTGGCGCACCATCGCTTCGGCGGCGTCCACCAGCGCCGGGATTGGCGGCATGAATACGCCGACAGGTTCGAATTTTCCGGTTGGCGCCAGCTTGCCGGTTGCGTCCGGCAGCCACTCCATCGCCCCCAGGTGCTCGATGGTCACGACGGCGGCAATGCGCGAGGCCAGCGCGTCGCCCTGATGGCGCGCCAGAAAATCCTGCACCCCGGCGCCACCCGCGAAATGTCCGCTGGACAGCATGATCATCACGCCGCGCGGCAGGGAGCTGCGCGGCAGGCGCGACAGGTAGCCTGCCATATCGACGATGGCATTGGGGCCATTGTCCTCGATGCCGTTGGTGCCGTCCGTGTGGCTGTTGATCACGATCCACTCATCCGTCGCCCCCGGAATGACGCCGATCAGGTTGCGCGTGCGCACTTGCTCCACCTGCGCGTCCAGCGTCAGCCGCAGCGCGGCGCCCTTGGCCGCCAGCGCTTTCAGGCGGCGTCCCGCGTCACGGTCCACGTACAAGGCCGGCACGGCGCGCAACTCCCGGTCGTAGGGCGCATACAGTCCCTCGGCGGTCTGCGCCGGCGCGTCGATGATGGCGATGGCGCCCACGGCGCCCGCCGCCTGCAGTTTTTCCTGCAGCGCGGTCAACACCTCCAGGACCTGGTAGGGCCGCGCATACGGCGCGCCTGGCGGCAACGAACCGGCCGGGTCGTAGGCGCGCAGCGCCAACCGATGGAAGAAATCGCCGGTAAGCGTGGCGCGCGGCAGGTCGAACAGCACGATCTTGCCAGCGACACGCTGGTCCGGCGCCGCGCCCGGCGGCAGGTACACCAGCCCCGCCTCCCGACCTTGCGCGCCGGTTCTGCCCGAATAAGGCACGTAGCCCGCGACGGCGATCCGCTCGCCGTCCGCGGCCTGCAAGGCCCAGTACCGGGCCGACCAGCGCGCCAGCGGTAGCGATTCGAAGCGCAGGTCACGCACGCCCGCCGCCAGCAGCCGCTCGTGCAACTGGTCGACGTAGCGCTCGTGCGCGGGCGAGCCGGTGTCGCGTAGCCCCATGGCGTCCAGTTCCTCCTGCCAGCGGCGCACCTGCTCGCGCGGCAGGAATTCGCGTCCGTCCACCTTCATAGCGGCTTGCGCCGGCAAGGCCTGCGGGCCGCGAGCCTGCGGCCCGGACGCGCAAGCCGCCAGCAAGACGCATCCCACCGCGCCACACACGCCGCGCAGGTTCCTCCACTTGCTCATGCTTGTCTCCTTCGGTGATCTTGTGCCAGTTCTACCGATACTGAATGCGATTGTGCGGCAGCGCCGCGCCTGGCGGCAGACCACCGACGGGGGGTATGGCTCCCCCAAAGCGGGGTATCTGGCCGCGATCGCCGGCCGGGCCTCACGGCCCCGGCGCGATCAGGCCCGCCTTGATGGCGCAGGCCACCGCCTCGGCGCGTCGCCTGGCGCCCAGCCTCGACATGATCTTCTTGACGCTGTCCTTGACCGTGTGGGGACTGCGGTGGACGATGCCGGCGATCTCCGCATTGGACCGCCCCTGCGCCAGCAGGCCCAGGATCTTCAGGTCCGAGGCGGTCAGCCCATGCTTTTCGGCGGCCAGACGGCTGAGCATGCATTGCGCCTCGCGCAGCTTGTCATCCCCCGCCTCGCCGGCCTCAGGCGCCCCGTGCACCAGTTCGGCGATGCGCGCGTACATGGCCATCGCAATGCGCGTGCGCTCCTCCAACAGGGTCACGCGCTGCGACTTCTCGGTTACCAGCGACTGCAGCGCCTTGATCTCGTTGATGTCACGGGCGATGCCCTGGCGCCCGACCACTTGCCCGCCCCGCATCAGCGGGCCGGCGCGCACCTCGAGATGGACGATACGGCCGTCGCGATGGCGCGCCTCGACTTCGAAGAACGGCGTGCGGTCCTGTCCCAGGACGCCCTGGCGGTAGTGGCGCGAGGCGATCTGCGCCGAGTTCTCGGTCAGCACCTCGGTGAACGGCAGGCCCATCAACGCCCTGGCGCGAAATCCCAGCACGCGCTCGGCGGCCTGGTTCAGGTAGGTGAACCGGCCTTCCAGATCGAGCGTGTAGATCAGGTCGCCGGCGGCCTCGATCAAGGCCTCGAAATCCGGCGCTTGCGGTGCGCGCGCGGGATGGCGGACAGGGTTCATGGGCGACGCCTCCTGGCAAGGGTTGCAGGCAAGCGGCCAGCCTAGGGGGTTGTCGCGTGAAAATCAACTTCGCGCTGGCCGGCGGTCAGGCGCGGCCCGTCCGCGCGTGCCGGCGTCCTCAGCGCAACGGCATCGCCACCGGGCGCAATGGCGCCGCATCGCCGCCACGGATCTTCAGCGGGCCGCCAATGAAAGCGAACTCATAGACCTTGTCGCGCGACAGTTCGTCCAGCGCCGCCAGTTCGATGATGGGCACGCCTTGCTGCGCCAGCAGGTAGGTATGCAGCGGCACGTAGTCATCGGCGACCTCGGACGGGAAGGTCTCGAAGCTGAGGTTGTCCGCGCCCAGGATCATGGCGCCGCCTTCTTCCACCAGATAGCGGGCCGCGTCCAGCCCCATGCCCGGCGGCTTGGCCATGTAGGCGGCCGGGTCGTCGTACAGCTTCATGCGGCCAGTGCGGATCAGCACGATGTCGCCCTGCTGCAGCGCGGTCTTCTGCCGCGCCAGCGCCGCCTTCAGGTCCTGGCGGGTAATGCGATACGAATCCGGCAGCATATCCACGCCCTTCAGCGCGGCCACGTCGATCAGCACCCCGCGCGCCACCAGCGGCGGGAATTTCTCGATGCCGGTGCGCTTCCAGCCGCGGTCGCCCAGGTGTTCGTCGGCGCGAAATCCGTTCCAGATCCTGCCGTGGATGCCGAAGTGGTTCAGCGCGTCGATGTGCGTGCCGGTGTGGCTGTACATCGAGAACGCGGTGCCGGTGTAGCTGCGCATCGCGTTCATGTCCTTGCCCACGCCCATCGGATCATCGACTTCGGTGCCCCGCGGCGTGTGCGTCATCCAGAACTGGTAATGGGGATCGCCAGCATCCTGCCAGCTCGGCATGCCCACGTAGTATTCCGTGGCCAGGTCATAGACCTTGTCGCCCGCCACACGCGACATCACGGCGGCGCGCGAGGCGGGCGTGATGAGGTTGAGGCGGCCGATCTCGTCGTCCGGCCCCCACGGGCTGATGCCGACCTCCTGCCCGGAGGCGGGCGCGCGCGCCGGCGCGCCATGCGCAAAAGCGTTGAAACCAATGGCAGCGCCCAGCGCCACGGCGAGCAGTCTGGAAGTATGGCGGATGTTCATGATGCACCTTATGCGTGAAATCCCCGTCCGGCGGACAGGAAGAATGGAAAATGGGGGATGAGCCGGCCTGACGGCGAGGCGCGGGCCTAGGCGCGCGCCGGCATCAGCGCCAGCAGGCGATCGCGCAGATCGGCCAGCGGCAGGGTCTGCAAGCGGGCCTGGTGCGGTCCCGCGACCAGCGTCGGAATGGAGTCAATGCCCAACCGCGCGGCGGCCGCGCGGTCTTCCCGCACGCGCCGCCGCGCTTCTTCGCCTTGCATCACGCGGGCAAAGTCGGCGCGGTCGAATCCCAGCGCCGCCGCGATGTCCAGCAGGACCGCGGTATCGCCGACGTTGCGATGCTCGCTCAGGTGCGCGCGCTGGATGGCGTCGAACAGGTCCCAGTGGCCCGCCTCGCCGGCCAGCAGGTGAGCGGCCTGGCAGGCCAGCGCGCCGGCCAGGCCGCTGGGATAGTCGAAGGTCTCGCCGCGCATGCCCTCGATGTCGATACGCGGCGTGTCATCATGGCGGGCGCAGGCCTCCCAATGGCCCAGGATCACGCGCTTGGCGCGTTCCATCGAGCCGAACACACGGCGCATCTGTTCAGGCGATTCCTGCAGCACGAAGCTGCGCTGGCGCACCGTGACGCCGAGTTCGGCCGCCACCTGGCGCAGGCGCGGCGACATCACGTAGCACCAGCCGCAGACCACGTCATGGAAGAAATCCACGGTCAGCGGCGTGGCGGGCGCGGCGGCTTCGGCGGAAGCGGAAGCGGAGGCGGAAGTGGCGAAAGGCGAAGTCGAAAACATGTTGGCGTCCATCTCGTTTCAATGGACGCCAGCTTACGGACGGGCTGGTCTGGGAGTAAGGCGCTCGCCGGCAGGACTTTATTCGCTGGCAGTCAAGAATCGCCGCGCATGGCGGCGGGCAGGTGCTCGGCCAGGAAGTCGACGAACGCCTTGACCTTGGGTTGCAGGTGGCGGCTGGTCGGGTAGACGGCGTAGACCTGGCGCGGCGAGCCGGGCAGCTCGGGCAGCACCCGCGCCAGCCTGCCGGCCGCCAGGGCGGGCCCGGCCAGGAACGACGGCAAGGCGCCGATCCCCAGCCCCGCCTCAAGCAGGTCGCGCAGCATCAGGCTGTTGTTGACCTGGATCAGCGCGGGGCCGGCCAGCGGATCGGCCGGCTGGCCAGCGTCTTCCTCGGGAACCGGACCGGGGCTGTCGGCCAGGCTATAGCTGAGGATGTCATGCCCGCGCAACGCCTCGACGCTGTCCGGAAGGCCGCGGCGTTCCAGGTACGAGGGCGCCGCGCACAGCACCTGCGTCAGCGACGCCAGGCGACGCGCGATCAGGGAGGAATCATCCAGTTGCGCCCGCAGCCGGATCGACACGTCGAAGCCCTGCCCCACCGCGTCGACCAGCCGGTCCTCCATGGCCAGATCCAGCCGCAGCTCGGGATACTGGCGCAGGAAGCGCGCCAGCAACGGCGACAGCACGCTCAGCGCAAAGGACACCGGCGCGTTCACGCGCAGCCGTCCCGAAACGCGGCCGGACTGGCGCTTGACGGACTTCTCCAGCGCATCCAGCGCATCGAGCAGCCGGCAGCATTCGGCGTAATAGGCGGCGCCGGTGTCGGTCAGGCTCATCTTGCGGGTGGTGCGCTGGATCAGCACCGCCCCCAGGTGGGCTTCGAGGGCGCGCAGCTGCTTGCTGAGACCGGCCGACGACATATCCAGGTCCTCGGCCGCCTTGGCGAGGCTGCCCAGTTCCACGATGCGCCGGAAGGCGCGCATATAGTTGAAGGTGTCCATGGCGGGAACGGATGCGGGGAAACCCCGCGATTCTGCAGCGATCCGCCGCATTCGCCAAACCATATCGCCCGCGAGGGGACAACGGGAGCAAGCGCTATCGGCGCGGGGCGTGGCCGTCCGGGCGGGCCGACGACACGTCGCGGCCGCGCCAGGGCGGCATAATCGAGGCACATTCCCTGCCACGACAAGGAGGCTCAGGCATGTCCATCATCCGTTCCTGGCGCAAGTTCCTGGCGGCGGCCCTGTTGGCGGTCGCGGAGGGTGGCGCGGCCAGCGCAGGCGAGGCCGGCGCCGAGCTGCTGCACGCCGCCGGCGCCGGCGACCTTGCGCGCGTCCAGGCGCTGCTGGCCCGGGGCGCGCCGCTTGAAGCGCGCGACGCCGACGGCAATACGCCCCTTCTGCGGGCAACGCTGGCCAACCAGGAAGCCGTCGCCACGGCGCTCATGGCGGCGGGCGCCGACGTCAACGCCAAGAACCGCATGCAGGACAGCGCCTACCTGTACGCCGGCGCGCGCGGCCACAACGGCATCCTGGCCGAGACGCTGCGCCATGGCGCCGACCTGCGCAGCACCAATCGGTATGGCGGTACCGCCCTGATCCCGGCCTGCGAGCGCGGCCTGGTCGACACGGTGCGCATGCTGCTGCGCGCCGGCGTCGATCCCAATCATGTCAACCGGCTCGGCTGGACCGGCCTGCTGGAAGCCATCATACTGAGCGATGGCGGCCCCGCCCACCAGGCGGTCGTCAGGCTGCTGCTCGACAATGGCGCCGACGTGAACCTGCCGGACGGCGACGGCCGCAGCCCGTTGTGGCATGCGCGCCAGCGCGGCCAGGAAGCCATCGCGACGATGCTGCAGGCCGCCGGCGCGCGCTAGGGGCGGCGCCCGGCGTCGGCGCGCACCGGCGCAGCGGCGACCCGCCGGCGCCGCGCGTGCCGCGCAAGCGCCGCCATGACTTGCTAAGATGCCCGCAACCGGCAATTCCATATCCCAGCCTTCCGGAGCAAAGCCTCTTGACGCGGATACGCACGACCCTGCTCTCCCTTGCCGCGCAGGCGCTGTTTTTCGCCTGCCTGGTCTCGCCCACCCTGGCCGCGCCGCCCACGCTGGCGCAATGCAACGGCATCAAGGACCTGGCCTTCGTCGCCCATCTGGATGACGACCTGCTGTTCATGAACCCGGACATCGCGTCCAACATCGCGGCCGGCGGCTGCGTGCGCGTCGTCTACCTGACGGCCAGCGACGCCGGCGAAGGCGACACCTACATGCTGGGCCGCGAGCGCGGCGTGCGCGCCGCCTACGCCTACATGGCGCGCCAGCCCGACCTCTGGAAGGAAAGCGCCGGCCACGCGGGCCAACGGCAGATAGCCCGCTTCACCCTGAGCGGCAACCCGCGTGTGCAACTGTGGCATCTGCGCCTGAAGGACCCATGGCTGGGCAAGGGCTGGGGCAGCCTCACCCCGCTGAGCCGCACCGAATCGGAACCCGGGCAGATGGTGGACACGCTCGGGCCCTACCCCGAGGTCTACTCGCGCGAGCAACTGGTCGACACCCTGGCCGAACTGATCCGCCAGTACCAGCCGACCACCGTGCGCCACCTGGACGACACCATCACGGTGCCCTACACGCAACTGTGCTGGCGCTGCGCCGGACACGGGCATCCCGACCATATCGCCAGCGCGCGGCTGGTGCGCGCGGCCATGCTGCGCGCACCCGGCAACTATGCCGAGACCGGCTATATCGACTACCCCAGCCAGGAACGCGCCAGCAACCTCGCCGAAAACGAGATCGCCAGCAAATCGGTGATCTTCCAGCACTACGCCTGGAACGACTACCACTATTGCGCCGGCCCCACCGGCTGCAAGGAACCCGCCGGCCCCGCCGCCGCCTGGGTGCAGCGCGCCTACTACGTCTCGCGCCAGGACATGCCACCGCAGATCTACCCCGATGGCCGCGACGGCCTGGTGGTGTACGCCGCCGGCGAAACCAATGCCGCCGTCAATCGCTGGGATTCCGGCCAGCGCCGCTGGCAGAGCCTGGGCGGGCGCACCGGCGGTCCGCTGGTCACCTTCGGCCACGCCGACGGCACCGCCGGGTTGATGGCGCGCGATCCGCTGGGCGGCGTGTGGGCCAACAAACAGCGCCACGACGGCACCTGGCAGGGCTGGCAGGCGCTGGCCGGGATCCGCGTCAGCCAGATCCCGGCGGTGGCGCCGCGCGGCGAAGCCGCCGCCGTCGCGCTCGGCTACGACGGCCTGCTGCACTGGATCGCGCCGTCCGGCATCGACGGCAGCTGGGGCCACTGGCAAAGCCTGCCGCCGCTGGACGGCGCCACCGGCGCCCCCGCGGTCGTGCGCGGCGACGACGGCCGCTACATCGTGTTTGCGTCGGCGGGCGGCGGCCAGTTGTTCTACACGCGCCAATTGCCGGCCGCCAAGGGCCAGCGCCCCGATTGGCAGCCCTGGCGCCGCGTGGCCGCGCCGGAGGCCGCCGGCGGGCTGGCCGCGATCCGCAACCACGAACACCGGGTCGAACTCTATTTCCGCCAACGCGCCAACAATCACCTGACGCGGCTGGAGGAAGCCGGCGACACCACCGACATGGAAATGGACTGGAGCGCGCCCGTCGACCTGGGCGTGCCCTACATCGGCCGCCCCGCCGTCGATGCCGATGCGCAAGGCAACGTGGTGCTGGCGATCCTCGAACGCGCGGACGGGCCGCTCTGGCTGGTCGAGCACGGCAAGCCCGCCAGGCTGCAGGCCGAAGCCGCCTCGCCACCGGCGATCCATCTCGTCAATGGCACGCTATATGTAGTGGCTCGCATGGCAGGCGGCCCCCAGCGCTACCAGGTGCTGTCGCGCCGCGACGGCTTGTGGGCGGCCAACCTGACGCTGGACGGCATGCCGTCCAATGGCGGCGGGCCCTTCGCCACCCAGGCCGCGCGGCCCGCCGACCTGCCCAAGCTGGGCGCCAACGACAGCCACAACGCCGTCGTGATACGGCCCTCCTCCACCGAGCCAGGCACCTTGGCGCAGGAGCCCATGCCCAACCAGGCCTCGCGCACCGCCACGCCCACGCACGTGCAATGAGCGGCAGTGGATCCGTGCGCCACCGCGATGGCCGCGCGCAGGCGGCCGCGCCGATAAACTGGGCTATGCTTGCGACGCCGAAGGCGCAGGCCGAAGGCGCATCCAATCCGGAGAGCTTCACCCCATGATCCGTCATCTGGCCCTTGCCACGTCACTGGCCGCGTTGCTCGCCTCCGGCGCCGCCCAGGCGGCCCGCGACGCCTGCCCGCAGGCCGCGGACATCGTGCGCGCGGCCTACCCGCGGGCCCCGAGCGCCGACAACGAAGGCAACATCCGCCTGGGACAGGACAACATCGTCCTGCGGATCGCCGATGCCGACTACGGCGAACCCTTTGCCGTGACGTGCAAGACATGGCCCGCCAAACCCGACCTGCTGCTGGCGGCCATTCCCCTGATGCAGGACACGCCGAATCAGGACGATGGACACCAGGGCGACCTGCGCATCCTGGTGCTGGACCGCGCCACCCTGAAGATTCGCCACGACCTCCGCTTGGAAGGAGTGATGTCGGATGATGCCGTACGCCTGTCCGACGTGTCCTTCGACACCGCCCGCTACGACGTGACGGCCGGCCGCCGCGCCTTCGGCCTGCGGATTTCCCGCGTCGGCGCCTCGCGCGCCAACCCCTTCGGCGAAACCAGCCTGCGCCTGTTCGACATCGGCCCCAAGGGCCTGGCGATGGTGCTGGACGGCCTGATCGTGCACCGCTCCGGCGGCGAATGGGACACCAACTGCGCAGGCAGGTTCTCCAGCCGCGCCGTCACCCTGTCCATGGCCGACACGGTCACCCACGAATACCGCGACATCATCACGAGCGAATCTTACGAGTCGAGCCGGGCGGCCGTGGTGCGCGGCGATTGCGAGGAAAAGGTCGTCGACAAAGGCAAGACGCCGCGCACGCTGAAGTTCGACGGCCAGCGCTATCAGATTCCGGAACGATTGCGGTCGCTGGATCGGGACGGCGCGGGATAAGGCGCGACAACCGCGGCATGGGATTGACCCAAGAGCGCAACGCCATGCTGGGCGCAACTGTCGAATGCCTTCATTGCGCTGCCTGGCGGAATCCCGCGCCAGGCTGATGCCAAGGGTTTTGCCATGATGTATGATTCGCTTCCATTCTTGCGAATGCGAATTAGAGTCGTTTGCAAAATCTAGACGGAGAGGCCCCAGCGCCGCGGGCTTGAACAGGAATGAAGGCTGACGGATACGGTGCGGCACCGTCCATGGACGTGATCTACGGCGATCACCACGAATGGCTCCAAGGGTGGCTGCGACGCCGCCTGGGCAACGCGGCCGACGCCGCCGACCTGGCCCATGACGCCTTCCTTCGCCTGCTCAGCAAGCCCGCCTCGCAAGGATTCAAGAGCTTTCCAGAGGCACGGGGCTATTTGCGCGCCATGGCCAATGGCCTGTGCGCGGACTTCTGGCGCCGCCGCGAGGTCGAACAAGCCTGGCTGGACACACTGGCCACGCGCCCTGAATCGTTCGAACCGTCGCCCGAGCAACGGGCGTTGGTCATCGAAACGCTGATGGAAATCGGCACGATGCTGAGCCGCTTGCCGCACAAGGCCGCCACCGCCTTCATCCTGGCGCAGGTGGACGGCGTGCCCTACCGCGACATCGCCCGGGACCTCGGCGTGTCGGAACGCATGGTCCAGAAATACGTCGCCCAGGGCATGCTGCAATGCGCCTTGATCGATGCCGGGCTGGGCAGATAGGAGCATGGCGCCGCCCTTGCCAAATCCGCCTCCCGGCAATGGGGCCGCGCCCTCGCCGGGCCGCTTGCAGGCGGCCGATTTCGACAGCCTGCAACAGGCCGCCGACTGGTTTGCCCTGTTGCGCGCGGATCGCGTCACCGAGCAGGATAGGAAGGCGTGGCAGGCCTGGCTGCGCGAGCGAACCGAGCACGCCACGGCATGGCATCACGTCCAAGCCGTCAGCCAGCGGTTCGAGCCGCTGCGCGTGGGTGGAGGCGAAGCGGCGCTGGCGGGCGCCGCCGCGGCGCGCAAGGGCGTGCTCAAACGGCGTCGACTGCTGGGCGGCGGCGCCATCGTGCTGGGCACGAGCTTGTTGGGCTGGCAGGGGTGGCGCCATACGCCGCTGCGTGATCAGGCACTGGCGCTTGCGGCCGACCACGCCACCGGCACGGGAGAACGGCGCGACCTGCTGCTGACAGACGGATCCAGAATCTGGCTCAACGCCAGAAGCGCAATGGATGTGGATTACCGCGACGCCGCCCGCCGCTTGACGCTGCTGGCCGGGGAGATCCTGATCGCTACGGCGCCCGACCCTGCGCGGCGGCCGTTCTATGTCGAATCCCGTTTTGGACGCATGCAGGCCTTGGGCACGCGTTTCAGCGTGCGCCTGGCGCAAGACCAGGTTCAACTGGACGTCTATGACGGCGAAGTGGCGGTGCGCAACCGTGCCGGCGCGACGGTGAACGTCATGGCAGGCGGCCAAGCCCGCTTCAATGCCGAACGGATCCTGTCCACCGCGCGCGCCGACCCCGCACGCCAAGCGTGGAGCCGGGGCGTCGTGCTGGCCGACAACCTGCCCTTGAAAACGCTCGTCAATGAGCTGGGGCGTTACCGCAAGGGTTATCTGGGCGTGGCGCCGGAAGTCGCCGACATGCTCGTCATGGGCGTATTCCCCGCCGACGACCCCGACCGCGCGCTGGACTTGCTGGAACGCAATCTGCCCGTGCGCGTGCAACGGCCCCTGCCATGGTGGACATCGATCGTCGCGCGCTGACAAGAAATTTTTTCCGAGAACCAGTTCGGGTTTTTGAATCTCATCCGATTTACGGAATGAGAGAAGATCAGGCCTACCCGCCGACGGTTTCCCTCTCGCTGCTCACCACCACGCCTTGAGGGACTTTCATCTCATGCTTCGCCGTACCCGCCTGCGCGCCGACCGCGCGCCCGACACCGCCCCGCGTTTTGCCATCCGGCCCTTCGCGCTTACCCTGCACCTGGCCGTTGCCGGCCTGACCGGCGGCGCGGCGGCGTGGGCGCCGACGGCGCAAGCACAGGCCAACGACGCGCGCGACTATGCCATCCCGGCCGGCCCCCTGACCGCCGCCCTCAACCAGCTGGCCGCGGACGCCGGCGTGTTCCTGACCGCGCCGGGCACGCTCACGCAAGGCAAGGCCACGGCTGGCCTGCAGGGCCGCTACACGGTGCAGGCAGCCTTCCAGGCCCTGCTCATCGGGTCCGGGCTTCGGGCTGTCCGGCAAAGCGACAACGCGTACACCCTGCGCGCCGAGAGCGCTGATGCGAACGCAGCCGCAGTCCTGGAACCGGTCGCCGTGTTCGGCAGCTTCGACGCGCCCGTCAGCGAAGGCACGGGCAGCTACACGGTGCCCGTCAGCAACACCGCGACGAAGATGAACCTGTCGATCAGGGAAACGCCGCAATCGATCAGCGTCATCACCCGGCAGCAGATCGAGGATCAGCAGCTCAACAGCATGACCGACGTGCTGCACCAGACCCCGGGCATCACCATGTCGCAGGATGGCGGCGAACGCTTCAACATCTATTCGCGCGGCAGCGCCATGGATACCTATCAACTGGACGGCGTGACCACCACGCAGGTGAACCAGTCACGCACCATGCCGAGCACCTTGCTCGACATGGCGTTGTATGACCGCGTGGAAGTGGTGCGCGGCGCCACCGGCCTGATGACGGGAGCCGGCAGCCCCAGCGGCACCGTCAACCTGATCCGCAAGCGCCCCACGCACGAGTTCCAGGCCTACGCGCAGGTGGGAGCGGGCTCTTGGGACCTTTATCGCGCTGAAGCCGATATCTCCGGCCCACTGAGCAGCAACGGAACGCTGCGGGGCCGGATGGTGGTCGCCAAGCAGGACAACCACACGTTCATGGACGCCTACACGCAGGACAAGGACGTGTTGTACGGCGTGGTCGAAGCCGACCTGACGGACACCACGCTGCTGCGGTTCGGCATCGACCACCAACGCTACAAGGCGACGGGCGCGCCAGGTGTGCCCTTGCTCTACACCAACGGCCAGCGGACGGACTTCACGCGCTCGACCAGCTCGGGCGCGCGCTGGATGTACGACGAATTCAAGACCACCAACTACACGCTGAACTTCGAGCAGGCATTGGCGCATGACTGGCAATTCAAGGTCGCCGCCAACCACATGGATGTGGAACGCTCCAACCTGAACGGCTCGTATCGGGTGGGGTCGGGCCGCTCCTTCCTGGACCAGGCCACGGGCCGCGCGGGCATGCTGGCCTACCGGGCTGGCGCGACGCAAACCCAGACCGGCGTGGACGTGACGATCCAGGGCCCGTTCGATCTGGGCGGTCGGACGCATGATTTCATTGCGGGCTTCAATTTCCAGCACTACGAGAACAAGCACAAAGGCTGGGACGTAGGCGTGTCCACGGTCGATTTCAGCACCTGGGGCAACAACATGGCGCGGCCGGGCAACACCGGAACCGTGGGCGAGATCTTCAATGTGAAGTCGCGCCAGAATGGCAGCTATGCGGCGCTGCGTCTGAACCCGGTCAATGACGTGCACCTGATCCTGGGCGCCCGACGGTCCGACTACCACTACGACTATTACTATGAAAGCCCGGCCGACAGCTTCCTGCAAACCTACACCCTGCGCGCGCGCGGCGAAATCACCCCTTACGCGGGCATTGTCTACGACCTGACGCCCGAGCAATCGGTCTACGCCAGCTACACCGACATCTTCCAGCCGCAATCGTCCCAGGACCGCAATGGCAACGTGCTCGACCCCATCGTGGGCAAGAACTACGAGATGGGCTGGAAAGGGGAATTCCTGAACCGTCGCCTGAACACCAGCGTGGCGATCTACCGGTCCCAGAAAGACAACGTCGCCGAACTGGACGCGGGCTATACGGTGCCGGGCACGGACAACGCGGCTTACCGCGCGGCCAAAGGCGCGAGAACCACCGGCATCGACCTGGAAGTGGCCGGCGAAATCCTGCCGGGTTGGAACATGCATGCGGGATTCAGCCATGCCAAAACCCAAGACGCGCAAGGCGCGCAGTTGCTGACCCAGCAGCCGGTCGACACGCTGCGCCTGTGGACCACGTACCGGCTGGGCGGGGCGTGGAACAGGCTGACGGTGGGCGGCGGCGTCGACTGGACGTCGAAGACCTCGTTGTACTTCAGCCGTTATGACAGCACGGTCAAGCAGGACGCGTACACGGTGGTCAACCTGATGGCACGCTACCAGTTCAACAAGAAGCTGGCCGCGACGTTGAACATCAACAACCTGTTCGACAAGGCCTACTACCAGGGCATCGGTGGCAGTTATGGACATTACGGTTCGCCACGATTCGCCGGCGTGACGCTGCGCTACGATTTTTGAGAGGGCATGAGGTCGACAGGAAGCGCTTCGACGCCGTCGCGGCGCCTTCGAGCCACGCTAAGATAAATGCCGCCGAACGAACCCGGGAATCGATAGCCGCCATGTCCGAACCCTATTCCGCCTTTCTCAAACTCCAGATCCCACGCGGGCATCTCGCCCAATGGCTCGCCGCGCCTGTGCCGGCGGCATCGAGATGGTCGGACTGGGGCGCCATCGGCGGTCAGTGGTATCTCTGCGCAGGCAAGGACCTGGCAGCCTCCAGCGATCAGGACCTGGGCCGGCTCGTTGCGGAATGCGATGCCATGCTGGCGCGCCATCCGGACAATCGCGCGGCGCTGAAGGCCATCCTGAACTCCGCGCAGGCGGAAAACATCAAGATTGCGGCCTACGATCGCGCGGGGACGCACTTCGTTGCGGGCTCGCTGACCTATTCCGAAAACCTCTACGACCTGATCGTCTTTTTCACGGTAGCACGTGGCGCGGCCGATTTTTTCGCGGCGGATGGCCATGGCCTTGCGGTGGTTCACGACTATCTCTGGGGCGAGGAAGGCGAGCGGGAAACGGTTGCCGCGCTCGGGCTGTCCGGCCAGGGCGGCTCCCGCTTCGCGGCGCCCGACGAGCAGGGCGATGCCGCCGGCGCATTCGAGCGCATGGTGGAAACGATGCTGGATGGCAAGGACGACCCCGAGTTCCACCCGCGCGACCAGCTTGACGGGTTTTGAGTCCTGGCGTGCGTCGCGGCCAAAGAGTTGCAGACGACGTTAGGCCAGCAGCGCCGCCGCGGCGCGGCCCGCCATCATGTCTTCGAACAGGGCCGCCAGGCTCGGGGCGACCTCGCGGGTGTCCTCGAATTCCGGCTCGATGCCGTGCACGATGCGGCCCGAGTCGCCCTCTATCGCCAGGAATTCGTATTCACCGGCAACGCTCATGTAGATCAGCGTGTGCCGCTGCCAGAAGTCCAGGACCGCCTGCCGGCCGGCCTCGTCCAGCGCGGCCTCCAGGCTCATGTCGCGCAGCGTGTGCCAGGCAAAAGCGCTGTCCGCCGTGCCGTCATGGTCGGCCGCGCTCAGGAACCAGCGTGTCTGGTCCGCGTTGTGCAATTCGGTGAACGTCGCCAGGAAAGCGCCATAGCCGTGCCGGTCGCCCGGCGGCGCGACCGCCGGCGTCGGCTCGGACGCGGTCCGCCGCAAGGTCCAGCCCTGTGCGGCAAGATGATCCAGGAAGCGTTGCGGTCGCGATGTCATGTCGGTTTCCTTGGACGGGGCGACGCCACGCCGGTCCAGCTCCCGCCGGCCCAGGGCGCCCGCGGGAAGCGCGCGACGCCAACGGAAACACGCCCCCCAAAGCAGGCCAGGTCCAGGTCGGGCGCGCGATGAGGCGGCGCTACGCGGCCAGGGCTGCGAGTTCGCGGGCCTCGCCAGCCGCGAAGACCGCCGCATCAACGCGCGGCCGCCGCGTGGGGACGGGCGCCAGGCGGCGCACGGCCGCCAGCACATCCTGCGGCTCGGCGGGCTTGCGCATCAGGGTGGCGCGCCCTTCACAGGCCGCGGCGATCTCGGATTCCGGGCGGCCGCTCAGCACCAGCACCGGCGTGTCGCACAGGTAGGCATTCTCGCGCATGGCGGTCAGCAGGGCCCCGCCATCCATGCCGGGCATGGAGAAGTCCGTGATGACCAGATCCGGCTGCACTTCGAGCATTTGCCGCAGCGCGGTCAAGCCGTCCGTGTGCGTCGTGACGTCATAGCCTTCGCCACTCAGGAATTCACTCATCAGGGCGACCAGCACGGCCTGGTCGTCGACCAAAAGGATTTTCGTCATGGTTGTCGGTGCCACGCATTCAAGACGCCGGCGGGCAAAACAGAGGGGAGAGGTCGAATCCTAGGACATGCGGGCCCTTCATGTGCTAAGTATTTGTATCCGGGCGCAACGAGTGCCCCATACCCTGTATAGTCCACCGGTCTGTCCCCCGAACTTTAAACCGTTCTCATGCCGAATTCGCAACAATCCGCCAGCCGCCACACCCTTCCGCGCACCTTGATGGCCGGTTTCGTGACGGCGGCGCTGGCCACCCTGGTCATCGCCTTCGTCAACGTGCGCTCGGCCGAGACCCGGACGGAGGCGGTCAGGGCCATGGACCGCGCCACCGAGACCGTGCGCCAACTGAGCCTGTTCAACTCGGCGCTCAAGGATGCCGAGATCGGCCAGCGCGGCTACCTGCTGACGGGCGACCCGGCATACCTGCAACCTTATCTGCGCTCGGTGCCGTTGATCGAACAGCGCCTGGCGCTGGTCAAGGAAGCGGCCACCGCGGATTCGGCGCAGCGCCGCATCGTCAACGACATCGCGGGCATCACCCAGCAGAAGCTGACGGAACTGCGCGAGACCATCGAAATGCGCAAGGCCGGCGACGTGGAAGGCGCAATGGCCGTGGTGCGCACCGATGCCGGCAAGGAAGCGATGGACCGGTTGCGCGACCTGGTCGCCGATCTGTACACGCGCCAGCTGGGCCAGGTCGAGGAGCAACGCGAAACCTGGGCCGCGGCCTCGACCACCTCGACCTATTACTCATGGGGCGGGTCGATGCTGCTTCTGGCGCTGATCCTGGCGTCGGCCGCGGTGACCATCCGTGAGTACCGCGCCAAGGCGCGCCAGGCCTGGGTCACGACCGGCCTCTCCGGCCTGAGCCTGCGCTTGCGGGGCGATCATCGCCTGGACGAAATCGGCAAGCGCGCGCTGGACTACCTGGCGGACTACCTGCACGCCAGCGTCGGCGCCGGCTACGTCGTCAACCACGGCGGCGACGAGCTGGAACTCTTCGGCGGCTACGCCCTGCCGGCCGAGCGCCTGGCGCAGAAGATCCCCGCCGCGCAAGGACTGGTCGGGCAGGCGGCCAGCTCGCGCAAGCTGCTGCACCTGCGCGACGTACCGCCCGGCCACCTCCCGGTCTCGTCGGCCACGGGCACGTCCAATCCGGCCGAACTGATCCTCGCGCCCGCCATACAGAACGATCGTGTCTATGCCGTGATCGAACTGGGCTTCACCCACGCCGTGGGCCAGAGCGAGCGCAGCCTGCTCGAGGGCGCCTCCGAGATGCTGGCCTCGGCTATCCGCGCCGGCCTGGACCGCACGCGGCTGGAGGCGCTGCTGGCGGAAACCCAGCGCCAGTCGGAAGAACTGCAGACCCAGCAGGAAGAATTGCGCGTCAGCAATGAAGAGCTGGAACAGCAGAGCCGCATCCTGCAGGAATCGCAGGCGCGCATGGAGGTGCAGCAGACCGAGCTCAAGCAGGCCAACGTCAGCCTGGAACTGCAGACCGAGCAATTGTTGCGGGTGCAGGGCGCGCTGACCGACAAGGCGCGGCTGCTGACGCAGGCCAGCCAGTACAAGAGCGAGTTCCTGGCCAACATGAGCCACGAACTGCGCACCCCGTTGAATTCGACGCTGATCCTGTCCAAGCTGCTGTCCGAGAACAAGCCGGGCAACCTGAGCGACGACCAGGTCAAGTATGCGCAGACCATCTACGAAGCGGGCAGCGACCTGCTGGCGCTGATCAACGACATTCTGGACCTGGCCAAGATCGAGGCCGGCCAGGCCACCGTGGAGGTCGAGGCCGTGGCCATCGCGCCGGCGCTCGAGCGGCTGCTGGATCCGCTGCGCCCGATCGCGCAGGACAAGCGCCTGACCCTGGAACTGGACATCGCCGCCGACGTGCCGGCGTCTTTGCATACCGACCCGCAGCGGCTGGGCCAGGTGCTGAAGAACCTGCTGTCGAACGCCCTCAAGTTCACCGAGCAAGGCAGCGTTGCTCTCAAGGTGTCGCGCGCGCCGCGCAACATGCTGTCGTTCGCCGTGCAGGACACCGGCATCGGCGTGCCGGCCGACCAGCAGGAACTGATCTTCGAGGCCTTCCGCCAGGCCGATGGCAGCAGCCATCGCAAGCACGGCGGCACCGGTCTGGGGCTGTCGATCTCGCGCGACCTGGCCAAGCTGCTGGGTGGATCCCTGTCGCTGGTCAGCACGCCGGGGCAAGGCAGCGTGTTCACGCTGCTGCTGCCGATGCGCCTGGAGGCCACGCCCGCGGCGCCCGTCCCCAGCCTGCCCGCGCCGATCCCGACGCCGCCCGCCATTCCCGCCTGGGCGGTGCCCGCCGCCGCGCCTGCGGCCGAGCCGGTCCAGCCAGACCCGGAACCGGCCGGCGAGGCCGGCCGCACCATCCTGGTCATCGAGGACGATGAACGCTTCGCCGGCATTCTCGGCGACCTGGCGCACGAAATGGGCTTCGGCTGTCTGGCCGCGCACACCGCGACCGACGGTCTGGCGCTGGCGGCACAGCGCCGGCCCGACGCCATCGTGCTCGACATCAACCTGCCCGACTTCTCGGGCCTGGGCGTGCTGGACCAGCTCAAGCGCAACCCCCACACGCGCCACATCCCGGTGCACATCGTGTCGGTGGCCGACTACGCCCAGGAGGCCATGGGCCGCGGCGCGATCGGCTACGCGCTCAAGCCCGTCAAGCGCGAGGAACTGACCCAGGCGCTGCTGCGCCTGGAAGCCAAGTTCACCCAGAACGTGCGGCGCGTGCTGGTGGTGGAGGACGACGACCGCCAGCGCGAAAGCGTGCGGGAGCTTCTGGCGCGCGACGATGTGGAGATCGTGCCGGCCGCGACCGCCGGCGCCGCCCTGGAGCTGCTGCGCGAAACCACCTTCGATTGCGTGGTCATGGACCTGAACCTGCCAGACATCAGCGGCTACGAATTGCTGCGCGAGATGGCCGAGCAGGAGAGCGTGTCGTTCCCGCCCGTGATCGTGTACACGGGCCGGGCGCTGTCGCGCGACGAGGAGCAGCAACTGCGCCGCTTCTCCAAGTCCATCATCATCAAGGACGCGCGCTCGCCCGAACGCCTGCTCGACGAGGTGACGCTGTTCCTGCACCAGGTCGAGGCCGACCTGCCGCCGCAGCAGCGCCAGATGCTGGAGCTGGCCCGCAGCCGCGACAGCGCGCTCGAAGGCCGCACGGTGCTGGTGGTCGAGGACGATGTGCGCAACGTGTTCGCGCTGTCGAGCATCCTGGAGCCGACCGGCCTGCGGGTGGAGATCGCGCGCAACGGCCGCGAGGCCCTCCAGGCGCTGGACCGCGTCGGCATGGACGGCCACCCGGTGATCGACCTGGTGCTGATGGACATCATGATGCCCGAGATGGACGGCTACACCGCCATGCGCGAGATCCGCACGCGGCCGGAGTGGCGCCGCTTGCCGATCATCGCGCTGACCGCCAAGGCCATGAAGGACGACCAGGAGAAATGCCTGGCCGCCGGCGCCAACGACTACATCGCCAAGCCGCTGGACGTGGAACGGCTGTTGTCGCTGGTGCGCGTCTGGATGCGCAAGTAACGCGGCCCCGCGATCATGCCCCAGTCCCCACCGAACAAGGCGCAGACCGACGATATCGAGCAGCGGCTGCTGCTCGACGCGATCTATCACCAGTACCACTACGATTTCCGCGAGTATGCCCAGGCCTCGCTCAAGCGGCGCCTGCGCAGCGCCTTGTCGCACTTCGGCTGCAAGACCCTGTCGCAGTTGCAGGACCGCGTGCTGCACGAGCCGCCGGTGTTCACCAGCCTGCTGCAATTCCTGACCGTCCAGGTCAGCGACATGTTCCGCGACCCCAGCTATTTCCTGGCGCTGCGCCGCGAAGTGGTGCCCATCCTGCGCACCTACCCCTCGATCAAGGTGTGGGTGGCCGGCTGCAGCACCGGCGAGGAGGTCTATTCGCTCGCCATCCTGCTGCATGAGGAAGGCCTGCTGGACCGCGCCCTGATCTACGCGACCGACATCAATCCGCATGCGCTGCGCTCGGCCGAACAGGGCGTCTTCGACCTGGACCGGGTGGCCGCCTTCACCAGCAACCATGCCCAGTCCGGCGGCCGCAGCTCGCTGTCCGATTACTACACCGCGCGCTACGGGCGCGTGGTGTTCGACAAGCAGTTGCGCGAGCACATGGTGTTCTCGGACCACAGCTTGGCGACCGACAGCGTGTTCGCGGAGGTGCACCTGGTCTCGTGCCGCAACGTGCTTATCTATTTCGAGCGCGACCTGCAGAACCGCGCATTGCGCCTGTTCCATGACGCGCTGGTGCATCGCGGCTTCATGGGCCTGGGCTCGCGCGAATCGGTGCGCTTTTCCGCCCAGGCCGACGGCTTCGATGATTTCGTGCTCGAAGACCGCATCTACCGCAAAAAGGCCGGCCTGTGACCGCCCCGACACCGGATCGCGGCGACGCGGCGGGCGCCTGGGACGCCATCGTCATCGGCGGCTCGTCGGGCGCCATCGAGGTCCTGAACCTGCTGATGCCCGCCCTGCCGGCCGGCCTGCGCGCGGCGGTGATCGTGCTGCTGCACCTGCCGCGCGACCGCCGCAGCCTCTTGGTCGACATCTTCCGCGACCGCTGCGCGCTGCCGCTGTGCGAGGCAGAGGACCAGCAGCCCATCCAGCCGGGGCACGTCTATTTCGCGCCCCCCGACTACCACCTGCTGGTCGACCGTGGACCGCGCCTGGCGCTGTCGATCGGCCCGTTGGTGCATTTCTCGCGGCCTTCAATCGACGTGCTGTTCCAGTCCGCCGCCGACGGCTATGGCGAGCGGTTGCTGGGGGTGCTGCTGTCGGGCGCCAACGAAGACGGCGCCGCCGGCCTGGCCGCCATCCACGCCGCGGGCGGCCGCGCCGTGGTCCAGGCGCCGGACACCGCCGCGATGCGCGCCATGCCCGACGCCGCCCTGGCGCGCATCGATGCCCCGGAGGTCCTGGCGCCCGCCGCCATCGCGGCGCTGCTGTCGCAGTTGCCCGCGCAGCCGCGGCCCTGCCCCCCCACTTCCACCACACCATGATATTGACATCTGCCAAACCCTCGGATGACCGCATCAAGTGCCTGCTGGTCGACGACGTGCCCGAAAATCTGGTCGCGCTGGAAGCGCTGCTGGCGAGCGACCGGGTCGAAGTGCTGAAAGCGCAATCCGGCCCGCAGGCGCTGGAACTGCTGCTGAATCATCCCGACGTGGCGCTGGCGCTGCTCGATGTGCAGATGCCCGACATGAACGGCTTCGAGCTGGCCGAGCTGATCCGCGGCAGCGAGCGCACCCGCCACATTCCGCTGATCTTCATCACCGCCGGCTCGCGCGAACAGAATTGGCAGTTCCGCGGCTACGAGAGCGGCGCGGTGGACTTTCTGTACAAGCCGGTCGACCCTTACATGCTGCGCAGCAAGGCGAACGTGTTCTTCGAGTTGCACGAGCGCCGGCGCGCGCTGGCGCAGCAACTGGAGGCGCGCACCGAGGCGTTGCGGGTCAACGACATGTTCATGGCCGTGCTCAGCCATGACCTGCGCACGCCATTGCAGGCGGTCATCATGGGCGCCTCGATGCTGGCGCGCCAGGGCGGCGACGCGCGCGTGGTCAGCGTGGCGCAACGGATGCTCCAGAGCAGCGAGCGCATGAAGCACCTGATCGAAGACCTGCTCGACGTGACGCGCATCCGCCAGGCCGGCGGACTGGCGCTGGCGCCGGCGCGCATCGGCATGGACACGCTGGTCCACCGCACCCTGGATGAATTGCGCGCCGGCTTCGCCGACCGCCAGATCGAAGCCGAATGCCATGGCGACCCGGTCGGCGAATGGGACGGCGAGCGCATCGCCCAGGTGCTGGCCAATCTGCTCGGCAACGCCTTGCACCACGGCGCCCGCGACGTGCCGGTGCGGGTCGAGGTGGATGGTTCCATTGCCGACCGGGTCGTGGTCACGGTCAGCAACGGCGGCAGCATTCCCGCGGAACTGCTGCCGCAACTGTTCAACCCGTTCCGCAGCGGCGCGCGGCCGGCCGGGGGCCATCGCGGCCTGGGGCTGGGACTGTTCATCGCGCAACAGGTGGCGCAATCTCACGGCGGCCGCATCAGCGCCGAATCGCGCGACGGCATCACCCGCTTCCGCGTGGCGCTGCCACGGCAGGCGTCGACCGCCTCGACCTGACGATATCGATCCGCGTCAGAACGGCCCGCCAAGGGCCGGGCCGCGCAACGAGGCCGGAGTTTTCGGTAGTATGTCGGATGGTGCCGCGGCGCGTCCCGCCGTGGCGCCCATTCCGCGCATTCTGCGGCCGCACCCCATGTGACCCCGGATACCCGTCATGCCCGACCCAGTACGTCTGAAGGCCCTGATACAAGACTGCGCGCGCGGCCAGGAATCCGCGCTGGCCGAACTCTATCGTCAAACGTCCCCGCATCTGTTTGCCCTTGCCGTCCGTATATTGCGACGAAGCGACTGGGCCGAAGAAGTCCTCCAGGACAGCTTCATCAATATCTGGCGCAACGCCGCCCGCTATTCTTCGGAACAGAGCCAAGTCATGACCTGGATGACCCGCATCGTGCGCAACCGCTGTATCGACCTGCTGCGCCGGCCCGACCTGGAGCGCCCGGACGCCGACGGCGAGCTGACGCTGGCCTGGGCGGATGACGCGCCCGGCCCCTTCGAGCGCCTGCAGTCCGACCAGGATGCCCGGCGCCTGGCCGACTGCCTCAAGCAGCTGGAAGGCCAGCAGCGCACGGCCATCGCGCTGTCCTTTTTCGACGACCTGAGCCACGGCGAGATCGCCCGCCGCCTGCAGGCTCCGCTGGGCACGATCAAGAGCTGGGTGCGGCGCGGCATGGAACGGCTCAAGAGGTGCCTGTCATGAACTACCGCGATCCGCAATTGCGCGCCCGGCTGGCGGCCGACTATGTCTCGGGCGCCATGCGCGGCGGCGCCCGCCGCCGCTTCGAGGGCCTGATGGCCGCCGACGCCAATCTGCGCCGGCAGGTGCGGGGCTGGGAAGACGACATCTACCCCCTGCTCTGGTCGCTGCCCGGCAGGACGCCCCCGCGCCGCGTCTGGCGCGCGATCCAATCCCGCCTGCACCCGGGCGCGGCGCCCTGGTGGCGCGGCCTGGCGTTCTGGCGCATCGCCAGCGGCGCGCTGGCCGCCTTGCTGGTGGCCGGCGTCGTCATCTATCCCATGCAGGTGGACCGCGCCGCCCGGGCGCAGCTGATGGCCGTGCTGCAAAGCCCAGAGGCGCAAGCCATGCTGGTGGTGCGCGCCGACGAAGCCGGCGGCCTGCACATCCACGCGCTGCAGAACCTGGCGACGCGCGCCGGCGGCAAGTCCCTGGAACTCTGGGCCATTCCGCCCGGGCAGGCGCCGCAGTCGGTCGGGCTGGTGTCGCCCGAAGGCCTGACGGCGCTGCGCCGCGCCCAGGGCCTGGCCGGCGTCCAGCAACTGGCCATCACGCTGGAGCCGCCGGGCGGCTCGCCCACCGGCGCGCCCACCGGGCCGGTCATCATGAGCGGCGACGTGCTGAAGATCTGAGCCGCATCCAACGCGGGCCCGTGCCCGTATAGAGGGGTGTCCCCGTTGCGGAGCACCCCATGTCTTCCTGGATCGGCCCGGGCCAGCGCGGCCTGCTCGAGATACTGCTGCTGGCCAGCCTGGCGCTAGGCCTGCTGGCCGCCTGCTCGCCCCTGACCCTGCTCAACGGCGCCGTGCCCGACGGCGCCAGCCGCGCCACGTCCGGGCTGGCCTATGGCCCGCTGCCGCGCCAGCGCCTGGACATCCATGCGCCGCTGGACGCCGCCGGCGCGCCGGTGGTGGTGTTCTTCTACGGCGGCAGCTGGCGCAGCGGCGAACGCGCCGACTATCGCTTCGCGGGCGACGCGCTGGCCTCGCGCGGCATCATTGCCGTCATCGCCGACTACCGCCTCTATCCCGAGGCTATCTACCCGGCGTTCCTGCAGGACGCGGCGCTGGCGGTGGCGTGGACGCAACGGCATATCGATGCCTATGGCGGCGACCCGGTCCGGGTGTTCGTGGCCGGCCACAGCGCCGGCGGCTACATCGCCGCCATGCTGGCCCTGGATCCGCGCTGGCTGCGCGATGCCGGCTCCGCGCCGGGCTCGCTGGCCGGCTGGATCGGCCTGGCGGGCCCCTACGACTTCCTGCCGATCGTCGCGCGTGACGTGCGGCCGGTGTTCCGGTTTCCCGATACGCCGGCCGACTCGCAACCGATCCGCCACGTCAGCGCCGCCGCCCCGCCGGGCCTGCTGCTGACCGGCAGCGCCGACACCGCGGTGGACCCGCGGCGCAACAGCGCCGGCCTGGCGCGCGCCCTGCGCGCCGCTGGCGCCTGCGCGCGCCTGGTCGAGTATCCCGACCTCGGCCACAAACTGCTGGTGGGCGCGCTGGCGCGGCCCTTGCGCTGGCGCGCGCCGGTGCTGGACGACATGGCCGCGTTCGTGACCCGTCCCTGCTCCGCCCCGGGAGAATGACATGCGCCCATCGCTGCTGCTCGCCCTGATCCTGCCGCTGGCGCCGCTTGGCGCCCTGGCGGCCAACGAACACTACCTGGGCTACGCCTATGCTCAGCGCGGCGGCGCCGAGCGCTACCGCGAGGAGCACTGGGTCGTCAGGGACGGCGCGCGGCAGACCCGGCTGGTGCTGTATCGCTGTCCGGACGGCGCCGCCTTCGCCCGCAAATGGGTGCGCGGCGGCGTGGATGATCCCGCGCCCGATTTCGCCCTGCTGGACCAGCGCGACGGCTACCGCGAAGGCGTCAGCAGCCGCGGCGGCGTGCGCCACGCCTACGTGCAGGCGCGCGCCAGCGCGACCACGCGCAGCCAGGCGCTGCCGCAGGCCGAAGACCCGGTGATCGACGCCGGCTTCGACGCCTGGCTGCGCGCGCACTGGGACTCACCCGACCGCCCCTTGCAGTTCCTGGTGCCCAGCCGGTTGGCTCTGATGCCGCTGGAAGTCCAGGCGCGCGACGTGCCCGAACGGCGCGAGCGCGTATTCCGGCTGCGGCTGGATGCCTGGTACGGTTTCGCCGCGCCGCCGCTGCGCGTGACCTACGACCGCGACAGCCGGCGCCTGCGCCGCTTCGAAGGCCCCAGCAACCTGCGCGACGGCAACGGCGGCACGCAGACCGTGCGCATCGAATTCCCCGCCGACGCCGAACTGGCCCCGCCCACCCAGCAGGACATGGACGCCGCGGCGGCCACGCCGTTGACGGGACGGTGCGACTAAGGGTTTCCACTTACGCATCCGTCCGCCCGCCCCGCCCGTATATCCCCGCAAGCCTCGAACAGGACACGATGATGCGCCCTGAACCCTCTCACTGGACCACTTCGATACGCCGCTGGGTCGATACCCAGGCGGCGGGCGCGCCCGCCGGCCCGCCCGACCGCATCGACTGGACCCGCGCCCTGCCCTTCGCGCTGCTGCACGTTGGCTGCCTGGGCGTCGCATGGACCGGCGTTTCGCCGGTGGCGGTGGCCGTGGCGGTGGCGCTCTACGCCGTGCGCATGTTCGCCCTGACCGGCTTCTACCACCGCTATTTCTCGCACCGCACCTTCCGCACCTCGCGCGCCATGCAGCTGGTGTTCGCCATTCTCGGCGCTTCGTGCGCCCAGCGCGGCCCGTTGTGGTGGGCGGCGCACCACCGCCACCATCACCGCCACGCCGATGACGAACAGGATCTGCACTCGCCGGCCCGCCACGGTTTCTGGTGGAGCCACATGGGCTGGTTCCTGACGCCGCGCGCCTTCGCCACCGACCTGGCGCGCGTGCCGGATCTGCGCCGCTACCGCGAACTGCGCTGGCTGGACCGCTTCGACGCCGCCGTGCCCATCGCGCTGGCGCTGCTGTGCTATGCCCTGGGCGCCGCGCTCGCGCGCCTGGCGCCCGGCCTGGGCACCAGCGGGCCGCAGATGCTGGTATGGGGCTTCTTCATCTCGACGGTGGCGCTGTTCCATGCGACCGTCACCATCAATTCACTGGCGCACCGCTACGGCAAGCGCCGCTACGACACCGCCGACGATAGCCGCAACAACGCCTGGCTGGCGCTATTGACCTTCGGCGAAGGCTGGCACAACAACCACCACTTCTATCCCGGTTCGGCGCGCCAGGGCTTTCGCGCCCGGGAAATCGACCTCACCTGGTACGGCCTGCGCCTGCTGGCGGCCGCTGGCCTGATCTGGGACCTGAAACCCGTGCCGGCCTGGGTGCTGGCGCGCGCCAAGGAATGACCATGCGCATCGCCATCATCGGTTCGGGCATCGCGGGACTGGTCTGCGCCTGGAAGCTGGGCCAGGACCATGACGTGACCCTGTACGAGGCCAACGACTACCTGGGCGGCCACACGCACACCCACGACGTCGAGCAGGACGGCCGCCGCTATGCGGTGGACAGCGGCTTCATCGTGCACAACCCTGTCAACTATCCCCACTTCACGACGATGCTGGAGGAGCTGGGCGTGCGCTCGCAGCCCACCACCATGAGCTTCTCGGTGCACCAGGAGGCCGGCCGCCTGGAATACAACGCGACCTCGCTCGACACCCTGTTCTGCCAGCGCCGCAACCTGCTGTCGCCGCGCTTTCTGGGCATGGTGCGCGACCTGTTGCGCTTCTACCGCGAAGCCCCGGCCCTGCTGGCCGGCGACGAGCCCGGCCCGACGCTGGGCGAGTACCTGGCGCGGCACCGCTACGGCCAGGCATTCCAGGCCGACCACCTGATCCCGATGGCGTCGGCGCTGTGGTCATCGCCCGCCGCGCGCATCCTCGAATTCCCGGCGCGTTATCTGGTGCAGTTCATGGCCAACCACCAGATGCTGCAAGTCGATGCGCGCCCCCAATGGCGCGTGGTGCAGGGTGGGTCCAGCAGCTACATCCGCGCCCTGCGCGAACGCTGGAACGTGCGGGTGCGACTGAACTGCCCGGTGTACCAGGTCACGCGCCAGGCGGACGGCGTCACGCTGGCCTCGTGCGAGGGTCGGCCGCGCTACGACCAGGTGGTGTTCGCCTGCCACAGCGACCAGGCCCTGAAGCTGCTGGCCGCGCCCAGCGCGGCCGAGCGCGAGGTGCTCGGCGCGATCACATACCAGCACAATGACGTCGTGCTGCACACCGACGCGCGCCTGCTGCCACGCCACCCCAAGGCCTGGGCGGCGTGGAATGCCTACGTGCCGGCCGATCCGTCGGCGCCGTGCTCGGTCAGCTACTGCATGAACCTCTTGCAAGGCCTGCAATCGCGCCGCCCCTTCATCGTCACGCTCAATCGCAGCGAAGCCATCGATCCGACGCAGGTGCTGGCCCGCATGCGCTACCACCATCCGGTTTACACCCTCGCGTCCGTGGCCGCCCAGGCGCGCCGCGACGAGATCTCGGGCCACCACCGCTGCTGGTACGCGGGCGCCTATTGGGGCTGGGGCTTTCACGAGGACGGCGTGGCCAGCGCGCTGGACGTGGTCCGGGGCATCCAGTCGCAGGCCGCGGCCTTATCCGCGGTGGCGGCATGAACGGCCACAGCGCCCTCTACGAAGGCCGCGTGACGCACAGGCGCCACGTGCCGCACGCGCATGGTTTCAGCTACCGCATGGCGCAGCTGTACCTGGACCTGGACGAAATCGACCAGGTGTTCCAGCGCCGCTGGCTGTGGTCGGTGGACCGGCCCAACCTGGCCGAATGGCGCCGCAGCGATTATCTGGACGGCGAGGCGGGGCAGCCGCTGGCGCAGGCGGTGCGGGCCAGGCTGCGAGCGCGCCTGGGCGAGGCGCCCGCCGGGCCGATCCGACTGCTGGCCCATCCGCGCTACGCCGGCTATGTCTTCAACCCGGTCAGCTTCTACTACTGCTACGAAGCCGACGGCGTGACCCTGGCCGCGATCCTGGCGGAGATCACGAACACCCCATGGAAACAACGGCATTGCGTCGTCCTGCCGGTCGCGCAGGCCGAGCGCCGTGGCGACGCCATGGCCTGGCGCTTCGACAAACGCTTTCACGTCTCCCCCTTCATGCCCATGGACTGCATCTATGACTGGCGCTTCAACGCCCCGGGCGAGGATCTGCGGGTGCACATGCGCGTCAACCGCCAGGGCCAGCCGCAATTCGATGCCAACCTGCGCCTGCAGCGCCGCGAACTCGACGGCGCTGCGCTGGCGCGCCTGCTGTGGCGCTTCCCTTTGATGACCCTGCAGGTCATCGGCGGCATCCACTGGCAGGCCCTGCGCCTCTGGCTCAAACGCAACCCGATCCACGACCATCCCCGCACGCCCAACGGAGAACCACAATGAAAGCCATGACGCCGTCCGAACATGCCGCCATCGCGGGGACCCGTCCGCCCGGGGCGCTGGAGCGCCTGTTGCGCAGACGCCTGTTCGCCCGTCTCTCGACGCTCACCAGCGGCCGGCTGGCCATAGAGGACAGCCTGGGCAGCGTCACGCTGGGCGACGGCGAGCCGGTGGTGCGCCTGACCATCCGCGACATGGCCTTCTACCGCCTGGTGGCCACCCAGGGCAGCGTCGGCGCGGGCGAAGCGTACGGCGACGGCCTGTGGACCTGCGACGATCTGGTCGCCCTGGTGCGCCTGCTGGTGCGCAATCGCGACACGCTGGACGGCATGGAATCGGGGCTGGCGCGCGTGGCCGGCTGGGCCCTCAAGCGCTGGCATGCCGGCAACCGCAACACCCACGAAGGCAGCCGCCGCAACATCGCCGCCCACTACGACCTGGGCAACGATTTCTTCTCGCTGTTCCTGTCGCCGGACCTGATGTACTCGTCGGCGCTCTGGGCCGGCGCCGACGACACGCTGGAAGAGGCCTCGCGGCGCAAGCTGGACACCATCTGCCGCAAGCTGGAACTCGGCCCGGGCGACCGTGTCGTCGAAATCGGCAGCGGCTGGGGCGGATTCGCCATCCACGCCGCGCGCCACTACGGCTGCCACGTCACCACCGCCACCATCTCGCGCGAACAGCACGCGCTGGCGCTGACGCGGGTGCGCGCGGCGGGCCTGGACGATCGCGTCAGTGTGGTGCTGCAGGACTACCGCGACCTGCAGGGCCGCTACGACAAGCTGGTGTCGATCGAGATGATCGAGGCCATCGGCGCCCAGTACCTCGAGACCTATTTCGCCAAGGTCGCCGACCTGCTCGCGCCGCACGGACGTGCGTTGATCCAGGCCATCACCATCGAAGACCATCGCTACCAGCAGGCGCTGGGCGAAGTGGATTTCATCAAGCGCCATATCTTTCCAGGCAGCTTCATCCCGTCGGTCGAGGCGATGCTGCGGGCCAAGACGCGCGCCTGCGACCTCGCCCTCGTGCACCTGGAGGATTTCGGCCTGTCGTACGCCCGCACCCTGCAAGCCTGGCGCCACCGCTTCCTGGCGCGCCTGCCCGAGGCGCGGGAACAGGGCTTCGACAGCCGCTTCTGCCGCCTGTGGGAGTTCTACCTGGCCTACTGCGAAGGGGGCTTTCGCGAACGCTCGATCGGCGTCTCGCACCTGTTGCTGACCCCTCCCGGCGCCCGCGGCGACGGCGAGCGCTGGGTCCAGGCGGGCGTGTGATGCGCTTCTGGGCCAACCTGCTCGGCTACCAGCTTGTCTGGTTCAGCGCCGTCATCGGCGCGGGCCGCGGCCTGGCGTGGCCGGGCGTGGTCTCGGCCCTGGTCTTCATTGCCGCGCAACTGGCCTGCTCGGCCGAGTGGCGCGCCGACCTGAAGCTGGCCGCCGCCGCGTTGCTGTGCGGTTGCCTGCTCGACGGCGCGCTGTCCGCGCTGGGCTGGGCGGTCTACGCCGCCGATGCCTGGCCCGCGCCACGCTGGATCCTGGCGCTGTGGGCGGCCTTCGCGCTGACACTGAACCATTCACTGGCCTACCTGCGGCCGCGCCGCTGGCTGGCCTTTGCTTTCGGCGCTATCGGCGGGCCGCTCGCCTACTGGGGCGCCGCGCGCGGCTGGCAGGCGGTGCAGTTCGATGCGCCCGCCTGGCGCGCGACCGCGGCGCTGGCGCTGGGCTGGGGGCTGATCCTGCCGGCGCTGACGCGCCGGGCGCACCGCTGGACGCGGGAGGCCGCATGAATCCCCTGTCGCAATGGCTGATCATCGCCGCCGTCATGGTCATCGCCATGACGGTGGCCTGGAGCTGGCAGCGCCGCCACGCCAACGCGGGCATCGTTGACGTGGTCTGGGCCGCGGGCCTGGGCGCCAGCGCCTTGCTGATCGCCGCCACCGGCCAAGGCGACTGGGCGCCCAGGGCCAGCCTGGCCGCGATGGCCGGCGTCTGGTCGCTGCGGCTGGCCTGGCACCTGTGGCGCAGGGTCCGGCATGGCGAGGATGGACGCTACCGCGCGCTGCGCGAATACTGGGCGGGCCATCAAGGCAAGTTCTTCGGCCTGTTCATGTTCCAGGCCGGCCTGGTGATGCTGTTCAGCCTGCCCTTCCTGGCCGTGGGCGCGAGTCCCGCGCGTGGCCTGCCCGTCGCGCTGGGCCTGGCGATCTGGCTGGCGGCGCTGGCCGGTGAAGTCATCGCCGACCGCCAGCTCGACCGCTTTCGCGACGATCCGGCCCATCGCGGCCGGACCTGCCGCGACGGCCTGTGGCGCTATTCACGGCATCCCAACTATTTCTTCGAATGGTGCCATTGGTTCGGCTACGTCGCGCTGGCCTGGGGCTCGCCCCTGACCTGGCTGGCGTGGCTGGGCCCCGCGCTGATGTACGTCTTCCTGCGCTGGATCAGCGGCATTCCCTTCACCGAGCAGCAGGCCCTGCGCACTCGCGGCGACGACTACCGCGAGTATCAGCGCCGCACCTCGGCCTTCTTCCCGTGGTTCCCCAAATCCTGATGAGGCACGCCATGACGACCGCCAGCCTGAACGACCTCCCGCTCGCCACCGACCGCCCCGCGCCCGGCCTGCTCGGCCTGGCCGAACGCGGCCTGGTGCCCGACGCGCTGCTGCGCCTGGGCATCCGGCGCCTGTGCGCCGAACGCCTGACGGCCGAGTACGCCGGCGGCATCGAGGCCTGGACCGCCCGCGACCAGGCCCTGATCGCGCGCCTGCGCACCAGCCCGGTGGCCATCCACACCGACGCCGCCAACGCGCAGCACTACGAGCTGCCCACCGCGTTCTTCCAGCTCTGCCTGGGCGCCCGCATGAAATATTCCGGCTGCCTGTACCCGACCGGCGCCGAAACGCTGGACCAGGCCGAAGCCGCCATGCTGCGCCTGTATGGCGAGCGCGCCGAGCTGGCCGACGGCCAGGACATCCTGGAGCTGGGGTGCGGCTGGGGTTCGCTGACCCTGTGGATGGCCGAACAGTTTCCCAACGCCCGCATCACCGCCGTGTCCAACTCGGCTACCCAGCGCCAGCATATCGAGGCGCGCTGCCGCGAACGCGGCTGGGAGCACGTGCGGGTCATCACCCGCGACGTCAACGCGCTGTCGTTGCCCGGCTCCGCCTACGACCGCTGCGTCTCGGTGGAAATGTTCGAGCACATGCGCAACTACCAGGACCTGCTGGCGCGCATCGGCCAATGGCTGCGGCCCGGCGGCAAGCTGTTCGTGCACATCTTCGCGCACCGCGAGCGCGCCTATCCGTTCGAGACCGAAGGCGCCGGCAACTGGATGGGACGCCACTTTTTCACCGGCGGCATCATGCCGGCGGCCGACACGCTGCTGCATTTCCAGCGCGACCTGCAACTGCAGGAAAAGTGGTTTCTCGATGGCACGCACTACGCGCGCACAGCCAACCACTGGCTGGCCAACCAGGACGCCCGCGCCGCGCAGGCCCGGGCGGTGCTGGAACAGGCCTATGGCCCGCAGCTGGCGCCGCTGTGGCATCAGCGCTGGCGCATGTTCTGGATGGCCTGCGCCGAATTGTTCGGCTACGACCACGGCCAGCAATGGGGCGTCACCCACTACCGGTTCACCCGTCCCTGAGGAGACCGCCATGTTGCGCGCCCTGTGTGTTGCCGCGATGGGCCTGCTGGCGGGCTGCGCCGGGCCCGCGCCCATGCCGCCCGTGTCCCATGTCGATCTGCCGCGTTTCATGGGCGACTGGTATGTCATCGCGCACATCCCCAGTTGGCCCGAACGCAACGCCTACGATGCCGTCGAGAGCTACCGGCCGCTGCCGGACGGCCGGATCCAGACCGACTTCCGTTACCGCAAAGGCAGTTTCGACGCCGAGGTCAGCACCATGCACCCGGTGGCCACGGTGCGGCCGGACACCGGCAACGCGGTCTGGGGCATGCAGTTCATCTGGCCGATCCAGGCGGAATACGTCATCGCCTACCTGGACGACGCCTATCAGACCACCATCATCGGCCGCTCCAAGCGCGATTACGTGTGGATCATGGCACGCACGCCATGCCTGAGCGATGACGCCTACGCTCACCTGGCAGACCGCGTCGCCGCGCTGGGCTACACGGAGTCCCTGCGCAAGGTGCCACAGCGTTGCCAATGATTGTTGTCGGCTCCGCGAAGCCGCCGCGAGGCCGTGGCGGCTAGCCCACCCCTCGCTCCAGCTCGCCAGGATCGAGGAAGAACTGCCGGTTCCCTTCCAGCTGCCTGACCATGAAATCCACGAACGTCCGCACCCGCAGCGGCTGTTCGGGGCGGCGACCGTAGTACAGATAGATGCCTTCGAGATCGACCGCGTGCAGCAGCAGCAGCAGCAGCAGCCGTGGCGCGCTGACCGCCACTCCCCTCAGGCGATCTGGCTGGGGGCAACCCGTTCAGGCCACCAGATTTCGGGCTGGCAATTCAGCGCGGGCCTGGCGAACAGGTAGCCTTGGAAGCGTTTCAAGCCGGCCGCCTCCAGCCAGCACCATTCCTCGATCCGTTCCACCCCCTCGGCCACGGGCATGATGCCCATGGCCGTGCACGCCTCGAGAATCGCGCGCACAATCGCCTGCCGAGGGCCGTCCGAATGGATATTCTGGATGAGCTTGCGGTCGATCTTGAGCTTGTCGGGCTGGAATTCCGCCAGCAGGGACAGGCCGGCAAAGCCCGCGCCAAAATCGTCGATCGCCACCCCGATCCCGGCTCTGCGCAAACGTTCGATGGCAGCGCCGAAATCGCCCTGGTTGGCGACGGCCTCCTGCTCGGTAACCTCGACGATCACCTGTTGGGGCGACAAGCCGCATGCGGCGATCTGGCCAAGCAGATGCTCCACCGCCGCGGGATCGGCAACCAACGACATGGGCAACAGGTTCACCGACAGCTTGACGTCTTCCAGGCGCAGGCGACGCGCCAATCGGAACGCGGATGCTTTGGACTCCAGGTCCATCCGGTAGCGCTGGATGGGAGGGACGGTGGAGAACAACTGTTCGGGCGACCCGCCGGTTCCGCTGCGGATCAGGAACTCGAAGGAAGTGACCGTTCGACGCATGGGCTCCACAATCGGCTGCAAGGCAAACTGGTACGCCTGCTCCGCCAGCAAGCCCTGCCCGGGCGCGGCCTCGCCCTCTGTCACGAATCGCCAGTTCCGCGCCCATTCCCCTTCAACGATATGGCTTGTGCCACGCGCAAGCGCATACCACGAGAGAATCTTGATGACCCGGTCGTCGCTGGCCGCCAACCTGGCTTTCCGCTTCATTTTCTCGAGGATCAGCGCTGCCACGCGCTTGGAGTCGAGCTCACGCAGATCGACCATCGCCATCTGGTCGCCCTCGAAGCGACGAAATGGCCCCTGGTCGCGCAGGAGATGCACGACATTCGCGTGCCGCGCGTCCCGCTGGATGGCATCGAACAGCACCGCCAATTCCTGGGCGCCCCCTTCCAGCAGTTGAACAAAGTGGACCCCATCAAAAAGCAGTATCCCTGTCACGTTCAACGACGCATTGCGCGCTCTGGCTTTTCGGACGAGAACGCCGAGCGCATCGGCATCCAAGGGTTCACAGACTCGGCTGCGGTAGATCAATGTCGATAGCATGGCGTACTCTCCCGCCCCTGGGACCAGCCTGTTCAATATCAATAGTGTACGTCGGGGACTCGTTTTGCCCTGCCGGATCGGACGCCGTACCCCATATATGGGCGTCAGCCCATATCTACCTCACTCAGCTTCGCACAGACTTCTTGTCGGCCAGGTCGCTCGTAGTTGTCCGTCAGATCCAACAGCACCATGCCGTTCAACGGGCGCAAATCCTGATGGGCAAGCGCATGCTGAACATCTGGCCCTCGTAGCAGTTCTTCAGGTCGTTCGGCCGGCGGTGGTCGATCAGCAGGTCCAGGAGCCGCGGGCGCTTATCATCAACCGCCATAGCATTGCGCGTAAGTAAAGTCGACCAGGCGCTTGTCCGAGGCATCCTGGGGCGTGGACGGCTCTACTTGGAAATGACCGAACATATCGTCGTTGCAGACCCTCACGTCCTTGCGCTGCGTACCCTCCTGCAATATGCAGGAACCGCCAAAACTGTGATTACCTCCGGCGACGCCAACCGGCAGATCAATCAGCCGGCTACAACCGATGATTCGGCCGTTTTGCTTCTGCTGCTCCAGCGATTGGTTGAACGATTCCACGCGGGAGTTGGGATCACGAATCGGCACAACATTGACGCATTCGCCACTAGAGGTTTGGTTGCCCGGCAGCTTGCAGTCCGAGTACACCTTGCCATTGGCAATATGTTTCTCATTACGCGCCAGCAGGGCGATGCGGCTTGTGTATGCTTGCCGCAGGCAGGCGCTGTCTTGACAAATGCCACGAGCGTATTTGATCCAGTTGCGCTGTTCTTCAGCCAACGCTTTCTTGCCATAGGCATCGGTTGCGGCTAGTGCTGCCTTATAGGCCCCCTGCAATTTGCCATCCAGCGCGGAGGTCTCGGCATCGCTACAGATCAACTTTTCCGTCGTGCTCGCGGCCTTGTTGCAATCAAAACTGGCGGCTTGGGCGTAGGTCCCCAGCATTGCGAGGCCCAACGTAAAGAGAAGCTTCATCGCAGGTGTATACCGTGTCTTCAGTACGTAAGCGGGTGGGCGTCTTGAATGCGGCTGGGTCATGATCCTATCTTCTCAAGTTGTATGTCGATGATGTATTGCGTACAGCACAGCACATGCTAGCAAGTCTCTCTCTCGTCCACGTGCCGACTGTTAAAGTCCATTCAAGATAAAACCCTGGATCTATAAGAAGCAATAACTTAGGCAGCATTTCACCACTCAAGTTGCCACAGCCTAACCATTAAGAATGGAGTTTTTCCCTTAGATGTCCACTTAAGATGAAAAACACCATTTCTACATCCAAACATCTAGGGATCGCAGAGATCCCGCGAGTGCTGGCTTCCCACCAGAACGCCTCGGCCAAGGCGCTGCGCCAAGCTGTGTCTTCCGGCCAGAGAATGACCAAGCGCAAAGCATCTTCAGGGCCAGTCGTAGCGTAACAGCAGACCACTCAAACGCCGGAGCGCGCTACACCCTGCCGCTCAAGGTCACTTCCATCGGGTCTCCTCTCTTATGGTAAAGGCTTGCAAACGATGATGTCCGGGCGGCCCGGCTGCGGTATAAACAAGGCCCTGTCGATTGCCCACAGAGGAACGACTTGTCGAACGCACGCGGAGCGCTTTCATTCTTCAACGCAACGGCCGGCGCCATCCGGCGCCATGGCCGCGCGATGCTGGCGGCCGCGCCGTGGTCGCTGGCGGTGTTCCTATTATCGCTGCCGTTCGCCATTCTGGCCGCGTCGCTGTACTGGCTTAAGGGCGGCCTGTTCCTGCTGTTCGCACTGGTCAACCTGATTGCATTCTCGCGCATGACGTACGCCTGGCACCGGGTCATCGCGCGCGCGGACGATACGCGGATCGATGCCCCCGGCAGTACGGCGCAAGCCTGGCACCTGGTGATGCTGGGCCTGCTGGCGGTGGTCGTGACGACGCTGGCGCGCGCCACCGGCGACCTGCCCTACGTGTTGTTCGCGCTGATGAACGGCCCGGACTCGGGCCTGTTCTTCGCGGCGCTGGTGCCCGTGGTGCTGGTGCTCTGGCTGCCGATCCTGTACGGGTTGGCGCTGCTGGCGCCCGCCCTGCCGCGCGCCGCCGTGACCGGCGCAACCGGCTTGCGCGGCGTGCGTGCCGCCATGCCCTACCCGCGCTGGCCGCTGATGCTGGCCCTGGGCATCCTGGTGAGCGCGGGCGGCCTGGCCCACAGCGCGCTGTACGAGTACCTGGGCTACGCCCTGGACGGCGGACCGTATTGGATCGTGGCCTATCTGACGCTCTTCATCATTTTGACGTTCGTCGTCGGCGCCATGGTCTCGGTGGCCTACCGGGACGGCGCGCCGGCGCGTCCCGCGTCCGACAGCGACAACGACGGCGAGAGCGACAGCATCAAGGATGCAGCGACTGCGCCTTGACCGCCTTGTCCACCGCCTTTTTCGGACCGCGCAGGGCGATGCCGGCCGGGTCCAGGTCGTCGGCCGGCTGGGCGCGGAACACCGCGCGGTTGGCCTCGTCGTGGCCGGTCGACGATGCTCTTGAAATCGCAGAGCAAACCGAGGTTTAATGCATCCCGGCCGGCGAGCGGTCGCTTTCCGGCCAGAAGCAGACGCTCGCAGGCGATTTTCCAAAGCAGCCCTTCGCGCAGCTCAGACTGAAATGCATCATCGACGCCTAGGGTTCTGCAATCTTCGAGCCCGTGAAGCATCACTTCCAATCTGCGTGTGGAAACCAGATCACGACTGGGCAGCGACAGGAACTCGAAATGGCGCTCCCAGCCGATTGAACGCGTTCATTGCGGCGATCGTGATCGTGAGGTCAACCAGATCCTTGGGCGCGAATTGTGCCGAGGCGGCGGCATACGCCTCATCAGACGCGTGCGTCTCGCTGACACGGGTCACCTCTTCAGCCCAGGCCAGCGCGGCGCGCTCCCGCTCAGAGAACAAATGGTGCACCTCGTCCCATACCGGTACCAAACTGATCTTGTCGATCGACATGGTTTTTCTTAGATCGCGACTGTGCATATCGATGCAGTGTGCGCAGCCATTGATTTGCGAAATGCGGAGGAACACGAGGTGCACGAGTTCCTCCGGAAGGTTCGTCCTCCTCGTTACGTAGTGGTGGACACCGAAAAGTGCCTTTGCGCCTTCAGGTGCAATCTCTTGCCAGTTCAAGCGGGTCATCACAGTCCTTTGCTGTTGTTGATGATTGCCGGATTGCGGCCGGCGAGCCCCGAAGGCCGCCTATCGACTTCGACCGCGATCCATGTCATAAGCAGACCTTACTCCACCTGCTGTTGGAGAAACAGGCCCAAAAACTGCCGGAACGACTGACCCAAGATGACTGACTTAAGTACGTTCGATGCGCTGTCGATTCAGGTGGACCGAGCCGCCGTCGCGCCAATCGGCGACCAGATCCATGCCAGCCTGCGACAGGCGATCCTCGACGGCCGGCTTGCGCCAGGACAGCGTTTGCCTTCCGGTCGGGACCTCGCCGCGCAGCTTGGTGTCGCGCGCGGCACCATCCGCGTGGCATACGATCGGCTAATCGCCGAGAACCTGGTATTCGGTGCCGGACCCGCAGGAACGCGCGTATGCGCTCGGCCGCCTACCATCGAAACGGTCGACGACGTGTCAATCGACAGACCTTTGGCGGCATTCAACCGTCCATTTTCGAGCGCCCCACGGCCTTTCCAAATGGGCGTACCCGCTCACGACGCATTTCCAGCCAAGCTGTGGGCTCGCATGCGAGCGCGTGCCCTACGTGACGACGCGAGCACTGACACGGCCTACGCTGACCCGCGAGGCGAACCCGTGCTGCGGGCCCACATCGCGAGCCACCTTGCCATCAGCCGACAAATGCAATGCCATCCCGATCAAATCATCGTCACCGGTGGATACCGGCAGGGCCTGCTGCTTGCCCTCACGGCGCTACGCGCTCAGGGGCGCAAGGCGTGGATCGAAGAACCAGGTTATCCGCTGGGAAGGCGCGGGCTGGAGCTGATCGGCGCCACGCTCGAACCTGTGGCCGTTGACGCCGAGGGGCTGCGCGTGGACGATGGCATCGCCCGAGCCCCAGACGCCATGCTGGCACTGGTCACCCCAGGCCAACACGCGCCGCTAGGCGTGACCCTATCGCGCGCACGAAGACACGCCTTGCTCGACTGGGCGGCGTCAAGTGGCGCCTGGATCGTCGAAGATGACTATCTTGGGGAACTTCAGCTCGACGGTAGGGCTGCACCGGCCCTTGCCTCAGGCCCAGGCGCCGAGCGTGTGATCCACATCGGGTCGTTCAGCAAAACGCTCAGCCCGGCGCTCGGCCTCGGTTTCGTCGTCGCCCCACGTTCGCTGGCGGAACGTCTGGTCGAGGTCGCCGCCGTATTGGCCCCGGCTCCGAACCGGATCACCCAGTTGGCTGTTACGGAGTTTCTATCCAACGGGCACTTCCTGCGGCACCTGCGGCAGATGAAGGCTCTCTATACCGAGCGCCGCAACCTCGCGCTAACGCATGTAAACAGGCTTCTGCCGGGCACGCTGGCGGCTGGCCTGGGCGTGATCGCACCGCTGCCGCAGATTGCCGACGACATCGCCGTAGTGCATATCGCCCGCGCACATGGCCTCGCGCCCTCGGCGCTCTCCGCTTGGCACCTTAGCCGCGGGCACGCGCAACGTGGCTTGCTACTCAGCGTGACGAACCTGCACCCCGACAACATAGAAACCGCCTGCGCGACGCTTGCAAGAATCGTTGCATCGCATTGAATCGTGGGCCGCATATCCCCGTGGCTCATGAACGCGCCGTTGGAGCGTCCGGTTCTCGCGGATACTGACGTCCGCGGTCGGCGGCGAATTTCCACCAACGGCCAACTCCGGCCGTTCGGCCGTGCTGCGACGATCGTCGACAATAGGGGTTTCAATCGAAAATTAACTCGAGAAGCTATGCCAGTTTATGAAATGCGCAGTGACACGATTCGGCCTTTACAGGAAGTCACGTTTTCTAGCCTCGGTTTGCATGAGCGGGCCGACATTCAGCGCCTTTTACGCGAATGCATCGACGTCATCTCACCGGACACGTTGGTTATTTCTGAAGAATTCAATAGTTGGTCTGAAGGCAACCGGCGAATCGATCTGCTCGGGGTCCACAAGACGGGCGATCTGGTGGTTATTGAGCTAAAGCGAGACGATGCAGGCCACATGGAACTACAAGCGCTCCGCTACGCTGCGATGGTGTCAACAATGACACTTGCGCAGGCTATTGACACGTACCAGACCTATCTGAGCTCCCGTGGGATTCCTGGCGACGGAGCCGAACGGAAGATTGCCGACTTTCTTGAAATCGACGCGAAATTCGGCGAATCCGTGCGCATAGTTTTGGCTGCGTCGACGTTCCACAAGGAGATCACATCGACCGTCCTTTGGCTCAACGATAGGGGCCTCAACATTTCATGCGCCCGACTGACGCCATACAGCAATGACGGCAAGGTCTTCCTCGACGTCGATCGCTTTATACCGCTACCAGGAGCGGAGGAGTATCAAATCGCTGTCAGAAACAAGGTGGCTGTTGAAAGAATAGCTGAAAGCGAGCGGGTTGCACGCAATCTCGCAAAGTACTCTCTTCACACATCGTTCAAAGACTTCGATTCCTTGAGTAAACGAGATTTAATCTTTAACGTTGTGAAGATCGCGCTCGAATTGAACGTTGGGGTTCAGCAGATTCAAGAAGCAATACCCTGGAAGCGGGACCTCTTCGTGTCTGCGAAAGGCTCGCTTCCGATAGATGAATTCCTCCGACAGGAAGGGCCAAGGGCTACAGCTGCCGGTTTAAATCTCGAACGTCACTATTTCAAAGATCAAAAACGACTACTAGAGCACGACGGCATGACTCATCTCATGCGCCGGGATTGGGGCCCCAAGACCGAGCAAGCCGTACAAAACGTTATCAGGCTTCTACCTGTAGGGCACGGTGTTACTTACAGCCTTCAGGAAGGAGACGAATCCGTTTAAGACCGCGGTGCATTGAACGGCCGCTCCCGGCAAGATCGAACGTCCCTTCCGGGTCGGAAGCGGACAGACAGCTCAAGGGGGCTTGCGCTGTCGAATCAAACTGCCGGCGCGGCTGTTCGCAGCGCTTTCTTGAATCTCCTCATATCTACCGTTCGGCAGAGACAGCGCCATCCCTGTGGTGGTCAATACATCGCCTTAGCGAGGCAAATAGAATCGGGGTTGAAGCGCAGAATAGTGACAACGACGCCTTTCCAACTTGGGCGAACTCTCGAGTGCGAATTCCAACTTCAGCGACGCGAGGAGCTGTGTTTCCACTCATTCTGAACTCGAAAGCTCACCTCGCCTTTCCCCGCCTGCGCAATCCCACAGACATAGCCTCTTCACCTGAACGAGGCGGAAGGCCGCACCACCCTTAGATCCACACAATTGTTACTTTTCAAAATTGAGGGACCAAATTTCCAAGTCCATTGAACTTCAACATCAGCTCAATCCGCAAAAAAAGGGACGCACCACAAGGCGCATTGCCGCCCGCCCCATATGTAACAGCCACCGCTCTCCCCCTTGAACCCCGGAACATCATCCCTATAATTAGCACTCGACTCCGGTGAGTGCTAACAGTCCTCCCGGGCCCAACCGATCATTCACTTTCTTCTTTAGTAACAGGAGTTCCTCATGGCCTTGCGTCCCCTGGGCGATCGCGTGATCGTCAAACGCCTCGAAAACGAGCGCAAGACTGCGTCGGGCATCGTCATCCCCGACAGCGCCGCTGAAAAGCCCGACCAGGGTGAAGTCGTGGCCGTCGGCCCCGGCAAGAAGACCGAAGACGGCAAGATCCTGCCGGTCGACCTGAAGGCTGGCGACAAGGTTCTGTTCGGCAAGTACGCCGGCCAGGCCGTCAAGGTCGATGGCGAAGAGCTGCTCGTCATCCGCGAGGACGAAATCCTCGCCGTGGTCCAGTAAACCCTGCCTCAAACGAATTTTCGAAGGAAGCTAACAAATGGCTGCCAAGCAAGTACTGTTCGGTGACGACGCCCGCGTGCGCATCGTCCGTGGCGTGAATGTCCTCGCCAACGCCGTCAAGACCACCCTGGGCCCCAAGGGTCGCAACGTCGTGCTGGAGCGCTCGTTCGGCGCCCCGACCGTGACCAAGGACGGCGTCTCCGTCGCCAAGGAAATCGAACTGAAGGACAAGTTCGAGAACATCGGCGCCCAGCTGGTCAAGGACGTTGCCTCCAAGACCTCCGACAACGCCGGTGACGGCACCACCACCGCCACCGTGCTGGCCCAGGCCATCGTTCAGGAAGGCCTGAAGTACGTTGCCGCCGGTTTCAACCCGATCGACCTGAAGCGCGGCATCGACAAGGCCGTCGCCGCCGCCGTCGCCGAACTGAAGAAGCAATCCAAGCCGGTCACGACCAGCAAGGAAATCGCCCAGGTCGGCTCGATCTCGGCCAACAGCGATTCCTCGATCGGCCAGATCATCGCTGACGCGATGGACAAGGTCGGCAAGGAAGGCGTCATCACCGTCGAAGACGGCAAGTCGCTGGAAAACGAGCTGGACGTCGTCGAAGGCATGCAATTCGACCGCGGCTACCTGTCGCCCTACTTCATCAACAGCCCGGAAAAGCAAGTCGCCGCGCTGGAAGATCCGTTCGTCCTGATCTTCGACAAGAAGATCAGCAACATCCGTGACCTGCTGCCGGTGCTGGAACAAGTCGCCAAGTCGAGCCGTCCGCTGCTGATCATCGCCGAAGACGTCGAGGGCGAAGCCCTAGCGACCCTGGTGGTCAACAACATCCGTGGCATCCTGAAGACCACCGCCGTCAAGGCGCCTGGCTTCGGCGACCGCCGCAAGGCCATGCTGGAAGACATCGCCATCCTGACGGGCGGCACGGTGATCTCCGAAGAAACCGGCATGTCGCTGGAAAAGGCCACCCTGGCCGAACTGGGTCAAGCCAAGCGCATCGAAGTGGGCAAGGAAAACACCACGATCATCGACGGCGCTGGCGACAGCAAGTCGATCGAAGCGCGCGTCAAGCAGATCCGCATCCAGATCGAAGAAGCCACTTCCGACTACGACCGTGAAAAGCTGCAAGAACGCGTGGCCAAGCTGGCCGGCGGCGTTGCCGTGATTCGCGTTGGCGCTGCCACCGAAGTCGAAATGAAGGAAAAGAAGGCTCGCGTCGAAGACGCCCTGCACGCCACGCGCGCTGCGGTGGAAGAAGGCGTTGTGGCCGGCGGCGGCGTGGCCCTGCTGCGTGCCAAGCAAGCCATCACCGACCTGAAGGGCGACACGCCTGACCAGAACGCCGGCATCAAGCTGATCCTGCGCGCTGTCGAAGAGCCGCTGCGCACCATCGTCACCAACGCCGGCGAAGAAGCCAGCGTCGTGGTCAACACCGTGCTGCAAGGCAAGGGCAACTACGGCTACAACGCCGCGACCGGCGAGTACACCGACCTGGTCGAACAAGGCGTGCTGGATCCCACCAAGGTGACCCGCACCGCCCTGCAGAACGCCGCCTCCGTCGCCAGCCTGCTGCTGACCGCCGAAGCCGCCGTTGTGGAACTGGCCGAAGACAAGCCCGCTGCCCCGGCCATGCCCGGCGGCATGGGCGGCATGGGCGGCATGGACTTCTAAGTCCCGCTTCCCTTGCATGGCCTCCCCGGCTTCGGCCGGGGCACGCAGTACCCCGAAAGACCCCCGGACCTTCGCCCCGGGGGTTTTTCTTTTTACGGACCCGGCCGTCGCGCCAAATCCCGGAACGTTTGCCAACAAGTTCATGGTTTCGCGCCGGCGTATGCGTCCCTACAATGAAGGCTCCCTAGCCCGAGCCCAGATCCATGCGCCTTCCCAACAGCCTGCGTGTCCTGCGTCCGTCGGAGATCGGCGGGTTGCTGATGGATTCCGCCAACCAGTGGTCGACCCACCGCGCCTCCAGCAAGGGCGCGGCGCTGGCGTTGTACATGGTGTTTTCGCTGGCGCCGATGCTGATCCTGGTCATCGCCGTGGCGGGCGCCTTCTTCGGCGAGGACGCGGTGCGCTCGGAGCTGTTCTCGTCGCTGCGCGACCTGACCGGCGAGCGCGGCGCCGAGGTGATCCAGACGGTGCTGGCCAGCGCCCATGAATCCGGCGGCGGCTGGATCGCGGCGCTGATCTCGATCTTCGTGCTTATCTTCAGCGCCACCACGGCCTTCGCCGAACTGAAGGCCAGCCTCGACGACCTGTGGGAAGTGTCCGGCAACCAGAAGGGCGGAATCCACGGCATGGTCCGCAGCCGGGCGCTGTCGTTCGGCCTGGTGCTGGTGCTGGCGTTGTTCCTGTTGATTTCGCTGACCGTGAACGCGGCGCTGGGGGCCGCGCGCAAGTACTACGGCGACCTGTGGGCCGCGTCGGCGGTGGCCACGGTGGCCGACTGGCTTTCCAGCCTGTTTTCGTTTTCGGTGGTGGTGGCGCTGTTCGCGGTGATCTTCAAGCTGCTGCCGAGCGCGCGGATTTCGTGGCGCGACGTGATTCCCGGCGCCATCGTCACGGCGGCGCTGTTCCTGGTGGGCAAGTGGGGGATCGGCGTGTACCTGAGCCGGGGCGCGGCGGTGTCGGCCTACGGCGCGGCCGGGTCGCTGATCGCGCTGCTGCTGTGGATCTATTATTCGGCGCAGATCTTCTTTTTCGGCGCGGTGTTCACGCGGCAGTTCGCGCTGCGCTTCGGGCGCGAGGCCAAGGGCAAGGACGCGACGGCGGCATCCGCCCCGACGTCTGCGGCAGGGCCTCCGCCTTCGGACGCGCCCTGAGACCGCATCCGGCCATTTCACGGCCTCACGGCCTGCCTTGCGCCGGCAAGCCTGGAAGCGGCGGCGCCCGGTAGCCCACTACGCCGCGGGCGACTCCAACCCCGCCATCAGGCGCAGGCATCGCAGGAACACCGGCCGCAGTTCCTCCGGAATCGGCGCCAGCACCTGGGCCTCCACCTCGGCATCACGCGGCAACACCCGCGCCAGCAACGCCATGCCCTCGTCGGAGATCTCCAGCGCGTAGGCGCGGCCATCCTCGGCCGAGCGCGTGCGCCGCACATAGCCCTTGGCGGTCATGCGGGCGATCATCTCGGCGAAGGAATTGCGGTCCAGCGCGATCAGTTCGGCGATGCGGTTCTGGGTCGCGCCCGGGTTCTGGTAGACCGTGATCAGCAGGGCCTTCTGGCGTGGCGTCAGGTCCTCGTCGGGAAAGGCCTGCGCGAACAGCGCCTCGGCGCGGAAGTGGGCGCGGCGCAGCAGGTGCGAGGCCACCTGGGTCAGGTCGAATTCCCGCAAGGCGCGGGGCGGGGCCGGACGAGAGGTCGAACGGGAAACGGTCATGGGGCTTTCCATGGAAAGGGCCTGGCGATTGTAGGCCGCAGCGGTCAGTACGCGGCGGGTCCGGCACGGCGGCTGGCCGGCTCCGGGCAGCCCCTGGCGCCGACGCCGCCATCCTGGGCAAAACCCTGCATTGACTTCGCTCCAGGCGCTGCCTAATATCGCCACAATAGTACGTATACGTATTTTATCGCCGACCCCAGGCGAGATCCTTCCCGGAATCCCGATCATGACGATCCGCCAGCTGCGCAACTATATCGACGGCCGCTTCGAAGACGGCGCGTCCACCTTCGACAAACACAGCCCGGTGGATCACGCGCTGATCGCGCAGGCCCATGAAGCCAGCCGCGAGCAGGTCGACCGCGCCGTCGCCGCCGCGCACCGCGCCCTGCCGGCGTGGGCCGCGCTGCCGGTGGGCCAGCGCACCGACCACCTGCTGGCGCTGGCCGACGGCATCGACCGCCGTTTCGACGATTTCCTGCAGGCCGAGATCGGCGACACCGGCAAGCCGGTCTCCTGGGCCAGCCAGATCGACATTCCGCGCGGCGCCGCCAATTTCCGAACCTTCGCCGAGCTGGCGCGCACGCTGGACATGGAAAGCTACATGACCGACACGCCCGACGGCCGCCAGGCGCTGAACTACGCCTACCGCAAGCCGCTGGGCGTGGTCGGGGTGATATCGCCGTGGAACCTGCCGCTGCTGCTGCTGACCTGGAAGGTGGCGCCGGCGCTGGCGTTCGGCAACACCGTCATCATGAAGCCGTCGGAAGTCACACCCTCCACCGCCACGCTGCTGGCCGAGGTCGCGCACGAGGCCGGGCTGCCGCCCGGCGTGCTGAACCTGACGCATGGCTTCGGACCGGGCTCGGCGGGCGAATTCATCACCACGCATCCGGACATCGACGGCATCACCTTCACCGGCGAATCGGCCACCGGCGCGGCCATCATGCGCGCCGTGGCGCCGGGCGTGAAGCCGGTGTCGTTCGAGCTGGGCGGCAAGAACGCGGCGCTGGTGTTCGCCGACGCCGACTTCGAGGCGGCGGTCGACGGCACCGCGCGCTCGGTGTTCGCCAACTGCGGCCAGGTCTGCCTGTGCACCGAACGCGTGTACGTGCAGCGTCCGATCTACGAACGCTTCGTCGCCGCGCTGGCCGAGCGCGCGCGGGCGTTGCGCATCGGCTGGCCCAATGACGCGGACACCGGCATGGGGCCGCTGGTGTCGCGCGAGCACCGCGACAAGGTGCTGTCGTACTTTGCGCTGGCGCGCGAGGAAGGCGCCACCGTGGTCACCGGCGGCGGCGTGCCGGTGTTCGGCGATGCGCGCGACGCCGGCGCCTACGTGCAGCCGACCATCTGGACCGGCCTGCCCGAGCGCGCGCGCTGCATCAAGGAAGAAGTGTTCGGCCCGGTCTGCCACGTGGCGCCGTTCGACACCGAGGAGGAGGCCATCCGCCTGGCCAACGACACCCGCTACGGCCTGGCCGCCGCCGTCTGGACCCAGGACCTGACCCGCGGCCACCGCGTCGCGCAGGCCATGAAGGTCGGCCTGGCGTGGGTCAATTGCTGGTTCCTGCGCGACCTGCGCACGCCGTTCGGCGGCAGCGGCCTGTCCGGCATCGGCCGCGAGGGCGGCCGCCATTCGCTGCATTTCTATACCGAGCCCACCAACGTCTGCATCAAGCTGTGAGCCACAGCGCTTTCAAGGACTCCGCCATGACCTCATCTTCCACCCGCGCCACCGTCGTCGCCGGCAAGGCCACGCCGCGCGGCAAGTATCCCCACATCAAGCGCGCCGGCGACTTCCTGTTCGTCTCCGGCACCAGCTCGCGCCTGCCCGACAACCGCATCGCCGGCGCCGAGGTCGACGCCATGGGCACCACCACGCTCGACATCCGCGTGCAGACGCGCGCGGTGATCGAGAACATCCGCGACATCCTGGCCAGCGCCGGCGCCAGCCTGGCGGACGTGGTCGAGATCAGTACTTTCCTGGTCAACATGAACGACTTCGGTGGCTACAATCAGGTCTACGGCGAGTTCTTCGACGCCGATGGACCGGCACGCACCACCGTGGCGGTGCATCAGTTGCCGCACCCGCAATTGCTGATTGAGATCAAGGCGGTGGCCTACAGGCCGCAGGCGCGCTGAGCGGCGCGCGCGGCCATGGCGTCCGACCGCCTTGCGGCTTTTCCTTCGGAACAGGATCGCCGCCCCGGCCGCCGCGCCGGGACGGCCGCGCGCATGTCGAACTTCCGCATCACGCCCAACGCGCTCAGCCACAAACTGAAGCTGCACCAGCTGCAGATCTTCGAACGCGTGCTGACGCGCCGCTCGCTGTCGCGCGCCGCCAGCGAGATGCACCTGACCCAGCCCACCGTCACCAAGGCCATCCACGACCTGGAAGCATTCTTCGGCGCGACGCTGTTCGAGCGCTCCAACCGCGGCGTCACGCCGACCGAGCTGGCGCTGGTGCTGGGCCGCCGCGTGCACGCCATGATGGCCGAGATCCGCTACATGGCCGACGACATCGACGCGGTGCTGGGCGGCGCCAGCGGCCACGTGGTGGTGGGCACACTGATCGCGGCCTCGGCCAAGCTGCTGCCCGAGGCCATCGCGCGGCTGATGACCGAGCACCCCGGCATCCAGGTCACGGTGCGCGAGGGGCCGTCGGCGCAGTTGCTGCCGGCGCTGGCCACCGGCGACGTCGACATCGTGGTGGGCCGCCTGCCGGGCGCCGACATGGCGTCGATCTCGGGCGTCGCCGTCGACCACCACAAGCTCTACCGCGAGGATCTGTGCCTGGTGGCCGGCGCGCGCCATCCGCTGGCGGGCGCGGCGCGCGTGACGCTGGCCGAGCTGGCCGACCACATCTGGATCCTGCCCGCGCCCACCTCGCCGCTGCGCGCCTCGATCGAGCGCAGCTTCTTCGACGCCGGCGTGCGGCTGCCCACGCGCCACGTCGAATCGCTGTCGCTGCTGACCAATATCGGCATCCTGATGCACAGCGACGCGCTGGCGCTGATGCCGTATGACGCCGCAGCCCAGTTCCTGGCCATGGGCGTGCTGACACGCCTGCCCACCGACGCCTTCGGCGCGTTTGGCGACGTCGGCTATTCGATCCGCGCCGACCGGCCGTTGACGCCCGCCTGCCTGCGCCTGGTCGACTACCTGAAGCAGATCGCCGCGCAGCGCCCCGCCAGCGCCTGAGCGCCGGCCACCGCATCCGGGATATCCCGTTCAGGGAAACCCCGCGATAGATACCCCGCATATCCAACCGCGCAATTTCTATTGTGCCGCGGCCCCTTCCCCCGCCTAGACTTGCCTTCAGCGAAGTCCGCAAGCGCCTCCCGGAGACCGTCATGCCCGCCTATGGCCCGCCCCTGAATTTCCAGCGTTGGATCCAGGACCATGCCCACCTGCTGCAACCGCCGGTGGGCAACCAGCAGATCTGGCAGGACGCCGATTTCATCGTCACCGTGGTCGGCGGCCCCAACCTGCGCACCGACTACCACGACGATCCGCTGGAAGAGTTCTTCTACCAGGTACGCGGCAACGCCTGGCTGTCGCTGTGGATCGACGGGAAGCCCGAACGGGTCGACCTGAAGGAAGGCGACATCTTCCTGTTGCCGCCGCACGTGCGCCATTCGCCGCAGCGCCCCGAGACCGGCAGCGCCTGTCTGGTGATCGAGCGCCAGCGCCCACAGGGGCTGCTGGACGGCTTCGAATGGTATTGCCCGCATTGCGGCCACCTGGTGCACCGCGTCGAGGTGCAGCTCAAAAGCATCGTGACCGACCTGCCGCCGCTGTTCCAGGCCTTCTATGCCAGCGAGGAAAAGCGCACCTGCCCCGGCTGCGGCGCGCTCCACCCCGGCAAGGCGCAAGCCTCCGCCGCGCAGCCGTCGCCCGCCTGACGCCCTCCCCAACCCGCCGCAACTTTCTTTCCATGACCTTGAAAATCGATATGCACGCGCACTTCTTCCCGCCCATCACGCGGCAGGAAGCAGCGGCGCTGGACCCGGTGGACGCGCCCTGGCTGCGGCGCGACGGCGATGGCTCGACCGGCCAGATCATGGCCGGCGACCGCCCCTTCCGCCCGGTCGATGCCACGTTGTGGGACCCGGCCCTGCGCGTCGAACAGATGGACCGCCACGGCGTCGACCTGCAGATCCTGTGCGCCACGCCGGTGATGTTCGGCTACAGCTATCCCGCGCGGGCCGCGGCCGACTGGGCCGCGCGCATGAACGACCTGGCGCTGGAGCACTGCGCCTTCGCGCCCGACCGCCTCAAGGCCTTGGCGCAGGTGCCGCTGCAGGACCTGGAGCTAGCCTGCCGCGAGGCCTCGCGGGCCCGCGCCGCCGGTCACCTGGGCGTGCAGATCGGCAACCACGTCGGCCCGCGCGACCTGGACGACGACACGCTGGTGCGGTTCCTGGTGCATTGCGCCGACGAAGGCATCCCGGTGCTGGTGCACCCTTGGGACATGATGACCGACGGCCGCATGAAGCGCTGGATGCTGCCGTGGCTGGTCGCCATGCCCGCCGAAACCCAGCTGGGCATCCTGTCGCTGATCCTGTCGGGCGCGTTCGAGCGCATTCCGCGCAGCCTGAAATTGTGCTTCGCCCACGGCGGCGGCAGCTTCGCCTTCCTGCTGGGACGCGTGGACAACGCCTGGCGCCACCGCGACATCGTGCGCCAGGACTGTCCGCAACTGCCCTCGTCGTACACCGACCGCTTCTACGTCGACAGCGCCGTGTTCGATCCGCGCTCGCTGCGGCTGTTGATCGACGTGATGGGCGAGGACCGCGTGCTGCTGGGCTCCGATTATCCGTACCCGCTGGGCGAACAGGAGGTCGGCCGGCTGGTGTCGAATTCCGACCTGCTGCCCGCGGTGCAGCACAAGATCCTGGCGGCCAACACGCAGACGTTCTTCGGGCTGGATCGCTGAGCCGCCCGCCAACCATGACCGTGACACACGGCAACGCAAGGGGATTCACCATGAAACGCATCCATCTGCTGGCCGCCGCGGCGGCCGTGGCCCTGGCTCCCGGGGCCGCCGCCTGGGCCGACGTCAAGATCGGCCTGCTGACCACGTTGACCGGCCCGGGCTCGGTGCTGGGGCAGGACCAGCTCGACGGCTTCATGCTGGCCGTGGAACAGGGCGGCGGCAAGCTCGGCGGCGTGCCAGTGCAGGTCATCAAGGAAGACGACCAGTTCAAGCCCGAGATCGGCGTGCAGGCCGCGCGCAAGTTGGTGCAGAGCGACAAGGTGCCGATCATCACCGGCATCGTGTATTCGAACGTGATGCTGGCCGTGGCGCGGCCGGTGACGGGCGCCGGCGTGTTCCTGGTGGGCTCGAATGCCGGCCCCACCAACCTGGCCGGCAAGGACTGTTCGCCGTTCTTTTTCTCGACCTCGTGGAACAACACCCAGCGCCACGAAGGCAGCGGCGAGATGGCCAACCAGATGGGCTTCCGGAAGGTCTACCTGCTGGCGCCCAACTACCAGGCCGGCAAGGACGCCATGGCCGGCTTCAAGCGCTTCTTCAAGGGCGAGGTGGTCAACGAGGTCTTCACCCAGGTCAACCAGCCCGACTACTCGGTCGAGCTGGCGGCGCTGGCCGACGCCAGGCCCGATGCCGCCTATGTGTTCTTTCCCGGCGGCATGGGCGTGAACTTCATCAAGCAATACCGCCAGGCCGGCCTGTTCGACAAGATCCCGCTGCTGTCGGTCGACACCATCGACGGCGCCACCCTGCCCGCGCTGCAGAAGGACGCGCTCGGCGCGGTCACCAACGTGCCGTACTCGCCCGACCTGGACAACGCCGCCAACAAGGCCTTCGCCGCCGCCTTCCGCCAGAAGTACGGCCGCGAGCCGTCCAGCTATGCAGCCCAGTCGTGGGACGCGGCGCAACTGATCGGCTCGGCGCTCAAGCGCACCGGCGGCAAGACCGACGACAAGGAAGCCTTGCGCAAGGCGCTGGAGGCGGCCGACTTCGCATCGGTGCGCGGCGAGTTCCGCTACCAACCCAACCACTTCCCGGCGGCCGGCTTCTTCCGCGCCGACGTGGCGGCGGGCGCGGACGGCAAGGTCGGCTTCGTCAACAAGGGCCCGATCTTCGCCGACCTGTCCAAGGTCTCGGACCAGTACGCCGCCCAGTGCGCCATGAAATGACGCCGGCCTGCCGGGCAAGAACGAGGTAAGGCGCCATGTCCGCGACATTGCTGCTGGTGCAGGCCCTGAACGGCCTGCAACTGGGTATCCTGCTTTTCCTGCTGGCCGCCGGCCTGACGCTGGTGTTCGGCATCATGAACTTCATCAACCTGGCGCACGGCTCGCTGTACATGATGGGCGCGTTCATCGCGGCCACCGTGTTCCGCCACAGCGGCTCGTTCCTGCTGGCGGCCGCCGCCGTGGTGGCGGGCATGGCGCTGCTAGGCCTGCTGCTGGACCGCATCGCGCTGGCGCGGCTGTATCCGCGCGAGCACCTGGACCAGGTGCTCGCCACCTTCGGTTTCATCCTGTTCTTCAACGAGCTGACCCGCATCATCTGGGGCCCTGCGCCCATCAGCATGGGCCTGCCGTCGTGGCTGTCGGGCACCATCGACCTGCTGGGCGTCACCTACCCGCTATACCGCTTTCTCATCATCGTGGCGGGGCTGGCGGTGGCGGCGGGCTGCTACGTGCTGATCCACCGCACGCGGCTGGGCATGCTGATCCGCGCCGGCTCCACCGACCGCATGATGGTGGGCGCGCTGGGCGTGAACATCGCGCGCCTGAACACGCTGCTGTTCGTGCTGGGCGCGGTGCTGGCCGGCGTGGCCGGGTTGATGGCAGGGCCGATCCTGTCGGCGCAGACCGGCATGGGCGAACCGATCCTGATCCTGACGCTGGTGGTCATCGTTATCGGCGGCATCGGCTCGGTGCGCGGCGCCTTCCTGGCGGCGCTGATGGTGGGGCTGGTGGACACGCTGGGCCGGGCGCTGCTGCCCGCCCTGCTGCGCGCCGCGCTGCCGCCGGCCGCCGCCAACGCGGCCGGGCCGGCGATCGCCTCGATGCTGATCTACATCGTCATGGCGCTGGTGCTGGCGCTGCGGCCGCAGGGCCTGTTTCCCGTGCGGCACGGCTAGCGCCCAAGGAGGCCAACACATGCTTCGACTCTCTCCCCGCGCGTTCGCCGCCGGCGCGCTGTTGCTGCTCCTGGCGCTGGTGCCGCTGTATGCGCAATGGCAGGGTGAACCCTTCCTGCTGGCGCTGTTCGGCCGCGTGCTGGTGTACGGCATCGCCGCGCTGGCGCTGAACCTGCTGCTGGGCTACGGCGGCATGGTCAGCTTCGGCCACGCGCTGTACCTGGGCCTGGGGGCCTATGCGGTCGGCGTGCTGAACCACTACGGCATCGAAAACGGCTGGCTGCACCTGCTGGCCGCGCTGGGCGCCTGCGCGGCGGTCGGCCTGGTGAGCGGCTACGTGGTGATGCGCACGTCCGGCATCGCCTTCATCATGATCACGCTGGCGTTCGCGCAGATGTTCTATTTCCTGGCCACCGGGCTGGAAGGTTTCGGCGGCGACGACGGCATGTCGCTGTTCGCCGGCAGCGACTTCGGTCTGTTCCGGCTGGATACGCCGCTGGCGCTGTACTACACCGCGTTCGGCGTGCTGCTGCTGGCGCTGGCCGCGCTGCGCCGCCTGGTGCAGGCGCCGTTCGGCATGGTCCTGCGCGGCTGCCAGGCCAACGAGCGGCGCATGCGCGCGCTGGGGTTCGCGACGCTGCGCTATCGCCTGGCGGCCTACGTGCTGTCGGCGATGGTGTGCGGCGTGGCCGGCGTGCTGCTGGCCAACCTGACGCTGTACGTATCGCCTTCGTACCTGGCCTGGACCACGTCCGGCGAACTGATCGTGATGGTGGCGCTGGGCGGCCTGGGCACGGTGGTCGGCCCGCTCGCCGGGGCGCTGGCCTTCCTGCTGCTGGAGGAAGGGCTGAAGCTGCTGACCGACCATTGGATGCTGGTGATGGGCCTGCTGATCGTGGGTGTGGTGCTGGTGTCGCGCCGCGGCCTGTATGGCGGCCTGTCGGACAAGCCGTTGCGCCTGGGCGCCGCGCGCGCCCTGCCCCATCCCACCGGAGAACCGCGATGAGCGCGCTGCGCGTCGAACACCTGGTCAAGCGCTACGGCGGCCTGACCGTCACCGACGACCTGTCGCTGGACGTCCGGCCGGGCGAGCTGCATGCCGTGATCGGCCCCAACGGCGCCGGCAAGACCACGCTGATCGGCCAGTTGAGCGGCGAGCTGCGGCCCGACGGCGGCCGCGTGCTGCTCGACGGCGAGGACGTGACGCGCCTGCCGGTCGAGCGGCGCGTGCGCCGCGGGCTGGCGCGCTCGTACCAGATCACCTCGGTGTTCAAGCCGTTCACCGCGCTGGAGAACGTGGCCATGGCGGTGCAGGCGCGGCGCGGCCACAGCTTCCGCTTCTGGCGGCCGGTGCTGTCGACCCCGGCGCTGCGCGAGCCGGCGCGCGAGGCGCTCGCGCAGGCCGGGCTCGACGGCCGCGCCGACACACCCGCCGCCGCCCTGGCGCATGGCGAATTGCGGCAACTGGAGCTGGCCATGGTGCTGGCCTGCCAGCCCACCCTGCTGCTGCTGGACGAACCCATGGCCGGCATGAGCCAGCACGAATCCGAGGCCATGACTCGCCTGCTGCAACGGCTGCGCGGGCACTACACCATCCTGCTGGTGGAACACGACATGCAGGCGGTGTTCGCGCTGTCCGACCGCATCACGGTGCTGGTGTACGGCCGCGCGCTGGCCTGCGGCGATGCCGACCAGATCCGCAACGATCCGCAGGTGCGCGAATGCTATCTGGGCAGCGAACGCGGCCACGCCGGCCGCCGCGCGCAGGGAGCGCCGGCATGAGCGCGCTGCTGTCGCTGCGCGGCGTGACCGCGCATTACGGCGCCAGCCAGGCGCTGTTCGGCATCGACCTGGATATCGCCGCGGGCGAGTTCGTGACGCTGCTGGGCCGCAACGGCATGGGCAAGTCGACCACGGTCAAGGCCATCATGGGCCTGAACCGCGCCAGCCGGGGCGCCATCACGTTCGGCGGGCGCGACGTCGCCGCCCTGCCGGCCTACAAGGTGGCGCAATGCGGCATCGGCCTGGTGCCCGAGGGCCGGCACGTGTTTCCCAACCTGTCGGTGCGCGAAAACCTGGTGGCCACCGCGCACAATCGCCAGGGGCTGGCGCAGCCCTGGACGCTGGAACGCGTCTACGCGCTGTTCCCGCGGCTGGCCGAACGCGCGCGCCACCTGGGCAGCCATCTGTCGGGCGGCGAGCAGCAGATGCTGGCCATCGGTCGCGCGCTGCTGACCAACCCGCGCCTGCTGATCCTGGACGAAGCCACGGAAGGCCTGGCGCCGGTGGTGCGCGAGGAAATCTGGCAGGCGCTGGAAAGCCTCAAGCGCACCGGGCTGGCGGTGCTGTGCATCGACAAGAACCTGGAGCCGCTGCTGGCCACGGCCGATCGCCACGCCATCATCGAGAAAGGCCGGGTGGCCTGGAGCGGCACGTCCCAGGCCTTCATCGACGACGAAGCGCGCCTGCTGCAATACCTGGGCGTGTAGCGCGGCGGCCGGGGCCGTCGCGCCGCCGGCTCACATGCCGACGCCGGCCGCTTCCCGCGAGCGTGGCGCGGCCTCGGCGCCAGCGCCCGCGGCCATCTCCGCCGCTGGCGCGGCATCGGCCGGACCAGAAGGCGCGGGGTCGCGCGCCACCGCTTCCAGCGCATGCAGCGCCCCGTGTTCGCGCAGGATTTCCAGCTGCGCGGCCAGCGCGTTGACGAACACGGGCTTGTCGCCCAGGTCGCCGAACACCGGCCGATAGCCCGCCAGCACCAGGGCGCGGCGATACGCGGCCTGCTTGGGCGCAGCCGCCCGCGCCGCCACATCGGCGCGCGCCAGCAGCCTGGACAACGGCGCGGCCAGCGGATCTTCGATGGGATAGCGCGCGCCGTGCTCGTCTTCGCCGCGCAGGTAGTGCAGCCAGGCCGCCACGGCGAGCGCCAGCCTGCGGATGTCGTCACCGCCGCGCAGGCGGTCGCGGATCGTGGCCAGCAGGCGGGGCGGCAGCTTCTGCGATCCGTCCATCGCCACCTGCCGGGTCGGATGCGGCAGCGCCGCGTTGTCGACCCGCGCCAGGAATCGCTGGCGATAGCCTTCCAGGCCCGCATCCGGGATGCCCTTGAGCGTCGGCGCGATCTCGTGGCGCATCAGGTCGTCGACGAAGCCGCGCAGCGCCGGCACCGCCGCGGCCTCGCGCATCGTGGCCGCGCCCAGCAACGTGCCCAGGTAGGCCAGCACCGAGTGCGGGCCGTTGACCATACGCAGCTTCAGGCGCTCGTAGGGCGCGGCGTTGGCCACGAAGGTCGCGCCCACCGCTTCCCAGGCCGGACGCCCGGCCGCGAATTTATCCTCGACCACCCAGTTCATGTAGGGCTCGCCGATCACCGGCCAGGCGTCCTCCGCGCCCAGCCGCTGCGCGATGCGCGCGCGGTCGTCGTCACGCGTGGCCGGCACGATGCGGTCCACCATGGAATTGGGAAAGGTGCAGTGCGTGTCGATCCAGCTGGTCAGGGCCACGTCCAGCCGCAGCGCGAAGGCCAGCACCAGGCTGCGCAAGGTGTCGCCGTTGGCCTGCAGGTTGTCGCAGGACAGCAGCGTCACGGGAGGCAGGCCGCGCTCGCGGCGCAGCGCCAGGCCGTGCACCAGCAGGCCGATGGCGCTGCGCGGACGGATCGGATTGTCCAGATCGTGCAGAATGTCGGGATCGTCCCAGCGCAGGTGGCCGGTGGCCGGGTCGTGGCAATAGCCCTTCTCGGTGATGGTCAGGCTGACGATGCGCGTCTGCGGATAGGCGATGCGTTCGAGCACCGCGTGGGGGTCTTCCTCGGCGACCATCACGCGCTGCACCGCGCCGACCACGCGCAGTTGCTCGCGCGCCGCGCCATCCGGGCCGCTGTCGCGCAGCGCCAGAGTGTAGAGGCCGTCCTGCGGCGCCAGCGCGTCGCGCGTGGCGGGGCTGCGCAGCGACACGCCGAGAATGCCCCAGGTCAGGTCCTGGCTGGCGGCCATGGCCAGGTCCGTGGCGAGCGCCTGGTGCGCGCGGTGAAAGGCGCCCAGCCCCAGATGCACGATGCCCGGCGTCAATCGGCTGCGGTCATAGGCGGGTTTCTCCACGTCCGCGGGCAGGCGTGGCAAGGACTCCGTATTCAAGCGTTCGAGCATGGATCGCAATGTCTCAGGGCGCCGTCATGCATCCACCCCGGGACAGGCGGAAAAGGCGCGTTGGTAGGGAATTGCACACGGCGGGCGGGCTCGAAGCCGACGCCGCGATGCCGCGCGCCGCCAGGGTATCGCATGGTCGTGACGAAGGCAAAAAGTAACGTAGTATTACCAGCAAAAACCCGCGGATCCTTGACCCGCCTCATGCCGAATCACGCCGGCAACCCATATCTGTTAAAAAGCCGCCACACCCGGCCTTATTACGCTTCCCATGTCGACCAATCCGCACCACTCGCCCTACAAAAGCACCGGCGGCCTGCGCCGCATCCTGAATGCGCTGCGCTACTCGCTGCAGGGCCTGCAGGCCGCCATCAAGTACGAGGCCGCCTTCCGCCAGGAACTGGCGCTGGCCGTGCTGCTGATCCCGGCCGCGTTCTTTTTGGGACGCACCACCGTCGAGGTGTTCTTCCTGATCGGCACCGTGGTGCTGGTGCTGGCGGTGGAACTGCTGAATTCGGCGGTCGAAGCGCTGGCCGACGCCTTGTCTGTCGACACCCATCCCCTGCTGGGACGGGCCAAGGACCTGGGCAGCGCGGCCGTCATGCTGCTGTTGCTGTTCACCGTGGCCGTCTGGGTGGGCGTGGCGGTGAGCCGGTTCGTGATGCACTGAATTCCGGCGCCGGCTTGCCCGCCCCGGGGTCCGCGCCTCTATACTGGGAGCCATGATGCCCAACTCGACGCCAGCCCCTTCGGAACGCATCGTCATCGTCGGCGGGGGTGCCGGCGGCCTCGAACTGGCGGCCAAGCTCGGCCGCATCCACGGCCGCCAGCACATCACCCTGGTCGACAGCCGGCCGTTCCACATCTGGAAGCCGTCGCTGCACGAAGCGGCGGCCGGCACACTGGACATCCACCAGGAAGGCCTGTCCTACCTGATGCTGGCGCACCTGAACGGCTTTTCCTTCGCCCAGGGCCGGTTGGTCGGCGTCGACCGCGAACGCCGGCTGATCAGCGTCGACGCCGTGGCCGACGCGCAAGGCCAGGAAGTGCTGCCGCGCCGCGAACTGGCCTACGACACGCTGGTGCTGGCGCTGGGCAGCACCTCCAATTTCTTCAATACCCCGGGCGCGGCCGAACACGCCGTCACGCTGGACACCACCGAGAACGCCGAGCAGTTCCGCCTGACCATGCTCAAGGCCATGGCGCTGGTCGACCAGGCCAAGGTGCGCGATCCGTCGGCGCGGCTGGACCTGGTGATCGTCGGCGGCGGCGCCACCGGCGTCGAGCTGGCGGTCGAACTGACCGAAGCCAGCCACGTCGTCAGCGCCTACGGCCTGCCGAATTTCCGCGCCGAGCGCGACCTGGCGATCACGCTGGTCGAGGGTGCGCCGCGCATCCTGTCGGCGCTGCCCGAAAAGATCTCCGCCGCCGCCACCGCGCGGCTCACCGAACTCGGCATCCGCGTCGAAACCGCGTGCCGGGTCTCGGAAGTCACCGCCGATTCCGTCAAGACCGCCGACGGCCGCGAATTCCCGGCGCGGCTGTGCATGTGGGCGGCCGGCATCAAGGGCCCGGCCCTGCTGGCCGAACTGGACCTGCCGCTGAACAAGCTGGGCCAGGTCGAGGTCAATGAACGGCTCGAAACCGCCGACCCGCACATCCTGGCGCTGGGCGACTGCTGCGCCGCGCCCTGGCGCGACGGCCGCACCGTGCCGGCGCGCGCCCAGGCCGCGCACCAGCAGGCCGACTACCTGTGCAAGAAGCTCACCGCGCGCCTGCGCCGCGCGGCCGAACCCACCGCTCCCTACGTCTACGAAGACCACGGCTCGCTGGTCTCGCTGGGCCAGGACGCCGGCGTGGGCAGCCTGATGGGCAAGCTGGCCGGACGGGGACTGTTCGTAAGCGGTACACTGGCGCGCCTGATGTACATGAGCCTGCACCTGATGCACCACAAAGCGGTGCTGGGCATCTCACGCACCGCCTCCCTGGCCCTGGCGCGCCTGCTCATGCGGCGCACGCGCCCCCGGGTCAAACTGCACTGAACTCCCCATGAATTTCCTCCAAAGACTCGAACACGCCTGGACCACCAGCAACTCGCTCCTGCAAGTCGGGCTTGATCCCGACCCGCAACGCTTCCCGCGTGAACTGCAGGGCAAGCCGGACGCGATCTTCCAGTTCTGCCGCGACATCGTCGATGCCACCGCGCCCTACGCCTGCAGCTTCAAGCCGCAGATCGCCTACTTCGCCGCGCACCGCGCCGAAGACCAGCTCGAAGCGCTGTGCCAGCACATCCGCGACCAGCACCCCGACCTGCCCATCGTGCTGGACGCCAAGCGCGGCGACATCGGCTCCACCGCTGAAAACTACGCCCGCGAAGCCTACGAGCGCTACCAGGCGCACGCGCTGACGGTCAGCCCGTACATGGGCCTGGACTCGGTCGAGCCCTACCTGGCCTGGCGCGACCGCGGCGTGATCGTGCTGTGCCGCACCTCCAACCCCGGCGGGTCGGACCTGCAGTTCCTCAAGATGGACAACGGCGAGCCCCTGTACCTGCACGTGGCGGGGCTGGTGGCCGACAAGTGGAATGCCAACGGCCAATGCGGCCTGGTGGTGGGCGCGACCTTCCCGAACGAGCTGGCCGCGGTGCGCCAGCGCATCGGCGACGCGGTGCCGCTGCTGGTGCCCGGCATCGGCGCCCAGGGCGGCGACATCACCGCCACCGTCAATGCCGGCGCCAACGCCGCGCGCAGCGGCATGATGATCAACTCGTCGCGCGCCATCATCTACGCCAGCGGCGGCGATGACTGGCGCCAGGCCGCGGGCGAGGCCGCGCGCGGCCTGCGCGACGCGATCAACGCGGTGCGCTGAGCGCCGCTCGCGGGGGCCAGGCGGCTCCCGCGGTATCCCTGGACCGCGCCATGACGCGCGCGGTCTTCCTCAACGCCGGTTGACCGGCGCCCCCAGCAGTTCCAGCACCCCGCGCAGCGCGAATTCAACCGCCTGCTGGCGCACCTGCGCGCGATCGCCGCTGAAGACATGGGTGACGGCGCGGCTGCTGATGCCGTCGCCGACCCGCTGCGCGAAGCCGAAGCACACCATGCCCACCGGCTTGCCCGGCGTGGCGCCGCCCGGGCCGGCGATGCCGGTGGTGGACACCGCCACCTGCGCCGCCGGCGATGCGAGCAGCACACCGTTGGCCATTTCCAGCGCCACCGGCTCGCTGACCGCGCCGAAGTGATGCAGCGCATCCGGCGACACGTCCAGCTCGGCGACCTTGGCGTCGTTGCTGTAGGTGATGAAGCCGCGATCGAACCACTCGCTGGAACCGGCCACCGCCGTCACGGCGCCGGCCAGCAGGCCGCCGGTGCAGGACTCGGCGGTGCCCAGCACCAGGCCCTGGCGCCGCAGCGTGTCGCCCAGCCGCTCGGCCAGTCCATAAGCGGTGGCCTGCGCCAATTGTTCGGCCGACAGATTGGACCGGCCGCCTTCGTGTTGCTGGTTCATCCCAAGACTCCTGTGCGCACGACCAGCGCCATGATCAGCAAGGCGTATCCGGCCGCAACGATATCGTCCCACATTACCCCGAAACCGCCCTTCAGGCGGGCATCGAAGAACTTGATGGGCGGCGGCTTGACGATGTCGAACGTGCGGAACAGCACGAACGCCAGCGCCTGCGACAACCAGCCGGTCGGCGTCAGCCACAGCACCAGCCAGAACGCCACCATCTCGTCCCACACCATTCCGACATGATCGGGTTGCTGGAGTTCGCGGCCGACACGGTCGCAGGCCCAGCAGCCATACAGGAAGGCCAGCGCCAGGAAGATGCCGATGGCCAGGTCGGACGCGGCCGGCGCGGCCGCGACCCAGATCAGCCAGGCCAGCAACGTGCCCCAGGTGCCCGAGGCGGGCCGGATCAGGGCGCTGCCCAGGCCGAAGGCAATCAGCCGGCCCGGATCGCGGCAGACCCAGGACAGCGAGGGATAGACGGCCCGCGAGCGTTCGCGCATGGAGGGAGAGCGAGGAGAGAAGGACGACATGGATGCGGGCCCGTCAATGGCAGGGAAAATGGCAACGGAAATGGCGGTCTTGTCGGGCGCTGCCCGTGGCAGCGATTGTGCCAGGGTTTGGCGGCGCGCTTGGCAAAGCCGACGACCAATCAGGCCGCGGGGAAATGGTCGAAGCCGGCGGGCAGCCGGGCCAGCGCTTGCCCGCCGGCATCCAGCACCGCCAGCCCCGGCCGGGCCGAGACGCTGCCCACCCGGGTCACGCGCGCGCCCGCCGCCTGCGCGGCGGCCAGCACGGCGTCGCGGCGGGCGGCGGGCGCGGTAAAGCAAAGCTGGTAGACGTCGCCACCGCCCAGCACGGCGCGGCGCGCCTGGTCGGCGGGCATGCCGACCAGCGCGGCGGCCACGGGCATGCGGTCTTCGCGCAGCACCGCGCCCACCCGGCTGGCCGTAAGGATATGGCCCAGGTCCTGCAGCAAACCGTCGGAAATATCGATGGCGGCGTGCGCGATGCCGCGCAACGCCAGCCCCAGCGCCACCTGCGGTTCGGGCCATTCCAGCGCGCCGCGGGTCGCGGCCAGCCGCGCCGCGTCGGCCGGGTACTGCCCGTCGAGCAGGCGATAGGCCACGTCGGCCGCGCCCAGTTCGCCCGACACCCAGATGTCGTCGTCCGCCCGCGCGCCATCGCGGCGCAACGCGGCGCCGGCCGGCACGGCGCCGAACACGGTCACGCTGATGGCCAGGTCATGGGCGCTGCGGGTGGTGTCGCCGCCGATCAACGGGCAGCCATGGGCCGCCGCCAGCGCATGGAACCCGTCGGCGAAGGCCGCCAGCCACGGCTCGTCCAGGCGCGGCAGCGCCAGCCCCAGCACGCAACCGATGGGCCGCGCGCCCATGGCGGCCAGGTCCGACAGGTTCACCGCCAGGGCCTTGTGCCCCAGCGCCTTCGGATCGACATCGGGAAAGAAATGCCGGCCTTCCAGCAGCAGATCGGTGCTGGTGGCCACCTGTTCGCCGGGTGGCACCGGAAACAACGCGCAGTCATCCCCCACGCCCAGCAGGCCCGCCGGGGCGGAGCGCGTGAAATAGCGCGCGATCAGATCGAATTCGGACGCCACGACAACTCCGCAGTCAGGCGCAAAGGCCGGTAGTGACTCCCCTCTGGAGTCCCGCTCCAAAGGGAAAATCGCACCAAAGCGACGGAAGGCACGCCCCAAAAGGAAGCTCGCCTCCCCCCAAAAAACGGGCCTCCCAAGACCCGGGCCGCGCGGATCCGGCTCCGCCGGTCCGCAGCGGCGCCCCCTGGGGGGAAGCGCGCAGCGCTTCGGGGGGGGATCTACTTTTTCATTTCGTGCGAGCGCACGTCCGCCGCCAGCTTGTCGAGCACACCATTGACGAACTTGAAGCCATCCGTGCCGCCGAACGACTTGGCCAGTTCCACGGCCTCGTTGATGGCGACCTTGTACGGCACTTCGACATGATGGATCAGTTCGAAGCTGCCGATCAGCAGGATGCCGTGCTCGACCGGCGACAGCTCGGCCAGCGGGCGGTCGACGTAGGGCGTGAAACGCTCGCGCAGCGCGGGCGCTTCGCGCAGGACGCCATGCAGCAAGGTCTTGAACCACTGCGCGTCGGCCTCGGAGAATTCCTCGGTGTCGCGCAGATGGGCATCGATCTCGCCGGCGTCCTGCGTGCCTTCGCCGCCGCGCAGCAGCCACGCGTACACGCCCTGCAGCGCGAATTCGCGCGCACGGCGGCGCGCGCTGCGGGCGTTGGCGCGGGCTTGCGCCGCGCTATCAGCGCTGGTCGTCGTCTTCTTCGTCGTCAAAATCTTCGTCCTCGTCTTCGTCGTCTTCGTCTTCTTCCTCGGGCTCCAGGGCCGCCACCAGGTTGGCCATTTCGACGGCCACCTGGGCGCAGTCGCGGCCCTTGCCGGCGGCGCGGGCCTGTGCCTGCTCGTCGGTGTCCACGGTCAGCACGCCGTTGGCGACCGGGATGCCGGTCTCGAGGGAGATGCGGGTGATGGCAGTGGCCATTTCATTGCTGACCACTTCAAAGTGATAGGTCTCGCCGCGGATGACCGCGCCCAGCGCGATGAGGGCGTCGAACTCGAAGGTCTCGGCCATGTGCGACAGGGCCACGCCCAGTTCCAGGGCGCCCGGCACGGTGGCGACCATCACGTCGCGCTCGTCCACGCCGAGTTCAGCCAGTTCCTTCAGGCACGCTTCGAGTTCGGCCTGGCCGATCTCTTCATTGAAACGGGCGCGAACGATGCCGATGTGCAGCCCTTCGCCGTTCAGGTCGGGGGTGAGGATGTAAGGGTTCATGTGTCGGCCTTCAGTGTGTTGCGGGAGAGTTCGGAGGGTCGCAATCGTAACCCGTAATGGTGAGCGAGAAGCCCGCCATGCTGGGCATCTTGCGCGGCCGGGCCAGCAGCTTCATCTGGCCCACGTTCAGATCACGCAGAATCTGGGCGCCGATGCCGTAGGTGCGCAGGCCGAAACGGTCGGCGTTGGCGGGGTTGGCATTGGCCTTGGGGTCGTTCCAGCCGGCGATCTGGGCGAACAGGTGTTCGGTGGAGGACTGGCAGTTCATCAGCACCAGCACGCCGGCCGGCGCCTGCGAAATGGCCTGCAGGGCCTGCGCCACGCCCCAGCTGTGCGGGCTGGCGCCGGTATCCAGCACGTCCAGCACCGAGGCCGGTTCATGCACGCGCACCAGGGTCTCGACCTCTGGCGCCACGGTACCATGCACCAGCGCCAGGTGGGCCGAGCCGGTGGCGGCGTCTTCGTAGGCCACGGCCTCGAAGGTGCCCCAGGCGGTCTGCATGCTGCGCTTGCCGACGCGCTTGACGATGGATTCGTGCTCGCTGCGGTATTGGATCAGGTCGGCGATGGTGCCGATCTTCAGGTTGTGCTCGCGGGCGAACTCGACCAGGTCGGGCAGGCGCGCCATGGTGCCGTCCGGCTTGAGGATTTCGCAGATCACCGCGGCCGGGGTCAGGCCGGCCATGGCGGTCAGGTCACAGCCGGCCTCGGTGTGGCCGGCGCGCACCAGCACGCCGCCGGGCACGGCGCGCACCGGAAAGATATGGCCGGGCTGGACCAGGTCGGACGGTTTGGCGTCGCGCGCCACCGCCACCTGGATGGTGCGGGCGCGGTCGGCGGCCGAAATGCCGGTCTCGACGCCTTCGGCGGCCTCGATCGACTGGGTGAAATTGGTGCCGTATCGCGTGCCGTTGCGAGCCGCCATCAGCGGCAGGTCCAGCTGGCGGCAGCGTTCTTCGGTCAGGGTCAGGCACACCAGGCCGCGGCCGTGGGTGACCATGAAGTTGATGGCCTCGGGCGTGACGAATTCGGCGGCCATGACGAGGTCGCCTTCATTTTCGCGGTCTTCTTCGTCAACCAGGATGACGATGCGGCCGGCGCGCAGCTCGGCGATGATCTCGGCGACCGAGGCAATATCGAAGGATTCCGGCTCGGAGCCGGGCAACGGGGACAACTGGACGGACATGGCGGGCACGCAAACCAGGCGGGAAAGCCCGGATTTTACCGCCCCCGGCGCCATATCCCCTACCGGGTCGCGCCGCCCCCGCCCAAACAGGGCCATCCGGTTAAACTTTCGGCCGGAGAACACCCCATAAAACCAAGGAAAAACGCCATGCAAGCCCTTGCGGCCATGCCTTTGACCGTCGCGGCGGGGATCCGCGTCGTGCTCACCGACATCGACGACACCCTGACCACCGAAGGCCGGCTGCCCGCCGACGCCTACGCCGCCCTGGAACGCCTGGAACAGGCCGGCATCCAGGTGGTGCCGATCACCGGCCGCCCGGCCGGCTGGTGCGACCACATCGCCCGCATGTGGCCGGTGCGCGCGGTGGTCGGCGAGAACGGCGCGTTCTATTACGCGTACGACCGCCAGGCGCGCCGCATGGTCACGCACTATTGGACCGACGCGGCTTCGCGCCAGGCCAGCCGCAAGCAGCTGGACGCGATCCGCGACCGGGTGCTGGCCGAGGTGCCCGGCGCCGCCGTGGCCAGCGACCAGGACTACCGCGTGGCCGACCTGGCCATCGACTTCTGCGAAGACGTGCCGCCCCTGCCCGAGGCCGATATCGGCCGCATCGTGCGCATCTTCGAAGACGCTGGCGCCCAGGCCAAGGTCAGCTCGATCCACGTCAACGGCTGGTTCGGCGACTACGACAAGCTGACCATGACGCGCACCCTGTTCCAGCGCGAATTCGGCATCGACGTGGCCGGCGTGCTCGACAGCACGCTGTTCATCGGCGACTCGCCCAACGACGAGCCCATGTTCGCCTACTTCCCGGTCTCGGTCGGCGTGGCCAACATCCAGTCGCAGTTGCATCGCCTGACGCACCGCCCCGCCTACGTGGCCGCGTTCCATGGCGGCGCCGGCTTCACCGAGATGGCCGACCGCCTGCTGGCCGCCCGCGCCGTCACCGCCTGAGGCACGCACCGTGGCCACCGCCAAACCTTCCGCCCCCGCCGCCAACGACGGCCGCCGCAGCATCCAGTCCATCGAAGTGGGCGTGCCGCTGCTGGCCGCCCTGGTCGACGCCGCCAAGCCGCTGACCCTGCGCGACCTGGCCGCCGGCGCCGGCATGACCTCGGCCAAGGCCCACCCCTACCTGGTCAGCTTCATCCGCGTCGGCCTGGTGCAGCAGGACAGCATCACCGGCCAGTACGAACTGGGGCCGTTCGCGCTGCAGATGGGCCTGGTCAGCCTGCAACGGCTGGATCCGGTGCGCATCGCCATGCCCGAGATCGCCAAGCTGCAATCCGAGATCGGCCACACGCTGGGGATCGCGGTGCTGGGCTCGCACGGCCCCACCATGATCCACATGACCGAGGCCAGCTACCCGGTGCACGTGAACATGCGCAAGGGCACCGTGATGTCCATGCTGCACACCGCCACCGGCCTGGTGTTCGCGGCCTGGCTGCCGCCCAAGGTCAGCGAGCACTACATCGCACGCGAGGAAGGCGATACGGCGGTGATCTCCAGCGTGTCGCCGCCGCGCAAGGTCAGCCGCGCCAACATCGAAGCGCAACTGGCCGACATCCGCGTGCACGGCATGGCCCGCGCCCTGGGCAACCCGCTGCCGGGCGTGGACGCCCTGTCGGTGCCGGTCTTCGACAACACCGGCAACATCGTGCTGGCGCTGACCAGCCTGGGCCCCACCGGCCTGTTCGACGTATCCTGGGACGGCGCCATCGCCCGTCCGCTGCTGGCCTGCGCGCACGAGATCTCGCGCAAGTTGGGCTACCGCGCCTGACCTTCTCCCCTGTCGCCTGACCCGCAAGCCGCGCGACGGATCTCACGATCCGATCGCGTGGCAGCCGCGCCGTTCGCGCAAAAACGAACTCAAAGCGAACAAAACGAACAAAACACGAAAAGAAACACAGGGACTTTCCCGAGTGTGCCTCCCGCGCTTGTATGTTTGAATTCAGTTACCAGTCATATTCAAACCTATAACAGGAGACATACGATGCGCGCCTTGCGTCTACTGCAAGCGGCCTCGCTGGCCGCGCTCGCGTTCGGGGCATCCGCCGCCCACGCCGCCGACACCTGCTCGAACCGGGGCGACCTGGACCAGAACTACTGCGACGCCAACAAGGACCTGGTGGCCGACACGCCCACCGATCCGGCCAAGCTCAAGACGCCGTCGACCCTGGTGTTCACCTACACCCCGGTGGAAGACCCGGCGGTTTATGAAGACATCTTCAAGCCGTTCACCAAGCACCTGTCCGAATGCACCGGCAAGCGCGTGGTGTTCTACCAGGTGCAGAGCAACGCCGCCGAGATCGAGGCCATGCGCTCGGGCCGCCTGCACGTGGGCGGTTTCTCCACCGGCCCCACCGCCTTCGCCGTGAACATCGCCGGCGCGGTGCCGTTCGCCGTCAAGGGCTACGCCGATGGCTTCCAGGGCTACAACCTGATCGTCATCGTCAAGAAGGACAGCCCGTACCAGAAGCTCACCGACCTCAAGGGCAAGAAGCTGGCGCACACCGCGCCGTCGTCGAACTCCGGCCACATGGCGCCCGTGGCGCTGTTTCCCAAGGAAGGCCTGACGCCCGACAAGGACTACAAGGTGGTGTTCTCGGGCAAGCACGACCAGTCCGTCATGGGCGTCAATTCCGGCGACTACGACGCCGCCGCCGTGGCGTCGGACGTGTTCAAGCGCATGGTCGAGCGCGGCCAGGTCAAGGAAGCCGACTTCCGCGTCATCTACAAGAGCGAGAAATTCCCGACCTCGTCGTTCGCCTACGCGCACGACCTGGAGCCGAAGTTCCGCGACCAGATGCTCAAGTGCTTCTACGACTACCGCTTCCCGGCCGAGATGTCCAAGGCCTTCGACGGCGCCGACCGCTTCTACCCGGTGACCTACCAGAAGGACTGGGCCATCGTGCGCCAGGTCGCCGAATCCGGAGGCGAAAGCTTCAACCGCGCCGCCTACGACCGCGAATCCGCCAAGAGCAAGAAGTAACCAGCATGACGACGTCGCTACGCATTTCCGGCCTGGTCAAGGAATACCGGGCCGGCCGGCCGGTATTGAACGGCATCGACCTGCAGATCGCGGGACGCGGCCTGACGGCCATCATCGGCCCGTCAGGCACCGGCAAGAGCACGCTCCTGCGCTGCATCAACCGGCTGATCGAGCCGACCCGCGGCGAGATCGTGCTCGAAGCCGGCGACGGCGCGGTCGACCTGGCCCGGGTGCGCGGCGCGTCGCTGCGGCGCGCGCGCCGGCGCATCGGCATGGTGTTCCAGGAATACAACCTGGTCGAACGCCTGACCGTGATGGAAAACCTGCTGACCGGACGGCTGGGCTACACCGGCGCCTTCAAGGCCTGGACCCGCCGCTTCGAGGCCGACGACATCGAGCACGCCTACCAGCTGCTCGATACCGTCGGCCTGGCGGGCTTCGCCGACCAGCGCGCCGACGCCCTGTCGGGCGGCCAGCGCCAGCGCGTGGGCATCGCCCGCGCGCTGATGCAGCGCCCGCAGTTGCTGCTGGCCGATGAGCCGACCTCGTCGCTCGACCCCAAGACCTCGGTCGAGATCATGGAACTGCTGGCGGCGCAGGGCGACGCCAGCGGCATCCCCGTGATCGTCAACATCCACGACGTCGAACTGGCGCGACGCTACGCCGGCCGCATCGTCGGCATGTCGGGCGGCCACGTGGTCTATGACGGCGACGGCCATGGCCTGGACGCCGCCATGCTCAAGACCATCTACGGAGGCGAGTCTTGGCTGGCGTAATGACTCCTCGTCCGTCCCACCCGCGTCCCTTCGCGCTGTCCGGCCGCGCCAAGGCCGGCGTGCTGCTGCTGGTGCTGTACACAATCTACGCGGCCGCGCAGCTGGACTTCAGCTGGGCCCGCTTCGAAAGCGGCATGGGCCATGCGTCGACCTTCCTGGCGCGCATGTTCCCCCCCAATTTCGAGAAGCCCGCCACGCTGTGGAAGGGCATCGCCGAAAGCCTGGAGATCGCGGTGCTGGCCTCGGTGCTGGGCATCCTGTTCGCGCTGCCCGTGGGCCTCTTGGGCGCGCGCAACCTGATGCCGGCCTGGGTCTCGTGGCCGGCCCGCTCGATCGTCGCGCTGTGCCGCGCGCTGCATCCGGTGATCGTCGCGATCCTGTTCGTCAAGGCCGTGGGCTTTGGCGCGCTGGCCGGCATCCTGGCGCTGACGGTGGCCTCGATCGGCTTCATCGGCAAGCTGTTCACCGAAGCCATCGAGGAAATCTCGCTCAAGCAGGTCGAGGCGGTGCGCGCCACCGGCGCCTCGTTCGCCAACGTGCTGGCCTTCGGCGTGCTGCCGCAGGTGTTCGCGCGCTTCATCGGCTTTGCCACCTACCAGTTCGACTCGAACCTGCGCAACTCCACCATGGTCGGCATCGTCGGCGCCGGCGGCGTGGGCGGCACGCTGTTCTCGGCCTTCCAGCGCTTTGACTACGACTTCGTCAGCGCCATCCTGCTGACGCTCATCGCCATCATCATGCTGGGCGAGATCCTGGCGGGCTTCGTGCGCGCCGTTTTCCTGGACAACCTGGGCTTTGACCGCATCCTGCAGGGCCGCGTCGCCGGCGCGCGCGGCATCGGTTCGAGCGCGTCGAAGGCGGCCTACCAGGCCGCGCGCAAGGCGGAGGCGGACCAATGAACACGCACGCCCCCACCTTGCCCGCCAACCACGCGCCGCGCGTCTGGCACCGCTACAGCCTGGGCCAGCGGCTGCTGCGCTTCGCTCTCTACCTGCTGCTGGTCGCCGCCATCGTGCAGGCCATCCGCGGCGTCGAAGTGATTCCGGAGTTCCTGTACGACGCGCCCGAGCAGATGGCCGACCTGTTCCAGCGCATGTGGCCGGTGGACTGGGCCCACTATCGCGGCGGCGTGCACGACGCGCTGATCGAGACCCTGCACATCGCCACGCTCGGCACCATCCTGTCGGTGATCATGGCGGTGCCGGTGGGCCTGCTGGCGGCCAACAACCTCACGCCCAGCAAGACCATCAACATGCTCGCGCGCCTGATCCTGGTGTCAAGCCGCTCGGTCAATTCGCTGGTGTGGGCGCTGCTGTTCATCGCCATCTTCGGCCCCGGCGCGCTGGCCGGCACGCTGGCCATCGCGTTCCGCTCCATCGGCTTCGTCGGCAAGCTGGTAGGCGAAGCCATCGAAGAAGCGCAGCGCGGCCCGATCGAGGCGGTCACCGCCACCGGCGCCAGCAAGGCATCGGTGATCTGGTACGCCTACTGGCCGCAGATCCGTCCGGCGTTCTGGTCCATCGTGCTGCTGCGCTGGGACATCAACGTGCGCGAATCGGCGGTGCTCGGCCTGGTCGGCGCCGGCGGCATCGGCATGGCGCTGGACACCGCCCTCAACCTGTTCCAGTGGGACCGCGTGGCGCTGGTGCTGGTCGCCATCTTCGTGGTGGTGGTGCTGGCCGAAATCCTCATCACCCAGGCGCGCAAACGCATTCTCTGAAGCATTGCGCGCGCACGCCAAGAACGTTCCTTTGCGCCGCCCGGCAACGGGCGGTTTTTTTTGCCCGCCTCGCGCGGGGCTGCATGCCACCCCGCGCACCCGGACCGCCGAGGCACGCCCCACCCCGGATTTACAATCTGACAGCCCCCCCACGGCGCGTCTCTGCCTGTCCGGGTCATTGAGCGGACGCAATCGAAGCGGAAAATATCCCGCGCCCCACGCGGGAACGATTGTTGATGCACCGCAACCGCGTCTATGCTCCATGCGAGCGTTTGTGAAATAAATATGACCGGTCATCAAACCACCCTCCCCGTTTGATTAAGATCTCGGCTTTTGCCGTTGGACACCCGCCGCCATGTCGGAACAGGAATTGAAACTGCACGTGCCCACGGCTTCGCGCCAGGCCGTGCTGCGAGAGATCAAGCAACGCGAGGCGACCCGCATCCGCCTGCATGCGATGTACTTCGACACGCCCGAGCGCGAACTGGCGCGGGCACGCATCGCCATCCGCCTGCGCCAGGAAGGCCGCGATTGGGTGCAGACCCTGAAGATGCCCGGCGTCAACGCCATCACCCGCATCGAACTGAACCACCCGCGCCCGGGCCCCGTGCTCGACCTGTCGGTCTATGCCGGCACCGAGGTCGAAGCGGCGCTTGCCTCCATCAAGGGCGAACTCGGCCTGCGCTATGAGACCGACGTGCAGCGCATGCTGCGCAAGGTGCGCACGCGCTACGGCACCGTCGAACTGGCCTACGACACCGGCATCCTGCGCGCCGGCGCGCTGGAACTGCCGATCTCCGAACTTGAATTCGAACTGGTCTCGGGCCGCCCCGCCGCCATCTTCGCGGTCGCGCGCGGCTGGCAGCAGCGCCACAGCCTGGTGCTGGACCCGCGCAGCAAGTCCGAGCGCGGCGACGCGCTCGCGCAATTGGCGCAACGCCTGGCCGACGTCGACGCCGTCCCGGGCGACGACCTCGACAGCCGCCGCGCCCAGGCCATCGCCCTGTTCTGGGCGCCGCGCGGCGCCGCATCCGTCAAGCTGCGCGAGGACATGACGGCGGCGCAGGCCATGGGCCGCATCGCCGCCGAATGCCTCGACCAGATCGCCCGCAACGCGGCCGTGCTGGCCGAAGTCGACACCGAAGGCGTGTACCGCGCCGGCAACTCCGAACACGTGCACCAACTGCGCGTCGGCATCCGCCGCCTGCGCTCGGCCTGGAAGCTGTTCGACGGCTGGATCGGGCCAGTCCCCGACGCCATCATGCAGGGCGTGCGCACCCACTTCGCCGCCTTCGGCGCCAACCGCGACCAGGACGTGCTGAACGAAACCGTGGCGCCCGCGCTGATGCGCGCCGGCATGCCGGTCATCCCGATGGAAGCCGCGCCGCCCGAACAGGACGCTCGCGCCATCGCCGGCGGCAAGGCCTTCCAGGCCTGGCTGCTGGAACTGCTGGAATGGAGCCTGGACGTGCCGCCCGCGCTGCCCGCCAGCGACGGCCAGCCCATCGCCAACGGCGTGCCCAGCGACGCGGCGCCCGAGCCGGCCATCCGCCTGGAAGGCGGCATCGCCGGCCCCAGCGTCAAGCCCACCATCATTCCCATGCTCGCGCCCGAACCCGATCCGCAGCAGCTGCACAAGCAACTGGCGCGGCGCCTGCATCGCTGGCACAGCAAGGTGGCCGACCAGGGCACCCAGTTCGCCACGCTCGACATCCCCACGCGCCACGAACTGCGCAAGCGCGGCAAGCGCCTGCGCTATAGCCTGGCCTTCGCCGAATCGCTGCTGCCCCCGAGCAAGCTGCGCGGCTACCGCAAGCTGCTGTCGCGGGTCCAGGACATCCTGGGCGAGATCAACGACCTGGCCGTCGCCAAGGACTACTACGAGTCGTGTACGGCCACGCATCCGCAGGCCTGGTTCGCGCTGGGCTGGATCAGCGCGCGCCTGGAGGAACTGGCGGTGGACGCGCAACGCGCCTTCGACGACCTGGCAAGCAGCAAGCCGTTCTGGAAATAAGGCGGCGCAGTCCCTCGCGGACCGCATTTGCGCCCGCCACAAACACCGCGCCCCACGCCTGCGATGCAGCAGACGTGGGGCGCGGTGTTTTCAGCGCCGGGCGCGAGGCCCGTGCGGGTATCAGCGGGAGGAATCAGTCGGCCAGCAAGGCTCCGGCGAATTCGTCGGCCACGAACGGCTGCAGGTCTTCCAGGCTTTCGCCCACGCCGATCCAGTACACCGGGATCGGCCGCACGCCCTGGCTGCCCGCCGCCACCGCCGCCAGCGTGCCGCCCTTGGCGGTGCCGTCCAGCTTGGTCACGACCAGGCCCGTCAGGTTGATGGCCGCGTCGAACGCGCGGATCTGCGCCAGCGCGTTCTGGCCGGTGTTGCCGTCCACCACCAGCAGCACCTCGTGCGGCGCGGCCGGGTCGGCCTTGCCGATGACGCGGCGGATCTTCTTCAGTTCTTCCATCAGGTGCAGCTGGGTCGGCAGGCGGCCGGCCGTGTCCACCATCACCACGCCCATGCCGCGCGCGCGGCCGGCGTTGACCGAGTCGAACGCCACCGCCGCCGGGTCGCCGCCATCCTGCGAGATCACGGTGACGTTGTTGCGGCTGCCCCATTCGATCAACTGCTCGCGCGCGGCGGCGCGGAAGGTGTCGCCCGCGGCCAGCAGCACGCTGGCGCCCTGGCGCTGGAAGGTGTGCGCCAGTTTGCCGATGGACGTGGTCTTGCCGGCGCCATTGACGCCCGCGATCATCACCACCAGCGGCTGCGCGCGCTTCAGGTCGAAGGCGCGCTCCAGCGGACGCAGGTGGTCGGCCAGCAGCTGGCGCAGCGCGGCCTTGACCTTGGCTGGGTCCTCGATGCGTTCTTTCTTGACCCGCGCGCGCAGCGCGGCCAGCAGCTTCTCGGTGGCTTCCAGGCCGGCATCGGCCATAATGAGCGCCGATTCGAGTTCCTCGAACAGGTTCTCGTCGACCTTGACGCCGACGAAAATGCCGCCAATGCTCTGGCCGGTGCGCGACAGGCCCTGCTTGAGCCGCGACAGCCAGGACGCCTTCTTGGGCGCGGCTTCCGGTTCGGGCGCGGCGGGCGCCGGCACAATGGCGGCGGGAGCCGGGGCGACGACCGGCGCCGACGGCGTTGCGGCGGGCTGCGAAACCGCCGGCGCGGGAGCCACTGGCTGCTGCGGCACGGGCGCCGCGGCGACCTGCGCGGAAGCGACAGGCGGCGCGCCAACGACGGGCGCAGCGGCGCTGGGCGTCGCGGGGGCAGCAGGCGCGGACACGGGCGCAGCCAAGGGTGCCGCGGCCTGCGGCTGCGGCACCACGGCCGGCGACGGTTGCGGCACACTGGCCGACGCCGGCGCGGGCACCTCGGCGGACGGCACCGGCAGGGTCACCTCGGGCGTCGCGACGGGCGCGAATTCGCGCGCCGGAACGGCGGGTTCGACGGGCTGGGCGGGGACCTCGGCCTCGGCTTGCGGCGCGATCCCGGCGTCCACCTGCTCCGGCGGCGGCGCGGGCTGGGCCGGCGCGGCGGGCGGAGGGGATTTTTTCTTGAAGAAGCGGCTAAACATGGGTAACAAGTATATTCGTATCGTCGGGGGCCAATACCGGCGCACCCCTATCGTCGTGCCCGACGTGGAGACGCTCCGCCCGACGCCCGACCGGGTGCGGGAAACGCTGTTCAACTGGCTCAACCACCTGTGGGGCGGCGAATTCGCCGACAAGCAGGTGCTGGATCTGTTCGCCGGCAGCGGCGCCCTGGGCTTCGAGGCGGCCTCGCGCGGCGTGGCGCACGTGCAGATGGTGGAACGCGACAAGACTGCCGCGTCCGCGCTGCGGACACTGCGCGACAAGCTCAAAGCCGACATGATACGCATCCATGTGGGCGATGCGATGCAGGTCGCCGAAAGAATGGATGCGTCCCGATTTGACCTCATCCTCCTGGATCCGCCCTTCGGACAGGGCTGGCTGCCGCGCCTGTGGCCGATCCTGCCCGGCATCCTGGCCGAGGGCGGACTGGTCTACGTCGAGGCCGAAAGCCCCATCGAGCCCCCCGAAGGATTCGAGATCCTGCGCCAGGACAAGGCCGGGGCGGTCCACTACCATCTGCTGGAATTTGCTGCATTGCGCAAATAGATCAATAATCCGAGCTTCGGAGGATGGTGTACACCACTAATAACGGTACGGAGCTCGCATGATCATCGCTGTTTACCCCGGCACTTTCGACCCGCTGACCAGAGGCCACGAAGACCTGGTCCGCCGCGCCGCCACGCTTTTCGACAAAGTCGTGGTCGGCATCGCGCACAGCCGCAACAAGAAGCCCTTCTTCAGCATCGACGAGCGCGTGGACATCGCGCGCGAAGTGCTGGGGCACTATCCCAACGTGGAAGTGCAGAGCTTCGGCGGCCTGCTCAAGGACTTCGTGCGCGACCAGGGCGGGCGCGTGATCGTGCGCGGCCTGCGCGCCGTGTCCGACTTCGAATACGAATTCCAGATGGCCGGCATGAACCGCCACCTGCTGCCCGACGTCGAGACCCTGTTCATGACGCCGTCGGATCAATACCAGTTCATCTCCGGCACCATCGTGCGCGAAATCGCCCAACTGGGCGGCGACGTCAGCAAGTTCGTGTTCCCGTCGGTGGAACGCTGGCTGCAGGAAAAGGCCAAGGAACGCCGCGAGCAATCCTGGCCGGGCTGAGCGTCCCGCTCTCCGCCTCACCGAACCCTCCCGGAGGGCGCCTTGCGCGCCCTCCCTGCATTTTGGCTGTCCGCATCCGGCGGGCCATGGGCAGGTCGGCGCCAGGGGCTTGCCCGGGCCGGCGCGGGCCCGGCAGTACAATTGCAGTATCCCTGCCGGATTCCGTAGCCCCTCCATCATGGCCCTGACCATCACCGAAGAATGCATCAATTGCGACGTTTGCGAGCCCCAGTGCCCGAACGACGCGATTTCCATGGGCGAGGACTACTACGTCATCGACCCTGACCGCTGCACCGAATGCGTCGGCCATCACGACGAGCCGCAATGCAAGGTGGTCTGTCCGGTCGAATGCATCGAACTGCATCCGCAATGGAAGGAAGGCCAGGAACAACTGATGGCCAAGTACCGCCGCCTGACCGGTGCCGCATGAGCGACACCGTCCAGCCCGGCTTCGACACCCCCTCCACCCGCCCCAACGCCCGCCGCGACCTGTCCGCCTCGGCGATCGCGGCCGGCCTGGTCGCCGTGCTGGTCAGCTTCGGCGGCACCGCCGTGCTGATGGTGCAGGCCGGCCATGCCGCCGGCCTGGACGCCGCCCGCATCGGTTCGTGGATCGGCTCGCTCAGCCTGGTGCTGGGCCTGGGCGGCGCGGCCTACAGCCTGCGCACCGGCCTGCCCATCGTCATGGCCTGGTCCACCCCCGGCGCCGCGCTGCTGGTCACCGCGCTGGCCGGCGTGCCTTTTCCCGAAGCCATCGGCGCCTTCGTATTGGCCGCCGCGCTGACGCTGGCCTGCGGCCTGTTCGGCTGGATCGATCCCATCCTGCGCCGCATTCCCGGCGAGGTGGCCGCCGCCATGCTGGCCGGCGTGCTGCTCAACTTCGGCATGGGCATCTTCACCAACGTCGGCAAGCAGCCGGCGCTGGTGCTGGCCATGTGCGCCGCCTACCTGGTGTGCCGGCGCTGGGCGCCGCGCTACGCGGTGCTGGTGGTGATGGCGGTGGCGGTGGCCATGGCCGCCGGCCTGGGCCTGATCCAGGTCGACCAGCTCGACTGGCACCTGACCGAATTCGTCTGGACCACGCCCGTCTTCAGCATGCAGGCCGCGGTCAGCCTGGGCGTGCCGCTGTTCGTGGTGGCGATGGCCTCGCAGAACCTGCCCGGCCTGGCCATCCTGCAAGCCGCCGGCTACCGCCCGCCGGCCTCGCGGCTGGTGGCCGCCACCGGTTTGCTCGGCCTGCTGGCGGCTCCGTTCGGCGCCCACAGCGTCACGCTGGGCGCGATCAGCGCGGCCATCTGCACGGGTCCCGAAGCGCATGCCGAGCCGTCCAAGCGCTACATCGCGGCGGCCACCTACGGCGTGAGCTATTTCGCGCTGAGCATCGTGGCCGGCGCGGTCGCGGTGTTCTTCCAGGCGCTACCCGCCGCGCTGCTGGCAGCCTTGGCCGGGCTGGCGCTGCTGGGCACCATCATGGGCGGCATGGCCGCCGCCATGGCCAATCCGCAGCGGCGCGAAGCCGCGCTCATCACGCTGCTGGCAACGGCGTCGGGCTTCAGTTTCTGGGGCATCGGTTCGGCCTTCTGGGGCCTGGTTGCAGGCCTGCTGGCCCACACCGTGTTCGAATACCGGCGCAAGCCGGCGGCCTGATGCGGCGTTCGTCCCGCGTTGACCGCGGGCGCGTCGCGCGGCCGTACGCGGCCCGCCGCCAGGCTCAGTCCGGCCAGGCGGACACAGGCGTGTCCGGATGCACCTTCATGATGCGGCACGGCACCTGCACGAAATTCGAGATCCACGCCGCGGCCAGTTCGCCTTCGTCGATTACGTCGATGATCTGCTCGCCGACCTTCATGCTGTAGCGCACGCTGTCGTCGTCCTCGATCACGTCCAGCGGAATATCCATGCGCAGCATGCCCGGCGCGCGCAGCACCAGATAGCCCAGGCGCAGTTCCACCGTCACGTCGGCCAGCCGCGGGCACAGCTCGCGGTTGAGCCACTGGCCTGAATCATTGGCGACCAGCCACTGGCGGTGATAAGGCGCGGCCTCGGCCTGCGACGTCTCGCCGCATTGGGCAATGGGTTGGAAAGTGGCGCCGCTCATTTGCCCAGCAGGCCCTTGAGCGCCTTGTCCACCGCCGCGCCGCCCTTGCCCTTGCCGGTCACGGCTTCGCGCAGCTTGTTTTCCAGGCTGCGCTTGAGGATACCGGCAACCGCGTCCTTCCACAGCAGCGTGTAGGCAGGCTTGTCGAACGGGCCCTTGACATGCACCGGGATGGTCACGTCCTTCAGGTCGATCAGTTCCTTGCCTTCCGGGTCGGCCGCCGGATTGACGACACGGGCGCGCGCCACCAGGTCCAGCTCGTTCTTGACGAAATCGATAGTGGCCGGCTCGCCCTGCGTCACGCGCAGCAGCGGCGACACCACGTTCAGCCGCTTCACGTTGGCCACACCCTTGGCAAATGCGAGATCGGCGTCCATTTCGGAGAAAGCGGTCTGCTTGCTGGTATCGGCCGCCACGGTCGCATCCTGCGATTCCGGCTTGAGCGCGGCCCTCAACTCGCGCAGGGTCTGCGTCAGGTTGATGCCCTTGACCGCGCCATCGCGCAGGCGCAGCTGCAGCGTGCCGCCCAGGCCGCTCTTCATTGCGTAGGCGTTGGCGCCGGCGGTCTTCAGGTCCAGCGCCAGGCTGCCCGTGCCGCTCAGCACGTTCTGCTGCGCCAGGTCCATCAACAGCGGCTCGATGGCGATGCCAGCCAGCGACATCTTGGTGGCCAGCTGATTGCCTTGCGCCGCATCCACCGACAACGCGCCCGCGAGCTTGCCGCCATACAGGCCGGCGGTCAGGCTGGAAATGTCGAGCTTGCCGCGATCCAGCTTGACGGCGGCGGCGACGTCGTCGGCCTTCAGGCCGCGCACCACCAGCTTGCCGACCTTGAGCGTGCCATTCACGCTCGGGCCGACCAGCGCCGACAGGTTGATCGAATCGTCCGCGGGCGCGGCCGGCGCCGGCTGGGCCGGCTTGGTCTCGTCCTTCTTGCCTTCGGCCGGCGGCTTGGCGGGCGCGGTGGCAGTGACCGGCGGCACCAGCTTGTCCAGGTCCAGCGTATCCACGGCCAGCGCGAAATTGACCTGCGGCGCATCGCTCAGCTTGGCGATGTCGGCGGTCAGGTCGAACTTGCCGCCTTCCAGCACGGCGTTGATCTTGCTGTTGGCAGTGTCCTTGAGCAGATCGACATTGAGGCTGCCGATCACCGGGATCTGCAGGCTGCCCTTGGGCAGGCCCGGATCGGTGATATTGACGTCGCCCCGCAAGCCGGACAGGCCGCCCTTGCGTTGCAGCAGGTTCAGCGACAGCGGCGAAGCGAAATTCAGCTTGACGACGCGCTCGCCTTTCTTGGAGGTGCTGTCGAGCTTGGCCTCCTTGATATCCAGCTCGGTGGCGTTGCCGCTGATGCCGTTCAGGCCAAAACTGGCGTCCAGGCCGCTGATGCGCACGCGGCCGGTCAAGGCCTCGCCCGTCGCCTGCGTCGGCGAGATGTTGAGCGCCGGGGCATCGACCGCGAATTCAAACGGGCCGTCGGCCACGCCGCCCTTGGCACGCACCGCCAGCTTCTCGATCTGCAACTGGCTCTTGTGGGGATCGATCGACAGCTTGGGCATGGCCACGCTGGCTTCGACATTCGTGGCGGGCGCGGCCGGATCGGTGACATCGCCCTGGAACACGACTTCCAGGCCGGCCACGTCCAGCGCTGACTTCTGGCCGTTGAACGCCAGGTTGCCGCGCACCGCCAGGCTCTTGGCCTGCGCGCCCGGCAACTTGCCGTCCATGCGCAGGTCCAGCTTCTGGGCCGCATAGCGCTTGGCCGAAGGATCGAGCGTCAGCAACGCCTGGCCATTCAGATTGGCGTCCATGCGGGGGTTGCCGCCTTCGACGCGGGCCGTCAGCCGCACGTCGAACGGCTGGTTGAAGGTGACCCGGCCCGTATTGGCGTTGATCTTGGTCACCGCCACCGCCATGCCCGACATCTGGTCCTGCAGCTGGACTTCGCCGTCCTTCAGGTCCAGGCCGGCGATGTCGATCTGCATGTTGTTGCGCGATGGCGGCAAGGTGCCGCTGGTCAGGGCCTGCGCGGCGGTCTGCGCCGCGCCCGCGAGCGCTTCGGCGGGATTGGACGGCGTGGCCACCACCGGCGCGGTGCCGCCCACCAGGTTGCTGAAATTGAACTGGCCGTCCTTGTCGCGCACGACCCGCGCCTTGAAGCCGCTGATGGCGACGTGATCCACCACGAAGCTGTTCGACAGCAGCGGCCACACCGCCACCGCCAGGCGCGTGCTCTCGATGGAAGCGAACGTTTCGGTGCTATTGGCTTCGGACAGCGACACGCCCTGCACCGACAGGCCGATGCGCGGGAACAGCGACAACTCGATCTCGCCGTCGATCGTGAGCGTGCGGTGATAGCGTTCCTGGACCAGCTCTTCGAGCTTGTACTTGTACGCGTTGGGGTCGAACGTCAGCAAAAAGATGGCCAGGCCAACGACGGCCACGACAACCAACACCACCAGGCCTATCAGAATGCGCTTGAACCACGTTTTCATTGCCGCCCCGTCGGTACCTCGACTGGTAATCCTTGAATGCCATCCGCCGCGCCGGGCGCGGGAATGGTGCTTTGCCGCCGCGCCGCGCGCGTGGCTTCCTGATATGTCCGTCTTCGATCGCGTGCCGCCGCGTGCGCCAAGCCGGGGGCCGGGGCGCCAAGCGGGGAGGAACTGCCATGGAAAGACCTGCTGAAGACGCCGGCATGACCAGCGTGCACATACCGCTATCGTAACAAATCGGGCCAGCCTGCGCGTCCGACCCGAAACTGACGGTTTTCTGTCTTCGGGATTGTAGGGCTAGAATTATTGATCCATCAATCATTGATCGATCCAACAATGCCCGCCCCCGCTCCCAGCACGCCCTATTCACCCGGCCAGGTGCTTCCCTTCCGGCAGACCCTGCTCGCCATGCTGGGCATGTGCTTCGTCATGATGATGGTGGCCATCGACCAGACCGTGGTGGGCACCGCGCTGCCCACCATCGTGGCCGAACTCAAGGGCTTCGAACTGTACGCGTGGGTGGCGACTTCCTACCTGCTGACCTCCGTCATCACCGTGCCGATCTTCGGCCGCCTGGGCGACTACTACGGCCGCAAGCCCTTCGTGGTGGCGGCGATCGTGCTGTTCACGCTGGCCTCGGTGCTGTGCGGCGCGGCCGACAGCATGTTCACGCTGGTGCTGGCGCGGGCGCTGCAGGGCGTGGGCGGCGGCATGCTGGTGGGCACGGCGTTTGCCTCCATTCCCGACCTGTTCCCCGATCCGCACGTGCGGCTGCGCTGGCAGGTCATGCTCAGTTCGGCCTTCGGCATCGCCAATGCGGTGGGCCCGACGCTCGGCGGCGCGCTGACCGAGCACTACGGCTGGCGCTCTGTGTTCTACGTCAACCTGCCCATCGGCATCCTGGGCCTCTGGTTCGTGGCGCGCTACCTGCCGCACCTGCGCAACCATACTTCCGGCAAGGTGCGCCTGGATTGGCAAGGGGCGCTGCTGATCGCCGCCGCGCTCGGCAGCCTGCAACTGCTGGTGGAACTGCTGCCCAAGGAAGGCCTGAGCGCCACCATCGTGCTGCTGGCCGCCGGCAGCATCGCCGCCTTCGGCCTGCTGTTCTGGTGGGAGCGGCGCTGCCCGCACCCGCTGCTGCCGTTCGACATGTTCCGCAACCGCGGCCTGGCGATGCTGTTCATACTGGCGCTGCTGGTGGGCGTGACCATGTATTCGCTGCTGTTCTACGCGCCGCTGCTGCTGCAGGGCGGCTTCGGCCTGTCGCCGCAGGATGCCGGGCTGCTGATCACGCCGATGGTGGTCTTCATCACCGTGGGCAGCATCATCAACGGCCGCATCATCACCCGCATCCGCAATCCCAACCGCATGCTGTACGCGGGCTTCATCCTGATGGCGCTGTCCTGTCTGGGCATCGTCACCACCCACAACTACACCGCGCACGGCCTGATCGCCGCCTACATGCTCATGGCCGGACTGGGCATGGGCTTCATCATGCCCAACCTGACCGTGTTCGCGCAGCAGACCGCCGGCCGCAGCCACCTGGGCATCGCCACCGCGCTGCTGCAATCGCTGCGCATGATCGGCGGCATGCTGGGCACGGCCGTGGTCGGCACCATGGTCAACCACAGCTATTTCAGCGGCGTCGAATCGACGCTGCGCGGCGCCTCGGCGCGCTGGCTACCGCAGCTGGACGACCCGCAGATGCTGGTCAACCCCGAGGCCCAGACACAGTTCCTGGCACAATTGGCGCATCAAGGCCAGGATGGAACGTCGCTGATCGAGATCGCGCGGGTGGCGCTGGTCGGCGCCATCCACGAGGGGCAGCTCATCGCCCTGGCGGTCGCGGTGCTGGCGCTGTGGTGCGTGCGGCGCGTCCCCCTGGTGCAATTGGCGCGCCCCGCAAAAACGGAGCCCGCCGCCGTCGGAGAGTAGCTTTTGCCCAAACAACAACAGGGCCTGCAGGTCATCCAGCACATGGGCCAGACCTACCGGGTCATGCAAAGCGCCTTCAGCGGCATGGTCGGCCACGCGCTGCCGCGCTGGCGCATCCTGCTGGCGCTGCATGAATGCGGCCAATGCTCGCAGAAGCACCTGGCCGAACGTTGCCGCCTCGACCCCGCTTCGCTCACCCGCCAGTTGCAGGCGATGCAGAAGCTCGGCTGGATCGCGCGCGCCGTCGATCCCGACGACAACCGCCTGACCAACGCCCGCCTCACGCCGGCCGGCCAGGCCGTGGTCGACGAAGCCCTGCCCAAGCGGGCGGCATTTTTCGAGGAATCGCTCAAGGGGCTGTCGGCTTCGGATATCGACACGCTGAACCGCGTGCTCAACGTGCTGGAAGCCAACTTCCTGCGCGCGGCAGGCGGCAACAAGGGCGAATGACCGCGCGCGGGGCGCCCATGGCGGCGCTTCAACACCGCGGCCGAGCGCCTGCGCACCCGACAGCGTCGGGCTGGACCGCCTCTGCGATGAATTGCGCCGGTCCCGCCATCGATGAGCCGCCGATCGCCCCCTTCAGGGCTTTCCGCCCTCTCCAACGGTTGCCCCCGATTCAGGCGTTTCGTTGAGCGCCCGACGCGCCAACGCGGCCCCAACGTTCGCCCTCCACATTTGACATCCGGAAAGGTTATTGAATAACATTCAATTAATCTATTGAATGTTATTTTGTTTTCCCGGAACCCGCACATGCCGCCCGACCTATTTCTTCGCGCCGTACTGATCGGCGCCGGCGCCACGCTCGTCATGGACCTGTGGGCGCTGCTGCTCAAGCGCCTGTTCGGCCTGCCGTCGCTGGATTACGCCCTGGTCGGCCGCTGGCTCGGGCATCTGCCACGCGGACGCCTGACCCACCCCGGCATCGCCCGCTCGGCGCCCGTAACCGGCGAACGCGCCATCGGCTGGTTCGCCCACTACGCCATCGGCATCCTGTTCGCGCTCCTGCTGCTGGCAATCTGGGGCCCGACCTGGGCCGCGCGACCGACGCTGCTGCCGGCGCTGACCGTCGGCATCGCCACGGTCGCCGCGCCCTTCCTGATCCTGCAACCCGGCATGGGCGCCGGCATCGCGGCGTCCAGAACCCCGAAACCCGGCGTGGCACGGCTGCGCAGCCTGATGGCGCATGCGTCGTTCGGCGTGGGGTTGTATCTGGCGGGATGGGCCGTGGCAAAGGCGCTCGAGGCCTGAAGCGGCGCGCGCCTCCCGGTCGGCCCGGACAGCCTTGCCGCGCGCGTTTTGCCAATTCCGCCAAGGGCTTTTAAAGTATCGGCCTGGATCACATTCATCGAGGTATTCGTCCCATGCGCCATTGATGCCGCCGTCGCAATGACGGCCAGTCTCCACCCGCCCCCGTTCGCAGGGGGAGTTCCTGGCATCCCTGGAAGCATCACGCATGACGACTCCCTATCTCACGCTGGAAAGCGTGTCATACCTGCTGCCCGACGGCAGCCCGCTTTTTTCCGGACTCGACGAAACCTTCGACCGGCGCCCCACCGGCCTGGTCGGACGCAATGGCGTCGGCAAGACCGTGCTCGCGCGCATCCTGGCGGGACAGTTGCCGCCGTCGAGCGGACGCTGCCTGCGATCGGGCAGCGTCTTCTACCTGGCCCAACAGGTTTCCCCGCCCGCCGGCGCCACCGTCGCCAGCCTGGCCGGCCTGCAAGCCACGCTGGACGCGCTGGCGCGCATCGAGGCCGGCAGCAGCGCGCCGGAAGACTTCGAGCGCGTCGGCGACCGCTGGGACATTCGCCAACGCCTGCAACATGCGCTGGAACGCGACGGCCTGGGCCATCTCGACGCCGCGACGCCGGCCAGCCGCCTCAGCGGCGGTGAAGCTATGCGCGTGGCGCTGGCCAGCGCCATGCTGTCCGAAGCCGAATTCCTCATCCTGGACGAACCCACCAACCACCTGGACCGCCGCAACCGCGAGGCACTGATCGAACAGCTGCGGCATTGGCCGCGCGGCTTGCTGGTCATCAGCCACGATCGGCAACTGCTCGACACCCTGGCGCGCATCGTGGAGCTGTCCTCGCTGGGCCTGCGCGGCTACGGCGGCAACTACAGTGCCTATGCCGCAAGCAAAGAACATGAACGCGCCAACGCGCTGGAACGGCTGGAACACCGCAAGCTCGAACGCCGGCGCGAGGAGCAGGCGATGCAGGCCCAGCGCGAGCGGCAGGAGCGCCGCCAAGCGCGCGGCCAGCGGCACGGCAAGCAGGCCAACCAGGCCAGGATCCTGCTCGACCGGCAAAAGGGCCGCAGCGAGGATTCGGCCGGCAGGCTGAGGCAGCAACACGCAGTCGCCCACGAACGCTTGGCACAGGCCGTGCGCGAGGCCGCGGAGCAAGTCGAACAGGACACCGCAATCTCGCTGCATGCCCTGCCCGTCGCGCAAGCGGCGCAGCGGCGCGTGGCGCAACTGGACCACGTCACGCTGCCTTTCATCGTGGCGCCCACCCGCCATGTCAGCCTGCAGCTGGGCGGACAGCAACGCGTCGCGGTGACCGGCCCCAACGGCTGCGGCAAATCGACCCTGCTCAAGGTGCTGGCGGGCCAACTCGCGCCCTTGTCGGGCGAGAGGAAGGCGGCGCCCGAAAGCGTCTACCTCGACCAGCGGCTGGCCGGCCTGGCATCGGAGCGGCCCGTGCTCGAACAGCTGCAGGCCGCCAACCCCAACCTGGCCGAAGGCGAACTGCGCGCGCGCCTGGCCCACCTCGGCCTGGATGCGCGCAAGATCCTGGCGCCCAGCGGCTCGCTCAGTGGCGGCGAACGCCTGAAGGCGGCGCTGGCTTGCGCGCTCTACGCCGATCCGCCGCCGCGCCTGTTGCTGCTGGACGAACCGGGCAATCACCTCGACCTGCCCTCCATGCTTGCCCTGGAAAGCATGCTGCGCGGCTATCCGGGCGCGCTGGTCGTGGTGTCGCACGACGAGGCGTTCCTGGACAACCTGGCGCTCACGGACAGGTTGCGGGCCACGCAAGGGGGTTGGCTGCTGGAACCGTGGTGAGCCCACACGATAACGATGCGTCGGCATGGCGATGAGGCCCCGCACTCCTCGCCATCGCCCCGCCCGCTCCCGTTCGCGCGGCTTCGCCATGCCCCTTAAACAAGTCTTCTTTTGCCGGCCCTGTGCGCGTTATGCGATCCAACCCGGGTGATATCCGGCATATTCCCTGGCAGCCATTCTCAATAAATAAAAATGCAAATCAATGGCGCTTCTTTTTCCAATATGAACAGGGATGAATTGTCATGCATCACCACTCGTCAGGCTCGTCCGCATTGCTTGGCCTGATCACGCTTGCCCTGGCATCCGCTGCCGCCCCGGTCCAGGCGCGGCAGCCGGATGCCGCCGGCAACACGTCGTCCGCACCGGCCACGCTGCCGGCCATTGAAGTGAGCGGGCAAGCCGACGAGCCCACCGAGGCGACACGCTCCTATACCGTGCCCTCGACCCGCGCCTCGACCGGCCTGACGCTCAGCCCCAAGGAAACGCCCCAGTCCGTGTCGGTGGTGACCCGCCAGCAGATGGACGACCAGGGCATGCAGTCCATCGGCGACGTCCTGGGCAGCACCACGGGCATCACTTTCGTCGAGTTGGACAACGGCGGGCGCACCACCTACCGGGCCCGCGGATTCAACATCACCAACTACAAGGTCGATGGCCTGTCGATCATCGGCGGGTCCTCGTTCAACGGCGGCGGCAGCGGCGCGATCAACATGGATCTCTACGACCGCGTCAGCATCGTGCGCGGCGCGAACGGATTGTTGGGCGGCACCGGCGATCCCTCCGCCACCGTCGACCTGGTGCGCAAGCGCCCTGGCCGCGCGCTCGGCGCGAGCCTGACCGTGCGCACCGGAAGCTGGAACAAGAAGAATGCCGTCGGCGACATCAACATACCGCTGGCGGCGGACGGCCGTATCCGCTCGCGCCTGGTATTCAGCGGCGAGAACTCCGACGGGTTCCGCGACCACTCGAGCATCGAACGGCAGGGGTTCCTGTCCAGCTTCGCCATGGACGTGACGGACCGCACGCAGGTCGGCCTGGGCTTCCAGTACGAACACAGCATCTTCCACGGCGCCTCCTGGGGCGCCAACGTGCCCGCCTGGTTCGCGGACGGCTCGCCGACCCATTTCCGCCGCAGCCTCAACCTGGCGGCGGACTGGAGCAAGAGCGACATGGAAGCGAAGACGCTGTTCGCCTCGCTCGACCATCGTTTCGACAACGACTGGAAGCTGCGCGCCGATTATGCCCACACCTCGCGCGCGGACCTGAACAACAAGGGCGCGGTCAAGGTCAACAATGGCAAGGTCCGCTGGCCCCATTGGAAGCAGGACGGCAGCGGCGCCTACCTCAATGCCATCCATTCGGAGACGGAAGGCGAAACCGACGCGTTCTCGCTGGATCTGTCCGGACCGCTGGAACTGTTCGGACGCCGCCACGAACTGCTCGTCGGCCTGAACGGCTCGCGCATGGACGAACCCTCCTGGACCTTCAACAGCAGCAACTGCAGCATCGACGGCATCGCCGGCTTCAAGGGCCGCTGCCAATACCGCACCGAGTTGCCCGTCGCGGATTGGCGCGCCTGGCGTGGCGACGAATACGGCAACATCCGCGCGTTCCGCACCGACGCCCGCCGCGTCACCCGGACAACACTCTATGGCGGCTACGTCGCGGGACGCTTCGAGCTCGCCGACGACCTGACCCTGATCACCGGGCTGCGCCGCAGCGTCTACCAGATCCACAGCGACAACTACAACGCGGCGGGCGTCCGCGGCGCGCGCACCGGCGAAAACGCCGCTCGCGCCTGGACGCCCTACTACGGCCTGGTCTATGGATTGACACCGACCTACTCGGTCTACGCCAGCTACACCGATGTCTTCACGCCGCAGACCAACAAGAACGAAAGCGGCGACACCCTCAAGCCCATCACGGGCGCCAGCTACGAGGCCGGCATCAAGGGCGAATGGTTCAACGGCGCACTCAACGCCGCCGTGTCGGCATTCCGCAGCCAGCAGAAGAACGTCGCCTTGAAAGACGGCGACAGGTTGACGCCCGATGGCGACCAGGCCTACCAGCCCGGCACCGGCGTCACCGTCAAGGGCCTCGACGCCGAGATCGCCGGCGCCGTGACGGCCGCATGGAACGTCTACCTCGGCTACACCTATCTGGACGTCGGCAACAAGGACACCGCCGAGCGTCCCGACCCGCGCCATCTGCTGCGGCTGAACACCACCTACCGGCTGCAGGGAATGCTGCGGGGGCTGACCATCGGCGGCGGCCTGACCTGGCAAGGCAAGACGGTGTCCGAGCCCTACCCCGGCCGGCCGGACGGCCGCGGCGGCTTCGACGACTCGCCGATTCCCCTGAAAGGCTATGCGCTGTTCAACGCGATGGCGCGCTACGACATCAACCGCCATCTGTCGGCCATGCTGAACGTCAGCAATCTGTTCGACAAGACGTACTACCGGCAGTATGGGTTCTACAACGGCTTGATCTATGGCGAGCCGCGGCGGGTGACGTTGAGCTTGCAGGCGAAGTTCTAAATGGAAAGGGCAGGCCCTTGATGCCAAGGGCCTGCCCTTTCCATGAAGCGCGACCTGACGCGCTTGAAAACGATCAGACGTTGAACAAGAAATTCATCACATCGCCATCCTGCACGATGTATTCCTTGCCTTCCGCCCGCATCTTGCCCGCTTCCTTCGCCCCCTGCTCGCCCTTGTAGGCAATGTAGTCTTCATACGCAATGGTCTGCGCACGGATGAAGCCGCGTTCGAAGTCGGTGTGGATGACGCCCGCGGCCTGGGGCGCGGTGGCGCCGATCGGCACGGTCCAGGCGCGCACTTCCTTCACGCCGGCGGTGAAGTAGGTCTGCAGGCCCAGCAGCTTGAAGGCGGCGCGGATCAGGCGGTTCAGGCCCGGTTCTTCCATGCCCATGTCCGACAGGAAGGCCTGGCGGTCGGCGTCGTCCAGGTCGACGATTTCCGATTCGATGGCGGCGCAGATGGCGACCACCGGCGCGTTGCGGGCGGCGGCGAATTCGGTCAGGCGGTCCAGCAGCGGGTTGTTGGTGAAGCCGTCGTCGGCCACGTTGCCCACGTACATCGCGCGCTTGGCGGTGATGAAGCAGAGCTGGGCGATGTCGGCCTTTTCCTCGGTGGACAGGTCGAGCGCGCGGATCGGCTTGGCTTCGTTCAGCTGGGCCACGCACTTTTCCAGCACGGCGACGATGCGCTGCGATTCCTTGTCGCCGGAACGGGCGGTCTTCTGGTGGCGCTGCAGGGCCTTTTCGGCGGTCTGCAGGTCGGCCAGCGCCAGCTCGGTTTCGATGACTTCGATGTCGGCGATCGGATCGACCTTGCCGGCCACGTGGATCACGTTGGGATCCTCGAAGCAGCGCACCACGTTGACGATGGCGTCGGTTTCGCGGATGTGCGAGAGGAACTGGTTGCCCAGGCCTTCACCCTTGCTGGCGCCCGCCACCAGGCCGGCGATGTCGACGAATTCGACCGTGGCCGACAGGATGCGCTCGGGCTTGACGATCTCGGCCAGCTTCTGCAGACGCGGATCCGGCACCTCGACCACGCCGACGTTCGGCTCGATGGTGCAGAACGGATAGTTCTCGGCGGCGATGCCGGCGCGGGTCAGAGCGTTGAAGAGTGTCGATTTGCCAACGTTGGGCAGGCCGACGATGCCGCATTGCAGAGCCATGGGAATCCTGTGTAAGTACGGTATTGATCGTTAACGTTCTAGTTTACCCCGCCAGGCGGCGCATCATGATGACCGCGCCCAGGGGGACGGCCGGCTCAACTCGCCGCCGTGGGGGCCCAGCGCATCACGGCCCAGATCAGCAAAATGGGGCCGGCGTTGAACATGGCGTGCAGCGCGATGGCCGCGCCGATGCCGCGGCGGATGCGGATCCAGCCCAGCACCAGGCCGGTGACCCATTGCGGCAGCACCAGCAGCGGCAGCAGCCAGTACGGCGTGTGGTTGAAGACGAAGTTGGTCAGGTGCACGGCGGCGAAGGTCAGCGCCACCAGGTGGAACACCCAGCCGAAATGTTTCAGGTAATGGCGCCGCCAGGCGGTGTTCCAGCCATTGAGCGGCGCGGGGCGCGGACGCAGCGACCAGCAGGCCAGCAACACGAAAGCGGCCAACAAAAGGCCAGTCCAAATGCGCGGGCCGTACAGCACCACCGGCAGCAGCGCCGGACACAGCCACAGCGCCTGCCTGGGCCGTCGCAGGCCATAGCGGAACAGCATTTCCTCGACAAGCGGGGCCCAGATCACCGCCGTCAGCCAGGGGATGTTGGCCGGGTCCAGCCGATGCGTGACGCCGCCGACGCCGGCCGCGGCGACCGCCACCGGCCCCAGGGCGAACAGGTTGATCAGCCACAGCAAGGCGGCCCAGGCCAGCAGGCGCCCCGGGCCAACGCCCGGCCACCAATCCGACACCCAGCCGATCGCCGGGGCGCGCCCCGGCAGGCGCCGCAATGGGCGCGGCCGGCGCACGAAGCGCCAGAAGTCGGCCAGCTCGCTGCGGAAGCGCAGCTTGCGCGGTTCGGCGAAAGCCGGAGCGCCGTCCATCAGGCGTCGTTGCCGCTGTGCAGCTGGCGGGTGGCCAGCGCGAAGTCGCCCGCCAGCATGGCCGGCACCACGGCGCGGCAGCGGTCGATGACCGCCTCGATTTCCTTTTGTTCTTCGCGGCGCGGCGGATGCAGCACGAAGTCCGCCACCTGCTGCGCCAGGCCGAGCGTGCGCGGATGGCCGATGCCGATGCGCAGGCGCCAGAAGTTCGGGCTGCCGAGCGCGGCCTGGATGTCCTTCAGGCCGTTGTGGCCGGCATGGCCGCCGCCCTGCTTGAGTTTCACCTGGCCCGGCATCAGGTCGAGTTCGTCGTGCAGCACCAACACCTGCTCCGGCGTCAGCTTGTAAAAGCGCGCAAGCGCCCCGACCGCCTGGCCGGAACGGTTCATGTAGGTGTTGGGCTTGAGCAGCAGGACGTTGTCGGCCCCCAGGCGGGATTTGGCCACCATGCCGAAGAACGACTTCTCCAGCGCGAACGAGGCGCGCAGGTCGTCCGCCAGGTGGTCGGCCAGCCAGAAGCCCGCGTTGTGGCGGGTGGTTTCGTAGTCGGGACCGGGGTTACCCAATCCCACGATGAGGCGTATGGGAATAGACATGATGGGGGGTGTTTAAACCAAAAAACCCTGCGCATGCAAATGCACACGCAGGGTTTCGGGCGCAAGCCGCGGGAAAGCCGAAGCTTTCCGGCAGGACTTAGGCGGCGGGAGCAGCCGGAGCGGCGTCGGCGTCGTCGGCGGCAGCGCCACCCTTGACGACAGCAGCGGCCAGCAGCGGGTTCTCTTCACCACCGTGCGGGACGTAGGTCACGCCCATCGGCAGCTTGATGTCGGCCAGGTGGATCGAAGCGCCGGCCAGGATGTCGGCCAGGTTGACTTCGATGAACTGGGGCAGCGCCGACGGCAGGCACGTGATTTCCAGTTCGGTGGCGACGTGGCTGATGATCGCGCCGCTCAGCTTGACGGCCGGCGAGACTTCAGCGTTCACGAAGTGCAGCGGCACCTTGGTGCGCAGCGCCTGGTTGGCGTCGACGCGCTGGAAGTCCACGTGCAGGACTTGCGGCTTGTAGGCGTGCCATTGAACCGAACGCAGCAGGACCTGTTCGTCCTTGGCGCCTTCGAGCTGCATTTGCAGGATCGAAGCGTGGAATTCTTCCTTGCGCAGGGCGTGGTAGATCTCGTTGTGGTCGAGTTCGATGTTCAACGGGGCAGCCGAACCACCATAAACAATGGCGGGAACGCGGCCCGCGCGGCGCAGGCGGCGGCTCGCACTCGAACCCTGGACGCTACGCGCAGTGGCAGTAAATTTCATGGAAAACTCCAAAAACAAAAAATGGCGAAGCGGACTTCACCGGTTAAAGACACGGCGCACAACAGGTGCGCCGTGTTGCTTGCGCCTTGCCGCGACCAGCAAGACACAAAAAACGGGGAGGCTGACGTCAGTCGACGAACAGCGAGCTGACCGATTCCGCGTTCGAGATACGCAGGATGGTCTCGCCCAGCAGCGCGGCGCACGACAGCTGGCGGATCTTGCCGCTGGCCTGGCCTTGCTCGGAGAGCGGAATGGTGTCGGTGACGACCAGTTCGTCCAGTTCCGACGCCTCGATGCGGTCGATGGCGCCGCCCGACAGCACGGGGTGCGTGCAATAGGCGTAAACGGCGCCGGCGCCGCGGTCCTTCAGGGCCTGGGCCGCCTTGCACAGCGTGCCGGCGGTGTCGACCATGTCGTCCATGATGATGCAGGTGCGGCCGTCGACTTCACCGATGATGTTCATCACTTCCGACACGTTGGCGCGCGGACGACGCTTGTCGATGATGGCCAGGTCGGCTTCGAGCTGCTTGGCCAGCGCGCGGGCGCGCACCACGCCGCCGATGTCCGGGGACACGACGACCAGGTTCGAGAAATTGCGGCGCCAGATGTCGCCCAGCAAAATCGGACCGGCGTAGATGTTGTCCACGGGAATGTCGAAGAAACCCTGGATCTGGTCGGCGTGCAGGTCCATCGTCAGGACGCGGTCGACGCCAGCCACTTGCAGCATGTTGGCCACCACCTTGGCCGAGATCGCGACGCGCGCCGAGCGCGGGCGGCGGTCCTGGCGGGCATAGCCAAAATAGGGAATCGCGGCGGTGATGCGGCCGGCCGAGGCGCGGCGCAGGGCATCGACCATCACCATGATTTCCATCAGGTTGTCATTGGTAGGCGCACAGGTGGGCTGCAGGACGAAGACGTCCTTGCCACGCACGTTCTCGTTGATCTCGACCATCACCTCGCCGTCCGAGAAGCGACCGACGGTCATCTTGCCCAGGGACATGTCGAGGTGGTTGACTACGTCCACGGCCAGCCGAGTGTTGGCCGTGCCCGTGAAGATCATGAAGCTATCGTTTGCCATGATGGATGATGCGATGGTCGTTTCGAGACACTAACGAGGTGATGCGAGAACCTGCTGAAACCGGAAAATAAAAAAGCTGCTGAACCCGAGCCAGTGTCTTACAGGCGTGTTCAACAGCTTTGTTATGTATTCGGTTGGCTGGGGAGGAAGGATTCGAACCTTCGCATGCCGGAATCAAAATCCGGTGCCTTAACCAGCTTGGCGACTCCCCAACTATCTTGCAATCCAATTCCGCAACGGATGTTCAGTCAACCCAGGACATGCCTGCACTAACCGGAACCGTGGATGCGTTGTGCTGCCTGTGTCATCTGCGTTTTTGCAGTTTGCTTCAACAGCGCCGCGCATTGTAGCGGTAATTTCCGTTTTCGCCAAAACGGCCTCCGACAGCTCGGAAAACTCGGCGTATAGACACGCGCCAGATCCCGACATGCGAACTTGGGTTCCCGTGTTTTTCAACACGCCCTGCTCTGCAAGCCACCGCGATGCCCTGAGAACCTCAGGATAAAGTCGGTAGACCACCGGCTCCAAATCATTTTTCCCGAAGGAAAATGTAGGCGAAGCAAGAAAGTCCGCTATTGTGATGTAAGAAGAATCCCTTGTCAAATCGGGTGCGGAAAAAATTCCAACGGTCGGCACGCTCGCGTCCGGCTGCGCCACCAGATAGGCCCGCGCCGGCAGGTCCAGCGCGGTCAGTTTTTCGCCCACGCCCTCGGCGAAAGCGGACTGGCCGAACACGAACACCGGCACGTCGGCGCCCAGCGGCAGGGCCAGCGCCATCAGTTCTCGCCGCGACAGCCCGGTGCCCCACAAGCGGTTCAATGCGATCAGCACGGTGGCCGCGTCGCTCGAACCGCCACCCAGGCCGCCGCCCTGCGGAATGCGCTTTTCCAGCGCGATCTGCGCGCCCTGGCGCGTGCCGGTGGCCTGTTGCAGGGCGCGGGCGGCGCGCAAGGTCAGGTCGTCGTCTTCGGACACGCCCGCCAATTCCGTGGCGCGGCTGATGACGCCATCGGCGCGCGCCTCGAAGTGCAGTGTGTCGCACAGGTCGATGAAGCGAAAAGCCGTCTGCAGCAGGTGGTAGCCGTCGGGACGGCGGCCCACCACGTGCAGGAACAGGTTCACCTTGGCGGGCGCGGGTACGTCGTAGAGGGTCACGGCGGATCGGGAAAAAGGACGGATGCGTCGATTTTAGCGACCCGCCCGGGGTGGCGAGCGCCGGGACGCCATGACAGGGCCGCTGGCGTCCCGGGGGACCGGCGGGAGACCGATCCTATCGTCCGCAAGGAACGGCGCAACGGGAATAGGCCCCGGCTTGCCCGGACCTGGACCCCGCCCTCGGACGCGGATCAGGCGATCTGCGGCGCGACGCGGCCGGCCAGGCGGTCGGCCGGGGCCTCGATCACCTGCCCTTCCGGCAGCTTGAACACCGCCACGGCGCCCGCCAGCTGGCGCGCCTGCTCTTCGAGCGCGCCGGCCGCGGCGGCGGCCTGCTCCACCAGCGCCGCGTTCTGCTGGGTCACGCCGTCCATCTGCGTCACGGCGCGGTTGACTTGGTCGATGCCGGTGGCCTGTTCCTCCGACGCGGCCGAGATCTCGCCCATCAGGCTGGTCACGCGCTGCACCGAATCGACGATCTCGCGCATGGTGGCGCCGGCGGTTTCCACTTGCTCGGAACCGACGCCGACCTTCTGCGCCGAGTCCTCGATGAGCTGCTTGATTTCCTTGGCGGCGGCGGCGCTGCGCTGGGCCAGCGTGCGCACCTCGCTGGCGACCACGGCAAAGCCCTTGCCCTGCTCGCCGGCGCGCGCGGCCTCGACCGCGGCGTTCAGCGCCAGGATGTTGGTCTGGAAGGCGATGCCGTCGATCACGCCGACGATGTCGGAAATGCGCGACGAGCTGCCCTGGATGGCGCGCATGGTCTCGACCACGCTGGAGACGGCCTCGCCGCCGCGCTGCGCCACGGCGGCCGAGGCGGCCACCATGCGGTTGGCTTCACGGGCGGTGTCGGCGTTCTGCTTCACCGTGGTCGCCAGCTCTTCCATGCTGGCGGCGGTTTCCTCCAGCGAGGCGGCCTGTTCTTCGGTGCGGCTGGACAGGTCGGCATTGCCGGACGAGATCTCGCGCGCGCCGACGTTGATCTCATCGACGCCGCGGCGCACCGTGGACACCGTGCGCACCAGGCTGTCCTGCATCGCGCGCAGGGCGCCCAGCAGCGCGCCGATCTCGTTGCGGCCGCGATCGGCCACGCGGCGCGTCAGGTCGCCCTCGGCGATGCGGCGGAAGATGTCGCCGGCTTCCAGCAGCGGCCGCACGATCATGCGGCGGATCAGCACGTGCGCGCCCACCGCCATCAACAGGCCCAGCACCAGGATGCCGGCCAGCAGCGAACTGAAGATGGTGTGAAACAGCGAGATCTCGTCCATCACCTCCTGCCCGGTGGTCTCGGCGCGACGCATGAAGGCGTCGCGCTCGGACACCAGCAGCTCCTGCACCTGCTGCGTGCCCTGCTTGAAGTAGGCGTCCATGTCACCGGCCTCTAGCACCTTGCCGACGTTCTGCAGGTTGTTGCTGAGATTGCCGTAGGCCTCGATCAGGTCCTTGGACTCAGCTTTCTCCTGCGCCGACAAACCGCCGGCAAAGCCCTGGAAGGCCCGGTCACCCGCGGCAATGCGCTGGCGCGCCAGGCGCAGTGCGGTGGTGTCGCTGGCGTTGCCCTGCGCCACCCGGGTGGCATAACGGCTCAGGTCGGTGCGCGCCGCCACCAGGGACAACGCGGCCGTGTTCACGGCGTTGACCTGCTGCGAGGAAAGGCGATAGAGCTGGCCGACGTCCTGGTTGGTCTGCCGCAGGGCGACGAAACCCATGCCGCCCACCAGCAGCTGGAAAGTGAAAAACACCGCGATGATCCCCAAGAGCATCGTCGCGATCCGCGTATTCCTGAACATTGGCATTCTCCGTAAAAAAGCGGCGGCGCGATCCGCGGCCACCGGCCTTGCATGCCGCGCGCGGGGGTCGTGCGCGCGGGTGTCGGAAGAATTATTCAGGTTAAACAGAATCTATCAATCAGTAACAAAGTCGATTTTGCAACGCTTATTTGCTGATTGAAGCGGGGCGGACGTGCTACAGCCAGACGACACAACGGCCCCGCAGGGCCGTCGAGGAAGTCACGAAGCGGTAGCAATCAGGGCTGGTTGACGACCAGGCGCACCATGATGCGGCGCCCCGGCTCCTGGCGCTCCAGCACCAGCATCTGCGGGCCGAGCGTGTCGTAGCGCGACAGCCGCGCGCGCCAGCCGCCCTGCTCGAAGGCCACGGGGCGGCCCAGGTCGTCGTTGGACACATCGGTGGCCTCGGGCTGGCCCGGCAGCTTGCCGCGCAGCCAGTCGCGCATGCCGGATACCGGCATGCTGCTGCCCAGGGCGTCTTCGGCCAGGGCATCGGGGTTGTCGGCCACCAGGCGGGTGCCGTCGGCCTTGGTCAGGCTGGCCGCGCCGGGCTGGCCTTCGACCCGCGCCTCGGTCGAGCCGAGCGGATTGGTCAGGTCGAGCACGTAGCGGCGGCCATCGTCCGACCAGGAAAAGCCGCCTTGCACGGCGCTCTGCTTGCCGTTTTCCTCGTTGACCGTGATGGCGAAGCGTCCGATGCGCGAGAACGCGTCGGGCGAGGCGCCTTCAATGGGCTTGGGCGTGGTGGTGCAGGCCGCCAGCACGAACGCCAGCATGGCCAGCAGCGCCCAGCGCATCCATTCCAGGCCGAGACCGCGCGACGCTGCCGTCACAGGCTGACTCCCAGGCGCTTGATGACGTCAAGCACGGTCCTGTTCTTGGGATCCTTCTGCACCGCGGCGCGCAACAACTCGACCGCCTGGTCGCGTTTGCCCTGGGTCCAGAGCACTTCGGCCAGGTGGGCCGCGATGTCGGCCTCGGGCCGCACGCTGTAGGCGCGCCGCAGGTAGTCGGCGGCGGCGATCTGGTCGCCCATGCGGAATTTGACCCAGCCCATGCTGTCCAGGATGAACGGATCGTTGGGCGAGAGCTCCAGCGCCTGCGTGATCAGGTCCAGGGCTTCAGGCAGGCGCTGGTTGTGATCGGCAAGCGTGTAGCCCAGCGCGTTGTAGGCGTGGGCATGCTCGGGATCCAGCGCGATGACCTGGCGCAGCATGCGCTCGAGGTCGGCCAGGCGGTCCTGGCGTTCGTACAGCATGGCCAGTTCGTACTTGATTTCGACGGTATCGGGCAGCGCCTGGTCGGCCGCCTCCAGCACCGAGACGGCCTGGCCGACGCGGTCGGCGTCGCGCAGGATCTGCGCCTTGGTCAGCACGCCCAGCGTGCGTTCTTCCTCATCCTGGGGCGCGGCGGCGTCGACCATCTTGATGGCGTCATCGATACGGCCGGACTTGGCGCGCAGGGCGGCCTGGCGCATGCGCGCCGAGAAGCGCAGCGACGGGTCGTCGATGCGGCCGAGTTCGGCGATGGCTTCATCGTACTGGCCCTGGTCTTCGGCGATGCGCGACAGCAGCACGTGGGCATCGGCCGCGGCGGCGCCGGCGTCGGTGGCGCCCGGCACGATGGCGCGCTGGCGCTGGTTCTGCACGTCCAGGTACTGCTGCAGCAGGGTCTTGGCCTGCGGCAGTTGGCCGGCCTTGTAGGCCAGTTGGGCCTGCATGAAGAGCAGGTCGAAGTCTTCCGGCGAGCGCCGCGACATGGCCTGCAGTTCGGCGAGGGCGCCGTTGTAGTCGCCGGCATCGGCCATCTGGCCGGCCAGCATCAGGCGCACCTTGCGGGCGTTGGGATTGCGGGCGATATAGGCCTGGGCCTCGGCCTGCGCGCGCTGCGGATCGACCTTGGCGCCGTACTCCAGCACGCGCTGGGCGGCGGGCTCGGACCTGGGATCGGCGGCCAGCGCGGCGCGAGCCTCCTGGGCGGCGCGCGGGTAGTCGCCGGCGGCCGAGGCCACGTCGGCCAGCGCCAGATGGGCGGCCGGCAGCTTGCGCACGCTGTCGCTCAGGGATTCGTCGAGGATGCGCAACGCCAGGCGGCGGTCGTTCAGGCGGCTCAGCACCGCCAGGGCCTGGCCGATGGCGGCCGGCTTGTCGCGCGAGGCCTCGATGCGGTTGCGCAGCGCCTGCGACAGGCCCTTGGTCTGGCCGTTGGCCGCGGCCAGCGCCAGTTCAGTGGAGCTGGCTTCAAGATCGTTCGGCGACAGACGGGCCCAGACACGGGCCGCGTCCAGCGCGCCGGGCAGGTTGCCGCCGGCCAGCTGGAATTCCAGGCCGCGGCGCGCCAGGCGGGGATCGCCGGTGTCGCGCGCCAGGCCGACCATGGTGTTGGCGGCGGTGCCGTACATGCCGCGCTGGGCGGCGATTTCCGAAGCCAGCACGCGGTAGAAGATGTCGGCGGTCAGCGACACGTAGGGCAGCTGGCCGGGACGCAGGCGGATCACCTCGGTTTCAGGCTGGCGGTTCTGGGGCGCCATGCGGGGGCCGGTCGCATCCCGCGTCCGGCTGTCGGCGGCCTGGGCTTGAGGGGCCAGGGTGGAGGCCAACGCAAGCGCCAGCGCGGCAATCCCGATATTCATTTGTTTGAAAGACGACTTCACGCGGCCCGTCCGGTTGGTGGCACAATCTTCGTACACGCAATTGATGATCTTACACTGGCTCATGCCGGAACTGCCTGAAGTTGAAACCACGCGTCGCGGAATCGACGCCGTCATCACCGGCCGCCCGCTCACGCGGCTGGTCGTCCATGAGTCCCGGATGCGCTGGCCCATCCCGGCCGAACTGCCCGCCCTGGTGGGCGGCCACACGGTGCGCGAATGCGGCCGCCGCGGCAAGTACCTGCTGCTGCGCTTCGACCACGGCACCCAGATCGTGCACCTGGGCATGTCCGGTTCGCTGCGCAGCGTGGCGCCCGGTGAATTCCTGCGCAAGCACGACCACGTCGAATGGATCTTCGACCAGGCGGTGCTGCGCCTGCACGACCCGCGCCGCTTCGGCGCGGTGTTGTGGCATCCCGATGCGGACGGACCGGTCGAAAACCACCCCCTGCTGGCCAGGCTCGGCATCGAGCCGTTCGACCCGCGCTTCGACGGCGCCTGGCTGCACCATCACTTCAAGAACCACGGCGCCGCGATCAAGCAAGTGCTGCTGGCCGGCATGGCGGTGGTGGGCGTGGGCAATATCTATGCCTCCGAAAGCCTGTTCCGCGCGCGCATCAATCCCAAGACCCCGGCCAACAAGCTGTCGCGCGCCCGCTGCGACCGCCTGGCGGACATGGTGCGCGCCACCCTAGCCGACGCCCTGACCTCCGGCGGCAGCACCCTGCGCGACTACGTCGGCGCCACCGGCGAGCCGGGCGCCTATTTCGAGATCCACGCCGCGGTCTATGAACGCGCCGGCCAGCCCTGCCGGGTCTGCGGCACGCCGATCAAGCGCATCGTCCAGGGCCAGCGGGCCACCTACTACTGCCCGAAGTGCCAGAAGACCTGAGCGCCCCCGCCTGACGCCATCCCAGCCCCTGGGGCCTCCTTTGGTCCGAAAGGTTCCCATCCCGGGCCGCCCTGCGCGGCCCGGATGCATTTGGGCGGTCCCGGAAACCCAAGGGGAATCCCTGCCAAAAAGGGTCAATTCGTTTATAGCAAACGTATTGCACAACCACTAACGCCACGCTATAGTCCGTCCACACACCCTATTCCTATAAAAGTGGAAGGAGCCTCCATGAGCAAGCAATTCGCTTCGCACGCCGACCTGAGCGACAAGGTCGTGTCGTTCGAAAAGCTGTCCGACAACGCCTACGCCTACACCGCCGAAGGCGATCCCAACACCGGCGTGATCATCGGCGACGAGGCCGTCATGGTGGTCGATACCCAGGCCACGCCGGTCATGGCGCAGGACGTCATCCGCCGCATCCGCGAAGTCACCGACAAGCCGATCAAGTACATCCTGCTGTCGCACTACCACGCGGTGCGCGTGTTCGGCGCCTCGGCCTACAACGCCCAGGAAATCCTGGCCAGCCGCGACACCTACGACCTGATCGCCGAACGCGGCGAGCAGGACAAGGCCAGCGAGATCGGCCGTTTCCCGCGCCTGTTCCGCAACGCCGAATCGATTCCCCCCGGCCTGGTCTGGCCCACCATGACGTTCAAGGGCGAGATGACCGTCAACCTGGGCAACCTCGAGGTCAAGCTGCTGCAGGTCGGCCGCGGCCACACCAAGGGCGACACCATCGCCTGGCTGCCCGAGCAGAAGATCCTGTTCGCCGGCGACCTGGTCGAATACCAGTCCACCCCCTACTGCGGCGACGCCTATTTCCGCGACTGGCCCAGCACGCTGGATGCGCTGTCGGGCTTCGAGGCCGAGAAGATGGTGCCCGGCCGCGGCCCGGCGCTGAAGAACGCCACCGAAGTGCGCCAGGGCCTGGCCGGCACGCGCGCCTTCCTGACCGACCTGTACGGCGCGGTCAACCGCGGCGTGGCCGAGGGCAAGGACCTGAAGACGATCTACCGCGAGGTCTACGACTTCATGAAGCCGCGCTACAGCGACTGGGTCATCTTCGACCACTGCATGCCGTTCGACGTGTCGCGCGCCTATGACGAAGCCACCGGCCACGTCCATCCGCGCATCTGGACCGACAAGCGCGACCTGGAAATGTGGGCCCAGCTGGAGGGCTGATCCCGCGCGGCCGGCGCGCCGGCCGCTGTTCCACAGATCGAAACGGCTACACGCAATCCGCCACCGAAGTCGGCCGGCGACGCGCGCAGCCGCGCATAAAAACAAAATGACCCACACAGGAGACAACCGTGGGAGACATCGACTTTCAGGCGATGGAGTTCGCCTATGAAAAACACGCCGACCAGGCCGCCGCGACGCAGGCGCGCCACCCGGTGGTGGTGGTGGGCGCAGGCCCGGTCGGCCTGACCACGGCGTTGGACCTGGCACGCCAGGGCGTGCGGGTGGTGGTGCTGGACGACGACTACCGCCTGTCCACCGGCTCGCGCGCCATCTGCTTTTCCAAGCGCACCCTGGAAATCTGGGACCGCCTCGGCGTCGGCCAGCGCATGGTCGACAAGGGCGTGTCGTGGAACGTGGGCAAGGTCTTCTTCCGCGACCAGGAGGTCTGGCGCTTCGACCTGCTGCCGGAACCCGGCCACCGCCGCCCCGCCTTCATCAACCTGCAGCAGTACTACGCCGAAGGCTACCTGTACGAGCAGGCGCGCCAGGAACCGAACATCGACCTGCGCTGGAAGAACAAGGTGGTGGGCCTGGAACAGGCCGGCGACGGCGTGGTGCTGTCGATCGACACCCCCGAAGGCGGCTACGCGCTGCGCGCCGATTGGCTGGTGGCCTGTGACGGCGCGCGCTCGCCGGTGCGCAAGCTGATCGGCCAGGAAAGCCATGGCCGCATCTTCCGCGACCGCTTCCTGATCGCCGACGTCAAGATGAAGGCCGACTTCCCGGCCGAGCGCTGGTTCTGGTTCGACCCGCCCTTCCACCCGAATCAATCCGTGCTGCTGCACATGCAGCCCGACAATGTCTGGCGCATCGACTTCCAGCTGGGCTGGAACGCCGACCCGGTCGAGGCCGTCAAGCCCGAGAACGTGCTGCCGCGCATCCGCGCCCTGCTCGGCCCGGACGCGCAGTTCGACCTGGAATGGGTCAGCGTCTACACCTTCGCCTGCGAACGCATGGACAAGTTCCGCCACGGCCGCGTGGTGTTCGCCGGCGACTCGGCGCACCGCGTCTCGCCGTTCGGCGCGCGCGGCGCCAACAGCGGCGTGCAGGACGCCGAGAACCTGGCCTGGAAACTGCGCCTGGTGCTGGCCGGCCACGCGCCCGAATCGCTGATCGACAGCTACGCCGCCGAGCGCGAGCACGCCGCCGACGAGAACATCCTGAATTCGTCCCGCGCCACCGATTTCATCACGCCCAAGAGCGACATCAGCCGCAGCTTCCGCAATGCGGTGCTGAACCTGGCCCGCACCCATGCGTTCGCGCGCACGCTGGTCAACAGCGGTCGCCTGTCGCTGCCGGCCACCTACGCCGATTCGCCGCTGAACACGCCGGATACCGACGCCTTCTCCGGCCGCATGCGGCCCGGCGCGGTGGCGCTGGATGCGCCGGTGCAGGGTCCGGGCGATTCACCGTGGTGGCTGTCGCAACTGGACGCCGGTTTCGCGCTGGCCTATTTCTGCGGCGATGCCCCGCCCGACGCGCAGACGCTGCAGGCCCTGCGGGCGCTGCGACTTGCGGCGGTGCCGGTCAAGCCCGTGCTGGTCGCGGGTCCGGGTTGCGATACCGCGGGCTGGCCGTCCGACCTGGCGGCGGTGGTCGACACCGAAGGCCTGCTGGCCCAGCGCTATGACGCGCTGGCGGGCACCGCCTACCTGATCCGTCCCGACCAGCACATCGCCGCGCGCTGGCGCGCCTTCCAGCCCGACGCGGTGGCGTCGGCCGTCAACCGCGCCATCGGCCGCGCCTGAAGAACCCGGAGGCCTTTTCCATGCTGAACACCGAAACCAACCTGGCCGCGCCGGACGACTTCTACGAAGCGCTGATCGACGCCCATCGCGACCTGAGCAACGAGCAGAGCCAGGAAATGAACGCGGCGCTGATCCTGCTGCTGGCCAACCACCTGGGCGACATGGCGGTACTGCGCGAGGCGCTGGCGCAAGCCCGCGCGTCGGTCACGCCGGCGTCGAACCCACCGCAAACGCATTGACGATCAGGGCGCGCAACCACTGGTTGCCGCCATCGCGATCGTAGCGGCGCTGCCAGTACATATTGGTCTGCAGCGCCGGCACCTTCACCGGCGGCGTCATGTAGCGCAGGCCGAATGGCTGCGCGGCGCTCGCCGCCAGCTTTTCGGGCACGGTCGCCAGCAGGTCGGTGGCGCTGACGATGTACGGAACCGCCGAAAAATGCGGCACGCTGAAGTGCTCGGCGAGCGGCACGCCGGCCCGTTCCATGGACTGGTTGACCTGCCCGTAGGGCGCCGCGCGCGACACGATCAGGTGACGCTCGGCGCGAAACGCCTTCAATCCCATGCCGGGGTGGGCCGTGGGATGCGCCTGGCGAAAGAGCGTGGCGTACCCCTGCCGGAACAACATGCGCTGCAAGGTGCCCGCCCCCATCTCGTCGAAGGCGCCGATGGCCAGGTCGACGCGGCCCGCCTCCATTTCCCGCGGCAGATCGGGGCCCTGCACCCGCACCGAGTCGATGCGCACCTGGGGCGCGACCTGCACGCAGACCTCCATCAGGCGTGGCATGAAATGGATCTCGCCGACATCGGTCATGGCCACGCGAAAGCGCCGCGTGCTGGTGGCGGCATCGAACGCCTCCTGGTCCTGCAAGGCCTGCGACAACAGGGCCAGCGCCTCGCTCACCGGGCCGGCCAGGCGCTGCGCGCGCGGCGTGGGCAACATGCCCTGCGCGGTGCGCACGAACAGCTCGTCGCCAAACGCCAGCCGCAGCCGGCGCAGGGCGTTGCTGACCGCTGGCTGCGACAGGTCCAGGCGCCGCGCCACGGCGGACAGGTTGCGGTCCTCCAGCAGGTGCTGGAACAGGATCAGCAGGTTCAGGTCGACGTCGCGCAAGTCCGCCATCAGGCACCCCTACTATTCACGAAATTTATAGTTGGTATTTTTGCATTCCCGTAGCCATAGCGGGGGATTTTTCCGACAATGGCATATCGGCACCGGAAATCCGCTCCGGCGCGCCAGGACCAAGACCGCGCGGCCACGCATCGCGCGCCACCCCAGGAGGATTCCATGGAACTGCACTACCAGACCGGTTTCGGCAACGACTGTGCCACCGAAGCCCTGCCCGGCGCGCTGCCCCTGGGCCGCAATTCGCCCCAGCAATGCCCCTATGGCCTGTACGCCGAGCAGTTATCCGGCACCGCCTTCACCGCGCCGCGCAGCGAGAACCGCCGCTCCTGGCTCTACCGCATCCGCCCGGGCGCACAGCACAAGCCGTTCGAGCCGTTTGGCGGCGTCAAGGGCTGGGAAAGCGCGTTCGGTCACGGCCCGGTCACGCCCAACCAACTGCGCTGGAGCCCCTTGCCCATTCCCACCGTGCCCACCGACTTCATCGAAGGCGTGAAGACCTGGGGCGGCAACGGCGGCCCCGATGAACAAGGCGGCGTCGGCATCCACCTGTATGCCGCCAACCGCTCGATGCAGGGCCGCTATTTCTACAACGCCGACGGCGAGCTGCTGTTGGTGCCGCAGCAGGGCCGCCTGCGCCTGGCCACCGAACTGGGCCTGATCGACCTGGAGCCGCTGGAGATCGCCGTGATCCCGCGCGGCGTGCGCTTCAGCGTGCAACTGCTGGACGACAGCGCGCGCGGCTACATGCTGGAGAACTTCGGCGCCGCGCTGCGCCTGCCCGAACTGGGCCCGATCGGCTCGAACTGCCTGGCCAATGCCCGCGACTTCAAGACGCCGGTGGCCTGGTACGAAGACCTGGAAGGCGACTTCGAACTGATCGCCAAGTTCACCGGCGGCTTCTGGCGCGCCGCGATCGGCCATTCGCCGCTGGACGTGGTCGCCTGGCACGGCACGCACGCGCCGTACAAGTACGACCTGCGCCACTTCAACACCATCGGCTCGATCAGCTACGACCATCCGGACCCGTCGATCTTCACGGTGCTGACCGCCCCGTCCGATACCCCGGGCACGGCCAACATGGACTTCGCCATCTTCCCGCCGCGCATCCTGGCAATGGAAAACACCTTCCGTCCGCCCTGGTTCCACCGCAACATCGCCAGCGAATTCATGGGCCTGATCCAGGGCGTGTACGACGCCAAGGCCGACGGCTTCGCCCCCGGCGGCGCCAGCCTGCACAACTGCATGAGCGGCCATGGCCCCGACGCCGAGACCTTCGAGAAGGCCTCGCGCGCCGACACCAGCAGCGCGCACTACATCCGCGACACCATGGCCTTCATGTTCGAAACGCGGCGCGTGATCCGCCCGACGGCGCAGGCGCTGGCCTCGGTAGAATTGCAGGGCGACTATTACCGGTGCTGGCAGGGCCTGCAGAAGCATTTCGATCCCGCCAAGGCGTGACCGGCCTTTCCGCCGTCACGCCCGCCCACGGCGATGCGCGCAAGCGCATCGCCGTTTGGCTTTGGATTTTTCCGGCGCCCGCCGCGCCCTTACAAACACATTGAACGAGACACTCCCCCATGACCACCGCCATCAACGAAACCCACGACCCGTCCCTCAAGAGCTGGGTCGCCAGCGCCAACACCGGCACCTCTGACTTCCCGGTGCAGAACCTGCCCTACGCCGCGTTCCGCCGCAAGGGCTCGCAGGAATCGTTCCGCCCCGGCGTGGCCATCGGCGACCAGATCGTCGACCTGGCCGCGCTGGCCGCCGCCAAGCCCTTCGAAGGCGCGGCCGCCGAGGCGCTGGCCGCCTGCCAGGGCGATAGCCTGAACGCGCTGATGGCCCTGGGCCATACCCACTGGAGCGCGCTGCGCCTGGCGCTCTCGCGCGCGCTGCGGGAAGGCGCCGCGCTGCGCGCCACGGTCGAGCCGCTGCTGGTGGCCCAGGCCGACGCCGAATACACCACGCCCGCCCGCATCGGCGACTACACCGACTTCTACATCTCGGTGCATCACGCCACCGCCATCGGCAAGCAGTTCCGACCCGACAATCCCCTGCTGCCGAACTACAAGTGGGTGCCGATCGGCTACCACGGCCGCGCCTCCAGCATCGGCGTGGACCAGAAGTTCCCTCGTCCGGTCGGCCAGACCCGCCCCGCCAACGAAGGCGAGACGCCGCAGTTCGGCCCGTGCGCGCGGCTGGACTACGAACTTGAACTGGGCATCTTCGTCGGCGCCGGCAACGCCCAGGGCGAACGCATCAAGCTGGCGGACGCCGATGCGCACGTGTTCGGCCTGTGCATCCTGAACGACTGGTCGGCGCGCGACATCCAGGCCTGGGAATACCAGCCGCTGGGCCCGTTCCTGTCCAAGAATTTCGCCTCGACCATCTCGCCGTGGATCGTCACCATGGAAGCGCTGGAGCCGTTCCGCACGCAGTGGAACCGCGGGCCGTCCGAGCCGCAGCCGCTGCCGTACCTGGCCTCCGACGCCAACCGTGCCAAGGGCGCCTACGACGTGCAGATGGAAGTGCTGCTGACCACCGAACAATCGCGCGCCGGCGAGCAGGCGCCGGCCCGCCTGTCGCGCAGCAATTTCCGCGATGCCTACTGGAACGTGGCGCAGCTGATCACGCACCACACGGTGAACGGCTGCAATCTGCAACCGGGCGACATGCTCGGCACCGGCACGCTGTCGGGCCCGCAACCGTCGGAAGCCGGTTCGCTGCTGGAACTGAACCACGGCGGCAAGCAACCGATCGAGCTGCCCTGGGGCGAGAAGCGCACCTTCCTGCAGGATGGCGACCAGGTCATCATCCGCGCCGAATGCGTCAAGGCGGGCTATCCGCGCATCGGTTTCGGCGAATGCTCGGGCACGGTGCTGCCGGCGCGGGTCTGAACGACGTCTGTCAGGATCGGGGCGTGGCGGCCGCATCGGTCGTCAACGCCTCGATCTCGTCATCCTTGGCCTGCCACTGCCGGCCCAGCCAGTGGTGGAATTCGGTGCGGAAGGCCTTGTCGCGGCTGTAGTCGCCTTCGCAGAAGGCCGGCGGCACCGGCACTTGGCGCATGCGCACCCGCACCGTGCCCATGCGGCCGCAGGCCATGTCCCAGAAGCTGGGCACACCCGCCGGATAGGCGATGGTGACATCGATCATCGAACGAAAACGCGTGCCCATCGCGTTCAGCGACACCGCCAGCCCGCCCGCCTTGGGCTTGAGCAGGTGACGATACGGGGCTCCCTGCGCGTCGCGCTTGGCCGGCGAAAAGCGCGTGCCCTCGGCAAACACCATCACGCTGGTCGGCACCAGCGAGAATTTCTGGCAGGCGCGGCGCGCGGTTTCCTGGTCCTGGCGTCCCAGGGCGGGATTGCGGCGCAGGTCGGCCTTGCCGTGGCGCTTCATGAAGGGAAAATCCAGCGCCCACCACGCCAGCCCGATCACCGGCACGTAGATGAGCTGCTGCTTGAGGAAGAACTTCAGCAGCGGAATGCGGCGGTTCAACGCGCCCTGCAACACGAAGATGTCGACCCAGGACTGGTGGTTGCAGTTGACCAGGTACCAGTCCGCGTAGCGCAGGCCGGTATTGCCGCGCACATCCCAGGGCGCGCGCTGGATGCGCGTGAACCAGGCGGTGTTGACGCTGATCCAGGCCGTGGCGATGCCGTTGAGGATGGGGTCGATGCGGCGCCTGGCCGCCGCGAACGGCAGCGCCAGTTTCAGCAGCGCCATGGGAAACAGCAGCAGGCACCAGAACAGCGTGCTGGCGCCGATCAGGAGCGTGCTGAACACGCCGGTCAGCCAGGCCAGGCGGCCGCGTGGCACGGGCCAACCGCGCCAGCGCGCGGCCGGGGCGGACGCGGGCGCGTCGCCTGCGTCAGCGACAGGGGGCCGGATCGGGCCGGCCAGCGGATCGGGAAAAGTCATGAACGCGAGTGTGCGAGGACTGCCCGGGGGCCGGTTTGAGCGGGATCAAACCGGCCCCAGGCCCGGACGGGGTGAAGTCAAGGCAGGCGGTATTTTTCTTCGCGATAGACCCAACTGGCCCACAGCGCGTGCGCCAGCGCTTCCTTGGTCAGGGCGTCATCCGCCGGTTCGACCGGATCGTAGGTCTCGTCCTGCCCGACCGGCGCGGCGCGGTAGCGGAATTCGCGCGGCGCCTTGGACGGTTCCAGCACCAGCAGCTTGTCCCCACGCAGGTAGCCGAAGTTGTCGGCGTACTGCATCAGCGCGCGGTTGGGATCGCGTTGCGTCAGATCGGCGCCCAGCATCGGATTGATGTTGTCCAGTCCGATCAGCGACAGCAGCGTGGGCGCCATGTCGATCTGGCTGACGATGCGCTCGTCCTGGCGCGGCGCGATGCCCGCGCCCAGGATCAGGGCCGGGATCTGGAAGTGCCGCACCGGCACCGGGATCGAGCCGTAGACGCGGGAATCGTGGTCCGCGATCACCAGGAACACGGTGTTGTCCCAGTACGGCGCCTTGCGCGCCTTGTCGAAGAACTGGCCCAGCGCCCAGTCGGCGTAGCGCACGGTGTTGTCGACGCTGGCCGGATCGCCCACCGGCTGGATGCGGCCCGCCGGGTACTCCCACGGCGAATGGTTGCTGACCGAGAACGCCAGCGTGAACACCGGCTTGTCGCCGTCGGCGCGCAGCAGGCGGTCGACCTGGGTGAACATGTCCTCGTCGGACGCCCCCCACGAGCCTTCGAACACCGGGTTCTCGAACTTCGGGCGATCGACGATCTCGTCAAAGCCATTGCCCAGGAAGAAGGCGCGCATGTTGTCGAAGTGCGACTCGCCGCCATAGACGAAGCGCGAATGGTAGCCATGTTTGCCCAGCACCTGCGCCAGGGTGAAGAAGCCGGTCTGCGAGCGCGGCAGCTTGACCACGGCGTCGGCCACGCTGGGCAGGAAGCCCGCGGTGACCGCCTCGATGCCGCGCACCGAGCGCGTGCCGGTGGCGTAGGCGCGATGGAACATCCAGCCTTCCTTGCCAAGCCGGTCGATGTTGGGCGTCAAGTCCTTGCCCCCCAGGCTGCCGACATATTGCGCGCCCAGGCTTTCCTGCAGGATGATCACCAGGTTGAGCGGCTTGTCGCGGCGCACCGTGGCCTTCTGCTCGTGCAGGCTGGGGTAGCGCGGATCCAGCGGCGCCCCCGTCAGGCCGGCCTTGTCGCGCACGATGGCGTTCATCTCGTCCACCGGCATCTTCGGATACATCGCGGCCGACGAGCGTTCGTCGCGCATGCGGTAGGCGGCATCGAACACGCTGTAGAGCGAGTTCAGGGCCAGCGAATTGACCATCGCGTCCGAGCTGAACGCGACCTTGGCCGGATTGATGGGGCGATGCTCCAGCGTGCCGCGCGCGCCCAGCACCACCAGCGCCAGGATCGCCAGCGACGCCAGCGGCCGCTTCCACCACGCCAGGAAGGGATCGCGCACGCGCACCGGGAACAGCTTGACCGCCAGCCAGGCCGCCACCAGCAGCACCACCAGCGCGGTGAACAGCACGCCCTTGTAGCCCTGCCACAGCATCGAGCCGACTTCCTTCGGATTGAGCAGGTAGATGAAATACAGGCGGTTCGGGCGCGTGTCGTATTCGGCGATGAACTGCGGCGTGGAGACTTCCAGCAGCACGTACAGCATCCACCAGACGCGGAACCACCAGGCGGTAACGCGCGCCGCCCACGGGCGGTGCCCCAGCCACGGCGAGAACACCGCCGGCAGCGCGATCACCATGGACAGCAGGCAGACGTCGATGCGCAGGCCGCCCAGCAGCACCGGCCACAGGCCGCCGGCCGCCTGGACCCGGTCCCACATCCACCAGGACAGACCAAGGCGGCTGAGCGTCAGCAGCGCCAGCACGGCCAGGATGAAGCGCAGTGTCAGCCGGCGCATGCGGCGGCCCTCCGACTACCAACGAAACCCCGCGCCGTTGCCGCGCCACGCTTACCGAGCCAAACCATGCCTTGCCATCCGGTGATTGAAAACGGCCAAGATTAACGCGGATCGACGCGCCGCAGCGCCGCCGGGTGGAGTCGCGATGTCGAATACGAGGCCGATGACAACCCTGTCATGTCGTACGACATCTCATTTCTTCAGCATCCGGCGTGGCGGCCGCGCGGGCCTATTGCACCCGGCGCAGGCGCTCGCGGCTGTTGCTCAGGTGGGTGCGCATCGCGGCGCGGGCGCCTTCGGCATCCTGGCGCATGATGGCGCTGTAGATGTCTTCGTGCTCCAGGTTGACGCGCGACAGGTAGGCGGCACGGTCCTCGTGCGCGAACTTGGCCGAATTGATGCGGGTGCGGGGGATGATGGCCGAACCCAGGTGCGACATGAGATCGGCGAAATAACGGTTGTCGGTGGCCTGCGACACCAGCAGGTGGAACTGGAAGTCCGGCGTGATGGTGTCGCCGCCGCTGTCCAGCGCGGCCTTGAAGGCGTCCAGCGCGCGGCGCATCTCGGCCAGCTGGGCCTCGCTGCGGCGCACGGCGGCCAGGCCGGCGGCCTCGCTTTCCAGGCAGATGCGCAGTTCCAGCAGCACCAGCACATCGCGCACCGTGGCGATGTCGGCCGGGTCGACGCGAAAATCGCCGCCACCGCTAGGTTCGAGCGCGTAGGTGCCCACGCCATGATGGGTTTCGACCAGGCCGGAGGCCTGCAGCCGCGACAGCGCTTCGCGCACCACGGTGCGGCTGACGCCGAACTGCCGCATGATCTCGGATTCGGTGGGCAGCTTGTCGCCGGGGCGGATGTCGCCGCCGCGGATGCGTTCGGAAATGTTTTCCACCAGGCCTTGCGCCAGGTTCCGTGGACGACGCTGCGGCAGCACGGGGGTATCGACAGGAGCGTTCATCAGGGATTATCCGGAAGCGGTTGCGTGGCGCTTGACTGCAAAAATTCGTGCTTATTATACTTTGGACAAGTTGTACGATAACGTACCAGGCAAGTCCACCCCACCGAGCGTTGCGCCATGAGCCTAGCTGTCGACCGCATGCCTGCCTCCCCCCGTTGTCATCGCTTATTGTTGACCGGCGCCGCCGGCAACCTGGGCCGGGTACTGCGACCGCGCCTGAAGGCCTGCGCCGACGTGCTGCGGGTTTCCGACGTCGCGGCCATGGCGCCCGCCGCCCCCGGCGAGGAAGTCGTGCCCTGCGACCTGGCCGACCCCGCCGCCGTCTCCGAGCTGGTGCGCGGCGCCGACGCCATTGTGCACCTGGGCGGCGTTTCCGTGGAGCGTTCTTTCGAGGAAATCCTGCCGGCCAATATCCAGGGGGTCTACCACGTCTACGAAGCCGCCCGCGTCCATGGCGTGCGGCGCGTGGTGTTCGCCAGCTCCAACCACGTCATCGGCTTCTATGAACAGGGCGCGCGGCTGGACACCGACACGCCGTTGCGGCCCGATGGCTACTACGGCCTGAGCAAGGCCTACGGCGAGAACCTGTCGCGCTTCTACTACGACCGCTATGGCATCGAGACGGTCTGCCTGCGCATCGGCTCGTCGTTTCCCGAGCCCAAGGATCGCCGCATGATGGTCACCTGGCTCAGCTACGACGACCTGACCGACCTGGTGGTGCGATCGCTGTTCACGCCGAACGTCGGTCACCTGATCGCCTATGGCGCCTCGGCCAACCGCGACAGCTGGTGGGACAACCATCGCGCCGCCGCGCTGGGTTTCGCGCCCAAGGATTCCTCCGAAGCCTTTCGCGCGCAGGTCGAGGCGCAAGCGCCCCTGCCCGCCGACGATCCCGCCGGACGCTTCCAGGGCGGCGCCTTCGTCAAGGCCGGCCCCTTCCCCTTTCCCCCGCGCTGATTTCGTCCCCGGCCCATCATGGCGACCCACGCTGAACGCATCGGAACCCTGCTCTGCGGCGTGGGCGAAAGCCCCGTGTGGCGCAGCGCCGACCAGTCGTTCCACTGGACCGACATTCCCGGCCGCGCGCTGTGGCGCTGGACGCCGGCCAGCGACCGGCTGGATCATTGGGCGCTGCCGCAGATGGCCGGCTGCATCGCCCCGCGCGGCGACGGCTGGCTGCTGGCGATGGAGGACGGGCTGTACGCCTGCGGCCCGCTGCAAGCCGGCCAGCCCTGCCTGCCCGCGCCGCTGGCGCCGGTGCGCCACGGCGCGCCCGGCATGCGCTTCAATGACGGCCGCTGCGACCGCCAGGGCCGCTTCCTCGCTGGCACCATGGTCATGGACATGGGCCTGGCCCGCAACGCCGGCAAACTGTATCGCTACGCCCCCGGCCAACCGCTGGAAGCGATCGTCGATGACCTGATCGTGCCCAATGGCCTGGCCTTTAGCCCCGATGGCCGGACCATGTATCTGTCCGACTCCCATCCGACGCGGCAGGTGGTCTGGGCCTTCGACTACGACATCGACGGCGGCCCGCTCCGCAACCGCCGCGTCTTCATCCCGAAACTACCGGCCGGCCGCCCCGATGGCGCCGCGGTCGACGCCGACGGCTGCTACTGGATCTGCGGCAACGAGGCCGGCCGTATCTACCGCTACACGCCGGACGGCCGCCTTGACCGCAGCCTGGAGGTGCCGGCCGCCCGCGTCGCCATGTGCGCGTTCGGCGGCCCCGACCTGGACCTGCTGCTGGTCACTTCGATCCGCCCCGCCGATGCCGCTCCCGATTCCATCGCCGGCGCCGTCTTCATCCTGCGCCCCGGCGCGCGGGGCCTGGAGGAAACCGCAAGCGCCGGTTAGCACCCGACCGCGGCGCCCCAAGCGCCCATGCACGAGTAGTGAGCAGGTCCGTACACATCAAAGAGCTTCGGGGCCGCAACGGCCCTCAACGAAACGCCGTACTCCCGACCGGAGGTAGACATGCTGCGCCCGACCCTGACCCGCGCCATCCTGGCCGCGGCCGCCTTGCTGACGCTGATTCCCGCCACCCATGCCGCCGAGCTGCGCTCGGCGGACATCCATCCCGACGATTACCCCACCGTGCAGGCCGTGCGCCAGTTCGGCGAGCTGGTCAAGCAGCGCACCAACGGCCGCATCACCGTCAAGGTGTATGCGGGCGGCGCGCTCGGCAACGAAGACGACTCGATCGAACAGGTGAAGCTGGGCGCGCTGGCCATGGCGCGCGTCTCCAGCGCCGCCATGCACAACATCTGCCAGACCACGCGCGTGCCATCGCTGCCGTTCCTGTTCCGCTCGAAAGAGCATCTGCACAAGGTGCTGGACAGCGAGATCGGCGAACGGATCCTGAAGTCCTGCGAGTCGGCCGGCTTCGTCGGCCTGGCCTGGTACGACAGCGGCTCGCGCTCGATGTACACGCGCAACAAGCCGATCAAGACGCTGGCCGACGCCAAGGGCATGAAGATCCGGGTGCAGCAGTCGGACCTGTCGGTGGCGATGGTGGAAGCCATGGGCGGCAACGCCACGCCGATGCCGATGGGCGAGGTCTACACCTCGCTCAAGACCGGGCTGGTGGACGCGGCCGAGAACAACTACCCGAGCTACGAAAGCGCGCACCACTACGAGGTCGCCAAATACTACGCGCTGACCGAGCACACCATGACGCCGGAAATCCTGATCTTTTCCAAGCGCCAGTGGGACAAACTGTCGGCCGAGGACCAGAAGGTCCTGCGCGAGGCCGCGCGCGAGTCGGTGCCCTACATGCGCAAGCTGTGGGACGAGCGTGAGCAGAAGTCGCGCGCCGTGGTCGAGAAGGCCGGCTCGCAGATCGTCGAGGTGGACAAGGCCTCGTTCCAGGCGGCGATGAAACCGGTGTACGACCGCTTCGTCACCACGCCCGACATGAAAGACCTGGTCGCCAAGATCCAGGCCGTCCAATAAGGAATCCACATGTTGGCTACCTCCACCAATGACCCGGATGTCGCGGCGGGGGGCCGGGCGCATGCCCTGGCTGCCCCGCTGGACGCCTACACCCGGGGCTGCGCCCGGCTGGCGCGGCTGTGCATGTGGACCAGCGTGTTCGGCCTGGTCTGCCTGATCGTCGCGGTATCGCTGCAGATCTTCGGCCGCCATGTGTTGAACAGCACCCCCACCTGGGCCGAGAGCCTGGCGTTGCTGCTGGTGCTGTACGTCACCATGCTCGGCGCCGCCGTCGGCGTGCGCGATGCCGGCCACATCGGCTTCGAATCGCTGGTCGACGTGCTGCCGGCGATCGGCCAGCGGCGCCTGAAGATCTTCATCCACCTGCTGGTGCTGCTGTTCGGCGCGCTGATGGCGTGGAACTGCGCCCTGCTGGCCGAATCCGTGTGGGCCTACAAGATTCCCAACCTGGGTATTTCCAACGGCTGGAAGTACGTGCCCGCGGCCCTGTCCGGCGTGCTGATCGCGCTGTTCTCGGTCGAGCACGTCATCGCCCTGTTGCGCAACCAAAAGGTGGTACCGGCATGGCGCTGACCCTACTCTCCTTCACCTTCATGGGTTTCCTGGTGATCGGCGTGCCGGTGGCGTTCGCCATCGGGCTGTCGTCGATCACCGCGATCATGTACGAGGACTTGCCGCTGGCGGTGGCCTTCCAGCAGATGACCTCGGGCATGAACGCGTTTTCGTTCCTGGCCATCCCGTTCTTCATCTTCACCGGCGAGCTGATGCTGTACGGCGGCATCGCCGACCGCATCGTGGCGTTCGCCAAATCGCTGGTGGGCCACGTGCGCGGCGGCCTGGGCATGTCCAACGTGGTGGCCTGCACGCTGTTCGGCGGCGTGTCCGGATCGCCGGTGGCGGACGTCTCGGCGATGGGTTCGGTGATGATCCCGATGATGAAGCGCGAGGGCTACCACGCCGACTACGCGGTCAACGTCACCACCCACGCGGCGCTGGTGGGCGCGCTGATGCCGACCAGCCACAACATCATCATCTACACCCTGGCGGCGGGCGGCAAGGTGTCGATCGCGGCGCTGATCGCGGCCGGCGTGGTGCCGGCGCTGATCCTGACGCTGTGCAACCTGGCCGCGGCGTATTTCGTGGCGCGCAGCCGCGGCTATCCGGCGGGCACCTTCCCCGGCTGGCACATCGTGGCGCGTTCGCTGGTGGCCGCCCTGCCGGGGCTGTTCGTGGTGGTGCTGATCATCGTCGGCATCCTGAGCGGGGTCTTCACGGCCACGGAATCGGCCGCGGTGGCCGTGCTGTACGCGCTGGCGCTGACGATCTTCGTCTACCGCTCGCTGACCTGGGACCAGTTCGTGCGCGCCGCCAGCAAGGCGGTCAAGACGACCGGCGTGGTGCTGCTGCTGATCGGCATTTCGGCTACCTTCGGCTATCTGATCAGTTTCTACGGCGTGGCCGAGAAGACCGGCGCGCTGATGGCCTCGATCTCCACCAGCCCGTGGGCGATCTTCCTGATGGTCAACATCATCCTGTTCGTGCTGGGCACTTTCCTGGACATGGCGGCGACCATCCTGATCTGCACGCCCATCTTCCTGCCGATCTGCATGCAGTACGGCATGGGGCCGGTGCAGTTCGGCATGGTGATGCTGCTGAACTGCGCGCTGGGCCTGAACACGCCGCCGGTGGGCACCACCCAGTTCGTGGGCTGCGCCATCGGCGGGGTCTCGGTCGGCACGGTGATGCGGACCATCTGGCCGTTCTACGGCGCGTTGCTGGCCGCGCTGGCGCTGGTCACCTACGTGCCGGCGTTCTCGCTATGGCTGCCAGGCCTGCTGCTCAATTGAGCAATCGATACGGAGGCGGGGCGACCGCCCGTCCCGTGCAGCACCGGCCAAAAGAACAGCGCGGCCAGCAGCCACATCAGGGCGGCCGACCACAGCGTCTGGCTGAGGAAGTGCGCGCCCTGCAGGATGCGCACGGCTGAAAACGCCAGCCCGGCGGCGATGCCCGCCGCCAGCCCCCACCAGCGCCAACCCGGCCGCCCGACGGCCCAGCCGGCGAAATACAGGGCCAGCAGCGAATAGCCGGCGCCGGCATGGCCGCTGGGCAGCGCGCCGCCGGCCTTGCCACGATCCCAGGTCCACCACGACTGCGGATAGGGGGTGTAGCCGCCCAGCGTGTCCAGGTCGTAGGGCCGCGGCAGCGTGGTGTAGTGCTTGAGCTGGGTGATGGCCAGCTGCCCCGCCATACAGGTCAATGCCAACGCCAGCGCCGGCCCGCGCAGGGAGCGCCAGGCGGGAATGCGATAGCTGGCCGCCGCGACGGCGATGGCGCCCAGCCCGATGCCGATCGGCAGGGCCAGCACCATGCGGTGGCCAATCAGTTCCAGCCAGCGGTTGGTGTGCAATGGGAAATCGTCCAACGCCGGGTTGAACAGGGCGCGCGCGATGGCCAGGTCCCACCCCGACGCATTGGCCCACCAGGCCAGGCACGCCAGGAACAACGTCACGCCCAGCACGTGCGTGGCCAGGTAGGCGGCGGGCGTCGGCCGGGGGGCCGCGGGAGGGGACAGGGACGACATGTGGGACGCGATGGAGGGCGCTCGGCCGAAGCGGACAGCTTAGGCGGCCGATAGTCGAAAATTCGTCAAATTCGCCTCCCCGGGGGGAGCCTCGCCCCCGGCGTTGCGCCCCGACTACGCCGTCGCGTCCGCCGCGTTCAGGCGCAGGCTGAAGCGCGTGCCGCGTTGGGGGCCTTCGCGGGAAGAATCCACGGTCAAGGTCCAGCCCTGCATGTCGCAGACCCGCTTGGCGATGGCCAGCCCCAGGCCGCGCGCGGTTTCGTCCCGGCCCGCGGCGGCCGAATCCCGCAGCCGCCCGCTGTAGTAGCGGCGGAACAGGAAGGGCAGGTCGCCGGCGTCGATGCCCTTGCCATCGTCGCCCAGCTGCAACACGCCATCCTCGCCCAGGCTGGCGGTCAGCGTGGCGGGCGCGGCATGTTCGATGGCGTTGCGCACCAGGTTGCGCAGCACCGTCAGCAAGGCATAACGGTCCAGAATGCGGATGTGCTCGGGCGGGATGCGGTTGTCGAAACGCAGCTGGGCCACGCCGGCCTGGGATTCGTAGCCGCGCCAGGCGTCCTGCATGCAGTCGGCCAGGTCGACCGGCTCCGGCGGACGCATCTGGTCGCGGGCCATGGCGCGCGCGCTTTCAAGACAGACGATGACGTCGTCGACGTTGTCCATGACCCGCGTCAGCCGCTGGCGCTGGTCCGCCGTCAGGTCCTGGGTCAGCAGCATCAGTTCGCTGTCGGAGCGGATCGCCGCCAGGGGCGTGCGGACTTCGTGGCTGAGGTTGCCGGCGAACTCGCGTTCGCGGGCGATGGAACGGTCGACCTGGTTCTGCACCCGGTTGAAGGCCTCGATCAGCCGGCCGGCCTCGTCGTCGCGCGTCACCGCCAGGTCAGGCGAGCCGGGCGCCCAGGTCGAGAGCCGGTCGGTCAGGTCCAGCAAGGGGCCCACCGCCACCGCCGCCACGCGCCGCGACAGGGCATACGCGCCCACCACGCAGATCGCCCCGACGCCCAGCACGATCAACCCGAAATCGTGCACCCGTTCCTCATTGTCGGTGGCGTCGTACAGCAGGTAGACCTTGCCGGTGCCGGTCTCGGCCACCATCACGTGCCAGGTATAGGCTCCGGGCTCGATCAGGTGCAGGCCGTTGTCCAGGCCGCGTATCTCCTCGGGCATGCCGGCCGGCGCCTCGCCGTCGGCGCTGAGCCAGGCGCGCATGGAGCCCCCCAGCTCACGGGCGCCGTGGCGCGGCAGGAACTGGTCGCTGGTGCGCGCGTGCTGCACCAGGCGGTCCATTTCGGTATTGAGGATGTCGTTGACCAGATCGTCCTCCATCTGGTCGAACGTCAGGTAGGCGAGCAACGCCAGCGCCGTCACGAACAAGGCCACGGTGCCGGTCAGCGCCCACACCACGCGTTGCGTGAGGGTGCCGCCCCCCGCGAAGCGGCTCATGCGGCGCTCCCGTCGGCGACCAGGCGCCAGCCCGTGCCATGCAGGGTTTCGATGCCGTCGAAGCCGGCGTCGGCCAGCGCGCGACGCAGCAGGTGCACCTGGCTGCGCAGCGCGTCGGAAGACGGCGGTTCGCTGCCCCACAACTGCGATTCCAGTTCCTCGCGCGAGACCACCCGCCCCGGGTCGCGCAGCAGCGCTTCCAGGATGAGGGTCGCCTTGCGCGTCAGGTGGACAGGCTTGCCGCCGATCGACGCCGTGCGGCTGCGGGTGTCGTAGGCCAGGTCGCCGAAAACACGCACCGTGTCCACGGTCGACCCCTTGGCGCGCTGGATCAGCGCGAGCAGGCGGGCCTCGACTTCCAGCAAGGCGAACGGCTTGGTCAGGTAGTCGTCGGCGCCGTGCGAGAAACCGGCCAGCTTGTCTTCCAGGCTGTCGCGCGCGGTCAACACCAGCACCGGCACCGGCAGACGCCTGTCGGCGCGCAGCGCGTGCAGCACCGCATGGCCGTCCATGCCAGGCAGGCCGATGTCCAGGATCACGGCGTCGAAACGCTGTTCCTCCAGGCGCTGCAGGCCCGCGGGGCCGCTATAGGCCACGTCCGGCAGGAATCCGCGGGCTTCCAGGAAGGTGTACAGGTTGCCGGCGATGATGTGATCGTCCTCGACGATCAGGATCCGCTGATTCGCGCCCGCCGCGGGACTGGCTGCCATATTCGCACCCCCATCGAAAGAAAGGTTGAACGCTCCGGTCAGGCCTGCAGCACCTTGCCCGGGTTCATCACGCCGTGCGGATCCAGCGCGCGCTTGATCCGCCGCATCAGGGCCAGTTCGACCGCGCTCTTGTAGCGCGGCAGTTCGTCGCGCTTGAGCTGGCCCACGCCGTGCTCGGCGCTGATGGAACCGGCGTGCGCGTGCACGCTGTCATGCACCACGCCGTAGATGTCGCTTTGCAGCGCCAGCAACTCGGTCTCGGTCTGGCCGGGCGCGTTGGCCACGTTGTAGTGCAGGTTGCCATCGCCCAGGTGGCCGAAGATCACGTGGCGCACGCCGGGGAAACGCGCCTGCAGCAGCGCATTGGTGTGGTGCACGAAGCCGGCGATGGCGGAAATCGGGATCGACACGTCGTGCTTGACCGACTTGCCCAGCTCGGCCTCGGCCAGCGGGATGCTTTCGCGCAGGTGCCACAAGGCCTTGCTCTGCGCGACGTTGGCGGCGATGGCCGCGTCATTCACCAGGCCGGCCTCGATCGCCTCGCCCAGCACCGTCTCGAAGCGTTCGCGCGCATGCGTTTCGCTTTCGCTGTCCGACAGTTCCAGCAGCGCGAACCAGGGCGAAGCGGCGGAGTCGCCTTCGAACGGCAAGCGCTGCTGCGGGAACAGCCGCACCACGGCCTGCAGGCAATGGCCGCTCATCAATTCGAAGCCGGTCAGCGCGGCGCCGAAGCCGGCGCGGGCGCGCGACAGCAGCTCGACCGCGTTGTCTATGCTGTCCAGCGTCAGCAACGCGGTGCAGGAGGCCACTGGCCGCGGGAAAAGCTTGAGCGTGGCGGCGGTGATGACGCCCAGCGTGCCCTCGCTGCCGATATAGAGGTCGCGCAGATCGTAGCCGGTGTTGTCCTTGCGCAGGCCGCGCAGGCCGTTCCAGATCTCGCCCTCGGCGGTGACCACCTCGAGCCCCAGGGCCAGGTCGCGCGTGTTGCCGTAACGCAGCACCTGGGTGCCGCCGGCGTTGGTGGCGAGGTTGCCGCCGATGGTGCAGCTGCCTTCGGCGGCAAGGCTGAGCGGGAACAGCCGGCCGGCGTCGGCCGCGGCCTGTTGCACCGCCTGCAGGATGCAGCCCGCTTCCACCGTGATGGTGTCGTTGTCGGTATCGAGCGCGCGGACGCGGTTCAGGCGGGCGGTCGACAGCACCACCGCGCTGCCCGAGCCATCCGGCGTGGCGCCGCCACAGAGGCCGGTATTGCCGCCCTGCGGCACCACCGGCACGCCATGGGCCGCGCACAGCTTGATGGCATCGGCCACCTCCTGCGTCGAACCGGGACGGATCACCGCCAACGCCACGCCGCGATAGCGGCGGCGCCAATCCAGCGCGAACGGCTCGGCATCGGCGCCGGTCAGCACATGGGACTCGCCCAGGAGGGATTGCAATTCGCTCAGCAAGGTCATAGGCGCCGCACGGTGGGGCGCGCCGGGCCGCGCCCGGGCGCTGTTCAAGGGAGGTGCGGACTATTGTAGAGGCAGCTCGGCCGCGCCGGTTGCGCTAGTGTGCTGTCCAACAGCACACTAGCCCACGGCCTGGTCCAGGCGCGTGCCGGTCAGGCCGGTGCAGTAGGCGCGCGAGGCGATGCGGTTCATCAGGAACGCGCGATCGACGCCGGCCGGACCCGGCATTTCGGACAGGGCGCGATAGGCGCGCCGCAAGGCTTCGCCGCGGGTGGCGCCGCAGACCAGCAGGTGCGTGCAAGGCATATGGCGGTCGGCGCAACCGTCGATGCGCACCTCCAGCGCGTGCGCCGCGACCGGTTCGAAGTCGGCCACCGCGGCGCCCGAACGCGGCCGCGATTCCGCAAGGATCACGCGGAACACCCCGGTGCGATCGTCCAGTGAAAAGGCCACCGTCCCCATGCCCTGCCAAGCGCGATCCCGCGCCACGCTGGCCGCGATCGCGCGCAGGGCGCTCTCGACCGAGGCCGGCAGATGCGGAGCCGGACATTCGGCGATCAGCACGCGGGCATCGCGCCAGACACAGCGCTCCCAGGCCCGGCCGGTCGCCAGCTCGCCCTCGGGTGAGATGAATACGTGAATGTCGAGCCGGCGTTCCCGCCCGGCCGCCGGGCCGGCGAAGTCCGTGGGCGGCCTGCGCCTGGCGCCGCCCGATGACGTGACTGTGGATACTTTGGCTCTCATGGGCCCCTCCGGTCTTTCTGCTTGCATGACTAGCGTATCACCTTCGGATGGCGAGCAAGTTCCATGCCAGCGGCATGCCCCCGCCGACGCCGGCTTCGGGGCCCATGCCGACGCACCGCCACGGCGCGCCGCCGCCAGCGCGGCGCACCAGGCTGGGGCGGGCGCGGAGCAAGCCCCTGGACGCCTTAAGCCACTGGCGGGATGATGCATCCGGCGCCGATAGGGGATAATCCCATTTTGCGCCCTTTTTTTTGGCCGGCTCGTCCGGCGCCGGGGCATGCCAGCGCAACCCGTCACCCAAGGAGCCGTCGTGGCCGACAACTCGCAATTCCCCGCCGCCGTCTTCAAGGCCTATGATATCCGCGGCACCGTCCCCGACCTGATCGACGCCCGCTTTGCGCGAGCCCTGGGCGCGGCGCTGGCCGCGACCGCGCGCGAACAGGGCGTGCAGACGCTGGTGGTGGGCCGTGATGGCCGTCTCAGCAGCGAAATGCTGTCGCAGGCGCTGCAGGAAGGCATGCTGGAAGGCGGCGTCGACACTGTCGATATCGGACAGGTTCCCACGCCCCTGGTGTATTTCGCCGCGCACACGCTGCAGACCGGCTCCGGCGTCGCCATCACGGGCAGCCACAATCCGCCCAAGTACAACGGCTTCAAGATGATGATGGGCGGACGCGCGCTGTATGGCGAAGATGTGCAGGCCCTGGCGCGCCGCATGAACGGCGGCACCGACGCGCCCGCGCCGCGCCCCGGGGTGCGGCGCGAACTGGACCTGGTGGCGGCCTACATCGCGCGGATCGCATCCGGGGTGAAACTGGCCCGGCCCATGAAGATCGCGATCGACTGCGGCAACGGCGTGGCGGGTGCGATCGCGCCGCAATTGTTCCGCGCCCTGGGTTGCGAGGTCACCGAGCTGTTCTGCGAGGTCGATGGCACCTTTCCCAACCACCATCCCGATCCGGCCGAACCCAAGAACCTGCAGGACCTGATCCACTGCCTGGCCACCACCGACTGCGAAATCGGCCTGGCGTTCGATGGCGATGGCGACCGCCTCGGCGTGGTGACCAAATCCGGCCAGATCATCTGGCCCGACCGCCAGCTGGTGCTGTTCGCCCGCGATGTGCTTGAGCGCAACCCTGGCGCCACCATCATCTACGACGTCAAGTGCAGCCGCCACGTCGGCCTGTCGGTCGAAGCCGCGGGCGGCGAGCCGCTGATGTGGAAGACCGGCCACTCGCTGGTCAAGGCCAAGCTGGCCGAAACCGGCGCGCCGCTGGCCGGCGAGATGAGCGGCCACATCTTCTTCAAGGAGCGCTGGTACGGCTTTGACGACGGCCTGTACACCGGCGCCCGCCTGCTGGAAATCGTATCGCGCTTCAGCGATGCCGGCGCGCCCTTGGAGGCCCTGCCGCAGGACGTGTCCACGCCCGAATTGAAGCTTGAAATGGAGGAAGGCCAGCCCTTCACGCTGGTGCAGGCGCTGCAGGAGCAGGGCCAGTTTCCCGGCGCCACGCGCGTGGTCACCATCGACGGCGTACGCGCCGAGTATCCCGACGGCTTCGGCCTGGCGCGGCCGTCCAACACCACGCCAGTCGTGGTGCTGCGCTTCGAAGCGCAGACCGCCGAGGCATTGGCCCGCATCCAGGGCGATTTCCGGCGGGAACTGGCTAAACTGGCGCCCGACGCCACCCTGCCCTTCTAGTCGCCGATGTCTTTGCCCAACAGTCCAGCCTGGCGGCGCTTCGCCGCCGCAGCCAAATCCGCCGACCTGCGCGGCGAGCAACTGCGCCTGATCAACGCCCCCGGGTTGCGCCTGGACCTGAGCGCGCAGGCGTATTCCCCCGCGCTGCAAGAGGCGGCGGCCGCCTTGCTGGCACAACAGGAGTTCGATGCCGCGCGCGCGCGGCTGTTCGATGGCGGCGACGCCAACTGGACTGAACAACGCCCGGCCTGGCACACCGCCCTGCGCGCGCCGCAGCCTCCGGCCATGGTTGCCGCCGCCGTATTGGCCGAACGCGAGCGCATGCGCCAATTCGTGCGCGATGCCGATGCCGCCAACCGCTACAGCTGCATCCTGCACCTGGGTATCGGCGGTAGCGACTGGGGGCCCCGCTTGATCACCCGCGCACTGCGCTACGGCGGGGCGCGTCGCGAGGTGCGCTTCGCCTCGAACGTCGACTCCCATTCGGTCGCCGACGCCATGAGTCGGCTGGATCCCCACGACACGCTGGTCATCGTCGCCTCCAAGTCCTTCACCACCACCGAGCCGCTGGCCAATGCCGAAGTCGCCATGAACTGGCTGCGCGACGCCGGCGTGGCCGATCCGATCAAGCAAGTGGTGGCGATCACCGCCAACGTCGAGGCCGCGCTCAATCTGGGCATCTCGCCCGACCATATTTTCCAGATCTGGGACTGGGTGGGCGGCCGCTATTCGCTGTGGTCCGCCATTGGCCTGCCGGTCGCGCTGGCGATGGGAAACGATACCTTCGACCAGTTGCTGGCCGGCGCCGCCGCCATGGACGAACACTTCCGCCACGCCCCGCTGGCCGAAAACGCCCCGCTGCAATTGGCCCTGGCCGGCGTCGTCAACCGCAGCGTGCTGGGCTTCGACTCGCTGGTCATCTCGCCCTACGATTCGCGGCTTTACCACATCGTGCCCTGGGCCCAGCAACTCGAAATGGAATCGCTCGGCAAGGTCGCGACCGCCGACGGCAGCCCGGCGGGCGTGCCGACCGGCCCCGCCGTCTGGGGCATGTCGGGCACCGATTGCCAGCACACTTTCTTCCAGTGGCTGCACCAGGACACCGCCGGCGCGCCCGTCGATTTCATCCTGTGCGAGCAGCCCGACCACGCCTATGCGCGCCACCACGAACTGTTGATCGCCAATTGCCTGGCGCAGCGCGCGGCGCTGTTGCGCGGCAAGTCGTTCGACGAGGCGCTGGCCGAAACTTCCCGCACCGAAGCCGATCCGGCTCGCGCGCGGCTCCTGGCACAGCACAAGGTGCACCCCGGCGGACGGCCATCCTCGCTGATCGTGCTGCCGCACCTCGAGGCCTACACCCTGGGCGCCCTGCTGGCGCTGTACGAGCACAAGGTATTCACGCAGGGCGTCATCTGGGGCATCAACCCGTTCGACCAATGGGGCGTCGAGTTCGGCAAGGCCTTGGCCAAGAACATCATCCGCGAACTGGACGCGCCGGCACAGCAGGTGGCGCCGCAGGATCCGTCCACCCGCTTCTGGATCGACACGATCGCCCGGCGTTCCTGACGCCATCGGCACGCCGGGTGTGCCGCCGATGTGTCCGGGTGTGCCGTTGGCGAGTCGACGAAAACCGCCGGGCACTGTCCCGCCAGGGCCGCTCTGGACAGGATTCGGCGACGGGCGAATAATGGCCCGTCGTCCTACCCGGAGCGTCCCATGCGCATGCCTGTCCGCCGCACCGCACGATTCCTGGCCGCCCTCGCCTTGTGCGGCGCGGCCGGCGCGCAGGCCGAGACCATCGCCACCGGCATGGTGGCCGCGGCCAACCCCCTGGCGGCCGCCGCGGGGCTCGACGCCCTCAAGCGTGGCGGCAGCGTGGTGGACGCGGCCATCGCGGTACAGATGGTATTGACCGTGGTCGAGCCGCAATCGTCCGGATTGGGCGGCGGCACGCTGATGCTGGTGTGGGACCAGGACGACGGCACCTTGTCCGCCCTGGACGGGCTGGCCGCGGCGCCGGCGCGCACCACCGCCAGCCTGCGCACCGACGTCGACGGCGCCACCCTGCCCCTCAAGGACGTGGCGCGCCTGGGCCGCTCGGTCGGCGTACCCGGCACCGTTCGCGTCATGGCGCTGGCGCACCAGCGCCACGGAAAACTGCCATGGGCCAGCCTGTTCCAGGCCGGCATCCACAGCGCCGAAGACGGCTTTCCGATGTCGCCCTACCTGCACGACAGCCTGCAGCGGCTGCCGCAACTGGCCGAGAACCCCGCGATCCGCAATGTGTTCTATGACGCCCGCGGGCAGGTGCTGCCGGTCGGCGCAACGGTCCGCAATCCGCTGCTGGCGGACGCGCTGCGCAAGGTCGCCGCCGATCCGGATGCAATCAACCATGGCGTGCTCACCGCCGATGTCCTGGCCGCCATCGGCGCAGGCAAGTATCCCAGCCTGATCCAGGCCGCCGACCTGGCGGCCTACCGCCCGGTCGAACGCACGCCGATCTGCGGCCCCTTCCTGTCCTGGAAGGTCTGCACCTTTCCGCCCCCCAGCTTCGGCGGTGTATCGGTGCTGCAGCAACTGGGCATGCTGGCCGCCCGCCGCATCGACACACTGGCTCCCGGCTCCGCCGCCGCCGACCACCTGTTGATCGATACCGCGCGCATCGCCCGCGCCGACCGCCTGGCCTATATCGGCGACCCGGCACAGGTCAAGCCGCCGGTGCGCCAGCTGATCGCGCCCGGCTACGTGCGCGAACGCGCCGCCCTGCTATCCGGCAAGGCGGTCACGGACCCGCGCCCGGGGGTGTTCGCCGGCATGCCCGCACCGGCCGGCGCCGACGCGCCGGGCACCACCGAAACCAGCCAGGTCGCTATCGTCGACGCGCGCGGCAATGCGTTGTCGATGACCACCACCATCAACCTGAACTTCGGTTCATGGCTGATGCCGCACGGCTTCTTCCTGAACAACGCCCTGACCAATTTCTCGTCGACCCACGGCAAGGGCGCGCCCAACGCCATGGCGCCGAACAAGCGGCCAGTGACGTCGATGGCGCCCACCATGGTGTTCGATGGCGATGGCAGGCTGGCGCTGGTGACCGGATCGGCCGGCGGCGGCTATATCGTCGATTACATCGCCCAGGCCGTGGTCGGCATCCTGGCCTGGGGGCTGCGCCCCGCCGACGCGCTGGCGCTGCCGCACGTCGCCGGCAACAGCGGCCGCAGTCAGGTGGAAAAGGGTCGAGTGGCGACCGATACCATCGCGCAATTGGCCGCCCGCGGCCACAAGCTCGAGCAGGTCGACATGAAAAGCGGCGCCGCCGCGATACGCGTGACGCCGCAAGGCCTCGATGGCGCCGCCGATCCGCGCCGCGACGGCGCGGCCTTGGGCCATTGAGCCGGACTCAGGCGCTCAGCGTGTCATACAAGTCCACGTGGATACGGGCCACGCGCTCGATATTGAATTCGCGTTCGGCCAGCGCCCGGCCCGCCGCGCCCATGGCCTGGCGCTGCGTCGCATCGCCGGCCAACCGCGCGATGGCGTCGGCCAGCGCCTGCGGGTCGCGCACCGGCACCAGCAACCCGGTCTTGCCGGGGTCAATGGCATCGCGGCAGCCAGGCACGTCGGTCGTGACCACGGCCCGGCCGCATGCAGCCGCTTCGATCAGCGATTTGGGCAACCCTTCGCGATAGGAAGGCAGCACCGCGATGTGCGAGTCCGCGTACAGTTGCGGCACGTCGGCGCGCTCGCCCAGCGCCTCCACGCACCCTTCGCGCTGCCAGGCTTCGACCTCGGCCGGCGTGGCGGAAGCCGGATTGCCGGCATCCACGCCGCCCACCAGCCGCATCGTCACCGGCACGCCACGCTCGCGCAACAGGCGCGCGGCCTGCACGAATTCCTGCACGCCCTTGTCGCGCAACAAGCGCGCCACCATCGTCACCACCACCGGCGGCGCCGGCGGTTCCGGCAGCGCCCGGCACAAGTCCAGATCGACGCCGGCTCCCCGGATGAGCACCACCTGCTCATCGCGCACCGCGCCCAATGACTTGAGCAGATCGCGATCGGCGCCATTCTGGAAGATCACCCGGCTATTGCGATGGCCCAGCGCCAGGCGGTACAACCGCGCCACCACGGCGCGCACCAGGCGCATCTTCAACGAGTTCGACAGGAACACGAAGCCCAGCCCGGAAATCGCGGCCACCATGCCCGGCACACGCGCCAGCCGCGCGGCGATACCGCCATACAACACCGGCTTGATGGTCACCAGGTGCACCACCTGTGGCCGCACGTGCCGGAACAGTCGCAGCAGCGCCAGCAACGTGCCCAGTTCTTGCAACGGATGCTTGCCGCTGCGCGTCATCGGAATGGCATGATGGGTCATGCCCAGCGCCTCGATGTCGGCGACCGCGGGGCCATCCATCGTCGCCACGTGCACGTCGTATCCGGCGCGCTGCGCGGCCAGCGCCACGGGCACCCGGTGCGACATGAAGAACGCGGGGTTGTTGACCACGAACAGCAAGCGACGGGCCGCGCTCATGCCGCGCCTCCGGAAAGGCGGCGCCACACCGCGGTATAGCTTTGCACCATGCGTCCCAGGTCGAAATTCTCCAGCACCCGGGCGCGGCCCGCCTCGCCGGCGCGGCCCTGGCCGCGCGAGGCCACGTCGCGCAGCGCGGTCTCGATGCCGCGCGCCAATGCCTCGGGCTGTTCGGGGGGCACCACCACACCGGTGTCTCCGATGATATAGGCGGCGTCGCCCACGTCCGTCGCCACGCAGTAGACGCCGCAGGCCATGGCCTCGGCTACGACGTTGGGAAATCCTTCGGCGCAGCTCGACAGCACGTGCAGGTCCAGGCCGTTCATCACGGCGGGCACCTCATCGCTGGGACCGGCCAGCACCAGGCGTTCCCGCAGGCCGAGCTTGTCGACCAGCGCCATCAGCTCCGGATTGTCGGCCGTCATGCCGCGCCCCACCAGCACGCAGCGCAGCCCCGCGTCGCGTCCATCGCGCACCAGCGCGGCCACGGCGCGCAACAGATTGCCGTGGTCCTTCAAGGGATCCCAGCGCGCTACGCAGCCGATCACCGGCACATCGCCGTCCAGGCCCCATTGGGCGCGCACCCGGGCGCGCGCGGCCGCATCGGGCGCATAGCGCGACAAGTCGTAGCCGTTCGGAATCACCACCATGCGGTCGCGGCGATAGCCCTTCGCGGCATGGCGCTCCGCGGCGTCCTGCGCCGCGCACACGATCGCGCCGGGCAGCACGCCCGACAACAGCGCGCAGGCGCGCAGCACCATGCGGGCGGAGCGGCTGCTGCGCTCGAGGTGGGCGCCGGAATTGCGGATGCCCCAGGCGACGGCGCGCACGCCCGCCAGGCGGGCTGCCAGGCCGCCGATCAGGTCTGCGTGGTACATCCAGGTCTGCACCGCGCCAGGCCTGGCGCCGGCGATGAGGCGGCGCAGGCCCATGAAGCCCCGCAGCGTGATGCGGCCGCGCGGCATGCCGAGGGTATGCACGGTGATGCCGGCGGCGCGCAGCCGCTCGCCATAGATGCCGCCGTCGGTCAGCGACACGACGATGTGTTCGACGTCCTGTCCGGGGAAGGTGGCCAACCGCCACAGCACGGATTCGGCGCCGCCCTGGCCCAGGCCGGTGATCACGTGCACGACGCGCAACGCGGCGGCGCTCATCGCCCTTCCCTCACGGCCTCGAACAACTGGTCCCATTCAGCCAGCACGCTGGCCAGCGCATAGCGCTGGCGCACCGCATCGGCGCCGCGCTCGCCCAGCTGCCGGCGCAATCCCGCGTCGCCCAGCAGGCGACGCAGCGCCTCGCGCAAGGCATCGCGATTGCCGGCGGGCACCAGCAAGGCGTCCTGGCCATCGCGCGTCATCTCGCGCGGACCACTGGGGCAGTCGAAGGCGGCGCAGGGCAGGCCCAGCGCCATCGCTTCCAGGAGCACATTGGGAAAACCCTCCACCAGCGAACTGAGCACGAAGGCCTGGCCCTGAGCCAATTCTTCCCAGGGCGCTTCGGTGCGGCCCGGCAGGCTGACCCGCTCGCGCAGCCCCAGGCTATCGACCTGGCGTTCCAGCGCGCCGCGCTCGGGGCCTTCGCCCCAGATGCGCAGGTTCCAATCCGGGAACTCGGGCGCCAGTTGCGCGAACACGTCGATCAACAGATCGAATTGCTTGTCCGTCACCAGCCGCCCCATCGCCAGCAATGTGCGCGGCGCGGCGTCTTCGCGCTGGACGACCCGCGGCGCGTCCAGCAACGGCGCGGGCAGCGGGTTGGGAATCACCGCCAGGCGCTTGATGCCCGGCACCTGCCGCGAGAACGGGCCGGCCGTATCGGCCGCCTGCACCGTCACCATGTCGGCGCGTGGGTACAGCAGGCGGCGCAGCCTGCGCCAGACCGTGCCCGTGGTGGTCTCGACCACCGGGTTGGTGCGCTCGCAGACGATCAAAGGGGCGCGCAGGCCGCGGGTGGCCAGAATGGCGGCCACGTTGACGTTGGTCAGGAACGACACCACCACGTCGGGCGCGGTATCGCGGATATGCCTGCGCAGGGCCAGCAGGCGCTTGAACGCGGCCATCGGCCCCGACACGCGCGTGCCCGCCAAGTCCGCCAGCCAGTCCAATTTGACCTTGTCCGACAGCGGGTAGAAGCAGGTGCCCTTGGACGAATAGGTCGGCGTCAGGGTGACGTCGTCGCCGCGTTCGGCCCAAGCGTTGACCAGCGTGGCGGCCACGCGCTCGGCGCCCCCGGCGTGCATGGAACTGACCAGCATCAGTATTTTCATTCGTCAGCGACTCCCAACCGTTCCTCCCTGTTCAGTGCCCGCGCGATAGCGGTCCAGCCAGGCCTGCATCATCAGCACCCCCCACAGGTGACTGTCCCAATTGCGATGTCCGGACACGTGCTCGCGCCACTTGCGCAGGATGGGCTCGGGCTCGAACCAGCCTTCCTGGCGCAGGCGCGCCGGGTCCAGCAGCGCTTCGGCCCAGTCGCGCAGCGGTCCACGCAGCCAGGCCGCAAGCGGCACGGCAAAGCCGCGCTTGGGCCGGTCCACCAGCGCCTGCGGCACATGGCGGTACAGCACCTGCCGCAACAGCCATTTGCCGGTGGCGCCGCGCACCTTGTAGTGGTGCGGCAGGCTCCAGGCGAATTCGTAGACACGGTGATCGATCAACGGCACGCGGGTTTCCAGGCTCACCGCCATGGCGGCGCGATCGACCTTGACCAGGATGTCGTCCGGCAGGTAGGTCACGGTATCGAGCTTCATCATGGACTCGAAGGTGGACCCGCGCATCGCCTGCGCGAATTCGGACACGGGCTCCACCCCGCCCTTGACCACCCGGGCCGGATCCGACCAGTACGACACGAACAGGCGGTAGAAATCGCCGCGCGAGTCGGCGCGCAGCAGCTCGCCCAGCTTGCCGACCTTGCCGCGCCAGGCGCCGCGTCCCGGCAGATGGGTCGAGGCGCTGAGCAGCGCGCCGGCCGGCGTGCGCAGCAGCGACGGAATGCGTTCGCACTTCTGCCACCAGTTGTTGACGCGGAAATAGCGCGAATAGCCGCCGAAGAGCTCATCGCCGCCGTCGCCGGACAAGGCCACCGTGACATGCTGGCGCGCCATGCGCGTCACCAGCGAGGTCGGGATCTGCGACGAATCGGCGAACGGCTCGTCATACATGTCGGCCAGGCCTGGCACGACCGCCAGCGCGTCCTCCGCGGTGACGTAAAGCTCGGTATGGTCGGTGCCCAGGTGCGTCGCAACCGCCTTGGCGTGCTGCGCCTCGTCGTAGCCCTTTTCATGGAAGCCGATGGCGAAGGTGCGCACCGGTTGCGAACTCTGGGCCTGCATCAGCGAAACGATGGTGGACGAATCGATGCCGCCCGACAGGAAGGCCCCCAGGGCCACGTCCGACAGCATCTGGCCGCCCACGGCCTTGGACAGCACGCCCTCCAGCGCATCGGTCGCCTGCGCGTCCGAGTCGAACGACAGCAACGATTGCGCCGCGGTATCGGCCGCTTCCCGCGCCGACCAGTACACGCGGGGCTCGGGCATGCGGCGGCTGCGGGTGTCATCGGCGGTGAACTCGATCCAGGTGCCCGGCGGCAGCTTGGCGATGCCTTCGTAGATGGATTGCGGCGCCGGAATGTAGTTGTGCCGCATGAACGACGCCAACGCGTTGCGGTTCAGGTTGCGACCGAATCCGGGAATCGGCGTCAGCCCCTTGAGTTCCGAGGCGAACACCAGCTCGGCGCCCGAATAACCGTAATACAGCGGCTTTTCGCCCATGCGGTCGCGCGCCAGCACCAGTTTGCGCGAGGCGCGGTCCCACAGGGCGATGGCGAACATGCCGACCGACGCTTGCAGCGTGGCTTCGATGCCCAGCGCGGTGAAGCCGGCCAGCAGCGTCTCGGTATCGGAGTGGCCGCGCCAGGACGGCGCCAGGCCCGATGCCTCGAGCTGCTGGCGCATGTCCATGTGGTTGTAGATCTCGCCGTTGAACACCATGACGTAGCGGCCGCAGGCCGACACCATCGGCTGGTGGCCGGCCTCGGTCAGGTCCTGGATCGCCAGGCGCACGTGCGCCAGCGCCAGTTCGGCGCCAGTGTCTTCCCAGAAGCCATTGCTGTCCGGCCCGCGGTGGCGGATGCGGCGGCAGCTTTCCGCCAGCACTTGTGCCTTATCCCCCAGGGGGCCCCAAATTCCGACAATTCCACACATGATTTCAGGTTCTCGTGGTCACCGCAGCAACGGTGTGGCGCGCGGCCTAGCGGCCCGATCCGCGCACACCGTCAAAAAGTTCTTCCCATAGGCCCAGCACCCGCTCGGCGGAAAAGCGCTCGCGCACCGCCGTGGCCGCCTCGGCCATGCGCAGGCGGGCGGCATCGTCGCCCATCACCGCGCCCAGCTCGCGGCACAGCGCATCGACGTCGCCGTTGGGCCGCACCAGCACGCCGTCCACCCCTTCGCGCACGATTTCGCGCGGCCCGGTATCGCAATCGAATGCCACCGCGGCCAGCCCGCTGGCCATCGACTCCAACAGGGTGTTGGACAGCCCCTCGAAGCGCGACGTCAGCACGTACAGGTCGGCGCTCTGGTACCAATCGCCCACGTTGCCCGCGCGCCCCGGCAGGCTGACCCGGTCCTGCAGGCCGGCCTCTCGCACCTGCGCTTGCAGCGCGCGGCGTTCGCCGCCCTCGCCCAGGATAACCAGATCCCAGTCCGGATGCGACGGGGCCAGCCGGGCATATGCCTGCAGCAGCAGGTCGAAGCCCTTGTCCGCGTGCAGCCGCCCCACCGCCAGCAGGCGCCGGCGGCCATCGTTCGAAGCCGGCGCCAGCACGGGTTCGCCCTTGGGCAACGGCCAATGCACCGGGTTGGGGATCACCGCCAGCCGCGATCCCGGCACATGCTGTTCGATCCATTGCGCGGTGCCGCGGGTCAGGGCCACCACGCGCGCGGCGCGGGGATAGGTCAGGCGGCGCAGGCGCTGCCAGAAGCCCGACAAGGTCTGCGACGGCGGATGAGTATGTTCCGTGGCGATGACGCGGCACGCCAGGCCGGTGGACGCCAGCACCGACAGCACGGACGCCGTGGTCATCATGCCCAGCACGATATCGGGCCGGAACGCCTTGATCACGCGCCGCAGCGCGCGCACCCGCTGCACATTGCTCCAGATGCCGCGCAGCCCGCCGCCCTCGCCCGCGGTATGCAGCACCTCGCGCCGCACCTTGGGGTGCAGCGTGTAGACATCGCCGTCGGCGCTCGCCTGCGTCACCACCATGACCTCGCGCCCCATGCCGGCCCAATGCGCGCTCAGGTCGGCGGCGACCCGTTCGGCGCCGCCGCCGTGCAGCGAATGGATGAACAGCAGCACGCGCAACGGGCGGCCGGAGTCGGAAACGGCGGGCATTCAGTCGGCCTCTTTGGGTTCGGCGCGGCGCAGGGCCACCACCAGGTAGCAGGCATAGGACAGCAGGTACATCAGGCTGGTGGCCAGCATGATGCCGGCGGCGCCCATCCGGGGCGCCAGGACGGTGTTGAGCGCCGCCTTCAGCGCAAAATTCCCGACCGCGATGGCGGCCATGATGCGATAGCGGTTCTGGCTGGCCAGCAGCTGCACCAGGATCAGCACGCCGAAATAGAACGGCAACTGCAACAGGCCCCAGCGCAGCACGTGCGCCACGGCCTCGGTGTTCTCGGCGGTGAAGGCGCCGCGCTGGAACAGCACCGACACGCCCCACGGCGCCAGCACCCAGCCCACTGCCACCGCGGCGGCGCCCGCCGCCACCATCAGCACCGACCATTTCAGCGCCATGCCGCGCGCGCGCGCCGTGTCGCCGCGTGCCTGCACGTCGGCCAGCACCGGCAGCGCCGCGCGGCCCACCGACACCGCGCCGATGCCCAGCAACAGCGACAGCAGTCGGCTGGCGTAGCCCAGCGTGGCGTTGGCATTGGCGCCCAGGTTGGCGGCGGCGTATTGGTCCAGCGGGCCGACGAAGCTCATGGCCACCTGGCCGATCAGCATCACGCCGGCGGCGCTCATCAGTTCGGGCCAGTGCGGCGATTGCAGGGTCAGCCTGGGCGCGCCCCAGAAACCGCCGTCGGCGCGCGCCGCCAGCCAGGCCAGCCAAACGGTCTGGATCGCGTAGCCGACCAGCGTGCCCCACAGCAGCGGCCCGACGCTCTCGGCGCTGGCGGCCAGCATCACCCATGCCAGGGTCGCCACGGCCGGCACGCTGTCCAGCAGGGTATTGACGTGACGCTCGTGCGAGCGCAGCCGCGCGGCGCTGATGCCGGCGACGAGCAGCAATGCCGCCACCGGCGCGAAGGCCAGCAGCAGTTCGCCGGTCATCTCGCCGACGCGCGCCGACAGGCCTTGCCCCAGCGCGCCAAGCACGTGGGGCCAGGCGAACCAGGTCAGCGCGGCCAGCGCAACGCCCGCCGCCGCCACCCAGCCCTGCAACTCACGGATGAACTGCTCGCGTTCGGCGTCCTCGGCGCGGCGCAGCCGCACCAGCACCGGAATCAGCACCACCGACAGCACGCCCACGATGGTGACCGGCAGCCAGGTGGCCATGGTCATCGTGAACTGGTAGGCGTCGACGGCGTCGCTGACGCCGTAGCGGTACGCCACCGCCATCTCCTTGATGGCGCCGGCGGCCTTGCCCAGCAGCAGGAACACCGCCACCCGGAACGCGCCTTTGAAGATGCGCTGGTGGTCCGGGTGGATGCTGCCGAGTTTGCGGATAAGTGCTTTCAAATCAACGCAGGAATTGCGTGTACCAGGGCATCGCCACTTCCAGGCCCTGCAGCACCGTGTGCGTGGGCTGGTAGCCCAGCAGGCGGCCGGCCTTGCTGACGTCCGCCTGCGAATGGCGCACGTCGCCGGCGCGGAAGTCGGCGTAGACCGGCTTCTTGGCATAAGCCACGCCCTGGTTGCCCAGCGCCTTCACGAGGAATTCGAACAGCTGGTTCAGGGTGCTGCGGCCGCTGACCGCCACGTTGTACACCTGGTTGCGGCCCTCGGCCGGCGCCATGGCGGCCAGGATGTTGGCCTGCACCGCGTTGTCGACGAAGCAGAAATCGCGGCTGGTCTCGCCATCGCCGTTGATGGTGACGTCCTCGCCCTGAATCATGGCGGCGGTCCACTTCGGGATCACGGCCGCATAGGCGCCGTTGGGATCCTGGCGCTTGCCGAACACGTTGAAATAGCGCAACCCCACGGTTTCGAAACCGTAGGAGCGCGCGAACACGTCGGCGTACAACTCATTGACGAACTTGGTCACGGCGTATGGCGAGAGCGGTTTGCCGATGTTCTCCTCAACCTTCGGCAAGGCCGGGTGGTCGCCGTAGGTCGAGCTGGAAGCCGCATACACGAATGACTTCACGCCGGCATCGCGCGCCGCCACCAGCATATTCAGAAAGCCGCCGATGTTCACCTCGTTGGTGGTGATCGGGTCCTTGAGCGAACGCGGCACCGAACCCAGGGCAGCCTGATGCAGCACGAAGTCCACGCCCTGCACCGCGCGGCGGCAGGCATCCAGATCGCGGATGTCCCCCTCGATGAAGGTCAGCCGCGCCCACTGCTCGGGCGTGACGGAGGCCTTCACTTCGTCCAGGTTGTGCTGGTGGCCGGTGGCGAAGTTGTCCAGGCCGGTGACGGTCTGGTTCAACTTCAGCAGCGTTTCCAGCAGGTTGGAGCCGATGAAGCCGGCGCAGCCGGTCACCAGCCATTTGCGCGGCGCGGCGGCCAGTTCCTGGGTGACGGTCTCGAAGCGTGTAGTCATGCAACGTCCTCCTTACAGGCGCAGATCGGATTCGGCGGGCGACAACACGTACTTCAGGTCATAAAGAATGTGTTCCGGCTTGCCCAGCTTGCGGATGCCGGCGGCACCCAGGTCTGCGAATTGATGGTGCGCGACGCCCAGGATCACGGCGTCGTACTTGCCTTCCTCGAGTTTGGCGACCGGCGTGATGCCGTATTCGTGCACGGCTTCTTCCGCGTCGACCCAGGGATCGTATACGTCGACTTCAACGTTGTAGTCGCCCAATTCCTTGACGATGTCGACGATGCGGGTGTTGCGCAGGTCGGGGCAGTTTTCCTTAAACGCCAGGCCCATCACCAGCACGCGCGCGCCCTGCACGTGGATGCGGCGCTTGGTCATGGCCTTGACCAGCTGCGACACCACGTAGCCGCCCATCGAGTCGTTCAGGCGGCGGCCCGCCAGGATGATCTCGGGGTGGTAGCCGATCGACTGCGCCTTGTGCGTCAGGTAGTACGGATCGACGCCGATGCAGTGCCCGCCCACCAGGCCCGGGCGGAACGGCAGGAAGTTCCACTTGGTGCCGGCGGCCTGCAGCACCGCTTCGGTGTCGATGCCCATCTTGTTGAAGATCAGCGCCAGTTCGTTGATCAGGGCGATGTTGACGTCGCGCTGGGTGTTCTCGATCACCTTGGCCGCTTCGGCCACGCGGATGCTGGAGGCCTTGTGAGTGCCGGCGGTGATGATCTGCTTGTAGAGCTGGTCGACCAGTTCGGCCACTTCCGGCGTCGAACCCGAGGTGACCTTCTTGATGGTGCTGACGCGGTGAGCCTTGTCGCCCGGGTTGATACGCTCGGGACTGTAGCCGGCATAGAAGTCAACGTTGAACTTCAGGCCCGACACGCGCTCCAGCACGGGCACGCAGTCTTCCTCGGTGGCGCCGGGGTAGACGGTCGATTCGTAGATGACGATGTCGCCGCGCTTGAGCACCGCGCCGATGGTCTCGCTGGCCTTGACCAGCGGCGTCAGGTCGGGCTGTTTGTATTCATCGATCGGCGTCGGCACGGTGACGATGAAGACGTTGGCCTGGCCCAGCTCGGCGCGGTCGGCGGTATAGGTCAGTTGCTTGGCTTCGGCCAGTTCGGCGTCGCTGACTTCCAGCGTGTGATCGTGTCCGGCCTTCAGCGCCTCGATGCGGCGCGTGTTGATGTCGAAGCCGATGACCGAGCGCTTCTTGCCGAATTCCACCGCCAGCGGCAGGCCGACATAGCCCAGGCCGACGACTGCGAGTTTCACATCCTGAATACGCAACATAACTCTCCCTTTGCCGTAAGACGATTACGGCATTTTAAATATGGTCGGGGTGATGGATAACCGAGCCCCCGGCGGTGATCACCGGGGCGCCCAAAACTTAGTCTGCCCGCAGCACGGACGGCAGCAACAGCCATCCCGGACGGCGCCAGGAGACCAGCCGCGCATACAGCCAGATGTAGACGCTGGCGAACACCACCAGGCTGGCGCTGAGCACCCAGGCGTTGTCCCACCAGATGGTGGCCGGCACCAAGCCGATCAGGGCCAGCACCCACATGTAGGGCGACGCCAGGGCGTTGCACAACGCCGGCACCGCGTGGCGACGGCCGCGGCTGAAGGTGACGCGCACCAGGCGGCGAAAGACCAGTTGGTGCAGGTGCAGGGCGTCCGGCTGGTCCACCGGCACGCCGCGCTTGAAGCGGCGGCGCCAGATGGAAAAGCCGGTTTCGAATACGGGGTAGAACAACACCGCCAACGCGTAGAACGGCGACACCGACGGATTGCGCACGACCAGCAGCACGGCCAGTTCAGCCAGCATGAAACCGAGGAAATACGCGCCCCCATCGCCCAGGAAAACGCGCCCGAACGGGAAATTCCAGACCAGGAAGCCGAGGGTCGCCGACGCCAGCGCCGCCGCGACCATGAAGATCGGCACATCGCCCACCTGCAGCGCCACCAGGCTGATGGACACCGCCATCAGTGTGGCGATCATGCCGGCCAGGCCGTTCATGCCGTCGACGATGTTCAGGGCATGGGTACAGCCACCCACGGCGAACATGGTGAAAATCAGAGAAACGGGCCAATACGACAGGACGTAGTCCACGGGCGCCATGCCGACCCGGCTGACGCCGCCCAGCAGCCACCAGGCGATCGCGGCCGACGCGAAGGCCGCCAGCAGGCGCTTGCTCGCGCCGATATCCTTGGTGATGTCTTCGAGCAGGCCCGCCACGAATACAGGCAACGCCGACACGAACAAGGCCGGCCACAGCCAGGTCAGGGTCATGTTGTCGGGGCCGAGCACCAGCAGGCCCATCAGCGTGCCCGCCAGCACGGCCAGTCCGCCCACGCGGGGCGTGGCGCGAGAGTGATTCGCTTGCGGTTTGTTCAGATCGCTGTCGCCGGTGAAGGCGCCATGCCAGCGCTCCGACGCCACGATGAGTCCCCCCACCATGAACGCGACCACGCAAATGTACAGCCAGGTCACTGGGTCACCTCGGGTTGGTCTATCGAGACAGGCCCGCCATTATCAATGGCAGGTGTAACGCCCATATATGGGAGGGATAAGGAAGTGCAATTCACCGGGACAGAACGTAACGTCCGCGCTCCGGACCCGTGCACAAGCCGAACCCCGCTATGACGGGGCCGGACAGCAACGCGACCGCAGACGCGTGGAAAGACCGAATTCATGAATCGATTGTAGAGCTTTCCGCCCCGACACACGCGAAATATCCAAGGGGAAACACGGAGACGATGGTGGAGCGATTTCCGGGGGTTACGGCCACTCGCCGGCGGGATCACGCGCCGACGCCTCGAACAAAAAGGGACAGTTCAAATGCGCTCAAAAAAAAGCCCGAGATCGTGAGATCTCGGGCTAAATCCACCAAAGGAGGAGGGTGGAGGAGACAACCGTGGCATGTTGGGAGCGTTTCGCTCGCTGCGCTGTCGGGGTTTGGCACCGCGCCGACTGCGTTTCAACATCCGATGAGATGCATAGTATCGGTTTTTTTTGTGCGTTGCAAGAATTTTTTTAGAGCAGTCGCATTGTCCGATGTTGCGTTGCATTTTTGCCGCAACGTCGCGCCTCCCTCGCCGGAAAGCCGCACCCAGTAATGCGTTGCAAAAATGGAGGGTTATTGCCGAACGGGTTAACCCCTTGCGGAATTACCCTAGCCACGATCGGGTTATCCCGCCCTATGATTTGCACCGGAAAGGTGCATGCGGCACCAATATGCGGCAAATATTGCGCACTGCAACATTCTGATGCCGTGCCTTGCCGGCGCTGCGCGGGCAGTCCTAGATCCGGTACGCGGTGGTGGTCATGACCTTGGACATGGCGCGCATGGCGGCCTTGACCGGCCCAGGCAGCGGCACGCCGCCGGCAGCCTCGGCGCTGGCGCGATGCTGGGCCTCGTCGTCCTTCATCTTCTGCACGATCTGGCGGGAACGGGCGTCCTGCTCCGGCAGCGTCCGCAAATGCCCTTCCAGGTGCGCCTCGACCTGCTTTTCGGTTTCGGCCATGAAGCCCAGGTTGCGCGGCGCGCCCGCATAGCCGGCCAACAAGCCCAGCGCGAACGAGCCGGCGTACCAGACCGGGTTCAGCAGGCTTGGGCGGCTGCCCAGTTCGGTCAGGCGCTGGTTGCACCAGACAAGGTGGTCGACTTCCTCACCGGCTGCCTCCAGCAACAAGTTGCGCGGCCCCGGCTCGCGGCAGACCGCGGCCTGCCCGCGATACAGGGCCTGGGCGCAGACCTCGCCCACGTGGTTCACCCGCATCAAGCCCGCCGCGTGACGCTTTTCCTGCGCCGACAGGGTATCCGGCGCCTCCTCGGCGGTGGCTGGGTTGGGGCGACCGGCGCTGGCGCTGCCGGACAACACCCGCAGGGCCCGGTCGGCTTCGGCCAGCAGGGCATCCAGCGGGCTGGCGCGGCGCAGGAAGGCAGCGGGACCGGATCGAGACAGCGTGAGGGACATAGACGACTCCTGAATGGGGCACACACCCCTCATCCGGGGTGGGACTCTCGTGCCTGGAATTGTACGCAACGGGTATCATCAGCCATTGACTGCGCTCAAGCACAAGGACCTGACAAATGGAATGCACGATCGACTGGGGCGGCCCCAACGGCATGCTCTTTACCGCCAGCACCGGCAGCGGCCACGTGGCCGTGATGGACGGCGCCGTGGACGGCGGCGGCCACAATCTGGCGCCGCGTCCGATGGAAATGCTGCTGGCCGGCACCGGCGGCTGCACCGCCTATGACGTCGTGCTGATCCTCAAGCGTGGCCGCCACGCCGTGACCGGCTGCAGCGTCAAGCTGCAGGCCGACCGCGCCGATGTCGACCCCAAGGTGTTCACGCGCATCCACTTTGCCTTCACGGTCACCGGCCGCGACCTGCCGCGCGCCGCGGTCGAGCGCGCGGTGCAGTTGTCGCACGAAAAATACTGCTCGGCATCCGCGATGCTCGAAAAAACCGCCGAATTGACGTTTTCGGTGGACATCGTCGACACCCGGGACGCCGCCGCTGCCTAGCGCGCCCCGGCCGACACGCCGCCATTTCAGCCTTTTCTGATTCTGTACCCATGAAACAATACCTGGACCTCGTTCAATCCATCCTGGACACCGGCGCGTGGCAGGAAAACCGGACGGGCATACGCACGCTGAGCATGCCGGGCGCCTCGCTGCGCTTCGACCTGCAGCAGGGCTTTCCGGCCGTGACCACCAAGAAGCTGGCCTTCAAGTCCGCCATCGGCGAAATGGTCGGCTTCCTGCGTGGCGTGCGCAGCGCCGCCGAGTTCCGCGAACTGGGTTGCAAGGTCTGGGACCAGAACGCCAACGAAAACGCCCAGTGGCTGGCCAACCCCTACCGCGAAGGCCCGGACGACCTGGGCCCGGTCTATGGGGTGCAATGGCGCCAGTGGCCGGCCTACAAGCTGCTGGACGCCGATCGCGACGGCCAGATCGCCGACGCCCTGGGCCGCGGCTACACCAAGGTCGCGGACCTGCGGGAAGGCGGCGCGTCCAAGGTGCTGCTGTACAAGGCGGTCGACCAGTTGCGCCAGTGCCTGGACACCATCCACGAACGGCCGGGCGACCGTCGCATCCTGTTCCATGGCTGGAATTGGGCGCAGATCGAGGAAATGGCGCTGCCGCCCTGCCACCTGCTCTATCAGTTCCTGCCGAACGCGACCACCCGCGAAATCTCGCTGTGCCTGTATATCCGCTCGAATGACGTCGGGCTGGGCACGCCGTTCAACCTTACCGAGGGCGCGGCCCTGTTGCACCTGGTGGGTCGACTGACCGGCTACACGCCGCGCTGGTTCACGTATTTCATCGGCGATGCCCATATCTACGAAAACCACCTGCCGATGCTGCGCGAGCAACTGACGCGCACGCCGCTGGAAGCCCCGCGCCTGGTGCTGTCCGACCGCATCCCCGATTTCGCCCAGACCGGCCGTTACGAGCCGGAATGGCTCGAGAAGGTCGAGCCCGGCGATTTTTCGCTGGCCGGATACACGCACCACGCGCCATTGACGGCGCCGATGGCCGTCTAGAACCCACCGCCGGCATTTCGCGGGTCGCGTGCGGCCGCCATCCGGCGCCGGGTGCGCCCCCGTCCGGCGCAAGTGAAGATTGGTGAGCTTCTGGAAGCCCGTTTTCGGTATAACCCATCCCTTAGCCCCGGACGCGCGTCCAGCAAGCCGTGCGCGCCGTTGCTTCCGAACGGCCCATGCCGCGCCGTGCCTGGCCCTCGCCGCGTAACCGGGCAGTCCGTCCGGTCCGCCGCCCGCCTGCAGTGCCGCGCCGCACCCCCCATCCAGACAAGAGAGTACGTGAATCGCCAGCGTCGACAGCAGGATTCCCTTGCGGCCCAGTTGCAACTGTTGACTACTAATTGATTTGAATTGAGGCCGGCGCGGCGGCTGTATGCGCTCAGGACAGGACCCCAAAAATGCTCGTTGGAACATATAACCCTTCGCTCGTCCTCGTTTCCCTAGGGGTCGCCATCCTGGCGTCGTATACGGCGCTGGGCATGGCCAACCGCGTGCGGGCGGCGAGCGGGCTGCCGGCGGCGCGCTATTGGCTGGGCGGCGGCGCGCTGGCGATGGGCATCGGCATCTGGTCCATGCACTTCGTCGGCATGCTGGCGTTCAACCTGCCCATTCCCATGGGCTACGACCTGCCGCTGACCGTGCTGTCGCTGGCCATCGCCATCGGCTGCTCCGCCTTCGCGTTGTGGATCGTCTGCAAGGACGACCTGCCCTGGGCCCGCCTGCTCAGCGGCGCCCTGCTGATGGGCGCGGGGATCGCCGCCATGCACTATATCGGCATGGCCGCCATGCGCATGATGCCGGGCATCGTCTACGACCCCGCCTGGTTCGCCCTGTCCATCGCCATCGCGGTGGCGGCCTCGGGCGCGGCGCTCTGGATCACCTACCGCCTACGCCACGACGGGCCGCGGGTGGCGCTGTCGCGGCCGCTGGCGGCCGTGGTCATGGGGCTGGCGATCGTCGGCATGCACTACACCGGCATGGAAGCCGCGGGCTTTCCGGACGGCAGCATCTGCATGGCGGCGGACGCCGGCATTTCGGCCGGCTGGCTCGCCATCGCGGTCACCGCCGTCACCCTCAGCGTGCTGGCCATCGCCCTGGTGGTGGCGGTGCTGGACAACCGCCTCGAAGCCCGCACCTCGGCGTTGGCCTCGTCGCTGGCCGAGGCCAACGAGGAACTGGTGCAGCTGGCGCTGCACGACACGCTGACCAAGCTGCCCAACCGCATCCTGCTGGAAGACCGGCTGGAACAGGCCATCGAAAGCGCCAGCCGCCGCAAGGGCTATTTCGCCGTGCTGTTCTTCGACCTGGACGGATTCAAGGCGGTCAACGACGCCTACGGCCACCATACCGGCGACGCCCTGCTGATCGACCTGGCCCAGCGCATCCGCCAGACCCTGCGCACCCAGGACACGGTGGCGCGCCTGGGCGGCGACGAATTCATCGTGCTCAGCGAAGTGGTGGAACCAACCGACGCCGCCAATGTGGCCGACCGCCTGATCGAAGCCATCGCGCGGCCGGTGATGGTGTACGGCCACGAGGTGCTGGTGACCTCCAGCGTCGGCATCGCCATCTACCCGAATGACGGCGAGGACACCCATGCGCTGCTGACCAACGCGGACGCCGCGATGTACCACGCCAAGCGCCTGGGCGGCACCGGCTACAGCTTCTTCGAGCCGTCGATGAACGCCGACGCGCATGAACAGATCGAGCTGCTGCACGACCTGCGCCTGGCGCAGGAACGCGACCAGTTCGTGCTGCACTACCAGCCCAAGTACGAGGCGCCGGCCGGCCCCATCATGGGCGCCGAGGCCTTGCTGCGCTGGAACCACCCGACCCGCGGCCTGGTGGGTCCGGACCAGTTCATCCCCACGGCGGAAAAGACCGGGCTGATCCTGTCGATCGGCGAATGGGTCATCAATGAAGCCTGCCGCCAGATGCGCGAATGGATCAACGCCGGGCAGGGCCACTGGACCATCGCGGTCAACATTTCCGCGCTGCAGTTCGCCCACGCCAGCCTGGTCGAGACCGTGCGCACCGCGCTGGCGCGGCACGATGTGCCACCATCCTGCCTGACGCTGGAAGTGACCGAATCGACCGCCATGCGCGACGCCGAAGCCAGCCTGACCGTGCTCAAGCGCCTGTCGGGACTGGGCGTGACCATTTCGATCGACGACTTCGGCACCGGCTACTCCAGCCTGCTGTACCTCAAGCGACTTCCCGCGACCGAACTGAAAATCGACCGGGGTTTTGTCAACCAGCTGGAAAACGACAACGAGGACGCTGCCATCGTTTCGGCCATCGTGGCGCTGGCGCAGCAGTTGAATCTACGCATCGTCGCCGAGGGGGTGGAGACCGCGGCCCAGCAGAAGTTCCTGACCGGGCTGGGGTGCGATTCACTGCAGGGCTTCCTGCTGGGCAAGCCGATGCCGGCCGACGAATTCCTGGAACACGCCGCGGGCTGAATCCAGGCCAGCCGACCCGCGCGGCCGGGCGAATCCCCGCCCCGCGTGCCAAATTTGCTACGCTTGGAATCTTCCCGCCGGCGCCGCCGGCCGCCTCCTTGCGTACCTGTCCGAATGCCCGCCAGCCTGACCCTGATCGTCGCCTATTCCACCAATCGCGCCATCGGCCGCGACAACGCCCTGCCCTGGAAACTGCCGGGCGACCTGGCGCACTTCAAGCGCAGCACCTTGGGCCATCCGATCATCATGGGCCGCAAGACCTGGGATTCGCTCGGCCGCCCCCTGCCCGGCCGCGCCAATATCGTCGTCAGCCGCAACCCGGCCTTCGAGGCCGCCGGCGCCACCGTGGTGCCGACACTGGAGGCCGCCATCGCCGCCTGCGGCGACAGCGCCGAGGCCTTCGTCATCGGCGGCGCGCAGATCTACACGCAGGCCCTGGCGCTGGCCAGCCGCGTCCTTGCCACCGAGGTCCATGCCGAGGTCGAGGGCGACGCCTTCTTCCCCCTGCTGCCCGGCTTCCAGTGGCGCGAAACCGCGCGCGCGGCGCAGCCCGAGGAAAACGGCTACCGCTACGATTTCGTGACGTACGAACGCGCCTGAGCCGCCCCGCCCGGGCGTGGTGGCTGCCATCGCGGTGCCAACGCCGCGCCGCCTCCCCCGGGACAGCAGGCTAGGCCGCGCCCTCATTGCGCATGAAGCGCCACAGCGCCGGCGCTTCCGAGTACGCCACGTTGAAGCGCACCCAGGGCGTATCAGCCTCGTCCGCCTCAAAGTACGACCCCGGCGCCAGCCAGATGCCGTCCTTCAATGCCAGGCCGGCCAGGCCGTTGGCGCCCCGCTCACGCCACTGCCCGGCCACCTTGGCCCACAGGAACAGCCCGGCACGGGGCTGCGCGTAGATCTCGAAACCGTGTTGCGCCATCAATTCGGCCACCGTGGCGTGCGCCTGCGCCAGCCGCTCGCGGGTGCGCTCGATGTGCGCCCGGTAGCGTCCTTCGCGGATGACCTGGTGGACGATACGCTCCATGATTTCCGGCGAGGTCAGGCCCACCGCCATCTTGGTGCGCGCGATGTCGCGCGCCAGGTCGCGGTGCGCCACCACGTAACCGACCCGCACCGACGGGCTGATGACCTTGGAATAGCCGCCCAGGTAGACCACCCGGCGGCCGCCATCGAGCGCCGCCAGCATGGGCGTGACGCCGGGCGCCAGTTCGCGGGAAATGTCGTCCTCGACCACCCACAGCCCGTGGCGCTCGGCCAGTTGCAGGATGCGGAAGGCATTGGCCATGCTGATGCTGGCGCCGGACGGGTTCTGCAGGGCGGTGTTGACGAACAGCGCGCGCGGCCGGTGCTGCGTCGCGGCCAGCTCCAGCGCCTCGCAATCCAGGCCATCCAGCGTGCGCGCCACCGGCACCACCCGCAGCCCGGCCAACCGCAGCATCTGCAACAGGTTGGCGTAGGCCGGCTGCTCGACCAGCACGGTGTCGCCCGGACGCAGCAGCGTGCGGATCACCATGTCGAGTCCGTGCGTCACGCCCTGGGTCAGCAGCACCTGCGACACTTCCACCTCCATGCCCTGCGCGCTGAGCGTGGCGGCGATGGTCTCGCGCAGCGGCGCGTAGCCATAGGGATGGCCGTAGTTGGCGATGCGCATGGCCGGCACCCGGCCCATGTGGCGCAGCGCCATGTGCAGCCCCTCTTCATTGAGCCACTCGCCCGGCAGCCAGCCGCAGCCCGACTTGATGGGAATGGAGTGGTCCGCGAAGATGTCCGACAGCAGCCAGGCCGCGTTCAGCCGCGGCGGCTCCCATGACTGCGGCGCGCCCCGGCGCGGCGGCGCGTCGGGCGAGGCCACGCGATAGCCGGCGCCGGGGCGCGCCGCCAGCCACCCCAGTGATACCAGGCGGTTGTAGGCGCTGGCCACGGTGAAGGTGCTGACCTGGTACTGGCGCGCGAAGTCGCGCACCGAGGGTAGGGACATACCCGGACGCAGCTCCTGCGCCTCGATGGCGCGCAGCACGGCGGCCACGAGCTGGTCCACCAGGGTTGGCGCCTGCCCCCGGGCACGCACGGGCTGGAAGTCGATCACGGCGCTACGCTATCTGTACAGTTGTCATGCTTGCAACTATACAGTTAGCCCGGTTTGCGCGGATTGTATATTTTCATTCCTCGCCGGACGTACCAGAATCAATCGCATCCCGCCGGCCGCCCGCCCGACACGCGCGCAGGCTCCGGCGCCTGTCCTTCCCCTGGAGCCGCCATGAACGCCCCCGCCGAGTTGCCCGACCTGTCCCATCTCTGGATGCCTTTCACCGCCAACAAGCAGTTCAAGGCGCATCCCCGCATGCTGGCGTCGGCCAAGGGCATGTACTACACCTCGGTCGACGGCCGCCAGGTGCTGGACGGCACCGCCGGCCTGTGGTGCGTCAACGCCGGCCACGGCCGCCAGGAAATCGTCGAGGCGATCTCGCGCCAGGCCGGCACCATGGATTACGCCCCCGGCTTCCAGCTGGGCCACCCCCTGGCCTTCGAAGCGGCCACGGCGGTCGCCGGCTTCATGCCGCAGGGCCTGGACCGCGTGTTCTTCACCAACTCGGGCTCCGAGTCGGTCGACACCGCGCTGAAGATCGCCCTGGCCTATCACCGCGCCCGCGGCGAAGGCCAGCGCACCCGCCTGATCGGCCGCGAGCGCGGCTACCACGGCGTGGGCTTCGGCGGCATCTCGGTCGGCGGCATCTCGACCAACCGCAAGACCTTCTCCGGCGCGCTGCTGCCCGCCGTCGACCACCTGCCCCACACCCACAACCTGGAGCAGAACGCCTATTCCAAGGGACAGCCGGCCTGGGGCGCGCAGTTGGCCGACGAACTCGAACGCATCATCGCGCTGCACGATGCCTCGACCATCGCCGCCGTCATCGTCGAACCGATGGCCGGTTCCACCGGCGTGCTGATCCCGCCCAAGGGCTACCTGGAAAAGCTGCGCGAGATCACGTCCAAACACGGCATCCTGCTGATCTTCGACGAAGTCATCACCGCCTACGGCCGCCTCGGCGCGGCCACCGCGTCGGAATTCTTCGGCGTGACGCCGGACCTGATCGCGATGGCCAAGGGCGTCAGCAACGCCGCCGTGCCCGCGGGCGCGGTCGCGGTGCGCCGCGAGGTGCATGACGCCATCGTCAACGGCCCGGCCGGCGGCATCGAGTTCTTCCACGGCTACACCTATTCGGCCCACCCGCTGGCGGCCGCCGCCATCCTGGCGACGCTGGACATCTACCGCCGCGAAGACCTGTTCGGCCGCGCCCGCAAGCTGTCCGGCGCCTTCGAGCAGGCCGCCCACAGCCTGAAGGGCGCGCCGCACGTGATCGATGTGCGCAACCTGGGCCTGGTGGCCGGCGTCGAACTGGCGCCGCGCGCCGGCGCGCCGGGCGCGCGCGCCGCTGAAGTGTTCCAGAAGTGCTTCGACAGCGGCCTGATGGTGCGCTACACCGGCGACATCATCGCCGTCTCGCCGCCGCTGATCATCGATGAGGCCCAGATCGGCCAGATCTTCGAGCAGATCGGCAAGGTGCTCAAGGAAGTCGCGTAACCCCCCGGCGCGGCGCAGGCGCCGCGCATCACACACAACGGCGGGCGGCCCCGGGCCGCCCTCCGGCGTTTTCAAAGAACCCCGCTCCGAGCTTTCCCATGAAGAAGAACCTCTCGCACTACATCAACGGCCAGCCCTATGATGGCCGCAGCAACCGCTACGCCGACGGTTTCAACCCGGCCACCGGCGAGATCATCACTTCCGTGCCGCTGGCTTCCACCGACGAAGTGGCGCTGGCCGTGGCCGCCGCCAAGGCCGCCTTTCCCGCCTGGTCGGAAACCCCCGCGCTCAAGCGCGCCCGCGTGCTGTTCAACTTCAAGGCGCTGCTGGACAAGCACCAGGACGAACTGGCCGAACTGATCACGCGCGAGCACGGCAAGGTGTTCTCGGACGCCAAGGGCGAAGTGATGCGCGGCATCGAGATCGTCGAATTCGCCTGCGGCATTCCTCATCTGTTCAAGGGCCAGTATTCCGACCAGATCGGCGGCGGCATCGACAACTGGAGCATGCGCCAGGCGCTGGGCGTGGTGGCCGGCATCACGCCGTTCAACTTCCCGATGATGGTGCCGTGCTGGATGTTCCCGGTGGCCATCGCCTGCGGCAACACCTTCGTGCTCAAGCCGTCCGAACGCGATCCCTCGGCCTCGCTGCGCCTGGCCGAGCTGCTGACCGAAGCCGGTCTGCCGCCGGGCGTGTTCAACGTGGTGCACGGCGACAAGCAGGCCGTGGACGCGCTGATCGCGCACCCCGACGTCGAGGCCCTGTCTTTCGTCGGCTCGACCCCGATCGCCGAATACATCTACGCCGAAGGCACGCGCCGCGGCAAACGCGTGCAGGCCCTGGGCGGCGCCAAGAACCACCTGGTGGTGATGCCCGACGCCGACCTCGACCAGGTCACCGACGCGCTGATGGGCGCGGCCTACGGCTCGGCCGGCGAACGCTGCATGGCGATCTCGGTGGCCGTGGCGGTGGGCGACGTGGCCGACAAGGTCATCGAACGCCTGGTCCCGCGCGTCAAGGCGCTGGTGGTCAAGGACGGCATGCAGGGCGACGCCGAAATGGGCCCGCTGGTCACGGCGCAGCACCGCAACAAGGTCATCGGCTACATCGAGGACGGCGTCGCCGCCGGCGCCGAGCTGGTGGTCGACGGCCGCGGCCTGAAGGTGCCGGGCGCCGAAAAGGGCTTCTTTCTGGGCGGCACGCTGTTCGACAAGGTCAAGCCCACGATGAACATCTATCGCGAAGAGATCTTCGGACCAGTGCTGTGCGTGGTACGCGTGCCCGACTTCGCCGCCGCGGTCGAGCTGATCAACGCCCATGAATTCGGCAACGGCGTGGCCTGCTTCACGTCCGATGGCGGTGTGGCGCGTGCCTTCGCCCGCCAGATCAAGGTGGGCATGGTCGGCATCAACGTGCCGATCCCGGTGCCGATGGCCTGGCATTCGTTCGGCGGCTGGAAGCGTTCGCTGTTCGGCGACCACCATGCCTACGGCGAAGAAGGCATCCGCTTCTACTCGCGCTACAAGAGCGTGATGCAGCGCTGGCCGGACAGCATCGCCAAGGGCGCGGAATTCACCATGCCGGTGGCCAAGTGACCATGTAGACGCGTTCACCGCCCCGAGCCGCCAGGCGGCCGGGGTTTTGCCGAAAGACACACAACAAGGGGAATCCTGATGCGCATCGGGATCGGCGGCTTTCAGCATGAAACCAATACCTTCGCGCCTTCGCGCGCGGCCTGGGAAGACTTCGCCGACAAGGGCGGCGGCTGGCCGAAGCTGGTCAGCGGTCCGGCGATGTTCCAGGCCGTGGCCGGCGCCAACATTCCCGTGGCCGGCTTCATCGAGGCCATGCAACAGCACACGCTGCTGCCGGCCACGTGGGCCGCGGCCAGCCCTTCCGGTCCAGTCACCGAGGATGCCTTCGAACGCATCAGCGCCCTGATCCTGCAGGGCCTGCAAGCGGCCCTGCCGCTGGACGGCGTGTACCTGGACCTGCACGGCGCCATGGTCACCGAGCACCTGGACGACGGCGAAGGCGAACTGCTCAAGCGCGTGCGCGCGCTGGTCGGCCCCGACGTGCCGGTGGTGGCCAGCCTGGACCTGCACGCCAACATGACAGCGGCGATGGTGCGCCACGCCGACGCGCTGGTCTGCTACCGCACCTATCCGCACATCGACATGGCCGAGACCGGCCAGCGCGCCGCCGCGCTGCTGGCGCGGCGCCTGGCGGGCGCGCCCCGTCCCTGCGTGGCGCTGCGACAGCTGCCCTACCTGATTCCGCTGTGCTGGCAATCGACCGACATCGAGCCGGCGCGCAGCCTGTACCAGATGGTGGGCGACATCGAGGCGCGCGGCGCCCAGAGCGTGTCGCTGGCCACCGGTTTTCCGGCGGCGGATTTCCCCGATTGCCTGCCCGCGGTATGGGCCTACGGCGCCACCCAGGCCGAGGCCGACGCGGCCGCCGACACGCTGGCGCGCGCGGTGCTCGATGCCGAACGGGATTTTGGCGGCACCCTGTATTCACCCGATGACGCGGTCACGACCGCCATGCGGCTGGCGCGCGAGGCCAACGCGCCGGTGGTCATCGCCGACGCGCAGGACAACCCCGGCGCCGGCGGCAGTTCCGACACCACGGGCCTGCTGCGCGCCCTGATCCGCCACCAGGCGCGCGATGCCGCCATCGGATTGATCGTCGATCCGGAAGCGGCGCTGGCCGCGCACCGCGCCGGCGTGGGTAAATCGGTCCGCATTGCATTGGGTGGACATTCGGGTATTCCCGACGACGAACCACTGGACGCCGAGTTCATCGTGGAGAAAACTTCGGATGGGCGCTTCGATACGCATGGCGCGTTCTACCGCGGCTTCCATATGGACCTGGGCCCCAGCGCCTGCCTGCGCATCGGCGGCGTGCGCATCGTGGTGGCGTCCAACAAGGTGCAGATGGCGGACCAGGAAATGTTCCGTTTCGCCGGCATCGAGCCGCGCCGCGCGGCCATCCTGGCGGTGAAAAGCTCGGCGCATTTCCGCGCCGACTTCACCCCCATCGCCCACGCCATCCTGGTTTGCGCCGCGCCGGGATCGATGCTGATGGATGCGGCAAAACAACCATGGACACGGTTGCGTCCCGGCATCAGAATGGCGCCTTGCGGCCCGGTTTTTTCCAGCGCCGCAAGCGACTGACCCTCGCACGCCGCGCCCGGGGCGCGGCGCGTCAACGACGTAGCGGCAATCCGCGCCGCTCACTACGCATAAAAGGGGAATTTCATGCTCAAGTTCGTCCGCGCGGCCGCGTTCGCCGGCGCCACCCTGCTGATGGCCCATGGCGCCTACGCCGACACCGTCATCAAGGCGGTGATGCATTCGCCGCTGCGCCTGACCGATCCGCACGCCACCACCGCGTACATCACCACGTGGCACGGCTACATGATCTACGACACCCTGCTGGCCACCGACGCCGACAACAAGATCCAGCCGCAGATGCTGGAAAAGTGGGATGTCTCGGCCGACGGCAAGACCTACACCATGACGCTGCGCCCGGGCCAGAAATGGCATGACGGCAAGCCGGTCACGGCCGAGGACTGCGTCGCGTCGATCAAGCGCTGGGCCGCCGGCGACGGCATGGGCCGCACGCTGCTGAAATTCACCGACAAGATCGAAGTCATCGACGACAACAGCTTCCGCATCGTCATGAAGGAACCCACGGACCTGGCGCTGCGCGCCCTGTCCAAGCCGACCGGCACCGCGCCGTTCATGATGCCCAAGCGCATCGCCGAGCTGCCCATCGGCCAGCCGATCACCGACATGACCGGCTCGGGTCCGTTCAAGGTCATCGAGTTCAAGCCGGGCGTGAAGACCGTCTACGCCAAGAACGCCGACTACGTGCCGCGCAAGGAACCCGCCAGCGGCCTGGCCGGTGGCAAGGTGGTGAACGTGGACAAGGTGCAATGGGATGTGATGCCCGACGCCCTGACCACCGCCAACGCCCTGCTGGGCGGCGAAATCGACTTCGTCGAGCAGTTCCCCTATGACCTGCTGCCGATGATCGAAGGCAACAAGGACCTGAAGGAAGAGTCGCTCAGCCCGGTCGGCTACTTCACGATGTACCGCTTCAACTTCAAGTACCCGCCCTTCAACAACAAGAAGATCCGCCAGGCCGCGATGTACGCCATCGGCCAGGAAGACGTGATGAAGGCGCTGGTGGGCAATCCCAAGTACTGGAAGACCTGCGCCTCGCTGTGGGGCTGCGGCACGCCGCTGGAATCGGACATCGGCAAGGACGTGGTGGTGCCCTCGAACATCGAGAAGGCCAAGGCCCTGCTGAAGGAAGCCGGCTATGACAACACCCCGATCCTGGTGATGCACGCCACCGACGTCGGCACGCTGTCGGCCCAGCCGGTGGTGATGGCCCAGGCGCTGCGCAAGGCCGGCTTCAACGTCAACCTGGCGGCGATGGACTGGCAGAGCGTGGCGACCCGCCGCGCCTCCAAGGCGGCGCCGGCCGAAGGCGGCTGGAACATCCACAACACCAACTGGTACGCCACCGACGTGATGGACCCGGTGCGCTCTGCCCCGGCCGCGGCCAACGGCGACAACGCCTGGTTCGGCTGGCCCGACTTCCCCCAGGTCGAGGAACTGCGCACCAAGTTCGCGCTGACCTCCGATCCGGCCGAGCAGAAGAAGATCGCCGATGAATTGCAGCGCATCGGCATCGACGAGGGCCTGTACGTGCCGCTGGGCCAGATGTCGGTGCCCACCGTGTACACCGCCAAGCTCTCGGGCCTGGTGCATGCGCCAGTGTTCGCGTTCTGGAATGTGAAAAAAGCCCCTTGACGGGCAAGTAGTTCAGGGGGAAATACATGCTGGCATTCGTCTCACGCCGGCTCCTCGCGACCATCCCCGTTCTGGTGATGGTCGCGGTGGTGGTCTTTGCGATATTGCGTTTGAGCCCGGGTGATCCGGCCATCATCATGGCCGGCGACGGCGCCACGCCCGAGCGGATCGAACAGATCCGCCAGACGATGGGCCTGGACCAGCCGATGGCCAGGCAGTTCTTCATCTGGGGCGGCAAGCTGCTTCAGGGAGACCTCGGCACCTCGCTGATGTCCGGCGTGCCCGTGACCCAGCTCATCGGCCAGCGCCTCGAACCGTCGTTGAGCCTGGCGCTGTTGACGCTGGTCTTCACGCTGATCGTGGCGATCCCGCTGGGCGTGCTGGCGGCCTGGCGCCAGGGCCGGCTGCTGGACCGCGCGGTCATGGGCTTTTCGGTGCTGGGCTTCTCGGTGCCGGTGTTCGTCACCGGCTACCTGCTGATCTGGGCCTTCGCCATCAAGCTGGGCTGGTTCAACGTGCAGGGCTACACGCCGCTGGCCAATGGCTTCTGGCTGTTCCTGCATCGGCTGATCCTGCCGTCGCTGGCGCTGTCCACCGTGTACATCGCCCTGATCGCGCGCATCACGCGCACCAGCGTCATCGAGGTGATGGGCGAGGACTTCATCCGCACCGCGCGCTCCAAGGGGCTGACCGAGACCGGCGTGCTGCTGGGCCACGCGTTGCGCAATGCCGCGGTGCCCATCGCCACGGTGGTGGGCCTGGGCATCGCGCTGCTGATCAGCGGCGTGGTGGTGACCGAATCGGTGTTCAACATCCCCGGTCTGGGCCGGCTGGTGGTCGAAGCCGTGCTGGCGCGCGACTACCCCGTGATCCAGGGCCTGACGCTGTTCTTCGCCTTCGTCTACGTGTTCATCAATCTGGTTGTCGATTGCGCCTACACGGTGTTCGACCCCCGTATCCGATACTGAGGCCACGCCATGCAAACGCCAACCGACGCCGCTGCGCAAGCGGCCGCCGATCTTCCCGGCGGCGGCACGCCCCACGTCACCGCCTGGCGCCAGATCCGCCAGGGCCTCAAAAGCTGGCCGGTGATGCTGGCCCTGGTGGTGCTGCTCATCATTGTCGCCATCGCCCTGTTCGCCCCGCTGCTGGGCACGGTCGACCCGACGTCCATCAATCCCGGCGCGCGCCTGAAGCAGCCGTTCACCGATTACCTGTTCGGCACCGACGCCTTCGGCCGCGACGTCTGGTCGCGCGTGGCCTACGGCGCGCGCGTCTCGCTGATCGCGGGGCTGGGCGCGGCGGTCATCAGCGTCACCATCGGGCTGGTGGTCGGCGTCATCGCCGGCTGGTTCCGCTCGCTCGACGGCATCATCATGCGCACCATGGACGCCATCATGGCGATCCCCGGCATCCTGTTGGCGATTGCCCTGGTGTCGGTCACCGGGGCCAGCCTGATGACGGTGCTGGTGGCCATCACCATCCCCGAGATTCCACGGGTGGTGCGCCTGGTGCGCGGACAGATCCTGACGGTGCGCGGCGAGCCCTACGTCGAAGCGGCGCTGGCGCTGGGCACGCCGCTGCCGCTGCTGCTGTGGCGCCACATGGTGCCCAGCACCATCGCGCCGCTGACCGTGCAGGGCACGTATGTGTTCGCTTCGGCCATGCTGACCGAGGCCATCCTCAGCTTCCTGGGCGCGGGCATCCCGCCCGAGATCGCCTCCTGGGGCAACATCATGTCCGAAGGCCGCATGTACTTCCGCATGCTGCCCGGCCTGATCCTGTTCCCGGGGCTGTTCCTGTCGCTGACCGTGCTCAGCGTGAACATCCTGGGCGACGCGCTGCGCGACGCCCTCGATCCGAAAATGGTGCGCAGGATCTGATGCCGATGACCTACTCTCCCACTCCCCCCGCGGGCGATACCTCGTCCGCCGTGCTGGCGATCCGCAACCTGTCGGTGGAGGTCGGCGGCGCCGGCAACCGCGTGGTGCGCAACCTGAGCCTGGACGTGCACGCCGGCGAAACCGTGTGCGTGGTCGGCGAGTCCGGCTCGGGCAAGTCGGTCACGTCGCTGGCCGTCATGGGCCTGTTGCCGGCCGGCGTGCTGCGCATCAGCGCGGGCTCGATCCGCGTCGAAGGCGAGGACGTGGCCAACGCCACGCCGCGGCGCCTGCGCGAACTGCGCGCCACCCGCATGGCCATGGTGTTCCAGGAACCCATGACCGCGCTGAACCCCGTGCACACCGTCGGCAAGCAGGTCGACGAAGTGCTGCGGCTGCATCGCCGCATGTCGGCCGCCGAACGCCGCGCCAAGGTGCTGGACATGTTCCGCTCGGTGCACCTGCCCGACGTCGAGCGCATCTACGATGCCTATCCGCACCAGCTCTCGGGCGGCCAGCGCCAGCGCATCGTGATCGCCATGGCGCTGATCCTGGAGCCCAAGCTGCTGATCGCCGACGAGCCGACCACGGCGCTGGACGTCACCACGCAGAAGCAGATCCTGCTGCTGATCAAGGAACTGCAGGTCAAGCACCGGACCGCCGTGCTGTTCATCACGCACGACTTCGGCGTGGTGGCCGAGATCGCCGACCGAATCGTGGTGATGAACCGCGGCGACCTGATCGAAAGCGGCACCCGCGACGAGATCCTGGCCGAACCCAAGCAGTCGTACACGCGGCGCCTGGTGTCGTCGGTGCCCAGCCTGGTGCCGTTGCACCGCGAAGCGCCCGCGGGCGTGCCGGTGCTGCACGTCAAGGGCCTGGGGCGCACCTACGGCGGCAAGCGCTCGCTGTTCTCGCGCAGCGCGCCGCGCAACGTGATCGCGGCGGCAGACGTCAACCTGACGCTGCGCAAGGGCGAAATCCTCGGCATCGTGGGCGAGTCCGGCTCGGGCAAGTCGACCGTGGCGCGCTGCATCGTGCGCCTGATCGAACCCACCGCCGGCCACATGATGATGGGCGGCGAAGACCTCAGCACGCTGTCCGGCGCGGCCCTGCGCCCGGTGCGGCGCCGCATCCAGATCGTGTTCCAGGATCCTTACCGCTCGCTCAACCCGCGCCGCACCGTGGGCGAGTCCATCATCGAAGGCCTGCTCAACTTCGGCGTGCCGCGCGAGCAGGCGCTGCAACGCGCCGGCGAGACGCTGTCGGTGGTCGGACTGAGCCCCGACGCCATGCGGCGCTACCCGCACCAGTTTTCCGGCGGCCAGCGCCAGCGCATCTGCATCGCCCGCGCGCTGGTGATGGACCCCGAGATCCTGGTGGCCGACGAAGCCGTGTCGGCGCTGGACGTGTCGGTGCAGGCGCAGGTGCTGGAACTGCTCGAGCAGGTGCGCGAACGCACCGGCGTGGGCGTGCTGTTCATCACGCATGACCTGCGCGTGGCCGCGCAGATCTGCGACACCATCATGGTCATGCAGCGCGGCAAGGTCGTCGAGACCGGCGCCGCCCAGGCCGTGCTGACCGATCCCCGCCACGAGTACACCCGCGCCCTGATCGACGCGGCGCCCGGGCGCGACTGGGACTTCCGCAATTTCCGGCCCGTGGCGGCCGGGCTGGCGGCCCCCTCCGCCTGAGGCGTCCCAATCAACCCAGGCATCCCACGCAATCGGAACCCGCCATGTCGCAACCGCATGAACTCTCGGCCCAGGAACTGCTGGCCGCCTATCGCAACAAGACCCTGTCGCCGGTCGAGGCGACCCGCTCGGTGCTCGACCACATCGCGCGCTGGGAACCGCACATCCACGCCACCTATGCGCTCGATCCCGACCAGGCGCTGGCGCAGGCGCGCGCTTCCGAGGCGCGCTGGATGAAGGGCGAGCCGCAGGCTTGCGGCGGCTACTCGCTGGACGGCGTGCCCGCCACCATCAAGGAAAACATCGCCACCCGCGGCGTGCCGGTGCCGCTGGGCACCGCCGCCACTGACCTGACGCCGGCCGCGGCCGACGCCCCGCCGGCGGCGCGCATGCGCGAGGCCGGCGCGGTAGTGCTGGGCAAGACCACCATGCCCGACTACGGCATGCTGTCCTCGGGGCTGTCGAGCTTCCATGCGCTGACGCGCAACCCCTGGGACCTGAGCAAAAACCCGGGCGGCTCCAGCGCCGGCGCCGGGGCGGCGGCGGCGGCGGGCTACGGCCCGCTGCACATCGGCACCGACATCGGCGGCTCGGTGCGCCTGCCGGCCGCCTGGTGCGGCATCGCCACGCTCAAGCCCAGCCTGGGCCGCATCCCCATCGACCCGCCCTTCATGGGCCGCTGCGCCGGCCCCATGACCCGCGACATCACTGACGCCGCGCTGATGATGGGCGTGCTGTCGCAGCCCGACGCGCGCGATCACATGAGCCTGCCGTTCCAGGACTTCGACTGGCTCAACCTGGATATCGACGTGCGCGGCCTGCGCATCGGCCTGCAGCTGGACGCCGGCTGCGGCCTGCCGCTGGACCCGGAGATCCGCGCCGCCGTCGAAGCCGCGGCCCGACTGTTCGAGTCGGCCGGCGCCATCGTCACGCCGCTCAAGCCGTGGATGACGCCGGAGATGCTGGACGGCGTCGACCGTTTCTGGCGCACCCGCTCGGCCATCGACCTGGGGGCCCTGCCGAAAGCGCGCCGCGACAAGATCCTGCCGTTCATCCGCGCCTGGGCCGAAAGCGGCGGCGGCCAATCCGGCGAGGCCGTGTTCCGCAGCTACTACGAAACCCTGAACGTGCGCGCCAGGACCGTGGCCGCCACCGCCCCCTTCGACTACGTGCTGTCGCCGGTGGCGCCGGTGGTGGCCTACAACGCCGAGTGGGCCGCGCCCACCAACGAGGTCGCCACGACCATGCACCACATCGGCTACACGCTGCCCTACAACATGAGCGAGCAGCCGGCCGCCTCGGTCAACTGCGGCTACACCAGGGCGGGCCTGCCGATCGGCCTGCAGATCGCCGGCGCGCGCTTCGACGATCTGGGCGTGCTGCGCGTGGCCCGCGCCTGGGAGCGCATGCGCCCGGCCCAGCAGCCCTGGCCGCAACCGCCCCGGGCCTGACACCGTCCCGCTCCCCTTCCCCTTTGGCAACCCACAGGAATTCCCATGCGTTGGCTTCTGGCAATGATCAAGCACGAGACGAACACCTTCTCGCCCGTGCCGACCCCGCTCGCGCGCTTTTTCCGCGGCAATCCTGAAATCCTGGCCGGCGACCGCGCCATCCGCGCCTACGAGAACACCGACAGCGGCCTGGGCGGCTACATCGAGGTGGCGCGCCGCGTCGGCGCCGAGATCGTGGTGCCGGTGGCCGCCGAATCCTGGCCCAGCGGCCCGGCCAGCGCCGAGACCCACGAGCTGCTGTGCAAGCGGGTGCTGGACGAGGTCCGCAAGGGCGGCTACGACGCCATCCTGCTGGACCTGCACGGCGCCATGGTGGCCGAGGGCGTGGAAGACGCCGAGGGCGACCTGCTGCGCCGCCTGCGCGAGATCGATTCCAAGACCCCGGTGGCGGTGACGCTAGACATGCACGCCAACATCTACGCCGACATCGTTGACAACGCCACCGTCATCAGCGGCTTCCATACCTATCCGCACGTGGACATCCGCGAGGCCGGCGTGCGCGCGGCCAACGTCATCGTGCGCACGCTCAAGGGCGAGATCAAGCCCGTGATGACCTGGGGCGACAAGCCCATGCTGCCGCACGTCATGTGCCAGGGCACCCACGCCGATCCCAACAAATCGCTGCAGGAGCGCTGCCGCCAGCTGGAGGCCGATGGCGTTCTGGCGGCCTCGGTGTTCGTGGGTTTCCCCCACGCCGACATCCGCGAAGCCGGCCTGAGCGCCGTGGTCTGTACGGACGCCAACCTGGCCCAGGCGCAGCAATACCGCGACGAACTGCTGGAGCGCGCCTGGAACGACCGGGCGAAATGGGTGTTCCATTCCGAGCCGCTGGCGCCCACCATTGCCCGGGCCAAGACCATCGAGCACGGGCCTGTGGTGCTGCTGGACCACTACGACAACACCGGCTCCGGCGGCACCATGGACACGACGGCGGTGCTGGCCGAGGTGCTGCGCCAGGAACTGGACAACGTGGTGTTCTACGCCATCTGCGATCCCCAGGCGGCGCGCGAGGCCGCCACGGCGGGCGTGGGCAGCACCGTCACCCTGCCCCTGGGCGGCAAGGTGGACATGCCCGCCATCAAGCGGGCCGGCGAGCCGCTGACGGTGACCGGCCGGGTCAAGCTGGTGTTCGACGGTGTCTACCTGAACCGCGGCCCCATGTACCGTGGCGTGCGCAATGACACCGGCCTGACGGTGGTGATCGATACCGGACGGGTCGAGATCGTGGTGGTGTCGCGCCACCAGGAGCCCTTCGACATCAATTGCCTGCTGTCGGCCGGCATCGATCCGCTGCAAAAGCGCTATGTGGTGCTCAAGAGCCGGGTCCACTGGCGCGCCGGCTTCTCCGAGATGGCCACCGAGATCATCGAGTGCACCGGCGTGGGCGTCACCACCTCCGACTACGGCCAGCTTGACTTCAAGCATGTGCGCCGGCCGATCTACCCGCTCGATCCCCTGTAAAACACGCGTTGTCGACAATATGGCCGGCGCCCGAGGGCGCCGGCTTTCATTTTGAAATCTTCGGTAACGGCGCGCACTGCAACTGGCTACCCCGCCTCGGTATACTCGCCGCGGGTCCTGACAGGCCGATGAATATGTCCCATTGCCCGCGCCGCTCGACGGCGCCGCGCCGCAGGGACAAGACTCGACAATCAACGACAAAGCAAAACATGAAAAAGAGCGTAGCGATCACCTTAGCCGTGGTCATAGTGGGAGCGGGAAGCTGGGTGGGTGCTACCTGGTACACCGGCAAGCGCATCGAGGAAGGCGCGCAGCGCCGCCTGGCCGAGGCCAACGAGAAGCTGGCCAAGATCACGCCTTTGTTCGGCCTGCGCATCGACCAGATCAAATACGAGCGCGGCCTGTTCTCGACGCAGGCGCGCTACGGCGTGTCGTTCGTCAAGAGCGACAAGAGCCTGAGCGACATGCCGGACGGCATGTTGGAATTCGATGCCCAAATCGAGCACGGCCCGTTCCCCAAGAGCGCGCTGGCGCGCGGCGCCATCGCGCCCAAGCTGGCTTTCGTCCACACCGAAATGGCCAAGACGGACAACGTCAAGCCGGTGTTCGAGCTGACCAAGGACGTCTCGCCCCTGGTCACCGATGCCATGGTCAGCTTTGGCGGCAGCACGGCATCGACCGCCCGCATCGCGCCGGTGAAGGTGACGCATGAAGGCAATTCGGTCGATTTCAGCGGCATGGAAATCACCGGCACGTTCGACCGCGGCCTGGCCGCCATCACCGCCAATGCCAAGACCGACACCCTGGCGGTGGACGGCACCAAGGGCAGCGATCCGATCAAGATGGCGATGTCCGGCCTGACCATGGACGTCGACAGCCGCATGGGCAAGTTCGGCCTGTCGGTCGGCGACTCGGGCATCAAGATCAAGCGCATCGAAGTGATCAAGCCGGACGCCGACGCCAAGGTGATCCTCGACAACTTCAGCTACACCGTCAAGCTGGCCGAGGACGACAAGAACATCAACATCCAGGCCGCCTATCAGACCGGCGACATCAACGTCAACGACGTGCCGCTGGGCAACGGCCAGGCCGTCATCAAGCTGGCCCGGCTGGACGGCGCCGCGGTCAAGCAGTTGTCGGATACCTACAACCAGCTGATGCGCCAATACATGGCCGATGCCCACGACGAGGGCCTGAACGACGAACAGTTCCAGGTGCTGCTGGATAACGCCGGCAAGCTGCTGGCCGGCAATCCGTCGTTCAGCATCGACCCGATCAGCTGGAAGACCGCCAAGGGCGAAAGCAAGCTGAACGTCACGCTGGACCTGGCCAATCCTCCCAATGTCAAGGACCTGACGCCGCAGGAAATCGTGGTCAAGGCCATCAAGCAGATCGACGCCACGCTGGTGATCTCCAAGCCGATGGTGCAGGACCTGATGGTGCAGTACGCCATCAAGAAGGACGGCATGCCCGCCGACAAGGCCGAAGCCGAGGCCGCCGACAACATCCGCAGCATGTCCGGCATGGCCGAGATGTTCAACGTCGGCAAGAACGACGGCGACAACATCGTCGGCAAGTTCCACTTCGCCGACGGCATGGGCGACCTGAACGGCAAGAAGATTCCCGCCGACGAACTGTTCTCGGGCCTGCTGGGCGCGGCCGGCATGGACGAGGACACGATGGACGATGAAGACGAAGCCGAGCCGGCCGTCGGCGCCACCGCCATGGACGACGACATGGCCGCCACCAGCAATGCCGACGTGGTCAACGAGTTCGACGTCGACATGGTCGTCGGCATGCTGGACGACATGGGCTACACCACACGCAAGACCGACGGCGACGAAGGCCCGGTCCTGATCCTGGATGCCAGCAACACCGGCGCCACCGACCTGCGCCTGGAATTCCTGTGCAACGACTTCTCCGAGAAGTGCTACGACCTGGTCGCCACCGCCACCTACGCCGGCAAGAAGCCGGCCACGCTCAAGGCCATCAACGCCTGGAACCAGCAATACCGCTGGACCCGCGCCTACCTGGACGACAAGAACCAGGCCGTGCTGCAGATGGACATGAACGCCGAAGGCGGCATCGGCAAGAAGAACCTGCAGATCCTGCTGAACACCTACTTCAGCATCACCGAGGAATTCGCCACCGCGATGTCGGCGGCGCCGGCCAGGAAGTAAGACGGCCGCGCAAAAGCAAAACCCCCATCGTGCGATGGGGGTTTTTTTTGCCTGTCGCCAGGCAAGCCTCGATGACCCGCCCCAAGGGGCGGGCCGTCACGCGGCCTCAGGCGTAGGCTTCGACCGGCAGGCAGGCGCACACCAGGTTGCGGTCGCCATAGGCGTTGTCCACGCGCGCCACCGGCGGCCAGTACTTGGCCTCGCGCAGCGAAGCCACCGGGTAGGCGGCCTGCTGGCGCGGGTAGTCGTGCAGCCATTCCTCGGCCAGCAGCATCTGGGCGGTGTGCGGCGCGTTCTTCAGGACGTTGTCCTCGCGGTCGCGTTCGCCGCGCTCGACCTGGGCGATTTCCTCGCGGATCGAGATCATCGCCTCGATGAAGCGGTCCAGCTCGGCCACGCCTTCGGATTCGGTCGGCTCGACCATCAGCGTGCCGGCCACCGGGAAGCTCATGGTGGGGGCATGGAAGCCGTAGTCCATCAGGCGCTTGGCGATGTCCTCGGCGCTGATGCCGCTGGTTTCCTTGAGCGGACGCACGTCCAGGATGCACTCGTGCGCCACGCGGCCGTTGCGGCCCGCGTACAGCACCGGGTAGTGGCCGCGCAGGCGGGTGGCGATGTAGTTGGCGTTCAGGATCGCGACTTCGGTGGCGCGGCGCAGGCCGTCGGCGCCCATCAGCGCGATGTACACGAACGGGATCGGCAGGATGCCGGCCGAGCCGAACGGCGCGGCCGAGACCGGGCCAACCTTGGCTTCGCCGGGCAGCTTGCCCTGCTCGTTGACCACGCCCGGCAGGTACGGCGCCAGGTGCGCGCGCACCGCGACCGGGCCGACGCCCGGACCGCCGCCGCCGTGCGGAATGCAGAAGGTCTTGTGCAGGTTCAGGTGCGACACGTCCGAGCCGAATTTGCCCGGCTTGGCCACGCCCACCATGGCGTTCATGTTGGCGCCGTCCAGGTACACCTGGCCGCCGGCCTGGTGCACCAGGTCGCAGATCTCGGTCACGGCTTCCTCGAACACGCCGTGCGTGGACGGGTAAGTGATCATCAGCGCGGCCAGCTTGTCGCCGACCTGTTCGATCTTGGCGCGCAGGTCGGCCAGGTCGACGTTGCCGTTGGCGTCGGAGGCCACCACCACCACGTCCATGCCGGCCAGTTGCGCCGACGCGGGGTTGGTGCCGTGGGCCGACGACGGGATCAGGCAGACGTTGCGCTGGTGCTGGCCGTTGGCCTGGTGGTAGCCGCGGATCGCCAGCAGGCCGGCGTATTCGCCCTGCGCGCCCGAGTTGGGCTGCAGGCTGATGTTGTCGTAGCCCGTGATCTCGCACAGCGCGGCCGACAGGCGCGTGATCAGCTCGTCATAGCCCTTGCTCTGCGAGGCGGGCGCGAACGGATGCACCAGCGCGAACTCGGGCCAGGTGATGGGAATCATCTCGGCCGTGGCGTTCAGCTTCATGGTGCACGAGCCCAGCGGGATCATGGTGCGGTCCAGCGCCAGGTCCTTGTCGGCCAGCTTGCGCAGGTAGCGCAGCATGTCGGTTTCCGACTGCACGCTGGAGAACACCGGGTGCTTGAGGATGGCGCTTTCGCGCGCCACGGCGGCGGGAATGCCGCCGGCCGCCTTGGCGTCCAGCGCGTCGATGTCGAGTTCGACGTCATCGCGCTCCAGGCCGGCGGCGAACACGTTCACCAGGGCCTGCAGGTCGGCGGCGGTGACGGTTTCGTCCAGCGACACGGCCAGGCGGGCGCCGTCGACACGGCGCAGGTTGATGTGCTCGCACTCGGCGGCGGTGATGATGGCGGGCGTGGCCGGGCCGGTTTCCAGCAGCAGCGTGTCGAAGAAGGTGTCGTTGGCGACCTTGATGCCCAGCTTGCCGAGTTCGGCGCGCAGGATGGCGGTGTAGCGCTGCACGCGCTCGGCGATGCGGCGGATGCCGGCCGGGCCGTGCCAGACGGCGTACATGCCGGCCATCACGGCCAGCAGCACCTGCGCGGTGCAAATGTTCGAGGTGGCCTTCTCGCGGCGGATGTGCTGTTCGCGCGTCTGCAGCGCCAGGCGCATCGCCGGGTTGCCTTGGGCGTCCTTGGACACGCCGACCAGGCGGCCGGCCATGTTGCGCTTGAAGGCGTCCTTGCAGGCCATGAAGCCGGCGTGCGGGCCGCCGAAACCGAACGGCACGCCGAAGCGCTGGGCCGAACCGATGGCGATGTCCGCGCCCCACTCGCCCGGCGCGGCCAGCAGCGCCAGCGCCAGCAGGTCGGTGGCCACGGCCACCACCGCGCCTTGCGCGTGGGCGGTCTCGGCCAGCTTGCGGTAGTCGGCCACCGAGCCGGTGCTGTGCGGGTACTGCAGCAGCACACCAAAGCATTCCGGCAGGCCTTCGGTCTCGTCGCCGACGGCGATCTCGATGTCCAGGCCCTCGGCGCGCGTGCGCACGACTTCGATGGTCTGCGGATGCACGTGGCGCGAGATGAAGAACACCGGGCTTTGCGACTTGGCGCTGCGGCGCGCCAGCGTCATGGCTTCGGCGGCGGCGGTGCTTTCATCGAGCAGCGAGGCGTTGGAGATGTCCAGCCCGGTCAGGTCGGCGACCATGGTCTGGTAGTTCAGCAGGGCCTCCAGGCGACCCTGCGAGATCTCGGGCTGGTACGGCGTGTAGGCCGTGTACCAGGCGGGATTCTCGAGAATGTTGCGCAACACCACGTTGGGCGTCTGCGTGCCGTAGTACCCCTGGCCGATGTAGTTGCGAAAGACCTTGTTGCGGCCGGCGATCTGCTTCAGTTCGGCCAGCACGTCGGCTTCGCTGCGCGACGGCGGCAGCGCCAGCGGCGCCTGGCTGCGGATCTTGGGCGGCACGACTTCTTCGATCAGGGCGTCCAAGCTGGGGCTGCCGATGGCGGCGAGCATGGCGGCCTGGTCGGCGTCGGAGGGGCCGATGTGGCGGGGGATGAAGTCGGTGTGGGTGTCTAGGGCGCGCGACATGGGGGGATCTCGGGATGGCGGTGTCGTCGGGAGGGACGGACGGTGATGCATGGACGGGCGGCGGCGCCAGCGCCGCGCCCGCCCTGACGGGCTTAGCCGTTGGCGATGGCTTCGTAGCCGGCGGCGTCCAGCAGCTTGTCGGCATCGGCGGCGTTGACCGGCTTGATCTTGAAGATCCAGGCGGTGAAGGCCGATTCGTTGATCAGGTTGGGGTTGCTTTCCAGCTCGTCGTTGAACGCGACGATTTCGCCGGCCACGGGCGCGTAGATGTCGGAGGCGGCCTTGACCGACTCGACCACGCCGGCGGTCTCGCCCGCGTTCAGCTTGGCGCCGACCTTGACGTCGCCGACGAAGACCAGGTCACCCAGCTGGTCCTGGGCGGTATCGGTGATGCCGACGACGAACACGTCGCCTTCGGCTTTGACCCATTCATGGGACTCGGTGTACTTGCGATCGATGGGCAGACTCATGGGAACTCCTGGGGGATTCGGATAAGGAAATGGTGTTGCGCGCCTCGCGCCGGCGGCCACGCCCCGCAGGGCCGGCCACCGGCGCGAAGCTTCGAGTTTACGAGTGTTCGACGGCTTTGCCGTTACGGACAAACGGCAGCTTGCAGACCAGGGCGGGCACCCACTTGCCGCGGATGTCGACCTCGACCGTGTCGCCCGCGGCCACGCCTTGCGGCAGGCGGGCAAAGCCGATCGACACGCCCAGCGTCGGCGACATGGTGCCGCTGGTGAGCTCGCCCACGCCCTGCGCGGTGCGCACCGCCATGTGGGCGCGCATCACCCCGCGTTCCTGCAGCTTCAGGCCGACGAAGGCGGCGGGCGTGGCGAACTGCTCCAGCGCATCGCGGCCGATGAAGCGGCGCTCGGGGTTCTTCAGGGACACCGTCCAGGTCAGCGCGGCTTCGCCGGGCTGGGTCAGTTCGTCCATGTCCTGGCCATACAGGTTCATGCCGGCTTCCAGGCGCAGCGTGTCGCGCGCGCCCAGGCCCGCCGGGCGCACGCCCTGGGCCGCCAGGTCGCGCCACAGTTGCACCGCCTCGGCCGCGGGCAGCACGATTTCGAAGCCGTCTTCGCCGGTGTAACCGGTGCGCGCCACCAGCGTGTCGTCACCGACGCGCGCGGCCACGAACGGGGTCAGCGGCTCGCTGGCGGCCTGCCAGGCCGGGCGCGCGGCCCAGACCTTGGCGCGGGCGTTGGGGCCCTGCACGGCGATCATGGCCAAGTCGCGGCGCGGCGTGATGGTGACGTCGAACTTGCCGGCCTGCTTGACGCGCTGCATCCAGGCCATGTCCTTGTCGGCGGTGCCGGCGTTGACCACCACGCGCCATTCGTCGAGCGCGAAGAAGTACACGATCAGGTCGTCGATGACGCCGCCCTGCGGGTTCAGCATGCAGGTGTAGAGCGCCTTGCCCGGTACGGTCAGCTTGGCGACGTCGTTGGCCACCAGGCGCTGCAGGAAGGCGTAGGCGTCGGGGCCCGTGACGTCGGCGTTGAGCATGTGCGAGACGTCGAACATGCCGGCGTCCTGGCGCACCGCGTGGTGCTCTTCCAGTTGCGAGCCGTAGGCCAGGGGCATATCCCAGCCGCCGAAATCGACCATGCGGGCGCCGGAGGCGATATGTTCTTCGGCCAGCGGGGTGCGTTTGAGGGGTGCGGACATGCGCGGGTACTCCGGAGCGGCAGCGGTGCCAGGGTTACGGAATGCCGCTGGCGGACAGACGGAAAACGCCCGCGCAACGGCTGAATCTTCCGCCCCTCTGTCCTTTTGCCTGAGAGTTGCCCCGCGTGGCGGGTTTGCACCTTCGGCGCCTGGGCTGCTCGCTATGTCCCTGATTGGGCAGCGGCGCCAGGTCTCTCCAGAGTGCTGCTTTGCCGAGTCCGCGCGGTGAAAACCGGGACAGGGCAAGCATGCGCGGTATGGGATACCTGAGCGATTCCGGGCGAATTGCGCCTTCGGCGGCAGCCGCGAACGGCCGCTCTCTCCCGCAACATGCGTGACAGCGCCGAAAGCATACCGCGAAACGCGGTTCCGTTGTTGATCCGCGATCGCCGCCCGGGCGCCGCTTCAGCCCAGCGCGGTGTCCAGCAGCATCATCAGCACGAAGCCCAGCATCAGCCCGCAGGTGGCGTAGACCTCGTGCCCCTTGCGGTGCGATTCAGGAATGATTTCGTGGCTGATCACGAACAGCATGGCGCCGGCGGCAAAGCCCAGGCCCCACGGCAGCAGCGCCGCCGACCAGCCCACCACGGCCGCGCCCAGCACCGCGCCCACCGGCTCGACCAGGCCCGACAGCATGCCCAGCGCCACCGCGAACGCGCGCTTGTAGCCCGCGGCGATCAACGCCACGGCCACCACCAGGCCCTCGGGGATGTCCTGGATGGCGATGCCGGTGGCCAGCGCCGTGCCGCGCACCGGGTCGTTGCCGGCGTAGCCGACGCCGATGGCCAGGCCTTCGGGCAGGTTGTGCAGGGTGATGGCGAAGACGAACAGCCAGGTACGGCGCAGCCGGTGGGCCTCGATACCTTCGCGGCCCTTGATGAAATGCTCGTGAGGCAGCAACCGGTCCATCAGCAACAGCGCCGCCGCCCCCAGCAGGATGGCGGCGCCCACCGTCAGGCCGGCGCCCCACGGCCCCGCGCCCTGCGCCTCGGCCGCCGCGATGCCCGGCGCCACCAGCGAGAAGGCGCTGGCGGCCAGCATCACGCCGGCGCCGAAGCCGAACATGCTGTCCTGCATCTTCTGCGGGATGGTGCGCGCGAACAGGATCGGCAACGTGCCCGCCGCGGTGGCGCCCGCGGCGACCATGCCGCCCAGCAGGGCGTCGGCCACGTGCGGCGCGTGGTCGTTGAAATAGGCCCACATCTGGTGCAGGCCCAGGCAGGCGACCAGCACCGCCAGCGTCCAGACACTGACGCTGGTGGCCGCGGGCCGAATGCGATGACGGCTGAAGGTATTCATGGACCGCTGCCCCCGCGCAATGCCGGCTCAGCCCACGGCGGCGGCGTAGCGGCGCGCCACCTCGGGCCAATCGATCACATTGTAGAAGGCGCCGATGTATTCCGGGCGGCGGTTCTGGTACTTGAGATAGTAGGCGTGTTCCCACACGTCCAGGCCCAGGATCGGCGTGTTGCCCTGCATCAGCGGGCTGTCCTGGTTGGCACTGCTTTCCACCGCCAGCTTGCCGGCGGGCGTCACGCTGAGCCAGGCCCAGCCGCTGCCGAAGCGCGTCAGCGCGGCCTTGGTGAAGGCTTCTCGGAAGGCGGCGTGGCCACCCAGTTCGGTGTCGATGGCGCGGGCCAGCGCGCCGTCGGGCTCGCCCCCGCCCCGTGGCGACATGACCGACCAGAACAGGCTGTGGTTGGCGTGGCCGCCGCCGTTGTTGCGCACCGCGCCACGGACGGCTTCGGGAAGTTGGTCGATGCGCGCCACCAGGGCCTCGACCGGCTCGTCGGTGGCGATGCCGGCGCCTTCGAGCGCGGCGTTCAGGTTGTTGACGTAGGTCTGGTGGTGCTTGCTGTGGTGGATTTCCATCGTCAGCGCGTCGATGTGCGGTTCGAGCGCGTCATAGGCGTAAGGCAGGGTCGGCAAGGTATAGGCCAAGGCGGTCTCCATCAGGCGGTGCCACCGGATGCGGCACGGCTGAATTTGTGAAATACAAATGATAGGTATTTTTATTTGATATCACAACGACAACGTTGCAATGCCCGTCATGCAGTCAGGCTATGGGCCGGGCAGGCCTTGGCGGGCAGCACGAAGCGTGCCCGCGCCCGACGGACGGGAAAAGCGTTGGATGAAGCGCCAGGAACGCCTAGAGCGCCTTGCCGCAGGCCACGCCCGAGGCCCAGGCCCACTGGAAGTTGTAGCCGCCCAGCCAGCCGGTGACGTCCACGGTCTCGCCGATGAAGTACAGGCCGGGCGTGGTGCGGGCCTGCATCGATTTCTGGTCCAGGCCGCGCGTATCGACGCCGCCGCGCATGACCTCGGCCTTCTTGTAGCCGGCGGTGCCACTGGGCACCAGCGTCCATTGGTGGATGTCCTGCGCCAGGGCGCGCAGGGTCTTGTCGGGCGCGTCGGCCAGGCGCAAGGCCGCCAGGCCCGGCTTGCCGCCCTGCTCGGCCAGCTGTAGCCAGCGGTCGGCCAGGCGCTTGGGCCACAGGCCGGCCAGCACCGTATGCAATTGCTGCCGGTTGCCGGACTTGGCCGCCAGCAGTTCGGCCGCCAGGTCGCGCCCCGGCGCCAGGTCGATGATGATGGGCTCGCCCGGTTTCCAGAAGCTGGAGATCTGCAGGATGGCCGGACCCGACAACCCGCGATGGGTGAACAGCAGGTCTTCCAGGAATTCCCCCCGGGCCTTGCCCTGCCCCGTCGCCAGGCTGACCTCCAGCGCCACGCCGGACAGTTCGGCCAGCGGCTGCCAGTGCGCCGCGTCGAAGGTCAGCGGCACCAGCGCCGGCCGCGGCTCGACCACCTTCAGGCCGAACTGGCGCGCCAGCTTCAGGCCGAAGTCGGTGGCGCCCAACTGCGGGATCGCCATGCCGCCCGTGGCCACCACCAGCTTGGCCGCGCGGATCGCGCCCTGGCTGGTGCGCAGCTCGAAGCCCGCCTCGCCATGCGCCACCTCGGCCACCTGGCAGCCCATGCGCCACTGTACGCCGCCGGCATCGCATTCGGCGCGCAGCATCTCGATGATGGATTCGCTGGAATCGTCGCAGAACAGCTGGCCGCGATGCTTCTCGTGCCAGGCGATGCGGTGGCGCTTGAGCAGCGCCAGGAAGTCCTGCGGGGTGTAGCCCGACAACGCCGAGCGGCAGAAATGCGGGTTGTCGGAGAGGAAATTGGCGGGTCCCGCGCCGATGTTGGTGAAGTTGCAACGGCCGCCGCCCGAGATACGGATCTTCTCGGCCAGGCGCTCGGCGTGGTCCACCAGCACCACGCGCAAGCCGCGCTGGCCGGCGACCGCGGCACACATCATGCCGGCGGCGCCGGCACCGAGGACGGCGACATCGAACATCGGGACTCCGGACCTGATCAGTCTTCGATCAGGCAATCAACGTAGTAGCGCTTCTCGCCGTCCGGCCCCACTTCGTCGGCCAGGCCGTGGATGTAGGTTTCGAAGCCCGGGAAGCGTTCGTTGAACTCGCGCGCGAACTGCAGGTACTGGACGATGGTGCGGTTGAAGCGCTCGCCCGGGATCAGCAGCGGGATGCCCGGAGGATACGGCGTCAGCAGCACGCCGGTGACGCGGCCTTCGAGCTGGTCGATGTCGACACGCTCGACCTCGCGGTGCGCCATGCGGGCGAAGGCGTCGGACGGCTTGAGCGCCGGCACCATGTCGCTCAGGTACATCTCGGTGGTCAGGCGGGCCACGTCGCGCTCGCGGTAGGCTTCGTGGATCTGCTGGCACAGGTCGCGCAGGCCCATGCGCTCGTAGCGGCGATGGTCGCGGCAGAATTCCGGCAGGATGCGCCACAGCGGCTGGTTGCGGTCGTAGTCGTCCTTGAACTGCTGCAGCGCGGTCAGCAGCGTGTTCCAGCGGCCCTTGGTGATGCCGATGGTGAACAGGATGAAGAACGAATACAGGCCGGTCTTCTCGACCACCACGCCGTGCTCGGTCAGGTACTTGGAGACCAGCGCGGCGGGAATGCCGGTTTCGCCGAAGCTGCCCGACATGTCCAGCCCCGGCGTGATGACCGTGGCCTTGATCGGGTCCAGCATGTTGAAGCCTTCGGCCAGGTCGCCGAAGCCGTGCCAGTGGTCGTTCGACTCCAGGATCCACTCGTCGCGGTTGCCGATGCCTTCGGACACCAGGCGGTTCGGGCCCCAGACCTTGAACCACCAGTCGTTCTTGCCGAACTCGGATTCCACCTTGCGCATGGCGCGGCGGAAATCCATGGCTTCGCGGATGCTTTCCTCGACCAGCGCGGTGCCGCCCGGCGGCTCCATCATGGCCGCGGCCACGTCGCACGACGCGATGATCGCGTACTGCGGCGAGGTCGACGTGTGCATCAGGTAGGCTTCGTTGAAGACGTTGCGGTCCAGTTTGCGGGTCTCGGATTCCTGCACGATGATCTGCGAGGCCTGCGAGATGCCGGCCAGCAGCTTGTGCGTGGAGTGGGTCGCGAACACCATCGCGTCCTTGCTGCGCGGACGGTCCTGGCCGATCGCGTGCATGTCCTGGTAGAACTCGTGGAACGACGCGTGCGGCAGCCAGGCTTCGTCAAAGTGCAGCGTGTCGACGTAGCTGCCCAGTTCCTTCTTGATCATCTCGACGTTGTAGATCACGCCGTCGTAGGTGCTCTGCGTGAGCGTCAGGATGCGCGGGTTCTTGTTCACGGCTTCGCGCGCGAACGGGTTGGCCTCGATCTTCTTGCGGATGCTGTCCGGATGGAACTCTTCCAGCGGGATAGGGCCGATGATGCCCAGGTGGTTGCGCGTCGGGCGCAGGAACACCGGGATCGCGCCCGTCATGGTGATGGCGTGCAGGATCGACTTGTGGCAGTTGCGGTCCACCACCACCACGTCGCCAGCGGCGACGTTGGCGTGCCACACCACCTTGTTCGAGGTCGAGGTGCCGTTGGTCACGAAGTAGCAGTGGTCGGCGTGGAAGATGCGCGCCGCGTTCAGCTCGGACTCGGCCACCGGGCCGGTGTGGTCCAGCAGCTGGCCCAGTTCATCGACGGCGTTGCAGACGTCGGCGCGCAGCATGTTCTCGCCGAAGAACTGGTGGAACATCTGGCCCACCGGGCTCTTCAGGAACGCCACGCCGCCCGAGTGACCCGGGCAGTGCCAGGAATAGGAGCCATCCTGGGCGTACTTGACCAGCTCGCGGAAGAACGGCGGCGGCAGGCTGTCCACATAGCTGCGCGCTTCGCGGATGATGTGGCGCGCCACGAATTCGGGGGTGTCCTCGAACATGTGGATGAAGCCGTGCAGCTCGCGCAGGATGTCGTTCGGAATGTGTTCCGAGGTGCGCGTCTCGCCGTACAGGTAGATGGGGATGTCGGCGTTGCGGAAACGCAGTTCGCCGATGAAGGTGCGCAGGTTCTTGATGGCGCTGGCCACGTCCTCGGGCGAATCCACGTCGAACTCTTCATCGTCGATCGACAGGATGAACGCGCTGGCACGGCTCTGCTGCTGGGCGAACGAACTCAGGTCGCCGTAACTGGTCACCCCGATCACCTCGACGCCCTCGGCCTCGATCGCCGCGGACAGGGCGCGGATACCCAGACCGGACGCGTTCTCGGAACGGTAGTCCTCGTCGATGATGAAGATGGGGAAGCGGAATTTCATGCAGGCGCTCCTGGGGGCAAGGCGAATCGGACCGGGTTGGCGGACGCGAGTGTACTTCTAGTGAAAAACCGTCTGATGACAGGCGGGCGCGAGGTTCCCGCCGGCGGCGGGAATGGCGGAATTGTAGGGCCGTTTTCCCCCAGGCCCTATGGTTTTCCCGAAGACGGCGCCAAAGGGCCGCGCCGGGCGCCGGCGAAGGCGCCGCGCGGCCCCCTGCCGACGCCATCCCGGCGCGCCCGCGCGGCTCGCCTCGGCTAGCGGATGGTGGTGGCCGCGCCGGCGTCCAACGCTGCCAGGAAGCGGTCGAAATAAGGTGGAATGGCTTCGGCGGCGCCATAGCGGATGCGCCGCTCGACCTTGGCGATGGCGCCGAAGCAGACCTCGGTCTCGGGCGAGCCGCAGACCAGCACCACCGGGTCCTCGTCATCGCAGACCTCGTACAGGCCGCCATGGGCGCGCCGGGCCACTTCGTAAAGGTAGGCGGCGGCGCCGACGGTCTGCATGGGGGTCAGGGGCAAGGTGCCCAGGTGCGCGGCTTCGAGCGCGTCGTCGAGCGCGTGGACGCTCGACAGGGAGTAGTCGAGTCCGGCCCCGTCCGGGCCGGCTGCCTGGACGAAATCCTGCGCGGCGTGGGCCACGCGCGCCACGAACTCTTGCTGGACTTCGTCGCGCTTGGCGTCCTGGTTTATCTTGAGGAAACCGAACATCATTGGCTCCTTTGAAAACCGCAAGCGGCGTTGACCCCATTATAGGCAGCGACCCTGCCTATACTGGCCGAATGCGGCCCGACCGTTCCCTATTCCCAACACTTGCCTCGCCCCCGATGCCGTCCTCCGCCCCGCTTGTCCGACGTCTCACCCCTTCCGACGCCCCGGCGCTGCGCCAATTGCGCCTGGACGCCCTGCGCGAAACCCCGGAAGCATTCGGATCGAGTTACGAAGAGGAACATACGCTGACACTGGATGACTTCCAGGCCTGGATCGCGCCCGCGGACGACAGCGCCATGTTCGGCGTTTTCGCCGAAGGCGCGCTGGCGGGCATCATCGGCGTGGCCAGGCAGCGGCGCCTGAAGGTGCGTCACAAGGCGCATATCTGGAGCGTCTACGTGGCGCCGGCCTGGCGCGGCCTGGGGCTGGCGCGGCAGCTGATGCAGGCCGCCCTCGGACATGCCGGCACCATGCGCGGCGTGCGCACGGTGCAGTTGAGCGTCACCGCCAACAACGCCGCGGCCTGCCAGTTGTACGCCAGCCTCGGCTTCGAGACCTACGGCCACGAGCGCGAGGCCCTGTGCGTGAACGGCGTGCTGTACGACGAAGTGCTGATGGCGCTACCGCTGGACCGCGCGCAGGCCGGCCCCAGCCGGCCTTACCCGCCCGCCCGGCGCCGCGAACCGTAGGCCCACACCTGGTTGCGGCCGCCATCCTTGGCCTTGTAGAGCGCCTGGTCGGCCGCCTTGATGACCGCGTCCGGCGCGCGCAAGGTCTCGCCGCGCTCGGCCACGCCAATGCTCACCGTCACCCGCAACGGGCGCGCATTGCGGCCGCCACGCGCGCCACGCCGGCGCAAGCCGATCTGGTCGGCCTTGGGACGCGCCGGCTTGTCGCGCAAGCGCATCTGGTAGGCCTCGATGGCGCGCCGCACGGTCTCCATGTGCGGCATGGCCTCGACCGCGGTCTTGCCCGGGAACACCAGCGTGAATTCCTCGCCGCCGTAGCGATAGGCGTAGCCGCCGCCCGGCACCCGGCGCAGCTGCGCCGCCACCATGCGCAGCACCTGGTCGCCCACGTCATGGCCATGGGTGTCGTTGAAGGCCTTGAAATGATCCACGTCGGCCATCGCCAGCGTGTAGACGCGGCCCATGCGCTGCAGGCGCTCATTGAGCGCGCGGCGCCCGGGCAGGCCCGTCAGCTCGTCGCGGAAGGCCATGTGATAACCCTCGTGCGCCAGCGAGATCGACAGCGATGTCAATGCAGCGGCGGCCATCACGGCCAGCTCGATCTCGTGCTGGGTCCCCCGCGGCAACGCCCAGGCCATGCAGACGAAACCCAGCCATTGGCCGGCCTGCTGCGGACGGCCATAGCGCAGCAGCAGCAGGGTCAGGGTCAGCCCGGTCAGCAACAGCGCCGCCAGCGCCTCGAACGGCAGGCCCAGCCGCGCCAGCGCGCCCTGTACCGCCAGGGCGCCGAACAGCTGCGCCATGCCCTCCTTGCCGGCCAGCGCGATGGCGGCCGCGCCCAGGGCCATCAGGCCGACGCGCGCCGCCAGGTCGCGCAACATGCCGGCGCGCTCGGGCCACAACGCGTTGATGGTGTAGGCCAGCGACCACCACACCAGCGCCGGCGCCAACGCCCACGGCGCCTGGCTGGCCAGCGTGGGCCAGGCGGCGGCTGGCGCCAGCACCGCCAGCATCAGCGCCAGCGTCTGCGAACGCTGGTACATCAGGCAGATCGCCGCCCCGATCAGCGCCATCACCCAGGGCACGAAAGGCACCACCAGCGTCAAGGCCGGCGGCCAGTCCCGCCAAAGCAGCAAGCCCGCGGCCGCGATCACCGGCAGCGCAGGATAGAACAACAGGGGCAGCCAGGGGATGTGGGGGTAACGCACGGATAGGGCCTTGCTCACGCTTGCTGAAATGACGTCGCCAAATCGGCAAACACATATGTCATTTTACGGTCGCGGGCGCGGGTTCTTTAGCGCGTTAGCGAGGCCGGCGCGGGGTGCGCGCCGTGCTATGTTGAGCGCTCGGATACCCTGGAAAAACCTCATGCGCATCCTGGTCAATATCGACGTGCCCGATCTCGAGGCGGCCATCGATTTCTATAGCCGCGCCTTCGGGCTGGCGCTGCACCGCCGGTTGGGCGCGACCGGCGCCGAGATGCTGGGCGCCCCGGCGCCCATCTACCTGCTGCAGAAGGCCGCCGGCACGCCGGCCGCGGGCGCCGTGCGCCAGCCGCGCGACTACGCCCGCCACTGGACGCCGGTACACCTGGACGTGGTGGTCGACGACGTGGATGACGCGGTGGCGCGGGCGGTGGCCGCGGGTGCGCGGCTCGAAGATCCGGCGGTTTCGCATGACTGGGGCCGGATCGCCCACCTGAGCGATCCATTCGGCCATGGCATCTGCATCATGCAGTTCCTGGGCCGGGGCTACGATGCCCTGGCGGCGGGCGCGCTACGCGACGCGCCCGTGGGCGAAGCCGATTTCGACGCCCTGCTGGCGATCCGCATCGAGGCCATGCGCGACAGCCTGGAACGCCTGGGCCGGTTCGACCCCGAGCGGGCCCGGGCACGATTGCGCGCAACGTTCCGTCCCGACCATACCTGGTTCATCGAACGCGACGGCGCGCGCATCGGCTTCTATGCCCTGCGCCCCGACGGCGACGGCCTGCGGCTGGATCATCTGTATGTGGTGCCCGCGGCGCAAGGGCTGGGGGTGGGCGGCCAGGTGCTGGGCCGCCTGTTGCGCGACGCCGACCTTCGGGGCCTGCCTGTGCGCGTGGGCGCGCTGCGCGGCAGCGACTCGAACCGCTTCTACCGCCGCCACGGCTTCGAGCCGGTGGCGGAAAGCGAGTGGGACATCGACTACCTGCGCCCGGCGCCGGGGCGCCAGGCCTAGGGCCTGTGCAGGCTAAAAGGAGCCTCGCACAGGCCCTGGCGCATCAGGTGCGCGGCAGCGTCACGCCGCGCTGACCCTGGTACTTGCCGCCGCGGTCGGCGTACGAAGTCTCGCAGATCTCGTCGCTTTCGAGGAACAGCATCTGGGCGCAGCCTTCGCCGGCGTAGATCTTGGCCGGCAACGGCGTGGTGTTCGAGAATTCCAGCGTGACGTGGCCTTCCCATTCGGGTTCGAGCGGCGTCACGTTGACGATGATGCCGCAGCGCGCGTAGGTGCTCTTGCCCAGGCAGATGGTCAGGACGCTGCGCGGGATGCGGAAGTATTCGACCGTGCGGGCCAGCGCGAACGAGTTGGGCGGGATGATGCAGACGTCGCCCTTGAAATCCACGAACGAGCCTTCGTCGAAGTTCTTGGGATCGACGATGGTGGAATTGATGTTGGTGAAGATCTTGAATTCGTCGGCGCAGCGCACGTCGTAGCCGTAGCTGCTGGTGCCGTAGCTGACGATGCGCCCGCCATTGGCCGTGCGGACCTGACCCGCTTCGAAGGGTTCGATCATGCCGGCTTCGGCCTGGCGGCGGATCCAGCGGTCGCTTTTGATGCTCATGATGGCAAGGTGCTTGGGGGAATGGAATGGGCGTCATTTTATCCCGAGCGCGCCGCTCCGTCCCCGAACGGGGACGGAACGGTCACGGGCCTCAATCGCCGAAGAAGGTCCGGTACACCAGCGCAATGCCGTTGACCGAGCCGCCCTTCAGATCCAGCGACAGGCCGCGCGCCAGCCGGTAGCTGGCCCGGCCGACGGTGTCGCTGCCGGCCAGCGCCTGCTCGACGCTGAGCGTGATGCCGTTGGCGAACGACTTGCTGGCCACCAGGAATTGCGTCGCCAGCTGGCTGTCGCTGTCGCGGTTGACGTCGCCGGCCACGGTGCGGTCCGGCAGGATGCTGCCCGAACTGCCCAGGTTGCCGGTGCGCACGCTGACGTCGTCCAGCCCGAACTGCTTGTAGAACGGCTCGCCGCCCCCCAGCAGGGCCGTGCCCACCGACAGCAGCAGCGCGGCGTCGCTGCCGCTTTCGTCGGGGCCGCGCCCCAGCAGCAGCCACGACAGCTTCTCGACGTCGCTGACGTCCGGGTACGACACCAGGTCGATGCGCGGGCGCTGCGCGGTCCCCACCACCTTGACGCCGGCCTCGACCTGCTCGCCGGTGCGCAGGGCCTCGATGTCCAGCAACGGATTGTCCAGGCGCCCCTGGAAAGTCAGCGTGCCGCGCCGCAGGCGCAGCTTCTGGCCATAGGCCTCGATGCCACCGCCGCGCGTGCGCAGCGCGCCGACGCCGGTCAGGCGGCCGTCGTTCAGCAGGATCTGGATCGACCCCAGCAGGCCGGCATCCAGCCCCATGCCCGTGATGTAGAAGCGCGGCCCCATGTCGAACTTCAGGTTCATGCTGGTCTGCAGCGGTGTCGACACGGCGCCGGGGTCGTCGCCCGCGCGCCGCACCTTGACGTCGTCGTCCAGCGACGGCACGCCCTGCAGGATCTCCAGGCTGAACCAGCCGGCGTCCGCCTTCAGGTCGCCAACGATGTCGATGCGCGGCATCGCCGCGTTCAGGTCGATGGTGCCGGAGACCATGGCGTAGCGGTCCGAGCGCTGCAGCGCCGGAAAGCGGTACAGCGTCAGGCGCACGTTGCCGCCGCCGTCGATCAGGTTCCATTGCCCCTTGGCCTCGGCATAGCCGCCCTTGGCCTCGGGGTTGGTGGTGATCCATTCCTTGGTGCGCCATTCGGCCGGCATCACGCGCAGCGAGGCCGGGAAACGCAGGCTGTCGAGCACCAGCTTGTCGCCGTCCAGCCGCGCCGCCAGCGTGCCGTCGATCAGCCGCACGCCGTCGTCGATGCGCACCACGCGCAGCTTGTCGCCACGGATCGCGCCGCTGGCGCTCCACTTGCCGGCAAGCGTGCCCTGGGCCTCGAGATTGGCCTTGACCTGGCCGCCGATTTCCATGGAGTCGCCGACGAACAGGCCGACCCACGCCAGGTCGGCGATATCGGCGTCCAGCCTGGCCCGGATCGGCTGGCGCGGATCCAGCGCCATGCCGCCCTTGGCGTCGACCGCCAGCACCGCCGTGCCGTTGCCGGCGATCTTGCCCATCTTGTCCGTGGCCAGGTCCAGCCTGGCGTCCAGGCGGCTGGCGTTAGGGCCGGTGGGCGTGGCGGTCAGGTCCAGCACCAGCGCCTTCACGCCCAGCGGCACCGGCGGGTCGCCCGGGATCAGCAGATCGCCGTCGCGGCGCGCGATGCGGGCGCGCCCGGCCAGGCGGCCGTCGAATTTCAGGTCCCAGGAGGCGTCCAGCGCAATGCGGCGCTGGCTTTCGGCCACGGTGGCATTGACGCGCTTGGGGCCCTGTTTCATCTTCGCCGCGGCCTCGGGATCGACGGCGGCGATGACCTGGCGCGCCATGGCGGCGGTGATGACCAGGTTGTCGGCCTGGCCGGCGGTTTCCCAGCGCTTGGCGTCGCCGCGCGAGCCCTTGTGCGCGATCGCCAGTTTTTCCTTGCCCGGCAGGGCCACGCCCAGCACCGTCGGGCCTACCTGCCACTGCCATTGCGGCGCCACCGCCGCCGGCAGGTACGACAGCGTCACCGGCCGGTCGGCCGAGACGGTAAAGCCCGCGCTACCGGCCGTCAGGCGCGAGAGCGTGCCGCGCCAGCCGGTCAGGGCCGCATCGGCCTCGCCAGCCGGGCCTTTGCCCCAGCCTCCGGCAAACGTGATGGCGGCCTCGGCGCGCGACTGCCCCAATACGCCGGGACGCGGCTTGGGCGGGTTGTAGCCGGCGCTGATCTCGCCGCGATGCGACGCCACGGTGCCGCCGAGCTTGCCCTTCACGTCCGCGCCGCCCGGCACGCCGGGCCAGAACGCGTCCAGTTGCGGCGCCTGCGCGTCCAGCGTCAAGGCGCCGTCGGCGCCGCCGATTTCACCCTGCGCCCGCACCCGGTTGGGTCCGAGCTTCAGGTCCACATCCAGGCCATGGATACGCAGGCCGGCCAGCAGCTCGGCGGTCGCGGCGTTGGCCGCGGCGGCGGCATCGGCGCCGGCCGGCGGATTGGCGGCGGGCACGGCGACCTCGACCTGGGCCTTGACCATGCCGGCGAGCGCTTGCTTGTTCCAGCGCGTGCCGTCCTCGAAACGCAGGTCGATGGCGGCCTGGCGCAACCGGCTCAGATTCTCGAATTCGGCGCTCAGCTGTGCATTGGCGCTGAGCACCGCCGGTGGAACCGCGTCGCCCAGCCACGGCGACAGGTTCAGGCGCTGCGCCCCCAGGCTGCCGACAACGCGATCGCGGCCCGGTTGCCCATCCACCGCCTGCAGGTCCAGGCGGGCCGACAGCGTCGACTTGTCCGGGAGGCGCGCATCGGCCCGCGCGCTGCGCAGCACCAGCGGCGTGCGTGGCGCCAGGTCGGCCATCACGTCCAGCGCCAGGCCGGCGCCGGTGCCGTCCAGCTTGGCCTGGATGCCCTCCATCGAGCCGGCCGCGTCCGCGCGCAGCACCACCTGGCAGGCGGGCGCAGGCGGGCCGACGAAGGCGCCGGCGTCCTTGGACTGGACAGGCTCCGCCGACGCCTTGGCGGCACCGGCCTTGGCCTTGCCCGCGCCCGCCCGGGATTTGGCCGTCTCCGGCGCCTTGGATGCCTGCGCCTGCGCGAGCGGCGCGAACTTGCCGCTCAACTGGTCGGCCTGGCACAGCGGCGAATCCGGCCCCGAGCCGCGCGCGATCACATCCAGGCGCGCGGTGAACGGCCAGGGGTCCGCCAAGGCCTGCAGCTCAGCCTGCCCGCTCACCTGCGCCTGTCCAACTTCGTGGCCTACGCGCAGATTGGCGATGCGCAGTTGCGCGCCCTGCCTGCCGGCGGCAAAGGTGGCGCTCAGGTCGCCGAGTTCGACCGGCAGCGGCTCGCCATCCTGCAACAGGTGGAATTCGCCCAGCGCCAGCCGGTCGACGGCGATCGCCACCGGCAGGGAGGGCAATGCGAAAGGTTCGTCGCTGCCGGCGTCGGCAGGCGTTTCCCCGCCCGTGGCCAGCGCGACCTCGACGCTGCCGGCGGCAAGCTCGCGCACGTGCAACAGGCGGTCACCCAGCGCGCGCCAGCGCACCGTCAGCCGCAGGTCGCTGATGCCGATGCGGGTTCCGCCGACGTCGAGATCCAGCCGCCCCACTTCCAGTCCGCGCAGGATCGACCCACGCACGTCCAGCGCCTGGCCGTCCAGTTGCTGGGCAGCGGTGGTCAGCAGCAGCCGCGTGCCGGTCTGCGAGGCCAGCAGCCAGAATACGAAGCTGCAGGCCAGCACAGCCAGCATCGCCAGCCCCGGCAGCCACCACACCAGGAGGCGCCGCAGGAATCTGCGCAGCCCGGTCAAAATGCGATCCCCAGCGAGAAGTGCAGGCGCAGGTCGCGCTCGCGTTGACCGTAGGCCACGTCCAGAAACAGCGGGCCGGCCGGCGTGCGCACCCGCGCGCCCACGCCATAGCCCACCGCCATCGACATGTCGCCGAAGGATTGGGCGGCATCGCCGGCATCGACGAACACGCCCATGCCCCAACGTTCATTGAAGTAATGGTCGTATTCGATGCTGCCGACCACCAGCGTGGGCGCCCCCACGGTGGCCTTGTCGCGCTTGAGGCCGATGCTCTGGTACTTGTAGCCGCGGATCGAGCGCGCGCCGCCGGTGCGGAAGCCGAAGTCGTCCGGAACCTGCACATTGCCATTGGCCCAGACGCGCCCGACCTCGCCACGCACCGTCAGCACGTCCAGCTTGCCGATCGGCCACCATTTCTGCGCGCGGAAGCGGGCCCGGGTATAGGGCTCGCCGGTGTCCAGCGTCACGCCCACGCCACCGCCCAGCGCGATCAGGTTGCCTTCGCGCGGGTCGTATTTGTTGTCCACGTCGCGCCGCAGCCATTCGCCGGTGGCGGTCAGCGTGGGCAGCGAATATTCGTCGCCGCCATCGATCTTGACATCGTCGTGCGCCAGCAGCAGGCCCCAGCGGGTCTCGTAGGTCACGCGGCTGTCGCCGGCGCCCTTGCGCTCCTGGCTGCGGGTGGCGCCCAGGGCATAACGGGTCACGTCCAGGCCCTGGATATCGGAATGCTGGGCCAACACGCCAATGGAATCCTTGTAGCCGCGCTCGGTCGGCGGCAACAGGAAGTCGGTGTAGACGCGCTGCTGCAGCCGGTCGACGCTGAACCCCGATTCCATGGTCACGGGCTGGCCGAACACCACGTTCTGGCGGTAGAGCGACTCCAGCCGCACGCCGGCTTCGTCGTCGACGCCGATCGAGGCCGAAAAACGCTTGGGTGGCGCCTCCACCACCCGCACTTGCACAGGCAGCGTCACTTCGCCATCGGAATCGTATTTGGGTGGCGGCGGCGCGACGGCGCCCGACACCACCGGATCGCCGGCCGGCGCGGATTCGGCGGCCTTGGCCGCGCCCGGCGCGCGGGCCCGGTCCGAAACCGGCTCCGCAGGCTGCTGCGCGCTGCCAGGCTGGCGCAGCGCCACGAAGGCGCCGCGGAAAAACGCCGTGGACTGCAGATCCTGCTGCCATTCATCCAGGCGGTTCTGATCGTAGGCCGCTCCCGGCGAATAGCGCACATAACGGGTGATGAGCTTGGGCGGCACGCGCTCCAGGCCCTCGGTGCTGAGTTCGCCCATGCGCACCTGCGGCCCGCTGTCGATGGTGACGCGCAGCGCCGCCGCGGCGCTGTCGGCCTGCACCTCGGCTTCGGACGCCGTCATGCGCGCCAGCATGAAATCGCGCTCCGACACCTGGTCCAGCAGCGAGGACTTGGCCTTGTTCCAGTCGGCGTTGATGAAAGGCTGGCCCGGCTTGAGCAGCCAGTCCTCGCGCAGCTTCTGCACGCGCTGCGCGTATTCCGGCCGCGTGATGCGGCCGGTGAAGGTCAGGTCGACCGAAGACACCGTGGTGCGCTTGCCCGGCACGATGCCGATATCCCAGGTTTCGCCGCCGATGTCGGTGCCGGCTTCGAGCGTGACGGTGGGCGAGAAGTAGCCCTGGGTGGCCAGCGCGGCCAGCGTGGCGTCGCGGGCGCGCCGCCGCAGGCGGTTGATTTCGCCGCCGTCCTGGTCTTCAGCCAGGCGCGCGATGGCGCCCACCGCCTCGGTGATCGCCTGCAGCGCGGCCGGCGGCACGCCGCCCGGGTCCACGATGATTTCCGGGCGCTTGGCCGCAGCCTCGCCCGCCACTACGCAAAGTCCAGCCAGCAAGGCCCGGGCCGCCCACCGCATGCGTCAGGTCGGCTGCTGCACGACGATGGACGGGAATTTCCCGGCCATGTCTCGGGGAAGCGCGGCAACGCCGGCCGCCAGCTTCCTGGCGATGCCGCGATACAGTCCGGCCGCCTCGCTGCCGGGGTCAGCCACCACGGTCGGCGTGCCGGCGTCGGTCTGTTCGCGGATCGCCAGCGTCAGCGGCAGGCTGCCCAGCCAGGGCGTGCCGTACTGCGCGGCCATGCGCTGGCCGCCGCCTTCGCCGAAGATGTGCTCGGCGTGGCCGCATTGCGAGCAGATGTGGATGGCCATGTTCTCGACCACGCCCAGGATCGGCACCTCGACCTTCTGGAACATGCGCAGGCCCTTGCGCGCGTCGAGCAGCGCCACGTCCTGTGGCGTGGTGACGATGACGGCGCCCACCACCGGCACTTTCTGGGCCAGCGTCAGCGCCACGTCGCCGGTGCCCGGCGGCATGTCGACGATCAGATAGTCCAGGTCGCGCCAGTTGGTCTGGCGCAGCAGCTGTTCGAGCGCCTGCGTGACCATCGGGCCGCGCCAGATCGCGGGCGAATCGGCGTCAATGAGGAAGCCGATGGAGTTGGCCTGCAGGCCATGGCCGGTCAGGGGCTCCATGCTCTTGTTGTCCAGGCTCTCGGGACGGCCCGAGACGCCCAGCATGGTCGGCACGCTGGGACCGTAGATGTCGGCGTCCAGCAGGCCGACCTTGGCGCCCTCGGCGGCCAGCGCCAGCGCCAGGTTCACGGCCGTGGTGCTCTTGCCCACGCCGCCCTTGCCGGAGGCGACTGCAATAATGTTGCGTACATTGGGCAGCGGCTTGAGCCCCTTCTGCACCGCGTGCGCGGCCACTTTCCAGGAAACGTTCACCTGCGCGCCAGGCGCGCCGGCGCCGGCCAGCGCGGCCACGGCGATCTCGCGCACCTGGTCGCGCACGGCGTCGGCGGGATAGCCGAGTTCCAGCGCCACGGTGACGCGGCCGCCGTCGATTTGAATGTCACGATCTTTTACAGAAACGCCCAGATCCAGGCCGGTATTGGGGTCTTGCGCGCCGCGCAGCGCGGCGCGGATGTGTTCTATCGTTATACTCATGTCACTATGGTTCCGTAGGCAGCGCGGCGTCTGCGGGCCGCCATCCCCTAAAGGATAGCGGATACACGGGAACCTTTCGCTGCGTTTTGCATCCGACCTACATGACCAATACTCTTATCCGCTTCTTTCGTGCCGTGTTGTTCGCCGCCCTGGCCTTGATCGGCATGGCGATGGCGCTGGTCTTCATGCTGTCCACGGCAATCGCCGTGGCGATCCTGTACGTGGTCGCCAAGGTGCGCGGCAAGCCTTTCGGCGTGCGCGCCTACTGGAGCCAGCGCCAGGGCGCCCGTCCCAGCCCCTTCCAGTCCGCCAACGCCCCGTTCGCCACGCAACCGCGCGGCGACGTGATCGACGTCGAGGCCCGCGAGGTCCGCTGAACACGGCAACACCGGCGCCCGCCGCGCCCTGCGGCGGCCGTGCTGCGGCCGGCCCGCCGGCTTAGCGCTATCCAACCCGCCAGACGCGCCCCGCGCGACCGGCGGGTTGCGTCGTTTCAGGGGCCCGCCCCCGACCGCGCCGGGCGCATGCCCGCCATTGCCCTAAAATGGCCGGCCAACCCATTTTTCCCTTCAACCTCGACCGACAACCATGTCTCGCACTCTCTTTGTCACCACTGCGCTGCCCTACGCCAACGGATCCTTCCACATCGGCCACATCATGGAGTACATCCAGGCCGACATCTGGGTTCGTTCGATGCGAATGGCGGGCCACACGGTGCACTTCGTAGGTGCCGACGACGCGCACGGCGCGCCGATCATGCTCAAGGCCGAGAAAGAAGGCATCACGCCGCAGGCGCTGGTGGCCCGCTACGCCGCCGAGCGTCCGCAGTACCTGAACGGCTTCCACATCCGTTTCGACCACTGGCACACCACCGACTCGCCCGAGAACGTGGCGCTGTCGCAGGACATCTATCGCGCGCTCAAGGCGCAGGACCTGATCGAGACCCGCTCCATCGAGCAGTTCTACGACCCGGTCAAGGGCATGTTCCTGGCCGACCGCTACATCAAGGGCGAATGCCCCAAGTGCCACGCCAAGGACCAGTACGGCGATTCCTGCGAAGTCTGCGGCGCGGTCTACGCCCCGACGGACCTGATCAACCCGTACTCGGCCCTGACCGGCGCCACGCCGGTGCTGAAATCGTCGGATCACTTCTTCTTCAAGCTGTCGGATCCGCGCTGCGTCGAATTCCTGCAGCAATGGACCACCGGCAGCAACGCCAATGGCGGCAAGCACCTGCAGCCCGAAATGCTGGCCAAGACCCGCGAATGGCTGGGCGCCGAGGACGGCGAGGCCAAGCTGGGCGACTGGGACATCTCGCGCGACGCGCCCTATTTCGGCATCGAGATCCCGGACGCGCCGGGCAAGTACTTCTACGTCTGGCTGGACGCGCCGGTGGGCTACCTGGCCTCGCTGAAGTCGTACTGCGCGGTCAAAGGGCTGGACTTCGACGCCCTGCTCGACCCGGCCGGCAGCACCGAGCAGGTCCACTTCATCGGCAAGGACATCGTCTACTTCCACGCGCTGTTCTGGCCCGCGATGCTGAAATTCGCCGGCCGCAAGACGCCGGACGCGGTCAACGTGCACGGCTTCATCACCGTCAGCGGCGAAAAGATGTCCAAGAGCCGCGGCACCGGCATCTCGCCGCTGCGCTACCTGGAACTCGGCATGAACGCCGAGTGGATGCGCTACTACATCGCCGCCAAGCTGAACGCCCGGGTCGAGGACATGGACTTCAACCCCGAAGACTTCATCGCCCGCGTCAACAGCGACCTGGTCGGCAAGTACGTCAACATCGCCAGCCGCGCCGCCAGCTTCATCACCAAGCATTTCGACGGCGCCCTGGCCTATTCGGGCGACACCGCCGCGCTGTCGGCCGAATACGCCGCGCAGGCCGAGTCGATCCGCGCCGCCTTCGAGGCGCGCGAGTACAACCGCGCCATCCGCGAGATCATGGCCTACGCCGACCGCATCAACCAGGCGTTCGACACGGCCCAGCCGTGGGTGCTGGCCAAGGGCATCGCCACCGCAGACGAGGCGCAGAAGGCCGCGCTGCAGGACATCTGCTCGCGTTCGCTGGCCGGCTTCAAGGCCCTGTCGGTGATGCTGGCGCCGGTGCTGCCGGCCCTGGCCGAGCGCGTCGCGCGCGAACTGTTCGCCGCCGAGGCCGACTTCACCTGGGCCGACGCCGCCGTGCTGCCGCAGCGCGTGGCGCCGTTCAAGCACCTGATGCAGCGCGTCGAGCCGCAGATGCTGGAAGACCTGTTCGAGCCGCCCGCCGCCCCCGCCGTGATCCCCGGCGGCGAGCCGCTGGCCGAGACCATCTCGATCGACGACTTCGCCCGCGTCGACCTGCGCATCGCGCAGATCGTCAACTGCGAGCACGTCGAAGGCTCGACCAAGCTGCTGCGCCTGACGCTGGACGTGGGCGAAGGCCGCCACCGCAACGTCTTCTCCGGCATCAAGTCGGCCTACCAGCCCGAAGACCTGATCGGCAAGCTGACCGTCATGGTCGCCAACCTGGCGCCGCGCAAGATGAAGTTCGGCGTCTCCGAAGGCATGGTGCTGGCCGCCAGCCACGCCGACGAGACGGTGGACGCCGGCATCTACGTGCTGGAGCCGTTCCCCGGCGCCAAGCCCGGCATGCGCGTGCGCTGATCCGCACTCCCGAGCCATGAAAAAAAGCCCGCAATCTGCGGGCTTTTTTTCAGGCGGCGGCGGCGCGCCGGTCCTCGCGGGACGGGATCAATCCTTGCTCGGCGCCAGCGCCGGGTCGAGCGAGATGCGCTCGTCGAACACGAAGCACTTGCCGTCGAACCCCGGACCGCCGGTTTCCTCGAAGTATTTGAGGATGCCGCCGTCGAGCTGGTAGACGTTGTCGATGCCGGCCTCGTTCATGTAGATCGCGGCCTTCTCGCAACGGATGCCGCCGGTGCAGAAGCTGACCACGGTCTTGCCTTGCAGTTCGTCGCGGTGCGCCTGCACCGCCGCGGGGAATTGCGTGAAACGGTCGATGCGCCAGTCGATGGCGTCGCGGAAGGTGCCTTCGTCCACCTCAAAGGCGTTGCGCGTGTCCAGCATGACCACGGGGCGGCCGCTGTCGTCGGCGCCCTGTTCCAGCCAACGCGCGAGCGTCTTGGCGTCCACGCCCGGCGCGCGGCCGGCCTCGGGCCGGATCGTCGGGTGATTCATGCGGATGATTTCGCGCTTGATCTTCACCAGCAGCTTGCGGAACGGCACCTGCGCACTGTGGCTGAACTTCACCTCCAGGTCGGCGAACCGGGCATCGCCGCGCAGGTCGCGCAGAAAGCCGTCGATAGCGCCGGCCTGGCCCGCCAGGAACAGGTTGATGCCTTCCTCGGCCAGCAGGATGGTGCCCTTCAGGCCGGCCGCGCCAGCCACGGCCAGCAGCCGGGCGCGCAGCTCGGGCAGCGCGTCCAGCGAAACGAATTTGTAGGCGGCGATATTGACGACGGAAGACATGGCAAAGCGGGGCGTTGAGCGGCGAAGGGCGTAATAGTAATCGCTGGACCGCGGCGCCCGCTTGCCACGGATCAAGCGCGGCCCGCCGAACCGCCTCAGCGGCGCACGATTTCCTGTTCCACCACCGTATCCAGCACCCAGCGCAGGCCCGAGGCGTCGGCTGGCGGGTTGGGGTCCCTGACCTCGACCACTCGCAGGCGGTAGCGGATGCCGGGCTGGAAATTGAAGCCGGTGATATCGCCATACCAGAGCTGCCAGGGCTGCGTCGGCGTATCGCGCACCTGATAGCACATGGCGCGCCCGGCGCCGGCGTTGCACGGCACGCGCTCGGCGTTGACGTAGACCAGCTTGGTCGCGCCCACCTGGCCGCCGGCGACGGGATCGAGGCGACGGCCGAAATCCAGCGTGTCGCCGTTGCTCAGCGCCCACGTCATGCGTCGCGGATTGCTGGTGTTGTCGAAGGACGTGGCGGTGATGCGCGTCAGGCCGGCCAGGAATTCCTGTTCGAGCTTCATGTTCACCGGCGCGCAGGCCTTCATCGTCGCCACCGGGTTGGACTGGATGATCAACTGGCCGTTGGCCACCGTATAAGGCGCGCTGTAGGTGTTGCAGCCGGCGAAGCCGGTCGCGCGGGTAGCGCCCTGGTCATGGATGAAGCCGATGGTCACAGGCACCGAATTGGATGACGGATGCGGGATCTCGCGCAACGCGCCGCCGGGGCGGGTCCAACGCGCCAGGTCCCAGTTGGTCTGCGCCAGCACGTCCGAGGCAGCGGCCGGCTGGAAGCGCGGGTCGCGCCCGTCCGCGGTGCGCGGCGGCGCCGCGCAGGCCGCCAGCGTCAAACCAAGCGCGCACGGCGCGATCCAGCGCCAGGCAGAGGACAAGGACATGGAAATCTCCCGCAAGAAACAAGGACCGCCCGCCGCGGCACGCTTGCCGGCGGTTTCGGGCAGCGCCCATTGTAGGCGCGCCCCGCCTTGCGGCCGGATGCCGCAAAACATACTGAAACACCTGGCCGGCGCGCGCGTTCAGGGAGTGGGCGGATCCTGGCGGCGCTCGAACTCCAGCACGTCGCCGCCGCGCAGGTTGAACGTCAGATGGCGCGGCGCGCCGCCGCTGTCCAGCGTGAACGTGTCGATGACGGTCAAGCCGCGCAGATAGTCGGCTTCCAGCGCGGCGCGCTCGGCCGGCACGCACGCCATGCGGGTGGCGGCGGGCGCGTCGATGGCCAGTTTGCCGCCCTGCAGCTTATAGCTGCCCTGGTAGCGGTTGCAGCCCGAGAAGCCCTCGGCGCGGTACTGCTTGCCCTGTGCCAGGAAGGTCAGGCGGATCGGCTCGCCATTGTCGCCATGCGGAATATCGCGCAAGGCCCCGCCCGCGCGTGTCCAGCGCACCAGTTCCCAGCTGGTCTGGGCCAGCGAGTCCGCGCTGCTGGCCGCGTTGGCGGCGGCGGCGCCCTCGGCGCGCGCGCCGCCGGTGGACCCGGCGCAGCCAGCCAACGCCACGGCCAGCACCCCGACGCCCAGCACCCGGCAACGCGAAGACAGGAAGGTAAACATCGACAGCACTCCTGAAAAGACACAACCTCGACTGTAACCGCCATGAGGCCAGCACGTCCCGTGCCTCCGCCCGACAGCCGAAGCCTAAAGCTGCACCCGCTCATCGCGCGCGCTACATCGCGCGCAGGGGGCCTGCATCGAATGCCGCATGGCGGGGCGCCGTCGCCACGCGCAGAATCGACTGACACTTCCCGACAGGCCGGGCGCGGATCGGCGCCCGGCCCGGGCAGCCATAACAACAATTTCCGGAGACACGGCGATGGGCATGTTGAGAACCTTGCTGGCGCTGTCCGTCGTGCTCGACCACCTGGGCGGCGGCGCCACCGACTGGCTGGTGGGCGGGCGCCTTGCCGTACAGCTTTTCTACGTGATCTCGGGCTTCCTGATTTCCTATGTGCTGACCGCCACCGACCACTATCGGGGCGCGCCGGGCAGGTTCTATGCCAATCGCGCCTTGCGCCTGTATCCCGTCTATCTGGCCGTGGCCGCGCTGACGCTGCTGGCGTACCTTGCAGGCGGTGGCGAGGCGTTCTGGCGCGTCTACGAAGACCTGCCGCTGTCCGCCGAACTGTTCCTGGCGGTGTCGAACCTGGTGATCCTGGGCCAGGACTGGCTCATGTTCTTCGGTATCGAACAGGGTGGCCTGGCCTTTACCGGCAGTTTTGCCCACAGCGAAGTGCCGCTGTACCAGGGATTGCTGGTGCCGCAGGCGTGGACGCTGGGCGTGGAAATGAGTTTCTACCTGGTCGCGCCTTTCGTGCTGCACTCGCCGCGCCGCTTGCTGGTGCTGCTGGTGGCCTCGCTGGCGCTGCGCGCGGCGCTGATCGCCAGCGGCATCGGCCTGGGCGATCCCTGGACCTACCGCTTCTTCCCAACCGAATTGGCGTTGTTCCTGCTGGGTTCACTATCGCACCAGGTGCTGCTGCCACGCTGGCAGGCCTGGAGCCGGCGCGTTGCGCGGCTGCCGGAACTGGGCACGGCGTTGCTGTTGCTGTATGCGCTGGCCCATTTTTCCATTGGCCTGCCGCCCACCTTGCGCGATGGCATCGCGGTGTTGCTGTTCGCTGCGCTGCTGCCGCTGGCCTTCCTGTTCCAGTCACGGCACCGGCTCGACAAGGCGATCGGCGAACTGAGCTATCCGATCTACATCTGCCACGCGCTGGTCATCCTGTTCTTCGGCTGGCTGCTCGACGGCACCCAGGCGCGGCAGCCGGCGATGTTCATGGCGCTGGTGGTGGCCGGCTGCATCGGCTTGGCCGCGTTGCTCAACAGTCTCATCGCCGAGCCGGTGGAACGCCTGCGGCGGCGCCTGCGCGTGGACGCGCCGCTCGCAGGCGTGGGATCGGCGCCGCGCACCGTCAACCCGACCGGCGTGGCGCGCGGCGCGGCGCCTCTGGACAGGGCGCCCGTCCGGCACGCCGCGTCCGCCGGCGGCACGGTGGGGACTATTCGCCGCGCGCCTTGATGTAGGCGGCCAGCACCTGCTCGATCTGGCGCCTTTCCTGCAGGCTCAGGCGTGCATAGGTGGCGTACGACACCGTTTCGAACGGCCAGGGAGGCTGTTCAGGCGCGTCACCGGCGCCGGCGACGGACGTGGCATGGCCAGGATTGAGCATCGGCCCTTCGCCGGTGCTGAGCCACATGGGATTGACCCGCAGCGCGCGGGTCAGCTTGATGAGTGCATCGCTGGAAGGCTGCAGGCGCTGGCCGCTTTCGTAATTGCCGATAGCGCTTTGCGACAGGTTGCTCGCGACCGCCAAGTCCTTTTGTGTCCATCCCTGAAGCATTCTTGCGTTGCGCAGACGATGGCTAAACGTGTCCAATCGATCAACCTGAGACATTAATATGAATTTATTTATTTGATTAAAACATCTCAATACTGCCGCCAAATAAACGGATTGCACCCCAATTCCGTGGCTAATCCGTAAATCGCGGCGCCCTCCTCCCGGCCCCGTGCGGGCCCCTGCCCCGCCACCGCGAAACTGACCCGCGGCGATGCAAAAAACCCCTTTCTATCATCGGCTTGCAGTCGGCACGGCGCCATCCCGACGGTACCTGCCGCGCGCGGACGCGCGACGTTGGCGCGGGTTAACGCCGGCCCGAGTTTATGGTTTTTCGGCGTGTGAAAATAGAAAATAATGTATCGGTAATACTTAATATCTTCAGGTCTCAACCACGCAAAACAAACAGCGTTCCAAGCGCCACGCGGAAATATGCCTCGCGTCAATTGTTACCACCAGAAACTACAGAAACGTATCTTCACAAAAAAACACGCCCGTGTTTAAATGAAACACGGGCGTGACTTCCATGCGGAATCGGATCATCGGCGGCCTGGGCGCAACGCGCTCGAGCCAGGCGCCGCCCCGGACCCCGACCGCGGCCTCAACCTGCCGCGGCCCACACGCTGGGCACCAGCCCAGACCTTCGCCCGCCACCAGACAACACCGCCAGATGCCGCCACATCATGGCGCAGCAAAGGGAGAGGGGCATGACACGCAACGCAGGCGCGGACGGGCATCCATGAACAACACACTGGATGTCATTTTCCTGGCCCAGGACGACGCCAGGCACGGCCGGCTGGTCCAAGCGCTGTCCCATCTCGGATTCAGCGTACGTCGCTGCCACGACCTGGCCGACGTCTACGACCGCTATTCCCGCCGCGCCTGCCCGCTGATCATCCTGGAAGCGCCGCTGCCCGATATCCACAACGCCGCCGTACGGTTGCGCGCCATCGACCGCAGCCTGGGCATCGTCGCCATCGCGCCCTTCGGCGCCGAGGAAAACCGCATTCGCACCTTGCTCTGCGGCGCCGACGCGTGCCTGCCGCCGGAGGTCACCGGCCTGGAGCTGGCGGCGGTGCTGCAGGCGCTGGTGCGCCGCGCAGTGGGCCTGGACCTGTCCGAAGCGGTGGCCGAGCCGCCCCCCGACGACCCCCTGCAGGAAACCTGGCGCCTGGCCAACAAGGGCTGGACCCTCATCAGTCCCGCCGGGCGTACCCTCGGGCTGACCACGGGCGAGCGTGATTTCCTGACCCGCCTGGTGAAGGCGCCCGACCGCAAGGTCAGCCGCGACGCGTTCTATCCCGACGGCGCCGAAGACGCCGACGGCGCCATCACGCGGCGCCGCTTCGTAGACGTCATGATCAGCCGGCTGCGGCGCAAGGCGACAGCCAATCACATGACCTTGCCGATCCGCGCGGTGCATGGCTGGGGCTATATGTTCGCGGCGGATATCGCGCTGGAACTGGATCCGCGGGAAGGAGGAGAGGAGAGTCGTCCGGACGGACAGGAGGCCTGGCGTCGCGACACCGCGGATGCGGGCGCGCCATCTTACTGATACGCTGGCGCCAGGAGCCTGGCGATGGGCGAAAAAAACGCGGCGCTGCCCCGAAGGTAAGACGCCGCGCTAAAACAACACGTGAGCCTGGAGTCATCAGCCGGCACTGATGCCTTCTACCTAGATCACGCGATTCCAACATTCGTGCCTCATACTACTCACGCACGGACTGGCCGTGAGCCCGGTTGGGGTCTCTAGTCCCCACCCAAGCTGCAGCGTGATAACGCCCGGGGATTTCGTCCGCCCTGGCAGCTGGCGGGCTTGTCGCCCGTATCAGCGGCGTTCCTCTCGGATAGCCGCGTGATGAAGGCAGTTTAGGACGTCGGGCGCAATTCAAGTAATTCTTTGTTGATAGCCTTCTATACATATTGGATATAGCAAGCCCCCGGCGGGCGCCTATAGAATGCAGGCAAAGGATGCCCCTGCCATGCCCAATCCCCTGACCGGCCTTGCGCGCCGCCTGCGCCGTGTGATCTCCCTTGTGCCGCCCAACTGGTGTCTCGCCATCCTGGTGGCCCTGGACGGGTATGCCTTCATGCATCCGGTGCTGCGCGAAGTGCGGACGCGCGAGTATTCGTTCTGGCTGGCGCTGGACAACTGGCGGGACGTGATGCAGGTGGTCGGCCTGCTGGAGATCCCGCGGCTGGTGCTGGGGGTGGGGCTGCAGATCATCGCCCTTGGCCTGATCCTGAAGGCGCGCATCGCCTGGGCCTTCTCGCTGGTGCTGCTGATCGGCATCGGCACCTTCGCCATCCTGGGCGACAGCGGCCGCGCCGGACTCGGCATCTATACGCTGGTGCTGGTGGTGGCGCTGGTCGCCTATTGGCGCCGCTTCGATCGCGCCAGCGTCACTGCCGGCTCGCTGTTCGCGCTGGTCAGCATGGTGTCGCTGCTGATCTATGCGGTGTTCGGCACGCTGTACCTGGGCGAGGAATTCAATCCGCCCATCAAGGACGCGGCGACCGCCCTGTACTTTTCCATCGTCTCGATGTCGACGGTGGGCTATGGCGACATCACGCCGCACAGCAACGCGGCGCGGCTGTTCACCGCGTCGATTATCATTCTCGGCATCACCGTCTTCGCCACCTCCATCAGCGCGATCGCCGGCCCGGTGATCGGCGGCAACCTGAAACGGCTGGTCAAGGGCCGGTTTTCCACCGCCATGAGAAAAAACCACATCATCATCGCCGGCGCCACGCCCCTGGCCATGAGCGTCTACGACGGCCTGCGGCGCCGCGGCGACGAGGTCACGGTCATCGTGCCTGCCGGCGCGCCGCAGGAGTACCCGGCCGCCACCGACCTGATCGAAGGCGATGCCTCCAGCGTCGAGGTGCTGCGCAGCGCGGGCGTGACCCGCGCGCGCTATGTGCTGGCGCTGCGCGAGGACGACGCCGAGAACGCCTTCATCGTGCTGGCCGCCAAGGAAGCCGCCGGAGAACAGGGCGCCAGGACGGTGGCCCTGGTCAACACCAGCAAGCACCTGGAAAAAATCCGGCGGGTGCAGCCCGACCTGGTGTTCTCGGTGCAATTGCTCGGTGCCGAACTGCTGACGCGCGCCATCAACGGCGAGCCGCTGGACAGCCAATCGATCACCGACCTCTTCTTCGCCAAGGCGGCGCCACAACGCTAGCCGCAGCGATAGACATTGCCGGACAGCGTGGTGGCGCGGGCCTGCTGTTCACGACGCTGGCTTCGGCTTGCGCCTGTGGCGGGGAGGCACTGGAACGCGCCCGCCGCGACGCAAATGCCGCACCCGGACGTCCCGGACCGCGCGCTGCTCAACTCCGCGCCGCCGGCACCGGTGGCTCGGCCGCTTTGTCGGCATACCAGCGCACGAAGTCGGCCGACCGCATGGGCCGCGCGAACAGGTAGCCCTGGATGAATGCCACGCCGCGCTCGGTCAGGTAAGTGAATTGTCCAGGGGTTTCCACTCCCTCGGCCACGACCGACAGGCCCAGGCGGTGCGATAGCGTGATGATCACGTCCAGCACCGGCGCTTCCTCGCCGTTGTCCTGGATGGCCTGCACGAAGCCCTTGTCGATCTTGAGATAGTCGACCGGGAACATCTGCAGGTACGACAGCGAACAATGCCCCGTGCCGAAATCGTCGATAGCGACGAAAACGCCCTGAGCGCGCAGCGCGTCGATATTGCGGCGTGCCTGGCCATTGTCGGAGATCAGGCTGCGTTCGGTGATTTCCAGCACCATCAAGGACGGCCGGATCGCGCCGCGAAAGGCCTGGATGTCCGCGACCAGGGCGGGACTCGACAGATGTTCCGGCGCCACGTTCACGGCGATATGGAAATCGGGCGGTGTGTTCCAGGCCTGCATGTCGCGCTGGATCAGCTTGAGCAAGTGTTGCGTGAGCGGCACGATCATGTTTTCGGCCTCGGCCGCCGCGATGAAGATGTCGGGCCGCACCGGCCCCACGCCCGGCCGCGTCCAGCGCATCAAGGCCTCGGCGCCCTCGCAACGACCGGTGGCCTTGCCGTAGACCGGCTGGTATTCGACGTGCAACTCATCGGCGTCCATGGCGCGGCGCAATTGCTCCTTGAACGACTGCCGGTTCACTTGCAGGCGGTAGGCGCCGAAGGCCAGCAACGCCCCGCACAGCATCGCCACGGGCAGATAGGTGACCAGCAGCTGCTGCCAGGCGCGCACCACGGTTTCGGACGGCGCCATCACCCTGATGACCAGGTCGCCGCGGCCGGCAACCGTCTCGGTCGATTCAAACAGGCTCTCGGCCGCCGCCGTACCCCAGGCATCGTTGCGGATAGGCGCGCCCCGGCCCAGCGTCACTTCGAGCTGGTAGGCACCCAGTGACGACACCGCATTGAGCAGGTCCTGCACGTAGCGGCCGTCGACCACCACCACGCCGCCGCGCCCGTCCTCCCCCGCCATGCCCAGCAACAAGGCCGGGCGATCGGGCGCCAGGGGCGTGCCGGACACACTGACGAACCACTGCGTCGGCGGTGTGCCGACCGGCCAGCGGTGGAACGCGCCGGTTTCGTAGTCCACCTCTCCCAAGGCCGACGAGCAATAGATGTGCTCGCGCTTGACCAGCAACAACGAGCGGAAATACGGATTGAGCGTGCCCCAGCGGTACAGGTCGGGACGCGCCGTCTGGCAGGACTGCTCGGACAAGGCCGTGACCCGCGGCAGGATGTCGAGGGCACGAGCCATGATCTGGCCTGTCTGCACGCGCACGATCCGGCCAGCCGTGGCGGCTTCGGCACGCTCGGTGCTCAGCGCGTGCAGCCAGGTCCAGCCGATGCAACCGAGCACCGGCAGCACCAGGGCCAGTGCCACCGGGAAATAGCGCCAGGACGGCACGCGGACCGTCATTCCTGAGGTGGGCACATCTTCCTCGCAGCGTCAGTCATGGGGGTGTCGCAAGGATACAGGGAGGCGCGGCCCCGCGTGCGCGGGCACGCCGCAATGGTCCGGATCGACGTTTTTCCCATATACTGAATGATACTTATTCCTATCGATTAGTACGTCCCATGGGAAAGCCGTCCGCCTTCTCCGCTCTCGCTTCCCTGTACGTGGGCTATCGTCCCTGGCTGGTGGACCGGCTGCGCTTCCGGCTACGCAACCACGCCGACGCCGAGGACCTCGCCTCAGAGACCTTCCTGCAGGTGGCGACGGGCCGCGACCCGGCCCAGATCGCCGAGCCCAAGGCCTATCTGTCCACCATCGCGCGGCGCCTGCTGTTCCATTTCTGGCGGCGGCGCGAACTGGAGCAGGCCTATCTGCAATGGCTGGCGCTGCATGCCGGCGACAGCGCGCCCTCCCCGGAATCACAGGCCCTGGCCATGGAGCTACTGTTGCGCGTGGACACCCTGCTGGCCGGCCTGCCGCAGGCCGTGCGCGCGGTGTTCCTGTACAGCCAGCTGGATGGCCTGGGCTACGCCGAAATCGGCCAGCGCATGGGCCTGTCGGTGCGCACGGTGCAACGCCATTTCGCCCTGGCGCTGGAACGCTGCCTGAAGGCGCAGCGCGAGAACCGCGCATGACGCCCGACATCGATCGCCAGGCGGTGCAATGGATGGTGCGGCTCTGTTCGGGCTCCGCCACCGCGGACGACCAGTCCCGCTTCAGGCAATGGTGCGAAGCGGCGCCGGCCCATGCGCGGGCTTGGCAGGCGCTGCAGACCAGCGTCGGCGCGCCGCTGCAGGCATTGCGGGCCGCCGGCATGCCGTGCGCCGACGGCTCGCCGCTGCGCGATCTGCTGGCGCGCGGCCCCTCCCGACGCCAGTTTCTCGGCAAGACCCTGGCGCTGGCCGGGGTGGGCGTCGGCAGCGCGTGGCTCGGTCGCCATCTATGGCTGGCGCGCGCGGACGTCAGCACCGGCACGGCGCAACGCCTGTCGATCGCTCTGGAAGACGGCAGCCGGCTGGATCTGGACGCGCACACCGCGGTGCGGCTGGAATTCACGGACGCCGTGCGGCGGGTGCGCCTGCTGCACGGCGCGCTGGTCGCGGCCGTCACCCGGGATACCCGGCGGCCGTTCGGCGTCACGACCGAAGACGGCACCGCCTGGACCCATGGCGCCGAATACATGGTGCGCAAGGGAACCGGGCACAGTCTGGCGGCTGTGCTGCTACGCGAAGCCCGCATCGACAGCCGCTCGGGCCAGCAAATGGACCTGGGACAGGGACGGGCGGCACGCTATGGCGCGGACGGCATCCAGGCCCTGGAGGCGGAGTCGGCCACCGCCCTGGCCGCCTGGCGCCAGGGACGGCTCGACGTGCTGGACGCGCCGCTGGCCGTCGTGGCGGATGCGCTGCGCCCCTACATGCCCGGCGCGCTGCATCTGTCCGAGCGCGCCGCCGCGCTGCGGGTCCAGGGGGTATTCCCGCTCGACCATCCCGACCAGGCCTGGGCCGCGCTCGCCGCCACCCTGCCGCTCACCGTCACGCGTTACGGGGGCTGGCTGACCTGGGTGGACGCGGCCTGACACGCCAGCCGCCACACAACATCTGCTTACACATTGCTTGTCCGGTTTTCCGGCGTGGCGACACCTCCGGGTGAATCACCCCCCTTTTCCCTCCCCGGAGACCCACCGCCATGCCCCGCCCGTCCCGCGCCAGCCTGCTCTTCCTGGCCGCGCTGATTGCCCCCGTCGCCGTCGCCCAACCCGCGCGCCTCGCCTACGACCTGCCCGCCGCATCGCTGGCCGTCACCCTGAACCGCATCGCAATCCAGAACAACCGCGTCCTGTCGGTGGACCCCACCATGACGCGCGGCCTGGAGGCGCCCGCGCTGCGCGGCAGCTACACACTGGACGAGGCGCTCAGGCAAGCGACGGCCGGTTCCGGACTCGAAGCGGTGGCACTGCCGGGCGGCGCGCTCACACTCAGGCGCAACACGCAGTCGGTGCCCACGCTGGCGCCGATCGATGTCACCGGCAACCGCGAAAGCGCCTGGGGACCGGTACAGGGTTACCTGGCGCGCCGCAGCGCCACCGCGACCAAGACCGACACGCCCATCATCGAGACGCCACAGTCGATCTCGGTGATCACGGCGGACCGCTACAACACGCTGGGCGCCACCAACATCAAGGACGCCTTGGCCTACACGCCTGGCGTATCCACCACGACCTATGGCTCGGACTCGCGCTACGACTGGGTCTCGCTGCGCGGCTTCGACGCCTACACGCCGGGCTTCTATCTCGACGGGCTACCGCTGCGCAATAACGGCAACTGGGGCATCTGGCAGACCGAGAACTATGGCGCCGAGCGCATCGAACTGCTGCGCGGACCGGCGTCGGTGCTGTTCGGGCAGACCGGTCCTGGCGGCCTGATCAACGTGGTCAGCAAGCGTCCGCAGGAAGAGCCGCAGCACGAACTGCAGGCACAGGTGGGCGACCACCAGCGCCGCCGCATCGCCGCGGACTTCACCGGGCCGGTGGATGAAGACGGCAAGTGGCTGTACCGCTTCGTCGGCATGGGCCTGGATGCCGAGTTGCCGACCCATGGCATCGACAATGACCGGCTGTACCTGGCGCCGTCGCTGACCTGGCGGCCGTCGGCGGACACCACGCTGACGTTGCTGACGCAATACGCCACCAAGCGCGGCGGCACGTACACGCGGGCCCGACCGGCCGAAGGGTCGCTGGTGCCGACGCCGGCAGGCACGCGCATCCCGACCTCGCTGTTCGTCGGCGAGCCCGGCTACGACCATTTCAACCAGACCCAGTGGATGGCGGGCTACGAGCTGGAACACCGCGTCAGCGACGCGCTGACGCTGCGCCAGAACCTGCGCTACGGCCATCTCGACCTCGATTACTCCGCGGTGCAGGCCAACGGCTACGCCAGTGTCAACGACGACGTCACCGATCCCGCCAACTACCAGGTACTGCGGCGTTCGGTGTTCGGCAGCCGCGAACACATCGCAAGCTTCAACGTCGACAATCAGGCCCAGACCGATGTGCGGCTGGGCGACTGGCACCATCGCATCCTGGTGGGCGTGGACTACCAACGTCACCGCATCGACCAGGTCAGCTTCAGCGGGGGCTCGGCGCCGCCCCTGAGCATCCACGACCCGCAATACCGCCAGGGCCCGATCACGCGCGCCACGCCCTGGATGGATGCCGATCTGACGCTGACGCAGACGGGGCTGTACGTGCAGGACCAGATCAAGTGGAACGAGCGCTGGGTCGCCACGCTGGGCGGGCGCTACGACAGCGCCGACAACACGGTGCGCGACCGCCAGGACGGCAGCACCACCCGCATCAGCAGCCACAAGTTCACCAGCCGCGCCGGCCTGGTCTATGTGGATCCGACCGGCTGGGCGCCCTACGTCAGCTACGGCGAGTCGTTCGTACCCACCGCCACCGTGGACTCGTCGCAACGCACACCGTTCAAGCCCGAGACCAGTCGCCAGTACGAGGTCGGCCTGCGCTACCACCCGCCCGGCACCCAGGACAGCTATAGCGTGGCGGCGTTCGATTTACGGCGTCGCAACTACATCACCTACGACGCGGACTCCATTCCCAGGCAGACCGGAGAGGTCACGGTGCGCGGCGTGGAGTTCGAGGCCACGCTACAACCGATCCCGCGCATGAACGTGATTGCCTCGTATTCGTGGACGCCCAAGGCGGCCATCACGGCCAGCAGCAATCCGGACGAGGTCGGCAAGCAGGCCACCGCCGTGCCGTTGAACCGCGCGTCGCTGTGGGTCGATTACCGCTTCGACTCGCACATCAAAGTCGGCGCGGGCGCGCGCTTCACCGGCGCCAACTATGGCGATGGCAGCATCGCCCCCAAGCAAGTGCCCTCGTTCGTGCTGTTCGACGCCATGATCGGCTACGACATCGGTCGCTGGAGCTTGGCGCTGAACGCGCGCAACCTGACCAACAAGACGTACATCGCCAACTGCGGCTACGGCAATTGCTATTACGGCGATCCGCGCACGGTCGTCGCCACCGCCAGTTATCGCTGGTGACGGCTACAGCAAACCGCAGATCAGCGCCACGTGCGCTTCGCGCCGCTGCGGCAGGTTCAGGCGCTCGTCCGGGCCCAGCAGGATCGCCATGAAGATGGCGTGGACCACCGGCGACAGCAGCAGCCAGGGATGCCGCAGCGCGGCGCCATCGCCGCACAGGCCGCGCGCGCGGGCCAGCTCCAGCAGTTGGGCGATGTCGGCCTGGTGCGCGTCGGCGGTCTGTTCGCGCCAGCGCCGCGCCAGGTGCGGCACGCGCAGGCTTTCGGCCAGCAGCAGGCGCATGGCGCTGATCATGGCGGGATTGGCCAGGCTGGCATAGAGATGGTTGACGAGGCGTTCGGCCAGGTGGCGCGGCGTGGCCGAGCCCTCTACCAGGGCGCGGGCGTCGAGCCGCGGTGGGCAAAGGTAGCGCGCCAGCAGCGCCTCGAAGACTTCCTCCTTGCTGGCGAAATGCGCGTACAGGCCGCCTTTGGACAGACCGGCGCGCAAGGCGATGTCATCCATCCGGGCGCCGGTGTAGCCGGCGGCCGAGAACTCCTGCAGCGCGGCATCGAGGATCTGCCCGACGCGCACGGTAGGAGGGAGACGCTGACGTTGCGAACTCATCACCCCTGCTCCCATTGCGGATTGGCGGGCAGCGCCGCCGCCCGCCAACAGCACCATTAAAAACCGACCAGTCAGTCGCTAACTTGATTCTGATCAAGGATTGATCACCACCGCGGCGGCACAATGCTTTCAAGACGTTTGAGTCGGATTGGTCCGACACCGGGCCACAAGCCCGGATGCGCGACGATCCGGCCTCGCGAGCGGCATTCCCGCCGCCCGCGCGCCCTGGAGCCATCATGCCGAAACGGAACCCGCCAGCCCCCCCACAGACCGCGCTGCGCGCGGGCCGGTTCGATGACGACGCCTGGCGCCAATGGCCCTACGCCCTGTGGAGCCAAGGCTTCCAGCAGGCCCAGCGCAACTGGGACGCCTGCGTCCGCGCCCTGCCGCTGGCGGATCGCCACCAGCGCGACCTGGCCGCGTTCATGGTGCGCCAATGGCTGGAGTGGTGGGCCCCGGACAACAACCCATGCGCCAATCCGCTGGTGCTGCGCCAGACCTTGCGGGAAGGCGGTGCCAATCTGCTGCGCGGCGCGCAGGCCGCCTGGGAAGACGGGCTGCGTCAGTTGGGCGGCCTGCCGCCGGCCGGCGCCGAACAGTTCCGTCCCGGCCACGAGGTGGCGGTCACGCCCGGCAAGGTCGTGCTGCGCAATCCGCTGGCCGAACTGATCCAGTACCGGCCCGCGACCCGCCAGGTGCGGCCCGAGCCGATCTTCATCGTGCCGGCCTGGATCATGAAGTACTACGTGCTGGATCTGTCGCCGCACAACTCGCTGATCCGCTATCTCGTCGGCCAGGGCTATACGGTGTTCTGCGTGTCGTGGAAAAACCCCACGGCCGCCGACCGCGACCTGGGGCTGGACGATTACCTGCGCCTGGGTGTGCGCGAGCCGTTGCAAGCGATCGCGGCGATCGTGCCCGGCGCGGCGGTGCACGCGGCGGGATACTGCCTGGGCGGCACGCTGCTGGCCATGGCCGCCAGCGCCATGGCGCGCGACGGCGACTCGCGGCTGGCCAGCCTGAGCCTGCTGGCGGCGCAAACCGACTTCAGCGAGCCCGGCGAGCTGGGCCTGTTCATCGACGCGTTCCAGGTCGCCCTGATGGAGGCCGAAATGGCGGCGCTGGGCTATTTCCCGGCGCGGCAGATGAGCGGCGCATTCCAGCTGCTGCGCGCGCAGCAGCTGGTGTGGTCGCGCATGACCTCGGAATACCTGCTGGGCCAGCGCCGCCCCATGAACGACCTGCAGGCCTGGAACGCCGACGCCACCCGCATGCCCGCCCGCATGCACGGCCAATACCTGCGCCACCTGTACCTGGACAACGACCTGGCCGCCGGCCGCTACGCCGTGGATGGCCGCCCGGTGCGGCTGCAGGACCTGCGCCTGCCGACCTTCTGCGTCGGCACCGAGACCGATCATGTGGCGCCATGGCGTTCGGTCTACAAGCTGCACGAGCTGTCGCCTGCCGCGCTGACCTTCGTGCTGACCAGCGGCGGTCACAACGCCGGCATCGTCAGCGAACCGGGCCATCCGCGGCGGCGCTTTCGCAGCCTGCTGCGCGCGGCGGGTCAGCCGGCGCTGGCCCCGGACGCCTGGCTGGCGGCGGCCACGCCGCACGACGGTTCCTGGTGGCCGCACTGGCGCGCCTGGCTGGACGGGTTGTCCGGCAAGCCGGCCAGCCCCCCCTCGATGGGCGCCGCGCGCAAGGGCTACCCCGCGCTGGGCGACGCGCCCGGCACCTATGTGATGGAGCAATGAGCATGAACCGCCGTCCCCTTGCGCGATGGCGCGCCGCCCGGCTGGCGCCGGCCGCCCTGGCCGTACTGCTGGCGCAAGGCTGCGTGTCGATGGCGCCGCAATACGTCCGGCCCACGGCGCCAGTGGCGGCCGTCTATCCCGGCCAGGCCGCCGCGCCCGACGCCTCGCTGCCGAGCGCGGCGCGCGTCGACTGGCGCGGCTACTTCACCGATCCCGTGCTGCAAGGCCTGATCGGCGACGCCCTGGCGCACAACCGCGACCTGCGCACGGCGCTGTTGCGGGTCGAGGAAGCGCGGGCCCTCTACGGCATCCAGCGCGCCGACCAGTTCCCCACGATCGGCGCGCAGGCGGACGGCAGCCGCGGCCGCACGCCCGGCGACCTGAACCTCACCGGCCAGCCGCAGGTGGCCAGCCAGTACCAGGTCGGCGTGGGCATGGCGGCCTGGGAACTGGACTTCTGGGGCCGCGTGCGCAGCCTCAAGGACGCCGCGCTGGAGAACTACCTGGCCTCGGACGCCGCCGCCGAAGCCGCCACGCTGAGCCTGATCGCGCAAGTGGCCGACAGCTACCTGACGCTGCGCGAACTGGATGAGCGGCTGGCGCTGACGCGCGCCACCATCGCCTCGCGCGAGGAGTCGCTGCGCATCTTCCGCCGGCGCTACGAGGTGGGCTCGATCTCGAAGCTGGACCTGACCCAGGTCGAGACGCTCTGGCAACAGGCGCGCGCGCTTGGCGCCGACCTGGAACAGGCCCGCGCCACGCAGGCCCATGCGCTGGAACTGCTGACCGGCCAGCCGCTGGCGCAGCCGCTGCCGCGCGCCGGCCTGGACGACGACAGCGTCATGCGCGACCTGCCGGCCGGGCTGCCGTCGGACCTGCTGACCAATCGGCCCGACATCGTCGCCGCCGAACACCAGCTGCGTGCCGCCAACGCCAACATCGGCGCGGCGCGCGCCGCCTTCTTTCCGCGCATCACGCTGACGGGCGCGTTCGGCAGCGCCAGCGCCGAACTGGACGGCCTGTTCGGCGGCGGCAGCCGCGCCTGGAATTTCGCGCCCAGCATCAACCTGCCGATCTTCGACGCGGGACGCCGCGGCGCCAACCTCGACCTGGCCGAAGTGCGGCGCGACCAGGCCGTGGCCAGCTATGAGCGCGCCATCCAGGGCGCCTTCAAGGATGTCGCCGACGCCCTGTCGGCGCGCCGCTGGCTGGCCGAACAAGTGCAGGTATTGCGCGCCACCGTGGACGCGCAAAGCGAACGCGCGCGGCTGGCCAAGCTGCGCTACGACCACGGCGCCTCGCCCTATCTGGAGGTACTGGACGCGCAACGCGACCTCTTGGCCGCCCAGCAGACGCTGGTGCAGACCCGCCGCGCGCTGCTGTCGGCCCGTGTCGGCCTGTACGCCGCGCTGGGCGGGGGCTCGCAGGCGCGCGCCGCGCCGCCCGCCCCACCCGGAGCCCAGCCCGCCCCCGCCGCTCCCGCGCCGCTCAACACAGGATCCGCATCATGAAGCTGCCCACCCGAAAACTGATTCCCCTGCTCGCGATCGTGGCCGTGGCGGCCGCCGGCTACTACGGCTGGCGCATGCTGTCCGACACCGGCCCGGGCGCGGGCTTCGTCAGCGGCAACGGCCGCATCGAAGCCACCGAGGTCGACGTCGCCACCAAGCTGGCCGGGCGGGTGCAGGACGTGCTGGTGGCCGAAGGCGATTTCGTCAGCGCCGGCCAGCCGCTGGCCCGCATGCAGATCGACACGCTGCAGGCGCAGCGCGAGGAAGCCCGCGCCCAGCACCAGCAGGCCGTCAACAATGCCGCCAGCGCCAGCGCGCAGGTGGCGCAACGCGAAAGCGACAAGCTGGCCGCCGAGGCCGTGGTGGTGCAGCGCGAAAGCGAGCTGGACGCGGCGCGTCGACGGCTGGCGCGTTCCGAGACGCTGTCGCGCGAAGGCGCCTCGTCGATCCAGGAGCTGGACGACGACCGCGCCCGGGTGCGCAGCGCGCAGGCCGCCGTCAACGCCGGGCGCGCCCAGGTCAAGGCGGCACAGGCCGCCATCGACGCCGCCAAGGCCGCCCAGGTTGGCGCCCAGTCCGCGGTCAACGCCGCGCTGGCCACCATCGCCCGCATCGAGGCCGACATCGCCGACAGCGAACTGCGCGCCCCGCGCGACGGCCGCGTGCAGTACCGCGTGGCGCAGGCCGGCGAAGTGCTGGGCGCGGGCGGCAAGGTGCTGAACATGGTCGACCTGGCCGATGTCTACATGACCTTCTTCCTGCCGGAGCAGGCGGCCGGCCGCGTCGCCCTGGGCCAGGACGTGCGCATCGTGCTGGACGCGGCGCCGCAGTATGTGATTCCGGCCAAGGTGTCGTTCGTGGCCAGCACCGCGCAATTCACGCCCAAGACCGTCGAGACGGCAACCGAGCGCCAGAAGCTGATGTTCCGCGTCAAGGCGCAGATCGCGCCCGAGCTGCTGCGCCAGCATCTGCGCCAGGTCAAGACCGGCCTGCCCGGCGTCGCCTGGCTGAAGCTGGACGCCGACGCGCAATGGCCCGCCAACCTTGAAGTCAAGGTGCCCTGATGGCTCCGACCACGACGGCCTCCCCGGCTCCGGTGGTCAAGCTGTCGGGGGTATCGCTGCGCTATGGCAAGACGCTGGCGCTGGATGGCATCACGCTCGACATTGCCGCCGGCCGCATGATCGGCCTGATCGGGCCGGACGGCGTGGGCAAGTCCAGCCTGCTGGCGCTGATCGCCGGATCGCGCGCTGTACAGGACGGCACGATCGAGGTGCTGGGCGGCGACATGGCCGACAAGCGCCATAGGGACGACGTCTGCCCGCGCATCGCCTACATGCCGCAGGGCCTGGGCAAGAATCTCTACCCCACCCTGTCGGTGGAAGAGAACCTGCAATTCTTCGGCCGCCTGTTCGGCCATGGCGAGGCCGAGCGCCGCCGCCGTATCGACAGCCTGACCCGCAGCACCGGCATGGCCGCGTTCCTGTCGCGCCCGGCGGGCAAGCTGTCCGGCGGCATGAAGCAGAAGCTGGGCCTGTGCTGCGCGCTGATCCACGATCCCGACCTGCTGATCCTGGACGAGCCCACCACCGGCGTCGACCCGCTGGCGCGGGCGCAGTTCTGGGACCTGATCAACCAGATCCGGCGCGAGCGCCCGGGCATGAGCGTGATCGTCGCCACCGCCTACATGGACGAGGCCCAGCGTTTCGACTGGCTCATCGCCATGGACGAAGGCCGCGTGCTGGCTACCGGCACCCCTGACGAACTGCGCCAGCGCACCGGCACCGGCTCGCTGGAGGCCGCCTTCATCGCGCTGCTGCCCGAGGAAAAGCGGCGCGGCCACCAACCCGTCGAGATCACGCCGCTGGCGCTGGACGAAGACGCCACCATCGCCATCGAGGCGCGCGACCTGACCATGCGCTTCGGCGACTTCGTCGCGGTGGACCATGTCAATTTCCGCATCCGCAAGGGCGAGATCTTCGGCTTTCTCGGATCCAACGGCTGCGGCAAGTCGACCACCATGAAGATGCTGACGGGCCTGCTGCCGGCCAGCGAAGGCAAGGCCTGGCTGTTCGGCGCCGAAGTCGACCCGCGCAACATCGACACGCGCCGCCGCGTCGGCTACATGTCGCAGGCGTTTTCGCTCTATGGCGAACTGACCGTGCGGCAGAACCTGGTGCTGCACGCGCGGCTGTTCCATGTGCCCGAGGCCGACATCCCCGGCCGCGTCGCCGAGATGGCGGCGCGCTTCGGCCTGGGCGATGCGCTGGAGGAACTGCCCGAGAACCTGCCGATGGGCGTGCGCCAGCGCCTGTCGCTGGCGGTGGCCATGGTGCACAAGCCCGAACTGCTGATCCTGGATGAGCCGACCTCGGGCGTGGACCCGGTGGCGCGCGACAACTTCTGGCGCCTGCTGATCGCGCTGGCGCGGCAGGACCAGGTCACCATCTTCATCTCGACGCACTTCATGAACGAGGCGCAGCGCTGCGACCGCATGTCGCTGATGCACGCGGGCAAGGTGCTGGTGAGCGCCTCGCCCGACGAGATCACCCGGATGCGCGGCGCCAAGACGCTGGAGGAAGCCTTCATCGCCTACCTGGTCGATGCGGGCGCGGGCACGGCACCCGACGCGGCGCGGGAGGTTGAGCAGGCGCCTGTCGCGCAGCCGCCGGCAGCCGCGCACGAGCCGCGCGGCTTCAGCATGCAGCGCATGTTCAGCTACATGTGGCGCGAGGCGCTGGAACTGCGCCGCGACCCAGTGCGCGCCACCCTGGCGCTGGCCGGTTCGCTGCTGCTGATGTTCGTGATGGGCTTTGGCATCAGCCTGGACGTGGAAGACCTGCGCTACGCGGTCATGGACCGCGACCAGACCGCGCTGAGCCAGAACTACAGCCTGAACCTGGCGGGCTCGCGCTACTTCATCGAGCAGCCGCCGATCAGCAGCTACCAGGACATGGACGCGCGCATGCGCAGCGGCGAGCTGTCGCTGGCGATCGAGATTCCGCAGGGGTTCGCGCGCGACGCCGAGCGCGGCCGCAACGCGCAGGTCGGCGTCTGGATCGACGGCGCCATGCCGCAGCGCGCCGAGACCATCCGCGGCTACGTGCTCGGCATGCACCAGGGCTGGCTGCAGCAGCAGGCGCGCGAACGGCTGGGCGCCGCCGCCACGCAGGCGGTCGGCATCGAGACGCGCTTTCGCTACAACCCCGACGTGCGCAGCCTGCCGGCCATGGTGCCGGCCGTGATCCCGCTGTTGCTGCTGATGATGCCCGCCATGCTGACCGCGCTGGCGGTGGTGCGCGAGAAGGAGCTGGGCTCGATCATCAATCTGTACGTCACGCCGGTGACGCGGCTGGAATTCCTGCTGGGCAAGCAGGCGCCCTATGTGGCGCTGGCGATGCTGAACTTCCTGTTGATGACGCTGCTGGCGGTGACGCTGTTCGGCGTGCCGATCACCGGCAGCTTCACCACGCTGCTGGCGGCCGCGCTGATCTACAACGTGGTGGCCACCGCCATCGGCCTGCTGGCCTCCACCTTCACCCGCAGCCAGATCGCGGCGCTGTTCTTCACCATGATCGGCACGCTGGTGCCGGCGGTGCAGTTCGCCGGCCTGCTCAACCCGGTGTCGTCGCTGGAAGGCGGCGGCAAGCTGATCGGCCAGGTCTACCCCGCCACCCACATGCTCACGATCAGCCGCGGCGTGTTCAGCAAGGCGCTGGATTTCTCCAACCTGCAGGGTTCGTTCTGGCCGCTGCTGATCGCCATTCCGGTGATCCTGGGCGCCTCGGCGCTGCTTCTGAAAAAACAGGAGACCTGAGCCATGCCGCGACATGCCGCCAATATCTTCCGCCTGGGCGTCAAGGAACTGTGGAGCCTGGCGCGCGACCCGATGATGCTGGTGCTGATCTTCGTGTCGTTCACGCTGATGATCTACACGGCCGCGACCGCCGTGCCCGAATCGCTGCACAACGCGGCCATCGCGGTGGTGGACGAGGACGTCTCGCCACTGTCCGCGCGCATCACCTCGGCGTTCTACCCGCCGCACTTCACGCGTCCGGCGATGGTCACCTCGGCCGAGGCCGACGCCGGCATGGACGCCGGACGCTACACCTTTGTCGTCAACGTGCCGCCGAACTTCCAGCGCGACGTGCTGGCCGGCAGGCCGGCCGAGATCCAGCTGAACGTGGACGCCACCCGCATGAGCCAGGCGTTCACCGGCAGCAGCTACATCCAGCAGATCATCACCGACGAGATCAACGAATTCGTCAAGCGCTACCGCAAGCCGACCGAGCTGCCGGTGGACCTGGCGGTGCGCATGCGCTTCAACCCCAACCTGACGCAGGCCTGGTTCGGCAGCCTGATGGAGATCATCAACAACGTCACGATGCTGTCCATCATCCTGACGGGCGCGGCGCTGATCCGCGAGCGCGAGCACGGCACCATCGAACACCTGCTGGTCATGCCGGTTACACCGACCGAGATCATGCTGGCGAAAGTCTGGTCCATGGGGCTGGTGGTACTGGTGTCGGCTGGGCTATCGTTGACATTCGTCGTGCGTGGCCTGCTGCAGGTGCCGGTCGAGGGATCGGTGGCGCTGTTCCTGGCCGGGGTGGCGCTGCACCTGTTCGCGACCACCTCCATGGGCATCTTCATGGCCACCCTGGCGCGCAGCATGCCGCAGTTCGGCATGCTGCTGGTCCTGGTGCTGCTGCCGCTGCAGATGCTGTCCGGCGGCACCACGCCGCGCGAAAGCATGCCGGACTTCGTGCAGAACATCATGCTGGCCGCCCCCACCACCCATTTCGTGGAACTGGGCCAGGCGATTCTCTTTCGCGGCGCCGGCCTGGGCGTCGTATGGCAACCGTTCCTGGCGCTGGCGCTGATCGGCAGCGTCCTGTTCGCCTTCTCGTTGACCCGTTTCCGCAAGACCCTCAGCCAGATGGCGTGAGGCCTGTGCATTCGTTGCCCCTTACCACTCTCTTAAAAGGACGCATCATGAAGAAGACCACCGGGAAGACCACCGCTTCCTCGCCCCAGGACCTCGCCGGCGCCAACGCCGCCTACTGCCAGCGCCTGGCTGAACTGGCGCGTGAAAGCCAGCAGCGCTGGCTGCAGCTGGGCCAGCGCCTGGCCAGCGACGGCACCGGCCAGTACCTGTCGACGCTGGCGCCGCTCAAGCTCGACGGCAACTGGCAGAACATCGCCCCCGCGCTGGGCGAGGTCACGCGCAAGCAATGGCAGTGCCAGCTCGAAGCCAGCCAGGCCATCACGCATGCCGCGCTGGAAGACCAGGCGGCGCTGGCCGCCGGCGTCAGCGAGGCCGTCAGCGGCTGGCTGCGCAACGCCTCGGCGGCGGCCAGCGGCGGCCTGGCCGATTCGCCGCTGACGCGCATGTGGTCGTCGTATTGCGATCAGATGACCTCGGCCTGCTCGGCCATGCGCGAGGCCAGCCAGTTCGGAGCGCGCCATGGCGACTAAACGCACCGCGCTCGTCACCGGCGGCACCGGCTGCCTGGGGCGCGCCATTGCCCGGGCGCTGCTCGATGCCGGCCATGATGTCATCGTCACCTGCCATGCCAGCGAAGCGGCCACGCGCCAGTGGCTCGACCAGGAGGCGGCCGCCGGCCGCCGCTACGACATGGTCAAGGTCGACGTGGCCGACTACGACGCCTGCCAGGCGCTGGCGCGGCGCCTGGCCGACGACGGCCGCCAGATCGACATCCTGGTCAACAATGCCGGCATCACGCGCGACGCCAGCCTGCGCAAGATGAGCTACGAGAACTGGAACGACGTGCTGCGCAGCAATCTCGATTCGATGTTCAACATGACGCAGCCCCTGTGCGGGCCGATGGCCGACCGCGGCTGGGGACGCATCGTCAACATCTCGTCGGTGAATGGCTCCAAGGGTGCCTTCGGGCAGACCAACTACGCCGCGTCCAAGGCCGGCATCCACGGCTTCACCAAATCGCTGGCGCTGGAATTGGCCAGGAAGGGCGTCACGGTCAACACGGTGTCGCCGGGCTACCTGGCCACGCGCATGGTCGAGGCCGTGCCGGAAGATGTGCTCAAGGAGAAGATCCTGCCGCAGATTCCGCTGGGCCGGCTGGGCCAGCCCGACGAAATCGCCGCGCTGGTGGCGTTCATCTGCAGCGATGCGGCGGCGTTCATGACCGGCAGCAATGTCGCCATGAACGGCGGGCAGCACATGTACTGACGCCTCCGCCACGGATGACCGCATCGCCCCCTGGACGAGGTCGATGCGGCCATCCGCCAGATGCCGGTCCAGCGCCAGGCTCGGGGACATGGGCGCCTGATCCGCAGCGCGGCGGCTAGCGTCGCAGGCGCTCCAGCAGGAAGTCGGCAAATGTCCTCACCCGCAACGACACATGGCGCACGTGCGGGTAGAGCAAAGTGAATGGCCGCGTGGCGCCGCCAAAGCGCGGCAACACCTCCACCAGATCACCGCGCCGCAGATCCTCCTGCACGGTGAAGCGGTACGCCTGGAACAACCCCGCGCCATGACGCGCCAAACTGACGCCGCCCAGCACATCGCCCGAGCAACTGGTGCCGCCATGGGTCGGCACGTCGATCTGCCGGCCGTCACGCATGAATATCCATGGGATGTTGCGGCCGGTGCTGGGCAACTCGAACTGGATGCAGTCGTGCCCGTCGAGATCCTCCAGGGTGCGCGGCGTGCCCACGCGCCGCAGATAGCCCGGGGCCGCCACCAGCACCAGTTCCGCGTCTTCCAGCTTGCGCGCCACCAGATTCGAGTCCGGCGGCAGCCGGCCGCGAATGGCAAGGTCGTAGCCTTCTTCGGCAAAGTCGACATTGCGGTTGCTGATGTGCACATCGACCTGCACCTGCGGGTACCGCTGGCGGAACTCGCCCAGCAATGGCAGCACGCGGTGATGGGCATACGGCGTGGGCATGCTGATGCGCAGCTTGCCCGCGGGCTCGGCCTGCTGCCCGGTGACCTCGCGTTCGGCCTCGGTCAGCAACGCCAGGGCAGAACGGCACTGCTCCATGTAGCGCAGGCCCGCCGCGGTCAGACGGATCTGGCGCGTGGTGCGCACGAACAGGCGGACGCCGAGGCGCTCTTCCAGCCGCGACACCGAGCGGCTGACGGCGGCCGGCGTCACGCCGGCCGCATTGGCGGCGGCGGTGAAGCTCTGCAGTTCGGCTGCCAGGCAGAACAGCTCCACGCTGCCGAGCATCAGGTCTTCGAAGCGACGTTGCATGAATGGCGTCCTGGCTGGCCTGGCGGAGCCCGCCAGACTCATTACATGATGTATGCATAGATTTGATCTTTGAGGTGTTTATCACGTTTCGGGTCATAAGTAGAGTGGCGCTACCCCTTCTTATCCGGAGTCCAGACATGACCCATCCCGCCAAAACCATCATCGTGACCGGCGCCTCCAGCGGCATCGGCCTGGCCATCGCCCGCGCCTACCTCGAGCGCGGCGACAATGTCGTCGGCAATGCCCGGAGCGCCGAGCGCCTGGCCCAGGCAGCGCGCCAACTGGGCAATCCGCCTCGCTTCATCGGCGTACCCGGCGACATCGGCGCCCCCGCCACCGCGCGCGCCCTGTTCGAGCGCGCGATCCAGGCCTTCGGCAAGGTCGACGTGCTGGTCAACAACGCCGGCATCTTCATCGCCAAGCCGGTGGGCGACTACACCACCGACGACGTCGACCAATTGTTCAGCACCAACCTCAAGGGCTTCTTCTATCCGTCGCAACTGGCGGCGGCGCATATGGCCGCCCATGGCGGCGGGCACATCGTCAATATCACCGCCAGCATCGCCATGCAGCCGCTGCAACAAGTGCCCGCGCTGCTTCCCGTCCTGGTCAAGGGCGGCCTGAACCAGGCCACCAAGGCACTAGCCCTGGAATTGGCGCCGCACCGCGTCCGGGTCAACGCGGTGGCCCCGGGTATCATCCAAACGCCGATGCATGAAAACGGCGACGCGGATTTCCTGGACCGGCTTTCGCCCTCCAGGCGGCGCGGCGACACCGGGGACGTGGTCGATGCGGTGCTGTACCTGACCGAGTCGTCATTCACCTCGGGGGCGGTGATCCCCGTCGATGGCGGAGCCACTGCCGGCCGGTGGTAATCCGCAAGGCAACGCCTTTTGGCCGGCGCGCGCCGGCTGCCAACCGCCAAGGAACAGACATGCCTTACATCAACATCCAGATCACCCGCGAAGGCGCCACGCGCGAGCAGAAAGCCGAACTGATCCGCGGCGCCACCGACCTGGTGGTGCGAGTGCTCGGCAAGGACCCGCAAGCCACGTTTGTCGTCATCGAGGAAGTCGATACCGACAATTGGGGCGTGGCCGGCGAAACCGTCACCGTCTTGCGCCAGCGCCAGCGCGCCACGCGTTCGACATAGACGTCTCCCGCGCCGCAAAGCGGCGAGCGGCTGAACACGAATGCCCTTTGCCCTGCCCCGGCGGCAGGGTCAGGCAGCACAGCGGTCCCGCTGTGCTGTTTTTTTTGTAACGGCCGGATCTGGCCCTTTTCATGAAAACGGCCGGTCTTCCCTATGGCGGCGCGCCATTTCCACGTCGACGCCCGCCAAACTGATCCGCTTTTTTTCGCCGCCTTCTGAATCTGTACTGCTCAGCAGGGCCGGCCTATCTTGACGCTACAGGCACCAGCCTGTCCGCGCGCGCCGCCCGGTGGCGGCAGGATCGCGCGGGCCTTGAAGTCAGGAATCACCCGCCATGGATAGCGACGCGCTACTGCTTGCCCGAATACAGTTCGGATTCACCATTTCCTTTCACATCATCTTTCCGGCCATCACCATCGGCCTGGCCAGCTACCTGGCCGTGCTCGAAGGCTGCTGGCTGCGCACCCGCAACACCGTCTACCGCGACCTCTACCACTTCTGGACCAAGATCTTCGCCGTCAATTTCGGCATGGGCGTGGTGTCCGGCCTGGTGATGGCTTACCAGTTCGGCACCAACTGGAGCTTCTTCTCCGATTTCGCCGGCAGCGTCACCGGGCCCCTGCTGGCCTACGAAGTGCTGACCGCATTCTTTCTTGAAGCGGGCTTTCTCGGCGTGATGCTGTTCGGCTGGTCGCGCGTGGGCCCGGGGCTGCACTTCTTCTCGACCATCATGGTGGCGCTGGGCACGCTGGTATCGGCCACCTGGATCCTGGCCTCCAACAGCTGGATGCAGACTCCCGCGGGCTACGAGATCCTGGACGGCCGTGTGGTGCCGACCGACTGGCTGGCGGTGGTCTTCAACCCCTCGTTCCCCTACCGCCTGGCGCACATGGGCATCGCCGCGTTCCTAGCCACCGCGCTGATGGTGGGCGCGTCCGGCGCCTGGCACCTGCTGCGCGGCGACCGCAGCCCGGCGGTGAAAAAGATGTTCGCGATGGCGATGGCCATGCTGGCGATCTCGGCGCCGCTGCAGGCGGTGGTGGGCGATTTCCACGGCCTGAACACGCTCAAGCACCAGCCCGCCAAGATCGCCGCGATCGAAGGCCATTGGGAAAACGAGCCGGGCGCGGGCGTCCCGCTGACGCTGTTCGGCATCCCCGACATGGAACGCGAAGAGACCCGCTACGCGCTCAACGTGCCGCGCCTGGGCAGCCTGATCCTGACGCACAGCTGGGACGGCCAGTTCCCCGGACTGAAGTCGTATCCGCCCGAGGACCGGCCCAACGCCACCGTGGTGTTCTGGTCGTTCCGCGTGATGGCGGGGCTGGGCATGCTGATGATCCTGCTGGCCGGCTGGGCGCTGTGGGCGCGCTGGCGCGGCCGCCTGTACCAGTCGCGCGCGCTGCAACGCTTCGCGCTGTGGATGGGGCCCTCCGGCCTGGTGGCGATCCTGGCCGGCTGGTACGTGACCGAGATCGGCCGCCAGCCATGGATCGTCTACGGCGTGATGCGCACGGCCGACGCCGCCACCCGCCACGGCCTGGGCGAATTGACGCTGACGCTGGCGCTGTTCGTGGTGGTGTACCTGTTCGTGTTCGGCGCGGGCGTGTCGTACATGCTGCGCCTGATCCGCATGGGCCCGACCCCGGCGCCCGGCCATGCGCCGCTGTCCGGCGGCCCGGGCGAACCGCGCCAGCCGTCGCGGCCGCTGTCGGCCGCCTCCACCTCGGCGGACGCCCCGTCCGCGCAACCTGGATTCAAAGGAGCCTGACACCATGGGCATCGACCTTGCACTGATATGGGCCGTCATCATCCTGTTCGGCGTGATGATGTACGTGGTGATGGACGGCTTCGACCTGGGCATCGGCATCCTCTTTCCGCTGGTCGGCGACGCCGAGGAACGCGACGCCATGGTCAACACCGTGGCGCCCGTGTGGGACGGCAACGAGACCTGGCTGGTGCTGGGCGGCGCGGGGCTGCTGGCCGCGTTTCCGCTGGCCTACTCGGTGATCCTGAGCGCGCTGCACCTGCCGCTGGTGTTCATGCTGCTGGGGCTGATCTTCCGCGGCGTGGCCTTCGAGTTCCGCTTCAAGGCCGACCCGCGCCACCGCCCGCTGTGGGACCGCGCCTTCGTGCTGGGCTCGCTCTGCGCCACCTTCTTCCAGGGCGTGACGCTGGGCGCCTACATCGAAGGCATCCCGGTGGTCGAGCGCGCCTACCAGGGCGGACCGTGGGACTGGATCAGCCCGTTCTCGCTGTTCACCGGCGCGGGCCTGGTGGTGGCGTATGCGCTGCTGGGCTGCACCTGGCTCATCATGAAGACCGAGGGCCGCCTGCATCGCCACATGTGCGCGCTGGCACGGCCGCTGACGCTGGCGCTGTTGGCCGTGATCGCCGCGATCAGCCTGTGGACGCCACTGGCGCAGCCGCATATCGCGCAGCGCTGGTTCAGCCTGCCCAACATGTTCTGGTTCCTGCCGGTGCCGCTGCTGGTGGCGGCCGCCGGTATCGACCTGATGCGGCGCGTGCGCGGCAAGCCGGACGCCGGGCCGTTCGTGCTGGCGCTGTGCCTGGTGTTCCTGGGCTACAGCGGCCTGGGCATCAGCATCTGGCCCGCCGTGATTCCGCCGGACGTGTCGATCTGGACCGCGGCCGCGCCGCCGCAGAGCCTGGGCTTCGCGCTGGTCGGCGCGCTCGCCATCATTCCGATTATCCTGATGTACACCGCCTGGTCCTACTACGTGTTCCGCGGCAAGGTGCGCACCGGCGAGGCGTTTCACTGATGGCCGCGCCGAGCTCCCTGCCCTCCTGGCGCAGCCGGCTGCTGTGGCTGCTGTTGATCTGGGCCGGCGGTGTGGCGTCGCTGGGCCTGGCCGCCGGCGCGTTGCGGCTGGTGATGCGCGCCCTCGGCATGTCGACCTGAAACGCCGTCTTCTCCGGATCCCCTCATGAAACGCTACGAACGGCTGACCGAAGAGATCACCGCCTCGATCCTGTCAGGGCTGCTGCAGGCGGGCGACCGCCTGCCCTCGGTGCGCCAGACCAGCGCCAGCCGCGGCGTCAGTCCGTCGACGGTGTTCAAGGCCTACTACCTGCTGGAAGCGCGCGGGCTGATCCGCGCGCGCGACCGTTCCGGCTACTACGTGCTGCGCGCCTCGCAGGCCAGCCTGCCCGAGCCCGAAGATCTGTCCAGCGCCGCCGCCGGCCGCCATCCGGTGGACGTCAGCGACAACGTGCTGCAGGTGCTCAACGCCACCCTGCGGCGCGACATGCTGCCGTTCGGCTCGGCGTTTCCCAGCCCGTCGCTGCTGCCGTACGGCAGGCTGGCGAAATTCATGGCCGCCACCGTGCAGCAGCTGGACCCGTGGGGTTCCATCGACGACCTCAGCCCGGGCGACGCAGCCTTGCGCCGCGCCATCGCCCTGCGCTACCTGGCCGACGGGCTGACGGTGCCGGTGGACGACATCATCATCACCAACGGCGCGCTCGACGCGCTCAACCTGTGCCTGAGCGCGGTCACCCGGCCCGGCGACGCCGTGATCGTGGAATCGCCCACCTTCTACGCCGCCTTGCAGTCGCTCGAACGCAACCAGCTGCACGCGATCGAAGTGGCGACGCATCCGCGCGAGGGTATCGACCTGCAGGCGCTGGAGCGGGCCATCCAGCAACACCAGCCGCGCGCCTGCTGGCTGATGACGACCTTCCAGAACCCGCTGGGCAGCCTGATGCCCGAGGCCAAGAAAGAAGCCTTGGTCGAGCTGCTGACGCGCCATGGCGTCGCGCTGATCGAGGACGACGTGTACGGCGAACTGTACTTCGGCGCCAATCGGCCGCGGCCCGCCAAGGCCTTCGATCACGAGGGCGTGGTGATGCACTGCTCGTCCTTCTCGAAGACGCTGGCGCCGGGCTACCGGGTCGGCTGGGTCGCGGCCGGACGCTACACCCGCGCCATCATGCGCAACAAGCTCACCACCAGCCTGGCCACCGCCGCGCCGACGCAGGCGGCGATTGCCGCCTACCTGTCGCAGGGCGGCTACGACCGCCACCTGCGCCAGTTCCGCCAGACGCTGGCCTTGCAGCAGGGCGAGATGCTGCAGGCGGTGGCGCGCTACTTTCCCAAGGGCACGCGCGCCACGCGGCCGCTCGGCGGCTACTTCACCTGGGTCGAGCTGCCCGCGCGCATCGACACCCTGCGACTGCATCGCGCGGCGCTCGACCACGGCATCAGCATCGCGCCCGGGCCGCTGTTCTCGTCCTCCGGCGCGTTCGGCAACTACCTGCGGCTGAACTGCGGACATCCCTGGAGCGACGCGATGGAACAGGGCATGGCGACGCTGGGCAAGCTGATGGCGACATGAAATCCGCAATATTGATACAGATGGAAACCCCGCCCCGCCGGACATCGCCTTAGAGTGCCAAGCCTTCAAATTCCAGAACGGTGCCGCGTCGCGGCCGGTTTCCATGACGGCTTCATTTCCCCGTATTCTGCCGCGCTACGCGCTGGGTTGCTACCTGGGCGCGGCGGCGCTGCTGTATCTGTTCTCCGCGCAATTGCTGGCGGCCATTGACATCTGGCTGCTGCCGCGCCGCCTGCTGGTCGAGATGCTGCGCTATCGCGCCATGTGGCTGGTCTTCTTCCTGACCTTGCCGACCGTGGGCTACCTGCTGTGGCGGGGTTCGGACCTGGTCGCGTGGTGGCGCGCGCCCGCCGCGCTGACGCTGGACGAGCGGGCGCTGCGCCTGGGTCCCCTGGCGGTACCCTATGCCGACATCGCCTCGATGCGTCATCGCCACAATCGCGACCATCTGCTGCTCACGCTGGCCGACGGCCGACGCCTGCGGCTGCGCCTGGCCATCTGGGACGATGCCGATGCGCTGCTGGACCTGCTGGAGGCGCGCGTGGGCGGCAATCTCGAAGCCGATGCCAGGCGCCGCATCGACGCCGGCGCCACCGTCGCCTTCGGCGCCGTGGGCATGAACGCCGCCGGCCTGGTGCACAAGGGACAGCAGATCCCGTGGGCAAGCATCGACACCATCCGCACCCAATCCGACAGCGAAGGCATGGAAACCGACGAGACGCTGATCGTCGTCGCGCGCGGCAAGACCCACAGGATCGACCGCTCCGGCATCGACAACGAGCCGGTGCTGTTGGCCTGCCTGCGGCACTACCTGCCTGCCTGACTCCGAAATCCCGCCCGCGTGGCGGCCCCCTCATCCTTTGCACGCAACCCGAACATGGAAATCTACAGCTCCGCCTCGCACCAAGCCCAGACCCTGGCCGATCGCCCCGTGTACTACTCCCGCAACCGCCTCATCGCCGGCGCCGTCATCTGGACGGTGGCCGCGGTGGCGTTCGGCGTGCTGGCCGCGCGTGCCCGCGCAAACATCGGCGGGATGGCGTTCTTCGCCGCCATCGCCGCCATCGGCGTCTGGCTGGTGATCCGCTGCCTGCTGCGCGCCTTCGGCCCCGCCAAGCCCGTCATTACCTTCACCCGCGACGGCCTGCGGGTGACGGATGGCACGGTGATTCCCTGGCAGGCGGTCAACGAGAACACCTACGTCAACCAGACCTACGTCGGCATTCCGATCGGCCGCCAGATCCAGCTGAAGACCTCGCTGCCGGACCGCAAGCGCGTGCTGATCCCCGCCATGGCGCTGGAGATCAGCGGCGACGAATACCTGGCCCTGTGCGACGCCTACCAGGCGGGTTGAACGGCCATCGCCGATGCGCGGCGCGCATCGGCAACGCACTCAGTTCGCGGTGGCGCCGGAGTCCTTCACGGCCTGCGCCCAGGCCGCGATCTCCCTGTCGATGAACGCGCCGAAGGCGGCCGTGTGCAGGGTCGATGCCTGGGCCCCCTCCTCCATCAGGCGCTGCTTGACCGCCGGCGCCGCCAAGGCCCCGCCCAAGGCTTCATTCAACCGCGCCACCACCGCGTCCGGCGTCCCGGCCGGCGCCACCACCCCATGCCACGACAGGGCCTGAAAGCCCGCCAGGCCCGACTCCGCCATCGTGGGAATGTCGGGCAAGGCGGGTGAACGCTGCGGCGAGGTCACCGCCAGCGCGCGCAAGGTGCCGGCCTTGACGTGCGGCAGCACGCCCGGAATGGTGGTGAACATGAAGTCGATCTGGCCGCCGATCAAGTCGGTGATGGCAGGGCTGCCCCCCTTGTACGGCACGTGCGTGAACTGCAAGGCCGCCGCCCGCTTGAACATCTCGCCGGCCAGGTGGCCCGGCGTGCCCGCCCCCGCCGAACCCATGTTGATGCGATCGCCCTGCGTCTTGATGTAGGCGATCAGCTCCGGCACGCTGGCGGCCTTCACGTTGGAGCCGACCACCAGCACATTGGGCACGGTCGCCAGCAACGTGACCGGCTTGAAATCCCTGACCGCGTCATACGAAATGCGCGAGTACAGCGACGGGTTGATGCCATGGGTGCTGGCGGTCGCCAGCAGCAGCATGTAGCCGTCGGGCGCGGCCGAAGCCACCTGCTTGGCGGCGATGGTGCCGTTGGCGCCGCCCTTGTTGTCGATCACGATGGTCTGGCCGAGCGACCTGGCGGCTTCGGCCGCCACCGTGCGCGCCAGGATGTCGGAAGTGCCGCCGGCCGAATGCGGCACGACCAGCGTGATGGGCTTGGCGGGAAAGGTCTGCGCCTGCGCGGCCGGCAGGGCCGGCAGCAGACAGGCGGCGGCGAATGCCGCGCGGGCAAGGCGATGAGGGAACATGCAAGTCTCCTGAAGGATATTGGAATCGCGGCGCCTTCGAGGGCGCCGTCATGCGCGCATACCGCCACGGGACCGCGGCGGCGGCGCGGCTCAGTCGGCGCCCAACTTCAGCTTGTCGGGCTGGCGCTTCTCGATCGCCCACTTCAGCAACGCGGCCGAGCGATAGATACCGTGTGCGAACTTGCCATAGGGCAAGGTCAGGAACAGCGCCATCACCACGCCCAGGTGCACCGCCAGCAGCAGAGCCATGGCGCCGGTGTCGCGGCCGGCCAGCAGCGCCAGGCCGGTGGCGCTGGTCAGCAGCAGCAAGGCGATGAAGCCGCGGTCCATCGGTTTTTGCGCCGCGTCGCCCTGCAGCGGATGGCGCCGCAGGTTCAACCACAGCAGGCCCGCCGGCCCGATCAGCAGGCCGATGCCGCCCGCCGTGCCCAGCAGCACCGGCGCGCTCCAGAACGGATATGGCGCTTGTTCGCCCAGCAGGTAGTGGTAGAGCGTGGCCACGCAGGTGGCGGCAAAACACAGCATGAAGCCGTAGAACGTGAAGTGGTGAAAGCGCCTGCGCCACAGCGTGAAGGCATCGTCGGCGTTGTTGCAGCCCTTGCCATGGCCGCCATCCAGGTAGCGCAGGCGCAGCGCGTCGTGCGCGGCCTCGGCCACGGCCGCGCCGCTGGCCGTGCCCGGGCTGACGTCGCGCCAGAAGCGCGCCGCGCCGATGGCCAGGGCCACCATGGCGAAGCCGAACACCGCGCCGAACATCAGCGCCAGCGTGTTGTGGGGGAACACCGCGTAGAAATTGCCGGCCATCGGCGCGTGCAACAGCCCACCCGCCTGCATCACCGTCAACGCCAGGAACAGCGCCAGCCCCGCGGCCGTGGCCAGCGACAGCGCCAGCCCGTTGCGCTGGTACAGTTTGCCCAGCGCCGCTGGAAACGCGTACTCGGTATAAGTCTGCAATCGCACCTTGGCCATGGCCTGCGGCACGTTCACCGCGAACTCGTGCGGCGGCGCGTACTGGCAGGCGTGCAGGCAGGCGCCGCAGTTGTGGCACAGGTTGGCCAGGTAGTTCAGGTCAGCCTTGCCAAACTCCAGGCGCCGGGTCATGGCCGGAAAGACGGCGCAGAAGCCTTCGCAGTAGCGACAGGCGTTGCAGATCTGCATGACGCGCGCCACTTCGGTTTCCTGCGGACTGAGCGCGGCCGCGCCACGTCCATGCCAGCGCACCGGCCGTTCATCCATGGCCGGCGCCGTCCGCGCTAACGATTGAGCCTCGCGGGCCAGGGTTTCAAGCTGCCGCATGCTGTGCTCCGTTGCGGTGGGTGCCGGGGGTACGATGCATGCGCTGGGCGGCTGCCGCGGCGCGGGTGCCGGCGATGCGGCCGAAGGCGGTGCCGATGGACATGCCCACCCCCGCCGTGTAGCCCTTGCCCAGCACGTTGCCGGCCATCATCTCGCCGGCCACGAACAGGTTGTCGCTAGGCACGCCGTTGAAACGAACGGCGGCGGTATCGTCCACCTTCAGCCCCAGGTAGGTGAAGGTAATGCCCGGCCGCAGCGCGTAACCGTAGAACGGCGCGGTGTCGATGGGCCGGGCCCAGTGGGTCTTGGCGGGCGCCAGGCCCTCGGTGCGGCAGTCGTCCAGCGTCGTGTGGTCGAAGGTGCCGGTTCTACAGGCCTGGTTGTATTCGCGGATGGTGTGCTCGAGCGCCACCGGGTCCAGTCCCAGCCGCCGCCCCAGTTCCGCCACGGAATCTGCGGTAACGCCGGGGAACACCGGCGGCATGAAACGGCCCACGGCCTTGGCGTCGATGATGGAGTAGGCGATCTGCCCCGGCTGCATGGCCGTCAGGCGGCCCCAGATGGCGTAGCGCTTGGGCCAGAAGTCCTCGCCCTCGTCGTAGAAGCGTTGCGCGTCGCGGTTGACCACCACGCCCAGCGAGACGCAGTCGATACGGGTGCAGATACCGCCGTCGTACAGCGGCGCGCGCGCGTCGATGGCCACGCAGTGCGATTGCGACGGATCGCCGATGCGGTCGGCGCCGGCCTCCAGCATGAACTTGAGCAGCACGCCCTGGTTGTAGCGGGTGCCGCGGATGAGGAAGTTGTCGGCCGGCCACTCGCCGCGCTCGTTGCGGCCCCAGGCCTCGCGCAGCCATTCGCGGTTGGACTCGAAACCGCCGGCCGCCAGCACACAGGCGCGCGCCTCGATGCGCTCGGCGCCGATGCGGGCGGCCTGAAAGCGGCCGTCCCGCAGTTCCAGCGCGTCCACCGGCGCGTCGTAGCGGATGCCCACGCCCAGGGCCTCGGCGCTGCGGTAATAGGCATTGACCAGCGCCTTGCCGCCGCCCATGAAGAAGGCGTTGGTGCGGGCCACGTGCAGCGCGCCCGACAGCGGCGGCTGGAAATTGACGCCATGGCGCCGCATCCAGTCGCGACAGGTGGCGGACTCGCGGATCACCAGCCGCGCCAGTTTCTCGTCGGTCTGGCCGCCGGTGACCTTGAGCAGGTCCTGCCAGTATTCCTCTTCCGGATAGGCGTCCACCAGCACGTCCTGCGGCGCGTCGTGCATGCAGCGCAGGTTGCGTGTGTGCTGCGAATTGCCGCCGCGCCATGCGCGCGGCGCGGCCTCCAGCAGCAACACGCTGGCGCCCGCCTCGCGCGCCATCAAGGCCGCGCACAGCGCCGCATTGCCTCCGCCTATCACCAATACATCGACCATGTCATCGTTCCCGGATCAAGGAACGGACTGTAGGCCGGCGCCGCGCGCCGCGATATCAGCGCGCCGTCAACGGGTATTCATGATTCGTGAAGAGCGGTATGCCGGCTGCGCGCGGCATTGCTCACGGGCGGCAAGCGACGCCCGTTCACGACTCATGCAGCGCGGTAACGGCCCATTTGCCGTCTCGCGCCAACGTGCGCGAGACGTCGGCCAGCACCAGGCGCGCAGCCAGCGCCGCCGGCGACAATTCGTCGTCCGACAGGCTGGCCAGCAGATTGGGCCGGAACAGGTCGGCCTCGTCGATCCGCGCCATCGCCAACTGGCCCGGCGCGATGCGCGCGGTGGCCGAGCTGGGCTGGATGGTGGCGGCGTAACCCAGCTGCACCACGTCCATCAGCAGCGCCAGGCCATCGACCTCGGCCACCACCCGCGGCACGTGGCCCGCCTGCTGGAACGCCAGGTTGACCGAGGCGCGCAGCCCGTGGCGGCCGCCGGGCAGCACCAGCGGCAGGCCGGCGATCTCGTCCAGGCGTGTGGTGGGGCCGGCGGGCAGTCCCGGCATGTCGCGCCGGGCGCATAGATAGAGGGGTTCGTCCAGCAGCGGCGTAACGCTCCAGCGGCGCGCCGCCTCGGCATGGAACACGATGGCCAGGTCGAGCTGGCGGCCGTTGAGCATGTCGGCCAGGTGGCCCGACAATGCCTCCACCAGATGCAGGCGGATATCGGGATAGCGCTGGTTCATGGCCTGCACGAACGGCGCGCCCAGGATGGCCGCGGTGGTGGATGGCAGGCCGACGCTGACGTGGCCGGCCAGGCGCGCCTGCTGCGCGGCCTGGATCGCGTCGTCGGCATGGCGCAGCGCCAACTGGGCCTGGCGGAAGAACGCCAGCCCGGCGTCGGTGGGCACCACGCCGCTGGCGCTGCGTTGCAGCAGCCGCGTGGCCAGTTCGCCTTCGAGCCGGCTGATCTGCTGGCTGAGCGCGGACGTCACCATGCCCAGCGACATGGCCGCGCGGCCGATGCTGCCGGCTTCGACGACGCGAACGAAATAACGAAGCTGGCGCAGTTCCATGGCGGGCCGGGGACGATCACGAGGGAAGACTCGCCGATTGTAGGGCGTGGAGCGCGCCATCGCCCGGCCCGGATCCGGGCCGCCCCGGACGGGACAGGCCCGCGCGTCCGGCCTGGTTGCTCAATAGCGCGCGTCCTTGGGCTTTTTGCCGTCCGGCCAGTCCTTGTCCTTGGGCGGGAAATCCGGCCGCGGCATGTGCGTGAAGTACTCGGCCACGTCCACCGCGTCCTGGTCCGACAGCACCTTGCCCTCGCCCCAGTTACCATGGGTGTTCACGCCCATCGGCATGCTGTTGCGGATGAAGGCGGCTGCCTTGTAGGTGCGCGCCAGGCCGGCGCCGATATTGAATGATTCGTCGCCCCACAACGGCGGGAACACGATATTGCCGGCGCGGTCGCGCTTGCCTTCGCCGTTGGCGCCGTGGCAGGCGGCGCACTGCGCGGCATACAGGCCCTTGCCCCGCTCCGGGTTGGGAACCAGCTTGGTGTCGATGGGCCAGGCGTTCTTGATCTGCACCTGCGCCCCATGCGGCACATCCTGGGCCAGCCACTTCATGTAGGCCAGCATCGCCAGCATTTCGGGCGATTCCTTGTCCAGCGGCTTGCCGTTCATCGAGCGTTGGAAACAGCCGTTGATGCGGTCCGCCAGCGACACGACCCGGCCCGAGCGCGGATTGAACTGCGGGAACGAGTTGACCGAGTTGATGTACGGCGCGCCCAGCGGCTTCTTGCCCTGCTGCACATGGCAGCTGCTGCAATTGAGGCTGGCGCCCGTGTTGTTCGGCAACAGGCGGCGGGTTTCGTTGAGCAGGCGCTGGCCGTAGCGGATCTGTTCGGCGTTGGGTTCCTTGTCGATCGAGGTGTCGGACGGGATGGTGTAGTCGGGCAGCCGCTTGCCGTCCTTGTCGAGCACCGCGAAGGTCTTGGCCTCGCCGGCCGGCGCCGGCGGCGCCGCCAGCGCGGCCATGCCGCCCCCGGCCATCAGCGCCACCGTGGCGGCGATTTTGTACAGCTTATTCATGCTTGCCTCCCGACACGATGTTCGGCTTCTTGCTGGCCAGGAAACCACGGATATGCGCGACCTCGTCGCTGGCGATCGGCGGCGCCTGGTTGGTCCAGGCCGTGCGGATGAAGTTGATGACGTCGGTGATGTCCTGGTCGCTCAGGTGGTTGAAGCGCGGCATGGCGAAAGCCATGGAATCGCGGTCGCTTTCGGGCATCTTGCCGCCTTCCAGCGTGATCTGGATGATGGACTGGGGGTTCTGCGCGAAGATCGCCGAGTTGCCCGCCAGCGCCGGGAAGATGCGCGGCATGCCCTGGCCGTCGGCGCGATGGCAGATGACGCAATGCTCCATGTAGATCACCGCGCCGCGCGAGTCGTAGCGGCCAGCCAGCAGGGACGCCGTGGTGTTGTCAGCCTTGGCGGGGAACACCGGCGCCTTGCCCGGCACCGGCGGCAGTTGCTTCAGGTAGGCGGCGATGCTGGCCAGGTCGTCGTCGGTGAAATAACGCGTGCTGTGCTCGACCACGTCGGCCATGGCGCCGAACACCGCGACCCTGTCGGTGCGGCCGGTCTTCAGGAACAGGGCGATGTCGTCCGCGCTCCAGGAGGCCAGGCCGCGGGCTTCGCCGCGCAGGCTCTTGGCGCGCCAGCCGTCGATCACGGCGCCGGAAAGGAAGGCGTCGCCGTCCGCCATGGACAGCGCCTTTTCCTGGTAGGCCAGGCCGCGCGGCGTGTGGCAGGCGCCGCAATGGCCCGGACCTTCCACCAGGTACGCGCCGCGCCGGACCTGCTCGTCCGCGCCCGCCGGCGCGGCGAAGTCGCGCTTGCCGGCGAACACCAGCTGCCACCAGGCCATGGGCCAGCGCATGTTCAACGGCCACGGAATGGTGGAGTCGGCGCTGGGCTTGTCCACGGGCTCGACTTGCGACATGAAATACGCGTAGAGCGCCTGGATGTCCGCGTCGGGCATGATGGCGTACGACGGGTACGGCATGGCGGGGTACAGCGTCGCGCCGTCCTTGCGAATGCCGTATTGCACCGCGTTCTTGAAGTCGGCGTAGCTGTAGGCGCCGATGCCGGTGCGCTTGTCGGGCGTGATGTTGGACGAATAGATGGTGCCCACCGGCGTCTGCATCGCCAGGCCGCCCGAGAAGGGTTTGTCGCCTGGCGCGCTGTGACAGGCGACACAGTCGGCGGTGCGCGCGATATAGGCGCCGGCTTCGGCCAGCCGGCGGTCCTGTGGATCGACGGCGACGGTGCTGTCCGTCTTGCGGATGGCGGTCAACAGGTGGGCGCCGCCGATACCGCCGCCCAGGCCCGCCAGCGCCAGCAGCGCCACCGCCTTGATCCCGAAATGCTTCATTCCAACCCTCCGTTGCTGCCGGCCAGCGCGCACGTCGGGTGTTCGTACTGCGTTGTCCAGCTTATGGAGGCAGCTTACGCTTTTTGGTAATAAGCATATGACCGAAAAACATGAAAGTATCGGCGTTGTTTGATGCGGCGCAAACCGGCCCGATCCCTCAGACTAATTAACAGGGGAACAATTTCCGGGATGGGGCGAATCGGGCCGGTCCGGCGGGCCGCGATGAGCCGACGGACCGGCGTAAACGGTGGCCGTCAGGCCGGGATAGCCAGGCCCTTCACCACGGCCGGACGCGCCACGAAGGTTTCCAGCACGCGGGCGACGTTCTTGAACTGCTGAAAGTCAACCAGGTCGCCCGCGCCGTAGAACCCGATAAGGTTGCGCACCCACGGCAGGATGGCGATATCGGCAATGGTGTATTGCTCGCCCATGACCCAGTCGCGCCCATCCAGGCGCTTGTCCAGCACGCCCAGCAGGCGCTTGGATTCAGCCACGTAGCGGTCGCGCGGGCGCTTGTCCTCGTAGTCCTTGCCGGCGAACTTGTGGAAAAAGCCCAGCTGGCCAAACATCGGGCCGATGCCGCCCATCTGGAACATCACCCACTGCAGCGTTTCGAAGCGGCCGGCGGTGTCGGCGGGGATGAGCTGGCCGGTCTTGCTGGCCAGGTAGACCAGGATGGCGCCGGACTCGAACAGCGCCAGCGGCTTGCCGTCCGGGCCATTGGGATCGAGGATCGCGGGGATCTTGTTGTTCGGGCTGAGCGACAGGAACTCCGGGGTGAACTGGTCCTGCGAATCGAAACTGACCCGGTGCGGCTCATAGGGCAGGCCCAGCTCTTCCAGCAGGATCGACACCTTGACGCCGTTGGGCGTGGGCAGCGAATACAGCTGGATGCGGTCGGGATGCCGGGCGGGCCATTTCCGGGTGATGGCGAACGAGTCTAGGGAGGACATGCGGGGGGCTCCTGGAGATCCGGTGGCGGTAAGGGATGACGATTGTGACAGGCGCGGCGCCTGACTGGCGCCCCGCGCGCGTCGGGCAAATGTAGCGCAAATCGCCCGCCGCAAAGCGCCTCCAGGCCACCGCGCGGGCGGTGGCGGCGCAACGCACTGTTCCACGGGAAAAACCGCGCGCACGCCCGGGGGCATTTCCGCCGGGCGCGAGCCGATTTCCGCTGGCCGCCGCTCAGCGCGCCGTATCGGCGCGCGCCCAGGCCGACTCGCCGCCACGCGCCTGGCGCAGAAAGGCCGTGGCGGTGATGACATCGGTATCGTTGCGCCGGTCTTCGGCCATGTAAGGCACCTGTTTGCGGAAATCCCGCCACAGGCTGGCGGTGCCCTGCCCCAGCGCGGCGGCCGGCCCCTGTGGATAGCGCAGGTCGACCGCCTGGGCGCCATGCATCAACTCCACCGCCAGCAGCCGCGTCAGCGCGACGATCTGGCCCCTCACACGCAGCCCGGTCAGCGACGCGTTGGTGCCGACGTCCTCGATGTTGCCGGCCTGCGGCTGCACATCGGTCACGACCGGTCCGGCCAGGGCGCGCACGTCCGCCGCCAGCGAGGACACCGTCTTCTGGATCGGGCCATAGCCGATGGCGCCATTGCCCGGGCTGAGAAAGCGCGGCAGCCGCGTGAAGCCCGGGTCCGTCAGGCGCAGGGTGCGTTGCGCCGACAACTGAGCCACCTGCGACAGGGCGACGGCGGTGCCTTGCAGCGGCAGCACCCAGGCGCTGGGGTCGAAACCCGCGCTGGGCATCACCGCCCCGCGCACCGGTCCGTCGGTCACGTAGTACTGCGTTTCGTAGTCCGATGCGTCGGCCGCTGGCGCGGCGTCCAGCACCACGGTGGGATTGTCATCCGAACTGTTGATCTGCAATTGCAATTGGCGATCCAGCAACGCCAACAGGTCGCGCGCCGCGCCATGCACCTGGCTCACGGTGCGAAAGCTCAGCGGATCCTGCAGCGGCCGCTGCGCATCGCGCCGCCACAGCGCGCTGCCACGCAGCAGGCCCAGCATGCGTTCGGCGGTCTGGCGCTGGCCGGCGTAGGGCCGTTGCGCCTGGGCCGGCGGCAACAACGGCGCCAGGTTGCCGTCCAGGCCTTCCAGCGACAAGGCCGCCACGGCATCGGCCTGCGCCAGCAGCGCGCGCGCATCGTGCGCGGCCAGCACCGCCAGCGCGGCGCCGTAGGCGTTGGAGCTGACCATCGCCAGCGCGTCCTTGCCGAACGGGCGCACCGGCGCCAGGCCGGCCTCGCGCAAGGCCTGCGCGGCACTCATGCGCTGGTCGCCATGCCAGGCTTCGCCCTCGCCCATCATCACCAGCCCGATCTGCGGCAGGATGGTGATGTCGGCCTGGCCGACCGAGCCCTCGCCCAGCATCACCGGCGTCACGTCGCGGTTCAGGAACGCGGCGTATTGCTCCAGCACGGCCGGCTGCATGCCCGAACCGCCGAACAGCGCGGTGTTCAGGCGGATCAGCATGGCGGCGCGGGTCACGTCGCGCGGCGCCTCGGCGCCGTAGGCCGCGCTGTGCGAATGCAGCAGGTTACGGTTGAACTGTTCGGACAGGCGCCGCACCTCGGGCGAGATCTCGCCGCCCTGGAAGATGGTCTGGTCCTTGTTCAGGCCAACGCCCCGGTTCAGGCCATAGACCGGCTTGTCCAGGCGCGCGTAGGCCAGCAGCAGGTCGTAGGCACGCGCCGCGCGCTGGGCAGCGGCCGGCGCGATGGCGACGGCGCAATCCTGCCGCGCCACCGCCAGCACCTGCGCCGCAGTCAGCGATTTGCCGTCCAGCGTCACGCTGCAATCGGCTGCCGCCTGCGCGGCCGTGGCCAACATCAGCGACGCCAGCAGCGCCATCCGGCCGCACGCGCGCGCCGCGCGTCGGTGGGTATCAACACACAAAGACTTCATCTCGCCTCCGACGATGCTTACGGTTGCTTCAAGGGAATACGCATCAAATCCTGGCCCAGCACCACCGGCCCCTTGAAGGTCTCGCGGGCATGCAGCCAATGCTCGGCCGGCGCGTCGCCTGGCACCAGGTGCGACAGCACCAGCTTGCGCACACCGGCCCGCGTGGCCGCCTCGCCCGCCTGCTGCGGCGTGGTGTGCGCCTCCAGCAGCTGCCGCGCCAGCGCCTGCTGGCGCGCATCCCATGGCTTGGGGCCGACGATGTGGTCGACCCAGGCGGGATCGATCGCCTCGTGCACCAGGATGTCGGCGCCGCGCGCCAGCTTGACCAGGTTGGGACTGAGCGCGGTGTCCCCGGAGAACACCACCGATCCCGACGCGGTGTCGAAGCGGTAGGCGAAGTTGGGATACACCAGCCCGTGCGGCACCAGGATGGCGCTGACCGTCACGCGCTCGTCGCGCCAGACCTCGAAGGGCTCCATCGGCGGCGCGGGATCGACGTTCGGATCCTTAACCACCCCGGCCGGCACGACGATGTCGTGGGCCTGGAAGAAACCGCGCACATCCGGCACGCCTTCGCTGCGCACGCGGATGTTCAGGTCGGCGGCCATGCCCGCCACCATCGAGTCCACCAGGTCCGCCGTGCCGGCTCCGGGGTTCTCGGCATGGATCACCGGATCGCCCGCCAGGCCCGGCGCCAGCGGCGGCAGAGCGCCGCGGCGGCCCGGCCCGTAGATCTGCAACGACGCCTTGGCGCGGCGGCGCGCGCTGGGGTCGTACATCAGCAGGCTGGCCAGGTCGATGATGTGGTCCGTATGCAGGTGCGTGAGGAACACGGCCTGCTCGGCGCCGGGCTTGATGCCGGCGCGGCGCAATTGCCGGTAGGCGCCCGAGCCCAGGTCGACCAGGTAGGCCTTGCCGTCCACCACCAGCGCCGATGAGATGCCGTGGGGCGCGTCGTTGCCGTACCAGGTCGGGCCGCCGGCCACGCCCAGCAGCACCAGTTCGGCGCCATCAGCCGCCTGCGCGGCGGGCGCGGCCAGCAGCGCCGCCACGCCCAGCGCAGCGGCGGCGCGGCCGAGCCAGCGGCGCAGGCCGCCGGCGGCCAACCGGCGCGCCGGCAAGCTTGCTGGCGCCACATCCGCGAACCGCATGTGGGCCTCAGACATGATTCTTCTGCGGCAGCACGGTCAACGCCACCAGCGCCACCACGCAGGCGCCCATCACGTACAGCGCCGGCGCGAAGGCCACGCCGGTGGTGTAGGTGATCCAGGTCAGGATGGCCGGCGCGAAGCCGCCCAGCACCGTCACCGCGGTGTTGTAGGCCAGGGACATGCCGGACGAGCGCACCGCCGTCGGGAACACCTCCGACAGCGCCGACGGCGCGGTGCCGACGTACAGCGCCACCAGCAGGCAGAACGACGACTGCACCACGATCAGCGCGAACTGGGTGTGGTTGGCCTGCAGCCACATCATCAGCGGATACACCGCGATCAGCAGCAACAGCGCCGAGGCCCGCAACACGGTGCGGCGGCCATAGCGGTCGGACAGGGTGCCCGAGAAGAAGCAGCCGCCGATCAGGAACAGGTTGCCGATCAGCGCGCCCAGGAAGGCCTGTGAGCTGGTGAAGCCCATGCTCTTTTGCACGTAGATCGGCATGAAGATGATCAGCGCGTACGGGCCGATGGCCCACAGCACCGACATGCACAGGCCGGTGAACAGCTCGCGCGGATAGTCGCGCAGCACGCTCAAGAGCGGCGCCTTGACGGGCTCGCCGCTGGCGGCCTGGCGCTGCTGCTCTTCGCGGAAATGCGGCGTCTCGTCGAGCGTGCGGCGCATCCACAGGCCCACCGGCGCGATCGACAGGCCGACGATGAACGGAATGCGCCAGCCCCACTCGCCCACCTGGTCTTCGGTCAGCAGCGTGGTCACCAGCGTGGCGACCAGCGCGCCCAGCAGGTTGGAGATGCCCATGCTGGCCTGCAGCCACGACGCATACTGGCCGCGCTTGCCGGCCGGCGCATGCTCGACCAGGAAGGCGGTGGCGCCGCCCACTTCGCCTCCGGCCGAGAACCCCTGCAGCATGCGGCCGCAGACGATCAGCAGGGGCGCGCCCACGCCGATGGCGGCGTACGGCGGCGCGATGGCGATCAGCAGCGTGCCCAGCGCCATCAGCATGATGGTCAGCGTCAGCGCGGCCTTGCGGCCGGCGCGGTCGCCGTACGCCCCCAGCATCAGCGCGCCCAGGGGTCGCACCACGAAGCCCAGCCCGAAGGCCAGGAACGAGGCCATCAGCTGCACCGTCGGATCTTCGTTGTGGAAGAAGTTCTGCCCGATGTACACCGCGAACAGCGCGTAGACCGAAAAGTCGTACCACTCCAGGGCGTTGCCGATGGAAGCGGCGATGACCGCCTTCTTGGCGCCCTTGTGCTCGTCGGCGCCCGCGTGGGCGGCATTGCCCCCCACCATCCCCGCGCCCGGGTTGATTGCGATGTTTTTCATTGACGTTCCCGTTGATTCGCCCCGTATCCGGGGCTGTTATGTATTGCCTTTCAAACCTGCGTCGCCGTCGTGTCGATACGGTCGATACCCTTCCTGCCCACTTCGTCCAGCGCCTCTTCGTAGCCGGCGTCGGCATAGCGCAGCACGCCGCTGGCGGTGTCGTTGGTCAGCGACAGCGACAGGCGCTGCGCCGCCGCGTCGGTGCCATCGGCCACCACCGTCACGCCGGCGCTGGTCATATAGCCGCTGTAGCCGCCGCCGCCCGAGTGGATCGCCACCAGGTCGGCGCTGGACGAACAGTTGATCATCGCGTTCAGCAGCGGCCAGTCGGCGATGGCGTCGGAGCCGTCGCGCATGTTCTCGGTCATGATGTTCGGATGCGCCATGGCGCCGGCGTCCAGGTGGTCGCGGGTGAAGGCCACCGGCGCGGCCAGGATGCCGGCGCGCACCATGCGGTTCACTTCCAGCGCCAGCTCGGTGCGCTCGCCATGGCCGAGCCAGGCGATGCGCGCGGGCAGGCCCTCGAACGGCACCGACTCGCGCGCCAGCCGGATCCAGTTGGACACGATCAGGTTGTCGGGGAAGCGCCGCAGCAGGAAATCGTCGATCTTGCGGATGTCATCGGGATCGTTGGACAGCGCGATCCAGCGGAACGGGCCGATGGCGCGCGCGAACAGCGGGCGCAGGAAGGCCTCGGTGAACACCGGGATCTCGAAGGCGCGCTCGACGCCGCCCTGCTTCGCATGGGTGCGGATCAGGTTGCCGTTGTCGAACACCACCGCGCCGCGATCCTTGAAGCCCAGCATCGCGGTGACGTGGCGCACGATCGAGCGGCGGCTGGCGTCCATCAGGCCGGCCATGTCGTCGCGGCGCATGCGCGCCACCTGCTCCAGCGTGTGGCCGGCCGGCACGTAGCCGTAGACCAGGTCATGCGCCGAGGTCTGGTCGGTGACGATGTCGGGCACGATGCCGCGCGCCAGGATCTCGGGATACACGTCGGCGGCGTTGCCGAGCAGGCCCACCGACAGCGGACGGCGCGCCGCCTGCGCGTCGCGGATCAGCGCCAGCGCTTCGTCCAGCGAGTCGGCGCGGCACTCCAGGAAGCCGGCCTTGATGCGTTTCTCGATGCGTTCCGGATCGATCTCGACCGTCAGGATGGCGGCGTTGGCCATGCGGCCCGCCAGCGGCTGGGCGCCGCCCATGCCGCCCATGCCCGCGGTCAGGATGAAACGGCCGCGCAGGTCGTTGTCGAAATGGCGCTCGGCGATGCGCGAGAAGATCTCGTAGGTGCCCTGGATCACGCCCTGCGAGCCGATGTACTGCCAGTCGCCGGCGGTCAGGCCGCCCCAGCAGATCAGGTTGTCGTCCTGCATGCGGTAGAAATTCTCGGCATGCGCCCACTGCCCCACCATATTGCAGTTGGCCATGATCACGATCGGCGCCTGCGGATGGGTGCGCAGCACGCCGATGGGCTTGCCGGACTGCACGATCAGGGTCTGGTCCTCTTCCAGCGTCGTCAGCGCGCGCACGATGGCGTCGTGCGACGGCCAGTCGCGCGCGGCGCGGCCCAGCGCCGCGTACACCACCAGGTTGGCGGGATCCTCGCCCACCGCCAGCACGTTCTCCAACAGGCGCAGCAGCGCTTCCTGGCGCCAGCCCTTGCAACGCAGCGTGGCGCCGCCCGGCACCTTGAATTCACGTTTCATCGCTGCCCCCTCAACGATCCGAACCGCGACCCAGCGCGTAGCCGGTGAAATCCATGCCCAGCGCCTTCTCGACGATGGGGTAGACCGACGCGTCCGTGACGCTGGAGGACAGCGGGATGTGCTGCTTGGACACGTGCAGGATTGACACCTGCAGGCCCTCGCGCAGCTTGCCGGCGCTGACTGGATTGCCGTCGGCGTCCAGCGTGGTGATCACGTCCGGATAGCAGGCGATGCGCTCGCCCTGCGCGTCGGTCACGGCCATGTGCTCGTTCATGACGTGGATGACGCGCTTGCCCGCGCCTTCGCCAATCTCGACGGTGCCGATGTCGAAGGCTTCCTCGGTGTACTTGAGCGTGTTGCGCGCCACCTTGCCGGAGCCGATGATCTCGCCCTGCGTGGCCTTGCAGATGGCATCGATCACGGCGCTGCCGCCCTTGGGCTGCGCCGCCAGGATCGCCTCGCCCAGCGCCAGCGCGCGGCTGATGCCGCCCAGCGCGGCGTGGCGCCGCACGTAGGACGCGCGGATCGGATTGCGGCAGCTGGCGATGAAGCCGCCAGCCATGTCGGCTGCGCGGCGCAGCACCGGCGAGACCTTGCCGGTGGCGCCGTGCACCGTCAATTCCATATAGGCGTTGTTGGCGCGGTTGCCGCCCACGGCGCACTGGATCATCGGCTCGGGGCTGCCGGCCAGGCCCAGCGAGCCCATATCGCCGGTGGGATGGGCACGGATATCGCCCACCGCGTCCACCACCTTGGTGCCCAGCACCGCCGACGGCAGCCAGCCGTTGAGCGTGCTGGACATGCCGTTCTGGCCGATGATGAGGCCATACAGGCGTTCACCCAGCGCGTCCTGCAGGCGCTCGGCCGCCTTGACGTAGTCGATGCCCAGCATCTGCCAGTCGGTCAGGCCGCCCGGCGCGCCAATGGCGGCGGCGGTGGCGATCCAGGCGTCATCGGGCACTTCGTCCATCGACACCAGCTCGGGCCGGCCGATGGTCACGGCCAGCGATCCCAGTTCGCGGCCATGCTCGGCCCAGCCGCCCCCGCCACAGGCAAACACCGAACCGCCCCTGACCGCGGCTTCGACATCCTGCATCGTCAAGATTCTTCCCATTGCTGCGCCCTTCCTTTCCTGATTGCGTTTAGCGGCTCCAGCGGCGTTCGCGCTGGATGGACGAGGGCATCATAGGAACCAATCCCGTTAATGTCGTATTACCTTTTATGCCTTGTTCATAACATTGGGTTAATAGCGGGGCGCGCCCCGAGGGAGCGGCCGGCCGGGCGCAAACGGCACCTAGGGATATCCCCAGGCGCCCGCCGGCGCAAAGCTCAGACGGAAACGGGCTGGTCGAGCGCCAGCAGCACGTCGATGAAGGCCTGCGCCAAGCGCGACAACGGCTGCAATTGCAGGTGGAACACATTGACAGGCGCGCTGACGGTATCGGCGATCGGCACGGTCACCACCTGCGACCAGATCGGGCCGGCCACGGTGATCTCGTCCACCAGCGCCACGCCGGCGCCGGCCTGCACCAGGGCGCAGGCCACGTGCGCCTGCTGCACCTCGATGCGCGGCTCGGGCTGCGCGTCCTCGGCGCCGAACAGCTTGTGTACCAGCATGCCGAAGGGAATGTCGGCGCTGTAGCCGATCAACGGCTCGCGCGCCAGTTCGGCGGCGGTGACCTGGCGGCGCGCGGCCAGCGGATGGCCGGCCGGCAGCACCGCCACGATGCGGTTCTCGTACAGCGGCCGGGTCGCCAGACTGGGATGATTCACCGGCATGTAGGCCACGCCCAGCTCCACCTGCTGGGTCAGCAGCGACTGCTCCATCACCGCCGGGATCAGCGTCTGCAACACGATGCGGATTTCCGGATGCAGTTGGCGAAAGCGGGCGATGGCGCGCGGCAGCAGCGACTGGCCCAGGCTCGGGCTACAGGACAGGCGCAACTGGCCTTCGCGGTTCTCGGCCAGGTTGTCGGCCACCTCGTTGACGCGCTGCACATTCTGATAGAGCGCGGTCACTTCGACGAACAGCCGCCGCGCTTCCGGCGTGGGGTACAGCCGCCCCTTGATGCGCTCGAACAGCATCAGGCCCAGGCGCTGCTCGGTGTAGGCGATGAGCCGGCTGACGGCCGGTTGCGACACGAACAGCAGCTTGGAAGCGCCGCTGATCGAGCCGCTCAACATGATGGCGCGGAAGACCTCGATCTGGCGCAGATTCAATTTCATATGCTTAACCTGATGTTAATTCCCATGCACATATAAGCATAAGACGTTTTGAATCGCGCTTACTACACTGCCCTTCAGTTCTTCATTGGATGGAAGTGGACATGAGCGATTTCGATTGGGTGGTGCGCGGCAATATCGTCGATCCGCATGGCATCGTGGAAAACGGCTGGCTGGCAGTGCGGGACGGCAGGATCGCCGCGCGCGGTGCCGGCGCGCCCCCCGCGGCGCGCGACAGCGTCGACGCTAGCGGGCAGTGGATCATCCCCGGCGTGGTCGACGGCCAGGTGCACTCCGGCAGCCAGGCCAACCAGGAAGGGCTGGGCTGGGCCTCGCGCGCCGCCGCCGCCGGTGGCGTCACGGTCATGGTCGACATGCCCTACGACGATCCCGAACCGGTCGCCTCGCGCCCGCACCTGGACGCCAAGATCGCCGAGGTCGAGCGCGACTGCCACGTCGACGTGGCGCTGTTCGGCACCCTGAACAAGGAACACGGCCTGGCGGCCGCCGCCGGCCTGATCGAAGGCGGCGTCTGTGCCTTCAAGTTCTCCACCTTTGAAGCCACCCCCGGCCGCTTCCCGCGTATCGAGGAAGACGACCTGTACGAAGCTTTCCGCCTGATCGCGCCGTCCGGCCTGGTGTGCGGCGTGCACAACCAGATGCAGGAAATGACGCGCAAGAACATCGCCCGCCTGATCGAGGCCGACGACACCGGCTGGGACGCCTTCATGCGCGCCCATACACCCCTGATCGAGAACCTGGCCACCGCGCTGATCTACGAGATCGGCGCCGAGACCGGCGCCCGCGCCCACGCGGTGCACGTGTCGACCTCGCGCGGCTTCGAGATCTGCAACATGTACCGCCGCAACGGCCACCGCGCCAGCATCGAGACCTGCGTGCAGTACCTGATGCTGAACCACGAGGAACACACGCGCCGCTTCGGCGCCAAGACCAAGCATTACCCGCCGATCCGCCCCAAGGCCGAGGTCGACCTGCTGTGGACCCACATCGCCAACGACGAATGCACCTTCGTGTCGTCGGATCACGTCAGCTGGGGCCTGGAGCGCAAGCAGAACCCCAACGTCTTCAAGAACTCGTCCGGCGGCCCGGGCCTGGAAACGCTGCTGCCGGCCTTCTGGACCGGTTGCGAGGAACACGGCATCTCGCCGTCGATGGTGGTGCGCCAGCTGTGCGACAACCCCGCGCGCCACTTCCTGCTGGACGACCGCAAGGGCACGCTGGACATCGGCAAGGACGCCGACATCGTCATCCTGGCGCCGGAGCGCCATGCCTACGATCCGTCCACCAGCCTGTCGGCGGTGCAATGGAGTTCGTTCGAGGGCCGCGAGTTCACCGTGCGCGTGGCCGGCACGTGGTGCCGCGGCCAGCAAGTCTATGATGGCAGCCGCATCGTCAACAACCCGGGCGACGGCCGCTTCCTGCGCCCGCGCAAGGCATGAACGGCATGGCCATGTCCTTTCCGCCGTTGAACGCCGAACGCCTCTGGGCCCGCGTCGAGACCCTGTCGCGCTACACCCTGCCCGACCAACCCTGGACCCGGCGCGCCTTTTCGCCGCTGTTCCTGCAAGCGCGCGAGTGGCTGCGCGGTGAATTCGAGGCCGCCGGCCTGACCACCCGCCTGGACGCCGGCGGCAACCTCATCGGCACGCGCGCCGGCCGCAACGCGCAGCGCAAGCCCATCGCCACCGGCTCGCACTGCGACACCGTCATGAGCGGCGGCCGCTTCGACGGCATCATCGGCGTGCTGGCCGGCATCGAGGTCGCCCACACCATGCGGGAACACGGCATCGAACTGGAGCATCCCTTCGAGGTCATCGACTTCCTGTCGGAAGAACCCAGCGACTACGGCATCTCCTGCGTCGGCAGCCGCGCCCTGAGCGGCCAGCTCAGCGCCGACATGCTGGCCGCGCGCAACGCCGACGGCGAGACGCTGGTGCAGGGCATCGCCCGCATCGGCGGCGATCCGACCGCGCTGACCCAGCCCCTGCGCGGCCCGGACGGCACCGCCGCCTTCGTCGAACTGCACATCGAGCAAGGCCCGGTGCTGGAAAGCCGCCAGTTGCCCATCGGCGTGGTCACCAACATCGTCGGCATCCGCCGCGTGCTGATCACGGTCGAAGGCCAGCCCGATCACGCCGGCACCACGCCCATGGACATCCGCCGCGACGCCCTGGTGGGCGCGGCCCGCATCATCGACGCCGCCAGCCGCCAGGCCAGCGCCGCCAGCGGCAAGCCGCACTACGTGGTCGCCACCGTCGGCAAGCTCGCCATGACGCCCAACGCCGCCAACGCCGTGCCCGGCCGCGTCGAGCTGACGCTGGAAATGCGCAGCGACAGCAACGCCGTGCTGGACGCTTTCCCCGAAACGCTAATGGCTGGCGTGGCCGCCGACCTGAAGGCGCTGCGCCTGACCGCCGGCTTCGTGCAACTGAGCCGGGCCCAGCCCACCGACTGCACGCCGCTGGTGATGGACGCGGTGCAGGCCGCCGCCGACCAGCTCGGCTACGCCAGCATGCGCCTGCCCAGCGGCGCCGGCCACGACGCCGTCTACATGGCGCCCACCGGCCCCATCGGCATGATCTTCATCCCCTGCCTGAACGGGCGCAGCCACTGCCCCGAGGAGTGGATCGAGCCGGCGCAACTGCTGGACGGCACCCGCGTGCTGTACCAGACCGTGCTGGAACTGGATCGCAGGCTGCGCGGCTAGAGCCGCGATCCGGCCGTCCGGCGCAGGACGCCGCGCACAACCGCGGCGGCCAGCGCCAGCGGCAGCGCGATATCCCACTGGTCCAGGAACAACTCGAAGGTCGCCTCCCCGCGCGCCCAGGTGTTGCCGAACACTTGGGGGTTCGGCGGCCCAAGATAGATGGCAAGCAGCGCCGCCACGGCGACGAGCGCGGCGCGCCCCGGCGCCGACAGCCTGGCCCGCCACAACCGCTCGGCCAGCGCCAGGGCCGCCGTCGCGACCAGCCCGGCGAACATCGCATCCAGGAAGAAATCGGCGCGCTCGTACATATAGGGCGCCTGGGGAATTTCCAGCCCATAGCTGCCCGTGCGCAGCTTGGCGGTCAGGCAGGCGCCGAACAAGGACGCCGTGGCGAAGAACAGCAGGAAATCGCGCAGGCGCGACAGCAATCTGGGCATGGGAAAGGTCGAGAAACGGCGGGCAGCCCGCAGCATGCCACAAAGCCGCCTCGCGTCGCCCGCGCATACGGCGGCCGGGGCGCGTTCCCCGGCACCCCGCCCCCGAGCCGCAAGAACCACGCCCCACCGCGCCGGGCGTAAACTGGCAACAGCACCATACGCTGCACGCGGCTGCCGAGGGGCAGTCGCCGGAGATGACCATGCATGCCACCACCACACGCGCACTTGCCTTGCTGGCCGCCCTGCTGATCCTGGGTGGCTGTTCCTCGCTGGGTCCCGGCGGCCCGCCGCACCCGGGCGCCGCCAATCCCTACAGCAGCGGCGGCTTCCATGATGCCGGCCCCAACTATCCGGACACCGGTCCCTGAAACAGGCCGGATCGCCTCGCACGCGCCATCCGCCGGCCCGCGCGGGGTACTGTTGACTGTCGATGCCCGCGCTAGGCGCTCCGGGCCCCGTCCAACGCGGCCCGCGGCTCATTGGCCAGCCGGAACCACCGCTGCACCCGCTGCCAGTGCGCATCGCCATAGAGCCGGCGAAACCGCAGGTTGTCGTCGGATTGCGGATCCGCCATCGCCGCCAGACGCTGCGCGATGAATTCCGGAGTCAGTGAAAGGCCGCAGTCGATCGTGATGCAACGGTGCCACTGCGCATAGGTTTCGGGGATCATTCCAGCTCTCCTCAGATCAACAGCCAGGCCGTCACCACCGAGGTCGCGGCCTGGCGGGCCGCCAGGGTACACGCGTGGCGGGCGCCGACCACCGCCACTTCCAGGACTTTCGCTTGCACCATGCCCGGCTACTTGTGCTTGGCCCCGCCCTGGCGTGCCTTGAAGCGCGGATTCGATTTGCAGATCACGTAGATGCGCCCGCGGCGCTTGACCACCTGGCAATCGCGATGGCGGGTCTTGGCGTCTTTGAGAGAGGAAAGGACTTTCATGCGGAAGGCTCCGGCAAGGGGATGGAACGAGGGGCGATGGCCATCGAGGGCCGCCGGCGATATTGAATGATATGTAATAACATTACAATTGTCACGCCGGTCACGCCAAGGCCGCTTGCGCCCATCTCGGACCAAGGGTAAATTGTTGACAATCAATCGCCATACGGCGTTGCTTATCGGGTTTTCACCCGAAAAACCATCCGATTGTTGACACAATGAGCAAAGTGCTGACGCTGCCGGGCGCCGCGCACGACGACAGCGAGACCCTGGCGGAACAGATTTTCCGCAAGATCCAGTCCGCCATCGTCAAGGGCGAGATCGCCCCCGGCAGCAAGATTTCCGAACCGGAACTGGCGCGCATCCACGGCGTCAGCCGCGGCCCGCTGCGCGAGGCGCTGCACCGGCTCGAGGGCCAGCGATTGCTGGTGCGCGTGCCGCACGCCGGCGCCCGCGTGGTCTCGCTCAGCCCGCAGGAACTGGCCGAACTCTACGAAATCCGCGAATCGCTCGAAGGCATGGCCTGCCGCCTGGCGGCCGAACGCATGGCGCCGGCGGAAGTCGAGGAAGTGCGCCAGGTGCTGCACGCCCACGAAAAAGACGAAGCCTTCCAGGCCGGCATCGGCTATTACCAGCAGGAAGGCGACTACGATTTCCACTACCGTATCGTCAAAGGCAGCGGCAACCAGATGCTGTTCCGCATGCTGTGCGACGAGCTCTACCAGCTGGCGCGGATGTACCGTATCCAGTACTCGACCACCCCCAACCGCCCGCGGCAGTCGTATGCCGAGCATCACCGCATTCTGGACGCCATCGCCGACCGCGATGGCGAACTGGCTGAACTCCTGATGCGCCGCCACATCCGCGCATCCCGTCTCAACATTGAAAAACAGATCGCTCAGGGCAACCTGAAGCGCACCGAGGCATGAACAAATCCTATCGCAAGCCCCTGCAAGGCACCCGCCTGGACTATTTCGACGCGCGCGCCGCCGTGGACGCCATCGCCCCCGGCGCCTACGACCGCCTGCCCTATACCTCGCGCGTGCACGCCGAGAACCTGGTGCGCCGCTGCGATCCGGTGCTGCTGACCGACGCGCTCAAGCAGCTGATCGAACGCCGCCGCGACCTGGACTTTCCGTGGTATCCGGCGCGCGTGGTCTGTCATGACATCCTCGGCCAGACCGCGCTGGTCGACCTGGCCGGCCTGCGCGACGCCATCGCCGACAAGGGCGGCGACCCCGCCAAGGTCAACCCGGTGGTGCCGGTGCAGCTGATCGTCGACCACTCGCTGGCGGTGGAATACGGCGGCAACGATCCCGACGCCTTCGCCAAGAACCGCGCGGTGGAAGACCGCCGCAACGAAGACCGCTTCCACTTCATCGACTGGACCAAGCAGGCCTTCCGCAACATCGAAGTAGTGCCCCCGGGCAACGGCATCATGCACCAGATCAACCTGGAGCGGATGTCGCCGGTGATCTACACGCAGGACGGCGTGGCCTTCCCCGACACGCTGGTCGGCACCGACAGCCACACCCCGCACGTGGACGCGCTAGGCGTGATCGCCATCGGCGTGGGCGGCCTGGAAGCCGAGAACGTGATGCTGGGCCGCGCCTCGTGGATGCGCCTGCCCGACATCGTCGGCGTCGAACTGACCGGCCGCGCCGGCCCCGGCATCACCGCCACCGACGTGGTGCTGACGCTGACCGAATTCCTGCGCAAGGAAAAAGTCGTGGGCGCCTACCTGGAGTTCCACGGCGAAGGCGCCGCCAGCCTGACGCTGGGCGACCGCGCCACCATCTCCAACATGGCGCCCGAGTACGGCGCCACCGCCGCGATGTTCGCCATCGATCAACAGACCATCGACTACCTGCGCCTGACCGGCCGCGAGGACGAGCAGATCGCGCTGGTGGAAACCTACGCCAAGACCGCCGGTCTGTGGGCCGACAGCCTCAAGACCGCCGAATACGAGCGCGTGCTGCGCTTTGATCTGTCGACCGTGGTGCGCACCCTGGCCGGCCCGTCCAATCCGCACCGCCGCCTGCCGGTGGCCGACCTGGCCGAGCGCGGTATCGCCGGCACGGTCGAGAACCAGCCCGGCCTGATGCCCGACGGCGCCGTCATCATCGCCGCCATCACCAGCTGCACCAACACCAGCAACCCGCGCAACGTCATCGCCGCCGGCCTGCTGGCGCGCAACGCCAACCGCGCCGGCCTGACGCGCAAGCCGTGGGTCAAGAGTTCGCTGGCGCCCGGCTCCAAGGCCGTGGCCCTGTACCTGGACGAAGCCGGCCTGACCGCCGACCTGGAAAAGCTCGGCTTCGGCGTCGTGGCATTTGCCTGTACCACGTGCAACGGCATGTCGGGCGCGCTCGACCCCGTGATCCAGCAGGAGATCATCGACCGCGACCTGTACGCCACCGCCGTGCTGTCCGGCAACCGCAACTTCGACGGCCGCATCCATCCCTACGCCAAGCAGGCCTTCCTGGCCTCGCCGCCGCTGGTGGTGGCCTATGCCATCGCCGGCACCATCCGCTTCGACATCGAGCGCGACGTGCTTGGCACCGACGCCAGCGGCCGCGAGATCCGCCTGAAGGACATCTGGCCCAGCGACGAAGAGATCGACGCCATGGTCAAGGCCGCCGTCAAGCCGGAACAGTTCCGCAAGGTCTACGCGCCCATGTTCGGCCTGCGCAACGAGCGCGACGCCGCGGTCGAGCCGCTGTACGCCTGGCGCCCGCAGAGCACCTACATCCGCCGCCCGCCGTACTGGGAAGGCGCGCTGGCCGGCGAGCGCACGCTGCGCGGCATGCGGCCGCTGGCCGTGCTGGGCGACAACATCACCACCGACCACCTGTCGCCGTCCAACGCCATCCTGATGGACAGCGCCGCCGGCGAATACCTGCACAAGATGGGCCTGCCGGAAGAGGACTTCAACTCCTACGCCACCCACCGCGGCGACCACCTGACCGCGCAGCGCGCCACCTTCGCCAATCCCAAGCTGTTCAACGAGATGGTCAGGAACGCCGACGGCACGGTCAAGCAGGGCTCGCTGGCCCGCGTCGAACCGGAAGGCAAGGAGATGCGCATGTGGGAAGCCATCGAGACCTACATGGACCGCAAGCAGCCGCTGATCATCGTGGCCGGCGCCGACTACGGCCAGGGCTCGTCGCGCGACTGGGCCGCCAAGGGCGTGCGCCTGGCCGGCGTCGAGGCCATTGCCGCCGAAGGTTTCGAGCGCATCCACCGCACCAACCTCATCGGCATGGGCGTGCTGCCGCTGGAATTCAAGCCCGGCGTGAACCGCAAGACGCTGGCCCTGGACGGCACCGAGACCTACGACGTGGTGGGCGAGCGCAAGCCGCGCGCCGACCTGACGCTGGTGATCCACCGCCGCAACGGCGAGACCCTGGAAGTGCCGATGACCTGTCGCCTCGACACCGCCGAGGAAGTGTCCATCTACGAAGCCGGCGGCGTGCTGCAACGCTTCGCGCAGGACTTCCTGGAAGCGGAATCGGCCGCCGGTTCGGCCAAGAAGGCCGGCTGACACCCTACAGCATGGCGGGCGCCGCGGCGCCCGCCTTCCCCACCCAAGACATCAGGACTGCCCCATGGCCCATGCCCCCCAGATCAAGATTCCCGCCACCTACATGCGCGGCGGCACCAGCAAAGGCGTGTTCTTCAAGCTCGACGACCTGCCTGAATCCGCCCGCGTGCCGGGCCCGGCCCGCGACGCGCTGCTGATGCGCGTGATCGGCAGCCCCGACCCCTACGGCAAGCAGATCGACGGCATGGGCGCGGCCACCTCCAGCACCAGCAAGACCGTCATCATCGGCAAGAGCAGCCGCCCCGAGCATGACGTCGACTACCTGTTCGGCCAGGTCTCGATCGACCAGGCCTTCGTCGACTGGAGCGGCAACTGCGGCAACCTGTCGGCCGCCGTCGGCCCCTTCGCCATCAGCAACGGCCTGGTGGACCCGGACCGCATCCCGCGCAACGGCATCGCCGTGGTGCGCATCTGGCAGGCCAACATCCAGAAGACCATCATCGCCCACGTGCCCATCACCGACGGCGCGGTGCAGGAGACCGGCGACTTCGAACTGGACGGCGTGACCTTCCCGGCCGCCGAGCTGCAACTGGAATTCATGAACCCGGCCGAGGAAGGCGACGGCGGCTCGATGTTCCCCACCGGCAACCTGGTGGACGACCTGGAAGTGCCCGGCATCGGCACCTTCAAGGCCACCATGATCAACTCCGGCATCCCCACCATCTTCCTGGACGCCGAGGCGCTGGGCTACACCGGCACCGAGCTGCAGGACGACATCAACGGCGACGCCGCCGCCCTGGCGCGCTTCGAGACCATCCGCGCCCACGGCGCGCTGCGCATGGGCCTGATCCAGAAACTGGAAGAAGCCGCCGCGCGCCAGCACACGCCCAAGGTGGCCTTCGTGGCCCGTCCCAAGGCCTACACGTCCTCCAGCGGCAAGCAGATCGGCGCCGGCGACATCGACGTGCTGGTGCGCGCCCTGTCCATGGGCAAGCTGCACCACGCCATGATGGGCACCGCCTCGGTCGCCATCGCCACCGCCGCGGCCGTGCCCGGCACGCTGGTCAACCTGGCGGCCGGCGGCGGCCAGCGCGACCAGGTCAACTTCGGCCACCCCTCGGGCACGCTGCGCGTCGGCGCCCAGGCCCAGCTGATCGACGGCGAATGGACCGTCACCAAGGCCATCATGAGCCGCAGCGCGCGCGTGCTGATGGAAGGCCGGGTGCACGTGCCGCCCACCGGGTTCTGAGGCCCGGGCCGCGCCGCCGCCCGGGCAGCCCCCCGGCGGTGGCGCGCAGTTTCGGCCGATGCCGGGCGCTTGGATATCGATGTTGATAATGGTTACTATTAACGTCTGATCTACCCGCCCCTGCCCGGCCATGACCCAAAGCAGTCCCCATGCGTCTTTCGAGGATCTCTACGCGCAGCACCAGTCGTGGCTGCGCGACTGGCTGCGCCGCAAGACCGGCTGCCCCTACGACGCCGCCGACCTGACCCACGACACCTACATGAAGGTGCTGTTGCGCAACGAAGACGCGCGCGACTTGCGCGAGCCGCGCGCCTACCTCGTCACCATCGCGCATGGCTTGCTGGTCAATCTGTTCCGTCGGCGTGACATCGAGCGCGCCTATCTCGATTGCCTCGCGGCCTGCGAGGAAACTTCCTGGCCCTCGCCTGAACGCCGGGCGCTGGCGCTGGAGGCGCTGGTACGAATCGATCGGCTGCTCGATGGCCTCCCGCCCAAGGCGCGGCGCGCGTTCCTGCTGCTGCAACTCGAAGGCCTGAAGCACGGCGAGATCGCCGAACGCCTGCAGGTATCGGTCAGCTCCGTGCGGCAATACCTGGCGCTCGCCATGCGCCATTGCCTGGCGTCGTGCTGAACCGTCGCGCGGCCGCCGGCCTGCCCGATGCCGTCCTCCAGGCCGCCAGCGTCTGGTTCGTGCGCCTGGGCGCGGAAGACGCCGGCGCGGACGATCGGCGGCAATGGCAGGAATGGCTGCGGTCCGATCCCCTGCACCAACAGGCCTGGGAACGGGTCGAAGCCCTGGGGCGGGAATTCGGCCACATCGAACCGCGCGCCGGCCTGACGGCGCTGGACAGGCCGCGCTCAGCGGGCCGGCGCAAGCTGCTCAAGACCTTGTCGCTGGCATTCGTGGCGGGCGGCGGGGCCCTGGCCGCCCAGGAGCTGCCGTGGGATGCCTGGGGCGCCGACGCGCGCACCGCCACCGGCGAACGGCGGCGGCTGGAGCTGGCCGATGGCAGCATCCTCACCATGAACACCGACAGCGCCGTGGACCTGGCATTCGACGGCGCAAAGCGCGAACTGATCCTGCGGCGTGGCGAAATCCACATCGAGACGCGCCCGGATCCGCTGCGTCCTGCCCGGCCCTTCCTCGTCAGCACGCCCGTCGGCCGCGCCACCGCGCTTGGCACCCGGTTCGACGTCAACCTGATGGGCGATCACGCCCAGGTCGCGGTCGAACAGGGCGCGGTGCGCCTGGAACCACGCCTCGCGACCCATGCCTCGGTCGTCGTGCCGGCGGGCATGGCAGCCACTTTCGACGCCGGTTCGGCGACTGCGCCCACGGCCTTCCCGCCACAGCAACAGGGCTGGGTCGACGGCATGCTGTATGCGAACGGCATGCGGCTGGACGCGTTGGTGGCGGCGCTGGCGCGCTATCGGCCCGGCCGCCTGGCCTGCGACCCGGCGGTCGGGTCCCTGCGCATCTCCGGCGCCTATCCGGTGGACGATACCGACCGCGCGCTGGCCGCGATTGAACGCGTGCTGCCGGTTCGCGCCGACCGCCTCACCCGCTATTGGGTCACGGTGAGGGCGCGCTGACACCGACGGGATTGTCACTTTTCCGATCTCGATTGGCATACAGGTGAAGCCTCATTTCTCTTCACCGGAAATCCATCGACATGCACGCTCCCACACGGCGCCCCCCCGCCCCTCGACAAGACGGTCCACGCCTGGCCGGCCTGGCGCTCGCCCTGCTTTCCGCCCTGGCTGGAACCATGCTCTGCCCGGCCGCCGCCCTGGCCCAACCCGCCCTCCAGGCCGACAGCCGCGCCGTCGACATCCCGGCCGGTCCGCTGGGACCGGCCTTGGCCGCCTATGCCCAGCGCATGCGGGTACTGCTGTCGTTCCGTCCCGCCCAGACCGACGGCCTGTCGACGCCCGGCCTGAGCGGCAGCTACGCCGTCGAGGAAGGCTTCGCCCGCCTGCTGTCCGGCACCGCCCTGCGCGTGCGGCGCCTGCCCGACGACAGCTACGCGTTGGAGGCGGCCGCCGCCGAGGGCATCAGCCAACTCGCCGCTGTCACCGTGCTGGGCGCGGGCGCCACCACCGAAGGCACCGGCGCCTACACCGCCGACTGGATGCGCTCGGCCAACGGCCTGGTGCTGGCGCAGCGCGACACGCCCCAATCGACCAGTATCGTCACGCGCCAGCAGCTCGACGATCAGGCCATGGGCAGCGTGCGGGACGTGATGGAGAACGCCACCGGCATGAACGTCCAGCAAAGCGAGACAGACCGGCTAAGCTACTACTCGCGCGGTTTCCAGATGGACACCATGCAGTTCGACGGCGTGGTCAAGCCGCTGGACGGCACCTACCAGTTCGGCGAAGGCAATCTGGACCCCGTCATCTACGACCACGTCGAGATCATCCGCGGCGCCACCGGACTGATGAGCGGCACCGGCAACCCGGGCGGTTCAGTGAACTTCATCCGCAAGCGGCCCACGCGCGAATTCCAGGGCAGCCTGCGAGCCATGGGCGGCAGCTACGACACCTATCGCGGTGAAATCGACCTGTCGTCGCCCCTGACCGCGTCCGGCGCGATCCGCGCGCGCATCGTCGGAGCCAAGGAAAGACGCGGCGACACACTGGATTTCTACAGCAAGAAGCGCGACGTGGCCTATGGCATCGTCGAGGCGGATCTCGCGCCGGCCACCACCCTCAGCGCCGGCGCCTCGACGCAGCGCTCGCGTCCCAAGGGCGTGATGTGGGGCGGCCTGCCGATCTTCGACACCAACGGCGATCAGGTCGACTGGAAGAAGGGCCAGACGGTCGGCGCCAAATGGACCACCTGGGACACCGACTCGACCGAGTACTTCGCCCAGCTGGAGCACGGCTTCGCCAACGGCTGGAACGGCCGGCTGTCGTACTCGCGACTGGACAACGACTTCGACGCGTCGCTGCTTTTCGCGGCCGACTTCCCGGTGGACGCGGACACCGGCTACCTCTCGGGCACGCCGACGCTGCGCAAATACCGTGGCCACAGCAAGCAGGACGTCTATGGTGGATCGTTGACCGGCGACTTCGGCCTGCTCGGCGCGACGCACGAATTCAACCTGGGCTTTTCGCATTCCAGGACGCGCAGCCGGACCAAGGGCTGGAACTCTTCAGACCAGGCCACCTACCCGGTCCCCAACATCCATGACTGGCATGGCGACTGGCCCGAACCGGTCTGGGACCTGGCGGTATCCGACCAGCAATTGCGCACCACCCAGACCGGCATCTTCGGCACCGCCCGCTTCAATCTCGGCAGTCGCCTGCACCTGCTGACCGGCGCGCGCTGGACGCGCTGGGAAGCCGATGAATACCGCTGGAACCAGTGGTCGCCCGATTCCGCCCCCATCACGCTGTCGCAATCGCAGCGCTACTCCGAGATAACGCCCTACCTGGGCGTCACGTACGACCTCGACGACACCTACACGGCCTATGTGAGCTACACCAACATCTTCCAGCCGCAGATGTACAAGACGCGGGACTGGAACATGACCGGTCCGGCGTATGGCCACAATTACGAAGCCGGCATCAAGGCTTCGTATCTGGAGGGCCGCCTTAATGGCTCGTTCACCGTGTTCCAGACCAACCAGAAGGACGTGGCCGAATACGCCGGCTTCGACGCCGCCCGCAATGAGTCCTGGTACGAGATGCTGGACGGCACGCGCACCCGCGGATTCGAATTGGAACTGGCCGGCGAGGTATCGCCCGGCTGGAACCTGTTCCTGGGTTACACCTACCGGGTATCCAAGGACAACGCCGGCAGGAAGGTCCAGACCACGCAGCCCGAACAGATGCTCAAGGCCAGCACCACGTACCGCCTGCCCGGCGCGCTGCGCGATCTGGTCATCGGCGGCGGCATGCGCTGGCAGAGCCGCACGCGCGCCGTGGGCTATTACGGTGAACAATCCGCCGCCGTGGAGCAACAGCCCTATGCGCTGTTCGACCTGATGGCCCAGTACGATCTCGGCAGGCAGACCCAGCTGCAGCTGAACGTTCGCAACCTCGCGGACAAGCGCTACTACCGCGCCATGGGCTTCTACAACTCGGTCTACTACGGCGAAGGCCGCACCACCCTGGTCACCCTGACGCACCGGTTCTGACTCCGACATCCTGGCATGGGCCGCGGTATCCTCGGCCGCAGCCCATGCCCTGATCGACGGAGCCGCACATGCCACGCCCGCGACGCTTACTGGCCCTTGTCTTTCGGCGCGCTGGCCACCAGCGCGTCGAAGTCCTTGTCCAGGCTGGCCAGGGAATCGGCGATGTGGGCCCGGCGTTCCTTGATCCACTTGTCCTGTGAGGCCAGCTGTTCTCGCGCCTCCTTGATCATGCGTTCCATTTCCGCCGGCTGCGGCCCGCCGCTGGTGGCGCGGTTCTTGACGATGGCGACCGGGTCCAGCGTCGACCGGAACTCGGCCTCGCTCATCGGCAGCTCGTTCGGATACTTCGACCCCTTCATCGCCTCGGCGTAGATGCGGCGCGCCTGCTCGTACGGGAAGTCCAGCGGCTTGATGTTGTTGGTCTTGGCGTAACTCACCACCTCGGAAGCGAAGTGGTGCCCGTCACGGAACGGCAGCTTGTACTTGCGCATCAGCACGTCGGCCAGTTCCTGCGAGGCGGTCCAGTCGCTGTTCAGTTCCTCCAGCGCGCGATCGGGGCTGATCACCATGGCCTTGAGCACGCGGTCCCAACGCTTGAGCGCCGCGATGCCGGCATCGACCATCGCCGAGTTCTGCTTGACGTCCTTGGGGTCGCTCATGCCGGGCGTGATGTTGTGCGTCTGGATCACCGGCCCCATCGCCAGCGTCACCGCCGTCGACGCGTCGCTGCGCGTGTCGTTGAGCAAACCGGGATTGCGCTTTTGCGGCATGGCGCTGGACACATAGGTGTTGCCGCCGCCCTCCTCCAGCAGGATCCACGGGCGCGACTGGGCGTACTGCGTCATCACGTCCTCGACGAAGTTGCCGGTGCGCAGCGCGATGCTGGTGACGATGGACGCCACTTCCACCGGCTGGTCCATCGACGAGATCTGCGAGGCGTCGTAGGCGTTGTCCACCAGCGCCGTGAAGCCCAGGTACTGCGCCATGCGCTTGCGGTCCAGCGGCCAGCTGGTGCCGTTGAGCACGGTGGTGCCCATGGGCGAACGGTCGATGCGCGCGTAGGCTTCGCGGATGCGCTGGGCGTCGCGCGCCAGGCCGGCGGCCTGCCCCAGCAGGTAGTGGCCGTAGCTGTTCGGCTGGGCCGCCACGCCATTGGTATAGTTGGGCACGATGGTGGCGCTGTGCTTGGCGGCCAGCTCCACCAGCGTGGTCGACGTGGCATTGAGCTGGTCCGCCAGATCCAGCAGCTTGTCGCGCAGGATGGCGCTGCGATAGGTGGCGTGCATGTCCTGGCTGGAGCGGCCGGCGTGCAACAGCGTCACGTCCTCGCCCGCCGCCTTGATCAGCAACGGCTCGAAGGTGATGACGCTGGCCGGCCGCTTGGCGCCGGGCTGGTTGCCGTCATTGATCACCTTGGCCACGCCCGCCGCCAGCCGCGGCGCCATGGACTTGTCGAGCAGGCCCTGCTCGGTATTGATCACGGCCGTGGCCTTGTTGATCTCGCCGAGCCAGAAGAAGGGATCGCGCGGCGGCTTGGCGGCGGCGGATGCCTGCTGGCCCCAGGCGGCCTGGGCGCCAAGGGACAAAACGAAGGCGGCGCCCAGCGCGGGCAGGAAATGTCTCATGGTGTTCTCGTTATGAGTTATCAGGGAGGGGAAAACAAACCCCTGTATCAAACACCATTTCCACGCGCCATGTGCCACAAAATGCAAGCCGGCGCGCGACAGGCCGGGCGCGGCGGCGGCCGTCTCCGGGTTGACCCGGATGCCCTGGCGGCAAGCTGAACGCTATGCCGCCGCCCAGCGCAACACGAAACGCGCGCCGCCCAGCGGACTGTCCGCCACGCAGATGCTGCCGTGGTGGCCGGCCGCGACACGCTGCACGATCGCCAGGCCCAGCCCCGCCCCGCCCGTGCCGCGGTCGCGGCTCTCATCGAGCCGGATGAAGGGCTCGAAGATCCGCTCGCGGTCGGCCACCGGGATGCCCGGCCCGTCGTCGTCGACGATCAGTTCGAAATGCCCTGTCGGACTGTGCGTCAGCGCGATGTCGATGCGGCCGTGGGCGTAGCGCACAGCGTTCTGCACCAGGTTCAGCAAGGCCCGGCTCATGTAGCGCGGATGCAGGCAGACGTGCGGTGGATGGCCATCGGCCACCCGGCACTCCACGTTGCGCGCCTGCGCCTGGTGCGCGACCTGGGCCAGCGCCTCGCCCAGCCAATCGCGCGTGTCGACCGTTTCCAGCCGCACGGTCTCTTCGGTGGGGCGTTCCAGCCGCGCGTACACCAGCAGTTCAGCCACCATGCTTTCCAGTTCGGAGATGTCCGCGCGCATGTCGCGCAACACGTGTTGATGCGCCGGCGGCAGGCCGCCACGGCCCAGCATGTCCACCTCGAACGAAAGCCGCGCCAGCGGCGTGCGCAGTTCGTGCGATACCGCGTTCGTCAGGCTGCGCTGGTTCTCGATCAAGGCGGCGATACGCTCGGCCATCTGGTTGAAGCTCTCGCCGACATGGCGGATGCCGGCGATGCGCGACAACCTGACGCGCTGGCTCAGTTCCCCCTGGCCCATGCGCAGCGCGGCATTGCGCAGCGCATCCATGTCGCGCCACATGGGCAATGCCCATAGCCCCAGCAGGCCGACCGCCACCACCACGCCCAGGCAGAGCCACACGGACAAGGCGACCACGGTGTCGAACACGTTGGGCAGCCGCAATTCCAGCCATTGCGCGGGCTCGCCCGGCAACGGCACCAGGTGCGTATCGAAATCGTCCCGCATCACGACGCCAAAGGCCTGCCGTTGCTCGCGCTCGTCCTCGGTCAGGTGGATCTGCTCCGCGGACAGCACCCGCAGCGCGATGCCGTAATGCGGCTGCACCTGCTCGCGCAGCAGGCTGTCGCGCTGCGCCGGCGGCACCGCATCCAGCCGCTCATGCAACTCGTGGAACTGGCCGCGCAGCGACTGGAAGGCGACTTCTTGCACCATCGGCTTGAGCAGCGTCCCCAGTCCCTTGTCCACGAACAGATAGGCCAGTCCGAGACTGACCAGGACCACGATGACGACGCGAACGAGGAATTTGAGCATCAATAGCTTTCGGGCCGACGGCCCGCCAAGGCGGGCGCACCCGCGCGGCAAGGGCAGGCGGGCGGAGACGGACAACGGGAATGCGAGGACGGCCCGGCGGTTTGCCGGGCGGAGCGGGAGCGCCCCGGGATGATAGAAAACAAGGCGGCGGCATTTCCGCCGCCTTTTGTGGGGGATTTGTGAAAAAACGTGAAACGCGGGCGAGCATCGCCTACGTTTTCCGCCGCATGGCATTCAGCCCACGCGGAAGGTCGCGGACCACGGGACCAAGAGGCGCCGCGCCGGCATCATGGCAGGCGCGATGCCCCACAAAGCCCATTTACCCCAGGTATTCGACGTTGCCGCACACCGAGATGCTCTGGCCGCTGATCATCGCACCCTCGTCCGAACACAGGAACGCCACCTGGTTGGCGATGTCCTCGGGCTGGGTCATCCTGCGCAGCGACACCTTTTCCACCAACTGCGCGCGCATGGCGTCGTTGCTGAGGCCGCCGGCCGCCGCGCGCGCGGCGATGATGCGCTCGACCCGGTCGCCCGCCACCACGCCCGGCAGCACCGAATTGACGCGGATGCCGGACGGTCCCAGTTCCATCGCCCAGGTCTGCGTCAGCCCCGCCAATCCGAATTTGCTGGCGCTGTAGGGGCTGCGCAGCGAAAAGCCCAGCCGGCCCGCGACCGACGAGATGTTGATGATGGCCCCGCCGCCCGCCTCGCGCAGCAGCGGCACCGCGCTGCGCGCGCACAGGAACGTGCCGGTCAGGTTGACGTCCAGCGTGGCCTGCCACGCCGCCAGGTCCGTGTCTTCGAGCCGGCTGGTGGGGCCCGAGACGCCGGCGTTGTTCACCAGCGCATCCAGTTTGCCCCAGCGCTCGGCCAACTCCGCGAACATGGCCAGCACCTGGGCTTCGTCGGCCACGTCCGTGACGCTGCCGCTCAAGCCGGCGTGCGCCTGCACGGCGGCCTGCACCGCTTCCGCGGCCACATCGCAGATGTGCACTTGCGCGCCAGCGGCCAGGAACTTGCGCGCGATGGCCAGGCCGATGCCCCCCGCGCCGGCGGTGATCAGGACCCGCTTGCCCTTCAACGATTCGATCATCAGCCTACATCCTTGGAAAAATGCCGCGCCGATCTCACAGCGCGAATTCCGGCCGCACCCCGCTGCGCAGCGGCAACCCCATGATCTCGCGCGCCTCGGCGGGCGTCGCGGGCTCCATGTCCAGTTCGCGGATGATGCGCACGATGCGCTCGGTCAGCTGCACATTGGTCGCCAGCTCGCCGTGGCGGTAATACAGGTTGTCTTCCAGGCCCACCCGGGCGTGGCCGCCCAGCAGCAGCGCGCTGATGTTGGCCTCCAGCTGCGACGGCCCGATGCCGCTGACGCAGAAGATGCTGTTCCTGGGCAGCAGGTCCACCATCATCTGCAGGTGGCGCGGCGAGAACGGCATCGCGTTCTGGAAGTTGCGGTGCACATTCATCACCAGGTTGATGAAATGCGGCTCTTCATCCAGCCCTTCGTTGATCAGCGTGGTCGCGTCCTGCAGGATGTGGGTCGGGCTGAACACCTCCCACTCCGGCTTGATGCCGCGCGCCTTCATGCCCGCCGCCAGCTCGCGGGCTCGCGTCAAGGGCGTGTTCATCAGGTATTCGCGGTCGCCGAAGGCCAGATTGAGCGTGGTGGCATCCAGCGTGCACATCTCGGCGCCGGCGTCCATGCCCTTGAGCCGCTCCTCCCACAGGATTTCCCAGGTGCCCGGCGTGGTCTCCCTGACCATGTCGCCGTGCACGCCGCCGCCCGTGGAATTGTTCAGCACGATGTCGCAGCGCTCGCGGATGCGCTGGTTCATGTCGCGGTAGATGGCCGCGTCGCAGGTGGCCTGGTCGTCTGGACGGCGCGCATGCAGCGCGACCACGCTGGCCCCGGCGTTGTAGCAGCGGTAGACGTCCTCGGCGATCTCGGCCGGCTGAGTCGGCAGATGCGGGTTCTGGCTCTTGAACGCCATGCCCCCGGTAGGGGCAATGGTCACGATCACTTTGCGTTTTGCCATGGCGGTTCTCTTATTTCCAAAGGGCGCAGCGGGTCTCGGCCTTGGTGGTGAAGGCTTCATTGCCGTCAATGGTCTGCACCACCTTGAAGTAATCCCAGGGCGCCTTCGATTCCTCCGGCGTCTTGACCTGCAGCAGATACATGTCATGCACCACGCGTCCGTCCGGGCGCACCACGCCGTTCTTGATGTACACGTCGTTAAGCTTGTTCTCGCGCAGATACGCCAGCACCTTGTCGGCGTCGTCGGTGCCGGTGGCCTTGACCGCGCGCAGGTACTGGATGGCCGCCGAATAGTCGGCCGCCTGCAGCGACGACGGCATGGCGTTGCGGCGCTCGTAGAACTTCTGCGCCCAGGCCCGCGTCTCGTCCGACGCGTTCCAATACCAGCTGTCGGTCAGGTACATGCCCTTCGCCGTCTCCAGGCCCATGGCGTGGATGTCATTAATGAACATGATCATGCCGGCCAGCCGCATCGTCTTGGTCAGGCCGAACTCGTTGGCCGCCTTGATCGCGTTGGTGGCGTCCGCGCCGGCATTGGCCAGCGCCAGGATCTCGGCCTTGCTGGCCTGCGCCTGCAGCAGGAACGACGAGAAATCGCTGGTCGACAGCGGATGCTTGACCGACCCGACCACCTTGCCGCCGCCCGCCTCGACCACCTTGGTGGTATCGGCCTGCAACGCATGGCCGAAGGCATAGTCCGCCGTCAGGATGTACCAGTTCTTGCCGCCCGCCTTCACCACCGCCGCGCCCGTGCCGCGCGCCTGCGCCACGGTGTCGTAGGCATAGTTCAGCGTGTACGGCGTGCACTGCTCGTTGGTCAGGGCCGGCGCGCCCGCGCCCACCACGATGATCGGCTTCTTCTTGTCCGCGGCCACCTTGGACATCGCCAGCGCCGTGCTGGAATTGGTCCCGCCGATCAGCATGTCCAGGCCACGCTGGTCGAACCACTCGCGCGCCTTGGCCGACGCGATGTCCGCCTTGTTCTGGTGGTCCGCCGTCAACAGTTCGATCTTCTTGCCGTTGATCTCGCCGCCCATCTCCTCGATGGCCATCTTGATGGCTTCGGCCCCGCCCGGGCCGTCCGGCCCCGAATAGACGCCGGACATGTCGGTGATGAAGCCGATCCGGATCACGTCGTCGGACACCTGCGCCTGGGCCGCGCCCGCGTGCAGCAGGGCGCCGGCGATGGCGCCGGCCAGGACAGCGCGCGAAAACCTGCGTGGCATTGACAACATACCTGTCTCCTCTTATGGTTTTTTGGCTCTGGGGCCCCGAATATTCTCGGACCGGCCCCAAATGCGAACAGTCATCATGTTGACAAAGCGCCCTAGGGTTTACCTGGGCGCCCTCACCACGGCGGAACGGGGACAACCATGCGTGCAGCAGCGGCCGGAACCGGCCATGAACCTGCCAGCCCGAAGCGGCGAGCCAGGCAAGACCCGGTGGAGCGGATGCTGGCCGTCGTACCCTGGTACAACGGCCTGCCGCAGCTCGAACGCGAGGTGGTGCGGGCCGAACTGCGGGTGGTGTCATTGCAGGCGGGCGAACGCCTGTTCCGCGAGGGCTCGAAGTCCCTGGGCTGGTACGGCGTGGTGGACGGCCTGGTGAAATGGTCGTCGCGCGGCTCGGACGGCAAATCGCTGTCGCTGGCCGGCTTCAGCACCGGCAGCTGGTTCGGCGAGGCCACCATGATCCGCCGCGAGCCGTTCGAATACGAAGTGGTGGCGCTGCGGCCGAGCCAGGTCGCGATCCTGCCGCGCGACACCTGCGAACGCCTATGGAACAACAATATCGAGTTCACCAAGGCGCTGATGATGCACCTGGCGCAGCGCGTCAACTGGCTGATGGCCAGCTACACCGGCAACGTGCTGCTGGACGTCGACACCACCGTGGCCCGCGCCGTCGCCGCGCAGCTGAACGCCGAGCAGCATTCCGGCACCAACGGCCGCCTCAAGATCTCGCAGGAAGAGATCGCCAGCCTGTGCGGCGTGTCGCGCCAGCGCTGCAACACCGCGCTGACCCGGCTGGCGCGGGAAGGCATACTGCGGACCCACTATGGCGGGATGACGATCCTGGACCGGGAAGGGCTGTACCGTTGCGCGAAACTGAACCGCGAGCCGGCGGATCATCCGGCGGACATGCCGGGGTAGGCCTCAGCGCATATCGCGCAGCGTAGCCGGCGCGCCCGCCCGCGCGGCCGAGTCAGGCGGTCGCGCCCCGTGACCGGCGCAACCGCACCACCCGCTCCGCGCCCACCGCCCTGGCCCGCAGCTGGCCGCAGCCGCCATCCACATCCTGCCCGGCGCTGTTGCGCACCTTCGTCAGCACGCCGCGGCGGTGCAGGATACGGACGATCTCACGGATGCGTTCGGTCTCGGGACGCTGGTAGTCGTCGCCTTCCAGGCTGTTGAAGGGGATGACGTTGAGCACGCCGAATTTGCCCTTGAGCAGGCGCGGGATGGCGTCGAGTTCGTCGTCGCCGTCATTGACGCCCTTGAGCAGCGTCCATTGGTACTGAATCGGGTAGCCCGTGTCACGGGCGTATCGCTCGCCCATTTCCACCAAATCTTGCGGCGCGATCTTCGGCGCGCGCGGCAACAGGTGTTCGCGCAGCTCGGCCCGGGTCGTATGCAGCGACAGCGCCAGCGCGGGCTTGACGGGTTGCCGCGGCAGCGCCTCGAACACGCGCGGATCGCCCACGGTGGAGAACACCAGGTTCTTGTGGCCGATATTGCCTTCGGTGCCGAGCAGGTTGATGGCTTCGAGCACGTTGTCCAGGTTGTGCGCCGGCTCGCCCATGCCCATGAAAACGACTTTCTTGACCGCGCGCTGCCGCCGCGCCAGCACCACCTGCGCCAGGATCTCCATGCTGGCGACCTGGCGGATCAGGCCGCTCTTGCCGGTCATGCAGAACCGGCAGCCGACCGCGCAGCCGACCTGGGTGGAAACACAGAGTCCGTCGCGCGGCAGCAGCACGCTTTCCACCATCTGGCCGTCGGCCAGGTCGACCAGCAGGCGCGAGCCATCGTGGCCGGTATGTTCGGAGCGGACACGCGCCAGGCCGTCCAGCTCCGCGGACAGGGCGGGCAGCGCCTCGCGCAGCGCCAGTGGCAGATAGTTGTCGAAGCGCCGCCGCCACGTGTCGCTGTCGAACGCCTGACCGGTCAGCCAGGCGCGCATGACCCGGCCGCGATGGGCCGGTTGGGCGCCCAGGGCGGCGAGACGTTGGTCGAAATCGGAATAGCGCATGGGGAGCGGATTTTACCGCGCCCGGCCAGAAGCAACGGCAGGCGGTCGGGCAAGGACCATGGCCTTGCCGGCATCGCGGGAATCGGAGCGTTCCAAAAGTTGCGTCCGACCTAGACAGGCACGCCGCGCGCCCGCAGCAGGTCATCTATGCGCGCGGCATCCGGCCGGCCGGCGGCGTTCTGTTCCCGGATGCTCGCTTCGCGCCGCAGGTGCAGGGTTACCCGCTCTGCCAGGCCATGCAGCACCTTGCGAGGGACGGCAATCGCGCCATCCGTGTCGCCGATCACAAGATCCCCGGGGACGATGTCTATGCCGCCGCACACCACCGGCACGTTGATTTCGCCCGGCCCCTGCTTTTCCGGCCCTTGCGGCGTATGGCCGCGCGCATAGACAGGGACCTTGCCGTCAGCCCACTCATCAAGATCGCGGATAGCGCCGTCCACCACAAACCCGCCCAGCCCCTTCGCCAGCGCCGTGGCGCGCATCAGTCCCCCCACCAGCGCGCGGGACAGGTAGCCTGCCCCATCGACGACGATGACGTCGCCCGCGCGCGCCATCAGCAATGCCTTGTGGATCATGAGGTTGTCGCCGGGACGCACGCGAACGGTCAGGGCGGGACCGCACAGCTTCGCCCCCGCAGCGCCGTGGAAAGGCCGCAGGCCAATACAGGCAACCTGCAGGCCGGCGCAGTCCGCCACCACCGCGGCCGGTGCGGCCCGGAAGAAGTCGACGCAACCGTCGGGCAGGGCATCGGCACAGGGCTTGATCAAGTAGCCCGTCGGCCAGGATGTGCGCGGAGAATCTTGTGACATTCGATATTCCAGAAGAAGAATGCGCCGCGCCGGCGGCGCGCAGGAGACCGCGTGGAAATTATGGCGATGCGCGCAGGCGACGTAAACGTTGCTTCGACGAATCAACCTGGACGCCGCGCGCCGCCGCGCTCATGATGAGCCGGCGTTGCATCCAACCAGAACGATCCCGCCGCGCGGGAATGGGGAGAACCACCATGGCCGTGAGCCACCATATCAAGACCATCCTGGCATGCGCCCTGGCCTTGCCAATCCCGCCTGCCGACGCTTCGCCCGCGTCCGCGCCGGACCCGGGCGAATTGTCGATCGCCGAAATGCTCCAGGCGCAAGCCGCGGGCCGCATCCGTTGCGCAGACGTCGCGCGCAATGCGCTGGCAACGATCAGGCAGCGGGACCCGCAACTCAAGGCGTTCATCTCGGTCAACCCGGACCTGCTCGCGGACGCGCAGAAGCTGGATGCGCTTCGGCGCGCGGGCACGGTGTTGCCGTTGCATTGCATACCGATAGCGGTCAAAGACAACCTCGACGCAAAAGGCATGGCCACGACAGGGGGCTCCGTTCTATTGCATGGCAATGTGGCGGGCGAAGACGCGGACGCGCTGAGCCGGTTGCGCGACGCGGGCGCGCTGTTCATAGGTAAAACGAACCTTGACGAGCTCGCCGTGGCCGGCAGCACCATCAGTTCGCTGGGCGGCCAGACGCTCAATGCCTACGATCCCACGCGATTTGCCGCCGGCTCCAGCGGCGGCTCAGCGGTGGCCGTGGCCACCGGCATGAGCCTGTGCGCGCTGGGCACCGAAACCGTCAATTCACTGCGCAACGCCGCCAGTTCCGCTGGCGTGGTGGCGCTGCGCAGCACGGCCGGGCTGGTCAGCCGGCGCGGCGCCATCGCGCAGTCCTCGACCATGGACGTGGTCGGCCCAATCTGCCGGTCGGTGGACGACGCCGCGCGGGTGCTTGCCGTCATGGCAGATCCGCGGCCTGCCGGCGCCGAGGCGGCGCGCGCGGCAACGGCTCTGCGGGCGGGCCCGCCGGCGCGCGCGTCCCTGGCCGGCAAGCGTTTCGGCGTGCTGGCGAACCTGTTCGGCAAAGGTCCCGAACACGAACCGGTGAATGCGATCATACGCACGGCGCTGGACGCCCTGCGCGCGCAAGGAGCGCAAATCGTCGAGATTGACGACGCGGAATTCGATTCCGACTTGGGCAGCAAGCGGCTCAACGTGGCCAACTATGAGTTCGGCCCATTGTTCGAGGCGTTCCTGGCGCGCCTGCCCACGGGCGCCGGGCCGGCCTCGCTGCGCGCATATGTGGCCGCGGGCCGGTATCCCGCCGGGATGAGCAAGTTCCTGCAGCAGTCCGTGGCCTGGCAGGACCCTCTTGCCATGCCGGAGTACCGCGAGGCACTGCGCTACGGCGACACGCTACGCCGCAAGATGTTGGACTTGATGGACACCCAGGCGCTGGACGCCATGGTCTACCCGGCACAGAAGCGCCCCCCCTTGGCCGTGGGCGATGCCCCCAGGCCGGAACGCAACGGCATATTCGCATCGGCCCTGGGATTCCCGGCGATCGACCTGCCGGCCGGCTTCACGCCACCCGACGCTGGCGCGCCAGTCGGATTGCCGGTCGGACTGGACATGCTGGCCAGGCCCGGCGACGACGTGCGCCTGTTGGGGCTGGCGCTGGCCGTCGAGCAGACCTTGCAGGCCCGCCGCAAACCACCGACCGCGGATCGGCGTTGACGGCGCTGCACGCCCTTTCCCGGGCCAACGGCACCTAGTCCGGCACGTAGCGCGCCCGGGGCCGGATGAGCAGCGGCGAACTGTACTGCTCCAGGGCGTGCGCGTTCCAACCGACGATCCTGCTGACCACGAAAATGCGCTCGCACGCGTCCGTCGGCAGGCGCAGCAGATGCGTGACCGCGGCCAAGGCAAAATCGTTCTTGGGCAGCAGGCCCTGACTGGAGTGGGCAGCATGGAGCAGTCCGTCGATGCGCGCCATATCGCGGCCGGACGCGATGCCCCGGAGGTCATCGAGAAGGGCCGTCGCGCGCGGGTCGCCCTTGGGATAGAGCGGATGGTTAAAGCCCGGCAACGCCTGGCCTGTCGCCACGTGGGCGGCCACCAACGCGGCTGGTTCCTCGCCGCGCAATGTCGCGCCAGTCAAGGCCATCACCGCCGAAAAGTTCGCGTGTTTGACGCCGCTGGCCGCACAACAGCCCGCAAGGGTGGCGGCATAGGGCGATGCCATGGTCGAGGCGACGCAGCGCAACGCGAAGCTGGACGGATTCAGCTCGTGGTCGGCGTGCAGCACGAGCGCGCGTCGGATGATGTCGGCCGCGCCGGCCGGCACGCCCCAGGCGCGCGCCATGGCCTCGTGTATCGCAGCGCCATGCAGCTCATCGCCAACCGCGAGGATCGCGCCGGCGCGCAGGATGCGGCTGGCGTGCCTAAGCTGCTCGTCGCGGCTCAGCGCCTCGCGCACGTGCAGCCGATCCATGTTCGTGAGCAGCCATTGATGAAAGCGCGGCAGAAAGCGCTCGCCGCCCGCGCCGGCGTCCTCCGCCACATCCGCGCGGCCCGTCTCGGGCAGGCTATCCACGTCCCAAAGCAAGGCCGCCGTCTGCTCGAGCGTGGCGGTCGCGCTGAAAGCGATGGCGTCCTGGCCGCGAAACCACGGTCTGCCGGCCTTGATGGCGCAGACCTGGCTGTCCATCACTGGCAATCCGAAACTGAGCGAAGCCCGCGCGGCGCTGCCCGCGCTGCGGCCGCGATCGCGCTTGCGCGCGTATTCCTCGACCTCCGCCCTGTTGTACTGGCTGTTGCCCGTGACGGGATCGATTACGCGGCCGATGCGGCCACGGCTGACGTAGGAGTAGAGCGTGCGCAGGGATATCCCGAGCAACTTCGCCGCCTCATCGGATCCGATCAGCGGAATCCGCTTTTTTTCGCGGGATATGTGGCTTTCCATGCATTGATTCGGCGAATCTACGTTGACCCGAATAGTGTGGCCGATAAGATCGTCGAACACAACACAGCGAGGCTTAGTGCCTCGGTCCCATCAATGCGATCACGGCGGAGGAGCCCACGGCATGCGCAGCCATTCAATCATCCTGGAAACTCGAAAAACAGGCGCGGCCGCCCGCGTCGCGGACGTAAGCCTGCACGTGGCCGGCGTCGCGCCGCGGTCGAACTGGAGCTTCCTGAAGCTCGTCATGGACGACGGTCGCCATGGCTGGGGCGAGCTGACGTTGCGCGCCCATGAGGGTGCGATGAGTGCCATCCTGGCACGCTTGATGCCGTCTATCCGCAACCTGACGCTGGACGAACTCGCCACGCTTTGCAAAGCCTACCCCGGCATGCCCGCAGGGCGCGCGGGCAATGCGGTTATCAGTGCGCTGGATCAGGCCAGCCTCGACCTCGCCGGCCAGTATCTGGACCTGCCAATCTGCGATCTGTGGGGCCGAGCCGATCGCACGCCGCTGCGGTCCTACGCGACCGTCAATCGCAGTGTCAGGGAACGCACGCCGGCGGGTTTTGCCCAAGCCTGCAAGGCCGCCGTCGGCGCGGGCTTCCAGGGCATCAAGATCATGCCGTTCGATGCGGTGACGCCGCGGACGGCATCGTCCGCCGAGGGCGTGGCGGAGGCCGCGCGCGCCGTGCAACGCATCCTGGCGGTGCGCGACGCGATCGGGCCGGACCTGCCGCTGATGGTCGACTGCCACTGGCGCCTCGATGGCGACGCCGCCAGGCGCTTCATCGATGATTTGTCCGACGCCCGCCTGCATTGGCTCGAATGTCCCGTACCGGAGTCCCCCGAATGGCACGACAGCATCCGCGCGTTGCGCAGGCATGCGAACCATGCCGGCATGCGACTGGCCGGCGCCGAGAACATCATCGGCGTGGCCGGCGCATTGCCTTTCGTGGCGCAAGGGCTGTACGACGTCATCATGCCGGATATCAAGTACTGCGGCGGCTATGGCGAATTCGCCCGCATCGCCGCCTTGGCGGCCGGTCACGATATCGCCGTCTCGCCGCATAACCCTTCGGGCCCGGTGGCCCATGCGCACACCGTGCATGTGTGCGCGGCGCTCGGCATCACCGAGGCGGTCGAACAGCAGTTCGCCGAGTCGCCGTTGTTCGAGACCGGTGTGCGCGGCAACGCGTCCGTGCTACGCGACGGCCATTTCCGCGCGAGCGCCGAACCCGGCCTGGGGATCGTCGTCGACGAGGCCATCCTGGACGGCCACCCGCCCGGCGACGTCGCGCTGTCGCTGTTCGACCCCAGCTTCGCTTGACGCACCGGACAGGGTGCAGGAGACACACATGAACGAACGACGCAAATTCCTCACAACAACGATGGCCCTGGCGGCTGGCGCTGCGCTACGGCCAGCCTGGGCGGCTGCGGGATACCCCGAGCGGCCGATACGGTTGGTCGTGCCCTATGCGCCAGGAGGCGGCTCCGACGTGCTGGCGCGCGTGGTGGCGCGCGGCCTGACGGACAGGCTGGGCGTCAGTGTGGTGGTGGAAAATCGCGGCGGCGCAGGCGGCGCCATGGGACTGGAGGCGGTGGTACGCTCGCAACCCGACGGCTACACCCTGGTCCTGCTGTCCACCTCGCACGCCACCAACGGCGCGGTAATGCGGCTGAACTATGACGTTGTCAAGGACACCAGCGCCGTGGGGATGATCGCGTCCGGTCCCTGGTTGCTCGTAGCAGGAAAGGAAACCGGCTTCACCCGCCTGGCGGATCTGCTGCGCGCGGCGAAAGAAAAACCCGGCAGTCTGAACTACGCCAGCTCGGGCACCGGATCGTCGACGCATCTGGCCACCGAGCTGTTCGCCCGCAGAGCCGGAATTTCGGTCTCCCACGTGCCATACCGTAGCACCGGTCTGGCCTTGACCGATCTGCTGGCCGGTCGGGTTCAGTTCATGTTGGCGAGCACGGCGTCGGTGACCCCCTATGTCCGCGATGGGCGGTTGGCGGCCTTGTGCGTATCAACCGAGAACCGCAGCAGCCTGTTGCCCGATATCCCGACAGCGCCGGAGGCCGGCGTTCCAGGATTCTCCGCGACCTTGTGGCATGGCCTCTCGGCGCCAGCGGGAACCCCGGACGCGGTGGTCAGCCTGCTCAACGCACGCTTGTCCGAGGCGTTGCAGGCGCCCGCGCTGCGGGAACAGTTCGCCAGGGAAGGGCTGGAACCCAAATCCTCCACGCCCCAGGCGTTCGCCGGGCGGGTAGCCAGCGAAGTCGAGATGTGGCGAGAGGCTGTCAAGACAGCGGGTATAAAGCCGGAATGACGGGCCTTGGCGCCGAGTCTGCCGTCCAGCCCTACCCCGCAATGGCCTGGGCCAGTTGCTGAATGGACAGCGGCGCGCAGCCCTCGGCGTCATTGCTGACCGTCACGTAGGCCGGCTGGCCCGCGCCCGTAATGCCGCGGATCGTGCGCGCCAGCGCCGCGCGCGTGGGAAGATCCTCGCTGAGCAGGGCATTGAACGGATCATGCTTCTTCTGCGCGTCGGCATAACCGTATGCGCCGAACACGCGGTTCAGGTTCCAGCGGCAGACCAGCGGCCCCGGCCAGAGCGCGCGCAGCATCGGCAGTTGCGCGTCGATCGGTGGCATCTTGCCATGCAGCCCCAGGCAGAACGTGGCCCCATGCGCCTTGAGCGTGTCGACCAGCGCCTGACCCAGCAGTTCCGGGTCGCGCACTTCCACGGCGACGATCACGGCATCATGCGCGGACAATGCCTCCCGCACGGCAGCCAGCATGCGCCCCAGTTTTTCGAACAGCGATGCCGAGCGGCTCAACATGCCCAGAGGCAACGGACTCAGTTGGAACACCAGCACACCGAGCTTGGCCCCCAGGCCTTCGAGCGCGGGGAGCACGAATTCCTGGACCGCCACCGACGGGTCGAGGAAAAGCGGATTGGCCTGCCGCGTCCTGCCTGCTTCGCCACGCACCTGGGCATCGGTAACGCTGGCGGGGCATTTGACGACGAAACGGAAATCCTCATCGACCTGCCCCGCATAAGCGGCGTACTGGCTCGCCGTCAACGGCTGCCAGAACGTGCGGTCCACGCAAACGGTGCGCAGAAGCGGATGCCGATGATAGGCGCCCAGGCCATGCCTGGACAGCGTGCTCGAATCGTATTCGCCGTCCCAGACCAGTCCTTCCCAGCCGGGGTACGACCAGGTGGAGACGCCAAAGCGCAATTGGGCGGGCAACTGCTGGGCGAGCGCGCGCCACTCTTGCCCCGCGGGCGCGGGAAGCACTTTGGCCATGCCCCGGAGAGCGGAAAGCTCGGGGATGTCACGAGACGCTGTCTGCGACGGGGCGTTGGCCGGCGGCACTGGTAGCGCATCACCGAAAAGATCGTCTTGCATGCTTGATGTACGGTCGCGGGGATGGGCTATAGGGTACTTGAATCCCACCAGCGCATTGGGGATGTACACCGAGTGACGGGATGCGACGCAACGCCCCGACGGGGAACCAGGCACACGTTGCCGGAGCGAGCGCATGCGGGAAATTGGCGATATGGAGCGGGTGAAGGGAATCGAACCCTCGTATGAAGCTTGGGAAGCTGCCGTTCTACCATTGAACTACACCCGCTCGGGTGTCGTGCCCCGGCACAAGACCGGGGCAGAGGCGAAGATTATAGCCTGGGTTTTTCCGCCCCAGGCCGTCCCCCTCAATTCGCCGTGATGCCCGCCGCCTTCACCACCTTGCCCCAGCGGTCCAGCTCGGCCTGGGTATAGTCGCCCAGCGCCTTCGGCCCCATGAATTCGGCCTCGGCGCCCTGCTCGGCCGCCTTCTGGCGGAAGGCGTCGGTCTGCATGATCTTCTGGATTTCACCAGCGATCTTGTCCACCACCGGCGCGGGCGTGTCCTTGGGCGCGTACATGGCGAACCAGGACGAGACGATGAGGCCGGGATAGCCGGCCTCGGCGGCGGTGGGCACGTCCGGCAGCGACGCCAGGCGCGTGTTGCCGGTGACGGCCAGCGCGCGCAGCTTGCCGGCGGCGATCTGGCCCAGCAGCGGCGGCGGCGTGGTGATGGTCATGTCGACGGCGCCGCCCAGCAGGTCGTTCAGCGCCGGGCCGGTGCCCTTGTACGGGATGTGGGTGATCTGCGTGCCCGCCATCTGGTTGAGCAGTTCGGTGGCGACCTGCTGCAACGAACCATTGCCGGACGATGCGTAGTTGAGCTTGCCCGGGTTGGTCTTGGCGTACGCGACCAGGTCTTTCAGCGACTTGATCGGCAGGTCCGGCCGCACCACTACCACCTGGGGCGCGGACAGCACATTGGCCACCGGCGCGAAGTCCTTGATCGGATCCCAGCCGGAGGTCGGCGTGACGTGCGGGGTGATGACCTGGAAGCCGGAATACTGCAGCAACAGCGTATAGCCGTCGGGCTTGGCGCGGGCAACCGCCTGGGCGGCGATGCCGCCGGAAGCGCCCGGCTTGTTCTCGACGACCACGCTCTGTCCCAGCGCGGCGCCCAGGGGCTGGGCGATGAGGCGGGCGGCGATGTCGGTGGTGCCGCCGGGCGCGGCGGACACGATCAGCGTCACGGGACGATTGGGAAAATCCGCCTGCGCGTGGGCAGCGCCCGCGGCGGCCAGGCCCAGCGCGATGGCGCAGGCGCGTAGAACGAGAATGGATCGAAATGCGGTCATGCGGTTGTCTCCTTGCTGTTTTTGTATGAAGCGCCCCCAGGCGCGTGGTGTGAAGCAAAAACCTATGCGGCGCCGCCGGCCGGCCCGAACCGCTCCGCCAGCCACGCGGGCGGCGGATGCGCGGCCAGGCGCGGCCCGGCGCGCAACAGCGCCATGGGCAGGTCGCGACCGACCAGCCCTGGCAGTCCGCGCAGGATGGCGAGCAGCGCTTGGAGCGACACGCCCGTGCGCACGCCCATGCACTCGAACATGTGGACCAGTTCCTCGGTGTTGACGTTGCCGCTGGCGCCGGGCGCGTACGGACAGCCACCCAGGCCGCCCGCGGCCGCGTCGAAGCGGGTGATGCCGGCCTGCCAGGCGGTGACGGCGTTGGCCAGGGCCATGCCGCGCGTATTGTGCAGGTGAACGGTGAGCGCGGTGCCGGGCAAGCGCTGCGCGGCCTGCGCGCACAGCTCGCCGACCTGGCTGGGGTAGGCCATGCCGGTGGTGTCGCACAGCGTGATGCCGCGGGCGCCGGCGTCGACCAGGCGGGCGGCCAGGTCCAGCACTTGCCCCGCCGGCACGTCGCCATCGAAGGGGCAGCCGAACGCGGTCGACAGCGAGACGTTGCATGGCGCGCCGGCGCGTCCGGCGGCCGCCAGCACCTGGCTGAGTTCGTCGAACGATTGCTGGCGGGTCATGCGCAGGTTGGCGCGGTTATGCGTCTCGCTGCAAGACATGACCAAGTTCATCTCGTCGACGCTGGCTTCCAGCGCCCGCTCCAGGCCGCGGATATTCGGCACCAGCGCGGTGTAGATCACGCCGGGCCGGCGGCGGATGCCCTGCATCACGGCGCCGGCGTCGGCCAGGGCCGGAATCGCCTTGGGCGAGGTGAAGCTGGTGACCTCGATGCGGGCGAAGCCGCAATCGGACAACGCGTCGATGAAGGCGATCTTGTCTTCGGTCGGCACCATGCGCGCTTCGATCTGCAGGCCGTCGCGCGGGCCGACCTCGTTGATTTCCAGGACGGGGGAACCGGTGTTCATGAGCGCATCCTCGATGCCGGATTAAGGGAAATGACGCGGTTCATGCGATCACGCCGCGCGCCCGCAGCGCCTCGCGCTGTTCCGGGCTCAGGCCCGCCGCCGCCAGCACCGCGTCGGTGTGTTCGCCCAGCGTCGGCGCGCGCTCGCGCACCGCGCCGGGGTTGGCCGACAGGCACGGAAACACCGCCGGCATGTCCACCGCGATGCCGCTGGCGGCCTCCAGGCGGGTGATGGCGCCGCGCGCCTGGTAATGCGGATCGTGGGCGATGTCGGCCACCGAATAGATGCGGCCCGACGGCACGTCGGCTTCGCGCATGGCCTGCAACACCTCATCGATGCTGCGTTCGCCGGTCCAGGCGCCGATGGCCTGGTCGATCTCGGCGACGCGGCGCGCGCGGCCGTCGTTGTGCGCCAGGTCGGGATCGCGGCCCAGGTCGTCGCGGCCGATGCGCGCCATCAGGCGGGTGTAGATGGCATCGCCATTGCCCGCGATCAGCACATAGCCGTCGCGGCACGGATAGGCGTTGGACGGCGCGATGCCGGGCAGCGATGCGCCGGCCGGTTCGCGCACGGCGCCGAACACCGAATACTCGGGCAGCAGGCTTTCGCTGAGGTTGAACAGGCTTTCGTACAGCGCCGCGTCGATCACCTGGCCCTGGCCGCCACGGGCATCGCGCTGGTACAGCGCCAGCAGCACGCCCAGCGCGCCGTGCAGGCCGGCGATGGTGTCGCCCAGCGACAGGCCGGCGCGCACCGGCGCGCGGCCGGGTTCGCCATTCAGGTAGCGCAGGCCGGCCATGGCTTCGCCAATCGCGGCAAAGCCCGGCTCGCGCGCCTTCGGACCGGTCTGGCCGTAGCCCGAAATGCGCAGCATGATCAGGCGCGGGTTCAACGCGTGCAGGGTCTCCCACGACAGGCCCCACTTCTCCAGCGTGCCGGGGCGGAAATTCTCGATCAGCACATCGGCCTCGGCCGCCAGCTGGCGCACGATGTCCTGGCCTTCGGGCTGGCGCAGGTCGACGCACACGGACTGCTTGTTGCGCGACTGGGCCTCCCACCACACCGAGGTGCCCTCGTGCAACAGGCGCCATTTGCGCAGCGGGTCGCCCTGCCCCGGCGGTTCGATCTTGACGACCTGCGCGCCGAAGTCCGCCAGCGTCTTGGCGGCGAACGGTCCCGCGATGAGTTGTCCCAGTTCCAGCACGCGTATGCCGGCGAGTATCTGCCCTGCCATGTCGCCTCCCGGGCGCATCCAACCGATGATGGCGGAGTGTGCGCCATCGTCTGCGGCGGCGGAATGGACGATTCGGGAAGGGGGCATTCCCGGATCGAGAAAGCCCTAGGGCCTGTGCGAGGCTCCTTTTAGTGTGAACAGGCCCTAGGCCGTGCCCGGGTCCTGCGCGCCGCGCAGGTGCGCCAGCAGCAGCCGCGCCGCCACCGGCAGCGCATCGGCGTCGCGCACGCCCAGCAGCAGCCAGCGGCGCGCCCAATCGTCGGCCAGCGGAATCAGCCGGATGGGCATGGAGCGCGCATGCGGCTCGGCCGCCAGGCGCGGCAGGATGCCGACTCCGCGCGTGGCGGCCACCATGCGGCAGATGGCGTCGAAGCTGCGCACCTGGATGCGCAGCCGCATGTCGCGGCCCAGCCGGCCGCTCTCGTCGGCCAGGCGGGTGGCCAGCGAGGTCGCGGGCGGCAGGCCGACGTAATCGTAGGCCAGGGTATCGGCGAACGCCACGCTGGCCTGGCGCGCCAGCGGATGGCGCTGCGGCACGATCAGCACCAGCTCGTCGAGCCGGTACGGCACGGTGGCCAGGCCCGCCGCCGGCGTGCGGTCGGCGAACACGCCGATGTCGGCGCGGTTCTCCAGCACGGCGGTGACGATGTCGCTGCTGTTCTGCTCTTCCAGGTCGATGCGCACCGCGGGATGCGCTTCCATGAAGGACGCCAGGTCTTCCGGCAGGAACTGCGTCAGCGACGAGGTATTGGCGGCAATGCGCACCTGCCCGCGCACTCCTCGGGCATAGTCCGATAGCGTGCCGGCCATCTGCTCGACTTCCTGCAGCACCCGCAGGGCATGCACCAGGCAGGCCTGGCCGGCCTCGGTCAGCTCGACGCCGGCCGCATTGCGGTACAGCAGCTGGGTATCCAGCGCCGCCTCCAGGTCCGAGATCCGCTTGCTGGCCGCGCCCACCGCCAGGTGCGACTGGCGCGCGCCGGCCGAGATGCTGCCCTGGCGGGCCACCGAGACGAAAAGCGAGAGCGTGACGAGGTCGATGCGGGCGATATTCATGGCGGACGGACGGCGCCAGGCGGGCGCCGCGGCTGCACTATAGCGCGGCCCGCCCCCGTCACCGCCCCCCAGGGCGGTCGCGGGCAATAAGTCCCTATTTAATCCACAAGGCGGACTGCAGCCCGGCGGGGCTGCCACTACAATCCCGCCTATGACAACGAACAGCTTTGGGAATCCTCCCGTGAACACCCCCGCAACACCCGGCAACCCCGACGCGCCCGCGCCGGTTTCCCCCCAGACCGAAGCCGCGCTGGCCAGCGCCGCGCACGCCCCCAACAGCCCGGGCGCCACCCACATCCGCAGCTTCGTCCACCGCCGCGGCCACATCACCCAGGGCCAGCAGGCCGCGCTCGAACAGTTGCTGGGCAAGTGGTCGATTCCCTACGCCGCCCGGCGCCTGGATCCGGCCGCCGCCTTCGGCCGCGAAGCGCCGACGGTGCTGGAAATCGGCTTCGGCATGGGCGAGACCACTGAAAAAATCGCGCTGGCGCGCCCGGGCGACAACTTCCTGGGCGTGGAAGTGTTCAACGCCGGCGTCGGCTCGCTGCTGCGGCGCATCGAGGATTCCAGCATCCCCAACCTGCGCATCATCCAGCACGACGCGGTCGAGGTCGTGCGCGACATGATCGCGCCGGACTCGCTGGCCGGCGTCCATATCTACTTTCCTGACCCCTGGCCCAAGAAGCGCCACCACAAGCGCCGCCTGGTGCAGCCGCCGTTCATCGCGCTGCTGGCCAGCCGCATCGCGCCGGGCGGCTACATCCATTGCGCCACCGACTGGGAAGACTACGCGGTGCAGATGCTGGACGTGCTGGGCAACGAACCGCAACTGAAAAACACGGTGGACGGCTACGCCCCGCGCCCCGACTACCGTCCCCTCACCAAATTCGAGAACCGTGGCCTGCGCCTGGGCCACGGCGTCTGGGACCTGATCTTCAAGCGAGTGGCATGATGCTCTACCCCGCGATCGAACCCTACCGCCACGGCATCCTGGATACCGGCGACGGCCACCAGGTCTATTGGGAGCTCTGCGGCAATCCGCAGGGCAAGCCCGCCGTGTTCCTGCACGGCGGCCCCGGCAGCGGCTGCTCGCCGGTGCATCGCCAGCTGTTCGACCCGCAGCGCTACAACGTGCTGCTGTTCGACCAGCGCGGTTGCGGCCGTTCGACGCCACACGCAAGCCTGGACAACAACACCACCTGGCACCTGGTGGCCGACATCGAACGCCTGCGCACCGAAATCATGGGCGCCGACAAATGGCTGGTGTTCGGCGGTTCCTGGGGCTCGACGCTGGCGCTGGCCTACGCCGAGACGCACCCGCAACACGTCAGCGAACTGGTGGTGCGCGGCATTTTCACGCTGCGCCGCGCCGAAGTGCAGTGGTTCTACCAGGAAGGCGCGTCGTGGCTGTTCCCCGACCGCTGGGAAGAGTACCTGGCGCCCATCCCCGAAGCCGAGCGCGGCGACCTGGTGGCGGCCTATCACAAGCGCCTGACGGGCGACGACCCGGCCGAGCAATTGCGCGCCGCCAAGGCCTGGAGCAAATGGGAAGACAGCACCATCACGCTGCTGCCCAGTCCGCGCCACCAGCAAAGCCACGCCGCCGACCGCGCCGCGCTGGCCTTCGCCCGCATCGAGAACCACTATTTCACGCACGCCGGCTTCATGGAAGAAGGCCAGCTGATCCGCGACGCCCATAAGCTGCGCGGCATCCCCGGCACCATCGTGCAGGGCCGCTACGACGTCTGCACGCCCGCGCGCAGCGCCTGGGACCTGCATCGCGCCTGGCCCGAGGCCGAATTCCACATCGTGCCCGACGCGGGCCACGCCTTCGACGAACCCGGCACGCTGGCGCGCCTGATCGCCGCCACCGACGCCTACGCCAAACGCTGAGGAGACCGACATGCACATCACCCTGAACGGCGACGCCCGCGAATTCCCGCTCGACACCACGGTGAACGAATTGCTCGAAACGCTGGGCTATGCCGGCAAGCGCGTCGCGGTGGAACGCAACGGCGAAATCGTGCCCAAGAGCCAGCACGCGCAAACCGCGCTGTCCGATGGCGACCAGGTCGAGATCGTGGTCGCGGTGGGCGGAGGCTGAGGCAATCGCGCCAACTCCTGCGAAAGATCGAATATCGCAAAAAGGGCTGCAGCAATGCAGCCCTTTTTTGCTGCAGCAATGCAGCCCTTTTTTCCTCAATCTGACGGAGGGCTAGCAACCTGTTACACGTTAACCCCTCGTCTGGCGGCAACGGCGCGAGTCATAATCGTCGTTGCTGGCGTTGTCGTCGTCAGGTTGTCGTGTTGTTGTTCTAACGTTGCACAATGCCCTGCGGGGCAGAGGAGGCATCATGAACACCGCCGTCATCATCAACCTCATCATCCAGCTTGTCGCCGGCGCGGCCGGTGGCAACGGCCTGGGAAAAATGCTTCAGCAATTCAACCTGGGGCCCCTGGGCAACACCATCGCCGGCGCGATCGGCGGCCTGGCCGGAGGTTCCTGGCTGGCGCCGATGATCACCGCCGGCGCCGGCGCCGTCGCGGCGGGCAACAGCGGAATGGATCTTTCCGCGATTGCCAGCAGCGTGGTCGGCGGCGGCGTGGGCGGCGCGGTACTGACGCTCATCGCCGGCATCGTGCGCAAGATGTTCGTGGGCCGCGCGCCCTGACATGCATCGCTCTTTTTCTCACCGCAACATAGATAAAGGAAACACGATGGGTCTGCTCAATTTCATCAAGGACGTTGGAGAAAAACTCTTCGGTGCCAGCGAGGCCAAGGCGGCGACGCCGGATGAACTGAAGAAAGAGCTCGACAAGCACGGCCTGAACGCCGATGGCCTGCAGATCTCGGTGGACGGCGACAAGGTCACCGTCACGGGCGAGGCCGCCAACACCGAAGCCGCCGAGAAGATCGCGCTGGCGCTGGGCAACACCGTCGGCGTGGCCGCGGTGGACAACCAGTTGAAGGTCAAGCAGGCCGCGCCCGAAGCCAAGATGTACACGGTGCAAAAGGGCGACAACCTGTGGAAGATCGCCGAGGCGCAATACGGCAAGGGCCAGGGCGCCAAGAACACCCTGATCTTCGAGGCCAACAAGCCGATGCTGACCAGCCCCGACAAGATCTATCCGGGCCAGGTGCTGCGCATCCCGCCCCTGTCGTAACCCATGCGAACCGGCCCTCGCGGGCCAGTATCGCGGCGCAGAACCCCCTGCCTGCCGCGATGATTTGGCCAGGCGCAATGCCTGGCCATTTTTTTGGCGGAGATCCCGGAGCAAGGGCCGGCGGTCATCGACAGGCCCACGAGACGGGCCGTGCCGCCTTGCCGCGCCGCTCAGCCCTTCATGAAGCGGCCCATGCCCTTCATGCCGCCCATGGCGCGCATCATCTTGGCCATGCCGCCCTTCTTCATCTGCTTCATCATGCCCTGCATCTGCTCGAACTGGGCCAGCAGGCGGTTGACCTCCTGCACCGGCACGCCCGAACCCGCCGCGATGCGGCGCTTGCGCGAAGCCTTGATGAGTTCCGGCTTGGCGCGCTCGGCCGCCGTCATGGAATTGAGGATGCCCTCGGTGCGGCGCAGCTGCTTTTCCGCCTGGCCGCCCTGCAGCTGGCCGGCGGCCTGCTGGAACTGGGCCGGCAGCTTTTCCAGCAGCGAGCCCATGTCGCCCAGCTTCTTGACCTGGCCAAGCTGGTCGCGGAAATCGTTCAGGTCGAACTTGTTGCCCGACTTGATCTTGGCCGCCAGCTTCTGGGCCTCGGCGATGTCGATGTTCTTCTGGGCCTGCTCGACCAGCGAGACGATGTCGCCCATGCCCAGCACGCGCTGCGCCATGCGCTCGGGATAGAACGGCTCCAGGCCGTCCAGCTTTTCCGAGACGCCGACGAACTTGAGCGGCTTGCCGGTGACATGGCGCACCGACAGGGCCGCGCCGCCGCGGGCATCGCCATCCAGCTTGGTCAGCACCACGCCGGTCAGCGGCAGCGCCTCGGCGAAGGCGCGGGCGGTGTTGACCGCGTCCTGGCCCTGCATGGCGTCGACCACGAACAGCGTTTCGACCGGCTTGACCAGGTCATGCAGCGCGCGGATCTCGCGCATCATGGCCTCGTCGATGCCCAGGCGGCCCGCCGTGTCCAGGATCAACACGTCGTAATGATGGCGGCGGGCATGGTCGACCGCGTTGCGGGCGATGTCCTCGGGTTTCTGGCTGGGGTCGCTCGGCAGGAAATCGACGCCGACCTGCGCCGCCACGCTCTTCAGCTGGTCGATGGCGGCCGGGCGGTAGACGTCGGCGGACACCACCAGCACCTTCTTCTTGCCGGTCTTGCGGCCGTGCTGGGTGTGCTGGCCTTCGCTCAGCCAGCGGGCCAGCTTGCCGGTGGTGGTGGTCTTGCCCGCGCCTTGCAGGCCGGCCATCAGGATGACGGCGGGCGGCTGCACCGCCAGCGACAGTTCGCCGGAATCGGCGCCCAGGTCGCCGCCCATGAGGGCGGTCAGTTCCTTGTGGACCACGCCCACCAGGGCCTGGCCGGGACTGAGGCTGCCGGCGACTTCTTCGCCCAGCGCCTTTTCCTTGACCCGGGCGACGAAGTCGCGCACCACGGGCAGCGACACGTCGGCTTCCAGCAGGGCCATGCGCACTTCGCGCAGCATTTCCTGGGTGTTGGCCTCGGTCAGGCGGGCTTCGCCGCGCAGCGTCTTGACGACGCGCGACAGGCGTTGAGTTAGGTTATCGAGCATGAGAGGCGTTTCCGCTTAAACTAGTTGATTGAACGGTGGCCGCAGGCGCGGATTGCGCACTGTCGGGCGGCATGCGCCCCCAGGCCCCATCCAGACAACGGTTTCTATGTCACTAGGCATTGTATTTCACACAGCGGCCGCCCTGGCGTACGCCGTGCTGGGGGGATCCCTCTGGATCCGCCTGGCGGGCGCCGGGGAAGTCGAACAAACGGGCAAAGTCGCCCGTCTGTGCCTGCTGGGAGCCCTGGTTCTCCATGGAGTCGGGCTGCAACAATCCATGCTGGGGGCCCCGCACCTGTTCATCGGGTGGGCCCTGGCCCTGTCGGCCGCCATCTGGCTGGGCATGGTCGTCTTCTGGCTCGAAAGCCTGCTGGTGCGCATCGACGGCCTGCAATTGCTGCTGCTGCCGGCCGCCACCCTGGCCAGCGGCCTGGCCGCGCTGTTCCCCCAGGGGCAGTTCGTGCCCCACGCCGACAATGCCTGGCTGCGCGCGCACCTGCTGATCGCCCTGGCCGCCTACGGCCTGATCACCATCGCCGCCCTGCACGCCATGATGATGGCGCTGCTCGACCGCCACCTGCACCGTCCCCTGGACGCCCCCGCCGAGCGCAGCATCATCGGCCGCGTGCTGGACTCGCAGCCGCCGCTGCTGGTGCAGGAACAGCTGCTGTTCCGCATCATCTGGATCGGCTTCGTGGTGCTGACCCTGGCCGTCGGCTCGGGCTCCATCGCCTCCATGAAGCTCACCGGCCAGATCCTGCCGTTCGACCACAAGACCGTCTTCACCCTGCTGTCCTGGTTCACCTTCGGCGTGCTGCTGGCCGGGCGCCACATCTGGGGCTGGCGCGGCCGCGTCGCCCTGCGCTGGACCCTGACCGGGTTCGGTTTCCTGATCCTGGCCTACACCGGCAGCCGGTTCGTGCTGGAAGTCATTCTGCATCGAGGCTGACGTGGGCAAGCTGCTGTTCTGGATCGTCATCGTCATCGGCGTGCTGTTCGTGGCGCGCATCGCCGGCCGCATGGCCGCGGCCCGCCAGGCCCCCTCGGCCGGCGCCAAGCCCCGCGGCACGGCCAACCCGCCCGCCGCCGGCGCCCCCGAGGCCATGGTGCGCTGCGCCCACTGCGGCATCCACCTGCCACGCTCCGAAGCCCTGCTGCAAGGCGGCCGGACCTGGTGCAGCCAGGAACACGCCCGGCTGGGGCCAGCGGCCAAATAAAAGGCTGGCCTGAACGGCTGGCCGGTCCGGATTCGCCGGCCAGCCAGCCCGCCATTCCGCCAGCCAGCCCAGCCTGCTAGCTAGCCAGCCAGCCAGGAGAGGCTCGCCCATCACCGGACGCACGACAGCACCGCCCCGGTGCGCCCCGCCCTCATTCGCTCCCTTTTTACACGCACGGCATAATGCATGTTGGATACCAACCTGCTTTCCTCCCATGCCCCTGCTTCTGGATCGACATGGCTGGCTGGCGCCGGCCCCGGGCGTTTCCCGACTGCCCTCCCCCAATTGCGACGCGCGTCCCCACGGCGCCCAGGTGTCGCTGCTGGTCCTGCACAACATCAGCCTGCCGCCCGGCCAATTCGGCGGCCCCGAGGTCGCCGGCCTGTTCCTGAACACGCTGGATTACGGCTCGCACCCCTGGCTGGAACGCCTGCGCGGCCTGCGGGTATCGGCGCATTTCTTCATCCGCCGCGACGGCCGCATCGTGCAGTTCGTCTCCACCGATGCGCGCGCCTGGCATGCCGGCGTCTCGCGCTTCGCCGGCCGCGAGCGCTGCAACGATTTCTCTATTGGCATCGAGCTGGAAGGCACCGACACCCTGCCCTACACTGACGAACAGTACCTGGCCCTGCGCCGGCTGACGCCGGTGCTGCGCGCACGCTACCCCCTGGCGGCCGCCTGGGGCCATGAACACATCGCCCCCGGCCGCAAGACCGACCCGGGGCCCGCTTTCAACTGGACGCGCTTCGGGCGCGACAGCGGCTTTGCGCGGCGGCAATTGCCGCCCGCCTGACCTTACAAGGACCGGTTATGTTGAAGATCTGGGGACGGCTGACGTCCGTCAATGTGCAGAAAGTGATGCTGGCCGTGCGCGAACTGGCGCTGCCGCACACCTTCATCGAGGCCGGCGGCCCGTTCGGCGTGGTCGACACGCCCGAGTACGCCAAAATCAACCCCAACCGCACCGTGCCCGCCATCGACGACGGCGGCTTCGTGCTGTGGGAATCGAATGCCATCGTGCGCTACCTGGCCGCCCGCTACGGCGCTGGTACCCTCTGGCCCGAGGACGTCTGCCTGCGCGCCGACGCCGACCGCTGGATGGACTGGCAGACCACCGAATGGCAAGGCGCCATGGTCCCGGCCTTCCTGGGCCTGATCCGCACACCCGAAGCCAAGCGCGACCACGCCGCCATCGACCTGTCGGTCAAGCGCAGCAACGCCCGCGCGCAGATTCTGGACCGGGCGCTGCAAGGCCGCGAGTTTATCGCCGGCCGCCACCTGACCATCGGCGACATCGCCCTGGTGTGTTCCGCGCACCGCTGGCTGGGGCTGCCGATCGAACGACCGGACACGCCGGCGCTGTCGGCGTGGTACCGCCGCGTGATGATGCGGCCGGCGACGCAGGGGGTGTTGACGTTGCCGTTGGAGTAGGGCCATCCCGGCACGCCAGGATGGCGACGTTCATTGCCCAGGCTGCGGCGACAACCTAATGGGGGAAAGAGACCCGCCTCATTTCCGGCGGTCTTTGAGCCACGCCCTGACGCGGCGCACCGACATCGTGACTTTGACGGACAACATGGCGGCGCTGAACAGCCATCCCAAAGCCGCGCCAGCCAATGCCGCCCACGCCAATAGCGGCTTGATATCGGGATCATCCAGACTGCTCCAACCTATCCACGCAAGCACTGGAAAAGCGAAGATCAGGCACAAGACCGGCACGAAATAGGACATGTCCACGCTTATCAAAACAAACCGCCGCCTGAACCCCGGCGTGCAGTGGAGCGTGGAAACCGGCAGGTCTTTGACAAGCTTTTTGTGTTGAACGTGAGTTACGGCGACCAGAATGATCCCCAGCGCCAGCGACAGCCATAAGAAACCAGCGCGAAACAGAGCCGGAATGGTCAGAATCGCCGTACCTGTCGACGCCGCAGTCAGCCTCTGGATCGCCCTCATGGTTGCTTCGTCGACGATGTAGCCGGGCTTGTTCCAACCCATCCTGCCGTAGTAGATGATGGTGCCGTCGTCCAGGGTTTCGAACAGCCCTCTCGGTGCCAATGCCATATTCCACCTCGATAAAAAAACGTCCGAACAGCGGGTTTATCCGAAGAAGAGATTGGCGTCGTCTAGGAACGGATAAATGTTCCCGACCACCTGCGCCGAATGCAGTTCGTTGTAGTTGGACGGATTGAGGTAGTTGGTGTATTCGATGAAGAAGTCCGCTTTGCCGTCGCCGGTTCGGTCGCCTTCCAGACGCACGATGGTGCTGAAGTAGTAACCATCGTCAGGCTCCTGGATCGGGACGTTCGATCCATGAGAATCCATCGTCACGTATCTAAGCTCGCCGGCATGGCCTGTAAATGCGAGTTCTCCGATGAACCGCATCGCCTGATGGCCATCGGTGTTGACGTCGCCATCCAGATTCGAAAAATCCAGCACATCGGGATCCAGATGGAACCCGAAATAGTCGCGCAACTCCGGATAATTGGGTAAGTATCTCTGCACGTTGAAGTGATCGGCCTCCGAGCCTGTCGTCAGGCCGTGAATGAACTTGGTGGTGATTTCCCCGCTTCCTGGCGCGGCGAAATCTCCATCGTTGAACACCACGCGATTGCCGCCGCCATGTAGCACGAAGGTATCGTTGCCCGCCCCGCCGGTTACCGTCATGCCGCCGAGCGCATCGCCGATGATGATGTCATCATGACGGCTGCCGATGATGTAGTCGATGTTTCGATAGATATCATCGGAGAACGGTGCAAAAGAGCCGGAATACAATTCTTCCGAGGCAAACCATCCCCGCAGCAACTGCAGGGCGTTGTCGCGCGTAAGAAAGCGCTCTTCAATCCAGCCAGCGTCAACCCCGTGGAGGCGGGCCAGAACCTCGATCCGAAGGTCCACGCGGTCATTGCCTTGTATGAAGATGTCGATGCCGGTTTCGTTCAACGAAAAATCCAGCACGTTGTAGCCATCCGGATTACCAATGACCGTATTGGTCCCGCCATGATCGGTCTTCGGCATAAACCAGTTGATGGCCTTGCCCCCGACCATTTTGTTTGACATGTCGTCACCGATGAACAGATAGGAACGGTCATCATCAACAACATATGTCTTGACGCCGTTATCCGGTTCAATCTCGACATATCGGACCGTTTCTGGCGGAGTTCTCAAACTCGAATCGTCGGCCACTTGATCGACGCCTGCCAGCTCTTCGGGGGGAATGGCGTCTGCAATGCTTGAGAGGATATCGGGCAGGATGGCCGTCGCTTCCGGATACGCCTCCGGATGTTCGATGATTTCGCGCATTGCCAGATAGATCTGATAGTCGGAAAACTGTGTCAAGCCATCGTCGGCGGAAGGTGCGCTTGGCTGCATGTGTGCATACACAACAGGCAGGAACGACATGTCAAAACCGCTGCCCGCCGGCGGTGTGTGATGGTCGGAAGAGACATCATCCCCGCTCGAAGTATGATCGACCAACATGGGATCCACGTTCGAGAGCGCATCATTGATCAATTTGGCGACCCCGCCCTTGAATCCAAATCGATCCGAACCAAAGGCAACACCGACGCCTATGATGATGGATGCCGCAACGGCCGCAGGCGCGGTCGCCGTAAGCCCGACAAAGCCCGCCGCGCCCACGAGCGCCCCCGTCACTAAGAGATTAAACGTGAACAACGCCGCCTCGGAACCTATTGCAATCTTAGGCGGCGTGCCGGCGGCGATATCCTTCTGAATGGCGTTCCAACTGAATAACCCTTGAATTAGAAAATTATTCTTGCGGGACATCCACTTCAAGGCATTGAAAGCCTTCTCATCCAGACTGCTCTGCAACAATTGACCAACATACTTCAGCAACTTGCTTGTTTCCGGCACGACTGCGTTGACCACCGACGCCGCCATGCCGCCAGTGGATGCCGGATCGCGATAATGCCTGGATTCATCGGCGTAGTGGGAAGCGTAATAGTCGTTTATTCCCGGCAGCAGTTCAGCGAAGAATCGATCTATGCCAGGAACGGGGACGTCGGGGGGACGCTCGTAGTGGTATTCATTGTTCTCCAGGTTCCACAGCCCGGATCCCAACGCTGGCCCTCCCCAATTGGACGGTAAAGGTGCGGGGGCTACAACCGGAGCAGGCGGTTCAGGTGCAGCGACAGCCTCGGACGGATCAGGGGTAGCGCTGGGTGGCTCGTGGTCTTCAATTTCGTCCACGTCATACCACCTCCCGTACCAATCCCCCCCACACTCCCTATACCAATCCCAGTACCAATCCCATACCCCGAAAGGCCCCCAAGTCGGCGGCGTAGGAGGCCAACTGCCATAAACGACAACGGGGTCAAGGGTAGGTGTAGCCATGATGCGGTTCCTGATCGCAGATCAATCAATAGCCACCCACCACCACGCGGGCGACCGTCTATAGACATAAACGGTTGAGCCACGATTTACAGTAAAAAAAAGCCGCAATTCAGACCAGTCCTCAGACACTGGCCCGCGTCCCGCGATCCGGAGCATGTCGCCGCAATCGCGGGGCCCCCCATCTGACGCGCTACTCCACCCAAGGCGTGCTCGCCCAGATCTGCCGCAGCCGCCCATCATCCTGCTTCAGGCGTTCCTGCCACTGCGGCCCATCCAGGTAATCCATCTCGGTGAACTGCTGCTTCATCTGCGCCTGGAACTCCGGATTGGCGGCCACCTTGCCCAGCGCCTGGCGCAGCTTCTCGGCGACATCCGCCGGCAAGCCCTTGGGCGCGACAATGCCGCGCTCGGAGGCGAACACCAGGTTCACACCCAGCTCCTTGAAGGTCGGCACGTCCGGCCCCAGCGGCGAGCGCGTCTCGCTGGCCTGGGCCAGCACGCGCATGTTCTTGCCGTGGTAGGGCATGACTTCGCCCAGGTTCAGGCCGCCGATCACGGTGTGCCCGCCCAGCACCGAGCTGCGCAGCGGCCCCGCGCCGTTGTAGGGCACGTGGTTGAGCTTGGTGCCCGTCAGGTTCTGGAACAGCACCAGCGCCAGGTGATCATCGGTGCCCACGCCGGTCGAGCCATAGCTGATCGAACCCGGCTTCTCGCGTGCCGCCTTGATCAAGGCATCCAGCGTCTGGTACGGACTGTCGGCGGCGACGCTGAAGGCGCTGGGATCGCGCACCAAGTTGGCCAGGTAGGTGAAGTCGGCGGTGGTGAAGCCGGCCTTGCGTTCGATCGGCAGCGACACCAGCCCGGGCATGTTGGTCATGGCCAGCGTGTAGCCATCGGGCTTGGCGCGCGCCACGTACGACAGCGCGATGGCGCTGGACGCGCCCGGCTTGTTCTGCACCACGATGGTGGTGCCCAGCTCCTTTTCCAGGAACACCGCCAGCGAACGCGCCGTCAGGTCGGTGCCGCCACCGGGCGCGAAACCCACCACCAGTTCGATGGGATGGTCGGGCCAGGCCCAGGCCGGCCATGCGGCGCACAGCGCGGCCACGGACAGCGCGGCGCGAGCGGCCGCCTTGCGTGAAAAGAACATGGTTGTCTCCTGTTTGGGTAGTGCTGTTGTTATGCGTTGTGACTGGCCGGAAATGCCGGCCGGTCACGCGGGACGGCTGCGACGGCCGCCCCGGGTCAAACTGTTCCCTAACCGACCTTCCCCCCTTCCTGCGCCTCGCGCCACGCCAGCAGGCGCGTCACGCCTTCGGCCATGCCCACTTGCGGCTGCCAGCCGATCTGTTGTCCCGCCAGATCGTGCGGGATATGGAAAGCGCCGCCCGAGGTCAGGCGCACGGTGCCCGGAGGGTCCGGCCGGATCTCCGGTTCCAGGTCGCTCTTGCAGTAGTCGAGCACCAGCCGCACCAGTTCACCGGTGGTGATGGGCGCCGGGCCGGACACGTTCACCGCGACATCGGTCGCGTCGCTCTGGAACGCGGCGACGTTGGCGCGCGCCACGTCCGAGACGTGCACGAAGTGCTTGGTGTCGGTGCCGTCGCCGGGCAGCACGGGACGCTCGCCCTGACGCACGCGGTCATAGGTCTCCATGATGTACAGCGAATTCGCGGCGCGGTAGTGCTGGCGCTCGCCATACACGGTGGAATAGCGCAACACCACATAGTCCAGCCCGGCCTTCTGGTAGTACTGGCGGCACAGCTGCTCGCCCATGATCTTGGAGGCGCCATACAGGATCGCCGCGGGCGGCGCGCCGACGGAATGGAACGGACCGTTCTCGACCAGCGCGCCGGCGATGCCGCTGCCGTAGCCGTAGACCGCGTTGGACGAGGCGAACACGAACTTCTTCACCTTGTTGGCGCGGCAGGCTTCCAGCATGTTCTGCGCGCCGCGGATGTTCACGTCCACCGCCTGCCACGGCGTCTGCGCGAAGCCCAGCGTCATGTAGGCAGCCAGGTGCAGCACGCCATCCACGCCATCGGTCGCGGCCAGCAGGTCGGGCAGGCGCATCAGGTCGCCGCGCACCACTTTCACGCGCGGATTGCCTTGCAGGTGGGCGATCGCCTCGGGCGTGCCAAAGGCGAAGTTGTCCAGCAGGATCACCTCGCGCACGCCGGCGGCCAGCAGCGCGTCGGCGGTGTGCGAGCCCACCAGGCTGGCGGCGCCGGCGATCAGGATGCGGGCATCGGCCAGCGGCAGCGCCGCGCTTTTCTTGTCTGTCGTCATGTGATTCACAGTCCCATCGGTTGATTGTGCATGCCCCAGTACAGGCTCTTGACCTGGCTGTAGAGGCGCAGGCCGTGCAGGCCTTTCTCGCGGCCAATGCCGCTGGCCTTGAAGCCGCCGAACGGCGTGGCGATATGCGATTGCTTGTAGGTGTTGATCCAGACCGAGCCCGCCTCGATCTCGCGCGCCACGCGCCAGGCGCGGGCGTAGTCTCCGGTCCACATGCCGGCGGCCAGGCCGAAGGGCGTGTCGTTGGCCTGCTCGATCACGTCCTCCTCGTCCTCGAACGGCAGCGCCACCAGCACCGGCCCGAAGATCTCCTCCTGGCAGACGCGCGCGCCATTGCCAAGGCCGTCTATCACCGTGGGCAGGTAGAACCAGCCATTGGCCAGCTCGGCGCGATCCGGCGCGGCGCCACCGACCAGCACGCGGCCGCCTTCGGCGCGGCCGATGTCGACATAGCCGGCGACCTTGTCGCGATGCGCGCGCGACACCAGCGGCCCCATCTGCGTGGCCGGGTCATCGGGCAGGCCCACGCGCACCTGACGCGTGCGTTGCACCAGCGCTTCCATGAAGCGGCCGTAGATGGATTTCTGCACGAACAGGCGCGAACCGGCCACGCAGCTTTGCCCGGCCGAGCCGAAGATGCCCGACACCACGCCGGCCACGGCGCGGTCCAGGTCGGCATCATCGAACACAATGTGCGGCGACTTGCCGCCCAGCTCGAGGCCCACGGGAATCAGGCGCTGGCCGGCGATGCCGCCGATGGCGCGACCCGTTTCGGTGCCGCCGGTGAATGACACCATGCGCACGCCGGGATGCTTGACCAGCGCGGCGCCGACGTCCTCGCCGTGGCCCGGCAGCACCGTCAGCAGCCCTTCGGGCAGGCCGGCCTCGGCGCAGATGCGGGCCAGTTCCAGCGCCAGTTGCGGCGTCTCCTCGGACGGCTTGAGCAGCACCGCGTTGCCGGCCGCCAGCGCCGGCGCGGCCTTCTGCGCCTCGTTCATGATGGGCGAGTTCCACGGCGTGATGGCCGCGATCACGCCGAACGGCTCGGCCAGCGCCATCGAAAAATACTCGCCGCGCGGCGAGGTCATCTCGTTCTGCCAGGTCTCGCAGACGGCGGCGTAATAGCGGAAATGCCCGGCCGCGCTGTCGACCATGTTCAGGCATTCCTTCCAGGGCTTGCCGCTGTCGATCATCTGCAGCCGCGCCAATGGCTCGCGCTCGGCAGCCAGGCGGCGGCCGATCTCGTACAGCGTGGCGGCGCGCTGGTCGGGACGCAACTTGCGCCATGGCTGGCGCTGGAACGCGTCCCAGGCGATGGTCACGGCCGTATCCACGTCACGCGGCGAGGCGCGCGTGACACGTCCGGCAATACTGCCGTCGGCGGGATTGATGGAGGTGATGACGGCGTCGCCGTCTTGGCTGTGGCGCCATTCGGCGCCCAGCCGGAAGGGCTTGTGGCTCGATGCATGCATAAGGGTCGGGCAATCCAGGGGACTTCGGTAGACGCATCATCGGTCCGTCGACTATTAGGCACAATTCGATATTTTTCTTATATTCTTAGTTCATGGCTATGAATATCAAGTACCGGCCGCTCAAGGCCTTCCTGTTGGCGGTGGATACCGGTTCGTTCACCCACGCCGCCAGCCAGCTGGGCGTGACGCAGCCGTCCTTCACCGCGCTGATCCAGGACCTGGAGGACGTGCTGGGCCTGCGCCTGTTCGAGCGCACCACCCGCAGCATCAGCCTGACCTCGGCCGGGCAGGACTTCTATGCCCGCGCGCAGCGCCCCATCGCCGACCTGGAAGAAGCCTATCGCAGCCTGGCGGACCTGGCGGCGGTGCGGCGCGGCAACGTGACGCTGGGCGCCCTGCCCTCGACCGCGCTGGCGCTGCTGCCGGTGGCGGTCGGCGCGCTGCGCCAACTGCATCCGGCACTGAAAGTGCGGGTGGTCGAGGCCCACAACGACGAGCTGGTGGCCATGCTGCGCACCAACCAGATCGAGTTTGCCGTCGGCGCGCTGGCCGAGCCGGCGCCGGACCTGTCATTCACGCCGCTGGCAGAGGATTGCTTCTGCGCCATTTACCCCGAAGGCCACCGCCTGGACAGAAAACGCGGCCCGCTGCATTGGCGCGACGTGCTGCGCTACGACCTGATCCTGCTGTCGCAAGGCTCCAATGCGCGCCAGCAGTTCGACCGCGCGGTGCGCGAGGAAACCGGCGCGCCGGCCACCGCCTTGCGCTACGACGTCACCAACATGGGCACCGCAGCCGGCATGGTGCGCCAAGGACTGGGCGTGAGCGTTTTGCCGCGCCTGGCATTGCCGGAACTGAACCTGGCCGGCCTGCGCGCCGCGCCGCTGTGCGACGCCTCGGCCCGCCGCGCCATCGGCCTGCTGCACCGGCGCGACCGCTCCCTGTCGCCGGCCGCGCAGGCGCTGGCGGCGCAATTGGCGACGGCCATGGACGAGATCGTTCGACGGCTGCTGCCGCTGCCGCCGGTGAAGTGATCCGACGACGCGCTCCATTCGTCGACGGTCGAACGCGCATCCGCATGCCGGTGCACCCCGCCACGAACAGCGCCCCTGGCCAAACGCTAGAGCGGTCTTGCACCGAACGCGCCCCCCCCCGACTGCCGGCTCAGCCCGCCACGAACAACGCGCCAATGCGCGCCACATCGTCGTCGCTCAGCACTCCGGCTTGCCACCTCAGCGTCAGCCACGCCAGCAGGTTGTCGTAACGCGCCTGGTCCAGGTCGCGCAGCGCCTCGAAGCGCTGGCGTTCGGCGTCCAGCACGTCCAGATTGGTGCGCTCGCCGCCGAGCACGCTGCGCCGTGTGGCGCGCACGCGCTGCGCGGCCGCCTCGGCCGCCTGCCGGTAAGCGGTGATACGCTCGCGGCTGCTGGCGAACGTGTGGAATTGCCGCGCCAGGTCATCGAGCAACGCCCATGTGGCGGCGTCGAGCTTGTGCTGCGCTTCCTCCGCTTCAGCCAATGCCTGGCCGCTGGCCGCCGAGGTGCGCCCGCCGGAATACAGCGGAATGCTGACCTCGATGCCCACGGAACCGGAGTCATAGCGCTGCCCGATCTGGTTCTCGCCGTTGGAATTGGTCAGCTGCTTGCGCGCCACCAGCCGCGCCGTGGGCAGGTGCCCCGCGCGGGCGGCCTGGTAGCGCTGGCGGCTGGCTTCAAGCAGGTGGCGCTGGGCCAGCAATTCCGGATTGCTCGCCAGCGCCAGTTGTCGCCACGCGGACAAATCGCGTCCCTCCACCGCCAGCGCGGCCAGGGCTGATTCCTGCAAGGGCGCAAGCAAATTGTCGGCCAGCCCCGGCCCGACAATCGCCCTTAGCGCATTGCGCGCGTCGCGCAACCGGTCCCGCGCCTCGATCTCCTGCGCCTGCACCACGTGCGCGCGCGCCTCGATCTCCAGTTGATCCGTGCGCGTGCCCTGCCCCGCCGCGACAAAGCGCGCGCTGCGGCGCGCGTCCTCTTGCAACGAGCGCTCCTGCGACTGCGTCAATGCCAGGGCCTGCTGCGCGTACAGCACGGCGGTGTACGCCTGCAACAGGCGCACGGCAAGCGCCTGGCGCGCGCGTTTCAGCGTCAAGCCGCCCGCTTCGGCACGCTCGCGCCCGGCGCGGTACTGCGCAAACGCCGCCGCGTCGAACAGCGGCTGGCTCAGCGTGAACCCCGAGGCATAGCTGGCGTAGCGCGAGCGCTGCTCCAGCGCGCCCCAGCGCGTCTGCTGCCGCGACGTCGTATCGTTGCGGGCACGGCTGTAGTGATAGCTCAGGTTCGGCAACAGGCCGCTGCGCCCCAATGCCGCCTCCTCGGCGTCGGCCCGTTCGCGCGCACGCGCCGCCTGCCACGTGGGATCGGACGCCAGCGCCATCGTGTACGCCTGCTGAAAATCCAGCGCCTGCGCCGCCCCCGATCCAGGCATGAACACCGCCACCATCAACATCCATGCCGCCGCGAGCCTGCCCTGCCAGCGCTTCATGCGTCACCCCACGCCAGCCGCGCGCGATCGAGCAGGGGCTTGAACAGATAATTCAACAGCGAACGCTCGCCCGTGCGCACGAACACCTCCACCGGCATGCCGGCGCGCAACGGCGCATCGCCGATGCGCCGCAGCTGGCCCGGCGCCACGTCGGCGCGCAGGCGATAGTATGGGCGGCCGTTGCGGTCATCCTCGAACCGGTCCGCCGACACCAGCGTCACGGTCCCCTCAAGCCGCGGCGTGCGGCTGGCATCGAAAGCGGTGAACATCAGCTCGACCGGCAGGCCCGCGCGCACCTTGTCGATGGACTCCACCGGCAACCGCCCCTCGACCACCAGCGGCACGTCCTCGGGCACGATCTCCATCAGGCGCGAGCCGGGCTGCACCACGCCCCCGACCGTGTGCGTGGCCAGCGCCACGACGGTGCCGCTGACCGGGGCGCGGATCTCGCTGTGCGCCAGATCGAATTCGGCCGTCGCCAGTTTCTGCGTCAACTGCTCGCGCTGCACGCGGGTTTCCGCCAGGTCGGTGCGCACTTCGCGCTGAAACGCGTCGCGACGCTGCTGGCCGCGCAGCGCCAGTTCCGCGATCTGCTGGCGGGTCTGGCCCAGGGCGCCCAGGTCCGAGGCCATGTCGCCGTCCAGTTGCGCCAGGCTGCGCTCCAGTTCCAGCACGCGGTTGCGCGGCACGTAGCCTTCGCGCGCCAGGTCGCGCAGGTTGCCCAGCTGTTCCCGCAGCAGGGCGCGCTGCGTGCGCTTGTGCGCCAACGTCGATTCCAGGCCGCCGGCCAGGGCCCGGCTGCCGGCCAGCGTGGCCTCGATGCCGGCCAGTTCGCCCGCCAGCGTCGCGCGGCGGCTGGCGAACAGTTGGCGCTCCATCGCGTAGGCGGCGGCCGTTTCGGCATTCGCCTGCGCATCGGGCGGCGCAAGATCATCCCGGCCATCGCGCTCGGCCAGCAGGCGCGCTTCGCGGGCCATGACGGCCGCCTGCTGCGCGCGCAGGCTCCGCGCCTCGCCACGCACCCGGGTATCGTCCAGCCGCACCAGTGCCTGGCCGGCCCGGACCGGGTCGCCTTCAGCCACCAGCAAGGCGCTCACCACGCCGCCCTCGATGCTGTCCACCGCCTGCCGCTCGCCGGTCACGACGACGATGCCGGGCATCGCCACGCCGTTGTCCAGCGGCGCCCACGCCGCCCACGCCAGGAAGCCGCCAAAGCCCAGCGCCAGTACCCACCAGCCGAAGCGGGCCGACCAGCCGCCGTTCTCGTCTGCGTCCGCTACCGGCTCGGCCTTGTCCAGCTCGGGCCGCAGCACCACCACACGATTGCCGGCGCGTCCCGTCATGCCTTGCCTCCGAAGATCAGCCCTGAAAACGCGCCGCCGGCCAGGGGATACACCTGCGCCACGGCCCCGCCAGGGCGTGCCTGCGCCGGTGGAGCTGTCCCGCCGGAAGCCGCCGCGCCCGCCGTGCTGGCCGTCGCAGCCGGGCGGTTGCCCGCCGCGGAGGTCGACGCCGAGGGTGATGCCATCGTCCCTGACGCGCTCTCAGGCGGCGGCCGCAGCACCTCATGGGTCGCGCCGAAGCGCTGCGCCTGACCATCGCGCAACAACAGCAAGTGTGTCGTCGCCGCCAACACCTTGGGCCGGTGCGTCACCAGAACCACCGTCGCGCCCGCCTCCCGCAGCCGGCCCAGCGCATCAAGCAAGGCCTGCTCGCCCGCATCGTCCAGGCTGGCGTTGGGTTCGTCCAGCACCACCAGGCGCGGCGTCCCGTACAGCGCCCGCGCCAAGGCGATGCGCTGGCGCTGCCCGCCCGACAATCCCTGGCCACCGGTACCGATCGGCGTGTCGTAGCCACGCGGCAAGGCCAGGATCATGTCGTGCGCGCCGGCCATGCGGGCAGCGTCGATCACGCGTTGGGCCAATACTTCGCCATCGCTGTCCGGGGCGGGAAAGCGCGCGATGTTCTCGGCCACCGTCCCGGAGAACAGTTCCACGTCCTGCGGCACATACCCCAGCCACTCCCCCAGCCGCCCTCGCTCCCATTGCCGCAGGTCGGCGCCATCCAGGCGTGCCGTGCCCAGGCGGGCTGGCCAGACACCCGCCACCAATCTGGCCAGGGTCGACTTGCCCGCGCCCGAGGGGCCAACCACCCCCAGCACCTGCCCTGGCTCCAGCGAAAGCGACACGTTCACCAGCGTCGGCTGCGCCGCGCCCGGCGGCGTCACCGTCACGCCCTCCAGCCGCAGCGCGCCCTTTGGCTCGGGCAGCGTCAGGCCGGCGGCTGGCGCCGGATACGTCGCCAGCAACTCCTGCAAGCGCTGCCACGCCAGCCGCGTGCCCGCCCATTGCCGCCAGGCGCCGATCACCTGATCGATCGGGCTGAGCACGCGCCCCATCAGAATCGAACCCGCGATCATCATGCCGGCGCTGACATGGCTCTGCAGCACCAGCCACGCGCCCAGGCCCAGCACCAGCGATTGCAGGGCCATCCGCACCGTCTTCGACACGCTCGCGATCACCGCCGAGCGCTGGCTGGCCATGCCCTGGCGCCGCACATAGCCCACATGCAGCCGCTGCCAGCGCGCGCGCAATCGATCCAGCATGCCCATGGCCTGGATGGCCTCGGCATTGCGCAATTGCCCGTCCGCCTCCACGCCGGCCCGCACCGACAACCCGCCCGCCTCGGCCAACAGCTTGCGCGACACCTGCTCGTTGAGCCATGCCAACGCCACCAGGATGATGGTCCCCGCCAACGCCAGCGTGCCCATCCAGGGATGGAACAGGAACATCACCAACAGGAACAGCGGAAACCACGGCGCATCGAAGAACGCGAACACGGCGCTGCCGGTCAGGAACTGACGCACTGTATTCAAGTCGCTGACCGCCTGTCCGGCGTTGGCTGGCACACCCGCAAGGCCGCGCCGGAACGCCGCTTCATGCACGCGCCCCGCCAGCGCCGCGTCAAAGCGCGCGCCGATCTGGATGATGACGACGCCGCGCGCGTAATCCAGCGCGCCCATCAACGCGAGCAGCCCGACGATCATCAGGCTCAGCATGACCAGCGTGAAGACATTGCCGGACGCCAGCACACGGTCGTACACCTGCAGCATGTAGAGCGACGGCGCCAGCATCAACAGGTTGGCGGCGACGCTGAAGGCCGCCACGCTGACCCAGCCGGTGCGAAAGCGCGCCAGGAGCGATTTGATCTCCAGGGCACCCACGTCCTGTGCCGCAACTGTACGCGTCTGGTTTTGCTGCATTGGTTTTCCTAGCCCGGATGACTGCCGGGACACGCAGAATGAAGAAACAAAAAGACGGTCGCGACGGGGGATAGGCCCGCCGCGACCGTGACCCACGCGCCCGAGAAAGCGCGGGGAAACTCGTCGGTGGGTTACGCCGCCAGGGCCAGATCGGTCTCGGTGGCGAAGTTGTGGCCGACTAGGTCGGCGATGGACATATCGACGTCCAGGTGGTTGTCTTCCAAAGCGGCGATCAAACCGCCGTGTGTGCCACTTCCAAGCTTGTCATCCGCGCCTTCGACCGAACCGTTCATCAAGCCCCAAATGATGTCGTGTGTCACATTGCCACGTCCATCTGCGAGGTCGCCATGCAGCGGATCGTCGAACGTGAAAGTAATGAACGGATCCACGACGTGGCCGGCCTTGTCCACCCCGGCACCCAACGTTACCGATTCCAGGGTGCCCCACAGCGTGTGCGGCGTTGCACCTTCCATCTTGGGGCCGCTGAACGGAGGGAAGTAGTAGTTCAAGTCGCCCGAGGCGACGAAGGCGTATCCGTCGACGGTTTTGCTGGTGTAGCCATATTCGGTACCAGAGAAGAATCCGCCACCGAAGAATCCTCCTGAATTGGGCACACCGGTGTGTTCGCCACGAACGCCGTCATCCTGGAACATTTCCAACACCACTCTCAGCGAATTGTCCGGCGTGGTGATGTACGGAAAATGGGCGGGGTCGAAACTACTGATATGGACAGACATACTCTTCTCCTTGAAGATCGTCAGTTAACAAAGGCCCCGGAGTGATCCGGTCGACCAGAGCGGAGCTAGACCGTCTAGCCACCGCACATGCGAACCCATCGCATGTTCCTTGGGCGGGTCGCGCTCCCTGGCGCCCCGCACTTGTGCTTTTCTCTAGAAGCGCATTTCAATTCCCAATGTCACGGTGCGTCCCGGTGCCAATGTGCGCGCCAGAGCGTCGGAGTAGCCCTCGACGTACATTCGGTTTGTCAGGTTCTCGACCGCCGCCATCAGCTTGACGTTGTCGCTCGCTTGATAGCTGGCATACCAATCCCAAGTTGAGTACTTGAACCAAACCTGGGAGCCGCCATCGTCGCGGTTGTACCAACCATCGCCGCTATAGTTGAGGCGAACGCCTGTATCCAACTTGCGCTCCAACAGCCGCATTCCAATGAGCAACATTCCCTTGTCCACGGGCTTTGCGACGGCACTGTTGAAAACGAAGTTGCCGCACGCGACTCGACTGTCGGCCCAGGATCGCCAAGAGTCATATCCACTCGCCCTCGCCTTCAGGCGTTCCGGCGTCTCGGTGCCGTCTTCGTTGGGTTGATCAAATTTATTGGGACCAGATCCGAGGAAATAGAGATCCTCACAAAATTTGTTAGGCCCACCGAGATAATGGGTATAGCTCCATCCGCCATACAGCCAACCGGCCTCGTAGCGTCCCTCCAACTCAAGCCCGCGAAATCGCGTCAGCGTGCGGTTGTTCACGAACGCGGTGATACCGAGTCCCATCGGTACATCCATATTCAAGCCTGGAAGGTTGTTGCTTAATGACGAAACCAAATAATTGTCGGCGCGGGTATCGAAATAGCCGAGCTTGAGCGAAAGGCGGTCGCCATCCAGAGCCACGTCGTGGAAGATCGTATTTGCACCAACTTCCCAGGTCCGAGATGTCTCGGGTTCTGCATTCGGATTCGGATAGATGGTGGCAAAGCCGTCTCCTGGATGTCCTCCCCGCATCAACGATTCATTTATCGCTGGCGGACGCCATGACTTGCCCCAACTGCCGTAAAGTTCTAGCCAGCCTGTCGGACGCACCGCTGCGGACAGGGAAGGCAATAGCTTGCCGGCACTGCGATCAACTTCGTAGTCGTAGTCGGCAGGTCGCTCCACCCATCGCGGCGCGTGCCGCCAATCTTCCGCATACTTAGTGTGGAGAGTGTTTACCTGCATCGGCTTACCCCGCTTTGAATGGTAGACAGGGTTGGATTCCCACCAGGCAGCGAGTCCAGCCTCATCACCCGCCACCGCCAATCGGCAGGCCTTCTCGTAGACTGCTGCTTTGTCGGGGAAACCAGTATTCACTCCGCCTTGGCCGCAGACGGTTTGCTCGAAACGAGCAAGCCTCGACTCATAGACACTCTTTGTTCCTCCGGGCAGCTGGGTCTCTCCCTTGAGCCTATAACTCTCGTAGCGCAGGCTGGCCGATACGGTATAGAAATCGTTCTGTAGCGTGAGATCGGTGAAGACACTGCCCATGCTGCGCCGGCCCTGCGGATTGAGAAGACTCTGACCCGTCGTACCGATGGGAACGACATCCCTGCCCTTGTAGGCCCATCGGGTTTTCGAGATAGCTCGATCGCTGAAATATTCGGCACCATAATTGACGCTGAGCAGGGTTTCGGCTCCGAGATTGAATTGCGACGTATTGGTTAGCAGTACGCCCTGCGTCTTGGTGCGAATCTGATTGTTCCGTCCCGCCCCGTATTGCCGACAGATATCCCGTGCGTACCCCGTCCTGTTCGGGTCTTCGCATGTTCCCTTGTCCCAATACTCATCGACATGTTCCCGTACATCCGCTGGGTCGAGGACGAGTCCATGAACCGTTCGTGGATATGTGGGATTCGTGTAATTGCTCACACGGGTATCGACCCCATAGAGCTTGATGTTCAAGTCAATCCATGTGCTGCCCTCCGGCGCCAACCGATAGTCCAAGGAGTAGCTATCAGATTGCGCCCGAGAGATACCCAGTTTTCTCCATGGAGACCCATTTTCTTGTAGCGTGTTGCTGGCATCGCCAACGTATGAGTAATCAACGCGTGTTCCGACATAGTTGAATTGAACCGACTGCGCTTTATTCAACTGCCAACGGGACTTGAACAGATAGGATTCCTGCGTCTGTCCGGAAAATTTCACATCGTTGTATTCGGCTTTGACTCCTTTGCTAAGGAATGCCGTATTCGAATCGTCATCAGCCCCTTTGTGAGTACCAATTCGATAATCGCCAACGGATCGTCGGGAGATCGCCGCCAAGACTTGCAGATGTTCGCCGGCGCTAGCCGCGCCAGCGGCGCTTCCCAGAAAATTGACGCCGTTCCCCTGGTGGCCTGCGCCAGACGTAGCGCGCAACCGCAAGCCGATATCCCTGCCCTCGCGCAGCACATCCCCAAAGTCCAACGTCCGAAAATCCACGCTCCCCGCCATCGCACCGGTGCCATGCACCCCACGCACCACGCCCCGCTCCACCTCCACCTCGGACAGCAATTCCGAATCGACATACATTTCTCCATTGCGCTGCATGTGCCCGTTCCGCACGAAGTCCTGGCGCATGCCGTCGATCATCATGTTGACGCGGCCGAAGTCCTGCATGCCGCGGATGTTGATCGACAGGCCGGGGTTCTGGCGGTTGACGGCGCTGGCGACGCCGGGGGTGTCCTGGATGAGTTCGGCGGCGTGGCGGACCGGCACGCGGTCCATTTCTTCACGCGTGACGATGCTGACGGCGCGGGGGGCTTGATAGACGCGCTCGTTGACATCGTTGCCGCGCACCACAACGGGCGCCATCGAGTACACCCGCGCACGCGCGCCAGGACCGTTGTCGACCAGTTGCACATTCGGACGCACAGCGCCCGCGGTCCGGCGATAGCGGTAGCCGATGGGACTGTTTCCCAGCAACCGGGCCAGGCCGGTCTCGACGTTGAAGCTGCCCTTGAGGGCGACACTGGTGTAGGCCGAGAGATCGACGTCGTTCATGTACAGGTCGACGCCTGCCTGACGCGCGAATGCCAGCACGGCCTGCGCCATCGCTTGCGCCGGGATGTCGAAGACAAACGTCCGCTGACGCTCATCGTCCTTCCGATCGGCAGGCGCCGAGATGCCTGAGGCACGCTCCTGCGTTTGCGCGACTGACACGCAAGGTAGCGCCAATGCGCCTGCAGCCAGCATGCGACCCGCAACACGGAACTTCACCTGTCTTATCTTCACTTTCGTCTCTGGTTTCAGCCGATGCAAACGCGCATCATTACCATTAACGATTGAGAATCGAACTACAGTAAAAAAAGTTCGGAAAAGACAGTTGCCAGAGGGAGAGCGGTGCGGGTGCGTCCTGACTTCGTCTTACTCGGGGCCCGACGATGGCGGCGCGCTCACCGCGATTGGATCGTGCGGTCGGCACGCGAAAGGGTGTCGAATACAAATCAGCGTTTGTTTTTCCGCTTTACAAACCAGGCTTTGTAAAGCGGAACTCGACACTCAAGAAATCGACGCTTTTCAGTACAGCACCGTCACCCCCGGCAGCCGCAACCGCCCAAGCTGCATCTCGCCACATAGCGTGGCCAATGCGCCGTCGAGGTTATCAAGATGGAACAGCGCGTTCACCGGCCTGTGCGCCGCGGCGCGGTTCGCCAGGATCAGCCGGTCCGGCCGGAAATCGCCGATGCGTTGCAGGACCTGCTCCAGGGGTTCGCCTTCGAAGATGAGATAGCCGTCGGCCCAGGCGGCCCCGCGCGCGGGCGCGACGGCGCTACGCTCGATGCCATGGGCGTGGCTGAAAGTGGCGCTGTCGCCCGCCGCCAGCACCGCGCGCGCATCGCCCGATGCGGGCGCGCGATCCAGCGCCACCTCGACACGATGCTGCAACACGCCGATCCAGCCATGCCCGGCATCGCGGCGACGCACGGCATAGCGCGTGCCCAGCGCGGTCATGCCGCCGCCGGCGGTTGCCACCACGAATCTGCGCGGTTCGTCCGTACCCGTGGGCGCAGGCGCAAACACCGCTTCGCCGCGCAGCAGCCGTACGCGGCGCGTCGTGGCATCGTATTCCACGTCGAGCGCGCTGTTGCTGCCCAACAGCACGTGGCTGCCATCCGGGAGATCGAAGGAGCGGATTTCGCCGACCGCGCTGCGGTAGTCGGCCAACCAGGGCGCCACGGCATCCGGAGCACCGGCCGCGCCGGCGACCACCAACGCCACACCGGCCATCACGACCGCGCGGCGCCACGGCGCCATGGGTCCCGACCGCCACCACGACGCAACACAGGCACGCCAATGCGAGCGGCGCGGCCGAGGCACCGGCTGTGCGAACAACGGCAGGCCGCGGCACTCCCCCGCCAATGCCCAGACCCTCTCGGCATCGGCCAGGGCCGGGCCGTGGCGCGCGTCGCGCGCCAGCCAGCGGTCCAGCCGGTGTTGTTCGGCCGGCGCAAGCGTGCCGGCGGCCAGGCGCAACGCCCACTGGCTGGCCTGCCGGCGCAGGCGTCGTTCGCGGCAGGGGCGGCTCAAGGAGTACATGATGGGATCTTCATAAACAAGATAAACGGCCCAGCCACGAAATACAGTAAAAAAAGTCGCGGATGCGGGCGTTCAAGGGTCGTCTCCCAAGCGTTCGCGCATCAGGTCCAACGCCATCGCCAGGTGCTTCTGCACCGAGCTGGGAGAGATATCCAGGTAGCGGGCCGCCTCCGCGTGGCTCAGGCCCTCGACGCGGCAAAGCTGGAATATTTGCCGCGTGCGCACGGGCAGCTCCGCCAGGGTGGCGGCCAGCCGCGCCAGTTGCCGGCGGACGTGCACGTGTACGTCGGGCGCGGTGCGCAGGTCGCGCATATTTTCCAGGAGGTCGTCCGACACAGCATCGGTGTGGGACTGGTGATGATTGCGGCGATGGTCGATCAGCAGGCGGTTGGCGATGGCGTACAGATAGGCCAGCACGTTGTCGGACGGCAGCTCGTCTTCCTGCGCGACGATGCGGGCGAAGCACTCCTGCACCAGATCGGCGCTGAGCTCGGCTTCGCCGGTTTTCAGGAACAGGTAACGGCGCAGCCGCTCGGCATGGGCGGCATACAGGCGCTCGACATCAGGTTGGGGCGCCACTTGCTCGTCGCCGGGGATCTACTCACTCGTGATGAGCGTCATTGATGATTGAGCAAGAGACTAGCACCGATAAGGCGCCCTGCCGGTAGCGACGGCATATGGATTGGTCGGAGATTTTTCCGGGGCTGGCATTGCCGGCGGACGCCGCGCGCCGCTTGCCGGGGTCGCCCATTGTTGGGCGGCGTGCTGCGCTACGTGGCGGCGTCGCGCGGCTTGGCGGGCGCGCCCTGCACCTTCCATCCCAGTTCCGCCGAGATGCGCGCCGCCGCCTCCTTGACCACGTCGACCATGTCGCGCATGCGCTCCAGCGACATGTACGGCACCGTGCTGGACACGCTGATCGCGGCGACGATGCCGCTTGAAGCGTCGCGCACCGGCGCCGCCACGCAGCGGATCGACGGCTCGTTGTCTTCCAGGTCGAAGGCATAGCCGTTGGCGGCGTAGTCGCGCATGCGGTCGCGGAAGGCTTCCCAGGTCTGGCGGCCGCCCGGCGCGCGCGACGACACCGGCGCGCCGACGCGATGCAGCGCCTTCCATTGCGGTTCGTCGGCATCCAGCAGAAGCGCCTTGCCGACGCCGGTGGCGGCCAAGGGCATGCGGTGGCCGACGCGCGAACGCATCTCCAGGCCCTTCTTGCCGGGGATCTTTTCCAGATACAGCACTTCGTCGTTGTCGCGCACCGCCAGATGGATGGTGTCGCCGGTCTCGGCGGCCAGGCCGTCCAGGTACGGCCGCGCCAGCGTCGCCATGGGGAAGGCTTCGCGCGCCTGGAAGCCGAGTTCGATCAGCTTGGGGCCCAGCACGTAGCCGACGCCAGGCAGCGAGCGCAGGTAGCGCTCCTGCACCAGGCAGCTGGCGAGCCGGTGCGTGGTGCTGCGCGCCACGCCGATGTGGGCGCAGATGTCCTTGAGGTCGCGCGCGCCCGCAGCAACGGCCTGGATCACCCCCAGTCCGCGCATCAGGGTCTGCGTGCCGGCGGGCGCCGCCGCGTCGGGATCGTAGGCGGGAGAGACGGTCGAAGAATCGGGCATGGACAAGGCTGGCGCTGGGAGTCGGATATGGGGAGCGGGAATCGAAGCGCATTCCCTATATATGGGATTTAATTCTATATTTTGAGATTTTTCAAGCGCTGATCTAGAATTTTTCCCAGCCCCGACTGGCGCCGCTCCGGCGCCATCGCGGGCTTGACGACAACAAGGCCGGCCAGGTCCTGCAAGCCCGCGAATGACGCGCCCTTTGCGCGCCCTCGCCCGCAGCGTGCCGCCGCCCCGAGACGAGACAGATTCTGATGACAACCGGATCGCCTGCCCGCGCGGCCCTCATAGCGCTGGACTGGGGCACCTCTTCGTTGCGCGCCTACCGCCTGGATGGCGCCGGCCGCACGCTCGATACCCGCCACCTGCCGTGGGGCATCATGCGCCTGCCGCAACCCTTGCAGGACGGCGCCGCCACCCCGAGCGGCCAATCGGGTTTTGAACTGGCTTTCGAACAGGCCTGCGGCGATTGGCTGCGAGCCGAACCGCAGCTGCCGGTGATCGCCTGCGGCATGGTCGGCAGCGCGCAGGGCTGGCAAGAAGCCGCCTACCTCGACGTGCCGGTCGACCTGGCACACATCGGCACCCTGCTGACGCGCGTCGAGCGCAACGGCGCCACGCCGGTGCACATCGTGCCCGGCCTGATCCAGCGCCACGGACTGCCCAACGTGATGCGCGGCGAAGAAACGCAGGTCTTCGGCGTGCTATTCGACCAGGCCGGCGACCCCGCCGACAGCGTGCTGATCGGCCTGCCCGGCACCCATTCGAAATGGGTCAACGCGCGCCGCGGCCAGGTCACCCACTTCGATACCTTCATGACCGGCGAGGTCTATGCCGCGCTGCGCGGCCACACCATCCTGGGCCGCACCATGGTCGAGGCGCCGGCGTCCGACATGGCGGCCTTCGAGCGCGGCCTGAAAGTGGCCGGCGTGCCGGCCGGCCGCGCCGGCGTGCTGTCGACCATCTTCAGCACCCGCGCGCTGGGGCTGACCGGCGAGCTGGCCGGCGTGTCGCAGGCCGACTACCTGTCGGGCCTGCTGATCGGCCATGAAATTTCCGCGCTGGCCGACATGCTGCGCCTGCAGGGCGACCAGCCGCGCATCGTGCTGTGCGGCGACGATGCGCTGTGCCAGCGCTACATCCTGGCGTTGCGGCACTACGGCCTGGGCACGCCGCAACTGGCGCAACACGCCACCGAACGCGGCCTCTGGCATCTGGCCGTCAGCGCCGGGCTGGTGCCCGCCGCGCCTTCTTCCGAGACCACACCATGACCCATACCGGACTGCAAACCGCCATGGCCCGTTGCGGCCTGATCGCCATCCTGCGTGGCATCACGCCCGCCGAGGCCGTACCCATCGGGCGCGCGCTGTACGACGCGGGCTTTCGCCTGATCGAAGTGCCGCTGAATTCGCCCGAACCGCTGGCCAGCATCCGCGCCATGCGCGACGCGCTGCCGGCCGACTGCCTGGTGGGCGCCGGCACGGTGCTGGATCCCGATGACGTGGCCCGCATCAAGGACGCCGGCGGCGAGCTGATCGTCATGCCGCACAGCGACCTGGCCGTGGTGCGCGCGGCCAAGGCCGCCGGCCTGGCTTCGTGCCCCGGCGTGGCCACGCCGACCGAAGCCTTCGCCGCGCTGGCCGCCGGCGCCGACGTGCTCAAGATGTTCCCCGCCGAACAGCTCGGCCCGGCCGTGCTCAAGGCCTGGCGCGCGGTGATGCGTCCGCCGATCGCGCTGGTGCCGGTGGGCGGCATCACGCCCGACAACCTTTCCACCTACGCCCAGGCGGGCGCCAGCGGCTTCGGCCTGGGCTCCGCCTTGTACAAACCCGGCCTCACGGCCAACGAAGTCGGCCAGAACGCGCGCGCTTTCATCGCCGCCTGGCAACGCGCCTATCCCGCCCAGGAGACCCAAGCATGAAGATCACCAAGCTCACTACCTACATCGTGCCGCCGCGGTGGTGCTTCCTGAAGATAGAGACCGACGCCGGCATCGTCGGCTGGGGTGAACCGGTAGTGGAAGGCCGCGCCCACTCGGTGGCCGCCGCCGTCGAGGAACTGTCGGACTACCTGATCGGCAAGGACCCGCGCAACATCGAGGACCACTGGACCGTGCTGTACCGCGGCGGCTTCTACCGCGGCGGCGCCATCCACATGAGCGCGCTGGCCGGCATCGACCAGGCGCTGTGGGACATCAAGGGCAAGGACCTGGGCGTGCCGGTGTCGCAACTGCTGGGCGGCAACGTGCGTGACCGCATCCGCGTGTACTCGTGGATCGGCGGCGATCGTCCTGCCGACACCGCCGCGGCCGCCAAGGGCGCGGTCGAGCGCGGCTTCACCGCCGTCAAGATGAACGGCACCGAAGAACTGCAGTACATCGATTCGTTCGACAAGGTCGAGAAGTGCCTGGAGAACGTGGCCGCCGTGCGCGATGCGGTCGGCCCCAACGTCGGCATCGGCGTGGACTTCCACGGCCGTGTGCACAAGCCGATGGCCAAGGTGCTGATGAAGGAGCTGGACCCGTTCAAGCTGATGTTCATCGAAGAGCCGGTGCTGAGCGAACACTACGAGGCGCTGAAGGAACTGGCGCCGCTGACGTCCACGCCGATCGCGCTGGGCGAGCGCCTGTTCTCGCGCTGGGACTTCAAGCGCGTCCTGGCCGACGGCTACGTCGACATCATCCAGCCGGACCCGTCGCATGCCGGCGGCATCACCGAAACGCGCAAGATCGCCGCCATGGCCGAGGCCTACGACGTGGCGCTGGCGCTGCACTGCCCGCTGGGCCCGATCGCGCTGGCCACCTGCCTGCAGATCGACGCCGGTTGCTACAACGCCTTCATCCAGGAACAGAGCCTGGGCATCCACTACAACGCCGCCAACGACCTGCTGGACTACGTCAGCAACCGCGAAGTGTTCGCCTACGAGAACGGCATGGTCGCGATTCCGCAGGGCCCCGGCCTGGGCATCGAGGTCAACGAGGAATACGTGAAAGAACGCGCGGCGGTGGGCCACCGCTGGCGCAACCCGATCTGGCGCCACGCCGACGGCAGCTTCGCCGAGTGGTAAGCCGGTAGAAAAAAGCGAAAGAGGAGACCCCCTTGACCACCGCCACCCACCCGGGCCTGCAAAGCGCCCAGCGGCCGACGCGCAGCCGCTATCTCATCATGGTGATGCTGTTCATCACCGTCGTCATCAACTACCTGGACCGCAGCAACCTGTCCATCGCCGCGCCCGCGCTCAAGGACGAGTTCGGCCTGGACACGGTGCACGAAGGGCTGATACTGTCGGCGTTCGGCTGGACCTACGCCGCCATGCAGATCCCCGGCGGCTGGCTGGTGGACCGCGTGTCGCCGCGCGTGCTGTACGCGGCCGCGCTGATCCTGTGGTCGGCGGCGACGTTCTTCATGGGCTTTGCCGGCAGCTTCGTGATCCTGTTCGTGCTGCGCCTGGCGGTGGGCGCGCTGGAAGCGCCCGCCTATCCGATCAACAACCGCGTCGTCACGACCTGGTTCCCGGAAAAGGAACGCGCCACCGCCATCGGCTTCTACACCTCGGGCCAGTTCGTCGGCTTGGCGTTCCTGACGCCGGTGCTGGCCTGGCTGCAGCACCATTACGGCTGGCACATGGTGTTCGTCAGCACCGGCCTGCTGGGCATCGTCTGGGGCGTGCTGTGGTACCTGATCTACCGTGAACCGCGCCAGTTCAAGGGCGCCAATGCGGCCGAGATCGAGCTTATCCAGAAAGGCGGCGGCGTCGTGGACCTGGACAAACGTGTGACCGAGAAGAAGGCGCCGTTCAACTGGAACGACCTGGGCCTGGTGATGAGCCAGCGCAAGCTGTGGGGTGTGTACCTGGGCCAGTTCTGCCTGACCTCGACGCTGTGGTTCTTCCTGACGTGGTTCCCCACCTATCTGGTGAAGTACCGCGGCATGGACTTCATCAAGTCGGGCTTCCTGGCGTCGGTGCCGTTCCTGGCGGCATTCATCGGCGTGCTGTGCTCGGGCGTGCTGTCGGACTTCCTGATCCGCCGCGGCGCCACCGTGGGCCTGGCGCGCAAGCTGCCCATTATCCTGGGCCTGCTGATCTCGACGTCGATGATCGGCGCCAATTTCACCGACTCGACGCCATGGGTGATCTTCTTCCTGGCGGTGGCTTTCTTCGGCAATGGCCTGGCGTCGATCACGTGGTCGCTGGTGTCGGCGCTGGCGCCGGTGCGGCTGCTGGGGCTGACCGGCGGGGTGTTCAATTTCGTGGGCAACCTGTCGTCGATCTGCACGCCGATCGTGATCGGCTTCCTGGTGTCGAAGGACAGTTTCGCGCCGGCCATCGTGTACGTGTCGTCGCTGGCGCTGCTGGGCGCGCTGTCGTACATCCTGCTGGTGGGCAAGGTGGAGCGGATCGAGGCCTGATCCGCACGCACCGCCGCAGCCAATGCGAAGGGCGCCCACGTGGGCGCCCTTCTGCTTTGGGTTGTCGTTTTTGCCGGAGTTCCGCGCGAGAATGGCGATATAATCACGTTATGTTATATCATATCTAACGATAGTCATTCCCACTGGAGTCCGGAAGGCCTGCCCAGGCGTCATCCGCGCTCCGCCCCCTCCCCTTGATTTCCCGGCATCTTCGGACGAAGAAGGACTTGCAGTGCTCGAAGCCATCGGCCTGACCAAACGCTACGGCGACCAGATCGCGCTCCACCCGCTGGATTTGCGTATCGAGCCGGGCGAGATCTACTGCCTGCTGGGCGCCAATGGCGCCGGCAAGACCACCACCATCAACCTGTTCCTGAACTTCATCGCCCCCGACGGCGGCCAGGCGCTGATCCATGGGCTGGACGTGACGCGTGAACCGCTCGCCAGCAAGCGCCACGTGGCCTACATCCCCGAACAGGTGAACCTGTACGGCACCCTGAGCGGGCTGGAAAACCTGCGCTACTTCGCCGCGCTGGCGCTGGGCGAGGCGCCGCCGCGCGCCAGGCTGCTGGAACTGCTGGCGGAAGTCGGGCTGGACCCGGCCGCGGCCGACAAGCGCGTGGCCGCCTATTCCAAGGGCATGCGGCAAAAGGTGTGGATCGCCGTGGCCCTGGCCAAGGACGCGCGCGCGCTGCTGCTGGACGAGCCCACCTCGGGGCTGGACCCGTCGGCCGCCGCCGAGTTCACCCGCCTGCTGCAACGCGCCGCCGAACGCGGCGTGGCCATCCTGGCCACCACCCACGACCTGTTCCATGCGCGTCAGACCGCCACCCGCGTCGGCATCATGAAACGCGGCCGGCTGGTCGAAAACCTCGACGCCCGGCAGATCGGCGACGTCGATCTGCAGGCCTTGTACCTGGCGCACATGAGGACCGAGGCATGATCCTCCTGATCGCCCTCAAGGACCTGCGCGAACGGCTGCGCGACGGCCGGCTCTACTGGGCCGGCGGCATCGTCGCGGTGCTGCTGATGACGGCGCTGGCCGTGGGCTACCTGCATCAGCAGGAGGCCCGCGCCGAACAGGCCGCGGCCCAGAACACCGATTACAGCGACTGGCTCAAGCAGGGCGCGCGCCATCCGCACGATGCCGCCCACCAGGGCATGCACGTCTTCAAGCCCGACACCACGCTGGCGCTGCTCGATCCCGGCATCAATCCGTATATCGGCAGCACCGTGTGGCTGCAGGCGCACCGCCAGAGCGAGGTGAAATTCCGCCCGGCGCAGGACGCCACCGGCCTGCAGCGCTTCGGCGACCTGTCGGCCGCCTGGATCCTGCAGGCGCTGGGGCCGCTGCTGGTGATCGTGCTGGGCTTCAACGCCTTCTCGGGCGAACGCGAACAGGGCATCCTGCGCCAGACGCTGAGCCTGGGCGTGGCGCCTTGGCGCCTGCTGTGGGGCAAGGCCACTGCGCTGGCGCTGAGCCTTGGCCTGCTGCTGGCGCCGGCCGCGCTGGCCGCCATCGTGGCGGTGTGGCTGGCGGGCGGCCGGGCCGATGCGCTGTGGCGCTTCGGCGTGCTGGCCGGCGGCTACGCGGTGTACCTGGCCGCGTTCATCTTCGTCACGCTGGGGGTGTCGGCCGCCGCCCGCTCCTCGCGCGTGGCCATCACGGTGCTGCTGGCGTTGTGGATCGCCAATACGGTGATCGCCCCGCGCGTCATGGCCGAGCTGTCCCGCGGACTCTATCCCAGCCCCACCCGCCTCGAATTCAACCAGGCCTTGCAGGATGACCTGAAGGCCACGTCGGACCGCGTCTGGATGCAGGCCTTCGGCACGACCGAGCGCTGGAGCCGCGACGTGCCGCTGAACCAATGGGGTCTGGCGCTCAAGCTCGACGACCAGTCCAGCTACGCGGTCTACGACCGCCATTTCGGCCACCTGTGGGACACCTGGGAACGGCAGCAGGCCGTGCAGGAATCGGCCGGCTGGCTGATGCCGCTGCTGGCGGTGCGCGCCCTGTCCGCCGCCATGGCCGGCACCGACTTTGCTCACCACCGCGATTTCACCACCGCCGCCGAACAACAGCGCCGCGTGATCCAGGACATCGTCAGCGCCGACCTGGTGGCGCACGCCGACACGCTGGAACACCAGCATTTCTCGTACCAGGCCAATCCGTCGCTGTGGGCGCGCGTGCCGCCCTTCCGCTACCAGCCGCCCGCGGCCGGCTGGGCATTGCACCAGGCGCGCCTGAGCCTGTTGATGCTGGCCGCCGCGCTGCTGCTGAGCGTGGCCTTCGCCTGGCGCGCCGTGGCCCGCCAGACCGCCCTGTAGGAGACTTCCGGTGCACGATACGCAATTTGGCCGCTTCGGGATGGTCCTGCGGCACGAACTCCGCCTGCTGACGCGCGAGCGCGCGCTGTGGCTGTGCGGCCTGTTGTTCCTGCTGCTGGTGGGCTACGCGGTCTTCAACGGCCTGCTGCAGACGTCGCAGCGAGACGAGGCCCAGGCCGCGCTGGCGCGCGCCGATGCGCACAACCGCGCCAGCCAGCTGGCGCAGCTGCAGCGCATCATGGACGGCAGCGAGGCCCCGACGCCGTTCGGCAACCCCGCCAGCCCCGCCAACATGGGCGGCGGCCTGGGCGCGCACTACGCCATCATGCCGAGCGTGCCGCTGGCGCCGGTGGCGCTGGGCCAGACCGACCTGTTCCCGTCGCAATTCAAGGTGACCTACGACAGCAAGGTCAACTTCATCCACAACAACGACATCGAGAACCCCTGGCACCTGCTCAGCGGGCATTTCGACCTGGCGTTCGTGGTGGTCTACCTGCTGCCGCTGCTGATCTTCGCGCTCGGGCACAACCTGCTGTCCGGCGAAAAGGAAGACGGCACGCTGCGCTTGCTGCTGTCGCAGCCGCTGTCGCTGCTGACCCTGATCAGCGGCAAGGTGGTCCTGCGCGCGGCGGTGCTGTTGGGCGCCGCGGTGCTGCTGCCGGTGGCCGCCCTGCTGATCGCCCGCCCCCAGGCGTTGCAGGCGGCCAGCGCCACGCTGTGGTGGGCGCTGCTGGTCGGCGCCTACGCGCTGTTCTGGTTCGCGGCGGTGGTCGCGGTCAACGCCTTTGGCAAGTCTTCCGCCGCCAACGCCATGATCCTGATGGTCAGCTGGGTGCTGCTGGTCCTGGTGGTGCCGGTGCTGCTCAACCTGGTGGCCGCCTACGCCAGCCCGGCGCCGTCGCGCGCCGAACTGGCCACCCGCACCCGCGTGGCCACGGCGCTGGCCATGCGCGACCACGCCGCCCTGCTGTCGACCGACTACGAGCACATGGACAAGCCCGACGCCCTGATTCCACGCGATGGCCGCCTGGAAATCACCGGCCGCCCGCTGGGCCACGCCCGCGTCGAGCGCCAGGTGGATGCGGCAATGCAACCGGAGCTGGACCGCTTCGACGCGCAGATGGCGCGCCAGCAGGCTCTGGTGGCGCGCTACAGCGTGCTGTCGCCAGCGGCGGTCGCCTTTGAAGGCATCACCGCGCTGGCCGGCACCGGCCAACGCCGCCACGCGCATTTCATGCGGCAGATCGACGCCTACCACCGCGCCTGGAAGGACTTCTTCCTGCCCCGCATCGAAGCCAGCCGCGCCATCACGCCCGCGGACTTCGCCGCCATGCCGGTATTCCAGTGGCGGGAAGAGGATCCCGCCGCCGTCCGCGCCCGGGCCGCACGCGCGCTGCTGCAACTGCTGGTGCCCGCGGCGCTGCTGCTGGCCCTGGCCGGCTGGCGCCTGCGCCGCTACCGCGTGGTCTAGAGACAGGTTTTTCACCCCCCATCGAGTTTCGGGAAAGCGTCATGAGAAGAGTCGTATCCACCGCCGCCCTCGCGGCATGCACCGCCGTGCCCAATGTCCAGGCCCAGGAGGCCCAGGCGCGCGAGGCCGAACTGCCCAGCATCCGCGTGGAAGCCTCCAGCGACGCGGACAGCCTGCACCTGGACAGCCGCAGCAGCAGCGCCTCGCGGCTGGGCCTGACATTGCGCGAGACGCCGGCATCGGTCGAGATCGTGTCGCAACAGGCCATGCGCGAGCGCGGCGCCAGCACCCTCAGCGAAGCCCTGCGCGGCGCCACCGGTCTGGCCGGCGGCGGCCCGCCGTCCTCGCCCACCACGCTGTCCTCGCGCGGCTTCACCGACATCCTGTACCTGTACGATGGCCTGCGCATGTCGGGCGCGGGCTCGACCAACCGGGTCGAAGACACCTGGAACTACGAACGCATCGAGGTGCTGAAAGGCCCGGCATCGGTGCTGCAGGGCGACAGCGCCATCGGCGGCATCGTCAACTTCCAGACCAAGCGCCCCGATCGCGACAACCCGTCGCGCGAAGCGATGTTCTCTTACGGCAGCTACGGCAGCACCCGCACCGGTATCGGCCTGGGCGACAACTTCGGCGAGACCGGCGCCTACCGCATCGACTACAGCCACAACGACAGCCGCGTCGGCACCATCGACCGCAACAGCAACAAGCTCGACCACCTGACCACCGGCATCGCCTTCGACGTCGCTCCCGCCACCCGGCTGGACCTGTCGTTCGACTATTCGCGCGACACCGGCCACGCCTACTGGGGCACGCCGCTGATCCCGCGCAGCCTGGCCAAGGATCCCACCGGCGTGGTCAGCACGCCCGATGGCCGCGTGCTGGACCGCGCCCTGGCGCGCAAGAACTACAATGTGCTGGACGACCGCAACGAGGCCGAATCCTATTGGCTGCGGGCGCGCGTCACGCACCGCTTGACGCCGTCGTGGACGCTGCGCAATGAATTCGCGATGAACAAGGTCGACCGCCTGTGGAAGAACTCTGAATCGGCCACCTTCAGCGCCCCCGCGTCGATCGACCGCGACCAGACCATCATCACGCACCACCAACGCTATTTCATCGACCGCTTCGACGCCAGCCATGACGGCACCATCGCCGGCCTGCCGAACAAGTTCGTGATCGGCGGCGAACTCAGCAAGACCACGCTGGACAGCGAGCGGCGCTTCTCCAACCGCTCCGCCGCCACCGCGGACGCGCTGCGCGTCTCGCTATGGAATCCGGAGGTGGGCTACTTCAACGATGACCCGGCGCTGATGAGCGGCCCCGGCAACCGCACCGATTTCACCACCGACGTGCGCGGCGCCGCGCTGTTCCTGGAAGACTCGCTCAAGCTGACCGAGCGCTGGACGGTGGTGGGCGGCTACCGCTACGACCGCATCCGCGTCGACCGCGGCGTCACCGACCTGAATGCCGGCACCCGCAGCGCCTTCGGCACGCGCTACAGCGCCAATTCCATGCGCCTGGGCACGGTATACGACGTAACGCCGTCGTCGTCGGTCTACGCGCAGTACACCAATGCCACCATCCCGGTAGGTTCGCTGTTCCTGCTGTCGCAGTCCAATGCCTCGTTCCCGCTGGCCAAGGGCGAACAATGGGAAGCCGGCTTCAAGCAGAGCCTGGGCGACGTGGAATGGACCGCGGCGGTCTACCACATCAAGCTGGAGAACGTGCTGACGCGCGACGCCAACGACCCGCGCGTGACGGTCAACAATGGCCGCCAATCCTCGCGCGGGGTGGAATTGTCGGCCGACTGGCGCATCACGCCACAGCTGACGCTGTCGGGCAACATCGCCGCGCTGAACGCGCGCTTCGATTCGCTGACCGAGGCCGACGGCACCTCCCGCGTGGGCAACACCCCGCCCAACGTGCCCGAGCGCGTCGCCAACCTGTACGCCACCTACCGCTTGAAGGACGTGCCGATGGACTTCTTCGTCGGCCTGAACCACACCGGCAAGATCTACACCGACAACGCCAACCAGGTCCGCATCAACAGCCACACCACGGTGGACGCGGCGGTCAGCTACCGCATCCGGCCGGCGCTGATCACTTTCCGCGTGCGCAACCTGACCGACAAGCTCTACGCCTACTACGGCGGCCGCGCCACCAGCCAGGTGCTGCTGGCGCCGGGGCGCACGTACGAACTGGGCGCGACGTTCGAGTTCTGACGTTCAGCAGCCTTGCACCGCCAGCTTGCGCTGGCGCTGGTTGGCGGCGCGTTGCCACAGCACCAGCCCCAGGCCGGCCGCGGCGATCACCGCGCCGGCCACCGGCACCGCGGCGTAGCCCAGCCCGGCCGAGATCACGCCGCCACCGGCCGCCGCGCCCACCGCGTTGCCCAGGTTGAAGGCGCCCACGTTGACCGACGACGCCAGGCCGGGCGCGTCGGTCGCGGCGCGCATCACCCGCATCTGCAGCGGCGGCACCACGGCGAACGTGCCGAAACCGAAGATCAAGAGGCCGATCGCGGCGCCCACCGGGGTCTGCGCCAGCCAGGGGAAAGCCAGCAGGTCGGCGATCACCAGCACCAGAAAGGCGATCAGGCTGCCATCGAGCGAACGGTCGGCGAAGCGGCCGCCCGCGGTATTGCCTATGGTGAAGCCCAGGCCGATCAGCACCAGCATCGCCGTCACGAAGTTGGGCGATGCGCCGGTCAACTCCGCCAGGGTCGGCGCCACGTAGGTGTACAGCGTGAACATCGCGCCCGCGCCCAGCACCGTGGTCAACAGCGCCACCAGCACCACCGGGGTCTTGAGCACCGCCAGCTCATGACGGATATCCGGACGCCGGCCGGCCTCGCCGGCGGGCAGCGCGAACCACAGCGACAGCATCGCCACCAGGCCCAGGACCGACGTGGCGGCAAACGACATGCGCCAGCCGATCACCTGGCCCAGCCAGGTCGCGGCCGGCACGCCGCCGACGTTGGCGATGGTCAGCCCCAGGAACATGGTCGCCACCGCGCTGGCCTGCTTGTGGCGCGGCACCACGCTGGCGGCCACCAGCGAACCCAGGCCGAAGAAGGCGCCGTGGTTCAGGCTGGTCACCAGGCGCGCCAGCAGCAGCGTGGTGTAGTTGGGCGACAGCGCCGACAGCAGGTTGCCGAGCGTGAAGATCGCCATCAGCACGATCAGCGCCTTGCGGCGCGACCAGCGCGACAACGCCAGGGTCATCAGCGGCGCGCCGAGCATCACGCCGATGGCGTAGGCGCTGATCAGCATGCCGGCGCTGGGGATGGACACCCCCACGCCGTCGGCGATCACGGGCAGCAGGCCCATGGGAGAGAATTCGGTGACGCCGATGCCGAAGGCACCGACGGCCAATGCCAGCAATGGCAGGCCGGCTTTCACCGGCGGGGTTTCATGGGTAGACATACGGGTTCCTTGGTTGGGTGCGCCGACCAGGGAATCCAGAAGCGTCGCGGCGAAGGCCGGAGCGTGGGGCGGGTCTGATCGGAAGACAGGCGGCCAGTATGACGGGTATACCCTTACGGAAAAAGCGACTAAACGGGGAAAGACTTTTGACCTGGAGTCATGAATGACGTGGGGGGGGGTTCGAGAGAGGAACGCGCTCGGCCCGTCAACGCCACACGTTTTATGCGCGCGGATTGCACAAGAAAATTCCCGCTCGGTAATTCTTTCGACGGAAATCGCGTTGTTCATCAAGAAATTACCGAGCGGGAATATGCGTCGAGGACAACAGGGACCGATTGCACGATTCCATCCCCAACGAGGTAGTCCGGCCACAACCGCCGCTCGCCAATGAAAAAGGGCGCCCTCGCGGGCGCCCTTTTCCTGCCTTCGTACCGCCGCTTACTTCAGCAGCAACGCATTCAGCCGCTTCACAAACGCCGCCGGGTCGGCGATCTGCGCGCCTTCGGCCAGCAAGGCCTGGTCGAGCAGCAGGCGGGCCCATTGATCGAACTCGCCGTCTTCGGCGGCGCGGATGCGGGCCAGCAGCGGGTGTTCCGGGTTGATTTCCAGCACCGGCTTGACGTTGGGCGCTTCCTGGCCGGCCGCCTTCAGCATGCGCAGCAGGTGCGGGCTGAGTTCGTTCTGGCCCACCACCACGCACGCCGGCGAATCCACCAGGCGCAGCGTCACGCGCACTTCCTTGACCTGGTCTTCCAGGGTCTTTTGCAGGCGCTCGACGAGCGGCTTGAAGTCCTCGGCCACTTCGGCCTGGTGCTTCTTTTCTTCCTCGTCGGCCAGCTCGGCCAGGTCGAGGCCGCCCTTGGCCACCGACACCAGCGACTTGCCGTCGAATTCGCGCAGGTACGACAGCATCCACTCGTCGACGCGGTCGGACAGCAGCAGCACCTCGATGCCCTTCTTGCGGAAGATTTCCAGGTGCGGGCTGTTGCTGGCAGCGGCGAAAGTGTCGGCCGTGACGTAGTAGATCTTGTCCTGGCCTTCCTTCATGCGGCCCACGTAGTCGGCGAACGACACGGTCTGGGCCTGGTCGCCGGTGTGGGTCGAGGCAAAGCGCATCAGCTTGGCGATGCGTTCCAGGTTGGCATGGTCTTCGCCCGCGCCTTCCTTGAGCACCTGGCCGAATTCCGACCAGAACGTGGCGTAGTCTTCCGGCTTGTTTTCGGCCAGGTCTTCCAGCAGCGACAGGATGCGCTTGGCCGAGCCTTCGCGGATGGCGCGCACGTCGCGGCTTTCCTGCAGGATCTCGCGCGACACGTTCAGCGGCAGGTCGGCCGAGTCGATCACGCCGCGCACGAAGCGCAGGTACGACGGCAACAGCTGGTCGGCGTCGTCCATGATGAAGACACGCTTGACGTACAGCTTGACGCCGCGGCGGCCGTCGCGGTCCCACAGGTCCATCGGCGCATGCTTGGGCACGTACAGCAGCTGCGTGTATTCGCTGCGGCCTTCGACGCGGTTGTGGGTCCAGGCCAGCGGGTCGTCGTAGTCGTGCGACACCGTCTTGTAGAACTCGCGGTACTGTTCCTCGGTCACATCCGCCTTGTTGCGGGCCCACAGCGCGTTGGCCTGGTTGACCGTTTCGAGTTCGTCCTTCTTGACCTGCTCGCCCTTCTCCGAATCCCACTCTTCCTTGGCCATGCGGATCGGCAGCGAGATGTGGTCGGAGTAGCGGCGCAGGATCTCGCGCAGCTTCCAGCCGTTGAGCAGCTCGTCTTCGTCGGCGCGCAGGTGCAGCGTGACGTCGGTGCCGCGCGTGGCCTTGTCGGCGGCGGCGATGGTGAATTCACCCTGGCCGTCGGACTCCCAGCGGATCGCGTCGGTGGCGCCGGCGCGGCGGCTGACCACCGTGACCTTGTCGGCCACGATGAACGAGGAATAGAAGCCCACGCCGAACTGGCCGATCAGCTGCGCGTCCTTCTGCTTGTCGCCGGTCAGCTGCGAGAAGAACTCGCGCGTGCCGGAACGGGCGATGGTGCCCAGGTTGGCCACGGCCTCTTCGCGCGACAGGCCGATGCCGTTGTCGGAAATCGTGATGGTGCGCGCGTCCTTGTCGTAGCTGACGGTGATGGCCAGCTCGCCATCGCCTTCCAGCAGCGCCGGATTATCGATGGCCTCGAAGCGCAGCTTGTCGCAGGCGTCGGATGCGTTCGACACCAGCTCGCGCAGGAAGATTTCCTTGTTGCTGTACAGCGAATGGATCATCAGGTGCAGCAGCTGCTTCACCTCGGCCTGGAATCCCAGGGTTTCGGACGTGGCGGTTTGGCTCATCGTTGTATGAAAAGTCGGAAAATTAGGGACAAAAGAAAGCCGGATGGCGGGGCGCGCAGCCCAGGCGGTTTCCGGGAAACCCTGTTGTGATGGGGGCCATCCGAAATATTTCAAGACCGGGAAATCGCCGGCCCGCCCCAGCCCTGCCGGCGAACACGAAAAAAGGGGAACCGAACAGGCAAGGATGCGCCGCCCGGCACATCAGAACAGGGAGAGCAAGCCGCGGCGATAACGCGTCTTTGCCTCCAGCACCTCGTCGAACGCGGGCACGGCCAGCGTGCCGCCGTGGACCAGCTTGCGGATGTCATCCGCCTTGATCTGCCGGGTCTGCTGCGACCGCAACAGGAAATCCGCCGCCTTGTGGTCCAGGATGCGGTAGATCGGGCTGTAGATCAGCTGGGTGGCGCCCAACTCGTCGAGATAATAGAGCGCATCGCCGTGGCGCCAGACCGAACCGAAGCCGTGATAGACATCGCCCAGCTTGGTCCACTGGCCCGTCGGCGCGTCCTTCATGCGCAGGACCAGCGTGGAACGGGACATCAGGCCGCCCCCGCCGCGCGAGCGGCTCCACACCTCCTTGCTCTTGAGAAACAGCAGCTGCCTGCCGTCCCAGAACACGTACGGCGACAGCGCCGTGAAGCCGCCCGCCGCGAACGGATCGTCGCCGGCGCGCTCCACCTGGCGCTTCTCGCTGTCATAGAAGTAGATGCCGTCCTTGCTGGCGAACAGGGCGTGGTGCACGTGCCGTCCCGGCTCGTTCAGCAGCCGGTACGGCGCATGCGCCGCGTCGAACGCCAGCGCGCCCAGGTACACCATGCCATCGCGCCGGTCATAGAGATAGGGCTGGCGGTGCAGGTTGCCCACCATGAAGGTATAGAGCGCCGGATCATCCGACAGCGGCAATGGCGTTTCCCGGTAATACACCCGGCTGCCATCGGCGAAGAAGTCGTTGCCCGGCCGCGTTTCACCGCCCTGGATCGCCGCGATACGGCGCAGCCGCGACGGGTCCGCCCGCGGCATTTCGCGGCCCTCGTAGAACACGCGCGCGCCGTCGGTGGCCAGTTGGCGGTCGAGCAAAGGGCGATACGGCTGGGCGCTGGCCGGCAGGGCCAGGAACGGGTACAGGTAAGTCTGCGGCTTGTCGCCCTTGCCGGCGCGATACAGGATCTTCTGCCAGACCTCGTCCAGCCCGCCGAGGTCGCGGTTGAGTTCGGAAGCAAAGTCGCAGAAATAGGTGATGGCGCCGTCGCTGAAATAGCTGTTGCCCAGGTAGCGCGTCAATCCGGGCCGCATCCCAGGCAGCACGCGGTTGCCGCAATACACGTGGCGGCTGTCGCGCGCCGCCTGCCGGCCGTCGTAGCGACCGGTGTCGAACGTCTGCAGGCCGGCCGGGTCGGCCTCGGGCATCCGGTAATAGCCATTGCTGGGCACGGCCGCATAGACCTCGCCCTGGTAGCGCTTGTAGATACTGCTGCCGTAGGACTCGCCACGATCGATGGCGGCGAAATTGTCGCCGTCGTCGATCAACCAGAACAGCAGGCACAGCGGCAGGATGGCGATCAACAGGACCAGGCCGATCACGATCCCTCTGGTGCGCTTTTGCATCGATTCCCGGGCCGGCGGCCCCTGGTTGGCGGACAGGAATTCTATCAAGCCTCCTGGCGGCCCCGCGGCGGTCGCGGTGCGCCCGGGGGTCTTCCCCGCTAAAATCCCGCACTTTCCTCCCCTACCCCCGCCCTGGCCGACCCTGCCGCCATGCAACCCGCCTCCCTGACCCAACCCGCCTCCCACGGCGCGTCCGACGACGCCGAACCCCGCCACGACCTGGTCTATGGCCCGGACGACCGTCCCGCCGCCCCCGTCGCCTTCGTCGCCGCCCTGCAGCACCTGCTGGCCATCCTGGTCCCCATCGTCACCCCCGGTCTGCTGATCTGCCAGGCCCTGGACGTCAGCAGCCGCGACACCACCCTGATCGTGTCGATGTCGCTGGTCATCTCCGGCATCGCCACCTACGTGCAGTGCAAGCGCTTCGGCCCGCTGGGCGCGGGGCTGCTGATCGTGCAAGGCACCAGCTTCAACTTCGTCGGCCCGCTGATCGCCGGCGGCTCGGTCATGGTCAAGCAGGGCACGCCGGTCGAAACCGTCATGGCCGCGATCTTCGGGGTCGTCATCGCCGGTTCCTTCGTCGAGATGGGCATCAGCCGCATCCTGCCTTTCGTCAAGCGCCTGATCACCCCGCTGGTCACCGGCATCGTCGTGCTGCTGATCGGCCTGACGCTGATCAAGGTCGGCCTCATCAGCATGGGCGGCGGCTACAGCGCCATGGCCAAAGGCACCTTCGCCAGCGCCGAGAACCTGACGCTGTCGGGCCTGGTGCTGGGCACCATCATCCTGCTGAACCGGGTGCCGGTGGTGTGGATCCGCAGCACCGCACTGGTGCTGGCGCTGGCCGTCGGCTACATCGCCGCCGCCTACATGGGCCGCCTGGACTTCACCGGCGCGCGCGAAGCCGCCCTGTTCCAGGTGCCCATGCCGCTGCACTTCGGCCTGGGCTTCTCGTGGTCGCTGTTCGTGCCGATGCTGATCATCTACCTGGTCACCTCGCTCGAAGCCATCGGCGACGTCACCGCCACCAGCAAGGTGTCCAAGCAGCCGGTCGAAGGCCCGCTGTGGATGCAGCGCATCAAGGGCGGCGTACTGGTCAACGGCGCCAACTCGCTGCTGGCCGGTGTCTTCAACACCTTCCCCAGCTCGGTCTTCGCCCAGAACAACGGCGTCATCCAGCTGACCGGCATCGCCAGCCGCCACGTCGGCGTGTGGATCGCCGGCATGCTGGTCCTGCTGGGCCTGTTCCCCGCCGTCGCCGGCGTGCTGCAGGCCGTGCCCGAACCCGTGCTGGGCGGCGCCGCCATGGTCATGTTCGGCGCCGTGGCCGCCTCGGGCATCAACATCCTGGCCGGCATCCACCTGGACCGCCGCGCCCTGCTGATCATCGCCGTGTCGCTGGCCCTGGGCCTGGGCGTGTCGCAAGTGCCCGAGATCCTGTCGCACCTGCCGCACGCCGTGAAAAACGTGCTGGAATCGGGTGTGGCCACCGGCGGCATCTGCGCGCTGGTGATGAACTGGTTCCTGCCGGAAAAGAAGTGATCTGGCGGCCCGGCGCCCATTGCGCCGGGCCCTTGCCTGACAATTTCCGCCAGACCGCATATAATCGCGGTCTTCGCTTTACCCGCGACCGTCACCTGGACGGCTCCGCGACCAGCCTGCCCGGGTGGTGAAATTGGTAGACGCAGGGGACTCAAAATCCCCCGCCGCAAGGCGTGCCGGTTCGATTCCGGCCCCGGGCACCAGATTGCAAAAGCCGCGACTGCCATGCAGCGCGGCTTTTTGTTTGGGTCGGTGGCGCTATGCGTGCGCCGCGTCCTTGCCCTTGGAAACGGCCGTCAGCGATACTCCCAGCGCGTCCATCACCCGGCGCAACGTCAGGTAGCTCGGGTTGGCTCCCGGCGCGAGCACGCGGTAAAGGTTCGTGCGCGCCAAACCGGTCTCCTTGGCAATGGCTCCGATACCTCGCGCACGGGCCACATCGCCCAAGGCCTGGAGGAAGGCATCCGGATCGGGATCGGCCGCGGCATCGGCGAGATAATGCGCAATGGCCTCTTCATCGGACAGGTAGTTCACCGGGTCGAAATCACGCAGCTGAATCATTTGAGTGCCTTCCCTTTCAGTTCGCTCCACAGGCGTTTCGCGGTGACGATGTCACGCGCCTGGGACGCCTTGTCGCCGCCACACAGCAGTACATACACCACTAGTCCCTGGCGACGGTAATAGACCCGATAGCCTGTACCGACGTCGATCCGCATTTCACTGATGCCGTCGCCCACGGGCGCGACATCGCCGAAATTCCCGACCATCGCCCTGGCCAGCCTGCGCACGATGTGCGCCTTTGCACGCGCGTCCCGCAACTCCGTGATCCATCTTGAAAAAACGTCGGTTTCGCGGAACCTCAGCATCTCACCATTGTCGCTCAAAAGGGATAAAAACCAAACCAGCCGCGGCTGAAAAACATGCGGGAGCCTCCGAAGTAGGAAAGGACATGGTCACGCGCACGGCCATTGAAAGAGTAAGCTCCCCAACACGCACGGAGACCTCAACATGGACATTACGAGCACACTTTCGGCCGGGTTTCAGCACCTGAAGGGCGTGCCCTGACCATTGACTGCCGCCCTTCCTGATCCCGCGCTCCACGGAGCTAATCAGAAGAATTCACCTGATCCGACCGTACGATCATCGACATAATCGTCTGGCTCAGCCAGGGGTCGACATCCGTCGCGACACGCTTGCGCCTGGGCGCGTTGCCTACACGGAGGATCCCACCTTGCAGACCGCCTTCAAACTCGTTGCCGTGAGCAGCATCGCCCTCGCCCTGGCGGCGTGCGGCGGCGCCAAGGACGCCAACAAGAGCAACTTCAGCAAAGCCATCCAGGCCTACCTGGATACGCAGAACGGCATCTGCGCCGACCTCCCCGCGCGGGAACTGCCCTTCAGGCTGGAAAACCAGGACATGCTGGGCCGGGGTCGCAAATCCCGCGCAGACGCGCTTGCCGATGCCGGCCTGCTCAGCAAGCACGATACGGAACTCAAGGCGCTGTTCGGCGGCACCGTGCCCGGCACCGAATACGAGGTCACCGAATTGGGCAGGAAGTACCTTGGCGAGCGGCACAAGTTTGCCTTCTGCACGGGCTCGTACACCGTGGTCGACGTGGACAACTTCACGGAGCCCAGCGACATGATGGGCATGAAGGTCTCGCAGGTGAACTTCCACTACAAGGCGAAAGACACGGCCGACTGGATCAAGAACGACAAAGTGCAAGCCGCATACACGAACATGGCGGAAGAAGCGAAGGGCGACATCCGTGGCCACGCGGGGCTGGTGCTGACCAACGACGGCTGGCTGCACGAACGCCTGTTCAAGCGCTGAAGCGCAAGAGGGCCGCCCGCGTCGGAAAGGCCGCCCCTTACGCCACTTACCCCCTCACGCCAGGCGCACTCTCAATGCCGCCCCCAGCGCCCCTCGTAGTACACCCACTGTCCATGCCGCTGGCGCCACTCCGGCCCGTGATACACGTAGCCAGGCCGGGCCGGCATCCACACGCCACCAATCCAGGCATGGCGGCCGCCGACCCACTCCCAATGCCCCGGCGCCCACACGTAGCCCACGCGTGGGGGGGGCAGCACTTCCACGCGCGGCGGCGGCGGCGCCACATCGATACTGATGGCCACGCCGGCCCGCGCCACACCCGGGACGCTCAACGCCCCCAGGGACAGGACCACCACGGCGCCCGCGGCCATCGCGGCTTTGGCAAGATTCTTCATGATGCATTTCCCTCGCAGTCGCGCCCGCCGATGCGGACGCGGTAAGGCGAGTGTGCGCGCAGGAAATTATCGAAAGGGTTACGCGCCGGGGGCAGACGGTTTCAGTGGATTTCGCGCGGTGAGACGCGCCAAGGGACCTGCGGCCAACCCATCTGGCCCCGGTAAATTCCGCCCAGTGGATTTAAGGGGAATTCCCCGATTCTCCGCCCCGGGTCCGGCCGATACCATTCGCCGAATTTCCGCCGACCGGCGGACACGGATCAATAAGTTGCGCCCCCGCGCGGAGACACCATGAAAGCACTGACTACCGTCGCGGCAGGCGCCGCGCTCCTTCTCTCGTCGTGGGGCGCCAGCGCGGGCGTGACGTTCGAGAGCGTCAAGAACAAGGGCTTCGTGCAGTGCGGCGTGTCCACGGGCGTGGCCGGCTTCTCGGTCAACGACAGCAAGGGCGGCTGGATGGGGCTGGACGTGGACCTGTGCCGCGCGCTGGCCGTGACCATGTTCGGCGATGCCTCCAAGGCCAAGATCATGGCGGTCAGCGCGGTGCAGCGCTTCACCGCCCTGCAGTCCGGCGAAGTCGACGTCCTGCCGCGCAACACCACCCTGTCCCTGACCCGCGACACCACCCTGGGCCTGATCGGCGTGGGCGTGAACTACTACGACAGCCAGGGCATCATGGTGAACAAGTCGCTCAACGTGAAAAGCGCCAAGGAGCTGGACGGCGCCACGGTCTGCGTGCAGCCCGGCACGACCACGGAATTGAACCTGTCCGACTGGTTCCGCTCGCAGAACATCGCCTTCAAGCCCGTGGTGGTCGAGCGCCTGGACGAGATCATCCGCGCCTTCGCGGTGGGCCGCTGCGATGCCTTCACCGGTGACAAATCGCAACTGGCCGCGGCCCGCACCAACCTGGAGAATCCCGAGAAGTACGACATCCTGCCGGAGAACTTCTCCAAGGAACCGCTCGGCCCCATGGTGCGCCAGGGCGACGAGCAGTGGTTCAACGTGGTGCGCTGGACCATGTTCGCGATGCTCGAGGCCGAGGAATACGGCGTCACCTCGAAGAACGTGGACGAGATGCTCAAGAGCACCAACCCCAATGTGCAGCGCCTGCTGGGCGTGACCCCGGGCATGGGCAAGAACCTGGGCGTGGATGACAAGTGGGCCTACAACGTCATCAAGCAGATCGGCAATTACGGCGAGAGCTTCGAGAAGAACCTCGGGGCCACCAGCCCGATGAAGCTGTCGCGGGGATTGAATGCGTCGTATCGGAATGGCGGGCTGATGTATGGGTGGCCGGTGCGGTAAGACGGCCATCCAGCAGGACCAACGGGCGCGCGATGCGCCCGTTTTCTTGTGCGCCTTGCTGCCATCCATTCCAAGATGTAAGCGCGGTCCCGCCAGGCACCGGCCGCGTTCCCAACCCCGTTTATGATGGAGCGGTATCGAGTCCGCCCAAATGCGTTACTCTCCCCTCCCCGATCATTCCCCAGCAAGGAGCCACCACATGGCACAAGCCTCCGCCCGTCACATCCTGGTTTCGACCGAAGCCAAGGCCAACGAACTGAAGACCGCCATCGAGAACGGCGCCGACTTCGCGCAACTGGCCAAGGAAAACTCCAGCTGCCCGTCCAGCCGCGACGGCGGCAACCTGGGCACGTTCGGCCCGGGCCAGATGGTCAAGGAATTCGACACCGTGGTGTTCAGCGCCCCGGTTGGTGAAGTCCAGGGGCCGGTGAAGACCCAATTCGGCTATCACCTGGTCGAAGTCACCAGCCGCAAGGACTGATTCCGCCGCGCCAAGCTGCGAGGCCGCCGCCGGGCATGTCCGGCGGCGGCTTTTTATTGTCCGCGACCGACGCGGGGGTGTCGGACTGCATGTCGCTGCCGGCTGGAACGAATAGAGCCCCCCTGAAGACGCCGTTCCAGTTGCGCTTGAGCGTGGGCCCAACCGGAAATGCCATGCACCGGCAAGAGCCGGGGCGGTCGCAGCGGACCGTCCGCTGCGCCGCAGCACCGGATTTCCTATCAATTGATAATTTCTGTTCAGGTGACAGCCCTGCGGGGGTACGACAGAATGGCCTGCACCCGGAGGAGACAACCGGGGCCCCAAAAACCGCGAGGTGCCAGGCCCATGAAGCCGTCCCGAAACAAAGTCATCATCACCTGCGCCATCACCGGCTCGGTCCACACGCCGTCGATGTCGCCCCACCTTCCCGTCACCCCGGACCAGATCGCCCAGGCGGCGATCGAAGCCGCCCAGGCGGGCGCGGCCATCGTGCATCTGCATGCGCGCCAGCCCGACACCGGGCAACCTACCCAGGACCCTGCGCTATATGCCCAGTTCCTGCCGCGCATCAAGGAAGCGTCGGACGTGGTGATCAACATCACCACGGGCGGATCGCCGATCCTGCCGCTGGCGGACCGCATGGCGCCGGCGCTGCGCTTCAAGCCGGAAGTGGCTTCGCTGAACATGGGGTCGATGAATTTCGGGATGTACGAGCTGCTGGAACGCTTCAAGGCGTTCGAGCACGCCTGGGAACGCCCCTATCTCGAAGGCAGCAACGACCTGATCTTCAAGAACACCTTCAAGGATATCGAGCACATCCTGGCATCCTGCGGCGACAACGGCACGCGCTTCGAGATCGAATGCTATGACATCGGCCATCTCTACACCGCCGCGCATTTCGTGGATCGCAAGCTGCTCAAGCCGCCCTTCCTGATCCAGTCGGTCTTTGGCATTCGTGGCGGCATCGGCACGCACCCAGAAGACGTGATGATGATGAAGCGCACGGCCGACCGGCTGTTCGGCGCCGACTACATCTGGTCGGTGCTGGCCGCCGGGCGCAAGCAGACGCCGCTGGCAACGATGGCGGCGACGATGGGCGGCAACGTGCGCGTGGGCCTGGAGGATTCGCTGTGGGACGGGCCGGGCGAACTGGCGCGGTCCAACGCCGACCAGGTGCGGCGCATCCGCCGCATCCTGGAAGACCTGTCGCTGCAGGTCGCCACGCCCGACGAGGCGCGCGCGACCCTGCAACTGAAGGGCGGGCACGACGTCGCCTTCTGAGCGGCGGCGGGGCGTCCATATCAACAAGATCCGCGGGATCGAGGAGACACACATGAAAAAAACACTGTGCGCGGCCGCGCTGGCCGCCGTGCTGGGATGGACGGGCGCGGCGCAGGCCGATGATGGCGTGATCCGCATCGGCTTCATCACCGATATGTCGGGTCTGTCGGCCGACGCCGACGGCCCGGGCGGCGCCGAGGCCATCAAGATGGCGGTGGCGGACCTGGGCGGCGTGGTGGCGGGCAAGAAGGTCGAGGTTCTGGTGGCCGACCACCAGAACCGCGCCGACATCGCTTCGTCGCGGGCCCGCGAATGGCTCGACCAGAAAGGCGTGAACATGCTGATCGCCGGCGCGAATTCGGCGGCGGCGCTGGCCATGGCCAAGGTGGCCGAGGAAAAGAAGACGCCGTTCTTCGTGGTCAGCGCGGGCGCCTCGGAGCTGACCAATTCCCAATGCACCCCGTACACCGTGCACTATGCCTATGACACGGTGTCCCTGGCCCGGGGCACGGCCCGCGCCATGCTCAAGGAAGGCAACAAGGACTGGTTCTTCCTGACGGTGGACCACGCTTTCGGCCAGGCGCTGGAGCGCGACGCCTCGGCGGTGGTGCAGGCCGACGGCGGCCAGGTCAAGGGGCGCGTGCGCCACCCGCTGAACACCGCGGATTTCTCCTCGTTCATCCTGCAGGCGCAGGCCTCTGGCGCGTCGGTGCTGGGCCTGGCCAATTCGGCCAGCGACACGAGCAACGCGGTCAAGGCCGCGGCCGAATTCGGGTTGACGCCGAAGATGAAGATCGCCGGCCTGCTGGTGCTGATCACCGACATCCATGCGCTTGGCCTGCCGGCGGCGCAGGGCATGTACCTGACCACCGCCTGGTACTGGGACCAGGACGACGCCTCGCGGCGATGGGCCGCGCGCTTCGAGGAGAAGATGAAGAAGAAGCCGTCGATGCTGCAGGCGGGCGACTACTCGGCCGCCACGACCTACCTGAAGGCGGTGGCCGCCACCGGCAGCACCGACGGCGACACGGTGATGAAGTGGCTCAAGGCCAATCCGGTGAACGACTTCTTCGTCAAGGATGGCAGGATCCGCGCGGACGGCCTGATGGTGCACGACATGTTCCTGATGCAGGTGAAAACCCCGGCGGAATCGAAGGGGCCTTGGGACTACTACAAGCTGGTGGCGCGCGCGCCGGGCGACCAGATCTACACCTCGCCGGCGGAATCGACCTGCCGATTGATGAAGCCCTGATCCCGCGCCCCACTCCCGCAAGGAATCCGCATGACCACTAAGAACCCCATTCCCGGCGATATCGCCGCCCTGCCCGTCGACCTGACCGGCCAGCGTGTGATCGTGACGGCGGGCGCGGCCGGCATCGGCGCGGCCATCGCCGGCGCCTTCGCCGCGCGTGGCGCCCAGGTCCATATCTGCGATGTGGACGAACGCGCGCTGGCGGCCTGCCCGCATCCCTGGTCACGCGCCGACGTCAGCCAGCGCGACCAGATCGACCGCTACATGCAGGAAGCCTTGGCGCGGCTGGGCGGGCTGGACGTGCTGGTGAACAACGCCGGCATCGCCGGGCCGACCGCCGGTATCGCCGACATTGCGCCGCAGGAGCTGGACGCGACGCTGGACATCAACCTGGCATCGCAATTCCATACCGTGCGCCACGCGCTGCCGGCCTTGCGCCAGGCCGGCGGCGGCAGCATCATCAATATCAGCTCGGTGGCCGGCCGCATGGGCGTGCCGATGCGCACGCCCTACGCGGCCACGAAATGGGGCGTGGTGGGATTGACGCGATCGCTGGCAGTGGAACTGGGTGGCTACGGCATCCGGGTCAACGCGCTGCTGCCCGGACTGGTGGCGGGGCCGCGGATCGACCGGGTGATCGAGGCGCGCGCCCGCAACATGGGCGTGACGGTGGCCGAGGAAACCCGGCTGGAACTGGCCGGTGTCAGCCTGGGGCAGTTCGTGCGGGCGGCCGACATCGCCAACATGGCGCTGTTCCTGGCCAGCCCGTTCGGCGCGATGGTCAGCGGCCAGGCCATCAGCATCGATGGCGACCTGCAGTCGCTGCCCTGGCAGCCGCCGGCGGATTGACACGCGACCGCCGGCGACTCATGCGAGCAGCTGGATGGTCCGCGCATAGACGCCGTGCCGACGATCCTCGGCCGCGGCGCGCAACGCGTCCAGCAGGCGCTCCGCCAGATCCTGGCTGGCGGATTCCTTGCGCGTGATCAGCACGAAATCGAACCACTGGCGCGACGCCAGCGGCAGCGCCACCAGTTCGGGATAGGCCGGCACGATGTCGGCGGCCGACAAGGCGTTGACCATGCTGATGCCGCGCACCGCCCTGACGGTGCCCGGCAGCAGCGACATGTGGGCCTGCATGCCCGAACGCAGTTGCAGCGACTCGGCGATATCGCCTTGCGGCATGACGTAGTCGGACCACAGCGGCTGCACGTAGCTGTCGGGCCGGATGTCGCCGACCGCGACCGCCTCCTGGCGCGCCAGGGGATGGTCTCGATGGACGATGGCCATGACTTCGGTGCGCAGGAATGGCAGGAAGGCAAGGCGGGCGCTATCGCGCGACACGGCGCCAAGGCCGAAATCGGCGCGCATGGTCTCCACGGCGCTGATGACCTGCACCGAGGATTCCAGGTCGATCGAGAACGGCCGGGTGCCGTTGGCATCGAGGTAGCGCCGCACCGCATCGGGCGCGTACGCCAGCGCCAGCGCCGGCGATGCCGCGATCCGCAGGTTGCGGCCACCGAATTGCTCGATACTGTGCAATGCCTCGTCGATGCGGACCAGCTCGTCCAGGACGTGCTTGGCCTCGCTGTAGAGATACTGCCCGGCTTCGGTCGGGCGCAGAGTCTTGTGGGACCGGTCGAACAGTTGCACGCCGGTGGCCTGTTCCAGGCGCGAGATCGCGTGGCTGACGGCCGGCTGCGTCAGGTGCATGGCCTGCGCGGCCTGGCGGGTGGATCCGGTCATGACCACCGTGTAGAAAATGCGCAGGTCGTGGATATTGAAGTTGCGCTTCATGCGGCGTCGCGGCTCCCCCGATTGGATATGGCCGGCGCGGCCCTGCTCGCGCCGGTTCCTGATTCTAGGTCGAGTCGGCGCCAAAAGCAGGTAGAGCGGATTGGAATCGCGTCCGACATGGGGACAGCCGCCCGCCGCTTCTCACACCTGGTCCTCCGAGTAGATCCCCGCCGAGATGGTGGCGCTGCCGACGAACAGCTCGCCGTACAGCACCGGCACCGGATTGCCCTGCGCGGTGGTGTTGACCGGACCATTGAAGTTGTAGGACGCGCCATTGTTCGGGCCGTCCTTGACGCTCAGGGCGCGCTGCTGCGGCGTCAGCAGCTGGACCACGCCGCCCAGGGTCATGGCTACGCCCATGGTCATCAGCGACGTGCTGGCGCCCGCCCAAAGCGCCACGTTGACGCCGGGGATGAAGGACGCCACGATCATCGCCACGCCCACCACCACCTGCATCAGGCCGCCCCGCTTGGCGCCGGTGGGCATGGGCGCGATGCGGATGTCCTCGTTGCCGGCGGGTCGGCCGAGCTCCGCTTCGGCCAGGTTGCGGCGGCCGATGAAGCAGGCATAGCGCACGCCCCGGGATTCGCTGTCGAGCAGGCGGGTTTCAAAGCCGGGCAGCAGCGCGCACAGGGCGCGCACCGCTTCCGCGGTGCTGGAGACGGCCAGCCGATGCAGCCGGCCGAATTCCGCGCCCAGCCTGCCATAGAGGCGGATGGTTGTCAGGGATTGGGTCATGTCGGATTCCTCGCGAGGTCCGCGCCGCCCCCGGCATCGACGCTGGCGGGTTTGGGGTAGCGTTGCTTGACGCCCTGGCATTGCGCCACCCATTGCGCCACCGGCTCGGGCAAGGCCTGCCCCGAGGATTGCAGGTGCGCGGCGAACTTCATGATCGCGTCGAGCTGGTCGCCGATGGCGGGATAGGCGCGCGCGCGCAGCGGCGCGTAGGGTTCATAGTGGCGGATTTTCAAGGTCGAACTCCATGTCCAGATAGGGCCAGGCCCGCACTACGATGCGGTACTTCCCGGGTTGATCGAATTCCAGCTCGATATTCGCTTCGTCGCAGGGGTATTCCTTGCGATTGATGGCGATCAGGCTGGGGACCGGAAGACCGGAGAGCCGCGCCCCCCGCAGGACTGCCTCGCCGCGTGGACGGGGCGTGACTTGGCCATTGCGCACATAATGGCTTTGGCCATCGACGGCGCCATCGACGTATCCCGATGCGCCATTCGCGGCGACCATATCCCCCAGCTGATCGGCCTGCTGCAAAGACAGCACGCTGAATACACGCCCATCGGCGTCATAAAGAGAGTAGACATTCATCGCAATAGTCCCATGAGAGCTATGTTGCCCGACGCGTTCCCATAGCCGTCGACCGGCCGCGGGAAAGTGATCGTCAAGCTATAAGTTCCTGGCGACAGGAAGTCGCTGAGCCAGATCTGGCCGGTACCGCTGAAACCGAAGTTGGATGTCATCGTTCCCACCACGTTGGACGTCCCCGCCCAGTTCCCATCTCCGGTACCGAAGACATGGTTTTGGAGCATCATCAGGCGTGCCGCCACATTCAGATAGATGGACACCGTGGCCGTGTTGGTTCCGGAATAGCGGCCCCACTGTAGATTGAAGGTGGCCGAGTTGTTGATGACAACCGCACCGCTGGCAATTCGCAAGGTGTCTACCTGTGCCAGGCCAATATGAGCAGTCTTGATGTACGCGGAGTCGAAGTTCGCCAGTTTCGCGAACAGCGAGGCGCTTTCGATGCGGTCCGCGTTCATGAATCCGGCATTGATCTTGCCCGCATCCAGGCTGCGGATCATCGCGTTGGTGATGCGCCCGGTGCCGATCACCGCGTCATTGATGAAGGTCTGTCCGTTCTCGATGACGAACGGCGTGGTGGTCGCGCCGTTGGCCAGGTTCAGCAGGGCCAGCCGGTCCGCCAGGAAGTACACCGAGGTCTGCACCTGGCCGTCGGGCTGGGTGTAGGCGCCCAGCGACATGCCGGCGGCGTAGACCTTGTTGTCCTGCGTGACCTGGGCTTTTACGCTCCAGGTTGCCTTGAGCTTGCCGTCCAGCCCGACCAGCGCCGTGCGCGCCTGCTCGACACCCGCGGCGGCGCCGTTGGCGGTCGCCAGCACGGTGTCGACGCGCGAGGACAGCGCCCCGTCCGCGTCGGCCCGCTTGGTCTCCTCGGCGGTGATGGCCGCGCGCGTTTCGTCCAGGCCGGTCGTCAGGCCGTCGATGGTGCCGACGAGATCCTTGGCCAGTTCGTCGCGGCTGATCTTGCCGTTCAGGTACTCCAGGATCTCGCTGGCTTCCCAGCTGGATTCGCCCATCACGCCCTGGTCGGCCGGATACCAGGCGCCGATCTCGCCGTTCAGCGCGACGATGCGGCCCCAGAAGTAGAAGCGCTTGCCGGCCGACAGGCCCATCAACGTATGCGCGCTTTGCGGGAAGGCGAAGTCGCCCAGCTTGATGGCGCTGGCGCGGTCGTTGGAGGCGCTGTACCAGATCTCGGTGCGCTGCGCGGTGAAGCGGCCTTCCGGGAAGGCCCAGCGCAGCTCGATGCCGAACACCAGGGATTTGGCGGCCAGCAGGGCCAGCGCGGGCGGCGGCGCGATATCGCCCTCCAGCGTCGTTTCGGTCGAATTGACCCACACCGACGAGATGTCCGACACGTTGATGGCACGCACCCGCGCCACGTAGGCGCCGGCCCGGATATCCGGCAGTTCCAGCGTCAATGCGCCCGTGCGGCCCGCCTCGACCCAGTCGGAATTGTCGCGCCGCCATTGCACCTGGTAGGCCACGGCCGAGGGCGCGGCGTCCCAGCTGATGACGCCCACGTGGCGCGCGATGCCCTGGTCGATCACCGAGCGCGACGCCAGGCGGATGTTGCCCGGCGCCGGTTGCACCGAGGGCGGCACCACCGTGATCGGCTTGGGATCCAGCCGGGTGCCGAAGTCCACGTTGTCGAACTTGCCGGGTTCGTGCTGGACCGCCGAGATCTCGGCCACCAGCCCTTCCTTGCGCTTGACGCTCAGCACGCGGAAGGTCTGCGCCGACAGGGCTTCGGATTCCAGGGTCCAGACGCATTCGGCCTCCGGGGCCTGCGAGAACGGCGTGGTCACCGTGATGTGCAGCACGGTGCCGGGCAGGCCGACCAGGTCGGCCGTCAGCTCGGTGGAATCCACCGTGAAGGCGACGTTGTCCACCGTCAGGCCGGTGCCCACCGCGGCCGCCACCACGCGCGTTTCCGACAGGCCATTGGGCAGGTTGACGGTCAGGCGGTCACCCGGGCGCACCCCCAGCTCCGCGTCCACCGTGACCTTGCTGACGGTGCCTTCGCGGATGCGGCCGCCGATGCGCCGTCCCGCCAGATGCTGATCCGCCACGCGGATGACACTGCCGGGGCGCACGCGGCAGGCGTCCAGGCCCACCGAGAACGTGACCGAACGCGTTTCCAGGTTGGACGTCAGCAGCATCCACTTGCCGATCCGGTGCGCCTGGCCCCGCGAGGTGCAGCCAAAGCCGGTCACCTCGACCTGCTGGATGCCGTAGCGCGCGATGCCTTCACGGTTTTCGACGTACTCGACCTTCTGGCGGCCCATTTCGGACATATCGCTCCAGGAGACCAATGCCACGGTGTAGCGCGTGGTCAATGCCGAGCCGGCGTAGCTGAACCTGCCATCGACCACGTTGGCCGACGAGAAGGTGTAGACCGGATCGCCCGGCATGTCGGCGGACGCGAACACCGCGGCATTGGCCCAATAGGCCATGCCGCGGAAGATGGAAGCGAAGTCCTGCACCACGCGATAGGCATCGGCCGCCTGCTGCAGGTAGACGTTGCAGGTGAAGCGCGGTTCCTTGCCGCCGAAACCATCGTCGACCATCTCGTCGCAATAGCGGCCGATCTGGTACAGGCCCCACTTGTCCAGCCAGCCCGCCGGCACGCGGGTTCCCAGGCCATAGCGGTCGTTGCTGACCAGGTCGTAGAAGATCCAGGCGGGGTTGTTGGTCCAGGCCAGCTTGAAGGTGCCGTCCCATACGCCGTCGTAGCTGCGCAGATCCGGGTGATAGTTGGACGGCACGCGGATGATGCGGCCGCGCATGTGGTAAGCCCGGGTGGGAATGCTCTGGAACTGCGAAGCGTCGATCTTGATGCCCACCAGCGCGGACATCGGATAGCGCAGCTTGGCATCGATGATCTCGGTGACCGTATCCACCACGGTGCGGTCGGAGATGGTATTGCTGTTGGCATTGGGCGTGATCCGGCGCACGCGCAGGGTCCAGCCCTGGCGCGCGCGCGGCAGGTCGATGCGATGCGAGCGGGTGTAGCGCTGCGTGGTCTTGCCGTCGAAGGCGGTCGACAGCACCACCTGGTAGCCGGCGCCATCGGTGTTCAGCTCGATCACGTACTCGACGCGGTAGCCGTTGATGTCGCCATTCTTGGTGTCGGCGCGGCTCAGTCCTTCCACGGCCAGCGTCACGCGCACCGCCGACGCCTGCAGATTGGTGAACAGGCGCGTCCACGGCTGGCTCGACTTGAGCTCGGCATTGATGCCGATGGTGCTTTCCGAGGCGGGAAAACCGGGCAGCGGATCCTGCCACTGCGTGCCGGTGCGAAAGTCGATCGAGGCGCCGCTGAAGTTCAACGAGCCGTCCTCGTTGGCCACGGGGGTGCCGTTCAGGTAGACGTCGCGCAGCGCGTTGTCCATGCCGTGCACCGGGCCGTAGATCTCGCCTTCGCCCAGCAGGTCGATGACGCGCGCATAGGCGGTGCTGTGCAGGCTGTCGGGAGATTCCACGGGCGTGCGTCCCCCGCCGCCGCCCTTGCCCTTGTGGCCGACCAGCGCCGGATTCCCGGCGTGGCGCCCGCCCCCCAAAGCAAAGGCGCCCGCGGGCGCCTTGTTCCTGTTGCGATGTCGTTGTTTCATACGTGGTCTTCCGAATAGATGCCTGCGGAGATCGTGGCGCTGCCGACGAACATTTCCCCGTACAGCAAAGGCACGGGGTTTCCCTGCGCAGTGGTGTTCACGGGTCCGTTGAAGTTATAGGACGCGCCGTTGTCGGGCCGGTCCTTGGCGCTGAGCAGCCGCTGCTGGGGCGACAGCATCTGGGCCACGCCGCTCAGCATCATGGACAATCCCATGGTGGCCGTGGCCTGCAACATCCCCCCTGCCTGGAATGCGGCCGTCACGCCACCGCTGTAGATCGCCGCGGCGGCGATCAGCACCGCGCCCAGCATGGTCTGGAACAGCCCGCCGTTCTTGGCGCCCGCCAGCATCGGCGCGATGCGGATGACATCCGCGCCCACCGGGTGCCGCAACTCGTCTTGCGACAGATTGCGGCGACCGGCGAAGCAGGCGAAGCGCACCCCGCGTCGTTCACTGGCCAGCAAGGCTGGCTCGAAGCCCGGCAACAGGGCACACAACGCCCGCACCGCCTCGGCCGGGCTGGCCACGGCCAGGCGGTGTTCGCGGCCAAAACGCTTGCCCAGCCAGCCATACAGGCGGACCAGGCGTACCTTGTCGTTCATGTCCTTTCTCCATAACGCAGCACCAGGCGGGTGGCTTCGCGCCAGAAACCGCCGTACACGACCCGTTCGGAGTCACGTCCATACAGGTGATGCAACATTGCGTCGGGCAGCGGGAACAGGTCCGGCGCCTCGCGCAGCGGCTCCGGGCCGATGAAGACGCCGGCGTGATTGGCGCGGTCCGACCGCACCTGCATCACCACAACGTCGCCCGGCGCCATGGTTTCGTGCGGCGCCAGGGGCCGGAATCCCGCCTCGGCGTAGTGATCCATGTACAGATCGCCCGCATGGCCAGGCTGCCACCAGCCGTCTTCGCGGGCGAAATCCGGCAGCCGGATCCCGCGTTCGCGCGCATACCAGTCGCGCACCAGCGAATAGCAATCGAGCACGCCATGCGCGAACTGGCGGCCCAGCAGCGGTGCCTGGAAGCCTTCGGGCGTGAAGCCGCGGATCTCTCCCGCCTTGACCTTTCCATCCAGGTCCTTCTCCACCGCCACGATGTACCAGGGCAGGCCGGACGCCTCGCAGGCCACCCGGTCGGCCTCGCTGGGCATGGCGGGCGCATCCGGATGCGAATGCACCACCGCCACGATCCGGCCGCTTTCCTCGGCCGCCGCGTAGTCCTGCGCCGACATGACGAAGTGCTCTTCGCTGGCGGCCGTATTGCGGCACGGCACATACCATTCACGGCGGCCGGCCTTGAGCACCAGGCCGCAGCATTCCTGCGGATACGTCGCCACGCCATGGTCGCGGATGGCTTGCATCGTGCGCTTGAGCATGCCTATCCCCTTACCAGGTCGGCGGACGGGAAACCGCCGAAGTTGATGACTTCGTACTCGCCGAAGCGCTTCTTGCAGTCGGACATCAACCCCGAGCAGCGGTCCAGCGTGGGATCGGTGACCGGCTTGCCGTCCAGGTCGAACATGCGGCTGCCGGTATAGCCGCAATAGGGGCCGCGATAGCCGCCCTTGCGCAGCCACGAACACACGCCGGCAATGATCGGGCGGTCGGGCAGCTTCTGGCCGTTGAAGTCCAGGGCGCTGGAGAGCGAGAACTCCACCACCTGCGCGGTCTCCACGGTCTTCTGCTGCACGATCCAGACTTCGGGCGGCAGTTCTTCCTGCGGATCGGCAGTGGGGTTGCCTTCGGCAAAGTTCACCGCGTCCAGGTATTTTCCCAGTGTGCGGCGCACGACCACGCGCGCGCCCACCAGGTCATCCAGGTGGATGCAGAGGGCGGAGATGACGCCGGGCAGAGGGTCGCCTTTTTCGTCCTGGCCGATGTTGCCCACCGACAGAGTCGGCGAAGGCTGTTGGCCCTCGCCCACCTGTTCGAAGCCTTCGGCGCGAATGGCCCACGGCTCGTATTGCTGCCCCTGCCACCAGATCGGCCCCACCTGGGTGTAGCCATGAAACCGCAAGACCTGGCCGCCAACCTCCGTCGCGTCCAGCTCGAACAGTTCGACCAAGGCACCGACTTCAAGCTTTTGAACGTCAGAATAGATACCCATCGTTATTTTCCTTCGGTCTGTCGCGGCGAATCGGCGGCGCCGGAGTCACCTTTCGGGTGCTCAATCCGGCTTGCCAGTTCCTCGATCCGCCGATTCATTTCCTGCATGGCGCAGACCATGCGCGCGACCAGCTTCGAACTGTCGACGCCCTGCAGCTTCATGCGGGGCGCGCCGCCATGGACGTCGGACATCACGGCATCCTTCTCGCCGGAGACCGCCAGCGGCGCCACCTCCTGCAGTTCGTGCGCAATGAAGCCGTCATGATCGCTGTCGTCCATCACCATCTTGAACGTGCGTGGCCGCATCTTGAGCACCGAACGCAACGCCCAGGCGCCGTCCATGTCCTCGATGTCGTACTTGACCCGGTAGTCCGAGGTGGTGTTGTAGGAGGTGGCCGCAGGCGATGTCTGGACCGTGCCCACCAATCCGCCCGCCGCGTTGGTGAATACGATTGCCGACGTGTGATCGATTTGCGGGCTGTACAGCGTGCCGAAGCGGCTTCCGCCGCCTTCGAAGTTGATCGCCTGGCGCACCAGGTAGTTGCGGTTGTATTCCGCCCCGAGCACCCAGGTCGCCGCGGTATTGACCCGCCCGCAGTCATAGCCCGCGACCTCGAAGATCAACGGCTGGTAGGTGCCGCTGCCGGTCCTGCCGCTGGTGACATACGCGCCCGACGGAAAGCACTGCAAGGCCAGCACACTGGCATTCGCGCCATTGTCCTGCCATACGTTCAGGCGCCCACCAGCTGCCGCCGTGCCGGGCACCACATTCAGGTTGGCGGTGCCGCTAAGGCTCTGGAACGCACCGCCGGCATTGGGGCCGAACCCCGTGGCCCCGCGAACTTTCCAGCTCGTGGAATCGAACGTCAAGTCCTGCGCGATATTCGCGTCGAACCGTGCATAGGCGGTGCCGTTCCAGCGGTACCAGCCCGAACCATCCACATGGATGTCACCGCAATCGGCGGTAGGCATCTGCACCGCATTGCTCCAGCTTCCCGCGACCCGCCACGGCTGCCAGCTGCCGGCCGTGGCGTTGCCATGGCGAACGTAGCGGCGCGGCTTCTGGCCCGAGAAAAGCACGGACACCTCCTGGCACACGCTACCCGCCGCCAGCCAGTACACATTCATGTACCCCGCATTCACGGCGGCGCTCGGCGGCCAATTCGCCCCCGACATCGGCGTCGCATTGCTCCAGGTGTAGAAAGTGTTGTCGGCGACTAGGGTATTGGCGTCGGTCGCGGCGCCCAGGTAGACGTGCGTCACGGCCTGGTCGGCGCGGGCCAGTTCGAACCAGGCGCCCCAGGTTGCGACACCCGCGCTCAGGAAGCGATTGCGAATGAACTTGCGCGGATTGGCCAGCGTGTAGGTGGTGTACTCCTGGTACACCGCATTGTTGCTGCCGGTGCCGAACTTCACCGAGAGCAGCCCGGCCAACGGCGTGGGATAGTTCGCCCCGGCCGCCGCGGCCGCATTCGTATTCTGGCTGTAGTCGCCCGGCGTGACGCAAGTATTGAGATCCTCCGCGGCGCCCAGCTGCCTGGCGTTGACGCCCGGCACCTGCGCCTGCGGAATCTTGCCGCTAGCGTCCAGCGTGGCAACACCGCCCGGCGAGCCCAGCTGCGCGGAGTCCACGCTGGCCACCCACGGCGACCAGGAGCCACCGATCAGGGACCGGTTGTAGACCTTGTTGCCGTTGCCGGCGTAGTAGACCTGGCACACGCCGGAGGTCATGGCGGGCCCGCCCTGAGGCGACCCCGACATCACCAGCAGGTAGCCGGACTGCGACACCGGGAAATTGGTCCCTCCCGCGGCGATCGCCGATGTGCCAACCATCCACAAGCCGCGCTGGGTGTAGCTATCCAGGTCCTGCTCCGTCGCCAGCGCGCCCGCATAAGAAACCACCGTGGTGGTGTCGGCCAGTTCCTTCCAGGCCGACCAAGTGGTCGCCGACACCCGCACGCGCCAGAAGCGTTGCATCGCGGTCATGACATTGGTGCGCGTCGTGTAGACCTGCACGATGGGCGTGCCTGTCGCTGTGACCTCCAGGAATCCCACGTTGGCCACCGGATAGTTGGCGCCGGCCGCGGCCCCTGCGATCGTCGCCTGGTAGAACGATCCCGGCGTGACGCAATCGTTCAGGTCGTGCGCCGACGTCGGCAGCACTGCCGAGTAGGCCACGGGAATCTGCGCGGCCGGCACCTTGCCGCTAGCGTCCAGCGTGGCAAGGCCATTGGCGGCACCCTTTTGCGACAGCGCCGTGAGTTCCTGCCACGCTGCCCAGGTGCCGCCGTAGAACGAGCGCCAGAATCGCCGTGAATACGCGCCCGAACGGTACTGCGTGAATTCCTGATACACGAACAGTCCGTCCGGAGAGGCGGCCACTTCCAGCAGGCCGGCATTCGCCAAGGGATAGTTGCTGCCGGATTGTGCGTTGGCGTTGGTCGCCTGGTGGTATCGCCCCGGCCTGGTGAGCGTGTTCAGGTCCACGCCGGCCCCGATCGGCGACGCGTTCCCAACACTGTCCAGCCCGGCCTGGGTGGCCGCGAAATTCGCATTCACCTTCTGCATGGCCACGCGCAAGGGATCGCCGGTCTTGTCGTTGTCGGTCTTGCCGACCTGAATGGTTTGCATGTTCGCCATGATGCTCAAGACCTGAAGACTTGTTGGAAGGTGACCGCCAGCGAGTACATCTCGCCGCCCAGCGCGGTCAGGTCGTACTCCGTCGCGGTGTAGAAACCCGGTTCGCCCAGCGGCGGCTGCCACTGGAATCCGCGATGCCCCTCGTGGCGGTCCAGGAAGGTCACGATAGGGCCGATCTGCGCCGCCGACCCCGAGAACTGCAAGGGCCACGACGCCACCTTGTTGTTGATACCGTCCGCGGCGCGCTGGCTGTAGCCGTCGCCAAATTGCGCGGTCAAGATACGGAACTTGGTCCGGCCCTGTGGATTGATGCGAGGCGACCAGTTGAAGACTTCGATTGCCATGCTCATGCCCCCGCTAAACGGTTGTTGTTGGCTTGCCACGCCAGGCCGCCCTGGCGATACGATTGCGACATGCGGCGATCGACCAGTTGCGTGACGTATTCGCCGATCTGCTGGCCGAACTGCTGCCAGCCGCCCTCCCCGGATTCGCTGGAGGCACTGACGTTGCCGTCCTGCACGTAGACGTTGACGGCAACGCCGCCCGCGACGGAGTTGGTATCGCCGCCAACGCTCGGGAAGGCCGCGCGAATGCCGAGCGAACCGTCGGCGCCGCGATGCAGCGGCATGATGGCCTCGGGCCCGGCCTCGCCCATGACGCCCATGGGAAAGGCGACGGGACTCGTGACCATGCCGTTGGTGAAGGCGTTGCCCTTGGCGCTGGGGAAGAATGACAGCGCCGTTCCGCCGGAGACGAAGCTGCTGCCAACGGAAATCCCCCCGGCAGCCGCTCCGCCGCCGCTGAAGAGGCCTGAGAGGAACGATCCGGCTTTCCCGATCCATCCCCCCACGCCACCCTTGCCCTCCATGAAGCTATTGCCCAGCAGGGTTTCCATCAATTTGGCGGACGCCGCCGAGGTCACCATCTTTGCCACGTTGTTCAGGAACGACAGGCCCAGCTTGTCGAACTTGTCCGCGACGAAGTCGTACATCTTCGTGCCCAGGATGTCCTGGATCTTGCTTGCGCCGTTACGCGCCGATTCGAGCAGCTTGTCGTTCACGTCCAGCATGAAGTCGCCGTCCCGCTTCACCAGACCGAGACCGCGTCTTGCCGTGTCGTACTTGTCCTGGCTCAGCGTGCCATCGCTCAAGGCCTGATCGAGCGCCTCCTGCTTTTGACGCTTTTCTTCGTTGGCGGCCGCGTCGGGATTCGCCAGGCTCTGGATATACGCGCTCATCTTCATCTGCGCGCGCAACTTGTCCAACCGCGACGCGCCAGCCAACAGGCTGACCTTGTCGTCATCGCTCTCGCCCGAGAATCTGCCGATCTCGGTTTCCACCCGCATTCGTCCAACTTCCGAGTCCACGCCCAGCAGCGCGCCGGTCTTGCGCATGTCCGCCAGCGTCTTCTCGACGGCTTCCGACCGGATAGCGCGGGCGTTGCGATCCAGCGCCTGCGTCGCCTTGGCCTTTTCAGCCGTTCCCAACCTGGTGACGGCGGTGTTCTTGGCGCCTGCCGTCGCGGTCTTCGCGAGTTCGCTGCCGCGCGCCTTCAGCGCCGTGCAATTCCGGTTGATTTCGGTGGTCTGCTGCTTCAACGCCGCAGTTTCCGCGGCGATCTGCGCCGCGGTCTGTATGGTTGTCATGGTCCTTTACCTCTCATAGATCCGCCTCCGGCCCGCTTGCGCGGGCCGGACACGTCGTCAAGACCCCTTCCCGGCCTTCGACAGCAGGAACGCCTTCAACGCGTCCGCCCCCGCCTCGGCGGGAGGTTCCTCGTCGTGCGCGCCCCAACGCACCAGCATGTCCGTGGCGCGCACCTTGGCGCCGGCGGCCTGCGCCACCGTGGCGGCGAGGCTGGCGGCAAGCAGGTCGGCCCGCTCGTCTCCCAGGGGAGAGGTGCGGTCCAGTTCGCGCCACAAGGACAATTCATGGGTGTCGATGCTGTCCATCAACTCGCCCAGCGTGCGTCCCAGCCGAAGAGCCAGGACCATCAGGAAACGGAGGTCTGGCGTTTCCTGGAGGGCTTTTTTGCGCGCTCCTGCGCACCCTCCCCGAGGTTGCCCAGCTCGATTGCCCTGGCCACCAGCGTGGCGTGGGCCGGCCCGTAGGCCGCCGCCACCATGTCGACGTCGTCATCGCTGAAGACGCGCCGCGGGCCATGCTCGGTCTGCTCGAACAGCGTACGCACCAGCAGGCTGGCCGAGGCGCGGGTGTAGTCCACGCCCGGCGCGTCCAGCTTGGCGCGCACGGTCTCGTTGTCCTCGCCCGGCATCACGCCCGCGGCTGCCCAGATGGCGCGGATGTGAAACAGGTGATCGCCGGCGCTGGGCGCGCGCACGATGACGCGCGCGTCCTGCCATTGCGGCACGCTGAGGGTTTCATGCGCGAAGCCGGCCAGCGGATCGGCCGCCAGGCCGCGCACGCCCGCCGCGCGAGCCGGGGAATTGATCGACGTGTCCGTCATGGCGCTCAGCCCCCGTTGGCGGGTGCGTCGGTCATCTTGACGGCGCCGGTCACGCGCACGTTGAACGTGGCGGACACGACGTTGTCCAGCTGGCCTTGCCATTGGTATTGCGTCACCAGGCCGAGGAACTCGAACTTGGCGCCGTCGGCGAAGGTCACACGGAAGGCGCGGGTCTTCTTGTCGCTGCGCGCGGCCACCAGCGCTTTCTGCGCCGGGTCGCCGGCCTTCCAGTTGCCGGCCATGCTGAAGGTGCCGCTGTCGTCCAGGCCCAGGGCGTATTCCTTGGCGGTCGACTTGAGCACGGTGACGTCGATCTCGGTGGTCTGGCCGCCCTGGAAGTTCGGGTCCTTGATGGTGATGGCCAGATCGGCATAAGCCAGGCCAGCCGCGCCCAGGTCCTCGGTGGCCGTGGTCGACACTTCCAGTTGCGTGCCCTGGGTTTGAACGAATTGCGAAACGGTAGTACCTGCCATTGCAGACTCCAAAAAAAAAGCCCGCCAATGGCGGGCAATTGCGGACGCCCGGCAAACCGGGGCGGCCACGAAAAAGCCCCGCGGCGAATGCCGCGGGGCTGGATCGGTCTGTCGGGAACGGCATGGCGAACCACGCGGCATGCGTGTTGCGCGATGCCCGTTCCGACGGCTCTCATAAAAAAACCCGCTGGTGCCTTTGGGCGTTCAGCGGGTCTGCGTGGTTCGGGCGCAACTTGCCCCGACGAATCAATTATGCGGAAGCACCGCGCGCGCCGCAAGGTTTGGCGCGATCCGCGTGTCGCACTTGCGGCGCCGTCACCAGCGCGCGGCGGCGCAGCGCGGGCAGCAATGCGGCCTTGGCCTCCTGGTAGGCGGCGTGCTGCTGCTCGGGCGTCAACCGCGGGTTGCTGAAGACGCGCGCGCCGGCCGCCTTGTTGCCGGCATGCACGCCGATCGCCGAGCGCTGCTGCCACGGCAGCTCGTCAATACACAATTCGGTCTGCTCGCCGCGCGTGGCGGCCAGGCGCGCGTCGACATCCTCGTCGTCATAGGCTTCGTCGGACGTCATGCCGCGCGCGAACGCCGCCACCCTGCCCACGCCCAGGTGCGGCCGATAGCCGCGGCTCCAGTGATACCACTCCATGATCAGCGCTTCGACCTGATCCGATTCCTCTCGTGTCATATTCTGCCCCTTCTGGTGCTGGCCGCGCGCGCCCTCCTGGCGGCTGGCGGCCGCCGCTGCCGGCCGCGCGGAAAGCGAGCGCGCGATGGCCGCGCCCGCCTGCGATGCCGCGGCGATCCAGTCTTGCGGCGCCCGCAGCGCCATGTTTCCTGCCTGATTCATTTGCCGCTCCTTGGCGTTGGGTTCGATGGTGGCGCCCGTCGTCAACACGAGGGGCCGGATGGGTGCCGTGGCGGCACCGCGACGTTGGACGGGCGATGCCGCCGTCCGGATGGGTTGCCGGGAGAAGCGATGAAGTAGCGATACGCTACCCACGCTTCCGTCTGATAACAACACACGTTTTAGGTGATCCATGAGTAGAATTCTACAAATGTATAATCACCATTTCAACACTTGTTGTTGCACAATTTTCCACAACTGTTTAGCGTCCCATCATGGCTCTCGGAAAACAAATCAGGCACTATCGCGCCGCGCTCGGCCTCACCCTCGAACAACTCGAAGCGCGCACCGGCGTGGGCGTGGGCACCATCGCCGCCCTTGAAGGGCGCGACAGCGAACGCTCCAAGTACGCCTCGCGCCTGGCGGCGGGGCTGGGGCTGACGCTGGAACAACTGCTGGACGAATCCGCGCAATATCCGCCGGACGTCGTGCTGGCCGATAGCGGCGGGGCGTCGCGCGCGGACGACGGCGCGGCTGGCGACCTGCGCATTCCGCGCTTCGACACGGGCGGCGCCATGGGCGCGGGGGTGGAACTGCGCGACCAGCCTGGCGTGATCCAGAGCCTGCGCGTCAGCCAGGAATGGCTGCACAAGAACCTGCGGCACTACACCGCCGCCGCCAACCTGTGCGTGGTGACCGGTTTTGGCGACAGCATGCGGCCCATGTACAACCCCGGCGATCCCCTGCTGGTGGACTTGGGCGTGGTCAAGGCCGACGTGGATGGCGTGTTCTTCTTTCGCGTCGGCAACGAAGGCTTCATCAAGCGCCTGCAACGCATTCCCAGCGCCCGCGGCCTGCTGATCCGGGCGAAATCCGAGAACACCAAATACGATGCCTGGGACATCACCGAAGACATGGACCTGCAGATTTTCGGGCGCGTGCTGAAGGTCTGGCGCAGCGAGGATCTGTGACGCGCCGCCCGCACGTGCGGCCCGCGAGCCGCGCAGCGGCGCGGCCTACGCCCTATGAACCGGCGCGCTGCACCTGCGGCGTTTGCCAGCTGCCGTCCAGCAACCCTGGCTTGGGCCAGTAGTAGCGCAAGGCCAGCATGAAGGGGCCGGCCGGCGCCGGCAACCAGTTGGCCTGGCCGCCCTTGGCCGGCGCCTGATGCTGGATGCGCAGCGTCAGTCCGCCATCGCGATCGCGCTTGAGCGCGGGCAACATCGTCGAGTCGATCACGTAGCGCTGGATGGGGTTGGCCACGACCGATTGCCCCGGCAGCCGGTAAAGCGTGACCGACCAGAAGGCGTTGACCGGCGGCAGGGCGCGCGGCGCGAACCGCAACGTGTAGGCCTGGGCGCCATCCAGCGGCAGGCCCGCCATGTCGGTGGCCAGCACCGTCGACAGCGATTCTTCGCGGCTGTCGGTGCCCAGGCCGACCTGGGCGCCCGTGGCGCGCGCCAGGTAGTCATTGCGCAATGTCCGGCGATCGCCGAACAAGGTATCGGTCCGGCCGGCCAGCGCCACGCGATGCTTGTCGATGTCGTTCTGGCCGTCATGCATGCCCTCCTGCATGACCTGCCGCAGGCGCGGCGGCATGGCGTCGGTCACCGCTTGGGCGTCCGGGCGGATGCGCAGGCTGTCCAGGCGCTTGCGCAAGGTCTTTTCGCTGTGCGCCACCGGCGCGAATTGCAGCAGGAAGCCCAGCTGGTTGTAGAACTCGAGCGAACTGCGCATCTGCGTGGGCGGCTCGGGCTTGATCCACTGCACCGCCGCGGGCGCCGGTGGCGCGGCCTTTTTCAGGTACGCGGACAGCGGCTGGATCCGGTAGCCGGCCTGGATGCGCTTGACGTTGGCGATGTCCGACTGCGCGAATCGCTGGGTGCGGCCGCTGACGCTGACCAGGTCGGTCTCGGCCCGGATCACCTGGGTAAATCCCTTCGGCGGGGCGCCCTTCCAGCGCGGGCCGGCCACCAGGAACCGACCGCCGCCGTTGCCAGTGGCACGACTGCCGATGTAGGCAAAGTTGTAGCCATACAGGTCCGTCAGCTGCAACGCGAAATAGCGCCTGGACTCCATCGGCGGCACGCTGATGACGACCGGTTCGGCCCGCAGGTCGAGCACGGCCGAGGACGCGGGCGCATCGACATTGGGCGCGGCGGTCGCGTTGTCGTCGGGCGTGACGGCCGGCGCGGCGTGGCTGAAGGTATTGAACGGGCCTTTGTATTGCGCGCCGCCCTGGTCGATGTTCGTGGAATAGATGGCCTGGTAGCGGGCCACCATGGGGTAGCCGTACAGGTAGGCTTCCTTGGCGATGCGACGCGCTTCGGGCGCCGACACGCCATCGATGCCGACGAATTGCGATCCCGTGGCCGCATCCGGCGAGGTGAAGCTGCAGCCGCTCACGCTGGCGGCCAGCGCCAATGCGGCAAGGCCACGGACATAAGGGGAAGATCCGGCGCCGGCGGGGCGTATGCGCATTCCATGCTCCAACAGGGGGAAGCGTTGGCAACGCCCGAATGGCGGCAGCGTCGCGGACAGGACAAACAGGCGCTGAAATTCTGGCACATTTCGCAACCGTAGTGAAACCGCGGGACGATTACAGCGTCGCCCCCAGGGCCGCGCCACGGTCCGGCCCGCGCTGGCGGGCGGGCGCACTGTGAGTAAGTCAGTCCTGCGAATGCGGGACGTCCAGCCGGCAAGCGGGGATCGCCGCGATCGCGCTTTCACTGGCGGCGGCGTCGGTCGTCAGGTGCTGGATCAGGTCCAGCGTGGTCGAGCGGCGGGTCAGCATCAGGCAGGTGACCTGCGCGTCCTTCACGCGCGTGGCATGCCAACAGCCGGGCCGCATGCAGACGCCCTGCCCCGGCTCCACGCGAAACGCCGCCAGCGTGGCCAGGTCCGGCGTGCCGTCGGCCGCGCTGCGCGCCACCACCTGGATGATGGCGCCGGTCAGGGGCACGATGGCCTGCTGCGTCAGCAGGTGTTTTTCGAGGCTGGCCACGTCGGCCGAAGCGCTGCGGTAGTTCACCCACAACACTTGCGCATCGCCACCAGCGCCCGTGTTGAACACATGTTCCTGCCAGAAGTCGGTGGCGTCGTTGCTGAACAGCGGCACGCCGTTGCCCAGGGGCATGGGCTTGCCCAGCATCCAGCCGTAGGCGCTGAAGGCATCGGCGGTCAGATCGTGTACGGGCACTGCTGCGGCGCGGGTCATGTCGGGTCCTTGCTGGAGCGGGAGGAAGCGGCGCGTCGGGGGAATTCGGCGTCGTAGTCGAAGTCGCCGCGCGCGATGGCGGCGAGGATGGCGTTGCGCCGCTCGGCGGCGCGCTTGAGGTTGGCGGCGGTGGGCTTGACGCGGATGCGTTCCACGCAATGCCGGCCCTGGTAGAAGAAGCCGATCTCGATGGACGATTCGGATGCCGGCCGTACGCCGTCAAAGCCTGTGCTCATGCCGACATTGCGCCGGATGCGACCCGACGCCCCCTGGGAAAGTCCCGGATTATCGCAGCTTTTTCGCCCCCGGACGCCGCGCGCCGCCGACACGGCCGCAACGCTGTTATAACGCGCGTATTGCCCCACCCACTGGAGACGCTCCATGCCGACCGACCTGTCATCGCATTACGTTTTCCTGGATGCCGCCGGCAACGCCGCCACGGTGGCCGGCGGCGACGCGTTCTGGTCGCTGCCGCGCGACGAACTGCAACGCTATGGGGATGGCTGGCTGGTGTCGGAATACGCCTGCGCCGCGGACTGGTCGCAATGGGAAATGCATCCCCAGGCCGACGAGATCGTGCGCCTGATGTCCGGCAGCGCCGAACTGCAGCTGGAGTGGCCGACCGGCATCCAGGCGGTTCACCTGCGGGCGGGCGACGCCTACGTGATACCCAAGGGCGCCTGGCACACGCTCAAGGTGACGGAGTCCTGTCGCATACTGCACATCACCATGGGCGCGGGCACGCAGCATCGGCCGTTGTAGCCACGCCCGCCCTTTGCGGGATCGCGCCGGGCGCCGGCTCGCATCGCGCCCTGGCTCAGCCGGCCGCCACGGCGGCCCCGACGCGCGGCAACTGGCGATCATCGATGGGCCAATGCAGCGCCGCCGACAGGACGCCCAGCGCCATCGCCCCTACCCAGATCAGGTCATAGGAATGGGTGGCCTCGTACACCAGCCCGCCCAGCCAGACGCCGAGAAACGACCCCACCTGGTGGCCGAAGAAGACGAAGCCGAACAGCGTCGTGATGTAGCGCACGCCGAAGACCTGCGCGATCAGGCCGTTGGTGAGCGGCACGGTGCCCAGCCAGACGAAGCCCATGACGGCCGCGAACACGTAGACCGAGCCAGCCGACAAGGGCAACAGGAAGAACAGCGCCATGGCGGCGGTGCGCAGCAGATAGATGCCCGCCAGCAGGTATTTGCGGCGGTGATGCGCGCCCAGGATGCCGCAGACGTAGGTGCCGGCGACATTGGCGAGCGCGATGATGGCCAGCGCGGCGACGGCATCCGCCGCCCGCATGCCTTTGTCCATCAGGTACGCCGGCAGGTGCGTGCCGATGAACGCCAGCTGGAAGCCACAGGCCAGGAAGCCCAGGTTCAGCAGCCAGAAGCCCGGCTGGGCAAACGCCTGCCGGATCGCGGCGCCCAGCGGCTGGTCATCCGGCGCCGCGCCGCCGCCCGGGGCCTGGCGCGCCGTTTCCTTCAGCGGCCATGCCAGTGGGACAACCACGGCCAGCACCACCGCGAAGATCAGCAGCGCATCGACCCAGCCGCGGCTGCCGATCAACCACTGCGCCGCGGGCACCATGGTGAACTGCCCCAGTCCGCCGACCGCGCCCGCCACGCCCAGCGCCCAGCCGCGGCGCTCGGGCGGCACCAGGCGGCTGAGGGCGCCGTAGATCACCGCGAATGCCGTGCCCGACAAAGCGATGCCGATACAGACGCCGGCGCTCAGCATGAAGGCGGTGACCGTGCCGGCATGCGCCATCCCGGCAAGCCCCAGGGCGTAGCATGCGAGTCCTCCCAGGATCACCTTGGCCGAGCCATGGCGGTCGGCGATCATGCCGGTGAACGGCTGCACCACGCCCCACGTCAGGTTCTGCACCGCCATGGCCATGGCGAAGGTCTCGCGCGACCAGCCTCGCTCCATGGTGACCGGCAGCAGGAACAGGCCCTGCACGTGCCGCACGCCCAGCGCCAGCCCCATGACGACGCCGCCGGCCAATACCATGAGCCACAGATTGCGCGACGCGCGGGAACGATCGGACGGCGAAACGGCGACGGACATGGCGAACCCCTGGCGTGAAGGCGGATCCCGCGCGGGCGGGCGGTTGACGCTATTACAGGGGCGGCGCGGCCGCCGATCAACTGATTAATTTTCGCCGGCTGCATGCGCCGGGGGAATGCCAGCCGGCAGCCACAGCGAGAAGACCGACCCCTTGCCGGGCATCGACCGCAGCGTGATTTCGCCATGCAGCAGGCCCGCCAGGCGGCGCACGATGGCCAGCCCCAGTCCCAGGCCCTGCCCGGCAGGCGGCGAGGCTGGCGCGCCGGCGCCGCGGGTGAACTCGGTGAAAACGGCTTCCTGCAACTCGGGGGCGATCCCCACGCCGGTGTCCCAGACCTGGATCAGTACGCCGCCGCGCCGTCGGCGGGCCGACAGCAGCACGCCCCCCTTGGGCGTGTACGACAGGGCATTGGTAAGCAGGTTGTCGAGGATGCGGCGCAGCAAGGCCGGATCGGTGTCCAGGGCCAGGGAGGTGGGCGCGACCGACAGCCGCAAGCCGCGCGCGCGGGCCAGCGATTCGAAATCCAGGCGGATGTCGTCGAACAGCTGATCGAGATCGACGGCGCGCCCCTCGATCCGCAACAGATGCGCATCCATGCGCGAAACGTCCAGCAATCCATCCAGCAGGCGGTTCAGGCTGTCGAGCACGGTCTGCTGGCGCCGCGCGACGTGCAGCGCGTCCTGCGCCGTGACGTTGCCGCTCTCGGCGCGGCTGGCCAGGATGTCGGTGAACATGCCCAGCGCATGCACCGGCTGGCGCAAGTCGTGACCGGCGGCGGCCAGGAAGCGGGTCTTGGCGCGGTCGGCCGCGGCCACGCGGTCGCGTTCGAGCTCCAGGCTCCGGACCAGCGCCGTGTTTTCGAAGCGCAACGCCACGGTGGTCTTGAGACTGCGATAGGTGACCGCGCTGAAATACAGGTTCACCAGCAACAGGCAGACGCCGAAGGCGGCATACACCAGGTGCAGGCCATCGGCCGCCGCCACGCAGACCAGGATGAAGGGCGCCACCATGCCCAATGCCGAGCCGGCGTAGGCGGGCGGATAGGCCGACAAGGACGGCACCGCGCCGCTGCACATGCCGGCCAGCATCACACAGCCGAAGGCCAGCATCATGTCCTGCCCCGACAGCACGGCGACCACCCCCGCCAGGCCCCATAACAGGCCCGACGTCCAGGAAAGCAGGCAGAAACCCCGGATCCATGGCCGCAGCGGACCGGGCCCGCGCCGCAGGAAACGATGGCAGACCAGGACCCGCGCCAGGGTCAGCGCGTACACGACGGCGATCCACGACGCCAGCAGCCAATCCGGGGCGGCGTTGCGCATGACGTAGACGACAGGCAGCGCCACGGCGAAATTGGCGAACAGCACGCCATACGATTGCTTGTACAGCAGCGTGGCCAGCTCGGTCGCGACGGCATCGGCAACCGGCGCGGGCGAGGCGGCAGACGAGGAGAGCCCCGGAGGAGGGGATGGGGAGAACGCGGCTGGGGCGGTCATGCGTGCGGATAGGTCCGTATAATTTTGCATCATTTGACCCTTGCTGCGGCGCCCCGTCCGCTCCCATGCTCCGCCCTTCCCGCCCGGCGCCAAGCATCGAACCGCGCCAGCCCCTTCGCATCTCCGGGACCGGTGGCTGGCCACCATCCCCGGCCAGGCCTGAGCGAGCTGCTGATCATGGTCTGCGCGGACGAATTGTCGCAAGAGCAGCAGCAGCGCGGTAGAAGATGCGCACCCGGCTGTCCCATTAACGGTTCGTGCCTTATCGTTACATTTGCCGGTTTCTTAAGTACTACTGCTGGTTACAGTGCTGCCTTTGCTCCTTTATAGCAGGCATTCCGACCATGCGGCACGTCCGGCTTCGCTTCTTCCGTCCTGTAACGTCCGCGCGCCTTCGCGCACAACACGCGCGCGCATCATGACGCGCGCGTTCGCCCTGCGGCCATTGGCGTTGGCCACGCTGCTGGCCAGCTTCGGCCCCCTGCCCGCCACGGCCGAGTCGATCGCGGACTGGCAGCAGGATTGCGTCGGCCGCACGTACGCCATCAACCCCGACGTCAGCTGCAACCGGCCCTATGCCGAAGGGCTGGCCGCGGTGCTGACAGGCAAGGCCAGCGACCAGGCCGGGACCTGGGGCTACATCGACAAGCAAGGCCGCATGGTCATCACGCCGGCGTTCCAGGAAGCCGAGTCGTTCCAGAACGGCCTGGCCGCGGTGCAGCGCGATGGCCTGTGGGGCTATATCGATGCGCGCGGCAACTGGGTCATCAAGCCGCGCTTCACGCGGGCCTCCGGTTTCAACGCCGAAGGCACCGCGCTGGTCGAGGCGGAAGAACGCGACGTGTTGATCAACCGCCAGGGGCAAGTGCTCAAGACTTTCGAACTGGGCACCCGCTCGTGGGGCTTCGAGCCCGGCCAGAAACTCGCGGCGATGGAAATGCCGCAGCCGCCGCAGTTGTTCAACACCGCGACCGGACACGCCCTGACGCTGCCCGCCGACGTGATGACGCTGGCGCGGCCGGAATCGGGCTACCTGCCGGCGCAGCAGCGCAGTCTGCGCTACGGCGGCTGGTGGGGCCTGCTGGATGCCAATGGCCGCTGGGCCATCGCGCCCGATGTGCTGCGCTCGCAACAGGCGCCGCTGCGCGATGGCGACACGCTGGCCGTGTACCGCCGGGACGAGTGGGAATTCGTGCGCCCCGACGGTTCGCCGCTGACCGCCACCCGTTACGAAACCGTGCAGCGGGTCGTGCCGGGTTTGTGGCTGACCAAACCCCGGGGCAAGGCGCCCTTTGCCTTGCTGGACGCCGCCCTGAAGCCGCTCTACACCTTCACGCGCGACTACCTGAGCGTGGAGGAAGCCGATGGCTGGAAAGTGCTCGCCGACATCGACGCGGTGGTGCTGATAAACCCGGCGGGCAAGCACCAGGTGGTCCCGGCGGTTTTTGGCGACGTCAATGTCAACAACGGCCTGGCCTGGCTTCATGGCCAGGCGCCGTTCGATGCGTCCCCGCGCGACGCGGCCGGGCCGACGAGCGAGGCCGATGCGGCGACCGAGGCTGATGCCGCAACCCAGGCCGATGCTGCGACCGCGGCCACTGCCGCGGCCGAGGCCGATGCCGCGATCGAAACCGCGGCCGCCGACACGGTGACCGCCCCGGCCAACATCGACGTGGCCCAGGATCCGGCCCAGGTCGAAGCCGACGCGCAGGCGGTGGCCGACGCCGCCGCCGCGGGTGCCGAAGCCGCCGCCGCGGCCGCGGACGCCGCCACCAGCGCGGACGCCGGCGGCAGGGATCCCGAAAGGACGCTGGTGCAGATCTACCGGCCCGACGGCACGCCGCTGCTGGATGCAGACACGGTAAAGCAGCTGCGGCAATACCAGGTCATGCCCTTCACCGCCAAGCCTGTCGGCGGCAGGTCCCGCAGCGCGCGGCAGGACCGCGATGGACTGCCGCTGGCCCTGCTGCGCCCGAAGGACTATACGCAGCTGAACGGCATCCTGACGCGCGCCGGCAAGATCGTCACCAATCCGGATTGGGACGACATGAACACCTATGGAGCCGTCGCGCCGCTGGTGGTACAGACCCGCGAACGCCGGTTCGGCACCATCGACGCCGAAGGCAACTGGGTCATGGAACCCCGTTACGCCGGCATTGGCGGCTTCAAGGGCGCCTATGCCTGGGCCCGCACGCCCGACATGACGCGGGGCAACGCGATCCTTATCGATACCCGCGGCACGGTGCAGAAGCTGCCGGCGCAGGTCGCGGCCAACGGCGAGAAGCTCGACGGCGATCTGCTTTACTACTACACGCTGGATGAACGGCGCCAGCGCCGCTGGGGCCTGTGGAACATCCGCGGCGCCAGCGTGGCCGTCAAACCATCGCTGGACCGCATCGACGATTTCGAGGACGACTGGGCCAAGGCGCAGGAAAACGATCGCTGGGGCGTCATCGACCGCCAAGGCAAATGGATCGTGCCCGCCACCTATTCCGGCAGCTACGACCTCGAATACCTGGGCAACGGCCACCTGCTGGCGCGCGAACCGAAAAGCGAGGAGGCCTCCGATTACGGCGACAACTACCGCCTGATCAACCTGCGCACCGGCAAGCGCAGCGTGGTGCTGCACGACAAGCCGCAGGATCTCAAGCAGGGCCGTTACCTGGCGCAAGGCAAGGACGGCGCCACGCTGCTGTTCGACGCGCAGGGCGGCATGACCCGCCTGTTCGAAGGCAAACCCGATCGCCAGGAACAATATGGCGACTGGATCTATGTGCAATACCGCGCCAGCAACGGCGCGATCGATGCGCGCGGCAATCTCAAGGTTTCCGCCGGCACTGGCGAGTTCAACCCGTTCTTCGTCCAACCCGAAGGCCTGGCCCGCGTCTACGACGGCCAGCGCTACCGCGTGATGAACGAGAACGGCAAGGCGCTGCTGGAAAAGCTTGGCGACGGCACGCCGCTGGCGTCGATGAAGCGCGTGGTGTTCCGCGACCGCAAGAACTCGCAAAGCGTCATGACCGATCTGCAGGGCCGCGAGATCACGCGCTTCAAGGGGGAATTCACGATCGAGGAGCGCACCGCCAGCGAAGGCGTGGTGACCTACCGCGGCGACGGCGACCGCTATGGGTTCGTCAACGCCGATGGCAAGCGTATCGTCGGGCCGTACTTCAACCGTCTGGGCCCCCTGCGCGACGGGCTGGCCCTGGCCAGGCGCGACCAGCGCAGCGGCCAGTTGCTGGGCTATATCGATCTGACGGGCCGCTACGTGATCGCGCCTGAATTCGGCTGGGCCGATGACTTCCACGAAGGCCGCGCGCTGGTGCGGCGCGAAGGCCTGCTGGAGTTCATCGACAAACGCGGCGCCACCACGGCGCTGTTCAGCGTCATGTGCGGCGAGGTCATCGTGCTGGATGGGCAGGGCAAGCTGACCTGGCCGCGCGAAAAGCTCACCTGCCCCGACGCCGCCGAAATGGAATACGCGCCCGCCCCCGAATCCGCCAAAGCAGAACAATCATGACCTCACGCGCGTTTCATGCCACCCGCATCGCCTGCGCCGTCGCCGCGCTCGGCGTTTCCCTGTCCGCCCAGGCGCAGTATCGATATGGCCAGGCCAACTGCGTCGACAGCCTGATGGATGCCGCCGCGGTCTACCGCGACCAGGACCAATACGGCCCCACCGGCTGCATCGGCACGCTGTCGGACGATCGCGCCGCCGTGCTGCTGCCATCCGCCCTGGAGCCGATCGACCGGGTCCCCATGGACCAATCCCTGCGCCGGCACGCCTGGGGTTTCGTCGATGGCAACGGCAGGCTGGCCATCAAGCCACAGTTCGAACGCGTGGGCGACTTCCACCACGGCCTGGCGGCGGTGCGCTGGCAAGGCAAGTGGGGGTACGTCGACGCCAAGGGCCGGATGGCGGTGCCGCCGCGCTACGACGCCGCCTTCAGTTTCGTCGAGAATGGGTTGGCGCTGGTGATGCGCGACGGCCAGTACCAACTGATCGATCGCAGCGGCGCGGCGGTCGGCGACGCGATCGATCCCAGCGTCGAAAGCGCGTGGTTGCACGAAGGGTCGCCAGCCAGGCTATCGGTCAGCTACCGCGAAGAATACCGCTCGCCCGATGGCGAACGGCGCTACGCCCGGGACGGCATCCGCATCCTGTCCCACTACGGCAAGGATCTGTTCATCGCGATCGACAACCACGGGATGTATGGCCTGCTCGACGCCAACTGGAACTGGCGCGTGGCGCCGAGTTTCAGCGACATCTCGCAACGCAAGGGCGACGCCGTGGCGCTGGCTATCGGTGAGGAGGAAGTCGTGCTGATCGACGCCGGCGGCGGACTGATCGGCGAAGGCCAGGGCTATCAACGCATGACGCGCGTGGGCAACGCCTTCTGGAGCGCGCAGCTGCCGCGCAAGGGTTACGCTTTGCTGGACGCCTCGGGCAAGACACTGACGACGCTGACCCCGGAGGAAGCGCAAGCGTCGACGCTCCATGACGATACGCTGCTCTATCTGTCGGGCGAGACGCTCAAGGCGTTCGTTCCCGGCCGTGCCGAGCCGGTAACGCTGGGCGCCGGCCTCCAGCCCGTGCAGGAGGAAGGCGGCTACCTGCTGTTGCACGATGCGGCCGGCCAGGTCGCCGGCTTGCTGACGCCCAAGGGCGTCTGGCTGCAGGGCGACAGCGCGCCGCCCTGGCTGGCGAAAGCCAGCCGGCTGACGCTGCGCCAGGGCAAGCTGTGGCTGTCGGACAAGGACGGCCAACTGCTCAACGCACTCGATGCCGACGGCCGCACGGTGCTGCGGCCCGAAGCGCTGCAAGCGGCGCAAGGCTCGCAATTGCAGGACATGCCGCTGGATGTGCCGGGCGGACCGCTCGGCCTGCTGGGCCAGGGCTATTGCCACTGCAACGACGGCGGCGCGGGCCTGCTGCTGGCCGATGGCGGCGTCGCCACCGACCAGGCCTGGAACGAGGTCGTGTCGCTCGATGGCGAGCGCGATGGCTACGCCGCCGACGACGACAACGCCGAAAAGCTCGGCGCCGATCAATTGCGTTTCGCCGCGCACACCAACGAGGGCGTGCTGTTGCTCGATGGCAGCGGCAAACCGATGGACTTGCCCATGCAGCAATACATCGGCGCCTTCCGGCAGGGCTATGCGCTGGTCTACGCCAAGGGGGTGACGCAGCTGATCGACCGCGCCGGCAAACGCTACGCGTTGCCGGATTATTTCGAGGCCGAAGTGGTCGCGCCCGGCCTGGTGCGCTACTTGAAGACCGCCGCCGAAGGCGATCCCTGGGGCCTGTACGATTTCCACGCCGGCAAGGAGGTGTCGGCCCCGGTGTTCCAGTTCATCGGCGGCTTCCGCGACGGCCAGGCGGCCGCCTCGCTCGGCCCCGGCAAGGTGGGCGTGATCGACCTCCAGGGCAAATGGGTCGTGCCGCCGCGCCACCACGACGTCAAGCGCGTCAGCGACAAACTGTGGCTGGTGCAGCAGCCCGGCCCGCAGGAGAACGAGTATCGTCGCCCCACCTCGCTGGTCAATCGCGACGGGCGCGCCCTGACGCCCTTCGAGCCGGGATTGGAGGCCTCGCGCGAAGCCAACGGCACGTTCCTGGCCTATAACGACAAGCAGCGCTGGGTGATCTCGCCCGACGCCTCCGATGCGCTCGATCTGCAGGACGCCAGCTACACCGCGATGGGCGACTGGCTCGCGGTCCGCCGCGCCGACCGCCACGGCTACGTGGACGGCCAGGGCCGCTGGCAGTTCGCGCCCGGCCCGGTGGCCGGCACGGCGTTCCAGGGCGCGCCGGCGCGGGCGCTGCTCAGCGGCGACGATGGCGCGCGCCTGATCGACACGCAAGGCAAGACCGTCGCCAGCCTGCCGGCCGGTGAGTGGTACTGGCCCGCCGGCGCGGACTGGCTGGTGCGGCGCCACGAACGACAGGGCATGCCGGCCACCTCCTATGTCGACACGGCCGGCAAGGTCCGCCTGACACTGGCCGGCAACGCCACGGCATTCTCGGAAGGCCAGGCGGTGGTCGCGCAGCCCAATGGCGGCATGCGCGCGGTCGACGAGAAGGGCGTGGCGAACGGGCCGACATTCGACTACCTGGGCGCCCGGCACGACGGCCTTTCGATCGCGCTGGTCGGCGATCAATATGGCTATGCGGACGGACAGGGCCGCATGGCGATCGCGCCGGCCTACCTGTGGGCTTCCGACTACACGAACCAGCGCGCCGTGGTGTCGACCCGGGAGCAGTCGATGATCCTGGACGCAAGCGGCGCCGTGCGGGCCCGTGTCGGCATGGAATGCGGCGTGCGCACGCTCTACGGCAGCTACGGCCAGCGGCTGTGGCCGTTGTCGCTGCCGAAGGGCTGCCGTCGGTGAGGAAATGCGCGTGAGCGCGGCGCGGGCGCCGCGCTCACGCCCCGCTATTGCGTGTCGAGGGCCAGGTAGCGGCGCGTCTGCACGATTTCCTCGCGCTCCTTGAAACTGGTCAACCGATCGGCCAGCGCGCTGCTGTCGCCGCTTGCGCGGATCGCCGCCAAGGTGGCCTGCATGGCGTGGATCGCCGCGCGCTGCAGGTCCGACGGGATGATGGCCAGGCGATATCCCATCGCCGCCAGGTCGGGCAGCGGCACCAGGGGCGTCTTGCCGCCATAGAACATGTTGATCAGCTTCAGGCCCGGCAGCCGGTCCGCGATGGCGCGGATCTGCTCCAGCGTTTCCGGCGCCTCGACGAACACCATGTCGGCGCCCGCCTTCACATAGCGTTCGGCGCGCGCGATGGCGGCATCGAAGCCTTCCACCGCGATGGCGTCGGTGCGGGCGATCACCAGCGTGTCGGCATCCGCCAGCGTCTGGCGCGCGATGTGCACCTTGCGGCACATTTCCTCTGCGTCCACCAGGCTCTTGTCATCCAGGTGGCCGCAACGCTTGGGAAACGACTGGTCCTCGATATGGAAGGCGGCGACGCCGGCGCGTTCCATGACGCGCACGGTGCGCTCGACGTTGGCCGACCCGCCGAAGCCGGTGTCGGCGTCGGCCACCACCGGCAGGCCGCTGGCGTCCACGATCTTCTCGACCCGGTCCATGACCTCGGTGAAACTCAGCAGCCCGATGTCGGGAAAGCCGGCCGCGCGGGCGATGGCGCCGCCGCTGGCGTACACCGCATTGAAGCCGGCGGCCGCCACCAGGCGGGCCGACATGCCGTCGTAGGCCCCGGGCGCCACCACGATGTCCTGGGCGAGATGCTGGCGCAAACGCGCGCCGGGAGTAAGGGTCGTAGCCATGGGCATTCCTTGAAAACGGGATATCGATGCCCGCATCATCGTCCCGCGGAACTAGAATGTCCAATATATGGAAAATCTATAACTAGTACTTTTTGGATACCGATATGGAACTGCGCCACCTGCGCTATTTCGTCGCCACGGCCGAGGCCCAGCACTTCACCCGCGCGGCCGAGCAGCTTGGCATGGCGCAGCCGCCGCTGTCGCAGCAGATCCGGCAACTGGAAGAGGAAGTCGGCACGCCGTTGTTCGACCGGCGCGGGCGCGGCGTCAGCCTGAACGACGCCGGCCGCGCCTTCCTGGCGTGCGCGCAGGACATCCTGCAACGCGCGCACGACGCGGTGCAGACAGCGCAGCGCGCCGCGCGCGGCGAAGTCGGCGAGCTGTCGCTGGGGTTCACCGAATCGGCCTCGTTCCATCCGGTCGTGACCGAATTGATCCGCCTGTACCGGCAGCAATATCCCGACGTGGAAATGACCTTGTCGCAGGACGACAGCGAAACGCTGGTGGCGCGGCTGCGCGACGGCTTGATCGACGCGGCGTTCGTGCGGCCGCCATTCGCGATGGATGGCGGGTTGCGCTTCACGCAACTGACGGAGGAAGCGTTGATGGTGGCGCTGCCGCTGGGCCACGCGCTGGCGCGGCGCAAGCGCCTGGCGCCGGCCGACCTGGCGCAGGAACGCTTCATCCAGTATTCGCGCAAGTCCGGCTATGGCCTGAGCGCCGACATCATGGCGGCATGCCGCCGCCACGGGGTAAACCCGCTGCCGGGCCAACGCGCGCCGCAACTGTCATCGGCGGTGAACCTGGTGGCGGCCGGCATGGGGGTGGCGGTCGTGCCGGCCTCGCTGCGCCACCTGCGGCCGGACGGGGTGGTCTATCGCCCCTTCGCGCTGGACTGGCCGCGCGCGGTGCTGGGGCTGGTGGTGCGCGACGACGCGCCCGGCGGGCGCGTGGCCAATCTGCTGGCGTTGGCGCGGGCATAGCCGCGCCGGCCCGATGCCGCGCAAGAGCGGGACATGATGCGCGATACCGTAGCGCCCGGGCACGGCGGCCTGAACACGGCGGCCTCAGTCTTCGTGCGACTCGTGCACCGCGATGGCGCCGCGCTTCCAGTAGCTGGCGGCGCGGATGCGGCTCTTGTCGACGCCGTGCTGCGCCACCATGATCTCGCGCACCGCCTTGGCCACGGCCGACTCCGCCGCGATCCAGGTGTAGCCCTCGCCGGGCGGCAACGCCAACTCGCGCGCGGCCTCCAGCAACAACGTGCTGTAGCCGGCCGCGGTGCCGTCGCGATGCAGCCAGCGCACCGAGGCGCGGGCCTGGGTCGGCAAGGGGATCTCGTTGGCGGCGCCCGGCACTTCGATCAGCACCAGCGCCTGCGCCGTGGCGGGCAGCTCCTCCAGGCGACGGGCGATGGCCGGCAGCGCGGTTTCGTCGCCGATCAGCACATGCCAGTCAAAGCCCTTGGGCACCACGAACGAACCGCGCGGGCCGCCGATACCGAGGCGCTGGCCGACTTGCGCCTGTTCGGCCCAGCTCGAGGCCGGGCCGTCGCCGTGCAGCACGAAATCGATGTCCAGTTCCTCGCGCTCGGCGTCGAAACGGCGCGGGGTGTAGTCGCGCGCGGCCGGGCGCGGCGCGCCTTCGGGGAACTTGATGCCATCGGGCCCGACCTCGGGCAACGCCAGCGGTTGCGAGGGGTCGGCGGGAAAGAACAGTTTCACGTGGTCGTCGAAGGAGGCGGACACGAAGTCGCGCAGGTCTTCGCCGCGGAACGTGACGCGGGCCAGCAGGCCGGCGATGCGTTCCACGCGGGCCACGGTCAGCATGCGCATCTTGAGCGGATGGCGCACGCGTTCGACGGTCAGGGCGGTCTGGGTCATGGAATCTCCAATGGGGGCGGGCGGGATCAGGCAGGGTCCTTGCCCGTGATTTCCTCGGTGGCGCGCCGCAGGATGGCGGCGATGCGGCGCTGCTCGGCCGGCGACGCGTCGGTGCGTTGCAGCAGCGCATGGCGGATCGCCTGGCGCGCATGCACGAATTCGTCGATCCAGCCGGCGGCGTCCTCGTCGCTGGCGGCCGCGCGCGGTTCGCCGCTCCAGGCCTGGCGCATCCAGTCCATCTTGCGGGCGACGTGCTTGAGCTTGTTGAACATCACCGACAGGCGTTCGCGATTGGCTTGCAGGTGCGCGCGGCCGGCATCGGCCAGGTGATAGCGCTTCTTGCTGCCTTCCTGCTCGACGGTGGCGTAGCCCAGCTCTTCGAGGTAGGTCAGCGCGGGGTAGACCATGCCGGGACTGGGCGTGTAGAAGCCGTTGGACATGGCGCCCAGCGCCTTGATCAGCTCGTAGCCATGGCTGGGGTTCTGCTCCAGCAGGCCGAGCAGCATCAACTGCAGGTCGTCAGCGGTGACCTTGCGGCCGCGCGCGAAGTGGCGGCCATCGCCGCCGAAGCTGTCGTCGGCGTCACCGCCCCGGCCGCCCCATGGGCCGCCGAACCAGCCGCCGCCCCCGCCGCCGGCATGGCGTCCGTGGCGGCCGCGGCCGCCCTCGTGCCAGTCGCCGGTGGCGTAGCGGGCGCCACGACCGTGACCGTGTTCGCGTTCGCCCGGGTGGCCGTGGCGTTCATGATGATCGTAGCGCTCGGCGCGCTCGTGGAATTCTTGGTGGCCGTGGTGGTAGCCGTGATGGCCACGGCGTCCGGAATGGGCGTCGCGCAACTCGTGGCGCGCGCCGCGGGCAAAGGCGGTCAGGAAATGGAAATGGCGCATGGGAGGCCTCGCTGGTGTCTGACGTGTTACTTACGATGTATCTTACGATATAGATCGTACGATACACAGACACGATTCAGGCCGTCAAGCGTCTTTTGATCCGACGGCTCCGCGCGCCTCGCCCAGCACCCCGGCGGCGATGCCGCCCACGATCAATGCCATCCCCAGCAGCAGCGACAGGCCCAGCGCCTCGCGCAACAGCGCCGCCGAGCACAGCAGGCCCACCACCGGCACGCCCAGCAGGCCGAGCGCGGTCAGGCCCGCGGGCAATGACCGGTTCACGTTCACGGCCGCCCAATACGCCACGGCAATGCCGAACACGCCGCCATAGCCCAGCAGCCAGGCCAGCCCCGGACTCCAGATCACGCGCGGCGCGCCCTCGGTCGCCCAGGCCAGGGCGGTCAGCACCACCGATGCCAGCAACGCCTGCCAGAAGGCCAGCTCGAACGGCGGCGTGACCCAGCGATGCGCGCGCACGTAGACGATGTTGGCGGCCCAGCACAGCGCCGCCAGCAGCACCAGGCCATTGCCGAACACGGCATCGTGATCGCGCCAGTCGAACGCCAGCGGGTTGAAGATGACGACCAGCCCCAGCAGGCCGAGCGCCAGCCCCAGCTGCCGTCCGCGGCCGATCGGTTCGCCCAGGAACAGTCGCGCCGCCGGGATGACCCATAGCGGCGTGGTGTAGGCCAGCACCACCGAGCGGCCGGCCGGCACGTATTGCAGGCCCAGGCTGACCAGCGCCGCGAAGGCGCCCATGTGCAGCAGGCCCACGCTCAGGATCACGGGGATGTCGGCCTTGACCGGCCAGGCAACGCGCCGCAGCACCAGGCCCAGCGCCAGCAGCGCGGCAGTGCCGACAACGCTGCGTGCCGCCACCGCCCAGACCGGCGTCATGTATTGCAGCAGCAGCTTGCTGACGACCCAGGTGAAGCCCCAGGCCAGCACCACCACCACGAGCAGCGACAGGGCCTTGCGGCGGGACAGGATTTCAGCGGGCATGGCGGACGTGGCGAATGGAAAGCGGACCGCCCCGACTATAGAAGTGCGCCTCGCCCCCGCCCTAGAGCCACGCCACGTCTATTGCCTGGAGCCACGCGCGGCCGCGCGCGGCTTGCGGGCCAGCCAGCGCGCAAAGGCCGCGGCCTGCGGTTCATCGGGCGCGGGCGCGTAGACCACCAGGCGCAGATGGCGGCTTTCATCGACCGACAGGGTGGAATGCTCGAATGCCACTTCGCCCAACGCCGGCAGGCGCAGGCTGCGCACGCCCATGCAGGCGCCATGCACGTCGTGCTCGCGCCACCAGGCCTTGAAATCGGGCGCCACGCGTTCGAGTTCATCGACCAACTCGGTGATGTCCGGCGCGCCCGAGGCCGAAGCGAAATCGCGGCGGAAGGTGGACAGCATCGCCGGCGCCTGCGCCGCCCAATCGACGAACAGTTCGCGCATCGCCGGATCCACGAACAGCATCCACAACAGATTGCGCCGTCCCGCCGGCTGCGCGCCGAAACCGAACACGCGTTCGGCGGCGGCGTTCCACACCACCACGTCCCAACGCAGGTTGAGGATATAGGCCGGGCGGGTGGGCAGGTCGTCCATCAGGCGGCGCACCTGGGGCGGCACGGTGCACCAGGTGCGTCCCGGCTCCGCCGGCGGGCGCTGGTGCGCCAGCAGGTACAGGTGGCGCCGTTCGGCCGCGTCCAGTTTCAGCACCCGCGCCAGGTTTTCCAGGAAGGTGGCCGACACGCTGATGTTGCGGCCCTGCTCGAACCAGGTGTACCAGGCCAGGCCGACGCCAGCCAGCGCCGCCACTTCCTCGCGCCGCAGGCCGGGCGTGCGGCGGCGGCCACCAGCAGGCAGCCCCACGGCGGCGGGACTCAGGCGTTCGCGGCGCAGCCGCAGGAATTCGGCCAGGTCGTCGCGGGTGCGGTCCAGCCGCTGCGCGCCCGGCCCGGGGGCGTCGGCCCGCGCTGCCGGCGCGGCGGCCGGAGCGCTGTCATGCAAGACGGAACGGGGCATAGGCTATTGCCTTCAGTAATAGCATAAACAGCTAAATTGTATGAGGCTCGAACAGGCCACAGAATAGCGCCGATCCCACTCTCGCAGCCTGCTCATGTCTTGCGTCACCCTCCCCTCGCCCTGCCCCGACACGCCCGCCCGGCCCGCCACACCCGGTCCCCTTGGCCTGGCGGTGCTGCTTTCCGGCGGCTTCATCACGATCTTCGACCTGTTCGTGGTCAACGTCGCGATACCCAGCATGCAGACCACGCTGTCGGCCAGCTTCGCGCAGATCAATTTCATCATCGTCGCGTACGAGCTGGCCTACGGCGTGCTGTTGATCGCCGGCAGCCGGCTGGGCGACCGCCATGGGCGCCGCCGCCTGTTCATGCTGGGCATGGCCGGCTTCGCGCTGGCCTCGGCGCTGTGCGGACTGGCGCCCGACGCCAATACCCTGATCGGCGCGCGCGTGCTGCAGGGCGTGGCCGCGGCCATGCTGTTCCCGCAGGTCTACGCGCTGATCCGCGTCAGCTACGACGGCCACGCGCGACGCCGCGCCTTCGGCCTGCTCGGCATGACATTGGGGTTGGCGGCCATCGCCGGCCAGGTGCTGGGCGGCTGGATCGTGCATGCCGACCTGTTCGGCCTGGCATGGCGCACGATCTTCCTGGTGAACGTGCCGGTCGGCATGCTCGCGTGGCGGCTGGCCCGCCATATTCCTGAGTCGCGCGACGCCGCGGGAGCGCCGATGGACTGGGGCGGCGCGGCGCTGGTCGGAGCGGGGCTTGGCCTGCTGCTGTTGGCGCTGGTCGAAGGGCCTGCGCGCCACTGGCCGGCCTGGACCCTGGCCTGCGGCGGGGCGGCGATCGCGTTGCTGGCGCTGTTCGTGCGGACGCAGCGCCGCGCTGGCGCCGCCGGCCGCGCGCCGCTGGTCGACATGGCGCTGCTGGCGCAGCCGCGTTTCGCCGCGGGCTGCCTGCTGGTGACGCTGGTGTTCTCCACCGCCAGCGCCCTGTTCCTGTGCTACGCCCTGCTGTTGCAGACCGGCCTGGGCGTGGACGCGCTGACGGCGGGCACGGTGTTCGCGCCGGCCAGCGTCGGCTTCGTGGCCGGCTCGATGGCGGCGCCGCGGCTGGTGGCGCGCTTCGGCACGCGCGCCATCATGCTGGCCGCATTGCTGTACGGCGGCGCCACGGCCGCCCTGATGCTGCAGGTGGGGTCGGCCGGCGCCGCGCTCGCGCCGTGGTCGCTGGTTCCGGCGCTGGTCTGGTTGGGCGCGGCGCAAGGCGCGGTCAATACGCCGCTGGTCAATCTCGCGCTGGGCCTGGTGCAGGACCGCCACGCGGGCATGGCCGCGGGCGTGGTGGCCACATTGCAACAGGTGGGCGCGGCGCTGGGCGTGTCCGCCGCCGGCATGCTGTTCAGCGGCGCGCTTGATGCGTACGCGGATGCCGCGGACGGCGAACGCTATGCGCGCGCGTTCGCCAGCGCCATGCAATTCAACGTGACGGCAATCGCCACGTCGGTATTGCTGCTGTGGTGGCTGGGGCGGCGGCGTTGACCCGGCACCGCACACTAGCCCGCCGACAATTCGCGCGCGCGTTGCGCGGCCTTCAGCGCCGCCTCGGTAATGGCGGGCGCCACGCCCGCCTCGCGCAGATGCGTCAGCGCGGCGTAAGTGGTGCCGCCCTTGGAGGTCACCCGTTCCTGCAGCTCGATCAACGCCGCGTCGTCGCCCGCCGCCAGTTCCGCGGCGCCGCGAAACGCCGCCACCGACAGGCGGCGCGCATCGACCGCGCCGAAGCCGAGCTCCCGCGCCGCTTGTTCCAGCGCCGCCATGAAATGGAACACGTAGCCCGGACCGCTGCCGGTCACGGCGGTGACGGCGTCAAGCATGGCCTCGGTATCGACCCAGATGCATTCGCCCACCGCGGCGAACAGCGCATCCACCTGCGCGCGTTGCGCCGCGCCGCAACTGGCGGTGGCGTACAGACCCGTCATGCCCAGCCCGACCTTGGCCGGCGTATTGGGCATTGCCCGCACGATGCGCGCATGGCCGCCCAGCCATTGCGACAGCGACGCGAGACTCACGCCCGCCGCGATGCTGACCACCGTGGCCGGCGCTGACAGATGCGCCCGCACTTGCCCGCAGGCGTCATGCAGCGCTTGGGGCTTGGTCGCCAGTACGCACAGCGCCGCGTCGGCGATCTCGGGGCCGGCGCTTGCCTGGCACGCCAGGCCGCGCGCCAGCAGGCTGGCGCGGGCAGGTTCAAAGGGTTCGACCACCAGGAAATCCGTCCGCTCGCGGCCCCGGGCCAACAATCCGTCGATGATGGCGCTGGCCATGTTTCCGCCGCCGATGAAGACGATTCTTTCACGCATGATGTCTGGTTCCCTGTGTCAATCGAAAATGGCCCGGCGCCTGCGCACCGCCGCGGCGTCGAGCGCGCCGATGCGATTACGCCCCAGCAGCCGCAATGTGTTCTCCAGTTCGGTCCGCAGGATCGCCAGCACCTCGCCCGCGCCGCGCGGCCCCCGTCCCGCCAGCCCATACAGCGGCGCGCGGCCCAGCAGCACCCCACGCGCGCCCAGCGCCACCGCCTTGGCGATATCGCTGCCGCGCCGCACCCCGCCATCCACCAGCACCTCGAGCGACTGCCCCAGTTCGGCCGCGACAGCCGGCAGGACTTCCAGCGGGCAGGGTGCGCATTCCAGCTGCCTGCCGCCATGGTTGGACAGCACGATGCCATCCACGCCGCTGGCCTGCGCCCTGCGCGCATCGGCCAGCGTCTGGATGCCCTTGATGACAAGGCGGCCGGGCCACTGGCGGCGCAGCCAATCGATGTCGTCCCAGGTCAGGGCCATATCCATCTGCCGGCTCAGGGCGGACGCCTGCTCGGTGATGTCCTCGCGCGCGTTGGAGCTTACGGCCAGGTTCTTCAGCTGCGGACCGCCGCCGCGCAACATGCGCCAGCACCAGCCCGGATGGGCAGCGAGGTCGAGCAGCAGGCGGCCGGAAGGGCGCAGCGGCAGCTGGAAGCCGTTGCGCTTATCGTGGTCGCGGTTGCCATGCACCGGCACGTCGACCGTCAGGAACAGCACCGTGTAGCCGCTGTGCCATGCGCGGTCCATCAGGTGTTCGGCGATGCGGCGGTCGCGTTGCACGTATAGCTGCAACCACAATTCGCCGGCGCTGGCCGCGCGCACGTCTTCCAGCAGCGAGGTCGATGCGGTGGACAGCACGAACGGCAGGCCGGCTCGATGCGCGGCGCGCGCCAGGTGCACGTCCGCATCGGGCCAGAACAGCCCGTTCAGGCCCGTCGGCCCGACAATGGCGGGCATGGCTGCGGCCGCGCCCAGCACGGTGGTTTCCAGGTGGCAGTCGGTGACGTCCGCCAGCACTTGCGGCACGAATTCCAGCTCGCCAAAGGCGGCCACGTTATGGCGCAGCGAGATCCCGTCCTCGGCCCCTCCTTCCAGATAATCGAAGGCCAACCGGGGCAGCCGCCTGCGCGCCCGCGCCCGGTAATCCATCACGCTGGGCAGCATGTCTCTTCCTTGTTGGCTGGATTTCAATTAAATTACATAACAAACACATCAATTGTATTTCGATTGTTTTAGAGCAAGCCATTCCGACCTTCCCGCTTAGGACATACCCTAAATTCAATTGATATACGATTATTCAAATCGAAAAGCAATTTAAGTAATCGTATGCTGTGTCTCAACGTGATCGGTTCTCGACCTTTCCGATCCCTACGGGACGACAGACATGACCATAGGTACCCCCCTGCTCGATGCGCTTATCCAGGCGCTGGGCGATAGCGCAGTCCTGCGCTCCGACGCCGACATGGCCGGCTACACCGAAGACTGGCGCGGCCGCTACAAAGGCGCGGCGCTGTGCGTGGCCCTGCCGGGGTCGACCCGGCAAGTCGCCGACATCGTGCGCCTGTGCAACGACTACGCCACCCCCGTATTGCCGCAAGGCGGCAACACCAGCCTGTGCGGCGGCGCGGTGCCGGACGAGGCCGGCCCGCCGCCCGTTATCGTCAACCTGTCGCGCCTGCGCCAGATCCGCCGCGTGGACCCGGCCAACAATTCGATGGAAGTCGAAGCCGGCTGCGTGCTGGCCTCGGTGCAGCAGGCCGCGGCGGAACAAGGCCGGCTGTATCCCATCAGCCTGGGCGCGGAAGGTTCGTGCCAGATCGGCGGCACCATCGCCACCAACGCGGGCGGCACCGGCGTGCTGCGCTACGGCAATACGCGCGACAACATCCTGGGCCTGGAGGTCGTGCTGCCCGACGGATCGATCTGGAACGGCCTGACCGCCTTGCGCAAGAACAATACCGGTTTCGACCTGAAGCACTTGTTCATCGGCGCCGAAGGCACCTTGGGCATCGTGACCGCGGCCGTGCTGAAGCTGCACCCCCTGCCCAATCGCCACGCCATCGCCTGGCTGGCGCCCACCGATCCGCAGGCCGCGCTCGACATCCTGGGCCTGTTCCAGCAGCAATGCGGCTCGCGCCTGTCCGCCTTCGAGATGATCGACAGCAATCAGCTGGACATCGTCATGACCCATGTGCCCGGCCGCAAGAATCCACTGCCCGGCGCGCACCCCTGGCATGTGCTGGTGGAGTTGTCGGACACCGGCAGCGGCGCGGAGCTGCAGGAGGTCCTGCAACAGATCCTGGAACAAGCCTTCGAACTGGGATTGCTGCGAGATGCCGTGGTGGCCAGCAGCGACAGCCAGCGCGCCGCGCTCTGGGAAGTGCGCCATAGCGTCTCGGAAGGCAACAAAAAGGCCGGCGTGGGCCTGACCACCGACAGCGCCGTGCCGGTCTCGAGCGTGCCGCGCTTCATCGCCGCCGCCACCGAGGCCGTGCGCCGCCTGGTGCCGGACCTGCCCATCCTGATCGTGGCCCACCTGGGCGACGGCAACGTGCACTTCATTCCCTTCTTCACGTTCGACGCCTGGAACGCGCTGCCCGAGCGCGACGCCATGGCGGCCGCCATTCGCCGCGCCGTCAACGACGTGGCCGATGCGCTGGGGGGCACCTTCAGCGCCGAGCATGGCGTGGGCCGCACGTCGCTGGCCGAAATGGCGCACTACAAGTCACCGGTCGAACTGGCCATGATGCGCACGCTGAAAGCCAGCTTCGACCCCGCCGCCCTCTTCAATCCCGGTCGCTTGCTGCCCTGAAGCCGCCCTTCCCGTCCGCCGTCCCGCTGGAGTCCTTCCATGAAATCCACCTCCTACAACGCCTCGCGCCGCAGCGCGCTCAAGACCGCCGCCGCCGGCGTCGCCGCCCTGGCCATGCCGATGATCTGGACGCCGTCGCGCGCGGCTTCCAAGCGCATCGTCGTGCGCGACGACGGCGGCATCTACAGCAAGGCCTATGGCGCGGTGTTCTACAAGCCGTTCACGGACGCCACCGGCATCCAGGTGGTGGGCGTGCAGGCCAACGCCGAGCCCACCGCGCAGATCCGCAGCATGGTGGACACCGGCAACTACACCTGGGACATGGCCAAGATCAGCCAGCCCGCCATCCTGATGCTCACCGAAGGCGGCAAGGTCTACCTGGAAAAGCACGGCCTGGAATCCGACCCGGTCGTGGCCACCATTCCCAAGCAATACATGTCGCCCTATGGCGTGGGCAACAACGTCTACACCACCGTGCTGGCCTACCGCACCGACGCCTTCAAGGGCCGCCGCGCCCCGGCGTCGTGGGCGGACTTCTGGGACGTCAAGAACATCCCCGGCCGGCGCGGCCTGCGCAAGCACCCGTTCGACACCATCGAGGAAGCGCTGATGGCCGACGGCGTGCCGACCGACAAGGTCTACCCCTGCGACATCGACCGCGCCCTGGCCAGCCTGGACAAGATCAAGCCGTCCGTCGACGTGTGGTGGAACACCGGCGCGCAGGTCGAGCAGATGCTGGGCTCCGGCGAAGTCGACATGATCGCCACCTGGGTCTCGCGCGCCCAATCGGCCATCGCCAACGGCGCGCCCGTGCAGATCGTGTGGGACCAGAACATCTGGGGTTGCGACAACTGGTCGATCCTGAAGGGCACGCCCAACGCCGACGCCTGCCGCGAATTCATCAAGTTCGCCTCGGACCCCAAACGCCAGGCCGCGCTGGTCGAGTTCTTCGCCGCCGGCGTGACCCAACCCGCCGCGTTCGACCACATCAAGGCCGACGTGGCGCGCAATTGCCCCACCCACCCCGACAACATCAAGACCGGCCTGCACATCAACGCCGCCTACTGGCTGGACAAGCAGCGCGACGTGCTCGAGCGCTTCAACGGTTGGGTCTTGAAGTAATTCTCTGCATACGCCGAACGCCATGTCTTCTTCCAATCTGCAAATCTCGGGCCTGGGCAAACGCTATGGCGATTTCGTCGCCCTGGCGCCCACGCACCTGGATGTCGCCCGCGGCGAATTCCTGACCCTGCTGGGCCCGTCCGGGTCCGGCAAGACCACACTGCTGAGCCTGATCGCGGGCCTGGCCCGGCCCGACGAGGGCCGCGTGCTGATCGACGGCAACGACGTCACCCACGGCGCGCCGTACGAGCGGGACATCGGCATGGTGTTCCAGAACTATGCGCTGTTCCCGCACATGACCATCCTGGAGAACATCGCCTTTCCCCTGAAGATGCGCAAGATGCCGGCGGCCGAAGCGAAGCGGCGCGCACAGGAAGCGCTGGACATGGTGCGGCTGCCGCAGGTCGGCGCGCGCCTGCCGCGCGAACTGTCCGGCGGCCAGCAACAACGCATCGCGCTGGCGCGATGCATGGTCTACCGCCCCGCGATCATCCTGATGGACGAACCCCTGGGCGCGCTGGACAAGAAGCTGCGCGACCAGATGCAGCTGGAGATCAAGCGCATCCACCGCGAACTGGGCACCACCATCGTCTACGTGACGCATGACCAGGAAGAGGCCATGACCATGTCCGACCGCATCTGCCTGATGAACGGCGGCGCGATCGAGCAACTGGGCACGCCCGCCGACCTGTACTTCCGCCCGCGCACCCTGTTCGTGGCGGACTTCCTGGGCGAATCCAACCTGCTGCAGGGCGAGGTCACGGCCGTCGACGGCGCCACGCTGACCGTCAGGCTGGCGCACCAGGGCGTCAGCGGCCAGGCACTTTCCAATGGCGCCACGGTCAGGGTCGGCCAGAAGGTCACGCTGATGCTGCGTCCGCAGAATCTGCAGGCCGGCCCCGCCGAGGCCCATGGCCGGGCCCTGACCGGCAAGCTGCTCGACGTGATGGTGACCGGCAGCCTGACCAAGCTCTATCTCGATTCGGGCGCGCCCGACAGCGCCCCGCTCGTGGTCGCCTACCCCACGCGCCGCCAGGCCGAGCAGTACGCCATCGGCCAGCCGCTGTCGGTGACCTGGCAGGCCGCCGACGCGGTCGCCATCGCGGAGTGACCGCATGAGCCCCCTTGCCCCTCCCCGCAAACGCATGAGCCAGGGCCGCCGCCATTTCCTCATGGCCGCGCCGCTGGCGATCCTGCTGCTGGTGCTGCTGATCTATCCGGTCGGCCAGTTGCTGCTGCTGAGCTTCTACGGCGACCAGGGTTTCTCGCTGACGCAATACCACCGGTTGTTCGAGTCGTCGGTGTACGTCAACGTGCTGCTCATCACGCTGAAGATCTCGCTCTGGACGACCTTCTTTGCCGTGGTGGCCGGCTACCCGGTCGCCTACCTGATCTCGAGCCTGTCGGCCCGGCGCAAGACGTCGCTGCTGTTCTGGGTGTTGCTGTCGTTCTGGACCAGCTTCCTGGTGCGCACCTTCGCGTGGGTCGTGCTGCTGGGCCGCAACGGCGTGGTCAACCAGATGCTGCAGGCGCTGGGCATCCTGGATGCGCCGGCCAACCTGCTCTACAACTTCGGCAGCGTGCTGGTCGGCATGGTGCATGCGCTGATGCCGCTGGCGGTGCTGACGATGCTGTCGGTCATGGAGAACATCGACCGCAACCTGCCACGCGCCGCCTCCACCCTGGGCGCGCGCCCGGGCACCGCGTTCTGGAAGATCTACTTCCCGCTGTCCATGCCCGGCGTGGCCGCCGCGGCCATCATGGTGTTCGTCACCGCCATCGGCTTTTTCATCACCCCGGCGCTGCTGGGCGGCCGCAAGGAGACGATGATCACCCAGATCATCATCGACCAGGTGCAGCAGACCATGAACTGGGAATTCGCTGGCGCGGTGTCGGTGCTGCTGCTGGTGGTGGTGCTGGCCGTGTTCGCGCTGTACGACCGCATACTGGGCCTGTCGACCATGACCGGCGCCGGCGCGTCGCGCCCCCGCGTCTCGGCCAAGCCCGGCCTGGCGCGCCGCGCGGGCGAGGCCCTGCTGGACCTGCTGGCCGCGCTGTCCGACCGCCTGTTCTCGCTGCTGCCCACGCGCCTGCGCCGTTCGGTGTCAGGCACCGGCCAATCGCGCACCCTGTGGTGGATCGTGCTGGCGGTGCTGGCCTTCCTGTCCGCGCCCGCCTTCCTGATGATCCCGCTGTCGTTCGATTCGGGGTCCGGCCTGACCTGGCCGCCCAAGGGCTTTTCGTTGCAATGGTACGAGCAGATGTTCACGTCGCCGGTGTGGATGCAGGCCATCACGCGCTCGCTGGTCGTGGGTGTGGGCACCGGCCTGCTGGCCATGCTGATCGGCACGCCGGCCGCCTTCCTGCTGGTGCGCGCCGACATGCGCGGCAAGTCCGCCATGCTGGCCTTCGTGCTGTCGCCCATCGTGGTGCCGCGCATGATCATCGCGGTGGGCATGTTCTATTTCTTCGCCCGCGTCGGCCTGGTCGGGTCGACCGTCGGCCTGATCCTGGCGCACACGGTGGTGGCGGTGCCGTACGTGGTGATCACCATGATGGCGGTGCTGCGCAACTACGACACACGCCTGGACCTGGCGGCGCAAAGCCTGGGCGCGGGGCCCTGGTCGACGCTGCGCTTCGTGACCTTCCCGATCCTTGGCGCGGGGCTGATGTCATCGTTCCTGTTCGCTTTCGCGACTTCGTTCGACGAGCTGACGATCGCGCTGTTCGCCTCGGGCGGGCTGAACGCCACCCTGCCCAAGCAGTTCTGGGACGAGGTGACGCTGCAGATCTCTCCGGTGATCGCCGCCGTGTCCACCTGCCTGTTTATCTTCATCGCCGCGCTGATCTGGCTCGCCGACCGGCTGCGCCGCCGCAGCCTGGCGGGCTGAGGCGCGGCGCCGTTTCCCTTCCATCAGGATTTTTCCATGTTGAATGCAAGCCACCTGCGCGGCGTGTTTCCCGCGATTCCCACCCCGGTCAATGCCGACGACACCATCAACGTCCCGGCGGCCCAGGCGCTGATCGCCTACCTGCTCAAGCAGGGCATCGACGGCATCGTGCCGCTCGGCGGCACCGGTGAGTACGGAGCCTTGGCGCGGGCCGAACGCATCCGCATGTGCAAGCTGACGGTGGACGCCGTGGCCAAGCGCGTGCCGGTGATTCCCGGCGTGCTGGACCCGGGCTTTCACGACGCCCTGCAGGCCGGCCGCGAATTCGCCGACGCGGGCGCCGACGCGCTGATGGTGCTGACGCCCTACTACACGACCCCGACCCAGGCCGGCATCCGCGAGTACTTCCTGCGCTACGCCGACGCATCGCCGCTGCCGGTGATGATCTACGAGATCCCGTACCGCACGCGCATCGCGATCGCGCCCGAAGTGCTGCACGAACTGTCGCGCCACCCGAACATCATCGGCATGAAGGCCTGCAACACGGACATGTACCACTTCCTGCGCACGGTGGCCGGCGTGGACGAATCATTCGCCGTGTTCAGCGGCGAGGACACGCTGCTGCCGGTTCACCTGGCCGCCGGCGCCCAAGGCGGCATCGTGGTGACGGCGAGCCTGCTGCCCAAGGCCTGGCGCAAGGTCTATGACCTGGCCGCCGAAGGCCGCACGCGCGACGCCATGCTGCTGCACCGTCGCCTGATCCCCCTGATGAACCTTGCGTTCGCCGAGACCAATCCCGGACCGATGAAGTCGGTGATGGATCTCATCGGCGTCGATGCGCCGGAAGTGCTGGATCCCCTGGTGCAGCCCGGGGCCGACCTGCAGGCGTCCTTGCGGTCGGTGGTCAAGCCCTTGCTGGCGGAGTTCGAGGGCGTTTGAGACAGGCGATTCGGGAAGGATTGGACGCAATCGATCGACCGCGCCCGGCCCTTACCTCGAATACGCCGAGAACTTGGACTTGGAGATGGACGTCGCCGCCACCTGCACATGCTGCGCCAACTCCGCCTCGACCCGCGCCACGGTCCATCGCGTCGTCGGCACGGAGATGTTAATCGCCGCCACCGCCAATCCCCGATGATCGATCACCGGCGCCGCCACCGAAATATCTCCCAGCACCGTCTCGTTCACGATGATCGCGTAGCCCTTTTCGGCCACGCGCTGCGCGCGTTCGAGCAGCTTGTCGGGATTGACTTCCGTGTAGGGCGTGATCGGCTCCAGGCGGGTCTGCGACAGGATTTCACGGCGCTGCTCGTCCGACAGGCGTGACAGGATCGCCGTCCCCGACGCGGTGAAATACGCCGGCAGGCGGCTGCCCACGGCGATGTCCACATTGACCAGGTGATGCCCTGGGAAGCGGGCCACGAACACGATCTCGTGCCCGTCCAGTTCTTGCAGGTTGGTGGTTTCGCCCAGCGTGCGGCTGATGTCCAGCAGATAGGGCGACGCCTTGTCGATCAACTCATTGGCGCGCACGTAGTTGTACGAGAACTGCAGCACCTTCGGCGTCAGTCCGTAATTGCGCGTGTCCGGAATGCGGCGCAGATAGCCCAGCGTTTCCAGCGTGTAGACCAGGCGTTGCGTCGCGCTGCGGTCCAGGCCCGAGGCACGCGCAATGTCGGCCAGCGTCATGTGGCGTTTCGGGCCGTCGAAGGCGTGCAGCACCTGGAAGGCTTTTTCGGTCGAGCCTACAAAGAGCGAAGACCGGGCCTCGGTCGCCGCCTGCGTCTTGTCCGTATCGTCGGGCTTGTTTTTGGGCACGGGAGCAGCCTATTTGAAAGAAGGAGCGCGCGCGAATCGGAAGCGCGGGCCGTCTTGCCGGCGGCAATCGCGCGTATCGCACGCGATTTAATTGTAATTCAATTATTAATAGCAGATCCCAATTACCACATAGCGCGGCACACGCGATCGCGCTGCCCTCAACCGTGCGTCGGCGGACCGGCCCTCACGCTGCCGCGAGCGCCGTCATGCGGCCAACGGCACGCCTGGCTGGCTGGCCGAGCGCGTGCCCGGCACCGGATGACAGGACTGCGGATGGTAGGTATGCACCAGTGACAGCTTGACGCGGTCGCTGCGGTTGCCCTGCGCCGCGTGCAGCGTGCGGCAATGGAAGAACACCAGGTCGCCGGCGCGCAGCTCGGGACAGACGGCGCGCGCGATCCATGCGGCGTTCTCGGGCGCGTCATCGCGGAAGAATTTCTGCTCGTCGAACTGCGCCGGCTTGAACGCCGCCGCGTGCGAGCCTGGAATGAACGACAGGCCGCCGTTGTCCCAGTTCTCGTCGCCCAACGCCAGCCAACAGGACATCAGGTCGGTATCGGAAAACGACCAATAGCGGATGTCCTGGTGCCAGCCGGTCAGGCTGCCATAGGCGGGATGCTTGGTCATCACGCAGTTGTGGTGCACCGTGGACAGCACCGGCGTCTCGCCGAAATAGCGCGCCAGCGATTGGCCGATGCGCGCGTTGGTGGCCCATTGCGCGAACAAGGGATCGCGCCCATAGGCGCTGAGCAGGCGCCGCACCGTCAGGCCGCCTTCGGCGTTGCGCGACTCGGGCGCGCCGGGATAGCGCAGGTCCGCCTCGTATTCGATGGGCGCCACGTGCTCGCGCAGATGGCGCTCGGCCAGCGCGCGCAGCGCCGCCACCTCGGCCGGGTCGGCGAACTGGCGCGCGACCACGAAACCCTGCTCGCGCAGGACCGCTAACTCATCTTCTTGCAACGACGCGGACATGATGAACCTGCCAACCCCTCAGACCCCGCGGCGTAAGCTGCAAAGCGTCTGCGCACAGGGCAGGCGCGTGCCGGGCGAGGCGCCGGCGAGCGCGGGGAGAGCTAGATTACACCTAAATACGCGGGCCGGCGGCCGGCGTCTGGTCGGGCGGGGGCGCGGCCCGGAGGCGGGCGGTGTCACGCTCGGCTTCCTCGTGGTGCACCCACTCGCGCCACACGGCCACCAGCAGCGCCATCAGCACCGGGCCGACGAACAACCCGACGATGCCCATGGTCTTCACGCCCCCCACCAGGCCGAAGAAGGTCGGCAGGAACGGCAGCTTGACCGGCCCGCCCACCAGGCGCGGACGCAGCGTCTTGTCGACGATGAACAGTTCGACGCTGCCCCACACCATCAACGCGATGCCCGCCACCACATGGCCGGAACCGACCAGGTACAGCGACACCAGCGTGAACGACAGCGGCGCGCCGCCGGGAATCAACGCCATGAAGCCGGTGACCACGCCCAGCAGCACCGGCGACGGCACGCCGGCGACCCAGTAGGCGATGCCCAGCACCACGCCCTCGCCCAATGCGATCAGGCCCATGCCGGTGACGGTGGAATTGATGGTGGCCGGCACCACGCGCGAAAAACGCTGCCAGCGCGCCGGCAGGATGCGTTCGCCCAGCACGTCCAGTTGCGCCACCATGCGCATGCCGTCCTTGTAGACGAAGAACAGCGTGATCAGCATGAACAGCACCGTCAGCAGCAACTGGAACACGTTGCCGGTGGCGGCAAGCACCATGCGGTAGATATTGCCCAGGTGTTCGCCGCTGACGGCCTCGACCAGCGCGCCCAGCGCATGCGGCTGGCCGATATAGGCCTGCCAGTATTCGGAGAGCCGGTCGCCCACCACGGGCATCGAGGTGATCCAGTTGGGGACCGCGACGCCATGGCGATTGGCGGCGATGGCCCAGGCGAAGAAGGTGCTGGCCTCCTTGATGGCGTACGACAGCGCCAGCGACAACGGCACGATCAGCACCACGATCACCACCAGCAGGGCCAGCGACGCCGCCAGCGCGGTGCGGCCGCCGCAGCGCGCGACCAGCCGCTGGTACAGGGGCCAGCTGGCCAGGCCGATGATCAGCGCGGCCAGCGCCGGCACCAGGAAGCCGCTGAGGAAATACACCCCCGCCAACAAAACGAGCAGCAAAAGCCAACGGGCGATCAGGTAAGCGGGGAGTACAGGCTGCATAGAGCGGATCGACAGTGAATGCGTTGAGGCTTTGACTGTCGGACTATACAGACGTTTCGGGAAATACGAGGGACGCAAGCCCTGTATTTACTACGGGGTTTCCCGGTGTTCCGGGATTTTGCCGGCAAATTGCGGGCGTGGCGGACCCGCGGGCCCGCCACCTCGGACACGGCCTGCCTTACAGCGCGTATTCGGCGGCCTCTTCGCGCGCGGTACGGCGGCGCGGCATGGGGTCGTTGGCAGCGGCCACGCCGGCCACGGCCATCTGCTTGGCCTGGCTGATCTGGCGCTGCTGGAACACGCCGCAGCTGGCGGCGGCCGGATCGGTCTCGTCGCGGCCGCTGAGCAGCGGGCAGCTGGCGAACAGTTCCGCCGCCCAGTCGGCGAAGGCGCGCACCTTGGGCGACAGCTGGCGGCTTTGCGGATACAGCACCGAGATCGCGGTGGCGCTGGGCTTCCATTGCGGCAGCACCTCGATCAGCTCGCCCGACTGCAGGTAGGGCAGCGCCATGTAGCGCGGCGTCTGGATCAGGCCGAAACCCTTCAGGCCGCAATCCAGGTAGGCGCCGGCCTCGTTCACCGCCACGGTGCCGCGCATGTCCACTTCCTGGTGCTTGCCGTCGATCTTGAAGTCCCAGGCGCAGTTGCGGCCGGTGCGGCTGGAGAAATAATGCACGGCGTGGTGGTTGCGCAGTTCCTCGATGGTCTGCGGCATGCCATGGCGCGCGACGTAGGTCGGCGAGGCGCAGGTCACGGTCTGCAGGGTGCCGATGCGGCGCGCCACCAGGCTGGAATCTTCCAGGTCGCCGGCGCGGATGACGCAGTCGACCGCCTCCTGCACCATATCGACGGGACGGTCGCCCATGCCCAGCACCAGTTCGACATCGGGGTACTTGTCGTGGAAATCACACAATGAGGGAATCAGGATCAGCCGGCCGATACAGGTCGGCACATCGATGCGCAGCCGGCCCTTCAGGCGCAGCGCCGCTTCCTGGAAACAGGCCTCGGTTTCCTCGACGTCGGCCAGGATGCGCACGCAGTGCTGGTAGTAGCCGGCGCCGTCGGGCGTCAGGCCGATGCGACGCGTGGTGCGGTTGAGCAGGCGCACGCCCAGCAGGCGTTCGAGATTCTGGATGATGGTGGTGACGGTGGTGCGCGGAAGCGAGAGGCTGTCGGCCGCCCGGGTGAAACTATTGGCGTCCACGACGCGCACAAACACCTGCATAGCCTGAAAACGGTCCATGGCGACGGTGTCCTTTAAGGGCAATTTGGTCGGGGTGTACGGAGCATAACCCGAATTCGCCCGAGATTAGACAAATCTGCCGAACAGTGTTGCCGAGATAGACGTGTTTATCCGCGCCGGCAAAACACTCAGAATGCAAAGCATCTTGAAGTGCCCGTGCCGCCCGGCGCCATCCCAGGGCCTGTCAATCCTCAGATTCCGATCCCGGTATAACCCGTCCCCCAAAAAAAGGCGGGTTCCACCAGGGAAACGTAACCGCGTTGCATGTTGCACTGCAATATGACATCGGTGTTTCAGGACTGACAGACCCGCCGCGATGCCCGCCCCGCCGCCAACCCGCCCCCGTCGCGGTCACGGCAAGCGCGCTTCACCCCGACATCACCCATCAAGGAACATCATGGTTTCGCGTAATCGTATTGCTGTGCTCGTCGTCTTCGCGGCCGTCATCGCGGCCGGCGGGGGCTATGCCCTGTTTCGCGCCCCCGCCGGCGCCAACGCGGCCCAGGCGCAAGGCGCGCCCGCCGCGACCCCTGTCGAGGTGGCCGAAGTGGTCAGCAAGACCATCGTCGATTGGCAACGCTACTCCGGCCGGCTGGAAGCCATCGACCGCGTGGACATCCGCCCGCTGGTGTCCGGCACTCTGACCGCGGTGCACTTCCAGGACGGCAGCATCGTCAAGAAGGGCGACGTGCTGTTCACCATCGACCCGCGCCCCTACGCGGCCGAGGTGGACCGCGCCGCCGCCGCCCTGACCGCCGCCAAGGCCCGCGCCTCGTACACGGCCACCGAACTGGCCCGCGGCCAGCGCCTGTTGGCCGACAACGCCATCGCCCGTCGCGACTTCGAGGAAAAGCAGAACGCCGCGCGTGAAGCCGCGGCCAACCTGCAAGGCGCGCAGGCCGCGCTGGACTATGCCAAGCTCAACCTGGGCTACACCCGCATCGAAGCGCCGGTCGCCGGCCGCGTGTCGCGCGCGGAAGTCACGGTGGGCAACGTGGTCGCCGCCGGCGCCGCCTCGGTGCCGCTGACCACGCTGGTGTCGGTCTCCAAGATGTACGCCTCGTTCGACGTCGACGAGCAGACCTTCCTGAAGTACGTGAACCCCGCCCGCAACGGCAAGGCTGGCTCGGTGCCGGTCGAACTGGGCCTGGCCAACGAGGATGGCTACTCGCGCACCGGCTTCGTGCAATCGGTGGACAACCGCCTGGACGCCACGTCCGGCACCATCCGCGTGCGCGCCGAATTCGACAACGCCGACGGCACCCTGCTGCCGGGCCTGTACGCCCGCATCCGCCTGGGCGGCAGCGAACCGCGCAGCGCCGTGCTGATCGACGAGAAGGCCATCGGCACCGACCAGGACAAGCGCTACGTGCTGGTGCTGGACGACAAGAATCACGCCAACTACCGCCAGGTGAAGCTGGGCGCCAACCAGGAAGGCCTGCGGGTCGTGGACTCCGGCCTGGCCGCCGGCGAACGCATCGTGGTCAATGGCTTGCAGCGCGTGCGCCCCGGCGACGCCGTGAGCCCGACCGTGGTGCCCATGGTCGCGGCGCAACGCAACCCGGTCAAGACCGCGGCCGCCAACTAAGCCGCCGGTGAACCGCAAAGCAGAACGAGAACGTTCATGAATATCTCGAAATTCTTCATCGACCGGCCGATCTTCGCCGGGGTGTTGTCCGTGCTGGTGTTGCTGGGCGGCCTGCTGGCCATGTTCCAGCTGCCGATCTCGGAATACCCGGAAGTGGTGCCGCCCTCGGTGGTGGTGCGCGCGCAGTATCCGGGCGCCAACCCCAAGGTCATCGCCGAAACCGTCGCCTCGCCGCTGGAGGAATCCATCAACGGCGTGGAAAACATGCTGTACATGCAGTCGCAGGCCAACAGCGACGGCAACCTGACGCTGACGGTCAACTTCAAGCTGGGCGTGGACCCGGACAAGGCCCAGCAGCTGGTGCAGAACCGCGTGTCGCAGGCGCTGCCGCGCCTGCCGCCGGACGTGCAGCGGCTGGGCGTCACGACCACCAAGAGCTCGCCCACCCTGACGCTGGTGGTGCACCTGATCTCGCCCAACGACCGCTACGACATCACCTACCTGCGCAACTACGCGATCCTGAACATCAAGGACCGCCTGGCGCGCATCACCGGCGTGGGTGAAGTGACGGTGTGGGGCGCGGGCAACTACTCGATGCGCGTGTGGCTCGACCCGCAAAAGGTGGCGCAGCGCGGCATGACGGCCGCCGAAGTGGTCGCCGCCATCCGCGAGCAGAACGTGCAGGTCGCCGCCGGCGTGATCGGCGCGTCCCCGACCCTGGGCGACGTGCCGCTGCAGCTGAACGTGAATGCGCGCGGCCGCCTGCAGACCGAGGAGGAATTCCGCGACATCATCCTCAAGACCTCGCCCGACGGCGCCGTGACGCACCTGTCGGACGTGGCCCGCGTGGAACTGGATGCCCAGGAATACGGCCTGCGTTCGCTGCTGGACAACAAGCAGGCGGTGGGCATGGGCATCATGCAATCGCCGGGCGCCAACGCGCTGGACGTGTCCTCGCAGGTGCGCGCCGCCATGGCCGAGCTGGCCCAGGACTTCCCGCCGGGCGTGGAATACCGCATCGAATACGACCCGACCCAGTTCGTGCGCTCCAGTATCGAGGCCGTGGTGCACACGCTGCTGGAAGCCATCGCGCTGGTGGTGCTGGTGGTGATCCTGTTCCTGCAGACCTGGCGCGCGTCCATCATCCCGCTGCTGGCGGTGCCGGTGTCCATCGTGGGTACGTTCGGCCTGCTGCTGATGTTCGGCTATTCCATCAACGCCCTGTCGTTGTTCGGGATGGTGCTGGCCATCGGGATCGTGGTCGACGACGCGATCGTGGTGGTGGAGAACGTCGAGCGCAACATCGCCGCGGGCCTGAGTCCGCGTGACGCGACCTATCGCGCCATGCGCGAGGTGAGCGGCCCCATCATCGCCATCGCCCTGACGCTGTGCGCGGTGTTCGTGCCGCTGGCGTTCATGACGGGCCTGACCGGCCAGTTCTACAAGCAGTTCGCCATGACCATCGCCATCTCGACGGTGATCTCGGCCTTCAACTCGCTGACCCTGTCGCCCGCTTTGTCGGCCCTGCTGCTCAAGAGCCACCACGACAAGCCCGACTGGCTGACCCGGGGCATGAACCGCGTGTTCGGCCGCTTCTTCAACTGGTTCAACAACATGTTCGGCCGCGCTTCGGAAAGCTACGGCGTGGGCGTGTCCGGCGTGATCCGCCGCAAGGCCGGCGCCATGGGCGTCTATGCGGTGCTGGTGGCCGCCACCATCGGCGTGTCGTACCTGGTGCCGGGCGGCTTCGTGCCGGCGCAGGACAAGCAGTACCTGATCGGCTTCACCCAGCTGCCCAACGGCGCTTCGCTGGACCGCACTGACGCCGTGATCCGCCGCATGAGCGACATCGCCCTGAAGGAACCCGGCGTGCAGAGCGCCATCGCCTTCCCGGGCCTGTCCATCAACGGCTTCACCAACAGTTCCAGCGCCGGCATCGTGTTCGTGATGCTCAAACCCTTCGACGAGCGCAAGGGCGCCGCGCTGTCGGGCAACGCCATCGCGGCTTCGCTCAACCAGAAGTTCGCGGCCATCCAGGACTCGTTCATCGCCGTGTTCCCGCCCCCGCCCGTGATGGGCCTGGGCACGCTGGGCGGTTTCAAGTTCCAGATCGAGGACCGCGGCGCCGCCGGCTACGCCGAACTGGACAAGGCCAAGTCCGCGTTCCTGGCCAAGGCGCGCCAGGCGCCCGAGCTCGGCCCCGCGTTCTCCAGCTACGAGATCAACGTGCCGCAGCTGGACGTGGACCTGGACCGCGTCAAGGCCAAGCAGCTGGGCGTGCCGGTGACGGAAGTCTTCGACACCATGCAGATCTACCTGGGCTCGATGTACGTCAACGACTTCAACCGGTTCGGCCGCGTGTTCCAGGTGCGGGCGCAGGCGGACGCGCAGTACCGCGCGCATGCCGATGACATCCTGCAGCTCAAGACCCGCAATGCCGCCGGCGACATGGTGCCATTGTCGTCGCTGGTGACCGTCAAGCAGACCTTCGGCCCCGAAATGGTGGTGCGCTACAACGGCTACACCGCCGCCGACATCAACGGCGGACCGGCGCCGGGCTACTCGTCCGACCAGGCCCAGGCCGCGGCCGAGCGCGTGGCCGCCGAAACCCTGCCGCGCGGCATGAAGCTGGAATGGACCGACCTGGCCTACCAGCAGATCCTGGCGGGCAACGCCGGCCTGTGGGTGTTCCCGATCAGCGTGCTGCTGGTGTTCCTGGTGCTGGCCGCGTTGTACGAAAGCCTGACCCTGCCGCTGGCCGTGATCCTGATCGTGCCGATGAGCATCCTGGCCGCGCTGACCGGCGTGTATCTGACGGGCAATGACAACAACATCTTCACCCAGATCGGCCTGATGGTGCTGGTGGGGCTGTCGGCCAAGAACGCGATCCTGATCGTGGAATTCGCCCGCGAGCTCGAAATGAACGGCCGCACGCCGCTGGAAGCCGCGATCGAGGCCAGCCGCCTGCGCCTGCGTCCGATCCTGATGACGTCGATCGCTTTCATCATGGGTGTGGTGCCGCTGGTGCTGTCGTCCGGCGCCGGTTCGGAAATGCGCCATGCCATGGGTGTCGCCGTGTTCTTCGGCATGCTCGGCGTGACCCTGTTCGGCCTGTTCCTGACGCCGGTGTTCTACGTGCTGCTGCGTTCGATGGGCGGCAAGAAATTGCACTCGGCCGCGCCGCACGAGGCGCCGGTATGCATGCCGCACATCGACCCGCATGCGCCGCCCGCCACGCAGCACAACGCCTGATCCGGCCTGGAAAAAATAGCCAGCGCGCCCCGTCCCGCACGGCGGGGCGCGCGCCCAAGAGAATCGTCATGAAGACCAAAAGACTGATCCGCGGTTCCGCCCTGCTTGCCGTCCTGCTCGTGCTGGCCGGCTGCGCGGTGGGCCCGACCTACGAACGGCCCGCGGCCGCCACGCCGGCGGCCTACAAGGAAGCCGCGCTGCCCGCCGCCGAAGCCGGCACCTGGAAACCGGCGCAGCCGTCCGAGGAAGCGCTGCGCGGCGAATGGTGGAAAGTGTTCGGCGACGAAGGCCTGAACCAGCTGCAGGAAGAGGCGCACAAAGCCAACCAGAACCTGCAGGCCGCCGCCGCCCGCCTGACCCAGGCGCGCGCGCTGCAACGCGAGGCCCGCGCCGGTTTCTTCCCCAGCCTGGACGCCGCCTTCGGCCCCAATCGCCAGCGCCCCTCGGCCGTATCGCAAGGCCTGCCCGACGGCACGTCGACGCGGCCGGTGACCACCTGGCGCGCGCAAGGCACGGTGTCGTACGAGGCCGACCTGTTCGGCCGCGTCGCCTCCACCGCCGACGCCGCCACCGCCGACGCGCAGCAGAGCGAAGCGCTGTACCGCTCGGTGCTGCTGGCGCTGCAGGCCGACGTCGCCACCATCTATTTCCTGGTGCGCGAACAGGATGCCGAAGCCGCGCTGTACCGCCAGACGGTGCAACTGCGCACCGAGACCCTGCAGCTGATCCAGCGCCGCTACGACGCGGGCGACATCAGCGAGCTGGACCTGGCGCGCGCCAAGGCCGAACTGGCCTCGGCGCAATCCGAGGCGCTGGGCATCGACCGCCGCCGCGCCGCCGGCGAACACGCGCTGGCCGTGCTGCTGGGCCGCGCGCCGTCGGAATTCGCGATGCCGCCCAAGCCGATCGAAAAGGTGGCGCTGTCGATCCCGGCCGGCCTGCCGTCGACGCTGCTGGAACGCCGTCCCGACATCGCCGCCGCCGAACGCGCCATGGCCGCCGCCAACGCCCGCGTGGGCGCCGCCAAGTCGGCGTTCTTCCCGCGCCTGGACATCACGGGCGCCTTCGGCTACGAGTCGTCGGAACTGGGCAACCTGTTCCAATGGTCGAGCCGCACGTTCCTGCTGGGTCCGCTGGTCGGCGCCGCGCTGTCGATGCCGATCTTCGACGGCGGCCGCCGCCAGGCCGGCCTGGACCGCGCCCGCGCCGTCTACGAGGAGGACGTGGCGGTCTACCGCCAGACGGTGCTGAACGCGTTCCGCGAAGTCGAGGACAACCTGGCCAACCTGCGCATCCTGTCCGACCAGACGCGCGCGCAGGACGCCGCGGTGGAAGCCTCGGCCCGCGCCGCGAAGCTGTCGCACACGCAATACCGCGAAGGCTCGATCAGCTATCTCGACGTGATCGAAGCTGATCGCAGTGTGCTGCTGCAGCAACGGGTGGCGGTGCAGTTGAGCGGTGAGCAGGCGCGGTCTGCGGTGGATCTGATTCGGGCGATCGGCGGCGGGTGGGGGAATCCGGTGCCTGGGGCCGAGAACGTCGCGGCGAATCCTTAACGCCCGGACGGCAAGGAAAAAGGGGCGGTCATCCCCCCTTTTGCATCCCGTCCAACCGCCATCCCGTAATGTGGTTCTTTGCGCCAGCGAAGCGCGCGGTGAACAGGCTCAATACTCGATCACCACGACTGGACGATCAATGTAGTCTCCCACCGGCACATCGGCCTGCCCCGAGTTGACCCGACCTTCGATCGTGACCTCTTGCGTCACCCCCAGGCCCGTGCCGCCAAGCGGCGTGTTTGCCGGGATCGCGGTGTTCGTCCCCGGCAAGTAGAGCTGGTACGCGATGTAGTTGTTACCAGCGCCTTTCATCCTGCGCATGCCGCCCGCCGCGTTTTCGCCCTCTCCGAAGTACATTTTGAACGGCACCAGCAGGGTGCAATAGAGATTCAGCCTGGCGGTGGCCGGCTTGAACAGGGACACCAGCGGCTGCGAGCCGAAGTCCAGCACAGCGGCTGAACCGTTGAACAGGCAGGATTTGCGCACATCCACCGTGACGTTGACGGTCGTGACAGCCGTGCCGCTATGCCAGGACCAGGGGGCACAAAGGCCCAACGCGCCCAGGGAACAGTAGCCCCATTCCCAAGTTAGGGTAATGGTATCGCTGTAGTAAGTCGCCGTTGGAACGGATCCCGCCTGTGTCTCCAGGAACAACTGCACGCTGCCACCCACCGAGCCGCCGGCTCCCAGGAAACTCAAGCCACCCTGCGGCAGATCAACCTGTTGGCCGAAAGGCAGATTAATGGTTCCCTTGGCATCGCTGTACAGCTTGTAGGGAAGTCTGGCAATGCCGAACAGTGCGGTCATTGCTCCGTTGTTGGCGCTGCGCGCGGTCACCTTCAACTGGGAATTGGTGCCCAGATTGATGAGCGAGAAAAAGTTGCAGGTGAACTTGGAATCGAACTGCCGTGAATTCTGGCTGTTGTAGAGCTGCCAGGAATAGAACGAACCGAAGTTGATGGGCGGCGCGGTGCCTCCCTGGCAGTTGTTGTCGGCGGCAAGGGCCGTCGCGGGCAGACCGGCAAGCAAGGCCAGCAGGAGGGCTAGCGACCGAAGCGTATTGAGCATGAGAAGGCCGTTCATAGGCAGGTAAGCGGACCGAGCCGGAAGATGCCGGCCTGTGCCGGCACCGGTCCAAGCGTGATGTGGCAGGCCGGCTCGCCATTGGCGGGAATAACACTAACCAGACTGTTGGCGGGCAAGGTTTCCAGATAGACCTCGCCCTCCCGGCCGACCCAGGCGACGTCCCTGCCATCCGCCTGCACCTGGCTGCCAGGTACGATCGGCCGACCGCTGGCGTCCAGGGCCGAAAAGACCGCGGAGCGCTGCTTTTCCACCGGGAATCGCAATAGCAGCCCGCTACGATCACGGATAGCCGCCTCGGTCTTGGCAACGGGAATCTTGACGTCGGCGGGCAGATTCACCGGGTTGATTTCGAAGTGGGCCGGATACCAGGACGAGACGGAAGGAATCAGCAGGTGCCCGCTGCTGTCGGTATCGCCGACATACTGGTTCTCGAAGCTCACCGGGACGCCGGCATAACCGTCCGTCGAAATCAGTGCGAAGGCGTCCGTCACTGGCCGTGAAAAATATAGGGCGCCGTCCATGGCGACGACAGATCCGCCCAACTGCGCCCATTGCGACAGATCGCCGCTTGCGCCATACACACCGCTGCGCAGATCGAAGCGCTGCGTACGCCAATTGATGTCGGCCTGGCGATACACACTGCCGCCCGGGTTGTGGCTGGCGCCCAGGCTCCAGCCCACGCCGCCGGCCAGGGGAGCAGCCCGCATGTAGCTGGCCTGCTCCGAACGCCGTCCGGCACGGTCGCGGTTCACGCTCGCGCTGGCGGAGGATCCATCCCCCAGCGAGATCGACAGCGACAACTGGGCGTTGTAGCCACCCGTGCCGATCTCGCGGTTGGCGCTGGTGTAGAGGCTGACACCCTGTCCCAACGCGATCCCATAGGAAACGTTGAACAGGCGCGTGCGTTGGCCCGGCCCGTAGTCCACGTCGAACCATCCCATCCCCAGCGACCCATAGCGCCCCATCGACAGACTGGCGGTGGCTTGGTCTTCCTGCCGCGCCAGGCGCCCCGCGCTGCGGTAACGGCCCAGATCGGCGAAACCGTCGTCACGATGAGTGCGGCGTACGCCGACACTGAAGCGCTGGTTGGCATAGGAGTAGCCTAGCGACCACTGCCCACCCTTGACGGCCTGGGCGTTGTAGCCTGACGGATTGGCGGCGGCCTGGGCGGGCTGCCCCGTCAACGCGGCATACGGCGAGCGCACACGCCAGGCGTAGGCATCCGACTGCCCCACCTTACCGGTCGCGGCATGACTGGCGGCAACCGCCGCGCTGAACACGCCGTACACCCCCAGTTGGACATTCGAGCCAACCCCGGCGGCGGCGAATCCGGCGGCGCCTTGCGTCCATCCCGTCGCGGTCCAACCGGACGTCACGCCGTGACGAAAAACGCCGCTGGCCGCGAGATCGCCGTAATCGAACGAAGACAGACCATACCGCTTGCGCAACAGGCCGGCCGAGAGACTGTAGTCGGACAGGCCGGGCCGCAGCAGGTCATTGGACACATAGAACGACACCTCCTGGCTCACCTCGCGGCCCAGGGCATCGCGCGTCACCACGGTTGCCGTGCCGGCGCCGTTGATATACGGCATGCTTTGCAGGGTGAAGGGGCCGGGGCCGACCTCGCGCGATCCCATCCGGTAGTTGTTGATGAACAGGTCCACCGCCGTCGGTACCGCCGCCTGGCCGGCGAACCGCGGGATTGGAAAGGTCACCAGGTCGGGGCGCGTGGCAAAATTTCTTCCGACCTGGAATCCCGCCATGCGCACCGAACTGGAATCCGCCAACGTGTCGGTGACGAGGTCACCCGCGACATACTTGCGCATGGTGGTGGCGTCGTTATAGCGCCATTGCGTGTCGTAGCGCATGAAGCCGGGACCGCCGCCAAAGTCCTGCCCGCGCAGCGTTCGGCGCCAGGCTCCGGTCGAGGACAGCGTGCCATAGGCGCTGAAAAGACGCGGCTCGTTCCAAACCGATAGCGAGGCACTGCGCGGCCCATTATTCAGGTAGGCGTCGTAGTTCATCAGCAAGCCTGTCGAGCTGGCGGCCCGGACGCTGGCAGGTTCCCGCTGTGTCATGTCCACGACCTGGCGGGGCAGCCACTCCGGTGGCACGCTGATCATCAGCCGCTGCGTGGCATTGTCCAACGCCACCCGCACCCCGGGTATCTGGTCGACGGCAACCAGTTCGTGGGCCGGCGCTTCGACCTTCGCGCCCGTATCCTTCAGAGTGGCCGCGGGCAAGTAGTAATGCCCCTGCCGATAGTCCACTTTACGCGCCTGGGCAACGGACTTGCCGTTGACCACGATATCGAGATACAGGATGCCGTCCGGCATGGAGAACGACGCTTCGGCCGCCTGGGCGTGGACTTTGCCGGCGCATGCGACCAACACCAGCGCAATCACGTTCGGACACAGACGGGCGGCGCCGCACCGCGCCAGGGGATGAAAGAAGCGAGACACGTCGGCATCACCGGATCGAGATTGCCCGTGGTTCCCTATCGGCATTGACAATGGCCTTCAACGTGCCCCCCGCCTGAACCGAAGCGGGCACCTCGAAGCGCATTTCAGCGCCAGGCAGTACGTAGCCGAGCAGGCCCGGCACGGTCCACACCTCCCGCCCACCGACGACAAAGCTGACGTGCGACAGGCGTGCATGCACCGGACCGCTGTTGCGCAGGATCAGCCAGCGTTGGCCCTGCCCAGCCTGCACGGCGTAAGTGAGCACCGGCTGGGCGGCGGTCTTGGGGTCCGGATGCTTGCGCGCATCCTCGCGCGTCCAGGCGCCCTTGCCGCTGACGAAGAGTGGGACGGAATAGCGCATCTGGAATGCCAGCCCCGCCACCTGCCCGGCAGGCGCGGCGGCCGGCTCCGGACCGCTCTGGCCGGGAATCTCGTCGATCAGGATGCGGTATGCATCCTGCTTGCCCGCCTGGACTGGTACGGTGCGTATCAGGCGCAGCAACTGGCGCTGCCCGGGTTGGATCTCGGCCGCGGGCGGACTGACCACGATGTTCTCCTGCGGCGCCAACTCATCCGCCCCATTGGTCTGGGTCCAGCGTAGCGCGCGGATCTGGATGCGGGAGGCGGACTTGCCGTTGTTCTCCAGCCAGATCGCCGTCCCCGCCTCGTCGTGCTCGATCACGGGGTCGATGGGCCAGACAAGGATGGAGGCGGCCGCGAAGGTCGCGCACGATAGGCACAGAGCGGCTAGCGCGCCGGTAAGGCGAACAAGGAGTTTCATGAAAATGGCCATCAGTAGTAGACAGTGACGATCAAGTCGTCGGTGTAGACGCCGGGTTCGGGCGCCGTCTGCGTGCTCAGCAGCTTGGCGTAGATAGGCAGCACGACCGACCCGCCGGTCGCGGTGAATTGCGCGCCCTCGCTGCTTTGGCCCCAACGCTGGCTGTAGGCGCTGTCGCGATAAAGCTCGTACCTCAGGACCTTGCCGCTGGCGGCGTTCTTGACTTGCCGACCGGCATACCACCAAAGCGCGCCGGCATTGCCGCCATCGTTGATGTCCACGCGAAATGTCGTGCCCGGCGTGCACGTCATGACGACGCTTCCGGCGCCAACGCTGGAACGCGTCGTCACCTCCTTGTCCAGCCGATACACGACACCGAAATCGATGGTGCCGAGCGACAGCAGTGGCGCCTGGGGAGTGCCGAACCAACAACCCGGTGTGATCGCCGCCCGCACCGTCATCACCTGTGATACGGTCTCGGCCCGCGCGCTCCCCAGCAATAGGATTCCGGCCAGGAGCGTCGCGCGTGCGCGCCGCCCCTCCTGCAATCGCGCCGTTACCATTGGATCGTTACCTTGACGGTATCGCGATAAAGCCCAGCGGCCGGTGTCGCCTGCGGATTGATCGCCGCGTAGACAGGAATCGTCTCTTCCGCACCCGTGCCCAGGCGCGTCACCGGCGCACTCGCGGTCAAGGGCTGGCTCAGGGAAGCATCGCCAAAGAGCACGTATGGCACGAAGGCTCCCCCGGGCCCCTTCAACCGGCGCTGTGTACCCGTATCGTTTTCGCCCGCGCCCAGTACGACGCGATAGGGTACGCCAGTAGCACATTGCACGCGGATATCCGCGCCCCGCTGCCCGGTCAACCTGTTGGCCAGGCTGGGATGGCTGCCGAAATCCAGTTTGCCAAACGACGCCGTGGCAGTGCCTGTCGACGTGGCGCCCACCGAGCACAAGGTGGCAATGACCACGCGCACGCCGAGGGTGGCACTGCCAGACTGCGAAAATGTCTGGGCATGCGCGCCATCAGTCAGAGCAAGGCAGCAGAGCGAGAAAAGAACACGGCGAAGCATGGCGATCACAGGAACCCGCACCCGGTGCCGGTCCTGTCCTCATAAGAACTGATAAGAAGTCACCAACTGACGGTCAGCATGACGATGTCCGAGTACTTCCCGGAGGCGGGGGTCTTCGCCATGGTCGGAATGCGGCCGTACACCACCATGTCTTCCGCCGTGCCGCTGCCAGTGCCGGTATAGGGATTCTTGCTGTCCCACAACGACTGGCGCGCGGCGTCCTTGTACAGGTTGTACGGTACGAAGTCGTCCTTGCCGCCCCCCACGAGCGCCAGGCGCCGCGCGCCCTGGCCAGAGGAGTTGCGGCCGTCATCCAGCGAGACGCGGTAGGCTACGTCCTTGGTGCAGTTCAACTGGATAATGGCGCCCGCCGTGCCCCTGGCCTGCGCATCGATCGAGTTGTTCGTCAGCGACGACACCTCACCAAAGCTCAGCGTGCCGAAGGCATTGGCCCCGTTGACCGAACCATTTACCACTTCGCAGCCCTTGCCGATCGTCAGTTCGACGGCCAACTGGCCGCGCACCTCTCCCGCGGAATAGGTAGGAGCGACGGGTGGGTCGGCCGCGAACGACGCCGCGGAGAAGGTGCAACCACACAGCATGGCGGCGTTCAGGAGGGTGTTCTTCATAAAAATGCTCTGATCGGAAGAAAGGCGAGGAGGAACTCGCGGCAACATCGCCGCATTACGGTGGGTATTACAGCAAGTCGTAAGGGCTATCGAAATCAGACGATTCCGAATAACCTCCCCGCACCCGATCACCTGTCAAAGCAACAAGCCCACGGTTCAGTAGTGTCTTACCCGGCCGCGCAGGATCGGGCACAATTCCGCCATGTCGACCCTCCGCCTCTTCTACGCCCTCTGGCCCGACACCCCCCTGGCCAACACGCTGTCCACCTGGGCCACTCAAGCCCAGCCGCACAGCCGCGGCCGCGCCATGCGCACGGAAACCCTGCACATGACGCTGGCCTTCCTGGGCTCCGTGGAAAAGGAAATCGCCGACGAACTCATCGACGCCACCCCCTACCACCGCCTGCAGCCCGGCACCGTCACCCTCGACCGCTACGGCGTCTTCGCCCGCCCTCGTATCCTCTGGGCCGGCCCCGCGCAGACTCCGGATTCGCTCCAGGCCAGCCATGACGGCCTGTGGCTGTGGCTGTCAGCCTTCGGCTTCGTGCCGCCCGCCCAGCCGTTCCGCCCCCACGTCACGCTGCTGCGCAACATCGAGCGCAACGACCCACCCGCCGACGCCCCCCCGCCCCTGACCTGGCACTACGACCGCATGGTGCTGGTGGCGTCCGAGTCCACCGACGGCGGCAGCCGCTACCGCGTCGTCGCCCGCTCGAAACCGCAACCGGGCTGAGGCCACTCGCCGGCGCTCTGGCACAATCGAGCGCGTCGCAACGACTTAGGATCTTTATGATCATCCTGCTCGACCAAGACGGCGTACTGGCCGACTTCGAACACGCCTTCATCGATGCCTGGCGCGCGCGCCATCCCGACATCGCGCCGGTGGCGTTCGAGGACCGCAAATCCTTCTATATCCGCGAAGACTACGCGCCCGAGCTGCGCGGCATGGCCGAGGCCATCTACACCGCGCCCGGGTTCATCCGCAACCTGCCGCCGGTGCCGGGGGCGCTGGAGGCCGTGAAGGAACTGCTGGCGCTGGGCATGGACGTGCGCATCTGCACCTCGCCCCTGTCGCAGTTCGAGAACTGCGTCGCCGAGAAATACCTGTGGGTCGAGAAACACCTGGGCCGCGAGGCCACCAACCGGCTGATCCTGACCAAGGACAAGACCCTGGTGCACGGCAACCTGCTGATCGACGACAAGCCCGTGATCCAGGGCGCGGTCAAACCGCGCTGGAAGCACGTCCTGTTCGACGCGCCCTACAACCGCGACGTCACCGACCGTCCCCGGATCACCTGGAGCAACTGGCGCAACGTGCTGGCCGGCGAGCTGTATACGGCCGACGAATGACGCCTGGATGACATCCTGACGGCCGGGTGGCCGGCCCTGTTCAGCGGCCGGGGTTGGGGCTATTCTGTGGTGCTGTATCCCCACACCCTGGAGGAGCCTGCACCATGAATCTGCACCGCCTGCTCAAGCAGCGAGAAGCCGATCACAAGCCCCTGCGCGTAGCGCTGCTGGGCGCCGGAAAGTTCGGCGCGATGTTCATGAGCCAGGCCCCGCGCACGCCCGGCATGCGGCTGGTGGCCGTGGCCGACCTGGCCCCGGATCGCGCCCGCGCCGCGCTCACCCGGGTCGGCTGGCCGGCCACGGCGCTCAACGCCGCCAGCACCGGCGACGCCCTCAAGCAGGGCAAGGTCTATTTCACCGACGATCCCCACGCGGTCATCGCCAGTCCGGACGTCGACATCGTCATCGACGCCACCGGCCAGGCGGCCGCCGGCATCGGCCATGTGCTGGCCTGCTGCGAACACGGCAAGCACATCATCATGGTCAACGTCGAGGCCGACGCGCTGGCCGGGCCACTGCTGGCGCGCCGCGCGCGCGAAGCCGGCATCGTCTATTCGCTGGCCTATGGCGACCAGCCGGCGCTGATCTGCGAAATGGTGGACTGGGCCCGCGCCAGCGGCTTCGAGGTGATGGCGGCCGGCAAGGGCACCAAGTACCTGCCCGAATTCCATACTTCCACGCCCGACACCGTCTGGCCCTACTACGGCTTCACCGCCGAGATGGTGGCGGCCGGCGACTTCAACGCGCAGATGTTCAACAGCTTCCTGGACGGCACCAAGAGCGCCATCGAGATGGCCGCGGTCTCCAACGCCACCGGGCTGCTGCCCTCGCCGTCCGGCCTGCATTTCCCGCCCTGCGGCGTGGACGACCTGGCGCGCGTGCTGCGGCCGCGCGAGGACGGCGGCATCCTGCACCACCGCGGCCAGGTGGAAGTGATTTCCTCGCTCGAACGCGACGGCCGGCCGGTGTTCCGCGACCTGCGCTGGGGCGTGTACGTGACGCTGGCGGCCGACAGCGACTACGTGCGGCGCTGCTTCAAGGAATACGGCCTGGTCACCGATCCCAGCGGCAACTACACCGCCATGTACAAGCCCTATCACCTGATCGGGCTGGAACTGGGCATCAGCGTGGCCAGCGTCGGCCTGCGGCGCGAGCCTACCGGCGCGCCGGCCGGCTGGCATGGCGACGTGGTGGCCACGGCCAAGCGCGACCTGCAGGCCGGGCAGTTGCTGGACGGCGAAGGCGGCTACACCGTGTATGGCCGGCTGATGCCGGCGCGCGATTCGGTCGACGAGGGCTACCTGCCGCTGGGCCTGTCGCACCAGGTCAAGCTCAAGCACGCGGTGCGGCAGTCGCAGGCGATCCGCTGGAGCGACGTGGAATACGACGATCGTTCGGCCGCCGTGCAGTTCCGCCGCGAAATGGAACAGACCTTCGCCTGAACGCGGCGCCTCGCCATGCCGCCCCCGGCCCCGCGTGAATCGGGGCGGGCCGACGACCGTCAGACCGGCGGCGAACGTTCCGCCTGGAACAGCCGCAGGCGGTCGGCGGCATTGCGCAGGTGCTGCTCGGCGGCCTTGCCGGCGGCATCGGAATCCCCGCCCTCGATGGCCGCGAAGATCGCCTGGTGTTCGCTCTGCACCGCCGCCATGCGCTCGGCGTACATGCGCGCCGTGTTGTTGCGCGCGCTGCGGATGACGCGCCGCACGTTCGCTTCCAGATAGTCGTTCAGGGCCACCAGGTGCGGATTGTGCGTGGCCTGCACGATGGCCTGGTGGAACTGGTAGTCCTCTTCGTCGCCCAGCTTGTCGTTGATGAGCGCGTACTCCATGCCCACCAGCGCCTGGCGCATCTTCTTCAGGTCGGGTTCGGTGCGGCGTTGCGCCGCGTAGCGCGCGGCGGTCACTTCGATCGACAGCATCAGCTCCAGGATGTGTTCCAGGTCCTGGTTGTCGCCCGGCGTGGGCGCGGCGATGCGGAAGGCGTTGCGCTGGAAGTTCGGATCGACGAACACGCCGCTGCCTTGCTGCGAGGTGATCAAGCCTTCGGATTTCAGGCGCGCCAGCGCCTCGCGCACCACGGCGCGGCTGACCGAGTAGATCTCGGTCAATTGCTTTTCGGTGGGCAGGCGGTCGCCGGGCGCCAGCGTGCCCTGGCGGATCTGCTCGGCCAGCGCGTCGGCCACGCCCGCCGAAAGCGAATGCCTGGGCGCGGCGCGCTGCGGGTCGGAGTCCTGTGCTTGAGTGGGCTGCATGTGGAATCGTTAAAACGTGAAGGCGGCTCGCGGCGGGGAAGCCCCTGGGGCGCGCCGGCCCGTGGTTATAGGAATTCTCGACGTTTCACTGCGGCGGCGCCCTTGAAAATTATAGGATTTTGCCGGAATCAAGGGCGCGGCCGCTTCAGACTTTACGCGATATAGATGCCGCCGTTCACCTGCATCACCTCGCCCGTCACGAAACCGGCCAGCGGCGAGCACAGGAAAGCAATCGCGCCGGCGATTTCCTCGGCCGTGCCGAAGCGCCGCAACGGCGTGCTTTCCAGCAACTGCGCGCCCTTCTGGCCGATCAGGTCGTGCGTCATGGAGGTGGCGATGATCCCGGGCGCCACCGCGTTCACGCGGATCTGCGGCGCCAGCTCCAGCGCCAGGCTGCGGGTGAAGCTCTGCACCGCGCCCTTGGACGCCGAATAGGCCGCGTGCGCGTAGCTGCCGCGCTGCGCCGCCAGCGACGTCAGCAGCACGATCGAGCCGTTCTGGCGCAGGTGACGCTGGGCCGCGCGGCACACGTAGAAGGTGCCGTCCAGATTCACGCCCATCAGCTTCTTCCAGGCCTCGTCGCTGGTGTCCTTGACCAGTTGCTCCGGGTAGATGCCGGCGCAATGCACCAGGTGGTCGAGGCCGCCGAAGTGGTGCGCGGCGCGTTCCAGCACGCGGTCGCAATCGTGCGAGGCGGCCACGTCCAGCGCGTGCACGAACACCCGCTGGCCGCTGGCGTCCAGCTCGGCGGCCACCTCGTCCAGGCGCGCCTTGTCGATGTCGGTGAGCACCAGCCGGGCGCCATGGGCGGCCATCAGCCGCGCGGTCGCCAGACCGATGCCATTGCCCGCGCCGGTGATGGCCACTACCTGTCCTTCGAACGAAATCATGCTGTCTCCAAAGCGCTTTTTCGACGGCAAGCGCCCGCTCCCGGGGTGCCGCCAACGATTCGATTGAACCGCCAAATGCATCGCTTGACACGGGAAAAACGCTTGCCCTATGATTTATCGGACAACTTAATAAAGTTGCCTGACAACTTGTGTTGAAAGCGTAAAGCAACTGGCGATTTCAGGCAAGCGGGTCGGAAAAACACGGCCAACGGCCGCATGACAGGCAGGGGACAACCAGGTGGAAATCACCGGCAGCACAACCGTATTCGCGATCGCGGCCGACCCGATCGCGCACGTCAAGACGCCCCAGCGGCTCAACGCCCTGCTGCGCGAACGCGGCATCGACGCCGTCATGGTGCCGTTCCACGTGGCCGCCGCCGGCCTGCCCGGCCTGTTCGCGGGCCTGCGCGGCCTGGCCAACCTGGGCGGGCTGGTGGTCACCGTGCCCCACAAGGAACGCGCCGCCACGCTGTGCGACGCCCTCACCCCCGCCGCCGAACTGATCGGCGCCGTCAATGCGGTGCGGCTGCGCGACGGCTGCCTGACCGGCGGCAACTTCGACGGCCTGGGCTTCGTCGCCGGCCTGCGCGGCCAGGGCCATGAGCCCGCCGGCCGCCACGTCTACCTGGCGGGCCTGGGCGGCGCCGGCAAGGCCATCGCCTGCGCCATTGCCGAGGCCGGCCCGGCCAGCCTGCGCCTGTACAACCGTTCGCCCGGCAAGGCCGAGGCGTTCGCCGCGCGCCTGGCGCGCCACTATCCCGGCCTGGCCATCAGTGTGGCCGGCCCGCGTCCCGAAGCCTGTGACATCGCCATCAACGCGACCACCCTCGGCCTGGACGACAACGATCCCCTGCCCTTCCAACTGGACGCCCTGGCGCCCGGCGCGGTGGTGGCCGACGCCGTCATGAGCCGCGTCGACACGCCGCTGCTGCGCGCCGCGGCCGCGCGCGGCTGCCGCACCCATCCCGGCCTCTACATGCTGGAAGGACAACTCACCGAAATTGCCCGCTTCCTGGGCATAGAAAAGCCGCAGCAGGAACTGCTGAACGCGCTTGCTTGATTCACGGACCTACCACTCCCGTTCCACGGAGGAGACACGCATGAAATTGGCTTTCACCACCGGCCTGCTGTGCCTGGCCGGCATCGCCGCATCGGCCCAGGCCGCGCCCGTCAAGATCGGCCTGATCGAAACGCTGTCCGGCCCGCAGGCCTCGACCGGCCTGATGTTCCGCGCCGCGGTCAAGTACCAGCTGGACCGCATCAACGCCGCCGGCGGCTGGAACGGCCAGCCGCTGGAACTGGTCGAGTTCGACAACCAGGGCGGCCCGGTGGGCGCCTCCGACCGCTTCCGCGCCGCCGCCGCCGAAGGCGTGCAGATCCTGGTGCAGGGTTCGTCGTCGGCCATCTCCGGCCAGCTGACCGAGGACGTGCGCAAGCACAACCTGCGCAACCCGGGCAAGGAAGTCGTGTTCCTGAACGTGGGCGGCGAAGCGCTGGAACTGACCGGCCAGAAGTGCCACTTCTACCACTTCCGCTTCACCACCAACGCCGACCTGCGCGTCAAGGCGCTGGCCTCGGTCATGTCGGCCGACGGCACGCTGGGCAAGCGCGTCTACGCCATCAACCAGAACTACTCCTGGGGCCAGGACATGGAAGGCGCCACCGAGCGCTTCGCCAAGCAGTACGGCTACGAGGTGGTCGGCAAGACGCTGCACGAAGTCAACAAGATCCAGGACTTCGCGCCCTACGTGGCCCGCATCCGCTCGGCCAATCCCGACACCGTCATCACCGGCAACTGGTCCAACGACCTGCTGTTGCTGATGAAGGCCACGCAGTCGGCCGGCCTGAAGGTGCGCTTTGCCACCGTGTTCCTGGACCAGGTCGGCAACCTCGCCAACGCCGGCGACGTGGCGCTGGGCCATTACATCGCCCATCCCTACAACATCGAGGCCGCGGGCGAGGAAGGCGCCAAGTTCGCCGAGGACTACAAGGCCAAGACCGGCCACTACCCCAGCTACACCGAGCCGCAGACCGTCATCGGCATCACCTTCCTGGGCGAGGCGCTCAAGACGGTCAAGCCCAAGGACGGCAAGCTGTCGGTGCCGGACCTGGCGCGCGCGCTGGAGAAGGTCACCTACACCTCGCCGCTGGGCACCTACACCATGCGCGCCGAAGACCACCAGGTGCAGCTGCCGATGGTGGTGTCCAAGGTCGGCAAGAACGCCAAGTACAAGGCCGACGGCACCGACATGGGCTTCGAGCCGGTCAAGGTGCTGTCCGCCGCGGACGTGTCCGCGCCGGTGCAGGCCACTTGCAAAATGGTTCGCCCGGACTGATGACGCGATGGCCGCGGACGGCATGCCGTCCGCGGCCACTCGCCGATAAAGCGCTCGCCGGCGCGGGGCCGGGACACAACAGAGCGTGATGGATCGCCAGGCGCCCGGCGCCTGCGCGCAAGGATTTTGGAGCGGACATGGAATACTTTACCGTCTCGCTGTTGAACGGCGTGATTTACGGCCTGCTGCTATTCATGGTGTCGGCAGGCCTGACACTGATCTTCGGAATGATGGGCGTGCTCAACTTCGCGCACGCCTCGTTCTACATGATAGGCGCGTACGCCGCCTATACCCTGACGCCCGTCACCGGGTTCTGGACCGCGCTGGTGCTGGCCACCGTCATCGCCGGCGTGCTCGGCATGGGCGTGGAGCGCTTCTTCCTGCGCCGCGTGCACAAGTTCGGCCACGCGCAGGAGCTGCTGGTGACCTTCGGCCTGGCGTTCATCGTCGCCGAGCTCATCAAACTGTTCTACGGCGACTTCCCGGTCGACTACCGCGTGCCGCAGTTCCTGAACTTCGCGGCCTTCCGCGTGTTCGACGCCGACTATCCGTTCTACCGCCTGCTGATGGGCGGCGTGTCGCTGGCGATGTTCGCGGTGATCTACCTGCTGCTGTCGCGCACCCGCGTCGGCATCGTGGTGCGCTCGGCCATCTACCGGCCGCGCATGGCCGAGGCGCTGGGCCACAACGTGCCGCTGGTGTTCATGAGCGTGTTCGGCGTGGGCGCGGCGATGGCCGGCCTGGCGGGCGCGGTCGCGGGCGCCTTTTACACCACCAATCCGAACATGGCGCTGGAACTGGGCGTGCTGGTGTTCGTGGTGGTGGTCGTGGGCGGCCTGGGCTCGCTTGAAGGCGCCATGATCGCCTCGCTGCTGATCGGGCTGATCAGCTCGTTCTCGGTCGGCATCGACGCCAGCCTGGCGACCCTGTTCGGCCTGTTCGGCGCCGGCGAGTGGGCCGAAAGCGTGGGCGGCCTGATGACGGTGAAGATTTCCAGCCTGGCCGCGACGCTGCCGTTCCTGCTGATGTTGGTGGTGCTGCTGGTCAAGCCCTCGGGCCTGAAAGGAGAACAGGCATGAGCCAGAACTCGTCTCGCCGGGCCACCGCCGGCCTGCTGCTGATCGTCTGCGTGGCCGCGCTGTGCGCGCTGCCGTGGCTGCTGCCCGCCGGCCAGCTGGTCGCGGCGGTGCAGATGCTGATCGCGGCGCTGTTCGCTTGCGCCTTCAACCTGCTGGCCGGCCAGGGCGGCATGCTGTCCTTCGGCCACGCGGCCTACTTCGGCGTCGGCACCTTCGCCACCATCCACGCCATGAACGCGCTGGGCGGCGCGGGCCTGTTGCCGACGCCGCTGATGCCGCTGGCGGGCGGCGTGGCCGGCTTGCTGTTCGGCCTGGTCGCGGGCTGGTTCGCCACCATGCGCGCCGGCGTGTACTTTTCGATGATCACGCTGGCGCTGGCCGAACTGCTGCATGCGCTGGCGCCGCACCTGAAAGGCGTGTTCGGCGGGGAAGCCGGGCTGTCCGCCATGCGCATGCCGGCCTGGGGCTTCACCTTCGGCTCGGACGTCGAGGTGTACTTCCTGGTGCTGGCCTGGGTGCTGGTGTCGCTGGCCGCGCTGTATGGCCTGACCCGCACGCCGCTGGGCCGCCTGACGCTGGGCCTGCGCGAAAACGCCAACCGCCTGCGCTACCTGGGCTACCGGCCGCACACGCTCAAGACCATGGTGTTCGCGTTGTCGGCCATGTTCGCCGGCATCGCCGGCGGCCTGCAGGCGCTGAACATCGAGGCCGGCAACTACGTGCTGTTCGAGGTCAAGCTGTCGACCGACGCGGTGCTGTTCGCCTACATCGGCGGCGTCAACGCCTTCCTGGGACCGGTGCTGGGCGCGTCGATCCTGACCTTCCTGTCGCAGACGCTGGCCGACATCACCCGTTCCTGGCTGCTGTACCAGGGCATCCTGTTCGTGCTGGTGATGCTGTTCGTGCCGGACGGCCTGGTCGGCCTGGTGCAGCGCGCCGCCAAGTCGCTGCGCCAGCGCGGGCTGGCCGACTGGCTGCCGCGCGCCGCGGTGTCCGTCGTCGGCGGCCTGCTGCTGACCGGCGCCACGGTGTTCTCGGTGGAACTGCTGCAACGCATGTTCGCGCGCGACTACCGCTCGCTGCTGGCGATGAACCCCGATGCCGGCTGGCCCGCCATTTCCCTGTTCGGCCACGACTGGGCGCCGCTGGCGCTGTCGACCTGGCTGCTGCCGCTGGCGCTGTTCGCGGCCGGCCTCTTGGCCAGCCGCTGGGCGCTGGCCCTGTGGCGCGGCGAGGCCGAGGCCGCGCCCGTGCTGGAGACCGCAAAATGAGCCACGAGATCCTGACCCTGACCGACGTGCGCAAGTCCTTCGGCGACGCGCAGATCATCCGCGGCGTCAACCTGCAGGTGCAGGCCGGCGAACGCCACGCCGTCATCGGCCCCAACGGCGCCGGCAAGTCCACGCTGTTCCACCTGATGTCCGGCTCGTTCGCGCCGACCTCGGGCGACATCAGCCTGCGCTCGCGACCCATCGGCGGCCTGCCGCCCGAGCGCATCAACCGCCTCGGCCTGGCGCGTTCGTTCCAGATCACCAACGTGTTCCCGCGCCTGTCGGTGCGCGAAAACCTGCGGCTGGCGGTGCTGCGCATGCACGGCCTGGTCTACAACTTCTGGCGCCCCATCGCGCGCCACCGCGCCGTCAACGAGAACGTCGACCAGCTGCTGGAGAAAGTGCGCCTGGCCGCCAAGCAGCACACCGCGGCGGGCGACCTGAACTACTCCGAGCAGCGTTCGCTGGAAATCGGCATGACGCTGGCCTCGCGGCCCAAGGTGATCCTGCTGGACGAGCCGATGGCCGGCATGTCTCAGCACGAGGTCGACTACACCGTCGAACTCATCAAGGACGTAACGCGCGACTGCACCCTGCTGATCGTGGAGCACGACATGCAGGTGGTGTTCTCGCTGGCCGACCGCATCAGCGTGCTGGTGTACGGCGAGATCCTGGCCACCGGCACGCCCGCCGAGATCCGCGGCGACGCCCGCGTGCGCGAAGCCTACCTGGGAGAGGAAACGGTATGAACATGCAATCCCCCCTGCTGGCCCTGCAAGGCGTGCACGCGCACTACGGCAAGAGCCACATCCTGCACGGCATCGACCTGACGGTGGGCCGCGGCGAAGTGGTCAGCCTGCTGGGCCGCAACGGCGCCGGCCGCTCCACCACCATGAAGAGCATCATGGGGCTGGTGGACGTGACGGGCGGCCGCATTGCCATCGAAGGCCGCGACATCACCAACAAGCGCCCCTTCGAGATCGCTCGCGCCGGACTGGGTTTCGTGCCGGAAGAGCGCGAGGTGTTCGCCAACCTGACGGTGGACGAGAACCTGCGCATGGGCGAACAGCCCGTGCGGCCCGACGCGCCGGCCTGGACCATCGAGCAAATGTTCGGCTACTTCCCGCGCCTGAAGGAACGCCGCAATACCCGCGCCGGCAACCTGTCCGGCGGCGAACAGCAGATGCTGACCATGTGCCGTTCGCTCCTGGGCAATCCCAAGGTCATGCTGATCGACGAACCCACCGAGGGCCTGGCGCCCAAGATCGTGGAAGTGATCGCCGACGTGATCCGCGACATCCACCAGCGCGGCGTGTCGGTGGTGCTGGTCGAGCAGAAGCTGACCATCGCGCTGAAGGTCTCCACGCGGGTGAGCGTGATGGGCCATGGCCGCATCGTTTTCGAAGGACCGCCCGCGCAGCTGCATGAGCGCCAGGACGTGGTCCAGGAATGGCTGGCGGTCTGACCGCCGTAACGCATCTGTAGAGGCAAGCACTTGGACAACACCCCTGAAGTACGCCACGCCGACCTGCGCGGCAAGAACGTGGTGATCACCGGCGGCGCCAAAGGCATCGGCTACGCCACGGCCGAGGCGTTCGTGCGCCAGGGCGCGCGGGTGGCGCTGCTGGACATGGACCCGGTAGCCCTGGACGCGGCCGTGGCCGGGCTGCGCGCGGCCGGCGGCCAAGCGCTGGCCGCGCAGGCCTCGGTCACCGATGCCGAGGCGGTCGAGCGCGGCTTCGCCCAGGTCGAACAGGCCTGGGGCGGCATCGACGTGCTGGTCAACAACGCCGGCATCTCGGCCAACAAGCCGTCGCTGGACGTCACCCCCGAGGAATGGCGCCGCGCGGTCGACATCAACCTGACCGGCGTGTTCCTGTGCGCCCAGGCCGCCGGCCGCCGCATGGTGCCCAAGGGCGAGGGCTGCATCATCAACCTGGCCTCCATGTACGGCGTGGTGGCCGCGCCCGACCGCGCCGCCTACTGCGCCACCAAGGGCGCGGTGGTGCTGCTGACCGAGACCCTGGCGGTGGAATGGGGCCCGGCGGGCGTGCGCGTGAACGCGCTGGCGCCCGGCTACGTCGAGACCGACCTGGTGCGCGACCTGGCCGCGCGCGGCCGCCTCGACCCCGAACGCCTCAAGCAGCGCACGCCGCTGCGGCGCCTGGCGCAACCGGCCGAAATGGCCGACCTGGCGGTGTTCCTGGCGTCCAGCCAGGCCGCCTACATCACCGGACACACCCTGGTGGCCGATGGCGGCTGGAGCCGCTACAGCTACCTCTGACGCATCGACGCTTACCTACATTCTGGAGATTCACTCATGGCCACCTACCAACCGCTTGGTTCCCAGGCGCCCTGGCGGCAACTGACGGTCGAGGCCTCGGACTGGCAACAGGCCGACCCCGCGCTGCTGGCCACCATGCTGACGCAGCTGCACTGGATCCGCGCCTTCGAGGAAGCGGTGCTGGACCTGGCCGCCGAAGGCCTGGTGCACGGCCCCGCCCACTCGTCGGTGGGCCAGGAAGGCGGCGCCGTCGGCTCGGTGCTGGCGCTGGGCGCCGGCGACCAGATCAACGGCTCGCACCGCGGCCACCACCAGTTCCTGGCCAAGGCGCTGCAACACGTCGCGCCGCTGGGCCTGGATCCGCGCAACCCGCTCACGCCCGCCATCGACGAAGTGCTGCACAAGACCCTGGCCGAGATCATGGGCCTGGCGCAAGGCTACTGCCGCGGTCGTGGCGGCAGCATGCACCTGCGCTGGCTGGAAGCCGGCGCGCTCGGCACCAATGCCATCGTCGGCGGCGGCGTGCCGCTGGCCGCCGGCGCGGCCTGGGCCCACCACCACGCCGGCACCGACCGCGTGGCCGTGACCTACTTCGGCGACGGCGCCGTCAACATCGGCTCGGTGCTCGAGACGATGAACCTGACCGCCGCGTGGAAGACGCCGCTGTGCTTCTTCATCGAGAACAACCGCTACGCCGTGTCCACCACGGTCGAGGAATCGACCGCCGAGCCGCGCCTGTCGGCCCGCGGCCAGGCCTTCAACATCCCGGCCTGGCAGGTCGACGGCATGGACCCGCTGGCCGTGCACCTGGCCATGTCGGAAGCCGTGGCGCACATGCGCGCCGGCAACGGCCCCACCATCATCGAGGTGGACGTCTACCGCTTCTTCCACCAGAACGGCCCCTTCCCCGGCAGCGCCTTCGGCTACCGCAGCAAGGAAGAAGAGGCGCAATGGCGCCGCCGCGATCCGCTCGACAAGATCGCCAGCCAGATGATCGGCCGTCAGCTGATCACCCAGGCCGAGGTCGACGCCCTGCGCCAGCGCTGCAAGGACGTGATGAAAGACGTGTCGGGCCGGCTGACCGAGGCCACCGACGGCGGCAAGCGCCGCGTGCGCGCCGACCTGTGGCCGCGCCCCGACTTCCGCGACGTGGGCCTGCGCAGCGACGGCTCGGAACTGGCCGGCCTGCGCTACCAGGACGCCGCCGACCATGCCGGCGCCCGCGTCGAGCGCAAGTTCGTGGACGCGGTGGCCGACGTGCTCGATCGCCGCATGGAAACCGACCCCGGCGTGGTGGTGCTGGGCGAGGACGTGCACCGCCTGAAGGGCGGCACCAACGGCGCCACCCGCGGCCTGAAGGACAAGTACCCCGACCGCGTGCTGGGCACGCCGATTTCCGAGAACGCCTTCGCCGGCCTGGGCGGCGGCCTGGCCATGGACGGTCGCTACAAGCCGGTGGTGGAATTCATGTACCCCGACTTCATGTGGGTCGCGGCCGACCAGATCTTCAACCAGATCGGCAAGGCCCGCCACATGTTCGGCGGCGACATCGACGTGCCCTTCGTGCTGCGCACCAAGGTGGCGATGGGCACGGGCTACGGCTCGCAGCACTCGATGGACCCGGCCGGCGTCTTCGCTACAGCCCCGGGCTGGCGCATCGTCGCGCCGTCCACGCCGTATGAGTACATCGGCCTGATGAACACCGCGCTGGCCTCAAAGGACCCGGTGCTGGTGATCGAGCACGTCGACCTGTACGCCTCGTCGGGCGAGGTTCCCGACGGCGACCTGGACTACGCCATTCCGTTCGGCAAGGCGCGCGTGCGCCGCGCCGGTTCCAAGGTCACGGTGCTGACCTACCTGTCGATGGTCAGCCGCGCCCTCAAGGCGGCGGAGGAAACCGGCGTGGATGCGGAGGTGATCGACCTGCGCACGCTGGACCGCGCCAACCTCGACTGGGACACCATCGGCGCCAGCATCCAGAAGACCAACAACGTGCTGATCGTCGAACAGGGCGCGCGCGGCACCTCGTACGGCGCCATGCTGGCCGACGAGATCCAGCGCCGCTACTTCGACTGGCTCGACCAGCCGGTCAAGCGCGTCACGGGCGGCGAGGCCTCGCCCAGCATCTCCAAGGTGCTGGAGCGCGCGGCCTTCGCCGACACGGAAGAAGTCATCGCCGGCCTGAACGACGTGCTGGCCGACCTGGGAGAACGCGCATGAACGCCGCCTTGCGCATGAGCGTGCCGATGGAAGTCGGCATTTGCTGCGCCGACCTGGACGCGCAACTGGCGTTCTACACCGACATAGTCGGCCTGACGCTGGTGAACCGCGTCAGCGTGCCGGCCGACAAGGCCCGCGCCACCGGCCTGACGCAGCATGGCTACGACGTGGCGCGCCTGCAGACCTCGTACGGCGAGCGCATCAAGCTGCTGCAGCCGGCCGTGGCGCCGGAGCCCGCGGTGCGCGGCGCCGCCATCCTGGACCGCCAGGGCAGCACCTACCTGACCTTCATCGTGCATGACCTGGCCGGCACCGTCGAGCGCCTGCGGGCGCGCGGCGTGGTCTTCGACAGCGATCCGGCGCCGATGCAAGTGCGGCCCGGCACCTGGCTGGCCTTCTTCCGCGACCCCGAAGGCAATGTGCTGGAACTGGTCGAATACGACGACCCGGCGGCCTATCGGCCCGACCTGGCCGTGCGCGCAGAATAGGACGAAATACACGTGGCACACCTTATCAAGCTCCCCTCCGTCGCGGCCGATGCCGACGCCGGCACGCTGCACCAATGGCTCAAGCAGGAAGGCGACACGGTCGCCGTGGGCGAGGCGCTGGCGGAAATCGAAACCGAGAAGGCGATCGTCGAGATCAACGCCGAACACGCGGGCGTGCTCGGCCGCATCGTGGTGCAGGCCGGGCCGGCGTCGGTGCCGATCAACACCGTGATCGGCGTGCTGCTGGCGCCGGGCGAAGACGCCGCCGCGATCGATCAGGCGCTGGCGGAACACGGCGCGCAGGCGGCAAAGCCCGCCGCGCCCGTTGCCGCCGCGCAGCCGGCAGCGACGCCTGCGGCCACCGCCAATGCGGCACCGATCGCCGCGCCGGCGCCCGCCGCACGCGACGCCGCTTCCGACGCCCCCACTCCCGGCACGCGCCGCTTCGCCAGCCCGCTGGCGCGCCGCCTGGCCGCGCAATGGCACGTCAACCTGCTCGACGTGCAGGGCACCGGCCCGCGCGGCCGCATCGTGCGCCGCGACGTCGAGGCCGCGCGCGACCGCTCGCCCGTTGCCGCAACGCCGTCCGCCAATCGCGCCGCCGCGCGCCGCGTGCCGCATTCCGGCATGCGCCGCGCCATCGCCCGCCGCCTGACCGAAAGCAAGCAGCAGGTGCCGCACTTCTACCTGACGGTGGACTGCCGCATGGACGCGCTGCTGGCCCTGCGCGCCCAGGCCAACCAGGGCGGCGCGGTCAAGCTGTCGGTCAATGACTTCATCGTGCGCGCCGCCGCCCTGGCGCTGCGCGAGGTGCCCGAGGTCAACGCCAGCTGGCACGACGATGCCATTGAATTCCACGCCGGCGCCGACATCAGCGTGGCCGTGGCCACCGACGGCGGCCTGGTCACGCCCATCGTGCGCGACGCCGACGTCAAGCCGCTGTCCGCCATCGCCGCCGAGATCGTCGAACTGGCCGGCCGCGCCAAGGTCAATCGTCTGAAGCCCGAGGAATTCACCGGCGGCTCGCTGACGGTCAGCAACCTGGGCATGTACGGCATCAAGCAGTTCGCCGCCATCATCAATCCGCCGCAGGCCGCGATCCTGGCGGTGGGCGCGGCCGAGCGCCGCCCGGTGGTGGACGACAACGGCGACCTGAAGGCCGCCACCGTCATGACCGTGACGCTGTCGGCCGACCACCGCGTGGTGGACGGCGCCGTCGGCGCGCGCTGGCTGGCCGCCTTCCGCGCGCTGATCGAAGCCCCCGTGCGCATCCTGCTGTGAGCCCCGCCATGACCAAGACTTCGTTTGACCTGGTGGTGGTGGGCGGCGGCCCCGGCGGCTACGTGGCCGCCATCCGCGCGGCGCAACTGGGCCTGTCCACCGCGCTGGTGGAACGCGCCGAACTCGGCGGCATCTGCCTGAACTGGGGCTGCATCCCGACCAAGGCGCTGCTGCACAGCGCCACCGTGCTGCGCGCCTGCCGCGAGGCCGACCAGTACGGCGTGACCGGCGCCGGCGCGGCCCAACCCGACCTGCCCGCGATGGTGGCGCGCTCGCGCAAGGTCGCCGGCCGCCTGGGCCAGGGCGTGACGCACCTGATGAAGAAGAACGGCGTCACGGTCTTTGCCGCCAGCGCCAAGCTGGCCGGCGGCGGCCGCGTCGCGCTCGACAACGGCGCCACGCTGTCGGCCCGCCACATCATCCTGGCCACCGGCGCGCGGGCGCGCGAGCTGCCGGCGCTGCCGGTGGGTGAACGAATCTGGACTTACCGCCAGGCGCTGACGCCGCCGGCGCTGCCCAAGTCGCTGCTGGTGGTGGGCGCTGGCGCGATCGGCGCCGAGTTCGCCAGCTTCTACCGCGCGGTCGGCGCGGAGGTGACGCTGATCGACATGACGGCCGAGATCCTGCCGCAGGAAGACGCCGAGATCTCCGCGCTGGCGCGCAAGGCCTTCGAAAAGCAGGGCATCCGCGTGCTGACGCAGTGCGCGGTCAAGTCGTCCAGCCTGACGGCCACCGGCGTCAAGGCCGTGCTGGAGCAACAGGGCAAGCAGATCGAGCTGGAGGTCGAGCGCGTCATCGTCGCGGCCGGCATCGTCGGCAACGTCGAGAACCTGGGCCTGGAGCAGACCCGCGTGAAGGTGGAGAAGACCCACATCGTCACGGATGGCCTGGGCCGCACGGCGGAACCGGGCGTCTACGCCATCGGCGACGTGGCCGGCGCGCCGTGGCTGGCGCACAAGGCCAGCCACGAGGCGGTGCTGTGCGTGGAAGCCATCGCCGGCCTGCCGGTGCACGCGCTCGATCCGCTGCGCATTCCCGCGTGCACCTATTCGCATCCGCAGGTCGCCAGCATCGGCATGACCGAGGCCCGCGCGCGCGAGCACGCCAAGGCGACGGGCGGCGAGATCCGCGTCGGCAGATTCACCTTCGTCGGCAACGGCAAGGCCATCGCCATGGGCGAGGACCAGGGGCTGGTGAAGACCGTGTTCGACGCCAAGACCGGCGAGCTGCTGGGCGCGCACATCATCCACCCGGAGGCGTCAGAGCTGATCGCCGGCTACGGCGTGGCGGCGGCGTTGGAAGCCACCGAGGAAGACCTGATGCACACCGTGTTCGCGCATCCGACGCTGTCGGAGACGCTGCACGAATCGGTGCTGGCGGCCTTCGGCCGGGCGCTGCACGGCTAAGGCCCGTGGCAACGCGCCAGGCGTCTCGCGCGGACCGTCCTCGGCCGCGCGGGGCGCCCCGCTTCACAAGCGGCTGGCGAAGAAATCCAGGAAGCACGCAATACGCCGCGACAGCTGCGTATTGCGGTAGTACACCGCGTGCATCGGCTGCAGGTAGTCGGTGTGCAGGTCTTCCATGATGCGCACCAGGCGCCCTTCGCGCAGGTCGTCGCGCGACACGAAGTCCGACAGGCAGGCGATGCCCACGCCGCGCAACGCCAGGTGCCGCTGAGTCTCACCGCTGGACGTGGCCAGCGTGGGCGTGGCCAGATAGGTCGAGCCGCCCGCATGGCGCAGCGGCCAGACGTTCAGGCTTTCGGGCTGGGTGAAGCCCAGCAGCTCGTGGCTGGCAAGGTCCTCGACGGTGCGCGGCACGCCGCGCCGCGCCAGGTATTCGGGGCTGGCCATCAGCCAGCGCGGGCGCGGCCGCATGGGCCGCGCATGCAGCGTGGAATCATTCAACGGCCCCATGCGCAGCGCCACATCGGTGCGATGCTCGATCAGGTCGACGATGCGATCATTGCTGGTCAGCTCCAGCGAGATCGCCGGATACTCGCGGCGAAAGTCCGCCACATGCGGGACCACGCAATGCAGCATTACCGGCACCGAGGCATCGACGCGCAGGCGGCCGGCCGGCTGCTGGTTGACGATGCGCATGCATTCCTCGGCTTCTTCCAACGACTGCACGATCTGGCGCGCCTTGTGCAGGAAATGCGCGCCTTCGGCGGTCAGCTCCATGCGCCGCGTGGTGCGGTTCAGCAGCGTCACGCCCAGGTCTTCCTCCAGGCGCGACAGGCCGCGGCTGACGCCGGACGCGGTCTGGCCAAGCATCTCGGCGGCGGCGCTCATCGAGCCGGCGTCGACCACGCCCAGGAACAACCGCAGGGCCTCGGAATTGAGCGCCATTTTTGACTCCGGATCACGAGTAGCGGAATTTTATAGCGCGTGGACGCCCCGGTTGCGCGGTGGCCGGGCCGACGGCAGGGTTATCTGGCTCTGCGACCACAAAAGAAAAAGCGGCGCACGCGGCGCCGCTTTTTCCATGGGATCGACCGCCGGCCGATCAACGCTTCTGCTTGAGCTGCGACAGATCGCGCACCGCGCCACGGTCGGCCGAGGTGGCCAGCGCCGCGTAGGCCTGCAGGGCCTGCGACACCACGCGTTCGCGATCCACGGGCAGCCAGCCGCCATCCTCGCGCGAATTCATCGCGGCGCGGCGGCGGGCCAGTTCCTCGTCGGACACGGCCAGATGCATCTTGCGGTTGGGGATGTCGATCTCGATGGTGTCGCCGTCTTCCACCAGGCCGATGGTGCCGCCCTCGGCCGCTTCGGGCGAGGCGTGGCCGATCACCAGGCCCGACGAGCCGCCCGAGAAGCGGCCATCGGTGAACAGCGCGCAGGTCTTGCCCAGGCCCTTGGACTTCAGGTACGACGTGGGATACAGCATTTCCTGCATGCCGGGACCGCCCTTGGGGCCTTCGTAGCGGATCACCACCACGTCACCCGGCACGACCTTGTCGCCCAGGATGCCTTCGACGGCGTCGTCCTGGCTTTCGAACACGCGCGCGCGGCCGGTGAAGACCCACTGCGATTCATCCACGCCGGCGGTCTTGACGATGCAGCCCTTCTCGGCCAGGTTGCCGTACAGCACGGCCAGGCCGCCGTCCTTGGAGTAGGCGTTTTCCTTGCTGCGGATGCAGCCGGTCTTGCGATCGGTGTCCAGCGTCAGGAAGGTGGCGTCCTGGCTGAAGGCCACGGTGGTGGGGATGCCGCCAGGCGCGGCGCGATAGAACTTCTGCGCCGCTTCGCCGGCGCCGCCGGCCACGTCCCATTGCGCGATGGCGTTGCCCAGCGTGCCGCTGTGCACGTTGCCGCAGGACAGGTCGAGCAGATCGGCGCGCGCCAGTTCACCCAGGATGCCCAGGATGCCGCCGGCGCGGTGCACGTCTTCGATGTGGTACTTGTCGGTGGCCGGGGCGGCCTTGCACAGGCACGGCACCTTGCGCGAAATGCGGTCGATGTCGGCCATGGTGAAGTCGACGCCGGCTTCCTGCGCCGCGGCCAGCAGATGCAGCACGGTGTTGGTGGAACCGCCCATGGCCACGTCCAGCGCCATGGCGTTCTGGAACGCGCTCTTGGTGGCGATGCTGCGCGGCAGGACCGACTCGTCTTCCTCGACGTAGTAGCGGCGGCACAGGTCCACCACCAGGCGGCCGGCCTGCTCGAACAGCCCCTTGCGCCAGGCGTGCGTGGCGACGATGGTGCCGTTGCCCGGCAGCGCCAGGCCGATGGCCTCGGTCAGGCAGTTCATCGAGTTGGCGGTGAACATGCCGGAACAGGAGCCGCAGGTCGGACACGCGCTGCGTTCGACTTCGGCCACGTCGGCGTCCGACACGTTGGGGTCGGCGGCCTTGATCATGGCGTCGATCAGGTCGATCTTGGCGATCACCTTGCCGTCGGTCGGCGACTTGACCTTGCCGGCTTCCATCGGGCCGCCGGACACGAACACCACCGGGATGTTCAGGCGCATCGCGGCCATCAGCATCCCCGGGGTGATCTTGTCGCAGTTCGAGATGCAGACCATGGCGTCGGCGCAGTGCGCGTTGACCATGTATTCGACCGAGTCGGCAATCAGTTCGCGCGAAGGCAGCGAATACAGCATGCCGCCGTGGCCCATGGCGATGCCGTCATCGACGGCGATGGTGTTGAATTCCTTGGCGACGCCGCCGGCGGCCTCGATTTCCTTGGCGACCAGCGCGCCCAGGTCGCGCAGGTGCACGTGGCCCGGCACGAACTGCGTGAACGAGTTGACCACCGCGATGATCGGCTTGCCGAAGTCTCCGTCCTTCATGCCGGTGGCGCGCCACAGGGCGCGGGCGCCGGCCATGTTGCGGCCGTGGGTCGAGGTGCGGGAACGGTAGTGCGGCATGATCTTGTCTCAGGCGATTAGCGTGGGCGGCAAAACGGTAAATAATACGCTGGTTCCGGCGCACAGCGGCCGCGGACCGCCTCCGAGGCCGCCCCGAGACCGCGCCGCGGCCATCAGGCGGACGCCGCGCCGCGCGCGGCGAAGGCGCTGGGCGGCTCGCCCAGGGCTTTGCGGAACATGGCCGCGAAGGCGCTGGGGCTTTCATAGCCCAGGTCCAGGGCCACATCCAATACCCGCTCGCCGCGCGCCAGCCGCTCCATCGCCGCCAGCAGGCGCGCCTGCTGGCGCCAGCGGCCGAAGGTCATGCCGGTATGCCGCAGGAACAGGCGGTGCACCGTCTTGGGATCCACCCCCAATTCGCGCGCCCAGTCGGCCGCGCCCGCCTGCCGCTCGGGGTGGCGCACGATGGCGCGACAGATGCGCGCCAGGCGCGGCTCGGACGGCTGCGGCAGGTGCAGCGGCAGCACCGGCTCCTGTTTCAATTCGTCCAGCAGCAGCAGCATCAGCCGGCCGTCGCGGGTGCCCGGCTTCCAGTCCAGCGGCACCTCCGCGGCCGCCACCATCAGCTCGCGCAACAACGGCGAGATCGACAGCACGCAGCATTCGGTGGGCAGGTGCGAGGCCGCCCCCGGCTCGACGAACACGGTGCGCATGCGCGGCTCGCCGCTCATGCGGATGGCGTGGGATACCCAGGCCGGCACCCACACGCCGCGCGTGGGCGGCACCACCCAGATGCCGGCGTCGGTATCCACCACCATCACGCCGGAGATCGCATACACCAGCTGCGAACGGCGGTGACGGTGGCGGCCCACGCGATGCCCGTCCTCGTAGTCCACGGCCAGCGCGGCCACCGGGCGCAGCGAGGATTCGTATGGGAACAGGTCCAGATCGGCGGGCTTGCGCGAGCCGACCAGGCGCGACGGCGGTTTGGGTTTGTCCATTTCTCGACGATTCATGTCCAGCTGGCGGTAGACGGTCTTTTCCAGTGTACCTATCCTGCCGGCATCCCCGTTCGATTTCATTGCTGCCCGCGCCCCGATCATGCGTCCCGTCCCCCGTTCCACCGCCGCCTGCGCCACCTTGCGCGGCAGGCGCGCGCGCGTGGCCGGCAAATCGGACGCCTTCACCTCGACGCGCGCGATCCCGGACGCCCGCCCCGCTTGCGCCTGCGCGCCAGCCCTTCCGGCCGCCCGCCCCTTCGACACTCCTGTCGCGCACGCCGCCGCGTCGACGCTACGACTAGCGCGCGGTTGCCGGGCCTTGCGCCCCGTGGCCGCCCGGCAGCCACGGCCCCTCTGAAGGGTCCGTTCGCCACCTCCCTTGCCCGCCCGCCGCCGCAGACCGGCGGCCACAGACGCCGCGCGCCGCGCGGCCGGAGGTTTCCATGCTCGACCACCCCCAACACAAGTACCGCCCCGTCCAGCCCTTTTCGCGCGACTACGCCGAACGCCAGTGGCCCACGCGCCGTCCGAGCGCACCGCCGATCTGGATGAGCACCGACATGCGCGACGGCAACCAGGCGCTGATCGAGCCCATGGACGCGGCCCGCAAGCTGCGCTTTTTCGAGCAATTGGTGGCGGTGGGCCTGAAAGAGATCGAAGTGGCGTTTCCCTCGGCGTCCGACACGGATTTCAATTTCGTGCGCAAGCTGATCGAGGAAAGCCGCATCCCCAGCGACGTCACCATCGAGGTCCTGACCCAGTCGCGGCCCGACCTGATCGCGCGCACCTTCGAATCGCTGCGCGGCGCGCCGCGCGCCATCGTGCACCTGTACAACCCGATAGCGCCGCAATGGCGCCGCATCGTGTTCGGCATGAGCCGCGCCGAGATCAAGGAGATCGCGCTGGCCGGCACCCGCCAGATCCGCGCGCTGGCCGACGCGCATCCGGAGACGGAGTGGATCTACGAATACTCGCCCGAGACCTTCAGCCTGGCCGAGCTGGATTTCGCGCTCGAGGTCTGCGATGCGGTCAGCGCCATCTGGCGACCGACGCCGGGCCGCAAGATGATCATCAACCTGCCGTCGACGGTGGAGTGCACGACCGCCAACGTGTACGCGGACCAGATCGAATGGATGCACCGCCGCCTGGCGCGGCGCGACAGCATCGTGCTGAGCGTGCATCCGCACAACGACCGCGGCACCGCCGTGGCCTCGGCCGAACTGGCGGTGCTGGCGGGCGCCGACCGCGTCGAAGGCTGCCTCTTCGGCAACGGCGAACGCACCGGCAACGTCGATCTGGTGACGTTGGCGCTGAACCTGGACCGGCAGGGCATCGCCAGCGGCCTGGACTTTTCCGACATGGCCGCCGTGCGCGACTGCGTGCAGGCATGCAACCAATTGCCGGTGGACGTGTTCCATCCCTACGCGTTCACGTCCGCAGCGCCAGCAATGCCTCCTGCAGGTGCCGCAGCCCGCGGCTGAGCGGCTTGTCGCGGCGCACCACCACCGCCAGGGTGCGCGCCAGGCGCGGCGCCAGCGAACGCAGCGCCAGGCTGCCGCGCTGGCCCGCGCCGCTCACCGCCATCCTGGGCAGCACCGCGCAGGCCAGGCCGGCGGCCACGATTTCCTTCATGGCCTCGGTGCTGCCCAGCTCCATGACCGGCTTGACCGCCACACCGGCCTCTTCGAACCAGTCGTCCACCAGGCGGCGGGTGCGCGCGCCCGGCTCGAACAGCACCAGCGGCAATGCCGCCAACGCCTGCGGCGTCACCGCGTCGGGAATCGCCAGCGGCCCCCGCGCGGGGAAGATGGCCACGAACTCGTCTTCAAGCACCGGCGTGGCCTCGATCATGCGCCCCGGCGCGGGCAGGGTCACCAGGCCGATGTCCAGCGTGTTGTTCTCCAGCCCGCGCAGCATGTCGGCGGTATTGCCGGTGCTGGCCACCACGTCCAGCGCCGGAAAACGGCGCCGCAGATCAGCCAGCAGCGGCGGCAGCAGGTAGGTGCAGGCGGTGGCGCCGGTGCCCAGCCGCACGCGGCCCGTCACCTGTGAAGCATGCGCGGTCATGGCCTGCTCGGCCTGCGCCAGCGCCGCGTCGATGGCGCGGATGTGGGTCAGCAGTTCCAGTCCGGCAGCGGTGGGACCGGCGCGCCGGCCGACCCGCTCGACCAGCTTCAGGCCGAAGCGGCGCTCGAGCTGGCGCACCTGCAGGCTGACCGCGGGTTGGGTGATGCCGCCGCGTTCGGCGGCGGCCGAAAAACTGCCCAGTTCGATCACCTGCGCAAACGTGCGCAGGGCGTCCAGATTGAGGCCGCGCATGAGTCCGCCCGTCATCCAAAGTTTTGCTTATGTAAACCATAACAGACCAAAGCTTTATTTATGCATGGGCCTGCGCCACACTGGCGGCTGCTTTCCATCGATCCCCCACCGCCGAAAACACCGCCATGCCGCCCTCCGCCGCTCCCATCCTGATCCGCGACAGCGTCGACGCCGACCTGCCCGCGATCAAATCCATCTACGCGCATCACGTGCAGCACGGCACCGCGTCGTTCGAACTGGACCCGCCGTCGATCCAGGAAATGCGCCAGCGGCGCGCCGGCGTGCTGGAAAAGGACATGCCCTACCTGGTGGCCGAAATCGACGGCGAAGTCGTGGGCTATGCCTACGTGACCCCCTATCGTCCGCGTCCCGCCTACCGCCACACCGTCGAGGATTCGGTCTACGTCAAGGCCGGCCGCGCCGGCCAGGGCATCGGCGGCAGGTTGCTGGCGACGCTGGTCGAACGCTGCACCGCGGCCGGCTGGCGGCAGATGCTGGCGGTGGTGGGCGACAGCCGCAACGCCGCCTCGCTCGCGGTGCATGCGCGCCAGGGCTTCCATCCGGTCGGCACGCTGCGCTCGGTGGGTCACAAGCATGGCGAATGGCGCGACACCGTGCTGATGCAGCGCGCACTCGGCGAAGGCGACGGCACGCCGCCGCAACGCCCGTGATCGCCGCCCGCGCGGTGGTCTGCCTGGGCCTGACCCAACTGGTCGGCTGGGGCGTGACGTTCTACCTGATCGGCGCGCTCGGACCGGACATGGCCGCCGACCTGGGCTGGAACCCCGCCACCATCTATGGCGGCTTCTCCTGTGCCATCGTCGTCATGGCGCTGGTTTCGCCGCTGGCTGGCCGGGCGGTGGACCGCTGGGGCGGCCACCGCATCATGCCGACCGGCGCCGTCGTGGCCGCGGCCGGCTGCATCCTGCTGGCCGCCGCGCACGGCCCGGTAGCGTACTTCGCCGCCTGGACGCTGTTGGGCCTGGGCATGCGGCTGTGCCTGTATGACGCCGCCTTCGCTTCGCTGGCGCGCGCCGCGGGTCCCGCCGCGCGCCGGCCGATGTCGCAGATCACCCTGTTCGGCGGACTCGCCTCGACGGTGATGTGGCCGGTGGGCCATGCGCTGTCGGATTGGCTGGGCTGGCGCGGCGCGGTGCTGGCGTACGCCGCGCTGGCGCTGGCGACGCTGCCGTTGTACCTGGCGCTGCCGCGCACGCGCTACGCCGCGCCGGCGCAGGCATCCGGCCAGGGCGGAGCCGGCCTGGCGCGCAATGCCCGCGAGCGTCGCCTGGCTGGCGCGCTGTATGCCACGATCGCCATGCTGACCAACTTCCTGGCGGCCGGCAACGCCGCCCACCTGATCCCCCTGCTGTCTGGCCTTGGCCTGGCCAAGGCCCTGGCCGTCAACGTCGCCGCGCTATGGGGCATTGGCCAGTTCGCCTCGCGGCTGGCCGATGTCGCGCTGGGATCTCGCCTGCATCCGCTGACCCTGACCCTGGCGGTGGCCACCCTGCTGCCGCTCGGCTTCATGCTGGCGCTGTTCTCCGGCGGCCATCTCGCCGCCCTGGCCGCCTATGCCTCGCTGTACGGTGCCTGCAACGGCCTGCTGACCATCGCGCGCGGCACGCTGCCGCTGGCACTGTTCGACTTCCGCAGTTACGGCGCGGTGACCGGCGCCCTGCTGATGCCCAGCTTCCTGCTGACGGCCGCCGCGCCGGTGGCGTACGCCTACGTCGTGCAACGGCATGGGGCGCATGCCGCGATGGGCATGTCCGCCGGCCTGGCCGGCGCCATCCTGGCCGCCGCATTGGCGCTGCGGTGGCGCTTCATTGCCCGGGCACGGGGCTGAACGGCGCGCCGCCGTCGCGGACCGCCGTGGCGGGCGCACCGCGGTCGCGCGCCCAGGCCTCGTCGTCACGGCGCTGGCATTGCGCGTTCAACGCGGTGGCCAGTTCGTCGGCGGTGCCGGGCCTGAAGAACAGGAAGCCCTGCAACAGGTCGCAGCCGGCTTCCCGCGCGGCCCGGCAATGCGCCTCGGTTTCTACCCCTTCGGCCACGGTGACGATATCCAGATCCCGCGCCAGCTGGCAGATCGAGGCCAGCACTTTCTGCGCATCGGCCTGCCGCGCCGCGCTCCAGACGATGGACTTGTCGAGTTTCAAGCCCGCCAGCGGCAGCGTCGACAGCCATTCGAGGTTGTTGTAGCCCTTGCCGAAATCGTCCAGCCACACCTGGATGCCGCGGCTGGTGAACTCCTCCAGCATGCAACGGATGTCCGCGCTGGCCGCGTGCAAGGCCGCCTCTTCGGTAAGTTCGATGCGGATATCGCGCGGCGCCAGTCCACACACGGCGATATCTCGCAGGATCACGCCGACGACGTCACGGCGGGCAAAGCTCTGGGGCGAGATATTGATATTGACCGCAGGTCCGCAGCCGCGCGCCGCCTGCCGCCAGCGCGCCTGGTCGCTCGCAATGGTGCGAATGCCCCAGCTGATCAGGGCTTGCGCGACCTCGGGCGCCCCCGCCTCGCGCAACAGGCCGTCGATGCCCAGCGTTTCGCCGCCGGCCGCCCGCCACCGCAACAGCGCCTCGGCGCCCACGATCTCCAGGTCCGAAGCGGCGACGATGGGCTGGTAGTGGAATTGCAGCCGGTCCCCCTGGATCGCGGCCAGCAACGGCGAGACGGGCCCGCCCTCTTTCCGGGGCGCCGCCGGTTCGCGGCCGTCGCCGGCGGCGCTATCCTGCGCCAACGCGGCGGAGAACGAATACCCCTTGCCGCGCAAGCTGCGGATCGGAATGCTCAGCCCGGCGGCCGCGCCCTTGCGCTTGAGGCGGCTGATGACCAGGTCCAGCGCGCGGCCGTTGCCGGGGATATCCAGGCTGGCGACCGCGAAATCGGCGCGGCGGATGAGCCGTTCGGCATGCGCGTGCATGCCTTTGAGCACCGCGCGCTCCATGGGCGTGAGGCTGACGCCCGGCCCCGCGGGCGAGACCAGCGTCCATTCGTTGTCGCACAGCCGCCAGCTTTTTTCGGCCGCGGTCGGATCGAGCGGCGCGTCCGCCCGCCGCGGTGCGACCGCCGCGGGCGGTTGGCACAGGGTCAGTTTGCGTTGCGCCGACTGGATCGCGGCCGCCACTTCGCTATAGCTGATGTTGGCGCCATAGCAGCTGTCGGCGCCGGCCAGCAGCGCATTGATCCGCACCGCCGGGCTTTCGATGTGGCGGATGGCGATGATCGTGGAATGGGCGAAGCGCGCGCGCAACTGGCCGATGGTGATGTCCAGATCTCGCGGCAGGCACAGGTGCACCTGGATTTCGCCGGCCTGGCACGCCGGCGCCGGTTCCTGGAGCGATACGGGATTCAGGACGAAACCGATCTGCTCGAGCGAATCGGAGATGCCCTGCTTGGCGAATTCGTTGTCGAAAATAAGGATAATGCGCGACCGATTCATGATGATTGAGCCCTGAGTGAAACCGCTTTCCATCGAACGGTATTGAAATGTTTGTTTGCATCTCCATACCGGGAACAGGGTCGCAAAAAAAGAGCGCTCAATCGTTCACGTCGCTGCGCAAAGTCGAAAATAATTGAATTCCATTCACTTTTAAATGAATGGAATTCAATATATCGAAATAAAAATCACTGATCGGCGAAACGTAGCGACACGCGCCTGGCTACCGTCCGCGCGAGTTCTGACGCCATTGCGGCGTTGGTCGGCAGTGCATCGCGGCCTGTCGCTGAAGCGGTGTGAATTCAGGGTTATCGATGGGGGATGGACGGAGGCCTCAGATCCCGCCCTGCGCCTGCCATTTGTCCCAGCCAGCTCGGCGCAGCTTGCAGGCCGGGCATTCGCCGCAGCCATAACCCCAGTCATGGCGAGCGCCGCGCTCGCCCAGGTAACAGGTGTGGCTTTCCTCGACGATGGTCTCGACCAGGGCGTCGCCGCCCAGGTGCTTTGCCAGCGCCCAGGTTTCGGACTTGTCGATCCACATCAGCGGTGTCTCGATGGTGACGCGGCTGCCCAGGCCCAACCCGAGCGCCACCTGTTGCGCCTTGATGGTGTCGTCGCGGCAATCGGGATAGCCCGAGAAATCGGTTTCGCACATGCCGCCCACCAGCACGTCCAGCTGGCGCCGGTAGCCCAGGGCGGCCGCCAGCGTCAGGAACAGCAGGTTGCGTCCCGGCACGAAGGTGTTGGGCAAGCCGTTTTCCTGCATCTCGATGGCGCGGTCGCTGGTCATGGCGGTGTCGCCCACCTGGCCCAGCACCTTAAGGTCCAGCAGATGGTCTTCGCCCAGGCGCGGCGCCCATTGCGGAAAGCGCGCGCGGATGTCGCGCAGCACGTTCAGGCGCGCATCCAGCTCGATGCGGTGGCGCTGGCCGTAGTCGAACGCCACGGTTTCCACATGGGCATAGCGGTCCAGCGCCCAGGCCAGGCAGGTGGTGGAATCCTGTCCGCCCGAAAACAGCACGAGCGCGCGACGTTGGTGATTCAGCATAAAAGGGGGTTTCTGCAAAGACTAAGGGATAGGCCAGACTTTACCGCAGCTGGCCGTCTTCCCCGTAAGGAAGCCTGCGTAAAATCGGTGCCGTTCTCGTTTACGGTTTACCCGCAGTGCGCATCACCTGACCCTTCCCCTTTTCCAGCAGCCCGACGGATCTCCCGCCCGATGAATGCCAGCCGCCCGCAGTCCGATTCAGCAGAACCCTTGCGTCACCATATCCGGCTGTTAGGCCGATTGCTCGGCGAAGTCATCGCCGAATGCGAAGGCAAACGCGTCTTCGACACCATCGAGACCCTGCGCCGCACCGCCGTCAAATTCCGCCGCGAAGGCAATGCCGCCGACGGCAAGCTGCTGGAACAGCGCGTCAAGCACCTGCAGGGCAGCGACCCCAACTCGGTGGCGCGCGCCTTCAGCTATTTCCTGCACCTGTCCAACATCGCCGAGGACCGCGACCAGAACCGCAGCCAGCGCGCCCGCGCGCTGGCGGGCGACGCGCCGGCCCGCGGCAGCCTGCGCGATGCCGTGCAGACCCTGGGCCGCCAGGGCGTGACGCCCGCGCGCATCCGCCGCCTCCTGGCCGAGGCCTGCGTCATGCCGGTGCTGACCGCCCACCCCACCGAGGTGCAGCGCAAGAGCACGCTGGACGTGCATCGCGAGATCGCCGCGGCATTGACCCAGCGCGACCAACCCTTGACTCCCGAGGAACTGGCCGAGCTCGACGCCGCGCTGCTCGGCCGCGTGGCCACGCTGTGGCAGACGCGCATGCTGCGCTACACCCGCCTGACGGTGGCCGACGAAATCGAGAACGCGCTGTCGTACTACCGCAGCACCTTCCTGCAGGTCATCCCGCGCGTCTACGGCGACCTGTCCAAGCTGCTCAACCGCGACGCCAAGCCCTTCGGCGCCCCGCCCGCGCCGCTGGAGCCGTTCCTGCGCATGGGCAGCTGGATCGGCGGCGACCGCGACGGCAACCCCAACGTCGACGCCGACACGCTGGAGCGCGCCCTGCTGCGCCAGGCCACGGTGCTGTTCGAGCACTATCTGCAGGAAGTCCACGCGCTGGGCGCCGAACTGTCCATCACCACGCTGCTGATCGCGGTCGACCCGGCGCTGCTGGCGCTGGCCGAACACAGCGGCGACGACTCGCCGCATCGCAGCGACGAGCCCTACCGCCGCGCGCTGGTCGGCGTCTATGCGCGCCTGGCCGCCACCGCGCTGCGCCTGACCGGCCAGAACCTGGCCCGCCGCAGCACCGTCGCGGCGCAGCCCTACGACACGCCGCAGGAATTGTCGGCCGACCTGGCCATCATCGCAGCGTCGCTGGCCGCGCACCATGGCGCGCCCATCGGCCGGCTGCGGCTGGCCGGCTTGCAGCAGGCGGTCGAAGTGTTCGGTTTCCACCTCGCCACGGTCGACCTGCGCCAGAGTTCCGACGTGCACGAACGCGCGCTGGCCGAATTGTTCAGCCGCGCCGGCGTCACGCACGCGGGCCAGCCGCTGGACTATCTGGCGCTGGACGAGGACGCGCGCGTGGCCCTGCTGCGCGCCGAACTGGCGCAGGCGCGGCCGCTGGCCTCGCCCTGGATCGCCTACAGCGAGGACACCACGCGCGAGCTCGCGGTGCTGCGCGCCGCCGCCGCCGGCCGCCAGCGCTATGGCAGGCAGGCCGTGCGCCAGACCATCGTCTCGCACACCGAAACCCTCAGCGACCTGCTGGAAGTGATGGTGCTGCAGAAGGAAGCGGGCCTGATCGCGCCCGCCGGCCAGGACATCCCGCCGGAAGACGGCCTGATGGTGGTGCCGCTGTTCGAGACCATTCCCGACTTGCAGCGCGGCGCCGACATCATGGCCGCCTGGCTCGACCTGCCCGAGATCCGCGAGCGCGTGAAGCGCGCCCAGAACGGCGCCCAGGAAGTCATGCTGGGTTATTCCGACAGCAACAAGGACGGCGGTTTCCTCACCTCCAACTGGTCGCTGTACCAGGCCGAGCGCGCACTGGTCGACGTGTTCTCCAGCCGCCACGTGCGCCTGCGCCTGTTCCACGGCCGCGGCGGCTCGGTGGGCCGCGGCGGCGGTTCCAGCTTCGACGCCATCCTGGCGCAGCCGCCCGGCACCGTGGCCGGCCAGATCCGCCTGACCGAACAGGGCGAGGTCATCCAGAGCAAGTACAAGGACGCCGAGGTCGGCCGCTGGCACCTGGAGCTGCTGGTCGCCGCCACGCTCGAATCCAGCCTGGCGCCGCGCGCCGAGGCCACCAGCGCGGAAGACGCGCACATGGCGCAGCACGGCCCGGCCATGTCGTTCATGTCCGAGGCCGCGCAGCGCAGCTACCGCGGCCTGGTGTATGACACGCCGCGCTTTGCCGAGTACTTCTTCGCCGCCACGCCCATCGCCGAGATCGCCGGCCTGAACATCGGCTCGCGCCCGGCTTCGCGCAAGAAGGGCCAGCGCATCGAGGACCTGCGCGCCATCCCCTGGGGGTTTTCTTGGGCCCAATGCCGCCTGATGCTGACCGGCTGGTACGGCATGGGCTCGGCCATCGAGGCCTACCTGGAGACCGGCGCGCCGGGGGCGCCGCGCTCGCAGCGCGGCCGCCTGGCCCAGTTGCGCGAAATGGCGCGCGACTGGCCCGCCTTCCGCACCCTGCTGTCCAACATGGAGATGGTGCTGGCCAAGTCCGACCTGGCCATCGCCGCGCGCTATGCGCAGTTGGTGCCGCAGCGCGCGCTGCGCGAGAAGATCTTCGGCATGATCAGCGCCGAGCACGCCCGCACCCTGGCCATGCTCAAGCTGCTGACGCGGCGCGAACTGCTGGCCGACAACCCCGCGCTGCAGGCCTCGCTGCGCGAGCGCTTCGCCTACATCGACCCGCTCAACTATCTGCAGGTCGACCTGATCCGCCGCCACCGCGCGGCGCAGAAGTCGCCCGCCGCCGAGGCCGACGAACGCGTGCAACGCGCCATCCACCTGACCATCAACGGCATCGCAGCGGGGTTGCGCAACTCGGGCTGAGACGAAAGACCAACGCCGCGCCGGGGCCCCGCGCTCCGGCGCCCTCTTTGCCCCCATCCCCTCGGATCGGCCCTCCATGCGGAACGCGACGCCCCGGCAGGCGGCCTGGTGGCGCCCCGCACTGTCCACCTGCCGAACACCGCAAAAAGGCCATTTGTCCACCCCCGGCAACTTTTAGTACTATCTTTTCCAGAAATTCTATATACGCACAAATGTTCGTATATAGAACACAACGATTTTTCTGGCCCGCGCACAGGAAGACACCGACGGAAGAGACAGATCGCAGTTCCCTGGTTCCGCCTGTGCCGCCCGCCGCGCGCGCCGTGTAAGGCAAGCGAACCCTCATGGATACTCCCCTGCAGAATCTGGCCGTCATCGGCGCCGGCGCCATGGGCAGCGGCATCGCCGCGCTCTTCGCCTCGAAGGGATTGGACGTGGTCCTGGTCGATCCGATGGAAGGCGCCCTGGATCGCGCCCGCGCCGTCATCGAACGCCAGTTGAACGTCTACGCCCCCGGCCAGGTCGACGCCGTGATGCAACGCATCCGCATGGCGCCCGGCCTGGACGCGGCCGCCGCCTGTGATCTCGTCATCGAGGCGGTGCCCGAGAACCTGGAACTCAAGCGCGGCCTGTTCGCCCAGCTCGACGCGCTGTGCAAGCCCGCAGCGATCTTCGCCACCAACACCTCGGGCCTGTCGATCAACGCCATCGCCAGTGCTGTCGCGCGCCGCGACCGTTTCGTCGGCACGCACTTCTTCACCCCCGCCGACGTCATCCCGCTGGTCGAAGTGGTGCGCAACGACGCCACCTCGGAAGACACCGTGGCGCGCGTCATGGCGACGCTGCGCCTGGGCGGCAAGCGCCCGGTGCTGGTGCGCCAGGACATCCCCGGCTTCATCGCCAACCGCATCCAGCACGCCCTGGCGCGCGAGGCCATCTCGCTGCTGGAAAAGGGCGTGGCCAGCGCCGAGGACATCGACGAAGTGGTCAAGTGGAGCCTGGGCATCCGCCTGGCGCTGTCCGGTCCGCTGGAGCAGCGCGACATGAACGGCATCGACGTCCACTACGCCATCGCCAGCTATCTCTACAAAGACCTGGAAAACCGCACCGAGCCGTCCGAGCTGCTCAAGAGCAAGGTCGAGAACGGCCAGCTCGGCGCCAAGAGCGGCCAGGGGTTCTACACCTGGAGCGCCGAACGCCGCGAACGGGTGCTGCGCGACAAGAGCGCGGCGTTGGGCGAGCTGGCCGCGTGGCTCAATGCCAAGGCCGGCGATTCCTGACGCCGCCGCATCACCGAAACCCTACACCATAAGGCGCGCGGCGATCCCTCCGACGCGCCAGCGGGCCACGAGCCCAACCACACAAAGAAACCGACCGTCCCACCCGCGGCGCCGCCACATCCGGCGCGCCACGGCGCAAGACACAAGAGCAATATGCCTTACCGGAGTTCGTAGGAGGCACCATGAATAAATTGGCATCTTTTTTCACTGAGCTGATGCGCAAGTATCTGCCCGATCCCTTTGTCTTCGCGATCGCGCTGACCTTGCTCACCGTGCTGCTGGCCATGGGCATCGAAGGCCAGGGCATCGGCGACGTGACCCGCGCCTGGGGCAAGGGCTTCTGGAGCCTGCTGGCGTTCACCACCCAGATGGCCGTGATCCTGGCCATGGGCTACGTGCTGGCCACCGCGCCGCTGACCGACCGCCTGCTCAACCGCATCGTCAGCCACGTGCACAAGCCGCACACCGCCATCATCGTCGCCACGCTGGTGGGCGGCATCGGCAGCTACCTGAACTGGGGCTTCGGCCTGGTCATCGGCGGCATCGTCGCCAAGAAACTGGCGCTGAAGGTCAAGGGTGTGCACTACCCGCTGATCATCGCCGCGGCCTACAGCGGTTTCACCATGTACGGCCTGGGCCTGTCGGCCAGCATCCCCGTGCTGGTGGCCACCCCCGGCCACCCCACCGCCAAGCAGATGGGCATCATCCCGCTGACGGAAACCATCTTCTCGGTGCCGATGCTGATCACCAGCCTGGTGATCATCGTGACGCTGCCGCTGCTGAACGCCTGGCTGCATCCAAAGAAGGGCGAGAAGATCGTCGAAGTGGACCCGGCCATCGACCGCGACGCCAACGCGTCCAATGCGGCCGAAGACATGCTGGAGAAAGGCACCCTCGCCTCCAAGCTGAACAACAGCCGCATCCTCAGCCTGCTGATCGGCGCGCTGGGCGTGGCCTACGTCGCCTTCCACTTCATCGATGGCGGCTCGCTCGACCTGAACCTGATCAACTTCATCATCCTGTTCCTGGGCATCATCCTGCTGGGCACGCCGGCCGCCTACGTGGCCAAGCTGACCGAAGGCATCAAGACGATCTCCGGGATCATCCTGCAGTACCCGTTCTACGCCGGCATCATGGCCATCATGGCCGCCTCGGGCCTGGTGACCACGATCTCCAAGGTGTTCGTCGACGTCGCCACGCCGGCCACGCTGCCGTTCTGGGGCCTGATCAGCTCGTTCGTCATCAACTTCTTCGCGCCCTCGGCCGGCGGCCACTGGGTCATCCAGGGTCCGTTCATGATCGACGCCGCCCGCGAAATCGGCAGCGCGCTCAACCAGACGACCATGGCCGTGATGCTGGGCAACGCCTGGAACGACCTGGTGCAGCCCTTCTGGATCCTGCCGGCGCTGGCGCTGTCCAAGCTCAAGCTGCGCGACGTGATGGGCTATACGGTCATCATGATGTTGTGGGTCGGCGTGATCCACATCACCGCCGTGCTGGCGTGGGGCTATCTGACGCATTAAGCCCCCCCGTACGCGCTTGCGCGCGCCCCCCAGGGGGCGACACCTGCAGACCGGCAGAGCCGGATCTGGCGGTGTCCTCGCTGGGGAGGCAGATGGAATATTGAGAGGCGGTGTTCTTGAGGACGTCGCGATTGAGAACTGAATTGGGAGCTGAGATGAGCAAACCTACCGCGTATCTGGTGACCGGCGGCAGCGCCGGGATCGGCGCCGCCATCATCCGCATGCTGCTGGATGCCGGACACAAGGTCGTCAACATCGACTACCGCCTGCCCGAGCATCCGCCGGCGGGGCTGGTGTCGTACCAGGCCGACCTGACCGACGAGGCGCGCACCAAGGAAGTGGCCGCCGAAGTGACCGCGGCCTACGACATCGTCGGCCTGGTCAACAACGCCGGCGCCACGCGTCCCGGCACCGCCGACACGGCCACCCTGGCCGACCTGGACTACGTGGTCAACCTGCATCTGCGCACCGCGCTGATCCTGGTGCAGGCCGCGCTGCCGGCGATGCGCGCCGCCGGCTTCGGCCGCATCGTCAACATGTCGTCGCGCGCCGCGCTGGGCAAGCCGGACCGCGTGGTCTATTCGGCCACCAAGGCCGGCCTGGTCGGCCTGACGCGCACGCTGGCGATGGAACTGGGCGGCGACGGCATCACGGTCAACGCCATCGGCCCCGGCCCCATCGCCACCGACCTGTTCACCAAGAGCAATCCCGCCGGCGCGCCGCAGACCGAACGCATCATCAACAGCATCGTGGTCAAGCGCCTGGGCACGCCCGAGGACGTGGCGCGCGCCGCCATGTTCTTCCTGTCGCCCGACAACGGCTTCGTCACCGGCCAGATGCTGTACGTCTGCGGCGGCACGACGCTGGGCGTCGCCCCGATCTGAGACCGGCCGCCATGTCCGCCCGCCTGCCCGACTCCGCCCGCCCGCGCCGCCTAGCGGCGCAGCAGCGCGTGGTTGATCTGGTCGGCGGCGTGGCGCAGCGGCGGCAGGAAGGTCGCCAGCATTTCCTCGCGCGAGAAGCGGTTGGCATGGCCGCTGACGTTCATGGCGGCGATCACGCGGCCGCTGCGGTCGACGATCGGCACCGCGACGGATTGCAGGCCCGGTTCCAGTTCCTGCGCCACGCAGGCGTAGCCGTCGGCGCGCACGCCGGCCAGGATGGCCTTGAGCGCGCCGATGTCGGTCACGGTGTCCTTGGTATAGGCCTGGATCTGGCTCATGGCCAGCACCCGGTCCAGTTCGGCCGCGGGCAGGCCCGCCAGCAGCACGCGGCCCATCGACGTCACCCAGGCCGGCAGGCGGCTGCCCACCGCCAGGTTGATGGTCATGACCTTGTGCGTCGACAGACGCAGGATGTAGACGATGTCGGCGCCTTCCAGCACCGACACCGAGCACGACTCGCGCGTCTGCTCGGCCACTTCTTCCATGTAGGGCAGCGCCAGGTTCCACAACGGCGTGCCCGACAGGTAGGCGTAGCCCAGTTCGAGGATGCGCGGGGTCAGCGCGAACTTGCGGTCCTCGACCGTGACGTAGCCCAGGTGCTCCAGCGTCAGCAGGATGCGGCGCGCGCCGGCGCGGGTCAGGCCGGTGACGGCCGCGACCTCGGACAGCGTCATCTGGGAACGATCCGGGCCGAACGCCCGGATCACGGACAGGCCGCGCGCAAAAGATTGAACGTAGCTGTCGCTGGGTTGCTGGGTTGCTTGCTCGGTCATCCGTCTACCGCGAGAAAAAACGTTGCCGTTGCCGGCAACCCTGAAACGGGGAGGATCGCACCGCGCCGGCTTGCCTTGACGGTCGACCATCCCCATGAAACGATGTTCTTCAGAAGAACGAAAGTTCTAATTAAGAACAAATTATGACACGCCACCTATGAGCGAACACCATGATTTCTAAGCTTGTTGCAAGCGCGGCGGCCGCCCTCGCCGACGTCCCTGACGGCGCCACCGTCATGATCGGCGGCTTCGGCACCGCCGGCCAGCCCATGGAACTGATCGACGCCCTGCTCGAGCAAGGCGCCAAGGACCTGGTCATCATCAACAACAACGCCGGCAACGGCACCACCGGCCTGGCCGCCCTGCTGGGCGCCAACCGCGTGCGCAAGATCATCTGCTCGTTCCCGCGCCAGGTGGACTCGCAGATCTTCGACGGCCTGTACCGAAGCGGCAAGATCGAACTCGAACTGGTGCCCCAGGGCAACCTGGCCGAGCGCATCCGCGCCGCCGGCGCCGGCATCGGCGCGTTCTTCTCGCCCACCGGCTACGGCACCCCGCTGGCCGACGGCAAGGAAACCCGCGAGATCAACGGCCGCCAATACGTGCTGGAATATCCGCTGCACGCCGACTACGCCCTCATCAAGGCCGAGCGCGGCGACCGCTGGGGCAACCTGGTGTACCGCAAGACCGCGCGCAACTTCGGCCCCATCATGGCCAGCGCCGCGCGCGTGGCCGTGGCCCAGGTGCGCGAAGTCGTGGAACTGGGCGCCCTCGACCCGGAAACCGTCGTCACCCCCGGCATCTTCGTGCAGCGCGTCGTGCAGATAGACGCCGCCCAGGCCGCCAAGGAGCAGCAATGAGCACCAAACTGACCCGCGACCAGATCGCCGCCCGCGTCGCCCAGGACATCCCTGAAGGCGCCTACGTCAACCTCGGCATCGGCCTGCCGACGCTGGTGGCCAACCACCTGCCGGCCGACCGCGAGGTCATCCTGCACACCGAGAACGGCATGCTGGGCATGGGCCCCGCGCCGGCCAAGGGCGAAGAAGACTACGACCTCATCAACGCCGGCAAGCAGCCCGTCACCGAACTGCCCGGCTGCTCGTTCTTCCATCACGCCGACTCGTTCGCGATGATGCGCGGCGGCCACCTGGACATCTGCGTGCTGGGCGCCTTCCAGGTGTCGCAGCACGGCGACCTGGCCAACTGGCACACCGGCGCGCCCGACGCCATCCCCGCCGTGGGCGGCGCGATGGACCTGGCCATCGGCGCCAAGGACGTCTTCGTCATGATGGAACTGCAGACCCGCGAAGGCCAGAGCAAGCTGGTCGACGCCTGCACCTATCCGCTGACCGGCGTGCGCTGCGTGTCGCGCGTGTACACCGACGTGGCCGTGTTCGACATCCGCGCCGACGGCGTCACGGTGATCGACATGTTCGGCGAAACCACCGCCGACGAACTGCTGCGCCTGACCGGCCTGCCGCTGAAGTTTTCCAACTGATCAATCCCCGCGCCCCGGCAACGCCGGGGCCGATTTCCTGGAGACACCCATCATGTTGTTCATGGTTCAAATGCAGGTCAATCTGCCCGTCGACATGCCGGCGGCCCAAGCCGACAAGCTCAAGGCCGACGAAAAGGCCCTGGCGCAGCAGCTGCAACGCGACGGCAAGTGGAAGAGCCTGTGGCGCGTCGTCGGCCGCTACGCCAACGTCAGCATCTTCGACGTGCAGGACAACGACGAACTGCACGCGCTGCTGTCGTCGCTGCCGCTGTTCCCGTACATGGACATCCAGGTGACGGCGCTGGCGCGCCATCCCTCGGCCATCTGATCGGAGCCGCCCATGCCCTACATCATCGAAACCTTCGACAAGCCCGACCACCAGGCCGTGCGCCAGCAGCATCGCGCCGCGCACCTCGAATACCTGGACGCCAACAAGCACCTGCTGCTGGCCTGCGGCGCCAAGCTGCAGGATGACGGCAAGGACCTGGGCGGCGGCCTGTACATCGTCGACCTGGACACGCGCGAGGCCGCGCAGCAGTTCATCGACGCCGATCCCTTCGCCCAGGCGCAGCTGTTCCAGCGCGTGACCATCACGCGCTGGCGCAAGGCCTACGTCGACGGCACCTGCCACCTGTAATCGCCACGCGGCCGCCTCCGGGGGGCCGCGCTTTCATTCCCCGAGGATTTTCCGCATGTCTTACGCCGATCTCAGCCAGGCACGGCTGTTCTACGTCATCGATGGCCCCGCCGACGCGCCGGTGCTGGTGCTCTCCAATTCGCTGGGCACCAACGCCGACATGTGGGCACGCCAGGTTCCCGCGCTGAGCAAGCACTTCCGCGTGCTGCGCTACGACACCCGCGGCCACGGCAAATCCTCGATCCCCGACGGCGAATACAGCTTCGCGCAGCTGGGCAACGACGTCGCCGAACTGCTGGCGCACCTGAACATCGAACGCGCCCACTTCTGCGGCCTGTCGATGGGCGGCCCCACCGGCCTGTGGCTGGCGCTGAACCGTCCCGAACTGATCGGCAAGCTGATCCTGTGCAATACCGCCGCGCGCATCGGCTCGGCCGAAGGCTGGAGCGCCCGCATCGCCGCCGTGGCCGAACAGACGCTGGAAAAGATGGCCCCGACCCTGGTCGAGCGCTGGCTCACCGACGGCTACCGCGCCGCCGAGCCGGGCCTGTCGCAAGTGCTGGTCGATATGCTGCGCCGCACCTCCGACGCCGGCTACTCGGGCAACTGCGCCGCGTTGCGCGACGCCGATTTCCGCGAACAGGTGTCGGCCATCACGGCGCCGACGCTGGTCATCAGCAGCACCCACGACCTGGCCGCCACGCCCGCGCAGGGCCAGGAACTGGCCGCCGCCATCAACGGCGCGCGCTACCTCGAACTGAACACCTCCCATATCTCCAACTGGGAACAACCGGAAGCCTTCACCCGCGCGGTGGTCGACTTCCTCACGGAGTAAACCATGCAGCGCTGGACCCATCGGCCCGAAGGCTCCAACTGGGGCGACTTCGGACCCGACGACCAACTCGGCCGCCTCAATCTCATCACCGAAGAACAGGTCCTGAAAGGCGCGCGTGAAATCCGCGCCGGCAGAACCTTCTGCCTGTCGCTGCCGCTGGACCTGCCCGGCGGCAACGTGCTCAACCCGCGGCGCCATCCGCCGCAACTGAGCCCGACGCGCCTGGCCGACACGCCCTACCTGAACTTCCCGCTGCGCAACGTCAACCCGGACGCGGTCGACGTGCTGAGCGACGACCAGGTGCTGCTGTCGATGCAGTACTCGACGCAATGGGACGCGCTGGCGCACGTCGGCGCGCTGTTCGACGCCGATGGCGACGGCCAGCCCGAGCTGCGCTACTACAACGGCTTCCAGGCCGGCGTCGACGTCATCGGCCCGGCCGATGGCGACCACACCGGCTGCGGCTGCAACAGCGGCGGCCCCTCGGCCGCGCTGAAGCTGGGCGTCGAGAACCTGGCGCAGAAAGGCATGCAGGGCCGCGGCGTGCTGCTGGACCTGGCGCGCCACTACGGCCCCGGCCGCACCCTGATCGGCCACGCCGAGATCCAGCACGTGCTGAAGACGGACGGCATCGAGATCGAGCCCGGCGACATGCTGGTGCTGCGCACCGGCTACGCCGAAGCCGTGGTCGCCATGGCCGGCAAGCCCGACGCCGAGGTGCTGCACACCTACGGCGCCGCGCTCGACGGCACCGACGCCGCGCTGCTGCAGTGGATCACCGACAGCGGCATCGCCGCCATCTGCGCCGACAACTATGCTGTGGAAGCCTATCCCGCGCGCGAGAAAACCGGCCCGCGCGCCATGCTGCCGCTGCATCACCACTGCCTGTTCAAGCTGGGCCTGCCGCTGGCCGAGCTGTGGTACCTGAAGGACCTGGCCGACTGGCTTCGCGCCAACGGCCGCCATCGCTTCATGCTGACCGCCCCGCCGCTGCGCCTGCCGCACGCGATCGGCTCGCCGGTCACGCCGATCGCCACGGTGTAGGCGACGCCTGCGGTTGCGCCGGGCGTGGCGGGAATGCGCGCCTGGCAGGTACGCTCTTCAACGGCACCGTCGCCATCAGGGCTCGCCGCAACGGGCGACGGCCGACTTGGAGCACGCAGAAAAAAGCGCCTGTCCGTTCAACGGCCGGCGCTTTTCACCTGCGCGGAATCAACGCCGCGTTCAGCCCTTCAGGCAAGTGCTCATGAAGGTCTTGCGCTTGTCGCCGGTCAGCTTCTGCTCGCCGGCCTTGGCGTTGCAGTCCTTCATCTTCTGCTGCTGCGGCGTCAGCTGCTTGGCGGGCGGCGGCGCCTCGCCCTTCAGGCAGGCGCTCATGTACGTCTTGCGATCATCGCCCTTCTTGCCCTCGGCCGACTTGTTGCAATCGGCCATGCGCTGCTGCTGCGCGGTTGGCGTCTTGGCGGGCGTGGCGGCAGGCGCCGGGGTCTTGGCGGGTGCGGGCGTGGCGGCCGGCGTCTGGGCATGGACGGCGCCCAGGAAACAGGCGGACAACACGATGGCCGAAGCCAATTGGCTAGTACGGGAAAGCATGAGTTCCTCCCTTGAGCGCCCGCCGACGCCATCCTGGCGCACACCCGGGCCGCAAGATCCGCCGGCCAAGTTGCCGGCGTGGTCATCATCGGACAAAGCCGCATGCTCCGCAAGCGCCGAAAGGACAACAAATGCTAACGCCGCCGCGATCGTTCAGCTTGCGGAAAGGCGCGGAAATACCCGCAAGTCGGAGACATTCCGATGCACTTGTGGCATCCACAGATGAATCTGCGGCCATCCCCTGCAACCTGTTACCCATTCATCCCTTTGGCCCGTTGTGCGCCCGGCGGGAAAGGTGTGAGATAGGCGCATGATCCCGACACGCGGCCCCAGAGTCCGCGGCTGGGACGCCCGGCAACCGGGTCACAGGAGACCGCCATGAAAACCGTCCTCGCCTCCCTCGCATTGCTGGCCGGCCTGACCGGTGCCGCCCATGCCCAAAACCTGTACGGCGTCACGCTGGGCAATATCCAGGCGATCCGCGACGCCAACGAAAACGTCTCCACCATCACCGGCTCGCTGGCCAACCAATCGGCCCGCGCCGTCAACTACGTCATGCTCACTTTCGTGCTCTACGACGAACAGGGCCGCGAAATCGGCCGCGTGCGCGACGACGACATCGGCCCCCTGGCGCCGGGCCAGATCAAGATGATCCGCGCCATCACGCCGCTGCAATTCGCCAAGGTCACCGCCCTGGACATCCGGGCCAGGTGAATGGTTGACCCCCACGCTGCGCGCTGCGCGCTTGCTGCCCCCCGAGGGGGCTGTCCGGCCTTCGGGCGGCCGGGCGGCCGGACGGCTTTTCTTGCGCGACGGCCGCGCGTTTCCCACGCTGCGCGCTGCGCGCTTGCTGCCCCCCGAGGGGGCTGTCCGGCCTTCGGGCGGCCGGGCGACCGGACGGCTTTTCTTGCGCGACGGCCGCGCGTTTCCCACGCTGCGCTCACTTGCCCGACGGATTGCTCCGGCAAAAAACCCTTATCAGGATAGGGTTTAGTCAAGCCGGCGCAAGTCCAATTGTGGGAAAATTCCGCAGCCGACTCGACAAAAGGGGCTTCCACACGAAGCCCCTTGTTGCGTCCGCCGGCACGCCGGCATGCCCGGCCCAGTTATCAAGGAAGTGAAAAGATCATGTTTCCCAAAAGACTCACCGAAGGCTATCAGTCCTTTCTCGCCGGCCGCTTCCACTCGGAACGCAGCCGCTACGAAAAACTGGCCGAAACTGGGCAAAGCCCGGAAATCCTGATCATCGGCTGTTGCGACTCGCGCGTCTCGCCCGAAGCCATCTTCGACGCCGGCCCCGGCGAAATGTTCGTCGTGCGCAACGTCGCCAACCTGGTCCCGCCCTGTGACCCCGACTCCGAATCCTCGTACCACGGCACCAGCGCCGCCATCGAATTCGCCGTCAACGGCCTGAACGTCAAGCACATCGTCGTCCTCGGCCACGCCTCCTGCGGCGGCATCCGCGCCTTCTTCGACGACGCCAAGCCCCTGACCAAGGGCGACTTCATCGGCAAGTGGATGTCCCAGATCGCGCCCGTCGCCGACGAACTCGGCCCCGGCGGCGACGACCGCGCCGCCAACCTCAAGCGCCTGGAACTCGCCGTCATCGGCCACAGCCTGAACAACCTGATGACCTTCCCCTCCATCCGCCGCCGCGTCGAAAAGGGCGACCTGGAGCTGCACGGCACCTACTTCGGCGTCGCCACCGGCGTCCTGTTCCTGCGCGACCCCGCCACCGGCGAATTCAGCCCCTGCCTGGAGACCGGCCTGCCCGGCTGACCGCTCCGCAAACGCGGCGGCTCAGCCGCCGCGCGCATGTCGCCACGGACAAATAGCGCAGACGCATCCGCGCCATGCAAACGCGGCTGGCACGCCAAACCGTCACAGCGCAGCCGCAACATCACACGGCCAGCGCAGCGCCATCACCAGCGCGCAGCGTCATCCCCGACGCCAGACACCCAAACGCCAAAGAAGGCCGCCCGCGCGGCCGCCTTTGGCGACCCCGCAAGACCTTCCCCTACCCCCGATCGCTGGCAAAAACGCCAAGCAAACAACTAGCCCCCACGGCCCCCGTTAAGGCTCATCGCGAGCGGGTGACGGGGCAGGCGGGGGATGGCGGGGCGTGTAGATGCGCCCGAGGGAATCTGAAGGGAAGGCCGCAGGCCTGGACGAAGATGACGAAGGGGGAGTCCGGAGCGAACGCTCCGGACCGCAATCGTAGCCCCGCCATCCCCCGCCTGCCCCGGCGCCCGCGCCTAAAGAACCCAACAACAGCGCCAGCAATCCCCTCAAACCCGATAGGCCTGCGCCAACCTCTCATAATTATTCTTAAGAATGATCCCCGCATAGTAGACATGCTCCCGCATCAGATCCTCAGCCCGCGCCCCATCCCGCGCAATAATGGCATTGACGATCCGATGATGATCATCATGCGACCGCAGAATGATCCCATGGTCCTCCCACAGGATGATCCGATCCGACGCATAAGGAATCGCCTGCGCCTGCGTCGCGAACCGCTTCACCCACGGATTGCCCGCCGCCTCCAGGATCCCGTTGTGCAAGGTGATGTTGACCTGCTGGTAAGGCAGATGGTCCTCCGCCAGCAGCACGCCCTTGCCGAGAATGCGATCGCCTTCGTCCAGGCAGTTCTTCAGCACCGCCACCGCGTCATTCGATAAACCGCGCAGCGCCGCCTGCCGACAGGCCAATCCTTCGAGCGCCGCGCGCACCTCGTAAGCCGCCACGATCTCGGCCAGGTCATACGCCCGCACCGTATAGCCGCGCTTGGGCAAGTGCTCCAGCAGCCCCTCGTTGCCCAGCGTCGCCAGGGCCGCCCGCACCGGCGTGCGCGACACCCCCAGCTTCTCGGCCAGCGGAATTTCCTCCAGGCGGGCGCCCGGGCTGAACTTGCCATGCAGCACCCAGTCCCGCAGCGTATCGGTCACGTGTTGAGATAGCGTATCCATGCCCGCATTGTATACATGAAGAATACATGCGACAGCGCTCCATACCATCACGCTAGGGCTTTCCCCAATGATAACCATCAAGCTTCATGCGCAACTACGGGAAACCCCCTATACCTGCCTCCCCATCATGTATACATAATCGCCAAAAATTCAGATCAGCGGACGCCGTTTCCAAGGCGGGCGAATCCGCGCAACAGGAGGCAGCATGTCCAATGTATCCACGCCGGCCGCAGGCCCGGCTCCGCGGCTCGCGCTCGTCACCGGCGGTGGCGGCGGCATCGGCGCCACCATCTGCCAGGAGCTGGCCCGCGCAGGCTACCGCGTGGTGGTGTCGGACGTGGATGCCCAGCGCGCCCGCCGCGTGGCCGACGAACTCGGCGCGCCCCACAGCGCCCATGCCTTCGACGTCAGCGATGAAAGCGCCGTCGAAACGGCGTTCGACCAGATCGAGCAGGCCCACGGCCCCATCGCCGTGCTGGTCAGCGCCGCCGGCCTGCTGCTGTTCCAGCCCAACGGCGAACGCCCGCTCATCAAGGACACTACGCTCGACATCTGGGAACGCAGCTTCGCCGTCAACGCGCGCGGCGTGTTCCTGTGCGGCCGCGCCTACCTGCGCCGGCGCGAAGCCGCGCCGCTCAAGCATGGCCGCATCGTCACCTTCACGTCGGTCGCCGCGCAACTGGGCGGCTATCGCTCCAGCGCCTCGTACATCGCCGCCAAGTCGGCCGTGCTGGGCCTGACCAAGGCCATGGCGCGCGAATCCGCGCACCTGGGCATCACCGTCAACGGCATCGCGCCGGGGCTGATCGACACCGACATGCTGCGCAGCACCGTCACCAGCAGCGGCGCGCTCGCGGCGGCCGCCCAGGCGATTCCGCTGGGCCGCATCGGCACGGTGGACGATGTCGCCGCCGCGGTGCGTTTCCTGGCCTCGGAAGAAGCGGGCTACATCACCGGCAGCGTCATCGACGTCAACGGCGGCTACCGCATGCAGTGAACCCTGTGCAATGAACCCAATCCGGCGGCTTCGCCGCCAAGCAGCAACGCGCCATGGATAAAGGCGCGCACTCAAAAAACGGGAGACAAACCATGAAGCACCTCCGCCGCCACGCGGCCGCCGCGCTATGCGCCCTCGCCCTGGGCGCTTCCGCCCAGGCGCAGCAGGAACCCGGCATCACCGACAAGACCATCCGCATCGGCCTGTTCGCGCCCCTGTCGGGCAGCGGCATGGCCTATGGCTTTGACGTGCTGAACGCCGCCAAGATGTGGTACGCCAAGGTCAACAAGGAAGGCGGCATCAACGGCCGCCAGATCGAGCTGGTGATCGAGGACGACCGCTGCAACGCCAACGACCTGGTGGCGGCGGTCAAGAAGCTGACGGAGCAGGACAAGGTGTTCCTGCTGAACGGCGGCTCGTGCTCGGCCGCCGTGGTGGCCGCGCGCGAATACGTCGAGCGCGAGAAGGTGCCGCTGGTCATGCTCAACGCCTCGGGTGACGGCGCGCTGTATCCGCCGTCCAAGTACATCTACGGCGCGTTCTCGATCTCGCAGCACGCCGTGGGCGGCTCGATGGTGCAGTTCGCCGCCGAGCACCTCAAGGCCAGGAAGATCGGCTACATCAATCACGACGATGCCTACGGCGGCTGGAACCTGGAAGCCGCCCAGGCCCAGTCCAAGCAGCTGGGCGGCCTGAACCTGCAGGTGCAATCGGTCAATCCCAACATCACCGACGTGACCGCGCCGATGCTCAAGATCCGCGCCGGCAATCCCGACGTGCTGCTGCTGACGACCTACGCCCGCCCCGCCGCGCTGATCATCAAGAAGGCGCAGGAACTGGGCTGGAACAAGCCCATCGTGCTGGCCGTCAACGGCACCGCCGACCTGAAGCAACTGGTGGAGAACGTCGGCAACAAGGACGCCTTTAAGAACGTCTACATCCAGGAAGTGCTGGCCGACGTGCCCGGCGGCGCCAAGCTGACCTGGGTCTACGATATGTACAAGCAGGCCTATCCGGACCTGGCCGCCAAGCCCGGCCACCCGCAGACCTACATGCCCTACGGCCTGCCGCCCGCCATGGCGGTGGTCAATGCGCTCAAGGCCGCCGGCCCGCAGCCCACCCGCGAGAAGGTGCTGGCCGCGCTGGAGACCATGAAGTTCGATTCCGGCGTCATGGCCGGCCCGATCGAATTCGGCCCGAACGACCGCGCCGCGCAGGAAGCGGCCATCTACATCAAGTTCGACGGCACCAGCATGTCGCTCGTGCCGGGCGCCTTCAAGAGCGTCTGGCAGTACCAGCCGTAACCGCCGCCACAGGCCAGGTCCGCGCCGCGGCGCAGCGCCGCGCGGACCGCCGGAGACCATCATGAGCTTTGCCGATATCTGGTTGTTCCTGCAGCAGGGGGTGCTGTCGGGACTGGTGACGGGCAGCGTGTACGCGCTGCTGGCGGTCGCCGTCGTCATTATCTTCAAGACCACCGACGTGCCCAACTTCGCCCAGGGCGAGATCTTCATGGTCGGGGGCTACATCGCCCTGTTCCTGACCCTGGTGATGGGCTGGCCCTACCTGGCGGTCATTCCAGTCACGCTGCTGGTGGTGGCCGTGGTCTCCGGCCTGTTCCAGCGCGTCGTCATGGAGCGCGTCATCGCCTCCAGGGGCGTGGGCGTGCAGATGGTGATCGCCACGCTGGGCCTGGCCTACGCCCTTAAAGGGCTGGTGCGCCAGAGCGGGTTGGGCGACACGCCGCGCTCGCTGCCGCCGCTGGCCCCCACCGACGCCATCCTCATCGGCGATGCCGTGCTGACACAGCTGGACCTGGTGATCTTCGCCGTGGCCGTGGGCGTGATGCTGCTGTTGTACGTGATGTTCACCTACACCCGCGTGGGCAAGGCCATGCGCGCCGTCGGCATGAACCCCAAGGCCGCACGCCTGGTGGGCGTGAACCTGACGCGCATCCGCATGATGGTGTGGGCGCTGTCCGGGCTGATCTCGGCCGTGGCCGCGCTGCTCATCACGCCCAAGATCCTGATCACGCCGGACATCGGCCACATCGCCATCCTGGCCTACGCGGCCGCCATCGTCGGCGGCATCACCAGCCTGCCCGGGGCGGTGGTCGGCGGCTTCGTGATCGGCGTGGCCGAGAACCTGGTGGGCCTGTTCATTTCGACCAACGCCATCGTGGTGGCGCCCTTCGTCGCCATCATGGTGGTGCTGCTGCTGCGTCCGCAAGGCCTGCTGGGCGGCAAACTGCAGGTGAAAAAAGTATGAAATCCAAGACCGACCGCGCCCTGCTGGCGCTGATGGCCGTGGCGCTGGCGGCCCTGCCGTTCGTCGCCAGCGGCTATGTGATCTACGTCGTCAACCTGCTGATGGTGTTCGTGGTGCTGGCCCTGGGCCTGCACATCGTCATCGGCGAGACCGGGCAGTTCGCCCTGTCGCACGCCGCGTTCTACGGCGTCGGCATCTACACCGCCGGGCTGATCAACAACCTGTGGCATCCGCCCTTCTTCGTCTCGATCCTGGCGGGCGGGCTGTTGGCGGCCGTGCTCGGCTACCTGATCGGCGCGCTGGCGCTGCGCATGCGCGACATCTACCTGGCGCTATCCACGTTCGCCTTTGGCGAGGCGATGCAGTGGGTGTTCCTGAACTGGCAGTCAGTGACCAACGGCTCGAACGGCTTCCGCATTTCGCCGGCCACGCTGTTCGGCTATGAGCTGGTGTCCGACATCAAGGCCTATCCCTTCGTGGTAGCGATCGCCGCGTTGCTGCTGTGGGTCACCGTGGCGCTGTCGCGCTCGCAGCTGGGCTCGGCCTTTCGCGCCGTGCGCGAGAGCGACGTGGCGGCGCAGGCCATGGGCGTGAACGTCAACGCCATCAAGCGCACCGCCTTCACGCTGTCGGCGGCCTACGCCGGCATCGCCGGCGGCATGTACACCACCTTCGCCTCGTTCATCCATCCGGAGAGCCTGGGTTTCCAGACCACCATCCTGATCCTCACCATGGTGGTGGTGGGCGGCATCGGCTCGGTGCGCGGCGCCATCGCCGGCGCCATCGGCTTCGGCCTGATCTCGGAGCTGCTGCGCCAGGCGCTGTCGTTCCAGGAAATCATCTATGGCGTGATCCTGATGGGCTTCATGATGTTCGCGCCAAAGGGCCTGTTCGCCGGCCGCGAGGCGCGCCGCCGCGCGCCGCCGCCAGCCGCGCCGCTGCCCGCGCGCCGGGACGCCCAGGGCGCCACCGCCAAACCCACGCAAAGGAGCGCCGCATGAGCGCCCAACCCTACCTCGACGTCCAGGGCCTGACGGTGAAATTCGGCGGTCTGACCGCCATCAACGGCCTGTCGATGCAGGTCGAACGCGGCCGTATCCACGCGCTGATCGGCCCCAACGGCGCCGGCAAGTCCACCACCTTCAACTGCGTCTCGCGCTACTACCGACCGACGCAGGGCCGCATCTTGTTCGACGGCGTCGACATCACGAAGAAGAAGCCGCACGAAATGGCCGCGCTGGGCGTGGCCCGCACCTTCCAGAACCTGGAACTGTTCAGCGCGCTGACGGTGCGCGAGAACGCGCTGCTGGGCACCTATGCGCACGGCGCCAGCACGGCCGCGCGCCTGCTGCGCCCGGCCAATGCCGAGGCGCGCGAACGCGTCGAGCACCTGCTCGAACGCGTCGGCCTGGCCGACTTCCTCGACACGCCCGCGTGCAGCCTGGACTTCGGCCGCCAGAAGATGCTGGAACTGGCGCGCGCGCTGGCCATCTCGCCCAAGCTGCTGTTGCTGGACGAGCCCGCCGCCGGCCTGCGCAACCGCGAGATCGAGACGCTCGACCGCATCCTCACCGAGCTGTGCGAACGCGACGGCATCACGGTGCTGCTGGTCGAGCACGTGATGCAGCTGGTGATGTCGATCTCGGATCGCATCACCGTCATGTCGTTCGGCGAGAAGATCGCCGAAGGCACGCCCGCGGAGGTGCGCAGCAACCCCCGCGTCATCGAAGCCTATCTGGGCAAGGGAGCCGCCGGTGGCTGAGAACCTGCTTGAAGTCGAATCGGTCAGCGCCGCCTACGGCAATATCCGCGCCCTGCAGGACGTGTCGCTGAAAGTGCCGCAGGGCGCCATCGTCGCGCTGCTGGGCGCCAACGGCGCCGGCAAGTCCACCACGCTCAACGTGATCTCGCGGCTGGTGACGCCCACCGCGGGCAGCGTGCGCTTTGCGGGCGAGGCCATCCATCGCCAGCCGGCCGACGCCATCGTCAGCCGCGGCATCGTGCAGGTGCCGGAGGGCCGCGAGATCTTCCGCGAAATGAGCGTGCGCGAGAACCTGGAGATGGGCGCCTACCTGCGCCAGGACCGCCAGGCGGTCAAGGCCGACCTGGACATGGTCTGCGATACCTTCCCGCGGCTGCGCGAGCGCTTCGAGCAGAAGGCCGCCACGCTGTCGGGCGGCGAACAGCAGATGCTGGCCACCGGCCGCGCCATGATGGCGCGCCCGCGCATGATCCTGCTGGACGAACCGTCCATGGGCCTGTCGCCGCTGGTGGTGGAACAGATATTCGACATCGTGCTGCGCCTGAACCGCGAACAGGGCATCACCATCCTGCTGGTGGAACAGAACGTGAAGCTGGCGCTGTCGGTGTCCAGCTATGCCTACATCCTGGAAAACGGCGAGATCGCGCTGGAAGGCGCATCGGCCGCGCTGGCCAGCGACGAAGGCGTGCAGCGCGCCTACCTGGGCGGCTAGGAGCGAACCATGACCCTGATGATGCAAGACAAGCGGGTCCTCGTCACCGGCGCCGGGCGCGGCCTGGGCGCCACCATCGCGCAGGGCTTCGCGCGCGAAGGCGCCACCGTGATCGTGGCCGACCTCGATCCCGCCCTGGCCCGCGCCAGCGCCCAGGCCATTGCGGCCGCCGGCGGCCGCGCCATCGACGCCGCGCTGGACGTGACCGACGCCGCCGCGGTACGCGCCTTCGCCGCCGAATGCGAAGCGCGCCACGGCGCCATCGACGTGCTGGTCAACAACGCCGGCATCTCGGCGCGCGCGCCGTTCGACGATCCACAGACCCCGCAGATCTGGGAACGCGTGATGAACGTGAACCTGCAGGGAACCTTCAACGTCACCCACGCCTTCGTCGAACAGCTCAAGGCCCGCCGCGGCGCCATCGTCAACCTGTGCTCGATCGTGGCCTATGGCTGCGGCATTTCGACCGCCGGCTACGTGGTATCCAAGGGCGGCGTGCGCTCCTTCACCGAAGTGCTGGCGCGCGACCTGGCGCCGCACGGGGTGCGCGTCAACGCCGTCGCCCCCGGCCTGATGGAAACCGAGATGACCGCCGGCCAGCGCGCCCAGGCCCACGGCACCGACTGGTACATGCGGCGCGCGCCGATGGCGCGGGCCGGACGCGCCGACGAGATCGTCGGCCCGGTGTTGTTCCTGGCCTCGGACATGGCCAGCTACGTCAATGGCGTGGTGCTGCCGGTGGACGGCGGCTACCTGGCCGTATAGGAATCGATATGGAACCCCTCAACTCCCTCGGCACCGCGCTGGTCACCGGCGGCGCCAGCGGCATGGGCCTGGCGATCGTCGAGCGGCTGGCGCGCGACGGCTTTCGGGTCGTCATGGCCGACCGCAACGCGGCCCTGGCCGACAAGGAAACCCAGGCGCTGCGCGCGCAGGGCCTGGATGTGGACTACCGCGTGGTCGACCTGGCCGACGAACACGCCACCCGCGCCCTGGTGCGCGAACTGGCGCCGCTGGCGGCGCTGGTCAACAACGCCGGCCTGTTCGACGAACGCAAGTTCTTCGACGTCACCAGCGATGATTACCGGCGCATGTACGACGTCAACCTGCTGGCCGTCGCCACCCTGACGCAGGAAGCCGCGCGCGACATGGCCGCCGGCGGCAAGATCGTCAACATCGCCTCGCGCGCCTACCTGGGCGCGCGCAACCATCCGCACTACGTGGCCTCGAAGGCCGCGCTGGTGGGTTACACCCGCGCCTCGGCCATGGAACTGGCGCCACGCGGCATCCTGGTGAACGCCATCGCCCCCGGGCTGATCGACACCCCGCTGCTGCGCAATCTGAGCCCCGAGCGCCTGGCGGCGCAGTTGGCGCTGCAGCCCACGGGCCGCGCCGGCCAGCCGCGAGACGTGGCCAACGCGGTGTCGTTCCTGGCCTCGCCGCAAATGGACTTCATCACCGGCCAGGTGATTCTCGTGGACGGCGGCAAGTCGCTGGGCGGGTCGGGAGCATAGGCAGCATGGACAGCATCAAGTGGGACAAGGAAGTCGACGCGCTCGTGGTCGGCTCGGGCGCGGGCGGCATGAGCGCCGCGCTGACCGCCAGCGTGGCGGGCCTGGACGTATTGCTCATCGAGAAGACCGACCGCATCGGCGGCTCGACCGCCATTTCCGGCGGCGCGCTATGGATACCGCTGAATGCGCAGACCGAGGCCGCCGGCCATCCGGACAGCTTCGACAAGGTCTGGACCTATCTGCAGGAAACCGTCGGCGCGGCGGCCCCCGACGAGATGAAGCGCGCCTATCTGGACGCCGGCCCGCGCATGATGGATGACCTGGTCGCGCGCGGCTTCCTGCAGGTGGCCGCGCGCACCGCCTCGCCCGACTATTACCCCGACCTGCCCGGCGCCGCCATGGGCGGCCGCTCGCTCGATCCAGTGGAATTCGACGGCCGCAAGCTGGGCCGCCATTTCAAGACGCTGCGCGATCCGTTGAAGGAGTTCACGGTGCTGGGCGGCATGATGGTCAGCATCACCGACGTGCGCCACCTGCTGCGCGCCACCCGCGCGTTCGCCTCGTGGCGCCACGCCATGAAGCTGGTGCTGCGCTATGGCGCCGACCGCCTGCGCGGCTACCACCGCGGCACCCGCCTGCTGCTGGGCAACGCGCTGGCCGCCCAACTGTTCCACGCGATGTTGGCGCGCAAGGTGCCCTACTGGCTCAACACGCCGGCGCTGACGCTGCTGCGCGATGCCGACGGCGCGGTGCTGGGCGCCACCGTCGAGCATGAAGGCCGGCGCATGAACATCCGCGCCCGCCGTGGCGTGGTCATGGCCACCGGCGGCTTTCCGTGGGATTCGACGCGCCGCCGCCAGACCTACCCCCACCCCACCGACGACTGGTCGATGGCGCCGCGCGACAATACCGGCGACGGCATCCGCCTGGCCGAGGACGCCGGCGCAACGCTGGGCCAGGGCCATTCCAGCCCCGCCTTCTGGGCGCCGGTGTCGATCCTGGAACAACCTGGGGGCAAGCGCCTGCACTATCCCCACCTGGTGTGGGACCGCGCCAAGCCCGGCCTCATCGCCGTCAACGGCGCCGGCCGCCGCTTCGTCAACGAATCGACTTCGTACCACGCCTTCGTGCAGGCCATGTACCGCAGCCACGAGCAGGTGCCGACGATGCCGGCCTTCCTGCTGTGCGACCAGCGCTTCATCGATACCTGGGGCCTGGGCCTGGCGCTGCCCGGCGGACGGCCGCGCCAGCATCTCATCGATGCCGGCTACCTGCTGCAAGGCGCAACGCTGGAGGCGCTGGCGCAGAAACTGGGCGTGCCGCCCGATGCGCTGCACGCGACCGTCGCGCGCTACAACGAATACGCGGCGCAAGGCCTGGACCCCGACTTCGGCAAGGGGAGCACCGCCTACAACCGCTACCTGGGCGACCCCGAGCACCAGCCCAACCCCTGCCTGGCGCCGCTCGGCGCCGGCCCCTACTACGCGGTCAAGGTGTACGCCGGCGACATCGGCACCGCCCGCGGCATCGCCGCCAATGGCAACGCGCAGGCGCTGGACGCCGCCGGCCAGCCGATTCCCGGCCTCTACGTGGCCGGCAACGACATGCATTCGGTCATGGGCGGCGCCTATCCGGCGCCCGGCATCACGCTCGGACCCGCCCTGACTTTCGGCTGGGTCGCTGGACAACACCTGGCCCGTGCCCAACACTGACGCACCACCACCGACAAGGACTCCCATGAAGATCTACTTCTCGCCCGCCTCGCCCTTCGTGCGCAAATGCATGGTCATCGCCCACGAACTGGGCCTGGCCGACCGCATCGAGAAACTGCCCAGCGCCGCCGGCCCCGTGGCCCGCGACCAGAACATCATCCCCGACAATCCGCTGGGCCAGGTGCCGACGCTGATCACCGACGACGGCCAGCGCCTGTTCGACAGCCGCGTCATCTGCGAATACCTGAACGACCTGGGCAAGGGCGCGCTGTTCCCCACTGGCGCCACCCGCTGGGCCGCGCTGGCCGAACAATCCCTGGGCGACGGCATGCTGGGCGCCGCGCTGCTGGCGCGCTACGAAACCGTGCTGCGCCCCGAGCCGCTGCGCTGGGACGGTTGGTACGAAGGCCAGATGGGCAAGGTGCGCGACGGCCTGGCGTTGCTCGAGAAGACCGCCGCCCGCCTGGAAGGCCGCCTGGACATCGGCACCATCACCGTCGGCTGCGCCCTGGGCTACCTGGACTTCCGCTATCCCGATTTCGACTGGCGCGCCGGCCATCCCGCCGTCGCCGCCTGGTTCAAGGCGTTCAACCAGCGCCCCTCGATGCAGGCCACGCTGCCGCACGCCTGACCCGCTCCGGTTTGGGTGGCCGCCAAGCCTGGAGAACCCGCCGGGCTCCCGGCGCAACGGCCGCCCGGTACGGCGCGCCCTCTTGGGCCCGCCGCTCGCCCCTGGCTTTTGCCAGGGGCTTTTTTTTCTTACAGATCGACATACCGCCCCGCGCGGGACCGTCTATATTGAACTTCCAAGGTCCCCGCCGGACCAACTGGTAGACCCCACCGACCAGGGAGCCCACGCATGAACGTGTCCGCCGTCTCCCCCATCGCCCGCGTCGCCGCGCCGTATGCCGCGCGCATTCCGTTGCTGGACGACACCCGCCCCGTCTGGGAAGCCGAATGGGCCGCCCGCAACGCCGCCACGCGCCAGGCGCAACGCAGCGCCCAGGCGCAGGCCGCCTGGCAGGCTCAGCGCATCGCCCGCGCGGCTGCCTCACCGCAGGCGGATGACGCCGATGCCGGCCGCGCCGTCGCCAACACGCCATCCCGGGCGGTGGCCCTCGTGGCCGCCGCGCCCCCCGCCATCAACGTCGACCAGCTGCGCGACCTGTACGCCGATGCCCGCCTGCGCCGCGCCATCGACGAATTCTCGGCGCGTCCCGACCCGGTGGCGCTACGCGCCGACAGCGCCAATGATCTCGGCACCATCGAAGGCCTGACGCCGCTGCAGCCTTATCGCGTGGCCATGGGCAACCCGCAAGTGCAGGAACTACAGACCACCGTGGCCTTGAAGGCCGCCGGCCTCGGCATTCCCAAGGTCGAGAACATCGGCCCCACCGAGAACGTGACCGACCAAGCCCGCTACCGGCCCAACGCGCGCACTTGATTGAACCGCGCAGGCGCAATCCGCGCCTGGCCCCCCGCGCGCGACACGAAGGCTCGGGCAGAAACGCCTCGGATAACGCTCACGTGCACCACTGCGCCGATCCAGGCAAGAAAAAAGCCGCCCACACGGGCGGCTTGTCACTTGCCGGACGGCGACGTCCGATCAGTGGAAGAACTCGGCGATCATCGTCGCGCCCAGGAAGGTGCCGGCGTTGGCCGCCAGCGACACCACCACGATCTTCCAGCCCAGCTTGCGGAAGGCCGGCAGGTCCTTCAGGATCGACAGGCCGGCCATCGCCAGGATCACCGTGGTGAACGGCAGGAAGTTGACCTTGTTGACCGCGGCGATGATCTGGTCCGAGTACGGCACCGCGCCGGGGCAACCCACGGTCATGGCGATCAGCGACAGCACCGCCACGGCAGGCAGCTTGGGCACCACGCGCAGCAGCAGGTCGGCGATCACGACCAGCAGGATGATGATCAGCATGCCGGGCAGCGCGTCCAGGATCGGCACCTTGTAGCCGAACTGGTTGCCGACCAGGGCGAACAGGCCACACACGGCATAGGCGGTGAGGCGGTCGCCGAAGCCCATCTTCACGGCGTGCGACGGCGCGTCGGTCGCGGCCGTGGTGTCGGCGGCGGTTTCGGCCTTGGCGCGCGAGAAGCGGCCCAGCACCGGCTCCAGCTTGCCGTACAGGAAGATGGTCGTCGGCAGCGAGATGAACAGCGTGAAGTACACGCCCACCACCGTGGTCAGCAGGTTGGCGGCGGCGGCCAGCGCGGCCACCTGGTGCGCCACTTCCGGCGTCTGCTGCGAAGCGATGGCGCCCACGCCCGCGGCCATCATGCTGCCCGAGCCCACGCCGGCGCCCATGGCGAGCGAGCGCGGATCGAAGATGTTCAGGCTGGTGATGAAGCCGGCCATCAGCGCCACGAACAGCGCGCCGATCACGGTGCCGGTGATGTACTCGGCCATCACGCCGCGGCCTTCGGGCGAATTCATGCCGTAGCGCTCGCCGATGATCGCCAGGCTCGGCTCGCGGCCCACCGAGAAGGTCGCGCCAATGGCTTCGCGCTTGATGCCCAGCAGCAGCGCCAGCGGCAGGCCGATGGCCATGGTGCCGAAGAAGTGGCCGAATTCCTGGAACACCAGGGCCCAGCCGGCGTCGCGCACCTGCGGCAGCGAGCCGCCCACCATCAGGCCCAGCTTGGCCAGGAACGGCAGCAGCGCGTATTGCAGGTAGCCGCTGATGCGGGTCTGCATGGCGGTGTCGATACCCGCGTTGGCCGGCAGGCGCTGGCCGAAGGCGGCCACGACCGCGCCGATGAAGATGGCCCAGAGCATGGGCTGCAGAACGATCTTGCCCGGGCCCACCGCGAAGGTGAGGCTGCCGATCGCTTCGGACACGAGCACCACCAGCAAGATGGCGACAAGCATGCGGATGCGGCTCGATAGCGACATGGCGGGCATGGCCAGGCTGGCGCTGGCATGAGACATCGGATTCCCCTGAGTACGTGAGTAGGTATGGCGCGGCCCGATCGGCATGTCCGTGGCGGGCCAGCCCCGCTGAACGGCTGGCGCGGGACGGCGTGCACGGGGCGGTCCGTAGGGACGGCTCGCGATGCGAGCGGGCGGCAGCGGCGATTTTCGCCCGGGGGCCGGCGCGCCAACCATGACAGCGCCTGGGCTAATGTGTTGCGTAAAATGCAACGGATGCCCCTGGGCAGGGAATTTTTTGCAAGAACCGGCAATATATAAGGGTAAACCCTCAATATGTTGCAGACCGAACCGATGCCTTTGCGCCACGGAGCTTCCCCATGGACGAAAAACTCGACGCCCGCCGCACCCATTACTTCATGCAGGTCATGAGCCGCGGCTCGGTGCGCGGCGCCGCCGAAGTGCTGAACATGGACCCGTCCGCCGTCAGCCGCGCCATCGCGGCGCTGGAGCGCGACTGCGGCATGGCGCTGTTCGAACGGCGCGGCCGCGGCGTGGTGCCGACCGACGCCGGCCACATCCTGGCGCGCTACGTGAAGCGCCAGCAGAACATCCAGGAGAGCTTCTTCTCGGAAATCGACAGCCTGCGCAAGGCGGAACGCGGCCACATCGACCTGGTGCTGGGCGAAGGCTTCGTCGAGCTGATGTTCGACCGCGTCCTGCCCGGCTACTGGCGCAATCATCCGGAAGTCACGCTGGACATCGACGTGGCCCGCACCTCGGAAATCGTGCAGCGCATCGTCGACGACCAAGCCTACATCGGCCTGGTGTTCCAGCCGCCCAACGATGCACGGCTGCGCACGCACTATTCGCGCCCCGAGCCGATCCGCGCCATCGTGCGCCAGGAGCATCCGCTGACGCGCCTGCAGCGCCCGCTGCTGCTGACCGACCTGGTCGAGTATCCCGGCGCCGCAATGCAGGAAGGCTTCGGCGTGCGCCAGCACATCCAGGCCGCCGAGATCAGCGAACAGGTGCGGCTGCGCAACGTGCTGACCACCTCGTCGTTCAAGGCGCTGTGGCAGTTCGCCGCCACCGGCATCGGTTATGCCCTGACGCCGCCGATCGCCGTCACCGCCGACATGGCCGCACTGCGCCTGGCCAGCCTGCCGCTGGCCAACCCCATCCTCAACCAGGGCAGCCTGCACGTGCTCAGCCGCGCCGGCCGCCACATCTCGCCCGCCGCGCGCGAACTGCTGGACCACATCGTGCGCGGCATCGGCACGCCCGCCGACGCCATCTGATATGGTCGCCAGGGGCGAATCTGCATCTGCCCCGCCCGCGCCGGGGCGGCTACAGTGGGTCCATCCCCTGTCTGGAGACCCGCCATGCTCAGCTTCCTGCGCACGGTCAAATCCGTGCTGTGGGGCTTTTTCGGCGTGCGCCGCGGCCGCGGCTACGACGCCGACATCGCCCACAACAAGCCCGCTCCGCTGATCCTCACCGGCCTGCTGATGGCCGCCTGCCTGGTCGTGATCCTGGTGCTGGTGGCGCGCTGGGCGGTCAACGCCGCGCTGTAGACCGCCGCGCGATCTGCAATGACGCCATGGGGTCAATGGGCGGATCGCGTGCCCGCGTAGCCGCGAGCCAGCACGCTAGGGCAGCGCCAGCGCCGACATTTCCGTCAGCAACTGGCCGAACGCCCGCACCGCCGGCGCCTGCTGTTCCGCCTGGCGCGAAATCAGCCTGAATTCGGCATGGGTCAACGGCGGCAGGCCGTAGCGGCCGTCGATCACATCCATGCCGGGCCGCACGTCTTCCTGCGGCAGCGCCGTCACCGCGAGCCCCGCCAGCACGGCCGCGCGCAGGCCCTCCTGGCTGGGCGAGGTGAAAGCCACGCGCCATTCCAGGCCGGCCGCCCGTAGCGCGTCCACGCCGACCAGGCGATGCACGCAGGGAGACGGCGCGAAGGCCAGCGGTATGGGCTCGTCACCGGAATAGTCGAACGCATGCGCGGCCGCCCACACGAAGCGCGTGCGCCGCAGCATCGCGCCGCGCTCGGGTTCGCTGGGCAGCGCCATCACCACCGCCAGATCCAGCATATCCGCCTCGACCTGGGTGCGCAGATCCAGGTAGCTGCCGACCACCACGTCCAGGCGCACCGCCGGAAACGCGCGCGCGAACCGCGCCAGCAGCAATGGCAGGCGTTCGCCCATGAAATTCTCGGGCACGCCCAGGCGCACCGCCCCCGCCACCGATGACCGCTGGAAACGCCGCGTCAGCGCGTCCTGCGCCCGCAGTACCTGCTCGGCGTAGCGCAGGAAGTCCTCGCCGTCTTCGGTCAGCGCCAGGCTGCGGGTGGTGCGGACCAGCAGCGCGGTGCCGGCCTGCGCTTCCAGGCGCCGGATCTGGTGGCTGACGGCCGACTGGCTCAGGTGCAGCCGTTCGGCGGCGCGGGTGAATCCGCCGGCCTCCTTGACCGCGACGTAGGTGCGCAACAAGGCGGTATCGAAGTCCATGGCGTCAACTCATGATGAATATTGATGAATCCGACGAAATTAAATCATTTCCATCATTTTTAACACGCTCCCAGAATGAGGTCCCGCAGCGGATTCCCGCCGCCGACCTCTCGTGAGAACCCCGATGCCGCTTTCGATAGCGCAGAAAAATAGCTTTACGCTGGCCGCCGTCTGCCTGGCCGCCCTGATGTTCGGCCTGGAGATCTCCAGCGTGCCGGTGATCCTGCCCACGCTGGAACAGGCCCTGCACAGCGGCTTCCAGGAACTGCAATGGATCATGAACGCCTACACCATCGCCTGCACCACGGTGTTGATGGCCGCGGGCACGCTGGCCGACCGCTACGGCCGCAAGCGCCTGCTGCTGGCCAGCCTGGCGGTGTTCGGCCTGACCTCGCTGGTCTGCGGCTGGGCGCAGGACACCGGCGTGCTGATTGCCGGCCGCGCCCTGCAGGGCCTGTCCGGCGGCGCCATGCTGATCTGCCAGGTGGCGGTGCTGTCGCACCGCTTCCAGGACGGCGCCGCGCGCGGCCGGGCCTTTGGCGCCTGGGGCATCGCCTTCGGCGTCGGCCTGGGATTCGGCCCCGTCATCGGCTCGGCCATCGTGGCGGTAGCGAGCTGGCAATGGGTGTTCCTGGCGCACGGCCCGCTGGCGTTGATCGCCCTGGGCCTGGCGTGGAAAGGCGTGGACGAATCGCGCGATCCGCGCCAGCGCAGGCTGGACGTGGCCGGCATCGTCTCGCTGTCAGTGGCGGTGTTCGGACTGGCCTGGTTCATCACCCAGGGGCCATCGGCGGGCTTCGCCAGCTTGGCGACCCTCGCCAGCCTGGGCGCGGCCATCGTGGCGCTGGTCGTCTTCGTGATCGCCGAACGCCGCTGCGCCGACCCGATGTTCGACTTCGCGGTCTTCCGCATCCGCCGCTTCTCGGGCGCGCTGCTGGCGTCGGCCGCCATGAACTTCAGCTTCTGGCCCTTCATGATCTACCTGCCGCTGTATTTCCAGAACGGCCTGGGCTACGGCGGCCTGGGCACCGGCCTGTCGCTGCTGGCCTACACCCTGCCGACCCTGGTGGCGCCGCCGCTGGGCGAGAAACTGGCGCTGCGCTACCGCCCCGACACGGTGATCCCGGCCGGCCTGTTCGCCATCTGCCTGGGCTTCGCGCTGATGAAATGGGGCAGCGGCTTCGCGCACGCCAGCTGGCTGACGATGCTGCCTGGCTGCCTGCTGGCCGGCACCGGCCTGGGCCTGATCAACACCCCCGTCACCAACACCACCACGGGCGCGGTGCCCGGCGACCGCGCCGGCATGGCCTCGGGCATCGACATCAGCGTGCGCATGATCAGCCTGTCCATCAATATCGCGCTGATGGGATTCCTGCTGGTCGAAAGCGTCCTGGCGTCGCTGCGCCGCCATTGGCCCCAGGCGCCCGCCGATGCCACGCTGCGCGCCATGGCCGAGGCCCTGTCGGCGGGCAACCTGGGCGATGGCGCCGCGCCCGCCATCCCCGAGGACGTGGCCCGGATCGCGCTGACGCACGGGTTTGGCGACGTGATGCTGTACGGCGCGGCGGCCGTCGGCCTGCTGGCGCTGGCCAGCCTGGCCGCCTTCCGGGGCGCCCGGCCGCGTCCCCGGGCGGTCGCCGGGTCCGGCGGCTGAACGCCGCCACGCGGGTGTCTGCCGCAGGCATACGCTTATTACCAGAATGACTTAGACGGTCGAAGCGGCTGCCTGTTACGGTTATGAATCCCCCAGTCCCCGCCTACGGCGGGCCACGCTTGCGGGGACCAGACCGAGAAGACCTCAAGGGCAGTAGACATGTACGTGTATGACCCCGTCGACCAGCAGCTCGTCGAGCAGCGCGTGGCGCAGTTCGCCGACCAGACGCGCCGCTTCCTCGATGGCCAGCTCACCGAAGATGAATTCCGCGTCCTGCGCCTGCAGAACGGCCTGTATATCCAGCGCCACGCGCCGATGCTGCGGGTGGCCATTCCCTATGGCATCCTGGCCTCGCGCCAGCTGCGCACCCTGGCGCACATCGCGCGCAAGTGGGACCGCGGCTACGGCCACTTCAGCACGCGCCAGAACATCCAGTTCAACTGGCCCAAGCTGGAAGACGTGCCGGACATCCTGGCCGAACTGGCCACGGTGCAGATGCACGCCATCCAGACCAGCGGCAACTGTATCCGCAACACCACCACCGACCACTTCGCCGGCGTCGCGCCGGACGAGCTGATCGACCCGCTGGTGTGGTGCGAGATCATCCGCCAGTGGTCCACGCTGCACCCCGAATTCGCCTTCCTGCCGCGCAAGTTCAAGATCGCGGTCAGCGGCGCCGTGCAGGACCGCGCCGCGGTCGGCGTGCACGACATCGGCCTGCAGGCGGTCGAGCGCGACGGCAAGCTCGGTTTCCGCGTCTGGGTCGGCGGCGGTATGGGCCGCACGCCCATCGTCGGCAAGCTGATCAACCCCTTCGTCGAATGGCAGGACCTGCTGACCTATCTGCAGGCCGCGCTGCGGGTCTACAACCTGCATGGCCGCCGCGACAACAAGTACAAGGCGCGCATCAAGATCCTGGTGAAGGACCTGACGCCGGAAGTCTACGCGCAGCAGGTGGACGAACAGTGGCAGCTGATCAAGGGCGGCCCCGACACCATCACGCAGGAATTCGTCGACACCATCGCCGCGCGCTTCATCTGGCCGCAATACGATCCGGCCGCGGCGCACGATACCGACAACACGGCGGCGCTGGCCGCCGCCGACAAGCGCTTCGCGCGCTGGGTCCGCACCAACGTGCACGCCCACAAGACGCCGGGCTACGCCGCCGTCACCGTCTCGCTCAAGGCCACCGGCGTGCCGCCGGGCGACATCACCGCCGACCAGATGGACGCGGTGGCCGCGCTGGCCGATGAATACGGCTTCGGCGAACTGCGCGTGTCGCATGAGCAGAACCTGATCCTGGCCGACGTGCGCCGCGCGCGCCTGCACGAGTTGTGGGGCAAGCTCGAAGCGCTGAACCTGGCCACGCCCAACGTCGGCCTGCTGACCAACATCATCGCCTGTCCGGGCGGGGATTTCTGCGCGCTCGCCAACGCCGTGTCGATCCCCGTGGCCGAGGCCATCCAGCGCCAGTTCGACAACCTCGACTACCTGTTCGAAATCGGCGAGCTGGACCTGAACATCTCCGGCTGCATCAACTCCTGCGGCCACCACCACGTCGGCCACATCGGCATCCTGGGTGTCGATAAGGCCGGCGAAGAGTGGTACCAGGTCACCATCGGCGGCCGCCAGAACGGCGCCGCCAAACCGCTGCCCGATATCGAATCGACGAAGGGCGGCGGCGCCGCCATCGGCCGCATCATCGGGCCCTCGTTCGCCCGCGACCAGGTGCCGGGCGTGGTCGACCGCCTGATCCGCACCTACCTGGGCTTGCGCGACAGCGAGGAAGAACGCTTCATCGATGTGGTGGACCGCGTCGGCATCGATCCCTTCAAGCAGGACGTGTATTCCGACCCCGCCTTTGCCAAGCCCGCCCAGGAGGCCGCCCATGTCTGAGCCCTACGCCCACGACGCCCCCGGCCCGCACCTGATCCGCAACGGGCAACTCGAAAGCGACGCGGCCCGCCCCTTCGTGCCCGATCCCGAGGTCGCGGCCGACGGCCAGGTGCCGACCGACGAACCCGGCTGGATCGTGCCGCTGGCCACCTGGAAGGCCTCGCACGCCACGCTGCGGCGCCATCGCCATCCGGTCGCGGTCCTGCTGGGGCCCGACGCCGACCTGCGCGACCTGCTGGAAGCCGACGGCACGCTCGATCCGGCGGGCATCGCCTTCATCGCGGTGGACTTCCCCGTCTACACCGACGGCCGCGGCTATTCGCTGGCGCAACTGCTGCGCACCCGCTATCACTGGACGGGCGAGCTGCGCGCGGTCGGCGACGTGATGATCGACACCATCCACTACCAGGCGCGCGTCGGCTTCGACAGCTTCCTGGTCAAGCCGGGCCACGACCCGCGCAAGGCGCTGGACGCGTTCAAGACCTTCACGGTGCACTACCAGAAGACCTACCGCGCGCCCGCGCCGGCGCAGGCCTGACGCGCGCAGCCGGCCTCGATGCCATCGAGGCCGGACCGAACCCTTATCGTTCAATCCGCCTCGTCGACCACGCCGGGCAAGCTCCAGCGCTGGCGCCTGACCTCGTCCTGCCCCAACTGCGTGCGGATCAACTCGGCAATGGCGCGCTGGCGCGGCGCCTGCATGCGGTCGATCAAGCTCGAGACGCTGACCGCCAGCCGCGGATAGCCGCCCGCGTCGCACAACGCCACCCCTACCCCCAGCACGCCCGGCACCGCCGCATTGCCCACCACCGCCCAGCCCCGGTCGCGCGTGTTCTCGGCCAGCCGCCGCATCTGCGCCACCGTCATGCCGCCGTAGGCGCGCAGGGCCTGCTCGTTCTGTGCGATCACCTCGTCGGCCTCGGCCGGCGGCAAGGCGCCCAGCAGCGCCAGGCCAGCCGCGCCCACGCCCAGCGGCTGGCGATGGCCGATGGTCACCGCCAGCACCTGCACCGGATAGTTGCCGACCTCGCGATGCAGGCATAGCGAATCGCCGCCGGCGCGGCAGATCAGGAATGCCGAATCGCCGCTGACGTCGCTGATCTGCCGCAGCACCGGCCGCAAGCCGCGCACCGCTTCGGCGTGCGGATCGCCGGCCATCATCACGCCCAGTTCCGCCATGCGCCAGTGCGGCGCGTCCGGCTCGCGCAGCGCGTAGCCCTCCTGCGCCAGCACATCCAGGTACCGGTAGACGGTGGAGCGCTGCATGCCGGCGGCGCGCGCGATGTCGGTCACGTGCATGCCGGCCGCGCCCGCCTGGCGCAGCACGCCCAGCACCCGCAACCCGCGCCGCAACACCCGCGGCCCGCCGTCGTCGCTTTCCGGTTTGTTCATTTTCTGGACACCTTGCGTTGATGAGGCGCCTATCAAAGCCCAATATGAAGTCGGGCAGGCAAAGATCTGTCCAGATATTAGACAAACAGGACGGAGACAACCATGCAGACATTCAGCAGGCAGCTGGCCGCCAGCGTCGCGGTCCTGGCGGGCGCCATTGCATTCAGCGCGCCGAGCCAGGCTGCCAAACCCTATCCCGAACGCCCGGTGACCCTGGTGGTCGGTTACGCCGCGGGCGGCGCCACCGACATCGTGGCGCGCCTGGTCGCCAAGGCCCTGAACGAGGAACTCGGCCAGACCATCGTGGTGGAGAACAAGACCGGCGCCAACAGCAACATCGGCGCCGAAATCGTCGCGCGCGCCGCGCCCGACGGCTATACGCTCTACGTCGGCTCGATCGCCAACACCATCAACCGCACGCTGTACAGCAAGCTCAACTACGACTTCGTCAAGGACTTCGAGCCGATCGGCCTGCTGGCGACCATCCCCAACATCCTGGTGGTCAACCCCAAGCTGCCGGTCAAGACGGTGCCGGAATACCTGGCCTACGCCAAGGCCCACCCCGGCAAGCTGACCTGCGCCTCGTCGGGCAGCGGCTCGTCCATCCACCTGTCCTGCGAACTGTTCAAGATGCAGACCGGCACCGACATCCTGCACGTGCCCTATCGCGGCAGTGGTCCGGCGGTGGCCGACCTGCTGGGCGGCCAGGTCGATTCCATGTTCGACAACCTGCCCTCGTCATTGCCCCACGTGCAGGCTGGCAAGCTGCGCGCCATCGGCGTCACCTCGCCGCAGCGGCTTCCGGCCGTGCCCGAGGTGCCGACGCTGGCCGAGTCCGGCCTGCCCGGCTTCGACGTCGAATCCTGGTTCGGCCTGATGGCGCCGGCCGGCACGCCGCAACCCGTCATCGAGCGCCTGAACCAGGCCTTGAACAAGGCGCTGGCCGATCCCGCGCTGGTGGCGTCCTACAAACAATCGGGCTTCTACGCGCCGCAGCAACCCAACACGCCCGAGACCTTCGGCAAGAAGATCGCCAGCGAAATCGACAAATGGGGCGAAGTGGTCAAGCGCGCCGACATCAAAGCCAACTGAGGAGCACCAGGGTGTACCCGATAGATTTCTTTTTTCGCGCCGCCGAGCAGTATCCGGACCGCGTGGCGCTGGACGCGCCCGAGGGCCAGGTGACGTATGCGCGGCTGGCCACGGACGTGCGCGCGCTGGCCGCCGCGTTGCAGGACCTGGACCCGGCGCCACAGACCCGCGTCGCCCTGTGCGCGGGCAACACCAGCCGTCATATCCTGGCGCTGCTGGCGGTGCTGGCCAGCGGCAAGATCTGGGTGCCGCTGAACATCCGCAGCACCGCGCGCGAGATCGGGCGCATCCTGGATGCCACCGAGCCGTCCATCGTCATGGTCGACGGTGCCGGCGACGCGCTGGTGGCGGCGGGCGCGCCGCACCGCGTCAGCCTGTCGGCGGACGCCGCGGGCGTTGCCTTCGAGACCCTGCTGCAACGCGGCGCCGGGCGCGAACCGCTGCGCCACGCGTTGCCGCGCGACGCCACCCAGGCAATCAAGTTCACCGGCGGCACCACCGGCCTGCCCAAGGGCGTGATGCAGCCCTATCACGCCTGGAACGCCGCCATCATCAACCAGATCCATAGCTGGGGCCTGACGCACGAGGACCGCTACGTGGTCGCCGCCCCGGTGACGCATGGCACCGGCACCTACCTCTTGCCGGTGCTGGCGCGCGGCGGCGCGCACGTGCTGCTGGACAGCGCCACGCCGGCAGCCATCACCGCCGCCTTCCGCGAGCGCGGCGGCACCCTCAGCTTCATGCCGCCGACGCTGATCTACATGATCATGGCGCAGCCGGGCGTGTCGCGCGCCGATTTCCCCAAGCTGCGCAACCTGATCTACGGCGGCGCGCCCATGCCGTCCGAAAAAATCGAACGCGCCCGCGCCTTCTTCGGCCCGGTGCTGGGCACCACCTACGGCCAGACCGAGGCGCCGCAGATCGTCACGGTGCTGCGCCCCGCCGACCTGGAATCGCCCGACAACCGCGCCTCGGTCGGCCGCGTCACCTGGCTGTCGGACGTCGCCATCATGGACCCGGCCGGCGCGCTGCTGCCGCGCGGCGCCATCGGCGAAGTGGTGGTGCGCGGCGACCTGGTGATGTCGGGCTACTGGCGCCTGCCCGAGAAGACCGCCGAGACCATCGTCGACGGCTGGCTGCACACGGGCGACACCGGCCTGATCGATGAGCGCGGCTACCTGTTCCTGAAGGACCGCCTGCGCGACGTCATCATCAGCGGCGGCTTCAACGTGTACCCCGTGGACGTCGAAAACGCGCTGTCGTCGCATCCGGCCGTCTACGAATGCTCGGTGTTCGGCCTGCCCGACGACAAATGGGGCGAGGCCGTGCACGCCGCGGTGCAACTGCATCCCGGCGTCGCGGCCGACGCCGACGCGCTCAAGGCCCACGTGCGCGGCCTGCTCGGCCCGGTCGCCACGCCCAAGCAGATCCACCTCCACGCCAGCCTGCCGCGCTCGCCCGTCGGCAAGGTGCTCAAGAACGCCGTGCGCGACGCGGCCCTCAAGGAATCGCCATGAACACGCCCGAAACCCGCCTCTGCGCCCATCACCTCACCGGCATGTCGTACCGCGACGTCGACCTGGTGGAAGACCTGATCGGCAAGAAGACCTTCACCGAAGTCATGATCATGCAGATCCTGGGCCGCGAGGCGCGGCCGGTGGACATGCGCATCGTCGACGCGGTGCTGGTGACCCTGATGGAGCATGGCCTCACGCCCAGCGCCATCGCCACCCGCCTGATCTACATGAGCGCGCCCGAAAACCTGCAGGGCGCGGTGGCATCCGGCCTGATGGCGGTCGGCAGCCGGTTCGTCGGCACCATGGAGAACTGCTCGCGCCTGCTGGACCGCATCCGGCAGGCCGCCGACGGCCGCGCCGAGGCGCTGGAGATCGCGCAGGAATTCCGCGCCAGCCGCCAGGCGCTGCCGGGCTTCGGCCATCACCTGCACAAGCCCGATGACCCGCGCTCGATCAAGCTGCTGGCGCTGGCCGAGGCCGAGCCGGACCTGCCCGGCGATTCGCTCAAGGCGCTGCGCCTGCTGGCGGCGGCGATCGACGAGACCTACGGCAAGCACATCACCATCAACGCCACCGGCGCGGTCGCCGCGCTGCTCAGCGAGATCGGCGTGCCCACCGCGCTGATGCGCGGCTTTGCGGTCATCTCGCGCGCCGCCGGCCTGGTGTCGCACGTGGCCGAGGAGCAGCAGAGCCCGAGCGGCCGCTTTATCTGGGAAACCATCGACCACGCCATTCCCTACGTCGGCAAGGGCAAGTCGCACCAGCGCGACGGAGAATCGTCGTGATCCCCGCGGCGCCCGGCGCGCGGCTGGCGGGCAAGATCGCGCTGGTGGCCGGCGCCGGTTCCTCGGCCGCCGGCTGGAGCATCGGCAAGGCCAGCTGTGTCACGCTGGCGCGCCAGGGCGCGGCCATCGTCGCGCTGGACGCCGACCTGTCGGCGGCCGAGGACGCGGCCCATGAGGTCGAACGCGCCGGCGGCAAGGCGCTGCCGGTGCAGGCCGACGTGGCCGACGAGGGCGCCATGCGGGCCGCGGTGGACGCGGCACTGGCCCACTACGGTCGCATCGACGTGCTGCAGGCCAACGCCGGCATCGGCAAGGTCGGCGGCCCGGAAGACATCGACCTGGTGGATTGGGATCGCATCCAGCGCGTCAACGTCACCAGCCTGCTGATCGCCACGCGCCTGCTGGCGCCCGTGATGCGCGCGCAGGGCGGCGGCGCCATCGTCACCGTGTCGTCGATCGCCGGTATCCGTTACACCGGTTATCCCCACCTGGCCTACAGCGTCAGCAAGGCCGCGGTGATTCACTTCGCGCGCATGGCGGCGCAGCAGTACGCGGCCGACGGCATCCGCGTCAACACGGTGATTCCGGGCCTGATCGATACGCCGCGCGTCGCGAAGAACGTGGCCGGCATGTTCGCCAAGGACGACCTGGAGGCGGCGCGCAAGGCGCGCGACCGGCAGGTGCCGATGGGCCGCATGGGCACGCCGTGGGAAGTGGCGAACGCGGTGGCGTTCCTGGCGTCGGATGAAGCGTCGTACATCACCGGCACGGAACTGCTGGTGGACGGGGGCCTGACGGGCAAATACGCTTAGGGCGAGCCGCAAGGAAGAACATGGCGGCGCGGCCCGGGCGCGTATCCGGACCGCGTGACGCGGAGGACGCGATCAGGCCGCCCCGCGCCCTCGCCGTCAGGGCAGCACCGGAAAACGCATGGCGATCTCGTCGCCCGTGAACCGCGCGACCCAGCCCGCCGGATCATTGAACAGCCGGATACAGGTGAACGCGGGCGCCGAGCCCATGTCGAACCAGTGCGGCAGGCCGGCCGGCACCGAGATCAGGTCGTCCTACTCGCACAGCACCGCGTAGACGCGGCCGGCGGCATGCAGCGTGAACAGGCCGCTGCCGGCAACGAAGAAGCGCACCTCGTCATCGGCGTGCGTGTGCTCGGCCAGGAACTTGCGGCGCAAGGCCTCGCGCTCGGGGTGCGCCGGGTCCAGGCTGACCACGTCGACGCTGCGATAGCCGCGCTCGGCCACCAGCCGGTCGATCTCGGGACGATACGCCGCCAGCACCTCGGCCTGCGGCGCGCCGGGCGCCACCGGCGTCTGCGCGCGCCAGCGTTCGAAGGTCACGCCGATGGCGGCCAGCTCGCGCCGGATCTCGCCGACTTCATCGAGGCGCCGGCCGGCGGCGGGATCGTCCTGCGGATAGATCGTCAGCGTCGACATCGCTTACCAGGAGGTGCTGTACGCGCCAGGGAACTTCTGCGCCACGAAGGCCTTCACCTCGTCGGACTGGTAGGCCTTGATGAAGCGCGCGATGCGCGGATCGTTCTTGTTGTCCTCGCGCGCGGCGATGACCACGGCGGCGAACGGCGCCTCCTTGCTTTCCAGCACCAGCGCATCCTTGGCGGGCGACAGGCCGGCCGGGATGGCGTAGGCCGAATTCACCGCGGCGGCGTCCACGTCGGCCAGCGAGTGCGGCAGCTGCGCGGCCTCGATCTCGACGAACTTGAGCTTCTTGGGGTTGTCGACCACGTCGAACAGCGAGGCCGTCACGGTCACGCCGTCCTTGAGCTTGATGAGCTTGGCCGCCTGCAGCACCAGCAGCGCGCGGGCGCCGTTGGTCGGGTCGTTGGGGATCGCCACCTTGGCGCCCGGCTGCAGGTCGTCCAGCGACTTCACGCGCTTGGAATAGATGCCCATCTGCTGCACCACGGCCGTGGCCACCGGCACCAGCTTGTAGCCGCGCGCCTTGTTCTGCGATTCCAGGAAGGGCTTGTGCTGGTAGATGTTCAGGTCCAATTCCTTGGCATCGAGCGCGGCGTTGGGCTGGATGAAATCGCTGAACTCGACCAGCTTGACCTTCAGGCCCTGCCTGGCCGCGACCTGCTGCACCACTTCGCCGATCTGGGCGTGCGGGCCGACGGTCACGCCGACTTTCAGTTCGGCGTCCTGCGCCATGGCCGGCGCGGCGGCGGCGAATCCGATCAGGGTGGCAAGGGCGGCCAGGGTGTGGCGTAGACGCATGGGAATCTCGGCTATCGAACAAGGGAAGGGAAGCTCCGGATTCTAGTGAGCGTCCTTCAAAACCGGAAGCGATGAATTTTCATATTGATATGCGTATTTCCATATAAGCGCCGCGCCATGACAAGCACGCTTGCGCACGACACAATAGCGGCTGGATCCCAACCCCTTGCCGTCATTGCCATGTCCACCCCCAACGAACTGCATCCGCACGCGCGCGCCCTGCTGGCCGACCACTATGCCGCCGTCGATGCCGACCTGCCCGTCCTGCTCGACCTGCTGTTTGCCCGCAGCGCCGGCGAAGACTGGCACAAGGCCGGCACCTTCAAGCACCACCTGCTGGGCGTCTACCGCACCCTGGCGCTGTGGAACCAGCCGCGCGAAGTGCGGCTGCTGGGCCTGTTCCACAGCGTGTATGGCAACGAATACGTCGACCTGACGCTGTTCGACCGCGAGCGCGAACGCAGCACGCTGCGCGAAGTGCTGGGCGCCGAAGCCGAGGAATGGGTCAGCCTGTTCTGCGCCATGCCGCGCACCCGCTTCGTGCAGGCCATCCTGCAAGGCCAGGGCCAGGGGCCCGAGGGCCTGACGCTGGAAGGGGCCGACGGCCAGGCCTTCACCTTCACGCCGCGCCAGGTCGCCGCCTTCATCGTGGTGTCGGCCGCTGACATCGGCGAACAATGGCACAGCTGGCAGGACGAGATCTTCGCCGGCTATCCGCAGCAGCAGCGCCGCGACCTCAAGTCGCATTGGGCCGCGTCGCTGTGGCCCGGACCGCTGAAGCCGCCGTCGAACATCCTGTCGATGCTGTCGCACCTGCTGGCGCCGCTGTCGGCGCTGCCGGCCGATACCGGCATCCCGCTGCCGCCGGCCTTCGACCATTGCCGCGCCACGCTCAGCCCGCGCGACGAGGCCGCCGCCAGCGCGCTGTACTGGCAGGTCGTCACCCGCATGCACCCGCAGACCGAAATGGACACCGCGCGCCACATGCTGGAAGCCGCGGTGGCGCACAACCCGTGGGTCGCCGAGCCGCGCCTGCTGCTGGCGCAACTGGCGCTGACCGCCGGCGACTTCGAGGCCGCCGCAGGCCACGCCGCCGCCGGCCTGGCCGCGCTGCAAGCCTGGGGCACCGCCTGGGACAAGCGCATCGAGTGGGCCGGCTGGATGGCCTGGGCCCGCATCGAACTGCAGAACGCCCGGGCGCGCCGCTGGCCGGAAAACCTGGCGGCCTTGAACGGCCTGGGGTTGGTGGAGTGATCGCAGCGCGCTGAGCCATGGCGCCCACGCGCAGGGTAAAACGAAAACGCCCCAGGAATCGGTAGATCCCCGGGGCGTTTGACCTTCACGGCCCGTGGGCCGCGACGGCGCTTATTTCATGCCTTCCCAGTGCGGACCGGGCACATGGATGTCGAACAGCTCCAGCACCCGGGCCACGGTGTGATCCACCATTTCCTCGATGCTGGCCGGCCGGTGATAGAACGCCGGCAGCGGCGGAAACACGATGCCGCCCATCTCGGTGACGGCGGTCATGTTGCGCAGGTGCGCCAGGTTGAAGGGCGTTTCGCGCACCATCATCACCAGGCGGCGACGCTCCTTGAGCGTAACGTCGGCCGCGCGCGTGATGAGATTGTCGGACAGGCCATGGGCCACGGCCGCCAGCGTGCGCATCGAGCACGGCACGATGACCATGCCGGCCGTCTGGAACGCGCCGCTGGCCAGCGTGGCGCCCACATCGCGCACGCTGTGCACGTGGTCGGCCAGCGCGTAGACATCATGACGGCTGACATCGAGTTCGTGCTTGATGTTGAGCACGCCCGAGGCCGACACCACCAGGTGCGTCTCGACATCGTCCACGCCGCGCAGCGCCTGCAGCATACGCACCGCGTACAGGGCGCCGGTGGCGCCCGTGATGCCGACGACCAGTCGCCGCATGGAATCAGGCCGTGGCGCCGGATTGCTCCAGCAGGGTCTTCAGTTCGCCGGACTCGTTCATCTCGTTCATGATGTCCGAACCGCCGATGAATTCACCGGCCACGTACAGCTGCGGAATGGTGGGCCAGCTGGAGAATTCCTTGATGCCCTGGCGGACTTCGTCGTCCTCCAGCACATTCACGGTGACCAGCTTCTTGACACCACAGCTCTTGAGGATCTGGATGGCCTTGCCGGAAAAGCCGCATTGCGGGAATTGGGCGGTGCCCTTCATGAACAGCACGACGGGGTGCTGGGTCACGGTTTCGCGGATGAATTCTTGAACGTCGCTCATGGTGGTCTCTTGGACAGGAGGCATAACGGAATACGCCAATTATAGGTACAGGCGGGATTTCGTCCCGGATACCCCGGAACCGCCCCGGGGAATCGGTCGGTCGCCGCGCGGCGGCCGGTTACAAATCGCCCGTGCGGCGTCAGCCACGCCCGGGCCAGCGTCCGCCGGAAATGCGCTCGATGCCGGCCAGGTCGCGTCGGCTATGGACATCGCTGAAGCCCGTCGCCGCCAGCAAGGCGCGCACCGCTTCGGCCTGGTCCCAGCCGTGCTCCATCCACAGCGCGCCGCCCGCCTTCAGGTGGCGATGGGCGCCGGCCACGATGCGGCGCAGGTCTTCCAGGCCGTCGGCGCCGTCGGTCAACGCGCCGCGCGGCTCGAAGCGCACGTCGCCCTGTCCCAGGTGCGGGTCGTCGCTGGCGACATAGGGCGGGTTGGACACGATCAGGTCGAAGCCCTCGCCGGCCGGCACCGCGTCGTACCAGCTGCCTTCGACGAAGCGCACCGAGGCCGTCAGCTCCCAGGCATTGCCCGCGGCCACCGCCAGCGCGGCGGCGCTGACGTCGCTGGCCATCACCCGCGCATCGCGACGCGCCAGTGCGATCGAGATGGCGATGGCGCCGCTGCCGGTGCCCAGATCCAGCACCGCCGGCGCCGCTTGGCCGGCGACGCATTCCAGCGCCGTTTCCACCAGCACCTCGGTGTCCGGACGCGGAATCAGCACGTCGGGCGTGACGCGGAACATGTGCCCCATGAACTCGCGCTGGCCCAGCAGATAAGCCATTGGCTCGCCGGCCAGGCGGCGCTGCGCCAGCGCCTCGTAGGCCGCGGCCACTTCGGGCGCCAGCGGATCGGTGTCATGCGCCAGCAGCCAGGCGCGCGGCTTGGCCAGCACGTGCTCGAGCAGCATGCGCACCTCGAGGCGGGGCAGGCGCGTGTCCAGCAACAGGCTCTTGATCTGGGTCGTCATGGTCGGAACGTTCTCGCCGAAGGGGCCGCCCAGCCGCTCAGATATCGTCGCCCAGCGCCGCCAACTGCTCGGCCTGGTGCTCGGCGATCAGCGCGCCGGTCAGCTCTTCCAGGTCGCCTTCCATGATCTGCTGCAGCTTGTACAGCGTCAGGTTGATGCGATGGTCGGTGACGCGGCCCTGCGGGAAGTTGTAGGTGCGGATGCGCTCGGAACGGTCGCCGGAGCCGATCAGGCTCTTGCGCTCGGCCGCTTCCTTGCTCTGGCGCTCGCGCGTTTCCTTGTCCTTCAGGCGCGCGGCCAGCACCTGCATGGCCTTGTCCTTGTTGCGGTGCTGCGAGCGGTCGTCCTGGCATTCCACCACCAGCCCCGTCGGCAAGTGCGTGATACGCACGGCCGAGTCGGTCTTGTTGATGTGCTGGCCGCCGGCGCCGCTGGCGCGGAAGGTGTCGATGCGCAGGTCGCTCGGGTTGATGACGATCTCCGACATCTCGTCGGCTTCGGCCATGATGGCCACCGTGCAGGCCGAGGTGTGGATGCGGCCCTGCGCCTCGGTGGCGGGCACGCGCTGCACGCGGTGCGCGCCGGACTCGAATTTCAGGCGGCCGTAGGCGCCGTCGCCCTCGATGCGCGCGATCACTTCCTTGTAGCCGCCCAGCTCCGACGGGCTTTCCGACATCAGCTCGACGCGCCAGCCGCGCTGTTCGGCGTAGCGCGTGTACATACGCAGCAGGTCGCCCGAGAACAGCGCGCTTTCGTCGCCGCCGGTGCCAGCGCGGATTTCCAGGAACACGCTGCGGCCGTCATTGGGGTCGCGCGGCAGCAGCAGCAATTGCAGCGCCGCCTCCAGCGATTCGAGCTTGACGCGGCCGCTCTTGATCTCGTCCTCGGCCATCGCCTTCAGCTCGGGATCGGCCAGCATCTCCTGCGCGGTCGCCAGATCTTCCTCGCCGCGCACGAAGGCGGTGAACGCCTCGACCACCGGTTCCAGTTCGGCGCGCTCGCGCGACAGCTTGCGGAAGCGGTCCATGTCGGACGCGGTTTCCGGTTCGGCCAGCAGCGCGTCCACCTCGATAAGGCGGTGACACAGATGCTCCAGCCGGCTGCGCATGGAAGATTTCATGATGGGGATTCAGCAAGGGAAAACGGAAATGGCGGGCGCCCGCAACGAGCGCCCGCCGCAAGGCGGGGCGGAAGCAGCGCCGCTAACGGCGCGAGTCGCGGCCGGGGAACAGGCGCGGCATCCAGGCAAGCAGTTGCTTGCGGTCCTCGCCTTCGCTGCGGTTCAACGCCGCCAGCGGGCCATGCAGGTATTTCTGCGTCAGGCCGTGGGCCAGTTGCTCGAGCACGGCCTCCGGCGATTCGCCGCGCGCCAGCAGGCGGCGGGCGCGTTCCAGTTCGGCGGCGCTGACATCTTCGGCGGCCTGGTGCAGGTCGCGGATGACGGGCACCACTTCGCGCGATTGCATCCAGTGCATGAAGCCCTGGACACGGGTTTCGATGATGGCCTCGGCCTGCACCACGGCGGCGCGGCGCGCGTCGGTGCCGGTCTGGACCAGGCGGCCCAGGTCATCGACGGAATACAGGTAGACGTCGTCCAGGCGGCCGACCTCGGGTTCGATGTCGCGCGGCACGGCCAGGTCGATCATCACCATGGGGCGGTGGCGGCGCAGGCGCGTGGCCCGTTCCACCATCCCCAAACCGAGGATGGGCAGGGAGCTGGCCGTACAGGAGACGACCACGTCGAATTCGGACAGGCGGTCGGTCAGGTCCGACAGCTTCATGGTGCTGGCCGAGAAGCGGTTGGCCAGCAGCTCGGCGCGTTCGGCCGTGCGGTTGGCCACCACCATGCTGCGCGGACGCTGCGCGGCGAAGTGGGTGGCGCACAGTTCGATCATTTCGCCCGCGCCGATGAACAGCGTGCGGGCCTGATCGAGGTTGCCGAACACGCGTTCGGCCAGGCGCACCGCGGCGGCGGCCATGGACACCGACTGCGCGCCGATGGCGGTCTGCGAACGGACTTCCTTGGCCACCGAGAAGGTGCGCTGGAACATCTGGTGCAGCAGCGTGCCGAGCGAACCGGCTTCGCCAGCCGCGCGCACAGCGTCCTTCATCTGGCCGACGATCTGGGTTTCGCCCAGCACCATGGAATCGAGCCCGCTGGCCACGCGGAAGGCGTGGCGCACGGCGTCGTCCTGCTGGTGGCGGTACAGATGCGGGCGCAGCGTGCCGGCATCGAGGCGGTTGTGCTCGGCCAGCCACGCGGGCAGCTGGTCGGCCACGTGGCCATCGGCGGCGCAATAGATTTCGGTGCGGTTGCAGGTCGACAGGATGGCGGCTTCGCGCACCGATCCGCCGAACGCGGAACGCAGGCCTTCCAGCGCCGGCTTGACCAGATCGACGGGCATGGACACGCGTTCGCGAACCGAAACGGGCGCGGACGTGTGATTCAGACCGAAGGCTAGGACAGCTACCGACATGTAAAGGACAAGGCCGTGAGTATTAGAGCTGTGGTCTCCGCAAAGCCCATGCGGTGCAGCGTGCATGTAACAGCGGACCGGCCATGATTATACTCCCGCGGGTTATCCCCACGCCATTTGGCGTCCCGACCGCGACCCTGCGTCGCACCCCTCGCGACCCGTGTCGCCCCGCCACATGACCTTGCGTCGCCCCCCTGCAATGGCCGTTTGCGGTAGTATGCGCCCCTTGCCCCTTTCCACGTTGGAAGGCGCCCCGGAAATTCTTCAAACTTTTTTCGGCGCGACTGGCACAAGTCCAAAAAATTGTGTATAGTTGCGGACTTCGTTGGCCTGGTAGCTCAGTTGGTAGAGCAGCGGATTGAAAATCCGCGTGTCGGTGGTTCGATTCCGCCCCAGGCCACCAGAATTAAAAAGCCCGGCTCCTTGGAGTCGGGCTTTTGCATTGCGGGGCCCCCATCGCAGCGCCGGCCAGCGGCTAACGCATCGGCGATGCACGATATCAAAACCCACGATGATCAAGACCCCGGCAACGCCGCCCCCATCGCCGCGAACAATCCCCCGCACACCTTGTTGAAGCGCCGCCCCGCGCGCTCCAGCCACGGCCGCACGCGGTGCGCCAGGCGCGCCAACACGTACTCCACCACGAACTCGATGGCCACGAAGGTCGCGGCCATGATCACGAATTGCGTCAACAGGCTGCGCCCCGGATCGATGAATTGCGGCAGGAACGCGCCGTAGAACAGCAGCGCCTTGGGATTGGCGATCGCCGACAAGAAACCCTGGCTGAACATGCGCGTGCCGCGCAGCCGCGCCATGTCAGGCGCCGGGCGCAGTTGCACGCCGGGCGAGCGCCACAGCTGGATGCCGAGCCAGATCAGGTAGGCGCCGCCGGCCCACTTCAGCACCGTCAGCGCCGGCCCCCAGGCCTTGAGCAATGCGCTGATGCCCAGCATCGACAAGGCGATCAGCGCAATGAAGCCGACCGCGCCGCCAGCGATGGTGCACAGCGCCTTGCGATGCCCGTGCAGCGCGCCGTGGGTCAGCGCCAGCAAGGTGTTGGGGCCGGGGGTGATCGACAGGCCGATCACGGCAACCAAATAGATGAGCCAGCTATGCAATGCCATGGCGGTGAGACACGGAAAGAGAGGGAGGCGGCCAGTCTAGCGCCGCCGACGCGGGCCGCGCAATTGCCGGCGAGTCCGCTATGCCTGGCCCGGATGCGTGGTTGGCACCGCCAGTCCGTACTTGACGCGATTCATCACCACCAGCGTCGAAAAGCGCTTCACATTGGGATCGCCCCAGAAGTGGCGCTGCGCGAAGGCGTCGTATTCCGCCATGTCGCGCACGGTCATGGTGACGACGAAATCCACTTCGCCCGTGACCGCCAGGCACTGCATGATCTCCGGCGCCTGGCGCATCGCGCGCTTGAAGGTGTCGAGCTTGTCGGCGCGCTCGCTTTCGAGCGACACCAGCACCACCATCATGATGTCGCGCCCCACCGCCGCCGGGTCCACCACCGAGACGTCGCCCAGCACCGCGCCGGACTCGCGCAACCGCTTCATGCGGCGCAGGCACGATACCGGCGACAGGTTCACGCGCTCGGCCACCTCCTGGCTGGTGCGCTGGTTGTCTTCCTGCAGGCTCTGCAGGATCTGAAGGTCGAAATCGTCTAGTTCCATGAGGTCTCGGCGCCGCGGCGATCCAGGCCACGCGGGCCCGTAGGATGATTCTAAACGGGTGCGCGCCATGACCCGCCCCCAAATTCGACGGGAAACTTCATTTGCGGACCGCTGGCTGCAGGAATTAATCAGCCGCCTTGCTTACACTGGGAACCCTCTGGCCGCACTCGCGGCCAGGCGCAGCCCGATTCCCATGCCGTCACTCCAGCTTTTCCTGCTTTTCCTGGCCGCCGACGCGGCGTTGAAACTCACCCCCGGCCCGGATATGGCGCTGACGCTGTCGCGCGGCATGACCCAGGGCTTCCGGCCTGCCTTCCACAGCGTGCTGGGGAACGTGGCGGCCGGATTCATCCAGGTGCCGGCCGTGGTGCTGGGGCTGGCCTCGGTGCTGCAGGCGTTTCCGACGCTGTTCCTGGCGATCAAGGCGGCCGGCGGCCTGTACCTGGGCTACCTGGGCATCAAGGCCATCCTGCGCTGCGCCCGCGACGCCGACATCACCCTGGCCGCGCGCCCCGGCGATGCGCGCGACGCTTTTTGGCAGGGCTTCATGACCAACCTGCTGAACCCGAAGGTGCTGCTGTTCATGATCGCCTTCCTGCCGCAGTTCACTACGCCGGACAACGGCCCGGTCTGGATCCAGATGCTGGTGCTGGGCGTGACCATGAAGGCGTTGAGCCTGCCCTATGGCAGCTGTTTCGCCTACGGCGCGTCGCGCATCCGCGGCTGGGTCGGCCGCAACCCGTGGTTCCTGCGCATGCAGCAGGGATTGCTGGGCGCGATCATGCTGGCGCTGGCCCTTTACGTGCTCTACTCCACCGCCTCGACCCTCACCCCCTGATTTCTCGCGCAGACGCAGCACCATGACCGCCGCCACTCTCCCCTCCGGACGCGATGCCTCCGCTTCCACCCTGATGCCGACCTTGTCGCTGATCGGCGCCATGGCCTCGCTGTGCATCGGCACGTCGTTCGCCAAATCGCTGTTTCCCGAGGTGGGCGCGCAGGGCACGACGGCCTATCGCATCGTCATCGGCGCCATCATCCTGATCGCGTTCTGGCGCCCATGGCGCTTTCCCCTGACCGCTCGCAATGCCGCCAAGATCGCGCTATATGGCGTGACGCTGGCCTGCATGAACCTGCTGTTCTACATGGCGCTGCGGACCCTGCCGCTGGGCGTGGCCATCGCCATCGAGTTCACCGGCCCGCTGACGCTGGCGGTGGTGCTGTCGCGGCGCGCCATCGACTTCGTCTGGATCGCCTGCGCGCTGGCCGGGCTGGTGCTGCTGATCCCGACCGGCCAGTCGATGCACGACCTCGATCCCGTCGGTATCGCTTATGCGCTGGGCGCGGCGGTCTGCTGGGCGCTGTACATCATCTTCGGCAAGATGGCCGGCAACGTGCATGGCGGGCAGGCCACTTCCCTGGGATTGCTGGCGGCCACCATGGTGGCGCTGCCGGTGGGCGCGGCCCATGCCGGCATGGCGCTGCTGGACCCGAAGCTGATCCTGGCCGGCGTCGCGGTCGGCATCCTGTCGAGCGCCCTGCCCTATTCGCTGGAAATGGTGGCCCTGCGGCGCCTGCCGCAGAAGACCTTCGGCGTGCTGCTGAGCATGGAACCCGCCATGGGCGCGCTGGCCGGCGTCATCGTGCTGAACGAGCACCTGTCCGGCACGCAGTGGCTGGCGATCTGCGGCATCATCATCGCCTCGGCGGGCTGCGCCGCCACCGCGCGCCGCCAGAACCGCGCCGCCGCGGCCGGGTAGGCCGCGGGCCACGGCGGCGGCGCCCGCGGCGAGCGCGCCGCGTCAATCCACCGAAATGTTCTTCTGCCGGATCACCGCGCCCCAGCTGTCGTACTGACGGCGCGCGTAGTCATAGAATTCGTTGGACGAACTGCCCATGGGCTCCATGCCTTGCAACTTGAGCTGCTTGACCACCTCGGGTGACTTCAACGCCGCCTGGATCGCGCCGCTGAGCTTGTCCACCACCTCGCGCGGCGTGCGCGCCGGGGCCACCACCCCTTGCCAGGCGGCGGCCTCCAGCGGCGGCCCGCCGCTCTCGCCGAAGGTCGGCACCTCGGGCAACTGCTCCGAACGCTCGTACGCCGGCACCGCGATGGCACGCAGCTTGCCTGCCTCGATCAACGGCCGCGCCGCGGCGAGGTCCGCCATCATCAGCGGCACCACGCCCGCGGCCACGTCCTGCAAGGCCGGCGGCGTGCCCTTGTAGGGAATCGCGGTGGCCTTGGCGCCGAACATCGACAGGAACAACTCCATCGCCAGATGGTGCGGGCTGCCCACGCCCAGCGACGCATAGCTGGCCGTCTTGTTGCGCGACAGGTAGTCCATCACGTCGGGCATGTTGTCCAGGTCGGAAGCCGGCGAGGCCACCAGCACGATAGGCAGCGCCACCAGGGTGGAGACCGGCGTCAGGTCCTTCCACGGGTCATAGGGCAGTTGCTTGTACAGCCACGGATTCAGGGCCAGCGTGCTCATGCCCGCGGTCATCACCGTATAGCCGTCGGGCGCGGCGCGCGCGGTTTCCTGGGCCGCCACGATGGTGGCGGCGCCGGGCCGGTTCTCCACCACCACCGGCTGGCCCAGTGTCTGGCTGACATGCTTGGCGACGATGCGGGTGGCCAGGTCGCTGCCGCCGCCAGCGCTGAAAGGCACCAGCCAGCGGATCGGATGGTCGGGAAAATCGCCGGCCCACGCGGGCATGGCGCTCGCCGCGAGCGCGGCGGCGACCAGCGTCCCCAGCGCGCGGTGGATGAAACCTCTTCTGGACATGCGGTTGTCTCCTGGTGTTCTTTATTTAATTAACATATTAACTATATTTTCGGCAGGCGGCGAGCATGGCATGCGGGGCCGATCATGGGGACAGCATCATGGCGATACGCCGGTTGCCGCTCAAGCGCGGGCCGCCGCCAGCCAGCGCAGGCCGCCGGATGTGGCGGCCGCCGGGCGATACTCGCAGCCGATCCAGCCGGCATAGTCCAGTTCGCGCAGCACCGAGAAGATCCAGCCGTAGTCCAGCTCGCCGCGGTCGGGCTCCTGGCGCAGCGGCACGCCGGCGATCTGCAGGTGCCCGACGCGTCCGGTGGGCAGGTACTGACGCAATTTGGCGGTGACGTCGCCCTCGACGATCTGGCAGTGGTACAGGTCCATCTGCACCTTCAGGTTGGGCGCGTTGACAGCCTGCACCACCTGGTGGGCCTCGTCCTGCCGATTGAGGAAATAACCGGGAATGTCGCGCGTGTTGATGGGTTCGATCAGCAGCGTCACGCCGGCCGAGCGCGCCTGGCGCGCGGCCCAGTCGAGGTTCTCGCGGTAGCAGTCCAGCATGGCGGCGCGCGCGACGCCATCCGGCGCCACGCCAGCCATCACATGCACCTGCGAGCAGGCCAGCACAGTCGCATAGCCCAGCGCCTGCTCGATACCGGCGCGGAATTCGTCCTGGCGGTCCGGCAGCGCGGCCAGCCCGCGTTCGCCGCGCGCGCTCACGCCCGGCGGGGCATTGAACAGGACCTGCGACACGCCCGCGTCATCCATGCGCTCGCGCACGAAGGCCGCAGGCGCCTCGTAGGGAAACATGCATTCCACGCCCGCGAAACCGTCGGCCGCGGCGGCCGCATAGCGGTCCAGGAACGCATGTTCCGGGTACATCATCGACAGATTGGCGGCGAACTTCAGCATGGCGGACTCCGGGGCGGACGGCATGGCTGGAACTTAGCATATCCGCCCGCGGAATCCGGCCTCGCCGGCACGCCTCAATAGGTCATGCGCACGCCCAGCATCACGCTGCGGCCCGGCAGCGGCGCCACCGAGGAGATGAACGAAGCGTGGTTGTACGCCAGCTTGTTCAGCAGGTTGGTGCCGCGCAGATAGACTTCATAGCCGGTCGCGCCGTAGCGGCCGCGATACGCCACCACCGCGTTGACCAGGTTGTAGCCCGGCGTGCTGCTTTCGTAGGCGGCAATGTCCTTCTGCGAAAACACGCGGGCGTATTCGATGCCGCCCGACCATTGCTGCCACTTGACGTTGCCGCGCAGGCCGGCGCGCGCCGCCGGGATGCGCGGCAGGTTGCCGTCGCCGCCGGTCAGCTTGCCGCGCACATAGTCGCCGAACACCGCGGCCGAGAACACCGGCGTGAACTGGTGCCGCAGCTCGCCTTCCACGCCGGTGAATTCGGCGTCGCGCTGGGTGTACTCGATCAGGCGGAAGTCCTCGTAGCGGTCGAGCGTGTCGGCGTAGATGTAGTTCTTGACGCGGTTGTGGAACACGCTGGCCGAGAAGGTGGTGTCGCCGGCGTGCTTGCGCAGGGTCAGGTCGATGTTGTGCGAGGTCTCGCGGCCCAGGCCCGAGTTGCCCAGTTCGTAGGTGTTGGTGGCCAGGTGCACGCCATCGGCGTACAGCTCCTGCGCGCTCGGCAGGCGCTGCGAACGCGACAGCGACAGCGCCACGGAATACTGCGGCGCGAAGTCCCAGATGGCGGCGGCCGACAGCGAAGTGCCCGACAGGCTGCTACGCGAGGCGCCGCCGGACGGCGCGATGCGCTGCCAGTCCTGGCGCGCGCCGACTTCGAAGCGCCAGTCGTTCAACTGGTATTCCTCCAGCACGAACAGGCCGTTCGAACGGGTCCGGCTGCGCGGCAGGAAGGCTTCCTCGCCATCGGCGCGGAAGTCGCTGTAGGCATTCTGCAGGCCGATCACCCCGCGCCAGCCGGCCACGGGCTTGTGCTGCAGTTCCACGCGCAGGTCGTAGCCCTTGTTCTTGAAGCGGGTGCCGACCTGGCCGCCCTCGATCTCGTCATGCTGGTAGTCGGTCAGTCCGCCACGCACGCGGATCTTCTCGAAGCCGGCGAAGGGATCCTGGTATTCGGCGCGCAGGTCCAGGCGGTTGCTGCGCAGCTTGACGTAAGGCACGCCGCCGTGTTCGTGATCGTGGTCATGGTCGTGGCCTTCCTCGCCTTCGTCGCCATGGTCGTGGTCGTGGCCACCGCAATGCAGATGGGTGCCGTGCGGATGGCAGCCTTCATACTCGTGGTTGTGGCCGGGCAGGCCGTACGTGCTTTCCAGGTGCGTGAACGCCAGGCCCACATAACCGCGCGGCGTGATCCACGACATGCCGACCGTGCCCTGGGAGGATTCGCTGTACGAACCCTCCAGCTTGCCGCCGGGCCAGTCCGGCACGTCGTAATCGCTGGTGCGCCGCTTCATGCCTTCCACCCGCACGGCGAACTGGCCCTCGCCGGCGGTGATGCCCACGGCGCCGGCGCGCTCCTTGGTGCCGGTGGCCCCGCGCAACTCGGCTTCCATTTCCACGCCCTTCTCCGGCACGGCGGTGGGGATCTTCTTGTCCACCACGTTCACCACGCCGCCGATCGCACCGCCGCCGTACAGCAGCGTGGCCGGGCCGCGCAGCACCTCGATGCGCTCGGCCAACAGCGGTTCCACCGTCACCGCGTGGTCTGGCGAGATGCCGGACGCGTCCATCACCTCGGAACCGTCGGACAGCACTTTCACACGAGGCGCGGTCTGGCCGCGGATCACGGGGCGGCTGGCGCCGCCGCCGAAGGTGTCGCTGTTCACGCCCGGCTGGCTTTTCAGGGTTTCGCCCAGCGTGCCGGCGCGCCGCTCGACCAGTTCATCGCCTTCCAGCACGGAAGCCGGCAGCATGGTGCTGTTCAGGTCCAGCCCCAGCGGATTGGCCGACACGGTGATCGGCGCCAGCGTGCGGTTGCGCGACGGGTCGGCCTCGGTTTCGGCCTGCGCCACCGGCGCGGCCAGCATCAGCGAGCAAACCAGCGGCTTGAGCGCCCGCGCGCCCCGGCTCCTGCCCGCCCCGGCCGCGTTCCACCTGCCGCGCAACGCCTGCTTGTCCTGCGTCTTGCCTTTCATCTTTACCCTCATTGATGTTATATCATTACAAAAAACTCAAGGATGATATAACATCTCAGAGACAAGACAAGCCGATTCCCGGGAATCGGCCCTGCCGGCAACACTCAGCCAGCCGCCAAGCCAAGCACCGCCTGCAGCACCGCCACGCGGCTCTGGCCCAGCACCGCGCCATGCCAGTCGGGCGCGTCGCAATAGAAGGCCTCCAGCGTCGTGCGCAGGATCTGGTCGCGCAACGTCGGCGCCGCGTCGGCATGCGCGCGCAGCCAGTTGCGGCCCCGCAGGGCATCGATCACCTGTTCGGAGGGCTGCGTGCCGTACTCCAGCGCCATCAAGGTGGGCACTGAATTCGGACAAGCCTGATAGATCAGGCCCGCCAGGTGCCCGGTGATGTCCACCGAGGCCGACGTGCCCTGGTAGGGCACGGCGATGTCGGTCCCCCACCAGCGGCGGGCGCGCTCCACCTCGGCAGCATCGCGGCGGCCAGCGTAGATCTTTTCGCCATGTCCGCGCGGTCCCAGCCCCGTATGCACATCGATCCAGCCGATCCGCGCAAAGCCGGCGGCATGTTCCTGGAGGATGCGGCGCAAGTTCAGCAGCGACGCGGCCGGGCGGTCGCCGCCATAGAACAGGCCGTCGGCGTGCGTGTACTGGCCGCGTGTCACGGCCTGCTTGAAGGCCGGCAGGCCGTGCTCGTCGATATGGGCGGCGATCTGCGCGCGATTGGCGTCCGACGGCGGCCATTGCGCCGGCAGCAGCAGTTCATGGATCTGTCCGTAGCCGGGATTGGCGGGCAGCGGCTGGCCGTCGAACGGCTGGGCGTTGCGGTTCAGGTCGACATTGCCTTCGTCGGTGCGCGCGATCCACGAGAATCCATGCGGATTCACCGCATGCACCAGCAACAGCGCCACGCCGGCCTGGCGCGCGCGTTCGAGCATCTCGGCGTCGTCCAGCAGGGCCAGCTGGCAACCCGAGCCACAGAAGCCTTCCACGCCATGGGTGGCGGAGGTCATGATCAGCAACCGCTTGGCGTGGGCATCGCCGATCAGGGCGACGTCGGTGGCCAGGTCTTCGCCTTCGCGCCCCTTGGGCTCGATGGCATAGGACGCGAAGCGCGTGGCCAGCGGCCGGGCCGCGGCGGTAAAGCGCTCGCGCGCCAGAGCATAGCTGCGGGAAAAGTAAGGGCTAGCGGATTGCATCAGGCCTCCTGGTTGTCGATATCGTCGCCGGTGCGGTCGCGGATCCAGAACAGCACCACCGTGGAAAGCGCCACCGCCACCATCAGGTACCAGGCGGGCGCCATGGGATTGCCGGTCACGTGCAGCAGCCAGGTCACGAAGAACTGCGCGAAACCGCCGAACACGGAAATCCCCAGGCCGTACACCACCGACATGCCGGTGGTGCGCACGGATTTGGGGAACAATTCAGGCAGCATGGTGATGCCCGGCGCCGACTGCATCGCCAGCAGCACCGAGAGCAGCGCCACCACCAGCATCAGCCGCGCGCTGCTGGGCGCCGCCACCAGCCACTGGAAGCACGGCAGCAGCACCGCCACGGTCGTCACCCGCGACCAGAAGATCACGCGCTTGCGCCCCACCCGGTCGGCCAGCATGCCGACCAGCGGCGCGCACGCAAAACCGACCACGCCCACCACCACGCTGGCCGACAGGGTCGAGGTCGCCGGCAGGCCCAGCTCGCGGTGGGCGTACGACGGCATGTAGAAGCCGATGATCTGCGCGCACACCATGCCGCCGATCATCAGCAAGATGCCCTTGGCCACTTCGGTTTTGTGCTCGGCGAAGACGCGGCGCAGCGGCTGGTGGCCAGCGGCGCTCGGCCGGCGCGCTGCGGCCTCGTCGACATGCAGCGTCTCTTCCAGGTTGCGGCGGATGTAGGCGCCCACCGGCACCGTCAGGATGCCGATCACGAACGGCACCCGCCAGCCCCAGGCCTGCATCTGCTCGGCGCTGAGCGCGGCGGTCAACGTGCCCACCACCACCGCCCCCAGCGCCACACCGAGCGACTGGCTGCCGAACTGCCAGCTGGAATAGAAGCCGCGACGCGACGGCGGCGCGTGCTCGACCAGCAGCGTGGTCGAGGCGCCGACCTCGCCGCCGGCGGCAAAGCCCTGGATCAGCCGCGCCAGCACCATCATGACCGGCCCCAGCAGGCCCATCTGCGCGTGCGTGGGCGCGGCGGCGATCAGCGCACAGCCCAGGCCCATCAGCCACAGTGTCAGCGTCATGGCGGCGCGGCGGCCATGGCGGTCGGCGTAGGAGCCGATCAGCATGCCGCCCACCGGCCGCATCAGGAAGCCGACGCCGAACGTGGCGGTGGTCAGCAGCAGCTGGCCGTAACCGGAGGCCGCCGGAAAGAACAGCGGCCCGATGACCAGCATCAGAAAAGTGAATACGGTGAAGTCGAAGAACTCGAGCGCGTTGCCGATGGTGGTGCCGGCGATGACCCGCCGGCGCATGGAAGGCGTATGCAGGCTGTGCGCGCCGGCGCCGGCCGCGATGGCGATAGACATGTTTTCCCCTTGATGTCCGATCTCTGTGCCGGCCCGTGTTTCCGGAAGCCGTGCCTAGTGAATATACGGATGGCCGCCGAAACGCAAAAGACAGTATTTTTGGCGCAGTGATGACTTTTACTTATAGCCCGCCGTGCCCGCTCCGATGAACCTGCGCCAGTTGCGCGCCTTCGTGCTGATCGCCGAACACGGCAGCATCCGCGCCGCCGCCCGCGCCCTGTGCGTGACCCAGCCGGCGGCCACGCGCAGCCTGCGCGAACTGGAACAGAGCCTGGGCGCCGAGCTGGTGCGGCGCAGCGCCAAGGGGGTCGAACTGACGCCCTACGGCCAGGCGCTGCACAAGCGCGCCGTGCTGATCCTGCAGGAAGCCCGGCGGGCGCAGGAAGACATCGACCAGATGCGCGATGGCGAAGGCGGCACGCTCAACCTGGCCATCAGCTCATCGGTCTTGCCGATACTGCCGGCCGCGCTGGCCGCGTTTCGCGCCCGCATGGCGCGCGTTGCCGTGGCCTTCCATGAAGTCGCGCCACCCTACAGCCACGAACAGCTGGAAACCGGCCGCTACGACCTGGTGGTGCAGACCGAATACGACGGCGACATCTACGACGGCTTTGCCCGCACCACGCTGTTCACCCTGCCGCTGGCGGTGGGCGCGCGCGCCGATCATCCGCTGCGTCACGCCACCGACCTGGCCGAACTGCGCGACCTGCTGTGGCTGATGCCCGGCAATACCCAGACGCCCACCAATCTGCTGCGCCTGGCCTATGCGGAACGCGGCCTGCCGCCGCCCACCGACGTGATTCCGTGCCAGTCCATCGCCATCGCGCTGGCGATACTGGACCAGAGCGACGCGGTGGGCTTTTTCGTGCGCAACGGCCTGCACCGCGTGCTGGCGCCGACGTCCTTGTGCATATTGCCGCTGGCGCATCCGCTGCCGGCGGCGCGGGTGTCGATCCTGACCCGGGCGGATTCGCCGCCGACGCCGGCCGCGCAGTTTTTCATCGAGTGCCTGAACCGCGCCCGCGCGCCGGCCTGATGCGGCGGGTTATCATGAGCCCCCACTCCCAGGGCGGTGACCCGCCTTGCTTACGCGGCCCCATGCCATGGCGTTTCCCCGACTCAACACGCCCCCCACGCTGACCGATACGGTGGCCAAGCGGTTGCTCGCCGAGATCGACGCGGGCCGCGTGCTGCCCGGCGAAAAGCTGCCCACCGAAACCCGCTTGGCCGAGCAGTTCGGCGTCAGCCGCACCGTCATCCGCGAAGCGGTGTCGCGGCTGCGCCAGGACGGCATCGTCGAGGCGCGCCAGGGCAGCGGGGTGTTCGTCACCGGCCACGACGGCAACCGCGCGCTGCGCATCGATGCGGCCGAGCTGGCCTCGCTGGACGCGGTGCTGCACATCGTCGACCTGCGGCGCGCGCTGGAAACCGAAATCGCGGCGCAAGCCGCCGCCCGGCGCGGCAAGCGCGACATGGCGGCCATCGACGACGCGCTGGCGGCCATCGCCACCGCGGTCGACAACGGTGGCGACGGCGTCAAGGAAGACGTGGCCTTCCACCGCAGCATCGCGCGCGCCACCGGCAATCCGTACTTCCTCGCCACGCTGGCGTTCGTCAGCCAGTATCTCGAAGCCGCCACCCGCGTCACGCGCGGCAACGAGGCGCGCCACGCCGACCAGATGCGCGCGGTGCTGCGCGAACACGAAGCCATCGCCGAGGCCATCCGGCGCCAGGACGAGGACGCGGCGCGCGAAGCCGCCCGCATCCACATGGTCAACGCGGCCAAGCGCCTGCGCCTGGCGCATCGCTGAACGCGCCCGCCTTCGAAGGCGCGGCGCAAGGGCCGGCGATCGGTCCTCAGGCAGTCGGGCGGAACGCCCGCGTGAAGAAATCGGCGCCCCCGAAATTGCCCGACTTCAAAGCGATGCTGATGCGCGCCTGCACCGCCTGCGCGTACCCGGCGCACCACGGCACCCCGGGATCGATCTGCTCGCCGATGGCCAGTTGCGCCAGGCCCAGCGCCCGCACCACCGCGCCCGAGGTCTCGCCGCCCGCCACGATCAGCTGCCGCACCCCGAGCCGCGCCAGGCCCACCGCGATCCGCGCGATCGCGTCCTCGACCAGGGCGCCGGCGCGGGCCGCGCCCAGGCTGGCCTGCGCCGCCTGCACCGCGTCGGGCCGGGCGGTCGAATAGATCAGGATGGGACCATCGGGCAAGCGCGGCGCGGCCCAGGCCAGCGCCTGCGCCACGACGTCATTGCCCGCGTCGATACGCAGCGGGTCCAGCGCCAGCGCGGGCCGGCCGGTCGCGATGAACGCGCCCACCTGCCCCTGGGTGGCGGTCGAGCAGCTGCCCGCCACCACGGCCTGCGCGCCCGCTGCGCGCGGCAGCCCGGCGACGACGCCCGGCGCCAGCCCCCAATTGCCAGGCAGGCCGATGGCCACGCCCGATCCCCCGGTCACCAGCGGCATATCCTTGGCCGCCGAGCCCAGCGCCAGCAGGTCGTCGTTGGAGATGGCATCGACGATGGCGATCTCCACCCCCGCCTGCCGCAGTTCGTCGATGCGATCATGAATCGCGCGGGCGCCACGCGCCACCACCGCGTAGTCGATCAGGCCGACCTTGCGCCGCGTCTGCGCCGCCAGCACGCGCACCAGGTTCGCGTCGGTCATCGGCGTCAAGGGATGATCCCGCATGCCCGATTCGTTCAACGGCACGTCGCCGGCGAACAGATAGCCCTTGAACACCGTGCGCTGGTTGTCGGGAAAGGCCGGCGTGGCAATGGTGAAATCCGTATCCAGCGCCGTCATCAGCGCATCGGCGACCGGACCGATATTGCCCGCGGGCGTGCTGTCGAAGGTCGAGCAGTACTTGAAATAGATCTGCCCGGCGCCCTGCGCCCGCAGCCAGGCCAGCGCCGCCAGCGATTGCGCCACCGCTTCGGCGGCCGGCAGCGTGCGGGTCTTGAGCGCCACCACCACCGCGTCCGCCGGCGTCTCGAGCGGTCCGGCCGGCACGCCGATGGCCTGCACGGTGCGCATGCCGGCGTGCACCAGGTTGTTGGCCAGGTCGGTGGCGCCAGTGAAGTCGTCGGCGATGCAGCCCAGTTTGATCGTCATGCGGACTCCGGCAAAGTGATTCCGGGGAAGATCTTGATGACCGCGCTGTCGTCTTCGCGCCCGTGCCCGGCGGCCGACGCCTGCATGAACATCTGGTGCGCGGTGGACGCCAGCGGCAAGGGAAAGCTGCTGTGGCGCGCCGTGTCCAGCACCAGCCCCAGGTCCTTCACGAAGATGTCCACCGCCGACAGTGGCGTGTAGTCGCCCGCCAGCACGTGCGCCATGCGGTTCTCGAACATCCAGCTGTTGCCGGCGCTGTGGGTGATGACCTCGTACAAGGCATCGGCGTCGACGCCTTCGCGCAGGCCCAGCGCCATGGCCTCGGCCGCAACGGCAATGTGCACGCCGGCCAGCAGCTGGTTGATGATCTTGACCTTGCTGCCCGCCCCGGCGCGCTCGCCCAGCCGGTAGACCTTGCCCGCCATCGACTCCAGCACGTTGCCGCAGGCGGCATAGGCGGCTACGGTGCCGGCGGTCATCATGGTCATCTGGCCGGCCGCGGCCTTGGCCGCGCCGCCCGAGATCGGCGCATCCAGGTAGTGGATGCCCAACGTCGCCAAGCGCGCCTCCAGCCCGCTAGACCAGGCCGGGTCCACCGTCGAGCACATCACGAATACGCTGCCGGGCCGCATGGCCGCCGCGATGCCGCCCTCGCCGAACAGCACGCTCTCGGTCTGCTGCGCGTTCACCACCACGCTGACCACCACCTCGCAGGCGGCGGCCATGTCGGCCAGCGTCGCGCAGGCCACGCCGCCTTCTTCGGCGAACGCCGCCGCGACGCCCGGCCGGATATCGTAGGCATGCACCCGGCAACCGGCGCGGCGCAGGCTCTGCGCGATGCCCGCCCCCATCGCGCCCAGGCCGATCACGCCGACCGGGCGCATTTCGTTGACGTCGCTCATGCCTGCCCCCGCAACTCGTCGCCGATGTAGGCGCGGATGATCTCGGCGAAATCGCTGTCGCCCTCCAGCCCCAGGCGCGCCGCCCGCGCCGTGTCCCAGCGGCCCGGCCAGCTGCCGACGATGGCCTGCACCCGCGCATCCGCCTGCCAGCGGATGCGGTCGGCCACCGCGTCGCCCGCGATCTCGCGCAAGGCCCGCACCATCTCGGCCGCCGTCACCGAGACGCCCGGCAGGTTGATCGGCCGGCGATCCGCCACCGCTCCGGCGTCCAGTTCGCAACCGGCGATCAAGGCCTGCACCGCCCGGCGCGGCGACAGCAGCCACAGACGCGTGTCGGCGGCCACCGGGCATGCCGCCGGCTCGCCATTGAGCGGCTCGCGGATGATGCCGCTGGCGAACGACGAGGCCGCCGCGTTGGGCCGGCCCGGCCGCACACTGATGGTGGGCAGGCGCAGCGCGCGGCCGTCGACGAAGCCGCGGCGCGTGTAGTCGGCCAGCAGCAGTTCGGCGATGGCCTTCTGCGTGCCATAGGAGGATTGCGGATTGAGCGCGGTGTCGTCACGCACCGTTTCCGGCAGGGCGCCGCCGTAGACCGCGACCGAGCTGGTGAACACCACGCGCGGCCGATGGCCTTGCCGACGGCAGGCCTCCAGCAAGGCGCGCGAGGCATCCAGGTTGATGCGCATGCCCAGGTCGAAATCGGCCTCGGCCTGGCCGCTGACGATGGCGGCCAGGTGGAAGATCACCGCGGTATCGGCGCCGATCAGGGATCGCAGGCAATCGGGATCGGCGACGTCGCCCTCGACCGAACGCACGCGCGTGTCGTTGATGGCGTCGGTCCGGGTCACGTCGAGCAAGTCGATCTGGGAGATCGGCACGCGCTCGCCACCCAGGGCCAATCGCCCCTGTTCCAACAGCTTGCGCGCCAGGCGCTGGCCCAGGAAGCCGGCGCCGCCGGTAATCAGTATCTTCATCGCTCGCCTCCCGCGAGATAGGGTTTGGCCCAGCCTAGCCCCGCCGTCGTGGCGCCCTTGGGCCGGTATTCGCAGCCGATCCAGCCCGCGTAGCCCAGCGTGTCGACCAGCGCCAGCAGGTACGGGTAGTTCAGTTCGCCCAGGTCGGGCTCGTGGCGGTCCGGCACGCCGGCGATCTGGATATGGCCGATGCCCGCCATGTCGCGCCGCAGCTTCACCGCCAGGTCGCCCTCGACGATCTGGCAGTGGTAGCAATCGAACTGCACCCGCAGGTTGTCGGCGCCGACCTCGGCGCGGATGGCCTGGGCCTCGTCCTGGCGCGTCAGGAAATAGCCGGGCATGTCGCGCGGATTGATCGGCTCGATCACGATAGTCACGCCAGCGCTGGCGGCCGCGCGCGCGGCGCTTTCCAGGTTGCGCAGGTAGGCCTGGCGATGCGCGGCGCGCTCCTGCCCGGCCGGGACCCGTCCCGCCATCACGTGCAGGCTGCGGTTGCCCAGCGCCGCGGCATACTCCAGCGCCCGGTCCAGGCCCCGGCGAAACTCGTCCTCGCGCCCCGGCAGCGCGGCGATACCGCGCTCGCCGGCCGCCCAGTCGCCCGGCGGCGCGTTGAACAGCGCCTGCGTCAGGCCGTGCGCCTGCAGCCGCGTCCGGATCTCGGCGGCCGGATGGTCATAGGGAAACAGGAACTCCACGCCCTGGAAACCATCGCGCGCAGCGGCGGCGAAGCGCTCCAGGAACGGGTGTTCCGCATACATCATGCTCAGGTTCGCGGCCAGGCGCGGCATGTCGGCTCCTTCAGGTCGTGGCGGGCGCCGTCGGCCCGCGCAATGCGCGGATCAATAGTGCGCCCCGAACACGGCGCGCAATTCCTCGACCGCCGTCTCGGACAGGGGCGCGGGCCGGGGCTCGGACATCAGCCACAGGCGCGCGGTCTCTTCCAGTTCCTCCAGCGCATGGGACGCGTGGGACACCGACCGCTCCCACACCACGGGCCCCAGGCGCTCGAACAGCACCCCCCGGACCTGCGCCGCCACCGCCGCCACCTGCGCGGCCGCGACCGGATCGCCCGGCCGCCGATAGGGGATCAGCGGAATGCGGCCCACCTTCATCACCTGGTAGGGCGTGATCGGCGGCAATACCTCGTCCTGGCGCCAGACGCCGGCCAGCGTCAGCGCCACCAGGTGCGTCGAATGCGTATGCACCACGCCGCGCGCGGCGGGATCGGCCTGGTAGATGCCCTGGTGCAGCGCCAGGGTCTTGGAAGGCTTGCCGCCCGAAACCGGATTGCCGGCCAGGTCCACCTTGGCCAGCTCGGCCGGATCGAGTCGGCCCAGGCAGGCGTCGGTGGGCGTGATCAGCCAGCCGTCATCCAGGCGCGCACTGATGTTGCCGGCCGCGCCGACGGTATAGCCGCGTTGGTAGAGACTGGCCCCGACGGTGCAGATCTCCTCGCGGATACGGGTTTCCAGGCTCATGGCGCGCCCCGCGCAGGGCGGTGACGGACAGCGGAATAGTCTTGCGGCATGCGCGCCCCCCTCGGCATAGTCATATGGTCATCATACAAATTTTGCCGAAAAAACCGGTAGCGGGATTACCCGGTAGCGCGAGCCTTGCCTGGTCCGTCGCCCCCTCGTCCGTCGCCCGTTAGCGAGCGACGGCCCTCACAGCGAATAGCGGTAGTCGCAATTCAAGGTCGCCTTGAGCGGATTGCCCGCTCCCGAGGCGGTCGGGCCGCCCGGCCGCGGCCCGGTCAGCTTGGCCTGGAAAGTGCCGGCCACATCCCCGTTGGCAACCTTCCTGACCGCGACGGTGCCCGGCAAGGCGTACAGCGTCAGCGGCCAGGCGTCGTCGGGAGCGACAAGGGTGAAGACGCCCAGCGGGAAATCCGCCACCACGTAGGCCGGGGCATCGCCCGAGTCGAAGCCCTGCGTCGCGTTTCCATAGGTCAGCGTCAGGTTGAGCTCCTCCGACGACGGCGACGGAATGGCGCCGCGCAGCGCCACCTTGCCGCTTTCCGAAACGCACGACAGCTCGGCCGGCGCAGAGCCGGCATGGGCCGCGCCGGCCAGCAGCAGGCAGGACAGAAACCAGGGGGCGGACAGCTTCATGTGACGGGATTCCTTGCGGCGGCCGGACGCGGCCGGGGGCGATCATCGAGCCGCCATATTAGCGGCCAAATGCCCGCGAGCCCACCGTCGGCAGGCAATGCCAGCTTCGCATACAAGTCGTAATACGCATCGCCGTCGATGAGGCTAGGATGCCGTCATCGATCCGCCGCTTCCCGGAGCCCGCCCATGACCGTTGTTCGATCCCTCGCCTGCGCCGCGCTGCTGCTGGCGGCCGCCGCCTCCCACGCCGAAAGCGTGGCCCTGCGGGCCGACAAAGCCACCGCTGGCGTCGACCCGCAAACCTCGATGCGCTATGTCGACGTGGTGCTGCATCCCGACAGCCGCCAGGCCCTGGCGGACTTCACCCGCGACCGCGTCGGCAAGCGCATCCAGCTGCGTTCGAACGGCGTGCTGCTGTCCTCGGCCACGCTGCAAAGCCCGCTAGAAGGCGACAGCTTCCGCATCGTCGCGGGCGAGCATGGCTTCGCCGGCAAGTCCGCCGACGAGATCGCCAAGGGCATCATGCGTGGCGGCGGCCTCACGGTGGATGACGAAGGCTCGACCCCGGGCGACATCGGCACCCGGCCCAGCAAGCGGTCCGCCCCGGCCGGGAGCAACTGAACCGGTCCTCGCGACCGACCGCGTGCCCCCGGCGGGCGTCAGCGCCCCGCCGCGTCGACGAACGCGGCCAGATCGCGGTTGAACCGCTCGGCCTCTTCCACGAACGGCGCGTGTCCCGACGCCGCATATACCGAGCCGCGCACGCGCGGATTCAACTGCCTGGCGCGTTCCAGCGACGGCTCGGCGCGCACCAGCGCATCGCGCGCGCCATAGATCAGCCATAGCGGCTTGCGCATCGCGCCCAGGCCCTGGCGGGCCGCGATCGTCATCCGCGGCACCGCGGCCTGCATCCCGGGCGACGCCAGGGCGGCGTTGGCCAGCAGCCGCTCGAACGTGGCCGTGTCCGGCTGCGTCTCGAAGCACAGCGCCAGGAAGGCGCGTTCGGCGTCCAAGTGCGTCTTCAGGTCGGTCGACGCCATGCCGCGATACACCTCGGGATGCGGCGCGATCTGGCTGGCGTCCAGTTCGATCACGCCGCCCACGTAGACCGCGCCGGCGACATCGCCGTCGCCGTACGCGGCCAGGTAGTTGGTCGTCACGGCGGCGCCCAGCGACCAGCCCACCAGCACCGGCTGGCGCGCGCCCGACGCGGCGATCACGGCCGCCAGGTCATCGGCCCAGCGCCGGCCATCGGTGTAGGCCTGCGGCGCGGTCGGTTTGCCCGACTGGCCGTGGCCGCGCAGGTCGTAGGCGATCAGGCGATAGCGCTGCAACAGGGGGCTGGACAACTGCGCCTCCCAGCTGAGGCGGCTGCCCAGCAGGCCGTGGATGAAGACGATGGCGGGGCCGGCCGGATCGCCGGACTCCTGGATGGCAAGCGTCACGCCATCCGGCGCGACGGCGGTGTACTGGCGATCATCGGCCAATGCCGCGGCGCTCGCCGACAGCAGGGCGATCATCGCCAGCAGGCGACGGAATTGACGGAACAAAGGCTGGCCGGGCATGGGGCTGACTCCTGGATGGCAAAAGGGGAATCGCAGTCTCGACCCTCACACCGGTGTTAGAGTCAAGCGCCCGGCTCGTGAAACTTCGCCATGACACTCCCGCCCGCCGCCAAGCCGATGTCGATCGGCGCCCTTGCCCGCGCCACCGGCGCCAGCCTGCGCTCGATTCGCCATTACGACGCGCACGGCCTGCTGGCCTCCTCGCGCGCCGACAACGGCTATCGCCACTTTGCCCCCGCCGCGGTCAGCCAGGTGCGGCAGATCCAGCGCCTGATCGCAACCGGTTTCAGTCTCGCCGAGATCCAGGGCTTTCCCGATTGCATGCGCATGATCGAGGGCGCGGCCGCCTGCCCGCAGACCTCCGAAGTGCAACGCCAGCGCCTGGCCTCGGTCGAACGGCAGATCGCCGACCTCGAACGTCGCCGCGCCCGCCTGCGCCAGATGCTGGCCGAGGGCGCCGCAACCTCCCGCGAATAGCCGCGAGCAGGACGGTCACGGGCGCAGCCGTGGTTCCTGCTGCACGCACTCCACCAGGAAGTCCATCACCGCCTTGACCGACGGCGACCGGCGCAAATCCGGAAACACCGCCAGCCACAGATCGCGGGACGGCGCCTCGCCCGCCACCGCCAGCCGTTGCAGCATGGCGTCGCTGTCGCCCACGATCGTGGGCAGCACCACGGCGCCCAGCCCTGACCGCGCGGCCATCTGCTGCGCCGCCAGGTCGCTGGCGGCAAAGACCACCGGCCGGTGGCGGCGGACCTGATGCAGCCAGGCCTGTTGCGGCAGGGCGTCGCCGCTCGCGTCATACGCGATGAAGCGCCACTGCTCGGCGGGCTGCTCCGCGTATCCGGCGCCGCCATACAGCGCGAATCGCACCACGCCGATTTTCCTGCGCACCAGCGCATCCTCTTCCGGGCGCACGGTACGCAGGGCGATGTCGGCCTCGCCGCGGTCCAGCGCCACCAGCGACAGCGACGGCAGCAGAACCACGTTCAGCTTCGGATGCCGCTCGCGCAGCGCGGCGATCCGCGGCGCGATGCAGTGGCTGGCCAGCGACGGCGGCGCGCTGACGCGGACCGTGCCGGCGACCTCGATCGAGGCAATGCGCGACAACTGTTCGACTCCCGTGGCGATCTCGTTCATGGCGCCGGCCAGCCGCGCCAGCGCGCGTCCGTCCCCGGTCAGCGGACGGCTGCGCGGCAGCCGGTCCACCAGCCGCAGGCCCAGGGATTTTTCCAGCGCGTCGATGCGGCGCCCCACGGTGGCATGCTCGACCCGCAGTTCACGGGCGGCCGCCGACAACGATTGGGTACGCGCCAAGACGGTGAAGTAATACAGGTCCTGCCAGTCGAACATCGGATTGTCCACTCACGCCGGGGATGATCGTGCGGGAGAAAACTCCCGGATCCTGATGCCGCTTTTACCATGCGCCGGCGCGGCGCCGAGCCGGTCCCGGCTTCCATGGCCTTCTAGGGTTCAAGCGCGACCTGCAGCGCGCGCTCCAGCGACACCCGCAGCATCTCGCCGTGGCCGAACTGCGCAAACGCCTCGTAGCGGGCATCCGCGCCGCCTTCGCGCAGGCCTTCCACCATCGCGCGCACGGCAGGCTGCAGGTCGATCGGCGTGCCATCCGGCCGCGTCGACGGCGCATTGGGCCGCTGGCGCGCCGGATCGCGCGGCTTGGTGCCCGCCAGCACAAGCACGCGCTTGCCGGCCGCGCGCCGCGCGTCGAAGCGCCGCCACTCCTGCAACAGGGCGCCATCGGCCCACCAGGCCGACGGGTCGCCCGTGATGTAGCGCGCGAACGTGTCCGGCCGCGTGAACAGCACGTGCAGCGCGAACAGGCCGCCATAGGAATGCCCCCACAGGTATTCGCGTCTGTCGTCGACCGCGGCGCGGCCGCGCACCAGCGGCTTGACCCGTTCTCGCAAGAGGGCCAGGAACTCGTCCGCGCCGCCTCCCTCGCGGCCCAGCACCACCGGATTCGGCTGGCGCGCGCCCTGCTCGAACACGGGCGGCGTGTAGTCATAGGCACGCGCCACCACGTCGTTGCGCGTCGGCACGTCGTAGCCCACGGCCACCAGCACCGGCGCGCCGCCCGCGCCCAACCGCAGCAGGTCGGCATCGGTCAGCGTGGCCAGCGCCGCGTTGCCGTCGAGCATGTACAACACCGCGCTGCCGCCGGCCGGCGCGGCCTGGCGCGGCACGGCGATCTGGATGCGGTAGTGGCGCTTGCCATCGGCCGAATCGAGCCGGTGTGTTTCAAAGCGATAGACCGTCGACGGCCGGTCCGCCACGGTCTCGCCGACAAGCTGCGCGCCGCGCGCGACCGGCGCGCCCGCATCGTTCGGCGTCGGAGCCTGCGCCTGCGCGCCGGCGCTCCAGAGAACGCCGCTGAACAAGGCGGCTTGGCAAAGGCGGAACAGGATACGGGAGGACATCGGCTTCTCGGGATTGCGCGTGCCGCAGGGCGCCAGCCCGTCGGCGGAATGGAACACGGTTCGGCACGCCGCAACGGCGGCGCCTGCCGCAGCATAGCCCAAACCGGAATGGGACTTAATCCTGTTTGTCGACCAACACCCGCCGCGATTGCACGCGGCCGCCGCGCATTGGCGCGTCCGTTCCGGCAATTTCCTCACGCCCCCGGTGAATTCCTGGGGAATTCCCAGACCGATTCACGCCTTCTACGATGGCCGCCATCGATCGATGCCACGGCGCGCCGTCCCTCCCTCAACAAGGAATCCTTCGCAGTGAAAGCCATCCTGATAGAACGCTACGGCGGCCCCGAAGTCCTGCAGATGCGCGCGGACCATCCCATGCCGGATGCCGCGCCCGGCCACGTAGTGGCGCGGGTCGCCTACGCCGGCATCAACTTCATGGACGTGCACACCCGCCAGGGCAAGTACGCGGCCTCCACCACCTATCCCGTCCGCCTGCCCTGCACCCTCGGCATGGAAGGCGCCGGCGAGATCGTCGCGGTCGGCGCCGGCGTCACGCATCTGGCGCCCGGCGACCGCGTCGCCTGGTGCATCGCCTGGGGCAGCTACGCCGAGTACGCCAGCGTGCCGGCGGCCAAGGTCGCCAGGATCCCCGACGCCATCCCATTCGACCTGGCCGCCGCCGCGATCTTCCAGGGCGCCACCGCGCACTACCTGGTTGAAGACATCGCCCGGCTGGGCCCGGGCAGCACCTGCCTGATCCACGCGGCTTCCGGCAGCATCGGCCAATTGCTGGTGCAGATGGCCGCGCGGCGCGGCGCCACCGTGTTCGCCACCGCCAGCAGCGCGCAAAAGCGCGCCGTCGCCAGCGCGCGCGGCGCCCACCACGCCCTGCCCTACGACGACGGCCGCTTCGCCGACCGCATCCGCGAGGCCACCGGCGGCGCGGGCGTGGACGTGGTGTTCGACGCGGTCGGCAAGGCTACCCTGCGCGACAGCTTGCGCGCCTGCCGCGCGCGCGGCCTGGTCATCAACTACGGCAATGTCTCGGGCTCGGTCACCGACCTGGATCCGATCGAACTGGGCGAGGCCGGTTCGCTGTTCCTGACGCGGCCGCGGCTGGCCGACCACATGCGGGACGGCGTCACCGTGCAGCGCCGCGCCGACGCCGTGTTCGGCGCGCTGCTCGAAGGGTCGCTGGACATCGCCATCGAGGGCCGCTACGAAATGGAAGACGTGCAGCGCATCCATGCGCGGCTGGAAGCGCGCGAACAGATCGGCAAGTCGGTCATGCGCATCGGCGCCGCGCCGAACGCATAACCTTTGGTTATGGCCGCACCCGCACCACTCATTTGAACCTGTCGCCCGTCACGCCCACACTCTCACCGTCCAGCGCCAGGCCGTCCGATGCGGCCCGGCGGCCTGGACATTGGACCGCTGGGAATCCACGCCTGCAGCACCCACAAGGCGGGATCACAACAATAGGCCGATAACCGCCGGACGCGCCGCGCGTCACGGCCTGGCCACGGATTGGATAGGGACGGAGAAGACATGACCTCATTGGCACAAACGGCGGCGGCGCCACGCCCGCCCGCCGGCGGCTCGTTGCACCCACGCCGGCGCAATGCCGCCATCGCGGTATTCCTGGTCGGGCTGGCCATCGCGCTCTACACCCACTACGCGCTGCCAGGCCAGACCAGCCTGTGGGGCCTGACGCCCGTGCTGGTGTTCGCCATCATCGCGCTGCTGGGCGTGGACATCGTGCTGTCCACCATCGCCGCCATCGTGCTCGGCGCCATCATGACGGGCACCACGCCCATCGCCATGAGCAAGCTGCTGGCGGAATCACTGGGGTCGTTCATCGCGGTGGTCGGCCTGATCATCGTGCTCGGCGCCGGCGTGGGCGAAGTCGCCTCGCGCACCGGCGCCGCGGAACAGATGGTGCGCGCCATCGTGCGCCGCATCGGCCTGTCGAACCAGGTGCGCGTGCGCCTGGGCATCATGGTGACCTCGACCCTGATCTGCGGCGCGCTGGGCACCCTGGCCGGCGGCAACGCCATCATCGCGGCGGTGGTGATCCCCATCGCGGCGGCGGTGCGCCTGTCGCCGCCCGCGGTGGCCGCGCTGTTCCAGACCGCCGGCTCGGCCGGACTGGTGCTGGGGCCCTTCACGCCCAACGTGGTCACCGTGACCGGCCTGACCGGCTTGAGCTATCCGCAGTACCTGCTGGTGGCGGGCATCCCGATGGCCGTGGCGACGCTGCTGGCCGGCTGGTTCATGTCGGGCCGCATCCAGAAGATGAGCGAGGCGACTCATCAATACGAGGAAGCCGGCGCCAGCATGGCCGCCCTCGACCTGGACGCCGCGCCGTCCCCCACGGCCCTGCGCTCGGCGTGGGCGTTCTGCCTGACCATCATCATCATGGCGGTCGCCGGCGTGCTCGCCAAGGCCGGCTACGCCTTCGCCATCATCGTCATGGTGTCGCTGGCGGCCACCACCGGCCTGGCCGGCGGCATGGGCCCGCGCGCGATCCTGCAGGCGATGTATGCGGGCACCGGCAAGCTGATCTGGATCTTCTTCCTGTTCTGGCTGTTCAATCCGGTGCTGGTGCTGGTGGACCAGCTCAACGCCTACCACGCCGTGCTGGAACTGGCGAAGCCGCACCTGGCCGGCATCAGCGGCGCCATGCTGTGCGTCATCGTCCTGTGGTTCAACGTGATCGGCCACATCCCCGGCGCGGCGGTGGCGCAGATGACCTTCACCGCCAAGATCTTCGGACCGCTGCTGGCGGCCGCCGGCGTCGGCCCCGCGGCCACCACGGCGGTTATCCTGGGCAGTTCGCAGATCGACTGGTTCGGCCCGTTCCCCACCTCGGACATGTTCGGCCAGATGGGCCTGGCGCGCTCTGGCGAGCTCAAATACATGCTCTACAACGGCTGGGCGGTGATCCTGGTGAACCTCTGCCTGTTCTCGTCCCTGTTCTTCTTCCTGGTCTGAGGAGATCGACCATGTTCCCCTTGGGATCGCAACCGCTGGACCGCAACGCCTTGCGCCAGCACGTCGACGCGGCGCTGGCGCCCTTGCTGGCGGCCACGCCCGCGCGGGTCTCGCTGAGCCTGCGCGACCTGGACGGCAACATCGTACTGGCGCACCACGCCGACCGCGTGCAGCCATCGGCCAGCATCATCAAGGTGCCCATCCTGCTGGCGCTGCTCGAAGCGGTGGCCAACGGCCGCTACGCGCTCGAACAGCCGCTGGCCCTGCCCGCTTGCGGCGACCGCGCCGGCGGCACCGGCATCCTGGCCCAACTGCCCAGCGTCGCCAGCCTGTCGCTGGCCGAGCTGGCGCGGTTGATGATCGTGCTCAGCGACAACGTCGCCACCAACGCGCTGATTGATCTGTTGGGCTTTGACGCGATCAACCAATGGAGCCAGCGCGCCGGACTGGCGGCAAGCCGTCTGCAACGCCGCATGATGGACGCCGCCGCGCGCGAAGCCGGCCGCGACAACTTCACCAGCGCCGACGATGCCACCGCCGCGCTCTGCTGGATGCTGCGCGACGGCATGCTGCCGCCGCCCTTGCGGACCTTCGCGCTCGACCTGCTGGCCGACCAGCGCGAGCGCGCCCACTTCGGCGCCGCGCTGCCGGCGCCTGCGCATCTGGCCAGCAAGGCCGGCCAGCTGCCGGGCCTGCGCCATGACGCCGGCATCCTCACCGTGGCGGACCGCAGCGTGGTGCTGGCGGTGCTGGCCGACGGCTTCACCGACTGGCAGACCGCGCAGACGCTCCAGGGCGGCGAAGGCGCCGCCCTGCTGGGGCAGATCGCGCGCGCGGTCGCGCTTGGCCTGAAAGCCCAGGCGCACACACACTGACAAGGAGCCCGCATGTCCATCAGAGTGGCAGCCATCCAGCTCGATAGCCGCCGTGACCGCGATGTCAACCTGGCGGCGCTGGAACATTGGATAACGGCCGCGGCCAACGACGGCGCGAAACTGATCGTCACGCCCGAGTACAGCGATGTGCGCGGCGACACACCAACGCTGCGCGCCGCCGCCAGTCCGATCCCCGGCGAGGTCACGGCGCGCATCGCCGCGCTGGCGCAACGCCACGCTTGCTGGATCCACCTGGGCTCGATGCATGAACGCCTGGCGGACCAGGACCGGCTCGGCAACACCGGCGTCACCTTCGCCCCGGACGGCAGCATCGCCGCCTCCTACCGCAAAGTCCACCTGTACGACGCGGTGGTCGACGGCATCCCCTACCGCGAATCCGCCGACTTCGCGCCCGGCGCGCACCTGCGGACCGTCGAGGCGGCGGGCCTGACGCTGGGCCTGAGCATCTGCTACGACCTGCGCTTCGCCGAACTCTACCGCGCGCTGCGCGCACGCGGCGCCAACGTGCTGGTGGTGCCCGCGGCCTTCAACCTGCACACCGGGCGCGATCATTGGGAAACCCTGCTGCGCGCCCGCGCCATCGAGAACCAGTGCTACGTGATCGCCGCCGCCCAGATCGGCGGCGACGGCCCGGGCCTGCCCTGCCTCGGCCGCAGCATGATCATCGACCCCTGGGGCACGGTGCTGGCCTGCATGCCGGACCGCACCGGCTACATCCTGGCCGACCTCGACCCGCAGCGCGTGGCCACGCTGCGCGCCGGCCTGCCGGCCTGGGAGCATCGCCGCACCGATCTCTACCCGGGTTGACCCGCGCGGCGGAAAGCGCCAGGGCCGGCATCGTTGCGGGCCTTGCGCGCAACGCGCCAGCCCGACCGCGGCCGCTCAGTAGCGCGCCCTACCCTCGCCCATGCGGGCGCCCATGACCATTTCGGTCACCCAGTTCACCAGTATCGAGGTATAGGCGCGTTGCGCCGGTTTTTCCGTCAGCGCGTGGTCGGCGCCGTCGATGATCCGGTGCGTCAACGAGTGCGATCGGCGAAACGCGGAGCGATAGCTCATGATGGTCGAATGCGGGATATAGCTGTCGTGTTCCGCCTCGACCAACAGCACGTCGCCGGCGAACGCCGTGCACGCCTTCAACGCGCGGTTCTCTTCCGGCGCGACGTAGACGCTGCGATAGGCGCGCAGGATCTCGCGATCGAGCTGGTTCTTGGGCACCAGCCATTCGTCGTCACGATACAAGGCAGGCACATGCAGCGCCAGCCAGCGCACCGGACGCAGCGTACTCAAAAGCGCCGCCAGGTAACCGCCGTAGCTGCTGCCCACCACGGCGATCGAACCGGAGTCCAGCGACGGATGCTGCGCCAGCCGGTCATAGGCCGCCACCACGTCGCGCAGATTGTCCTCGCGCGTCACCTCGCGTTGCCGCGCCTGCGTGGCGGCGTGTCCGCGCAGATCGAAGGTCAGGCAGACGCAACCCAGCGCGGCAATGCCCTTGGCGCGCGACAGGTCGAACTGCTGGCTGCCGCCCCAGCCATGAATGAACAGCACCCCCGGCACCTTGTCTTCCGGGGTAAGGAACGTGGCGTCCAGCGACACGCCATCCACGTCGAGCGCGAGCGGACTGCTATGCGCCGCCATCGGCCGCCTCCAGGATGCCGCCCGACTTGCTGATGGGCCCGACCGCCGCGTCGTGGCCGTGGAACACCAGGCGTTGCGTGATTGGCGCCGGTTCGTCGGCGCCATAGCGCTCGCGGGTCGCGGCGCGCACTTCGCGCAGCGCGGGCGAGAGCGCAAAGGCCTGCATGGCGGCCAGTTCCGCGATGCTGGCACCGCCCGCGCGCCACGATTGTTCCAGCACGCCCGCGCGCGGCCGGCCATCGGCGCCGAGACCAAACGCCACATCGTAATTGCGCCGCGAAGCAATCAGCGCGGGATAGGCGGCCGATACAGCCGCGTCATACTGGCACGCCAGGTCGATCGCGCGGCGTTCACGGTCGGCGAGATCCAGCCTGCGCAAGGCATCGAAGCCGCCCCGCGCCACGCGCAGTTCCGAGCCGCCGTACACGAGGCAGCCCGCATTGTCGGGCGTCAGCGACTGCGTGCCGACATAGGCGATCTCCATTTTTCCCACCTTGGACCAGCCCACGCTGCAGGTTTCGACTTCGTCCAGGTCTTCCTCGATCACCAGGCCGAGCCGTCCCATCGTCCGCGCGCATTGGCGCTCCAAGGCCTGCCGCAGCGCATCCGCATCCGAGGCGACCTCCTGCCCGCGCCCGGCGGTCGCATCGGCAGGTTTCAACCGCACCGGCCCGCGTTGCAACAGCCGCAGGCCACCGGCCAGCGCGTCTTCCGGGCGGAACGCCGTGTAGCCGGCAAGCACCGCGTCACCCAATGCATCCGCCAGCGAGGCGACCCAACCCGCTGGCGCCGGTGCATCCGGCCGCGCCAGGCCATGGCTGATGGATTTGGTGGCGACGAAGGCATGCGGCACGACGCCACCATAGAGGTCGGCGATGCCCGCGATGCCCAGGATGGCCGCGCGCGCCGCCCCGGCGATGCTGCGGTCGGGCACGTAATACGGAACCGGGGCGCCGCGATGGCGACTGGGCCGGTAATCGCGAACATGGCGCCCGCCCAACAGCGCGGCCAGGCGCGCCGCCAGGGCGTCATGCGACGCCACTTCGTGCTCGGACGCCCGGGCGCGGCGAGGATAAGCGACCACGAGCGGGCCGTCTGCGAGAGAAAACGAGTTCATGGGCGCCACGCCAGCAAACGGCGTGCCCACGCAAAAAAGCCGGCAACGCTTGCGCGGTACCGGCTTTCAGCCAAAGGCGTCGGGAAACACCTTCAAGAATTCGACCACAGATAAGTGGTCGGGGCGAGAGGATTCGAACCTCCGACTCCTGCGTCCCGAACGCAGTACTCTACCAGGCTGAGCTACGCCCCGAGTCTGGGCATGGGCTTATACATCTCCCACACCCTACAGCTACTGACTTCGTTGCGCTCAGTGCAACCAAATCATCTTTTCGCTTCGGCTTGAAGGTTTTGCCCTTCCCGCCTCGTGAATTCCAACCTTGCTCAAAGCAGCGCTTGCAGTGCTGTTTTCAGCTAGCGATCTCGATTCACCGCGAAAGCGCAGAATTCTAACAGAGAATTTAGAAAAGGGGAAACGGGATATGCAGAAAGTGCTTCGCGGGCCCGATCCGCCTCGGCCACGGCGGCCTGGCGGGCGTGTTCCAACGCGTCCGTCGCCTGGATGGCGGCGGCCACGGCGGCAAAGTCGGCGTCGCCCGTCTTGATGGCGTCGCGGATCAATTGCTGCTGCTGCGGCGTTCCCACTTCCATCACGCGGATCAGCGGCAGCGTGGGCTTGCCCTCGCGCAGATCGTCGCCCACGTTCTTGCCCAGCGCGGCGGCGTCTCCGCTGTAGTCCAGCACGTCGTCGACCAACTGGAAGGCCGTGCCCACGTGGCGGCCATAGGCGGCGGCCGCGGCTTCCTGCTCGGGCGTGGCGCCCGCCAGCACCGCGCCGACCTGGGCGGCGGCCTCGAACAGCTTGGCGGTCTTGTAGCGCACGACCTGCAGGTAGCGCTCCTGCGAGACGTCCGGATCGTGCACGTTCAGCAACTGCAGCACCTCGCCCTCGGCGATGACCGTGGTGGCTTCGGACAGGATGCTCATGATGCGCATCGAGTCGGCCTCGACCATCATCTCGAACGAGCGCGAATACAGATAGTCGCCCACCAGCACGCTGGCCGCGTTGCCGAACACCGCGTTGGCGGTTTCGCGCCCGCGGCGCAGGTCGGACTCGTCGACCACGTCGTCATGCAGCAGCGTCGCGGTATGGATGAACTCCACCACGGCGGCCAGCAACTGGTGGTGCGTCCCCTGATACCCCAGCGCGCGCGCCACCATCAGCACCATCGCCGGGCGCATGCGCTTGCCGCCCGCGCCAATGATGTAGTCGCCGATCGTACGGATGAGCACCACATCGGAATTCAGCCGCTCGCGGATAACCGCATCGACGGCTTTCATATCGTCAACTATGGGAGCAATGAGCGCGGGGAGATTCAAGACGTATCCGGAGAGTGAAACGAGCCATATGTAACAGCTCTTACCGCTGGGCCGCCGGGATGGCGGGGGATTCGACCAGCGATTATACGGGCTGCCAGGAACCGGAGCCGGACGTAGCGACGCCCCTGCCCGGGGCGCGGAATCCCCCTCCGCCATCCCATCCGAACCGCCCCGCCCCCGTTTTTTCGGTTGCGCGCCACCCCGACGCGGCGCCCCGGCCACACCTAAGCCCTTAGCCTGCAAGCGCTTTTTGACTTTTCCCCAGCCGCGGGCTAATATCCCGGATTCGGTCAGAGATGGCCGAATTACGTCGGTGAATTACGCGCGCTTGGTCTTGGCAACCCCAATCTTGGCAACCCCAATCTTGGCAACCCCAGGCAAGCACTGCCAGCCCAGCAGGGCCGGCAAGCGAATGAACCCATTTACCTATTTAAGGAATACCCCATGTACGCGGTCGTAAAAACCGGTGGCAAGCAGTACCGTGTTGCCATTGGCGAAAAACTCAAGGTAGAACAGATACCGGCTGACATTGGGCAAGAAATCACCCTGGATCAAGTGCTGTCCGTGGGCGAAGGCGACCAACTGAAAGTTGGTACGCCCCTCGTCGCCGGCGCCGTGATCAAGGCAACGGTTCTTGCGCAAGGCCGCCACGACAAGGTCAAGATCTTCAAGATGCGCCGTCGCAAGCACTATCAGAAGCGTCAGGGCCACCGTCAGAACTACACCGAAATCCGCATCGAAGCCATCACGGCCTAAGACGCGACTCGGCACCACATTAGCAGGAGCTAAACATGGCACAGAAAAAGGGCGGCGGCTCTACGCGAAACGGACGCGACTCAGAATCGAAGCGTCTGGGCGTCAAGGCTTTCGGCGGTGAACTGATTCCCGCTGGTTCGATCATCGTGCGTCAGCGCGGTACCCGTTTCCACGCTGGCGTGAACGTCGGCATGGGCAAGGACCACACCCTGTTCGCGCTGGTCGACGGCAAGGTTCAATTCGGCTTCAAGGGCGCGTTGAACAAGCAAACCGTTTCGATCGTCGCCGCCGAGTAATCCTCGACGCAGCACGGTCAGGCCAGCGGCGCGGTTGCCTCAGCGACCCGCCGCCAGCCAGAACGGCAAAGCCCTGTCGCACGCGGCAGGGCTTTTTTTCCTTCGGGCCACCGCAAATGCGTGGCGGCCCTCGCCGCGCTGCGGCGACTCCCTATCTCATACACGCGCAGACATCATGAAATTCGTAGACGAAGCCACCATCGAAGTCGTCGCCGGCAAAGGCGGCAATGGCGTGGCGAGCTTTCGCCGCGAAAAATTCATCCCCAAGGGCGGCCCGGACGGCGGCGACGGCGGACGCGGCGGCAGCATCTTTGCCGTGGCTGATCGCAACATCAACACGCTGATCGACTTCCGCTACGCGCGCCTGCACCGCGCCAAGAACGGCGAAAACGGCCGCGGCTCGGACCAGTACGGCGCCGCCGCCCCGGACATCACGCTGCGCGTGCCCGTCGGCACCATCATCCATGACGCCGAGACCGGCGAAGTCCTGTTCGACCTGAACCGCCACGACCAGAAGGTCGTGCTGGCAGCCGGCGGCCAGGGCGGCATGGGCAACATGCATTTCAAGTCCAGCGTCAACCGCGCCCCGCGCCAGTGGACGCCCGGCAAGGAAGGCGAACACCGCTACCTGCGCATGGAACTGAAGGTGCTGGCCGACGTCGGCCTGCTGGGCCTGCCCAACGCCGGCAAGTCCACGCTGATCACCCGCATCTCGAACGCCAAGCCGAAGATCGCCGACTACCCGTTCACGACGCTGCACCCGAACCTGGGCGTGGTGCGCACCTCGCCGTCGCGCAGCTTCGTCGTGGCCGACATTCCCGGCCTGATCGAAGGCGCCTCCGAAGGCGCCGGCCTGGGCCACCTGTTCCTGCGCCACTTGGCGCGCACCCGCGTGCTGCTGCACCTGGTGGACGTGTCCACGCCCGATCCCGACGCCGATCCGGTGGAGCAGGCCGTGGTCGACGCCCGCGCCATCGTCGAGGAACTGCGCCGCTACGATCCCGAGCTGGCCGCCAAGCCGCGCTGGCTCGTGCTGAACAAACTGGACATGGTGGCCGATCCCGAGGACACCAAGCGCCGCTTCATCGAGCTGTACGACTGGAAGGGCCCGGTGTTCGGCATCTCCGGCCTGTCCGGCGACGGCACCCAGGACCTGATCTACGCGCTGCAGGACTACCTTGACGCCGAACGCGAAAAGGAACAACTGGCGCAGGACCAGGCCGATGGCACCTACGTGGCCGAAGATCCGCGTTTCGACGACACCCGCAGCGACGCCGACAACAAGCCGGCCGCGCCGCGCGGCGACGAATAAGCCATAATCGCAATCTCGTTCGATTACGCCTTTTTTCGCGCCGCAGCCCGCCGCCATCATGTCTGCCGAATCACCCGCCGTTTCCGTCGTCGCCAATGCCCAGCGCCTCGTCGCCAAGGTCGGCTCATCGCTGGTCACCAATGAAGGCCGAGGCCTGGATCGCGCCGCCGTGGCGCACTGGGCGGCCCAGATCGCCGCGCTGCACAAGCAGGGCAAGCAGGTCGTGCTGGTCTCCAGCGGCGCCATCGCCGAAGGCATGGCCCGCCTGGGCTGGCGCAAGCGCCCGTCGGTGATGCACGAACTCCAGGCCGCGGCGGCGGTAGGCCAGATGGGCCTGTGCCAGGCCTACGAGGCAGCCTTCGCCGAATACGGCCTGCGCACCGCGCAGATCCTGCTGACCCACGAAGACCTGGCCGACCGCCACCGCTACCTGAACGCGCGCAGCACGCTGTTCGCGCTGCTGCGCCTGGGCGTGGTGCCGATCGTGAATGAAAACGACACGGTGGTCACCGACGAGATCCGGCTGGGCGACAACGACACGCTGGGCGCGCTGGTCACCAACCTGATCGAAGCCGACACGCTGATCATCCTGACCGACCAGCGCGGCCTGTACGACTCCGACCCCCGCAAGAATCCCGACGCCAAATTCATGGCGCACGTCCAAGCCGGCGATCCGGCACTGGAAGCCATGGCTGGCGGCGCCGGCAGCGGCATCGGCACCGGCGGCATGCTGACCAAGGTGCTGGCGGCCAAGCGCGCCGCGCACAGCGGCGCGCACACCGTGATCGCCTCCGGCCGCGAACGCAACGTGCTGACGCGCCTGGCGCAAGGCGAATGCATCGGCAGCGAACTGCGCGCCGTGCTGCCGGTGTGGTCGGCGCGCAAGCAGTGGCTGGCCGACCACCTGCGGCTGCGCGGCCGCGTGGTGCTCGATGACGGCGCCGTGCAGGCCCTGCTGCGTGAAGGCAAGAGCCTGCTGCCAATCGGCGTGGTCGATGTAGAAGGCGAATTCGGCCGCGGCGACGTGGTCGCCTGCGTCGACAGCCAGGGCCGCGAATGCGCCCGCGGCCTGATCAACTATTCCTCGGTGGACACCCGCCGCATCCTGCGCCAGCCGTCATCGCAGATCGCCCGCATCCTGGGCAGCATGACCGACCCCGAGCTGATGCACCGCGACAACCTGGTCGTGCTCTGACAGCGCGCGAGCGCCCCTCCATCTTCCCGAACAAGGCGGCATCCGCCGCCCGTTAGCGCAATCGCATGCGCGCCTGTACCGGCGCGATGCTCTCCCACCTATGTAATTCGAATATCACATTAGTAGGAATTTCCGCGGCATGGTGTTGGAGCACGCGCGGGACCGTATCTAGTCGTGGGGCGCCGGCACGCCTTGCGGCATCAACATGTACCCCCACCCGCGCACCGCCAGCACCGGCAGGTCGATGTTGAGGCGGCGGGCCTTGCTGCGCAGGCGCGACACCAGCACATCCACGCGCCGCGCGCCGTCCATGGGGTCGCGTGTGGCCTCGGGGAAGAAGCCTTCGCGGGGCAGGCACTGATGCGGGGCGTTTAGCAGGCTGACAAAGAAGGCGCGTTCAGTGTTGGTCAGCGGCAATCGTTCGCCCGCGGGGCCGGCCAGCATCCGGCCGCGGCCATCGACACGCCAGCACGGCAATGTGTCGGTCTCGGCGCGCCGGCAACGGATCAGGTTGCGCAGCACCGCATCCCATTCCGCGATGTTCGCCTGCAACGGCACGCAGGCATGGGCGCCGGCGTCGAGCGCCGCGATGCGGGCCGTGGGGGAATCTTCGGGGGATTGCCACACGACTGCGCTACCAGATGCGGCCCGACGCAGTTCGGCAATGAGTTGCGACAGATTGTCGCTCGTGCCGCGCAACACGACGATGTCGGCCGGTTCGCTGCGCAGCCGTGCCAACAGGCTGTCTGGGGACCGGCACAGGCCGACCTCCCACTGAAGTTGACGCAAGGTGTGCACAAACTTGTTGCACGCCATTCCACCAAGTTGCACGACGAGGACGTAACCTCTTTCCTGCATGTGCTGCCTCTCCGAACTTATCACTTAAGTAATATTTATATCTACCAAAGTGCCTACAGTGCAAGCTTCAATCGACGCGTGAAAACTTTTTCAGACCGACTGAAGCACGCCCGTCTTTTGCGTGGCCACACGCAGAAAGCGCTCGCTCGCATGGCCCGACTGTCGCAAAGCGCGATCGGCAGTTATGAGAGCGGGCTGAGGCATTCGAGCCGTTCACTGCGCAAACTGGCGCAGGTATTGAAGGTGGAACTCGAATGGCTGGAGACGGGCAAGGGCCCCATGGAATTGCCCATGGAAGGCTATGACCTGAGCGACACATTGCCGGCGACCGGCGTGTCCGAGCCGTTGCCGCGCGCCATTGCCCGCCGCGGGCGTCCCCTGGCGCCGTGGCCCTTCCCCAATATTGCGCCGGCGCAGTTCGATACGCTGACGGCGGACGACCGGTTGGTGCTCGAAGCGCTGAACCAGACCTTTATCGAAGCCTCCCAGGCGCGCCGCGGCATCAAACCGCGTGGCCGCAAGGGTTGAGGATGGCCGCCGCGATTGCGATGGCAGGATGAAAAAAGCCCGGCGCTGCCGGGCTTTTTTCATGGCCGTGAATCGCCGCTCAGGGCTTGGCGGGAGCCGGTGCGGTGGCCGGGGCGGCGCCGCCCGCGGCCGGGGCGCTTTCGCCACGGATCTTGGCGGCGATATCGGAAGCAGCCTGGGCCGACGGCACGCCGAAAGCCAGCACGCCGCGGTTCAGGGGTTCGCCGATGCGCGGCGCCGCGATCAGTTCACGGTCGATCACCAGCGCCAGCATGTTGCCGACGTTCTTGCTGCTGACGTCATTGAGCTTGCGCGCGCCGGCGTCGGAGAAGCGCAGGCCGACGAAGTTGGCGCCCTGGCGATCGACCAGGGCGGCCGCCTCGGTCAGGTCGGCGCGGGTCAGCACCGGCTGCTGCTGCATGTAGATCTTGCCGTCGGGCAGGTTCACCTCGACCAGACCGGGGCCCGATTGGGTCTGGGCGACGTAGAACTCGACCACCGCGGCGGTGGCCGGTTGCGTGGAGGATTGCTGCTGTCCGGCCGCGTCGGGCGTGGCGGCGGCGCCGGATTTGGTCGGGGCGGTCTTGCAACCCGCAAGCGCAAGGGTCATGACAACCAGGGCGGGCGCCAGTTTGCGTAGGGTCAGTTGCATGCTCGTTTCCTTCTTGAGTGGACTGGGGCCGGTGGGCGGACCGCCGGCTGACGTGAAAAAGTGTACAGAACCTGTATGGCACTGTCTCCGCAGACTGATTCCAAATGTAAACCGGTACTACCAGCGTGCGCCGCCCCGCTGCGGCGGCGCAGCATGGCCGCTATTCGCCTGGCGGCCGGGCAGGCTCTATACTTCGCTTTCGCGCAGGGGTACTCGTCGCGCCAGAACGGCCCGACGTGTTGAGAGAGTCCCTTCGTACCAGTACGGATAATGCCGATGCTGGGAGCCGTATTCCCGCCATGCCCGCATGGCGGGAGTCCATTCCCGATCGGCTCCAAACCATTCGCTTGGAGCTTTCCATGAACGCCAATCCCAAATTCCTGGCCGCCACCGCCGAAGTCGACGCGGCCGCGGTCGCCCCGTTGCCCAAATCCCGCCGGGTCTACGAGGTCGGCTCCCGTCCCGACATCCGCGTCCCGTTCCGCGAGATCGAGCAGGACGACACGCCCACCATGTTCGGTGGCGAAAAGAACCCGCCGCTGACCGTCTACGATTGCAGCGGCCCCTACACCGACCCCGACGTCAAGATCGACATCCGCCGCGGCCTGCCGGAAGTGCGCCGCGCCTGGATCGACGAGCGCGGCGACACCGAAGTGCTGTCGGGTCCGACCAGCGAGTACGGCAAGCAGCGCCTGACCGATCCCAAGCTGACGGCCATGCGCTTCGACCTGCAACGCCCGCCGCGCCGCGCGGTGGCCGGCGCCAACGTCTCGCAGATGCACTACGCGCGCCGCGGCATCATCACGCCCGAGATGGAATACGTGGCGATCCGCGAAAGCCTGCGCCGCGAGCACTACCTCCAGACGCTGCGCGACAGCGGTCCGGACGGCGAGAAGATGGTCAAGCGCCTGCTGCGCCAGCACCCGGGCCAGTCGTTCGGCGCCGCCATCCCTGCCGCCATCACGCCGGAATTCGTGCGCGACGAGATCGCGCGCGGCCGCGCCATCATTCCCGCCAACATCAACCACCCGGAAGTCGAGCCGATGGCGATCGGCCGCAATTTCCTGGTCAAGATCAACGCCAACATCGGCAACTCGGCCGTCAGTTCAGGCATCGGCGAGGAAGTCGAGAAGATGACCTGGGCGATCCGCTGGGGCGGCGACACGGTCATGGACCTGTCGACGGGCAAGCACATCCACGAAACGCGTGAATGGATCATCCGCAATTCGCCGGTGCCGATCGGCACGGTGCCGATCTACCAGGCGCTGGAGAAGGTGGACGGCAAGGCCGAGGAACTGACCTGGGAGATCTTCCGCGACACGCTGATCGAGCAGGCCGAACAGGGCGTGGATTACTTCACGATCCACGCCGGCGTGCGCCTGCCGTTCATTCCGATGACGGCGGACCGCATGACGGGCATCGTTTCGCGCGGCGGCTCGATCATGGCCAAGTGGTGTCTGGCGCACCACAAGGAAAGCTTCCTGTACGAGCGCTTCGAGGAAATCTGCGAAATCATGAAGGCCTACGACGTCAGCTTCTCGCTGGGCGACGGCCTGCGCCCGGGCTCGGGCTATGACGCCAATGACGAAGCCCAGTTCGCGGAACTGAAGACGCTGGGCGAGCTGACGCAGGTGGCCTGGAAGCACGACGTGCAGGTGATGATCGAAGGCCCCGGCCACGTGCCGATGCAGATGATCAAGGAAAACATGGAGCTGCAGCTGGAACACTGCCACGAGGCGCCGTTCTACACGCTGGGCCCCCTGACGACCGACATCGCGCCGGGCTACGACCACATCACCTCGGGCATCGGCGCGGCGCTGATCGGCTGGTACGGCACGGCGATGCTCTGTTACGTGACGCCCAAGGAACACCTGGGGCTGCCGAATAAGAAGGACGTGAAGGACGGCATCATCACGTACAAGATCGCGGCGCATGCGGCGGACTTGGCCAAGGGCCATCCGGGCGCGGCGATCCGCGACAACGCGCTGTCCAAGGCGCGCTTCGAGTTCCGCTGGGACGACCAGTTCAACCTGGGCCTGGATCCGGATACGGCCAAGGAGTTCCACGACGAGACGCTGCCGAAAGACTCGATGAAAGTGGCGCACTTCTGCTCGATGTGCGGGCCGCACTTCTGCAGCATGAAGATCACGCAGGATGTGCGCGATTACGCGGCGTCGCAGGGCGTGAGCGAAAAAGACGCCCTGCAGAAAGGCATGCAGGAGAAGTCGATCGAGTTCGTGAAGAAAGGCGCCGAGGTTTACCACCGGCAGTGATGTTCTGAACGGATTCCCCATTTGCCGGACTGGCCGCTGATGGCGGTGGTCCGGCAGCCGTGGGGGGAGATGAAAAAGGCCTGGAAGCGCTGCTCCAGGCCTTTTTTATTATCCGCGGTGCTTTTTTGCGGAGTTGGTCCGATCTTTGATCGCGCGCGGTGAGGTCCTTGAAACGCCCGCCGACAAGCGCAAGAAAAACTACAGCAGCTTCCCGGGGTTCATGATCCCCTTGGGATCCAGCACCCGCTTGATCTCCCGCATCAACCGCAACTCCACCGCATCCTTGCTATGCAGGAAGTGGTCGCGCTTGAGCTGCCCGATGCCGTGTTCCGCGCTGATGCTGCCCCCGTACCGGTTGACCTCGTCGAGCACCGCGTCGGTGATCGCGGCGCCGTGTTCGGCCACCCAGCCGCGCTCGGCGCCGGCGGGACGCGAGAGGTTGTAATGCAGGTTGCCGTCGCCGAAGTGGCCGAAGATGAAGGGGCGGATGTCCGGGTACAGCGCGCGTACGCGCGCTTCGGCGGAAACCATGAAGTCGGGGATGCGTTCGATCGGCAGCGACACGTCATGCTTGAGATGCGGACCGTCGGCGCGCTGCGCTTCGGAGATTTCCTCGCGCAGTTTCCACAGCGCCTGCAACTGGGCCAGCGAGGCCGAGACGGCGGCATCCAGGCACAGGCCGCGTTCGAGCGCGGTGCCGATCACGTTTTCCAGCAGCGCGGTCAGGGCGGCTTCGTCGGCGGTGTCGGCCAGTTCGACCAGCACGTAGGCCGGATAACGTTGGTCGAACGGCTCCTGCACGCCCGCGGCATGGGCCAGGACCAGGTCGAGGCAGTCACCGGAAAAATACTCGAAAGCCTGCAAGCGGGCGCCGCATTGTTCGAACAGGATTTCGAACAATTGCAGGGCCTGGGCCGGGGATTCGACGGCGGCCAGCACCACGGAACGCACGTCGGTGCGCGGGAACAGGCGCAGCGCCACGGCGGTGATGACGCCGAGCGTGCCTTCGGAGCCGATCAGCAGCTGCTTGAGGTCGTAGCCGGTGTTGTCCTTGCGCAGGGTGCGCAGGCCGTTGAAGATCTCGCCGTTGGGCAGCACCGCTTCCAGGCCCAGCACCAGTTCGCGCGCCATGCCGTAGCGCACCACGTTGACGCCGCCGGCATTGGTGGCGACGTTGCCGCCGATCTGGCTGGAGTCCTCGGCGGCCAGGCTCAAGGGCAGCAGCCGGCCGGCGTCCTGCGCCGCGCGGCGCAGGTTGCCGAGGATGCAGCCGGCTTCGGCGACCATCGTGTTGGCGACGGTGTCGATGGCACGCACGGCGTTCATGCGGTCCAGGCTGAGGACCACGTTGATGGGCGCGGCATCGGGCGTGGCGCCGCCACACAGGCCGGTGTTGCCGCCGCGCGGCACCACCGGCACGCCGGCCTCGTTGCAGAGCGCCAGGCAGGTGGCGACCTCGGCGGTGGTGCGCGGGCGGACCACCGCCTGGGCGTGGCCGTTGTACAAGCCACGCCAGTCGGACAGCCAGGGCGCGATGTCGTCGCTGGCGGTGAAGACGGTGTCGGGGCCCAAAGCCTGGACCAGGCGCTGGGCGATGTCGGTTGTGGTCATGATGTCTGCCTGGAGGCGGGAAAGAGGGAATCGAGGCGCAGGCGGCCGGCAGCCTGGCGCAGGTGGCGTTCGGCCGTCAGCCGCGCGCGCGCCGCATCGCGGTCGCGGATGGCCTCGAACACGGCGACGTGTTCGTGGTGCACGGCATCCGTCATGCCGGCCAGTTGGCGGCTGTTGGCGCGCGCGGTGCTGACAGCCAGGCGCAATTGCAGATTCAGGTACTGCAGCAGGTCCTGGTAGAACGGATTGTGGGTCGCGGCCGCGATCGCCAGGTGGAAGGCGATGTCGTGTTCGACTCCATGTTCAGGATGGTGCTGGTGCCGTTCCAGGTCGGCCAGGGCGCGAGCCAGGGCGTCCAGGTCGGCGGCGTTGCGGCGCTCGGCCGCCAGCGCGGCGGCGCCGCCTTCGAGTTCCATGCGCAGTTCGTAGACGCTGGCAAGTTGTTCGCGGCTGACGGCGATGTCGACCGGCACCTGGAAGCCCTGCGCACCGGTGCGCGCCAACACCACGCAACCCGACCCCTGGCGGCTCTGGATCAGGCCCTGGGCCCGCAGGCGCTCGGTGACTTCGCGGATGACGGCGGCGCTGACGCCGTACTGCTCGGCCAGGATGCGGCCGGACGGCAGCTTGGCGCCCACGGGATAGACGCCATGGGCGATGTCGCCCGCGATCTGGCGGGCGACCTGTTCGGTGAGGGTCAGGCTCTTGGTCAGCATAGGGGCGAAGTATAACCCGTACTTTTCAGGTTATCTGATAACTTTTGGCAGTCCCTTCCGTGTCCGGTCGGTGCGGACCCGCCGCGCTTCAGGCGGCCGCGGCGGCGTCGCCGGGCCGCAGCGCGTCCTCGGCATCCGGCAGGCCGGCGACGGAACAGCGGCGGCCGCCGCGGGCCTTGGCGCGGTACAGCGCGGCATCGGCGGAATCCAGCACCGCCTGCGCCTTGCGGTTGGCGCCGGAGATGATCGAAATGCCGATCGACAGCCCGACGCTGACGCGCGTGCCGTCGGCCAGCACGATGGGCTGGCTGGCATCATGCAGCAAGTGGTTGCCTAGCCGCAGCGCGGCGGTGGCGTCGATGCCGGTGGCCAGCACGATGAATTCGTCGCCGCCGATGCGGGCGGCCACGTCGTCCACCCGCAACATGGCGCGCATGCGCTGTGCGATGGTCTTGAGCACTTGGTCGCCCGCGGCATGGCCGTGGGTGTCGTTGATGATCTTGAAGTCGTCCATGTCCATGTAGAACAGCGCGGCGGCGCTGTCATGCTCGCGCGCGCTGGTGCAGATGCGCTCGAGCGCCGCTTCCAGGCCGGCGCGGTTGGCAAGGCCGGTCAGCGCGTCCTGGCTGGCGCGGCGCTCGTTCTCGCGCTCGGCCAGCATGGTGGACACCAGGATGCGCCGCAGCCGTTGCGAAGCGATGCTCATGCTGACCAGGTAGAACGGGATCTGGATGAAGACGATGGCGGTGACGTATTCGCCGGCGAACAGCGCGCCCAGGCACATCGGCCCCAGGCTCAGGAATATCATCGCCGCCACCAGCCGCGGCGCGCCGTAGTTGCGAAAACAGATGCCGCCCGCCATGGCGCCGCAGGACACGCCGGCCAGCGTGGCGGCCAGCCAGTCATGGTTGAGGAACGTGACGAAGACCCCATAGCCGACGCTGAACGCCCACAGCAGCGCCAGCACGATGTAGACGTCGGTATGGGTGCTGCCGCCGCGGGCGGCATTGCGCAACGCCGAACGCAGGACGGTGACGCGCACCACGGCCAGCAGGATCTCCAGGATCAGCCAGGAAATATAGAGCGGCTCGGGCCGGCGCCAGGCGACCACGCCCGAGATCATCAGGGTATTGATGACGCCGCCGGCAAAGATCGGCAACGTGCCGAACAGACTGGCGATCAAGGCGGCGCGGATGTCCGCGGGCGTGTCCTGCCCGGAATGCGTCAACCAACGGGTCAGCCGCCACTTGGGCAGGCTGAAGCTCAATCCTGTGTCCACACCGTTACGTCCAAAGCTGGCTGCCACGGAGCGGCAGGCTGGCTGGCGTTATAGCAGGTATTTCAAGCCTTTAATATTGTCCGCGAGGGCAATGACGGGCCGCTTTAAAAGGGGTCGGGATATGCCGATGACGGTCGGATCAGTGCCCGCGCGCGCCACAGACCGCGCACTCGGGATCACGCTGGACATTGACGCTGCGCCACTGCATGGTGCGCACGTCCAGCCATAGCAGGCGCCCCGACAGGCTCTCGCCCACGCCGGACAGCAGCTTGAGGGCCTCGGCCGCCTGCATGCTGCCGATGATGCCAACCACCGGCGCAAACACGCCCATGGTGGCGCAGTTGGCCTCTTCGACGTCGTCCGCCTCGGGAAACAGGCAGTGGTAGCACGGCGCGTCCGGATCGCGCAGGTCGTAGACGCTGACCTGGCCATCGAAACGGATGGCGGCGCCAGACACCAGCGGCTTGCGGTGCTGCACACAGGCGCGGTTGATGGCGTGGCGGGTGGTGAAGTTGTCGGTGCAGTCCAGCACCAGGTCGGCCTGCGCCACCGCGTCGGACAGGGCCTGGCCCTGCAGCCGCTCGACGCGGGCATGCACGCGGGTCTGGGGATTGAAAGCCGCCAGCATGTCGCGCCCGGACTCGGCCTTGGGCCGGCCCACGCTCGCGGTGGTGTGGAGGATCTGGCGCTGCAGGTTGCTGAGCTCGACGACGTCGTCGTCGGCCAGCGTGATCTCGCCGACGCCAGCGGTGGCCAGGTAGAGCGCGGCGGGCGAACCCAGCCCACCCGCCCCTACGACAAGCACACGCGCCGCCAGCAGTCTTTCCTGCCCTTCGATACCCAGCTCGTCGAGCAGGATGTGGCGGGCGTAGCGCAGCAGTTGCTCGTCGTTCATTTGTCCTTGCTGGGCTCGACTCCGGTCGGCGTGATCTTCATGCGCTGGGCGTTGCCGGCGCCGGGCTTGGCGTCGGCCTTGGCCTGGGCGCGGGCCGAGCCCTTCTGCACCGGCTTGCCCGCCAGCAGGTTGATCGCCTGCTGCAGCTGGAAGTCATCCTTGCCGCCGAACTCGAACACCTTGGTCGGCACGTCGACGTTGTCCTGCTCGGAGTTGGACTTCACTTCGTTGGCCGTGCCCGGGTTCGACAGGTGGCGCTGCAGGTCGGCTTCGCGCGGCAGGCGGAACAGGTCGCCGTCGGCGGTATCGGCCACGACGTAGTCGGGCTCGATGCCGGTGGCCTGGATTGAACGGCCGCTGGGCGTGAAGTAGCGCGAGGTGGTGAGCTTGACCGCGGTGGTTTCCGACAGCGGCAGGATCACCTGCACCGAACCCTTGCCGAAGGTGCGGTTGCCCAGCACCTTGGCGCGCTTGTGGTCCTGCAGCGCGCCGGCCACGATCTCGGAGGCCGAGGCCGAACCGACGTTGACCAGCACCACCATCGGCACGGTCTTGGTCCAGGCCGGCAGGCCCGACAGGTAATTGCTTTCGCCGCGGGCGTATTCCGACGGGGTCGCCAGGTACTTGTGGCGGGCGTCGGGGGTACGGCCGTCGGTCGAGACCACCAGGGCGTCGGCCGGCAGGAACGCGCCGGACACGCCGATGGCGCTGGTCAGCAGGCCGCCCGGGTCATTGCGCAGGTCGAGCACCAGGCCCTTGGGGGCTTCCTTGGCGCCCAGGTCCTTGAGCTGCTTGGCCAGGTCGGCACCGGTCTTTTCCTGGAACTGGGCGATGCGCACATAGGCCACGCCGTTGTCCAGCATCTTGCTGCGCACGCTGCGCACCTTGATGATGTCGCGCACGATCTTGAGCACGATCGGCTGCGGCCGGTCGGCGCGCATGATGGTCAGCGTGATGGGCGACTTGGGAGCGCCGCGCATGAGCTTGACGGCGTCGTTCAGCGACATGCCCTTGGTGGGCGTGTCGTCGATCTTGATGATGAGGTCGCCGGCCATGACGCCCGCGCGCGCGGCGGGGGTGTCTTCGATGGGGGAGATGACCTTGACGAAGCCGTCCTCGGCGCCGACTTCGATACCGAGGCCGCCGAACTCGCCTTGGGTGGCCGTCTGCATTTCACGGAAGGCGTCGGCATCCAGATACGCCGAGTGGGGGTCCAGGTTCGACACCATGCCGGAAATGGCGTTGTCGATCAGGGTCTTGTCGTCGACCGATTCGACGTAGTTGTTCTTGATGGCCGCAAAGACGTTGCTCAGCTGCCTGAGCTCATCCAGCGGCAAGGGACTGCCGCGCTGGGCGACAGCCGTCACACCCACGCTGAGCAAGACACCTGCCACCGCACCGATGGCAATCAGACCGAAACCACGAAACTTGCGAGTGCCCATGCACACTTCCCGAATTGGTTTTCGCCCTTGGGTTGGCCCCGGAGCGTTTGGCCGTCTGGCTTTACTGGGCCAGCCACTGGGCTGGATCCACAGGAGCGCCGCGATGGCGAATTTCAAAGTATAGGCCGGATTCCACTTGGCCGCCGGTTGCGCCTACCGAAGCAATAGTATCCCCCGCCGCGACGGAATCGCCCACCCGTTTGAGCAGACTTTGGTTGTAAGCATAGACGGTCAGATATTGCTGGCCATGATCCACAATGATGAGATTGCCGAAACCCCGCAGCCAATCGGCGTAGACCACCGTGCCGGGCGCCACCACCTTCACCGGCGTTCCTTCGGGCGCGCGCAGCACGATACCGCGCCAGACGCCGCCATCCGGACGGTCGACCCCGAAACGGCCCTGCACCTGGCCGCGCACGGGTGCCGCCAGGCCATGGCGCAGGCCATTGCCGCCGCCGACCGGCGCGGCGCGCGTCGCCTGTTGGCTGGGCGCGCTGCGGGTTTGAGTGGCGGGCTCTTCCACGGGTTCCGCCTTTTTGGGGGGCTCCGCGGGTTTTGCCGGCGGCGTCTCGGCCGGGCCGGTCAGGCGGGGATGGCGCGAATCGGCCGGGCGCAGGCCGGCGGCGTCGGGATCGGCCACGGCGACCGGGCCACGGCCCTGGCGCGACGCGGCCTCGACCTGTTCGCGGGCGGCGGCGGCCTCGCGCGCGTCGCGGTCGCGCCGGGCGCTGTCGGCCGCGGCCTTGCCGGCGGCCGCCTTGCGGTCGGCTTCCGCCTTCCGGCGGGCTTCCTCGGCACGACGGTCGGCCTCGGCCTTCTTGCGGGCCTCTTCGGCGCGCCGGGCTTCCTCGGCCTTGCGGGCTTCCTCGGCGCGACGCCGCGCCTCTTCGGCCTTGCGGGCCTCTTCGGCCTGCTTGATGATGGCCGCGTCCAGGTCGGTGATCAGGCGCGACAGGCGCTGGTCGTCCCGCCCCAGCTTGTTCGCTTCGGCGCGCTGGGCGGCGATCTGGCCTTCCAGCTGCGCCAGCAGCGTGGCGCGCTCTTTCTGCTGGGCCACCAACGCGGTCTTTTGTTCGGAGGTTTCGGCGACCAGCTTTTCGATCTCGGCGCGGCGGGCATCGGCGCGGCCCTGCAGGGCCGCCAGGCGGTCGATATCGGCGCGCAGCGCCTCGACCGCGCGGGCCCGGGCCTGGGAGACATAATCCAGGTAGCCCAGGTTGCGCCCCAGCACCTGGGGATCATCGCCGGACAGCAGCGCGGTCCAGGGCGACAGGCCACTGGTGTATTGGGTGCGCAGCTGGTCGGCCAGCTCGACCCGGCGCTTGGCCAGCACGGCCTGCTGGGCCGTGATCTGTTTTTCCAGGCCGGACAGGTCGGCCGCCGCCTGGCGGTTGGCCTCGGCCAGTTCCTTCAGGCGCAGGTTGATCCTGGAAATCGCCGATTCCGACTGTTTCAAGGCATCGGCGGCTTCCTTGCGGGCGGCTTCGCGCGTATCGATGTCCTTCTGCAGGTTCTCGATACGGTCGCGCAGCTGCGCCTGCTGCTTCTCGGCATCGGACTGGCGGCCGGCGAGATCGTTGGACACGGCGCCCGCCGGCAGCACTCCACCGGCCAGCATGACCGCCAACAACCACCCCGCCATGCGCACCATGGATATCAGTCCTTCTTAGCCTTGCCCTGGGCCGCGACGGCGGCCATGGCCGCCTCGATCTCGGCGGCATCGCCCAGATAATAGTGGCGGATGGGGCGCAGGTCATCATCCAGTTCATACACCAGCGGCTGGCCGGTGGGGATGTTGAGGTTGACGATATCGTCGTCCGAGACGTTGTCCAGGTGCTTGATCAGGGCGCGCAGGCTGTTGCCGTGGGCGGCGATGAGCACCTTGCGGCCGGCGCGGATGGCCGGGGCGATGGATTCGTTCCAGAACGGCAGCACGCGCGCCACGGTGTCCTTGAGGCACTCGGTGGCCGGCAGCTGGTCGGCCGGGATCCGGGCGTAGCGGCTGTCGAAGCGCGGATGGCGCTCGTCGTCCAGCGACAGGGGTTCCGGCGCGATGGCGTAGGCGCGGCGCCAGATCAACACCTGCTCGTCGCCGTACTTGGCGGCGGTCTCGGCCTTGTTCAGGCCCTGCAGGGCGCCGTAGTGGCGCTCGTTCAGGCGCCAGTTCACGCCCACCGGCGTGTACATGGCGTCCATGGCGTCCAGGGCGATCCACAGGGTGCGGATGGCGCGCTTGAGCACCGACGAGTAGGCCAGGTCGAAGGTGTAGCCTTCCTTCTTGAGCAGTTCGCCCGCCTTGCGGGCCTGTTCGCGGCCGGTTTCGGTCAGGTCGACGTCGGTCCAACCGGTGAAGCGGTTTTCCAGATTCCACTGGCTTTCGCCGTGGCGCATCAGAACGAGTTTGTGCATGGTTTGGCAGGCGTGTAACGCGGGTTAAAGTTGCGGAATGCGCTCATTTTATAATTGAGCGATTTTGCCCTTGATTTTGCCCCGGCGCACCCGTCGATTTCGCGGCGCGGCGCGTCAGGGTTCGCCCTTACCAGGCTAGACGCCGCACTTCAGGATGCCCCGTGGACCTTCTGCAATTCTTGCTCGATAAAAACAACATCTTCATTGTCGCCGTAACCCTCGTTTCCGGCGTCATGCTGGCCATTCCCGCCCTGCGCAAGGGCCGCACCGGCTCGGCCGTCAGCACCACGGAAGCCATCCAGATGGTCAACCAGCGCCAAGCCGTGTGGGTCGACGTGCGTCCCGCCGAGCAGTTCCAGGCCGGCCACATTGCCCAGGCACGCAGCTTGCCGGTTGCCGACCTGGAACAGAAAGCCGCCTCGCTGCCCAAGAACAAGCCGCTGGTCGTGGTTTGCGACAATGGCCGCGATTCCGCCCGCGCCGCCGCCAAGCTACGCGCGCAGGGCTTTGCCGACGTCGTGCCGCTCGAAGGCGGCATGCGCGCCTGGCTGGCCGCCAGCCTGCCGGTCACCCAGAAGGGTTGAACCGGCGCGGCGCGCCCCCATATTACTGACAGAATCCGCCTGGAGCGCCTATGAACAAAGTTGTCATGTACAGCAAGGACTATTGTCCCTATTGCGCCCGCGCCAAGGCGCTGCTGGAGCAGCGCGGCGTGACCGACCTGGAGATCATCCAGATCGACCGTGAACCCGGCCAGCGCGATCGCATGATCGAACGCACCGGCCGGCGCACGGTGCCGCAGATCTTCATCGGCGATACCCACGTCGGCGGTTGCGACGACCTGATGGCGCTGGACCGCTCGGGCGGCCTGGTGCCCATGCTCAACGGCTCAGGCCCCGGCTGACCGCCTGGCCATTCGCCCCTTTTTGCCCCTCCCACCAACGGAAACACTCATGGCTGATCAAGACCAAAACACCCAGCAAGAAGGCGGCAACGACGCGCCCTCGTTCAATCTGCAGCGCGTCTACCTGAAAGACCTTTCGCTGGAAATGCCGAACGCGCCCCACGTCTTCCTGGAGCAGGAAGCGCCCCAGGTCGAGGTGAGCATCACCGTGGGCGGCCAGCGCCTGGCCGAAACCGTGTTCGAAACCACGGTCACCGTCACCGTCACCACCCGCGTCAACGACAAGGTCGTGTACCTGGTCGAAGGCACTCAGGCCGGCATCTTCGAAGCCGCCAACATCCCCGAAGAGCAGCTCGATCCGCTGCTGGGCATCGTCTGCCCGACGATGCTGTACCCGTACCTGCGCGCCAACATCGCCGATGCGATCACCCGCACCTCGATGCCGCCGCTGCACCTGACCGAAGTGAACTTCCAGGCCCTGTACGAGCAACGCCTGGCGGAACTGCAGCAACAACAGCAAGGCAATGCCAACGGCAATGGCAATGGCAGCGACTCGGGCATCATCCTGCCCGCCAGCGCCACCCGCCAATAAGGCGATCCGCGGCGCCCCATGAACCAACCCACTCCGCCCGGCCTGCGCGTCGCCGTCCTGGGCGCGGGCAGCTGGGGCACCGCGCTGGCGGCGGCCGCGAGCCGCCGCCAGCCCACCGTACTCTGGGCGCGCGATCCGGCGCAGGCCGCCGACATGGCCGCCCGCCATGAAAACGCGCGCTATCTGCCCGGCATTGCGCTGCCGCAGACCCTGACCCTTTCCTCCGATCTCGACGCGACCCTGCGCAGCCTCAAGCAGGACGGCGCGGCGGGATTGATCATCCTGGGCGTACCGGTGGCAGGCCTTGCCGCCACCTGCGCCGAACTGGCGCACCGCCTGCCCGCCCTGGGCCTGCAGGACACACCCATCGTCTGGACCTGCAAGGGCTTCGAGGCCGACACGGCCCGGCTGCCGCATGAAATCGTGCGCGAAGCCCTGCCGGGCGCCATCGGCGGCGCGCTATCGGGCCCGTCGTTTGCCCGCGAAGTCGCGCAGGGCCTGCCCGTGGCGCTGACCGTCGCCAGCGGCAACGCTGCCCTGCGCGCCGCCACCACCCAGGCCCTGCACGGCGCCGCGCTGCGCGTCTACGCCAGCGCCGACCTGGTCGGCGTGGAAGTCGGGGGCGCGCTCAAGAACGTCATCGCCGTGGCCTGCGGCATCGGCGACGGCCTGGCGCTGGGCACCAACGCCCGCGCCGCGCTGATCACGCGCGGCCTGGCCGAAATGACCCGTTTCGGCGTCGCCCTGGGCGCGCAGGCCGAAACCTTCGCCGGCCTGACCGGCCTGGGCGACCTGGTATTGACCGCGACCGGCGAACTGTCGCGCAACCGCCGCGTGGGCCTGGAAATCGGCGCCGGCCGCAAGCTGGCCGACATCCTGGCCAGCGGCGTCACGGCCGAGGGCGTACGCTGCGCGCGCGCCGCGCTCGAACGCGCCCGCGCCATCGGCGTGGAGCTGCCCATCACCGAGGCCGTCTGCGCCGTGCTGTTCGAAGGCGTGGCGCCCATGACGGCCGTCTCCGCGCTGCTGGCGCGCAATGCCCGCGACGAGCACGGCGACGGCGGCTGAATCGCCCGAGCCGCCGGGCCCCATTCCCAGTCTTCCATAACAACACCACGCACGACACCCTGGAGACACCCCATGACGCACACCCGCAAGTTCCGGGTCGGCCGCCTGTTGCGCGGCCTCTGCCTGAGCCTGGCGGCCGTCCTGCCAGCCGCCGCTCACGCCGACTGGCCAGATCGCCCCATCCACATGGTGGTGCCATTCCCGCCCGGGTCGTCGCCGGACATCCTGGCGCGCACCATTTCCGAACCCCTGGCCCAGGCCCTGGGACAACCCATCGTCATCGACAACAAGCCCGGCGCCGGAGGCAACATCGGCACCCGCATCGTGTCCCAGGCCAAGCCCGACGGCTACACCCTGCTCTATACGATCAACGGCCCGCTGGTCACCGCCCCCACGCTCTACAAGAAGACGCTGGGCTATGACCCGCTGCACGACCTGGCGCCCGTGACGCTGGTCGGCACCAGCCCCAATGTGCTGACCGTGCCCGGCAACCTCAGGAACGTGGACTCGGTGCAGGACTTCGTTCGCATGGTGAAGGAGCACGGCAGCTCGCTGAATTACGGTTCCGTCGGCCCCGGCAGCTCGGCCCATCTCGCCATGGAAATGTTCAAGGAACGCGCCGACATCGACATGGCGCACATCCCCTACGCCGGCTTCCCGCAGGTGATCAGCGCCATCATCGGCGGCGACATCCAGGCCGGTTTCATGGTCCCCGCCATCGCCGTACCGCAGACCCGCGACGGCAAGGTCAAGGTCCTGGCCGTCACCAGCCTGCAACCCAGCGACACCCTGCCGGGCATCCCGACCATGGCCGCGCAGGGCTACCCGGGCTTCGAGGCCATCTCCTGGAATGCCATCCTGGCCCCCGCCGATACCCCGACGCCCATCATCGAGCGCCTGAACAGCGAACTGACCCGCATCATCAACAGCGACACGGTCCGCAAGCAGATGGCGCTGCAGTACTTCACCCCCGCCGCCTCCACCCCCGAAGCCCTCACCGTCCGCATCCGCGACGAAAAGGCCCGCTGGGACCAGGTCATCCAGAAACTCAACCTGTCGCTGGACTGACCCCGCCGCCATCCCGCGCGCATGCCAAGGCGCGGCTCGATAACCTGCCCCCGCCAGACGGCGGGGCTGCCAGGCTCATCCAGGCCTAAACGCCGCCTTCATACCCCTGCTGCCGCCAGGCCTCGAATACCGTCACCGCCACCGCGTTCGACAGGTTCAGGCTCCGCTGGCCGGTCCGCATCGGCAATCGCAGCCGCTGCTGCGGCGCAAACAGCGCGTGGTGCTCGGCCGACAACCCGGCGCTTTCCCGCCCGAACACGAACACATCGCCCGGTTCGAAGCGGACGTCGCCCACACTGCGCTGCGCCTGGGTCGTCAACGCGTAGATATGCGAGGCGGACGCGCCGGTGTCGTCCAGCGCCTCCTGCAAGGTGTCGTGCACTCGCACCGGCTGCCATTCGTGGTAATCCAGCCCCGCCCGCCGCATGCGGGCATCGTCGAGCTCGAATCCCAGCGGACGCACCAGGTGCAACTGCGCACCGGTATTGGCGCACAGGCGGATCGCATTGCCCGTGTTGGGCGGGATCTCGGGACAGACGAGGATGACGTGGAACATGGTGAACGAGCGGAAAGACGTTGAAGACGGGCTGGCGGCCGGAGCCGCGTTGGAGCGATTGTCGCCGATTTGGCGGCCCGCTTCCCCCGGCGCTTGGCCGCGCGCGTAAGCCGGCGCAACCACGCGGCGGGTCAGCGGCCGCGCGGCGTGCGCGCCGCCACCAGCACCGTCACGCTGGCCGCCCCCGCCGCCAGCAAGGCGCGGGCGGCGGCATCCGCGGTGCTGGCCGTGGTCATGACGTCATCCACCAGGCCGACATGGCGGCCGCGCAGATCGCGCGGACAATGGAACACCCCGCGCGCGCCGGCCAGCCGCGCCTGGCGCCCCTGGGCCGTCTGCCGGGGCGTTTCGCGCCGCCGCCGCAGCGCCGCCCGCAACCATGGCCAACCCAGTTGCGCCGCGAGACTACGGGCGATCTCGGCCGCCGGGTTCATCCCGCGCCGGCGCAGCGAGGCACGGCTGGACGGCACCGCCACCAACAGCAGCGCTTGCGCCGGCGGCTCGCACCACACCGCATGTGCCAGCAGGCGCGCCAGCACCGGCGCAGCGCTGAGTCGCAACTGGGTCTTGAGCTGGCCGATCAGCGTATCGGCCGGCGCCTCGTAATCGAACGCGGCGATCGTGCGCACGAAAGCCGGCGGCCGCGCCAGGCAAGCGGCGCAATGCAAGGCATCCGGCTCCAACCGCAAGGCGCAGCGCGGGCAGCGCGGCGCGAACGACGCATCGGCGAGGTCGGTTTCGCAGCCCTCGCACAGCCTGGCGCCCGCGACACGCGCTCCGCACAGCGGGCAGTCGCAAGGCACCCGGGCCAGCAGGCGCCGCCCCATGGCCTGTAGGGACAATCGGCCGCCGCGGCCGGGATGGGCAATAATGTGAGCCATCCCCCCATGAAATCATGATCCGCCCGCGGCGCCGACCCGGGCGCGACCGAAATGTCCCTGCCAGCACCCGCCACCCCGCCTTCGCTCCCCCTGGTCGCCGCCGACGTGCCGCGGCAGTTCGCCCGCCGCGGCGACCTGTCGGAGGCCCAGTTCCTGTACGGCGAGGTCGCCCGTCGCATGCTGGGACGGCTGCAGTACATCCGCGTCCAGCCCCAGGCCATGCTCGACGCCGGCTGTGGCGCCGGTGACAACCTGCCGCTGTTGCGCGAACGCTATGCCGAGGCCGCGTACACCGGGCTGGACAATTGCGAAGCCTTGCTGGAAGTCGCCCGCAAGCGCCATGCGCCCGGCGGACTGTCCGCCTGGATCGGCAAGCTGGCGCGGCGCGGCCCGGCCAACGCCTTCGTCAACGCCGACCTGGCCGCGAGCGGCCTGGCGCCCGAATCGCTGGAATTGGTGTGGTCGAACCTTGCCCTGCACTGGCATCGCGAGCCGCACGCCGTCCTGGCCGAATGGCGCCGCATCCTCAAGGTGGGGGGACTGGCGATGTTCTCCTGTCTTGGGCCCGCCACCCTGCGCGAACTGCGCCAGGCGCTGGACGACGCCGGCCTGCGCACGGCCACGCCGGCCTTCGTCGACATGCACGACTTCGGTGACCTGCTGGTGGAGAATGGCTTCGCCGATCCGGTCATGGACCAGGAAATCCTGACGCTGACCTACCGCACGCCGGAAAAACTGCTGCAGGACGTGCGGGCGCTGGGCGGCAACCCCGCTGCCGGCCGCCGCGGCGGCCTGGTGGGACGGGACTGGCGCGATCGCCTGTGCGCGGCGCTCGAAGCGCAGCGGCGGCCGGACGGGGTCATCGCCCTGAGCATCGAAGTGGCCTATGGCCATGCGTGGCGGGCCGCCACCCATCGCGGCGTGGCGGGAGAGACCCGCCTGTCGGTCAGCGCCATCGGCGGCCGGCAGCGCGGCACGCCTTGAAAGACACCGCCCCGGCGGCAACCCCGGGAAGGGGCGCCTGCCGGGGCCGGTAAAGCCAGAACTACCCCTTTAGTGCAGCCGTTCGGGCAGCGTCACCGTCACGCCCGGTTCCGCCGCCGACAAGGGTTGCATGGGCTCGGAGTTGGCGCGGATGCGCCGCCGCAACACCGCGGTCGGCTCGGCCGGCGCCGCCGCCTGGCTTGACTCGCCGCGCCAGGCTTGCGACATCGACTCCACCACCAGCGGCAGATCGCGCAGGCGATGGAACTGGCTGCGCAACCAGCGCGCATCGTTGCCGCTGCGCATGGCCTCATCGCGCAACGCCGCGATCATGTCCCCGGTTCCCAGTTCTTCGGCCACCGGCATCAGCCGCTGGAACAAGGCGCGCAGGTGGTCCATCAGGCGCAGGCGCTGGCCATCCGGCGTCACGTAGCTGCCTTGCAGGCCGAAACGGCAGGCCTGGAAATGATTGCTGCGGTAGGACAGCCAGGCCTTGTCGCTGGGATCGTCCTCGCGCATCAGCAGCACCGCGAGCGCCTGGGCGAACGCCGCGATCTGGCAGGCGCGCTCGACGGTCAACGGCGTGTCGCAGACCCGGATTTCCACGGTGCCGAATTCCGGTTTGGGACGGATGTCCCAGTACAGGTCCTTGATGCTCTCGGCCAGGCCGTAGGCGCGCAGCTGCGCCAGGTGCGCCTCGAACTGGTACCAGTCCTTGACCTCGGCCGGCATGTGGCCAGCCAGCGGGAAACTGTTGACCGCGTTCAGGCGTGAGCACGAGAACAGGGTATCCACGCCTTCGCAATACGGCGACGAGGCGGACAAGGCGATGAAGTGAGGCACATAGGGCGAAAGCCGGCGCAACAGTTTGATAGCTTCGTCGCCGCTTTTCACGCCCAGGTGGATGTGCTGGCCGAAAACCGTAAATTGACGCGCCAGGTAACCATACATTTCGGCCAGGTACTGGAAGCGCGGCGTATCCGAAATGGAGCGTTCCTGCCAGCGCATGAAGGGGTGGGCGCCGCCGCCCGCCACCGAAACGCCGACGGCATCGGCCGCTTCGACCAGGGCATCGCGCATTTCGCGCATTTCGGCCAGCAGGCCCATGGGGTGCTCGTGCACCGAGGAATTCAATTCAATCATGGACCGCGTGATTTCCGGTTTGACGCGGTCGGCAATGGGATGGTTGGCCATTTGAGCCAGCAGTTCGTCAGAAGCTGCGGTCAGGTCAAAACTGCGGGGGTCGATCAGTTGCAGCTCGAGTTCGATGCCCAGGGTGTTGGGGGCCGACGAAATGAACGGGATCTGTTCCATCTCGGACTCCTTCGGATATGTGATGAGGGGATGCGCCGTTCGACCTTGAAGCCCGGTAACTTCCCGGGGGGCGCTAGACGGCGGCTTGTGACTGCATAATAGCCGCAGGTTTGTGGCAAAACGAATGTAAATCGTGACATTTGTGTGCAACATCGCGATGCATTCGGTTTTGCCCTATACGACAAAGTGAGCGAGCACTCACAACGTACGGATGGCGGGGCTCGCCGGCCCGTGAAGGCCGCAGGCGCAGGCTGGACGGGGCTTTTCGTTAGGGGTGGGATAACCCTTATAAGGGTTATCCCCAACAAAATTCGCTCGCTTCGGCCGGGCGTCAGCTCACTCGCGCCCGAGGGCACGCCGCCGTCGGGCCGGATTCGGAATGCGCCGCTATTTGCGCCAGAAAATGGGCGTGAACAGCACCAGCACCGTCAGCAATTCCAGACGGCCGATCAGCATGGCGAAGGTGCACACCCAGATCTGGAAGTCGGACAGCACGGCGAAATTGCCCATGGGCCCGACCGGGCCCAGGCCGGGACCGGTGTTGTTGACGCTGGCGAACACGGCCGAGAAGGCCGTGATCGGGTCCAGCCCGGACAACAGCAGCAGGCTGGTGAAAACGGCGATGGACAGGCCGTAGAACAGCATGAATGCCAGCACCGACGACATGGTCCGCGCTTCCACCGCGCGGCCATTGATGCGCACCGGGCTGACCGCATGCGGGTGCAACATTGTTACCAACTCATTGCGAGCCTGCTTGACCAGCAGGATCGCCCGGATCATCTTGATGCCACCGCCCGTCGACCCGGCCGAGGTGGCAAACCCCGACAGCAGCAGCATCGTAAGCGGCGCAAACAACGGCCACTGGGCGAAATCGGTGTTGGCATAGCCGGTGGTGGTGGCCATGGAGATGGTGTTGAACATGCCATAGCGCAGCGCCTGCAGCGGCTCCTGGTAGACGCCTTTGACGTACAGGAACACCGAGATCACCAGGCCCACGCCCAGCACCACCACCAGGTAGGGAATGGCTTCCGGGCAACGCAGGTAGGCGCGCGGGCTGCGCTGGCGGAAAGCGTTGAAATGCGTGGCGAAGTTGATGCCGGCGATCAGCATGAACACCATGGCCACCATTTCCACGGCCACCGAATCGAAATGGGCGAAGCCGTCATCCCAGGTGGAAAAACCGCCCAGCCCCATGGTCGTGGCCATGTGGCACCAGGCCTCGAACCAGGACAGGCCGACGGCCCGGTACGCCAGGAAGCACAGGATCGAAAACGCGAAGTACACCGCGTACAGCGCCTTGGCGGTGCTGGCGATGCGGGGCGTCAGCCGCTCGTCCTTCATGGGGCCGGGCGTTTCGGCCCGGACCACCTGGTGGCCGCCCACGCCCAGCAGCGGCAGGATGGCCACCGCCAGCACCAGGATCCCCATGCCGCCGATCCAGATCAGGGTGGCGCGCCACAGGTTGATCGAGGCGGGCAGCGCATCCAGATTGGTCAGGACGGTGGCGCCAGTGGTCGTCAGTCCCGACATGGCCTCGAAATACGCGCCGGTGAACGACAGCGGCAGGCCGGCGCGGTGGAAATAGATCAGCAACGGAATCGCCGCCAGCAGCGGCAGCCCGGCCCAAACCGCCGACACCAGCACGAATCCGTCGCGCGCGCGCAGCTCGCTGCGCGAACGCCGCGTCAGTGCCGCGAGCGCCACGCCGATGCCGACGGAAATCAGGAAGCCATGCAGGAAGGCGTCGCGCGCCGCGTCGCCGCCCACGTAGGCCACGCCCAGCGGGATCAGCATGGTGAGGGCGAACATCACCATGGTCAGGCCGAGGATATGCAGGGTGGCCAGGACGCGCTTCATGCGGGAAGCCCTCCGGCCGCCGCCGGCCCGCCGGGAAGCTGGGCGCGCGGATCCATCAGAAGAACGACGCCGACACTTGGAACAGCTTTTCCACGCGCGGCATCTGCTTGCGCGAGGGCACGAAGACGATGACGTGGTCGTCGGTCTCGATCACGGTATCGGCGTCGGGCAGGATGATTTCGTCCTCGCGCACCAGGGCGCCGATGCTGGCGCCCTTGGGCAGGCTGATCTCGCCCACCGGCCGGCCCACCACCTTGGAATTGGAGCGGTCGCCGTGGGCGATCGCCTCCAGCGCCTCGGCCACGCCCTGGCGCAGGCGGTGCACCGCCGCCACGTCGCCGCGGCGCACGTGGCGCAGCAGTTCGCTCATGGTGGCTTGCGACGGCGACACGGCGATGTCGATATGGCTGCCCTGCATCAGTTCGCCATAGGCCTGGCGGTTGATCAGCGCGATCACCTTGCGCGCGCCCAGCCGCTTGGCCAGCAGCGACGACATGATGTTGTCCTCGTCGTCGCTGGTCAGGGCCAGCCAGGTGTCCATGTCCTCGATGTTCTCGCGTTCCAGCAGCGCCTCGTCAGTGCCGCTGCCATGCAGCACCAGCACGCTGTCGGGCAACTGCGTGGCCAGGTATTCGCAGCGCTTGAGGTCGCGCTCGATGATGCGCACGCTGTAATTCTCTTCGGCCAGCGCGCGCGCCAGCCGCAGGCCGATATTGCCTCCGCCGGCGATCATCACGCGGCGCACGGCCTTCTCGGCCTCGCGCAGCTGGCGCACGGCGCGGCGGGCATGGCGCGTGTCCACCACCAGCACTACTTCGTCGCCGGGCGCGATCACGGTGCCGGAGCCGGCCCGCAGCGGCCGGCCGCCGCGCAGCACGTCGATCACGCGGGCGGTGACGTCGGGCCAGACCTCGCGCAGCTTGTCGACGGGATGATGCGCCATCGGGCTGCCATGCCCGACGCGGACGGTCACGACGCTGACGCGGCCCTCGGCGAATTCGACCACCTGCAGCGCCTCGGGAAACTCGATCAGGCTGTGCAGGTAGGTGGTGACGCTGCGCTCGGGGCTGATGATGGCGTCGATGCAGAAGCCCTCTTCGCTCATCAGTTCGGGATATTCGGCGATTTCGCCTGATCGGATGCGGGCGATGCGGCGTGGGATGTTGAACAACTGGCGGGCGATCTTGCAAGCCACCATGTTGGCCGCGTCGGAGGCGGCGCAGGCGATCAGCAGGTCGGTATCGGCGGCGCCCGCGCCCTCCAGCACCGATACCTGCGAGCCGTCGCCGTGGACGACGCGCAGGTCGAAATGTTCTTGCAGGTATTGCAGCTGGGCCGGATCCGAATCGATCACCGTGATGTCGTTCTGCTCGGACACCAGGTTTTCAGCCACGCTGGTGCCTACGCGACCAGCGCCGATGATCAGGATCTTCATGCGCCCCGTTTGCGCGCCGATTCAATGCCCAATTGCTTGAGCTTGCGATACAGGTGGGTGCGCTCGAGGCCGGTGCGTTCGGAAACGCGCGTCATGCTGTGGCTTTCGCGGACCAGGTGGTATTCGAAGTAGATACGCTCGAATTCATCGCGCGCCTCGCGCAGCGGTTGGTCCAGCGAGATGCTGCCCAGCTGGCCGTTGGCGGTGACCGGAACCTCGTTGGCGGGGGCAGCCGACAACGCCGGCGGATCGAGTTCGTCTTCGAGGGCCACGGTGGCGCTGGCCGTCGCCGGCGCCGCCACGGGCGCCGGATGCGGCACCCGGCCGCGGGCCAGGCCGGCCGCCACGGTCTTGAGCAGGCGTTGCAGCGTGATGGGCTTTTCAAGGAAGTCCATGGCGCCGATGCGCGTGGCCTCGACCGCCGTGTCGATGGTGGCGTGGCCGCTCATCATGATGACCGGCATGTCCAGCAGGCCTTGCGAGCCCCATTCCTTGAGCAGGCTGACGCCATCGGTGTCCGGCATCCAGATGTCCAGCAGCACCAGATCGGGACGCATGCGAAGGCGCGCGGCGCGCGCTTGCGCCGCGTTTTCGGCCAGTTCGACCGTATGCCCTTCGTCGTAAAGGATTTCCGACAAAAGCTCGCGAATACCGACTTCGTCGTCAACCACCAGAATTCTGGCCATAAAGCATCCACCTATTGCGTAGCCGCATTATCCTTTTCTTGCGCGGTCGCGTCCATAGTATCGGCCCCGGGCGCAAGCCGGGTCAACAAGATGGAGATCCGCGCGCCGCCTTCCTTGCGATTGGCAAGGTCGATCCGACCGCCATGCTCTTCCACGATCTTGCGTACGATTGCCAATCCTAACCCAGTCCCGTGGGACTTGGTGGTTACGTAGGGCTCGAAGGCGCGCTGCATGACCTGCGGCGGGAAGCCCGGGCCGGTGTCGGCGACCGTGAAACGCAGGGCCTGCTGGTCGGCGCGGTCGGGCTGCTCGCTGCGCATCAGCTGGGTGGTGACGCTGACCCGGCCCTCGCCGCCCTTCTCGGCGATGGCGTCGCGGGCGTTGGACAGCAGGTTGTGGATCACCTGGCGCAGCTGGGTCGGATCGCCCTCGATGGCCGGCAGGTCGGCGCCCAGGCTGACGTCCAGGTTCAGCGCCTTGCCCGACGCCGAACGCACCGAGGGGGCGCCGTCGGGCTCCCAGCCGTACAAGGACAGCACGTCCGCCACCAGGGCGTTGAAATCGATGCGCTGCATCACCGCCGGCGGCGTGCGGGCGTATTCGCGGAAATCGTCCACCATCTGCTTGAGCGACGCCACCTGGTTGACGATGGTGTTGGTGGACCGCTCGACGATCTGGGCCTCGGCCGGTTGCAGCTTGCCCTCCAGCTTCATCGCCAGGCGCTCGGCGGAGAGCTGGATCGGCGTCAGCGGATTCTTGATTTCGTGGGCCAGGCGGCGCGCCACCTCGCCCCAGGCCACCGTGCGGTTGGCCGAAATGACCTCGGTGATGTCGTCGAACACCACCAGGTAGCCGTTGCCACGGCCATCGACCCGCAGGTGGGTGCCGCGCGCCAGCAGCGTCAGCGCCTGCGGCCCGTTGGGCGTGTCGCCCTGCTTGGGGGCGATCTCGAACTGCTGCTGCCAGTGCTGGCGTTCCGAACCCACCGCCGCGTGGGTGGAAAACGCCTGCCGCACGACATTCGCGAATTCGAGCATGCCGTCCACGGTTTCCAGCGGCCGCCCGATCACCGAGCGCAGGTCGGCCTGCAGGATGGTCTGGGCGCCCTGGTTGACGGTGGTGACGCGGAAGGACTCGTCGAACACCAGCACCCCGGAAGACAGGTTCGACAGCACGCTTTCCAGGTAGACGTTGGAGCGCTCGAGCTGCTGGCGGTTGCTTTCGACCATGCGGCGGGCCTCGTCGAGCTGGCGCGTCATGGCGTTGAATGAACGGGTGAGCTGGCCGACCTCGTCGCGTTCGGGCGGCTCCGGCAGCGGCCGGTAATCGCCCACGCCCACGGCCTGGGTGCCGCCGGCCAGGCTGAGCAGCGGCCGCACCAGCCGCTTGGACAGCGACAGCGCCACGGCGATGGCGCCGAATGCGGCCAGCAGCAGCGCCAGGGTGAGCGTGATGCCATAGAGCTTGCGCAGGCCCAGCCGCGACAGGGCCAATTCCTGGTAGTCGCGAAAGCCCTGCTGCACCAGGTTGGCGTTGTGCGCGATCTGCTCGGGCACCGGCTGCAGCAGCTGCAGCCAGCGCGGCTCGGAGGCGGCGCCCAGCAGGTTGTCGTAGCGGTCGGGCCCGGTCAGCGGGATCACCACGCGCAGATGCAGGCCGCCGTCCACGCCCGGCTTGACCGGATCGTCGGCCTCGGCGGCCGAGTAACCCCGCGACAGGCGCAACTGGTTCATGACGGTGGGCGGCGGCATGGCCGGCAGCAGTTGGCCATACTGGCTGGTGGAGAATGCCACCATGCGGCCGCTGCCGGTGAAGACCATGGCTTCCTGCACGCCGTTGGCTTCGCGCAGGCGGGTCAGGGCAAGCGTCACGCCGGTGTCGGAATTGCGGTTCAGTTCCGCGGCCATGGAGCGCGCCCGCGCGTCCAGGTCGGCCAGCAGCGAGTCGAGCGCGGCGCGGCCGAGGTTCAGGCCGGCCTCGAGCGCGCTATCGACCCGCACGTTGAACCACGACTCGATCGAGCGCGACATGAACTGCACCGAGACCGTGTAGATCAGCGCGCCGGGCACCACGCCGATCAGGGCAAAGGCCAGCGAAAACCGCGCGGTAAGCCGGGCGCCGAACTGCCGGCGGCGGATCTGCCGCGCCAGCCGCACCGTCAGCGCCACCACCCAGACGAACAGCGCCAGGGCGAAAATGCCGTTCAGGATCAACAGCGTGTCGTAATAGCGGGCAAAGCGCGAAGCATTGCCGGTGGACCACGCCAGCAGGCCCAGCAACGCCAGGCCGCTCACGGCGCCGACCATCAAGGCCAGCCGAAGCAGCAGCCTCATGAGGGGTCTTTCTCCTTGTCACCCAGCGTGAACGAAAAATCGGTCCACGGCGTCGCCTGGATCCAGGAACTGCTGTTCAGGGCATTGACCTGGAAGGGCCGCGGCAGCAGCGACGTGTCCAGCCGCAGCCGCAGCTGGCCGCCATAGACCACGCCTTCATCGAAATCGTCGGCGTCGGCCACCTGCCAGTTGCGGACGTGGCGGATGACGCTCATGGCATCGTCCAGCGATGCCACGGGGAAGGAAAGCTCGCCCACCCCGGCGCGCCACTGGCGCGTCAGCGCGTTGTAGATCACGCGCCAGGTGCGCGAGGTATCCACCAGGGATTTGTCGAACCACCACCAGCGCTCGCGCGTGATGGTCAGGTCGGCGGTGAAATACAGGGGCACACCGCGCTGGGCGGCGTCGCGCAATTGCGGGTTCAGTTCGAATTCGATGTCGGCATCGATTTCAAGTTTGTCGCCACGCACCACCGGTTCGATCCGCGCCACTTTCGGCTCGGATCCATGCGCCTGGCCGGCCGGCACCAATGACAGCGCGGCAGATGCGAACAACAACCCGAGAAATAAGCGTGAAATGATGGACATACGACACCAGAACCCCCGTCATGCCCCCTATTCTTGGCGATTCACGACTGCTTGGCAAACAAGGCGTAGAAAAACCCATCGTGCTGCGCCGCGGGTGTTGCGTCGACAGCAACTGGCAACAATTGCCCCGGCGCCTCCAGGCGCCGGGCGTCGGGGTGGCGCTGCAGGAATTCCAGCGCCTGGCGCGTGCCTTCGATCGGGAATACCGAGCAGGTCACGTACAGCAGCCGGCCGCCAGGCGCCACGGTCTGCCAGAGCGCGTCCAGGATGCGGGTCTGCAGCGTGGCGGTGCGGCGCAGGTCGTTTTCGCGACGCAGCCAGCGGATGTCGGGGTGGCGTCGCACGATGCCCGATGCGGTGCAGGGCACGTCCGCCAGCACCGCATCGAACGGCCGGCCGTCCCACCAGGCGTCCAGATCGGCGGCGTCGGCCGCCTGCAACCGCGCCCGCTCGCCGGCCAGGCCCAGCCGGTCCAGGTTCTGGCCGACCCGCGCCAAGCGCCCGGCATCGGCGTCCAGCGCCAGCAGGTCGATGTCCGCCAGCTCCAGCAGGTGCGCCGTCTTGCCGCCGGGCGCCGCGCAGGCGTCCAGCACGCGCATGCCGTCGACCGGCGCCAGCAGTTCGGCCGCCAGCTGGGCGCCGGCGTCCTGCACTGACCACCAGCCCTCGGCGAAGCCGGGCAGTTGCGCCACGGGCCGGGGCGTGGCCAGCACCAGGCCCGCCACGCCGACGGGCTCGGCCGCCAGGCCTGCGTCCCGGAACGCGGCCAGCACCTGCTCGCGGCTGGCGCGGCGGCGGTTGACGCGCAGGGTCAGCGGCGCCGGCAGGTTGGCGGCACGCAGGATGTCCTGCCATTGCTGCGGATAGGCCACGCGCAGTTGCTTGACCCACCAGCCCGGATGGTTCCATTCGGCCTCGGGGCTGTCGGCCACCGCGGCCGTCAGCGCCTCGCGTTCCCGCAGGAAGCGGCGCAGGCAGCCATTGAGCAGGCCCTTGAACGAGGCCAGGCTGCGGTTCCTGGAGGCTGCCGTGACGGCCTGGTCCACGACGGTGTGCGGCGCGTACACGGGCATGCCCGGCAGCGCTGCCGCGGCCTCTCCCTCGGCCCGCAGCAGGGTCAGGGAGACCAGCAGCAGCGATTCGAACAGCACGTTGGGATAGCGCTGCACCAACTCGCGGCCGACCGCGTCGGCCCAACCCAGATAGCGCATGGCGTGGAACGACACCGCCTGCACGGCCGGTCGCAGCGGTCCGTCGACGTCGGCCAGCGCCTCGGTCAGCGACCGCCCGTCCAGGACTTGCTCCACGACGCCCGCGCTGGCAAGCAGGACGGTGGACAGCGGGGGGGCCAGATGAGGGGGGGCGGAACGCGTGGACATGGCAGGAAATCAAAGGACAAGACCGCTATGGTAGCCCGGCGCGGCCTTTCCTCCCCGCGACGGCCGGCCCCGGAGCGCTGGACGAACCCGGCCGGGCGCGTCACACTGGCCGCTTGCCACGGAGCCCGCCATGTCCACCGCCACGCTGCTGCTGTTCATCCTGGCCTCGGCCGTCGCCATCGTGACGCCCGGCCCGACCGTGCTGCTCGCCATGAGCAACGGCTCGCGCCACGGCGTGCGCACCGCCTGCTGGGGCATGGGCGGCGCGGTGCTGGCGGATTTCATCCTGGTGGGCGCGGTCGCTTCCGGCCTGGGCGTGGTGCTGGCCGCCTCCGAAGTGGCCTTCCACGTCATCAAGTGGGCGGGCGCCGCCTACCTGGCCTATCTCGGCTGGAAGATGCTGCGCTCCGACGCCGCGCTGGTGCTGCCGGCCGCCGAACCCGGCGCCGCCCGGCCGGTGGGCCTCAAGCTGGGCCTGCGCAGCTTCGTGGTGGCGCTCACCAACCCGAAGGCGCTGCTGTTCATGTCGGCCTTCCTGCCGCAGTTCATCAATACCCAGGCGCCCCTGCTGCCGCAATACGCCACCGTGGCCGCCGTGCTGGCGCTGATGAACATCCTGACCATGCTGGCCTACGCCACCCTGGGCGCGCAGCTGGTGCGAGCCTTTCGCGGCTCGGGCCTGCGCTGGCTGAACCGGGTCTGCGGCTCGCTGATGATCGGGCTGGCCGGCACCCTGGCGCTGTACCGCCGCAGCGGCGCCTGACTCCGTGGCGGCGTCCTGCCGGCGGATTTAATTTGGGGACACACCTGGTCAGCCAGCCCGGCCCGGCGACCCGCTAAAATAACGGCCCCCCGCCCTGCCGCGCTAAACTTGCGCAGTATTTGATCACTGGCGCCGGCTCGCGCCCACCGAGGTATTCCATGTCTTCCCCCAAAGTCGGCTTCGTCAGCCTGGGCTGTCCCAAAGCCCTGGTCGACTCCGAACGCATCCTGACCCAACTGCGCACCGAAGGGTATCAAGTCACGCCCGAATACAACGACGCCGACGTCGTGGTGGTCAACACCTGTGGTTTCATCGACAGCGCCAAGGCCGAGTCGCTGGAAGCCATCGGCGAAGCGCTGGCCGAGAACGGCAAGGTCATCGTCACCGGCTGCATGGGCGTCGAGGAATCGGTGATCCGCAACGTGCACCCCAGCGTGCTGGCCGTGACCGGCCCGCAGCAGTACGAGGAAGTGGTGCGCGCCGTGCATGACGCCGCGCCGCCCAAGAAGGACCACAACCCCTACCTGGACCTGGTGCCGCCGCAGGGCGTCAAGCTGACCCCGCGCCACTACGCCTACCTGAAGATTTCGGAAGGCTGCAACCACCGCTGCAGCTTCTGCATCATCCCGTCGATGCGCGGCGACCTGGTCAGCCGCCCGGTGGGCGACGTGCTCAGCGAAGCCGAGCGCCTGGTCAAGGCCGGCGTCAAGGAACTGCTGGTGATCTCGCAGGACACCAGCGCCTATGGCGTCGACGTCAAGTACCGCAGCGGCTTCTGGAACGGCCGCCCGGTGCGCACCCGCATGACCGAGCTCTGTACGGCCTTGTCCGAAATGGGCGTCTGGACGCGCCTGCACTACGTCTACCCCTACCCGCACGTGGACGAAGTGATTCCGCTGATGGCCGAAGGCAAGATCCTGCCCTATCTGGACATCCCGTTCCAGCACGCCAGCCCGCGCATCCTCAAGGCCATGAAACGCCCGGCGTTCGAGGACAAGACGCTGGCGCGCATCAAGCAGTGGCGCGAGACCTGCCCCGACCTGACCATCCGTTCGACCTTCATCGTCGGCTTCCCCGGCGAGACCGAGGAAGACTTCCAATACCTGCTGGACTGGATGCAGGAAGCCCAGCTCGACCGCGTCGGCTGCTTCCAGTATTCGCCGGTCGAAGGCGCGCCCGCCAACCTGCTCGACAACCCGGTGCCTGACGAGGTCAAGCAGGAACGCTGGGAACGTTTCATGGAAATGCAGCAGTCGATTTCGACCGCCCGTCTGGCGCGCAAGGTCGGCCGCGAGATCGAGGTGCTGATCGACGAGGTGGACGAAGACGGCGCCGTGGGCCGCAGCGCCGGCGACGCGCCGGAAATCGACGGCTGCGTCTACGTCAGTTCCGACCGCAAGCTCAAAGCCGGCGACCTGGTGCGCGCCCGCGTCACCGACTCCGACGAATACGACCTCTGGGCCGACACGGTCTGAGCGCCATGTTGCCGGCGGCGCCCGCCGCCGGCAGGAAACCCCAGTCCGCTGCGGCTAGGCCTCCAGCAGCTTCAGGCCCGCCACGCCGCCCACGATCAGGGTGATGCACGCCAGGCGCGCGACGGACGGCGAATCGCCGAACAACACGATCCCCAGCACCGTGATGCCCACGGAACCGATGCCGGTCCACACCGCATAGGCGGTGCCGGCGGGCAGGTGCCGCATCGCCAGGGTCAACAGGAAGATGCTGCCCAAGGCCGCGGCGATGCCGATGGCGCTGGGCCAGAACCGCGTCCAGCCGTCTGCGTACTTCAACGCCAGCGCCATCACGATTTCCACCGCGCTCGCGGCCAACAGGATCCACCAGGCCATCGCGGCCTCCCTTCGATATTGGAATGCGGCAAGCTTAGGGCCTATAGTTACCCAGGCACAAGTACGCACCTTTTGGTAACTATAAAAGGCTCACCATGGCTGTCTCTTCCTCTTCATCGGCGGACGTCTTCGACGCCGCCTGTCCGTCGCGCCGCGCGCTCGAACTGATTTCCGGCAAGTGGGTGCCGCTGGTGCTTCCGGCCCTGGCGCGCGGCCCGCTGCGCAACAACGAACTGCTGCGCAAACTGGGCGGCATCTCGCAGAAGATGATGACGCAGACGCTGCGCGACCTGGAACGCCACGGGCTGGTGCGGCGCGAGGACATGCGCACCGTACCGCCGCATGTGCGCTATCACCTGACCGACCTGGGGAAATCGTTGAATGTGGCGCTGGTGGCGCTGGATCGCTGGGCCGAAAGGCACCATGCGCAACTGGACGCGGCGGCGCGCCGCCATGACGCTGCGGCCGCGCGCGCCGGCTGATCACAGCCAGCCGGCACGTCCCGGGCGGACGGCCCGCCCTCGGCCGGCGTCGGCCTTAATGCTTGGCCAGAAAATCAGACATGTCGTCGGCGTGCTCTTCCTCGACCGCCAGGATTTCCTCCAGCAGGCGACGCGTGGTCGAATCCTGCTCGCCGATGTACTCGATCATCTGGCGGTAGCTGTCAATGGCAATACGCTCGGCGATCAGGTTTTCCTTGATCATTTCTTCGAGCGTGCTGCCCTCGACGTACTCGGAATGGCTGCGTTCGAGAAGGCCCTTGGGCGACAGGTTGGGCTCGCCGCCCAGCTGCACGATGCGTTCGGCCAGCTTGTCGGCGTGCTCCTGTTCCTGGGTGGCGTGCTCGGCGAATTCCGCCGCCACCGGCTCGGCGTTCAGGCCGCGGGCCATGAAGAAGTGGCGCTTGTAGCGCAGCACACAGACGATTTCCGTGGCCAGCGCTTCGTTCAACAGCTTGAGCACGGTCTCGCGGTCGGCGCGGTAGGTGTCGGTGACGGCGCCGGACTCGATGTCCTGGCGCGCCTTGGCGCGGATCGCCTTCACATCCATGTCGAAGGGGCGGCTTGCCTGTTCGCGGTTACGGGTCGTGTTTTCCATATCGTTAGCTCCTTTTGGGTTAGCAATACGACGCTGGATTTCCAGTCGTTCCGAACAACCCAGTCTACCGGCCATGCAAAAAGATGCTGTGTCCAAACATTGCCCATGGCCCCGGATCGGCCTTTCACGCGCCGCGCAAAAACGCGTCCGGCGCTTCTCGTAAACTATCGGCTTCCCGGACGGCCCGTGACGCAATCTGTAACGGGCCCGGCAATAAGTAGCTTCATATGACCCTGAAGAACATCTGCGTGTATTGCGGCTCCAATCCCGGCGCGCGCCCCGACTATCTGGAACAGGCCCGCGTGCTGGCCCGAGAACTGGTCAAGCGTGACCTGGGCCTGGTCTACGGCGGCTCGATCGTCGGCATCATGGGCGTGATCGCCAACGAGGTGCTGGCGGGCGGCGGCCGGGTGATCGGCGTGATCCCTGAACTGCTGCAAAAGAAGGAACAGGCCCATCGCGGCCTGACCGAATTGCACCTGGTGCAAAGCATGCACGAGCGCAAGGCCATGATGATGGAGAAGGCCGATGGCTTCATCGCGCTGCCCGGCGGCGCCGGCACGCTGGAGGAATTCTTCGAGGTCTGGACCTGGGCCCAGCTCAGCATGCACCAGAAGCCCTGCGGCCTGCTCAACATAGCCGGCTACTACGACGCGCTGATGCAGTTCGTCGACCACGCCGTCGACGAAGCCTTCATGCGCCCCCAGCACCGCGACATGCTGGTGGTGGAAAGCGATCCCGCCACGCTGCTGGACCGCTACGCCATCTACGAGCCGCCCAACGTCTCCAAGTGGTTCGAGCCGGTCAAGCCCGAGCATCGCGCCCCCTAACCCGCCCCAAGGAAAGCCCGCAATGTCCAACGGTTCGTCGTTCCCCGCCAGCACCGAGTCCGTATTGCGCGATTACTTCCACGCCAAGGACGAAAACCGTCCGCACTACATGGCCCGCGCCTTCGCGCCGCAGGCCGTGCTGAAGATGGCGCTGCGCACGCAGGCCATCGCGTTTCCGCCCGAATCCCACGGCCTGGCCGCGATCACCGACACACTGGTGCGCAAGTTCGGCCAGACCTACGACAACGTCTACACCTTCTACCTGGCGCGGCCCGACGCCGATGCGCGTCTGTCCGACTATTCCTGTGACTGGATCGTCGGCATGACCGAAAAAGCCACGGGCAACGTGCGCGTGGGTTGCGGTCGCTACGACTGGACGTTCCAGCCCGAACCCTACCGCGCTTCGCGCCTGACCATCACTATCGAGACCATGGTGACCCTGCCGCCCGGCGACGCCGACGCCGTCTTCGGCTGGCTGCTGGCGCTGGACTACCCCTGGACCAACGCGCAGCGCGTGGTCGCCGGCGCCCCGCCGCTTGAAGACCTGGCGCCAGTGGTGCAGTATCTGCTTCACCCCATGTAGCTCGGCATCGGATTGTTTACTTGAAATACGACATCGCAGCCTTCGACTTCGACGGAACCCTGGCCGATACCATGCCCTGGTTCAATTCCATCCTGAACACGGTCGCGGACAAGTACGGTTTTCGCAAGATCGACGCCGCCGAACGCGACCAGCTGCGTCACCGCGACGCCGCCGAGATCCTCAAATTCCTCGGCATCCCGCTGTGGAAGCTGCCCGCCATCATGGCGCACGTGCGCACCCTGATGCAGGAGATCGATCCCAGCGTGCACATGTTCGACGGCATTCCCGACGCGCTGGTCCGCCTGAAGGCCGCCGGGGTGCGGCTGGCGGTGGTCAGCTCCAATTCGCTGGAAAACGTGCGGCGCGTGCTGGGGCCCGACACCGCGGCCCTGTTCGACGACTACGAATGTGGCACCGACCTGTTCGGCAAGGCGGCCAAGATCGAGCGGCTGCTCAAGCGCCACGACACCGCGCCGGAACGTTTCTTGCTGGTCGGAGACGAAATGCGCGACATCGACGCCGCGCGCAAGGCGGGGGTCAGGGTCGGTTCCGTGGCCTGGGGCTACAACCACGTGGACGCGTTGCGCGAGCGCGGCCCCGACGAATTGATCATGCAGGTCGCCGATCTGCCCGCCGTGCTCGCTTGACGCGGCTTTCGCCCCGGAGGCACCCATGGCACGCAACATCGAGATCAAGGCGCGGGTGGCCAGCCTGGCCGCCGTCGAATCCCTGGCGGCGGCGCTGTCCGGCAAGGAGCCGGTCGCCATCGCGCAGGACGACACCTTCTTCGCCTGTCCCGATGGCCGTCTCAAGCTGCGCGCTTTCAGCGACGGCACGGGCGAACTGATCTTCTACCGCCGCGCCGACGACACCGGGCCCAAGGAAAGCTTCTACGTCATCTCGCCGACGTCGTCGCCGGACACGCTGCGCGATGCGCTGGGGCTGGCCTACGGCGTCATCGGCCGCGTGCGCAAGCAGCGCCTGCTGTTCATGGCCGGCCGCACCCGCATCCATCTGGACCGGGTCGAGGGACTGGGGGAATTCCTGGAACTCGAAGTGGTGCTGCGCGACGGGGAAAGCGCCGCGGCCGGCATGGCCGAAGCGCGGGAACTGCTGGCCAGCCTGCGGATCACCCCGGAACAACTGGTGTCCGGCGCCTATCTGGATCTGCTGGCCCAACGGGGCTGAACCCGGCGCCAAGGGCGGCGGCACGGCCGGGATAGCACCGGCCGGCGTCAGTCCGGCTGCCAGCCTCGCACGAACACGTCCACCGGCTGGCGCTTGCCGCCCGCCTTCTGCAGTTCCAGCAAGCGCAGCACGCCATCGCCGGTGGCGATGTCGATGCCGTCGGCAGCGGTGCGCAACACGCTTGCGGGCGCGGCCGTCACGGCCTGCGCCACGGCCTCGGCGCGCCACACCTTCACGGGATCGGCCAGGCCGGGCAGGCGGATGCTGGCGCCGGGCACCGGATTGAACGCGCGCACGCGGCGCGCCAGCAGCGCGGCGGGCTGGCTGCAGTCGAGCGCCGCCTCGGCCTTGTCGAGCTTGGCGGCGTAGGTCACGCCTTCCTCGGGCTGCTTGCGTGGCGCCAGGCCGCCCTGCGCCAGCGCGGCCAGGGCCGCCACGATCGCCTCGCCACCGGCCAGCGCCAACGCGTCGTGCAACTGCGCGGCATTGGTGTCGGCGCCGATTGGCACGATACGTTCGAGCAGCATGTCGCCGGTGTCCAGGCCCGCGTCCATCTGCATGATGGTGACGCCGGTGCGGTCATCGCCGGCCTCGATGGCGCGCTGGATCGGCGCCGCGCCGCGCCAGCGCGGCAGCAGGCTGGCGTGGATGTTCAGGCAGCCCAGGCGCGGCAGGTCCAGCACCCACTGCGGCAGGATCAGGCCGTAGGCCGCGACCACCATGACGTCGGGCGCCACGCGTTCGAGCAGGGCACGCGCCTCGGCGGCTTCATCGGGATAGCGGCCATCCAGCCGCAGGCTGCGCGGCTGGGCCACCTCGATACCGGCGTCGAGCGCGGCCTGCTTGACGGGGCTGGGCGTCAGCTTGAGTCCGCGCCCGGCCGGACGGTCGGGCTGGGTCATGACCAGGGGAATGTCGTGCCCTGCCGCCCGCAGGGCGTCGAAGGCGATACGGGCGAATTCCGGCGTGCCGGCAAAAACAAGGCGCATGAGGGTCGGACCGGGAAGGATGGGACGGGCGTCAGGCGCGCAGCGCTTCGCGCTCGGCCTTTTTCAGCTTGGTCTTGATGCGATTCTGCTTCAGGTTGGACAGGTATTCGACGAACACCTTGCCTTCCAGGTGGTCAAGCTCGTGCTGCACGCAAACGGCCAGCAGGCCGTCGGCGTCGAACTCGAACGGCTTGCCGTCGATGTCCAGCGCCTTGCAACGGATGCGCGAGGCGCGCTCGACTTCGTCGTAGATGCCCGGAACCGACAGGCAGCCTTCCTCGTAGATCTTGTAATCGTCGCTGCGCCAGGTGATCTCGGGGTTGATCAGCACCAGCAGCTGGTTGCTTTCTTCGGAGACGTCGATGACGACCACGCGCTCGTGCACGTCCACCTGGGTCGCGGCCAGGCCCACCCCCGGCGCGTCGTACATGGTCTCGGTCATGTCGCGCACCAGTTGGCGGATGCGGTCATCGACCTCGGCGACCGGCTTGGCCTTCTTGTGCAAGCGCGGATCCGGGTAGCGAAGAATGGGAAGTAAAGCCATTGAATAGGGATCGTTGGTAATTGGTATCTGACCAACAGTTTAATTCATTAGAGTCTTGATTTCTAATAGTTTTCGGCTAAATCCGGGATTGTCGAAGCGCTGTCCGGCACCGTTTTGCCCGATGGCGGCCGGGACGATTCGGTCCGCCCCGCCCGCCCCGGCCCCACCGTCATGAGACACTCTCGGACGTCCGGCGCGCCGCGCGCGCCCCGCCTCCGCGCCTTTCCCGCGCCGGCCCATCCCGCGCTCTTCGCCCATGCCGCTCACCCATACCGCCGCTGAATTGTCCGCCTGGCTGCGCCTGTCCCTGGAACCGGGCATAGGTTCCGCCACCGCCTGCACGCTGCTGGGCGCCCTGGGGCTGCCGGAACAGATCTACGCCCAGCGCGCCACCGCCCTGGCGCGCCAGCTGCCAGACGCGCTGGCCCGCCAGCTGGCCGCCCCCATGCCCGCCGACATGGCGGCCCAGGTCGACAGCGCCCTGCAGTGGGTCGACGCGCCCGGCCATCACATCCTGACGCTGTCAGATCCGGGTTATCCACAAAGCCTGCTCACCATCGCCGATCCCCCCATCCTGCTCTACGTGAATGGCGATCCGGCCTATCTGCAAGGCCCCGCGCTGGCGGTGGTGGGCGCGCGCAACGCCACGCCCGGCGGCCAGGAAAACGCCCGCGCCTTCGCCCGCCACCTGGCCGGCAGCGGCTGGCGCGTGGTCAGCGGCCTGGCGCTGGGCATCGACGCCGCGGCCCACGAAGGCGCGCTGGACGCCGGCCCGGGCGGCGCCGGCACGGTCGCCGTGATGGGCACCGGCATCGACCGCATCTACCCGGCGCGCCACCGCGACCTGGCGCACCGCATCGCCGCGCAGGGCGCGCTGGTATCCGAGCTGCCGCTGGGCACCGGCGCCTTGCCGCAGCATTTCCCCAAGCGCAACCGCATCGTGGCAGGCCTGGCGCGGGGCGTGCTGGTGGTGGAAGCGGCCCGGCAGAGCGGCTCGCTGATCACCGCGCGCCTGGCGGGCGAGAGCGGACGCGAAGTGTTCGCCATCCCCGGCTCGATCCATTCGCCACTGTCGCGCGGCTGCCATGCGCTGATCCGCCAGGGCGCCAAGCTGGTGGAGACCGCGGCCGACATCACCGACGAACTTGGCGGCGGCCCCCAACCGGGCACGCGCCGACCGCCCGAGCCGGCCGACGATTCGGGCGACGCCGACAACCCGACCCATCCGGTGCTCGAAGCCCTGGGCTTCGACCCCCTGCACCTGGATGCACTGCAGGCACGCTGCGGGCTGGACACCGCCACGCTGCAAGCGCAATTGCTCGAACTCGAACTGGCCGCGCGTGTCGCGCGCCTGGACGATGGCCGCTTCCAGCGCCTGAAATAGGCTGCGGCCCCCTGCCGTCCGACGCGCCGGCCAGGGCATGGACAGGGCTGGGACCGGCCACGGACGGGGCCGGATGCGATGGCGCTAATATTGTCCCTGGCACCGGGCCGCCATCGCGGCCGCCCCCGATACCGATACAGGAAGAGACATGGCATTGCCCACACGCGTCAAGATCGTCGAGGTTTCGCCCCGCGACGGCCTGCAGAATGAAAAGGAATTCGTGCCCACCGACATCAAGGTGGAACTGATCGACCGCCTTGCGGCCGCCGGCTTCCCCAACGTCGAGGCGGCCTCGTTCGTGTCGCCCAAGTGGGTGCCGCAAATGGCCGACGGCGCCGACGTGATGGCGCGGATCCAGCGCCGCCCCGGCACCATCTATTCCGTGCTTACGCCCAACATGAAGGGCTTCGAGGGCGCGCTGGCCGCCGGCGCGGACGAGATCGTCATCTTCGGCGCGGCCAGCGAGGCCTTTTCGCAAAAGAACATCAACTGCTCCATCGCCGAGTCCATCGCGCGCTTCGAGCCCGTGGTGCAGGCCGCCCGCGAAGCCGGCATCCGCGTGCGCGGCAGCATCAGCTGCGCGCTGGGCTGTCCCTACCAGGGCGAGGTGCCCATCGAATCCGTGGTCGACGTCGCGCAGCGCTACCTGGCCATGCAGGTCGACGAGATCGACGTGGCCGACACCATCGGCGTGGGCACGCCGCAGCGCGTGCGCGACGTGATGGCCGCGGTCACACGCGTGGTGGACCCGGCGCGCGTCTCCGGCCACTTCCACGACACCTACGGCCAGGCGCTGGCCAACATCCTGGCGTCGCTGGAAACCGGCATCTCGATCTTCCACGCCTCGGTGGCCGGCCTGGGCGGCTGCCCCTACGCCAAGGGCGCGACCGGCAACGTCGCCACCGAAGACGTGCTGTACATGCTGCGCGGCCTGGACATCGACACCGGCGTGGACTTCGACGCGGTGGTCGACATCGGCCAATGGATGTCAGCCAACCTGAATCGCAAGGGTTCCAGCCGCGCCGGCAACGCCATTGCCGCCAAGCGGGCCGCCTGACGCGAAAAACTCGTAGAATGGCTGCGCGCGTTTCGCGTGAGCGCCGGGGCCACCCGGCGCACGTCTTCTCGCAACGCTACCGGAACTCCGCAGCCGCATGACGTCCCCCGCCCCCTCCCCCTCGCCCGAGGATCACGCCGCCCTGCTGCGCGCCATCGGCCCGCTGCCCCTGTCGGGGCAGGCCTGGCCCGATTGGGTGCGCATCCTGACCTGGGTCATCCTGGCCGTGCTGGGCGTCCAGGTCGTCACCACCGCCATCCGCGCCCCGGGCCAGTCGCTGGACGGCATGATGGCCGTCGTGGTGGGCCTGTGCTTCATCGGCCTGCTGTTCGTGTCATGGCACATGCAGACCTCCATCACCACCATCGACGAACACGGCCTGCGCCAGACCTGGTTCTCGCGGCGCGAAGTCGCCTGGGAGGACGTGCGCGAAGTCCGCTTCGTGCCGATGATCTTTTCCAAGCGGCTGGTGGTGTTCACGCATCGCGGGCGGCCCGTGATCTTCCAGGGCGGCACGCGCGAACTGCGCGCGGCGTTCACCCGGATTGCCGAGGTGTACCGGCGCCGCTGACGATCCGGACCAGGCGCCACCGCCGCCACCGCCGCCACCAACGGCCCCAAAAAAAACCGATGCCGCGGCATCGGTTTTTCATTGGCGGGCCCGAACGGCGCCGCCCGGACCCAGGCCGCGCTCAGCGGATCGGCAGCGCGTACATCAGGCCGCCCTGCGTCCACTGCGCATTCAGGCCGCGCTTGATCTTCAGCGGACTGCCCTGGCCGACGTTGCGCTCGAAGCTCTCGCCGTAATTGCCGACCTGCTTGACGATGTTGTAGGCCCACTTTTCGTCCAGCCCCAGGTTGGCGCCGCCGCCGGGCGTCACGCCCAGGATGCGCTTGATGTTGGGATTGCTGCTCTTGGCCTGTTCGTCGACGTTCCTGGAGGTGACGCCATATTCCTCGGCCTCGATCATGGCCGACAGCGACCAGCGCACGATGTTCAGCCAGGCGTCGTCGCCCTGGCGCACGAACGGACCCAGCGGTTCCTTCGAGATGATCTCGGGCAGCACCACGTAGTCGTCGGGGTTCTGCAGCTTGGAGATGCGGATCGATGCCAGGCCCGAGGCGTCGGTGGAGAACACGTCGCAGCGGCCCGCGGCAAACGCATTGACCACTTCGTTGAAGGTCTCGATCACCACTGGCTTGTAGGTGACGTTGTTGGCGCGCGCCCAGTCGGCCAGCGTGTTCTCGTTGGAAGTGCCGGTCTGCAGGCAGATCGTGGCGCCGTTGATTTCCTTGGCGCTCTTGACGCCCAGCGACTTGGGCACCAGAAAGCCCTGGCCGTCATAGAAATTGATGCCGGCGTGGATGATGCCCAGCGCCGTGTCGCGCTGCTGCGTCACGGTCGTGTTGCGGGTCAGCACGTCGACTTCGCCCGATTGCAGCGCGGTGAAGCGCTGCTGCGAATTGAGCGGCACCACCTTGATCTTGTTGGCATCGCCGAACACGGCCGCGGCGATCGCGCGGCACAGGTCCACGTCCAGCCCTTGCCACTTGCCCTGCGCGTCCGGCGCGGAAAAGCCCGCGAAACCCGTGGTGGTGCCACAAGCCACCGCCCCGCGCTGGCGCACGACGTCCAACGTCGCCGCCTGCGCGCCTTGTGCCACGGCCAGCAACAACGCCGCGCCCACCAACCCTTTTGCAATGTTCATGACTGTTTTTCCTGTTGTACCGGGACGCGCGAGCGCGCCACGGCGAGAAGCTTATAGACATGAAGCGCCCGCGCAAAATAACCAGCGCTTATTTGGGTATATCACGCCGCCAGCGAGATCGACACCGGCTGGTTGGCCTCGCACGCGTCCAGGGCGCGGCTGAGCCGCTGCATGCCCTGGGCGATCTGGACTTCGTTCATGGTGGCGAACGACATGCGCATGGCATGCAGGTCGGCCTGCGCCGGGTCGGCGTAGAACGCCTTGCCCGGCACGTAGACCACTTCGTGCTCGATGGCGTAGGGCAGCAGGCGGGTGGCGTCGACCTCGCCCGTCAGGCGCGCCCAGAAGAACATGCCGCCCTCGGGCTTGCTGAACGCAATGCGTCCGTTCAGCTCGCGCGTCAACGATTCAGCCATGGCGTCGCAGCGCAGGCCATAGGCCGCGCGGATGCGCGGCACGTGCTCTTCGTAGCGGCCATTGGCCAGGTATTGCGCCACGACTTCCTGGATCCACGTGGACGAAGCCATGTCGTCGGCCGCCTTGGCGCCGACGCAGCGGCGGCGGATTTCGGCCGGCGCCACCAGCCAGCCGATGCGCAAGGCGGGCGCCATGGTCTTGGACATGCTTGCCAGGTACACGGCCCAGTTGCGGGCCTCGCCCTCGGCCAGCGCCATGATGGGTGGCACCGCCTCGCCGGCGAAGCGCAATTCGCTGTACGGGTCGTCCTCGACGATGAGGAAGCGATGCTTGACCGCCAGCTCCAGCAGGCGCAGGCGGCGCTGGCGCGAAATGGTGGCGCCACAGGGATTGGAGAACGACGCCACCACGCAGACGACCTTGGGCTTGACGCGCGCGGCAAGCTCATCGAGCGCGTCGATGTCGACGCCGTCCGGGCCGGACGGCACGGTATGCACCGTGGCGCCGGTGTAGCGCAACGCCTGCACGGAATTGGGGAAGGCCGGCGATTCGATGACGGCATGGTCGCCGGGCTGGAGCATCACACGGGTCAGCAGCGCCATGGCTTGCTGCGACCCGCCGGTGACGGCGAGTTCCGTGTCCGCGTTGCAGTGCAGGCCGCGCGCCGCCGACAACCGCGCCAATTCGTTGCGCAGGCTGGCCTGTCCGTCGATGTTCGAGTATTGCAGGCAGGCGCCAAGCCGCGCCAGCACCTGGGTGGAGGCGATCGTCAGGCCGTCCACGTCGAACAGTTCCTGCGCCGGATAGCCGCCCGCCAGCGAAATGGTGCCCGGCCGCATCGCGTAGGGCATCAGCGAACGGATCGGGGAGGCGGGGGGATTCAGGAAAGGCGTGGCAAAAGCGTACTCGGGCGCGGCGCTGGACATGGCGGAGGGGACGGCGAGGAGAAAGGGAGGACCCGCGCCGTCGTGCGGACGGCGCCGGAGGCTTAGAACATTGAAATCTAAACAAATATCGCCAAATTCTAAGCCTGCCGCTCCGGCAGGGTCAACGAAGATGCGGCGCGGCGCGGACTGGTGTGGCGAAACGGTGCGCGCGCGTCCTACACTATGGGACATTCCGTACCGAAGAGACCCGCATGACCGAAGTAGACACCATGGCCATCCGCCTGGCCGGGATCCGGCAACGCATCGCCCAGGCTTGCGAACGCGCCGGCCGGGCACCGGACAGCGTGACGCTGCTGCCCGTCAGCAAAACGTTCGAGGTCGACGCCATCCGCGAGGCCATGGCGCTGGGCCTGGCCCGGTTCGGCGAGAACAAGACCCAGGAATTGCGGCAGAAAGCCGCGGCGCTGGCGGGACAGGGACTGCAATGGGTGTTGATCGGCCACCTGCAGACCAACAAGGCCAAGGACGCGGCGCGTGATGCCGCCGAGTTGCAATCGCTGGACCGGATCGACCTAGCCGAGGCCCTGCACCGCCGCCTCGTTCTCGAGGGCCGGACGCTGGACGTGCTGGTGCAGGTCAAGACCTCCAGTGAACCCAGCAAATACGGCATGGCGCCGGGTGAGGTGTCGGCCTTCCTGCGGCGCATCGTGGCCGAGTTCCCGACCTTGCGCGTGCGCGGCCTGATGACGATGGCGGTCAACTCGCCGGATCCGGGCGAAGTGCGCGCCTGCTTCCGCAGTTTGCGTGAACTGCGCGACCAGCTGCGCCAGGAAGCGATCGAAGGGGTGTCGCTGGAACGCCTGTCGATGGGCATGAGCGGAGATTTCGAACTGGCGATCGAGGAGGGCTCGACCGAAGTGCGCATCGGCACCGCCATCTTCGGCGCCCGCAGCTACCCGGATCCGCAATAAGCCGCTGAATCCGGGCCGGGAAACAGGCGCATATTGCCGCGTTGCCGGGGCATAATAGCGTCGCAAAAAAATGAGGAGACTCCCCATGCACAAGCACGCCCGGCGCCTGTTGGCGCTTGCCGCCCTGTCGCTGGCCGCCACCGCGGCCGTCGCCCAATCCTGGCCCACCCAACCCATCCGCTGGATCGTGCCCTACCCGGCCGGCGGCGGCGCCGACGTGGTCGCGCGCACTGTCGCCAGCGGCATCGAGAAACCGCTGGGCCAGACCATCGTGGTCGAGAACCGCCCCGGCGCCGCCACCATCATCGGCGCCACCGCGATCTCGCAGGCCGAACCCACCGGCTACGTCGTCGGCACCGCCGACTCCGGCACCCTGGCCTACAACCCGACGCTGTACGCCAAGCTGGCCTACGATCCGTCCAAGTTCACCTACATCGGCGGCATCGCCAAGTTCCCGCTGCTGCTGGCGGTGAACGTCAATTCACCCTACAAGACGGTCGCCGACGTGATCCAGGCCGCCAAGAAGGAACCCGGCAAGCTGACCGCCGCCTCGGCCGGCGCCGGCTCGCCGCACCACCTGGCGCTGGAGCTGTTCAAGCAGCGCACGGGCGCCAACCTGCTGCACGTGCCCTACAAGGGCGCGGCGCCCGCCATCCAGGACCTGCTGGGTGGACAGGTGGACGTGATGTTCATCGACCTGGCCGCCGGCCTGCCCAACGTCAAGGCCGGCAAGCTGCGCGTGCTGGGCGCGGCCACGCCCGAGCGCGTTGCCGTGCTGCCGGACGCGCCCACCATGGCCGAACAAGGCGTGCCCGACTTCACCGCCTACGCCTGGCAAGGCCTGGTGGCCCCCGGCGGCCTGCCGGAAGCCGTGGTCAAGAAGCTGTCCGCCGAACTCGACGCCACGCTGAAGTCGCCTGCCGTGTCGCAGAAGATGCTGGACATGGGCGTCATCCCGATGCCCATGTCGGCGCAGGACTTCAAGGCCTATGCCGACAAGGAGCGCGCCACCTGGGCCGACGTGATCAAGAAGGCCAACATCAAGCTCGAATGAGCGCGCATTGCCAATGAAAAACGCGGCCCCGGGGCCGCGTTTTTCATTGGTGACCGCGCCACCGGCGAAGGACAGGCTGCCGGTCACTTGCCCGGCAGCGTCACCGCCAGGCGCAGGGATTCCACGCACTGCCGGCCCTTGTCGATGGCCTGGCCGAAGCCATCCGACACGATGTCCGCATGGCTGAACCAGCTGACCTTGCGGACGCTGCGATAGCGGTACTGGTAGCCCGAGGCGGCGGGCTTGCCGTCCAGGTCCACATCGATCCAGGGTGAGCGCACCTGGCAATGCAGCGCCGGCGCGTCGACCTGGCCGCCCGTCAGCGTCACGTCGTACGACGCGGTCTCCGGCGTGCCCAGATAGATATCCGCCAGCTGGCCGGTCTGGCGGTAGCGGGCGAAGGCCTCCCAGTCATCGCCCAGGTGCGATTGCGTGTGCACATACTGCCGGCCGACGCGTTCCAGCGCCCGCAGGTCCACCAGCGTGGCGTCGATGCGATAGGTGGCGGGCACCACGAAATCGCTGGCGGCGCGCTGCAGCCGGCAATCGCGATTCTCGGCGGCGAAACTGCGGCACAGCGCCTGGTCCATCGCCGTCGCGCCGTTCTGCAGATCACCCACGCTGACTTCGGCCGCCACCATGCGCCCCACCTCGACCGATGCGCGCACCTGCGCCTGCCCGTCCTCGCCAAAGCGCTCGTTGCGCGTCACCACGACGCCGACGCCCGGCGCCTCCAGCGCAATGTCCTCGCGCCGCATATTGCCCTGGCTGTCCATGACGAACGCCCAGCGCTGCTGGATATCGGGCATGGTGAAGCCCGGCACGAACACCGGGTTGGTGGGATCCAGCCACCAGGTCGCGCCCTGCACGCGGGCGCGCACGATGGCATGGTTGGGCGCGGCCAGGCCGGGCAGCAATACCTCGGGCGCCATGGTGCCGCGCGCCACCAGGGCGGGTTCTGCCTCGATGCCGGCCGCGCGCAGCATGGCCACCAGCAGCACCGCCAGGTCCTTGCAGTCGCCATAGCCGCGGCGCTCGATCTCGTCGAGCGCAAACGGAATCTGGCCACGCTCGCTGCTGCGCCAGTCGCCCAGGTAGCGATAGTGTTCGTGCAGATGGCGCATCAGGCCGGCCACGGCCTGGGGCGCGGGCTTGTCGCGCTGCGCCGCGACCACCGCGGCGGCGTTCGGCGGCAGCGGGGCCGCCAGGATCTCGTTGTAGCGCTTGGCGAACGGGCCGAAATAATCCTGCAGCGCGTCGGCACTGCCGATCTCCAGGCGCGGCGACTGCCGCAGATAACCCTGGTCCGACTCGTTGACGTAGGCGTAGTAGTAAGGCGTGGCCTTCAACTCCACGGTGATGTGCCTGGCATCGGGCGCCGCCTCGACGCGGTAGGCCTCCATGGCCTGGCCGCGCCAGAGCATCGGGCGATCGGCGCTGAACTCGGCGCGGAAGCGCTCCTGGCGCACGGCGCGTGGTTGCAGATCCAGCACGTAATGAAACTGCGTGGCCGAAGGGATGCCGGCAAAGTGTTCACGCAAGGTGTAGACGATGGTGCTGCCCACGCGCAGATTGGGAAAGGCCAGCGAAGTCTGCTTCTGGCGCAGGAAGCCCTGGTCCGGATTGGGCGCCATGCGGGTGTCGATCTGGGCGGCGGCCAGCGGCACCGGCTTTTCGCCCGGCTGGATCAGTTCGGCGCGCTCGACCTTGAGGCTGTCGTTCTCGGCGTAGCTGCGGTCGATGCGCGATACCAGGTCGCGCCCGGCCAGGGTCAGGATGGTGTAGCGATAGGTGCTGACACACTCGGTGCTGTTGTCCTTGCCAAATCGGCAGTGGAACTCGGTTTCGCCGGACAGTGGCGCTTCGGCGACCGGCTGGCGCGCGGCATGGGCCGGCAGGCTGGCCGCGGCCGCCAGGACGACGGCCAGGAGGGGGGAGCGGGAAGAAACAGGCATGGGGAAAGCGACGCCTCACATTACAACTGAGACGCAATGTTATTTGCAATAAAATTGCAACTCAAGCTTTCTGTTGGCTCAACCGGTGCGCCGGTCCGCCAAAAAGCGAAACGCCCGGCGTTACCGCCGGGCGTTCCTCGCGCCATACCAGCCGCGCCGGTCGCTACACCAGCACGCGCTCGATGCCGCCGGCATTGGCGCGGCGCACGTAGTCTTCCATCCAGCCTTCGCCCAGGATGTGGCGCGCCATCTCGACCACGATGTAGTCGGCGTCCATGCCGGTATCACCCTGGTAGCGCGACAGGCCCTGCAGGCACGACGGGCACGAAGTCAGCACCTTGACGTCGCCCGTGAAGCCATCGCTGCGCAAGGCCGCATCGCCCTTGAGCAACTCTTCCTGCTTGCGAAAGCGCACCTGGGTCGAGATGTCCGGCCGGCTGACGGCGAGCGTGCCCGACTCGCCGCAGCAGCGGTCGCTCTTGACCGCGCCGTCGCCCACCAGCGACCGCACCGTCTTCATCGGATCCTGCAGCTTCATCGGCGTGTGGCAGGGGTCGTGATACATGTAGCGCACGCCCTTGGCGCCTTCGAGCTTGATGCCCTTTTCCAGCAGGTATTCGTGGATGTCGATCAGGCGGCAGCCCGGGAAGATCTTCTCGAACTCGTAGCCGGCCAGCTGGTCGTAGCAGGTGCCGCAGCTGACCACCACGGTCTTGATGTCCAGGTAGTTCAGCGTGTTGGCAACGCGGTGGAACAGCACCCGGTTGTCGGTGATGATCTGCTCGGCCTTGTCGGTCATGCCGTTGCCGCGCTGCGGATAGCCGCAGCACAGATAGCCCGGCGGCAGCACGGTCTGCACGCCCGCATGCCACAACATGGCCTGCGTGGCCAGGCCGACCTGCGAGAACAGGCGTTCCGAACCGCAGCCCGGGAAGTAGAACACCGCTTCCGTGTCGGCCGTGGTGGCCTTGGGGTCGCGGATGATCGGTACGTAGTTCGCGTCCTCGATGTCCAGCAGCTTGCGCGCGGCCTGCTTGGGCAGCCCGCCCGGCATCTTCTTGTTGACGAAGTGCACCACCTGCTCGCGCAGCGGCGGCTTGCCAACCGTGGCTGGCGGCGCCGAGGTCTGCTTCTTCACCAGGCCCGACAGCAGGTCATGCGCGGCGCGCTGCACCTTGTAGCCCACCCCCACCATCGCCTTGCGGGTGGCGTTGATGGTGGCCGGGTCCTTGGCGTTCAGGAAGAACATGGCGCTGGCCGTGCCCGGATTGAACGACTTGCGGCCCATGCGGCGCAGCACGGCGCGCATGCTCATCGATACGTCGCCGAAGTCGATGTCGACCGGACAGGGGTTGTAGCACTTGTGGCAAACGGTGCAGTGGTCGGCCACGTCCTCGAATTCTTCCCAGTGCTTCAGGCTGACGCCGCGGCGGGTCTGCTCTTCGTACAGGAAGGCCTCGACCAGCAGCGAGGTCGCCAGGATCTTGTTGCGCGGCGAGTACAACAGGTTGGCGCGCGGCACGTGGGTGGCGCAGACCGGCTTGCACTTGCCGCAGCGCAGGCAGTCCTTGATCGAATCCGAGATGGCGCCGATGTCGCTCTGCTGCATGATGAGCGATTCGTGGCCCATCAGGTTGAAGCTGGGCGTCCAGGCGTGGCGCAGGTCGGCGCCGGGCATCAGCTTGCCGGCGTTGAAGTGGCCGTTGGGATCGACGCGACGCTTGTATTCCTGGAACGGCGCCAGTTCGGCCTCCGTCAGGAACTCGTACTTGGTCAGGCCGATGCCGTGCTCGCCCGAGATCACGCCGTCCAGGTCGCGCGCGATCTGCATGATGCGCTCGACGGCCTGGTGGGCCTCCTGCAGCATGCCGTAGTCGTCCGAGTTGACCGGAATGTTGGTGTGCACGTTGCCGTCGCCGGCGTGCATGTGCAGCGCCACGAATACGCGGCTCTTGAGCACGCGGCCATGGATCGCCACCAGCTCGTCCAGGATCGGCTTGCGCGCCGCGCCCGAGAACGCGGCCTGCAGGCCGGCCAGCACCTCGGTCTTCCACGACACGCGGATGGTGCGGTCCTGCACCACATCGAACACGCGCGCCTGCGGCTGCGCCGCCAGGCGCTCGGCCAGCGTGGCGCGCAGATGGCCCATGCCCAGCGTTTCCAACTGCGGCATGGCGTCCGCCAACGGCAGGTCCAGATTGTCCAGCAACCACTGCCAGCGCTGGCGCGCGGCGGCCAGCAGCTCGATGGCCTGGCGCGTGCGTTCGGCCAGCACCTCGGCGCGGGTTTCATCGTCGTCGGCGGCGTCCTCGGCCTTGCCGACCGGCAAGGGCGTACAGAGGTAGTCGTCCAGCGCGCCCAGCAGGCGCAGCTTGTTGCGGGTCGACAGCTCGATGTTGATGCGCTCGATATGGTCGGTGTATTCGCCCATGCGCGGCAGCGGGATCACCACGTCTTCGTTGATCTTGAAGGCGTTGGTGTGGCGCGCGATCGCCGCGGTGCGCGAGCGGTCGAGCCAGAACTTCTTGCGGGCCTCTGCGCTCACCGCGACGAAGCCTTCGCCGTGGCGGGTGTTGGCCAGGCGCACCACTTCGCTGGCGGCCGCGGCCACGGCGTCCTCGTCGTCCCCGACGATATCGCCGATCAGCACCATCTTGGGCAGCGAGCCGCGCTTGCTCTTGGTGGCATAGCCAACCGCGCGCAGGTAGCGCTCGTCCAGGTGCTCCAGGCCGGCCAGGATGGCGCCGCGGGCGCGGCCCTCGCCGTCCAGGTAGCCCTTGACCTCGACGATCGAAGGAATCGCGTCGCGCGCCTGGCCGAAGAATTCCATGCAGACCGTGCGCGTATGCTTGGGCATGCGGTGCAGCACCCAGCGCGCCGACGTGATCAGGCCGTCGCAGCCTTCCTTCTGGATGCCCGGCAGGCCGGCCAGGAACTTGTCGGTGACGTCCTTGCCCAGGCCTTCCTTGCGGAACACGCGGCCGGCGATTTCCAGGGTCTCGGTCTTGAGCAGGCGCTCGCCCGGCTTGCCGCGGCCGTCGAACCACTTGAGTTCGAAACGGGCCACGTCGACGTCATGGATCTTGCCCATGTTGTGCGCCAGGCGCGTCACTTCGAGCCAGTTGCCGTCCGGGTCGACCATGCGCCACCAGGCCAGGTTGTCGAGCGCGGTGCCCCACAACACGGCCTTCTTGCCGCCGGCGTTCATGGCGATGTTGCCGCCCACGCACGAGGCCTCGGCCGAGGTCGGGTCCACGGCGAACACGAAACCGGCCGCCTCGGCCGCCTCCGACACCCGCTTGGTCACCACGCCGGCGCCGGCATGGATGACGGCCACGGGCTCGGTGAGCCCGGGCAGGATACAGGACTCGACCTTGCCCAGCTTGTCGAATTTCTCGGTGTTGATGACGGCCGACTTCCAGGTCAGCGGAATCGCGCCGCCGGTGTAGCCGGTGCCGCCGCCGCGCGGCACGATGGTCAGGCCCAGCTCGATACAGGCGGTGACCAGCGCGGCGATCTCGTCTTCCGTGTCCGGCGTCAGCACCACGAAGGGGTACTCCACGCGCCAGTCGGTGGCGTCGGTCACGTGCGATACGCGCGACAGGCCGTCGAACTTGATGTTGTCGCGCGCGGTGATGCGGCCCAGCACCTTCTGCGCCTGCTTGCGCAGCATGGCGGTCTGGTCGAACTCGCCCTCGAAGGCGGCAATGGCCGAACGCGCCCGACCCAGCAGGCCCAGCACTTTCTCATCGCGATGCGGATCGTGGCCGGCCTCGGCCGGCGCGCCGGGTTCGCGGCGGCGGTCGATCTCGCCCAGCCGATGGTGCAGCGCATCGATCAGCTGCTTGCGGCGCTTGGGATTGTCCAGCAGGTCGTCCTGCAGGTACGGGTTGCGGCGCACCACCCAGATGTCGCCCAGCACCTCGTACAACATGCGGGCGGACCGCCCCGTGCGGCGTTCGCCGCGCAGGTCGGTCAGCAGGCTCCAGGCATCATCGCCCAGCAGACGGCCGACGATCTCGCGATCGGAAAACGACGTGTAGTTGTAGGGGATTTCGCGCAGTCGCGCGGGTGCTGCGGGCGGCGTCGCCCCGTTCAAGATGTGGCTGGCGAGTGGGGCGTTCATGGCGGCAAGAGGGGGCCCTTAAAAAATTATTTTATGCCATTGGCCGGAACTGCCCCCGAATACCCCCTGGGAAGCGTCCAAAACCGGGGCAATTGCATGTTTATATGTCCCCAATTAAGCGGGACGTCAGCGCTAGACCTGCCCGGGAAACAGCCACAGCAGGCTGGCCGTCATGGCCAGATAGCGCAGGAATTTGCCGATGGCCATATAGGCCACGCAAGGCCAGAACGGCAGCCGCAGCCATCCGGCCACGGCGCACAGCGGATCGCCCACCGCCGGCAGCCAGGACAGCAGCAGCGCCGGCGGTCCCATGCGGTGGATCCAGTCGTGGGCGCGCTCGTGCCAACGGCCGCGCATGCGTCGTTCGGCCGGCGCGTGCGGGTGGCGCTCTTTCCAGCGCTCGACCGCCTTCTCCGCGCCCAGGCCCATGGCATAGCTGATGGCCCCGCCAATGGTGTTGCCGGCGGTCGCCACCAGAATGGCGGGCCAGAACATGTCCGGCGACAGTTTCAGATAACCGAACACCGCCGGCTCGGACCCCAGCGGCAGCAGCGTGGCGGAAATCAACGACACCGCAAAGATCGCGGGCAGGCCGACCGAGGGCAAGGCCAGCAGGCCAAGCAACCAGTGGACGGCGGAGAGGAGGCTTTCTTCCATGATGCCAGCGAGTGTAGCCGCGCGCGGCCGCGGCCGTCCGGTGCGTGGCGAAAGCGCCTGAAAACCCTCGGAGACGCGGCTTTCCCTGCAATAATCGCGCTCACACCACGGCGCGCGGGCCTGCCCGCGCCCCGCCCTCTTTCCGCTCCAACCCTCGCGCAGTCCATGTCCACCGATTATCTGAAACGCATCCTGACCTCCAAGGTCTACGACGTCGCGGTCGAATCGCCGCTTGAAGCCGCGCCGCTGTTGTCGCAGCGCATGGCGAACACGATCCTGCTCAAGCGCGAGGACACCCAGGCCGTCTTCAGCTTCAAGCTGCGCGGGGCGTACAACAAGATGGCCAACCTGGCGCCGGCGGCGCGCAACCGCGGCGTGATCGCGGCCTCGGCCGGCAACCACGCCCAGGGCGTGGCGCTGGCCGCGTCCCGGCTCGGCTGCCGCGCGGTCATCGTCATGCCCACCACCAGCCCGCAGGTCAAGATCGACGCGGTGCGCCGGCTGGGCGGCGAAGTGGTGCTGGCCGGCGAAAGCTTCTCCGATGCCTACGCCCACGCGCAGACGCTGGAGAAAAAGGAAAAACTGACCTTCGTGCACCCCTTCGACGATCCCGACGTGATCGCGGGCCAGGGCACGGTCGGCATGGAGATCCTGCGCCAGCATCCCGGCCCGATCGACGCCATCTTCGTGGCCATCGGCGGAGGCGGCCTGATCGCCGGCGTGGCCGCCTACATCAAACAGCTGCGCCCCGAGATCAAGATCATCGGCGTGCAGACCGAAGACTCCGACGCCATGCTGCGCAGCGTGCGCGCCGGCCGCCGCGTGCAGTTGAACGACGTGGGGCTGTTCTCCGATGGCACCGCGGTCAAGCTGGTCGGCGCCGAGACCTTCAAGCTCACCCGCAAGTACGTCGATGATTTCGTCGTGGTGGACACCGATTCCATCTGCGCCGCCATCAAGGACGTGTTCCAGGACACCCGCAGCGTACTGGAGCCGGCCGGCGCCATGGCCGTGGCGGGCGCCAAGCAGTACGCCGCCGAACACAAGCTCAAGGACAAGACGCTGGTGGCCATCGCCTGCGGCGCCAACATGAACTTCGACCGCCTGCGCTTCGTGGCCGAACGCGCCGAGGTCGGCGAGATGCGCGAGGCCGTCTTCGCCGTCACCATGCCGGAACAGCGCGGCAGCTTCCGCCGCTTCTGCGAACTGGTCGGCGAGCGCAGCGTGACCGAATTCAATTACCGCATCTCCGATTCCGACCGCGCCCATGTCTTCGTCGGCCTGCAGGTTTCAGCGCCGACCGAACCCGACAGGATTGCCGGCCACTTCCGCCGCCATGGCTTCGATACGCTGGACCTGACGCACGACGAAATGGCCAAGACCCACTTGCGCCACATGGTCGGCGGCCGCTCGGCGCAGGCGCGCGACGAGTTGCTGTACCGCTTCGAATTTCCCGAGCGGCCGGGCGCGCTGATGCGCTTTCTGAACGCGATGAACCCGGAATGGAACATCAGCCTGTTCCACTACCGCAACCAGGGCGCCGACTACGGCCGCATCCTGATCGGCATCCAGGTGCCGCCGGCCGACAAGAAGCAATTCCGCAACTTCGTGGCCGAGCTCGGCTATCCACACTGGAACGAGACCGACAACCCGGCCTACAAGCTGTTCCTGTAATTCCCGGTCCGGAAAGCGAGAGGGCCTCCAAACGGAGGCCCTGCCCTTCTTTGCTCAAGACCCGCCCGGCTGCAACCTGGAGGGGGGGTTCGCTGTCACTCGGCGGCTCACGGAGATGTGCCGCGCATTCAGCAAGGTGCAGCCAGGCCGGCGCCTGCGCTTAGAACCGGTGACGCAGACCCACCGCGAAGGCGGTGTCGCTGGCATCGCGCTGGAACGCGTAGTTGTCGGCGTAGGACGCATACGCATACAGGTTGGTGCGCTTGGTGAAGTCGTACGTGTAGCCCAGGCTGTAGACGTTGAAGGTCGCGTCGTCGCCGGTCAGCTTGTCGTTGCTCGGCGCGGCGCGCTGCCACGAGCCGAAGACAGCGTGGCGGCCCAGCGGCACGGTGGCGCCGATCATGTAGGAATTGGCGCGGAAGCCGTCGGCCAGCTTGAACGTGCCGAACTTCTGCATGCCGTCCGGCGTGGTGCCCATGTTCTGGCCTACGAACCAGCCGTCGCGAGTCTGGCCGAAAGCCGCCGCCACCTTGACCACCTCGAAGTCGTAGGTGCCGCCAATCAGGTACGACTGGATACGCGCGCTGGACTTGCCGCCGATGTTGTCATTGGACGGATTGAAGCGGTCATAGGCTGCCGCCAGGTTCAGCGGGCCGTTCAGGTATTGCACACCCGCGGTCAGCACACGGTTGTTGTTGCCCGTGGCAAAGCCGGTCTGGTGCTTTTCCTTGACGCCGTCTTCCACGCTGTCATCGGCGCTGAACGAATAGCCCACGCCGATCTTGAAGCCGTCCATGCTGGGGGTCTGGTACAGCACCATGTTGTCCAGGCGCATCGTGTTGGCGCTGCTGAACGTGGTGCCCAGGTTGGCGTTGTTGTAGCTGATCGAGAACGGGTCGATCGAGCCGAAGTACTTCGAGGCCAGGTTGGTCTGGCGGCCGAATTCCAGGCGGCCCCACGAGTCGCTGTCCAGGCCCACGGTGGCCTGGCGGCCCCAGAGACGGCCGCTTTGCAGCGACTGGCCGTTCATCGGGCCGAAGCCGCCTTCCAGGTTGAACACGGCGCGCAAGCCATCGCCCAGGTCTTCCGAGCCGCGCAGGCCGAAGCGCGAACCGCTGCTCACGCCCTGCACGCCGGCGACGCGGCTTTGCGAATTGCCGTTGAATTTGACTTTTTCGTAGCCGATACCGGCGTCGATCAAGCCGTACAGCGTCACGGAGTCGGCAGCCTGCGCGGCACCGGCAAAGCCGGTCAGCAACGCGACAGCCAATAGCGTCTTTTTCATGAGAGTCCTCGAAATGGCAAGATAAAGGCAATCCGCATCCGTACGGCGGGTTCCGCTTCGGGCTGCGTGCCGCTACGAAAAAGCGAGCGGCGTCTGCACTGAATCTAGTGTCGGACCTGGAACAATTTGAAGTAATCCGAATTTCGAAGAACTACTTTCCATGGGTGGGATAATGCGCGGCGGCAGCCGCTTCCGCACCTCGAGGAACGCGCTTTAACGTCTTGATATCAAATGCGAATTGTTGCTCGCAATCGCGCCGCGACGGCCTCCGCGACGTGGCCCGGCGGGCCGGGCGATCGACATCACCTGTTGCGCGAGCCGCACAATTTTTGCGGCATAAACACCACATGCGAGGCCACACGCAGCCTCCCGCATCAAAGGCAAAACCCCTTGCAGGGGCTTATGCCTCCATGCGGCGCGGCCGTGACGACTCAGCGCCCCTTGGGCGGGTAGTCGAGTTCACCGAAGGTGTATTCGCCGCGGGCCTTGGCCTGGGCCAGTTCTTCGCGCACCTGCTCGCGCGTCTTGCCCATGGCCTGCGGGGCGGCGGCACGCGGCGGGTAATCCAGCTCGCCGGTGGTGACCTGGCCGGCGGCCTTGGCGCTTTGCAGCTCCTGCTGGACCTGTTCGCGCGTCAGGTTGGTCTGCTGGGGAATGGCGGGGGGGTAATCCTGTTCGCCGAACGTGACCTGGCCGGCGGCCTTGGCGGCCTGCAGTTCCTGCTGGACCTGTTCGCGGGTCTTGCCTTCGGCGTGGGCGGCGGACATGCCCGCGAGCGTTGCGGTAACCATGATTGCGGTAGCTAGGGCTTTCATTGCGTTGACTCCATCCTAAACCTGGCACACCGTCCGCCGCCAGGGCGACGGCGGCAATGTGTCAATTCGATTGCTGGGGTGAAGTATCTGGCGATCAGGCCTTAGTAAAAACCCTTATTTTGGTGAACATATTTGCATATGCGGGACAATTGCCGAGCACATACGCGGAACCTGCGCATCAATTGCGCAATGCCGACCTTGCTCCGATGTGATCCGCCGTCGTCCATTCAGCTACGCGCCAGCCGTGTAACGAAAAATGGGCGCAGCCGCGCCCCGAAGTTTCTTTGTCCTAACTAAATAGACATTTCCACTGCCGGGACAATAATTCCATTTATCATATGACCCTGCCAGAAATGGAATTGAAATCGAGGGCTCCATGGACATCCAGCTTAACGACATCGCGCTTTTCGTCGAGGTCGCCAAGCGCAAGAACTTCAGCCATGCCGCGGAAGCCTTGAATATTCCGACGTCCACGCTGTCACGCCGTGTCAGCGAACTCGAGCGCAGCGTAGGCATGCGGCTGCTCAACCGCAGCACCCGCAAGATCGACCTGACCGAAGCCGGCGCCATCTATTTCGAGCGGTGCCGGCACATCGTCGAAGAAGCCCGCATCGCCCACGATCAGTTGCTCGATATGGCGGTGCAGCCCAAGGGCCGCCTGCGCATCTCGCTGCCGACCAGCCTGGCGCAGTTGTTCCTGCCCGCCGTGATCCGCGAATTCCGCGAACAGCATCCGGATATCGAGTGCGATTTCGATCTGAGCATGCGGCCGATCGATCCCATCAGCAATCCATTCGACCTGATCCTTCGATTCGGGCAGCAACCCGATTCCAGCCTGATTTCACGCAAGATCGTGCTGATGGCCCACCAGCTGTATGCCTCGCCGGATTACCTGGCACGCCACGGCGAACCGCGGGTGCCGGCCGACCTGACGCATCACGAATGCCTGCGGCCGACGATGCGCGACGAGTCATCCTTCTGGATGCTTCATTCAGGCGACAAGGTCGAGCGCGTGCAGGTCTCCGGGCGGCTGTCCGCCAACAACGTCGGCATGCTGGGACGCCTGGCCGGCCAGGGGCTGGGTATCACGCCACTGCTGGTGTTCGATGCAATGGAGCGCGCGATCAAGCAGGCCGGACTGGTGCGGGTGCTGCCCGACTGGAGCCTGACGCCGCTGCCCCTGTTCGCCTTGCTGCCGTCCCGCATGCTGCCCGCCAAGACCAAGGCCTTCCTGGACTTCATCCAGCCGCGGCTGTCGGACGCCTGAGCCCTTTTCCTTCGGGCTCGCCGCCGCGTTTCAGACGGACGCGCTGTCGTACTGACAGACGGTGTACAAGGGCGTGCCGGTGGCCGCGATCTTGGCCGAACCGCCCAGCTCGGGCAGGTCGATGATGGCGGCGGCCTCGACCACGTTCGCACCCAGGCGCTGCAACAGCTTGATCGCCGCCAACATGGTGCCGCCGGTGGCGATCAGGTCATCCACCAGCAGGACGCGCTGCCCCGTGCGCACGGAGTCCGTGTGCATTTCGACGGCGGCATTGCCGTACTCCAGCGAGTATTCCTCGGCCACCGTGCGATAAGGCAGCTTGCCCTTCTTGCGCACCGGCACGAAACCCAGGTTGAGTTCATAGGCCAGCACGCTGCCGATGATGAAACCGCGCGCGTCCACGCCGGCCACCAGGTCCAGGCGCTGGCGCATGTAGCGGTAGACGAAGAGATCGATCAGCACCCGGAACGCACGAGGATCCTGCAGCACCGGCGTGATGTCCCGGAAAATGATGCCGGGTTGGGGCCAGTCTGGAACGCTGCGGATGGTGCGCCGGATGTACTCGGCGTTGTCGGTCTGCATGGAAGACGGCCCTGAAGAATTGAAGCAACGCGAACTATAACCGCGCAACCGCGCTTAAGCCAGGATTGCCATCGCCGATGACACGTCATGCAACTGTCCGCCGCGCAATATGCAACAGCGGTCGACGGCGCCGGCGGGCAATGCGGCGTGCGTCGCCAACACGACCGTGCGCCCCTGCACCGCCTGCCCCAGGTCGGCGAAGAACGCGGCTTCGGCCGCGCCGTCCAGGCCGGCCGTCGGCTCGTCCAGCACGATGACCTCTGCCGGCGACAGCAAGGCGCGCGCCAGACACAGACGCCGCGCCTGGCCGGCGGACAATTGCGAGCCGGTCTCGCCGGTCCAGGTATCCAGGCCGTCGGGCAGGCCCCGCACGAACTCCCCCAGCCGGGCCGCGTCGAGGGCGCGCCACAGCGTGGCATCGTCGGCCTGCGGGTCGCCGATCAGCAGGTTGGTGCGCAGCGTTCCCAGGAACACCGGCGCATCCTGCGACAGCAAGGCGATGCGTCGATGCCAGTCGGCCTGGGCGCAGGCGCGGGCGTCCACATCGGCGTAGCGCACCTGGCCCGCCAGCGGATCCTCCAGGCGCAACAGCAGGTGCAGCAAGGTGGACTTGCCCACGCCGCTTTCGCCCAGGATCGCCACCCGTTCGCCGGGCTCCACCCGCAGGCGCAGATCGCGCAGCAATGGCGCGGGCGGCTCCGCCGACCTGGCCGGATAGGCGAACGTCAGGTCCACCACTTCCAATGCGCCGCGTCGCGGCAGCGGACTGGGCGCGGCCGGATCGCGCATGTCGGGTTCGCGCTGCGCCACATCGCGGATGCGCTGCGCGGCCGACAGGGCCGACCCCATGCGCGAGGCCCCGCGCATGATGGGACCCGCCACTTCGAAAATGCCGATCACGGCCAGCAGCAGGCCCGCCAGCAGCGGCCCCTCCAGCGCGCCGGCTTCATGCTGTGCCAGGCCGAACCACAGCAAGGCCACCAGCGACAGCCCCGCCGCCGCCTGCAGGAACCACTGTCCCCTGGCGGCCACCCGCGCCTGGCTGGCGCGCGCCCTGGCGCTGGTCTGGCACAGCCGTTCGAAATGCGCATGGGTCTGCGCCTGCGCGTGCAGCGCCACCATGTCGGCATGGCCATCGACCGCGTCCAGCGTCGCGGCGCGCAATCCGGCGGCGCTTTCCTGCGCCGCCGCGCCGGGCGCGCGCGCCGCCCGCAGCAGCCACAGCGGCACCAGCACGCAAACCGTCAGCAGGGCCAGCGCGAACACCAGCGCGGCCGCGGGCACCCAATAGCCCAGCACCGCCGTCAGCGCCGCGCCGGCCAGGATGGCGGTAGCCAGCGGCGCCAGCACGAACAGGAAGACGGTGTCCAGCGCATCGACATCGCCGGTCATGCGGGCCACCAGGTCGCCGCTGCGATAGCGCGCCAGCTGTCGTGGCGTCAACCGGATCAGCGCGGCGAACACCGCCGCGCGCAAATCCGCCAACAGGCGCAGCGTGGCCGCATGCCCGACCACGCGGTCGGCGTAGCGCGAAACGATCCGCAGGAACGACAGGCCGCGCACCAGCGCGGACGGCGCGAACAGGTTGAAGGCGCCCCCGGCGCCGGCCAGCGCCGCGCCGGTCAGGAACCAGCCCGACACGCCAAGCAGCCCCACGCCCGCGGCGACAGTCGCCAGGGCGCAGAACAACGCCAGCAGCAGCCCGCCCTTGCGGCGTGCGTAGAGCGGCAGGAGCAGCAATAGATTCTTCATGCGTCTTTCACTTGTGCATCGGCGATGCGCAGCACCCGCGGGAAACGCGCGGCGACCGCGGGCGAATGCGTGGCCAGCAACAGCGTCCGGCCGGCGGCGAATGCCAGGATCTCGTCCAGTACGCGCGCCTGTGTCGCCTCGTCCAGATGCGCGGTGGGTTCGTCCAGCAGGATCAGGCCCGGATCGCGCAGGAACAGCCGTGCCAGCGCGACGCGCTGCGCCTGGCCGCCCGACAGGCCATGTCCGCGACTGCCCAACAGCGTGTCCAGCCCCTGCGGCAGTCCGGCGGCAAACTCCAGCACACAGGCACGGCGGGCGGCTTCCCGCAGCGTCGCGTCGTCGGCCTGCGGACGGCCCAGGCGGATGTTGTCGGCAATCGAGCCGGCCAGCAGTTGCGGCTTCTGCCCGATCAAGGCCACGCGCGCGCGCAAATCGGCCTCGCCCCACTGATCCAGGGGCACCCCGTCCAGACGGATGTCGCCCTGGGCGGGGCGCAGTCGCGCGATCGCTTCGATCAGGGTCGACTTGCCGATGCCGCTGGGGCCCATCAGCGCCACATGTTCACCCGGCGCCAGCGTCAAGGCCACATCGGCCAACACCGGCGACGGCCGGCCAGGTGCCGTCACCGTCAGGCCGGCCACCGTTGCCGCAGCGCCGCCCGGCGGGCGCGCCAGCGGCGCATCGGACGCGGGCGCGACGCCCTCCTCCCGCGGCAGGCCATCGAACAACGTGGCGATCTGCGACACCGCCGCCAACGCCGTGGCGCGGTCATGATAGTGCGCCGCGAACTGGCGCAGCGGCGCATAGACTTCGGGCGCCATCAGCAGGCAGAACAACCCGGCCTGCAGCGTGAAAGGCGACCAGCGCAGGTCCAGGAAACCCAGGTAGCTCAGGCCGATGTAGACGGCCACGCCCGCCACGCCGAGCGCGGCAAAGAACTCCAGCACCGCCGAGGAAAGAAAGGCGATGCGCAGCACGGACATGGTGCGCTGGCGCAGCGCATCGCTGGCCGCGGCCACGGACGCCGCCTCGGCCTCGGCGCGACCGTACAGCTTGAGTGTCGACAGGCCGCGCATGCGGTCAGCGAAAAACCCCGACAGGCGGGCGAAAGCGCGCAAGTGGCGGCGGCTGGCGCCTTGCGCACCCCAGCCCACCAACGCCATGAACAAGGGAATCAGCGGCGCCGTGATCAACAACACCAACCCGGCGATCACGTCGACCGGCAGCAGCAATACCGAAAACGCCACCGGCAGCAGCGCCGCCGCGGCCATGGCCGGCAGGTACTTGGCGAAAAAGCCGTCGAGCGCCTCGACCTGATCCACCAGCGCGCTGGCGATTTCACCCGAGGCCTGTCTGCGGCTCCAGTCAGGTCCTTTTTGCAGCAGGCGCGCAAACAGGGCCTGGCGCACATGGCGCTTGATGCGTTCGGCGGCGTCCGCCCCGGCGCGCTCACCCGCCCAGGTAATGCATGCACGCACCAGGATCAGGGCCACGATGGCCAGGATCTGCCCCAGCAACTCCTGGCGCGCGACGTGCCGGACGATGGCGGCATCCAGCACGCTGGCCAGCAGCCAGGCCTGCGCCACCAGCAGCGCGCCCGACGCCAGGGGCGCGGCGCCGGCCAACATCAGCGGGAGCCGCGCCACCCCGGCCAGCGCCATCAACCAGCGCGATTGCTCGCGCGGCGGCTTGCGCAGGCTGGCCGAGGGATCGTGCTCCAGGCTGCTCGCGCGGCCGTTCACTCGTCGTCGCGGTTGGCGCGCGGGTCATGCGAGTGACCTTCGCGCAGCTCGAACCACATTGCATTAAGGATGGCGAACGCACACGCCAATCCCAGGCCGAGTACCCATGAGAAATACCACATGGTGCAGACTCCTTGTCAGTATGAGTTGGGCGTGTCGCCCACGGATGCGTGGGTCACCTTGCCCCGCATCACGCGGTACACCCAGGCGGTGTAGAGCGTCACGATGGGCAGGAAGATGACGACGGCGATCACCATGATCCACAACGTCATGTGGCTGGAGGAGGCGTCCCAGACCGTCAGGCCCGCCTTCGGGTTGCTGGACGAGGGCATCAGGAACGGGAACAGCGAAAAGCCGACTGTCAGGATGATCCCGGCGATCGATACCGCCGAGGCCAGGAACGACAGCACATTGGCGCGCAGCGTCAACAGCAGCAGCACCAGCACGGCGCCGGCCACGCCCAACGCCGGCGCGATCCACATCAGCGGCCACTTGGCGTAGTTGGCCATCCAGGCGCCCGGCGCCACGGCGACCGTCTTGAGCATGGGGTCCGACGGCCCTTGCAGGTCGACAGTGCTGGTGATCGCATGGCCGCCCAGCTTGGCCACCCAGAAGCCGCCCGCGACGAACAGCGCCAGCGTCAGCAGCGCGCACAGGCGGCCCCAGTTACGGGCCCGCGACGACACCGGGTCCTCGGTGCGCCACGCCAGCAGCACGGCGCCGTGCATGGCCAGCATCAACACACTCAACACGCCGCACAGCAGCGCGAAGGGCGTGAACAACTGGTAGAAATGGCCCTGGTACACCATGCGCAGCGCGTTGCCGTCGAACGTGAACGGCACGCCGAGGATGATGTTGCCCACGGCCACGCCAAACACCAGCGAGGCCACCACGCCCGAGAAGCACAGCACGCCGTCCCAACTGTTGCGCCAGCGCGTGCCTTCCATCTTGCTGCGGTACTTGAACCCGACCGGACGCAGGATCAGCGCGATCAGCGCCAGCATCATCGCCAGGTAGAAGCCCGAGAACGAAGCGGCATACAACAGCGGCCAGGCGGCGAAGATGGCGCCGCCCGCGGTGATCAGCCACACCTGGTTGCCTTCCCACACGGGGCCGACCACGTTGATCACCACGCGGCGTTCGGCATCGGTCTTGGCGACCACCGGCAACAGCGCGGCCACGCCCAGGTCGAAGCCGTCCATGACGGCAAAGCCGATCAGCAGCGCGCCCAGCAGCACCCACCAGACCACCCGCAAGGTGGCGTAGTCGAAAGGAATAAGGGTATCCATTGTTTCTCTCCCCTTAAGCGCGCACGGCGGCGTGGACGGGATCGGCGGCGGCGCTGGCCGGGGCCGGCGCGTCGGACTTCGGGCCCTTGCGCACGGCGTGCAGCATGACCTTCACGCCAATGATCAGCAGCGCGGTGTACAGCACCAGGAAGATCGTCAGGCTGATGGCCAGGTCGGCGATAGTCAGGCCCGATGCCGCGTAGTACGTCGGCAGCACGCCTTCGATCACCCACGGCTGGCGGCCGTACTCGGCCACGAACCAGCCGCTCTCGATGGCGACCCAGGGCAGGGGCAGGCTCCACAGCGCCACCTTCAGCAGGCCGCGACGGCTGTCCAGGCGGCCGCGCGAGGCCAGCCAGAACGCCACGCCGAAGAACAGGATCAGGTACATGCCCACGGCCACCATGATGCGGAACGCCCAGAACAGCGGCGCCACGTTCGGCACGGTATCCACCGCGGCCTTCTTGATGTCTTCCTCGGTGACCTTGCTCATGTCTGGCTGGTAGCGCTTGACCAGCAGCGCGTAGCCGAGATCGGGCCAGGTGCGGTCGAACACCATGCGCGCGTCGACGTCCTTGGGATTGGCGCGTATCTTCTGCAGCGCATCGTACGCCACCATGCCGTCGCGAATGCGGTTCTCGGCCCGCAGGATCAGGTCGTTGATGCCCAGCAGCGGCGTCGTCAGCGAACGCGTGCCGATGATGCCCATGACGTAGGGGATCTCGATGGCGAAGTCGTTCTTGCGTTCGGCCTGGTTGGGCAGCGCGATCAGGTTGAAGGACGCGGGCGCCGGCTCGGTGTGCCACATGGATTCCATGGCCGCGATCTTCATCTTCTGGTGCTCGGTGGTGAGATAACCGCTTTCGTCACCCAGCACCACCACCGACAGCGCAGAAGCCAGGCCGAAGCTGGCGGCCACCGCCATCGAGCGCTTGGCCAGGTCGGTGTGGCGGCCCTTGAGCAGGTACCAGGCGCTGATCGCCATGACGAACATGGCGCCCGCGACGTAGCCCGCGCTGACCGTGTGCACGAACTTGGCCTGCGCCACCGGGTTGAAGATCACCGCGGCGAAGTCGGTCATTTCCATGCGCATGGTGTCGGGGTTGAACACCGCGCCCACCGGGTTCTGCATCCAGCCGTTGGCGATCAGGATCCACAGCGCCGAGAAGTTGGTGCCGAACGCCACCAGCCAGGTCACCACCAGGTGGCTGACCTTGGACATGCGGTTCCAGCCGAAGAAGAACAGGCCGACGAAGGTGGCTTCCAGGAAGAAGGCCATCAGCCCTTCGAGCGCCAGCGGCGCGCCGAAGATGTCGCCCACGTAGTGGCTGTAGTACGACCAGTTCATGCCGAACTGGAACTCCATGACCACGCCCGTGGCCACGCCCAGCGCGAAGTTGATGCCGAACAGGGTGCCCCAGAACATTGTCATCCGCTTCCAGATGGGGCGGCCAGTCATGACGTACACGCTCTCCATGATGGCCAGGATGAACGACAGGCCGAGCGTGAGGGGGACGAAGAGGAAGTGGTACAGCGCGGTCGCGGCAAACTGGAATCGCGACAGGTTGACGACGTCGAGATCAATCATTGAGGCGCTCCCTTGCAGGTGAGTAGCCACAGCAACCGGCATGGTTCCCAGGCCGACTCTGGCGCCATGATAAGGGCGTTGTATACAGCTTCATAGAGGTTTCCTGAAAAAAACGGGGCAGATCAAAAATCAACCCTTGCCCCGCAACTTGCCGGCGAAGCCCAGCACTTTCTGCACCTTCGAACCCAGTTTCATCAGGTTCTGCAGTGTCTCCGGCGGCAGACGTTGAACCTCATCGAACCATCCGGTGGACAGTTCGATGAGCTCCAGCATTTCGGTCATGCGCTGCTGGGCGTAGGCGCCATCGGGCCCGCTCGGGGGCTCGAGCAGCGTGTCGCGCAGCAGGGTCAGGGTGGGATCGATCTCGCGCTTGCGCTTTTCTTCCATGAGGATGCGGAAGATCTCCCACACATCCTTGGGGGTCTCGAAGTAGTCGCGGCGGTCGCCGACCTGGTGCACCAGCTTCACCAGGCGCCAGGACTGCAGTTCCTTCAGGCCCAGGCTGACGTTCGAGCGGGAAAAGCCGAGCGTTTCGGCGATGTCGTCGGCATGCAGGGGCTGGGGCGCCAGGAACAGCAAGGCGTAGATCTGGCCGACGGTGCGGTTCACGCCCCAACGGCTGCCCATTTCGCCGAAGTGCAGGACGAAACGTTCGTTTTGGGGGGTAAGCACCATGAGGAATCCAGGCCGACAAATGCAACGGCGCAAACATAAATAGTTACGCCGTTTTCAGAAATTCCTGAAATTATCGAACAAACTGTGCGAAAACACAAACCACACTCCCGGTGGGGGCAAGACCGCAAGCGCAGCGTATTCAACCGCTTTCGCCGTGGATTCAATCGGCGTTTGTTGCGGCCGAACGACGAAAAAAAGCCACCGGCCGGTGGGGCGGTGGCGGGAAACAACGGGAAGCCGGGCGCCAAGCGCCCGGGAAAAGCGGGAAGCTCAGCCGGCCTTGACGGTCACGGCGGCGGAAACGCGCTTGGCCTTGGCACGGGCCGCCGCGACGTCGTCGGCCACGGCCAGGCCCACGCCCATGCGGCGCTTGACGAAGGATTCGGGCTTGCCGAACAGGCGGATATCGGTGCCGGGCTCGGCCAGAGCCTGCGCCACGTTGTGGAACGACACGGCCTGGGCGTCGACGCCGCCATAGATGACGCTGCTGGCGCCGGGCTGGCGCAGCGAGGTGTCCACCGGCAGCCCCAGCAGGGCGCGGGCGTGCAGCTCGAATTCGTTCTGGGCCTGGGTGATCATGGTGACCATGCCCGTATCGTGCGGCCGCGGGCTCACTTCCGAAAACCAGACCTGGTCACCGGCCACGAACAGTTCGACACCGAAGATGCCCAGCCCGCCCAATTCCGCCGTGACCGCCGACGCGATCTCGCGGGCCCGCGCCAGCGCGGCCGGCGACATGGGATGCGGCTGCCAGCTTTCGACATAGTCGCCGTCGACCTGCTTGTGGCCGATCGGCTCGCAATAGCGGGTCTCGACCTGGCCGTCGGCGCCACGGGCGCGGACGGTCAACAGTGTGATTTCGTAGTCGAAGCGAATGAAGCCCTCGACGATGGCGCGGCCGCCGCCGACCCGGCCGCCTTCCTGGGCGTAGCGCCAGGCGGACGCGACCTCTTCGGGCGCCTTGATGAGGGACTGGCCCTTGCCGGACGACGACATGACCGGCTTGATGACGCAGGGATAGCCGATGCCGCCATCGATGGCCTGGCGCAACTCGTCTTCCGTGTCGACGAAGGCATAGGGCGACGTGGGCAGGCCCAGGGTCTCGGCCGCCAGACGGCGGATGCCCTCGCGGTTCATGGTCAGTTGCGCCGCCCGGGCGGTCGGCGTGACCCGCGCCACGCCGGCCGATTCGAGCTGCACCAGCAAATTGGTGGCAATGGCCTCGATTTCGGGGACAATAACGTGCGGCTGCTCCTGCCGGATGACCTTTTCCAGGGCTTCGGGATCCGTCATCGACACCACATGCGCGCGATGCGCCACCTGGTGTCCGGGCGCGTCCGCATACCGGTCCACCGCAATGACTTCCACGCCCAGCCGCTGCAGGGCGATGATGACCTCTTTGCCCAGTTCGCCCGACCCGAGCAGCATGACGCGGGTGGCCAGGGGGGACAGGGGCGTGCCGAGGACGGGACTGGGAATGCTGGACATGGAGCGGGCCTGGAAAGGAAAGAGTGATAGCCGGATGAAAGAGCCGCCAGGATGCCATACCCCCCAGCCCGGGGCAAACCCGCAACCTGATATTAAAATCCCCTGATGACCGACCATCCCACCACATCGTCCGAGACCGCGCTGGCATCTGCGCGCAGGACGTTGCAAATCGAAAGCCAGGGCATCCTGGACCTGTCCGCCCGGCTCGACGACAGCTTCGCGCAGGTCGTCGCCATGCTGCTGGCCTGCCGCGGCCGCGTCGTGGTCAGCGGCATCGGCAAGACCGGCCATGTGGCCCGCAAGATCGCGGCGACGCTGGCCTCCACCGGCACACCCGCCTTCTTCGTGCACGCCGCCGAGGCGGTGCACGGCGACCTGGGCATGATCACCCGCGACGACGTCCTGATCGCCATTTCGTACTCCGGCTCCGGCCAGGAATTGCTGACCATCCTGCCTGTCGCCCGCCGCATGGGCGCGGGCCTGGTCGCCATCACGGGCAATCCGCAGTCCGAACTGGCCCTGCTGGCCGATGTCCACCTGGACGCCAGCGTGGCCCAGGAAGCGTGCCCCCTGAACCTGGCGCCCACTGCCAGCACCACGGCCGCCCTGGCGCTGGGCGACGCCCTGGCGGTGGCCTGCCTCGAAGCGCGCGGCTTCGGCCCGCAGGATTTCGCCCGCTCGCATCCTGGCGGCGCCCTCGGCCGCCGCCTGCTGACCCACGTGCGCAACGTCATGCGCCAGGGCGACGCCCTGCCCGTGGTGGCCCTGGGCACGCCGGTGGCGCAGGCACTCGAGGTCATGTCCGCCAAAGGCATGGGCATGACGGTCGTATGCGACCCGCAGCGCCGCCCCGTGGGCATCTTCACTGACGGCGACCTGCGTCGCCTGATCGCGCGCTACGGCGACATCCGCAGCCTGAACGTCGAGGCCGGCATGACACGCTCGCCGCGCAGCATCAACCCGGACGCGCTGGCCGTCGAGGCCGCGCGCCAGATGGACGAACTGCGGCTCAATCACATGCTGGTGCTGGATGCCGATGGCAGCCTGCTCGGCGCCCTGCACATGCATGACCTGATGGCCGCCAAAGTGGTATGACTATGACTCTTCCTCCCTCGATCACCCACCCCGCCGAAGCGCTGGTCCTTGCCCGCATCCCGCCGGGCGTGCGCGAACGCGCCGCCGCCGTGCGCCTGATGGTCTTCGACGTGGACGGCGTGCTCACCGACGGCAGCCTGTATTACGGGGAAAGCGGCGAAGTGCAGAAACGCTTCCATGCGCTGGACGGCCACGGGCTGCGCCTGCTGATGGAAGGCGGCCTGAAGGTCGCTCTGATGACCGGCCGCTCCGGCCCGATCGTGGCGCGCCGCGCCGCCGAACTGGGCATTTCCGAGATCATGCAGGGCGTGCGCGACAAGGGTGCCGCATTGGCCGAACTTGCGCAGCGCAGCGCGGTCCAACTGAACCAGACCGGCTACATGGGCGACGACATCATCGACCTGCCGGCAATGCAACGCGCGGGTTTCGCCGCCAGCGTGCCGAATGCGCCGGGCTATGTCAGCCAGGCGGCCCACTGGATCGCCACGCAGCCTGGCGGCGGTGGCGCGGTCCGCGAGTGCTGCGACCTGCTGCTGGCTTCCCAGGGCCGGCTGGGCGGATTCCTGGCCGCGCCGGGGCTGCTCGGCCCGGGCGCCATCCAGTAAGCGCGCCCCCAAACCTCGCTTCGCACACCTGATGAAAGATCGTTTCCCTTCCCTGATCGCGCTGTTCCTGCTGCTGGTGCTGGTCGCCAGCACGTATTGGGCCGCCGACTACGCGCAACGGGCCATCCAGACGGATCCGCCGCGCCGCGTCACGCACGAAATGGACGCCTGGTCGCGCAATTTCGTGATGCTGCGCACCGACCCGACCGGTCGCCCCATCAACCGGCTGGAAGGCGATTACGCCGAGCATTTCCCCGACGACGATTCGTACCACATCACCCAACCGCGGGCCGTCGGCCAGCGCGAAGCCAGTCCCATCACCGTGGGCGTGTCCAAGACCGCCGTCATGGAGCAGGGCGGCAAGCGCATCGTCATGAATGGCGACGCCCACGTGCACCGCCAGCCCGACGCCAACAACGACGTGCTGGACGTGCGCAGCCAACAGCTGATCCTGCTGCCCGACGAAGACGTGGTGTACACCGACCTGCCGGCCGAGGTCATCAAGGGACGCTCGCGCATGAACGGCAAGGGTATGCACTACAACAACAAGACACGCCAACTGCAGGTATCGGCCTCCACGGACGTGGAGATCGCCGGCTCGGAGAACAAGCCGCGCCGCCAGGCCGACAGCCCTGCCAACACCTCTGACCAGAAGAAACCATGACCGACTTCCGGATTCGCATTGCCCCCACCACGCGCCTGCTGGGCGCGGTGCTGCTGATGGCATCGGCGGTTGCGCCGGCGCTCGCCGCCGACCCCAAGCCGGCCGCCGGCGCAAGCAAGACCGCGCCCGCCGAGGAACCCACCACCACGATCCTGTCGGACACGCTGCATTACGACGACGTGAAAAAGCAGAGCGTCTTCACGGGCAACGTCAACATGACGCGCGGCCTGATGACGCTCACCTCCGACAACCTGGAAATGCGCGAAGACGCCGCGGGCAACCAGTACGGCACGGCGACCGCCAACAAGGGCAAGGTCGTGACCATCCGCCAGGAACGTCCCGAGAACTTCGAACTGATCGAAGGCAAGGGCCTGCGCGCCGAATACGACGGCACCAAGAGCACCTTCGACCTGATCGGCCAGGCCGTGGTGGTGCGCTATGTCTGTGGTAAGCCGTTTGACACGATTCGCGGCGACCGGGTGCGTTACAACGAGAAAAGCGGCACCTACGAGGCCCAGGGAGGCCCGAACTCGTCCGCCGCCGGCGGTCGGGTGCGCTCGGTGGCCGAGCCGCGCGCCAAGTCCGATGCCGCGATCGCCGAGTGCCGCAAGCAGCAAGAATCGAAGAAGGGGCGCTGAAGCGCCTCCCACGTTATCCACACGCAGCCACGATGAACCAACCCTCTGTGCAGACTCCCGTGACCTCCGCCCCTTCGGGCGTCAAGCAGGGCAGCCTGCGCGCAACCGGCTTGCGCAAGACCTACAACGGCCGCACCGTGGTGCAGGACGTGTCCCTGTCCGTCTCCAGCGGCGAAGTGGTCGGCCTGCTCGGCCCCAACGGCGCGGGCAAGACCACCAGCTTCTACATGATCGTCGGGCTGGTGCCGGCCGACGCCGGCCGCATCGAGATCGACGGCTCGGTGATCACCGCGATGCCGATCCACAAGCGCGCCCGCATGGGACTGTCGTACCTGCCCCAGGACGCCTCGGTGTTCCGGCGCCTGACGGTCGAGCAGAACATCCGCGCCGTGCTCGAATTGCAATTGGGGCCGGACGGCCGCACGCTGTCTACGCCCAAGATCAATGAACAGATGGAACTGCTGCTCGAAGAGCTGCAGATCGGCCATATCCGCAGCAACGCCGCCATCTCGCTGTCGGGCGGCGAACGCCGCCGGGTCGAAATCGCGCGCGCGCTGGCCACCAGCCCGCGCTTCATCCTTCTGGACGAGCCCTTCGCGGGCGTGGACCCGATCGCCGTGATCGAGATCCAGCGCATCGTGCGTTTCCTGAAGGGCCGCGGCATCGGCGTGCTGATCACCGACCACAACGTGCGCGAAACGCTGGGCATCTGCGACCGCGCCTACATCATCAGCGAAGGCAAGGTGCTGACCGACGGTCACCCCGACGAAATCGTCGGCGATCCGGCCGTTCGGCGCGTCTACCTGGGCGAACACTTCCGCATGTAACACCCCGATTGGGGAAAGTCCCAGGGTCCGCGACGGCCCCTGGGGCACACCCCTGGGCGGCCGCCATGAAAATGCCATGAACTTGCGCTAGGTCAGCTTGTTTTATCGGCCCGAGTCTATACACTAGTATCAAACGAACCCCTCGAACAAGGAGAACGCCTAACGACCCCACCGCGCCTTCCGCGCACCATTTTTTCCTCTTTTAGAAGGAGAGCACACTATGAACCTGAGCATCTGCGGTCGTCACCTCGACGTCACCCCGGCCATCCGGGAATATGTCATGAACAAACTGGCGCGAGTGCTGCGGCATTTCGATCACGTCATCGATACCCAGGTCATGCTCTCAGTAGAGCCCCTGCGGCACAGAGCCGAAATCACCATGCGTCTTAGTGGCAAGGACATTCATTGTGAAGCAACCGATGAAAACCTCTACGCCGCGATCGACCTTCTTGCTGACAAAGTCGACCGTCAGGTCATCAAGCACAAGGACAAGGTACGAAGCCACTCGGCAGAGTCCGTGAAGCGGCAAGCGGCGAGCCTCTCGCCAACCCAGTAACAACGCGCTTCATGATCCGCTCGCCGTGCGAGCCAGGAAACAGCAATCGTTGAATCCTGCCTAAGTCCCGGTGTCCCGCTAGACGCATCGTCCAGCCGGGGCATCGGCAAACTCCCTCCCTCAGTCCCTTCTCTTTGTCCCCCGATTCCCCGGCACATGGCCGCGGAGCGCCGTGTACTCCCCGAATATCCGCTCGCAGCGAGCACGCCATACCCTGCTGGTATACCTACCTGCGCACGAAGAATGCCCACAACGCGGCGCTATCGGTCTATGCTGTCGCTCTCGTGCCGGGAGCGGCGGCCTGATCCAGGAGGGTGCGGACCGCCAGGAAAGTGCCTCCCACCGGAGTTTTTTTGCAGTGCGTCATATAACCCTATAATGACCCGATGAATCATTTGTCGCGCATCCTTCCCGCCGGCAACGTCGTCCTCGATATGCTCGCTACGAGCAAGAAACGCGCGTTCGAACAGGCTGGCCTCCTCTTTGAAAACAACCACGGCTTGGCACGCGCGCTCGTGTTCGACAGCCTGTTTGCACGGGAACGCCTGGGCTCGACGGCACTGGGCCAGGGCGTTGCCGTGCCGCACGGCCGGGTCAAGGGCCTGGAGCAGGCGCTGGCCGCCTTCATCCGCCTGGCGCAGCCCATCACGTTCGACGCACCGGACGGCCAGCCCGTCTCGATGCTGCTCTGTCTGCTGGTGCCGGAAACCGCCACGCAACAACACCTGGACATCCTGGCCGAACTGGCGCAACTGATGTCCAACAAGGCCCTGCGCGAGGCCCTGGCCACCGAGCCGGATCCGGCCGTCGTGCACAAGATGCTCACCACCGGCCAACTCTGACCCTCGCGGAAACGCTGCCATGCTCACGGTGCAGGAACTCGTCGACGACAACGCCGACAAAATCCCCTTCAACTGGATTTCCGGCCAGGGGGCCGCGGACCGCGCGATTCCCGATGACGGCATGGCGGCCGCCGACCTGGTGGGCCACCTGAACCTGATCCACCCGTCGCGCATCCAGGTGTTCGGCCAGGAGGAACTGGCGTACTACACGCGCTTCGACCTGCGCCGCCGCATGCACCACATGGACGAGCTGCTGATCGGCGGCGTGCCGGCCATCCTGCTGGCCGACGGCCTGACGCCGCCGCAGGATCTGGTGGACCAATGCGACCAGCACCAGGTGCCGCTGCTGTCCACTCCCGTGGCGGCCGCGCAGCTGATCGACCTGCTGCGCATCTACCTGGGCAAGAAGCTCGCGCCCACCACCACCGTGCATGGCGTGTTCCTGGACGTGCTGGGCCTGGGCGTGCTCATCACCGGCGAATCCGGCCTGGGCAAGAGCGAACTGGCGCTGGAGCTGATTTCGCGCGGCCACGGCCTGGTGGCCGACGACGCGGTCGAATTCTCGCGCACCGCGCCCAACATGATCGAAGGCCACTGCCCGCAGCTGCTGCAGAACCTGCTGGAAGTGCGCGGCCTGGGCCTGCTGGATATCCGCACCATCTTCGGCGAGACCTCGGTGCGACGCAAGATGCGGCTGAAGCTGATCGTGCACCTGGTGCGCGCCACCGCGCAGGACAAGTTCGAACGCCTGCCGCTGCAGGACATCACCCAGGACATGCTGGGCCTGCCCGTGCGCAAGGTCATGCTGCAGGTGGCCGCCGGCCGCAACCTGGCGGTGCTGGTCGAAGCCGCCGTGCGCAACACCATCCTGAAGCTGCGCGGCATCGACACCCTGGGCGAATTCATGGAACGCCAGGCCATGGCGATCCTGCAAAGCAGCAAGTAACGCGCGTCGCCCCGCGGCACCGTGAGCCTGTACGAGAAACTCGCCAACGAGATCGCCAAGTCGATCCGCGACGGCGTGCTGCGCGTGGGCGACAAGCTGCCCTCGGTGCGCGATGCCTGTTCCAGCCGCGGCGTCAGTCCGTCGACGGTATTCCAGGCCTATTACCTGCTGGAAGCGCGCGGCCTGGTCCGCGCCCGCCCCCGCTCCGGCTACTACGTCAATGCGCGCGACGACAGTCTGCCGCCCGAACCTGACACGTCCTGTCCCGACGGCGAATCGACCGAGCTGGCGATCAGCGAGCGCATCTTCGACATCCTCGATTCCGTGCGCAACCGCGACGTCACGCCGCTGGGCTCGGCCTTTCCGTCGCCGCTGCTGTTCCCGCTGCCGCGGCTGGCCCAGGCCATGTCGGCCCATCTCAAGCGCCAGGCCCCGCTGGACACGATAGAAGACCTGTCGCCCGGCAACCCCGGCCTGCGCCGGCAGATCGCGCTGCGCTACCTGATCGCCGGCATCAACGTGCCGGCCAACGACATCGTGGTCACCAATGGCGCGCTGGAAGCGCTCAACCTGTGCCTGCAGGCCGTGGCCGAACCGGGCGACACGGTCATCGTCGAAGCGCCGACCTTCTACGGCGCCCTGCAGGCGCTGGAGCGCCACGGCCTGAAAGCGCTGGAAGTGCCCACGCATCCGCGCACCGGCGTGGACCTGGAGGCCATGGAAACGGCGATCAAGCGCCACCGGCCCAAGGCCTGCTGGCTGATGACGCAGTTCCAGAATCCGCTGGGCAGCCTGATGCCCGAGGAAAAGAAGCGGCAGCTGGTCGAGCTGCTGGCGCGCCACGAAATCGCGTTGATCGAGGACGACGTCTACGGCGAGCTGTACTTCGGCGCGGCCCGGCCGGTGCCTGCCAAGGCCTTCGACAAGCACGGGCTGGTGCTGCACTGTTCGTCGTTCTCCAAGTGCCTGGCGCCGGGCTACCGCATCGGCTGGGCCAGCGCCGGCCGTTATACGCAGCGCGTGCAGCGCCTGAAACTGTCGTCCACCCTGTCGGCGTCCGGTCCGGCCCAGGGCGCGCTCGCCGAATACCTGGAGCAAGGCGGCTACGACCGCCACCTGCGCCGGCTGCGCGAAACGCTGCAGGCCCAGCAGGACCTGATGGCCAATGCGATCGCGCGCGAGTTTCCCGCCGGGACCCGCGTGACGCGTCCGCAGGGCGGTTTCTTCCTGTGGCTGGAAATGCCCGCGGCGGTGGACGCGCTGGCGCTGCACCGGCAGGCGCTGGCGCGCGGCATCAGCGTGGCGCCGGGACCGATCTTCTCGGCCAGCGGGCAATTCGGCAACGCCCTGCGGCTGAACTACGGCCATCCATGGGACGACGGCAAGGCTGACGCCGTCCGCGTCCTGGGCGAGATGGCGCGCGCGGCCTGCAGCCAGGCGACGCGGCCCTCCTGATCAGTTGCGGGTTGAGGCGGCGCGGGCGCGCTTGACCTCCAGCGGCGTCACGCCCCCCGCCTGGTTGCCCCAGCTGTTGCGGATGTAGGACACCAGCATGGCGACATCATTGTCATTGAGCAGTTGGCCGAACGGCGGCATGCCGTGGGGCCGCGGATTGGCCGCGGTAGCCGGCGCGAAGCCGCCATCCAGCACCATGCGTATGGCATTGAGCGGAGACGGCGCCGTCACGGTCGGGTTGCCGGCCAGCGCGGGCCAGGCGCCCGCGCTGCCCTCGCCCGCCGGCTGGTGGCACTGCGCGCATTGCTGGCGGTAGATCTTGCCGCCAAGCTCCATCGCCGCGGGCGCGACCGCGGCGCTCGCGACCGCGGCCGGCGCCGGAGTCGACGGCAACGATTTGAGATACACGCCCATCGCCAGCGCGTCGGCATCGCTCAGGTGCTGCGTGCTGCCCAGCACCACCTCGGCCATGGGGCCGCTGGCGCTGGAGTGGGCCGCGATGCCGGTGCGCAGCAGCGCCGCGATGTCTTCGGCCGACCAGCGCCCCAGGCCCGTCTGCGGATCGTTGGTCAAGGGCGGCGCATACCAGTCCAGCATGGGAATGATGCCGCCAGCCAGGCCGTCGGCCGCGCGCGTCGCGCCCAGGCTGTTGCGCGGCGCATGGCAGGCGGCGCAGTGACCCAGGCCCTCGACCAGGTAGCGTCCGCGGTTCCACTGGGTCGACTGGCCCGGATCGGCCTCCTGCACGCCAGGGCGGAAATACAGGGCGCGCCACGCCGCCAGCAGGATGCGCTGGTCGTACGGGAAATCGAGTTCCGGCGCGCGGCTCGGCCGTTCGACCGGCGTGACCGTACGCAGATAGGCGAACAGGGCGTCCGAGTCGGCACGCGTGACGCGGGTGTATTCGGTGTACGGGAAGGCCGGATACAACAGCGTGCCGTCGCGCGACTTGCCGTTGTGCAGCGCTTGCCAGAAATCATCCGCGCTCCAGGCGCCGATGCCGGTCTTCTCGTCGGGCGTGATGTTGGGGCCGTAGATCGTGCCGAATGGCGTCGGAATGGCGGTGCCTCCGGCATACGCCTGGCCCCCGCGCGCGGTATGGCAGGCCATGCAATTGCCGGCCAGGGCGAGGTAGCGGCCGCGCTCGATGCGCTGCTGCGGATCGGCCGGCGCCTCGGTCGGGCCGGTGCTGGCATCGTCGCGCGTGCCTTGCCAATAGAGAATGCCGACCGCCAACGCGGCCAGCGCCAACAGGATGCCGAGGAGTCGCTTCATCAGTTTCATGGCGTGCCCCCTCAACGCTGCACCTGGCTGCCGCACTCGGCTGGCAGGCGCAGGGAACCGGCCGGTTCGGGCGCATAGTCGTCAGCCACCGGCTGCGACGACAGCCAGGCCGCCAGGGCGCCGATGTCCGCGGGCGTGAGTTTGTGGGCAACGTCGGCCATGCAATCGGGCGCGGCGGCGCGGCGCAGGCCGTTCTTCCAGCTGCCGATCTGCGAGCTGATGTAGTCGCGCGGCAAGCCCAGCAATCCGGGAACGGCGGGCAACAAGCCGCCCAACGAGGCGCCGTGACAGGACGCACAGGCCGGCAGGCCGCGGGCGGCATCGCCGCCGAGCGCCAGCCTGCGGCCGGCTTCCAGCGTGGCGGCGGACACCTCGGCGCGCACCGGCGGCGGATACGGCACGTGCTGCGCCGCGAAGTAGCCGGCCATTTCGTGCAGATAGGCATCCGGCAGGCCCGCCAGCAGGTGCGCCATGGGCCGGTACTGGCGCCGGTCGTCGCGGAAATTGAGCAGTTGGTGGTAGAGGTATTCCTGCGGCTTGCCGGCCAGGCGCGGGTAATAACCGTCGGCGCCGGCGCGGCCCTGCTCGCCATGACAGGCCGTACAGGCCGCCACCCGGGCCGCCATGGTGCCGGGCTGCAATACCTGGGGCGTGTCCTGGGCCAGCACGGGGGCTGCGGAAAAGGCCACAACGGCGGCGGCCAGAAGCCGGGATTTTGCCCAAAACCGTGGCAGTGAAACACTACGAAAGGAAATGAAGGCTAACATCTAGGGCCAGTTAACACTAAGTCGAACCAACCCCGGAAGCGCATGGCGGCGGGGCGCGTAGATGAATCTCGGTCGTGTGCCGGTGCCCAAGCTTACGCCAGGGGCGGTAAAACGGTACAGGCGCAGATCCGCAGTTTACGGCCATATCAGATGCCAACCGCCGGCATCCTCCCGGAAAAGCGTGCCACAATCATGTCCATGTTGAAAGTCGTCCTCGTCACCGGCATCTCAGGCTCAGGCAAGTCCGTCGCCCTGCGCATGCTCGAGGACGCCAGCTACACCTGCGTCGACAACCTGCCGGTGCGGTTCCTGACAGAATTCATCGCCAATGCCCGTGACGACGGCCTGGAACGCGTGGCGGTCGCCATCGACGTGCGTTCGCCGGGCGAGCTGGCCGAACTGCCGGACGTGGTCACCGCGCTGCGCGCCATGGGAACCAGCCTGCGCGTGGTGTTCCTGGACGCCAGCACCGACACCCTGGTGCAACGCTACTCCGAATCGCGCCGCCGCCATCCGCTGACCGACCGGCTGCAACGCGGCGGCACCGCGCCGTCGCTGACCGACTGCATCGCGCTCGAACGTGAACTGCTGGCGCCGCTGCGCGAGCAGGAACACGTCATCGACACCTCGGAACTCACCCCGGGCCAGCTGCGCGCCTGGATCCGCGACCTGATCCAGGCCGATCGCGCGCCGCTGGTGCTGACCTTCGAATCGTTCGCCTACAAGCGCGGCGTGCCGCGCGATGCCGACCTGGTGTTCGACGTGCGCTGCCTGCCGAACCCCTATTACGACCGCAACCTGCGTCCGCTGACCGGCCGCGACGAGCCCGTCGCCACCTGGCTGGCCGGTTATGAACAGGTGGGCCAGATGATCGACGACATCACCGGCTTCCTGAACCGCTGGCTGCCGCAATACACGCAAGACACCCGCAACTACCTGACGGTCGCCATCGGTTGCACCGGCGGCCAGCATCGTTCGGTCTACGTGGTCGAAGAGCTGGCCAAGCGCTTTGCCGACCACGACCCACTGCTGGTGCGCCATCGCACCCAACTGCCCGACGAATCCGCATGATCCTGTCCCGCCCGCTCCATATCCTGATGATGCTGTTGCTGGCCATTGCCGTGGCCGGCTGCTCTTCCACCGGGGGACGCAAGAAAGGCGGCGGGTACTACAAGGACGATGGCCCGGACGCCAATCCGCCGTCCAACCTGGACCAGGTTCCGGACGCGGTGCCGCGCATCGAGCCCTACGCCAGCGGCGCCAACCGGCCGTACGTGGTGTTCGGCCAGCGCTACGTGCCGGATACCAGCGGCCAACCCTACAAGCGCCAGGGCATCGCCTCGTGGTACGGCAAGAAGTTCCACGGCAACTCCACTTCCATCGGCGAACCGTACGACATGTACGCCATGACGGCGGCCCACACCACGCTGCCGATCCCGAGCTACGCGCGCGTCACCAGTCTGGTAAACGGCAAGACCATCGTCGTGCGGGTCAATGACCGCGGGCCATTCCACAGCGACCGCATCATGGACCTGTCGTACGTGGCGGCCTACAAGCTGGGCATCATCGGGCCGGGCAGCGGCCAGGTGGTGGTCGAGAGCATCGGACAGGACGAGATCCGCCGCCTGGCCTCGCAGGGCACGCCGGCGCCGATGCCCGCCTCGGCGACCGGCTCCACGCCGGTGGCCACGCCCGTTGCCGCCGCGCCGGTGGCGCTGGAACCCCAGCCGCTGGCGCAGCAGCCCGCGCCCGCGCCGGGCAGCGCGCCGGTGCGCCCGATGGGCGCAGCCGGCAGCGTCTACCTGCAGGTGGGCGCGTTCAGCCAGCCGGCCAACGCGCAATCACTGGTCAGCCGCATCAATACGCAACTGGGCGCCGAGGGCGCGCCCGCGGCCGCGGTGGAGCAGGCCAACAATCTGTACCGCGTCAAGATCGGGCCCTATCCGGATCGCCAGAGCGCCTTGAACGCGGTACAGCTGGTGTCCGACCGCCTCGGCATCACCCCCAGCATCGCCGCGCAATAACGCCTACCTTGCCGGCGGCCAGTCGAACGTCGGCAACTCGAACGGCAGTTGCGCCTGCCCGTCGCAAACCCGGCGCGCGCGCGGATTGCGGCTCAGGTACTGGCTGCCTTCGTGCTTGAGCAGCGCCTGCTTGCGCGGCAGGCCGCCGCCAAACCCGGTCAGTGAGGTGTCCGCGCCGATCACGCGATGGCAGGGGATGATGATACTGACCGGATTGCGCCCGACCGCGCCGCCGATCGCCTGGGCCCCCTTGGGACGCCCCACGACGCGCGCCAGTTCGCCATAACTGGCAAGCTGGCCGAAATCCAGCGTGCACAGGGCGCGCCAGACCTCGTGCTGGAACGGCGTGCCGACCGGATCGAGCGCCACGTCGAAATCGCGGCGCTCGCCGGCATACCACTGGTCCAGTTCGCGCCGCGCCTGTTCCAGGATGGGATCCGATTCGTCGAGCACCCAGCCGTCGGCCGGGGGCAGCGACATCTGGTCGGTGAACCAGGCGCCGCGCAGGCCCCTGGCGCTGGCCACCAGCCGCATTTCACCCAAAGGCGTGGGCATGTCCCGATAGACCACGCGTTCGGCCGCTTCGCCGGGACGCTTGCGTGCCTGTGCGATGTAGATCATGGCTTACGAATTCTTGCGGGCCAGGGCCCGGTTGTACAGGACGTCGCGCGACAGGCCGGTGACCTTGGCCGCAACCTTCGAGGCATCGCGCAGGGACAGGGTTTCCAGCAGCGCGTCCAGCAACGCGTCGGCGCGCGGGTCGGCGTCTTCGTCGACCTCGCCACCCGCCTGGGCATGCGCGATCAGCACGAATTCCCCCTGCTCGCGATGCGCGTCGGCTGCCAGCCAGGCGGCGGCCTCGGACAGCGGAAACGTGGCGATCTCCTCGAAACGCTTGGTCAATTCACGGGCCACCGTCACCAGGCGGGCGGGGCCACAGACCTCCAGCAGATCCGCCAGGGTCGCCGCGAGCCGATGCGGCGATTCGAACATCACCACCGGCGCGGGCAACGCGCACCAGGTGCGCAGCCAGCGCTGGCGGGCCGCGGCCTTGGATGGCGCAAAGCCGGCGAACGCGTATGCGGGATTTTCGTCGGTGGTGACGCCGCTGCCCATCAAGGCGGCGATCACCGCGCTGGGGCCGGGCACCGGCACCACGGCGAAACCGGCTTCACGGACCGCGCGCACCACGCGCGCCCCGGGGTCGCTGACCGCCGGCGCACCGGCGTCCGACACCAGCGCCACGCGCTGGCCCTGGGCCAGGCGTTCGCAGATGGCCTGCGCCGCCGCCGCTTCATTGTGTCGGTGAGCCGCCATCAGGGGCGTGCCGACGCCCCAGGCATCCAGCAGGGTGCGGCTGGCGCGGGTGTCTTCGGCCGCGATCACGTCGGCGCGCTGCAGCGCGTGCCAGGCCCGCAACCCCAGGTCGCCCAGATTGCCGATCGGCGTGGCCACCACATACAGCGTCGAGGCCGGCCAATGCTGCCCGGCCACGCGTTCAGCCACGCGGGCCCAGGCATCGCCGGCCACCGGGGGTGAGACATTTTGGTTCATTGCAGCCTACTTACACGGAAAACCATGCCAGTGTAGCCGCCATCGCCCCCCCGTTTCGGAACTGGCATGACGGTTGACACATTCGCTTTCGAGCTCGCCCTGGCGGCACGCCGCCGCGCCGAAAAACGCCGCCGCCGCGCGGCGCGACGCGCCGGCCCCGCGGACCGCCCGCCTCCCCGGCGCTCGCCCCGCCAACGCACCGGCGACGCCCATGAAGACGCCGCGCTGCGCCTGCTGCAGGCCGCCGGTCTGGTGCTGCTGGCGCGCAACCTGCACTGCCGCGCCGGCGAGATCGACCTGGCCATGCGTGAAGGCGACATCCTGGTGCTGGTCGAAGTGCGTTCACGCCAGGCAGACGCCTTTGGCGGCGCGGCCGCCAGCATCGGCCGCGACAAACAGGCGCGGCTGGCGCGCGCGGCGGCCCACTGGCTGCCCGAGCTGGCCCGACGCCATTGGCGCGGCAGGCCGCCCGCGGTCCGCTTCGACGCCGTGCTCTTCGACGGCGGCCAGGTCCGGTGGCTACGCGCGGCGTTCGAGCTGCCTTGATCGGGCGCCGCCCGTGAGATAATCGCGGCCATGGATATGACCTCTCGAATGACGTCGCACTTTCGCGACGCCATGGCCACGTACGAACAAAGCATGAACGTGCTGGCCGAGCCGCTGGCGATCGCGGTGGACGTGCTGTTTGGCGCCCTGGCCAACAACGGCAAGATTCTGGCCTGCGGCAACGGCGGCTCGGCCGCCGACGCGCAACATTTCATCGCCGAACTGGTGGGCCGCTTCGAACGCGAACGCCTGCCCCTGGCCGGCATCGCCCTGAACACCGACACCTCGATCCTGACCGCCGTCGGCAATGACTACGGTTTCGACGAAGTGTTCGAACGCCAGGTCAACGCCTTTGGCCAAGCCGGCGACGTGCTGGTGGCCATTTCCACCAGCGGCAATTCGCCCAATGTGGTGCGCGCCATGGAGGCGGCCGCCAGCCGTGAAATGCATGTGCTGGCCCTGACCGGCAAGGGCGGCGGCGTCATGGGGGAACTCATCACGCCAATGGACGTCCATCTATGTGTTCCCAGCGATCGCACCATGCGCATCCAGGAAGTCCATATACTGCTGTTGCATGCGCTTTGCGACGGCATTGACGCTCTTCTGCTTGGAGACACCGAATGATTTCAGACGCCAGAACCGCCGCCCGCCCCCTGCTGCTCGCCGCGGCCCTGTCCGGCGCCGCGCTGTCGCTGTCGGCCTGCGCGCCCCTGATCGTGGGCGGCGCGGCCGCCACCACCGCCGTCGTCGTCACCGACCGGCGCACCTCGGGGATCCAGCTCGAAGACCAGAACATGGCCTTCAAGGCCCAGAAGCAGATCTCCGACAAGCTCGGCGACGCGGCGCGCGTCAACGCCATGGCGTACGGCGGCCACCTGCTGCTGACCGGAGACGTGCCCACCGAGGAAGCCAAGTCGCAGGCCACCGCCATCGCCCAGGGCGTCGAGAACGTCAAGCAGGTGGTCAACCAGCTCACCGTCGGTCCGATCGCGTCGTTCGGCGTGCGCTCGAACGACACCTGGCTGACGTCCAAGGCCAAGACCGCGCTGATCAACACCAAGTACGTGCCCTCCGGCACCATCGCCGTCACCACCGACCACAGCGTCGTCTACCTCATGGGCAAGGTGACGCAGGCCGAGGGCGACTACGCCGCCAACGCGGTGGCCGACCTCGGCGGCGTGGCAAAAGTGGTAAAACTGTTCGAGACCATCAGCCGCGAGGAAGCGATCCGCCTGTCCAGCAGCGGCAGCAAGTCGACCACCACGGAAACCAAGGCCCCCATCGAAAGCGGCGCGGGCGCTGCCGACAGCGGCAGCAGCGCGCCCAGCAGCGGTGGCAGTGCCGTAGAGGCGATGCCCATCAAATGAAAAAAGCCATCGTAGCCCTGGCCGTCCTGGTGGCGGTCGGCGTCGGCGCCTGGTTCACCCTGCGCCCCACGCAAACCGCGCCCGACGTCACCTTCACCACGCTGGAGGGCAAGACCTTCTCCATGCAGGACCTGCGCGGCAAGGTGGTCCTGGTGAAGTTCTGGGCCACCAGCTGTGTCACCTGTGTCAAGCAGATGCCGGAAACCATCTCGGCCTACAACGAGTACGCGGGCAAGGGCTACGAGGCCATCGCGGTCGCCATGGACTACGACCCGCCCAACTACGTGCTGAACTTCAGCGAAAGCCGCAAACTGCCGTTCCCGGTGGCGCTGGACACCAAGGGCGACATCGCCCGCGCCTTTGGCGACATCCGCCTGACGCCCACGGCCTTCCTGATCGACAAACAGGGACGCATTATCAAGCGCTACCTGGGCGAGTACGACGTGGCCGAATTCCATGCCACCGTCGAGAAGGCACTGGCCGCGGGCTGAACCCCGGTCCGCTTGGCCGCCGCCATGAACCGCCCGCCTGCCGGGCGGTTTTCATTTGGCCGCGGCCGGCCCGCCGGCCTCGGCCACACCCCGGGCCGATCCCCGCCGCCCCCCTGGCCCCATGTCCGAAGCCAGCGGCTGGCCCAAAAAGAAACCGCCCGCATGATGCGGGCGGTTTCGGCAGGGGGAAGCGTCGCGATCAGAACGCCGGCACCACGGCGCCCTTGTATTTCTCGACGATGAACTTCTTCACCTCGGGCGAATGCAGCGCATTGACCAGCTTCTTGATTCCCGGCGCGTCCTTGTTGTCCGAGCGGGTCACCAGGATGTTGGCGTACGGCGAATCCGAACCCTCGATGAACAGCGCGTCCTTGGTCGGCACCAGGCCGGCTTCGAGCGCGTAGTTGGTGTTGATCAGGGCCAGGTCGACGTCGTCCAGCGAGCGCGGCAGCATGGCGGCCTCGAGTTCGCGGAACTTCAGCTTCTTGGGGTTATCGGTCACGTCCGCGGCGGTCGCCAGGATGTTGGAGGGATCCTTCAGCTTGATGACGCCCTGCTTCTGCAGCAACACCAGCGCGCGCCCGCCATTGGACGGATCGTTCGGGATGGCGACGGTGGCGCCGTCCTTCAGTTCGGCCAGGGTCTTGATCTTCTTGGAGTAACCGCCGAAAGGTTCGACGTGGACCAGGGCGACCGGCACCAGCGTGGCCTTGCGGTCCTTGTTGAAGGTGTCCAGATACGGCTTGTGCTGGAAGAAATTGGCGTCGAGCTGCTTGTCGGCCAGTTGCAGGTTGGGCTGGACGTAGTCGTTGAACACCTTGATGTCGAGTTCCACGCCTTCCTTGGCCAGCTGCGGCTTGACCACTTCCAGGATCTCGGCATGCGGCACCTGGGTGGCGCCCACCACGATCTTTTCGGCATGGGCGGCGGTGGCTGCCACCAGCAGGGCCGACGCCACCAGGGCGGAACGGACGAAATTCAAACGCATGAGTTGCCTCTTTTATAGGTAGAAATTTGGGGGCATATGCCCGGCCGGTGTGGAGATTCCCCCTTGTGAGGGGTGCTCCGTTGCGAAAACGCCCCCAATTTACCCGAATGCCGGTTATTTGTCGGGCATAACAACATGGGTTTAAAGCATAAGCAACCTGCGGGTACTACAATCCGTCGTATGCTTGCGCTAGCGCGTTGCCAACGCGTTCCTGTGCAGGCATTTTTTTACTGCCGGACCTCACGCCCCCACGGGGGGCAATGCCTGTCCGCCATCGCTGGCGCAGGCTTTCAACCTCTAACTTTCATACCCTACTTATTGCCGACTTAGCTGCCATGACCGACACCCCCGACCCTGCTGCCGTCTCGTCTCCCGCTGTCAAAGCCGCGGTGCTCTCCGAAGCGCTGCCTTATATCCGACGATTCCACGGCAAAACCATCGTGGTCAAGTACGGCGGCAACGCCATGACGGAAGAGCGCCTGCAGCGCAGCTTCGCGCATGACGTGGTGTTGCTCAAGCTGGTGGGTCTGAATCCGGTGGTGGTGCATGGCGGCGGCCCGCAGATCGACGACGCGCTGCGCCGCATCGGCAAGCAGGGCACCTTCATCCAGGGCATGCGCGTCACCGATGCCGAGACCATGGAAGTGGTCGAATGGGTGCTGGGCGGCCAGGTCCAGCAGGACATCGTCATGATGATCAACGAGGTCGGCGGCAAGGCCGTGGGCCTGACCGGCAAGGACGGCGGACTGATCCAGGCCCAGAAGAAGCTGATGGCCAACAAGGAAAACCCGGCCGAACCGATCGACATCGGTTTCGTCGGCGACATCACCCTGGTCGAGCCGGCGGTGGTCAAGGCCCTGCAGGACGACCAGTTCATTCCGGTCATCTCGCCCATCGGCTACGGTGAAGACGGCACCGCCTACAACATCAACGCCGACGTCGTCGCCGGCAAGATGGCCGAAGTGCTGGGCGCCGAAAAGCTGCTGATGCTGACCAACACCCCGGGCGTGCTGGACAAGGGCGGCAAGCTGCTGCGCAGCCTGTCGGCCCAGACCATCGACGAGCTGTTCGCCGACGGCACCATCTCTGGCGGCATGCTGCCCAAGATCTCGTCGGCGCTGGATGCCGCCAAGAATGGCGTCAATTCGGTGCACATCGTCGACGGCCGCGTGCCGCACTGCCTGTTGCTGGAAATCCTGACCGACCAAGGCGTTGGCACGATGATCAGCTCGCACTGATGCGAGCGCTGCGCACCCTGCTGCGGCCGACGGTGCGCCAGCGCCGCTCGCGCCGCACGACCACGGGCGCCCCCGGGCGCCTGTGGTTGTTCGACCTGGACAACACGCTGCACGATACGTCGCATGCGATCTTCCCTCGGATCGACCATGGCATGACCATGGCGGTGGCCGAGGCGCTGGAGGTCGACGTCGACACCGCCAATGCCGTGCGCAAGCAGTACTGGCAGCGCTATGGCGCCACGATGATCGGCATGGTCCGGCACCATGGCGTGGACCCGCATGTCTTCCTGCACCGCAGCCATGATTTCGACGTCAATCCGCTCGTGCGCGCCGAAAAGGCGCTGGCGTACAAGCTGAAGCAACTGCCCGGGCGCAAGGTACTGCTGACCAACGCGCCGCTGCATTACGCGCGCGCGGTGCTGCGGCGGCTGGGCATCCTGCGCCAGTTCGACAGCCTGTGGGCCATCGAGCACATGCGCCTGCATGGCGAATTCCGCCCCAAGCCATCGCCGGCGCTGCTGCGCTACGTGCTGGCGCGCGAAGGCGTGCCGGCGCGCCAGGCGGTGCTGGTGGAAGACACCCTTGCCAATCTGCGCGGCGCGCGGCGCGCCGGGCTGCGCACGGTGCATGTGTTCCATCCCGGCAGCCCGTTCGCGCGCGGCCGCGCGCAACGGCCGGCCTACGTCGACTTGCGGGTAAACTCCGTCAGTGATTTGCTGCTGCGCCGGCGCCCCTTGCGGGGTTGACCGCCGACGCGCCTTCCCTCCTCCACCGTCAGCCTGCGTAACACCAGACCCGTCCATGGCGAGCAAACCCGGCGAGCGCAAGACCCAGATTCTGCAGACCCTGGCCGAGATGCTGGAGCAGCCGCACGCCTCGCGCATCACCACGGCGGCGCTGGCCGCGCGCCTGGCGGTATCGGAAGCCGCGCTTTATCGGCATTTCGCCAGCAAGGCGCAGATGTTCGAAGGGCTGATCGAATTCATCGAAACCAGCATTTTCACGCTGGTGAACCAGATCGCCATCGCCGAGCCCTATGGCCTGTCGCAGGCGCACCAGACGGTGTCGATGCTGCTGACGTTCTCGGAACGCAATCGAGGCATGACGCGGGTGCTGACGGGTGACGCCCTGGTCACCGAGGACAATCGCCTGCAGGAACGGATCAACCACATCAACGACCGCATCGAGGCGTCGTTGAAGCAATCGCTGCGTATCGCCGTGACCGACGGCGGCCTGCCGCCCGAGGCCAACGTGGCCGCGCACGCCAGCCTGCTGACGCACCTGGTGCTGGGGCGGTGGCTGCGCTATGCGCAGAGCGGCTGGCGCGTGGCGCCCACGCTGCACCTGGACGAGCAATTGCGCCTGGCGTTGGGCTGATCTCATTCGCGTCATAACACGAACGAATTAACTGCCTCGCACGGGTGGTGTTGCAGTATTTGTTTGTTTTTATGCAACATTCGCAGGGTTGCGATTTTTGCCGGCCGACGAGCATAATCTCCGGAGCGGGTTTCCGACAAGCACGATTGTCCGTCGAATTGATACGTATCAATACGGGTTTTCCTTAATGCCGTCACGATCATTCTGTAGCGTCGACACTTCGCTTTGATCCAGCCCAAGGCTTGGCAACGGGGTGTCGTCAGTTTGACCTCAACCGGAGATGGATATGACTGCGGAAACCGCTGTCCCTGCCTCGCAAGCCCCCAAGAAAACCAAAATCCCGATCGGCCTGGTCGCCGGCTTCATCGTCATGATCGGCGTGCTGATGCTGCCCTTGCCGGCCGACCTGCCCGTTGCCGGCCATCGCATGCTGGCGATCCTGGCGTTCGCGGTGGTGGTGTGGATCACGGAAGCCGTGTCCTACGAAGCCAGCGCGATCATGATCACGACGCTGATGGCCTTCCTGCTGGGCACCGCGCCCACCATCAAGGATCCGCAGGTGGTCTACGGCACGTCGGCCGCCATCAGCATGGCGCTGACCGGCTTCGCCAACTCGGCGCTGGCGCTGGTCACCGGCGCCCTGTTCATCGCCGCGGCCATGACCTTCACCGGACTGGATCGGCGCATCGCGCTGGTGACGCTGTCCAAGGTCGGAACCAGCACGCGGCGCATCCTGATCGGATGTATCGCCGTGACCATCGTGCTGAGCCTGGTGGTGCCCAGCGCGACCGCCCGCAGCGCGGCCGTGGTGCCCATCATGATGGGCGTGATCGCGGCCTTTGGCGTGGACAAGCGCTCGAACATCGCCGCCGGCATCATGATCATCGTGGCGCAGGCCACCAGCATCTGGAACGTCGGCATCCAGACCGCGGCCGCGCAGAACCTGCTGACGGTCGGCTTCATGGAAAAGATGCTGGGCCAGCGCGTGGCCTGGTCGGACTGGCTGATCGCCGGCGCGCCGTGGTCGCTGATCATGTCGGCGGTGCTGATCATCATCGTGCTCAAGCTGCTGCCGCCGGAAAGCGACAGCATCGCGGGGGGCAAGGAAGCTGTCGAGAAATCGCTGCTTGAATTGGGCCCCATGACGGGCGCGCAAAAGCGCCTGATGGCCGTGTCGGTCATGCTGCTGCTGTTCTGGTCGACCGAAGGCAAGCTGCACAAGTTCGACACCACCTCCACCACCTACTTCGGCCTGGTGCTGCTGCTGTTGCCGCGCTTTGGCGTGATGACCTGGAAAGACGTGCAATCACGCATTCCATGGGGCACTGTGATCGTGTTCGGGGTCGGCATCAGCCTGGGCACCGCGTTGCTGACCACGCAGGCCGGCCAATGGCTGGGCAACCAGGTGGTGGCGCACACGGGTCTGGACCACCTCGGCCCGCTGGCCATCTTCGCGATCCTGTCGGCCTTCCTGATTGTCATCCACCTGGGGTTCGCCAGCGCCACCGCGCTGACCTCGGCGATGCTGCCGATCCTGATCTCGGTGCTGGCCACGCTGCCGGGCGACTTCAGCCGCCTGGGCATGACCATGCTGCTGGGCTTTGTGGTCAGCTATGGCTTCATCCTGCCGATCAACGCGCCGCAGAACATGGTGTGCCTGGGCACGGAAACCTTCAACGCCAAGCAGTTCGCCAAGGTCGGCATCCTGGTCACCGTCATCGGCTATGCGCTGATGATGCTGATGGGCATGACCTACTGGCGCTGGCTGGGCTGGCTGTAAGGAGATCAGGTCATGAAAATCTCCATTGCCCAAGCCAATGAATACGGCCGTCGCGTGCTGATGGCGCAAGGCGTGCCGGAAGATATCGCGCGCGACGTGGCCGAGCACCTGGTGGAGTCCGACCGCGTCGGCTACACCAGCCACGGCCTGTCGATCCTGACCAACTATCGGCGTGTGCTGGCCGAAGGCCTGGCGCAGGCCGACGGCCGCCCCGAACTGCTCAACGACCGTGGCGCCATGCTGGCCTACGACGGCCACAACGGCCTGGGCCAGTACGTGGGCAAGACCGTGATCGAGCAAGCCATCGAGCGCACGCAGGCGCACGGCCAGTGCATCCTGACACTGCGCCGCAGCCACCACCTGGGCCGCATGGGCCACTACGGCGAGATGGTGGCGGCCAAGGGTCTGATCCTGCTGGCCTTCACCAACGTGATCAACCGCGCCCCCACCGTGGCGCCGTTCGGCGGCGCGCGCGCCTGCCTGACGACCAATCCGCTGTGCTTTGCCGGCCCGTTGCCGGGCGGCCGCCCGCCGTTCATCGTCGACATGGCGACCAGTTCGATCGCGGTGAACAAGGCCCGCGTGCTGGCGGCCAAGGGCGAGCAGGCGCCGCCGGGCTCGCTGATCGATGCGCAAGGCAATCCGACCACGGATCCGGGCGCGCTGTTCACCGATCCGCCGGGCGCGCTGCTCCCGTTCGGCGGCCACAAGGGTTACGCGATGGGCCTGGTGGCCGAGCTGCTGGCGGGCGTGCTGTCCGGCGGCGGCACGATCCAGCCGGAACACCCGCGCAACGGAGTGGCCACGAACAATATGTTCGCGCTGCTGCTGGATCCGCAGGTGGACTTCAATACGGACTGGCGCTCGATGGAAGTGGGCGCGTTCATCGACTACCTGCATGCCTGCCCGCCCCAACCGGGCGTGGATGGGGTTCAGTACCCGGGCGAGTACGAAGCCCGCAACCGCGAGCTGAACGCGGAGTCGCTGGAATTCGCGCCCCCAATCTGGGATGGATTGAAGAAGCTGGCCGCGGACTTAGGGGTGCCTGAAGCGTTGCCTTGAGGGTTTGTGTTTACGGTTGTTTTTGCGGGCGGCTCAGGGGTTCTTGAGCCGCCCGTTGCGTTGGCGGGCGGGGCGGCGGGGCTACGATTGCGGTCCGGAGCCTTCGCTCCGGACCGCAATCGTAGGCGCGCCCACCCGTGCGCCCACCGCCCCGGGCGGCCCACGAAGAAAAAAAAGCTCAGCTTTTGACCGACCGATGCCGACTGATGCTCATCATGATCCCAAACGCGATCCCCATGGTGAACAACGCCGTGCCGCCGTAACTCATGAACGGCAGGGGCACCCCGACCACAGGCAGAATCCCCGTCACCATGCCCACGTTCACAAATACATAAATGAACAGCATCATCGTCAACGCCCCGGACAGCAACCGCCCGAACTGCGATGACGCGCGCGAAGCGATGGTCAGGCCGCGGGCCATCATCAGGCCATACAGAACCAGGATGGCGATACCGCCGTACAGGCCGAATTCCTCGGCGTAGACGGCGAAGATGAAGTCGGTGGTGCGTTCGGGGATGAAGTCCAGGTGCGTCTGCGTGCCCTTCATGTAGCCCTTGCCGTAGACCCCGCCCGAGCCCACCGCGATCATCGACTGGATGGTGTGGAAACCCTTGCCGAGCGGGTCGGAGCTGGGGTTGAGCAGCGTGCAGACGCGGTGCTTCTGGTAGTCGTGCAGCACCACCCAGTTGACGTCCGGTTCGCACAGCTGGTCTTCGTAGTACACCAGTGTGCCGATGGCGATGATGCCCGCCAGCATGACCGGCACCAGCAGCTTGAACGACAGTCCGGCGAAGTAGATGACGAAGAAGCCGGCGCCGAAGACCAGCAGCGCGGTGCCCAGGTCGGGTTGCAGCACGATCAGCCCGAAGGGCGCGGCCAGCATCGCGGCGGCGGCCAGGAAGTCGCGGATGCGCACCGCGCCCTCGTGGCGCTGGAAATACCAGGCCAGCATCATGGGCACGGCGATCTTCATCATTTCGGACGGCTGGATACGGGTCACGCCCAGGTTGAGCCAGCGCGTCGCGCCCTTGCTGGTCTCGCCGAAGAATTCCACCCCCAGCAGCAGCACCACGCCGATCACATAGAACGGCAGCGCCAGCTTCATCAGCCATTTGGGCGGGATCAGCGCCATGGTCCACATGGCGAAAAAGGCGATGATGAAATTGCGCGACTGTTCGGCGAAGCGCCAGTCGGTGCCGCCCACCGCCGAATGCATGACCGTCAGGCCGAGCGCCGCGAACATGAGCAGGATCGCCAGCAGCGGCCAGTCGAAGGCCGTGAAGACGCGCAGCAGGATCAGGCCGAGACGCTTCATTGTTGGCGCACCAGATCGGAGGTGATGTTTTCGACCGAGGCCGTCGACGCGTTGCGCTCGGGGCGCTGGATCTTGTCCTGGCGATCCTTGGCCAGCCAGTAGTCGAACACCTTGCGCGCCACCGGCGCGGCGACGCTGGCGCCCCAGCCGGCGTTTTCGACGATCAGCGCGACGGCGATGCGCGGGTGTTCCAGCGGCGCGAAACCCATGAACAGCGCGTGATCGCGCAGGCGTTCGTCGATGGCGCTGGCGCGGTAGTGGCCGCCACGCAGGCTGAACACCTGGGCCGTGCCGGTCTTGCCGGCGGCCTGATAGGGCGCGTTGGCGAAGGCGCGGCGCGCGGTGCCGGCGCGGACCACGTCGGCCATGGCGTTCTTGATGACGTCGACGTTGGCCTGTTTGAGGGGGATGCGGTAGTCGGGCGCGGATTCCGTAGGCTTGGCCACGCCCGAACGCGGGTCGCGCACCGCGTGCACCAGGTGCGGACGGCGGTACAGCCCGTTATTGGCCAGGGTCGAGGTGCCCTGCGCCAGTTGCAGCAGGGTGAAGGCGTTGTAGCCCTGCCCCACCGCCACCGAAATCGTCTCGCCGGCGTACCAGCGCTGGCGGTCCTTGTCCTTGTAGGCCGAACGCTTCCACTCGGTCGACGGCAGCACGCCGCGCTTCTCGCCTTCGAGATCGATGCCAGTGATCTGGCCAAAGCCGAACTGCTTGGTGAAATCATGCAGCGCGTTCACGCCGATCTCGGGGCCGAGCGAATAGAAGTACGTGTCCGACGACACCACGATGGCCTTGTGCATGTCGGTCATGCCATAGGCGGCGCCGCCGGCGTTGCGGAATTTCTGGCCGCCGAACTCGTAGTAGCCGGGGTCCGAGATGCGGTCGGTGGCGCGGCGCTTGCCCAGTTCCAGCGCCGCCAGGCCGACGAAAGGCTTGTAGGTGGAACCGATCGGATAGGTGCCGTACAGCGGGCGGTTGATCAGCGGGTGGTCCGGCGACTCGTTCAGCATGCGCCAGTTGTCCACGTCGATGCCGTCGACGAACAGGTTCGGATCGAACGAGGGCTGCGAGACGAAGGCCAGCACCTCGCCAGTGTCGGGATCGATCGCCACCAGCGCGCCGCGCTGGCCCTCGAAGGCTTCCTCGGCCACCTTCTGCAGGCCCAGATCGATCGACAGCATGATGTCGGAGCCGGGTACCGGGTCGATGCGGCGCAACGTGCGCATGGGGCGGCCGCCCGCGGTCACTTCGACCTCTTCCAGGCCGGTGCGGCCATGCAAGGCTTCTTCCCAGGTCTTCTCGATGCCCTTCTTGCCGATTACGTCGGTACCGCGATAGTTGCCCAGCAGGCCGGCGCGTTCGAGCTCCTCGTTGTCGTTTTCGGCGATGCGGCCGATGTAGCCCACCACGTGGGCGGCGGACTGCCCTTGCGGATATTCGCGCACCCAGCGGGCGCGCAGCTCGACGCCAGGGAACTGGAAGGCGTGGGCCGCGAACCAGGCCGCTTCGGTCTCGTTGAGGTTGTTGCGCAGCTGCAGGCTGGCGTAGCGGCTGGATTCGGCGGCGCGGCGCTTGAAGCGGCGTTGATCGGCCGGGCTGATGTAGACCACCTCGGTCAGGCGCTCGAACAGCGCATTCATGTTGCCGGCCTGGGCGGGCACCACTTCGAGGGTGTAGGTGCGGTAGTTGCGCGCCAGCACTTCGCCATTGCGGTCGAGGATCTCGCCGCGGCGCGGCGGGATCGGCACGACCGCGATGCGGTTGCGGTCGGCGCGTTCGGACAGGCCTTCGTAACGGTCGACCTGCAAGTACCAGAATCGGCCTATCAGCACGCCGAAGCAGACCAGCGCAAAGATGCCGCCGACCCAGGCGCGCAGGCGGAAGCGCTGCTTCTGCTGCTGGCCGGTTTTCTTGAATTCGAACATGAGACGCGGCGCCGCCGTCAGGCGGAGGAGGATTCGGCGTCGTCGGCACCGCGCTGCGGCAAGTGCAGCACCCAGCCCGCAAGCGGCCACAACGCGGCGGTGATGGCCACGCTGATGCTCCAGTCCCAGCCCGGCCACTTGCCGGCCAGCCAGGCATGGATGATCTGGGTGATGAAGCGCGCGATCAGGAACACCGGCAACATGTGCATCGCCTGGCTCCAGAGGTCGAACCGCTGCAGGCGGCGGTGCAGCACCACGGCGCCGTAGGCGACCAGGGTGTAGGACAGCGCATGCTCGCCGAGCAGGCCCGCGTCATGCACGTCCATCAGCAGACCGAAGCAGAAGGCGGTGAACAGGCCGACGCGGCGCGGCTCATGGACACACCAGAAAGCGATGATCAGGATCAGCACGTCGGGCGCGCCCTGCCACAACCGCCACGGCAGCAGCGACACCAGCCACACCAGCAGGATGGTGCCCCACACGAAGAGGCCGTGCGCCGGCCCCGACAGGCGGTCGGGCTGCACGTTGCTGGGCGTGCCCAGGCGGCGCCGGGGCTGGCCGGCTGATTGTTGGTTAGTCCGATCCACCGGAATCGACCTCCTGACGGTTGGACTCGGCACGTTCCACATCCACCTGCAGGACCAGGAAGTGGCGATAGCGCTCAGGGTGGGCCAGCGGCTCGCAAACAGCGCGGGCGAAGCCGGAAGCGGTGTCGCGCTCGACCGAGGTCACCTTTGCCACAGGCAGGCCGGCGGGAAACAGGCCGCCGACGCCGCTGGTGACGATGGTATCGCCTTCCTTGATGTCGGCATTGGCCGCGAGGTAACGCACCTCCATCTTGCCGGGAGAGTTCCCGCCAAAGGCGATCAGGCGCAGACCGTTGCGCAGCAATTGCACCGGGATCGATACCTGTTCGTCGGTGACCAGGGCGGCCTCGGCCGTCATGGGCGTGACGCGCACGATCTGGCCGACCACGCCGCCTTCATCGATCACCGGCATGCCCGGCGCCAGGCCGGCCTTGCTGCCCTTGTTGAACACCAGCCGCTGGTTGAAGGCGTTGGTGGGTTCATACAGCACTTCGACCACCACGGCCGACTGGGCCACGGTGTCGGTCACGCCGAGCAGGCGACGCAATTGGGCGTTCTCGGCGGCCAGCTGCGCCGCGTGCGTGGCCACCTGGGCCAGTTCGATGCGCTGGCGCTGCAGGGCTTCGTTTTCGCTGCGGATGAGGTTGGCCGCGTTGACCCATTCATTGACCTGCTGGACCAGGTCGCGCGGCGCCATGACGGCGCGCTGGAAGGGATACAGCGCCACGGACATCGCCCGGCGCGCCGGTTCCAGCATGCGCCACTGCGAATCCATGATGATCAGAGCCAGTGCCAGGACGACCAGGATGACCAGCCGCACCTCCGCGGGAGGGCCGCGCCTGAATAGGGGGGGAGTCCCTTGTCGTTGCATGAATCTCAGCCCGGGCGCCCGCGCCCGCAGCCCCCGCAGCGGCCGGAGCCGTGGAAAAGCGGGGCTCCGGGCTGGCGGGCGGTATTAGTCGTTGATGAAGATCGCGCCCAGTTTCTCAAGATGTTCCAGCGCCTCGCCGCAGCCGCGCACGACGCAGGTCAGGGGATCATCGGCAACCACCACCGGCAGGCCGGTCTCTTCCTGCAGCAGGCGGTCGAGGTCGCGCAGCAGCGCGCCACCGCCGGTCAGGGCGATGCCCTTGTCGGTGATGTCGGCGCCGAGTTCGGGCGGGGTCTGTTCCAGGGCGATCTTGACGGCCGATACGATCTGGTTGAGCGGATCGGTCAGCGATTCCAGGATCTCGTTGGACGAGACCGTGAAGCTGCGCGGCACGCCTTCGGCCAGGTTGCGGCCCTTGACTTCGATTTCGCGGACTTCGGAACCCGGGAACGCCGAGCCGATTTCCTTCTTGATGAGTTCGGCGGTGGGTTCGCCGATCAGCATGCCGTAGTTGCGGCGGATGTAGTTGACGATGGCCTCATCGAACTTGTCGCCGCCGACGCGCACCGAACCCTTGTAGACCATGCCGCCCAGCGAGATGACCGCCACCTCGGTGGTGCCGCCGCCGATGTCGACGACCATGGAGCCGCTGGCGTCGGAGACGGCCAGGCCGGCGCCGATGGCCGCGGCCATGGGTTCTTCGATCAGGAACACGTGCGAGGCGCCGGCGCCGAGGGCCGATTCGCGGATGGCGCGGCGTTCAACCTGGGTGGAGCCGCAGGGCACGCAGACGATGATGCGCGGGCTGGGCGCCAGCATGTTCCGCGGGTGCACCATGCGGATGAACTGCTTGAGCATCTGCTCGGTGACCGTGAAGTCGGCGATGACGCCGTCCTTCATGGGCCGGATGGCCTCGATGTTGCCGGGCACGCGGCCGAGCATCTGCTTGGCTTCGTGGCCGACGGCCTGGATGATCTTCTTGCCGTGAGGCCCGCCTTCATGACGGATCGCGACCACGGAGGGCTCGTCGAGCACGATGCCCTTGCCGCGGACGTAGATCAGCGTATTGGCGGTACCGAGGTCGATCGCCATATCGCTGGAAAAATAACTGCGCAGGAATCCGAACATGGGAGCTCAGCTAAATTCTGGGGGGAATTGGGGTCATGCCGCGGGGCGTACCACCCGGGAAAGCCTGGGTGCGCCTGTCATCACGGCGATTAAACCGTGAATCATAACTTATAATTTCCCCGGAAATAGCGCATAAATGCAGGCTATTCAAGCTTTGTAACGGGTTTGGCATGTGCATACTGCCCAGTCCCGCCCCTCGGCCTTCGCTTCTCGATATTCGCAATCCCCATGGCGCTCAATGACACAGATGTGGCCCGCATTGCCAGGCTGGCCAGAATCGAACTGACCCCGGACCAGCGCGGCCACGCGCAAGCCGAGCTCAATGGCATCCTTCACCTGATCGAACGGCTGCAGGCCGTCGACACCCAAGGCGTCGAACCCCTGGCCCACCCGCTGTCCGCCCACGAGGACATCGTCCTGCGCCTGCGCCAGGACGCGGTCACCGAAACCGCTTCGGAGGCCCGCCGCGCCGAACTGCTGGCCAACGCCCCCGATGCCCAGGACGGCCTTTTCCTGGTCCCCAAGGTTCTCGACTAAGCCATGACCCAACCCGCCCTGCACACCCAATTCGAGGGGATCGCCGCCCTGCGCGCGGCCCTCGCCCAACGCCAGGTCAGCGCCGTCGAGCTGGCGCAAAGCTCGCTGGCGGCCGCCGACGCGGCCAGCGGCCTGAACGCCTTCTTACATATTGACGCCGAATTAACGCTGGCCCAGGCCCGCGCCGCCGACGCCGCGCTGGCCGCCGGCAACGCCGGCCCCCTGGCCGGCGTGCCCATCGCCCACAAAGACGCCTTCGTCACCCGCGGCTGGCGCACCACCGCCGGCAGCAAGATGCTGGACGGCTACGTCAGTCCGTTCGACGCCACCGTGGTCGAGCGCCTGCAGGCCGCCGGCGCCGTGTCGCTGGGCAAGCTCAACTGCGACGAGTTCGCCATGGGCTCGGGCAACGAGAATTCGGCCTACGGCGTGGTCCGCAATCCGTGGGATCCGGCGGCCGTGCCCGGCGGTTCCTCGGGCGGTTCGGCCGCGGCCGTCGCCGCCCGCCTGGTGGCCGCCACCACCGGCACCGACACCGGCGGTTCGGTGCGCCAGCCCGCCGCGCTGTGCGGCGTCAGCGGCATCAAGCCGACCTACGGCACCGTCTCGCGCTACGGGATGGTGGCCTTCGGCTCCAGCCTGGACCAGGCCGGCCCGCTGGCCCCCAGCAGCCGCGACCTGCTCGAACTGCTGGACGTCATCAGCGGCTTCGACCCGCGCGACGCCACCAGCCTGGAAAAATGCGATGCCGCCGCCAACGAACCGGGCCGCGTGCGGCGCGATTTCGATGCCGCGCAAGGCAGGTTTGACGCCGCCGGCAGCCAGCCCCTGAAGGGCCTGCGCATCGGCGTGCCCGAGGAATACTTCGGCGCCGGCCTGGCGCCGGACGTAGCCGCCGCGGTACAGGCCGCGCTGACCCAGTTCGAAACGCTGGGCGCGGTGCGCGTGCCAGTGTCGCTGCCGCGCACCGAGCTGGCCATCCCCGCCTACTATGTCATCGCCCCCGCCGAAGCGTCGAGCAACCTGGCGCGCTACGACGGCGTGCGCTACGGCCATCGCGCCGCACAGTACGGCGACCTGAACGAAATGATCAGCCGCTCGCGCGCCGAAGGCTTCGGCGACGAGGTCAAGCGCCGCATCCTGATCGGCACCTACGTGCTGTCGCACGGCTATTACGACGCCTATTACCTGCAGGCCCAGCGCCTGCGCCGCATGATCGCCCAGGACTTCCAGCGCGCCTTCGCCGGCCAGTGCGACGTCATCATGGGCCCGGTGACCCCCACGGTCGCCAAGAACATCGGCGACAACCGCGACGACCCCACCGCCGACTGGCTGGCCGACGTCTACACGCTGGGCGTCAGCCTGGCGGGCCTGCCGGCCATGTCGGTTCCGTGCGGTTTCGGAGGAAGCGAGAATCGCCGCCCCGTTGGCCTGCAGATCATCGGCAACTACTTCGACGAAGGCCGCCTCCTGGCCATCGCCGACCGCTACCAACAAGTCACGACGTGGCACAAGGCCACGCCGGCCCAGCAGGACGCCTAAGCATGAACTGGGAAATCGTCATCGGCCTGGAAACGCACACCCAGCTTTCCACCGACTCCAAGATCTTTTCGGGCAGCAGCACCGAGTTCGGCGCCGCGCCCAACACCCACGCCAACGAAGTCGACCTGGCCCTGCCGGGCAGCCTGCCGGTCATGAACCGTGGGGCCGCCGAACGCGCCATCCGCTTCGGCCTGGCGGTCGGCGCCGAGATCGCGCCGCGCTCGGTGTTCGCGCGCAAGAACTACTTCTACCCCGACCTGCCCAAGGGCTACCAGATCAGCCAGTACGAGCTGCCGGTGGTGGTGGGCGGCTCGCTGTCGTTCTTCGTCGGCGAGGAAGAAAAAACCGTCAACCTGACGCGCGCCCACCTGGAAGAAGACGCGGGCAAGTCCTCGCACGACAATTTCGCCCTGGCCAACGGCTCGCCGGCCAGCGGCATCGACCTGAACCGCGCCGGCACGCCGTTGCTGGAAATCGTCACCGAACCGGAAATGCGCTCGGCCGCCGAGGCCGTGGCCTATGCCCGCGCCCTGCACAGCCTGGTGGTCTGGCTCGGCATCTGCGACGGCAACATGCAGGAAGGCTCGTTCCGCTGCGACGCCAACGTCTCGGTGCGCCCGGTCGGCCAGAAGGAATTCGGCACCCGCACCGAGATCAAGAACGTTAACTCGTTCCGCTTCCTGGAACGCGCCATCACCTACGAAGCGCGGCGCCAGATCGAGCTGATCGAGGACGGCGGCACGGTGGTCCAGGAAACCCGCCTGTACGACGCCGACCGCGACGAAACCCGCAGCATGCGCAGCAAGGAAGACGCGCACGATTACCGCTACTTCCCCGATCCCGACCTGCCCACGCTGGTGATCTCGCGCGAATGGGTCGACGAGGTCCGCGCCGCCATGCCGGAGCTGCCGGCCGCCCAGCGCGCCCGCTTCGAATCCGAGTACGGCCTGCCGGCCTACGACGCCGCGCAACTGACCGTCAGCCGCGACCTGGCCGCCTACTTCGAGGCCGTGGCGCACGCGCTGCCGGCCGGCCAGGCCAAGCTGGCCGCCAACTGGATCATGGGCGAAGTGGCCGCCACCCTGAACAAGGAAGAAAAGGCCATCGCCGACGCGCCGGTGCAGGCGCCAGCCCTGGCCGCGCTGATCAACCGCATCATCGACGGCACGATCTCCAACAAGATCGCGCGCGAAGTGTTCGGCGCCATGTGGGCCGGCGAGAACGGCGGCCAGCCCGACGCCATCATCGAAGCCCGCGGCCTCAAACAGATCAGCGACAGCGGCGCCATCGGCGCCATGATCGACGAGGTGCTGGCGGCCAATCCGGCCATCGTCGAGGAATACCGCGCCGGCAAGCAGAAGGCGTTCAACTCGCTGGTCGGCCAGATCATGAAGGCCGCGCGCGGCAAGGCCAACCCGCAGCAGGTCAACGACCTGCTCAAGCAGAAGCTGGATAGCTGATCCCCGCGCCGGCCCGTCATCACGAGGACCGGCGCAGTATCAGACCGAACCGAAGGCCGCGGCATCTTGCCGCGGCTTTTTGTTTGGCCAAGAATGGTTCGGTCGATTTCGCGCCGGAGACTTGGCCATGACCACCCCCTATCTATCCGTTCCGCAAGAACAGGTCGCCGAGCGACTGGATGAACTCATTGAAGCGGCCCATACCGGGACCCGCGTCGTCATCACCCGGGACGGCATGGCGTATGCTCAGTTCTGGCGGGTCAACCCGCTGCTGACCGAAGAGGCGCACCGCGCGATCGAGGAACTCAAGCAACTCAAGGGCATCCCGTATGTGGACGACGCCACCTGGTGGTACGCCGTGAAGGGGATACGCGAATGAAGCTCGTGCTCGATGCGTCGGTTGCCTTGAGCTGGCTGCAATTGCCCAGCCAGACCCACAGTGGGCAAGCGCTCACGATACTGGAAGGCCTGATTGACAAGCCCGCGCTTGTCCCATTGATCTGGAAGCTGGAAGTCGCCCAGGGAGCCTTACGCATCGAACGGTTGCGGCAAGCCACGCCAGACATGCTGAAAAAATTTTCGACGCGGTTGAAGATGGCGCCAGTGGTCAACGAGAACCGCCCTGCCACCACCTGGCTGCCGCGCTGTGTCGCGCTTGCCCGGGAACACGCCCTCACGGTGTACGACGCATCGTACCTGGAACTTGCGCTTTGGCACGATGCCGCACTGGCCACCTTCGACAAGCGCCTGGCGCAAGCGGCATGTGCCTGCGATGTCGTCGTCATCGGCCCTGAAGCGCCGGCCAGCAGGCTGGAGTCCCCGGCGACCCGATACGGCAGCCGGCAGGCCAAGTCCCACCGGCCCGGATTTACTTCACCCCGTACTTCGTCCGGTACGCCTGCACCGCATCGCGGTGCTCGGCAAACGCGGCGTCGTCCTGCAGCAGCGCCATGATGTCCGCCAGCGATGCAATCGCCACCACCGGGATGCCATAGGTCTTGGCCACGTCCTGCACCGCCGAGTGCGCCGACAGCGCGTCGTCGGCGCCCGCGCGTTCCATGCGGTCCATGGCGATCAGCACCGCGGCCGGCTCGGCGCCGGCGCTGCGGATGATCTCCACCGACTCGCGCACCGAGGTGCCCGCGGTGATCACATCGTCGATGATGACGACCTTGCCCTTGAGCGGCGCGCCCACCAGGGTGCCGCCTTCGCCGTGGTCCTTGGCTTCCTTGCGGTTGTAGGCAAACGGCACGTCGCTGCGGCCCTGCATCGCGGGATGGCTGGCCAGCGCGACAGCGGTTGCCGTGGCCAGCGGGATGCCCTTGTAGGCCGGGCCGAACAGCATGTCGAAGGCCACGCCCGAATCCAGCAGCGCCTGCGCATAGAAGCCCGCCAGCTTGCCGACCGATCCGCCGCTGTTGAACAGGCCCGCATTGAAGAAATAGGGACTGATTCGACCGGACTTGACCTTGAAGCTGCCGAAGCGCAGCACGCCTTCGTTCAGGGCGAAGCGGACAAAATCAAGCGAGGTGGCGGAGTTGGCAGAATGGGCGGCAGACATGCGAGCGGGGTCCGAGAGGTGGCAAACCCCGGCATTTTATCCGTTGTCGGGGCTATTGCCGGGCAACGTCGCCCAGTCGGTTAAATTCCTGCCATTGTTCCGGCCGTTCCCGGCCGCCCTACAGGAGTCCCGCTTTGCTGCGCATCACGTCGATCAACCTCAATGGCATCCGGTCCGCCTTCCGCAAGGGCCTGCAACCATGGATGGAAAAGCACGCCGCCGACGTGCTGTGCCTGCAGGAAATCAAGGTATCCGACGAGGATCTGACCGATGACCTGCGCCACCCGCCGGGCTACACCGGCCACTTCCACCATGCCGTCAAGAAAGGCTACAGCGGCGTCGGCATCTACCTGCGCGACGCGGCCGAGCGCGTCAACATCGGCCTGGGCTGCGAGGAATTCGACCCGGAAGGCCGCGTCATCCGCGCCGATTGGAAAAACCTGTCCGTGATCAGCGCCTACCTGCCCTCCGGCTCCAGCGGCGACGAACGCCAGCAGGCCAAGTACCGCTTCCTGGACCGCTTCGGCCCATGGATGGACGAGTTGATGCACGAACACAAGAAGACCGGCCGCGAATTCATCATCTGTGGCGATTGGAACATCGCCCACAAGGAAATCGACCTGAAGAACTGGAAGGGCAACCTGAAGAATTCCGGTTTCCTGCCCGAGGAACGCGCCTGGCTGACCGACGTGTTCGACAAGCGCGGCTTCGTCGACGTGTTCCGCACCATCGACGAGCGGCCGGACCAGTACACCTGGTGGAGCAACCGCGGCCAGGCCTGGGCCAAGAACGTCGGGTGGCGTATCGATTACCAGATCGCCACGCCCGGCATCGCCGCCCGCGCCCGCAGCGTCGCGATCTATAAGGACGAACGCTTTTCCGACCACGCGCCGCTGACGATCGACTACGACGCCACGCTGTAGCAACCGGGCGGTGGGACGTCCGTTCCACCGCCTCGCGCATGATCTGGCGCAAAAAATAATTAGGGACATATTAAGGGAAATCCGGCCGGCAAATATAGGACTCTGCCCTAGCTGCCGGGTGAATTCCCCTATGTAGCGGCCATCCCTTTCCTTCAGAGAGCTCTGCTAATTATTAGGGACGCATTAATTTTCCCTGTGAATTCAAGGCCTCCCCCTTCTCCCTATGGAACCCAGGGTGATATCCCAGCCCGTCAAAACATGATGCGACCCCAATAATTAAAGAAAAAAGCGCTTTGATATCAAGGTGATGGAGCAGCCCGCGGCTTTGCGCAGGGCAACAAATTGGCCCTACAATTCCGCACCAAGCCGGTGCAATCCGCACCAAAACGGAGATTCGACGCCCCTAAACAGCGCATCTCCGCACTCATTCGAAGCGCCCCCCCAAGGAGATCATGTTGAAAGTGCAGCGTCTGGACGACTTCCTGCGTAGCGTCGCCGTGCGCGATCCGCAGCAACCGGAATTCATGCAAGCCGTCCAGGAGGTGATGCTGAGTCTGTGGCCTTTCATCGAAAAGCACCCCCACTACGCCGAGCACGCTTTGCTCGAACGCCTGGTGGAACCGGAACGCGTGATCCAGTTCCGCGTGTGCTGGACCGACGACAAGGGCCAGGCGCAGGTCAACCGCGCTTTCCGCATCCAGCACAGTTCGGCCATCGGCCCGTTCAAGGGCGGCATGCGTTTCCACCCCTCGGTGAACCTGTCGATCCTGAAGTTCCTGGCATTCGAGCAGACCCTGAAGAACTCGCTGACCACGCTGCCCATGGGCGGCGGCAAGGGCGGCTCCGACTTCGACCCCAAGGGCAAGTCCGACGCCGAAGTCATGCGCTTCTGCCAGGCCCTGATGATCGAGCTGTACCGCCACCTGGGCCCGGACACCGACGTGCCGGCCGGCGATATCGGCGTGGGCGCGCGTGAAGTCGGCTTCATGGCCGGCATGATGAAAAAACTGTCGAACTCCACCGCCAGCGTCTTCACCGGCAAGGGCCTGACCTTCGGCGGCAGCCTGATCCGCCCCGAAGCCACCGGCTACGGCACCGTCTACTTCGCCGAGGAAATGCTCAAGCGCGTCGGCAAGTCGTTCGACGGCCTGCGCGTGTCGGTCTCGGGCTCGGGCAACGTGGCCCAGTACGCCATCGAAAAGGCCATGGCGCTGGGCGCCAAGGTGGTGACGGTGTCCGACTCGAACGGCACGGTGGTCGACGAAGCCGGCTTCAACCACGAAAAGCTGGTGGCGCTGATGCACGTCAAGAACGACCTGCGCGGCCGCCTGGACACCTATGCCCGCCAGTTCGGTCTGGCCTATGAAGCCGGCAAGCGTCCCTGGCACGTGCCGGTGGACGTGGCCCTGCCCTGCGCCACCCAGAACGAGCTGGAGCTGGCCGATGCCGAAACGCTGATCAAGAACGGCGTGCAATGCGTGGCCGAAGGCGCCAACATGCCCGCCACCCTGGACGCCGCCAAGGCCTTCATCGCCGCCCGCGTGCTGTACGCGCCGGGCAAGGCCAGCAACGCCGGCGGCGTGGCCGTGTCGGGCCTCGAAATGGCCCAGAACTCGGCCCGCCTGGCATGGACCCGCGAGGAAGTGGACGCGCGCCTGCACGCCATCATGCGCGATATCCACGAGAATTGCGTGCGCCACGGCCACAGCGAGCGCGAATACGTGAACTACCTGGACGGCGCCAACATCGCCGGCTTCGTCAAGGTCGCCGACGCGATGCGCCAGCAAGGGCTGTACTGATCGACAGGCCGGCGCCCCATTTTGGGGGGTACCGGCCAGCGACAAAAAAGGCGGCAGGCTGTTCGAGCCCGCCGCCTTTTTTTGTTCTGTGCCGCGCGCGGCGGGATCAGTGCTTCATCGCGCCGTGATCGTGGCTCATGCCGGGGTTGTGCGAGGCCGGCTTGACCTTGAACTGCACCGCCACCTCGCCCGCCTTCTCGAACTTCAACGTGGCGGGCACCGTGGCGCCTTCGGCGAACGGCGCCTTCAGCTTGATGAACATGACGTGGTAACCCCCGGGGGCCAGCTTGACCTCGCCGTCGGCCGGCAGCGCGATGCCGCCCTCGACCTGGCGCATCTTGGCCACGCCGTTGGTGGTCTCGACCGTGTGCAGCTCGACCCGCTCGGCGGCGTCGGACGAGATCGACAGCAGGCGATCGGGGGTCTTTGCATCGTTGTCGATGTCCATGTAGCCGGCGCCGTTGGACTGGCCCGGGGCGGACGCGCGCACCCAGAGATCGTCGATCTCGACCTGGCCGACCTTGTAGTCCCTGGCCCAGGCCGAACCGGCCGCGCACAGGCCCAGGACGGCAACAGCGGCGAACTTGCGGATGTTCATGGGGTGTTCTCCTATGGGTTAACGCCGCCGGACCAGGCTGCGGGCGGCTGACAGAACCGAGTCGGTCAAAGCTTCCATCGCTTCGGAGTTTACCCGCCAATGCTGCCAGTACAGCGGCACGTCCTCCCAGGCGCGGCCCCGCAGCAGCATCAGATGACCTGCATCAAGGTGTTCCTGCACCAGCGGCAGCGGATTCATGGTCCAGCCCAGGCCCCCCAGGGTGGCCTGCACGAAGGCGCGGGTCGACGGCACCCACCAGACCGGCGGTTGCCATGGCGCCGGGTCCGAGATCTTGTGAGCGAAACGGGCCTGCAACGCATCCTTGCGGTTGAACACCAGCACCGGCGCCTGCGCCAGTGTCTGCGCATTCACGCCCTGCGCGAAATAGCGCTTGTGGAAGGCCGGGGTACACGTCGCCACATAGCGCATGCTGCCCAGCGCATGGATGCGGCAGCCTTGCACCGGATCGGCCAGCGTCGTCACCGCGCCCAGCACCGACCCGTTGCGCAGCAGCGCGGCGGTGTGGTCCTGGTCCTCGGACTGCATGTCGAGCGTGGCGCGGGTACGGCTGGAGAACTGCAGCGCCGCCTCGACGAACCAGGTCTCAAGGCTGTCGTGGTTGACCGCGATGGGGATGCTGGCGTGCGGCACGTCGTCGTCCGCCACGCCCAGCCGGTTCAGCGCGTCGTGTTCCAGCAGCGCGGTCTGCTCCGCCAGTTGCACCAGCACCTGGCCATCGCCGGTGGCCGCGGCGGGCACGGTGCGCTGAACCAGCAGTCTTCCCATGCGGTCTTCGAGCGCCTTGATCCGCTGCGACACCGCCGACGGCGTCACGCTCAACGCCAACGCAGCGCGCTCGAAACTGCCTTCGCGCACCACCGCCGCCAGGGCGCGCAGGTTGCCGTGATCGATTTTCATAAATTAGCTTTGCTTAAGATAGTGAAGGAAAATAAGCTGTATTTCATATCGGTGACAAGCGAAAATGGTGCATTGTCGGCATGCGCAACGCTGCCGGCCCGGTATTCCAAGCGCCGCCACAAGGCGTTGCAGTCAAAAGGTTCGCATCATGTTCGCCACGTTGTCATCCCCCCTCTTTCTCACCGCCTGGGCCAGCGGCACGGCCACCGGGCTGGGCCTGTTCGCCGTCGTCGGCGCGCAAAGCGCATTCATCCTGCGCCAGGGATTGATGCGCGCGCACCTGCTGTCGGTGGTTGCCATCTGCGCGTTGATCGACGCCGTCTTCATCTTCGCCAGCGTGTCGGGCCTGCAGGCCTTGACGGCCTGGTTCCCCTGGCTGACCACGGCGGTGCTGTGGTTCGGCGTGGCCTTCCTGTCCTGGTACGCGCTGCAATCGGCGCGCCGTGCCTGGAACGCCACCGGCGGGCTGGCCGCCGCGCGCGACGTGGTGCCCTCGCGCCGCGCCGCGATGCTGGGCGCGCTGGGCTTTTCGTTGCTGAACCCGCACTTCTGGCTCGACATGGTGGTGGTGGGCTCGCTGGCCCACGGCTTCGAGGACGCCCGCATGGCGTTCGCCGCCGGCGCCTTCACCGCCAGCCTGCTGTGGCTGGCCGTGCTGGGTATCGGTTCGCGCCTGTTCGCGCGCTTCTTCGCCAGCGCCTCGGCCTGGCGTGTGCTGGACGGCATCATCGCCGTGGTGATGGCGGGCCTGGCGATCAGCCTGGCGGTCAAGGGCGTCTGACGACCGTGCCCAACGCCGCCTGTCCTGCTGGCCCCGCCCGCCCGGGGCCGGCGCGCTACACCGCCACCTTCATCTTCGCCAAGAAGCAGTTCGACGACGACTTCCACCGGCTCGACCAGGCCATCGCCACGGCGGCGCGGGCCACCCCCGGCTACCTGGGCGAAGAGGCCTGGGAAGATCCCGTGCGCGGCTTGTACGCCAATGTCTACTACTGGGAATCGCTTGAAGCCCTGGAAGCCCTGATCCACCACCCTGCCCATCAGCAGGCCAAGGCCGCGCAATCGCGCTGGCTGGACGGCTACCGGGTCGTCATCGCCCAGGTACTCAGGGAATACGGGGACGGGCTACCCGGCCCAGCACTTTTATAATCGCCGGGTTGCCACTCTTTCGTCGGGCGCATGGCCGGCCCGCCAGACGATCATGCGCGGACCCTCCCCTTCCAAAGACGTGCGCCTGCCGCCGCTGGCCGCCATCCAGGCCTTCGAGGCGGCCGCCCGGCTCGGTTCGTTCGAGCGCGCCAGCGAAGAACTGTTCGTCACCGCCAGCGCCATCGGCAAGCGCATCGCCGCGCTGGAAGCGCAGCTCGACGTCACCCTGTTCATCCGCAGCAGCCGCGGCGCCACCCTGAGCGCCGCCGGGCGCGAATACCTGGAACAAGTGCGCACCGCGCTGGACCTGCTGTCCGATGCCTCGCTGCACAAGCGCGGCGAACCCAAGCTCGAACCCCTGCGGGTGGTGTCCACCCCGACCTTTGCCCGCCAGGTGCTGATCCCCGCCCTGCCTGGCTTCACCGCCGCGCACCCGGACGTCGAGCTGGAAATCATGCTGTCCATTCCCTACCTGGACATCATGCCGCCGAACGCGGACGTCTGGATCCGCTTCGGCAGCGGCAAATATCCCGGCCTGCACGCGCGGCCGCTGACCACCGATCCGGTGTTCGCGGTCTGCTCGCCCGCCTACCGCGATGCGCACGGGCCGTTCGAACGCCCGCAGGACCTGTCGCGCGCCGCCCTGCTGCGCTGCCCGATGGAGCCATGGCGTCCCTGGCTGGCGGCGGCCGGGCTCGACTGGCCCGAACCCGCGCGCGGCGTCTGGCTGGTCGACCTGGGCATGATGCTGGCGGCGGCCCGAGCCGGCCAGGGCATCGCGCTGACCCGCCGCACGCTGGCGGCCGAGTGGCTGGACGAGGGCAAATTGCTGCGGGTGCTCGACATCGAGACGGCGGGTGAATCCCAGTACTACCTGTGTACTGAAATCTCGCGCCCTCCGGGCGGCGCGGCCCAAGCGTTTTCCCTATGGCTGGCCGCCGTCTGTGAACGCGCGGCCCAATGGCCACGGGCTTCTTCGGCCAAGCCGGAATAAATTTCCAGCCCCGGGCGGAAGGAAATTCCGCGCACCGCCGCGCGTCGCTGGCTAGCATGCGCCCAACATGGCCTGCGCGCGCAAACCGGCTCCGCGCGCCGGGCCTGCCCCGATCTTTGGCCGTCCCATGCTGCATCGCAATGCCGGGCCGTCGGCGGGTGCGACGGTACTAGGTATTTACGCGGAAAAACCCCGCCGGGTCAGATTCGCGTAAGCGATTAAGCAGACAGTCACAACACGCAACAGGAGTGCGCCACCCACCTTCTTCACGCCGCCTGGCGCCGGCACACGGTTTTCCACGCAGTTCTACCAATTACAACGGAGACATCCATGGATTTTCGTTTGAAGCTGCTTGCAGGAACCCTTGCTTTTGCCGTATCGGCCGCGGGCTACGCCGCCGACCCCATCAAGATCGGCGTGGCCGGCCCCTATACGGGCGGCTCTTCCTCCATGGGGGTGAGCATGCGCGACGGCGTGCGCCTGGCCATCGAGGAAATCAACAAGAATGGCGGCGTGCTCGGCCGGCAACTGGTCGCGGTGGAACGCGACGACGAAGCCAAGAACGAGCGCGGCGTGCAGATCGCCCAGGAACTGATCAACAAGGAACAGGTCACCGCCACGGTCGGCTACATCAACACCGGCGTGGCGCTGGCCTCGCAACGCTTCTATCAGGACGCCAAGATCCCGGTGTTCAACAACGTGGCCACCGGCAGCGTCATCACGCACCAGTTCAAGGCGCCCGAATACCCGGACAACTACGTATTCCGCAACGCGGCGCACGACAGTATCCAGGCGCCGATGATCGTCGAAGAGGCCATCACCCGCCGCGGCTTCAAGAAGGTCGCGATCCTGGCCGACTCCACCAACTACGGCCAGCTCGGCCGCGAGGACCTGGAAAAGGCCCTGGACGCCAAGGGCATCAAGCCTGTGGCCGTCGAGAAGTTCAACATCAAGGACGTCGACATGACGGCCCAGCTGCTCAAGGCCAAGGCCGCGGGCGCCGAAGCCGTGCTGACCTACGGCATCGGCCCCGAGCTGGCGCAGATCGCCAACGGCATGGCCAAGCTGGGCTGGAAGGTGCCGATCATCGGCAGCTGGACGCTGTCGATGGCCAACTACATCGACAACTCCGGCGCCAACGGCGAAGGCGCGCGCATGCCGCAGACCTTCATCCAGGATCCGGATACGCCCAAGCGCAAGGCCTTCATCGATGCCTACCTGGCCAAGTTCAAGCCCAAGAACAATCGCATCGACTCGCCGGTGTCGGCGGCCCAGGGCTATGACTCGATCTTCCTGCTGGCTGCCGCCATCAAGCAGGCCAACTCCACCGAAGGCCCGAAGATCCGTGAAGCGCTCGAGAACCTGCAGACGCCGGTCGAGGGCGTGGTGATGACCTACAACAAGCCCTTCACCCACGACAACCACGACGCCATCGGCGCCAAGGAAGTGGTCATCGGCGAGGTCAAGGGCGGCCGCGTGGTCAAGGCCAACTAAGTTCGTCCGAAGCAGTGCGGCGGCGGCTGCCCAGCCGCCGCCGCCGGCGTTCCCGCGCGCGGGGCGCCGGCATGCAGTCGCCTGACAACAGCGTTCTGCCCAAGGGGGTTGGGACGGAACACAGCGCCTCACGACACACACCATGATTCTTCTACAGCTTATCTATAGCGGTATCGCGCTGGGCATGATCTATGCCGTCATCGCGTTCGGGTACCAGCTCACTTTCGCCACATCCGGCACCCTGAACTTCGGCCAGGGCGAAGCCCTGATGCTGGGCGCGCTGGTCGGGCTCACGCTGGTCGGCCTGGGCGTGAACTATTGGGTCATGATCCCCATCGTCTGCATTTTCGGCTTCGCGCAAGGCGCGCTGGTCGAGCGGGTCGGCGTGCGGCCGGCCATCAAGACGCGATCCGAATTCGGCTGGATCATGGCCACCATCGCCCTGGGCATCATCTTCAAGAACGTGGCCGAGAACATCTGGGGCCGCGACGACCTGCGATTCCCCTCGCCGCTGCCCGAGGCGCCGATCGAGGTGCTGGGCGCGAACGTGCTGCCGATGGAACTGCTGGTGGTGTTCGGCGCGCTGGCCATGATGCTGCTGGTGGAACTGTTCAACCGCAAGTCCATCTACGGCAAGGCTTTCGTCGCCACGTCCAACGACCGCGACGCCGCAGGGCTGATGGGCATCAACACCGGCATGGTGATCACGTTTTCGTATGCCCTGTCGTCGCTGACGGCCGCCTTCGCGGGCGTGCTGGTGGCGCCGCTGACGCTGACCGGCGCCACCATGGGCGCGGTGCTGGGCCTGAAGGCCTTCGCGGTCGCCATCATCGGCGGCCTGTCCAGCGGCATGGGCGTGGTGGTGGGCGGCCTGATCCTGGGGATCGCCGAGACCACCACCGGTTTCTATCTTTCGACGGGGTACAAAGACGTGCCGGGACTGGTCCTGCTGCTGCTCGTACTGACCTTCAAACCCGCCGGCCTGTTCGGCAAGACCGCGATCAAGAAGGTGTAAGCGATGAAACCCCTGCACCTGCTGCTTTCCATCGTGGCGGTGGCCTGCCTGGCCGCCGTGCCCCTGGGCGTGACCAACACGTACTACCTGCACCTGATCGAAACCATCATGATCTATTCGATCCTGCTGTTCGGGCTCGATATCGTGGTGGGCTACACCGGCCAGGTGTCGCTGGGCCATGCCGGCCTGTTCGGCATCGGCTCGTATGTCGCCGGCGTGCTGTTCTTCCATCTGCAGATGCCGATATGGGTGATCCTGCCGGCGGCCATCCTGATCGCGGCGGCGTTCGGCGCGGTGCTGGCGCTGCCGGCGCTGCGGGTCACCGGCCCGTATCTGGCGATGGTGACGCTGGCGTTCGGCACCATCATCCAGATCCTGATCAACGAGATGACCTTCATGACCGAAGGCCCCCTCGGCATCAAGATCCCCAAGCCGTCGATCGGCGGGCACATCCTGACCAAGAGCGAGTACTTCTGGCTGGTGGCGGCGTTGCTGGTGCTGTCTCTGATCGTGGTGCACCGCATCCTCAAGTCGCACCTGGGCCGCTCGTTCGAGGCCCTGCGCGACAGCCCGATCGCCTCGGACTGCATGGGCGTGTCGGTTTATCGCCACAAGGTGTTCGCCTTCGTCATCAGCGCCGGCTTCGCCGGCCTGGCGGGCGCGCTGTATTCCTACTCCGAGCAGTACATCTCGCCCAACACCTACAACTTCGAACTCACCATCCTGTTCCTGCTGGCCATCATCATGGGCGGGCGCAAGAGCCGCACCGGGGCGCTGCTGGGCGCATCGATCATCGTGCTGCTGCCCAAGATGCTGGACGACATCGCCACCTTCCGCCTGATCGCGCTGGGCGTGGCGATCCTGGTGACGGTGGGCAGCGCGATCGCCATCTCCAAGGGCCGCACCGAGGCCCGCCGGGTGGCAGTGCCGGTGGTCGGCACCATCCTGCTGGCGGTGTTCTCGTATTGGCTGGAGGCGGTGACCGACTGGCGCCTGACGATCTTCGGCGCCATGATCCTGTTCGTCGTGTACTACCTGCCGGACGGCATCGTCGGCTTCGTGCGCAACCTGTTCTTCTCGACCCGACGCGCGGCGCTGTCGGTCAAGAAGGACCTGGTCAAGGAACAGGAAGCGGTGCCCGACGCGGCGCGAGGCCATGGCGAAACGCTGTTGGCGGCCAAGCAGGTGCTGATGCAGTTCGGCGGCCTGAAGGCGTTGAACCAGGTCGACCTGACGGTCAAGCGCGGCACCATCCATGGGCTGATCGGACCGAACGGTTCGGGCAAGAGCACCATGATGAACGTGCTGACGGGCATCTATGTGCCCACGGCAGGCGCGGTGGAGTTCAGCGGCAAGTCACTGGTGGGCCTGGCGCCGGCCGACATCGCCGCCACGGGCATTGCCCGCACCTTCCAGAACGTGCAGCTGTTCGGCGAGATGACGGCGCTGGAGAACGTGCTGGTGGGCCTGCACCACACCTTCACGACGGGACTGGCGGGCATCGCGCTGCGCACGCCGAAGTGGAAGGGGGAGGAACAAGGCGCGCGCGCCCGGGCCCTGGCGCTGCTGGAATTCGTGGGGTTGGAGGACCTGGCCAGCGAAGAGGCCCGCAACCTGCCCTACGGCAAGCAACGCCTGCTGGAAATCGCCCGCGCGCTGGCGCTGGACCCGCAATTGCTGCTGCTGGACGAGCCGGCCGCCGGCCTGACGGCGCCGGATATCGCCGAGCTGCTGACGATCATCCGCAAGGTGCGCGACCACGGCATTACGCTGATCCTGATCGAGCACCACATGGATGTGGTGATGGGGGTGTGCGACACCGTGTCGGTGCTGGACTTCGGCCAGAAGATCGCTGAGGGGCTGCCCAATGAAGTGCAGAGCAACGCCAAGGTTATCGAGGCGTATCTGGGCGGCGCGCCCGCCTGACGCCAAGGACGACAACATGCTATCGATCAAGAATCTGGAAGCGGGCTACGGGAAGGTGAAGGTGCTGCACGGCATCAGCATGGAGGTCCCGAAGGCCAAGGTGGTGACGTTGATCGGCTCGAACGGGGCCGGCAAGACGACGACGATGCGGGCGCTGTCGGGGATGATCCGGCCGACGGCGGGCGAGGTCACGCTGGGCGGCAAACGCATCGACGGATTGGAATCGCATCGGATCGCGCGGCTGGGGCTGGCGCATTCGCCGGAAGGGCGGCGGGTGTTTCCCACGCTTTCCGTCACCGACAATCTGCTGCTGGGCGCATTTCCCCGGTTGACGGGGAGCCGGCCCAAGGGTGACGTGCAGGCGGACCTGGGACGGGCGATGGATCTGTTTCCTCGGCTGAAGGAGCGGCGCGAGCAACTGGCGGGGACGCTGTCTGGCGGCGAGCAGCAGATGCTGGCGATGGCGCGGGCGGTGATGCTGAATCCGGAATTGGTGCTGCTGGATGAGCCGTCGATGGGGTTGGCGCCGATCCTGGTGGAAGAGGTGTTCCGGATCATCGCGCGGCTCAAGGATGAAGGGGTGACGATGTTGCTGGTCGAGCAGTTTGCGGCGGCGGCGCTCAATGTCGCGGATTATGGGTATGTGTTGGAGAACGGGCGGATTTCTGTGCATGGGAGTGCGGAGAAGTTGAAGCATGATCCGGCTGTGGTGGCGGCTTATCTTGGGGGGTCGCATTAGTTTTTTGCTGGCGTGGGATTGAGTTCTTGAGACGCACGGCGGGGCGGCGGGCGGTGGCGGACGGGGCTACGATTGCGGTCCGGAGCGTTCGCTCCGGACTGCCCCGTTGTCAACCTCGTACGCCTTCGGCTCCCTACGGTTTCCCTCGGGCGCATCTACACGCCCCGCCCGCCACCGCCCGCCGCCCCGCCGTGCTCGCGATTGCTTTGGTTCCGGCGTTGCTGGGGTGAGCCGTGTGCTTGGCGTTCTTTTGCCGTGGGTGTTCTCGCTGAAGATCTTGCAGGGCCCGCCCAAAGGCGGCCGCGCGGGCGGCCTTTTTGGGCTTACGCGACTTGGTGTGTTGGCGGATGACGCTGCGCGCTGGGGGGAAGCGGCTTGGCGGGTCGCCTGCTCTTGGAGTGGGGCGGATGAAAAAAGGCAGGATTGCGCTTGGTGCAATCCTGCCTTTGCTTTTGGCGCGCGGGACGCGCGCTTTGCTTAGACGTTGATGGTCAGGGTGACGTCGATGTTGCCGCGGGTGGCGTTCGAGTAGGGGCAGACGATGTGGGCGGCGGCGACGAGTTTTTCGGCTTCGGCGCGGTCCATGCCGGGCAGCGAGATCTTCAGCTCGGCTTCGATGCCGAAACCGGTGGGGATGGGGCCGATGCCGACCGAGCCGTCGATGGTGGCGTTGGCGGGCATGGCGATCTTGTCGCGGCCGGCGACGAACTTCATGGCGCCCATGAAGCAGGCCGAATAGCCGACGGCGAACAGTTGCTCGGGGTTGGTGCCCGCGGCGCCGGCGCCGCCCAGTTCCTTCGGGGTGGTCAGCTTGACGTTCAGGTTGCCGTCGCTGGAGACGCCGGTGCCTTCACGGCCGCCGGTGACGTGGGCGTGGGCGCGGTACAGGACTTTTTCGATCGACATGGTGCGTTCCTTTTGGATGAAGGTTGGACTGCCAGGCTGGCGGGACCCTTCCCGCTTCGGCCTTTACTAATTAAATAGTACACAATTTCATAGCGCGCTATCTTTAATCGGCGATGACAGCACCTGCCATCATCCGCCTCGAACACTAACAATCAAAGACTGCTGACCAGCTTTTCCCGCAATTCGTGCAACGCGCGCATGGTGCCCTGCGCCTCTTCCAGCGAGCACTGGGCCGCGGCGGCGACGGCGTGAGGCACCGCTTCGGCCTGGTTGCGCAGGTCGCGCCCTTGTTTCGTCAAGGTGACGATCACCTGGCGTTCATCGTCCTGGGCGCGAGTCCGGCTGACCAGGCCCGCCGCCTCCAGCCGCTTGAGCAGGGGCGTGAGGGTGGCCGAATCCAGGAACAGGCGTTCGCCGATATCGGTGACCGTGATTTCGTCGCGTTCCCACAGCACCAGCATGACCAGGTACTGCGGGTACGTCAGATCCAGGCCGCGCAGCAGCTTGCGGTACACCTTGTTCATCGCCAGCGAGGTCGAGTACAGGGCGAAACACAGCTGGCTGTCTAGCAGCAGCGGATTGAATGCGCTTTTGGGCTGGGATCTGGATTTCATTGCGCAATATTAAATAGCGCGCTATTTATAGTCAAGCACTTTTTCATCCGACTTTTGTAACCGCAGCGAATCACACGACTCAGGCGGCGTGCTCGCCTTCCAGCGCGCCGCGGTCGGAGCCGTACAGCTTCAGGCCATCCAGGTCCAGCACCCGCACGGCGCCATACTCGACGTTCAGCAGCCCGGCCTCTTCCAGCTTGCGCAGCGCCTGGTTGGCGCGCTGGCGCGAGACCCGCGCCAGGTAGCCGACCTCTTCCTGCGTGATGGTCAGGCGCATGCCCATGCCCGGGTACAGCAGCGGATTGAACAGTTCGGCCAGGCAGCGCGCCACCCGGGCGTCCGGATCCAGCAGGCGGTCGTATTCGGCTTTGCCGATGAACTGGGCGACGCGCTCGTTCAGCTGGTGCAGCAGGTAGCGGTTGAAGGGGATGCTGGTGTCCAGCAGCCAGTCGAAAGTGGCTGCCGGCAGGCGCGCGACGACGGAATCGCGCAGCGCCACGATGTCGTACTTGCGGACTTCGCGCTTGAGCAGCGAGCCCTCGCCGATCCAGCCGCCGGCGGGCACGCCCGTCAGCGATGCGACCTTGCCTTCGGCATTTCCCACGGACACCTTCACCAGGCCGGCCAGCACGCCGATCCATGCCTGGGCGAGTTCGCCTTTGCGCTCTATGATCGACCCGGCGGCAACCTGCTGCACGGACAGGTCTCGCTCGACGCGCGCTTGCTGCTCGGCGTCGAGTACGCGAAACCAGGCCGCGGCCAGTTGCAGGGAGTCGGATAGCTGCATCGGGAATACCCTAAAAGTTCCTTGAATGTCGCGATGGTGACAGTTGGTAGCAACCCAACCTTATACCTTAACTCCTGCCGTAAATCTAAAACCAACTGGTCAAGCGCAACCTCCCGCGCGCCGCGTCTCGCGGCAGCGGGCGCGATGCGCCCAAACCGGAGGAGACAACGTGGCACATTCATCGCCCGCATCCGCACAGATGCCGGCGGCGCTGGACACCTTTCCAGCGCTGCTGTTCGCGCATGCCGACGTACGCGGGTCGCGGCCCGCCATACGTGAGAAAGACCTGGGTATCTGGCAAACCCTTACCTGGTCGCAAGTGGCGGAGCACGTGCGCCAGGTCGCCCACGGACTCGCGTCGCTGGGCATCCAGCCCGGTATGCACGTGGCCGTGATCGGCGAGAACCGCCCGCGCCTGTACATGGCCATGATGGCCGCGCAATCGCTCGGCGCCATCCCCGTGCCGCTCTATCAGGACGCCGTGGCCCAGGAAATGGTCTACGTGCTGCAGGACGCCGAGATCAGCGTCGCGGTGGTCGAGGACCAGGAACAGGTCGACAAGATGCTGGAAGTGCGCGAGCAATGCCCCGCGCTCAAGCATGTGGTCTATGACGATCCGCGCGGCCTGCGCCACTACTCCGATGCGATGCTGCTGTCCTATGACCGGCTCGAGGAGATTGGCCGCGAGTACGCCGCGCAGCATCCCGACTTCTTCGCCCGCGCCGTGGCCGCGGTGCAGCCGCACGACGCGGCCGCGATGTTCTATACCTCCGGCACCACCGGCAAGCCCAAGGGCGTGGTGTTGACGCACCATGCGCTGATCGACCGCGCCCGGGCCGTGTCCGAAATGGAAAACCTGACCGACCGCGAGGACGTGCTGGCCTACCTGCCGCCGGCCTGGATCGGGCAGAACATGTTCTCGTACACGCAGTTGCTGGTCACGGGCTTCACGGTGAATCATCCGGAGTCGCCCGATACCGTGTCGATCGACATGCGCGACATCGGCCCCACCTACTACTTCGCGCCGCCGCGCGTGCTGGAAGGCCTGCTGACCCATGTGATGATCCGCATGGAGGACGCCGGTTATCTCAAGCGCAAGCTGTTCCATGCCTGCATGAAGCTGGCACGCCGCGTCGGCACCCGCATCCTGGACGGCGAATCGGTCAACGCCTGGGACCGCCTGCGCTACGCGCTGGGCAATGTGCTGATCTACGGTCCGCTGCGCAATGCGCTGGGCATGAGCCGCGTGCGAGTGGCCTACACCGCCGGCGAGGCGATTGGCCCCGACCTGTTCGTGTTCTACCGCTCCATCGGCATCAACCTCAAGCAGCTCTACGGCTCCACCGAAACGTCGGTGTTCGTCTGCGTGCAGCCGGACGGCCAGGTGCGTGACGACACCGTCGGCCCGCCGGTGGCCGGCGTGGAGATCCGCGTGGCCGACAACGGCGAGATCCTGGTCAAGAGCCCCGGCCTGTTCAAGGAGTACTACCGCAACCCGGACGCCACGCAGGAAGCGCGCAGCGCCGACGGCTGGTTCCACACGGGCGACGCGGGCTACCTGGACACCGACGGCCAGCTCAAGATCATCGACCGCGCAAAGGACGTCGGCAAGCTGGCCGACGGCAGCCTGTTCGCGCCCAAGTACCTGGAGAACAAGCTCAAGTTCTTCCCGCACATCAAGGAGGCGGTGGCGTTCGGCGCCGGCCGCCAGGACGTGTGCGCCTTCATCAACATCGACCTGGAAGCCGTGGGCAACTGGGCCGAGCGCCGCGGCCTGCCCTACGCCGGCTATACCGACCTGGCGGGCAAGGACGAGGTCTACCAGCTCATCGCCGATTGCGTCGAGCAGGTCAATGCCGACCTGGCCACCGATCCGAAGCTGTCGGCCTCGCAGATCAGCCGCTTCCTGATCCTGCACAAGGAACTGGATCCGGATGACGACGAACTGACGCGCACCCGCAAAGTGCGGCGCGCCTTCATCGCGCAGAAGTATGGCGTGCTGATCGACGCCCTGTTCGAAGGCAAGCAGTCCCAGTACATCGAAACCGAAGTGAAGTTCGAGGACGGCCGCAGCGGCAAGATCTCCGCCGACCTGAAGATCCGCCCGGTCAAGACGTTCCCCGCCATCACCGCCCGAGCCGCGTAGAGACCATGAGCAACAACGACCGCGACCAGCGCATCGGCGACGTGATGCTGGACATGCAGAACATCTCGCTGTCCTTCGGCGGCGTCAAGGCGCTGACGGACATTTCCTTCAACGTGCGCGAGCACGAGATCCGCGCCATCATCGGGCCCAACGGCGCGGGCAAGAGTTCGATGCTGAACGTCATCAACGGCGTCTACACGCCGCAGCAGGGAGGCATCGAGTTCCGCGGCGAGCGCTTCTCGCGCATGAATCCGCGCCGCGCCGCCGAAATGGGCATCGCCCGCACCTTCCAGAACCTGGCCCTGTTCAAGGGCATGAGCGTGCTGGACAACATCATGACCGGCCGCAACCTGCGCATGAAATGCGGGCTGCTGGCGCAGGCCTTCCGCCTGGGCGCGGCCGAGCGCGAAGAGATCGAGCACCGCCAGTTCGTCGAGAACATCATCGACTTCCTCGAAATCCAGGCCTACCGCAAGACCCCGGTGGGACGCCTGCCCTACGGCCTGCAAAAGCGCGTCGACCTGGGCCGCGCGCTGGCCATGGAGCCGCGCCTGCTGCTGCTGGACGAGCCGATGGCCGGCATGAACATCGAGGAAAAGCAGGACATGAGCCGCTTCATTCTCGATGTGAACGACGAATTCGGCACCACCATCGTGCTGATCGAGCACGACATGGGCGTGGTCATGGACATCTCCGACCGCGTGGTGGTGCTGGACTACGGCAAGAAGATCGGCGACGGCAAGCCCGATGAGGTGCGCGCCAACGAAGACGTAATCAGAGCGTACCTTGGCGTCGGCGGCGAAGCCGCCGTCACCAAGGACGCCGAAGCGCAGGCAACAGCCCCCGCCCCTAACCCTCCCCCCGAGGGGGAGGGAGAAAACTCACTGGCTGCACGGACTTAAGGGGCGAATGATGGGATTTTTTCTGGAAACCTTATTCGGCGGCCTGATGAGCGGCATGCTGTACGCCCTGATCGGCCTGGGCTTCGTGCTGATCTTCAAGGCGTCGGGCGTATTCAACTTCGCCCAGGGCGCCATGGTGCTGGTGGCGGCGCTGTCGATGGCGCGCTTCTCGGAGTGGCTACCGCGCTGGTTCGGCTTCGAAAACATGATCCTGGCCAACGTGCTGGCGTTCATCGTCAGCGCCATCGTGATGTTCCTGCTGGCCGTGGCGATCGAGCGCTTCGTGCTGCGCCACCTGGTCAACCAGGAGGCCACCACCCTGCTCATGGCCACGCTGGGCATCAGTTATTTCCTTGACGGCCTGGGCCAGATCGCGTTCGGCAGCTCGGTCTATTCCATCAACGTCGGCATGCCGAAAGACCCGTTGATGATCCTGGACTCGGTGTTCGAAGGCGGCCTGCTCATCAACCTCGAAGACCTCACCGCCGCCGTCATCGCCGCACTGCTGGTGGCGGCGCTGGCGCTGTTCTTCCAGTTCACCTCCACCGGCCGCGCCCTGCGCGCGGTGGCGGACGACCACCAGGCGGCGCAGTCCATCGGCATTCCGCTGAACCGTATCTGGGTCATCGTCTGGAGCGTCGCCGGCCTGGTGGCGCTGGTGGCCGGCATCATCTGGGGCTCCAAGTTCGGCGTGCAGTTCACGCTATCGACCGCGGCGCTGCGGGCGCTGCCGGTGGTGATCCTGGGCGGCCTGACCTCGGTGCCGGGCGCCATTCTCGGCGGCCTGATCATCGGCGTGGGCGAAAAGCTGTCCGAGGTCTACCTGGGGTCGCTGGTGGGCGGCGGCATCGAAATCTGGTTCGCCTATGTGCTGGCGCTGGTATTCCTGCTGTTCCGTCCGCAAGGGCTGTTCGGCGAGAAGATCATCGACCGCGTCTGACCGCAGGCACTCTGGGATACAAACATGTTCTATCGCGAAAACGGCCAATTCAAGACCAGCTATCGCGCCGACCAGCAGATCTTCCCGATCCGCCAGGACCGCGTCTTCATCTGGCTGCTGCTGGCGGTGGCGTTCATCGCCATCCCGGCGCTGTCCAGCGACTACCTGCTGCGCGCCATCCTGATTCCGTTCCTGATCCTGTCGCTGGCCGCCGTCGGCCTGAACATCCTGGTGGGCTATTGCGGCCAGATCTCGCTGGGCACGGGCGCCTTCATGGCGGTGGGCGCGTATGCCGCCTGGAACTTCGGCGTGCGCTTCCCGGGCATGCCGCTGATCGTCCAGATCCTGCTGGGCGGGTGCTTTGCCACCATCGTCGGCGTCATCTTCGGCATTCCCAGCCTGCGCATCCGCGGCCTGTACCTGGCCGTGGCCACGCTGGCGGCGCAGTTCTTCGTCGACTGGGCGTTCCTGCGCATTCCGTTCTTCACCAACTATTCTTCGTCGGGCAACGTCTCGGTGCCGCCGCTGACCGCCTTCGGGCTGCCGGTGCAGAGCGCGTTGGAAAAGTACCTGTTCGTGCTGATCCTGGTGGTGGTCTTCAGCCTGTTGGCCAAGAACCTGGTGCGCGGCGCCATCGGCCGCCAGTGGATGGCGATCCGCGACATGGACGTGGCCGCCTCGGTCATCGGCATCCGCCCGATGTACGCCAAGCTCACCGCGTTCGCGGTCAGCTCGTTCATCGTCGGCGTGGCCGGCGCGCTGTGGGGCTACATCCACCTGGGCTCGTGGGAGCCGCTGGCCTTCGACCTGACGCGATCGTTCCAGCTTCTGTTCATGGTCATCATCGGCGGCCTGGGCTCCATCATCGGCAGCTTCTTCGGCGCGGCCTTCATCGTGCTGGTGCCGGTGGCGCTGACCAACGTGCCGCACATGCTGGGCCTGTCGCTGTCGGTGGACACCGCCGCGCACGTCGAGCACATGGTGTTCGGCGCGCTGATCGTGTTCTTCCTGATCGCCGAGCCGCACGGGCTGGCGCGGTTGTGGAGCATCGGCAAGGAGAAACTTCGCATCTGGCCGTTCCCCCACTAATGATGGGCCCACCCCCGAAGCGCCTGCGGCGCTTCCCCCTCAAGGGGGCGCCGCTGGGGACCGGCAAAGCCGGATCCGCCGCGGCCCGGATGGTGCGGCTCCCGTTGTGATCATCGTCGGTAGTAGCGGTATGCGCGCCACGACCGACATCCTGAATACCCGGCTCCAGACCGGGCCAACCCCGGTGTCCGAGGGTTTATGACCCAAACACCACGCAGGAGGTAAATGGAGATGAAGCGTCTTAACCTGAAGTTGGCGGCAGCCTTGGTGGCCGCAGCCGGCGCCATCGGCGCCGTGGCCACGCCGGCAATGGCGGCGGAAGAGCAGTTCGTTCCGTTGCTGGTGTACCGGACCGGGTCGTTCGCGCCGCTGGGCATTCCCTGGGCCGACGGCAAGCTGGACTACCTGAAGCTGGTCAATGAACGCGACGGCGGCGTCAACGGCGTCAAGATCACCTACGAGGAATGCGAAACCGCCTACGCCACCGATCGCGGCGTGGAGTGCTACGAGCGCCTGAAGGGCAAGGGCACCGGCGCATCGGGCTTCGACACGCAATCGACCGGCATCACCTTCGCCGTCAGCGACAAGGCCATGGTCGACAAGGTGCCGGTCGAGACGATGGGCTACGGCCTGTCGCAATCGGTCGACGGCAGCGTGTTCGAATGGAACTTCCCGCTGCTGGGCACCTACTGGACCGCCGCCGACGTGATGATCCAGGACATCGCCAAGAAAGAAGGCGGCATGGACAAGCTCAAGGGCAAGAAGATCGCGCTGGTCTACCACGACTCGCCCTACGGCAAGGAACCGATCCCGCTGCTGCAGAAGCGCGCCGCCAAGGAAGGCTTCGAGCTGCTGCTGTATCCGGTGACCGCCCCCGGCGTGGAACAGAAGTCCACCTGGCTGCAGATCCGCCAGGCGCGTCCGGCCTACGTGCTGCTGTGGAGCGCCGGCATCATGACGCCCACCGCCATTCGCGAAGCGCAGGCCAGCGGCTACCCGCGCGACAAGATGTACGCGATCTGGTGGGCCGGCTCCGAAGGCGACGTCAAGGACCTGGGCGATGTCGCCAAGGGCTACAACGCCATCACCATCCACAACAGCGGCGCCGACCACGACAAGGTCTATGACGATCTGAAGAAGTACGTCTACGACAAGGGCCAGGGTTCGGACAAGACGGGCAAGACCACGCTCGGCACCATCGCCCACACCCGCGGCATGATGATTTCGATGCTGCAGGTCGAAGCGATCCGCACCGCGCAGGAGAAGTTCGGCAAGGGCAAGGCGCTCACGCCCGACCAGGTGCGCTGGGGCTTCGAGAACCTGAACCTGACGCAGGAACGCCTGAACCAGCTCGGCTTCGGCCAGATCATGCGTCCGGTCAAGACTTCTTGCAGCAACCACAAGGGTGACGACTGGGCCCGCATCGTGCAGTGGGACGGCGCCAAGTTCAAGGTCGTCTCGGATTGGTACCAGGCCGACAAGACCCTGCTGGACCCGATGGTCAAGGAAGCCGCGGCGAAGTACGCCAAGGAAAAGAACATCACGCCCCGCACTTGCGAGAACTGATGTGAACCGGCGGCCGGCGCCCCACGGCGTCGGCCGCCACCAAGCCGCAGGAACCGCCATGACCGCAGCAACGACTACCGCTACTACCGCCGACACCCCCAAGGTGCTGCTCGATGTGAACGGCATCGAGGTGATCTACAACCACGTCATCCTGGTGCTCAAGGGCGTGTCCCTGCAGGTGCCGGAAGGCCGGATCGTGGCCCTGCTGGGCGCCAATGGCGCCGGCAAGACCACCACGTTGCGCGCCATCTCGAACCTGCTCAAGGGCGAGCGCGGCGACGTCACCAAGGGCCACATCCAGTACCGCGACCAGCGCATCGAAAAGCTGTCGCCGGCCGAACTGGTCAAGCGCGGCGTGGTGCAGGTGATGGAGGGCCGCCATTGCTTCGCCCACCTCACCATCGAAGAGAACCTGCTGACGGGCGCCTACACCCGCGACCTCAGCCGCGGCGACACCAGCGCGGCGCTGGACCGCGTCTACCAGTATTTCCCGCGCCTGAAGCAGCGCCGATCCAGCCAGGCCGGCTATACCTCGGGCGGCGAACAACAGATGACCGCCATCGGCCGCGCGTTGATGGCCAACCCCAACATGATCCTGCTGGACGAGCCGTCCATGGGACTGGCGCCGCAGATCGTCGAGGAGATCTTCGAGATCGTGCGCGACCTGAACCAGCGCGAGCGCGTCAGCTTCCTGCTGGCCGAACAGAACACCAACATCGCGCTGCGCTACGCCGACTACGGCTACATCCTGGAGAACGGCCGCGTGATGATGGACGGCGCGGCGCAGGACCTGGCCCAGAACGAGGACGTGAAAGAGTTCTACCTGGGCATTTCCAGCGGCGAGCGCAAGAGTTTCCGCGACAACAAGTTCTACCGCCGCCGCAAACGCTGGCTGGCCTGATCCCTGGAGCGGCGACGCCGGCGCGGTCCGGCTCGCCGCCGGCAACGACACCGCAGTACGGCACACGAGAGGGTGCGATCCCATGTCCGAGTTTTTCGATGTCCTGGAAACCCGAGCGCCCGAGCAACGCGAGCGCGACCTGATGGCGGCCCTGCCCGGCGCCATCGCCCGCGCCATCGCCCGCGCGCCGGCCATTGCCGAGCAGCTGCGCGGCATCGACCCCGCCGCGGTCACCTCGCGCGCCGCGCTGGCGCGCCTGCCGGTGCTGCGCAAGCACGAGCTGCTGGAACGCCAGCAGCACAGCCGCGAACAGGCGGCGCAACCGGCCGGACCGCAAAAGGCCTTCGGCGGCTTCTCGGCCATCGGCTGGGGCGAAGCCATGCGCGTGTTCGCCTCGCCCGGCCCGATCTACGAACCCGAAAGCGCCCGCGCCGACTACTGGCGCTTTGCCCGCGCGCTGTACGCCGCAGGCTTTCGCGCCGGCGAGCTGGCCTACAACTGCTTTTCCTATCACTTCACGCCGGCCGGCTCGATGATGGAAACGGCCGCGCACGCCGTCGGCTGCACCGTGTTCCCCGGCGGCACCGGCCAGACCGAACAGCAGGTGCGCGCGATCCAGGACCTGGCGCCCAGCGGCTACACCGGCACGCCCAGCTTCCTGAAGATCATCCTGGAAAAGGCCGACGAGCTCGGCGTGAAACTGGATTCGCTGCGCCGCGCCCTGGTGTCCGGCGAAGCCTTCCCGCCGTCGCTGCGCGACTGGCTGGCCGCGCGCGGCATCGAGGGCTACCAGGCCTACGGCAGCGCCGACCTGGGCATGATCGCGTTCGAGACGCCGGCGCGCCAGGGCCTGGTGCTGGGCGAGGACATCATCGTCGAGATCGTGCGGCCCGGCACCGGCGAACCCGTGCCCGATGGCGAAGTGGGCGAAGTCGTGGTCACCACGCTGAACCCCGACTACCCGCTGGTGCGCTTCGGCACCGGCGACCTGTCGGCGGTGATGCCGGGCATCTCGCCCTGCGGCCGCACCAACACCCGCATCAAGGGCTGGATGGGCCGCGCCGACCAGACGACGAAGGTGCGCGGCATGTTCGTGCATCCCTCGCAGGTGGCCGACGTGGTGCGCCGCCATCCGGAAATCCTGCGGGCACGCCTGGTGATCAGCGGCACCACCGGTTCGGACAAGATGGTGCTGCGGGTGGAATCACGCGTGCGCGGCGAAGACCTGGGCGCCCGCATCGCCGAATCGGTGCGCGACGTGACCAAGCTGCGCAGCGACGTGGAATGGGCCGAGGCCGGCTCCCTGCCAAACGACGGCAAGGTCATCGACGACATCCGCACCTACGAATAACAAGGATAAGAAGAAAGGCGCGCGCCCGGGACCGGCAAAGCCCGGGCGCGACAGCGCCGCCAGCAACGGCAGGCTCAATTGCCCAGCGGGCGGGCCAGCCACTCGCGGCCCTTGAGCATGCCGTGCCAGTAGATCCACGGCAGCATCGTCGCCTTCAGGAACCAGGCGCTCTTGCGCGGCACGGTCGGGTCCAGCGGGAACGTGGGCAGCAGCTTGCCGCCATAGCCGAACTCGGCCAGCACGATGCGGCCGCGCTCGACCGTCAGCGGGCACGAGCCGTAGCCGTCGTACGTGACCGGCAGCGCATGCCCTTCGCGCACCGCCAGCAGGTTCTCGGCCACCGTGACGATCTGCTTGCGCGCCGCCGCCGCGGTCTTGGCGTTGGTGGTGCTGATGCCATCGCCCAGCCCGAAGATGTTGTCGTAGCGCACATGGCGCAGCGTGGCCGGGTCGACCTCGCACCAGCCCGCCGCATCCGCCAGCGCGCTCTGGCGCAGAAATTCGTGCGGCACCTGCGGCGGCACCGCGTGCAGCATGTCGAATGACTTCTCGACACGGGTCACCGCCCCCTCGGCGTCCTTGACGTCGAACCACGCCTTGCGCGCCGGGCCGTCCACCGCCACCAGCGCCGAATTGAACGCCAGCGAAATGCCGTAGCTTTCCACATAGCGCATCAGCGGCGGCACGAAGGTCGGCACGCCGAACAGCACCGCGCCGGCCAGGTCGAATTCGACATCGATGCGATCCAGCACGCCGCTGCGGCGCCAGTGGTCGCACGCCAGGTACATCGCCTTCTGCGGCGCGCCGGCGCACTTGATCGGCATGGCCGGCTGCGTGAACAACGCCTTGCCGCCTTTCAGGCCGCTCACCAGCTCCCAGGTGTAGGGCGCCAGGTCGAAGCGGTAGTTGGAACTGACGCCATTGCGGCCCAGCGTTTCCGACAGGCCCTCGACCTTGTCCCAGGCCAGGCGCAGGCCCGGACACACGATCAATTGCTGATAGCTGACGGCGCTGCCATCCGCCAGCCGGACCTGATTGGCCTCGGGTTCGAAAGCGGCCGCCGCGGCCTGCAGCCAGGTGGCGCGGCCCGGCATCACCGCCCTTGTCGGCCGCACGGTCTTGGCCACATCGAACGCGCCACCGCCGACCAGCGTCCAGGCCGGCTGGTAGTAGTGCTTGTCGCTGGGTTCGATGACGGCGATGCGCAGGTCCGGGCGCCGCCGCAGCAGGCTGGCGGTCACGCCGATGCCCGCTGAACCGCCCCCGACCACCACCACATCGAAATCGCGCTGCGCCTGTGCTGCCATCTGCATGCTTGTCTCCCTGCTATCGACCGGTCCGGGGTGGCCGGTTCGTCATGTATTGAATTGCCGAGTACAGCGCCATGCCGGCCACCATGGCCGCCACGAAGATCAGGGCCTCCGGCACGCCGGCCGCCGCCGCCACCAGCGCCGGGCCGGGGCAGAAACCCGCCAGCCCCCAGCCCGCGCCGAACGCCAGGCTGCCCAACGCCAGCCGCGGATCGATACGCGTGGCCGTGGGCCAATGCAGCGGCTCGCCGGACAGGCTGGCACGACGACGGCGCAACCAGGCAAAGCCCGCTGCCGTCACGGCCAGCGCACCGCCCATCACCAACGCCAGCGAAGGGTCCCAGCTTCCCGCCAGGTCCAGGAAGCCCAACACCTTGGCGGGATTGGCCATGCCGGAAACGAGCAGTCCCAGCCCGAACACCAATCCCGCGAGAAACGCGAACAAGGCCACCATGTCAGCCTCCCATCAGGTGCCGCGCGACATACACGGTGGCAAACCCCGCCGCCATGAAGAGCGCCGTCGCCGCCAGGGAACGGCGCGAGCCGCGCGCCAGCCCGCAGACGCCGTGGCCGCTGGTGCACCCCGACGCGTAACGCGTGCCGATGCCGACCAGCAGGCCAGCCGCGATCAGCCGCGCATTGCCCGCTTCCACCACGATCGGCGGCAGCGCGCTGCCCAACCGATACAGCCAGGGCGACAGGCACAGGCCCAGCAGAAACGCCAGACGCCAGCCGGCGTTTCGATCAGGTGGCAACAGCCCGCCGAGGATGCCGCTGATGCCTGCGATGCGGCCCGCGCCCAGCATCATGAGGACAGCGGCCACGCCAATGACCGCGCCGCCGGCAAGCGCGCTTGCGGGAGTAAAGGCGGACAGGTCGATCATGACGCGAGCGCCGCCATCGCGCGGCCGCAGTACAGGCTGGACAGCGTCTTCATGACCTGGTTGACCTCGAAGCTGGCCAGTTGGTAATACACGTACTTGCCCTGGCGCCGCGTGCTCACCAGGCCTTCGTCGCGCAGCACGCCCAGCTGCTGCGACAGCGTCGGCTGGCGGATGCCGGTCAGGGATTCCAGTTCACCGACGTTGCGCTCGCCCTGCACCAGTTGGCACAGCAGCAGCAGCCGGTCTTCGTTGGCCAGCGCCTTGAGCAGCGCGCAGGCCTGGGAGGCGGATTCGCGCAGCGCGGCGACTTCGCAATCGTTCAGGGCAGTCAGCATTTGATGGGGATCAATCGGCGGGAAAGAGTTTGATCATTATATTGACGGATAAACTATCCAACAATATTATTGAAAAATATATATTGTTCTGCGCCCCCTCCTTTGCTCCCGGCACCCCCTCTCATGAACCCGCATATCCAGGCCTTCTTCGACCCGGTCACCGCCACCGTCACCTACGTGGTCCACGAGCCCGTGGCGGGCGGCGCCTGTGCCATCATCGATTCGGTGCTGGACTACGACCCCAAGTCCGGCCGCACCACCACCGCCAGCGCCGACCGCGTCATCGCCTATGTGCGCGAACACGGACTGCGCACCGAATGGCTGCTGGAAACCCACGCCCACGCCGACCACCTGTCGGCCGCTCCCTATCTGCAGCGCCAGTTGGGCGGCGTCATCGCCATCGGCCAGAGCATCCGCACCGTGCAGGGCGTATTCAAGAAGATCTTCAACCTCGAACCCCAATTCCAACTCGACGGTTCGCAATTCGGCCGCCTGTTCGCCGATGGCGAAACCTTCCGGATCGGCGCCCTCACCGCCCGCGCCATGCACGTACCCGGCCACACGCCGGCGGATATGGCCTACCGCATCGGCGACGCCGTCTTCGTCGGCGACACCCTGTTCATGCCCGACGTCGGCACCGCGCGCTGCGACTTCCCCGGCGGCGATGCCCATCAGTTGTACCGTTCCATACGGCGCCTGCTGGACCTGCCCGGCGACACCCGCCTCTACATGTGCCATGACTATCCGCCCGCCGGGCGCGAGGCCGCCTGGCAGACCACGGTGGCCGAGCAGCGCCGCGCCAACATCCACGTGCGCGACGGCATCGGCGAAGACGACTTCGTCGCCATGCGCACCCGGCGCGACGCCACCCTGTCCATGCCGACCCTGATCCTGCCCGCCATCCAGGTCAATATCCGCGCGGGCCATTTCCCGCCGGCCGAAGACAACGGCGTGCGCTACCTCAAGATCCCCGTCGACGCGCTCTAGCCGACGTCCGCGGCGGCACGGCCGGGCGCGCACTTGCGCGCCGCCGGGATATCCCGCAAGATCGGCCGGTCACAAGATTGCCGATCCGACGGAACCTCCCATGTTCGCCGAAGCCGAAGCCGACCCCGTCCTGTCCAAGGAAGCCTTCAAGCCGCTGGAGGCCAAGCTGCGCGTCGCGCTGCTCAATGCGCAGTACCAGCGCCTGCAGAAGGCCGAGAAATCCCTGCTGGTGGTGGTGGCCGGCATCGATGGCGCCGGCAAGGGCGCCACGGTCAACCTGCTCAACGAGTGGATGGACCCGCGTCACATCAGGACGCTGGCCTATGGTCCGCCGGAAGGCGATGAACTGGAACGCCCGCCGATGTGGCGCTACTGGAAAGACCTGCCGCCCAAGGGCAGCACGGGCATCGTCTTCGGTTCCTGGTACACGCCGCTGATCCGCGAAGCCGCGCGCAAGAAACCCAACCAGGACAACATCGAGGCGCAATCGGTCGCCATCCGGCGCTTCGAGGCCATGCTGGCGGCCGAGGGCGTGCAAATACTCAAGCTCTGGTTCCACCTGTCGTCCGACGCCCAGCGGGCGCGCGCCAAGCGCCTGCTGGCCAGTCCCGAAACCTCGTGGCAGGTCAGCCCGGTCGATCTCAAGGTGTACAAGAAGTACGACCGCATCCGCAACAGCGGCCAGGTCGTCATCAATCACACCGACAGCGGCCATGCGCCCTGGGTGGTGATTCCCAGCGCCGACGAGAACATGCGCGCCGCGCGCACCGCCGAGGCGGTCCTGGCCGCCATGCGCCAGCAGACCGTGCCGCGCATTCCGCCAACGTTCGTGGCCCATACCGGCCCGGCCCGCATTCTCGACCGGCTCGGCCAGCTGGACTATGACGCCAAGCTCGACCGTGAAGACTACGAGTCCGAGCTTGGCCTGCTGCAAGGCCGGCTGGCGCGCGCGGCGCGCTCGAAGAAGTTCCAGGAACGCTCGCTGGTATTGGTGTTCGAGGGCCAGGACGCGGCCGGCAAGGGCGGCGCCATCCGCCGCATCACCCATGCGCTGGACGCGCGCCAGTTCGACATCACGCCGGTGGCCGCGCCCAACAGCTACGAGCTGTCGCGCCCCTACCTGTGGCGCTTCTGGCGCCACGTGCCGCGGCGCGGCCGCATCGCCATCTTCGACCGCTCCTGGTATGGCCGGGTGCTGGTCGAACGGGTCGAGAAGATCACCCCGCCGGCGCACTGGCGCCGCGCCTACGCCGAAATCAACGACTTCGAGGCGCAACTGGCGGGCAGCGGCGCGCTGGTGCTGAAGTTCTGGCTGGCGATCACCGCCGACGTGCAGCTCGAACGCTTCAAGGACCGCGAGAAATCGCCGTTCAAGAATTTCAAGATCACCCCCGACGACTGGCGCAACCGCGACAAGTGGAAGGAATACGCGGCCGCCACCAACGAGATGCTGGCCCGCACCGACGTCAAGCATGCCCCGTGGCATCTGGTGTCGGCCAACGACAAGCGCTACGCTCGCCTGCAGGTGCTGCGGCACATCGTCGAAACCCTGGAAAACCAACTCTGACCCCAAGGAGGCCACGCGCCATGAGCTCCGCCGAAATCCGCCCCGTCGTCGCCGCCGATTTTGACGTCTGGCTGCCCCTGTGGAAGGGTTACCAGGACTTCTACCGCGTCGACATCGCCGACGCCGTCACCCGCAACACCTGGGCCCGCTTCCTCGACCCGGCCGAACCGGTGCACGCCGCCCTGGCCTACGATAGCGGCAAGGCCGTCGGCATGGTGCACTGGATTTTCCACCGCTCCACCTGGACCGCGGGCGACTACTGCTATCTGCAGGACCTGTACGTGGAACCGGACACCCGCGGCACCGGCGCCGGTCGCAAGCTCATCGAACACGTCTATGCGCAGGCCGCCGCCGCCAACTGCGCCCGCGTGTACTGGCTGACCCACGAGACCAACGCCACCGCCATGCAGCTGTACGACCGCATTGCCGACCGCTCCGGCTTCGTCCAATACCGCAAGGTGCTGCCGTGAGCGCGCGCGATCCGGACTGTCCGCTGTGCCAGACCGATGGCGGCACACTGCTGTGGCGTGGACCGCACCTGCGCCTGATCGAAGTCGATGATCCCGACTACCCAGGCTTCACCCGCGTGGTCTGGAATGCGCATCTGGCGGAAATGACCAGCCTGTCGACCCATGGCCGCGATCTGCTGATGCGCGCCGTGTACGTGGTGGAGGAAACACAGCAAGCGATCCTGGCGCCCGACAAAATCAACCTGGCATCGCTCGGCAACATGGTGCCGCACCTGCACTGGCACGTCATTCCGCGCTGGCGTGGCGACCGCCACTTTCCGGATCCGATCTGGGCGGCCCCGCGTATCGCGGCCGGCGCCGAGCCGGCCGGATGGGCCGAACGCCAGGCCCGCGTCCAGGCGCTGCTGCCGCGTTACCGCAATCGGCTGGTCGAAGCCATGAACGCGCTGCTGTGGCATTGAGACGGGCGGCCGCGGTACAGAACGGTCAGGCCGGCGGCCATCGAATCCATCCAAATCCTATGTAAATCAAGGCCTTCCTCCTCAGAGAACAAACGTAATTCAGGTAATATTCAACTTTCCCAGCGTTACGCTGCACCGCAGCAATCAAGGAGCGAATATTGACCCTGCAGGCCCCGCCCCCGTCCCGGCCCGTTTCTTTCCTGCAGGCGTTCCTCCGCTCCGAAGCCCTTGGCGGCTATGTCCTGATGCTGGCCGCCGTGGTCGCCCTGGTCATCGCCAATAGTCCGCTCGCCCCTTACTATTTCGAAGCGCTCGGGGCCAAGCTGGGCTTCCAGGCCGGCCCGGTGATACTCAAGGAATCGGTGCTGCACTGGATCAACGACGGCCTGATGGCCGTGTTCTTCCTGCTGGTCGGGCTGGAGATCAAGCGCGAAGTGCTGGACGGCCAGTTGCGCGGGGCGGCCCGCATCGTGCTGCCGGGCATCGCCGCCCTGGGCGGCATGGCGATGCCCGCCCTCATCTACGTCCTGGTCAACCTGGGCAGCCCCGACACGCTGCGCGGCTGGGCCATTCCAGCCGCCACCGACATCGCCTTCGCCCTCGGCATCCTGGCCCTGCTCGGCAGCCGCGTGCCGACCTCCCTGAAGGTGTTCCTGACGGCGCTGGCTATCCTGGACGACCTGGGCGCCATCGTCATCATCGCGCTGTTCTACACGTCCGAACTGAACCTGTTCGCGCTGGCCATGGCCGGCGCGTTGCTGGCCTGCCTGGTCTGCCTGAACCGGGCGGGCGTGCTGCGCCTGGCGCCCTATCTGCTGATCGGCGTGGTGCTCTGGTATTTCGTGCTGAAGTCCGGCGTGCACGCCACGCTGGCCGGCGTCGCGTTGGCCCTGACCATCCCGCTGCGTCCGCAGAACCAGGGCCACGCGGGCGCGCATTCGCCGCTGCACGCGCTGGAACACGCGCTGCACAAGCCCGTGGCCCTGCTGATCGTGCCGCTGTTCGGCTTCGCCAATGCCGGCGTGTCATTCGCGGGCATGGGCCTGTCCAGCCTGGCGCAACCCGTGCCGCTGGGCGTGGCGCTGGGCCTGTTCCTGGGCAAGCAGCTGGGCGTGTTCGGTTTCGCCTGGCTGGCCATCCGGTCCGGCATCGCCAGCCTGCCGCGCCATGCCAGTTTCACGCAGCTGTATGGCGTGGCCCTGCTGTGCGGCATCGGCTTCACGATGAGCCTGTTCATCGGCGCGCTGGCATTCACCGATCCGGCCGCGGTCGATGCCACCAAGATCGGCGTGCTGACCGGTTCACTGGCCTCGGCGGTGGCGGGCTTCCTGCTGCTGCGCGCCAGCGGCGCCACGGAAAGCGAGGCCAAGGCCACGGCCTGGCTCGGTACGCCGCGGAAGTAGACTGGTGGCATCCCCGACAGGAGCCGCCATGAAGCCGTCCGCCATTTCCGTGCAGCGCGTCTATGAAGGTATCGGCCCCGATGGGCACTACCGGGCCCTGGTGGACCGCATGTGGCCCCGCGGCCTGCGCCGCGCCGACCTGGCGCTGGACGAATGGGCCAAGGACCTCGCTCCCAGCAGCGAACTGCGCAAGTGGTTTTGCCACGTCGACGAACGCTGGGACACCTTCCGCGAGAAATACCTGGCCGAACTGGCCGAACCCGAGCAACAGGCCCGCATGGACGCCCTACTGCAGGCCGCCGGCGCGCGCCCGGTGACCCTGTTGTATGGCGCCCGCGATACCGAGCACAACCAGGCGGTGGTATTGCGCGACGCGCTGCAAGAATACGCCCGGCATCACCGCAAGCGCCTGGCGCGGGCCCCGGGCTAGGCCCATCGACATGCCAATGCTGCCCGCAAGGGGCGCGTCGACCCGCCGACGCGCTTCGCGTGCAGCCTAGCCGCCCGCCTTCGTCGGGTTGGACAACGGGAAGCCGCTGTCGGTCAGGCAGGCCTTGATCCAGGCATGGTCGTCGCTGTCGTCGACCTCGCCATCGAGCTGGGGCAAGGGCTTGGACGAATACGTCGGCGCCTTCACCTTGGGGCCGGTATTCCAGCGTGCGTCGTCGTCAATGCTGCCCGGGCAGCTCGCGTCGTTGCCGTTGTACGAGCAGGACGCGATCGGCATTGGCTTGTTGTCGACCACCTTGGCCACATAGCGCTGTACGTACACCGAGCCGGTGGCCCAATACTCTTCCGTGCTGCAGACGCGATCATCGTTCTGGTAATGCCGGGTCGAAAAGCAGGCGTAGTACTTGTAGTCGGGCGGCAAGACATCGCATGACGTCTCATAGCCCGAGTAAGGGCCGCCCGTGAACTGCTTGCGGAACTCGCGCTGGCTCAACGCCACGCGGATCAACCTGGGAAGACTGTCGCCTTTCCCGCGCTCCTTGAACTCGCTGGCGCGGGAGCGGATCAGGTCGGCCGCGACGGCGCCCGGCGTCTTCTCGTCGGGCAGCGATTCGGGGTCGGACACCAACCCCTCCAGGCGCATGTTGCGAGCCTCGATCCAGCGGCGCTGGCTGTCCACCAGCATCGCGCGGATCTGCGCATCCGGCGCCTGCTTGAGCAACGCGGCGTAGGCCCGGTTCAACTCGGCGTCGGCGGCAACCGCGCCGCGATCCGAGCAAATCAGCTTCTCGGCGGGCGTGCCGGCCTTGTGGCAATCGATCGCCCACGCCGGCGCCCCCAGGGCGCCCAGCCCGGCCAGGCACAGCAGCCGCGCCGCGCGATTCGTGAAACCCATGGTGCTTCTCCCTGGCGCCTGGCCGCTGGTTCAGCGGCTGACGACCTCGCTGTCTTCCATGACGATGCGGTAGCGGTTGCGCAGGTCAAGGACGTAAGTGAAATTGGAGGTGCCGGTCGCGGTCTTGCCGCGCTCCGGACTCGACACCTTGAAATCGTAGAGCCCCTTGACCATGCACATCTGGTCCTGGCACTTGGCCTTCAGCGAGTTCTGGTCGACCACGAAGCGCCGCACCGGCCAACGGGCGAAGTAGGCCGTCTTGTCCGCCAGGATCTCCGACTTCGGGCGCGACTTCTTGAAGTAGTCGACCGTATCCGCGTAGAACTCGCGCGTGAAATTCATCGCCTCTTCATTGGTCCCGCTGCCCGCCTGGATCATCAGCGTCGCGGCGTTGATCGCGCGCTGCTCGTCCGAGAGCGGCGCCGGCGCGGGAGGATTCTTGGTCATGTACGGATTGGTCACCGGCGGCGGGCCGGATGGCGCTGGCGCGGCATTGGGCGCGGCCGGCTTGCGCGGCGGCAGCCGGGTATCGTCGTCCGGCGCCTGGGCCTGCGGCGCGGTCGCGGTGGCGGGTCCGGCCGCCGGCACCGTGCGCGGGGCGCCGCCCTGCTGCGGCTCGCTGGAAGCCGTCTTCACATTGCCCGTGCGGTTGATGCCGTACTTGGCGATTTCCTGCGGCGAAAAGAAATACATGTCCTTGGACGGCGTGCTGAACATGATGCCCAGCACGTCCGCCGACACCCCGTACTTGGGCAGGGTGGTGACGATATCCGACACGCCGAACTGGGCCTGTTCGCCCGTCATTTCGGGCGCGGTGATCTGGTGCACGCCAAGACGGCCTTCGGCCAGCCGCTGGCGACCCGCGAAGAACACGAACGCGCATGCCGAGGCACAGTAGCTGTCCTTGGGGATGTAGGTATTGAGCCCGCGCTCGTAGACCTCTTCGGCCACCACCAGCCCGATGTGCACCAGGCCGCCACCATTGTTCTGCAGGATCAGGGTGGAGATGGTCGGATGCTCGCGCAGCGCCTTCTTCATGTGCAGCAGGTCGTTGGCGCTGACCGCGCCGACGTAGATCAGCAGGTTCGGCTCGCTGGGCAGGTAGAAGAACGGGCCATAGCGCTCGGGCTCTTCCTTTTGCTGCGCGGGCGCCTGGGCCTGGGCGGGCGACATGGAAACACCCATCAGGGTGAGCGCCAGGCTCATGCCCAGCGCCGTCAGTTTTCTTTTCAGCATTCTCAGTCCTTGTCCTCGCAACGCATGCCACGGGCCGGATCGCCTCCGGGGTCGTTTTCGCTTCGCGCCGCCACATCCGCGAGATGGCGCGGCCCCCTCGAAACCGGGATTTTATCCATCTCGCCGGACATCGCCATTTTTCCGGCCCGTTGCCCCGCCCCGCGCGCCAGGCTAGCGCGCCTGGCAAGCCTGCACGCCATCGGCAATCGCGCGAGCCAGCCGCTGGATGGTCTCGGGCTTGGCCAGCCGGGCTTCCTCATCCGGGTTCACGATCACCCCCGCCTCCACCAGCACCGCCGGCATCGTGGCGGTCTTGAGCACCGCCAGCCCATCGTAGCGATGCACACCCAGGCGCGGGTCCAGCAACGGCCGGTTTTCACCGGCGATGGGTTCGGCGTGATACAGCGACGGCTTCTCGCCCGCCGCCAGCAGCGCTTCGCCGATCGCCTTGGCGCAGCGCAGGCTGTCCTCATAACGGGGATTGAGCCGCGACACGAAAATCGAAAACCCCGCGAATTCGCGCTGGCGGCCGGCGTCGATGTAGTGCTGCTGCATCGAGTCGTGGTGGATCGAGATGAAGAAATCCGCACCCGGCGCGATCCGGGTACGGCGACCCAGCGGCACCTCGGCGCCGTCGGCCGACACCCGCGTCACGCGATCACCCGATGCCTGCAGGTCGGCCGCCACCGCGCCGCTCAGGTCCAGGTTGTACAGGTACTCCACCCGCCCGCTGGCGCCTGTCGCGCCCGGCTGCCGGGGCGTATGGCCGGTGTCCACCACGACATGGGCGGCCTGCGCCAAGCCCGCCGCCAACCCCAGCACGGACGCCGCGATGCGGCGCGCCCATCTGCCCGCCATTTTCCCGTCCGCTCGACCATCCATGACTGCTGGCACGTTTGTCTTCGCCCTGTAAAGAACCCGGGTAGCCACCCCTGTGGCGGCACCGACTGCCGCGGATTCTCGCGCAGCCGGCCGCGGCCGGCAATGGCAGCTTGCAGCGCCGCAGGGCGGATTCGTAACAACCCACGCGTTGCCCATCGCCTGTCGTCCATGATTGCCTCTCACCCGCGCATCGCCGCATGAACATCGGCGCGATGCCCGCGTGGAAGCAAATGACATGGATGGTTACCGGCGCATGGCGTTCAGGCCGCTCTCATTTTGGCGCGCTACCATCAAAGCCATGCCCCTCGCATCCGCGGGCGCATCCCGGCTCGCGGCATCCTTACCCGGAGGTCCCCAGCATGAGCAATCTGAACGGAAAAGTCGCCGTCGTCACCGGCGCCGCCAGCGGCATCGGCAAGGAAATCGCGCTGACCCTGTCGCGCGCCGGCGCCGCGGTCGCCATTGCCGACTTGAACCAGGCCGGCGCCGACGCCGTCGCCCGCGAAATCGAACAGGCCGGCGGCAAGGCCATGGGCGTGGCCATGGACGTCACCAACGAAGACGCCGTCAACCAGGGCATCGACCGCGTCGCCACCGCCTATGGCAGCATCGACATCCTGATCTCGAACGCCGGCATCCAGATCGTCAACCCCATCGAGAACTTCGCCTTCGCCGACTGGAAGAAAATGCAGGCCATCCACGTCGACGGCGCGTTCCTCACCACCAAGGCCGCGCTCAAGCACATGTACAAGGACGATCGCGGCGGCGTGGTCATCTACATGGGCTCGGTGCATTCGCACGAAGCCTCGCCGCTCAAGTCCGCCTACGTCGCCGCCAAGCACGCGCTGCTGGGCCTGGCGCGGGTACTGGCCAAGGAAGGCGCCAAGCACAACGTGCGCTCGCACGTCATCTGCCCCGGCTTCGTGCGCACGCCCCTGGTCGAAAAGCAGATTCCCGAGCAGGCCAAGGAACTGGGCATCAGCGAAGAAGACGTGGTCAAGAAAGTGATGCTGGGCGATACCGTCGACGGCGTCTTCACCACCGTCGAGGACGTGGCGCAGACGGCTCTGTTCCTGTCGGCCTTCCCCAGCGCGGCGTTCACGGGACAGTCGTTCGTGGTGAGCCATGGGTGGTACATGCAGTAAGTCTTGATATCCTTGGGTCGCGGTCACGGCGCGCTTGCTTCCTTTACGCGCCGTCCGATTTCGACTCGAGGATTGCCATGTCTTTCAGCACCGACGCCTGGGCGCGCAACGCCGCGCTGTACGAAAAAACGCGCACCATGCCGTTCAACCAGGAACTGGCCAGCGGCCAGCTCAGCGAACAGGCGTTCCGCCACTACATGATCCAGGACGCCCACTACCTGCTGGCCTTCGGCCGCGCCCTGGCGGTCGCCGCCGCCAAGGCCGACCATGCCGACGGCGTGGTGCAGTTCGCCGACGCGGCCAAGAACGCCGTGGTGGTCGAACGCAGCCTGCATGAAGGCTTCATGAAGCAGTTCGGCATCGACGGCGAGACCTTCGCCAGCACCCCGCTATCGCCGGCCAGCCATCACTACACCAGCTTCCTCATCGCCACGGCGTGGAGCGCGCCGTATCCAGTGGCGCTGGCGGCGTTGCTGCCGTGCTTCTGGATCTATGCCGAGATCGGGCGCGACATTCACTCGCGCGCAACCCGTCCGAATCCGTATGGGGCGTGGATCGATACATACGCCGGGGAGGAATTCCACGCGCTGGTGCGTGAAGTGATTGCGTCGGTGGACCAGGCGGCCGAGAAGGCCTCGCCCCAGACGCGAGACGAGATGCACCGGACGTATACGCATGCGGCGCAGTTGGAGTGGATGTTCTGGGATTCGGCGTATCGGCTGGGAGAATGGGCGGTGTGAGGGACGAGGCGGCGCCTGTCGCGTGACAGGCGCCTTCCCTTACAGGTGTCGCTTGAAAGCGATGATGGCCGCGCCAACCGCGCTGGAGGCCTGCGAATAGGGCGTGCCGGTGCCCATTTCCTTCTCCGCCTGCTCGTACTGGTTGCTGTTGATCAAGCGGGCGATCTTGCCTGCCTCGGCATGAAACGCCTTGTGCTTCTGGACGATCGCGCCAAACTCGGGCTTCGCGCTGTACTTCAGCTTCCCTTCCCCATATAGCCAGACCCCGAGCTGGCAACAATTGTCCTTGCCAATAGTTTCCGCATCCATCTGCTCCTTTCTGCTGATGGCGGAACGGAACTTCAGTTTCCACTCGGCGTGCTTTTGAATCGATTCATCCAGGTTCATGCTTGGCTCCTTCAATGGGGCGGCAATGATTGATGCCCCATATTGGAAGCGTAGCGGGTCGCGATCGAATACGACTTGTCGTCCGTCATGACCTCGTGTCGTGCTTGGTACGACTAGCCCGTGGCTTGTGCGGGCTCAAGGAGTTTGAAGGTGTGCAGCGATATCAGACCAAGCGCAGCGGGCTGGAGATAGTGCCACGCTTTGCACGAGGGTCTGTTCTTCGCTTAGTGATACTTTCATCACATCCTTTTCTCCTTGGAGGTAATTTTCCAAAAAAAAAACTGCAATAGCACGAAAATCCGAGAGCAGGCCAACACCCTCGACATGGCTGAGGCGTTTTAAAAATCAGCCCATTGAAAATCAATATTTTCACACTCGACCTTCAAAACACCCCAGTCACCCGACAAGGTATAAATGCCACCTTCTAATTTAAATAAATCAATATTCCCATAATCAATACTTCCCGAGCCATCTTTAGTTTCTGAAGAGTTTCTCTCAATCCAGTTTTTGACCCTAATATCATTAAAAGTCAATATGGCTTTTTTATAGAAATACCGCTCCCCAGGCTTGGGCGGCATATATAAAGGGTTTTCTTCAGTGAGAACCACTTCCAAATAAAAAACTAAAGATTCACTTTTCTCTTCAATCCCTAAAACATAGCTATCTTCAAAATAAACATATTTAAAAAGAGGTAGCTCATAGTAGTTCATAGCTTCCTTCTATAAATCAAAATCAATTCAAGGGCGTGCTGCCGCCAGACTGCAGGCCAAGCACCTTGCCCGCCGTCACCGTGCTGCTGGTCCAGCTGGTGTCCTTGCCATCGGCCTTGCCGCGCGCGGCGCTGGCCGCCACGTTCAGCGTAAAACCCGCCCCATTCGAGCCCACAGTCACACCGACGCCGATACTGGCGTTGATGCTCTTGTTCGTGCTGTGCTGCTCGAAGGTGTTCTGGGCGGCGCGCAGAGCAATATCACCGTCCGCCTTGATGGCCGCGTTGTTGCCGGCCGACAGGCTCGATCCCGTCACCGTAACGTTGGAAGCCTGGCCCCCGCCTTGCACGATAACGGTCAGATCCCCTCCTGCAGCCACGGAGGACCCACGAACCGACCCGGATTCGCGCTTTGTGGTGCTTTGGCTCTTGCTCGATCCCAGGTCGATACTGATGTCCAGGCCGCCCGCCGCGCGGGGATCTGCCTGGATTGCGTCATAGGCATTAACGCCGGTCAACCTAGTCGTGGCGCAGCGATCATCCACATATCCACGGGTTCCGGCGCATCCCGAAAGCGCCCTGTCAATTAGACATCGACCAATAGACGATTGCAGCACAGGTCAACCGAGGCATGAATTGCACCGATGGGACGCGTGGCGTTGCTGATGCCATGCCTGCGGCACGGCTCGGCGACCGGGCCTACCGGCTCCAAGTCCTCCTTGTTGATGGGTGCAGCTGCTGCAGCGACATGGTCATTAGCAGTGCACCCGCCGAAATTCTGAAGAGCGACCGCCGATCCTTTCGCACAAAATTACTTGAAAACATCAGGTATCCGTTCTTTTTGTCTTTCCCAAGCCCAGTCTTTTGGCCTCTTGTCTGTATGAAACCACTCCTTCCCTCTTGCCATCCAAGCGTTTCTAAACCTTACGGTTCCTGCAATAGTGGCATCTTCATAGCCAAACTCCACCCCACAGCAAGAGCATATTTCAAACGTTGGAACACGCCCACTTTCCCCATATTGGGGATACGGCTGTTCCAAACCACAAACACGACAAAAATTAGTCGGTTCATTGAGCATTGAAATAATCCTGATTGGTTGGATAACCATGCTGCGTAGGATCGGGGCGGAACATTGTTCTAGGGCCAACATCCGCAGCTTTTACGGCAAAGGTATTCGTTGCCTATAGAATCAGAGTAAGACCCCTTATTCCCGGTTAGGCCCCTTCTTTAAATATCGCTCCTCTAGTTTTTCTGCGGATTTTAGAACACCGCTCGCCTCATCGGGAAAAAAGGCAGAATAAACGCTAGCCGCGATTTTCATCAAAAATACATAGTCGGACACTGAAATGCTTGAGGTTTCCATTTCGCCCAAAAAAAAACTGACCTCATTGAAATCCTTGGGATCATCCCAGTCTTGATCAAGAGAGTAAAAAAACCCTTCACTCACAGAGAAACCGATCCCCCTCGAAGCGTCATATATAAGCGCTGGAAAACTGGCCCTGCCCCTCGCGATAGAGGCCTTTATCAATTCGTATAGATCTTCATAGTTCAGACCAGTTGACGCAAATGACTCCTTAAGCCTCTCGAGCCAAGCCAAATTAGTCATCATTTTGTCCTAGGCGGCATGGTTATAAAGGAATTTGTTATTTCCCCAGTCTTGCCATTACGTGTAACCTGGAAATAATAGCCATCCACTTTAATGCTGGCCTCTCTTAACGTAGGATTGTTTACAAACAAAAGACCGGCTTGAATTGCGGCACGGCTAGACATATCAGCCACCTTGCTATCTGGTAGGATCTTGGGATCGTATGTCGTTTTTGTGGATATCGGCTTATATCCGCCAATCAATTCGCCATTGGTGTTGGTTCTAGGCAACTGGTAGCTATATTCGACAAGGCCTGGATAATGGACATCCGTGATTTTGTTGGTAACTTTCGCGCCAGTTATTTCAACCGACTCCAGAAAGGCGTCGCGGTTGTGAGCACCAGAGATTGTTCCCGCTTTACTATTTCGCACTCCAATCTGGGTGTTATGTCCGAGAACTGATTCGCCAAAATTTTTCGGAAGCATGGAAGCTGTTGGCGATCCACCACCTTTCACTCCAGCAACCGACGTCTTATTAGACCCAACAGCGCCCACTGCCGCCGCAGCCCCTGCTACACCCGCCTTCGCTATTTCATCCCACGCAAGCTGCTTGGCCTGATCGCCTCCCAGCAAAAGGTAATTCTTGATCGCGGCATTGCGATCCGCATCGAGCATTACGGACGCGGATATCTTTAGAATCGACCACTCCTCCCACTCGGAAGCGCTCAGCCCGCCGTCACTACGCAGCTTTTCTTCCAAATTCGCAATTCGGCTGTTGTACTCCCCTAGCCGAGCCGTCGCTGCTTCTATTTCTGCTCGACAAGCGTCCACGCTCGCGCACTGCGCCAACGCCTTTCTATTCCGATCATCGATCTCCTTATACTTTTTCGCGACACGCCGTTCGCATTGCGTGTCGAAATTGCATTGCGCTTTTTCTTGAATTCGCGCTTGATGTTCCGGCACGCTCAAGGCGTTGTTTTCCGTCTCGTTGTTCGCTGCGAAAACCGCCTCGGCGCCAGACACGCCTGACGCTTGTGCAATTCCCGCTACCAGCGAGCCGATCAGGTTGCGACGCACCTCCTTCTCTTCCGGGGTCATCTTTGATGCATCGCCACCCAGCAACGCATTAATCACAGCCCCGGAACCCGCACCAAGTGCTCCCGCGCTGCAATCGCTGCCCTTGCCGGCGGCCCCCGCACATCCCACAATCGCGTGCATTGCGGCGCGAGCAGCTTCCGCCTGCGGCCCGTCTCCCAGTGCCGAGACAATCTCCTTTACCTGGGACGCCGCCAACCCTTGCAAATAGTTGACCGCGACAGCCTGTATCGCGTCACCGGCGGCGCCGGTCACATTCCCGCTGACAGCCCCCATGATCGCGGTCAGCCAACGACGGCTCTCGCCACCCGGCCCCCACGTCTTCGCATCCTCAAAGGCTTGCCGCAATTGATCTCGACGGGGTCCTTCAGGCTCAATCTTCAGCGCATCTTCCAGCGCTTTGGCTTCCTTGGCCCGATTCGTCAAGAACTGCCCCACCTGCCGCTGAGACTCCGCCACAATCTCGAACCCCGCCTCGATCTTCTCCTTGTCAAAGATCGGTTTAAGCGCATTCAAGGTATCGGACGACGTGTCACGGTTGAGCGAGGCGATCGTCTCGGCCGCCGTCATTCCCGTCAGATTTTGCTGAGCAACCTCATCGCGGATCACCACCGTGCCGCCACTGATCGCGCTATACGTGGTCGAGCTGTCCCGGCCGCTGGCGGCGGCCACCACCGGGGTGCCCATCCCAAGCCCGCCCGATGTCTGCGGCACGCTCGTGCCCGGCTGCGCCTTCGAGCCACCGGCCACGTTGCCCTTGGCGTCCGTACCCAGCCCAGCATCCTTGCCACCATCCTTTCCGCCCGAGCCGCCCCATCCGTACCCGCCGCTGATCCCGACTTGGCTCGCCTTGTAGCTGGCGCTGTTCTTCAGGTTCTCGGTCACCAGCGTGCCCGTCGCCAGCGTGTTCAGCCCCTCGGCCACGGCCTTGTCGCTGCTGGCGATGAGCCCGCCTATCAGCGTCGTGTTGTTCTTGACATCGACGATGAAGCCGCCATCCCCCGCTTTCAGGCCCGCCTGCTCCGAGGCTGACTTGAAGTTGCTCTTCATCTGGCCTTGCGACACATTGCCAGATATGGTGCTGGTGCAATACCCATAGCAAAGACTGCCTGCGATGCCCGCGCTTTGCTGTTTGGACGCGTAGGTGCTTATGTCCTGCAAGGTCTCGATGCGCAGGTTGTTGCCGACCGACGCCACGATCCGATCAGCCTGGCCGATGGCGCCGATCAACGACGTGTCGCCGCCAGACTGCAGGCCAAGCACCTTGCCCGCCGTCACCGTACTGCTGGTCCAGCTGGTGTCCTTGCCATCGGCCTTGCCGCGCGCGGCGCTGGCCGCGACGTTCAGCGTGAAGCCCACCCCCTGTGAGCCCACAGTCACACCGACGCCGATACTGGCGTTGGTGCTCTTGTTCGTGCTGTGCTGCTCGAAGGTGTTCTGGGCGGCGCGCAGAGCAATGTCACCGTCCGCCTTGATGGCCGCGTTGTTGCCGGCCGACAGGCTCGATCCCGTCACCGTAACGTTGGAAGCCTGGCCCCCGCCTTGCGCGATAACGGTCAGATCCCGTCCTGCAGCCACGGTGGACCCGCGAACCGACGCGGATTCGCGCTTTGTGGTGCTTTGGCTCTTGCTCGATCCCAGGTCGATACTGATGTTCAGGCCGCCCGCCGCACGGGGATCTGCCTGAATCGCGTCATAGGCATTGACGCCGGCCAAGCCGGTCGTGGCCAGGGCTAGCCCCTGCATGACCTTGTTGTCGGTCTTGCCCGCCGCGTTGCTCATCTTGCTGGCGGTCTGCATCGCGCTCAACAGCGGCGTGCTCGCGTTGATGCTCAAGCCGCTCTGTTTGACCTCGTGGAACTCCTTCTCGCGCGCGGTATCGACTGCGGCCGCGATGTTCACGTCACGCCCGATCAGCGTCACATCGCCTTGGCGCGCCAGCACATTGCTGCCAACAACATTGAGCGACTTGCCGGCGTTGATGAGCGCGTTACCCTGGACACTGCCCACCGTGCTCGCGGTATGCAGCACCTTATCGCCATCCAGAATATCGGTCTGTTGGCGCGAGCCATAGCTCAGGCCGCCCATCGCCCCAAAACCAGATTTCTTGACCTTTTCGTACTGGTACTCCTCGGACGTGTTCTGCGCTGCCACGATATTGACGTTACGGTCAGCCGACATGACAAGGTCGTTCTGGGCTGCCACATTGGAGCCAACGACGTTCAGGTCGCGTCCGGCCATCAGCACTGCACTGTCGCCCGTGAAAGTCGAGGAAGCCGATGTTGTCCAGTCCGACTCGGTCTTGCGGTGTTCGCTCTTGCTCGACAGGAACCCGCGCTTCTTGTAATAGGTCTCGCTGTAGGCGTAATTGCTGTCGGTGCCGGCGACGACATTGATGTCGCGTCCCGCCCCCACGGCCAGCTGCTTGTCCGAGGTGACTTCGGCCGCGCGAGCGTTCACGTCCTGTCCGGCAATCAGCGTGAGATTGCCGCCAGCGACGATGCGCGATCCCACTTCGGTGGCAGACCGCATCTCGGAGCGATTCTTCTTGCCGTAGTCGTATGACTCGGCATACCGCTCCTGCTCGGTGGTCAGGTTGATGTCATTGCCCGCCTGGATACGCGCGTCACCGGTCGCGGAAATACCCGCGGCCTGCGCGTTGACGTCGCGCCCGGCTTGCACGTTCAAGTCACCGGCATCGATACGCGCCACGCCGTCGATCCGCGTGCTGCTGACCCCGCCGCTGGCGTTCGATTGCGTCGAGGCTTTCAGATTGACATCGCGCCCGGCGCTCAACGCGACCTTGTCACCCTTGAGCAACCCCGCCAGATTCTCGATATCGTTGCGCGCCGCCAGGTTTACTGTCTTGCCCTGCATCGAGCCAACGGTATTGCGTACGTTCTCGGCCTCGACGACCAACGCGTTGCGCGCGCCGATGGTGCCGCTGTTATTGACGTCGCCCGAGGTGTTTATGCGCGTGTCGCGCCCCGCGATCAACGTACCGTCGCCACGCAGGTCGCCCGGCTTGACGGCAAGATATACCTGCGGCGCAAGCACCGTCTGCTGGCTTCCATCAGGCAGCGTGACCGTCTGTTCCACAAGCCAGACGATGTCGCTGGTCAGGTGCCGCATCTGCTCTTCGGTCAGCGCGGTGCCCACCGTCAGCCCGTATTGAGTGGCGAAGTCGGCGCCCGCGGCCAGCAGGGCCTTGTACTGGGTTTCATTGTCGGTATAGTCGCCGACGAAGCGTTGCCCGGTGGCCAGCATGATCTGTTCGGCGACCAGCTTCTGCTCATAGAAGCCGTCGCCCAGACGCTTGAGAATGTGGCCGCTGTCCTGGTTGATTTTCTGCAGCAGAAAGTCGCTTGATACGGGTTGGCGCTGGCCCAGGAACCGGCTGTCGGTGGCGATCAGGTACGGCGCTTCCGGCGCCGTCATGACGCGATACAGGGTGTTGGTAGGAACCGTGGGCGGCAGGGTCACGACCCGAATGACCCCCTTGCCAGGCAGGCCGACCTCCAGGACCCGCGCGGGCGCCTGAATGTTGGCGATGGCGCTGGCGCCTGGCGACCGATTGCCGGTCTGGGGCGGCGCGGTATTGCCGTCCGAGCTGGCCACGGCCAGTTCGATGCGCTGGGGCGCTACGACGTCCTTGTAGTCGGAGGTGCTTTCATTGCGATCTTGCCCTTTGCCGACCGTGCGCACTTCGATGCCTGTCCGCTCGATTGAACGGACACCTTCGGCGCCCACGTTGTTGATCGCAGGACCCACCACCGACAAGGTGCCACCGGCAACGATACGGCTCTTGTCATTGGTGACCGTACCGGTGAATGTGGCGGCGCCTCCGACAATGATCTTGGCGGGATCTGTCGACAAGGTGCGGCTTTCCATGACGACTTCCTCGACCTTGTAGTAGAAGAAGTTCTTGACCAACCTGCTGTTGAAGTCCGCGTTGAAGGCGTAGATCTTTCCCGCGAGTTCATCGTGGCGAGCCTTGTTCAGGGCCAGCGCCTGCTCGCGTTCCGGCGTCGATACGAGGCAAATCTGATTGCCGTTGCATTTCTGTTCCACCATGGGAGGAACAGCCACGGGTTCGGCGACATCGAACACGCTCCAGATGCGTTCGCCCGCCTTGTAGCGCGGCCCTCCTGGCTCGGTGGTGCAAGACCCGCCGGCATCGCCGCCGGGTCCGTCGCAGACATATTGGTCGGGCAGCCACGCGGGCGGAATGGGCGCGCTGACGCCGGCCTTTCCCCGCTGTCCCTTGAAATAGTCGAAGGGCGGCCCGTAGCGCGACTCGGGGTATTTTGTGGACGGCAGCAACAGGCGCCGCTCCGAATCATCCTCCAGGAACGTCACGGGATCACGGCCGCACAGTTCCGTCACGGCATCGCAGAGCCACAGCTTGGAGCCGTCCAGGAACTCGGTAGAATTCTCCAGGCGGTAATACAGCTTGGGACCGCGGCCGACCTCCACCGTTTCGCTGGCAAAGTGCAGATTGCGATTCTGGATACTGGCCGCGGCGATGTCTGCGTTGCGTTCGGCTTCGATGGTGGCCGATTCGTTGGCCAGCAGCGTCGCCTGCCCCGCCGCCTTGCCGGCGCCGTCCAGCGCGCCGCCGATCCGCAGGTCGCCTGCCGCATAGATCAGCGCATGCTCGCGGTTGGTCAGCGTGCCCACGCCCAGGTCCATGTCGCCACGAGAGGCGATGACGGCGTTGGGCTCGTTCTGCAGCAACGGCGTCTGGATGCCGATGCGGTCGCCATAAATGCGTCCGGTGTTGATCAGGTTGCCGGCGGTGATGCGGGTGTAGCCGCCGTCGATCAGGCCGGCGTTGGCCAGCAGGCCGCCGATGACCAGTTCGTTGTTGCGCACGGCAATCAATTCACCGCCCGCGCGGTTGGTGAGCGTATCCGCCGTTATCTTCAGGTCCTGGCCCGAGTGGATCTTGCCATCGTTGTCCAGGTTGCCGGTCACGAGTTCCAGCGATGCTCCCGCGGTCAGCGCGCCGCCCGTGTTGGCCAGGCGGGTGAAAGCCAGCGTGGCCTTGGCATCGGACGACACGTTGCCACGCGCGTTCTCGAGCGTGCCGGTGGTCAGCGCCAGGTCCTGTCCGGCGCCGATGCGACCGGCCTGATTGTCGACCGAACCGGTGTTCAAGGTGACCTGCTTGCCCATCAACCCGAGGGCCCCGGCAGCGGTGCCGCCAGCGCCCGCGATACCGTTGGCGAGCGTGTCGCGGTTGTTCAAGCTGCCCGCGTTCAAGGCCAGGGCATTGTCGGCCTGGATCAGGCCGCCGCTGTTGTCGAGCACTCCCAGTGTCTTGAGCGTCAGGCCGCTCGCGGCGACGATGCCGCGGGTATTGGCCAGGCGCTGCGCATTCAGCGTCGCCTGGCCCTGCGCGGCGATGGTGCCGCCGATATTGTCGACGGCGCCGTCCGCATTCAGATCGAGCGCGCCGCCGGTCGCGATGCGCCCGCCCGCGTTCTCCAGGCTGCCCGTCTTCAAGTCGGCCGAACCGCCATACAGACCGCCGCCCTGGTTGCGCAGCGCGCCGGTGTTGGCGATGGCCAGCTTGCCATCCGCCTGCGCCACGCCAGCGCGGTTGTCCAGGCTGGCCGCCTGGATCTCGGCGCTGCCGGCCAACAGCTTGCCGCCCCGATTGTCCAACGCACCCGCCGTTTCGACACGCAGCGCGCCATTGGCCTGGACCGATCCGCCCTGATTGTCGATGCCGGCGTTGCCGCGCAACGCCACGCTGTCGCCCGAAACCACTCCCCCCGCTGCGTTGACCAAGGATTTGCCGCTGATGTCAACAGCGCCCGCGCCTGCCAGCGTGCCGCCGGTGTTGTCGACCACGCCTGCCACGCGGCCCTCGAGCGCGCCGCCGCTGGTGAGTTTGCCCGCGGTGTTGTCGAGGTTGGCGGCGCGCAGCGCCACCGAGCCGCCATAAACGGCGCCGCCGCGATTGCTGATCGCGCCGCTGGCGTCCAGCGTCAGTAGCCCGCCGGCGACGAACTTGCCGCCGGACAGGCCCAGCACGCCGGCGGTTACCGTGGCATCGCCGCCTGCCACGAGCGAGCCGGGGTTGAGCAGCTGGTCGACCCGCACGCTCAACGCGCCCAGCGGACTGATGGTGCCGTCGCTGCGCAGGCCTGCCGTGAATGCGCCCCGGTTCTCCATTTGACGCGCCACGATGCTGGCGCCCGCGCCTGAAGACATGGCGTTGTTGTTGGCGAACTTGCCGGCCGCGTTCAATGCCAGCGCGCCGCCCGCGGCGGCCGTGCCATCGTTGATGATGTCGCGTCCGCTTCGGACCGACAGGTCGGTGGCGGCCTGCAGGCGGCCCGACGGCAGGATCCTGACGTCGCCATTGGCGCTGACGCTAAGGGTGCCGGTCAGGGCCGCCAGGTTGCCGCCCACGTTCACGCCCACGCCGGCCTCGGTGCCGATCAAGCGGATGCTGTTGGCGTACATGCCGCCCAGGGCCGCCACATCCAGCGCGACGCCCGTGCCGGCGCCATCGCCGGCCAATGCCGACACATCGATGCCGTCGTAGCCCACGCGCGCGGAGCCCGCCACCACGTTCAGACGATCAGCCCACACCTGCGCGTTCAGCTCCAGTGTTCGAGCCAGCAGGTCGACTTGACTGAGGTTCGCGCCATACAGGCCCGCGCCCTCGATGGCGAGACGACCGCTGGCAATGTCAAAGCCCAGGGAGCCGTCCGGACCGATCATCGGCTTGCCGGTGGTCAGCGTGGCGCGGTTGGCATTCAGGAAGCCGCAGCCGTTGCAGGTAATGCCGGCCGGATTGGCGACGATGACGTTGGCGCGGTTGCCCGCGACTTCCAGCATGCCCATCAAGCGCGACGGATTGTTTGCTGTGACCTGGTTCAGGATGGTTGCGGCGCGCTGGTTGCCCAGCATCGGATTGCCCGCCACCTGGCCTGCCAGTTGCGTCTGGCTCGCCGCCCCGCTGTTGTTCAGCACGACGCCCGAGGGACCGACGTTGAACTGGGTGAAGCGGTTGTTCGAGACGCCGCCGGCCGAGGGCGGCGCAATGTTGACCACAGGCACGCCGTTGGCTGTGCCCACCACGGGCCGTTGGCCCGCCACGTTCTTGTCCACGGAGATGGGCAGGGTCTGCGCCAGCACGGGCGTCCAGACCTGCGTATACAGCACCAACCAGACGACTACGGAACGAAGCTTGGACATGGCGAGGCGACTCTCGGTAAACGTGAAGCAACAGATCGAACGGCGGACCGGGCCCAGGGCCCGCCCGGTCTAGAACTCGAACATCAGCGTGGCGGCGAAGACCGTGCTTTGGGTCTTCAGGTTGTCCGGCTTTTTCAGCGGCCAGCCGGCCGACAGGTCGTAGCTGGCGTTGACCGCATTGGCGGCGCCGGGAATGGCGATGCGGCCGCGCAAGCCGGCCACCGCGCCGACCAGCGTGCGGCTGGCCAGGTACTCGGCCGAAGGGCCGCCGACGCGGCCGGCATCCAGGCCCGTGTAAAGTTGCTGGCCCAGGTTGCCCAGGTTCAGCGACAGGTCATTGCGCAGGGTCCAGCCGTCTTCCGCGGCCAGCGTCATCTGGCCATCGAAGCCGCGCACCGCATAGCGGTTGCCGATGGTGAAGTAATCCGCGGGCACGATGGGCGTCTTGGCGTGCTGGATCTGCCAATTGGCCTGGTAGGCCAGTTGCTGGCCGGCCACCTTGAAGGGCAGGTAGAGGCCGGCGTTGGCCGTCAGGATGGTGCTGCGGCCGTTCCAGTCGGGATCGCCGTAGACGTAGCCGGGCTGGTCGGAGAACTGCGGCAACGTGCCGCGCACGCCGCCGCCAAGATCCAGCACCATCTGGTCGATGTATTGGCGGTGGCCATAGCTGAATTCGTAGCCGACCACGTCGCGCCGCTGCACCTCGATGTCGATGTCGTTCAGCGTGCTGCTCGCGCGCTTGCGCAGGAACTTCAACATGGCGGTGCCCTTGTAGCTGGCGCCGCGGTACGGCACCACCGACACGCCCGCCTCGATCTGCTTGCTGGTGCCGCCATAGACGATGGGTTCTTCGAAACCGGCCACCGTCTGGCGATAGCGCGACTTGCTGGCGCCGGCGAACAGGGTCCAGTAGCCGAACGGAATGCTGTAGTTGACCGACGCGGCGCGCGAGCCGGCGTCGTTGTTGCGCAGGTCGGCGTTGCTGTTCCAGGACACCGACAACTGGTCGTACAGGAACAGCGGCGAATCGAGCGTGAGTCCGGCGTTCACCTGGTTCTTGCCGGTCGATTCCATGCCGGCGTTGTCGCCACCCACGTAGGCATGCCAGCGCTTGCCGGTGCCGGGCTTGATGATGATGTCGGAATCGCCCAGCTCGGGACCGGGCGCGACGTCGATCGACGCGTCCGCCTGGCCGGCCAGGCGGCGGATATTTTCCAGCGCCTGGTCCAGGTCACGCTGATTGACCTCGCCGCCCGGCCAAGTGGGCAGCGCGGTGCGCCACCAGCCGGGCGCGCCGTCGCTCTTGACCCCGGAGATGCGGCCGGGCACGTAGCGCAGGGTCAGGGTGCCGCTGGCCAGCGATTGCTCCGGCACCAGCACGCGGGCGGTGATCAGGCCGCGGTCGATCAGGCGCGCCATCAGGTGGGCCTGCAGGGCTTGCAGGCCTTGCCCACCCACGCACTGGCTTAGTACCCCTTCGCTGGCCCGGCGCACCGTGGCAGGCGGCGCGGGGCCATCCCAAGCCACCTTGGCAACGGTAAAGCAAGGCGATTCCGTCGGCAGCACCAGGACACCGTCGGCCGCTGCTGGCGCAGCGGGGGCCGACAGCACGTCCGGCCGCTCGGCGGCGCGGGCGCGCTGGGCGTCCAGTTCCTGTTCCTGGCGGCGCTGGATGTCGCTGGCGCGCGCGGCCGCTTCCGCGGGCGAAAGCTGCGCAGCGGCGGGAGGCAAAATGGCGAAAATGGCGACGAACGAAATGGACAGCGCCAAACTGGGAAGACGCCTCTGCCGGAGGCGTCTTCGCATGAAGACGGTATGCACTTGTTTCTTATTGAAATTGCCGGTTTCCATCCATAACGGAAGATTCCGAGATTAATTAAGCGCACATTTCAATTTATGCCTTGTTTTCACAGACGTTCAGGCATGAACCAAAAAAATGCGAGTGGCGCACATCTTCGAACCAGTAGCATGCGATTACGCCGCAAATTAGCCGGGAGGCTGGCCGGCTGGCTATGAGATAAGTCTGAATTCGCTGCGCAAGAGGCATTTACCGGGCAAGCGCTGCCATGCCCGCGCTGTGCCAAAATCGCGCCCATGCCGATCGATAACCGCCTGATTCCCTCCGCCCTCGCCGCCCAGACGGCACAATTGCCCGCCGCCTGGCAGGCCGCCCTGCAGGCCCCACGCGTCGCCACGGCGCTACAGGCCGTGACCGCCCATGTGGAAAAGCGCCTTGCCGAAGGCGCGGTGATCTATCCGGCCACGCCCTTTCGCGCCCTGCACGGCCTGGCGCCCTCGGACGTGCGAGTGGTGATCCTGGGCCAGGACCCGTATCACGGCCCTGGACAGGCACAAGGGCTGGCATTCTCGGTGCCGGACGACTGCAAGCGCCCGCCCAGCCTGCGCAACATCTTCAATGAAATCGCGCAGGAATATCCCGGCACGCCGCTGCCGGCCGGCAATGACCTGACGCCGTGGGCCGCTCAAGGCGTGTTGCTGCTCAACACCGCCCTCACGGTGGAGGACGGGCAACCCGCGTCCCACGCCAAGCGGGGTTGGGAAACCGTGACGGACGCGCTCATCGCCCTGGTGGCGCAGGACCCGTCTCCGAAGGTTTTCATGCTGTGGGGCGCCCACGCCCAGGCCAAGCAGGCGTTGCTTCCGCACGACAGTGGCCATCTGGTGCTGATGGCCAATCATCCTTCTCCCCTGTCCGCCCGGCGCCCGCCCGTGCCGTTCCTGGGCTGCGGCCATTTCCTGGCGACCAACCGTTGGTTGAGCGACCAAGGGAAAAACCCTATTGATTGGAAGCTGGACAAAAAAATAATTCCCGCACAAGGCGAATTCGGGTTATGATCGCCGCACTGCACCAAACGAGTTCGGCATTTACCGCCTTGATTTAGCGGAAATTTTCAGCAGTCTGCCGGGCAACCAAGCCCGGCCCATGCCGAACATCATCGATTCCTGACCTCCTTTCCTTTCGCCCTGCGTTCCAAGCAGCATCACGGGAACGCGCCACGCGCACGGTTGATTCGGTCGGCACGATGCTCCATCAACCGTCGCCTGGATCCGGCCGCCTAATCCCCTGGCCCGACCAAGCACTGCGCCGCATTTGATCGCGGCAAGGGAAAGTAATGTCTTTCGAAAACCTGGGCCTGGCGCCCGCCCTGCTGTCGGCCCTGCAAGACGCTGGCTTCACCACCCCCACCACCGTTCAAGCCTCGGCCATTCCGCAGGCGCTGGCCGGCCACGACCTGATGGTGTCGTCGCAGACCGGTAGCGGCAAGACCGCCGCCTTCATGCTGCCGGCGCTGCACCGCATCGCCCAGACGCCCGCCAACAAGGGCGTCGGCGTGCAAGTGCTGGTGCTGGCCCCGACGCGCGAACTGGCCCTGCAGGTCACCGACGCCACCGCCACCTACGGCCGCAAGCTGGCCGACCTGCGCACCGCCACCGTCGTCGGCGGCATGCCCTATGGCGCTCAGCTGAAGGCGCTGTCGCGCCGCGTCGATGTGCTGGTGGCCACGCCCGGCCGCCTGATCGACCACCTGAACTCGGGTCGCGTCAAACTGAACACCGTGCACACCCTGGTGCTGGACGAAGCCGACCGCATGCTGGACATGGGCTTCATCGAGGACATCGAAACCATCGTTGGCCGCCTGCCGGCCGAACGCCAGACGCTGCTGTTCTCGGCCACGCTGGACGGCACCGTTGCCAAGCTGGCCGCGCGCATGATGCGCGACCCGCAGCGCATCGAAGTCGCCGGCGCCAAGGAAAAGCACACCAACATCACGCAGAGCCTGCTGTACGCGGACGACGCCAGCCACAAGATGCAGCTGCTGGACCACGTCCTGCGCGACGCTTCGCTGGACCAGGCCATCGTCTTTACGTCGACCAAGCGCGGCGCCGACGATCTGGCCGACCACCTGGCCGACCAGGGCTTTGCCGCCGCCGCCCTGCACGGCGACATGAACCAGCGCCAACGCACCCGCACGCTGTCGCAGCTGCAGCGCGGCCAACTGCGCATCCTGGTCGCCACCGACGTGGCCGCCCGCGGCATCGACGTGCAAGGCATCAGCCACGCCGTCAACTTCGACCTGCCGATGCAGGCCGAGGACTACGTGCACCGTATCGGCCGTACCGGCCGCGCCGGTCGCAACGGCCTGGCGTTCACGCTGGCCACGCATTCCGAGCGCCACAAGGTGCGCCGTATCGAACACTACATTGGCCAGTCCATCACGCCCGAAGTGATCGCCGGCCTGGAACCCAAGCGCACCCCGCGTCCGTCGACCGGCGGCGCGCCGCGCGGCGGCAAGCCTTTCGGCAAGCGTCCGGGCGGCTTCGGCGGCGGCTACCAGGGCCACCGTGACGGCGGTTCGCGTGAAGGCCGCTCGTTCGGCGGTCCGCGTGGTGAATTCAAGCCGCGCGAAGGCGGCTACCAGGGCGCCCGCGAAGGCGGCGGCTACCAAGGCAACCGCCCGTTCGGCGACCGCCCGGCCCGTTCGTTCGGCGATCGTCCCAGCTTCGGTGATCGTCCCCAGCGCGAAGGCGGCTACCAGGGCAATCGTCCCTTCGGCGACCGCCCCCCGCGTGAAGGCGGTTTCCGTGGCGGCGACCGTGATTCGCGCCCGAGCTTCAGCGACCGCCCCAGCTTCGGCGATCGCCCGCAGCGCGATCCGCGTCCGTTCAACGAGCGCGGCCCGCGTGAAGGCGGCTTCCGTGGTGGCGACCGCGACTCGCGTCCGAGCTTCAGCGATCGCCCCAGCTTTGGCGACCGGCCGCAGCGCGAAGGCGGCTTCCGCGGCGGCGACCGCTCGGAAGGCGGTTTCCGTGACCGTCCCAGCTTCGACAAGCGCCCCGGCGGCCCCGCCAAGCGCTTCAACAAGCCGGCCGGCGCCCGCCGCGGCTAAGCCCTGATCGGCACCCAACAAACCCCGCGCCTGTCGCGGGGTTTGTTTTTTGGGAAAATGCCCTATTCACGACGCCTTTCCTTCCTCCATGCAACGCCCCGCTCCCGCCAACCTGCCCCCGCTGTCTCCCGCCGCCCAGGCCCATAGCGAAGCCGCCGCCGCGCATCTGCGCGCCGCCATCGCCGCCGCTTCGGGCTGGCTGCCGTTCGATCACTGGATGGCCGAGGCGCTGTATGCGCCGGGGCTGGGCTACTACGCGGCCGGCAACGTCAAGCTGGCCGAAGCCGATGCGCGCGCGCCCGCGGGCGATTTCGTCACCGCGCCGCAACTGACGCCGCTGTTCGCCCGTACCCTGGCACGCCAGGTCGCCCAGGTGCTGCGCCAGACCGATACCCAGACGGTGCTGGAGTTCGGCGCCGGTACCGGCGCGCTGGCCGAAGGCGTGCTGCGCGAGCTGGATGCTCAGGGGCTGCAGGATACGCAGTACCTGATTCTCGAAGTGTCGGCGGACCTGCGCGCGCGCCAGGCCGAGCGGCTGGCGCCGTTCGGCGAGCGGGTGCGCTGGCTGGATGCGCTACCCGAACGTTTCCGCGGTTGCGTGCTGGCCAACGAGGTGCTGGACGCGATGCCAGTGTCGCTATTCCGCTGGAGCGATGACGGCGTGGTGCTGGAACGCGGCGTGACGCTGGACCCGGCCCAGGGTTTCGTCTGGGAAGACCGGCCGGCTCCGCGGCGCCTGGCAGAGGCGGTGGCAGCGCGCATGCCGGCGTTGCCGGGGTATGTGTCCGAGATCAACCTGCAGGCCGAAGCCTGGATCGACGGCATGAGCGGCTGGCTGGAACAGGGCGCGGCGCTGCTGGTCGACTATGGATTTCCGCAGGGTGAGTACTACCACCCGCAACGCGCCGGCGGCACGCTGATGTGCCATCTGCGCCACCACGCGCATGGCGATCCGTTCACCGCGCCGGGGCTGCAGGACATCACGGCGCACGTCGACTTCACCGCCATGGCGGATGCGGCGCAGGCAGCGGGTCTGCAGGTGCTGGGGTATACCTCGCAGGCGCGCTTCCTGATGAACGCCGGCTTGATGGAATTGCTGGCGCAACTGGATCCGACCGATGCGCGCGCTTACGCGCAGGCGGTGGCGCCGGTGCAGAAGCTGCTGTCGGAAGCCGAGATGGGCGAACTGTTCAAGGTGCTGGCGGTGGGCCGCGGCATCACGCAGCCGCTGATCGGCTTTGCGCGCGGCGACCGCCTCGGCAAGCTATAGTAGTCGGCGTCAGGCGGCGCGCAGCCGCTGCAGGCGCGCCTCGCGCACGCTCTGCTTGATGCGCGCCGAATCGCCGGCGCAGGCGCGGGCGATGGCGCCGGCATCCACGCCCCGCACCGCTTCGGCACGTTCGCGCCAGGCGTCGATAGCCACCGGCCGCAGCACTGCCGTCGTTTCCAACAGATCGAAAAAGCGCTCGGGCTTGCGCAGCGCGTCGACGCGCTCCATCAGCGCGAGCTGTGCGTCGGCTTCGTCGGCGCCGGGCGCCTGCGTGGCGTCCAAGCCCGTCAACATCTCGGGCAGGAGCCGCGCGTAGTGGTTGCATTCGGTGGGCACGCGCAGGCGCCGGCCCAGCGCTTCCCGCTCGGGTGACAGGCGGCACAGCAAGGCATAGCGGCCCGGCAGCGACAGGTTGCGCGCGGCCGCGCGATCGACGTCACCGCCAGTCTCCTCCGAGCCCCGCAACTCGGGCATGACGCGTTCCAGCGCGCCGGACTGCCGCAGCACGTCGAACATGCGCGACGGCGCGGCGGCCATCAAGCCACGCGATACTTCTTTCCACACACGCTCGGCCACCAGGGCGTCGGCCTCGCCGGCTTCGACCATGCGGCGGCACAGCGCCAGGGTTTCGGGCGCGACGCTGAAGTCGGCAAAGCGCGCGGCGAAACGCGCCAGGCGCAGGATGCGCACCGGGTCTTCCTCGAAGGCCTCGCCCACATGGCGGAACACGCGGGCCCGGACGTCGGCGGCGCCGCCGAGCGGATCGACCAGTTCTCCGTCCTGCTTCTGCGCAATGGCGTTGACCGTCAGATCGCGGCGGCGCAGGTCCTCTTCGAGCGTGACGTCGGTGCCCGTGTAGAACGTGAAACCCTTGTAGCCGCGGCCCGACTTGCGTTCGGTGCGCGCCAGCGCGTATTCCTCTTTGGTGACCGGGTGCAGGAACACCGGGAAATCGCCACCCACCGGAATGAAGCCGCGCCGCGCCATGTCTTCGGGCGTGGCGCCGACCACCACCCAGTCGTGATCGCCGGGCGTCAGGCCGAGTAGCGCGTCGCGCACCGCGCCGCCCACGATGTAGGCCTGCAAGCCCTGCGTCGCCACATCCGCCGTCATGGCAGGGTGGTGCTTTCCGCGCCCAGCGGCACGACGTTGCCCAGCCGCTCTTTCAGCGACTGCGGCTGGCCGCTGAACATGGCGGCGTAGTAGACCGAGTTGGACATCACGTTCTTGACGTAGGTGCGCGTCTCGTTGAACGGAATGGTCTCGGCGAAGATCGCGCCTTCGACGGGATGGCTGAAGGTGGAACGCCAGTTGTGCGGGCGGCGCGGACCGGCGTTGTAGCCGGCGCTGGCCAGCATCTGCGAGCCGTTCAGGTCGCGCAGCACCATGTTCAGGTAGTTGGTGCCCAGCTCGGTGTTGGTGTCGAAATCGTTGACGCTGTCGGGCGTGAAGTTGCTCATGCCGATCTTGCCCGCGACCCATTTGGCCGTGGCCGGCATCAGCTGCATCAGGCCGGAGGCGCCGACGTGCGAGCGCGCGTCCATGATGAAGCGCGACTCCTGGCGGATCAGGCCGTAGACCCAGGCGGGGTCGAGCGCGATGGCATTGGCCTTGGCGGTGACGCGGCCTTCGAACGGCGCGATGAAGCGCTGGCTGAAGTCGAATTCCTTCTCGGTGCGGTCGGACGTATTGACCACGCGGTCGTAGATGTTCTCGGCGCGTGCCAGTTCGGCGGCGGCAAGCAGTTGGCGGTCGCTCATGCCGCGCAACGCGAAGTTCCATTCGGGCACGGCCTCCTGGCGCCAGCCCAGGCGGAACAGCTGCACCGCGCGGCGCAGGCCCGGGTTGGCACGAGCCTCGGCGATCTCGCTGTCGCTGATGGGCGCCGGGCGCGGTGGCACGGTGATGCGCCGGCCCAGTTCCTCGGCGGCCAACTGGCCGTAGAAATCGAAACGGTCGGCGATGGACGCATAGGCCGCATTGGCCTGGTCGCGGCGGCCGGTGGCGGCCATGCCGCGCGCCTTCCAGTAGATCCAGGATGGATCCTGCTGTTGTGCTGCAGGCATCTGGTCGATGGACTCGATGACCCACTTCCAGTCGATCTTGGGCTGGCGCAGCGCGGCCCGCACCTTCCAGCCGGCGTTGTATTCCGTCATGCGGATATGGCCGGCCTCGTGGTACCAGTCGTCGGCGCGGCTGTCCAGGTTGAGCGCGGCCACCAGCGCGTACTGGCCGCGGATCCAGGCCAGGTTCGACTTGGCCATGGACTTGGCCCATTCGCGCCGCAGGTAGGAATCCGCCACGTTGATGTCGGAACGGGCCAGGCGCGCCAGGGCGATGGTGACCAGTTCTTTTTCGTTGCGGCCCACCGGCAGGCGGTCCTGTCGCGTCAGCCAGCGCATCGGGTCCTTGATGAGGACGTCGTAGGTCTTCTGGTCGCGCGGCTCGAACATGTACTGCACGAACTTGCGCGCGTCGGTGGTCTTGTTGGCCTCGATGGCGTCGCGCAACTGCGGTTCAAGCTGGTCCCAGCCCAGGACGTTGTCGGCCACCAGCTGGTCGTAAAGCGTCCAGCAGGCGCTGCCCGGCGCGAACACCGCCATGGCCTGCGCGGCCGTGGCGCGCTGGCCGGTCATGTGCTTGGCGTTGAGGATGGCGCATTCGACCTGGGCGTTGCTGTTCTTGACCGGAGCCAGCTTGCGCACGGTCTCGAAGTCGCCGCTGCGCGCGGCGGCCAGCAGCCAGTCGGCGCGCAGCCGATCCGCCAGATAGGCATCGCCATTGCTGTTGATGAACTTCTGCAGCTCGGCGTTGGGACGCCCGCCCGCGGGCGGGCTCCACAGCTGATAGCGCAACAGCCAGTATTCCGGATACATGCCGAGCGGATCGGACTTGGCCTGGGGCACCAGGGCGCCCAGGATCGACCACTGCTTGCGATTCATGGCTTCGCGCGCGGCCACCACGGCGGCCAGCGCGGGCGTTTCGGCGGTGGGCGGCAAGCCCGCCAGCACGGCCGGCGGCACGGCGATGGCCGGTTGCGGCGCTTGCGCGGCGGGCTGCGGCTGGGTATTGACGGACGCGGTGCGCTGCTGGGCGTCGACGGGCGCGCAGGCCGCCGTGAACAGCGCCAGCAATGGCAGCCAGCGGCGCAGGCCGGCGCGGGCGTCGGCGGTGCGCGGGGATTTCATGGCGGTTTTCTGATACCGTCCGGATTGCGGGCCGTGGACCGCGGCCATGGGATTGCGCGCGGGCTTCATGCGCGGACCTTGAGGGCAGCTTGCGGATCCGCGCAGTGATAGGCGCAGAGGCAGGCGCGGCGATGCGCGTGATCGTTGGCGCAGCAGCCGACGCGGTTGCCCGCGCGCAGGTTCGCGCCGTTAGACGTGTTATCGCTGACCCGCATTGTCGCCTTCATTTTCCACCCCTGTTACAGCTACCGCATGACTACGCAAAATACTCCAGAGGATACCGCAAGCCAGCTACGCACGCGATTGCGGAAACTGCGTGCCGAACTGCCTGAAGACCAACGCAGCCGCGGCGGTCTGCTGATGCGCGCGCGGCTGTTCACCTGGCTCAACGTGGCCCGCGACGAAGCCGTGCGGGCCGGCCGCCGCGCGCCCGCCGTCGTGGCGGCCTTCTGGCCCATGGAAGACGAGCCGGACCTGCGGCCGCTGCTGGAGCAATGGACCGAAAATGGTGTCACGGTGGCGCTGCCGGTGGTGCGCGAACGCAACGCGCCGCTGGCCTTCCTGCCCTGGACGCCCGACGCCGAACTGCGCGCCGGCCCCTATGGCATCCAGGAACCGGCGCGGGGGGCCGAGGTGCTGCCCGACGTGCTGCTGGTCCCCACCCTGGGTTACACCGAATTCGCCGACCGGCTCGGCTACGGCGGCGGCTACTACGACCGCACGCTGGCGGCGCTGCGCGAGCGCGGCCACGCCTTCACCACCATCGGCGTGGCCTGGAGCTGCGGCGAGCTGGACCCCGGCTATGAACCGGCCGCCCACGACTTCCGCCTCGACGCCGTCATCACGCCGGACGGCTGGGTGCCGCATGCCCCGCAGGAACAACCCGGCCAGGGCGGCACCACGGTGCAACGCTACACGCTGCGCTGACGCACCAGTTTTGCCCCAGGGCTTGCACCAGAACGGTGCAGGCCCTATGATCTGACCCTGATATCCCCGATTGCCGCTTGCCGCGGCATCCCACGCGGGTACCACCCCGCTGCGCCTGCGCGCGCCGTACGCGCTGACGCCATGCCATCGCGCGGCCTCACATTCGGACCCGTTCCGCCGCGCCCACCCCGGCAGCGCAAGCCGTCGTCCCGCCCACGCCATCGCTGCCTCCGTACGTCCGGAGGGTAGCCAGCCGCCGCCAACCAGAGGATATTTACCTCCAGGCGGCCCCCCGTCGGCGCCAGCCCAAGCTGGCACACGGGTTGCTTATTCATTCAGACCGGCCACGCATGGCCGGACAACGGCCGCGCCCAAGCCGGCCGTCAGCATCTGCAACGGAGGAGCCATGAAGGACAGATCATCCCGTCCCGCCGCCTATGACGAAATGCGCGACAGCGCCGGCGGCATACGCTCCCACTACCAGGCCTTCGAGCGCTGGCACCAGGAGCAATCGGCCGAAGCCATGGCGGCGCGCCGCCTGGAGGCCGACCTGAGTTTCCGGCGGGTCGGCATCACTTTTTCGGTGGCGGGCGACGCCGCCGGCACCGAGCGCCTGATCCCGTTCGACATGATCCCGCGCATCATTCCCGCCGACGAATGGCGCCGCCTGGAGGCCGGCCTGAAACAGCGCGTGCGGGCGCTCAACATGTTCATCCACGACATCTATCACGGCCATGAGATCGTGCGCGCCGGCGTGGTGCCGGCCGAGCAGGTGTTCCTGAACGCCCAGTACCGCCCCGAAATGCAGGACGTGGACGTGGCCGAGGACATCTACTGCCACATCGCCGGGGTCGACATCGTGCGCGCCGGCGCCGGCGAGTTCTACGTGCTGGAGGACAACCTGCGGGTGCCGTCCGGCGTGTCCTATATGCTGGAGAACCGCAAGATGTCGATGCGGCTGATGCCCGACGCGTTCAGCCGCATCAAGGTCGAACCGGTGGCGCACTATCCCGACCTGCTGCTGGACAACCTGCGCGAAGTGGCGCCGCACGGCGGCGATGATCCCACGGTGGTGGTGCTGACGCCCGGCATGTACAACTCGGCCTATTTCGAGCACGCCTTCCTGGCGCAGCAGATGGGCGTGGAACTGGTGGAGGGCCAGGATCTTTTTGTCGAGCAGAACACGGTCTACATGCGCACCACGCAGGGGCCGCGCAAGGTGGACGTGATCTACCGCCGGCTGGACGACGACTTCCTCGACCCGCTGTCGTTCCGCGCCGACTCGGCGCTCGGCGTGCCCGGCCTGTTGTCGGTGTATCGCGCCGGCCGCGTGACGCTGGCCAATGCCATCGGCACCGGCATCGCCGACGACAAGTCCACCTACCTCTACGTGCCCGACATGATCCGCTTTTATCTGAGCGAGGAGCCGATCCTGTCGAACGTGCCGACCTGGCGCTGCGGCCGTCCCGACGAGCTGTCGCACGTGCTGGCCAACATGCACGAGCTGGTGGTCAAGGAGGTGCATGGCGCCGGCGGCTACGGCATGCTGGTGGGACCATCCGCGACCCACGCCGAGGTCGAGTCGTTCAAGGATCGGGTGCGCGCCAATCCCGCCAACTACATCGCGCAGCCCACGCTGGCCCTGTCCACGGTGCCGACCTACGTTGAATCCGGCGTCGCGCCGCGCCACGTCGACCTGCGCCCCTACGTGCTGTGCGGCAAGGACATCCGTACCGTGCCCGGCGGGCTGTGCCGCGTGGCGCTGACCGAAGGCTCGCTGGTGGTCAACAGCAGCCAGGGCGGCGGCACCAAGGACACCTGGGTTCTGGAGGAATAACGATGCTGAGCCGAACCGCCGACAATCTGTTCTGGATGTGCCGCTACACCGAGCGCGCCGAGAACACCGCCCGCATGCTGGACGTGAACCTGCAGATGTCGCTGCTGCCGCAGGACGCGCAGACCCGCGAAGGCTCGTGGAACGCCGTGCTGCGCATCTCCGAATTGCACCGCCTCTATCACGCCAAGCACGCCGCGATATCGCCGCAGGACGTGCTGCAGTACATGGTGCGCGACGCCGAGAACCCCTCATCCATCTACAGCTGCATGCGCGCCGCGCGCGAAAACGCCCGCGCGGTGCGCGGCAGCCTCACCACCGAAGTCTGGGAGACCTACAACACCACCTGGCTGGAACTGCTCAAGCACCTGCACACCGGCCTGCTGGAACGCAACCCGGGCGAGTTCTTCGAATGGGTCAAGTTCCGCTCGCACCTTGCGCGCGGCGTCACCATCGGCACCATGCTGGAAGACGAGGCGCTGTACTTCCTGCGCATCGGCATGCACCTGGAGCGGGCGGACAACACCGCGCGGATGCTGGATGTGAAGTTCCACGAGCGCGACGGCGACGGCGCGCCGCAACAGCAACAGGAAGGCCGCGGCGAAGGCAGCCCTTCGGGCGCGCTGCAAAGCGAGTTCTACCGCTGGTCGGCGCTGCTCAGCTCGGTGTCCGGGCTGGAGATCTATCGCAAGGTGTACCGCGACGTCATCACGCCGGACCGCGTCGCCGAGCTGCTGATCCTGCATCCCGACATGCCGCGCTCGCTGCTGGCGGCCATGCGGGCGGTATCCGAGGATCTGGCCCGTGTGTCCAACCAGCGTTCGACCGAAACCCAGCGACGCGCCGGCATGCTGTGCGCCGAACTGCAATTCGGCCGCGTCGAGGACATCCTGCGCAGCGGTCTGCACCAGTACCTGGAGCACTTCCTGGACCGCATCAACGACCTGGGCAACCGGATCAGCCAGGACTTCCTGGTGCCGTTGTCGGCATGACAAGGAGACAGGCATGAAACAGATCATCACGCACGTCACGCACTACCGCTATACGGCGCCCGTCACCTACAGCATCCAGACCCTGCGGCTGACGCCGCGCGACGACGAACACCAGCGCGTGCTGCGCTGGCACATCGAGGCGCCCGGCGCGCTCGAGCAGCAGGTGGACGCCTACGGCAACATCACCCACACGCTGACGTTGAACCGCCCGCACACCGAGATCGAGCTGCGCGTGGTCGGGCAGGTATTGGTCGGCTCGCTGACGCAGGGCGCGCTGGGCGGCGAGGACAGCCGCCTGCCGGTGCACGCCTATTGCGTGCAGACGCCGCTGACGCAGGCTGATGACACCATCCTCGCCTTCGCCCACGCCGTGCTGCCCGACGGCCTGAACACGCCCGCCGACGTGCTGACACTGGCCACCGCGATCCACGACCGGGTCGCCTACGAGCCCGGCACCACTGACGTCACCACCGCCGCCGGCCAGGTGCTGGCGCTGGGCCATGGCGTCTGCCAGGACCACGCCCATCTGTTCCTGGCCTGCGTGCGCGGCCTGGGCGTGCCGGCCCGCTACGTCAGCGGCTACCTGTACACCACGGCCCAGCACGCCGCCAGCCATGCCTGGGCCGACGTCTGGCTGGCAGGCGCCGGCTGGACCAGCGTGGACGTGACCAACCGCCAGTTCGCCTCCGATTGCCACTGCCGCCTGGCGGTGGGGCGCGACTACGACTCGGCCTCGCCGGTGCGCGGCGTGCGCAGCGGCGGCGGCGAGGAATCCATGGAGGTCAACGTGCAGGTCCAGACCGCGGCCCAGCAATAACCCCGTCCGGCCACGCCGCAATACAATGCGGTGTGGCTTTTCCCTTTTTTCGATCATGACCTACTGCGTAGCCGCCCGCTTAGACGCCGGCCTGGTTTTCCTGTCCGATTCCCGCACCAATGCCGGGGTCGACCAGATCAGCGTATTCCGCAAGATGACCGTCTTCGAGCGTCCCGGCGAACGCATGATGGTGCTGATGACCTCCGGCAACCTGGCCGTCAGCCAGGCCGTGCTGAACGCGCTGGCACGGCAGCACGACGAGGGCGGCGAAACCGTCTGGAACGCGCCCGACATGTTCGAGGCCACCCGCCGCGTCGGCGCGGCGGTGCGCGCGGTCTACCACCGCGAGGCCGCGGCCCTGCACGAACAGGGCGTGGACTTCAACGTCAGCCTGATCTTCGGCGGCCAGATCGGCAGCGAGCGCTGCCGCCTGTTCCAAGTGTATTCGGCCGGCAACTTCATCGAGGCCGGCTCGGAATGCCCGTACTTCCAGATCGGCGAGGCCAAGTACGGCAAGCCCATCCTGGACCGCGTGCTGCGCCCCGACACCTCGCTGGACGAGGCCGCCAAGTGCGCGCTGATCTCGATGGATTCGACGCTGCGCTCGAACATCTCGGTCGGGCTGCCGCTGGACCTGCTGGTCTACGACGCCGACGCGCTGCGCGTCACCCATTTCGCCAGCATCGACGAACACAACGAATATTTCCGCATGATCCGCGGCACGTGGGGCGAACGCCTGCGCCAGGTGTTCGCCGAGATCCCCGATCCGCTCTGGACCCGTCCTGAAGACCCCGGCTCGCTGGTGCCCGCCAGCCGCATCCACCAGCCGCTGCGCGCCGAACCGGTGGACATGACGCCGCCGGCCTATCCGACGCCGCAGGTGCTGGCGCAAGACCCGGGGAAGGACCAGCCGAACTAGGCAGGACCTGTCTCACCGTACAAACCCGGCTTTCCGCTTCCCTAAGCCCGGCTTGTAAAACCGCAAATTCTCATCTTCCGGCTGGCGCGCCACACTGGCGCCAGCCCGCCATGCATCGTCTTGCGGGTCGCCATAACACCACAAGGACGAGACATGACCCCATATTTCCCGCGCCCCCTGCGGCGCCTGGCCGTGCCGCTGCTGGCGCTGGGCTGCCTGGCCGGCGGCTCCGCCGCGGCCCAGGGCGGCTATCCCAACCATCCCATTTCCCTGGTCGTGCCGTTCGCGGCGGGCGGTCCCACCGACGTAGTGGCCCGCAGCCTGGGCGCCGCCATGTCCAAGACGCTGGGCCAGAGCATCGTGGTCGAAAATCGTCCGGGCGCGGGCGGCACGCTGGCGGCCACGCACGTGGCGCGGGCAGCGCCGGACGGCTATACCTTCCTGATCCACCACAACGGCATGGCCACGGCGCCCGCGTTGTATCGCAAGCTGCCGTTCAACCCGCTCACCGACTTCGCCTACGTCGGCCAGGTGGCCGACGTCCCCATGACGCTGCTGGGCCGCAAGGACCTGCCGCCGGGCGACATGGTCGAATTCATCAAGTACGCGCGCGCCAACGGCAACAAGATCAACCTGGCCAACGCCGGCCTGGGCGCGGTATCGCAGTTGTGCGGCATGCTGCTGCAGGAAGCGCTCGGGACGCAGTTCACCACCATTCCGTATGCCGGCACCGCGCCCGCGCTGACGGCGTTGCTGGGCGGCCAGGTGGATGTGCTGTGCGACCAGACCACGCAGACCATTCCGCACATCAAGGCGCAGCGGGTGAAGCTGTACGGCGTCACCACGCTCGACCGCATCAGGACGCTGCCGGACTCGCCGACCCTGCAGGAAAGTGGCGTGAAGGGCTTCGAGGTCAAGGTCTGGCACGGCGTCTATGCGCCCAAGGGCACGCCACCGGAAGTGGTGGCAAAGTTCAACGAGTCGCTGCGCGCGGCGCTGAAGGACCCCGCCTTCACGCAGAAGATGGCCGAACTGGGCGCGGAAATCGTGCCCGAGGCCAAGCAGACGCCGGCCGGCCTGCAAAGCTGGCTGCAGTCGGAAGTGGACAAGTGGGGGCCGATCATCCGCAAGGCGGGCGTGTACGCGGACTGAAGCACCGGGCTCGCCCCGGACGTGCGCCTGCCGCCACCGCCCTGCCGACAGGTGGCGGCGGCAAGAGACGCATGCCGGCAGGCCCGCGACGTGGCTGTGACACGTCGAAAAAAAGGCCGGCAATGATTGCCGGCCTTTCCGTTGCCGCCTGACGAGCAGCCTGGCTGCTACACGCTCAGTTCCTTCCACACCGCCAGCGGCGCTTCGGCATGGTTGAGGGTGTAGAAGTGCAGGCCGGGCGCGCCGTTGTCCAGCAGGTTCTGGCACAGCTCGGTGACCACATCCACGCCGAAGGCGCGGATCGAGGCCTTGTCATCGCCCAGTTCGGCCAGGCGCAGGCGGATCCAGCGCGGCACTTCGGCGCCGCACATTTCCGAGAAGCGCAGCAGCTGGGTGTGGTTGGTGATGGGCATGATGCCCGGCACGATCGGCACCCGCACACCCTTGGCCTGGGCCCGGTCGACGAAGTCGAAGTAGGCGTCGGCGTTGAAGAAGTACTGGGTGATGGCGGCATTGGCGCCCGCCTTGACCTTGGCCACGAAGTGATCCAGATCCGCCGACGGATTGGCGGCCTGCGGGTGCATTTCGGGATAGGCCGCCACTTCGATGTGGAACCAATCGCCCGTTTCCTCGCGGATGAACGACACCAGTTCGTTGGCGTAGCGCAGTTCGCCGGCGTCGCCGCCCATGCCCGAGGGCAGGTCGCCGCGCAGGGCGACCACGCGCCGCACGCCTTCGTTCTTGTAGGCCTGCAGGATGTCCCGCAGGTCCTGGCGCGAGGCGCCGACACACGACAGGTGCGGCGCCGCATCGCAGCCCAGGTTACGCAGCGTGCGCACCGCGTCGGCCGTGCCGGCGCGGGTGGAGCCGCCGGCGCCGAACGTCACGCTGACGTACTTGGGCTGGATCGCCAGCATCTGCTTGGCCGCGCGGACCAGCCGCTCCTGGCCGGCCAGGTCGCGAGGCGGAAAGAATTCCAGGCTGAAAGCCGGAGAAGTCGAGTCGGACATATCGGATCAGTTATCCATAGCGCCACGCGCATCGCATGAAACAGGTGCCGCCCCCTCGGGGTGCCGCGGAGCCGGCTTTGCCGGCCCGCTGGCACGCCCCCTTGAGGGGAGCGCGTGGCGCTCGGGGGTGGGAATTCAGGGGATCAGTTTGGTAAGCAGGCCCGAGATGATGCTGTACAGGATCGCACCGCCCACGGCCCACCAGAACCCGTTGACCTGGAAACCCTTCAGCACGGAGCCGACGAACCAGAACAACAAGGCGTTGATGACGATGAGGAAGAGACCGAGCGTGACGATCGTGATGGGCAGTGTCAGCAGCACCAGCACCGGCTTGACCAGCATGTTGACCAGACCCAGCACCAGCGCGGCAATGAGCGCCGAACCAAAGCTGGCCACGGTGATGCCGGGCAGCAGATAGGCAACGGCCAGCAGGGCCACCGCGTTCAGGATCCAGACGAGTATCAATGCCATTGTTCGACCTCCTGTATTGACGCTCCGCGGTCCCGTCGTCGCCAGGCGAGACGGGCAAGCCCCGCGGACCGGAAAGCCCGCGCCGACATGGCGCGGCACTTTCCTATTTTGCTACAAGCATCAGTAGCGGTAGTGATTCGGCTTGTAAGGACCTTCGACCGGCACGCTGATGTAGTCGGCCTGGTCCTTGCGCAGCGTGGTCAGGTTCACGCCCAGCTTCTTCAGGTGCAGGCGCGCGACCTTCTCGTCCAGGTGCTTGGGCAGCACGTAGACTTCGCCCGACTTGTAGGCTTCGTTGCGCGTGAACAGCTCGATCTGGGCGATGGTCTGGTTGGCGAACGACGACGACATCACGAACGAGGGGTGGCCGGTGGCGCAGCCCAGGTTCACCAGGCGGCCCTGGGCCAGCAGGATGATGCGCTTGCCGTCCGGGAAGATGACGTGGTCGACTTGCGGCTTGATCTCTTCCCACTTGCAGTCGGCCAGGCTGGCGACGTCGATTTCGTTGTCGAAGTGGCCGATGTTGCAGACGATCGCCTGGTCCTTCATGGCGTTCATGTGCTCACGCGTGATGACGTGGTAGTTGCCGGTGGCGGTGACGAAGATGTCGCCATGGGCGGCGGCTTCTTCCATGGTCACGACCTTGAAGCCTTCCATGGCGGCCTGCAGGGCGCAGATCGGGTCGATTTCGGTGACCCACACCTGGGCGCGCAGGGCGACCAGCGCCTGGGCGCAACCCTTGCCCACGTCGCCATAGCCGGCGACCACGGCGATCTTGCCGGCGACCATCACGTCGGTGGCGCGCTTGATGCCGTCGACCAGCGATTCGCGGCAGCCGTACAGGTTGTCGAACTTGGACTTGGTGACCGAGTCGTTGACGTTGATGGCCGCGAAGGCCAGCTCGCCCTTCTGCGACATCTGGTACAGGCGGTGCACGCCGGTCGTGGTTTCCTCGGTCACGCCCTTGATCAGGGCCAGGCGGGTCGAGTACCACTTCGGATCACGCTCCAGCGTTTTCTTGATGGCGGCGAACAGCACGCGCTCTTCCTCGCTGCCGGGGTTGGCCAGCACCGAGATGTCCTTCTCGGCCTTGGTGCCCAGGTGCAGCATCAACGTGGCGTCGCCGCCATCGTCGAGGATCATGTTGGCGTTCTGGCCATTGGGCCATTCGAAGATCTTGTGGGTGTACTGCCAGTATTCTTCCAGCGTTTCGCCCTTGACGGCGAAGACCGGCGTGCCCGACGCGGCGATGGCGGCGGCGGCGTGGTCCTGCGTGGAGAAGATGTTGCACGAGGCCCAGCGCACTTCGGCGCCCAGGGCCACCAGCGTCTCGATCAGCACGCCGGTCTGGATGGTCATGTGCAGGCTGCCGGCGATGCGGGCGCCCTTGAGCGGCTGCTTGGCGGCGAACTCTTCGCGGATGGCCATCAGGCCGGGCATTTCGGTTTCGGCGATGGCCAGCTCGCGACGGCCCCAGCCTGCCAGCGACAGGTCGGCGACGATGTAGTCGGAGAAGGATTTATCGGTGACAGCGTTCATGGTGTGTAGGCTCCACGTGAATGACGAACGGCGCACGATACGGCCGGACAACGCGAAACCACCACGACACTCGAGTGCTCGCCTTTTCCGCCATACGCGACAAAGGTGAGCGCCGTTGCTGTAACGCCGAGCAAGGCACGGCGCTTGAACAAGGATTCCTGAGCCTGGCGAACCGGGTTCCGCGGGCCATGGGACATGGCGGGAACCGCAAGGTCGTCGCAACGCTCCTCAGGATTGACGGGCATTGTACCGGTTTGGCCCGGGCGGTGGAAAGCCCGGCATGCAATGTCGGATCGGCGGCGGTCAGCCTGCCGGGGCCAAGGGCCCGGCCAGCTCCGCGCCGGGGGTCAGGGGCACCAGCGATGCCAGCAGATCCGTGGCCACGGCGTCCCAGCTGCGCGTCAGGGCGTGCTCGCGCACGGCGTGCCGGTCCAGCGGCAAGGCGGCGCGGCAGGCATGGGCCAGGTCGTCATCCAGGAAACCGGTGACGCCTTGCGTCACCACCGCCAGCGGCGCTTCGCTGCGGAACGCCGCCACCGGCGTGCCGCAGGCCATGGCCTCCAGCATCACCAGGCCGAACGTATCCGTCAGGCTGGGAAACACGAAGACGTCCGCCGCGCTGTAGAACGCCGGCAGGGCCTCGTCGTTCTGCATGCCCAGGAATACCGCCTGGGGAAAGCGTTTTTTCAGACGCGCCTCGTCGGGGCCGGCGCCCACCACCACCTTGCTGCCGGGCAGGTCCAGTGACAGGAAAGCGTCCAGGTTCTTCTCGCGCGCCACGCGGCCGACCGACAGGAAGACGGGCCGCGGCAGGTCCTGGAACGCTTGGCCGGGGGTGGGCTGGAACTTGCGGGGATCGACCCCGCGCGACCAGATACGCAGATTGGCGAAGCCGCGCCGCACCAGGATGTCGCGCACCGTCGGCGTGGGCACCAGCACGCATTGCGACGGCCGGTGAAACCAGCGCAGGAAGCGCCATGGCAGCGCGGCCGGAATACCCATGCGCGCCTGCAGGTAGTCGGGGAACATCGTGTGGAACGAAGTGGTGAAGCGCCAGCCGCGCGACAGCGCCATGCGGCGCGCCGCCAGGCCCAGCGGGCCTTCGGTGGCGATGTGGAGCGCGTCGGGCACGGTGTCGCCCAGGATGCGGCGCAGTTGCCGTCCGGGCTGCAGGCACAGCCGCAGGTCCGGCTCGGACGGGGCCGGCACGGTGCGGCTGCCCTGGGGATTCACCACGATCAGTTCGTGGCCCCATTCGGTGAGGATCTGCTGCATGGTCGTCCAGGTGCGGACGACGCCATTGACTTGCGGATGCCAGGCATCCGTAACCAGGACGATGCGCATGATGGGGCCGGAAGTGGGCAATAGCGCGATTTAGCCCGCGCCATGTGACACCCTCAAGACCGCGCCCGGCGCGGCCGGCCTAGTTGTTACGGCGGGGATACCCCTGCGCCTTGATGCGGATCCAGACCTCGCGCTTTTCCTCTTCCGTCATAAAGACCCAGTTGGCCACTTCCATGGCCGTGCGGCCGCAACCCCGGCAGATATCGTCGAACAGCGTGGAACAAACGGCAACGCAGGGGGAATCCGAGGCCCGGAACGCGCGTTGCGCGTCCTCGGGCTCAGGCAATTCGGTCAGATCGGCAAAAGAGGGATTCATGGCCGAAGGTTACCACCGGCGGTGCGTCCCTTTTTGGATGGCCCTATCGCCCGCCGTGGCTTGATTGACAATAGGCCAAAGGGACAATCCACGCCGCTGGCCTGACCGCCAGGCCGGTAGCGATGGCCTGGCGTGGAGCGCGGTCGGAAGTCCCCAGCAGGCTGCTTCGGCAGCCGCGCTGCCCCGTGCGGCCGCGATGCAGCCGCCCCTATTCCCGCCCGTCCCAGCCGAAAAAGCTGGCCACTTCGCGCAGCAATGCGTCGGGCGTTTCCTCGGCCAGATAGTGGGCGCCGGGCAACGGCCCTCCGTCGACCTCGTCGGCCACCGCCCGCCACAACCCCAGCACGTCGAAATTGCGCCCGACCGCGCCGCGCTCGCCCCACAGCACGCGCAGCGGCATGCGCAGGCGCTCGCCGGCCGCGCGGCCCTGGCGGTCATGCTCCAGGTCCAGCGTGGCGGAGGCGCGGTAGTCTTCGCAGATACCGGTGGCCCAGCCCGGCAGGCGCGCCGTGCGCTCGTACTCGGCCATCGCCTCGTCGGAAAAATGCGCCAGCCCGCCGGGGCGGCCGCCCATCACCGAACGCAGGTAGAACACTGGATCGCGTTCGATCATGGTCTCGGGCATGGGCGCGGGCTGGATCAGCCAGAACCAGTGGTAGTAGGCCTGGGCGAAAGCGCGGGTGGTGTTCTCGTACATGTCCAGCGTTGGCGCGATATCCAGCAGCATCATGCGTCCGACCGCCTCCGCGTGGTCCAGGCCCAGCCGGTGCGCCACGCGGGCGCCGCGGTCGTGGGCCAGGATGTCGAAGCGCTCGTGCCCCAGGGCGCGCATCAGCGCCACCATGTCGGCCGCCATGGCGCGCTTGGAATGCGCGGCGTGGTCCGGCGTGGCCGCGGGCTTGTCGCTGTCGCCATAGCCGCGCAGGTCGGCGGCCACGCAGGTGTGGCGGCGCGTCAGTTCGGGCCAGACGCGGTGCCAGATGGCGTGGGTCTGCGGATGGCCGTGCAACAGCAGCAAGGGCGGTCCCGAGCCATCGACGCGGGCGGCGATGTGGATGCCATTGGCCTCGTGGCGGCGCACGGGCAGATCGAAGAATGCGGTCATTGCGGTCTGTGCCTCTCAGTCTGTGGCGTTCATTGGCCGAGCCGGTCGCGCACGCGGCGCGCTACGTCTTTCATCCAGGGATGGCGGGCCCAGTGGCCGGCCTCGAAGTGTTCCACATCCGCCAATTGCTGTAACGAGGCGCCCACCATGTCCTGCCCCTGCGCAAACATGCGGCGGTGCCGCGCCGGCAGGTCGAAATGCCCGGTCCAGCCGTCCGGGGCCCGCACCGTGCCCGCCAGCGCATCGATCTCGACGCGGTTGCCGGCGGGATCGGACACCCGCGCCAGCAGCGCGTCAACGTCGGCCGGCGGCAGGCTCACCAGCAGCAGGCCGTTGTTGAGCGCGTTGAAGTAGAAAATCTCGCCGAAGCTGGCGGCCACGACCGCGCGGATGCCGTACTGCATGAGGCCCCAGACCGCGTGCTCGCGGCTGGAGCCGCAACCGAAATTGGGCCCCGCCACCAGCACCGCGGCGCCGGCGTAGGCGGGCTGGTTCAGCACGCAATCCGGACGCGGCGCACCGTCGGCGTCAAAGCGCAGGTCATAGAGCAGGCCACGATCCAGCCCGGCCTTGTCGATGATGCGCAGGAACTGCTTGGGCATGATCTGGTCGGTGTCCAGATTGGAATACGGCAGGGGCGCGGCGACGCCGCTGATGATCTGGTTCATTGCGGGTTCTCCAGGTCGCGCACGTCAACGATGCGGCCGGCCAGGGCGGCGGCGGCGGCCATGGCGGGGCTCATCAGATGGGTGCGTCCGGCGCGGCCCTGGCGGCCTTCGAAGTTACGGTTGGTGGTGGACGCGCAGCGCTCGCCCGGCCGCAGCACGTCGTCGTTCATGGCCAGGCACATCGAACAGCCCGGCTGGCGCCATTCGAAGCCGGCATCGACCAGCGTGGCCGCGATGCCTTCGGCCTCGGCCTGGGCGCGCACCGCGCCCGAGCCCGGCACCACCATGGCGCGGACCCCATCGGCCACCCTGCGGCCGCGCACGACGTCGGCGACCACGCGCAGGTCCTCGATGCGCCCATTGGTGCACGAGCCGATGAAGACCCGCTCGATCGGCACCCCGGCTATCGGCGCACCGGGCTGCAGGCCGATGTATTCCACGGCCTTTTCCAGCGCCAGGCGTGCCAGCGCATCCGGCTCGGCCTGGGGATCGGGGACCGTGCCGGTGATCGGCATGGCCTGGTCGGGACTGGTGCCCCAGGTCACGAACGGCGCGATCCGCGCCGCGTCGAAGACATGCTCGGCGTCGAACGCCGCGTCAGCATCCGTGCGCAGGGTGGCCCAGTAGGCGCGCGCCTGCGCCAGTTCGCTGGCGTCCAGGTGTCGCGCGTGGGCGGCAACATAGGCGTCGGTGGTGGCGTCGGGCGCGATCAGCGCGGCGCGGGCGCCGGCTTCCACCGTCATGTTGCACAGGGTCATGCGGGCCTCTGCCGACAGGCCATCGATGGCGCTGCCGCAGTATTCCACCGCGTGGCCGCGCGCGCCCTGCGCGCCGATGCGGTGCACCACGTAGATCACCAAGTCCTTGGCCGACACGCCGGCGGGCAGATGACCGTCGACGCGGATGCGCATATTGCGCGCGACCCGGTACACCAGCGTCTGCGTTGCCAGGATATGTTCGACTTCCGAGGTGCCGATGCCAAAGCCCAGCGCCCCCAGCGCGCCATAGGTGGTGGTGTGGCTGTCGCCGCACAGCACCACCATGCCCGGCAGGATCATGCCGTGCTCGGGCGCGATCACGTGCTCGATGCCCTGCAGCGGGTCGGTGGTGTCGAACAGCGCGATGCGCTGCTCGTCGCAATTGCGCTTGAGATTGCGGGCCTGGCGCGACGAGGCATCGTCGGGAATCACGCGCAGCGCGGCCGGCACCGGATGGGTGGGAATGATGTGATCCACCACCGCCATCTGCTGCCCGGGCCGCAGGACGCCGCGACCACGAGCGGCCAGGCCGCTGAAGGCCTGCGGACTGGTGTACTCGTTCATGATGTGCAGGTCGACGTACAGCAGGATGTGCTCGTCGTCGATGCGGGCCACCTCATGGCTGGCCACCAGCTTGTCGTATAGCGTCATGCCGGGCATGTCGGTGCTTCCTTGCAAAAAAACGCGCCCGCGCGGGGCGCGATGAAACCTGTGTCGCCGCTCAGTTGGCCTCGATGCCGGCGTCCTTGACGATGCCGGCCCAGCGCGTGATCTCGCCCTTGACCATGGCATCGGTCTCGGCGGGTGTGGAGACCAGCGGATCGAAGCCCTCGCGGCGCATGCGTTCGGACAGCTCGGGCGATTGCAGCGCCTGCGCCAGCCTGGCGTTGAGCGTGTCCACCACCGCCTGCGGCGTGCCGGCGGGCGCGCTGATCACGAACCAGGTGGTGAAGGCGTAGCCGGGCAGGCCGGACTCGGCGATGGTGGGCACGTCCGGCAGCAGCGGCGAACGCGTGGTGCCGGTGACGCCCAGCGCCTTGAGCTTCTTGCCGTCGACCTGCGGCTTGGCCGCGGACAGCACGGGGAAGCTCATCTGCACCTGGCCGCTGATGGTGTCCACCATGGCCGGACCGCCGCCCTTGTAGGGCACGTGCAGGATCTGCGTGCCCGACACCGACTTGAACAGTTCGGCGGCCATGTGGAAGGTGCTGCCGGTGCCGGCCGAACCGAAGCTCAGTTCATTGGCGGGACGCGCGCGGATGTAGTCGAGCAGTTCCTTGACATTGTTCACCGGCAGCGACGGCGACACCGTCAGCACATGCTGCGAGGTGCCCACCGTGCCGACCGAACGCAGGTCGCGCGCGGTGTCGAACGGCATGGAACGGAACAACGCTGGATTGATCGCCAGCGACATGGTGTTGATGGCCAGCGTGTAGCCGTTCGGCTCGGCGCGGGCCACCGCGGCCATGCCGATATTGCCGGACGCGCCGGCGCGGTTCTCGACGATCACGCTCTGGCCCAGGGTCTTGCCCCAGGCCTCGGAGATCAGGCGGGCGGCGATGTCCACGCTGCCGCCAGGCGCGAACGGCACCATCAGGGTGACGGGCCGCTGGGGAAAGGCGTCGGCCGCGAGGGCCGGCGCCATCCAACAGGAAGCGGCGGCGGCAAGCGCGAGCAGGCTGCGCAATAGATGATGAGGGGTCTTCATGGGTCGGGTCTCCTCCTGGTCGGCCGCGTGAGGCGGCTCTGTATCGGTCAACCCAGTGTATAAGCCCACTTCATTCTTATAATTACTTAAATACCTAAATCTTTATTAGATCCAATTTATAAATCTGCCCATGGATGCGCTCTCCGACCTGGCCTTCTTCTCGCTGCTGGTCAAGCACGGCAACCTGTCCGCGGCCGCGCGCGAGCTGGGGCTGACGCCGCCAGCGGTCAGCACGCGGCTGGCCAAGCTGGAACAGCGCCTGGGCGTGCGCCTGCTCAATCGCAGCACCCGCCGCGTCAGCGTCACGCAAGAGGGCGAGCTGTATCTGGCGGAAGGCAGCCGCATCCTGGCCGACCTGCAGGCGCTGGAGCGTTCGGTCTCCAGCAGCCGGGCGCAGCCCCAGGGGCTGCTGCGCCTGAATGCCACCTTCGGCTTCGGCCGCGCCTACGTGGCCCCGGCCGTTTCGGATTTCGCCCGTCAGTATCCGGAAGTGGAGGTGCAGTTGCGCCTGACCGATCGGCCCTTGAACCTGATCGAGGAAGGCTTCGATGTGGCGGTGCGTTTCGGCGACCTGCCCGACGCGCGCCTGACGGCCCGCAAGATCGCCTCCAACCGGCGCCTGCTGTGCGCCTCGCCGCGCTACCTGGAAACCTTCGGCGAGCCGCGCGCGCCGGGCGAGCTGCAGCGCCACCGCTGTATCGTCGTGCGCGAGAATGACGTGGCCTACGGCACCTGGCGGCTCGAATCCGGCCAGCGCGCCGAGACCGTGAAGGTGCGCGGCCCGGTCAGCTCCAACGACGGCCAGAGCGCGCTGGAATGGGCCCTGGACGGCCACGGCATCGTGATGCGATCGGAATGGGAGACCGCCGAGCACCTGCGGGCCGGCCGCTTGCGGCAGATCCTGCCGGAATGGTCGACGCCGCCGGCCGACATCCACGTGCTGTATCCGGAGCGCCTGAACCTGCCGGCCAAGACCCTGGCGTTCGTCGATTTCCTGGCGCAGCGCTTCGCCCGCCATCTGCGCGCGCCGGGTTCGCAGGCCGCCGTCTGGTGACGAACGTCCCGCGCGCTGTCAGATCTCGTCGATGGCGGTGCTGGCCGGCATGTCGCCGATGGCATAGCGGTCGCGCGTGGTGACGTAGAAGCTGGCGCCAAAGCGGCCCACCGGAAAATAATCCTGCAGCCGCACGCGCCAGGTGTCCGTGTCGATCAGGCCGTCGCGCGCATGCAGCCAGCGCACCTGGCCGATGAAGATCTGGCGGCTGGCGGTTTCCAGGGTCTCGAACAGGGTGCATTCGAACGCGACCGGCGCCTGCACGATGCGCGGCGGCGCCACCCGCTGGCTCGGCGCGGCGTCCAGGCCGGCGTGCGCCAGCTCGCTGACGTCGGCCGGCAGGCGGTCGCCGCAGCGGTGCATCTTCTCGGCCATGGCCTCGTCGGTCAGGTGCACCACGAATTCGCGGTCGCGCGCGATGTTGCGCGCGGTGTCCTTCAGGTTGCCGTCCTCGAGCCGGTTGATGCTGACCATGACGATGGGCGGATCCTCGCCCAGCATGTTGAACATGCTGAAGGGCGCGGCATTGACCACGCCGGTTTCGGACAGGGTGGTGATCAGCGCGATCGGCCTTGGCACGATCAGGCTGGCCATCAGCTTGTAGCGCTGGTATTCGGTGATTGAATCGAAGTCGATGTCCATGTCAGGCCATTCCCAGCATCTGGGCCAGGGTTTGTGCGGGCTGTGGGCGCTCCAGGCTGATGCGCCGCTCCAGGTCCGCGAGATGGTTGTCGTTGATCTTGACCGCCTCGGCCACCTGCCCCTGCTCCATCAGGTCGACGATCTGCACGTGTTCGCCATGCTCACAGGCGGCGTTGCCGGGCGGTTCATACAGCGCCACGATCAGCGAGCAGCGCGACACCAGCTCCGCCAGGTAGCCGTGCAGGATGGCGTTGCCCGACAGCTCGCCCAGGCGCACATGGAAGGCGCTGGCCTGGCGCGCCCAGGCGGGCTGGCCGGCACGATGCAGCAAGGCATGCTCGTCGCGCAACTGCTTGCGCAGCGAGGCGTAATCGGCCTTGGTGGCGCGCGCGGCCGCCAGCGGCAACAGGGCCGCTTCCAGCGCGCGCCGCGCCTCGAAGATCTGGCGCGTGTCCTCGGGGGTGGGCTCGGCCACCACCGCGCCGCGGTTGTGGTGCAGGTCGACCACATGCTCGTGGGCCAGGCGTTGCAGCGCCTTGCGCGCGACCGAGCGCGAAACGCCGAAGATGTCGCACAGCGCCGCCTCGGGCAGCTTGGTGCCGGGCGTCAGCCGCTGGCTCATGACACTTTCATAGACCGCCTCGCAAATGCGGCGCTCCATGTCGGCATCGGGGGCCGTGTCCTCCAAGTGTTCGGACACGGCGGCGGCGGCGCGGCGCGACGGCGTCGCCCTGGGACGGGATTTGGCGGGATCGCGGGTAGGCATGGCGGACTCGGTGGCAACGAAGGCAAAGGAGCGGTCAACGGAAAGACAGTCCGGGCGCCGTCGACAGTCCATCGACGTGCGCGCAGATCTGGCCCGGCGTGGCGAACCAGATCTCGCCCCGGTCGCGCGCGGCCGCCAGCGGGGCCAGCGCCCGACGCAGGTGCCGCAGGCGGTAGGGCTGCCCCACGATATACGGATGCAGCGCGATGCCCATCACCAGGGGCTGGCGCTGCGCCTGGAGCCGCATTTCCTCGAACTGGTCGAGAATCATATCGGCAAAATCGCGCGCATCCATCTTGCGGCCCATGATCATGGGGATGTCGTTCAGCTCCTGCGGGTAGGGAATCGCCCACAGGTCGCCGGCACGCGTGCGCATGCGCGTGGGCTGGTCGTCGTGGCACCAGTTCAAGGTGTAGCGGTAGCCAGTCTCGGCCAGCAGGTCCGGCGTGGCGCGGCTTTCCGAAATCCACGGCGACAGCCAGCCGGCCGGGGCGCTGCCGGCGTGGCGGCCGATGCGGTCGCGGCAGTGTTCCAGCAACGCCCGTTCCTCCGTTTCGCCCAGCCCCCCCTGGCGATGCGCGTTGCTGTAGCCGTGGCCGATCAGCTCGTCGCCGCGCGCCAGGCAGGCATCCACCAGTTCCGGACAATGGTCATACAGCGCGGTGTTGATCAGCGCCCCTGCTGGCAGTCCCAACGCGTCGAACAGTTCCAGGCAGCGCCAGGCGCCCACCCGGTTGCCGTACTCGCGCCAGGCGTAATTGAGCACATCCGGATGCGGCGAGGCCGGCCCCAGCTCGGCGCCCAGCCCTTCGCCGAAGGCGAAATGCTCGATGTTGAACCCCAGGTAGACGGCCAACCGCGCGCCGTTGGGCCAGGCGTAGTCCGCGCGGCCGGTGATGGGCTGGTAGGCGAAACGGTCGTGGCCGGCCAGCGGCGCGGGAGTCCAGGGCGCGGCAGGCCCCGCATTAGTGCCTTGAAGCAGGGATGGATTCATTTTGGTGCAAATCCTGATGCATGATTGTGAACAAAAACCCTGTTCTTTTGAAAACAAAAACAGGCTCCAACGTCGACAAACCACCGTTTTCCCCCTGGGGCACGCCACCGAAGCGCGGGTGGCATGGATCTTGCATCGGGAACGGCAGCAGCACCTCTCCCATGCAAGATCCATTCCACTTTTCCAGGAGTGCCCCGATGCGCCCGACCCGCCGTTCCTTCATGCTCCGCGCCACTGCCGCCGCCCTGTTCGCGGCCGGCCTGGCCGCGCAACCCGCGCTGGCCGCCGACCCCATCAAGATCGGCCTCATCACCGCCCTGTCGGGTGAATCGGCGCGTGCCGGCGAAGCCTTGACGCGCGGTATGACCATCGCCATCGACGAGATCAACGCCAAGGGCGGCCTGCTGGGCGGGCGCCAGGTGGTGCTGGTGCGGCGCGACGACGAAGGCAACCCCGCCAAGGGCATGGCCGCGGCGCGCGAGCTGATCTACAAGGAAAAGGTTGCCGTGCTGTTCGGCGGCCTGGATACCCCGGTGTCGATGGCGATCGTGCCCATCGTCAACCAGGAGAAGGTGCCATTCATGGGCCCCTGGGCCGCTGGCACCGCGATCACGCACAACAAGGGCAACCCCAACTTCGTGTTCCGCGTCTCGGCGATGGACGAGATCGTCGACAGCGCCATGGTGCAGTACGCCCGCAAGACGTTCCAGAGCGCCAAGCCGGGCATGATTCTGGTGAACAACCCCTGGGGCGAATCGAACGAAAAGGGGCTGGACGCCGCGCTCGCCGCCGCCAAGATCACGCCGGCCGGCGTCGAGAAATTCCAACCCGCCGACCTCGACGTCACGCCGCAACTGAGCCGCCTGAAGGCGGCCGGCGCCGACACGCTGTTCCTGGTGGGCAACGTCGGGCCCTCGGCGCAGGTGGTGAAGTCGCTGGACCGCATGGGCTGGAAGGTGCCGGTGGTATCGCACTGGGGCCCGGCCGGCGGCCGCTTCACCGAATTGGCCGGCCCCAACGCCAAGAACGTGCACTTCGTGCAGACCTACAGCTTCTTCGGCAAGCAGGGTCCGGTGGGCGAGAAAGTGATGCAGGCGCTCAAGGCCAAGTATTCCGACATCAAGGGCCCGCAGGACATCACCCCGGCCGTGGGCGTGGCCAATGCCTATGACGGCATGCAACTGGCGGCGCTGGCGATCGCGCAGGCCGGTTCCACCGACGGCGACGCCGTGCGGCAGGGCTTCTACAAGATCGGCAAATACGAAGGCCTGATCAAGACCTACGAGCAGCCCTTCACGCCGGCCTCGCATGACGCCCTGCGCGAAGACGACTACGTGTGGACGCACTTCGTCGACAACCGCATCCTGCCCGTCAAGGGCGCGCAGTAAGCGCGAGGGGAGAGACGCATGCTGTGGATGTCCGCCATCGTCAGCGGCCTGGGCCTGGGTAGCATGTATGGGCTGATGGCCCTGGGGTTCTACCTGACCTACGCCGTATCCGGCACGGTCAACTTCGCCCAGGGCAGCTCCATGATGCTGGGCGCGGTGCTGACCTTTACCTTTGCGCAGACGCTGGGCTGGCCGCTGCTTGCCGCCTTGCCGCTGGCGCTGGCCTTGTGTGCGTTGTATGGCCTGGTGGTCGAGCGGCTGGCGGTCCGACCGTTCGCCAGCCGCGGCTCGAACGCCTGGCTCATGTCGACGGTGGCCTTGGGCATCGTGCTGGACAACCTGGTGATGTTCACCTTCGGCAAGGAGCCGCGCAGCCTGCCGTCTCCGCTGGCGCAAGCGCCGCTGGAAATCGGCAGCCTGGGGTTGGGCGTGTATCCGCTGCAACTGCTGATCCCGCTGGTCGGACTGGCATTGGCTGCCGCCCTGCATGCGCTGTCGCGCCGCACCCGCTGGGGAGTGGCACTGCTTGCGGTGGTGCAGAACCCGAACGCGGCGCGCCTGATGGGCATTCCGGTGCGGCGCGCCATCATGGTCGCCTTTGCTGTCTCGACCCTGTTCGCGGGCGTGGCCGGCGCGCTGGTCGCGCCGCTGTTCAACGTGCAGGCCGACATGGGCACCCTGTTCGGACTGAAGGCCTTCGTGGTTGCCATACTGGGCGGCATCACCAGCGCCTGGGGCGTCATGCTCGCCGGCCTGCTGTTCGGCGTGGCCGAAGGGCTGATCACCGTCGCCCTGGGTTCCGGCTATACCCAGATCATCAGCTTCGCGCTGGTCATCGCCATCCTGGCCATGCGGCCCAACGGATTGTTCGGCCGCGCGGCCGTGAGGAAGGTCTGATGGCCCGGCAATCTGCATTCTCTTGGCCGGCGCTGGCCGTCTATGCGGTGCTGGCGGTCGTCAGCCTGGCCCTGGCGGCCAGCGTCAACGGCTATTACGTTTTCGTGATCGGCAACGTGGCCTTGCTGGCGCTCGCCGGCATCGGCCTGAACGTGCTGCTGGGCCTGACCGGCCAGATGTCGTTCGGCCATGCCGCGTTCTACGCCATCGGGGCGTACACGGTGGCTATCCTCACCGGCCAGGCGGGCTGGAATTTCTGGCTGGCATGGCCCGTTGCCGCGGCGGTGGCAGGGGTGTTCGGGCTGCTGCTGGCGCTCCCGGCGCTGCGGGTCCAAGGGCCCTACCTGGCGATGATCACGATCGCCTTCGGCTTCATCGTGGAACACACCCTGGTCGAGGGCGGCGATCTCACCGGTGGCCAGAACGGGTTGATGGGCATTGCCCAGCCCGCGCTCGGCGCGCTGGGCGGAGACCGCGGGGTGGCAATGCTCGCGATCGTGACGGTGTTCGCCGCGCTGGCCGGTTATGCGCTGCTGGCGCGCGGCAGTTGGGGCGCGGCCATGCGCGCGGTCAAGGACAGCGAAACGGCCAGTGAATCCATCGGCCTCAACCCGCTGGTGGTGAAGGCCGTGGCCTTCATGGTGTCGGCGGCCGTGGTCGGCCTGGCGGGAGGCCTGTATGCGCCGCAGGCCGGCATGATCACGCCGCACAACTTCAACTTCATGCAGTCGATCCTGTTCGTGCTGGCCGTCACCATCGGCGGCGCCGGTTCGCTGGCGGGGCCCCTGCTGGGCGCGGTGGTGGTCGGACTGCTGCCCGAACTGCTGTCGAGCCTGGAGGAATATCGCCTGTTGTTCTTCGGCGCCTTCCTCCTCGTGGTGCTGTGGGCGGCGCCCGAAGGCGCGGCGGGACTGCTGGCCCGCTGGCGGCGACGCGGCCTGACACCGCGTCTGGCCCCACGCCAGGGCGGCCTGGCCGCCAATGGCCGGGCCCGCCGCGCCCTGCGCGCCGACACGCTGACCATGACGTTCGGCGGGGTGCGCGCGGTGCAGGGCGTATCGTTTCACGTCGCGCCCGCCGCCATCACCGCGTTGATCGGCCCCAACGGCGCGGGCAAGTCCACCGTCATCAACATGCTCAGCGGCTATTACCAGCCCACCAGCGGCAGCGTCGCGCTGGGCGCCGCGCCGCTGGCCGGCCTGCCGGCCCACCGCGTGGCGCGCGAGGGCATCGCGCGCACCTATCAGACCTCGCAGTTGTTCGACACTTTGAGTGTCGAGGACAACGTCGCACTGGGCCTGTTGCGCGGCCGGCTGGGCGGCCTGCTGGCCGCACGCCGTTATCTGTCGTCCGATGCGCGCGAGCGGGCCCGCGCCCTGCTGGCCTTTTGCGGATACGAAGGCGACCTGGACACGCCGGCCGCCGATCTTGCGCACGTGGATCGCAGGCTGGTGGAGATTGCCCGCGCGCTGGCCACCGACGCCGACGTCCTGTTGATGGACGAGCCCGCGGCGGGCCTGTCCCGCGAGGACAAGACACGACTGGCCGCCCTGCTGCGGCGCATTGCCGACGCCGGCGCCGGCGTACTGCTGGTCGAGCACGACATGGCATTGGTGATGGGCGTCTCGGATCACGTTGTCGCCATCGACGCGGGGCGCGAGTTGGCGCAGGGATCCACCGGCGAGATCCAGCAGTCCGAAGCCGTGCGGCAAGCCTACCTGGGCGACGATGCGGCGCGCCAGGCGCCCGCGGCGCGTGCGCGTCCGGTTACCGGCGGCGTCGCGCCGGAAGTGCTGGGAGTGGGCAACCTGACCACCGGCTACGGCGCCAACCCGGTGCTGCATGGCATCGACCTGCAGGTGCGCGAGGGCGAAATGGTCGCGCTGCTGGGCGCCAACGGCGCCGGCAAGTCGACGCTGATGCGCACGCTGGCCGGGCTGCACCGGCCCGTCCAGGGCGGCATGCACCTGCAAGGGCAGGAATTGCAGGGGCTGAGCGCGGACCGCATCGTGGCGCGAGGTCTGGTCCTGGTCCCCGAGGGGCGGCAGGTGTTCCCGGACCTGAGCGTGCTCGACAACATCCGGCTGGGCGCCTTCCTGCATCCAGCCGATCGCGAAGCGCGCGTAGAGGAGATGCTGACGCGTTTTCCGCGCCTGCGCGAGCGGCTGCACCAGCGGGCCGGCCTGCTGTCCGGCGGCGAACAGCAGATGCTGGCGATCGCCCGAGGGTTGATGTCCAAGCCGGTGATCCTGTTGCTGGACGAGCCGTCCCTGGGCCTGGCGCCGAAGATCATCGACGAATTGTTCGAAGCGCTGGACAGGCTGCGGGCGGAATCGATGACGATCCTGCTGGTGGACCAGATGGCCGCGCTGGCGCTGTCGCTGGCCGACCGCGCCTACGTGCTGGAGTCCGGCCGCGTGACGGCGCACGGCACGGCGCGGGAAATCGCCGCGGATGGGGCGCTGGCGCGCGCCTACCTCGGCACCTGAATGCAGCAAGCCTGGCACACCAGGCTTGCTTTTGCGCGGATTCAGGTGGCGTCAGCGCCCAGCCGCGCGCCCTCGCGCACGATGCCGCAGCGCTTGTAGGCGCGCATCACCACGCCCACTTCACTGGCCAACACGCCATCGAGTTCACCCAGCCTGCGCGTGACCACGTCCCACAGGTGCAGGCTGTCGCGGCACAGCACGTGCCAGAACAGTTGCGAGGCGCCGCTGGTGCCGAACAGGCAGCGCGTATTCGGATCCAGCGCCAGGTGCGCGGCCAGGGCATCGACCGCCTGCGGCCGCACCTGCACCGAGATCACCGCCTCGACCGGAAAGCCCACCAGGGCGGGCTCGACTTCCACGCGAAAGCTCAGCGCGCGCCGCTCCACCAGATGCTGCAGCAGGCGATGGGCAGTGGGCTCGCTGACGTCGGCATGCGCGGCCAGCTCGGCCAGGCTGGCGCGGCCGTCGCGCATCAGGTGCCCGACGATGCGCTGTTCGGACTCGGTCAGCGCTGCGGGCGGCTGCGTAACGGCGGACTCCGGCCCCTCGGGCGGGGCGTCGCCGGCCTGGATGCGCCATTGACCAGCGCGGCGGAATGGCCGCAGCACCAATCGCGCCTCCACATGCTCGACGCCATCGATCGACGGCAGCACCCGCGTCACCACGTCGGGCATGTCGGCCGCGTCCGCCAGCGTCAGTTCCGCCATCAAATCGGCCGTGCCGGCCAGCGTCACCACGAGCTGAGTGATGCCAAGCTGCGCCAGGGCGTCGGCCGCCTCGGCCACGCGTCCCGACCGGCAGCGCACCCAGGCATGCAGCACCACGCCACGACCCGTGGCCAGCGGATCGGCTTCGGCGATGACCCGCAGGGCGTCGGCGTCCATCAGCCGCTTGATGCGCCGCGCCACGGTGCGTTCGGCGATACCGGTGGCCGCGCCCAGCTCGCGCCAGGACGCGCGCGGGTCGGCCTGCAGGGCGATCAGGCAGGCGAGATCGGTGTCATCGAGCGCCGGCATTAGGGGCTTACCCTTACTTGACGTGACTATATTCATTAATCTAACGTTCGCGCATTGAAAAAAACACAAAATTTAACGGTCTATTTGACCAAAAATAAAACAGAGGACGTTATGAGTACCCCTTCCGCAACCCTGCGCGCCACGCAGGGGGCAAACGCCGCGCCCGTGTCGCGCGCCCGCACGATTCTGGCCGGTAGTGTAGGCAATGCGGTGGAATGGTTCGATTGGACCATCTATGCGTCGTTCGCCATCTTCTTTTCGAAGCAGTTTTTCCCCGAGGGCAACGAAACCGCCGCATTGCTGGCGACCTTCGGTATTTTTGCCGTCGGCTTCTTCATGCGGCCCGTCGGCGGCTGGGTGCTCGGCATCTTCTCGGACCGCTATGGCCGCAAGGCCGCGCTGGGCCTGACCATCCTGATGATGGCCGGCGGCTCGCTGATCATCGCCGTCACCCCGACCTACGCCACCATCGGCCTGGCCGCCCCGCTGCTGCTGACCGCCGCGCGCCTGCTGCAAGGCCTGTCGCTGGGCGGAGAGTATGCCTCGGCCACGACCTTCCTGGCGGAAATGGCGCCGCCCAACAAGCGCGGCTTCTATTCCAGCTTCGTCTTCTTCAGCGCCGCGGTGGGCATCCTGGCCGCGTCCGCCGTGGGCTGGCTGCTGACCTCGACCCTGAGCAAGGCCGAAATGGCCGACTGGGGCTGGCGCATTCCGTTCTTCCTGGGCGCGCTGGGTGGCCTGGCCGGCATGTGGATCCGCCGCGCGATCCCGGAAACCGAGGCGTTCTCGCACGCCAAGAAAGCCGGCGTCGAAAAGCAGCCGCTGCGCACCCTGATGCGCGAACATCCGCGTGAAGTGCTGCGCATCGTCGGCTTCTCGATCCTGACCACGTTCGCGTTCTACATCTTCGTGGCCTATGTGCCGACCTACGCCATCCGCCAGGTCAAGGCCGATCCGCAGGTCGCGTTCGCCGCCAACACCGTCGCGCTGATCGTGTTCATGCTGGTGCAGCCCGTGTTCGGCATGCTGTCGGACCGCATCGGCCGCAAGCCGCAGCTGATCTTCTTCGCCGCCGGCTATCTGGTGTTCTTCTACCCGTTGATGACCACGCTGGGCCCGTCGTTCGGCTCGATCCTCGCCGTCGAACTATTCGGCCTGGTGCTGTACGCCATGTACACCTCGATCGCGCCGGCCATCATGTCCGAGCAGTTCCCCACCAGCGTGCGCGCCGTCGGTATCGGCACGCCCTACAACCTGGTCGTGGCGCTGCTGGGCGGCACCACCCCGTACCTGCTGACCTGGCTGCAAAGCAAGGGCATGGAGCGTTGGTTCTTCTATTACGTGCTGGCCGGCGCCGTCATCACGCTGATCACCTTCATCCGCATGCCGGAGACCCGCGGGCAGTCACTGAAGTAATCCCCGACGCGTGCGCAACCGCGCCCCGACGCCTCCCCACAGCGCTTTCCGGCTCCGCCAGGGCCGGAAAGCTTTTCCATTTCCGTGAGCGCCATGCCCGACCAAGACACTCCCCTGCATTTCCGCGAAGCCCGCGAACTCGCGCGCGCCATCCGTGACGGCGCAATCAGCTCCCGCCAGGTCACCGTCCACTTTCTCGACCGCATCGAGCGCGCGCCGGCGCTGGCCGCCTACAGCCAGGTCACGGCCGAGCGCGCGCTGGCCCAGGCGGAAGCCGCCGACCGGCTGTTGGCAGCCGGCATCTCGATGGGGCCCCTGCACGGCGTGCCGGTGGCGGTGAAGGACAGCCTGCACTGGGCCGGCACGGTCGCCAGCGGCGGCTCGCAAACCCGCAGCGGCGTCATCAGCGACGAAACCGCGGCCGCCGCGCGCGCCCTGGCCGCGCAGGGCATGGTGATCCTGGGCAAGACCCGCATGACTGAATTCGCGTTCGGCCTGTCGGGCCAGAACCCGACACAGGGCACGGCCCGCAACCCGTGGGATGCCGCCACCGCGCGCGCGCCCGGCGGTTCGTCCAGCGGGGCCGGCGTGGCGGTGGCGGCCGGCCTGGCGCCCCTGGCGGTGGGCGGCGACACCGGCGGCTCAGTGCGCGCGCCAGCGGCGCTCAATGGCGTGGTCGGCTACAAGCCGTCCTCTGGCGTGATCAGCCGCGCTGGCTGCCTGCCCTTGTCCGAAACGCTGGACGTGCTGGGGCCGATCTGCCGCAGCGTGGCCGACGCCCGCCTGCTGACGCAATTGCTGGCCGGCCCCGACATCGATGATGTCGCCACGCTGGCCCTGCCCGCTGCCAGCATCGCCGCCCTGCGGCGTCCGGCCGCCCGCCGTGGCGGCGCCGTGGCCGTGCTGGCGCCACAGGCCTGGCCCGCGACACTGGCCGACGAAGGCCTGCGGATCTGGCACGAAGCGCAGGAACGGCTGGACCAGGCCGGCATCACGCCCGAGGCCTGGCATCCGCCGGCGTCGTTGTCGTTCGCGCGCATGGCGGACGACAACTCGCTAGTATTGGCCTACGAGGCCTACCGCCATTTCGGCCACCTGGCCGACGACCCTGATCAACCGCTGTGGGAAGTGGTGCGCACGCGCATCGCCGCCGGCGGCCGCATCGCGCCGGCCGACTACGCCGCCGCGTTGCAACGGCGGCATGCGGACATGGCCACGTTCGCCGCCGCCATGCAGGGCATCGATGCCTTGCTGATGCCGGCCTGCGACCAGGCCGCGCAGGCGCTGGACCCTGCCGACACGCGCCACACCGGCCTGGGCAAGCTGCTGCGTCCGGCCAACTTCCTGGGCGCGGCGGCCATCGCATTACCGGCCGGCCATGACGTCGACGGCATGCCGATGGCGGTGCAGTTGCTGGCGCCCGCCGGCGCGGATGCCGCGCTGCTGGACTGCGCCGCCGCGCTGGAACGCATCCTGGCGCCGGTCCTGCGCACGCCCGACCTGTCAGCCTGGGGTCTCTGATTCCAACCCCGGCCGAAAAAAAAGCCCCTGCGTGCAGGGGCTTTTTTGCGAAGGCGCGACGCTCAGGCCGACTTCTTCAGTTCCTGGACCTTGTCCGTGGCTTCCCACGAGAATTCCGGCTCGGAACGGCCGAAGTGGCCATACGCGGCGGTCTTGGTGTAGATCGGACGCAGCAGGTCCAGCATGTTGACGATGCCCTTCGGACGCAGGTCGAAGTGCTCGCGCACCAGCTTGGCGATCTGGTCGTCGGGGATGACGCCGGTGCCTTCGGTGTAGACGGTGATGTTGATCGGCTCGGCCACGCCGATGGCGTAGCTGACCTGCACCTGGCACTGGCGCGCCAGGCCGGCGGCCACGATGTTCTTGGCCACGTAGCGGGCGGCGTAGGCGGCCGAACGGTCGACCTTGGACGGATCCTTGCCCGAGAACGCGCCGCCACCGTGCGGGCATGCGCCGCCGTAGGTGTCGACGATGATCTTGCGGCCGGTCAGGCCGCAATCGCCTTGCGGGCCGCCGATGACGAAGCGGCCGGTCGGGTTGACCAGGAACTTGGTCTTGGGCGTGATCAGGCCTTCGGGGAAGCTGGGCTTGATGATGTCTTCGATGACCGCTTCGCGGATGGTCTCTTGCGTGACTTCCGGCGCGTGCTGGGTCGACAGCACCACCGTATCGACTTCCGCCGGGCGGCCGTCGATGTAGCGGAAGGTCACTTGCGACTTGGCGTCGGGGCGCAGCCACGGCAGGCGGCCGTCCTTGCGCAGTTCGCTCTGGCGCTGCACCAGGCGGTGCGCGTACCAGATCGGGGCCGGCATCAGGTCGGGCGTTTCGTCGCAGGCGTAGCCGAACATCAGGCCCTGGTCGCCCGCGCCCTGGTTCAGGTAGTCTTCCGAGCTGCGGTCCACGCCCTGGGCGATGTCGGGCGATTGCTTGTCGTAGGCGACCAGCACCGCGCAACCCTTGTAGTCGATGCCGTACTCGGTGTTGTCGTAGCCGATGCGGCGGATCGTGTCGCGCGCGACCTGGATGTAGTCGACGTTGGCGGTGGTGGTGATTTCACCGGCCAGCACGACCAGGCCCGTGTTGCACAGGGTTTCCGCCGCCACGCGGGCGTTGGGGTCCTGGGTGAAGATGGCGTCCAGAATCGCGTCGGAAACCTGGTCGGCTACCTTGTCGGGGTGTCCTTCGGAAACGGATTCGGAAGTGAAGAGAAAGTCGTTATTGGCCACAGATGCGTCCTTTCGTGTCCGGTACAACCGGAACATTGGGTTCACGAGGCGCGTTGCACCCCGGACTGCATGGCATACGCTGATCTGGGCGCGACGCTTTAGCGGATTTGGCAAGCGATGCATGACGCATCGGTATCCTGCCGTCGCCCCGCAAGTTGTCGGTTAACTCGGCGACGGGTCGATTTTAAGCGAAAATGTCGGTCTTATGCTTGTGCCGGGGGTGGGGTCTTTCCCGCGAGCACCGGCATCACCATGCCCGATATCGCTCATTTGCCGCATGCTGCTCGTCCTATTTCGCCTGTTCGCCTCCTTGCCCCTGCCCGTCGCGCACGCGCTGGGACGCCTGCTTGGCCGCGCCGCGTATGCGTTTCCGGGCAAGTACCGGCGCCGCCTGCAGGCCAATGCGGCGCAGGCGGGCTATCCCGAGCCGGCCTTTGCCCGGCGGGCGGCGGGCGAGGCCGGCGCCATGATCCTGGAAATGCCGCGGGTCTGGTTTCGCAACGAGCAAAGCCTGGCCCAGGTCGTTTCCGATGACAACGACGTGGTCAGCGCCGCCCGCGCCGAAAACCGCGGCATCCTGTTCCTGACCCCGCACCTGGGCTGTTTCGAGATCACCGCGCGCTACCTGGCCCGCCTGATGCCCATGACCGTGATGTTCCGCCCGCCGCGCAAGGACATCCTGGCGCCGCTGCTGGAAACCGCGCGCAACAGCTCGGCCGTCAATGCCGTGCCGGCGACCATGCAGGGCGTGCGCGAATTCGTGCGCGCCCTGCGACGCGGCGAATCCGTCGGCATGCTGCCGGACCAGGCTCCGGGCGTCGGCGACGGCGTCTGGGCGCCTTTTTTCGGACGCATGGCCTACACCATGACGCTGCCGGGCAAGCTGGCCACCCAGACCGGCGTGCCGATCATCCTGACCGCGGGCGAGCGCCTGCCGGGCGGGCGCGGCTGGCGCATCCACTACGTGCGGGTGCCGGAACCGCTGCCGGCCGATCCCCAGGCCCAGGCAGCGTTGCTCAACGCCGCCATGGAAACCCTGATCCGCCGCTGCCCGCAGCAGTATCTCTGGAGCTACAACCGCTACAAGACCCCTCGCGGCGCGCCCCCGGCGCCAGCCGACGACACCGCCGCCGCCTCCGGCTGAGGCCGTCGCCCCATTCCGTCCCGCCGCCCTGGTCCCACGCTTTTTACCCATGAACGATTCGAAAACGCGCACGTTGGTCTCCCTGCTGAAGTGGTTTGGCCGCATGCGGCCCGCCAACCGGCAACGCATCGGCGCCGCGCTCGGCTGGCTCGCCATGCGGCTGGCCAGATCGCGCACCCGCATCGTGCGCCGCAACCTCGAGCTGTGCTTCCCCGAACAGCCCGCGCAGGTGCGCGAACGCTGGGTGCGCGAACACTTCAGGGCGCTGGCGCAGTCCATCGTCGACCGCGGCGTGTTGTGGTACGGCACGCCCGAGGCAATCCAGGACATGGTCACGCAAAGCGGCGCCGAGCGCATCAACGAGCTGACCGCCCAGGGCCGTTCGGTCATCCTGCTGGCGCCGCATTTCATCGGCCTGGATGCCGCCGCCACCCGCCTCACCATGGAAGTGCCGAGCGCGGCCACCATGTACACGCCGCAAAGCGATCCGCACATCGACGCGGTCGTCGCGGCCGGACGCGCCCGCTTCAACGAGGTCTTCCTGGTCAGCCGCAAGGACGGCGTGCGCGAACTGCTGCGCCATCTGCGCGCACCGCGGCCGGTGTACTACCTGCCAGACATGGATTTCGGCCGCCAGGGCTCGGTATTCGTGCCGTTCTTCGGCATTCCCGCGGCGACCCTGCTGGCGACCGCCCAACTGGCCAAGAAATGGAATGCGGCGGTGCTGCCCATCCTGGATTTCTGGAACCCGGAAACAGGCCGCTACCATGCCGAAGTACTGCCGCCGCTCGAGAACTTCCCCGGCGACGATACGCTGGAGGAGGCCACCGCGCGCCTGAACCGGGAACTGGAAGCCTGGGTGCGCCGCTGTCCCAGCCAGTATTACTGGGTGCATCGCCGCTTCAAGACGCGGCCGCCGGGCGAGCCCAAGATCTACTAGCGCGCGTTCGGACATGCGCCGTGCGGCGGCGCGGTTTTCAGGGCCAGAATGGGCGATAATCCTCCCATGAACTGGAATTTCACCAAAATGCATGGCGCGGGCAACGATTTCGTCGTCCTGGACGGTGTCCGCCAGGCCATCGAAATGACGCCCGAGCGCGCCCGCGCCCTCGGCGATCGCCATTTCGGCATCGGCGCCGACCAGATCCTGCTGGTCGAACGCGCCACCCGGCCCGATGCCGACTTCCGCTACCGCATCTTCAATGCCGACGGCAGCGAGGTCGAGCATTGCGGCAATGGCGCCCGCTGTTTCGTGCGCTTCGTGCATGAACAAGGCCTGTCCGACCGTAACCCGCTGCGCGCCCAAATCGCCACCGGCATCCTGGTGCTGGACGAAGGCGACGACGAACAGGTCACCGTCGACATGGGCAGCACCCGTTTCGACCCGGCCGCGTTGCCGTTCGACACCGCCGGCCTGGCCTCGCGCACCGAAGGCCAGGACACGCTCTGGCAGCTGGAGCTCGACGTGCCCGCCGGCCTGCCGCGCAGCGTGGCCCTGTCGGCCGTGGCCATTTCCAATCCGCACGCGGTGCAGGTGGTGGACAACGTCGACACCGCGCCCGTCGCCATCGTCGGCCCGCTGATCGAAAACCATCCTCGCTTCGCCCGCCGCGTCAACGCCGGCTTCATGCAGATCGTCGATCGCCACAGCATCCGCCTGCGCGTGCATGAGCGCGGCGCCGGCGAGACGCTGGCCTGCGGCACCGGCGCCTGCGCCGCCGTCGCTGCCGGCATCCGCCGCGGTCTGCTCGACTCCCCGGTGCGCGTGCAGACGCGCGGCGGCGTGCTGACCATCGCCTGGAATGGCGAACAACTGCGCTTGACCGGCCCTGCCGAATCCGTCTTCACGGGCCAGGTCGATATCGACAAGCTCGTCTTCTCCATGGCGCTGAACCGCTGACCCCATGACCGATACCGCTTTCACCGCCCAGGACATCGCCGCTTTCCTGCAGGAACATCCCGGCTTCTTCGACGAACACGCCGACGTCTTCGCCACGCTGCAGGTGCCGCATCCGCACGGCTCGCGCGCCATCTCGCTGGGCGAACGCCAGATCCTCACGCTGCGCGAACGCAACCGCGAACTCGAATGGCGCCTGAACGAACTGGTGCGCAACGCCACCGCCAACGAAACCATCGGCAGCCACATCTCCAAATGGTGCTGCCGACTGTTGTCGGAACCGGATCCGCAGCTGGTGCCTGGCGAGATCGCCCTGGGGCTGGCCGAACAGTTCGAACTGAACCACGTGGCGCTGCGCCTGTGGAACCTGCCCGACCTGCCCGAAACCGGCTACGGCGAACCCGTCAGCCAGGACGTGCGCACCTTCACCGACAGCCTGAAGGCGCCGTACTGCGGCACTGACACGGCCTTCGAGGCGGTCGCCTGGCTGGACGCCAAGCCCAAGTCGCTGGCGCTGGTGCCCCTGCGCCTGGAGGCCGAAGGCGCCAGCGTGGGCCTGTTGGTGCTGGGTTCGGACGACGCCGAGCGTTTCACGCCCGACATGGGCACCGCGTTCCTCGAGTCCATCGGCCAGTTGGCCTCGGCCGCGCTGCACCGGTTGAACCCGGCCGCCCCCAAGGCGTGATCCAGCCATGAGCGCGGGAGCCCCGGAACACGCCATGCAGGACCCGGCGCCGGACGCTCCCCTGCCCGATCCGATGGCCGCATGGCTGCGCCATCTGGAAAGCAACCGCCGCTATTCCCCCCACACGCTGGACGGCTACCGGCGCGAGCTGGGTTTCCTGCACGCACTTGCCGAACGCGCCAAAATGCCGCTCGACAAGCTCGGCAACGGCCATATCCGCCAGTTCGTCGCGCGCCTGCATGCTCAGGGCCGCGGCCCGCGCAGCCTGGCTCGCACGCTGGCGGCCTGGCGCGGCTTCTACCAGTGGTGGGCGCCCGCCATCGGCCTGGCCGGCAATCCGGTCGCCGGCGTGCGCGCGCCGAAGGCGCCGCGCAGCCTGCCCAAGGCCCTGTCGGTGGAACAAACGCAGGCCCTGCTGGACCGCGCGCCTGCCAAAGTGGCGACCGAACCGGCCGCGCTGCGCGACCAGGCCATGTTCGAATTGTTGTATTCCAGCGGCTTGCGCCTGTCGGAACTGGTCGGGCTCGACCTGCGCTTCGCGCGCTCGGCCGACTATGAATCGCGCGGTTGGCTCAATCTGGATGAAGCGGAAGTGATCGTGCTGGGCAAAGGCGGCAAGCGCCGCTCCGTGCCCGTGGGCCAGGCGGCCGTGGCGGCGCTGCAACGCTGGATCGAAGCGCGGCCGCAACTGGCCCCGCCCGCCGCATCGCCATCAGATGCCGCCGCGCTGTTCCTGGGCGCGCGCGGACGCCGCATCTCGCCGCGCGTGGTGCAGCTGCAATTGGCGCACGTCGCGCAGGCCGCGGGCCTGCCGACCCACGTGCATCCGCACGTGCTGCGCCACAGCTTCGCCAGCCATGTGCTGCAATCGGCGCAGGATCTGCGCGCCGTGCAGGAAATGCTCGGCCACGCCAACATCTCCACGACCCAGATCTATACCCGGCTGGATTTCCAACACCTGGCGCGCGCCTACGACCAGGCGCATCCACGCGCCGGCCGCAAGTCCTGAGCACCGGGCGCGCTCATCCGCCGCCGGCCAGCATGCCACCCAACAGCAACACGCCCAATGCCAGCACGGCCAGAGCGGCCAACGCTTCCACGCCGTAGCGCAACCGCGCCGCCGCCACGCCCGACAGGCGGGATCCCAGTGTCGTGGCGGCGCCGCCGGCCGCGACCGCCAGGCAGGCCAGCGCGGCCACGGTCAGGCCGGTGCCCAGCCCCATCGCCAGCGCCGACGCCACCCCCGCCAGGAAGAATCCCTGGGACAACGCGAACACCAGCACGATCAACGCGCCGCTGCAGGGCCGCAGGCCCACCGCAAAGATCGCGGACCAGGCGCGACGCCAACTCAACGGCCCCGCTACCTGGTCGGGCGGCGGCACATGCGCGTGGCCGCAGCCGCAATCGTCGTGATGCGCATGGACATGGTCATGGTCATGGTCGTGGTCATGCGGTTGGGCAGGCGCCACCGCATGCCCGTGCGGCGCCGAGGCCCGCACGCCGATGGCACGCAAGGCCGCGGCGCCCTTCAAGACCGGCGCGGACGCCACGGACGTCGGCGCAGCGGCCACTGCCATTGCCGGGGCCGGCCGACGGCGCAACAACGGCCGGATCGCCTTGATCCAGACCAGCCAGGCCCCCAGCAACGTCACCAGCGCATACGACGCCAGCTCCAGCCAACGCGTCGCCTGATTCATCACCGCCGCCGTGGCGTTGAACACCAACGCCAGCGCCGCCACCATCGCAATGGCCACCAGGGCCTGCACCAACGACGACAGCAACGCCAGCAGCGCGCCATTGCGGGCGGTCTGGCGATTGGCGAGCACATAAGAAGAAATCACCGCTTTGCCGTGTCCCGGCCCAAGCGCGTGGAACACGCCGTACGCAAAAGACAGGCCGATCAGCGTCCAGGCAGCGCCGCCGTCGGCCTGCCAGGCACGCACGGCGGCAGTGAGCTGGCGATAGAAATGCGTCTGCCACACCGACACCTGGCCGAAGAACGCGGACAACCAACCGGGACCGCCGGCGAGCCCCGCGCCGCTTTCCGGCACGCCGAAAGGATGGGCGCCCTGCGCCGCGGCCATGCCGGTCCAGGCCAGCGCGCCCAGGGCCAGCAGCCACGCGCACGCGGCCGCCGCGATGGGCCGCCCCCGCGTCAGGAGCATTGCACCTCGATGCGGTGCGTCAGCCCCTTGGTGATGGCGAAAAGCTCTTCCGGCAGGGCATCCGGATCGGCCGGGATCGCGGCCAGTTGCTGCATGGTGTTCCAATCCAGTTCCTTGGGCTTGCGGTAAGCCTGCTTGCAGGCCGCCGCGCCGGGTCCGCCCAACGCGACCGCCCCTTTTTCTTCGAAGGCGTACGCCACGAAATAGGTCGGGTCATAGATATCGACCTGGGCGCCGGCGGAGTCCAGCGCGGCAGGCTCGGCCAGCGGCAAAGTGAACGCCAACGCCAATCGACCGGTCTTGGGGTTCCAGGTCACGCGCGCATCGCGCGGCGCGGCGAACACCGCGCTCTTGCCCGCCACGGTGACACGCGTGAAGTAATGCGACACCGGCTCGCCCAGCGCCTTCATCCAATCCTGCGCCATGGTCTTCAAGGTGTCGTCGGGCAGGGCGCCGCCCTTGCCCTTCTTGAGACCCTGGGTGGCATAGGCGCCGAACATTTCGTCGAACAGCCAGACCTGCCTCACGGCCGTGACCCGATGTTGCTCGTCCAGGTCGATCACGGCGCGGGCATCGATCCACATGTGCGGATGGGCGCTGGCGGCGCTGGCCGCCAGTGCGCCCGCGACAGCGATCAGGGCCGCAATGCGGCGGTGAGCTGACGTACGTTCCATTCAAACATTTCCAGGTAGGTGGCGCCGGGCTGTCCGGGCTTGGACAGCGCATCGGAATACAGCGTACCACCCACCTTGGCGCCCGTTTCACGCGCGATCTGCTGCACCAGGCGGGGGCTGGTGATGTTCTCGACGAACACCGCCGGCACCTTGTCGCGCTTGACCTGCTCGATGATGCGTGCCACGTCGCCGGCGGACGGTTCGGCCGCGGTCGATACGCCCATTGCCGCGATGAAATCCACGCCATACGCATCGCCGAAATAGCCAAAGGCGTCGTGCGAGGTGACTACCTTGCGGCGTTCGGCCGGGATCGCGGCGAAGGCCTTGCGCGCGGCGGCATCGGCGGCCTGAAGGCGGGCGATGTAGGCATCGGCGCGCTTGCGATAGGCGCCAGCGTGGGCGGGATCGGCGGCGGCCAGGCCCTCGGCCACATTGCGCGCATAGGTCACGCCGTTGGCCAGGTTCTGCCAGGCGTGCGGGTCGGCGTCGCCATGATGGTGATGCTGGCCCTCGCCAGCGCCATGATCATGATCATGGTCGTGGGCGTGGTCGTGGTCCTTGCCGCCATGGCCGTGATCGTGCGTGCCGTGCTCATGGCCGGCGAACTTGCGCGGCGTCACTCCCTTGGAGGCGACGACGGTCGGACCCGTGAAGCCCGCGGCCTTCACCAACCGCGGCAACCACGCTTCGAAGTCCAGGCCGTTGACGAACAGTATCCTGGCGGCCGCCAGTTTCTTGGCATCGCCAGGCGTTGGCTCGTATTCATGGGCGTCGCCGTCCGGGCCCACCAGCGTGTCCAGCTTGATATCGTCGCCGCCCACCTCGCGCACGATGTCGCCCAGGATCGAAAAGCTTGCCACGACCGGCAGCGGTTCGGCGGCATGCGCCGCGCCGAAGGCCGTGGACAGCCACAGGCCGGCGGCGGCCAGCAAGGCGCGGCGGCGTGGCAACGCCGGCAGAATGGAACGCATAGCGAATCTCCTTGAGGGTTCAGGCCCGACGCAATGCGCGCGGCGCCCGCAGCAGCCCGCCATACGGGCCGCAGACGATGGAAAACAGATAGCAGCCCCCGGCCGCCAGGATGATCGCGGGCGAAGCCGGCACGTTGAAGTGATACGACACCAGCAGGCCCGTCACCGAAGCGGCCACGCCAACGCCGCCGGCCAGCGGGATCTGGCCGGCAGCCGAACGCATCCAGAAGCGGGCGGCCGCGGCCGGCAGCATCATGATGCCGACCACCATCAGCGTGCCAAGCACCTGGAAGCCGGCCACCAGGTTCACCACCACCAGCACCAGAAAGCCCATGTGGACCCAGCCGCCCCGGCCGCCGCTGGCGCGCAGGAAGCCAGGATCAAGACATTCCGCCACCAGCATGCGATAGAGCGCGGCCAATGCCAGCAGCGTGATGCTGGCCGTTGCCGTCACCAGCAGCAGCGCCGCGTCATCCAGTCCCAGCACGGTGCCGAACAGCACGTGCAGCAGATCCATGTTCGACCCGCGCAGCGACACCAGCAGCACCCCCAGGCCCAGCGATATCAGGTAGAAGGCGGCGAAGCTGGCGTCTTCCCGCAGCGGCGTCAGGCGCGCGACCAGGCCGGCCAGGAGCGCCACGGCCAGCCCGGTGGCGATGCCGCCCAGCATCATCGCGCCCAACGACAGGCCGGCCAGCAGGAAGCCCGCCGCCACGCCCGGCAGGATCGCGTGCGACATGGCATCCCCCATCAGGCTCATGCGCCGCAGCACCAGGAACACGCCCAGCGGCGCGGCCCCCAGGGACAGGGCGCTGGCGCCAGCCAGCGCGCGCCGCATGAAGCCGTAGTCGAGAAAGGGGCCGATCAACCATTGCGACACGCTCATGCGAAAGCCCTCGCGTGCCATTGGCGCGCCGTCTTCAGATTCGCCTCGGTCAACGTCTCGGCGGTATCGCCCCACGCCACCACCGAACCGGACAGCAGCAGGCACTGTGGAAAGTGGTCACGCACCAGATCCATGTCGTGCAGCACCGCGATCACCGTACGCCCCTGGCCGTGCAGGCCGCAGAGCAACGCCATCAGCTCATCGGCGGTATGGCTGTCGACAGCGGTAAAGGGTTCGTCGAGCAGCAACACCGGCGCATCCTGCACCAGCATGCGCGCGAACAGTGTGCGCTGCAGCTGTCCGCCGGACAGCGTATCGATCCCCCGGCCAGCCATGTCGGCCAGGCCAACGGTCTGCAGCGCCTGCATGCAGCGGTCGATCTCTTCGCCGCCATAGCGCCGCCAGCCGCCGACCCGGCGCCAGGCTCCCATCGCGACCAGGTCCAGCACCGACACGGGAAAGGAGCGATCCAGCTCCGCGGCCTGCGGCAGCCACGCCAGTTCGGAACGGCCGACGCCGCCGACGCTGACACTGCCGGACAGGGGCCGCAATACGCCCATGATGCCTTTGATCAAGGTGGATTTGCCGGCCCCGTTCGGACCGACCACGGCGGTCATCGCGCCCGCCTCGAAGCGGCCCGACACACTATGCAAGGCGGCATGGCCATGCCAACCGAAGGAGGCGTTGCACAACTCGATGGCCACCGGCGCGACGCTCATCGCGCCCACCAGTCCAGCGCCCAGCCGGTCAACGCCCACAACGCCGCCGCCGCGGCCAGCGCGACAGCCATGCGGCGCCAAGCGGAGGCGAGGAAAGCGGAGCGCAAGGAAGCGCCCGGACCCGACGCGGCGCCGGACCGCGGGGGCAAAAGCGAAAAATGGGACATGACGAAGAGAAACAGCGGAATATTATTATGTTATATCATAACCATACCCACTTGAATGGGAGCGTTTCGCCCGCACCTGGAGGTTTTCTGCTACCTTCCAGGCATCTCGCGCGCTCGCGCGCGTTCCCTTTCCAGATGAAACCCGCCATGCCCGCTCCGCCCCGCTCTCCCCGCAGCGACACCGTAGGCGCCCAACTCAGCGTCGCCGAAGCGCTGTGCGAACAACGCGGCCGCCGCCTGACCCCCATCCGCCGCAAGGTGCTGGAACTGCTGCTGCGCCATGGCCGCAGCCTGAAAGCCTACGAGTTGCTCGACGCCATGCGTGAAGTGCATCCGGGCGCCGCGCCCCCGACGGTGTACCGCGCCCTCGACTTCCTGATGGACGAAGGCCTGATCCACCGACTGGACGCCGTCAACGCCTGGAGCGCCTGCCACGACGCCGGCGGCGCTCCCCACGATCTGCTGGTGGTCTGTACCAGTTGTGGCGCGGTGGCCGAGGTATCCGATCCCGCCATGAGCCGGCAATTGGCCGAACGCGTTGCCCAGACCGGGTACACGCTGGCCACCCACGAGACCGAAATCCGCGCGCTGTGCCCGCAGTGCCAGAAGCAACAACCCGCCGATGGCGGGCACCATCACCATCATCATTGAAGGCATCGGGCACGGCCGCCGGCGCCCTACGGGTTCGCCGGCCACCCATTCCATCGGGCGCGCCTCGATCCGGCCCTTGAAATCCGGAAAAGCGCCCCAAAATAGTGATATCGCCCGATACTTGACGGCGTACGGCCGCGATCTGGGCGGCTACGCCCCCCGGGTTGGCCCGGGGTTTGCCCCCCGCCCCCGACTGTGCTGTAATCCTGCGTCCGGCCGCTAACGGCGGCCCTCGCAGCCTGTGGCAGTAACATCGGTCGAGCGATGTCTGGCAGGCAATCGGCACCCGCCGCCGCCCCGCCAGACCCCAGCGCTTGACCGCCGTGTTTAACCGCCTTTAATTCACGCAAGCAGCTTCGCCATGAACACCCCGCGCAGTTTGGACAAAATGGTTCCCGTCACCATCCTCACCGGCTTTCTCGGTGCGGGCAAGACCACCCTGCTCAAACGCATCCTGACCGAATTCCACGGCCGCCGCGTTGCCGTCATCGAAAACGAATTCGGGCCGGAAAGCATCGACAACGACCTGCTGGTGCAGGACAGCGACGAGGAAATCATCGAACTGTCCAACGGCTGCGTCTGCTGCACGGTGCGCGGCGACCTGATGCGCACCCTGTCCGACCTGCGCGCCAAGCGCGAGGCCGGCACCCTGAATTTCGAACGCGTCATCCTGGAAACCACGGGCATGGCCAATCCCGGCCCGGTGTGCCAGACGTTCTTCATGGACGACGACATCGCCGAATACTACCGCCTGGACGCGGTGGTCACGGTGGTCGACGCCAAGCACGGCATGGCGACGCTGGATGAACAGCCCGAGGCCCAGAAGCAGGTCGGCTTCGCGGACCGCATCCTGATTTCCAAGAAAGACCTGGTCAACGACGTCGACTACGAAGCGCTGCGCAACCGCCTGCTGCGGATGAACCCGCGCGCGCCCATCACGCCGGTCAACTTCGGCGACGCCGACCTGAAGTCGATCATCGACATCAGCGGCTTCAACCTGAATTCCATTCTGGACATCGACCCGGACTTCCTGGCCGATGAGCACCCCGATGCCGCCCACAGCCATGCCCACGGGCACGGCCACGATCATGATCACGGCCACGACCACCACGGTCACGACCATGACCACGATCACGACGGCGAATGCGGGGCGCACTGCAATCACGCGCATCATCACCACCCCAAGCACGACGACGAGATCGGCGCCTTCGTGTTCCGCTCCAACAAGCCGTTCGATCCTGCCCGCCTCGAGGAATTCCTGGGCGGCGTGGTGCAGGTCTATGGCCCGGACCTGTTGCGTTACAAGGGCATTCTGTACATGAAGGGCATCAACCGCCGCATGTTGTTCCAGGGTGTGCACATGATGATGGGCGCCGAACCCGGCAAACCGTGGACCGCGGCCGAAAAGCCGTCCACCAAGATGGTCTTCATTGGCCGCAAGCTGCCCCAGGAGATTTTTACCCGGGGCTTGGAGCAGTGCCTGGCGGGGTGATCCCCTTTTTGGATACGTGACGCGGTGCGACGAAGGCAGTACTGTGAGGTACGAATAGCGTAGGCAGCAAGCACACGGACCGGGAAGACAAGCCCGCGCCAGGATCGATTCATAGTGGAGTGTTTTCATGGCTACCAAGGCAGCAACCAAAAAATCAAGCAAGTCGACGAGCGATACGGCGATTGATCTGCCCAGCGAGAAGGAATTGCTGGCCATGCCCGAGTCCGACTATATGAACGAACGCCAGCTGGCGTTCTTCAAGGAACGGCTCAAACAACTCGAACAGGACATCCTGGCCAACGCCGGCGAAACCACCGAGCACCTGCGTGAAACGCAATTCGTGCCGGATCCCGCCGACCGCGCCACCATCGAGGAAGAACACGCCCTGGAGCTGCGCACCCGCGACCGCGAGCGCAAGCTGCTGAAGAAGGTGCAACAGTCCATCGCCCGCATCGACAGTGGCGAATACGGCTGGTGCGAGGAAACCGGCGAACCCATCGGCATCCCGCGCCTGCTGGCCCGTCCCACCGCCACCCTGTCGCTGGAAGCGCAGGAACGGCGCGAAATGCGGCAGAAGCTGTACGGCGACTGATCCGTCCCGTTATTCAAGCGCCACACCAAAAGGCTATGCTGGTTTCCAGCATGGCCTTTTTTCATTGCCGAACCGCCTCGGGGCGAAAGCGCCTGCAATCTGCGCCAGCAAAGCCGAAGGCGCGACGCGCGGATCGATTTTCATCGACCCGCAAGGCTTGATTTCGTCCGCATCGCCCCCAGCTAGTCCTTTCAAAGGAAGGAACGCATGGAACAATTTCACGCCACCACCATCGTGTGCGTGCGTCGCGGTAACCGCGTCGCGCTCGGCGGCGATGGCCAGGTCACCCTGGGCAACATCGTCATCAAAGGCACGGCGCGCAAGATCCGCCGCCTGTATCACGACAAGATCCTGGCCGGCTTCGCCGGCGCCACCGCCGACGCGTTCACGCTGCAGGAGCGTTTCGAAGCCAAGCTCGAGAAACACCAGGGCAACCTGATGCGCGCGGCGGTCGAACTGACCCGCGACTGGCGCACCGACCGCGTCCTGCGCCGGCTCGAAGCCATGCTGATCGTGGCCGACGCCGAGCACACGCTGGTGCTGACCGGCAACGGCGACGTGCTCGAACCCGAGCATGGCCTGGCCGCCATCGGCTCGGGCGGCGCCTATGCCCAGTCCGCCGCGCTGGCGCTGCTGCGCAATACCGAGCTGGCGCCCGAGACCATCGTCAAGCAATCGCTCGAGATCGCCGGCGACCTCTGCATCTACACCAACCAGAACCACGTCATCGAGACGCTGGGCGACTGACGCCAGCCGCGCGGCGCCCGTCCGGCGCCGCGGCCCGTCCCCCAGCCCAGCCCTGCTTCAAGGATCCGCCCTCATGTCCGCATCCAACATGACGCCCGGAGAGATCGTCTCCGAACTCGACAAGTACATCGTCGGCCAGAACCGCGCCAAGCGCGCGGTGGCGGTGGCCCTGCGCAACCGCTGGCGCCGCCAGCAGGTGGCCGAGCCGCTGCGCCACGAGATCCACCCCAAGAACATCCTGATGATCGGCCCCACCGGCGTGGGCAAGACCGAGATCGCGCGCCGCCTGGCCAAGCTGGCCAACGCGCCGTTCATCAAGATCGAGGCCACCAAGTTCACCGAGGTGGGCTACGTCGGCCGCGACGTCGACACCATCATCCGCGACCTGACCGAATACTCGATCAAGCAGACCCGCGAACTGGAAATGCGCCGCGTGCGCACCCAGGCCGAGGACGCCGCCGAAGACCGCATCCTCGACGCCCTGGTGCCGCCGCCCCGCGGCAGCTCGGGCGAGCCCGAGCGCGGCGAGGACAACAGCGCCCGCCAGACGTTCCGCAAGCGCCTGCGCGAGGGCAAGATTGACCATCTGGAAATCGAGATCGAAGTAGCCCAGACCGCGCCGCACATGGACGTCATGACGCCCCCTGGCATGGAAGAAATGGCCGAGCAGCTGCGCGGCATGTTCGCCGGGATGGCGCGCGACAAGAAGAAATCCAAGAAGATGAAGGTGCGCGAAGCCTTCAAGCTGATCGTCGACGAGGAAGCCGCCAAGCGCGTCAACGAGGAAGACCTGCGCACCGCCGCGATCAACAACGTCGAGCAGAACGGCATCGTGTTCCTGGACGAGATCGACAAGATCGCTGCGCGCCAGGAAAGCGGCGGCGCCGACGTCTCGCGCCAGGGCGTGCAGCGCGACCTGTTGCCGCTGGTCGAGGGCACCACCGTCAACACGCGCTACGGCATGGTCCGCACCGATCACATCCTGTTCATCGCCTCGGGCGCCTTCCACCTGGCGCGTCCGTCGGACCTGATTCCCGAACTGCAGGGCCGCTTCCCGATCCGCGTCGAACTGGAATCGCTGACCGCCGAGGACTTCGTGCGCATCCTGTCCGATACGGACGCCTCGCTGACCAAGCAGTACACCGCGCTGATGGCCACCGAGGACGTGCAGCTGGAATTCACTGAAGAAGGCGTGCGCCGGCTGGCCGAACTGGCTTACGAGGTCAACGAAACCACCGAGAACATCGGGGCCCGCCGCCTCTACACCGTGATGGAAAAGCTGCTGGACGAACTGTCGTTCGACGCGACCTCCAGCACCGACAAGACGGTCAAGATCGATGCCGCCTACGTGAACGCGCAACTGGCCGAAGCCGCCAGCAGCCAGGACCTGGCCCGCTACGTGCTCTAAGCCTCGCGTCCCGGCCTGGCCGGCAGCACGAATACAAAGGCCCGCCGCAAGCAATTGCGGCGGGCCTTTTTCGTGCGAAGGCCACCTCCACCGAAACCACCGGCGGCGGAATCTGTCGCCGGGCGGACGCGCCAGCGGCGCCCGGCCAGGCAGTTCAGTTGGTGATCGCGGTCACCACGTATTTGCCATCCTTGCGCTCCGCGGTGAAACGCACCTTGTCGCCGGCCTTGATCTTGGCCAGCAACGCCGGATCGGCGTCGTACACCAGCGTCATGGCCGGCAGGTCCAGCGCCTTGATGGCGTCGTGCTTGATGGTGACCTTGCCCGCGCCCGGGTCCACGCGCCGCACCTCGCCGCTGGCCTCGGCCTGCTGCGCGAACGCCAGCGGCGTGGCCAGCGACACGACGGCCATCGCGGTGGCGACAGCCATGGGCGTGGTGTACTTGCGGTTGAAAGCCATGCTTTATCCTCCGATTGCGACGAAAGCGGCATGCCGGCCTTGCGGCCCGCGCACGCTTTCCACAATGCTAGGATACCGTCCTCGTGCAATAGTTTCCCCGCAATAACGCAACAATTCTGACGGTTGTTTGCAAAGGACGTTTCATGGCCAATCGCCTTTCAGTCATCGCCACCCGCACCGGAGACGACGGCAGCACCGGACTGGGGGACGGGTCGCGCGTGCCCAAGGACGCGGCCCGCATCACCGCGCTGGGCGACGTGGACGAACTGAACAGCGTCATCGGCCTGCTGCTGACCGAGCCCATGCCGGCCGACGTGGCCGCCGATCTGCTGACGATCCAACACGATTTGTTCGATATGGGTGCCGAATTGTGCATTCCCGGCCATGTCGCGCTGGAAGACGCCCAGGTGGCGCACCTGGATACGCGGCTGGCGCATTACAACGCGGCCCTGCCGCCACTGCGCGAATTCATCCTGCCGGGCGGCTCGCGCGCGGCGGCGCAGGCCCACCTGGCGCGCACCGCCTGCCGCCGCGCCGAACGCGCCGTGGTGGCGCTGGCGCGCGAGGAAGCGGTGAACGCGCCGGTGCGGCAATACCTGAACCGGCTGTCGGACCTGATGTTCGTGCTGGCGCGCTATCTGAACCGCGAGGCGGGCCGGCCCGACGTGTTCTGGACCAGCCGCGTGTCGCGGCAGGCGTCAGAATGAAAAATGCCCCTCGTGAACTGACCCCCAGAAGTTGGACGGTCGGCTAAAGCCCGAAGGCCTGGACTCGGTATTGCACCGGGCTCAGGCCTTTTAGCTTGAGCTTGATGCGATCGTGATTGTAGTAACGGATGTATTGCCGGATACCGGTCTGCAACTGGTCGATGCTTTCGAAGCGGTTCAGGTGGAAGAACTCGGCCTTGAGCGTGCCGAAGAAGCTTTCCATGGCGGCATTGTCCAGGCAGTTGCCCTTGCGTGACATGCTCTGGGTCACAGACCGAGATGCCAGTATCTGCCGATAGTTGGGCTGCTGGTATTGCCATCCCTGGTCGGAGTGCAGAACGGGTCGGTCATCGGGCAACAACTTCGCCAGCGCCTTCTTCAACATGCTGCCTACGAGCTTGAACACCGGCCGGCGGCTGGTCTCGTAGGCCACGATCTCGCCGTTGTACAGGTCCATCACCGGCGACAGGTACAGCTTCTCGCCACGTACGTTGAACTCGGTCACATCGGTGACCCACTTTTGGTTCGGACGCGCCGCCTCGAAGTCGCGCGCCAACACGTTGGCCGCCACGTGGTGCGATTGGCCTCGGTAGGACCGGTACTTCTTGGCGCGCACCAGCGACTTCAAGCCTAGCGCCTGCATCAGCTTCTGCACGGTCTTGTGGTTCACTAGCTCGCCGGCCTGGCGCAAGACCGCCGTAATCCGGCGGTAGCCGTAGCGGCCCTTGTGATGGGCGTAGACCGCGCTGATGCGCTGCTTGAGCTCGGTGTACGGGTCCACGGCTCCGAACGACTTCAGGTGGTAATAAAACGTGCTGCGCGACAGCTTGGCTACGCGTAGCAGTAGTGCCAGCGGATGCTTGGGCCTTAATCCTTGGACCACTTGCGCTTTCCAACCAGCGCCCGGGTCTTCTCCGCTTCGATCAAGGCCTTCATTTTTTTTAGGTAATCGTTCTCCGCGCGCAGATAGGCCAGCTCTTGCTCGAGTTCTTCCTTGGTCATGTCCTTGGACACCGGCTCTGGGGGGTACTTATGCGGCATGCTTGCTCCTGGGCGCTTGCGCGCCAGCGCCTCTATACCCCCAGCATCATACTGGGCGCGCCATTTCATAATGTGCCCTGTATGACGAATCCCCAGCAACACCGCTGCCTGCGTGTCCGATAGACCTTCGCGCCGGATCTTGATCAGCACCGATTGTTTGAAGGCCGCACTGTACGAGCCAGATTGCCTGCGCAACCCATCAACGCCATGCGCTCGAAAGCTCTCGACCCACCGCCGCACCATGGAGTACGGCACATCGTGTCGGCGCCCCACCGATTTGAAGCCGCCTGTGCCTTGCAGGTATGCCTGCACCACCTTGATCTTGAATTGCTCTTCGTACTTCGCCATGCGAAAAACCCCCGAAGGTTGGATTGCGTCCAACTTTCGGGGGTCAGTTCATCGCGGGGCATTTTTCATTCTGACGTGGAGACGGCGCGGCCCTCAGTTGGGCACGCCCGCCGCATGCGCCTGCTCGTCGGCGTGGTACGACGAACGCACCATGGCGCCCACCGCCGCGTGCGAGAAGCCCATCGCATAGGCCTCGCGCTCGAACATCGCGAAGGTGTCGGGATGCACGTAGCGCAGCACTGGCAGGTGGTGTTCCGACGGCTGCAGGTACTGGCCGATGGTGAGCATGTCGACGTTGTGCTCGCGCATGTCGCGCATCACCTGCAGGATTTCCTCGTCGGTCTCGCCCAGGCCCAGCATCAGGCCCGACTTGGTCGGCACATTCGGATGCAGCTTCTTGAACTCGGCCAGCAGCTTGAGCGAGTGCATGTAGTCCGAACCCGGGCGGGCCTGCTTGTACAGGCGCGGCACGGTTTCCAGGTTGTGGTTCATGACGTCCGGAGGGCCGGCGTTCAGGATGGTCAGCGCTCGGTCCAGGCGGCCGCGGAAGTCGGGCACCAGCACCTCGATGCGCGTGCTGGGCGACAGTTCGCGGATGTGGGTGATGCAGTCGACGAAATGGCCGGCGCCGCCATCGCGCAGGTCGTCGCGGTCGACCGAAGTGATCACCACATACGACAGCTTCATCGCGGCGATGGTGCGCGCGAGGTTTTCCGGTTCCTTGGTGTCGAGCGGGTCGGGGCGGCCATGGCCCACGTCACAGAACGGGCAGCGGCGGGTGCACTTGTCGCCCATGATCATGAACGTGGCCGTGCCCTTGCCGAAGCATTCGCCGATGTTCGGGCAGGACGCTTCCTCGCACACCGTGTGCAGATTGTGCTCGCGCAGGATGCGCTTGATGTCGTAGAAGCGCGACCCCGGCTGGGCCGCCTTGACGCGGATCCATTCCGGCTTCTTCAGGCGCTCGGCGGGAATGATCTTGATCGGGATGCGCGCCGTCTTGGCCTGGGATTTCTGTTTCTGCGTCGGATCGTACGCCGTTTCCGCGGGCGCGGCGGCGGCTTCGTTCGAGGGCACAGACGACTCGGCAAGCGTGGACATGGAACACCTTCACGACCGGCGCGCAAGGCGTTGCGGTCTGAGACAAAAGAGGACATTTTACCCCCTGTGCCCGAATCCACCCCGAAAGGCCCGACACCGGGCCGCGCCGGGTTATCGTCACGCCTGACGAATTCGCGCCGCCTCCCCTCATGTCCACCCTGTCCTCGCTCCGCCCCATCGTCCTGATCGCCCCCCGGCTGGATCTTGCGCCGGCCACCCGTGCCGTGCAGGCATGCGCCGAAATGCTGGCGCCAGCCGGCTACTACCTGGCCGCCGGCCCGTGGCGTGATGCGTCCCTGCTGTCGCTACTGGCCCAGTTGGCACCGGCCGCGGCGCTGGTCATCGGCCCGCTCGACGACCCGCAACTGCGCGCCGCCGTGACGGCGCTGGAAATCCCGGTGGTGGAGACCTGGAGCCTGCCCGCCACCCCGCTGGACAGCCTGGTGACGATCGACAATGCCGAGGCGGGCCGCCTGGCCGCCCGCCATCTGGCCGAAAAGGGCCATGCCCGTGTCGCCTGTGTCAGCGCCGACACCCCGTGGGAACGGGCCCGCCGCGAAGGCTTCCTCGGCAGCGCGGCCGCGCTGGGGCTGGCCGTGGTCGCCGACATCGTGCAACCCGAGGCGCAGCAACTGAACGATGGCCGCATGGCGTTCCTGCGCCTGCTGGCCACCAATACGATCTTCGATGCGGTGTTCTGTACCTCGGACCTGCTGGCCGCCGCCACGGTGTCGGAGGCCCACAACCGCGACCTGCACGTGCCGCAGGACCTGGCGGTGCTGGGCTTCACCGAGGACGGCAGCGCGCCGCAATGGGTCCAGGGACTGACGACGCTGGGCGTGGACGCGGCCGAGCTGGGCCGGCGCGCGGGACAACTGCTGCTGGACCGGCTCGATGGCGAGCAGCCGGCCGGCACGCGGCTGACGCTGAATGCCGTGTTCGAGGCACGCTTGAGTACCTGACCGGCGCGCGCGGCCGGGCCAGAAATCGATCGGGTCGGGCGTGCGGCGCGGCCCCGGACGCCGCTCAGGCGCCAGTCTCGTACAACGCAGGAAAGCCGCAGTCGCGCAGCATGGCGTCGGCCTCGCGCAGAAAGGCCGGCGTGGACGTCTCCGGCACGCGCACCAGCCATTGCACCGCCTCTTCCTTGCGGCCGCGCAGCAACAGCATGCGGCCCAGGTGGAACATGCCGCGGAAATCGCCGCCTTCGGCGCAGCGCCGGTAGCAGTCGAACGCGCGTTCCAGGTCCTGCTCGACCACGTCGCCCGTTTCGTAGAAACGACCGACCACACCGATGGATTTGACGTGACCGCCCTGCGCGGCCTGCTGGTACAGCGCCAGCGCCGCCGCGCGGTTCTGCGTCACGCCGCCGCGGCCGCTCTTGAGCATGTGGGCGTAGTTGTACATGCCCCAGTCCAACCCGCGGTCGGCGGCCAGCCGGAACCAGTACGCCGCCACGGTATCGTCCGCGGGCACGCCCCAGCCGTTTTCATAGCAGCGGCCGATCATGTTGATGGCCATGAGATGGTCGGCATTGGCGGCGCGCTTGAACCAGGCCAACCCTTCGGCCTGATCCTGTCGCACGCCAACGCCATCGAGCAGCATCTGGCCGAAGATGGTCTGCGCCTCGACCAGGCCCATTTCGGCCGCCGCGCGGATCCAGGCGGCATACTGCGGCGCCGGCCCGGCGCGCAGGGCGGCCAGTTGCTCGGGCGTGGTCGCGGCCACTTCGGCCGGCGTAAAGCTTGTCTTCATGCGGGTGTTGTCCTTGCCTGGCGCCACAAGCGGGCCAGGTTGCGGGCCAGCGCGTCGCCCACCTCGGTGGGATCGCGCCGCACGCTACAGGACGCCATGTCGACCGTGCGCAGGCCGGCATAGCCGCAGGGATTGATGCCCAGGAACGGCGCCAGGTCCATCGCCACGTTGAGCGACACGCCGTGATAGGCGCGGCCATTGCGGATCTTGATGCCCAGCGCGGCGATCTTGGCCAATTCGCGGCCGCCGTCGGGGTCGGGTACATAGACACCCGGCGCGCCAGGCTTGCGGCAGGCGCCGGCCACGCCCATCGCATCGAGCGTATCGATCACCGCCGTCTCCAGCAGGGCCACGTATTCCTTCACGTACATGTCGACGCGGCGCAGGTCGAACAGCGCATACGCCATCACCTGGCCCGGGCCATGATAGGTGACCTGGCCGCCGCGATCGCACTGGACCAGGGGGATGGCGCCCGGGTTGAGCACGTGCTCGGGCAGGCCCGCCTGCCCCAGGGTATAGACCGGCGCATGCTCGCACAGCCAGATTTCATCGGGCGTCTCGGCCGACCGCTGGTCGGTGTACGCCTGCATCTCCCGCCACACGGACAGGTAGTCCGCCGGCCGCGCGAGCCACTTGATCACAACCGCTGGCCTTACAGGACGATCGACACCATCGGGTGGCCGTGCAGGGCCTGGTAAAGGCCGTCGAGCTGTTCGCGCGAGGTGGCGCGCACCGTGAAGGTCAGGCCCATGTAGTTGCCGCCCTTGCTGGGCCGCATCTCGACCGTGGCGGCATCGAAGCCCGGGTCGAAGCGCAGCACGACTTCGGTCAGCGTCTGCGCGAAGTCGGGATGATGCTTGCCCATGACCTTGATGGGGAAGTCGCTGGGATATTCGATGAGGGATTCTTCGGGCGGAATATGCATGATGGATGGCCTGGGGCGTCAATACATCTATATGGGGGCAGGCATCGAGCAGGCAAGGCCCGCCGCCGGAGCGCGCGGCGCGGGCGGCCGCCAGGGCCGCCCCGCGGGGCCTAGAGCGCGGCGATGCGGGCATCATAACCCGCACGCAATTGCTCATAAACGGGGCCGGGCTTGCCGGCTCCCACCGGACGGCCGTCCAGCGAAACGATCGGCAGCACTTCCTTGGTGGCCGAGGACAGCATCAGCTCGTCGGCCTGCGCCACCTCGTCCTGGGTCAGGCGGCGCGCCTCGAAAGCAATGCCGGCCTCGGCCGCCAATTCGCCCATCAGGCCGTAGCGGATGCCTTCCAGGATCAGGTTGTTCTTGGGCGGCGCCAGCAACTTGCCACCGGAGACCACCCAGATGTTGGTGGACGAACCCTCGGTGAGGAAGCCGTCGCGGAACTGCAGCACCTCGTCGACATGGGCGTCGACCGCCTGCTGCTTGGCCAGCACGTTGCCCAGCAGCGACACCGACTTGATCTCGCAGTGCAGCCAGCGTTCGTCGGGGATGGAAATGGCGGACAGCCCCTGCGCGCGCACCGCGGCCCCGGGCGGCGCCCACGCCGAGATCATGCCGAACACCGTCGGCTTTACCGGCTCGGCCGGGAACTGGTGGTCACGCTTGGCCACGCCGCGCGTCACCTGGAGATAGACGATGCAGGTGTCCAGGTTGGTCCGCTCCAGCAATTGCTGGATCAGGTTGATCCAGCCGCTGCGGTCGAACGGTTGCGCGATGCGCAAGGCGGCCAGGCTGCGATCGAGGCGGTCGAGGTGTTCGGCCATGCGGAAGGCATTGCCCTGGTACACCGGGACGACTTCGTAGATGCCGTCGCCGAAAATGAAGCCGCGATCCAGGACGGAGACCTTGGCCTCGTCCACGCGCAGAAACTCACCGTTGAGATACACCTGGCTTTCGCCCGGCACGCCCGGAATCATGACGCACTCCTGAATTTGAAATGGAACAGGGGCGCGCCGCCGGCCCGCCCCGGAAGAATGCAAAACGGGCGTCTCGCGCACGAAACGCCCGTTGCTAGCTTACACCCGCGGCCGCGGCCGCGGCGGGTCCGTTTACTGGAACCAGCGCTTGACGGTGTCGACCATGCGGCCGAAGAAGCCGGCGCGTTCGACGGCGTCCTGCACCACCAGCGGCTCGGTGCGCAGCACCTTGCCGTCGAGCGTGAACTGCAGCGTGCCGACCTGCTGGCCCTTGGTCAGCGGGGCGATCAGGGGATCGGTGCGCTGCGCCACGGGCTTGAGATCGCCGGCCTTGCCGCGCGGCACCGCGATCGAGACCGGGTTGGGCGGGCCGAGCTTGACGTTCTCGGCGGTGCCTTCCCAGACGCGGGCGTCGATGCCGGGCTGGCTCTTGTCGAACAGCTTGACCGTGTCGAAGTTCTGGAAGCTCCAGTTCAGCAGCTTCAGGCTTTCCTCGGCGCGGGTGGCTTCGCTGTCTGTGCCCACCACCACCACCAGGATACGGCGGTCGCCGCGCACCGCGGTCGACACCAGGCAGTAGCCGGCCGAATCGGTGTGGCCGGTCTTCATGCCGTCGACCGACGGGTCGGCCCACAGCAGGCGGTTGCGGTTGGGCTGGGTGATCTTGTTGTAGGTGAAGCTCTTCTGCTTGTAGTAGTGGAAGAACTGCGGATGATCGGTGATCAGGTGCGCCGACAACGTGGCCAGGTCGCGCGTGGACGTCATGTGCTGCGGATCGGGCAGCCCGGTGGCGTTCATGAAGTGGGTGTTGCGCATGCCCAGGCGCTCGGCCTCCTGGTTCATGAGCGTGGCGAACGCGGCTTCGCTGCCGCCGACCGCTTCGGCCAGCGCCACCGAGGCGTCGTTGCCCGATTGCACGATCATGCCCTGGTTCAGCTCATCGACAGTGACCGGCTTGCGCGGCTCGATGAACATGCGCGAACCGCCGGTGCGCCAGGCGTGCTCGGACACGGGCACGGTCTGCTCCAGCGTCAGGCGCTTTTCCTCGAGCGCATTGAACACGACGTAGGCCGTCATGATCTTGGTGAGCGAGGCCGGCTCGACCTTCATGTCGGGGTTCGACGCCGCCAGGGTCTGGCCGCTGTTCACGTCGATCACGATCCAGGCCTTGGCCGCGATGGTCGGCGCGGGCACCGCCGACACGTCGCCCACCGGCACCACGCCCGTCGCCGTCGGCGCGGGGGCCGTGGCGCCCGCGGCTGCCGGCGCCGCGGCGGGCGCCTGCTGGGCCCAGGCCGGCAGCGAGGCGGCGAGCATCGCCGACAGCACCGCGCCGGCGAGGGCGCGACGAGCAAAGACAACGGGGGAGTGAACGGAGTGAGGCAAATTCTTCATCGGCAACGTGGGTCCAGGAAAGACGCCCGCTGGCGCGGGGCAAGTGGCTGACAATTATAGGCAGTCGATGAGACCCGTCCGGCCCGCGATGGGTTCCTCGGGCAGCTAAAACATGCAACCTGATGCAACGCGCCGCCTTGCGCGGCGCGCCATTCAGTCAAGCTTGACCTTCAGGTGCGCCTGCACCAGCTGGCGCAGCACCAGCAGCTTGCCGTGGAAAAAATGCGAGGCGCCGGGGATCACCACCACCGGGATCGAACGCGGACGGGCCCAGTCCATGGCCTCGGACAGCGGCACGACTTCGTCCTCTTCGCCATGCACCATCAGCGTGTCGCCGGGCACTTGGACCTCATGCGACTGGAAGCGGTTGACGGCCGGCCCCATCAGCATCAGCGCGCTGGGCAGTACCGTGTCGCCCTGGTCGGCCAGCGCGGCGTAGGTCTGCGCGGCAACCGCGGTGCCGAAGGAAAAGCCGGCCAGCACCCACGGCGCGTCCGCCAGTTCCGGATGACGCTCGCGCATTTGCGCGACCACCGCCAGCATGTCCTGGGTCTCGCCCACGGACTTGTCGAATTCGCCTTCGGACAGCCCGACGCCGCGGAAATTGGGGCGCACCGCCACCAGGCCGTGCTGGACGCAGGCGCGCGACAGCGTAGTCACCACCTTGTTCTCGCGCGCGCCGCCCTGCAACGGGTGCGGATGCAGCACCAGGGCCCAGCCCCGCGGCGTGCCGTCAGGCCAATCCACGGCGCAATCGATGCGGCCGGCGGCTCCGGTAAAGGCGTGGGTTTCTGTGCTTGCGGGCATATCGGACTCGTGCTGCTTGAAAAGAAAGAATGTTAACCGCCGGGCCGGGCCGCGGCCTTGGGCTGGCTGGCCAGCCATTGCGCCAGCTGGTCGGCGGCGTCGTCGGTGGCCTGGCGCAACGCGGCCACGCCGCCGGCGGCGTCCTGCGTGGGCGCCGGCGCCTGTGTCGCGATGCGCACCTGGCCAACCACGTTGCGGCCATTCAGCAATACCGCCTGCAGCAGCACGCGGCCTTCGCTGGCGGAACCATCCGGCGTGAACACCTGCTCGAACTGCGACAGGTAGACCTGCAACTGCGGCGTCTGGCCGCTGGCGCGCTCGGCCAGCACCGGCCCCTGGCGCGACAGCCGCTCGATCAGGCGCTGGCGCACCAGGTCGGACGGCGACGAGGCCCAGCGATAAGTGGCATAGGACTGCGGCGCGGCGCTGTCGCCAACGCGCCAGATGACGCCGGTGCCGGACAGCGCCGGCACCGCCGAGAACACCAGCGCCATCGGCTCGCGGGCCGGCAGCTGCGGCGCCGGGCGGGCATCCAGCCCCAGGTCGAACACGGCGGGTGGCGCGCCCACGCGGCCCACGCCGCAGCCGGCCAACGCCAGCGTCAAAGCCAGGGCCTGAATCGCACTGCGCATCTTCATTTCTGCTGTCTCCCAAATCCGGCGAACCCGGCCTCGCCGGGACCGGGCGCGGCCGGCGGCGGTCCGAACAATAGCGATTGTGGCGTGTTGTCCACGCGACGCAATGTGAAGGTGGCCCCGCGCGCGGCCTCGCTGACGCTGGCCGCCATGCTGGTGACGGCCGGCAGCGTCTCGCCATCCAGGCGTGAGGCGGCAAAGGCGATGTCGTTCAAGCTGCGCGTGGCCGCGGCCAGCGCGCCGTCCGGCGCATTCAGGCGCGCCAGCGACTGGCGCGCCTGCTGGGCCAGGTCGGCCACCTCGCGCGCCGCGCGATCCGCCTGCCGCGAGGTGCTGCCCAGCGAATCGACCAGGGGCCCCAGCTTGGCCAGCGCCGGCCCGAGGTCGCGGCTGGCTTCCTTGAGCGAGTGGGTGATGTCGGTGGCATTCTGCAGGCTGGCGGTCAGCGCCTGCACGTTCTGCTCGCTCAAGAGGCGTCGCAGCTGCTCGGTGGCGTCCTCGACATTGGAAATGAGACGCCCGCCGCGCTGCTCGATGCGGTCCAGGAAACCCGGCCGCAGCGGGATCGCGGCCGGGTTGGCGGCGCTCGACGCCAGCCGCTTGAACGAACTGCCGTCGTCGCGCAGTTCCACGTTGGCCATGCCCGTGACGCCCTGCACGCCCAGCTCGGCCCAGGTCGACTCGGTGATGGGCGTGTTCGGCGCGACACCGATGCGGATACGCACCTGCCCGGGCTTGTCGGGGTTCAGCGCCAGCGACTGCACCTTGCCCACCGGCACACCCTGGTAGCGCACGGTCGACTGCGGATTGAGCCCACTGACGGCCGTTGCCGAGATGATTTCATAGGTTTGCAGTTTGGTCCGGTCGCGGCCGATCCAGACGGCCACCAGCGCAGCGGCGGCCAGCAGCACCAGCGTGAAGATGCCGGCCATGAGCGCGTGACTACGGTTTTCCATGATGCGTTCCCTTCGGCGCCATGTCCCCGAGCGCGCGCAAGCCGCGCTCGCCCAGGAAGAATGTATGAATGAACGGGTGATCGACCTTCAGCACTTCCGGCACCGTGTCGCACACGATCACCCGCTTGTCCGCCAGCACGGCGACACGCGTGGCCAGCGCAAGCAGCGTGTCCAGATCGTGCGTCACCATGACAACGGTAAATCCCAACTGCCGGTGCAGGCTGCGCACCAGGTCCACGAATTCATCCGAACGCAGCGGGTCCAGCCCTGCCGTGGGTTCGTCCAGGAACACCAGCTCCGGGTCCAGCGACAGCGCGCGCGCCAGCGCCACGCGCTTGACCATACCGCCGGAAAGATCCGACGGCCGCTTGCCGGCATCCTGCGCCGACAGGCCGACCATGGCCAGGCGGCACATCACCACGTCGTGCACCAGGTCCTCCGGCACCGTGCGCAACTCCCGCAGCGGCAACGCGACGTTGTCGTACACCGACAGCGCCGAGAACAACGCGCCCGCCTGGAACAGCATGCCCCAGCGGTAGGACAGGCGCCGGCGCTCGCCTGGCGTCAGTTCGGACAAGGTATTGCCCAACACCTGGATGGTACCGGCGGCCGGCTGGTCCAGCCCGATGATCTGCCGCAACAGCACTGTCTTGCCCGTGCCCGAGCCGCCTACCAGCACCAGGATCTCGCCGGGAAAGACGGTCAGGTCCAGGTTGTCGTGCACCACGTGGTCGCCGAAGGCCGTGCGCAGCCCGCGCACGGTGATCACGGGCGCGACCGTGATGTTCTCCTCGGTAAACAGGCGATGTTGTTCGGCGCCGGCCATCAGATGCCCACCGAACTGAAAATGACGGCGTACAGCGCGTCCAGCAGTATCACGCCGGTGATCGAGGTGACCACGGAGGTCGTGGTGCCGCGCCCCAGGCTCTCCGTGTTGGGCTGGATGCGCAGGCCGAAATGGCAGGCGATCAGCGCGATCAGGATGCCGAAGGTCACGCCCTTGAGGATGCCGATCCAGTAATTGGTCAGGGAAATGGCGTCGGGCAGCGACTGCAGGAACCACTGCGCCGATACGCCCAGCTGCACCTGCGCCGCCAGCATCCCGCCCAGGATCGCCATGGCGTCGGTCCACAGCACCAACAGCGGCATGGTCACGGCCAGCGCCACCACCCGCGGCAGGATCAACCGCTGGCCGTGCGAGATACCCATCACCAACATCGCATCCAGTTCCTGCGTGACTCGCATGACGCCGATCTGCGCAGTGATGGCCGACCCGGAGCGCCCGGCCACCAGGATGGCGGCGAGCACCGGCCCCAGCTCGCGCACGATCGACACGCCCAGCAGCCGGACGATGAAGCGGTCGGCGCCGATCATCTGCAATTGCTGCGCGGACAGGTACGACAGCACGACGCCGATCAGAAAGCCCACCAGCGCCGTAATGCCCAGCGCCTGCGCGCCGGTGCGGTAGACCTGGGCCGAGATCTCGCGCCACGGCCCGCGCGACGGCCGGCTCAACATGCCAAAGAGATCCAGGACCAGCTGCCCCAGCATGGTCAGCAGGGCGCGGCCGTTCTCGCCCGCCTGCAGCACGGCGCCGCCCAGGGCGCGCAGCCAGCCCCAGGCCGGCTCGGGACGCGGCGGCGCCTGCTTGCCGCCCTTGTTCGTCGCCAGGGCGGTGAACACGTCCTGCTGGCCGGCGGACCACCGCACGCGTTCGGGCAATTTCTCGCCCCAGGCCTGCCAGATCAGCAGCGCGCCGATGGTGTCGAGCCGGCTGATGCCCTGCAGGTCCCAGCGCGCCCCGGCGTCGGCGGCCTTCGCCATTGCCGCGCGGCGGCGCTCGACTTCGCCCGGCTCGGCCAGCGCCAGCACGCTCCAGTCGCCCCCGACATGGCACACGCCGGCTTCCTGGCGGAAGGGCGGCGCGGCGCGGGGTGCGGACGGGGCGGAATGGGGCATGTAGCGGAATACCGATGCAAAATGTATCGACAATCATATACGCTGGGGACGACAGGCCGCGAGCGCGGCCCGCGCGTGCCCTACAATCGCCGCCATGCCCGTTCACGTCCGCCCCACCGACCTGCCCGCGCCAGACGATCTGGCCCGGATGCTGGGTTCGCGCCTGCCCGCCTTCCAAGACATCGCCTGGACCGCCAGCACCGGCTCGACCAATGCCGACCTGCTGGCGCGCGCCCGCACGGGTTCCGGCGCCGGCAAACCCTGGCTGCTGGGCACCCATCTGCAGGAAACCGGGCGCGGCCGCGCCGGCCGTCCCTGGCAGAATCGCGTGGGCGCCGCGCTGATGTTCTCGTGCGCATTCGATGTGCACCTGCCGGCCGCGCAATTGCCGGCCCTGTCGCCGCTGGCTGGCCTGGCCGCCTGCGAGGCGCTGCGCGCCGTGGCCGGGCCCGGCGCCGACGGCCTGTGCATGAAATGGCCCAACGACGTGCAGTGGCACGACGCCAAGCTGGCCGGCGTGCTGGTCGAGACCACCCGCAACCCCGGAAGCCGCGAAACCGGCTACACCGTCGTCATCGGCATGGGCGTGAACCTGGTCGACGCCGACGCCTTGTCGCAGGCGCTGGGCCGCCAGGTCGCCGACTGGACCTGTGTCACGGGCCACGCCCCCGGCCACGCCGCCACCGCCGCCGACCTGGTCTGCGCCGCGGCAACGGCATGGCATGAAGCCGTCCGCACCCTCGAACGCGACGGCTTCGACGCCTTCGCGCGGCGCTTCGACAAGGTCGACGCGCTCGCCGGCCGCGCGATCAACGTGCTCGACAAGGGCAACGTGATCCTCAGCGGCACCGCCTGTGGCGTCGACGGCCAGGGCCGCCTGCTGGTGCAAACGCCCCAGGGCGCCATGCCGATCTCGGTCGGTGAAATCTCGATTCGACGCCAAGCATGATCATCCTCATCGACTCAGGCAACAGCCGTCTCAAAGTGGGTTGGCTGGATCCCGGCAGCCCCGACATGCCGCGCGAACCGGCCGCGGTCGCCTTCGATGGCCTGGACCTGGACGCGCTGGACCGCTGGCTCGGCGCCCTGCCGCGACGGCCGTCACGGGCGCTGGGCGTGAACGTGGCGGGTGCGGAACGCGGCGCCGCCATCGCCGCCGTGCTGCAACGCCATGGCTGCCCGGTCACCTGGGCCACGTCGCAGGCAACCACGCTGGGATTGGTCAACCGCTACAAGACGCCGTCGCAACTGGGCGCGGACCGCTGGGCTTCGCTGTTGGGCGTGCTGTCGCATCTGCCCGGCGCCCATCCGCCCTTCCTGCTGGCCAGCTTCGGCACCGCCACCACCATCGACACCGTGGGGCCGGACAACGTTTTTGCCGGCGGCCTGATCCTGCCGGGCCCGGCCATGATGCGCAACGCGTTGGCGCACGGCACCGCCAACCTGCCGATCGCGGAAGGCCAGGTCGTGCCCTATCCCACCGATACCCACGAAGCCATCGCCTCCGGCATCGCCGCCGCCCAGGCCGGCGCGGTGGTGCGCCAGTGGCTCGCCGGCCGGCAACGCTATGGACAGGTGCCGCAGATCTTCGCCGCGGGCGGCGGTTGGCCGGAAGTCCACCAGGAAATCGAACGCCTGCTGGCAGATGCCGGCGGCGCATTCGGCGCCGCGCCGGTGCCGACCTACCTGAACCATCCCGTCCTCGACGGATTGGCGGCCATGGCGCGCGCCAACCCCGCCACGGGCGCCTGATCCAAAGGCCACGGCATGCGCGTGCTCTTCATCCTGATCCTGCTGGCCAATCTCGGCGTCTATGCGCTGGGCCAGGGGTGGCTGGGCGCTCGGCCCGAAGACGAAGGGCGCGACACGCGGCGTTTCAGCCAGGAATTGAACCCGGGCGCGGTTACGCTGGTGCCACGAAACCCCGCCTGACCCGCCCGGCGTCAACCCAGCCAGGGCGCCAATGCGTCCATGGTCCGCGCCGTGGCGCCCGAATGGCTGGCGAACCATGTCCGCGCCGCCTGACTGGCAGCCTGCCGCGCGGCGGGGTCCTCCAGCAGCGCCAGCGCCGCCGCCACGGCCTGGTCGGGGTCCGGCTGGCGCTGCGCGGCACCAGCCTCGATGGCATCGCTGGCGGCCTGCTCGAAATTGAAAGTGTGCGGTCCCACGATCACCGGCACGCCGGCGGCGCAGGCCTCGATCAGGTTCTGCCCGCCCAACGGCGCAAAACTGCCGGCGACCACGGCCACGTCGGCCGCGGCGTAATGGAATGCCATTTCGCCAAGGGTGTCCCCCAATACCACGACCGTGTCCGGTCCAGGCATCTGTCCGGACGACCGCCTGACATAAGCCACGCCGGCCTGCTCCAGCAGCGCCGCCGCGGCATCGAACCGCTGCGGGTGGCGCGGAATCAGCAGGAACAGCGGTCCACCGGGCGGGCCGGCGCGATGCTTGATCGCATCGATGAAGGGTGCATCCTCGCCTTCGCGGGTGCTGGCCAGGGCGATCACCGGCCGGCCCAAGCTGGCCCGCCAGGCCTGCCCCGCCCGCACTTGCGCCTCGGGCAGCGACAGATCGAACTTCAGGTTGCCGGATACGCGAGGGCGGGACACGCCGGCCCGGGCCAGCCGCCCGGCGTCCGCCGCGGTCTGCGCCAGCACCATGTCCAGGCCCGCCAATGCCTCGCGCATGACGCCGCCCATCCGGCCGGACTGGCGTAGCGAAGACGCCGAAAAGCGGGCGCTGACCAACGCCATCGGCACCGCCGCGCGCCGCGCCGCGGCCAAAAGGTTGGGCCAGATTTCGCGTTCCACGAGAATGCCGCAACGGGGCGCCGTGGCGGCCATGAAACGCCGCGTCGCGCCCGGAAAATCATAGGGCAGCCAGGCCTGCCGCAATTGGCCCCGGGCGATCGCATCCGCGAACAGACGCGCACCTTCGGCCCGGCCGGTTGCGGTGATATGAGTCAGCAGCACTGGCAGGCCGCGGTCCAGCAGCGCTTGCAGCAACGGCTGCGCGGCGCGCGTCTCGCCCAGGCTGACGGCATGCACCCAGACCGGCGCATCGGCGACGCGGGCCGACCGGACCTTGCCGAACCGCTCTGGCGAGAAGATTTCCCATTCGCCTCCCGCGCGTTTGGCGCGGCGCGCCATCCATAGCCAGACCAGGGGCGCGAGCGCCCGCAACCCAAGGGTATAGACGGCCCGGTTCATCAGTGAGCGGCCAGCGCCTGCTCGACCGATGCCATCACGGCCTCGCGCGATGGCGACGCGCCGCGGTCGCCCAGGCTGGCCGTGTAGTTCGAGCCGACCAACGGCGTGCGCACCGGCGTGGAAGCCCGGTAGATGCCGATAGTGGGGCGCCCAAGCGCGGCCGACAAGTGTGTCAGTCCGCTGTCCAGCCCGACCATCAGGCGTGAACCGGCCAGCAGCCGGGCCACCGACGTCAGGTCCATGCGTGGCATCACCTCGACGTCTTCCATGCCAGCCACCAGCAGACGCGCGCGCTCGGCCTCCTGCTCGTTGCCCGCCAGCAACTTGAGCGCACAGCCGGCGTCGCGCAGCCGGCGGAAGACGGCGCGCCAATCATCCTCGGGCCACAGTTTGTCGTCGCGGCTGGCCGACGGCATGATCACCGCGTAGCCGCGGTCGGTATCCAGATGGTGCAGGCGTGGCAATTCCGTCGCATCCAGACCTTCGCTGGAGATTTCGTGGACGGCGTCGGCGTTGTCGCGCCCCTGGCCGGACGCGCGGGAAAACGCCTGCAGCCCGAAATCGGGTTGACCACCATATTGGTATCCAAAGGTCAGCGACGCCAGTTTGCGCTGACGAATGACCGCGGGCTGCCAGAACTCCACCCGATGGCGGACGTTGTAGAACAGCGATGCCAGCGGTTCCCGCGCGGAACGCCAATCCAGGCCATGGCGCACGCCTTGCGCCTGGCGCACCAGCCAGGCGGATTTCAGCAAAGCTTGCATATCCAGCACGATGTCGTACCGCTTCGAGCGCAGGCGCTCTTTCAGCGCCTGGCGTTCGGCCCGCACCTGGCTCGACCACCAGGCCTTGCGCCACCGTCGGTGGGCCACCTTGATGACCTCGTTGACAGCGGGGTGCCACGCGGGGATTTCAGCGAAGGCTTCTTCGGCGATCCAGTCGATTTCAGCGTCCGGCACGTGGCGGGCGATGTCGGAAATGGCGGGCAGCATGTGCACCAGATCGCCTAATGACGACGTACGGACAATGAGAATGCGAGTTGGCATCGATTGGAAAAGGCGGGTTGTGCGCTCGTAACGCAGCCCGGTCTTCAAGTATTATTACGCTCTATTCCGGGAGGGGCTGTCGAATTATCCCGGCAATTTACAACAAAACAACCTATTCTCCCGATGACCGCTAATCCAGTTACCGACCGCAAGGTTCGTTTCGCCCTGGTAGGGTGTGGGCGTATTTCCAAGAACCACATCGGAGCCATTGCTCAGCACAGCGACCGTGCGGAGCTGGTGGATGTCTGTGACACCAATCCCGCCGCGCTGAAAGCCGCCGCGGAAGCCACCGGTGCGCGTCCCTTTTCGTCCCTGGCAGAAATGCTGGCCCATACTACGGCCGACGCGGTCATTCTGGCCACGCCATCGGGTCTACACCCCTGGCAGGCCATTGAAGTCGCGCAATCCGGCCGCCATGTGGTCAGCGAAAAACCCATGGCCACCCGCTGGGAAGATGCCAAGCGCATGGTGAAGGCGTGCGACGACGCAAACGTGCGCCTGTTCGTCGTCAAGCAGAACCGCCGCAACGCAACGCTGCAGCTGCTCAAGAAGGCCATCGACAGCGGCCGCTTCGGCCGTATCTATATGGTGACGGTCAACGTTTTCTGGACCCGTCCCCAAGACTATTACGATGCCGCCCGCTGGCGCGGCAAGTGGGAGTGGGATGGCGGCGCCTTCATGAACCAGGCGAGCCATTACGTCGACCTGCTCGATTGGCTGGTGGGTCCCGTGGAAAGCGTGTACGCCTACACCGCCACGCTGGCTCGCCGCATCGAAGCCGAAGACACCGGCGTGGCCGCGATCCGCTGGCGCCATGGCGCCATGGGCTCGATCAACGTCACCATGCTGACCTACCCGCAGAACCTGGAAGGCTCCATCACCATCCTGGGCGAAAAGGGCACCGTGCGCGTGGGCGGGGTCGCCGTCAACCGCATCGACGAATGGAAATTCGCCGACGAGCATCCCGACGACGCCAAGATCCGTGAAGCCAACTACGAGACCACGTCGGTCTACGGCTTTGGCCATCCGCTCTATTACGACAACGTCATCCGCGTGCTGCGTGGTGAATGCGAACCCGAGACCGACGGACGCGAAGGCCTGCAGTCGCTGGCCCTGCTGACCGCCATCTACCGCTCCGCGCGCGACGGCCTGCGCGTACCGCTGCCGCTGGACTGAGCATTATGAGCATCCATTCCACCGCTATCGTCGACGACGGCGCGCAGATTGGCGCCGGCACCCGCGTCTGGCACTGGGTCCACGTTTCGGGCGGCGCCGTCATCGGCGAGGCCTGTTCGCTGGGCCAGAACGTCTACGTCGGCAATCGCGTCAAGATCGGCAATCGCGTCAAGATCCAGAACAACGTCTCCGTCTACGACAACGTGACGCTCGAGGATGACGTGTTCTGCGGCCCCAGCATGGTGTTCACCAATGTGTACAACCCGCGCGCGGCCATCGAACGCAAGAATGAATACCGCGATACGGTCGTGCGCCAGGGCGCCACGCTGGGCGCCAACTGCACCATCGTGTGCGGCTCGACCGTGGGCCGCTACGCCTTTGTCGGCGCCGGCGCCGTGGTCAACCGCGACGTGCCCGATTTCGCCCTGGTGGTAGGCGTGCCCGCCCGCCAGATCGGCTGGATGAGCCGCCATGGCGAACAGCTGGACCTGCCGCTGACCGGCAGCGGGCAGACCACCTGCCCGGCAACCGGTGACCAATACGTACTCAAAGACGGCGTCTGCCAACTGGTGTGAGACAACATGCAATTCATTGACCTGAAGAAGCAGTACCAAGTCCTGCGCGACCCGATCAATGCACGTATCCAGGCCGTGCTGGATCATGGCCAGTACATCATGGGTCCCGAGGTCAAGGAGCTGGAAGCCGCGCTGTGCGCCTATACGGGCGCCAAGCACTGCATTACGGTCGCCTCCGGCACCGAAGCGCTGCTGATCGCGCTGATGGCCCTGGGGGTGAAGGCCGGCGACGAAGTCATCACCACCTCGTTCACGTTCGTGGCGACGGCGGAAGTCATCGTGCTGCTGGGCGCCGTGCCGGTGTTCGTGGATGTCGAGCCTGATACCTGCAACATCAAGGTTTCGGAAATCGAGGCCAAGATCACGCCTCGCACCAAGGCCATCATCCCGGTGTCGCTGTACGGCCAGTGCGGCGACATGGACGAGGTCAATGCCATCGCCGACAAGCACGGCATCACCGTCATCGAAGACGCCGCGCAGAGCTTCGGCGCCACCTACAAAGGCAAGAAGAGCTGCAACCTGTCCAAGATCGGCTGCACCAGTTTCTTCCCGAGCAAGCCCCTGGGCTGCTACGGCGACGGGGGTGCGCTGTTCACCAACGACGACGAGCTGGCCCAGGCCATGCGTGAAATCCGCGTGCATGGCCAATCGGCCCGCTATTACCACACCCGCATCGGGGTGGGTGGCCGCATGGACACGCTGCAATGCGCCGTGGTGCTGGGCAAGCTGGAGCGCTTCGAATGGGAAGTGGAACAGCGCATCAAGATCGGCGCGCGCTACCAGCAGTTGCTGGCCGACCTGCCGGGCGGTGCCCGCACGGTCACGGTGCGTCCGGATCGCGACAGTGTCTGGGCCCAGTTCACGGTCATGGTGCCCAATCGCGAAGCCGTGATCGCGCACCTGAAGGAAGCCGGCATCCCGACGGCAATCCACTACCCGCGGCCCATCCACGCTCAACCGGCCTATGCCGCATTCGCCGCGGCCGAAGGCGCCACGCCGGTGTCCGACACCCTCGCCGCCACCGTCATGAGCCTGCCGATGCACCCGGACCTGGATGAAGCGACCCAGGATCAGATCGTCGCCGCGCTGCGCGCAGCACTGGGCTGATGTCCTGCTGGCACGGTGCCCACCGCGGCGCCGTGCCAGACACACCGCCACACCCCTGGCGGCGACACGCTACGATGTCGGCATGAATATCCTGCTTATCAACCATTACGCCGGTTCGCCCCGGCACGGAATGGAATTCCGGCCGTATTATCTGGCCCGCGAATGGGTGCGACAAGGCCATCGCGTCACCATCGTCGCCAGCAGCGTCTCGCACCTGCGCCAGCAGAATCCCGCCGTTTCATCCCCCGTCACACGTGAACAGATCGACGGCGTCGATTATCTCTGGTTGCGCACCCGCCCCTACGCCGGCAATGGCGCCAAGCGCCTGCTCAATATGCTGCAGTTCACGGCAAAGGTCCGCGGCATGGCTCGCGAACTGGCCGCGGACCTTCCCGATGTCGTCATCGCCTCGTCGACCTATCCTTATGACATCTGGCCCGCCGCGAAAATCGCCCGCATCGCCGGGGCCAAACTCGTCTACGAAGTCCATGACCTCTGGCCATTGACGCCGCGGCTGCTGGGCGGTTTTTCCGAACGGCATCCCATGATCTTCTCCATGCAGCTGGCGGAAGACTACGCCTGCCGGCATGCCGACAAGGTCATCTCCCTGTTGCCTGGCACCGCGCCGCATCTGCAAGGCCGCGGCATGGCCCCGGACAAGTTCGGCTACATCCCCAACGGATTCGATCCCGCCGAAACCGCTCGTGCGCTGCCTCCCCCCGTCGAAGCGCGCATCACCGAATTCACGCGCCAGTTCAAGGCCACCTGCGTCTATGCCGGCGGCCACGCGGTATCGAATGCGCTGGGTCCGATGATCGAGGCCGCGGCAAGACCGGAATCCGCGGACGTGGGATACCTGCTGGTCGGCAAAGGCGTAGAGAAGGCACGCTTGATGCAGCGGGCTCAATCATTGGGCCTGAAGAACATCCTGTTCCTGGATCCGGTGGAAAAACCCACGATCCCGACCCTGCTGTCCCTCGCTGACATTGCCTACATCGGTTGGCACGACAGCCCGCTCTACCAGTTCGGGACCAGCCCCAACAAATTGTTCGACTACATGCTGGCGGGACTGCCCGTCGTTCACGCCACGAGTTCCCCTTACGACCTGGTGAGCGACGCGGATTGCGGTATCAGCGTCCCCGCGGATGACGTGCCGGCCATCGCCGGCGCAATCAGCGACCTGGCCAACTTACCAAAAACTGAACGTCAAGCATTGGGGGCACGTGGAAAGGCCTTTGTGCAGCAACGCCACAGCTACCCCTTCCTGGCTCGCCAATTCCTCGAGTCGCTTGGCGATGCCGTGCATGGCTCCACTACAATCCCGGTTTCGCAACGTCCTTAGCCGCCAGGCCACGAACATGTCTTTCATTCCCTTCGCACTACCTGACATTGGCGACGCCGAAATCACGGCCGTCACTGAAGCCATGAAGTCGGGGTGGCTCACTACGGGGCCCAACGCCCGAGCGTTCGAGCAGGAATTCGCGGCCTTCATCGGCAGTGGCGTGGAAGCCGTGGCGGTGAACTCGGCAACCGCCGGCCTGCACCTGGCCCTGGAAGCCATCGGCGTGGGCGAGGGCGACGAAGTCATCACCACCACTCACACCTTCACCGCCAGCGCCGAAGTTGCCCGCTACCTTGGGGCCGAACCCGTGCTGGTGGACATCGATCCTGATACCTTTTGTGTCAGCCCCGAGGCCGTGGAGCGTGCCATCACCCCGCGCACCAAGGCAATCATCCCGGTGCACTACGGTGGCCTGTCCTGTGACATGACCGCCATCCTCGACATCGCCCGCCGCCACGGACTGCGCGTCATCGAAGACGCGGCGCACGCCCTGCCCTGCACCTGGAAAGGCGAACTGATCGGCGGCCTGGCCAGCGACATCACGGTCTATAGCTTCTACGCCACCAAGACCCTCGCCACCGGCGAGGGCGGCATGGTGGTCACGCGCGATCCGGCACTGGCCAAGCGTTGCCGCGTCATGCGGCTGCATGGCATCGACCGCGATGCCTTTGATCGCTTCACGTCGAAAAAGCCGGCGTGGTACTACGAAATCGTGGCTCCCGGATTCAAGTACAACCTGCCGGACACCGCCGCGGCGATGGGCCGCATACAGCTGGCGCGGGTGCGAGAAATGCGCGACCGCCGCGCCGCCATCGCCACATGCTACGACAACGCATTCGCCGATCTGCCGCTCACCTTGCCGCCAAGTCCCGAACGGCTGGCCGCTCGCGGCTACGACGTCAGCGACACACACGCATGGCACCTGTATGTATTGCGCCTGTCCGCGGACGCGCCGATCGGCCGGGATGATTTCATCGTGCGCATGACGGAAGCCGGGGTCGGTTGCAGCGTGCACTACGTACCGTTGCATCTGCAGCCCTATTGGCGTGACCGCTACGGCCTTCAGCCCGGTATGTTCCCGCATTCGCAACGGGCCTACGAATGCATGGTGAGCCTGCCGATCTATTCACGCATGACCGATGATGAAGTCGCGCGTGTCATCAGTGCCGTCGAGACGCTGCTTCGCCGCCGATGAAACGGTTGTTCGACTTTGTCGTTTCCTTGCTGGGCCTGATCGTCCTGTCACCACTGTTCCTGGTCATCGCGGTGGCCATCAAGCGCGACTCGCCCGGCCCGGTGTTTTTCCGCCAGGTGCGTGTAGGCAAGGACGGCCGGACCTTCCGGATCCACAAGTTCCGCAGCATGACGGTCAGCACCGCTGGCAATTCGAAAGAGATCACCGTTGGCGGTGACGCCCGCATCACGCGCACGGGAGCCTGGATCCGCCACTGGAAGCTGGATGAACTGCCTCAGCTCATCGACGTACTGGCCGGCAGCATGAGCGTGGTGGGTCCACGTCCTGAAGTGCCCCGGTATGTCGCGCTCTATCCCGACGCGCAACGACGCGTCGTGCTGTCAGTGAAACCAGGCATTACCGACTTGGCATCCATCCAGTTCCGGCATGAGAACGAGCTGCTGGCGCGCGCCAGCGATCCGGAACAGGCCTACCGCGAACAGATCCTGCCCGAAAAACTGCGGCTCCAGAGTGAATATGTGCGCACGCGCTCCTTCATCGGCGACATGAAAATCCTTGTCGCGACTTTCGCCGCCATTTTCAGGCGGTAAATATGTGTCCGAATACGTGTGCCAATCACGAAATCGGACTCATTGATACATATTGATTCAGTCCGAGAAACGTGACCGAAATATCGGCTGTGTTAGGCTGTTGCTAGACTGCCGTCTGACTCAATATATAAAAAATCCGGCATCAGATTGACTACCCATTCCGAACCCTCGTCAGCGGCAGATTCCGCATTCCAGACCGGCACCGCATCATCACTGAGAGTCGCGCTTCTGGGCGCGACGCGAAGCATACATACCGTACGATGGGCCAATGGCCTGAGCGAACGCGGCTACGACGTGCATCTGCTGTCGCTTGACGATCCTTCCTCGGACATCGCGGCAGCAGTCCATCAATACAAATTGCCCTGTGGCGCCCCCTGGGGATACTTCCTGGCTGTTTTCAAGCTGCGTCAACTGCTCTCCCGGATCAAGCCCGACCTGCTCAACACCCACTACGCGACCGGCTACGGCCTGCTGGCGCGACTGTCGGGCTTCCTGCCGAACCTGCTGTCGGCCTGGGGCAGCGATATCTACGACTTCCCGAACAAGAGCCGCTGGCACCATGCCGCACTGGGCAAGACCCTGGACCGCGCAACGGCGCTCGGTGCGACCAGCCACGCCATGGCGATTAAAATGCGTGAGTTGTCCAGCACCCCCATTTTTGTCACGCCCTTCGGCATCGACGAGCACCAATTCACACCCAGGCTTGTAAGGAATCCGTCAGACCACATTGTCATCGGCACGGTGAAAACACTGGAGGCGATTTATGGGATCGACACCTTGATCCAGGCGTTCGCAAAGCTCAAGGGCCGGCTTGCCATGACGCACCCCGCTCTGGCTGATCGGCTGATGCTGCGGATCTATGGCGGCGGCAGCCAGTTCCACATGCTTGCATCGATGGCCGAAAGCCTCGGGCTCACGGATTGCGTCGAACTCAAGGGGCAGATTCCGCATGCCGACGTACCATCCGCGCTGGGCCAGCTGGACATCTATGTGGCGTTGAGCCGCCGCGACAGTTTTGGGGTGGCAATCCTGGAAGCCTGCTCGAGCGGGCTACCCGTCGTCGTGTCCGATGCGGATGGCCCCGCCGAGGTCGTGCTCGATGGCGTGACGGGCTTCGTCGTGCCGATCGAAGATGCCGATGCCGCCGCCCGCAAGCTCGAAACCCTGGTCCTGGATGCGCCGCTGCGCGCCCGGGTGGGCGCGGCCGGCCGCGAACGCGTGCGCGACCGCTACAGCTGGGATCACAGCCTCGACCTGATGCAGTTGGCCTACCGGGAAACCTTGCGCATCCACCACGGCCCCACGGCGCACGGCGCGTCATGACGCTGCTGATCGCCCTCGTCATCCTGAGTTTCTCGACCATTCACCTGCTCGAGTACCTCAGCTATTACGCCCGCATCGCCGGCCGGCTCGCGGGCAAGCCGGTCACGGGGTACGCCGTTCAGAACGCCACGACCACGATCACGCGCTTCTTCTATCTGGCGCTGATGCCCCTGCTGGGATTCCTGATCGACAAGCAGATCCCGGTTGTCACCTACCAGATGATGGGACTGGGCGCGCTGGCCGGCGCCACGGTACTCTCGCTGCTCGCATTCTTCATCCGTTTCCACTGGATCACCCTGCTGGCGAATTTCATCCAGCGGCGCAGCGGCAAACCGAAGCTGCGCACCGCCGACGTGCGCAAGCAGCTGGAAACGCCCTCCAGGTTCCCTCGCACGCGCATCATCGTACTGGCGGCGGCAGTGTTCCTCTGCTATGCGGTTGGCGTGCTCGTGTCGTACTACTTTGCCCTGGTGTTCCACGACTACCGCAGCACCATTTCGCAACTCTCCGGCATCGTGAACGGATTCGCCACCGTGCTGCTCACGTTCGTGCTCGAGCCCCGCATCGCCACGATCGTGGACGACCATCCCACCCACGACGTCTACCATGCGGTACAGGCCATGCTGACGGGCCGCCTGCTGGCAGTCGGCATCCTGGCGCCAACGCTGTTCTGGAGCCTGGGCAATGCGCTCGGCTGACACCAGGACAACTCTTTTGGCGGACCGGCTCATGCTGGCCGCCTTCGCGTTGTGCCTGGCCGGCTCGTCGATCTATGTGCCCTATCCACTGCGCCCCTTCCATTGGGGGTTGGCGTTTTTCGTCGTGGCCCTGGCCATCGCTCCATCCTGGCGCATTGCGGCGTGGAATACCCGCCTGAAGCTGCCGGTGCTCATTCTCGTGCTTCTCCTGGCACTTCAATCCCTTTGGGTCATGGCGGACGACCGCTACACCCGGTACACCATCTACCTCCTGATTGGCGCGGCTTCCGCCATACTGGGCGAAACGATCGCACGCCGTCCCAAACCGTTTCTGTTCCTGTTCCCCGGGTTGTTGGCTTACTGGTTCATCACCGCCTACTTTCCCGCCTTCGACACCTGGACCGAAGCGCAGCGGTTCCGGCCGCGCTACCTGCTGACCGGCGGCGTATGGAACAACATCAACGACATGGCCACCGCGCTGGTATTCGCCAACCTCATCTGGTTGCTCTGTCGCCGCCGCCTTTCGTTACTGCTGTTCGGCGCGTGCTGGTTCTACGCACTGTTGCTCAATCGACGGGCGGACATGGCCGCCTGCCTGGTGCTGGGCATCATGTACCTGGTGTGGCTCGTGGACAGCGACCGGCTGCGTGAACGCCTGAAATTCCTTGCCACCTGTGCGCTGGCGACGCTTGCCGCGCTCCCGCTGCAGAGCGAACCCCTGCATCTGGTCTCCCTGCCGACCATCCACGCGACGGCCCCGCCTGCCGTCCCGTCCCCCGGCGAAATCCCGCCAACCCATGTTGCTCCCCCCGTCATGGCGGCGCAGCCCGCCATGACGGGGACGCCACCGGCGCCTGCCTCCGGCATAGGACAAACCCAGCCCCCGGCCCCGACGATGGCGCCCCCGCCGGGCGCCGGCACTCATGTCGCTCCGGTGCCGCTGCCCGAGACCCACCATGAACCACCGCCGGCGCCCACTGCGAACGTCAGCATCAAGGCGCAGGATGGAGATGAATCCTCCGCCTTCCGCGCCAGGCTCACCATGGACATGGTGGCGGAATGGCGGGCAATGCCCTGGTGGCAATGGTTCACCGGCCTGGGCGCCGGACAATTGAACCTTATCTGGCCCGGCAACAAGGCGCCGTGGGCGTCGCCTCATTTCTTCTGGCTGGAAATGTTCTTTCATGTCGGGCTGGGCTGGTTCCTGTTGCTGGGCTGGCTGATGTGGCGGCTGGATTGGCGAGGCCGGATCAGCCTGCTGGTCGCCGGCATCGCCGGTCTCGCCCCCAGTTCCATGGTCTATTTCCAGCCGTTCTGGATATTCCTGGGTGTGCTTGCTGGAAATCTTCCGAGCAAGAAAAAGCACGCTGAACATTGACTGCCCGTTTCTTCGATCGCGACCGACAGGGTTTGGCCAGGATGATCCGCGATCGGCGCGAACAACTGTAAAATTTCGCGCACAGATAACAAGGCACATACGGTATCGACGCCCCCATGATTCTTCCCCTAGCCATCCGGCGTCTTTTTGTGGACTTACCCCGGCCCGCCAAGCAGGCACTCGCGGTTCTGCTTGACGCGACCATCCTGCTGATCTCGTTCTATCTGGCACTGTGGCTGCGTTTTGAGTTATTTTTCCTGAATAATTCTTATTTTGCCCTGTCATTGCTTGCTTGTGCCGGTGGTGTACTCGCTATGGCCGGATTCGGTGTCTATAACTACATCCTGCGCTACATGAACGAGCGGGTGATTCTCGGGATCACCGGGGGGATTGCCGTCTCCGTCATGGTCGTCACCGCCGCCAACACCTTTCTGCACTTGGTGGGATTGTCGCGGGCCGTTCTTGTGATCTACGGCTCGCTCGCCATTGCCGGGCTGGTCGCCACACGCTGGATAGCCCGTCGCGCGCTGTTCACCGATACCAAAGATGTCAGCGATCTTCGTATTCCCGTCATCATCTATGGCGCGGGCGGAGCCGGCTCCCAACTGGCCACCGCCCTGCGCGCCGGCCCCCACTATCACCCTGTGGCCATGCTGGACGACGACCGACGCAAGCACGGTCTGATGGTCGCGGGACTGCGGATACACTCTCCAGAGCATTTGCCCTCGCTGGTAGAACGGCACGGCGTAAGGCAACTCCTGATCGCAATGCCGACGGCTGGCCGTGCCCGTTTGCGCGAAATTGTCGATTCCGCCGAGCAATACCGCTTACGCATCCGCTTGGTCCCCAGCCTGCGCGAATTGGTAGATTCCAACGGTTTGCGCTTGCGCGACGTCCAGGTCGAAGACTTGCTCGGCCGTGATCCGGTGGCTCCCATAACGGATCTGCTAGGCCGCTGTGTCACCGCCCGCAGCGTCATGGTGACCGGCGCGGGGGGCTCCATCGGGTCGGAACTTTGCCGCCAGATCGTTGCTCTGAATCCGACACGGCTCGTCCTTTACGAGATCTCCGAGCCCGCCCTCTATGCAATCGAACAGGAACTGGTTCAGCTGATCGGACAGCGTCCCATCGAGCTGGTGGCTGTACTCGGCTCGGTACGCGACTATGCTCATAGCCTACATCGTATTGAACAGTATCAGGTGCGGACGATCTACCACGCGGCCGCATACAAGCATGTGCCGATGGTGGAACAAAACGTCTCAGAGGGCGTTGCCACCAACGCGCTGGGTACGCTGTCGCTGGCCGAGGCAGCCATCGCCGCGAAGGTCAGCGATTTCGTACTCATTTCCACGGACAAGGCCGTCCGGCCCACCAACGTAATGGGCGCATCCAAGCGGCTGGCGGAGCTGATCCTGCAATCATTGTCCCAACGCCAAAGCGTGACCCGGTTTTCCATGGTGCGGTTCGGTAATGTACTGGGTAGCTCCGGCAGCGTCGTGCCCCTATTCCATCGACAGATCCTGGCGGGCGGCCCGGTTACGCTGACACATGAGGACATAACCCGCTATTTCATGACGATTCCTGAAGCCGCGCAGCTCGTGCTACAGGCGGGAGCCATGGGAGAATCGGGGTCCGTCTTTGTCCTGGACATGGGCGAACCGGTGCGCATCCGCGATCTGGCGGAACGCATGGTAAGACTGTGCGGTCTGACTGTGCGTGACGCATCGGACCCGGACGGCGATATCGAACTGCGTGTAGTCGGGCTGCGTCCTGGCGAAAAACTCTACGAAGAGCTTTTGATCGGTGGTGACGTCAGATCCACTCTGCATCCTCGCATCATGCAGGCGCGAGAAAATGATCTTCCCTATGAACAATTGAAAGCCGGACTGGACCGCATGGAGCAATCGTTGGCCTCCTGGAACCGTGACGAAATCGTGGCAACCCTGAAGACATTGGTCGCCGAATTCACCCCTCAAGCGGAGGACTTTCCCTCCCGCTGCATTGCCAACGCCTCGCAATAATGGTTCGGGTAGCGCATCTCACCACGGCGCATCCGCGCTTCGACGTCAGGATCTTCCACAAGGAATGCTGTAGCCTCGTGAACCAGGGCTACGACGTGGATCTATATGTTGCCGACGGGCAGGGCGATGCGCAGTGCGACGGCGTGTCCATAATTGACGTTGGCCGTCCGAACGGCCGTGTCCACCGTATGCTGGGCAAGACCTGGGTTGTCTGGAACGCCGTGCGCAAAACGGATGCACGCATCATCCACATCCATGACCCCGAATTGCTTCCAATTGCACTCGCGTTCAAGTGCATGGGCCGCCAGGTCATTTACGACGCCCATGAAGATGTGCCACGCCAACTCCTGAGCAAACCTTGGATCAATCCTTGGGTTCGGTATGCTATCGCGTGGCCATTCGAACGTCTGGAGAACTTCATCGCCCGCCGCTGCGCTGTCGTCGTCGGTGCCACCCCCTATATCGCCAGGCGCTACACCGCGCAGGGCATACATAGCATCGACGTCAACAATTATCCTATTCCAGGTGAACTCGGCGAAACCTCCGAGCAAACTGATCTACCCGTTTCCCCCGCCGGCACCCCGCGCACCGTTTGCTACATTGGTGGCATCACGCGTATGCGCGGCGCAATCGAGATGCTCAAAGCCTTGGAAAAAACTGGTGCCAAAATGATTCTGGCCGGCCCCATGGAAAGCGAGGCACTGCACGCCGAATTGGCCGCCATGCCGGCATGGAAACAGGTTGACTACCGCGGAGTCCTTGACCGGAGCGCCGTCCGCGACGTATTGCACGAATCCCAGCTGGGTCTCGTCCTGCTGCATCCCGCCCCCAATTATCTCGATGCCTTGCCGGTCAAGATGTTCGAATATATGGCCGCAGGCCTTCCCGTGCTGGCATCGGACTTCCCGCTATGGCGAGGAATACTCGATTCCGCGGGCGCAGGCATCTGCGTCGACCCCATGGATACCGACGGCATCGCGCAGGCCATCGAAATGATGCTGAACCTTCCCGACGACCAAAGGCAGCTAATGCGCAACGCCAGCCGTGCCGCCATACGCAGCACCTACAACTGGAAAAACGAAGAGGCCAAATTGGTCGCCGCATATGCGGCTATTGCCCGGCCCTAGTCCAAGTCGATTCCCGAGGGTGTCAAAGGGGTATTCAAGTATCATTACGCTCTGCTTAAAGCGGGGTTGCGACACACCAGCGCACGCGGCAAATGCGCCCGCGACCCACCAGACAAATCACCGCCGCACCGCGTACGGCTCCAGCCAGACCGATTGTCCAATATGACCACGAAGATTCTCACCGTTCTCGGCGCTCGCCCCCAATTCATCAAGGCCAGCGTCGTATCCGCCGCGATCGCGGCGGATACGCGTCTGCAGGAAATCGTGGTTCATACGGGGCAACACTTCGATAGCAATATGTCGGATGTATTCTTCGACGAGCTTGGCATGGACAAGCCAAAGCATCAGTTGGACATCCACGGTGGCGGCCACGGTGAGATGACGGGGCGTATGCTCGGAGCGGTCGAACAGGTACTACTGGCCGAGCGTCCCGACATCGTCATGGTCTATGGCGACACCAACTCCACGCTGGCGGGCGCCCTGGCGGCGGCCAAGCTGCATATTCCGGTTGCACACATCGAAGCGGGCTTGCGCTCGTTCAACATGCGCATGCCCGAGGAAATCAACCGCGTCCTGACCGATCGCGTATCTCGCTGGTTGTTCACGCCTACGCGCAGCGCAAGCGACAACCTCATCAAAGAAGGCATGGCCGAGAGCGCGATCACGCAGGTTGGCGACGTGATGTTCGACGTGGCCCTGCGGCATGGCGCCCGCGTCACCGAACAAGGGGGCGCCTTCGCACGCCTCGGCCTGATGCCGCGCGAGTATGTCCTCATCACTGTGCATCGCGCCGAAAATACGGACGACCCCCAACGCCTTCGCGCCATCATGCAGGGCTTGGAACAAGTCGCGGCGACGAAAACCGTGGTCTGGCCGATCCACCCCCGCACACGAGCCACGTTGGCTCGCCTGGGCTTGCTGGAAAACCTGCGCAACCGTTTCGTCATCACGGACCCCGTGGGCTACCTGGACATGGTGCAACTGGAGAAATACGCTGCGCTTATCGCCACGGATTCCGGCGGTGTGCAAAAAGAAGCCTTCTTCCACCGCGTACCTTGCGTCACTCTCCGCGACGAGACCGAATGGATCGAGCTTGTGGACGCCGGCTGGAATCTGCTGACGCCGCCTCAATCCGCCGACGCCATCGCTGCGGCCTGCCAGCACGCGCTGACCATTCGACCCGCCGAGATTCAACCCTACGGCTCCGGTGACGCCGCCCGCATTATTGCCACCCACCTCGCAGGCTAGACACCATGTGCGGCATTCTCGGCGGCTGGTGGCGAACGCCATTGCCCGATCTGCCTTCGCGGATCGAGCGGGGCATCCTCGCTCTCAAGCACCGTGGGCCGAATGACCATGGCGTGGAATCCGCGCATGCGCGGTGGGGGGAAACCGCATTGGGCCAGACGCGGCTTTCCATCATCGATCTCAGCGCCGGCGGACATCAGCCCATGCGCTCGTCCGATGGCCGCTATATATTGGTCTACAACGGCGAGATCTACAACTACAATGAACTGCGCCAGGAGTTGCGCCAGGCGGGTCACCACTTCCAATCGGACAGCGATACCGAAGTCCTGCTGACCGCCTGGATACACTGGGGCCCGTGCTGCCTGACCCGCTTCAAAGGCATGTTCGCATTCGCGATCCTGGACACGAAGGATGGGTCGCTCAGCCTGGTCCGTGATGCATTTGGCATCAAGCCGCTTTTCTACCGCTATACGGATGGCCAACTGGTCTTCGGATCGGAGCTTCCCGCCATTCTGGCGTTGACGCCCGAGGAACCGCGGCTTGATTGGCAGTCCGCCTATGACTATCTCGTGCACGGCCGCTACGACCATGGCGCGCGCACCTTCGTCGATGGTATCAGACATGTTCCAGCCGGCAGCATCCTGACCCTGTCTCCCCAGACGGGGGCGCTGTCGGCACCTGCCGTCTGGTGGACTCCGTCCATCCAGACCCGCGAGAAGATCAGCGTGGCCGACGCCGCCGTCCAGCTGCGCGAACGCTTCCTGCAGAACGTACGGCTGCACCTGCGCAGCGATGTTCCATTGGGAGCGGCGCTGTCGGGCGGTGTGGATTCCTCCGCCATCGTCTGCGCCATGCGGCACATCGAGCCGGACCTGCCCATCCACACCTTCAGTTTCATTGCCAGGGGATCGCAGAAATCTGAAGAGAAATGGGTAGATCTCGTCAACGCCCAGGTGGGCGCCCACGGCCACAAGGTCGTGGTCGAACCGAACGAACTGGCGGCGGATCTGGACGATATGATCCGTGCCCAGGGTGAGCCCTTCGGCAGCACCAGCATCTACGCACAATACCGGGTCTTCAAACTCGCCAAGGAAAACGGCATCACCGTGGCGCTGGAGGGCCAGGGTGCGGATGAACTCCTGGCAGGCTACCACGGCTATCCCGCACACCGTATCGTGAGTCTGTTGCAGGAAGGCCGGCTGACCGAAGCCTGGGCATTCCTTGGCCGTCAGCGGCAATGGCCCGGCCGGCCGTCCAGCCGGGCCATCCTGCAGGAAACCGTCGCGCTCATGCTGCCCGATGCGCTCTATCATCGCGCGCGCAATGCCAGCGGCCGCAAATCGGCGCCTGCCTGGCTGGATGTCGATCAGTGCATCGAAGCCGGTGTCGTCACCCAGTTTCCCCGGGACGGTTGGCCGTCGCCAGCGCGCGGACGCCGCCTCATGGGTGAGCTGGCACAGTCCCTGACGCGGCGCGGACTAGGCTGGCTGCTACGCCACGGCGATCGGAACTCGATGCGATTTTCGATCGAAAGCCGAGTGCCTTTCCTGACCACCGACATGGCTGATTTTCTGCTGGGGCTGCCAGAAAATCATCTTATTTCCGCCGGCGGAGAGACCAAGCACATTCTCCGCGCGGCCATGCGGGGTATTGTCCCGGACGCCATTCTGGATCGCAAGGACAAGATCGGCTTCGAAACCCCCGAGCTCGAATGGCTGCGGGCGCTCGCTCCCCAGATCCGCGGCTGGCTCTCTGAGAATACAGGCGCGACCTTTCTAGACAGGACGCAGTTGGTCGCTGAATTCGATGCGGTCATTGCTGGCCGCAAACCCTTCGGCTGGCAGACCTGGCGCTGGATCAACTTCCAGCGCTGGATGCACGTCATGAATGTTCGGGCGTGAGCGCCGTATATTTGATGAACAAGACCGTCGCACTGTTGGTGCTCAACCCCTTCACCAACGATAGCCGCGTGCTCAAGGAAGCACAATCACTCAAGCGTGCCGGCTACGAGCCATTTGTGGTTGCCCTGCATGAATTGGGTCTGCCGGAGCGTGAAACCGTGCATGGCATCGACGTCCGACGCGTGCGCCTGTTGAGCCGCGGCTGGCCTAAAGTGCTGCCGGTGCAGCTCTTCAAGTATTTCGAATGGCTGTGGCGGGCCTTTCTGCTGGCTCGCAAGGCGGCCATCGTCCACTGCAATGACCTGCCCACGTTGCCCGCCGGCGCCGTCGCTCGCATGCTCGGCCGCAAGCGCACACGTGTCGTTTACGATGCGCACGAATTCGAGATCAATGACGTCGCCAATGAACCGCGCTGGAAGATACGCGTCAAGAGCATGATGGAGCGCTTCTGGATCCGGCATGCCGACGCCACCATGACGGTTAGCGAATCCATTGCCGAAGAATACGTTCGCATGTACGGGATTGCGAAACCGGCGCTGGTACTGAACTGTCCGCCCCTCGCGCCCCCGCCCAAAGCAGATATTTTCCGTTCGACCCTAGGCATTGCCAAGGATGCCATTATTTTCCTCTATCAGGGGGGACTGGCGCCCGGACGCGGTATCGAACCTATCATCGACGCATTCAAGAGGATGCCTGACGACAAGCGAGTCGTGGTATTCATGGGTTACGGCCCCCTGGCGGGCTCTATCGCCCAGGCCGCGGCGGCGTCCGCGAACATTTATTATCACCCGGCGGTGTCACCGGATGACCTGCCCTCCTATACCGCCTCGGCAGATGTCGGACTGTGCCTGATCGAAAATCTCTGCCTGTCGTACTTCTATTGCCTGCCCAATAAGCTGTTCGAATACATAATGGCCAGTCTGCCTGTAGTAGTTTCCGATCTACCTGAACTGCGACGAATGGTCACCGATCATGCCATAGGCTGGATAGTTCCCGACGACCAAGAAAATGCCATCAACAATGCACTCCAGCATATTGATCGGCAGGCTCTAGCGTCCTGCGAACAAGCAATGCGCCGTTGCCGCGAACAATATCACTGGGGCGAGCAAGAAAATAAGCTATTGCAAGTATATGAAAAATTAAATGCCGCTATTCTGAACTCTCTAATCCGTTGAGCCACCACCACGCATTGCAATAACTGTACGAAAATTTGCCAACACCGCCCGCATCTCCGCAAATATGCGAGCGGCGGTTATTAAGCGGCCAATCTATCAGCCGGGGACGCATCAATAAATTGCTGGTGCCACAACTCTAACGATAGGAACGCCCACATATTTCGATTATAGGCGCCTTGCTTGGAAGTTTGATCTATCAGGTTCACTCCCGGAGTGAGGTAGTCTCGGCTACGCGCTTTGGCAGATCCGAGCATATCGCACACGAATTCAGTAGTGCGTCCACCCGCCTTCATCCAGTGATTCAACGGCACTGGAAAGCCCATCTTATCCTTACGTTCCCTCACCGCACTGGGAAGACGCTGTGAGAAGGCCACGCGCAATAAGCGCTTAAGCTCGCCACTTGCAAACTTGATATTTGCCGGGATCGTTGCAGCGAATTCCACTAACGGATGATCCAGGAAAGGAACCCGCGACTCCACTCCATGCGCCATACTCATTCGATCTTCGACTCTGAGCAGGGCCGGCAATAGCGTTTTGAAATCGAAGTGAGTCATACGGTCGAAATAAGCTTCCGCACCGACATTGTCGCCCCAAAAAATTTCTTTGAAGGCGCGCATTACCGGTTCCGCTGCAATTGCTTCTGCGGCCACCACTCCATTCAATGTGTTCGCCCGATTGATTAATCTGAAGTAGCGCTCATCACGAGGGCTGAACAGACCGCCGGACCAAAACTCCTGGAGCATTGGCTTGTACTCTTTAAGTGTAACCAAATTAGGAATGATAGACTCATAAGTAACCACATACTTTCCGTTATTAAGTGTCCCGTCAATCGCCCCTTTGATGCACTGTTCAAAGTACGCTACTAGGTAGCGTGCATAGCCCCCAAAAATCTCATCCCCACCCTGCCCCCCCAAAACCACCTTTACCTTAGACGCAGCCAAACGCGATACCATGTATTGCGGAAAAGACCCTGGTCCGGCGACAGGCCCATCCAGGTGATAAATAACATCCTGGATATTATCGACAAAATCATCTTGCGTCATATCCTGAAAATAGCAGTTCATGCTATTTTCATCAGCCACGATCTGTGCATACCTAGACTCGTCAAAGGCCTGATTTTCAGAGAAGCGTCCGTTGAATATTTTGAATGGCCCTGTGGGGCGCGCCTCACGTCCGAGGATCGCTAACAGGCTAGAGTCAATTCCACCGCTCACATAAGCCCCGACCTCCACGTCGGCCCGCATATGTAAATCGATAGATTCTGCCATCAATTCTCTCAGCCGCTCAACAAAATATGCTTCAGTATGATAGGCATCGAGCTCGTAATGCACCTCCCAATACCGTTCAATCTGCAGGCTACCGTCTTGCGGCATCCAGCCACAATGAGCAGCGGGGACCTCATGCACGCCCTCAAGCAGCGTTGCGCCACTTAAGGTAAATTGAAATGAAAAATATTCCGACAGCGCCGACGCACATACTGTTCGAGTAGCCATAAATGGTGTGAGTGCTTTCATTTCCGAAGCAAAATACACTCGCTCACCTTGCTTCGTCCAATACAGCGGCTTTATACCAAAACGATCTCGCGCAAAAAAAGCCGCGTTGCATTTCGGATCCCAAATCACGAAAGCAAACATACCACGCAATTTCTTAACGCAGTCTGCCCCCCAGCGCAAATAAGCACGCAACACCACCTCAGTATCCGAAGTCGTGCGGAAGTCTCCACCCAACTCTTTTCTGAGTTCGATGTAGTTATATATTTCCCCGTTGTAGGTGATTACCATACCGGAATCGGGATCTGTCATCGGCTGTGCCGCCTCAGTAGACAGATCGATAATGGACAACCGGACATGCGCCAGCCCAACTCGTCGATCTTGAGAGATCCAGGCACCCTCACCGTCAGGGCCACGATGCCGCTGCATCGCAATTCCACGACTTAGTATGCTCTCGGCGTCGCCAACCGGCGCGTGCGAAATGAATCCAAATACTCCGCACATATCATGCCCCCATTTTCTTCAAGGCCGCGACATCCTTCGCCATCAAGGTCTGAACGCCTCGACGTTTCAACTCGGCCAGAAGATCCCGATAAAAGCTCTTGAGGCCATAACCGCTGTAAATTGCGTGGGAGAAGTGACTTTCAGGTACAGAAGTGAGGTCCGCGACCCCGCGAGTCAAATCACGACGCAATTTATCATTGGGAGCATTCAAATATATGAGCATGGGATGAACATTCAGGATTTTCAAACCTGGTTGATCCAACTTGACATGCTCGAGTTCCAGTGGTTTGTTTATATCAACGTGGATACCGTCCTCCCAGACGTATGCCATACGAACCAGGCCATTGTAGTCGTAATAGCATTGCGCGAATGGCTGCCCCCAAAGAAACGTACTGATATCGTAAGAAAGACCTGCCGTTTTCGCAAGGTCACTTATATTTTGCCCAAAGAAATTCCGGTGGCAGCGCAAACCTACCGAATCAGGAAAAATTTCTTTCAGCTCAAGTATTTTTCGAGAGAACCGGAATTCCGGATGAGGGCGGGTATTATCCGGATGCAGACCGATTTCGACAAACTCGCTCGACGCCTTAAGAAGCGGACTATCGTGCGTGGCAAACGCCGTAATGTTGAAGCCCGCCTCTGCAACCAACTCAAGCACCGCCGCAGTTGCATAATCCGGTGCCCAATCAATGTCCGTCGTTAGAATTACCGTCTCTAGTCCATTCAGATTGTAGTACGGCGAAAAGGGATCATTTTTAAAGTATTCGTTCAAATTTTCCATTATTTCACCGTGGAAATATCCCGTCGCGCACTGAGTACGCGGTTATACATGGCCGCGAAGGCCTGAGCCTCTGCATCCCAGAGGTACTTGTGAGCATTTTTTATCAATGCGGGGCGGAATCGTTCTACTCCCCCAAGCTGGGGGTCAAGTGCGATATCGATCGCACGTGCATAATCCTCTGCAACATGAAACGGTACTAACACGCCGAACCCCTCTTTGCCCACCACTCGTTCCACGTTTGTCAATTCGCTCGAACCGATCATTGCAGTACCCGCAGCGATGAATTCGTACATTTTATTGGGCGACGAAATTGTCGTATTGAGATCTTCCGCTTGGTAGGGCATCACACCGATATCGACCGAAGCTGCCCAATAGACGATTTCATTCCAGGGAATCGGAGGGAGAAAGTGGACTCGATCGCCTATCCCCAACTCTTTTGCCATTTCCTCAAACTCCGGAATTTCCATACCCCACGTGAGAAAAACGATGTGCACCGGATTCTTTGCTTTGGCAATGCCTTCGAGCAAAAAGTGAATTTTTCGACCCCGGTTTATACCACCCATAAACAGCATGACTTTGGCATCATCCGGCAATGCTATTTTATCCCGTACCTTAGAATACCGCCGAGTGATATCAAATCCTTCCGGCTGTTCGGTCGCATTGGTTAGCGGAGTGAAACGGTGGTAGTCATGATCCTTCGCCATGACTGCTGCCTGGTCCGAATTGATGACCACCACCTCATCGCAATACCCTATCAGGCGGTGCTCTGTATTAAACAGTCGATCTTTTCTTTCGCCTTCGACCCCAGGTTGATAACTATAGAGCTCGTGAGCATCATATATAAGAGGTATCTTCCTGGTCTGCGCCACAACCACTCCCACTCTGAGTGCCGGCAGATCATGCACGTGAACCACGTCAATAACATCAATTGCTAACGCAAATTGAATGACGAAGTGCTCCCACATGTCCAATGGCTCAGCGGAAAAGTACTCCTTCAAAGTCGAATTCAGTGGGGCAATGAGAGCTGTCTGATCAGGAAGTTCTCGGACAGGAGTCACTAACTGTGAGGCAGTCGAGAATTTCCCCGCTAATAATGCGAGCAGGGCAACTGCCGGGCGTCTGATCAGCGCTGGCAACTTGGAGCGCGCCACAACGCCCATCGAGAAATTCGGTGCCGATAACGCTGCCAGCCCCCCACCGATAGCTCGACCAAAATATCGGCGTAGAACGGGAAATACCCTTCTGAATCTCGCCTCGCTGGATGCAGCTTTTTCACGAGCAAGGCGATCACGAGTCGTAGCTTCTGTTTCCGTCACCCCTTGAGGTAACGGTGGCATCCATGTCTCAATATCGTCGAAGACGCGGACATCGGGGATCGCCGCGGTCAGATCTACGTCTAGTTCGGGAAACCGCAGTATGGGCAAGCCATCAATATTTCGTTCGTTGGAGCCGTGCGTGTTATATGTCGCCAACAAAGCAACTTTTTGCCCCGTCTTACGCAAAAGCTTGGCTTCGAGCACAATACGTCGATCGACCATAAAATTTCGGTCGATCATCATGATTTTCTTTTCTTTGGAATTCATCTCACATACTCATGCGGGTCGAAGTTTAGTCGACTCGGCTTGGGCCAAGCTATCTTCCAGCACCAAAATTGCCGCCTCTACCTCCTGATGCAGCGCTTTGATGCGTGCCTGCGCCTCTTCCGGATAAGCCGCAGCGAAGTGATTCATCCAAGGATGCTGTTTGCCGGAGGGACGGTGTTTTAGCTTCTTAATGCTGCCGATTACCTTCCCCTCTCCACCAACGACGAGCGCTCCTGCCGGTATGTCGCCGCGAGCTCTTGCCATCGCGGCGACAAACGCGCCTGCCCCAACATTTGCCCCTGGCAAGACCACTGCGCTGGTACATACCACCGACCCTGCACCAAGCGTGACGCCTTCCTTAAGGCCCGAGGGAGGGATCGGATCGTTTGTCAACACGACATATGGAAAAATCCAGACCAAATCGCCGATGTCCGCGCCGCGACCAATATGTACGTTACTGTGGAATCGAACCCAATCACCGATTCTTGCTTCACCCTCTAAGTCGTTAAAGCTGCCAACCTGCAGATTGCAACCAGCCACTAGGCCTTCGCGGATCAAGGTGGAGTGCCCCACCCGTAAATCGGGCCCAAACTCACTACCCTCGTACAGGATCGAATGGGAACGAATAATCGCCCCTTCACCGAGGATCAGTGCTTTACCTTTGTAATCACCTCCGGCCGGGTGCCCCAAAATGCAAAAATCACCAATTACTGCGTTATCACCGATCACGACATTATCGTAAACGCGGACATTTGCGCCAAACGCGACATTTTTGCCAATTTTCGCCTTCTCGGAAATCATCACAATAGCGGTCCTTTATCTTAAAGTTTATCAATGGCCTCTACGATTCGCACTGCCGCCATACCACCTCCAAAGAACTCTCTTACAGCATCGACTGGCGGTCGCGTCGCATTGTGAAAAGCCGCTTCTATCGAAGCTTTATCGGTTTTACCGATGGTGGCCCATTCGCGTTCCAGCAAATCATGCCAAGTATCTTGCCGGAAGAGCATCACACAGCGACATCCGCTCCATACAGCTTCACGTGGCAAACCGCCCGAATCGGTAATAACCATATCCGCCTGTTCGAGCAATCCCAGCATCTCGAAATAAGTGATCGGGTCGATGCACTGTATGTTACCCAGCGTGCCGCCGCCGTCCTGATAGGCGCGCAAAACGGCTCGCGTACGCGGATGGACAGGGAGAATCACGGGTTTGTCCAGCGCGGCCATGCAAGAGATGATGTCGGCAAAACGGTCGGCGTTCTCCGGATCGGTGTTCTCTGGACGATGAAGAGTCGACACATGGTACTGCCCCGGTTGCAGACCCAGCTTATCCCGGATCCGCTTACTACGCTGAGGCCAATTGCGGACGTAACAATCAAGCAGGACATCGCCTACCAACCGCGACCGGCCCACAAGACCCTCGCGCTCCAGATTCTCCAGAGCTCTGGGGATAGGGGCGCAATTCAGTACCGCAATGTGGTCGGTCACTATACGATTGATCTCTTCCGGCCGTCGACGATCAAAATCCCGCAATCCTGCCTCAACGTGTACCACGGGCACGTGCACCTTCGACGCGGCCAAAGCGGCAGCCATCGTGGAGTTGGTATCGCCATCCACTAGCACAACGTCTGGTCGTTCCGTCAATATCGCCCGCTCGATGCCTTCCATCATGCGGCCAGTCATCGCTGCATGCGATAGACCGGCCACGGCCAGATTTATGTCGGGCTCGGGAATACCTAATTCACGGAAAAATACCGTACTCATACCTTCATCGTAATGTTGGCCGGTATGTAAAAGTACATGTTGATGGCCACGGGCTAGCAACGCGTGCCTCAAAACGGGAACCTGCATGAACTGAGGCCGGGCGCCAACGACTCTAAGTATTTTCATAATTCTTACGCCACCTGAAGACGTTGATATTCAATCAAAGCATCTGCCGTATCGCCAAAGAAAACCATCTTCCCGTGCGACATAAGAACACATTTATCACAAAACCGCTTAACCAAATCCGGGGAATGGGATGCAAACATGAAAATATGTGAATCGAATATCTGCTTTTCCAACCTTGCTTCTGCCCGAGATTGAAAAGCAGCATCCCCTGCACCAAATACTTCATCGATCAGTAGAACTTCAGGATCGGAAAACAAAGCCATTGCGAAGTACAAGCGCATGGACATACCAGCAGAATAAGTTCTTACCGGCAAATCGATAAAGTCGCCCAATTCCGTAAATTCGGTTACTTGAGGCACCAAGTCGCGAATATGTTCCTGCGACATTCCCATCATCGCCCCGATTCGGTAGATATTTTCCATTCCGGACAGATCGGGGTCAGCACCCACGCCAAGCTCAAAGATGGTGGACACTCGGCCCTCGATACTCGATGTCCCTCGCGTCGGGTGATAAATCCCCGAAATAAGGCGCATAAGAGTACTTTTACCTGAGCCATTGTGCCCAATCAGGCCTATTCTTGCCCCATCGGTGATCGAAAGGCTAATGTCCGTCAGCGCAGAAACAACTCGATGACCACTGGTATTCGCGCCAATCAAACCGCCGGTTCCCAGCCGCAAGATTTGATGCCTCAGCGACGTGGCTCGGGCTGAGAATATAGGAAACTCCAACGATACGTTCTGAAGAGAAATAGACGCCATTTCATATCCACAGAGATATTTTCTTGCGGCAGCGGGAAAAGATAACCAATGCCACCACCCATACAAACGAGGTCAACCCGATAACGACCGAATAATTCACGACGGTCGGCATGTGCCCAAGCAAAGGCTCGCGCACCACGGCGATAAAGTGTGTAAATGGGTTTAGCTCGGCAATGAACGCACGAGGCCCGAGGGTCGATTGGAACCACAGCACCGGCGTCAGGAAAAAGATCAAAGGCATGACTGCCTCAACAATCGGAGTGAAATCCCGGAAGCGCGCCCCGATAATCCCCAGGAGCAGGGCAGTAGCCACCGCAAACAGAAACAGCAGCGCGAGCCCTGGCAACACTAGAAACGTAGCAAGATCAACCGGCGTCTTGAATATAAGCGCAACACCGACATACACCAAGCTATTATGAGCTAACGTAATAACCAGCTTCACCGCCAAGCGCAATGGGTGAATAAACAAAGGCAACGGAGCTGCGCGGATAACCGGCGCCTGTTGCACAAAACAGACCGCCCCCTCAACCATAGTCGAAACAAGGAAGTTCCATATCAAGATACCGGCAGTCAGATAAGGAAAGAATACCGAAAGATCTACTTTCCAAATCAACGACCAAAACACACCGAGGCCGGTAATGGTTATAGCCATTCCGAGCGTTATCCAAAGCGGACCAAGGATACTTCGACGGTACTTGGAGGCAGTATCCGAAAATCCCAAGCGTATCCACACCTCGGTTCTCGATAAACTACTCGCTATATCACTATACAAACCATTCATTAATCTGTGCCCTGAGTACTAATAAAGAGGCGTGACGACCCGATAGAGAGGCCCACGCGTGCTTCCATTCGGCGTTCTTCGAATTGGAGCAAGCAGCGCATAGCATAATTAACGCGACTCGCCCTTACCTGCTAATGGCCTTGCCTGCGAATGGAAATGCGGCGGTCGGCGAGCGGGGCATAGTGTACCCCGCTAGCACATCAACATCTACTGGCATCATCAAGGAATTGCGGTGATAGCCAGCTGTGATTGCCTCCAACGGCGTCCAGCCTGCCGTCCACCCGCAGCGTCTCCCGTTTCCCGGCAGACACACGCGCACACAGCACAACCACGCAAATGCGACGCTTTCTCATGCGCTGCACCAGGCGTGAGAAAATGCCGACCACAAAAATCGGGGGCACGAAAATAATCATTTCCATTATCTCCAAATATTTCCCCCTTCGCTAGTATTGCCATTTTTGACGCCTTTACTTGAAAAGGTCGCAGAAGATTATTAGATCAAGCTGTTTTTCACGAACGGAAGAAATGCAGGGAAAAATCATCAACCTTGCGATTTAAGGCAGTGCTGCCTGCGTTGACACCTTGGCGTTTCCTCGGTTTGAGTCCACAATGAATCCATAACGACGCCTGACAAGGAGACAACCATGCGCATAGCCGATGCTCAGTGGATTCCTTCAATCCAGCACCAGACTTGGGATGCATTGACCGATCCGGCGGTGCTGCAACGTTGCATCCCCGGTTGCGTCAACGTCACGCAGCGTAGCCCCACCGAGTACGCCGTCACGCTGCGAGCCAAGATCGCCGGGCTGGACACTGACTACGAGGGCGAGATCCTGCTTTCGGACGTCGATCCCCCCAACAGTTGCACCCTGGTGTTCGAAGGCAAGGGCCGCGCCGCCTGCCTGGCTATCGGCACCGCCCAGGTCAATCTGTCGACCAAGGACCAGGGCACTCGGATCGCGTACACGGTGGCCGGGATGACTGGCGGCAAGCTCGCCGAATGCGGCGAAGGGCTGGTGCTGAAGGCAGGCGAAAAAATCATCGAGAAGTTCTTTACCGCCTTCATCGATCACATGGCAGCCCAGCCGCGGCTGGCGCCGCCCCCGCCACCGCCCGAGCCCGAACCGCGCGGCCTGTCCAACTCCCGCTGGTCCTGGGCGCTGGTCGTGCTGGTGATCGCCGTGTTCTGGAGCTACCACGCGTTCTATAAGTAAAAACCCAGGGGCGCCGGTGATATCCTAGGCGGCATGACCGCCCCGCTCCCCCCAACGCCCACTTCGGAGCCCGCCCACTCCCGCCGCGACCTGCTGATGGGCATGGCCGGGGTGGCCGCCACCGTCGTGCTGGCGGCCTTCGACTCCACCATCATCAGCACCACCCTGCCACGCGTGGCCGAGGCCCTGAACGGCATGGCCCTGTATGCCTGGGTCGGCACGGGCTACCTGCTTGCCACCGCCGCATCCATCATGATCTTCGGCCGCCTGGGCGACATGTTCGGCCGCAAGCCACTGATGCTGGTTTCCGTGCTGATCATCGCGCTGGGTTCGATCGCCTGCGGCTTGTCCCAGACCATGGGGCAACTGATCCTCTTTCGCACATTACAAGGCATCGGCGGCGGCATGATGATCGCCACTGCCTTCGCGGCCCCGGCCGACCTGTTCCCGGATGCCAAACAACGGGTGAAGTGGATGGCGCTGGTCTCGGCCGCCTTTGCCATGGCGAGCGGCATCGGCCCGGTGCTCGGCGGCACCGCTACCCAGGCGCTGGGCTGGCGCGCCGCATTTTTCATTTCGCCCATCGCGGCCGCGGTCGCCCTGTTCCTGCTGGCCAAGTATTTCCCGCGCATTAAGCCGGTGCACACGGGGGAACGGCGCATCGACTGGATTGGTGCCATCCTGTTGGTGCTGGCTGTGGGCGCGCCGCTCGCGGCGCTGGAACTGGGCTTCGCCCGGGGCGAGCATGCACATCCGATCATGGGCTTGGCGCTGGCAGTGATTGGCCTCGGCGCCATCGCCCTGCTGATCCCGATCGAGCGCCGCGTCGCCTCGCCGATTTTTCCCCTGCGCGTGCTGGCCAGTCGCGAACCGCAGCTGCTGAACCTGGCCGCCATGACCGTCGGCGCCGTGATGTTCGTGCTGATCTTCTACAGCCCCCTGCTGTTGCAGCAGGTGCTGGGCTATACCCCGAGCGAGGCCGGCCTGCTGCTGACCCCGCTGGTGGCTGCGATCTCGGTGGGCAGCATCATCAATGGCCGCCTGTTTCCCCGGCAGACGGAACCGCAGCGCCTGATGGTGTTCGGCGCCGGCCTACTGGCAGTGGGCACGCTGATGGTGCTGCTGATTTCGCCGGGCACCTCGGCCTGGTGGATCCTGGCCGCGTTCTTCGTCAACGGCTGTGCGCTGGGCTTCCTGCTGCCCAACCTGACGCTGTTCATGCAGATGCTGAGCGAGCGCCGTGACGTGGGCGTGGCCTCCGCCCTGGTGCAGACCACCCGCGCCATCGGCAGCGCACTGGGCACCGCGGTGGTGGGCATCCTGATTTCGCACGGCACGATACTAAACGGAGTGCGCACGGGGCTGGCGCTGTGTATCGTCCTGTGCCTGACCTGTGCGGTACTCGCGCATCGGGTCAAGATGAAAAACCTGGCCACCACCCGGGCTCAATCCTGATTCTCTACCGATCATGCGTCGTCGCGACCTGCTGGACCTTCTGCTCCTCGCTGCCGTCTGGGGCGGCTCTTTCCTGTTCATGCGCCTGGCCGTGGGTGAATTCGGGCCGGTCGCGCTGATCGAACTCCGCGTCGGCTTGGCGGCCCTGTTCCTGCTGCCGGCCGCGCTGTGGCGCGGCAAGCTGCCGATCATCGGCAGGCACTGGAAAGCTATTCTGGTGGTGGGCATCTTCAATGCCGCGCTGCCGTTCCTGCTCTACGCTTATGCCGCCCAATCGCTCGGCGCGGGGTTCCTGTCCGTGGCCAATGCGGTCACGCCGGTATGGGGCGCGGCGGTCGGCCGGTTGTGGCTGAAGGATCGACTGCCATGGTCGCGCTCGCTGGGCCTGGCGATCGGTCTGCTGGGCATCGTGGTGCTGGTGTGGGACAAGCTCGACTTCCAGGCCGGCGGCACCGGCCTCGCCGTAGTGGCGGCGGTATCGGCGCCGATCTTCTACGGCATCGCGGCCAACTGGACCAAGCGTTTCCTGACCGGGGTGGACGCGCTGTCCAACGCCACCGGCAGCATGCTCGCCGCCAGCCTGGTGCTGCTGCCGCTGGCGCTGGCCACTTGGCCGCAGGTGCCAGTTTCAGCCGGAGCGTGGGGCGCCACCATCCTGCTGGCCGTTGTCTGCACCGGCGCGGCGTACATCATCTTCTTCCGGCTGATCGCCAATGTGGGGCCGACCGGCGCGGTCAGCGTCACTTTCCTGGTGCCGGTCTTCGGCGTGGTCTGGGGCGCCTGGTTTCTGGACGAGGCGATCACCGCGTCCATCCTGATTGGCGCTGGCATCATCCTGGTGGGGACGGCGCTGGCGCTCGGCCTGGTTGGCGGCAAGCGCGGCGCCACGGCCGGCTGACAGACCAAATCGTCCGCGGTCAATCCGCCAGCCGTAGCTGCCGCTGCGCCTGGCAAGCGGCCGCGGCGCTCGCTGGCGCTCTCAAAGGCTTAAGCAGCCACTGACGGCTTGCGCTGCCGCGCGCACCGAAACCCGGCGGCACAGTGATCTCGCTCGTAGCAGCATAATCCGATGTTTGGACAGCGCCGAAATGTCCCACCATTGAGTCTGGCATCGAATAAGGAGTACCAGGCTCGATCAACAACCAGGCTCGCGCCAGTACATCGCAAGATACGGCATCCAACGCTCGTTGAACAAATGCGGTGCTGCCAGGATACCCCCCAATCAACCAGGGAAGTCCAACCGCATTGGCGCCCAGGATATACAGCGAACCTGGCGAACGCCCGGACAGGTCAATCAACGGCTGTCCCGCGGTAAATCCCGCAAGCCTCGCGGCACCCTGCAGCTCCTTGATGTAGGTCGCGGCCTGTTCGGACATCAGCAAGCGCGATCCTGCGGCACCGACAGTTACGCTGTGCGAGTAGGACCATAGGGGTGGCGCCTGACGGTAAGGAGTGGCCATAGCATTGTGAAGCAACATCGCGGTCACTATTTGAGCCGCGACGCCCGCAGACATCACGTATGTCCAGGTTGGCCGGCAGGTCCTGGACCACGCCCCCAAACCCGCTGCCGCGAGCACCCAAAAATAAGCCGCGCCCGGCATGGTGCTCCAATAATTGTTATTGGTGCCAAATACATAGGCTACCGGCACAAGCAGGCAGATCAGCACATTGACAACTGCACCGCTACGCGCAGGAACCCGCTCCGATGCCAAGCGCGCCCTCATCCAAAGGCATGCCGCGATAGTGCCTGGCACGGTGGCAAACAACAACATGCCTCCCAAGTCACCAAATGACGGCACTTCCACGATGCGCAAGACGACCAGCAAGACCACTACCGTACTGACAACAATCAGCAGAGCCCCAGCCGCGCGCGCAACGAAGCTTCCGCCGGCGAGTAGTGCGGCCGAGAATGCGATAAAGAAAGCCAGCACCGCAAAGGCATTTATGAGCAACGGCGAGGGTGCCCACGGGTCCAGCCGCAACATCTGCACCAAACCGTGCCCAGCACCCATGAGGGCAGTTGCATCCAGGCCAAGCCGGATGCGTTGCAAGAACCCCAACACCGATCCATCGATGCTGAACGCAGTAGCAAGCGCGAGTCCGACAAGAAAAGCGAGACCCACCAGAATACCGCGCATACGCAACTTTCCAGCAAGCAGGAGGTATGGCACCGAGAGGACACCCAACGCAAACGCAGTGGTTGGCTTCGCCAGGAATGCCAGCCAACCACCGAACGCAAGGATCAACCAACCCACCACGCCCGATGCGGGTTTTCGCGGTATCAGGCACAGCCCGATGACGGCAAGCAGACACGACTGAAAGGCGAGCGTGTTGTAGTTGGGCGTGGGCAGCCATACCTGAAATATGGCTAGGCTACTGCTGGCGAATACACCGCCCAGAGCCCATGCTTGCCCAAGCGTCGGGGGTTCCGCGTACGCCTCCCGCAAATAGATGCTGCCAGCCACCCACGCCAAACCGAAAGTCAGGATGATGTTCGCAATACGCAACTCGGCAATGTTCCCACCAAGCAACAAGTCCAGCGGATGATAGGCAAATCCGAATTGCGATACAGACGCAACGTACTCATAAGGGGCGCCGGTCCATATTAGATAAAAGCTCTCGTCGGTGATATCCAAGCCGAAACCTGCATAGCAGACGGCAAAGGCCAACAGAATTAGCGAGCCGCATACACCAGCGCCAATGGAAATTCGCGAGATAAGAGGCATTTTGTCCGAATTGGTCACGAGCCAGCAAGAGGGGGCCTACGCGAAGGTTTCCGCCTGATCCATCGACAAACCCGCGCGATCTTTATCCGACAGGATGGGCACGGAGTCCAGCGGCCAAGCTATGTTCAGCGTGGAGTCGTCCCAACGCATGCAACGCTCGCACGAAGGCGCATAGTACTCCGTGGATTTGTACAGCGAGCACGCGGATTCCGAGAGCACCAGAAATCCGTGCGCAAAGCCTTCAGGCACCCACAATTGCCGATGATTATCAGCAGAGAGGGTCGCGCCGACCCATTTGCCAAACGTGGATGAGCTGCGCCTGAGATCCACTGCCACATCAAACACCACGCCCTCGATAACGCTGACCAGCTTGCCCTGGGGTTTCAACAGTTGATAGTGCAGACCTCTGAGCACATTACACCGAGATCTTGACACGTTGTCCTGCACAAATCGAAGCGGCCGACCAATGGCGTCCTCGTACCGCTGTTGCTGATAGCTTTCCATGAACGCCCCCCTGGCATCGACGAACACCTCCGGCTCGATCAGCAGTACATCGGGAATGGACAGCGGCGTAATCTTCATGGCTGTGGACTCAATCGAGGCAATACATCATCAGGCATAGGGCAACGTGCGGGCTAACGCCCGTACTGCTTTTTCACCCAAGACTTGTGATAGGACCCGTCAACAATCTCCGACACCCATGCCGAGTTGGCGATATACCAATTCACAGTCTTGCGCAGCCCTGTTTCAAAAGTCTCTACCGGGTGCCAGCCTAATTCACGAGCAAGCTTGCCAGCGTCGATCGCATACCGACGGTCATGCCCCGGGCGGTCCGGAACAAACGTCATTTGGGCCTGGTAGGACGCGCCATCTTTCTTTGGGCACAACTCATCCAGAAGTATGCAGATCTGACGTACGACATCAATGTTGGTCTGTTCGTTGCAACCACCGATGTTGTAGGTTTCGCCGACCCTCCCGTGCTCCAAGACCTGACGCAGCCCGCTGCAGTGATCTCCCACGTAAAGCCAATCACGGATCTGTTGCCCGTCGCCGTACAGAGGTAGCGGACGACCAGCCAACGCGTTGTGAATGATCAACGGAATGAGCTTCTCGGGAAATTGGAAAGGTCCATAGTTATTCGAGCAATTGGTAGTCAATACCGGCAGCCCGTAAGTGTGATGATAGGCCCGAACCAGATGATCGCTGGCTGCTTTGCTCGCCGCATAAGGACTGTTCGGCTGGTACTGGTTAAGCTCGGAGAAAGCCGCAACGCCAGCATCCAGCGAGCCATACACTTCATCCGTCGACACATGCAGGAACCGGAACGCCTCACGGGACGTGCCGGTGAGGCTGTTCCAGTAGCTAAGGACAGCCTGCAAGAGATGGAACGTGCCTACGATATTCGTCTGGATGAACTCGCCCGGGCCGTGAATTGAACGATCCACGTGAGACTCCGCCGCCAGATGAAGCACCGCACGTGGGTTAAAGCGAGCCAGTAATTCTGCAGCCAGATTGCTGTCGGCGATGTCGCCCACTATCAATTCATGGCGGTCATCGTTTTCAAGCTTGGCCAGATTGCGCGGATTGCCAGCATAGGTGAGCTTATCCAACGTCACGACCGCCTCGTCATGAAGCTCAAGCCAATCCAGAACGAAGTTCGACCCAATGAACCCCGCCCCTCCAGTTACGAGAATGGTCATGCCAAATTTGCCTATTAAATGCCACCCGGGGAGAGCGGCAAGGTAGCTATTGATTTTACTCCCTCGATGAAGAACCGCTCAGCCAGCATCGGGCGTGTCATGCGGAGCTCAAGGTGACGTCGAAACAACTTTTAGGGAGCAAGTCAAAAAGGTAGAATCGCGCAGCGGCCAAGTCCGCAGTTTTTCCGGCGCTCAATCGTTCTCCGCCGGGTACACGTTTCCCGTTTAGGAGCATTTGTTGTGTGGAAAGGCATCATTCTGGCGGGTGGCAGAGGCACGCGACTGTATCCGATGACTCGCAGCATCAGCAAACAGCTGCTGCCTGTCTTTGACAAGCCGATGATCTACTATCCGCTCTCGGTTCTCATGCTGGCGGGTATTCGGGACATCCTGATCATCTCCACACCCGAAGACCTCTCCCGTTTCCAAGACCTGCTGGGCGATGGCTCGCCACTGGGAATCCGGCTGTCTTATGCGGAACAGGATCAACCGCGAGGCCTGGCTGATGCGTTCCTGATAGGCGAAAAGTTCATCGACGACGACCCAGTCTCACTCATACTCGGCGACAATATTTTCTATGGCGTGGGTCTATCCACCTCGCTGGAACGTGCCACCAAGCGCGAACAGGGCGCCACCATTTTCAGCTACGAAGTTCTGGATCCACGCGCCTTTGGTGTTGTTGAATTCGATCAGAACGGCAAGGCAATCAACATCGAGGAAAAGCCCCAGACCCCTCGCTCCAACCATGCAGTGACCGGCCTGTACTTTTACGACAACAGCGTCGTCGAATATGCACGCAAGCTTAAGCCCTCGGCACGTGGAGAAATCGAGGTCACCGATCTGAACCGTGTGTACCTGCAACAACAACAACTTCACGTTGAACGCCTGGGGCGCGGCTTCGCTTGGCTCGATACCGGTACAGCCGACGGCTTACTGGACGCCGCCAACTTGGTCGCCACTGTCGAGCGGCGTCAGGGCATGAAAATCGCCTGTCTGGAGGAAGTCGCTTGGCGGCAGCGGTGGATTACCACGACTGATCTCCTGGATCTGGCTGATCGCTATGGAAAAAATAGCTATGCCGAGTATCTGCACCGCCTTTCCCAGGAAGTGAAATGACCAAAGTCTCCGCCTACGCCATGCTGGCAGGCATGATTGTGTTGTCTGCCCTGTCTGTCTTGGTCTTCAGGCTGCAGATCACTCGAATGGGATCCCCCCCAGCCGAATTGATCGGCAAGTTGCTTTTCGTCGTACAGGCGCTGCTGACACCATTGGCGGTTGCAGCGATGGCGAGTTTTGGCGTTGCCTTCGTCTTCTGGACATTGGCCAGCACCAAACTGCCTCTGTCGGTAGCCTACCCCTTGACCAGCTTGATATATCCCCTGGTACTTATCGGCTCCCATTTCCTATTCGGCGAACCGCTAGGCCACTACCGCATAGCCGGAACCCTGATAATCATGATCGGCCTCGCCGTGAGCAATTTGGGAGCCTGACATGAATCCAATACCGTTCAATCGTCCGCCCATTACCGGCGTTGAAATCGAATATCTCAAACACGTCATCGAAAGCCGCCATCTCACCGGTGACGGCGCATTTACCAAACGCTGTCATGCGTGGCTTGAATCGAATCTGCAGTCGCCAAAGGCCCTCCTGACCCATTCCTGCACCGCGTCGCTGGAAATGGCCGCCCTGCTTTGCGAGATCGAACCCGGCGATGAAGTGATCATGCCCTCGTTTACCTTCGTGAGCACGGCCAATGCATTTGCCTTGCGCGGCGCCACGGCAGTCTTTGTCGATATCGATCCCGACACGCAGAATCTGGATGCATCGCTCATCGAGCCTGCACTGACAAACCGGACAAAAGCGATCGTTCCGGTTCATTACGCGGGCATATCCTGCGACATGGACGCAATCGGCTCGATCGCCCGATGCCATAACTTGAAATTAGTGGAAGATGCCGCGCAAGGATTGGGATCCACATGGCGCGGCAAAGCGCTTGGCACCCTGGGCGACTACGGCGCACTGAGCTTCCACGGTACCAAGAACATCGTTTCGGGTGAAGGCGGAGCTTTGCTAGTACGGGAGCCTGAACGCGGTGAACGCGCCGAGATCATTCGTGAAAAGGGTACCGATAGGTCGAGATTCATCCGAGGCGAGGTCGACAAATACACGTGGCAGGAACTTGGGTCGTCTTATCTCCCCAGCGAACTGATCGCCGCGTTCCTATACGCCCAACTGGAAGACTCTCACAAGATCACTGAACGACGCGTCGCTGCCTGGACCCGGTATCACGAGGGCCTGCAATCGCTCGAATCCGCCGGTCGCCTTCGTCGACCTATCGTGCCGGAACATGCTGTACACAATGGCCACATCTACTATGTGCTGCTGCCTGACGAAGCAGCCAAGCAACGTGTCCATCAAGCCTTGGCCGACTGCGGCATCCAATCGAGCAGCCACTATGTCTCGCTGCACGAATCACCCGCTGGCAAGCGTCATGGACGCGTGGCCAGTGATATGACGGTCACCAGGCAGACCGTCAAAACCCTCCTACGCCTGCCAATGTACGCAGACCTGACCTGGGAGCAGCAGGAACGAGTGATCAAGGGTATTGCAGATAGCTGCTAGAGCCGCGTAAACATCGTATGACCGCGCAGCCTCAGCGTGATTTCAATCGCTTTCGGCCCGTGCCAGGCACCCTTATGAAATTATCCATTGTCGCCACTCTTTATCGATCTGCATCCCACCTTCAAGAGTTCCATCGTCGCGCCTCGGCTGCAGCAAGATCGCTGGTCGGCGACGACTACGAAATCATTCTTGTTAACGACGGGTCTCCTGACCATAGCCTGGAGTTGGCGATTGCGTTGACTCGAGACGACTCCCATGCGACGGTGGTCGATCTATCGAGGAATTTTGGCCACCACAAGGCGATGATGACCGGCCTTGCCCATGCCCGCGGTGAACGCATATTCCTGATCGACAGCGACCTTGAAGAGGAACCTGAATGCCTACTTGAGTTTGCGGCGAAAATGCATGCGGAAAATGCCGATGTCGTATTCGGTGTTCAACAACGTAGACGCGGCGGCTGGGTAGAAAAATATAGCGGCCTGATTTTCTATCATCTGTTCCGCGTGCTGACTGGAGTTCGCCAGCCCGATAACATCGTGACAGCGCGATTGATGACCCGGAGATACACACGAGCGCTGCTTCGGCATCGCGAGCGAGAGGTGAACATAGGAGGTCTATGGCATATCACCGGATTCAAGCAATACGCGCAACCTATTACGAAGTATTCAACCAGCCAGACGACGTATACGTTGCGGCGTAAGATCTCGCACTTCGTCAACGCAATCACATCGTTCAGCAATGCCCCGCTGGTGTGGATTTTCTACATCGGCGCATCCATTTCCGCCGCTGCAAGCGCGTATACCGCATACCTCGTCCTGAACTATTGGCTGCTGTCCAAGCCCGTAAGCGGATATACGTCAATCATGGCCTCAATTTGGCTATTAGGTGGCCTGATCATCTCGTTCATCGGTGTCATCGGCATCTACCTGGCGAAGATCTACTCCGAGACCAAGCGCAGACCCTATACAATCGTGCGGCAGATCTATCGAACTGGCGATACCGAGACGCAAGAAGCGATCCGTGAAGATAGCCAACGCAGAGCCCCAGACCACGCGTCTTGAGGCCCACCAGTCGACCTTACATTTCCGACGGCTATGCACAAATCCCAAGAACCCTCCCCGTCCTATGGCATCCTGGAGCGCGCCGTTTCGGCTGATACCGTGCAGTCTGCTGTCGAGCAGATTGATCACCTTGGTTATGCCGTACTGGGTTCCGGTTTTTCCAAAGAGCAGATCGACGAGTTCCGCAGCGTCTTTGACGCCACTCATAACCGATATGTGGCGATTCACGGGGAAGACCGTTTGCGTCAGCTGGATGAGTTCCACGGCATTCGGCTGCCCCTGGCCATTGAAGCGGAGTTCCTGAAGCTGGCTCAAACTCCCGTCGTTCTGAACACGATCCGCGGCCTGATCCAGGGAAAATTCATCTTGAACCAGCAAAACGGCATCATCAATCCTCCCGGGGAAAAATACAATCAAGCCGCATGGCATCGCGATCTGCCATATCAGCATTTCGTGTCCTCCCGCCCGATTGCCATTAATGCCCTTTACTGTGTGGATGATTTCACTCTGGAGAACGGCGCCACGCACGTCTTGCCCGCCAGTCACAAACGCGAGGCGTTCCCGTCAGAAGCTTTCGTGAATAGCAACGCAGTTCAGGTGCAGGCGTCTGCGGGTTCATTCATCGTGCTCGATTGCATGTGCTTTCATCGCGGGGGATTCAACCAGAGCTCACATAAGCGGCGAGCGGTAAATCACCTTTACACCATTCCATTGATCCGTCAGCAAATCGATCTGGCCGAGGCGTTACGAGATGCTCCCCTTGCACCAGAAGATCGGGACTTCCTTGGAATGCAATACGCCACACCAAAGAACGTAGCTGCGTACCTTGACACGCGCAGCTCGAAAACCTATTGAGCGCGAATATTGCCATGACCTATGTCTGTCCCATCACGCACGAGCCGCTCACCAAGAGCCATGAAGGCCTACGCACAGCGTCAGGCAGCACATACCCCCTGATTGAGAACAACATAGTCGACTTCATAGCTGGAGCCCCCAGGGCGACCGTCAATGAAAGCGTGCACGCGATGTACCAATCTGCCCATGCGGGGGAAATCTATCGCAATTTCCTGGACTGGCTATTTGCCAGCTTTGGGCAGGACGAAGAAGAATTTCGGAAGCAACTGATTTCCCGCCTACGGCTCAAGAGCGGCGACACCGTACTGGTTACCGGCTGTGGACTGGGCGAAGACCTGTTTCCAATCGCCCAGGCCATTGGTCGGTCCGGCCGTCTGTACGCGCAGGATTTGTCCAAGACCATGGTGTTGCATGCCAGTGCGAATTTCGCGAAGCAATGCGACATCCTGATCCCGGAATTTTCCGTAGGCGATGCGTTGTCCCTGCCATTTCCCGCCGGCACATTTGACGCAGTTTTTCATTTCGGCGGCATCAATCTGTTTGGCGACATGTCAGGGGCTATTTCGGAGATGGCACGAGTCACCCGGGTCGGAGGCAGGGTCGCGTTCGGTGACGAGGGCGTCGCTCCTTGGTTGCGTACTTCCGAATACGCCAAGGTTGCGATCAACAACATCCCCTTATGGGCAAGCCCGCTACCGTTGGAGCATCTTCCGCATCAAAGTCAAGATGTGCACTGCGCTTGGGTACTGGGCAATTGCTTTTACATGATTGATTTCGCCGTCTCTGCGCAAGGCCCCACAATGAACATCGACGTACCGCACAAGGGACGCCGAGGCGGCACCGCGCGCACGCGCTATTACGGGCAGTTGGAGGGAGTTTCTCCAGAAACGCGTAGCAAGGTAGTTGACGCCGCAGCACGAGAAGGTATCAGCGTACATGAGTGGCTGGAGCGCAGGCTCGCCGACGTTCCGCCCCAGCAGTGATGGTCAGGATCGTACAATCACAAATGTCCAACACCAACGACTTATCGGCCAAGACCCCCAGGCCGTGGAAGAAGCTCGGCCGCATTTACGACGCGCCAGCCTTGCATCCGAAACTGGCCAGCCATGCAGCCAACCCCCTTCCCGTTCTCATCAAAGACGACGTCTTTCGGATTTATTTCAGCGGACGCGATTCAGAAAATCGTTCATCGGTCGGGTTTGTCGATATCGACATTTGCAGGCAGTTGGTACTGCGTGCCTCAGATGAGCCCGTTTTCACACACGGCCCGGACGGGAGTTTCTATTCTCACGGCGTCAGCATTGGCAACTGCTATGAGGTAGCCGGTCAGCGCTACATGCTATTCATGGGCTGGCGGATGCCTGCCGAAGGCCATTGGTATGGTGAAATCGGCCGCTTGCGCGTAGCCCCGGACTATTCGCTGGAGCTGGATTGTGCAACTCCGCTCATGCCGCTTAATTCACAAGACTCCATCAGCCTGTCCTATCCTTGGGTACAGGAGGAATCCGGGCTGTATCACATGTGGTACGGCTCTACGCTGACTTGGCAAACTCCTACTGGTGGCATGCTGCATACGCTGAACTACGCCACTTCGCACGACGGTAGCCATTGGACCCGCAACGGAGTCTCCGTGCCCTATGAAATCGGCGTTGCACAGGCATTCTCGCGTCCGACGGTGTTGGGCAACCGCCGTGATGGATACGAGATGTGGTTCTCCTATCGGGACGATATCGGCATGAAGTACCGCATCGGCTATGCCACCAGCCAGTCTGGAGAAAAGTGGCAGCTGGCTCTGGATGCGGCTGGCATTACAGTGTCTCCAACCGGCTGGGATCACGAAATGATTGAATATCCTTATGTGTTCCAGCACAGAGGCCAGACCTACATGCTTTACTGTGGCAATGGCTATGGAAAATCTGGTTTCGGTCTCGCAATTCGCGATGATTCGTGACATCAACGCCATGCGTGTCCGATAAGCCGAATTTGATGGAAACCCGATGATCGACTGCCGAAGCTGTAAACAGCCATACGATTCAGAGCTACGAATCTGCCCTAATTGTGGCTTCGCACCCTTGCAGATGTCCGGTATGGATACCTGGTCCCCTGACTTCATGAATGAAGGCGGTGGATTCAAGGCCGAATATTTCGAAACACTGGCTCAACTCGAAGCGAATAATTTTTGGTTCCGAGGCCGCAATGCGTTCATCGTGCATGCATTGAACGTATATTTTCCGAACATGACCCGCTACATGGAAATTGGGTGCGGCACCGGTTTCGTCTTATCGGGTGTCGCTCAAGCATTTCCCGCAGCAAGACTTTGCGGCAGCGAGATATTCTGTGCTGGACTTGAATTCGCTCAGCGTCGCGTACCTGGCGCTCGTTTCATGCAGATGGACGCCCGCAACATGCCGTTCACCGATGAATTTGATGTCATCGGCGCGTACGACGTTCTCGAGCACATCCCCGAAGACGAGCAAGTACTTACTGAAATGCACCGGGCACTCGTACCCGGCGGTGGGCTGATACTCACGGTACCGCAGCACCCTTGGCTATGGAGTGAGGCGGATGCATATGCATGCCATGTTCGACGCTACACCGCCGGCGAGCTTCACAAGAAAGTCACCCAGGCGGGCTTCGAGATTGTCCGTAGCACCTCCTTCGTCTCGCTCCTGCTGCCTGCCATGCTGGCGGCGCGGCGCAACGCACGCAGCCCCGCCGAATTCGATCCCCAGAAGGAACTACGATTGCCCAAGTGGTTAGACAAGGTTTTTGAAACTACGCTGCGGGTAGAGCTTGCGTTGGTCAGGGCGAAACTTTCGCTGCCCGTGGGTGGCTCACGGTTGCTGGTCGCGCGAAAAACAAGTCATTAGGGGCTCGACGTCAGATGCGCTTCAAGCGCGAACTTGGCACACGTGACCGCTCAGCGGTAGCGGCTGCATAAACACCTTCGGGAGCAGCGTCGGCCAACAATGTCACTGCGGCCCCGATCACGCAGTTTTCCCCAATAGTAATGTGATCGCGTAGCGTTGCATTCACACCGATGAAACAGCGTTCGCCGATATTGACCCCTCCCGAGACCACCACGTGCGACGCAAGAAAACAATGCGAACCAACTGAGGAGTGGTGACCAATGTGGTTGCCGCTCCAAAGCGTAACGTTGTCGCCAATGACTACAAACGGCTGGATCGTATTGTCCTCCAGGATGAAGCAGTTCTGCCCGGGCGGCTGCTTTGAAAGATACGTGCAACGGGAGCTCACGTAGCTCGCCAGAGTGTAGCCAAGGCCTTGTGCGGCCAGAAACTTGGCCTTGCGCAATTGATTGAGGCCAGAATAGCTCAAAGCAACGAAAATTTCGTACGAATCAGGCGGGTAGGCCCGCGTGATCTCATCGAATGCGATGACAGGCAGACCACAGAACCTCCCATCTCCGAGGTACTCGCGGTCCACGGTGAACGCGACGACCTGTCTTTTAGTATCGTCCGAAAAATAGAAATGAGCCAACTCGGCGATATCTCCAGTGCCGAAAATCACAATTGGCTTCATATCATTTCCTCACGATGATGGTGAATTCGTACAGACCATAATCGTGCAATAACGCGACATTCTTCGAATAAATTCGCTTGCATCGATCGAACCAATAGCAAGGGTCCGCATAGTATAAATCTTCGCGCTTCTTATCTTCGTCTGCATATGACGTCAAACAGTTGAATGCGAAACCGCGCCGACTTGAAGCAGCCAGACTATCGACACATATTTCTACGTACTCCCGCCAATCAGCGTCGGAGCGATTGAGCTTCACATTAAATATCCCGCTGGCAACGCAATAATCTGAAATTTGATCCGGTTGCACTCCTTGCATGAATCGGGCATTGGCAGGGGCACCCACCTTTGCCGCCGCAATCATTTCAGCGCTTATATCGCAGCCTATATATTCAAAATTCTCGAAATTCTGGCCTAGATAGTGCAGCAAGGCGCCATAACCGCAACCGATATCTGCAACCGAAAATTCCTCCCGAGGCAAGATTTTCGCCAATTGAGCAAACCTGAGAGTCTGCCCTTCTTCCCCATTCCAATCTACTCCAAGCGGAGTTGCCCCATATTCTCTCAATTTTGTCGCGTAGTAATCAGCGACCTCACTCAACAGGACGTCATTATTTTCATTCATAAAGTCTCTCCTTGCCCAGCTCGTCCACTGCCGCCCCACGCAGAATGTTAGGAGCCACCTTGAATGAAATAATCACGCGCCTCAGGGCCTTTCATCAATATAAGATCCAATATCGTCACATCATGCCTGAAGCCACCGTGCAATTGCGGATATTCAGGATAATTCAAATACGACATCCACTCCACGCCAATTCCCTTGCTATTGAATAAGGCAGTGTCCAGATAAGATTTCGCGGCTGGGCCAGAAAGATAAATATCTGCCTTCAACCGGGTGCATAACTCAATCAAACGGTCCGTTGGACTTAAAGCATCCAACTGTTCGAAAGACAGAAAATCATAGGAGGCATACAGTGGAGTACTGACGCCAAGATATTCATTGATTCCCTCAATGAATATCCGATTTATTACTGACAACTTGGTTTCTTGGCCAGCATTCTCATATAGGCGTTCCAACCAAGGTTTCAACTCGCCCATGAATGGCGCCCGAGCGTAGGCAAGCTGTAGTGTCCTCCAGTGCCTATCGGCCCAGTCCTGCTCAGCGACATCCACTTCACATATGCGTAAATCGCGGCTGTGATGCACCGGTATTGTCAGCCACGCGTCGCCATTGGCGGTTCTGATGCGATTGCGGGTGCGCCAATCGCGGCGTGTAGACTGCACATCGTCGAGGAAAACGAATGCATCCACAGAATGCATCATCTCGAAATATCCTTTCCAAGGAATATAGCTCGACTGCACTATGGCGACTCTCTTTCCTCTTTTTGTCATAGACAAACCTACCGTCAGAATGAACGCAGCTTACCGCGCGATTGCATGGAGGCAAGACTGTACCACCGCGTTTGAAGCTGCCAGGCCCCAACGGTTCAGTACTTATCCGACGTCCCCGTCAGCGCCACCCCGATCCGCAACAACGTATAAGACACCGCGTCCACCCAGCGCCGCACCCATCCACGCCGCTGGTAATCCAGGGGCCGGATGAAACGCCCGCCTTCCTGGATCGCCGTCTCCAGGCGCTCCTGCAGGTCCCAGGCGAACGGCTGGTCATCGATCACCACGTTGGCCTCCCGCGCCAGCAGCAGGCTGAAGGGATCCAGGTTGGACGAACCCACCGTGGCGACATTGTCGATCACCGCCACCTTGGCGTGCAGGTAGCTCGGCATGTATTCGTAGATCTCGATGCCGTCGCGCAGCAGCTGGTCGTAGAGCGAGCGGGTAGCGTGGTACTGCATGCGGTATTCGACCTTGCCCTGCAACAGCAGGCGCACGCGCACGCCGCGCGCGGCGGCCTTGGCCAGGGCGCGGCGGAACTGGCGGCCGGGGAAAAAATAGGCGTTGGCGATGAGGATGTCGCGGCGCGCCTGCGTGATGCCGTAGAGATAGGCGCGTTCGAAGGTCTGGCGGAAACGCAGGTTGTCGCGCAGCACCAGCGCGGCGCGCAACTCGCCACAGGGTGCCACGGGCGCATGGCTGGGCTTGGTCAGCCGCATGCGGCTCCAATCGCGCGGATGGCGCCGCAGGCGGGCCCAGTTCAGGCGCACCCACAACAGATCCTGCGCGTAGGCCGCCTCGGTCACCAACGGTCCGCGCACCTGCACCGCGAAATCGAAGCGCGGCGCCGAAATGCCATCGGTGGGATCGAGATCGTCGTAGTCGTCGATGATGTTGATGCCGCCGATGAAGGCGACGTTGCCATCAACGATGGTGACCTTGCGGTGCAGGCGCCGCAGGCGGCTACGCGAGGGAATGAACTTCGCGAACCAGCGCGGCTCGGGGCGGAAGATGCGGCATTGCGCGCCGGCGCCGGTCAGGCGTTCGCGCAGGGTCTCGGCGGTCTCGGCCGCGCCGAAGCCATCGAGCACCACGCGCACCTTGACGCCGCGCGCGGCCGCCGCCATCAGGCAATCCAGCACCTTCACGCCGGTGCGGTCCAGCATGAAGATATAGGTTTCCAGATGCACGCTGGATTGCGCCGCGTCGATCGCCTGGCACAGCGCCGGAAAGAAGTCGGTGCCGTTCTGCAGCAGCCGGATGTCGTTGCCGTCGGTCCACTCCAGCCTGACCTGCTCGGCCTTCACGGGAGTTCCAGCTCGGCCAGCAAGGGGGAATGATCGGACAGCCGCGCCCATTCGCGGCCGCGCAGCACGCGCGCGCTGCGCACGGCGAAGCCGCGCTGGTAGATGCGGTCCAGGCGGAACCAGGGAAACACGGCCGGAAAGGTGCGCGGGGGCGGCAGCAGCAGGCGCGAGCTGCCATCCATGCCAAGCTGGTTGGTGCGTTCCAGCACCGAAACGCCGCTGTTGGGCAGGCCACGCAGGGCGTTGCTCAGGCGCTTGACCGAATCGCGCAGGCGCGGCAGTTCGCCGCCATGGCTGCGCGGCGCGTGCGAGAACACCTCGTACAGGCCCAGCTGCTGCACGAACAGCGGCGCCAGGCGGTCGCCCCAATCGTTGAAATCACCGGCGATCAGTATCGGTTCGCCGTCGGGCACCATGCGCCGGATGCGCTCGGTCAGCGCCAGGATCTGGCGGCTGCGGCTGCCGGCGAACAGGCCCAGGTGCACCACGAAGCAGTGCACCGAGCGCCCGTCGAGTTCGATGGTCGCGTGCAGCAGGCCGCGCTGCTCCAGGCGATGGTCGGAGATATCCTGGTTTTCATGGTCGAGGATGGGAAAGCGCGACAACAGCGCGTTGCCGTGGTCGGTTTCGTGGCGAATCGCATTGCGGCCATAGGCCACGTCCAGCTTGAGCGCGGCGGCCAGCGATTCATGCTGGGCGTCGAGCAGCGATTTCTGCTCGTTGCGGCCCTGCACTTCCTGCAGGAAGACCAGGTCGGGGCGCAGGCCGTAAAGGCCCAGGCGCAGTTCGTTCAACGAGTCGCGGCGGCCCAACGCCGAGCGACCTTTATGGATGTTGTAGCTGACGACACGGATGAGCGACATGGAAGGAATGGCGCCTCTCAAGACAGTGAAACCGCTCACCGCGACCCACAAAAAAAGAGCCCCGGCAAGCACCGCCAACCCAGGCGGCGTTTGCCAGATTACTCCAATTCCATGAACCCTTCCCACCTCGGAGACACCCTGAAACGGCAGTGACCGGGGCCCAACGGCGGCTCAGAGGCGCATCAGTTCTACCAAAGCCCCACACTCGGGATGCCTCCCCCGCCGTACACACACCATGCAGGGAAAAAAGCCCCAAACCCGAGATACCCCACCAAGCCAGGCCGCCGGGATCCGGCTCCGCCGGTCCCGCGCGGCGCCCCCTTGAGGGGGAGCGCCGCAGGCGCTCGGGGGTGGGTTCACTTCGGCTCAGCGTTGCGCAGGCGGATGTGCAGCTCGCGCAGTTGCTTCTCATCGACTTCCGACGGCGCCTGGGTCAGCAGGTCCTGGGCGCGCTGGGTCTTCGGGAAGGCGATCACGTCGCGAATCGATTCGGCGCCGGTCATCATCGTGACGATGCGGTCCAGGCCGAAGGCGATGCCGCCGTGCGGAGGCGCGCCGTACTGCAGCGCGTCCAGCAGGTAGCCGAACTTCTCGCGGGCTTCCTCGGCGCCGATCTTGAGCGCGCGGAACACCTTGCTCTGCACTTCCTCGCGGTGGATACGGACCGAGCCGCCGCCGATTTCCCAGCCGTTCAGGACCATGTCGTAGGCCTTGGCGAACGCCTTGCTGGGATCGGTCTCGAGGAAGTCCTCGTGGCCGTCCTTGGGGCTGGTGAAGGGGTGATGCGCGGCGGTGTAGCGGCCATCTTCCTCGTCGTATTCGAACATCGGGAAGTCGACCACCCACAGGGGCATCCAGCCCGCGGTGAACAGGCCGGTCTTCTTGCCGAATTCGCTGTGGCCGATCTTCACGCGCAGCGCGCCGATGGCGTCGTTGACGACCTTCTCGCGGTCGGCGCCGAAGAAGATGATGTCGCCGTCCTGCGCGCCGGTGCGCTTGACCAGTTCGGCCAGGGCGGCGTCATGCAGGTTCTTGACGATCGGCGATTGCAGGCCGTCGCGGCCCTTGGCCACTTCGTTGACCTTGATGTAGGCCAGGCCCTTGGCGCCGTAGATGCCGACGAACTGGGTGTAGGCGTCGATCTCGCTGCGCGACATCTCGGCGCCGCCGGGCACGCGCAGGGCGACCACGCGGCTGCCGGGCGCCGTGGCGGCGGCGGCGAACACCTTGAAGTCCACGTCGCGCATGACGTCGGTCATGTCGGTGAATTCGAGCTGCACGCGCAGGTCGGGCTTGTCCGAACCGTAGCGACGCATCGCTTCGGTCCAGGTCATGATGGGGAACGGCTCGGCCAGGTCGACCCCCTGCACCACCTTGAACACGTGGCGGATCATGTTCTCGAAGATCTCGCGGATCTCGAGCTCGTTCAGGAACGAGGTTTCGCAGTCGATCTGGGTGAATTCAGGCTGGCGGTCGGCGCGCAGGTCTTCGTCGCGGAAGCACTTGGTGATCTGGTAGTAGCGGTCAAAGCCCGACACCATCAGCATCTGCTTGAACAGCTGCGGCGACTGCGGCAGCGCGAAGAAGTGGCCGGCGTTGACGCGCGAGGGCACCAGGTAGTCGCGTGCGCCTTCGGGCGTGCTCTTGGCCAGCATCGGGGTTTCGATGTCGATGAAGCCCAGCTGGTCCAGGAACTTGCGGGTTTCGATCGAGACGCGGTAGCGCAGCATCAGGTTGCGCTGCATCTGCGGGCGGCGCAGGTCCAGCACGCGGTGCGTCAGGCGGGTGGTTTCCGACAGGTTGTCGTCGTCCAGCTGGAACGGCGGCGTGACCGACGCGTTCAGGATCTCGACTTCCTTGCACAGCACTTCGATTTCGCCCGAGGCCAGCTCGGCATTGGCGGTGCCCGCCGGACGCTCGCGGACCAGGCCGGTTACGCGGACGCAGAACTCGTTGCGCAGGCGCTCGGCGGTGGCGAAGGCGGCGTTATCCGGATCGAACACGATCTGCGCCAGGCCCGCGCGGTCGCGCAAGTCGATGAAGATGACCCCGCCGTGGTCGCGGCGGCGGTTCACCCAGCCATACAGGGTGACGGTCTGGCCGAGATGGTCGCGGCAAACCTGGCCGGTGTAGCAGGTACGCATCGGGATAACTCCGTTGTGTGCTTGGTAGTAGCGTAAAGGGTTACAGGTCGACGCCCGGCGCGCGCTGCGCGTCCGGCGTCGGGGAGGACGGCGCCGGCCGGGCGCCCGGCGCGGCCGGACCCGGGGCGACGACGCCCATGGAAACGATGTACTTCAAGGCCGCGTCCACGCTCATCTGCAGGTCCACCGTGTCGGCACGGGGCACCATCAGGAAGAAGCCGGACGTGGGATTCGGCGTGGTCGGCACGTACACGCTGATGTGGTCGCCGGGCAGCCGTTCGGCCACTTCGCCGCTGGGCGTGCCGGTGACGAACGCGATGGTCCAGCTGCCGGCGCGCGGATACTGCACCAGCACGGCGCGGCGAAACGCCTGGCCGTTGGGCGCCAGCACGGTATCGCTGACCTGCTTGACCGAGTTGTAGATCGAGCGCACCAGGGGAATGCGGCCCAGCAGGTTTTCCCACTGGTCCACCATGGTACGGCCGATCAGGTTGGCCGCGAAAATGCCCGTCAGCAGCACCACCACGATGACCAGGACGAAGCGGAAGCCGGGGATGTCGACGCCGAACAGCGATTCGGACGACAGGAAGCCAGGCACGAACCCTTCGAGGGTGGCGACCAGCAGACCCAGCACCCACACCGTGATGACCAGGGGAACCCAGATCAGCAGGCCGGTGATGAAGTACTTCTTGATGACGCGCATACGCATCGCGCGGGTACTCAGGAGGCGCTGGCCGGTCCCGCGGCGGGCGCGGGGGCAGCGGCCGGAGCCGGTGCGCTGGCGGCCGGCGCGGCGCTGTCAGCGGGCGCCGACGGGGCGCTGGCGCCGGTGGCCTGCTGGCCGCCGCTGCCGTTGCCGTTGCCGCGGAAATCGGTGACGTACCAGCCCGAGCCCTTGAGCTGGAAGCCAGCCGCGGTCACTTGCTTGGAAAACGTGCTCTGGCCGCATTCGGGGCAAACCGAAAGCGGCGCGTCGGAAATCTTCTGCAGAACGTCTTTGGCATGGCCACAGGCGCTGCACTTGTAGGCGTAGATGGGCATCGAGGGCTCCCAGGCGCGGGCCCGGTGTATCAGTGACCGTCGGCCGGACGTGGCGCAAAACCAGGGGCGCGAGGAGTCCTCCAAGAGGAGGCCCCGGGGCCGGAGCTGGCGCTGGACCGGACAACGGCCGGGCACGGCCGGAAAAATACGGGAAAGTCTTGAATTTTAGCGGTTTTTCGTGAAAGGCCGGCGGCACCCTCACGGCGGGGCGCCCGGGGGCTCCGTCAGAGGTGCGCGCCCTGCTCCGTCAGACAGGCAGCAGGAACATCAGGGCAGCCACCGCCGTCGGCCCCAGGGCAGACAAAAACAGCCGCCCGGACGAAATGCTGCCATCGGGGAAATGGTTCTTCAGGATGGCGAAACCGGCCGGGTTCGGCGCGTTGGCGATCACGGTCAGGCCGCCTCCGGTCACGGCGCCCGCCACCAGCATGTAGCGCCAGGCTTCGCTGGTGCCTTCCACCAGCGAACCGAGGTAGGTCAGCGCGGCGTTGTCGGTGATGGCCGTCAGCGCGGTGGCGCCCCAGAACAGCACGAACGGCTCCAGCCCGCCCAGCAGGTCCTGCAGCCACCACTTCTGCAGCCCGCCCAGCACCACCAGGCCCGCCAGGAAGAAGCCCACCATCAGCCCCTCCTTGATCAGCAGGCGGTTCTGGTGGCGCTTGTAGGCCTCGGCAAAGCCGATGAACATCATCAACAGGCCCAGGAAGATCGCCGGGTGGTGCGCGCTCAGCACCACCGCCACCAGGAACACCAGGTGGATCAGCATCACCAGCGCCGGCACCGGCGGGCGGTTGTCCTTGCCTTCCGGCGCATCGACGCCGCCGCCCGTGCCCACCGAACGTTCCAGCAGCGCCTTGCGGCAGATGAAGGTCAAGAGGCCCGCGTTCAGGCACACCGCCACCGCCGCGCGCCAGCCGAAATGCTGCGCCATGAAAGTCGAATCCCAGCCGAAGGTGGACGCCACCATCAATACCGGCGGCGCCGCGTAGGAGGTCAACACGCCGCCGATCGACACGTTGACGAACAGCACGCCCAGCGTCAGGTACTTGAAGCCGGCGCGGCCGCTGCTGCGGAAATAGGCATCGCGCAGCAGGATCGCCGCCAGCGTCATGGCCGCCGGCTCGGTGATGAACGAACCGCCGAGCGGCACCAGCGACATCACCACGAAGAACGTGGCCAGTTCACGCGGCAGCGGCAACACGCGCGCCGTGGCGCGCACCAGCAGTCCCACCAGTTCCAGGATCGGCCGGCTGGCCGCCACCACCATGATGGTGAAGACGAACAGCGGCTCGGTGAAATTGCGCGTGTCCATGTAGCCGATGGCCGATGACGGCCCGGTCAGCGCCGCCATCGCCACGATCAGGGCAAACGCCCACACGCCGAACACCGCCTCGACCTCGGCCAGCAGGTGCCAGAAACCGGCATGGGGCCCGCCGCGATGGGCCAGGCGGGCGAACATGGGAACGGAGAAGGTATGCAGCACCGCCACGCCGAACAGGACGGTGGCGATGAGTTCTATGGGCTGAGGCATCTGAAGCGCTTCCGGTATGAAGGCCCGGGCCGCGCGCACGCGACCCGGAATCGGCGGACAAGGGTCGCACTATAGCGTAGCGAACCCGCCCCGCCCTACAGGGACAACGCTAGGATTCGCCCACTTTTCAGGCGATCGGCGCGGGCGGCTCGCCGCCCTGCTGCGCGTCGCGCATCTCCATCAGCAGGCTGTGCAGCATCTCGGTCGACAGGCCGTGCAGCACCAGGCGATAGCCGGCGCGCAGGGTCGACATCGGCACCAGCGGATGGCTGTTGTTGACCAGGATCAGGTGCTGCGGCGCGCCCAGCAGCTTGGCCGCGTAGATGCCGATGGTCTCGTCCAGCTGCAGCGAATTGGCTGCGCGCCAGAAGTCGTTGTCGGTCAGCATCAATTGATACAGCGGCGTGAATAGCTCGATGGCGCTTTGCAGGTCGAGGAAATTCAGTTTGCCCTGCGGCATATCCTCAAGCTTCAGATCAGGATCGCGGATCATCGAGAAGTCGACGCGCTCGGGCGCATGCATCTCGACGCCCGCGTCGCGCAACGCCTGGTTCAGCCGGATCACGAAGTTGAACAGGTTCAGGTCGTGCTTGACGAACAGCTCGTCCTTGAGATCGTCGATCTCCATCGGCTCGAGCGGCGTGGTGGCCACGCGCACGGGCGAATTGGCGGCGATGAACGCCAGGATCTGCGCGCCCAGATGGAAATGCCGCAGGATCAGCCAGTTGGCCTCGGGCGACACGAAGCGCTTCAGGCCCCACGCCAGGATGCGATGCAGCAGCCGCGAATGCGACCAGCGGCGCGGCAGGAAGGTCTTGATGACCTGGATCAGGATGATGCAGGCGCGCGCCAGCGGCCGCAGGAACGGCAGCAGGTACTGGCGCGAGCCGCAGCTCGAATCGGTCAGCCAGGCCTTCTTGACCTTGTCCGGCAGGGGCGTGCTGCGATCCAGGTACAGCGCCAGCCACGGGCTCGGATCGGCGGGATCGTGCCCCTTGGCAAGGAATTCGGGTTCCCTGTTCATGCGGCCTCGTCCTCCATCACATGATGAAACTGCATCAGGTACAGCGCGGCGGTGCGGCGCGCGGTGTCGACGATGCGCCGCTCGGCGCGGCCGTCTTCGTCGCAGTCCAGCGCCAGTTCCACCGCGGTCAGCCAGCGCGCCAGGTGGTTCTCGTCGTTGTGGCCATGGTATTCCAGGAAGCGGAAGGCGTCCGGTGGCAGCTTCAGGCTGGCCTTGAGCAGCGGCAGCAGGGCCGGCACGATGCGCTGGCCCGTGCCCTCGATGATGTAGATGGCGCCCAGGAGGCCGATCGGATCGCGCGTGGCGGCCAGGCTGTGCAGATAGGCGTTGAGCGCCTCGCCGCCGGGATTGCGGCGCAGCGCATCGATGTTGTCGATGCTGCCGCCGGCCGTGCGGTAGTCCTGGAACAGGATCTGGAAGTCGTTCTGCTCCTCGCCGGCGTGCATGTCGATCAGCGCGGCCAGCGGCTGGTATTGCTCGGTCAGCGAAGCCGCGCCTTCGCGCATCCACTTGCTGCCCTCGCGCACCTGCGGAATCCAGTTCTCCATCCAGTTCAGGTAGTCGGCGGTCTGGAAGCGGCGGTTGCGCAGGCGCCGCACCACCGGCGTGCGCCAGACGCGCGAGCGGTAGTCGTGCCAGATCGCCGCCAGTTCGGTCAGCAACTGGCCCAGCCCCTGCGGCGCCATGTCCGGATCGTGCGGCGGCGCGATGGCGTCGGCATCGGCGCTGTGGGCGTCCTCGCGCCCGGCCGCGGCCGGCGTGGCGCCCACGGCCACCGAGGGCGCGGCGTCATGCGCGGCCTCGGCCTCCAGCAGCATGTAGGCCGCCATGAACCGGCCCGACTCGGGGATGTAGCAGAAGATCTGCTCGCCCGGCTTGATCTCACGGGTTTCGAGGAACTCGGCCAGCATGATCAGGATCGACGCCGCGCCGGTGTTGCCGCGCCAGGCCAGGTTGCTGAACCAGCGCTCGCGCGGAATCACCAGGCCGGCCTTCTCCATCAGGTCCTCGACCACCGGAATGAATTTCTCGGAGGAGTAATGGCACAGGAAATGATCGACCTGGTCCGGATCCAGCCAGCCGTCGCGCACCAGCTTGGCGTACTCGTGGATGCCGATGTCGAACAGGTGCGGCAGCAGGCGGATGTCCTGGCGCAGCGACAGCGCGCCGTCGGCCTCGGCCTCGTTCCAAGACGGATAGTCCAAGTGGCCCTTCTGCCGGTCGGCCGACAGGCCCAGCTGCATGCACACCGGATAGTCGCCCGAGAACGAACGCTGGTGCACCCACTTCAGGCGCAGCCGCACGCCCTTGGACGCGCCGGGCAGCGGCCGGCCGCCGCGTCCCAGCAGCAACGCGCCGGCGCCATCGGACAGCATCCAGCGCAGGAAATGCGCGTCGAAGTCGGCGTCGTAGCCGCGCGCGGCAAAGCGCGAACGCTTGAACAGGCGCGACGGCAGCTCGGCCGCGACCGCCAGCGCGCTGGCATGGCCGCCCATCTCGACACCCTGCGCCGCCACCTGGATCGCCGACACGCCCGCGGCGCAGATGCCGTGCACCGACAGCGTCTCCATCGGATGCGCGGCCAGCTCGCCCTGGATCATGTTGGCAAAGCCCGGCATCAGCGCGTCGCCCCCGGACGACCCGCTGGTCAGCAGCGACACGTCCGCCAGGTCGCCATCATTGCGTCGCAGGCAATCGCGGATGGCGTTGGCGGCCAGCTGCGCGTTGGTGAAGACGGTGGCGCCCTCGGCATCGATCGCGTAGTAGCGCTGCTTGATGCCGTTCTCAGCCAGGATGCGGCTCTTGATGCGGCTGGACATGCGGTTCAGCGGCGCGATGTAGCTGTCCATGGCCTCATTGGACACGGGTTCGCCCGGCATGAAATAGCCGGCGCTTTCCAGGTAGACACGATTGAACGCGATAGGCATGGCGGGTCTCTAGTGGCAGGTATGGGGTTGCGGCGCTAGCGCACGTGCTCGGGCGCCATACACGAACGGCTGCGAAAGCGCGGCAGGAAGGTGCCCAGCACGAACACGCGGAACATGTACGGCGTCAGGCCGCCTTCGTTCAGCGCGGGTGTCACGCGGGCCCGGTAGTGGTCGCGATGCAGCACGGTCAGTTCCGACCAGTGCGCGCGCGGGTTCTCGTGGTGCGCGGTATGCAGGCCGATGTTGAACAGCAGCGGATTGACCAGTCCTTCGAAATTGCGGGCGTAGTTCAGGCCGGCGACGGCACGCGGCCCGCCATCGGCGTGCGCGTGTTGCAGGTAGTTGGTGGCCAGCAGCCAGTGCAGGCCGTGCAGTTGCGGGATGATGACGAACACCAGCGCCTTGACCGGATTGATGGCCAGCAGGCCGCCCCACAGCCCCAGCCAGGCGCCGTACTGGCACATGCAGTAGCGCCACGCGCCCGGCCAGTGCCGGCGCAGCCGTCCCAGCCAGGCAAAGAACAGCGGATACAGCACCCACACCGCCTGCACCGGATGGATCAGGTAGCCCCATAGATGATTGGTGTCGCCGCCAAAGCGATAGGTGCGCGCCACGTCGCGCGCGCCATGCTTGTAGCGATGATGGTTGGCCACGTGCGCCGGATAGAACACGAAGGTCGGATGCCCCTGCAGCAGCGTGATCCAGAAATCGGTGGCGCGGTTGGCCCAGCGGCCATGCCACATGCGGATGTGCGTGTGGTTGTGATGAATCACGCCAATGCCCAGCGTCAGGAACAGCATCAGCGCGTACAACGGCCACCAGAAGCCGTGCAGCCACTGCCACGCCGCCAGGGCGGGCAGCGCGGCCAGGTAGGCCAGGCTCTGCCAATCGCGCCGGTTGCGCAGCGCGAGCAGCCGGCGCGTCTTGCTAAGCCCGTCCGCCAAGCGATTCTCGCTGCCGGAAAGCCTCCAGCTGGGGCGCGGCCGCCTCGGCCTGCAGCCGGGTGCGGAACAGGCGGTCCATGAACGTGAACTGGAAACCAAAATTGCCGTTGTAGCAGGCGTGGTGCAGGTGATGCCGGCGGCTCGCCGCAAACCAGTGCGCATACGACACGTTGGGAAAGAAGTCGTAGTTGGCGTGGCCGATGCAATTGAAGAACAGGCTGAACAGCGGCACCGACGCCAACGACCAGAAGCTGAAATCATGCAGCACCATCGGCAGCATGATGACGTTGCCCAGCATCAGCGCCTCGATCGGATGGAAGCTGTAGGTCGAGAACGGGGTGGTCACCACCGAACGGTGGTGCGGCAGGTGGAAACGGCGCAGCAGCTTGGTGTGCAGCAGCCGGTGATTGATCCAGAAATGCACGTCGTTCCAGGCCACCAGCGCCAGGATCTCCAGCGTGATCTTCTGCCAGCTGGCGTCGGGGTCCAGGTGCGCCCAACCCAATTGCAGCAGGCCCCACGGAAAGATCATGCCGGTGCCGAACAGCAGGATCGACACGCCCGACTGCGTGAACTCACGGCGCAACTGGCCCGGCGCCAGCGGCCGCGGATCGAGCGGCCGGCCGATGCCCAGCGCCGGCAGGATGCGCTGGGTCAGCAGCCAGGTGGCCGCGCCGAACAGCAGGTAGATGCCGCCGAAGAACAGCAGGCCCGCCAGCATGACCTGCCAGGCGGACAACGCGACAAAAGCTTGGGCCATGAACGTTTTGTTTCACCCCGGAGAATGGCCGCATCATAAGCAATCCGCCAGCCTCGCGGGGAGACATTTATTACCAAATGAATCCGGGCGCCACAAAGAAGCAGTCCATGCCGCGGCTTGCCGCTATTGGCAGGGAAACTGCCGGTTCAGGCCCGCGACCACCGCATCCATGCGCCGGGCCAGGGCCGCGCTGGCCGCCGGCATGGGCTCTCGCAGCTCGTCGCTGAGCAGTCCCTGGCGCCCCAGTTGCGCCTTCACCGGCCCCGGATTGGGTTCGGCGAACGCCAGCTGGATCACCGGCGCCAGCGCCTGGAACAGCTTGCGCGCCAGGTCCAGCTGCTGCGCCCGCACCGCCTGGTACATGGCCACGAACAGGTCGGGCCGGATGTGCGCCGCCGCCGCGATCAGGCCGCTGCCGCCCAGGCACAGCAGCGACAGCGATTGCAGGTCCTCGCCCGCCAGCACGTTCATGTTGCCGTCGGCGATCAGCGCCAGGGTCTTGTCGAGCGAACCGCCGCAGTCCTTGATGGCCGCGATGTTCGGATGCGCGGCCAGCGATAACAGAGTCGAGGTTTCCAGCGTCGTTCCTGTGCGGTATGGAATGTCGTACAGCACCAGGGGAAAGCGCGAGGCATCGGCCAGGCTGCGGAAGTAGGCGGCGGCGCCTTCCTGGCCGGGCCGCACGTAGTACGGCGCCGGCGCCAGGATGCCGGCCAACGGCCGGGTGCCGAACGCGGCCAGGCGTTGCAGCACGTGGCCCTGGTGGTTGCCGGCCAGGCCCATCACCACCGGCATGGCGCCGGCCTCGGCGAGCACGGCATCCAGCACCGCCAGTTGCTCGGCGTCATCGAGCGCCGCGGCTTCGCCGGTGCTGCCGCACACGACCAGCCCGTCGACGCCCGCCGCCGCGAAATGGCGCACCAGGCGGCGCAGGGCCCCGCCATCGACAGCGCCGCCGGAGAACGGCGTCACCAGGGGAATCCAGACGCCTTGGAACGGGGATTGATGAGTTTGCATGAACACTCCTTCGGTGTAAGCGGACCGCGGTTGGACCGTACAGAAGTGCTCGGGATACTGGGGGTGCGCGCGAAGGCGCCATGGCGCCGCCGTGAGGCCGCTGTTCCGTCGCCCATCTGACGGAACAGCATGCTCCGGTCAGATGAGCGGCTGTTTTTTGGATTTCAGGCCGGCGCAAACCGTCGCCACGCCGAGGGCGCGGAACAGCAAAGCGGACGAGATGGCCTGAGGAATCATGAATGGAATAAGAGGTTGAAACCGGCCGCAGGCGGCCGATGCGCAAATCTACCGGGCCGCCGCCACGCTGTCAACGCAGGCTGGCCAGAAAGACCGCGCACAACGCTTCCATGCCCTGGCGATCATCTTCGTCGAAACGGTCCGGCACCGGGCTGTCCACGTCCCACACGCCGATCAACTCGCCCTGGTGCACCAGCGGCACCACGATCTCGGAACGCGAGGCCGCGTCGCAGGCGATGTGGCCGGGGAAGGCATGCACGTCGGGCACGAGCTGCGTCTGGCGCTGGCTGGCGGCCGCGCCGCACACGCCGCGATTGAGCGGAATGCGCACGCAGGCCGGCTTGCCCTGGAACGGCCCCAGCACCAGTTCCGTGCCGTCAAATAGGTAGAAGCCCACCCAATTCAGGTCGGGCAGCGCCTGGTAGGCGAGCGCGCTCAGGTTGGCGGCGTTGGCGATGCGGTCGTGCTCGCCGTCGAGCAGGGCGCGGGCCTGCTTGGCCAGTTCGGCGTACAGCGCGGCCTTGGAGTCGGCGGCGATCGGGGCGGCTTCAAACATATGTATAAATGTAACTGTACAGGCGATTATCGATGCAAGTGATTTTAGGGGCAGCCCGCGATAAAGGGGCCGCCTTGCTACGCTGTGGGACAATAGTTTACGCAGCAACGTCTTTACCGCTCCGTTGTCATCACCCCGTCACCCCCTTCTTGATTAAGAAGCAAGCCATGGACAAGCCTCTCGAACCGACGTTCGCCTTTTCCGAACGCGCCCAGCAACTCACCAGCTCCGCCATCCGCGAGATCCTCAAGGTCACCGAGCGTCCCGAAGTCATTTCGTTCGCAGGCGGCCTGCCGGCGCCCGGCGGCTTCCCGGTGGAAGTAGTGCGTGCGGCATTCGACAAGGTACTGTCCACCAACGGCCGCGCGGCCCTGCAATACGGCCCCACCGAAGGCTATGCGCCGCTGCGCCAATGGGTCGCCGACGACCTGAACCGCGCCGGCGCCAACATCGCCGCCGACCAGACCCTGATCGTATCTGGCTCGCAGCAGGCCCTGGACCTGCTGGGCAAGGTGCTGATCGACAAGGACAGCAAGGTGCTGGTCGAAGACCCCAGCTACCTCGGCGCGCTGCAATCGTTCAGCCTGTACCAGCCCAAGTTCGTGCCGGTGCCCACCGACGATGGCGGCCTGATCCCCGAAGCCATCACCCCCGAACTGGCCGCCGGCGCGCGCTTCCTGTACGCGCTGCCCAACTTCCAGAATCCCACCGGCCGCACCCTCAGCCTGGAACGCCGCATCGCGCTGGTCAAGCGCGCCGCCGAACTGGGCCTGACCATCATCGAGGACGATCCCTACGGTGAACTGCGCTACGCCGGCGAACCGCAACCGGGCCTGATCGCGCTGGCCGCCGAGTATGGCGCCAACGTGGTGCGCCTGGGCACGTTCTCCAAGGTGCTGGCCCCCGGCCTGCGCCTGGGCTACATCGCCGCCGCCCGCCCGCTGATCAACAAGCTGGTGCAAGCCAAGCAGGCCACCGACCTGCACACGCCCACGCTGACCCAGATGGCCGTGTACGAAATCGTCAAGGACGGCTTCCTGGAAGAACACCTGCCCAACGTGCGCGAAATCTACCGCGCCCAGGGCAGCTGCATGCTCGAAGCCATCGCCCGCGAATTCCCGTCCACCGTCAGCTGGACCAAGCCCGAAGGCGGCATGTTCATCTGGCTCACGCTGCCCGAACACATCGACAGCACCAAGCTGCTGGAAAAGGCCATCGCCCAGAACGTCGCCTTCGTGCCGGGCGCGCCGTTCTATTGCGGCACCGGCCGCGCCAACACGCTGCGCCTGAGCTTCGCCACCGTGCCGGAGGACAAGATCCGCACCGGCATCGCCATCCTGGGCAAGCTGCTCAAGGAATACACGGCCTGAAAACCGGGTCCTGAACACCCTTGACGGTTCCGCGGCCGGGCGCATTGCCCGGCCGTTGTTTTATGCTGTCGGCTTTCCTCCCATTTCTTTCGCCGTGACAGTGAGCGCTCCGCAATCCTCTCCCGTCGACCTCAGCGACATTGTTTTCACCGACTGGGTCGAACGTTGGCTGCCCAAATCGTGGCGGCCCTACGCCCGGCTATGCCGGCTCGACCGCCCCATCGGCACCTGGCTGACGCTGCTGCCCTGTATCGCCGCCCTGGTCCAGGCCGCCGGCGGACTGCCAGACCTGCAACGCCTGGTGGTGTTCTCGCTGGGCGCGCTGCTCATGCGCGGTATCGGCTGCACCGTCAACGACATGTGCGACCGCAACTTCGACAAGCACGTCGAACGCACCCGCTTCCGTCCGCTCACCAGCGGCCAGCTCAGCATGCGTAATGCGGTCTGGTTCTTGATCGGCCAATTGCTGGTCTGCGGTTCACTGCTTTTCTTCCTGAATGGCATGAGCCGCTGGCTCGCCGTGGCCGTCCTGCCGTTCGTTTTCATCTATCCGCTGTGCAAGCGCGTCACCTACTGGCCGCAGGTCGTCCTGGGCATCTGCTTCAACTGGGGCATGCTGATGGCCTGGTCGGATACGCAGAACCACGTGCCCCTGGCCGCCATCGCGATGTGGTTCGGCGCAGTGCTGTGGCAGGTGGGTTACGACAGCATCTACGCCTACGTCGATGTGCGCGACGACCGCAGCCTGGGCCTGCATTCCACGGCCATGCGCTTCGGTGACCAGGGCAAGCTGTGGATCGGCGGCTTCTATCTGGCCACCGTGATCCTGTGGGCCTGGGGCGGCCATGCCATCGGCATGTCATGGGCCTATTACGTCGGCATGGCGGCCATCGCCGCGCACCTGGCATGGCAGTTGAAGGTGTTCGACATCCAGCGTCCGGATCGCAATTTCATGCTGTTCCGCGCCAATCTCTGGCTGGGCGCGATCCTGGTCGCGGCGGCGCTTGCCGGCACCCTGATCGCCTGATCCGGCGCATTGCGGACACCCCCCGCTTGGGGGATGATGGCCGCTCCGACACGCTTTACGGAGACCACGCATGTCCGCATTGACCAAAACCCTGCTGGCCCTGGCTTCGGCCAGCGCCTTGCTCGGCGCCCTGCCCGCCCACGCCCAGGCCACCACCGATTGCTCCGCCCAGCGTGGCTGCGCCGCGAAGTTCTGCCATCTGGAGAACGAAATCACCTATGCGCGCGCCCACGGCAACACGCACCGGGTGGCCGGCTTGCAGAAGGCGCTGGCCGAAGCCAAGGCGTACTGCACCGACAGCCGCCTGCAATCGCAGCGCGAAGCCGACGTGCGCGACAAGCAGAACAAGGTTTCCGAGCGCGAAGACGAGCTCAAGGCCGCCCGCGCCAAAGGCAAGCAGGAAAAGATCGACAAGGCCCAGCGCAAGCTGGATGAAGCCCGCGCCGAATACGACGCCGCGCTGGCCGACCTGAACCGCTGACCCGGTTTCCCCCTACCCGCCCCGTGGCCTCGACCTCGGGGCGGCGTATCCCGCCTCGCCCCCTCCCACTTCGTCACTCGCCCGCCCGCCGGCCGCCGGCGCGCCTTGCCGCCCCCACAACGGCCGCACGCACGGCGCCGATGGGGGTCGCTCGTCCGCCAACCACTACCTATTGCGTCATCAAATGGAAATATCGCCACCTATGGTGCCATTTGGTAAGTTATCGGGCGATTAGTACTTATTTTGGAAAGATGTTTTCAGAGAATAAGGGTTTATCCCAAGGTTATTTAGGCCGAGAATGCATCTCATCGGGACACAGCAAGCGACCCCCGGCAATCAGGCCAGAGGATCGGATCCCAAGCTCAAGACATATGGAGGTCTGCTATGAAAACCCTTGCTACCGCTTTGATGCTGTCCATGTCCGTTCTGGCCGCCGGCGCCCAAGCCGCTGAAGCCGACCAAGGCGCCACCCGCGCCCAGGTCCAGGCCGAACTGCAACAAGCCAAGGTTTCGGGCCAATACACCTTCGGCGAAGAAGGCTACCCCGCCGCCATCGCCCAGAAGTCCAGCCTGACCTCGCAGCAAGTGCAGGAACAGCTGGCCCAGGCCAAGAACGCTGGTGAAGTCACCTTCGGCAACATGGACTACCCGCCCGCCCCGCACGCGGCTGCCACGTCGCTGAGCCGCAGCCAGGTGCAAACCGAACTGGCCCAGGCCAAGGCGGAAGGCCTGGTCACCTTCGGCAATATGGACTACCCCCCCATGGGCAGCTGATTGCACGGCCTGGTCTCCAGGCCCCGCAATCCACCCGCAAAGCCCTCCGGCCTCACCCGGAGGGCTTTTCTTTTGACGATTCGACATTCAATTAAGTCATAACGACGCCACTCATAGCCGTTACGACGCTTTGCTATCTACAAATCGACAGCGCCCGCGCATAGGATGAGGCCAATCCCTCCCCCTCTATGCAGGAGCCGCACCATGTCCACCTCCACCAAGCCCGTCCTCCTCCTGGGCGCCGGCAAAATCGGGTTCGCCATTGCCTTGATGCTCGAACGCAGCGGCGACTATTCGGTCCTGGTTGCCGACCAGGACCCGGCACGACTGAACCTCGTCGCGGAACTGGGCTGCGACACCCGCCAGATCTCGGACGACGCGTCCCTGGCCCGCTGCATCGAGGGCCGCTATGCGGTCGTCAACGCCCTGCCATTCCACCGCGCCATCGCCGTCGCGCAGATGTGCGCGCGGGCCGGCGTACATTATTTCGACCTGACCGAAGACGTCGCCAGCACCCATGCCATCCAGGCGCTGGCCGCAGACGCCCGCGCCGTGCTGATGCCGCAGTGCGGCCTGGCTCCGGGCTTCATCGGTATCGTCGGCAATGCGCTGGCGCGACGCTTCGACACGCTGCTGGACCTGCGCATGCGCGTGGGCGCGCTGCCGCGCTATCCGTCCAACAGCCTGCGCTACAACCTGACTTGGAGCACCGAGGGGCTCATCAACGAATACTGCAACCCATGCGAGGCGATCGTCGACGGCCAATTGACCAGCGTGCCGGCGCTGGAGGGCTACGAGACCTTCGCGCTGGACGGCGTCGAGTACGAAGCCTTCAACACCTCGGGCGGCCTGGGCACGCTGCCTGCAACGCTGCTGGGCCGCGCGCGCAATGTCGATTACAAGTCGGTGCGCTATCCCGGCCACTGCAATCTGATGAAGCTGCTGCTCAACGATCTGCGGTTGCGCGATCGCCGCGACCTGCTCAAGGACATTTTCGAAACCGCCATTCCCACCACCGAGCAGGACGTGATCGTGATCCAGGCGCAGGCCTCGGGCCATCGCCACGGCCGGCTGGAAGAAGAGTCATACCCCATCCGCGTATTCGGCGCGGACGTCGACGGCCACCGACTCAGCGCCATCCAGCTGTCCACGGCCGCCGGCATCTGCGCGGCGCTGGACCTGGTGGCACAGGGCACGCTGCCGCAACGCGGTTTCGTGGGCCAGGAACAGATCCCGCTGGAAGCCTTGCTGGGCAATCGCTTTGGCCGCGTCTATGCCGGCAAGCCGCTGGCATTGGCGGGCGCCATGACCGAGGACCGCTGAGGGCGGCGATGGTCGCTGACGGTAGACCGCGAGCCGTCGCAACGCGCGGCCGTCGTTATCGTTGGCGCGCGCAACGCGGCTAGGCCCAGCCTTCCAGGCGCAGTGTCGCCCGCACCAGCCGCTGTTCTTCCTGCTCGATTTCCGCCAGGTTCTGCCGCACGCTGTCGACATGGTCGGCCGCGGCGCGGCGCGCCTGCTCCGGCTGGCGCGCGATCACGGCATTGAACAGCCGCGCGTGCTGCTTGTCGATCTGGCGCTTCGCGGGTTCACGGTGATACAGGTTGTTGACACAGGCGAACACCGACCCGAGCATCAGGTCGTTGAGCGACTGCAGCGTATGCACCAGCACCGGGTTGTGCGAGGCCTCGCAGATGGCCAGGTGGAACGCGTGATCCAGGTGCGCATGGGTGGCGGTGTCGGCCGATTGCGCGTTCACCATTTCGTCGTAACGGCGGCGGATCATGATGAAGTCGGCCTGCGTGCCACGCAGGGCCGCCAGCCGTGCCGAATCGGCCTCCAGCAGGGAGCGCACTTCGAGCAGGTCGTACAGCGTGCGCGGTTGCGAATTGAACAGGTGCATCAGCGGCCCGGCGTCGACCTTCGAGATGCGCGCCACGAACGAACCCTTGCCCTGCGAAGTGTGGATGATTTCACGCGCGCGCAGCAGTTTCAGGCCTTCGCGCAGCGCGGTGCGCGACACGCCCAGCTTTTCCGTCAGCCGCCGCTCCGACGGCAGCGCCTGGCCAGCCTTCAGGACGCCGTCCAGGATCAGGCGCTCGATGCGCTCCGCCACTTCATCCGCCACCTGGCGGGGTTTCGCTTCAGTTTCCGCGTGCATGCGTTCTCCGGACCAGTGGTATGACCAAGCGCCAACAGCAAACCGCCTGCCGCCTACCACCTGCGTAAGTAACTGATATAAAACCATAAAAAAACGATGTTTGCCGAGCCGGGCGAAAACAAACTGGTATGACCAGCAGGTTTTGATATGGACTTTGCGGCGGGCGCGAACGATGATGTGTGGACAGATTCGCCCGGCGCGCGCGCCGTCCAGACCTCCTACCGTCAGAGATCCGCATGACTCAACGCATCCAGCACCACGGCCTGCAAGTGGCGGCCAATCTCAGCCAGTTCATCGAACAAGAGGCGCTGCCCGGCTCCGGGCTGGCCGCTGACGCGTTCTGGAAGGGGTTCGCTGCCCTGGTGCATGACCTGGCGCCCAAGAACCGCGCCCTGCTGGCCGAACGCGATCGCCTGCAGGCCGAACTCGACGCCTGGCATCGCGCCCATCCCGGTCCCATCGCCGATCCGGCCGCCTACCGCCAGTTTCTGGAAGGCATCGGCTACCTGTTGCCCCAACCGGCCAGCGTGCGCGCCACCACCGACAATGTCGACACCGAGATTTCGCAGCAGGCCGGCCCGCAACTGGTGGTGCCGGTGTCCAACTCCCGCTACGCCCTGAATGCCGCCAACGCGCGCTGGGGCAGCCTGTACGACGCGCTGTACGGCACCGACGCGATTCCCGCCACGCCCGGCGACGGCGGCGCCGGCTACAACCCCGAACGCGGTCGCGCCGTCATCGCCCGCGCCCGCGCCTTCCTGGATGAGGCCGCGCCGCTGGCGCAGGGCTCGCACACCGACGCCCGCGGCTACACGGTCGAGAATGGCCAGCTCAAGGTGGCGCTGGCCAATGGCGCCACCACGCTCAAGAACCCGGCCCAGTTCACCGGCTACCAGGGCGACGCGGCGGCCCCCGGCGCCATCCTGCTCAAGAACAACGGCCTGCATTTCGAGATCCAGATCGACCGCACCCATACCATCGGCGCTACCGACGCGGCCGGCGTCAAGGACGTGCTGGTCGAGGCCGCGCTGACCACCATCATGGACTGCGAAGACTCGGTCGCCGCGGTCGACGCCGACGACAAGGTCCACATCTACCGCAACTGGCTCGGCCTGATGAAGGGCGACCTGACCGAAGCCGTCACCAAGGGCGGCAAGACCTTCACCCGCAAGCTCAATCCCGACCGCCAGTACACGCGTCCGGACGGCTCGGCCCTGACGCTGCACGGCCGTTCGCTGATGTTCGTGCGCAACGTCGGCCACCTCATGACCAACCCGGCCGTGCTCGACCGCGACGGCCAGGAGATCCCGGAGGGTATCCTCGACGCCGTGGTCACCAGCCTGGCGGCACTGCAGGACCGCAATCGCAAGCTGAACTCGCGCACCGGTTCGGTCTACATCGTCAAACCCAAGATGCACGGCCCCGCGGAGGCCGCATTCGCCAGCGAGCTGTTCGACCGCGTCGAAGACCTGCTGGGCCTGCCGCGCAATACCCTGAAAATGGGCATCATGGACGAAGAACGCCGCACCAGCGTCAACCTCAAGGCCTGCATCGCGGCCGCGGCGTCGCGCGTGGCGTTCATCAACACCGGGTTCCTCGATCGCACGGGCGACGAAATGCATTCCAGCATGGAGGCCGGCCCCATGCTGCGCAAGGGCGACATGAAGTCCACCGCCTGGATCACCGCCTACGAACGTAACAACGTGCTGGTCGGCCTGGACGCCGGCCTGCGCGGCCGCGCCCAGATCGGCAAGGGCATGTGGGCCATGCCCGACCTGATGGCAGCCATGCTCGAACAGAAGATCGGACATCCCAAGGCCGGCGCCAACACTGCCTGGGTGCCTTCGCCGACCGCGGCGACGCTGCACGCGCTGCACTACCACCAGGTGGACGTGCAGGCGGTCCAGCAGGAACTCGAACGCACCCGGCTCGACAGCGTGCGCGACGAGTTGCTGGCGGGCCTGCTGACGGTGCCCGTGGGTGATCGCTCCAAGTGGTCCGCCGCCGACATCCAGCAGGAACTGGACAACAACGTCCAGGGCATCCTGGGCTACGTGGTGCGCTGGATCGACCAGGGCGTGGGCTGCTCCAAGGTGCCGGACATCCACAACGTCGGTCTGATGGAAGACCGCGCCACGCTGCGCATCTCCAGCCAGCACATCGCCAACTGGCTGCGCCACGGCGTCACCAACCGCGACCAGGTCATGGAAACCTTCCAGCGCATGGCGAAGGTGGTGGACGGCCAGAACGCCGGCGATCCCCATTACCTGCCGATGGCCGGCAACTTCGACGGCTCGCTGGCGTTCAAGGCGGCTTGCGCGCTGGTGTTCGAAGGCCTGACCCAGCCCAACGGCTACACCGAGCCACTGCTGCACAAGTTCCGCCTGGAGTTCAAGGCCGCCCGGGCCTGATTGCCGCCGGCCACGGCGACGCATACCCCTACCGGACAGCCTCGGCTGTCCTTTTTTTTTGGCCGGCATCTGCAAGAGGTCGCCATTTTTCGCACAGTCGTGCTAAATTCGATCGCATGACTGCCAAGACCGAAAAAAGCGAGCTGACTTTCGCGGCCATCGTGGACGCGGCCCTGGACATGGCCGCCGCCCAGGGGCTCGAGAGCCTGTCGCTCGGCCAGGTGGCCAAACGCCTGGACATCAGCAAGAGCGGCGTGTTTTCGCGGGTCGGATCGCGTGAGGCCTTGCAGCAGGCCGTTCTGGACGAGTACGAGCGCCGCTTCGTCGCCGCGGTCTTCACGCCCGCGATGGCCCGGCCTCGCGGCCTGCCGCGCCTGAATGCGTTGATGAACCTGTGGATCGAGCGTGCGTGCAATGTCGAGCTGCTGACCGGCTGTATCTACATCGCCGGCGCCTTCGAGTTCGACGATGTCGAATCCCCTCTGCGCGAGATCCTGGAAAACAACCTGCGCCGCTGGCGTGGAGTGATGGTGCGCACGGTGCGACAGGCGCTGGACGAAGGCCATCTGCGCCCGGACACCGATCCCGAACAGCTCGTGTTCGAGGTCTACAGCCTGATGATCGGGCTGATGCACGATGCCCGCTTCCTGCGCGATCCGAAGGCGCGCGAACGGGTGCGGGCCGCCTACGAGCGCCTGATTTCGACCTATCGCAGTTTCAAGTACATCGAGTAGTCGTCACTACGGGAAGCCGGCGCCAGCCGGCATTGTTTTCGACAAATTTCGCACGATCGTGCGATTTTAGGGGCGTGGAGCGGATCATGGTTTTCTACATCGGCGCAGCACTGGCAGTGGCGGGGCTGGCCCGCATATGGTTCCTGTGGCGCGCGCTGCTGCGCCAGTTACCTGATCTGTCGTGCCACCTCGTGCTGTTCTGAAAAAAGCGCGCGCCGGGGCAGGCGCGGACGGATGCCGGCAAGGTGCTCGCGTGGAGCGCACGTCCCGGTCTATATTTCGTACTCACTCCCCGCCCGTGCCTCCATGTCGCGTTCCGTTCATCTCCTGATCATCGATCCGCAGAATGATTTCTGCGACCTGCCCGCCAGCCACCTGCCCGCCGATCCCCTGACCGGCCAGGCCATCGCGCCCGCGCTGCCGGTGCCCGGCGCGCACGCCGATATGCAGCGACTGGCGCGCTTCATCGACGCCGCCGCGCCGGCTCTTTCGGCTATTACCGTCACGCTGGATTCGCACCACCGGCTGGACATCGCCCATCCGACGTTCTGGCGCACCGGCGATGACCGTGCGGTCGCTCCCTTCACCCCCATCACCGCTGGCCAGGTACGCTCGGGCGCGTTCCTGCCGCGCCATGCCGACGACCTGCCGCGCACGCTGACCTACCTGGACGAACTGGAAGCGCGTGGCCGCTACACCCTGATGGTATGGCCGGTGCATTGCGAGATCGGCACCTGGGGCCACAACGTCCACGCCGACGTGCGCGCGGCTTATGCCAGGTGGGAAGACGAGCGCCAGTTCATTGTGCGCAAGGTGCCCAAGGGCGCCAACCCCTGGACGGAACACTACAGCGCGCTCATGGCCGAGGTGCCCGACGCCGACGATCCACGCAGCCAGCTCAACCGCCGGCTGCTCGATTCCCTGGACCGCGCCGATCTCATCATCGTGGCCGGCGAGGCCGGCAGCCACTGCGTCAAGGCTACGGTCGAACACATCGCCGAATACCTGCCGGGCGGCAACCTGTCGCGCGTGGTGTTGCTGACGGATTGCATCAGTCCGGTCACGGGTTTTGGCGATGCCCAGGCCAATTTCCTGCAACGCATGCGCGACCTGGGTATGCAGGCACGGACCAGCGTCGACATGGCGCGCGCACTGACCGTCTGACGCGGAAGGCCAGACGCTCCCTTGAGCAACGAAAGCCCGCAGGCGATTCGCAAGGCTCCCTTGATCAACGCCGCAAACACAACGGCCGCAAGCTGACGCGTTGCGGCCGGGTTGGTGGACGACAGAGAAAGCGGGTCAGGCGGCGGGCTTGTCCTGGCATTCGACGTACAAGGCGCTGATCGCCTCGCACAACGCCGGCGGCGCCTGGAACAGGCGCGACACCAGCATGCAGCCCTGCACCGTGGCGAACACCGCCCGGCCGGCCGCTTCGGCGCTGCCCGAGAACTTCAGGGTGCCTTCTTCGGCGCCTTGCGCCAGCACACGGGCCAACCAGGCTTCGTGCGCGCGGAAAAATCCCTGCAACGCGCCGCGCACGCGGTCGGGCAAGCTCATCATTTCGGCGGCCAGCATGCCGCCCAGGCACAGTTCGCCGTGGCCACAGGCCTTCGATTCCATCATCGACAGATAGGCGTCGAGCTGGGCGTGGGCCGGCTGCGCGGTATCGATGCTGCGCACCGAAGCCAGGGCGCGGGCGCTATAGGCTTCGACGGCCTCGTAGAGCAGGTCGTCCTTGCCGGGAAAGTAGTAGTGGATGCTGGACGTCTTCACGCCCACGTGCTCGGCCAGGTCACGATAGCTGAAGCCGTTGCAGCCGCGGGTACGGATCAGCTTCTCGGCATGGGCCAGCAGCTGGTCGCGGGTGGTGTTGGGGGTCGGAGTGTCCATGGCTGAATATTACCTACTAATAGGTCGATACGTCATCGGCGGTAATCCCTATGCGGCGCTCCGGTGCAACCGTGCGAACCCCGGCCGGGAATGTTCCCGCCCCCCGGGGTTCGCAGTGGCCGGCATCGGACTCAGCCTTGCACGGGCGGGTAGTCCAGTTCGCCGCTGTCGGTCAGGCCCTGGGCGCGGGCGGCGGCCAGTTCCTGCTTGACCTGGGCGCGGCTCTTGTCGCCGGCGCTGGCGAAAGCGGTGGCGGCGGAGCCGTCTTCGGTGCTGACCAGTTCACCGTTGGCACGGGCGGCGGCCAGTTCTTGCTGCACCTGGGCGCGGGTCACCGTGCTGTGGGTGTCGGCGGCGGGCGGATAGTCCAGTTCGCCGGCATGGGCGGCGCCGAGGAACGAAGCGGTCAGGATCAGGGCGGATACGAGGGTCTTCATGGTTGATCTCCAGTAAGGATCAGTACTGCACGATGGGAAAGATGCTATCTATCTGTAGATAGGTTTGATGCCGAGAAAAATCAGCCTTGGACGGGCGGATAGTCCAGTTCACCGCTGTCGGTCAGGCCTTGGGCGCGGGCGGCAGCCAGCTCCTGCTTGACCTGGGCGCGGCTCTTGTCGCCGGCGCTGGCAAAGGCGGTGGCGGCCGAACCCTCTTCGGTGCTGACCAGTTCACCGTTGGCGCGGGCGGCGGCCAGTTCTTGCTGCACCTGGGCACGGGTCACGGTGCTGTGGGTGTCCAGAGCGGGCGGGTAGTCGAGCTCGCCGGCTTGGGCGGCACCGATGAAGGAAGCGGACAGGATCAGGGCGGATACGAGGGTCTTCATGATGGATCTCCAGATAACGATGGTGAGGTTGTTTCGGTTAAACTATCTACTTATAGGTAGATAACAAGGCAAATAAAAAGGGGTGCTACTGTATTTCTGGTTTGGGGCGGCGCCGCGTTGTTGTCTGAGTGCTGCGTCGATGGATGAATCTTACCTACTACTAGATAGATAGCGCAAGTGGGTTTTGTGAAACTAAATATTTCATAGCGCCATTCCACGCTTTCTCCATGTTTTTCCTCGTGGCCAGCCGCCGTTGAGGCTCCCTCACCGGTTGGCCGAGACCAACAGCATCATGGGCCGATCCTGTTCCTCCGCCAGCGCTGGCTGGCGGGCAAGCTGGGTTGGACTCGGCGCCCATTCATCCAGGTGTGCCAGCGTGAATCCGGCGCCTATCAGCAGGTTCACGTAATCCGCCACGGTGCGATGCTGCTTGATCACCCCTTTGGCCAGCCAATCTGTGCGCCGCTCGCCGCGCACGGCGTATTGATTCAACGGCCAGATCCGGCGTCCATCGTCATCCTGGATGAAGCCGGGCTGCGCCGGCGCGGTGTAGATGGGATGTTCACAGGAAAACACGAAGCGGCCGCCGGGCCTGAGCGCCTGGCGCACAGTGGCGAGCAGGGCTGGCAGGCGCTCAAGGTAATGCAGGGTCAATGAACTGTAGGCCAGGTCGACGCTTTGCGGCGGCAACTGCAGACGTTCCAGGTCCGACCGTTCGTAGCGGATGGTGGCACTGATGGTGGTGGCGCGTGCCCGCGCCAGCATGTTCCGGGACACGTCCAGCCCCAGGACACTGGCCGCGCCCTGCTCATCGGCCCAGCGGCAGAACCAGCCGAAACCGCAGCCCAGGTCGACCACGTCGCAGCCCCTGACATCGGTCAGCAGCGCCCGCAGCGCGGGCCATTCCGGCGCCCCGTCCAGACCATGCACCGAGCGGGCCAGGCGGCTGTAGCCGTCGAAGAATTCAGGCGTGTCGTAGATGTTCTGGGTCATGGAGGGCTCCTGGGTTGCCGGTGGACACGGCCACGGCGAACGGACAGCGATCATCCTAGCGCGAGCCGGGGGCCTCTTCGACCCCTGTTGAAAAGCTGTGGAAAAGCCCCGGATAGCGGTGTACAAGCTGTGAAGATGCTGTGCGCAGCCTGTGGATAGATGCCCCTCGGAACGCGCGTGAATCGAGTCTGCATGCGGCTGCGGGACAGGCAGCGGTTTGAAGAATGCGATCCCGGCAGGTGGTTGCGCCCTATCGCCGCCATGGCGACTCGAAGCGGTCGTGGCAGAGACTTGTGTACAAGCTGTGGAAAAGGCCCGAATATCGGTGGGCAAGCTGTTGACATGCTGTGCACAGCCTGTGGGCAGCCTCGGCGATTCCCCAGGGAAACCGGGCTGGATCGAGCCAAGACAGGGCCCAGACGGCACAAAGCCCGGCAAGCGCAAGGCTTGCCGGGCTTTGTTGTTGACTGCCGCGAACGCGCGATCAGAACGGAATGTCGTCGTCCATGTCGGCCAGGTTGGCGCCGCCACCGGCGGGCGCGGCCTGCGGTGCCGGACGCTGCTGCGGCGCCGGGCGCTGGGCCGGGGCGCGTTGCTGCGGCTGGCGTGCCGGCGCGTCGTCGTAACCGCCGCCACCGCCGTAGCTGCCGCCACCGCCGCCGCCATCTTCGCGGCCGCCCAGCATCTGCATCTGGTCGGCTACGATTTCGGTGCTGTAGCGGTCAGCGCCGGTGTCCTTGTCCTGCCACTTGCGGGTCTTCAGGCGGCCTTCGATATAGACCGAGCGGCCCTTCTTCAGGTATTCGCCGGCGATCTCGGCCAGGCGGTTGTACATGACCACGCGGTGCCATTCGGTTTCTTCGCGGCGCTCGCCCGAGGCCTTGTCCTTCCAGGTGGAGGTGGTGGCGATGGACATGTTGCAGATTGCGGCCCCGTCGGGGCTGTAGCGGACTTCCGGGTCGCGACCCAGGTTACCCACGAGAATGACTTTGTTAACCGATGCCATGCCGTTGTCCCTCTGTTGTTGACAGCCTGTGCCACGCGTTGCCGCGAGCGCGCCGGCAACAACATAAATAGCGATGTTGAAGACCGGCTTCATGAAACTCGCCGGTCACCGCCATGATGACCGGCGACGCCGGTGAAGCCCTAGTTTGCCTTCTATTATCGACGAAAAGCGCTTGCCACGCCAAACAGGAATGGTGACAAAGCCGTCCACCCAGGGAAACGATTTCATCGCTGTTGGACACCGTTGGCGACGCGATCCGCGACTTTCGCCGATGGCGCCAGATCAGGCCAGCGGCTTGAGGGCCCAGGTCACGGCCAGCCACACGGCGGCCAGCACGGCGGCGCCGATGAACACCGCGCCAGCGCCGGAATGCGACGCCACCCAGCCGCCCAGCGCGCCGCCCGTGAACAGGCCCGCGGCCTGGGCAGTGTTATAGAACCCCAGCGCCAGCCCCTTGTAGGCCTGCGGCGCCACGCGCGACACCAGCGAAGGCTGCAATGCCTCGAGCACGTTGAAGGCCACGAAGAAGCCGGTCAGGGCCGCCGCCAGCGTGTAGAAACCGTGGCTGGCCACCGGCAACAACGCGCACACCAGCACCAGCCCGGCCACGGCGGCGCGCAGGGCGCCCCGATGGGCGCGGCGCTTTTCGGCGACGAACACCACCGGCACCATCAGCACGAACGACACCAGGATCACCGGCAGGTAGACCTTCCACAACTCGCGCGCATCCAGGCCGCCGACCTTGGCCAGCAGCGCCGGCACCACCACGAACAGCGACACCTGGATCATGTGCAGAACGAACACGCCGAAATTCAGTCGCAGCAGGTCGGTGTGGGTCAGCACCTGGCGCGGACTGGCGGCCTGCATGCTGCGGGCCTGCGTGCGCGGCACCACCGGCACCACCCAGCGCGCCACCGCCAGGCAGACCACGCCCAGGCAGGCGATGGTCCAGAACAGGCCCGACAGCCCCCACCAGCCCACCAGCACCGGCGACAACACCAGCGAAGCGGCAAACGACAGGCCGATCGACCCGCCCACCATGGCCATGGCGCGGGTGCGCACTTCGTCCCGCGTGGCATCGGCCAGCCAGGCGGTCACGGCGGCCGAAATGGCCCCGGCGCCCTGGATGGCCCGGCCGATGGTGATCCAGAACACGTCGTCGGCCTGCGCACAGACCACGCTGCCCGCCACGAACAGCAGCAGGCCGAACAACACCACGGGCCGGCGCCCCCAACGGTCCGACGCCAGCCCGAAAGGAATCTGCATGAACGCCTGGGTCAAACCGTACATGCCCAGCGCCAGCCCGACCCGGGCGGGGTCGTCGCCCCCGGGCAGGCCACGGGCGGCCACGGCAAACACCGGCAGCAACAGGAACAACCCCAGCATCCGGGCGGCGAACAAACCGGCCAGCGCCACGCTGGCGCGGCGCTCGGAGGGGGTCAATTTCAGTTTCGTGTCTGCCGGCATGCGGAATGTTCAACGATGACGTGGGCCGTCCGCGCGTGATTGTCATGCGCTTACGGTCTGATCTATGGCCTGAGGACTCGGCGCGCTATAGTACCAAGTTGGCCTTTGCAACCGCTTAAAAGAGCCCGATAGACGTGACCATACGCATTCGGGGTGCCCGCACCCACAATCTCAAGAACGTCTCGCTGGACCTGCCGCGCCACAAGCTGGTGGTGGTCACGGGCCTGTCCGGCTCGGGCAAGTCGTCGCTGGCGTTCGATACGCTCTATGCGGAAGGGCAGCGGCGCTACGTCGAAAGCCTGTCCGCGTATGCCCGCCAGTTCCTGCAACTGATGGACAAGCCCGACGTCGACCTGATCGAGGGCCTGTCGCCGGCCATCTCGATCGAGCAGAAGGCGGCGGGCCACAACCCCCGCTCCACCGTCGGCACCATCACCGAAATCCACGATTACCTGCGCCTTTTGTATGCGCGGGTCGGCACGCCCTATTGTCCGGACCATGGCCTGCCGCTGCAGGCGCAGAGCGTCAGCCAGATGGTGGACGCGGTGCTGTCCTGGCCGGCCGAAACACGGCTGGCGGTGCTGGCCCCCATCGCCCGCGGCAAGAAGGGCAGCTTCGAGGACGAATGCGCCAGCCTGCAGGCACAGGGCTATGTGCGCCTGCGCGTGGACGGCCAGATGGTCGAAATCGACGGCATGGCGCCGCTGAAGAAAACCGAGAAGCACGACATCGACGTGGTCATCGACCGCCTGCGCATCAAGCCCGAAAGCAAGCAGCGCCTGGCCGAGAGCTTCGAGACGGCGTTGCAGCTGGCCGATGGCCGCGCCCTGGCGCTGGACATGGACGGCGGCCGCGAACAGGTGTTCTCCAGCCGCTACGCCTGCCCGGTCTGCAGCCACAGCCTGCCGGAACTGGAGCCACGCCTGTTCAGCTTCAACAATCCGATGGGCGCCTGCCCCAGTTGCGACGGCATCGGCCAGGTGGGGTTTTTCGACCCCAAGCGCGTGGTCGCCTTTCCCGAACTGAGCCTGGCGGCCGGCGCCATCCGCGGCTGGGACCGCCGCAACGCCTTCACCCATTCGCTGCTGACCAGCCTGGCGGCGCACTACGAATTCGACATCGAGGCGCCCTTCGAGGACCTGCCAGAGGCGCTGCGCGACAAGGTGCTGTACGGCTCGGGCGACGAGGAGATCTCGTTCCTCTACCTGAACGAAAAAGGCCGCAGCACCGTCAAGCGCCACACCTTCGAAGGCGTGATCCCGAACCTGGAGCGCCGCTGGCGCGAAACCGACTCGGCCACCGTGCGCGAGGAACTGGGCAAGTACCGCAACATCAAGACCTGCCCCGACTGCGGCGGCTCGCGCCTGCGGCCGGAAGCGCGCAACGTGCTGATCGGCCAGGATCCGCGTGGCGGCGAACGCCATGGCCAGGCCATCTATGAAGTCGAGGCGATGCCGCTGTCGACCTGCCTGGCGTGGTTCCGCGACCTGACGCTGGCCGGCGCCAAGCAGGAGATCGCGCAGCGCATCGTGCGCGAGATCGAGGCGCGCCTGAGCTTCCTGAACAACGTCGGCCTGAACTACCTGTCGCTGGACCGCAGCGCCGACACCATCTCCGGCGGCGAGGCCCAGCGCATCCGCCTGGCCAGCCAGATCGGCTCCGGCCTGACGGGCGTGATGTACGTGCTGGACGAACCCTCCATCGGCCTGCACCAACGCGACAACGATCGCCTCATCGGCACGCTGCAGCACCTGCGCGACCTGGGCAACAGCGTCATCGTGGTCGAGCACGACGAAGACATGATCCGCATGGCCGACTGGGTCGTGGACATGGGACCGGGCGCGGGCGAGCATGGCGGCGAAGTGGTGGCCCAGGGCGATCCCGAGACCGTGCAGCGCGACCCCAACTCGCTCACCGGCCAGTACCTGAGCGGCCAGCGCGCCATCGCCATCCCCAAGCGCCGCCCGGTCACCGACGACCTGCCCTGGCTGACGCTCACGGGCGCCAGCGGCAACAACCTCAAGAACGTCGACCTGCGCCTGCCCGCCGGCCGGCTGATCTGCGTGACCGGCGTGTCCGGCTCGGGCAAGTCGACCCTGGTCAACGACACCCTGGCGGTGGCGGTGTCGCGCCAGCTGCATCATGCGCAGAGCGAGCCGGCGCCCTACGTTGCGATGCAGGGCCTGGAGAACTTCGACAAGATCATCAGCGTCGACCAGAGCCCGATCGGTCGCACCCCGCGCAGCAATCCGGCCACCTACACCGGCCTGTTCACGCCGATCCGCGAGCTGTTCGCGGGCGTGCCCGAGGCCCGCACCCGCGGCTACGACCCCGGCCGCTTCAGCTTCAACGTCAAGGGCGGGCGCTGCGAGGCCTGCCAGGGCGACGGCGTGGTCAAGGTCGAGATGCACTTCCTGCCCGACATGTACGTGCCCTGCGACGTGTGCCACGGCAAGCGCTACAACCGCGAAACGCTCGAGATCCGCTATCGCGGCCGCAACATCAGCGAAGTGCTGGACCTGACGGTCGAGCAGGCGCTGGAGTATTTCGAATCGGTGCCGGCGATCGCGCGCAAACTGCACACGCTGATCGACGTCGGCCTGTCGTACATCCGGCTGGGCCAGAGCGCCACCACCCTGTCGGGCGGCGAAGCGCAACGCGTGAAGCTGTCGCAGGAACTGTCGCGGCGCAGCACCGGGCGCACCCTGTACATCCTGGACGAACCCACCACCGGCCTGCATTTCCGCGACATCGAGCTGCTGCTGCAAGTGCTCAACCAGTTGGTCGACAGCGGCAACACCGTGCTCATCATCGAACACAACCTGGACGTCATCAAGACCGCGGACTGGCTCGTCGACATGGGTCCGGAAGGCGGTGACGGCGGCGGGCGCGTGGTGGCGCAAGGCACGCCGGAAGGCGTGGCGGCCGCGCCGGAAAGCCATACCGGACACTATCTCGGCAAACTGCTGCGCCGCACGCCAGGCGGATAGGCGGCGCGGCATCACTTTAGGGGATCGGCATGTACACCTTGATCATCGGCAACAAGAATTACTCCTCCTGGTCGCTGCGTCCCTGGCTCGCGCTGCGCGCCACCGGCGTCGCCTTTACCGAACAGAAGCTCGGCCTGTTCACCGAGGCCTTCGCCCGCCACCTGGAGACGATCACGCCCGCCGGCCTGGTGCCGGTGCTGCTGGACGGCGACTTGGCGGTCTGGGATTCGCTGGCGATCTGCGAATACGTGGCCGAGCAGCGTCCCGAAGCCGGCCTGTGGCCGCAGGATGCGCGCGCCCGTGCCCGCGCCCGCTCGCTGGCCGCGCAGATGCACAGCGGTTTCGGCGCATTGCGCCAGGCGTTGCCGATGAACATCGAGGCGCACCTGCCCGGCCTCGACATCCCCGAGGCCGCGCGCCAGGACATTTCCCGCATGCATGCCATCTGGCAGGACACGCGCGCCGAGTTCGGCAAGGGCGGCCCGTTCCTGTTCGGCGCCTTCTCGATCGCCGATGCGTTCTTCGCGCCGGTGGTGTCGCGCTTCGTCACCTACGGCATTGCCGCGGCCGGCCCGGTGCGCGACTACATGGACGCGGTCCTGGCCTTGCCGGCGATGCAGGAATGGATGCGCGAGGCGCGCGCCGAAGCCACCTTCGTCGAGGCCGACGAGCCTTACCGCAAGCACCGCTAACGCCGATGTCATCGCGTGGGACCGTCAGCGGCCGGCCGGCTCGCGGGCCGGGGCCTGTGCGCGGCTCCTTTTAACGTCAACAGGCCCTAGACCATGTCGAACAAGCGTTTGTGTTCGCGGATGGCATAGCGGTCGGTCATGCCGGCGATGTAGTCGGCGATGGCACGCGCCTGGTCATTGAATGTCGCGCGGCGATAGTCGGGCGGCAGCAGGCGCGGATCGTCCAGGAACGCGGCGAACAGCTCGCGCACGATACGGCGCGCCTTGGTGGTCATGCGCAGCACGCGGTAATGCCGATAAAGATTGTCGAACAGGAATTTCTTCAGTTCATCGGCCTCGCGCCGTATGCCGTCCGAAAACCCGGCCAGCGGCGGCGCGCGGCGCACGTCGTCGGCGCTGGCAGGCGCCGCGTCGCGAATACGCGCCAGCGACGTCCGCGTCAGGTCGCCGATCAGGGTGTTGATCATGCGACGGATGGTCTCGGCCACCGCGCGGCGCGAAGTCAGATCGGGATAACGCGCCAGCACCTCGGCGTAATGGCGCTGGAAGATGGACACGCCCTGCAGCTGCTCCAGCGTGATCAACCCGGAGCGCAGCCCATCGTCGATATCGTGATTGTTGTAGGCCACTTCGTCCGCCAGGTTGGCGATCTGCGCCTCCAACGAAGGCTGGGTGCGCGCCAGGAAGCGCTCGCCCACCGCGCCCAGCTGCCGCGCATGGGCTGCCGAGCAGTGCTTGAGGATGCCCTCGCGGGTCTCGAAGCACAGGTTCAGTCCGTTGAAGTCGGCATAGCGTTCTTCAAGCTCGTCGACCACCCGCAGGCTCTGCAGGTTGTGCTCAAAGCCGCCAGCCTCGGGCGCCAGCTCGCGCATGCAGGCGTTGAGCTCGTCCTGGCCGGCATGGCCGAACGGCGTATGGCCCAGGTCGTGCGCCAGCGAAATGGCTTCGGTCAGGTCTTCGGACAGCCCCAGGCTGCGCGCCAGGGTGCGCGCGATCTGCGCCACTTCCAGGCTGTGTGTCAGCCGGGTGCGGAACAGATCCCCTTCGTGGTTCACGAAGACCTGGGTCTTGTACTCCAATCGCCGGAATGCGCTCGAGTGGACGATACGGTCGCGGTCGCGCTGGAATTCGCTGCGGTTCTCCGGCGCGGGTTCAGCATAGGTCCGGCCGCGCGATCGGGACGGGTCGGATGCATAGGAAGCCAGTTCTTTCATCTGCGACACCGTCTCTCCTGCGGTATTTACTGCGTGGTTCGGGCCAATACGGCGCGCACGGCATCGGCCGGCGCCGCCCGCATCATCGCTGCCCCGATGCGGTTCATGAGCACGTAGCGAATCTCGCCACCCTCGGTCTTCTTGTCGACCTGCATCAGGTCCAGCCAGCGGTCGGCCCCCAGGTCGGGCGCGACAACGGGGCAGCCGATGGCCTCGACCAGGCCGCGTACACGGGCCACGTCGGCGCGTGGAAAGTCCGCCACATCCGCCGACAATTCCGCAGCCTGCACCATGCCACAGCCCACCGCCTCGCCATGCAGCCAGGCGCCATAGCCCAGGCCGGCCTCGATGGCGTGGCCGAAGGTATGGCCCAGATTGAGGATGGCGCGCAGGCCGGATTCGCGTTCGTCCTTGCCCACCACCTGCGCCTTCAGCTCGCAGGAGCGGCGGATGGCGTAGGCAACGGCCTGCGGATCCAGGCTGCGCAATTTCTGCGCATTCTGTTCGCACCACTCCCAGAACACCGGGTCCAGGATCAGGCCGTACTTGATGACCTCGGCCAGGCCCGCGGATACCTCGCGCGCCGGCAGCGTGGCCAGCACGGCGGTGTCGATCTCGACCGCCAGCGGCTGGTAGAACGCGCCGATCATGTTCTTGCCCAGCGGATGGTTGACGGCGGTCTTGCCGCCTACCGACGAGTCGACCTGGGCCAGCAGGGTGGTCGGCACCTGCACGAAACGCACGCCGCGCATGTACACCGCGGCGGCAAAGCCGGTCATGTCGCCGATCACGCCGCCGCCCAGCGCCACCAGCACGCAGCGGCGGTCCAGGCGATTGCCCAGCAGCGCGTCGAAGATCAGGTTGAGGGACTGCCAATCCTTGTACGACTCGCCGTCGGGCAGTTCGATGCGCAGCACCCGCTTGCCGGTGCGCGCCAGCGCGGCTTCGGCGCGTTCGCCGTACAGCGCCGCCACGGTCGGATTGGTCACCACCGCGATGGCGGTGGCGTCGGCGGGAATGCTCTCGTCCAGGGCATCCAGGCGCCCCGGCGCGATGCGGATGGGGTACTGTCCGCCCGGGGTGTCGACCTCAACAACGTTCATATCTGCTTCTCGAAGGCTTGTAATTGCGGCAACAGCGCCTTGACCAGGGTGTGGATGGGCATGGAGCCGGTTTCCACCACCAGATCGGCGACTTCCTTGTAGAGCGGTTCGCGCAGGGTCATCAGGTCCCGCAGCGTGCCGCGCGGATCGGCGGTGGCCAGCAGGGGCCGGTTGCGATCGCGGCAGGTGCGGCGGAACAATTCGTCCACGCTGGCCCGCAAATAGACCACGATGCCACGCTCGCGCAGGCGCGCCCGGTTCTCGGCCGCCAGGATGGCGCCGCCACCGGTGGCGAGAATTATGTTGCGCCGTTGGGTACACTCTTCCAGGGCCGCGGATTCCCGGCGACGGAAACCGGTCTCGCCCTCGATTTCGAAGATTACCGGCACCCGCACGCCACAACGCGCCTCGAGCTCATGGTCCAGATCGATAAAATCGCGCCCCAGGGCACGCGCCAGGCCACGGCCGATCGTGGTCTTGCCCGCCCCCATCATGCCCACCAGGAAAATGGGCAGGTCGTGCGGCAACGACACGGCCCTGCCTGCGCACTCCGAAGCGCAGGGCGGGTTTTCGGGCGCCTCGCCAGTGGGCGCCAGGTCCGGATCGGCCTCCGGACATGAGTGAGCGGAAAAGTTCATGACGGCATTATCACATCTGCCGCCAAGTTGCCCGCGCGCCACACTGAACTATCTTGTTACAGAAACCGATCCGCCACGCTGAGGCGGGGCCGGAGATACCCGTAAAATCGCCGCGATGAGCAAGCCGCAGAATTCCTCCAAAAAAGACAAGTCCGCCAATAACGGTTCCCCGATATTGCGTTTTTTCGTCAAGACCGGCATTTTCTTTGCCGGCCTGTTCCTGTGCGGCGTGCTGCTGGCGGGCATGGCGCTGGCCCTGGCCTGGCCCAACCTGCCCGACCTGCACGCCATGACGGACTACCGCCCCAGAGTGCCGCTGCGCGTCTATACGGCGGACAAGGTGCTGATCGGCGAGTTCGGCGAAGAGCGCCGCAATGTGCTGCGTTTCAATGAAATCCCGGACGTGATGAAGTCCGCGGTGCTGGCGGCCGAAGACGACCGCTTCTACCAGCACGGCGGGATCGACTGGACCGGCGTGGTGCGCGCCGGCCTGACCAACCTGATCAACATGTCCAAGACGCAGGGCGCGAGCACGATCACCATGCAGGTGGCGCGCAATTTCTACCTGTCGTCCGAAAAGACCTATTCGCGCAAGTTCTACGAACTGCTGCTGACGTTCAAGATCGAATCGGAGCTCACCAAGGACCAGATCCTCGAGCTCTACATGAACCAGATCTACCTGGGCCACCGCGCCTACGGCTTCGCCGCCGCCTCGCGCACCTACTTCGGCAAGCCGCTGTCGGAAGTGACGCCAGCCGAGGCCGCGATGCTGGCCGGCATCCCCAAGGCGCCTTCGCGTTTCAACCCGATCTCCAACCGCCCCCGCGCCGAGCTGCGCCAGCGCTACGTGCTGGGCCGCATGCTGTCGCTGGGCTACCTGACCGAGCCCGAGTACAAGACGGCGATGGCGCAGCAGATCGTCATGAAGTCCGCCGAAGGCACGCCCGCCGGCGGCTACAGCATCCACGGCGAGTACGTGGCCGAACTGGCGCGCCAGCTGCTGTTCAACGTGTACCAGGACAACGTCTATTCGCGCGGCATCAACATCTACACCACGGTCCAGTCCAAGGACCAGGAAGCGGCCTACCGCGCCGTGCGCGAAGGCGTGCTCGAATACACCCGCCGCGCGCCCTACCCCGGCCCCGAAGAACAGCTCGACCTGCCCGCGGGCACCGAGAACAACCCCCAGGCCCTGGACGAATTCCTGGATGGCGTGTTCGACAAGTTCAGCGACAGCGGCGACCTGCTGACCGCGGTGGTGTTGTCGGCCAGCCCCACCGAAGTGAAACTGGCGCGCAGCTCGCGCGAGATCATCACCGTCACCGACAAGAAGGTGCTGGGCGTGGTGGCGCGCGCGCTCAACGACAAGGCCAAGCCCGAGCAGCGCATCAAGCGCGGCTCCGTGGTCTATATCCGCAAGCTGGGCGACAACTGGGAAATCATCAACCTGCCGTCGGTGCAGGCGGCCTTCGTCGCGCTGTCGCCGCAGGACGGCGCGATCCGCGCCATGGTCGGCGGCTTCGACTTCTATCGCGGCAACTTCAACCGCGTGACGCAGGCCTGGCGCCAGCCGGGCTCGAACATCAAGCCGTTCATCTACGCCGCGTCGCTCGAGCGCGGCCTGACGCCGGCCACGCAGATCTCCGACCAGCCGTTCGAACTGACCGCGGCGCAGACCGGCTCCAAGGCCTGGAACCCGAAGAACTACGGCAACCAGTACGAGCCCATGCTGACGCTGCGCCAGGGCCTGTACAAGTCCAAGAACATGGTCTCGATCCGCATCCTGCAGGCCATCGGCCCGCAGTACGCGCAGGACTACCTGACCCGCTTCGGCTTTGACAAGGCGCGCCAGCCCGCGGTGCTGCCGCTGGCGCTCGGCGCCGGCTCGGTGACCCCGCTGCAACTGGCCGGCGCGTTCTCGGTGTTCGCCAACGGCGGCTACCGCGTCACGCCCTACCTGATCGACCGTGTGACCGACAGCAGCGGCAAGATCGTGATGCAGGCCAAGCCCACCGTGGCCGGCGACGCCGCGGCCCGCGCCATCGACCCGCGCACCGCCTGGATCATGGACGACGTGCTGCGCGGCGTGGCCACCTACGGCACCGCCGCCCGCGCCCGCGTGCTGCTCAAGCGCAACGACATCGCCGGCAAGACCGGCACCACCAACGAATCCGTGGACGCCTGGTTCTCGGGCTACACGCCCTCGCTGGTGGCCACCGCCTGGCTCGGCTTCGACCAGCCCAAGTCGCTGGGTTCGCGCGAAACCGGCGGCGGCGTGGCCATGCCGATCTGGGTCGACTACATGCAGGACGTGCTCAAGGGCGTGCCGGAAGAAAAGCCGCGCCCCCGTCCCGACGGCATCATCGTCGAGAACGGCGAGTACTACTTCTCGGAATTCCCGCCCGGCCAGGCGGTGGCGCGGCTGGGGCTGCCGCAGGCTGACACGCTGGGTGAGTTCCTGAACGGCCTGAACAGCGACAGCGGCGAGGACAACCGCATCCGGGTCGCGCCGGGCGTGGGCACGCAGAACGCGCAGCCCTGGTCGCAGAAGATCCCGTTCTGAACGGAAAGAAAAAGGCCGGCGATTCGCCGGCCTTTTCGTTGGAGACTACAGGCGGATCGTGACGGGCACGCCCGCCGCCGCCGAACAGATCTGCGATAGCGCGTCCGGCAGATTCGGGCCGCCTCGGGTATCGTTCCAGTTCTGGCCGTCGTAGCGGTAATGGAAGCCGCCGCTGCGCGCGGCCACCCACAGTTCCTGCATGGCGGCCTGGCTGTTCACCACCACGTGGGTATTGTCCTCGAACACCATGGTCAGCACATTGCCGCTGCGGCTGGTTTCGACGTCGACGTCGAGCGAAGCCGCCCAGTCATCGGCCTGGCTTTCGATGCTGTCCAGCACCTGGTCGATCAACGCAAGAAATTCGGATTCGGTCATAATCGAGCCTGCAAGAATTACGGAGTTCCCAGTGTTCCAATTGGCATTCAGCCGCATGTCTCTTCGCATTGTAGCCACGCTCGTGGCGACCGGCATGGTTGCGGCCTGCGGCTACAAGGGTCCTTTGTACATGCCCACGCCTGATGGCAAGCCGCCCCCACCCGGGCAGCGCCAGTCCACGCCCCAGGTGCCTCAGATACCGGCCACCCCCACACTGCCATGACCGCCGCGTTCCCGGTTCCGCCCGAACTGGCCGGGCACCCCTACTTCCAGTACCGCAACAACGTGCTGTACGCCGAAGACGTGCCGCTGGACCATCTGGCCGGACAACTGGGAACGCCCCTGTACGTATACTCGCGCGCCGCGCTACGCGCCGCCTGGGACACCTATCGCAGCGCCGTTGGCCAGCGCCCCGTCCTGGTCTGCTACGGCATGAAGGCCAATTCCAACCTGGCCATCCTGAAGGAATTCGCCCGCCTGGGCGCGGGGTTCGACATTGTGTCCGGCGGCGAACTCAAGCGCGCCCTGGCCGCGGGCGCGGATCCCGCCAAAATCGTCTTTTCCGGCGTCGGCAAGCAGGTCTGGGAAATGCGCGCCGCCCTGGCTGCCGGCGTCATGTGCTTCAACGTCGAATCCGAGGCCGAACTGCAGCGGCTGTCCGACGTGGCCCAGGAAGCCGGGCAGCGTGCCCGGGTATCGCTGCGCGTCAACCCGGACGTCGATGCGCAAACCCACCCCTACATTTCCACCGGCCTGAAGGAAAACAAGTTCGGCATTCCCATCGGCGCGGCGCTGGACGCATATCGCAGCGCCCGCCTGCTGCCGGGCCTGGAAATCACCGGCCTGGATTGCCATATCGGTTCGCAGCTGACCGACATCAGTCCCTATTTCGACGCATTGGAAAAACTCCTCGATCTGGTCGCCGACCTCGAGGGCATCGGCATCCGCCTGTCGCACCTGGACCTGGGCGGCGGCCTGGGCATCCGCTACAACGATGAAATGCCGCCTTCGCCCAAGGCGCTGCTGGATCACGTGTTCCAACGCCTGCAGGCCCGCGGCCAGGATCATTTGCGGCTGGTACTGGAACCGGGCCGCTCGCTGGTCGGCAACGCCGGCGTGTTGTTGACCACGGTTCAGTACCTCAAGCACGGCGAGGCGCGCAATTTTGCCGTCGTCGACGCGGCCATGAACGACCTGCTGCGGCCGGCGCTGTATGACGCCTGGCATGGCCTGCAGCCCCTGCGCCCGCGCGCCGGCGACACGATCGACTACGACGTCGTCGGCCCGGTCTGCGAAAGCGCCGACTGGCTGGCACGCCAACGCGCGTTGGTGCTCGAACAAGATGACGTGCTGGCGCTGGAATCGGCCGGCGCCTATGGCATGACGATGGCAGGCAACTACAACACTCGCCCCCGTGCGGCCGAAGTCATGGTCGACGGCGGCCACTACCATGTGGTGCGCCAGCGCGAGACCCTCGACGACCTGCTGCGCGGCGAGTCGACGTTGCCCTGATCCCTGCCCTGCGCCATGTGAAAAGGCCCCGGATGGGGCCTTTTCACATGGATGGAACAATCAGAGCTGGCCGTACGAATGCAGCCCGGACAGGAACATGTTCACTCCCAGGAAGGCGAAGCCGGTGATCAGCAGCCCCGTCAGCGCCCAGTAGGCCGCCATCGTGCCGCGCAGACCCTTGATCAGCCGCATGTGCAGCCAGGCCGCGTAGTTCAGCCAGACGATCAGCGCCCAGGTTTCCTTGGGGTCCCACTGCCAGTATGCGCCCCAGGCGTCCGCGGCCCACAGCGCGCCCAGGATGGTCGCCACGGTGAAGAAGGCGAAGCCGATGGCGATGGCGCGGTACATGATGTCGTCCAGCACCTCCAGCGGCGGCAGCGCGGCGGCGATGCGGCGCCGGCCCAGCAGGATGGCGCCGACGATCACCGCGCCGATGCCGAAATACAGCATCCAGGTGGCCGACAGGCCGTCGGTGCGGAACACCATGGGCTCGGCGCACAGCAGCACGCCCAGCACGAACAGCGGCGCCAGCTTGAGCCACGACGAGGTCTGGCCGTGCTGCTTGATCAGGTAGGCGAAACCGACCATGGCCGCCAGCGAGAAGGTGCCGTAGCCGATGAAGTTGGCGGGCACGTGCAGCTTCATCCACCAGCTCTTGAGCGCCGGCACCAGTGGCTGGATCTGCCCGGCATCGCGCGTGAACGAATACCACAGCAGGAATACGACCGCCGACGTCACCACCAGCAGCACGAAGCCACCCAGCGCGCGCGTGGCGTACTTGCGCTCGTAGTACAGGTAGAACAACGCCGTGATCAGCGCGAACAGCACGAACACTTCGTACAGGTTGCTGACCGGAATGTGGCCCAGGTCGGGGCCCATGAGGTGGCCTTCGCGCCAGCGCACCAGCAGGCCGGTCACGCCGGCGAACACCGCGCCCCAGGTCAGGGCGGTACCCAGCCAGGCCGCGGTCGGGCTGAAGAAACCGATCCAGTAGCAGACCATGGCCAGCGCGAACAGCGCGCTCATCCACAGGATCGCCGACTGCGACGAGAACAGGTATTTCAGGAAGAACACCTGCTCGGCCCGCGCCAGGTCGTTGCCGTAAAGCATCAGCGCCAGGCCGGCCGCGATGGCACAGGCCACCATCAGGCGGCGCAACGGGCGCCAGAGCCAGCCCATCCAGGCCAGCACGGGCACCGTGCCGCACAGGATGATCTTCTCGTAATAGTCCATGGCGCCGCTGAAGCGCGTCAGCGCGAAACCGGCGCCCGCCGCCAACAGCAGGAAGAAGACGATGTCGGTCCAGTCGGGCCGACCGCGTTGCGCGCGGCCGTCGCCGGTTTCCGACAGGCTTTCCTGCCAGAGGTTTTCAGGCGTGGGGGAATGCGTAGTGGTCGTCGTGGACATAGGAAACCTTAAGACCCTTTCTGGCGCAGCAGCGCCTGCTTGAAGCGATCGAACTCCTGGTTGAAGTCGAGTGTACGCTTCTGCGACGTCATCGCCGCCAGGATGCCGCTGCCGCCTTCCTGCGGCTTGATCCAGATCCAGACGCGGCGATCCCGAATATAGAACATCGAAAACACCCCCAGGACCAGCAACAGGCTGCCCAGGTAGACCGTATTCTTGCCCGGCGTGCGGCTGACCTGGAACACGCTGGCCTGCACGTGGTTGAAATCAGCCAGAGAGAAGAACACCGGCGCCGGATAGACGGTCAGGTCGGACAGCGCCGCCACCGCCAGGCGCGACCACACTGCCGCGCGCTCGGCCTCGGGGCCCTCGGTCGGGACCGGCGGCAATCCGGCGCGCTCGCGCTCGACCGCCCGCAATTCGTTCATGCTGGCGCCGATCAGTCGGATGACCACGTCCGCGGCGCGCTCCAGGTCGGCGGCCGGCGTGTTGGCCTGCAGGAACGCGGCGACGGCCTGCAGGCCGCCGGAAGCATAGGTTTCCAGGGCGCGCTCGGCGGCCGTCTGCAAGGGCTGGCGGTCCGCGCCGCTCGGGCTGTTGCGTTCGGCGAAGCGGCGCGCCGCCTCCTGCCGCGCCGCCGGATCGGCCAGCGTGGCGCGCAAACGCATGAACTCCGCCACCGAACTGTCGTCGTCGGCCGGGATCCGCAGGTACCGGAAGGGCTCGGACGCGTTGTTGCGCACACCAGCCAGGAACACGCTGGCGCCGTCCAGCTGCACCGGCAGCATGTAATTCTGGAATTCATGCGCCTGGCCCGCGTCGTCGATCAGCTTGTATTCGACGCTGGGGCCCACGTTGCGCAGGTTTTCGTTCTTCTTGCCCGCCGCGCTGCCGGCCACCGAGGCGACGTGCTCGGCGAAGCTCTGGTTGCCCCCCTTGGGCTCGCCACCGGTCAGGTCCTCGACGTTGATCGGACGCAGGGCCGTGATTTCCACGTTCATGCTGCGCGGGCCGCGCGCAGTGTGAGCGGTTACTTCGGCGGTCTTGCCCACCGTGCCGTCGACATTGAACGTGGCGCTGTCCGCGCCCACCAGCGGGTAGCCCTTGAGCACCACCGTGCTGCCGCCGTCGTCGAAGCTGGACTGGTAGACCGTCATGCCCTTGAAGCGCAGCGGCTCATTGACTTCGATGGTCGAGTCGAACGACTTGCCGGTATCGGGATCCGTCACTTCCACTTCGCTGGCGAAGCGGCTGGGCATACCGGTCGAGTAGTAATCGACGATGAATTTCTTCAACTTCAACGTGAAGGGCATGGGCTGCACCAGGGCGCCGTCGCCCACCATCACCACCGCCGTGCTGGCCTGGCCGTTCTCCGGGACCAGCACGCTGGCGCGGAAGCTGGGATTGTTGACCGACAGGCGGCCGCTTTCCGGCACTTCCGAGATCAGCATGTTCTCGACGATCGGCTTCTTGCCGCCGAACATGACCTGCAGGCGCACCGGCAGCTCGCTGTCGAGCAGGCCGCCGACACAGATGATGACCATGGCGGCGTGGGCGAATACGTAGCCCAGCCGGTTTGCGCTGCCCTTCTTGGCCGCCAGCAGCACGCCGGTGCTGTCCTGGCGCTCGCGCACCGCATAGCCCATGCGCTTGAGCAGCGCCGTCAGGCCGGCCGCGGTCTGCGGCACGTCGCTGGGCGCCTCGGTCTCGACGCGGTGCGGGAAGGCCCGCAAGCTGCCGCCGCGCACGTGTTCGCGGAACGAACGCGCATCACGCAGCATCTTGGGCGCGTTGCGGATCAGGCAGACCGAAGTCGAGATCACCAGGAACGCCATGATCAGCAGGAACCACCAGCTGTTGTAGACGTGCCAGATCGAGAACTTGTCGAACACCTCGAACCAGAACGGACCGAACTGGTCGATGTAGTTATTGGACGACCGGTTCTGCTGCAGGACCGTCCCCACCAGGCTGGCCACGCAGATGAACATCAGCAAGCTGACGGCGAACCGCATCGAGCCCAGCAATTCGAACAGATCGCGGGGCAGGCTGCGCAGGGAGGGACGGGAGTGTGTCTGAGTCGAATTCATGAAAAAAGGGGGGCCGCGCAATCGGCTACCCCCCTCGTAGACAGCGCGTGGCGGGACCAGGTTCCGCCATGCTCAGGTTTGCGTGAACGCGGACCAGCCGCGCGCATTGCCGGCAGGTGGTTACCGCAAGCCGGCCGCGTAGTCCGCCACGGCCTTGATGTCGGCATCCGACATCCGGTCGGCCACGGCGTGCATCACGTCGTTGGCGCGATCGCCGCTGCGGAACAGCTTGAGCTGCTCTTCGATGTACATGGGAAACTGACCCGACAGCCGGGGGTACTGGCCCGGAATGCCCGCGCCATTGGCAGAATGGCATGCAGCACAAGCCGGAACATTGCGCTCGGGCAAACCACCGCGCCAGATCTTTTGACCCAGATCAACCAACTTCTCCTGGCCGGCGGTGGCCGGCTCTTTCAGCGGCTGCTGCGCCAGGTACAGCGCGATGTTCTGCATGTCGGCCGGCGTCAGGTTCTGCGCCATGGCGGTCATGGGAGTGGGATTGCCGCCGGGCCCGTTGCGCACAGGCAGCTTGGCGCCCTGCTTGACCTGGAAGTCGGTCAGCTGCTTGACCAGGTATTCGTGGGGTTGCGCGGCCAGGTTGGGATTCACCGGGATGGTGCTGTTACCCGCCGCGCCATGACAGGACGCACAGGCGATGATGCCGCGCGAGGCGTCGCCCTGGTCAAACAGCTGCCCGCCCTTGGCGGCATCTGGCTTGGCCGGACCCGCGGCGCCTTCGGCGGCGAGACTCGTAGTAGAAAAGGCGGAGGCGCCGAGCAACAGCCCGCTCGCAACCAACATCCGGGACAGCACACGCTTCATGAAGACCTCGACGATCACATCGATCAAGGCGCAAAAAGGCGCCCACGCCTGCCCGCACATCTGGAAAACCGTATCGAACCTGATTTGCCCGATTGCCTGCTCGTCAAAGGCGCAAGTACCTGGGAAACCGGATGTCCGGCTGGTACGAAATACCCTCAACGGTAAGCAAAAGAGACGGCTCCGCGCACGGGGACCACTGTTGCAAACGCCGGATTATACAATAGGGCTCGAAACCAACCGTATCCAAAGCCACCCGTGTCCCTCCTACATCGCGCCTCTTTCCTTACGTCGGCCGCTCGCCTCGACCAGTTGCCGCCTCCTGACGCGCCGGAGGTTTGCTTCGTCGGCCGCTCCAACGCCGGCAAGTCCACGGCCATCAACGTGCTGTGCAACCAGCGCCGTCTCGCCTTCTCGAGCAAGACGCCGGGCCGCACGCGGCTCATCAACATGTTCGGCCTGCCCGACCCGCTGGATCCGGAAGGCCACATCGGCTACCTCGTCGACCTGCCCGGCTACGGCTACGCGTCCGTGGCCCGCGACGAAAAGGAAAAGTGGGCCGACATCCTGGGCGGCTACCTGCGCGACCGCGAATCGCTGGCCGGCATCGTGCTGCTCATCGACATCCGCCGCGGCGTCACCGAACTGGACCGCCGCCTGGCCAATTTCATCGCCCCCACCGGACGCCCGGTGCTGGCGCTGCTCACCAAAGCCGACAAGCTGCCCTACGGCCAGCGCGTGCGCACCGTGTTCTCGGTGCGCAAAGACCTGGCGGACATCGGCGCCCTGCACACCATCCCCTTCTCGGCGCCGGAGCGCATCGGCCTGGAAGAAGCTGGCGCGCACATAGAAAACTGGATTTCTCCCAAGGTCGTACCATGAACCCGCAGATCATCACCCCCGACTTCCCGGTTTCCCGCCCCCGCCGCCTGCGCCGCGACGACTACACCCGCCGCCTGGTGCGCGAGAACGCTCTCACCGTCAACGACCTGATCTATCCGGTCTTCGTGGCCGAGGGCAATGGCCTGAAGCAGCCTGTTGCGTCGCTGCCGGGCGTGGTGCGCTATTCGCTGGACACGCTGCTGCCGGTGGCCGAGGAATGCGTGGCCCTGGGCATCCCGGTGCTGTCGCTGTTTCCCGCCATCGACCCGGCGCTCAAGACGCCCGACGGCATCGAGGCCACCAACCCCGACGGCCTGATCCCGCGCGTGGTGCGCGAACTCAAGAAGCACTTCCCCGACCTCGGCGTGCTGTGCGACGTAGCGCTGGACCCGTACACCAGCCACGGCCAGGACGGCGTCATCGATGAAAACGGCTACGTCGTCAACGAGCCGACCGTCGAGATCCTCGTCAAGCAGGCCCTGACGCAGGCCGCGGCCGGCGTCGACATGGTCGCCCCCAGCGACATGATGGACGGCCGCATCGGCGCCGTGCGCCGCGCGCTCGAGGCCAACGGCTACATCCACACCCAGATCATGGCCTACTCGGCCAAGTACGCCAGCGCCTTCTACGGCCCGTTCCGCGATGCCGTCGGTTCCGCCACCAACCTGGGCAAGTCCAACAAGATGGCCTACCAGATGGACCCGGGCAACCTGGACGAAGCGCTGCGTGAAGTGGCCGCCGACCTGCAGGAAGGCGCCGACATGGTCATGGTCAAGCCCGGCATGCCCTACCTGGACGTGCTGCGCCGCGTCAAGGACGCCTTCCGCGTGCCGACCTTCGCCTACCAGGTGAGCGGTGAATACGCGATGATCAAGGCGGCCTCGGCCAATGGCTGGCTGGATCATGACAAGGTCATGATGGAAGCGCTGCTGGCATTCAAGCGCGCCGGCGCCGACGGCATCCTGACGTACTTCGCAATCGAAGCGGCGCGGCTGCTCAAGCAGCAGCGCTGATCGCGGCCGGCAGGGCCTGCTCGGCCCTGCCCCGCTCGTCATCCGCGCGCCCCGGCATGAAACGCGCATACGAAACGCGCCCATGCAACGCGCCAACTACCGGCGGGCCCTTGCGGCCCGCCGCGGTTTCAACGCGACGCCGGCGCGCCGCGGCGCAGGCCCAGCCAGGTGCCGCTGAGAATACAGGCCAGCCCCGCCACGTGCACCAGCGTGACGTGCTCGTCCAGGAACAGCGCGGCGAACAGCAGGCCGAAGATCGGCAGCCAGTTCACGAACAGCGCGGCGCGGCTGATCCCCAGCCTGGCAATGCCCGCGTTCCACAGGATGTTGCTGACGCCCGAGGCGATCACCGCCGAGAACAGCAGCACCAGCCACGGCCACCACGTCATGCTCCAGTTGTCCGCGTCATACGACGACGGCGTCATGGCCGCATGCGCCATCAACATCAGGCCGCCGGCCAGGTACATGTACCAGAGCATCGCCAGCGGATCGAGCGTGCGCGAGATGCGCTGGATCACCAGCCCGCCGAACACGAACACCGCCACCGCCAGGAACACGATGGCGTCGCCCCAACCGGTCAGGCCGATCTGCGCGCCGCTGCCCACCACCACCATGGCCACGCCCGCCAGCCCCAGCAAGGCGCCGGCGATCCGCAGCCATGTCAGCCGCTCGCGATAGAACAGCGCCGCCAGCAGCGCCGACAGTAAGGGACTGGTGGCCATCAGCAGCGTGCCGTTGGCGGCCGACGAGAACTGCAGCCCGTACACCAGCGCGGTCTGGTGCGCATACACCACCAGGAAGCCGGCCAGCGCGACCCAGGCCAGTTCCACGCGCCCCAGCCTCGGAATGCGGCCGCGACGCGCCTTGACGATGAGGGTGACGGCAACGAACGCCACGGCGATCCGCAAGGCCGCCAGGGCGCGGATATCCATGTGCTGCGTCAGGTACTTGATGGAGACGATGTTCAGGCCCCAGGTGGCCATGACGAACATCAGTTGCAGATAGATCAGACCGGTGCGGTCCTGGCTTGCATCGACTGTCGAAGACGTCACGGGCGCCGGCCTGAGGGGTTGGAGGCGCCGCCCACGCGGCGCGAGCCCTCATGGTAGCGGCCGGCCGCCGCTCAGCGCAATAGCACGCGATCCAGCGACTCGGTGAAGCGCTTGGCGTCCTGGAAACCCACGACACGGGCGTCCGGCAGCTCCTTGCCGCCGGGCGCGAAGAACATGATCCCCGGCGGGCCGAACAGGCGGAAACGCTTGAGCAGCGCACGGTCGTCGGCGTTGTTGGCAGTGACGTCGGCCTGCACCAGCAGCATGCCAGCCATGCGCTGCGCCACGCCCGGATCGGTGAAGGTGAAGCGTTCCATCTCGCGGCACGACACGCACCAGTCGGCGTAGAAGTCCAGCATCACCGGCTGCGTGCTCGCGGCCAGCAGCGCGTCCAGCTCGGCGTTGTTGCGCACGCGCTTGAATTGCACCTCGCCGGCATGGGCAGCGGTGCCGGCTACGGCCGGGCCACCGGAAGCAAAGTGCGACAGCGGCTGCAGCACGTCGCGGCCGCCGCTGGCCGCGCCGACCAGCCACGCGGCCGCGGCCAGCGCCAGCAACAGGCCGATGCCCTTGCCGAACATGCGCGCCGAGCCGGCGCCCGCCGGCAGGGCGTCAAACGCGCGCAGCATCACCGCGCCGACGATCGCCAGGAAGGCCCAGCCCGTCATCTGCACCCAGGTCGGCACCACCGGAATCAGCATCCACCACGCGGTCGCCAGCAGCAGCATGCCGAACAGCCGCTTGACGCCATCCATCCACGGCCCGGCCTTGGGCAGCAGCGCGCCCGACGAGGCGCCGACGATCAGCAGCGGCACGCCCATGCCCCACGCCATCGCGAACAGGGCCGAGCCCCCCAGCACCACGTCGCCGGTCTGCGAGATGTACAGCAACGCGCCGGCCAGCGGCGCGGCCACGCACGGCCCGACGATCAGCGCCGACAGCGCGCCCATCAGCAACGCGCCGGTGTAACGGCCGCCGGGAATGCGCGACGAGCGCTCGGCCAGCCGCGCCTGGATGCCGGACGGCATCTGGAAGGTGAAGGCATCGAACATCGCCAGCGCCAGCACCGCCAGCAGGATCGCGAACAGCGTCAGGATCCACGGCGTCTGCAGCCATGCGGCCAGGCCCGCACCGCTCAGGCCGGCGGCCACGCCCAGCGCGGTATAGACCACCGACATGCCCAGCACGTAGGTCGCCGCCAACGCCAGGCCGCGGCCGCGCGTCGGACGTTCCTGGCTGGCGCCGCCCAGCACGATCGACGACAGGATGGGAATCATGGGCAGCACGCAGGGCGTGAACGCCAGCAGCAGGCCCAGCACCAGGAACACGCCGGCCGTCTTGATCCAGCCCAGCCCGCCCAGGGCATCGGCCAGGCCGGTATCGCCCGCGTTCACCAGCGCGCTCAGGCCGCCGCCCGATGCCGCCGGCGCGGCCGAGGCGCCACCGCCGCCCGCCAGCGCGTAGCCGCCCGCCACTGGCGTCAGCTTCACACTGCTGTCCATCGGCGGATAGCACAGGCCGGCATCGGCGCAGCCCTGCCCGGTCAGCGTCAGCGTGAACGGCTGGCCACCGGGCGTCACCGGCACCCGGATCACCACGTCCTGGTGATAGACCTCCATGTCCTTCTCGAAGGTCGGGTCGTACTTGACCTCGCCCTTGGGGTATACCGGCTCGCCCAGGGTAACCGCGCCCAGGGGGTTGATGCTGATGCCGAAGCGCTCGCGGTACATGTAATAACCCGGCGCCACCCGGAAGCGCAGCTCGACGGTATCCGGCGTGGCCATCGCCGCGTTGAAGACGAAGGCCTTTTCCGGCTCGAGGAACTCGGCCTCGGCGCGCGCCGGCGCGTTCCAGGCCAGCCACAGCAGCGCCATGGCCAGCGCCGCCAGCAACTTGGGGAAAAAGGCACGCATCGGCGCGTGGAGCCGGACCGCGGGTTGCAACATCAGTCTCTCTTGTTCTGCACGGCGGCCGTCTGCTGGCGCACCCAGTCGAGATAGGGCGCGGCGCCGCCGATGACCGGCAGCACGATGATTTCGGGCACGTCGTAGGGATGCATCTGCGCCAGGGCCTGGACCACGGCCTGGTGGCGCGCGTAGGTGGTCTTGATGTGGATGGGGATTTCCTCGGCCCCTTCCACCTCGCCTTGCCACTGGTAGATGGACAGGCCCGGCGCGCCAAGGTTCACGCAGGCCGCCAGGCCATCTTCGACCAGCACGTGGGCGATACGCTTGGCCAGCAACAGATCCGGCGCGTTGCTGATGACCAGCACGACGTCGTCATCGCGCAACATGGAGCCTCCTGGGATTACCCGTGTCGGATGTAACTCGGGGTATTTTATCGATATTGCCGCCCGCGTCCGCCCACAATCGGACCCGCGGCCACCGCGCACCCATCCCCCTCCGAGGCAAGCATGTCCGATAACTGCCTGTTCTGCCGCATCGCCCGCCACGAGATACCGGCCCACATCATCCACGAAGACGACCGCCTGATGGCGTTCCTGGACATCCAGCCGGTGCGCCCCGGACACACGCTCATCATCCCCAAGCAGCACTATCCGTACTACGAAGACATGCCCGCCGACCTGGCCGGACACATCGTCAACCTGGGGCAGAAGCTGGGCCGCCACATGAAGCGGCTGTATGGCGTGGATCGCGTCGGCTTCGCCTTCACCGGCATCCACGTCGCGCATACCCATGCGCACGTGATCCCCATGCACCATCCGCAGGACGTGACCTCGACGCAGTACATCGAACAGCAGGACCTGACCTTCCGCATGCCGCCCCAGGCGCCCCAGGAGGCGCTGGCGGCCACCGCCGCGCAGTTGCGGGACGAACTGCACGCTTCGTAGCGATCGGCGCGCCTGCGCCGCCGGGGCGCCCCGCGCGCGCCGCGCAAAAAAACAAGGGCGGGTCCGAAGACCCGCCCTTGTCGCTTATCTAGACACCGAAACTTATTCGGCGCTGTCCTCAGCGGCCTCATCGACTTCCGGACGGTCGACCAGCTCCATGAAAGCCATGGGAGCATTGTCGCCTTGACGGAAACCCATCTTCAGCACGCGGGTGTAGCCGCCGTTGCGGGCCGCGTAGCGCGGGCCGATTTCGGCGAACAGCTTCACCACGGCGTCGCGATCGCGCAGACGGGCAAAAGCCAGACGCTTGTTCGCGAGGGTGGGTTCTTTACCCAGCGTGATCAGGGGTTCGATGACGCGGCGCAGTTCTTTCGCCTTGGGCAGCGTGGTCTTGATGGCTTCGTGGGTGATCAACGAAACGGCCATGTTGCGGAACATGGCAAGACGGTGACTGCTGGTGCGGTTGAGCTTACGCAAGCCATTACCGTGACGCATGATAAGTATCCTTTGAATCTAGTGAAGGCGTTTCCGCCATCGGGTTATCCGGCTCTTCTATCGACCTGCAACCAGGCCGCGGTCCGGTGGAAAACGGTGCATTTTACGACGGTTTCGCAAACCGCCCGGCGGCAAGGCCGGGCGCCGCGGGAAGCGCCCCCGCGACAGGGGCGCCACCCTTCAAGACTTACGGACGCTCCAGGCCCAGCGGGGGCCAGTTTTCGAGCTTCATGCCCAGCGTCAGGCCGCGTGCGGCCAGCACTTCCTTGATCTCGTTGAGCGACTTGCGACCCAGGTTCGGGGTCTTGAGCAGTTCGTTCTCGGTACGCTGGATCAGGTCGCCGATGTAGTAGATGTTTTCGGCCTTCAGGCAGTTGGCCGAACGCACGGTCAGTTCCAGGTCGTCGACCGGACGCAGCAGGACCGGGTCGATCTGCGGCGTGCCGCGGACCGGGGCTTCGTACGAATCGCCGGCGCCTTCCAGGGCGGCGAAGACCGAGATCTGGTCCATCAGGATGCGGGCCGACTGGCGCACCGCTTCCTCGGGCGAGATGACGCCGTTGGTTTCGATGTCCAGCACCAGCTTGTCCAGGTCGGTGCGCTGTTCCACGCGGGCGCTTTCAACCGCGTAGCTGACGCGGCGGACCGGGCTGAACGAGGCGTCCAGGACGATGCGGCCGATGGTGTGGGTGCGGTCTTCCGACAGCGCGCGCACGTTGCCCGGCACGTAGCCACGGCCCTTTTCGACCTTGATCTGCATTTCCAGCTTGCCCGCGTCCGTCAGGTTGCAGATGGCGTGGCCGGGGTTGATGATCTCGACGTCGTGCGGCAGCTCGATGTCGCTGGCCAGCACGGTGCCGGCGCCGGTCTTGCGCAGGACCAGGGTGACTTCGTCACGGTTGTGCAGCTTGAAGACCACGCCCTTCAGGTTCAGCAGGATGTCGACGACATCTTCGCGAACGCCCGGGATGGTCGAGTATTCGTGCACCACGCCCGTCATCTGGACTTCGGTCGGCGCGTAGCCGGTCATCGAAGACAGCAGGATGCGGCGCAGGGCGTTGCCCAGCGTATGGCCGTAGCCGCGCTCGAACGGCTCCATCACGATCTTGGCATGGTGGGTGCCGACCGGTTCGACTTCAATGGAGCGCGGCTTCAGGAAACCTTGAGTGGACATGTACTGTGTTCCTTTTCAATACCCTCGGCTCGTTACACCGATAAGGCTGATGGACAGGTTGAAACGTGAAACGCGGGCAGCGCAAAAAGCCGCCCGATACTTACCGCAAAGCCCGCCCCGCCAAACGGCGGAAAGCGGGCTGCTGCGAGACTTGCAAACCGGTCGCGAAACCAGCTCGCCAGCACCTTGCGAAGGAGGCGCCGGCAGGCGTGATTAACGCGAGTACAGTTCGACGACCATCGATTCGTTGATGTCGCGAGCGACGTCAGCGCGATCGGGGGCCGACTTGAACGTGCCGGTCAGCTTGGTCGTGTCGACTTCCACCCACTGGGGGATGCCGATGCTGGTGGCCAGGTCGAGCGATTCCTTGATGCGGCCTTGCTTCTTGGCCTTTTCGCGGATCGAGATGACGTCGCCAGCCTTGACCAGCATCGAAGCGATGTCGGCGGTGTGGCCGTTCAGTTCGATGGCGCGGTGGCTCACCAGCTGGCGAGCTTCGGCGCGGGTCGAGCCGAAGCCCATGCGGTAGACGACGTTGTCCAGGCGCGATTCCAGCAGCTGGATCAGCGTTTCGCCGGTGTTGCCACGGCGACGCTCGGCTTCAGCGAAGTACTTGCGGAATTGCTTTTCCAGCACGCCGTACATGCGCTTGAGCTTTTGCTTTTCGCGCAGCTGCAGGCCGTAGTCGGAAGTGCGGGCACCCGAAGTGCGGCCGTGTTGGCCAGGCTTGGAATCCAGCTTGCACTTGGAATCCAGCGAGCGGCGGGCGCTCTTCAGGAACAGGTCAGTACCCTCGCGGCGCGAGAGCTTGCATTTGGGTCCAATATAACGTGCCATGTGGATTCCCTTTAGATACGACGACGCTTCGGCGGACGGCAGCCGTTGTGCGGAACGGGCGTGATGTCGGCGATGGACGAGATCTTGATGCCCAGCGCGTTCAGCGCGCGGACCGACGATTCACGGCCGGGGCCGGGGCCCTTGATACGCACTTCCAGCGTCTTGATGCCGTATTCCAGCGCAACGCGGCCAGCCGTTTCAGCGGCAACCTGCGCGGCGAACGGAGTCGACTTGCGCGAACCCTTGAAGCCGGCACCGCCCGACGTGGCCCACGACAAAGCGTTGCCCTGACGGTCGGTGATGGTGATGATGGTGTTGTTGAACGAAGCGTGAACGTGCGCGATGCCGTCCGAGACGTTCTTCTTGACCTTTTTGCGCACGCGCGAAGCGCCGCTGGTGGAAGCTTTCGCCATAATCCAGTTCCTCGATTATTTCTTCAGGGACGCAGCAGCACGACGCGGGCCCTTGCGGGTGCGAGCGTTGGTGCGAGTGCGCTGGCCGCGCACGGGCAGGCCGCGCTTGTGGCGCATGCCGCGGTAGGTTCCCAGGTCGATCAAACGCTTGATCGAGAGCTGCACTTCACGACGCAGGTCACCTTCGACCGTGAACACACCAACGTGTTCACGGACGCGTTCCAGCTCAGCGTCGCTCAGATCCTTGACCTTTTTGTCAAACGGGACGTTAGCCGCTTCGCAGATCTTGCGAGCGCGCGTACGACCGATGCCAAAAATGGCGGTCAGGCCGATCTCGGCGTGCTGATGCGGCGGAATGTTAATGCCAGCAATACGGGCCATGACTGTTCCTTGAATAAATCCGTTGCGTAGTCGCTAACCCGAGTTAGCCTTGACGCTGCTTGTGACGCGGGTCGGTGCAGATAACGCGCACCACGCCGTGACGTTTGATAACTTTGCAGTTGCGGCAGATCCGCTTAACCGATGCCATTACTTTCATGGTTGACTCCTAATTTTCCGTAATCCGGTTCCGCTCATTTGGAGCGGAAAACTATCCTGGCTCGCGTCAGGTCATAGGGCGTGAGCTCCACTTTGACCTTGTCACCCGGCAGGATCCGGATGTAATGCATACGCATCTTGCCGGAAATATGGCCCAACACCACGTGGCCGCTTTCAAGCTTGACGCGAAATGTCGCGTTCGGGAGGTTCTCAAGAACCTCGCCTTCCATCGGAATGACTTCGTCCTTGGGCATTTTCTCTTACCGCATCGGCAAACCCGCGCCCTTGAAGTTGGCCTTCTTGAGCAGCGAGTCGTACTGGTGAGACATCATGTAGGCCTGGACCTGCGCCATGAAATCCATCGTCACCACCACAATAATCAACAGAGACGTACCACCGAAGTAGAAGGGAACGTTCCAGCGCATCACCAAGAATTCCGGCAACAGGCACACCAACGTGATGTAGATGGCACCTGCGAGCGTCAAACGCATCAGGATCTTGTCGATGTAGCGCGCCGTTTGCTCGCCCGGACGAATGCCCGGAACAAACGCACCACTCTTCTTCAGGTTGTCCGCCGTTTCGCGGCTGTTGAACACCAGAGCCGTGTAGAAAAAGCAGAAGAAAATGATCGCGACCGAGTACAGCGTGATGTAGAGCGGTTGACGAGGCGACAGGGCCGCGGCCAGGTCGCTGAGCCAACGCATGTTCTCACTGCTGGAGAACCAGCTCGTGATCGTTGCCGGGAACAGGATGATCGACGACGCGAAGATCGGCGGAATCACCCCGGCCATGTTCAGCTTCAGCGGCAGGTGCGAGCTCTGACCACCGTAGACCTTGTTGCCGACCTGACGCTTGGCGTAGTTCACCGTGATCTTGCGCTGTCCGCGTTCCACGAACACCACAAAAGCGGTAACCAGCACCACCAGAGCCACGATGAACAGTGCCGACAGCACGGACATCGCGTTGGTGCGGACCAGGTCCAACAGTGCAGCCAGCGCCGCGGGCAGACCCGCCACGATACCTGCGAAGATCAGGATGGAAATCCCGTTGCCGAGACCGCGTTCCGTGATCTGCTCACCCAGCCACATGACGAACATGGTGCCGGTGACCAGCGTCACGACGGTCGTGAAGCGAAACAGCATGCCCGGATCGATCACCAGTCCCTGCTGGGACTCAAGCGCCACCGAAATGCCCACAGCCTGCACCAGCGCCAGCACGACCGTGCCGTAGCGGGTGTATTGGGTAATCTTCCGACGACCGGCCTCGCCCTCTTTCTTGAGCGCTTCCAGCGACGGCACCACCACCGACATCAACTGCATGATGATGGATGCCGAAATGTACGGCATGATCCCCAGGGCAAAAATCGAGAAGCGCGAGAGCGCCCCGCCCGAGAACATGTTGAACAGGCCCAGGATCCCGCCCTGGTTCTGGCGGAACAAGTCCGCCAGCGCGTCCGGGTTGATACCCGGAACGGGGATGTGTGTACCCAAACGGTAAACCACCAGGGCGAGCACCAGGAACACGAGGCGGCGCTTGAGGTCGCCGTACCGCGTTCCGGTTTTACCCAATGCCTGCGCGTTAGCCACTCGTCACCTCGTGATCAAGCAAGCGAGCCGCCCGCGGCTTCGATGGCGGCGCGAGCGCCAGCCGTCGCGGTAATGCCCTTGAGCACGACCTTGCGCGAGAGTTCACCCGACTTGATGACCTTGGCGTAACGAACCGCCTGGCCAATCACGCCAGCCGCCTTCAGCACTTGCACGTCGATTTCGTCGACGGGCACGGCTTGCAGGTCCGACAGACGGACTTCGGCGTACAGGTGCTGACCCAGCGGGGTGAAGCCACGCTTGGGCAGGCGACGCTGCAGCGGCATTTGACCGCCTTCGAAGCCAACCTTATGGAAACCGCCCGAGCGCGACTTCTGACCCTTGTGACCACGGCCGGCGGTCTTACCCAGACCCGAACCGATGCCACGGCCGACGCGGCGCTTGGCGTGCTTGCTGCCCTCGGCGGGCTTCAGCGTATTAAGTTGCATATCCGACATGGTGATTCCTTAGGCTTCCGAGACGGAAACGAGATAATCCACCTTACGGATCATCCCACGCACCTCGGGCGTATCGACCAGCACGCGGCTGCTGTTGATACGGCCCAAGCCCAGACCGCGAACCGTGTCACGGTGCGATTGCTTGGTACCGATCACGGAGCGCACGAGGGTCACTTTGATCTGCTTCTGAGCCATGATTTACCCCAGGATCTCTTCGACGGTCTTGCCGCGCTTGGCAGCAACATCCGCCGGGGTCAGGGAGGCGCGCAGGCCATTCAACGTGGCGCGAACCATGTTGTAGGGGTTGCTCGAGCCCAGGCTCTTGGCAACCACGTTACGCACACCCATCACTTCGAAAATAGCGCGCATCGGGCCGCCGGCGATGACGCCGGTACCTTCAGCAGCGGGCGAAATCAGCACGGTGGCGGCGCCATGCTTGCCGACCACGGTGTGGTGCAGCGTGCCGTTCTTCAGGGCCACCTTGAACATGCCGCGACGGGCCTGCTCCATAGCCTTCTGAACCGACACCGGCACTTCACGCGCCTTGCCCTTGCCCATGCCGACGCGACCATCGCCATCGCCAACCACGGTCAGCGCGGCAAAGCTCATGGTGCGACCACCCTTGACCACTTTGCTCACGCGGTTGACCGCGATCATCTTTTCGCGGAGGCCGTCATCGTTCTCTTTTTCCGCGGCGTTCTTGCCTTGTACTTTAGCCATTTGACAGATCCTCGCTTAGAACTTCAGGCCGGCTTCACGCGCGGCGTCGGCCAGCGCTTTCACGCGGCCATGGTAACGAAAGCCCGAGCGATCGAAAGCGACCAGTTCGATACCGGCAGCCTTGGCCTTTTCGGCCACGCGCTTGCCAACCAGCGAAGCGGCGGCCTTGTTGCCACCTTGGCCGGTCTGGCCAGCCAGCTGGGCGCGCACTTCGGCTTCCACCGTCGAGGCGCTGACCAGAACGCGATCGCCTTCCGGCGAAATGATATTGGCGTAGATGTGCTGGTTCGAGCGGAAAACCGAGAGGCGATGAACGCGCAGCTCGTTGATCTTCCGGCGGGTCGGAACCGCACGACGCAAACGGGAAACTTTTTTGTCCATGATTCGTCCTTGCGTGCGCCGTTATTTCTTCTTGGTTTCTTTGATGACGACGCGTTCGTCCGAGTAACGCACGCCCTTGCCCTTGTAGGGTTCGGGTTCGCGGTACGCGCGGATTTCAGCGGCCACCTGGCCGACGACTTGCTTGTTGGAGCCCTTGATGACGATTTCCGTCTGGGTGGGGCATTCGGCCTTGATGCCGGCCGGCAACTTGTGCAAAACGTCGTGCGAGAAACCGAGCTGCAGCTTAACGGCGTCGCCTTGAACCGAGGCGCGGTAACCCACGCCAACCAGGTTCAGCTTGCGCTCGAAACCCTTGCTCACGCCGTTGACCATGTTGGCCACCAGCGCGCGCACGGTACCCGACATGGCGTTGGCGTGACGGGTTTCGTTGGCGGCAACAAACGTCAGCTTGCCGTTGTCCAACTGAACCGTGACGTCGCCAGTCAGGGCCTGGGTCAGGGAACCCAGCGGGCCCTTGACGGTGATCTGATCCTGCTTGATGTCGGCTTCGACACCCTTGGGCAGGTCGACCGGATACTTAGCGATACGTGACATTCGAATTTCTCCTTAGGCCACGTAGCACAGCACTTCGCCGCCGACGCCGTTGGCGCGAGCCTTACGGTCGGTCATGACGCCGCGCGAGGTCGACACGATAGCCACGCCCAGGCCGTTCATGACCTGAGGAATGCTGGTACGGCCCTTGTAGATACGCAGACCGGGGCGCGAAACGCGTTCGATGCGCTCGATGACCGGACGACCAGCGTAGTACTTCAGGGTGATCTCGAGCTCAGGCTTGGCCTGGGTGCCCTTGATTTCAAAGCTGTCGATGTAGCCTTCGTCCTTCAGCACAGCGGCAATGGCCGCCTTCAGCTTCGAGGAGGGCATGCTCACCGTAACTTTGTCCACTTGCTGCGCATTGCGAATGCGGGTCAGCATATCGGCGATGGGATCGCTCATGCTCATATTCTTTCTCCTACCAGCTGGCCTTGGTGATGCCGGGGATTTCACCCTTCATCGCCATTTCACGCAGTTTGTGGCGCGTCAGGCCGAACTTGCGGAACACACCGCGCGGACGACCGGTGACCACGCAACGGTTACGTTGACGCGTCGGGTTGGCATTGCGCGGCAGCTGTTGCAGCTTGAGCCGAGCTTGGTAACGTTCTTCGTCGGTCTTCGACTGGTCGTCGATGATCGACTTCAACTCAGCGCGCTTGGCGGCGAACTTGTCAGCCAGCTTGGCGCGCTTGATGTCGCGATTGATGAGGGAAAGTTTAGCCACGTCATCAGCCCCTTAGTTACGGAACGGGAAGCTGAAGGCCGTCAACAGCGCCTTGGCTTCTTCGTCGGTCTTCGCGGTGGTGGTGATGCTGATGTTCAGCCCACGCAGCGCGTCGATCTTGTCGTACTCGATTTCGGGGAAAATGATCTGCTCTTTCACCCCGATGTTGTAGTTGCCACGGCCGTCGAAAGCACGACCCGAGATGCCGCGGAAGTCGCGCACGCGAGGCAGCGCAACCGCCACCAGGCGATCCAGGAATTCGTACATGCGTTGACCACGCAGCGTGACCATGCAACCGATCGGGTAGTTTTCGCGGATCTTGAAACCGGCGATAGCCTTCTTGGTCTTGGTCACGACAGGCTTTTGGCCAGCGATCTTGGTCAGGTCCGAGACAGCGTGCTCGATGACCTTCTTGTCGGCGACGGCTTCCGAGACACCCATGTTCAGGGTGATCTTGGTGATGCGCGGCACTTCCATGGCGCTCTTGTAGCCGAACTTGGCCTGCAGGTCGCCAGCGACCTTGCTCTTGTAGAAATCTTGCAAACGAGACATGTCTATCGCCCCTTACGCCTTGGCGCCGACAACGGCACCATTGGAACGGAACACGCGAACCTTGCGGCCTTCGACTTCTTGCACGCCGACGCGGTCGCCACGACCGGTGGCGGGGTTGAAGAGCGCCACATTCGAGATGTGGATCGGCATGGTCTTTTCGACGATGCCACCCGGGTTGTTGGCCATCGGGTTGGCTTTCACGTGCTTCTTGACGACGTTGACGCCTTCGACCAGGACGTGGTCGGCATCGACGCGCGCCAGCACGGTACCGCGACGCTTCTTGTCGCGGCCGGTCAGGACGATGACTTCGTCGCCTTTACGAATGTTGTTCATCGTAGGGCTCCTTACAGCACTTCCGGGGCCAGCGACACGATCTTCATGAACTTCTCGGTACGCAGTTCACGCGTAACGGGTCCGAAGATGCGGGTGCCGATGGGCTCCAGCTTGGCATTGAGCAACACGGCGGCATTGCCACCGAAACGAATCAGCGAACCGTCCTTACGGCGCACGCCCTTGGCGGTACGAACCACCACGGCATTGTAAATTTCGCCTTTCTTGACGCGTCCGCGCGGAGCCGCATCTTTGACGCTCACCTTGATGATGTCGCCGATACCGGCATAACGGCGCTTGGAGCCACCGAGCACCTTAATGCACATGACATGACGCGCACCAGTGTTATCGGCCACGTCCAGCGTGGTCTGCATTTGGATCATGATTTTTCCTGTTCCAACTTAACTGGAAATACGGTTTTCCCCAAAAAAGGGAACACTGCAATTCCTGCCAGTTTTGGTCCCGTCAGGTCAGCCGCCCTGCTTTGTTGCTGGCTGGTCTTGAGCTTTCGCCCTGAAACCATCAGCTGGTGGCAACGCAACGACCCTGGGTTGAAATCCTGCGGGTATTCCCCCAACACGTTGGCCCGGCTAGTTCCAGGCCAATCGACAATCTGGGAAAGCTGACCATTCTATCCTGGTTAGATTTTGAGCGCAAGCCCTTTGTGAAAGAGAGAGCAAATACACGACAGTGCCTGTGGACAACTGCCACTTGGCCGCCGTTCGGTAGGCCCGTTTAATCCGACCCCGTTTTATTCCGATAGTAGTTGCGTTCCCAGGCGTCGTGGTTGGCCTTGCCGCGCCGGATCTCGTCGGTGAAGGGCGCCGCCATCAGCACCAGCCGGTTCAGCCAACGGATCGGCGCCCGACAGGGGCGCTCGAAGTCGATGAACAGCACCGCGCGGGTGCCGTCCGTGTCGTTATGCACCTGGTGCGGATAGAGGTCGTCGAACACCACGGCCTCGCCCTCCTTCCAGTGGTAGCGCTCGCCGCCCACCTCGATCCAGCAGCGTTCGGCCGGCTGCGGCACCAGCAGCCCCAGGTGCAGGCGCAGGACGCCGTTGTAGGGGCCGGTGTGCAGCGGAATGCGCTTGCCCGGCTCGAGGATGGAATAGAACGCGGTGCGCAGGCCCGGAATCTCGCGCAGCGCCCGGGCGGTGGCCGGGCAGCGCGCCAGGTTGCGGTCCGAGCGCAGGCCGTAGCCCATGAAGACGAAAGTCTTCCACTGGTCGTCGGAAGTGATCATTCCGACATCCGGGGACAGTTCATGGAAGGACGGCAACTGCTCGCGCTCGGCCAGCAGGGCCATCAGCTCGGCGCGGATCGCGGGCGCCTGCGCCTCGAGGCGGGCGATCCAGGGGAACTGGCGGTTCTGGAAGATCGGGTGGTCCCCCACCAGGGAGGCTCGCGCGATGCGGTGGCGCAGCCAGTCGATGAAACGGAAGAAGACGCGGGAATAGACACTGGGCTGGCTGGATGGACGCGTATCGGCAGGTTGCACAATAGGTATCTATATAGACTTCCAAAGATGCATCATTTTGTCCATGGCGCCCCCCGGGCGCAAGTGCCGCCATTGGCTCCTAGCCGGCGACGGAGATTGGCCCTCCCCGTGGCGGACAAGCTGGTTTAGACTGGCATGGGCGATTGCGATCGCTACCCACTCCTATTTCGCAAGGAAAGACAGGCATGTATGAACAGTTGGCGCTGTATATCGACGGCGAATTCGTCGCCGGCGAGGGCAGGCGCACCCAGGACGTCATCAACCCGGCCACGCTGGAAGTGCTCGGCCAGCTGCCTCACGCCACCGAAGCGGATCTGGACCGTGCGCTAGCCGCCGCCCAGCGCGCGTTCGAATCCTGGAAGAAGTCTTCTCCCATGGATCGTTCGGCCATCCTGCGCAAGGTCGCCACCCTGTCGCGCGAGCGCGCCAAGGAAATCGGCCGCAACATGACGCTGGACCAGGGCAAGCCGCTGGCCGAGGCCATCGGCGAAGTCACCTCCTGCGCCGAGCACGCCGACTGGCACGCCGAGGAATGCCGCCGCATCTACGGCCGCGTGATCCCGCCGCGCAACCCGGACGTGCGCCAGATCGTGGTGCGCGAGCCGATCGGCGTCTGCGCCGCCTTCACGCCCTGGAACTTCCCTTACAACCAGGCCATCCGCAAGATCGCCGCCGCCCTCGGCGCCGGCTGCACGGTAGTGCTGAAGGGTCCGGAAGACTCGCCCAGCGCCGTCATGGCGATCGCCCGCATGTTTCACGACGCCGGCCTGCCCAAGGGCTGCCTGAACATCGTCTGGGGCGAACCGGCCAAGATTTCCGACTACCTGATCCGTTCGCCGATCGTGCGCAAGGTGTCGTTCACCGGTTCCGTGCCGGTGGGCAAGCAGCTGGCCGCGCTGGCCGGCGCGCACATGAAGCGCGTCACCATGGAACTGGGCGGCCATTCGCCGGTGCTGGTGTTCGACGACGCCGACATCGATCGCGCCGCGACCATGCTGGCCAAGTTCAAGGTCCGCAACGCCGGCCAGGTGTGCGTCTCGCCGACCCGCTTCTACGTGCAGAACGGCGCCTACGAGCAATTCCTGGCGCGTTTCTCCGACGTGCTCAAGAACATCAAGGTCGGCGACGGCCTGGAAGCCGGCACCGACATGGGCCCGCTGGCGCACGAGCGCCGCGTACCCGCCATGAGCGCCTTCATCGACGACGCCAAGAAGCATGGCGGCAAGGTGGTGGTCGGCGGCGGCCCGCTGGACCGCAAGGGCTTCTTCTTTGCCCCCACGGTGGTGACCGACCTGCCCGACAACTCCATGCTGATGACCGAAGAGCCCTTCGGCCCGGTGGCGCCGGTGGTCCGCTTCACCGACACCGATGAAGTGCTGGCGCGCGCCAACAGCCTGCCGTTCGGCCTGTCTTCCTACGTCTTCACCAATTCGCTGCAAACCGCCACCAAGGTCTCCAACGGCCTGGAAGCCGGCATGGTCAACATCAACCATTTCGGCAGCGCGCTGGCCGAGACGCCGTTCGGCGGCATCAAGGACAGCGGCATCGGCAGCGAAGGCGGCCTCGAAACCTTCGACGGCTACCTGGTGACGAAATTCATCACGCACATTTGACCGCCATACGACGATGATGAACGGGCTCCCCAAGGGGAGCCCTTTTTCTTGCCTCGCGCCTTCTCAACGGCCCGACAGATCGCGACGCACGTCGCGTTGGTACGAGGCGGGCGATGCGCCAACCAGACTCTTGAACCGTTTCGAAAAGTGGGCCTGGTCCGCGAAGCCGACGCTCAACGCCACATGGGCAGGCGCCTCCCCCCTGGCCAGGAGATGCCGCGCGCGCTCTATCCGGACCTGCAGCTGATACGCATGCATGGGCATCCCCACCTGCCTGCGGAATTGCCGCATCAGATGGTATGGACTCAGCGCGACCTCCTGCGCGATCGAAGCGATCGACAGCGCGTCGGCATAGCGATCCTCGATCAATGCCCTTGCCCGCCCGATCTCGGGCCGGGCGGCGCCCGTCCGGTCGCCGGTGGCCACGCCGCCATGGCGCGACGCCAGCAAGCCCAGCGCGCCCAGGACCAGGCTGTCCCGGGCCAGGCGCGTTCCGCCGCCTACCAGCGCGTCATGTGCATGCACCATCGCGCGAAAAACGCCGGCATCCTCGATCACGCCCGACTGGAACCCGACGGCCGTCGCCATGCCGACCGCATCCGACAGGGTCTGCGCCGGCACGTACAGCGCGCGGTATCGCAGTTCTTCCCCGGCCGCCCGCTGCCCAGTGTGCAGGTCGCCGGGATTGACCACCGATACCGAATACGGCGCGGCGAGATACGTGGCCCGTTCGCGCTGGAACGTCTTGGCGCCGCGTTCGATGAGACCGAACATGAACGTATCGTGGGTATGCGGCCGGAACGCGTGCCGCACGAAACGCGCCGCGGTCGCCACGGCGCCGCAGCCGTCCAGGCGCCACACGCGCACACCGTCGCGCAGGCCGGCATAGAGGCTGCCACCCTCGACCGCAGCAGGATCAGACAAGACAGCTGCGTTGCCGTCACTAAGATCGTAGGACCTGAAATCACCCGACGAGGTCATTGACGATGTCTCCCTACTCCGACTCCTACACCCGCTTGGCGCAGGCGGCCGTTTCGCCGCCGGAAAGTTCGTATCCCGTGGCCCCGCCGCTGTACCAGACGGCCAGCTTCGCCACGGACGAGGCCAGCGTCTTCCTCGACATGGCGACGCGGCCCCTGCATTCGGGATTCTATACACGCTACGGCAACCCGACGACCCGCGCGTTCGAGTCCGCGGTGGCCGACCTGGAAGGCGGCGAGTGCGCGCTGGCGACCGCCTCGGGCATGGGCGCCATCACAGCGGCGCTCTTCGCGTTCGCGGCGCGGGGCGACCATGTGGTCGCACAGCGCGTGCTATACGGTGGCACCACAGGACTATTGCAGAACATCGCCCCGCAGCTGGGAATCGACGTGACTTTCGTGGACCAGGCGGACGTGGCCGGGTTCGCGGCGGCCGTGCGGCCCAATACCCGCCTTTTCATGCTGGAAAGCCCGTCCAATCCAATGCTGCGACTGACCGACCTGGCGCGGCTGGCGGAAATCGCGCGGGCACGCGGCATCACGACGCTGGTGGACAATACGATCGCGTCGCCCATCAACCAGCGCCCCCTTGAATTCGGCATCGACCTCGTCATGCACAGCGCCACCAAATACCTGTGCGGCCACGGCGACGTGTCGGCAGGCGTGCTCGTTGGAGACGAGAGGCACATCAAGGCCGTCTGGGAAAAGGCTTACCTGCTCGGCGCCACGCTGGACCCGTTCGCGGCCTGGCTGGTGCTGCGGGGCCTGCGTACGCTGCCCATGCGGGTCGCGCGCCAGAATGAAACGGCGCTGACGGTGGCGCGGCACCTGGAAGCACACGCGTCGGTCTGCGCGGTTCACTACCCCGGCCTGGAAAGCCACCCGCAGCGGGCGCTGGCACAAACGCAGATGAGCGGTCACGGCGGCGTTCTCAGTTTCGAGGTGGCTGGAGGCATGGCTCAGGCCGAGCGAGTCGTGGGCGCGCTTGCGCTGGCCCATCGTTCGGCAAGCTTCGGGTCGTTCTCGACGCTGGTGGTGCATCCGGCGGCGATGTGGGCCGGCATGATGACACCGGAACAGTTGGCGGCCTCCGGGCTGCCGCCAGGTCTGATCCGGCTGGGAGTGGGTTTCGAGAGCCCTGCCGCAATCATCGACGATCTGGATACCGCGCTCGCGGCAGCCGACTGACGCCCCCGCTACGTCCGCGCGCGCAACTCGCGCGCGGATACGCCGAAGCGTCGCTTGAACAAGCGGCTGAAATGGGCCGGATGCGAAAACCCGACCTGATAGGCCAGCTCGGCGATACCGCGATGCCGATGGCGCGGATCCAGCAGTAGAACCCGGCAGCGCTCCAGCCGCTCGTCAAAGATGAACGATTCGACCGACATGCCGCCCCCGCGCATGATGCGATGCAGATAGGCCACGGACACGCCGCAGCCTTGCGCCACCCGTGCCGGGGACAGCGCCGGATCCGCCAGGTGCTGACGGATGTATGCGAGCACCCGCTGGCGATGCGCCAGCGTCACACTGCTGTCCGCTTCCGAGGCGTGCCCCTGCCCCGGCTGCACCAGGAACAACACGATCAGGTCGATCAGCCGTTCGCCCAGCTCCGCTGTCTCGGCCGGCGACCAGCCGTCCAATCCCTTGAACAGATGATCCATGTAGCTGGCCAGCATCGCACCGCGTGGCGAGCCGTCGTCGACGCGCAACTTGTAGAAGGGGCCGATGCGCGAATCCCGCTGCGACAACGCGCTGCGCGGAAACGACACGCTCAGGCTGCGATAGCCGCCGGCGCCGAGCGCGGTGGCCTGGTACGGCAGGCTCTGGTTCATCAGATAGACGCAACCAGGCTCGACCTGGAATTCGCGCCCCTGCTGCACCACGGCCAGCGGCCCTGCCAACGGCAGGCCGAAGGTGTAGAACTCCTGGTCCAGCCGCGAGACGTTGCCGGCGGTGCGTTCGAGCTTCTGTCCCTGGTAATGCAGGTCGTTGAATTGCAGGCTGGCGCGCCGCACGTAGCGCACGTGGCCGGCGAACTGGCCGGCCTGGCCGTGATGCACCTCGAACGGCCCGAAGGCGTCCGACAGCGCCGCGCGCCATTGCTCGTACCGATCGGCGCCGGCGATGGCCGAAGTGGCGAATTCCGTATCGGGCATGGCGCGGTCTCCTGGTTCGCGGGGGTCGGGGTGCTCGTGACCCTGCGTCTACATATTCTTGACTCACCCTGTCGCGGGCGGTCCGGCGCATTGTGGCGGCGCCTCGCGCAAGTCTATAGTCAGCGCCACAAGCATACAACCTGGACCACCCGGGAGGAGACCCATGGCCAACGCGCCCGCACAGGCCGCTCGCCACACGCCGGCTTCGCGCTATCTGCGCTGCGAGGGCCGCGAGCTGCATTACACCGAATGGGGCCGTCCGGACGCCCCCGCGCTCATCATGTGGCACGGCCTGGCCCGCACCGGCCGCGACTTCGACGAGCTGGCGCAGGCGCTGGCCGGCGACTACCGCATCATCTGCCCGGACACGATCGGCCGTGGCCTGTCGCAATGGAGTCCCGATCCGGTGGCCGAGTACCGGCTGGATTTCTACGCCCGGCTGGCGCGCGCCCTGCTCGACGGCCTGGGGCTGGACCGCGTGCGCTGGGTCGGCACCTCGATGGGCGGCGCCACCGGCATGTACGCCGCCGCCACCACGCTCAAGGACCGCATCTCGCACCTGGTGGTCAACGACATCGGACCGTCGCTGCCGCAGCCGGCGATTGACCGCATCCTGGCCTATGCCGGCAACCCGCCGGCCTTCGACACCGTCACCGAACTGGAAACCTGGCTGCGCGCCGCCTACAAGCCATATGGCTGGCAGAGCGACGAGCAATGGCGCCGCATGGCCGAGACTTCGATGCGGCGCCTGCCCGACGGCCGGGTCACGGCGCACTACGATCCGGCCATCGTCGGCCAGTTCCACCACCACCCGGCGGACTATGAACGCTGGGCGGAATACGACACGCTGCGCATGCCGCTGCTGCTGCTGCGCGGCACCGATTCGGACCTGCTGCTGCCCGAGGTCGCCGATGCCATGACCCGCCGCGGCCCGCGCGCGCGGCGCATCGACTTTCCGGACTGCGGCCACGCGCCGGCGCTGAACGTCGCGCCGCAGATCGAGGCCGTCCGCCAGTTTCTCGCCACGCCGGCCGCCGCCGCAGCCGCCGGCGCCCTCTAAGACCAAGGAGACTCCCATGAAACGCATCCTGCTCGCCACGCTGGCCGGCCTGTGCCTGAGTTCCGCCGCCATGGCCAAGGACTTCGTCGTGGCGCACGTCTACGACAAGACCGGGCCGCTGGAGGCCTATGCCAAGCAGACCCACAACGGCCTGATGCTGGGCCTGGAATACGCCACGCAAGGCACCATGACGGTGGCCGGCCGCAAGATCCGCGTGATCGAGAAGGACAACCAGGGCAAGCCCGACGTCGCCCGCGCCCAGCTCGCCTCGGCCTATGCCGACGACGACGCCGACATCGCGGTGGGCCCGACCTCGTCGGGCGTGGCGCTGGCCATGCTGCCGATCGCCGAGGAGTACGAGAAGATCCTGTTGGTGGAACCGGCGGTGGCCGATTCGATCACCGGCGACAAGTGGAACAAGTACATCTTCCGCACCGGCCGCAATTCATCGCAGGACGCCATCGCCAACGCCGTCGCCTTCGACCAGCCGGATACCTCCATCGCCATGCTGGCGCAGGACTACGCGTTCGGCCGCGACGGCGTCAAGGCCTTCAAGGGCGCGCTCAAGCAGGCCAGGATCGTGCATGAGGAATACCTGCCGGCCAACGCCACCGACTTCACCGCCGGCGCGCAGCGTCTGTTCGACGCGCTCAAGGACAAGCCGGGCCGCAAGATCATCTTCATCCTGTGGGCCGGCGCCGGCAATCCGTTCAAGATCGCCGACCTGGATCCGAAGCGCTTCGGCATCGAGATCGCCACCGGCGGCAACACGCTGGCCGCGATGACGCCGCTCAAGTCGCTGGCCGGCATGGAAGGCGCGACCTATTACTACTACGGCATCCCAAGGAACCCGATCAACGACTGGCTGGTGGCCGAGCACCAGAAGCGCTACGGCCAGCCGCCGGACTTCTTCACCGCGGGCGGCATGTCCGCCGCCATCGCCATCGTCACCGCGCTGAACAAGAGCGCCGGCAAGAGCGACACCGACACGCTCATCAAGACAATGGAAGGCATGAGCTTCGATACGCCCAAGGGCAAGATGACCTTCCGTCCCGAGGACCACCAGGCCATGCAGTCGATGTACCACTTCCGCATCAAGAACGACGCCTCGGTGCCGTGGGCGGTGCAGGACCTGGTCAAGGAAATCACACCCGACCAGATGGCGGTGCCGATCCAGAACAAACGCTGAGCCGCGCCTTCATGCTGGAAACCCAATCGCTCACGATCCGCTTCGGCGGCCACATGGCCGTCAACGCGGTGAGCTGCCGCTTCGCGCCGGGCAGCCTGACGGCCATCGTCGGGCCCAACGGCGCGGGCAAGACCACCTATTTCAACCTGATCTCGGGACAGCTGCGCGCCAGCGCCGGCTCGGTGCACCTGAATGGCCGCGACCTGACTGGGCTGTCGGCGCCGGCGCGCATGCACGCCGGCCTGGGACGCGCCTTCCAGCTGACGCAGCTGTTCCCGCGCCTGACGGTGCGCGAGAACGTGCGGCTGGCGCTGCAGTCGCGCCAGCAGGGCCTGGGCTGGCGCCAGATCCGCTTCTGGCGCACCTGGGACGATGACCACGCGCTGCTGGCGCGCGCCGACGCACTGCTCGAACGCACCCGCCTGACGGCCCGCCGCGACCAGGCGGCGGCCGACCTGCCGCACGGCGACCAGCGCAAGCTCGAGATCGCCATGCTGATCGCGCTGGAGCCGCAGGTGTTCATGTTCGACGAGCCCACCGCCGGCATGAGCGTGGACGACGTGCCCGTGGTGCTGGACCTGATCCGCGAAATCAAGGCTGACGCATCCAAGACGATCCTGCTGGTGGAACACAAGATGGACGTGGTTCGCGAGCTGGCGGACCGCATCGTGGTGCTGCACAACGGCGCGTTGATGGCGGACGGCGAGCCGGCCGAGGTGATTGCCTCCCCGATCGTGCAGCAGGCCTACCTGGGCGCCCCTCTGCCGGAGAAGACGACATGATCGCGGCAACCTTGCTGGAACTGAAGGACGTGCACACGCACATCGGCGCGTACCACATCCTGCACGGCGTGGACCTGGCGGTGCCAGCCGCGGGCGTCACCATGCTGCTGGGCCGCAACGGCGCCGGCAAGACCACCACGCTGCGCACCATCATGGGCTTGTGGAAGGCGACGCGGGGCCACATCGGCTTTGACGGCACCGCGGTCGGCGGCCCTGGCGTGCGCACCTCGCCGCCCGACATGGCGCGCCAGGGCATCGCCTACGTGCCGGAGAACATGGGCATCTTCGCCGACCTGTCGGTGAAAGAGAACATCCTGCTGGCCGCGCGCCAGGCGCGCAGCGCCGCCCAACTGGACACCGCGCGGCTGGAATGGATCTTCGGCTTCTTCCCCGCGCTACGCAAATTCTGGCTGTACCCCGCCGGCAAGCTGTCAGGCGGCCAGAAGCAGATGCTGGCGGTCGCACGCGCCATCATCGAGCCGCGCCGCCTGCTGCTGGTCGACGAGCCCAGCAAGGGCCTGGCGCCCGCCATCATCCAGAACATGATCGACGCCTTCATCGAACTCAAGCAGGCCTCCACCACCATCCTGCTGGTGGAGCAGAACTTCAATTTCGCGCGCCAGGTGGGCGACCACGTCGCGGTCATGGACAACGGCCGCGTGGTGCACGCCGGCGGCATGGCCGAGCTGGCGCAGGACGACGCGTTGCAGACCCGCCTGCTGGGCCTGTCGCTGGGAGCGCATCAGTGAGCGCCGCCGATATCGATACACCCCTGCCCCAGACCCGCGCCGACCTGCGCCCGGTGCTGCTGGTGCTGGCGCTGGCCGCCATCGCGCTGCCGCTGGTCGGTTCGTTCTCGACCTGGGTGACGCTGACCTTCGCCGGGCTGGCGATGGGCATGATCATCTTCATCGTGGCCTCCGGCATGACGCTGGTGTTCGGCCTGATGGACGTGCTGAATTTCGGCCACGGCCTGTTCATTGCCATCGGCGCCTACATGGCGGCCACGGTGCTCGGCGCGATGTCCGACTGGACCCAGTCCGGCAGCCTGTGGCTGAACCTGGCCGCGGTGCTGCCCGCCATGATCGTCGGCATGCTGGTGGCCGGCGCGGTGGGCGTGGCGTTCGAGCGCGTGATCGTGCGGCCGGTCTATGGCCAGCACCTCAAACAGATCCTCATCACCATGGGCGGCATGATCATCGGCGAAGAGATCATCAAGATGCTGTGGGGGCCACAAACGCTGTCGCTGCCGTTGCCGGACGCGTTGCGCGGCGCGCTGCTGGTCGGCGACGCCGCCATCGAGAAATTCCGCCTCGTCGCGCTGGCAGTCGGCGTGGCGGTGCTGGGCGGCATGCTGTGGCTGCTCAACCGCACCAAGCTCGGCCTGTTGATCCGCGCCGGGGTCGAGGACCGCGAGATGGTCGAAAGCCTGGGCTACCGCATCCGCCATCTGTTCGTCGGCGTGTTCGTGGCCGGCTCGATGCTGGCCGGCCTGGGCGGCGTGCTGTGGGGGCTGTACCAGCAGTCCATCGTGCCGCAACTGGGCGCGCAGGTGAACGTGCTGATCTTCATCGTCATCATGATCGGCGGATTGGGCTCGACCGTGGGCTGCCTGATCGGCGCGCTGCTGGTCGGGTTGATGGCCAACTACACCGGTTTCCTGATGCCCAAGGCGGCGCTGTTCTCGAACATCGCGCTGATGGTCGCCATCCTGCTGTGGCGCCCACAGGGCGTGTACCCGGTCACGAATCGCTAGGAATCGCCCCATGTCCATCCGCCTGCTATCCGGCGATCCTCCGCGCAGCGCGCTGCTGGCGGTCATGCTGGTCGCCATCGTCCTCACGCTCGCCGCCGCGCCCTTCCTGTTTCCCGGCCCCAAGTCGCTGGCCGTGGCGGCCAAGATCCTGGTGTTCGTGATCCTGGTCGCCAGCTACGACCTGCTGCTGGGTTACACCGGCATCGTCAGCTTCGCCCACACCATGTTCTTTGGCATCGGCGCCTACGGCGTGGCCATCGCCAGCGTACGCATGGAGGCCGGCTGGCTGGCGGTGCTGACGGGCACCGCCGCGGGCCTGGCGGTATCGCTGGTGTTCGCGCTCATCATCGGCCTGGCCAGCCTGCGGGTTCGCGCCATCTTCTACGCCATGATCACACTGGCGGTGGCGGCGGCGTTCCAGACGCTGGTGTCACAGCTGTCCGACCTGACCGGCGGCGAGGACGGACTGAACTTCAAGGTGCCGCAGGCATTGCGCCCGGCTTTCCGGCCCCTGTCCGAGCCGCTGTTCGGCGTCACCGTCGACGGTCGCATCATCACCTACTACCTCATTGCCGCGGCCTGCGTCGTGCTGTTCCTGATGTTGCTGCGCATCGTCAATTCGCCGTTCGGCCGCGTGCTGCAGGCGATCCGCGAGAATCCCTTCCGCGCCGAAGCCATCGGCTATCGCACGGTGCTGTACCGCAGCCTCTCGAACCTGCTGGCGGCGGCATTCGCCACGCTCGCCGGCGCGCTGTATGCGCTCTGGCTGCGCTACAACGGCCCGGATACCTCGCTGTCGTTCGAGATCATGCTGAACATCCTGCTGATGGTGGTGATCGGTGGCATGGGCACGATGTATGGCGCGGTCATCGGCGCCAGCCTGTTCGTGTTCGCACAGAGCTACCTGCAGGACGGCCTGCACGTGATCCACGATGCCGTCGGCAGCATTGCGCCGTTGGCCTTGCTGTTCGAGCCGGACCGCTGGCTGCTGTGGCTGGGCATCCTGTTCGTGCTGTCGGTGTATTACTTTCCCACCGGGGTCGCCGGACGGTTGCGGGAAGTGGCCAGGCGCCGTTGAACCCGTTCCGGCCCGGACACGTCGATTGCCTACGACGTCATGCCGCGCTCAGCGCGGCGCTTGTCTCAAGGCCTCGCCGCCGCGTCGCATCTCATTGACCCGCCGCTGCAACTGGTCCACGCCGCGCTGGGCCTCGCCGCCGCTCAATTGCGAGCCAGACGGCGTTGGCGCGAGGGGCGCCATATTCATGGGCGTACCGGGTTTCAAGGGAATCGTGGCCGGGGGAAACGGATCCTGGGCGGCCGGCTTCTGCATCAGCAGGCGCTCGAGAATGTGCAGTTGCTCTTGCTGCGCCTGCAGCGCGCGTTCGTTATCCAGCAGTGCCTGTTCATCTTCGTCCTGTGTGCCGAAGATGGCGGCATGATCACGCGACAAGCCATCGAGGCGTACGCGCGGATCGGGTCCCGCGTTCAGCACATTGCGGCCGATGGCGGCAGGATCGGTGCTGGGCACCACCACGCCCGGGGATCTGGCTTGGGTCCCCACGGCGGGAACCGTCGCTGGCACTGCCGGGCGGCCCTGCCCGGACTCCGCCGATTGCGCCCGTGCGACCACGGCGGGCAATGCCGCGGCAATCAACCATCCGAACAAAATCGCTTTCCTGAAAGCGCGCATGACGTTCCCGGATTCCCGAAACAAAGAAAAGCCGCAAGACGAAAAAAAACGGCAAGGGCCTGAACCCTTGCCGTTTTACCTCAGAACGGCGAACCGTTCCGAAACCTTCACTTAGATGATACGTGCGGCTTCAACCAGACGCACCACGCGCCACGACTTCGAGCGCGAGATGGGACGGCCTTCAGCGATTTCAACCGTATCGCCTTCGTTGTACTGGTTCGACTCATCGTGCGCCTTGTACTTCGCGGAACGCATGATGATCTTGCCGAAGATGGGGTGCTTGACGCGGCGCTCAACCAGAACGACGACAGTCTTGTCCATCTTGTTGCTGACGACCTTGCCGACCAGCGTACGCTGGCGCTTGGCCACTTGGGTGTTTTGGGTTTCGCTCATCTTTATTTCCCTGCCTTCTCGGTCAGCAAGGTACGCACGCGCGCGATGTCGCGGCGCACGTTACGCAGCTGGCTGGTGTTGGCAAGCTGCTGCGTGGCCTTCTGCATACGCAGACCGAATTGCGCCTTCAGCAGGCTTTCGAGCTCTTTGCCGAGCTCGGCGGCGTCTTTCGAACGGAGTTCGCTGGCTTTCATGTCTTAGTACTCCTTAAGCACCGATATGACGCGCGACGAACGTGGTCGAAATCGGCAGCTTGGCAGCGGCCAGGCGGAAAGCTTCACGCGCGAGCTCTTCGCTAACCCCTTCCATTTCGTAGAGCACCTTGCCGGGCTGAATCTCGGCGACCCAGTACTCCGGGTTGCCCTTACCGTTACCCATACGGACTTCGGCAGGCTTTTGCGAGATGGGCTTGTCCGGGAAAATGCGAATCCAGATGCGGCCGCCGCGCTTGATGTGACGGTTGATGGCACGACGAGCGGCTTCGATCTGGCGAGCGGTCAGACGGCCACGGCCGGTGGCCTTCAGACCGAATTCGCCGAACGACACGTGGGTGCCACGGGTCGCCAGACCGGTGTTGCGGCCCTTCTGCTCTTTGCGATACTTTCTGCGAGAGGGTTGCAGCATGGTTATTCTCCTTCAGGCGCCGGAGCAGCGTCCGCCTTGCGGGGACCACGGCCACGACCACCCGGACGACCGGTGCGAGCACCGTCCGGACGATCACCACGCGGAGCGCGGCGCGGACGACGTTCTTCTTCACGCGGGGCGGCGGTTTCCGGCGGCAGTTCGCCGTTGGCCAGCATGTCGCCCTTGTAGACCCAGACCTTGATGCCGATCACGCCGTACGTGGTGTGGGCTTCGGAGGTGCCGTAGTCGATGTTGGCCTTGAGGGTGTGCAGCGGCACACGGCCTTCGCGATACCACTCGGTACGAGCAATTTCGATACCGTTCAGACGGCCCGAGCTCATGATCTTGATGCCTTGGGCACCCAGACGCATGGCGTTCTGCATCGCGCGCTTCATGGCGCGGCGGAACATGATGCGCTTCTCGAGCTGTTGCGAGATCGAGTCGGCGATCAGTTGAGCATCGGTTTCCGGCTTGCGGATTTCTTCGATGTTGACGTGCACGGGCACGCCCATCAGGCGCTGCAGATCAGCCTTCAGGCTTTCGATGTCTTCGCCGCGCTTGCCGATCACCACGCCCGGACGAGCCGAGTAGACGGTGATGCGGGCATTCTTGGCGGGACGCTCGATGATCACGCGACCAACGGAGGCGCTCTTGAGCTTCTTCTTCAGGTACTCGCGGACGCGGATGTCTTCGGCCAGCATGCTGCCGAAGGCCTTGTCGTCGGCGAACCAACGCGAGGACCAATTACGGGTGACCGCGAGACGGAACCCAGTGGGGTGAATTTTCTGACCCATCGTGACTCCTTAAGCTCCGACCTTGACCGTGATGTGGCAGGTCTGCTTCTCGATACGGTTGCCGCGGCCCTTGGCGCGAGCGGAGAAGCGCTTCATCGACTGAGCCTTGTCCACGAAGATCGTGGTGACTTTCAGTTCGTCGATATCGGCGCCGTCGTTGTGCTCGGCGTTGGCGATGGCGGACTCGACAGCCTTCTTCAGGATGGCGGCGGCCTTCTTCGGCGAGAAGGTGAGGATCTCGAGCGCACGGCCGACCTTCTGGCCGCGGATCAGATCCGCAACCAGACGCGTCTTTTGAGCGGAGATGTGAACCCCACGGATAATGGCAGTAGTTTCCATCGCTTACCTCTTCGCCTTCTTGTCCGCGGCGTGACCCTTGAACGTACGGGTCAGCGCGAACTCGCCCAGCTTGTGACCGACCATGTTCTCGTTGATGTAAACGGGAACATGCTGCTTGCCGTTGTGCACAGCGATCGTCAGACCGATGAACTCGGGCAGGATCGTCGAGCGACGCGACCAGGTCTTGATCGGCTTCTTGTCTTTGCCCGCGACGGCCGTGTCCACCTTTTTGATCAGGTGAGCATCGACAAACGGGCCTTTCTTGATCGAACGTGACATAGTGTTCGCCTCTTACTTGCGCTTGCGCCGTTGGACGATCATATTGTTCGTCCGCTTGTTGCGACGGGTCTTGTAACCCTTCGCCGGGGTGCCCCACGGGCTGACCGGTTCGCGTGCTTCACCGGTACGGCCTTCGCCGCCACCGTGCGGGTGGTCGACCGGGTTCATGGCCACGCCACGAACCGTCGGGCGGACACCGCGCCAACGCATTGCACCGGCCTTGCCGATTTGGCGCAGGCTGTGTTCTTCGTTACCGACTTCACCGATGGTGGCACGGCATTCGATGTGCACACGGCGGACTTCACCCGAGCGCAGACGCACTTGAGCGTAGGTGCCTTCGCGGGCCAGCAGGACGGCGGAAGCGCCGGCCGAACGGACCATCTGGGCACCCTTGCCGGGCAGCATTTCGACGCAGTGAATCGTCGTACCCACCGGGATGTTGCGGATCGGCAGCGTGTTGCCGGCGCGGATCGGGGCTTCGATGCCCGAGATCAGCGTGGCGCCCACTTCCAGGCCGCGCGGAGCGATGATGTAGCGACGCTCGCCGTCGGCGTAGCACAGCAGAGCAATGTGCGCCGTACGGTTCGGGTCGTATTCCAGACGCTCGACCTTCGCGGGGATGCCATCCTTGTCGCGACGGAAGTCGACGACACGGTAGTGTTGCTTGTGACCGCCGCCACGGTGGCGGATCGTGATGTGACCGTTGTTGTTACGGCCCGAACCACGGGTCTTCTTTTCCAGCAGCGGCGCGTAGGGCTCACCCTTGTGCAGGTTCGGGCTGACGACCTTCACCATGCCACGGCGGCCAGCCGAAGTCGGCTTAACTTTCACGAGGGCCATTTACTTCACCTCCGCAAAGTCGATTTCCTGGCCGTCCTTGAGCGAAACGTAGGCCTTGCGCTCGTCGCGACGACGGCCAACGAATCGGCCAAAGCGCTTGACTTTGCCCTTACGGTTGAGGACCTGCACGGACTCGACCTGCACCTTGAAGAGCAGTTCGACGGCAGCCTTGATTTCCGGCTTGGTAGCGTCAGCCACGACACGGAAAGCGACTTGCTGATTCTTCTCAGCGACGAACGTGGCCTTTTCGGTCACGATCGGAGCCAGAATGACTTGCATCAAGCGTTCAGCGTTCATCCCAGCATCTCCTCGAGTTGAGCGATGGCCGGCTTGGTGATCAGCACTTTCTTGTAGTGGACCAGCGACAACGGATCGGCATAACGGGGCTCGACAACGGCAACGTGCGGCAGGTTGCGGGTGGCGAGGTAAACATTTTCATCAACGTTGTCGGTGATGATCAGGACCGAGTCCAGGCCCAGGCTCTTCAGCTTTGCAGCGGCGGCCTTGGTCTTGGGCGATTCCAGATCGAACGATTCGACGACGGCGATGCGGTCTTCGCGAGCCAGCTGCGACAGGATCGAGCGGATCCCGGCGCGGTACATCTTCTTGTTGACCTTCTGGCTGAAGTTCTCTTCCGGCGAGTTCGGGAAAATCCGACCACCGCCACGCCACAGCGGCGACGAGGTCATACCGGCGCGAGCGCGGCCGGTACCCTTCTGGCGCCAGGGCTTCTTGGTCGAGTGCTTGACTTCCGAGCGATCCTTCTGAGCGCGGTTGCCGGCACGGGCGTTGGCTTGGAAAGCCACCACGATCTGGTGAATCAGCGCTTCGTTGAAGTCACGGCCGAAGATCGTGTCGGGCGCGCTGAAAGTCGCGGCCTGACCTTGGTCGTTCAGGAGCTTGAGATCCATTTACTTACGCTCCCTTCTTGGCCGGGGCCTTGATGGCCGGACGCACGACGATATCGGCGCCAGCGTGGCCGGGGACAGCGCCCTTGACCAGCAGCAGGCCGCGCTCCACGTCAACGCGAACGACGTCGAGGTTTTGAACGGTGCGGGTGACATCACCCAGGTGACCCGCCATGCGCTTACCCGGGAAAATACGGCCCGGATCCTGAGCTTGACCGATCGAGCCGGGAACGCGGTGCGAACGGGAGTTACCGTGCGAGGCGCGTTGCGAGCCGAAGTTGTGGCGCTTGATGGTACCGGCAAAGCCCTTACCAATCGTGGTGCCCGTGACGTCGACCTGTTGGCCGGCTTCGAACACCGATTCCACGGCGATCACGGCACCGGCCGAAAATTCGGCGGCGCGGGCGGGATCGAGGCGGAATTCCTTGAGGATGCTACCGGCTTCAGCGCCGGCCTTGGCGTAGTGGCCCGTCTGTGCTTGCGGCACGCGCGAGGCACGACGAGTGCCATAAGCCACCTGGATCGCGGCGTAGCCGTCGGTTTCCAGCGACTTAACTTGGGTCACGCGGTTGTTCGACACGTCCAGCACGGTCACCGGGATGGATTCACCTTCCTCGGTAAAAATGCGGGTCATGCCGACCTTGCGACCCACCAGCCCCAGCCGGTGAGCGGCGGGCGTGGGTGTCGAATTCGACATCGTTTTCTCCATTCCCGACTGCGATTGGTCGGGGCTAATCAGGCAAAAGGTAACGGCCTTTGCCCTACGACTATGTTCAACCTGGCTCGGGGTTGCACACCCCCGGAATCCGGGTTTGCACGCGCCTTCACCATAGTTAGACCTGCCACAAAATGGCAAGCTTGGCATATTAGCACGTTTTTTTCAGGCAGCACAAGCACTTAGCGTAAAAAGGCGCCTGCCCGCTGCCGGCGCGCCTAGTTGTGGCACAAAAACAAAATGGCCGCAGTCCCGAGGGATTGCGGCCATTCTTCACGAGTCCACCGGCGAAGGTAGCGGACCCGGGAGCGCCTTACTGCAGCGCGATTTCGACGTCGACACCGGCCGGCAGGTCCAGACGCATCAGGGCGTCAACGGTCTTGTCGGTGGGATCAACGATGTCCATCAGGCGCTGATGGGTACGGATTTCGAACTGGTCACGCGACGTCTTGTTGACGTGCGGCGAACGCAGCACGTCGTAACGACGGATACGCGTGGGCAGCGGCACCGGGCCGCGGACAACGGCGCCCGTACGCTTGGCGGTGTCGACGATTTCAGCGGCCGATTGATCGATCAGCTTGTAATCGAAAGCCTTCAAGCGGATACGGATCTTTTGGTTTTTCATGGCGTTTCCTAAAGAACGAGAGGCGAGGGCTTTGATGGGCCCTCGCTGGTTGTGTGCTGCTTAAGTGATCCGGATTACTTCAGGATCTTGGCGACGACGCCGGCGCCGACGGTACGACCGCCTTCACGGATGGCGAAACGCAGGCCTTCTTCCATGGCGATCGGGGCCAGCAGCTTGACGGTCATCGTCACGTTGTCGCCCGGCAGAACCATTTCCTTGTCGGCCGGCAGGTCGATCGTGCCGGTCACGTCCGTCGTGCGGAAGTAGAACTGGGGACGATAGCCGTTGAAGAACGGGGTGTGGCGGCCGCCTTCTTCCTTGGACAGGATGTACACCTCGGAGGTGAAGTCCGTGTGCGGGGTGATCGAGCCCGGCTTGGCCAGAACCTGGCCGCGCTGGACGTCTTCACGCTTGGTGCCGCGCAGCAGGATGCCCACGTTGTCGCCGGCTTGACCTTGGTCCAGCAGCTTGCGGAACATTTCCACGCCGGTGCAGGTCGTCTTGACCGTCGGGGTGATACCGACGATTTCGATTTCTTCGCCGACCTTGATCACGCCGCGCTCGATACGGCCGGTCACCACGGTGCCGCGACCCGAGATCGAGAACACGTCTTCGACCGGCATCAGGAACGCGCCGTCAACGGCACGCTCGGGCGTCGGGATGTACGTGTCCAGGGCTTGGGCCAGCGACAGGATCGCTTGCTCGCCCAGCTCGCCCTTGTCGCCTTCCAGCGCCAGCTTGGCCGAACCCTTCACGATCGGGGTGTCGTCGCCCGGGAAGTCGTACTTGCTCAGCAGTTCGCGAACTTCCATTTCCACCAGCTCGAGCAGCTCGGCGTCGTCAACCATGTCGGCCTTGTTCAGGAAGACGATGATGTACGGCACGCCAACCTGGCGGCTCAGCAGGATGTGTTCACGCGTTTGCGGCATCGGGCCGTCAGCGGCCGACACGACCAGGATCGCGCCGTCCATCTGGGCTGCGCCCGTGATCATGTTCTTGACGTAGTCAGCGTGGCCCGGGCAGTCAACGTGCGCGTAGTGGCGCGTTTCCGTTTCGTACTCGACGTGGGCCGTGTTGATCGTGATGCCGCGTGCCTTTTCTTCAGGTGCCGCGTCGATCTGGTCGTAGCCCTTGGCTTCGCCGCCGAACTTGGTCGACAGAACGGTCGTGATCGCCGCCGTCAGGGTGGTCTTGCCGTGGTCGACGTGACCGATGGTGCCGACGTTCACGTGCGGCTTGGTGCGTTCAAACTTGCCTTTTGCCATGATCTCTATCCTTTGACTTTCAAGGAAATTTCGATATTTGCCGCGCCGCCTTGTGGGCGGTCGCGGCGAGGGTTATTTACTTGGCCCGAGCGGCGATGACTTCGTCAGCGACGTTCTTGGGGGCCTCGGAGTAATGCTTGAATTCCATCGTGTACGTGGCACGACCTTGCGTCAGCGAACGCAGGTTCGTGGCGTAACCGAACATCTCGGCCAGCGGAACTTCAGCTTTGATGGTCTTGCCACCACCGACCATGTCGTCCATGCCCTGGACCATGCCGCGACGCGAGGACAGATCGCCCATCACGGTACCGGCGTAGTCTTCGGGCGTTTCGACTTCAACGGCCATCATCGGTTCGAGCAGCACGGGGCTGGCCTTGCGCATGCCTTCCTTGAACGCCATCGAGCCGGCCATCTTGAACGCGTTTTCGTTCGAGTCCACATCGTGGTACGAACCGAAGAACAGCGTGACCTTGACGTCCACGACCGGGTAACCGGCCAGAATGCCGGCAGGCAGCGTTTCCTGGATGCCCTTGTCCACCGCGGGGATGAATTCGCGAGGAACCACACCGCCCTTGATGGCGTCCACGAACTCGTAGCCGCCGCCCGGCTGGAGCGGTTCGACCTTCAGGACCACGTGACCGTACTGACCACGACCGCCCGACTGCTTGACGAACTTGCCTTCGACTTCTTCGCAGGTCTTGCGGATCGTTTCGCGGTAGGCCACCTGGGGCTTGCCGACGTTCGCTTCCACGCCGAATTCGCGCTTCATGCGGTCGACCAGAATTTCCAGGTGCAGCTCGCCCATGCCGGAAATGATGGTCTGGCCGGACTCTTCGTCGCTGCGCACGCGGAACGACGGATCTTCCTGCGCCAGGCGCGACAGCGCCAGGCCCATCTTTTCCTGGTCGGCCTTCGACTTGGGTTCGACGGCCTGCGAAATCACGGGCTCGGGGAACTCCATGCGCTCCAGCAGGATGTGCGAATCGACATCGCACAGCGTTTCGCCGGTCGTCACGTCCTTCAGACCCACCACGGCGGCGATGTCGCCGGCCAGAACTTCCTTGATTTCCTCGCGGTTGTTCGCGTGCATCTGCAGGATGCGGCCGATACGTTCCTTCTTGCCCTTGATGGGGTTGTAGACCGTATCGCCCGACTTCAGGACGCCCGAGTAGACGCGCACGAAGGTCAACTGACCCACGAACGGATCGCTCATCAGCTTGAACGCCAGCGCCGAGAACTTCTCGTTGTCGTCAGCCTTGCGGTTGATGGCGTTGCCATCGTCGTCCTGGCCGTCGACCGGGGGAATGTCCACGGGCGAAGGCAGGTAGTCGATGACCGCGTCCAGCATGCGCTGCACGCCCTTGTTCTTGAAGGCGGTGCCGCACAGCATCGGCTGGATTTCGCCAGCGATGGTGCGTTGACGGATGGCCAGGTTGATTTCGGCTTCGTCCAAGGAACCCGTTTCCAGGTACTTGTTCATCAGCTCTTCCGACGACTCGGCGGCGGCTTCAACCAGCTTTTCACGCCATTCGGCAGCGGTACCTTCCAGCTCGGCCGGAATGTCCTTGTAGTCGAACTTGGTGCCTTGGCTGGCTTCGTCCCAGATGATCGCCTTCATCTTGACCAGGTCGATCACGCCTTGGAACGTGTCTTCGGCGCCGATGGGGATCACGATGGGCACGGGGTTCGCGCGCAGACGCGTCTTCAGCTGGTCATAGACCTTGAAGAAGTTCGCGCCGGTACGGTCCATCTTGTTGACGAACGCCAGACGCGGCACGCCGTACTTGTTGGCTTGGCGCCACACGGTTTCGGACTGGGGCTGAACACCACCCACCGCGCAGTAGACCATGCAGGCACCGTCCAGGACGCGCATGGAACGTTCCACCTCGATGGTGAAGTCCACGTGCCCCGGGGTGTCGATGATGTTGATGCGGTGCTCGGGGTAGTTGCCGGCCATGCCACGCCAAAACGCCGTCGTAGCAGCCGACGTAATGGTGATGCCACGCTCTTGCTCTTGTTCCATCCAGTCCATGGTGGCGGCGCCATCATGCACTTCGCCAATCTTGTGATTGACGCCGGTGTAGAACAGGATACGTTCGGTCGTGGTGGTTTTCCCTGCATCGATGTGCGCAGAGATGCCAATGTTGCGATAGCGCTCGATCGGGGTTTTGCGGGCCATGGTGGGTTAGTCCTTAAATTACCAGCGGAAATGGCTGAAGGCCTTGTTGGCCTCGGCCATCTTGTGCGTGTCTTCGCGCTTCTTCATCGCGGCGCCACGACCTTCGGAGGCGTCGATCAGTTCGCCAGCAAGGCGCAGATCCATCGACTTCTCGCCACGCTTCTTGGCGGCTTCACGGAGCCAACGCATAGCCAGGGCCAGGCGGCGCACGGGGCGCACTTCAACCGGCACTTGGTAGTTGGCACCGCCAACGCGGCGGCTCTTGACTTCGACGATCGGCTTGATGTTGTTGATCGCCAGGCTGAACACCTCGATCGGCTCCTTGCCGGTCTTGGTGGCGACTTGCTCGAGGGCACCGTAGACGATGCGCTCGGCGACGGCCTTCTTGCCGTCCAGCATGACGACGTTCATGAACTTGGCGAGTTCGACGCTGCCGAACTTGGGATCGGGCAGAATCTCGCGCTTGGGTACTTCGCGACGACGGGGCATTGTTGCTTCCTTGTGTCTGTTCAGTTGAACCGTGTTTCATTACACGGCCATGGCCGTCCAATAAGACGACCCCTTACGTGCCGCGCACCTTCCTGTATTGCGGTTGGCGCGGTTGCACTTCCCTGATGACGGATGGCCGTCACTCGGGGGTACTGCTGACTCGCGTTGCGAGCCCTTAGGCCTTCTTCGGGCGCTTGGCGCCGTACTTCGAGCGGGCTTGCTTGCGATCCTTGACGCCTTGCAGGTCGAGGGAACCGCGCACGATGTGATAACGCACACCGGGCAAGTCCTTCACACGACCGCCACGCACCAGAACCACCGAGTGCTCTTGCAGGTTGTGGCCTTCACCACCGATGTACGAAATGACTTCGTAACCGTTGGTCAGACGCACTTTGGCAACCTTACGCAGAGCGGAGTTCGGCTTCTTGGGGGTGGTGGTGTACACGCGAGTGCACACGCCGCGGCGTTGCGGGCAGTTTTCGAGCGCGGGGCTCTTGCTTTTGATGATGCTGACTTCGCGCGGCTTGCGCACGAGTTGGCTAATGGTAGGCATGACCTTTGAAATCCCTTTTACGTACCACTGGGTAAGTACTTACGTACTCGTCTCCTCGAGCAACGGACTCTTGGAGAAGGCGGCTCGCGCAAAACCGCCTCAAACGTTCAAATACGTAAAAGAGCGGGCTTGCCAACAAACCATGACAAACGCACAAACCTGATGTTCGGGAGACGGCAGCGTCGGTTGACGGAGGCTCGTGACGCACCCCTTTGGCCTTGGGCGCTTCGCTAGCACGAAGGGCCGGACCTGTCTTCCTGGCGCTTTGACCACACGTCTTTGACCACACATGGTCGCCGCCCTGGCATCAAACTTTGCGCGCGAATAAAGCAGTAAGCCCTTTAGCATAGCTTAGAACTTGGCGCACTGTCAAAAACTTTTGCGCGCATGGCGCGTGGGCGTGTTGCCGGCAAAAGACGGCCAGATAGGCGCAACTCGCGCCCAGGTCGGCAAAAATGGGGCCAAATTACCAACCGCCGACGGGAACGGCCGGTGCGGGATAGCACGGGGTCGCGAACCGCACGCGACGCGTGGCGCGAGCGCGGGGTCCAGGGGTCCAGGGAGCCAGGGAGCCAGGCGGCAATGGTAGCCGGTGGCGGGCGATGCGGACGGCTTACTGATCGGCGAACAGATATCCGCTGCCGTAGACCGTGCGGATCGGCAACATCACACCCGCCAGCTCGGCCTTGCGGCGCAGGCGGCTGACGATGACGTCGATGCTGCGCGTGCCGCTGGAGCGCGAACCGCCCCCTTCCACCCGCAGCTCGTCACCCAGCTCGTTGCGGCCCACCGCCCTGCCCGCCACTTCCAGCAGCGAACGCACGATCAGCCGCTCGTTGGCGGACAGGGAAATCGTGGTGCCGGAGGGCGCCGCCAGGGTCCAGCCCTGATCGCGCAGCTCCCATTGGCCAGGCAGGGGTTCATCGGCCGCGGCGGCGTCCTGGCCGGCCGGCAGGCGGCGGGCCAGCGCCAGCAGGATGCAGGCCAGCTCTCTTGGGTCATGCGGCGGCGGCAGGCAGGCGTCGGCGCCGCTCTGCAGACAGCGCAGGCGGGTTTCCAGGGACAGATTGTTCCCCATCACCACGATACCCAGGGACGAGGAGCCGTGCAGGCGGGCGACCAGGGCATAGCCGATCTCGCCAAGCGTCCCCACATTCAGCACCACGGCATCATAGGTGCCATTGCTGAGCAGGCCGAACAATTCCAGAGAAGTCGAGCAGCCACGGGCCGAAATTCCAGCTTGAAGCAGTGCGGACACAGCGGTGTTACGTGCAGCCTCGTCCGGCGACATCATCAGTACGCGCAATTGATTCATAGGTTCTTTCCATCCCTTCTGCCTCCCCTTGCCCGGCAGACCGCGCCGGTTGGAGGAAGGTTGAGGACAGTTTGACCCGTTGTTGTGCAACAACTCCAGTCAAGATTCGTCAAGTTTGCAATGTTTGACAGTTCTTGGCACAACGTAGCCAACAGTGACGCGACGCGAGTTATCATTCCATTACACAATCCTTTCTTCTTCTTGCAGTAGGGCGCCACAGGGCGCGCTTGCGCAGCCAACCTTCGCGAGACCACGTCTGATGAAAATCGCGTCGCTGGAAGACGACCTGGACCAGGCGAAACGTATCCAGCAAGTCCTGACTGCCGCCGGATACACCTGCACCAGTTATCAGCAAAGCCGTGACCTGCTTGCCGCTTTGCGCAATGAAACGTTTGACCTGGTGCTGCTGGACTGGCACCTGCCCGATATCGACGGCGACGATGTGGTGCGCTGGTTGCGCGCCAACATCGGCCCGCGCGTTCCCGTCATCTTCCTGACCAACCGGTCCAGCGAGGACGACCTGGTGGAAGGCCTGCGCGCCGGCGCCGACGACTACATCGTCAAGCCGCTGCGGCCGCTGGAACTGCTGGCCCGCGTCGCGGCGTTGCTGCGCCGCAGCCAGATCGCCGAGCCCGCCGATGAACCGTTCGACGTCGCCAGCTATCGCGTCGACCCCGCTGCGCGCGCGATCTCGCTCGATGGCGCGCAGGTCGCGCTGGCGCCCAAGGAGTTCGAGCTCGCGTTGCTGTTCTTTCGCAACCTGGGCCGGCTCATGTCGCGCGATGTGCTGGCCGAATGCGTCTGGAATCGCGAGATTCCAGCCACCTCCCGCACGCTCGACACCCACCTGTCGAACATCCGGCAAAAGCTCCAGCTGCGTCCGGAACATGGCGTGCGCCTGAGTTCTTCCTACGCGCTCGGCTACCGGCTGGAGTTGCTGAGTCCGCCTGAAGATAGCCCGCCCCCCACGCGTTAGCGCCTGGCGGCATTACCTGGAGATTTGAAAGTCATGAGCCGCTGCCGCGCGCTTTCTTTGCTTGCCCTGCTTTCCGGCCTGCTGCTCGCCACTTCCTCGCATGGCCAGCCCGCTGGCGCGCTGGGAGACAATTTCATCTATCGCGTGCGCCAAGGCGACACGCTGATCGACATCGCTTCCACCTACACGCGCAATCAGGCCAACTGGAGTCCGCTGCAGACGCTCAACAGCGTCACCACGCCCGAGCGCCTGCCCATCGGCCTGGAGCTGCGCATCCCGTTGTCGATGATCCCCGAACGCGCCGCCGACGCGCGCGTGGTGCATGTCAGTGGCCAGGCGAACATCGACGGACAGTCGCTCAAACCCGGCGCGAGCGTGAGCGAAGGCAGCAAGGTCGTGACCGCGCCCAATGGTTTCGTGACGCTGGAATTGGCCGACGGCTCCAAGCTCACGCTGCCGGCCGACGGCGCGGTCGAATTGACGCGCCTGCGCCAGTTCGAAGGCACCAACCTGACCGATTCAGTCATCCATGTCGAGCGCGGCAGCGTCGAATCGAGCGTCGCGCCGGCCGGCCAGGGCGTTGGCCGTTTCGAAGTGCGCACGCCGGTCGCCGTCACGGGAGTGCGCGGCACGCGTTTCCGCGTGCAAAGCGGCAGCCATGGTGTCCACAGCGAAGTGCTGGAAGGCAGTGTGCGGCTGCAGCCGCACGCGCCCGGCGCCACGCCGGCGCAACCTGTATCGGTGGCCAAGGGCTATGGCGCAGCCATCGGCGCGGACGGCAACGTCTCGGGCGTGCGGCAGTTGCTGGCCGCGCCGCAACTCGGCCAACCCGTGCGTGCCGGCGGCGGCGCCTGGACCAGCGCATTCGAACCGGTGCCCGGCGCGCGAAGCTACCTGGTGCGCGTCGCGCGCGATGCCGACGGCACGCAGCTGGTGTCCTCGACCCGCTTTCCCACTGCCGACATCCGCTTCAGCGCCCCCGGTCCGGGCACCTTCTACGTGACGGTGCGCGCGGTCGATGAACTGGGCCTGGGCGGCCGCGACGCCATGGCCACTTTCACCGGGGTGAACCAGCTCATGACCAGCAGCGGCCTCGGGGTCGCCACCGGCACCGGCGGACTGGTGACCCTGACCGAGTACTAGGGCCCATGCCAGACGCCACCGATCCCATCGACCGGGCCTCGCGATCAGGCCTGTGGTTGACGGTGGCGCTGGCGCTGCTGGCGGCGTTGCTCGGCTGGTTCAATGGACTGGGGCGCGTCGACCAGATCCTGTATGACCGCGCCGTAGCCTTGACGGGGCGCGATATCTCGGCCGACATCGTAATCGTGGCGATCGACGACAGCAGCATCGACGCGCTGGGGCGCTGGCCCTGGCGCCGGGCGGTGCATGCGGCGCTGCTGGACCGGCTGCAAGGCGCGCGCGCGGTGGGACTGGACCTGATCTTCGCCGAACCCGACACCACCCATCCCGGCGACGACGTCATCCTTGCCGACAGTATCCGGCGCAATGGCCACACGGTGCTGCCGGTGGTACTGGACCGGCTGATCTATCCCACGTCGATCAGCGCCCCCATCCCCGCCCTGGCCCAGGCGGCAGCCGGCAGCGGCTTCATCAACGCCAACCTCGATGCCGATGGCGTGCTGCGATCAGCGGTCCTGACTGCGCGTTTCGCCGGCCAGCGCTGGCAGCATTTCGCGCTGACCATGCTGGACGTGGGCGGGCAGGCGGACCTGGCGCAACGCCTGCTACGGCGCGCCCGCACGGACGGCAGCATCCTGATTCCGTATGCGGGCCCGGCGGCGCATACCCGCGCCGTGTCCTATCTATCGGTCCTGCGCGGCGACGTGCCAGCGGAGCAGCTGCGCGGCAAATACGTGCTGGTGGGCGCTTGGGCCACCGGCCTGGGCGACGCGTACACCACGCCGGTATCCCACGAGGTCAGTGGCATGCCGGGCGTGGAGATCATCGCCAATTTGCTGCAGGCGGCCAACGACGACATCGCCTTCCAGCCGCCCGCCCCGTGGCTGAACGCGCTGTATTCGGCCCTGCCCGTGCTGCTGGCGTGCCTGGCGCTATGGCGCTTGTCGCCCAACCTGGCGCTGTTGGTGAACATCGCCCTGCTCGCCCTGGTGCTGCTCGTCAGCCTGTTGCTGCTGGGCCACACCTATCTGTGGTTCGCGCCCACCGCCGCGCTGGTGGGCGTGGCGTTGTGCTACCCGCTGTGGAGCTGGCGCAGCCAGGAAGCCGCGCTGCGCTACATGGACAACGAACTGCGCCGGCTGCAGCGCGAATACCCGCCGGTGCTTAACGAAGCGCGGGCGCAATCCGGCGGCCCCAGCGCATCGCTCGAAAGCCGGGTCGGTGAATTGCGGCGCGCGCTCGCGCGCGTGCGCAATCTGCGGCGGTTCCTGGCCGACGGCCTGGACGGCATGCCCGACGCCACGCTGGTGTTCGACCAGGATGGCCGCATGCAATTCCGCAACCAGGCAGCGGTGATGTATTTCCAGCGGCTGGGCATGCGGCCACCGCGGGTCGGGCACCCGGCGGTCCACCTGCTCGAGAAGACCATCGGCGACGAATCGACACGCCAGCGCGTCGCCCAAGTGCTGAGCGGCCAGGGACCGATCGCCGAGCAATCCCCCTGGACTGCCGATCTGGAGGTGCGCGATCACGCCGGCCGCGACCTGATCCTGAAATGCGCGCCGATCCATACGGCCGAAGGGAATTTCGCCGGCACCGTCGCCACGTTGACCGATATCTCCGGCATCCGCCAGGCCGAGCGCCAGCGCGAGGAAACGCTGCGCTTCATCTCGCATGACATGCGGGCGCCGCAGAGTTCGATCCTGGCGCTGGTGGAGATGAAGCAGGACGGCGGGACAACGGATGGCGGGGATGAAACGCTTACCCGGATCGCCGCGCTGGCCAACCGCACGCTGCACCTGGTCGATGATTTCGTGCATTTGACGCGGGCCGAGTCGATGGCCATCAACGCGGTGGAGCTGGACCTGGGCAGCCTGCTGCAGGACGGCGTCGACGAGTTCTGGGCGGCGGCGCACAAGCGCGGCATCCGGCTGGAGGTGGCTGCGCCGCTGCCCGCCGCCTATGCGCGCGGCGACCAGACACTGCTGATGCGGGCCCTGTGCAACCTGATCGACAACGCCATCAAGTACAGCCCGGCCGGGACGCGCATCGAATGCGCCATCGACCAGGCGGCGGGATTCTGGCGGATCCACGTGCGCGACCAGGGGCAAGGCATCGCGGCACACGACCTGGCGCGATTGTTCGAGCCGTTTTCACGCGTGGGGGTGGCCTCGCGTGGCGACGTCGGCGGAGCGGGCCTGGGACTGGCCTTCGTGCGCACGGTGGCGCAACGCCATGGCGGCGAGGTCGAAGTCACCAGCGAAGCCGGCAAAGGTTCGGTGTTCACGCTGCGATTGCCCGTTGCGCCCGAGGACGCGCCGGCAACTTGAGGCCAACGGCGCCCCGCCCCGGGCGCTATTCAAAGACGTGGGAAATGACGGCAGGCTTGCCCGGCCTGACTTCCAGCGTGGTCCGGTATGGCGGCAGATCGGCATTGCGCAGCACCACCTGATACTTGCCGGGAATCAATCGCAGTTCCTTGACCGGCGGGCTGATGCCGCGGGCCACGCCATTGATCCATACCTCGCCCCAGGGCCGGATATCGAGGCGGACCAGCACGGGAACCGGCTTGGGCTTGGGCGCTTCGTCCTGCGCCGGCGCGGCGGCTTCCGGGATCGGCGCCGCGGCGGCGGCGGCTGGCTCGGTGGGCATGGCGGGACTGGCCGGGGCTGGCGGGGCTGAGCCAACGGGCGCCTCGGCGGACGTCGCGGCCGCGGCCCCACGTTCGCCTGTGGGGGCCGCCTCTGGCGCGCTGCCCTGCGCCGTGCCTGCCACCGGGACAGGCGGCGCGGGCTGGGGCGCCGGCGTCGAAGCTGGCGCCGCCGTTGAAGCCGGCGGGTCGGCCGGCGCCGTGGTCGGCACGGGCGGCACGGCAGGCGGATTGGGCTGTACCACTTCGGACCGGGTGATGAGCGAATTCGTCGTTCCGATACCCAGGCGGACCCAGGCATAGATACCCACCCCGATCAGCGCCACCAAGAGCAACAACACCAGCAACGGCCGGCCGGCATTGCGCGGCTTGCGCACCTCTTGTGCCGCAGGCGCGACCGGCGCGGCGACATCGGCCCGGGACGCTTCGCGGGCGACGGGCGCGGCCTCGGCATAGGCCGGGATGTCGAGCATGGCGGCCAGCTCGGCCAGGGTCTGCGGCCGATCGGCCGGCAGCATGGCCAGGCCGCGATCGATCGCGCCAAGAAAGGCCGGGCTGTACTTCGTCAGGCCAAGGGACAGCAACGGCTCATAACTGTCGGTGGCGCGGCGTTCCGGCGCGGGTGGCGGCCGCAGGCCGATCACCAGCGCGTGCATCACCGCACAGAGCGCATAGACGTCGGTCCAGGGACCGCGCGGCCATTCGGCGGAGTCCGTATACAGCTCGAACGGCGCGAAGCCCGGGATCGGCGTCAACCCGGTCCGGCGCGATCGCGGCAATGCCAATTCCGGCAGCAGGTGAGCACGCGCGCCTTCGTCCATGCCGACGGTATCGAGCGAAATGTCGCCACATATTTCGCCCTGCGCATGCAGGCCCATCAGGGAGGGCAGCAGGTCCGACAGCAGCCGCTTGATGCGCGCCTCCGGCACCCCGCCCGCCGCGCTGGCGGCGATGGCGCTCAAGGGGCGCAAGGCAAGCGGCGCGGCGCCTGAGAAAGGGCTGCGCGGCGTATGCAGGCCGGCGGATGAAGACATATTCAAAATACTGCGCAACGGGCGCGAAAACGGGTTAACGGCTGATAGGCGGAATATTATCCAATCCGTTACGCAAGGACATTGCCGAAAATGTCCGAGCGCATCAGGCTGTGGCACGATAGCGTATCGCCAAATTCCTCCCTTCGCTGAAAGCCTATGAAAATTCGCCTTCTTTGCAATCTGCTCGGATCCTCGTTTGTGCTGGCCGGCTGTGCCGGCCTGCCCGCCAGCGCCCCCGACCGCGCGCCCACGCCGCAAGCGCTGGAGCAGCTACAACAGGTGCGCGACCAGTACAGCGCCGGCCACTACGGTGAAGTGATCCGCGGCGTCGCCCGTTCCGATGAGCTGGCCGCGTCCAGCAAGGCCGTACGCATCGAGGCCTACAAACTGCAGGCGTTCAGCTATTGCGTCAGCCGCTACGCGCAGTTGTGCGAGGACAGCTTCAGCCGCATCCTGCAGATCGCCCCCAACTTCGAACTGGCGCCCAACGAGGCCGGCCATCCGGTCTGGGGCCCGGTGTTCCAGCGCGCCAAGAGCCAGGCCGCCAAATAGCGCCGCCATGCCCCGCGCGGGCAAAAAAAAGGCCGCTGATGCGAATCAGCGGCCTTTTTGCTTCTGGCCTCCCCCGCCGGACCTGCGCGGGGGGTGCACCGGACGTCGCCCTTATTCGGCGGCGTCCTCGCTGCCCAGGTCGGACGACGGGACATCGGCGTCCGAGCCCACCGTGACCGGCGAGTCTTCGAACGGGTTGGCCAGCTGGCGGGCGGCTTCGCGTTCCGCGGCCTCCAGGGCTTCCTTGTCCTTGCGGGCATGGTGGTACGCCAGGCCGGTACCGGCCGGGATCAGGCGGCCGACGATGACGTTTTCCTTCAGGCCACGCAGGTCGTCGCGCTTGCCCATGATGGCGGCTTCGGTCAGGACACGCGTGGTTTCCTGGAACGAGGCGGCCGAGATGAACGAGTCGGTCGACAGCGAGGCCTTGGTGATACCCAGCAGCACGTTTTCGTACGTGGCCGGACGCTTGTCTTCAGCGTTGACGCGGTCGTTCTCGTTCAACAGCTCGGAGCGCTCGACCTGCTCGCCCGGGATGAACTCGGTATCGCCCGCATCGACGATGTTCACACGGCGCAGCATCTGACGAACAATCACTTCGATGTGCTTGTCGTTGATCTTCACGCCCTGCAGACGGTACACGTCCTGCACTTCGTCGACGATGTAGGTCGCCAGCTTCTCGATGCCCTGCAGGCGCAGGATGTCGTGGGGATCGGCCGGGCCGTCCACGATCATTTCGCCCTTGTTCACCACCTGGCCGTCGTGCACCAGCACCTGCTTTTCCTTCGGAATCAGGAACTCGTGGCTGACGCCTTCCAGGTCGGTGATGACCAGGCGCTGCTTGCCCTTGGTGTCCTTGCCGAACGAGACCGTGCCGGTGACGTCGGCGAGCATGCCGGCATCCTTGGGCGAACGGGCTTCGAACAGCTCGGCCACGCGCGGCAGACCGCCGGTAATGTCGCGGGTCTTTTGCGATTCCTGCGGAATACGCGCCAGGACTTCACCCACGGCAACCTGCTGGCCGTCACGCACGGTGATCAGCGCGCCGACCGGGAACGAGATGTTCACCGAGTGATCGGTGCCGGCGATCTTGACGTCTTCGCCGTTCTCGTTGACCAGCTTGATCTGCGGACGCATGACGATCTTGCCGCCACGGGTCTTGGGCGTGATGACGACGAGCGTCGACAGGCCGGTGACTTCGTCCACCTGCTTGGCCACGGTCACGCCTTCTTCGATGTTCTCGAAGCGGACAGCGCCACCGTATTCCGACACGATCGGACGGGTCAGCGGATCCCACGTCGCCAGGCGCGCGCCGGCCTTCACGGCCTCGCCGTCGCCCACCAGCACGGTCGCGCCGTACGGGATCTTGTGGCGTTCACGTTCGCGGCCGTTGTCGTCGAAGATCGCCAGTTCGCCCGAGCGCGAGATCGCGACGCGTTCGCCCTTGGCGTTGGTGACGTAGCGCATGGTGCTGGCAAAGCCGACCACGCCGCTGGACTTGGTTTCCACCGCGCTGGCCAGGGCCGAACGCGACGCCGCGCCACCGATGTGGAACGTACGCATCGTCAGCTGCGTGCCCGGTTCACCGATGGACTGGGCGGCGATGACGCCGACCGCTTCGCCCTGGTTCACCGAAGTGCCACGGCCGAGGTCACGGCCATAGCAGTGCGCGCACAGGCCGTGGCGCGTTTCGCAGGTCAGCGGCGTGCGGACCTTGACTTCATCCACGCCGATGCGGTCGATCATGTCGACCATGTCTTCGTCCAGCAGGGTGCCGGCGGTGATGGCCGTTTCCTGCGTGTCCGGGTTGACGATGTCGATGGCAGCCACGCGGCCCAGGATACGGTCGCGCAGCGGCTCGATGACTTCACCGCCTTCCACCAGGGCCTTCATGTTGTAGCCCTGCGAGGTGCCGCAATCGTCCTCGGTGATCACCAAGTCCTGCGTCACGTCGACCAGACGACGGGTCAGGTAGCCCGAGTTCGCGGTCTTCAGTGCCGTGTCGGCCAGACCCTTACGCGCGCCGTGAGTCGAGATGAAGTACTGAAGCACGTTCAGGCCTTCACGGAAGTTCGCGGTAATGGGCGTCTCGATGATCGAGCCGTCCGGCTTGGCCATCAGGCCGCGCATGCCGGCCAGCTGGCGGATCTGGGCGGCCGAACCGCGGGCGCCCGAGTCAGCCATCATGTAGATGGAGTTGAACGACTCCTGGCGCACTTCCTCGCCGTGACGGTTGATCACGGGTTCGGTGGCCAGCTGTTCCATCATCGCCTTGCCGACCTTGTCGCCGGCCTTGCCCCAGATGTCCACCACGTTGTTGTAGCGTTCCTGGGACGTGACCAGACCCGACGAGTACTGCTTGTCGATTTCCTTCACTTCACGGCTGGCTTCGGCCAGGATGCCTTCCTTGGCCGACGGGATCAGCATGTCGCCCATGGCGATCGAGATACCGCCGCGGGTGGCCAGGCGGAAGCCCGACTGCATCAGCTTGTCGGCGAAGATCACCGTGTCGCGCAGGCCGCAACGGCGGAACGACTGGTTGATCAGGCGCGAGATTTCCTTCTTCTTCAGCGCCTTGTTCAGGACGGTGAAGGGCAGGCCCTTGGGCAGGATCTCGGACAGCAGCGCGCGGCCGACGGTGGTTTCGTGGCGGCGGATCACCGGCTGCCATTCGCCATTCTCGTCACGCTCGTGTTCCTTCAGGCGCACGGTGATGCGGCTTTGCAGCTCCACTTCGCCGTTGTCGTAGGCGCGTTGCACTTCGGCCACGTCGGTGAAGAAGATGCCTTCGCCCTTGCCGTTGATGCGCTCGCGCGTCGTGTAGTACAGGCCCAGCACGATGTCCTGGGACGGCACGATCGACGGTTCGCCGTTGGCCGGGAACAGCACGTTGTTCGAAGCCAGCATCAGCGTGCGCGCTTCGAGCTGGGCTTCCAGCGACAGCGGCACGTGGACGGCCATCTGGTCACCGTCGAAGTCGGCGTTGAACGCCGCGCAGACCAGCGGGTGCAGCTGGATGGCCTTGCCTTCGATCAGCACCGGCTCGAACGCCTGGATGCCCAAACGGTGCAGCGTGGGCGCACGGTTCAGCATGACCGGGTGTTCGCGGATGACTTCTTCCAGGATGTCCCAGACCACCGGTTCCTGGCTTTCCACCAGCTTCTTGGCGGCCTTGATGGTCGTGGCCAGGCCCATCATCTCCAGGCGATTGAAGATGAACGGCTTGAACAGTTCCAGGGCCATAAGCTTGGGCAGGCCGCACTGGTGCAGCTTGAGCTGCGGACCCACCACGATGACCGAACGGCCCGAGTAGTCGACGCGCTTGCCCAGCAGGTTCTGACGGAAACGACCGCTCTTGCCCTTGATCATGTCGGCCAGGGACTTGAGCTGGCGCTTGTTGGCGCCGGTCATGGCCTTGCCGCGGCGACCGTTGTCCAGCAGCGAGTCGACCGCTTCCTGCAGCATGCGCTTTTCATTGCGCAGGATGATTTCAGGAGCCTTCAGCTCCAGCAGGCGCTTCAGACGGTTGTTGCGGTTGATAACGCGGCGGTACAGGTCGTTCAGGTCGGAGGTCGCGAAACGGCCGCCGTCCAGCGGCACCAGCGGACGCAGGTCCGGCGGCAGCACGGGCAGCACTTCCATGACCATCCACTCGGCCTTGATGCCGGACTTCTGGAAGCCTTCCAGCACCTTCAGGCGCTTGGAGATCTTCTTGATCTTGGCTTCCGAGCTGGTGGCCTTCAGTTCGCCGCGCAGCGTTTCCACTTCGCGGTCGATGTCGATGGTGCGCAGCAGTTCGCGCACGGCTTCGGCGCCCATCAGGGCACGGAAGTCGTCGCCGTATTCCTCGGTCTTGGCCAGGAAATCGTCATCCGACATGATCTGGCCGCGCTTGAGCGGCGTCATGCCGGGTTCGATCACGCACCAGGCTTCGAAGTACAGGACGCGTTCGATGTCGCGCAGGGTCATGTCGAGCACCATGCCCAGACGCGACGGCAGGCTCTTCAGGAACCAGATGTGCGCGACGGGGCTGGCCAGCTCGATGTGGCCCATGCGCTCACGGCGAACCTTGGCAACGGTAACTTCAACGCCGCACTTCTCGCAGATCACGCCACGGTGCTTCAGGCGCTTGTACTTGCCGCACAGGCACTCGTAGTCCTTGATCGGGCCGAAGATCTTGGAGCAGAACAGACCGTCACGCTCGGGCTTGAACGTGCGGTAGTTGATGGTCTCGGGCTTGCGAACTTCGCCGTAGGACCACGAACGGATCTTCTCGGGCGAGGCGATGCCGATCTTGATGGCATCGAATTGCTCGTCTTGCGAGACTTGCTTAAAGAGGTCGAGTAGCGCTTTCATTAGTTACGCTCCAAATCCATGTCCAGGGCCAACGAGCGGATTTCCTTGACCAGCACGTTGAACGATTCCGGCATGCCGGCATCGATGACGTGATCGCCCTTGACGATGTTTTCGTATACCTTGGTGCGGCCGGTGATGTCGTCGGACTTGACCGTCAGCATTTCCTGCAGGGTGTAGGCGGCGCCGTAGGCTTCCAGCGCCCACACTTCCATTTCCCCGAAACGCTGGCCACCGAACTGCGCCTTGCCGCCCAGCGGCTGCTGGGTCACGAGCGAGTACGGGCCGGTCGAACGCGCGTGCATCTTGTCGTCGACCAAGTGGTGCAGCTTCAGGTAGTGCATGTAGCCGACGGTGACCGGACGCTCGAACTTCTCGCCGGTGCGGCCGTCGTACAGCCACGCCTGCGTGCGCGAGGGCGTCAGCGCCATGCGCTTGGCGACGTCGTCCGGATAGGCCAGTTCCAGCATCTTGGTGATTTCCTCTTCGGTCGCGCCGTCGAAGACGGGCGTCGCGAACGGCACGCCGTTCTTGAGGTTCTGGGCCATTTCCATGACTTCTTCGTCGGTCAGCTCGTCGATGCGCGCGCCGGTGCCGGTCGTGTTGTAGACCTTGTCCAGGTAAGCGCGGACGTTCTTGACCTGCGCGGTGCGCTCGTCGCGCAGCATGTCGGCGATGCGGTGACCCACGCCCTTGGCAGCCCAGCCCAAGTGCACTTCCAGCACCTGGCCCACGTTCATCCGCGAGGGCACGCCCAGCGGGTTCAGAACGATGTCGGCCGGCGTGCCGTCAGCCATGTGCGGCATGTCTTCCACCGGGGTGATGCGCGAGACCACGCCCTTGTTGCCGTGACGGCCTGCCATCTTGTCGCCAGGCTGCAGACGACGCTTCACGGCCAGGTAGACCTTGATCATCTTCAGCACGCCCGGGGGCAGCTCGTCGCCCTGCGTCAACTTCTTGCGCTTCTCTTCGAAGGCCAGGTCGAACTGGTGACGCTTCTGCTCGAGCGATTCCTTGGCCTGCTCCAGCACCACGGCGTGGGGCTCGTCGGCCAGGCGGATGTCGAACCACTGCCAGCGGTCCAGATCAGCCAGGTAAGCCTTGGTGATCGTCGCGCCCTTGGCCAGCTTGCGCGGGCCGCCGTTGACGGTCTTGCCGACCAGCATCTTCTCGATACGGTCGAACTGGTCGTTTTCAACGATGCGCAGCTGGTCGTTCAGGTCCTGGCGATAGCGGCGCAGTTCATCGTCGATGATGGACTGGGCGCGCTTGTCGCGCACGATGCCTTCGCGCGTGAACACCTGCACGTCGATCACGGTGCCGGTCATGCCCGAAGGCACGCGCAGCGAGGTGTCCTTAACGTCGGACGCCTTTTCACCGAAGATGGCGCGCAGCAGCTTTTCTTCCGGCGTCAGCTGGGTTTCGCCCTTGGGCGTGACCTTGCCGACCAGCACGTCGTCGGCGCTGACTTCGGCGCCGATGTAGGTGATGCCGGAATCGTCCAGGCGGTTCAGTTGCGTCTCGGCCAGGTTGCTGATGTCGCGCGTGATTTCTTCCGGACCCAGCTTGGTATCGCGAGCGACAACCGTCAGTTCCTCGATGTGCACCGAGGTGTAGCGGTCATCGGCCACGACCTTTTCGGAGATCAGGATCGAGTCTTCGAAGTTGTAGCCGTTCCAGGGCATGAACGCGATCAGCATGTTCTGGCCCAGGGCGAGTTCGCCCAGGTCCGTCGATGCGCCGTCGGCCAGCACGTCACCCTTGGCGACACGGTCGCCACGCTTGACGATGGGACGCTGGTTGATGTTCGTGTTCTGGTTGGAACGCGTGTACTTGATCAGGTTGTAGATGTCGACACCGACTTCGCCGGCGACGTTTTCTTCGTCGTTCACGCGGATCACCACGCGTTCGGCGTCGACGTGGTCGACCAGGCCGCCACGCAGCGCCTGCACGGTGGTGCCCGAGTCAACGGCCACGGTGCGCTCGATACCCGTGCCCACGACCGGCTTTTCCGGACGCAGGCAAGGCACGGCCTGACGTTGCATGTTGGCGCCCATCAGCGCGCGGTTCGCGTCGTCGTGCTCCAGGAACGGAATCAGCGAGGCGGCGACCGACACGATCTGCGACGGGGCCACGTCCATGTAGTGCACGTTGGCCGGGGCGGTCAGCATGGTTTCGCCGGCTTCACGGCAAGCCACCAGGTCGTCCACGAACTTGCCTTCCTCGTCCAGCGCGGCGTTGGCCTGCGCGATGACGTAGTGGCTTTCTTCGATGGCCGACAGGTAGTCGATCTGGTCGCTGACGCGGCCGTCGACGATCTTGCGGTAAGGCGTTTCCAGGAAGCCGTACTCGTTCAGGCGAGCGTACAGCGCCATGGAGTTGATCAGGCCGATGTTCGGGCCTTCCGGCGTTTCGATCGGGCAGACGCGGCCGTAGTGGGTCGGGTGCACGTCACGCACTTCGAAGCCGGCGCGCTCGCGGGTCAGACCGCCCGGGCCCAGTGCCGAAACACGACGCTTGTGCGTGATTTCCGACAGCGGGTTGGTTTGGTCCATGAACTGCGACAGCTGGCTCGAACCGAAGAACTCCTTGATGGCGGCCGAGATCGGCTTGGAGTTGATCAGGTCGTGCGGCATCAGGTTTTCGGTCTCGGCCTGGCCCAGACGTTCCTTGACGGCGCGTTCGACGCGCACGAGGCCGGCGCGGAACTGGTTCTCGGCCAGTTCGCCGACGCAACGCACGCGGCGGTTGCCCAGGTGATCGATGTCGTCGATCTGGCCACGGCCGTTACGCAGCTCGACCAGCACCTTGATGGTTTCAAGGATGTCTTCGTTGGTCAGCGTCATCGGGCCGGTGATGTCCTCACCACGGCCCAGGCGGCTGTTGACCTTCATGCGGCCGACGCGCGACAGGTCGTACGTTTCTTCGCTGTAGAACAGGCGCTGGAACAGCGCTTCCACCGCTTCTTCGGTGGGCGGTTCACCAGGACGCATCATGCGGTAGATGGCAACGCGCGCGGCCATCTGGTCGGCGGTTTCATCGGTGCGCAGCGTCTGCGAAATGTACGGGCCGCGGTCCAGGTCGTTCGTGTAGAGCGTCTGGATGTCGTGCACGTTGGCGGCGCGCAGGGCGCCCAGCACGCTTTCGGTGATCTCGTCGTTGGCGTTGGCGATGACCTCGCCGGTATCGGCGTCAACGATGTTCTTGGCCAGCACGCGGCCGTACAGGAAGTCTTCCGGCACGGAGATGCGCTGGATGCCGCCGGCAGCCAGGTCGCGCAGGTGCTTGGCGTTGATACGCTTGTCTTTCTCGACGATGACCTTGCCCGAACGGTCCGCGATGTCGAAGCGGGCCATTTCGCCCTTCCAGCGCTCGGGCACGAATTCCATCATGGCGCCTTCGCTCTTCAACTCGAAGTTGTCGAAGTCGAAGAAGTTGGCCAGGATCGATTCCGGCGTCATGCCGATGGCCTTGCACAGGATGGTGACAGGCATCTTGCGGCGACGGTCGACGCGGAAGAACAGGATGTCCTTGGGGTCGAATTCGAAGTCCAGCCACGAACCGCGGTAGGGAATCACGCGGGCCGAGAACAGCAGCTTGCCCGAGCTGTGCGTCTTGCCGCGGTCGTGCTCGAAGAACACGCCAGGCGAGCGGTGCAGCTGCGAGACGATGACACGTTCGGTGCCGTTGATGACGAACGAACCGGTGCCGGTCATGAGCGGAATCTCGCCCATGTAGACTTCCTGTTCCTTCACTTCCTTGACGGTGGGCTTGCTGACTTCGCGGTCAAGCAGCACCAGGCGGACCTTGGCTCGCAGGGGCGAGGCATAGGTCAGGCCACGTTGCTGACATTCCTTGACATCGAACACCGGTTCGCCGAGCACATAGCTCACGAACTCCAAGCGCGCCATACCGTTGTGACTAACGATCGGGAAAATCGACGAAAACGCCGCCTGCAAACCGTCGGCTACGCGATCGGACGGGGCGGTATCCGCCTGCAGGAAAGTTAGGTAGGATTGAAGCTGAGTCGCCAAAAGGAAGGGAACGTTTTGAACGTCTTCACGCTTGGCGAAGCTTTTGCGGATGCGCTTTTTTTCGGTGTACGAGTAAGGCATGAGCACTCCGACTCGAGGTTGCATGGGCCGTCAACCACGGCCCCAGGTGATACGACTCCAGGAAACCCCTCTGGAAAGGGCATGACCCCAGCAGGGGTTTCCTGGAAACGCAAAAGCCCGGGGACGGCAAATTGCGCTGTCCCCGGGCAAGTTGACGCAGGTCTTACTTGACTTCGACCTTGGCGCCAGCTTCTTCCAGCTTCTTCTTGGCGGCTTCGGCGTCAGCCTTGGCAACGCCTTCCTTGACGGGCTTCGGAGCGCCGTCGACCAGGTCCTTGGCTTCCTTCAGGCCCAGACCGGTCAGCTCGCGCACGGCCTTGATGACGGAAACCTTGTTGGCGCCGGCTTCAGCCAGGACAACGGTGAACTCGGTCTGCTCTTCAGCAGCGGCGGCGGCGCCACCAGCGGCGGGAGCAGCGACAGCGACAGCGGCGGCAGCAGCCGACACGCCGAACTTCTCTTCCATTTCCTTGATCAGCTCGGACAGTTCGAGCACGGTCATGCCAGCGATGGCGTCAAGGATTTCAGCTTTGTTAAGTGCCATTTTTAAGAACTCCAAATATTGGGTAATGCCAGGGTTTGGGTGTCGCTCGGTCGTTCAGCGAATTTCCGTGAAGGGCGGGGATTAAGCCGCGGCCTTCTGGTCGCGCACGGCGGCGAGGCCACGGGCGAACTTGGTCGGAACTTCGTTGAGCGTACGCACGAATTGCGCGATGGGGGCTTGCATGGTGCCCAGCAGTTTCGACAGCAACTCTTCGCGCGAGGGCATGGTGGCCAGGGCCTTCACGCCTTCTTGGTTCAGCAGGCTGTTGGGCAGAGCGCCCGCCTTGATGACCAGCTTGTCGTTGCTTTTCGCGAAACCTGCGAGGACCTTGGCCGCCGTAACCGGATCAGCGCTGATGCCATAGATCAGCGGACCGGTCAGTTGCTCGGCCAACGGCTCGAAAGCCGTGCCGGCAACAGCACGACGGGCCAGCGAGTTCTTCAGAACACGCAGATACACGCCCGATTCACGCGCAGTTTTGCGCAGTACGGTGACAGAGGCGACGTCCAGACCACGGTACTCGGCGATAACAATCGATTGCGCCTTGGCCACTTCGGCCGAGACTTCCTCGATTACCACCGCTTTCTCTTGACGATTGAGACTCACGGTTTGAACACTCCATCAAAAGACGCCTGGGGCCGGAGCCTTGCGCGTCAACCGAATGCGGCGCCTGGTCGAGTTCTTCGGGTAAAGAAATCTTCCTGGGGACGCCGTCTACGCTGGATCCGAACTTTGCGAGCTTCGGGATTAAGCGGGGCGGCGGGATAGTGCTTCCACCGACCTGCTCCAGCGGTCTTTGACAGCAGCATCCGGAGGAATCCGGATGCGGCCCAAAGTACGTTTACAGCTGTTGGCTTAGTTGGTAGCCGACAGCGAGGCAATTTCCACGCGCGCACCGCCGCCCATCGTGGACGAAACGGCCAGCTTGCGCAGGTAGATGCCCTTGGCAGCGGCGGGACGAGCCTTTTGCAGGGCGTCGACCAGAGCGGCCAGGTTGGTTTGCAGCTGTTCCACGCCGAACGACGCGCGGCCGATCGTGGCGTGGATGATGCCGGCCTTGTCGGTGCGGTACTGAACCTGACCGGCCTTGGCGTTCTTGACGGCGGTGGCGACGTCGGGGGTCACGGTGCCGACCTTCGGGTTCGGCATCAGGCCACGCGGGCCCAGGATCTGACCCAGGGCGCCGACGACACGCATCGTGTCGGGCGAGGCGATGACCACGTCGAAGTCCATCTGACCGGCCTTGATCTGGTCGGCCAGGTCGTCCAGGCCGACGATGTCGGCGCCGGCGGCCTTGGCGGCCTCGGCCTTGTCGCCTTGGGCGAACACGGCGACACGAACCGTCTTGCCGGTGCCGGCGGGCAGCACGACCGAGCCGCGGACCAGTTGGTCCGACTTCTTCGGGTCGATGCCCAGCTGCACGGCCACGTCAATCGATTCGTTGAACTTGGCGACAGCGGTTTCCTTGACCAGGGTCAGGGCTTCGGCGACCGGGTACAGCTTGGTGCGGTCGATCTTTTGCGCAATGGCGGCGGCGCGCTTGCTCAGTTTTGCCATGATTAGATCCCCTCAACCGTGATGCCCATGCTGCGGGCGCTGCCAGCGATCGTGCGGACGGCGGCGTCCAGATCGGCGGCGGTCAGATCGGGGCCCTTGGCCTTGGCGATTTCTTCAGCTTGCGCGCGGGTCAGCGTGCCGACCTTGTCGGTATGCGGCTTGGACGAACCCTTTTGCACGCCGGCGGCCTTCTTGATGAGGACCGTCGCGGGCGGGGTCTTCATGATGAAGGTGAAGCTCTTGTCGGCGAAAGCGGTGATCACCACCGGAATCGGCAGACCAGGCTCCATGCCTTGGGTCTTGGCGTTGAACGCCTTGCAGAATTCCATGATGTTCAGGCCACGCTGACCCAGGGCCGGGCCAATCGGGGGGGAGGGGTTAGCCTTACCAGCCGGCACTTGCAGCTTGATAAAGCCGACGATCTTCTTCGCCATGCTTTGCTCCTTGCGGGTTATATCGCCCTAGCGCGCGGCCAGGGCTCCCCGGGGGTTGAAATCAGGTCTTTTCGACCTGGCTGAAATCCAGTTCGACGGGGGTGGCACGACCGAAGATCGTGACAGACACGCGAACCTTGCTCTTTTCGTAGTTGACTTCTTCGACGTTGCCGTTGAAGTCCGCAAACGGACCTTCCTTGACCCGAACCATCTCGCCCACTTCGAACAGGATCTTGGGGCGGGGTTTCTCGACGCCCTCTTCCATCTGGGAGAGGATCTTTTCGACTTCCTTTTCGGAAATCGGGGTCGGACGATTGCCCGAGCCACCCAAAAAGCCGGTGACGCGGTTGGTGTTCTTGACCAGGTGCCACGTTTCGTCGGTCAGGTCCATTTCAACCAGGACATAACCGGGGAAAATGCGGCGCTCGGTGATCGACTTCTGGCCACCCTTGACCTCGACGACTTCCTCGGAGGGCACAAGAATGCGGCCGAAAGACGTTTGCAGGCCCGCGCGCTCGATGCGCTCGTTCAGGGCCTTGTGTACGCTTTTTTCCATGCCGGAGTACACATGGACGACATACCAACGCTTACTCATTCGCCGTCCTTATTTCCAGCCCAACAACAGGCCGTAGAGAATCCATTCGATGCCCTTGTCGAGCACCCACATGAAAATGCCCATGACCGCCACGAACGCGAAAACGATGCCCGTCATCTGGGTCGTTTCCTTGCGGGTCGGCCACGACACACGCTTGACTTCGTTGTAGGACTCGCTGGCAAAGCTCAGGGTGCGACGGCCGGGTTCACTGAACCACGCGATCACGGCTGCGATCACGAGGCCGCCGACAAAGACGCCGATACGGGCAGGCATCGGTTGCGCGCTGAGCACGGAAAACCCGACGATGCCAGCAATAACGACAAGAACCGCCAGCCCGAGCTTGACCCGGTCGGCGGTACTGGTTACGGTTTCTACGCTGGTATTAGACATATTGCGACGCGAGCCGCCGTGAATGCGTAACTCGCGATGATCTCCCGCGGGTTTATCCTGGCGGTGGCAGGGGCAGTAGGAATCGAACCTACAACCTTCGGTTTTGGAGACCGACGCTCTGCCAATTGAGCTATGCCCCTAAAACTCACACATCACTACACGTGCACTACACTTTCGCCGCTCCAGCCAGGCCGCCACGCGTAGCGGCTTGCGGAACCAAACATCATACTACTTTTACAGCAAAGATGGATAGAGGGGCTTGAGAGCCCACTCTACCCATCCGGGTATTGCTTACTTCAGGATCTTGGCGACGACGCCGGCGCCGACGGTACGACCGCCTTCACGGATGGCGAAACGCAGGCCTTCTTCCATGGCGATCGGGGCCAGCAGCTTGACGGTCATCGTCACGTTGTCGCCCGGCAGGACCATTTCCTTGTCGGCCGGCAGGTCGATCGTGCCGGTCACGTCCGTCGTGCGGAAGTAGAACTGGGGACGATAGCCGTTGAAGAACGGGGTGTGGCGGCCGCCTTCTTCCTTGGACAGGATGTACACCTCGGAGGTGAAGTCCGTGTGCGGGGTGATCGAGCCCGGCTTGGCCAGAACCTGGCCGCGCTGGACGTCTTCACGCTTGGTGCCGCGCAGCAGGATGCCCACGTTGTCGCCGGCTTGACCTTGGTCCAGCAGCTTGCGGAACATTTCCACGCCGGTGCAGGTCGTCTTGACCGTCGGGGTGATACCGACGATTTCGATTTCTTCGCCGACCTTGATCACGCCGCGTTCGATACGGCCGGTCACCACGGTGCCTCGACCCGAGATCGAGAACACGTCTTCGACCGGCATCAGGAACGCGCCGTCAACGGCACGCTCGGGCGTCGGGATGTAGGTGTCCAGGGCTTGGGCCAGCGACAGGATCGCTTGCTCGCCCAGTTCGCCCTTGTCGCCTTCCAGCGCCAGCTTGGCCGAACCCTTCACGATCGGGGTGTCGTCGCCCGGGAAGTCGTACTTGCTCAGCAGTTCGCGAACTTCCATTTCCACCAGCTCGAGCAGCTCGGCGTCGTCAACCATGTCGGCCTTGTTCAGGAAGACGATGATGTACGGCACGCCAACCTGGCGGCTCAGCAGGATGTGTTCACGCGTTTGCGGCATCGGGCCGTCAGCGGCCGACACGACCAGGATCGCGCCGTCCATCTGGGCAGCGCCCGTGATCATGTTCTTGACGTAGTCAGCGTGGCCCGGGCAGTCAACGTGCGCGTAGTGGCGCGTTTCCGTTTCGTACTCGACGTGGGCCGTGTTGATCGTGATGCCGCGAGCCTTTTCTTCAGGAGCCGCGTCGATCTGGTCGTAGCCCTTGGCTTCGCCGCCGAACTTGGTCGACAGAACGGTCGTGATCGCCGCCGTCAACGTCGTTTTGCCGTGGTCAACGTGACCAATCGTACCCACGTTCACGTGCGGCTTGGTACGTTCAAACTTGCCTTTTGCCATGGCTGACTCCTGACCTGGATTGCGCTTTTGACTGAAGCTGCTGACTGAAGAAAAGACTTTGGAATTTGTGGTGCCCATGGCGCGGATCGAACGCGCGACCTCTCCCTTACCAAGGGAGTGCTCTACCACTGAGCCACATGGGCATGTGTACTGCTTGGAGCGGGTGAAGGGAATCGAACCCTCGTCGTAAGCTTGGAAGGCTTCTGCTCTACCATTGAGCTACACCCGCGGCTGTCCTTTCACCACCTCACTATCTATCCCAGACTTTCAAAACTAAGGCCTTGGAGAACCAGCCACCTTCGTTGCGAAGGCCGCCCAGTTCCCTAGGCCTACATTTTAAAATCCAGGCAAACATCGCCTGGATTCAGGTTTGGGTCTCTGGTGGAGGAGGTTGGATTCGAACCAACGTAGGCGCAAGGCCAACAGATTTACAGTCTGCCCCCTTTAACCACTCGGGCACCCCTCCAGCGGAGAACTTGAGATTATGAACACTTTCAAATCCGCTGTCAAACGCCTGGGACGAAAAATATTCAAAACTTTCGTTCTGCCTGCCGCGTTTCCGCGCAGAGGGGGCGAAGCTTACAAGATTCCGCGAACGGCTGCACGAAAAAGTTCGGCGTACTGGTCTGGCGTGTAGGCGACGGGGTTGGTGCCGCCCGATGGATCCTCGCTGGCCATGCGCCCTACCCGCTCGGCTTGCGCGTCGTCGATGCCGATGTCGGCCAGGGTGTGCGGAATGCCGACGGTCTCGCGCAGGCCCAGCACCCAGTCGAGCACGGCGCCGGGGCCGTCATCCGGCAATGCCAGATAGCGCGCCAGTGCCTGCAGCCGCGGCGCCACCGCGTGCAGGTTGGCCTTGAGCACGTAGGGCATGAGGATGGCGTTGAGCATGCCATGATGGGCGTCGTACAGCGCCCCCAGCGGATGCGCCAGCGCGTGCATCGCGCCCAGGCCGCGCTGGAACGCGGTGGCGCCCATGCTGGAGGCCACCAGCATCTGCTGGCGCGCCTGCAGGTCGGCGCCGTCAGCCACGGCCCGCGGCAGGTATTCCTTGATCATGCGCATGCCTTCCAGCGCGATGCCGGCGGCCATCGGATGGAAGAACGGCGAACAGTAGGCCTCGAGGTTGTGCGACAGCGCGTCCATGCCGGTCGCGGCAGTGATGCGCGGCGGCAGGCCGACGGTGAGTTCGGGATCGAGGATGACGATGGCGGGCAGCATGCGCGCGTGGAAGATGATGCGCTTGACCTGCGCCGCCTCGTCGGTGATGACGGAGGCGCGCCCCACTTCCGAGCCCGTGCCCGCGGTGGTCGGCACCGCGACGACTGGCGCCATGCCGGCCACGTTCACGCGCAGGTAGTTGTCGCCCACGTCTTCGAAGTCCCACAGCGGACGCTTCTGGCCGGCCATCAACGCGATGGCCTTGGCCGCGTCCAGCGCCGAGCCGCCGCCGAACGCGATGACGCCATCGTGGCGGCCTTCGCGATAGCGCGCCACGCCGTCGTCCACGTTCCTGCCGGTGGGGTTGCCCTTCACTTCGTGGAACAGGCCGCATTCGAGTCCGGCCTGGCGGCAGCCGCGCACCGCGTCGGCGATCATGGGCAGCGCGGCCAGGCCGGGATCGGTGACCAACAAGGGGCGCGCCATGCCGAGTTCGCGGCACCAGTCGGGCAACTCCTTGATGCGGCCGGGGCCTGCCTTGATGGCGGTGGGATAGTTCCAGTTGACGCTGGGGACGGTCATGTCGGCTCCTGGTCGCGCGCTCAGGCGTGGCGGCGCAGATGGAAGGATTTGGCTTGGGTGAGCTGTTCGTAGCCGACGCGCGACAGCGAAACGCCACGGCCGGTTTGCTTGACGCCGGTCCACGCCAGCGCGGGATCGAGGTAGTCGCAGCGGTTCATGAAGACGGTGCCCGTGCGCAACTGGCGGCCAAGATGCAATGCGGCCTCTTCATCCTGCGTGAAGATGGCGGCGGTCAGGCCATAGGGGCTGTCGTTCATCAAGGCGACGGCCTCTTCGTCGCTGTCGACCGGCATCACGCCGACCACGGGGCCGAAGCATTCATCGTTCATCACGCGCATGCGGTGATCCACCTGCGTCAGCAGCGCCGGCGCCACGTACGGCGTGCCGGCGCGCGCGGCGGCGAAACGCGTGGCATCGACCAGGTTGCGGGCGCCGCGCGATTCGGCTTCGGCGATCATTTCGCGCACCTCGTCGGCCGCGCGCGTGCGCACCACCGGGCCGAGCGTGGTGTCCGGCTGCAGGGGATCGCCCAGCACGTACTCCTGGGTCAGCGCCGCGGCGCGATCGATGAAATCCTGGTAGCGGTCGCGCGCCACGTAGATGCGCTGGATGCCGCAGCAGGACTGGCCGGAATTGAAGAAGGCGCCGTCCACCAGCGTCTCGACCGCGTGCGCCAGGTTGGCGTCGGCGCGCACATACGCGGGGTCGTTGCCGCCCAGCTCCAGGCCCACGCCGATGAAGCGGCCGGCGGCGGCCTGCTCCACGCTCTGGCCGCCGCGCACCGAACCGGTGAAGGAGACATAGCCGATCTCGGGCGCGCGGATCAGCCGCTGCGCGATGTCGTGGTTCGCGTGCAGGTACTGGAACACGCCATGCGGCACGCCGGCCTCGCTGAAAGCGCGGCCGATGAGCTCGGCGCACAGCGGGGTCTGGTCGGAGTGCTTGAGGATCACGGTGTTGCCGGCCATCAGCGCCGGCACGATGCTGTTCACGGCCGTCAGCAGCGGATAGTTCCAAGGCGCGATCGTCAACGCCACGCCGATCGGCTCGCGGCTGATGAAGCGCGTGAAGCCCGCGATCTCGGGCACCTGGATCGGCGCCAGCGCTTCGGCGGCGATGCCGATCATGTGGCGCGCGCGCGCCTCGAAGCCATCGACCTCACCCGGCGTGTAGCGCAGCGGACGGCCCATCTGGATCGTGATGGCGCGCGCGATCTCGGCCTTGCCGGCGACGAAGCGCGTCACCGCATCCGACAGGATGCGGCCGCGCTGCTCGATGCCGAGCGCGTGCCAGGCGCCCTGCGCGGCCTGCGCGTCGGCCAGCGCCTGCGCGACCTGCGCCTCGCTGGCGTAGGGACGGCGCACGACTTCGCGGCCGTCGATGGGACTGATGGTGATGAGTTCCTGCGTCATGGCGACCCTGTGCATGCGTGGTGAAAAGATGAAGCGGCGGCGTTCAGATGATCTCGAAATAGCGAGCCAGCTCCCAATCGGTGACGTGGCGCCGGAACTGGCGCTCTTCCCATTCGCGCGTGGCGGCGTAATGCTCGACGAAGGCATCGCCGAACAGCTCGCGCGCGGCTTCGGACTGGCGCAGGCGCTGCGCCGCTTCCCACAACGTGGTGGGCAGGTGCAGGCGGTCGGGAAACTGCTGCGTGTAGGCGTTGCCCTGCACCATTGGTTCGGGTTCCAGGCCCTGCTCGATGCCATGCAGGCCAGAGGCCAACGCGGCGGACAGCGCCAGATAGGGATTGGCGTCGGCCGAGCCGATGCGCACTTCGACGCGCTGCGACTTGTCGCTGCCCGGGATGAGGCGCAGCGCGGTGGTGCGGTTCTCCATGCCCCAGGTGGCGTCCAGCGGCGCCCAGTAACCCGGCACCAGGCGCGAATAACTGTTGATGGTCTGCGCGTACAGCGCCATGAATTCGGGCAGGTAGCGTTGCACGCCAGCCATGAAGGCCGCCTGCGTCGCGCTCATGCCGTGCGGACGCGACTCGTCGTAGAAGGCCGAGCGGCCGCTGGTGCGGTCGCGCAGCGACAGGTGGATGTGGCCGCTCTGGCCGGGATGATCGTGCGACCACTTCGCCATGAAGGTGGCCATCAGGCCGTTCTGCTGCGCCAGCGCCTTGGTGAAGGTCTTGAAGAGGAAGGCCTTGTCGCCGGCGGCGGCGGCCTGGTCGACCGCGATGGCCGCCTCCAGCACGCCGGGACCGGTCTCGGTATGCAGGCCTTCGATCGGCATGTCCATGCGCTCGCACATGTCGAGCAGCTTGCGATAGAAATCGCCCTGCACGGTGCTGCGCAGCACCGAGTAGCCGAAGTTGCCGGGGGTCCAGTTCTCCATGTCGCGGTAGTGTTTGGCGCGCACCGAATGCGGCGTTTCGCGGAACATGAAAAACTCGTATTCGAGCGCGGCGTAGACCTCGAAGCCCATGCCGGCGGCGCGGTCCAGCGTGCGGTGCAGCAGGCGGCGCGGGCAGATGTCGGCCGCGAGGCCTTCGAACTCGGCCAGGAACAACAACATGTCCTCGCCCCCGGGGCCCTGCTCCAGCGGCAGCCGGCGGCAGGTGCTGGGCACGATGCGCAGCTTGGCATCGGGATAGGCCGTGTGCCAGCCGGTGTACTTGGTGTTGTCGTAGAGCTGGTCGTCCAGGTCCCAGCCAAACACCACGTCGCAGAAAGCCAGCCCGCCGCGCAGCGCGGCCAGGAATTTGTCGCGCCTGACGTACTTGCCCAGCATGACGCCATCGACGTCGGACAGGCCGATCTTGATATGCGAGAGCGTGCTGGCCTGAACCAGCCGCTCCGCGTCTTCCACCGTTGCTACCCCTAGTGCATGCATGGCTCGTTCACCTTGTCGTGGCTGAAGCGTTGCGTTGACGTGCGGGGTCGCGGGGCGCGGTGTTTCAGGTCACGGCCGCCCCCAGCATCCGCATCGCCTCGCGATGCAGCTGCGGCGTGGCGGCCGCGATCACGCGGCCCTGCGACGCGAGGCCTAACGGCTGCCCCGACCAATCGGTAATGACGCCGCCCGCGCCTTCGATCACGGGCATCAGCGCCAGGTAGTCATACGGCTGCAGGCCGGCCTCGACCACCAGGTCGACGTGGCCGCTGGCCAGCAGGCCATAGCTGTAGCAGTCGCCGCCGTAGCGGCGCATGCGCGCCGAGCGCGCCAGCGCGTCGAATGCGGCCAGATCGGCGCCTTCGAAGATGTCGGGCGAGGTGGCGTAAAGAATCGCCTGGTCCAGTTCGGTGCATTGACGGGTGCGGCAGGGCTCGCCATTCAGGCGCGCGGGCGAACCGGCGGCGCCGAGCCAGCGCTCGGCCATCATGGGAATGTCGATCAGGCCCAGCACCGGGCGGCCGCGGTGCAGCAGGCCCAGCAGCGTGCCCCACAGGGGATTGCCGGAAATGAACGCGCGGGTGCCGTCGATGGGGTCGAGCGACCACACCCACTCGGCCTCGGCATGGCTGGCGCCGTATTCCTCGCCGAAGATGCCGTGATCCGGATACTGGCGGGCGATGGCTTCGCGCAGCGCTTGCTCGACCTCGCGGTCGGCGCGGGTGACGGGACTTTCATCCGCCTTGGTCTCCACCATCAGGGGGTGGCGGAACCACTGGCGCGACAGGGGCCGGACCTGGTCCGCCAGCGTCTGGGCGAACGAGGAAAACGCGGCCAATTGCTGCGCGGTGGGCAGCGGCGAAGTTTGCATGACGAGCTCCGAGGCGTAACGCGGCGCGGAAAGACCCATGCGATTCGGGTTTTTCCAGTCTAGACACGTTGCCACAAATTTGCAAATATACCTAAAAACGCAACCCGGGAAACGCAACGTTTCCTCGCGCAACCCTACCGCCCCGCCCGCAGGTCGCCGTCCGCAGAAAAGCAGCTCATCGCCGTTGCCGTGTATTCCTTTCCGGAGTCCCATCATGCAATGTAAGAAGAAGCTTGGTCTTGTGGTTGCAGTAATTTCCCTAGGTTTTGCCCAGGCCGTCCACGCCGGCGCGATCACCGTCTACACGGCGCTGGAGGAAGACGAGATCGCCGCCTACCTGAAGGCCGCCAACGCCGCCCTGCCCGACGTGAAGGTCAATGTGCTGCGCCTGTCCACCGGCGACCTGGGCGCTCGCCTGATCGCCGAGGCCGGCAATCCGCAGCAGGACGTGATCTGGGGCTTCGCGGTCAGCAACATGCTGGATCCGCGCCTGCAGAAGCTGCTGGAACCGTATGCGGCCAAGGGCATCGAAGCCCTGCCCGCGCAATACAAGGCCGCCGACAACAAATGGTTCGCCGCCACCGGCTACGTGGCCGCGTTCTGTGTCAACACCGACCGGCTCAAGTCCAGGAACCTGCCGATGCCGACCTCGTGGGAAGACCTGACCAAGCCGGTCTACAAGGGCGAGATCGTCATCCCCAGTCCGGCGGCATCCGGCACCGGTTATCTGCAGATCGTCGCGCTGCTGCAGGGCCTGGGCGCCGAGAAAGGCTGGGCGCTGCTCAAGGACCTGGACAAGAACGTGGCGCAGTACACGCCGTCGGGGTCGCGCCCCTGCAAGATGGCGCGCGCCGGCGAGTATGCGATCGGCGTGTCGTTCGCGTTCCCGGCGATGCAATCGATCGAGGAAGGCTTTCCGGTGAAGATGGTGATCCCGTCGAAATGGGTGGGCTATGAGCTGGAAGCCTCGGGCCTGATGAAGACGGCGAAGAATCCCGCGGACGCCAAGCGCTTCCTCGACTGGACGCTGTCGGCGCAGGCAGGCGGGCTGTACAGCAAGTACAAGGAACTGGTGACGATTCCCGGCGCCGCCCCAAACAAGGCGGCCGAGGCCGCCGGGCTGCCCAAGGACCTGACCGCCGTGCTGTACCCCGTGGACTTCCAGAAATCGGCGGCGGAACGCGACGCCACCATCAAGACCTGGCAGGACACCATCAAACGCTGACGGCGCGCGCGGCCGGCGCGCCGGCCGCCACGCCACCGCCTGGAGCGGCCATGTACCTGGAATTGCGCGGGATCCGCAAGACCTTCGACGGCGCGGTGGCGCTGGAAGGCATCGACCTGTCAGTGGGCGAACATGAATTCGTCTGCCTGCTGGGACCCAGCGGCTGCGGCAAGACCACCCTGCTGCGCATCGTCGCCGGTCTGCTGCCATTCGACAGCGGCACCATCACGCTGGGCGGACGCGACCTGTCGGCGCTGCCGGCGCGCAAGCGCGGCTTCGGCATCGTGTTCCAGTCGTATTCGCTGTTTCCCAACATGACGGTGGCCGAGAACGTCGGCTACGGGTTGCGCATCCGCGGCGAGACGCGCGAGCGCATCGACGCACGGGTGCGCGAATTGCTCGCGCTGATCAAGCTGCCGGATTATGCACAGCGTTATCCCCACCAATTGTCCGGCGGCCAGCAGCAGCGCGTGGCATTGGCGCGCGCGCTGGCGGTGGACCCCGCGCTGATCCTGCTTGATGAACCCCTGTCGGCGCTGGATGCGCGCGTGCGCACCGACATGCGCGCCGAGATCCACGAGGTGCAGCGACGCCTGCGGATCCCGACCATCATGGTGACGCACGACCAGGAGGAAGCGCTCACGCTGGCCGATAAGATCGTGTGCATGAATGACGGCCGCGTCGAGCAGGTGGGATCGCCTTCCGACCTGTATCTGCGGCCGAGCACACGCTTCGTCGCCAACTTCGTCGGCCTGAGCAACCTGTTGCCGACCGACTGGGTGCGCGAGGCCATGCCGGCGCTGCTGGCGACCCGGCCCGATGGCGCCAGCGAGCGTTTCGAGGCCTGCCTGCGGCCGGAAAACCTGCGCATCACCGCCGACGAGCGCGGGCCGGGCCGGGTGCGCGCAATGACCTTCATGGGCAACCTGACGCGCGTGCGGGTGGACTGGCGAGGTCGCGAGTTTCTGGTCGAACAGCAGGGGGCGGCGGGCCTGTCGCAGGGCGCGCCCGTGCGGCTGGACATGGCGCCGGAACAATGCGCCTGGGTTCGCGTATGACTGCGTCCGCCACGCCGGCACGCGCGGGAGTCATGGCATGAACACGGTTCGTATCGGCGCCGCCACTTCGCCGCGGGCCAATCGCTCGTCGGCCTCCCTGGATCGACTGCTGCTATGGACCTGCGTCGGCATCCCGATGGCGGGCCTGGCGCTGTTCTTCCTGTATCCATTGGCCACGGTCGGCTGGCGCAGTCTGGTGGAAAAGGACGGCGCTATCGGCCTGGGCAATTACGCCGACGTGTTCGCCAACCGCGGCATCCTGACCGCCACCGCCAACAGCCTGACGATGAGCGCGGCCACCACCGCCGTCAGCCTGCTGCTGGGCTTTGCCATCGCTTTCGGGCTGGACCGCAGCCGCATGCGCGGAAAGGCGCTGGTCAAGCTGGCGCTGGTGCTGCCGCTGCTGGCACCGTCGCTGGTGCAGGGGCTGGGGCTGATCTTCATCCTTGGACGCAACGGCCTGGTGCATCGCTGGACGGGCTGGGAATTCGACATATACGGGTTCTGGGGCCTGCTGATCTCCAACGTGTTCTACGCCCTGCCCCAGGCCGTGCTGATCCTGCAGGCGGCGCTGCGCAACACCGATGCGCGCTATTACGACGCGGCCGAGGTGATGGGCGCGTCGAGCGCGCGGCAGTTCTTCGACATCACGCTGCCCAACTGCAAGTTCGGGCTGCTGAGCGCGGCGTTCGTGGTGTTCGTCATCACCATCACCGACTTCGGCAACGCCGCGGTGATCGGCGGCAACTACCGCGTGCTGGCCACCGAGATCTACAGCCAGGTGTCGGGGCAGATGAATTTCGGCATGGGCTCGGTGGTGGGCATTTTGCTGCTGCTGCCGTCGCTGATCTCGGTGCAGATCGAACGGGTGGCCTCGCAACGCCAGTTCGGCGCCGCCTCGCCCAGCGGACTGCGCGTCACGCCGCAGCCGGCGCGCGGCCGCGACCTGGCGTTCACGGCCGGCGTATTGCTGTGCGCCAGCGCCATCGTGGTGACGGTGGGCACGGTGGTGTTCGCCAGCTTCATGCGGCTGTGGCCCTATCGCATGGAATGGACCCTGAAGCACTACGACATCACCGTCAGCGGCGGCTATGCGCCGCTGTGGACTTCGCTGTACCTGTCGCTGGCGGCCGCGGGCGGCGGCGTGTTGCTGTTGTTCTTCCTGACCTTCGGCGTATGCCGTATCCCCCGCGCGTGGGCCAAGCTGGTCTACCTGGTGTCGGTGCTGCCGGTGGGCGTGCCGGGGCTGGTATTGGGGCTGTCCTACATCTTCGCCTTCAACTCGCCTTCCACGCCGCTGTACGCGCTATACGGCAGCGCCGCGCTGATCGCGCTGTGCAACTTCTACCACTATCACACGCAAGGCTTCCTGACGATGATGACCGGCATGCGCGCGGTGCCGCAGGCGCTGGAGGAGGCGGTGAGCTGCCTGGGCGGCGGCACGTTGCACATCGTGCGCGATGCGGTGCTGCCGCAGATCGCCCCAACGGTGCTGGGCGTGTTCTTTTTCCTGTTCATGCGTTCCATGGTGACGCTGTCGGCGGTGATCTTCCTGGTCACGCCGTCGGTCAGTGTCGCGCCGGTTTCCGTACTGCGGCTGGACGAAGCCGGGTTCGTCTCGCAGGCCGCGGCCTATTCGACGCTTATCATGCTGGTCGTGGGTGGTTCGCTGCTGGCGATGCGCGCGTTGATCGCGCTGCCGGCGCGACGCCGCAAATAGAGATTAGGAAGCATCCGATATGTGGCAAGAAGAGCGGTATCAGAGAATCCGCGCCCTGCTGTCTTCCCTGCAGCAGGTATCGACCGACCGTATCGTCGGCGAACTGGGGGTATCGCGGGAGACCGTCCGGCGCGATCTGCTGGAGCTGGAGGCGATGGGCGAATTGCGCCGCGTGCATGGCGGCGCCGTGCCGGTGCACAGCGAGCCGCCCATCACGGAACGCGTGCATACCCGCGTCAAGTACAAGCGCGCCATCGCGCGCGCCGCGGCCGGTTTGGTGACGAGCGGGCAGACGCTGTTCCTGGACGCCGGCAGCACCACCAGCATGCTGGCGGACGAGCTGGCCAAGCTGAGCGGCCTGACCCTCATCACCAATTCGTTCGACGTGGCGCTCAAGGTCGGCGCCGCCGGCAACGGCGCCAATGAACTCATCATGCTGGGCGGATCGGTGGGCGGGCCGGTGTGCGCCACCGCCGGCGACATCACCATCGCCGAGATCCACCGCTACCGCGCCGACGTGGCGTTGCTGTCGCCGGTGGGCGTGGATGCCGAATGCGGCGCCACCAGCTACGACCTGCGAGAGGCCGAAGTGGCGCGCGCCATGGCGGCCAACGCCAAGCAGCGCATCCTGCTGGCCGACTTCAGCAAGATCGGCCTGTGCAGCCGGGTGTCGTACTGCGAGGTGAACCGCATCGATCACCTCGTCACCAACACCAATGCGCAGAAGCAGCCGGCCTTCGCGGCCCTGAAGGCCGCGGTCGGCAAGGTTCTGGTGGCTTAGCCGCCGCTTCAATCCACCGACACGCCCGCAACCTTCACCATGTCGGCCCAGTACGTGGTGTCCTGTTGCAGGCGCTTGCCGAACGCATCGGGCGCGCTGCCGACGGGCTGGCTGCCGCCGGCCTGGATCTTGGCGATCACGTTGGGCGATTTCATGGCCTGCGCCACAGCCTGCGCCAGGTAGGCGATGCGCTCGGGCGGCGTGCCGGCCGGCGCGAACAGGCCGTACCAGTCGTCGGCCGTGATGCCGTCCATGCCGGATTGGCCAAGCGTGGGCGCGCCCTTGAAGATGCCGATGCCGTTCTCATGGCTCAGCGCAAGAATACGCAGCTTGCCGGCCGCCACCATCGGCTCGGCCGAGGCCGGCGAAGTGATCAGCATGTCGACGGTGCCGCCCATCAGGTCGGTGATGGCGGGCGCGGCGCCGCGATACGGCACGTGCACCAGTTTCACGTTGGCCTTCTGCGACAGCAGAGCGCCCATCAGATGGCTCATGGTGCCGTTGCCGGGCGTGGCGTAGGTGATGACGCCGGGCTGCTTGCGCGCGGCGTCCAGGTAGTCGCCCAGCGACTTGTAGGCGCTTTCGCTGCGCGCCACCAGCACCAGCGGCGCCGAGGTGATCTGCGAGATCGGCACGAAGTCCTTGAGCGGATCGAAACCCACGTTCTTGTACAGGCGCGGGTTGACCGCCATGACGCTGGTCTGCGACATCACCAACGTATAGCCGTCGGGCTTGGCGCGCGACACCTGCGAAGTGCCGACGTTGCCGCCCGCGCCGGAACGGTTTTCCACCACCACGCTCTGGCCGGTGATCGCCCCGAGTTCCTGCGCGATCAGGCGCGCCACGCCATCGTTGCCGCCCCCGGGCGGGAACGGCGAGACCACGGTGATGGCCTGCTTGGGGTAGTCGGCCAGGGGCGCGGGCGCCTGGGCGTGGGCGTTCAGCCCCCACGCCAGGCAGGCCAGGGCGGCGGCGGTCTTGCAGGCATGTTGCAGCTGGTACTTGTTCATCGATATTTCCCCTTGTGATTGGCGGCCGGATGCTCGGCCGTCCATTGCATTTCGGTTCGCCATGAACCGTCCGCGCCCCGTCGGCGAAGCGCCGGGGCGTGCTGATCGGATGAAGCGTGTGGCGTGGCCACGGGGGCAGTCCGCCCCGATGGTCACCCCGCCGGGAAGCGATACGCGGCGCGTTCGCGCGCGTCGATCTGCTTGACCAGGTTGGTTTCCCAGGCGAGGTACTGACGCGCCGCGGCCTTGTTGCCGTCGTGGCGGTCGTGCACGAAAAACAGGTAATCGATGCAATCGCGGTCGGCGGGCGTGGACGGCGTGGATTCCAGCGCGATGCCCGCCGCCGACCAGCCGGCCGCCGTGCCCAGGTTGACGGCAACGTCTCGCGCGCCGCGCGCCCGCAGGTCCGCCGCGGCCCAGGCGGCCACCGCGAGTTCCTCGGCCAGCAGCACCAACGGACGTGCCGGGTCCAGCGCCAGGCCGGCAAAGCGCGGCCGGATGGCCCATTGCGCTCCCGCGATGTGTTGGGCGCGATAGCGCATGCTGGGGCGGATGTCGATGAGTTGCGCGCCTGCGGCCAGCGCGGCGGCCAGCGCCGCGTCATCCAATACCTTGACCGGCGGTTCGGCGATCGGGGCGACAGCCGCTTGCAGGTCGGCCCCCACGCCTTCCTGCAGCACGCTCGCGTCCCAGCCCATCTGGCGCAACCAGCTGGCCACCACCGGGGCGCGCACGCCTTCGCCATCGAACACCACGATGCGCGCGCCACGCACGGCCACGTACTGGTCGGTGGCCTGGATCAACTGGCCGCCGGGCGTGTGCTGCGCGCCGCGCAACGAGCCTTGCGCGTACTCCTCGGCACTGCGCACGTCGCACAGGAAGGTGCTGCGGCCCGTGTCGGCCAGCCAGCTGCGCACCTGCGCGGCGTTCACCCACGGCACGCCATGGCGTTCGGCCAGGCCGGCCGAGCGTTGCGCCAGCGCCGGTATATCGGCCGCGGCAACGGCATCCTCATATCGACGGCTGGCGCCATGATCGAGCTTGAAATCCGCCAGGTACCAGCCCTGGGTGCCGTTCTCCAGCGCGTAGACGGGATTGGGCACGCCCAGGTTGATGAGGGTCTGCGCGCCGATGATGCTGCGGGTACGGCCGGCGCAGTTGACCACGATGGTGGTCTTCGGATCGGGCGCCAGGCCGTGCGCGCGCAGCGCGAGCTCGCCGTTGGGGCAGCAGATGCCGCCGGGGATGCTCATCTTCTGGTATTCGGCGTAGGGCCGGCCGTCGAGCACGATCAGGTCGTCGCCACGACGCTGGCGCTCGGCCAGTTCGGCCGCGCTGATGCGCGGCGTGTGGAAGACTTCTTCGGCGAGCTCGCCGAAAGTCTTGCTTGGGACATTGACCCCGGCGAAAGCGGCGTAGCCATCGCGTTGCCATTGCGCGATGCCGCCTGCGAGGCGGTGGACCTGCGTGTAGCCCACGGCCCGCAAGGCCGCAGCTGCGCGCGCCGCGACGTCATCGTCATCCCCCGCGTCGTAGACCACCACGCGCGCATCGCGCCGCGGCGCCAGGCGCGCGATATCGGCCTCGAGCCGGCTGAACGGCACCGGCGCCGCATAGAACAGGTGGGACTCGCCGTATTGGCCATGCTCGCGCACGTCCAGCAGCGCAATCTCGCCGCCGTCATGCAGCCAGCCCTTGAGGGTGTGCGAGTCGATATCGGCCAGTTTCAGGTCGGAATGGGAATGCATCGTTAAATCCGCAGGGAATCGGGGGAATGGGAATTCAGGGCCGCCAGGACGGGCCGCAATTGGCCGAATGCCTGTTCGAGATCGGCGATCAGGTCGTCCGGATCCTCCAGCCCGATATGCAGGCGCAGCATGGCGCCATGCGGGGCCACGGGCAGGGATCGCGCCTTGGCCAGATTGACGGGTATCACCAGGCTCTCGAATCCGCCCCAGGATGCGCCGATGCCGAACAGGCGCAGCGCGTCGATGACGCGTTCCATGTCGGCATCGGCGATGCCGGCGGCGAACTCCAGCGTCAGCAGGCCGTTGGTGCCGCTGCACTCGCGGCGCCAGACCGCGTGCGCGGGGTCGTCAGGCAGGGCCGGGCACAGCACGCGCGCCACTTCCGCCCTGCCCTGCAACCACTGCGCCACGCGCAATGCGCTGCGGGCATGTTGCGCCAGGCGCAGCGGTAGCGAACGCATGCCGCGTAGCACCAGATAGGCATCGTCGGCGCCGACGGTCTGGCCGAAATCGATGCTGGCGCGTTCCAGCGCGCGCCAGGCGCGGGCATTGGTCACGACCGCGCCCATCATCACGTCGGCGTGGCCGCCCAGGTATTTGGTGGCGGCGAGAATCGAGATGTCCGCGCCCAGCGCCAATGGCTGGCACAGCAAGCCGGACGCCCAGGTGTTGTCCACAGCCAGCCAGCAATCATGGCGTTGCGCCAACTCAGCCAGCTGCCGCAGGTCCGGCATTTCGTAGGTGAGCGAACCCGGCGACTCGGCATAGATCATGCGCGTGTTGGGACGCAGCAGCTGCGCCAGGCCGGCGCCGTCCGGGGGATAGAAAGTGAATTCGATGCCCAGCCGCGACAGGTGCTCGGCGCAGAAGCGGCGCACCGGTTCGTAGACCGCATCGGTCACCAGCACGTGGTCGCCGGCGCGCAGATAGGCCAGCAACACGATGGCGATGGCGGCCTGCCCGGTGGGGTACAGCTGGGCGCGATGCCCCTGCTCCAGCTCGACCAGCGCGTCTTCCAGCGCGTGCGTGCTGTCGGTGCCGCGCGCGCCGTACGACGGCAGGCGTTCCTGTTCGCGGCGGGCGCGGGTGTCGCGCCAGGCCGCGACGCTGTCGAACACATAGGTGCTGGCACGCGTGACCGGGGTGTTGACCCAGCCGGCATGGGGACGCCCGGCGCGCAGCAGGCGCGTCGCGGACCGCAGGGGCTTGTTCATGATGGTCAGCGGCGGGTCTGCACGCCGATCGGCATGACCTTGCAGGTGCCGGCGGCCAGGTCGAAGGCCAGCCGCTCGGTCAGCGTTTCGAGGGCGCGGCCGTACATGTGCAGGTGGCGGATGACGCTATCGCCCTGGATCTCGACGGCATGGATATCGTCGGGCATCAGCGCGATGCCGGTGCCCGGCCCCACCACCACGGTCCCGGTCTTTTCCAGGCGGCCCACGCCGGGCACGGAGCCATCGTCGGTGCGGTCATAGACATAGTTGTATTCCACGCCCTCCACGGCGGCGATACAGGCCCACGTGGTGTGGTTGTGCGGCACGATCTGCTTGCCGGGACGCATCACGTTCAGGTAGAGCGCGTAGCTCTTGTCGGCGTCCTCGCCGATCAGGTAGCGCGCCTGGCGTTCGCCCTCTTCCGGCGCCGGGTAGCGATCCTGGGCCCACCAGTCGATATGACTGGCCAGGCCGATCAACTCGTCCAGCACGACCTTCAGGCTGTCACGGTTCAGGCCCTTATTTCCTAAAGTATTTTTAATATTTCCGATGGCGCTGTCGATGCCTTGTTGCTGGGGATGCGTGGTGCTCACAATGACTTTTCCTCTTGTTTCATGAGTTATTGCAGTCACTGTATCGCCGCGCGCGAGCGCCAACAATTTAAATTGCCTTAATATTCCATAAGCATCTCTAATACTTTCGACTCGCTGCTCCCATGCGCAATCTCGACCTGGACCTGCTGCGCACGCTGACCGCGATCGCGCGCTACGAAACGTTTTCCGAAGCGGCCAACCGGTTGCACAAGACGCAATCGGCGGTGACGCAGCAGATGCAGCGGCTGGAAGCGGCCATCGGTTTGCCGCTGTTCGAGAAACAGGGGCGCAACAAAGCCTTATCCACGCATGGACGGCGCCTGGTCGAATACGCGCGCCACATGCTGGCCATCAACGATGAAGCGCTGCGCGCGCTGCAGGATGCCCCGCTGGAAGGCGACCTGCGGCTGGGCGCGCCACTGGACGTGGCCGACACCATCCTGCCGACCCTGCTGACCCATATCGCGCGCTCGGCGCCGCGCGTGAAACTGGAGATCCGCACCGATCGCAGCCCATTCCTGATGGACGCATTGCGCGCCGGAGAACTGGACCTGACCATCTCGACCCGCTTCGACCAGGAGTTCGAGGGCGTGGCGCTGCGCACCTCGCCCACGGTGTGGCTGGCCTCGGCCGACTACGTGCATGACCTCAACGCGCCGGTGCCGCTGGTGCTGGCCGACGAACCCAGCATCTTCCGCCGCCTGGCGCTGACCGCGCTGGAACAGGCGCAGGTGCGCTGGCACACCAACTACGTGGCGCCCAACCTGGTGAGCATCAAGGCCGCCTTGCGCGCAGGCCTGGGCGTGACCGCGCGCAGCGTCGAACTGCTGGCCCCGGAAATGCGGGTGCTCGGGGAAAAGGAAGGCCTGCCACCGCTACCGGACGTGACGTACTTCCTGTGGATAAGGCGAGACCTGATCAATCCGCTGACACGGCAGGTCTACGACATGCTGCGCAGCAACCTGGGATTGGCGCGTGGCGCGGATGCGCCACCCAATCCATGACGCGGCAGGCAGCGCGGCGGCCCGAGACAGGCCACCGTGCGCATCGCTCAATAGCGGTCGAAGCAGCGCTGCAGCGCCGCGGGTTCACGCGTGACGCACAGCGCCAGCATCAGCAGGATGCGGGCCTTCTGCGGATTCAGGTCGCCGGCGGCGATGAAACCCAGCACCGCGTCATCCAGTTCGACGTCGCGCGCGACGAAACCGCTGCCGGTGCGGCTGGAGCGCAGCACCGCGACGCCATCGGCGGCGGCGCGGGCCAGGGCGTCGATGGCCAGGTCCGTGGCGTTGCCGTCGCCCACGCCCGCCAGCACGATGCCATCGGCCTGGCGCGCGATGAAATCGATGACGTCGCCTTGCAGGTCGGCATGCGCATAGACGATGTCCACGCGCGGCCAACCGGCCTTCTCCAGCAATGCGAGTGAAAACTCGCTTTGCATGCCGTGCGTGGTGGTGTTGCGCGAATAGAAGCACGGCGTGCCGCCATGCATCACGCCGGCGCGGCCGCGGTTGGGCGAGGCAAAGGCGTTGATGCCTGCGCTGGCGATCTTCTGGATCTCGCGAGCGTAGTGCACGTCTTCGTTCATGACGACCAGCGGCCCGCGGCCGCGCGCGTCGGGATGGCGCGCCAGCGCCACTGCGTTGTACAGGTTCGCCGGGCCTTCGGCGCCCAGCGCGGTGGCCGGCCGCATCGCGCCCACCAGCACCACGGGCTTGTCGTGGCGGATCACCAGGCTGAGGAAGTAGGCGGTTTCCTCAAGCGTGTCGGTGCCGTGCGTGATGACGATGCCGGCAACGGAAGGATCCGCGCACAAGGCTTCGACACGCTGCGCCAGCGCGCGCCACACGTCGTGTGTCATGTTCTGGCTGCCGACATTGGCAACCTGCTCGGCGCGGATCTCGGCCAGGCCCGCCAATTGCGGCACCGCGGCCAACAGGTCGCCCACCGAGAACAAACCCGCCTTGTAGCCCGCGGACGTGGCATCGGCCTGGGCGCCGGCGATGGTGCCGCCGGTAGCCAGCACCGCGATGACGGGGAGCGCCTGCTCAGGCATCGACCACTCCGGACAGGCCTTGGCGCTCGAGCAGCGAATTCAGATGTTCCCAGCCGTGGAAGTCGATGACGATCTGGCCCTTTTCCTTGGCTCCGACCTTCAGCGCCACGCGCGTGCCCAGGTGATCGGACAGGGCTTCTTCCAGGCGCGTCAGGTCGCGCGATACGCCGTTGACCTTTTTCTTGGGCGACGCCGCGCTCTCGGCTTCCTTGGCGGTCTTGGCGACCAGTTTTTCGGCTTCGCGCACCGACAGGCGGCGCGCGATGATCTGGTTGGCCAGCTGGATCTGGGTGGCGGCATCCACCGCCAGCAGCGCGCGCGCATGGCCCATGTCGACGTCGCCGGCCAGCAGCATGGTCTGCACCGCCGACGCCAGGTTCAACAGGCGCAACAGATTGCTGGTGGCAGAACGCGAACGACCGATGGCCTGGGCGGCCTGCTCGTGGGTCAGGCCGAATTCGTCCAGCAGGCGGCGCACGCCATGCGCCTCTTCGAGCGGATTCAGGTCTTCGCGCTGGATGTTTTCGATCAGCGCCATGACCGCCGCGTTTTCGTCGGCGACCTCGCGCACCAGCACCGGCACTTCCTTCAGGCCGGCCAGCTGGGCGGCGCGGAAACGGCGTTCGCCCGCGATGATTTCGTAATGGCCGGGCGCGTCGCCGAGCGCGCGCACCAGAATGGGCTGCATGATGCCTTGCGTGCGGATCGACTCGGCCAGCTCGCCCAACGCGCCCTCGTCCATGCGAGTGCGCGGCTGGTACTTGCCGGCTCGCATCTTCGAAACAGGCAAGGTGGACGGCAGACCCTCGGGCTTGGCCGGAGCCTTGCCGATATTGTCGATGGCAGGCGCGTCGGCGCCCAGCAAGGCGTCGAGTCCGCGACCCAATCCCTTGGGTTTCTTGGTGGCCATAGTTAAATCCTCTTTCCTTCTGTTTTTGGTATCCCGAGCCGGGCTCAGGCGGCCGCCTGCTCGGCGGGCAGGCGGTACCAATACGCGTAACAGTCTTTGAAACCGTAGCGGCCATACAAAGCGCGCGCGGCGGTGTTTTGCGGTTCCACCTGCAGGTAGGCCGTGGTGGCGCCGTCTTCGACGCACAACGCCAGCAGATGGTCGACCAGCGTCGCGGCATGTCCCTTGCGCCGCTGGCCGGGATCCGTCACCACGTCGAACAGGCCGGCCAGTTCGCCGTCGCGCACGGCCATGCCGCCGGCCACGCATGCGCCAGCGGTATCGAATGCCAGCACCGGCAGGATATCCACAGCCAGGCCCTCCAGGCGCGCCTGGTGCTCGGCGATGTGCTCGGGGCGGGACTCGCGCATGCGACCGACCGCCGCCGCAAAGCGCGCGGCGTCCACTGTCCTGAAAACCAGATCGCCCCGGGCGGCCAGCCTGGGAGCGAGCGGCATGCTCATGACTCGGGTCTCTTCGCCAAGGAGGTAACCCCGCGACGCCAGTTCGGCATCCAGGGTGAAATCCGGACCGATGGAGGTCAGGCGCAACACCATGGGCAGGCCATGGCGCGCGTACAACGTTGAACAATACGCCAGCCGCTCATCCAGCGGACGTGTGGATAACCCCAGCACGTTGATGCTGCGTACCCGTTTGGCCGACGATGGCGCATAGCGCACCAGCCAGCCGTCGTACAGCACCTGCGCGCGCACCGCCGTGGCGTTGAGCGCGGCCTCTTCCAGCCGCACGCGCAGCGCGTCGCGCGCATCGGCGGGCGGCGTGCGGGCGTCTGGGGACAGGTGCATGACGGCGGACATACAGCGCTTCAGCTCAGCTCGCGCACGCGCTCGATCATTTCGGCGCCGAACGAGATGTAGGCCTGCGCGCCCCGCGAAGCGCGGTCGTAGACCACGCCGGGCATGCCGTAGCTGGGTGCTTCGGCCAGGCGCACGTTGCGCGGCACGACGGTCTTGAAGACCTTGTCGCCGAAGTGCGATTCGAGTTGCGCCGACACCTGCTGCTGCAGCGTCATGCGGGGGTCGAACATCACGCGCAGCAGGCCGATGACACGCAGGTCGTCGTTGATATTGCGGTGCACGCGCTTGATGGTGTTGACCAGGTCGGACAGGCCTTCGAGCGCGAAGTACTCGCACTGCATCGGGATGATGACGCCGTGGGCCGCGGCCAGACCGTTCAGCGTCAGCAGCGACAACGTGGGCGGGCAATCGATCAGCACGAAGTCGTACTGGCCGGACACGGTGTCGATGGCGGTCTTGAGCTGGCGCTCGCGCTCGTCCATCTGCACCAGGTCGATCTCGGCGCCGGACAGTTCGCGGTTGGCGGGCAACACGTCGTAGCCGCCCGACTCCGAACGCACGCGGGCCTGTTCGATGGTGGCTTCGCCGATCAGCACCTGGTACAGGTTGGACTCGAGCGAATTCTTGTCGATGCCGCTGCCCATGGTGGCGTTGCCTTGGGGATCCAGGTCCACCAGCAGCACGCGTTGCTTGTGCGTGGCCAGCCCGGCCGCCAGGTTGATGGCGGTCGTCGTCTTGCCGACACCACCCTTCTGGTTGGCGATGCAGAAAACGCGGGCGGTCGAGCTGGGGGGTAGGTTCTTCATAGGGTTCCTTGACTGCGGCGCATCCAGATCAGGCAGCGTTCCGCTTGCAGCTCCGGCACCTGGAGCGGCTGTATGTGGTCGACTTGCCATTCCCCACGCGCGTGCAGCGCCTGGATTTCATCATCCGGGACCTTGCCCTTCATGGCGACGAGGGTACCATCGTTGTCCACATGTCTGCCTGCGAGCATCGCAAAATCCTCCAAGGATGCGAATGCCCGCGACGTCACAATGTTGCAACCGGCGGGTTCCAGCGTCTCAATGCGCGCATGACGCGCCTGCAGATTGGGCAGCGCCAGGGCGCCGCTCATCTGTCGGACGAATGCGGTTTTCTTTTCAACGGCGTCGATGCAGGTCACCGACCATTCGGGCCGCATGACGGCCAGGACCACGCCGGGCAGGCCGCCGCCCGATCCGACGTCGTAGATCTTTGCCGGCGTGCCGGGCGCGCCCAGCGCTTCGCTGAACGGCCCCACGGCGGCCAGGCTGTCGAACAGGTGCTGCACCAGCATCTGTTGCGGATCGCGGATGGCGGTCAGGTTATAGGTGCGGTTCCAGCGCTGCATTTGCGCCAGGTAGTTCAGCAGCTTGGCGGCCACGGCGGCGTCGGCCTGCAGCCCGAGCTGCCCGAAGGCATGGGACAGGCGGCCGGCCATGTCCGCGCCGGCCGGGTTGGCGTGGGCGCTCATGCGGCTTGCTTGCGCGAGCCGTAGTGCAGGCGCTTCAGGTGGATGAGCAGCAGCGAGATCGCCGCCGGTGTCACGCCCGAGATGCGGCCGGCCTGGCCGATGGTCTCGGGACGGTGCGTCTTGAGCTTCTGGCGCACCTCGAACGACAGGCTGGTGACGGCGTCGTAATCGACGTCCGCCGGAATCGGCTGTTGCTCGTGGGCAATCTGCTTTTGGACTTCGTCCTGCTGGCGGGCGATGTAGCCGGCGTATTTCACCTGGATCTCGACCTGTTCGGCCAGCACCTCATCGGCGGCCACACCCGGGCCCGCCAGTAGCGTACCGTCGGTATTGCGGGCGGCCATCAAGGCTTCATAGGAAACATTGGGCCGTTTCAGCAGGTCCGCTAGTGAGTACTCACGTTCAATTGCCTTGCCCAGCAGCGGCTCGGCCACTTCCTGCGGCAACACGCGGGGATTGACCCACGACGATTTCAAGCGTTCGACTTCGGCCGCGACGGCGTCGCGCTTGCGGTTGAAAGCATCCCAGCGGGCATCGTCGACGATGCCGAGCTGGCGGCCGATTTCGGTCAGGCGCAGATCGGCATTGTCTTCGCGCAGGCTCAGGCGATATTCGGCGCGCGAGGTGAACATGCGGTACGGTTCGGTCACGCCACGCGTGACCAGGTCGTCCACCAGCACGCCCAGGTAGGCTTCGTCGCGACGCGGCGTCCACTGCTCGCGGTCCAGTGCCGACAAGGCGGCGTTGACTCCGGCGAGCAAGCCTTGGGCGGCGGCTTCTTCGTAGCCGGTCGTGCCGTTGATCTGGCCGGCGAAATACAGGCCGGCAATCGCCTTGGTTTCCAGGGTGCTCTTCAATCCACGTGGATCGAAGTAGTCGTACTCGATGGCGTAGCCGGGACGCAGGATGTGCGCGTTCTCCAGGCCGGGCAAGGAATGGATCAGCGCGAGCTGCACGTCGAATGGCAGGCTGGTGGAGACGCCGTTGGGATAGACCTCGTGCGTGTCCAGGCCTTCCGGTTCCAGGAAGACCTGGTGCGATTCCTTGTCCGCAAAGCGATGGATCTTGTCTTCGATCGACGGGCAGTAGCGCGGGCCGACGCCTTCGATCACGCCGCTGTACATCGGGGAACGATCCAGGCCGCCGCGGATGATGTCATGGGTCCGGGCATTGGTATGCGTGATCCAGCACGGCAGTTGCCGGGGATGCATGGCCACACTACCCATGTACGAAAACACCGGAATCGGATCCAGGTCACCGGGCTGTTCTTCCAGAATGCCGTAGTTGATGCTGCGACCGTCGATGCGCGGCGGCGTGCCGGTCTTCAAGCGACCTTGCGGCAACTGCAATTCCTTCAAGCGCTGGCCCAGCGAAATCGCGGGCGGATCACCGGCTCGGCCGCCCGAATAGTTCTGCAGGCCCACATGGATCAAGCCATTCAGGAACGTACCGGCTGTCAGCACCACCGTCTTTGCCCGGAACTTCAATCCGACCTGGGTCACGGCGCCAACCACGCGATCGCCCTCCACCATCAGGTCTTCCACCGCTTGCTGGAACAACCAGAGGTTCGGCTGGTTTTCCAGGCGGCCACGGATGGCCTTGCGGTACAGCACCCGGTCGGCCTGGGCGCGGGTAGCGCGCACAGCCGGCCCCTTCGAGCCGTTCAAGATACGGAATTGAATCCCCGCCTCGTCCGTCGCCAGCGCCATGGCACCGCCTAGGGCATCGACTTCTTTGACGAGATGGCCCTTGCCGATCCCACCGATGGAGGGATTGCAGGACATTTGGCCTAGGGTCTCGATGTTGTGGGTCAGCAGCAGCGTCTGGGCACCAGTACGCGCCGCAGCCAGCGCCGCTTCGGTACCGGCGTGACCGCCACCGACGACGATGACATCGAATTCGCGGGGATAATCCATGATGGGGAGATAAGAGAGCGTTCGGTGCTCATTATAGAGGCAGGGTGGGCATGTTTCACGTGAAACATGGTTGGACTGGGCAAAGCCAACCTCGAAGGGACTGGGTTTTGCAAATTGGCAACGCGCCTAAGGCTGACGGCGTTTGAATATGTCGGCATTTGCCGGTGTTTCGGTTCGATGTTTCACGTGAAACACCACTCCTGACGGAGCAGGCTATGCCTCGCATAAAGGGTGAATAGAAGATTGGCGTGCAGTGTCCAATACAGTTCACCTTTCCGGTCATACCTCTAGGAACTCACTCTGAGGTCCGTCTACGGTCGAACTCACCAGTCGTCTCTATGCCGTGAGGATGTTTCACGTGGAACATTGCATGCTCCACATCTGCAAACACACGTGCGAAAGCCCCTTCACCGCGGCCCTTCCATCGGCACGTCGTATCGACCCCTGCCATGCCTTCGGCCTTACTGTTTCACGTGGAACATCGACCTCCGCAGCTGGAATGCTACTATGAGGCGGGCTGTCGTCCCTTTCCTGAAGTCATTGACGCCTGTTCTTTGCATCTACCCGCCGCACAACATGCGGAGAGCATGGGCAAACCGCCATCTTTTCTACTGTGCGTCGCATCTATAGAGAGCCAAATTATACTTTCCGTCTGCGGGTGTTCCACGTGAAACATCAAAAGCCACTTGCCTAATGCGCCCTGGAACACCGGCATCGCCTGCCCACCCGGTCGACCGGCGACTTCCGACGCCTGCAGCTGGATGCATCGATATCCACCGATGACAGCCTGACTTCGGTTTCACGTGAAACCAAATCAGCAAAAAAAGTGATTTACTAGCCCTTACCCTACCCCTCCCCCCGGAAAACAGAATTTTTCCGTTTCACGTGAAGTCCTTTGCCGGCGATAAGTGTAGGAGCATCAAGCCGTGCCTCCCCAAAACGTGCCCCCGTGTACCATCAAATGAATGTCACCCGTCATTCAGCTGAAACATAGAAGTCCTAGGACCAACTTGTCACATCGGCTCGGCAATACATACGGGGCACCGGGCAGCGACAAAGTGTATGGCACGCTTCGCAGCGACATCAGAAACAAACACTCGAGGCGAGGAGATCCTGTCGCCGCGATCAATGCGTGTTTGCGTCGCCGAAATCCATATCGAGTAGATCGTCGCGAACTCAATGCAGAAAAAGCGATGGCGGCGGAGTTCCAGGCTCTCATACGGCGACTTATCCACCAAGCCATCCACATCAGCGCGGCGGTTTCACGTGGAACAACTGTGGGGATAAGTCGCCTGCAAAGTCGGCGGAAAGATGCGGGAGGGGTGCCATGCGACTGCGCACTCTTGCGTTGGAGAACAAATACCCATAATCGGGAAAACGCACAAATCCGCAATGAAAGCGAGGAAAACCGCGCTTCAGGCATCGCCCTTCCGTTCCCATAAGAGCTGGCTTCGCCTACCAGATCCAAACCATGTGCGACATGCGCATTCCGGTGGACAAAAATGTGGATAAGCTTCGACTATCGATCCGATAAGCAAGCCTCGCAGCCAGGTCACGACATTCCAGATCGGCCGGCCCAGGCAGTCAAACCTGCCCACCTCCCGGCCGCAAGCGCGGGAACTTCGATTCTCTTCGCCAGTCCAACCGCCGCGCCTGACCATCACCTTGTCCACAGACTCTTCCGTGTCGGTCGGCCACCGCCTTTTGTGCATAACTCGCAAAGCCAATGGATGGGCGGGACAATCATCTTGCTCCTCGCCGGTCCTTTGCGCCATCATCCTTTCGGCCGAGGCACGGACACCCGCCGGCAATGCGGACCGCTGGTTGTGGAAAAGTCGCTTGCCGATTCGCGCCGTGAAATTCCTTCACATGAAGTCCGCCGCGGTCCTTCAAAACGCGCGGCAATCCAGTGTCCATGACATCAGAGGTCGCTCGGCGGGCGCCTTCCCCCTTCGGCAAAGAGCCGCTATCCCCATTTCTATCCACAGGTTGAACGCTCGCCTTTTGGCTAATCCAGGCATCATTCTGTGCATAACCGGGATGGGGATATCTTTGTGAACAACCGCGCCTGGAAACGGCAAAAATGCCGTTCCTGGTGAAAAGCCGTCTCGTCCGGCTGCGGGAGAATGGCCGGCGGCGGCATTGAAAAAAAGGCGTAAATGCCTGGTTTTCCTGGGGAAATGCGTTATTTCCCCCTGCATGCCCTTGGGGAAAGAGTGCTGCCAGCCCGCGGCCGATGACGGTGGGACAACACCATGGATTCAACCCAAAAATGTGCAAAACCATTATTCCGAACGCGCCGTTGCTTCATTACTGCGCAACGAATTGCTCATGCCCGAAAATAATTATCCACAAACTTATCCAAAGGCCGAGAATATGTTAGTGATTACTAACTGTCTCTATGCAGCGCGTGAGAATGCGCCGCGGCCCCAAAGAAACAACGCCCCAGACCGCGAGGTTCTGGGGCGTTGTAGCCAGGCCTGGCCTGGCACACGGGAAATTGGGATTTCCCGATTTAGAGCGGGCGAATTTCGGCCGCTTGAGGTCCTTTCGGACCATCCTTGACTTCGAATTCGACTTCCTGGCCTTCGTTCAGGCTGCGATAGCCGCGGCCCTGGATGGCGGAAAAGTGTGCGAAAACATCGGTACCGCCGGCGTCCGGCGTAATGAAACCGTAACCCTTGTCAGCGTTGAACCACTTAACTTTGCCCTTCTGAGCCATTTTCCTAGCGTCCTGTAATTAACGAGATGCAATGAATCAAGGACGCCGTGAGAACTGAACGACCGGTAGGGATACCTGCGTTGCTGCTGCGTTCTCGCTTGCCGCAAAAGCGGCAGACAAGTCCGCGCGCTGCTTGAATCAACTGCGGAAACCAGCATACTCATCCAGCATTACAGACTCATATAGTTGTTTTCCCCAATGTCGTATTTTTCTGACTGGAACCCAATACCGCTACGCGGAATTTGCGTTGCGACGCGCCAGGAACGCGTACATCGGGCCGGTGACCAGCACGACGAACACCATGCGGGTCACATGGAACGCAGTCACCACGGGCACGCCCAGCTGCAGCACCTTGGCCGTGATCGCCATCTCGGCGATTCCCCCCGGCGTGGTGCCCAGGATGAGCGTCGGTATCGGCGCCGCCGACCATAGCGACAACAAGGCGCCCAGGCCGAACGCCAAGGCCAGCGCCACCACGGTGAAAGCCGCCACCACCGCGATGAAGCGCGGCGCGGCACGAAAGAAGTCCGGCCGATAACGATCACCCAGCGACCAACCGATAAGCAACTGGCCGACCTTCGGCACGTAATCGGGCAAGGCGGAAAGCTCGATGCCGCATGCAGTCAGAGTCATCGCCGCCAGCATCGGTCCCAATACCCAGGGATTGGGCCAGCGCAGTTTCATGAAGCACAGGCCACCCACGCAGGTCAGCGCAACCAGCGCGGCCAGCCCGCCAGCGTGCACCGTACGCGGACCCGGCACCGTCGGATCCAGGCCCGCCACGCCCCACCACTGGAAGATGAACGGCACGGTCACCACCACCAGCAGCACGCGCACACTGTGCGCGGTCGCCACGCGGTCGATACGGGCACCGTGGCGTTCGGCCAGGCTGGCCATTTCGCTGGCGCCGCCAATAGCCGAAGCAAACCACGCGGTCTTGAAATCGACGTCGGTATAGCGCCGCAACAGCGCGGTGCCGATGAATGCCAGCCCCAATGCGAACAGCATGCCCACGACGATGGGACCGGCATTGGCGCCGATATGGTCGATCACCTGCGGCGTGAAATACAGGCCCAGCGAAGTGCCGATCACCCATTGGCCGGCATTGCGCGCCGGCCGCGGGCACACCGTTGCCCCGCCCGCGATCCGCACCGCCGCGGTAAGCAGCAACGCGCCCAGCATCCACGGCAGCGGCAGATGCGCCCACACCGCCAGCAACGCGCCGGCCAGTGCAATCGCCAAACCGCCCGCCACCCTCCACAACATGTTCCGAAACACGATACCGCCCACGCCATAAGCTCATGAGAATCCCGAATTATGAGTTAGTGGGATACTTACGAAAACTCTTGCGCACACCCAGCGTTCCTTTTCGCGTCCACCATGATCCGATCCAAACTTCCCGACGTCGGCACCACCATCTTCACCGTCATGAGCCGCCTGGCCATCGAGCACAAGGCCATCAACCTGGGCCAGGGCTTTCCGGACTTCGATCCCGATCCCGCGCTCTGCGCGCTGGTCAGCAAGGCCATGGCCGACGGCCACAACCAGTACCCTTACATGCCCGGCGTGGCGCCGCTGCGCGAGGCCATCGCCGCCAAGACGCAGTCGCTGTACGGCCGCGCCTACGATCCCGAAACCGAGATCACCGTCACCAGCGGCGCCACCGAAGCGCTGATGGCCACCGTACTGGCCGCGGTCGGCAGCGGCGACGAAGTGGTCGTCATCGAGCCCTGCTACGACTCCTACCTGCCGGCCATCCGCCTTGCCGGCGGCACCGCGGTGCCGGTGCCGCTGCGCGCGCCCACCTCGGACGATCCGTACTACCGCATCGATTGGCAACGCGTGCGCGACGCCATCACTTCCAAGACCCGCCTGCTGATGCTGAACTTCCCGCACAACCCCACCGGGGCGGTGCTGGACGACAGCGACCTGGACGCGCTCGAAGCCATCGTGCGCGACACCGGCGTGCTGCTGGTGTCGGACGAGGTCTACGAACACATCGTGTTCGACGGCAAGCCGCATGCGAGCATTGCGCGCCGTCCGCTGCTGGCTGAACACGCTTTCGTTATCTCGTCGTTCGGCAAGACCTACCACACCACCGGCTGGAAAATCGGCTATTGCTGCGCGCCGCGCCAGCTCAGCGCGGAGCTGCGCAAGGTGCACCAGTTCATGGTGTTCACCGTGCCGTCGCCGATGCAGTTCGCGCTGGCCGAGTTCATGCGCGATCCCAAGCCCTACCTGGATTTGCCAGCCTTCTACCAGGCCAAGCGCGATCGCCTCTCGCAAGGCCTGGCCAAGACGCGCTTCAAGCCGCTGCCCAGCCCGGGCACGTTCTTCCTGTTGGCGGACTACAGCGAGATATCCAAACAGAACGAAGCGGACTTCGCGCGCGATCTGACAGTGCGGCATGGCGTGACGGTGATCCCGGTTTCCGCCTTCTATCAACGGCCCGACGCCGCCGATTCCAACCACCGCATCGTGCGCTTCTGCTTCGCCAAGAAAGACGCGACGCTGGACGCGGCGCTGGAGCGCTTGGCGCAAGTCTGACGCCACGCGACACACGCCGACTGGAAACGCCCCGCCGGGGCGTTTTTCTTTTCATCTGCTCCGCATGTCGCCCATGAAAAAAAGGAGCGCCGCGTCGCTCCCTTGCAATGACCGGTGCCTCGGTCGCAGCTGGCCGGCCTTCGCGGACAGGCCGGCGCGCGGATCCATCACACCGGTTCGGCGACTGCCTTCCTGGCCTTGCGCATACGGCGCAGGAGCTGCGGGACAATCACCACGGCGATGGCCGCGGTCCACAAGGCGATCGCGACCGGGCTGGCGAACAGCACCGACACATTGCCGTCGGTCATCGACAAGGCGCGGCGCAGGTTCTGTTCCATCATGTCGCCCAGCACCACGCCGAGCACCAGCGGCGCCATCGGCACGCCGAACTTGCGCAGGAAATAGCCCAACGTGCCGATGCCTGCCACCAGCAGCAGATCGAAGGTGCCCGCGTTGATCGCATACACGCCGATGTAGCTGATGCACAGGATGCCCGGCACCATCAGCCAGCCCGGTACCGACAGCACTTTCGAGAACAGGCGCACCATCGGCACGTTCATCACGAACAGCAGCACGTTGGCCACGAACAGCGAGGCGATCAGGCCCCACACCAGCTCCGGCTTGGAGTCGAACAGCACTGGACCCGGCGTGATGTTGTAGAGCGTCAGCGCCCCCATCATCACCGCGGTGGTGCCCGAGCCCGGCACGCCCAGCGTCAGCATGGGCACGAACGAACCGATGGCCGACGAGGTGGCGGCGGCTTCGGGCGCCACCAGGCCGCGCATGTCGCCCTTGCCGAACTTGGCATCCGGATCCTTGGCTTCGATGATGCGCTTTTCCTGCGAGTACGCCACGGCCGCGGCCACGCTGGCGCCGGCGCCCGGCAACACGCCGACACCGAAGCCCACCAATGCGCTGCGCACCACGCTCCACCAGGTGAACGCCAGCTCCTTCAAATTGAACAGCTTGCGGCCGCTGGGCTTGACCTCGACGCTGTGGCCCGCCATCACCTTCTCAAGCATTTCCAGCATCTCGCTGACCGCGAACAAGGCGATCACCACGACCACGAAATCGATGCCATCGGCCAGGTGCACGGAGTCGAAGGTATAGCGGTATACGCCCGAGTTCGCATCCACGCCGATGACCGAGATCGACAGGCCGATCATTGCCGCCAGCACGCCCTTGATGGGTTGCTTGCCGAGCAGGCTGGTGAGGCAGCAGAAGGCGAAGATCATGAGCACGAAATACTCGGCCGGACCGAACGCCAATGCCCATTTGGCCAGCAGCGGCGCCAGCAGGATGATGCCCACCACCGACACGATCGCGCCGAAGAAGGCGGACCACGCCGACAGCGACAACGCGACGTTGGCCAAGCCCTGGCGCGCCAATGGATAACCGTCCAGCGTCGTCATGATGGCGCTGGCCTCGCCCGGCACGTTGAGCAGGATCGAGGTGATGCGGCCGCCGTATTCCGCGCCCACGTACACCGCCGCCAGCAGGATCAGCGCGGTCTCGGGCGGCAGGTTCATGGCGAAGGCAATCGGGATCAGCATTGCCACGCCGTTGATCGGCCCCAGGCCCGGCAGCACGCCCACCATGGTGCCGAAGAACGAACCGATCGCGGCCACCAGAATGTTGGTCCACGAGAACGCCACGCCAAAGCCGATCGATAGATGATCGAGGATTCCGCTCATATCAGGTTCTCCAGCAGCCCGCCGGGCAGGACCACGTCCAGCACCTTGTCGAACAGCACGTAGAAGAAAGCGCTCATGACGATGCCGCCAATCGCGCACTTGACCCAGCCGCCGCCGAACAGGCGGCCGACGAAGACCGTCATCAACGCGGTGGCGATGATGAAACCCAGCCACTGGAACAGGAACGCATACGCGGCGGCGAACACCACCATCAACGCGATGCGGCCGTTGGCGCCGGCGGGGTTCGGCTCGACCGCGTTGCCGCCCTTGTAGGCCAGGCGCAGACCGCACAGGCCGATGATCAGCGCCAGCAGCAACGGGAAGGCGCGCGGGCCCACCGGTTCATAGGCGAACGGCGCTTCGATGCCCCACCCCGCCCAGGTCATGAAGGCCGCCAGCGCAAGCGCCGCGATGCCCAGGATTCGATCGTTCATGATCAGCTTTCCGTTGGTAGAAGGACCGCGCGGCGCAAGCCCGCCCCGGCCTCCGGCTGGGAGCCGGCGGCGCAAGGTGCGCGTTCACCCGCGCGCGGTCGGTAGGCAAGCCTTGCGGCTTATTTCTTGACCAGGCCGAAAGAGTCGGCCAGTTCGGCGTATTGCTTGACCTGCTGCTTCACGTAGGCATCGAGGTCGGCGCCGGTCTTGTTGAAGGGGAACAGTCCCTGCTGTTCGCGCAGCTTGGCGAACTCGGGCGCCGCGGCGACGCGATTGAAGGCGTTGACCCAGAACTGGTAGTCGGCATCGGACACCTTGGGACCGACGTAGAAGCCGCGGATGATGGGCCAGACGATGTCATAGCCCTGCTCTTTCGCGGTGGGTACCGTGCCCAGCTTGCCCGGCAGGCGCTGGTCGTTGAAGACCGCCAGCACGCGGATGGGAGCGCCGCCTTCGAGCATGGTGAAGGCCTCGGCGGCATCACCCATGTAGGCCTGGATATGGCCGCCGCGCAGCGCCGTCACGGCCTCGCCGCCGCCTTCAAAGGCCACGAAGCGCATCTTCTTGAAATCGACGCCGGCCGCCTTGGCGGTCAGCGCGGCTTTCATCCAGTCCTGGCTGCCGACGGTGCCGCCGGCGCCCAGCACGATCTTGGTCGGATCCTGCTTGAACGCGTCCATCAGGCCCTTCAGGTCGGTGTACGGCGAATCGTTGCGCACCACGGCCACGCCGTAGTCGGTGCCGATGGCCGCCAGCCAGCGCACGTCGTCGACGTTGTACTTGCCGAACTTGCCTTGCGCCAGGTTCAGCAGCGAACCGCCCGAGAACGCCACGATGGTGCCGGGCTCGTTGGGGTGTTGGGCAACGATGTTGTTGTAGGCCACCGCGCCGATGCCGCCCGGCATGTAGACGATGCGCATGGCGCTCTTGAGCGCCCCGCTCTGCTTCAGGCCCTCGGTGGCCAGGCGGCAGGTCAGGTCGAAGCCGCCGCCGGGTTGGGCCGGCGCAATGCACTCGGGGCGGCGCGGTTCGTCGGCGGCATGGGCGGCGCCCAGGGAAAGGGTGATCGCGCCGAGCGCCGCGACGGCGGCCAGGCGCAGCTTGAGGCTGGTCTGCATTCTTGCGTCTCCGAATTTATAGGTCTAGGCATGGCTGGCGATCGGGGCGGTCTGCCGCCTGGTCGGGCTCCAGCGGATGCAACCGTACAAAATCGAAGCTTTCCAGAACCTTTCAAAAATCGCCATTTTCCTGGTGCGGCGCAACATACGGGACTGTTTCCAGGGAAAACACCAGCACCGCGCGCAAGCCGGCCAAGGGCGTCCGGTTCTCCAGCACCAGGCGGGCGCCCAGCAATCCGGCGATGGTATCGACGATGGCCAGCCCCAATCCGGCGCCGGGCTTGTTCTTGCCGGCCGCGCCCCGGCGGAACCGAACTCCAGCGCGGGCAATGTCCTCGGCCGACATGCCTGGGCCGCTATCCTCCACCGCCAGGCTGGCCTGGCCGGCTTGGCGGCGCACCACCACGGTCACCACGCCGCCCGGGGCGGTGTAGCGGATGGCATTGTCGACCAGGTTGCTTGCCGCCTCGCGCAGCAGCCAGTCCACGCCCTGCACCACCAGCGGGTCGTCGCCGGCATCCAGCCCGATGTCGATCTGGCGGGCGCGGGCGGTCGGCAACAGGGTCCGGATGACCCCGTGGGCCAGCGCGGCCAGATCCACCGGTTCGGCCGCCAGGCCGCCTTCGGCCAGCGAGGCGTCTTTAGCGCGCGCCAGGGCCAGCATCTGGTTGGTGGTGCGTACCGCCCTGTCCAACCCCTCCTGCATCGCCAGAAGGGCTGTACGGACCTCCTGGGGGCATGTTTCGCGCAAGGCATATGCCGTCTGGGTGCGCAAAACCGACAGGGGCGTGCGCAACTGGTGCGAGGCGTCGTCCAGGAACTGGCTTTGGACCCTCGCCTGGGCAGCGTAACGGGCCATGTGGAGGTTTACGGCGGCGACCAGGGGTAGGACCTCACCTGGCATCTCCGACGCGCTGACGGGGCTTAAATCGTCCGCGGAGCGCCTTTCCACTTCCTGGCGCAGGCGCTCCAGGGGGCGCAGGGCCATGAAAACCCCCAGGACGATCACCAGCACGCTGATCAGGATCACGGCCAGGTCGCGTTCGACCGAACGCACCAGCACCTGGTGCAGGAAGGCCTGGCGGCTTTCCAGCCCTTCGGCGACCTGGACGATAACCCGTCCCCCTTTGTTTGCGTACAGCGGTGGATCCATGGCCCGCGCCAGCGCGGCCACGCGTACGGAAGCCCCCTGGTAGGTGGCGTAGAAGAACTGCGGTTCGCCCGAAACCAGCGGCTGGGCCGGCATCGGCAGCCCGGGATGGCCGATCTCGGCCAGGCCGTCCTCGGTGGCCACGCGGTAGAACACGCTGCCATTGGCCGTCAACTCGAAAAATTCCAGCATCAGATACGGCTGCTCCATGGCTAATCCACCGCTGGCTGTGGATATGTTGTGGTCGATCGCGCGCAGCGCGCCGGCAAGCGAACGGTCGTAGGCAATGTCGACCTGGTTGCGCAGCTGGTGGTTGGACAGCCACAGGGCGCCCATCATCACCAGGACCAGGGTGGGGATCAACCACCAGAGCAACTGCGTTTTCAGGGTGCGATTGCGGTTTTTTTTCCTGGAAACCGGGGTTTTTTCCGGAAAACTAGTTGTCAACAGCGTTCTCCAGGCAGTAGCCCATGCCCCGCATGGTGGTGATCTGCACGCCGGTTTCCGCCAATTTCTTGCGCAGGCGGTGCACCAGCACCTCGATGGCTTCGAGGTTGATGTCGGCATCGTCGGTCACGATGCGGTCGAGGATCTGCTGCTTGTTGATGGGTTCGCCGCTTTTCTGGATCAACACCCGCAGTACGGCGTGTTCACGTGGGGATAACTGCAAAGCCTGTCCCGAGACCGTGAACTTTTGCCCCGAAGTCTCGAAAACCAGGTTTCCCAGGGTGAGTCGCGGGTGTTCACGGCCACGGCTGCGACGCACCAGTGCGATCAGGCGCGCTTCCAACTCTTCCACAACAAACGGTTTCGGCAGGAAATCGTCCGCGCCTTCGTGAAGTGTCCCTATTTTTTCGGCCAATGAATCGCGCGCGGTCAGGACCAGCACCGGCGTGCGGTCGTCCCGCGCGCGGATCTTCGCCAGCAAGGTATGGCCATCCATGCCGGGAAGTCCCAGGTCGAGGATGACCGCATCGAATTCTTCGACGGCCAACCTTCTTTCGGCGACCAATCCGTCGTCAGCCCATTCGACAACGAAGCCCGCATGTCGGGCCAGGCTTCTGGACAGCCAGCGGGCAAGTTCCGCTTCGTCTTCTATCAGGAGGATGCGCATGGACGGAGTCCGGGGGGGCGTGGCTGGGGGATAGGAGAAAGCATGTTTGTCTTTTCCCTGTATTTCTCTTTATATAAAGACTAATGATTAATAAGGCCTGTGGATAACTACCTTAACCTTGGAAACCCTTTTTTTTTCATCGACTTGCGGCCGTTTTTGGCTGTGCAAGAACTCTGTGTGGAAAAAGAGCCGAAGTTGGACAAGATTTCCGACCTCGTCCAAAACCCCCGCTTGTTCAACTCGCCTCCACACAATGTGCACAACCTGCCGCCTTAGGAGTTATCCACAGCCCTCTTCTGCCAAACCGGGTCGGGCAGCGGCACTTTTACCCCGAAAAAACGCTGGTTGCCTACCCTGGTTTTCGCCTCTTTGCAGGCCCGTAAAGGCCCCTGGAGGCGTTGCCCGAATCGGCCATGTGAGGGGTGGCGTCCCGCCGTGGTTGACGTCCGGCTGAACAAAAAGTGAGCAGGTTTCCGCCGTAGAATCCGCCCATGGCAAGACAACTCAGAATCAAGAAACCGGCCTGGGCAACCTGGCTGAGAGGCCGTTTGCTGGCCGACAATCTTCCTGCGACGCTGTGCGCGGCAGCCCTGATGGGGCTGGCCGGCGCGCTGGCAACGGTGATCTTTCGGGAACTGCTGGGCTGGATTCAGATGCTGCTGGGCGGGGTCGATTCGCCGCATGGCATGGTGTCGCTGGCGCGCGGCATGTCGTCCTGGGAACGGCTGCTGCTGCCGGCGGCCGGCGGCGCGATCGCCGGGTTGATCCTGCAGGTGGCCGCTCGCCGGCTGCCGCCGCGCGGGGCCGCCGACTATATGGAGGCCATTGCCATTGGCCGCGGCGTGATCGGCTTTCGCCAGACCGTGGCGCGTAGCATTTCTTCTTTGTTTTCAATCGGTTCCGGGGCTTCGATTGGCCGCGAAGGGCCGATGGTGCAGTTGGCGGCGATGTTCTCGTCGTTGTCGGGCCGCTACCTGGTGCTGCCGCCGCGGCATCTGCGGCTGCTGGTGGCGTGCGGCGCCACCGCCGGGATCACGGCCGCCTATAACGCGCCGATTGCCGGCGCGCTGTTCATTTCCGAGATCGTCTATGGCGCCATAGCGTCGGCCACCCTGGTGCCGCTGGTGGTGTCATCGGTGGTCGCCAACATCGTGACGCGCCAGATCCTGCACTATGACGCGGTGTTCCATATGCCGCCGTTCGATTTCGTGTCGGGCTGGGAAGTGGCCAATTACCTGGGGCTGGGCCTCATCGCAGGGATGGTGGCGCCGCAATTCCTGCGGTTCCTGGATGCATCGAAGGCGCTGTTTCGTCGGCTGACGCTGCCGTTGTGGGCCAAGATGGCGCTCGGCGGACTGGTGGTGGGCGCCCTGTCGGTGTTCAAGCCCGAGGTCTGGGGCAACGGCTACAGCGTGGTCAACAGCATGTTGCACACGGAATGGGCCTGGCAGGCGGTGGCGGCGATCCTGCTGTTCAAGATCGTGGCCACCGGCGCCAGCGTCGGTTCCGGCGCGATCGGCGGGGTATTCACGCCGACGCTGTTCGTGGGGGCTGCCGTCGGCGCCCTGTATGGTTCCGGTTTGCATGCGCTGTTTCCCGCCGGCGACCTGTCCGCGGTATCGAGCTACGCGGTGGTGGGCATGGGGGCGCTGCTGGCGGCCACGACCTACGCGCCGCTGATGTCGATATTGATGATTTTCGAGATGACGTTGAGCTATGAGGTGATGTTGCCGTTGATGCTGGCGTGCATCACGGGTTTTGTCATTGCGCAGCGCATCCGGCCGGATTCGGTGTACGCGAAATCGCTGGCGAGCAATCGCATTGCGCGCGAGACGTTGACAGCGGCGCCAATGCTTCCGACGGATAGGCCGCGGCGTTCTTGATCTGAAATTTTGGCCAAAAACCTCTTGAAAATAGGGGTGAGCAAAAGCTCATATTTTTCCCGAGGTGTTTTTCAATAGCGTGCAGATTGGTGTTCCTTGAAGGAAGCTGGCTTGCCTGACTGTCACTGAAATCGAAAAGTGAGCTATTGCTCATTTATTGTGGTCGGTCAATCCAGGTTTTTCGTCATGAACACGCGCTTCAGGCCGATCTCTTCGGCGCGATGCGTCTCGACATAACCATAGCGCTGATAGATGGCGATGTTCTCGCTCATCGCTTCCTGCGTGTACAGCCGGATGCGCGGATAGCCCGCCTGCCGCGCGATGGTTTCCGCCCATTGCATCAACGCGCGGCCATAGCCGCGCCCTTGCGCGCCGGGTGACACCGCCACATTGTCGAGCAGCAGGCAATCCGCTTCGCGCACCAGGACCAGCACGGCCTGGATACCGGTGTCGTCCTCCAGCACCTGCGCCTGTCCCTGCGCGATGCGCACGCGGTAATCGTCGCGCATCGGTCCCGGCGTGGCGCCGATGCGCGCCACGTAATGACGGTAGGCGTCGTGGACGATACGTTCGACCGCCGCCAGGTCATCGACCGTCGCCAGGCGGATCCGGTGAGGTGTGCTGGCGGGAGCGGCCATGAGCGCTACTTCCCGATGCAGAAGCTCGAGAAGATCTCGCCCAACAAATCATCGCTGGTGAACTTCCCGGTGATGCTCGACAGGCTGTCATGCGCCAGCCGCAGTTCCTCGGCGAACAGGTCCAGCACGCGGTCGTCCTGTTCGGCGTGTTCCGCGGCCAGCGCCAGGTGATCGGCGGCATCCTGCAGCGCGTGCAGGTGCCGTTCGCGCGCCAGCCAGGGCGACTCGGCGCCGGGATTCCAGCCGGCGATGCGTAGCAGCTCGGCGCGCAGCGCGTCCAGGCCCGCGCCGCGCTTGGCCGAGATGCCGAGTTCGCCGGGGCCGGCCGCAAAGGCTGTGGATAACAGGTCCACCTTGTTGAAAACCTTCAGCACTGGCGTGCGCGGCGGCAGGCGAGCGGTGATCTGCGCGTCCAGTTCGTCGCCGGGCTGCGTGGCGTCCTGCAGGTGCAGGATGACGTCGGCGCGCTCGATTTCCTGCCAGCTGCGGGCGATGCCGATGCTTTCCACGGTGTCCTCGGTTTCGCGCAGGCCGGCGGTGTCGACGATGTGCAGCGGCACGCCGTCGATATGGATCTGTTGCACCACTTTGTCGCGCGTGGTGCCGGCGATCGGTGTGACGATGGCAACGTCGTCGCCGGCCAGGGCATTGAGCAGGCTGGATTTGCCGACGTTGGGCTGGCCGGCCAGCACCACATGCAGGCCTTCGCGCAGGATCACACCCTGGCGCGCCTGGGCGATGAGATGGGCGAGGTCGCCGGCCAGCTTTTGCAGCGTGGGGCGCGCCTGGTATTTCTCGAGGAAGTCGATTTCCTCTTCGGGGAAATCGAGCGTGGCCTCGACCAGCATGCGCAGGTGGATGATGCGGTCGGACAGGTCGTTGACGCGCGCCGAGAAGTCGCCCGACAGCGACGCCATGGCGCCACGCGCGGCGGCCACCGACGAGGCTTCGATCAAATCGGCGACGGCCTCGGCCTGCGCCAGATCCATGCGGTCATTGAGGAACGCGCGGCGGGTGAATTCACCCGGCTCGGCCAGCCGCAGGCCCAGGTCGCGGCCCGCCGCCAGGCAGCTGTCGAGCACGCGGCGCAGGACCGCGGGTCCGCCGTGGCCCTGCAGTTCCAGCACGTCTTCGCCGGTGTAGGAATGCGGCCCCTTGAAGTACAGCGCGATGCCTTCGTCGAGCAGTTCGCCATCGACCGCCTTGAACGGCAAATAGTGCGCGTGACGCGGCGTGAGTTCGCGCTGGAACAGGCGACGCACCAATTCGGACAGGTCCGCACCAGAAACGCGCACGACACCGATGCCACCTCTTCCGGGGGCGGTTGCAATGGCGGCAATAGGGGCATGGACGGACATATCGGGGACAACGCGAGGCAAGGACAATAGGGGAATATAACTGTTGCGCGGGGCCTTGTTTGCTGGTTAAGGTGCGCCAGAGGTTTAAAACCCGAAACAACCCTGGGAGATCATGATGGCATCTCGGTTTTCGCGTGTGTTGGCCTGTGGTTCGGTAGCGGTTCTGCTGGCCTTCGGCACCCTCAATTCGGCGCTGGCGCGCGACCTGGTGATCGGGCTGAAGACCGAGCCATCATCGATGGATCCGCAGTACCACGCGTTGACGCCGAACACCCAGATCTCCCAGACCATTTTCGACACGCTGGTGGCCACCGACGCGCAGCTCAAGCCGGTGCCGGCGCTGGCCGAGTCCTGGACCGTCGATGGCAAGGTGTGGACCTTCAAGCTGCGGCCCGGCGTGAAGTTCTCCGATGGGTCGCCGTTCACCGCCGAGGACGTGGTCTTCACTTATGACCGCGTGCCCAAGGTGCCGAACAGCCCGTCGCCGTTCACGCTGTACCTGGGCTCGGTGGCCAAGGCCGAAGCGGTGGATCCGATGACCCTGCGCATCACCACCAAGGAAGTGGCGCCGAACCTGCTGGTGAACCTGGCGCAGTTGCCCATCATGTCGAAGAAGGCCGCCTCCGGCCCCGCGGCCGAAGGCAAGACCACCACGGAATTGAACAGCGGCGACGGCCTCATCGGTACCGGCCCGTACAAGTTCGTGTCGTGGAAGCGCGGCGCCGAATTCGTGCTGGCGCGCAATGAAAACTACTGGGGCAAGAAGCCCGTGTGGGACAAGGTGATCTATCGCCCGATCAGCAATGCCGCGGCGCGCGTGGCGGCCCTGCTGGCCGGCGACGTCGACATGATCGAGGATCCCCCGACCGATGACCTGCCCAAGCTCAAGGGCGACAAGAAGTTGTATGTCGAAGAGACGCCGTCGGTGCGCGTGGTGTACGTGGCGCTGGACCAGTACGCCGAGCCCTCGCCCGGCATCCAGGGCACCGACAAGAATCCGTTGAAAGACAAGCGCGTGCGCGAAGCGCTGTCGCTGGCCATCAACCGCGATGCGCTGGTCGAGCGCGTGATGGGTGGCGTGGCGCTGCCCGCCGGCAACCTGCTGCCCTACCCCATGTTCGGGTCGAGCAAGGAGCATTCCAAGGCGCCCAAGGCCGATGTCGAAAAGGCCAAGGCGCTGTTGAAGGAAGCCGGCTATCCCAACGGCTTCTCGATCACGCTGGGCTCGCCGTCGGGCCGCTACGTCAACGATTCCAAGGTGGCGCAGGCCATCGCGTCGATGTGGACCCGCGTGGGCGTGAAGACCAGCGTCGACGCCATGGCGCCGCCGGTGTTCTTCAAGAACCGCGACAGCTACGCGTTCTCGGCCTACCTGGCCGGCTGGTCGGTGACCAGCGGCGAGATGTCGAACGCGCTGACCTCGCTCCTGGTGACGCGCAATCCCGAGGCGGGCCTGGGCACTACCAACCGCAGCCGCTACTCGAATCCCAAGATGGACGAGCTGGTGAAGGAAGCCTCGTCCACCATGGATGACGCCAAGCGCGCCGAGCTGCTGTCCAAGGCCAGCAACATCGCGATGGATGACTACGCCATGCTGCCGGTGCACTTCGAGTTGTCGGTGTGGGCGATGAAGAACGACATCCGCTTCCAGGGCCGTCCCGACCAGGTCACGCTGGCGCAGTTCGCTACGCTGAAGAAGTGACGCACGTCGCGGGCGGTATCCTGTGCTAGCGACAATCGTACGAAGGCTGCTGCAAACCATCGTCGTCATGCTGGTCATGTCGGCGCTGGTCTTCGCCGGCATCTACATGGTCGGCGATCCGGTGTCGATGCTGGCCAGTCCGGAGGCCACCGAGGCCCAACGCGCCGCCATCCGCGCCTCGCTGGGCCTGGACCTGCCGCTGTGGCGGCAGTACCTGATCTTCATGGGCCAGGCGGTGCGCGGTGATTTCGGCAACAGCTTCCTGACCGGCGAACCGGCCATGCGCCTGATCCTGGAGCGCATGCCGGCCACGGTCGAGCTGGCCTGTGTGGCCATGCTGCTGTCGGTGCTGATCGGCGTGCCGCTGGGCATCATCGCGGGCCTCAAGCCCAAGGCGGCCGGCTCGCGCGCCATCATGACGGGATCGGTGCTGGGGTTCTCGCTGCCCAATTTCTGGGTGGGCCTGATGCTCATCATGGTGTTCGCGGTGATGCTGGGCTGGGTGCCGGCCGGCGGCCGCGGCCAGACCGTCAGCATCGGTTCGCTGCAGTTGAGCGTGCTGACACTGGATGGCTGGCTCAGCCTGGCCTTGCCGGCCGCCACCATCGCCTTCGCCAAGTGCGCCATGATCATCCGCGTGACCCGCGCCGCCACGCGCGAGGCGCTGCCGATGGACTACATCAAGTTCGCGCGCGCCAAGGGCCTGTCGGAAAAGCGCGTGCTGGGCGTGCACCTGCTCAAGAACATCCTGATCCCCGTGGTGACAGTGGCGGGCCTGGAGTTCGGCCAGGTGATGGCCTTCGCGGTGGTGACCGAGACGGTGTTCTCGTGGCCCGGCATGGGCAAGCTGCTGATCGATTCCATCATCAACCTGGACCGGCCGGTGGTGGTGGCGTACCTGCTGCTGATCGTGTTCTTCCTTGTGATGCTGAACCTCGTGGTGGACATCATCTATACGGTGCTGGATCCCCGCGTACGCCTGGATAGCCGCCGATGACCGCCCCCGTGACTGCTGCCGTACCCGCCGCCGCCAGGGAACAGACGCCGTGGCGCCGTTTCGTGGGCGATTTCTTCGCCAGCAAGCTGGCCACGCTGGGCCTGGTGATGCTGGTGCTGATCGTCGGCGCCGCTTTGTTGGCGCCTTGGATCGCGCCGCAGAATCCGTATGACCTGGCATCGCTGGACATCATGGATTCCAAACTCAAGCCCGGCAGCGAAAGCGGCGACGGCAGCATGCATTACTGGCTGGGCACCGATGGCCAGGCGCGCGACTTGCTGTCGGCGATCCTGTACGGCATGCGCACCAGCCTGCTGGTGGCCACCGTGTCGGTGCTGGCGGCGTTCGGCATCGGCGCCACCGTGGGCCTGATCGCGGCGTACTTCGGCGGGCGCATCGACGCGCTGCTGATGCGCATTGTGGATATCCAGTTGTCGTTCCCGGCGATCCTGGTGGCGCTGATGCTGCTGGCGATCCTGGGCAAGGGTGTGGATAAGGTGATCATCGCGCTGATCGTGGTGCAGTGGGCCTATTTCGCCCGCGCCGCGCGCGGCGCCGCATTGGTCGAACGCGGCAAGGAATACGTCGAGGCGGCGCGCTGCATGTCGCTGTCGTGGGGGCGGGTATTGTTCCGCCACGTGCTGCCCAACTGCATGCCGCCGCTGATCGTGATCGCCACCATCGACCTGGCGCACGCCATCGCGCTGGAAGCCACGCTGTCGTTCCTGGGCGTGGGCGTGCCGGTGACCGAGCCGTCGCTGGGCATGCTGATCTACAACGGCTTCGAGTATTTGCTGTCGGGCCAGTACTGGATCTCGTTCTTCCCCGGCATCGCGCTGGCGCTGGCCATCATCGCCATCAACCTGGTGGGCGACCACCTGCGCGATGTGCTCAACCCGCGCCACGCGAACTGAGGGCGGACGCGATGCAGATACAAGCTGTGGAAAAGTCGCCGGTCCTCGATGTGCGCGGACTGAAGACGCATTTCTTCACTCGCAACGGCGTGGTCAAGGCGGTCGATGGCGTCGACCTGACGGTGGCCGAGGGCGAGATCCTGGGGCTGGTGGGCGAATCGGGTTCGGGCAAGAGCATCACCGGTTTCTCGCTGATGGGCCTGCTGGACGAGCCCGGCCGCATCGTCCAGGGCGAACTGCGCCTGAACGGCGAGGACCTGCGCGGCGCGTCGCCGGCGCGTTGGCGGCAACTGCGGGGCCAGGAGATCGCCATGATCTTCCAGGACCCGATGATGACGCTGAACCCGGTGCTGCGCGTCGATACGCAGATGATCGAAGCGGTGCAGGCGCATCACAAGGTGTCGCGCGAACAGGCGCGTGAACGCGCCCTGCAGACGCTGACGATGGTCGGCATCCCGTCGCCGCAGGAACGCCTGCGTGCCTATCCGCATCAGTTGTCCGGCGGCATGCGGCAACGCGTGGCGATCGCGATTGCATTGCTGAATTCGCCGCGCGTCATCATCGCCGATGAACCCACCACGGCGCTGGACGTGACCATCCAGGGGCAGATCCTGTTCGAAGTGCAGAAGCTGTGCCGCGAGACCGGCACCGGCCTGGTGTGGATCACGCACGACCTGGCCGTGGTGGCGGGCCTGGCCGACCGCGTGTCGGTGATGTACGCCGGCCGCGTGGTCGAGACCGGCAGCACGCGCGATGTCATCAGTCATCCGATGCATCCGTACACGCACGGCCTGATCGCCTCGATTCCGACGCCGGAATCGCGCGGCCGGCCGCTGGTGCCGATTCCCGGCATGACGCCGTCGTTGCTCAACCTGCCGCAGGGCTGTGCGTTCCGCGGGCGCTGCCCGCGCGCCAGCGAGGCCTGTCTGACCGAACCGCAGCCCGTGGAGGTGCGCCCGGCGCAATGGGTGCGCTGCTGGCATGCCGGCGCGCCGGAGGTCCAATGAACGCCGCTGATCGCAACGCCGCCCCCATCCTGTCGCTGCGCGGCGTGGAGCTGCGCTTCACGCAACGCGTGGACCTGGCCGGCCGCATCGCCAACCTGCTGGGCGCGGGTTTGAAGACGCAGGTGGTGCACGCCGTGGCCGGCGTGGACCTGGACGTGCAGCCGGGCGAGGTCATCGGCATCGTCGGCGAATCCGGCTGCGGCAAATCGACGCTGGGTCGCATCGTTTCGGGCATCCTGCCGCCCTCTTCCGGTGAGGTGCGCTACCAGGGCCAGGCGGTGAAGGCCATGGCGGGCCCGCAGCGGCGCGCCTACGAGCTGGGCGTGCAGATGATCTTCCAGGACCCTTACGCCTCGCTCAACCCGCGCATGCGGGTGCGCGAGATCATCGGTGAGGCGCCGGTGGCGCACGGCCTGATCCGCGCGCGCGACAAGGCCGAGTACGTCGCCGGCCTGATGCGCCAGGTGGGGCTGGACCCGGCCTTCGCGCAGCGTTATCCACACCAGTTCTCGGGCGGCCAGCGCCAGCGCATCGGCATCGCGCGCGCGCTGGCGCTGAAACCCTCGGTGATCGTGTGCGACGAGGCCGTGGCGGCGCTGGACGTGTCGATCCAGGCGCAGGTGCTGAACCTGTTCGAGCAACTGCGCGACGAGCTGGACCTGACGTACCTGTTCATCAGCCACAACCTGAGCGTGGTGAGCCATATCTCGGATCGCGTCGCCATCATGTACCTGGGCCGCGTGGTCGAACTGGCGCCGACCGATACCGTGTTCCAGCGCGCCAACCATCCGTACACGCAGGCGCTGCTCAAGGAACTGCCGACGCTCACACCGGGGCGCCGCAGCTACCAGCCGATCAAGGGCGAGCTGCCGTCGCCGCTGGATCCGCCCGGGGGCTGCGCTTTCCATCCGCGCTGTCCACACGCCATGCCGCGCTGCAAGACCGAACGGCCGTTGCTGCGCGAGGTGGCGCCGATGCAGTTCAGCGCCTGCCACCTGAACGACGCGCGCTAGCGCCAATCCGTAACAACGCTGGACGCGGCCGGCGACGGGCGCGAGAATTTTCCGATACGCTGTCATACGACATCCGTTCTCTCGTTTGCGTCCTGTCCTTTCCGCCCTATTCCCTTCCGCCTATCCACCGCCATGAAAATCCTAGCCGAAATCGAACGCGCCCACGGTGAGCTGACCGAACTGCGCCGTGACATCCACGCCCATCCCGAGCTGGCCTTCCAGGAAACTCGCACCTCCAGCCTGGTGGCCGAGCGCCTGCGCCAATGGGGGCTGGAAGTCCACACGGGGTTGGGGAAAACCGGCGTGGTCGGCGTGCTGCGCGCTGGCAGCGGCGGCAAGACCATCGGCCTGCGCGCCGACATGGACGCGCTGCCCATGCCCGAGCACAACCGCTTCGCGCACAAGTCCACCATCAGCGGCCGCATGCACGGCTGCGGCCACGACGGCCACACCACGATGCTGCTGGGCGCGGCGCAATACCTGTCCACGCATCGCGATTTCGACGGCACCGTGGTGTTCATCTTCCAGCCGGCCGAGGAAGGCGGCAACGCCGGCGCGCGCGCCATGATGCAGGATGGACTGTTCGAGAAATTCCCCTGTGACGCGGTGTTCGGCATCCACAACATGCCCGGCATGCCGGTCAACCAGTTCGGCTTTCGCGCCGGCCCCACCATGGCGTCGAGCAACCGCTGGGACATCGTCATCAAGGGCGTGGGCGGCCACGCCGCGCAGCCGCATGCGTCGGTCGACCCGATCATCGTCGCGGCCGACATGGTGCACGCGCTGCAGACGGTGATTTCGCGCAGCAAGAATCCGCTGGAGCAGGCGGTGCTGTCGATCACGCAGATCCACGCCGGCGACGCCTACAACGTGATTCCCGGCGAAGCGGTGCTGCGCGGCACGGTGCGTACCTATTCGGTGGAGGTGCTCGACAAGATCGAGGAAGACATGCGCCGCATCGCCACCACGCTGCCGCAGGTGTACGGCGGCACCGGCACGCTGGACTTCGTGCGCGCCTATCCGCCGCTGGTGAACTGGGAAAAGGAAACCGCGTTTGCCGCGCAGGTGGCCGAGGACACCTTCGGCGCCGAGAACGTGGTGCGCGACATGCCTCCCTTCATGGGCGCCGAGGACTTTTCCTTCTTCCTGGAAGCCCTGCCCGGCACCTACCTGTTCCTGGGCAACGGCGATGGCGACCATCGCATGGAGAGCTATCACGGCATGGGGCCCTGCCAGCTGCACAATCCGAACTACGACTTCAATGACGCGCTGCTGCCGGTCGGCGCGACGTATTGGGTCAAGCTGGTCGAGGCCTACCTGCCCAAGCACAAGTAGCGCGCCACGGCGCTTCAGGCATTGCGGTTATTTGCTTATGCGCCATGCCGCCACAAACCGCCCGCTTGCCCCGGGCGGTTTTTCTATATGACGCCAGGCTTTGTTCAAACGCCGATAACTTCGTTTGAGATACAAGGCGCGCTTTCCATAATCGATCATTCCTGATCCATCCGCGGATGGATCTCAGCGCCGGCGGCAACGCCGCCACGCCAACCGGAGTGACCGATGTCCCAGAGCAACGCCGTGCGGCGCGAAGAGGCCGCCCCCGTCCCGCCGCGCCCGGCCGCGCAGGCGTTCGAGCTGCGGCCGCTGCCGGGCCCGGTGGGCGCCGAACTGATCGGCCTGGACCTGGGACAAGAACTGTCGCCCGCCGACTTCAAGCGCGTGCACCAGGCGCATCTGGACCACCACCTGCTGGTGTTCCGCGACCAGCGCATCACGCCGCAGCAGCACATCGACTTCAGCCGCCGCTTCGGGCCGCTGATGATCCACGTGCTGCACCAGTTCCACCTGGCCAATCATCCCGAGATCCTGATCGTCTCCAACATCGTCGAGAACGGCAAGCCGGTCGGCCTGGGCGATGCGGGCAAGTACTGGCATTCGGACATCTCGTACAAGGAACTGCCCAGCCTGGGCTCGCTGCTGCATGCGCAGGAATTGCCGGCGCAAGGCGGCGACACGCTGTTCGCCAACATGCACCTGGCCTATGACACCTTGCCCGCCGCGCTGCGCAACGCCGTCCAAGGCAAGCGCGCGGTGCATTCGTACCTGGCCAAGTACGGCCAGCTGCAGAAGGAAGGCAACTGGCGGCCCAACCTGAGCGCGCAGCAGGTGGCGCAGGTGCAGGCGGTGTCGCATCCGGTGGTGCGCACCCATCCCGAGAATGGCCGCCGCGCCCTGTTCGTGAGCGAAGGCTTCACCACCCACATCGAAGGCCTGCCGGAAGACGAGAGCCGGCAACTGCTGGACGAACTGTTCGCGCACAGCGTGCGGCCCGAACACATCTACCGCCACCGCTGGCAGCCGCACGACCTGGTGTTCTGGGACAACCGCTCGCTCATCCACCTGGCGGGCGGCACGCCCGACCACCTGCGCCGCAAGCTGTACCGCACCACGATCGAGGGCGACGTGCCGTTCTAGGCCGATGCGCGACTTATCCACAAGGAACACCATGAATCTGTCACCTGACCTGCGCGAACGACTGGTTCGCACCGCCACCGCGGCCGGCGTGGCATTGGCGTTGGCCCTGGTGGCCCTGGCCTCGCCCACGCCCGCGCTGGCGGCTGACGGCGCCCATGCCGCGCCGTCGCAGCCCGCGGCTGTCGCGCCGTCCGACATCGCGCCCCGCCGCGACTGATCGGCGCGCGCGCCGACCTGTGGATATCCCAGCATCCCTAAAATAGTCCGGTACGCGGCAACCACGCCCCCGGCATCCGCCGGATGCGCGCGGGGCATCCACCGGACTCGACATGCTGGCAACCTCTTCGATTGAACTCATCGGCAACACCCCCCTGATCGCGCTGAGCCGCGCGCACGATGGCCCTGGCCGCATCGTGGCCAAGGCCGAATTCCTGCAGCCGGGCGGCAGCGTCAAGGATCGCGCCGCCAAGGCCATCCTGCTGGCCGCCCGCGCCGATGGGCGGCTCCGGCCCGGCATGCCGGTGATCGAGATGACCAGCGGCAACATGGGGGCGGGCCTGGCGGTGGCCTGCGCCGCGCTGGGGCATCCGCTGGTCGTCACCATGTCGGCGGGCAACAGCCCCGCCCGTGCCCGCATGCTGGAAGGACTGGGCGCCGAGGTGGTGCTGGTGCCGCAGGTCGATGGCGCCCCGGGGCAGGTCACTGGCGCCGACGTCGAGGCGGCGGCCCGTGTCGCCGCCGAGTTGGCGCGCGAGCGCGGCGGCTTCTACGTCGACCAGTTCAACGCGGTTGAATGCATCACCGCGCACGAGACCGGCACCGGCCGCGAAATCCTCGAACAATTCGGCGCCCCCTTGGATGGCTGGGCCGCGGCCGTCGGCACCGGCTGCACCTTCATGGGCGTGGCGCGCGCGCTCAAGGCGGCCAGCGCCGCCACCGTTTGCGCGGCGGTCGAGCCGCTGGGCTGCGAAGTGCTGGCCGGCGCGCCGGTGACCAAGGCGCGCCACCTGATCCAGGGCACCAGCTATGGCGCGGTGCCGCCGCACTGGGATCCGTCCCTGATGGACCTGAGCATTGCGGTCACCGATGACGAGGCGCAGGAATGGCGGCGCCTGCTGGCCGTGCGCGAGGGGCTGTACGTGGGTTATTCCGCTGCCGCCAACGTGTGCGCGGCGGCCAAGCTGTTGCGTTCGGGACGGCTGCGCCCGGATGCGGCGGTGGCCACGGTGCTGTGCGATACCGGCCTGAAATACTAGGAAAGCGGGTTTTCCACAGCCTTCACGGGGAAAGCTATCCCCAGCGCCTGTGGAATTCCTGTGGATTGCCTGTGAATTGGCTGTGGACGAATGGGGATAACTTTTCGCCGCCCAGTTGTGGAGAAGTCGCTTGCGGCGGTTTTCGGAGCAAAACGCAGGCGAAAACCGCGGGCGCGGCCACCAAGAATGGGCGCGGAAGCAGGCGGAAAACGCACGGCAGGCAAGAAAACGGGCGGCCCGCGGGCCGCCCGATGCGTGTTGCGCGGCGCGTTGGCCGCGCCGGGGCGCCGCCCTTACAGCTTCAGGCCCAGTGCCTTGGCCACGCCCGCCGCGTAGGCCGGATCGGCCTTGCGGAAGTGTTCCAGCTGACGGCGCTGGATTTCCTCGGGCACGCCGGCCATGTGGCGGCCGATGTTGCCGAACAGCAATTCCTGCTGCGCCGGCGTCATCAGGCGGAACAAGGCGCCCGGCTGCGAGTAGTAGTCGTCATCGACGCGGTGGTTCCAGCGCGCGGCGGCCTGGCCGTCCAGCGGTAGCGGCGGCTCGCCGGCCGACGGGGTTTCCTTCCATTCGCCGGCGCTGTTGGGCTCGTAGTTGAGCGTGCCGCCGGCATTGCCATCCACGCGCGCCGCGCCGTCGCGGTGATAGCTGTGGAACGGGCAGCGCGGCGCGTTCACCGGGATCTGGTGATGGTTAATGCCCAGGCGGTAGCGGTGCGTGTCGCCGTACGAGAACAGGCGGCCCTGCAGCATCTTGTCCGGCGAGAAGTCGATGCCGGGCACCACGTTGGCGGGCGTGAAGGCGGCCTGCTCGACCTCGGCGAAGTAGTTCTCCGGGTTCTTGTTCAGTTCCAGCACGCCCACTTCGATCAGCGGGTAATCGCCGTGCGGCCACACCTTGGTCAGGTCGAACGGATTGATGTGATAGGTCTCGGCTTCGGCCGCGGGCATGATCTGCACCTTCAGCGTCCACTTCGGGAAGTTGCCCTGCTCGATGTTGTCGAACAGGTCGCGCTGCGAGCTCTCGCGATCGTGCGCCACGACCTGCGCGGCTTCCTCGTCCGTCAGACAGGCGATGCCCTGCTGCGACTTGAAGTGGAACTTCACGTAGAAGCGTTCGCCTTCGGCATTGACGAAGCTGAAGGTGTGCGAGCCGAAGCCATGCTGCTGGCGCAGGTTGGCCGGAATGCCGCGGTCGCTCATCAGGATGGTGACCTGGTGCAGCGATTCGGGGCTGAGCGACCAGAAATCCCAGGCCGCCGTGGCGCTGCGCAGGTTGGTCTTGGGGTCGCGCTTCTGGGTGTGGATGAAGTCGGGGAACTTGAGCGGGTCGCGGATGAAGAACACCGGGGTGTTGTTGCCGACCAGGTCCCAGTTGCCTTCGTCGGTGTAGAACTTGATGGCGAAGCCGCGCACGTCGCGCTCGGCGTCAGCGGCGCCGCGTTCGCCGGCCACGGTCGAAAAACGCAGGAACAGCGGCGTCTGCTTGCCGACCTTGGAGAAGATGCTGGCGCGGGTGTACTTGGTGATGTCGTGGGTGACGGTGAAGGTGCCGTAGGCGCCCGAGCCCTTGGCGTGCACCACGCGTTCGGGGATGCGTTCACGGTCGAAATGGGCAAGCTTTTCTATCAGCCAGAAGTCCTGCAACAGCGCCGGGCCGCGCGGACCGGCGGTCAGGGTGTTGGTGTTGTCGGCCACCGGGGCGCCCGAGGCGGTGGTCAGATGCTTCTTGTCGGTCATGGCACACACTCCCTACGTAATTCCTGGAATGCGCGGCGCCGGGGCCGCGCAACGTGATCGGATACCGTCCCGGAACATTGCCGGCCGGGGGATATCTCCGACACATCATAGGGGTCATTGTTTGCAGTGTGAAGTTGATTGATCCATCAAATTTGATTGAAAATAACTATCACTGGTGTGACCTGACGCGCATCGCCGTCAAACCCGCGTGCAACCTGGACGAAAAAAAGCCGGCCCCAGGGGGCCGGCTTTTCATGGCGCGAGCGGGAATCAGCGATTCGCCGCGGCTTCCGTCTTGCGCTGCATGGCGCGGGTGATCGACCACTGCTGGGCGATCGACAGCGTGTTGTTGACGCACCAGTAGAGCACCAGGCCGGCCGGGAAGAAGAACATCATCCCGCCGAACACCAGCGGCATGATCATCATGACCTTGGCCTGGACGGGGTCCGGGGGCGTCGGGTTCAGCTTGATCTGCAGGAACATGGTGGCCATCATGATGGCGGGCAGGATGAAGTACGGGTCGCGGATCGACAGGTCGTGCACCCACAGGATCCACGGCGCGCCGCGCATTTCCACGCTGGCCAGCAGCACCCAGTACAGCGAGATGAACACCGGGATCTGCACCAGCATCGGCAGGCAGCCGCCCAGCGGGTTGATCTTCTCGGTGCGGTACATCTCCATCATGGCCGCGTTGAGCTTCTGCTTGTCGTCGCCGTACTTTTCCTTCAGGGCCTGCAGGCGCGGGGCGACCTGCTTCATGCGGGCCATGGAGCGGTAGCTGGCGGCGGCCAGGGGGTAGAACAGCGCTTTGATCAGCACGGTCAGGGCGACGATGGTCCAGCCCCAGTTGCCCAGGATGGAATGCAGCCAGGTCATCAGCGTGAACAGCGGCTTGGCGATGATGGTCAGCCAGCCGTAGTCGACCACCAGTTCCAGGCCGGGGGCGAGCGCCGCCATGGCCTTCTGGTCCTGCGGGCCGACCCACAGGTGCGAATCGACGCGGGCGGCGGCGCCCGGGGCGATCTCGCCGACGGCTTCGATGGTGCGGGCGGCGTACAGGTTCTTCTGCACTTCCAGCACTTCGTTGTTGCGCGGCTTGCCTTGCGGCGGCACCCAGGCGGTGGCGAAGTAGTGCTGCACCACGGCGATCCAGCCGTTGTCCGCCTGCTTGATGTAGTTGGCCTTCTTCTTCTCAATGTCGGCGAAGGTCATCTTCTGGAACTTGTCCTGTTCCGAATAGACGGCCATGCCGGTGAAGGTGTGATAGAAGCTGGAGGTGTCGGCCGGGTCGTTGCCGTCGCGCTCGAGCTGCAGGTACAGCGCCGGCGTCACGGGGGCGGCGCCGACGTTGGCCAGGTCGTGGCGCACGTCGATGTCATAGCGGCCGCGATGCAGCGTGAAGGTCTTGGTGACCTTCACGCCACCCGATTCGGCTTCGAACGCCACCGCCAGGCTGTCGCCAGTCATCTGGCGGTCGGTCGAGACCACGCGGAACGGCGTCTGGTGGGTGGGGAAGTTCTGGCCATTGGCGGCGCCGACGACGCCGGTCTGGGCCACGTAGTTCAGGCCCGCGGTGCGGTCCAGCAGCACGGTGGGCTTGTCGGCCTGGCCGGTGGCCGGGTACTTCAGCAGCTCGGCGCGCACCAGTTGGGCGCCCAGCGTGTCGAAGGTCAGGCGCAGCACGTCGGTGGTGATGACGACTTCTTCCGAGCGCGTCGGCACCGGCGCGGCGGCGCCCGGCACGGCCGAGGGCGCGGCGGCGGTCGCCGGCGGCGCATTGGGCACCGAGGGCGTCGCGTTGTTCGCGGCGGCCGGCGTGCCGTTGGCGTTCGTGCTGGCCGTGGGCGTGGGCGCCCCGAACAACGACGGTTTGCCGTTATGGATCTGCCAGTTGTTCCAAAGGAGCAACAGCGAGAAGGAGAAAATCATCCAGAGGACGGTTCGTCGGATATCCATGGTGCCTACTGAAGTGAATACGGGCCAGCAAAGCCCGCCAGTTTAGCGTCAATCATGCTCGGTGCGGTGGCCATGGGAGCAGCAGGCCCCGCGCTTGGTTCCCTTGTCGGCGGGAACCGGGTCCCAGCCGCCGGGCGACCAGGGGTGGCAGCGGCCGATGCGTCGCAGCATCAGCCAGAAGCCGCGCCAGGGCCCGTGGCGTTCGATCGCCTCGATCGCGTACGCCGAGCAGGTCGGGGTGAAGCGGCATTGCCGGCCGATCCAGGGGCTCAGGAAAAACCTGTAGAACCGGATCGGGGCAATGAGTATTGCGGCCCCCACGGAACGCCCGCGCTGCGCGCGGCCTGCCTGCCGGGGGGATGGCCCGTTCATCGCGCGATCCGCTCGAAGTGAGCGTCCGCTTCGGCCCGCGCCGCCTGTTTCAGCGCCGTGAGCGTGGCGGGCGTCACCTTGCTGTGCAGCCGGACGACGTAGTCTTTCGCCGGCAACCCGAGCCGCCGGTGGCGGAAAGCCTCGCGGATGACCCGCTTGAGGGCGTTGCGCGTGGTGGCGTGGGCGGCGAAGCGCTTGGCGATCACCAGGCCCAGCCGGGCACAGGGAGCCTGGCCGGGAGGCAGATCGTTGGAAGCGGCGCTCACAACGAAAAACGCCCCTCGGGCCAGACGCCGGCCTTTGAGGGCGGCGGCGAACTCGGAGGGGCGATGCAGCCGCGCCTCCGGCGGAAGCGTGGCGCGCGGCATGGACTGCGGGTCAGCGGGTCGGGTGTCTGCGCAGAAAGCGAGACTTAGACGGCCAGACGCTTGCGGCCCTTGGCGCGGCGAGCGTTCAGGATGGCGCGGCCAGCGCGGGTCTTCATGCGCACGCGGAAACCATGGGTGCGCTTGCGGCGGGTAACGGAAGGTTGGTAGGTGCGTTTCATGGACGATCCACAAAAAGAACAAAAGTCAGAAGGGACCTGCCCGGAGGGTTCCTGGTCGCAAATCCGGTAGCGGGTATCTAGTAAGCGTTTCGCTGCGAATCGCATGTGATATGCGGATTCACCGGCAAAGACAGGCTTGTAGACGGGGCTCTGGTCCGGGCAATACCCGGGCGACCTATTCAGCAAGGCACAGTTCCGGGGGCGGGGTAAGTGTAACCATTACCCTATTACCCGTGTGAACCTGGGCCTTCTGCGAAACCTTCTGACAGACAGAATTCGGAAAAGCCCACCATTTCAGCAAGTTTTCCCTGTCTTGTCAAATAGTTAAGGGGGCGGATTGTGCACGTCCATGCCCTACCCTGTGGATAACCCGTGCCCAGGCAAGGTAGAATCGAGGTTTGAATAAGAGCGACATGAAAGAATTCTGGCAGACCTGCGTCAGTCGTCTTGAGCAGGAACTCCCCCCCCAACAAATCAGCGCGTGGATACGACCGCTGGTCCCGCTTGCGTATGACGAGACGCAGGCGGTGCTGCGCGTTGCCGCCCCCAACCGGTTCAAGCTGGACTGGGTGCGCAAGAACTTCTCCCACCAGATCGAAGCGTTGGCCGCGGAGTGGTTCGAGCGTCCGGTACAGGTCCTGTTCGAATTGCCCACGCAAGGCACCACCCCGCGCATGCCGGTGGCGCCGGTGCGCGCGCAGCCGCCCGTGCAGACCGCGCCTTCGGCCGCCACGCCCCTGGGCGGCGCGCCGCCACCCGGCATGCCGGCGCCGCCCGCCGCGCCCGCACCCGTCGCGACCACCGCGGCGGCCGCGGCCGTGAACGCGGACGCCGCCAACATCGTGTACGAGCGCTCGCGCCTGAACACCGACCTGACCTTCGAGAACTTCGTGACGGGCAAGGCCAACCAGCTGGCGCGCGCCGCCGCGCTGCAGGTGGCCGAGAACCCGGGCACGTCGTACAACCCGCTGTTCCTGTACGGCGGCGTGGGCCTGGGCAAGACTCACCTGATCCATGCCATCGGCAACGCCATGGTGGCGGCGGGCACCGGGGTGCGCGTGCGCTACGTGCATGCCGACCAGTACGTGTCCGACGTGGTCAAGGCGTACCAGCGCAAGGCGTTCGATGACTTCAAGCGCTACTACCATTCGCTCGACCTGCTGCTGATCGACGATATCCAGTTCTTCTCCGGCAAGAACCGCACGCAGGAAGAATTCTTCTACGCGTTCGAAGCGATGGTGGCGCAGCGCAAGCAGATCATCATCACCAGCGATACCTATCCGAAGGAACTGTCGGGCATCGACAGCCGCCTGATCTCGCGCTTCGATTCCGGCCTGACGGTCGCGATCGAGCCGCCCGAACTCGAAATGCGCGTGGCGATCCTGCTGCGCAAGGCCGAGTCCGAAGGCGTGCCGATGCCCGAGGAAGTGGCGTTCTTCATCGCCAAGCACCTGCGCAGCAACGTGCGCGAACTCGAAGGCGCGTTGCGCAAGGTGCTGGCCTACGCCCGCTTCCATGGCCGCGACGTGCTCACCGTGGACGTCTGCAAGGAAGCCTTGAAGGATCTGCTGTCCGTGTCCAACGGCCAGATCACCGTCGAGAACATCCAGAAGACGGTGGCGGATTTCTACAAGATCAAGGTGGCCGACATGTATTCGAAACGCCGGCCGGCCAATATCGCTTTGCCGCGCCAGGTCGCCATGTACCTGGCCAAGGAGCTGACCCAGAAAAGCCTGCCGGAAATCGGCGATCTGTTCGGTGGCCGTGACCACACCACCGTGCTGCACGCCGTGCGCAAGATTTCCGACGCCCGCGCCAAGCAAGCGGAGCTCAACCATACCCTGCACGTGTTGGAACAAACTCTAAAAGGATGACCATGCAACTCGTACAAACCACACGCGATGCATTGCTGAAACCGCTGTCGACCGTGGCGGGCATCGTCGAAAGACGCCATACCCTGCCCATCCTGGCGAACATCCTGATGCGCAAGGAAGGCAACAAGGTCGCCTTCATTGCGACCGACCTGGAAGTGCAGATCACCACGCACGCCGACTTCGGCGTGGGTCACGACAACGAGTCCACCACCGTCGCGGCGCGCAAGCTGCTGGACATCCTGAAAGCCCTGCCGGACACCGGCGACGTGCGCCTGGCGCTGGCCAGCAACAAGCTGTCGGTGCAGTCGGCCAAGAGCCGCTTCGCGCTGCAGACGCTGGCCGCCAGCGAATTCCCCACCGTGGCCCAGCCCGAGCAGTGGGACGTGTCGCTGACCATGCCGCAACGCACGCTGCGCCACCTGTTCAACATGGTGCACTTCGCCATGGCGCAACAGGACATCCGCTACTACCTGAACGGCATGCTGCTGGTGTTCGAACCGGGCCGCGTGCGCGCGGTCGCCACCGACGGCCACCGCCTGGCGCACTGCTCCACCGAAGCCGACGGCATCAGCGAGCGCCACGAAGTGATCGTGCCGCGCAAGACCGTGCTGGAAATGCAGCGCCTGCTGGAAGACTCCGACGAACCCGTCTCGATCGACGTGGCGCCGGGCCAGATCCGTTTCCGCTTCGGCGACGTCGAGCTGGTGTCCAAGCTGGTCGAAGGCAAGTTCCCCGACTTCACCCGCGTCATCCCGACCAACTACACGCGCCACTTCCTGGTGGGCCGCGAAGCCCTGCAGGGCAGCCTGCAGCGCGCCGCCATCCTGACCACCGACAAGTTCAAGGGCGTGCGCCTGCAACTGGCGCAGAACCAGATGAAGATTTCTTCTTCCAACGCCGAGCAGGAAGAGGCGCAGGAAGAAATCGACATCGACTACGGCCACGAGCCGCTGGACGTGGGCTTCAACGTCGGCTACCTGCTCGACGTGCTGTCCAACGTCAAGGTGGACAACATCCAGTGGTCGGTCATGCCCGATGCCAACGCGTCGGCGCTCATCACCCTGCCCGAAGACGACCAGTTCAAGTACGTCGTCATGCCCATGCGGATCTGAGTCCGCGCAGCTGTGGGTTTGTGCCGCCCGCGGGCCCGATGGCCCGCCGGCGGTCCGGCCGCCAGGCCGTTCTTTAAAGCGTTATCGATACAGACATGTCAGATCAGCAGAACACCACTCCCGAGAACGGCGGCTACGGCGCCGACTCGATCAAGATGCTCAAGGGGCTGGAGGCCGTGCGCAAGCGCCCCGGCATGTACATCGGCGACACATCGGACGGCACCGGTCTGCACCACATGGTGTTCGAAGTCGTCGACAACGCCATTGACGAAGCGCTGGCTGGCTATTGCGACGACATCGTCGTCACCATCCACACCGACAACTCGATCTCGGTCACCGACAACGGCCGCGGCATTCCCACGGATATCCACAAGGACGACGAATTCCACCGCAGCGCGGCGGAAATCGTCATGACCGAACTGCACGCCGGCGGCAAGTTCGACCAGAACTCGTACAAGGTGTCCGGCGGCCTGCACGGCGTGGGCGTGTCGTGCGTGAACGCGCTGTCCGAGTGGCTGCGCCTGACCATCCGCCGCAACGGCGAAGTGCACCAGATGGAATTCCGCCAGGGCGAGCGCGTCGCGCCCCTGGCCGTGACCGGCACGACCGACAAGCGCGGCACCGAAGTGCGCTTCCTGGCCGACCCGATCATCTTCACCAACGTCGAATACCACTACGAGATCCTCTCCAAGCGCCTGCGCGAGCTCTCGTTCCTGAACAACGGCGTCAAGATCCGCCTGATCGACCAGCGCCAGGGCAAGGAAGAGAACTTCGCCTTCTCCGGCGGCGTGAAGGGCTTCGTCGAATACATCAACCGCGCCAAGACGGTGCTGCACCCGAACGTGTTCTCGGTCACCACCGAGTCCACCGCCGGCGGCGTGCCGGTGGGCGTGGAAGTGGCGATGCAGTGGAACGACAGCTACAGCGAAAGCGTGCTGTGCTTCACCAACAACATCCCGCAACGCGACGGCGGCTCGCACCTGACCGGCCTGCGCGCGGCGATGACCCGCATCATCAACAAGTACATCACCGACAACGAACTGGCCAAGAAGGCCAAGGTCGAGACCTCCGGCGACGACATGCGCGAAGGCCTGGCCTGCGTGCTGTCGGTGAAGGTGCCCGAGCCCAAGTTCAGCAGCCAGACCAAGGACAAGCTGGTCTCGAGCGAAGTGCGTCCCGCGGTCGAAGAGGCCGTGGCCCGCACGCTCGAAACCTGGCTGCTGGAGCATCCGAACGACGCCAAGGCGCTGTGCGGCAAGATCGTCGAAGCCGCCCGCGCGCGCGAAGCCGCCCGCAAGGCGCGCGAAATGACGCGCCGCAAGAGCGTGCTGGAAGGCGCCGGCCTGCCCGGCAAGCTGGCCGACTGCCAGGAGAAAGATCCGGCGCTGTGCGAGCTGTACATCGTCGAGGGTGACTCCGCAGGCGGCTCGGCCAAGCAGGGCCGCGACCGCAAGTTCCAGGCCATCCTGCCGCTGCGCGGCAAGGTGCTGAACGTCGAGAAGGCGCGCTTTGACCGCCTGATCGCCAGCGAGCAGATCGCCACGCTGATCACCGCGCTGGGCACCAGCATCGGCCCGGACTTCAACGTCGACAAGCTGCGCTACCACCGCCTCATCATCATGACCGACGCGGACGTCGACGGCGCGCACATCCGCACGCTGCTGCTGACGCTGCTGTACCGCCAGATGCCCGAGCTGGTGCAGCGCGGCTATGTGTACATCGCCCAGCCGCCGCTGTACAAGGTCAAGGTCGGCCGCGAAGAGCGCTACCTGAAGGATGACCAGGAAGAAGCGCAGTTCATGCTGCAGCTGGCCCTGAAGGATGCCGAGATCATCGCGGGCGGCAACATCATCCGCGGCGATGAGCTCAACGAACTGGCGCGCCAGTACGTGGCCGCCGACGGCGTCATCGCGCGCCTGTCGCGCGTGTTCGACGTGGCCGCGCTGTCGGCCATGGCCGAGGGCGTCGAGATCAACCTGGACACGGCCGAGGCCGCCGCCGATTCGGCCAAGCGCCTGGCCGATGCCATGCGCGATCCGATCAGCGGCAACGGCGTGGAAGTGGTGCCCGAGTTCGACGCCGCCACCGAACGCCATCGCCTGTCGATCCAGCGCATGCACCACGGCAACGTGCGCGTCAGCATCATCGATGCCGACTTCATTGGCGGTTCGGATTACGCCATTCTGTCCAAGGCCGCCAAGAGCTTCTCCGGCAAGGTCGGCCCGCAGTCGCTGGTGGCGCGTGGCGAAGGCGACAAGCGCAAGGAACAGACCGTGTCCGACTTCCGCGAAGCCATGCAGTGGCTGCGCAGCGAAGCCGACCGCGGCATCTCCAAGCAGCGCTACAAAGGCCTGGGCGAAATGAACCCGGACCAGCTGTGGGAAACCACCATGGACCCGAAGGTGCGCCGCCTGCTGCGCGTGCAGATCGAGGACGCCATCGCAGCCGACGAGGTCTTCACTACGCTGATGGGCGACGACGTGGAACCGCGCCGCAACTTCATCGAGGCGCACGCGCTGTCGGCGGGGAACATCGACGTTTGATCGGCAGGGTTGCCCGCAAGCCCGACCGGGCTTTGCGGCGTGCATGAAAAAGGGGCTGCCTTGCGCAGCCCCTTTTTTATTTGCCGGCGCCTTTGCATGGGGCGCCAGCCCGGCCCGTTGCCTAGCCCTGCACGTCACTCGCCCAAGGTTCCGCCGTCAACCGTTCCGCCAGGTACTCGATCAGCGCCTGCACCCGCGCCGGCCGCCGGCGGCCCGGCGGCGTGACGATGTGCAGCGCGATCGGGTCGACCTGCCAGTCGTCCATGGCGGTTTCCAGCGCGCCCGATTGCAGGTCTTCCCAGGCCAGGAACTCCGGTTGCAGCGCCAGGCCCAGGCCGGCCTGCAGCGCGGGTGACAGGGCTTCTGCGTTGTTGACGTTCAACTGCACCGGCAGCGACTGCGAGAACTCGCCGTGCTTGTCGTGGCGGAAGCGCCAGCTCGAGCCGTTGCGCGCGTACATGTATTGCAGCGCGGTGTGCTGCGCCAGGTCGCGCGGATGCTTGGGCTTGCCGGCGCGCTTGAAGTAGCTGGGCGCACCCACCAGCAGGATGCGCACCGAGCACAGCCGCCGCGCCAGCAGCGTCGAGTCCACCAGGTTGGAGATACGCAGGGCCAGGTCGAAGCGTTCGGACACCAGGTCCGACTGCTTGTCGTTGAATTCGATCTCCAGGTCCACGTCGGGATGCGCCTGCATGAAGGGCGGCAGCATGGGCGCCAAGTGCGTGACGCCGAAGGACATGGGCGCGGCCAGGCGGATCTTGCCGCGCAGGCTGGTGGATTTTTCCGTGACCTCGGCCTCGACCGCCTCGCCCTCTTCCAGGATGCGCGCGGCGCGTTCCAGCGCCGCATAGCCGGACTCCGTCAACGACATGCTGCGCGAGGTGCGGTGGAACAGCATGGTCTTCATCTTGGTTTCCAGACGCGTGATGGTCTTGGAGACCGTGGCCTGGGACAGGGACAGTTCGGCCGCCGCCTTGGCGAACGAGCCCGTGTCGGCGACCTTGGCGAAGATCGCCCAGCCTTCCAGATCTGGCAGTTTGTTCATGGTGATTCTCGCAAAGAAAGTGGCGTCGATGATAGCGGCTGGCTATGTGACGAACAAGAACGCCCGGGGAAGGCCGGGCCGGAAACACCCGGGTCATGGGGATCATGCAAAAAATGGAAAGGATGCAATTCCCGGTTGCGGATTCTCAGGCGAAGGGCGGATCCCTAATATGCCCATACCGACAGACGACGTGAACGAAACCCCTCAAGCGGCATTCGGACACGACGGCAGCGGGGCAGGCCGGAACGGTTTGCGCAGTGCCCGAATTCACCTAGCCGCATTTCCTTGAACGATTCCTTGAAAGAGAGAGCCACCATGTCCGCCAACAAATACCTCGAAGTCCTGACCCCGCAGAACAGCCAGATCATCTTCATCGACCAGCAGCCGCAGATGGCCTTCGGCGTGCAGTCGATCGATCGCCAGACGCTCAAGAACAACGTGGTGGGCCTGGCCAAGGCCGCGCGCACCTTCAACATCCCGACCACCATCACCACGGTTGAAACCGACGGCTTCTCGGGCAACACCTTTCCCGAACTGCTGGCCGTGTTCCCCGACAACAAGATCCTGGAGCGCACCTCGATGAACTCGTGGGACGACCAGAACGTGCGCGACGCGCTGGCGGCCAACGGCCGCAAGAAGATCGTGGTGGCGGGCCTGTGGACCGAAGTCTGCAACACCACCTTCGCCCTGTGCGCCATGCTGGAAGGCGACTACGAGATCTACATGGTGGCCGACGCCTCGGGCGGCACCTCGGCCGACGCGCACAAGTATGCGATGGACCGCATGATCCAGGCCGGCGTGGTGCCGGTGACCTGGCAGCAGGTGATGCTGGAGTGGCAGCGCGATTGGGCTCGCAAGGAAACCTATGACGCCGTGACCGGCATCGCCAAGGAACACTCGGGCGCCTACGGCATGGGTATCGACTACGCCGTCACTCACGTGCACAAGCTGGCCGAGCGCGTGACGCACGGCGAACGCATCGGCCCCAACCCGGCCAAGTAAGCCGCGTGCCGGGCCGGCGGCGGTAGCGCCCCGGCCGGCCCGGCGTGATTCTCTTTCGAACACGGCAGGCGGCATGATGAACGCCCCTGGCGACCCGAGCGATCCAGGAGCGTTCCATGCCGAACAACAACACCCGTTCTCCGGGCAGCGGCTTCGCGCCGCTGCGCCAACCCGTCTTTGCCGTGCTGTGGGCGGCCACCGTGCTGGGCAACGTCGGCAGCTTCATGCGCGACGTCGCCAGCTCGTGGCTGGTGACCGACCTGTCGGCCAGCCCGGCGGCGGTGGCGCTGATCCAGACGGCGGCGACGCTGCCCATCTTCCTGCTGGCGATTCCCGCCGGCGTGCTGTCGGACATCCTGGACCGCCGGCGTTTCCTGATTTTCGTGCAGTTGCTGCTGGCATCGGTCAGCGGCACGTTGCTGCTGTTGTCGCACTTTGGCGCGTTGACGGTGGACTACCTGATCGCGCTGACGTTCGTCGGCGGCATCGGCGCGGCGCTGATGGGGCCGACCTGGCAATCGATCGTGCCCGAGCTGGTGCCGCGCGAGGACCTCAAGGGCGCGGTGGCGCTCAATTCCCTGGGCATCAATATCGCTCGGGCCATCGGTCCGGCGGCGGGCGGCCTGATCCTGGCCAGCTTCGGCGCGGCGGTGACCTACGGCATGGACGTTTTGAGCTATGTGTTCGTGATCGCGGCCCTGCTGTGGTGGAAGCGGCCGGCCAAGGTCGATAGCGCCCTGTCGGAGAATTTCTTCGGCGCGTTCCGGGCCGGCCTGCGCTACACGCGGGCCAGCAAGGAACTGCATCGCGTGCTGCTGCGCGCCGCCGTGTTCTTCCTGTTCGCCAGCGCGGTCTGGGCCCTGCTGCCGCTGGTGGCGCGGCAGATGCTGGGCGGCTCTTCCGGCTTCTACGGCGTGCTGCTCGGCGCGGTGGGCGCAGGGGCCATTGTTGGCGCCCTGGTCATGCCGAAACTGGGCGCCAAGCTCAATGCGGACGGCCTGGTGTTGCTGGCCTCGGTCGTCAGCGCGGTTGTGATGGGCGTGCTGGTGTTCGCGCCGCCCAAGTGGCTGGCGGTGCTGATGCTGGTGCTGCTGGGCATGGGCTGGATCACCGCGTTGACAACGTTCAACGGCGTGGCCCAGGCGATCCTGCCGAACTGGGTGCGCGGCCGCGGCCTGGCGGTGTACCTGATGGTGTTCAACGGCGCGATGGCGGCCGGCAGCCTGGGCTGGGGCCTGGTGGCGCGGGAGATCGGCGTGCCGTATGCGCTGGTGGTCAGCGCGGTCGGCCTGGTGGCCGTGGCGCTGCTGTTTCACCGGGCGCGGCTGCCGGTGGGCGAGGCCGACCTGCAGGCGTCGAACCACTGGCCCGAGCCGCTGGTGTCCGCGCTGGTGGCCAATGACCGCGGTCCGGTGCTGATCCAGGTCGAGTATCGCGTTCGGCAGGCGGATCGTCCCGCCTTCCTGGAAGCGATGCAGCGCCTGTCGCAGGAGCGGCTGCGCGACGGCGCCTACGCCTGGGGCGTGGTTGAGCATACCGGCGATCCGGAGCGCGTGATGGAGTGGTTCTTCGTGGAGTCGTGGGCCGAGCATTTGCGCCAGCATCATCGCGTCTCGCATGCCGACGCCGACCTGCAGGCCGAGGCGCTGCGCTTTCACATCGGCCCCGACAAGCCCGAAGTGCATCACTTCCTGGCGTTGAAACGCTGACCGCATCGCGCGGCACCATTCACCCGACCTGGAGTCTCGTCATGATCGAGCGCCGTCCCCTTACTACCCTGGGCCATGCCCGCCGTGGCTGGCTCGACGTGAAGCACCATTTCTCCTTTGCCAACTACCAGGATCCCGCGCGCATGCGCTGGGGGGCGCTACGAGCCTGGAACGATGAGACCATCGCGCCGGGCGCGGGCTTTCCGCCGCTGCTGCATACCGATGTGGAAATCATTACCTGCGTGCGCGAAGGCGCGCTGACGCACGAGGATGACCTGGGCAACCGCGGCCGCACGCGCGCCGGCGACGTGCAGGTCATGAGCGCGGGCAAGGGCTTGACGCACGCGGAATTCAATATGGAAGGCGGGCCGGCGCGCGTGTTCCAGATCTGGATCGAGCCGGACCGCCGCGGCGTGCCGCCCAGCTGGGGCCGCAAGTCGTTCGCCCGCGAGGCCTGCAACGGCCGGTTCATCACGCTGGCCAGCGGCATCGAGGGCGACGACGACGCCCTGCCGATCCGCAGCGACGCGCGCGTGCTGGCGGTGGCGCTCAAGGCCGGCGAAGCCGCCACCTACCGCTTTGCGCACGGACGGCGCCGTGGCTACCTGGTGTCTTCCAAGGGACGCCTGACCGTCAACGAGGTCGAGATCGGCAGCGGCGACGGCGCCGCGATCCTGGACGAAATCGACCTGCGCATCACCGCGTTGGATGATGCCGAGCTGCTGTTGGCCGATACCCATGCATGACCCCATCACACACGAGGACGCACATGAAGATCTATCTACTTTCCCTGGGCGCCGGCCTGCTGGTCGGCGTGGTGTACAGCCTGCTGCAGGTGCGTTCGCCCGCGCCGCCGCTGGTGGCGCTGATCGGCCTGCTCGGCATCCTGGTCGGCGAACAGATCGTGCCGGTGGGCAAGCAACTGCTGAACGGCACCGCCTTCGCCGCCGCCTGCGACAAGGAGAAGGCGGTCAGCCACGTGTTCGGCCAGCTGCCCGGCCGCCAGGCGCAGGGCAAAGACCAAAGCTGATTCCTTCCCGTCACCAAAGGAGATAATCGCATGCCGACTCGCCGCGACCTTATCGGTGCTGCCTCCACGCTTGCACTGAGCAGCCTCTTGGGCGGATGCGCCCCTGCCCGTTCCAAAGGAGAACCCCCCATGTCAAACGCCTCAAACGCCACGCCCGACATCATTTTCCACAATGGCCGCATCACGACCCTGGACCGCGCCAAGCCGCTGGCCAGCGCCGTGGCGATCAAAGACGGCCGCTTCGTCGCGGTCGGCACCGACGCCGAGGTCATGGCGCTGGCCGGGCCGGCCACCCGGCGCGTCGATCTCAAGCAGCGCGGCGCCCTGCCCGGCCTGTTCGACAACCACACGCACGTGGTGCGCGGCGGCCTGAACTACAACATGGAGCTGCGCTGGGACGGCGTGCGCTCGCTGGCCGACGCCATGGCGATGCTCAAGCGCCAGGTCGCCATCACGCCGGCGCCGCAATGGGTGCGGGTGGTGGGCGGGTTCACCGAGCACCAGTTCGCCGAGAAACGCCTGCCCACGATCGAAGAAATCAACGCCATCGCGCCCGACACGCCGGTGTTCCTGCTGCACCTGTATGACCGCGCCCTGCTCAACGGCGCCGCGCTGCGCGCGGTGGGCTACACCAAGACCACGCCCAATCCGCCGGGCGGCGAGATCATCCGCGATGCGCAGGGCAACCCCACCGGGCTGCTCCTGGCCAAGCCGAACGCGACCATCCTGTACGCCACGCTGGCCAAGGGCCCCAAGCTGCCGTTCGACTACCAGGTCAATTCCACGCGCCATTTCATGCGCGAGCTGAACCGCCTGGGCGTGACCGGCGTGATCGACGCGGGGGGCGGTTTCCAGAACTACCCCGACGACTATGCCGTGATCCAGAAGCTGGCCGACGAAGGCCAGATGACGGTGCGGCTGGCCTACAACCTGTTCACGCAGAAGCCCAAGCAGGAGAAGGAAGACTTCCTCAAGTGGACCTCGAGCGTGAAGTACAAGCAGGGCACCGACTACTTCCGCCACAACGGCGCCGGCGAAATGCTGGTGTTCTCGGCCGCCGACTTCGAGGACTTCCGCGTCGAACGCCCGGACATGCCGCCGGAGATGGAGGGCGAGCTGGAGGAAGTGGTGCGCGTGCTGGTGCAGAACAAGTGGCCGTGGCGGCTGCATGCCACCTATGACGAGACCATTTCACGCGCGCTGGATGTGTTCGAGAAGGTCAACCAGGACACGCCGCTGACCGGCCTGAACTGGTTCTTCGACCATGCCGAGACGATCTCGGACAAGTCGATCGACCGCATCGCCGCGCTGGGCGGCGGCATCGCCGTGCAGCACCGCATGGCCTACCAGGGCGAGTACTTCATCGAGCGCTACGGCGCGGCCGCGGCCGAGGCCACGCCCCCCATCGCCAAGATGCTGGATCGCGGCGTGAAGGTCTCGGCCGGCACCGACGCCACCCGGGTCGCCTCCTACAACCCGTGGGTGTCACTGTCGTGGATGGTGACCGGCAAGACCGTGGGCGGCACCCGCCTCTATCCGGCGCGCAACTGCCTGGACCGCGAGACCGCGCTGCGCATGTGGACCGAGAACGTGGCCTGGTTCGCCAACGAGGAAGGCAAGCGCGGCCGCATCCAGCCGGGCCAGTTGGCCGATTTCATCGTGCCGAGCAAGGACTATTTACGTTGCAGCGAGGATGAGATCTCGTTCCTGACGTCGGAGCTGACCGTGGTCGGCGGCCGCGTGGTCTACGGCGCGGGCGAATTCGGGCCGCTCGATGACAACCCGCTGCCGCCCGCCATGCCGGACTGGTCGCCCACGCGCCTGTTCGGCGGCTATGCCGCCTGGGGCGATCCCGACGGCGCCGGCCGCAATTCGCTGGGTTACCGCAACATGGCGGCCTGCGCTTGCGCCAGCAGCTGCGGGCTGCATGGGCATGACCACGCCAAGGCCTGGGCCTCGAACGCGCCCAGTTCCGACCTCCAGGGCTTCTTCGGCGCCCTGGGTTGTTCCTGCTGGGCAGTCTGAGGAGGCCGGCCATGAACGCGACCTTCCAATGGGAACAGCGGCTGGCCGGCCTGGCCCGGCCGTTGTTCGGTTCCCCTGCCGTGCGGTTCCTGGCCTATCTGGGCCTGTGCGCCGCCTATCTACAGGGCGGGCTGGTCAAGCTGACCGACTTTCCCGGCGCGCTGGCGGAGATGGCGCATTTTGGGCTGGCGCCGGGGCCGGTGTTCGCGGTGTTGGTGATCGTATTGGAACTGCTGGCATCCGCCATGATCCTGGTGGGGCGGTTGCGCTGGCTGGGGGCGCTGGCGCTGGCCGCCTTCACGCTGGTGGCCACGGGCATTGCGCTGCGCTATTGGGAAATGGCGCCCGGGCAGGAGCGCTTCATGGCCGCCAATGCGTTCTATGAGCATCTGGGGCTGGCCGGAGGATTGCTGCTGGTGGCGTGGCTGGATTTGCGCGAGCCGCGCCCGGACGGCGCGACCGCCTGACGGCGGGCCGCCGCAGGCAAAAAAAAGGCCCCGATTCCGGGGCCTTGTCGTTTCCGGGCGACGGGGCCGCTGCCCTCATCGCCCCGGCCGCGCCTTCAGGTCCGCCATTTCCTCCTGCATCAACTGGTGCGCATAGCGCGAGAACACGCTCACCAGCCGGGTGCGGGTATGGTACGGCGGGTACAGCAGCGCCACCGTGACCGGCACCGCCGGGCTGAAGGGGCGGACCTCGACGCCGTTGGCCTCGTATTCCTCGCGCGCGGCCAGCGGATTGATCAGCGCCACGCCCAGGCCGGCGCCGACCAGCGCACAGACGGATGAACCCAGGCCGGCCTCGGCCACCGTCTGGCGCTCGACCTTGGCGGCCTTGAAGACCGCGTCGATCTTTTCGCGCAGCGGCGTGGCGCTGGGGAAGGCGATGAAGGGTTCGCCGGCGAAATCGGCGGGCTTGAGCTTTTTCAGCTTGGTCAGCCGGTGGCCCTTGGGCAGCACCGCCACGCAGTTCATGGTCAGCACCGGCTCGACCTGGATGCCGGGGCTGTCGCCCGACAGCATGGCCAGGCCGGTGTCGCAGAAGCCCGAGCTGATCCAGTTGTGCACGGCGCTGGCGTTGCCGGAATGGATCGAGACCATGACGTCCGGGTATTCGGTCTTGAAGGCGGCCACGATGCGCGCCAGCAGGCCGCCGGCCAGGCGCGGCATGGCCGCCACGCTCAGGCGGCTGGCGCTGAACGAGCGGATGCTGGCCGCCGCCGATTCCAGGCCGGCCAGGCCGATGAAGGTCTTTTCAACCTCTTGAAAGAAGCGCGACCCATCCTGCGTGGGGGTCAGGCGGCTGCCATTGCGATCGAACAGGGGAAACTGGGTGATTGCTTCCAATTGCGCGATTAAGCGGCTAACGTGCGGCTGCGAGGTATGCACTCGGCGCGCCGCCGCCGTCATGGATCCGGTCATCATGACGGCCCGGAAAGCTTCGATGTGTCGCAAGCCCATTCGTGTAATGGCCATATCAAATCCGTATAGAGGAATACCCGATTGGAACTGGATAAAACCATAACGCTAGTTGATACTTTTTGCCAGCCGCGGGGCTCATCGCGGGACGCGGCGGGCCGCCTGCAATCCGGCACCGCTGTTCGTGAACATAAACACGCGCCGCACGATCGGCGCCAAGGGAATACGATGAAAGCACTTGCCGCGATTTCGGTCGCCGCCGCCCTGTTCGGCAGCGCCGCCGCCCACGCCGAAGGCCCCAGCCGCCTGGACAAGATCCGCGATACCGGCGTGATCACCATCGGCCATCCCGAGACCTCGGTGCCGTTCGCCTACCTGGACGGCAACCAGAAGCCGATCGGCTACACCGTCGAGATCTGCCAGGAAATCGCCCAGCACATCAAGACCGCCCTCAAGCTGCCCAAGCTGGACGTGCGCTACAACCCCACCACGTCGGCCACGCGCATCCCGCTGCTGGCCAACGGCACCATCGACCTGGAGTGCGGCAACACCACCAACAACCTGGAACGCCACAAGCTGGTGTCGTTCGCGCCCACCACGTTCGTGGCGCAGGTGGTGCTGGTGGCGCGCAAGGATGGCGGCGTCGATCCCAACAACCTGGCGTCGTTCCGTGGCAAGACCATCGCCGCGCAGGCTGGCGGCCAGACCTTCAAGCTGATTTCGCGCCTGAACGCCGAGGGCAACCTGGGCATCAGCATGGCACCCACCAAGGATACGGCGGAAACGCTGCTGATGGTGGAATCCGGCCGCGCCGCCGGGTCGGCCAATGACGACGGCATCGCCTATGGCGTGGTGGCCTCGTCCAAGAATCCGGACGTGTTCGTGATCGGCACCAAGGGCCTGGAGCTGGCGCCCTACGGCATCATGCAGCCCAAGGACGACCCGGCCTTCAAGAAGGTGGTGGACGACGCCGTGCTCGACATGATGAAGAGCGGCCGCGTCGCCGCGATCTACGACAAGTACTTCAATTCGCCGATCCCGCCCAAGCAGATCAACCTGAAGTACCCGATGAGCGACGCGCTCAAGCGCGCGCTGGCGCATCCGACCGACTCCGGCGATCCCAAGGCCTACGAGTAAGCCGGCATGCCGCGGCGCTCCATGACGGGGCCGCCGCGGCGCCGCGCGATCCAGGGCGCCGCCCGCCGGCGCCTTTTTCTTTCGTTGTCCACAGGTCCTGAAGCATGAACTACAACTGGAGCTGGAGCATCTTCCTGGAGATGTCGCCCGACGGCGTGCATACCTTCCTGGAGACGATCCTGATCGGCGTGGGCTGGACCCTGGCGCTGGCCCTGACGGCATGGGTGTTTTCGCTGTTGCTGGGGTCGTGCCTGGGCGTGATGCGCACCGCCTCGTCGCGCCTGGCCAATGCCATCGGCGCGACCTATGTCGAGATTTTCCGCAACGTGCCGCTGCTGGTGCAGATGTTCCTCTGGTATTTCGTGCTGCCCGAGCTGTTGCCGCACGCCTGGGGCCTGGCGATGAAGCAGATGCCGCAGCCCTGGGGCCAATTCCTGCCGGCGGTGTTGTGCCTGGGCTTCTATGGCTCGGCGCGCGTGGCCGAGCAGCTGCGCGCGGGCATCCAGTCACTGCCGCGCGGCCAGTTCCAGGCGGGCACGGCGCTGGGGCTGACCGAGACGCAGGTGTACCGCTACATCATCCTGCCCGAGGCCTATCGCATCGTGCTGCCGCCTCTGACTTCGGAGTTCATGGGCACGATCAAGTATTCGTCGGTGGCGCTGACCATCGGCCTGCTGGAGCTGACCGGGCAGACCCGCTCGATGGCGGAGTTCAGCTTCCATATCTTCGAAGCCTTCACGGCCGCGACCGTGATCTACCTGATCCTGAACGGCATCGTGGTGCTGGGCATGCGCCTGCTTGAACGCCATGTGGCGGTCCCCGGCCTGATCGGCGCGGCGGCCAGGAACGGACGCTAGGAATCGACATGGGCAAATTCGATTTCGACGTCATCGGCAGCGCGCTGCCGTACCTGTTCCAGACCGGCATGACCTTCACGCTGACCCTGACGCTGCTGGCGGCGGTGATGGGGCTGGCGCTGGGCACGGTGCTGGCCATGATGCGGCTGTCGCGCTTCAGGATCCTGTCGGTGCCGGCGGGCATCTACGTGAACGTGATGCGTTCGGTGCCGCTGCTGCTGGTGATCTTCTGGTTCTACTTCCTGGTGCCCTATATCGCCGCCTGGATCGTGGGTTCGCCCACGCCGCTGCGGGTGGGGGCCTTCAATTCGGCGGTGGTGACCTTCACGCTGTTCGAGGCCGCGTACTTCTGCGAGATCATGCGCGCCGGCATCCAGTCGATCGCGCGCGGCCAGGTCTCGGCCAGCATGGCGCTGGGCCTGAACCACTGGCAGGGCATGCGCTACGTGATCCTGCCGCAGGCCATCCGCAACATGGTGCCGGCGCTGCTGACGCGGGTCATCATCCTGTTCCAGGACACTTCGCTGGTGTACGTGCTGTCGCTGACCGACTTCCTGGGCGCGGCGTCCAAGATCGGCCAGCGCGACGGCCGGCTGGTGGAACTCTATCTCTTCGTGGCGGTGGTGTATTTCGTGATCTGCTTCACGGCATCCCGTCTGGTCAAACGGCTGGAAAAGCGCGTGCGGGTGCTGCGCTAGGCGCCCAGGTTATCCACAGGTCCAACGATGCAACTCTCTTCGAAACCCCCGATGATCGAGATCAAGCAGGTCAGCAAGTGGTATGGCGACTTCCAGGTGCTGGATGATTGCAGCACCACCGTTGGCCGCGGCGAGGTGGTGGTGGTGTGCGGCCCCTCCGGCTCGGGCAAGTCGACGCTGATCAAGACCGTGAACGCGCTCGAACCCTTCCAGAAGGGCGAGATCGTGGTCAACGGCATCCAGGTGGGCGATCCGCGCACCAACCTGCCCAAGCTGCGTTCGGTGGCCGGCATGGTGTTCCAGCACTTCGAGCTGTTCCCGCACCTGTCGGTGACCGAGAACCTGTGCCTGGGCCAGGTCAAGGTGCTCAAGCGCGGCAAGGACGAGGCCCGCGCCCGCGCGCTGGCACTGCTGGAGCGGGTCGGCCTGTCGGCGCACAAGGACAAGCATCCGGGCGAGCTGTCCGGCGGCCAGCAGCAGCGCGTGGCGATCGCCCGCGCCCTGTCGATGGACCCGGTGGTGATGCTGTTCGACGAGCCGACCTCGGCGCTGGACCCGGAGATGGTCAACGAAGTGCTGGACGTGATGACCGACCTGGCCGGCGAAGGCATGACGATGATGGTGGTGACCCATGAAATGGGATTCGCCCGCCGTGTCGCCGACCGTGTGATCTTCATGGACGGCGGCAAGATCGTCGAAGACTGCCCGAAGGCGGCGTTCTTCGACGATGTCGAGGCGCGCGCGCCGCGCACGCGCCAGTTTCTTTCCAAAATTCTGCAGCACTGATCGTTATGACCCAGCGGATTTCCGTCGACTCTTCCAGCGCACTCGTCGACCTGCGCAGCGACACGGTGACCCACCCCACCGCCGCCATGTACGAGCGCATGCGCACCGCCCCGATCGGTGACGACGGGCTCGACGGCGACCCCAGCGTGCGCGCGCTGGAGGCCCACGTGGCGGCGCGCCTGGGCAAGGAAGCCGGACTGTTCGTGCCCAGCTGCACCATGGCCAACCTGCTGGCCGTGCTGGCGCAGACCCAGCGCAACGAGCAGGTGGTGCTGGAGTCCGCCGCGCACATGTACACGTCCGAGCGCGGCGCCGCCACCTTCACCGGCCTGTTCTACCAGGGCGTGCCGGGCACCGATGGCGCCATGGACCTGAACCGCCTGGAAGACGCGATGCAATCCGGCGGCCACAAGCTCAAGACCGCGCTGGTGGCGATGGAAACCTCGCACAACAACGCTGGTGGCGCGGTGCTGCCGCTGGACCACATGCAGGCGGTCCATGGCATGGCGCAGGCCTGCGGCGTGCCGGTACACCTGGACGGCGCGCGTCTGTTCAACGCCGCCGTCGCGCTGGGCGTGGCGCCGGCCGAGATCACGCGCCACGCCGACACGGTGTCGCTGTGCCTGTCCAAAGGGCTGAGCGCGCCGGTGGGCGCGGTGCTGACCGGCGCGCGGCCGGTGATGGCGCGCGCCCGCATGCTGCGCCGCATGCTTGGCGGCACCCAGCGCCAGGCCGGTATCATGGCCGCGGCCGGGCTGGAAGGCGTGCAGACCATGGGCGACCGCCTGGTCGAGGACCATGCGCGCGCCCGTCGCCTGAGCGACGGCCTGAACCGGCTCGACCCATCCTTGTCGGCGACGGTGCCGCAGACCAACATCGTGCAGGTCGAGACCGCCGATACCGGCATGACCAATGCCCATTGGGTCACGGCGCTGGAAAGCGCGGGGCTGCTGACGCGCCCGTGGGGCCGCACGCGGTTGCGCTGCGTGACGCACCGCCATATCGACGACGAGGATATCGACCGCGCCATCGAGGCCTTCAAAAAGGTGCTGGCAAGCCGCTGAATCGGCGTTTTTCGGGGGCGGGCGATGCGATAATGCAGGGATGTCCGCTACCCACCTCTCCAAGAAAGATTATCTCTGCGCGCTGGCGGTAGTGGTGATCTGGGGCCTGAACTTCGTCGTCATGAAGATCGGCCTCAAAGGCCTCTCGCCCATGATGCTGGGGGCCTTGCGATTCGCCCTGGCGGCGTTCCCCCTCATCCTCTTCGTACGGCCGCCGCGCCTGCCGTGGCGCTGGATCGCGGCCTACGGGCTGGTGCAGGGCCTGGGCCAGTTCGGCCTGCTGTTCACGGCCCTCAAGTTCGGCATGCCGGCGGGCATGGCCTCGCTGGTGATCCAGACCCAGGCGTTCTTCACCTTGTTGCTGGCCGCGCCGATGCTGCGCGAGCGCGCCCGGCCGCATCACTGGGCCGGGCTGGCGGTGGCCGCGCTGGGCCTGGCGGTGATTGCCGCCGGCCGGGGCGAAGGGCCGGGGCAGATGACCATGGTGGGTTTCGTGCTGACGCTGGGCGCCGCGTTCATGTGGGCGGTGTCCAATATCATCGTGCGGCTGGCCAGCCGCAAGGCGCCCGGCTACGATCCATTCGCCTTCATCGCCTGGAGCAGCGCCGCGCCGGTGCTGCCCTTCCTGGCGCTGGCGGTGATGGCCGACGGCTGGGACGCGGTGGCGGCCATGATCCTGGGCATCGGCTGGGGCGAGGCGCTGTCGGTGCTGTACCTGGCGGTGCTGGCGACCTTGCTGGCCTATACGTTGTGGACGCAGCTGCTGACGCGCCATCCGGCCGCCAAGATCGCGCCGTTCTCGCTGCTGGTGCCGGTGGTGGGCCTGTGGGCCGCGTCCGCGGCCTTCGACGAGCATCTGCGGCCGCTGCAATGGGCGGGCGCGGGCTGCGTGCTGGCGGGCCTGGTCATCAACCAGGTCGGCGGGCGCTGGCTGCGCAACCGCTGACGGCGTTGCGCGGGTCCCCTGCCGCGCCGCTCACGCGGCGGCCCTCATTCTTTCTCGCTCCGTCATTTGGATGAGCGGCGCGTCCGTCGCGGCGCGCTACAGCTGTTCGAAATGCGCGTAGCGCTTGTCGGTGTATTCGCGGCGCGTGACCATTTCGGTGACCTCGGCCCCTGGCGGGCCGCGCCGCAACCATTCCAGCATGTGGTCCACCTGGTCGGGCGTGCCCTGCACCAGGGCTTCGACCGTGCCATCCAGCATGTTCTGCACCCAGCCGCGCGCGCCCAGCAGATGCGCGCGCCTGACGGCCGCGTGGCGATAGCCCACGCCTTGCACGGTGCCGCTGACGGTGACATGGACGGTTTCGATATGGGTGTCTTGCATTGAAAATCCTTCGGATGATGCGCCGCGGCGCGCCGGTGCATTAGACGCTTCCGGCTACAGCGGATGATCGATAGGCCCCCCGGGCATCGAAGCGATACGTTAGAGCACATGTCAAAACGTGCCAACGGGAACGCCCGCAAGCAAAGCTTGGAGAAGCCATTATGGAAGAGACCAGTTTGTTGTCGGAAGCAGAAACAGCGCGCTACAGGGAACAGGGCTACCTGGCCCTGCAAGATATGTGCCCACAGGACGAGGTGGGCTATATCCGGCGCACGCTGCTGGAATTGTTCGCGAACAAGACCGGCTACAACGAGGGGGCGCAATACGACTTCATCAGCCGCGACGACCCGTCCAAGCCGGCCAAGTTTCCCAGTCTGCACGATCCGCGCCATTATGCCCCGGGCCTGCTGAAGACCGCCTATCACGAGCGCACGCTGGAGCTGGCGCGCCAGCTGCTGGGCGAGGACGCCGCGCTGTATGGCGAGCACGCGCTGCTCAAGCCGGCGTTGGTCGGACCCGAGACGCCGTGGCACCAGGACGAGGCATTCCGTTCGCCGGACTTCGTCTACAACGAGTTGAGCATCTGGCTGGCGCTGCAACCGGCGACGCTGGAGAACGGCTGCATGCAGTTCATTCCGGGATCGAACAAGGGCGAGGTGCTGGAGCACCGCTCGCCCGGCGGCGACAAGACGCTGCATCCGCTGGAATGCTGCGCTGACTTTCCGCGCGACCAGGCGGTGCCCGAGCCGCTGCAACCCGGCGGCTGCACCGTGCACGATGCGCGCACGCTGCATTTCACCGGCGCAAACACCTCGCCGCAGCCGCGCCTGGCGTACATCCTGATCTACAACACGCCGCCGGTCTACAAGCCGGGGCGGCGCGAATTTCCGTGGCTCGAAGGCCGCTGGACCGACAGCCAGACCCGCAAGAAGGAATGGCATCGCCGCGGCGGCCTGGCGGTGGACGTGATGCGGCGCCTGCCGGGGGCGCGCCTGACCAGCCCGCGCTGGGTGGCGTGGGCCACGATAAGGGCGGTAAGCAAGGTCTGGCCGAGGTAGCGGTCGGCACACAGTGGCCGTGAAAGCGGTCGCGACGAATGGGGGACACGGGGCCGGCAAGGGGCGCTTGCCGGCCCCGGCGCGTATACTGGGCGGCGCCGCGGGGCCCTGGCGCCCGGCGTGGACGGCGGGCGCCCTGGTCGGCGCAGCGGGTTCGCGCGGGGCCGGTCGCCGCGCAATCGCGTTCCACTTTCCCCAGAAAAACAACCATGACCGCTGACCTCTCCACGATCACCTGCATCGAAGACCTGCGCGCGATTGCGCGCAAGCGCGTGCCGCGCATGTTCTACGACTACGCCGATTCGGGCGCCTGGACGGAAGGCACGTACCGCGCCAACGAAAGCGATTTCCAGAAGATCAAGCTGCGCCAGCGCGTGGCGGTGAACATGGAAGGCCGCTCGCTGCGCACCACGCTGGTGGGCCAGGAGGCGGTGATGCCGCTGGCGATTTCGCCGACGGGCCTGACCGGCATGCAGCACGCCGATGGCGAGATCCTGGCGGCCAAGGCGGCGGCCGATTTCGGCGTGCCGTTCACGCTGTCGACCATGAGCATCTGCTCGCTGGAAGACGTGGCCGCGGCCACCGGCAAGCCGTTCTGGTTCCAGCTCTACGTGATGCGCGACCGCGAATTCGTCGGCGACCTGATCGACCGCGCCAAGGCCGCTGGCTGCTCGGCACTGGTGCTGACGCTGGACCTGCAGATCCTGGGGCAGCGCCACAAGGACATCAAGAACGGGCTGTCGACGCCGCCCAAGCCGACGATCCGCAATCTGATCAACCTGGCGACCAAGCCGCGCTGGTGCCTGGGCATGCTGGGCACCAAGCGCCGCACTTTCGGCAACATCGTCGGCCACGCCAAGGGCGTGAGCGACCTGTCGTCGCTGTCGTCGTGGACGGCCGAGCAGTTCGATCCGCGGTTGAGCTGGGACGATGTGGAATGGATCAAGCAGCGTTGGGGCGGCAAGCTGATCATCAAGGGCATCCTGGATGTCGAGGATGCGCAGCTGGCGGCCAACAGTGGCGCGGATGCGCTGATCGTCAGCAACCACGGCGGACGCCAGCTCGATGGCGCGATGTCCTCGATCGCGGCGCTGCCGTCGATCGCGGATGCGGTGGGGTCGAAGATCGAAGTGTGGATGGATGGGGGCGTGCGCTCGGGGCAGGACATCCTCAAGGCGGTGGCGCTGGGCGCGCGCGGCGCGATGATCGGGCGGGCGTTCCTTTACGGCCTGGGCGCATATGGGCAGGCGGGCGTCAAGCGCGTGCTGGAGATCCTGTACAAGGAAATGGATACGACGATGGCGCTTTGCGGGCGGCGCAATATCGAAGTCGGGGATCGGAGCATTCTGCTGCCAGGGACTTATCCCGTTTGAGCGTTTCTCTGATCGGCTGGAAGCCGGTGGGTCGCTGTTGCGGCTTGCCGGCTTTTTGTTTTCTGCTCGCGAATCTTTCTTCGTAGGTCGGCCGGCGCGGCGAGGGGCGGGCGGGGCGCGCCTACGATTGCGGTCCGGAGCCTTCGCTCCGGACTGCCCCATCGTCATCCTCGTTGCCGCCTGCGGCGGCTGCCTACGGATTCCCTCGGGCGCATCTACACGGCGCGCCCCGCCCGCCCCTCGCCGCGCCGGCCTGCGTATGTCGAGAGTTGAGGCGTTGTTGGAGCGGAGGGGGCATGAAGAGTGTGTGTTGCCCGTCATGGTCGGCTGCGCGGGCAGCCGGCCATGACTTACGCGGTGTCTTGTGGTGGTGCGATGTGCGCTGCGCGACGCTGACGCGGGGCTGGGTTGACCCGGCCTGGGGGGGAGAGAGGGGGGTATGGCTGGCCGTTTCAGTCGCGGTTGCCGGTTCCAAGGAATTGGCTGGGGCGCCTTAGCGCCGGGTCGAAGGGGTTGAGTTGGGCGCTGATGCCGGCGGCTTCGCGGCGCAGGATCTCTACGATCAGGGGCAGGCGTTCGTCGCTGATGCGTTCGACGGGGGCGGCGATGCTGAGGGCGGCGACGGTGACGCCGTTGGGGTCGTGCACGGGGACGGCGAGGCCGGCGATGTTGGGGAAGATGCCCTGGCCCTTGCTGCGGGCGTATTGGAGTTCCTGGCATTCCTTGATGCCGGCGCGCATGGTGATTTCGTCGACGAAACCGAGGTGGTGCAGGCGCGGGATGTTGAAGCGCAGGACTTCCTCGCGTTCGGCTTCGGGCAGGTTGGCCAGCAGCAGCAGGCCGCCCTGGCCCAGGCCGAGCGGGACGCGGCCGCCGATGTCGCCGGTGTGCGAGCGGACCGGGAAGGCGCCGTCGATGCGGTCCAGGCAGACGGCGTCGAAGCCGCTGCGCACCAGCAGGAAGATGGTGTCGTTGAGCATGCCGCTCAGGCGCAGCATGGCGGGGCGGTAGATCGCGCGCAGGGTCGATTGGTGGTTGCCGGCGTTGGCGGCGAGCGAGAAGAAGGCGACGCTGAGCTGATAGCCCTTGCTCTGCGCGGGCTGTTCGACCATGCCTTCCTGCACCAGGCCTTGCAATACGCGGTGGACGGTGGCCTGGGCCTGGCCGGTGCGGGCGGCGATGTCGGTCAGGCGCAGTTTTTCGCCCTTGGCGTCGGACAGGACGCGCAGCACGGCGAAGGCGCGTTGCAGGACGCCCTGGGCGCCGGCGTCGTCGGCGGCTTCTGATTTCTTCATTGTTCAATTCCGATAATCAAAATATACGGCTGTATTTTTATCAGGAAATTCAGCTATGTGGAAATAATAAATAGAAAATTCGATTATTCGGAAAACCCTAATTGACCGGCCTTTTCGGCCCCTCCTAGACTGCCCTGCATCGATTGCAACGCGGGCTGGTCCCGCGCACCGCTCCTCACCGGGCACGGGGTTTGGAATATGTCATTTCTGCGGCTGGACAACGTCTCCAAGAATTACGGCGACCTGCGGGTGGTCTCGGATCTGAGCCTGGCGGTCGAGAAAGGGGAATTCGTGTCCTTGCTGGGGCCGTCGGGCTGCGGCAAGACCACCACGCTGCAGATGATCGCGGGCTTTGCCGACGTGACGCGCGGCAGCATCACGCTCGATGGCCGCGACATCACCCATGCCAAGCCGAACACGCGCGGGCTGGGCATCGTGTTCCAGAGCTATGCGCTGTTCCCGCACCTGACGGTGGCGGACAACGTGGCGTTCGGCCTGAAGATGCGCAAGGTCGAGCGCGCCGAGCGCCAGGCGCGGGTGCGCGAGGCGCTGGCGCTGGTGAAGCTGGACAAGCACGCCGACCGCTTTCCGCGTGAACTGTCGGGCGGGCAGCGCCAGCGGGTGGCGCTGGCGCGCGCGCTGGTGATTCGGCCGCCGGTGCTGTTGCTGGACGAACCGCTGTCGAACCTGGACGCCAAGCTGCGCGAGGACATGCAGTTCGAGCTGCGCAGCATCCAGAAGCAGATCGGCACCACCACGGTGATGGTGACGCACGACCAGGCGGAGGCGCTGTCGATCAGCGACCGCGTGGTGGTGATGCAGGACGGCCGCGCCACGCAGGTGGATGCGCCCTACCGCATGTACGAGCATCCGCAGAGCGAGTTCATCTCGCGTTTCGTCGGCAAGACCAACCTGCTGCCGGGCCGCGTGACGCGCTGCGGCGCGCAGGCCGAGGTGGAGACCGGCGCGCTGCGCGTGCTGGTCGACGGCGCGGGCCTGCGCCACGGCGACAGTGTGCAGTTGTCGCTGCGGCCGGAGAAGCTGGTGCCGGTGCCGGCGGGCCAGGGCAAGCTGTCCTGTGTGGTCAGCACGCGCTACTTCCTGGGCAGCCAGTGGATGTACGGGCTGGATTCGCCGGTGGGGACGCTGACGGTGCTCACGCCCAACGACGGCCGCCGGCCGCACGACGATGGCGAACAGATCGGCCTGGACTGGGCCGAGGGCGTGCTACGCGTGCTGCCCGTCGCGGCCGTTGCCGAAGAGGCCTGACATGGCGACGCTGACCCAACCCGGCGCCGCCAGCGCGCCCAGGCCGCGCACCGATGGCCTGCTGGCCATCCTCGGTTCGATTCCGCTGGCCATTGTGTTCCTGACGCTGGTACTGACGCCGCTGGCGTTGACGCTGGTGCTGTCGTTCCGTCCGTTCGACTACGGCGCGGGCATCCTGCCCGGGCACACCTTCGAACACTACCTGGCGGTGGTGACCGACGGCTATTTCCTGGAGATCTTCTGGCGCACGTTCTGGATCGCGGGCGTGACCACGCTGATCTGCGTGCTGATCGGCGCGCCCGAGGCCTACATCCTGTCGCGCATGGGCAAGCCGTGGCGTTCGGTCTTCCTGCTGGTGGTGCTGTCGCCGCTTTTGATCTCGCTGGTGGTGCGCGCCTTCGGCTGGAGCATGCTGCTGGGGCCGGGCGGGGCCATCGGCCGCGCGGCCGCGGCGCTGGGCCTGGGGCCGCTGCTGTACACGCCCACCGCTGTCATCATCGGCCTGGTGCACGTGATGCTGCCGTTCATGGTGATCCCCGTGTGGACCTCGCTGCAGAAGCTGGACCCGACCGTGGAGTACGCGGCGCTGTCGCTCAATGCCTCGCGCTTGCAGACGCTGCTGCGCATCGTGCTGCCGCAGGCCATGCCGGGCATCCTGTCGGGCAGCCTGATCGTGTTCGGGCTGTCGGCCAGTTCGTTCGCGATTCCCGCGCTGCTGGGCGGACGCCGCCTGAAGATGGTTGCCACGGTGGTCTACGACGAATTCCTGACCGAACTGAACTGGCCGCTGGGCGCGGCCATCGCCATCGTGCTGCTGGTGGTCAACGTCGTCATCATGATGGCGTACAACCGCGTGGTGGAACGTTCCTACCGGCGCAGCCTGGGTTGAGCGAGGACAGCGATCATGCAGAAAAACGGTCCCTTCGCCCTGCTCTTCAATGCCCTGGTGGTGCTGTTCGTGCTGGCGCCGCTGGCCATCGTGTGCCTGGTGGCGTTCACGCCCGAGTCGACGCTGACGGTGCCGACCACGCGGTTTTCGCTGCGCTGGTTCCACGCGGTGTTCGAGCATCCCAACTTCATGCAGGCGTTCAAGAACAGCCTGTGGCTGGCGTTCCTGTCGGCCAGCATCGCCGTGTGCCTGGCGCTGCCGGCGGCCATCGCCATCACGCGCTACCGCTTTCCGGGACGCGATGCGCTCAACGGCCTGTTCCTGTCGCCGCTGATGATCCCGCACCTGGTGCTGGGCGTGGCGCTGCTGCGCTTTTTCGCGCTGATGGGCACCACCGGCAGCTTCGGCTGGCTGGTGTTCAGCCACGTGGTGGTGATCACGCCGTATGTGATGCGGCTGGTGATCGGCGCGCTGGTGGGCTTTGACCGCTCGGTCGAGCACGCCGCGCTGTCGCTGGGCGCGAGCCGCGCCACGGTGTTTTTCCAGGTGACGCTGCCACTCATCATTCCGGGCGTGTCGGGCGGCTGGCTGCTGGCCTTCATCAACAGTTTCGACGAGCTGACCATGTCGGTGTTCATCACCGCGCCGTCGACCATCACCCTGCCGGTGCGCATGTACATGTATGCCACCGAGTCGATCGATCCGATGATGGCGGCCGTGTCGGCGCTGGTGATCGGCCTGACCGCGGTGACCATGCTGCTGCTGGACCGCGTCTACGGCCTGGACCGCGTGCTGGTGGGACAGAAATGACGATCAAGCCGGGTACGCAACAGGAGACCCCGCCATCATGGCAATACTGAAACGCCTGGCCGAAACGGCCCGGCCCGCCGTCGCCTTCACGCTGGACGGCAAACCCTGCACCGCGCTGGCCGGCGATACCGTGCTGACGGCGGTGCTGACGCAGGCCGAACGCCTGCGCGTGTCGGAATTCGGCGGTGGCCCGCGCGCCGGTTTCTGCATGATGGGCGCCTGCCAGGACTGCTGGATGCAGCGCGAGGACGGCACGCGGCTGCGCGCCTGTTCCACCTACATCGAAGCCGGCATGCGCCTGCGCAGCGCGCCGCTGCGCGCGGAACACGTGCCGGGCACGCTGGCGGCGGAGGGCGACGCATCATGATCCTGCCCGTGATCGTGGGGGCCGGTCCGGCCGGCATCCGCGCCGCGCAGACGCTGGCGGCGCAGGGCCTGCGGCCGGTGGTGCTGGACGAGGCGCCGCGCGCCGGCGGCCAGATCTACCGGCAGCCGCCGCCGGGCTTCGCGCGATCCAAGGCGGCGTTGTACGGCTTCGAGCACCGCAAGGCCGATGCGCTGCACCGCAAGATGGACGAGCTGGCGCCGCAACTGGACTACCGGCCCGGCAGCCTGGTGTGGAACGCCGAAGGCAAGACGCTCGATGTGCTGCGCGACGGCAAGAGCGCGCCCGTGCCCTACACCCATTTGATCCTGGCCACCGGCGCCACCGACCGCGTGCTGCCGTTCCCGGGCTGGCTGACGCCGGGCGTGTACACGCTGGGTGGTTCGCAGGTGGCGTTGAAGCACCAGGGCTGCGCCATCGGCGAGCGGGTCGCGTTCCTGGGCACCGGCCCCCTGCTCTATCTGGTCGCCTACCAGTACGCCAAGGCCGGCGCCCGTGTTGTGGCGGTGCTGGATACCTCGCGCTTCGCCGACCGCCTGGCCGCCTTGCCTGCCATGCTGCGCGCGCCGGGCCTGTTGGCCAAGGGGCTGTACTACATGGCCTGGCTGCGCGCGCATGGCGTGCCGATGGCCAGCGGCGTGCGGCCGGTGCGGGCCGAGGGCGAGGCGCGCGTCACCGGGCTGGTCTACCGCCAGGGATCGCGCCAGCGGCGGGTGGATTGCGATGCCTTGGGCTACGGCCTGTCGCTGCGCTCCGAAACGCAACTGGCCAGCCTGGCGGGCTGCCAGTTCGCCTTCCACGTCCGCGACCGCGCCTGGACGCCGCGCCTGGACGCGGCCGGACGCAGCAGCGTGGCCGGCGTGTACGTGGCTGGCGACGGCGCCGGCATCGGCGGCGCCGACGCGGCCGAGCTGGCCGGCGAGCGCGCCGCGCTCGCCTTGCTGGAAGACGCGGGTCATGCCGTGTCCGTGGCACGGGCGCGCGAACTCGAAGCGCGCCTGGCCGCCAATGGCCGCGTGCGCGATGCGCTGGAGCGCGCCTTCCCGTTTCCCGAGGATTGGGCCGCCGCCATCGCTGACGACACCGTGGTATGCCGCTGCGAGGAAGTCACCGCCGGCACACTGCGCGCCGTGATCCATGGCACCGGCGCGCGCGAGCTGAACCGCCTGAAGGCGCTGACGCGCGTCGGCATGGGACGCTGCCAGGGCCGCATGTGCGGCGCCGGCGCGGCCGAAGTGCTGGCGCACGCCTGCGGCGCCGGACTGGACGGCGTCGGCCGCCTGCGCGGCCAGCCGCCGGTCAAGCCGATTCCCGTGGATATCGTCTGTCTCGATCGCACGGAGAAGGCCGCGCCATGAGCGAACGCATCGACACCGAAGTCGCTATCCTCGGCGGCGGCATCGTCGGCGGCAGCGCCGCGCTGTTCCTGCGCCGGCTGGGCGTGCCGGTGGTGCTGCTGGAGGCCGCGCTGTGCGGCGCCCGCGCCAGCGGCGTCAACTACGGCGGCGTGCGCCGCCAGGGCCGTGGCCTGGAGCAGATGCCGCTGGCGCGCCGCGCGCACGAATTGTGGGGCCAACTGCCGCAACTGATCGGCATCGACGGCGAATACGTGCGCTCGGGCCACTTGAAGTTGGCGTGCTCGGACGCGGACCTGGACGCCTTGCACGCCTATCGCGCGCAGACCCGTGGCTTCGGCATGAACCTGGAAATGCTGGACCGCGCCGCGCTGGCGCGGCGCTTCGGCTGGCTGGGCGCGCACGTGGTGGGCGGCTCGTTCTGTCCCGAGGACGGCCACGCCAACCCGCGCCTGGTCTCGCCCGCCTTTGGCCGCGCGGCCCGCGCGCTGGGCGCAGACGTGCGCGAATCGACCCGCGTCACCGAAGCGGTCCATGACGGCGACCGCTTCATCCTGCGTGCCGGCGATGCGCTGGAGGTGCGTTCGCGCTTCCTGCTCAATTGCGCCGGAGCGTGGGCCGGACGCTTCGCGCAGGACTTCGGCGAGAGCGTGCCCGAGACTTCCATCCATCCGCTGATGATGGTGACCGAGCCGTTGCCGCTGTTCATGGACGTCAGCCTGGGCATGCAGGGGGGCGGCATCTATGCGCGCCAGGTGGCGCGCGGCAATTGCGTCATCGGCGGCGGCCGCGCCGTGTCCGCCGGCCCCGATTACGCCCGTCCCGGCCGCGAGGCGCTGGGCTCGCTGACGGCCAACGCCGCGCGCCTGCTGCCGCCGTTGCGCGGGGCGCAGGTCATCCGCTTCTGGACCGGGGTCGAGGGCAACATGCCCGACCACAACCCGGTGCTGGGCCCCAGCGCCACCGTGCCGGGTCTGTTCCATGCTTTCGGCCTGTCCGGCGCGGGCTTCCAGATCGGCCCCGCCGTGGGCGAAGTGCTTTCCGAACTGGTCGTTAACGGCCGGTCTTCCATTCCCATCGACGCCTTCGGCATCGGACGATACACGGGGGCCGCTCACGGCGCCGTGGCTCGGTTGGGGCCTGTTCGTGAGCAAACGCTGGAGTCACCATGAAGCACAACAAACTGGGCGTTCGCCGCCCGTCCAAGGGGAAGTGGCTGCTGGGCCTGGCGCTGGCCGCGCTGTCGGCGGGCGCCATGGCGCAGCAGAAGACGCTGTACGTCGGCATGAACGGCGGCGACATGGAGCGCGCCTTCACGCAGTACGTGTTCCCGGATTTCGAGAAGGCCAACAACGTCAAGATCGTGGTGGTGCCCGGCACGTCCACCGACGTGCTGGCCAAGGCCCAGGCGTTCAAGGACAAGCCGCAGATGCACGTCATGTTCCTGGACGACGGCATCATGGCGCGCGCCATCTCCATGGGCCTGTGCGAGCCGCTCAACGACGATCCGGTGCTCAAGGACCTGTACCCCACCGCCGTCATGAAGGACCGCATGGCCGCCGGCATCGACATCGGCATGACCGGCCTGGGCTACAACACCCGCCTGTTCAAGGACAAGGGCTGGGCGCCGCCGACCTCGTGGATGGACCTGGCCGATCCCAAGTTCAAGGGCAAGGTGGTGTTCCAGTCGGCCTCGGGCAGCACCTTCGGCCTGCACGGCTTCCTGATGTTCAACCGCATCCAGGGCGGCAACGACCAGAACACCGAGCCCGGCTTCAAGCAGTGGCCGTCCACCATCGGCCCCAACGTGCTGGAATACATCCCCAACTCGGCCAAGCTGGCCGAGATGATCCAGTCCAACGAAGCCGCCATCTTCCCGCTCACGCCCACCGCCATCGCCCGCCTGAAAAAGCGCGACATCCCGGTGGAATACGCCCAGCCCAAGGAAGGCTCGGTGATCCTGATGGTGGCCGAATGCGTCATCGCCAAGAACAGCGAGCCGGAACTGGCGCAGAAGCTGGCGCTGTATCTGCTGTCGCCGCAGGCCCAGGCAAAGGCACTGGAAATGGGCGGCCATTTCCCGTCCAATAAGAACGTTCAACCGCCGGCCGGCACCGAAGAAGCGCTCAAGCGCTTCCAGGGCTACATGGCCAACGCCAAGATCCTGGACTGGGACCAGATCAACGCCACCCGTCCCGCCTTCAACGCGCGCTGGAACCGCACGGTCGAACGCTGACGTCAGGCGCGCCGCGCCGTCCGTGCATCGCGGGCGGCTCGGCGCCGATCACACCCAGGGCGCGCGCGCCCGCAACGCAGGAGGCCAGGCATGCGGCTCATCATCAGGTCCGGCGGCGAATCGGCCATGGAAGAATGGCGCGAGCAGTTCAAGCGCCACGCGCCCGATCTGGAGATTGTCAGCTGGTTCGACGACGTCGACCCCGCCTCGATCGACTACGCCCTGGTCTGGGCCCCCGACCCCGGCCGCCTGGCCACCTTCCCCAACCTCAAGCTCATCATCAGCGCCGGCGCCGGCGTCGACCACATCGTCTCCGACCCCGCCTGGCCGCGCCACCTGCGCATCGCCCGCATGGTCACCCCGCGCACCGAAACCGAGATGGCCGAGTTCGTGCTGACGAGCGCCCTGATGCTGACCCGCGACCTCAAGCGCGCCATCGACCAGCAGGCCCGCCGCCACTGGGAACTGTACGACTCGCTGCGCGTGGCCGCCGACATGCGCGTCGGCATCATGGGCCTGGGCCACCTCGGCATCGCCGCCGCCCGCCTGCTGGCCAAGGTCGGTTTCCCCGTCAGCGGCTGGTCGCGCGGCGCGACCACCTTGCCCGACGGCCTGCCTTCCTACGCCGGCCCCGACCAGTTCCCCGAATTCCTGTCCCGCACCGACCTGCTGGTCTGCCTGCTGCCCGCCACCGAAGCCACCCGCGGCATCCTCAACCGCGACACCTTTGCCCACCTCCCCCGCGGCGCCAGCCTCATCAACGCCGGCCGCGGCAGCCACATGGTCACGCAGGACCTTCTCGATGCCCTCGACGACGGCCACCTGCACCAGGCCTTGCTGGACGTCTTCGACCCCGAACCCCTGCCGCCCGAGTCCCCCCTCTGGACCCACCCCAACATCATCATCACCCCCCACTGCGCCGCCATCCCCGACCGCCAGGAACGCGCCCGCCACACCGCCTGGCTCATCGCCGCCAACGAACGCGGCGAGGCCTTGCCCAACATCTACGACCCCGTTCGCGGCTACTGAAAACACCGCAAAGCAGTTGTCCACAGCTTGCGCTTTGCGCCAAAATCCCAAGGCCTGTGGAAAACTCGATTTCGTCCCCAGCATCCGCGAAGTGAAATCAACCGCAGCCCGGGGCGTCGTGGCATGGCGGTGCGGGGCGTGTAGATGCGCCCGACGGAAACCGAAGGGAGCCGAAGGCGGACGAGGTTGAGTATGGGGCAGTCCGGAGCGAACGCTCCGGACCGCAATCGTAGCCCCGCACCGCCATGCCACGGCGCCCCGGGCGTCTAAAGAACCCCGTTCCCCGCCAGCAAAAAACGGTTCAACAAAAAAACCGCAAAATCTGCAAACCAAGGCCGCCTACATTTGCTCCCCAAGGAGCCACGCAATTGAAACCCCAAACTCGCGCCACCTACGCCCACCGCCTGGACCCCGTCCTGCGCTGGCTGGCAAGCCACCCCGACGCCGACCCCGACCTCTACCAGTTGGCCGACCTGGCTTGCCTCTCGCCCTATCACTTCCACCGCGTCTACCGCGCCGTGATGGGCGAAACCGTGAACGCCACCGTGCAACGCATCCGCATGCATCGCGCGGCCGTCTCGCTGGGCAGCACCGGGAATTCCTTGCGCGACGTGGCGCAGCGCGCCGGCTATGAGTCGGACGCCGCCTTCAACCGCGCGTTCGGCGCGACCTTCGGCATCCCGCCGGGGCGCTACCGCGCGACCCGCTCCCGACCCTTCGACCCCAAGGAGCTAGGCATGTACCCCATCACCATCGAAACCTTCCCCGGCGCCGTGCTGGCCGCCCTGCCGCACCATGGCAGCTACCAGGAAATCGGCCCGGTCTTCACCCGCGCCTTCATGCTCGCGGCCAGCCGCGGCCTGGCGCGTCCCGAGGCCATCGGCTTCGGCGTCTACTTCGACGACCCCGAGCAGGTGCCGCCGGCCCAGTTGCGCTCGATGGCAGGCGTATCGGTCGCGCCCGACGCCGAGCTGGGCGACGAACTGGAACGCTTCGAGATCCCCGCCATCCGCTGCGCGGTACTGACCTACACTGGCCCGTACAACGAGATGGACAAGCCCTACAACTGGATGTTCTCGGAATGGCTGCCCGCCAGCGGCATGGTGCCGGCGGACTTCCCCATGTTCGAGCAGTACCTGAACGACCCGCGCAGCACGCCGCCCGCGCAATTGCAGACGCGTATCTGCATGCCGTTGAAGTAAGCGCCGCAAGCCGCGCGATGGCCTGCGTTGACGCGGCCGTCGCGTGCGGCACGGGCGCGGCTTCGCGCCGCCGTTAGCCCAGCACGCCTGCCAGATATTGCCGCAGCCACGCATGCGCCGGATCGTCCTGGTAGCGCTCGTGCCAGTACAGCGACACCGTGATCGCCGGCAGGCTCAGCGGCGCCTTGAGCGTCACGATGCGCGCGCTGCCCGACATGGCCTTGGCGATGCTGGCGGGCATCGTCGCGATCAGATCCGAGGCCTCGACGATGAACGGGCACACCATGTAGCTCGACAGCGTCGCCACGATGCGGCGGCTGCGGTTCTGTCCCATCAGGATGCGGTCGATGGCCTTGCTGAAGTAGCGCGTGTGGGCCGCCAGGTCCAGGTGCCCGTAGCTCAGGTAGGCATCCAGGTTCCAGCGCTTGCGCAGACAGGGATGGCCTTCGCGCACGATGCACACTGCCGGCTCCTGGTACAGGAAGCGCGTGCGCAGGTCCGGCGCCGGGTCCGGAAAGTAGCCGGCGATCAGCTCCACATGATTGGTGTCCAGCATGCTCAGGCCGTGCTGCGGCCGCGCCGGCACGATCAACAGCTGGAAGTGCGGCGCATCCACCGCCAGGCGCGGAATCAGCTTGGGCAGCAGCGTGTATTGCACATAGTCGGTGGCATAGAACGACAGGCTGCGGGCCGAGTGCGCCGGGTCGAACACCTCGCGCGTACGGGTGGCGCGGCGCCAACCTTCCAACAGCGGCAGAAAGCCCTGGTGCAGTTCGTGCGCGCGCTGCGTCGGCTGCCACGCGCCGCCTTCGCGCACCAGCAGCGGATCGCCGAACAGTTGCCGCAGACGGTTCATCGCGGCGCTCATGGCGGGTTGGCTGATGCCGAGTTGCTCGGCCGCGCGCGACACATTGCGGCAGGTCATCAATGCGTCGAAATGCACAAGCAGATTCAGGTCCGGATGCTTCACCGCCGCCCACCTATAAATGGCATCTATATCAATATAAACCGCAAGGACTGCTGGCGCGCGCCGGCCAGGCCTAGGATGTTCCCGTTGTTGCAGTGAACCCGGGGCAATGCCTCTCAGGCCCGGCGTCCATGATCGGGTCGCAAGGAAGTTCTATCAACAAGGGGAAGTCATGAACGCAGCGTTCATTCGCAGTTGCTGTCTTGCATTCGGGGCGGCCGCGCTGGCCGCCGCCGCGCTACCGGCCCGCGCCGAGTGGCCCGACAAGGTGATCCGCATCGTGGTGCCGTTCGCGGCGGGCGGGTCCACCGACCTGATCGCGCGCAAGATCGCCGAAGGCATGGGCCAGCGCCTGTCGGCCAACGTCATCGTCGAAAACCGGCCCGGCGCCGGCGGCACCGTCGGCACCGAATACGTGGCGCGCCAGCCGGCCGACGGCTACACCATCCTGATGGGCTCGGTCAGCACGCACGGCAGCGCGCCCTGCGTGTATTCGAAGCTGCCGTACGACGCGCTCAAGGATTTCACGCCGCTGACCGTCGTCGCCACCATTCCCAACGTCATGTCGGTGAACCAGTCGGTGCCGGCCAACAACCTGCGGGAGTTCGTGGCGTTGCTCAAGAAAGAGCCCGAGAAATACTCGTTCGCCTCCAACGGCCAGGGCACCTCCAACCACCTGGCCGCCGAACTGTTCAAGAGCACGGCCGGCGTGTCGATGGTGCACGTGCCCTACCGCGGTTCGGGCCCGGCGTTGATCGACCTGGTGGGCGGCCAGATCAACATGATGATGGACGTGGTGATGACGTCCTATCCATACATCAAGGACGGCAAGATCAAGGCGCTGGCGGTGACCTCGCCGCAACGCTCGCCGATGCTGCCCGACGTGCCGACGGTGGCCGAGTCCGGCTATCCCGGTTACGAGGCGATGGTGTGGTTCGGCATGCTGGCCCCGGCCAAACTGCCCGAGCCGCTGCGCGTCAAGTTGACCGATGCGCTGGCGCAGACGCTGCACGCGCCCGCCATGAAGGCCTATCTGGAACAACAGGGCGCGCAGGTCTCGGACGTGGCCGGGCCGGCCTTCGGCACCATGATCAAGAGCGAAATCGACAAATGGTGCGGCGTGGTCAAGCAGGCCGGCATCAAGCTGGACTGAGCGCGGCCGCGCCCTTCTTTTCTTTCAGGGAAGCACAAGCATGTATCGCATAGGGATAGACGTCGGAGGCACGTTTACCGACTTCACGATGATCGACGAAGATCAAGGCATCGTGCATTTTCACAAGGTGCCGTCGACGCCGTCGGACCCATCGGAAGCCATCGCCACCGGCATCGGGCAGATGCTGGCCAGTCAAGGCGTGGCGCCGTCGCAGGTGTCGCACATGGGCCATGGCACCACGGTGGCCACCAACCTCATCATCGAGCGCAAGGGCGCGCGCGTCGGCCTGATCACCACGCAGGGGTTTCGCGACGTGCTGGAGATCGGCCGGCAGACGCGGCCGCACCTGTACGACTACAGCGTCGGCAAGCCGCCGGTGGCGGTGCCGCGCGAGTTCCGCGCCGAAGTGGCCGAGCGCGTCAACGCGCAAGGCGAGGTGCTGACACCGCTGGATGGGGACGCGGTGCGGGCGGCGGCGCGGCGCTTTGCCGCCGCCGGCATCGACGCCGTGACCATCTGCTTTCTGCATGCCTACCGCAACCCGGCGCACGAGCAACAGGCCGCGCGCATCGTGGCCGAGGAGATGCCCGATGCGTATATCAGCCTGTCGTCTGACGTGCTGCCGGAATTCCGCGAATACGAGCGCCTGTCGACCACGGTGCTGAACGCCGCTGTGGGGCCGAAGATGGCGCGCTACCTGGAACGCTTCCTGCAGCGCGTGCGCGAGCTGGATATCGGCCACGAGCCGCACACCATCCATTCCAATGGCGGCCTGATGTCGATCGCCACGGTGCGCCAGTATCCGGTGCGCACCTGCCTGTCGGGGCCGGCCGCCGGCGTGGTGGGCGCGGCCGCGGTGGGCCGCGCCATCGGCAGCCTGAACCTGGTGACGTTCGACGTCGGCGGCACCAGCACCGACGTGTCGCTGATCTGCGATGGCCGGCCGCTGTTCACCTCGCATCGCCAGGTGGCGGGCTATCCGGTGAAGACGCCGATGGTGGACATCCACGTGATCGGCGCGGGCGGCGGCAGCATTGCCTGGCTCGACGACGCGGGCGCGTTGAAGGTCGGGCCGCATAGCGCCGGCGCGGTGCCGGGACCGGTGGGCTATGGCCGCGGCGGCACCGAGCCGACCATCACCGATGCCGAGATCGCGCTGCAGCGCCTGAATCCGGTGGCGCTGCTGAACGGCCGCATGCCGGTGCATGCCGAGGCCGCGCGCCAGGTGATCGACGAACGTGTGGCGCGGCCGCTGGGGCTGACGCGCGAGGCCGCGGCCGAAGGCATCCTGCGCATCGCGGCGGCCAATATGAGCCGCGCCATCCGCGCCGTGTCGACCGAGCGCGGCTACGACCTGTCGCAATTCGCCCTGTATGCCTATGGCGGCGCGGGGCCGCTGCACGCGGTCGAGGTGGCCGAGGAATGCGGCATCCCCACGGTGATCGTGCCGCAGGAGCCGGGCACCATGTGCGCGCGCGGCATCCTGCTCAGCGACATCTCGTTCGACTTCGTGCGCAGCGAGATCGCGCTGGCCAGCGCGGAAAGCTGGGACGGCGTATCGACGATCTTCGACGGGCTGCGCGACCAGGCCGAACGCTGGCTGGAAGAAGAACGCGTGGAACCGGCGCTGCGCCTGTACCGCAGCGCCATCGACGCGCGCTACGAGGGCCAGAACTTCGAAGTGCAGGTGGCGCTGGACGACACCGGCGCCGGCGGCTACGCCGAGTTCGCGCGCCGCTTCGCCGAGGCGCACGAACGCGAATACGGCTACACCGTCGACGACCGCAAGGTGCAGATCATCAACTGCCGCATGCAGGCGGTGGGCCAGGTGGTGAAGGCGCCGCTGGCGCCGCGCCAGGTCGATGGCACGCTGGACGGCGCACGCATCGGCGAACGCCGCGCCTACTTCGGCGAGCGCCACGGCTGGCTGGATACGCCGGTCTATGACCGCGACCGCGTGCCCACCGGAGTGCGCTTCAGCGGCCCGGCGCTGCTGGAGGAAATGAGCTCGACCACCGTGGTCGGCGCCGGCCAGGACGTCGAGGTCGACGCCTACGGCAACCTGATCATCCGTTTGCAAGGAGGCTCCCATGCGTGAAGCCCATCAAGCCAATCAAGACAGCGGCGTTGCCCTGGCCGATCCGGTCGGCATGGAGGTGTTCTGCAACCGCCTGCTATCGATCACCGAAGACATGAACAACACGCTGGTGCGGGCCTCGTTCTCGACCAACATCAAGGAACGCAAGGACTGCTCGGTGGCGCTGTTCGACGCCGCCGGCCGGCTGGTGGCGCAGGGCACGCAGATTCCGCTGCACCTGGGCTCGCTGGACGGCGCCATGGGCGCGATCCTGCGTACCTTTGGGGCCGACCAGATCCGTGACGGCGACGTGTTCATCTGCAACGACCCCTACCTGGCCGATGGCAGCCACCTGCCCGACATCAACATCGTCACGCCAGTGTTTTGGGAAGGCACGCTGCGCTTTTTCGCCGCCAACATCGCCCACCATTCGGACGTGGGCGGCGCGGTGCCCGGCTCGATCGCCGGCGGCCTGAAGTCGATCTTCGAGGAAGGCATCCGCATTCCCGCCAGCCGTATCGCGCGCGCCGGCGAGGTGGACGAGGACCTGCTGCGCCTGATCTGCGCCAACACCCGCGACCCGGAGGAACGGGTGCTGGACCTGCGCGTGCAGATGGCCACCAACCGCCGCGGCGCGGCCGCCGTGCAGGGCCTGATCCGGCAGATGGGGCTGGAGGCGGTGCTGCGCTCGGTCGAGGACGTCATCACCTACACCCGCCGCCGCCTGCTCAACCGCATCGGCGAGCTGGCGCAGGGCAGCTACACCTTCCGCAGCGACCTGGACGACGACGGCATGGGCGGCGATCCGGTGCCGATCCAGGTGACGCTGACGGTCAGTCGCGACCGCCTGCATTTCGATTTCGAGGGCTCCGGCAAGCAGGCGCGCGGCGCCATGAACCTGCCGTTCAACGCGCTGCGGGCCTGCGTGTACTACGCGGTCAAGGCGCTGCTGGATCCGGACCTGGCGCCCAACGCCGGCCTGTTCGATCCGATCAGCGTGTCGGCGCCGGTGGGCACCATCACCAACCCCGAGCATCCGGCGGCGGTGGGCGCGCGCTCGATCACCGCGCAGAAAGTGGCGGGCGCGATCTTCGGCGCGTTCCGCGGCCTGCTGCCGGCGGAAAAGACCATGGCGTCCAGCAACGACTGCTGCCCGGCCATCGTGTTCTCGGGCCGCTGGCGTGAGCGCGCCGGCCACTTCGTGTACCTGGAAACGCTGGGCGGCGGCGCCGGCGCGCGCTTCGATGCCGACGGCATGGACGCGGTGCACGTGCACATGACCAATACGTCCAACCTGCCGGTGGAGGCGCTGGAAAACGAGTATCCACTGCTGATGGACGAGTACGCCATGATCCCGGATTCCGGCGGCGCCGGCCGCACCCGCGGCGGCATGGGCATCGCCAAGCAGATCCGCGCGGTCGGGCCCGGCATCGTGTTCTCGGCGCGTTCCGACAGCCATACCGTGGGCGTGGCCGCGGGAGTGGCGGGTGGCGCCGATGGCCGTCGAGCTCGGCTGGTGCGCAATTTCGGCACGCCCGCCCAAGAGGAACTGTTCTCCAAGACCGCCAACATCACGCTGGCGCCGGGCGAGAGCGTGCGCATCGAGACCCCGGGCGCGGGCGGCTACGGCCCCGTGGCCGAGCGGACCCGCAACCGCATCGAGCGCGACCTGGCCGACGGCAAGATCAGCCCGGAAGCGGCGCGCGCGGCCTATGGCTACGAAGCCCCCGCTACGCCACGTTGAGCGACATCGAGTACTTCATCTTGTCATGCGGAAAAGTGGTGATCGTGGCCAGCAGCAGCACCCCGCCGCTGCCGTAGTAGCGGCGGGTGATGACGAAGCCCGCCGTCTGCGGTTCGACCTGGAGCTGTCTGGCGATCCCCGCCGCGATGGGCGTGGCCGAGAACTCCTGGTTGACCTCGTGGATGCGGTTGCCGAAGTGGTCCTCGATCAGCCGCAGCAGCGAAATGCGCGGCTGGATGTCGGCGCGCAGGTCGGAATGCGCCGGATCGGCGTAGATCAGCGTGCACGCCACCGGCGTGTCCTGGTCGCCCAGCGTCTTGATGGAGTTGATGTGCAGCCACGGCTGGCCGGGCTCGGCGCCCAGGCTCTCGGCCAGCCGCTTGGTGAGCTTGATGGTGCGCACGTCCTGCACCAGCAGCGCGGCGTTGCGCGCGTATTGCAGCAGGTCCGGGAACTGCGAGATGCGTTGGGTGAAGCGGGTGCTGGCGTGGGCGGTCTCGACGCGCGTGCCGACGCCGGGGCGGCGCGACACCATGCCGGCCACCGTCAGCATGCGGATGGCCTCGCGGATGGTGTGGCGGCTGGCGCCGAATTGTTCGCACAGTTCGTGTTCGGTCGGCAGCAGCGTCATGACCGGGTAGCGGCCGCTGCCGATGTCGCGCGCCAGCTGCTGGTAGATGCTTTTGTAGCGCGGGCCGCCAGCCTCGTCGTCCGGTCCCGTGGCCTGGCCGCGGGCCTCGCGCGCGGCGGCCGGGTCGGACGCGCGTTCGGAGGATCGGGTCATGGGGGGGGCTCCTTTTCTCGTTCTATCGGGGTTTGTACGGACAATAACCCATTGACAGGGCCTGCCCCGCGGATCCATTATTTGTCCGGACATTCATGTACGGACAAATTGTACGGCGGACATGAGGTCGCGGGGCAAGCGGGTCCGCATTTTTTTCTGCGGCGAGTCCATCCCCGGATTCAGGCAGCACCGGCAGTTCTTGCAGTTCTCTTCCAATAAACGGGGGTTTTCATGGGCAAGGTACTCGCAGTCCTGGCGGCGGCCACGGTGGCCGTCGGCGTATGCGCCACGGCGCAGGCGCAGCAGAAATTGGTGGTGGCCGGCTACGGCGGCTCGTTCGAAGACATCATGCGCAAGGACATCTTCCCGCCCTTCGCCAAGCAGCATGGCGTCGAGCTGGATTACGTGGCCGGCAACTCCACCAACACGGTGGCGCGCCTGCAGGCGCAGAAAAGCAACCAGCAGATCGACGTGGCCATCATCGACGACGGCCCGATGTATCAAGCCATCGCGCTGGGTTTCTGCGCGCCGATCCAGGGCCTGCCGGCCGACGATATCTACGGCACCGCGCGCTACAAGGACGACAAGGCCGTGGCCATCGGCATCGTCGCCACCGGCATCATGTACAACAAGAAGGTCTTCGACGAGCGCAAGTGGGCCGCGCCCACCTCGTGGAAGGACCTGAAGGATCCCAAGTACAAGAAGCAGCTGGTGGTGCCGCCGCTGAACAACACCTACGGCCTGCACACGCTGGTGGAATACGCCCGCGAGGGCGGCGGCGGCGAGAAGAAGATCGACGCCGGCTTCAAGACCTTCAAGGACGAGGTCGGCCCCAACGTGCTGGTGTACGAACCGTCGCCGGGCAAGATGACCGAGCTGTTCTCCAGCGGCCAGGCCACCATCGCCGTGTGGGGCAGCGGCCGCGTCAAGGCCTTCGCCGACACCGGCTTCCCGGTGGGCTTCGTCTATCCGCAGGAAGGCGCCTACGCGCTGCTGTCGTCGGTGTGCCCGGTGGCCAAGCCCAATGCCAATCCGCTGGCGCAGGCCTTTGTCAATTACCTGGTCAGTCCCAAGGTGCAGGAGCAGCTGGCCAGCGCCTACGGCTACGGCCCCGTCAACAAGCAGGCCAAGGTGGCCGACGATCCGCGCGTGCCGCTGCCGATCGGCAAGCGCGCCACCGACCTGATCGTGATCGACTGGGACACCGTCAACCAGAACCGGGACGACTGGAACAAGCGCTGGACGCGTGAAATCGAGCGCTGAGGTTTCGTACACCAGCACGCAACGGCGGCGCGGGCGCGCCGCCAGCGGGAGCATCCATGAGTTATCTCGTATTGAACCGCCTGTCCAAGCGCTACGGCGACCTGACGGCGGTCGAGGACCTGAGCCTGTCGGTCGAACGCGGCGAATTCATATCGCTGCTGGGGCCGTCGGGTTGCGGCAAGACCACCACGCTGCAGATGATCGCCGGGTTCGTCGAGCCCAGCGGCGGCAGCATCGTGCTGGACGGCAAGGACGTCAGCAGGACGCCCGCGAACAAGCGCGGGCTGGGCATGGTGTTCCAGAACTACGCGCTGTTCCCGCACATGACCGCGGCCGAGAACGTGTCGTTCGGCCTGGAGATGCAGCGGGTCGGCAAGGACGAGCGGCAGGCGCGGGTGGCCGAGGCGCTCAAGCTGGTGGGCCTGTCGCATCTGGCCGACCGCTACCCGGCGCGCATGTCGGGCGGCCAGCAGCAGCGCGTGGCGCTGGCGCGGGCGCTGGTGATCCGCCCCAGCGTGCTGCTGCTGGACGAGCCGCTGTCTAACCTGGACGCCAAGCTGCGCGAGGAAATGCAGCTGGAACTACGCAGCATCCAGCGCACCGTCGGCACCACCACCATCCTGGTGACGCACGACCAGTCCGAAGCGCTGGCGCTGTCCGACCGCATCGTGGTGATGAACCAGGGCCGGGTCGAGCAGGTGGCCGAGCCGTTCGCCGCGTATGAAGGGCCGTCGAACCGCTTCGTCGGCGGCTTCCTGGGCAAGGCCAATGTATTCACGCCCTCGCCGCAGTCTTATGACGGCGAGGTGCGGGCGCGCATCGGCGAGGCCCACATCGCCATGGACGGGCAGCCCGTGCCGCAGGGTGCGGTGATCGTGCGGCCGGAAAAAATCCTGTTCGCCGAGGCCGGCGCCTGTGCCCTGCCCGGCCGCATGAAGACGCGCGTGTTCCAGGGCAACCACTGGCTGTGCCAGGTCGAGACCTCGGTGGGCGAAGTCATGGTGATCCGCCAGAACGATGGCGTGCCGGTGCCCGCCGAGGGCGAGACCGTGCACCTGCGCTGGCGCGCGCAGGACATGTGCGCGGTGGCCGGCCAGGAGCCGGCAAAATGAGCGCGCGCGCCAACCCCTGGCTGCTGAGCGCGCCGGCGCTGGCGGTGTACGCCACCTTCCTGGTGGTGCCGATGGCGCTGGTGCTGCTGATCAGCTTCTTCGACTTCCAGTTCTACGGCGGCATGCAGGCCACCTTCACCTGGAAGAACTACATCGAGATTTTCAGCGACGGCTATTACTACGAGATCTACGCCCGCACCTTCGGCGTGGCGGCGCTGGTGACGCTGGCATGCCTCGTGCTCGGCACGGCCGAGGCCTACGTGCTGTCGCGCATGGCCAATCCGTGGAAGGGCCTGTTCCTGATGGTGGTGCTGGGGCCGCTGCTGATCTCGGTGGTGGTGCGCACGCTGGGCTGGGCGCTGCTGTTCGGGTCCACCGGTCTCATCAACAAGGCGCTGATGGGCATCGGCCTGGTGTCCACGCCGATCGACCTGATGTACAGCAACCTGGGCGTGGGCATCGCGCTCACGCATGTGCTGGTGCCGTTCATGGTGATCGCGGTGTGGGCGTCGTTGCAGCGGATCAATCCGTCGACCGAGGCCGCCGCGCTGTCGCTGGGCGCCAGCCAGTTCACCGTGATCCGTCGCGTGATCGTGCCGCAGGTCATGCCGGGCATCCTGTCGGGTTCGATCATGGTGTTCGCGATGGCCGCCAGTTCCTTCGCCACGCCGGCCATCATCGGCGGCCGGCGCCTGAAGAACGTGGCCACCGCCGCCTACGACGAGTTCCTCAACACGCTCAACTGGCCGCTGGGCGCGGCGCTGGCGGTGGTGCTGCTGGTGGCGACCGTGGTGGTGCTGCTGTCGGCCAACCGGCTGATCGAGCGCCGCTATGGCGCGGTCTTCAATCCGTCGGGGGCCTGACATGAACTTTCGCAACGGCCCCATCGGCCTGCTGTTCCACACCCTCTTCATCCTGTTCATCCTGGCGCCGATCGTGATGGTGTGCGCGGTGGCGTTCACCTCGGAGGGCTTCATCTCGCTGCCCAGCGGGGGGCTGTCGCTGCGCTGGTTCCGCGCCATCCTGGACAACCCGCGCTTCATCGAGGCGTTCTGGTTCAGCCTGGGGCTGGGCACGCTGTCGGCGACGCTGGCGATCGCGCTGGCGGTGCCCAGCGCGCTGGCGCTGGCGCGCAACCGCTTCCGCGGCCGCGAGGCGCTGGTGGCGTTCTTCCTGTCGCCGCTGATGATTCCGCACGTGGTGCTGGGGCTGGCCTTCCTGAAGTTCTTCACCACGGTGGACCTGGCCGGCACCTACGTGGGACTGGTGGTGGCGCATGTGATCCTGGTGATGCCCTATGCGCTGCGGCTGGTGCTGGCCTCGGCCACCGGCATCGATCCGGCGCTGGAACGCGCGGCGCAGTCGCTGGGCGCCTCCCACTGGACGGCGTTCCGGCGCGTGGTGCTGCCGCTGTTGCTGCCGGGCGTGGTCAGCGGCTGGGTGATCGCCTTCATCACCAGCTTCGACGAGCTGACCATGTCGATCTTCATCGCCTCGCCCTCCACCACCACGCTGCCGGTGCGCATCTTCCTGCACATCGAAGACACCATCGACCCGCTGGTGACGGCGGTGTCGGCCGTGCTGATCTATGTGACCATCATCGCCATCTTCATCCTGGACCGCCTGGTCGGCCTGGAAAAGCTGTTTGTCGGAAAGGGACGCTAATGACGGACGAAATACAACAGGCGCCGCGCGCGCCGGCGCATCGCGGGGTCTACGACGCCGTGGTGATCGGCGGCGGCCTGGTCGGCTCGGCCGTGGCCTACGGGCTGCGGCGCGAACTCGACCACGTCGCGGTATTGGACGAAGGCGACGTGGCCTACCGCGCCTCGCGCGGCAACTTCGGCCTGGTCTGGGTGCAGAGCAAGGGCATGGGCCTGCCGCGCTACGGCGTGTGGACCATGACCTCGGCCGGCGCCTGGCCGCAGTTGGCGGCCGAGCTGCGGGAGCAGACCGGCGTGGACGTGCACCTGGAACAGCGCGGCGGCCTGCACGCGCTGTTGAGCGACGAAGAGATGGAAGCGCGCGCCACCTTCATGCGCACGCTGCTGGCGCAGCCCGGCATGGCGCAGTACGACTGGAAAATGCTGGACCGCCACGAGCTTGCCGACATGGTGCCCGGCATCGGCCCGGAGGTGCGCGGCGCCACCTGGACGCCGGTGGACGGCATCGCCAATCCGCTCAAGCTGCTACGGGCGCTGCACATGAGTTTTGCACAGCGGGCTGTGGATTACCTGCCGCGCTGCCCGGCGCAGCAGGTCCGCCAGCGCGACGGCGTGTTCGAGGTGACCACGCCCACCGGCACGGTGCGGGCGCGCAAGCTGGTGCTGGCCAGCGGCCTGTCGAACAAGGCGCTGGGCGAACAGGTCGGCCTGGCGGTGCCGGTGCGGCCGCAGCGCGGCCAGATCGTGGTGCTGGAGCGCACCCGCCGCCTGCTGGAAACGCCGCTATCGACGCTGCGCCAGACCGACGAAGGCACCTGGCTGATCGGCGATTCGCAGGAAGAGGCCGGCTATGTGGACAACCAGGTGGGCTTGCCGATCCTGGGCACGCTGGCCGACCGCGCCGTGCGCACGCTGCCCGCCTTGCGCGAGGTGCGCGTGGTGCGCAGCTGGGCCGCGCTGCGCGTGATGTCCAAGGACGGTTTCCCCATCTATCAACAATCCGAGACGTGCCCCGGCGCCTTCGTCGCCACCTGTCACAGCGGCGTCACCCTGGCGGCCGCGCACGCGCTCAAACTGGCGCCCATGATCGCCGCCGGCCAGCTGGCCGACGACATGGCGCCCTTCTCGACCCGGAGGTTCCATGTTCAAGAGGCTTGACGAGGCGCAGCGCCAGGCGCAGGGCGCGCCGGTGCGGGTGACGGTGAACGGCGCAGAACTGCAGTGCCGCGCCGGCGAAAGCGTGGCCGCGGCATTGTTCGCCGGCGGCATGCAGGCCTGTCGCGACACCGCGGTGGGCGAGGTGCCGCGCGGCCCCTATTGCATGATGGGCGTGTGCTACGACTGCCTGGTCACGATCGACGGCCAGGCCAACCAGCAGGGCTGCATGACGGCCGTGCGTGACGGCATGAAGATCGAGCGCCAGCTTGGCGCGCGCAAGGTGCAGGCATGATCGAGACGACGCAATGCGATTTGCTGGTGGTGGGCGCGGGCCCCGCCGGGTTGGCCGCCGCCACCACCGCCGCCCGGCTGGGGGTGGATACGGTGCTGCTGGATGAGCAACCCGCGCCGGGCGGACAGATCTACCGCGCCATCACCACCACGCCGGTCACCGACCGCGCCGTGCTGGGGCCGGACTACTGGCATGGCGCTTCACTGGTCGAGCCATTCAGGCAGTCGGGCGCGCGCTATGAGCCGGGCGCGACCGTGTGGGCGGTGGCCGAGCGCACCGCGCCCGAGCCGGAACGCGGCTTCGAGGTGGCGTACTCGGTGGCCGGCGAAGCGCGCATCCTGCATGCGCGGCGCCTGCTGCTGGCTACCGGCGCGCAGGAGCGGCCGTTCCCGATTCCCGGCTGGACCTTGCCCGGCGTCATCACCGCCGGCGCGGCGCAGATCCTGCTGAAGTCGGCGGGCATGGTGCCGGCCGACCGCACGGTGCTGGCCGGCTGCGGCCCGCTGCTGTACCTGGTGGCGTGGCAGTACCTGAACGCCGGCGTCAAGATCGACGCGCTGCTCGAAACCACGCCGCCCGGCCGTCTGCGCCAGGCCCTGCCCAAGGTGTGGGACTTCCTGCGTTCGCCGTATCTGGGCAAGGGGCTGTCGCTGCTGCGCGCGGTCAAGGCGGCGGTACCCATCATCAAGGGCGTGACGGCGCTGGAAGCGCTGGGGCAGGACAAGCTGGAAAGCGTGCGCTACACCGCCGGCGGCGTCACCAAGACCTTGCCGGCGCAGCAGTTGATGCTGCACCAGGGCGTGGTGCCCAACGTCAACCTGTCGCGCGCCATCGGCGCCGAGCATCGCTGGAACGCGGCGCTCGATTGCTGGGAACCGGACGTCGATGACTGGGGCCTGACCTCGGTCGATGGCGTCGGCATGGCGGGCGATGGCGCCGGCATCGCCGGCGCGCTGGCGGCTGAACAGCGCGGCCGGCTGGCGGCGTTGCAGGCCGCGCACCTGCTGGGCCGGATCGATGCGGCGCGGCGCGACAGCGAGGCCGCCGCGCCGCGTGCCGCGCTGGCGCGGTCGGTGCGCGGACGCGAGTTCTTCGATGCCCTGTACAAGGCGCCCGAGACCTTCCGCCGCCCCACCGGCGACACCATCGTCTGCCGTTGCGAGGAAGTGACGGCGGCGCAGGTGCGCGACACCGTCAAGCTCGGTTGCAGCGGCCCGAACCAGATGAAGGCCTTCCTGCGCTGCGGCATGGGGCCGTGCCAGGGACGCTTCTGCGGCCTGACGGTGTCGGAGATCATCGCCGAGGAACGCGGCGTGCCGGTGCCGGAAGTGGGCTACTACCGCCTGCGCTTTCCGACCAAGCCGCTGACGCTGGGCGAGCTGGCGTCGCTGCCGCAGACCGACGAGTCGCGCCAGGCGGTGGTGCGGCTGAAGAAATAGGAGCCCGCCATGACGGACGCTTCGCGCTCGGCCGCCGTCATCATCATCGGCGGCGGCCTGCACGGCAGTTCGGCGGCGCTGCACCTGGCGCGCGCCGGCGTGCCGGCGCTGGTGATCGAGAAGAACTACGTCGGCCGCCATGCCTCGGGCGTGAACGCCGGCGGCGTGCGCACCCTGGCGCGGCACTTGGCCGAGGTGCCGCTGGCGCTGGCCTCGCGCGAGCTCTGGTATCGCATTGGCGAGCTGGTCGATGACGATTGCGGTTTCGAGCAGCACGGGCAGGTGCGCGTGGCCGAGAACGAGGCCGACGTGGCGGCGCTGCGCGCGCGCCTGGCTACCATGCAACAGCATGGCTACACGCACGAGCAATGGATCGATCGTGACGAATTGCTGGCGATGATTCCCGCGCTGGCGCCCACGGTGCGCGGCGGCCTGATCGCGCGCGACGACGCGGCCGCCGACCCCTACCGCACCACGCTGGCGTTCCGCCGCAAGGCCGCCAGCCTGGGCGCGCGCTTCCTGGAAGGCGTGCGGGTCCTGCGCACCGCGCATGAAAATGGCCAGTGGCGGATCGAGACCGACGCCGGCACCTACACCGCGCCGCAGGTGCTCAACTGCGCCGGCGCCTGGGCCGACCGCATCGCCGCCGAATGGGGCGAGCCGGTGCCGCTGACCGCCATCAGCCCGATGATGCTGGTGACGCTGCGCATGGATCATTTCCTGGACGCGGTGGTGCTGGGCACCGGCCGGCCGCTGTCGTTCAAGCAGCGCGCCAACGGCACGGTGCTGATCGGTGGCGGCCGCCGCGCCTGGGTCGACCGCGACGCGGAATGGACCGAGCTGGATTTCCGTTCGCTAGCCGAGGGCGCGCGCACGGTGTGCGACCTGTTTCCGCATATGCGGCACGCCATCGTGAACCGCGGCTGGGCCGGCATCGAGGCCGCCATGCCCGACGAGATTCCGGTGATCGGCCGCAGCCGGCGCCATGACAGCGCCTTCCACGCCTTCGGCTTCTCGGCCCACGGCTTCGAGCTGGGCCCGATCGTCGGCCGTATCATGGCCGATCTGATCACCACCGGCGCGACCGACCTGCCGATCGCGCCGTTCGCCATCGACCGTTTCACCGGCGCCACGGGCGCGCCGGCATCCACCCCCAAGGAGCAGCACCCATGACTGATATCGTGCGCAAGGATTCCAACGAACGCCTGAGCCGCATCGTGATCCACGGTGACACCGTGTACGTGGCGGGCGTGACCTCGTCTGCCGAAGGCGGCATCACCGCGCAGACGCGCGACGTGCTGGCCAAGATCGACGGCTACCTGAAGCGGGCCGACACCGACAAGACGCGCCTGCTGTCGGTGCAGATCTGGCTCAAGGACATCGAACGCGACTTCGCCGGTATGAACGCGGTGTGGGCCGAGTGGGCGCCGGCCAATGCGCTGCCGACGCGCGCGACCTGCGAGGCCAAGCTGGCCTCGCCCGACCTGCTGGTGGAGATCATCGTCACGGCCGCCAGGCGGCCGGGTTACGTCGGCGGGCCGATGTCGGAAGCCTGATCCCGCCGGGCGAGTCAGCGGGCCGGCGTCTGGAAGCTGACCTGACCCGGACGGTCGGGCAGGTTGAGCGTGGCGGTGGCCGGCGGCGTCGTCGCCACCACCTCCCCGGCGCGCAACACCATCAGGCGCGTGGCGCGCAGGCGCAGCGCTTCGACCGGGTCGCGCGCCTGCAGCAGCACCAGGTCGGCGCGCTTGCCCACTTCCAGCCCGGTCTCGTCCAGGCCCAGGATCTTCGCCGGCGTGGCCGTGACGGCCTGGAAACAGGCGCGCATGGCGTCCTGGCCGGTCATCTGCGCCACGTGCAGGCCCATGTGCGCCACTTCCAGCATGTCGCCCGAACCCAGGCTGTACCAGGGGTCCATCACGCAGTCGTGGCCGAACGCCACCGGCACGCCGGCGGCCAGCAGCTCGGGCACGCGCGTCATGCCGCGGCGCTTCGGGTAGGTGTCGTGGCGGCCTTGCAGCGTGATGTTGATGAGCGGGTTGGCGATGGCCGACACGCCGGCCTCGCGCATCAGCGGGATCAGCTTGGACACGTAGTAGTTGTCCATCGAGTGCATCGAGGTCAGGTGCGAGCCCGTGACGCGGCCCTGCAAGCCCAGGCGCTGCGTGTGATAGGCCAGCGTCTCGATGTGGCGCGACAGCGGGTCGTCGCTTTCGTCGCAGTGCATGTCCACGCGCAGGCCGCGTTCGGCGGCCAGTTCGCACAGGATGCGCACCGATTCGGCGCCGTCCTGCATGGTGCGCTCGAAGTGCGGAATGCCGCCGACCACGTCCACGCCCATGTCCAGCGCGCGTTTCAGGTTGTCGAGCGCGCCCGACGCGCGCAGCACGCCGTCCTGCGGGAAGGCGACCAGTTGCAGGTCCAGGTACGGCTTGACCTTCTCGCGCACGTGCAGCAGCGCTTCCACCGCCAGCAGGCGTGGATCGCAAACGTCGACGTGCGAGCGGATCGCCAGCAGGCCGCGCGCCACCGCCCAGTCGCAATAGGCCAGCGCGCGCTCGACCAGCGCTTCCTGCGTCAGCAGCGGCTTGAGTTCGCCCCACAGCGCGATGCCTTCGAGCAACGTGCCCGACTGGTTCACGCGCGGCAGGCCGAACGACAGGGTCGAGTCCATGTGGAAGTGGGCGTCGACGAACGGCGAAGTCACCAGCTGGCCGGCGGCGTCGATGGTCTGCGCGGCCTCGGCCTTCAGCGCCGGTTCGAGCGCGACGATGCGGCCCTGGGCCACGCCGATGTCGATGTGCTGGCGGCCGTCCGGCAGCGTGCAGTTCTTGAGGATCAGATCGAGCATAGTCAAGCCTTGTGGATTACCGTTCGCCCTTGCGGTAGGGCTTCATCAGGGCCTGCGGGTAGGCGGCGCGGCGCGCCATCACCACCAGGGCCAGGATGGACAGAATATAGGGCAGCATCAGGTAGACCTGATAGGGCAGCTCGGGCAGGCCCGGCAGCGCCGCCCCGCCCTGCTGCAGCCGCAGTTGCAGCGCGTCGAAGAAAGCGAAGATCAACGCGCCCAGCAGCGCCTTGCCGGGCCGCCACGAGGCGAACACCACCAGCGCCACGCAGACCCAGCCGCGGCCGTTGACCATGTTGAAGAAGAAGGCGTTGAAGGCCGCCAGCGTCAGGAAGCTGCCGGCCACGCCCATCAGCGCCGAGCCGGCGACGATGGCGCCCATGCGCAGCCTGGTCACCGACAGGCCCTGGCCCTCGGCGGCGGCGGGGTTCTCGCCCACCATGCGGATCGCCAGGCCGACCGGGGTGCGGTTCAGCACCCACGCCAGGATCGGCACCGCGGCCAGCGCCAGCAGCGTCATCGGCGTCTGCCCGGCCAGCACCGGGCCGATCAGCGGAATGCCGTCCAGGAACCTCATCTCGGCGAACGGCGTGATCGTCGGCGGCGTGTTCACGCTGGGGAAGGTGACGCGGTAGGCGAAGTAGCTCAGGCTGGTGGCCAGCAGTGTCACGCCCAGCCCCGAGACGTGCTGCGACAGGCCCAGCGGCACCGTCAGCACCGCGTGCAGCAGGCCGAACACGGCGCCCGCCAGCGCGGCCGCCAGCACGCCCACGTACAGCGGCGCGCCCAGGTACACCACCAGCCAGCCGGTGAAGGCGCCGGCGGCCATGATGCCTTCGATGCCCAGGTTCAGCACGCCGGCGCGCTCGCACAGCAGCACGCCCAGCGTGCCCAGGATCAGCGGCGTCGCCAGCCGCAACACCGCGACCCAGAAGGCCGCGGAACTCAACAGGTCCATCCATTCCATGGCGTGCTCCTCAAGCCCGGTTGCGGCGCAGGCGGTACTGCGCGAACAGCGTCGCGACCAGCATGGCGAGCAACGACGTGGCGACGATGACGTCGGCGATGTAGTTCGGCACCGCGATGGCGCGGCTCATGCTGTCCGCGCCCACCAGCATGCCGGCCACGAAAATGCTGGCCAGGATCACGCCCAGCGGATGCAGGCCGGCCAGCATGGCCACCACCACGCCGGTGTAGCCGTAGCCCGGCGACATGTCGAGCGTGACGTAGCCGGTGCGGCCGGCCACCTCGATGGCGCCGGCCAGTCCGGCCAGCGCGCCCGACAGCATGGCCGTGCCCAGCATCACGCGATTGACCGGCAGGCCCAGGAAGCGCGAGGCGTGCGCGTTGGCGCCGACCGCGCGCATCTGGAAGCCGAACACGGTGTAGCGGTTCAGCAGCCACAGGCCCAGCGCCAGGCCGGCGGCCCACAGCAGCCCGGTGTGGGCGCGGGTGCGCTCGATCAGCTTGCCCAGCTCCAGGTCGGGGTTGAGCGCCACCGATTGCGGCCAGCCCATCGCCATCGGGTCCTTCATGGGACCGTCCAGCATCATCGAGACGAACAGCAGCACGATGAAGTTGCCCAGCAGCGTGGTCACCACTTCGTCCACGCCCAGGCGTGTCTTGAGCAGCGCCGGGATCAGCAGCAGCAAGGCGCCGGCCAGCGCCGCCGCCAGCATCATGCCGCCGAACAGCGCCGGCAGGGGCAGGTCGAAGCCGGTGCCGTCGTGCAGGCCGCCCACCGCCACGGCGGCCAGCGCGCCCAGGTACAGCTGGCCTTCGGCGCCGATGTTGTAGAAGCGCGCGCGAAAGGCCACGGCGCAGGCCAGGCCGGTCAGCATCAGCGGCGTGGCGCGCGTGAGGGTTTCGGACAGCGCGAACTTGGAGCCGAACGCGCCTTCGAACAGCAGCGCGTAGGTGCGGCCCACCGGCGCGCCGGCCCAGGCCACCAGCAGCGTGCAGACCGCCAGCGTAAAGAGGATGGCCGCGATCGGGGCCAGGGCCAGCGCGGCGCGGCTGGGCTCGGGGCGGCGTTCCAGGATCAGTTTCATTCGAGAAATGCTCAGTAGAGGGGGCACGGCGTCAGGCGCGCGTGCCCGTCATGGCCAGCCCGACGGTGGCGGGCGTCCATTGCGCGACCGGCTTGTCGGCGACCAGCTTGCCGCCGCACAGCACCGCGATGCGGTCGGCCAGCGCGAAGATCTCTTCCAGGTCCTCCGACACCAGCAGGATGCCGGCGCCGCGCCGGCGCGCGGCCAGCAGCTGTTCGCGCACGTAGGCCACCGCGCCGATGTCCAGGCCCCAGGTGGGCTGGTCGGCGACGATGAAGCGCGGTTCGCGCGCCAGGGTGCGGCCCAGGATCAGCTTCTGCATGTTGCCGCCCGACAGGCTGCGGGTGCGCACGTCGAGCGAAGCGGCGCGCACGTCGAACTGCCTGGCCAGCGCCGCCGCATAGGCGCGGCCGGCCTTGGCGCGGATCAGCCCGAAGCGCGAGAAGCGCGGGTCCTTCAGGTCTTCGACAATGGCGTTTTCCCACAGCGGGCTGTCGCCGATCATGCCTTCGCCGTGGCGGTCCTCGGGGATGCGGCCCACGTGGGCGGCGGTCCAGCCGGCCGGCGTGGTGGGGGCGGCCGCGTGCTCCGGACCCAGGCGGATGGTGCCGTCGGCGGGCTGGCGCAGGCCGGTCAGCACCGACACCAGCGCCTGCTGGCCGTTGCCGGCGACGCCGGCGATGGCCACGATCTCATGCTTGTGCACCACCAGGTCCAGGCTGTCCAGGCGCGGCGCGCCGCCGCGCGGGTCGCGCACGGTGACCTGCGACAGCGTCACCACCGGCGCGGCCTGGCCGGCCGCCGCCATGGCTTCGGCGTGCGGCATGGCGACCTTGCGGCCCACCATCAGCTCGGCCAGTTCGGCCGGCGTGGTGGCGGCGGTGTCGCGCTCGGCCACCAGCTTGCCCTGGCGCAGCACCGCGACGCGGCGCGACACGGCCATGACCTCGTCCAGCTTGTGCGAAATGAAGATGACGGCCAGGCCCTCGTCGACGAAGCCGCGCAGCGTGGCGAACAGGTCCTGCACTTCCTGCGGCGTGAGGACGGCGGTGGGCTCGTCCAGGATCAGCACCTTGGCGCCGCGGTACAGCGCCTTGAGGATCTCGACGCGCTGCTTCTCGCCGACCGACAGGCTGCCGACGCGCGCGTCCGGATCCACCCCCAGGCCGAAGCGCTGGCCCAGTTCCACCAGGCGGCGGCGCGCCGGGCCGCGGCCCGAGGCCAGCTTCCACAGCGATTCGGTGCCGACCATGATGTTGTCCAGCACGGTCAGGTTGTCGGCCAGCGTGAAGTGCTGGTGCACCATGCCGACCCCCGCCGCCAGCGCGGCGTCGGGCCGGCCCGGCGGCAAGGGTTGGCCGAAGACTTCGATGCTGCCGGCGTCGGCCACGTAATGGCCGAACAGGATCGACACCAGGGTCGATTTGCCGGCGCCGTTCTCGCCCAGCAGGGCCAGCACTTCGCCTTGCGCCAGCGTCAGCGAGACATCGTCATTGGCCGTCAGGCTGCCGAAGCGTTTGGTGATCCCTGCCAGCCGCAGGGCGAGAGGCGCTTGATTCATCGTGCCGACGACTTGGGTTCTTTGTCGTTGACCTGCACGCTGAAGCTGCCGTCCAGGATGGCCTTCTGCCTGGCCTGCACCTTGGCGATCAGGTCAGCGGGGATCTTGCTTTCGAAGGTGCCCAGCGGCGCCAGCGACGAACCCTTGTATTTCATCAGCGAGTACTGGCCGAAGTCGGCGGCCTTGAAGGTGCCAGCCTTGACCTGCTTGAGCGCCTCGTCAATGGTCGGCTCCATGCTCCACAGCGCCGAGGCCACCACGGTCTCGGGGTATTGAGGCTGGGTGTCGATGACGTTGCCGATGGCCAGCTTGCCGCGTTCCTTGGCGGCGTCCGACACGCCGAAGCGCTCGGCGTACAGCACGTCCGCGCCCTTGTCGATCATGGCGAAGGCGGCTTCCTTGGCCTTCGGGGGATCGAACCACGAACCGATGAAGGTCACGGTGAATTCGGTCTTGGGGTTGATTTCCTTGGCGCCCTCGATGAAGGCCTGCATCAGGCGGTTCACTTCGGGGATGGGGTAGCCGCCCACCAGGCCGATCTTGCCGGTCTTGCTCATGCCGGCGGCGATCATGCCGGTCAGGTAGGCCGGTTCCTGGATGTAGTTGTCGAACACCGAGAAGTTGGGCTGCTGCGGCTTGCCCGAGGAACCCATCAGGAAGGCGGTCTGCGGGTAGTCCTTGGCAACCTTGCGGGCGGCGGCCTCGACCGCGAAGGCCTCGCCCACCACCAGCTTGTTGCCCTGCTCGGCGTACTGGCGCATGACGCGCTCGTAGTCGGCGTTGGTGACGTTTTCCGAGAACGTGTATTCGATTTCACCCCGGTCGCGCGCGGCGATCAGCGCCTTGTGGATGCGCGACACCCATTGCTGTTCCACCGGCACCGTGTAGATGGCGGCAACCTTGGTCTTGGCGGGCGCCTGGGCCTGGGCGCCGGCCGACAGCAGCAGCGCGCCGGCGGCCGCCGCGGCCAGCTTCAGCAGGCCACGGCGGGCGATGCCGCCGGCGGCCGGGAGGGAAAGGGATTTCATGCGCAAGTCTCCTTCGCGAAGAGGGATAGGAAATGGGAGGGATGGCGGCGATGTCCGGACGTCGCGGTGCGGCACGCGTGGGCGGGCGGGGTCGAAGGCGTGGGATCGGTCATCGGATGGGGGGAGCGCCGGGGCGGCGCGCCCCATCCGAATGGGCGGGTTCGCGGCCAGTCCTGGCGAAGCAAGTTGTATGCCATGGGGCAATCCCGCGACAAGTCGGGGGAATCCTGATGGCCGGGCGGAATTATAGGCACCCCGGCGGGGAAACGTGGCACCAGGATGGTGCGCACCGTCGCGGTGCGTGGACACTTTTCGGCGTGGAACAGCCTGTTGCGGCTGAAAAGGGCCCGAAAGGCCCTGGAAGCCTATCGCCATGCGGCCATCGGCGCGGCCGCGGGCCTAAAATTCCCTGCATAGCGCCGCGTCCGTGCGCGGCAAGCCGGAATCCATCATGCAAGACATTCAATTGCTGCTCGAGCAGTACGGCGGCTGGCTCGTCTTCGCCAACGTGCTGGTCGAGCAGGCGGGCCTGCCCGTGCCCGCCTATCCCATGCTGATCGCCGCCGGCGCCCTGGCCGGCGCGGCCGGCTGGCTGGTGCCGTGGCTGGCGGCCACCGTCGCCTGTCTTCTGGCCGACTCGCTCTGGTACGCGGCCGGCCAGCGCTACGGCTCGCGCCTGCTGGGCGTGATCTGCAAGATGTCGCTATCGCAGGATTCCTGCATCCGCCAGACCCAGCGGCTGTATCTGCGCATCGGCGTGCGCGCCCTGCTGGTGTGCAAGTTCCTGCCCGGCGCCGGCGCCCTGTCCACCGTGATGGCCGGCCTGACCGGCACGCCGTACCGCCGCTTCCTGGCGTATGACCTGGTGGGTGCCATGATCTGGGCCGGTTCGGCGCTGCTGCTGGGCGGGCTGTTCCACAGCGTGGTCAACGACGTGCTGGACGTGCTGGGCACCTACGGGCCGATGGGCCTGGCCCTGCTGGCCGCGGTGCTGGCGCTGTACATCATTGCGCGCGCCCTGCGGCGCTGGATCCTCAAGCGCAACCTGCGCGTGATTCCGCGGCTGTCGGTGGACGAGCTGATGCAGTGGCGCCAGGACGGCCGCCAGGCGCTGGTGTTCGACGTGCGCCCCGAGGCGGTGCGCGAGGAAGACCGCATTCCCGGCGCCATCGCCGTCGACCTGCGCGCGCCGCTGCCGGCCCTGGAAGCGGGCAGCGAGGAGGCCGACATCGTGGTCTATTGCGCTTGCCCCAACGAGGTCTCGGCCGCGATGCTGGCCGCGCGCCTGCGCGCCGCCGGCTATCCCAACACCTGGGCCCTGCGCGGCGGCTACGAGGCCTGGGCGCGGCACGCGCATCCGGCCTGACGACGTGCCGCGGCGGCGTCTGTCCGGGCCATGGGCGCCCGCGCGGTTACGGCCCGCGCCCGGCGCCGCCACGGGCGCATAATGGCTCCATCGGCCCGCGCCTTTGACGGGCCAGGGAGACAGGCATGAAATTGTTGTTCTTGGGCGCCGGCGGTACCGGCGGCTATTTCGGCGGCCGCGCCGCCCAGGCGGGCGCGGACGTGACCTTCCTGGTGCGCGAGGCCCGCGCCGCGCGCCTGCGCGAGCAGGGGCTGCGCATCGAAAGCCCGTTCGGCGACGCCACGCTGCAACCGCAACTGGCCACCGCCGACACGCTGAAGGGCTTCTACGACGTGGTGGTGCTCAGCTGCAAGGCCTATGACCTGCAAAGCGCCATCGACGCCATCCGCCCCGCCGTGGGTCCCGACACCGCGGTGCTGCCCATCATGAACGGCGTGCTGCAGTACGACGTGCTGGACCGCGAATTCGAGCCGCACCGCGTGCTGGGCGGCCTGTGCCAGATCAACGCCACGCTCGGCCCCGAAGGCCAGGTGATCCATCTGGGCAAGCACGCCAGCATCGTCTTCGGTGAGCGCGCCGGCCCGGCCCGCAGCGCCCGCTGCGAGGCGCTGGCCGAGGCCCTGGCCGGCGGCGAATACGTCAGCCGCCTGAGCGAAGACATCTACCAGGACATCTGGGAAAAATACGTGTTCCTGACGACGCTGGCCGCCGCCACCTGCCTGATGCGCGGCACGGTCGGCCAGATCGCCGCCACCGACGACGGCGCCGACATCGTGCGCGGCCTGCTGCGCGAATCGCAGGCGGTCGCCGCCGCCAGCGGCCACGCGGTGCGGCCCGAGGCCGACGCCAATGCGCTCAAGATCCTGACCGACCCGTCCCAGGCCATGACCGCCTCGATGTTCCGCGACCTGCGCCAGGGGCTGCCGGTCGAAGCCGATCACATCGTCGGCGACATGGTGCGGCGCGCGCGCACGCTGGGGGTGGATGCCACCACGCTGCGCACGGCCTACGCGCATTTGCAGGTCTACCAGGCGCAGCGCGCGGCGGCCTGATGGCGGTGACCCGGGCCCATTGGTGCATGGATTGCAAAAAACTCTTCCACGCCCGTGGGTTCCTGGATCCGATCCGGCCGAATAGTATGGGTTTGCCTGCGCTCCGGACCGCACAGCGCCGCACGTCGTGGCCACCGTCCGGGGCCCACCTTTCAGGAGCAAGACCATGAAAATCGCATTGATCGGAATCACGGGCCGTGTCGGCTCGCGCGTGGCGGACGAGCTGCTCAAGCGCGGCCACCAGGTCACGGGCATCGCCCGTAACCTGGGTGACGTCAACGCCCAGCCTGGCCTGACCATCGAACAGGGCGATGCCACCGATCCGCAGGCGCTGACGCCGCTGCTCAAGGGCCATGACGCCGTGGTCAGCGCCTCGCGCTTCGTGTCGGCCGACGCCAAGCCGCTGCTGGCCGCCGTCAAGGACGCCGGCGTGCCGCGCCTGCTGGTGGTCGGCGGTGCCGGCAGCCTGGAAGTGGCCCCCGGCAAGATGCTGATCGACACGCCGGAATTCCCCGATGCCTACAAGCCCGAGGCGCGCGCCGGCGTAGTATTCCTGGACGTGTTGCGTCAGGAAAAGGTGCTGAACTGGACCTTCCTGTCGCCGTCGGCGCTGTTCGAGCCGGGCGAACGCACCGGTGCCTTCCGCCTCGGCGACGACAGCCTGCTGGTCGATGCCGGCGGCAAGAGCTGGATCTCGATGGAAGACTACGCCATTGCTCTGGCCGACGAGATCGAGACCCCCAAGCACTCGCGCCGTCGCTTTACCGTGGGCTACTGATCCCGCCCGCTCCGGATCGCCCGACGCGGCTCCTTGGACACAAGGGGCCGCGTCATTTTTCAGGCGAAAGCCGCAATGGCGGCAGGGTCGAATCGGCCGGTTTTGTTTGTAAACTGGCAAACCGCCAGCCGGCGTCACGATCCCCCGAGTAGTCAGTATGAGCATGAAGTTCAAATCGTTGGCCCTTTGCCTGCTGCTGGCCGCCAGCTGTGTGGCGCTGGCCCAGGCCGCCGCGCCGCAGTCCAACAAGGACATCGTGGTGGCGTTTTTCCGCATGATGTTCCAGGACCGCGACATCGACGAGGCGGTGCGCCTGTATGTCGGCAAGAACTACATCCAGCACAACCCCTACATGCGCGATGGCGTCGAGCCGATGGTGGACTTCTTCCCCCATTACTTCGAGCAGCATCCGCAGGCCAGCGTCGACATCAAGCGTGTCATTGCCGAGGGCGACCTGGTGATGATCCACAACCTGTGGCGCGAATCCCCCGAAGACCGCGGCCAGGCCGTGGTCGACATCTTCCGGGTCGAGAACGGCAAGATCGTCGAGCACTGGGACGTCAGCCAGGAAATCCCGGAAAACCCCGCCAACAAGAACGGCATGTTCTGAGACCGGTAAACCATGTCCGCCATCAAACCCGTCGACCTGCCACGCGCCTACCTGCTGCTGAACCACGGCCCCACCGTGCTGGTCACCAGCGCCCACGGCGCCGAGCGCAACGTCATGGCCGCGGCCTGGGCCATGCCGCTGGATTTCAGCCCGCCCAAGATGCTGGTGGTGGTGGACAAGAACACCTACACCCGCGCGCTGATCGAGGCCTCCGGCGAATTCGCGCTGTGCATCCCGTCGCGCGCGCAGGCCCAGGCCACCTTGCAGGTTGGCTCGCACTCGGGACGCGACGAAGACAAGTTCCACGCCAGCGGCCTGGCCACCTTCCCCGCCAGCAGGATCGGCGCGCCGCTGATCGAAGGCTGCCTCGGCTGGCTCGAATGCAAGGTGGTGCCCGAGCCGCATAACCAGCAGGCCTACGACCTGTTCATCGGCGAGGTGGTGGCCGCCTGGGCCGCGCCCGACGTGTTCTCCGGCAATCGCTGGCACTTCAATGACGACGCGCGCCGCTCGGTGCACTACGTCGCGGGCGGCTCGTTCTTCGCCACCGGCGAAGCGTTTTCAGTCGCCGATCCGGAGTAAGCCCATGCGCCGCGTCTACCTTGCCGGCTTCGACGTGTTCCTGCCCGACGCGGGGGCGCATGGCGAGCAGCTCAAGGCGCTGGCGGCCGCGCACGGTTTCGAGGGACTCTACCCGCTGGACAACACGCCGCCGGCCGGCCTGTCCGGCGCGGCGCTGGCGCAATGGATCTACCAGGCCAACGTGGCGATGATCCAGCGCGCCGACCTGGTGATGGCGAATCTCAATCCATTCCGTGGCGCCGAGCCCGATTCGGGCACGGCCTTCGAGGTCGGCTACGCCGTCGCCTTGAGCAAGCCGGTGTGGGGCTATACGTCGCAGGCCGGCAGCGTGCGCGAGCAGGTCGCCGTGGGCGTGGCCGCCGACGACGCGGCGCGCGCGGTGGACGCGCAGGGCTACACGGTCGAGGACTTCGGCTTGAACCTGAACCTGATGCTGGCGTGCAGCGCGCGCATCGTGGTGGGCGACGCGGCCGACTGCCTGGCCCGCATGGCGCGCGGCTAGGGCGCCAGCGGCGCCCCGTCGGCGCTGGCCGTCGTCCCGGGCCTCAGGCCGCGCCGGCGCGGCCGGGCTTGCGCGCCGTGGCGCGGGGCCGGGCCTTGACGCTGGCGGTCGGCGTGCCCAGGTATCCCATCACCGCATCCACCACCGCCCCTTCCAGTTGCCGCGGATCGAACCCGGCTGGCGGTTCCAGTGCCACCGCGTGTACCAGCGACTCCATGATGCGCAACACCACGTAGGTCGCCAGCTCGCGATCCTGCTGCGCGATCTCTTCACGATGCAGCTCCAGCAGGTGGCGCATGCGGCGGTGGATGTCCTGGTCGGCGCGGCTGTGATCGCGCGGCTGGTCGAACAGCGGGAATTCGCGTTCCAGCACGCGGTGCAGCGCCGGCTCCAGCAGGTGCGCATGCAGCGAGGCGGCGACGATGGCCGCGACCCGCTCGCGCAGCGTGGCCGCGGGGTTGCCGTCCAGCACCTCGTCAATCAGCGCCAGCATCTGCTTGTCGTGGCGGTCGTGCAGCGCCGCGATCAGCGCGTTCTTGTTCGGGAAGTACTGGTACAGCGAACCGACGCTGACCCCGGCTGTCTCGGCGATCCGGTTGGTGTTGGTGCCGGCGTAGCCGTACTCGGCCAGAACGCGAGCTGTTGCCTGCAGAATGGTGTCCACGGTCTGTTGCGAACGCTGCTGGCGCGGCGATTTACGGGGCTGCGGGATGGCCGTCATTGGGTTCGGGGAAAGCGAGTTTCAAACCTGAGCATCGGTTCATAAAATTTCGATACGCAACTGGAATCGCGTCGAGCACCGGCCGATTATGCCATCGTCGATTGCGGCGAGCGGGCTTGCCGGAAGCGTTCCCCTCTTCCAAGGAATCCTCATGTCGACTTCATCCTCGGCCGCGGCGCTGCCCGCGGCCGGCGGGACCGCGCGTCCCGTTTTCATGCAGATATTGCCCCTGGCGCTGGCGGTCTTCGTCGGCTTTTTCATGGTCGGCCTGCCCATGCCGGTGCTGCCGCTCTACGTCGACGGCGTGCTGGCGCAGGGCGCGCTGGTGGTCGGCATCGTGGCCGGCCTGCAGTTCGCGGCGGCGCTGCTGTCGCGCGCCTGGTCCGGTTCGCTGGCCGATCGTCGCGGCGCCAAGCGCGCCGTGGTCACCGGCTTCCTGCTCGGTTCGGGGGCGGGCCTGCTCTACCTGCTGGCCGACGCGCAGGCGGAGCAACCGCGCGCGGCGCTGGCCGCGTTGATGGCTGGCCGCGCCCTCATGGGCTGCGCCGAAAGCCTGATCGTCACCGGCGCGCTGAGCTGGGGCGTGGGCCGCGTCGGACCGCAGAACGCGGGGCGCGTGATGGCCTGGATCGGGGTGGCAATCTACGCCGCCTTCGGGCTGGGCGCGCCGGCCGGCATGCGCCTGTATGGCGCCGCCGGTTTCGACGGCATCGCCTGGGCCACGGTATTCATCCCGGTCCTGGCGTTGGCGCTGGTGCTGCCGCAGCGCGGCGTGCCGGCGGCCGGCGGCGTGCGCACGCCGTTCTACCGCGTGCTGGGCCTGGTGATGCTGCCTGGCCTGGGCCTGGCGCTGACCAGCGTCGGCTTCGGCGTCATCACTGCCTTCATCAGCCTGCTGTTCGCCCAGCGCGGCTGGGATGGCGCGGCGTGGATGTTCAGCCTGTTCGGCGTCGGCTTCATCGTGGCGCGGCTGTTCTTCGCGGGGCTGCCCGACAAGCTGGGCGGCGCGCGGGTGGCGCTGGTGTGCGTGTTGATCGAGGCGGCCGGCCAGTGGCTGATCTGGATGGGCCCGACGTCGGCGTGGGCCTTTGCCGGCGCGCTGTTGAGCGGCGCGGGCTATTCGCTGGCGTTCCCGGCATTCGGCGTGGAGGCGGTGCGTCGTGTGCCGCCGTCCAGCCGCGGCGCGGCCATGGGGGCGTATGTGGCGTTCCTGGACGTGGCGCTGGGCATCGCCAGTCCCGCGGCCGGCTGGTTGGCCGGGATGCGGGGCTATGGGGCGGTCTATGCGCTGGGCGGCGCGTGCGCGCTGGGCGCCGTGTTCGTGGCGATGGCGCTGCGGGGCCGGGTGGCCGCCGCCTAAGCGTCCGAAGACTGGTTTGACGATCGAGGCGCCCGCTATTGCGGGCGCCTTTTTCGTTCAGACCGTGGCGGCCATTTCCAGCACTTCGTCATCGACCGGCTGGGCCTGGCCGTCGCGCAGTTGCTGCAGGTGGTCGGCCAGTTCGGCGATGGTCAGGGCGACCAGGCCGTGCTGGGCGGCATAGCGCTCCAGCGCGGCGCCGCGCATCATGGTGCCGTCGGCGTTCATCAGTTCGCACAGCACGCCGGCGGGACGCAGGCCGGCCAGCGTGGCCAGGTCGACCGAGCCTTCGGTGTGGCCGCGGCGGGTCAGCACGCCGCCGGGCTGGGCCCGCAGCGGGAAGACGTGGCCGGGGCTGACGATGTCGTCGGCCTGGGCGGTGGGAGAGATGGCCGCGCGGATGGTGGTGACGCGATCCACGGCCGACACGCCGGTGCTGACGCCTTCGCGCGCTTCGATCGAGACGGTGAAGGCGGTGGCGAAGCGGCTCTGGTTGCGCTGGACCATGGGGGCCAGGTCAAGGCGGTCGAGGGTTTCGCCGGGCAGGCACAGGCAGACGATGCCACTGCCGTCGCGGATCAACTGGGCCATGACGGGCACGGTCAGCTTGTCGGCGGCGACGATGAGGTCGGCTTCGTTTTCGCGGTCGAAGTCATCCATGAGGATGACGGGGCGGCCCAGGCGCAGGTGATGCAGGGCGCGTTGCAGGCGCGCGGCGAAGGGCTGGGCGGCCAGGCTGGGAAGGGGGGACTGCGGGGTAAGGGTAACGTTGGACATTGAAACGCTCTCGCGAAAAAGTGGGCGAAAAACGTTTCAGGGCTAATCGACAGCCGAACGCAAACCAATTGCCCGCGCGTGTGGGGCGCGGACAGGGGGCGTGTGACGGCACATCTTCTCTCATCCGGACTGTGACCGTCGGCCCTGGCATCTCACCAGATCTGCTGACCCCGGTGTCCGTAAAGGACGCCGGGCGCTCGCGGGCTCGCCAAGTTGCTTGGCATACCGCCGGTGGGGAATTTCGCCCCGCCCTGAAGACGTACTGCTTGTTTGTCGTGTTAACGACATCGGGGATTTTACGCTGGTCTTGGGAGGGGCGCTGAATATGCTTATTGCGGGTGGGGTTTTGGGTGGGGGTGGGGGTGGGTTCTTAAGACGCCGGGGGTGGCGGGGCTTGGGGGGAGCGGGGCTACGATTGCGGTCCGGAGCGTTCGCTCCGGACTGCCCCTTCGTCATCTTCGTCACAGCCTTCGGCTGTTCCTTCAGATTCCCTCGGGCGCATCTACACGCCCCGCTCCCCCCAAGCCCCGCCACCCCCGGCTCGGCCGGTTGTCACTTCACGGGCGTGGGGGCGGGTGGCTTGCTTGGCGTTTTGGCCAAGAGCCGGGCTGGGTCGGAGGGGCTTGCGGGGTCGCCAAAGGCGGCCGCGCGGGCGGCCTTCTTTGGCGTTTGGGTGTCTTGCGGCGGGGCGGTGCCGGGCTGGCGTGGCTGGCGGCCGGGTGTTGGGCGAGCGCGGCCGTTGTGGCTGCGCTGTTGGCGCCCTCGCCGCTTGCTTACTTCGTGGTTTCCGGTTCCGCTGGCGCTTCGGCCTTTTTCTTTTTCTTCTTCTTTTCGGGCAGCGCCAGCATGGTGCCGCGGCACGGCGGGGTGCCGCAGAGGCATTTGTAGCCTTCCTTCAGGGCCTTGGTGATGCGGCCGTCCAGGACCAGGCCGTAGTCGTAGGAGAGTTCCGTGCCGCGCGGGATGTCCTGCAGCGCGACGATGTAGACGCGCTTGCCGTGCTTGCCCTCCTGGGCCTCGCAGTTGGGCTCACAGGAGTGGTTGATCCAGCGGGCGTCGTTGCCCTGGTCGCCGCCGTCGATGACGCGGCCGGAGCTAAGGGCGAAGAAGAAGGTGTGGAAGGGATCGTCGGGGTTGGTGGGGTGGCGACGGTCGGCTTCCTTGGCGCTGATGCGGGCGCCGCCGTACTCGATGATGCGGGTGCCCGCGGGGATCTTGCGGGCGGCGAAGACGCCGTTGCCGTGCAGCTTGGAGCGGCGCACGACGTACCAGGGCTTGATGGGGGTGTCTTCGGAGGTCATTGAGTGGCGGCAGTGTGGCGATGAGACGAAACAGAATTATATCGGCGCGCTTGTGACACGATGACAGGCGTATAGTGGGCGCCGCCTCGTTTCTTGCGTACCTGCACCATGATTGTCCGTCCGCGTCCTTCCGCGCTGGGTTTGTTCTTTGTTTTGCGCGGTTCGATCATTCCCCGCATCTTCAGCCGCATCCTGGTCATTACGCTGCTGTCGTGCGTGGTGGTGTGGATGTACCACCGCCAATGGTTCTCGCCCACGCACCTGTCGGCGGTGCCGTTCTCGCTGTTCGGGCTGGCGCTGTCGGTGTTTATGGGGTTTCGCAACAACGTCTGCTACGACCGCTGGTGGGAAGCGCGCAAGCAATGGGGCGACCTGATCGTGCAGGCCCGCAGCCTGGCGCGCGAGAGCGCGGTGCTACTGGCGGCCAGTACCGCCAATCCGGTGCAGGAAAGGCTGGTGCGGCGCTGCATCGGCTTCGGTTATGCGCTGGCGGCGCGGCTGCGCGACCAGGATGTGCTGGCGGCCGTGCGGCCCTGGGTGCAGCCGGAGGAACTAGATACGCTGGCGGGCAATCGCAACGTGCCGGACGCGCTGCTGCTGGCGGTCAACCGCGACCTGGCGGCCTGCCTGCGGCGCGGGGAGCTGACCGACATCCTCTATCAGGCGCTGACCCAGCGCGTGGCGCAGTGCGCGGCGATCCAGGCGGCCTGTGAGCGCATCAAGTACACGCCGACGCCGTTTGCCTATTCGCTGCTGCTGCATCGCACGGCCTGGCTGTTCTGCCTGCTGCTGCCGTTCGGGCTGGTGGGCACGCTGGAATACCTGATGCCGGTGGCGGTCACCATCATCGCCTATACCTTCTTCGGGCTGGACGCGCTGGGCGACGAGCTGGAAGACCCGTTCGGCCTGGAGGAAAACGACCTGCCGCTGTCGGCGCTGGCGCGGGTGATCGAGATCGACCTGCTCGACGGGCTGGGCGTGCGGCCGTTGCCCGAGGCGCCGCAGCCGGTGGACTTCGTGCTGCGCTGACATCGCCACGGCGCCGCCCGGCCGCGCCCGTTCAGGTCGTCGGCCCGTTCAGCGGCAGCATGGTCTCCTTCAGGCGGCGCAGGACGAAGCAGGATTTGCTGTGGCGGATGCCGGGGATGCGGTACAGCTGCTCGCGCAGCAGCCGCTCGTAGTCGCGGGTGTCGCGCACGGCGATGCGGATGTAGTAGTCGTAGTCGCCCGACACCAGGAAGGCTTCCAGTACTTCCGGGATCTGCGCCAGCGCCCGCCCGAATTCATACAGCGTTTCTTCGCTGTGGCTCTCCAGCGTGACGTGGACGATGACGGTGTCCATGAAGCCCAGGCTGGCCGGGTCGATGTCGACCGTGTAGCCACGGATCACGCCGGCCGCCTCCATGCGCTTGATCCGGTTCCAGCAGGGCGTGGACGACAGGCCGACCGCCGCGCCGATGTCGTTGAGGCTGGCGCGGGCGTTCTCTTGCAGCACGCGCAAAATCGCCAAGTCAAACTTGTCCAGGTTCATTTTCTTTGATTCCTCCGATCCAAAGATAAATTTACTGCGTTTGCCGGCAATGCGTGGAAAAGAAGATAAATATTCTCCCGGATTCCCAATAAGATGGATAGCATGAACGATCGCCTGCACCCCTCCGTCGCCGCCGCGCTTGCCGCCCCTGAAACTCCCCCCGCCAATGGGGCCAGGATTCTGCTGGAAACGCTGATTGCGCACGGCGTGGACACCGTGTTCGGCTATCCCGGCGGCGCCGTGCTGCCGCTGTACGACGCGCTCTATGCCGAGCCGCGCCTGCGCCACGTGCTGGTGCGCCACGAGCAGGCCGCGGTGCATGCCGCCGAGGGCTACGCCCGCACCACCGGCCGCACCGGCGTGGTGTTCGTGACCTCCGGCCCGGGCATGGCCAACACCACCTCGGGCCTGCTGGACGCCATGTGCGACTCGATCCCGGTGCTGTGCATCAGCGGCCAGGTCGCCACCAGCGCCATCGGCACCGACGCCTTCCAGGAATGCGACGCCATCGGCATTTCGCGTTCCGTGACCAAGTGGAACACCCAGGTGCGGTCGGTGGACGACGTCGCCGCCGTCACCGCCCGCGCCTTCGAACTGACGCGCCAGGGCCGGCCCGGCCCGGTGCTGCTGGACTTCCCCAAGGACGTGCAGCTGGCCGTGCCGCGCGACGCGGACGGCGACGACTACACCCCGTCGCAGCAGAAGCTGGCGGCGCTGCGCGCGCGGCGCCAGTCGGGCAAGCTGGCGCCCAAGCTGCCGCAATCGGCGGTGCGCCGCGCCGCCGCGCTGATCGCCCAGGCCAAGCGCCCCATCTTCTACGGTGGCGGCGGGCTGGTGAACGCGGGCCCCGAGGCCTGCGCCGCCTTCACCGAGCTGGTGCGCGCCAGCGGCGCGCCCTGCACCCTGACGCTGATGGGCCTGGGGGCGTTCCCCGCCTCCGACCCGCAATTCGTCGGCATGCTGGGCATGCACGGTACTGTCGAGGCCAACCTGGCCATGCACAACGCCGACCTGGTGGTCTGCATCGGCGCCCGCTTCGATGACCGCATCACCGGCAAGCTGTCCGAGTTCTGCCCGCATGCGCGCAAGATCCACATCGACATCGACCCCGCTTCCATCAACAAGGTGGTGCGGGTGGACGTGGCCCTGGTGGGCGACTGCCTGCCGCTGGTGCGCGCCCTGCAGGCCGAGCTGACCGAGCCGCTGGACCCGGCGCGGCTGGCGCCGTGGTGGGCGCGGGTGCAGGCCTGGCGCGCGCAGGACTGCCTGGGCTACACCCCGGCGGCCGACGCCATCCTGCCGCAGCACCTGATGTCGCGCCTGAACGCGGCGCTGGCCGGGCGCGACGCCATCGTCTCGACCGACGTCGGCCAGCACCAGATGTGGGCCGCGCAGTATCTGCGCTTCGACCAGCCGTACCGTTGGCTCACCTCCGGCGGCGCCGGCACCATGGGCTACGGCGTGCCGGCCGCCATCGGCGCGCAGGTCGCGCATCCGGACAAGACCGTGGTGTGCGTCAGCGGCGACGCCTCGGTGCTGATGAACATCCAGGAACTGTCCACCGCCATGCAGCACCAGGCGCCGGTCAAGGTCGTGCTGTGCAACAACGGCTACATGGGCATGGTGCGCCAGTGGCAGGAACTGATCCACGGCGGCCGCTATAGCCACAGCTACAACGCCTCGCTGCCCGACTTCGTGGCGCTGGCGCGGGCCTTCGGCTGGGGCGCGGCGCGGGTCGAGGACCCGGCGCAACTGGACGCGGCGCTGGCCGAATGCCTGGCGCACGACGGCCCCTACTTCCTCGACGTGGCGGTGACGGCGCAGGAGAACTGCTTTCCCATGATGCCGGCCGGCCATGGCCACCACAAGATGATGCTGGCCGAAGGCGTCTGGTACCAGGACGAGACGACCTGAGCCGGCGGCGATTGCCGGGCAGGCGGACATCCCTGCCGGGACCGCCGGAGTGATGAAGGGGCCCTTTGCGGGCCCCTTCGTTTTTGCCGCACGGCCAGCGCGCCGTCAGAACTGGATCGACAGGCCGCCGTCCACCACCAGCACGTGTCCGTTCACGTACGACGCCGCCTTCGACGCCAGGAACACCGCCGCGCCGGCGATCTCCTCCGGTTCGCCCCAGCGCCCGGTCGGGTTGCGCGCCGCGATGCGCGGGCCGACGGCGGGGTCGGCCACCATCTGCGCATTGGTCTCGGTGGCAAAGGTGCCCGGCGCGATGGCGTTGCTGGTGATGCCGCGCCCGCCGAACTCCGCCGCCAGCGCCCGCACCATGCCGGTCAGGCCCTGCTTGGCGGCCGGATAGACCGCGTCGCCAGCACGCGCCAGCTCGCCCACCACGGAGGTGATGGCGATCAGGCGGCCGCCGCCCTGGCGCGCCATGCGTTCGGCGGCATGCTTGGCCAGCAGGATGCCTGCCACCAGGTCGGTGTCGATCAGCTCGCGGATCTCGGCGGCGCTGGTGTCGGCCAGCGTCTTGCGGTTGCGCGCGCCGACGTTGTTCACCAGGATGTCCAGGCGGCCATGTTCGGTGTCGATGCGCGCGAACGCCCGCGACATGGCGGCATCGTCGCTGACGTCGAAGGCCAGCGCGTGCGCGTCCAGGCCGTCGCCGCGCAACGCGGCGGCGGTGCTTTCCGCGGCCTGCTCGTTGCGGCCGTTGATCAGCACGCGCGCGCCGCTGCCGGCCAGCGCGCGGGCGATACAGAAGCCCAGCCCGCGGGCCGAGCCGGTCACCAGCGCGACCTGGCCGCTCAGGTCGAAGTTGCGCAGATAGGGCAAGGAAGTCGTCATGGTTGCGGCTCGGTTCATTCGCGGAATTCGGGCGCCCAGTGCAGCAGCCGCCGTTCCAGCCAGGTCACGCAGTACACCAGCGCGATGCCGACGATGGACAGCAGCGTGACCGCCGCGAACATGTCGGTGGCGTTCAGTGTAGCCAGCGCGGTGATCATCAGGTAGCCCATGCCGGTGGTGGAGCCGACGAACTCGGCCAGCACCACGCCGATCAGCGCGAAGCTGATGGCGTTGGGCAGCGCGGCGAAGGTCCAGGCGGCGGCGGTCGGGATGCGCACGCGCCACAGGATCTGGCGCGGCGATCCGCCCAGCGTGCGGCAGAAGTCCACCAGTTCGCGCTCGACGCTGCGCCCGCCCTTGTAGGTGTTGAAGAACACCAGGAAGAACACCACGAACCACGAGGTCACCACCTTGGACGCCAGCCCCAGGCCGAAGAACATGGTGATGAGCGGCACGAAGGCGATGCGCGGCATCGAGTTGAAGGCCACGATGAACGGGTTGAACACGTCCGCCAGGAAGCGGCTGCGGCTGAGCGTCATGCCCACCAGGAAGCCGCTGCCCACGCCCACCACCAGCCCGACCAGCGTGGCCTGCAGCGTCAGCCACAGGTGCGGCCAGACCGAGCGCGGCCCGGGCTGCAGCCATTCCCACAGCCGCACCGCCACGCGCGACGGCTGGCTGATGAAGAACGGGTCGAACAGCGTGTTCTGGGTGAACCACGGGATGCGCGTCAGCGTTTCCCAGGAGCCGAGGATGAGGGCCAGGATCAGCACCTGCCACAAGGTGATGCGCAGGCGACGCCGCGCGCTGGCGCGCCGGTCCAGCCGCAACTGGTCCTGCAGGGTATCGGTCAATTCGGGAGCGGTCATGGCGGAATCAGGCGGCGGCGCGGAACTGCTGGCCCAGCACGCTCCAGAGGCTTTGCACGTGGGTGACGAACTGCGGCGTCTCGCGCAGGGTGAAGACGTCGCGCGGATGCGGGATGGCGATGCGCTCGTCCAGCAGCACGCGGCTGGGCGGACCCGACAGCACCACCACGCGATCCGACAGCAGGATGGCCTCGTCCAGGTCGTGCGTGACCAGCACCACGGTCTGGCCCAGCTTGCGCCAGATCTCCATCAGCTCGCGGTGCAGGTGGGTCTTGGTGTGCGTATCGAGCGCGCCGAACGGCTCGTCCAGCAGCAGGATGCGCGGCTCCACCGCCAGGCTCATCAGCAGCGCCACGCGCCGCCGCATGCCGCCCGACAACTGGTGCGGAAAGGCGTCGGCGAAGGCCGTCAGGTGGCCCAGTTCCAGCAGCTCGGCCACTCGGCTGGCGATGCGCGCGGCCGGCACGCCCTGGAACTTCAGGCCCAGCGCCACGTTCTTCCTGACGCTGAACCAGGGCAGCAGCGTGTCCTTCTGGAAGATGTAGCCCAGGGCCGGCGGCACCTGGCCGTCGACCACCCGTCCGTCCACCACGATGCGGCCGGTGGTGGGCGGCAGGAAGCCGGCGATCATGTTCAGCAGCGTGCTCTTGCCGCAGCCCGAGGGGCCGACGATCGACACGAACTCGCCCGCCGCGATCTCCAGGCTGACCTCGCCCACCGCGTGGGTGGTGCCCTGGCGCGTCTGGTAGGCCTTGCCCACCCGGTCCAGCGTGATCATCACAGGCCTCGCGCTTTGCGCACGAAGCTCATGTCGACGCACTTGGCGTACGGCACCGTCTTGATCTCGTCGTTCGAGAACTGGCGGCCGTCGCCCATGATGGCGGTCATGCGGTCGTAGGCGTCCTGGGTGATGAGGTTGTCCTTCAGGAACACGGTTTCCTTGTACACGCCCAGCGTTTTCTCGATGGCGGCGCGCGGGAAGGCGTTCAGATAGTCGTCGTAGATCGCGTCGGCGATCTCGGCGGCGCTGTGGGCCGTGATGAAGTCCTGCGCCTTCACCAGGCCGGTGACGAAGGCCTGCACGGTCTCCGGCCGCTTCTGGATGGTGTCCTGCAGCGTCAACGCGGCGATGCCCGGCACGTCGCCGCCCATGAATTCGTTCCACGAGGCCTCGGTGGTGGCGTCGAAGATCGGCACGCCCCAGCCTTCCTGCCGGGCCTGCTCCATCATCGACATGGTGGCCATGCTGGCGGCCACCGAGCCGGTCTTGAGCGCGCCCAGCATGGTGGCCAGGTCGCCCAGGGGGCGGATATCGACCTTGTCGGCCACGCCTGCCTTCTGCATCAGGTACAGCGCCATCAGCCAGGTGCTGGACTGCGGCTGGGTCGCGCCCACGCGCTTGCCGGCCAGGTCCTTGAGCGACTTGATCTTGCCGCTGTCGAAGTCCTCGCGCCGCACGATGACGTTGGCGTAGGTCAGCTTGCGGTCGAAGCCGAACACCAGCGTGGCCGGCTTGCCGGCCAGCGTCAGCGCCGGCGCGGCGGTGGCCGCGGTGGCGCCGAAGACGATCTGGCCGGCCGCCAGCAACTGGTTGGTGCGCGGGCCGCTCTGCGAATTCAGGTACTCGACCTCCAGCCCCGCTTCGCCGAAATAGCCCTTCTTGAGCGCCACGTAGCCAGCCGCGAAGAACGGGTCGATGCTGCCCTGCCCGTAGACCACGCGGCCCAGCTTGGGCTGGGCGAAGGAGACACGGCCGCCGATCAGGGTGACGCCGGCCAGCGCCCCGGTAGCGGCCAGCACGCGGCGGCGGGTGGTGAAGTGGGGGCTCGTGCTCATGTCTTCCTCGGTCTCGATCGGGTGTGGTTGTTTGGCGTCAACAATACCGCAGCGGCGCCTGCCGTCCAACAATGGAAAACGCCCGGTTGCCCGGGCGTTCTCGTCGTGCCACGCAAGTGTAGACCGTGGCGGCTTATGCCGCGGTCTTCTTGGGCGCGGCCTTCTTCACGGCTTTCTTGGCGGCGGTCTTGGTCGCCGTCTTGGTGGCCGTTTTCGTGGCGGTCTTGGTGGCGGTCTTCTTCACCGCGGCCTTCTTGGCCGGCGCCTTCTTCGCCGCCGTCTTGGTGGCGGCGCCGGCGGTCTTGGCCGGGGCGCGGCCGCGGCCGGGTTTGTCCGGACGCGGTTCGAACTCGAAGCCGATCTTGCCGTCGGGCTGGCGCACCAGGAAAGCCTTGAACTTGCGGTTGGTGCGGCTGGACACGAAGCCGTCGAGCAGGTCGGTGCGACCGTCGGTCAGCAGCTTTTCCATCTGCTCGCGCGAGATTTCCTGCTGCAGGATGACCTTGCCCGAGCGGAAGTCGCAGCTCTTTTCAGGGCCGACCGACTTCTCGCAGACATAGCTCATGCCGTGCTCGAACACCCGCGACTGGCACTTGGGGCAGGTGCCCACCGGCGTGTGGCCGGAGAAGTCCACCGCCTCGTTGTCGTCCTCGTCGTTCTGGCCGAAGTCGAATTCCAGCTTGTACTCGTCGCTGATGCGCAGGATGGCGGCGAACGGCCGGCCCATCTTGCTGATGAAGCCCTGCAGCGGACCGATCTCGCGCTTGGCCAGCAGTTCCTCGACTTCCGGCAGCTCGAAGGTGCGGCCGCCCGGGTGCTTGCCGATCGAGAAGTCGCAGTTGGTGCAGGCGTAGCGGCGGTAGTTTTCCTTGACCACCCCGCCGCACTTGGGGCACGGCGTCTGCAGCGTGGCGTAGTCGCCGGGCACCGTGTCGCGCTCGTATTCCTTGGCGCGCTTGACGATCACCTGCGTCATCTGGGCGATCTCGCGCATGAAGGCCTGGCGGTCCAGCGCGCCCTGCTCGATCTGCTTGAGCTTGTGTTCCCATTCGCCGGTCAGCTCGGGCGAGGTCAGTTCCGACACGTCCAGGCCCGACAGCAGCGTCATCAGCTGGCGCGCCTTGGCGGTCGGCACCAGGTCGCGGCCCTCGCGGCGCAGGTAGACCTCGTTGAGCAGGCCTTCGATGATGGCCGCGCGCGTGGCCGGCGTGCCCAGGCCGCGCTCGGACATGGCCTCGCGCAGTTCCTCGTCGTCCACCAGCTTGCCGGCGCCTTCCATGGCCGACAGCAGCGTGCCTTCGTTAAAGCGCGCCGGCGGCTTGGTGGTCAGGCCCACGGCTTCGACGTCCTCGGTGCGCACGGTCTCGCCGTCGCCCACCGGCACCAGGTTGGCGTCCTCGCCCTGGGCTTCCTTGCCGTACACGGCCAGCCAGCCCGGATTGACCAGCACCTTGCCGTCGGTGCGGAAGCGATGCCCCTGCACCTCGGTCATGCGGGTGGTGACGCGGTATTCGGCGGCCGGGAAGAACACGGCCAGGAAGCGCTTGAGCACCAGGTCGTAGAGCTTGGCCTCGGCCTCGCTCAGGTCGTGCGGGATCTGCAGCGTCGGGATGATGGCAAAGTGATCCGACACCTTCTTGTTGTCGAAGATGCGGCGGTTCGGCTTGACCCAGTGCTGGCTGACCACGGTTTCGGCATGGCGCGACAGCCCGCCGACGGCGTTCGAGCCGCCCTTGGCCAGCGCGCGCATGGTTTCCTGCACCGTGCCGATGTAGTCCTCGGGCAGGTAGCGCGAGTCGGTACGCGGGTAGGTCAGCGCCTTGTGGCGTTCGTACAGGGTCTGGGCCAGGGCCAGGGTGGTCTTGGCCGAGAAGCCGAAGCGGCCGTTGGCCTCGCGCTGCAGCGAGGTCAGGTCGTACAGGGCCGGCGACATCTGGGTCGACGGCTTGGATTCCTCGGTGACGCTGCCCGGCTGGTCGCGGCAGGCGGCCACCACGCTCTGGGCGGCGGCCTGCGACCACAGGCGCGACTCGCGCTTCTCGGGGTCGCGCTCGTCCTTCTTGAAGTCCGGGTCGATCCAGCGGCCTTCGTACAGGCCGGCGGCGGCCACGAAGGTGGCGCGCACTTCCCAGTAATCGCGCGGCACGAAGCGGCGGATGCGTTCCTCGCGCTCGGCCACGATCGCCAGCGTGGGGGTCTGCACCCGGCCCACCGGCGTCTTGAAGAAGCCGCCGTCCTTGCTGTTGAAGGCGGTCATGGCGCGGGTGCCGTTGATGCCCACCAGCCAGTCGGCCTCGGCGCGCGAGCGGGCGGCGGCCTCCAGCGGCTTGAGCTGGCTGTCGTCGCGCAGGTTGGCGAAGGCCTCGCGGATGGCGGCCTGGGTCATGGATTGGAGCCACAGGCGCTGGATCGGCTTTTTCACGCCCGCATACTGAATGATGTAGCGGAAGATCAGTTCGCCCTCGCGCCCCGCGTCACAGGCGTTGATGATGGCATCGACGTCCTTGCGCTTGGCCAGGCGCACCAGCAGCTTGAGGCGCTCGGCGGATTTCTTGTCGGTCGGCCCCAGCTCGAATTCAGGCGGAATTACGGGCAGGTGCGTGAAGCTCCATTTCCCCTTGACCGGATCGTTGGGCGCGACCAAGCTAAGCAAATGCCCGATGCTGGACGCCAGTACGTAACGTTCGCTTTCAAAATAGTCGCCCTCGCGCGCAAAGCCTCCCAATGCGCGTGATATATCAAGGGCCACCGAGGGCTTCTCGGCAATAATCAGCGTTTTATTCATGTGTATCCAGTGGCGGCAGTCCCGCCGTAGTAGCGCGGATAATAAGATCGGAGTTTCGCGAGATGCAAGTCGGCATTGAACGGCAAGTGGGATCGGAACTTCACGCATGGCGTCAATTCCTGGCGCGCAGCACCCTCTGGCTGGGGGTCCTGCTGCTCGGCAGCGCCGCCATCTGCTGGGTCGCGGCGAACTGGCAGGACATGACAAAAATCCAGCGCTTCGCCGGCACGCAGGGCCTGCTGGCCCTGACCGCGCTGGCGGCCGCCTGGACCGGTTTGCGCCTGCGCGCCACCCCTGGCGTGCGCCGCAGCATTCCCGGCGCGCTGCTGGCCCTGGCCGGCATCCTGCTCGGCGCGCTGCTCGCGTTATTAGGCCAAACTTACCAGACTGGCGCCGATACCTGGGAATTGTTCGCCTGGTGGGCGGTCCTGCTGCTGCCGTGGGCATTGGTGGCGGCCAGCCAGGCCGTCTGGCTGCTGTGGGCGCTGGTGACCAACGTCGCCCTGGTCCTGTGGCTGGGCGAGCGCGCCTTCACCTGGTGGCTGATCTTCGGCGGCCCCCAGGTCGCCAGCCTGATCGTGGCCGCCTGGAACCTGCTGTTGCTGCTGGGCTGGGAACTGGCGGCGCGCCGCTGGCGCGCCAGCACCCTGATCGGACCACGGGTCCTGGCGGCGCTGGTGGTCAGCCCGCTGGTGGTGGCGCTGATGTTCGGCGACTTCATGCTGCGTGGCCTGGGCTCCGTCAACAGCCTGGCCTGGATCGCGGTGACGCTGGGCCTGGGTTTCTTTTACCAGCGCGGCCGCCGTGACCTGGTCATCCTCGCCATGCTGGCGGCCGGCGCCATCTGCGTCTCGCTGCGCATCGTCGGCGAATGGCTGCTGCGGCTGGAGCCCGGCGTCTGGGCCGCCCTGCCCCTGGCGGCGCTGCTGATGGCCGAGGGCGTCTGGGCCGCGCGCTGGCTGCGCGGGCTGGCCCAGCCGCCCCGGGTCGCCGCCGCCGCGCCCGCCGACGCCGAGCCGGCCGCCGCCTCGGCGGGCAACGCGGTCGACCCCGCCGAGGCAGGCGAACCCGTCGCCCAGGTGGCGCCGCCCGCCGTGCCGCATACCGAACCGCCTTGGTATGTACAGTGCATCCTGGGCCTGAGCGCCTGGCTGGCCACGTTGCTGCTGCTGGTGTTCGTGGCCTTCTCCGGCATCATCAATTCAGAGGAAGGCGCGCTGGTGGCCGGCCTGGTGCTGTGCGCCGCCGGCGTGGCGGTGCTGCGCAGCGACGCCGGCCCGTTCTGGCGCCAGTGCGGCACGGCCATGGCCTTTGCCGGCCAGATCCTCATCATCTACGGCATGTCCAGCTCGACCTCGTTCGCCAGCGCCTGCCTGTTCGTGCTGCTGATGGCCACGGCGGTGTACGCGCTGGGGCCGGACGTGATCCTGCGCTTCCTGAGTGGCGGGCTGATCGCCCTGGCCGGCGCCGGCCTGATCTGGCGCATCCTGGCGCCCGAGCTGCTGCGCGACGATCTGCTGGACGCCCTGCTGGACTTCGACATGGCCCGCGCCGCCTTCGTCTGGCTGCCGATCGCGGTGACCGGCGCGTGGGCCACGGCGGTGATCCTGACCCTGGCGCACCGGTGGGGCGGCAAGCGCGGCCATGCGCTGCAACCGCTGGCCTGGGCCTTCCTGCTGTCGGTGCAGGGCATGGTGTGGCTGGCCAGCGGCCTGTCGGTGCTGCAACTGCCGGCCATGTGGCAACTGCATCCGCAGACCGCGCTGCTGGTCTGCGCGGGGGCGCTGTTGCCCGCGGCGGCCGCGACGGCGGTGCTGTGGCCGCGCCGGCATGTGCTGACCGCCGGCGTCATTTGGGGCGTGCCCATCGCCCTGCTGTTGCTGGCGCTGTTCTGGCTGCCCAGCCCCGGTGTCGGTTTCGCGCTGGCCTGGCTGTTGCTGGGTTTCGGCCTGAACCAGTTGGGCGTCACGATCTTCGGCGTACTGAGCCTGCTGGCCTACCTGGGCGTCTATTACTACCAGCTCGACGTGCCGCTGTTGCAGAAGGCGCTGTGGCTGGGCGGCGGCGCCGTGCTGCTGTTCGTGCTGCGGGTGCTGGTGTGGCTGGTGCCGCGCTTGATGCGCACCCAGGACCCGTCGCGCCGCGCGCCGCTGCCGCCGGTCTCGCCGGCCCTGCGCTGGCGCACCCTGGCGATCCTGGGCGGCCTGGCGCTGGTGCTGGTGGTGGCCAACGGCAGTATCTGGCAGCGCGAAAAGCTGCTGGCCAGCGGCAAGCCGGTGATCCTGGAACTGGCGCCGGTCGACCCGCGTTCCCTGATGCAGGGCGACTACATGGCGCTCAACTTCGCCGCCGGGCGCGAGGTCACGCGGCTGCGGCTGGGCGGCGAGCGCCCGGACACAGAGGATTCCGTCATGGGCGAAGCATCCGATGGCTACGTGATGCTGACGGTCGATTCGCGCGGCGTGTACCAGCCCGTGCGCATCCAGACCGACGCCACGCCGCATGCCGACGATGAAGTGCCGCTGCGCTACCGAGTGCGCGACAACCAGGTGCGCATCGTCACCAACGCCTATTTCTTCCCCGAGGGCCAGGCCAAGCGCTATGAAGTCGCCAAGTTCGGTGAACTGCGCGTGGCCGAGAACGGCGAGGCCCTGCTGGTGCGCATGCTGGGCGAGGATTTGCAGCCGTTATAGGAATGGCAGGCCGGCTCAGGGCAGCGGAAAGCGCGCGGCCCAGCGCGCCGTCGCCTCGCGCAGGAAGGCCGCCGGGTCCGGCGCGTCCAGCGGCGCGAAGCCCAATGCCCGCCAGGCGCCTTGCAGCGACGCCAGCGGCGCGCCCGTATCGATGGCGGGGGCGCCATTCTGCTTGGACAGTTTCAGGCCGCTGGCGGGGTCCAGGATCAACGGCACGTGCAGGTAGCGCACCGGCGGCAGACCCAGCAGCCGGCCCAGCACACGTTGGCGCGCGGTCGAACTGAGCAGGTCGGCGCCGCGCACCACGTCGGTCACGCCCTGCGCGCCATCGTCCACCACCACCGCCAGTTGATAGGCCCACAGGCCATCGGCGCGCTTCACGGCGATGTCGCCCACCGCCCGCGCCACGTCCTGCTCCTGCGGCCCGAGCCAGCGGTCCTCGAAGCGTTCCACCCCTTCCGGCATGACCACGCGCCAGGCGCGCGCCTCGCGCCCCGGCGCCAGGCCGTGGCGGCAGGTGCCGGGGTATGGGCGTTCGCCGTCCGCGCCTGGCGCCGCCTGGCCGCGCAGCGCCGAATCGGCGATCTCGCGGCGGGTGCAGCCGCAGCCATAGACCAGCCCGCGTGCGGCCAGCGCGTCGAAGGCCGCCTGATAAGCGTCGCCGCGTTGTGATTGCCAGACGATGTCGCCGTCCCAGCGCAGGCCCAGGACCTCCAGTTGGCCCATGATGGTCTCGGCCGCGGCGGGCACCGTGCGGGGCGTGTCCACGTCCTCGATGCGCAGCAGCCAGCGGCCGCGGTTGGCGCGCGCGTCCAGCCAGCTGGCCAGCGCGGCCACCAGCGAACCCGCGTGCAACGGGCCGCTGGGGCTGGGGGCGAAGCGGCCGGTGTAGGTCACGGGGTTGAGCAGCAAAGCAGCGGGGTTACGGCGAAACGGCGCCGCGCGCTCGATGCGCGCGGGTCGCGGGGAAACGGGCGTCGGCCGGAGCCGGCGCCGTCAGTGCAGCAAGCGCGTGCCGTCTTCGTCCAGCAGCTCTTCCAGGACCAGGTTGTCGATCTCGGCTTCCTGGCTCCAGAGAACCATGAGGGCGATGATCTTGATCTTGGACAGCGGCACGGGCGATTCCGGCGCCGCCAGGCCCCGGTCGATAACGATCTCGCGCAAGGGCGCGGGCAGCACGCCGGCCGATTCCAGGAAGGCGATGAAGCCGATGGATTCGGAGCCGAGTTGCTGGTATTCGTTATCGGTGTAGATCCGGGTACCGGTGGTGGGCGCCTGGGCGAGATCGACGCAGCGTTCGGTGGTTTCGGCCAGGCCGTAGAGCCAGCCGAGCGCGTCGTCGATGTCCTCGTGCTCGAACCCGGCGGCGGCCAGCCGTTTGGCCAGCACGTCAGCGGCGGGACAGGCTTGCGGCGTGTAGTAATTCTCGTACAGATAAACCAGGATATCGAACATATGGCGCAGTTTTGTGCCTGTTTGCACAGTCGGCCCGCATATCGGCAGACCAGCAAACATGAATTTTACTTTACGCTGATTTATTTGCCCGGGCAACCGACCGCAAGGCGGAGTGTGGCGGGGCGTCGTCGCCTTGCGACAGTCACGAAATCGACGCCCATATGCTGCCAGAATAAGGGGCTTTCCAGGCGGGGCGGCCCTTTTGGGGTCCGCCCCTCTTTAATACCCCCACGGTTCATGCGGTCTTCGGCGCCGACTCCAGCTTGAGCTGCGCCAGCTGACGGATGAACACCGGGATGCAGATGGCCAGTCCGATCAGCCCGCTGGTCAGCCCCGGCAGGATGGTCAGCAGCGCGCCCAGCGTGCACAGCCAGCGTTCCCAGCTTTTCATGCCCACCAGCATGTAGCGCGAGAACGCCGCCGACAGCAGCACCAGCCCCACCATGCAGCCGAACAGCGTCACGAAGAAGTCGTACCACGTGAAGCCCTGCACCGAGATCAGCAGCGACGGCGAGAACACGAACACGAACGGCACGATCAGCTTGGTGATGCCCAGCCGGAACGCGGTATTGCCGGTCTTGAATGGGTCGCTGCCCGCCATGCCCGCCGCCGCGTAGGCCGCCAGCGCCACCGGCGGCGTAATGTCGGCCAGGATGCCGAAATAGAACACGAAGAAGTGCGCCGCGATCGGCTGCACCCCCAGCTGCACCAGCGTCGGCGCGGCCACCGCCACCATGATCAGGTAGTTGGCGGTGGTGGGAATGCCGCAACCCATCAGGATGCAGACGACGCCCGTCATGATCAGCGCCGCGACCAGCGTCAGCGACTGGGCATTGGCGATGGTCTCGGGAATGATCGCGCCCGCCACGCCGGCGATCGATTGCGCCGCCGAGATCACGATGTACGAGATCTTGAAGCCCACGCCCGTCAGCGTCACCACGCCGATCACGATGCCCACCGTGCCGGCCGCCGCGCCCACCGCCAGCGCGTACTTGGCGCCGGTCTCGAAGGCTTCGTACAGATCGCGCCAGTGCAGCCGCTGGAACGGATTGAGCAGGCCCACGATGATGCAGCCGGTGATGCCGGCAAACGCCGCCAGGTACGGCGTGCGGCCGCTGGCCAGCACGCCGATCAGCAGGATGAGCGGAATCAGCGTCGGCCAGCGCATCTTGAACGACTGCTTCAGCTTGGGCATTTCCTCGGCCGTCAGCCCGCGCAGGCCCTCGCGCTTGGCCTCGAAGTGCACCTGCATGAACATGCCGAAGAAATACAGGAAGGCCGGGAAGATGCCGGCGATCGCGATCTGCTGGTACGGGATGCCCAGGAACTCGATCATCAGGAACGCCGCCGCGCCCATGATCGGCGGCGTGATCTGGCCGCCGGTGCTGCTGGCCGCCTCCACCCCCGCCGCGAAGTGGCGCGGATAGCCAATGCGGATCATCGCCGGAATGGTCAGCGAGCCCACCGTCACGGCGTTGGCCACCGACGAACCCGACAGCATGCCGAACATGGCCGACCCGAACACCGACACCTTGGCCGGGCCGCCCGCATAGCGTCCGGCGATGGTGGACGCCACGTCCAGGAACAACTGGCCCAGGCCGATGCGCGTGGCCAGCACGCCGAACAGCACGAAGTGGAACACGTAGGTGGCCACCACGCCCACCGCCACGCCGTACACGCCCTGGCTGGTCAGGTACATGTGGTTGACGATCTGCGACCACGTATTGCCTGCGTGCTGCAGCAGCCCGGGGAAATACGGCCCGAAGGCGGCGTAGGCCATGAACACCAGCGCGATGATCGGCAGCGGCCAGCCCATGGCGCGGCGCGTGGCCTCCAGCAACCCGATCAACAGAATCGAGCCCATCAGCACGTCGATCGGCAGCGGGTTGCCGACGCGGAACGCCAGGTCCTCGAAGATGTAGGGGATGTACAGCACCGACAGCGCCAGCGCGATGGCGATGATCCAGTCATACAGCGGCACGCCGCCCGGCGCGTACCAGGTGGACTTCGGCTCGCGCTGGTAATGCGACTTGGAAAAGCCGAACACCAGGAAGATCAGGCTCAGCACGAAGGCCAGGTGCACGCCGCGGTGCGTGGCTTCGCGCAGCAGGCCGAAGCCGGCGGTGTAGTAGTGGAACAGCGACAGCGCCACCAGCAGGCCCGAGACGATCCAGGTGGCGCTCTTGTGCAGCGGCCGGAAGCGGATCTCGGAATCGTACTTTTCCGCCAGCTGCTGTGTTTTCTCGTGGTCTATTTCCATAGCCAGGTTTCTCAGGTGATTGCGCGAACAGGGCCGCCCGAGGCGGCCCTGCGCTGGCGCGGCGATGGGCGCCGCGCTTCCCCGGAAGGGACGGGGTCGGTGCTTACTTCAGCAGGCCGATTTCCTTGTAGAACTTCTCGGCGCCCGGATGGAACGGGATGCCCGCGCCCTTGACCGCGTTGTCGCGGGTGATGAGCTTGCCCTTGGCGTGGCCGTTGTCCAGCGTCTTGCGGGTGGCGTCGCTGTACAGCGCCTTGGTGACGTCGTACACCACCTGTTCGGACAGCTTGGCCGACGTCACCATCTGCGCGTTGACCGAGATGGTCTTGACCTCGCCCACGTTCTGGTAGGTGTTGGCGGCAATGGTGTCAGGCGTGAAGAACTCCTGCTTGGCGCGCAGCGCGTCGATCTCGGGGCCGACCAGCGGCACGATTTCGATGCCGCCGCCGCTGGAGGCCAGCTCGGCGATGGCGCCAGCCGGCGCGCCGCCCACGAAGAAGAACGCGTCCAGGCCGCCGTCCTTGAGCTTGTCGCCGGCCTGGTTGGGCTTGAGGTATTCGGCCTTGACGTCCTTGTCGGTCATGCCATAGGCGCCCAGGATCAGGCGCACGTCCACCAGCGTGCCGGAACCCGGCTCGTCCATCGACACGCGCTTGCCCTTCAGGTCGGCCACGCTCTTGATGCCCGCGCCCTTGCGCGTCACCAGGTGGATGCTTTCCGGATACAGCGTGGCGATCAGGCGCAGGTCCTGCGCCTTGGGCTTGCCTTCGAAGGTGCCGGTGCCGCTGTAGGCCCAGAAGGCCACGTCCGACTGCGTGAAGCCGGCTTCGAACGAACCGCCCATGATGCCGTTGATGTTGGCCACCGAACCGTTGGAGGCGACCGCGGTGGCGATCAGCTTGCCGGGTTGGGACACGGCGTTGGCGATGATGCCGCCGATGGGGTAGTAGGTGCCGGCGGTGCCGCCGGTGCCGATACGGAAGAACTGCTGGGCTTGCGCGGCCCCGGTCGCGCCGACAGCGGCGGCGGCCATGGCCAGGGTGGCGATCCAATTCCTGAGTTTCATGCGAGCTTCTCCGTTATGAGTGGAAGTAACCTATTGTTGTGTTGAAATTCTGGCACGCCACCCGCCCCGCGCCAATGGCCTGGAAGCTATCGTTTACCAGGGGTTGCCGCAGTGCGGAAACGTCAACGGTCCGGCGTGGGCCATCGCGCGCGGCGGCGGTTCACGGTTACGCCGCAGGTTTGATCACGGAGCTATTCGATGTCCCAAGAAGTCATCCGCGGCATAGTGCTGCCCCCGCCCGCGCAGGCCGGCGATCCCCTGGCCAGCGTCGACACGCCCAGCCTGGTGCTGGACCTGGCCGCGTTCGAGGCCAACCTGCGCGCCATGCAGGCCTGGGCCGACCGCCACGAGGTCGCGCTGCGGCCGCACGCCAAGGCCCACAAATGCCCCGAGATCGCGCGCCGCCAACTGGCGCTGGGCGCGCGCGGCATCTGTTGCCAGAAGGTCAGCGAAGCCGTGCCGTTCGTGGCCGCCGGCATCACCGATATCCACATCAGCAACGAAGTGGTCGGCCCGGCCAAGCTGCGCCTCTTGGCCCAACTGGCGCGCGCCGCCAAGCTCAGCGTCTGTGTCGACAATGCCGCCAACCTGGCGCGGATCTCGCAGGCCATGGCCGCGGCCGGCGCCGAGATCGACGTGCTGGTGGAAGTGGACGTGGGCCAGGGCCGCTGCGGCGTGTCCGACGACGCCACCGTGCTGGCGCTGGCGCAGCAGGCGCGCGACCTGCCGGGCGTGACCTTCGTCGGCCTGCAGGCCTACCACGGCTCGGTGCAGCACTTGCGCACCCGCGAGGAACGCGCCGCCGTCTGCCGCCAGGCCGCGCGCATCGCCGCGTCGTATCAACTGCTGCTGCGCGAGAGCGGCATCGCCTGCGACATCATCACCGGCGGCGGCACCGGCAGCGCCGAATTCGATGCCGCCAGCGGCGTCTACACCGAACTGCAGGCCGGTTCCTACGCCTTCATGGACGGCGACTACGGCGCCAACGAATGGGACGGCGCGCTCGCCTTCCAGAACAGCCTGTTCGTGCTGTCCACTGTGATGAGCACGCCGGCGCCGGACCGCGTCATCCTCGACGCCGGCCTGAAGTCCACCACCGCCGAATGCGGCCCGCCCGCGATCCACGGCGCCCAGGGCCTGCAATACGCCGCCATCAACGACGAACACGGCGTGGTGCGCGTGGCGCCCGACGCGCAGCCGCCGGCGCTGGGTGACACGCTGCTGCTGGTGCCGTCGCACGTCGATCCCACCTTCAACCTGCACGACGGGCTGGTGGTCTATCGCGACGGCATCGTGCAGGACATCTGGGAGATCTCGGCGCGCGGGTTCTCGCGCTGATGGCGGCCGCGCCGATCGCGATGGAGCCGTTGTCCTTCGACTGGAAGACACCGCTGCCGGAACTGCTGGACGCGTTGCGGCAGGCGTATGCGGCGCGCTACCCGGCCCTGGCCGCCGCGCGGCTCGATGCGCTGCGCGCGGCGTTGCGTGATGACCGCGCCGACGACTTCCTGCCGCTGCTGGGCCAGGAACTGGAAGCGCTGGGGCTGGCGCTGATCGAGCAGGACGAAGACGACGACGCCATCCACCTGCTGATCGTGCCGCGGGCCGATGCCGGCGACACGCTGGCGCGGATCGCGGCACAGGGCCGACAAGGTACGCGGCATCGGCAGGCCGGCGCCCCGCAAGGCGCGCCGGCGACCTTGCCGCGCCCCGCTTCCGGCCCGCTGGCGCAGCCTGGCGATTATCTGGACATGGCGCAGTGCGTCCCGCTGGCGCCGGGCTGGGCATGCATGGCCAACCGAGACACGGCGGCGCCGCAACTGGTGGACCTGCATGATTGGCCGGCCTTGCGCGAGGTTGGCGGCAAGTTCCAGCCGCATCGCGGCCTGCTGGCGTCGGCCGTCGCCGCCAACGGCGTCCATGCCTGGATCGAGCAAGGCCCAGACGGCATCGCCAGCACGCCCTATGTCCATCTGCTGCGCGCGCCCCGGGTCGAGGCCGCGCCGCTCAACCGCCCCGGCCTTGCGCTGCCGCCGCGCGCGGCGCAGGCGCAGCGCCGCACGCCCGAATTCAGTCTGGGCTTCGCGGGCGACGACCTGCTGGTGGTGGATCGCGGCATGGTGTTCGTGTACCGGGGCTTTGCCGCGCAGGACGAAGCGGCCGCCATCGAGCCGGCACTGCTGTACACCGCGCCGCCGCAGCGCCGCCCCGTCAGCGACCGCTCGGCGGTGATCCAGACGCCCGACGGCCGCGCCTGCGTGCTGTGCCGTGGCCGGCTTCTGCGGTGGCGCGACGGCCAGTTGCATCCCCTGGCATTGCGCTATCCCGAGGCGGCATCGGGGGATCTCTCGCATCCCGTCGCCTGCGGCAGCGGCGCCATCGCCTGGCTCGAAGACGACGCGCTTTGCCACGCGGACTTGGACGCCCTTGCCGTCAGCCGCCATGCGCCGCAACAGATGCCCGCCGGCGGCATGATCCTGCAGTCCCTGCCGCAAGGCTGGCTGCTGCTGGGCCACTGGCATGCGCCGCACCGCAGCCTGGACCTGGGCCAGTTGTGGCATCCCGATTCCGGCCAGGTCCTGCGCATCCGCCACGGCGCGCTCGATCTGGACAGCGGCATCCAGCGCGCGTGGATTTTGCCGGATGGCGGGGTGGTCGTCGGGGGACAACTGCGTCACGTGCGCCTGGGTCGCTTCGACGCATTGTTGGGCCGATTGCCAGCCGCTTGACCCTCGGCGGCCGGGCCATGGCCGCCGCCAGGATCCACGCGCCCTATCCGGCCAGGTCCGTCATCCCCAGGAACTGCCGCAGCTCGGGCGTGGCCGGCGCGGTGAACAATTCCTCCGGCGGCCCGATCTCATGCACCCGCCCCTGGTGCATGAACACCACCCGGTCGCACACCTCGCGCGCAAAGCGCATCTCGTGCGTCACCATCAGCAGCGTCATGCCGTCGGCGGCCAGCTCGCGCACCACCGCCAGCACCTCGTTGACCAGCTCCGGGTCCAGCGCCGACGTGATCTCGTCGCATAGCAGCGCCAGCGGCTGCATCGCCAACGCGCGCGCGATCGCCACGCGCTGCTGCTGCCCGCCCGACAATTCCTCGGGCCACGCGTCGAACTTGTGTGCCAGTCCCACCCGCGTCAGCATCGCCCGCGCCAGGTCGGCGGCCTGGTCCTGCGGCATGCGCTTGGCCACCATCGGCGACAGCATCACGTTGCGCCCCACCGTCAGGTGCGGGAACAGGTTGAACTGCTGGAAGATCATGCCCACCTTCAACCGCAGCGCGCGCAACCGCAACTCGTCGTCGCCCAGTTGCGCGTCCGCCACCATGATGGCGCCGCTGTCGATCTGCTCCAGGCCGTTCACGCAGCGCAACAGCGTGCTCTTGCCGGAACCGCTTTTGCCGATGATGGCGATCACCTCGCCAGGCTCGACGCGCAACGTCACCCCTTTCAGGACTTCGTTGTCGCCGAACTTCTTGCGGACGTCTTCAAGAGCGATGAGGGGCATGCAACTTCCTTTCCAGCAGCAGGCTGAGGCGCGACAGGGGCCAGCACAGCGCGAAATAGATCAGCGCGGCGCAGGCATAGACGGTGAAGGGGCTGAAGGTGGCGTTGGTGATCACCGTGCTGGCCTTGGACAGCTCGGTGAAGCCGATGATGGAGGTCAGCGCCGTGCTCTTGACGATCTGCACCGCGAAGCCGACGGTCGGCGCCACCGCGATGCGCAGCGCCTGCGGCAGCACCACGTAGCGCATCTGCTGCACGTAGCCCAACGCCAGGCTGGCCGAGGCTTCCCACTGGCCTTTCGGAATCGCTTCCACGCAGCCGCGCCAGATCTCGGCCAGGAACGCGCCCGACCACAGCGTCAGCGCCGCGCCCGCGGCCAGCCACGGCGGCACCTCGACCCCGGCCAGCGACAAGCCGAAGAACGCCAGGAACAACTGCATCAGCAGCGGCGTGCCCTGGAACAGTTCGATATACGCCCAGCTCACGCGCCGCAGCAGCGCCACGCGCGAGGTCCGCATCATCAGCGCCAGCATGCCCATCAGCGCGCCGCCGGCAAATGCCACCAGCGACAGCACGACGGTCCAGCGCGCCGCCAGCAGCAGGTTGCGGACAATGTCCCAGGTGGTGAACTCGATCATCGCGCCGCCTTGCGGAACAACCGCCTGCCCGTCATGCGCAGCAACTGGCGCAACAACACCGCCAGCACCAGATAGATGCCGGTGGTCACGAAATACACCTCGAACGCGCGGAAATTGCGCGACTGGATGAAGTTGGCCGCGAACGTCAGGTCCTCGGCCGCGATCTGCGAGCACACCGCCGACCCCAGCATCACGATCACGATCTGCGACGACAGCGCCGGCCAGATGCGCGCCAATGCGGGTTTCAGCACCACATGGCGGAACACCTGCAAACGCGTCATCGCCAGGCTGGCGCCGGCCTCGTACTGGCCCTTGGGCGTGGCGTCGATGCCGGCGCGGATGATCTCGGCGCTGTAGGCGCCCAGGTTCAGCGCCATCGCCAGGCAGGCCGCCTGCATCTCGCTGAACTGCACGCCCAGCGACGGCAGCCCGAAGAACACGAAGAACAACTGGATCAGGAACGGCGTGTTGCGCACCACCTCCACATAGGCGGTGACCGGCGCGCGCAGCCAGCGCGGCCCCTGCGTGCGGGCCCAGGCGCAGGCGATGCCCAGCGCCACGCCCGCCACCGCGCCAAACGCGATCAGCTCGACCGTCACGCCAATGCCCTTGATAAGCACCGGCGTGTAGTCGAACACGGAAGCGAAGTCGAATTGATAAGCCATGAACGGCGCTCCGGCGCGCGCGCCTGCCTTACAAGTCCTTGGGCAGATCGGCGCCCAGCCACTTCCTGGAGATCGCCGTCAGCGAGCCGTCGCGCTTGGCATTGGCCAGGATCTCGTTGACCTTGGCGCGCAGCTTCGGCTCGTCCTTGTTCAGGCCGATGTAGCAGGGCGAATCCTTGATCAGGAACTTGGTCTCGGGCTTCTTCGGCGGGTTGCGCGCCAGGATCGCGGCGGCCACCACGTTGCCCGTGGCGATCAGCGGCACCTGGCCCGACAGGAAGGCGGTGATGGTGCCGTTGTTGTCTTCATAGCGCTTGAGCGTGGCCGTGGGCGGGGCGATCTTGGTCAGCTCGATGTCCTCGACCGCGCCGCGCGTCACGCCGATGGTCTTGCCCGCCAGGTCGGCGGCCGACGCCACCTTCACATCGGCCGGGCCGAACACGCCGTTGAAGAACGGCGCATACGCGTCGGAGAAATCGATCGCCTTCTCGCGCTCCGGATTCTTGCCCAGGCTGGAGATCACCAGATCCACCTTGTGGGTCTGCAGGTACGGCACGCGGTTGGCGCTAGTCACCGGCACCAGCTCCAGCTTCACGCCCAGTTGCTTGGCGATCAGCGCGGCCGTGTCGATGTCATAGCCCAGCGGCTTCATGTCGGCGCCGACCGAGCCGAACGGCGGGAAGTCCTGCGGCACCGCGACCTTGAGGGTGCCGCGCTTGACGATATCGTCCAGGGTGTCGGCATGCGTGAGCGGCGCGGCCAGCAGCGTGGCGGCGGTGCAGAGGGACAGCAACAGGGTTCTACGGTTCATGAGGAACTCTCCAGGGCGCGCCGCCCCGGGAGCGGGGTCGAGCGTTGCACACCAATTCGGTATACAAAACTGGAAAAGCAAGTTCCGTGCCATTTTGCGGCGCCGTGGCGCGCGCCTATTGCTCCTCGCTCATCGCACCAGGATGGTGCATCATGCGCCGTTGCGGCGCATGCGTGGCACCGGATCGGCACCACGGCGAGCGCCGGGGCGGGAACAGCCCCCGCCACCGGCTCCTGCGGGACAGTCGTCAGTCCACCTGCGCGCCCGACTGCTTGACCGCCTTGCCCCACTTGTCGACCTCGCCGGCGATGAACGCGCCGGTGGCCTCGGGCTTCATCGGCATCGGCTCCGCGCCGCGATCACGGAAGAACTTCTGCATCTCGGGCGTGCCCAGCACGTGGGCGATCTGTTGGCTCAGGTAGTTGGTAATGGCCGGCGGCGTATCACGCGGCGCCAGCACCGCCGCCCAGCCGATCGCCTCGAAACCGGGATAACCGCTCTCGGCCACCGTCGGCACGTCCGGCAGTTGCGGCAGGCGCTTGGCCGTCGTCACCGCCAGCGCCACCGCCTTCTTGCTCTGCACGTGCGGCAGCCCCGCCGTCACCGAATCCACCATCAGCGGCACCTGGTGCCCCAGGAAATCCGCCTGTGCCGGGCCGCTGCCCTTGTACGGAATATGGCGGATGTCGATATTGGCCGCCGCCTTGAACATCTCGGCCGACAGATGCTGCGTGCCGCCGATGCCGGCGCTGGCATACGCCAGCTCGCCCGGATTGGCGCGCGCCTGCTTGACCAATTGCTGCAGCGACGTGATGCCCGAAGCCGGCGTCGCCAGGAACATCAACGGCACCGAGAACACCCCCGACACCGGCGCGAAATCCTTGGTCAGGCTGTAGTTGATGGTCTTGTACAGCGTCTGGTTCACCGCCGCGGCCGAGCCCGCGATCACCAGCGTGTAACCGTCCGGCGTCGCGCGCGCGGCTTGCTCCATGCCGATATTGCTGCCGGCGCCGGCGCGGTTCTCCACCACGATCGGCTGCTTGACGGCCGTGCCCAGCTTCTCGGCCAGCGCGCGGGCGAAGATATCGGTGGCCTGCCCCGGCGGGAACGGCACGACCAGGCGGATGGGACGGTCGGGATACTCGGCATGCGCGGCCGTCGCGGCCGCCGCCAGCACCAGGCCGGCGGCAAGACTGGAAAGAATTCGTGTCATGATCGGTCAGTAAAAAGCGACAAAGCGCGGCGTCCGGCGCCGGCCCTGTTGCATAAAATAGAGAGCCCCGCGCAAGCGGCCCTTTTGGGGCGGCCGTGGGGCGGATCGGCTGGGGGTGCGTCACGATAGCATTCCCCCGCCGGTGCTAAATTCGGCATTTAGCGTTTCCCCTTCTTTTTCAACCCCTGTTCTCTCCTTTCAGCAGGAACCGCCATGGAATTCAGCCAGTACAACGTCAACGCCCTCATGGAGATCACCTCCCGTCCGGACCTCGTGTTCGTGCGCGGCCAGGGGTCCTGGCTGGAGGATCACGCGGGCAAGCGATACCTGGACTTCGTCCAGGGCTGGGCCGTCAACACCCTGGGCCACAGCGCCCCGGAAATGCAGAAGGCCCTGCTGGACCAGTCCAAGCTGCTGATGAACCCGTCGCCGGCGTTCTACAACCTGCCCTCCATCGAACTGGCCACCCGCCTGACCAGCGCCTCGGTCTTCGACCGCGTCTTCTTCGCCAACAGCGGCGGCGAAGCCAACGAAGGCGCCATCAAGCTGGCGCGCAAATGGGGCCAGGTCAACAAGAAAGGCGCCTACAAGATCATCACCATGAACCACGGCTTCCACGGCCGCACCCTGGCCACGATGTCGGCGTCGGGCAAGCCGGGCTGGGACAAGATGTTCGCGCCGCAGGTGGAAGGCTTCCCGAAGGCCGAGATCAATGATCTGGAATCGGTGCGCAAGCTGATCGATGATCAGACGGTTGCGATCATGCTCGAACCCGTCCAGGGCGAAGCTGGTGTCATCCCGGCGACGAAGGAATTCATGCAGGGCCTGCGCAAGCTGGCCGATGAGCACAAGCTGCTGTTCATTGTGGATGAAGTGCAGACGGGGATGGGGCGTACCGGTACCCTGTTCGCCTACCAGCAATCCGACGTGGTGCCGGACATCATGACGCTGGCCAAGGGGATTGGTGGTGGGGTGCCGTTGGCTGCTCTCTTGGCGCGCCAGGAAGTTTGCGTGTTCTCGCATGGGGACCAGGGTGGTACGTATAACGGGAATCCGTTGATGGCGGCTGTGGGCGTCGCGGTGTTTGACGCCCTGGCTGCGCCGGGCTTCATGGAGTCGGTCAATGCGCGGGCTAAGCAACTGTCCGAAGGCTTGTTGGCTCTGTCGGCCAAGTACGGCATGAAGGGCGAGCGTGGGATGGGCCTGCTGCGTGCGCTGGTGATGGATCGGGATGACGGCCCCGCCATCGTCGAAGCCGCGCGGAATCTGGCGCCCAATGGTCTGCTGCTGAATGCGCCGCGGGGGAATTTGCTGCGGTTTATGCCGGCGTTGAATGTGACGGCTGAAGAAATCGATACGATGCTGGGGCAGTTGGATGGCTTGATCGGAAAGGCTCGTAAGGCGTAGTTAAAGTCCAAGCAAAACAGGGGCTGCTAACGCAACCCCTGTTTTTCTTTTTCACGCCTTCTGAAGTCAGATAAGCAGATGTTTATTGATCATGGTCACGGGCGAAGGAAGTCCTTGGGGCTTGTCTAATCCTAAAGCTCGCAATCCCTCTTTATTCTTCATTGCTAATACGTTTGACGAAATTGGCCCAACCGTCTTTACCTTTTGGTATCGGTTCGACGTCATGAGATAAAACATCATGTTCGATAGCGAAAACAGTAAGTAAACCTTCAACGTGTGGCCAGCTTTTCCAGACATCAAAATAAGGCGCTATTTCTTCATAATTACCTATGCGGTCGGTCAGATAAGGGTACATGGCTCGAGTCGGAAGGACAATTGCCCCTCCAATTAACTCTCTCCGCAGCATACCTAGCGCCATTTTGTTTATTGCTCGGTGCGTTGAGGATATGTTTCCCGTCTCCCATTCAACCGCGAACTTGCGGCCGTCCGGTAGCGTTTTTACCGCGTCCAAGGGCCCTGCACCCAGCTCACCAATGTGAAGGCGTGCCTCCGGCATCCAACCCCGCGATACTAAATGGCTGATGAAATCGATTTTTATTGGAGCTACGCCGTTTAGATTCCGTTCGGGACGTATGGAAAAAAGACCAGAACCAGGTGGCCAATTAACCTCACTGATGCCCGCTTCAATTTCGGCAACTATTTCCAGCCCATCAGCTGAAGATTTGAATGGACCATTGTCAATCAAATGTTCTACGCGTATCAGCCTCACTCAACACTCCCTCAATTAATGTCATCAAAGTCGAGGGGGAAATGCGGAGAGCTGTGCTCAGTTGTAGCATTGACCCAAGTGTCGGTTGTCGTAAACCGCGTTCCAGCAAGGATATGTAGGTTCGGTCGAGCTGAGCCTCAAACGCCAGCTGTTCTTGGGACAGTCCAGATTCGGCTCGTAGCTGCCGTAGGACTTGAGAAAACGCCTGCTCCGGTTTCATAGAACCCCTCCAAATCAGACAATGAGGGATTGGCAGACAATGGTCGACGGACTATAGTCACGTTATAGGTAAAGGATCAACTCATATGCTATTAGCCTCGTTGGGGCTGGACCCTAAAAATACTCGTGCTGTCAAACAGCTAGCTAGTCAGGCAGACATTCCAATCGCGCGCCTGAGATTCTACGATGAACGAGGAATTGAGCCCTCACATGCAGAATGGGTGCGCCTCGCTGAGGTCTCCGGTCAAAGTGTGCTGGAGCTGCGTCTACGAAGTGGATGTGTCGACCGTAGCATTCTTGAAGCACTCAGCTCGCATGCGGGTGAAATCGCAGAACTTATCAATGGCAGTCTACGTGCCAAGGCGAAGACCTCACGCCCGTCTCTAGTTACTTCGAGAAAACCTACGTATCAGACTCCGTTCGGAGAACTGTACCAAGGTGATTGTCTTGATGTTATGGCAGAGCTGCCATCAGAATCTTTCGACCTAATATTTGCCGACCCCCCATTTAATTTAGATAAACTCTATCCATCCGAAATGGATGACAATTTAAGGGCTGAACACTACTTGCAATGGTGCGAGAAGTGGTTAACTGAGTGTGTGCGCCTACTGAAAGATGGGGGTAGTCTATTTGTTTGGAATTTGCCGAAATGGAATACGTACCTATCTGCGTTCCTTAATCGCCATTTGAATTTCAGGCATTGGATTGCTGTGGATATAAAATACAGCCTACCACTGCAGACAAAATTATACCCCTCTCACTACTCTTTGCTGTACTACATCAAAGGTGAGCGTCCCTCGACGTTTCACCCTGATCGGATGCCAATGGATGTATGCCCGACTTGCTATGCCGATCTAAAAGACTATGGTGGCTATAAAGACAAGATGAATCCCCTCGGGGTAAGCCTATGCGATGTGTGGAACGACATACCTCCTGTTCGCCACGCAAAGTATAAGAAGCGCAAAAGTGCTAATGAGCTGTCAATAAAGTTGCTGGACAGGGTGATAGAGATGTCAAGTAACGAGGGCGACTATATATTTGATCCATTTGGTGGGTCCGGAACCACATATGCGGTTGCCGAACTCAAGAAGCGCAAATGGTTAGGAGTTGAGCTCGGGCCTATTGATGAAATCGTCGAAAGAATGGAAGATCTTTTGGATGAGGCCCAATATTTAGAGAAACTGCGAGCGGGTTATAATCATTTATTTCTTCCCGAAACAGCAAAGCGTCGGCGAGCACTAGGGCGATGGACGGTAGGTAATATTAATAAAGGACCTCGCCGAGGCGATAAATAAGTGTGTGAGCCAAATAGGAATTTTAGAAATTTGAAAGGCGGCTGGTAGAAAATATGGTTAATTTTGCATCAGCCTACCAAAACACTTTTGCTCGGTTGGTGTAATTTTACCTAAATGTTGAGAGAACAAAGTGGGGCGCAGATTTTATTGCTTGGGAATTGCGAGCGTGAAAGAGTTTCTTGCGTAGGTGGAATTTTGTGCTTGGGGGCCAGGTATTACATTAAGTCGCCCACCACTTAGCCTCGCCATAGCCCTGGCCAAGTACAGACCAATACCAGCGCCTTGCAACTCTTCCTGCTTGGCAAATTTTCCAGAATATCCTTCTTCGAAAATTCTATCCTGTTCATCCGGAAGAATTACCAAGCTTTCCATAGAGAATTTTATTTTAATGAACCCGTTTGCTTCATCCGAAACGGTTACCTGCAGTTCACTCCCAGGTTTGACATATTTTGCCGCATTTTCAAATAAATAATATATACAAACATGGATCGACTCATAGTCGAACTTGGCTGTAAGCTGTGTGCGAGCAACTTCCGCGCGTGCTTTTTTTCGTACAAATTCCCCAAAGAAGAGGTACGCGACGTTCATGAGAACCTGATGAATACTGTGAACCTCTAGTCTTGCTAGCCCGGTCTTTCCTGACAAACGATCGAATGCTGTGTATTCGGCGTTTTGGGCTGAAAGATGTTTGAGAATTTCAATGAAGGCCTGTGATGCTTTATCTATATCTTGTTGTATTTGTGTAGAAACATATGGTAGAGCTTGTCGCGGAGAATCCATCATCTGGTTTTGAAGTGCAATCTCGTAGATTTCTTGTGACATCTTTGCCGTCAAACTCTTTAGATTGTGAAGGAGCCGCTTCGTTCTAGATGACGCCCTCTCTAAAGTGGTCTCAATAACCGAGGCGGCCGACAAAATCGCGTCAACGTCCAGCATCATCAGGCGCTTGCTTTTGACTCTATTTGGCTCATCCGACATGGCCAATATGGTGTAGTCGCCTTGAGTTTTTCGAATTATTCGCGTTTTTCTAGATTGAAGAATTAGTGTTCTTGAGCCGGACGTGCTCTGTTCATCGTTGCATACATTTAGCGTGTCAATGGGTATCTGGCATAGAAATGGTTCTTCTTTTCTATTTGACCAAAGTGCATAAATGGGATAGTTATTCATTGCGAAAGGACCCTGACTATAGTGTTCTCGAAGCGGATGGGCTCGGCAGTTTTGGGTAGGGAATAGTCGGCTTCTTGCAATGCTTCGTGAAATCTCGCGCCTTCTTCCTCTGCTGAATAGATGACAATCTTCTTATCGGGATAACGCCGTTTTATCGCCAAAGCTAGTCCGAGACCTTCATCGGTATAACGCATTGCCTTGCCCACGCCTTGGATATCAACGAAAACTACGTTGGCCTGAAGAAGAGCAGGCACTTCCAGGGATTTAAGGTCAGACATTTGTTGTGTATGCTCCCACCCCATGTTACGCAATATACTGTACATTTTGAACCCTTTATCGTCATCAACAAATAGGATGTTGACAGTACGCTTGAGGGTGGGAATGGGATTGTCTGTCGATTCCTTGACTGCCTGTGAAGTGCTAACGCCGCCGGCGATGTCGCTGCCAATATTCAGATTTAAAGTCTGTGTATTGTTGTTTGTGAGTTGCTGATGGTCGCTCTTGTAATTTTTGCCACGCTCCCGATATCGTTTGGCTCCCCGGAATGCCGCGAAAATTACCAAACTCCCCGCTATAAGGGAGACGATCTTCTCTGAGGTATCGAGATCAAGATTCAACACGTTTCTTCCAATGAAATTTCGCCAGGTTGCAAGGATATATATAATAACTAAAAATATCTACTTGTAATTTCATATTACTATTTTCTTTTGGGATTTTGAAAGAGTAAGCCGGCACAAGTTTGAGTTTTCTAAGCCTGATGTGCCGCGCATAATGCTGTTTCTATCCTTGTTGGCTATCCTGCGTATCGCATTGCTAAATCTGATCGCATATACTCTACCGACTACCCCCCAACGGTAGCCCGGTTTGGAAGCCGGCAATGTCTTTGGCGGACCACCGCCGCTGGGCGGCTTTTTCACGTCCGTACGCCTCTGCACGTCCCTATGGGCGGGCCTTGGCGAGGGTGCGTTCGCGCACGCCGGTTTCCAAAGACGCCGGTCTTCCAACCTTGCCTTGCGCCCGCCCGCCCCATTTGGAAGTGGGGAGCGGGCTTCATCAGTCTTTGGAGCCTGTCATGCAATCCCACCCCCTCACCCAAAACCCCTGGCTGGTCGACACCGACCCCGAACACGGCCCGGTCCCCCTCTCCCACCTCTACCACATCGAACGCGCCCGCTACGCCATCCAGACCATCGCCCGCCTGGTCGGCAACAGCGCCTCGGAACCCGCCGCCACCGGCAGCCAGCCGCTGGACGCGTGGACGGTGGCCGCGTTGATGGGCGGCGTGGAGGGCCTGTGCGATCACCTCGGTACCCTGACCGACGCCATGCTGGAATCGGCCCGCGCCTACGCCGATGACGCCGCGTACGACGCCGCCACGCATAACGCGCCCCGCTCGATCCAGTAACCCGAAAAAGACCAACGGCCTGTCGCGCAACGCGTCAGGCCAGTTCCAGGCCACCAAGCGTCAGGCCGCCCCATCCCCAAGCATCAGGCAGCCCTCACGCCGCCCGCCGAAACGCCCGTCGATACCCCATCGGGCTCGTCCCCACGATCCCCGTGAAATGCTCCCGCAGCGACACCGCTGACCCGAACCCCACCTCCATCGCCACCCGCTCCACCGGCAGGTCCGTCGTCTCCAGCATCCCGCGCGCACGATTCACGCGGGCCTGGATCACCCACTGCAGCGGACTCACCCCCAGCAGTTCCTGAAACCGCCGGTTCAGGGTGCGCACGCTGACCGCGGCCTGGGCGGCCAGCGCGGCGACGGTCAGGTTCTCGGCCAGTCGGTGTTCGATCCAGTGCAGCAGCGGCGTCAGGTCGGTGTGCGAGGCCGGCGTGGGCCGGACGATGAATTGCGCCTGGCCGCCGGCGCGTTCCAGCGGCACGACGGCCAGGCGGGCGCTGTTGGCGGCGACGGCGGCGCCGTGGTCGCGCTTGATCATGTGCAGGCACAGGTCCATGCCGGCGGCGGCGCCGGCGGAGGTCAGGACCTGGCCGTTGTCGACGAACAGGACGTTGGGGTTGACGTCGATGGCGGGGTAGCGGCGCGCGAGCTGGCTGGCGGCTTTCCAGTGGGTGGTGGCCTTGAGGCCGTCGAGGATGCCGCTGGCGGCCAGGACGAAGGCGCCGGTGCAGATGGAGGCGATGCGGGCGCCCCGGGCGTGGGCGTGGCGGATCAGGTCGAGGATGTCGTCCGGGACGCTGTCGGCAGGGTCCGCCAGGCCGGGGATGACGAGGGTGTCGGCGCCGCGCGCGGCGTCCAGGCGGTGGCGGATGTGCAGGTCGTAGGCGTGGGTGCGGACGCGGGGTTTGCTGGCGTGGACCTGCACGGCGTAGGGGCGGCGGCCGTCGAGGGTTTCGGCGAGCTGGAAGATCTCGCAGGGGATGGACAGGTCGCCCGCGACGAGGCCGTCGAAGGCGAGCACGGCGACGCGGTGCGGGGTGGGCGGGGGCATGGGGCTAGGGCCTCGGGACGGGTCGGGCGGACGGCGGCGCACGGTTGGCGGATTTCTTTCGAAGATTGGCATTTTGGCCAATGGCTGGCGATTGCGCCAGCCCGGACAATGCCGCTGATCCTGTTGCGAGACGCTGCCATGCCCCTGAAAGACGCCGATGCTTCGACCCCTGCTCTCTTCAAGTGGGCGGCCATGCTGGAAGGCGTGACGCTGCTGGCGCTGCTGGGCGTCGCGGTGCCGTTGAAGCATCTGGCCGGGATGCCGCAAGGGGTGTCGTGGGTGGGGCCGGTGCATGGGGTGGCGTTCATGGTCTATATCGCGCTGGCGTGCAATGTGGCGTCGGCGCAGGGCTGGCCGCGTCAGCGGCTGGTGTGGACGTTGGTGGCGACGCTGGTGCCGTTTGGCGGTTTCGTGATCGCGCGTTCGCTGCGCCGTGCGCGGGAGGCGTGAGCGATGGCGTATCTGCTGATCAAGTCGCTGCACCTGGCGCTGGTGCTGTTCTGGGTGGCGGGGATGGTGGTGCAGGCGTTCGTGTTGGCGGCGGCCGACAAGCTGCCGGGGCCGGCCTTGCCGCAGGAGCTGGCGCGCCTGCGGCTGCTGCGCAAGTGGGAACGGCTGCTGACCACGCCGGCGATGGTGGGCGCGTTGGCCAGCGGGGTGTATCTGGCGACGAGCGCGGGCTGGTTTGGCAGCGGGTGGCTGTCGGTGAAGCTGGCGTTGGTGCTGTTGCTGGCGGCGGTGCACGGGATGCAGGCGGGACGGCTGCGGCGGCTGGCGGAGGCGGCGGGTGAGGTCACCGAGGCGGGGCGTGCGCGACTGGTGCCGGTGGTGCTGGCCGCGCCGGTGCTGATCATTCTGCTGGTGGTGATGAAGCCGTTCTGAGGGCGGCATGCCGCTCGATGGCCTCGATGGCGGCTTGCATCTTCAAGCGCGTCGACGCGTTGGCGGAATGCACACGGATCTTCGGCGGCGTCCGGCCGTGCAGGACGACCTGTTCTTCAAGCCACAACAACAAAGGTGCGCGGGCGCGCCGTTCTGTCGGTCGGATATCAGCGGTTGCAAACGTTGCGGGGCAGGCAGCCCCGTCAGAATGGCCTTTCTGACGGTCGCCGGAATCAGCGATCCGAACGCCCGGGAAAAGAGGATGCTCAAGGGCATGTTGGACGCGGAACGTGAGGCACGGCGATGAAAAAAAAGCGAAACCTGTATGCGGAAATCGCCGAAGGCTTTGATGCGCTTGCGGCTGAGCGTGAGGGAAAACAAACGCTGCGTACGCACAAAGTGGAAATTAATCCTGCTCCTGATCTGACCGCCGAGGAACTCCTGGCCATACGCGAGCGTTTGCACCTGTCACGGCAGGTGTTCGCGCACTATCTGCGCACCAACCCCCGAACCCTCGAAAAATGGGAACAGGGTCGCGCCAAGCCAAATGCGCAGGCCGCTTTGCTGATTCGGCTGGTCGAGAAGTTTCCCGACACCGTGGAGCGATTGGCGGCGGTGTAATGAACGCGCACGCGGTAGCGTATCGAAGCGCAGCCATTCGCTTCGTCCGAAACCCTTGGCCCGTACGCGCATGGGGACGTTGAAGCCCGTCAAAATGGGCTTCAGTCGATCCCCAGACGCGATACGCGTGCGTTGCCATGAATGCCCTGTTTGTCGAGCTGCCCGAATTCTCTCGCCATCGCGAGGAATTCCTGGCCGACGACGAATTCCGCGCGCTGCAATGCCTGATGTTGAAACTGCCCGAGGCCGGCGTCGTCATCGAAGGCACCGGCGGACTGCGCAAGCTGCGTTACGTCGACCCGCAGCGCAGCCGGGGCAAGCGTAGCGGCTTGCGAGTCATCTATTACTGGTGCGACGCCGAGCGGCAATTCTGGCTGTTCCGGTTGTATGGCAAACAGGATGTGAACGACAGCAATTCCGCCATCCGCAAGATGTTCGCCAAGGTGCTGGCGCAGGCGCTGGCGGCGCCGAGAGGCGCGCCAGCGGCCATCACGCGCAGGGGGCCGAAGGTGCCGACGCATTACCGGGCGCCGAAGCATTCGGTGAAGGCCAGGGCTGAATAAGCCGTCGGTCTGATTTGCCACGGGTCTGCGTCAAACGCCCTGCACAAACGCCAGCGTATATCCGTTGCCATCCACCAGCCCGAACTCATGGGAGCCATAGGCCATGCGTTGCAACGGCCAGGCGATGGGTGTCTTGTCCTTGACCTGTCGGTAGAACGCTTCGACATCGGGAAGCGAGAAATACAGGGTGCCGCTGAATCCTGGCGCCCGCTTCCACAGATCGAGCGTGGTGAAGATCAGCCGGCCCCCGTGTTGCTCCACCGTGAGCGTGCCTTCGGCGGAGTCGGTGACGGTGAAGCCAAGCACAGACCCGTAAAAGTCGCGGGTTGCGGCGAGATCGGTGGTGTGCAGCAAGGCGGAAAGCGGCATGGCGATGTCCTGCGCGATGGGGAGCCACACGATTCTTTCATGGATCGCCCGATCACGTTTTATCCTTCGGGTTAGCAATCTGGAATTCATCGCCGTTTCCCGAGCCGCAGAGCCGATCCCATGCCAACCCGCGACCGCCTCAAAACCTGGGCCAGACGCATCAAGCGCGACGGCCTGACCCTCTGGTTCGCCGGCAAGCACCCCCGCACGCCCTGGCACGCCAAGGCGCTGGGCCTGTTCGTGGTGGCCTACGCCCTCAGCCCGATCGACCTGATTCCGGATTTCATCCCGGTGCTGGGCTATCTGGATGACGTGCTGTTGCTGCCGGGCCTGATCTGGCTGGCCATCAAGTTGTTGCCGCCAGATGTGCTGCGGGAATGCCGCAACCAGGCGGACGTGTGGATCCAGGCCAAGCGCGAAAAGCCGCGCAGCCGGGTGGGCGCGGTGGTGATCGTGGCGGTGTGGGTGGCGGTGGTGCTGGCGGTCGGCTACTGGCTATGGCGCTGACGCGGCGCGCGGTTCAACCTTCCAGGAACCCCAGCGTGCGCAATTCCGCGATCGCGCCCAGTTCCTCGTCGCGCCGTTTCTTGGGCGCGCCCAGCGATGCGGCCAGCAGCATGGCAGGCTTGTCGGATTCATCGAAGCCGCGCAGCACGCTGTCGGCAACGGGAAAGGCCTTGGCGAAGCTCGCATCCAGCGCCTGTTGGCCACGATAGCGCCCGCGCTTGTCCAGGATCACCTGCGTTTGCGGATCGCGCCGGATCAGGTGCAGCGGCACGCCTTCGCAACGCAGCCCCAACAACCTGGCTTCGCTGATGTCCAGCGCCCAATCGGTCTCGGCATAGAACGCGGCGCGGGCGGTCTCGAATTGCTGGAGCCGGTCCGCATCCGTGCAGAACGCTTCGGGCGTCATGTTCAAGTTGATCTTGCCGATCTTGCCCTTGAGAGTGACGCGGCGAAAGAGCGAGGCCCACACCAGCAGGATGGGATTCGTGGACAGGTCTTCGACCACCACGTCCTCGAACACGCACGGCTTGATCTCTGAATTCACGACGCGGCATTGCGACAGCGTCACGTTCCGCACGCGCGACATGCGTTGCGGATACTTGACCATCGACAGGCCGCAGTTGTCGAAGGCGCAGTCGTGCAGATGCAGGTCGTGGAAATGCGCGTTGCCCTTGTCCAGGGCCATGCGGAATTGCTGGCTTTCGATTTTTTGCATGCAGCGCGTGCGTCAGTTGCGGCTGGCGGTGGCCAGGCGCAATGCCAGCGCCAGGAACACCGATCCCAGCACGTATTGCGGCCAGCGCGACACGCGCTGCCGTCCCGCCCAGCGCCGGCTGAGCTGGTGCGCGGCCAGAATGACGGCGCCGTTGATGAACAGGCCGATGACGTTGAGGATGGTGGCCAGCACCAGGATCTGCAGGGCCACCGAGCCGTCCTGCGGCCGCACGAACTGCGGGAACAGCGCCAGCACGAACAGCGCCATCTTGGGGTTGAGCAGGTTGGTCAGCAGGCCTTGCAGGAAGACTTCGCGCACGGGCGAGCGGGCCCGGCCCGCATCGGGCATGTGCGACACGGGGCGCGAGCGGAAGGTGCGCACGGCCAGGTACAGCAGGTAGAGCGCGCCGGCGAAACGGACCACGTCATAGGCCATGGGCACCGCCACGAACAGCTGCGACAGGCCGAAGGCCGCCAGCAGCGCGTGGCAGTAGGTGCCGGCCTGGATGCCGGCCAGCGAGGCGAAGCCGGCGGCCCTGCCCTGGGCGGCGCTGCGCGAGGCGATCAGCAGCATGTCGGGGCCGGGCGTCATGGCCAGGGCGACGCAGGCACCGCCAAAGAGCACGAGGGTGGCGGGGTCGAGCATGGCGAGTCCTTGGGGCGGCCGGTGGCGGTCGATTATTGGGCCGGCACGGGCAGGCTGCAACCGGTGTAGAACGCCTGGCAGCTGGCGCCGGTGTCCTTCTCGCAGGTTTCCAGCGCGCGCATGCGGGCCAGTTCCTCGCCGGCGGCGGTGACGGAATTGACCAGCACGCCGCTGCCCTTGGGTGACGGGCCGTAGGCGACCGCCACGCACTGGTCGTGGTAGGTGGTGTTGATGACGCAGCGGGCGCCGCCCTTGGTGGCGCATTGGGCCAGCGCGTCTTTTTCCGCGCGGGCCTTGCTGGCGCGGTCGGCCGAGATGCCGATCGAACCGGACAGCGCGTCATAGGCCACGGCGCCCCAACGCTGGGCTTCGCGCGACGAGGCGGTGGACGCGCCGCCCGCGGCAGGCGCGATCTCCACGGGGATCGGCACGCATTGCTGGCCGGGCGTGCCGACGCTGGGCGCGTAGCCGTCGGGGCAGCCTTGTTCGGCTTGCGCCACGGCGGCGTGGGAAAAGTTCAGGGCGATGGCAAGGGAGGCAATGATCAGGGTACGCATGGGTCAACTCATTCGTTCGATAGACCGCCCAGCAGGGACAGGGCGGCGTCCAGCGACAGCACGGTCGTGCGGGACTCGAAAGCGGTCGCGAACAGTTGGTCGTGCACGACCGGGTCGGGGTCGTAGCAACAGTCCTTGACGGTCAGCAGGCGGTAGTCGGCGTCGCTGGCGTGGGCGATGGACGACAGCATGACGCCGGTGGACGCGACGCCCACCATGATCAGGGTGTCGATGCCCTGGGCCGACAGCCGCGGTTGCAGGTCGGTGCCGAAGAACACGCTGGCGCGGTGGGCGAGGATGATGGGTTCGTCGTCGCGCCGGCCGAGTTCGGGCGAGACGCGGTCATGCACGAAGCGGCCCAACTGGCGGATGCCCTGCCCGTTCTTGTTGAGCGGGCTGACTTCCGGGTAGCCGGGACTGAAGTGGATCTTGGCGAAGTAGACGCTCACACCGGCGCGGCGGGCGGTATCGCACAGTTGCCGCGTGTTGGCCAGCAGCGTGGGGGCGACCGACGGGAACAGGTCCATGATGTCGGTCTGGTAGTGCATGACCAGCAAGGCGGTGCGCGCGGGGGTGATGGCCGGGGGCGGGGAGGTCATGGTCGCTCCGTGAAGACGTTCTTCATGACCAGTCAGTTTAGCGGCAGTCGCGGGACGGGGCACGGGCCGGGATGCCGGACGTCGCGCCCCGGTTTTTTCGTGTTCGCTGCGTTGTCGTCTACTTTTCGGCGTACTTCTTGCCGGCTTCGTCGTAGACGTAGCTGACGGCGTCGGCCGGACCCAGTTTGCGCGTCTTGCCCGGGCCGGAGATTTCGGTGCCGCTGGGGGTGACGGTCAGGCGCGGCATGTCGCTGCCGTTCTGCGCGGTGAAGGTCAGCTTGCCGGTCTTGGCGACGCAGGGCATGACATCGCCGTCGGCGCAGGCGGCGCTGTTGTCGTCGCCGGTGAGGATGCTGCCGACGTAGGTCCAGACCTTGTCCTTGAGCTCGTCGCGCGGGCCGGGATTGAAGACGAACAGGGCGTAGCCTTCGAAGCTGGTGCCGTTGTCAAAGCCCTGGGTCGGCACGGCCAGCAGCAACTTGCCTTCCGGGGTGCGGTAGTCGAGCGGCTTGCGGCCAGTGTCGACGGCTTCGGCGCGTTCGTAGGCGCCGAACATGCCTATGGTGTGCTCCATGCCGCGGAACTTCCAGGGGCGCTCGGCGGTGGAGCCGGTCAGCGTGAAAGTGGCTTCGGCCAGGTTGACCTGGGTTTCGGGGCCGGCTTCGTCTTCGCCGGGCTTGCCGTATTTTTCGCGGGTGTCCCAGGTGAAGCCGGTGAAGTACTGCGTGCCGCCCAGTTCGAAGGCGTGGCCGAACCAGTAGGTGGCGACGCTGCCGTTGGCGACTTCGTACGAGTCGGCGCCCTTGCCGTCGATCTGATAGATGGCGTACATCACCGTGGGGGCGTCGGGCGGAGCGACCTTGGCGGCGGCCGGTTGCGTGTCCTGGACGGCGTCCAGGCGCGGCTTGGACGCGGGTTCGGCCGCGCTGGCGGGGTTGAACAGGGTGGCCAGGGCGACGGCGCACAGGCCGGCGACGGTGGCGCGCAGCGGCGGACGGCGCGGGAACGGGCGGGTTTGCAGACGCGTATTCATGTCGGATTTGTTCTCGTCGGTCTTCGATAAGCGCACCGAGGCGCATTGTGCGGCGCCATCTTAGAGGGTAGATGGGGCGGGCGTCGGACAGCGATTTGCCAATTGTGTCCGACTGCAAGTGGTGGCGGGCTCAGGGGCGGTCGGGATGCGCCATGCGTTCGAGCTTCTGCACGTCCAGCCCCATGCGTCGGCCCGAGGCCAGCAGGTGCGCGGCGGCGGCCTGGCGGGCGGCGTCGGGGTCCTTGGCCTGGATGGCGTCGAACAGGCGCAGGTGTTCCTGCTGCGCGGGGCGCGGCCCGCCGGCCAGCCGGGCCGAATTCTGCCAGCCCATTTCGCGCGCCTTGAGAAGCTGGCCTTCGATGAAGCCGCTGAAGGCCACCAGGTAGGCGTTCTGGGTCGAGCCGGCGATGGCGGCGTGGAAGTCGACGTCGGCCCTGGACGCGGCGGGATAGTCGCCTGCGTGCCGCTCCATGCGCTTGAGCGCATCGCGCATGCGTGCCAGGTCGGCGGTCTTGCGGCGCAGGGCGGCGGCTTCGGCGGCGGCGGTTTCCATCCAGAAGCGCAGTTCGAACAACTGCGCCAGGTCCTTGGCCGAGGTGTCGCCGCGCGGCAGGCGGAACACGCTGCCGGCGGGGTTGGCGGCGACGTAGGCGCCCACGCCCTTGGTGGTGACAAGGACGCCGTCGGCCTTCAGTTGCGAGACGGCTTCGCGGATGACCGGGCGGCTGCAGCCCAGCGTGCGCGCCAGTTCCTGTTCGGCCGGCAGGCGCGAGGCGGGCGCGAAGCGGCCTTCGGCGATCTCCTTGCGCAAGGCCGCGATGACCTGGTCCACCAGCGTCAGCGGACGCTCGATAACTTGCATGTCTGCTTCCTATCCAATGGCGAAGACAAAGGCTGCGCGATGCCGGCCGGCGCCGCCCCTGGCGCCATGATATCGCTTCGCCCAAAGCCCGGCGCAGGCCCGTTGCATGGTGGATTATGCCTTGCTATGCTGTCTTACAGCCTGACAGCTATCCGCCTTTCCCGCGCCCCGCCATGGCCGTATCCGCCGTGCGCCACGGACGCCGCCCAGGAGCCGTCCCGCATGCCGTCCTCCTCAGAAAGCACCCTGGCGTTGCCACAGATCGGCGACGGCCTGCCGGGCCGGCAAAGGCTCTGGGCGGTCTCCACGCTCATCCTGGGCAGCGCGATCGCCACGCTCGATACCTCCATCGCCAACACCGCCCTGCCGACCATCGCGGCGGATCTGCGCACCACGCCGGACGCTTCGATCTGGATCATCAATGCCTACCAGATCGCCATGGTGGCCACGCTGCTGCCGTTCGCCGCGCTGGGCGACATCGTCGGCCATCGCCGCGTCTATCTGTATGGCCTGCTGGTGTTCACGCTCGCGTCGCTGGCCTGTGGCGTGGCCGACTCGCTGGCGCTACTGACCGCGGCGCGCGTGCTGCAGGGCGTGGGCGCGTCGGGCATCCTGGGGGTCGGCACCGCGCTGATCAGGCTGACGTTTCCCAGCAGCCAGATCGGCCGCGCGCAGGGCATCAATGCGTTCACCGTGGCGGTGTTCTACGTGGTGGGGCCGTCGGTGGCGTCGGCGGTGCTGGCGGTCAGCACCTGGCATTGGCTGTTCCTAATCAACATTCCGCTGGGGGCCGTGGCAATGGCGATGGCGTGGCGCACGCTGCCGCGCAATCCGCCGCGCAAGGCGCCGCCGCGTTTCGACGGCGTGGCGGCGTTGCTGCTGGGCGCGACCTTCGCGCTGGCGGTGCTGGCGCTGGGCGATGCGGCCCATCATGCCGGCTGGACGCGCATCCTGCCCGAGGCCGTCGCCGCGGCGCTGTGCTGCGCCCTGCTGCTGCGCCGCCAGCGCGCGCATCCCGCGCCGATGCTGCCGGTCGACCTGTTCCGGCGGCCGCTGTTCGCGATGTCGGTGGCCACGTCGGTGCTGTCTTACGCGGCGCAGGGGCTGGCGCTGGTGGCGTTGCCGTTCCTGTTCCAGATGAGCCTGGGGCGTTCCGATGTGCAGACGGGCCTGCTGCTGACCGCCTGGCCGGTGGTGGTGGCGGTGGCCGCGCCGCTGGCGGGGTTTCTGTCGGAACGCCATTCGGTCGCGCTGCTGGGCGGCGGCGGGCTGCTGGTGCTGTGCGTCGGCATGGTGCTGGTGGCGCTGCTGCCGGCGCAGGTGTCGGATGCCGACATCATCTGGCGGCTGGCGGTGTGCGGGGCCGGATTCGGTTTTTTCCAGTCGCCCAATCTCAAGGCCTTGACGACCAGCGCGCCGGCCGAACGCAGCGGCGCGGCCAGCGGCATCATTCCCACCGCCCGGCTGATCGGCCAGGCTTCGGGAGCGGCGCTGGTGGCGGCGTGTTTCACGCTGGTGGGCGCCGGGGGCGCGCAAGTGGCGCTGTGGATCGGCGCGCTGCTGGCCGGTGTCGCGTGTGTCGTGAGTTTTCTACGGATTCTTGCGCAGGAATGACGGCGCGCGGACGGCGCGGCAACGCGCCTTGCGCATGCCTACGCAGCCAGGCGCCAGCTACGTGCTGATGCGCGAGCAGGATATCGCGGCGCGCCGCTTCGATCTGGCGCGCGTTACCTATCAATGCGACTGGCGTCTTGCCATTGAATGGTCGGCCGGGCGCGCTTGCTGCGGCGCGTCCGGCCCAGGCTCAATACGTCGCCTTCAGGTTCAGCATCACGCTGCGCGGCTCGCCGTAGTAGTTCGAGCCATACGCCGCCCACACGCGCTGGTAGTAGACCTTGTCGAACAGGTTGTTCACCGTCAGGGTCGCTTCCAGGTGCTTGTTGAAGCGGTAGCCGGCCTGCGCCGATACCGTGGTGTACGGGCGTTGTTCGAACTTCACCGGGCCGTTCAGGCGATACATGCTGCTGACGCTGCGCAATCCGGCGCCCAGCGACAACCCTTCCAGCGTGCCGGTGGCGAAGCTGTACTTGGTCCACAGGTTGAAGGTGTGGCGCGGCGTGATGAAAACGTATTGCTGCGACTTCTGGTCTTCCGTGCCTTTCAGCGTCTTGGTGGTGGTGTAGGCATAGCCGGCGGTGATGTCCCAGCCGGGCGCCGGACTGCCGCTGATCTCGGCCTCGAAGCCCTGGTTGCGCATCTTGCCCGCCGCCATCGAGAACAGCGGATTGTCCGGGTCCGTCATGGCGCGGTTCTCGTCTTCCATGCGGAACAGCGCCACGTGGCCGTTCAGGCGCTTGTCCAGGAATTCGCCCTTCAGGCCGATCTCGACCTGTTTGCCGGTGCGCGGATCCAGCAGCTGGCCGTTGGCGTCGGTGGTGGTCTGCGGCGTGAAGATGCTGGTGTAGCTGGCGTAGGCCGACAACTGCTCGTTCAGGTCCACCACCAGGCCCAGGTACGGCGTGAACTTGCCGTTGATGTTGCTCTTGGTGTTGGTGAACTGGTTGAAGTAGGCGTTGCGGTTCTGCGTGCGGTTTTCCCACCAGGTCAGGCGGCTGCCGGCGATGACGGTGGCGGCGTCGGTGACGCGCAGGTTGGCGCGCGCGTACAGGCCGTATTGGTCGGTCTTGCTGTCGTTGCCGTTGGTGTATTCGTAGTCCGGCCTGGGGACGTTGTTGTCGGGGTGGAACAGGTTGATGTCGGCGTTGTCGCCGCCGCCGTAGCGGAAATTCTTGTGCACGTTGCGGTAGTCGGCGCCCACGGTCAGCTCGTGCTCGCGGCCGAAGGCCTGGAATGGCGTGGCGACGAAGGCGTCCAGGCCGTAGGTCTTCCAGTGGCTGCGGTATTTCCAGGTGACCAGGCAGGTGTCGCCAGTGACCGGATCGACGGCGCAGTCCGACCAGCCGAACTGGCGGCTGGGCTCGTCCTGTTCGCGGTAGACGCCGCTGACCTTGATGCGGCCGCCGTTGGACAGGCGGTGGTCGATGTCGGCGAAGTACTCGGTGATTTCTTCGGTGATGTGGTTCCAGCTGGGGTCCAGGTTGGTGGAGCGGCGCACGTCGAGCAGGCGCCCGTCGGTGTAGCCGGGCAGGCCAAAGAAGGGGCGGCCCTTGTATTGCTGGTAGGTGGCGCCCGCGGTCAGCGTGGTATCGGGGGTGAGGTCGAAGCTGAGGGTGCCGTAGAACAGCGGCTTCCTGGTGTAGACGCCGTCGACGAACGAGCCGCGGTCGTCATAGGACGCCACGACGCGGCCGCGCAGGCGGCCGTCGCTGTCGAGCGGGCCGGTCAGGTCGGCCTCGGTGTAGTAGCGGTCCCACGAGCCGGTCATGACCTGGCCGCTGAAACCGAATTCCTTTTGCGCGCGCTTGCGCACCAGATTGACGGTGCCGCCGGGATCGCCCGCGCCCTGATACAGGCCCGATGGGCCGCGCAGCACCTCGATGCGGTCGTAGATGGCCAGGCCGAAGCCGGCGCTCAGGTCGTTGCCGGTGCTGGCCGGCGTGTTCACGCCATCGACCTGGATGGTGTCGAGCGCGTAGCCGCGCGAATAGAAATTGCCGTGGTTGCCGCCGATGCTGCCGGCTTCCACCGTGATGCCGGTGACGGTGCGCATGGCGTCGTCCAGGTTCACCAGGTTCTGGTCGTCGAGCAGCTGGCGCGTCACCACCGAGACCGATTGCGGGATCTGGCGCAGGCTTTGCGTGTTTTTGCCCAGGGTGACGGCGGCGGGGGTGTAGGAACCGGTGCCCTCTGTGGTGGCGAGGTCGCGGCCGGTGACCGTGACGGGCGCGAGCATGGTGGCGTCGCTGGCGGACGCGCCGGCGGGCGAGCGCACCATGAAGCCGTTGCCGCTGGGCACGGCCACTAGGCCGCTGCGGGCCAGCAGACGGTCGAGCGCGGCTTGCGGGGTCATGCTGCCGGACACGGCGGGCGCGCGCAGGCCGGCGACGCTGTCCGGGCTGAACAGGATTTGCACCTGGGCCTGGCGGCCCAGCGCCACCAGCGCGTCGGCCAGGTTGCCGGCCGGCAGGTCGAAGGCCTGCGCGGCGGCGCGGCCCTGCGCGTGGGCCGCGGACGGCGCCAGGGTCTGTGCCGCCAGCGCGGCGCCCATCGACAGCGCGCACAGCAGCGCGTAACGGCCGGCGCTTTGCCGGCGGCGGAAGTGGCGTTGCGCCATGGTCGTTCCTCGGTGTGGAAGTGGATCTACACGGGGGAAGACGCGCGACTTGCCATAACCCGTACCTGCTGAATGAAAATAATTTCGCCTGGCCGCTTCAGCGGCTGGCGATCACCGCGGTGCCGTCGGGCCGGCGGGTCAGCGTGACCGGCAGCAGGCCGGGCAGCGTGTCGAGGAAAGCCTCGGGGTGGCGCAGGTCCAGCGTGCCGGACAGCCGCAGGCGGCGGGCGCGGTCGTCGGCGAAACGCAGCGGCGCGTCGCGGTACAGGGCCAGGTAGCCGGCCAGCTGTTGCAGGGTGGCGTCGTGCACCACCGCCACGCCGTCCTGCCAGGCGCCGACTTCGCCGGGCGGCACCTGCGCGCGCGCCAGCAGCCGGGCGTCGGCGCGCGCGAGCAGCACCGTGTCGCCGGCGTGGAGCATCTGCGGGCCGGGGCTGGCGGCGCCGTCGGCATCCAGCCGCACCTGGCCGCTGCGCACGCCGACCTGCAGCAGGTCGGGCAGCAGCAGCACATTGAATTCGGTGCCGATGTCGCGCAGTCGCGCGCCGCCGGCGGATACCAGCAGCGGCCGGCGGTCGGGCGCGGCGTCGATGTAGACCTCGCCGCCTTCGATGTCGATGCGGCGTTCGGCCAGGGTGTAGCGCACGTGGACGCGGGTGCCGACGTTGGCGTGGATACGGGTGCCGTCGGCCAGGTCCAGGCTGCGTGTCTGGGTGGAGGCGTTGGCCACCGATTCGTAATTGACCGGCAGATATTGGTAGGCGGCGCCCGCCAGCAGGACCAGCGCGGCCAGCGCGCCGCCCCAGCGCAGGAAGGCGGGCCGCGGCTGCCGCGCGGCTGCCGGCCGTCGGGTGGCGACGCCGATGGGCTGGGCAGCGTCGGCGGGAGCAATGTGGGCGGCGCCGGCAGATGCACGATCCGGCGCGCTGGCCGGACGCGGCAGCGCGGCCAGGTCATCCCACACCTGCGCAAGCTTGTCGTATTCCTGCCGGTGCAGCGGCGATTGCGCCAGCCAGGCCTGGAACGCCTGTTCGGCATTGGCATCGGACGCGCGTTCCCGGCGGCGCATGAACCATGCGCTCGCGGCCTCTTCGACTGCGGATAGGGAACGGGATGGGGTCATGACGATTCGCCGTGGACGCGGCGCTTGCAGTGCGCCAGGGCCAGTTGCAGGTGCTTTTCGACGGCGCGCACGGAGATGCCCATGCGCGCGGCGATGTCCTCGCAACGCAGCTCATCATACCGATAAAGCAGGAAGGCCTCGCGCTGGCGCGGCGGCATGTCGTCAATGGCGGCCTGCAGCAGGCGCAGGCGCTGGTTGGCGTCGGCGCGCGCGTCGGGCTGCCAGCCGGCCGCGGTTGCCAGGCTGCCGGGCGGCGGTGTGTAGGCCTGGTCGTCCAGGCTGGCCACCATGTGCTCGTCGCGCACGGCTTCGCGGCGCCAGTGGTCGCGCAGCAGGTTGCGGGCGATTTCATAGAGATAGGCGCGCGGCTTTTCGGGCGGCTCGGCGCCGCGGCTGGCGGCCAGCCAGCGCGCGAAGGTTTCCTGCGCCAGATCCTGGGCGGCGTCGGGCGAGCGCTTGAGCTGGCGGTTCAGGAAACCGACCAGCTCCGCGTTCCATGCCTTGTATGCCTCGGCGATCACGCCGAAGAACCGCTCCCCCATGGTGCCCCTAAGTCCGATGTCCGTCGCGCGGCCAGCGAACCCGGCGCGTTGTCTTGGCGTCGATAGAATGATAATGATTCGTATTGTATCAACATTGCCAGGCGGCGCCAGACGTCACGGTCGGAGCCTGGGAAGGCGGCCCGGTGTCGGCCTGTCGGCCGGCTGGTGCTTCAATTGTCGGCAGCCTTGTCCGCCAGCGCCGCCGCCTGCTCGCGCAGCACGAACTTCTGGATCTTGCCGGTGGAGGTCTTGGGCAGGGCGCCGAACACCACGGTGCGCGGCGTCTTGAAGCGCGCCAGGTGTTCGCGGCAGTAGGCGATAAGGTCGTCGGCGCCGCACGCCGCGCCCTCTTTCAGCGTGACGAAGGCGCACGGCGTTTCGCCCCACACCGCGTCGGGCCGCGCCACCACGGCGGCTTCCAGCACGTCGGGGTGGCGGTACAGCACGCTTTCGATTTCCACGGTCGAGATGTTTTCGCCGCCCGAGATGATGATGTCCTTGGCGCGGTCCTTGATCTCGATGTAGCCGTCGGGATGCACCACGGCCAGGTCGCCGGAATGGAACCAGCCGCCGGCGAAGGCGTCGGCGGTGGCCTCGGGGTTGTGCAGGTAGCCCTTCATTAACGTATTGCCGCGCAGCATGATCTCGCCCAGCGTGGCGCCGTCGGCCGGCACCGGCCGCATGGCGGCGTCCATCACCCGCACCGCTTCGACGTTGAGCTTGCGCACGCCGATGCGCGCCTTGAGCGCGGCGCGCTCGGCCAGGGGACGGTCGTCCCATTCGTCGTGCCAGGCGCAGCTGATCGACGGGCCGTAGGTTTCGGTCAGGCCGTACAGGTGGGTGACGCCCACGCCCAGTTGCTCCATCGCTTCGATGATGGCGGCGGGCGGCGCGGCGCCGCCGGTCATGGCCTGCACGCGATGCGTGGCGCGGTGGCGGACGTTGGCAGGGGCGTTGACCAGCATGTTCAGCACCACCGGCGCGGCGCAGAAGAAGCCGACCCGGTGGCGGCGGATGGCCTCGAAGATGGCCGCCGGCTCCACGCGCCGCAGGCAGACGTTGGTGCCCGCCAGCGCCGCCATGGTCCACGGGAAGCACCAACCGTTGCAGTGGAACATGGGCAGCGTCCACAGGTAGACGGCGTGCGGCGGCATGCCGCAGGCCAGCACGTTGCCGGTGGCGTTCAGGTAGGCGCCGCGATGGTGATAGAGCACGCCCTTGGGGTTGCCGGTGGTGCCCGAGGTGTAGTTCAGGCAGAGGTTGTCCCATTCGTCCCGCGGCCCTTCCCAGGGCGCGTCGGCCGGTTGCGCGGCGAGCCAGGCTTCGTACTCCGCATCGCCCAGGTCGCCGTGCGAGCCGGTGTATTCGCTGTCTTCGATGCGCACGGTGCGCGGCGGCGCGCGCAGGTGGCCCAGCACTTCGCGCACCAGCGGCGCGTATTCGCTGTCGTACAGCAGCACGGTGGCGCCGCCGTGTTGCAGGATGAACGCCAGCGTGCGCGCGTCGAGCCGGGTGTTGAGCGCGTTCAGCACCGCGCCGGCCATCGGCACGCCGAAGTGCGCTTCGTACAGGGCCGGCGTGTTGGGCGCGAGCACCGCCACCACGTCGCCACGGCGCACGCCCCAGGCGGCCAGCGCCGCGGCCATCTGGCGGCAACGGTCGTAGGTGGCGCGCCAGCTCTGGCTATGGCTGCCGTGCAGCAGCGCGGCGCGTTCCGGGTAGACGGCCGCCGCCCACGCCAGGAAGCCCAGCGGCGTCAGGGGCTGGTGGTTGGCGGCGTTGCGGGGCAGTGTGTCGTCGGACGCGGATGGCGATGCGGTCATGATGCGCTCCTAGTGGCCTGCGGTGGCCAGGCGTGCGGATTCGCGTTGCGCGGCCTGCCAGCCGAGTGAGGCCAGCGGTTCGACGCGCGCGCCCATCTCCAGCGCATCGGTGGCGGCGGCGTTGCCGGCGCGGGCGCGCGCGTACACGCCCTGCAGGATGGCGGCGATGCGAAAGAAGCTGTAGGCCAGGTAGAAATCCCAGTTGGGCGGCGGCGCGATGCCGCGCGCCTCGCAATAGGCGCGCACGAACTGCGCTTCGTCGGGGATGCCCAGCGCCGCCAGGTCCAGGCCGGCGATGCCGCGCCACAGGGACGGCGGGATGCGCCAGCACATGCAGTGATAGGCCAGGTCCGCCAGCGGATGGCCCAGGGTCGACAGCTCCCAGTCCAGCAGCGCGATGGCGCGCGGTGCGTCGGGCGCGAATACCAGGTTGTCGATGCGGTAGTCGCCGTGCACCAGGCGGGTCTGGTCGTCATGCGGCAGATGTTGCGGCAGCCAGTCGATCAGCGCGTCCATGGCGGGGATGGACGTGGTTTCGGTGTCGCGGTACTGGCGAGTCCAGCGCGCCACCTGGCGCGCGAAGTAGTCGCCGGCCTTGCCGTAGTCCGCGAGCCCGACGGCGGCCGGTTCCACCGCGTGCAGCGCGGCCAGCACGCGGCCGGTCTCGGCATACAACGCGGCGCGCTCGGCGGGCGCCAGGCCCGGCAGCGCCGGGTCCATGAAGACGCGGCCGCGCGCATAGCTCATCAGGTAGAACGGCGTGCCGACGATGGAAGGGTCGGCGCAGTAGTGCAGCATGGCCGGCACGGGCACGGCGGTGCCGGCCAGCGCGGCCATGACGCGGTACTCGCGGTCGATCGCGTGGGCCGAGGGCAGCAGCGTGCCGGGCGGCTGCTTGCGCAGCACGCGCGCGCCGCTGTCATCTTCCAGCAGGTAGGTCGGATTGGACTGGCCGCCCGTCAATGCCCGGGCGCGCAGGCCGCTGGCGTTGCCCAGGCCCTGCGCCGACAGGTAGGCGGCCAGCGCGGGCAGCCAATCGGGGGCGGCGTTGGTGGCGTGATCGGGCGCGCTCATACCAGCGCCTTGCGCGGGGCGTCCGCGTCGTCCCACTGCCAGAATGCATCGCCCTGGTCCATCAGGTAACGCGCCAGCACCATCTTGTGCACTTCGGAGGCGCCGTCCACCAGCCGCGCCTGGCGCGCGTAGCGGTAGATCCATTCCAGCGGCGTGTCCTTGGAATAGCCGCGCGCGCCGTTCAGCTGCAGCGCGGTGTCGACCACCTTGTGCACGGTTTCCGACACCACGATCTTGGCCATGGAGATTTCCTTGCGCGCGAAGTCGCCCTGGTCCAGCCGCGCCGCGGCGCGCATGGTGAGCAGGCGGCCGATTTCGATCTGCATGGCGGCGTCGCCCAGCAGCCATTGCACGCCCTCGCGGTCGGCCAGCTTCTGGCCGAAGCTGCTGCGTTCACCGACGTAGTCCACCGCCACCGCCATGGCGCGCCGCGCCAGGCCCAGCCAGCGCATGCAGTGCGTCAGGCGCGCCGGACCCAGGCGTATCTGCGTCAGCTTGAGGCCGTCGCCCACTTCCATCAGGCGGTTCTCGTCGGGAATCTCGAGGCCGTCGAATTCCAGCTCGCAATGGCCGCCGTGTTCTTCCGGGCCCATGATGGGGATGCGGCGGACAATGCGCCAGCCGGGCTGGTCGGCGTCGAACAGGAAGGCCGACAGGCCCTTGCGGGCGTCGTCCGAAGTGCGCGCAATCAGGATGAAATGCTGCGCGGCGCCGGCGCCGGTGATGAACCACTTGCGGCCGTGGATCAGCCACTTGTCGCCCTGGCGGGTGGCGGTGGTGCGCATCATTGACGGGTCCGAGCCGCTGCCGGGGCTGGGTTCGGTCATCACGAAGGACGAGCGCACCTTGCCGTCGATGATGGGTTGCAGCCAGCGGTCCTGCTGGTCGGGCCGCGCCACCTGCGCCAGCACCCGCATGTTGCCGTCGTCGGGGGCGGCGGCGTTGAAGGCGGCCGGGCCGAAAATGGATCGGTTCATCTCTTCGTAGCAGGCGGCCAGGCCCACCATCGGCAGGCCCTGGCCGCCGCGCTTGCGCGGCATCTGCAGGGCCCACAGGCCGGCCTCGCGGGCCTTGGCGCGCACGCGGTCCAGCAGGGCTGCGTCGATGTTCTCGTGGTCGTCGTAGTTGGCGCGGTCGGCTTCCAGCGGAATCAGCTCGCGGTCGACGAAGGCGCGCACGCGCTGGCGGTAGTCTTCCAGTTCGGGGGGCAGCGAAAAATCCATGGCGGGGTCTCCGGATGGGGATGCGGGTTCAGAGCGAGCTGGCCAGGTGGCCGCCATCGACGTCGATGACGGCGCCCGTCATGTAGGCCGAGGCATCGGAGGCCAGCAGCAGCAAGGGGCCGTCCAGGTCCTGCGGGCGGCCCAGGCGGCGCTGCGGGATGCGCTTGACGAGGGCCTCGCCGGCGGGCGTGGCGAAGAATTCTCGGTTCAGGTCGGTGCCGATGTAGCCGGGCGCCAGCGCGTTCACGCGGATGCCGTGGCGGGCCCATTCCAGCGCCAGGGCGCGGGTCAGGTGCAGCAGGCCGGCCTTGGCGGCGGTGTAGGCGGCCACGTGCGAGGCCACGCGCTGGCCCAGGATCGAGGCGATGTTGACGATGGCGCCGGGCCGGCCGTGGCCGTGGAAGTGGCGCGCGGCGCATTGCGCCACCCGCCACGCGCCGTTCAGGTTGACGTCGATCAGGCCGGTCCACTCGTCTTCGCTGATCTCCAGCGCGGGGCGCGTCATGGCGATGCCGGCGTTGTTGATGACGATGTCGACCGGGCCGAGCGCCTGCTCGACCTGGGTGAAGGCCGCCTGCACGCTGTCGGGTTGGGTGACATCCATGCCCGCGACGCAGGCCTGGCCGCCCTGGGCGCGGATTTCCGTTGCCAGGGTTTCGCCCAGTTCGGTCCGGCGCCCGCACAACGCCACGCGCGCGCCGGCTTCGGCCAGGCGCAGCGCGAAGTGGCGGCCCAGTCCGCTGTAGGCGCCGGTGACCAGCGCGGTCTTGGATTTCAGGTCTTCAAACATCGGTGCGTCTCCTTTGTTTGTGTGCCGGCGGCCTCAGGCCGTCATCCTTGCGGCTGGCTGGCTGGCGGCATGAAGTTCCACCAGCGCGTCCACCGCCACCGCGCCCTGCCCCACGGCGCCGACCATCACCGGGTTGATGTCGACCGACGCCAGCCGCGGGCCGGCCGCCAGCGCGTAGTTGCCTAGCGCCACCGCCTGTTGCGCCAGGGCGGCGACGTCGGCGGGCGGATCGCCGCGCACCCCTTGCAGCAGCGCGCCGATGCGCAGGCCGCGCAGCTTCTCGACCACCTGCGCGGCATCGAACGGCGGCATCAGTACCGCCACGTCGCGCAATGCCTCGACGTACTTGCCGCCGCTGCCGATCATGACGACCGGCCCCAGCACCGGATCGACGCGCGCGCCCAGCGCGCATTCGTGCAGGCCGCGCTGCATCCGCGCGACCAGCCAGGCGCCATCGCGCACGTCCAGCTTACCCAAGGTTTGGGCTTGATGGGCAAACGCCGTGCGCAGCGAGGCCTCGTCGTTCAGGCCCAGCGCCACCAGCCCGTGCTCGGACTTGTGCGGCAGTTGCGCCGAGCAGGCCTTCAACGCCACCGGCGCGCCGATGCGCCGCCACGCGGCGACGGCCTCGTCGGCCGTGCGGCAGACGGCGTGTTCGATCACCGCCAGCCCGTTATCAGCCAGCAGCGCAAGGCTGGCCGCCTCGGACAGGAAGCCGCTGGCCGCGTCGGGCGCCGGATCGGCCGCCACAATGCCTTGCGATGCTGGCGGCGACGCCATGCGGCCGCGTTCGCGCAACCGCCGCAGGCGCAACAGCGCCGACAAGGCATCCATCGCCTGGATCTCGTCGGCGTAAACGGGCAGGCCGCGCGCGCGGAACGCGCTGGCCACGTTGTCCTGCCACGCCACCACCACGACCGGTTTGGAGGCGGTTTGCGCGAAGCCGGCCGCATCCGCCGCGAACGAGGCCACGTCGTAGCCGCGCCCCGCCACTGGAATATCGAGCAGGAACATGTCGGCCGCCGGGTCGGCGCCGATCACGGGCAGCACTTGCCCGAACAGGCCGTTGTTCGACAGCAGCGCGGCGGTGATGTCCACGGGGTTGACGGTGGTGGCATAGCCGGGCAGACGCTCGGCCAGCGCCTGCTGGGTGGCGTCGGCCAGCGGCGCGATCTCCAGGCCGCGCTCGGCGGCCGCGTCCGAGGCCAGCACACAGCTGGCGCCGGAGTTGCTGACCACCACCACGCGCGGCCCTTGCGGCAAGGGGCTGCGCAGGGCCAGCTCGGCGTAGCGCACCAGTTCCTGCGGATCGCGCGCGCGCAGGATGCCGTGGTGTTCGAAGAACGCATCCACCGCGCGGTCCTCATTGGCCAGCGCGCCGGTATGCGAGGCCGCGGCGCGCGCGCCGGCCTCGGAGCGGCCCGACTTGACCACGATCAGCGGCACGCCGCGCGCCCGCGCCAGCGCGGCCGCCTCGGCCAGCGGCCCTGCCTCGCGCAGCGATTCCAGGTACAGCAGCACGCAGCCGACTTCCGGATCGCGCAGCGTCGCGCAGGCCAGTTCGGCGACCGACACGTCGGCCTCGTTGCCGGTGGCATGCACGTGGCGCACGCCGATGCCGCGCTGGCGCAATAGGCCGTAGACCATGGCGCACATGCCGCCGCTCTGGCTGATGACCGCCACCGGCCCGTCGCCCGGCGCCACCTCCAGGAACATGGTGGAGAAGCTGGCGATGGCGCCGTTGCCGAAGTTGGCCAGGCCCTGCGAGTTGGGGCCGACGATGCGCATGCCGGCGGCGCGGGCGCGCGCCGTCATCGCATCCTGCAGCGCGCGCCCGGCTTCACCGGTTTCCGAGAAACCGGCCGAGATGACGATGGCCGCCGCCACGCCCAGCGCGGCGCAGTCATCCACCGCCCGCACCGCCTGCTCGCCGGCCACCGCCACGATCGCCAGGTCCGGCGCGGCGGGCAACGCGGCCAGGCTGGGCCAGGCGCGTTCGCCCTGGACTTCGGCGCGTTGCGGGTTGATCGGGTACAGCGTGCCCGCATAGCCGTGGCGCCGCATGTAGTGGATGGGTCGGCCCCCGATCTTGTCGGGATTGTCGGAGGCGCCGACGATCGCGATCGAGGCCGGATCGAGCAGGCGCGCGAGGCTGGCGTCGCCGGTGGGTACAGAAGCCATGAAACTCCCCAAGGTAGGATGAAGGCGGGCGCGGGGTCAGTTGACCGTGGCGCCGGAAGTCTTGACCACGCCGGCCCATTTCTCGACCTCGGTGTCGAGGAAGCGCGCCGTGTCGGCGGGCGTCTTCCATTCCGAGGCGAAGCCCTGGGCCGCGAATTTCTGCTGGATGTCGGCGCGGCCCAGCACCTTCTGCAAGGCGGTGCTCAGGCGCAGCAGCACGGGCTCGGGCGTGCCGGCCGGGGCCAGCAGGCCGTTCCAGGCGGTGGCCTCGTAGCCGGGCAGCCCGGCCTCGGCCACGGTGGGCACATTGGGCGCGGCGGGCGAGCGCGCCGCACCCGTCACCGCCAGCGCCTTGAGCTTGCCGCCGTTCACATAGGGCATCGACGACAGCATGGTGTCGAACATCAGGTCGGCCTGGCCGCCCATGACGTCGGTGAGCGCCGGCGCGCTGCCGCGATAAGGCACGTGCACCATGCGCACGCCGGCCATGGCGTCGAACAGCTCCGCCGCCAGGTGGGTGGACTGGCCGTTGCCCGACGAGGCGAAGGTCAGCTTGCCCGGCGTGGACTTGGCCAGCGCGATCAGCTCGCGCACGTTGCTGGCCGGCAGGTCGGGGCGTGTCACGATCACCAGCGGGCCGGCGGTCAGCAGCGACACCGGCGCGAAGCTCTTGCGGGTGTCGTAGTTCAGGTTCTTGAACAACGACATGTTGATGGCGTGGGCCGTGGTCGCCAGCAGCAGCGTGTAGCCGTCGGGCGTGCTCTTGGCCACCATATCGGCGCCGATGTTGCCGCCGGCGCCGGAGCGGTTGTCGACGATGATGGTCTGTTTGAGTTCGTCGCCCAGGCCCTGCGCGACCACGCGGGCCACGATGTCGGTGGGGCCGCCCGGCGGGTAGGGCACCACCAGGGTGATGGGTTTGGTCGGCCAGTCCTGGGCGGCCGAGGCGGCGGCTGCTACCAGGGAAAGCGCGGCCAGGGCCGTGCGGCATGCTGCGATTGCGCGCATGATTGTCTCCTCCGTCGTGCGGATATGTTGTTTTGCTGGGGATGGTGTTGCCGGCGGCGCTTCAAGGCGGCCGGCGCGCCTCGAAACCGAGCAATGCGCGGCCGTCGATCGTGATCACGCGGCCCATGACCTGCTGGCCGATGGCGATGCCGGCATCGGCATGCCCCATCAGCACGGCGCCCTCTTCCAGGCGCACCAGCACCAGCACGTAGGGCACACGCGCGCGCCAGAAGGCGTCGGGCGCGCGGTGGATCTCGGTGCGCGCCAGCACTACGCCCGCGCCGCTGCTGCGCCGCCATGGCAGGTTGCTGCCGCCGCAATGGGCGCAGGCGTAGGGGCGCAGCGCCCACCAGGCGCCGCAGTCCTCGCAGCGTTGCAGTTCCAGCGGATCGCGGGCGTTCACCGACGGCCCTCCGCCTGCAGCACCAGGCTGACGTGGGCGGACAGCACGCCGCCGTCCGCATGCACCAGCGCGCAGCGCGGCGCGCCCGCCTGCCGCGATCCGGCCTGGCCCGCCAACTGCGTCCAGGCCTCGGCCACGTGCGCCATGCCGCCGGCTACGCCGGAATGTCCGAACGACAGCAGGCCCCCGTGGGTGTTAAGCGGCAGCGGTCCGGCGGCGTCGAAGTCGCCGCGCCGCACGCGATCCGCCGCGCCGCCGCGCGGCGCGAAGCCCAGTTCTTCCAGCAGCATGGCCAGCGTGATGGTGAAGGAATCGTAGATGCCCAGGTAGTCGACCTGGTCCTGGCCGATGCCGGCGTCGGCATAAGCATGCCTGAGCGCGCGCGCCGCGCCGGTGTCGAGGATGTCGCGCAGCGCCGACAGGTGCTGGTGGCGATGCGCCTGCCCGGCGCCGCTGATGCGCACGGGCCCTTCGTCCGCGCCGACCACCAGCGCCACCGCGCCGTCGGAGATCGGGCAGCAGTCCAGCAGGTGCAGCGGCGTGGCGATGGGCCGGGACGCCAGCACCTGGTCCACGTTGATGGCTGCGTTCAGGTGCGCATGGGGGTGGCTGGCGGCGTGGCGGCGCATCAACGCGGCGAACTCGGCCAGATCCTCGCGCCGGGTGCCGGTCCGGTGCATGTAGGCGGAGGCCAGCAGCGCGTAATAGGCCGGCACCGACGCGCCGTTGGGCACCTCGGTATCGGCTTCGCCGACCTGCGCCAGTGTCTGGATGGAGGCGTCGACGGCCTGGCCGGTCAGGCGGTTCTCGCCCGCCACCACCAGCACGCGGCGGCAGCGGCCGGCGCGCACCAGTTCGCGCGCCAGCATCACCATGGCCGCGCCGGTGGCGCCGCCCATCTGCATGCCGTGGGCGTAGTGCGGGTCCAGGCCCAGTTTTTCGCTGAGCAGCGTGGCCAGCATCAGGTGCGGAAAGGTGGTCGCGTAGCCGCACAGCACGCCGTCGATATCGGCGCGCCGCAGGCCGGACTGCGCCAGCGCGGCGTTGGCGGCCTCGGCCATCAGGTCCAGGGCCGAGCGGCCCTCGTGGCGGCCGAAGCGCGTGCTGGCCGCGGCCAGCAGGCAGGCGTGGTGGAGATCAGGCATGGGGCATCCAGGCGCGTTCGATGGCGCGGGCTTCGGCGGCCAGCGCCTGGGCCAGTTCCTGTTCGCGCGATTCGACGCGCTCGCTCAATGCCGCCACGCTGAGCGCGGCGATGGCGCGGCCGCTGGGGCCGCGCACGGCCACGCCCAGACCGCCCATCTTTTCCACCACCACGTCCAGCAGCATGGCGTGGCCGAGCTTGCGGGCGCGCGCCGTCATCTGTTCCAGCAGCCGCACCGGATAGCGCGGGTAGCGTTCCTGCAACCGCTGGTGCACCGGCGGCAGCACCGCCTGGGTTTCGTTCTCGTCCATGGCCGCCAGCAGCGCCAGGCTGCCGGCGCCGATGCCGAGCGGACGGCGGCTGCCGATCTCCAGGTAGTTGGCGCGGATCGGGTAGTCGCCGAAGCACAGGTCCAGGCAGACCGATTCCCAGCCGGTTGGCATCGACAGGATGACGGTGTCGCCGAACTTGCGCGCCAGGCGGATCAGCGCCGGCCGCGCCAGGGCGCGCAGATCGAGGCCATCGACCATGGCATGGTGCATGGCATAGACCTGCGGACCGAGCATGTAGTGCTTGCTGACCGGGTCTCGCTCCACGAAACCCTCGGCCTCCAGGTCCTTCAGGATGCGCAATGCCGTGGACACATCCAACTGCGCCGCCTGCGCGATGTCGGTCAGTCGCTGGACGCGCCGGTTCGACAGGCTGGCGAGGACGCGGCAGACCTTTTTCGTCGCGGAAACAAGGCTGGTATCCGGTGTAGACATGGCAGCGGCAGGACCCGTTGGCTGAACATGGTCACAAGATAGGCAGGCCCGCCGCGAGGGTAAAGTTGCGTCGCAACAAAATTTCGCCCGGCAACAATCGCGGTTTGCCGGGCGATGCAGGCAGCGTCAGGCCGGTTCGGTTTCGGGATGCAGCGAACGCAGCCTGCGCAGCTCCGGGAACCAGTGCATCCACAGCCCCGCCACCGCAATCGTGCCCAGGCCGCCCACCACCACCGCCGGCACCGCGCCCAGCAGCGCCGCCATCACGCCGGATTCGAATTCCCCCAGCTGGTTCGAGGCGCCGACGAACAGCGTGTTGACCGCGCTGACGCGGCCCAGCATGTGGTCGGGCGTGTTCAGCTGCACCAGCGACGAGCGCACCACCACGCTGATGGCGTCGGCCGCGCCCAGCACCACCAGCGCGCCCACCGACAGCGGGATCGAGGTCGACAGGCCGAACACGGTGGTGGCCAGGCCGAACAGGATCAGCGCGCCGAACAGCAGGCGGCCCACGTGCTCGCCCAGGCTCAGGCGCGCCAGCGTCAGCGACATCAGCATGGCGCCACAGGCCGGCGCCGCGCGCAGCGCGCCCAGGGCCCAGGGACCGGCGTTGAGAATGTCCTTGGCGAAGATCGGCAGCAGCGCCGTGGCGCCGCCCAGCAGCACCGCGAACAGGTCCAGCGACAGCGTGCCCAGCAGGATGCGGCGCTGGAAGATGAAGGTGATGCCGGCGAACAGCGTGCGCCAGGTGGTGGGCTCCCTGCGCGGCGGGGCGCGGTCGATCGACATGCTGGCGATGCAGGCGAAGCCGCACAGGTACAGCGCCGCCGCCACGCAGTAGACCCACCCGGCCCCCAGCCCGTAGCCGATGCCGCCCAGCGCCGGGCCGGCGATCTGCGCGATCTGGCCGCCGGAGGACGACAGCGCGGTGGCGCGCGGCAGCCATTCGCGCGGCACGATGGCGGGAATCAGCGTGGTCAGCGTGGGCGCCTCGAAGGCGCGCGCCGAGCTCATGATGATGAGGGTGGCGTAGATCAGCGTCTTGCCGCCGACGCCGTGCAGCGCGGCGATCGCCAGCAGCAAGGTGGCCAGGGTCTCGACCGCCATGCAGATGGCGACGATCTTGCGGCGGTCGTAGCGGTCGGCCACGTGCCCTACCACCAGCGTCAGCGCCGCCATCGGCAGGAACTGCGCCAGCCCGATCAGGCCCAGGTCGAGCGCGCTGCCCGACAGCGCATAGACCTGCCAGCCCACCGCCACCGAGACGATCTGGAAGGCCAGCGACGCGCCGATGCGCGCGAACAGGAAGTGCAGGAAGGCGGGACGGTAAAGCGGACTGGGGGAGTCTGGGGCGGGCATCGGGACGGGGGCGCGCGGCGTATGCGCGGGCGGGGATCGGAATCCCGCATTCTAGGGAAAACCGCCTGACGGGAAACTAAGAGCATGCGGCAAAGCACCGGGCCGTTGTGCTTTCACAGGCAAGTTTTCGTGCGCTCTGGTACAAGCCAGCCGCCGTGGCGCTGATTAACGTTGCTCCTGCAGCCATCCGGAAGGTGGCGACCATACAAGGGGAACATGATGGGCAAGCCATTTGCCGCCGCCGGGCAGGTAGACCCGATCACGCTGGCCGTGGTGCGCGGCGCGCTCGAGACCGCGCAGCGTGAAATGACAATGACACTGGAGAAAACGGGCCGCTCCAGCGTCTTCAACCTGGCCCACGACTACAGCAACGCGCTGTTCGACCACTATCCGGAAATGATCCTGCAGGGCCAGGATATCCCCATCCACCTCGGATCGCTGATCCCCGCCATGAAGGCCGTGGCCGACTTCTTCGGCGACGATATCCACGAAGGCGACATCATCTATCACAACGATCCGGTCTACCAGGGCAGCCATATTCTCGATTGCTGCATGTACAAGCCGGTATTCCATGAGGGCCAGCTGGTTTTCTGGGCGGTGTGCAAGGGCCACCTGACCGACATCGGCGGGCCGGTGCCGGCGGGCTACAACCCGGACGCGCGCGATCTCTATGCCGAAGGCCTGCGGATCCCGCCGGTGAAGCTCTGGGACCGGGGCGTGCGGCGTGACGACGTCGTCAACCTGCTGCTGTGCAACATGCGATCGCGGCGCGACCAGGAGGGCGATCTCAACGCCCAGTTCGGCGCCTGCCGGGTCGGCGAGCGCCATTTGCGCGCCCTGCTCGCCAAGTACGGCCTGGCCACCGTGCAGGCCGCCATTGCCGAGCTCAAGGACATGGCGGACCGGCATATGCGATCGTTGATCGCCTCGATTCCCGACGGGCGCTATGAAGGCCGGGCGCGCCTGGAGGATGCCGGCCATGGCCATGGCGACATGACCATCACGGCCAGCGTGCAGGTGACCGGCGACCAGGTCCACATCCGCATCGACAGTCCGCCCCAGGTGCCCTACTTCATCAATTCCTATGCCGGCAACTCGCTGTCGGGCATCTATCTGGGTCTGATGATGTTCGCGCAGGTGCCGCCGCCCTACAACGCGGGGCTGTACCGCTGCGTCACCGTGGACCTGGGCCCGCAGGGCACGCTGTGCAATGCGCGCGAGCCGGCGCCGCACGTCAACTGCACCACCACGCCCATGGAGACGCTGACCGACGCGGTGCGCCAGGCCTTCGAGGCGGCGGCGCCGGATCGCGTGACGGCGTCCTGGGGGCATGCCAGCGGCGTCAACATTGCGGGTGTCAATCCCAGGACGGGAGAGCAGTACGTGACGATGGTGCTGGCCTCCATCATTTCGGGCGCGGGCGCCACGCGCCAGATGGACGGCTGGCACGCCTGCGGCCCGCTGTGCTGTTTCGGCGCGCTCAGTTCAGGTGACATCGAATTGCTGGAGTACGCCTATCCCATCATCATCCACCGCTATGGCCTGCAGGAAGACAGCGGCGGCGCCGGGCAGCGCCGCGGCGGCAGCGGCACGGTGTGGGAAGTGGAACCCATCGGCCATGAAATGACAGTGGTCGCGTTTGGCGAAGGGCGCCAGATCCCGACCGGCGGCGCGGCGGGCGCGTACAACACGCTGCCCGAACGCAAGCTGGGACGGCTGGAACAGCATCACGCCGACGGCCAGGTCACTGTGCACCGCAAGAACACCATCCTGACGTTGCATCCCGGGGAACGGGCCCGCAACGTCAACCCGGGCGGCGGCGGTTACGGCGACCCGTATTGCCGCGCGCCGGAAGACGTGGCGCGCGACATCCGCAATGGGCTGGTCTCCGCCGAGGCAGCCCGCGCCGAGTACGGCGTGGTGGTCGGGGCGGACGGCAATGTCGACTTCGCCGCGACCCGCACGCAACGCATCCGCGATCCCCGCTGAGGAGCACACCATGCAAGGACAATATCGCCTCGGCGTAGACGCCGGCGGCACGTTCACCGATTTCGTCCTGGCCGGACGCGACGACGCAATCTGTCTTTTCAAGAGCGCATCGACGCCGCAGGATGGCACCAAGGCCATTGCCGCCGGCCTGGCGCAGATATCGGAGGCGCTCGGCAGACCGGTGGAGGAGATCGTGCGCGATTGCGATCTGTGCATCAATGGCACCACCGTGGCACTCAATGCGTTGATCGAATTGAAGGGCGTCAAGGTCGGCCTGCTGTGCACGGCGGGCCACGAAGACAGCATCGAAATCCGCCTGGGCCACAAGGAGGAAGGCTACCGCTACGACGCCGACTATCCGCCCGCGCCGCAGTTGGTGCCGCGCCACCTGCGCAGGCCGGTGCGTGAACGGATGCTGGCGGACGGCTCGGTGCACGCGCCGTTGAACGAAGACGATGTGCGCGCCGCGATCGAGGTATTCAAGCGCGAGGGCGTGCAGGCGGTGGCGGTGTCGTTCGTCTGGGCCCCGGCCAATCCCGCGCATGAACGACGCGCGCGCGACATGGTGGCGGCCGCCATGCCGGATGTATTTGTCTGCGCCGGCCATGAGGTCTATCCGCAGGTGCGGGAGTACACGCGCACCTCCACCACCATCGTCAACGCCTATCTGAGCCCGGTGATGGGGCGCTACGTGGCGCGCATCGATGATTACTTCCGCGGCCTGGGGGCGCGCGGCGCGGTGCGTTACTTCCAGTCCAATGGCGGCCTGGCGGTGGGCGACGTCATGCGGCGGCGGGCGGTCAACGCCATCAATTCGGGGCCGGCGTCGGCGCCCCAGGCCGGCCTGTACGTGGCGGCGCCGTTCGGCATCGACAACATCATCACGGTGGACATGGGCGGCACGTCCTTCGACATCACCATGGCCCGCGCGGGCCAGACCAACCTCAACCGCAATATCGACTTCCTGCGCCATCGCATCGGCGTGCCGATGATCCATGTGGAAACCCTGGGCGCGGGCGGGGGGTCCATCGCCCACCTGAACGCCTTCGGCATGCTGGAAGTGGGGCCGCAAAGCGCCGGCTCGATGCCGGGGCCGGCCTGCTACGGCCTGGGCGGCGAAGCTCCCACCGTCACCGATGCCAACATGGTACTGGGCTATCTGCGCCCGGATGCGGTGCTGGGCGGCACCATCCGCCTGGATCGCGAACTGGCCCGCGAGGCCGTGCGGCGGCATGTGGCCGACCCACTCGGCTTGAGCCTGGCGCGCGCGGCCCATGGCATCGGCACGCTGGTGAACCTGAACATGGCGCACGGCATTCGCGGAATCTCGATCGAGAACGGCTACGATCCGCGCGATTTCGCGCTGGTCTGCGCCGGGGGCGCCGCCGGCATGCACATCGTCGCCCTGGCCGAGGAGATCGGCAGCCGTACCGTCCTCGTGCCCAAGATCGCCTCCTGCCTGTGCGCTTTCGGCCAGGTGATCTCCGACGTCAAATACCATTTCCTGGCCAGTGCCGTGATGCGGCTGGACGAGCACGCCGACATCGCGCGGCTGGATGGATTGTTCCGCGACATGGAGCGGCGCGGTCATGAATTGCTCGCGGCCGATGGCTTCGCGCCATCGCGGATCTCGCTGTCCCGCAAGGTGGAGATGCGCTATCAGGGCCAGATCCACGAGTGCCAGGTCGACGTGCCCGCGGGGGCCTTCACTCGCGAGACCCTGCAGACCGTGCTCGCGGATTTCCATGCCCGCCACGAGCAGCTCTACACCTACGCCGAGCCGCATAACCTGGTGGAGCTGGTGAACCTGGAAGTCATGGCGGTGGGCGAGGTGGACAAGCCCGCGCTGCCGAGCCTGCCGCCCGGCAACGGCCATCCCGAGGCCGCGCTCGAAAGCCGGCGCGAGATGTTGTTCGAGGCTGATGGCGCCTGGGTCGACACGCCGGTGTACGACGGGTCGCGCCTGCTTGCGGATGATCGGATCGAGGGGCCCGCCGTGATCGAGGAGCCCACGACGACCATCGTGGTGCGTCCTGGCTGGAACGCCGTCCTGCACGGCTCGGGTACTTACTTATTGACCCGCGATGGCGGCTGATCCAGATTAGGGCCTGTTGAGACCAGAGGGCCTGGCACAGGGAGCGCCAGGCTCTGTACGAGGAATAGCACCGTGGATGCCCGCTACGATACCGCTTCCCTGGCTGCTGTCGACCGCGCCCGCTACTGGAGCACCGCGGTTGGCCGCACCTATTTCAGCCTGCAATTGCAATTCCAGGATGAAGGGCGTTTCGACGGAGCGCTGCATTCGTGGAACCTGGGCGAGCTTTCACTGTCGCGGCTGGCATCCTCGCCGCTGTGCTATCGCCGGTTGGCGACGCATCTGCGGGATGGCTCCGACGAACACTATCTGATTACGGTGCCGCGCCAGAGCGACATCCGCTTCCTGCAGGCCGGGCGCGAGACGCTTTGCCATCCGGGCGCGTTCCTGCTCGAGCATGGCCACAGCCCGTATGAATTCTCGTATGGGCGCGACAACGCCTTGTGGGTGCTCAAGGTGCCGGGCGCGATGATGCGCGGGCACCTGCGTGAACCTGGCCGCTATTGTGCGCTATCGTTCGACGCGACGCAGGGGCCGGGCTGGCTGTTCGCGTCCTACGTCGACCTGATCGGCCGCCAGCTCGACCGTGGCGAAGACACGATGCGCGAGCTGCTGGCGCAGCAACTGGTGGATCTGCTGGTCTGTTCCGTGCAGCAGGATGCGCGGGCGCTGGACCCGGGAGACTCCGCCGTGCGGGCGGCGCACCTGTGCCGCATCGAGGCCTATGCGCGGCGCCACCTGGCCGACTGCGACCTGGGGCCGGAGCAAGTGGCGCGGGCCTGTGGCATCTCCGTGCGCTATCTGCACGCGCTGTACCGCGACGTAGGCCAGACCTTCATGCAATGGCTGCATGAACAGCGCTTGGACCGGGCGGAGCAGACGCTGCGTGGCCCGGCGCGGCCGGTGTCGGTGGCCGGGGTGGCGCAGCAATGGGGGTTCTCGGATCAGTCGCATTTCTCGCGACTGTTCAAGCGGCGTTTCGGCTATACCCCCGGCCAGGCCCGTCGCATGGCCGGGTAGGTCGGGCCGCGCATCGAGGCGGAAGACGCGGCGCGTGCGCGGGATGGGCGAGCGCTAGGCCTTGGGCCAGTAGGTGCCGAAATACCAGAGATTGCCCTCGGGGTCGCGGCAGGCGAAATCACGGCTGCCGTGCGGCGAGTCATAGGGCTCGGCCACGATGGTCGTGCCGTCGGCTTTCAGCCTGGCGTGCAGGGCGTCGGGATCGTCCACCGCCAGATACAGCGCGTCGGTGCGGCGGCCTTGAGGGTCGCCGACCTGTTTGCCGTACTCATCGTCGCGGTGCTGTCCCAGCATCAGGATGGAACTCCCACAGGCCATTTCGGCGTGTTGCACGACGGCGCCGTCGCGGTAGACGGCCAGTTCCGTGAAGCCCAGCATGGCGGTCAGCCAGCGCATCATGGCGTCCGGGTCCTGGCAGCGCAGCGTGGGAAACAGGCGGGGCGGTTCTTTGGAGGTCGGGTTCATCGGCAAGCTCCTGGGGCAAGAGGGAGCCTTCATGATGAACCGATGCGCGGGCCGCGGTCTTGAAGATTTGTTACCCGGCCTGGCGCCGCGCCCAGGCCTGCGGCGATTCACCCGCCAGGTCGATGAATTCACGCGCCAGGTGCGCCTGGTCGGCATAGCCGCCGGCGGCCGCCACCTGGGCCCATTCGCTGCCGGGTTCCCGGGCCAGCCGGCAGGCCTGGTGAAAGCGCAGCATGCGCGCCAGGGCCTTGGGGCCCAGGCCCATCTCGGCCCGGAAACGGTGCAGCAGGTGCTTGCGGCTCCAGCCGATTTCGGCGGCCAGCGCGCCGATGCGCAACGTGCCGTGGTCGCGCAGCAGTAGCCGGTAGGCATGCGTCACCGGTTCCGATGGGGCGCGGCCGAGGCGGCGGAGGATGAATGCCTCGACCAGGGCGAAGCGCCGCGGCCAGTCCGGCAGGTGGCCCAGCCGCTCGCGCAGCGCCGGGCCATCGCGGCCCAGCGCGTCGCCCAGGTCGACCAGGCGGTTCGCCAGGTCCGCGACCATGCCGCCGAAGAAGCGGTACGCGCCGGGCAGCGTGAAGTCGACCTGCATGCATTCGGCGGCGCCGTCGGAGGCGACGAACACCGGGCCGGCATACAGGCCGGACGCGAAGCTGGACCAGGGCGCCGTGGCGTCCGCGCGGCCCAGTCCGATGCCGAAAGGGCTGCCGAAGCTGATCACCAGCGGCACGGTCAGCGGGGCGCCTTCGAGCCACTGCATACCGGCGCCTTGGCCGCTTTCGCGGTAGCCGGTCAGGTGTGACACGATGCCGGCCAGCCGTGCCGACGGCGGGACCTGGATCAACGCGCAGGACGTCTGGCTGGCCATGCGTGCCCCTTGTGGAAAGACACGCCATCGCCGCGGAAGCCGGCGATGGCGCGCGCGTTCAGGCGCCGATCGCCACCAGTTCGGCGCCTTCCGTCACCTGGTCGCCCACGGCGTAGAACAGTTCCTCGACCTTGCCGTCGGCCGGCGCGGAGATGGTGTGCTCCATTTTCATCGCCTCCATCACCAGCAGCGGCTGGCCCTTGGTGACGCTGTCGCCGGCCTTGACGGCAATGGAGATGATTTTGCCCGGCATGGGCGCGGTCAGGCCGCCGCCGTGGTCGCCCTGGGTATCCTGAGCGTGCGCCAGCGGGTCGTACAGGTCCAGCACGCGCGCGGCGCCGTCGCCGAAGACGTGGGCCTTGTCGGCGTGCAGCGCCACGGTGCCGGCGCGTTCGCGGCCGTCCAGGGTGATGCGCAGCACGCGGGTCGGGCCGTTGTGGTCCTCGGCGCGCCAGGCGAAGGGCCGGGCGCCGTCGCCGCTGTCCAGCGTCCATTCGGCGCCCTGGCGCGCGACGGTGACGTGACGGGTCTCGCCGTTGTCGATCCACTGCAACGTACGCTGGTAGCGGCCGCCCAGGCGCCAGCCGTCGCGCGTGTCCCACGGATCGGCCGGGGCGGCGGCCCGCGGCGCCGATTGCGCCTGGCCCTGGCTGGCCAGCACGGCGGCCGTGGCCAGCGCCAGCGTGGCGGCGTCGGCCGGCGTGGGTTCGGGCAGCAGCGTGGCGCGCTGGCGCTCGATCAGGCCGGTGTCGAGGTCGGCGGCGGCAAAGGCGCTGTCGCGCATCAGGCGCGACAGGAAGGCGACGTTGGTCTGCACCCCCACCGCCTGGGTCTGCGCCAGCGCCTGCAGCATGCGGGCGCGGGCCTGGTCGCGGTCGGCGCCGTGCACGATCAGCTTGGCGATCATGGGGTCGTAGAACGGCGTGATGGTGTCGCCGGTGCGCACCCCGCCATCGACGCGGATGTCGCCGTTGGCGAAGGCGACGTGGGCCGGCAGGCCCAGGTAGGCCAGCGTGCCGATCGACGGCAGGAAGCCCTTCTCGGGGTTCTCGGCGTAGATGCGGGCCTCGATGGCGTGGCCGTGGATGCGCAGGTCTTCCTGGCGCGCCGGCAGCGGCTGGCCGGCGGCCACGCGCAGCTGCCATTCGACCAGGTCGTGGCCGGTGATCATCTCGGTGACCGGATGCTCGACCTGCAGGCGCGTGTTCATTTCCATGAAGTAGAAGCGGCCGTCGGGCTCGGCGATGAATTCCACCGTGCCGGCGCCCACATAGCCCACCGCGCGCGCGGCGGCCACGGCGGCCTCGCCCATGGCGCGGCGGCGTTCCTCGGTCATGCCGGGCGCGGGCGCTTCCTCGATCACCTTCTGGTGGCGGCGCTGCACCGAGCAGTCGCGCTCGAACAGGTAGACGCAGTTGCCGTGGGTGTCGGCGAACACCTGGATCTCGATATGGCGCGGCTTCTGCAGATAGCGTTCGATCAGCACGCGGTCGTCGCCGAAGCTGGAGGCGGCCTCGCGCTGGCACGAGGCCAGCGCATCGAGGAACGCGCCCGTCGATTCGACCACGCGCATGCCCTTGCCGCCGCCGCCGGCGCTGGCCTTGATCAGCACCGGGTAGCCGATGGCGTCGGCCTGTTCCTTGAGAAATTGCGGGTCCTGGTTGTCGCCGTGGTAGCCGGGCACCAGCGGCACGCCGGCCTTCTCCATCAGCGACTTGGCGGCGGACTTGCTGCCCATGGCGGCGATGGCCGAGGCCGGCGGGCCGACGAAGGCGATGCCGGCCTGTTCGGCGGCTTCGGCGAAGGCTTCGTTCTCCGACAGGAAGCCGTAGCCGGGGTGGATGGCGCCGGCGCCGGTGTCGCGCGCGGCTTGCAGGATGGCGTCGGCGCGCAGGTAGCTGGCGCGCGGCTCGGGGCCGCCAATGTGCACCGCGATGTCGCAGGCGGCGACGTGGCGGGCGTCGGCGTCGGCGTCGGAATAGACGGCGACGGTGCGGATGCCCAGGCGGCGGGCGGTGGCGGCGACGCGGCAGGCGATTTCGCCGCGGTTGGCAATCAGCAGGGTATCGAACATGGCGTTATCCAGACTGGGATGATTCGTTGACTACGTTGCAGCGGAGCGCGTTGCATCCAAAACCCTCACACGTCGCATTACGCCGACCTTATCGGGGACACCGCGGATCCGGCTTCGCCGGTCCGCCGGTGTCGCCCCCTTGAGGGGGCGCGCGCAGCGCGTAGGGGGTGGGATTTTTCCTTCTACATCCGGAAGACGCCGAAGCGCGTGTCCTCGATCGGCGCGTTCAGCGCCGCCGACAGCGCCAGCCCCAGCACGCGGCGCGTGTCCGCCGGCGCGATGATGCCGTCGTCCCACAGCCGCGCGGTGGCGTAGTACGGATGGCCCTCGCGTTCGTACTGCTCGCGGATCGGCGCCTTGAAGGCGTCTTCCTCGGCCGCCGACCACTGGCCGCCGCGCGCCTCGATGCCGTCGCGCTTGACCGTGGCCAGCACGCTGGCGGCCTGCTCGCCGCCCATCACCGAGATGCGCGCGTTGGGCCACATGAACAAGAGGCGCGGCGAGTAGGCGCGGCCGCACATGCCGTAGTTGCCGGCGCCGAACGAGCCGCCGATCAGCACGGTGAACTTGGGCACGTTGGCGGTGGCCACGGCCGTCACCATCTTGGCGCCGTGGCGCGCGATGCCTTCGTTTTCGTACTTGCGGCCGACCATGAAGCCGGTGATGTTCTGCAGGAACACCAGCGGGATCTTGCGCTGCGCGCACAGTTCGATGAAGTGCGCGCCCTTCTGCGCCGATTCCGAGAACAGGATGCCGTTGTTGGCGACGATGCCCACCGGCATGCCGTGGATGTGGGCAAAGCCCGTCACCAGCGTGGGGCCGAAGCGCGCCTTGAATTCGTCGAACTCGGAGCCGTCGACGATGCGCGCGATGACCTCGCGCACGTCATACGGCTTGCGCGTGTCGGCGGGGATGATGCCGTTCAGTTCGGCCGGGTCGTAGCGCGGTTCGCGCACCGGCACGGTGGCCAGCGGCGCCGGCTTCTTGCGGTTCAGGCGCGCCACGGCGCCGCGCGCCAGCTGCAGCGCGTGCATGTCGTTGGCGGCCAGGTGGTCGGCCACGCCCGACAGGCGCGTGTGCACGTCGCCGCCGCCCAGGTCCTCGGCGCTGACTTCCTCGCCGGTGGCGGCCTTCACCAAGGGCGGGCCGCCCAGGAAGATGGTGCCCTGGTTCTTGACGATGATGGACTCGTCGCTCATGGCGGGCACGTAGGCGCCGCCGGCGGTGCAGGATCCCATCACCACCGCGATCTGCGCGATGCCCTGCGCCGACATCTGCGCCTGGTTGTAGAAGATGCGGCCGAAGTGTTCGCGATCCGGGAATACCTCGTCCTGCTGCGGCAGGTTGGCGCCGCCGGAATCGACCAGGTAGACGCACGGCAGGCGGTTCTGCGCGGCGATCTCCTGCGCCCGCAGGTGCTTCTTGACCGTCATCGGGTAGTAGGTGCCGCCCTTGACGGTGGCGTCGTTGCAGACGATCACGCATTCGGTGCCGGCGATGCGGCCGATGCCGGTGATGACGCCCGCGCCCGGCGCGTCGCCGTCGTACATGCCGTGCGCCGCCATCGGCGACAGTTCCAGGAACGGCGAACCCGGATCGATCAGTTGTTCGACGCGGTCGCGCGGCAGCAGCTTGCCGCGCGCCACGTGCTTGGCGCGCGACGATTCGCTGCCGCCCAGCGCGGTCCGCGCCAGTTGCTGGCTCAGGTCGTCCAGTTGCGCCTGCATGGCGCGCGCGTTGTCGGTGTAGTCCTGCGACCGCGGATTGATGCGGGATTCGATGATGGGCATGGGGTACCACCCGTCCTGCTTAATGGGATGTTGAAGGCGCTCGGGGTCGAGCGGTTTGTCTCGCTGCCCGCTGAGCCGGGCATTCTTGTCATGGATTAACTCAGCTGCATTTTTTCGTTGCGCCTCTCCCGCACGGCCCGCGACCGACCCGTCGCGGACTTCGCCTTGCGGAAAAGGCGCAGCGAAATGATGCCCCTCGGTGTGCCCGCTGCGCGGGCTTGCGGCCTCCCGAGGCGGCGCTTTTTCCCAGGGACATCCAGGGAAAAAGCGCGCCTCGGGAGAAATACCGCCTTAGACCATCTCGATCGCCATCGCCACGGCTTCGCCGCCGCCGATGCACAGCGTGGCCACGCCGCGCTTGCCGCCGGTCTTGCGCAGCGCGCCGATCAGCGTGGTCATCAGGCGCGCGCCGGAGGCGCCGATGGGGTGGCCCAGGGCGGTGGCGCCGCCGTGGATGTTGACCTTGTCATGCGGCAGCTTGAAGTCGGTCATGGCGGCCATGGTGACCACGGCGAACGCTTCGTTGATCTCGTACAGGTCCACGTCCTCGGCCTTCCAGCCGGTCTTGGCGAACAGGTTCTTCAAGGCGCCGACCGGGGCGGTGGTGAACCAGTTCGGTTCCTGCGAGTGCTGGCTGTGCGCCACGATGCGGGCCAGCGGCTTGACGCCGAGCTTCTCGGCGGTGGAGGCGCGCATCAGCACCATGGCGGCGGCGCCGTCGGAGATCGACGACGAGTTGGCGGCGGTGACGGTGCCGTCCTTCTTGAACGCCGGCTTGAGCGTCGGAATCTTTTCCGGCATGGCCTTGGTGGGGGCCTCGTCGGTGTCGATCACGGTGTCGCCCTTGCGGCCGGCGACCGTGACCGGGGTGATTTCCCACTTGAAACTGCCGTCTTCCGTGGCGGCGCGGGCGCGGCGCAGCGATTCCAGCGAGAACGCATCCTGCTGCTCGCGCGTGAACGAATACTTGGCGGCGCAATCCTCGGCGAACACGCCCATGGCCTTGCCCTTGTCGTAGGCGTCTTCCAGGCCGTCCAGGGCCATGTGGTCATAGATGGTGCTGTGGCCGTAGCGATAGCCCTGGCGGCCCTTGAGCATCAGGTAGGGCGCGTTGCTCATGCTTTCCTGGCCGCCGGCGACGACGATGTTGGCCGAACCCGCGGCCAGCAGGTCGTGGCCGAACATGGCGGCCTTCAGGCCCGAACCGCACACCTTGTGGATGGTGGTGCACGCCACGCCCAGCGGCAGGCCCGCGCCCAGCGCGGCCTGGCGCGCCGGGGCCTGGCCCTGGCCGGCCTGCAGCACGTTGCCCATGATGACTTCTTCGACCTGCTCGGGCTTGAGGCCGGCGCGTTCGACGGCAGCCTTGATGGCGACCGAGCCCAGTTCGTGCGCGGCCAGGCCTGACAGGCTGCCGAGCATGCCGCCCATGGGCGTGCGGGCGACGGAAACGATAACGATGGGATCTGACATGACTAGCTCCTGTGTGGGTCGGGACAGCGTGTTTTATGCGGCCGCGCCGGCGGGTGCCGGACGCAGTCGCCTGTCCGTATCGTAAGGGAAAAATTCTTCGATCCGGCCTTGCGCCACGTGGGCGCGACAGGCCTGCCACCACTCCGGTTCCAGCAGGTCGGCATGGTGGCGCAGGAAGGCGCCGCGCACACGCGCGTCGCCCAGCAGGAAACGGCCGAACTCTTCCGGAAAGACGTCGTTGGGCCCGACGGCATACCAGGGTTCGGAGGCCATTTCCGCCTCTTCGTTGGGGGCCGGCGGGATCCGCCGGAAGTTCATTTCGGTCATGCGCTGGATTTCGTCGTAGTCGTAGAACACGACCCGGCCCAGCCGCGTCACGCCGAAGTTCTTGTACAGCATGTCGCCGGGGAAGATGTTGGCCGCGGCCAATTGGCGGATGGCGTCGCCATATTCGCGCACGGCCGGCTCCAGCAGCGCGTCCGGCGCCTGGCTCAGGTACAGGTTCAGCGGCGTCATGCGCCGTTCGATGTAGACGTGGCGGATGACCACCGTGTCGCCGGTTTCCTCGATCAGGCTGGGCACCAGGCGCCGCAGTTCGTCGAGCAGCTGCGGCGCGAAGCGGGCGCGCGGCAGTGCCACCTGCGAATATTCCCAGGTGTCGGCCATGCGGCCGACGCGGTCGTGCAGCTTGACCATCTGGTACTTGCGCCGCACGGTGGCGTGGTCCATGCCGTCCTTGTCGATGCGGTCCTTGATCAGCTTGAACACATAGGGATAGGACGGCAGCGTGAACACGCACATCACCATGCCCTTGATGCCGGGCGCGATGTCGAAGGCGTCGCGCGAATGCGCCAGGTGGTGCAGGAAGTCGCGGTAGAACAGCGTCTTGCCCTGCTTCTGCAGCCCTATCATGGTGTACAGCTCGGCTTTGGGCTTGCGCGGCAAGAGGCTGGCCAGGAAGTTGACCACCGCGGCGGGCGTCTCCATGTCCACCAGGAAATACGCGCGCGTGAAGCTGAACAGCGTGCTCAGGTCGTCCGCGCCCAGCAGCAGCGCGTCCAGGTTTACCTGCCCGGCCGGGTTGCGCGTCAACGCCACGGCGAAGGGATAGACGGTGCCCTGGTTGATCAGGCGGCCGACGATGTAGGCGCCCTTGTTGCGAAAGAACAGCGAGCCCAGCGCATGCACCTGGCAGTCGCTGGCGATGCGGCGGCCGACGTGGCGCGGCAACTGCCGGCGCAGCTGGCCGATGGCAGCGCGCGCCAGCAGGCGGGTGTCGCGCGGCAGGTCCTCGAACGGCAGCGCCAGGCCGAAGTCGGCCACCATGCGGATCAGGATTTTGTGCAGGCCCTCGGTCACCGGGTAGTAGACCCGGTACGACGGCATGCGACTGTCCAGGTAGTCGGTGGCCACGGCCGGCCGCACGAACAGGAAATCGTTGTGGAAGTAGTCGCGGTGCAGCAGCCGGCACGACACCGAGTTGAAGAAGGTCTCGGCGCATTCGGGCTGGCGATGCTCGCCCAGCAGGCCGACGAATTCCTGCTTGATCTGTTGCCAGTAGGCGGTCTGCGCATCCGTCAGCGCGGCGCCCGCGACGCCGTTCGCGCCATTTGGGGCATGGGCGCCGACGGCGCCCTCGGGCCGGCCGCGCAGCACGCCTTCGAGCTGGCTGGCGCATTCGCGCACCCGCATGTCGTAGTACTCGATGCGTTCGCGCGACAAGTGCTGGATGCCGTGCCAGTCGCCCGATTCGAACAGCGCCTTGGCGCGCTGCGCGCTGTAGCGGAACAGCGCGTAGTGGCGGTCGAAGCCGGCCAGGATGCGATGCGCGACGTCCAGCGGCGAGGGGCCCTGCGCGGGCGCCTGCTCGATGTGCTGGACGTCGGACGTGCGGATCATGGCGGGCTCGGGCCGAATCAGGCCGTCTCGGCGAACAGCTCGCGGCCGATCAGCATGCGGCGGATCTCGCTGGTGCCGGCGCCGATTTCATACAGCTTGGCGTCGCGCCACAGGCGGCCCACCGGGTATTCGTTGATGTAGCCATTGCCGCCCAGGATCTGCACGCCCTCGCCGGCCATCCAGGTGGCCTTCTCGGCGGTGTACAGGATCAGCGCGGCGCAGTCCTTGCGCACCTGGCGCACGTGCTCGGCGCCCAGGCGGTCGAGGTTCTTGCCGACCTGGTAGCAGAAGGCGCGGCTGGCCTGCAGCGTGGTGTAAAGGTCGGCCACCTTGCCCTGGATCAGCTGGAATTCGCCGATGGCCTGGCCGAACTGCTTGCGGTCATGGATGTACGGCACCACCACATCCATCACGGCCTGCATGATGCCGACCGGGCCGCCCGACAGCACGGCGCGTTCGTAGTCCAGGCCGCTCATCAGCACCTTGACGCCGCCGTTGACCTGGCCCAGCACGTTTTCCTCGGGGATCTCGCAGTCCTGGAACACCAGTTCGCCGGTGTGGCTGCCGCGCATGCCGAGCTTGTCCAGCTTCTGCGCCACCGAGAAACCCTTGAAGCCCTTTTCCACCAGGAACGCGGTGATGCCGCGCTGGTGCGCCTCGGGGTCGGTCTTGGCGTAGACCACCAGGGTGTCGGCGTCGGGGCCGTTGGTGATCCACATCTTGGAGCCGTTGAGCACGTAGCGGTCGCCCTTCTTGTCGGCGCGCAGCTTCATGCTGACCACGTCCGAGCCGGCGCCCGGTTCGCTCATGGCCAGCGCGCCGACGTGCTCGCCGGAAATCAGCTTGGGCAGGTACTTGGCCTTCTGGGCCGGGGTGCCATTGCGGTTGATCTGGTTGACGCACAGGTTGGAGTGGGCGCCATAGGACAGGCCGATGGAGGCGCTGGCGCGGGAGATTTCCTCCATCGCCACCATGTGGGCCAGGTAGCCCATGTTGGCGCCGCCGTATTCCTCGCTGGCCGTCATGCCCAGCACGCCCAGGTCGCCGAACTTGCGCCACAGGTCCATGGGGAACTGGTCGCTGCGGTCGACTTCGGCGGCGCGCGGCGCGATCTCGGCCTGCGCGAAAGTGCGCACGGCGTCGCGCAGCATGTCCAGGTCTTCGCCCAGATCGAAGTTCAGGCCAGGAAGGTTCATCGCTGTCTCCGTGAAAGTGGGTACTTACATTTTTATGGGCGCCTGCGATCGCGCCGGATCTCGCCGCGTGGCCCCATGATGCGCTGATCGACGCTGGCTACGCAATGATGCACCGCAAATATTACGTTTACGTAAACGTAAATAAGAGTCGGGTTTTCCCTAGGCAAATGTTTGCGTCCCGGGCGGCGCCCCTGGGTACTATTCCCCGGATCCTTGAAACTTGAAATTTTGTTACGGAGTCAGCGGTGTCCGACCTGGCCAATCTCGACGATATTGTGGCGCTGCGGCGCGACCTGCACGCCCATCCCGAGCTCTGCTACGAAGAGCACCGCACCGCCAAGGTGGTGGCCGACGCCCTGCGCGGCTGGGGCATCGAGACCCACACCGGCATCGCCAAGACCGGCGTGGTCGGCGTCATCAAGCGCGGCACTTCCGACCGCGCCATCATGTTGCGCGCCGACATGGACGCCCTGCCGATGCAGGAAGAGAACCAGTTCGAACACCGTTCGCGCCACGACGGCAAGATGCATGGCTGCGGCCATGACGGCCACACCGCCATGCTGCTGGCCGCCGCGCGCCACCTGCAACAGGAAGGCGGCTTCGACGGCACCGTCTATTTCTGTTTCCAGCCGGCCGAGGAAGGCGGCGCCGGCGGCCGCGCCATGATCCAGGACGGCCTGTTCGAGCGCTTCCCCTGCGAAGCCGTGTTCGGCATGCACAACTGGCCCGGCCTGCAAGCCGGCTCGTTCGGCGTCTGCGCCGGGCCGATGATGGCGTCCGCCAACGGTTTCAAGATCACCGTGCGCGGCAAGGGCGGCCATGCCGCCGCGCCGCACGACTGCGCCGACCCGGTGCCGGCGCTGTTCGCCATCGGCCAGTCGCTGCAGACCATCCTGACCCGCAGCAAGCGCCCGCTGGACGCCGCCGTGCTGTCCATCACCCAGGTGCAGGCCGGCGGCAGCGTCATCAACGTGATCCCGGGCAGCGCCTGGCTGGGCGGCTCGGTGCGCGCCTACAGCACCGACGTGGTCGACCTGATCGAGCGCCGCATGCACGAGATCGCCGGCAGCATCGCCGCCGCCCATGGCTGCGAGGCCGAGGTCTATTTCGAGCGCCGCTATCCGGCGCTGATCAACACGCCCGCCGAAACCGAGTTCTGCATGCAGGTCATGCGCGAGGTGGCCGGCGCCGACCACGCCCGCGTGATCGAGCCGGTGATGGCCTCGGAGGACTTCGCCTTTCTGTTGCAGGCCAAGCCCGGCTGCTACGTGTTCCTGGGCAACGGCGACGGCGACCACCGCATGGCCGGCCACGGCCTGGGCCCGTGCATGCTGCACAACACCAGCTACGACTTCAACGACGCCCTGATCGCGCCGGGCGCGAGCTACTGGGTGCGGCTGACGCAGCGCTATCTGGCCGGTTGATTCAAGCATTACCTGACGCAGTGCTACGCAACACCACAAGGAAGCCATGAAAAAGAAGATGCTGTTCACGGCCGCGGGGGCGGCCCTGGCAATCATGACGGGCGGCGCCGCGCTGGCGCAGGGCTGGCCCGCCAAGCCCATCACGCTGGTCGTGCCCTACACCGCCGGCGGCAGCGCGGACGCGATCGGACGCCGCCTGGGCGACGTGCTGCGCAAGGAGGCCAACGCCACCGTCATCGTCGAAAACAAGCCCGGCGCGGGCGCCTCGGTCGGCACCGACTTCGTGGCGCGCGCCCAGCCGGACGGCGCCACCCTGCTGCTGGCTTCCACCAGCCCGCTGACCATCTTCCCGCACCTGGCCAAGACCAACTACGACCCGATGAAGGACCTGACGCCGGTGGCCAGCGTGGCCGTGGCGCCCGTGGCCATCGTCGCCACCAAGGCCCTGCCGGTGAAGGACTTCGCCGGCCTGATCGACTACGCCAAGTCGCACCCGGACGGCGTGCGCTACGGCACGCCGGGCCAGGGCACGGTGGCCCACATCGGCATGGCGGCGCTGACCACGCAGACCGGCACCAGGATGCTGCATGTGCCCTACCGCGGCAACAGCCAGGCGCTGACGGACGGCCTGGGCGGCGTGGTCGAACTGCTGGTGGTCAACACCGACGTGGTGCTGCCGCACGTGGCCAGCGGCGCGCTCAAGCCGCTGGCGGTGATGGCGCCCGAGCGCCTGGCCGCCTGGCCCGACGTGCCCACCATGGCCGAACTGAAGCTGCCGCAGGCGCAGTACTACTCGAACTTCGGCATCTTCGCGCCGGCCAATCTGCCGCCGGCCGTGTCGGGTCCGCTGCAGGCCGCACTGGCCAAGGCCGTGGCCAGCCCCGAGTTCAAGGACCTGCTGGCCAAGTCCTACCTGCAGCCGGGCACCGCGTCCGGCGATGCCTTCGCCAAGCAGGTGCAGGCCGAGTTCGCCAACAACGCGCGCATCATCAAGGAAGGCAACATCAAGGCGGAATGACGCCGGGGCGCGCGTCCCCGCCGGGACGCCGCGCAAGCAATGCAAAGCGCGCTCCACGGGGAGCGCGCTTTTTCATTTTCGGGGTGGCGGGCCGGCGTCGCGCCGCGTCATTGGGACGGGCCGGCGCCCCGTTGGCTCGTCATGCAACGCGCCTTCGCGGCAATTGGTCAGGCCGTCTTCGGCCCGAACATGATCACCAGCATCCCCGCCAGGCACAGCCCCACGCCGACGTAATCGCTGACGCTGGGCCGCACGCCATCGACCGCCCACAGCCACAGCAGCGCCATGCCGATGTACACGCCGCCATAGGCCGCATACACGCGCCCCGACGCGGTCGGGTGCAGCGTCAGCAGCCAGGCGAACAGCGCCAGGCTGACGGCAGCAGGCGCCAGCAGCCAGATGGAATGACCGCGGCGCAGCCACAGGTAAGGCAGGTAGCAGCCGATGATCTCGGCCAGCGCGGTCAGGACGAACAGCGCGAAGGTTTGCAGCATCGCCATGGCAGGCGCTTCAGGACCGTTGCTGCGCCAGCAGCTCGTGGCACTGGCGTTCCTGCACCGCGATCTCCTGCAGCGTATCCTCGATGTCGCGGCGCTGCTGTTCCAGCGTGGCGCGGTGCTGGGCCAGCACCGCCAGGTACTGGCGCAACTGCACCTCGGTGTCGCCGGGCCCGTCGTACATGTCGATCAGCGTCAGGATCTCCGACAACTGCAGGCCCAGGCGCTTGCCGCGCAGGGCCAGCTTCAGGCGTGTGCGGTCGCGCGGCCCGAAGATGCGGTTGCGGCCCTCGCGCGCCGGGCTGACGATCCCCTGGTCTTCATAGAAGCGGATCGTGCGGGGCGTGACGTCGAACTCGCGGGCGAGCTCGGAGATGGTCCAGGTTGACGGGGACATGCGACGTGTGGCAGTTTACGTAAACGTAAATTATGATGACTTGACGCGATCGTCAAGCGTGGAGAGCGAGGCAATGAACCCCAACGAACAGAAGCTGCAGTATCCCTGGGCCGATTTCCAGCCCGAAGCCGGCCGCGCCCACCAGGTGGCCGAGGGCGTCAAGTGGATCCGCATGCCGCTGCCGTTCGCGCTGGATCATATCAATCTCTGGCTGCTGCGCGACCGCATCGACGGCCGCGAGGGCTGGACCATCGTCGACTGCGGCATCTCGCGCGACGAGGTCAAGACGCTGTGGGAACAGGTGTTCGAGAACGAACTGGAAGGCCTGCCGGTGCTGCGCGTCATCGTCACCCACATGCACCCCGACCACATCGGCCTGGCCTACTGGCTCTGTGAACGCTGGGACGCGCGGCTGTGGATGACCATGACCGACTTCATGGTCGCGTCGCTGTGGTCGTCGCGCCGCAATGACGCCGGCGCCGGGCCTGGCGGCCAGTCGGCGGTCGACCATTTCGCCCGCCACGGCCTGACCGATCCGGACGCGCAGGAACAGATCCGCCAGCGCGCCAACTACTTTCCCAACCTGGTGCCGGCCGTGCCGTCGCGCTACACCCGCATCATGCATGGCGACGCGGTGCGCATCGGCGCGCACGACTGGCGCGTCATCGTCGGCTACGGCCACGCGCCCGAGCACGCCTCGCTGCATTCGCCCGGCCTGGGCGTGCTGATCTCCGGCGACATGGTGCTGCCGCGCATCTCCACCAACGTCAGTGTGTTCGACTACGAGCCCGACGCCAACCCGCTGCCGCTGTACCTGCGCTCGCTCGACGGCTACGCCGACGTGCCGCGCGACACGCTGGTGCTGCCGTCGCACGGCCGGCCGTTCAAGGGCCTGCACGAACGCATCGCGCAGCAGCACGAGCACCATCGCGACCGCCTGGCCGAAGTATTGGAGGCCTGTAAGGCCGGACCGCAATCGACCTCGGACATCGTGCCGGTGCTGTTCAAGCGCAAGCTCGACCTGCACCAGCTCACCTTTGCCATGGGCGAGGCGCTGGCGCACCTGCATGCGCTGTACTTCGAAGGCAAGCTGACGCGCAGCACAGGCGCGGACGGCATCGTGCGCTTCAAGGCAGCCTGACGCCGCTCCCAGTCACGTTGCGCGGTGGCGTCCCGCGGGCGCGAACCGGCGCGCGTGGCTTCGCCGGGCGGGACTTCGCCAGGCCCGCGCCGGAAGGTGGCCTCAGCGCGTGGCCGTCGCCAGCCGCACGGCCAGCCCCACGAACACCAGCGCCGCGACGCGGTTGAGCCAGCGCTTGGCCGTGACCGAGCGCTGCAGCAGTTCGCCGAACGCGCCCGAGAAGAAGGCGATGGCGCCGAACACCAGCAGCGTGGCCAGCATGAACACCGCGCCCAGCTGCACCGTCTGCCAGCCCACCGCGCCCAGCCTGGGCGAGGTGAACTGCGGCAGGAAGGCGAAGAAGAACAGCAGCACCTTCGGATTGGTCAGGTTCATGACGATGCCGCGCCGGTACAGCGCGGAGGTCTTCATCGGCTCGGGCCGCTGGCCGTCCTCGGCATGCACCGGCGCCCGCAGGATCTGCCACGCCAGGTAGGCCAGATACGCCGCGCCCGCCAGTTTCAGCACCGTGAAGGCCACAGGGGAAGCCGCGAACACGGCCGCCAGCCCCAGCGCCACGGCGGCGGTGTGGCCCAGCAGCCCGGTGCACAGCCCCAGCACCACGAACAGCCCGGCCTTGCGGCCCCAGATGGCCGATTGCATCAGCACGAACAGGTTGTCGGGCCCGGGCGTGAGGGCCAGCAATACGGCAATGCCGAAGAACGCGATCAGGGAATCGAGGGGCAGCATGGGGTCTCGCACGGGTCGGGCGGCGCCTTGCGCGCCTGCAATCAAGTGGCATCATACGAGGAAACCAAGGAGACACCATGTCCGCCGTACCCGAATCCGCCGCCGCGCGTCCCGACGCCGCGCTCGAAGACTGGCTGCGCGCGCGTCACAGTTGCCGCGCCTTCCTGCCCGAGCCGGTGCCGCGCGCCACCATCGAGCGCATCCTGACGCTGGCGCAGCGCACCGCGTCCTGGTGCAACTGCCAGCCGTGGCAGGTGACGGTGGCCTCGGGCGACGGCGCGCGGCGCCTGAGCCGGGCGCTTGTGGAACGCGCCGGGCAAGCGGGCTTCACGCCCGACTTCCCGTTTCCGCGCGAGTACCGGGGCGACTACCTGGCGCGGCGCCGCGAGTCGGGCTTCCAGTTGTATGGGGCCGTGGGCGTGGCGCGCGGCGACCGCGAGGCCTACCGGCGGCAGGAACTGCGCAACTTCCAGTTGTTCGACGCGCCGCACGTAGCCATCATCACCACCGACGAGGCGCTGGGCGAATACGGCGCCATCGACTGCGGCGGCTATGTCGCCAATTTCCTGCTGGCGGCGCAGGCCAACGGCGTGGCCACGGTGGCCCAGGCCTCGCTGGCGATGTATCCCGAGGTGCTGCGCGAACAGCTCGGCATCGGCCCCGAGCGGCGCGTGGTCTGCGCCATCTCGTTCGGCTATGCCGATACCGCGCATCCGGCCAACAGCTATCGCACCAGCCGCGCCGACCTGGACGCGGCGGTGCGCTGGATCGACTGACACCGGACCGGGGGCGCGACAGCCGCGCGCGTTCCTGCTACGGTTCGGGTTCTCCCAATACGCAAGCATTCCCTCTTGAAGATGGCTACCAAACACATCGATACGGTTTTGCAGCACGCGGGCACCGCCCCGTTCAACCCCGAGACGGGCACGGCGCCGGTGCCGCTGCCGCCGATGCGGGCCAGCACGGTGCGTTTCGAGAACCTGGCGGCCCTGGAAAAGGCCCAGCGCAGCAAGGCCGCCGGCGGCCGCGCCACCACCTATGGCCGCATGGGCATGGACACGCACGCGGCGCTGGAGCAGGTTTTCGCCCAGCTCGAAGGCGGCACGCACGCCTACCTGGCGTCGTCCGGCCTGTCGGCCATGACCATGGTGATGCTGGCGCTGTGCTCGGCCGGCGACCACGCCCTGATCTCCGATTGCGTCTACGGCCCGATGCGCGAGCTGGACGATGCCGTGCTCAAGCGCATGAACATCGCCGTCACCTACTTCGCCGCCGGCGAGGACCTGGACGCGCTGGTGCAGCCCAACACCAGGCTGCTGTACGTGGAATCGCCCGGCTCGCTGCTGTTCGAGATGCTCGACATGGGCGCCATGGCGGCCATTGCGCAGCGCCACGGCCTGGTGCTGGCCACCGACAACACCTGGGGCTCGGGCTACATCTACCGGCCGCTGACGCTGGGCGCGCAGGTGTCGGTCATCGCCGGCACCAAGTACGTGGGCGGCCATTCCGACCTGATGCTGGGCGCGGTCGTCACCAATGACGAGGCGATTGCCAAGAAGCTGAACCGCACCCAGTACGCGATGGGTTATTCCATCAGCGCCGACGACGCCTGGCTGGCGCTGCGCGGCGTGCGCACCATGCCGATCCGCATGGCGCAACACGCCCGCCACGCGCTGCAAGTGTGCGAGTTCTTCAAGGGCCGTCCCGAGACCGTGCGCCTGTTCCACCCCGCCTGGCCGCAGGATCCGGGCCATGCACTGTGGCAGCGCGACTGCACGGGCTCCAACGGCATGCTGTCGGTCGAACTGCGCCTGTCGCCGGCCGCCGCGCGCGTGTTCGTGGACGAACTGGAACTGTTCGGCATCGGCTTCTCGTGGGGCGGCTACGAAAGCCTGGTGCAACTGGTGTCGCCCAAGGACCTGTCGCACCATCGCTATTGGGGCGAGGGCGACAATGCGCTGGTGCGCCTGCACATCGGCCTGGAGTCGCCGCAGGACATCATCGCCGACCTGACCCAGGCGCTGGAGAAGGCCGCGGCGGTCAAGGGCTGACGTCTCAGGCGTTGGCGCGGATCCACGCGCCGATGCGCGCGGCGATGTCGTCGCTGTTGTCGTCCATCATCGGCATGTGCGAATTGCCGCGGATGCCCATGTCGGCCAGGCGCCAGCCGGTGACGCGGCCGCCCTGCGCCGCCAACTGGTCGGCGTAGGCCTGCCCGGCCGCATCCAGCCTGGCCCATAGCGGCGTGGCGTCGAGATAGTCGCCATAGACGAACAGGAACGGCTTGCCCGCCACCGCGGCCGGGTCCACCTCCTGCGAGAACCCCGACGGTTCGATGCCGATGACGCCGCGCACCAGATCCGGCCGCGCCTGCAGCGCGCGGTAGGCCACTTCGCCGCCATGGCTGTGCGCCAGCACCAGGCACGGGCCGATGCGTTCCAGCGCGGCGCACAAGCCCGCCAGCGCCGCATCGTTGTTGCCCAGCCAGCGCGGCACGGCGTGGCGGATGAAATCGTCGAAGGCCGCCAGCGGAAAGCGCTGGCCGTCGAAGGCGCGGCGCTGCGCGTAGTCCTCGGCGCGGCCCAAGCGGAACAGCGACCAGCTTTCCTCGGCGTTGCGCACGATGGGTGCATCCGGCCAGACCTCCTCGAACGGCGTCCAGCCGGCGCGGCCGCGCTCGACGTTGTCGACCACGTAGACCGCGTGGCCCTGCCGCAGGAAATGCTGCAGCCAGCCATGCCGGCCGTCCGGCGTCTGTTCCCACATCGCGCCGGTCATGCCGCCGCCGTGCAGCAGCACCAGCGGCAGCGGATGGCGGCGTTCGGCCGGGATGAAGTACTGCACGTACGCCTGTTCGACGTGGTACAGCCCGTTGGGGTCGTACGTCAGCGAGGCGGTCTTGGTGAAGGCGATCTCGCGCACCGGGCGGCCGCTGATATGCGCCTGCCGCCCGCCCGCGTAGAAGCTGCCGAAATCGGCCAGCGCCAGGGGGCCTACTTCTTGACCAGCGGACATTGGCTTTCCGACAGGGGCCAGGCGAGCGAGTCGCCGGGAATGGTGCGCACGATGTTGTAGTAGTCCCAGGGCGCCTTGGACTGGTCGGGCGATTTCACCTGCGCCAGCATCATGTCGCGCACCACCAGGCCGTCTTCGCGAATGTGCGCGTTCAGGCTGAACGGGTCGTCGATCGGCATCGACTTCATCTTCGCCATCACCGCGTCCGAATCGGTGGTGCCCGCCGCCTGCACCGCGCGCAGGTAGTGGCGCACCGAGCTGTACACGCCGGCCTGCAGGAAGGTGGGCGGACGGCCCAGGCGGGCTTCGAACTTCTTGCTGAAGGCGCGCGTGCCGTCGTTCATGTCCCAGTACGACGGCACCGTCAGGTAGGTGTGCTGCGCGGCCTGCAATCCCAGGCTGTGCACGTCGGTCAGCAGCAACAGCATCGCCGCCAGCTTCTGGCCGCCGCTGGCGATGCCGAATTCGGCCGCCTGCTTGATTGCCGCGATGGTGTCGCCGCCGGCGTTGGCGACGGCGATGATCTGTGCCTTGGAGGCCTGCGCCTGCAGCAGGAACGAGGCGAAGTCCGAGGCGTTGAGCGGATGGAACACCGTGCCCACCACTTCGCCGCCGTTGGCCTTGACCACGGTCTCGGTGTCGGCGGCCAACTGCTTGCCGAAGGCGTAATCGGACGCCAGGATGAACCAGCGCTGGTTGCCTTCCTTGACCACGGCGGTGGCCGTGCCGCGCGACAGCGCGTAGGTGGTGTAGGTCCATTGCACGCCATACGGCGAGCACTGCGCCTGCGTCAACGCGGTGGTGCCGGGGCTGGAGAACAGCACCAGCTTTTTCTTTTCGCGCGCGATGCCCTGCACCGCCAGCGCCACCGAGGAATTGGGCACGTCCACGACCACGTCGACGCCATCGGTGTCGTACCACTTGCGCACCATGCCGCTGCCGATGTCGGGCCGGTGCTGGTGGTCGCCCGATACCAGCGCCACGGGTTTGCCGAGCACGCTGCCGCCCAGTTCCTCGATCGCCAGGCGCGCGGCCTCGACCGAGCCGCGCCCGGTGGCATCGGCGGTGACGCCGGCCATGTCGGTCAGGACGCCGATCTTCACGCCGTCGGCGTCATTGGCTTGCGCTGAAAGGCCGGCCAGCGCCAGGCTCACGCCCAGCGCCGCGCGGCGCAGGAATTGCTGTCTCATCTTCCACCCCTTGTAGGCCGCGCGTGGCGGCGAATAATTATGGGAGGAAGTGTATATCGCGGCGGGCGCTTTGCCGCATCCGCGCGCCTTGGGGATGACCCCATGAAAAACGCCCCGGCCGGTCGGCTCGGGGCGTCGTCATGAACGCGATTTAGGCGCGGGTCACTTGCCGCGGGCCATCGGGATCAGCTTGTTCACTTCCTGCAGGGCGCCTTCGTAGCTGTTGCCCGCCATGACCGGCGAGGTCATGAACTTGCCGCCGACGGCGAACGACGGCGTGCCTTCGATGCGATAGGCTTCGGCCAACTGGTTGGCGCGCTGCACCTGGGTCTGCACGCTGAACGAATCGAACACCGAGTCGAACTTGGCGCGGTCCACGCCCTGCGCGGCGGCCCACTCGCCCATGGCCTTCTTGTCGATCAGGCGCTTGTGCTCGCCGTGGATGGCGGTGAAGACCTTGGCGTGGAGGTCCGGGCGATCCAGGGCCACCAGGGTGTAGTACAGCTGTTGCAGCGGCTTCATGCCGGCGTTGAAGGCGATCGGCACCTGCTTGAGCACGACGTCGTCGGGCTTGGTCTTGGCCCAGTCCTCGACCATGGGTTCCATGGCGGCGCAGTGCGGGCAGGTGTAGGCGAAGAATTCCAGGACCTCGATCTTGCCCGGGGTATCCGACGGCAGCGGCGGATTGATCGGCACATAGGCCTGGGTGCCCTGGGCGTGGCTGACCGGGCTGAAGAACGCGGTGGCGGTCAGCGCGGCGGCTGCCAGGATGCGGATGAGCTTGGGGGACAGCATGATGGGGTGAGGTTCCTGAACAAAGAGGTTACAGACAGGGCCAGGCCCGGATTAGTTCAATCAAAAACCATGATGCGGGCGCCGTATTACTGGCGCACCACTGCCGTTTCGATCTTGTTCTCGCCCAGCCGGCCACGGGCGCGGTTCATGTCGTCCAGGCGGGCGAACGGACCGACGCGCACGCGGTTGATCGGCTTGCCATTGACTTCGGCCTTCTGCACCGCCACCGGCAGGCCCAGCAGAATGATGCGGGCCTTGAGCGATTCGGCGTCGTCCTGGCCGCGGAAGGCGCCGGCCTGCAGGTAGTACGAGCCATTGGCCGACGCGCTCGGGGCGGCGCTGGCGACCGGCGCCTTGGCCGCGGGGGCCGGGGTCGGCGCCACCTTGGCGATGGGCGTGGGCGGCGCGCTGGCGGCCGGCGCGGGGGCGGCCGCGGGCGTGTTGTTGGAGGTCGGCAGGGTGGCGATCAGCGCGCCCAGGTCGTCCGACTTGCCCGCCGGCGCGGTGCCGCCCGCGCCCGGCAGCGGCGCGGGCGCCGTGGCGGTCGGGCCGGTGGGCGGGGAACCCGCCGCGCCGTCGCGGCCGTACAGGCCGGCGTTGGGATCCGGCGCCTGGCGCGGATCGGGCAGCTTGCCGGCGTCGCCCTGGCGGGTGGCGCGATCGACAAAGGGCACGGGCGCCTTGGTGACGTAGAACGCCACGACGGCGGCGACGATCAAGCCGAGGAGCAGACCGGCCAGCGCCCCGTACAGGGTGCTGCCGCTTTCGCCTGACCGGCGGGTGGATTTGCGCTTGGTGGCCATGTACCGATGTTACATCCGCTCGGGGGCGGACACGCCCAACAGCGCCAGGCCGTTGGCCAGCACCTGGCGCGTGGTCGCGGCCAGGCGCAGGCGCGCCAGCTTGAGCGCGGGGTCGTCGACCAGCACGCGCTCGGCGTTGTACCAGCCGTGGAAGTCGGCGGCGCAGTCCCGCAGCCAGAAAGCGATGTGGTGCGGGGCCAGTTCCTGGGCGGCCAGCGCCACCACGTGGGGGAACTCGGCCAGTCGCTGCATCAGCGCGAATTCGCTGGGGGCGGTCAACAGGGACGCATCGGCCGCGGCCACGTCGGCCGCCGGCATGCCGGCGTTGTTGATCACCGAGCAGATGCGCGCATGGGCGTACTGGATGTAATAGACCGGGTTCTCGTCGCTCTTGGACAGGGCCAGGTCGACGTCGAACACGAATTCGGTGTCGGCGCGGCGCTGGATCAGGAAGTAGCGCACGGCGTCGCGGCCGACCCAGTCGATCAGGTCGCGCATGGTGACGTAGCTGCCGGCGCGCTTGGAGATCTTGACCTCCTGGCCGCCGCGCATCACCTTGACCATCTTGTGCAGCACGTACGACGGGTAGTCCTTGGGAATGCCCTCTTCCAGCGCCTGCAGGCCGGCGCGCACGCGCGCCACGGTGCCGTGGTGGTCGCTGCCCTGGATGTTCACGGCGCGGTGGAAGCCGCGTTCCCACTTGGCCTTGTGGTAGGCCACGTCCGGCACGAAATAGGTGTAGCCGCCCTCGCTCTTGCGCATGACGCGGTCTTTGTCGTCGCCCGTGCCCAGTTCGGTGGTGCGCAGCCACAGCGCGCCGCCTTCCTCATAGGTGTGGCCGCCGGCGATCAGTGCCTTGACGGTGGCCTCGACCCGGCCCGAGGTGTACAGCGAGCTTTCCAGGTAGTAGTTGTCGAACTTCAGGCCGAACGCCTGCAGGTCCAGGTCCTGCTCGCGGCGCAGGTAGGCCACGGCGAAGGCGCGGATGTCTTCCAGGCTGTCGATGTTGCCGGTGGCGGTGACGGGCTCGCCGTCCGAGGCCTGCAGCGTCTTGCCGGCCTGGAAGTCGCGGGCGATGTCGACGATGTAGTCGCCCTTGTAGCCGTCGGCGGGCCAGTCGGGCGAGTCGGTGCCCAGGCCGCGGGCGCGCGCCTGCACGCTGATGGCCAGGTTCTCGATCTGGTTGCCGGCGTCGTTGTAGTAGAACTCGCGGGTCACGTCCCAGCCGATGGCGTCGTACAGGCGGCACAGGGCATCGCCCAGGGCGGCCTGGCGGGCGTGGCCGACGTGCAGGGGGCCGGTCGGGTTGGCGGACACGAATTCCACCAGGATCTTCTCGCCGATGCGGGCGGCGCGGCCAAAGGCCTCGCCCTGTTCGGCCACGGCCGTGATGACGGCCTGGCGGGCGGCGGCGGTGACGCGCAGGTTGATGAAGCCGGGACCGGCGATTTCCGCGCTTTCGACCAGGTCGCGGGCGCCGGGCAGCGCCAGCAGCGCCTCGACGATGGCCTGGGCCAGTTCACGCGGGTTGCGCTTGGCCGGCTTGGCCAGCTGCATGGCCACGTTGGTGGCGACGTCGCCGTGGGCGGCGACCTTGGGGCGCTCCAGCAGCACGTTGGCTCGGGCCGTATCGGCCTGGGCGTCGGGCAGGCTCTGCGCGACGGCGGCCTGGATCAGGGAGATAAGCTGTTTTTGTTGCTCGGGGAGCATGGGCGTCTGGAGAAGTTCGGGTGAGTGACGAGAGCGGCTGCGGGCGCGGCCGGGCCGCAGGCCCGCGCGCTGGCCCACCGGCGGTGCCGGGGGCGGGGATCGGCCGGCCGGCGCGCCTGGGGAGGCGCGGCCGCGCGGGCGCCGGCAACCTGGGCCGCCGCGGATCCTGCCGTCACGGGAATCTCCTGAATCATAGCTTGATTTGGCGGCCGCCACCGGCCGCGGGCCGCCCTGGCGGGTCGGCCGGAGCGCCAGTTGGCATCCCCAGGGCGTTGCGGTAGTGTATTGAAGGTATTCAATCCGTAGGAGACCGGAATATGCTGATTACATTTCACTCCAAGGTCGTGGCCGAAGTCCTGATGCTTACCGACCATGCCGGCGCCCTGCTGCAGGCCGCGGGCAAGTCCTTCGGCGACAAGATCCCCGAGCGCGGCGTGTTCACCGTCGACCAGCTCGGTCCGGCCATCCAGGGCATCGAACGGGCCATCGAAGAGGCCCAGGGCACCCACGACGAGGACGAGGAAGACGAGGACAAGCCGCCGGTGGCGCCCATGGCGCGCGCGGTCGGCCTGAAGGAACGCGCCTTCCCGCTGCTGGACATGATGCGCCAGTCGCAGGCCGCCGGCGCCGAGGTCACCTGGGAAGTCTCCCGCGGCTGGTAGGCAATGTCGCCGGACGGACAATCTGCCCGGCGATTTTTCCCTACCCTTTGCGGTTGACGCCATTTCAAGGAATCCCTGCCATGCGCAGCGACATCACCATCGTTTTCGACACCCGGCGCTCGCTGGACCTGTCGGCCAACGTCGAACCCAGCCCGCAACGCCAGAACGACGCTCGCGACTGGTTTGACGGCGCCTGGGAAACCCTGGGCTGCGAGCCCCTGCGCCCCAGCGGCAAGGTGCTGCTGCTGGACAAGGTGCTGGGCGTGGCCGACGCGCTGGGCTACGACATCCTGTCCACCGACGCCAAGGAGGCCCGCGAGTTCGCCGAGCACCTGGCGCTGGCGCTGGAACGCCCGCGCATCACGGTGGACCTGCCCGGCCTGACGGTCGGTTACTGACCGCCTGGCCGCCCAACGAAAAGACCCCGCCTGGCGCGGGGTCTTTTGCTTTCCAGGGAAGGCTCAGCGGATGCCGGCCCGCATGAACGACTGCACGAACTGGCGCTGGAACAGCAGGAAGGCGATCAGCAGCGGCGCCGCCGACATCAGCGTGGCGGCGGTGATCACCGACCAGTCGATGCCCTGGTCGGTCGACGAGAACACCTGCAGGCCCACCGTCAGCGGCCGCGATTCGACCGAGTTGGTGATGATCAGCGGCCACAGGAAGTTGTTCCAGTGGTGGCTGACCGACACCAGCCCGTAGGCCACGTAGATCGGCTTGGCCAGCGGCACGTAGACCTTCCACAGCACCTGCAGCGCGTTGGCGCCTTCCATGCGCGCGGCCTCCTCCAATTCGCGCGGCACCGTCTTGAAGGTCTGGCGCAGCAGGAAGATGCCGAAGGCCGATGCGAAGTACGGCAGGCCGATGGCGAACACCGTGTCGCGGATGCCCAGCTGGCTCATGGAGCGGTAGTTCTCCACCAGCAGCACATCCGGCATGATCATCAGCTGCAGCAGCACCAGCATGAAGACGAAGTCGCGGCCGCGGAACTCGAAGCGCGCGAAGGCGTAGCCGGCCAGGGTCGACAGCACCAGCTGCGCCGCCAGCACCATCGTCACCAGCAGGAAGGTGTTGGCGAAGTAGCGCGGGAACGGCGCGGCCTGCCAAGCCCGCGCGAAGTTGTCGAGCGTGAGCGGCGCGAACAGGTCGAAGCGGGTGGCGTAGGCCGGCGGGTGAAACGCCGCCCAGACGGCATACGCCAGCGGCAGGATCCACAACAGGCCAAGCGCCCACGCGCCCAGGGTATCGAGCTTGTCTTTCATTGGTAGTGCGTCCTGCGGTCCAGCCAGCGGAACTTGACCAGCGCCGTCAGCGCCAGCACCACCAGCAGCACGACGGTCAGCGTCGCGGCGTAGGCGGTGTCCCAGAAACTGAAGCCGACCTGGTAGATGTAGTACAGCAGCAGCGTGCTGGCGTTGTCGGGCCCGCCGCGGGTCATGACCACCACGTGGTCCACCAGCCGGAAGGCGTTGATCAGCGCATTGATCAGCACGAACAGCGTGGTCGGCATCAACAGCGGCCACAGCACGCGCCGGAAGTACTGCCAGCGCGAGGCCCCTTCCAGCATCGCCGCCTCGCGCAGCGACGGCGACACCGTCTGCAACGCGGCCAGGTAGAAGATCATGAAGAAACCGGATTCCTTCCACACCGTCACCAGCATCAACGCCGGCAGCGCGGTTTCGCGGTTGCCGAGCCAGTTGGGGCCGGGCGAGCCGAACAGCTGCATCACCTGCGCGATCAGGCCGTACTGCGGGGTGTAGAAGAACAGCCAGATATTGGCCACCGCGACCATCGGCAGCACCGTCGGCGTGAAGTACGCCATGCGCAGGAAACCGCGCCCGCGCAGGTTGCGATTGACCCACAGCGCCATGACCAGCGCGATGCCGATCGAGGTCGGGATGGTGCCCAGGGCGAACCACAGGTTGTTCCAGAGCGATTGCCAGAACACCGGGTCGTCGCGCATGACGGCGTAGTTGTCCAGCCCGACAAAGCGGGCCGGGCGCGCGCCCTTGGGGGTGGAATAGAAGCTGTGCCAGAGCGTCGCCAGCGCCGGGTAATGCGTGAACGCGGCGAGCAGCACGATGGCTGGCAGCAACAGCAGCCAGCCATAAAGCGCATTCAAGGAGCGGCTCATCGTGCTTGCGGATTTACTTGTAGGAACGCAGTATGCGGTCGGCTTCGCGCTGGGCGTCGGTCAGCGCCTGCTGCGGCGTCTTCGACCCCGTCAGCGCCGCCTGCAGGGCGTCGTTCAGGGTCTTGGTGACGCGCTGGTTCTCGTGGGTCGAGAATTCAGCCACGCTCACCTGCAACTGGTCGCGCGCCACGGCGGCGGCCGGCACATCCTGCGCGTACTTCTTCATCTTCTCGGTCTGCCAGGCGGCCGGCGTCACGGCCACGTAGCCGGTGGCGATGCTCCAGTCGGCGGCGCGCTCGGGCGTGGTGGCCCACTGCGCGAACTTGAGCGCGGCCTGCTGTTGTTCAGGCGTGCCGCTCTTGAAGATGTAGAAGTTGCCGCCGCCGGTCGGGCTGCCGCCGCGCTTTTGCTGCGGCATCATCGCCACGCCGAACGGGAAGTCGGCGTTCTTGCGGATGTTGGTCAGGTTGCCGGTGGTGGTCCAGATGATGGCGGCCTTCTTTTCCAGGAAGTCCTTGGGCGTGGTGCCCCAGTCGATCGTGCCGGTGGGCATGACCTTGTGCTTGGCCGACAGGTCGCGCCAGTACTGCGCGGCCTCGACCACGGCGGGCTTGTCCAGGTAGACCTCGTTGCCGGCCTCGTTCATCAGGATCGCGCCGTTGGGCGTGGTCAGGGCCTGGAACAGCCAGTAGGCGAAGGCTCCGCCCGACGGGATCTCGATGCCCCACTGGGTGGTGTTGCCGCTGGCGTCCTGCTTGGTCAGCTTCTTGCCGTACTCGACCAGCTCGGCCCAGGTGGCCGGCGCGCGTTCGGGATCCAGGCCGGCGGCCTTGAACAGATCCTTGTTGTAGTACATCACGATGGTCGAACGCTGGAACGGCACGCCCCAGGTGTGGCCGCCGGTGCGGCTGTTCTGCATGAAGGCGTCGTAGAAGCCGCCCAGCCACTTCTTGTCGGCGTCGCTTTTGGCCAGCGAGTCGATCGGCACGATGGCGTCTTCGTCGATCAGCGTGAACATGTCGGTCGACAGCAGCACGGCCAGCTGCGGCGGCGTGCCACCCTTCAGGGCGGTCAGCGCCTTGGCGATCGAATCCTGATACGAGCCGGCGTAGATCGGCTTGATCTTGATGCCGGGGTTTTCCTTCTCGAAGTCCGTCACCATGTCATCGACGATCTTGGTGATCGGGCCGCCCACGGCGACCGGATAGTAGAACTCCACTTCGACGGGCTTTTGCTGCGCCTGCGCGGGCAGCGACAGGCAGGCGGCGGCAAGGCTGGCGGCCAGGGTCTTGAGTACGATGCGTCGCATGATTGCGTTTCCTTTCCTGTGGATTGGGCGTCTTCAGCGCCCGACGGTGTTGATGACCGCCGAATCGGCGGCAAAGAAATGCTGTTGTTCGGCCGGCCACGACAGGCGTAGCGCTTCGCCGGCGCGGGCGCGCAGGTGGCCACCCACGCGCACCGCGATCCCGCCGCTGTCGCCGATGCGGCAGACCACGATGGAATCGGCGCCGAAGTACTCCACGCTTTCCACGGTGGCGGCGATGCCTTCGTTGTCGATGCGGATGTGCTCGGGCCGCACGCCCAGCTTGGCGGCGCCTTCCGGCGCGCCGGCGATGGCCGGACCTTGGGTGCCGGCGATCACGGTGGCGCCCTGGAGCGGCATCAGGTTGATCAGGTTCATGGGCGGCGTGCCGATGAAGCGCGCCGCGAATTCGCTGGCCGGACGGGCATACAGGCCGTCCGGCGTGTCGTGCTGTTCGATCTGGCCGCCGCGCAGCAGCACCACCTGGTCGGCCATGCTCATGGCCTCGGTCTGGTCGTGCGTGACGTACACCATGGTGATGCCCAGGTCCTGCTGCAAGGCGCGGATCTCGCGCCGCATCTCGTGGCGAAGCTGCGCGTCCAGGTTGGACAGCGGCTCGTCCATCAGGCACACCGGCGCTTCGGAAATTACCGCACGTCCCAGCGCCACGCGCTGCTGCTGGCCGCCCGACAGTTGCGACGGCTTGCGGTCCAGCAGATGGCCCAGGCCCAGCAGCGAAGCCACGCGTTGCAGGCGGCGGTCGTAGTCGCGCGCGGGCTCCTTGCGCACCTTCAGGCCGAACAGGATGTTCTCGCGCACCGACAGGTGCGGGAACAGCGCGTACGACTGGAACACCATGGAAATGCGGCGCTTGGCCGGCGGCAACTGCGTGACGTCGCGGTCGCCGATGCGGATGGTGCCGGACGTGGGCGTGTCCAGGCCGGCGATCATGCGCAGCGTGGTCGATTTGCCGCAACCCGATGGGCCCAGCAGCACGGTGAAGCTGCCCGCCGGCACGGTGAAGCTGACGCCGTGGATCGCGGCCGCGCCGCCGTATTGCTTGGTGAGATTATCCAGAACGATGGATGACATGCTGTCTCTTGGATCTAGTTTTCTGATCCGTCTGCGGCGCGTGCGATGAAAACCTTTTCATTGTGCAGCGCAAACATGACGGAGATATGGCAGGGCATAGTGTTTGTAATCGAGATCGGGGCTCAGGCGAAGGGATATGGCCCGGGGTATTCCCCAATCACGGCGTGGTGCGTGACCAGCGCGCCGTCGTGCCACCAGTGCAACTGGTAGCCCGGCGGCTCCATGATGTATTGCAGGGTCGGGCGCGGCCCCAGCTCCAGCGCCAGCTGGTGCGCGGTGCCCGGACAGGTCGAGGCAATGGTGCCGCCGAAGCGGCGGAAGATGGTGCGGTGCAGGTGGCCGCACAGCACGCGCTCGACGCGCGGATAGCGCGCCACGATGCTTTCGAGTTCCGGGCCGCCGGCCAGCAGGCCGATGTCGTCCATGTGCTCGATGCCGGTCTGGAATGGCGGATGATGCATCAGCACCAGCGTCGGCCGGTCGGGCTGTTCGGCCAGGCGCGCGGCCAGCCAGCCCAGGCGTTCGTCGCACAGCTCGCCGTGGCTTTTCATCGGCACCACCGTGTCCAGCGCCAGCAGGCGCAGCGGATAGGTTTCGACGGCATACTGGATGAACGGCCCCTGTCCTTGCAGATAGCCATGGTCCGGGAAGGCGGCGCGCAATTGCGCGCGGTCGTCATGGTTGCCGGGCAGCAGGAAATAAGGGATTTCAAGCGTCTGCAACTGCTCGCGCAGCGCCTGGTATTCATGCGGACGGCCCAGGTCGGTCAGGTCGCCCGTGATCAGCACGCAGTCGGGCCGCGGCGTCAGCGCGTTGAGCGCGCGCACCGCCGGGCCGAGGAAGGCGGCAGGGTCGATGATGCCGTACGCCTTGTCGCCCGGGGTGCGCATGTGCAGGTCGGTAATCTGTGCGATGAGCATGACACGTGTCTCGATCGGTATTTATTCTGGAAGGGGTTCAGCGGCGCACCGGCGCCGCGGTGCCGCCCACCACGATGCAGTGCGGCAGGCGGTTCGATTGCGGCGGCTGGCCATGGATCTGCGCCAGCAGGTTGGAGCAGGCCGCCTGGCCGATGCCGTCACTGGGTTGCGCCACCGTGGTCAGCGGCGGCGTCAGCAAGGCGCCGAAGCGCATGCCGTCGAAGCCGCAGACGGAAATATCGGACGGAACCGACAGGCCCAGCGCCACCAGGTCGGCAATCACGGCCGTGGCCAGCAGGTCGTTGGAACAGAACAGCGCCGTCGGCGCCTGTTTGCCGCGCAATGCGGACTTGATCGCCTCGGCGTCGCTGCCGGTGTGCGAATTCATGGCGATGTGCTGGATCGGTTCCAGGCCCAGCTTCTTGGCGCAGGCGCGCGCGCCCGACAGGCGGCGGCGAGCGCGATCGGAGGCCGTCAGCGGGCCGGTCACGATGGCGATGCGCCGATGCCCCAGCGCCGCCAGGTGCGAGACCATGTCAATGGCGGCCGCGCGATTGTCGACCGAGGCATAGGGATGGTCGGCGGATTCGTTGTAGACCAGCACGTAGGGCATGCCGGCGCTGTCCAGGTCGTCCAGCGTGGCGCTGCGGGCCGCGTCCGCCACCGTCAGGATCAGGCCGTCGACCTGGTGGTCGATCAGGCCCTGCACTGCGGCCGATTCCACCGCCGGGTCATAGCCGGTGGCGGTCAGCATTACGCTGTAGCCGGACTCGCGGGCGCGCCGTTCGGCGCCTTCAAAGCACTCGGCGAATACCGGATTGGACAGCGTCGGCAGAATCAACCCGATCGTGCGGGTGCTGCCGGAACGCAGGCTGCGGCCGACGCGATTGGGCCGGAAACCCGCGCGCTTGGCGATGGCGCGGATGTGCGCCAGCGTATCCGGATGGACGATTTCGGGCTGGTTGAACGCGCGCGAAACCGTGGCGGGGGAAACCCCCGCCTTGCGGGCCACTTCGATGATGGAAAAGCGGGGCGATGCGCGCGACGCCATGGCTACATTGCTGCCGGTTTGCTGAAAACGTTTTCATCTTACAAGACAAATATGACCTTTGTGTTGCACCCGTTTGCGCTATGCTGATAACAACGCAACAACATAAGGCCAAGGCGCGGCGTGGCGCGAAAATCCCTGCGAAAACACGGTTTTTTCAGTGGTTTTCCCAATTGACGCGACGCGCACAATGGCTGGGTTTGTCATGACGGGCACGCATCATGCCGCGTGCCGTATCGGGACAAACCCCAGGTCAAGGGGACCGGGTGCGGAAGTCAGTACCGCGCATATCGCGCGGCACCGGGATAGAGGAAAGGATCATGTCTACTGCCTTAAACAGACTTGGCGCGCTTGAAGCGGCGCGCAAGCTGCAACGGCGCGAATTGACCGCGGTGCAATTGGTGCGAGCCTGCTTTGCGCGCATCGAGCAACGCGAAAACACCATCCATGCCTGGACGGCGCTGCAGAAGCAGGCCGCCCTGGATCACGCGGAAGCCCTGGATCGCGGCCCCCTGCGCGGCCCGCTGCATGGCCTGCCGATCGGCGTCAAGGACCTGTTCGACACGGTCGATCTGCCCACCCGCTACGGTTCCCCCATCTACGAACGCCACCATCCCGGGCTGGACGCCGCCGCCGTGGCGTTGTGCCGCCATGCCGGCGCCATCGTGATCGGCAAGACCGTCACCACCGAATTCGCCACCTACCAGGCAGGCCCCACGCGCAATCCCCGCAACGAGGCCTACACGCCCGGCGGCTCCTCCAGCGGCTCGGCCGCCGCGGTCGCCGACGACATGGTTCCGTTCGCGCTGGGTTCGCAGACCGCCGGCTCCATCATCCGCCCTGCGTCGTACTGCGGCATCGTCGGCTACAAGCCTACGTTCGGCGCCATTCCGCGGGCCGGGGTCAAGAGCCTGGCCGAATCGCTCGACACGGTCGGCGGCTTCGCCCGCTCGGTGCCGGACGCGGCCCTGTTCGCCTCCGTCATGATGCGCGATCCGCGGCTGCTGGACCTGGCCTACGACGCCAAGCCGCGCATCGGCATGTACCGCAGCCTGCAATGGCGCCATGCCCAGTCCGAGACCAAGGAAGCCTTTGCCCAGGCCGCCGCCACGTTGTCGCGCGCCGGCGCCCACGTCGAGGAAATGCCGTTGCCGCCCGAGCACTGCATGCTGGTGCAGCTGCATGCCGACATCATGGCGTTCGAGTCGTCGCAGGCGCTGGCCTACGAACGGCTGGAACACGCCGCGCAGCTCAGCCCCAAGATCCAGGCGATCCTCGAGGCCGGGGCCCAGATCAGCGCCGAGGAACACCTCAAGAATCTGGCGCGCGCCGCGGAATCGCGCGCGCGCGTGGACGGCTGGTTCGACAAGTACGACGTGCTGCTCGCGCCTGCCGCCAGCGGCGAGGCGCCGTTCGCCGACCTCGGCACGGGCGACCCGCAGTTCTCGCGCGCGTGGACGCTGTTCGGCCTGCCGTGCCTGAGCCTGCCGTTCGCCACCGGCCCGCAGGGCCTGCCGGTCGGCCTGCAACTGATCGGCAAGCGCCACGATGACCACCGCACCCTGGCGATCGCCGCCTGGGTCCACGAGCGGCTGCTGGCCGCGCGCGAGCCCGACATCGGCGCATCCGATATGTGGCCGCGCGGTTGAGGGGCGCGCCGCGCGCCCGTCGCGGCGCGGTCGAACGCATCACGCAAGAAGAAAGCCCGCCGGATAAAGGCGGGCTATTTTTTTGTGCGGCGCGGCTTCACCGTAAGAAGCGCACGGGGAACGCGGCGGCGGTAACCGCCGCGCCCGCGGCCTGGCGGCGGATCACGCGGCCTGGGCGGCTTCCTGTTCGGTGATGACGGCGCCGGCGTTGATGTGGCGGTTCACCGCGCTCAGCACGGCCTGGAACGAGGCCGTCACGATGTCGCGGTCGATGCCCACGCCGAAGCCGGTGCTCGAATCTCCGACGCGCAGTTCCACGTAGGAGGCGGCGCGGGTGTCGGTGCCGGTGCCGATGGCGTGCTCGTGGTAGTCCATGATGCGCACCGGCACGTCCAGCGCGGCCACGAAGGCCGAGATGGCGCCATCGCCCTTGCCCGTCACGATGCGGCGCTCGCCGTTGTATTCGAGCTCGGCCTCGATGCTGAAGTGCTGGCCTTCGCCGGCGGCCGGATTGCCGTCGATGCGGTGACGCACCAGCTTCCACGGGGCCTTCTGCTCCAGGTATTCGCGGTTGAAGATGGTGTGCACGTCGTCGGCCGTGACTTCGCGGCCGGTCTCGTCGGTGACGCGCTGGATGGCGCGGCTGAATTCGATCTGCAGGCGGCGCGGCAACACCAGGCCGTGTTCCTGTTCGAGCAGGTACGACACGCCGCCCTTGCCCGACTGGCTGTTGACGCGGATCACGGCGTCGTAGCTGCGGCCGAGATCGGCCGGGTCGATCGGCAGGTACGGCACTTCCCACACGGCGTCGGGCTGCTGTTGCGCAAAGCCCTTCTTGATGGCGTCCTGGTGCGAACCGGAGAAGGCCGTGAAGACCAGGTCGCCCGCATACGGGTGGCGCGGGTGCACGGGCAACTGGTTGCAGTACTCGGCGCAGCGGCGCACTTCGTCGATGTCCGAGAAGTCCAGGCCCGGGTGCACGCCCTGGGTGTAGAGGTTCAGGGCCAGCGTGACCAGGTCGACGTTGCCGGTGCGCTCGCCGCTGCCGAACAGGCAGCCTTCGATGCGGTCGGCGCCGGCCATCACGGCGAATTCGGCGGCGGCCACGGCGGTGCCGCGGTCATTGTGCGGGTGCACGCTCAGCACGATGCTGTCGCGGCGCGCCAGGTTCTTGTGCATCCACTCGATCTGGTCGGCGTACATGTTCGGCGTGGTGGCCTCGATGGTGGCGGGCAAGTTCAGCACCATCTTGCAGTCCGGCGTGGGCTCCCATACGTCGGCCACGGCGTTCGAGACTTCCAGCGCGAATTCGGGTTCGGTCGTGCTGAAGACTTCGGGCGAGTACTGGTAGCGCCACTTGGTTTCCGGGTGCTTGGCCATGTACTGCTTGACCAGGCGCGTGCCGGTCGTGGCGATGTTCTTGATCTCGTCCTTGGTCATGTTGAACACGACCTTGCGGAACGCCGGGGCGCAGGCGTTGTACAAGTGGACGATGGCCTGCTTGGCGCCGGCCGCGGATTCCACGGTGCGGCTGATCAGGTCTTCACGCGACTGCGTCAGCACGATGATGGTGACGTCGTCGGGGATGCGCTTTTCGTCGATGAGCTTGCGCACGAAATCGAAGTCGGTCTGCGAGGCCGACGGGAAACCCACCTCGATTTCCTTGAAGCCGATCTTGACCAGTTGCTCGAAGAAGCGGAGCTTGCGCTCGACGCTCATCGGCTCGATCAGGGCCTGGTTGCCGTCGCGCAGGTCGGTGCTCATCCAGATCGGCGGCTGCGTGATGCGGCGGCTGGGCCAGGTGCGCTCGGAAAAGTCGCGGGCGAACGGCGTGAAGGGGACGTATTTGGTGGCGGGGTTGGCAAGCATCATCACTACACCTCGATCGGTTTCTTGTGAATCCCGGGATCGGTTTCCTCGGCCGGCATGCGGCCGGATGGCGGCCTGGTGCCAGGGTTGGCCGCATTCGCGCGGCGCAAGATTCAGTTTTGAAAAGGGGAAATCGCGTGTGGCAAGCGTGGCTGCCGAGCTACCACGGGGACACTAGGCCCGGCAACCGATCGGTAGGTATAGCGATAGCGCGATGAAGGCGGTACGAGCGCGCAGGCCGGCAACCGGAGCGGCAAAGCGTCCGGTGGCAATCGCGAGGGAGGTGCGGTAAGCGGCCATAGGTTGCTAGTCAAACATACTTTTGCGGGCAGCGCAATCGGGAAGGCGATAAAAAAGCCGGGGACAGATCGTCCCCGGCTGGCGTCACACGCGTTATTGCATTTGCATGTGGCCGTTCTTGACCACCTGGCCCAGGCGCTCGCGCTCGCTCCTGGCGAACTCGACGAAGCTGGCGCGCGAACCGCCGCCCGGCTCGATGCTGCTCTGGCGCAGCGCGTCCTGCACTTCCTTGGTCTGCAGCGACTTCTCGACGGCGGCGTTCATCTTGTCGAGCACGTCGGCGGGCGTGCCGGCCGGCGCGTACAGGCCCGCCCAGTGGCCGATGCGGATGGCCGGGAAGCCTTGCTCGGCGGTGGTGGGAATGTCGGGCGCGCTGGCCATGCGCTTGTCCCAGGTGGTCGCCAGCGCCTTGAGCTTGCCGCTCTGCACCAGCGGCAGCGTGACGATGCTGGCTTCCGAGGTGGCGTCGACCTGCTTGCCGATCACCGCGGTCACGCCTTCCGAGCCGCTCTTGTAGGCGATGGGCTCGACCGGCAGTCCGGTGGCCTCCTTGACCATCTCGGCCACGAAGTGCGGCGTACTGCCGTTGCCGGCGGTCGAGAACGTGATACGGTCGGTCTTGGCCTGCTTGGCGCGTTCGACGAAGTCCTTCAGGTCCTTGGCGGGGTTCGACGGATTGGCCACGATCACCGACGGCGTGATCGACAGCAGCGCGACCGGGGTCAGTTCTTCGTCCTTGTAGGGCTGGTCCGAGCGGATCAGGCTGTTGGTGACGGTGCCGTTGCTGCCCACCAGATAGGTGTAGCCGTCGGCCGCGCTGCGCGCGACGTGCGCGGCGCCGACCACGCCGCCGGCGCCGGGGCGGTTTTCGACGATGACGGGCTGGTTCAGGGTCGTGCCCACCGCCTTGGCGATGATGCGGGCGACCAGATCGTTGGCGCCGCCGGCGCTGAAGGGCGCGACGAAGGTGATGGGCTTGTCGGGCCAGGCGGCGGCTGCCGGGGCGGCGACGAAGGCGGCCGAGCAGGCCAGCAGAAGGCCGGCGGCATACCGGACGGGGGTACGGAACATGTAAAGCAACTCCAGGGGGGCTGGCCGCGCATCCGACTGGTCTCTGCAATCGGCTTGGTCTGGTTTTAAAGTGCGCGGCCGCGGTTGCGCGAGCCTGGAGGGCCAGTATAGGGGAGCCCGGCTGGCAGGGGACTGAAACAAGCAGGCCGCTTTGCGGCGGCCTGGGTCGTCGAACGGTGGGGGGCGCGCCGCTCAGCGGGCCGGGCCACCGATGCGCGGTTCGACGTAGCGCGGTTCGCGGGCGTCGCGAATGTCACGGGAATCGCGCGCATCGCGGCGGCCGTCGTCGCGTCCGTCGCGCGGCGGGCGGGCGGTGGCGCCGTCGAGGATCTCGGCCTGCTCGGCCACCATGGCGATCTTGCCGATGCGGTTGTGGCGGATTTCCGACAGCGAGCGATGCAGGTCGCCGACGGTGAACGGTTCTTCACGGCCGCCCCAGGTCCAGCGCAGCACGCCCAGGGACTCCTCGGACAACTGGGGCGCCAGGTCGGCCAGCACGCCGGTGCCGACCGGGGTGGCGCGGCCGGAGGCCAGGCTGGCCGACAGCCAGGCGCGCAGGATGAAGAAGACGATCAGGGTCCAGATGCCGGCCACGACCCACCAGATGTACGGGTTGACCTTTTGCACCATGTCCATGGTGGGTTGGCCCAGGGTGTGCAGGAAGTCGTAGTTGATGCGCTTGCCGAAATCCAGGATCCAGGAAGCGGCGAGATACCAGACGATCACGGCCACTGCGATCACGATCGCGCGCACGAGAAGTCGGGGAAGCGCCAGTTTGAGCAGGGTCTGGCCGATAAGTCGGCAATCCTGGCGAACGCGTGCGGGCGAAGTCTGATTCATCATGCAAAATATTGTACCTATGACCCGTCCTATTTTAGAACTGCGGCCCGGCCAGCATCTGACGCTGACCCCTCAACTGCAGCAATCGATCCGGTTGCTGCAGCTGTCCACGCTCGAGCTCGAGGCGGAAATCTCGCAAGTGCTCGCCGACAATCCGTTGCTGGAACGCGACGATGAGCCTTCCTCCGTCGAGACGCAGGCCGAATCCGAGCGCGAGTCGTCGGTGCAGGACGACGAACCCGCGCCCGAGCGCGACACCCCGGTCGAGGAAATGCCGGGTTCGGGCGGGGTCTACCCCGATGATGATTCCAGCCTGCCCGAGGCCGCCCGGCCCGATACCCTGCGCGAGCACCTGCTCGGGCAACTGGTGCTGACCCGCGCCGCGCCGCGCGACGCCGCGCTGGCGGCGCTGCTGATCGACGAACTGGACGAGAACGGCTACCTGGGCTCGCCCCTGGAGGAAATCCTGGGCTGGCTGCCGGCCGAGATGGAGCCGGACCTGGACGAGCTGCGCGCCGCGCTGTCGCTGCTGCAATCGTTCGACCCGGCCGGCATCGGCGCGCGCGACATGTCCGAGTGCCTGCTGTTGCAATTGCGCAGTCCCGACACGGCCCGGTTGCCCGAGGCCGCGGATCCCAAGGCGCTGGCCTGCGCCCGCCTGGTCTGCGCCCAGCATCTGGCGCTGTTGGCCACCGGCAACCATGCCAGGCTGTGCGCCGCGGTCGGTTGTGACGAGGCCACGCTGCGCGCGGCGCACGCCCTGATCCTGCGTCTGGAGCCCCGTCCGGGCCGCGCCTGGACGGTCCCGGCGGCCGATTACGCCGTACCCGACGTCATCGTGCGCAAGACGCGCCGCGGCTGGCGGGTGACGCTCAACAGCGCCGCCGTGCCGCGACTGCAGATCAATGGCCTGTACGCCCAAATGCTGGCCAACCAGAAGGAGTCGGCCCACGCCGGCTTGCAGTCTCAGCTGCAACAGGCGAAATGGATGATCCGCAACGTGGAGCAGCGCTTCGACACCATCCTGCGAGTGGCCCAGGCCATTGTCGACCGCCAGACCGCCTTCTTCAGCCAGGGGCCGGCGGCCATGCGCCCGCTCATCCTCAAGGACATTGCCGGCGAGCTGGGCCTGCATGAGTCCACCATTTCACGCGCCACGACACAGAAGTACATGCTCACTCCCTTCGGTACGCTGGAGCTCAAGCGTTTCTTCGGGGCGGGGGTGTCGACCGATGGCGGCGACGCCACATCCGCCACGGCGGTGCAGACCTTCATCCGCCAGATGGTGGCCGAGGAGAACCGGGCCAAGCCGCTGTCCGACAGCCAGATCATGGAAAAACTGGCCGACCAGGGCATCGTCATCGCCCGCAGGACGGTCGCGAAATACCGCGAGGCACTGCGGATCGCGCCGGCCGCGCTGCGCAAGGCGCAGGCCGCGGCGCGGTGAAATAAGGGACGAATCTTCGGAAAACGTCCCTTATTTCAATAGGTTAGATGACCACCGGGTTGCAAATTATTTACGCTGAGTACTTGCCATTGCATGAACAAATGCCGATAATTATTCTCATGTACATTTGCGTATGTAATGCCATCACCGAACGCCAAGTCCGCGCCAGCGTGGACGCGGGCGCGACGTCGCTTTCCGACCTGCAGTTCGAGCTGGGCGTGGCCACGTGCTGCGGCTGCTGCGCGGCCACCGCCGCCGAATACCTGCCGGGCGGCCGCTGTTCCAGCGTGTGCGATGTGCGCTCGATCGCCGTTCCGGTCAACCCGCCGGCCACCATGGCCGAACCGGGCACGTCCGCGGCGAACAGCAGCTATCCGGTCATCCAGGTCGCCGTCGCCTGAGCGGCGCCGCCACCTGCCACGGCTTGCAGGCCCAGCCCTGCAAGCCGTTGTGTTTCCGTTTCACAAAAATCCCTGATCATTCCCGCCAACTGGCGCACTGGCTCGCGCGCCGGTTCGGACAGGCATAGCGCCAGCTCGGACGGCGGCACCGCCGGCAGCGCGTCGTCGACCAGCCGATGCCCCGCGGCGATGCAGCGGCGCTCCAGCAATGCCACCCCCAGTCCTCCCGCCAGCGCGGCCTGTATTCCCATCAGATTGGGGCTTTCGTAAGCGATGCGCCAGCGGCGTGCAGCGCGTTCGAGCGCGTGAATCGCGCGGTTGCGGTAGATGCAGCCCTGCGGAAAGGCCACCAAGGGCACCGGTTCGGTGCTGGCGGGCAGGGCTGGCGCGCCCGCGATCCAGTGCAAGTGTTCCCGCCAGGTCGCCAGGGCCGGCCCGGCGCCGGGTTCGCGCTTGAGCAGCGCCAGATCCAGGTCGCCCCGTTCCAGGCCGCGGGTCAGGGCCACGGTCAAGTCGCAGCGCACCGACAGCCGGACGCTCGGCCGGGCGCGGGCGAACTGCGCCACGATGGCCGTGAGCGTGTCGGCGGCGAAATCGTCGGGAATGCCCAGCCGGATCACCTCGACCCGCTTGCGGCCGCTGACCGCCTCGCGCACTTCGGTGGACAGCGCCAGCATGCGGCGCGCATAGCCGAGCAGGCGTTCGCCGTCCTCGGTCAGGTGGACCTGGCGGCCTTCGCGCACGAACAGCGTGCATTCGAGGGTCTCCTCGAGTTTGCGGATCTGTTGGCTGACGGTGGACTGGCTGCGGTGCACCCGTTCGCCGGCGCGGGTGAAGCCGCCCGCGTCGACGACGGAGACAAAGCTGTGCAGTAGATCGAGATCGAGCATGGGAGGCGCCTTTGCATTGGTTTTTCAAATACTTTTGATCCAAATAAAGCGTTTGTCAATGGATAGGGCCGCGCCCAGAATGGGCTCATCTTCCTTTGCCCGGACCTGCTGCCATGAAGGCGTCATCGACTTTGCCCGCCACCGCCCTGCCCGCCGACGCGCCGATGGGGGTGGCCTGGGCGCCCATCGCGGCGTTCTGTTTCCTGTGGAGTTCGGCGTTCGCGGCGGCCAAGATCGCGGTGCGCGACTGTCCGCCGCTGACCCTGTTGACCATTCGCTTCCTGATTGCTGGCGCCCTGATGCTCGGCGTGGCCGCGGCCAGCGGCCGTTGGGCTCGGCCCGCCGGCCGCGACCTGGCGGCGCTGGTGTTGCTGGGCGTGCTGAACAACGCGGCCTACCTGGGCCTGAGCTGGAGTGGCATGACGACGGTGTCGTCCGCGTTCACGGCGGTGCTGATCAGCACCAATCCGCTGTTGATCGGCGTGTTGGCCGGTCCGGTGCTGGGCGAGCGGCTCGGCTGGCGCAAGATGCTCGGGCTGTGCCTGGGCCTGGCGGGGGTGGCCCTGGTGCTGCGTTCGCGCCTGTCGGGCATGCAGGAGGACCTGCATGGCACTTTGCTGGTGACGGGCGGCCTGGTGGCGCTGGTGGCGGGCACGCTGCTCTACAAACGCCTCAAGCCGTCGACGGGACTGTGGATGGCGACGGGCATCCAGTCGCTGGCCGGGGCGGTGGCGCTGATGCCGGTGGCGCTGCTGCACGACAATATCGGCGATGCGCGCATGACGGCCAGCCTGTTCTGGAGCATGGCCTACATGATCGTGGCGGTGTCCATTGGCGGCTACTACCTTTGGTTCATGATCCTGGGCCGCGCCAGCGCCACCGCGGCCAGCGCGCTGCATTTCCTGATGCCGCCGCTGGGCCTGCTGTTCGGCTGGGTGGTGCTGCGTGAATCGGTGTCGTGGCTGGACCTGCTGGGCATCGTGCCGATCGCATTCGGCATCTGGCTGGCGACGCGGCGCGCCGCCTAGGCGCGGGCAGCGCGCGCGTCAAGCTGGCCGAGGCTGGGGCGTGCGCGTCGCGCGGGACCCCGCGCAGCGCGCCAGGGTTGGGTTTGCACAACGTGGCGTGCGGTCGGAACGGTCTGATAGATTCATGGCGTCATCACGCCATTCACGCGGTGCGGCGCGCTCGAAATGCCGCGGCAAATGGGACACCCGTGTCCGCCCAGCCCGCGAAACCGCGATGCATTGCCCGCAGGACATCGCGCACGCATACTCATTCTCATTCGTCTGTCGCTTTCTTGTAGCGCTCGTAAAGCGGTTTACCAAATGCGCGCCAAGGCTAGGCGCGGCCCCGCGGCCGATGTTAGTCTGCCGGGGTTGCGTACTCGCGGCATCGTGCGCTTCTTGTCGCGATGCAGTGCGCGTCGCGCCTGACTGCAAGGAGTCCATCATGAAAGGCGATAAAACCGTCATCCAGTTCCTGAACAAGCAACTGACCAACGAGCTGACGGCGATCAACCAGTATTTCCTGCATGCGCGCATGTTGAACCACTGGGGTTTCGACAAGCTGGGCAAGCACGAGTACGAAGAATCCATCGGCGAAATGAAGCATGCGGATCGCCTGATCGCGCGCATCTTCATGCTCGACGGCCTGCCCAACCTGCAGGACCTGCACAAGCTGTTGATCGGCGAAGATGTGCCGGAACTGCTGGCCTGTGACCTGAAGCTGGAGCAAGGCGCCCAGGCCACCGTGAAGGAAGCCATCGCCTATTGCGAATCGGTGCGCGACTACGTTTCGCGCGACCTGTTCCAGGACATCCTGGACGACACCGAAGAGCACATCGACTATCTGGAAACCCAGATCGACCTGATCGACAAGGTGGGCCTGCAGAACTACCTGCAAAGCCAGATGTCCGTGCCCGACTGATCGATCAGCCCGGCATGAAAATGGCGCCCCTCGGGGCGCCATTTTTTTGCGTGATCGCGCGTGGCGCGATCTGGACGATGCGGCTTACTGCGGGCGCGCCGGGCACTCGGCCATCGTGCCCCAGGCCCGGTTGGGACCGCAGTATTTGTTGCGGGCCGCCCACGAGCACGAGGGGCGCTCGAAGAAGCCCTGCGTGGCACAGTGCGCCAGCTCGCGCTTAAGCGCATCCTGCCATCCGGGTGCGCCGGGGGCGGGCGACGAATTGGGCGGGGGCGGCGCCTGCACCATCTGCGTATTGCCATAGCCGGCGGCCTGCTGGCCCGGTGCCTGGCCCTGGCCACCATTGACGGCGGTGCCGGTGCCCGGCGCCTGCAGGTCGAGCGTGCTGACGTCGGACGTGCCTTGCGGCAGCGGCACTTGCGAGGCGGCGGCGATTTCGCGCGCCTGGTCCTGGCTGATGCGTTCGCGCGAGATCTTCACGGCGGGATCGCTGACGGTGTCGAACAGCGATACGGTGTTGATGGCCCATTCGCGGTCGGCCGGCTTGTCGGGCACGCCGAGCGTGCCGTCGATGCGCGGCTGCGGCGGCTGAGCCACGTAGGGACGCCCGTTGGCGTCGAGCACGGGCTGCTGCGACGCGGCCGCATCCTGGCCGGGCGCAGGCGCGGCCTGCGGCGCATGCGCCACCAGCCAGTCACCCAATTGAATACCGCCCCAGGCCGACGCGCCAAGCGCCAGCAGGAGCGTTGCGAATAATAAACGCCAAGACATTGCTACCCTCATCTGCCGTGCGGTACCCGAACGGGTTTACGCCTTGTCTCCGAAGACCTTGCCACCATGCTCGCGCATGGCGTGGAATTTCACATCCGGATACAGTTCCTCGGCCACGCGCAACTGCGCGGGCGAACCGATCAAAAACGCCGCCGCATCGACCACATCATAGGCGATATGGGCTGCATTGGCATCCATGAACTTGCGCAGCGCCTTGGGGTTATCAGAGGTAATCCAACGTGCCATTGTGTAGCGCGAAGGCAGCATCCGGGCGTCCACGCCGTACTCGGTCTTGAGGCGGTGGGCCACCACTTCGAACTGCAGCTGGCCAACCGCGCCCAGCAGCAGCGAACCGCCGGCGGCCTCGGGGCGGAACACCTGGATGGCGCCCTCTTCGCCCAGCTGCGTCAGGCCGGTGCGCAATTGCTTGGTGCGCAGCGGGTCCTTCACTTCGACGGCCTGGAACAGCTCGGGCGCGAAGAACGGCAGGCCCGTGAATTGCAGCGTTTCGCCCTCGGTCAGCACGTCGCCCAGTTGCAGCACGCCGTGGTTGGGGATGCCGATGACGTCGCCGGCATAGGCCTCGTCCAGCAGTTCGCGGCGTTGCGACAGGAACGACACCACGTTGTTGGGGCGCATTTCCTTGTTGGTGCGCGCGACCTTCAGGCGCATGCCGCGCTCGAAGCGGCCGGAGCTGACGCGCACGAAGGCGACGCGGTCGCGGTGGGCCGGATCCATGTTGGCCTGCACCTTGAACACCACGCCCGTGAACTTGGGTTCCTCGGGCTGCACTTCGCGTTGCAGCGCGACGCGCGGGCCGGGCGGCGGGGCTTGTTCGACCAGCGCGTCCAGTACTTCCTGCACGCCGAAGTTGTTGATGGCGGAGCCGAAGAACACCGGGGTCTGCTTGCCGGCCAGGAACTGGTCGCGGTCGAACGCGGGCGCGGCTTCGTTGATCAGCTCGATCTCGCCGCTGGCCTGGTCGAAGGCCGAACCGAAGCGGCGCGCGATCTCGGGGTTGCTCAGGCCTTCGATGAAATCGTCGTTGTCGGAACGGCGCTCCTGGCCGGGGCGGAACACGCGCATGCGGTCGCGACGGATGTCGAACACGCCGCCGAAGGCCTTGCCCATGCCCACCGGCCACGAGAACGGCACGGCGTCCATGCCCAGGTGGCCTTCGATTTCCGACAGCAGCTCGAGCGGCTCGCGTACTTCACGGTCCATCTTGTTGATGAACGTGATGATGGGCGTGTTGCGCGCGCGGCAGACCTGCAGCAGGCGGATGGTCTGCGGTTCGACGCCGTTGGCGGCGTCGATCACCATCAGCGCGGCGTCGACCGCCGTCAGCACGCGGTAGGTGTCTTCCGAGAAGTCCTGGTGGCCCGGCGTGTCGAGCAGGTTGATGACGCAGTCGCGGTATTCCATCTGCATCACCGACGAGGCCACCGAAATGCCGCGCTGCTTTTCGATTTCCATCCAGTCGGAGGACGCGTGGCGCGAGGCCTTGCGCGCCTTGACACTGCCGGCGATCTGGATCGCGCCTGCGAACAGCAGCAGCTTTTCGGTCAGCGTGGTCTTGCCCGCGTCAGGGTGGGAAATGATGGCGAAGGTACGGCGCCGCGCTACTTCTTGTGGGATGTTCATGATCGGAGGATTCAACCTGACGCCGCGGCTTCAGCCCGGCGCGGTCCGGTATCGTGCATCGAAACAAGCGGGGCACGCGCCGTTGCCGGCGCGTGCCCCGCGCGTGGAAATTCAGGAATGGCGGCGGAACGAGGCCAGGAACACGCCGGCCAGGATGAACAGCGAACCGAAGGTGCGGTTCATCCAGCGGATGTGCTTGGCATCGCGCAGCAGGCGCAGCACGCGCGCCGCCAGCAGCGTGTACACGCCCATCGCCACCAGGTCGGTGAACGCCAGCGTGCCGGCCAGCGCCGCGTACTGCGGCGTCAGCGGCAAGGCGGTGTCGACGAACTGCGGCACCACCGCCAGCAGGAACACCGTGCCCTTGGGGTTCATGGTGTTGATCAGGAAGCCGCGCATCACCAGCTCGCGGATCGAGGCCTGCTTGGGATCGCCGGCATCGACCGCGACCGGCGCGGCGTCGGTGCGGATCTGGCGCACCCCCAGGTAGATCAGGTAGGCCACACCCAGGTACTTGACCACGTTGAAGGCCATCTCGGAAGTGGCCAGCACCGCGCCCAGGCCGACCGCGACCACCACGAACTGGAACAGGATGCCCATGATCAGGCCGGCCGTGTTCCAGTAGCCGCGGGCAAAGCCGTACTTCAGTCCGGAGGACATCGCGGAGATGGCCCCCGCGCCGGGCGAGAACGAAATGGCCCAGGAGGCCAGGAAGAACGTCAACCAGGTGGAAAGAGGCATGATGGCGCGGGTCCGTGGGTCGCAGTTACAGGTATGCCGCTGATATTACTTGGAGAGCAGCGCCGCGCGCGGGCCGCCGGCCGGGCGGCCGCCGTTGCCGTTGCCGGCGGGACGGGCGCTGCCTTCGGGACGGCGATGGTTCTGCTGCGGGCGGGCGTCGCCGCGGCCGGCGTGGGCCGGACGGTCGGAGGGCTTGCCGTCGCGCTGGCCCTGGCTGCCGCGGTTGTCGCCGCCGGCGCGGGCCGGCGCCGGGGCGCGGCCGCCGTTGGCGTTGCGCGGCGCGGCGTTGGCCGGGCGCGAACGGGGCGCGCCGGCATTGCCGCCGCGGCCGCCGTTACGGCCGCCGCCACGCGGCTGGCGCGAGTCTTCGTCGCGTTCCTGGCGTTCGAAGGCGGCGGCGCTGGTGGCGGGCGGGGTCCAGTCGGCCACCGGCTTGCGCTCGATGGTCTTCTTGATCAGGCGCTCGATGTCCTTGAGCAGCTTGATCTCGCTGTTGTCCACCAGCGAGACCGCGGCGCCGGTGGCGCCAGCGCGGCCGGTGCGGCCGATGCGGTGCACGTAGTCTTCCGGCACGTTGGGCAGTTCGAAGTTCACCACCTGGGGCAGCTGGTCGATGTCCAGGCCGCGCGCGGCGATGTCGGTGGCCACCAGCACCGTCACGGTGCCGTCCTTGAAGCCGGCCAGCGCGCGGGTGCGGGCCGACTGGCTCTTGTTGCCGTGGATCGCGGCGGCGGTCAGGCCGTCCTTGACCAGCTTTTCGGCCAGGCGGTTGGCGCCGTGCTTGGTGCGCGTGAACACCAGCACCTGGTGCCAGCCGCTTTCGCGGATGATGTGGCTGATCAGGTCGCGCTTGTGGTGCTGTTCGACCAGGTGCACCGTCTGGGTGACCAGTTCGGTGGCGGTGTTGCGCGGGGTGACCGAGACTTCGCCCGGATCGTTCAGCACGCCGCGCGCCAGCGAGCGGATCTCATCGGAGAAGGTGGCCGAGAACAGCAGGTTCTGGCGCTGCTTGGGCAGCAGGGCCAGGATCTTGCGGATGTCGCGGATGAAGCCCATGTCCAGCATGCGGTCGGCTTCGTCCAGCACCAGGATCTCGACGCCGGACAGGTCGACCGTCTTCTGGCCGCAGTGGTCCAGCAGGCGGCCGGGGGTGGCCACCAGGATGTCCAGCGGCTTGCGCAGGGCGGAGATCTGGGGGTTGATGTTGACGCCGCCGAACATCACCATGGACGTCAGCGAGGTGTGCTTGCCGTAGGTCTGCACCGATTCGGCCACCTGCGCGGTCAGTTCGCGCGTCGGGGTCAGGATCAGGCAGCGCGGGCGGCCGGCCTTGCGGGCTTCCGGCTTGCGCTGCATCAGCAGATGCAGGATGGGCAGCGTGAAGCCGGCGGTCTTGCCGGTGCCGGTCTGGGCGGCGGCCAGCAGGTCGCCGCCCTTGAGGACCTGCGGAATCGCCTGGGCCTGGATGGGGGTGGGCGCGGTGTAGCCGGTATCGGCAATGGCGCGCAACAGGGAATCAGCCAGCCCGAGGTCGGCGAAAGAGGAAGAGGTAGTCAAAACAACTCCAGCGGCAGCCCGTCGCTCAAGTTGAGAGACTCCAATCCAGGCGGACGAATAAGGAGAAAAGGGAAGCGCCCCTGAGGGCGAAGCTTGGCGGCGAAGTGCCTAGCGGACGCGTGCGGATTGGCAAAGCACGCCTGGCGATTGTAGCCGATGCCGCGCTGCCGCATAAGGGACGCGCGCTATCGGTATAGCGAAGTAACATTTTGCACATAAAAAGCACGAAATTAGTGTAATCCCTAGTCCACGCTCCCTATAATCCGTCGGCTTACCTCCACCAAAAGAATTAAGGGTTGCTATGAAAAAGGCGGCAATAGCGGGTCTGGTCGTTGCACTGGGCGCAATCTGGACCGGCACGGCCTGGTACACCGGCCAGAAGGCCGAGGCGTTCGTCAAGCAGTCGATCGAAGACGGCAACGTCGAACTGCGCAAGCTCGGCGAAAAATGGGGCGTGACGCCCGTGATCGAACTGATGTCGTTCGAGCGCGGCGTGTTCTCGTCCACCGAGCGCTACCGCGTCAAGTTCGCCCTGCCTGCCAAGGATGGCAAGCCGGCCGAGGAACGCGAGATCCAGTTCGTCGAGCACCTGTCGCACGGCCCCTTCCCGTTCTCGAACCTGGCTTCGGGCAAGCTCGCGCCGGCGATGGTCGCCAGCCGCTTCCAGATCGAGGAAACGCCGGCGATCAAGGGCTGGTTCACCGCCACCAAGGGCGCCACGCCGCTGTCCGGCGCCTATAGCGTCAGCTACGGCAAGAACGTCACCGGCACCTTCAATCTGGCGCCGGCCGAAGCCTCGACCGACAAGACCAAGCTGACCTTCTCCGGCATGACCGGCGACGTCGACTTCGACACCAAGAGCAAGCACGGCGTCCTGGCGCTCAAGAGCGACAGCCTGACGCTGGCCGGTCCGGCCGGCGAGAGCGATATCGTCGGCATGGCGGTCAAGGGCATCACGCTCAACAGCGACCTGGCGCCGGGCAAGAACGACATGGCCATGGGCAGCCAGAAGCTGGTCCTCAAGGAATGGACCATCACGTCCAAGACCCAGCCGCCGGTGCTGCTCAAGGACACCAGCATCGCGGTGGACCTGGCCGAGGCCGATGCCGGCGTGAACGCCAAGATGGTGCTGGACTTCGGCATGATCAATGTCAAGGAAAAGGACATGGCGGGCCTGCAGCTGGCCATCGGCATGAAGAACATGGATCCCAAGGCGCTCAAGGCCCTGAACGACGTCTATGAAGCGTCGTCGCGCCGCATGATGCAAAGCGGCGACGACGAGGCCAAGCCCGAGTTCACGCCCGAAGAGCAGCAGATCCTGAAGACCAACGTCGAACTGCTGCTGGCCGGCAACCCCAGCCTGTCGGTGTCGCCGCTGCAGGTGCGCACCGCCAACGGCACCTCGACCTTCAACCTGGACGTGGACCTGGCCAAGCCGGCCTCGACCGACAAGCCGGCCAGCGACCTGGCCATGGAAGCCATCCGCAAGCTCAACGCCAAGCTGGTGCTGTCCAAGGCCAACGTGGCCGACCTGATGGCGATCGAGCCGCAGATGCGCGGCGTGCCGGCCGACCGTGCCGCCCAGACCGCCAAGGGCCAGGCCGAAATGGTCGGCACCATGGCGGTGGCGATGGGCGTGGCCAAGGCGGAAAACGACAACATCGTTTCCTACCTGAACTACGCCGACGGCCAGGTCGACTTCAATGGCAAGAAGATGCCGCTGCAACAGTTTGTGATGATGGTCATGAGCGGCGCGATGGGCGGCATGCGCTGAGGCGCGAACACGACTTCGGCGCCGGCATGATGCCGGCGCCCCATGCGGGCTGCGGCGCCATCGGGCGCGGCAGCCCGTTTTTCATGCGCGGCGTATGCTGTCACGGATCCGGTCCGCGAGGCCGGATGGCATCGATGAACGCGGGAAGGACACCATGAGGAAATTTGCAGCCGTGGGTTGCGCCGTGCTGGCGCTGGGCGCGATCTGGACGGGCACGGCCTGGTACACCGGCAAGCAGCTGGAGACCGGCATGGCGCAACTGGCCGACAGCGCCGATCAGTTGGCGCGGCAGATCGGCGTGAAGACGGGCGAACCGTTGTCGTTCGAGCCGTTGTCGTATGAACGAGGCGTGTTCACGTCGCAGGCGCGCTATCGGCTGAAGACGGGGCCTTCGCCGGAGGACGGCGCGGCCGCGGCGGGGCACGAGTACGAGATGGTGGTGCGCCTGGACCATGGGCCGTTCCCCCTGTACCGCCTGGCGCGGGGGCACCTGTTCCCGGCCATGGCGGCCGCGCGGGCCGACCTGGCGCAGACGCCTTCGGTCGACACCTGGTTCGCGGCTGCCGGGGGCGCCGTGCCCGTGACGGCCGAGGCCGTGGCGGGCTATGGCCGCGACATCAGCGGCACGCTGGAGCTGGCGCCGGTCGAGCGCGTGCGCGACGAGTCGCGCTTCAGCTTCTCGGGCCTGAAGCTCCTGGCCGACGTGGCCGCCGGCGGCAAGCACACCACGGTGGACATCCACTCGGGCCGCGCCGAGCTGTTCGAGCCCTACACCAAGGACGGCGAGCGACATACGCGCCGCCTGGCCATGCGCGACCTGGCGATCAGGTACGACGCAAGCCGCGCCGCCGATGAGGCGGGTACTGCGGCCACCCGCGCGAACCTCAAGCAATGGACCATCGAGATCGACGGCGAACCGGTCACGCTGCGCGACGTCGCCGTGAGCACCGATGCCAAGGGCGCCGAGAGCGCGATGAACGCCAAGCTGGCCGTGCAGGTCGCGGGCATCGACACGCGAGCCGGACAGGCGGCCAATCTGCGCCTGGCCGCCGAGGCGCGCAACTTCGACATGGCGTCGTTCCGCGCATTCCAGGCGTCGGTGGAGGCGGCCCGGGGCGGCGCCAGTCTGGGCGACAAGATGGTGGGCGCGGGCCACCTGATGAAGTTCCTGCTGGCCCAGCCGGGCTTTTCGCTGTCGCCGCTGCAGGTCGATACCGCCAACGGTTCTGCGACGCTGCGGCTGGACCTGGATCTGAGCGCGCCCACGCTGTGGAACCACTCGCCGGGCGCAGTGGTCAAGGAAACCGTGCGCAAGCTCGATGCGCGGATGTCGGTGCCGGTCGTCAGCCTGGCCGACCTGATCGCGGTGCGGATGCGGGCCGAAGGCATGCCCGAGGCCGCCGCGCGCGAGGCGGCTGGCCGTCGGGCCGAGGAGATGCGCGACCGCTTCCTGCGCGGCCAGTGGGGGCGCCTGGAGGACGGCAAGCTGGTCGCGAGCCTGAACTACGAGGGCGGCCAGGTAGACGTCAATGGCGAACGCATGCCGGTCGAGAGTTTCCTGAGCTGGCTGATGGCGCGCGGCGTGAAGTAAGGCGCGCCAGCGCCGCCTTCCCGCCTTGCCTGTCAGGCCGGCAAGGCGCCCGACATGACTTCGCCGTTGCGCAGCACCGCCACGTGGAAGCGCTTGTCCGCGGCTTGCATGATGTCCTCGGTCGGGTCGCCGCGCACCAGCAGCAGGTCGGCCGCGCAGCCCGGTTCCACCACGCCGTGGCCGGCCATGCCCATCAGGTCATGGCCGCGCGAGGTGGCCGCGACCAGGGCGTCCACCGGCGTCATGCCGAACTCCACCATGTAGGCCAGTTCCATCGCGTTGTCGCCATGCAGGTTGAAGGGCGTGCCGGCATCCGTGCCCAGCGCGATGCGCCCGCCCGCCTTGTAGTACATCTGGATGGATTCGCGATGGCGCTGTTCCACCGCGCGCGCCTTCTCCACGGCATAGGCGGGAATGCCATTGTCGGCGTTGGCGACGATGTTGCGCACCGCGGCGATGGTCGGCACCAGGTAGGTCTCGGCCGCCAGCATTTCTTCCAGGCACTGCGCGTCCATGAAGATGCCGTGCTCGATCGAGTCGATGCCGGCGCGCACCGCGTTCAGGATGCCCTGCGTGCCCTGGGCGTGGCTGGCGGTGCTCTTGCGAAAGCGCTTGGCCTCGTGCACGCCCGCCTTCATCTCGTCGAAGCTGTAGTGCGCGTCCATCGGGCTCACGCCCGGCGTCATGACGCCGCCGGTGGCCATGATCTTGACCAGGTCGCAGCCGGCGTGGACTTGCTCGCGCACCGCCTTGACCACTTCTTCGCAGCCGTCGGCGACGCGGCCGATGCGATTGCCGTGGCCGCCCGTCATGCAGATGATGCGGCCCGAGGCCTTGATGGTCGGGCCGGGGAACACGCCGCGCGCGATGGCGTCGCGCACGCCGAATTCCAGGTAGTCCTTGCCGCCGCAATCGCGCAGGGCCGTGAAGCCGCCGCGCAGCGCGGCCTGCGCGTTCTCCAGCGCGGTCAGCGTAATCTGCGCCGGGCCCTGTTTCGACATCTGCGTCTGCGGGTCGGCGCCGCCGGTGTAGACCAGGTGCACGTGGCAGTCGGCCATGCCGGGCATCAGCGTCATGCCGCTGGTATCGACGCGTCGTCCGGCAAAGCCGTTGAATTCGGCCGCCGGCGCCACCCGCGTGATCTGCTTGCCCTCGACCAGCACGCCGTGGCCCGGCAGGATCCCGCCACGTCCATCGAACACCTTGCCGCCGATGAACAGGGTCTGTGGCAACGCATTCATGTCTCGCTCCTTGTCATGTGGGTGGGGTTCAGCCCGCCACCTCCAGGCCCTCGCGGGACATGGACTGCAAGCGGGGCATCAGCCCCAGCAGGTGCTGGCTGTAGGGATGCTGCGGATGCTCGAACAGCGCTTCGGTGTCCGCCACTTCCAGCAATTCGCCGTAGCGCATCACGCCGACGCGGTCGCACATCTGGCGGATGACGGGCAGGTCGTGGCTGATGAACAGCATGGTCAGGCCCAGTTGTTCCTGCAGGTCCTTGAGCAGGTTCAGGATCTGCGCCTGGATCGATACGTCCAGCGCCGAAGTGGGTTCGTCGCAGATCAGGAAGCGCGGCCGCGTGGCCAACGCCCGGGCGATGCAGATGCGCTGGCGCTGGCCGCCGGAGAACTCGTGCGGGAAGCGCTCGGCGGCGCGCTCGCCCAGTCCGACCACGTCGAGCAGGTCCGCCACCACGCGGCGCGTTTCGGCCTCGCTGGCCGCCAGTTTGTGGAAGCGGATCGGCTCGGCCACGATGTCCAGCACCCGCATGCGCGGGTTGAGCGACGAGAACGGATCCTGGAAGATCATCTGGATCTGGCGCCGGAACGGGTTGAGCTGTTTCTCGCCCTTGAGCGCGGTCAGGTCGGTGCCGCCGAACGTGACCGAGCCGGCGCTGGGTGTGTACAGGCCCGAGATCAGCCGCGCCACGGTCGACTTGCCCGAGCCGGATTCGCCCACCAGGCCGAACACCTCGCCTTCGCCGATCGTGAAATTGACGCGCTTGACCGCGTCCAGCGTGCGCTGGTTGCGCTTGAGGAAGGCGCTCTTGAGCACGAAGCGCATGCTCAGGTCCCGGACCTGCACCAACGGCCCCTCGCCGCGCGCCCCGAAGTCGCGCCGCTGGCCCAGCCAGTGGGTGGCCAGGTCGAGTGGTTTGGTGGGTGTCCTGACGTCCTCGATGTAGGTGACCAGCGGAAAGCGCTTGAGCTTGATGTCCGGGCGCGGCACGGCCGAGATCAGGCTGCGGGTGTAGGGATGGTCGGGGTCGCCCAGGATCTTGGCGGTGGGCCCCTGCTCGACCAGCTTGCCGTGGTACAGCACCGCGACGCGGTCGGTGACGTCGGCGATCACGCCCATGTCGTGGGTGATGATGATCATGCCGACCTGTTCCTGGCGGCAGAGCTTTTTCAGCAGTTCCAGGATCTGCGCCTGGATCGACACGTCGAGCGCGGTGGTGGGTTCATCGGCGATGATGACTTCGGGCTCGCAGCACAGCGCCAGCGCGATCACCACGCGCTGCCGCATGCCGCCCGAGAACTGGTGCGGATACTGCTGCACGCGCAGCTCGGGCTGGTCGATGCCGACCTGGGCCAGCAATTGCACCGCGCGCTTCCTGGCCTGGTCGTGGGTCAGGTCCAGGTGCACCAGCATGGTCTCGACCAGCTGGCTTTCCACGGTCTGCAACGGGTCGAGCGAGGTCAGCGGATCCTGGAAGATCATGCCGATGCGGCGTCCGCGCACCTTGCGCTTCTGCGCCGGGGTAAGGGTGTCGATGCGTTCGCCGTCGAGCAGCACCGCGCCGCCGGCCAGGCGGCCGGGCGCTTCGAGCAGGCCGATCACGGCGTTGCCGATGGTCGACTTGCCGGCGCCGGACTCGCCGACCACACCCAGGATCTCGCCTTTCTCCAGCGACAGCGACACGCCGTCCACCGCCACCAGCGTGCCGCGGCGGCTGGGGAATTCAATGCGGATGTCTTCGATGTTCAAGAGGGCCATGGCATCCTCAGCGCAGCTTGGGGTTGAGCGCGTCGCGCAGCCAGTCGCCCAGCAGGTTGACCGACAGCACCAGCGCGACCAGCGCGATGCCGGGGAAGATCGAGATCCACCACATGCCTGAGAACAGGTAGCTGTTGCCGATGCGGATCAGCGTGCCCAGCGACGGCGCGGTCGGCGGCACGCCCACGCCCAGGAACGACAGCGTGGCTTCGGTGATGATGGCGATGGCCAGGTGGATGGTGGCGATCACCAGTACCGGTCCCATCACGTTGGGCAGGATGTGGCGGCGCAGGATGGTGACCGGGCCGATGCCGATCAGGCGCGCCGCCTGCACGTATTCCTTGTTGCGTTCCACCAGCGTCGAGCCGCGCACCGTGCGCGCGTACTGCACCCAGCCCGATATGCCGATGGCGAAGATCAGCACGTACAGCGCCAGTTGGTCGTGCATGTCGCGCGGCAGCAGTCCGCGCGCCACGCCGTCGATCAGCAGCGCCACCAGAATGGCGGGAAACGACAGCTGCACATCGGCGATGCGCATGATGAAGCTGTCGACGCGGCCGCCGGCGTAGCCGCTGATGAGGCCCAGCGTCACGCCCAGCACCATCGAGAACAGCACCGAGGCGAAGCCCACCAGCAGCGACACGCGCGAGCCATACAGCACGGCCGAGAGGATGTCGCGGCCCTGGTCGTCGGTGCCGAGCAGGAAGTCGGGGCTGCCGCCCTCCTGCCACGCGGGCGGGGTGTTGGCGTCCATGATGTTCAGCGACGCCAGGTCAAACGGGTTGTGCGGCGCGACCACTGGCGCGAACAGCGCGCCCAGCAGGATGGCCAGCGTGACCACGGCGGCGATGATGGCGCCGGGCGAGCGCTTGAAGCTGTGCCACAGGTCACTGTCGGCGGCGCGCGCGAAGAAGGGAGCGATGCGGGCGTTCATGAGGCGGTTCCCTTATTTGCTCTGCACGCGCAGGCGCGGATCGACGGCGAAGTACAGCAGGTCGACGACGAGGTTGATGACGACGAACATGAAGGCGATCAGCACCAGGTAGGCGGCCATCACCGGGATGTCCACCATGCTGATGGCCTGGATGAACAGCAGTCCCATGCCGGGCCACTGGAACACCGTTTCGGTGATGATGGCGAAGGCGATGATGGAGCCGAGCTGCAGGCCGGTGATGGTGATGACCGGCACCATGGTGTTCTTGAGCGCATGGCGGAAATTGATCAGGCGTTCCGGCAGGCCGCGGGCCCGGGCGAACTTGATGAAGTCGGCGCGCAGCACTTCCAGCATCTCGGCGCGCACCAGCCGCATGATCAGGGTCATCTGGAACAGCGCCAGCGTGATGGCCGGCATGATCAGCGCCAGCAGGCCGGATTTGGTCAAAAATCCCGTGGTCCACCAGCCCAGCCCGACCACGTCGCCGCGCCCGAAGCTGGGCAGCCATCGCAACTGCACGCCGAAGAACAGGATCAGCAGGATGCCGATCAGGAAGGTGGGCAGCGAGATGCCGGCCAGCGAGATCGCCATGAAGGTCTTGGACAGCACGCCGTGTCGCTTGAGCGCGGTGTAGATGCCCATGGGGATGCCGAGCGCCAGCGCCATCACGGCGGACACGAACGACAGCTCCAGCGTGGCCGGCAGGCGCTCTTCGAGCAGCTCGCTGACCGGCCGCCGGTGGCGGTAGGAAATGCCGAAGTCGCCACGCGCCGCGTTGGCGACGAAATGCGCGTACTGCACCACGAACGGATCGTTCAATCCCAACTGTTCGCGCAGCTGCTCGCGCTGTTCGGGCGTGGTGTCCTGCCCGACCATGCTGGCGATCGGATCGCCGACATAGCGGAACATGGAGAACGCGATCAGCGCCACCGTCAACATCACCAGCACCGACTGGATCAGCCGCTGCGCAATAAAGGAAAGCATGGTTGGATGCCCTCTTGGTCGGATAACGCCGGGCCGCGCGTTGCCGGTCGTGGCAAGCGGGGCTGGGCCGGGCGCGCCCGGACGGCGGGCGCCGTCGCGGGGGTCGCATCAACACGGCGCCGCGCGCGCCCTGCGGCGTGGCGCGGCGCCCGGGGACTACGGCAGGACCACGTCGCGCAGGTCGAGCACGTCGTCGGCGCGCTGGATGACCTTGATGTTGTCCTTCACGCCCCACGACATCGGCTGCTGGTGCAGCGGCAGGTAGCCGAAATCGCTGCGCACGATGCCGAAGGCTTCCTTGATCATCGCGTTGCGCTTGGCCTGGTCGGTCTCGACGCCGATCTTGGCGGTGAGTTCGTCGACCTTCTTGTTGCAGTAGCCGCCCAGGTTGAACTGGCCCGCCGCCGTCTTGGCGTCGCGGCACGCGGCCAGGTTCAGCAGCGTGTTGTGCGCGTCGGTGGAGCTGGGCGTCCATCCGAGCATGTACATGCTGGTCTGGTTGCCAGCCTGCAGCAGGATCTTGCCGAAGTACTTGGACTTGGTCTGCGCCAGCAGGTTGATCTTGATGCCGACGCGCGCCAGCATGCCGGCCACCGCCTGGCAGACCTTTTCGTCATTGACGTAGCGGTCGTTGGGGCAGTCCATGGTGACGGTGAAGCCCTTCGGATAGCCGGCCTCGGCCAGTAGCTTCTTGGCGCGTTCCGGATCCGGCTTGTAGGGCGCGCCGAACGATTCGTCGTAGCCGTTGATGGCGGTGGCGATCAGCGAACCCAGCGGCTTGGCCGCGTTGCGCATGATCTTCTCGTTGATGGCCTTGGTGTCCACGGCCAGCACCACCGCTTCGCGCACCTTCGGGTCCTTGAAGGGGTTCTTGCCCTTCACGTCCGAGAACAGCAGTTCGTCGCGATCCTGGTCCATGCCGATGAAGATGGCGCGGGCTTCGGGCGCGGTCAGCGGCTTGACGCCCTTGGCGTCTTCCAGGCGCTTCCAGTCCTGCACCGGCACCGGCTGCACCAGGTCCATCTCGCCCGAGATCAGCGCGGCCACGCGCGTGGCTTCCTGCGTGATCGGCTGGAAGATGACCTCGTCGACGTTGGTCTTGATGTTCTTGTTCCAGTAGCCGTCGTAGCGTTTGAGCACGGTCTTCACGTCGGGCTGGCGCGACACCAGCATGAAGGGGCCGGTGCCGTTGGCGTTGAGGTTGGCGTAGTTGCCCTGGTTGTCGCCCTTGACGTTGGTGGCCTCGGTGGTCTTGTTCTTCTCCGACCACGTCTTGCTCATGATGTAGAGGAACACCCATTCGCGCGGCAGGATCGGGTTGGGCGTGGGGGTGGTGACCTCGATGGTGTAGTCGTCGACCTTCTTTATGTCGGAGGCCTTGGCGCCGTAGCCCTTCATGTCGGAGCCCGGCGTGAGGCTGCGCTTCCAGGAGAAGATCACGTCATCGGCGGTGAAGGGCGAGCCGTCGTGGAACTTCACGCCCTTGCGCAGCTTGAAGACCCATTTGGTGGGCTCCGGGTTTTCCCAGCTCTCGGCCAGCAGCGGCGTCAGTTTCAGGTTGCCGTCATAACCGGCCAGCGTTTCGTAGATGTTGCCCTGGAAGCCCAGCGTGAAAGTCTCGTTCAACGCCATCGGGTCCATCGACGTGGCGTCGCCTTGATAAGACCAGTGGAAGGTCTTGGCGGCCGCGCCGGCGCTGAAAGCCAACGAGGCCGTCAGTGCAGCCGCCAGCGCCGCTTGTTTCAGGTGGGGGAAAGTACGCATAGCCCTCATGCTCCGTAATGCGCGGATAGCGCGACAGAAGTGATAGGGCCCTGGCCCCACGGGGAGCCGGGGCATGGCGTTGCTGCTACGAGGAAAGGCGGTTCACGGTAGATCCAACCCCTTGTGATTGTCATGGCGGGATGGACCGCACCGATGCAGAACGAATCTTATAGAGCGATTCGTTTAAGCGTCAATCGGTTTGGATTGGGGTTAGTACTTGCTTGCTTTCGCCAATTCACGCACCGCCTGCTTGCGCCGTTCGCTGTCTTCATGGCCCTTGGCCAGGGCCGACCACTCCGGCCGGCTGCGGGCTTCCTTCAGCACCTCCGGCAAGGGGCCACGGCGCAGCGTCTCATCGTCGGGGTGGTCCAGCCGCAGCGGCGCGCGGGCTGCGTGGCCACGACGTTCGAGCGCGTCGATCAGTTGTCTTTGGCGCAGCGCCAGCAGGCGCAGCACCGCGTCGTCGACGCTGATCTCGCGCCAGCCGCGCAGCTTGCCGGCAACGCGCTTTCCGAGCTTCTCCACGCCCTGCCACAGTCCGCCGGCGGCGGCGCCGATCAGCATGCCCGTGCCCAGGCTCAGCCCCGCGCTGAGCAGGTCCACCGCCGCGCCGGCCATGGCGCCCGCGGCGGCGCCCATGCCGACCTGCACGCCCATGTCCTTGAGTGCCTGCGGGTGGAACAGGTCCATGCCCCAGCGCTCACCTTGCAGCGGCAGCGCGTCGTCATCGAAATCGGACGCACGGAAGTTGTAGAGCGCCAGCAAGGCGGTGACGCAGGCCTGTTCGCGCTGGCGTACCTGCTGGCGCAACTGCCGGGCGGCGGCCGTCAATGCGGCTTCGTCGCTGGGACTGGTGATGCGCAACGCGGCCACGTCGATCAGCAGGTCGGCCAGCAGTTCGAAGGCCGCGGCGTGGCGTTCGCGCCGTTGGCGCGCCAGCGTATCGGCCAGGCGCGCCAGGGTGTCGGCGTGGCGATCCAGCAGCACGCCCAGCTTGGCGTACAGCTGTTGCTCGCCATCGAGCGGCGGCGCCACGGTGTCGAATTCCACCGCCGCGTGCAGGCCCAGCCGCGCCAGCGCGTCGCGCCATTCGGCGGCGCGATGCGCGGGCGCATTGACGAAATTGAGCACCGGCAGCAGGGGCCGGCCGCAGGCGGCCAGGATGGCGAGTTCGTCGCGATGCTTGCCCAGCACCGGGTCGCGCGCATCGATCACATACAGCGCCGCATCGCATTCCAGCATCTTCTTGAGCACGCGCGCTTCCTGCTCGTAGCGCCCGTGCGCTTCCGGCGTGTCGAGAAAGCGCCGCACGCGCGCCGGCCCGTCCAGCCGTTCACCGGGCTGGCCCAGGCGCTCCAGGTATTCGAGCAGGGCGATGCTGTCTTCCATGCCGGGCGTGTCGAACCACTCCAGCACCGCGCGTCCATCCAGGCGCAGGCGCGCGCCTTCCACGTGGCGGGTGGTGCCGGGCTGGTCGGCGACGTCGCCGAAGGTGGTGTCGCGGGTCAGCGTGCGCAGCAGCGAGGTCTTGCCGGTGTTGGTGTGTCCCACCACCGCGACGTTGATGACGCGCTCAGTCATGGCCCTGCTCCAGCCAGGCCAGCGCCGCGGCGCCGGGCCCGAAGACGGCGCCGGCCGCCAGCCCCAGGGCGGCCAGGCGTTCGCGCCACAGCGCTTCGCGGGTGTCGGCCGCGGCCGGCGCCAGCAGCCAGACGCGGGTCTGGCCGGCGTGCGCCGCCAGCTCGGCGATCAAGGCCAGCGTGCCGCGGTCGGGCGTCTGGCGCGCATCGCAGGCGATCAGCAGGCGCGAGGCGGCGGCCTGAGACAAGGCATCCAGCAGGTGGTTGCGCTGCTCGCGCGTGTCCAGGTTGCCCGCCTGGCGGATGGACGCGGCCGGGACGGCGGGGGGCCAGTGCAGGTCGGCAGGCAGTTCCAGTCCCATCAGCACCGGCTGGCCGCCCAGCGCGGCGGGCAGCGGCGCCGCCACGCGCGGCTGGTGCAAGGGGTCGACCGGCCGGTCGATGCCAGTGGACTGGGCCGGCGGTTCGAGCCGGTCGCGCAGCGCGGCGTAGCCCGCCAGTGCGGGGTCGATGGCCAGGCCGCGCAGGGCGCGCCGGGTGACCAGCAGGCAGGCCAGCCAGGCCAGCAGGCGCGGCACGATGCCGTAGGTCACGAACACGCCGATCAGCCACCACGACCATTGCACCTGGGCATCGGCGCCCAACGCCTGGACGCCGTCGCTGGCGCGCACCATGGCGGCGTCCGGCAGCGGAAAGCCCAGTTGCGACGGCAGCCAGCCGACGACCTGGGTCAACCACACGAAAGTGTCCGGCGCCAGCAAGGTGGTGGCCCAGATGAAGCGGTAGCTGGCGGTGGACAACAGCGCCAGCAGGGTCGCCAGCGCCGCGCCCAGGCCCGCCAGCCAGAGCCCGTGGCTGACCGCGCCGAACAGGCCGCGCAGGGCGCCGGCGCGGGCCAGCAGGTTGAGGAAGGCCTGCGGCACCAGCGCGCTGTCGGGGCCGCGCGCCAGCTTGCGGGTGGCCCAGAGCCACAACCGCCCGAGCGGCGTCATGGCCGCGGGCCGCAGCAGGAAGCTGGCCAGCCACAGGACGAAGGTCAGCAGGTGCAGGCCGAGCAAGGCGGCCAGCGCCCACAGCACGTTGACGGCGCGGCCGCCATCGCCCAGGGCGCCCGCCGCCACGCCGGCGCCGGACAGCAACGCCAGCAGCAACAGCAGCGCCAGCACCGCGAATGCGCTGCGGCGCCAGCCGTCCACCAGCGGAACCAGGTTTTCGCGCTGCGCCAACGCTTGCGCGCGCGCCAGGATGCGGGCCGGCAGCGGGATGTCGAGTTGTCGTACCCGGCGCACCACGGCGGCGTCTTCCAGCGGGCCCCAGTGCGCTTCGCGCAGCCGGATCAGTTCGGCCAGCCAATGGGCGCGCAGCGGCGCCGGGTCGAAGGCCTCGGGGGAGGTGGAAACGTCGCGGGAAGTCGGCGATGGCATCGCGGGCGGGGCAGGCGATCAGGCCGCGAAGGGCGATGCGCCATTGTAGACCGCGCGGCGGCCGGCTCAGTGCTTGCGGTGGGCGGCGCGGTATTGGCCCGGGGTGACGCCGGCGGCGTCGCGGAACACGCGCGACAGATGGCTGGCGTTGCCGAAACCGGCCGCCTGCGCGATGCCGGCCAGGTCGCCCTTGCCGGCCGCCAGCAGGCGGCGCGCGTGAGCCAGGCGGCGGGCGCGCACCCAGGAATGCGGCGGCTCGCCGAACGAGGTGTGGAACATGCGCGCGAAGTGATAGGTGGACAGCGCGGCCACGCCGGCCAGTTGGTCCAGCGTCAGCGGCTCGGCGAGGTGCGCGTCGACATAGTCCATGACCCGCCGCCGCACCGCCGGCGCCAGCCCGCCGCGCGCCGGCGCCACGGCCTTGCGCGACACGCCCTGGTTCAGCAGGTGATGCAGCACGGTCTCGGCCGCGCTGCTGGCAGCCAGGCGCTCGGCGGGCGCGGTCCAGTCGCTATCGAGCAGCGCCCGGCATACGTCGGTCAGCGACTCGTCGTGGATGTAGGTGCGGTCGCGCAGTTCCAGCGCGCGCGGTTCGCAGTCGAGCCGCATCACGGCCTCGCGCGCCAGCCGTTCCGGCGCGATGTACAGGTGCAGGAAATGCACCGTGTCGTTCATGCACCAGCGCGAATAGTGCTCGGCCGGCAGCACGCAGAATTTGCCCGCGCCGCCGTGCAGCGGATTGCCGACCCGGAACGACTTCTCGCCGCCGTGCAGGTACAGCGACAGCGTGTGGTGGCCAGGCATGTCGTAGCCCAGCGTTTCGTGGGCGCTGCGGCCCCATTGCGAAATGGCGATGCCCTCGCCCAGCGAGGCGGCACGCGCCAGTGTCGCGCTGGAGGCGGACAGCGTGCGAAAGACGGAGAAGTCGGACGGTGCCGAAGCGGTAGTGCCCATGGAACTGAAATGCTACTGCGATCGCCGCGCGCGTGGCACGCGCGGGTGCGGAAAAACCGCAAGAACCGGCAATTTTTTCGTCCGCCGCGGGCGCAGACTGGGCGTCGGAGCCCGCGATTTTCGCGGTGCCGGATGTCATGTCCTTTTTGGCCCTGCCGAGCGTCCCAAAGTGAATCTATTCCTGTATTTCCTGACCGTCGTCATCTGGGGCACCACCTGGATCGCCATCAAGCTGCAGCTTGGGGTGGTGGCGATTCCCGTGTCCATCTTCTACCGCTTTGCGCTGGCCGGCCTGGTGCTGTTCGCCGCGTTGCTGCTGACCCGCAAATTGCAACGCCTGGATCGCCGCGGGCATGCGTTGTGCCTGGGCCAGGGGCTGTGCCTGTTCTGCCTGAACTTCCTGTGCTTCTACACGGCCACGCAGTGGATTCCTAGCGGCCTGGTGTCGGTGGTGTTCTCGGCCGCCACGCTGTGGAACGCATTGAATGCGCGGCTGTGGTTCGGCACCCGCATCGCGCCGCGCGTGATGGTGGCGGGGGTGATCGGCTTCACGGGTCTGGTGCTGCTGTTCTGGCCCGAGCTCGCGGGCCAGGAGGCCAGCCGCGAGACGCTGCTCGGACTGGGCTTCGCGCTGCTGGGCACGTTCTGCTTTTCCACCGGCAACATGCTGTCGTCGCTGCAGCAGCGCGCCGGCATCCGTCCGCTCACCGGCAACGCCTACAGCATGCTGTACGGCGCCGCCGTGTTGCTGGCCGGCTGCCTGGTCGCGGGCGTGCCGTTCCGTTTCGACACCTCCACGGCCTATGTCGGCGCCCTGCTCTACCTGGCGATTCCGGGGTCGGTGATCGGCTTCACCGCCTACCTGACACTGGTGGGACGCATGGGCCCGGCGCGCGCCGCCTATTGCACCGTGTTGTTCCCGGTGGTGGCGCTGAGCGTGTCGACCTTCGTCGAGGGCTACCAGTGGACGCCCGCCGCCCTGCTCGGGCTGGCGCTGGTGATGTTCGGCAACCTGCTGGTCTTCACCAGGTGGTCGCCGTTCTCGCGCCGCGTGGCGGCTTGATCGACATGGGCGCGCGGCGCAAGTGTGCTAGGCGCCCTGGCGCGACAACGCGCGCAGCGCGTCGAGCAGGCGGTCGATCTCCTCGTCGCGGGTCAGGTAGCTGACCGAGGCGCGCGCGATGTGCGCCAGGCCGCGCGCGTTCATGTCCAGCGGCGTGTACGGCGCGCCGTTGCTGCCGATGGTGATGCCTTGCGCGGCCAGCGTCCGCTGCACGGCGGCAGGGTCGTGCCCGGCGAGATTGAACGACACCAGGCCGGACAGTTCGCGGCCCTGGTCCAGCACCTCGATGCCGGCAATGGCGCGCAGCTCCGCCCGCAAGGCCTGGGCGACCAGGTCGATGCGGGCGCGGATGGCTTCCAGGCCGATATCGAGCGCTTCCTGCAACGCATTGGCCAGGCCTGCGCGCAACGCCATCGAAGCTTCGGCGGATTCGAAGCGCGTGGCATCGTCGCGCAGTTGCGGCTCGCCGTCGGCGCCCAGCGGCGCCGAATGGGTGTCGACGAACGCGGGCGCCAGGCGCGGCAGGAATTCGCGCCGCACATACAGCAGGCCGGTGCCGCGCGGGCCGCGCAGGGCCTTGCGGCCGGCGCCGCTGAGGACGTCGCAACCGACCTCGGCCACGTCGATCGGCACCTGTCCCACCGCCTGCGCCGCATCGATGAAGTACGGCACGCCCGCGGCGCGTGTGACGCGGCCGATGGCGGCGGCCGGGTTGATCAGGCCGCCGTTGGCCGGCAACCAGGTCAGCGCGACCAGGCGCACCCGTTCGTCCAGCATGGCGCGCAGCGCATCGGCGTCGACACAGCCGCTGTCATCGGATGGAATCGTCTCGATGCTCGCGCCCGCGCGTTGTGCCGCCAGCCGCATGGCGGCAAGGTTGCCGCCCCATTCATGGCGGCCCACCAGGATGCGGTCGCCGGGGCGCCAGGGTCCCAGCGCGGCGAATGCGGCGCCCCACCCTGGGGAATTGCCGCCGGTCAGGGCGATCTCGCCTGGCTGGGCATTGAGCAGTTGCGCGGCCAACTGGCGCGCCTGCTCGGTGTGGGCGCGCGCGGCCACGCCCGCCTCCATCGGCCCGTGTTCGGCTTCGCGCCGCAGGTGGGCCTGGATGGCATCGAGCGTGGCCGCCGACGGCAACGATGCGCCGGCATGGTTGAAGTGGACGGTGGTGCGCGTGCCGGGCGTGGCGGCGCGCAGCGCTTCGAGGGTGGCGGCGGTGAGGACGGCGGCGGGCATGAGGGTTCCAGGAAAAACGCGCCGGGCTTGCGTCCGGCGCCGGGGCATCAGGCGGGCGTCAGTGCGACGACGGCTTCCACCTCGACCGCCACGCCCTGCGGCAGCGAGGCCACGCCCACCGCGCTGCGCGCGTGGCGGCCGGCATCGCCGAACACTTCCACCATCAGGTCCGAGGCGCCGTTGGCGACCGCGCTCTGGCGATTGAAGTCCGGCGTGCTGGCGACGAACACGCCCAGGCGCACCACGCGCGCCACGCGATCGAGCCGGTCGCCGGTGGCGGCCGCGATCTGCGCCAGGATCCCCAGGGCCGACAGGCGCGCCGCGCTGACGCCGTCCGCTTCGGAAATCTGGTTGCCCAACTGGCCCAGGAACGCCGCCTTGCCGCCTTCGCGCGAGATCTGGCCGGAGATGTACAGCAGATTGCCCTCCTGCACGAAGGGCACGTAATTGGCGGCGGGCGCGGCGGCGGCTTCGAGCACAAGGCCGAGTTCGGCCACGCGGCCGGAGATCGTACGGGTCATGGAATCACCTGTGAGACGGAAAAGGGAAAAAACGATCCCCATGCTATCGGCGCGCGCCGTGCCTGACCAATCAATTATTGCGAACCACGTATGAGTAAAAGTAATGCATCAACCGTCGGCCGCCGCCTGCGCCAGCCACGCCTGGAATGCCACGGCGGCGGGTGCGGCCGGGCCGCGCGGACTGACGAACCACCAGCCGATACGCGGATCGTCCAGCGCGGTGCCTGGCAGCGCCTCGACCAGCGCGCCGCTGGCCAGCTGCGCGGCGATCAGGCGATGCCGGCCCATGGCCATGCCCTGTCCGGCCAGCGCCGCTTCCACCACGATGTTGTAGTCATGCAGATGCACGGTCTGGGCGCGGCCCAGGTCCAGGTCATGTTGCCGGGCCCAGGCATCCCACTCGAACGGCAATTGCGCGTGCGAGACCAGCAGCGGATAACGTAGCAGGTCGGCCGGCGCGCGTGGCCGTCGCCGTCCCGCCAGCAATGCCGGCGCGCACACCACCGACAGCCGTTCCGGCATCAGGCGTCGCGCCCGCAGGCCGGGCCAGGTGCCGCGGCCATAGCGGATCGCGACGTCCACTTCACCGGCCGCCACGTCGGCCAGGCCGATGGCGGGCAGCAATTGCAGGTCAATGTCCGGATGGGCGCTGGCGAAGCCCGGCAGGCGCGGCGCCAGCCAGCGGGTGGCGAACGAGGCCAGCAGCCCGACCTTGAGCGTGTGGCGGGCGGCGGCGGGCGCGCGCGCTTCGTCGGTGCCTTGGCGCAGCAGTTCGAACGCCGCGTGGACCCGCTCGTAATAGGCCTGTCCCGCCGGCGTGAGGGCCACGGCGCGGGTGCGACGCTCGAACAGCGTCACGCCCAGTTCCGCCTCCAGCCGCTGGATGTGGTGGCTGATGGCGCTTTGCGTGACGAACAGTTCTTCGCCCGCCAGGCTGAAGCTCAGGCGCCGGGCGGCCGCCTCGAAGGCGCGCAGCGAGACCAGGGCGGGCAGGGAACGGTTGGAGCGCATGGGACGGCGGAGAGGGTGGGCCGGAGAGGGGGTACCAGGTTCACGCCTCATTCTCGCAGATCAACGGCGGGCGCGGAATCGGGTCAGGTTGGCCGCGGTGATCGGCTTGCTGCGCAGCACTTCATGGCGCACGATCTGCAACGCTTGCAGGCGCGCCGGCTGGTCCGCCGGGACTTCCCAGCGGCTCCCGGAAAGCGGCGAGGCTGGGTCGAGAAGCCTGAAGGTCAGATCCGTCAACAGGTAGGAGGCCGTCGCCTGGGTGTCCTGGTGCGTTTTCGCGGGCCAGCCCGCCAGGTCGCCGGTTTCACAGATCCAGAGAATCACATTCACGGCTTCGGCCTGGTGCGCCTTCATGACCGCGATGTCCGGCAGCGCGGCGGATGCGTCGCGAACGATCCAGGGAATCTTCTGCAACAGGTCGAACACGAGTTCAAAGGCGGCCTTTGAATCGACGGATTTTGTCTGGGTGGGCATGGGGAGGTAGGGCCAGGGTGTTACGGATGACTCGACGTCAATCGTAAAACCATTCCGGCCCGCCGCCCGGCGCGCAGCGCCACTTTGAAGGGGGATAGCGTCCGAGTTTGGGCGGGGGCCGGACAAGCGCCCATGCAAAAGGCCCGCAACCAGGTTGCGGGCCTTTCAGTACTGCATTCTTTGGCTCCCCGAGCTGGGCTCGAACCAGCGACCTGCGGATTAACAGTCCGTCGCTCTACCGACTGAGCTATCGGGGAACAGGTAGAGGGGGCGAATTATGCACAAATTTTGCGGGGAATGCAAAACGGCCCCTCCGGGCGCGCTGGCGATGACGGTTGGGCGTCAGGGCGATCCCTTATCATGGCAACCAGAAGGTTCGCGACCTCCCACGTTTTTTCCGGATTTCATACATGTCTTCGTTCGACATCCAATTGTTGCTCACCGCCCTGGTGAGCGTCCTGGTGCTGGTCGCTCTCATCGTTTCGCGCATCCGCATGCATCCGCTGCTGGCGCTCCTGATCGTGTCGATCGGGGTCGGGTTCGCCACCGGCATGCAACCGACCGCCATCGTCAAGAGCCTGACCGACGGCGCCGGCAAGACCCTGGGCGCGGTGGGCGTGGTGATCGCGCTGGGCGCCATGCTGGGCAAGATCCTGGCGGATTCGGGCACCACCGAGCGCCTGGCCAACGCCATCCTGAACCGCACCTCGCCGCGCATGATCCCCTGGACCATGACGCTGGTGGCGTTCATCATCGGCATCCCGATGTTCTTCGAAGTGGGCCTGGTGGTGATGCTGCCGCTGATCTTCAGCGTGGCCCGCAAGCTGGAAGGCCAGGAGCGCTTCAAGGGCTCGGCCTACGTCTACGTGGGCGTGCCGGTGATCGCGGCGCTGGCGGCCATGCACGGCATGGTGCCGCCGCATCCCGGCCCGCTGACGGCGATCGCCAGCCTCAAGACCACGGTCGGCCCGACCATGATCTATGGCTTTCTCGCGGCGCTGCCCGCCATGATCCTGGGTGGCCCGCTGTATGGCGCCTTCATCGCGCCGCGCATGAGCACGCGCCCCGACGAGGCCTTGCTTGAGCAGTTCACCGCCACCCGGGCGGCCGATGCCGGCCATGGCCAGCCCGGCGTCGGCCTGGGCGTGGTGGCCGCGTTGCTGCCCGCCCTGTTGATGCTGCTGCACGCCGTGGCCGAAATGCTGCTGCCCAAGACCTCGCCCCTGATGCATGCGGCGGCTTTCCTGGGAAATCCGCTGGTCGCCATGCTGCTGGGCGTGCTGTTTGCGGCCGTGACGCTGGTGCTGGCGCGCGGCGGCGACGCCGAGAAACTGCGTGACGCGCTGGGCAAGAGCCTCAAGCCCATCGCGGGCATCATGCTGATCATCGCTGGCGGCGGCGCCTTCCAGCAGGTGCTGACCAGCGCCAAGGTCGGCGACGCCATCGTCCACCTGACCCACCAGTTCGCATTTCCGCCGCTGGTGCTGGGCTGGCTGATCGCCATGCTGCTGTCGGTGTCCACCGGCTCGGCCACGGTCGGCATCGTCGGCGCGGCCGGCCTGCTGGCGCCGCTGGCCGGCGCCGATCCCTCGCTGAACCTGCCGTTGCTGGCGCTGTCGATCGGCTGCGGTTCGCTGTTCTTCAACTACGCCAATCACGCCGGGTTCTGGATGGTGAAGGAATCCTTCGGCATGACGATGGGCGAGGCGACCAAGACGATTTCGGTGGTGCAGTCCATCGTGTCGGTGGTCGGCCTGGTGATGGTGTTGCTGTTCGATATGTTGCCCGCGCTGGGGTGAGCGCACGGCAATCCGCGCCGCAGGAAAGGAGGCCGAGAGACCTCCTTTTTGGGTTCATGCGGTAGCCGGTTTTCTCAGTGGCGATGGGGGGCCGACCTCTTCGCGGGCCCCCTGCCTGATGCCTTCGCTGCCGCTGGTGATGGCGCGTACGCCAAAGTCCGTCAGGGTCAGCTCGCGGACGGTGATGGCCGCTCCTGGCTTTGATATGAGCCTGGACGCTTTTACGAAAGCCTCGGCGGGCTTCCCGGGGATGGTATGCATGTCAGTACCTCTTCGTGACAAAGTCGCTGACGGCTTTGGTGCCAATGCCAACGATTTCCACCACATCGTCGCGTTCAAAGAGCGCGCGGTCACTTGAATCCAAGTAAATCACGCCGATCGGGTGCTGTCCAGAACGGTCCAGGACAGGCACCGCCATTGCCGAATAACGGCCAGGGCCGAGCTTGCGAACTTCGGCCTCCGTGTAGCCCCACTCGCGCACCAGTTCGGTACGAAGCTGTTCTTCCGTTGCGTCCTGGCTGGACATCACCAGGGGTTTTTTGCTGCGGATAGCTCTGCCGGTGATGCCTGTGTGGACCGGGAAGGTTCTGCCCACGCCCTCGCCGGTGGCACCGGCATAGTTGATGATCTGCTCGAGTTCCCGCGGCTCATGAACCGGCGGCACCACGCGGTGGAAGGTGGCGCGGATGTCGGCGCCGCATTGGCGCTTGTTGCACCATTCGGAAAGCATGGTGTGCATGGTGGAGACCGCTGCGTACAACCCTTCGTGGACCACTTCCGGCCCGTCTTTCCGGTCTTCGGCTCGCGCGCCGGCGACGCGAACGAAGGCGGCCGCGGCCAGCCAGAGGCACACGGTGGTCGCGAGGCCGAAGGTCCACGGGTCGAACACCGGTTCTTGCCAGCTTTTCACCGCGGCCGAACCGGCCACGATGATCGGCGGTCCGTTGAACAGGACCTCCCTGGGCCACTTCTTTTGCCAGAAGCGCTTTCGCCGCGCGCCTGGGAGATGAATTGCATGCATGTAGCCGGGGCTGCCTTGGTGCGTGGGAAGAGACCATGGTAGCGACGTGTTGCGCGGTTGGCGCCTGTTGCCGGGGCTTGCGGACTCGTTAATCGGTCGGATTCGGCGAGGCAGATCCGCATGGTTGCCACGCAGGCAATAAAAAACCCGCGCGGCGCCGGGCAGCTGCGGGTTGTCGATGCGTTGAATTGGTGCCGGTGAAAGGAATCGAACCCTCGACCTTCTCATTACAAGTGAGCTGCTCTACCAACTGAGCTACACCGGCGTGGCGTGCCTGGGGCACGCGCAGGGACTGCATTGTAATGAAAAAAGGAGATTCTTTCCGGCATCCGGCGCGCTTGCAGGACGGGGCGCGGGTGGGTCATGCCGGCCGCGGGGCCGTTGCGCAGCGCCGCCTGGCTTCCCAGCCTTGCAGCCGTTCGGCGCGCAGGGCCCGCCAGAGTTCGTCGGAGCAGAAATAGCCGCTGATGCCACTGTGCGGATACGCCGGCCGGACACCGAATTGGCGCGGCAGCCGCCAGAAGCAGCGGTTCGCGATGGCGGCCTGGTCCAGCACCAGCGGCGTGCCTTTCAGGAAGGAAAAGCCGCAGCTGGCTTCGTCGCCGGCCTGGCCCATGCCTTTGGAGAATTCGGTCTTTTCGATGATCACGGCATCGACCCGGGGCGGACACAGCAGCAGGTGGTAAGTGCGGAAAGGCCGGCTCTTGCGGCCGGGCATCATGGTCTCGACGTCGATCGGCAGGAAGCGGTGCGTGTCGGGTTCCAACGTTTGCATCAGATCGCGCACCCGCGCGCTGACCACGAACGGCCCGCCTTCCCATCCCAGGATCGCCGGCACGCGGCCGGGGCCGCGCAGCGTCAGGCGGATCTGTCGCGGCACCTGCGCGAGGTCGTCGTCGGACACGTCGTCGAACAGGCACAGCTTGGCAAGCAACTGGCGATCGATCTGCGGCACGAATTGCGTCGACGGTCCGCCGGCGGGCGGCATTCCGATCAGGTACGGCATGGTCTGTGGCGGCTCCTGGCGGGCCGGGCGGCGCATTGCGCGACGCGCAGGAAAAGGCCCGGTTCAGGCGTATGAGACGCGATTCCGGCGATGTTTGCAAATGATACGCACTATCGTTCCAGGTTTCAGCGTCGATTGACGTGGCTGGCCGCGTGCCGGCGCGTCCGCGCAAGGCAGCGCACGCGCCCCGTCAACTTCTTGCGGGGTGCGGCGCATAAGGGGGGTAATGCGAATCGGCTTCCGCACCGGGTCGGCGGGCCGGACGCCACGGCAGGGGGGCGGTCCAAGCCAGCCCCCGCCTGTTTGGCGCGTTACTTGACGATCGTCAGGCGCGGGCGCTTGGGTTCGTCGTCGCCGCCATCGTCGCCGGGCGCGGTATCGGCGTCGGCTTCGGGAGAGGCGGTGTCGGACGCGCCCGGCGTGCCGGGCGCCGGCGGTTCGTAGGGCTGCACTTCGAAGCCCATGCCGGCGCCGGTTTCGCGCGCATAGATGGCGCTGACGGCGCCCACCGGCACGTAGACGTTTTCGGTCACGCCGCTGAAGCGGGCCTGGAATTCGATGAATTCGTTGCCCAGCACCAGGCGGTTGGTGGCCAGCGTGCCGACGTTCAGGGTGATCTGGCCGTCGCGCACGTGGGCGACGGGCACCATGGTGTGCTCGTCGACCTGCACGGTGATGTACGGCGTGTAGCCGTTATCGGTGCACCATTCGTGCAGCGCGCGGATCAGATACGGTTTGGTCGAAGTTTCACCCATCACGCAACAGCCTTAGCGACGCATCACTTTTTCCGAAGGCGTCAGCGCTTCGATGTAGGCCGGGCGCGAGAAGATGCGTTCGGCGTACTTTTGCAGCGGAGCCGCGTTCTTGGGCAGCTCGATGCCGTAGTGGTCCAGGCGCCACAGCAGCGGGGCCACGGCCACGTCGAGCATGGAGAATTCCTCGCCCAGCATGTACTTGTTCTTGAGCAGCATCGGGGCCAGCTGGGCCAGGCGGTCGCGGATGTTCTGGCGGGCGTTGGCCAGCTTCTTCTCGTCGGGCTTGGCGCTGCGGTCTTCCAGCGTCGAGACGTGGACGAACAGCTCTTTCTCGAAGTTGTACAGGAACAGGCGGGTGCGGGCGCGCATGACCGGATCGGCCGGCATGAGCTGCGGGTGCGGGAAGCGCTCGTCGATGTACTCGTTGATGATGTTCGACTCGTACAGGACCAGGTCGCGCTCGACCAGAATGGGCACTTGACCGTACGGGTTCATCACCGAGATGTCTTCGGGCTTGTTGTACAGGTCGATGTCGCGGATCTCGAAATCCATGCCCTTTTCGAACAACACGAAGCGGCAGCGTTGCGAAAACGGACACGTGGTTCCGGAATAGAGCACCATCATGGCGAAAAATCCTTTATGAAAAACGAAAGGCCAGCGCCCTAATCTAGCAGGCGCTGGCCCCGATTGCCAGGCGGGGGGTAGGCATACAGCCCTAACCCGCCATTATCCACCCTGGCGAAAATGGGGGCGGATAAGCCTGGCGGGGCGTTGCGGTTAGCGCACGTGTTTCCAGTAAGAGGCGTTCAGGCGCCACATCACCAGGAAGAACAAGAGCAGGAACAACATGACACCGACGCCCAGCTGCACGCGGAAAGTCTGGACGGGCTCGGCCATCCAGGACATGAACGCGGTCAGGTCGGCGACGTCGTTGTCGTATGTTGCGGTTTGGGCCGGGTTGGCGGCCTTGAATTTGGCCTCGAAGGTGGCATGGCCGTGGTAGCTGGCTACCGGCTCGGCCTTGACCGTGGCAAAACCTTGCGCATCGTACACCGTCGTGACCCGTTCCCACGACTTCGGCGCGCCGTCCTTGCCTTCGACCTCGTGCATCGCCACCGTGGTCAGCTCGCGCGGACCCTGGCGTTCCCACAGCGCGTGCGGCATGCCGACGGCCGGGAAGACCAGGTTGTTCCAGCCCGTGGCACGCGAGGTGTCGCGGTAGAACGTGCGCAGGTAGGTGTAGATGTAGTCGGAACCCGAGGGGCCGGCGTTGACGGATTTGGCGCGGGCGATCACGGACAGGTCCGGGGGCGTCGTGCCAAACCACTTCTTGGCGTCCTTGGGCGTCATGGCGACATTCATCATGTCGCCGACCTTCTCGCCGGTGAACAGCAGGCTTTCCTTGATTTGCTGGTCGGTCAGGCCGATGTCCTTGAGCTTGTTGTAGCGCATCGACGATGCGCTATGGCAGTTCAGACAGTAGTTGACGAACAGCTTGGCGCCGTTTTGCAGCGACGCCATGTCGTTGACGCGGTAAGGCGCCTTGTCCAGCGGAAAGCCGCCTTCGGCGGCGAAGGTGGCGGCGGTACACGTGAGCATCAAGGCCACGGCACCAATCAGCTTCTTGATCATGGTCAGTCCGTTATTCTCGTTGGCTCAGTGGGCGTGGAACGTCACGCGGTCAGGCACTTGCTTGAAGGTGCCCAGGCGGCTCCAGACCGGCATCAGGAAGAAGAATGCCAGGTACAGCAGCGTGCCGATCTGCGACGTGATGTTCAACGGCGGACTGGGCGGCTGCGTACCGATGTAGCCGAGCACCAGGAAGTTGACCATGAAGATGCCGTAGATCCACTTGTGCCAGGTGGGGCGGTAGCGGATCGACTTGACCGGCGAATGGTCCAGCCACGGCAGGAAGAACAGGATGACCACGGTGCCGCCCATGGCGACCACGCCCCAGAACTTGGCGTCGATCACGCGCAGCAGCACGGCCACGACGATCAGGATGCCGGGCACGGCGATGCGCATGAAGCCCTTCAGGTTGCTCTTGACGAGCAGCGCGATGGCGCCCAGCACCGAGGCGCCGGCCAGCACCCACGTGAACTCGTCGGTGGTGGCGCGCAGCATCGAGTAGAACGGCGTGAAGTACCACACCGGGGCGATGTGCGGCGGCGTCTTGAGCGAGTCGGCCGGGATGAAGTTGTTGAACTCCAGGAAGTACCCGCCCATTTCCGGCGCGAAGAACACGATGAAGGCGAACACCAGCAGGAAGCCCGCGACGCCGACCAGGTCGTGCACCGTGTAGAACGGGTGGAACGGGATGCCGTCCTTGGGGCGACCGTACTTGTCCTTCGGGCCCTGCTTGATCTCGATGCCGTCCGGGTTGTTCGAGCCGACTTCGTGCAGCGCCACCAGGTGCGCCGCCACCAGGCCCACCAGCACCAGCGGAATGGCGATGACGTGGAAGGCGAAGAAGCGGTTCAGCGTGGCGTCGGAGACGACGTAGTCGCCGCGGATCCAGATCGACAGCTCGGGGCCGATGAACGGGATGGCCGCGAACAGGTTCACGATCACCTGTGCGCCCCAGTAGGACATCTGGCCCCACGGCAGGAGGTAGCCGAAGAATGCTTCGGCCATCAGACAGAGGAAGATCGCGACGCCGAAGATCCAGACCAGCTCACGCGGCTTGCGGTACGAGCCATAGAGCAGGCCGCGCAGCATGTGCAGGTAGACGACGACGAAGAACATCGAGGCGCCGGTCGAGTGCATGTAGCGCACCAGCCAGCCCCACGGGACTTCGCGCATGATGTATTCGACGGATTGGAACGCGCGCTCGGCGTCCGGCTTGTAGTGCATGACCAGGAAGATGCCGGTCACGATCTGCAGCACCAGCACCAGGAGTGCCAGCGAGCCGAAGAAATACCAGAAGTTGAAGTTTTTCGGTGCGTAGTATTCGGACAGATGCGCTTTCCAGGTGGAGGTCACCGGGAAGCGCCGGTCCAGCCAGCCCAACAGGCCTGTCGTCTCGACGGTTTTCTCGCCAGCCATGTAACGGCTCCTTCTCTAATACGTGGCGTATTTGTTTTACTTACGTAATTCGGGAAAAAAGCGCGACGCGAGCGTCAGGCCTTGTTGTCTTCATCGACGCCCACGATGATGCGGGAGTCGGTGAGATACTGGTACGGCGGAACTTCGAGATTGTCGGGAGCGGGCTTGTTCTTGTAGACCCGGCCTGCCAGGTCGAACGTGGAGCCATGGCACGGACAGAGGAATCCGCCTTGCCAGGAGGCGCCCATGCCGCCACCGCCGCCCGTTTCGAAGTGCGAGGTGGGCGAGCAGCCCAGATGGGTACAGATGCCAACACAGACGAAGATCTCGGGCTTGCGCGAGCGACCTTCGTTTTCCGCGTATTTGGGCGTGAAACCGGGCCGCTTGGACTGGGGGTCCGCCAGGAGGGCGTCCTGGGTCTTGAGGCCGGCGATCTGTTCAGGAGACCGGTGGATGATCCAGACCGGCTTGCCCCGCCATTCCACCGTTTTCATGGTGCCCACTGGAATGTCGCCGATGTCGACCTCAACGGGGGCGCCGGCGGCGCGGGCTTTTTCAGAAGGGGAAAACGTGCTCACAAGCGGTATTGCCGTTGCGACACCTGCTACGCCACCCACAGCACAGGCGGTGGTTACCCAGAAACGTCGCGAAGGATCGGGCGGCAGATTTGGATCAACCGCACCGTCATCATCATGCACCAGCGTATCCTGACTCATCTTCCTATCCTTGTTGATGCGCCCGCTCTACGAGTAGCATCACTTCTGCGGCATCGGCTTCGCGGGAATATGTAACAACATAGCAACCGCGTATTATAGCGCCAGCCTACTGGTGGGCGTATCACGAAGGGAGTGCTTTTATGAGCAAAGCGACTGGTTTCGTCAAAGAATTCCGAGATTTCGCTGTCAAAGGCAATGCGGTTGATTTGGCGGTTGGTGTGATCATTGGGGCGGCTTTCGGCAGAATCGTCGACTCACTGGTCAAGGATATCGTCATGCCGCTGGTGAACTTCGTGCTTGGCGGATCCGTCGATTTTTCGAACAAGTTCCTGGTGCTGTCGATGCCGGCCGGTTACAACGGGCCGATGACATATGCGGACCTGACCAAGGCGGGCGCCAACGTTTTCGCCTGGGGGAACTTCATCACGATCATCATCAACTTCGTGTTGCTGGCGTTTGTGATCTTCTGGATGGTGAAGGCGATCTACAAGGCGCGCACCAAGGCCGAGGAAGCGCCGGCGGCTCCTGCCGCGACGCCCGAGGATGTGGCGTTGTTGCGTGAGATTCGGGATTTGTTGAAGAAGCAGCCTTGAAGTGAATGGAAGAGCGCCTTGCGGGGCGCTTTTTTATTGGTTCAGTGGTTGGTTGCTTGCGGGGGGGATGGGCTTCGTAGGCCGCCCGGCGCGGGTGGTCGCGGGCGGGGCGCGCCTGCGATTGCGGTCCGGAGCGTTCGCTCCGGACTGCCCCGTGCTCAACCTTGTATGGTGTGGGTGCACCTTCCGCGGTGGGAGGGTGCTGGGGTAGGGACGTGCTCAACCATCAGCCGGTAGCACCCGGACTGCCACAACGAGAGCATCCCACCCCGCCTCACAGCGTCGATAAGGAATCTAGCGGCCTAGGACCGCCGATTGATCGCAAGGTAACGCCCGAGGCGAGGCTACCCCAGCGGACTAAACGTATCGCAGGGAGAGCCATCATGCAAATATCTGGCTGCTTTATTGGAGTCGATGTCGGTAAGTTCGAGCTGCAAGTGGCCGGCCACGAGGGCGCAATCGTGTCCGGGGTCCTGCCCAACAGCCGATCCGGCATCGTCGGTTGGCTCAAGCGCCTGCCGGCCGGCAGCGTGATCGCAATGGAGGCGACCGGGGGCTACCAGGAATTGTTGGCCCGCCTGGCGCACGAGCGCGCGTTCGTGGTGTATGTCTTGAACCCGACGCACGTGCACCACTACGCGATCTCGCTGGGCAACCGAGGCAAGACCGACCGGCTGGATGCCCAAGTCATTGCGCAGTACATCGCTCAGCGCCACGCCAAGCTGCACCGCTACGAGCCGATCTCGCCCGAGTTGCAACAGGTTCGGGCACTTCAGGCACTGAGGTCGACGGTGGTGCGGGTGGGCACGTCCTTGAGACTGTCGGCGCAGCGTCATGGCTGCGCCAGCAAGCATCAGAAGCAGGCCTTAGCTAGTCTGGGTTGCTGGGCCGAGCAGCTCGAACGCGAGTTGATCGCCAAGATCAAGGCTCAGAGCGAGTGGGCCAAGACCTACGGTCTGTTGACCGGCATCTGCGGCATCGGGCCGATCAACGGGGCCGCCCTGACGACCTTGTTCAACCGTATCCACTTCGCCAGCAGCGATGCGGCGGTGGCGTTCTGCGGGCTAGATCCGCGGCCCAACGAGTCTGGCCGCAAAGTTGGCCGGCGACGCTTGAGCAAACAGGGCGACAAGGCCGCCAGGACGTTGCTGTACAACGCGGCCAGTTCGGCAGCCCGCACGGATCACTTCAAGGATTACTACGCCATGCTCAGGGCCCGTGGGCTGGCCTCGACGGCAGCGCTGGTGGTGATTGCGCGCAAGTTGTTGCGTATTGCCTACGGGGTCTGGCGCACCGGGCAAGCCTTCGATCCGGGGAGGTTGAACCTGAAAAAAGCTTGATCCGGACCATAGAATCTCGTGGCCGCCTGTCGGCGGCTGCCTTCGGTTTCCGCCGGGCGCATCTGACGGCGCGCCCCGCCCGCGACCACCCGCGCCGGGCTACCTGTTTCGAAGTTTCATGCGCTGCTGGACCGAGGGGGCATGGGAGGGGCTTGTGTTGCCCGCCAAAACCGGCTGCGCGGGCAGCCGGTTTTGGCATACGTGCTTCTGGGGAGCGAGGCGGGGTGCGCTGCGCGCTGGCGGTGGGTATTGTGGGTGGCCGCCGTGGGCGTTCAGGCGGCGCGCGTCGGCGGGCAAGGGTTCGCCTGGGATCAGTGTTGCGGCCATGCCCTGTTTTCTGCTGTCACACCGGGTTGTCCAGGTCCACGAATTCCACCTTGACGCCGAAGCGGTCCGCCACGGCCTGGCCCAGGGCCTGGATGCCGTAGCGTTCGGTGGCGTGGTGGCCGGCGCCGAGGAAGGCGACGCCGGTTTCCTGGGCCAGGTGGAAGGTGGATTCGGAGGCTTCGCCGGTGATGTAGGCGGTGGCGCCGGCGTCGATGGCGTCGGCGAGCATGCCCTGGGCGCCGCCGGTGCACCAGGCGATGCGGGCGACGGGCTGGTCGGGGTCGCCGACGACCAGTGGCTGGCGGCCCAGGCGTTGCTGGATGCGGGCGGCGAGCTGGCCGAGAGTGGTGAGGTCGGGGGCGGTGCCGAGCCAGACCAGGTTGTCGGGGCCACAGGTGCGTGGGCTGCCGTCGTCGCGCCGTTCGGGTTCCAGGCCGAGGACGCGGGCCAGTTGGGCGTTGTTGCCCAGCGTGGGGTGGGCGTCCAGGGGCAGGTGGTAGGCGTAGAGGTTGAGGTCGTTCTTCAGCGCCAGCGCCATGCGGGTACGGCGGGTGCCGATGACGCGGCGGTCCTCGTTGCGCCACATCCAGCCGTGGTGGACCAGCACCGCGTCGGCGCCGCGCTCGACGGCGATGCGCAACAGGGCTTCGCTGGCGGTGACACCGGTGATAATGTGCCTGACTTCGGATCGGCCTTCCACCTGCAGCCCGTTGGGGCAGTAGTCCTTGAAGCGGGCGGCTTGCAGGGTGTCGTCCAGCCACGCGGCCAGGACGTGGGAGTCCACTTTACTCATTGCTAGTCCTATCAGAATCATGCGCCGATATTGGCTGATCTTCGCTCAGGCCGTCACGGTCTGCCTGGGTATTCTATTCGTCGTCACCACCTTGCGGCCGGATCTGTTGCGCCTGGCCGGGTCGGAGGCGGTGCCCGCGGCCGTGCCGCAACCGGTCATGGCGCCGGGGAGGCCGGCCATGGGGCCCGTGTCCTATGCCGACGGGGTCGCGCGGGCCGCGCCCTCGGTGGTGAATGTCTACACCACCAAGCACGTGAATGTGCCGCTGGTGCCGTTGCCCGATGATCCCATCCTGCGCCAGCTGTTCGGACAGGTGCCGGGGGTGAGCCGCCGCCAGGCCAGCACCAGCCTGGGGTCGGGCGTGGTGGTCAACCACGACGGCTACGTGCTGACCAACTACCACGTGGTGCAGGCGGCCGACGCGATCGAGGTGGCGCTGGCCGATGGACGCAAGGACACGGCCAAGGTAGTGGGCGCGGATCCCGACACCGATCTGGCGGTGCTGAAGCTGGCCACCCTGCGCAATCTGCCGGCGGCCACGCTGGCGCCGGATCGCGGCCTGCGGGTGGGCGACGTGGTGCTGGCGATCGGCAATCCGTTCGGCGTGGGGCAGACTACCACGCAGGGGATCGTGTCGGCGCTGGGCCGCAACGGACTGGGCCTGAATACCTACGAGAATTTCATCCAGACCGATGCCGCGATCAATCCGGGCAATTCGGGCGGCGCCCTGGTGGACGCGCAGGGCAATCTGGTGGGCATCAACACCGCGATCTATTCGGAGTCGGGCGGATCGATGGGCATCGGATTCGCCACGCCGATCGACATCGCGCGCAAGGTGATGGACGAGATCGTCAAGACCGGTGGCGTCAAGCGCGGCTGGCTGGGGGTCGAGCCGCAGGACCTGACGCCCGAACTGGCGCGGGCGTTCCAGATGGAACGCGACGCCCGCGGCGTGATCATCGCCGGCGTGTTGCGCGACGGTCCGGCCGCCAAGGGCGGCCTGCGGGTGGGCGACATCGTGCAGACGGTGAACGGCAAGCCGATGATGGATACGTCGGGGTTGCTGGCCGCCATTGCGCAGTTGACGCCGGGCCAGCGCGCGACGCTGGGCGTGTTGCGTGGCGGCAAGGTGGCCGAGGTGACGGTGGTGGTCGGGACCCGGCCCGGATTGCCGCGCTAGGGCCTGTGCGAGGCTCTTTTCAGTGTGAACAGGCCCTAGACGGGCGGCGGGCGGCCGGATGCCCGCCGCGGCCGGCACGGCGTGTCGAGCACCAGGCGCACGACCTGCAGCACACGCTTGCGCGTGGCCTCGGGCTGGTGGCGCAACAGCGCGCAGATCTCGGCGCAGTAGGCGTCGGATTGTTCTTCTTCGCGCGGCTGGGCGGCGGCGGCCTGCGCGACCATGCCGTCGGCCAGCCACGGCACCTGCGTATTCAGGGCCCGGGCCAGCCGCTGCAGGGTGGCGCGGGTGGGCGCATAGCGTTCTTCGCGGGTGAGGATGCGGTGGATGCAGGACTGCGGCACGCCGGAGATGCGGGCGAGCTGGTTCTGGCTTTTGATGCCGCGCCACCGCATCAGGGTGCGCAGGCGTAGGGCGAGCGACATGGCTGCAATGTATGTTTGCAGCGGATGCGCGACAAGCGGAAACCGTCCGTTTATGGAATGACAAAGGGGCCCGCATCGGGGCCCCTTCATGTCCGGGCACTGGCTCAGTGGCGTTCGGTCAGCGAGCCGTCGTTGACGGCTTCGTCGGCGCCCGGCTTGGGCGTGACCATGCGCGCGCAGATCAACCCCAGTTCGTACAGCAGGCACAGCGGCACCGCCAGCATGAACTGGCTGACCACGTCGGGCGGCGTCACCACGGCGGCGATGATGAAGGCGCCGACCACCACGTAGCCGCGCGCGCTCTTGAGCTTGGACAGCTCCACCACGCCCATGCGCACCAGCAGCACCACGGCCACGGGCACTTCGAACGTGATGCCGAATGCCATGAACATGGTCATGACGAAGCTCAGGTAGGCCTCGATGTCCGGCGCCGGCGTGATCGACTGCGGCGCAAAGGTGGCGATGAAATGGAAGACCGTGCGGAACACCACGAAATAGCAGAACGCCATGCCTGCGATGAACAGCAGCGTGCTGGAGATGATCAGCGGCAGCGCCAGGCGCTTTTCGTGCTTGTAGAGGCCCGGCGCGACGAAGGCCCAGGCCTGGTACAGCACCACCGGCAGCGCCACGATGAAGGCGGCCATCATGGTGACCTTGACCGGCACCATGAAGGGTGTGATGACGCCGGTGGCGATCATGCGGGTGCCTTCGGGCAGCGAGGCCAGCATGGGCTGGGCCAGCACGTCGTAGATGGCGGACGCGCCGGGATAGATGAACAGGATGATGAACACGCCCACCACCGCGCCGACGGCGCGCAGCAGGCGGGTGCGCAGTTCGACCAGGTGCGAGATGAAGCTTTCCTGCTGGCCGTCTTCTTGGGAGGCGTCCTGGGTCACGTTGTCGTTCCGGAGGGCGTGGCGGGCTTGGTGGCCGGCGGGGGCTCGCTGGCGGCCGGGGCGTGGGGCGCCGGCGCGGATTGCGGGGCGGGAGCGGGCTGGGCGGCCGGCGCGGCGGCGGGCGAATCCAGGTCCAGGCTCAGGTTCGGGTTGGGCGGCGCGATGCTGCGCGGCGCTTCGGCCGGCTGGCCGGCCTGCGGCGTCATCAGCGGGTCGGCCGGCGCGGCGGCGTGCGGGTCGGCGGAAGCCGTGGCGGTCTCGGCGCCGGCCGTGATGGCGGGCTTGCCGCTGGCTTCGCGGGCCACTTCGTCGAGCTCGGCGCGGAATTGCTGCACCGGCTCCTGCAGCGCGTTGTGGGTGTCGTTCAGCGATTGCTGCACGTCCTGCGCCGCGGTTTCCATTTCGCTCTTGAACTTGCGCAGCTCGTCCAGCTCGATCTCGCGCTGGATATCGGATTTCACGTCGTTGACGTAACGCTGCGCGCGGCCCAGCAGGTGGCCGACCGTGCGGGCGACCTTGGGCAGGCGTTCGGGGCCGATGACGATCAGCGCGACGACGCCGATCACCATCAGTTCAGTGAGGCTGACATCAAACATTCGACGGCCGCTCGGGAATTGAGGCAATGAGGGCCGGCCGGATCAGGCCGGGCCCGGGGGCGCGCAGGCGCTCAGGAGTTGGACTTTTCCTTGGCCTGCACGTCGATGGTGTCGCCGGCCACGCGTTGCTGGGCGATGGGTTCGGCCGGCTTGTCGCCGTTGGCGTCCTTCATGCCTTCCTTGAAGCCCTTGACGGCGCCGCCCAGGTCCGAGCCGATGTTACGCAGTTTCTTGGTGCCGAAGATCAGCGCCACGATGACCAGAACGACCAACCAATGCCAAATGCTAAAGCTACCCATGATGGTTCTCCGTATTACGCAGTGGGGGCCACGCGCCCTTTCCAGGGTCGCTGACCGCCGATGATGTGGAAATGCAGATGCGGGACTTCCTGGCCGCCTTCGACGCCAGAATTGATCATGATGCGAAACCCGCCATCAGGGCCCGGGGTGCAACCGTTTTCAGCGGCAAGCCGCGGCGCCAATGCCATCATTCTACCCAACCAACCTGCGTCCTCGGCCGTAATATCCTGCATGGATATGACATGACGTCGAGGGATCAGCAATAAATGCACCGGCGCGGCCGGGTTGATATCGTGGAATGCAACAAAGTCCTCGTCCTCGTAGACCTTCTTGGACGGGATCTCGCCGGCGGCGATCTTGCAGAAAATACAGTTGGCGCTCATTTTTGCGGTTCCGTGTCAGTCCTGGGGACGGCTGGCCTTCTCGGCCAGGCCCGACAGCCCTTCGCGGCGGGCCAGTTCGGCCAGCACGTCGTCGGGCCGCAGATTGAAGTGCGTCAGCGCGACCAGGCAATGAAACCACAGGTCGGCGGTTTCGCTGACGATGCGCTCGGGCACGCCGTCCTTGGCCGCCATGACCAGTTCAGTGGCTTCCTCGCCAATCTTCTTGAGGAAGGCGTCGGGGCCCTTGGACAGCAGCTTGGCCGCGTAGGAAGCCTTGGGATCGCCGCCGTTCTCGGGGCGGCGGGTATCCAGGGTGGCGGCAATGCGGGCCAGCACGTCGTGGGCGCTCAGGGGCGAATCGGTCATTTGTAGATCAGTTCGGGGTCTTTCAGCACCGGGTCCACCGTGACCCAGCTGGCCTGGTCGGTCTGGCCTTCCAGGCGGCGGTAGAAACAGCTGGCGCGGCCCGTGTGGCAGGCGATGCCGCCTTCCTGGTGCACCTTGAGCAGCACCACGTCGCCGTCGCAGTCCAGGCGCAGCTCGTGCACCTGCTGCACGTGGCCGGATTCCTCGCCCTTGCGCCACAGGCGCTGGCGCGAGCGCGACCAGTACACGGCGCGGCCGGTGGCGGCGGTTTCGGCCAGCGATTCGCGGTTCATCCAGGCCACCATCATGATCTGGCCGTTGTCGGCGTCCTGCGCGATGGCCGGGATCAGGCCGTTCTCGTCGAAGACGACGTCGGCCATCCAGCTGGGTTCGTTGCTCATCGTCATATCCTCACTTCAATGCCTTGTTCGGCCATGAAGCGCTTGCATTCACCGACCGTGTGCTGGCCGAAGTGGAAGATGCTGGCGGCCAGCACCGCGCTGGCGCGGCCGGTGGTGACGCCGTCGGCCAGGTGCTGCAGGGTGCCGACGCCGCCGGAGGCGATGACCGGCACCGGCACGGCATCCGACACCGTGCGGGTCAGTTCCAGGTCGAAGCCCGACTTGGTGCCGTCGCGGTCCATGCTGGTCAGCAGGATCTCGCCGGCGCCGTAGGCGGCCATGCGGCGGGCCCAGGCCACGGCGTCCAGGCCGGTGGCCTTGCGGCCGCCGTGGGTGAAGACTTCCCAGCGCGGCGCTTCGCCCGCGGCCGAGACCCGGCGCGCGTCGATCGCCACCACCACGCACTGCGAGCCGTGGTAGTCGGAGGCCGCGCGCACCAGTTCCGGATTGGCCACGGCGGCGCTGTTGATGCTGATCTTGTCGGCGCCGGCGTTGAGCAGGCGCTGGATGTCGGACACCTGGCGCACGCCGCCGCCCACCGTCAGCGGAATGAAGACCTGCGAGGCGACCTGCTCGATGATGGGCAGGATCAGGTCGCGGCCATCGCTGGTGGCGGTGATGTCCAGGAAGGTGAGTTCGTCGGCGCCCTGCTCGTTGTAGCGGCGGGCGATCTCGACGGGGTCGCCGGCGTCGGCGAGGTTGACGAAGTTCACGCCCTTGACGACTCGGCCGGCGGTGACGTCAAGGCAGGGAATGATGCGGCGGGTCAGCGCGCTCTGGGCGGGCGCGCCCGCCCCGGAGGTACTGCTGGAGGTGGTCATTTGGCCAATTCGTCGGCGCGGGCCTGTGCCGCTTGGAAGTTGAGCGTGCCTTCGTAGATGCTGCGGCCCAGGATGGCGCCTTCGACGCCCTCTTCCTCGACGGCGCACAGCGCCTCGATGTCCTGGATGCCGGCGATGCCGCCCGAGGCGAACACGGGAATGCGCACGTGTTGCGCCAGGCGCACGGTAGCCTCGACGTTCACGCCCGACAGCATGCCGTCGCGGCCGATGTCGGTGTAGATGATGGCTTCGCAGCCGTAGTCCTCGAACTTCTTGGCCAGGTCGAGCACGTCGTGGCGGGTCAGCTTGCTCCAGCCGTCGGTGGCGATCTTGCCGTCACGGGCATCCAGGCCGACGATGATCTGGCCGGGGAAGGCGCCGCAGGCGTCCTGCAGGAAGCCGGGGTTCTTGACCGCGGCGGTGCCGATGATGACGTAGGAGATGCCAGCGTCGAGATAGCGTTCGATGGTGTCGAGATCGCGGATGCCGCCGCCGATCTGGACCGGGATATCGTCGCCGACGGCGTCCAGGATGGCCTTGATGGGTGCTTCGTTCTTCGGTTTGCCGGCGACGGCGCCGTTCAGGTCGACCAGATGCAGGCGGCGGGCGCCCTGGTCGAGCCATTGCGAGGCCATGGAGGCGGGGTCTTCGGAGAACACCGTTGCATCGTCCAGGTCGCCCTGGCGCAGACGCACGCAGCGTCCGTCTTTGAGATCGATGGCGGGGATCAGCAGCATGGTGGGCAGCGGGAAAATATGGGGTTGAATGGGCTGGAGCGCGTGAGCCAGGGCGGTGTGCCCGTGGCTTACGGCTGCCAGTCTACAAAATTGCGATACAGGCGCAAACCGTGCTCGGCGCTCTTCTCGGGGTGGAACTGCACCGCGAAAATGTTAGCTGCCGCCACCGCGCAGGTAAAGGCAACGCCATAATCGGTTTCACCAACGGTCAGGCTCGTATCGGCCGGGTCGGCGTAATAACTATGGACGAAATAGAAATGCGTGTCGTCCGGAATGCCGTCCCAGATAGGGTGAGAGCGCGTCTGGCGCACTTTGTTCCATCCCATGTGCGGGACTTTCAACCGCTCCGGGCGGACATCGACCGGGCCGGCCGTGCCGGTGTCGGCCTCGCAGGCCGCGTCGTCGGCCGTGACCGGGTCGGCGAAGCGCGGACCGGCAAAGCGGCGCACCACGCCGGGGAACAGCCCCAGGCACGGGGTCGCGCCCTCTTCGCTGGACTCGAACAGCATCTGTTCGCCGACGCAGACGCCCAGCAGCGGCTTGGCGCGGGCGGCCTTGACGACCGCTTCGCGCAGGCCGGATTCATTCAGGGTGCGCATGCAGTCCGCCATGGCGCCCTGGCCGGGAAACACCACGCGGTCGGCCGCGTCGATTTCATGGGGCTGGTTGCAGATGCGGATGTCCGCGTCGGGGGCGGCGTACTTGAGCGCGCGCGCGACGGAATGGAAGTTGCCCATTCCGTAGTCGACGATGGCGATAGTGGTCACTTCGGTTTACCTGGTGCGTGGCGGGAGGTCGCGCAGCTTACAGCACGCCCTTGGTCGAGGGCACGACGTCGCCCATGCGCGGGTCGACTTCGATGGCCATGCGCAGCGCGCGGCCACAGGCCTTGAAGACCGTTTCGCATTGGTGGTGGGCGTTGGTGCCGCGCAGGTTGTCGATGTGCAGGGTGATCAGCGCGTGGTTGACCAGGCCCTGGAAGAATTCGCGCGTCAGGTCGACGTCGAAGGCGCCGATGTGCGAGCGGGTGAAGGGGATGTGGTATTCCAGGCCGGGACGGCCGGAGAAGTCGACCACCACGCGCGACAGCGCCTCGTCCAGCGGCACGTAGGCGTGACCGTAGCGGCGCAGGCCGGCCTTGGTGCCGACCGCCTTGGCGATGGCCATGCCCAGCGTGATGCCCACGTCTTCCACCGTGTGATGCGCATCGATGTGCAGGTCGCCCTCGGCCTTGATGTCGAGGTCGATCAGGCCGTGGCGCGCGATCTGGTCCAGCATGTGGTCCAGGAAGGGCACGCCCGTGTCGATCGTCTGCTTGCCGGTGCCATCCAGGTTGATGGCCACGCGGATGCGGGTTTCGTTGGTGTTGCGGGTGATCTCTGCGGTACGCATGTCAGGGACTCGATTAGGCACTCAGGATTTCTTGCAGTGCCGATAGCAAAGCGGCGTTCTCGGACGGCGCGCCCACCGAGATGCGGAGGCAGCCGGCCAGGAGCGGATGGGCGTTGGAGAAGTTACGAACCAATATTTTGCGCTGTTTCAGGGCAAGATGCACGGCGTTGCCATCCAGCTTGCCGGAAAAGCGCGCGAGTATGAAGTTGGCCGCGGAAGGGAATACCCTGACGCCGGGCAGCGCCGCCAGCGCCGCGGCCAGCGGTTCGCGGTCGGCGCGCAGGCGGGCGGCCTGTTGGTCCAGCACCGGCTTGTGGCGCAGCACCGTCAGCAGCGCTGCCTGGGTCAGCACGTCCAGGTTGTAGGGCGGGCGCACCTTGTCGAACTCGGCGATCCAGTCGGGGTGGCCGGCCAGATAGCCAAAACGCAGGCCCGCCAGGCCGATCTTGGACACGGTGCGCATCACCACCACGTTGGGCGCGTCCAGCAGGCGCGGCATCCAGCTGCGGTCGGTGAAGGGCTGGTAGGCCTCGTCCACCACCACCAGGCCGGGGGCGGCGGCGATGATGGCGGCCATGTCCGCGTCCGACCAGACGCCGCCGGTGGGATTGTTGGGCACGGCCAGGAACACCACCTTGGGCTGGTGTTCGCGGATCGCGGCCAGCATGGCGGGAAGATCAAGGGACAGATCGTCGGTCAGCGGCACGCCGACGAAGCGGGCGTGGTCGAAGCGGGCCGCCATGTCGAAATAGACGAACGACGGCCACGGCGCCAGCACCACCTCGCCGGGATTGCAGCAGGCCTGCACCACGATGTGGATCAGTTCGTCCGAGCCGTTGCCGAATAGCACGCCGGCGTCGGCAGGCACGCCGAAGGCCGTCTTCACGGCCTGGCGCAGTTCGGACAGGTCGGCCGCCGGGTAGCGGTTCAGCGGCGTATCGCGCAGCACCCGGGCGAGGTCGTCGCGCACCGCCTCGGGCAGCTCGTAGGGCGACTCCATCGCGTCCAGTTTGATGCAGCCTTCGGCGTGCGCCACCGGATACGCGGTCAGTTCGCGGATATCGGGCCGGATGGTGCCGGCGATGCGGCCGGCGACCTCGCTCATGGCTGGTCGATCCGGTACTGGGCGCTGGCGGCGTGGGCCTGCAGGCCTTCGCCCAGCGCCAGTTCGGCGGCGATGCGGCCGAGCGTCTGGGCGCCCTGGTGCGAGACCTGGATCAGGCTGGAGCGCTTCTGGAAGTCGTACACGCCCAGCGGCGACGAGAAGCGCGCCGTGCGGGAAGTGGGCAGCACGTGGTTCGGGCCGGCGCAGTAGTCGCCCAGGGCTTCCGAGCTGAAGCGGCCCATGAAGATGGCGCCCGCGTGGCGGATCCTGGCGGTCCAGATTTCCGGTTGCTCGGTGGAGATCTCCAGGTGCTCCGGGGCGATGTCGTTGGCGATGCGGCAGGCTTCGTCCAGGTCGCGCACCTGGATCAGCGCGCCACGGTTGGCCAGGCTGGTGCGCAGGATGTCGGCGCGCGGCATGGTCGGCAGCAGGCGGGCGATGGCGGCCTCGACCTCGGCGATGAAGGCGGCGTCCGGGCACAGCAGGATGGATTGGGCCAGTTCGTCGTGTTCGGCCTGCGAGAACAGGTCCATGGCGATCCAGTCGGCCGGTGTCTTGCCGTCGCAGATCACCAGGATTTCGCTGGGGCCGGCGATCATGTCGATGCCGACCACGCCGAACACGCGACGCTTGGCGGCGGCCACGTAGGCGTTGCCCGGGCCGACGATCTTGTCCACGGCCGGCACGGTGGCGGTGCCGTAGGCCAGCGCGCCCACGGCCTGCGCGCCGCCGATGGCGAACACGCGGTCGACGCCGCTGATGGCGGCGGCGGCCAGCACGATGGGGTTGCGCGCGCCGTCCGGCGTGGGCGTGACCATGACCAGTTCCTGCACGCCCGCGACCTTGGCCGGGATGGCGTTCATCAGCACCGACGACGGATACGCGGCCTTGCCGCCCGGCACGTACAGGCCGACGCGGTCCAGCGGCGTGACCTGCTGGCCCAGCACCGTGCCGTCGGCCTCGGTGTAGGTCCAGGTCTCGGCGCGCTGACGTTCGTGGTAGCGGCGCACGCGCTCGGCGGCCGCCTGCAGCGCGTCGCGCTGGGCGGCGGGCAGCGCGGCCAGGGCCGCATGCCAGTCGGCCTTGGGAATTTCGAGCGTGTCCGCGGACGCGTGCGGCATGCGGTCGAAGCGCTGGGTGTATTCCACCAGCGCCGCGTCGCCCCGGGCGCGCACGTCGGCCAGGATGCCGGCGGCGGCACGGTCGATGGACTCGTCCTCGGTGGCCTCGAAGGCCAGCAGCTTGGACAGGGCGGACGCGAATCCGGGATCGCGGGAGTCGAGACGATTGATCAGGGCCATGGCGTTCAGGCGGGTGGCGGCCGCCGCGTGGGGCGGCGGCCTGGGTCAGGCGTTGCGGGAAGCGGCGCGCTCGAAGGCGTCCAGCAGCGGTTGCAGGCGTTCGCCGCGGGTCTTGAGCGCGGCCTGGTTGACGATCAGGCGCGAGGAGATCGGCATGATGTCCTCGACCGCGACCAGGTCGTTGGCGCGCAGCGTGCCGCCGGTGGACACCAGGTCCACGATGCAGTCGGCCAGGCCCACCAGCGGCGCCAGTTCCATCGAACCATACAGCTTGATGATGTCGACGTACACACCCTTGGACGCAAAGTGTTCACGGGCTGACTGCACGTACTTGGTGGCCACGCGCAGGCGCGCGCCCTGGTGCACCGCGGCTTCGTAGTCGAAGCCGTTGCGCACCGCCACGGCCAGGCGGCATTTGGCGATGTTCAGGTCGATCGGCTGGTACAGGCCGCCGGGCTGCTGCGCGGCGTGCTCGATCAGCACGTCCTTGCCGGCGATGCCAAGGTCGGCCGCGCCGTACTGCACGTAGGTCGGCACGTCCGAAGCGCGCACGATGATCAGGCGCAGGCCGGGGTCGCTGGTCGGCAGGATCAGCTTGCGCGAGCTTTCGGGGTTCTCGGGCACCTCGATGCCGGCTTCCGCCAGCAAAGGCATGGTTTCTTCGAAGATCCGCCCCTTGGACAGAGCCAGGGTCAGGGGCGCGAGAGGGGCATTGCTCATGCCGATTCCTTGCCGCTAGTGCGTTCAACAACGCGTTGGATATTGGCGCCCAGGGCGCGCAGCTTGACTTCCATCCGGTCGTAGCCGCGGTCCAGGTGGTAGATGCGGTCGACCAGCGTGTCGCCATCGGCGGCCAGGCCGGCGATGACCAGGCTGGCCGAGGCCCGCAGGTCGGTGGCCATGACCGTCGCGCCCGACAGGCGGGCAATGCCGCGCACCACCGCGGTGTGGCCGTCGATGTCGATGTCCGCGCCCATGCGGCGCAGTTCCTGCACGTGCATGTAGCGGTTCTCGAAGATGTTCTCGACGATCACCGACGTGCCTTCGGCCACCGTGTTCAGCGTCATCAACTGGGCCTGCATGTCGGTGGCGAAACCGGGGTATTCATGGGTGCGAAAGCCCACCGCCTTGGGGCGCGCGGACATGGCGCCGCGAATCCAGTCGGGGCCGGTCTCGATAGCGAGGCCGGCCTCGGCCAGCTTGTCGAGCGTGGCGCCGAGGATGCCGGCGTCGGTGTTGCGCAGCACGATGTCGCCGCCGGCCGCGCCGACGGCGCACAGGAACGTGCCGGCCTCGATGCGGTCGGAGATCACGCGGTGCTCGGCGCCGTGCAGGCGCTCGACGCCGTCGATCACGATGCGGTCGGTGCCGTGGCCCTGGATGCGGGCGCCCATCTTGATGAGCAGCTCGGCCAGGTCCACCACCTCGGGTTCGCGCGCGGCGTTCTCCAGCACGGTCTGGCCTTCGGCCAGCACCGCCGCCATCAGCAGGTTCTCGGTGCCGGTGACGGTGACCATATCGGTGCGGATCGAGGCGCCCTTCAGGCGCTTGGCGCGCGCCACCACGAAGCCGTGCTCGATGCTGATTTCGGCGCCAAGCGCCGCCAGGCCCTTGATATGCTGGTCCACCGGCCGCTGGCCGATGGTGCAGCCGCCGGGCAGGCTGACGCGGGCTTCGCCGAAGCGCGCCACCAGCGGGCCCAGCACCAGGATGGACGCGCGCATGGTCTTGACCAGGTCGTACGGCGCTTCGAGGCTGTCGACGCGGTCGGCCTGCAGGGTCACGATGCCGTCGCTGCCGCGCTCGGCGCGCACGCCCATGCGGCCCAGGAGGCGCAGCATGGTGGCGGTGTCGTTCAGGTGCGGCACGTTGGCGATGGTCAGCGGATCGGCCGTCAGCAGGCCGGCGCACAGGATCGGCAGGGCCGAATTCTTGGCGCCGGAAATGGTGACTTCGCCGTGCAGGCGCGCGCCGCCGGTAATGCGGAGTTTGTCCATGGTTACTTGCCCGCCTGGGCGTATTCGGCGGGGGTCAGGGTGCGCATCGACAAGGCGTGGATCTCGGCCTTCATGCGGTCGCCCAGCGCCGCGTAGACCAGTTGATGGCGCTGGATCAGGCGCTTGCCTTCGAAGGCGGCGCTGACGATGACCGCGTCGAAATGCGAGCCGTCGCCCTGTACGTCGAGGTGTTCACAGGGCAGGCCGTCCGCGATGTATTGGCGGACTTGCGCGGGAGTGGGAAGCATGGACGTCAGTTCCTGAGTTTGTAGCCGCTGGCCAGGAGCCGCAGCGCATAGATCGAAAGCGCGAGGAACACCCCCGTCACCACCGCCAGGCTGCGCCAGGGGGAGACGTCCGACACCGAGAAGAATCCGTAGCGGAAACCGTCGATGGTGTAGAAGATGGGGTTCCAGTGCGACACGCCCTGCCAGAAGGGCGGGAGCGTATGGATGGAATAGAACACGCCGGACAGGAAGGTGGCCGGCATGATGAGGAAATTCTGGAACGCCGCCAGCTGGTCGAATTTCTCGGACCACAGACCGGCGATCAGGCCCAGCGTGCCCATGATGCCGCAGGCCAGCACCGCGAACACCAGCAGCCACAGCGGGTTGGACGGCACCAGCGAGACGAAGAACAGCGCCACCACCCATACGCACACGCCCACTGCCAGGCCACGCACCACCGCCGCCAGCACGTAGGCGGCGAAGATGTCGCGGTGCGACAGCGGCGGCAGCAGCATGAACACCAGGTTGCCGGTGATGCGGCTCTGGATCAACGACGACGACGGGTTGGCGAAGGCGTTCTGCAGCATGCTCATCATCATGAGCCCGGGGATCAGGAACGCGGTGTACGGCACGCTGCCGTAGACCATGACGCGCCCCTCCAGCACGTGGGCGAACACCAGCAGGTACAGCAGCGCGGTGATGACTGGCGCGGCGATGGTCTGGAAGCTGACCTTCCAGAAGCGCAGCAATTCCTTGCGCAGCAGGGTCGGAAAGCCCGAACCCGCGTCCAGGCGGGGCTGCACCAGCGGCTGGCTGGCATTGGCGGCGGGCTGCGTCATTGCGAAATCTCTTCGGGTTGCAAAGCGTCGTCCTGGTGCATGATGCGCACGAAGGCGTCTTCGAGGTCAACACCGCCGACGCGCGCCAACAGTGCCTGGGTGGTGTCCAGCGCCACGATGCGGCCGCCCTTGAGCATGGCGATGCGGCCGCACAGGGCCTCCGCTTCTTCCAGGTAGTGGGTGGTCAGCATGATGGTGTGGCCAGCTTTGTTCAGGCGCGAGATGAACTCCCACAGGGTGCGGCGCAGGTCCACGTCCACGCCCGCGGTGGGCTCGTCCAGCACGATCACGGGCGGGCGGTGCACCAGCGCCTGCGCCACCAGCACCCGGCGCTTCATGCCGCCGGACAGCGCGCGCATGTTCGAGTTGGCCTTGTCGGCCAGCCCCAGGTTGAACAGGATCTCGTCGATCCAGTCGTCGTTCTTGCGCAGGCCGAAATAGCCGGACTGGATGCGCAGCGTTTCGCGCACGGTGAAGAACGGGTCGTAGACCAGTTCCTGCGGCACCACGCCCAGCGCCCGCCGCGCCGACTTGTAGTCGGCCACGACGTCGTAGCCACAGACGGTGGCGCGGCCGCTGGTGGCGTGCGCCAGCCCGGCCAGGATGGAAATCAGGGTGGTCTTGCCGGCGCCATTGGGACCGAGTAGGCCGAAGAACTCGCCGTGCTCGATATTCAGGCTGACGTCGTTGAGCGCCTGGAAACCGGCGCCGGACGCGCGCCCGGTGAGCTTGCTCCAGCCGCTGCGGCGCGGCGAGTAGATTTTGGAGACGTTCTCAAGACTGACGGCAGACATGACGGCGGCGAGGGGTGCCCGGAAAAGAGCGAATTGATCATTATATAAGCGCCCCGCTACGCAAGGCGCCGATAGCCCCGGGGCGCGTGGGGGCGCTGCGGCCCGATTTGTCCCCAAAACAATCGGCCCGGCGGGCCGCAAGGGCGCGCCGGGCCGAGGCGGATCGGACGGAATCCTACTGGTTGCGCTGGTTCAGCGCCTTGATCAGGCCGTCGATGCCGTTCTGGTTGATCTGCTGGGCGAACTGGTTGCGGTAGTTCTCGATCAGCCAGATGCCTTCGACGTTCATGTCGTAGATCTTCCAGCCCTGGGGCGTTTTTTCCAGGCGGTAGTCGACACCCGTGGGTTGGCCGTTGGCCTGGCTGATGAGCGTGCGCACGACCACGTCGTCGGCCTTGGGGTCGCCGCGGAACGGCAGCGCCGTGACTTTGGTGCCGGACGTGACGCGGGTCAGCGCGCCGCTGTAGGTGCGCACCAGGGTGCCGCGGAAGGCGTCGGCCAGGGCGGTCTTCTGTTGCTCCGTGGCCTGGCGCCAGTAGCGGCCGGCGGCCAGGCGCGTGGTCTTCTGGAAGTTGACGTACGGCAGGATGTGCTCGTTGACGACCTGGTTGATGCGCGCGGTGTTGCCGGCCTTGACGGCGCCGTCGGCCTTCAGGACGTCCAGCGCTTCGTTGGCCGCGCCCAGCACGAACTGGTCAGGCGCGCCGTGCGCGTCCGGTTGCGCCTGGGCGGCGGCTGATGCCGCCAGGCCCAGCAGGCCGGAGAAGGCGACGCGCCGGAGCAGGGAAAAAAAGGAAAACCGCATGAAAACTCCTTGCTGTACTGATAACGCAATCCAACAGCTTACTTGGTTGCGGGAACCGGCGCTGGCGCCGCGGCGCCCTTGTCCTTGCTGGCGGCGCCTTCGTCCTCGTCGTCTTCGTAGTTCGGCAGGCTGGATTCGTCGTCCACGCGCTGGCCGGCCACCATGGCGGCGCGCCGCTGCAGGTAGGCGTCGCGCACGAAGCTGTACGGATCGAGCGCCACGCGGTCGACCGTGTCGGTGGCGTTGAGCAGGCTGGCGCGGGTATCGACCACTTCCAGGCCCCACAGCGAATTGCGCAGCGCCACGTTGTCGATGGCGCTCACGCCCATGTAGCCGTGCATGCGGCCCTGCCAGTCGCCGACCAGGCCGACGCCGTCGCGCACGCTGGCCGAACCGAAGAACGGCAGCACCAGGTACGGACCCTGGCCGAAGCCCCACACGCCCAGCGTGGTGCCGAAGTCGTTGGGGATCTTGCGCGCGCCGTTGGCCGAGGCGACGTCGAAGCAGCCGCCCACGCCCATGGTGGTGTTGAACAGGAAGCGGCCGAGCGTGTTGACGAAGTCGTGGCCGCGGCCCTGCAGGAAGCTGTTGGTGCCCGACCAGAGGTCGCCGACGTTGCTGAAGATGTTGTGCACGCAGCTGCGCACCGGCTCCGGCGTGACGTAGGTGTAGGCCTGCGCCACCGGCTTGAAGACGGCGCGGTCGACGGTGTCGTTGAACTTGTAGACGCCGCGGTTGAAGCCTTCCCAGGGATCGCGCGGATCCGGCTGCTGCGGCGCGGCGCAACCGGCCATCAGTGCGCCGGCGGCGGCGACGGTGGCGATTCGGGAAAGAGCTTTCTTGTTCATGATCAGGGCATCCCTATCAACAGATATCTATTCTTATTGCAGCGTGCGCCGCGCGCGGATGTGGCCGCGCGTGACGGATCCTCTTTAATTCGGGGCTTTCGCTTCCGGCGAGCCACCCGCGTTCGAGCCTTCCTTCTCGGCCGTGCCGTACAGGAACTTGCTGATCAGCTGTTCCAGCACGACGGCGCTTTGGGTATAGCGGATTTTGCCGCCGTCGGCAAAGTTGTCCTCTTCGCTGCCCGGGGTCAGGCCCAGGTACTGTTCACCCAGCAGGCCGGACGTCAGGATGGCCGCGGACGAGTCCTTGGGGAACTGGTAGGCGGTTTCCAGGTTCATCGACACGACGGCCTGGAAAGTCTTGTCGTCAAAGGAGATTCCGGCGACCCGGCCCACCACCACACCGGCGCTTTTCACGGGGGCGCGCACCTTGAGGCCGCCTACGTTATCGAAATTGGCCGTCAGCGTATAGGTGGGGGCAAAAGAAAAGGTGCTCAAGTTGCCGGCGCGCAACGCCAGGAACGCCAGCGCGGCCGCGCCCAGCAAGACGAACAGGCCTACCCAGAAATCGGTTTTTTCGCGAGACATGATCGATCCGTAATCAGTTTCCAAACATCAAGGCGGTCAGCAGGAAGTCCAGCCCCAGCACCGCCAGCGACCCCACCACGACCGTGCGGGTGGTGGCGCGGGCGACGCCTTCCGGGGTGGGCTTGGCCTGCCAGCCTTCGTAAAGCGCCACCAGCGTCACCGTGACGCCGAATACCAGGCTCTTGATGACGCCGTTGACGACGTCGTTCCAGACGTCCACGCCGCCCTGCATCTGCGACCAGAAGGCGCCGGCGTCGACGCCGATCATCAGCACCCCGACCACCCAGCCGCCCAGGATGCCCACCATGGAGAACACGGCGGCCAGGATCGGCATGGCGATGATGCCGCCCCACAGGCGCGGCACCAGCACCCGGCGCATCGGGTCGACCGCCATCACTTCCATGGCCGACAGTTGTTCGCCGGCCTTCATCAGGCCGATCTCGGCGGTCAGCGAGGTGCCGGCGCGGCCGGCGAACAGCAGCGCGGTCACCACCGGGCCCAGCTCACGCACCAGCGACAGCGCCACCAGCAGGCCGAGCGATTCCTCGGCGCCGTAGCGGTTCAGCGTGTAGTAGCCCTGCAGGCCCAGCACGAAGCCCACGAACATGCCGGACACGGCGATGATCAGCAGCGAGTAGTTGCCGATGAAATGAATTTGCTGCGACACCAGCCGCGGCCGCGACAGCGCGATGCCGCTGCGCGCCAGCATGGCGCCGAAGAAACGGGTGAAGAAGCCGACGCCGGCGATGCGGGTGCGCACCCAGCCGCCCAGCGCGCCGATGGCGTTGTTGGATCCGCTCATGCCTTGCGCCCTTGTTGTTGCGAAAGCCACTTCTGGAAAGCCGGCGTTTCGGGGTACTGGAACGCGACCGGGCCGTCGGGTTCGCCCTTCAGGAATTGCTGCACGTAGGGGTCCGGCGAGGCCGACAGGCTGTCGGGGCTGCCGGCCGCCTTGAGCTGGCCCTGGCCGACCAGGTACACCTGGTCGGCGATCGCGAACGATTCGTGCACGTCGTGGGTGATCAGCACCGAGGCGCAGCCCAGGCGGTCGGCCAGGCTGCGGATCAGGCGGGCGGTGATGCCCAGCGAGATCGGGTCGAGGCCGGCGAAGGGTTCGTCGTACAGGATCAGTTCGGGTTCCAGCACCACCGCGCGAGCCAGCGCCACCCGGCGGGCCATGCCGCCGGAGATTTCGGCCACCTTCAGGTGGGCGGCGGCGCGCAGACCGACGGCGTCGAGCTTGTCCAGCACGCGGGCGGTGATCTCGGGTTCGGCCAGCCGGGTGTGCTCGCGCAGCGGGAAGGCGACGTTCTCGAACACGTTCAGGTCGGTGAACAGCGCGCCCTGCTGGAACAGCACGCCCATGCGCTTGCGCAGCGACTGCAGTTCGGCCCGAGTGGCCCGGGCGATGTCCTGGCCGAACGCCAGCACGGTGCCTTGTTGCGCGACGAGCTGGCCGGTGGCCGCCCGCAGCAGCGTGGTCTTGCCGGAGCCGGAGCCGCCCATGATGGCGACCACCTGGCCCGAGCGCACTTCCATGGAAATGCCGCGCAAGACGGTGAAATCACCGTAGCCTAGCGCCACATCCTGCAGGCGCAGGGCGAATTCCGGGGTGCTGCGGGTTTGATCGGGCATGGGCAACAAGCGGGTGTTTCGGTGGCGGATGCCCTGCCGCCGCGCTCATGCGCGGGCGGGGAGCCGGCCGGCGCGAGCGAGGCGGGCTGCGTCGGGAAGCGCCCTGTTACTCATATGCCGGGGACGGGGAAAGTCCGGTCGCACCCGGCGGCGAGGGGCCATTGTAGCCCGATGAATTGTCACCGCAGTGGGATATGGCTGTCCGTGGAACAGTGTTTTCGCCCACGGGAACAATCCGGGGACGCTTTGGCGCGTCCTCGGATTGCGCCCGGCGTTCGGACGGCGTCAGCCGCGACCGCGGGCGGCGGCGGTCTCGCGCGCCAGCCGCGCCACCAGCGCGGCCGTGCTTTCGCGCCGGGCGAGGGGCGCGCCCTGGCCCGCCCACAGCGACAGCACGGCGATATTGCCGGCCTTGCCGCCGGCCGTGCGCATGGGACGCGTCAGCGCGTTCTGCAACGGGTACGGCAGGATGTCGTCCGATAGTTCGTCGGCGTCGCGCATGAAGGAATTGACGATGCCGCGCGCCGGCCGTCCGGAAAACGCCCGGGTGACGCGCGACTGTTCCGACCGGGAGGCCGGCAGCACCGCCTTGTAGGCGTCGCCGATCCCCGCTTCGTCGGTGGTCAGGAAGGCTGTCCCCATTTGTGCGGCGCTGGCGCCCAGGGCCAGCGCGGCGGCGATGCCGCGCCCGTCCATGATGCCGCCGGAGGCGATCACCGGGATCGACACCGCGTCGGCCACCTGCGGCACCAGCGCCATGGTGCCGATCAGCGAATGCTCGAAATCGTCCAGGAAGGTGCCGCGGTGCCCGCCCGCCTCGGCGCCCTGGGCCACGACGGCATCCACCCCGTCCTGTTCCAGGGCCACGGCCTCGCGCACGGTGGTGGCGGTGCCGACCGTCAGGATGCCCAGTTCGCGGCAGCGCGCCAGGGCGTCGGCCGGCATGCGGCCGAAGGTGAAGCTGAAGACCGCGGGCCGCAGGCGCAGCACCGCCTCGATCTGGCCGGGCAGCGGATCGGGCTGCGGCCCGGGCGCCACGGGCGCCGGCAGGCCCAGCTGGGCGTGGTAGCGCGCCAGCAGGTCCAGCATGCGGCTGGCATCGCCATCGAAGGGTTGCTCGGGCACGGAGGCGAACAGGTTGATGGCGAATGGCCGGTCGGTGCGTTCGCGGATGGCGCCGGCGGCCGCCTCGATCTGTTCCGGGCTCAGGTAGGCCGCCCCGAGCGACCCCAGGACGCCCGCCTTCGAGGCCTCCGACACCAGCTCCACCGTCGTCGCGCCGCCGGCCATGGGCGCCTGGATGACGGGGTGGTCGAGCTTGAGCAGGTCGAGAAGGCGGGATGTCATGGGAATACTCCTGGTTGGCTTACTGGAGCTGGATGTTTCCAGCCTTGATGACTTGCGCCCACTTGGCCGTTTCGCTCTTGATGAACGCGCCGAATTCCTCGGGCGTGCCGCCGCCGGCCTGGCTGCCGGTGTCGGCAATGGCCTTCTGCACGTCGGGTTCCTTCAGGATGCGGTTGAACTCGGCATTGAGCTTGGCGATGATGGGCGCGGGGGTGCCGGCGGGGGCGACGATGCCCTGCCAGTTGTACGACTCGAAGCCCGGCAGGCCGGATTCGGCCATGGTCGGCACGTCCGGCAGCACCGCGAGGCGCTGGGCGGAGGTCACCGCGATCGGGTGGATCTTCTGGCCCTGGATGGCCGGCAGCGCCGAGTAGCCCATCTCGAACATCATCGAGATATGGCCGCCCATCAGGTCGGTCGCGGCCAGGCTGCCGCCCTTGTAGGGCACGTGCACGATGTCGATCTTGGCCTGCTCGCGGAACATCTCGCCGGACAGGTGGTGCGCGCCGCCCACACCCGACGAGCCGAACGACAGCTTGCCCGGCTGCTTCTTGGCCATGGCGATCAGGTCGGCCAGGGTCTTGACCGGCAGTTCGTTGTTCACGCTCAGCACCAGCGGGCTGTTCTCGATCAGGATGACCGGCGCCAGGTCCTTCTGCGGGTTGTACGGCATGTCCTTCATCAGCGACGGGTTGACCGCCATCGGCGCCAGGTTGCCCGTGCCGATGGTGTAGCCGTCGGGCGCCGCCTTGGCGATCAGGTTGGTGCCGACCACGCCGCCCGCGCCCGCCTTGTTCTCGACCACGATCGGCTGGCCCAGCGATTCGCCCAGCTTGCGCGCCAGCAGGCGCACGCGGGTATCGGCAAAGCCGCCCGGCGCGTAGGGCACGATCATGGTGATGGGCTTGGCGGGCCAGTCGGTGGCCTGGGCGTGGGCGGTACCGCCCAGGGCGGCAAAGGCGGCCAGGGCGGCGACCAGGGGACGTAGCGATTTCATGCTGGGTGACTCCTCATTCTTGATGTGACGGTTCCTGGGAACCGATCGCATTATGCCCAGCGTTCGTGCCCGCGGTGCTGATTTTTCCCAAGCGCCAGGCCGACAGCGCCAGCAGCGCCGCGCCTGCCGCCAGCACCTGCGGCAGCGTCGCGCCCCAGCGCGCGGCGCCGGAAGCCAGCAGCGGCCCCACGATCTGGCCTGCGGCGAAGGCCGAGGTCATGACGGCCGCGGCGCGTGGCGCGGCACTGCCGGCCAGCCGCTGCGCCACCAGCATGCCCGACTGCGTGATGACCATGAACGTGCCACCGACCAGCAGCGCGGCGACGATGACCGCGGCGATGTCGTGCCACAGCGCCACCGCCAGCATGCCCAGCGCCATCAGCGCCTGCGCGCCGCGCCACACCGTCTTGTCGTCGCGTGCCTGCGCCACGCGCGGGGCCAGCAGGCACGACAGCGCCGCCGCCAGGCCGAATAGCGGCCAGGCCCAGCCGAACACCGCCGGATCGGGGATGATCTCGCGCGCCATGGCGGGCAGGAACGTGGCCGGGATGATGTAGCCCGCGCCGAAAATGCCATAGTGCAGCGCCAGCCGGCCGATGCCGGGCGGCTGGCGGCCGGGCGCGGGCGCCGAGGCCAGGTGGCGGGCCGGCCCGGGGCGATTCAGCCCCGGCCAGGCCAGTACCGCCAGCGCCAGGGTCAGCGCGCCCAGCGCGGTCCAGTTGGCATTGGCGTCCGCGCCCGCGGCCATCAATACCAGGCACGCCAGCCCGGTCAGCGCGATGCCGGCGCCGACGCCCGCGTAGGTAATGGCCGACACCGCCGGCGCGCGGGGATCGCCCGGTCCGACGGCGCGTGAAGCGGCCACGCAGATGAAGGCGCTGGCGCTGCCGTACCCCGCCGCCAGCCGCAGCAGGCTCCAGGCCAGGACGCCATGGAACCACGGCATCGCCAGCGTCAGCAGCGCCACGGCGAGCAGGCTCACGGCCAGCATGGCGCGCGGATGGCGCGGCGGCCGCAGGGCCGCGGCCAACGCGCCCAGCAGGTAGCCGGCGTAATTGGCCGAGGCCAGCCAACTGCCCTGCGCCAGCGACAGCCCGGCCTCCTGCGCCATCAACGGCCACACGGGCGTGAAGGCGAAGCGGCCGATGCCCATCGCCGCGGCCAGCGCCAGCGCGGCCGGCAGGGCCAGGCCGAGGGCGCCGCGGGGAGGGGCGGTATCGGGGTGGGTGGCTATTGACATGGCTCCCACTCTACGGCTGTACTAATATCTTGAATAGTGAATTATTAAGAATATAAGTTCTTGAAATGAGAAACTTGGATCTCGACGCGCTGCAGATCTTCAAGGCGGTGGCGGACCATGGCGGCGTGGCGCGCGCGGCGGCCCACCTGAACCGGGTGCAGTCCAATGTCTCGACGCGCCTGAAGCAGCTGGAAGCCACGCTGGAGGCGCCGTTGTTCCGGCGCCAGAACCGCCGCCTGGTGCTGTCCGAGCAGGGACGCGTGCTGTTGTCGTATGCGGACCGGTTGCTGCGCCTGTCGGCCGAGGCCCAGGCGGCCGTGCGCGATGGCGCGCCGCAAGGCCTGCTGCGCATCGGCACCATGGAAAGCACGGCCGCGGCGCGGTTGCCGCCGATCCTGGCGGCGTATCACGCGGCCTGGCCGCAGGTGCGCATCGAACTGGTGACGGGCACGTCCGGCGCGCTGGCCGCCAAAGTGCGCAACTATGAGATCGAGGCCGCTTTCGTGGCACAGCCTTTCGAGGCCCAGGGGCTGGCGCAGCAGCCGGCGTTCGACGAAGAGCTGGCGCTGATCTCGCCGCTGGCCTGGCCGGAAATCCACGGCCCCAAGGACGTCGGCGATCGCAGCGTCATTGCGTTCGCGGCGGGCTGTTCGTACCGCCGCATCCTGGAGGCCTGGTTCGGCCAGGAAGGCGTGGCCCCGGACAAGGTGATGGAATTCGCGTCGTACCACGCCATCGTCGCGTGCGTGGCCGCGGGGTCGGGCGTGGCGATCGTGCCGCGTTCGGTGCTGGCGCTGCTGGGGGCGGAGCCGTCGTTGCGCGTGACGCCGCTGTCCGGCAAGCATGGCCGGGCGCAGACGCGGTTGGTCTGGCGCGCGGACGACGAAACGCCTGCATTGCAGGCGTTGCAGCGGCTACTGGCGCAGCGGCGCCAGTAGCCGGTGGCGCGGCAAGATCAGAAGCGGTAGCCGACGCCCAGCGTGGCGACCCAGGGATTGATGCGCGCGGTGCCGATGTGTTCGCCGTTCAGCTTCACCTTGGACTTGATGTCGATGTAGCGGATGTCGGCGTTCATGAACCAGCGTTCGCTGATCTTGATGTCCGCGCCCAGTTGCGCGGCCACGCCCCAGGAATCGCCCAGCTTCAGGTCGGAACCCTTGAGCGCGCCTTCGGCCTTGGTGTCGAAGAACTTGGTGTAGTTGATGCCGACGCCGATGTAGGGCTGGACCATGCTGTCGGGCAGGATGTGCCATTGCAGGCTGAGCGTGGGCGGCAATTGCTTGCTGGAGCCGATCTTGCCCAGGCCGCTGCCGCGCACGTCGTGCTCGAAGGGCCAGGCGCCCAGCAGTTCGATGCCGATGTTGCGCGTGGCCATGTACGCCAGCGTGAAGCTGGGACGCACGTTGTTGTTGACGTCGAGCTTGACGCTGCCATCGAGCACGGAGCCGTTGTTGGACGAGGGGCGAACCTGCGTCGCGCCGACGCGGAACAGGATGTCGCCGGCTTCGTGGGCCTGCGCGGGGGCGGCAAGCATCAGGGTGGCGCCGCAGGCCGAGGCCAGGGCAAGAGCGCGGGTGCGCCGATACATCGCGAACATTTCCTCTCTCCGTGTATTGCGTGAATGTAGGCATTCAGGTTCGCAGAGGCGGGAAAAGCCGGTCTTGACGTGTATCAAGCCGCGACACGGCGCGTGGTTGCAGCGCCACAGTTACGCGTCAATCGGACTCAACGCAAGGTATCGGTGCCACGCGGCACCGCATAGGCGTGGCGGAAATAGTCGCGCACCGCGCGCATCGGACCCGTGATGTCCGCGCCCTTGCGCCACGCCAACCCCACGTTCATCGGCGGGATCGGATCCTTCAACTGGATGGTCTCGATGCGGCGCCCTTCCAGCGACCACGGGCGATAGACCATGTCCGACAGCACCGCCACGCCGCCGCCATTGGCCACCATGCTGCGCACCGCCTCCACCGACGAGGTGCGCAGGCGCACGTCGGGGCGGAATGGCGTTTCGCTCCAGTAGCGCAGCGCGGTGTGCGCGGCCTCGTCGACCGTGAGCATGATGAACGGCTCGTGCGCCACGTCTTCCAGCGTGACGGTATCGCGCGCCAGCAGCGGATGACGCGCCGGCACCCACAGCCGCCGCGGCGAACCGAAGAAGTGTTCGACCGCCAGTTCCGGGTTCACCACGTTCGAGGTCAGCAGCACCGCCATGTCGTAGCGGTGCGCGATCAGGCCTTCCTCGATGGCGTTGCGGTTGAGCTCGTGCAGCTGGATGTCCAGGTTGGGATAGAGCTGCGACAGGCGCTGCAGGTGGTAGGGCAGGAAGTAGCCGATCACGGTGTACGACGCCGCCAGCAGCAGGCGGCCGCTCTCTCGCCCGTCGGCGCTGGGCATGCGCAGCGCCTCGTCGACCGACGACAGGATGTTGTAGGCATGGTTGAGAAAGCCGCGTCCGGTTTCGGTCAGCGCCACGCCGCTGGCGCTGCGCTGGAACAGCGGCGAGCCGACGATCTCTTCGAGTTCACGGATGGCGGTGGTGACGGCCGACTGCGAGATCGCCAACTGGATCGCCGCCTGCGAGATCTGTCCGAGTTCGGCGGCCGCGACGAAATATTTGAGCTGCCGGAGGGTGAGCGACATGGCGGCAATATCTGATTAATTGATAGTAAGCCACCAGAATATCTGTTTATCCGCGCCATCGGGGTGCGCGGAATCTCAGGGAAATCCCTGAAATTTCATGGGAATTCAGCAACCGCCCTGATTTGGTGCGCAATGCGCGGCATCAGAAATTCAGATAACCATTGATCCAAAAAAAGAACTTTTTATCCCTTGGACGCTTCGCTACTGTGCAGGCATTGCGCGGGCCACCGGCCCGCGAATGGAAGGAGATCCTGTTTCATGAGCAAGGCGACGATAGACCTGAACTCCGACATGGGCGAAGGCTTTGGTTCCTGGAAAATCGGCGATGACGTGGACGACGCCATCATGCCGCTGATCAGTTCGGCCAACATCGCCACCGGCTTTCATGCCGGCGACCCCAACATCATGAACCGCACCGTGGTCATGGCGCGCGAGCACGGCATCGGCATCGGCGCCCATCCCGGCTTTCGCGACCTGGTCGGCTTCGGCCGCCGCGACCTGAACGAGAACGCCGAGGGCCTGGTCAACGACATCGTCTACCAGGTCGGCGCGCTGCGCGAATTCGCCCGCCTCTATGGCCTGCGCCTGCAGCACGTCAAGCCGCATGGCGCGCTGTACATGCGCGCCGCGCGCGACGAAACCCTGTCGCGCCGGCTGGTGCAGACGTTGCGCGACCTGGAGCCGACGCTGATGCTGTACTGCATGGAGAACTCGCTGACCTGCAAAGTGGCGCGCGAGCTGGGCCTGCCGGTGGTGCGCGAGTTCTATGCCGACCGCGACTACGACGCCAGCGGCTCGATCGTGTTCACGCGCTACACCCAGGCGCTGGATCCGGAGCAGGTGGCCGACAAGGTGCTGCGGGCGTGTACCGACGGCAAGGTGCGCACCGTCGACGGCCGCGACATCCCGATCGGCTTCGATTCCGTCTGCATCCACAGCGATACGCCCGGCGCGCTCGGCCTGGTGCAGGCCACCCGCGCCCGCCTGGAGGCGCACGGCATCCGCATCGCGCCGCCGCAGTTGTCCTGATCCGCCCATCATTCCCATACATTCCAAGGAGAAAACCCCATGTCGCAGCAAGAGATCCAGAGCCCCCTGCCCGGCACCTTCTACCGCCGTCCCAGTCCTGATGCGGCGCCGTTCGTCGAAGTGGGCGCCACCATCAAGCCCGGCGACGTGGTCGGCATCGTCGAGGTGATGAAGCAGTTCAACCAGATCGAGGCCGAGGTCGGCGGCGTGGTCGCCGAGATCCTGGTGGCCGATGGCGACCCGGTCGAACCCGGCCAGGCCCTGCTGCGGATCGAGGGCTGAGGCATGGGCGTGCATTCCTTCTACCGGCCGCGCCGCATCCACACCCTGCTGGTCGCCAACCGCGGCGAGATCGCGCTGCGCGTGATCCGCGCCGCGCGCGAGCTGGGCATGCGCACGGTGGCGGTCTACAGCGACGCCGATCGCGACGCCCTGGCGGTGCGCCTGGCGGACTCGGCGGTGCATATCGGTCCGGCCCACGCCACCCGCAGCTATCTCAATGCCGACGCCCTGCTGGCGGCGGCGCGCGACAGCGGCGCCCACGCGATCCATCCCGGCTATGGCTTCCTGGCCGAGAACGCCGACTTCTCGCAGGCCGTGACCGACGCCGGCCTGGTGTTCGTCGGACCCGACGCCCACACCATCCGCAGCATGGGCGACAAGGCCGCGGCGCGCGCCTGCGCCAAGGCGGCGGGCGTGCCCACCGTGCCGGGCAGCGAGGGCGTGGTCGGGTCGCTGGACGAGGCCCTGAGCCACGCGGCGCAGATCGGCTATCCGTTGATGATCAAGGCGTCCGCCGGCGGCGGCGGCCGTGGCATCCGCGTGGCGGCCGACGAAGCGCAGCTGCGTGAGGCCATCCCGATGGCGCAGGCCGAGGCGCGCGCCGCATTCGGCGACGGCGGCGTCTACCTGGAACGCTACCTGCCGCGCGCCCGCCATATCGAGGTGCAGGTATTGGGCGACGGCGAACGCGCGGTGCATTTGTTCGAGCGCGAGTGCTCGCTGCAGCGCCGCCGCCAGAAGGTGTTCGAGGAAGCGCCGTCACCGGCGCTGAGCCCCGCGCTACGCCAGGCGCTGTGCGATTCCGCGCTGCGCCTGACCGAATCGGTGGGCTATCGCGGCGCCGGCACGCTGGAATACCTGTACGACGAGACCCGCGGCGAGTTCTACTTCATCGAGATGAACACGCGCATCCAGGTCGAACATCCGATCACCGAGGCGATCACCGGCATCGACCTGGTGCGCGAGATGCTGCGCATCGCCGACGGCGAACCGCTGCGCTTGAAGCAATCCGACATCGTCATGCGCGGCGCCGCGATCGAGTGCCGCCTGAACGCCGAAGATCCGGCGCGCAACTTCGCGCCCGGTCCCGGCACCGTGTCGCACGTGCGCTGGCCGGCCGGGCCGGGCGTGCGCATCGACTCGATGGTGTATGCCGGCAGCGTGGTGCCGCCCTACTACGATTCGCTGCTGGCCAAGCTGATCGTGTGGGACGAGAGCCGCGACGCCGCGCTGGCGCGCATGGCGCGCGCGCTGGACGAAACCGAATTCGAAGGCGTGCCGTCGACGCTGGCCCTGCATCGCGCCCTGGTGGCCGATGCGGGCGTGCTGGCAGGCGACTATCACACCAACTATCTGGAAAGCTGGATGCAGCAGCGGGAGGGGACCCAATGACGGTGCGCTACACCCATGGCGGCGATGAATTCATCTTCGCCGAGATCAGCGAATCGATGTCGCTGGCCGCGTTCTTCAAGGGCATGGCGATCACGCGCGCGCTGCGCGAACGCGCCGTGCCCGGCGTCACCGAGATCTGCCCGGCCAACGCCTCGTACCAGATCCGCTACGACCCCGAGCAGGTCTCGCCCGAATCCATGCTGGCCATCCTGCGCGAGATCGAGGCCGGCATCGACCTGGACAACCTGCGGCTAGACACCCGCGTCATCCAGGTGCCGGTGCTCTACAACGATCCCTGGACCCACGAGACGCTGATGCGCTTTCGCGAGCGCCACCAGGACCCGGATTCTACCGACCTGGAATACGCCGCGCGCATCAACGGCTTTGCCGATACCGATGCATTCATCGCCGCGCATTCCAGCGCGCCGTGGTTCGTGTCGATGGTCGGCTTCGTCGCCGGGCTGCCGTTCATGTTCCAGATGGTCGAGCGCGAACGCCAGCTCGAAGTGCCCAAGTACCTGCGGCCGCGCACCGACACGCCCAGGCACACGGTGGGACATGGCGGTTGCTTCGCCTGCATCTATTCCGTGCGCGGCGCGGGCGGCTACCAGATGTTCGGCGTGACGCCCGCGCCGATCTTCGAGCCCGCGCAGCGCCAGGCGCACCTGCGCGACTCGATGGTGTTCTTCCGTCCCGGGGACATCGTCAAGTTCAAGCCGATCAGCCGCGCCGAGTACGACGCCGCGGTGACCGAGGTCGAGGCCGGCACCTTCCAGCTCGACATCCGTCCCGTGTCGTTCTCGCTGTCCGAATTCATGGCGGCACCCGAACAGTACAACGCCCGCCTTCTGGAGACGCTCCATGTCGCATGACGAACCGCTCATCGAAGTGATCAAGCCCGGGCTGGCGACGTCGGTCCAGGATCGTGGCCGCCAGGGCTACTACCATCTGGGCATTCCGCCTTCGGGCGCGCTGGACCAGTACGCGCTGGCCGCGGCCAACCTGCTGGTGGGCAACCCCGAGGACGCGGCGGTGCTGGAATGCACGCTGATGGGGCCCGAACTGCGCTTCACGCGCGCGGCGGTGATCGCCGTCACCGGTGCAACCATGACGCCGAAGATCGATGGTCAGGCGCAGGCCTGCAACACCGCGCTGGCGGTGCCGGCCGGCGCCAGGCTGTCGTTTGATTTCGTGCAGGCCGGCGCGCGCGCCTGCCTGGCGATCGCCGGCGGCATCGACGTGCCCGAGGTGCTGGGCAGCCGCTCGACCTACGCGCTGGGCGCCATCGGCGGCTTCGAGGGCCGCCGCCTGCAGGCCGGCGACCGCCTGCGCGTGGGCGCGCCGCGCCCCGGGACGCGGGTCGGCCGCGCGCTACCGGCGGCGCTCGCCAGCGAGTGTCCCAAGGAACAGGTGCTGCGCGTGGTGCCGGGCCTGTACGACCATCGCCTGATGCCGGAATCGGCCGCCTCGTTCTACGAGGACGCCTGGAGCGTGACCTCGGAGGCCGACCGCATCGGCTACCGCTACAAGAAAGGCCGCGCCCTGAAGTTCCAGCCGCGCGAGCAACCGTTCGGCGCGGGCGCCGATCCGTCCAACATCGTCGACGCCTGCTATCCCATCGGATCGATCCAGGTGCCGGCCGGGGTCGAGCCCATCATCCTGCACCGCGACGCCGTGTCCGGCGGCGGCTACGCCATGATCGGCACCGTGATCAGCGCGGACCTCGACAAGGTCGGCCAGATGCAGCCCAACCAGCAGGCCCGCTTCGAGCGGGTCACGCTGGAGACGGCCTTGCAGGCCCGCAAGGACTACCGCGCCCGCCTCGAGCGGCTGCGCGCCGCCCTGGGCTGATCCGCGCCGCGCTTTCCCCTTGATTGCTGCTTTCCCTCCGGCCCGTTCCGACGGGCCGGACGGGCGCGCTCGCGCCTGTGCATTCGAGTTTCACACGCTGCACGCCGTACCCGTCCGCATTCCGCGGTTCTTCAGCACGTCAGGAGAGCCTCCATGGCCAACCTTGCTTCCAGCTCCACGTCCTCCGACCGGGACACTTCCCTCGCCACCGTGGCCGATGCCGACCGCATGGGCCGATTCCCGCTCACCATGGCCTGGTGGGCCGTGTGCAGCGCAATTTTCTATATCGTGGTCGGCGCCACGCTGGCGCTCAACTACGGCGCCCGCAACGCCATCATCGGCATGGTGCTGTCGGTGATTTCCTATGGCCTGATCAACGCCGTGATCTCGCGCTACGCCATCCGCACCGGCCAATCGGTGGCGCTGTTCTCGCGCGCGGTGTTCGGCACCTCGGGCGCGGCGCTGGCTACCCTGATCTTCTTCGCCACCGCCATCTACTACGCCGTGTTCGAGGGCTCGGTGATGGCGGTCGCCGCGCACCACATGTTCCCGTCCGTGCCCTATTGGGCCTTCGCGCTGCTGGTGGTCGTCTACAGCGTGCTGCTGATCTTCGGCAGCGTGCAGCGCTGGCTCGACAAGTTCAACGGTGTGCTGTTGCCGTTCTACCTGGGCGGCCTGCTGCTGGCCGTGGCGCTGGCCACGCGCGAATACGGCTACAGCGACGCCTGGCTGGCGTTCGGCCCGGCCGGCGGGCCGGTGGCGGGCGGCTGGTGGGACGCCTACGTGTACTACATGGGCGTGTGGATCCTGATGATGTTCACCTTCGACTACGCGCGCTTCGGCCGCCGCGAGGACGCGCGCTACCACGGCCGCTACAACTTCGGCATGCCGTTCTACCTGGTCACCTTCCTGCTCAACGGCGTGGCCGGCATCTACCTGGTTGCGATCATTCCCGGCGACGGCGCCTTGAGCGAGGTGTCGGTGGTGCTGGCGCTGCTCAAGCTGATGGGCCTGGGCGGCCTGTTCTTCGTGTGGGTGACGCAGACCCGCATCAACACCGCCAACTACTACCTGGCCACCATCAACATGCAGGCCTTCTTCGCGCGCTTCGGCCTGGGCCGCTGGCCGAAGGCGGCATGGGCGGTGTTGGTGGGCCTGGTGTCGTACGCGCTGATGCTGTTCGACGTGTTCGCCTATCTGCTGCAGGCGCTGGCCTACCAGGGCATCTTCGTGGTGGCGTGGGTCGCGGTGGCGCTGGTGCACATCCTGGCGGTGGGCGAGACCGCGCCGGCGCCGGGCGGCGGCAGCGCCTACAACCGGCGCGGGCTGGGCGCCTGGTTCGCGGGCGCGGCCAGCGGGCTGGTGCTGATGCACATGAGCGGCCTGGCCGCGAGCTTCGCCGCGCCGGCCAGTTTCGTGGTGGCGGCCGCGGCCTACTGGCTGGGGCAGGCGGCGGTATCGGGCCCGCGCATGCAGCGCGGCGGTGCCTAGGGCGTACCGCGTTCAAAGGCGCGAGGCACCGGGTCGTCGGCGACCCGGCGCGACAAAAAGCAAAACGGCCGGCTCCCGCAAGGAAGCCGGCCGTTGCCGTCTGGCGGGCGCCGGTCAGCGCGGCAGTTCGGAACTGCCCATCAGGTAGGCATCGACCGAGCGGGCGCACTGGCGGCCTTCGCGGATGGCCCAGACCACCAGCGACTGGCCGCGGCGCATGTCGCCGGCGGTGAAGACCTTTTCAACGTTGGTGCGGTAGTCGTCGGTGTTGGCGCGCACGTTGCCGCGCGCGTCGCGGTCCACGCCGAAGGCGTCCAGCACGGTCTGCACCGGCGACACGAAGCCCATGGCCAGCAGCACCAGGTCGGCCTTGATCTCGAATTCCGAGCCTTCGACCTCACGCATTTTCATCTGGCCCGTCGACTCGTCCTTGAACCACTCGACACGCGAGCCGACCAGCTTCTCGACCTTGCCGTTGCTGCCCTTGAGCAGCTTGGTGGTCACCGACCAGTCGCGTTGGCAGCCTTCCTCGTGCGAGGACGAGGTGCGCATCTTCAGCGGCCAGTAGGGCCAGGTCATGGCCTTGTTCTCGGACTCGGGCGGCTGCGGCAGCAGCTCGAACTGCGTGACCGAGGCGGCGCCGTGGCGGTTGCTGGTGCCCACGCAGTCGGAACCGGTGTCGCCGCCGCCGATCACCACCACGTGCTTGCCCTTGGCCAGCGTCTGGTTGGTCAGGCGGTCGCCGGCCACGGCCTTGTTCTGCTGGCGCAGGAAGTCCATGGCGAAGTACACGCCCGACAGCTCGCGGCCCGGCACCGGCAGGTCGCGCGGGGTTTCCGAGCCGCCGCTCATCACCACGGCGTCGAATTCGGCCAGCAGCGATTCCGGCGTGCGCACGGTCAGGCCGTCGGCCACCGGGTCGGACGGGTTGCCGATGTAGGTCGAGGGCGCGAACTCCACGCCTTCGGCTTCCATCTGGGAAATGCGGCGGTCGATCTGGTGCTTTTCCAGCTTGAAGTCGGGAATGCCGTAGCGCAGCAGGCCGCCGATGCGGTCGCTCTTCTCGAACAGCGTGACCGAGTGGCCGGCGCGCGCCAACTGCTGCGAGCAGGCCAGGCCGGCCGGGCCGGAGCCCACCACGGCGACCTTCTTGCCGGTCTTGCGCGCCGGCACTTGCGGCGCGACCCAGCCCTCGGCCCAACCCTTGTCGATGATGGCGTGCTCGATGGACTTGATGCCCACGGCGTCGCTGTTGATGTTCAAGGTACAGGCGGCCTCGCACGGCGCCGGGCAGATGCGGCCGGTGAATTCCGGGAAGTTGTTGGTGGAATGCAGCACATCCAGCGCGCGGCGCCAGTCCTGCTTGTACACCAGGTCATTCCAGTCGGGGATGATGTTGTTGACCGGGCACCCGTTGTTGCAGAACGGGATGCCGCAGTCCATGCAGCGCGCCGCCTGCTGCTTGGCCTGGTCGTCGGTCAGGTGCAGCACGAATTCGCGCCAGTTCTTCAGCCGCTTCTGCGGGGCCTCGGAGGCCTCCTGCAGGCGCTGGTATTCCATAAAGCCGGTAATCTTTCCCATGGTATCCCTCACGCAGCCAGTTGTTGCGGGTTGGCTGCACGCCACATTTCACCCAATGCGCGGCGGTAGTCCGTCGGCATGACCTTTACGAATTTGCCGCGCGAGGCTTCCCAGTCGCCCAGGATCTCGCGGGCGCGGAAGCTGCCGGTGTAGCGGAAGTGGTCTTCCACCAGGCGGCGCAGGATGGCTTCATCCGTTTCGCGTTCGCCGCCGCGCTGCGCGCTGTGCCAGACGTCGATGTTGTTCTGCGCCTGCTGCTCGGCATGCGGCAGCACGGCTTCCAGTTCGACCATCGACAGGTTGGCGCGATGCTTGAGCGTGCGCTCCGGATCCCACACGTACGCCACGCCGCCCGACATGCCGGCGGCGAAGTTGCGGCCGGTGGCGCCCAGCACCACCACGGTGCCGCCCGTCATGTATTCGCAGCCGTGGTCGCCGGTGCCTTCCACGACCGTGGCGGCGCCCGAGTTGCGCACCGCGAAGCGTTCGCCGGCCACGCCGTTGAAGAAGGCTTCGCCGGCCAGCGCGCCGTACAGGACGGTGTTGCCGGCGATGATGTGGTCGGGGCCGAAGCCGCGGAAGTCATTGGGCGAGCGCACGATGATGCGACCGCCCGACAGGCCCTTGCCGACATAGTCGTTGCCTTCGCCCACCAGGTCCATGGTGATGCCATGGGCCAGGAACGCACCGAAGCTCTGGCCGGCGGTGCCGTTGCACTGGATGTGGATGGTGTCGTCCGGCAGGCCGTCGTGGCCGTAGCGCGCCGCCACCGCGCCGGACAGCATGGCGCCGATGGTGCGGTTGCGGTTGCGCACCGGCACGATGAACGAGACCTTCTCGCCGCGCTCCAGCGCGGGCTTGCTGCGCTCGATCAGCTGGTGGTCCAGCGCGCCGGCCAGGCCGTGGTCCTGCTCTTCGGTCTGGCGCACGTCGGCGTCGGATTGGGTCTGGTGGAACACGCGGGCGAAGTCCAGGCCCTGCGCCTTCCAGTGCTCGACACCCGAGCGCATGTCCAGCAGGTCGGCGCGGCCGATCAGGTCGTCGAACTTGCGGATGCCCAGCTGGGCCATGATCTCGCGCACTTCCTCGGCGATGAAGAAGAAGAAGTTGACGACGTGCTCGGGCTTGCCCTGGAACTTCTTGCGCAGCTCCGGATCCTGCGTGGCCACGCCCACCGGGCAGGTGTTCAGGTGGCACTTGCGCATCATGATGCAGCCTTCCACGACCAGCGGAGCCGTGGCGAAGCCGAATTCATCGGCGCCCAGCAGCGCGCCGATGACGACGTCGCGGCCGGTCTTCATCTGGCCGTCGGCCTGCACGCGGATGCGGCTGCGCAGGCGATTCAGGACCAGCGTCTGCTGGGTTTCGGCCAGGCCGAGTTCCCACGGCGTGCCGACGTGCTTGATGGACGACACCGGCGAGGCGCCCGTGCCGCCGTCATGGCCGGCGATCACGACGTGGTCGGCCTTGGCCTTGGCCACGCCGGCGGCGACCGTGCCGACGCCGACTTCCGACACCAGCTTGACCGAGATCGAGGCCTTGGTGTTGACGTTCTTCAGGTCGTGGATCAGCTGCGCCAGGTCCTCGATCGAGTAGATGTCGTGGTGCGGCGGCGGCGAGATCAGGCCCACGCCCGGCACCGAGTAGCGCAGCTTGGCGATGTATTCGGAGACCTTGTGGCCGGGCAACTGGCCGCCTTCGCCGGGCTTGGCGCCCTGCGCCATCTTGATCTGGATCTGGTCGGCCGACGACAGGTACTCGGCGGTGACGCCGAAGCGGCCGGAGGCCACCTGCTTGATCTTCGAGCGCAGCGAGTCTCCCTTCTTGAGCGCGACGTCGGCTTCGATGCGGTCGGAGCCGAGCACCGAGGCCAGCGTGTCGCCGTCCTTGATGGTGCTCTTGCCCTGGCGCATTTCGGCGCGATAGCGCAGCTCGTCCTCGCCGCCTTCGCCGGTGTTGGACTTGCCGCCGATGCGGTTCATGGCCACGGCCAGCACCGAGTGGGCCTCGGTGGAGATCGAGCCGAGCGACATGGCGCCGGTGGCGAAGCGCTTGACGATTTCCTTGGCCGGCTCGACGTCATCGAGCGGAATGGCGCGCGACGGGTCGAAGCGGAACTCGAACAGGCCGCGCAGCGTCATGTGGCGGCGGCTCTGGTCGTTGATGATCTGCGCGTATTCCTTGTACGTGCGGTAGTTGTTGGCGCGCGAGGCGTGCTGCAGCTTGGCGATGGAATCGGGCGTCCACATATGCTCTTCGCCGCGCACGCGATAGGCGTACTCGCCGCCCGCGTCGAGGTCGTTGGCCAGGACCGGATCGGTGCTGAACGCGGCGCGGTGCTGGCGCAGCGCCTCTTCGGCCACCTGGAAGATGCCGATGCCTTCGATGTTGGAGGCGGTGCCGGTGAAGTACTTGTTCACCAGGCTGCTCTGCAGGCCGACTGCTTCGAAGATCTGGGCGCCGGTGTAGGACATGTAGGTGGAGATGCCCATCTTGGACATCACCTTGTTCAGACCCTTGCCGATCGCCTTGATGAAGTTCTTGACGGCCTTTTCCGGGTCGCTCATCTTGCCCAGCGATTCCAGCGCCAGGTAGGGGTGGATGGCTTCGGCGCCGTAGCCGCCCAGCAGCGCGAAATGGTGCACTTCGCGGGCCGAGCCGGTTTCCACCACCAGGCCGGTGTTGGTGCGCAGGCCGGCGCGGATCAGGTGCTGGTGCACCGCCGAGGTGGCCAGCAGGGCGGGGATGGCCACGCGTTCGCTGTCGACCAGGCGGTCCGACACGATCAGGATGTTGTAGCCGCTTTGCACCGCGTCCACGGCGCGCGCGCACAGCGCGGCCACGCGGGCTTCGATGCCCTCGGGGCCCCAGGCGGCGGGGTAGGTGATATCCAGCTCGAAGCTGCGGAATTTCTTGCCCGTCACCTGCTCGATGTCGCGGATCTGCGCCATGGCGGCGAAGTCCAGCACCGGCTGCGACACTTCCAGGCGCAGCGGCGGGTTGACGTTGTTGATGTCCAGCAGGTTGGGCTTGGGGCCGATGAACGACACCAGCGACATCACCATCTGCTCGCGGATCGGGTCGATCGGCGGGTTGGTGACCTGGGCGAACAACTGGCGGAAATAGTTGTAGAACGGCTTGGCGCGGTCGGACAGCACGGCCAGCGGGGCGTCGTTGCCCATCGAGCCGATCACTTCCTCGCCGGTCGAGGCCATGGGTTCGAGGATGAACTTGTAGTCTTCCTGGGTCCAGCCGAAGGCCTGCTGGCGATCCAGCAGCGACACCGACGATTGCGTGGCGACGGCGGCCTGGCGCGGGGCCGGCAGCGATTCCAGCTTGATCTGCAGGCGTTCGATCCACTGGCGGTACGGACGGCTGTTGGCCAGTTGCAGCTTGATCTCGGCGTCGTCGATGATGCGGCCCTGTTCCAGGTCGATCAGGAACATCTTGCCCGGCTGCAGGCGCCACTTCTTGACGATGCGGTTCTCGGGGATCGACAGGGTGCCGGCTTCCGAGGCCAGGATGACCATATCGTCGTCGGTCACCAGGTAGCGCGCCGGGCGCAGGCCGTTGCGGTCGAGCGTGGCGCCGATCTGGCGGCCGTCGGTGAAGGCGACCGCGGCGGGGCCGTCCCACGGCTCCATCATGGCGGCGTGGTACTCATAGAAAGCGCGGCGGCTTTCGTCCATCTGCGTGTGCTGTTCCCAGGCTTCCGGGATCATCATCATCATGGCGTGGGCCAGCGAGTAGCCCGAGTTCACCAGCAGTTCCAGGCAGTTGTCGAACGTGGCGGTGTCCGACTGGCCTTCGTAGACGATGGGATAGAGCTTTTTCAGGTCGTCGCCCAGCACGGCCGACTGCATCATGCCTTCGCGGGCGCGCAGCCAGTTGAAGTTGCCCTTGACCGTGTTGATTTCGCCGTTGTGGGCGATCATGCGGTAGGGGTGGGCCAGCGGCCAGGCCGGGAAGGTGTTGGTCGAGAAGCGTTGGTGCACCAGCGCCAGCGCCGACACGGTGCGCGGGTCGGCCAGGTCGCGGTAGTAGCGGCCGACCTGGTCGGCCAGCAGCAGGCCCTTGTAGACCACGGTGCGCACCGAGGCCGAGGGCACGAAGTATTCCTTGCCGTGCGCCAGGTGCATGTTCTGGATGGCGTGGCTGGCGGTCTTGCGGATCACGTACAGCTTGCGTTCCAGCGCGTCGGGCACCATCACGTCGGCGCCGCGGCCGATGAACAGCTGGCGGATCACGGGTTCGCAGTCGCGCACGGTGGGCGACATCGGCATGTCGACGTCCACGGGCACGTTGCGCCAGCCCAGCACGACCTGGCCTTCGGCGCGCACCGAGCGCTCCAGTTCCTGTTCGCAGGCCAGGCGAGAGGCGGTTTCCTTGGGCAGGAACACCATGGCCACGCCGTATTCGCCGGGCGGCGGCAGGGTGATGCCATGCTGGGCGAACTCGTCGCGGTAGAGCGTGTCGGGAATCTGGATCAGGATGCCGGCGCCGTCGCCCATCAGCTTGTCCGCGCCCACCGCGCCGCGGTGATCGAGGTTCTCCAGGATCTTCAGGCCCTGCTGGATGATGGCGTGGCTTTTCTTGCCCTTGATGTGCGCCACGAAGCCCACGCCACAGGCGTCATGTTCGTTCTTGGGGTGGTACAGGCCCTGGGCGGGCGGCAGACCGATGCGGCTGGCATCGATCGGGGTCGCCTTGGGGGTGGGACAGGAATCGTTCGGGGTGGTGTGGGGCATGGCGCGCTCCGCAGTAAAGACTGCGTTCCAATGTTGCAGTGCAGGAACGGACAATACCCCCGCGCGTAGTACGGTGCAATAAGAATATAAGGGGTGTGACCCTAATTAAAGCAATGCACCGCCGTAGAGCGTTAATATGGTGACGCATCAACAGGCGCGTCAGACAAGGCTTCCCGGGGTGCACCTTTCGCAAGGGGTGGTGCCAGGGTGGATTACCCCTTGTTTCCGCGATGGTACGTCCCTGTTTATTGTGATGTTTTTTGGCCGCGTACCGACCGGTGGCGAGCAAGCGCAGGCCGCCGTCGGTCGGTGCGTCCCGAAACGGCCATGAAAAAGCGCCCGAAGGCGCTGTGTCAGGAAGTGGAACCGCCGCCGTTGCCGGAACCCGGTCCGTGGCCGTTGGCAGCCGGCGGCGAGGCCGGTGGCGTGGACGCGGCCGGGTCGGCATCGACGGCGGCCGGCGCGGCCGGCTTCTTGCGCGGGCGTCCGCGCTGGCCTGGCGCCACGCGGCGGCTGGCGGTATGCGCCAGGCTGGCGATGAAACTCGGGCCGCCCAGCGCCCATTGGCCGGAGACCGCCTGGTCGATGCGCTGGGTTTCCTCGCGCGACAGGCCGTCCTGCAGACGTTTGCGGTAATTGGCCTGGCGGTCGAACGGCGTGTTGCCGCAGGCCCAGTAGTCGGCATGATCGGACTGCCACTGCGCCGGGGCGGCGGTGGTGTTGCCGGTGTGGCTGGAAGCCGACGACCACGGCCAGGAATCGGGATCTTGCGAGGCGCCGCTGCGCACCGGATAGGTTTCCAGCCACACCAGCGCCGGCAGCACCCAGGCGCCGGGCTCGAGCAGGGCCGAGCGGTAGCGGCCGGCGAACACCCGGCCGCCGCGCAGGCGCGCGGCCAGGTTGCGGCCCAGCGTCTGCATCAGGCGCGGCAGGCCTTCCTCGTCGGCGGGCGTGGCCAGCAGCAGGATGCGATCGTTGGCAAGCAGCCAGCCGTGCACCGACACACGATGACGCTGGGCGGATTCGCCCAGCCACGCGGCAAGCTGGTTGAGGATATCGGCCGGGGCGGGCTGGGACGGCGCCGCCAATGGCTGAATGAAGTTGGCCTGCACCAGTTGGGGCAGCCCAGGGGCGTACAGACGGGGCAGACGGGCCATAGTGTCAGGGCTTGCGCTTCCAGAAGAACGGGTTGTCTTCTCTCACGTATATAAATAGTGCCACGGTGGTCGCTGGTCAAGTCCCGCGATCACAATATGGGCACGGAATCGATACTTTTTGTGGGAAGGACTCCGTGTTTCGGGCAGGTTAACATTCGGCGACGGATCGTCGTACCGTGGATATACCCTAATCCCGCCCGAATTTTGTTCAGCCTCAGACCCGGAGACCGCTGCCATGCCCGCCGCCCTGGAACTCATTTCCCAGCATCGCTGTTTTGGCGGTTCGCAGCGCTATTACCGCCATGAGTCGGCCGAGATCGGCCTGCCGATGCGTTTTTCCGTGTTCGTCCCGCCCCAGGCCGAGCAGGGGCCGGTGCCGGTGCTGTTCTACCTGGCCGGCCTGACCTGCACCGAGGAAACCTTCATGATCAAGGCCGGCGCCCAGAGCCTGGCCGCCGAGCTGGGCGTGATGCTGGTGGCGCCCGATACCAGCCCGCGGGGCGCCAACGTGCCCGGCGAGGACGAAAGCTGGGACCTGGGCACCGGCGCCGGCTTCTATCTGGACGCCACCACCGGCCCCTGGCGCGCCCATTACCGCATGGACAGCTACCTGACGCGTGAATTGCACGCCATCGTCACCAGCGCGCTGCCCGGCGACGCCGCGCGCGTCGGCATCTTCGGGCACTCGATGGGCGGCCATGGCGCCCTGGTGCTGGCGCTGCGCAACCCTGGCCAGTTCCGTTCGGTCTCGGCCTTTGCCCCGATCGCGGCGCCCAGCTTGTGCCCCTGGGGCAAGAAGGCATTCGGCGCCTACTTGGGCGAGAATCCCGACGACTGGGCCGCCTACGATGCCTCGGCGCTGATGCGCGGCTTGCGCCAGCCGTTTCCCGCGGGCATCCTGATCGATCAGGGCACGGCCGACCAGTTCCTGGCCGAGCAGTTGTATCCCGAGGTATTCGAGGCCGCCTGCGCCACCGCCGGCCAGCCGCTGGAACTGCGCCGCCAGGAAGGTTACGACCACGGCTATTACTTCATCTCCACGTTCATCGAGGATCACATCCGGTTTCACGTCGAGCGGCTTGGAAAACCGGCGGCCTGACGCCCCGCTTCTATACTGGGCGGCCTGCCGAGACAGGCCCGGGGCGCCCGGCATCCGACGCCCGGCCGCGGCGCTCTATGCATAGGATCGCCTGATTTGATCAACGGAATCGCTCCCTTCGTCTGGATCCTGCTGGCCGCGGTGATCCTTTTCCTGCCGGGTATGGCGATGCTGCTGGGCCGGGGCGGTCCGCGCGACGAGCGAGGCAGGCGCACCTTCCAGTTCCGGCCCGTGCGCCGCCTGTTTGGCCTGATGCTGCTGTTGCTGGGTGGCGTCTCGGGGCTGCTGGCCCTGTCGCTGGTGCAGTTCTTCCGCCTGACCACCGACGAGCCGGTGGCGCGCATCGAGGTGCGCCAGCAGGCCGAGGGCCAGTTCCAGGTCAGTGCCACCGCCCCGGGCGTGGGCGCCAAGCGGTATGTGCTCTATGGCGACCAGTGGCAGATCGACGCCCGCGTGGTGCGCTGGAAACTGCCGGCGCTGATGGCTGGCATGCCGCCGTTGTATCGCCTCGAACGCCTGTCCGGCCGATATAGCGATGCGGCGCGCGAGGCCTCGGCCACCCGCTCGGTCCACGCCCTGGACGACTGGCCTGCGCCGGACCTGGGTTCGCTCAAGCAGAGCTTCCCGAACTGGTTTCCCTTCGTCGATGTCCAATTCGGCAGCGCGGCCTACATGCCGTTGTTCGACGGGGCGACCTACCAGGTCTACATGGATCCGCGCGGCGCCTTGTTCGTGCGGCCGGACGGCGAGGCCACCGCCGCCGGCTTGAAGCGCCTGGGCTGGTAGGCGCCCGGCCGCGACGCGCGCCCCGGCCCCCATGACACAAAGCCGGCCGCCAGGGGCAGGACAGGCAAATAAAATTGGGGACGCCCTATAAAAGGGAAACTTTGACGCGCCGCAATAGTCGAATTAGCACTCCCTTTACTAGAGTGCTAACATCGAATCCATGTCTTTACCCCTTTGCATTCCGGAGACCGCCGCAATGAAGCAACCCAGTACCTCGTTGGCCACGTCCGGCAACGCCCTGGCGTTGGCCATCGCCAATCCGGGCGCACTCGGCACGATCGATGCCTACATCTCGGCCGTGAACCGCCTGCCGGTCCTGTCGGCCGAACGCGAAACCGAACTCGGCCGTCGCCTGCGCGACAGCGAAGACCTGGGCGCCGCGCGCGAGCTGGTGCTGTCGCACCTGCGCCTGGTGGTGTCGGTGGCGCGCCAGTACCTGGGTTATGGCTTGCCCCACGCCGACCTGATCCAGGAAGGCAATGTCGGCCTGATGAAGGCCGTCAAGCGTTTCGACCCCGAGCGCGGCGTGCGCCTGGTGTCGTTCGCCGTGCACTGGATCAAGGCCGAGATCCACGAATACATCATCCGCAACTGGCGCCTGGTAAAGGTGGCCACCACCAAGGCCCAGCGCAAGCTGTTCTTCAACCTGCGCAGCATGCGCCCGGACGGACAGACGCTGGATCCCGAGCAGGTCGATCACATCGCCCGCGAACTGAACGTGCGCCGCGAAGACGTCAGCGAAATGGAAGTGCGCCTGTCGGGCCGCGACATGTCGCTCGAGAACCAGGACGACGATGACGACAGCTACGCGCCCATCGCCTACCTGTCCGACGAGGGCCGCCAGGAGCCGACCCGTGTGCTGGAACGCGCCGCCCGCGACCAGTTGCAGAGCTCGGGGCTGTCCAGCGCGCTGGAAGCGCTGGATCCGCGTTCGCGTCGCATCGTCGAAGCCCGCTGGCTGCAGGACGACGGCGGCGCCACGTTGCACGAACTGGCGCAGGAATTCGGCGTGTCGGCCGAACGCATCCGCCAGATCGAGGCCGCGGCGTTGAAGAAGATGCGCGGCAACCTGGCTGCCTGATTGCTGCCTGCTTCCCGCCGTACCCATGCAGAGGGCCGCGATTCGCGGCCCTTTTGCTTTGCGTCGACGGTCGTGCGCGCCGGCGGGAGGGGGACGCCGCGGCGATGGTCGCGGCGCACCAATAAATTGATACAAATTCGCTGCGAAATAACGGGCGATTTCAGAAACTTAATGAAGCTCGCCCCGCCTAACTTCACGTAGACCGCGAACTTTGGTTGGCAGTCTTGTCATCCGTCTCGGCTTCTCCTCTTTCCCCTCCCCTATGAGACGGATGCTTGCGGGGCACCACGCATATGGTGCCCCGTTTTTTATTGCGCGCGCCAAACGCGTGACGTAGCAGGCGGCCGCGCTGCCAAAGCGTTGTGGGGTTGTCAGGCCGCCGGCTCTCAGGCCGCCCGCGCGCTGTCCGGACCGGGCTGGGCGCCCGTGTGCCACAGCGCGTCCTGCACGCGCCGCACGCCGGTGGCCATGGAGCCGTCCTGGTAGAGCTTGATCCAGCGGTAGCCGGGCGCGAGGTTGTCGACCACGTGCTTGCCATCGCGGATGCTGAACTGGAAGCAGGTGGAAGGCGTGGCCAGCATGCGCAGGTTGTGGCGGCGGCGGTCGAACTCGTGATGCACGTGGCCCCACAGCAGTACCCGCACCTGCGGCCAGCGCGTCAGCAACTTGAACAGCGCCTGGGGATTGTCGATCATCATCGAGTCGTGCCAGTGGTTGTCGATCTGCATCGGGTTGTGGTGCATGGCCAGCAGTGTGTGGCGCCCGGGCGCCTCGGCCAGCGCGGCCTCCAGCAGATCCAGTTGGCTGTCGGGCAGGTGGCCGGCGTTCGAGCCCGGCACGGTGGTGTCCAGCGAGATCACGCGCCATGCGCCGACGTCGGTCACCGGCGTCGACCATTCGGGCAGTTCCTGGCGCAGCGCGGATGGCAGGTCGTGGTTGCCGGGCAGGCAACGGATGCGGGCGCCGTCCAGCGCCGGGGCGGCGCCGAGCATGGCGGCCAGGCGTCGATAGGCGGCGGGCTCGCCGTCCTGGGACAAATCGCCGGTGGCCAGCAGCAGGTCGGGGCGTTTGCCGTCGGCCTCGATCTGCCGCAGCACGGCGCGCAGGCTGGCGTCGGTATTGACGCCAAGCATCACGGTTTCCGGCTCGCCGAAAAGATGGCAATCCGTCAATTGGACCAGCATGGCGGGCGCGTCATTGCGCCGTGCCAGGGAGTGGACGCGTACCAAGTACGGCTCCTGCGAAGTTTCTGCACGGCCCCTACCTTACCGAAAAAACACGCCCGGGCGCGTATCGCCCGCGCCGGCCAGGGTAACGAAACGTGCGGCCGAACGATCTGTTCGCCGGAATCGACAGGAAAACCCGCTATTCTTGTGAAACTTCTCACAAGCTTCACGATCGGAACGCGGCGCTATCCATGGATGTAGGTTTTCTCGTATTCGGCCTGGCCGGGCTGTTGACCCTGGTGTGCTTCATGCCGCCGCTGGCCGGGCGCCTCAAGCTGCCCTATTCGGTGCTGCTGGCAATCGTCGGCTGCCTGCTGGGCATCATCGTGCACGTCCATGGCTGGGCGCCGAGCTGGATCGGCGACTTCCTGGATTCGCTGGAACGCTTCGAGATTTCCTCCGAGACTTTCCTGATGGTGTTCCTGCCGGTGCTGCTGTTCGAGACTGCCCTGTCGATGAACGTGCGGCGCCTGATGGACGATATCGGCCCGATCCTGATGATGGCGATCGTGGCGGTGGTGGTGTGTACCGTGGTGGTGGGCGTGACGCTGGACGCGATCTCGCCCTATGGCCTGGTGGTGTGCCTGCTGCTGGGGGCCATCGTGGCGACCACCGATCCGGTGGCGGTGGTGGGCATCTTCCGCGAAGTGGGCGCGCCCAAGCGCCTGACCACGCTGGTGGAAGGCGAAAGCCTGTTCAACGACGCCGCGTCCATTGCCTTGTACTCGGTGCTGCTGGCCGTGCTGGGCGGGCACGGCGAGCTGACCGCCAGCGGCATCTTCAATGACTTCATCGTGCACTTCATCGGTGGCGGCATCGCCGGTTTCGCCATGGGGCGCCTGGCCTGTTTCCTGTTTGCCTGGCTGCGCGGCTTTCCCACGGCCGAGATCACGCTGACGCTGACGCTGGCCTACCTGTCCTTCTTCATCTCCGAACATTACCTGAACGTGTCGGGCGTGGTCGCCACGGTGATCGCCGGCCTGGTGGTGGGGTCGACCGGCCGCACCCGCATGTCGCCGACGACCTTCGAATACCTGTCGAGCGCGTGGGAACAATTCGGCTTCTGGGCCAATTCCCTCATCTTCCTGTTCGCTGCCATGCTGATTCCCAAGCTGATGGCGGCGGCCGACTGGCAGGAACTGGTGCTGGTGGCGGTGGTGTTCGTGGCGACGCTGGTGGCGCGGGCCATCGTGGTGTTCGGCCTGCTGCCGTTGCTGGGGCTGACCAAACTGGGCACCAAGGTCAGCAATCCCTACAAGGTGGTGATGCTGTGGGGCGGACTGCGCGGCGCGGTGTCGCTGGCCCTGGCCCTGGCCGTGACCGAGCAGACCGGCGTGCCCGAGGAGGCGCGCCAGTTCATCGCCGTGGCCACCACCGGTTTCGTGCTGTTGACGCTGTTCGTCAACGGCATCAGCCTGCGGCCGCTGATCCGCATGCTGGGGCTGAACCAGCTGTCGCCGGTCGAGCGCACCATCCGCAACCAGGCGCTGGCGGTGGCGTTGGAGGACCTGCAGGGCAAGACCGACGAGGTTGCCAAGACCGAGCATATCGGCACGGAAGTGCGCGACCGCATCCGCGCCGTGTTCGACGCCAGCCTGACCAGCGTGCACGACGGCCAGGTCAGCCAGATGAGCGACGAGCAGCGGGTGGCGGTGGGCCTGGCGATCGTGGCGCAGCGCGAGGAGGAAATGTTCTTCGACATCCTCAAGGCGCAGATCGTCGACTGGCGCATGGCCGAAACGCTGCTGGCGCGGGCCGAACGGCTGGAGGACGCGATCCGCATGGGCGGGGTGCCGGGCTTCGAGCGCGCCATCATCGCCGACGTGCGCTATTCCACCGGTTTCCGGCTGGCCCTGCGGCTGCACTATCTGTTCGGCTTCCAGGGCTGGCTGGCGCGCGAGCTGGGCCAGCGTTTCGCCAATCTCATGAGCAAGCGGTCGGTGGCGCAGCGGCTGATCGTGTTCGCGCGCGAGCAGATCACGCCGCTGCTGGGCGAGACCGCCACGCAGCGCATCGTGGCGCTGCACCAGCGCCGCCTGGACCTGATAGAGAACGCCATGCAGGCGCTGAACCTGCAATACCCGTCGTACGCGCAATGGCTGCAGGAAAGCTATCTGGGCCGGGTGGCGCGCGAACTGGAACGGATCCGCTATCGCGACATGCTGGAGCAGTTCCTGATCAGCGGCGAGGTCTATGCCGACCTGATGGCGCAATTGAAGAGCCGCTGGGCGCACATCGATACGCACCCGCCGCTGGACATCGAAATGAGCGCGGCCGACCTGATCAAGCGCGTGCCGTTGTTCGAGGGGCTGTCGGCCGATTCGCTGCGCGCGATCAGCAAGCTGCTCAAGCCGCGCCTGTCGCTGCCCGACCAGCGGGTGCTGACCAAGGGCCGGCATGGCGAGGAGATGTGCTTCGTGGCGTCGGGGGCGGTGGCGGTGCACCTGCCGGACAACACCATGATCGAACTGGGCAGCGGCGAGTTCTTCGGCGAACTTGGCCTGCTGGGTGAGCAGCAGATCGCGCCCGAGGTGACGTCACTGGGCTACAGCAAGCTGCTGATGCTGTCGTCGCGCGATTTCCATGCCCTGCTGGCGCGTGACGAGCACCTGCGCGAACGCATCCAGGTGGTGGCCAAGCAGCGCCTGCGCGCCATCGAGGTCTGGAAGCAGTTTTCGCAGGCCAACGCGACGGCGGCTCCCGCGCCCGCGCAGGCGCCCGTGCCTTCGCCGGCCCAGGCCGCGGCGGCCGCCGAAGCTGCCGGGGTGGCTGCCGGCGACGAACTCGACGCGCGCGCGGTGCAGGCGCTGCGGGCGGCCGAGCCGGGCGCGCCGGCCGCGCCCACGGCTACGCCGGTGGCGCCGCAACAGGTGGAGACGCGCCGGGTCGAAAACCCGCCGGTCGAAACGGATGAAATCCAGGCGCGTGAATCGGGCGCGGCGCCGGGCGGCGCCAGCGCCTGACCCCCAGCCCGCGTCGCCGGCTCAGATCTCGCCGGCGGCGCGGCGCTGCATGATGTCTTCGATGATCACCAGCGCGGCTTCCAACGTGAATTCGCCCTCCGCCACGCGGCGGACCACCGTGTCGACGTCGGCCGCGGCAATTTCCATCACTTCTCCGTCACGGTTGGCGGGCCTGGCGTCGGCCGCCAGCACACAGGTGCTGGTGAGCACGTCCTCGACCTGGTAGCCCTCGGGCAGGCGGCGGTGGATGCGCAGGATGGTGCGTAGCGGCGAGCGCCGCGTCAGGTCGGGCGCGTCCAGCCCGGCTTCTTCGCCGCATTCGCGCACCAGCGCCGATTCAAGCGGTTCGCCGCTGCCGGCCAGGCCGCCGACCAGGGTGTCCCACATGCCGGGGTCGGTGGACTTGCTGAGCGCGCGGCGGGCGATCCAGATGCGGCCATCCGGGGTCCAGGCGTTCAGGTGCACCGCCTTGGTCAACAGACCCAGCGGCCGCACCGCCGCGCGTTCGATCACGCCCAGCGCAATGTCGCCGTCCAGGACGTCGAGCAATTCATCGCGCCAGCCCCTCAGGCAGTTGGCTTGGCGCAACAGTTGCGCGGTCTGTTCGAGCACGCCATCGAGCGCCGGGCCGGGGGGCAACGCCGCGCCGATGCGCAGCGCGTCGGTATCCACGTCGATGTGCGCGGCTCCCTGGAGGGCGTCGCAGGCGGCATGCGTGGCCCAGCCGCAGCGTCGTCCCGCTATATAGAGAGCGTGCGCGCCCGCGGGGGCGGGCTCCTGGGCGCGAGCGCGCAAGGCGGCATACAGATCGGACAGCTGCTTGGGCATTGGGAGGCCGTTGTGATGGGACTGCGGGGATTTTATGCCACCCGGTTTATCCGGCGCGTCAAGGGGGCGCGGGCAGATGGGGGCGGGCCGCATGAATTCAAGGGCACAAACTTACATCTGTTTGCGCGTCCGCTATAATCCGCCAGTTTCTTTGTGATTTCGAGTGGGAATGCGGGGGCCGCTCTATCTCCCCCTGCCTAGCCCTGCCATCTAATAATTGCGCGTAGTCCTGTTGCAGTGACATCCGTGCCACTAGGCGACAAGGGCCTTCGCGCCGTGTTTCGAGGTAAGCATGAAGAAGTGGAGAGGGATACTGGGCGCTTGTGCGCTGCTGATTGGCAGCGCGGCCATCGCTCAGGTGCAAGACATGCCCGGCGGCCCGAAGGTCAATCAGCTGAACCTGCATGAAGGCGTCACACAGATCACGCGTGATGTCATGTGGCTGCACTGGCTGCTGCTCACGATCTGTATTGTGATTTTCGTGGGCGTCTTCGGAGTGATGTTCTACTCCATCTGGGCGCACCGGAAATCCCGCGGACACAAGGCCGCGACCTTCCACGAACACCTCGGCGTGGAAGTGGCCTGGACGGTCATCCCCTTCATCATCGTCATCGCCATGGCGCTGCCGGCCACCAAGACGGTCGTGGCCATGAAAGACACTTCCAGCGCCGACCTGACCATCAAGGTCACCGGCTATCAATGGAAGTGGGGCTACGAGTATCTCGACGGCCCCGCCGCCGGCGTCAAATTCCTCTCCACCCTGTCGACCCCGCGCGCCCAGATCGAAGGCCGCGAGGCCAAGGGCCAGTTCTACCTGATGGAAACGGACAACCACATGGTGGTGCCCGTGGACAAGAAGGTACGCGTCGTCCTGACCGCCGCCGACGTCATTCACTCGTGGATGATTCCCGACTTCGGCGTCAAGCAGGATGCGATCCCCGGTTTCCTGCGCGACGCCTGGTTCCGCGCCGAAAAACCCGGTATCTACCGTGGCCAGTGCGCCGAATTGTGCGGCAAGGACCACGCCTTCATGCCCATCGTCGTGGAAGTCCTGGCGCAAGCGGACTACGATAAGTGGGTTGAAGACCAAAAGAAGAAGATGGCGGCAAACGCCGACGATCCCAATAAAGAGTGGACGGAAGCCGAACTGGTTGCCCGTGGCGAGAAGGTCTTCGCCGCCAATTGCGTGGCCTGTCACCAGGCCAACGGCAAGGGCATCCCGGGCAGCTTCCCGGCCCTCGATGGAGACAAGGTTGTTCTGGGCCCGAAAGCGGAACAGATCAACACCGTGCTCAAGGGCAAGCCGAACACCGCCATGGCGGCATTCGGCCCGCAGCTCAATGATGTCGAGATCGCCGCGGTCATCAGCTATACGCGCCATGCCTGGAGCAACGCCGGCAAGGGGCAGGACCCGACAGTGATGCCGAAGGATGTCGCGGCCGCGCGTTGATCGCGCCCCGCTTTCCCATCGCAGAGCTGGTTCCGTTTAGTCAGAGATACCCTGCCGGTTCCGTGGAACGGAGCCGGCACTCAGCAGGAAGGAGTCCATCATGAGCAGCGTCACTGTAGACCACGTGTCGCCGGGCCACGGCCACGGTCACGATGACCACCACCACGCCACCCCCACCGGCTGGCGCCGCTGGCTTTTCGCCACCAACCACAAAGACATCGGGACGATGTATCTCATCTTCTCGTTCGTCATGCTGCTCGAAGGCGGCACGCTGGCGCTGCTGCTGCGTACCGAGCTGTTCGAGCCGGGCCTGCAGTTCTTCCGCCCCGAACTGTTCAACCAGTTCACCACCATGCACGGCCTGATCATGGTGTTCGGCGCCATCATGCCGGCGTTCGTGGGTTTCGCGAACTGGATGATCCCGATGCAGATCGGCGCGTCCGACATGGCCTTCGCCCGCATGAACAACTTCAGCTTCTGGCTGCTGCCGGTGGCCGCGATCATGCTGACGGCCTCGTTCTTCGTGCCGGGCGGCGCCACCGCCGCCGGCTGGACGCTGTATGCGCCGCTGTCGCTGCAGATGGGCCCGGGCATGGACCTGGCCATCTTCGCGATGCACATCATGGGCGCGTCCTCGATCATGGGCGCCATCAACATCATCGTGACCGTGCTGAACATGCGCGCGCCCGGCATGACGCTGATGAAGATGCCGCTGTTCTGCTGGACCTGGCTGATCACCGCGTTCCTGCTGCTGGCCGTGATGCCGGTGCTGGCCGCCGCCATCACCATGGTGCTGACCGACCGCCACTTCGGCACCGGCTTCTTCAACGCCGCCGCCGGCGGCGACCCGGTGCTGTACCAGCACGTCTTCTGGTTCTTCGGGCACCCCGAGGTCTACATCATGATCCTGCCGGCGTTCGGTATCGTGTCGGCCATCGTGCCCGCGTTCGCCCGCAAGAAGCTGTTCGGCTACGCCTCGATGGTGTACGCGACCGCCTCGATCGCCGTGCTGTCGTTCATCGTGTGGGCGCACCACATGTTCACCACGGGCATGCCGGTGACCGGCCAGCTGTACTTCATGTACGCCACCATGCTCATCTCCATCCCGACCGGGGTGAAGGTGTTCAACTGGGTCGCCACCATGTGGCGCGGCTCGATGACGTTCGAGACGCCGATGCTGTTCTCGATCGGCTTCATCTTCGTGTTCACGATGGGCGGCTTCACCGGCCTGATCCTGTCGGTGGCGCCGATCGACATCCAGGTGCATGACACGTATTACGTGGTGGCCCACTTCCACTACGTGCTGGTGGCCGGCTCGCTGTTCGCGCTGTTCGCCGGCACCTACTACTGGCTGCCCAAGTGGACCGGCCGCATGTACAGCGAAAAGCTGGGCAAGCTGCACTTCTGGTCGACGCTGATCTCGTTCAACGTGACCTTCTTCCCGATGCACTTCCTGGGCCTGGCCGGCATGCCGCGCCGCTATGCCGACTACGCCGCGCAGTTCACGACGTTCCACCAGATCGCCACCATCGGCGCCTTCTGGTTCGGCCTGTCGCAGCTGATCTTCCTGTGGGCCGTGCTGCGTTGCTACATGGGCAAGGGCGAGCAGGCCGCGGCCAAGCCGTGGGAAGGCGCCGAAGGACTGGAATGGACCGTGCCGTCGCCCGCCCCGTTCCATACCTTCGAGACGCCGCCCGAAGTCAAGTGAGCGCCGATCCGAAACCCGCAACAGGCAGCATGGCCATGACCCCCGAGCAGCGCCGACGCAACAAGATCGCAGGACTGGTTCTGCTGGTATTCGTCATCGCCGTGTTCGCCTGGACCGTGTTCCGCGGTTCGGCGCTGCTGGCGGGCAAGGCCATCGGCGGCTAGCGGGCCACGAGATGAGCGACGACCTGCGCGAATCCGCCCAGCGCAAGCTGAGCTTCTTCCAGACGATGAAGGCGGTGGCGTGGGGATTTTTCGGCGTCCGCAAGGGCGCGGGCTATCGCGAGGACAGCGCCAGGCTCAATCCCGTCCATGTGATCGTGGCGGGGCTGCTGGCGGCGGCGATCTTCGTGGCCGTGCTGGTGTTAATTGTGCGTTGGGCGGTATCCAGCCTGACTTGAATCACTTAATTCTATAAATCAGTACCAGGGAGAAAGCCATGAGTGCAAGCCACTCGGTTCAAGGTAAAGAGGCACCCTATTACTACGTGCCCGCCGATTCGGGGCATCCCGTGCGCACGGCCGTGGCGCTGCTGCTCATGGGCCTGGGCGCCGCGGGCTGGATCAACGGCGTGAGCTGGGCCAAGTGGTCGGTGCTGGCCGGCTTCATCGCGCTGATCGTGGTGCTGTATTACTGGTTCGGCGACGCCATCCAGGAATCCGAGGCCGGCATGAACAGCAAGCGCATCGACGGGTCGTACCGTTGGGGCATGAGCTGGTTCATCTTCTCGGAAGTGATGTTCTTCGCGGCGTTCTTCGGCGCGCTCTGGTATGTGCGCACCATCACCACACCGTGGCTGGGCGACATGGACCACCGCCTGATGCTGTGGCCCGACTTCCAGGCGGTGTGGCCCAACTTCGGCCCGGCCGGCGTGGTCGAGCACTTCCAGACCGTGGGCCCCTTCTGGCTGCCGACCATCAACACCGCGTTGCTGCTGAGCTCGGGCGTGACGCTGACCATCGCCCACCATGCGCTGCGCGAGAACCATCGCGGCAAGACCATGTTCTGGCTGGCCGCCACGGTCATCCTCGGGTTCATCTTCGTGGCCTGCCAGGCCGCTGAATACCACCACGCGTACACCGAGCTGAACCTCAAGTTCAATTCGGGCGCCTACGGTTCGCTGTTCTACATGCTGACGGGCTTTCACGGCTTCCACGTGATCCTGGGCGCCACCATGCTGACGGTCATCCTGATCCGCCTGATGCGCGGCCATTTCCGGCCCGACCACCACTTCGGCTTCGAGGGCGCCGCCTGGTACTGGCACTTCGTGGACGTGGTGTGGCTGGGCCTGTACCTGTTCGTCTACTGGTTCTGAGGCGTGGGCCCGGCGCTGCCGGGCCGATCGGCTGGACGGGGCGAGGCTGGCGGGCCGCCGGGAAACCGGCGCCGCCGGCCTCGCCCTTCGCTTGATGGCGGTCCGTGTTCCAATAGGGCTGGTCGCGTGGCCGGGGAACCGGCCGGACGCGGGTTTATCTAAAACCGGTGCTTTCGATCCAGCCCATGTGATGGGCGAACAGCACGAACAGGAACAGGGCAACCGACAGGCCGATGCGCACCGTCAGCGCGTTGACCGTGCGGTTGGTGCTGCCTTTGTCCCGCATCAGGTAGACCAGGGCGGATGCCAGACTGGCCAGGATACCGATGAAGGCCAGAACGACGAAAACGCGCATGATGGTCTCCGGACAAAATCGATTGATTCAATACAGATGGCTCGACCGCATTCAACCCGCTACACGGTAGCCGCCTTGCTCCTGCTGGGGATCGCCGTGGTGATCCTGGCGTCGCTGGGCCAATGGCAATTGCGGCGGGCCGACGAGCGACGCGACATTCTGGCGGCTATCGAGGCCGGCCGCAAGCAAGCGCCGCTGGTGCTGGCGCCGTCGACCGCGCCGGCCGACATGAAGCCGTGGCGCGTGGCGCAGGCCAGCGGCACTTGGCTGCCCGAATTCAGTGTACTGCTGGACAACCGCAACCATGAAGGCAAGCCGGGCTACTGGCTGGCCACGCCGCTGCTGCTGGATGCCGGCAGCCGCCACGCGGTGCTGGTGCTGCGCGGCTGGCTGCCGCGGGTGATCCAGGGCCAGGGCGCGCCGGCGCTGCCGGCCACGCCCGACGGCGCGCAGACCATCAAGGGCGAGCTGTCGCCGCGCGTGCCGCGCATGTTCGAGCTGTGGTCGCTGGGGGGCCAGGACGCCTCCAGCCTGCCGGAGCGCCTGCCGCTCGCCGGCGGCGCCGTGCCACAGGTGCAGAACCTGCCGCTGGAGGCCTACGCCAAGGCCACCGGACTGACGCTGCTGCCCACCGTGGTGAGCCAGTTCGGCACCGGCGAGGACGACGGCCTGGTGCACGACTGGCCGCAGCCGTCGGTGAATTTCCAGCAGAACACGGTCTATGCCGTCGAATGGTTTTCCTTCGCCTTGTTTGCCGCCATTGCGTGGCTGGTGGTGCTGGGGGGCGCCATCAAGCGCATGCGCCAACGCGCGGCCAACGACCCGGCGGCCTGACCGCCCTTTCCGACAACAGAATCCATGACCCACGCGGCTCGCGACATGACTGCTTCCAAACCCGTACGGCGCTCGCTGACACCGATGGTGCTGGTGTTCCTGTGCACGCTGGCGCCGATCGTGGCGGCCTTCGTGGTCTACATGAATCCTCAGTGGTGGCCGGCGGACGCCAGCAACTATGGCCAGTTGGTCGAGCCGCAGCGGCCGATGCCCGCGCCGGAGGCGCTCAAGCTGACCACGCTGGATGGCAAGCCGTTCGACCTGCAGAGCCTGAAGGGCAAGTGGCTGCTGGTGGCGGCCGATGGCGCCGCCTGCCCGGAAAGCTGCGCCCGCAAGCTCTACATCACCCGCAACACCCACGCCAGCCAGGGCAAGAACGTCGACCGCCTGGCGCGCGTCTGGTTCATCACCGACGACGGCCCGGTGCCGGACAAGGTGCTGCAGGCCTACCAGGGCACGATCATGCTGCGCGCCGATCCGGACCAGTTGGCGCGCTTCCTGCTGGCGCGCGATGCCGCGGCCGGCCAGCCCGGCCTGGCGCAGCCGATCTGGGTGATCGATCCCCTGGGCAACCTGATGATGCAGTATCCCGCCGACGCCGACGGCGTGAAGGTGCGCAAGGACATCAGCAAGCTGGTCTATAACTCGCGCATCGGTTGAATCGGTATTCAGTTGGTTTCCATGGAACGCATCAAAGCGCGGTATCGCAAACTCGTCTTCTTCACCTGGTTCCTGACGCTGGACCTGATCATGTTCGGCGCCTTCGTGCGCCTGACGGACTCGGGCCTGGGCTGCCCGGACTGGCCCGGCTGCTACGGCAGCGTCACGCCGCTGGGCGCGATGGGCGACATCCACGAGGCCTCGCAGGCCATGCCGTTCGGCCCGGTGACCTTGTCCAAGGCCTGGATCGAGATGATCCACCGCTATGTCGGCTCGATCCTGGGCATGCTGATCATCGGCATCGTCTACATGGCCTGGCGCTACCGCCGCGAACTGGGCCGCTCGCCGGCCCTGGCGGTGACCACGCTGGTGGCGGTGTGCGTGCAGGGCGCGTTCGGCGCCTGGACCGTGACGCACAAGCTGATGCCCGCCGTGGTCACGGCGCACCTGGTGTTCGGCCTGTCGGTGCTGGCGCTGATGACCTGGTTGTCGGCCCGTGAACGGCCGCACCATGCCGTGGCGGCCGCGGCGCGGCGTTTCAGGCCCTGGGTGGTCGGCGGCTTCATCCTGCTGCTGATCCAGGTGACGCTGGGCGGCTGGGTCAGCACCAATTACGCGGCTCTTGCCTGCATGGATTTCCCCATGTGCCACGGCAAATGGGTGCCTGACATGGATTTCCATGGCGGCTATTCGATCATCCGCGCGCTGGGCGAGCTGCCGTCCGGCGAAATGATCTCGCAACCGGCGCTGACGGCGATCCACTGGGTGCACCGCAATTTCGCCTTCGTCGTGTTCGCGTACCTGGGCGTGCTGGCCTGGCGCCTGCGGGCCGACCGGGGGCTGCGCGGCCCCGCCACGCTGATGCTGGCGCTGCTGGGCGCCCAGCTGCTGACCGGGCTGACGACCATTTTCTTCCAGTGGCCATTATTGATCGCCGTGCTGCACAATGGCGGGGCGGCCGGCCTGACGCTGGCCGCCGTCGTCCTCATGGTGCGCCTGTCCACGGCGGGCGGCGCGCCGGCCGGGGGCTACGGCCCCAATTCGGTGCGCGTTTAAAATAGGGTGCATGATGACCAGTCTTGCCGCTCCCCAATCCGGATTGCTCCGCCAATATTTCGTGCTCACCAAGCCGCGCGTCACCCAGTTGGCGGTGTTCTGCGCGGTGATCGGCATGTTCCTGGCCGTGCCGGGCGTACCCGACATGCGCCGCGTGCTGTTCGGCACCCTGGGCATCTGGTTGCTGGCCGCGGCCGCCTTCGCCATCAATTGCCTGATCGAGCAGGAAGTCGACGCCCGCATGCTGCGCACGGCGCGGCGCGCCACCGCGCGCGGCACCATTTCCGCGTACCAGGTGCTGGGCCTGTCGGGCCTGCTGGGCGGGGCCGGCATGTTCGTGCTGTACACGCTGGTCAACCCGTTGACCATGTGGCTGACCTTTGCCACCTTCGTCGGCTACGCGGTGATCTACACCGTCATCCTCAAGCCGCGCACGCCGCAGAATATCGTCATCGGCGGCCTGTCGGGCGCCATGCCGCCGGCGCTGGGCTGGGCGGCGGTGGCCGATTCGGTGCCGGCCGAGGCCTGGCTGCTGGTGCTGATCATCTTCATCTGGACGCCGCCGCATTTCTGGGCGCTGGCGCTGTATCGCAACCATGACTACGTCAAGGCCGGCCTGCCCATGCTGCCGGTGACGCACGGCCAGCAGTTCACGCGTCTGCAGATCCTGCTCTACAGCATCGCGCTGGTCGCCACCACGCTGCTGCCCACCGCGATCCGCATGAGCGGCGCGCTGTACCTGGCGTCGGCGCTGGTGCTGGGCGGCATGTTCGTGTCGTATGCCTGGCGCCTGTACCGCAACTACAGCGACGAGCTGGCGCGCAGCATGTTCCGTTTTTCCATTCTCTACCTGGCGCTGTTGTTCGGCGCCCTGCTGGTGGACCACTGGGTCGCGCTGATCTGACCCCCTGGAGATGTCGATGTCCGTATTTTCCGCCAGTCGGCGCCTGGCCCTGCGCCTGGCCACGGCCGCCGCTTTCACCGTCGCCCTGGCCGCCTGCGGCGACAACGCGCCGCAGTTCAAGGGCAGCGACATCAGCGGCACCCAGCTGGGCCGCGGGTTGGAGCTGTCGGACTACAACGGCAAGACGCGCACGCTGCAGGACTTCGCTGGCAAGGCGGTGGTGGTGTTCTTCGGCTTCACGCAGTGCCCGGATGTCTGCCCGACCTCGCTGGCCGAGCTGACGGAGGTCATGAAAAAGCTGGGCCCGGACGCCGAGCGCGTCCAGGTGCTGCTGATCACGGTGGATCCCGAGCGCGACACGCCGGAAGTGCTCAAGCAATACGTAACCGCGTTCGACCCGCGTTTTCTGGGTTTGACCGGCACGCCCGACCAGGTGAAGAAGGCGGCGGCCTCGTTCAAGGCCTATTACGCCAAGGCGCCGACCAAGGACGGCAACTACACCATGGACCACACCGCGGCCTTCTACCTGCTCGACGGCAAGGGTGAATCGCGCGTGCTGGCCAACAACAACATCGGGGTCGATGCCCTGGTGCACGACATCCAGGCCCTGCTCAAGGGTTGATGCCGCCGCCGCGGTCGGCCAGCCGGGCAGGCATCGGCAGGCGCTGCCGCGCGATCGGGTGTGCGGCCTATGGCGTCATTCGCCGCCCGCGGCCCGCCAGCGGGCCAGCGCATCGCGCGCCTTGTCGCCGATATCCGCCATGGGCAGTTCGCGGCGGTGCGACATGATCATCAGGGCATAGGGGGTGGCCAGCGCGGCCGCCTCCGGGCACAGGCGCGATTCGTCGCCGGTGGACGGCGAGACATTGCGCCAATAGTTGATGGCCGCTTCGATCTGAGGCAAGGTGATGGCATTCATGGTCCTATTTTCCACGAATGCCGCGGGCTGTCCAACCGCTTCGGCGCAGCAATGAAGCGTCACCATCGCAACATGCCGAAACCGCATCCGGGTGCTATACCACTGCCGGTTAGTAACGATGGAGCATCGTCATGAATTATCCCGCCCCAACCGAATCTCCCCGCCGCGGCCTGCATCCGCTGGTCGCGGCCGCCGCCATCGCGGTGATCGTCATGTGCTCGGTCGGCGTGGCCGCCGTGATGGGCTGGCTGCCGACGCCGTCGGCCACCCCGCACGCCGAGGACCCGGCGCTGGCCCAGCCCGGGCCCGAGGCCGCCAATCTGGCGCCGGCCCAGCCCGCGACGCCTGGCCAGCCGCAAGCGCCGGCCGCGCGGCAGCCAGCCCAGGCGCAGGCCCAGCAGCCCCAGGCGCAAGGCCGCCCTGCGCCGGCCCCAGCCCCGGCGGCGCAGGCCTGCCGCAATTGCGGCGTGGTTGAATCGATCCGCCAGGTGCAGGTGCCGGTCAAGGACAATAGCGACCACCTGGTCGGCACCATTGCTGGCGGCGTGGCCGGCGGCGTGGTCGGCAACCAGTTCGGCGGCGGCAGCGGCAAGACCGCGCTGACCGTGCTGGGCGCGGTGGGCGGCGCTTTGGCAGGCCGTGAAGTTGAGCGTAATATCAGGCAGCAACAAACGGTGACGCACTATGAGCTCACGGTACGCATGAACGACGGCAGCTCGCGCCAATTCCGCAGCGCGCAGCCGTTCGCCTTCGCGTCCGGCGACCACGTGCGGGTGGAGAATAATCAGCTGCTGCCGGGATGACCACGCCGGCCGGCAGCGTTTTGCGATCTATGGGAAGACAGGAATGAGCGACCAACACAGCAACCCGTTCGTCCTGCCCGGCATGGGCCAGAATTCCGACCTGTCGGGCAACCCCCTGCTGGCCAGCATGGAAATGATGCGCCAGGCCTGGGCTGGCCTGACCGGCCCAGGCGGGTTGGCGAGCAGCCTGCCGATGGCGCCGCCCATGAACCTGGAAGACCTGGACCGCCGTATCGCCGAACTGCGTTCGGTGGAAAATTGGCTGCGCATGAACCTGTCGATGCTGTCCAGCACGATCCAGGGCATGGAAGTGCAGCGCTCCACCATCAGCACGCTGCGCGCCTTTGTCGATTCGGCCGCCAACCTGGACCTGGGCGCGGTGCGCGAAAGCGGCGCGGCGTCGCCGCTGGAAGTGGTGCTGGGCCTGAAGCCGGCCCCTGCCGCCAAGCGCGCGCCGCAAGGCCCGTCGCAAGGCTCGTCGCAAGAGGCCGCGGGCGCTGCGAAGGCTGAGGCCAAGGCTCCCGAGTCCGACGCCGGCACGGCCGGCGCCCAGCCCGGCATGAGCGAGCAGATGGGCGCGGCGGCGCAGTCGGCCTCCAAGGCCTGGTGGGACTTGCTGCAACAGCAATTCAACCAGATCGCGGCGGCCACGGCCGCATCGATGCCCGGCAGCCAGCCGGCGCCCGAGGCCGACAAGTCCAAGGCCAAGCCGGGCGGCCCGCAGGCCGCGGCCGCCCCGGCGGCCAAGGCTGCCAAGACGGTCGCCAAGCCCGCCCGCAAGACCGCGCGCAAACCGGCCGCCAAGGCGGCCACCAAGAACAGCGGGCCTGCCGACGGCAAGCCCTGATTTTTTCAATCCCGTCCCGGCCCGCTGGATGGCGGTAGCGGGCGCATTCAAATACCGGAACCTATGCTCAATGTAGTGATTCTCGCCGCCGGACTCGGCAAGCGCATGCAGTCCGACCTGCCCAAGGTGCTGCACACCCTGGCCGGCAAACCGATGCTGGCCCACGTGCTGGATAGCGCCCGCCAGCTCGAGCCGGCGCGCGTCATCGTGGTGGTCGGCCATGGCGCCGACCGCGTCAAGCAGGCTTTCGCGGGGCAGGACGATCTGCAATTCGCGCTGCAGCAGCCGCAGCAAGGCACCGGCCACGCGGTCCAGCAGGCCGTGCCGCTGCTGCGCGAAGGCGACGGCAAGGACGACGTGACCCTGGTGCTGTACGGCGACGTGCCGTTGGTGCAGCCCGAGACGCTGCGCCGCCTGCTGCAGGCGCGCGGCAACGGTGCCGCGGTGCTGACCGAAGTGCTGGCCGACTCGACCGGCTACGGCCGCATCGTGCGTGACGCCGCCGGCAACGTCTGCCGCATCGTCGAGCACAAGGATGCCTCCGAGGCCGAGCGCGCCATCAAGGAAGTCAACACCGGCATCCTGGCCGCGCCCACCGCGCAGCTCAAGGACTGGCTCTCGCGCATCGACAACAACAACGCCCAGGGCGAGTACTACCTGACCGATGTGGTCGGGTTGGCCGTGGCCGATGGCGTGCCGGTGGGCGCGGCCCAGCCGGACGCATCGTGGGAGACGCTGGGCGTGAACAGCCGCGTGCAGCAGGCCGAACTGGAGCGCCGCTATCAGGGCGAGCAGGCCCGCCGCCAGCTCGAGGCCGGCGTGACGCTGGCCGACCCCGCCCGTTTCGACGTGCGCGGCACGCTGACCTGCGGCCGTGACGTGTTCATCGACGTGGGCTGCGTGTTCGAGGGCCAGGTGACGCTGGCCGACGGCGTGCGCGTGGGCCCGCACTGCGTGCTGCGCGACGTCAGCATCGGCGCGGGCACGCAGATCGAGGCTTTCAGCCATCTGCAGCAGGCCCAGGTCGGCGGCGACGCGCGCATTGGTCCGTACGCCCGCCTGCGTCCGGGCGCCGAACTCGGCGATCGCACCCATGTCGGCAACTTCGTCGAGATCAAGAAGAGCGTGCTGGGCGCCGACAGCAAGGCCAACCACCTGGCCTACATCGGCGATGCCGACATCGGCGCGCGCGTGAACGTGGGCGCGGGCACCATCACCTGCAACTACGACGGCGTCAACAAACACCGCACCGTCATCGAGGACGACGCCTTCATCGGCTCGGACACGCAACTGGTGGCGCCGGTGCGCGTCGGCCGCGGCGCCACGTTGGGCGCCGGCACCACCCTGACCCGTGATGCGCCGGCCGACAAGCTGACGGTATCGCGCGGCAAGCAGGTCACCGTCGACGGTTGGCAACGGCCGGTCAAGAAGTCGTGACCGCGCCGGCGTCCCCGGCGCCGGCGGGCAAGTCCAAGCCTGCCGCGCCGGACGGTTTGCCGGCGCCGCGCCGCTACTGGGCGGCGGCGACCGTGATGACGGGCATCAGCCTGTCGGTGCTGGATACCACCATCGCCAACGTCGCGCTGCCGACCATCGCGGCCGACCTGAATGCCTCGCCGGCGCAGGCGGTGTGGGTGGTCAATGCCTACAACCTGGCGGTGGTGATGATGCTGCTGCCGTTGTCGGCCCTGGCCGAGCGCATCGGTTTCCGGCGCATGTTCACCTTCGGGCTGGTGCTTTTCACCCTGGCCTCGCTGGGCTGCGCGCTGGCCGGCACGCTGGCGCAACTGACGGCGGCGCGCGTGTTCCAGGGCGTGGGCGCGGCGACGCTGATGTGCCTGTTCGGCGGCCTGGTGCGCAACATCTATCCGCTCAAGATGCTGGGGCGCGGCATCAGTATCAACGCCACCACGGTGGCGGTGATGTCGGTGCTGGGGCCGACGATCGGCTCGGCGATCCTGTCGGTGGCGCCCTGGCCGTGGATCTTCGCCGTCAACCTGCCCATCTGCGTGTTGGCCATGTTCGGCCTGCGCCATTTGCCGGAGGTGCCGCGCAACGACGTGCGGCTGGACTGGATCAGCGCGCTGCTGTGCATGGCGACGCTGGGCGTGTTCATTTCCGGCATCGACATGATGGGCGAGGACCTGCTGCGCGGGATCGGCCTGGTGGCGATTGCCGCCGTGGCGGGTCTGGTACTGGTGCGCCGCGCCAGCCGCCAGCCCGCGCCGCTGGTGCCGGTGGACCTGCTGCGCATCCGGCCGCTGGCGTTCGCGGTGGGGGCGTCGGCCTGCACCTTTGCGGCGCAGATGGCCTCGTATGTGTCGCTGCCTTTCTATTTCCAGCAGGTGCTGGGACGGCCATATCTCGAGGTGGGCATGCTGATGGGCGCCTGGCCGGTGGGCACGGCGTTGATCGCGCCGCTGGCCGGCCGCCTGTCGGACCGCTACTCCGCCGCCACCCTGAGCGGCGTGGGCGCGGCGACCATGGTGATCGGCATGCTGTGGCTGGCGGCGCTGCCCGCCTCCGTGGGCAACGTGCCCATCGTCGCCGGCATGTTCGTGGCGGGCGTGGGCTTCGGTTTCTTCCAGACGCCGAACAACCGCGCCATGCTGTCGGCCGCGCCGCGCGTGCGCAGCGGCGCGGCCGGCGGCCTGCAGGCGACCACCCGGGTGTTCGGGCAGAGCTTCGGCACGGCGCTGGTGGCGATCGCTTTCAGTGTCAGCGCGGCGCACGGACCGGGGCTGGCCCTGGTGCTGGGCACGATCTGCGCGGCGCTGGCGGTGGTCGTGAACACGGTGCGCTTCAGCAAGCTGCGGGCGCCCTAGCGCCAGCCGATCGCCGCGGGCGCCGCGCTCCGGGCGGGCTGGCGGCCCTTCTATAATGGCGACCGGCGCTGGGGCAGGATGCCCGGGCGCGACGATTACCTATTTTTAAGGCGTTCAGGCATGAAGATCACGGTCGTGGGTACCGGTTACGTAGGGTTGGTGTCGGGGGCATGCCTGGCCGACATGGGCAACGACGTCATGTGCCTGGACGTGGATGCGGCGAAGATCGCCCTGCTGCGCCAGGGGGGTATCCCCATCTACGAGCCTGGCCTGGAAGACCTGGTGCGGCGCAACGTGCAGGCCGGCCGCCTGCATTTCACCGACGACGTGGCCCAGAGCGTGGCGTTCGGCGACGTGCAGTTCATCGCGGTGGGCACGCCGCCCGGCGAGGACGGCTCGGCCGACCTGAAATACGTGCTGGCCGCCGCCCGCAACATTGCTCGGCATATGACCAGCCGCAAGCTGATCGTGGACAAGTCCACCGTCCCGGTCGGCACCGCCGACAAGGTGCGGGCCGCGGTGGCCGAGGAATTGGCCAAGCGCGGTGTCGAGGTGCCGTTCAGCGTCGCCTCGAATCCGGAATTCCTGAAGGAAGGCGCCGCGATCAACGATTTCATGAGCCCGGACCGCGTCATCGTCGGCGCCGACGACGACTACACCATCGGCATCATGCGCCGCATCTACGAGCCATTCCAGCGCACCCACGACCGCCTGATGGTGATGGACGTGCGCTCGGCCGAGCTGACCAAATACGCCGCCAACGCCATGCTGGCGACCCGCATCTCGTTCATGAACGAGATGGCCAACCTGGCCGAAGCGCTGGGCGCCGACATCGAGCAGGTGCGCCGCGGCATCGGCGCCGATCCGCGCATCGGCTACCACTTCCTGTATCCGGGCGCCGGCTACGGCGGCTCGTGCTTCCCCAAGGACGTGCAGGCGCTGGTCAACACCGCCGCCGAGAATGCGCTGCCGATGCGTGTCATCGAGGCCGCCGAGGCCGCCAACCATGCGCAGAAGTTCCGCCTGTCGGAAAAGCTGGTGGCGCGCTACGGCGAGGATCTGAGCGGCCGCAAGATCGCGTTGTGGGGCCTGTCGTTCAAGCCCAATACCGATGACATGCGCGAGGCTCCCAGCCTGACCGTGATCGACGAGCTGACGCGCCGCGGCGCCACTGTGCGCGCCTACGATCCGGTGGCCATGCAGGAGGCCGGCCGGGTTCTGGATGGCAAGCCGGGCGTGAGTTTTGCCACCGACATGTACGATGCGCTCGACGGCGCCGACGCGCTGCTGATCGCCACCGAATGGAAGGTCTTCCGCGCGCCCGACTTCGACCGCGTCAAGGCCTTGCTGAAGACGCCGCTCATCATCGACGGCCGCAATCTCTACACGCCGGCCGACGTGCGCGCCCAGGGCTTCGAGTACTCGGGCATCGGCCGCGCATGAAGATCCTACAGCTCAACTTCGAGAAGGGGTGGCGCGGCGGCGAACGCCAGACGCTGTACTGCATGCGCGCGTTCCGCAATGCCGGCCACCAGGTCGAAGTGCTGTGCCGCGAGGGCGGCCCGCTGGCCGAACGCGTGCGCCAGGAAGGTTTCGTGGCGCACCCCGTCCGCAACGTGCCGGCGCAGCTGGCATTCCTGGCGCGCGCGGGCAGCGGCTACGACATCATCCACGCCCAGACCGCCAACACCGTCACCTGGGCGGTGCTGACCAAGTGGCTGCACCGCCGCCCGGTGGCGTTCTCGCGCCGCACATCGTTCGTGGTCAAGCCCAACGAGGAATGGAAGACCGGCTACAAGTGGCGCCACACCGACCTGTTCGTGGCCATCAGCGACATGGCCGCGAGCGAACCGCGCCGCCTGGGGCTGGATCCGGTCATCATCCGCAGCGCGGTCGAGCCGCACCGGATCAACCAGGAAAACGTCGCCGCGCTGGTGCGCGAATTTGGCCTGGAAGGCAAGAAGGTCATGGCCACGTCGGCCGCGCTGATCCGCGACAAGGATCCGGTGACGCTGGTGCGGGCGGTGGCCGAACTGGCGAAGACGCGGCGCGATTTCGTGTTCCTGCACTTCGGCGCCGGCGGCGATCGCGAGCAGCAGGCGCGCGACGAGGCGCGGGCGCTGGGGGTCGAGGACGTCTACCGTTTCGCGGGCTTTCGCAAGGGCGTCGAGGATTTCTACAGCATCCTCGACGTGTTCGTCATGAGCTCCGAGGAAGAGGCGCTGGGCAGCAGCGTGCTGGACGCCTTCCTGCAACGCGTGCCGGTGGTGTCCACCGATGCCGGCGGCCTGAAGGAAAGCCTGGCGGACGGGCGCGGCGTGCTGTGCGCGGTGGCCGACTTCCACGCCATGGCCCAGGGCATGGCGCGCTGCCTGGATGACGCCGCGTTCCGCCAGGAAATCACCGAGCGCGCGTATCAGTACGTGCGCGACGAGCACGACGTGCAGAAGATGGGCAATCGCTATCTGGCGCAGTTCGAGCGGCTGCTGGCGGCGCGCTAGCGGCGTCGCGGCCCGACCGCCCGGCTCCTATCCGCGCGGATCGATACGGGTCTCGAACTTGGCACGATGCACCGAGAAGAACGTGCGCACGTTGCGCACGTTGGCATGCGCGGTGAAGGCGCGGTGCGCCAGCGCGTGATAGGCCGGCATGTCCTTGACCTGCGCGATCACCACGAAGTCCGGCCCCGGCGACACGCGGTAGCACTGCAGCACCGCCGGTTCGGCCAGCATGATCCGTTCGAAGGCGTCCAGGCTTTCGGCCGCCTGCACGTCCAGCGTGATCTCGACGATGGCCGTCAGCGTGCTGCCCAGCTTGTCGGGCGCCAGGATGGCCACCTGGCGCGCAATCACGCCTTCTTCCACCAGGCGCCGCACCCGTCGCAGGCAGGTCGGCGGCGAGGCGTGCACGCGCGCGGCCAGTTCCTGGTTGGTCAGCGAGTTGTCGTCTTGCAATTGTTCCAGGATGCGCAGGTCCAGATCGTCCAACTCAGGCAGGGTGACCGGCTGGTTTTGCATGATTAATTCATGAATGCATGATTAGTGAAATATTATTTAATCACAAATATGTAAGTGAATAAACTGTCAAATATGACCAGATAAAGAAATCAAATTTCTTGGCGGGACGCGCACAATGCGTTCCGTACTCGAACTTTCAGGAGTCTCTCCTATGTGCGGCATTGTTGGCGCCGTCGCCCAGCGCGACATCACCCCGATCCTGGTCGAAGGCCTGAAGCGGCTGGAATACCGCGGCTATGACTCCTGCGGCGTCGCCGTCTACGCCGACGGCCACCTGCGCCGCACGCGCAGCACCCAGCGCGTGGCCGAGCTGGCCGAACAGGTCGCGCAGGACAAGGTGCAAGGTTTCACCGGCATCGCCCACACCCGCTGGGCCACGCACGGCGTGCCGGCCACGCACAATGCCCACCCGCATTTCTCGCACCTGGGCAATGACGAGCCGCGCATCGCGCTGGTGCACAACGGCATCATCGAGAACCACGACGAACTGCGCGCCGAGCTGCAGGCCGTGGGCTACGTCTTCGAAAGCCAGACCGACACCGAAGTGATCGCGCACCTGGTCAACCACCTGTATGCCGGCGACCTGTTCGAGGCCGTGCAGAACGCCGTGCGCCGCCTGCATGGCGCCTACGCCATCGCCGTGTTCTGCCGCGACGAACCGCACCGCGTGGTCGGCGCGCGCCAGGGTTCGCCGCTGGTGGTGGGGGTGGGCCAGAACGAGAACTTCCTGGCCTCGGACGCGCTGGCGCTGGCCGGCACCACCGACCAGATCATCTACCTGGAAGACGGCGACGTCGTCGACCTGCAGCTGGCGCGCGTCTGGATCGTGGACGCCAACGGCAAGAATGTGGAACGCCAGGTGCATACCGTGCAGGTGCACACCGGCGCGGCTGAACTCGGCCCCTACCGCCACTACATGCAGAAGGAAATCTTCGAGCAGCCGCGGGCCGTCGGCGACACGCTGCAGGACATCGAGGCCATCACGCCCGAGCTGTTCGGCGACGACGCCTACAAGATCTTCAAGGACATCGACTCGCTGCTGATCCTGGCCTGCGGCACCAGCTACTACGCCGGCCTGACCGCCAAGTACTGGATCGAATCGATCGCCAAGATCCCCGTGGCGGTCGAAATCGCCAGCGAATACCGCTACCGCGACAGCGTGCCGAACCCGCGCTCGCTGGTCGTCACGATCTCGCAGTCAGGCGAAACCGCCGACACGCTGGCCGCGCTCAAGCATGCCCGCTCGCTGGGCATGGAAAACACGCTGACCATCTGCAACGTGTCCACCAGCGCCATGGTGCGCGAATGCAAGCTGTCGTACATCACCCGCGCCGGCGTCGAAATCGGCGTGGCCTCGACCAAGGCCTTCACCACGCAGCTGACCGCGCTGTTCCTGCTGACGCTGGCGCTGGCGCAAGTGCGCGGCCGCCTGACCGACGAGCAGGAGGCCGAGCACCTGAAGGCGCTGCGCCACCTGCCCGTGGCCATCGGCTCGGTGCTGGCGCTGGAACCGCAGATCATGGCCTGGGCCGACCGCTTTGCCTCGAAGGAAAACGCGCTGTTCCTGGGCCGCGGCATGCACTACCCGATCGCGCTGGAAGGCGCGCTCAAGCTCAAGGAAATCAGCTACATCCACGCCGAAGCCTATCCGGCCGGCGAACTCAAGCATGGCCCGCTGGCCCTGGTGACCGAGCACATGCCCGTGGTCACCATCGCGCCCAAGGACGAGCTGCTGGAAAAGCTGAAGTCCAACATGCAGGAAGTGCGCGCGCGCGGCGGCGAGCTGTACGTGTTCGCCGACGCCGACAGCAAGATCCAGAGCGCTGAAGGCATGCACGTGATCCGCATGCCCGAGCACTACGGCAAGCTGTCGCCGATCCTGCACACGGTGCCGCTGCAGCTGCTGTCGTACCACACGGCCTGCGCCCGTGGCACCGACGTGGACAAGCCGCGCAATCTGGCCAAGAGCGTGACGGTGGAGTGATGCCTCGGGGCGTGGCCCCGATGTTGAAAACGAGAAATAAGGTCGGTGTCTCGACAACGCCCGACGCGACTTTCCGCATTTGAAGAGCGTTGTCTCTCGACACCTGGGCCGCCATCAAGGCGGCCTTTTTCTTTGTGCCGTTCAAGCGTCGACGCGGATCACGATCTTGCCGAAGTGACGGCCCGAGGCCAGGCGCTCGAACGCGGCCGGCGCCTCGTCGAAACCGTAGACCCGGTCTATCACCGGCGCGATGCCGGCGCTGTCGACCAGCCGCGTCACATCTTCCAGCATCTTGCGGCTGCCCACCAGAATGCCCTCCAGGCGCTTGTGGCCGGCGATCAACGCCAAGGGCGAGACTGGCACCGAGTCGAAACCGCTGACACCGCCGATGATGCCGACCGCGCCGCCGTGCCGGACCGCCGCGACCGAGCGCTCCAGCGTGCCCTCGCCGCCGACTTCCAGCACCACGTGGGCGCCTTCGCCGCCGGTGACGCGCAGCACTTCGTCCTGCCATTCGGGGTTGTCGCGGTAGTTGATCACGTGGTCCGCGCCCAACTCGCGCGCCCGCGCCAGTTTCTCGTTGCTGGACGAGGTGATGATGGCGCGCAGGCCCGCTGCCTTGGCCAGTTGCAGGCCCCAGATCGATACCCCGCCGGTGCCCAGCAGCAAGGCGGTCTGGCCGGCTTTGGCGCGTCCCGCGACGAACAGGGCGCTCCAGGCGGTGACGGCGGCGCATGGCAAGGTCGCGGCCTGTTCATCCGAGAGCGAATCGGGAATGGCGACCAGGGAGTGCTCGGAGAAAATGACCTCGCTGGCCAGCACGCCGTCGCTGGCGGCGCCCGGCACCCGCGTGGTGTTGACGGGGTCGGACTCGCCATCGATCCAGTCCGGAAAGAAGGCGCCCATCACCCGGTCGCCCGGCCGGTAGCGTGTGACCCCGGCGCCGACGTCCACGACTTCACCAGCGGCATCGGACGCTGGAATGACGGGGGCGTCCGCCGGTTTCAGGTAGCCGCCACGCGCGACCATCAGGTCGCGGAAGTTCAGCGAAACGGCCTTGACGCGCACGCGCACCTCATGGGGACCGGGGGCGCGCGCTGCCAGCGCCCCGCGTTGCAACGAGCCGATACCCTGGCCGGCGGTGATCCGATATGCCTGCATGGTGGTGTCCTCTGTCTTGGTTCCAGAGAGCCGCACGGCGCGGCCCAGTGCCCGTAAGATATCCGGGACCCGCGCTATCCAGTGATGTCATGTATTCCCTTCAATGTTGCCTGCAAGGAACCAGTGAGGTCGCTACGCCAACTCCCGCCAGGCCATTGCCACTTACATTGCCTCCATCCGCTACCGTGGCGTCGGGCGTGGATCGCGTTGAATGGTGTAGCGAAGGAGATGGTTCATGCGCCGGAGAGCGGGGATCGCGAGCATGATGCCGATGGATATTCTCGACAGCAGGGAAAACCGCGCGACGTCATCGCGGCGATAGCAGTCGGCCTCTTCGGCCAGTTTCAGCGGCGGCGCGAGTGCCTCCAGCTCACGCGGGTCGTCGATTCCCCACTTCAACTGCGCGCCGGTGGCGCGCACCGACGGAATGCGCTGGACGAAGCGAACGCCGAGGGAACTGAGCGCGTCACAGATGAATTCCCCGTGTTGAAACCTGGAAACGATACCCCCGAGTAGCGCCCTGACGTCGTCTCGCGACAGGTACATCAGCAGGCCCTCCGCGATTACGAGCACCGGCAGGTCGGCGGGAACCTGCTCAAGCCACGCGACATCCTGGACAGCGGATGCGATCAGGAAATAGCCTTCCTGCATTGCGAAAAGCCGGCGCCGAAGGTCGACCACCTCGGGGTAGTCGACGTCGTACCAGCGCACGCCCGGCGCTGGGGCGATGCGGAAGTAGCGCGTATCCAGCCCGCAACCCAGGTGAAGTACGACGCATCGAGGATGGCGTTCGATGAAGCGGCGCGCCCATTCGTCAAGATGGTGGGCGCGCATCGCCAGACCGATCATCATGTCGCGGCCGACCTTGAGCCTGGCGAAGTCATAATCGATGCGCTTCAACGCTTCCGCGGCATAGCGGTCGTTCAGGAGCGAGTCGCCCAGATCGGATTCGCCGGCCTTCGCGAACAGCGTGATCAGCAGGGTCTCCTTCTCCTGCGTCAGGTGCACTTTCTCTGGTTTCATTGCGCTACCCTCATTGATGTGCCGCGTCGTTGGTTGACGGTGCAATTTATCTAGATATAATTTATCCAAATTAAAGCGGCGAAGCTACCTGCCGGATGGTGCGCGAAACAGCCCGTCGTTGCGGATGTTGGCCTATCGATGGCAACAGCGCTGCATGCGTTGCGTAATTTCATATCGATCACTGGAAATTGTAAATAGCATGAAGATGAGCGAAGGTGTTGAATGGGCATTGCACTGTTGCCTGACCCTGGCGTGGGTCGGCAATGACGGGCCGGTGCCGACATCCAGGCTCGCCGCCGCATTCGAACTGCCTTCGCACTATCTGAACAAGTTTCTCCAGAGTCTGGTGCGTGCCGGAATTTTCACTTCTTCGGCGGGCGCCAAGGGGGGCTTTCAACTCGCGAAGTCTCCCGAGGCGATCTCCCTGTTGGATGTCGTGATGGCCATCGAGGGAGATGAGTGGGCATTCCGGTGCACCGAAATCAGGCAGCGGGGCGCGGGATGTCTTGCCAAGCCAAACGACTTCGCGCGTCCCTGTGGAATCGCCGCCGCCATGCAGCGAGCCGAGACCGCATGGAGAAAGGAACTGGCCGCGCAGACCATTGCCGATCTGATAAAGGCATCTCCGCCATCAGGGAGCCAGCGAATGAAGCAATGGTATGCGGGCTATTCAAGCTAGCCGTCGGAAAAGAGGGTTTCCCTCTTTTTTTGGTTCGTTAATCTAGATATCAAATATCCTGATATGAAAATGGAAAACGTCGAACAATCAAAGCGCTCCCTGGGCTCAACCCTGGTCTTGGCCCTGGGTACGTTTGCGGTCGGTATGGATGCATTCATCGTTTCCGCATTTCTGCCGGAGATGGCCGAAGACCTGTCTGTGAGCGCATCGATGGCCGGGTGGTCGGTCACTGCGTTCGCCCTTGCCTATGCATTGCTTGCCCCGATCATCGCGACGATGACTTCCACGGTGGCCCGACGCAGGCTGCTTGTGTCGTCGCTGGTTTTGCTCGGCCTTGCCAACATCGCTTCCGCGGCATGTACGACATTGGGGCTTCTCATACTGACGCGGATAGCCGCCGCCGCATCGGCGGCGGCCTACACCCCGAACGCGGGGGCGACGGCTGCCGCCATGGTGCATCCCGGTCAGCGGGCGCGAGCGCTTTCCGTCGTGATCGGAGGGCTCACCGTCGCCACTGCATTGGGCGTTCCGCTTGGCCATGCGATCAGCGTGTTCATGAACTGGCGCGCCTCATTGGCTTTTGTCGGCGTTCTTGCATTCGCGGCGGCGGCAACGGTCTTTTTTGTGATGAAGCCCATGCCCGGAGGCGCCGCCATCGGTTTGCGGCAACGATTGTCGGTGCTTGCAAGACCAGGTGTCGTGGGCATACTGATGCTCACGGTTTTCGGGATGGCCGCCGCCTATTCGGCGTACGCCTTCATCATCTCCATCCTGGAAGGCTTTCAGGTCCCGCCCGCCAATTTCACCATGATGCTGTTCATGTATGGGCTTGGCGCCTTTTGCGGCAACTATCTTTCCGGGTGGGCTACGGACAGGCACGGGCCGATCATGACGCTTGCCTGCGCATACCTTGTCATGACCTTGGCCCTTGGCGGCCTGGGCCTCATGTTCGGCGGGAAAGGACTTGAAGCGATCTATCCGATTTCTTTCCTGATAGCGTGCTGGGGGGGCAGCAGCTGGGCCCAGTCACCCGCACAGCAGCAAAGGCTGATCAGCCTGGCTCCACAGGAAGCCAACCTGGTCATTGCGCTGAACTCTTCGGGAATCTATATCGGGATCGCTATCGGGACAATGATAGGCGGCCAGCTGATTGGCCTGGGCGGGTCGTATCCGTTATGGGCCGGGGCGGCACTGGCTGCAATTGCGATGTGCTACATCATGATGTCTGGAAGTACAGGGCGCCAAGGCTCCGATCGCGGATAGCGCTGGGCAGTCGAGCGGCGCCGGGCTGGCGGCGATGGGATTGGCGCGGCGCGCCTACGCCGGCACCACGTTCGCGAGCAACCTGGGGCTGGCCGGGAGTTGCTGCGAGCCAGGCCGCGCGGTTCCCTAGTCGATGACCTTGCCCTGCCGGTCGATGTCCTGCCACTTGCCGCCTGACCACCAGCGATGTTCACCGTCGCTTTCCTCCTTGCAGCCGAAACCGACGCTGGCCTTGCCGTCTTCGTAGGGAAAGGCGCAGTCGTAGACCGGGGCGACGACGATGGCGCCGGTTTCCTCGTCCGCAAAGCCGATCTTGCCGTTCAGGCGGATGCGATAGCGGCCTTCCTGGGGGTAGTCGGGCCCGTTGTCGAACAGGTAGACCTGGTAAGGCTCCTGCAAATGCCGGTCGACCACGCGAAAGCTATACGTTTTGTCGAGGTAGATGCAGTAGCGAAACGGGTTGCCGGCCACGAAACAGTCGTCGATCCACTCGGGTTCGATGGCGCGTTGTTTCAAGGTCTGCCGGGCTTGCTCGGCGTCGGGGTCGACGTGGGTTTGCGCGGTGGCCAGGAGCGGCAACAGCAGAAAAGCGAAGCAGAGCGGGTGAAGGCGAGGCATTGCGGTAGCCGCGTCATCCGGCGCGGCGGTTGGGAGGAAAGGGGCCATCATAAGCCGGCTGCGCCCGGCCGCGCAGGGGCGCGGGGGATGCCGCTCGGCATGCCCGCGCCGCCGTCTGATTCAGGCCGCGGCGGTCGTGGCGTCGCCGCCTTCCATGCCGCCGACGCCCACTGCCGCGCCGCCGCCGTCGATGGCCTGGGCCGTTTTTTCGGCCTCGGCCAGGGCGTCGCGGACTTCGGCGACCTGCTTCTGGGCTTCCTTGTCGTGCTGCCGCAGCTTGCTCTTGAGCATGGCGAGCAGTTCCTTCATGGCCCGGATGGCATCGCGCACGGCCTGGGCGTCGTCCTGGCGGCGCTGGGCGGCCTGCGGCTCGTGGCGGGATTCGGTAGGGGCGCCGGCCTTGTCGTTCCGGTCGCCGGCCGTGTCGGTGTCGACGGACGCGGATGCGGCCTTGGCGGCGTCCGCCCGGGCCGCGGCGGCGGCGCCTTGCGCCGCGGTGTCGGCCGCGGGTGTGTCGGCCGTATCGGCGTCGCTGTCCAGCGCCGTGTCGCTGGCGGCGGCATAGGCCGCCAGGGCGCGGGAGGCGGCGGTCGTCGGCGTGGACGCGCCGGCGCCCGTGGCATCGGCGCCTTCGGCCGTGCCGGCCGGCGTGCCGTTGGCGTCACCCGTGGCCGGGGCGCCGCTCGCGCCATGCACCACGGGCGCGGCCGCCGCGCCCGGCGACGCGCCGGCCGCCTGCACGCCGCCGCTGTCCTTGAGGGCGCTGGCGGCCTGACCGAGTTCGCCGGCCAGCTGGCGCAGTTCACGCAGGATGGCCTTGGCCGCGGCCTTGCCCAGGAACATCAGCATCTTCTTGAGCGTGTCGATGCGCTGCTTGATCTGCGCGACGCGTGCGCGTGCCAGGTCGTGGCGCGACTGGGCCGCGTCGGTGGCCATCTGGAAGGCGGCCTTGCGCGCCTTGGCCGCGCGCTCGAGCGCGTCGTCGCTGAGGATCACGCGGATTGAGACCGGTTTGTCCGCGGGCTGCGCGGCGTCCCGGTCCCGCGCCGCATCGGCGTCGCGCCTGGCGGCGGCATGGGCGTCGTTGCTGGCGGTGGCTGTGGTCGGAAGGAGGGTGTCGGTGAGCAGGGACTGCATGGAAGATTCCGGTAAGGCGGGACACATGGCGTCGCGGCCGGCCGATGGCCGGCGCTGCGACGGCGAGGTGACACGACATGTACGGCAGGCCGATGCGCGTTCTTTAACCGCGCCGGGCAGGAATCCGTCCGACACTGCCGCGCTGCCCTGCGGCGGTGGTATCTTCTGCCCCATGTCCGTCCGTGATTCCTCCCTGTCCCTGTCCAGCGCGCCGGTGGCGCCGGATGCCGCCAGCGCCGCCCTGCCCGCGGCCCAACCCTATGTGCACGTGGCGGGCACGACGCGCACCCTGCATTTTTCCGACAAGGTCATCCAAAGCCGCATGTCGACCCTCAGCCCCGATGCGCTCGACCTCGAGTACACGCGGATGATGATGGGTTTCGTGCTGTTCGCGCCGGAGCCCGCGGACATCCTGATGGTCGGGCTGGGAGGCGGGTCGCTGGCCAAGTTCTGCCATCGCTACCTGGCGCATTCGCGCATCGAGGTGGTCGAGATCGATGCGGGTGTCATCGCCTTGCGCGATGCATTCATGGTGCCGCCCGATGGCGAGCGTTTCAGGGTGGTTCAGGCCGATGCGGCCGACCATCTGCGCGGCCTGCGGGACGCCGCCGACGTGCTGCTGCTGGACGGCTTCGACGACGCCGGCATTCCTCCCGCCCTGTGCTCGGCGGACTTCTACGCGGATTGCCATCGCGCCCTGCGCGACAACGGCATCCTGGTGATCAACTTCCATGTGAACCATCCGCTGCACCATGCCTACCTGGACCGGGTGCGCGCCGCGTTCGGCGGCGCCATGTTCGAGGTGGTGGACGATGACATGACCAACAGCATCGTGTTCGCCTGCAAGGGCGACCTGCTGGACGATCCGGCGGCGGCCGACCTGAAGCGGCCGGCCGTCATTCCCAAGGACGCCTGGCGCCAGTTGATGCCCACCCTGCGCGTCATCGGCGCGACGCGCGAACTGAAGTGACGCGGCGCGGTTTTCCGGCGTCCGCTAACGTCCGGTAGCGCGCGGCGGGGTTTTGTTGCACATGGCGAGCCTGCGTCCGTAGCCGCCTTGCTAGCATCCACGCTTTTCCCGCACCGCCAGGATCCTTTCCATGAGCATCTTCTCCCGTTTTTTCGGTCGCGCCGAATCGTCCGCCGACACCGTCGCCCTGACGGCCAATCCCGACATGAAGGATGGCCCGAGCCTGCAGGTCGTGTTCGCCGCGCCGCTGGCGCCGCAGGCCGATGCGCTGGCGGCGGCGCTGCGCGCCTATCACCCCGAGATGCGCGAGGCGCGCGCGGAGATCGAACCGGACATGCCGGAATTGCTGGCCCTGGTCGGCTGGGGCAAGCACGTGGTTCGCCTGGTGGGTTTCAACGCGCCCTTCCCCCAGGATGCGCTGGAGGCGTGCGTGGCGCCGGCGCACTATCCCGCCGAGGTCAAGGAGCAGGTGCGCGGCCACGTCAGCCATGTGCTGCTCTACTACGCCGGCTTCGAGACGGACCCGCTGGAGCAGTACGTGGCGCTGGCGGCGGTGGCCGGGGCGCTGGCTGGATTGCAGGCCGTCGCGGTGTTGAACGAGGATGCCCATACGTCACTGCCGGCGGGGGTGTTCTCGCGCGAGTCGATGGGCGACGAAAGCCTGGAACTGCTGCGTTCGCTGCCCTTGAACATGCTGTACTGCGGCTTCGTGAAGTACGAGGTGGAAGGCGTGCAAGGCGTGTGGATGCGCACCTATGGCGCCGGCCGCTTCGGGCTGCCGGACTTCGCCGTGCTGGCCGAGGGCCATCACCAGGGCGAGCAGTATTCGAACATGTTCAACAACATCATGGCGTACCTGCTCGACAGCGGCGCCGAGCTGGCCGCCGGCCACACCATGCAGATCGGCGAGGACCGTTACATGAGGCTGCGCGAACCGCTGGAGGCCGAGTATTTCCTGCACGGCCCGCAGGCAGTGCTGGTGACGGAGATCATCGACGCCTCGCAGATCAACAAGCCGGCCGACGCCCAGGACGACTGACGGACGTACCGGCCGGCTCTTGGGGCAACGGTTCGAGAGGGGGCGCTCATGAGGGAGCGCGCCCCGGCAAAAAGAGGGCCGGCACAGTGCCAATGCCCGAAAAATCTGACTCATCCGTACGCGGAGCGTTGCAGATGGCCGAGGTTGGTGGTTTTTAGGACGAAATAACCTGCTTTTCTACATCAATTCTAATTATTACGACTGTATGTAATTGTATATACTCACTGCCCGATTCCATCATTTCACGCTTCGCCCGCCACGGATCGAGTGCCGGGTCTGCAGGAGTAAGGCATGTTGAGCAAGGCAGTAACGCTTGGCGCGGTGACGGTCCTGTCACTGCTGGTGGCCGGTTGCGCCACCGAACGTTCCCAGTCGGTCGCGGTACCCGCGGTCGCCGCGGCCAGCAAGCCCTACCAGGGCGTGCGCAGTCCGATCTCGGTTGGCAAGTTCGACAACCGCACCAACTACCTGCGTGGCGTGTTCTCCGACGGCGTGGACCGCCTCGGCGGCCAGGCCAAGACCATCCTGGTCAGCCATCTGCAGCGCAGCGGCCGGTTCCAGGTGATGGACCGCGACAACCTGTCCGAAATCGCCCAGGAAGCGGCGTTCAACAAAAAGGCCAGCCAGATCAAGGGCGCGCGTTACGTCGTGACGGGCGACGTGACGGCGTTCGGCCGCAAGGTGACGGGCGACCATCAGCTGTTCGGCATCCTCGGCCGAGGCAAGGAACAGGTGGCTTACGCCAAGGTCGACCTCAACGTGGTCGACGTGACGACCTCCGAGGTGGTCTATTCCGCGTCGGGGGCGGGCGAATACAGCCTGTCCAACCGCGAAGTCATCGGCTTCGGCGGCACCGCCGGCTATGACTCCACGCTGAACGGCAAGGTGCTGGACCTGGCGATCCGCGAGGCCGTGGATCGTCTGGTCGATGGCATCGAGCAAGGCGCCTGGCAACCGGTACAACCCTGATAGGTATTCCAATGTCGAACAATCTGGCGAAGGCGCGCCCGCGGGCGCTCGCGCGCATGGGGCGCGCCATGGCGGTGGTTGCCGTGGCGGGGTTGCTGGGCGCGTGCGCGCAGCAACCCAAGAGCATGTACAGCTGGCAGTCGTACCAACCTTCGGTCTACGCCTATCTCAAGGACGATGGCGCCGACTACGCGGCGCAGAGCCTGGCGATGGAAAAGAACATCGAAACCGCGCGGGCGAGCAACGCGCAATTGCCGCCGGGCTTCCGCGCGCATCTGGGCATGCTGTACCTGAAGCTGGGTGATGGCGCCAAGGGCCTGGAACAGCTGGAAGGCGAGAAGGCGGCCTTCCCCGAATCCAAGCCGTTCATGGATTTCCTGCTGCGCAATGCCAGCAAGATGGCGGACAACGCCGCGTCGGCCGCGCCGTCCGAGCCCGCGTCGGCCGCACCGTCGGCGGCGCCCGCCGCGCCCGCCGCCTCGCCCACGCCGGCCAACGCACAGCCGGCCAAGAAAGGAGCCTGAGATGAACACGATCATGCGTATTGCCGTGTTGGCGCTGGTCGCGCTGTTGGCGGGTTGCGCCGCGCCGCAGCGCAATGTGGACTATGCCGCCTTTCGCGAAAGCAAGCCGGCATCGATCCTGGTGCTGCCGCCGCTGAACACGTCCGTGGACGTGGCGGCGGGCGCGGCGGTGCTGGCGCAGGCGACCATGCCGCTGGCGGAATCGGGCTACTACGTCGTGCCCGTGGCCGTCATGGAAGAGACCTTCAAGCAGAATGGCCTGACCAACGCGGACGAAATCCACGAGTTGCCGGCCGCGCGCCTGCGCGAGATCTTTGGCGCGGATGCCGCCTTGTATATGACCGTCAAACAGTACGGGTCGAGCTATGCGGTCCTGTCCAGCTCGATCACGGTTTCGATCGACGCCGCGCTGGTGGACCTGCGCACGGGCGCCAAGCTGTGGGATGGCAGCAAGGAGGTCGTGCAAGCCAGCAACAGCAGCGGCGGCCTGATCGGCATGCTGGTGCAGGCGGTGGTGGATCAGGTCGTCAATACGCTCTCCGATCGCAGCTATGGCGTCGCCGGCATGACGAACAACATGCTGCTCAGTGCCGGTACTTCCGGCGGCATTCTGTACGGCCCTCGCTCGCCGCGCTACGCCGCCCAACCCTGACCGGGCCTTGCCGGCCACGCTGCCCTCGCCCCGTTGACCACGGCGCGAGGGCAGTGTCGCAATCGTCACGGCCGATGATTGCGGGGCGGCATTGCAGGGCTTGCGGGTAGGGCTGAACGGTCAGGCCAGTCCTGGTTGAAATGCGCGCCGCGGCTTTCGCGGCGATCGCGCGCGTCGCGTACCGTCAAATCGGCGACCAGGGCCAGATTGCGCAGTTCCAGTCCTTCCAGGCTGTCGTCGAGATGGTCGCGGGCATCGAGCGCGCGGCGCAAGGCGGTGATGTGGTCGGCGGCGCGCCGCAGCGAGGCATCGCTGCGCACGATCCCCGCTTCGAGGGTCATCAAGGCGCGCAGCGATTGCCGCAGCGGGGTGGCGAAGGCTGCCGCCGATGTGTCGCGGGCCGGCATGGCGCAGGCCGGGGTGTCGACCCGTGTCCTTGCGGGGCGCGCCAGGATGTCGCGGGCCGCGGCACGGCCCGTGACGACGCATTCCAGCAGTGAATTGCTGGCCAGTCGATTGGCGCCGTGCAGGCCGGTGCAGGCCGCTTCGCCCACCGCGTACAGGCCGGCCACGCTGCTGCGGCCGCGGGTGTCGGTGGCGATGCCGCCGCAGGTGTAGTGGGCGGTCGGCGCCACGGGAATGGGCGTGGTGGCGATGTCCAGTCCCAACGCCAGGCAATGCGCGTGGATGGCTGGAAAGTGCGCCAGCAGGAAAGCGCGCGGGCGGTGGCTGATATCCAGGTAGACGCAATCGAGCGCGTGGCGCCGCATTTCGGCATGGATGGCGCGCGCGACGATGTCGCGCGGGGCCAGTTCGGCGCGGGGATCGTAGGCCGGCATGAAGCGGCTGCCGTCTGGCAGGCACAGCCGCCCGCCCTCGCCGCGCACGGCTTCGGAGACCAGGAAGCCGTCGGCGAGCGGGTGATGCAGGCCGGTGGGATGGAACTGCATGAACGCCAGGTTGGCGGTGCGGGCGCCGGCGCGCGCGGCGATGGCGATGCCGTCGCCGGTGGCGCCGGATGGCGCGGTGGTGGTGGCGTAGACCTGGCCGGCGCCGCCGCTGGCGATCACCACCTGGTCGGCGGAGACCTCGCGGCGCAGGCGCCGGTCCAGGTCCAGCAGGCGCACGCCGCGGCAGCGGCCGCCGGGCGCGTCCAGCAGCAGATCGACGGCGCAGTGGCGCTCCAGCACCGTGATGGCGGCAAGCCGGGTCACCTGCTCGCCCAGCGCCGTCATGATGGCGCGGCCGGTGGCGTCGGCCGCATGCGCGATGCGGCGTTGGCCGTGGCCGCCCTCGCGGGTCAGGTGCAGCGCCTGGCCCTCGGTCGTGAACGCCACGCCTTGCGCCTGCAACCAGGCGATGGCAGCGCGCGCCTGGTCGAGGATGGCGCGCGCGGCCGCCGCGTCGCACAGGCCGGCGCCGGCATCCAGCGTGTCGCGCAGGTGCGCGGCCACGCTGTCGCCCGGCCCCAGCGGCGCGGCAATGCCGCCCTGCGCGTGCGGGCTGGCGCCGGCATGCAGCGCGCCCTTGCTGACCAGCGCAACCTGCCGGTGCGGCGCCAGTTCGAGCGCGGCGGCCATGCCGGCCAGACCGCTGCCGACGATGATGACGTCGAAATGCATGACGGGACCTCGCAGGAAAAGCCGATGGCCACGCGCTTCAGGCCGGGCCGACCCGCTGGAACAGCGCGCCATCGCGCGCCAGGTCGCCGCTGGCCCGCACCGCACGCTTGCGCGCCTGGGCAAAGTCCAGCATGCGATCGATCGGCGCTTTGGCGCGCCGGGCCAGCGCCGGGTCCAGCTCGATCTCGTTGACGCCGTGCTCCAGGACGTGCGCGACACCGGCCAGTCCGTTCATCGCCATCCAGGGACACTGGGCGCAGCTCTTGCAGGTGGCGCTGTCTCCCGCGGTGGGCGCCGCCAGGAAATGCTTGCCGGGCGCCCGTTGGCGCATCTTGTGCAGGATGCCCTGGTCGGTGGCGACGATCAGGCGCCGCGTATCCAGTGTCCGCGCAGCCTCGATCAGCTGGGTGGTGGAGCCGATCACGTCGGCCTGCGCCAATACCGGGGAAGGCGATTCGGGATGCGCCAGCACGCGCGCATCGGGGTACTGGGCGCGCATCAGCGCCAGCTCGGCGCCCTTGAATTCGTCGTGCACCAGGCATGCGCCCTGCCACAGCAACATGTCGGCGCCGGTCTGTTGCTGCACATAGTGGCCCAGGTGCCTGTCGGGCGCCCACAGGATCTTCTCGCCGCGCGCATGCAGGTCGGCGACCAGGTCCAGCGCGATCGACGAGGTGACGACCCAATCGGCGCGCGCTTTCACCGCGGCGCTGGTGTTGGCGTAGACCACCACGGTACGGCCGGGATGCGCGTCGCACCAGGCCGCGAAGTCCGGCGCGGGACAGCCCAGGTCGAGCGAGCAACTGGCCGCGAGATCCGGCATCAGCACGCGCTTGCCGGGGCTGAGAATCTTGGCGGTGTCGCCCATGAAGCGCACGCCCGCCACGACCAGCGTCCCGGCGGGGTGGTCGCGGCCGAAACGGGCCATTTCCAGCGAGTCGCCGACGCAGCCGCCGGTGGCTTCGGCCAGTTCCTGGATGTCGGCATCGACGTAGTAATGGGCCACCAGCACGGCGTTCTCGCGGGCCAGCAGCGCACCGATGCGGCTTGCCGCCTCGGCGCGTTCGGCGGCGGAAAGGGGGGCGGGCACCCGGGTCCAGGCCTTGCCGACGATGCCGGGCTGGCCGGCGCCGGGCAGGTCGAATTCGACGAAATGCGTGGGATCGGCAGTCATGGCGAAGGTCCATAGCGTATAAATGCTCAATATGAGCATTTATGGATTAAAAAAAAGGCGACTTATGTTTTTTTTGAGCATAAATCAGATCGCCGGGATTTTCACCCGTGTTTTCCCGAGGCGGCCTTCGCACGGCGGGGGGCGCGAGCGCGGCGGGCCGGATGACCCGCCGCGCAGCGGCAACCTCAGGCCGGGCAACCGGCACGGTCACGGCGCGGGCGGCGGGCGGGCCACACGCGTAGCAGCAACGCGCCGACCGCCGCGGTCGTGGCGACCACCGTGACGCCGATCCAGCCCCAGTTTGCCAGCGCCAGGCTGCCCAGCGCCCCGCCGGCGGCCATGCCGATGAACACGCTGACCATCAGCACAGCGTTGAGCCGGCTGCGGGCGCCGGGATCGATGCCGTAGACGATGCTCTGGTGCGCGATCAGCGCCACCTGGATGCCGAGGTCGAAGCCGATGGCGCTGGCGGCGATCAGCCACAGCGCGGCTTGCGTCGACAGCAGCGGCAGCAGTGCCATGGCCGCGAACGAAACCGCGGTGAGCGCGGCGCCCAGGCGGCTGACGGCGTTGGGGCCGCGCCGGTCGGCGTAGCGGCCTGCCAGGGGCGCGGCCAATGCGCCCGCCGCGCCCGCCAGGCCAAAGGCTCCGGCGGCGGCGGCGCCCAGGTGGAACGGCGCGCCGTGCAGCATCACCGCCAGGGTCGACCAGAAGGCGCTGAAGCCGAGCGACAGCAGTCCCTGCGCGAGCGCGGCGCGTCGCAGTTCGCCATGCTGGCGCCAGAGTCGGGGCAGCGAGCGCAGCAATTCGACGTAAGGCAGCGCGGTGGTCGGCGCGAACGTCGGCAGGCCGCGCCACAAGGCCGCGCCCAGCGCCAGGATCGAGAGCGCCGCGACCAGGAACATTGCGCGCCAACCGAACTGTTCGGCGACGAACCCGCTGACGACGCGCGACAGCAGGATGCCCAGCAGCAGTCCCGTCATCACCGTGCCCACGATGCGGCCGCGGTGGGCGGCCGGCGCCAGCGTGGCGGCCGCGGGGACGATGTCCTGCGCCAGGGTGGCGGACAGGCCGATGGCGAAGCTGGCGGCCAGCAGTACGCCGATGTCCTGCGCCAGCGCGGCCAGCATCAAGGCGGCGCTGAGGGCGCCCGCCTTGATGAGGACGATGCGCTTGCGGTCATAGCGGTCTCCCAGCGGCGCCAGCGTCAATATGCCAAACGCATAACCGAGCTGAGTCAGCGTGGGAATCCAGCCCAGTTCGCCGGCGCCGGCGCGCAGGTCCGCGCCGAGGATGCCAAGCATCGGCTGGTTGTAATAGAGGGACGCGACCGCGAGGCCGGCGCCTATCGCCAGCAGCAGCACCAGCCGCGCGGAAAGCTCGTGGAAAGCGGGGGCGGCGTGCGCCCGGGTATCGGAGGTCATGGGGGGAATCCGTTCAGAATGGCGCACCGTCATGTGCGTATGGCGCAGATTCTGAGCGCACCGAGCCGCCTTGGGTAGCCGGCTTGGGGGTAGATCCGTTATACGATACGCGTATGAGCACCCCTGCCCTTGCCGTCGCGACCGGCACCGACCGCATGTTGTTGATCGAAACCTTCGTGCGCATCGTGGAGGCCGGCAGTCTGTCGGCCGCCGCGCTGCAGCTCGGCGGCACGCAACCGACCGTCAGTCGTCGGTTGCAGCTGCTGGAGCGCACCCTTGGGGTGCGGCTGTTGCAACGCTCGACCCACGCCATCCGCCTGACGGAGGATGGCCAGCGCTGCTACGAGCGTGCCCGGGAGCTGCTGGCGACCTGGCAGTCGTTCGAGAATGACGTGCGTGGGGCTGGCGAGGAACTGGCGGGCACGCTGCGGGTGGTGGCGCCGCACGCGTTCGGCCAGAACCAGTTCGTCGAGCCCTTGGCGCAATACCTGCGCCAGTATCCCCGCATGCGGGTCGAATGGCTGCTGCATGACCGCGTGCCGGATTTCATCGCGGAGAACATCGATTGCGCGATCAAGGTCGGGGCGGTGCAGGACCCTTCCGTGGTCGCGCTCAAGCTGGGCGAGGTGCCGCGCAGCGTGATGGCGGCGCCGTCATTGCTGGACGGCGGACCCGTGCCCGAGCATCCGTCGGAACTGGCGCGCCTGCCATGGCTGGCGCTGCGCACGTTCTACCGCAACGAGGTGAGCCTGACCCACGTGGAGACCGGCGAGGTGTCCCGCTTCGAGATCCAGCCGCGCCTGTCCACCGATGGGCTGTATGCCTTGCGCCGCGCGGCGCTGCTGGGCCTGGGCGTGGGCATCGCGTCGGCGTGGGCCTTGCGGGATGAACTGGCCAGCGGGCGGCTGGTGCAGCTGGCGCCAGCCTGGCGCGCCGCGCCCCTGCCCGTCTACCTGATCTATGCGCCTTCGCGATTGCAGCCGGCCCGCCTGCGCCGCTTCATCGAGGTCATGCGCCAATACCTGCCGGCCGAACTGCGGTCCGGGACCGGGCAGGATTAGGGCCGGCCGCCACGGCGGTCAATCCGGTCGGGCGGTGGGCAGGGGATCGCCGGCGCCGGTGCGTTCGACGATCAGCCGGTAATGCTGCGGGCTGCGGTGCTTGGCGAAATTGAACACGTGGTCGCGGAAGGCTTGGCCCAGGCCGAGGTCGATGCGGGCGGTAATGACTTCGTCTTCCTCGCTGCTGGCGCGCGCCACGATTTCACCGGACGGCGCCACGATCATGGAACTGCCGATCATGTGATGGCCGTCCTCGTGGCCGCACTTGGCCGCGGCGCCGATCCAGACCGCGTTCTGATAAGCGCTGGCCTGCAGCACGATTTCGTGCGTGGTGGTGCGCAGGTGCGCGGGCTCGTCCCAATGGATATTGAGTGACGGCGTGTTGTAGCCCAGCACGATCAGCTCGGCGCTCTGCAGCGACATGACGCGGTAGGTTTCGGGCCAGCGGCGGTCGTTGCACAGGCACATGCCGATCCGGGTGCGGTCCATTTCCCAGACACCGAATCCCAGGTCGCCGACTTCGAAGAATTTCTTCTCCAGATGCTGGAAGGGGGCGTCGGGCTTGTGGTCGGAATGGCCTGGCAGGTGGATCTTGCGGTATTTGCCGATGATGCGGGCGTTACGGTCGACCAGGATGGCGCTGTTGAACTGGCGGCCTTCGGGGGTGAGTTCGGCATAGCCCAGGTAAAAGCCCACGCCCAGTTCCCGGGCCGTGTCGAACAGCGGCTGCACGTCGGCGTTGGGCATGGATTTCTCGAAGAAACGCTCGACCGCCTCGGCGTCGTCCATCCAATAGCGCGGAAAGAACGTGGTCAGCGCCAGTTCGGGGAACACCACGAATTCGGCCTTGCGGCCGGCGGCCTCCCGCAGCATCTCGACCAGGCGCTTGACCACGGCCTGGCGGCTGTCGGCAAGATTGACGGCGCCCATCTGGGCGACGGCCAGGCCCATCTTGCGGGCGGGGGATGCATTGCTCACGATATCGATCTCCAGGTCCGCTCAGGGCATGCTGCATGCGGGCGGTGTGTGCGTTATGGGGCGCGCGGGCGCGCCGGAAGCCGTCCCGACGCGTCGCCGCAGGCTCAAGCATGCATGTGCGGGCGGGAAACGACAAACCCGGCGGCGGCGGCCGCGAAGCGGCTCGCGGGTGCCGCGGCATCGCGCCAAGCGCTTGATATGTCGACGTATTTGCCGCATTGCGGCAGGAAATCGCGTCCGCCATGCATAACGCGCAGGCATGGGCGCCATGCATATTTCTATATCCGGGCAGCCTGGATCCGGCGGCGCCGCGGCCGGATTGCGACAAGTGGCATCGGCCGTTGCCAGAATGGCAAGTTCGCCGCGTTTTGTGTGGAAAGTGGACGCTAGGCATTGACCGGCCCATCGGCCAGAATTTCCCTACCGATACATCAGGGGAAAATAATGACGACACTGCTCACCACCACCGACGTCGCGAAAATCGTGGCCGCGCAGGGCCCGCGCAAGGTATTCGAAGACCTGCTGGATTATCTGTTGGCCGATTTCCTGCGTTGGCAGGAGTTCGACAAGAGCGCGCGCGTCGCCAGCCACTCGGCGGCCGGCGTGATCGAACTGATGCCCACCGCCGACCACGAGCTCTACAGTTTCAAGTACGTCAACGGCCATCCGGGCAATCCGCTGGCCGGGCTGAGCACGGTGATGGCCTTTGGCGCGCTGGCGCGGGTCAGCACCGGCGAACCGCTGCTGATCAGCGAACTGACGTTGACCACCGCGCTGCGGACCGCCGCCACCTCCGCCCTGGCCGCGCGCGCCCTGGCGCGTCCGGGATCGCGCCGCATGGCCTTGGTCGGCAATGGCGCGCAAAGCGAGTTCCAGGCCCTGGCATTCCATCACATCCTGGGTATCGACACCCTGCATCTGTATGACGTTGACGGCGCCGCCACCGACAAGCTGGCGCGCAACCTGGCGGGTGTGGCGGGGCTGCGCCTGCGTCGTTTCGACAGCATTGCCGCGGCGGTCGCGGGAACCGATATCGTGACCACCGTCACGGCCGACAAGGCCTACGCCACCATCCTGACGGCCGATATGATCGAGCCGGGCATGCACATCAATGCGGTGGGTGGCGACTGCCCCGGCAAGACCGAGCTGCACGCGGACGTGCTGCGCGCCGGACCGGTGTTCGTCGAGTACGAGCCGCAGACCCGCATCGAAGGCGATCTGCAGCAGATGCCGGCGGACTTCGCCGTGACCGAACTGTGGCGCGTGCTGACGGGCCAGTGCGCCGGGCGTGGCGATGCCCGCGACGTCACCTTGTTCGACTCGGTCGGCTTTGCGCTGGAGGATTTTTCGGCGCTGCGCTGGCTGCGCGACAGCGCGCTCAAGCACGGCATCGGCACGCGCGTCGAAGTGGCGCCGCAACTGGCCGATCCGAAGGATCTGTTCGGATTGGTGCGTGCCCGCCAGACCACCGTCCAGGCGGCCCGCGACACGCAGGCGCTGCTCAGGGACTGACGCGGGACGTGGCGCGCCGCGCGCGGGCTGTCACGGTTTCATGCGCTGCTTCAAGGCCTGGGTGATCATCGGGATGTCGAGATCCTGGCCCGGATGCTTCTGGCAGAAGTCGTACAGCACCGCGACATAGGCGTTGCCCAGCAGTTTGGTGATGGCACCGGCGGTGGTGGCGGCGATGGTGCCGCCCACGGCGCTGCCGGCGCCGGGGATGAACTTGAGCAGGCCCGACACCACCGAACGCCCGATCAGCGTGGCCGCCGACGCGCCCAGCGAGGAAGTGACGAGCGTGCTGATGGCGGCGGTGTTCAGCTCCATGCCGAAGGTGATGCCGATCTTGGCGATCATGCCGACCTGGATCGGCACCAGCGCCACCGCATCGGAAAATGGAATCGGCGCGGCGGCGGCGGACGCGGCCAGTCCGGCCGCGATGTTCACTTCTATTTCAGCCCGCTTTTTTTTTACTTCCAGGGCTTTCTGGTTGCGGGTCGATAGCGCATTGGCATAAGCGCGTTGCTGTGATTCGGGGATGTACTGGGCGGTGGCTTCGATCAGCGCGTCCAGTCCCATCGGCGGCAGGTCCGCGTCCAGTTCCTCGATGCGTTCGGGCAGCGCGCGTACCGCCACCACCTGGCGCGCGCGCGGCAACAGGGCGCGCGCCTGTTCCAGGAAAGGACTGTTCTTGCGCGCCTTGGTGAGCACGACGATAACCGGGATGCCGGCGTCGGCCAGCAGGGCGCTCAGTTCGATTTCGGCGTCTTCGACGCGGTGGCCGCTGTCCTGGATGCACAGCCAGGCGGCGTGCAGGTGCCGGTCCTGGTCATCCGCGGCGGAGCGTTCGCGGATCAGGTCGGCCAATTGCTGGCGTGAGCGGGTGTAGTCGCCCACTTCCAGGCCACGGGTGTCGATGATGGTCAGGGGGTGGCCGGGCCGCGAGAATTCCTGCGTGGTCTGGGTGACCGGTTTGCCGGCGCCTGTCTTGGCCAGCTCGCCGCGGAACACGGCGTTGATGAGCGTGCTCTTGCCCACGCCGGTCTTGCCGGCCACCAGGATGTTGACGCGTCCCGCGCCGCGCGTGGCGGTGCTGATCGCATCGGCGATGGCGTCCTGCAATTGGGGCGTGTCGTGGCGGGGCGGATTCATGGCAGGCGGCGGGCGCGGGAAACAGGCATGGCTTGATTCTAGCGATAAAAGCGCGCGGGCCGGATTCAGCTGTACAGGTGCTGCGACTCGGGAAAGCGGCGCGCGCGCACGTCGGCGGCGTAATCGCGCGCGGCCGCCTGGATGCGGTCGGCCAGGGTGTCGTAGCGTTTGACGAAGCGGGCGGTGCGCTCGAACATGCCGAGCATGTCGTCCACCACCAGCACCTGGCCGTCGCAGCCGGCGGAGGCGCCGATGCCGATCGTGGGGCAGGCGATCGCCTCGGTGATGGCCAGCGCCAGCGGCTCGACCACGCCTTCGATCACCACGGCGAAGGCGCCGGCCTCGGCAACCGCCGTGGCGTCGGCGGCGATGCGGGCGTATTCGGCATCGCCCCGGCCGCGGGCGCCATAGCCGCCAAGGATGTTGACCGCCTGCGGCGTCAGGCCGATGTGCGCCATGACCGGAATGCCACGCGCCGACAGATAGGCGATCGCCGGCGCCATGGCCTGGCCGCCTTCCAGCTTGACGGCGCTGGCGCCGGTTTCCTTCAGGACGCGGGCGGCCGAACGGAAGGCCTGCTCCGGGCTTTCCTCGTAGCTGCCGAACGGCATGTCGACCACCACCAGGGCCTGGCGCGCGCCGCGCACCACCGCGGCGCCGTGCGCGATCATCATGTCCAGCGTGACGGGCACGGTGGACGGCAGGCCGTAGATGGTCTGCGCCAGGCTGTCGCCCACCAGCAGCGCGTCGCAGTGCGGATCCAGCAGTTCGGCCATGCGCGCGGTGTAGGCGGTGAGCATGACCAGGGGTTCGGCGCGCTTGCGGGCGCGAAACGCCGGGACGGTCATGCGGCGCGGCGCGCCGGCGGCGGAATTCAGGGTGGCGGTAGTGGACATGCGGGCTCCTGGTATGCGGCGCGCAAGGCCCGTGGACGGGCGCCGCGCGCGGCACAGGTATATCACGGCGTGGCGTCCGGCGCAGCCAGCAGCGCCGCGCGCATGTCTTCGAGGAAGGCCGCGGCGATGTCATCCAGGTGGCTGCGCCGCTTGGCCACCATGCTGATTTCGACGTCGTAGTGATAGGCGTCGGCATCCAGCGCGTGCAGCAGGCCGGCCGTCACGTACGGCGCGGCGTAGTGCTCGGGCAGGTAGCCCAGGTGCGCGCCCGACAGGATCAGGATCAGCGCGGCCTCCATGTTGTCGGCTTCCGAGGTGATGTGACGCGGGCGGCCGGCGAACGACGATTCCGGCAGCGGATAGGTGCGCCAGGTCCAGTCGGCGTCGGCGATGTCCGCTTCGGTGACGCGGCCGGCGCGCGCCGCCAGCGGATGGCTGGCGCCGCAGTAGGCGACCTGCCTTTCCTGGAACAGCGGCGTGTAGTCCAGCATCGGCACGCGGTGCAGGAAATAGCCGATGGCCACCTGCATTTCGTCTTTCAGGATCAGTTCCTCCAGTTCGCGCGGGCTGCGGATCAGCACCGACAGGCGCACCGCTTCGTCGCGCCGGCGGAATTTCTCGATGGCGTGGCCGATGCGCGCGTTCTGCGCCATGGTGGCGTTGCCGATCAGGCCCAGCGTGAGGTTGCCGACCAGTTGCCGGTGCATGTTGCGCGCCTGCGCGCTGAAGTCGTCCAGCGAGGCCAGCGCGCGCCGCGCCAGCTTGTCGAAGCGCTGCCCCTTGGCGCTCAGGCGAAAGCCGCCGCGGCCGCGTTCGCACAGGGTGAAACCCAGGCGGGTCTCCAGCGTGGCCAGTTGGCTGCTGATGGTGGACTGGCCCACCCCCAGCAGCGCCTGCGCGGCGGAGACGCCGCCGGCGTCGACGATGGTGAGGAAGACGCGGATCAGGCGCAGGTCGAGGTCGGAAACGTTCGAGAGCATAGGGTAATCACCGACAAAACATCGATGAACATCGATGTGAATTTTCCGAACTAGGCATGGATGGAAAAAGCCCGGATTTCTATTATTCCACCCGGGTTGTCGATTCGATGCAAGGCCGGCGCTGGCGCCGGCAAGCGCGCGAACCGGGGTCTGGAAGGATGAATTTTCCAGATTCACTTCTATTTCAATAGCTGTTTTGCCGGCGGCGCTCGATGGCCCATGCCGCACGTGACGAAACAAGGGGAAGAACATGGTTCTGGACATCGGTGTAGTCGTGGCCTACCTGGCCGCGATGCTGTTGCTGGGGTGGTATGGGATGCGGCGGTCCAGGACGCACGAGGATTTCCTGGTGGCGGGGCGCAATCTCGGACCGGCCTTCTACATGGGCACCATGGCGGCCACGGTGCTGGGCGGCGCCAGCACCGTCGGCACGGTGCGGCTGGGGTATGTGCATGGCATCTCGGGGTTCTGGCTGTGCGCCATGCTGGGCCTGGGCATCATCGTGCTGAACGTGTTCCTGGCCCGGCCGCTGCTGAAGCTGCGCATCTTCACCGTGACGCAGATCCTGGAGTTCCGCTACAGCGCGCGCACCCGGCATGTCAGCGCGCTGGTGATGATGGCCTACGCGCTGATGCTGGCCGCGACCTCGGTGATCGCGACCGGCACGGTGATGCAGGTGCTGTTCGACATGCCATTCTGGCTGGCGATCCTGGTGGGCGGCGGCGTGGTGGTGGTGTATTCGGCGGTGGGCGGCATGTGGTCGCTGACCCTGACCGACATCGTGCAGTTCCTGATCAAGACGGTCGGCCTGATGGCCGTGCTGCTGCCGATCTGCCTGTCGCGGGTCGGCGGCTGGGACCAACTGGTGGCGAAACTGCCGGCGGCCAGCTTCGAGCCGACCGCGATCGGCTGGCCCACCATCGTGACGTACTTCCTGATCTATTTCTTCGGCATCCTGATCGGCCAGGACATCTGGCAACGCGTCTTTACCGCCCGCAGCGAGCGGGTGGCGAGGCTGGCGGGGGCGGCGGCGGGGCTGTATTGCATCGTCTATGGCCTGGTGGGCGCGCTGATCGGCATGACCGCCAGGGTCTTGCTGCCCGACCTGGACAACGTCAACAACGCCTTTGCCGCCATCGTCCAGGCCGAGTTGCCGGCTGGCATTCGCGGCCTGGTGATCGCGGCGGCGCTGGCGGCGATGATGTCCACCGCCAGCGCGGCGATGCTGGCCTCTTCCACCGTGTTGGCCGAGGACCTGCTGCCGGCCTTGCGCGGCGGCCGCGGCTTTACCCACGTGCGCAGCCATCGCCTGATGACGCTGCTGGTCGGCCTGGCCACGCTCGGCATCGCGCTGGTGGTCGACGACGTGCTGGACGCGTTGACCTGCGCCTACAACCTGCTGGTCGGGGGCATGCTGGTGCCGATCCTGGGCGCCATCTGGTGGCGCCGTGGAACGACCGCCGGCGCGATCGCCAGCATGCTGCTGGGCTGCGCCACGGCGATCGGCTTCATGATCCGCGACGGCCTGGCGGCCAACACGCCGATCTACGCCAGCCTGGCCGTCAGCGCCGTCAGTTTCATCATCGTCAGCCTGATCGGACAGGCGGCGGCGCCGGTTCACGGCGATTCATCTTCCAGGAGCACCCCATGAGTTTCACCCCGGAGAAGCTGGCCGCGTTGCGCGCCCGGTTCGGCGGCGCCAACGAAGCCGTCATCCACGATCCGCACTTTCGGGCGGTGGCGGCCAACGTCATCGACGACAGCGGCACCCGCAGCGCGCCCTACGCCGGCATGCCGACATTGCTCGACGCGCCGGCGCGGCAGGTCGACTGGACCCAACCGGATTTCGGCGACCTGCAGGTGGCGCTGCTCGGCGTGCCGATGGACCTGGGCGCCAGCAACCGCAGCGGCTGTCGCTTCGGGCCGCGCGCGTTGCGCGCCATCGAGCGGGTCGGCCCCTACAACCATGCGCTCAAGTGCGCGCCGGTGCGCGAGCTGCGCGTGGCCGACATCGGCGACGTGCCGATGCGCAGCCGCTACAGCCTGGAACAGTCGCACGAGGACATCCACGCGGCCTACGAGAAACTCGTGGCAGCCGGTGTCGCGCCGCTCTCGGTGGGCGGCGACCATTCCGTGACACTGCCCATCCTGCGGGCGCTGGGCGCCCGGCAGCCCGTGGCGCTGGTGCATTTCGATGCGCATTGCGACACCGGCGGCCCCTTCGACGGCAGCCGCTTCCATCACGGCGGGCCATTCCGCCAGGCGGTGCTGGAAGGCGTGCTCGACCCGACGCGCACGATCCAGATCGGCATCCGTGGATCGGCCGAATACCTGTGGGAGTTCTCGTATGAATCCGGCATGACCGTGATCCATGCGGAGGACATTCCGCGGCTTGGGGTGGACGCCATCATCGCCCAGGCGCGAGCCATCGTCGGCGACGCGCCCGTGTATGTGTCGTTCGACATCGATTGTCTGGATCCCGCTTTCGCGCCCGGCACCGGCACGCCCGAGGTTGGCGGCGTGACGGTGCGCGAGGCCCAGGCCATGCTGCGGGGGCTGGCGGGCCTGGACATCGTTGGCGGCGACCTGGTGGAAGTGGCGCCGTCGTATGACGCCACCGCCAACACGGCGCATGCGGGGGCGCAGATCCTGTTCGAGATCCTTAGCCTGATGCGGCTGCGCGGCCCGCGCTGAGACGCTGGCGCTTCAGCGCGCAGTGGCGCCCGCCACCCGCAGCAAGGTGTAGCGCCGGCTCGAGTACAGAGGCGTTACCGTGCCGTGCCAGCCCGCCAGCAAGCTGCCAGCCTCGTCCTTGGGGACCGCCAGGAAAACCCGCTGGCCGGGTTCCGGCAGCACGGCGGCCAGGTCGGCGGGTTCGATCAGACCGGCGGTATCGCGCGAATAGTAGCGGGCCGAGAACGGGCGGCTGTCGACGAAGTAAAGCCTGTCGCCTTCCCGCATGGCGGCTTCGGCCTGTTGCACCAGCTGCTTCTCCGTCTTGTAGTGAACCGGCCGGGCCCATGCCAGCAGCGCCAGCGCCAGCGCGGCGGCCGGCGCCAGCGCCATGCCCGCCAGCAGCAGCCTGCCCGGGCGCGCCGCGCGCCACTGGCTGGCCTGGTTGCCGAGCGCCAGCGCCACCGGCGGCAGCGCCGGCAGCACATAGGTCCACAGGATGTTGCCCGACAGCGTGAAGAAGGCCGGCGTGGCCAGCGCCCAGGCCAGCAGGTAGGTCGTGGCTGGGTCGCGCAAGGCCGTCGGCACGCGCCGGCGTAGCGGCGCTTGGCGACGCGGCCACAGCAACAGGCCAAGCCAGACCAAGCCCCATGGCAGGGTCGCCAGCAGCCAGTCCAGCCAGATGGCGCCGTAAGGCCGTTGGTGGGCCGAGCCGTAGCGGTCGCCCTGCCAGCCCGGATCGACGAAGCGCAGGAAGTGTTCACCGATGATGAAGTAGCGCAGGAAGCCTGGCGTCTTGAGTTCGGCGGCGATGTACCAGGGCAGCGCCAGCATCAGCGTCAGGGCGATGCCGCTGGCCCAGGGCAGGGCTTGCAGCTGTGCGCGTCCATTGCGGTGCCACAGCATCCACGGCACGATCGCGGCGGCCGTCAGCACCACCGCCAGCGGCCCCTTGGACAGCAGGCCGATCGTCAGGCCTGCAAAGAATCCATAACGCCACCATGGGCGGGGCTCGCGTGGCGCCAGCAGGAAGGAGACCATCGACAGCGTGATGCCCAGCGCCAGGAACGCGTCGGTCAGCACCGCGCCGGCGCTGGCGAACGGCAGCAGCATGGTGGCGAACAGCAGCGTGGCCCAGCGCGCCGCCTGTTCGCCGTGCAGGCGGCGGCCGCACGCATGCACCAGCGCCAGCACGCCCAGCATGGCCAGCCACGATGGCAGGCGCACCGCCAGTTCCGACAGGCCGAGCAGCCGGATCGACAGCGCCGGCGCCCAGAACGCGAGCGGCGGCTTGCCCCAGAATGGCACGCCCGGCTCGAACCAGGGCGTGATCCAGTCGCCGCTTGCCGCCATCAGGCGGGCGATTTCGGCATAGCGCGGCTCGGAGGTGTCGGCCAGCGGCATCAGCGTCATTGCCAGCAGGCGCAACGCCAGGATGACGCCCAGACCCAGCAGCAGGCCCCTAGAAGTTAACCGCATGCGGACCCTTGCCGGTGTCGGCCAGCGGCAGGACCGCCGCGGCGCTGTGCTGCACCTCGCTCACAAGGTAGACGGGCCGCTGCTTGGCTTCCATGTAGGTCTTGCCCATGTATTCGCCCAGCAGGCCGATGGTGATCAGCTGGATGCCGCTCAGGAATGTGATCATGGCCATCAGCGAGGGGTAGCCCTCGACGTCGTCGCCGAAGATCAGGGTCTTGAAGATGATGACCAGGCCAAACAGCGCCCCAAGCAAGGCGGCCGTCACGCCGGCGGCCGTGGCCCAGCGCAGCGGCGCGGTGGAGAACGAGGTGATGCCTTCCATCGCCAGGCGCAGCAGCGCGAAATAGTTCCACTTGGTGGCGCCGGCGGCGCGGGGAGCGCGGTCGTAGTCGATGACGCGGGTGGGCATGCCGATCCAGGCGTACAGGCCCTTCATGTAGCGGCATCTCTCGGGCAGCCGCAGCAGCGCGTCGACCGCGCGCCGGCTCATCAGGCGGAAATCGCCGGTGTCCGGCGGGATCGCGGCCCGGCTCAGGCGGCTGAGCAGCCGGTAGTAGGCATAGGCCGAGGCGCGCTTGAGCCAGCTTTCGCCCGCGCGGCTGCGGCGCCGCATGCAGACCACGTCGGCGCCCTCGCGCCAGGCCCGCACCATGTCCGGAATCAGTTCCGGCGGGTCCTGCAGGTCGGCGTCCAGCAGGATAACAGCCGCGCCCGTGGCATGCTCCAGGCCCGCCGTCATGGCGGCCTCTTTGCCGAAGTTGCGGCTCAGGCGCACCAGCTTCAGCCCGGGCTCGCGCGCCATGAGGCCCGCCAGGTATTCGGCGCTGCCGTCCTGGCTGCCGTCGTCGACGAACACGATTTCCCAGGGTTCGCCCAGGGCGTCCAGCACCTGCCGCAGCCGCGCGTGGCACAGGGGCAGCACCTCGCGTTCGTTCAGGAAGGGAATGATGATGGAGACCTGCACCGGACGCGGCGGGGTGCGTGGCAAGGTCGGCAGATCAGGATAGGGACGCATTGTCTGGGTACTTTCAGGTGGAGCTGACGGGCCACGCCGGCCGTGAAGCGCCGGCGTTTCGCCACTTTATTGGGCCGTCTTCGACAGCTTCCGGACGGCGACATTACATTTGCGCAAGGGTCGAGGCCGTGGGCATGGCCCCGCCGGTTCATCCGGCGGCGGGCCGTTCCTGGCGTTGCGCCTCGCTTTCCGCCAGCTCCGCCTCCTCGGCATCCTTGCGGTGCATCAGCCGGTACAGCGCCGGCAGCACCAGCAGCGTCAGGATGGTCGAGGAGATGATGCCGCCGATGACCACCGTGGCCAGCGGCCGCTGCACCTCGGCGCCCGTGCCGGTGGCGATCGCCATGGGCACGAAGCCGAGCGAGGCCACCAGCGCGGTCATCAGCACCGGCCGCAGGCGCGTCAGGGCGCCTTCGCGCACCGCCTGGTCGAGCGGCTTGCCAGACTCGCGCAGCGAGCTGATGAACGACAGCAGCACCAGGCCGTTCAGCACCGCCACGCCGCACAGCGCGATGAAGCCCACCGCCGCGGTGATCGACAGCGGAATGCCGCGCAGCCACAGCGAGATGACGCCGCCGGTCAGCGCGAAGGGAATGCCGGTGAACACGATCAGGCCGTCCTTGATGTTGCCGAACATGGCGAACAGCAAGCCGAACACCAGCAGCAGCGCCGCCGGCACCACGATCCGCAGGCGCTGCGCCGCGGACTGCAGCTGTTCGAAGGTGCCGCCCCAGGCGGTCCAGTAGCCGGCCGGGACCTTGATCTTCTCGGCCAGCGCCGCCTCGGCGTCGGCCACGAAGGAGCCCAGGTCGCGGCCGCGCACGTTGGCGCTGACGACGATGCGGCGCTTGCCGTCCTCGCGCGAGATCTGGTTGGGGCCGGGCGCCAGGTCGAAGCTGGCCACCTCGGACAGCGGGATGTAGGCGGTCTGCGCCTGTCCCTCGCTCCTGGGCAGGGCGATGGGCAGTTTGCGCAGCGCCGGGATGCTCTCGCGCACGGCTTCCGGAAGACGCACCACGATGTCGAAGCGGCGGTCGCCCTGGAAGAAGGTGCCGGCTTCGCGGCCGCCGATGGCAATGCCCAGGGTGTCCTGCACGTCGGCCAGGCTCAAGCCGTAGCGGGCGGCGCGGGCGCGGTCGATGTTGACCGTCAGCACCGGCAGGCCGGTGGTCTGCTCGATTTTGACTTCGGAGGCGCCGGGAATGGCCTGCAGTACCTGCGCGACCTCGGCGGCGGAGCGGTTCAGCACGTCGTTGTCGTCGCCGAAGATCTTGACGGCCACGTCGCTGCGCACGCCGGAGATCAATTCGTTGAAGCGCAGCTGGATCGGTTGCGAGAACTCATAGTTGTTGCCCGGCATCTGCGCCGCCTCTTCCTGGATCGCGCGCAGCAGCTCGGCCTGGGTCTTGCGCGGGGCGGGCCATTGATCCTTGGGCTTGAGCATGATGTAGCCGTCGGAGATGTTGGGCGGCATCGGGTCGGAGGCGATCTCGGCGGTGCCGGTGCGGGCGAAGACGCGCTCGATCTCGGGGAATTTCTGCTTCAGCCGGGTTTCCAGCTGCTTCTGCATCTCCAGCGACTGGCTCAGGCTGGTGCCGGGAATGCGCAGCGCCTGGATGGCGATGTCGCCTTCGTTCAGGTTGGGGATGAACTCGCTGCCCATGCGCGAGGCGATCACGCCGCACAGCGCCACGAACAGGGTGGCGCCGGCCAGCACCAGCGGCGTGCGGCGCAGCGCCAGGTCCAGCAGCGGCGCGTAGCGGCGCTTGGCCCACAGCATCAGGCGGTTCTCCTTTTCCGACACCTTCTTGCCGATGAACAGCGCCACCGCCGCCGGCACGAAGGTGACGGACAGGATCATCGCGCCCAGCAGCGCCAGCACCACGGTCAGCGCCATGGGGTGGAACATGCGTCCTTCGACCCCCGTCAACGCGAAGATCGGCAGGTACACCACCATGATGATGAGCTGGCCGAATAGCAGCGGCCGGCGAGCCTCGCGCGCGGCGGCGAACACCTCGTGAAAGCGCTCGCTGCGGCTCAGGGGCCGGCCCTGGTGTTCCTGCGCGTGGCTCAGGCGCCGCACGCAGTTTTCGACGATCACCACGGCGCCGTCGACGATGATGCCGAAGTCCAGCGCGCCCAGGCTCATCAGGTTGGCGCTGACCTTGTACGTGACCATGCCGGTGAAGGTGAACAGCATCGACAGCGGGATCACCATGGCGGTGATCAGCGCGGCGCGGATGTTGCCCAGGAACAGGAACAGAATCACGATCACCAGGGTCGCGCCTTCCACCAGGTTTTTCTTGACCGTGGCGATGGCCTTGTCGATCAGGTTGCTGCGGTCGTACACGGTGACGGCCTTGATGCCGGGCGGCAGGGTCTTGTTGATGGCGTCGATGCGTGCCGACACCGCCTGCGACACCGAGCGGCTGTTTTCGCCGATCAGCATGAACACCGTGCCCAGCACCACTTCCTGGCCGTTGTCGGTGGCGGCGCCGGTGCGCAGTTCGCGGCCGATGCTGACGTCGGCCACGTCGCGGATGCGGATGGCCTGGCCGTCGACGGCGGTCAGCACCACGTCGCGGATGTCGTCGATGGAACGCACCTGGCCCGGCGCGCGGATCAGGTACTGCTCGCCCTTGCGCTCGATGTAGCCGGCGCCGACGTTGGCGTTGTTGCGGTCCAGCGCCGCCATGATGTCGGTCAGCGACAGGCCATAGGACGCGAGCCGCTCGGTGTTGGGCGCCACCTGGTATTCCTTGGCGAAGCCGCCGATCGAGTTGATCTCGGTGACGCCGGTGATGTTGCGCAGCTGCGGCTTGATGACCCAGTCCTGGATTTCGCGCAGGTCCGTGGGAGTGTAGGGGCTGCCGTCCTCCTTCTTCGCGCCTGGCTCGGCCTCCACTGTCCACAGGTAGATCTCGCCCAGGCCGGTGGAGATCGGGCCCATGGTCGGCGTGATGCCCTCGGGCAGGCTTTCCTTGGCCTCCTGCAGCCGCTGGTTGACCAGCTGGCGCGCGAAATAGATGTCGGTGCCGTCCTTGAAGATCACCGTCACCTGCGACAGGCCGTAGCGCGACAGCGAGCGCGTCTGCTGCAACCCGGGCAGGCCGGCCATGACGGTCTCGATCGGATAGGTGATCCGCTGTTCGGTTTCGAGCGGCGAATAGCCGGGCGCGCCGACGTTGATCTGCACCTGCACATTGGTGATGTCCGGCACGGCGTCGATGGCCAGCCGGGTGTAGTTGTAGACCCCGATGGCGGCAACGCCCAGGGTGACGAAAAGGACCAGCCACCGTTGTTCGATGGCGAAGCGGATCAGGCGTTCGAACATGTCTGGATGCTCCGGCTCAGTGCGCGTGGCTGGCGCTGGCCTTGCCCTGCTCGGCCTTCAGCACGAAGGCGTTGCGCGCGACATAGCGGGTGCCGGCGGCCAGGCCCGACAGCACTTCGACCTGCTCGCCGGAGGCGCGGCCGAGCTTGACCGGCTGCGCCAGGAAGCCGCCCGGCGCTTCGACGTACACCACCGATTCGTTCTCGACCGTCTGGACCGCGTCGGCCGCCACCGCCACCGGCACATCGGCGCTGCTGGTGACCACGTTGACGGAGACGAACAGCCCCGGACGCCAGGCCATGTCGGGGTTGTCGAGCGTGACCCGGGCCGTGGCCGTGCGGGTCTGCTGACCCAGCAGCGAGCCGATGTACGACACCTTGCCGCGGGCCTGGCCGGAGAAGGCCGCCGAGGCGACGCTGGCGGCTTCGCCCACGCGCACGTCCTGCAGGTCCTTGGGCGCGATCACGAACTCGGCCCAGACGGTGCGCAGGTCCGACAGCGTGAAGATGCTGGCGGTGTCGGCCAGCGCCTCGCCCAGGGCGATGTGTTTTTCGACCACCACGCCATCGAACGGCGCGCGGATCTCCAGCCGGCTCAGGTCCTTGGACTGCGGCGGCGCGCCAATGGCCGCCAGCTTCTGCGCGGCGTTCTGCACCGCGATCTGCGCCTCCTGCAGCGCGGTGCGGGCCTGCTGGTAGTCCTGCTCGGCGGACACTTTTTCGCGCCACAGCTTGAGTTCGCGTTGGTGCGTGGCGGCGGCCAGGTCGCGGCGCTTGCTGGCGGCCAGCCATTCGCTGCGCAGTTCCGACAGCGCGGTGCTCGACAGCGCCGCCAGCAGATCGCCCTTCCGGACCTGCTGGCCCAGGTCCGCCGACACTTCCTGCACCACGCCGGCCAGCCGCGGCACCACGTGCGCGGTGCGGTCGGCGTTGAACTTGATCTCGCCGGGAAATTGCGCCGTCGTCTCCAGGCGCGCGGGACCGGCCGTTTCGATCCCGAGATCGGCGGCCTGGATCTGCTCGGGACTCAGCGTGATCTTGTCTTCATCATGGTCTTGCGGCGTGGCCGTGCTGTCGGCGGCAACGCGCGTATCGGAGCCGGCGGGGGCCTGGCCGTGCCCGGCATCGGCCAGGGCCGGCCCTGGCAGGGCCAGCGCCAGCAGGCAGGCGGCGGACAGGGCGACGGCCAGCGCCGGACGGGTAAAGGCGGAGAGCGCGGTATGCATGGTCATGGGAAGGTAGGGTTCAACGTCCGAGAATGCGATCGATGTCCGCCGAAGCCTGATAGGCGCTGGCCAGGACGTTCAGGTAGCCGATGTTTCCTTGCGACAGGGTGCGTTGCGCGTCCAGCACTTCCAGGAAGCTCACCTTGCCGGCCTCGAAGCCTTTGCGGGCGCTGTCGTAGGCTTCGGCGGCGCCCGGCAGAACGGTGGCGCGGTACTCGCGCGCCGAGTTGGCGGCCAGGTCGAATTGCGATACGGATTGCAGCAGGTCGGCGGTCAGGCGCGATTCCAGCTCGCGGTACATGTCCTGCGCCTTGTACGACTGCATCGTGGCCGAGTAGACGTTGCCCTGGTTGCGGTCGAACAGCGGCAGCGGGATCGCCACGCCGAACTGCGCCTTGTTGCGGCCCTGCTCGTTGTCGCGGGCGACGCCGGCGCTCAGGGTGATGTCCGGATAGCGCTTGCTTTTCTCGACTTCCAGCTGCGCCCGGCCCATTTCGACCGAGAGGCGCCCCGCCTCCATGCGCGGCGACGTGGCCAGCGCGGCCCGCAGGTCGTCGATGGCTTCGCGCCGCGGCAGCGTGCCCAGGTCGGCGCCGACCTGCGCGAAATCCGGCTGCGGCGCGCCCCACAGTTGCCCCAGCTTGCGGCGCGCGGCCTGCAGCGCGCTGTCGGCCGCGCGCGCCTCGATGCGCGAGTTGGCCAGTTCGACGCGGGCCTTGCTGCTTTCCAGCGGCGGCGCCTTGCCGGCCGCGACGCGCCGTTCGGCCAGGCGCAGGGCGCTCTGCGCGATCTCCACGGTGCCCTGCGACACGCGCACGGTTTCCTGCGCCACCGCCACGTCGAAGAAGGCGGCGATGACGGCGGCGCGCAGGTCGGCGCGCGCGCTCGACAGGTCGCGCTGGGCAATGTCGCGCGCCAGGCCGGCGGCCTTGATGCGCGCGGCGCGCTTGCCGCCCAGTTCCACCGGCATGCTCAAGGTCGTGGTGGTGGTGCGCGTGGTGCGGCGGTTGTCGTCGATGCCGACCTCGATGCTGGGATTCGGAATGACGCCGGCCTGTGTGAGCTGGCCTTCGCTGGACGCGGCTTCGTTGCGGGCGGCCGCCAGCAGCGGGCTGCGTTCATAGGCGGTCGCCAGCGCCTGTTCCAGGGTCAACACCTGGCCCGCTGGTGTGGCGCGCGGGGAAGGCGTGGGACTGGCGGGGCCGGGCTGGGCCCAGGCCGGCGTGAGGCACAGGGCCGCCGCCAGGGCGAGCGGTATCGGGGATAAACGCATGAGGTCAACCAAGGGAGAGCGCCACGGACTCGGGCTGAGGCAGGCATTGGTGGGCACTCTATCCAACGGTCCTCGTCAGATCCTCGACAGAAAAATGACATTTCCGTAAGGTTCGCGCGCCTTACGAATTCGTAATCGGCGTGTTGGCGAATTGACGCGGTCGCGTCCTTAAAGTGTCTTCACCGCTTGACAGAAGCGTGCAGGCGCGGCGCTCCAGCCGCCCCGGCAAGTCACTGAAACTGGGAGACCCTCATGAAGCAACGCATTGTCACCACCCTCGCCCTGTGCGGCGCCCTGGCCGTGCCGGCCCTGGCCAGCGCCAACAGCACCTGGCACCAGACCAATACCGAGATCGGCTACAGCATCGCGCCGGATCACGCCACCGGTGGCAAGACCGGCGAACAGGTGGCCAACGAACTGGCCGCCGCCAAGGCCGACAAGCGGCAGTGGTTCTTCCTGACCTACAACAACCTGGCCAAGCCGGGCTGGGCCAAGCAGGGCACGTCGCGCACCCGCGCCGATGCGCTGGCGGAAGTCGAGGCGATGACGCCGGCCGAGCGCGCCCGCCTGGACGCGATCTACACGCCGGGTTGATCGGACCCTTGCCCTTGCCTGCCGCCATCGGCGGCAGAGCCGGCCAGGCGACCGCCGACCGCGACCCGCCGTCCCGCGCCCTGGCGCCAGGACGGCGGACGCCGTTGCCCGCCGTCGCGCACGTAGAATAGGGTGGCGACGCGTCGCGGTTCGTCCCTCTTTCCATTCGGGGCCCCATGAAAATACTGGTCATTGAAGACGAAAAAAAACTCGCTGAGTACCTGCGCCGCGCGCTGACCGAACACAGCTATGTGGTCGATGTGGCGATGGACGGCGTCAGCGGCCTGCACCTGGCGCGCGAAAGCCAGTACGACCTGATCCTGCTGGACGTGATGCTGCCGGGCATGGATGGCTTTTCCGTCCTGCACGAACTGCGCAAGACCGACCGCGTGCCGGTGCTGATGCTGACCGCGCGCGACAAGCTGGAGGACCGCGTCAAGGGCCTGCGTGACGGCGCCGACGATTACCTGGCCAAGCCGTTCGCCCTGTCCGAACTGCTGGCGCGGGTGCTGGCGCTGGGACGCCGCAGCGGCCACAACGTGGCCGAGGCGGGTGGCCAGAACGTGCTGCGCATCGGCGACCTGGAACTCGACCTGCTGCGCCGGCGCGCCTACCGCGCCGGCACGCGGCTGGACCTGACGGCCAAGGAATTCACCTTGCTGGCGCTGCTGATGCGCAAGCAGGGCGAAGTGCTGTCGCGGCTGGAACTGGCCGAGCAGGTGTGGGACATCAATTTCAACAGCAATACCAATGTGGTGGAAGTGGCGGTGCGGCGCCTGCGCGGCAAGGTCGACGACCCCTTCGAGAAGAAGCTGCTGCACACCGTGCGTGGCATGGGCTACGTGCTGGAAACGCGGGACGACTGATGCCGGCGCCGCGCCCCAGATCATTGCGCCGCTGGCTCACGCGCTGGTTGGCGATCCTGACGTTCGCCGGCCTGGGGCTGGTGTGCGTCGCGGTCTATTGGGCCACCAACCGCAACCTGTCGATCCGCCAGGAAGCGCTGCTGGCGCAGAAGATGGAGGTGATCAGGCACCTGGTCGAGGAGAACGCGGCCAAGGGCGATTCGGCCTCGCTGCGCCACAAGCTCGAGGATTTCTTCTACGGCCGGCCCGATTTTTCGCTGGCGCTGGAGATCGATGGCGCCAGGGTGGTCTATGGCGGGCCGGGCGATGGCGAGGCCGGCCATGGCCGCCATATCAATTTCGCGTTGCCGGTGCCCGGATCGCCGGGCGGTTCGACGAATGCCGAACTGGTGCTGGACATCACGTCGGACCTGCATCTGCGCGCGGCCCTGGCGTGGACGCTGCTCGCCTGCGCCTTGGCCGGCGCCATCGTCGTGTCGGCGATTGGCACGCGATTGGTGCGGCGGGCGCTGGCGCCGATCGACGAGCTGGGCCGGCAGGCTGCCCGCCTTTCGCCCGACCGCATCGGCGAGCGGCTCGACGAAAGCCACCAGGCCGAAGAGATCCGGCCATTGGTGCACCAGTTCAACGCCGTGCTGCAGCGGCTGGAGCGGGCCTACGTGCAGATGGAGGGGTTCAACGCCGACGTCGCGCACGAATTGCGCACGCCGCTGGCCACGCTGATCGGCGAGACCGAGCTGGCGCTCAGCGGCAAGCGGCCGGAGGCGGTGCTGCGCGATATCCTGGGATCGAACCTGGAGGAATTGCAGCGCCTGTCGGGCATCGTCAACGACATGCTGTTCCTGTCGCAGGCGGACCGCGGCGCGCAGGCGCGCGGCAGCTGGACGGCAAGCCTGGCGCAGGTGCTGTCGGAAGTGGCGGACTACCACGAGGCCGAGGCCATGGATGCCGATCTGTCGTTCGCGGTATCGGGCGAAGCCGCGGCGCATGTCGACCGGCCGCTGCTGCAGCGGGCGGTATCCAACCTGGTGTCCAACGCCGTGCGCTATGCGCACCGCGGCACGCGCATCGACCTGCTGATCGATCGCGGTGATGAAGGCATCCGCATCGCGGTGCGCAATCACGGTGATCCCATCGGCCAGGAGCATCTGCCGCGGCTGTTCTACCGCTTCTATCGCATGGAAGCCGCGCGCGTGTTCGATGCCAACCACCATGGGTTGGGCCTGGCCATCGTTGCGGCCATCGCGCGCATGCATGGCGGCAGGCCGTTCGCGTGTTCCGAGGGTGGCGTCATCACCATCGGATTCTGGATCGCGGACCGCAACATTACAGAAAACTAATCTTCCCGTGCGGATTCTGTCGCAACGCGTTGCCTAGACTGCTCCTGTTCCCCGCCGCGCCGGTTGGCGGCGCCGGGTGGACGCCTGGGAGCGCTCATGCAGCGATCGAATCGGGCGGCGTGGGCCGCCATATTGGTGGCCGGCCTGGCGGTCGCGATGCCGGTGGCGGCGGCGCAGCCAGCGGCCAGCCCGCGCGCGCCGACGGCGCTGGCGGGCGAATGCGAACTGCCGGACTCGACGCGCGAGGCATACGCCGCGCGCCAGGCCCGGGGCGAGGTCACGCGCGCCCAGGTGCGGGCGCAGGTCGAGGTGTGGCGCGCGTCCGGCATGGCGCAGCTGTCTCGCGCGCGGCCGTTGCCCGACGTCTACAGCGAACGCTATCGCCAGCACTATGCGGCCTATGCGCGGATGCGAAACGGTCCGGCCTACGCGCAGGCGTTGTGCCAGGAGCTGGGCAATGAGTGAGCGCGGCCCTTGTCACGGCGCACGCCGACCATGAAGCGCCCGCTGCTATCGCGACTGTTGTCGAGCCGGCCCCTGGCCAAGGGGTTGCGGATGCTCTATCGCCACACGCGGCCACCGGCCCAGCGCCACAACGCCGTGCTGTGGCCCTTTGTGCGGGTGCAACGCGATCCGGCCGGCCGCCTGTCGGGCTGCGCGTTGCGGGGCGCGACAGGTCCGGGCCTGTTGCCGCTGGCCATGGTGGCGCGGCGCATCACGGCCGCGGCGCACCTGATCCTCAGCGGCCCGTCGGTGGCCCGCATCGACTACGACCAATGCGTGCTGGAGACGGTGATGGGCGTGAATGGCTCGATTGCGCTGCGCCAGAGGCACCCCGGCTTGCGCTTCGACTACTACGCCATGCTGGATGCGGGATTCGTGCGTCGCCGCCGTGACCTGGTGGCGCAGGTGCTGTCGCAGGACCTGCTGTTGTTCGTCACCCCCGAGGTCTATCGCTGGATCGCGTTCCTGTTCGATGCGCGGCGGATACGGTGTTCCATCGCGCTGTTCGAGGAGGTGCACCAGCGGGCCCAACAACCGCGCGCCGACCCGGATGCGCTGGCGCGTGAACTGGAAGGCGATGCCGGGTTGGTGCTGTTCGATGCCCACCATCCGGAACATGCGCACGGCTTCAGCCTCGACCCGCCGCGCGGGCTGTTCGGCGGAGGCACGGTGGCGTACACCGCGCTGCAGCTGCTTGCCTGGCTGGGCGCGCCCACGGTGTATCTGCATGGCCTGGACCTGACGAGCGCGGCGGGGCCGCGCTTCTATGAGCATGGCGGCGCGGCGCTGGCGACGGCGCTGGACCGGCAATTCGACGGGCACATCGAGCCGGCATTTCGCCGCGCGGCCGCCCTGCTCGCGGCCCGCAGCGTCAAGGTCTACAACCTGTCCGAGGCCAGCCGCCTGGGGCCGGACGTATTCGAGAAGCGGCACTGGCGCTGCCTGCTGCCACCCGGGACGGCCACGGGAACGTTTGCGGAATCCGATCGATGAAGATCCTCTATACCAATTTCCACCAGGGCGACGGCGGCGGCCATACGACCTACGTCATTTCGCTGGCGCGCATGCTCAGCGGAAAGGCCGACGTCACCATTGCCGCGCCATGCGGCAGCCGCCTGCTGGATGAAGCCGGCGCCCTGCCCGGCGTGCGCGCGATCGCGCTGCAGTTCAAGGGCGCGCCCGCCCGGCAATGGCGCGCGCTGCGGCAGTTGCGCGCGCTGTTGCGGGCCGAGGCATTCGACGTGGTCCACGTCAATGGTTCGGCGGACCACCGCCTGTGCATGCTGGCTTCGATGGGCATGGGGCCGTTGCGTCCGTTCATGGTCTATACCCAGCACAACGGCCGCCATCCGCGCAGTCTTGGCACGCGGCTGCGGGCCGGGCTGGCGACCGACCGGGTCATCTGCGTCAGCCAGCATACCTTCGACGGCATGCGTCGTTCGGCGTTTCGGCCGGCGGACCTGCGGCTGGTGCGCAACGGCGTGGATACCCGGCGCTTTCGTCCCGCGTCGCCGCATGAGGCGGTCCTGGCGCGCGAGCAGTTGTTGCCGGCGGCGCTGAGGGACCGGCTGGTGGTGGGAAGCCAGGCGGGCACCGCCGCCTACAAGAATTGGCTGGATATGGTCGCCGCCGTGGCAATGCTGCCCGAGGCACAGCGGCGCCAGATCGCCATTTTGATTGCCGGTCAGCCGCCCAGCGCGGCCGACCAGCAGCGGGTCGACGAGATGGGCATGCGCGACGCGGTGGTCTTCACGGGTTTGCTGCAGGACGTGCGGCCGCTGCTGGCGGCGACGGACCTGGGCTTCGTGCTGTCATCGAGTCTGGAGACGATCTCGTTTGCCTGCCGCGAAATGATGGCGGCCGGCAAGCCCGTCATCGTCAGCGACACGGGCGGGCTGGCCGAGAATGTCGTCAACGGCAGCAGCGGCTGGATCGTTCCGGCCGGCGCGGTGGCGCGCGTGGCGGAGATACTGGCCGATGTCCTGGAAAACCGGATTCTGCTGGACTGGATGGCGGCGGCGGCGCGGCGCAAGGCGGTCAGGGATTTCTCGCTGGAGACCTTCGTGCGCGGCACCGAGCAGGTCTACGCAGAAAGCGGGCGCGCCGCGCTGCCGCGCCTGCGGCACAAGCTGGTGTCGGCCGGAGTGATCGTCGGCACGGCCATGCAGAAGGGCACGACCTGCCTGGGCTAGGGCTTGCGCGACGCCTCTTTCAGCGTGAACAGGACCCGGGCGCCTTTCAGCGCGAACCGGCCCTGTCGGTATTCGCGCGCGCCGCGCCAGGGCCTGGCCCCCGCTTGGAGGGGCCAGGCCCGCAGGCTCATTCGCTGTAGGTCTTGGTGCTGTACAGGCTGATCGGCAGCAGGTTCAGCACCGGCAGGCCGGACACGGGGTCCTTGGCCTGCTTCTCGATGTAGGCCTGCAGCACGTCGGCATCCAGCACGCCGATGTCTTGGCGCCGCGCCGCCGGCACGTTGGCGAGAGTCTTGTAGCCGTCGCCGCCGGTGGCGTTGAAGCTCAGGACGAACAGCTTGTAGGTGCGGTTCGGGTCCAGCGGCAGCCAGTTGCCGCTGGCGTTGTCGCGCACCTCGATGTTCGACACGCGGCTGCCCTGGGCCTGGGCGGCATTCACATCCCAGCGCAGGCCGCCCGCGTACGGGTAGGGGCCGGTGGAGCCGCCGGGGCCGTAGACCGCCTGCATCCCGTCTTCCAGCATGCTCTTGACCTCGGCGCCGGTGACATCCAGGCGCCACAGCATGTTGCCGAAGGGAACCACCTCGATCACGTTGGCCGCGGTCACGTTGCCCAGCAGCGGCACGCGCACGCCGCCGCCGCTTTGCAGCGAGATATCGGCGCCGCCATAGTTGGCATTGGCCACTTCCAGGTAGGCCTGTGCGACGAGTTGCTGGATGTCGCCACCGTGCAGGCTGACGTTGCCGAGCGTGTTGCAGGCGACGCTGGAGCGGCCGTAGTCGCGCGAGCCGGGGCCGCCGGGGACGCGCCGCGAGCACAGCTCCTGCGGCACCGTCGCCACCAGGCTGGCGCTGAACGCGTCGACCTTGGCCTTGAAAGGCTGCAGCACGGCCGTGGCCTGCGCGTCCGGGGCCTGCACGCGCAGGAAGCCGCTGGCGGCCGCGTCGGCCACGATGGCGGCCTGGTCGGCCGAGGCGGGCGCGGCCCCGCCGATCTTGAAGGTGTCGCCCATCAGCACGTGGGGCGTGCCGGCGCAGGCGGTTACATCGCCATTCGCGTCGAAGCTCACCTTCAGTTCGCCGACCACCTGCGAGTATTCCCAGGCCTGCACCAGGCAGACGAGCTTGCCGTCCTTGTTGCGCAGTTCGGTGGGGTACGCGCCGGCGGGCGAGCCGACGCCATAGATGGACAGCGCGGCCGGACCCAGCAGGGTGTGCGAGTCGCCGCCGACCACCACATCCACGCCGCTCAGGTTGGGAATGATCCGCTTGTCGTAGTCATAGCCGATGTGGCTCATCACCACGATCTTGTTGACGCCTTGCGCGCGCAGGGCGTCGATCTGCTGCTGCGCGGCGGCGGTTTCTTCGGAGAACAGCGTGCCGGGGTCGGGGCTGGACGACTGCTGCGTCTTGTTGGCGATGGTCAGGCCGACCAGGCCGATGGGCTGGCCGTCGCGTTGCAGCACGATGGATGGCTTGACCATGCCGGGCGCGCGCGACGGATTCAAGGCCGAGTTGGCGCCGAAGGTGACGTTGGCGCTGAGCACCGGCGTCTGGCAGGTGCCGGCGTGCAGCAGTTCGACGAAGCGCTTCAGGCCGCTGTCGCCTTTGTCGAACTCATGGTTGCCCAGCGTCATGGCATCGAAGCAGACCGTGTTCATCAGGGCGGCGTCGGCCTCGCCCGGTTCGCCGGCGCGATTGAAGTAGAGCGTGCCGGTGGTGGCGTCGCCGGCATGCAGCTTGAGCACGTTGGGCGCCTGCGCGGACAGCGCCTGGAAGGCGGCCGTCACGCGCGGGAAGCCGCCGATCTCGGCATTGACCGTGACGCGCGAACCCGCGGCGTTCAGCAGCTTCAGGTCTTTTTTCCTGCTGTCCAGGTTGGAATGATGATCGTTGATGTGCAGGATCGTCAGTTCCATCGGCCGGCTGGCGACCGGCGCGGGATTCGGCGCCGGGCTGGCCGGCGTGTCGTCATCGTCGCTGCCGCCGCAACCGGCCAGCAGCGCCACCAGGCTCAATGCGGCCGCGCCGGCCGTCCTCTTCCACGTGATCATTCGCGAGCATCCCTCTGTCTTCGGAGGGCGCATGGTCGCGGGCCGAGATGACGTGAAGATGAATGACAGGGCTGTCACATCGATCGTGGCGGCTGTCGCGGATCTGTCATGCAAAAGAAGCGGGCCCGGCGCGCAAACGCCGGGCCCGCGGGGACGTCGGTCGGCGCGTCAGTAGTGGATCACGGTACGGATCGACTTGCCTTCATGCATCAGGTCGAAGGCCTCGTTGATGCGGTCCAGCGGCAGCGTGTGCGTGACGAACGGGTCCAGGTCGATCTTGCCGCTCATCGCGTCCTCGACCATGCCGGGCAGTTGGGTGCGGCCCTTGACGCCGCCGAAGGCCGAACCGCGCCAGACGCGGCCGGTGACCAGCTGGAAGGGGCGCGTGCTGATTTCCTGGCCGGCGCCGGCCACGCCGATGATGATGCTCTCGCCCCAGCCCTTGTGGCAGCATTCGAGCGCGGCGCGCATCACGTGCACGTTGCCGATGCATTCGAACGAGAAGTCCACGCCGCCGTCGGTGAGTTCGACGATGACCTCCTGGATCGGCTTGTCGTGGTCCTTGGGGTTGATGCAGTCGGTGGCGCCCATGGCGCTGGCCAGCACGAACTTGTTGGGGTTGGTGTCGACCGCGATGATGCGGCCGGCCTTGGCCTGCACCGCGCCCTGGATCACCGCCAGGCCGATGCCGCCCAGGCCGAACACGGCCACGGTGTCGCCTTCCTTGACCTTGGCGGTGTTGTGCACCGCGCCCAGGCCGGTGGTGACGCCGCAGCCCAGCAGGCAGACCTTCTCGTGCGGCGCGGCCGGGTTGATCTTGGCCAGCGAGATCTCGTTGACCACGGTGTATTCGCTGAAGGTCGAGCAGCCCATGTAGTGGTAGAGCGGCTTGCCCTCGTAGCTGAAGCGCGAGGTGCCGTCGGGCATCACGCCCTTGCCCTGGGTGGCGCGCACCTTCTGGCACAGGTTGGTCTTGCCCGACAGGCAGAACTTGCACTCGCGGCATTCGGCCGTGTAGAGCGGAATGACGTGATCGCCCGGCTTGAGCGAGGTCACGCCTTCGCCGACCTCGACCACCACGCCGGCGCCTTCATGGCCCAGCACGGCGGGGAACAGGCCTTCGGGGTCGTCTCCGCTCAGGGTGAAGGCGTCGGTGTGACAGACGCCGGTGTGGGTGATCTGCACCAGCACTTCGCCGCGTTGGGGCGGCGCGACGTCGATTTCAACGATTTCCAGCGGCTTGCCAGGGCCGAATGCGACGGCGGCGCGTGATTTCATGGGAGGCTCCAGAAGGTCGGATGGGGTTATTTGAGGTAAGAGCGGACGATGCGCATGACCTGGTCGATTTCCGCTTCGGGTTCGAGCGTGGCGCCGGATCGTCCGCCCTGGGCGGATTGCAGGAAGGTTTCGCGCAGATGGCTTTCGAGCACTTCGGCCATCAGTCCCGTGGCCGCGCCGCGCAGGGCCGCCAGCTGTTGCAGCAGCGCGCCGCATTCCGTGCCTTCGTTGACGGCGCGCTCCAGCGCCAGCGCCTGGCCCTGGATGCGGCGCAGGCGCGTGGTGACGCGCTTTTTCTCTGCGGGGGAATGGGGCACGGCGGGCTCCGGTAGATACAGGGGGGGAGTATACGCAGACATTGCCAGGGCGTCCAGCGCGGGCCGCCTGTCTGTACATGTCTAGGGCCCTATAATCGCCATTCGTCCAACGGCACGACACAGGATTACACGTGGCCTCTCACCCGCCTCGCTTGCCGCCCCAGGCCAGCGCCCTGCCGGCGCCACTTTATGCGCAGCTCAAGCAGATGATCGCGCAGCAGATCCGTACCGGCGCGTGGCCGGCGCATTACCGCGTGCCGTCGGAAAGCGAGCTGGTGCAGGAACTGGGCTATTCCCGCATGACGGTCAACCGGGCGTTGCGCGAGCTGACGGCCGAAGGCCTGCTGGTGCGGATGCAGGGCGTGGGCACGTTCGTGGCCCAGCCCAAGGCCCGGTCGGCGCTGTTCTCCGTCAACAATATCGCCGACGAGATCACGGCGCGCGGCCATCGGCACCACAGCCGCGTGGTGCGCCTGGTCGAGGAGCCGGCGGGCAGCGAGCAGGCGGCGGCGCTCGACATCCGCGAAGGCCAGCCGGTGTTCCATTCGCTCATCGTGCACTTCGAAGACGATGTGCCGATCCAGCTCGAAGACCGTTACGTCAACGTGCGGCTGGCGCCCGACTATCTCAAGCAGGACTTCACCCAGCACACGCCCTATGAATACCTGACGCGGGTGGCGCCGCTGACCGAGGGCGAGCACGTGGTGGAAGCCATCATCGCCAAGCCGCGCGAATGCCAGCTGCTGCAGATCGACCGCAGCGAACCCTGCCTGCTGATCCGCCGCCGCACCTGGTCGGGCGAGCGCGCGGTCACGCTGGCGCGCCTGATCCATCCCGGATCGCGCCACCGCCTCGAAGGAAAATTCACCACATGATTTCGCATGACGTGCGCCTGTACCGGGCACAAGACTATCCCCGCATGCCCTGGCGCAATGGCGGCGGCACCACCCAGGAAGTGGCCTGCAACGATGGCGGCAGCACGAGCGCGTTCGAATGGCGCCTGTCTATCGCCGACGTGGCGCAGGACGGCGGTTTTTCGCTGTTCAGCGGCCTGCAGCGCATCATCACGGTACTGGAAGGCGCCGGCATCGCGCTGACCGTCGACGGCCGCGCGCAGCCGCCGCTGCGGCCGCGCGAGGCCTACGCCTTTTCCGGCGATGCCGCCGTCGATTGCCGGCTGCTGGACGGCCCCATCCGCGATTTCAACCTGATCTATTCCCCGCGCCATTACCGCGCCCGCCTGCAATGGGTCGGCGCCGCGCGGCACTGGCGTTTCCACAGCGCGGCCAGCACCGTGCTGCTGCTGAACGCGGGCGGGCCGCTGACGGTGTGGCGCGACGGCCAGCCGCTGCCAGCGCCGGCGCGCTATGACTGCCTGCACATCGAGCGTACCGCGCTCGATGCGCAGCGCGACGGCCTGGCCGAATTCCGGCTGGAAGCCCCCGCCGCGCTGGACGCCTGCCTGATCGAACTGCAGCCGCGCCGGGGCTGAACGCTGCGGCCCGGTTTCGGCCGGGAATGCGGGAAATCCCTGATCGATGAATCGGTCTTACGAGCTTGTATATACAAGCATAGGCATCCTATGATTCCGGCAACTGGTCGCGCGTCAATGCACGACGCGCCAGGCCCCGGATCATGGAGACTGCCTTGGAAAAATCGAACCGATACCGCGATGTCGAGATCCGCGCTCCGCGCGGCAACCAGCTGACGGCCAAGAGCTGGCTGACCGAGGCGCCGCTGCGCATGCTGATGAACAATCTCGACCCGGAGGTGGCCGAGAACCCGAAGGAATTGGTGGTGTATGGCGGCATTGGCCGCGCCGCGCGCGACTGGGACTGCTATGACCGCATCGTCGAGACGCTCAAGCGCCTGGAAGCGGACGAAACCCTGCTGGTGCAGTCGGGCAAGCCGGTGGGTGTGTTCAAGACCCACGCCAACGCGCCGCGCGTGCTGATCGCCAACTCCAACCTGGTGCCGCACTGGGCCACGTGGGAACACTTCAACGAACTCGACGCCAAGGGCCTGGCCATGTATGGCCAGATGACCGCCGGCAGCTGGATCTACATTGGCAGCCAGGGCATCGTGCAGGGTACCTACGAGACCTTCGTCGAGGCCGGCCGCCAGCACTACGGCGGCGATCTCGGCGGCCGCTGGGTGCTCACCGCCGGCCTGGGCGGCATGGGCGGCGCGCAACCGCTGGCCGCGACGCTGGCCGGCGCCTGCTCGCTGAACATCGAGTGCCAGCAGGCCAGCATCGACTTTCGCCTGCGCACCCGCTATGTGGACGAGCAGGCCACCGACCTGGATGACGCCCTGGCGCGCATCGCCCGCTACACCAGGGAAGGCCGCGCGGTATCGATCGCGCTGTGCGGCAACGCCGCCGAAGTGCTGCCCGAGCTGGTGCGCCGCGGGGTGCGTCCGGACATGGTCACCGACCAGACCAGCGCCCATGACCCGCTCAATGGCTATCTGCCCGCCGGCTGGACCTGGGCCGAGTACCGCGAGCGCGCCCGCAGCGAACCGGCCGCGGTGGTGAAGGCCGCCAAGCAGTCCATGGCCGTGCACGTCAAGGCCATGCTCGCGTTCCAGAAGCAGGGCATACCGACCTTCGACTACGGCAACAACATCCGCCAGATGGCCAAGGACGAGGGCGTGGCCAATGCCTTCGATTTTCCGGGGTTCGTGCCGGCCTACATCCGCCCGCTGTTCTGCCGCGGCGTGGGCCCGTTCCGCTGGGCCGCGCTGTCGGGCGATCCGCAGGACATCTACAAGACCGACGCCAAGGTCAAGGAACTGATTCCCGACGACGCGCACCTGCATCGCTGGCTCGACATGGCGCGCGAGCGCATCCGCTTCCAGGGCCTGCCGGCGCGGATCTGCTGGGTTGGCCTGGGCCAGCGCGCCCGCCTCGGGCTGGCGTTCAACGAGATGGTGCGCAGCGGCGAACTGTCGGCGCCCGTGGTGATCGGCCGCGATCACCTGGATTCCGGCTCGGTGGCCAGCCCCAACCGCGAGACGGAGGCCATGCGCGACGGTTCCGACGCGGTGTCCGACTGGCCGCTGCTCAATGCGCTCTTGAATACCGCCGGCGGCGCCACCTGGGTGTCGCTGCACCACGGCGGCGGCGTGGGCATGGGCTTCTCGCAGCACGCGGGCATGGTGATGGTGTGCGACGGCACCGACGCGGCGGCCGAGCGCATCGCGCGGGTGCTGACCAACGACCCGGGCACCGGCGTGATGCGCCATGCCGACGCCGGCTACGACATCGCCATCGACTGCGCCCGCGAGCAAGGGCTGGACCTGCCCATGGTCGATGCCGCGCGCTGAACCGCCCGCGGGCGGCCTCATCCAGAAGAACCAGGGCGCCGCATGGCGGCGCCCGCAAGGAGACAATGCATGGAGCAGGACAGCGCGGTGCCAAAGGGAACGCTGGTCGAGCGGCGCTCGATCGACTTCATCCCGGAAACGGAGCGCCACGGGCGGCTCTACAGCCAGTTCACGCTGTGGCTGGGCGCCAATCTGCAGATCACCGCCATCGTCACGGGCGCCTTGGCGGTGGTGCTGGGCGGCGACGTATTCTGGTCGCTGGTCGGCCTGTTCGTCGGCCAGGTGTTCGGCGGCGCGGTGATGGCGCTGCACGCGGCGCAGGGCCCCAAACTGGGCCTGCCGCAGATGATCTCGAGCCGGGTGCAGTTCGGCGTCTATGGCGCCGCCATCCCGATCGTGCTGGTGTGCCTGATGTACCTGGGCTTCACCGCCACCGGCACGGTGCTGTCGGGGCAGGCCATCGGCCAGTTGCTGGGGGTGAGCGACAGCGCCGGCATTCTGATATTCGCCGCGGTCATCGTGCTGGTGACGGTGTTCGGCTACCGCATGATCCACATCATCGGCCGCGTGGCCAGCGTGCTGGGCCTGATCGCCTTCGTCTACCTGTTCAGCCGCGTGATCGCGCTGGGCGACGTGGGGCAATTGCTGCAGATCCGTCATTTCAGCTGGGCCTCGTTCCTGCTCGCGGTGTCGCTGGCGGCGTCCTGGCAGATCGCCTATGGCCCGTATGTAGCGGACTACTCGCGCTATCTGCCCAGCCGGACCTCTTCGTTCGGGACCTTCCTGGCGGTCGGCCTGGGTTCCGTACTGGGTGCGCAGATCGCGATGACGCTGGGGGTGCTGGCGGCGGCCATGGCGGCGGGCCAGTTCGCCGGCCGCGAGGTGGCCTACATCGTCGGCCTGGGCGGCGCCGGCGCCACCGCGGCGGCGCTGTACTTCAGCATCGCGTTCGGCAAGGTCACCATCTCGACGCTGAACTCGTACGGCAGCTTCATGTGCATCGCCACCATCATCAGCGGCTTTCGGGGCCATGTGGATATCTCGCGGCGCCAGCGGCTGGTGTTCGTGCTGTTGATCGTGGGCGCGGCCACGCTGGTCGCCTGGCTGGGCCAGCATTCGTTCCTGAATGCCTTCAAGTCGTTCATCCTGTTCCTGCTGGCGTTCTTCACGCCCTGGAGCGCCGTGAACCTGGTCGACTATTACTTCATCAACCGCGAGCGCTACGATGTGGCGGCGCTGTCCGATCCCGATGGCCGCTACGGCCGCTGGAACTGGCCCGGCATCCTGGTGTATGTGTTCGGCGTGCTGGTGCAGATGCCGTTCATCTCGACCAAGCTCTATACGGGTCCGCTGGTCGCGCGCCTGGGCGGCGTCGATATCTCGTGGATCATCGGCCTGATCGTGCCCGGGCTGCTCTATTACGTTTTCGCCCGCCGCGATCCCCGGCCCGCGCCCTGTCCGGCCCCGGCGCGGCGTGGCGCCGACATCGCCTGACACCGCATCCCGTCCTGGAGAACAACAACATGGATCTGCACCTCAAACCCGGCCATCTGACGCTGGCGCAACTGCGCCAGGTTTACCAGCATCCGGGCCGCGTGACGCTGGACCCGGCCGCCTACGGGCCGATCGACGCCAGCGTCGCCTGCGTCGAGCGCATCGTTGCCGACGGCCGCACCGCCTATGGCATCAACACCGGCTTTGGCCTGCTGGCCTCCACCCGGATCGCGCGCGAGGATCTGGAGGCGCTGCAAAGCTCGCTGGTGCTGTCGCACGCGGCGGGCGTGGGCGAGCCGCTGGGCGACGACATGGTGCGGCTGATCATGGTGCTCAAGATAAACAGTCTGGCGCGTGGCCGTTCCGGCATCCGGTGCCAGGTCATCGACAGCCTGATCGCGCTGGTCAACGCGGGCGTCTATCCGCACATCCCGCTCAAGGGGTCGGTGGGGGCGTCGGGCGACCTGGCGCCGCTGGCGCACATGTCGCTGTTGTTGCTGGGCGAAAGCCGGGCGCGCTGTGACGGCGAATGGCTGCCCGCGAAGGCGGCGCTGGCGCGCGCCGGCCTGGAACCCCTGACGCTGGCGGCCAAGGAAGGCCTGGCGCTGCTGAACGGCACCCAGGTGTCGACCGCCTACGCGCTGCGCGGCCTGTTCGAAGCCGAAGACCTGTTGGCGGCCGGCCTGGTATGCGGCAGCCTCAGTGTCGAGGCCATGCTCGGCTCGCGCGTTCCCTTCGACGCCCGCATCCACGAAGCGCGCGGCCAGCCCGGCCAGATCGACGTGGCCGCGGTATACCGCGACCTGCTGACCGAAGACAGCGAAGTCGGCCATTCGCACGTCGATTGCGGCAAGGTCCAGGACCCCTACTCGCTGCGTTGCCAACCGCAGGTGATGGGCGCCTGCCTGACGCAGATCCGCCATGTGGCGCAGGTGTTGCAGATCGAGGCCAATGCCGTCTCCGACAACCCCCTGGTGTTCGCCGAACAGGGCGATGTGCTGTCGGGCGGAAATTTCCATGCCGAGCCCGTGGCGCTGGTGGCCGACAACCTGGCCCTGGCGCTGGCCGAGATCGGGGCGCTGTCCGAGCGCCGCATTTCACTGATGATGGACAAGCACATGTCGCAGTTGCCGCCATTCCTGGTGAGCAATGGCGGCGTCAACTCGGGCTTCATGATCGCGCAGGTCACCGCGGCCGCGCTGGCCAGCGACAACAAGGCCCTGGCCCATCCGGCCAGCGTAGACAGCCTGCCGACCTCGGCCAACCAGGAAGACCACGTATCGATGGCGCCCAACGCCGGCAAGCGGCTCTGGCCGATGGCCGACAATGTGCGCGACATCCTGGCGATCGAATGGCTGGGCGCGTGCCAGGGCCTGGATTTCCGCGCCGGCTTGAAGACATCGCCCAAGCTGGAACGCGCGCGCGGCCTGCTGCGCGGGAGGGTGGCGCACTACGAGAAGGACCGCTTCTTCGCGCCCGACATCGAGGCGGCCAGCCAATTGATCGCGGACCGCCACCTGAACGCGCTGATGCCGCCGGGCCTGCTGCCCAGCCTTTGACCATGTCGATGACGGGAGTGACGCGATGAAACAGGTCTGGCGCAATTGCCATGCCGCGACCATGGCGGGCGGGGAATACGCGACGATCGAACGGGCCGCGTTGGTGACCCGCGGCGATCGTATCGAATGGATCGGCCCCGAGGCGGCGCTGCCGCGGGACGGAGACGGGCCCGTGCACGACCTGGCTGGCGCCTGGGTGACGCCCGGCCTGATCGATTGCCATACCCACCTGGTGTTCGGCGGCGACCGCAGCCAGGAATTCGAGCAGCGCCTGCAGGGCGTGGACTACGCCGTGATCGCGGCGCAGGGCGGCGGCATCGCCAGCACCGTGCGGGCGACCCGCGCCGCTTCGGAGCAGCAGTTGTACGCCAGCGCGCGGCGCCGCGCGCTGCATCTGCTGCGCGATGGCGTGACCACGCTGGAGATCAAGTCGGGCTATGGCCTGGATCTGCCCAACGAGCGCAAGATGCTGCGCGTCGCGCGGCACCTGGGACAGACGCTGCCGTTGACCGTGCGCGCCACCTGCCTGGCCGCGCATGCCCTGCCGCCGGAGTTCGCCGGACGCGCCGACGACTACATCGACGAGGTCGCGCGCCGCATGCTGCCGGTGCTGGCGGCCGAGGGGTTGGTGGACGCGGTCGATGCGTTCTGCGAACACTTGGCATTCTCGCCCGCGCAAGTCGAACGCGTATTCCTGGCCGCGGTCCAGCTGGGCCTGCCGGTGAAGCTGCACGCAGAACAGTTGTCGTCGCTGCATGGCGCCAGCCTGGCCGCGCGCTACGGCGCGCTGTCGGCCGATCACCTGGAATACCTGACCGAGGCCGACGCGCGCGCCATGGCGGCAGCCGGCACGGTGGCGGTGCTGCTGCCCGGCGCGTTCTACGCGCTGCGCGAAACGCAATTGCCGCCGGTCGAACTGTTGCGCCGCCACGGGGTGCCGATCGCGATTTCCAGCGATCTCAACCCCGGCACCTCGCCGGCGCTGTCGTTGCGGCTGATGCTGAGCATGGCCTGCACATTGTTCCGCCTGACGCCGCAGGAGGCGCTGGCCGGCGCCACCGTGCATGCGGCCCGCGCCCTGGGCCTGCAGGCGACGCACGGCGTGCTGGCCGCCGGCATGATGGCGGATTTCGTCGCCTGGGACGTTGCCCATCCGGCCGAATTGGCCTATTGGATTGGCGGCGACCTGCCCAAGCGGGTCATCCGCCACGGCGTCGACGTCCACGCGGCCACGCTGCAATAGCGCGGCCGCGCGGTCGACGGAGATCAACGGCCCGCGGCCGGTCAGGCCGGCAGGGCCAGCGTGTCGCGCACCGGCAACGCCAGCGGCGCCGGGTCCTGCTGGCCGGCGGGCAGGCGGAAGGTGCTGACCGAGTGCTGCAGGCGCTGGGCCTGTGATTCCAGCGAGGCGGCCGCGGCGGCGGCCTGTTCGACCAGCGCCGCGTTCTGCTGCGTGACGTGGTCCATCTGCGTGACCGCGGTATTGACCTGCCCGATGCCGGTGACCTGTTCACGCGAGGCGGCGGCGATGTCGCCCACCAGCACGGTCAGGCGCTCGATGGCGAGCTGGATCTCTTGCATGGTCCGGCCGGCGGTTTCCACCTGCGCCGCGCCGGCCTGCACGGTTGCGCCGGACGCGCCGAGCAGCTGTTTGATTTCCTTGGCGGCGCTGGCGCTGCGCTGTGCCAGCGAACGCACTTCGCCGGCAACCACGGCGAAGCCCTTGCCCTGCTCGCCGGCGCGGGCGGCTTCGACCGCGGCATTCAGCGCCAGTATGTTGGTCTGGAACGCGATTCCGTCGATGACGCCGACGATATCCTCGATACGTCCCGAATCCTGGGCGATCTCGCGCATGGTGGCGACCGCGCTCTGCACCGCCGCGCCGCCGCGACGAGCCACTTCCGAGGCCTCGGCGGCCATGGCGTTGGCCTGGCGCGCGTTGTCGGCGTTGCTGGTGACGGTGGACAGCAGTTCCTCCATGCTGGCGGCGGTCTCTTCGAGGGAGGCGGCCTGCTGTTCGGTGCGGCTGGAAAGGTCCTGGTTGCCGGCGGCGATTTCACTGGAGCCGGTGTTGATCTCGGCCACGCCGTCGCGCACCGCGTGCACCGTGCGCACCAGGCTGGCCTGCATTTCCTGCAGATAGGGAATCAGCTGGCCGACGCAGTTCCTGCCGTAGGGCGCGATGGGCGCGGTCAGGTCGCCGGCGGCGATGTGCTGGAAGTGGCGCTTGACCTGGTCCAGCGGCTGGCGCACGAAGCGCACCACGTAGCGGTCGCCCAGAACCAGCAGCAGCAGGCAGACGCCGAGCAGCACGCCAATGCCCGTGTAGGCCTGCTGGCGTTCCCGCTGCGCGCTGTTGCGCAGGGCGTCCTGGCGTTCCTGCGCATAGGCTTCGTAGTTCTCGATGGCCTTGCCGAAGGCGCGGCTGGCGGCGATGACCGGGCCGGCGGCGTGCGCGCGGGCCTTTTCGAGGTCCTCGGCCGCCAGGAAGCCGCGCTGGATCGCGATGCCATCGTTGACCAGGGCGTTGAAGCCGCCCTGCAGCGGTTCGAGTATCGAGGCGGGCGCGCTGTCCTTGGCCGATTCGAGGAAAGCGGCCTGATTCTTGCGGGCGGCCTCCAACGCGGCGTCGATCGCGCGGCCTTCTTCCGCGGCGGGGGCGGCCAGACCGTCGCGGACGTATTCCATCTGGCGCGCCAACCGCAGGCGGGCGCGCATGATCTGGTCGTTGACGCGGGAGAGGGATGAGACTTCGTTCAGGAGTTCATAGCTGGCGGCGAGCGCTTCACCGGAGCTTTGCAACCCTTTTACGCTGATGGCCGACTGGCCGGCTAGCAGGACACTGATCGTGAGCAGCGTGCACAGGATCATGCGGCGGATGGTGATGTCTTTCAGGAACTGTGTCATACGCGTCATTCAGGGAGGTACGGGACTACACCCGGACAACGGCCCGCCCTGAACGAATATTTAGCGCGTGTTGCACATCTTACGTATGTGTCTGGCGATCACCGATATATAACGACATTAAACGCAATAAAACGGCGATTTCAACGCGCCGCCGGCGCATCGGCGGACTCGACCGCGCCGAAACGCAGCCGCGCGAAGCTGGCCAGGCTGGCCAGCGCGGCGCACAGGCCGCCCAGCCACAGCGCCATCACCGCGCCATGGGTGCTCGAGACATTGAAGCAGGCGGCCACCAGCGCGGCGCCGCTGGCCTGTCCCAGCAGGCGCACCGTTCCGATCATGCCGCTGGCGCCGCCCGCGCGCGATGGCGGCGCCGAGGTCATGATGGCGCGCAGGTTGGGCGACTGGAAAAAACCGAAGCCGGCGCCGCACAATGCCATGCGCCACGAGATGTCCCATGCGGATGGCGCGGCCGGCAGCAAGGCCAGCGATGCCATGCCCAGGGCCAGCAACGCCAGGCCGACGCCGCCCAGCATGCCGGCCGGATAGCGGTCCGACAGGCGGCCGGCGATGGGCGCCATGAAGGCCACCACGACCGGCCAGGGCGTGATGAGAAAGCCTGTGTGCACCTGCGTGTAGCCGAGCACGGTCTGGAACAGGAATGGCAGCGACACGAAGGCCAGCGCCTGCGCCGCGAACGCGCATACGGCGGTGGCCGCCGACAGCGCGAACAGCGGCCGGCGCAACAGGTCCACCGCCAGGATGGGCGCGGGATGGCCGGCCTGGCGCCGCATCAGCAGCCACAGGCTGGCGGCCGCCAGGCCCCATTCCAGCGTGACGCGCTGCCACGGCGCGCTGTGCGCCAGTTCGTTCGACCCCAGCACGAACAGTCCCAGCGTCAACGCGCACAGCGCGGCGGCCAGCCCGTCGAAACCGTGCGGCGCGCGCGTCGTGGGGGGCAGGCCGCGCAGGCCCAGCGCCATGGCCAGCAGGCCGATAGGCACGTTGACCAGGAACAGCCAATGCCATGATCCCAGCAGCAGGATGGTGGAGGCCGCCGTCGGGCCGGCCGCGAAGGACAGTCCCACCACCATGGCGTTCAGGCCCATGCCCCGTCCCAGCACCGGCGCGGGATAGATGAAGCGCAGCAGCGCCGCGTTCACGCTCATGACGCCGGCCGCGCCCAGCCCCTGCAGGATGCGCGCGGCCACCAGCACAGGCAGGGTGGGCGCCAGTCCACAGGCCAGCGACGCCAGCGTGAACACCACGATGCCGACCATGTAGACGCGGCGGTGCCCGAGGATCTCGCCGAGCGCGGCTGCCGGCAGCAGGCCGGCGACCATCGCCAGCTGGTAGCCGCTGATGACCCAGATCGAGCCCGCGTCGCTGGCCCGCAGGTCGCGCGCGATGGTGGGCAGCGCGGTGTTGGCGATGGCGGTGTCCAGGCTGGCCATGCAGACCGCCAGCATCACGGCCAGCAAGGCGCCCAGGCGTTCGGAGGCCGGCAGGCCCTGGCCTGCGGGGTGGATGGTGTTGCGTGAGAAGGAGAACATGAGATGCCGTGGCCTGGCGCCGGGGCAAGGGGGGCGCCGGCTGTGGGGAAGCGTCGATTCTAGTGCGACATGTCGATTCAACGCTTCGTCAGCCAGCTCTGCACGGATTTTCCGTCACGCGTGGCCTTGCGCGCCTGGCTGATAATCGGCCGCGCCCGGGGAAATACACCGACATCGTCACGGCCACCATCACATTCTGACAGCCGTCGGTGCCGGCCGCTACAAAGATTCCGGTTCGCGGCGCAGCGAAAATCCCTGCGCTTCGTTCATGGCCAGGTAGCTGACATTGCGCGACACCACCGGCGGTTTGTCGCCGGCATGCAGGGCGCGCAATTCGTCCAGCACCATTTTGTCGGCCAGGGTCATGCGGTCGATCATGCGCAGGTATTGCATCCAGCTTTCCACCAGGAAGACTTCGCGCCATACGCCCTCGCGCTCCAGGTCGCGGAACAGCTGCCATTGCTGCGCGCCATTGCGCAGTCGCAGCAGGCGCAACGGCCGCGCCGCATCGATCAGGGCGGTCAGCTTTTCCTTGGGGATCAGGTATTCCACCGCCACCAGCACCGCGCCGTGCTGGGTGTTGAAGCCGGCCGCCGACAGCGCCGGTTCGGTGGCGTCGGCGCGCGCCAGCGATTGGGTGTTGACCTGTTCGGGCAGGCGCGAGCGGTACAGCAGGGCGACGGTGATGGCAAGCATCACGCCGGCCGCCGACAGCGCGCCGGACACGCCCATGGTGCCCGCGAAATGGCCCCACATGAACGAGCCGGCCGCCAGGCCGCCGAAGATCGCGGTCTGGTACAGCGCCAGCGAACGCGCCTTGACCCAGTCGGGCACCAGCATCTGCACCGTGGTGTTGTAGGTGGCCAGCACGCCGATCCAGCAGGCGCCGGACAGCAGCAGCGCCGGAAACGCCAGCCACAGCGTGTCGGTCAGCCCCAGCACCAGCAGGCAGGCGGCCAGCAGGCCGGCCGCGACGCTCACCAGGCCGCTGGCGCCCCAGGCTGCTTGCAGCCGCCGCACCACGGCGCTACCCAGGATGGCGCCCACGCCCAGCGCGCCCAGCATGTAGCCGTACAGCAGCGCGTCGCCCTGCTCGTGGGCGTAGGCCAGCAGCGGCAGCAGCGCCCACAGGGCGCTGGCCGACAGGCCGAAGGCGAAGGCGCGCAGCATCACCACCCGCGTCACGGTGGAATGCTGGGTATAGCGCAGCGCCGCCACCACGCCCTCGAACAGCCGCTCCGGCGGCAGCCGCCGCGCCGGCACGTCGCGGCGCCAGCGCCAGATGGCCCAGATCAGGCTGCCGTAGCAGACACAGTTCAGCAGAAACACGGTGGGCGCGCCGGCGGCGCCCAGCAGCAGGCCGCCGATCGCCGGCCCGACTGCGCGCGCCACGTTGTAGTTGACGCTGTTGAGCAGCACCGCGCTGCCGATGTGCTCGCGCGGCACCTGCTCGCCCACCGCCGCCTGCCAGGCGGGCGTGACGATGGCGCTGCCGATGGCGATGCAGAAGACCGAGATGATCAGGGTGATCGGATGCAGCAGGCCGATATACGCCAGTATCGTGATGAAGATGCCGCCGGCCAGTTCCAGCAGCATGCCGACCAGCATGACCTTGCGGCGGTCGTAGTTGTCCGCCAGCACGCCGGTCAGGATCGACAGCGCCACCAGCGGAAAGGCCGCGGCCACCTGGATCATGGCGACCATCAGCGGGCTGCTCTGTTCGGTGGTGATGACCCAGGCGGCGGCCACCGATTGCGCCCAGGTGCCGAGGTTGGCGAACAGGTTGGCGATCCAGATGATGCGGAACGCCGGGAACGCGAAGGGGGAGAGCGTGCTGACCCGCAGGACGGGTTGAGGGGGCGCGGCGGACGTGCCCGGCGATGTGGGGGGAAGATCGTTGTTGGCCGAAACGGGCTGGAGCATGGAGGCCTCTGTGATCACCCGGACATGGCGGGCGGGGGCCGTCCAATGGTACGCCTATTAGGGGTCCGGGTTAAGACGAGGCAGCCGCGGGACGAGGCAGCCGCGGCGCGCGGCCTGCGCGCCGCGGCGGGAACTAGGGCTTGGGCCGGGCCGGGGGCGGGTAGGCCTGGTTCAGGTACTCGACGATCAGCGGCACCTGTTCGGCCGGGATCGGCGCGCCGTAGGTGCCGACCATCTTCTTGACCTCGGCGTCCCAGAAGCCCGGCGGCATGGGCGGTTGCGACGAAATGTAGTCGACCGAGTGGCACATCAGGCACAGGGTGGCGCCCTGGGCGCCGGGACCGGCGCCGGGGTGCAGGGTGGCGGTTTCCTGCGGCAGCTGGATGTCCAGGGCCAGCGCGGGAACGCAGGCGCCGGCGGCGGCCAGGGCCAGGACGAGGCGGGCGAGTCGGATCATGGCGCTCTCCTCAGGCGGCGTCGACGCGCACGGTTTCGACCACGTTGCGCATGTAGCCGGCCGGATTCCACAGCGCCTCCAGCGGTTGGGTGTCGCCGGCCATGTTGGTGGCGCGCGCCTTCAACTGATAGACGCCGGCCTGCGCGGGGGTGAAGTCGGCGTGCCATTCGCGGAAGGAATAGCGGCCCAGGTCGCGGCCCAGCGTGGCGGCACGCCAGGTCTTGCCGCCGTCGGCCGAGAATTGCACGTCGCGGATGCCGCGGCCGCCATCGAAGGCGATGCCGCGCACCTGCACTCGCCGGCCCTTGGCCACGCGGGCGCCGTCGGCCAGGCTGGTGATGAAGCTGCGCACGTTGTAGCGTCCGATCGGACGGGTCTTTTCCGGCGCCTTGCCCGCCGGCGTGCAGGCGCAGTCGTTGTCGGGAATGCGGTAGGCCTTCTGCATCCAGAAGCCGTCGAACTCCTTGTCCAGCACCTTGATGTCGGCCAGGTGCTTGACCCAGTAGGTGCCGTAGTAGCCGGGCACCACCAGCCGCACCGGATAACCGTTGAGCATGGGCAGGTCGGCGCCGTTCATGGCGTACGCAAGCATCACCTCGCCATCGAGCGCGTGGGCCGCGTCCAGCGCCTTGACGAACTCCGGCGTGCCCTGCAGCACCGGCCGGTCCAGCCCCTCGAACGTCACCTGGCGCGCGCCGGCCTGGATGCCGGCCTTTTCCAGCACGCGCTTGAGCGGGATGCCGAGCCAGCGCGCGTTGCCCATGGCGCCGTTGCCCAGCTGGCCACCGCCCACCCGCGGCTCGAAGAAGCCGCGGCTGTTGCCGGAACATTGGGTCACCGCCACCAGTTCGACCGGCGCGCCGAACTGCTGCTTCAGGTCGGCCAGCGACAATTCCAGCGGCTTGGAGACCAGCCCGCCCACGCGCAGCCGGTAGGCGGCGGGGTCGATGGCCGTGGGGATGTTGCCCAGGTGGTAGCGCACGAAGAAGGCGTCGTTGGGCGTGATCAGGTCTTCGTTGAAAACCGCGAACGGGGTTTCCAGCTGCGGCGGCCGCGAGGTCTGGCGGATCAGCGGGCGCTTCTGCGGATAGGCGATCAGGTCGCGCTCGCCGTTGGCGAAAGGCAGGGTGACGGTGGCCGGGGCCGCCAGGCTGGTGAGGGCGTGGCCGGCCAGCGTGCCGGTCGCGCCCAGGGTACAGGCCTGGCGCAGGAAGCGTCGGCGCCCATCCGGATCGAATGCGCTCATGCTTGTCTCCTCTTGTTTTCTAGTACCCTCGCCTGCGGCGCGGTCGAATCAGGCTACGCCCGTCGACCTGACAAATGCGTTAACAGTTGCGTCGACCGTTCCAATAACCGTGTTTTCCGCGCCACGGGCGCATGGCATCGCGATGAGACTGACTTTCAACCGGCCGGCCTTCGCCGCGCTGCTGGCCGTGACCGCCGTGGAGGCGCTGATCGCCACCCTGGGCAAGCCCTACCCGCTGTTGCGCGGCTTCGTGGGCGACGTGGTGGCGGTGGGCTGGGCCTATCTGGTGTACCGCAGCTTCATCCGCGCCGGCGTACTGCCATTGGCCATTGCGGCGTTGTTGACCGGCTACGGGGTCGAACTGGGCCAGTATCTGGCGCGCCACTATGGCTGGCGCCTGGAGCAGCCGGTGCTGCGGGTGATCCTGGGCAGCGTGCCCGACTGGTGGGACATGCTGGCCTACACGCTGGGTTTCCTGCTGGTGCTGTTGCTGGCCGGCGCGCGCCGCATGCGGAGCCCGGGCGCGGGCCCCATTCAAAACACCTGAAAACGCGCGGCGCCCGGCCCATCATTGCGAGCGCCGCGGCTCTGTCGCGCGCCCGGCACGGCGCGCCGCAACGCGGCGCATGCCGATTCAGCCAGCCTGGCCGACCGGGGCGCTGTCTCCGCCCTGCCCGGCGGGCTTGGCCTGCGGGCGCAGACGCGCGTTGCGGAACGGGGCCAGGCATTCGGCCCATGACGAAGGGAACAAGGGGGTGGCATGGCGCACCGCATCGCGGCGGGCGTAGTGCGCCAGCAGCTGCTGGCCGATCGGGGCGTCTCCCAGGGGGGGGCGGGTGTTCATGGTATTTCCGAATTGCATTGAAATTGTATTCATTGTACCAGGGTAAACCCTGATCTCCAATCCGCCCGGGTTGATCCAAGTCGTTGATATCAGAGGGACGGTCCCTTTTGGTTTCGACGGCAACGGGAATACCCTAGTCGATGAAAACGGTAGACGGTATACAATGTTCTGCATCGGTCGAGGTTTTCGGCCGGCCCCTCCCTCACAGACCTGGAGCGCGTCATGGCAGAACTGATGAACCGAGATGAATTCCGCACCGCGTTGGAAAACGCGATCAAGGGCAAGAGCGCCAATGCCTCGCCTTTTTCCATTGCCTGGGCCGAAGGCAAGCTCAGCCGGGAGCACCTGTCGCGCTGGGCCGAGAACCACTATCACTACGTCGGCCCGTTCGCCGACTACCTGGGCTATCTGTACGCCCGCACGCCCGACACCTACACCGAGGCCAAGGACTTCCTGCTGGCCAACATGTACGAAGAGGAGATCGGCGGCGACCGCCATACCGACCTGCTGATCCGCTTCGCCGAGGCCTGCGGCACCACCCGCGAGCGGGTCACCAACCCCGACAACATGTCGCCCACCACCCGCGCCCTGCAAAGCTGGTGCTACGCGGTGGCCATGCGCGAAGACCCCATCGTGGCGGTGGCCGGCCTGGTGGTGGGCCTGGAATCGCAGGTGCCGTCGATCTATCGCAAGCAGACCCCGACCCTGCGCGAGAAATACGGCTTCACCGACGAGGAGGTCGAGTTCTTCGACCTGCACATCGTGTCCGACGAAATCCATGGCGAACGCGGCTACCAGATCGTGCTGGAGCACGCCAACACGGTCGAGCTGCAGCAGCGCTGCCTGAAGATCTGCGAGATCGGCGCGCAGATGCGGCTGCTGTACACCACCGCGCTCTATACCGACTACGTGCAGCAGGAAATCGCGCTGCCCGAGCTGGGCCTGGCGGCCTGAGCGCCCGCGCCCGCGCTTGCGGCGCCACCCGCGCATGGCGCGGGCCGGCTGCCGCGGCGCTTCACTGGATGACCGATACATGCCTACCGTCACATTTCACAAAGGCGGCCAGACCTACACCGGCGAGGTGCCGGACAACGCCAACCTGGTGGTGCGCGCCGGCATCCGGCAGTTCCCGTTCCCGCACCTGCGCTACGAGTGCGGCATGGGCAAGTGCGCCAAGTGCGCCTGCCGCGTGCTGGCGGGGGCCGAGCACCTGCCGCCGGTGAACTGGAAGGAAAAGAAGCAGCTGGGCGAGCGCATCGACGCCGGCTACCGCCTGGCCTGCCAGTTGTGGCTCGGCCACGATATCGAGCTGGCGCAGGACGTCGAGGTGGCGCCAGCGCGCGAGCCCGCGGCCGCGCTCGAGCAACCCTGACGCCCGCGCCGGGCGTCCCGCGGCGCCAACACGCCCTGGCCCCGGCGCCCAACCCGATGCAAAGGAACCGCGCATGACCCGCGACGCGAATGACGCCGTGTTCGTGATCCTGACGTCCAAGCCCGGCGTGTACCGCACCGAGGTGGACGCGCAGGCCGAGATCGTCGAGACCTACGACTACGCCTGCGACGGCAGGACCCGCGCGGTGTTCAGCATTGCCCGCCTGCGAGGGCCGGCGCGACTGCTGGTCACCGAGGAGACCCCGCCCTACATCGTCAACCGCGTGCCGTCCAAGTTCCTGGAGTCGTTCGCCTCGCTGGCGGCGGCGCGCCGCGAGCTGGCGCACCTGAGCCGCTTCGGCAGCATGCAAACCACCCTGACGCGGCGTCCCGGCCCCGTCGCCGCGGAGCACTGAGCAGCATGGTCAACATCACGTTTCTATCGAATGGCGGCAAGGTGGCCAGCGCGCCCGAGAACAGCAATCTGCTGCGGGTGTCGCTGAAGGAACAGGGCGGCATTCCGTTCAAGTGCGGCGGCGGCCTGTGCGGCACCTGCAAATGCCGCATCGAACAGGGGCTGGAGAACACCGACGCCATCAAGCCCAAGGAACGCAAGCATCTGCGGCCCGAGGATTTCGAGGCCGGCTACCGCATGGCCTGCCAGACTTTCGTGCTGGGCGACGTGGCGGTGTCGTGGGTGGTGCGCGACGGCAAGGGCGTGGTGGTGGACGACGCCGGCCAGGCGACGCCCGTGGCGCCCTGAGCGGGTTGCGGCCGGGGCCGCGCTCAGGCGGCCGACGAATGCGCCTGGCGCGTCTCGGTGTAGGCCTTGGCGGCGTTGTGCACGTGCTGGCTGGCCAGCAGCGCGGCCAGGTCGCCATTGCCGGCGATGACGGCGTTCAGGATCTGCGAGTGCTCGTCCCAGTTCTGCTTGGCGCGGTGCATGTTGCTGGGCGCGAACAGCAGCGCCGTGCGGTCGCGCAGCGAGCGCATCAGGTCGGTCAGCACCACGTTGCCGCCGATGGTGGCCAGCATCTCGTGGAACTGCGAATTCAGCGCCAGGAACTTGTCCAGCTGCTCGCCGCGCGCGGCCTCGGTGCCTTCGCGCAGAAAGGCCTGCAGGCGCTCGACGGTCTTGTCGTCGCGCCGCTGCGCCGCCAGCTTGGCGTTCAGGCCTTCCAGCGTGGCGCGGACCTCGACCATGTCGTAGGCGACCGCGTCCGACAGCACCGACACCGAGGCGCCGCGGCGCGGCTCGATGGTGACCAGCCCTTCGGCGGCCAGCGCCCGCAGCGCTTCGCGCACCGGGATGCGCGACACGCCCATCTCTTCCGACAGGCGTCCTTCGACCAGGCGGTCGCCGGGGGTGAATTCGCCGCTGAGGATGCGCTCGCGCAGCTTGTCGCGGATGACCGCGAACAACTGCGGATGCTGCTCGCCGATCTTCAGCGGGGCAGATTGCGGCGTGTCTACGGCTTGCGAGCTGACGGGCGTGGTGGTCATGGCGAGCAGGTCTGGCGGAATGGATACAGTCTGCATTGTATTACCGGGATGGGCGGTGGCGGACGCAAGCGGGTTCAACCGGCCCACAGCGCCTTGCCGATCACTCCCAGCGCGCCCACGGCGCAGGCGCCCAGCAGCACGGCGCGCACCGCGCGTGGCGGCAACCGGTGGCGCAGGCGGCCCGACACGGCGAAGCCGGCCAGCAGGAACGGCGCCAGGCTGAGCGCCAGGCCGGCGTGGTAACCGGTGTAGCGCCGCGCCCAGGCCAGCATGGCCAGCGAAAAGAGCGACCCCAGGAACAGCACCATGCCCAGCGTGGCGCGTAGCCGTGGCGGTTCGGCGTGTTGCAGCACCAGGGCGATGGGCGGGGCGCCGACCGAGGTCATGGTGCCCATGATGCCGGACGCCACGCCGGCGCCCGAGACCCGGCCGGGCGTGGCCGCAAAGCGCAGCCCGGCCGCGCTGAGCGCGACCGCGGCCAGGATCAGCGCGGCGAACAGCAGGCCCAGCGTCTGCGGCGCGAAGCGGGCCATGGCGTAGATGGCGATCAGGGTGCCGGCGGCGCGCCCGGTCAGCGCATAGGCGACGGCCCGCCAGTCGATGGCGGCGCGTTCGCGCAGCGCGGTCAGCAGCGAGATGAAGCCGCCCAGCGTCAGCAGGGGGCCGGGGGCGAGCTGGGGAAAGCACAGCGCCGCCACCGGCGCGGCGAACATGGCGAAGCCGATGCCGCCCACGCCCTGCGCCAGCGCGGCGCCGAACACCACCGCCGCCATGGCGGCGTAATGCCAGAGATCGGGTAGGGAAGCCATCATGCCGTATTCGCTTTTTTTGTATACGGTAGTCTATTGAAATATCGGCGATGCACCAAACCGGGGCTTGCGCCCTAACTTAATGCACTGATTTTTCTCGAATATTCATGGAAATTTCAGGATTATCGCTTTCCCTAGGCGCTGCATATTTCGGTTGGTATGGCAGCAAACGAAATATAGTATACCGAAGTGGCGACCCAACAGCCACGTCGACAAGGGGAATAGCGCATGCAATCGGACGTCGTGCTCAACGCCGCTCACTGGATGTACCTGATCAGCGTCGCCGCGATCATCCTGACGATGATCCTGCGCGCCAACGTGGTGGTGCCGTCGGTGATCGGCACTTTCCTGGTGGTGCTGGCCATCACCGGCAACCCGATCAGCGCGCTGATCGGCATCTTCTCGGCCAGCTTCGTGGCCGCCAAAGAGCTTTTCAACATCTTCCTGGTCATCACCTTCATGACGGCCCTGCTCAACGCGCTCAAGACGCTGCAGGCGGACGTGCGCATGGTGCAGCCGTTCCGGCGGGTGATGCGCGGCGGGCACTCGTCGTTTCTCATCATCGCCCTCTGTACCTACGTGATCTCGCTGTTCTTCTGGCCAACGCCGGCAGTGCCGCTGGTGTCGGCGATCCTGCTGCCCGCGGCCATCGCGGCCGGACTGCCGCCGCTGGCCGGCGCCATGGCGATCGCCATCGCCGGCCAGGGCATGGCGCTGTCTTCGGATTACGTGATCGGCGTGGCGCCGGGCATCAGCGCCAAGGCCGCCGGCGCCGCCGTCAGCGCCGCGGTGGTGGCGGACCGGGCGCTGGTGCTGTCGCTGATCACCGGCGCGGTGGCGCTGACCGCCGCCTACCTGCTGATCCGCAAGCACATCGTGCCGGCCGATACGGCGCTGCTGTCGGCCTGGCAGGCGCGGGCGCAGGACGGCAGCCTGGCCGAGATCGAGCATTCCGGCTCGTTCGACAAGGCCGAGCTGGCGCGCGGCACCATGGGCGCCAATCCGGCGCTGCCGCGCGGGCCGGGGCTGGACGAGGAGGAGCGGCGCCGGGTGCGCTGGTCGCGGGTGTTCGCGGTGGTGACGCCGCTGGCGTTCCTGGGCGTGATCGCGGTGATGGTGCTGCCGCGCCTGTTCCCGGCGCTGCCCGCGCTGCGCGGCGGCGACGCGGCCGCGCTGGTGGGCGGCGTGGCCTTCGTGGTGATGATGCTGGTGACGCTGGCCGCCGAAGGGCCGCGCAGGATGCTGGACGTGTGCCCCGAGCACGTGACCGACGGCTTCGTGTTCGCTTTCAAGGCAATGGGTTCGGTGCTGCCGATCGCGGGCTTCTTCTTCGTCGGCGCCAACGAGACCGCGGCGCAGATCCTGGGCGTGCCGCAGGCGCAGGCGCCGGGCCTGCTGTTCGAAGTGATCTCGGCGGGCCAGCACCTGATCCCCGAGAACCACTTCCTGGTGGCGTTCGGCGTGCTGCTGGTGGGGATGATCACCGGCATCGACGGCTCGGGCTTCGCCGGCCTGCCGCTGACCGGCACGCTGTCGGGCGCGCTGGGGCCGGTGGTGGGCGTGGATCCGGCGACGCTGGCGGCAGTGGGCCAGATGGGCGCGGTGTGGACCGGCGGCGGCACGCTGATCGCCTGGTCCTCGCTGATCGCGGTGGCCGGGTTCGCGCGGGTGCACGTGCTGTCGCTGGTGCGGGCGCTGCTGCTGCCGGTGGTGCTGGCGTTGTTCGTGTCCACGATCTGCGCGGTGCTGATCTGGCATTGACGCCGGTTCGGGTTTACATGGATCGAACCATTTAGATTAAAGTATACAATGTTCAGAAATTACCTCAGACGGCCAATTTCCGGGCATCCCGGCCAGCCCGGCAAAGGAAGGACTTCCGTGGACGAGCTTTCGCAGCAGGAATTTCTGAATCACATCGGGGGCGAATGGGTCGCCTGCGCCTCGGGCGCGACAGCGCCGAACCTGAACCCGGCCGACAGCGCCGACGTGGTGGGACGCTTCCAGCAATCGGACGCCGCCGACGGCGCCCGCGCCGTGGCGGCGGCCGCCGCTGCCTTTCCCGCCTGGCGCGACACACCGATCTCCAAGCGCGCCGCCATCCTGTTCCGCGCCGCCCAGCTGCTGGAGGACCGCGCCGACAGCGTGGCACGCGAACTGACCCGCGAGGAAGGCAAGGGGCTGGCGCTGGCGCGCGACGAAGTCCTGCGTTCGGCCCAGACCATCCGCTTCTACGCGGTGGAGGGCCAGTCGTTCACCGGCGAGACCTTCGTCAACGACGATCCCGACATGGTGGTCTACAGCCAGCGCGAGCCGCTGGGGGTGGTGACGGTGATCTCGCCGTGGAACTTCCCGATCTCGATCCCGGCCCGCAAGATCGCGCCGGCGCTCATCACGGGCAACACGGTGGTGTTCAAGCCCTCGTCCGATGCGCCGCTGACCGGCTACCGGCTCACCGAGGCCTTCGTCGAGGCGGGCCTGCCGCCGGGCGTGCTGAATTTCGTGACCGGGCCGGCCTCGAAGGTGGGCCAGGCCATCACCACGGCGGCGGCGGTGCGCGCCATTTCCTTCACCGGCTCGACAGCCGCCGGCGAGCAGATCCACCGCGGCGCCGGCCTGACCACGCGCACGCAGATGGAGCTGGGCGGCAAGAACCCGCTGATCGTGCTGGCCGACGCCGACCTGGATCGCGCGGTGGAGCTGGCGGTCAAGGGCGGCTTTTCGCTCAGCGGCCAGGCCTGCACCGGCACCAGCCGCCTGCTGGTCGATCGCAAGGTGCTGGCGGCGTTCACCGACAAGCTGCTGGCGCGCATGCGCAAGCTGACCATCGGCAACGGCCTGGAAGGCAATTTCGACCTGGGACCGCTGGCCACGCGTAAACAACTCGACACGGTGCTGAGCTACATCGCGCTGGGCAAGCAGGAAGCCACCCACCTGATCGGCGGCGAGCGCCTGGACGGTCCGGGCTTCGAGCGCGGCTATTACGTGACGCCGGCCCTGTTCACGGACGTGACACAGCAGATGCGGATCGCGCGCGAAGAAATCTTCGGCCCCGTGCTGGCGCTGATCGCGGTGGACGGCTACGACGAGGCCATCGCTTGCGCCAACGACACCGAATACGGCCTGTCCGCGGCCATCGCCACCAGCGACGCGCGCTACGCCCACCGCTTCGCCCGCGACATCCAGGCCGGCACCGTCAAGATCAACCGCACCACCACGGGCAATCTCATCAACGCGCCGTTCGGCGGCCTGAAAAGCTCCAGCACGTCGACGTTCCGTGAATCGGGCCGGGTCGGGCTGGAGTTCTACACGCAGATCAAGACCGTCTACCGCGCCGGCTGACGGCGCCTTCGGAGAAAAGACATGAAGCAGATTTATCGCCTGGAACTGGAAGAAGCGCGTCTCATGGTGCGCGCCGCCATCGCCCGCTCGGAACAGATCGGCGTGCTGGAATCGGTGTGCATCGTCGACGACGGCGGCTATCCGATCGCGCTGGAACGCATGGACGGCGCTCGCATCACGGGCCCGCAGATCGCCTGGAACAAGGCCTTCACCGCATCCGGGCACAAGCGCTCGACGCACCTGTTCACCACGCCGCCCAATGGGCCGGCGCTACCCGGCAACGAAGCCTTCGGCATCCAATGGAGCTTCGAAGGCAAGTTCGCCGCGTTCGTGGGCGGCTTTCCCATCGTGGTCAACGACGAGGTCATCGGCGGCGTCGGCCTGAGCGGCGGCAACGGCGAGCAGGATACCCAGGCCGGCCTGGCCGCGCTGGGGGCGCTGGCCGAAATGCTGGAGCCGCGCGGCCTGACGGTGCTGGTGCAGGCGGACATCAAGAAATAGGCGCTGTCGTCATGGCATACCGTGTCCAGATCCTCGAGACCGGGCAGGCTTTCATGGTCGCGCCGGATGAATCCGTATTGCAGGCGGCCGAGCGCGCCTCGGTGCGGCTGCTGCACGAATGTACCTTCGGAGGCTGCGGCACCTGCCGTATCAAGCTGGCCGAAGGGGCGGTCGACTACGAAGAATTCCCCATGGCGCTGACGCCGGAAGAGGCGGCCCAGGGCTATGCGCTGGCCTGCCAGGCGCGGCCGCGCAGCGATCTGTGCATCAGCATCGCCAACCCGCGCCAATTCGCCGAGCCGCGGCGCCTGGACGCCACCGTGCACCGCATCGCCGCGCTGTGCGACGACGTCATCCACCTGACGCTGGCGCTGCCGCCGGACACGCCGCTGGACTACGCGCCGGGCCAGTACATGAACGTGGTGTTGCCCGACGGCGCCACCCGCAGCTTCTCGATGGCCTCGGCGCCCGCCGGCAACCTGGTGGATTTCCACGTGCGCCGCATTCCGGGCGGCCGCTACACCGACCAGTGGCTGGGACAGGCGCGGCCGGGCGCGGCGCTGGAGATCGAGGCGCCGCTGGGTGTGTTCAGCTATCACGAGGAAGATTGGCGGCCGATGATCATGATGGCCACGGGCACCGGCATTGCGCCGATCAAGGCGATCCTGGAATCGCTGCTGGACAATGACGACTGCCCGCCGGTGACGCTCTACTGGGGCATGCGAACCGAGGCCGACCTGTATCTGCGCGAGCAGATCGAAGGCTGGGCTGGCCGGCTGTACGAGTTCAATTTCGTGCCGGTGCTGTCGCGCGCGGGAGCCGACTGGCGGGGCCGGCGCGGCCATGTGCAACAGGCTGTGCTGGCGGACCACGGCGACCTGTCCGAACATGCCTTCTACCTGTGCGGCGCGCCGGCGATGGTCAGCGAGGCGACCACGCTGCTGGCGGGGCGTGGCGCCAGCCTCGATCACGTCTACGCCGACAGCTTCACCTTCCAGCACGCGCCAGCCACGGCGGCGATGCCGTAGGGCGGGCTCGCGCGGCGATCCCTAGCGGAACACCAACACCGGCAGCCTGGTGCGCGCCAGCACGCGCTGGGTCTCGCTGCCGAGCAGGAAGCCCGTCATGCCGTGGCGGCCGTGCGAACCCATCACGATCAGGTCGCAGCCGCGTTGCTGCGCCGTGTCGACGATGGCTTCGTGCGGGTGGTCGTTGACCACCACGGCCGTCTCGCACGGCACCAACGCGTGGCGCGCCTCGGTTTCCAGGCCTTCCAGGTAGCCGGTGGCGTTCTTGCGCGCCTGGTCGGTGTGCTGGGGTTGGTGGGCGCCCAGCATTTCCGCCTGGTAGACCGTCAGGTGGTCTTCCGGGATGGCGCGCAGCAGGGTGATGGCGGCGTTCATTTCCTTGGCGAAAACGAGCGCCTTTTTGAAGGCCGATTCGGACAGCAGGGAGCCGTCCACGGCGATGAGCAGATGCCTGTACATGTTGCGTCTCCTTTGAGAAAAGGAACGTCCAGCAAGGGCGAATCCAGTATAGGCCCGCCCCTGCCCGCAATCCAGTACCGCGTTCGGATGACTGTCTGGCGCCGCCCGCGCCCGCCCTGTCAGGCGCGGCGACGCAGGGTTTCCCCTTCCCCGTCCAGGCCGCGCGGCAGCGCTTCGATCAGGCTGCGCGTGTAGGGATGGCGGGCCTCGCGCCACAGGGTGGCGTTGGGGCCTTCCTCGACGATGCGGCCGGCGTGCATCACCAGCACCCGGTCGGCCAGGTAGTGCACCACCGACAGGTCGTGCGAGATGAACAGGTACGACAGGTTGAACTCGGCCTTCAGGTCGACCAGCAGGTTCAGGATCTGCGCCTGCACCGATACGTCCAGCGCCGACACCGGTTCATCGCAGATCACCAGCGACGGCCGCAGCACCAGGGCGCGGGCGATGCCGATGCGCTGGCGCTGGCCGCCCGAGAACTCGCTGGGGTAGCGCGCCAGGGCGCTCTGCGGCAGGCCGACCGCGTCCAGCATGTGGGCGATGCGGCGGCGCCGTTCCTGGCGATCGGCCACGCGGTGGATGCGCAGCGCCGATTCCAGGATGTCGTTGACCGTGTGGCGCGGGTTGAGCGAGGCGTAGGGGTCCTGGAAGATCATCTGCACGCTCTGGCGGTAGGCGGCCAGGCCGCGCCGGTCCAGGCGCGACGTGTCCTGGCCGCGCAGCAGGACCTGTCCGGCGGCGGGGGCCAGCAGCCGCACCAGGGTGCGTGACAGGGTGGATTTGCCACAGCCGGATTCCCCCACCAGGCCCAGCGTTTCGCCAGGCGCGATCTGGAACGACACGCCGTCCACCGCGTGCTTGGCGCCCTGGGACGTGGCGTAGTCGACACGCAGGTCGCGCACCTGCATCAAGGGCAGGGGATGAGGATCGCCGGCGGTCGGGTCATTGGCCGCGGCCACGCGCGGGGGCGTCACCAAGCCGAATATGGGCCGCCCCGAGGCCGGATCGAGCCGCGAGCGGATTTCCGGCAGGCGTCGCTGGCGATAGTGGGTAGCGTCGTCCAGCCGCAGGGAGGCGCCCAGCAGGCCGCGGGTGTAGGGGTGGCGCGGTCGCGACAGCAACGTGGCGGCAGCGCCTTCCTCGACTTTCTCGCCGCCCACCATCACCGCCACTCGGTCGGCCCAGTCGCCCACCACCGCCAGGTCGTGAGTAATCAGCAGCAGGCCCATGCCGAGTTCCGATCGCAGGTCGTCCAGCAGCCGCAATATCTGCGCCTGCACCGTCACATCGAGGGCGGTGGTGGGTTCGTCGGCCACCAGCAGCGCGGGTTCGCAGGCGATGGCGGCGGCGATCATGGCGCGCTGGCGCTGGCCGCCCGACAGCAGGTGGGGGTAGTCGTCGACGCGCCGCTGCGGCTCGGGCACGCGCACCAGGTCCAGCAGTTCGATCGCGCGTTGCCGCGCGGCCCGGGCCGAGGCGCCGCGATGCAGGCGCAGGGCTTCGCCGATCTGCTGGCCCAGCGTCAGCACCGGGTTCAGGCTCGTCATCGGTTCCTGGAAGATCATGGCGATGCGGTCGCCGCGCAGGGCGCAGCGTTGGCGCTCGGACAGCGCCAGCAGGTCGCGGCCCTCGAACAGGATGCGGCCGCTGGCGCGGGCGTGGCGCGGCAGCAGGCCCAGCAGCGCCAACGCGGTGGTGGACTTGCCGCAACCGGATTCGCCCACCAGCGCCAGGGTCTCGCCGGCGGCGATGCGCAGGTCCAGCGCGCTGACGGCCTGATGGCCGGGGAAGGCCACGTTCAGCCCTTGGATGTCGATCAGTGTGCTCATGGGGAGGCGGTCGGTAGCGGGGCGGCGGGCGCCACGGCGGCGCGCCGCCGCAGCTTGGGATTGAGCGCGTCGTTGACGGCGTCGCTCAACAGGTTCAGGGCAAGCACGGCCGCCATGATGGTCAGGCCCGGCAGGGCGGTCATGTACCAGGCGGTGCGCAGCGCCTCGCGCCCGGCCCCGACCATGCTGCCCCAGCTGACCACGTTTGGGTCGCCCAGCCCCAGAAACGACAGGCCGGCCTCGGACAGGATGGCGTTGGCCACCAGAACGGCGGTGGTCACGATGATGGGCGGCAGGGCGTTGGGCAGGATTTCGCGGAAGATGATGCGGGCGTGGCCGGCGCCCAGCGCCTGCGCGGCGCGCACGAATTCGCGTTGGCGCAGGGTGATGAACTCGCCGCGGGTCAGGCGCGCGATGCCGGTCCAGGAGGTCACGCCCAGCGCGAAGATGATGGTCGACAGCGACGGCCCCAGGATCGCCACCAGCACGATCGCCAGCAGGAAAGACGGCACCGTCTGGAACAGTTCGGTCAGGCGCATCAGCACCGCGTCCACGCGCGGCCCGGCGTAGCCGGCAATGGCGCCCACCAGCAGCCCCAGCGCCAGCGCGATGGCGGCGGAGGCGCCGCCCACCAGCAGCGAGACTCGGGCGCCGTGGAACAGGCCGGCCAGGATGTCGCGGCCCATCAGGTCGGTGCCGGCCGGAAATTCCGCGTCGGTTCCGGGCCAGGTGAAGGGCGCGCCGACCATTTCCAGCGGGTCGCCCGGATACAGCCAGCCGGCCGTGGCGGCGGCGGCCACCAGCAACACCAGCACAGCCGCGCCGATGGCGGCGGAAGGCGCCCGCAACAGGCGCGCCAGGAACGTCAAGGCGTGCTTCATGCTTTCCTCACGCGCGGGTCGAGCAGGCCATAGCAGGCATCCACGGCGATGTTCATCACCGCCACCAGCGCCGCGCTCATCAGCAGGATGCCCAGCAGCAGGTTGACGTCGCGGCTGGCGATGGCCTCGAACGACAGTTGCCCCAGGCCGGGCCAGGCGAACACGGTCTCGACCACGATGCTGCCGCCCAGCAGCGCGCTGCTCTGCAGGCCGAGCATGGTGACCACCGGCAGGATGGCGTTGCGCAGCGCGTGGCGCCAGACCACCCGGCCCTCCCTGTTGCCGCGGGCGCGGGCGGTGCGGATGTAGTCTTCCTGCAGCGTCTCGATCATGGACGCGCGCGACAGCCGCGCGTAGATGGCGACGTAATAGATCGCCACCGTGGCCACCGGCAGCACCAGGTGCCGCGCGTAGTCCAGCCACAGCGCGCCGCCGGTATGGGCGGCGCCGACGTCGCGGATGCCGCCGACCGGCAGCCAGTCCAGGTGCACGCCAAAGCCGACGATCAGCATCAACGCGGTCCAGAACATCGGCGCCGAATAGCCCGCCGTGGCCAGGCCCGACAGCAGCGTGTCCAGCAGCCCGTGCGGCCGCCGTGCCGCCAGCACGCCCAGCAGCACGCCCAATGCCACCGACAAGGCCAGGCCGGTGCCGATCAGCGCCAGGGTGGCCGGCAGGCGGCCGAAGATCAGGTCGGCCACCGGTTCGCCATAGCGGAACGAATAGCCCAGGTCCAGTGAAGCCAGGCTCTTGAGGTAATAGCCGAGCTGCGCCAGCAGGCCCCGGTCCAGCCCGTAGGCCTGGCGCAGCTCGGCCACGTGGGCGGGAGTGATGCCGCTGTTTTCGGCGGCGATCACGTCCACCAGGTCGCCCGGCACCAGCTTGAGCAGGAAGAAGTTGGCCACTCCGGTGGCGGCCACCACGAACAGGATCTGCAGCAGGTAGCGGACGGGACGGGGCAGGCGCGCAAGCATATCGCCGGCCCCTCAGGCCTTGCCGAGCCAGACGTGGGCGAAGTTGTTGCGCGAGTGCGACGACGCGTCGGTCACGTTGCGCAACTGCTTGTCCCACACGCCGAACCAGCGGAACTCGAACAGGCCGATCAGCGGCAGGTCGCGCTGCGCCAGCCGCTGCAGCTCGTTGTACTGCTCGATGCGTTTTTGCGGATCGGTCTCGACCTGGGCCGCCTCGATGACGCGGTCCATTTCAGGATTGTTGTAGCCGGACACGTTGTACCAGGGCGTGCCACGCGCTTCCGCCTTGCTCCAGTAGCGCGTCTCCACGCCCAGCTGCGGGTCGATCAGCACCGTGCCCCACGAACTGATGAGCTGGAAGTTGTAGTCGGTGAAGACGTTGCGCGTCCAGGTGGCCAGGTCCAGGCCGCGCAGCGTCACGTCGATGCCGATCTTGCGCAGCGCCTGCCGCACGAACTCGCCGGTGCGGCGGTAGTCGTCGCCGAACGGAATGTAGTCGTGCGTCAGCGCGAAGCGCCAGCCGCCGGCGCCGCGCGGGTAGCCGGCTTCGTCCAGCAGTTTCTCGGCCAGCGCCGGGTCGTAGGGATACTGCTGCACGTTGGGGTTGTGATAGGGCTTGACCAGCGACGGCACCGGGCTGACGAAGGGCTCGGCATAGCCGTTCCACACGGTCTTGACCAGCGCCTGCTTGTTGACGGCGTGGGCGATGGCCTGGCGTACCTTCAGGTTCGACAGGATCGGGTCGCGCAGGTTGGTCTCCAGCCACAGCCAGGCGGCAAAGCCGTTGTAGCCGGCGGTGTCCACCGCCAGCTTGGGCAGTTTGGCGAGCCGGGTGGCGTCGGTGAAGGCGACCGGATTGCGCTCGCCATACGAGACCGCGCCCGTCTCCAGCGCGGTGGCGCGACCGGAGACGTCGGGCACGATCTTCCAGACGATGCGGTCCAGGAACGGGCGCTCGGGCTGCCAGTAGTGCTCATTGCGTTCGAGCACGATGTAGTTGCCGCGGTTCCATTCCTTGAAGACGAACGGCCCGGTTCCCACCGGTTTGTTGTTGTACGGATTGTTCTGGATGTCGGTGCCTTCGAACAGGTGGCGCGGCAGGATCGGCGCGCCCAGCGAGTCGATGGCGTTCAGCGCCACTGGCGTGGGCTGCGACAGGTGCAGCACCACGGTGTGGTCGTCGGGCGTCTCGATCCGCTGCAGGTACTGGAACACGCGGCGCGCGCTGGGCGCGTGCTTGAGCCAGACCTCTTCGGCCGACCATTTCACGTCGGCGGCGGTGAAGGGCTTGCCGTCGTGCCATAGCACGCCCTGGCGCAGCTTGAAGGTGAGGGTCTTGCCGTCTTCCGACACGCTCCAGCTTTCCGCCAGGACCGGCCGCGGCTTCAGGTCGGGGCCGTATTCCACCAGGCCGTCGAAGATCTTGCTCGCGACCGCGCCGGTAGGGGTGGAGGAGTTCAGGTAGAAAGCCAGCGTGGGCGGCTCGGGGTGCACCACCGCGTTCAGCACGCCGCCCTTGACCGCGCCGTCCAGCGTGTTCGGCAGGCTCTGCGTGTCGGCATGGGCGGGCGCCATGATCACGTTGGGAAAGAGGGCGCCGACGCCCATCAGCGCGCCGGCGCCCATCAGCCAGCGGCGCAGGGGGTTGACGGTATCCTGCGGCGCGTCGGTCTCGTGCGCCGGGGGCAAGGGCTGGGTCATGCGGATTCCTTCGGTCGTAAGGGGGAGCGGCCGCGTCAGGAGGCCAGGCTGGTCAGGGAAGGCAGGTCGTCGGGCGCCACGCGCAGCAGGGTGGCGAGCAGTTCGCGCCGCCAGGCGTCGTACAGCGCCACGTGGTTGCGCGTGTCCAGGCCGGTGGCGCGCAGGTTCAGTTGCCAGGAGTCCCGCAGGTAGGGGCCGAGCAGGCGCTGTACGTCCTCGTCGGCCTGGACCAGGCCCTGGGTCCATTCGTGGCGCTCGCTTTCGTCGGCGCCGGCCAGCTTGCGCAGCCACCATTGCGTGATGCGGATGCGGTGGGCTTCCTCGTCGGGCAGGATGCGGTTTTCGCCGAACTCGCGGTGGCCGAAGTCCAGCACCTTCGCGGTGCGGCGATTCACGAACAGCCGTGCCAGGATGTAGTGCTCGTAGTGGAACTGCCAGGCCAGGAAGTTCTGCCAGTTGCGCAGGGCGAAGCCGCCAACCAGGTCCCAGGCGTCGCGCACGCCCTGCTCGACCTCGGGCCTGGCATCGCGCTCCAGCAGCAGGCTGGCGCGCGCCAGCGAGAATTCGGCGTGGGCCGCGTCATCGCCCAGTTGGCGCGCCAGCGCGAACTGGAAATCGGTGTCGTCGCGGAACAGGCCGGCGATGGCATGTGCCGCCACCTGGGTGATGAACAGATCGTGCACGGTGTTCCAGATCGCGTATTCGCCGGCCGCCTGGCGCTCGGCGACGGCGGCCAGGTCGCGAGGCGGATCGAGGCGCGCGGCGGGAATGTGCGGCGCGACCGCAAGGCGGATGTCGTCGAACAGGCGCGTTTCCAGCGCGCCGTCGTAATCCAGGGCAATGGGCAGATCCAGTACGGGCATGAAGGCGGCGCGGGTAGTCACGGAAAAGCTCGACTCTAAGCAAGCGCCAAAGCGCGCCGCAAACACTCTTTCGTGATTTGGATATGCCGGCGCCGGGGCTGCTAACAGTAGGGACGAAGGGGGCGCGGCGCATATACCGATTCCAAATATCCGCATGAGAAATCCGTCCTTCCGCGCGGCGTGGCGGGCCGATAGGCTGCTTCTTTCCCAACTGTCCGCATCCTCCCATGCCGCAAGCCGCGAGTTTCTCCCTCCCGATCGATGACGACGAGGCTCCGCGCGTGGTGCCCGCCGCCCGCATCCGCAGCGACGGCGAGGCTATCGAAGCCGCGCAGGCGTTGGCGGCGGATTTCGCCCAGGGCGCGGCGCACCGCGACCAGACACGCAGCCTGCCGTGGCGCGAGATCGAGCGCTATTCGGCCAGTGGCTTGGGCGGCATCACCGTGCCGCGCGAGTACGGCGGCGCCCAGGTATCCCATGTGACACTGGCGGACGTGTTCCGCATCCTCAGCGCGGCCGACCCGTCGCTGGGCCAGATCCCGCAGAACCACTTCGGTTCGCTCAACCTGCTGCGGCAGGTCGGCACGCCGGCGCAGAAGCGGCGCTACTACGAGGGCGTGCTGGCCGGCCGCAGGCTGGGCAACGCCGGGCCCGAACGCCACACGCGTCATGCGCGCGATGTGCAGGCGCGGCTGGTGGCCGATGGCGACGGCTATCGCCTGTCCGGGCGCAAGTTCTATTCCACTGGCGCGCTGTATGCGCACTGGATCCCGACCAAGGCGCTGGATACCGAGGACCGGCTGGTGACGGTGCTGCTGGAACGCGGCGCCGCCGGCCTGACGGTGGTGGACGACTGGTCCAGCTTCGGCCAGCGCACCACCGCCAGCGGCACCGTGCTGCTGGACAACGTGCGGGTCGAGGCGGACAGTGTGTTGCCGGCCTGGAAACTGCAGGAGACTCCCGCCTTGCAGGGGCCGTTCGCGCAACTGATGCAGGCCGCCATCGACGCCGGCATCGCCGAAGCGGCCCTGAACGACACTGTGAAATTCCTGCGCGAGCGTGCCCGTCCCTGGGCCGAGGCCGGCGTCGAACGCGCCACGCAGGACCCCTATGTGATCGGCGACGTCGGCCGGCTGTTCATCGACCTGCACGCGGCGCAGGCGGTGCTGGCCGAGGCCGCGGCGCACCTGGATGAAGCCACGCCGCGCGCGCTCGGTGCCGACGACGTCGCCGCCGCCTCGATCGCGGTGGCGCGGGCCAAGGCGCTGACCACCGAGATCGCGCTGGCGGCCAGCGAAACGCTGTTCGAGCTGTCCGGCGCCCGCGCGTCGTTGGCGGAGTTCAACCTGGACCGCCATTGGCGCAACGCCCGCACGCATACCCTGCACGATCCGGTGCGCTGGAAGTACCACGCGGTCGGCGACTATCTGCTGAACGGCCGCCGTCCCAACCGTCATTCCTGGATCTGAGCGATGACCGACACAGCCATTTCCACCCTGGCGCCGCGACGCGCCGCCATCATCGGCAGCGACGGCGAGGCAATCGCGGTGGCGCGCGAGCTTGCCGCCGACTTCGCCCGCGAAGCCGCGCAGCGCGACCGCGAGCGCCGCCTGCCGCTGCCGGAGCTGGAGCGCTATTCGCAATCGGGTCTGTGGGGCATCACCGTGCCGCGCGAGCACGGCGGCGCCGGCGTGTCGCGCGTGACGCTGGCCGAAGTGACGGCCATCATCTCCGGCGCCGACGGCTCTCTCGGGCAGATCCCGCAGAACCATTACTACGCGCTGGAAGTGCTGCGGGTGAACGGCAACGCCGACCAGCAGCGCCGCTTCTACGCCCGCGCCCTGGCGGGCGAACGCTTTGGCAACGCGCTGGCCGAAATCGGCACGCGCACGGCGGCCGAACGCCGCACCCGCCTGTCGGCCGACGGCGGCGGCTGGCGCATCAACGGCAGCAAGTTCTATTGCACCGGCGCGCTCTATGCGCAATGGATTCCCACCGCGACCGTGGGCGAGGACGGCCTGCAGCGGCTGGCCTTCGTGCGCCGCGACAGCCCCGGCGTGGAGGTGATCGACGACTGGTCGGGGTTCGGCCAGCGCGTGACCGGCAGCGGCACCGTGCTGTTCCAGGACGTGGCCGTGCCGGCCGAGGACGTGATGGTGCTGGTCGACCCTTCCGCGCCGCCCAACACCATCAAGCCGCTGGCGCAGATCATCCACGCCGCCATCGACCTGGGCATCGGCCAGGCCGCGCTGGCGGACGCGCTGGATTTCGTGCGCAACCGCTCGCGGCCGTGGATCGACGCCGGGGTCGAGCGCGCCGCCGATGATCCCTTGACCATCAGCGAGTTCGGCCGCTTGTCGATCCGCCTGGACGCGGCCCGCGCGCTGGTGGCGCGCGCCGGCCGCATCCTCGACGCCGCCACCGCCGACCCGCAACCTCACCTGGTGGCCGCCGCCGCCATCGCCGTGGCCGAGGCCCGCGCCCTGACCACCGAATCGGCGCTGGCCGCCGGCACCAAGCTGTTCGAACTGGCCGGCACGCAAGCCACGCTCGATCAGCTGAACCTGGACCGCCACTGGCGCAATGCCCGCACCCACACGCTGCACGATCCGGTGCGCTGGAAGCGCCACGCGGTCGGCAACTACTACCTGAACGACGCCGTGCCCGGCCGCGTCGGCACCACCTGATTCCCTCGGAACGGCACGCCATGGCGAAAAAGCAGATCCTCCTGAACGCGTTCAACATGAACTGCGTCGGCCATATCAACCACGGCCTGTGGACCCACCCGCGCGATACCTCGACGCAGTACAAGACGCTGGACTACTGGACCGACCTGGCGCGCCTGCTGGAGCGGGGCCTGTTCGACGGCCTGTTCCTGGCCGATATCGTCGGCGTCTACGACGTGTACCAGGACTCGGCCGACCTGACGCTGCGTGAGTCGATCCAGCTGCCGGTCAACGACCCGCTGCTGACGGTGTCCGCCATGGCCGCCGTCACGCGCCACCTGGGCTTTGGCGTGACGGTGAACCTGACCTATGAGGCGCCGTACCTGCTGGCGCGCCGCTTCTCGACGCTGGACCACCTGACCGACGGCCGCATCGGCTGGAACATCGTCACCGGCTACCTGGAAAGCGCGGCGCGCGCCATGGGGTTGTCGGAACAGATCGCGCACGACGAACGCTACGACCGCGCCGACGAGTTCCTGGAGGTGGCCTACAAGCTGTGGGAAGGCAGTTGGGACGACGACGCGGTGCGCGCCGACCGGCGCACGCGTGTCTACGCGGACCCGGCCGCCGTGCGGCGCATCGATCACGAAGGCAAGTACTACAAGGTCCAGGGCTACCATCTTTCGGAGCCGTCGCGCCAGCGCACGCCAGTGCTGTACCAGGCGGGCTCCTCGGGCCGCGGCCAGGCCTTCGCGGCGCGCCACGCCGAATGCGTGTTCGTGTCGAGCCAGACCAAGGAAGGCCTGCGCAAACTGGTGGCGGGCGTGCGCGAATCGGTGGCGCGCGAGGGCCGCGACCCGCGCGACATCAAGTTCTTCATGGGCGTGACGGCGGTGGTGGGACGCACGGAGGCCGAGGCGCGCGAGAAGCACGCGGAGTACCTGCGCTACGCCAATCCCGAGGCCGGCCTGGCCCACTATGCCAGCTCCACCGGCATCGACTTCTCGCGCTACGCGGCGGACGAACCGATCCGCTACGTGAAGAACAACGCGATCGAGTCAGCGGTAAAGAACCTGACGGTGGCGCGCACCGACCGCACGGTGCGGGATCTGTTGGCCGACATGGCGCTGGGCGGACGCTATCCGGCGCTGGTGGGCAGCGCGTCGCAGGTGGCCGATGAGCTGGCGTCGTGGGTCGAAGAGACGGACATCGATGGCTTCAACCTGGCGAGGACGGTGACGCCGGAGTGCTATGCGGATTTCGTGGATCTGGTGGTGCCGGAGTTGCAGGAGCGAGGCGTGTACAAGACGGCTTATGCGGGGGGGACGTTGCGGGAGAAGTTGTTTGGGGCGGGGCGGGCGTTGCTGGCGGGGGGGCATGCTGCTGGGGAGTATCGGCGGGTGGTGGCTTAGGTTGTTTTTTTGTTGGCGGGTGAGTTTTTGCTTCGTAGGTCGCCCCTCGGGCGGGCGGACCCGATGGCGGGCGCCCACGATTGCGGTCCGGAGCGTTCGCTCCGGACTGCCCCATCCTCATCCTCGTCCTCGCCTTCGGCGACTCCTTCGGATTCCCTCGGGCGCATCGAGGTTGCCCGCCATCGGGTCCGCCCGACCGAGGGGCTGCGTGCGTCTAGGCTTGTCGCGCTGCTAGACCTGTGTGCAGGGAATGGAATCTGCGGGGCTGCCCATCGCGGCCGCGCGGGCGGCCACGATGGGCGTCTGTGCATTTGAAAGTGTTGCGGGTGCGCTGCGCGCTGGCGGTGGGCGGTTTTCTAATGGTTCCGCACGTCAGGGGAGGGGCGGTGGTGGTCGGCGCGGCATAAGGCATGTTGCGCGTGACGACCTCTCGCGCCGACCACAAACCGTTGTGATGCCAACGGGCTTTCACTAGCAAACGATTTGGTCTCTCCCACACGCGAGAGCGCCATCACCCCGACGCAAGACGCCGCGTAAGCCGCAAAAGGCCGCCCGCGCGGCCGGCTTGCGGCGGGCCCCGCAAGACCCTCCCTCCAGCCCCAATGTGCGCCAAAACGCCAAGCACACCGCCCGCCCCAAAGCCCGAGGCTAAGCCTCATCGCGAGCGCGTGGCGGGGTCGGTGGGGGATGGCGGGGCGTGTAGATGCGCCCGGCGGAAACCGTAGGGAGCCGAAGGCGTACGAGGTTGAGCCCGGGGCAGTCCGGAGCGAACGCTCCGGACCGCAATCGTAGCCCCGCCATCCCCCACCGACCCCGACACGCGCGCCTTAAGAACTCAAATCCCCCCGCTCCCCAAAAAACCAAAACCCCCAGCAATAACGTCATATTTCCAAAACGACAAAGCAACCCAAACCATCAACCCACAACACATATCCTCATACCCACTAAGTATTTTTCCCAAGGATTTCGCAATGACAGAATCCAGTCATCCCATTCGAATCCCGTCGGAAAAAACACGATGTCCTTCACCCGCCACCTGCTCACCGCCGCCACCCTCGCCCTGGCCCTGACCAGTACGGCCCACGCCGACGCGCAAGAGAAAAAGACCATCACCGTCGGCATCTCCGTCGGCACCACCGAAAAGATCTTCGACGTCGTCAAGCAGGTCGCCGCCCGTGAAGGCCTGGAGATCAAGCTGGTCAAGTTCAACGACTACCAACTTCCGAACGCCGCCCTCAACGCCGGCGACCTCGACGCCAATGCCTTCCAGCACAAGCCGTTCCTCGACAACCAGATCAAGGCGCGCGGTTTCGACATCGTTCCCGTCGGCCTGACCGTCACCGCGCCGCTGGGCTTCTACTCGCGCAAGATCAAGTCGCTCAACGACCTGCCCGAAGGCGCGTCGGTGGGCATCCAGAACGATCCGTCCAACGGCAACCGCGCCCTGCGCCTGCTGGCCGCCTACAAGCTCATCACCCTCAAGCCGGAGGCCGAGCAGAAGAACAACGCCACTCCGCTGGACGTGGTGTCCAACCCGCGCAAGCTCAAGCTGGTGGCGCTGGACGCCGCGCAGCTGCCGCGTTCGCTCGATGACCTGACGGCCGCCTCGATCAACAACGACTACGCCACCCAGGCCGGCCTGGTGCCGGCGCGCGATGCCATCGGCCGCGAGGCCGCCGACGGCCCTTATGCCAACGTGATCGCGGTGCGCACCAAGGACCGCGACCAGCCCTGGGTCAGGAAGCTGGTCGCCGCCTATCAATCGCCCGAAGTGCGCAGCTTCATCGAAAGCGAATTCAAGGGTTCGCTGATTCCCGCCTTCTGATCCGCGCAGGCGCCGCGCACGACTCTCCAACGCAACACCGGCATCCAACATGAGCATCCTTACCCTGGCGGGCAGCCCGTCGCAGCGTTCCCGTTCCTCCGCCTTGCTGCGCCATGCCGCGCACCTGTTGCGCGCGCGCGGGCTGGCCATCGCCGAACTGGGACTGCGCGACCTGCCCGCCGAAGACCTGATCGAAGGTCATTACGCCGGTCCGGCCGCGAACGCCCTGCGGGCCCGCGTGGCGGCGGTCGACGCGGTGCTGATCTCGACGCCGGTCTACAAGGCGTCGTTTTCCGGAGGCCTGAAGGCGGTGCTGGACCTGCTGGATGAAAAGGCGCTGGCGGGCAAGGTGGTGCTGCCCATCGCCACCGGCGGCAGCCCGGCCCATCTGCTGGCGCTGGAGTACGGGCTCAAGCCGGTGCTGTCGGCGCTGGGCGCGCGCCACATCCTGGCCGGCGTCTACGCCACGGACAAGCAGGTGCGCGTCGATGATGACGGCGCCAGCCATATCGATGACGACGTGCGCACGCGGCTGGAGGACTCGGTGGAGCGCCTGGCCGAGCAGCTGCGGCCGCGCGGGGTGGTCGTCAATGAAGCCTTCGATCTCGGCCGGCTCGCGCTCGCGGGCGGCTTCAGCGTCTGAACCAAAAAGGAGTTTCCATGCGCAGCATGATCTGGATATCGCGTCTTTCCGTCTTCCGCTGGCTGGCGGCGCTGCTGTGCGCGGCGTTGCTGTGGCCCGCCGCGCAGGCGCAGGATGCCAAGACGCTGCGCATCGGCTTCCAGAAGTACGGCACGCTGACCATCGTGCGCGCCCTGGGCGACCTGGACAAGCGCCTGGCGGCGCAGGGCATCACGGTGAAGTGGACCGAGTTTCCCGCCGGCCCGCAGCTGCTGGAAGGACTGAACGTTGGCTCGATCGACTTCGGCACGGTGGGCGAAGCGCCGCCGGTGTTCGCGCAGGCCGCCGGCGCTGCGTTGGTGTACGTCGGCAACGAACCGCCGTCGCCCACCAGCGAGGCGATCCTGGTGCCCAAGGATTCGCCGATCAAGCGCGTGGCCGACCTGAAGGGCAAGAAGGTCGCGCTGAACAAGGGCTCCAACGTGCACTACCTGCTGGTCAAGCAGCTCGAGCGCGCCGGCGTGCCCTATGCCGACGTGAACGTTGCCTACCTGACACCGGCCGACGCCCGCGCCGCCTTCGAGCGCGGATCGGTCGACGCCTGGGTGATCTGGGATCCGTTCCAGGCCGCGGCCGAGAAGCAATTGGGCGCGCGCGTGCTGGCCGATGGCACCGGCGTGGTCAAGAACTACCAGTTCTTCCTGGCCGCGCGGCCGTACCAGCAAGCGCATCCCGAAGTGATCCAGACCGTGCTGGAAGAGATCCGCAAGGGCGACCTGTGGGCGCGCGATCATCGCGCCGAGGCCGTGGCGCTGCTGCAGCCGGTGCTGGGACTGGACAAGGCGGTGGTCGAACTGGCGGCCGAGCGGCTGGCCTACGGCGTGCAGCCGATCACCCGGGAAGTGCTGCTGGAACAGCAGCAGGTGGCCGATGCGTTCCACGCGCTCAAGCTGATTCCCAAACCCCTCAACGTGTTCGACGCCGCGCCGTCGGGCCTGAAATAGACAAGGGCAGGCATTCCATGGACGTCTTCTGGTTCATTCCCACCCACGGCGACTCGCGCTATCTCGGCACCAGCCGCGGCGCGCGCGCCGCGGGCTATGACTACTTCCGCCAGGTGGCGGTGGCCGCCGACACGCTGGGCTACGACGGCGTGCTGCTGCCCACCGGGCGCTCCTGCGAGGATGCGTGGGTGGTGGCCTCCAGCCTGATCGGCGCCACGCGCCGGCTCAAGTTCCTGGTGGCGATCCGCCCCGGCGTCAGCTCGCCGCAATTCTCGGCGCGCATGGCCGCCACTTTCGACCGCCTGTCCGAAGGGCGGCTGCTGGTCAACGTGGTGACCGGCGGCGACCCCGGCGAGCTGGAGGGCGATGGCGTCTTCGTCAGCCACGACGAACGCTACGCCATCACCGCCGATTACCTGCGCATCTGGCGCGGCATCCTGGCAAACAGCCACGAGGCCGAGGGCTACAGCTTCGAGGGCGAGCAACTGGTGTCCAAGGGCGGCAAGGTGATCTACCCGCCGGTGCAGAAGCCGTATCCGCCGCTGTATTTCGGCGGTTCGTCGGAGGCCGCGCACGAACTGGCCGCCGAACAGCTCGACGTGTACCTGACCTGGGGCGAACCGCCCGAGGCCGTGGCGAAAAAGATCGCCGACATCAAGGCGCGCGCCGCGCGGCATGGCCGCACGGTGCGCTTCGGCATCCGCCTGCATGTCATCGTGCGCGAGACCGAGGCGGCCGCCTGGGCCGCCGCCGATGCCCTCATCAGCCACCTGAGCGAGGACGCCGTGCGCGCCGCGCAGACGGCGTTCTCGAAAATGGATTCCGAAGGCCAGCGCCGCATGGCGGCGCTGCACGGCGGCAAGCTCAACGACGAGCATGGCGGCCGCAAGCACCTGGAGATCTCGCCCAACCTGTGGGCCGGCGTGGGCCTGGTGCGCGGCGGCGCGGGCACCGCCCTGGTGGGCGACCCCGAGACCGTGGCCGCGCGCATCCAGGAATATGCCGACCTGGGCATTGAGACCTTCATCTTCTCCGGCTATCCGCACCTGGAAGAGTCGTACCGCTTTGCCGAGCTGGTGTTTCCGCTGCTGCCCGGCAAGGGCGGCAGGCAGGTCGGCAACACGGTGCTCACGGGGCCGTTCGGCGAAGTCATGGCCACCGAACTGGTGCCCAAGGAAGCGGCCAGCTGATGGATGCCGTCCGCAAGCCCGGCTGGCGCGCGGCGCTGGCGCCCTGGCTGGTCCCGGCCCTGATCCTGGGCCTGTGGCAACTGGCCGCGCAGGCCGGCTGGCTGTCGTCGCGCATCCTGCCGGCGCCGTCGGCGGTGGCGGCGGCAGCCTGGTCGCTGGCGGTGTCGGGCGAGCTTTGGCAGCACGTGCGCATCAGCGCCCTGCGGGCCTTGTGGGGCCTGCTGCTGGGCGGCGGGCTGGGCCTGGCGCTGGGCTTGCTGAACGGTTCCTCGCGCACCGCCGAGACCCTGCTGGACACCACCTTGCAGATGATCCGCAACATCCCGGTGCTGGCGCTGATCCCGCTGGTCATCCTGTGGTTCGGCATCGAAGAGACCGCCAAGCTGGCGCTGCTGTCGCTGGGCGTGTTCTTCCCCGTGTATCTCAACACCTTCCATGGCATCCGCTCGGTCGATCCCGCGTTGATCGAGATGGGGCGTTCCTATGGCCTGTCCGGCTGGCCGCTGTATCGCGACGTCATCCTGCCGGGCGCGCTGCCTTCGATCCTGGTGGGCCTGCGTTTCGCGCTGGGGTTGGTGTGGGTGATCCTGATCGTGACCGAGACGATATCGGCGCAATCCGGCATCGGCTACATGACCATGAACGCGCGTGAGTTCCTGCAGACCGACGTGGTGCTGCTGGGCATCCTGCTGTATGCGCTGCTGGGCAAGGCCGCCGACACCCTGGCGCGGGCGCTGGAGCATCGCCTGCTGCGCTGGAACCCGGCCTACCGGCCGGCCTGAACGCCATCCTCGCGACGAGACGCCATGGCCAAGATCCATCCCCATCCCGATACCGACCGTGCACCCGCCACCGGCGCCGCGCCGGCGCGCGCGGCTGATACCGCCAGCGCTGTCCAGGCCCTGGCCGAGCAACTGGCGGCGACCGCCGTCGAACGCGACCGCCAGGGCGGCCACGCCGCCGCCGAACGCGAACGGATCCGCGCCAGCGGCCTGCTGCGCCTGTCGGTGCCGACGCAGTACGGCGGCGCCGGCGCAAGCTGGTCGACTGTTCTGGCGGCGGTGCGCACGCTGGCCGAGGCCGACAGCGCGCTGGCGCACGTGTTCGGCTTCCATCATCTGCAAGTGGCGGGCGTGCTGCTCTATGGCACGCCTGAACAGCACGCGTATTTCCTGACGCCCACGGTCGAACGCAATCTGTTCTGGGGCAATGCGCTCAATCCGCTCGACCGCCGGGTGGTGGCGCGCGCCGAGCTGGACGGCTACCGCATCGACGGCGTCAAGAACTTCAGCTCCGGCTCGGTCGGATCCGACCTGCTGACCTTCTCCGCCTGGCACAAGCCTTCGGGCACGGCGCTGATCGCCGCGCTGCCCACGCGCGCCGATGGCATCACCGTCAATCCCGACTGGGACGCCTTCGGCCAGCGCCAGACCGACAGCGGCACGGTGCGCTTCGATCACGTGTGGCTGGAGCCGGTGCAGGTGCTGCAGGCGCCTGGCGTCGCGCCCACGCCGCGCGCCACGCTGCGCTCTCAGGTGGCGCAGCTGATCATGACCAACCTGTACCTGGGCATCGCCCGCGGCGCCTTCCAGGAAGCGCGCCGCTATGTGCGCGAGGACGCCCGGCCCTGGTTCGCGTCGGGCGTGCAGCGCCATGCCGACGATCCCTACGTGCAGGAGCGCTTCGGCGAGTTCTGGCTGCGGGTGCAGGCGGCGCAGGCGCTGGCCGACCTGGCGGGCCAGCGGCTCGACGCGGCGCTGGCGCGCGGCCCGTCGTTGACCGCCGACGAACGTGGCGAGGTGGCGGTGGCCGGGGCCCAGGCCAAGGTGCTGGCGCACCGCGCCGCGCTGGAGGTGGGCAACGGCCTGTTCGACGTCACCGGTGCCTCGTCCACCGCGGCGCGCTACGGCTACGACCGCTACTGGCGCAACGCGCGCGTGCACACGCTGCACGACCCCGTGGCCTACAAGATCCGCGACCTGGGCCGCTACGCGCTGCTGGACCAGATTCCCGAACCCACCGCGTATTCCTGATGCGCATGACCTTCACCTAGATTCGCCGATGACCGATCTTTCTTCCCTTCCCGACCTGGCCTCGCTGCCGCAGCCGCTGATCCGGCTGGACGCGGTGAGCAAGTCGTTCGCCACGCGCGCCGGCCGCTTCGACGCGGTGCGCAACGTGTCGCTGTCGATCCGCGCCGGCGACACCTTCGGCATCATCGGCAAGAGCGGCGCGGGAAAATCGACCCTGCTGCGCCTGATCAACCTGCTCGAACGTCCCGACGAAGGCACGGTGCGGGTCGGCGGCACCGAGCTGACCGCGCTCGGCAAGCCCGCGCTGCGCGCCGCGCGCCAGAACATCGGCATGATCTTCCAGCAGTTCAACCTGCTGCAGAACGAGACCGTGTTCGAGAACGTGGCCTTCCCGCTGCGCGTGCATGGCGGCCGCGGCCGCGAGCAGATCGCGGCGCGGGTGCGTGAATGCCTGGAGATCGTCGGCCTGACCGACAAGACCGCCAGCCATCCGGCGCAGTTGTCCGGCGGCCAGAAGCAGCGCGTGGCGATCGCGCGCGCCCTGGCCAGCGAGCCCGCGGTGCTGCTGTGCGACGAGCCGACCTCGGCGCTCGACCCCGAAACCACGCGCTCGGTGCTGAGCGTGCTGCGCGACATCAACAAACGCCTGGGCGTGACCATCGTCATCGTCACGCACGAATTGGCGGTGGTGCGGGCGCTGTGCCGCCACGTGGCGGTGATGGAGAACGGCCAGGTGCTGGAGCAGGCCGAGATTTCCGGCGCCGGCGTGCACCTGACCTCCGCGCTCGGCCGCGAGCTGATCCGCGAAGCCACCCATCCCTATGAAGAGGTCGCCTGATGCTGGATACCTTTGTGCAATTGCTGCCCGAACTGGGCGTGGCGGTCGGCCAGACCTTCCTGATGCTGGGCATCGCGCTGGCCGCGTCGATCCTGCTGGGCGGGCCGCTCGGCGTGCTGGTGTTCCTGACCGGTCCGGGCCAGTCGCTGGACCGTCCGCTGGCGCACCGGTTGCTGAGCTGGACGGTCAATACCGTGCGCTCATTCCCCTTCATCATCCTGCTGGTGGCGCTGGTGCCGTTCACCCGCGTCATCGCCGGCACCTCGATCGGCCCGGTGGCGGCGGCGGTGCCGCTGTCGTTCGCGGCCATCCCGTATTTCGCGCGGCTGGTCGAGCAGTGCCTGCGCGAAGTGCCGCGCGGCGTCATCGAGGCCGCGCACGCCGCCGGCGCATCCGAACTGCAGATCGTGCGCCGGGTGCTGCTGGTGGAGGCGCGGTCCGGGCTGGTGCTGGCCCTGACCGTGCTGGCGGTGAGCTTCCTGTCGTATTCCGCGGTGGCCGGCGTGGTGGGCGGCGGCGGCATCGGCGACCTGGCCATCCGCTATGGCTATTACCGCTTCCAGACCGACGTGATGGTGCTGACCGTGGCGCTGCTCGTGGTGCTGGTGCAGATCATCCAGTTCGCCGGCAATACCGTCGCGCGACGCATCGACAAACGCTGATCCCGAGAGGAATCCCATGTCCGTCAAACGCAATCTCCTGAGCCTGGCGCTGGCCGCCACTCTCCTGTCGCTGTCCGGCGCCGCGCTGGCGGCCGATCCGGCCAAGAAGGAAATCGTCTTCGGCGCCACCGCCGGCCCCTACAGCGACCAGATCAAGCTCGGCATCAAGCCGATCCTGGAAAAACAGGGCTACACCGTGCGCATCGTCGAATTCAACGACTACGTGCAGCCGAACTTCGCCCTGGCGCAAGGCGCGCTGGACGCCAACGCGTTCCAGCACATCGTGTACCTGCAGAACTTCGCCGCCAAGAACAAGCTCGAACTGTCGGAACTGGTCAAGGTGCCGACCGCGCCGATCGCCATCTACAGCCGCAAGTACAAGAGCGTGGACGCCGCGCCCGAGGGCGTGAGCGTGGCGGTGCCCAACGATCCGACCAACCAGGCGCGCGCGCTGGTGGTGCTGCAGGAGCTGGGCTGGATCAAGCTGCGCGAAGGCTACGACCCGTTGCGGGTATCGGAGAAGGACGTGGCTGTGAACGTGAAGAAGATCAAGCTGATCCCGCTGGAGGCCGCGCAGTTGCCGCGTTCGCTGGAAGACACCGACTACTCGTTCGTGAACGGCAATTTCGCGCTGGCCTCGGGCCTGAAGCTGACCGAGGCGCTGGCGCTGGAAAAGACCACGCCCACCTACCAGAACCTGGTGGCGGTGCGCACGGCCGACCTGGACAAGCCTTTCGTCAAGGACATCGCCGCCGCCTACGCCTCGCCCGAGTTCCTGGCGGTGACCGAGAAATCGTTCGCCGGCTTCGTCAAGACCGACTATCAGCAGAAGCTGGCGGCGTCCCGCTGAGGACGCGGCGCCCGGAGGCCACGCCATGTTCATCAACCCCAACGAGTTCGAGTTGTTGCAGCACCTGGACGTTCCCGGGCGCGCCGATCGCGAACCGGCCGCCGACGAGGCGGTGCCGGCCCGGGCGGCGCTGCGCGTGACCCTGCGCCAGCTGTCCAAGCGCTATGGCGAGCGCCTGGTGCTCAAGGGGCTGGACCTGGACATCGCGCCCGGCGAGTTCGTGGCGGTGGTGGGGCAGAGCGGCTGTGGCAAGAGCACCCTGCTGCGCCTGCTGGCCGGGCTGGAGACACCCAGCGCGGCGCAGGGCGGCGTGCCGGCGCGTTCGCCGGTGCTGTTCGACAATTTTCCGCAATGGTCGGCCGACAGCCGGGTCCGGATGATGTTCCAGGACGCGCGCCTGCTGCCGTGGAAAAGCGTGGCGCAGAACGTGGCGCTGGGCCTGCCCGGGCAGGCGCGGGCCCAGGCGGCCGAGGTGTTGCGCCAGGTCGGCCTGGGCGACCGCGGCGGCGACTGGCCGGCGCAACTGTCCGGCGGCCAGCGCCAGCGCGTGGCGCTGGCCCGGGCGCTGGTGCACCGGCCGGGCCTGCTGTTGCTGGACGAGCCGCTGGGCGCGCTGGACGCGCTGACCCGCATTGGCATGCAGCAGCTGATCGAGGACATCTGGCGCCGCGACGGCTTCACCGCGGTGCTGGTGACGCACGACGTCAGCGAGGCTGTCGCCCTGGCCGACCGCATCCTGGTGATCGACGAGGGCCGCGTGGTGCTGGATGAGCGTGTCGAACTGGCGCGGCCGCGCGCGCGCGGCTCGGCGGCCTTCGCCGCGCTGGAGGCGCGGGTGCTGCGGGTGGTGATGAAGCAGGAGGCGCCAGCGGCGGCGGACAGGCCCCTGGCGCCGGTCATACAGATACGGCACCTGCGGCTCGCGGTCTAGGCCGCGGCCGCCGGTGCGGTTTTCCCGGCAAGCGCCATCCCGGCGCGAGCGGGATCCAACGGAAATCCTTTCTTTTTTCAGGAGCAGGACCATGAGCATTCAATCCATCAACGCCCGCAACCAGTTCCGCGGCAAGATCAAGGAAATCATCCTGGGCCCGGTGGTCTCGGAAGTCGACGTGGACACGCCCGCCGGCATCGTCACGTCGGTCATCACCACCCGCTCGGTCAAGGAGCTGGACCTGCAGGTGGGCACCGAGGTGCTGGCCTTCGTCAAGGCCACCGAGGTCTCGGTCGCCAAGCTCTAGGCGTCCGTCGCCCGAAACCGGCGCTTGTCCGGCGCCGGTTTCGGTATATATTGTCTGCGCGGTATCCGGCGGTTCACTCCAGGTTTGTGGCTTTTGCGTTGCGATCACGGAGAACGGGAAATGCGTCGACTGCAAGCGTGGTTCCTCGGCTGCCTGTGCCTCGGGTTGGCGATCTGCCTGCCCGCCGCGGCGCAGACCAAGCTGGACAAGGGGCAGCTGGACCAGCTGCTGGCGCCGGTGGCGCTCTACCCCGACTCCCTTCTGTCACAGGTCCTCATGGGGGCCACCTATCCCGACGACATTGCCGCCGCGGCGCAATGGTCGGCCGCGCATGCCGGCCAGTCGGGCGACGCCGCCGTCAAGGCCGTCGAGAGCGAATCCTGGGATCCCAGCGTCAAGTCCCTGGTGGCCTTTCCATCGGTCATGGACATGATGGGGCGCCAGCCCGCGTGGGTGAAATCGGTGGGCGACGCCTTCCTGGCGCAGCCCGATGCCGTCATGGACTCGGTGCAGCGGCTGCGGGCGCAGGCCAAGCAGGCCGGCAACCTCAAGAGCACGCCACAGCAGAAGGTCACCTCGACCGACGCTGGCGGCAAGACCGTGGTGGTGATCGAGCCGGCCGATCCGCAGGTGGTCTACGTGCCCAGCTACAACCCCGCCGTGGTCTACGGCGCCTGGCCCTATCCCGCCTATCCCCCCGCCTATTACCCGCCGCCGCCGGGCTCGGTGTTCGCCACCTCGCTGGTGGCCGGCATCGGCTTCGGCCTGGGCGTGGCCGCGGTCGATTCCATGTGGGGTGGCTTCAACTGGGGCCACAACGACGTGGACGTCAACGTCAACCGCTACAACAACATCAACGTCAACCAGCGCATCAACGCCGCCAACATCAACGGCAACCACGTCGCCTGGCAGCACAACCCGGCCAACCGCGGCAACGCGCCCTATGCCGATGCGGCCAGCCGGCAGAAGTTCGACGGCCAGCGCCAGGCCGGGTTGCAGAACCGGGCGCAAGGGCGGACCCCGCCCGCGCCGGGCTCGCGCGACGCGGCCCGCGAGCGCGCCGCGCAATCCTTCCAAGGCCGCACCGGCCAGTCCATCGAAGGACACACCGGACCGCGCGGCGGCAACCTGGGGCAGGGCGGCGCGGGCACGCGGGCCCAGGGGCCGGGCCACCTTTCGGCGCAGGACCGGCAGGCGGCGGCGCAGCGGCAGCACGCCGACGCGGCCGCCGCGCGCGACCGCGCCCGCGCCAACAACGGCGGCAGCGCCCTGCGCGACGCCGGCAATGGCGAGCGCATGCGGCAACAGGTGCAACGCGGCGGCGAGTCCCGGGTCGCGCCACGCGGCGGCGGAGGCTGGCATGGCGGAGGCGGCGGCCATATCGGCGGCGGTGGCGGACATTTCGGCGGACGGAGGTAGTCACCATGATCAGCGGAGTCTCGATGATGAATGCGCTCGTCCGTGCCCCCGACCGGTGGTCGCGCCGGGCCGCCAGCGTCGCTTGGCTGGCGTTGGCGCTGCTGGCCACGCCCGCCGCGGCGCAAAGCGTCTATCCCACGCCCCAGGCCGCGGCCGATGCCTTCGGCGAGGCGCTGGCCACCAGCGACCCCGTGGCCCTGGCCAAGGTGCTGGGCCCGGACCATCGCCAGATCGTGCCGGGCGGGGTCGGGCAGGACGATGTCTATCGTTTCCTGGCGGCCTGGTCCCGCAAGCACGAGGTGCTGGCCGACGGCGAACGTCGCGCCTGGCTGAGCGTGGGCGATTCCGGCTGGACCATGCCGGTGCCGATCGTGCGCGTGTCGCAGGGCTGGCGGTTCGACCCGGCCGCCGGCAAGGCGGAGATCGCGCGCCGCGCCATCGGACGCAACGAGCTCAACACCATCGACACCCTGCGCGAACTGCACGCGGCCCAGATCCGCTACCGCGACGGGGTGGGCCAGGGCCGCTACGCCGACCGGCTGGTGAGCCGCCCCGGCGCGCTGGACGGACTGTACTGGCCCGAACTGCCCGGTTACCCGGCGCAGGCCTATGGTCCGGACGCGCTGGCAATGGGGCCGGAGGTGCCGGTGGCGGATGCCTATTACGGCTACCGTTACAAGGTGCTGCCGGCGCGCGGCGGCGACGGCTACTGGATCCTGGCCTGGCCGGCCCGCTACGGCCATACCGGCATCGGCAGCTTTGTCATCGACGCGCGTGGCGAGCTGCGCGAGGCTGACCTGGGGCCGGCCACGGCACGCCGCGCGGCCACGCTCCAGGGCACCGATGTGTCGTTCGGAACCTGGAACGACATCACACCGCAACCCATTGGCACCAAATGATTTTTTACGATTGTTGCAGGTGTGGCGGCGCGAGCGTTGTAGCCGTGCCGCAACCTGGCTGTCGCATGGCCCGGACGGTCGGATTTACGGTTTTTTGACAGGCGGCTATGCCAAAATGGCGAGCGCTGGGATCGGTGCCCGATCCCCTTTTGTCGGACCTGGAAATTGAATCCCTTGCATTTTGTCCGCTGCGCCCTCCTGGGCGCAGGGATGGCGCTCAGCGCCGCCGCGGCGTCGGCCCCGATCTTCGTCCTGAACTCCCTGGACGCCAACGTCAGCATCGTCGATCCCGCCACGTACACGGAACTGCGGCGCGTCCCCACGGGCAAGGAACCGCACCACCTGTACCTCACGCCTGACAAGAAGTCGCTGATGGTGGCCAACGCCACGGGCGACTCGATCACGCTGATGGATCCCAAGACCGGCGAGGTGCAGCGCACCCTGACCGGCATCGTCGATCCCTACCAGTTGCAGTTCTCGCCGGACATGAAGTGGTTCGTCACGGCCGCCAACCGCCTGGACCACATCGACATCTACGCCTGGAAGCCGCTGGAAAAGGGCTTTGACCTGACGCTGGTCAAGCGCATCCCGGCCGGCAAGACGCCCAGCCACATCATGATCGACGCCAAGAGCACCACGGCGTACGTCACGCTGCAGGACAGCGACCAGCTCATCGCCATCGACCTGGCCACGCAGACGCCCAAGTGGACCGTCTCGGTCGGCAAGACCCCGGCCGACGTGTTCCTCACGCCCGACCAGAAAACGCTGCTGGTGGCGCTGACCGGCGATTCCTACGTCGAGGCCTATGACGTCAGCAAGGGCCCGGCCAAGCTGATCTCGCGCATCAAGACCGCCGCCGGCGCGCACGCCTTCCGCGCCCAGGGCGACCAGCGCCACCTGTTCGTCAGCAACCGCACCGCCAACTCCATCAGCCGCATCGACCTGCAGACGCTGGCCGTGGTCGACACCTTCCCGGTGCCGGGCGGCCCCGACTGCATGGACGTGCTGGCCGACGGCAAGACGCTGCTGGTCACCTCGCGCTGGGCCCGCAAGCTCACCGTGGTGGACCTGGAGCAGAAGAAAGTCGTCAAGCAGGTGACGGTCGGCAAGTCGCCGCACGGCGTCTGGACGCTGAACCATGCGTCGACCCGCTAAACGGCAACTGGCCGCCGCCATCTGCCTGGCGCTGGCGGCGCAGGCCGCCGGCGCGGCCCCGGCGACCTGTGACAAGCCGGTCTACCTGACCTTCGACACCGGCCACATGGGCGTGGCGCCGCTGATCGCCGACGTGCTGGCGCGCCACCACGTCAAGGTCACGTTCTTCCTGGCCAACGAGCGCACCCTGACCGACGGCAGCAGCCTGGACGACCAGTGGGCGCCGTGGTGGAAGGCGCGCGCCGCCGAGGGCCACGTGTTCGGCTCGCACACCTACGACCACGTCTATTGGCAGGGCGACCTGCCGGACGGCAAGTTCCGCGTCAAGCCCAGCGCCGGCCCCGACACGGGCAAGCGCCAGACCTGGACCGCCGAGCAGTACTGCGCCGAGATCAAGCGTTCCGCCACCCGCTTCACGCAGATGACCGGCAAGCCGATGCTGCCGCTGTACCGCGCGCCGGGCGGCAAGACCTCGCCGGCCCTGCTGCGCGCGGCCAAGGCCTGCGGCTTCGAGCACGTGGGCTGGGCGCCGGCCGGCTTCCTGGGCGACGAACTGCCCAGCGACAAGTACCCCAACGCCAAGCTGCTGGACCAGGCGCTGCGCACCATCAAGCCCGGCGACATCCTGCTGGCGCACCTGGGCATCTGGTCGCGCCAGGACCCCTGGGCCCCCGCCGTGCTGGAGCCGCTGATTGAAGGCCTGCAGCGCAAGGGCTATTGTTTTGCTACCTTGGATACGCATCCCGCCTACCGCGACTGGATCGCCACGCATCACTGATCATGGATACGCTTAGTCAATGGTTCGGGAACTGCCAGCAATGGCTGTTCGAAACCCTGGTGCAGCCGGCGCTGTTCCACCTGGGCCTGAGCAATTTCATCGAGGACGGCTACGACGCCACCATGTGGCTGCTGGTCGGCCTGTTGCAGGTGGCCGTGCTGCTGCTGGTGTTCGGCCCGCTGCAGCGCCTGCGCCCGGTCGAGCCGGTCACCGACCGCCGCCAGATCGGCATCGACGTGCTCTACACGCTGATCCACCGCCTGGGCGTGTTCCGCCTGGCGCTGTTCTTCACCATCGATCCGTTCTGGGACAGCGTCTTCGGGCAGCTGCACATCTGGGGCTTCGCGCCGTTCCAGCTCGACCAGTACTGGCCCGGCGTCACCGACCAGGCCTGGGTCAGCCTGATCATCTACCTGCTGCTGTTCGACCTGGTGGACTACCTGTACCACCGCGCCCAACACCGCTTTGCCTGGCTCTGGGCGCTGCACGCGGTGCACCACAGCCAGCGCCAGATGACCATGTGGAGCGACGACCGCAACCACCTGCTGGACGACATGCTGCGTGACGTCGTGGTGGTGTTCGTGTCGCAGCTGGTGGGCGTGCCGCCCGCGCAGTTCGTGGCGATCGTGGCCATCACGCAGCTGGCGCAGAGCTTCTCGCACGCCAACCTGCGCATGCACTTCGGCGCCATCGGCGAACGCCTGCTGGTCAGCCCGCGTTTCCACCGCCATCACCATTCCATCGCCTATGACGCCTCGACGCCGGGCCCGGCCGGCGGCTACAACTTCGCCGCGCTGTTCCCGGTCTGGGACGTGCTGTTCCGCTCGGCCCGCTTCGGCGTCGGCTATGGCCCCACCGGCATCCATGACCAGCAGCCGGAACTGGGCGGCCGCGACTACGGCCAGGGCTTCTGGTCGCAACAGTGGCTGGGCCTCAAGCGCATGGTCGGCCGCGACCGCGAGCCGGCCGTGACGGCGCCGCCATCGCGCCCGCCGGGCGCGGCCGAAGGCGCGTGACGCGCAGCGTTGCGCCGTCGCCAAAAAGAACCGGGCCTCAAGGCCCGGTTTTCATGTCCGGTCACCTGTGACCTGGACGTCGCTCGTCGCAAGAATAGCCGCCCGCCCGCCGGGCCGCCCCAAGGGCGGGCAGCCCCCTCGGGGGGCAGCTAGCGCGCGAAGCGCGCGCGGCGTGGGGGCTCTCACCCTTCATGGGTGGTCTCGCGCTTGATTTCGTCGTGGCGACGTTCCATTTCCTGGCGCAGCTCGCGGCGCAGGCGGGCGGCCTCGAAGCGCTGCGTTTCCTCGAGGTTGCGCGGCGCCAGCGGCGGCACGGCGGTGGGCGCGCCGTTGTCATCCACCGCCACCATCGTGAAATAACAGCTGTTGGTGTGGCGCACCAGCTTCCTGCGGATGTCCTCGGTGACCACCTTGATGCCGATTTCCATCGAGGTGCGGCCGGTGTAGTTCACCGCCGCCAGGAAGGTCACCAGCTCGCCGACGTGGATCGGTTCGCGGAACACGACCTGGTCGACCGACAGGGTCACGACGTACTGGCCGGCGTAGCGGCTGGCACAGGCGTAGGCGACCTGGTCCAGGTACTTGAGGATGGTTCCGCCGTGCACATTGCCTGAAAAGTTCGCCATATCGGGCGTCATCAGGATGGTCATCGACAGTTGGTGGCTAAAGGCTTCGTCCATGGCGGGCGTTCTACTCGGCGACAAAACGCCTATGGTAGTGGCGAAACCCTGTCATGGCGCCGTCGCCGGCGTCTTTGTCAGGGTTTCTTCGCGGGGCCTGGGGCGGTGGCCGGAGCGCCGGAAGGCGCCTTGGCGGGGGGCGCTGCGGCGGGCGTCGTCGCGGCCTGCGCCCGCGGTTCCGGCTCGGGCACGGGTTCCGGCTCGGGCTGCGGGTCGTCGCGCACCGCGGGCGGCGGCGTCCACAGCCCGTCCAGCAAGGCCGGGCCCGGGGCGTAGACGCGCAGCAGCACGTACACAGGCCCGCCGGCCGCCACCGGCAGCCAGTTGGCCTGGGCGCCGGGCTCGGGGGCGGTGTGGCTGATCAGCAGGTCGAGCGAGCCGTCGGCGTTGTATTGCAGCGGATCGCGCTCGCCCAGCGTGTAGCGCTCGATCGGGTTGGCCACCGGCAGGCCCTGCGCGTCGTAGGCGGCCAGCGACCACAGCGCGCCGGCCGGCGGCAACTGGCCGCCGTCGAAATGCAGCGTATAGCGGTGGGCGCCATCCAGCGGCCGGCCCTGGCTGTCGGCGGCCAGCAGCAGCGCCGACAGGTCCTCGGGCAGTCCCGCGCCCGGCTGGGCCTGGGCCGACAGCGCGCGCCTCAGGTAGGCGTTGCCGTAGACGCCGACGCTGGCCGTCTCCCGCTGCCAGCCATTGACGCTGCTCAGGCTGACGCCGGCGGCGGCCTGCATGCGTTCGCGCGCTTCGCGCAGGCCGCGCCGCAGGCCCTGCTTGACCGGATGGTCGAGCTTGTCGAAGTCGAACGGGCGGCCGGGGATCAGCCCGACCCGGCGCAGCTTGGCCAGCACCGGTTGGTCGGTGGCGTGAGGCGGGTTGCGGCGCAGCAGCTCGGCGGCGTAGGTGAAGAAGGCGTCCGTCGGCATCGACTCGACCTGTTCGCGCACCGGCGTCTTCAGGTCCAGCGAGGGGTCGGCCTTGACCCGTTGCGACTGCGCCGGCAGGTTCCACTGCGCCAGCGGCGTCAGGGTGAAGCCGTCCTGCAGGGCGTGCACCGTCGGATAGTCGGCCGGACCGACGGCCTGGATCAGGGAGCGGGCCCAGACGTACGCCGTGGGGGCGTCGATGCGCGGCATGCCCGAGGGCAGGGTGCCGGTCCAGCCCGGCGGCACGATCGCGGTATTGCCGCGGGCGGTGCCGGTGCTGCGCGTGCCGATCGTGGCGAAGGCCTCGTTCCACAGGTCCAGCAGGGTCAGCGTATACAGGCGTCCCTGGCTGTCCGGCACCGACAGCACCACCGGGCCGGCGCTCAGGTCGAGCCAGGCGCTGCTGCGCAGCATGTCGGGATTGGCCCAGGGCGTGGCCGACCCGGGGCGGGGCAGGGCGCGGGTGTGCAGGAAGGCATTGACGGGCGCGCCCCGCTCGCTTTGCGACGGATGCGTGAACTGGCGCCGGGTCAGGTCCAGCGTGAGCAGCGGGTAGAAGTACAGATAGCCTTCCATTGCCGCTTCGCGGGCGGACTCAGTGGCGGCCGCCGCCGGGGTCAGCGCCGGCGCGGCGATGGCCGGCGCCGGCGCCATGCCGGGCGCGGCCAGCGACAGGGACAGGGCCAGGGGGGCAAAACGGCGCATCGGCGCTCCAACAGGCATGCGGGACGGGCGGAAAAGCGGGTCGGAACCCGCCGCCGGCAATGGTAGCAGCCTCGCGATGATCCAAAATCCACGAAAAAGCCCGATCCTGGCCGTAAATCGTTCTCATTGCCGGGTTTCGCGTTCGGGGGACGCAAGGCATGGCAACTCGCCCGCGCTGCGCCTATACTTGCTTGCAAATCCTTGGAATTCGTAGGGCTTTTCCCCGGACCGGCCCGCGCTTTCCCCTTATTCACCCGGAGAGGAGTGCTTCATGGTCAACATGAACCGCCGCCAGTTCTTCAAGGTGACCGGTACCACGCTGGCTGGCTCGAGCCTGGCATTGCTGGGGGCAGCCCCCGGCACGGCCATGGCCGAAGTGCGCCAGTACAAGCTTGCGCGCATGACGGAAACGCGCAACACCTGTCCCTACTGTTCGGTCGCCTGTGGTCTGCTGATGTATGGCCTGGGCGATGGCGCCAAGAATGCCCGCGCCAGCATCATGCACATCGAGGGCGACCCCGACCATCCGGTCAACCGCGGCACGCTCTGTCCCAAGGGCGCGGCCCTGATCGACTTCATCCACAGTCCCAACCGCCTGAAGTACCCGGAATACCGGGCGCCCGGTTCGGACAAGTGGGAACGTATTTCCTGGGACGACGCGCTCACGCGCATCACCAAGCTCATGAAGGCCGACCGTGACGCCAACTTCGTCGAAAAGACCGAAGACGGCAAGACGGTCAACCGGTGGCTGACCACCGGCATGCTGGCCGCCTCGGCAAGCAGCAACGAGGTGGGCTACATCACGCACAAGACCGTGCGTAGCATGGGGATGCTGGCGTTCGACAACCAAGCCCGTGTCTGACATGGCCCGACGGTGGCAGGTCTTGCCCCGACGTTTGGCCGTGGAGCGATGACGAACCATTGGGTCGACATCAAGAACGCGGACGTAGTACTGATCATGGGCGGCAATGCCGCCGAGGCCCACCCGTGCGGGTTCAAATGGGTCACGGAAGCGAAAGCCCATAACAAGGCGAAGCTGATCGTCGTGGATCCGCGCTTCACGCGCTCGGCATCCGTGGCGGACTTCTACGCGCCCATACGCACCGGCACCGACATCATCTTCCTGGGTGGCGTCATCAAGTACCTGTTGGATCACGACAAGATCCAGCACGAGTACGTGCGCAACTACACCGACTTTTCCTACATCGTGCGCGAGGACTTCGCGTTCGACGCGGGCCTGTACTCCGGCTACAACGCCGACAAGCGGACCTACGACAAGGCCAGTTGGGACTACGAGCGCGGCGATGACGGCTACGTCAAGACCGACCCGACGCTGGAGCATCCGCGTTCGGTCTACCAGCTGCTCAAGAAGCACTACTCGCGCTATACCGAAGAGATGGTCGAACGCGTCTGCGGCACGCCGCGCGACAAGTTCCTGAAGGTCTGCGAGATGCTGGCGTCCACCGCCACCACCGACCGGGCCGCCACCATCCTGTACGCGCTGGGCTGGACGCAGCACTCGATCGGTTCGCAGATCATCCGCACCGGCGCCATGGTGCAGCTGCTGCTGGGCAACATCGGCATCGCCGGCGGCGGCATGAACGCGCTGCGCGGGCACTCGAACATCCAGGGCCTGACCGACCTGGGCCTGATGTCGAACCTGCTGCCCGGCTACATGACGCTGCCCAACGAGCCCGAGCAGGACTACGGCAAGTACATCGCCACGCGCGCGCTCAAGCCGCTGCGGCCCAACCAGCTCAGCTACTGGCAGAACTACGGCAAGTTCCACGTGAGCCTGATGAAGGCCTGGTGGGGCAAGGCCGCGACCGCCGAGAACAACTGGGCGTTCGACTACCTGCCCAAGCTGGACAAGCTCTACGACATGCTGCAGGTCTACGAGCTGATGAACCAGGGCAAGATGAACGGCTACCTGGCGCAGGGCTTCAACCCGCTGGCGGCCGCGCCCAACAAGGCCAAGCTGAACGCGGGCTTCGCCAAGCTCAAGTTCCTGGTCATCATGGACCCGCTGGTCACCGAGACCTCGGAATTCTGGCGCAACGCCGGCGAGGCCAATGACGTCGATCCCAAGCAGATCCAGACCGAGGTGTTCCGCCTGCCCACCACCTGCTTTGCCGAGGAAGATGGCGCGCTGGTGAACTCCGGGCGCTGGCTGCAATGGCACTGGAAGGGCGCCGAGCCTCCGGGCGAGGCCAAGAGCGACATCGAGATCATGTCGCTGATCTTCACGCGCCTGCGCAAGATGTACCAGGAAGAGGGCGGCAAGTACCCCGACCCCATCGTCAACCTGTCCTGGCCGTATTCCAACCCGCAGAGTCCGACCGCGGAAGAACTGGCCAAGGAATACTCGGGCAAGGCGCTGGTGGACCTGGTCGACCCCAAGGACCCGACCAAGGTCATGCGCAAGGGCGGCGAGCAGTTGGCCGGCTTTGCCGAACTGCGCGACGACGGTTCCACCGCCAGTGGCTGCTGGATCTTCGCCGGTGCCTGGGGGCCCGGCGGCAACCTGATGGCGCGCCGCGACAACAGCGACCCGACCGGCATCGGCCAGACCCTGAACTGGGCCTGGGCGTGGCCGGCCAACCGCCGCATCCTGTACAACCGCGCCTCCTGTGACGTCGCGGGCAAGCCCTTCAACCCGCGCCGCAGCCTGATCTCGTGGAACGGCAAGGCCTGGGTCGGCGCCGACATCCCCGACTTCAAGGGCGATGAAAACCCCGACGGCGGCATGGGCCCGTTCATCATGAACCCCGAGGGCGTGGCGCGCTTCTTCGCGCGCGCCGGCATGGCCGAAGGGCCGTTCCCGGAACACTACGAGCCGTTCGAGACGCCGCTGGGCTACAACCCGCTGTATCCGAAGGCCAAGGGCGTCACCAGCAACCCGGCGGCGCGCGTGTTCAAGGACGACCTGGCGGCGATGGGCACGGTGGACAAGTTCCCCTACGTGGCCACCACCTACCGCCTGACCGAGCACTTCCACTACTGGACCAAGAACGTCCGCATCAACGCGATCCTGCAACCCGAGCAGTTCGTCGAGATCAGCGAAGTCATGGCCAAGGAACTGGGCATCGCCAACGGTTCGCGCGTGAAGGTGTCGTCCAACCGCGGCTACATCAAGGCGGTGGCGCTGGTCACCAAGCGCCTGCGGCCGCTGACCATCGAGGGCAAGACCGTCTATCACGTCGGCATCCCGATCCACTGGGGCTTCGTCGGCATTGCCAAACCGGGCTTCCTGACCAACACCCTGACCCCGTTCGTGGGCGACGGCAATTCGCAGACACCGGAATTCAAGTCGTTCCTGGTGCAGGTCGAGAAGATCTAGGAGAGCGCTCATGTCTATGCAATCCCTCGACATCAAACGGCGCTCGGCCACCACCACGCCGCCGCCCGGCATCCGCGAGCCCGTCACCGGGTCCGTGGCCAAGCTGATCGACGTCTCCAAGTGCATTGGCTGCAAGGCCTGCCAGAGCGCGTGCATGGAGTGGAACGATCTGCGCGACGAGATCGGCACCAATGTCGGCGTCTACGACAACCCGGCCGACCTGACCGAGCATTCCTGGACCGTCATGCGCTTCTCGGAGTACGAGAACCCGCAAGGCGACCTGGAGTGGCTGATCCGCAAGGACGGCTGCATGCACTGCGAGGACCCGGGCTGCCTGAAGGCCTGTCCCTCGCCGGGCGCCATCATCCAGTACACCAACGGCATCGTCGATTTCCACGAAGAGAACTGCATCGGTTGCGGCTACTGCATCACCGGCTGCCCGTTCAACGTGCCGCGCATCAGCAAGAAGGACCACAAGGCGTACAAGTGCACCCTGTGTTCCGATCGCGTGGCCGTCGGCCAGGAGCCGGCCTGCGTCAAGGCCTGCCCCACCGGCGCCATCGTGTTCGGCACCAAGGACGACATGAAGCAGCACGCCGCCGAGCGCATCGAGGACCTGAAGTCGCGCGGCTTCGAGCAGGCCGGCCTGTACGATCCGCAAGGCGTGGGCGGCACCCATGTGATGTACGTGCTGCATCACGCCGACCAGCCCGGGCTGTACCACGGGCTGCCCAAGGAGCCGCAGATCAGCCCGATGGTCTCGCTGTGGAAGGGCATCGCCAAGCCGCTGGGGGTGGCCGCCATGGCGCTGACGGCGCTGGCCGGCTTCTTCCACTACGCCCGCGTCGGCCGCAACGAGGTCGACGAGGAAGACGAACGCCGTGCCGAACAGGAGATCCGCCATGAGTGACGACCGCCATCACCGCCGGATCAAGCGCTATTCGCCCGGCGAGCGCACCAACCACTGGATCATCGCCTTCACCTTCATCCTGCTGGCGCTGTCCGGGCTGGCGCTGTTCCACCCGTCGATGTTCTGGCTCACCAACCTGTTCGGCGGCGGTCCCTGGACCCGCATCCTGCATCCGTTCATCGGACTGGTGATGTTCTTCTGCTTCGTGGTGTTCGCCGGCCACATGTGGCGCCACAACCTGATGACGAAGGCCGACCGCCAGTGGCTGAGCCAGCTCAACGACGTGGTCGAGAACCGCGAGGACAAGCTGCCCGAGGTCGGCAAGTACAACGCCGGCCAGAAGCTGCTGTTCTACGTGCTGATCCTGTGCATGCTGGGGCTGTTCGCCAGCGGCATCGTGATCTGGCGCGAGTTCTTCGCCTTCTATTTCCCGATCTGGGTGGTGCGCGCCGCCTCTGTGCTGCATGCCGTTTGTGCATTGGTGCTGATTTGCGCGATCATTGTGCATATTTATGCGGCGATCTGGGTCAAGGGCTCGCTCACGGCGATGCTGCGTGGCTACGTGACCGCGGGCTGGGCATGGAAGCACCACCGCGCCTGGTTCCGGGAACAAATCGGCAAGCAGTCCACGACGAAGTAAGCCGGCCCCGCGCGGCGGGCGTCACCAGGCGGTGGCGGCTCCGCCGGGTGGATCCCGCCCGATCCCACCGCACGGCTGCCTCCCCCTGTCGGGGCGGCAGCCGTGTTTGTTTATCTGGAGACGCAATTGCAGCGAATTCTTCCGCGCGGCGAGATCGAAGCGCTAGACCACAACACCATCCCCCGCATCCAGCTGCCGGCGCGCGATTCGGTCTTCGCGACGCGCGCGGCGCGCTTGCGGCAACTGGCCGTGGATAGCCCGGTGGCCGACTACCTGCTGCTGATGGCGCGGCTGGTCGACGCCCAGCAGAACGCCCTGCGCGGCTGCAACGCGCCGCCGGCCTCGGAAGACCGCATCGCCCTGGCGCAGGCCCATGGCATGCCGCCGCTGCAGGCGGTGGGATGGCCGCGCGACCCGCTGTGGCGCGACATCCTGCGCCAGCTGGTCGACGAGGTCGCCGGCGGCCAGGACGTGCCGGCCGAGGCGCTGGAAGTCTGCTCGGCGCTGCGCCGAGCGCTCGATGAAGACACCGAATCGCTCGAAGACCTGGCCGAGGCGGTGCTGTCGGAGCAGCATCGCGGCGTCGACGGCGCCGCCGCGCCGTTCGTCATGGCCGCCTTGCAGGTGTATTGGACCGACCTGGCCAGCCGCTTCGACGAAAAGCAGCTGCCGGTGGCCTCGCCCTTCGGCGTCTGCCCCGTCTGCGCCAGCCTGCCGGTGGCCAGCGTGGTGCGGGTGGGGGGGCAGTTCGAAGGCTACCGCTACCTGTGTTGCAGCCTGTGCGCGACCCAGTGGCACATGGTGCGCGTCAAGTGTTCGCACTGCGAGGACGTCGAGTCCGTGGCCTACCAGGCCATCGAGGGCCGCGCGCCCGCCATCAAGGCCGAGACCTGCGACCGCTGCCACACCTACCGCAAGATCTTCTATCAGGACAAGGACCTGCACGTGGAGCCGGTGGCCGACGACCTCGCCAGCCTGATGCTGGACGTGCTGGTGGGCGAGGCCGGCTATTCGCGCGCCAGCGGCAACCCGCTGCTGTGGCACGGCGCCGAAGAGGAATAGCCATGACCGGGCTTGCCGCCGCCGCCGACATTCCCGCGCTCGACCGGCTGCTGAACGCGCCGGCGCTGGCCGCGGCGCTGGACACGCATGGCCGCACGCAGGTGGTGGCGGCGCTGCGCCGGCACCTGGATGCCCTGCGCCAGCGCGCCCTGGCGGGTGAACTGCCGCGCGCGGAACTGGCGCAAGCCGCCGTGGCCGCCGCCGTCGACGGCGCCCTGGCGCGCGCCGCCGCGCCGCGCCTGCGCGCCGTCTACAACCTGACCGGCACCGTGCTGCACACCAACCTGGGCCGCGCGCTGCTGCCCGACGAGGCGGTGGCCTCGGTGCTGCGCGCATTGACCACGCCGGCCAATTTGGAGTTCGACCTGGACAGCGGCGGCCGCGGCGACCGCGACGACCTGATCGACGACCTGCTGTGCGAGTTGACCGGGGCCGAGGCCGCCACGGTGGTCAACAACAACGCCGCCGCCGTGCTGCTGATGCTGAACGCGCTGGCCGATCGCCGCGAGGTGGTGGTGTCGCGTGGCGAACTGGTCGAGATCGGCGGCGCCTTCCGCATCCCCGACATCATGAAGCGCGCCGGCGCCAGGCTGGTCGAGGTGGGCACCACCAACCGCACCCATGCCGCCGACTACGAGAACGCCATCGGCCCGCGCACCGCGATGCTGATGAAGGTCCATTGCAGCAACTACGCCGTCACCGGCTTCACCAAGAGCGTCGGCGTGGCCGAGGTGGCGGCGCTGGCGCATGCGCGTGGCCTGCCGGCCACGGTGGACCTGGGCAGCGGCACGCTGGTGGACCTGACCCAGTTCGGCCTGCCGCGCGAGGACACGGTGCGCGAGACCATCGCCGCCGGCGCCGACCTGGTCACCTTCAGCGGCGACAAGCTGCTGGGCGGCCCACAGGCCGGCCTGCTGGTGGGGCGCGCCGACCTGATCCGCAAGATCAAGAAGAACCCGCTCAAGCGCGCCCTGCGCGTGGGCAAGCTGACGCTGGCGGCCCTGGAACCGGTATTGCAGCTGTACCGCGCGCCGGAATTCCTGGCGCAGCGCCTGACCACGCTGCGCCTGCTGACCCGGCCGCAGCGCGAGATCCAGCCCATGGCCGAGCGCGTGCGCGGCGTGCTGGCGCACGCGGCGGGCGCCGACTACGAGGTCGAGGCGGTGCCGATGTTCAGCCAGATCGGCAGCGGCGCGTTGCCGGTGGACCAGTTGCCCAGCCACGGGCTGGCGGTGCGATATCGTGGCAAGGGCCGTCCCGGGCGCCATCTGGACCGGCTGGAAACCCGCTTGCGCCACCTGCCGGTGCCGGTGATCGGCCGCATCGCCGATGACGCGCTGTGGCTCGACCTGCGCTGCCTGGAGGCGCGCGACGAGGCCGCCTTCATCGAGCAGCTCGCCGGACTCGCGGCGCAATCCACGGAGCCGCGGGCATGATCGTCGGCACCGCCGGCCATATCGACCATGGCAAGACCACGCTGGTGCGGGCGCTGACGGGCGTCGATACCGACCGCCTCAAGGAAGAAAAGGCGCGCGGCATCTCGATCGAGCTGGGCTACGCCTATACGCCCCTGCCCAACGGCGACGTGCTGGGCTTCATCGACGTGCCGGGCCACGAAAAGCTGGTGCACACGATGGCGGCAGGCGCCAGCGGCATCGACTTCGGCCTGCTGGTGGTGGCGGCCGATGACGGCGTCATGCCGCAGACCCGCGAACACCTGGCGATCCTGGCGCTGCTGGGCGTGGCGCGCGGGGCGGTGGCGTTGACCAAGGCCGATCGCGCCGACGCCGCCCGGCTGGCGGCGGTGCGCGGCGAGATCGCGGCACTGGCGGCGGCGACGTTTCTGCAGGACGCGTCCCTGTTCGAGGTATGCGCGGCGCGCGCCGGCGACGCAGGCGTGGCGCGGCTCAAGCAGCATCTGGACGAGGCCGCGCAGGCGCTGGGCGCGCGCGATGGCGCCGGCCTGTTCCGGCTGGCAGTGGACCGCGTTTTCACGCTGGCCGGCCACGGCACCGTGGTGACCGGCACCGCGCATGGCGGCCGCGCGCGCGCCGGCGACGACGATGCCGACCTGCGCCTGATGCCGGCGGGCACGCGGGTGCGGGTGCGCGGCATCCACGCGCAGAACCAGCCCAGCGAGACCGGCGCGGCCGGCCAGCGCTGCGCCCTGAACCTGGCGGGGATCGACAAGAGCGCGATCACGCGCGGCGACTGGATCGCCGATGCGCGCTGCTTCCTGCCGTCGCGCCACGTCGATGTGGCCTTGACGCTGCTGCCTTCGGCCGAGGCGCCGCTGCGGGCCTGGACGCCGCTGCATGTGCACATCGGCGCGGCGCGGCAGGTGGCGCACGTGGTGCCGCTGTCGGCCGACGCGCTGGCCCCGGGCCAGTCGGGCTGGGTGCAGCTGGTGTTCGATGAGCCGGTGTGTGCGATGCCGGGCGACCGATACATCGTGCGCAACGCCCAGGCCACGCGCACCGTGGGCGGCGGCCGGGTGCTCGATCCGAACGCGCCGGACCGCAAGCGCCGCGCGCCGGCGCGGATGCAGTGGCTGCAAGGCGTGGCGGACATGCTGGATGGCGGCGGGCTGCAACCGCTGCTGGCGCAGGCCGCGCTGGGCCTGGACGAAACGGCGCTGCAACGCCTGGCAGGCAGGCCGGTGCGCGACCTGACGGCGCCCGAGGGGGCGATCTGGATCGAGCCGCGCACGCCGCAGGGCGCGCGCACGCTGATCCTGGCCACGCACTGGGAAGCGCTGCGGACACGGGTGGAGCAGGCGCTGGCGACCTTCCACCAGGGCGCGCCGGACGAACCGGGCCCCGACGGCTCCCGCCTGCGCCGCATGGCCTTGCCGGCCGCCTCCGAGGCGCTGTGGCAGGGGTTGCTGGAAGATCTGCGGCAGCAGGGCCGGGTGCTGCGCAACGGACCCTGGCTGCATCTGCCAGGCCACACCGCGGCGCTGGCCGAGGCCGAGGCCCAACTCGCGCTGCGCCTGCTGCCGCTGCTGGCCGCCGGGGCCTACGATCCCCCCTGGGTGCGCGACCTGGCGCGCGCGCAGGGCGAGCCGGAGGAGCGGGTGCGGCAGGTGCTGCGCAAGCTGCTGCGGCGCGGCGAGGTGGCGCAGGTGGTGAAGGATCTGTTCTACCATCGCGAGCGGGTGGCCGAGCTGGTGGCGCTGGCGATCGATCTCGCGGCAAGGCCCGAAGGATTGAACGCGGCGGCCTTCAGGGATGCGACGGGGCTGGGCCGCAAGCGCGCGATCCAGATCCTGGAGTTCTTCGATCGGACCGGCTTGACGCGGCGGCTGCGCGATACCCACGTGCTGCGCAACGACAGCGCGTATCTCGGGGCGGGCCAGGCGGTATCATAGGCGGTCTTTCATCGGCGGTTTTCTCTGGAAGGCATCCGTGCCCGGTGGCACGGCCGGGCTTCAAACCCGGTTGGGGACGTCAGACGTTCCCAGGTAGGTTCGACTCCTGCTGCCTTCCGCCAATTCGTGGCTGCCGGATCGCAAGTATCCGGATCGGTCCTGCATTTGTCCGTCTTGTTCCCCGGCCCGCTGAATCCGGCGTAGCTTACCGATCCGCCCGCGCCCATCGGACAAGACATCCCTGCGTAAACCCATGCCACCACATGGGGTTCAAGGCGCGGCGCTCCCGTAAAGCCCACGCCTGAACAGAACATGAGCCACGTCGAACCCACTGCGCCGCAGGTCAGCCTGATCGTGCCGGTATACAACTGCGAACGGTATCTGTCCGACCAACTGGACGCGCTATTGGCCGACGCCGCCTTGAGCCTGGAAGTGATCGCGGTCGACGACGGGTCCACCGATGGCAGCGTGGCGATCCTGCAGGCGCGTGGCGCCACGGACGCGCGCCTTCGCATCCTCAGGCAACCCCATCAGGGACTCGGCGCCGCGCGCAATGCGGGCCTGCGGGCCGCGCGCGGCGCCTGGGTCGCCTTCGCCGACGCCGACGATCTCCTGCCCTCGGCCGGCCTCGCCCGGTGGCACGAACAGGCCGTTTCGCAGGGGCTGGAGCTGCTGGTCGGAAACGCGTACCGGTTCACGCACGCGCCTGCACCCTTGCCCCGGTCCCCCGTCCTCACCCGGCAACCGACCGCCGGCGCCATGACGGGCGAGGATTGGATCGCGCACTGCGTCGCCATCGGTGAATGGCCGCACTATGTTTGCCTGCAATTGGTCAAGCGCGAACTCATCACCCGACACGGCCTGGCGTTCGATCCCTCGATATTTCACGAGGACATCCTGTGGACCACCCGACTCGCGCTGGTCGCCAGGCGCATGGGCTTCGCGTCCGAGCCGGTGTACGGCTATCGGCGCAACCCCGACTCGATAACCCTTTCGCCGTCAGCCCGGATACGCCAGTGGCGCGGCGTCAGCTACGTTCACATCATCGAGGCGCTGCTGGCGCTGTCCAGGCGGCAGGACCTCGGCCAGAGAACCCGCGTCTCGATCGTGCGTCACGTCCTGCATGAACTCCTGTGCTTTGTCGACCTGCTTCGCAAGGACGTCGAAAACCCGCAAGCGCGCGCCCAACTGGCGCGGTCGATGCTCGACCTGCGCGCCTGGCCGCGGCTGGTCCGCCATGCGCGCGGCGTCACCGACCTGCGGCGGGTGTTCAAGGCATACCGGCGCCTGAGACGAATGGCGCGAGGCAAGGGCGCTTTCACGCCGGACATGGCCGTCACGCGGTAGCAGCGCCGCACGCACAATCACGCGCGCAGCATCCTGGTGACGATGCCGTTGACGTTCGCGGCCTGCCAGTCCAGCGCGCCCAGGTGCCAGTGGCGGATGCGGCCGCCGCGGTCGACCAGGTAATTGGCGGGCAGGCCGACGGCATCCCATTGCCTGGCGGCGCTGCTGTTGCGATCATGCAGGACGGTGCCGGCGACCGGCCACTTGGCCAGGAAGGTGGTGATCTTGCCCAGCGCTTCGCCGACGTTCACGGCGACCAGGCGCAGGCCTTCTTCGCGGTGGCGCCTGGCCATGGCGGACATAAGCGGGAATTCGTCGCGGCAGGGGTCGCACCAGGTGGCCCAGAAGCTGACGATGACCACACTGCCGCGCCAGGCGGCAAGTTTCTGCTCGCGGCCCGCAAGGTCGGGCAGGACCAGCGGCGGCGTCCCAGCGGTCCAGGCGGCCCAGTCGGGACCCGTGGCGGCCTTGAGGGCGCTGTCACTGGCGGCGGCGCGGGCCCAGCCCGGCAGCGCCACCAGCGACAGCGTGGATTGCAGCAGGTGGCGGCGGCTGACCATGGGCGCGCTGGTTCAGGTGGACAGCGAACGGGCGGTCAGGGTGTAGCGGAAACTGTCGGGGTCGAGGCTGTCCAGGCGGCCGTCGGCGGTTTCGCCGTTGGGGTACATCAGGAACGGCACGGCGCCGTGGGCGGAGCCGGGCAGGACGACGTCGTGGCCATGGTTGTAGGCAACCCAGTTCATTTCCCACGCGCCGAACAGCATGACACGGGCGCTGCGCACGCGGGCGTCCGTGGTGGGCAGATCGCCGGGCGGCTCCTCCAGCATGACCTTGCGCACGTCGGCGGGGTCGACCGGGACCCAGCCGTAGCCGTCGGCGTAGAACTCGGCGCGGCAATGTTGCGCGCGGGTGACGTCGCCGGCCTTGCCCAGGCTCTTGAAGCCGAGCTGCGAATCGGCCACGCGCAGCCCGTAGGCGTCGCGGGCGGGAATGCCGGCGGCGCGCGCCAGGGCGACGAACAGCGCGTTGATGTCGGCGCATTTGCCGTTCAGGTCGTTGGCGGCAAGCATGTAGCGCACGTCGCCGGTGCCGCAGCCGCGGGTCGAGGCGGTGCGGCAGGTGTTGTCGACCACCCAGTCGTAGAGGGCCCGGGCCCGCGCCAGCGTGCCCTGGTGGCCGCGGGTGATGCGGTCCGCGGTGGTCTTGACGATGCCGTCGGTGGGCAAAAGCTCGGTGGGCTGGAGGTATTCGCGCAGGGTGGCGGCGCTTTCGCGCGAGGCGCCGGGTGGCGGCGGCTGGGTCAGGTCGACGCGGCGGTTGCGGGTCTGGAAGCGGCTGGTCACGGTGACTTCGCGCGGCGCCTGGGCGTCGGGCCATTGCACCGCCAGCATGCGCACGTCGTAGCCGGGCGCCTGCGCCAGCCGCGCGCTGCCGCCGCCGCTGACCAGCCAGGCGCTCTGCGCGCCGCGCTGGTACCCGGTGTCGGTGGCGTGGGGCAGGGGGATCCAGAGGCGCGCATGGGCGCCGGGGTCGCGGACCTGGATGTGGGTGGTCAGTTCGAAGCTGCGCCAGTCGGCGCTGACGGGCGCCTGGCCGGCGCGCGCGGCCAGGGGCAGGGCCGCGGCCTGGGTGGCGCACAGGGCGCTCGAGAAACGGAGGAAGTGTCGGCGATCCATATAGCCCTCACGCACGGTGAAGTTTGGCTGTCGGTGCGCCCGGTGGCGGGCGGCCGTCCGTTGCTGCCTGCTGCCGGATCATCATAGGGCCATTCGGGGGCGCGATGCTATCCTTTTCCCCATCACCTACGGAGAGATTCACATGACCCAGGATGCAGCGTCCGCGGCGGTGCCGCGCTTGACCTCGCTGTCGCACGGCGGCGGCTGTGGCTGCAAGATCGCGCCCGGCGTGCTGTCGCAGCTGCTGGCGCGCTTCGGGCCGGCCGCCAGCTACCCCAACCTGCTGGTGGGCACCGAGACGGCCGACGATGCCGCCGTCTACCGGCTCAACGACGAGCAGGCGCTGATCGCGACCACCGACTTCTTCATGCCGATCGTCGACGATCCCTACGACTTCGGCCGCATCGCGGCCACCAATGCGCTGTCGGACGTGTACGCCATGGGCGGCACGCCGATCATGGCGCTGGCCATCGTCGGCATGCCGATCAACGTGCTGCCGCACGGCGTCATCGCCGACATCCTGCGCGGCGGCGAGTCGATCTGCAAGGAGGCCGGCATTCCGGTGGCGGGCGGCCACAGCATCGACTCGGTCGAACCGATCTACGGCCTGGCGGCCATGGGGCTGGTGCATCCGGACCGCATCAAGCGCAACGCCGATGCGCGTGCCGGCGACGTGCTGGTGCTGGGCAAGGGGCTGGGCGTGGGCATCCTGTCGGCGGCGCTGAAGAAGAACCGGCTGGACGCCGACGGGTACCGGGTGATGATCGACACCACCACCCGCCTGAACCGCCCCGGCGCGGCGCTGGCCGCGATGGACGGGGTCCATGCGATCACCGACGTCACCGGTTTCGGCCTGCTGGGACATACGCTGGAGATGGCTCGCGGCGCGGGGCTGACCGCCAGGCTGCGGCGCGAGGCCTTGCCCTGGTTGCCAGGCGTGCAGGCCTTCGCCGCCGAAGGCGTGGTCACCGGCGCGTCGGGCCGCAACTGGGCGTCGTATGGCGAATCGGTGCGGCTGGGCGGGGACGTATCCGATGTCGAACGGGCGTTGCTGACCGACCCGCAGACCGCTGGCGGCCTGTTGGTCGCCTGCGATCCCCAGGCGGCCCAGGCGGTGCTGGAGCTGTTCCGCGAGCAGGGCTTCGCGGACGCCGCGGTGGTCGGCGACATGGTCGCGGGCGACGCGCTGGTGCGCGTCGACTAGCGGGCGCGGGCCGCCTCGGGTCCGGGAGCGGCGCGCCGCGCGCCGCGCATGCGCGGCGGGCCGGTTCAGGGGCGATCCGGCCGCAATGGCACCTGGTGCTGCACCTGGTGATTGATCTGCCATTGCAGCAGCGGGGCATACGCTTCCAGCCGTTCCTGCTCGGCCGCCTGCGCTGCCGACGCGACCCGCTCGGGCGCCAGCGCCAGGCCGCTGGCGCCGGCCCAGGGCAGGATGCGTCCGGGATGATCGCGCCGGTAGGCGCCGTCGCGCGTGATCAGCAGGCGCGGGTTGTTGAAGCCAAAGCACCATTGCGGATCGGGCCGCGCGGCCAGCAGATCGCAGCCGCTGCGGAAATAGGGAGTGTCCGGCAGGCTCAGGTGGTACAGCGTGGGCAGGATGTCCTTGTGGCTGCCCGGGCGTGACGGATCGTAGCTCGATTGCCCACGATAGGCCGGTGGCACATACAGGTAGAACGGCACCGCGCGCGCCAGGACGGCGTCGGTGTCGGCGGAATAGGCGACCCCCAGGATGTTGTGGTCACCGGTGGCTGCGACGATGGTGCGGGCGCCTTGGGCGGAGCCTTTCAGGCCGCTCAGGAAGCGCCCAAGCTGGTCGTTGGCGTAGCGCAGCGTGTCGAAGGCGTCTTCCAGGCCTGTCCAGTTTTCGTAGTAGGGCAGGCGTTCGACATCGCCCAGCTCCAGGCCGCCGCGCTGGCCGCCTTCGGGAACCAGGAACGGCGGGTGGTGGGTGGTGGACAGGCCGACGATGAAAAGGTGTTCACCGTCACGGTCGGCCCGCGCCAGGCGCTCGGCGATGTAGCGGAACATGTATTCGTCGGGCACGCCCCAGGCGCCCGCCTGCGCCTCGGGATAGCGGTGCTTGAGCGTCAGCTGGTCGGCGAACTCATGCGCGCCCAGATGCGTGGCGAATCGGCCCAGGTTGCGCCAGGTGGCCGTGCCCGAGGTGACGAACACCACCCGATAGCCGCGCGCCAGGAATGGCGTGAAGGCATTGCTGGCGAAGGTGGCATTGGCCGCCGACGATTGGCTGATGGCCAGCACCGGACTGCGCACCAGCAGCCGGCTGAGCGAATCGATGGTGCCATTGCCTTCGGACAGGAAGCGGTCGAAGCGCCAGTCCTGCCGCCAGTGCGGCCGCAGCGCGCCCAACAGGTCGCGGCCGGGGCGGTCGTGGGTGTTCATGTGGTGCCCCATGCTTTCCATGACCTGCAGCACGACGTGCGGCGGCCGGGCGCGGGCTGGCGGATTGGCGCCGGTGCTGGCCATGAAGGGTTGCAGATCGCGGCCGGGTCGTCCCAGGAAACGCCGATACAGCCGCGCGCCTTCGTCAGCGGTGACGGGGCTGAAGCGCTTGTCGTTGTCGCGCTCGGACAACGCCCAGAAGAACGCCGAAATGCCGTTGGGCGTGATGTCGTTGAGCAGGCGCAGCGACGAGATGCCGGTGTCGTCCTTGTTGAGCGGAAAGGTGCCCAGCGAGCCGCGACAGGCCAGCACCGTGACGCCGATGATCAGGAACAGCCGCAGCGCGCTGGGAACCAGCGCGCGCCGCGCCAGCCGCGCCCGCATGATGCCCGAGCCCCAGCGCCGCGCCAGCCAGTACGTCGCGCCCAGCACCGCCGCCAGCAGCGCCAGCGTCCGCAGCACCGGATAGCCGTGCCACAGCGTCGCCAGGATGGCGCGGGTGTCGTCGTCCATCAGGCCGAATACGAAGATGTCGATCGAGCGCGAGAACGTGGCGAAGTAGTACACGCTCACCACCGTGCTGGCGGCGAACAGGGTGGCCAGCACTGCGCCCAGGCCTGGCAGGCAGCGCAGCCACAGGGCGTGCGCCGCCGGCCGCGCGGCCAGCACCAGCGCGGCCAGCAGCGGCACTGAGAATGCGATCGCCGCGACCTTGATGTCAAACAGCAGGCCGGTCGCCAGCATGCGTTTGACGTCCTGCGGCAGCGCCGCGTAGGCGCCGGGGGGCGCGTAGGCGGCCAGCAGATAGGCGCGGCCGGCGCCCTGCGCCAGCACGGACACCAGCCATGGCGCCAGCAGGATCAGGAAGGAACGCTGGAAGTTGATAAACCAGGATTGCCAGGCGTCGGTGGAACGGAAGAGCTTCATCTGCGCCATGAAAGGAGGGCGGGGCATTGCGCCGTGAAACGGCGGCAACGGGCCCGCGCGACCGCCGGGGGAACGGGGCGCGCGGGTTCATTCGCAGGGGGGGAGCTCGGGTCCGTGCGTGCTATGCAGGCCGCAATCTACAGGAGGGGGAACGCAAATCTATGAAGGTTTGTATAGAACTTGTAGTGAGTCGCCCAAGCGGGTCGCACAAACCGGTCGCCCAAGCCGGTCGCCCAAGCCGCAAGAGCGCCTGGCGATCGCCAGGCGCCGGCATGGCGGGGGATTCGGCCTCGCGGGGGAGGCCTTATTCCGGAGCCAGCAGGCGCGCCGTGGTGGCGGCCTGCTGCACCAGCCAGCGCGTCACGATCTCGGCGTCGGGGGTGCTGCGGCGCGCGTTGCGCACCAGCCAGTAGGCGTGCTCGGTGGCGTCCGCCGGCTGGCCGCCGACCGTCGCCAGGCGCTTGTCCGCCAGCATGGGCGCGATCAGCGCCAGCCGCCCCAGCGCGATGCCATGGCCGGCCAGCGCCGCGTGCACGATCTGGTCGTACTGGTTGAAGCGCAGCATGCCCTTGGGCCGCACTCGCCCCAGGCCGCGCGCGTTGAGCCACTCCGACCATTGCAGCCAGGGCCGGGTGGGGTCGTCGAACTCCAGCAGCACATGGCGCTGCAGTTCGCGCGCATCCAAGGCGCGCGCCTGCAGGGAGGGATGGGCCACTGGCACCACCGACTCGCCGAACAGCCAGACGGCTCCGTCCGGCACGGTGTCGCGCAGGCTGTAGCGGATGGCGATGTCGACGCTTTCGCGGTCGATGTCGATGACCCGGTTGTCGGCCGCCACCCGCACGTCGATCTGCGGATGGGCGGCCTGGAAGTCGCCCAGGCGCGGCAGCAGCCACAGCGAGGCCACGCCGATGGTGGTGGTGACGGTGACTGGCGTGCGGCGTTCCGGGGCGCGCAATTGCTCGGTCAGGTCGCCCAACTGGCTCAGCCAGGTGTCGGCCATGCGGAACAGCTGCGCGCCTTCCGACGTGAACGACACGCTGCGAAAACCACGCACCAGCAGCGGCACCCCCAGGTGGGCCTCCAGCGCCCGGATCTGGCGGCTGACCGCCGACTGCGTCACGTGCAGGTCCTGCGCCGCCAGCGTGATGCTCATGCGGCGGCCCACGGCGACGAAGCCTCGGACCAGATCAAGCGGGGGAAGTTTTGCCAGCGGGTATGACATTCGTAAAACTCATGCGTGTGCGGCGGAAATGTCGCTTGTGCAATATAACGCCTGCGGCGTCCAATATGACTCAGACGACGGGTGATGCGGTGGCCAGCCGCCCACGCCCGCCATGATGGCCGCCGTTGCGGCGGGGGGATGCGCCATGATCCGGTTATGTTGCACTGCGGGAATGTCATTTCGCCTGGCCCGGGGTTCGACTATGCTGCTCAGACGGGCCTCGGGCCTGCGCATCGAGTGCCACGCCGGCGCGCTCTGGCTGTCCGAGTACCGCCGTCCGGACGACAGCGTATTGCAAGCCGGCCAGTCCATCATCGTGGGCAGCGATCGCGATGTCGTCCTCAGCGGCCTGCCGGATGCGCAGGTCGCCCTGGTTTCCCAGGTTCCCCAGCCGTTGGAGCTTTTGTCATGAATGCGTCCCTGCCCGCCACGCCCCGCCTCGAGATGTGGTTCGATTTCGCCAGCCCCTACAGCTACCTGGCGATCGAGCGCATCGGCGCCCTGGCGGCGCAGGCGGACGTGCGGGTCGACCTGCGGCCATTCCTGCTCGGCCCCATCTTCCAGGCCCAGGGCTGGAACGACACGCCGTTCCGCCTGTTCCCCGGCAAGGGCGCCTACATGATGCGCGACATCGCCCGCCTGGCCGAAAAGTACGGCGTGCCCTACAACCGGCCGCGCCTGTTTCCGCGCATGAGCGTGCTGCCCGCCCGGATCGCGCTGCTGGGGCAGGACGAGCCCTGGGGCCGTGATTTCTGCCTGTCGGTGTTCCGCGCCAATTTCCAGCACGACCAGGACATCCAGGCCGAGGACGTGGTGCACACGCTGCTGACCGACCTGTCGCTCGACGCCGACGCGCTGATCGCGCGCGGCAAGTCGGAAGCCGCCAAGGAAGCGCTGCGGCGCCGGGTCGACGAGGCCCGCCATCTGGGACTGTTTGGCGCCCCGACCTTCCTGGTGGACGGCGAGATGTTCTGGGGCAACGACCGCCTCGAGGACGCCCTGGACTGGACCCGCCGCGCCCCTGTCGGCGCCTGGGCCGCCGCGGCCGGCTGAACCCGGCGCTCACCTTTCGATCATGGTTGCCGGCGCCGCGCGCCGGCACCGCAGAGTTTTTTTCCGCCAACGCTTTTCCCGCAATGAAAAACAGCAGCAGTCCGCTACGCGGCGCACCCATGCCGGGTGGCCGTTCCTTCACGCAATTCCGCGCCGCGCGCATCCGCCGCGTGTCGTTCCAGTGGCGACAACAGGAGACCGCTGGCGCCGAGCCGGCCGCCAAGGACGGCGGGCCGCGGCGTTCCTGACACCCCGCCCGCGGCAGGCCGCGCGAAGCGCCGGTCTCAACCGCGCGTGACCGGCGCCACGGCGGCCCATTCCTCGTCCGAATACAGCCGCGAGCGCAGCAGGAAGCGCTTGCCCTCGGCGCTGTCGAGGGAGAACGCGCCGCCGCGTCCGGGCACGGCGTCGATGATGAGCTGGGTGTGCTCCCAATACGCGAACTGGTCTTCGCCCATGTAGAACGGGCAGCCCTCCAGTTCGCCCAGCAGCACGTCCGAGCCGCCGACCATGAACTCTCCCTGCGCGTAGCACATGGGGGAACTGCCGTCGCAGCAGCCGCCCGACTGGTGGAACATCAGCGGGCCATGCTTGGCGCGCAGGGTGTCGATCAGCGCGCGCGCCGCGTCGGTGGCGACCACGCGCGGGGTGGGTCCTGGCATGATGCAGCTCCCGCGACGCCACCCTGGCCCGCGACGGGCCGGCCCGGTATGGGCCGGTGCGACACGGACCGGCGGGCGTCGCCCATGGGTCAGAAGAAACCCAGTTTCTTGGGCGAGTAGCTCACCAGCAGGTTCTTGGTCTGCTGGTAGTGGTTGAGCATCATTTTGTGGTTCTCGCGGCCGATGCCCGACTGCTTGTAGCCGCCGAACGCCGCATGCGCGGGATAGGCGTGGTAGCAGTTGGTCCAGACCCGACCGGCCTTGATGGCGCGGCCCATGCGATAGCAGGTGTTGGCGTCGCGCGACCAGACGCCCGCGCCCAGGCCATAGAGCGTGTCGTTGGCCAGCGCCAGCGCGTCGTCGGCGTCCTTGAACGTGGTCACCGCCACTACCGGGCCGAAGATCTCTTCCTGGAACACGCGCATCTTGTTGTGGCCCTTGAAAACGGTGGGCTGCACGTAATAGCCGCCTTCGAGCGCGCCCGGCAACTGCGCGCGCGCGCCGCCGGCCAGCACCGCCGCGCCCTCCTGCTTGCCGATGTCCAGGTACGACAGGATCTTTTCCAACTGCTCGGTGGACGCCTGCGCGCCCAGCATGGTGTCGCCGTCCAGCGGGTTGCCCTGCTTGATCTCGGCCACGCGCTTGAGCGCGCGTTCCATGAACCTGTCGTAGAGCGATTCCTGGATCAGCGCGCGGCTGGGGCAGGTGCAGACTTCGCCCTGGTTCAGCGCAAACATGACGAAGCCTTCGATGGCCTTGTCGAGGAAGTCGTCGTCCTGCGCCGCCACGTCGGCAAAGAAGATGTTGGGCGACTTGCCGCCCAGCTCCAGCGTCACCGGGATGATGTTCTGCGACGCGTACTGCATGATCAGGCGGCCGGTGGTGGTCTCGCCGGTGAAGGCGATCTTGGCGATGCGCTTGCTGGAGGCCAGCGGCTTGCCCGCTTCCAGGCCGAAGCCGGTGACCACGTTGACCACGCCCGGCGGCAGCAGGTCGCCGATCAGTTCCATCAGCAGCAGGATGCCCAGCGGCGTCTGCTCGGCCGGCTTGAGCACCACGCAGTTGCCCGCCGCCAGCGCCGGCGCCAGTTTCCATGCCGCCATCAGGATGGGGAAGTTCCACGGGATGATCTGGCCGACCACGCCCAGCGGTTCATTGAAGTGATACGCCACGGTGTCGTGGTCGATCTCCGACAGCCCGCCTTCCTGGCTGCGGATGCACGAGGCGAAGTAGCGGAAGTGGTCGATCGCCAGCGGGATGTCGGCGGCGCGGGCCTCGCGGATCGGTTTGCCGTTGTCCCAGGTTTCCGCGGTGGCCAGGCGTTCGAGATTGGCTTCCATCACGTCGGCGATGCGCATCAGGATCTGCGCGCGTTCGGCGGCGGGGGTCGCTCCCCATTTGGGCGCGGCGCGGTGCGCGGCGTCCAGCGCCAGCTCGATGTCGCGCTCTTTCGAGCGGGCGTTGCGGGTCAGCACCTGGCCGGTGACCGGCGTGACGTTGTCGAAGTATTCGCCGTCGGCGGGCGCCTGCCATTTGCCGTCGATGAAGTTGTCGTACTGCGTCCTGAGGTCCAGGCGCGTGCCATAGGATTCGGGGGTGACGCGGGTCGCGATGTCCATGCTTGTCTCCGTATAGGTCGGTGTAACGGCAGTCGGGTGCCTGTTCCACATCAAGCAAACCGCGTGCCATGTGTGGGGACGCGGCTGGACAAGCGCGCTTGCCGCGTGCGAAAGTACCCTTCCACGCGCCGGCAAGGGCCGTGGGCGGCGGTTCGCCGCTACCGGGTGTCGCGTTTCGCGACACTGTCGCGGAACAGGTGTCGCAGAACACCGTCCAAGGAGACACGCATGGCCACTCAATCCCGTTGGCAGTCGCTGACGCACGCGCGCCAGCTGTTCAACCAGCAAGGCGTCGTGCCTGGCGGGCTGGTCGCCGAGCCCATCCTGCGCTCCTGGCGCCGCTGCGCCGACCTGGGTATCGACATGCGCGGCGCGCGCCGCGCGGAACCCATGACCGCCGCCGAATTGCGCGAGGCGCGCCAGCGCAATGAAGCCTTGCGGCGGATGTCCGAGCCGGCCATGTCCTTGCTGCGCCGCGAAGGCGGCAGCGACGGGCTGGTGATCCTGTCGGATGCGCAAGGCCTGGTGCTGGACAGCGACGGCGACATCGATTTCGCGCAGCGCGCCTCGCGGGTCGCCCTGATGCCCGGCGCGCCGTGGGACGAGGCGGCCGCCGGCACCAACGCCATCGGCACCGCGCTGGTGGAAGGCCGGCCCATCATCGTCGACGGCGCCGAACACTACTTCGAGCCGAATCGCATCCTGACCTGCGCGGCGGTGCCCATCACCGACAGCGAAGGCCGCATGCTGGGCGTGCTGGACCTGTCCAGCCCCGCGCGCGAAGTGCGGCCGGACGTGCTGGCGCTGGTGCGCGCGGCGGTCGACCTGATCGAACACCAGCTGTTCGATGCCGCCCATGAGCCCTGCGCCGTGCTGCGCCTGCACGCCGACCGGTCCGGGCTGGGCACGCCGGCCGAAGCCCTGCTGGCCTTTCATGGCGACCTGCTGGTGGGCGCCAACCGTCGCGCCATGCAGGCGCTGGGCCTGGCGGCCACGGCGCTGGGCGTCTATCGCTACGCCGACCTGTTCGACGGCGACCTGGACCATGCGCCCGACGCGGCCGGGCGCGTGCATGCCCGTGGCGGCGCCGCCTACCACGCCCGGCTGCGCCTGCCCCGTTCTCGCGCGCCGGTCGCGCCGCCGCCGTCGCTGCGCCTGCCGGCCCCGTCGGCCCCGTCGGCGTTACCGGCGCCGATCGCGCGCGGTGATACCGCCAGCTTCGACGCCGCCACCTTGGGCGCGCTGGCGCGGGCGGTGCACCTGTCGGATGCGGGCGTGTCGATCCTGTTGCAGGGCGAGACCGGCGCCGGCAAGGAGGTCTTCGCGCGCCAGCTGCATGCGCGCAGCCGCCGCGCCGCCGGCCCGTTCGTGGCGGTCAATTGCGCCGCGCTGCCCGAAAGCCTGATCGAATCGGAATTGTTCGGCTACGAGGACGGCGCCTTCACCGGCGCGCGCCGCCAGGGCAGCAAGGGCCTGCTGCGGCAGGCGCACGGCGGCGTGCTGTTCCTGGACGAGATCGGCGACATGCCGCTGGCGCTGCAGTCGCGCCTGCTGCGCGTGCTGCAATCGCGCGAGGTGTCGCCGCTGGGCGCGGCCCGGCCGGTGCCGGTGGATTTCACCTTGGTGTGCGCCACCCATCGGCCGCTGGCGCATGAAGGCGTGGATGCCCCGGTACGCGCCGACCTGTATTTCCGCATTGCCGAATACACCGTGACCCTGGCGCCGCTGCGCCAACGCGCCGACCTGCGCGAATTGCTGCGCGCGCAATGGGCCGCGCAGGGCGCGGGCCCGGTGTTGCCGGCCGGGATCGAGGAAACGCTGGTGCGCTATGCCTGGCCGGGCAACTATCGGCAGCTGGTGGCGGTGCTGCGCACCTTGCATGTGCTGGCGGGCGCGTCAGGCGTGGTCGAACACGACATGCTGCCGGCGGACATCCGTGGCGCACCCGCACAGCCGTCCGCGCCGCCGGTGGCCAGCCTGCAGGCGATGGCCGACGACGCGATCCGCGCGGCGCTGGCCGCGCACGGGGGCAATGTCAGCGCCGCGGCGCGCGCGCTCGGCGTGCATCGCAGCACCTTGTACCGGCGCGCGGCGGCGCTGGGGCTGGCGCGTCCACACTGAACACGCCGCGCGGCGGTGCGGCTCAGCCGACCAGGCGCGCCAGTTCGGCGCCCGGGTCCGGGGCGCGCATGAAGGCCTCGCCCACCAGGAAGGCATCGACCTTGTGTTCGCGCATGCGCCGGACGTCCTGCGGCGTGAGGATGCCGCTTTCGGTGACGACGCGCTTGCCGGCCGGGATGCGCGGCAACAGGTCCAGCGTGTTCTGCAGGCTGGTCTCGAAGGTGCGCAGGTTGCGGTTGTTGATGCCCAGCAGCGGCGTCTTGAGCGTCAGCGCCACGTCCAGTTCCTGGGCGTCATGCACTTCCACCAGCACGTCCATGCCGAGTTCCATCGCCAGCGTTTCCATCTCGCGCAATTGCATCGGCGTCAACGCGGCCACGATCAGCAGCACGCAGTCGGCGCCCATCGCGCGGGCGGCGATGATCTGGTAGGGGTCGATCACGAAGTCCTTGCGCAGCACCGGCAGCGAGCACGCGGCGCGCGCCTGGCGCAGGTGGTCGTGCGAGCCCTGGAAGAACTGCACGTCGGTCAGCACCGACAGGCAGGCCGCGCCATGCACGGCATACGTGGAGGCGATTTCAGCGGGCTGAAAGGTCTCGCGCAACACGCCCTTGGACGGCGAGGCTTTCTTGATTTCGGCGATCACGCCGGCCTTGCCCTGCGAGATCTTGTCTTCGATGGCCTGGGCGAAGCCGCGCACGTCCTGGCGCGCCTGCGCCTCGCGCAGGACTTCGGCTTCGCTGCGCATCTGGCGGGCGGCGGCGACTTCCTCGACCTTGACGGCGAGGATCTTCGCGAGAATATCGTTCATTTCTGGAATTTCCGGGTATATGCGCAGAAATCTTCCAGCTTGGCTCGCGCCGCGCCGGTGGAAATCAGTTCAAATGCTAGCGCTAACGCTGCGGGAATGGAATCGGCTTTATTGCCTGCGTAGATGGCGAGGCCCGCATTGAGCGCGACGATGTCGCGGGCGGTGCCCTCGACATTGTCCAGCGCCTCTATGACAAGCTCGCGCGACTGTTCGCGATTGGACACCTTGATGCCGCGGTTGGACATCATGGATAGCCCGTAGTCCTCGGGGTGGATCTCGTACTCGCTGACCTTGCCGTCCTTGAGCTCGCCCACCATGGTGGCGCCGCCCAGCGATGCCTCGTCCATGCCGTCCTTGCCATGCACCACCAGCACGTGGCGCGAGCCCAGGCGTTCCAGCACGCGCACCTGGATGCCGACCAGGTCGGGGTGGAACACGCCCATCAACTGGTTGGCGGCGCCGGCCGGGTTGGTCAGCGGGCCGAGGATGTTGAAGATGGTGCGCACCGCCAGTTCCTTGCGCACCGCGGCCACGTTCTTCATGGCGCCGTGGTGCGCCGGCGCGAACATGAAGCCGATGCCGGTGGCCTGGATGCATTCCGCCACCTGTTCGGGGGTCAGCACCAGGTTGGCGCCCAGCGCTTCCAGCACGTCGGCGCTGCCGCTCGACGAGGACGCGCTGCGGTTGCCGTGCTTGGCGATCGGCACGCCGGCCGCCGCCGCCACGAACATGGCGGTGGTGGAGATGTTGAAGGTGTGGCTGCCGTCGCCGCCGGTGCCGCACATGTCCAGCAGGTCTTCGGGGTTGGGGGTGACCACCGGCGTGGCGAATTCGCGCATGACCTGCGCGGCCGCGGTGATTTCACCCACCGTTTCCTTTTTCACGCGCAGGCCCATCAGCAAGGCGCTTGCGATCTGCGGCGACATCTCGCCGCGCATCAGCATGCGCATCAGATGCAGCATTTCGTCGTGGAAAATTTCGCGGTGTTCGATACAGCGCGTCAGCGCTTCGGAGGGGGAGATCGTCACGGTGCGTCCTTCTTAGGCGAGGTTCAGGAAATTGCGCAGCAGGGCGTGGCCGTGTTCGCTGAGCACGGATTCGGGGTGGAACTGTACTCCGTACAGGGGCAGCGTCTTGTGGCGCACGCCCATGATGTCGCCGTCCGGCGCCGTGGCGGTCACGGCCAGGCACTCGGGCAGCGTCGCCGGGTCGATGGTCAGCGAGTTGTAGCGGATGACAGTGTACGGCGTCGGCAGGCCGGTGAAGATGTCCGTCCCGGTATGCGAGATGCGGACGGTCTTGCCGTGCATGATCTGCTGGGCGCGGACGATGTTGCCGCCATAGGCGGCGCCGATGGCCTGGTGGCCCAGGCACACGCCCAGGATCGGCTTCTTGCCGGCGAAGGCCTGGATGACGGGCACCGAGATGCCGGCCTCGGCCGGCGAGCACGGACCGGGCGACACGCAGATGCGGTCGGGGTTGAGCGCGGCGATCTCTTCCAGGGTGATCTGGTCGTTGCGCGCCACGCGCACATCCTCGCCCAGTTCACCGAAGTACTGGACCAGGTTGTAGGTAAACGAGTCGTAGTTGTCGATCATCAACAGCATTTTTTTCTCCAGGCGGGCCGATTCGCGGCCCGGGGCGGTCATGGGGGGCGGCGGGCGTCTCAGATGGGCTCGTCCAGGCCGTGCTGGACCTGCTCGGCCGCGCGCAGCACGGCGCGGGCCTTGGCCTCGGTCTCGGCCCATTCGGCTTCGGGGTTGGAGTCGGCGACGATGCCGGCGGCGGCCTGCACGTACAGCGTGCCGTCCTTGATGACGCCGGTGCGGATGGCGATGGCCACGTCCATTTCGCCGCCGTAGCTGAGGTAGCCGGCCGCGCCGCCGTAGATGCCGCGGCGCACGGGCTCGAGCTCGTCGATGATCTTCATGGCCTCGACCTTGGGCGCGCCGGTCAGGGTGCCGGCAGGGAACGAGGCGCGCAGCACGTCCATGCTGCTCATGCCGGGATTCAGGTTGCCGGTGACGTTGGACACCAGGTGCATGACGTGCGAATAGCGCTCGATCACCATGGTGTCGCTGACCTTGACCGAACCCACCTCGGCGACGCGGCCGACGTCGTTGCGGGCCAGGTCGATCAGCATCACGTGCTCGGCCACTTCCTTGGGGTCGGCCTTGAGCTCGGCGGCCAGGGCGGCGTCCTCCTCGGGCGTGGCGCCGCGCTTGCGGGTGCCGGCCAGCGGGCGGATGGTGACCTGCGACTTGGGCGCGCCGTCCACAACCACGCGCTCCTGGCGCACCAGGATCTCGGGCGACGCGCCCACCACCTGGAAGTCACCGAAGTTCCAGAAGTACATGTAGGGGGAGGGGTTGAGCGACCGCAGGGCGCGGTAGAGGGAGAGGGGGGAGTCGCGGAAAGGCTTGGCGATGACCTGGCCGATCTGCACCTGCATCAGGTCGCCGGCGGCGATGTGTTCCTTGGCGCGGTGCACGGCCGCCAGGTAGTCTTCCTTCTTGAAGTCACGCCGCTCCTCGGTCTGCATGCTGGCGTGGCTGTAGGGAATTTCCACCGGGCGTCGCAGGCGCGCGCGCAGGTCGTGCAGGCGCTGCTGGGCGCGGCTGTAGCTTTCGGGTTGGCCCGGGTCGGCATAGACCATCAGGTAGATGCGGCCGGCCAGGTTGTCGACGATGACCAGCTCGTCCACGTGCATCAGCATCAGGTCGGGCGTGCCGCCTTCCATGCCGGCCGGGAACGGCTTCACGGCGGGGCCCAGGCACGGTTCGATGTGGCGCACGGTGTCGTAGCCGAAGTAACCGGCCAGGCCGCCGCAGAAGCGCGGCATGCCGGGGCGCAGGGCCACCTTGAAACGGGCCTGGTACTGCTCGATGAAGGCCAGCGGGTCGCCGTCGTGGGTCTCGACCACCTTGCCGTCGTGCAGCACCTCGGTGCGGGTGCCGCTGGCGCGGATCACGGTGCGGGCCGGCAGGCCGATGAAGGAATAGCGGCCGAAGCGCTCGCCGCCCACCACCGACTCCATCAGGCAGGTCATGCGGCCGGCCTGCGGGCCGGCATGGGCCAGCTTCAGGTAGATGCCCAGCGGGGTGTCCAGGTCGGCGTAGGTCTCGGCCACCAGCGGGATGCGGTTGTAGCCTTGGGCGGCGAGGGCTTTGAATTCGATTTCGGTCATGTCGGTCTCGGGGCGATGGGTATCTGCTGGGGACCGGGCACACAACAAAAAGCCCGGTCCAGGTTACTGGTTCCGGGCTTGGCTCTGTGTTCTACACAGTATCGGCGCTGGGAGGCGGGGACGCGTCCAGGGCCGGGAAGGGAATCATCGCCACCCGGAAGACAAACGCCACCAGCGCCACGAGGCGCCGAGCATTTGGTTCTGGATGGAAACGTTCATCAGGTGATAGCGGTTCGATGTTCAAGTGTGCCGTCAAGGGCGCGGACCCCGGCTTCAGGCCTGGGCTTTCGCGGCGTTCTGGTTCTGATTCCAGAGCTCCACCCACTGGGCGGCGTTGACGAGCGTGTCCACTATACCATCGACATCGAGCTCGCGCACGTCACGGCCTTCGTTGTAACCATACGGCACCACCAGCACCTGGGTGCCGGCGCTGCGGCCGGCCTGGGCGTCGTTGATGGAATCGCCGATGGTGACGGCCTCGGCCACCGTCACGCCCAGCAGTTCGCAGGCGTGCAGCACCTGGTCGGGGTCGGGTTTGCGGCGGGCGCAGGTGTCGCCGCACACCACCGCGTCGAAAAACCCGGCCAGGCCGGTGCGTTGCAGCAGCGGCAGGGTGAATTCGGTGGGCTTGTTGGTGACCACGGCCAGTTTCAGGCCCTGCTCGCGCATGTGCTTGAGGCCTTCGATGACGCCCGGGTAGACCTGGGCGCGTTCGCCGTTGACCAGGTGGTAGTGGCGGTAGAAGGCCTCGCGCGCCCGGGCAAAGTCCTCGGGCGACGGGTCGGCGGCGTCCAGGCTGCCAGCCAGGCTGCGGCGCACCAGGTTGTCCACCCCCTTGCCGACGAAGGTGGCCACGACATCCTCGCGCAGCGCGATCATGCCGAGTTCCACGCGCATGGCGTTGGCCGCGAAGGCCAGGTCGGGGATGGAGTCGAGCAGGGTGCCGTCCAGGTCCAGCAGCGCGGCGCGAAAGGGAGTCATTGCGGGTATTCCTCAGACGGCGGTGGTTTCGCCGATGGCGATCTGCTCGCGCATGGACTTGATGATGCCGGGGTAGTCGGGCTTGCCGAAGATGGCCGAGCCGGCCACGAAGGTGTCGGCGCCGGCGCGGCGGATTTCGGCGATGTTGTCGATCTTCACGCCGCCGTCCACCTGCAGCACGATTTCGTGGCCGCCGGCCTGGGTCCAGGCGTCGATGCGGGCGCGGGCCTCGCGCAGCTTGGCCAGCGCGCCGGGGATGAAGCTCTGGCCGCCGAAGCCGGGGTTGACCGACATGATCAGCACCAGGTCGACCTTGTCCATGACGTGGTCCAGGTACGACAGGGGCGTGGCGGGGTTGAACACCAGGCCGGCCTTACAGCCGTTCTCGCGGATCAGCGACAGGGTGCGGTCGACGTGGCGGCTGGCTTCCGGGTGGAAGCTGATGTAGTTGGCGCCGGCCTTGGCGAACATCGGCACCAGGGCGTCCACCGGCTCCACCATCAGGTGCACGTCGATCGGCACGGAAACATGGGGACGGATCGCCGCGCAGACCATCGGGCCGATGGTCAGGTTGGGCACGTAGTGGTTGTCCATCACATCGAAATGGATCCAGTCGGCGCCGGCGGCGACGACGTCACGCACTTCCTCGCCCAGGCGGGCGAAGTCGGCGGACAGGATGCTGGGGGTGATGCGGGTGGTGGTAGACATGGCGTTCGGGGTGGGTGAAGGCATAATGTGCCATTATTGCAGCTTGCTCGTGCCACACAGGAAAGGACTGTGAAACCCTACGACCTGAGCGTCTCTGTCACTCCGCGCTTCGTGCCTGAACAGTCCGATCCCGGCGAACAGCAATACGTGTTCGCCTATACCGTGCGCATCACCAATACCGGGGAGCATCCGGCCCAGGTGATCAGCCGCCACTGGATTATCACCGATGGCAACCAGCGCGTGCAGGAAGTGCGCGGGCTGGGCGTCGTGGGCCAGCAGCCCCTGCTGGCGCCCGGCGAGACCTTCGAATACACCAGCGGCTGCCCCCTGCCCACGCCGGTCGGCACGATGCGCGGCACCTATCATTGCGTCGGCGAGAACGGCATTCCGTTCGAAGTGCCGATTTCCGAATTCGTCCTGGCCATGCCGCGCACCCTGCACTGACGCGGGGCGCGGCCATACGTTGTACGGTTTTCCATCTGCTCATGAAGCGCATTCTTAGCCTGTCCGTGCTGTCGGCCCTGCTGGCGGCATGTACCACCACCTCAGAGATCCCGCCCGAATCCGGTGAACCCGGCGTTTCCGGCGCCCGCCCCGCGGCCGTCGACGGTCCGCTGGTGGTGCCGGCGCTGTCGGCCCTGCCCGATACGCCGCCGCGCGCCCTGGCCGGCAAATACAAGGCCGGCACCTGGGCCGAGATGCCGGGCTGGAGCAGCGACGACCTGGCCCAGTTCTGGCCCCTGTTCCTGCGCAACTGCAAGGGGCTGATGCGCCCGACCAGCGGCAACCTGGCCGCTCCCGCCCGCGCCACCCCGCGCGCCTGGCAGCCGGTCTGTGCCGCCGCGGCCGATCCGGCCCGGGCGCCCGCCGCCAACGATGCCGAGGGCGTGCGCCGCTTCCTGCAGACCTACCTGCAACCCTGGCGCCTGAACGCGGCCGACGGCAAGCCGGCCGCCAATACCGTCACTGGCTATTACGAGCCGCTGGTGCGCGGTTCGCGCCGCCAGGGCGGCAACTACCAATGGCCGCTGTACGCGGTGCCGGCCGACCTGCTGACCATCGACCTGGGCTCGGTCTATCCGGAACTGGCCGGCAAGCGCGTGCGCGGCAAGCTCGACGGCAAGCGCGTGGTGCCCTACGACACCCGCGCGGCCATCGAATCGACCGGCCGCCGCCCGCCGGTGGTGGTGTGGGTCGACGACCCGGTCGACAACTTCTTCCTGCAGGTGCAGGGCTCGGGCCGCGTGCTGCTGACCGACGGCCCCGACAGCGGCAAGACCATCCGCGTGGCCTACGCCGACCACAACGGGCAGCCCTACGTGTCCATCGGCCGCTGGCTGGCGGACCGCGGCGAGCTGTCGGCCGACCAGGCCTCGATGCAGAACATCCGCGCCTGGGCGCAGCGCAATCCCAAGCGCGTGCCCGAGATGCTCAACGCCAACCCGGCCGTGGTGTTCTTCCGCGAAGAGCCGGTGATCGATCCCGAGCTCGGCCCCAAGGGCGCCTATGGCGTCAACCTGGCCCCGCGGCGGGCGATCGCGGTGGATGCCGGTTTCGTGCCGCTGGGCACGCCGGTGTTCCTGGCCACCACCTTCCCGGCCTCCGACCGGCCGTTGCAACGCCTGGTGTTCGCCCAGGACACCGGCACCGCCATCCGCGGCGCGGCGCGCGCCGACTTCTACTGGGGCTACGGCGACGAGGCCGGCCAGCAGGCCGGACGCATGAAGCAACGCGGCCAGATGTGGCTGCTGTGGCCGAAGCAGGCCGGGGAGCCGAGCGCAAGATGACACACCAGATCGTGGTTTGCGGGGCCGGCATCGTCGGCCTGTCCTCGGCCCTGGCGCTGGCCCGCCGCGGCCAGCGCGTGGCCCTGTTGGCGCCGCGTACGACCGTGCCACCGGCGGATCCCAACCATTACCACGCGCGCGTCTACGCCATCTCGCCCGCCAGCCAGCGTTTCCTGGCCGAGCTGGGCGTGTGGGACGCGCTGCCGTCGGCCCGCCTGACGCCGGTGCAGGCCATGGAGATCCATGGCGACGCCGATGGCCTGGTACACCTGAACGCCTGGCAGGCGGCCCTGCCGCAACTGGCCTGGATCGTCGAGTCCGGCGAGATCGAGCGGGTGCTGATCCAGGCGGTGCGCATGTTCGGCATCCCCTGGCTGGAAGACCGCTGCACCGGCTACCAGGCTGGCACGGTGGAAACCGAGAGCGGCGCCCGCATCCAGGCCGAATTGTTCGTCGGCGCCGATGGCGCCGCTTCGCCGCTGCGCACCGCCGCCGGCCTCAAGCATGACGCCGTTTCCTACCACGACACCGGGCTGGTGGTTAACCTGGACGCCGAGCGCGCCCACCAGGGCACCGCCTTCCAGTGGTTCCGCGACGACGGCGTGCTGGCGCTGCTGCCGCTGCCGGACACGGCCGACGGCCCGCAGGTATCGATGGTCTGGTCGATGCGCGACGCGCAGGCGCGGGAATTGCTGGCCTTGCCCGCGGATGCGCAGGCGGCCCGCCTGGAATCGCTGTTGGAACATGCGGCCCAGGGCCGCCTGGGACGCCTGAAGGTGCGCAGCAAGCTGCATGGCTTTCCGCTGACGCTGGAGCGTGCCCAGATGGTGGCGCCCGGCATCGCGCTGGCCGGCGACGCCGCCCACCGGCTGCACCCGCTGGCCGGGCAGGGCCTGAACCTGGGGCTGGGCGACGTCGAGGCGCTGGCCCGCACCGTGGCCGGACGCGAACCCTACCGCCAGGCGGGCGACCTGCGGGTGCTGCATCGCTACCAGCGCGCCCGCGCCGAGCCGGTGCTGGCCTTGCGGCTGGCCACCGACGGGCTGCACAAGCTGTTCGGTTCGCATGCCACGCCGCTGGTGTGGTTGCGCAATGCCGGCATGCATTGGGTCGAGCGGGTCCCGCTGGTCAAGCGGCGCCTGATCGCCGGGGCCTCGACGAATTGAATCGCATCGGCCCGCGTCGCTCGATGCACTGACGCCGCCGGCCCGGCACGGAACCCGCAGGGCGCCGGGGGGTCTGATTCCGGCAAGCCCCCCGCCAGCCCCTTTCGTCGGATCGGTTACGCTTTCGGCCAACGAGGGCGATACGTCACGCTAAATACAGGAGTCCCCATGAATTTCCGTTTTTCCGCCACGCTGGCCGCCTGCTTCATGGCCGCGGGCCTGGGCCTGTCCGCCAGCGCTCAAGCGCAGGCAACGGGCGACAAGGCCGTTTCCACCAGCACGGTCGGCCAGGCGGGCAAGGGCAGCAAGAGCTATTCCACCACTCAGGTGGCGCCCGCCGATCCCGTGGCGGATGCTGTCAAGGAACGTTTCAAGCAGCGCTTCACCGGCATGGACGTGACCGCCGTGCGCCGCACGCCCTACGGGCTGTTCGAGGTGCAATTGGGCATGGACCTGATCTACACCGACGAAAAGGTGACCTGGGTGATGGAAGGTCCGCTGATCGACGCCATGACGCGCCGCGACGTCACCCGCGAGGCGCAGGAAAAGCTCGGTTCCATCCCGTTCGACCAGTTGCCGCTGGACCTGGCCATCAAGCAGGTCAAGGGCGACGGCTCGCGCAAGGTCGCGATCTTCGAGGACCCCAACTGCGGTTACTGCAAGCAGTTGCGCAAGACGCTCGAAGACGTCGACAACATCACCGTCTACACCTTCCTGTACCCGATCCTGTCGCCCGACTCCAACGTCAAGGTGCGTGACGTCTGGTGCTCGGCGGACCCGGGCAAGGCGTGGGATGACTGGATGCTGCGCGGCCAGAAGCCGGCCACCGCCAATTGCAGCGTGCCCGAGGACAAGTTGCTGGCGCTGGGCAAGCAACTGATGGTGCGCGGCACGCCCACGATGTTCTTTGCCGACGGCTCGCGCACCAGCGGCGCGTTGCCGCTGGACCAACTCAAGGCACGACTGAACTGACCGGCGCGGGTCGCGCCGGCCGGGCGGCTGGCGCAGCGAGCGCCACGCCACCCGGAGACTAACTTGAAAATCGCAATACTCGACGATTACCACGACGTCGCCAAGCGCTACGCGGACTGGGGATCCCTCGGCGGCGACGCCGAAGTGCGGATCTTCAACAACTTCATTCCCGACGAGCAGGTCGAGGCCACGCTCGCACCCTTCGAGGTGATCGTGGCCATGCGCGAACGCACGCCGTTTCCCGCCGAGCGCATCCGCGCGCTGCCGAACCTGCGCCTGCTGGTCACCACCGGCATGCGCAACAACGCCATCGACATGCAGGCCTGCGCCGCGCAGGGCATCGTGGTCAGCGGCGCGCCCGGCAGCGCCGACGCCAACACCGCCACCGCCGAACTGGCCTGGGCCCACATCCTGGGGCTGTTCAAGCACCTGCCCGCCGAAGACGCCGCCATGCGCCGGGGCATGTGGCAGACCGGCATGCCCGAGCCCCTGGCCGGCAAGCGGCTGGGCGTGCTGGGACTGGGCAAGCTGGGCGCGGCGGTGGCCAAGGTGGGCCTGGCGTTCGGCATGGACGTGGTGGCCTGGAGCCCCAACCTGACCGACGAGCGCGCCGCCGAGGCGGGCGTCACGCGGGTCGACAAGCACGAGTTGTTCGCGACGTCCGACGTCGTCAGCCTGCACCTGATCCTGTCCGATCGCAGCCGCCACATCGTCGACGCCGCCGCGCTGGCCGCGATGAAGCCGACGGCCTACCTGGTGAACACGTCGCGCGCCGGCCTGGTGGACCAGGCGGCGCTGATGGACGCGCTGGTGAAGTTCCGCATCGCCGGCGCCGGGCTGGACGTGTTTCCGGACGAGCCGCTGTCGCCCACCGACAGCGTGCGCGACCTGGACAACGTCATCCTGACGCCGCACCTGGGCTACGTCAGCCGCGAGAACTTCGAGGCCTTCTACCGCAACGCGCTGGAGGCCGTGAAGGCCTGGCGCGATGGCCAGCCGGTGCGGGTGCTGAACGGCTGAGCGCCAGGGGGGAGGCCCCCACGCCGCGCCTTCGGCTTGCTGCCCCCCAAGGGGGCGTTTTCATCTTGAGGCGGCTCGGCGATGAAAAGGGCCCCCACGCCGCGCTCAGCCCCGCGTGAAGGTCACTTTCTTTTCGACGATGCCGGCCGCGTCGGGCGTGGCGGGCGTGTCGCCACAGGCCTCGTCCGTGTCATCCGACGGATCGACCGCGTCAAAGGCGGTGTCGCCGTTGGCGTCCGGCACGCCGGTCGGCTTGAGGCCGACGAAGTCGAACAGGTCGCGGTCCATCAGGTGCGACGGCACCACGCGCGACAGGGCGTTGAAGACGTTCCACGAGCGGCCCGGGTGCTGCCTGTCCCATTCCTTGATCATGCGGCCGACTTCCTTGCGCTTCAGGTTTTCCTGGGAGCCGCACAGGTTGCAGGGAATGATCGGGAACTGCTTGAGTTCGGCGTAGGCGATCAGGTCGGTTTCCGGCACGTAGGCGAGCGGGCGGATGACCGTGTGGCGGCCGTCGTCGGACACCAGCTTGGGCGGCATGCCCTTGGCCTTGCCGCCGTAGAACAGGTTCAGGAAGAAGGTGCCCAGGATGTCGTCGCGGTGGTGGCCGAGCGCGATCTTGGTGGCGCCCAGTTCCGAGGCCACGCGGTACAGGATGCCGCGGCGCAGGCGCGAACAGAGCGAGCACATCGTCTTGCCCTCTTCGAGCACGCGGGTGACGATCGAATAGGTGTCCTGCGTCTCGATGTGGAACTTCACGCCCAGCTCGGTCAGGTAGCGCGGCAGGATGTCGGCCGGGAAGCCGGGCTGCTTCTGGTCGAGGTTGACCGCGACCAGCTCGAACGGGAACGGCGCGCGCTTTTGCAGCTGGAGCAGAATGTCCAGCATGGCGTACGAGTCCTTGCCGCCCGACAGGCACACCATGACGCGGTCGCCCGACTCGATCATGTTGTAGTCGGAAATGGCGCGGGTGGTCTCGCGCGCCAGGCGCTTGGTGAGCTTGTTGCCTTCGTGGCGGGCCTTCTTGTCGTCGGGGCCGGCCACGGAGACGGCGCCGGTCGGCGCCACCGCATCAATGGAGTCCGCCACGGCGCGGATGTCGGGGGAGGCGATATCGTTCATGGTCAACGCGAGATCTGGATTTCCACGCCCACCGCCGCACAGTCGGAGAAGGCCATGGGCTTGCTGATGCGCAGGCGCAGCGAGCGGATTTCATGGAAGTCGGCCAACAGGCGCGCGGCGACTTGTTCCACCAGGGTTTCGATCAGGTTCACGTGCGCCTGGGTGCATTCCTCGACGATGGCCTCGCGCAGGCGGCGATAGTCCAGCACGCTGTGGATATCGTGGTCGTCGACCGCGCGCTGGATGTCGACGTCGAACTCGGCGTCGACGTGCAGCGGCTGGGTGGCGCGGCGTTCATGTTCGAGGATGCCGATGCGGGCGTCGAGCGCGAGCCCGGAAAGGATGATGCGGCGTGTGGGCATGATGAAAACCTGGGTGGAATCCCGGAATTGTAAGGCGGCGGCGGACCGGGCCGGCGCGCTGGCTACAATCCGGCCATGGCCGGGCGCCCGCGCGGGGGCGGCGACGGCAAACAAGGGATGAAATGCAACAGATGCACGATGCGGTCATTGTAGGGGGCGGCCCGGCCGGCGCCTCCTGCGCCCTCTGGCTGGCCCGTCTGGGCCTGGCGCCGCTGCTGGTCGAGGCCAGCGGCCGCCTGGGCGGCCTGAGCGTGGACAACCCCTTCGCCGACGACTGGATCGCGGTGCTGCCCGGCATGACCGGCCAGCAGGTGG